>NZ_CP089226.1:0-4800000 GCF_021183565.1 Nocardia yamanashiensis
ATGGGCCGGCCGGTGGGCGTGGACGTGCTGCGCGGCCGCGGCGCCGGGCCCCGGCCGACCCTGTATCTCCTGGACGGCGTTGACGCCGAAGGGGTTTCGGATTGGCTGACCAAAGGGGGAGCCGCCGAGTTCTTCGCCGGGAAAGCGGTGGACGTGGTGCTGCCCTCGGGCGGTACGGGCAGCATGTACAGCGATTGGGAGCGGCCGGACGCGGCGCTGGGCTGGAACCGCTGGGAGACGTTCCTGACCAGGGAACTGCCCGGCGTCATCGAGAACCGGCTGGGCGGCACGGGCGAGCGCGCCGTAGCGGGGGTGTCGATGGGCGCGCAGGGGGCGATGATGCTCGCGCACCGGCATCCGGGGTTCTATCGCGCGGTGGCCGGTATCAGCGGATGCTATTCGACGGTCGACGGCACCGGCAGCGCCGTCACCACCATCACGGTGGCCTCGCGCGGCGGGAACGTCCTGAACCTGTGGGGTCCGCCGGGCACCGGCGAGTGGGCCGCGCATGACAGCACGGTGGCGGCGGAAGCCTTGCGGGGCACCGTGATTCACCTGTCCGCGGCTACCGGGATCCCGACCGTGGCGGATCTGCTGAACGTGGCGCGCGCCCCGGACGTGGCGGCGGCGCTGCAACTGGCCGGGGGCGGGGCGGCCCTGGAGGCGGGCGCCCGCGCCTGTACCGAACGGTTCGCGAAAAGGCTGAGCGAGCTGGGAATTCCCGCCACCGTGCATTACGAAGCCGCGGGCCTGCACACCTGGGAGGACTTCGGGACGCAGCTGGATGCGGCGTGGCAGACCATCGCGGGCGCGTTCGCCCGGAAATCGGGGTGATCGAAAAGCTCAGTGCCGCAGACCGTATCGGGGTAGCCGCCGCAGGCCGGGGCGGATGCGATTGTCCACGGTCACCACCAGTCCGGCCTGCACCGCCGCCACCGTGAACGCCGACGCCTCCGACCAGGTGGCCGCGTACTCCATCACCAGTTCGGCATTGTCGTGGGGACCGCCCGCGTACACGGTGATCCGGTGGGTCAGAGCTTCGCTGTCGATGGTGCCGGTCATTTCGCGCTCCTCGTCCGGGCTGATCTCACCTCGGACGCTAAGCGGAACCGGTTGTGCAGGAACGTGTTCCAACGGCCTGACTGGACAAGTCACAAGGGATCCATCGCGTTTATTGTTACCCGAGGGAACGGAAAAACCTCGTATTCACAAGATCTCGTCCCCGTCGTTGTGAACTATCGCAAGTTTTTCCCCGCGCCTTACCCGCACCCCGGCCGAATTTCTACGCTGCCCGAGAGTACCTGCCCGCAACGGAGTCGGCGGCAGGCGGCGGAAGGAATACGGCCCCATGCGGATTCGATTACGACACGCGCGGTTGACGGCACTGTTCGGCGCGCTGCTGATCGCGGGCGCGCCGGGGGTGGTCAGCGCGCAACCCCTGGACCCGACCCCGGACCCGGATCCGTTCTACGCGGCGCCCGCCGACATCGCCGACCACCAGCCGGGGGATGTGCTCGACGTACGCGCCCTGCCCGCACTGGCGACCTTCCCCGATACCGACATCACCCTGATCAAGTTCCGCTCCACCGGATCCACCGGCGACCCGATCGCGGCCACCACCACCGTGCTCTCGCCCCGCAATCGCGGCGCCGACGCCCCGCTGCTGTCGCTGCAGCAGATCATCAACGGCCTGGGCGCGCAGTGCGCGGTCTCGCACGTCCTCTACACCAGCGACCCCAATCTCATGGTCCGCGAGGCCCCGGCCTGGAACGCGCTGCTACAGCACGGCTGGAGCCTGGCGCTGCCCGACCATCTCGGGCCCCGATTCGCCTACGGCGCGGCCAAACTCGGCGGCCAGATCACCCTGGACGGTATCCGCGCCGCTCAGCGGCTGCCCGCGCTGAAGGTCGCGCACAGCCAGGTCGCCATGGTCGGCTACTCCGGCGGCGGGATGGCCACCGCCTGGGCCGCCGCGCTCGCTTCCAGCTATGCCCCGGAACTGCGGCTGGCGGGCGCGGCCATGGGCGGGGTGCCGATGAATCTGGTGAGCATGCTGGAAGGGCTGGGCTACGGCCGGCATCCGGTGTTCGGCCTGGCGCTGGCGGCCGGGCTGGGCCTGGAACGCGAGTACAAGGACCGTTTCCCGCTCAGCGATCAGCTCAATGATCGCGGGCTGGCGGTGCGCGCCAAGCTGGCCAACAGCTGCACCAACGACATTCTCACCGCCGCCGCGGGGCAGGGCGTGATGGATGTGGCCAAGACGACGGTGATGACGGGTGATCCGGTGGCGCGTGCGGTGGTGGAGGAGAACAGCCTGGAGCTGTATCCGGGCGTGCCGAATATCCCGGTCTTCGAATGGCATTCGCCGATCGACGGCCTGATTCCGATCGACGCCGTGGTGCACACCGTGGCCCGCTATTGCGCGGCGGGCACCAAGGTGTGGTCGGAGCAGATACCGGTGCCCGACCATCTCACCGCCGCGGTGCTCGGTCTGCCCGCCGCCCTGGCCTGGCTCGATGCCCGGTTGCGCGGTGAGCCCGCGCCGAGCAACTGTCAGCCGGCGCGATAGGTGCGCGCCACCAATGCCGAACGCAGGTACCACAATCCGGAGGCCTGCGCGGGATCGAACCCGGTCAGCTGCCCGATGCGTTTGAGCCGGTAGTCGACGGTATTGGTGTGCACGTGCAGCAGCCGGGCGGTGCGCTGGCGATTGAGATTGTTGCTGATGTGGGTCTGCAGGGTCTCGAGCAGTTCCGGATGTTCGTCGAGCGGATCCAGCACCGATCCGAGATGGTCGCGGCCCGGTCCCGGCCGGGTCAGCTGGTATTCCAGGGCGAGTTCGTCGAACCGGAACAGCCCGCGCACCAGCCGCAGCCGGTGCACGATGTCGAGGAGTTCGTGCGCCTGGTCGGCGGCGTCCGGAATCTGTTGCGGGGTGGCCGAAATCAAGGTGGCGGTGATCGGCACCCGCGCCGCCCGGGACAGCTCCTCGACCAGTTCGTCCAGCTGCTCGTCCGGAATCTCCTGCGCCGGAAGCAGAATGGTGCCGCCGTCCACGCTCAGCAGCGACAGCGCCTTGTCGGTGTAGTGGGTGGCCAGCTCGGCCTGCACCCGCCGCAGTTTGCGCCGCGCCACCACCGCGCCGTCCACGGTGGGGGAGTGCTCCTCCGGATGTTCCGGAATCGACACCGCGAGCACGTGATACGACTCGGCGATCTCGATTCCGCATTCGCGCGCCATGGTGGAGGTGCTGTGCCCGCCCAGCAGCGCCGAGGTGAGGGTGTGCACGGCGGTGTGATGTTCGGCGACCACGGCCCGCATCTCGCGCACGTAGGCCAGCGACACCGCCGAGGTCATCCGGTCCAGCAGTTCCACCACCAGTTTCGAGCCGTCCAGGATGTTCTCCATATCGGAGGCGGCGATCACGAGCGTGCCCTCGGGCCCGTCCGGACTGCGATGCCGGGACAGCGCACTGGTGATCACCAGATTCGACCCGATCTTGAACCCCTCGTGGATGGCGTGGTGAATGGTGTCGATGGGAATCCCCTCGCGCGCCCACTGCGCCGCCGCCTGTTCCAGCCGCTTGGTCTTCTCGGGGATATCGCGCCCGTCCAGCATGCCCACCGCCAGCTCCAGGCACATGCGGGTGATGGTGGTGACATCCCCGTGGATGGCGTCCCCCGGCAGCGTCCCGCACGGCGCGACGGTCTCCACGAAATGCCCGACCATGTGCTGGGCGATGCCGCGCACATCCTTGAGCGGTGAGGACATGGGCGAGCCCGATACGGTGAGCCCTCCGCGCCCCGGCATATCGACGGACATCGGCGACTCCTTCCGCCCCGGGCAGGACCGCCCCGGGGACTGAAGAACGCTAACCCATGCGCCGGAGGCGGGTGCCCGGTTGATCAGCTGCTGTGATCGCGCGCAGCCCCGCGGCGACCCGATTGTGAGGCGTCACAAGGCGCTCGCCGATAGCCAGCGGCCCGGAATCCCACGCCACCGGCCACGACCCCGCCGATCGTGATTCCCCACAGTGCCTGCAACCCTGATTTACACCAGCTCGGCCGGAATCACGCCGTCGGTCGCCCGGATGGGCAGTGCCGGGCAGGAGCTGCCGGCCATCGGGAATGGCGGCGGGGAAGTCTGGAACGATCGAAACCATGAGCGATGGGACGCGCCGGATCGGGATACTGCTGTTCGATGCCGTCGAGGAACTCGACTTCGCCGGACCGTGGGAGGTGCTGGCGTTCTGGACGCGCATGTGTCCCGCCGACGGCTGGGAGGTGTTCACCTTCTCCCGGGACGGTCAGGCGGTGACCTGCGCCAAGGGCTTGCGGGTGCTGCCCGATCACTCCTTCGAGACCGCGCCCGAGCTGGATGTGCTGCTCTTCCCGGGCGGAATGGGGACCCGGCCGATGGTGCACGACGCGCAGGTGCTCGAATGGGTTCGCGCGCAACGGGATCGGACTCCGCTGATCACCAGTGTGTGCACCGGCGCCCTGGTGCTGGCGGCCGCGGGACTGCTGGCCGGGCGGCCCGCCACCACGCACTGGCTGTCCCTGGACACCCTCGCCGAGCTCGACCCGAGCATCGACGTCCGCCGCGACGAGCGGTTCGTGGACGACGGTGACCTCATCACCTCGGCGGGCGTCTCCGCCGGAATCGATATGGCGCTGCACCTGATTCAGCGCCTGGCTGGGGACGATCGCGCCCGGTGGGTGCGCCGCGGCATCCAGTACGACCCGCGGCCGCCCGCCGGTACGGACTGGCCACAGGATGCGAAATGGGAACTCGGATAGGAGATTCCGGCGTCCTTCAGCTCAGGTCAGGTGGGTGGTGTCGCCGTAGGTGAGCAGTTGGAGGCCGGATTCGGTGCGCCGCCAGTGTGAGAGCGAGGCGTTGCCGATCTGGGTGCTCTCGATGTCGAGGATGGTGGCTTCGTCGAGGTCGCCGAGGATGTAGCGGGCCATGACGATCACCACGTCGTGGGTGAAGATCAGGACGTGGCCGTCGAGTTCGCGGAGCAGGGTGCGCAGGCGCAGGGCGACGTCGGTCCAGGATTCGCCGCCGGGCGGGCGATAGTAGAAGCGGCCCTGGCGTTCTCGTTCCCGGTACTGCTCCGGGTGCAGGCGGCGGATGCCCAGCTCGGTGTGGCCCCACAGCATGCCGACATCGCGGTCGCGCAGGCGCTCGTCCTGCCGGATGCGCTGGGCGGGAAGAGAACTCAGTGCGATCTCGGCGGTGGTGCGGGCGCGGACGAAGGGGGAGGACAGCACCGTGTCGAAGGTGCGGCCATCGGCGGCCAGTCGAGCCCCGAGCGCTCGCGCCTGACTCCGCCCGCGGTCGGACAGCGGTACGTCGGCGTCGCGTCCGTGCTCGTCGAAGCGCTCCCGTCCGGCGGCTTCGTCGGCCGCCTTCGCCGCATTGCCCGTACTTTCCCCGTGCCGCACCATGATCAGCGATTCCAGTCCCATGGGATCAGCCCAGCACGCATCGGCGGGCCGCGCCACCGCCGGCGTGAATTCGCAATTCGCCTAATTCCGGCAACTATTCGGTTCGGGGCCTCGAATGCGCGGCAATCCTCCGCCCGGAACTGTGACAGCGGGTAACGTCTCGCAGGGCCGCACGACAGTGAGGAAGAATGTGACCGATACCGAGAAAGTAGCGCTGTCCTTCCCGCCTGCCGAACCGCCGGCTTTTCCCGGCTCGCAGTCCGAGGGCAAGGGCATTTCCCGGCGGAAACTCGCGGCGCTCGCGGGCCTGCCGCTGCTCGGCGCCGCCGCGGCCGGCGCCGTCTATGCCACCCAGAACGGCGGAGACGCCCAGCAAGCCGGCGTGCCGGCCACCAAGCCGGCGAGCAAGACCGGCACCGGCGGGCTCCCGACGCAGAGCGAACCGGCACCGGGACTCGCCCCCGAGATTTCCAAGATCGGCAGTCGGCACATCGCGGCCCTGCACGCCATTCACAATTTCTTGAACCATATGTCGAGTTACGAACCGAATTCGCTCGACGCGTATTTCGCGGGCGCCATAGATTCGACGACCGGCACATATCGCCAGCAATTGATCGATACGCAGAACGCGACCCGGCAGTACTTTCTCGCCACCAACAGCCGCAGCGAAGTGCTCGAATTCAATTGCGGCCTGCGCGCGATCACCGGCGGCACCGCGCTCGGCATCGGCTACGTCAAACAGTCCACCGCCAGCGACCTCACCGCGGGTGCGGAGATATCGCTGACGGCCGCCGCGGTGACCGCGGAGGAGCAGCCCGACGGCCGCTGGCTGATCAGCGACCTGAAGCGCATCTCGACCTGAATATCCGGATGTAAATATGCGCAGCCGGGCATATGTGCCGGGCGTAGTGCACCGGCGACCGCTACCGGCGAGCCCCCGACGGCGCGCCAGCGGTGATATCGGCGGGCGGCAGCCACAAGGTGGCGATGGTCCCGCCCCCGACGGCCGGTTCGATGGACGCATTGCCGCCGTGCACCTGCGCCACCCACGCCACCAGCGCCAGCCCGATCCCATTGCGCCCGGACCGCCCGGCCGCCCCGCGATCGAACGGATTCGCCGACATCACCGGATCCACGCCCGGCCCGTGGTCGCGCACGCTCACGCGCCCTTCGGCCACATGCACTTCCACCGGCGCGGCGCGATTCACCGCACCGTGCGTCAGCCCGTTCTCCAGCATGTTCTTGATGGCCAGCGTCAGCAGCTCCGGATCGCCGACCACCACGGTCGGATGCGCGGCGACGGTGATGCGCGGATCCCCGGCTTCCTCGGCCACCGCCTCGGCCAGCTGATCCAGCCGCAGCATGGTGCGTTCCGGGGCGGCGATGCCCGATTGCGCCCGCGCCCGCGCCAGCAGCCCGGTGACCAGGCGGGCCATCCGGTCCGCCAGCCGCCGGGCCTCGCCCAGGGTCTGCGCCACCTCCTGCGGATTCTTCGGCCGCGATTCGGTGAGCAGCTTCAAAGTGGTGAGCGGCGTACGCAATTCGTGCGCGGCGTCACCCAGGAACTGTTCGTGCTCGTCGAGCATGCGCAGCGCCGCGCGCACACTGCGCCCGGACAGCAGATAGGCGGCCGCGGTCGCCAGCGCGACCAGCGCGGCCCCGCCGATCGTCAACGCCCACACCAGATTCCGGTGATCGCCCGCCCCGGTCATGGTGTCGGTGCTGGCGAGGATCACCACCACCGCGTCCCAATCGGTCCAGAAGATCGGCGTCCCGGCGACCCGGACCGAGCGTCCGGTGATATCGGTGGTGGTGGTCAGCAGCGTGGTGTACATCTGCTGATCGGCATGGTCCTCGGTCTGGGTGGCCAGGGTCGAGATATCGGTATCGCTGGGCATGTACGAGCGCTGATAGGTATGCGCCTGCCGCCACTGCTCACCCGGTTTGCGCACCGCCACCACCACCGCGATATCACCGGACGACGCCGGATCCTCGGTGACCGTGGACAAATCGAGCTGCGTCCCGTCGTGCTGAATGGCCCGTGCCAGCGACCCTGCCACCAATTCGACTCGCCGGTCCGCGTCGGTGGTGCGCGCCCGCGCGTCGATGGTCGCCGCCACCCAGCCCAGCACCAGCACCGCCGACAGGGTGATCAGCGCGACCAGCCCGGTCATCATCCAGCGCGCCCGGCGCAGCCGCGCCACGGCGGGGGACCTGTGCGAACTCAAGCTGTTTCCTTATGGCGTGTGTGGGAGCTCCGCGTGGTTACGCGAGCTGCCGCCTCCGAGCCCCGACCACTCACGCCGGCACCACGAATCCGGTGCCGCGCACCGTCTCGATCACGCACGGTTCCCCGAGCTTGCGGCGCAGTTTCGCGACCACCGCGTCCACCACATTCGAAGCGGGCTCGGCCATTTCGTCCCAGCAGCATTCGATGAGTTCGGTGCGGGTCACCACGCTGCCGCGCCGGGCGGCCATCAGCTCCAGCACCGCGAACTCCTTCGGGGTGAGCATGAGCATCACCCCGCCGCGCGTCACCCGCCGCCGCATCAGGTCGATATCGATGTCGCCCAGGCTCATTCGCGAGGCGGTCGGCTGCTGCCGGCGACGGCACAGCGCCCGCACCCGCATGACCAGCTCCGGTAGCGCGAAGGGCTTGGTGAGATAGTCGTCGGCCCCGTGCTCGAATCCGGCGAGCCGGTCGTCGAGCCCGTCGCGCCCGGTGAGCATGAGCGCGGGCACGGTGTGGCCGTTCTGGCGGACCTTCGCGACCAGGTGCAGGCCGTCGCCGTCGGGCAGGCCGCGATCGACCACCAGGCAGTCGTACCGATTGATAGCGATCTTGAAATCGCCGTCGGCGATATCGAAGGCGAGGTCGACCGCGAAGCCCGCCGCGCGCAACCCGTCGGCTACCTCGCGATTGAGCTGTGGATCGTCCTCTATCACCAAAACACGCACAGAGGCAGAGATTAGACCCCGCTGGACCGCTGCCCAACTGGTACGGACCGGCCGTTACCCGGAAATGATCGGAAAATGATTCCGCCGGGAACCTTCCCGGAATAACCCCCGGTGCGAGCGTGGTTTCGCAGATAAGGGTATCCTGCACGAGGATGCTTTGCGTCGTTCCGCGGGATGATCCCGGGCACGACCTCCGCCCGTCGACCGACGGGTGTCCTATACGGTGCGCGACGGCTTCGAGGAGGTGGGTTGCATGCGTAGCGAACCCCCCAGTCGAAGGCCGCGCGGCGCCGCCCCCTCCTCCTGCCGATAGTCTCCGCTGTCGCGGTAGGGGCGGTGCCCCGCGGTGTGACCTGGTGTTTCCATCCGTTCACCCCCACACTCGCCGTTCCGGCTGAGGAATTCCGGCTGAGGTTCCGCCATGACGCAGACCGATCTGACCGCTGTCTCGACGCTGCCCGCGCTCCGTCCGCTGCCCGTCGCACCCCTGACCGAGGCGGCCGTGTTGCCCGACGACTTCGACCCGCGTGACGCCGCGGGCGATTCCGTTCGCCCGCAAGGTGATTCGCTGCGCGATATCGTCGACTGCCATCACCTGGCCGCCACCACCGAGTGGCTGGACAACCATCCGCCCCACGTCATCGCCGACGAACTCGCGCGCATGGACGCCATCTCGGCGGGGATGGCCTTCCGGTTGCTGGACAAGGACCGCGCCCTCGACGTGTTCGAGGAGCTGGAGCCCATCGACCAGCAGCAGATCCTGACCGGGCTGCGCGATCAGAGCTTCCGCGATCTGGTCGAGGAGATGGATCCCGACGATCGCGCCCGCATGCTGCGCGAGGCCCCGGCCAAGGTCGCCAAGAAGGTGCTCGCCGGGCTGAGCGCCGAGGAGCGCCGCATGACGGCCATCCTGCTCGGCTATCCGGAGGGCTCGGTCGGTTTCTACATGACGCCGGAAGTGATTGCGCTGCCGCGTAATCTGCCCATCGCGCAGGCCCTGCAGATGGTGCGCACCGAGGGCGGCAAGGCCGAAACCGTCTACACCCTGCCGGTGGTGGACGCGGGCCGGCGACTGATCGGCGTGGTGGAACTGCGGGATCTGGTGCTCAGCTCGCCCGACGCCATGATCGCGGATCTGGTCGAGGCGGAACCGATGCGCGCCCGCGCCACCGATTCCGCGGAGAAGGCGGCCCGGCTGATGCAGGGCGCCAACCTGATCAACCTGCCGGTGGTGGACAGCGAGGACCGACTGGTCGGGCTGCTCACCATCGACGACGCCGTCGAGGTCATCGAGGCGGCCGACTCCGAGGACGTGGCGCGGCAGGCCGGCACCACCCCGTGGGCCGGTCACTACATGGCCGCAGGCGTCTTCCAGCTGGCCCGCTACCGGGCGCTGTGGCTGATGCTGCTGCTGGTCGCGGCCACCCTCACGGTCACCGTCACCGACTACTTCGAACCCACCCTGGAGCAGGCGGCGCACCTGGCGCTGTTCATTCCGCTGCTGATCGGCGCGGGCGGCAATGCCGGCGCGCAGGCGGCCACCTCGTGCGTGCGCGCACTGGCGGTGGGGGAGGTGCGAGTCTCGGACCTGTTCAAGGTGATCTGGCGCGAATGCCGGGTGGGATTGCTGCTCGGGGCCATGCTGGCGGTGGTCGGCCTGGTCATCGGCGCGGTGTTCGTGGAGGCCAAAATCGCGGTGGTGGTGGCGATTACGCTGGTCGTCATCTGCGGCTGGGCGGCCACCATCGGCGGCACCATGCCGCTGCTGGCCAAGAAGCTGCGCATCGATCCGGCGGTGATCTCCGCGCCCATGGTGACCACGCTGGTGGACGCCACGGGTCTGATCATCTACTTCATGACCGCGAAACTGGTGCTCGGCATCTGATTCAGCTTCTGATCGGCAAACATCTGGCGGGGCGGTCCGAGTGGCCGCCCCGCCTCGTTGTGACAGATTGCACGGCTGTAATTTTTCGGTCCGGGGCACCCCGCGCCGGAATTCGCGCAGCACAGCGCGAGCATGACGCGGAGACACGACATCTTGTGCATGAGTGCGTTTCAGGCCCCAAGTAGTAGTGTTCTTGATAGGGAAATCCGCAACGGGCCGGTGAGTTGGGAAGGGTGAGTGAGCGGGCGTGAAACTGATCAGTCGGGTATCGGCGATCAACTGGAACCGAGTGCTGGACGACAAGGATGCCGAGGTCTGGGATCGGCTCACCGGCAACTTCTGGTTGCCCGAAAAGGTGCCGGTCTCCAATGACATCCCGTCGTGGGCCACGCTGACCCCCAGCGAAAAGCAGCTCACCATGCGGGTTTTCACCGGCTTGACGCTGCTGGACACCATCCAGGGCACGGTCGGCGCGGTCAGCCTGATCCCCGACGCGCTCACCCCGCACGAGGAGGCGGTGCTCACCAATATCGCCTTCATGGAGTCGGTGCACGCCAAGAGCTACAGCCAGATCTTCTCCACGCTGTGCTCCTCGCGCGAGATCGACGAAGCCTTCCGCTGGTCCGAGGAGAACCGGAACCTGCAGCGCAAGGCCGAGATCGTGCTCGAGTACTACAACGGCGAGGACCCGCTCAAGCGCAAGGTGGCCTCCACCCTGCTGGAGTCGTTCCTGTTCTACTCCGGCTTCTACCTGCCCATGCACTGGTCCTCGCGGGCCAAGCTCACCAATACCGCCGACATGATCCGCCTGATCATTCGCGACGAGGCCGTGCACGGGTACTACATCGGCTACAAGTACCAGAAGGGCCTGGAGCAGGTCTCCGAGGCCGAGCGCGAAGAGCTCAAGAGCTACACCTTCGAGCTGCTGTTCGAGCTGTACGAGAACGAGGTCGAGTACACCCAGGATCTCTACGACGAGGTCGGCCTGACCGAGGACGTCAAGAAGTTCCTGCGCTACAACGCCAACAAGGCGCTGATGAACCTCGGCTACGAGGGCCTGTTCCCGAAGGACGAGTGCGAGGTGAACCCGGCGATCCTGTCGGCGCTGTCGCCCAATGCCGACGAGAACCACGACTTCTTCTCCGGCTCGGGTTCCAGCTACGTCATCGGCAAGGCCGTGAACACCGAAGACGAGGACTGGGAATTCTAGGGGAGTTCCCGGCTTCCCGGCCCGAAAAGACCCGGCCCCCGGCGCATTCGCGCCGGGGGCCGTTTCATTGACGAAAACCTTATGCCCAGCGTGGTACTGGTGATTGTTCGGATGAAAAGTGCTGGGTACGAAGGAGTTCCATCGTGAAGTTCAAGTCTCTGCTCATCGGTTCCGCGATCGCCGCCGGTCTCACCGCGGGCGGCGCCGCGGTCGCGCACGCCGACGAGATCTTCTACGGCAACTACCGTTCCCTGGCCGCCTGCCAGGCCGACGGCAAGAACACCGCCGCGCACCCCGGCTGGACGGCCTTCGACTGCCGCAAGGGCATCGACGACACCTGGAATCTGTACCTGAAGGATTGAGCCTCAGTCGCCCACGTAGGCATTGAGCGATTTGCTCATATCCACCAGCAGGGCACGGGCGGCGATCACACCCGACCCGTGCCAGATGCTGTCGTCCACCGCGAACATGCGATGGTCGCCGACCGCGCCGAGTTCCTTCCAGTCGTCGCTCTTCAACGTGGACTTGCCGAACTTCAGGCCGTCCGGGCCGTCGAACATGACGTAGAGAATGTCGCCCTCGAGCTTGTTGCGGGTGGTCTGGGCGCCGAGATTCGAACCGACGTCGTAGGAGTCGGCCCGCTGCGCCGCCGGGCGCTGCACGCCGGCGTCGCCGAGCACCTGGCCGGCGAAGCTGTTGCCGCCCTGCACCTGGATGTCGCCGGCGCCGAAGCGCACCACCGAGGCCTGGGTCAGGCTCGAATTGGCGGCGATCCCGGCGTCTTTCGCGGCGGTGCGGTAGTCGTCGAGGGCCTTGGCGGCCACCGTTTTGCGGCCCATGGCCTCGGCGATACCGGTGAACTGGGCCTGCCAGCCGCCGTCCGTGCCGATCAGCACGGTGGGCGCGATCGCCTTCAAGGATTCGTAGGCCGCGCCCTCGCCCGCGCCGCCGATGATCAGATCCGGTTTCAGCTCAGCGATTTTCGCCGCGTCCGGCGCGCCGACCAGACCCACCGACGGGATGGCGGCGATGCCGGTGCCCAGGTAGGAGGGCTGTGGCGTGGCCTTGCCCGCATCGTCGGTGAGCCCGGAAACCGTTGCCGCGCCGACCACCCGCTCCCACACCCCGACCCCGCAGGCCGCGTCCAGGGCCGCGGTGGACAGCACCACGATGCGCTTGGGATCGCTGGGCACCTCCGCGGTCCCGGCCACGCCGGCGACGGTGCGGGTGGCACCGGAGGCCGGATCGGCCGAACCCGGGAGCGCGCAAGCGGATCGGGTATCGCGTTCGATACCCACCACGCCCGCCCCGGCGATATTCGTGGTGGTGCGCACAATCGAGGAGAGCGCGTCATCACTGGGGGCTCCGCAACCCGACAGCAGACTCGCCGCGAGGGCCGCGGCGGCCCCCGGCACCACTCCCCAGGTGCGCAAACGTCGCAAACGGGACGGGCTGGAAGCGAACTGGATTCGGGTGGAAGCGGACTCGCGCACCGGCATGGCTGGCAGCGTACCTTCGGGCACCCCCGCGCCCAATTACGACACAGAGTAGGACCTAGGCGCGTCGCCCGTCGGGACAACGTTTACGATGCCTGAAGCGCAAGCCACCGTCGTTCGTCAAAGTGCCGAACCGGACGCGGTAAGCAGCGTACGAACGATGGCATACCTGTGGAGGTTTCGTGACTGCCGTAGAACCGAGGCCAGTCCGCCAAGTGGAGGCGGCTCGGCCCTACCCGCAACGGACGGGTCCGAAGGGTTCTTTCATCTACAAGATGGTCACCACGACTGACCCGAAGGTGCTCGGCGTCATGTACCTCGTGACGGCCATGTCCTTCTTCCTCGTCGGTGGCCTGATGGCGCTGCTCATGCGCGCCGAGCTGGCTCGCCCGGGCATGCAGTTCCTGTCGCCCGAGCAGTTCAACCAGCTGTTCACCATGCACGGCACGATCATGCTGCTGTTCTATGCGACCGCGATCGTGTTCGGCTTCGCCAACATCATCCTGCCGCTGCAGATCGGCGCCCCCGACGTGGCGTTCCCCCGTCTGAACGCGTTCAGCTACTGGCTGTACCTGTTCGGCGGCACCATGGCGACCGCCGGCTTCATCACCCCGGGTGGCGCGGCCGACTTCGGCTGGACCGCCTACACCCCGCTGACCGACATCGTGCACTCGCCCGGCGTCGGCGCGGACCTGTGGATCCTGGGTCTGGCCGTGTCCGGTCTGGGCACCATCCTCGGTGGCGTCAACATGCTCACCACCGTGGTCTGCCTGCGCTGCCCCGGTATGACCATGTTCCGGATGCCGATCTTCACCTGGAACATCGCCGTCACCTCGGTGCTGGTGCTGCTGGCCTTCCCGCTGCTCACCGCGGCGCTGATGGCGCTGGCCTACGACCGGCACCTGGGCGGTCACATCTACGACCCGGCTTCGGGCGGTGTGATGCTGTTCCAGCACCTGTTCTGGTTCTTCGGTCACCCCGAGGTGTACATCATCGCGCTGCCGTTCTTCGGCATCGTGTCGGAGATCTTCCCGGTCTTCTCGCGGAAGCCGATCTTCGGTTACACCACGCTGGTGTACGCGACGCTGGGTATCGCGGCGCTGTCCATCGCGGTGTGGGCGCACCACATGTACGCCACCGGCGCCGTGCTGCTGCCGTACTTCTCGTTCATGACCTTCCTCATCGCGGTTCCGACCGGTGTGAAGTTCTTCAACTGGATCGGCACCATGTGGCGGGGTCAGCTGACCTTCGAAACCCCGATGCTGTGGTCCATCGGCTTCCTGGTGACCTTCCTCTTCGGTGGTCTCTCGGGCGTCATCCTGGCCGCGCCGCCGATCGACTTCCACGTGTCGGACACCTACTTCGTGGTGGCGCACTTCCACTACGTGCTCTTCGGCACCATCGTGTTCGCGACCTTCGCGGGCATCTACTTCTGGTTCCCGAAGATGACCGGCCGCATGATGGACGAGCGCCTCGGCAAGTGGCACTTCTGGGCCACCTTCGTGGGCTTCCACACCACCTTCCTGGTCCAGCACTGGCTGGGCAACGAAGGCATGCCGCGTCGTTACGCCGACTACCTGCCCTCGGACGGCTTCACCACCCTGAACACCATCTCCACGATTGGTGCCTTCATCCTGGGTTCGTCGATGCTGCCGTTCATCTGGAACGTCTTCAAGTCCTACCGCTACGGCGAGGTCGTGACCGTGGACGATCCGTGGGGCTACGGCAACTCCCTGGAGTGGGCGACCTCCTGCCCGCCGCCGCGGCACAACTTCTACGAACTGCCGCGCATCCGCTCCGAGCGCCCCGCGTTCGAGCTGCACTACCCGCACATGGTCGAGCGCATGCGCGCCGAGGCCCACGTGGGCTGGGGCTCCAAGTCCCACACTGTCAAGGAACTCGAGAAGCTCTCGAAGTAGCCTGACGCAGGCAAGGATTCGCGGCGGCCGTCTTACGACGGCCGCCGCGGTCGTTTACGGAAGGAGGCACGGCACCCCTCTGACGAGGGGTGCCGTGTTCGTTCGAGGAGGAGGGTGGCCGCCGTCCGATCACGGCGGGCACCAGCCGTCCCGGGGGCGTAGCGCGCTCCCTCCCGCCGGAGAAAGGTGGCGGCCGCCGTCGGGCGGCCGCCACCCCTTTTTCTCTTCCCACCCCGCAGGGGCGGGTGATACCGACCACGAGGTCAGTACTCGGCGCGGGGGCGCGGCGGCCGACCTGACAGAATGGGCGGGCTGCCCGACGACATCCCGGGCCGCCAGTCCCGAGAACGGAGTTATCGATTGAGCACGTCTGAGACGACGGTTCTGGTTACGGTCACCGGACCCGACAAGCCGGGCGTGACGTCGGTGCTACTGGCGGCACTCAGCAATAACGCGGTGAGTCTTCTCGATGTGGAGCAGGTCGTCATCCGGGGGCGTCTGACCCTGGGTGTGCTGGTTTCCTGTCCGACCGATCCGGAAGCCCTCCAGGATCAGCTCGAGGACGCCATGGCGACCGTCGGCATGGATGTCGATGTGGAGATCGGCGCGAATTCGGTCTCCGGCGCGAAGCTTTCGACCCATGCGGTCGTGGTGCTCGGTTCCCCCGTCACCGCCCGCGCCTTCTCCGCCATCTCCCGCAAGCTCGCCGAGCAGGGCGTGAATATCGATGCCATTCGCGGCATCGCCGACTACCCGGTCACCGGTCTCGAGCTGACGGTGACGATTCCGTCGCTGGACGCCGAGACCGAGACCCAGCTGCGCACCGCGCTGTCCGCCGTCGCCGCCAAGGAGAGCGTCGATGTGGCCGTCGAGCGCGCGGGCCTGGCCCGGCGGTCCAAGCGGCTCATCGTGTTCGACGTGGACTCCACCCTGATCCAGGGCGAGGTCATCGAGATGCTGGCCGCGCACGCGGGCGTGGAAGAGGAAGTCCGGCAGGTCACCGAGGCCGCCATGCGCGGCGAACTCGACTTCGCCGAATCGCTGCGGCAGCGCGTCGCCACCCTGGCCGGGCTGGACGCCTCCGTCATCGACGAGGTCGCCGATCAGATCGAGCTGACCCCGGGCGCGCGCACCACCATTCGCACCCTGCGCCGCCTCGGTTTCCGCTGCGGCGTGGTCTCCGGCGGCTTCCGGCAGGTCATCGAACCCCTCGCCGAAGAGCTGGAACTGGACTTCGTACAAGCCAATACGCTCGAGATCGTGAACGGCAAGCTCACCGGCAAGGTGGTCGGCGAGATCGTGGACCGTGAGGCCAAGGCCGTCATGCTGCGCCGCTTCGCCGCCGAGACCGGTGTGCCGATGGAGCAGACCGTGGCGGTCGGCGACGGCGCGAACGATATCGACATGCTGAACGCCGCGGGCCTCGGCATTGCCTTCAATGCCAAGCCCGCGCTGCGCGAGGTCGCCGACGCCGCCCTCTCGCACCCCTACCTGGACGCCATCCTGTTCATCCTCGGCGTCACCCGCGACGAGGTCGAGGCGGCCGACGCCCGCGACGGTGGCGTGCGCCGAGTGCCGTTGCCGCACTAGCACTGAGCCTCCGCGCGACGCGTCCGATTCACCTGCACCGACCGTAACCAGCCGGTCGGTACCGTGGTCCGGACAGCGATTGCCGACGAGAGGAGACGGTTCGTGCGGGTGCGGACGCCAGTGGCGGTACTCATGGTCGGCTTGGCGCTGACCGCCTGCGGCAAAGATTCGGACAACTCGACCCCGGAGACCGTCACGGTCACCGCCGGCTCCAGCACCGCCGGACCGATTCCGACCACCTCGAACCCGCCGCTGACCACCACCTCCGCCGAGCACGAGGCGGTCAAGATCGGCAAGGACGCGAACGGCAAGGACGTGGACCTGGTCCCCGGCCAGGGCCTGATCGTCACCCTGGACGCGAACCCCTCCACCGGATTCGCCTGGGAACTCACCGAACTCGACCAGAACATCCTCAAACGCAACGGCAGCCCCGAATACCAGCAGGACCCCAGCCCGGACGGCATGGTCGGCGTCGGCGGCAAGGCCATCTGGAACTTCGTGGCCGCCGGGCCGGGTGCCACCCGGCTCACCCTCGAGTACCGTCGGGCCTGGGAGCAAGGCGTCGAACCGGCCCAGCGCTTCCAGGTGACGGTGAACGTGAAGTAGTAAGGAGCCAACGCGTGTCGAGCATCGAATCCCTCGTCGATCCCGGATTCGCGGCCCGGCACGCGGAATTGGCGCGCGGCTACGGCGGCAGCGGCGATCCGGACGATCCGGACCTGGTGCAGGCCATGCAGATGGTGCTGCACATCCCCAAACAGGATCCGCCGCGCCGCAGTGCGCTGCTGGCCGCCGCCGCGTCCGCCGCGGTCGCGGTCTGCCTGGATCCGCGGGTGGGCCCGGACGGCGAATGGGAGGAGCGCTACCTGGCCTGGAAACGCTCCCGGATTCGCAAGGTGGCCCGGCGGGCGCGCGGCGCGCACTGGCTGACCGCCCAGGAGGTGGACGGCATCACGGTGGAACACGAAGGCGCGCAAGCCCGCGCGTTCGTGCCGGGACCGGTGGGCGCCATCGATCCGCGCATTCGGCGGCTGCAGATCGGCGGCACCGAATTGCCGCCGGATGAACCCGATTCGATCGACACGCGGTATCCGGTCCTGTGGGTACAGGCCGAATTGGGTATGACTGTGGGTAAGGCCGCTGCGCAGGTCGGGCACGCGAGCATGCTGCTGGCCGGCGCCATGCCGGTGGGGCAGGCGTATTCCTGGGCCGCGCAGGGCTTCCGGTGCACCGTCGCCGAATCCGGTCCCGAGCACTGGGCCGGTCTGGTCCGCCGGGTGCAGGACGGGACGGCGGTGGCGGTGCGCGATGCCGGATTCACCGAGGTGGCTCCGGGATCCATGACGGTGATAGCGGTGCCCGCGGTGAGCTGAGCCGGTGTCCATGAGACAGACCGTTCGGTTGGGCGGTTGGCTTATGTGCGCTGTGGGTATCGACTTGTAGCAGTGACAGGTCCAGGATCGGAGCCACGAGTTTCCGACGGAGGAAACACGGAAATGACTACATTGATCGTGATACTCATCGTGTGGGTGCTGCTCTCCATCCCGGCGGCCTTGCTCTTGGCTCGAATGTTCCGGTCCACGAGCTCTGATGCTCGCGGCAAACAAGACCGCAGCGACGATCTATCGCAAGTTTTCCCACCACGTTGACGATCGCCGGGGACGGTGAGCCAAGATGGACCCCGTGCCGCAACCGGATCCAGATCTGCTCATCGATTTCAGTGACGTCACCGTCCGACGCTCCGGCCATACCCTGGTCGGGCCGGTCACCTGGCAGGTGGAGCTCGACGAACGCTGGGTTGTGCTCGGCCCCAACGGCGCCGGGAAGACGTCACTGCTGCGCATGGCCGCGGCCGAGATGTTCCCGACCTCGGGGAACGCCAACCTGCTCGGCGAGACGCTCGGCAAAGTGGATATGAACGAGCTACGCCCGCGCATCGGACTGTCCTCCGCCGCCATCGCCAGCCGGGTGCCGGTGGACGAGAAGGTCGGCGACCTGGTGGTGTCGGCCGGATACGGCGTGATGGGGCGCTGGCGGGAACGCTACGACGAGATCGACAACGACCGGGCCGTGGACATTCTGGAAAGCCTGGGGGCGGAACACCTTTCCGATCGCGCCTACGGGACGCTGTCGGAGGGCGAGCGCAAGCGGGTGCTCATCGCCCGGGCGCTGATGACCGATCCCGAACTGCTCTTGCTCGACGAACCCGCCGCGGGGCTCGACCTCGGCGGCCGTGAGGAACTGGTCGAACGCCTCGGTGATCTGGCCGCCGATCCCGACGCCCCCGCCACCGTCCTGGTCACCCATCACGTCGAGGAGATCCCGCCCGGCTTCACCCACGGCATGCTCCTCAAGGAGGGCAACGTGGTGGCCCAGGGCCTGCTCGAGGATGTCCTCACCGCCGAGAACCTGAGCGAGGCATTCCACCAGTCGATCACCCTCGACCGCATCGACGGCCGCTATTTCGCCCGCCGCTCACAGCGTTTCGGACGGCACCGCACCCGCTGAGTAGGTCCCACTCCTGGGGTCCTCAGGGGCAAGCCCCTGAAACCCCGGACAGAGGGAGGAGGGTGGCCCGCCTGGAGCCCGGACTCCGGATACCGGAGTGGGATTCCGCTGCTCGCGTTGGTTCGAGGGTTTGTTGCGGCGTGCGCCATTGCATCTGTGGCGCGCGGCGGGCAAACTGTCGGCAAATGGGCGATGGGTGGAGGGAGCAGGGGTTGGGACGCACAATGGGTGCGGTGCTACTCATGGCCGTCGCGATCGTCACGACGGCCTGCTCCGCCGATCCGGCACCGCCGCACCGGGTTTCGGCTTCCGAGTCCGCGGAGGGCATGAGTCCGGCTGCGATTCCGCCGGATCTACGCGGTAAGACCGCGCAACTCACCTACGACAGCGGGCCGGGCGGGACCGCGAGTTTCGCCGAGGACGGGCGCACCCTCACCTATGTGGCCGCCGACACCGGCCGCAAGACCACCGCCCGGGTGGTGATCGAACCCATCGAAGCGGGCATCTTCCTGGTTACCTGGGCCGACGATGACAGCGGCACGGTGGTGAGTCAGGTGCAGGACTATCGGACCGGGAAGGTGCGGAGCACCTGGACGCGGCGCTCGGATGCCAACGCGCCCTTCGTGATCGACTCGCGGCTGGGGTCGGTGCGGCTCACCGACTGACCCGGGCGCCGTATGCGCGCAGGATCGCGATGACGGTGCGGGCGGCATTGGAGGGGGTGCGCCGGGCATCGTGGCCGACGGTCACCAGCCAGGGGATCGGCACATCGGCGCGCTCGGCGAACGCGATGCCCGCGGCGCGCTCGGCGACCGAACGCTGGGCCAGGGTGACGCCGAAGTCCTTGGCCGCCAATTCCAGTGCGAATACCTGATCCGCCACTTCGATCACCGGATTCCGGTCGGGGAACAGCTCGTCGGCGATCGCGCGAATGCCCCAGCCCGGCGCATAGTCGATGAAGCGCATGCCCGCGAGGTCCGCGGCCGTGAACGCCCGCCCGGCCAGCGGATGCTCCGGGGCGGTGCACAGCACCAGCGATTCCGCGCTGATCGCGTGCTGGGTGAGTCCGGCCAGCTCCGTGGTCATACCGGCCAGCAGCGCGATTTCCAGGCTGCCGTCCCGCAATCCGGCGATATTGCCCGCCATGCCGGTCATGCTCTGCCGCATGCGCAAGGTCACCTCCGGATACCGCCGCCGCAACTCGGCGATGGCGGCCGCCAGGTCGACGGTATGGGCATGGAGCAGATTGCCGACAACCACCTCACCGCGAATCCGGCCCCGCGACAACTCGATTCCGTCGACGATGTCGTGGCGGGCGCGCAGCATATCGCGCGCCGGACCCAGCGCGGCCTGCCCCGCCTCGGTCAGCTCCAGGCCGCCGGGGGTGCGGTCGAACAGGCGCGCGCCGAGTTCGTGCTCGAGTTTCGCCACGCTCGTCGAGACCGCCGACTGCACCAGGTTCAGGGCGCGGGCGGCGGCGGTGAAGGAGCGGTGTTCCTCGCAGGCCAGGAAGCACTCGATCTGGCGAATCTCCATGGAAGTGAGCCTAGCTGCTGATATCTTCGCCATAGATGGGTGTATCGAAACTCATCGCTTCCATTGATTCTGCCGCCGTCGGACCATGGATGACGTGAGTGTTTCCGCCGCCCCCAGCGTCCATCTGTCCCGGCTGACGGTGCTGGTCTTCGCCGTCACCGCGGGCTCGTCCGCCGCCTGCCTCTACTACCTGCAACCGCTGCTGCCGCAGGTCGCGAGCGATCTGGGCGTCTCCTCCGCGACCGCCGCGCTGCTGGTGAGCGCCGCGCAGATCGGCTACCTGAGCGGGCTGGCGCTGCTGGTCCCGCTCGGCGATTTCCTGGAGCGCCGCCGGCTGGTGCCCGCACTGCTCGCGGTTTCGGTTGCGGCGCTTGCCGTTTCCGCCGCCGCGCCGAATCTGCCGCTGCTGCTGGCGGCCGTGTTCGTGACCGGCGTGAGCGCGTCGGCGGCGCAGATCGTGGTGCCGTGGTCGGCGGCGCTGGCCGCGCCCGAGCATCGCGGGCAGATCGTCGGCACCGTGATGAGCGGGCTGCTGCTGGGCATTCTGCTGTCGCGGGTGCTGTCCGGGGCGGTCGCGGAACTGGGCGGCTGGCGGGCGGTGCTGGTGGTCGCGGCGGGCATCCAGCTGCTCATGTCGGTGAGCGTGTACCTGCTCGTGCCCACGACGGGGCGGGCCGCCGCCGAGGAGCGGTATCCCGAGGTGCTGGCCTCGATCCTCGGGTTGATTCGCGTGCATCCCGTGCTGCGGCAGCGCATGCTGCTCGGGTTCTTCCTGATGGCGAGCTTCTCCGGGGTGTGGACGGCCATCGCGTTCCTGCTCAGCGGGGAGCACGGGAGTACTTACGGCTATTCGGAATTCGCCATCGGATTGTTCGGGCTCGCGGGCGTCGCCGGGGCCCTGGGCGCGCCGCTGGTGGGCCGGCTCGCCGATCGCGGTTACCTGCGCGCGGTGACCTCCGGGGCATTGGCGACGGTGCTGCTCGGCTGGGTGCTGCTGGCCGCGGGCGCGCATCAGGTGATCGTGCTGATCCTGGCGCTGGTGGTGTTCGACTTCGGCATCCAGGCCACGCATCTCACCAATCAGAGCGCCATCTACGCCCTCGATCCGGCCGCCCGCAGCCGCCTGACCACAGCGTACATGGTCACCTACTTCCTGGGCGGGGTCGCGGGCTCGGTCACCGCGGGCGTCGCCTACCAGGCCGGCGGCTGGGGCCTGGTGTGCGGAATCGGTTGCGCCGCAATGCTGGTGGCCGCCGCGCTGTGGGCCGGATTCGCGCGCTCCGCCGCCCGCCGCGCCGACCTCACCGCCGTCCCCGCCTGATCGCCCGGGCCGACCCCACCGATGTCGCCGCCTGACCGGCCGAGCCGGTCTCGTGGTCGCCGCCGCCGACCGCCGGGCCGATCTTGTGGTCGCCGTCGCCTGAGCCGCCGGGCCGGTCTCGTGGTCGTCGCCGCCGACCGCCGGGCCGATCTTGTGGTCGTCGCCGCCTGACCGGCCGGGCCGGTCTCGTGGTCGTCGCCGCCGACCGGGTGCGAACGGTGGTCGGTGCCGACCGAACCAGGTTCTGTCCCTGCGTCGTGGCACCGGTTATGGTGCGAAGCGTGAGTGAGACCGTTTCCCAGCCCGCTGTCGCGCCCATCAAGGACGCCTCCACGGTCGTGCTGGTGCGCGACGGAGCGCGCGGACCCGAAGTTTTCCTGCAGCGGCGCGTCAATGCGATGGCGTTCGCCGCCGGCATGACCGTCTTCCCCGGCGGCGGTGTCGACCCGTCCGACGCGGCGGCCACCCTGGACTGGGCCGGCCCCGAACCGGCCTGGTGGGCAGCGCGTTTCGGCACCGACGCGGGCCGCGCCCAGGCGCTGGTCTGCGCGGCCGTCCGCGAAACCTTCGAAGAATGCGGCGTCCTGCTCGCCGGCCCCACCGCCGAAACGGTCGTCTCCGACACCTCGGTCTACGCCGCGGCCCGCGGCCAGCTGGAACGCCGCGAACTGTCCTTCGCCGATTTCCTCCAGCGCGAGCATCTGGTCCTGCGCGCCGACCTGCTGCGCCCCTGGGATCACTGGATCACCCCCGAAGTCGAGCCCCGCCGCTACGACACCCGCTTCTTCGTCGCGGTGCTCCCGGAAGGCCAGCTGGCCGACGGCGCGACGTCCGAAGCCGAAGTCGTCACCTGGTCCACCCCCGAGGAAGCCATCACCCGCTGGCGCGACGGCCTCGACGTCCTGCTCCCGCCCACCTGGACCCAGCTGGTCGCCATCGCCGAATTCCCCTCCACCACAGAGATTCTCGCCGCCACCCGCGAAATCTCCCCGATCATGCCCATCTACGACCCGGAAGCCGACGGCCCCGCCCTCGCCTTCCCGAACGCCGAACAGTACTTCGCCGACCTGCCCAAGGAAGCCCGCCTCCGCGGCTCGCAGCGCCCGGAGTAGCACCCTGCGGCACCCGGGTACCGGCGCGGCGATCAACCCTGCGGTGTGCGGGTCAGCCCTGCGGCATGCGGGTGGCCGCGCGGCCGACGCCCGCTTGCAGTAGTTGCAGTGGTGCCGGGTCCGACCGCGTATGACACGGCGGGGCGCCCCGGCCCACTCATCGGGGGTTCGGGAGCAGCGCCCCCGTAACCTCCCTCCCTTTGGGGGTGTGGGGGCGAAGCCCCCACATTCCCTTCCCTTACTGTGTTCAGCTGTGGCCGAATTCGTGACCGTGGACCGGAGTGTCGAGCAAGGGATCGCCGTCCTGCGCATCGCACGCCCGCCGTTGAACCTCATCGACTTGCAGGTGGCGCTGGAAGTCGCCGCCGCGGCGGAGGAGATCGGCAACGATCCGGGGATCTCGGCCGTGATCGTGTACGGGGATGAGCGGGTGTTCTCCGCCGGGGACGAGATGGCCGAGCTGGCCGACCTCACCCCCGAACAGGCCGAAGCCATCGTGAAGGATTTTCAGCAGGCGCTGGGTGCCCTCGCCAAGCTCCCGCAGCCGACCGTCGCCGCCATCTCCGGCTATGCCCTGGGCGCGGGCCTCGAGCTGGCCCTCGGCGCCGACCATCGCATCATCGGCGACAACGTGAAACTGGGCCTGCCGCAGATCAAGGCCGGACTGATCCCGCTCGCCGGAATCCGCCGCCTGAGCCTGCTCGTCGGCCCGTCCAAGGCCAAGGATCTGGTCTACTCCGGCCGCTTCGTCGACCCGAAGGAAGCCGAGCGCATCGGCCTGGTCGACGAGGTCGTCGCACCGGACGACGTTTTCCAGGCCGCACTGCGCTGGGCCAGGCAATTCACCGGCGCTCCGACCCTCGCGCTGGCCGCCGCGAAACGCGTCTTCGAGGCCGGTACGCACGGCCACGACCGGGCCCGCACCGAGTGGGTGCGGCTGTTCGGCACCGAAGATCAGCAGGTTGGAACACGTTCCTATTTGGACAATGGCCCGGGAGTGGCCCGTTTCACCGGCCGATAACCGGCCCGATAACACTGCCTACCGGGGCGTTCATTAGGCTGCCCTGTTATGACAGCTCGTCCTGAAGACCCCGCGCCGAACCCGCACGCCACCGAGGCGGAGGTCCAGGCCGCGTATTCCGACAACAAGCTCGCCCAGGTGCTGTATCACGACTGGGAGGCGGAGACCTACGACGACAAGTGGTCCATCTCCTATGACGAGCGTTGCATCGAGTACGCGCGCGGCCGTTTCGACGCCGTCGCGCCCGATGCCGACCTGCCCTACGAGCGGGCCCTCGAACTCGGTTGCGGCACCGGCTTCTTCCTGCTGAACCTCATGCAGGGCGGCGTGGCCAAGACCGGATCGGTCACCGACCTGTCCCCGGGCATGGTCAAGGTCGCCACCCGCAACGCCCAGAACCTGGGCCTGGACGTCGACGGCCGCGTCGCCGACGCCGAGACCATTCCCTACGAGGACGACACCTTCGACCTCGTCGTGGGTCACGCTGTGCTGCACCACATTCCGGACGTCGAGCTGGCGCTCAAGGAATGCCTGCGGGTGCTCAAGCCCGGCGGCCGGTTCGTGTTCGCGGGCGAGCCGACCACCATCGGCAATATCTACGCCCGCCGCCTCGGCCAGGTCACCTGGAAGATCACCACCAACGTCACCAAGCTGCCGTTCCTGTCCGGTTGGCGTCGCCCGCAGGAGGAACTGGACGAGTCCTCCCGCGCCGCCGCCCTGGAGGCCGTGGTCGACCTGCACACCTTCGATCCGGCCGATCTGGAGCGCATGGCGACCAGCGCGGGCGCGGTCGACGTGCACGCCGAGACCGAAGAGTTCGCCGCCGCGCTGTGGGGCTGGCCGGTGCGCACCTTCGAGGCCGCCGTGCCGGAGGAGAAGCTGACCATCGGTTACCGCATGGCCCAGTACAAGGCTTGGCTGGCGCTGTCGAAGCTGGACGAGAAGGTGCTGCGCCACGTGGTGCCGCGCCAGTTCTTCTACAACGCCATGATCACCGGCGTGAAGCCCGGCGCTTCCGCGAAGTAGTCCGAGCACCGGCGAATTCCCTTGGGCTACGCCTTCTCTCGCGACGACGTCGCCTTCCTCGGCAGCGCGGCCGGTTCGGCCGCGCTGACCGAGCTCGACGGATTCGCGCTCACCCCGGCGTCGCTGCTGCGCGATCTCGAGCAGATCCGCCGCACCCACGCCGAGCACGCGGCCGCCCTGGTGGAAACCGTCCGCCTGCGCCGCCGTGCCGCCGCCAAACTGGCCGGGGCCGGGGAGTGGTTGTTCACCGACGACGCGCTCCAGCAGGCGACGCCGAGCGCCGTCGCCCGGCATCGCGCCGAACGACTGGCCGGCCGCACCGTCCACGACGTCACCTGCTCGATCGGTGCGGAACTGGCGGAGCTGTCCCGCACCTGCCCCGCCGTGATCGGCAGTGACCTCGATGAAATCCGCCTGGCCATGGCTGCTCACAACCTCGGCGTACCGCCGCTCGGCGCGAGATCAGGAGATCAGGCAGCACTCTCGCTCGCGCCGGACTGTCCGCCCCCAGCTCCCCGTCATTCCGGCATGCTCTCAGCCGGAATTCACACGGCGGCAGTGGATCCCGGCCAGCAGCATGCCGGGATGGCGAGGGGTGAGGTCATGCTGGCGAAGGCGGATGCGCTCGTGCCGTGCAGCACCGCCGAGGTGGTGATCGCCGATCCGGCCCGCCGTGCCGACGGCCGCCGCACGCATGACCCGGCGAAGCTGCAACCCCCGCTGCCGGATCTCCTGGACGCGTACGCGGGCCGGGAGCTGGCCGTGAAATGCGCTCCCGGACTGGATTTCGACAAACTCGCCTGGGCGGGCGAAGTCGAGATCGTCTCCCTGGACGGCGCGGTCCGCGAAGCCTGCCTGTGGTCACCGGGATTGGCGGAGCCGGGTGTCACTCGCCGAGCGAGCGTGCTGTCGTCCACCGGAAAGCCTTGGCACCTCACCGATGCCGACCCGGACGACATCCCGGAACAGGAGCCGGGGGAGTGGATCGTGGACCCGGACGGGGCGGTCGTGCGCGCGGGCCTGGTGCGCCACTACGCCGCGAAACACGGCCTGTGGCAACTGGATCCCCGGATCGCCTATCTGACCGGCGACACGGTTCCGGAGGGCGTGCGCGGCTTCCGCATTCTCGACCGGATGGAATTCCGGGAGAAGCCGCTGCGTGCCGAACTGCATCGCCGCGACTGCGGTCCGCTGGAAATCCTCACGCGCGGAGTCGATCTCGACCCCGACGCGCTGCGCGCGAAACTGAAGCCGAAGGGCGCGACCCCGCATACCCTGGTCATCACCCGAATCGGCCGCACCGCAACGGTTTTCCTTTGTGCCACGCCGTCCGCCGGCTGACGGCGGCGAGCGCGCGGCCTACTGGTAGGTGGCGTGGGTGGGGCGCATGACCAGCACGACCCGGCGCGGATGGTCGGGGACCGGCCGGTCGTACGGCAGGCCGTAGCGTCGCGCCAGTACGTCGAAGAAGTCACCCTCCGGATCCGGTTCGATTCGTTCGATGACGCCGCGCACCTCCAGATAGCGGTACGGGGCGTCCGGATCGTTGATGCTCACCGCGACATTCGGATCGGCCGCCGTATTGCGGTGCTTGGCGCGGTTCGTGGTCGTGGTGAACCGGATGAACTCACCGTCGTACACCTGCCAGATCGGTGTGACCTGCGGCGTGCCATCGGGATTGAGCGTGGCCAGGTGCGCGAACAGGGGACGGGTGAGCAGGTCGGTGTGGCTGTCGGGAATCACTGCGTCGGTCATTTCGTCTGCAACTTTCTGAACTGTCGGCTTGTTTCGCGGGTCAGATGCCCGATACTTCGACCACGCGGAACGGATTGCTCGGGGCGCCTTCGCCCATCGGCCCGCCGCGGTCGAACTGGGAGACCACCACCAGCAGGCGATTCCCGTTGTGCGCCATGGTGGTCGGAATGCGCAGGGATTCGTCGGTGACCCGCTGCTGCTGTTCGGCGGCGGTCCCGTCGGCGTCGATCTTCCAGCGGCTCACCGCGTTCGACCTGTTGTGCACCACCCAGAGGGTGTCGCCGCGCAGTTCCAGGCCGTCGCCGTCGACCATGTTCGCACCGCGCAAGCTCACCTTGCCGATCGCGGGCCGGCCGCCCAATCCGATCCGGTACAGCTCGCCCGGGCCCATATCCACCACCAGCAGGAAGCGGCCGGAGGGATCGGCCACGATTCCGTTGAGCAGCTTGGGACCCGGCGCACCGGACCCGTTCGCGGCGCTCAGATCCGCGTACTGGGTCAATACGCCCCGGCCGCCCTGCGCGGCGGCCTCGGTGAGCTGTTGCGCGGTCACCCGGTAGACCACCGGCCGCACGCTGTCGGTGAGATACATGCTGCCGTCCGGGGTTTCGGCGAGATCGTTGACGAACGGCTGCGTCCCGGCGGGTGCGTCGAATCGCGCGATCAGCTTGCGAGTCCCGGTGTCGTACACCGCGACTCCCGCGGTGTGGTCGGTGACCCAGAGCCGCCCGGCCGCATCCACCCGCAAGCCGTTGGCGGTCTGCCTCCCGTCGGTTCCGGCGGGCAGGAAGACCTCCGCGCGCCGCTGCCCGGCGGCCGCGCGATAGACCGCGCCGTTGGTGAACGAACCGACATAGGTGTCCCCGGTTCGGGCGTCGACCGCGATGCCCTCGGGGTAGGCGCGTTCCTCGGGCAGTTCGAAGGCGGTGCCGATCGCGGGCGCGGTGGCGGTGGCGGACGGGCTGCCGCCGGTGGCATCGGTATTGCCGCAGGCCGCGAGGGCGAGCACGGTGGCCGCGGCGAACAGCCCGGCGAAACGGCGGTTGGCGGAGAACATCTCGGACCTCTCGGTAGCGCCTCATGTGAGGCGGCATCATCGAACGATGGCTAACGTAGATTAGAGTTCTAATGATTGTCAATGTACGAATCATCATGAGGGTCGAATAGGATGCGCGTATGACGATGCCTGCCGAAGAGCGCCTGGGCTCCCACATCAAGCGCGCCGAGCAGGCTTTGCAGGCGACGAAGACGGCGGTGCTCAAACCGGCCGGGGTGACGGTCCCGCAGTACGCGGCCCTGCTCGTGCTCAGCGACAACCCCGGCATTTCCGCCGCCGCCCTGGCGCGTCAATGCGGCGTCACCCCGCCCACCATGAACACCGTGCTCGCCAACCTGCGCGACCGCGGCCTGATCGAGCGCACCCAGCACGCCTGGCACAAGAACGTGCTGGAAACCAGGCTCACCGACGAAGGCGCGAAGGTTCTGCGCGAAGCCGACCGCGCGGGCACCCGGGTCGAACGCGCCGTCGCCGCCGAGTTCACCGCAACGGAATTCGCGACCCTGGTCGACCTGCTCGCCCGCGCCACCGCCGTCTACGAAGCGCAGCGCCCCGACTAGCCGTCGTCAGCCCGGGTGTCTCAGATGTGCACGGCTTGCTGCGACGGCCGGCTCTCCGAGCCGTCGAAAGGCGGGTAGTTCTCCGCGGCCGTGCGCTCGGCCGCGTCGATGTAGACGGTGAGCGCGTCCCGGGATCGGGCCAGTTCGGCCATCCGCGACTCCAGCAGTTCGAGCCGGGATCGCATGGCGGCCAGCAGCTCCGGGCAGCCGAGCAGTTCCGGTGCTTCGCCGACGGCGCAGGGCAGCAGGTAGGCGATGTCCTCGGAGGACAGGCCCGCGGCGAGCAGGTGCCGGATCTGCCGGACGCGCAGTTCCGCGTGCTCGTCGTACTCGCGATAGCCGTTGGCTCCGCGCGCCGCTTCCAGCAGGCCCTGAGATTCGTAGTAGCGCAATTGATGTGCGTTGACGCCCGTCCGGCGACTCAGTTCCCCGATCAGCATCGAATCCTCACTTGACCTTCATACCGGTATCAACGTCGACCATGCTGTCATGACCAACAACGACACTTCCGTAACTGTTCTCGGGCTCGGGCTGATGGGCCGGGCACTGGCCGGCGCGTTCCTGCGCGCCGGGCATCGCACCACGGTGTGGAACCGGACGCCCGGCAAGGCGGACGAATTGGTAACCCGGGGTGCGCACTTGGCTCCTACCAGCGAGGTCGCCGTGCGGGCGAGTGCGCTCACGATCGTCTGCCTGACCGACTACCCCGCCATGTACGAGCTGCTCGGCGAGGTGGAGTTGGCGGGCACGACCCTGCTCAATCTCACCTCGGGCGACTCGGCGCAGGCGCGGGCCGCCGCCCGCTGGGCCGAGGAGCGCGGCGCGCGGTACCTGGACGGCGCGATCATGGCGATCCCCCAGGCGATCGGAACCGAAACGGCCGTCATCCTGCACAGCGGTGCGCGGGCGGATTTCGAAGCGCATGAACCGGTGCTGGCGGCCCTCGGTACCGTCTCCTATCTGGGCGCGGACCACGGGCTGGCCGCGCTGTACGACGTGGCCGGGCTGGCCATGATGTGGAGCGTCCTCAACGCCTGGCTCCAGGGCACCGCGATGCTGCGCACGGCCGGTGTCGACGCCGCGACCTACGCACCCTTCGCGCGGACGGTCGCCGCGGGCGTGGCGGATTGGCTACCCGGATACGCCGAGCAGATCGACCGCGGCGAGTTCCCCGCCGAGGTATCGGCGCTGGAAACCGATGCGCGAGCGATGGACCATCTGATCGAGGAGAGCGAAGCGCTGGGCGTCAATGCCGAACTGCCCCGGTTGATCAAGACGATGGCGGATCGGGCGATCGCCGCCGGGCACGGCGGCGAGCAGTATCCGGTACTGATCGAGGAATTCGCCAAACCGCGCTAGGAGCAACCCACCGGGATGGCCGGCCGCCCGGTTCGCGGTGTTCGGGAGTGGAGGTACTGGTGGGTGTCCACCCTGGGCAGGGCAGGTGGCGACTGTTACCAGCTGGGAAACTCTTGGCTACCGTCGAAGAGGAAGTTATTCCTCGAAAATCGGTGTGAAGGAGTTGATCATATGATCGCGAGGATTGCCGGTGTGACGGCCGCTGCCGTGGTCGCCCTGTCTCTCGGGGTGGCCGGGGCGGCGGTGGCTTCCGCGAGTGAGCCGCAGGCCAAGCCGGTGGACGGTTCGGTCGGCGTCTGTTTCACCGTGCCGATGCCGGGGTCCGCGGATTTGGTCTGGTGTCTGTGATTCGGGTGTTCTGACTACCGAAGGCCCGGTCCGTGCGGACCGGGCCTTCGGTAGCTGATCGTGTGCCGAATGCGGATGCTACTTCTCGGGTTTGAAGACGAACAGTTCGCCGATTCGCGTGGTGACCACCACGTCGCCGTCCTTGCTGATCGCGGTGCCGACCGTGGTGCCCTCCGCGCCCGGCATGTCATCGGAGTCGACGGTCGCCCCGGAACGGGTGTCGAAGGTGACCAGGGTCAGGCCGTCGCCGATCGGGGCGACCGTGTAACCGGTATTGCCGCCGGTCTGCACCGGGCGGCCGCGCAGTGCGAGATCCTTACGCTCCCAGGCGATCTCGGCCTTGTCGCCGCGATCGTGAAGCGCCATCAGATGCCCGTCGTCACCGGCGGGAATCAGCATGCCGTCGGTGACCGAGATGGCCCCGCGCGGTGCGAAATCCAGCTTCTGCACCCATTTGGTGCGCCCGTCGGAGGTATCGACCGCCAGCAGCTGATTGCTGTTGTCGCCCACGTAGAGCGTGGACCCGTCCTTGGACAGGGCCGGGGAGGTAGCGCTGCCGCCGTTGAGCATCTGCGCGCTCCAGTCCCGGCGAATCTCCTTGCCGTCGTAGGTCAGCGCGACCAGCTCGGCCGTACCCTGACCCGGCCGCCACACCGTCGCGTAGAACCGCCCGGACTTCTCGTCCACCGCCGACACATTCGCCACCGGGCATTGCGGCCCGCCCTCGGCGCAGTCCTCGAGCCCCTGCCCGTCCGGCGGCCGGTTCAGTCCCGGATTGGCCATGAAGTCCGGTTCGCCGAGCAATTGGAAGCTCGACACCCGCCGCTCGCCGGTCTGCCGGCTCAGCACGTCCACCTGCCCGAGCTGGGTCACCGACAGCACGTTCCCGTCGCCGGTGAACTGCACCGACACCGGTACCCCCGCCGCCTGGGTGCGCCAGCGCGGCTGCCCGAGCGCGTTGTAGGCGTTCACCCCGCCGTCGTCGCCCACATACACATTGGTGGCCCCGTCCACGGCCGCCCCGCCGTCGATGGCGTTGTAGCCCATCGGGTTACAGAAGCGTTTGCGCCCGGTCGGCATCTGGAAGGAGAAGATATTGCAGGACCCGGTGCGCGTGGTGACGAACAGCTGCCCGTCCGGCCCGACCGTCACCGGCGCGGCCACCGGCCCGCCGATCGGCCGCTGCCAGTTCAGGGCCAGCGCCCGCGACCCGGTCACCGGGCTGCTGCCGCTGTTGCGCGCGTCGTGCATGGCGAGCGGCCAGCCGTCCCCCGGACCGACCCGGATATCGTCGACCGTGGTGCTACCGCAGGCGCTCGCCGCGAACACTCCCGCGGCGGCGATCGCCAATGCCCGGATACCGCTCCCCATTCGCACTTGCCGATGTCCCTTCTGCCAGTACGGAGTCTGTGGTTTGCTCTCGGGCTGGTGCGGTGTTCACGCGCGGCCGGACGGGATGGTCACACTCGAGCTCACACAGCCGGGGCATAGCCTACGTTCGTGCCCCGAGGCGGGGACCGATACCCTCGTCTAAACGGCCCGAGGACTGTAGGAGCAAGTTCGTGACGAGCATGTGGGGCGCACCGTTGCGCTCGCGGTGGAAGGGTTCGCGTCGCCGGGATCCCGAGCAGGCCCGCTTCCTGACCGTGGCCTCGCTCAAATGGGTGCTCGCCAACCGCGCCTACACCCCCTGGTATCTGGTCCGGTACTACCGGCTCTGGAAGTTCAAGATGGCCAACCCGCACATCGTGCTGCGCGGCATGGTCTTCCTCGGCAAGAACGTCGAGGTGCACGCGACGCCGGAGTTCGCGCGCCTGGAGATCGGCCGCTGGGTGCACATCGGCGACGGCAATGCCATCCGCTGCCACGAGGGCTCGCTGCGCATCGGCGACAAGGTGGTGTTCGGCAAGGACAATGTCGTCAACACCTACCTCGATATCGAGATCGGCGAGTCCACCCTGGTCGCCGACTGGTGCTACATCTGCGATTTCGACCATGTCACCGACGACATCAATATGCCCATCAAGGATCAGGGCATTGTGAAGTCCCCGGTGCGCATCGGCCCCGACACCTGGATCGCCGCCAAGGTCACCGTGCTGCGCTCCACCCGCGTCGGCCGTGGCTGCGTGCTGGGCGCGCACGCCGTGGTCAAGGGCGATTACCCCGACTACAGCATCTGTGTCGGCGCCCCCGCCCGCGCCGTCAAGAACCGCAAGGACGCCTGGGACGCCGCCGCGGACCAGCGCGCCGAATACCTTGCCGCCCTGGCGGATATCGAACGCAAGAAGAACGGCGCGGTCGCGTCGTGACGGGCCGGTCGTGGTGAACGGCTACGCGGCGTTCCTGCGCGGCATCATGCCCTCGAACCCGAACATGCGTAACGAGAAGCTGCGCGGCGTGTTCGAGGGCCTCGGCTTCGAGCGGGTGAACACGCTGCTCTCCAGCGGCAATGTCACCTTCCACAGCCCCGAATCCGATGTCCCCGACCTGGAATCGCGCATTCAGCGGGCCTTGAACGCCGAACTGGATATCCCCGGCGGCACCCTGATCCGCACCCGCGAGCAACTGCGCGACCTGGTCGATTCCGACCCCTTCGCCGGTCTCACCCACTGCCGCGAAACCTATCTGACCGTCACCTTCGTCCGCGATCCCGCCGCCGGCGTTCCCGACGAGGTGGCCGGCAAGATGGACGCCATCCGCCTCGTCGGCTTCGACCGCGACGCCGCCGCCCTGCTCAGCGTCATCGACAACACCAACCCGTCCACCACCAATTTCATGGCGGTGGTCGAGAAGTTCTACGGCAAGGACATCACCACCCGCACCTTCCTCACCGTCCAGAAGGCGCTGAAGAAGCTGGAGTCCTGACGGCTCAGGGCTTGCGGCCGATACCCGCCCAGTACCAAGCGCTTTCGGCGTCGGCGACCGCGGTGGGGCGATCGGTGAGTTCGGGGCGCCAGGTGGCTACGGGGACGAGGCCGGGGTCTACGAGGGTGGTGCCGGCGAACAGGTCACCGGTGTCGGATTTGCTGCGCGGGTGGAAGACGATGCCGGAGGATTCGGCGGCGGCTTTCACCCCCGCCATGGCTTCCGGGGCGAAATCGGCTGTGGGGTGGGTGATCACGAGGTAGCTGCCGCTGGGGACGGCGTCCAGCAGGCGGGTGATGATCTCCAGGGGCTGATCCTCGTCGCGGAAGTACATCATGATGGCGACCAGCATGATGGCCACCGGTTCGTTCAGGTCGAGGGTGCCGGTGAGATCGGGATTGTCCAGGATCGAGGCCGGGTCGTGCAGGTCGGCGTGGATGAAGCGGGTGCGGCCCTGCGGGGTGCTGGCCATGAGGGCGCGGGCGTGGGCCAGGACGATGGGGTCCTTGTCGACGTAGACGACGCGGGTGTTGGGGTCCAGGTCCTGCGCTACTTCGTGGGTGTTGCCGGCGGTGGGGATGCCGGTGCCGATATCGAGGAACTGTTTGATGCCGGCCTCGGCGACCAGGTAGCGGACGGCGCGGGTCAGGAAGGCGCGGTTGGCGCGGGCCATGGTCTTGATGGTGGGCACGTGCTGGGCGATGGCGTCGCCGAGAGCGCGGTCGGCGGGATAGTTCTCCTTGCCGCCCAGCCAGTAGTCGTAGACGCGGGCCTCGTGCGGGACGGTGGTGTCGATCTCGATCGGCAGGGGCGTGCCGGCGGTGCTCTCGGACATGGGTGCTCAGTTCTGTTCGATGGGCCGGAGCGCGGCGATGAAGCCGGCGGTCCGTTCGGGCGGGGCGGCGCACACGCACAGCCGATCCCAGATGGCATTGAGCCGATCCAGTTCGCCGGTGCGGTCCAGGAATTGCGCGCCGATGGGGTGACGCAGGTGTGCGATATCGCCCAATTCCGGTGCGGCGAAACGCAAGAGGGTGAAAGCGGTCTCGCTGATGGCGGGGCCGCCGACGTGGTCGGGGAGGATCTGCACGGTCACATTGGGCTGCTCGGTGAGCGCGGCGAGATGGTCGAGCTGCGCCTGCTGCACCTCGGGCCCGCCGAGCGGCCGCCGCAGCGCCGCTTCCTCGACCACGAACCACACCCGGGGTGGCTCGGCGCGGGTGAGCAGGCGCTGGCGCCGCACCAGCAGTTCCACCCGGCGCTGGATCTCGGCCGCCGGATCGCTGCCCGCGAGCGCGAACGCGGTGTGCGCGTAGGACGGCGTCCACACCAGCTCGGGCAGCAAACCCGGTGCGTAACAACGGATCAGCGCGGCGGCGTCCTCCAGTGCGAGATAGGTGTCGGGCCGTGCCGTGGTGAGATCCGCGCCGCCCTGCCACTGCCCGACCGCATTGGCGCGCTCGGCCAGCCCCAGGTATTCGCCGCGGGTCTTGGGGTCGTGCACGCCGTAGAGGGTGAGCAGATCGTCGATGTCCATGGCCCGGAAGCCGACCCGCCCGGCCTCCAGGCGGCTGATCTTGGAATGCGAGGCGCGGATGGCCAGTCCCGCGGTCTCGCCGCTGATTCCGGCCGCTTCCCGCAACCGGCGCAAGCGCACCCCGAGGACACGCCGCACCAGGGCCGGATCCGCCGCGCGATCACCCGCGCCGGCGCCACCGCCGGCGACCGCCAGGTTCTCGATCACTTGCCACTCCTGATTCCCCCGCCCTTCGCGTACCAGAGTGTGCCACAACCCATTACGTCGCACCCGCTGAAATCTTGCACGTGCCGATGCACGTGCAGCACGGTATCCTTACCGCGGAGATCAGCGCCACCGGGTGCAGCCCGGATCTCTGTTGGGGGCCGCCATGAACAGTCAGCACACCGCCCGGATCGCCGACCGCGAACGCCGGGACCGGATCGGAATGGCCGAGGTCGTCCTGGCCTACGGCATGGAAACGGTGATGCGCCGCATCGAACAGCTGCGCATCACCGGAATGCATTACGCCGCAAAGGCTATCGAACACGAACTGGCCGTGCCCGGCGCACCGTCACACCCGGCGGAACCGGGCCAGCCGTCCGGGCACGTCGATGGGGCCCGGGCCGACGGGCAGCCGCACCCGAAACTCGGTCTCGGCGAGCGCTTCTGTCACCCAGCCCTCGGCGAAACCCGCACGCAGCTCATCGGCGGTCAATGACGGCACCACCGCGCCGGCGTCCACCCGCGCGGTAATCCCGGAATCGGTTCGCAGCGCGGCCATTTCAGCGAACCGCCGCTGAAAATCCGCCGCGGAACGATCACTGAGCACCAGCACGTGCGCGACCCCACCCACCCGGCAGACCCGGCGCAGGCTCGCCGCGTAGGCGGCCAGCTGGTCACCGTGGAACAGGTGCGCGACGGCGGAGTCGATCACGGTGTCGAAGCGGTCGGTGTACGCGTCGAGGGCGAAGACGTCGGCGACCTCGAAGGCCGCGTCGAGCCCGCGCCGCTTCGCCTTCTCCTGGGCCAGCCGGATCGCCGTGGGCGCGAGATCCACTCCGGTCACGTCATAACCCTTGTCCGCCAAGAAGAGTGCGTTCTCGCCGGTGCCGCAACCGGAGTCCAGCACCGTGCCGGTGATGAGCCCGGCCGCCTCGAGCGGGACGAGGCTGGGTTGCGGGCCGCCGATGTCCCACGGCGCGGGGGCGGCGGCGTAGGGTCCGTCGCCGCGGTAGACGGCATCGAAATCTGCGTTGTCGGATCGAAATTCGGAATCGGTCATATCCCCACCCTGTCGTCGCCCGCGGTTGATCCGCAAGGCTGATTTTCGGCAAACTAACTGCTCAGAGGGCCGCGTAGACGGCTTCCAGGAGTTGATAGGCGCGCCGGTCGCCGGCCAGCCAATCGCGCCGCAGGTTCGGGATGAACGCGAACGCGACCCTGTTCTCGATATCCCCGAGGCCGATCGATCCGCCCGCGCCGGGGTGCCCGAAAGCGTTGGGGCGGGCGGCGTCCGGGACGATCATGTTGTGGGAGGGCCGGGTGTAGCCGAGGCCGTAGGCGGAGATGTTCCCGAGCACTTCGTCGACGCCGCGTACGCGTTCGCGGATCGCATCACGCAGGATCGGCTCCGGCAGCAGTTTTCCGGCGATGAGATCGCGGTAGAACGACGCCAGGGCGCGCGGTGTGGCGACCAGTCCGACGGCGGGCCAGCCGCCGGTGACCACCTCCGGTTTGCCGAACGCGGTTCGCGGATTGGTGGCCGAGCGCATGATCAGCGATTCCGGGTCGCGGAAGGCCGCGACCATGCGGCCGACGCTGGCGGCGTCGATCGGCGCGGGATCGCCCGTCCACTTCTGCTCCTCGAGGGGCGGAAAGCTCAGTCGCGCAATCTGTTCCAACAGTGCGGCCGGTGCGCCGACATGCAGGTCGGGGGAGAGGTGGCGGCGGGTGTAGTCGCCGACGGACAGGCCGGTGTGCCGCCGCACGATCTCGCCGGTGAGCCAGCCGTAGGTCAGCGCGTGATAGCCGTGCCGGGTGCCGGGTTCCCACAGTGGCGATTGCGCGGCGAGGTATTTCGCCATGAGTTCCGGATCGGCGGCCTCGGCGGCGGTGACGGTGCGATCGATGACCGGCAGGCCCGCGCGATGCGTGAAGAAATCCGCCGTCGTGGTGGATTCCTTTCCTGCGCAGGCGTATTCGGGCCACCAGGACGACACCGGAGCCTCGGCGGAGAGGCTCGCGTCGGCCATCACCCGCAGGGCCGCGGTCGCGGTGATCGCCTTGGTGCACGAGAAGGCGACGACGGGCGTCTCACGTTCCCAGGGCCGGCCCGTGTGCGCATCGGCGACGCCGCCCCACAGATCCACCACCGGTTCGCCGTCGACGTACACCGCGACGCCCGCGCCCAGATTCTGCCCGTCGGCGAAACTCGCCTCGAACACCTCGCGTACGCCCTGGAACGCCGGATCGACCTGCCCGGACACCTGCCCTGTCACGCCTTGAATTAGAACACGTTCTAATTCAAGGCAAAAGGGTGTCCCGGTGATTCCGAGCGGTCCCGGCGTGTCGGAGTCAGTACGGCTGGTTCGGATCCCGTTCCGGCAGTGGCCGTTCCGCGATCACCGGCCGCCCGATCGGGGTGCGCACCCGGCGCTTGGCGGACTGGTAGACCAGCGCCGTCTCCTGCGCCACCACGTCCCAGGCGAAATCGGCGGTCAGCCGCTCGCGCGCGGACCACGCGCGATCCTGCGCGGCGGCGGGATCGTCGAGCACGGCGCAGACCGCTTCGGCCACACCGCTCACATCGGCCGGTTCGAACGAGCGCCCGGTGACGCCGTCGGTGACCAGATCACCGAGACCGCCCGCGTTCGAGGTGACCAGCGGGGTGCCCGCGGCGGCGGCTTCCAGGGCCACGATGCCGAACGGCTCGTACCGGCTGGGCAGCACGATCGCGTCGGCGCTGTGCAGCCAGCCCAGCAGATCGGTGTGATCGAGCCGCCCGACGAAATTCACCGCCCGCGCGACCCGGTGCGCCCGCGCCCGCTCCCGCAGCCAATCGAACTGGGTGCCGATGCCCGCGACGGTCAAAGTCGTTCCGGGATGCGCCTTCCGGATGCGCGGCAGCGCGGCGATGGCGTCCTGGATGCCCTTCTCGTATTCCAGCCGCCCAACGTACAGCAGCCGCGGCGGACCCGAACGCGGCGCGCGCTCCCGGAACGTCCACGACCCCACGTCGATGCCGTTGCGGATCACCGTGATCGGCACCCGCTCCGGGTGATACAGCCGCTCGACCTCGTCCTTCATCGACTCCGAGCAGGTGATGAGCGCATCGGACTCGTGCGCCAGCCACCACTCCACCGAATGCACCTGACGGTTGACCCGCCCGGACACCCAGCCGCTGTGCCGACCGGCCTCGGTGGCGTGAATGGTGGAAACCAGAGGCACGTCGTAGTACTCGGCCAGCGTGATGGCGGGGTGCGCGACCAGCCAGTCGTGCGCGTGCACCACATCGGGCGTCCAGCCCTCGCCGATGCCCGGCTTGTCCAGCGCGATCCCGGCGCGCACCATGGCGTGCCCCATGGCCAGCGTCCACGCCAGCATGTCCTCGCCGAAGTCGAAGGCGGGCGGGTCCTCGGCGACGGCGACCACGAGCACGCCCTCCTCGATGAAGGAGTGCGTCGGGTGGGTGGTGGCGTCGGTGCCCATGGGCCGGCGCGCCAGCACCACGACCTCGTGCCCGGCGGTGGCCAGTTCGACCGCCAGGTGGTGCACATGGCGGCCCAATCCGCCGACAACGACGGGTGGGTACTCCCACGACACCATCAAAATCTTCATTAGGGTCCTTCTGGGGCAGGGCCGAGCCTGCGCGCGTCGAGCGCGGGGAAGAGTCCGTCGGCCGCGTTCCATCCTGCCGCCAACTGCCGTGCTTTGGCGAGTTGCCCGCTCGTCAAGGCGGCTGCGAGTTCGCGCACGGCGTGCGCGTGTTCATGGGCGCGGTCACGCGCGTACCCGGCCGCCGAATCCTTGGAGACCATGAACGCCCAGTCGCTGGAGATGGTCAGGATGGCCTCGCGCAGCAACTGGTCGGCGACCGGATCGCGCAGGCCGTCGGCGTCCACCCGGGCCTTGTCCAGGGTGTCGAGGGTGTGCCGGACGATGTCGGCGTTGAGCTCGACCAGATCGGCCACCTGGTCCCCGGCCCACACCCGCCAGTCCTTGCCCGAACCCCACGAGGAATCGGCCAATTCGACGGGTTCGCCCACGTAGCCGCGGGCCCGGGCATCGGCGAGCGTGCCGACGGTGACGCCGGCTTCGGGCAGCGCGCGCAGCACCTGCTCGAGCCATTGCGGGCCCTCGTGCCACCAGTGGCCGAACAGTTCGGTGTCGAACGCGGCCACCACGAGCGCGGGCCGGCCGATGCGCGCGGACTCGGCGATGAGCCGTTCCCGCACGGTCGCCACGAAGTCCTCGACATCGCGTGTGACGGCCGCCGCAGCGAGTTCCGGATCGTATGGCGCTTTGTCGGGCCCGGCGACGGTCTTGCCGGTGACCCGCGCGGGCTTGAGGCCGGTGGCGTGATCGTAGTGATGAAAATCACGGTAGTAGGGCTGACCCGGGTAGCCGGATTTGGGCGACCAGACGCGGTAGCTCACCGTGAGATCGCGTCCGAAGGCCACCACGTCCGAGTCCCACACGGGGCGGCCGAGGGTGGTGTCGCCGCGCAGGGCGGGACCGTCGGTCATGAAATGGCCGATGCCCGCGGCTTGGTAGTCCTTTTCCATGCCGGGCGTGAAACCGCATTCCGGCGCCCAGATACCGACCGGGGTGTGGCCCCAGCGGTGCTGCGCGTCGGCCAGGCCCTCGCTCAGCTGGTAGGCGCGCAGGCGCTGATCGAGCAGCGGCTGGAACGGATGCGCCAGCGGACCGCCGAGCAATTCGATGGCCTCGGCATCGATCAGCGAACGCCACACCGGCGACGCGCCGTGCATCCAGCGTTCTTCGAAATCGGCCAAAGCCGCGGTGGCGAGCCGGTGTTCGTGCGCGCCGAGGGCGGTATTGCCCGCCATGGAGGCTTCGTCGGCGCGCAGCTTCCAGTTGCCCAGCCAGTGATGCATACCGCGCAGCGAATGCGGATCATCCAGCTGCGCCGCCAGCACCGGCGTGATGCCCAGGCTCAGCAGGTGCGAACGCCCTTCGGCGGCAAGGGTTCTCAGCACCTTCGCCACGGGTAGGTAGGAGGCCGCCCAGGACTGGTACAGCCATTCCTCACCCACCGGCCAGCGCCCGTGATGGGCCAGCCAGGGCAGGTGCGAGTGCAGGACCAGCGTGAACTGGCCCGGGACAGCGTCTTTCGGGCTCACGGCTTCACCGCGATGGCGACCAGGTCGAGGCTGGCGTCGATATCGGCGTCCTTGTCGGCCAGCAGCAGGAAGTCCTCGGTGCGCACCGCGGCCACATCGGCGGCCAGGTCGGCAGGCCACGGCTCACCCTTGAGCGCGCGCTCGATCTGCGCGTCGATGAGGGACCCGCCCCACTTCTCGTCCAGCGCGACCACGCCCGGGCCGTGGAAGATGCCCGCCATCAGCTCGACCTGGAAACCGGCCTCGACAAGCAGTTCGTCCATCTCGGCGGCATTGAGTTCCCTGGTGTGGAAGGGGTTCAACGGCGTGTCGCGGCCGGGGGAGAAGGTGATCCGGTTGGGCGTGCTGATCAGCAGCTTGCCGCCCGGCTTCAGCACCCGCAGGCATTCGCGCAGGAACTGGGCCTGATCCCAAAGGTGTTCGATGACCTGGAAATTCACCACGATGTCGACGGAGCCGTCCTCCAGCGGCAGGTCCGCGAGATTGCCCTGGATCATCTCGACCCGCGGGTACTTGGCGCGCACGTGCGCGACCGCGCTGTCGTCGTAGTCCAGGCCGATCACCTTGGCGGCGACCTCGGCAATCATGTTGGCGCCGTAGCCTTCTCCGCTGCCGGCCTCCAGTACGACCTTGTCGCGGCACTGGTCGAGCAGTTCGGTGTAGGCGATCTCGTGGCGGCGGAACCAGTAGTTCTCCTCGGGGATGCCGGGCACCGTCCGCTCACCCGTCAAAGGCAGGGGATCGGCAGGGTTTTCGACTGGTGTCACGGCCTCGCTCATGGCTCCGACGTTAGCGGTTAGCCATATCACAGCGACCACCGGATCAGGCCATGGAGAACATCACACGCTAAGTTACCCACGAGTAACTTAACGTAGGGTAATCTCCCGAACGAGCTACATGTGGACGTACGGCCAACCATCGTGCGACCGCCACACCCAGTGCCACCAGAACAGGAGGTCGACGAAGACCAATGCCGAACATCGTCGTACTGATCAAGCAGGTTCCCGATACCTGGTCCGAGCGCAAGCTGACCAGCGGTGACTACACCCTCGACCGCGAGGCCGCCGACGCCATCCTGGATGAGATCAACGAGCGCGCCGTCGAGGAGGCGCTGTTGATCAAGGAGGCGCAGGGCGGCGAGGTCACCGTGCTGGCCGCCGGTCCGGAGCGTGCCACCGAGGCCATCCGGAAGGCGCTGTCCATGGGCGCCGACAAGGCCATCCACATCAAGGATGACGCCATCCACGGCTCCGATGCCGTGCAGACCGCCTACATCCTGGCCGCCGCTCTCGGCCAGATCGAGGGCGTCGAGCTGGTCATCGCGGGCAACGAGGCCACCGACGGTCGCGCCGGTGCGGTGCCGGCCATCGTGGCCGAGTACCTGGGTCTGCCGCAGCTGACCCACCTGCGCAAGCTCACCGTCGACGGCGAGCGCATCGCCGGCGAGCGGGAGACCGACGAAGGCGTCTTCAAGCTCGAGGCCACCCTCCCGGCCATCGTCTCGGTCACCGAGAAGATCAACGAGCCGCGCTTCCCGTCCTTCAAGGGCATCATGGCCGCCAAGAAGAAGGAAGTTCAGACCTTCACCCTGGCCGACCTGGGCGTGGACCCGGAGACCGTGGGCGTTGCGAACGCCGGCACCCAGGTGACCGGTGTGACCCCGAAGCCGGCGCGCACGGCGGGCGAGAAGATCGTCGACGAGGGCGAGGGCGGCAACCAGATCGCCACCTACCTCGTCGGTCAGAAGATCATCTAAAGCCCCCGAGCCGAACGAACTTCAGGAGAAAGAACAATGGCAGAAGTACTCGTGCTCGTGGAGCACGCCGAAGGTGCCCCCAAGAAGGTCACCACCGAACTCCTCACCGCCGCCCGCTCGCTGGGCACCCCGGCCGCCGTCGTGGTCGCCGCCCCCGGCACCGCCGACAAGCTGGGTGACGCGCTGGCCGCCGGCGCCGAGAAGATCTACGTCGCCGAGTCCGACGACGCCGAGGGCTTCCTGGTGACCCCGAAGGTCGACGTGCTCGCCGGCTTGTCCGAGTCCGCCGCCCCGGCCGCGATCCTGGTCGCCGCCACCGCGGAGGGCAAGGAGGTGTCGGGTCGCCTGGCCGCCCGCATCGGTTCCGGTCTGCTCATCGACGTCATCGCGGTGAACGCCGACGGCTCGGCCCAGCACTCCATCTTCGGTGGCGCGTTCACCGTCGATGCCAAGGCCACCGGCGACGTCCCGGTCATCTCGGTGCGCCCCGGCGCCATCGAGGCCGCCCCGCAGGCCGCGGCCGGCGAGAAGGTCGCCGTCGAGCTGCCCGCCCAGGAAGAGGGCGTCGTCAAGGTCGTCTCCCGTGAGGCGAACGTCGGCGGCGACCGCCCCGAGCTCACCGAGGCCGCCATCGTGGTCTCCGGTGGCCGCGGCGTCGGCTCGGCCGACAACTTCGGCAAGGTCGTCGAGCCGCTGGCCGACGCCCTGGGTGCCGCCGTCGGCGCTTCCCGCGCCGCCGTCGACTCCGGCTACTACCCGGGCCAGTTCCAGGTGGGCCAGACCGGCAAGACGGTCTCCCCCCAGCTGTACATCGCCCTCGGCATCTCCGGCGCCATCCAGCACCGCGCCGGCATGCAGACCTCGAAGACCATCGTGGCCGTCAACAAGGACGAAGAAGCCCCGATCTTCGAGATCAGCGACTACGGCATCGTCGGCGACCTGTTCAACGTCGCCCCGCAGCTGACCGAGGCGGTCAAGGCCCACAAGGGCTGAAACACCTCGCGCTGAGCGCAACGGACTGTCCCCCGGCTGAAATCAGTCGGGGGACAGTCGTTTTCGAGCCCAAGTAATTGGGGGCGGGCCGGCCGCGCGGTTCGGCTCAAATTCTGAAACGCATCCGCTTAAATCTTCTCCGCAGCCGTCGGTCACGGCGCTGCCGGCTCACGAAAGGTCTTGCGCCATGCGTTCTCTCATCACCTCGATCGGCATTGCCGGTCTGCTCTTCGCCGGTGCCGGTCAGGCAGTCGCCGCGCCGCCGGCTCCGGCCGACGGTATAGCCGGCGGCAATTTCTCGGTCGAGATGGGCGACAGCGCCTCCGGCGTCGCCCTGATTCAATCCGGGTCGGTGCAGATTCCGGTGGCGATCTTCTGGAAGCTGGTGTGCACCATGAGCTCCTGCGACTTCCCGGGCACCCCGGCCTGACCGGCGACTTCCCGCCGGGGTGGGCCGGTCGGGAGGTTCCGGGTGCCGGGATCGATGGTGGCAATCTAGATTGCCGATATGTCTTCGAACCCGGACCTGACGGATGTGGTCGCCGCGCTGCACTGGGACCTCGCCGAGTGGTTGGGGTCGGATGCGCGGCCCAAGGTGTTCGACCGGATCTCCGGGGCCCTCGACGACCGGTTCACCTCGGTGGTCACCACCGGGCAGGCCGTCGATCGAGAGACGCTGCTGGCCGGGCTGTGGTCGGCGCGGAATGCGCAGCCGGGGATGGAGATCGAGGTGTCCGAGGTCGCCGAGATCGCGCGGAGCGGGAACCTGATCGTGGTGCGGTTCGCGGCGGAGAACGTGCTGGGGGAGGCGCGGGTCAAGCGGTGGGTGACCGCGGTGATCGTGACCGACGGGCGGACCTATCGATGGCGGACCGTGCACGAGACCAATGCGCCGGAGGCGGCTGGATAGGGTGGTCGCATGCCGAATCTGCTGCCGGAGGATGTCGCCGAGAATATTGCCGAGGTGTTCGAGGAGCGGGGGCGGCGGTGGCTGGCGGAGCTGCCGGGGGTGATCGAAGAGCGGTGCGGGGCTTGGGGGTTGCGGGTCACCGGTAAGGCGTTCGGGGGTGGGACGCATTCGTTCGTGGCGCCGGTGGAGCGGGCCGATGGGTCGGTCGCGGTGCTGAAGGTTCCGGTGGTGGATCCGGAGAATCTGGGGGAAGCGGCGGCGCTGCACTGTTACGGCGGGGACGGTGCGGTGCGGTTGTTCGAGTTCGATGCCGAGAGCCACGCCATGCTGCTGGAATGGGCGCGGCCGGGGACGGAATTGCTGTACCAGCCGGGGTTTCCGAGTCTGGAGGGGCGGGCGGAGCACATCGGGAAGGTCGAGCAGGCCTGTGCGCTGTACCGGCGGTTGCGGCGCGAGCCCGGGACGCTGCCGGACGGATTGCCGCCGCTGCCGCCCGCCGCGGGGATGGTGGCGGAATGGGTGGAGATGTTCACCGAACCGGAAGCCGATGTGGCCGAGCATCTTCCGGAGCGATTGCGCGAGCGGGCGCTGGAGCGCTGCGCGGAACTGGCGGTGCCGGACGGACCGCTGCTGGTGGTGAACCGGGACACTCACCTGGGCAATATCGTTGCGGCCGAACGGGAACCGTGGCTGCTCATCGACCCGAAGGGGTATCTCGGCGAGGCCGCGTTCGACGCGGGATTCCTGGTGATGATCCAGGTGCAGAGCGCCCCGGAGCCGGAACATGCGCGCGCCGTGGTCGAGCGCACGGCCGCCGCGCTCGGGGTCGCCGCGGACCGGGCGCGCGCCTGGGCCTTCATGCGGGCGATGGAAGAGGTCGTGTGGGCGGTGGAAGACGAAGAGCCGGAGGATCTCCGGCTCCATCTGGCGGTGGCGGCGGCGCTGGCCTAGCCCCGGTTATTTGTCGCGGTTGACGACGATGCCGATGGTCGTGGGGATGAGAAGCGCCAGGCCCCACGGCACTTCGACCCAGAACGGCCAGAAGTAGCCCGCGCCGGTGGCCAGGTAGATGGCCAGCACCAGCAGGTTCACGAACACCCACGGGATCCACATGATGATCACCCAGGTGGGGATGCCGCCCTTCTCGGTCGGCGCTCCGGGGCGCGAATTGCGTTGCGCGGGCAGGTCGGACAGCACCGGCACCAGTTCGCCGTAGGTCTTGGCCGCGTACACCTGCTGCAGGCGCTCGTCGAATTCGTGCAGGTTGATCCTGCCCTCGTCCATGGCCGTCCGCAGTTTGGTGATGATCTGTTCGCGGTCGGCGTCGGAGGCCCGCATGTTCTCCTGGCTCACGAGTGTCAGCGTAGGTCCCGCACCGCCGCCGCGCTGCCCCAATTGCCCGGTCCGCGGGGTGAGGCTAGGAGCAGTGCAGGGCCGCGAGGAGGGTGTCGAGGATGGGGGAGCGGCGGGCGTCGGCGCGCAGCACAGCGGAAACCGGCACCCGCAGCGGGTTTCCGGCCAGGTGCAGGGTGGCGATGCCTTCGGTCTGACTGTCGGCGTAGAGGATGGTCCACGCGTCGGGCCGGTTGATCAGCTCCATGGTCGCGGTGTGGTCCAGCGGAATCGGCGGCCCGAAGGACGGACCGGTCGGCAGATCCGCGAAGGCGGCCCGCACCACGTTGTGCAACAGCACCTGATCCGACTCCGGCGGCAGCAGCAGCGGGTACGCGCTCAGCTCCGACAGCGTCACGTTCGCGCGCCCGGCGAGCGGATGCGCGGTGGAGGTGGCGATGACCAAGTCCTCCACCCACAGCTTCTCCACCACCAGCCCGGGCTGATCCACGCTGCCCCGGATGAGAGCAAGATCACAGTCCCCGTCCGCCACCGCCTGTATGCGCTGGCGGAAGGGCTTGATGACGAATTCGATCTCCGCCCCGGGATGCGCCTCGCGTGCTCCGGCGATGGCCGAGAGCGATCTTGTTGCGAAGCTCATATTGGCTGCCAGGCGAATCCGTGGTCCAGAAGCCCGTACAGCTGCGCGAATGGCTGATTCCAGGCTCAGCATTTGCTTCGCAAGCGGAAGTAGCCGGGTGGTCGCGTCGGTGGGTACGACCGAGCGGGTGGAGCGCTCGAAGAGGGGTATCCCCAAGTCGCGTTCGAGCCTGGCGATCTGATGACTGATCGCCGATTGCGATATGTAGCAGCGATTGGCGGCACGGCTGAAGCTGAGCTCCTCGCAGACCGCTACGAAGTAGGCCAGTTGGCGCAGCTCCACGGCACCTCTCCCATTCATGATCAAGCTAGATAAGAGTCATCTTGATTATGCGCCCTGACCCCTGGAACATTCGCGTTCCGAATCACGGTTAGTCATGACAGAAGGGAGCTGTCATGCAACACGTGGATGCGGGAATCGAAACCGCAGAGGTCGTCATCGTAGGTTCGGGCTTCGGCGGGCTCGCTGCCGCGAAGCAATTGAACAAGTCGGGGGTCGGTTATGTCCTGATCTCCGCCACCCCCGAGCATCTGTTCCAGCCCCTGCTGTATCAAGTAGCGACGGGTGTGCTGGCCTCCCACGAGATCGCCCCTTCCATCGCCGATATCGTCAAGCATCACGAGCACGGCGAGGCCCGCGTCGGCAAGGCCGTCGCTCTCGACGCGGAGAACGCGGTACTGACCTACGAGACCCCCGAGGGACTCCGCAAGATCCGCTACGGCTCGCTCATCGCCGCCACCGGCGCCAGCCAGTCCTATTTCGGCCGTGACGATTTCGCGGACAAGACCTATTCGCTCAAGACCATCGACGACGCCAGACGACTACGCGCGCAGATCGATCGAGTCTTCACCGAGGCCAAGACCGCCGACCCGGAAACCCGGCGTCGGCTTTTGAGTTTCGTCGTGGTGGGCGCGGGCGCGACCGGCGTCGAGGTGGCGGGCCAGCTCAAGGAACTCGCCAAGCGCCACTACCACCTGGAGGACACCGTCACCCTGGTCGAGGGCGCGGGCGTGGTGCTGCCCCCGTTCGGCGGCGGGCTGTCGGAGTACGCGAAGCGCTCGCTGGAGAAGAGCGGCGTGGAGGTGCTGGTCGACACCTTCGTCACCGATATCGAGGCCGGGAAGGTCACCGTCAAGAGCAAGGACGGCGTGGAGCGCGGCGTCGCCGCCGAGACCGTGGTGTGGTCGGCGGGCGTGCAGGCCGGCGGTTTCGCCGAGATCCTGGCCGAGGCCACCGGCTGCGAAACCGACCGTGCCGGACGGCTGCTCATCAATCCGGACTGCACCGTGGGCGGGCACGCCGACATCTACGCCATCGGCGACATGACCTCGCTCAAGGGCTACCCGGGCCAGTCGCCGGTGGCCATGCAGGAGGGCCGGCACGTCGCCGACATCATTCGCGGCAAGAAGCGGGCGGCCACCGAATTCGAGTACTGGGACAAGGGTTCCATGGCGGTGATCAGCCGGTTCGCCGCGGTCACCAAGCTGACCGAGCAGGTCACCTTCCGCGGCACCATCGCCTGGTTCATCTGGCTGGCCGTGCACCTGTTCTACCTGGTCGGCTTCCGTAATCGCTTCGCCGCGGTCTTCTCCTGGCTGATCGCCTTCATCGGCACCGGCCGTCCCGGCTTCGACGAGGTCGAAAAGACTCCGCAGCCAAAGGCACTCGCGCGCCAACGCGCGGCCTGACCGCTGTTTCCCCCGAGCCGCCCGGTGTCCTCTCCGGGCGGCTCGTGTGTTTTCCGGGGCTCGCGTCCCCTGTCGGATCCGCCCCGGGGCGGCGCGTAGCCTGCGGATATGGCTGTTCCTACAACGCGATTGCTGGTGCTGGCGGTGGTGCGACTGCTGCAACCGGTGCACGGATACGACGTTCGCCGCGAGCTGCTGTCCTGGCATGCGGAGGACTGGGCGAACATCAAGCCCGGGTCGGTGTACGGGGCGTTGAACACTTTGCAGCGCGACGGTCTGATCACCATGGAGGGCACCGAGCGCGAGGGGGCGCGGCCGGAGCGGCTGACGTATCGGCTGACGGCCGAGGGGGAGAAGGAATTCGGGGAGATGCTGCGGACCGCGCTGTTCTCGGCCGATCAGGTCAAGCATCCGTACGTGGTTCCGGTGGCGCTGTTTCCGTCCGCGCCCAAGGCGGACGTGGTGGCGGCGTTGCAGGCCCGGCTGCTGAAGTTCGAGGCCGATCTGCTGTTCCTGGAACGTGAGCAGGAGCGGATTCTGGCGGGCAGCGGCGATCCGGCGGAGATCGAACCACATCACGTGGCCGATGCCATGCGCCTGCAGGCCGATCATCTGCGGGCCGACCTGGAATGGACGCGCCGCACCCTGGGCCGCATCGAGGACGGGCAGCTCGACGTGTGGTCGGGGACCATGGGCGGCTCGGTGGTGCCGCCGCCGGTTCGCTAATCAAGTTTTAATAGTCAAGCTTGACTATTTGAAAAGTCGTTTCTACCGTGAGTGGGGTGGAAACGACCTCCCCCGTGCGCGCTCGGTCCACCGACCCGGTCATCCGGGTTCGTGGACTGGCGCGCACATTCGCAACCAAAGCCGGTGCCGTGCAAGCGGTTTCCGGTATCGACTTCGACGTTCACTACGGTGAGATCATCGGTCTGCTCGGGCCCAACGGCGCGGGCAAGACCACCACGCTCCGGATGATCTCGACCCTGCTGCAACCCACCGCGGGCGAGGCCACCATTGTCGGCGCGGATCTGCGCACCCAGGCGCGGACGGTGCGCTCGCGCATCGGATACGTGCCGCAGGGCGGATCGACCAGCGAACTGGAGCTGGTGCAGGACGAATTGGTCTTGCAGGCCAGGCTTTTCGGGCTGTCCAAGGCCGATGCCGTCGCGAGTGCGGGCGAACTGCTCAAGGCTCTGGAACTCGACGGCCTGGAGCGCCGCAAGTGCGGGCAGCTGTCCGGCGGGCAGCGCCGGCGGGTGGATATCGCGCTCGGCCTGGTGCATCGGCCGACGCTCATCTACCTGGACGAGCCGACCACCGGATTGGATCCGCAGAGTCGCGCCAATCTGTGGGAGCACATCCGGCGCCTGCGCGACGAAGGCACCACCGTCGTGCTGACCACGCACTATCTGGAGGAAGCCGACGCGCTGTGCGATCGCATCCTGGTGATGGATCACGGCGGCATCGTGGCCACCGGCTCGCCGGACGAGCTGAAACGGCGCATCTCCGGCGATGTGATCAGCCTCGAAATCGAGGCCGCCAGTGCGGATCTCGTCATGGACGTGGCGTCGGAGGTGCTCGAGGTGCGGCAGCGGCTGCGCACCGAAGGGCACGAGAACGGCCATGCCGGAAAGGCGCTCGTGCACCTGACCGTGGAACACGGTGACGCCGCGGTGGTTCCGCTGCTGGCCGCCCTCGGCGAGCGCGGTATCCGGCCGGGCGCGCTCACCGTCAAACGTCCCAGCCTCGACGACGTGTTCCTCACGCTCACGGGGCGTTCGCTCCGGGAAGGAGACCGGTCATGACTTTCCTGCGGGAAACCGGGCTGATCTATTGGGCGCAACTGCGCGCCAACCTGCGCAATCCGGTCTGGGTGATCATCGGATTGATGCAGCCGATTCTGTATCTGGTGTTGTTCGGGCCCTTGGTCAAAGGCATCTCCCCGGCGCTGGGCTCGGGCGACTCCTACAAGATCCTCACTCCGGCGCTGGTCATCCAGATCGCCCTGTTCGGTTCGCTGTTCGCCGGTTTCGCCATCGTCTCCGAAGCGCGGGCGGGCGTCATCGAACGCCAGCGCGTCACCCCCGCCTCCCGGGGCGCGCTGCTGCTGGGCCGGGTGCTCAAGGACATGACCCTGCTCGTGGTGCAGGCGCTGGTGCTGGTCGGTGTGGCCATGGCGGCCTTCGGATTACGCCCGGATCCCCTGGGCCTCGTGCTCGCGGTGTTGCTCATCTCGGTGATGGCGGCCGGACTGGCTTCGGCGTCCTATGCGCTGGGCCTGTGGGCGAAAGAGGAAGGCACCCTGGCCTCGGTGTTGAACTCGGTGTCCGTGCCGGTCATGCTGCTGTCCGGCATCCTGCTGCCGATGACGGTCGGGCCGACCTGGTTGCAGAACATCGCCAAAGCGAACCCGCTCTCGCACACCGTGGATGCGGCCCGGGCCTTCTTCCGCGGCGAGTTCAGCGGCTCGGACGTGTACGTGGGTACCGCCGTCACGCTGGCGCTGGCCTTGGTGCTGATGGTGATCGGAGCGCGCGGGTTCGCCCGCGAGAACGCGTGAGCGCCGGGCGAATCGCCCCGCCGTGGGGTCGGGGCGATTCGCTCTGGGCGGAACCGCCGCCAATCGCTTGACCTGAAGTGAGGTTCAGGTTTCACGCTGGGAACATGACAGCGAACAGCAGAGCCCTGATCACCGGGGCATCAGCCGGATTCGGCCGGGCACTCGCCCTCGCGCTGGCGGCCCGCGGCTGGGATTTGATCATCACCGCCCGCGGCGGCGAACGCCTGGAGAAAATGCGCGCCGACACCGGCGCAACCGCCCTGGCCGGCGATATCGCCGACCCCGCGCATCGCGCCGAACTCGCCCGCATCGCCGGCACCGGCCGCCTGGACCTCGTGGTCAACAACGCCAGCGCCCTGGGTCCGAGCCCGCTACCCACGCTGGAGCGGTATCCCCTCGCCGACCTGGTGACCGTCCTCGAGACGAATGTCGTTGCACCACTGGCGGTATTGCAAGCCACCTTGCCCGCTCTCCGAGCCACCGGCGGCACCGTCGTGAACATCAGCTCGGACGCCGCTCTCGGCGCCTACGAAGGCTGGGGCGGCTACGGCGCATCAAAGGCCGCGCTCGATCAGCTCACCAATGTGCTGGCCGCCGAACAGCCGGACCTCCGCATCTACGCCTTCGACCCCGGCGACATGCGCACCGAAATGCACCAGGCCGCCTTCCCCGGCGAAGACATCTCCGACCGCCCGGATCCGGAAACCGTAGTGCCTGCCCTCCTGCACCTGCTCGAGACCCGCCCGCCCAGTGGCAGATACCTTTCCTCCGCACTCGGAGTGACGTCATGACAGCCGATCCGCGACGTCGAGGTGCTGCGCTGCCCTTGGCATTCCGGGCTGCCCGGCCGTTCGAAACACACGTGCCGATGTATTACGAGGCGCGGCCGATGGCCGTCACCGGAACGGCGGCGTGATGACGATCGAACTCGAGCGAATCGAATTCACGCTGCCGGAGGAGTTGTCGGCGACTCGTCCGCCGGAGGCACGCGGGCTGGCGCGCGACGAGGTGCGAATGCTGGTGTGCGACGGCGGGACCATGACACACGCCCGGTTCCGCGAATTGCCGTCCTACCTACGTCCGGGTGACCTGGTGGTGGTCAACAACTCCGCCATGCTGTCGGCCGCCGTGGACGCGCGCTACCGCGGCCGGCCCGCCGTCCTGCACTTCTCGACCCGCCTGGACAGCGGCGAGTGGGTAGTCGAAATACGTGACCCCGGAGGAACGCCGTGGGCCGGTCCGGCGCCGGAACACGATGCCACGGTGGAGCTTCCGGACGGCGTCCGCGCGCAGCTGCGCAACCCTTGGCTGCCTCGCTCGAACCGCCTCTGGGTTGCGGACATCGAACCCGATCGGCCTTCGCCTACGCCGCCCTCACTCACGCCGGTTTCGAGCGCGCAAGTCTCGAGCGCGCCGCTCTCCCCACGTCGGCCCGGCATGCTTTTGGCCGGGATCTCACCGGGGCCAGTGAGCTTCCGGCCAAAAGAGCGCCGGAATGACGAGGGTGGTGCCGCTTCCGCCGCGGGTACGGCGGTGTCGGGTGAGGGTGGTGCGGCCCGCGCGGGTGCGGCCCTGTTGGGTGGGGATGGTGGCGTGCCCCGTGTGGGTGTGGCCGTGGCAGGTGACGGTGGTGCCGTGCCGGGTGAGGGTGTAGCCACCTCGGGTGGGGTTGGTGCCGCGCTGGATGTCGATGCAGCCAGGCCGAGCGAGCGTGGTGGCATTCCTGGTATCGCTGCGGCCGTGGCGGACTCGACGGTAGTGGAGTTGCTCGCCCGGCATGGGCGGCCTATCACCTATTCCTATGTGCGCGAGCGTTGGTCGTCTTCGTATTACCGCACTGTCTTCGGGCTGCGGCCGGGTAGTGCGGAGATGCCCAGTGCCGGGCGGCCTTTCACTACGGCGCTGGTGACCGAGCTGGTGGCCGGCGGGGTGGGGTTCGCGCCGATCACTTTGCATACCGGGGTGTCGTCGCCGGAGGCGGGGGAGCCGCCGAGTCCGGAGCGGTTCGAGGTGCCGGAGATGACGGCCCGGCTGGTGAATGCGACCCATGCGGCCGGTGGGCGAGTGGTGGCGGTGGGGACGACGGTGACCCGGGCGCTCGAATCCGCCACCGACACTGATGGATCGGTGCGGCCGGTGGCGGGCTGGACAGAGTTGGTGCTGGACGGGTGCCGGGCGGCGCGGGCGGTGGACGGGTTGATTACCGGGTGGCATGCGCCGGGGGCCTCGCATCTGCATCTGCTGGAATCGGTGGCGGGAGCGGAGGTGGTGCGGACGGCGTACGAGGCGGCGCTCGAATCCGGTTACCTGTGGCACGAATTCGGGGACACCGCGCTTTTGTTTCGTGAGGGTTCGCGGTGACAAGCCCTATGGACAACCCCCGCGTCGACTGCTCGCGGGGCGTGTTCTAGGCTGACTTTTTCCACTCCGAGGGGGCGGCAAGTGCACTCGCGCGAGGCCCCGGTACCCAGCCGGGATACGAGCGTTTGTCCTGGTAGGGAACGTTTGGGGGCGCTAGGATGAACTCCGGGTGCGGTCCAGATCGCGTTCACCGGACTGGCATCGAGTGGCAATCTGGCGGTTGCGCCGAGGCAGTCTGCGGCTGGCTTGATCATCGTTATGACCACCACGGCAGTGTCGAGTGCAAACCTGCTCGCCCCCGCGTCATATGTCGCCCCGGAACCGCCCCGCACCACCGGGAAGTCCCAGTACTCCCTGGTCGTCTCGTCCGATGCCGAGCATCGCGAGGCGGCGCAGCGCCTGCGCTACCAGGTGTTCGCCAATGAGCCCGGCTTCAACATCCCGGTGAACGCCGCCGGCCTGGATGCCGACCGTTTCGACGACCACTGCGATCACCTGCTGGTGCGCGACGAGCTCACCGAACAGTTCGTCGGCTGCTACCGGATGCTGCCGCCGGACAAGGTGACCGCCGCCGGCGGCTACTACACCGCCACCGAATTCGACCTGGCGGGAATGGATCCCACCGGCAACCGGATCGTGGAGATGGGCCGGGCGTGCGTGGTCCCCGAGCACCGCAACGGCTCGGTGCTGACCCTGATGTGGGCCGGCATCCTGCACTACATCCAGCTCACCGGCTACGAGTGGGTGATGGGCTGCGTGTCCGTGCCCATGCGGATGACTCCCGCCGACGCCCCCGGCGTGAACGTGCGCGGCGTGCGCGACCTGCTGTTGTCCAAGCATGCCCTGGACGCGGAACGCCATGTGCGCCCGTACAACCCGGTGGTGGTGGAGGGCCGCACGCTCGACGAGCTCGAGTTCTCCGGCCGCCCGAAGCTGCCCCCGCTGCTCAACGGCTACCTGCGCCTGGGCGCCGAGATCTGCGGCGAACCCGCCCACGACCCGGATTTCGCGGTCGCGGATTTCGTTGCGCTGCTCGGTCTTTCGACCATCAATACCCGTTACCTGGAGCGCCTGCAGGGCGCTGCCGCCACCATGGACGCCCGGTGATGAATCATGATGCCCGCCTTCCTTTCCCCGGACGCGGTCGCGCTGCCGTGTCCCCCCGCCGCGGCTAGCGCCCACGCCTGGATGCCCGCGAGCCCCTGCGGCTCGTCGTGCGTCGATGTCCCTGCCGAGGCCGGCGCGCTGCGGGTGACCGCCCGCGTGCTGGGCGTGGCCGGGGTGCTGCTCAGCTTCCCGTTCGCCCGCCTGGCCACCCCGCGCCGCTACCGCGCCGCCATGAACCGCCGCTACGCCCGGAACTTCCTGGGCTGCTTGGGAATCGGCGTCCGCATCATCGACGAGCGCGGCGCGGAGCCGGTCGCGGGCGGGGTCCTGGTGGCGGCCCGCCACGTCGGCTGGACCGATGTGGTCGCCCTCTCCGCTTTCGAATCGATGGGTTTCGTGGCCCGCGCCGATCTGGTCGACTGGCCGATGCTCGGCAATGTCGCCAAGGCCGTGCGGGTCATTCCGATCGATCGCGAACGCCTGCGCACCCTCCCGGACGTCATCGCGAACATGACCGCCCGCCTGACCGCGGGCGAGCGCATCGCCTTCTTCCCCGAGGGCACCACCTGGTGCGGCCGCGCGCACGGCAGCCTGCGGCCCGCCCTGTTCCAGGCGTCCGTCGACACCGGTGTCCCGGTGCAGCCGATCCGCATCCGCTATGTGGACCGGCACGGCGAACTGTCCACCGTGCCCGGTTTCGTGGGCACCGATTCCATGGCCGATTCCATCCGCCGCATTCTCGGTTCGCGCGGCGTCACGGCCGAGATCACCTTGCTGCCACTGGAATTCCCGGCCGGTGACCGCCACGAACTGGCCCGGCGCTGCCGGCACGCCCTCGACGGCGATCGCATGGACCGCGCCTTCACCGACGTCATCGACGGCGCGGACCAGGTCGAGGCCATCGGCTCCGGCGCGGTCCGGCACGTCACCGCCGTACAGCACCCGGTGCACGCCTGAATCCACCTGAAAAGCGTTGTGCCCGGCCCTGATCCAGGGCCGGGCACAATCGTGCGTGGGCTACCGGCCGCTGAGCCGGAAGTCCGCGTCGTCCGGCGCGGCGAGCATCTCCTCCATGGTGCGCCGGTCGAACGGCAGCAGGTCGATATTGCCGCCCTCGGTGAAGTACCAGGAGTTGCAGCCGGTATTCCACACCGTCGGCCCCAGCGCCTCGGCGACCTCCGCCCCGAAGCGATCGGTGGCCGCCTCGGTGACCTCGACCGTGTCGAATTCGCCCGCGCTCCAGCGCTTGATCCACGCCGTGATGTACCGCGCGGTGACCTCGGCGGCATGGTGCAGCGGAATGGAACCGGTGGGGGAGTTGGGCCCCAGCACCGTGAAGAAGTTCGGGAACCCCGGAATCGCCGTCATGCGATAGGCGCGCGGCCCCTTCGCCCAGGCGTCGTCGATCGAAATCCCGTCGCGCCCGGTCAGATTCATCGGCCGCATGTAATCGTGCGCCCGGAACCCGGTGGCGAACACGATCAGGTCCACCGGATGTTCACGCCCGTCGGTGGTGCGGATGCCGGTCGGGGTGACGGCCTCGATCCGGGTGTTCACCAGTTCGGCATTGCGAGCCCGCAGCGCGCGATAGTAGGTGCCGGACAACACCTGTCGCTTGCACAGCGGCTGATAGTCCGGCGTCAGCTGCTCCCGTAGCTCCGAATCGAGCACCTGCGCCCGCAAGCTCAGCTTGGCGTATCCCTGCACCACGCGCCGTCGCCAGCTGGGCCGGGTGACCACATCGGTGAACAGCTTCGCCCCGGTCATGCCCGCCCGATAGAGCGCCTGATTGACCTTGGGCAGCCGGTCCAGCACCGCGCCGACCACGGCCGGCTGCGGCAGCTGCATGGGAGCCCAGATCACCCACTGCGGACTGCGCACGAAATGCGTAAGATGCTCGGCCTCGCGCTGCAAGGCCGAAACCACCTGCACGCCGGTCGATCCGGTGCCGATGACCGCGATGCGCCGGCCTTCGGTGCGCAGCGATTCGTCCCAGCGCGCGGTGTGCACGATATCGCCGGTGAACTCCTCCAGCCCCGGAATCTCCGGCCACGCCGGATGATGCAGCACGCCGGTGGCCGCGATGACGAAGTCCGCCGTGTGCACCTCCCCGTCGGCGGTCTCCACCTCCCACCCCGTCCCGGTGAATTCCGTCCGCACCACTTCGGAGTTCACCCGCACGTGCGGCCGCAATTCGAACCGATCCACCACGTCGGACAGATATTCCTGGATCTCCGCGCCGGGCGCGAACACATGCGACCAATCCGGCTTGGGCGCGAATCCGAACTGATACAACTGCGAGGGCACATCGCAGGTCAATCCGGGGTAACGGTTCCAATGCCACACCCCGCCCACGTCGGATCCCTTCTCCAGGATCACGAAATCGTGGAATCCGTTGCGCTGCAAGGTGACCGCGCTCGCGATGCCGGACACCCCGGCCCCGATGATCACGATACGCGGACTGCGCATGCCTGACCTCCTCGTCAGATACCGTCGGTATTTGAATGCTGACGGTATTGCCGAGGCCGCGATCTGTCAATGCCGCGGGCGGCGATCAACCCACCGGTGACGTGCCCTCGGCCGGTAATCCGCGGCCGACCTGCAAGGTAGAGAGCAGCGCCGCGGCCGCGGTGAGGGCGAGCAGTAGATAGCCGACCGTGTAGTCGCCGCGCGAGCTGTAGACCAGGCCCATGACCAGCGGCGGGAAATAGCCGCCGAGTCCGCCCGCCGCGCCGACCAGACCGGTCACGGTGCCGACCTGGGCCGGGGTGGAGACCAGCAGGGAGGTCTGGCCGGGGGAGTCGGCGTTTCGGCGCGCCCCGAAGGCTGCCGTCCCGTGTCGCGTCCCGGCTGGCCCGTCATGTTTGCCCATACTGAGCCGGTACTTCGTACTGCTTGGTTTCTCGTCACGGAGAGGCAGGGGTGATGGCACGCAATGGCGCGCGCGGGCTGGTGGACGGGGAGCTGACCGCATCGCTCATCCGGGCCCGCAGATTCTTCACCCGCGCCGACGTCGCCCCGGACCTGCGCAGCGAATACCTGCGCGGCGGCCGTCAGGCCGACGACTTCTACCGGGACCGCTGGTCGCACGACAAGGTGGTGCGCTCCACGCACGGGGTGAACTGCACCGGATCGTGCTCGTGGAAGGTGTTCGTCAAGGACGGCATCATCACCTGGGAGACCCAGGCCACCGACTATCCGAGCACCGGCCCCGACCGCCCGGAGTACGAGCCGCGCGGCTGCCCGCGCGGCGCCGCGTTCTCCTGGTACACCTATTCGCCGACCCGGGTGCGTTACCCGTATATCCGCGCGGTGCTGTTGCAGATGTATCGAGAAGCCAAGGCGCGCACCAATGATCCGGTGCTGGCCTGGGCGTCGATCGTCGAGGATCCGGAGCAGGCGCGCAAGTACAAGAGCCTGCGCGGGCGCGGCGGATTGGTGCGGGCCACCTGGGAGGAAGCGGTCGAGCTGATCGCCGCCGCGCACGTGCACACCATCAAGACCTACGGCCCGGATCGGGTGGCGGGCTTCTCGCCCATCCCGGCCATGTCCATGACCTCGTTCGCGGCGGGTTCCCGCTTCATCTCGCTGCTCGGCGGCTGCATGCTCTCCTTCTACGACTTCTACGCCGACCTGCCGGTGGCCTCGCCGCAGGTGTTCGGCGATCAGACCGACGTGCCGGAGTCCGGGGATTGGTGGGACGCGGGCTATCTGATCATGTGGGGTTCGAACGTGCCGGTCACCCGCACCCCGGACGCGCACTGGATGGCCGAGGCGCGCTATCGCGGGCAGAAGGTGGTGTCGATCGCCCCGGACTACGCCGACAACGTCAAGTTCGCCGACGAATGGCTGGCCCCGCATCCGGGCACCGACGGCGCACTGGCCCTGGCCATGGGTCATGTGATCCTGCGCGAGTTCTTCGTGGACCGGCAGGTGCCGTACTTCCAGGACTACGTGCGCAAGTACAGCGATCTGCCGTTCCTGGTCCGATTGGACAAGGCGGAGAACGGATTCCGGCCCGGCAAGTTCCTCACCGCCGCCGATCTGCCCGAGCACGCGCACGAACCGAACGCCGATTTCAAGACGGTGCTGCTGGATCAGCACGGAAATCCGGTGGTGCCGGGCGGTTCCCTGGGCTTCCGGTTCGGGGAGGCGGGCGCGGGCCGGTGGAATCTGGAGCTGGGCGATATCGAACCGCTGCTCTCCGTCGACGGCCAGGGCGCGGTGGCGGTGTCGTTGCCGCGCTTCGACACTCGCGACGGTTCGGCCGCGGAGCTGAAGCGCGGCGTCCCGGCCCGCACCATCGGCGGCCATCTGGTGACCACGGTGTTCGATCTGCTGCTCGCCCAGTACGGGGTGGCGCGGCCGGGCATGCCGGGCGAATGGCCGCTCGGTTACGCCGATTCCAGCCAGCCCGGCACGCCCGCCTGGCAGGAGCTGATCACCGGGGTGCCCGCCGACAAGGCCGCCCGCATCGGCCGCGAATTCGCCGCCAATGCCGAGGAATCCGGCGGCCGGTCGATGATCCTGCTCGGCGCGGGCACCAATCACTGGTTCCACTCCGACACCATCTACCGCGCCTTTCTGGCCTTGACCACGCTGACCGGCTGCCAGGGCGTGAACGGCGGCGGCTGGGCGCATTACGTGGGTCAGGAGAAATGCCGTCCGGTGACCGGGTGGGCGCAGGTGGCCAATGCGCTGGACTGGTCGCGCCCGCCGCGGCAGATGATCCAGACCGCCTACTGGTACCTGCACACCGACCAGTTCCGCTACGATCCGTTCACCGCCGACCAGCTCACCACCACCACCGGAACCGGCCGGTTCGCGGGCATGACCACCGCGGACGTGGTGGCGCAATCGGCGCGCATGGGCTGGATGCCGTCCTTCCCGACCTTCGATCGCAATCCCCTGGAGCTCACCGAGGAGGCCCGCGCCCGTGACACCGAACCCGCGGATTACGTTGTCTCCCAGCTGAAATCCGGCGAGCTCAGGTTCGCCTGCGAGGACCCCGACGAGCCGCGCAACTTCCCGCGCCTGCTCACCATCTGGCGTTCGAATCTGCTCGGCTCGTCCGCGAAGGGTGACGAGTATTTCCTGGAACACCTACTGGGCGCGACCAATTCGCTGCGCGCCGAGGAAGCCGAACCCGGCCGGCGTCCCCGGGATGTGGTGTGGCACAAGCGCGCACCTGTCGGCAAGCTGGATCTGCTGCTGACCCTGGACTTCCGCATGACCAGCACCACCGTCTTCTCCGATGTGGTGCTGCCCGCGGCGACCTGGTACGAGAAGCACGACCTGTCCTCCACCGATATGCACCCGTACGTGCACTCCTTCAGCCCCGCCATCGCGCCGCCGTGGCAGACCCGCACCGACTGGGATGCCTTCATGACCATCGGCAAGGAGTTCTCGAAGCTGGCGCGCGGCCATCTGGGGGTGCGCCGGGATCTGGTGGCGACGCCGCTGCTGCACGACACCCCCGACGAGATGGCGAATCCGCACGGGGTGGTCAAGGACTGGAAAGCCGGTGAGTGCGAACCGATTCCGGGACAGACCATGCCGCGGTTGACGGTGGTGGAACGCGATTACACCGCGATCTACGCCAAGATGAGCGCGCTGGGCCCGCTGCTGGACACCCTGGGCGCGACCACCAAGGGCATCACCTTCGATGTGCGGCGGGAGATCGACTACCTGGCCCGCAAGAACGGCGTGGTGCGCGGCGGCCCGGTCGACGGGCGGCCGTCCCTGGTCCGCGATATCGACGCCTGCGAGGCCATCCTGGCGCTGTCGGGAACCACCAACGGGCACTTGGCGACCCAGGGTTTCCGCACCCTGGAACAGCGCACCGGCACCGTGCTGGCGGATCTGGCGGCCGAGCACGAGGGCAAGCAGATCACCTTCGCCGATACCCAGCTCGCGCCGGTGCCGGTGATCACCTCTCCGGAATGGTCGGGCTCGGAGACCGGCGGTCGGCGCTATTCCCCGTTCACCGTGAACGTCGAGCGGAACAAGCCGTGGCACACGCTGACCGGCCGCCAGCACTTCTATCTCGACCACGATTGGATGGCGGAGGTCGGCGAGCAGCTGCCGGTGTACCGCCCGCCGCTGAACATGACCGCGCTCTTCGCCGAACCGCCGCTGGGCGAACACGGCGAGGCGGGGCTGACGCTGCGCTATCTCACCCCGCATTCGAAATGGTCCATCCACTCCGAATACCAGGACAACCTGTTCATGCTGAGCCTCTCGCGCGGCGGCCCGACCATCTGGATGTCCGACCTGGACGCCGCGAAACTCGGTATCGCGGACAATGATTGGATCGAGGCCGTCAATCGCAACGGCGTGGTGGTGGCGCGCGCGGTGGTGTCCTCGCGCATGCCGCAGGGCACGGTGTACATGCATCACGCCCAGGACCGGCTCATCGATGTCCCGCTCTCGGAGACCTCCGGCAAACGCGGCGGCATCCACAATTCGCTGACCCGGCTGCTCATCAAGCCGACCCATCTGATCGGCGGCTACGCCCAATTGTCCTTCGCCTTCAACTATCTCGGCCCGACCGGTAATCAACGCGACGAAGTGACGGTCATCCGCCGTCGCGGCCAGGAGGTGCGGTACCGATGAAACCCATGGCGCAGCTGGCGATGGTGATGAACCTCGACAAATGCATCGGCTGTCACACCTGCTCGGTGACCTGCAAACAGACCTGGACCAATCGGGCCGGGGTCGAATACGTGTGGTTCAACAATGTGGAAACCCGTCCGGGGCAAGGCTATCCGCGCACCTACGAGGATCAGCGGAAATGGCGCGGCGGCTGGACCCTGGATCGCAAGGGCCGGTTGAAGCTGCGCGGCGGCGGGCGTTTCAAGAAGCTGTTCACCATCTTCGACAATCCGCTGCTGCCCGAACTGTCCGACTATTACGAGCCCTGGACCTACGACTACGAAACGCTGACCACCGCGCCGGTGCAGCAGCACACCCCGGTGGCGCGGCCGAAATCGCTGATCACCGGCGAGGATACGAAGGTCACCTGGTCGGCCAACTGGGACGACGATCTGGCCGGGGCGCCCGAGCTGGCCGCGCAGGATCCGATCGTCCGGAAGCTCGGCGACAAGGTGAAGTTCGAGTTCGAGCACACCTTCATGTTCTATCTGCCCCGCATCTGCGAGCACTGCCTGAATCCGGCCTGCGCCGCGGCCTGCCCGTCCGGGGCCATCTACAAGCGGTCCGAGGACGGGATCGTGCTGGTGGATCAGGACAAATGCCGCGGCTGGCGGATGTGCGTATCGGGCTGCCCGTACAAGAAGGTGTTCTTCAATCACCGCACCGGCAAGGCCGAGAAATGCACCTTCTGCTTCCCGCGCCTGGAGGTCGGACTGCCGACGGTGTGCGCGGAGACCTGTGTCGGACGGCTGCGCTATATCGGCGTCATGCTCTACGACGCCGACACGGTGGCCGAGGTCGCCGCGACCCCCGACGAGCGGGATCTGTATGCGGCGCAACGGGATGCGTTCCTGGACCCGTTCGATCCGGAGGTGATCGCGGCCTGCGAGCGCGCCGGTATGCCGCGTGACTGGGTGCTGGCCGCCCAGCAGTCCCCGGTGTACGCGCTCATCCGCAAGTACCGGGTGGCGCTGCCGCTGCATCCGGAATACCGCACGGTGCCGATGGTCTGGTACATCCCGCCGCTGTCGCCGGTGGTGGACGCGCTGCGCGATACCGGGCACGACGCGGAGGATCACGGCAATCTCTTCGCCGCCATCGAGGCGCTGCGGATTCCGGTGGAGTATCTGGCGGAACTGTTCACCGCCGGTGACGTGGAACCGGTCAACGCTGTGCTGCGCCGGCTGGCCGCCATGCGCAGCTATATGCGCGATATCAATCTCGGCCGCGCCACCCGCCCCGAGATCGCCGCCCGGGTCGGCATGACCGAGGAGGAGATCTACGACATGTACCGGTTGCTGGCCATCGCCAAATACGAACAGCGCTATGTGATTCCGGCCGCGCACGAGGAGCAGGCGCACGGGCTGGAAGAGCTCGCCACCGAGTGCAGCCTGGACTACGACGGCGGGCCCGGTATGAACGGGCCGTTCGGCGAGAGCTCCGGACATCCGACGCCGGTGGCGGTGGAGAACTTCCGCATGTTGCGGGACCGGCAGACGGCCGACGAACCGGTCCCGGTGCGCGGCAGCGGGCGGGTGAACCTGCTCAACTGGGACGGGCGGGGCAATCCCGACGGGCTGATGCCGCGTAAAACCGGTGGCAGGCACCGCAAATGAAGGTGAGCGAAGCCGACCGGGCGGCGGCATGGCAGGCGCAATCGTTGCTGCTCGGCTATCCCGACGAGGCGTTGCGGGCCATGCTGCCGATGCTGCGGCGGGTGGCGGACGCGCTGCCGGAGCCGATGGGCGCGCCCCTGCGGCCGGTGGTCGAATACCTGGAGACCGGCGAATCGATGACGGTCACAACGGAATACGTCGATACCTTCGACCATCGCAAAAGGTTCAGCCCATATCTGACTTGGTTCCTGTACGGCGACACCCGCAAACGCGGCATGGCACTGCTGCGCTTCAAACAGGTCTACAAGACGGCCGGGCTGGCGCTCGACGACGGCGAGCTGTCCGACCACCTCGCCGTCGTGCTGGAATTCGCCGCCGCGCATCCGGCCCCCGGGCGGGAACTCCTGGAAGAACATCGCGCCGGCATCGAAGTCATGCGAATGGACCTGCGCGAGAACGATTCCCCTTGGACCGGCGTCCTCGACTCGGTCAGCGCCAGCCTGTCCCCGCTGCGCGGCAGCGACCGCGAGGCCGTCGCGAAGCTCATCGCCGCCGGCCCGCCCGGCGAGGACGTCGGCCTGGAACCGTTCGCCCCGCCCACCTACCTGCCCGAAATCATCGGAGGACGTCGATGACATTGAGCGCCAAGGACTATCTGCTCTGGGTCGCCGTACCCTACGTGGCGCTGGCCGTCTGCGTCGTCGGCTTGATCTGGCGCTACCGCTACGACAAGTTCGGCTGGACCACCCGCTCCTCCCAGCTCTACGAGAACCGCCTGCTCCGCCTGGGCAGCCCGCTGTTCCACTACAGCATCGTCTTCGTCTTCTTCGGCCACGTCATCGGCCTGGTCATCCCGCAGTCCTGGACCGAGCAGCTCGGCATCAGCGAATCCGCCTACCACGCCGCCTCTTTCACCCTCGGCGCGATCGCCGGCCTCGCCACGGTGGCCGGCCTGCTCATCCTCATCTACCGCCGCCGCACCGTGGGCCCCGTCTTCTCCGCCACCACTCGCAACGACAAGATCATGTACGTCCTGCTCGGCCTCACCCTGGCCCTCGGCCTCGGCGCCACCCTCTACGGCAACCTCACCGGCCATCCGCACAACTACCGCGCGGACATCGCCCCCTGGTTCCGCTCCATCTTCTACTTCCAGCCCGAACCCGAACTCATGGTCGACGCCCCCCTCGGCTTCCAGCTGCACGCCCTCGCCGCCTGCGCCCTCTTCGCCTTCTGGCCCTTCAGCCGCCTGGTCCACGTCTTCTCCGCCCCCATCGGCTACCTGTCCCGCCCGTACGTCGTGTACCGCAGCCGGGACGCTCGCACGCTGGGTGCGAGCGAACCGCGGCGCGGCTGGGAACGGGTGTGATCACACCCGGCCCGATCAGTCGATCGCCGGAACGGTGACCTTCCGGTTCAGCTCCGACAGCGCGAAGTCGATGGCCACCGGCGCGCCGTCCGCGCCGGCCACCGTCAGCCGGGTGCCGACCGGCAGATGCCGTCCCGTCGCCGCGAACCACACCGTGAGGCGGGCATCCTCGCGCAGGGTGGGCAGCCACACCTGAGCGTCCGCGCGCGGCACGGTCCCGATCACCCGGAAAGCCATTACGCCGGAGTGGGTTTCCCGCACCTCGGTGCGGGCGTCGGTGATATTGGCCAGCATGCGCGCCAGACCGCGCTCGGGATCGAGCAGCGTGGACGGGATCGGCAGCTCACCGGCCCCCGAAAGCTTCGGCGCCGGACTGTATTTCCCGCTCGCCGATTTCGTGTACAGCTGACCGTTCCGTTCGACGAACTCCACCCGCTGGGAGCGATCGGCGCCCAGCACGATATCGGCGGCGCCCACCGACGACCCGGATTCGGACCCGCGGGGTGCGCGCACATCGGCGGAGAACGTCCGCGCCGCCAGACCCGGCACCGGCGCCGCGGCGGCCATCTCGACGTGGGCGCTGGCGACGTCGCCGCTGGCGGCCCGCGCGCCGCGCAGCAGGAACGCGGCATCGGGTAGCCCGCCGGTGCCGTCCCAGCATGCGGTGGCCCCGGCCAGGACGGCGAGGGCGATTGTGATCCGCCACAACACTCTCATCGCGCGACCGCCAATTCTTCGATGGTGACCGCGGATTCGGCGTCCACCGTGGCCTCGACGCGCCAATCCGGCTGCGGCGCGGACAAATCGGGCGTCGTGGCGAACACCTCGATCACCACCTCGTCACCGGGCACGATGAACCGCCGGAACCGGAACCGCCCGGCCGAGCGCAACCGCAACCAGGGGTCGTCGGCGGCGAGCCGGATCAAGGCCAGCGCGCTCTCCACCAGCAGCACCCCGGGCAGCACCGGGTAGCGTGGGAAATGGGTGGCGAACAGCGGCAGGGTGCCGGTCACATTGAGCCGGCCGCGGGCGCGGCGGCCGTACTCGAGCAGGTCGATCCGGTCCAGGCGCGGCGCGGCCAGGGTGGCCGGGCCGAGGGGAGGCGTAGTCAGCATGGCTTCTTTCACGGTCGGCTCCGATCCAGTGGTCCGCGGCCGAGCAGCGCGTGCGCCAGCCGTTCGGTATCTGCGGGGTCGTCGAGACGGTCGGCGTCGATGAGCGCGCACATGAGATTGCGCACCAGCAGGATCGGATTGCCGCCCACCGTCACCCGCCCGTGCACGACCGCGGTGCGCTGATACGCCGAGACCACCTCCGCGCTCATGCGCAGCACATCGCCGGGCACCGCCTCACCCAGCACGGTCACCTCTCCGATGCCGAGCAGGGCGGCGCGCTTGCGGTGTTCGGAACTCAGCAGCACCAGCCATGCCCCGGCCTGGCACAGCGCCTCGAGCACCACGCCGAACGGCGCGACCGGTCCGGCGGCCGAGGTCTGCCAGTAGTCCTCGTAGACGGAGGTGGCCTTGCGGGCGGTGATGCGCCGCATGGGTTCCCAGGACTCCACGCGGTCGACCAGATGAAATCGCATGTCGATCAGGGCTTTCCGAAGCTGTCGCGCAATTGTCCGGCCAGGGGCGCCGATACCGCGCCGATGAGCCGATCCAGCGCCGCCGGGTCCGCGATCCGCGCTGCCGCGCTGTGGATCTGGCCGGCGTCGAGCACGGCCACACAGCGGGACAGGTAGGCCGCGGGCAGGATCTCGATCATTTCGCCGAGCGTCGTCCAATCCTCCAGCTCGGCGAGCGCCCGGGCCGCCGCGACCAGCAGTTCCCGCGGCAGGCCCGCGATGACGGGCGCCGAGCGCCGCAGATCGAGATGGGTGGCGACGGCCGCGAGATACCGTGCGGGCAAGCGCTGGGCCACCGCCACCGCCCGCGCGGTGTCCAGCACGGAGGCGAGATACGCCGTCCACAGCGGATTGTCGTTGCGGGTGGCGACCTTGGCCGCGATGGGCGGCGGGATGACCTTGGTGACGGCCGCGACCTTGCTCAGGCCGGGGGCGACGGTGTCGTGGAACAGGTCCGTCACCGCATGCCGCAGGGCGGCGATGTCGGCGGCGGGCAGCTGCGCGAGGTGCTCGAGGCGTTCGACCGGCACCCCGAGCGCGCGGGCCAGGCGGATCACCTCGACGGTCGACGCGGTCGGTGCGGCGTTCACTGCCCCACCGCCTTCCGCACCACCGGGCGCAGGAATCCGGGCACATTGTCGAGCGCGCCCAGGGCGGCGTAGGAGAGTTCCACGAGCAGACGCTGATTCGCCTGCTCGATCAGTGTCGCCAGCTCCTCGAGTTGCGCCGCGGGCAATTGCGCGAAGCTGTCCGGCGCGGGCGTGCGCAGCACGGCGGTCAGCTTGTCGAAGCCGCTCGGGGCTGCCACGCCGGACGCCGCCGGGCGGGAATCAGGTGGGGTCATTTCACACTCTTCACTGGGACAGCGGTCGCGCCGAGCCGTACTCGACATCGAGCAATGGCCGAGAACCGCAGTGGTACAAGGAGAATCGAAGGACTCGCGAGTGTGTGGCCGGAGCCTAACACGGCGCGGGGACGAGCGCGCCCTCGTTGACCGGCCGGAATCGGGCTCCTATTCTCGTGCCACCGTGGCCCGGGCCCTCATGCCGCCGCGGTTCTTCCCTTCCTCAGCTCTGGAGTGAGTGACATGTCTTCGTCTTACCGGTATTCGGCCGCCGCGACGGCCGAGCAGGCCGCCGAGTTCAACGAGATCGTGCGGCGCATCGACGATCGGACGCTGCGTACCGCGATGGCCGATCCGGTGACCCGCGCGGTGGTGCTCGGCGCGGTGTTCGCGGGAATGCCACAGCGGGTGCGCGGCGACCGGATCGACGGCGTCACCGCGACGATCTGCTGGCGGATCGGCGCGGCGCCGGACTGCTGGACCGTCGTCATCGACGGCGGCGACTGTGTGGTGCGGCCGGGTATGACAGGCGAGATCCCCACTGTCACGCTGGAATTGGGCACCGTGGCGTTCCTCCGCATGATCGCAGGTCAGGCCGGTGGCATGGCGCTGGTGCTGAGCGGGAAGCTGCGCATCAAGGGCAGTCTCGTCATCGCCCGCCACCTGGAGGACTGGTTCGCGCGTGGCTGACGCGCCCGGTCTGCCATGGCAGGTTCTTGTCAACACTGAGCTGTCACAAGCGCGTTGACAGAGATCGAACCGTTATTTAATGTTCGGAACACCCCGCAAGAGATGCCGCGCATCCTGCGGATCTGCACAGGCGAGTGTGCGAATTGACGTATCGGCAATGTCGCCGGACAACCCACCCCAAAATCCGACCGGTAGACGCCGGTCAGCTGTCGTATCTGCTGTGCGCGTAATTCATGTGCGCCATTGTGAAAAGGTTTCCGCACCATGCCCGTTGATATGTCGATCAGGCAAGATATCGCAGAATTTCTGCACACCCATTACAACCTGGATCTCGACTCGATTTCCCCCGATGCCACCATGCAGGACATCGGGCTCGATTCGCTCGGGGTCCTGACCATCGCGGATCTCATCGAGACCAACTACGGAATCTCCCTGGACGACGAGCGAATCGCGTCCGTGCGGACCTTCGCCGGCCTGCTGGATCTCATCAAGCTCAAGCTGGCCGAGGCCGCCGCGGCCGAGACCCAGCCCGCCGAAGGCCGGTGACCCGTGCAGGCTTACATCACCGCGACCGGTCGTTTCCTACCCGGCGAGCCCGTCTCCAACGACGAGATGGAGGAGTACATCGGCAAGGCCGGCAGCGCCGCCTCCGGGCTCAAGGATCAGATCCTCGCCAATAACGGGATCAAGACCCGGTACTACGCCATCGACAAGCAGCAGCAGACCGTCGTCTCCAATGCCGCCATGGCGGCGGGCGCGGTGCGCAATGCCGTGCGGAACGCGGGGCTGGCCCCCGAGGACGTCGAAATGCTCGCCGCGGCAACGACTCTCCCGGACCTGATGGGACCCGGGCACGCCAGCATGGTGCACGGCGAGCTCGGCTATCCGCCCATGGAGATCATCACCGCGCACGGCATCTGCAGCTCCGGGATGATGGCGCTGAAGAACGCCTACCTCCAGGTCCGGATCGGCGAGAAGACCACCGCCGTCTCGGTGGCCAGCGAATTGGCCTCGCGCGGGTTCAAGCACACCCGCTACGAGGAGATGAAGGCGATCTCGGAAGACGGTTCGCTACCCATGGAGGCGGCGTTCCTGCGCTACATGCTCTCCGACGGCGCCGGCGCCGCGGTGGTCTCCAATGCCCCCGCGCCCGGCCGGATCAGCCTGCGGATCGACTGGATCTCGTTGACCTCCTATGCGAATACCCAGCAGGCGTGCATGTTCTTCGGCAGCAACAAGAATACGGCGGAAAAGACCTGGGGCGACTATCCCACCACCGCCGCGGCCGCTCTCGACGGTGCGCTCGCGCCGCGGCAGAAATTGTCGCTGCTGCCGCATCTGGTCCGCATCGGCATCGACGAATACGTAAAACTGGCCGAGGCCGGCAAATTCGATCCCGATGCCGTCACCTGGTTCCCCGCGCATTATTCGAGCGAACGCATGAAGACCATGCTGATCGGCGAATTGAAGCGGCGCGGAGTTTCCGCCGGACGGCCCGAGGCCTGGTTCAGCAATCTCACCCAGGTCGGAAATATCGGCAGCGCCAGCATTTACGTGATTCTCGACGAAATGCTCGAGACGGGGCTGGTCAAGGCCGGCGACACGCTGCTGTGCATGGTGCCGGAATCGGGCCGGTTCGCGATTTCGTTCATGCACCTGACCGCGGTCGCCGGGCCGTCGGACGGGGATCGGGCATGACGGCCGACCGGTCGCGCGGAAACGGCCGTCGCGCGGTCGTTTTCGAATACACCCAGACGGGGCAGTTGAGCGAGGTGGTGGACGCGCTGGTGGCCCCCATGGCCGCCGCGGGCTGGCGGATCCGCCGGGTCGCGGTGCGGCCCGCCACCCCGTTCCCGTTCCCCTGGCCGGTGCTGCGGTTCTTCGGCGTCTTCCCGGCCTGCGTGGACCAGGACGCCATCATCGAGCTGGCGGACGACGAATTCCATTCCGCGCCGGACGAATTGGTGATCTTCGCCTATCAGGTCTGGTACCTGGCGCCGTCGCTGCCCGCCCGGTCGCTGCTGGCGAAGCATTCGGAACTCTTCACCGGCCGCGAGGTGCTGAGCGTGGTCGCCTGCCGCAATATGTGGTACTCGGCCGCGGCGGAGGTGCAGGGCCGGCTGGCCGACGTGGGTGCGCGCGCCGTAGGCACGGTCGCGGCGATCGACACCCGGGCCCAGGCGATCACCTTCGTCACCACCCTGCGCTGGTTGCTCACCGGGCCGCGCGACGGCACGGTCTTCGGGCGCGCCGGGGTCGGCGCCGACGAACTGGAGCGCATCGGCGTGCTCGGCGCCCGCCTGGCCGACGCCGACGACCGTGCCGCCGTGCTCCGCAAATCCGATGCGGCACCGGTCGTTCCGGTACTGGCGGCCGCGGATCTGCTGGCGGGCAAGGCGTTCCGCAGGTTCGGGGCGGTCATCCGGCGGGCCGCCGGCCGCGGACCGCTGGCCTGGGCGGGCGCCATGACGGGCTTCGTCGCGACGCTGGGCGTGGCCATCGCCACCGGGCTGCCCGCGCTGGCCGTGGCCCGCCTGCTGTTCGGCTCGCACTTCGATCGATGGGTGACCGCGCGGGTCGCCGCCACCCTGGATCCCACCGCCCGCCCGGCGGTGACCGCATGACCGCCGACCGCACCCGGGTCGCCGTCATCGGGGCCGGACCGGCAGGTCTGGCGACGGCATCGTGCCTGGGGCACTGGGGGATTCCGACCGTGCTGCTGGAACGGCGCACCGCCCCGTCCGCGCACCCGCAGGCCACGCTGGTCAACACCCGGACCGCCGAGATCCTGCGCGAGCTGGGCGTGCTGGAAGCGACGCGGACGGCCGGAACCACGCTGGAGAACGCCACCCGGGTGCGCTTCCTGCACACGCAGACCGGCGCCGAGTTCGGGCGGCTGGAACTGGTGGAATCGACCGACAAGCTGATGCGGGTGCTCACCCAGAGCCCGGTCCAGCCGCTGCTGTGCCCGCAGAAGAAGTTGCAGACCGTCATGGCCGAGCAGCTCGCGCGGGACCCGGCCGTACGGATGATCACCGGCGCGCAGGTGACCGAATTGACCACCACCGCACAGGGAACCGCGCTCGCCTACCGCACCGCGGACGGCGTCTCGCATACCCTGGAAGCCGAGTACGTGGTGCTCGCGGAGGGCGTGCACGGCGGGTTGCGCGCCGGGGCCGGCATCGAGACCGTGGCCGAGCCGCCGCTGGGTACGCTGCTGGACATCCACTTCCGGGCGGACTCGCGGGTGCTCCCGCAGGCCACCGACAGCGTGCTGTCCTGGATCATGAACGACCGCACCGCGGGCGTGCTGATCACGGTCGCCCCCGAGGACGGCGAATGGATGCTGGAAGTGCCGCTGCCGGAAGCGGATCCGGCCATCGACCCCGGCGCGGCGGCCGAGATCCTGGCCGCCGCGCTCGGGCCGGGCGTGCCGACCGAGATCATCGGCATTCGCACCTGGACGATGGGTTCGAGCCGGGCGCGGCGCTGGCGGGACGCGAGCGGGCGGGTGCTCGTGGTGGGCGACGCCGCCCACACCTTCCCGCCCACCGGCGGTTTCGGCATGAACACCGGCATCCAGGACGGGCACAATCTGGCCTGGAAGCTGGCGGGCGTCCTCGGCGGCTGGGCCGCCCCGGAACTGCTGGACAGCTATGGATCCGAACGCGCGCCGGTGGCCGGCTTCAACGGTGCGCAGAGCGAGCGCAATGCCCTGGCCATGCGCGAGTTCGCCGTCACCGCGGCGGCCCTGCTGGCCGACGCCGCCGCCGATCCGGCCGAGCGGGCCGAGCGGCTGCGCGCCGGAGTCGAACTCCAGCGGCCGCATTTCGATATCTCCGGGCAGGCGCTCGGCTTCCGCTACGGGGCCGGCGACGTGGTGGAGCAGGTCGTCGACTACCGGCCGCGCGTCGAATTCGGCTGCCGGGCACCGCATTTCTGGCTCCGCCGGGCCGACGGGGAACTGCTGTCCACGCTGGATCTGCCCGACCGCGGCTTCGCGCTGGTGTTCGGCCCGGCCGCGGCCGACCTGTGGATCGACGCGGTCGGCTACGTCTACCTGATGAACACCGTGCCCGTGCACGCGGCGCTGGTGCTCGGGCAGGAGAGCACCGGCGGCGAGCGCACCGGCGCCCGGTCGCTGGTGGACCACTCCGGTGAGATGTCGGCCGCCTACGGGCTCACCGGCGCCGCCACCGCCGTGCTGATCCGTCCCGATGGTCACATCGCCGCGGTGCTGCCCGGTGACGACCCCTACAACGAACTGATCAACGCCGTAATCGACGGCACCACAACCGGTTACACGAAATCAGAGGTGTTGGTGTGAGAACCGAGGCACTCACGCAGGCGATCGCGCTCGCGACGACGACCGGAAAGGCCACCGCGGCGCAGATCGAGGATCTGCTCTCGGGTGAACGGCCCCGGGTGCGTTCGGTCGTGGAGGTGATGCCGGAATCCGATCTGCGCTGGGCGCTGGGCACCGATCTGGGGGAGCAGGCGCTGCTCAATGCCTTCGAACTGATGCCCAGCTACTACGTGCCGGGCGAGTTCACCGATCCGATCATCGTGCGTTACAAGGTGACTCGCGCGCCCGGTGCGCCGGTCGAGCAGGACGTTTTCTTCGGTCCCGACGAGTGCCGGGCGGGCCCGGTGGATCCCGCGCACCAGCCGGATCTGAGCATCTTCGTCGACGGCCTGGGTTTCGTGCGGGTCGCGACCGGACTGGTCAAGGGCATGGAACTGCTCATGCGCGGCGAGTTGAAACTGCAGGGCAATGTGCAGGTGGCGATGAAGACCGAGATCTTCTTCGGCCTGGCCGCGGCGGCGAAATCATGAGCGGGCCACAGCGGGTCGTCATCACCGGCATCGGACTGGTCACTCCGATCGGGACCGGCGTGGAGGACTTCTGGAAGCAGCTGATCGCGGGCGAGAGCGGGGTGCGCACGATCACCTCCTTCGACCCGTCCTTCAACCGGGTCCGGATCGCCGCCGAGGTACCGGATTTCGATCCTGCACGCTGGCTGGAATACAAGGACGTGCGCCGCTTCGACCGGGTCGGGCACCTGGCCGTCGCCGCCGCCGAGCTGACCGTGGCCGACCAGGCGCTCGACGGACTCGACCGGGACGAGATCGCCGCCATTGTCGGGTGCGGGCTGGGCGGGACGCGGACCGCGCAGACCGGCATTCAGGACCAGGCCAACGGCCGGAACGTCTCACCGCTGTTCATCCCGATGGCGATGGCCAACTTCGCCGCCTCCACGGTGGCATTCCGGCATCAGCTCGGCGGCCCCTGCTACGCCCCGCTGTCGGCCTGCTCGTCCTCGGCGGACGCGGTCGGCCAGGGCTATCGCATGGTGCGCGACGGTCACGCGGTGGCCGCCCTGGTCGGCGGCGCGGAGGCCGCGGTGAATCCGGTGGTGCTGTCCGGCTTCACGAGCATGCGGGCGCTGTCGAAGCACAATGACGATCCGCAGGGCGCGTGCCGGCCGTTCTCCAAGGACCGCGACGGTTTCGTGCTCGGCGAAGGCGCGGGCATGCTGCTGCTGGAAACCCTCGACTCGGCGCGGGCGCGCGACGCGCACATCTACGCCGAGGTCTGCGGGTACGGACAGGTGGTGGACACCCACCACGTCACCGCGCCCCGCGAGGACGGCGCGTGCGCGGCCCGGGCGATGACGCTGGCCATGCGCGAAGCCGGGGTGGCGCCCGACGAGGTCGGCTACATCAACGCGCACGGCACCGGCACGCTGCTGTCGGATCCGGCCGAAACCAATGCCGTGCACCGGGCTTTCGGCGCGTACGGCAAGCGGGTGCCGATCAGTTCGACCAAGGCGATGACCGGTCACATGCTCGGCGCGACCGGTGCGGTGGAGGCGGCCATCTGCGCGCTCGCCATCGATCGCGGCACGCTGCCGCCGACCATCAACTACAACGAACCCGATCCGGCGTGCGAGGTGGACTGCGTCCCGAATGTCGCGCGCACCGCGAAGGTCGAGGTGGCGCTGTCGAATTCGATCGCCTTCGGCGGACACAACGTGACGCTCGCCTTCCGGCGCGTCGAGGACTGACAGGGGAATCCATGGAACTGACACATATCGGCACCGTCACCGCCAATTTGAAACCGCCGGTCATGATCGGGCCGGGACCGTACGGCGTGCGCATGTTCTTCGAGATCCTCGACGGCGTGCTGGAGGGCGAGCCCGGCGTGCCGGAGGTGGCCACCATTACCGGCAAAGTGCTCTCCGGCGGCGGGGACTGGGCGCTGATCGGACCGGACGGCTGGGTCCGGCTCGACGTTCGAGTGCAGTTCCAGACCCCGGAGGGCGGCGCGATCTACGCCGCCTTCCCCGGGCTGATCGAATTGAACGAACCGGTGCAGGCGGCAATCGCGGCCGGCACCGGCACCGGCTTCGGTGACCAATACTTCCGGGTCACACCGCAATTGGAGACCGGCGACACCGACTTCGCCTGGGTCAACCACACCATGTTCCTGGGGGAAGGCCGTTTCATCGACGGCTTCGGCCTGCAATACAAGATGTATCGAGTGGGCTGAGATGACCGGATCACAGACCGCGGCCATCGCCGTCGAGGACCTGGTGGTGGTGCGCGACGGCCGCCCCGTGCTGCAGGGGCTGTCGTTCCGAGTGACGCCCGGCAGCGTCACCGGTTTGCTCGGGCCGAGCGGCTGCGGCAAGACCACGCTCATCCGGTCCATCGTCGGCGTCCAGCAGATCAAGGCCGGCACGGTGACGGTGCTGGGCCTGCCCGGCGGCAGCGCCGCGCTGCGCCCGAAGATCGGCTACGTCACCCAGCAGCCCGCCGTGTACGCGGACCTCACCGTCCGCCAGAACGTGCGGTACTTCGGTGCGGTGTACGGGGTTTCGGCCGCATCCGTCGACCGCACCCTGCGTGACGTCGGGCTGGACGACCGGCCCGACCAGCTGGTGGATCAGCTCTCCGGCGGGCAGCAGGCGCGGGTGTCGCTGGCCTGCGCCCTGGTCGCCCGGCCCGAGGTGCTGGTGCTGGACGAACCGACCGTCGGGCTCGACCCGGTGCTGCGCCGCGATCTGTGGGATCAGTTCCGGGGGCTGGCGGCGGACGGCGCGACGCTGCTCGTCTCCAGCCACGTGATGGACGAGGCCGAACGCTGTGATCGCCTGCTGCTCATGCGGGAAGGGCGGCTGCTGGCCGATGAGACGCCGGAGGAACTGCGAGCGGCCACCGGCGTACCGAATCTGGAGGAGGCGTTCCTGCAACTGGTGCTGGCCCAGGAACGCCGCCTCGACCCGACCACGCAGGGAGCCTGACCGTGTCGATCCGACTCACGCTGTGGACCGCCGCCCGGGTGCTGAACCAGCTGCGCCACGACCGCCGGACCATCGGCCTGATCCTGGTGGTGCCGAGCGTGCTGCTGACCCTGCTGCACTTCGTATTCGACCGCAGGCCCGACATTTTCGATCAGATCGGGCTGCTGCTGCTCGGCATCTTCCCCTTCACCTCCATGTTCCTCATCACCAGCGTGGCCATGCTGCGCGAGCGGACCACCGGCACGCTCGAGCGCCTGCTCTCCATGCCGCTGAACAAGCTGGATCTGCTGCTCGGCTACGGCCTGGCCTTCGCCGCGGTGGCCGTCGTGCAGGCCACCGTGGCGGCGAGCGTGGCCTACCGGTTCCTCGGCTTGCAGACCCAGGGGCACATGGCGGTGGTGCTGATCATCGTCGTCGCCACCGCGGTGCTCGGCTCCTCCACCGGCCTGTTCACCAGCGCCTTCGCCCGAACCGAGTTCCAGGCCCTGCAATTCGCGCCGTCGGTGATCATTCCGCAGCTGCTGCTGTGCGGGCTGATCTGGCCGCGCGAGGAGATGTCCGCGCCGCTGCGCGCGGCCAGCGACGTGGTGCCGCTGCGCTACGCGGCCGAAGCGCTGGGCGAGGTCGGCACCTACCCGGAGCCGACCACCGTGCTGTGGCGCGACCTGGCCGTCATCCTGGCCTTCGGCATCACCCTGCTGACTCTCGGCGCGGCCACGCTGCGACGTCAGTCACGTTGATCCGCAACATTATTCGCATTGAAGAGATGGAATCCGATGGCAACTCTGCTGACGGTGGCCCGGCATCTGGTGCCCGCGCCGACCATGAACGACATGAAGTTCGCCGCCCGGGGCTTCCCGGCCGCGGCGAACGAGGTGAGCCGGCGCTTCGAAGGCGTTTCGCGAGCGGTGCTGGAGGGCTTCGAGTACGGGGCCGATATCGACGACCCCGACGAGGTGGCGCGGCGGCTGGAATGGGTGGACCCGCGCTACCGGAGCCTCGCCTACGAGGGCGCCATCGCCGCCATGACGCTGCGGGATCTGCTCGCGCTCGGGCGCACCGATCGGGCCGAGGAGTTCACCCGCACGCACGGCGAACCGCATTCGCTCATGGCCTACGTCGGCTACGGACTGGTCATGTCGCGGCTGCCGCGCCCGCTGTGGCGGCGGGCCATGCCGCGCTTCGACTCGAATCCGCTGGTCGCCCGATTGGGCTGGCTGGCCGTCGACGGCTACGGCTTCGATCGCGCCTTCTTCGACCCGCGGCGCTGGATCGTCGAACATCGCCGGCCGCCGCGCTACCCGTGGGCGGGCGCGCCCGACTACTTCCCGCGCGCCTTCGACCAGGGCGTGGGCCGGGCGCTGAGTTTCTACTACGGCGGTGACTGCGCCGCGGTCGCGGACGCGGTCGAGGCCTTCGAACCGGATCGGCGCGGCGATCTGTGGAGCGGAATCGGCGCGGCCGCAACGTATATCGGCGGGCAGCCCGCCGCCGAGCTGGAGGCGCTGCTCGCGCGGGCCGGGGCGCACGCGCCGGATCTGGCGATCGGGGCGGTGATGGCCGTCAAGGCCAGGCATTACGCGGGCTGGGTGCCCGAGAGCGCGGAGCTGGGCGCGGAGCTGTTCTGCCGGTCCGACGTCGCCGAGATCTCGGCCTTCGCCGAGGCGGCGGCGGAAGCGCCCGCCGAACCCGGCGCGGTGCCCGATTACGAGCAGTGGCGCTTGCGGATTCGCGCCCGCTTCGCCGATCTCGAGGTGCGATCGTGAGTGCGGAACCGCTGCCGCTGCGCGGCGCCGCGACCCCGGCGGTGCCGCCCGCGGAGCTGTTCGCGGTCCCCCGCCCGCCGCTGGATGCCTTCGGCCCGGCCGAAGCGGTCCGGATGCTCACCATCGCCGGGGTGCTCGGCGCCAGCGTTGCGCATCGAATCATTCGCCGCGCCTGGGGATTCGGTGCGAAGCGCGCGAATCGCCGGGTGGCGGCAGCGGAGGGCGTGGTGGACGGCTTCGAACGGCTCGGCCCGCTGTTCGTCAAGCTCGGCCAGCTCATCGCCTCCTCCAGCGGCGCGTTCCCCAAGGAGCTGTCGGACGCGTGCCTGCGCTGCCTCGACGATGTGCCGCCGTTCCCCGCGGAACTGGTGCGCCGCACGGTCGCCGCCGATCTGGGCCGCCCGATCGAGGAGTTGTTCCTGCACTTCGACGACGAGCCCCTCTCGGCGGCCTCGGTCGCGCAGGTGCACGCGGTGGTGCTGGCCGATGGCCGCGAAGCGGTGGTCAAGGTGCAACGACCCGGCATGGCGCGCCGGATGATCGTGGATCTGCGGGCCGCGCTGCTCACCGCGCGCCTGCTGGAACGGCGTTCGGAGGCGGCGCGGATCGCCAATGCCGTCGGCGTGGTCCGGGACCTGTACGAGGTGACCGTCTCGGAGCTGAACTTCCTCGTCGAGGCCGAACACCAGGCGCGGATCGGCGCTGCTGTCGGGGCCTTCGGCGACAATGCCGGAGTCGTTGTCCCGGAACCATTCTGGGATTACTGCGGACCGCGGGTGCTGTGCATGGAACGGCTGCGCGGCATCCCCCTGGATCGCTTCGACGCGGTTCGCGCGGCCGGTGCGGACCCGGAGCTGCTGATCCGCCGGCTGGTCAAGGTGTGGCTGGAAGGCGTTGCGGTACACGGACTTTTCCACGGCGACGTGCACGCGGGCAATCTGTGGCTGCTCGACGACGGCCGGCTGGCCATGCTGGACTTCGGCATCGTCGGCACCATGACCCCGCCCTGGCAGGCACTGGTACGGGCGATGTTCCGGGCCAGCGCCTTCGACGGCGATTTCACCCCGGTCGCGGTCGCGCTGCGTGAGCTCGGCCTGTTCACCGGGCAGAGCACCGACGATGTCGCGATCGGGGAGCAACTGGCCATGGTGATGGGGCCGATCCTGTCCGGCGAGCTCGCGGAGATGGATCTGAAGTCGGTCACTTCGCAACTGCTGGATTTCGGCCGGGGGACCGGGGCGTCCGGACCGGAACAGCTGATCCTGATGGGCAAACAGCTCGGCTATTTCGAGCGGTACGCGGTCGCGCTGGCGCCGGGCTGGCGGCTCGGGCGAGATCTGTATCTGCTGCGCAATATCTTTCCCGAGCAGGTCCTCGCGGCGGCGGCCGAGCGCGGCCTGGAATTGCCCTCATGACCGGCTGATCCAACGATCATGTTCTAAGATTTTTCTGTCCGGGCGGAGGTTCGGCCCGGACGCTGGAGAGGGATGAATGCAAGATACCGGTCGGTGGGGGAATGCTGTAGCCGGGGTGGGACGCTATCGAATTCCTACATTGGTCGGCCGGCAGGCGCCGCTCGCCGAGCTGCGGCGGCTGATCATCGATCCGCGGATCCGGTTGCTCACGGTGACCGGACTCGCCGGGATCGGCAAGAGCAGGCTCGCCGCGGAGGTGGCCGCGACCCTCGAAAGTCGCTCGCTCACGGTGGATTTGGCCGAGTCCACCGAACCCGCGCAGGTCTGGGCGGCGATCCTGCGGGAACAGGACAGGGATCCGCCTGGGCGGCGGGCCGTGGCCGATCATCTCGGCTCCGGGCCCGCGGTGCTGTTCCTGGACAATTGCGATCGCCTGGTGGGGACCATGGCGGGTGAACTGCCGGAACTGTTGTCCCACAACCCGGATCTGACGATCGTCGCGACCAGCCGGCGCGCTCTCGGGCTCTACCAGGAATGCCTGTATCAGATTCCGCCGCTGGAGACCGCGGCGACGCCGCATCCCGACGGGCCCAGCCCGGCCGCCGAATTGCTGCTCAACAGCATCGAAACCCGTTTCCGCAGTGCGACTTCCGCGGTGGATCCAGCGATCGCCGAGGAGATCGCGGTGGAGCTGGGCGGGGTGCCGCTGGGCCTGGAACTGGCCGCGACCGCCATCGCCCGGATCGGCGCCGAGCGGACGCTGCTCCAGATCAGGTCCGGGCACCCGCTGCCGCCGTCGCCGTTCGTCGATATGCCCTTGCGGCACCGGACCATTCGCGATTGCGTCGAATGGGCCTCCACCGATCTGTGCGTCTCGGTGATCAATCTGCTGCTCCAGATCTCGAGCTCCGACGTACTCGCCGATCTGGAGGAAGTGCTGCAGCTGAGCGGCGAATGGCGCGACCGCGTCACCGACGGCCTGGCCAAGCTGGTCAATCACAGCCTGCTCGACCACACCGTCGCCGACAACGGCAATTACGCCTACACCATCTCCGGCTTCACCCGCACCTACTGCCGTCAGCTCATGCACGCGGATACCGAACGCGCGCAACTGATTCGAGCGGTCCGCGCGCACGGTATCGGCCAGCTCGCCGCCGAGATCGCGCGCCTGCGCGCCGAACCGGGCGGGCGCGCCACGGCCGCACGGCTCATCGACCGCTGGTTGACCGATCTGCTCGGCACCGTGCGATACCTGATCGACCAGGGCCGGGGCGAGCAGGCCGTGGTGCTGCTGCGGGAACTCGAGGACGTCTGGATCGAACGCCGGATGCTCGTCTACGCCGAGTCGATTCTGCTCGGCCTGCTCGCCGAGGCGGATGGCGCCGTCGCCCGCGCCTGCCGGGAATTGCTGGGCCGCTGGGCATTACGGTCCGGCCGGTTCCACGATGCCGTCGGACTGTTGAGCCGGGCCGCCCCGAGTACCGATCCCGCCGTCACCCGATGTCTCGCGCTCGCCTACCACGAAACCGATAAACCGGAACAGGCGCGGCTGCTGTTCGCCGGCGCACCGCTGGACGCCGCCGGTTCGCCGCGGGAGCGTGAGGTGGGCGAGCTGATCGAGGAATTGGCCGAACTGGGCGATCCCTCCGGTGCGGACGAGAGCTGGGCCGCGCTGCGCGATCGGGCGCTGGCGCTGCCGCAGGCCGCGGACCGGCTCGGCGTGCTGGGCGTGCTGGGGCGCACGCTGCTGCGCGCTCAGGCGCCCCGGCGCGCGCTCGGGGTGTTCCACCTGGTGCTCCGCACGCCCGATCCGGCCGGGCATCTGACGGAGGTGGTCACCGCGCTGGAGGGCTGCGCCCGCGCCTACCACGCGGCGGGCGCGGACTATTCCGAGCAGGTCCATCGGTTGTCCGCCGCCGCGCGCTGGATTCGCGACACCTACGCGCTGCCCCAGCTCACCGACCATGTGGACGTGTCGAAAGCGCCGGCGGACAGCGATGATCCGGCCATTTCCACCATCGGGGCGGTGCTCGATATCGGCGAGGCGATCGCCTACGCGCTGGCCGCGCCGCCGCTGCCCGCCGACGACTTCGACTCGCCCGTATCACGGCTGACCAAGCGGCAGCTGGAGATCGCCCGGCTGGTGGCGGACGGAATGACCAACCGGATGATCGCCAGCCGTTTGGGAATCGCCGAATGGACGGTGGTGAATCACCTGCGCCAGGTGATGGCGCGGCTGGACTGCCCCTCGCGGTTGCATGTCGCACTGGTGATCCAGCGTGGGGCGCAGCGGACGGCGTGAGTCCCCGGCGGCCTTGCGGACCCGAATAATGGTGTCATGTGGAAGCTTTCGTTTTCAGATAGCGTGGGGGTCCGCAAGCGACACTGGAGAGTTGGTAGATGCCGTTCGTCACGCGCGGGGGCGTGCAGGTCAGTTACAGCGATAGCGGGGGCGGGGAACGGGCGATAGTGCTGGGGCACTGCCTGTTCATGGATCAGGAGATGTTCGCGGCGCAGGTGGCGGGGCTGGCGCCGGAGTATCGGGTGATCACCATCGATTCGCGGGGGCACGGGGCCAGCCGGGACGACGGGGGGCCGTTCAGTTACTGGGACCTGGCGCGCGACGCCTGGGCGGTGGTGGACGAGCTGGGGCTGGAAAAGGTGGTGGTGGGCGGGGTTTCGCACGGGGCGTTCACGGCGCTGCGGATGGCGTTGCTGGCGCGGCCGCGGGTGGAGGGGGTGATCACGCTCAGTGCCACCGCCGTCGCCATGGACGCGCAGCGCCGGGTGGGCTACACCGAGGTGATCGATGCCTGGACGATCGGCACGCCGTTCGCGGCGACGGCGCGCATGGTGGCCTCGCTGATGATCGGCGGGACCGCGCAGGATCAGCAGCCGTGGCGGGACAAATGGCTGACCGGCGATCGGGAGCGGACGCGGATGGCGGCCGAATGCTCCATCAACCGGGATTCGGTGGTGGAGCTGCTGGGGGAGATCACCTGCCCGGCGCTGGTGATCCGCGGCGACAGCGATCATTCCGCGCGGCCCTTCGAAACCGACCAATTGGCGGCGGCATTCGGCGGGCCGGTCGAGACGCACACCATCATCGGGGCGGCCATGACGCCGAACCTCACGCATCCGGAACAGGTCAACGCGTTGCTGCGGAAGTTCCTGGCCGACCTACCCGGCTGAGGCGGGGCCGGTCAGGCCGATGAAGAGCTGGTGGGCGGGACCGGGCGCGGTGCCGCGGTAGCGCTGGACGCGCACCTCGAAAACCGTTGCGGTGCGCGGATCCCGGAGCGCGAAGTCCGGGTCGGGCCGGCCCAGATGGACGTGCCCGGCGGCCCACATGCGCCGGAAGTCGGGCTGGCGCTCCAGATCTCGCAGCACCGCTTCGGCCTCGTCGCGGCCGGACGCCATGGCGGCGTAGGAGCGGAACCGGCCGACCAGCAGGGTGGCCTCGCGTTCCCATTCCTCGACCACGATGCGGGCGCGCGGATCGGTGAACATCCAGCGCAGCACATGACTGCCTGGCGTCAGGCCGGGTAGCGCGTCGCCGAAAGCGTTGTTGTGGTCGATGATCCGCCAGCCGTTGTCCAGCGCCGCCGCCAGATGCGGTTGCAGCGCGTCCAAGGTGGCGCGAATGGCGCTGTCGGGCGCGCGCAATGGCGGCACCGCCGCCGCAGGACGTTGCTGCGCCAGGTGATACAGGTGCACCCGGGCCGCGGTGTCCAGCTCCAGCACGGTGGCGAGCGAATCCAGAATGGCGGCACTGGGATTGAGCGCCTCACCCTGCTCGATCTTCGCGATATAGCCGAGGCTGGCGTGCGTGGCCTCGGCGAGTTCCTTGCGGGTCAGCCCGGCCGGATGGCGGCCGGTGGGCCGGGACCGGCGTTCGCGAACGAACTCGGCCAGCGTCGGTGCGCGCAGGACGGCGTGAGTGTCGCCGCCAACGGTGCTGTCTACCAACGGATCTCCCTTCTCGCAAGATCTTTCGCCAGGATAAGCACCGGGGGTGGTTCTGTCCGCCGGTTCGACACTTCCCACGGTGTGCCGAATCTCGCACCACCACTGCCGGTGGTACCGCCGGGCCCGGCGTTCCGGACGGTGGTACCGGGCCCTGGGTGAGGTCATGACTGGGGTATCCGAGCGGTTGCCCCGTGCGCCTGCGCATTCGATTCTTGCTGTGTGAATTCAACGTGGCCGGAACGCTCGGGATTGCATTCGCGCACCATTCGAATCGGTGACCGATCGTTTCCCTATTTCTTCGGTGCCGACTGCGTCGGTGAAATCGCCGACGGGCTGGCCGGGCTGGGTGCGGATCTGCTGGTTGTGGTGACCGACGATCAGGTCCGCGCGCTGTACTCCGGGGTGCTGGCGCGATGGGGCGAGCGGACCCGGACCGTGGTGCTCAGCCACCCCGCCGGGGAATCCATGAAAACCCTGTCCTGCCTGGCGGAACACCTCGAAGCGGCACTGGCGGCCGGGGCCACCCGGCGGTCGGTGGTGGTGTCCTTCGGCGGCGGCGTGCCGGGCAATCTGGCCGGTGTGATGGCCGGTCTGCTCTTTCGCGGCGTGCGCCTGGTGCACGTGCCGACCACCACCATCGCCGCCATGGATTCGGTGCTGTCGCTGAAACAGGCGATAAACAGTCCGGTCGGCAAGAACGGTCTCGGCACCTATTACGCGCCGGCTGCCGTGTATACCGATGTGCGTTTCTTCACCAGCCTCCCGATTCGCGAATTGCGTTCCGGGCTGTGCGAAATGGCGAAGAATTGCCTGGCCATTCGGCCGGAATCGATCGCGGGGCTGCGCGCGGTCATCTCCGGCGGTGACCTGGGTGCGCCGCGGGCGCTGGCATGGCTCCTGGACGCCAGCATCGACGCCAAATCGGCGGTCACCCGGGACGACACTTTCGAGCGGCGGGCCGGGTTGGTGCTGGAGTACGGGCACACCACCGGGCACGCCATCGAGCTGTGCGACCATCGGGCGCGGGGTGCGGAGGGGCTGCCGCACGGGGTGGCCATCGCACTGGGAATGCTGGTGGCGGCGCATATCTCGCACGCGCGCGGCTGGCTGTCCGAGGACGCGGTGCGCACCCACTACGAGATCGTGACCGGGCTGGGCGTGGATCCGCGTCTGCCGGCTGCGGTGCACGCGGACGACGTGCTGCGGGTGATCGCCGACGACAACAAGAAGGGCTATCTGGAGCCGCGGGCGGACAGCGTCCCGTTCGTGCTGCTGCGGGCGCTCGGGCGACCGGCCATGACCGGGGAGCTGCCGCTGGTTCCGGTGTCCCACGGCGAGATTCGCGCCGCCCTCGACCTGCTGGCGCGGCGGCCGGCGGCGCTCCCGGCGGCGGGGTGACGATCATGCTGGCGATGGACGGCGGGCAGCCGGTGCGGACGGCGGCGTGGCCGCGCTGGCCGCAGCACGACGAACACACCGAACAGGCCGTGCTCGCGGCGCTGCGCTCGGATCGCTGGTCGGTCAGCTGGTACAGCCCGCGCGGCGGGAAATCCCGGGAACGACTGTTCGGCGAGGCTTTCGCGCGCTACAACGGGGCCGCGTACGGGGTGAGCGTGGACCACGGCTCCAGCGCGCTGGTGATCACCCTGGAGGCGCTCGGTATCGGACCCGGCGACGAGGTGATCGTGCCGGCGCTCACCTGGGTCGCGCCCGCCACCGCGGTGCTGCGGGTCGGCGCGGTGCCGGTGCTGGTGGACGTGGACGCCGAATCCGGTTGCGTCACCGGCGAATCGATTCGTGCGGCGGTGACCGCCCGCACCCGCGCGGTGATCGCGGTGCATCTGGCCTGCACCGCGGTCGAGCTGGACGAGGTGCTGGCCGCCACCTGCACCGAGGGCATCCCGCTCATCGAGGACTGCTCGCAGGCGCACGGCACCCGGTGGGCGGGGCGGATGGTCGGCACCTTCGGCAATGCCGGGGTGTTCAGTCTCGGCGCGGCCAAGACCCTCGCGGGCGGTGAGGGCGGCGCGGTCATCACCGACCGCAGGCAGCTGTATCAGCGGATGCTGTTGCTGCGCGCGGACTCTCGCGGCTACACCGAGCACGATCCCGCGCCGGGTGAGTACGAGCTGGTCGAACGCGGCGACATCATGGGCGCGAACTACTGCATGCCGGAACTGACCGCGGCGGTGCTCCTCGATCAGCTGCCCCGGCTCGACGCCCAGCACGAACACCGCGCACTGCGCGCGGCTGAACTGGAGGCCGGGCTGGCCGCCATCCCGGGGCTGAGCCCGATCCCGGTGCCCGCCGCGGTGGATCGGCGCGCGGTGTACGAGTACGGAATCCGGTTCCGGGCGGGCACTTTCGGCGGGGCATCGATCGAAGCGGTGGCCGCCGCACTGACCGCCGAACTGGGCGTCAAGGTCTATCCGCCGCGAGTGCCGTTGCATCGCAGCGAACTGCTGCGCCCGCACACCAAACCGCGCTTCGCCCGCTTCTGGAACCCCGCCGTCGAACGGGCGGCCGGACGCGCCTTCCCGGCGGCCGATCACTACCGCGACCACACCCTGCTGCTGCATCACAGTGTGCTGCTCGGGGCGCGCACCGAGGTCGAGGACATCCTCACCGCGCTGGAAAAGGTGCGCTTCCACGCCGATTCACTCACGACGAAAGGTGTTGGCGTATGACCACCGTGGACCTGATGGCCCGCTGGGAGAGCGTATCGATGGACGGCTTGCACGTCCGGCGGGCGCGCGAGGACGACTGGGACGCCCTGCACGATGCCTACGACCGGGCCTTCGGCGGCATTCGCGCCAAGGACGTCGCGAGCTGGCGGCGGCAGTTCCGGCTCTCCGATATCGCGGTGGCCGAAGACATCTCGGATCCGGACGCGCCGTTCCTGGTCGGCAGCCTGGCGGTGCTGCGCATGCGGATCACCGCGCCCGGCGGCGGGCAGCTGCGGGCGGCGGTGTGCGCACAGGGGCTGATCGCGCCGACGCATCAGAAGCGCGGCATCTACGCCCGGCTGCAGGCCGAAACTCTGTACATCGCACGGGAATTCGACGCCGACGTGTTCGGCGGCGCGCCGGGACCGGGCGCGCACTACGGCTACGCGGGCCCGGCCGCGCACACCCGTTCGCTGCGCATCGACCGGCGGCGCGCGAAACTCCTGGCGGGGGCCGATGATTCGGGCTGGTGCCGGGAGTCGCGGCCGGGTGCGGCACGGCCGCTGATCCGCGAGATCTACGAACGCTGGCAGCGCGGCACGCCCGGGGCCTTGGATCGCAGCGCGCATTTCTGGGCGGCGACCTTCGACGACGAATCCTTCGTCATCGTGCACCCGGACGGCTACGTGCTCTACGACCTGATCGGGGACGTGGTGCGGGTGCGCGACTTCTGCGCCGTCACCGCCGCCGCGCATCGCGAACTGCTGCGCTGCCTGCTCGGGCACACCGAATACGCGGAGATCCAGCTCGAGACCGCGCTCGACGACCCGACCCCGCTGCTCTTCGAGGACCCGCGCGTCACCGCCGTGACCGGGGTCGGGGCCGAGCTGCGCATGTTCATCCTGAACGCGCCCAAGGCTTTCGAACGCCGCGCCTACCGGGCCGACTTCCACGGCGTCATCGAGGTGACCGATCCCTACGGCATGGGTTCGGGGCTGTTCGGGCTGGACGTCACTGCGGGGGAGGGTCGCTGGGAACCGGTCCCGGCGGGCACCCCGCCCGATGTGCGGGTCGGGCCGGTCGAGCTGGCCAGTGCCTACTTCGGCGCGCACACGCCCCTCGAACTGTGGCGGGCCGGGCGCATCCAGGAACTCACCGCCGGGGCCGTGACCGCGCTCGACAACGCGCTGGTGCCGGACCGGCGGCCCGTCAATATCACCGCGGTCTGACCGGCCGCACCACCGATAGAGCAGGACAGACATGACAGCACTGCGTCCCGGGCGGCTCACCGCCGCCGCCAAGCGATTCCTCGTCTGGGATTCCAACCCCGACGTCTTCGGGATCACCATTCCCTGCCCGGTGCCGGTGGCCATGAGCCTGGACGACGCGCGGGCGATGGTCAACGCGATCATCGACAATCACGAATCCCTGCGCAGCCGCTACAGCTACGGGGAAGCCGCGGGTTGCCTGATCGAGGCCGCGTCCGGCGGGATCGTCGACCTCGAGCGCGTCGATGTGCGGGAGATCTCCATCGAGGGGCTCGAACCGGAGCAGCTGGTGGCCCTGATGGAGGAGGAGGGGGCGAAGAACAATCTGCGCCTGAACCCGGCCGCCGGCAAGATCGTGACGGCGGTGCTGTTCACCCGCTCCTACGACGTGAGCATTCTGCTGCTCACCGCCCATCACATCGCCATCGACGGCGTGGCCATGTGGGTGCTGTGGGACGACGTGGCCACCTACACCGCGCAATGGGCCGCGGGCGAACCGATCTCGCTGCAACCCGAAGCCACCACCGGCTCGGAATGGGCGGCCTTCCTGGACGAGCTCGCGCCCAGCCGGGCGGGGGAGCTCGGGTACTGGCTCGGCAGCACCGACAGCGAACCCAATCTGCCGGTGCGCGCGGCGACTCCGGCGGCGGCGCATATCGACGGGGTGATCGACGGGCCGCTGGCGGAACGCCTTTTCACGGCGCTGCCGACCGCTTTCGACGCCACCTACACCCGGATCCTGCTCGTCGCACTGGGTTTGGCCATCGAGGACGTGACCGGGGTGGCGCGGCCCATCCAGGTACAGAAGCACGGGCGCTACAGCCGCCTGCGGCCCGGCACCGATCTGGCGCGCACCGTGGCCTGGCTCTCCGACGACTATCCGTGGCTGGTGCGGCCTTTCGACGGCGACCTGGCGGCGCGGCTGCGGGACGCCATCGCCGGATACCCGGAGCATCCGGAGGATTTCACGCTGCTGTGCTGGCATCACCCCGAAAGCTGGCCGGAGTTCGTGCAATTCAACTTCCCGAAGTTCTACTTCAACTTCCTCGGCGATCTGGGCGTGTGGATTCCGGATGCGCACTCGCGGGAACAGGCGCGGCTGACCATGTTCGACCTGAGCATGTTCCTGGGCGCGAGCAAGCCGGAAGGGACCGACCAGGTGCACTATTCGGTGCATTCGCCCGAGGGGGCGCTGGGGGCGGAACGCGTGGACGCGATCGTCACGCGCTGGCTGGCCATTCTCGAGACGGTGGAGCTGTCTTGAGCAGACTGATCATTGCCGCCATCGGCAGCCGCGGTGATATCGCGCCGCTGCTGGGACTCGGCGCCGGACTGCGCGATGCCGGGCACGAAGTGGTGGTGGCCGCGCACGAGATGTTCGCCGAGCTGATCACCGGCGCCGGTCTCGAATTCCGGTCCATGGCAACGAATCTCGACTTCGATATGACCAGCGCCGACATCACCGACAAACGCAAGATGGAATGGACCTTCGGTTCGCCCAGCGGGGTGCGGGCCATGGGGGAGGGGATGATCGCGGCGCTGCGCGACGAACCCGCCGATGCGCTGCTGCTGGGCCAGCTCACCGAACTCGCCGGGTTCCAGCTGGCCGAGGCCAAGGGGATTCCGGCCATCGGCTTACGTTTTCAGCCCATGTCCGCGACCCGTGCGCACCCGCCCAGCGCCCTGGGGCCGCGCTCGTTCGGGCCGGTCGGCAATCGGCTGGCCGCCGATATCGGGGGCTGGGTACTCGACCGGTTCTACGCGGGGCCGGTCGCGGCGTTCCGGAAGGAACTGGGGCTGCCCGCGGCCTCCGTCCGGGAACTGCGGCGACGCCGGACCGACGCGCAATGGCTGATCCTGCACGGGTTTTCGACCGCCGTGGTGCCCCGGCCGGCCGACTGGCGACCGGGACTGGAGGTGACCGGCTATTGGTGGCCGCCGCAGCCCATCGCCTGGGAGCCGCCCGCGGAACTCCTCGACTTCCTCGCCGCCGGGCCGCCGCCGGTCTTCATCGGCTTCGGCAGCGTCGTCGACAGCGCCACCCGCAGCGCCGAGATCTCGGCGCTGGTGGGGGAGGCGCTGCGCCGGTCCGGGGTGCGCGGCATCGTCCAATCCGGTTGGCTGCGACTGGATGTCAGCGGCGACGACGTGCTGACCATCGGCGATGTACCGCACGAGTGGCTGTTCCCGCGGACGGCGGCCGTCGTCCATCACTGCGGCGCGGGCACCACCGCGGCCGGATTGCGCGCCGGCGTGCCCGCCATCGGGGTGCCGCTGTACTCCGATCAGCCGTTCTGGGCGCAGCGGCTGCTCGACCTCGGGGTCAGCGCCGCCACCATCCCGCATCCGAAACTGTCGGCGGGGCGGCTGGCATCCGCGCTCCAGCGCGTCACCACCGATGCAACCCTGCGCCACAACGCCACCCGGCTCGCCGCCGCCATCGCCCTGGAAGACGGTGCGGGTCAGGCGGTCAAGGCCATCGAAGCACGCCTGAGCGGAGAAATCGGATGAGCAGATTCGTCATCGCCCCCATCGGCACTCGCGGGGATTTCGCGCCGCTGCTGGATGTCGCACTGCGGCTGCGGGATTCGGGTCACGAGGTCGTCATGGCGGCGCACTGCATCTACAAGGAGATGGTCCTGGACGCGGGCCTCGAACTGCGCGTCATGGGCGCGGACTTGGAGATCGATCCGGCCGACCCGAACTTCCTGCACCACGAACGCGCCAAGACCCTCGCGCGGCCGAGCGGGCAGCGGTTCCTCAACGAGACCGTGATCGAGGCGCTCATCGACGAACCCGCCGACGCGCTGCTGATCACACCCATGTCGGAGGCGGCCGGACACGCGCTGGCCGAAGCGAAGGGGATTCCGGCGATCGGCATGCGGCTGGCCCCGACCTCGGCGACGGCGGAGTTCCAGCCGGCGCTGTGCGGGGGCGCGCGGTCGCTCGGCAGCTGGGGCAATCGGCGGATCGCCGATGCCGGAGCCGGGCTCTACGACTTCATCTTCCGCAATATCATCGCCGATCTGCGCCGCGATCTGGGACTGCCGAAAGCGCCGGTGCGGGAACTGCGGCGGCGGCGGGACGCGGCGGATTGGCTTATCCTGCACGGTTATTCGCCCGCCGTGTCACCGCGCCCGCACGATTGGCGGCGCAATGAGCTGGTCACCGGCTACTGGTGGCCGCCCCGGCCCGCCGATTGGGAGCCGCCCGCCGAACTCGTCGATTTCCTGGCCGCCGGACCGGCGCCGGTCTTCATCGGATTCGGCAGCACCACCGCGCGATCCGGTAAACGGGAGGAGATGTCGGCCATCGTGAATACGGCGCTGCGGCGTTTCGGCGGCCGGGCGGTGGTGCAATCCGGGTGGCTGGAACTCGATATCGCCGGGGACGACGTGCTCAATATCGGCACCGTGCCGTACGACTGGTTGTTCCCGCGCATCTCGGCGGCCATCCATCACGCGGGGGCCGGGACCGCCTCGGCGAGTCTGCGGGCGGGGATTCCGGCGGCCGGGGTGCCGGGGCAGGCGGATCAGGGGTTCTGGGCGCAGCGGCTGATCGATCACGGGGTGAGTCCGGGCACCATTTCGCTTCGCAAGATGACCGCCGATCACCTGGTCGGCACGCTGCGGGCGCTCACCGAGGACGATTCCTACCGGGCCAATGCGGCGCGGCTGGGGGCGGCCATCGCACAGGAGGACGGTGCGGGGGCCGCGGTCAAGGCCATCGAAGCCCATATGGCCGCGCTCGGCAGGGGATAGCCGATGCGACTGATCATGATCGCCGTCGGCACCCACGGGGATGTCGCACCGCTGGTCGGGCTCGGGGTCGGCTTGCAGGCGGCGGGGCACGAGGTCGCCTTCGCCGCGCACCCGCTCTTCGAGAGCCTGGTCACCGGGTGCGGGCTCGAATACCTGTACATGGCTTCGGGTTTCGAGTTCGATCCGGACAATCCGATACTGCACGAGACGGCCTCGCAGGACTTCGCGTACACGCTGCGGGTGCTCAGCAAGGGCGTGATCGAGGCGGTCCGCGATCAACCCGCCGACGCCCTGCTGACCGGTATGGCGGTGGAGCTCGCGAGCTACTCGCTCGCCGAATTCAAGGGCATACCGGTCATCGGGTTGCGGTTCTTTCCCACCGGCGACTTCGGGAACGGGCCGATGCATCCCGGAGCCGCCGAGGCCGGGCACGCGGTGCGGCGCGAACTGGGACTGCCCGCGATCTCCACCCGGGAACTCGAGGAACGGTTCCGGGAGTCCGAAAAGTTCGTGCTGCACGGCTTTTCGACGCACGTCATGCAATTGCCGCCGGAATGGCCGCCGGACCGGATGGTCGCGGGCTACTGGTGGACGCCGCGCCCGCTGGGCTGGGAGCCGTCCGCCGAACTGGTGGATTTCCTGGCGGCCGGGCCGCCGCCGGTCTTCATCGGATTCGGCAGCACCACCGACGGGGCCGATCAGCGCGAGGACCTGTCGGCCGTGGTCGCCGAGGCATTGCGGCTGGCAGGCGTGCGCGGCATCGTCCAATCGGGCTGGCTGAAGCTGGATGTCGAGAATGCCGACGTACTGACCGTCGACAGCGTGCCGCACGACTGGCTGTTCCCGCGCATGGCCGCCGTGGTCCACCACTGCGGTGCGGGCACCACCGCGGCCGGTCTGCGCGCGGGCGTACCGGCCGTCGCCATACCCGGCGGCGTCGATCAGCCGTACTGGGCGCAGCGGCTGCTCGACCTCGGGGTCAGTCCCAGGACGATTCCGTTGCGGGAGCTGACCGCCGACGCGCTCGCCGACGCGCTGCGCGCCGCCGTCACCGATCCGGCCTTGCGCGCCAATGCCGCTCGGCTGGGCGCGCTCATCGACGCGGAGGACGGGATCGGCGCGTCGGTGCGAGCCATCGAAGCCTATTTGCGGTGAACTGCCCGGGCAGGGGCGTGAACGGCCGGTCGCTGGATTGTCAGCGGCCGGCCTGCGCGTGGATCCCGTTCGCCACGACTTCGTCGCTGCGCGCGGACGGATGGAACGGGATCGCGCCCGGATCGCGCGGATCCTGATAGTCGTTGATCCACGACTGCTCCGAGCACAGCCCGTGGCCCGCGGTCGCCGCCCGGGCGTCGAAGAACTCCACGCCCAGCAGCCGCGCCGCCGCCCGCTGCGCCTGATCGAGCCGATTCACCGAATCGATGGCCGCCTGCCCGCGCGGCTGCACGAACCGCAGCACGCCGAAAGCGCTGAAGCACACCGCATCCTGTCCGGCGCGGAACAGTTCCGGATAGCCGACCAGCACGATGCGGGCGTTCGGCGCGTAGTACTTCACATACGTGATCACGTTCCGCAGCCGCTCGGCATACCGCTCCGGGGTGATGTCGCCGGCATCCATGCTCCGGCTCGGCACCGCGGCATCCGCCCCGCACCCGCGGACCAGATCCAGCACGCACTGCTGCAGTGCGTACCACAGCGTCGCCTCGTTGCTGCCCCAGCGATCGTTGAGCCCGAACTGCAAGGCCACCACCTTGGTTCGCGGCCCGAACGCGCCCTTCTCGTCGGCCTGCTTGGCCTCCCACGCGGCGGTATGGCTCGGCGGGGTGTCGAGCGCGGCCCCCGGGCAGGACAGATCGAGATAGTCGGCGCTGTCCGCCACCTCCATCAGGCGGCTCAGCCGGGTCGGCCAGGAAGTCTCCCCGTGCCGGCATTCCACCGCCTGCGAATCCACCACCCATTGGTTGGCGCTGAACGAATCCCCGAGCACCACAAGCGCTTTGCCTGCGGCGGGTGCGGCCGTCACCGGCCCGGCCCCGATCGTGGAAGCCACGACCGCCAACGCCACCGCGATCCAAGACCTCATGGCACAACCGCCCAACAAACTGAAACGAAACGCTTTCATCTGGCCCGTGAGTCTAAGCACCACGGTCCCGCTCGCGGGCGACTCCGGCCGCATTCACCGTCCCCCAAATTCCTCCACCCCCGGATTCGGGGGCGGCCGCGCGCGGGCGGCGTCACCGGAACCCACGGTGACGCCGCCGCCGCTCAGTCGATGGTCGCGGCGGTGAAGCGTTCGCGCACGAACGTCCCGCGCTCCACGGTGTCGATGATCGCGGCCGCGTAATCGCCGGTGCTGATCCGGCTTTCACCCGCCGCATCGGTGAGCGGAGTGTCCCGGGCCTCGGCCCGATAGCCGCCGGTCTTCGCGCCCGGAATCAGCTGCACCGGCGGCGGGCTGGCATAGGACCAGTCGACCACCCCGTCGGCGGCACGCAGCAGGCGCAGCGCCTCGGACTGGTCGAGGGCGGTCTCCAGGTATTGCGCCGGGAAATGCGGGGATTCGACGAACGGCGTCCCGTCCTCGGACAGCAGGCTGCCGCCGCCGCCGAGGAACACCAGCCGCCGCACGCCCGCCGCCGGCAGCGCTTCCAGCAGGGCTGCCGCCGCGCGCGGCACCAGATGATCGGGCCCCTTCACCGCGACCACGACCGCGTCGTGCCCGCTCACCGCCTTCTCGATCGAAACGGCGTCGGTCACATCCACATCCGTACTGTCCAGCGCGGTCACCGCGTGGCCGCGAGACCGCGCCTCGGCCACCACCAGACTGCCGAGATTGCCGGACGCGCCGATCACCGCGAGCTTCATCGAGCCGACCCTTGCCATGAATCCGGCGATCAGCGGCGCGATCTCCGGCAGCTTCTCTTCCAATGCGAAATGGCCCGTCTCGAACAGGTGCAGTTCGGCGGCGGGCAGATCCCGCAGGTACGCCCGCGCCCCGGCCTCCGGGAAGAAGGCGTCGTTGCGGCCCCACAGGATCAGCGTGGGCGGCTGCTGCGCCCGCAGCCAGGCCTGCCACTCCGGATAGCGGGCGACGTTCGAGCGGTAGTCCAAAGCCAGCGCCAGCTGTGCCTCCTTACGCCCTGGCAGCTCGAGGAAATGCTGGTCCAAAGTCCAGCCGTCCGGCGAGATCGAGCCGGGATCGGTTGTCCCGCCTTCGTATTGACTCCGCGTGACCGGCAGCGTGAACAGGTCGCCGAGCGCTTCGGCCGGCGCCCCGATGGTCTCCCGCGCCAGCTCCGACAGCCCTTCCGCGTAGGCGTTGGCGTTCTGCACGATCAGCCCCGCGACCGCTTCCGGCCGCCGCGCCGCCAGCCGCAACCCCACCGGCCCGCCGAAATCGAAGGCGTACAACACGAACCGCCGCAGCCCGAGCGCCGTCACGAACCCTTCGACGACCTCGGACAGCCGATCGAACGAGTACTCGAAATCGGCGGGCGCCTCGGTGTGGCCGAACCCCGGATAGTCGGGCGCGATCAACCGGAATCGGGTGCCCAGTGCATCCATCAACCGCCTGAACTGGTGTGAAGCGCTCGGAAAGCCGTGCAGTAACAACAGCGGCAACCCATCCGCGGGCCCCGCCTCCCGGTAGAAGACCCGTACCTCGCCGACCGTGGCGAATCCGTGGGTGATCCGGGGAATCTCCATGCCCATATCTCTCCGATAGCCGTCCCCGGAGCCGGTTGCTCACGGGTGACGGTCATCTGACCGCGCGGCCGGGCGGAACCTGACACTCGATTCGGGTGACGTCCGCCACTCCGATATGGCGCTCGCGGGTAGTCCGGTGCGCCGAAATGGCGCGCGCGGGATCGTTGTGGGCTCGGACATACTGAAACCGCTACCTTCGGGCTATCCGGAGGGTCTTCGAATCGGCGGCTGAGGAGTTCGCATGGTGGCCATTGCTCGTGATGTCGTGATCGTGGGCGCGGGCCCGTCCGGTCTGACCGCCGCCGTGGAATTGCGGAAGGCCGGTCTGACGGTGGCGGTGCTGGAGGCCCGGGATCGGGTCGGCGGCCGTACCTGGACCGGCGACATCGACGGCGCCATGATCGAGATCGGCGGGCAGTGGCTCTCGCCCCACCACACCGCGGCGCTGGAACTGGTGGATGAGCTGGGACTGAAGACCTTCTCCCGCTACCGCGAGGGCGAGTCCGTATACCTGGCCGCCGACGGCACCCGGCAGCAGTTCATCGGCGACGTGTTCCCCGCGCCCGCCGAGACCGCCGCCGAGATCGACCGGTTGCTCGCCCTGCTGGACGAACTGGCGGCCGAGGTCGGCGCCGACACGCCGTGGGAGCATCCGCGCGCGGCGGAACTGGATTCGGTGCCGTTCAGCAGCTGGCTGGAGCGCCACTCGGACAACGAATACGCGCGCGAGACCGTGTCCTTCTTCGTCGCCGGGGCGATGCTGACCAAACCCGCGCACACCTTCTCCGCGCTGCAGGCCCTGCACATGGCCGCCGCCCAAGGCTCCTACACCGCGCTGGCCACCGACACCTTCATGCTCGACAAGCGGGTGGTCGGCGGGATGCAGCAGGTATCGCAGCGACTGGCCGCGTCACTGGGCGCGGACGTGCATCTCGAGTCGCCGGTGCGCCGGGTGCGCTGGTCCGAGGACGGGGTGACAGTCTTCGCCGACGGCGACCTGGAGGTGCGCGCGGACCGCCTGGTGCTCGCCGTGCCGCCGAACCTGTACTCCGCCATCAGTTTCGATCCGCCGCTGCCGCGCCGCCGGCACCAGATGTACCAGCACATGTCGTTCGGGTTCGTGGTCAAGGTGCACGCGGTCTACCCGACCCCGTTCTGGCGGGAAAAAGGCTTGTCCGGCACCGGCTTCAGCGACACCGACATGGTCTCCGAGGTCTACGACAACACCAATCACGACGCCGGCAACGGTGCCATGGTCGGCTTCATCGCCCACGAACAGGCCGACGCCTACTTCGCCATGGACCCCGCCGAACGCCGCCGCACCGCCCTCGACTGCCTGGTCCGCTACCTCGGCCCCGAAGCCGCCGACCCCATCGTCTTCTACGAATCCGACTGGGGCGCCGAGGAATGGACCCGCGGCGCCTACGGCGTCAGCTTCGACCTCGGCGGCCTGACCCGCTACGGCCACGACCACCGCGCCCCGGTAGGCCCCATGCACTTCGCCTGCTCGGACCTGGCGGGCCACGGATTCCAGCACGTCGACGGCGCCATCCGCATGGGCCGCTCGGCCGCCGCCGCCATCGTGGCGCAACGCGCCCCGGCCTGAGACCCGCGCCGGTTCAGTATTGGTCCGCGAGGCGGACGCCGGTGAGCCGCTCGGCTTCCGTCCACAGCCGGGCGGCGACGGCGCGATCACGGGCGCGGCGCGGAATGGAAGCCGGTCCGGTCGGTCCGACCAAGCCGAATCGTCCTGTGGGGCCGTAGTATCCGCCGTTGCCGGCAGCCGGGTCGGCGGTCGCGAAGAGCAGTGGTTCGGCGCCCTGCTCAACCTCTTGCGAGGGCAGGAAGTTCACGCCGCCCAGGAAACCGCGGGCCGGCTTGTCCCGGCCCAGGCTCGCACCCGCCGTCTGCAGATTGGTGCGGGTGTAGCCGGGATGCGCGGCGGCGCTGAGCAGACTCCAGCCGCGCTCTTCGGAGATCTCGGCCAGGCGGACCGACATGATCAGGTCCGCGAGTTTGGACTGCGCGTAGGAGCGGACCGGGCTGTAGCGGCGTTCCCATTGCAGATCGTCGAAATCGATGCGGCCGAAATTGGCGGCGCCGCTGCTCATGGTGGCGACCCGGGGGCGCTCGGCGCGCAACAGGGCCGGCAGCAACTGCACGGTCAGTGCGAAGGGGCCGAGGAAGTTGCTGCCGAACTGGAGCTCGAAACCGTCGGCGGTGAGGTGGCGGTCGGGCGGAGCCATGACGCCGGCGTTGTTGACCAGTGCGTCCAGCGGAGCGCCCGCCGCGAGAAGTTCGTTCGCGAAGTCGCGGACCGAGCCGAGGTCGGCCAGGTCGATGCGGCGGACCTCGAGTTTCGCGGCGGGATGCCGGTCCAGGATTTCGGCTTTCGCCCGTTCGCCTTTCGCGGGGGTGCGCACGGCCATGATCACCGTCGCTCCGGCGGCCGCGAGCCGGGCCGCCGCTTCCTTGCCGGTGCCGCTGTTCGCGCCGGTAACGACGATCGTCTTACCCGTCTGATCAGGGACTTCGTACATGATGGGCTCCTTCCGGAAGTTTAAGAGACTGACGGTCTCTTGCGCTTTCGAGATTAAGAGACCGGTGGTTCGTTGTCAATAGACCGGTGGTCTGAAATACTTGGCGCATGATCGAGTTCCAACGGGCCCGCAGTGACGAACAGCGCGAGATGCGCAGGCAGGCGATCTTGGACACGGCCGCCGGCATGCTGGCGGAGATGCCGGTCGTCGACGTCGGCCTGAACGAGCTGGCGCGGCGCGTCGGGCTGGCCAAGTCGAATGTGCTGCGGTACTTCGAATCCCGCGAAGCGGTGCTGCTGGAATTGCTCGAGCTGCGGTATCGGGCGTGGATCGCCGAGCTGACCCCGCTCCTGGCGGATCACCGCGGCGACCTGCGCGCGCGCCGTGATCGGCTGATCGCCGCGTTCGTCTCGTCGCTGGAACGGGAACCGGTGCTGTGCGACCTGTTCAACGCGCAGGCCGCCATCCTCGAACGCAATATCTCGGCCGAAGTGGCCGCCCGATACAAACGCGGTTCACTCGCCGCCACCGCGGAACTGGTGTCGCCCGTCGAAGCGCTGGTTCCCGAGTTCGGTCCCGGCGGCGCGATGAAATTCTGTGCGGCCGGGCTGCTTTCGGCCGGCGCGCTCTGGAGCCACAGCCATCCCGCCCCCGCCATGCTCGCCGCCTACGAACAACACCCCGAACTGGCCGCGGTCCGCCTCGAATTCGTCCCGGTGCTGACCGACCTGCTCACCGTCCTCGCGCGCGGCATCCTCGCTCCGGATTAGGCAGCGGGGCCGGGAATGCGCACGGCGCCAAGTGGGTTGCCCACAGGGCGTGCACGCCCGCGCGTCGGCGCGTATCGCGGGGAGATACCCCGAGGTTGCGCAGGTCAACGATGGGATAGGCTTTATCGGTCATGAAGTCGGCTTTCCCGGGTCCGGTCGGTGCCCAGACGGTCTACCTCGATCACGCGGCCACTACACCCATGTTCCCGGTCGCCATCGAGGTGATGTGCGCTGCGCTGGGACAGGTGGGCAATGCGTCGTCGCTGCACGGGTCGGGGCGCGCCGCGCGGCGGTGCCTCGAGGAGTCGCGGGAGTCGATCGCGGCGGGGCTGGGGGCGCGGCCCTCGGAAGTGATCTTCACCAGTGGCGGGACCGAGAGCGACAATCTCGCCGTCAAGGGGATCTTCTGGGCGCGGCGCGACGCCGACCCGAAGCGGAACCGGATCCTGGTGAGCGCGGTCGAGCATCACGCGGTGCTGGACACCGTGGAATGGCTGGAACAGCACGAAGGCGCGCAGGTGACGTGGCTGGAGGTGGACGCCGACGGCGTCGTCTCGCCGCGCACGCTGCGCGACGCCCTGGCCGCGCACGCCGAGGACGCGGCGCTGGTCAGCATCATGTGGGCCAACAACGAGGTGGGCACCATTCAGCCGATCGCCGAATTGGCGGCGGTGGCACAGGAATTCGACGTGCCCATGCACAGCGACGCGGTGCAGGCCGCCGCCCAGCTGCCCATCGACTTCGGGCGCAGCGGGCTGGCCGCCGCCAGCTTCGCGGGGCACAAGGTCGGCGGACCGCACGGCGTCGGGGTGCTGCTGCTGGGCCGGCAGGTCGGCGTGGTGCCGCTGCTGCACGGCGGCGGGCACGAACGCGATCTGCGGTCGGGGACCTCGGACGTACCGGGCGCGGCCGGACTGGCCGCCGCCATTCGCGAGACCGTCGCGGGGCTGCCCACCCGCGCCGTGGAACTCGAGCGGCTGCGCGATCGGCTGATCGCCGGCGTCCAGGACCTGTTCCCGGACGCGGTGCTCAACGGCGCGACCGGCGACCGGCGGCTGGCGGGCAACGCCCACTTCACCTTCCCGGGTTGCGAAGGCGATTCGCTGCTCATGCTGCTGGACGCCGCCGGGATCGAATGCTCGACCGGATCCGCCTGCAATGCCGGTGTCGCCGGACCCTCCCATGTGTTGCTGGCCATGGGCGTGGAACCGGCGCTGGCGCGCGGATCCCTGCGATTCTCATTGGGACACAATTCGACCGACGCCGATATCGATGCCCTGCTGGCCGCGTTGCCGCAGGTGGTGGAGCGGGCGAAGGCGGCCGGACTGGCCGGAGCGAAGGGAGGCTTCTAGATGCGAGTACTTGCCGCGATGAGTGGTGGTGTGGATTCCGCGGTGGCGGCCGCCCGCGCCGTGGACGCCGGACACGAGGTGGTCGGCGTGCACCTGGCGCTGTCGGCGTCCCCGGGCACGCTGCGCACCGGATCGCGCGGATGCTGCTCCAAGGAGGACGCCGGTGACGCTCGCCGCGCCGCCGATGTGCTCGGAATCCCGTTCTACGTCTGGGATTTCGCGGACCGTTTCAAGGAAGACGTGATCGACGATTTCGTCGCCGCCTACGCCGCGGGGGAGACCCCGAACCCGTGCCTGCGCTGCAACGAGAAGATCAAGTTCTCGGCGCTGGCCGATCGCGCGGTGGCGCTCGGCTTCGATGCCGTGGTCACCGGCCATTACGCGCGCCTCGCGGACGGCGTGCTGCGCCGCGCGGTGGACGCCGACAAGGACCAGTCCTATGTGCTGGCGGTGCTGACCGCGGATCAGCTGTCCCGGGCCATGTTCCCGGTCGGCGACACCCCCAAGCCGCAGATCCGCGCCGAAGCCGCCGAGCGCGGGCTGGCCGTCGCCGACAAGCCCGACAGCCACGACATCTGCTTCATCCCCTCCGGTGACACCCGCGCCTTCCTGGGCGCCAAGATCGGCATCCGCCCGGGCGCGGTCGTCGACGCCGACGGCACCAAGCTGGGCGATCACGACGGCGTGCACGGTTTCACCATCGGCCAGCGCAAGGGCCTGGGCCTGCCCGGTCCGGCCGCCGACGGCAAGCCGCGCTACGTCACCGGCATCGATCCCGAATCCGGCACGGTCAGCGTCGGTTCCGTACAGGACCTCGAGGTCTGGACCGTGCTCGCCGATCGCGCGATCTGGACTTCGGGCCGGACCCCCGACGGCCCGATCGAATGCATCGTGCAGGTCCGCGCGCACGGCGGCACCGCGCCCGCCGTCGCCGAACCGGTGGACGGCGGCCTGGTGGTGCACCTGCGCGAACCGCTCACCGGCGTCGCCAAGGGCCAGGCCGTGGTGCTCTACCGCCCCGACACGGCCGGCGACGAGGTGCTCGGCAGCGGCACCATCTCCGGTACCGGCCGCGAACCGCACACGCGGGCAAGCGAACTGGTCGCGGATAACGCCCGGTGAGCGCCGAACGCTGGCTGCGATCGGCGACCACCGAACCTCGGCCGCCGCGCGCGGGTAACTTGGGAGCCGTGGATGTGCGGCGATTCGTCGCGCCGGGGATGCGGGTAGCCCTCGCGTCCCGTCTGGTGCGGGCAGCGGATTCTGGTATGGGAGCACGAATTCGACGGCGGCCGGTCCGGCCGAAACGCCGGATACTGCCCGGAACCGTCACCGATCCGGGAGTGAGCTGCCGGGAAGCGGCCGAACAGGCCCGGGCGCGGCGGAATCCGGAATGGCAGGACCCTCCGCTCGAACAATGGAATCAGGTGCCGAGCGCATCGGATGAGCAGCCGTCGCGGGAACAGCACGGCGAAACGGGGACGCACGAGTGAGCAGTGGCGTGGTTGATCACGACGAACGGACCACGCCCGGCCTGCGCGGCGGCATCGCGACCGGTGTCGGCTCCTGGCCCGGCACCGACCCCCGCGAAGCCGCGGCGACCGTGGTCGGCGAACTCGGCGACCTCCCGCATCTGGTGGAACTGCCGGCCCGCGGCGTCGGCGCGGACATGATCGGCCGCGTCTCGGGTCTCCTGGTCGATATGCGGTTCGACAGCACCACCCGCGGCTACCGGCTGGCCCCGCGCCCCGGCGCCGTGGCCCGCCGGGCCCGCGATCTCCTGCGCACCGACCTCGACGCCCTCGAAGAAGCCTGGGAGACAGCCGGTCTCACCAACACCGGCCGCACCGTCAAACTCCAGGTGAGCGGACCCCTCACCCTGGCGGCCGAAGTGGAACTCCCGCACGGCCACCGCGTCCTCACCGACGCCGGCGCCCTGCGCGACCTCTCCGAATCCCTCGCCGAGGGGCTGGCCAACCACGCCGCCGAGGTCGCCAAGCGCCTGGCCGCCGACGTGCTGATCCAGCTCGACGAACCGCTCCTGAACGCGGTCCTCGAGGGTTCCCTGCGCGGCCCCAGCGTCATGAACACCGTGCGCGCTATGCCGGAACCCGAAGCGCTGCACGTCCTGGACACCCTCATCGGCCATCAGGCCCACCCGGTCCTGATCCACTCCTGCGCCGAACCCCCGCCCCTGGACGTGCTCCGCAAAACCCGGGCCGCCGCAATCGGTTTCGATCTGGCCACCATCGCCACCAAGCACCTGGACGCGGTAGGCGAAGCCCTCGAAGCCGGCAAATACCTGGCCCTGGGGCTGGTCCCCACCACGGCCCCGGCCAAGCCCCCGTCGTGGAAGGAGATCGCCGAACCCGGCGTCCGCCTGATGGACCGCCTCGGCTTTCCCCGCCGCCGCCTCGCCGACCAGATCCTGGTCACCCCCGCCTGCGGCCTCTCCGGCGCATCGCTGTCCTGGGCTCGCACGGCCCTGGCGCTGACCGCCGAAACCGCGCACGCCTACGCCGACGAGCCCGAAGCCCTGAACTTCGACTGACTACTGCGGATCGCGCGGCGGCTTCGAACCGAAGTACGGGCGGACGCCCGGATGGTCCAGCTGCCAGTTGTCGGGTTTGCCCGCGGGGTAGACGACCGGGATCTGATCGCCCGTCGACGGCCACTGGCCGGTGTCCCAGGCGAAGCGCCCGTAGACCTCGTGGGCGAACACCGTCGGGCCGGAGATGCTGCCGCTGAGGGTCACGTACTGTTCGCCGGAGACGTCGGGGCGGGGGCTGACGCCGGTGACGTGCAGGATGCCGGATTCGGCGTTCGCGACCGGGCCGCCGCCTTTGCGGGCGCGGAAGTAGTAGGCGACGGTCGCGGCGAGCGCGCCACCGATCAGCAGTAGGAACACGAACTGCATCAGCATGAGCACCATGCTAGGCGGCGGTGGGGTGTCGCTATTGGGGCATCAGTTCCGACATGCCGAATTCGGCGCGGCGCAGTTGCCAGACGGTGGTGCGCTTGGACTGGGAGCGGCCGTTGCCGCGATCGATCAGGGTGCGATTGGCGGTGGTGAACACCAGTTGCGCGCCCTGGGTATTGGTTTCGGGGTTCTGGAACAGCTGGATCAGGCTGTCGGCGGTCTCGGGGGTGAGGTGCGCGTCGATATCGTCGATGGCCAGCACGCCGCCGGTGTCCAGGGCGTCCAGCATGGGCGGGAGCAGACGCAGCATGGCGAGGGTGGCGCTGGATTCGTCGGTGATGTCGAAGGCGGTTTCGATGCCTTCGTGGGACAGGCCGAGCCCGACGCCGCGGCGCGCCACCATGCGGGAGTAGAGGGCGTCGCGGGCGGCGTACAGGTTGGCCAGTTCGCGTTGCAGCAGGGTGACGGTGATGCCGTGTTCGAGGAACATCTCCTCGGCGTAGTTCGCCGAGATGGTGCAGTTCTCGATTTCCTTTGTGGTGGCGGCGATATCGGTGTCCAGATCGCGCAGGTAGTCGGCGTACATGGGGTCGTCGGTCGGCAGCAGCAGATCGGTGATGCCGAGGTCGGCGGCGCGCAGCAGGGTGAGCAGCCGGACCGCGTGATCGGTGGAGCGGGAGATGTGCGCGCCCACCCGGTGCGCGATCTCGGCGGGATCGGGCTGGCCGCACTGCACTTCGAGCAGCGACTGGAACCAGCGGTAGGCCGGCACCAGGGGTTCGGCGTACAGCTGGCCGGACAGGCTGAGCAGCAAGGCATTCGGGCGCACCAGGGGGACGACCGCGCCCAGACCGTAACGGGTGGCCTCGAACATGGGCCCGATGCGCACCTCGTCACCGGAACGCTCGTACACCACCCGTTTGCGATTGTGCGGATGCGAGTGCAGCCATTCGGCTTTCACATCGGCGTTGTCGAGCTTGAACCCGTAGGTGTACGGGCAGCCCTCGGCCACGAAGTGCGCCACGAATTCCGAAGGGCGATCCGCGAATCCGATATGCGGGGTGCGGACCGGCCCGGAGTAGGGATCCCACCCGGTGACCGAGTTCAGCACGGCGTCGCGCATCCGGTCCAGGGCGTCGACCAATCCGGTCTTGCCCGTGGCGGCGGCCCCGTACACGGCGGTGACCGGCGTGGCGACCGCCCCGCTACCGCGAGTCAGCCGCAATTCCTGCGGTTCGGCGAGAGATCGATGATTCGTCACCTGAAAACTGCGCAACACAAGCGAAATCATGCCGGTCGGCGCACGGAATTGCGACTCGCCCTTTTCGGTCATGTTCCGCGAGGCGCGGAAACCGGTCGGCAAACCTTGACATGCAACCTCGAGGTTGCCTATTCTCGATTACGCAACCAAAGGGTTGCCTATAGCGATGGTGTGAGGTGCCCGGTGGACGAGGTGTTCAAGGCGCTGGCCGACCCGAATCGGCGCAGACTGCTGGACGCCCTCAATGAACGCAATGGTCAGACCCTGCGCGAACTCTGCACCGGCCTGGCCATGACCAGGCAGGCGGTGAGCAAGCACCTGGCCGTGCTGGAAGCGGCCAACCTGGTCACCACCGTGCGCCGCGGCCGCGAGAAACTGCACTATCTCAACGCCGAACCCGTCAATGCCATCGCCGACCGCTGGATCAATCGATACGACCGAGCGCGGGTACACGCCCTCGCCGACCTCAAATCCGCATTGGAGAGCGCGACCATGAGCGAGGAATTCGTCTACACCACCTACATCCGCACCACCCCCGAGAAGCTGTGGCAGGCCCTGACCGATCCGGCCTTCACCAAGCGCTACTGGGGCGCCACCTTCGAAACCGATTGGCGGCCGGGCTCACCCATGACCTGGGAGCAGCAGGGCTGGGTCAGCAAGGATCCGGAACAGGTGGTCGTCACCGCCGACCCGTACCGCACCCTGTCCTACACCTGGCACACCGTCGATCAGGCGTTCGCCGATCAGTTCGGTTTCAGCGCGGAGGATTTCGCACAGCTGTCCACCGAATCCCGCTCCATCGTCACCTTCGAACTGGAACCGGTGGGGGAGACGGTCAAACTCACCGTGGTGCACAACGGCTTCGACCCGGGCAGCGCCATGCTCGCGGGCATCACCGAAGGCTGGCCCGCCATCCTCTCCAGCCTCAAGACCCTGCTCGAGACCGGAGAGGTGCTGCCCGAACCGGCGGAATGAGTCAGCGCAGCAGGCCGTAGGCCCGGGTCGGCGTGAGACGCACGACGGCCCGGCGGTCGGCCACCATGGCGCGGCGATAGTCGTCCCAGTCCTCGTGCTCGCCGCTGAGCGCCCGGTAGTAGTCGACCAGTTCGTCCACCGTGGCATCGGCGGGATCCTGTGCGACGGGCGAGATCTCGGCCTCGCCCTCCAGCACCACGTACGACCAGAAGTCGTCGCTGCTGATGTTCAGCGCCGCCCAGGGTTCGCGGCGCAGATTGTGATACTTGGCGCGGTCCGCGGTGATGGAGATGCGGACGACCCCGTCCGGGCCGACCCGGTGCAGCACGTTGGACAGTTGCGGGCGGGTGTCGCGGCGGATCGTCGCGAGGACGGATTTGGGGTGGGAGCGCGCGAACTCGACGGCCGTCTCCAGGTTCATGTGTGCTGCAACCCGGCCCGCACGAGGGCTGTTCCCGGACCCGTCGCGCGATCGTGAAAATCTCGGCGATTCATGGCGCGACGTGCGCGAATGTCGCGCAAAGGTGTCGGTGGGCTCGACTAGTGTTCCTGGGGTGAGCGAATCGGGCATGGACATCACCCAGACGGACGGGGACGGGCAGGCCGCCGCGAGCGGGGACCAGCGCGTCGAGTATCAGCGGCTGGCCGAAGAGGTGCGCGACCACCAGTTCCGCTACTACGTGCGGGACGCGCCCATCGTCACCGACGGCGAATTCGACGAGCTGTTCAATCGCCTGGTCGCGCTCGAGGAAGCGCATCCGGACCTACGCACGCCCGATTCCCCGACCCAGGTGGTGGGCGGCGGTTTCACCACCGACTTCCAGCCCGTGGACCATCTGGAACGGATGTACTCGCTGGACAATGTGTTCAGCGCGGACGAGATGCGGCAGTGGATCAGCCGCGTCGAGGCCGAGGCCGGCACCGATATCCACTACGTGTGCGAGGTCAAGATCGACGGCGTCGCGCTCAACCTGGTGTACGAGGACGGCAAGCTGGTGCGCGGCGCCACCCGGGGCGACGGCCGTACCGGCGAGGACGTCACGCTCAATGCCCGCACCATCGAGGACATTCCGCATCAGCTCAGGGCCAGTGCCGACTTCCCGGTGCCGAAACTGCTGGAGGTGCGCGGCGAGGCGTTCATGACGCTGGAGGATTTCGAAGCGCTGAACGCGTCCATCGTCGCGGAAGGCAAACCGCCGTACGCGAATCCGCGCAATACCGCGGCCGGTTCGCTGCGCCAGAAGGATCCGGCGGTGACCGCGCGCCGCCGCCTGCGGATGATCTGCCACGGTTTCGGGCGGCTGGAAGGCTTCAACCCGGAATCGCAGTACGAGGCGTACCGGGCGCTGGCGGCCTGGGGCCTGCCGGTGTCGGCGCACACCGTGCGGGTGCAGGGCGCGGACGCGGTGGTGGATCGGGTCGAGTACTGGGGCGAGCACCGGCACGATATCGAGCACGAGATCGACGGCCAGGTGGTCAAGGTCGACGAGTTCTCGCTGCAACGGCGGCTCGGCGCCACCTCGCGCGCGCCGCGCTGGGCCATCGCGTACAAGTATCCGCCCGAGGAAGCCACCACCAAACTGCTCGACATCCAGGTGAATGTCGGTCGCACCGGCCGGGTTACGCCGTTCGCGGTCATGCAGCCGGTCACCGTGGCGGGCTCCACGGTGGCCATGGCGACCCTGCACAACGCGTCCGAGGTACAGCGCAAAGGCGTGCTGATCGGCGACACCGTCACCATCCGCAAGGCCGGTGACGTGATTCCCGAAGTGCTCGGCCCCGTGGTGGACGCGCGCACCGGCGCCGAACGCCCCTTCGTCATGCCCACCCATTGCCCCGAATGCGGCACCGAACTCGCCCCCGCCAAAGAAGGCGACGCCGATATCCGCTGCCCGAACCAGCAGTACTGCCCGGCGCAGTTGCGGGAGCGCGTCTTTCACGTCGCCGGCCGCGGCTCCTTCGATATCGAAGCCCTCGGCTACGAGGCCGCCGTCGACCTGCTCAAGTCCGGCGCCATCGGCGACGAAGGCGACCTGTTCTCCCTCGACGAGGACAAACTCCTCACCACCTCCCTCTTCACCAACCAGAAGGGCGAGCTGACCCAGAACGCCCGCCGCCTGCTCCAGAACCTAGAAACCGCCAAGGACCGCCCCCTCTGGCGCGTCCTGGTGGGCCTGTCCATCCGCCACGTCGGCCCCACCGCCGCCCGCGCCCTGGCGTCCGCCCTGGGCAGCATGGACGCCATCCGCACCGCATCCGCCGAGGAACTCGCCGCCGTCGACGGCGTCGGCCCCACCATCGCCGAATCCCTGGCCGAATGGTTCACCGTCCCCTGGCATCTCGACATCGTCGACAAATGGGCCGCGGCCGGCGTCCGCATGGAAGACGAACGCGACGAATCCATCGAACGCAACCTCGAAGGCCTCTCCATCGTCGTCACCGGCTCCCTGCAAACCTTCACCCGCGACGGCGCCAAGGAAGCCATCCTCATCCGAGGCGGCAAAGCAGCCGGATCCGTCTCCAAGAAAACAGCTTTCGTGGTGATCGGCGACTCACCCGGCTCCAAAGCCGACAAGGCCGAGGAACTCGGCGTCCCGATCCTCGACGAGGAGGGTTTCCGCCTGCTGCTGGAAGGCGGCCCGGAAGCGGTCACGCCGCCCGCGGAGGACACCGCCGGGGAATCGGGCGAATAGCCCGGCTCGTCCGGATGTGCTGGGGCACAGTCACGTTCACCCGGTGAGCCGTACCGGATCGCGCACGGAATTCCGTGCCACGATCCCCGGCGAACGATTACTGTGCCCCGCATGCCCCCGGTACGCGCCCGCCTCGCCGAACTCGGCCTGACCCTGCCCCCGGTCAGCCCGCCCCGGGGCGTGTACGTACCCGCCGTGCACAGCGGAACACTCGTCCACGTCGCCGGCCAGGTGCCGATGGTCGCCGGAAACGTGGTGACCACCGGCCGCGTCGGCGCGGAGATCACCCCCGCCGAAGCCGCGGAACTGTCGCGCCGCTGCGCACTGGCCGCACTCGCCGCGGTGGACGCGCTCGCCGATCTCGACCGGCTCGCCCGGGTGGTCCGCGTAGCCGGATACGTAGCCTCCGCACCGGGTTTCGGCGCCCAGTTCGATGTGGTCGCCGCAGCCGTGGACCTCTTCTCCGCCGTCCTCGGCTCCCCGGGCCGCTCGGTGTGCACCGCGGTAGGCGTCCCCGACCTGCCGCTGAGCGCACCGGTCGAAATCGAGGTCACCGTCGAACTCGCGGAATGACATTCGTCGCCGCTCCCACGCCGCCCTCTTCGAGAAATCCGGCGGCGCTGACAGGGGCGGCTATTCGATCGGTACAGCCGTGCCGCTGACCGCTATGCCGCCTGGTGCAACCGGTACCGTCACCTCGATCCGGCCCGGCCGCCCCATATCCGCGCCCTGGATCACGGTCAGAGTGGCCGGTGGTTCCACCAGCCCGAGTTCGCGGAGGTATCCGCCCAGTGCGGCGGCGGCCGCACCGGTCGCGGGGTCCTCGCGAATACCGCCGGGCGGGAAGGGGTTCCGCGCGTGGTACACGGTGGCGTTCTCCCGCCACACCAGATCGACGGTCGCCCAGTCCATTTCCCGCATGAGGTCGCCCAGCGCCGCGAAGTCGTAGGCGAGGTCGGCCAGCCGGTCACGGGTGCGGGCGGCGATGATCGGATGCCAGGCTCCGGCGTAGGCGGCGCGCGGGGGCAGTTCCGGATCGAGGTCGGCGCGGTCCCAGTGCAGGGCGGACAGCAGCCGGTGGAGTTGCTCGGGCGCGATGTTCCGGGATCGCGGCGGGACCGAAACCAGTGTGGCGGTGACCTTCCCGGCGTCGTCGCGGTAGGTGCTGACCGGCACCGGGCCCGCTTGGGTGTGGAACACCAGCTCGCCGGGACCGAATCGCTCGGCGTAGGCGACGGCGGTCGCGATGGTGGCGTGCCCGCAGAACGGCACTTCGACCAGTGGGCTGAAATACCGGACGTCCAGCGTCTTCTCGTCCGCGCCCGGCGTCGCGAAAGCCGTTTCCGAGTATCCGATCTCGGCGGCCGCCGCCAGCATGTCGGCCGCGTCCAGCCCGGTCGCGTCCAGGACCACTCCGGCCGGATTGCCTCCAGCCGGATCGGAACTGAATGCCGCGTAGCGCAGAATTCCCATCGCTCGACGGTAGCGCGCCGGCGGGTCCCGGTCGCGCGATAGGCGATTATCCCCAAACATGCAGTTCGCCGGAATCGGTGAGTCCCACCGCGAATCCGAGCGCGATTCGCCGCGCCCCGTCGCTCGGCAATACCGCGTGGAAATTGCGCGGATCGAAAAGCAGCGCCTGCCCCACCGAGGGCTGCAATACGAAGGATTCGGCGTCCCCCACCACATCCCGGTGATATCCGTACGAGGCGGGCAATCGATACGATTCGTCGCCCGGCGCCCACCGATGCCGCCACACCACCGTCTGCCCGCCCCGATCGGGCACGCTCAAATACAGGTTGAAGGCGAATTGCGCCACCAGATGCGCATCCACCAGTTTGCCGTCGAATTCCCGGATGGAGTCGTCGAAATGCACCTGGAATCCCTGATTCGGCTCCCGCGCCACCCCCGGCCCGAGCTCCCGGTCATCGCACCGTCCGACGGTCACCGCCCCCGGCCACTCCCGCCCCAGATGCTCCCGGCACAGTGCGAACGGATCGTAGTCCAGCGCCAGCGCCGCCCACGCCGCCCGGCTGGAAGCCAATGCGGGCCAATACTTTTCCCCGAGCGCCCCGGCCACCCGATGATCGCTCACCCCGACCCCGAACCGGAACACCGGCGGATCCACCCGCTTGGTGTCGTAGGCGTCGAACGGCACTCTCCGCAGTGCGGCGAGTATCTCCGAACAAGTCCGTGCCGGAAGGAAATCCGCCACTTGAATCGCTGCATACCGACCGGCCGCTAGCCCGGCAATATGATCGCGTTGGAATCCCGATGCGGTTACGGCCACGAAAAACGGATCGCGCGCGCAAACTGACGTCATGTCCCCACCTGCCCTGGGGTTGAATGTGAAATGAGCTGGCACCCAGGCAGGTCGAGGTTCTCACAGTTTCGGTGCGATCAAGCCGGATTAGACCGATTCGAGATGCTCATAATGTTCGCCGGCCGATGGCTGTCAGGGACTCGTGCTGCCCAGCGGCGGGCTGGTGTCCAGTTCGGGCACCCGGCGATCGGCTTCCAATGTGGTGCGCACGAGTTGGCGCGCGACTTCGAGTAGGAGCGGTGCCGACGCGGGATAGCTGATCGTGCCGGCGGCCGAAGGCTGATCATCGAATTCGTTATCGGACCGTATCATTTCGGCCCCTCCCGCCGTGGCGACGATACTGGTTTCGAAGGCCATGCTCTTGTCAACGCCGCAATCCCCGAAAGTGTTAGCAGCGCCGCGAATTACCGTACATCAGGTTCGTCACACTCGCCGCGTGGTTGAAAGGAATCGGAGTGTTGACCGGGAATTGGCTACCGCAGGTCTTCCCACAAGGTCATAATTCGTTTGTAGAGCGCATCGCTGGGATCCAGCTGGATGCGGGCCTGTTGACGGAGCTCGTCGACGATCTCGCGCGCCTCCTGTAACCGCCCGAGTGCCAGCAGTGCCATGGCCGAGGCCCGTCGCATCGCCAGCGACCAGCGGACCACGTGACCATCGTCGGAGTTCGTCGAACTGGCGACCAGATTCAGCGCGTACCCGGCCTCCCGTTCGGCCCCGGCGTAGTCTTCCAGTTCGAGCAGGCAGCGCGTCAAAGTGTGCCGCACCCACAGTGTTTCGGGCCGGGTCTCCGGACCCTTCTCCAGGCTGACCGCGAGGATCTCGCGCACCATGGGCAGCGCCAGATCGGCCTGCCCCTGATAGATCAGGGCCCGGGCGAGACTACGCCGCACGACCAGGGTGTCGAAGTGATCGAAGCCGCGCACGTCGCGCTCCAGCTCCACGATGGTCCGCAGTTCCTTCTCGGCCTCCGCCGCGCGGCCCTCCTGCTCGAGAATCGCGCGCGCCAGTTTGTGCCGGCTGGCGAGAGTATCGGGATTCAGGTCGCCGTCGGGCAGCACCACCGTGCGTTTCGCCAGGATCTCCCGGAACATGCGTTCGGCGGTCACCCGGTCGCCGCGTTCGAGCACGATCCGGGCCTGCTCGTGCCGGATGGCCAGGATCTCCGGATCATCGATGTCGAGCAGGCAGTCCGCGCAATGGTCGACGATGGCGCGAGCCAATTCGGCAGCGGGATCGAGGAATCCGCGCGCGATCAGATATCGCAGGCTCAGCCGGGCCAGGTCGACGGCCGCGGTGACGGTCGAGTGCTCGCGCAGCGGCCGCGCTCCGACCAGTGCGGCCTGCGCGACCTGATTGGTGTGCGCCACCATCAGATTCCAGACCGGCCAATGCGTCGGATCGTCGGGATCGTGCGGGGTGAGCGCCGCTCGCAGCATGGTGACCGCCAGCGAATGGTAGGCGGCGTGCCGTTCCCGCACATCGGCGTCCTCGTACAGCAGATGGTGGATCTCGGGGTGCAGGGACAGCACGTGCTCCTGCGCACTGGAACCGGTCAAAGGAACCTTGTGCAGTTCGACCAGGCCGACATTCGCGAGCTCCTCCAGCGCGTGCACGGCGTGCTGGGTGGTCATCCCGTCGAGCAGATGCGAGACCGCGGGCGGGGCCTCGCGAAACAGCCGATAATAGGGAATGGGCGCGATGCTGAAGCAGGACAACAGCTTCAGCAAGGTTCCCGCCTCACGCACACCCCGCCCGGTGACCAGCGACAGCGACAGCTTGATGACTTCGCGGGTCAGATTCACCCCCAGCGCCTCGTCGAGGGTGCCGGTCGCCTCGTCGGGCAGATCCCAGCGCCGCCGCACCGCCCGGCGGTAGCCGTCGAAGGTTCGGGCCTCGTCGGGACCGTGGGAGCCGCGCGGCTGATTGGCGGATTCGAGGTATTCGCCTGCCTTGCGTAGTCGCAACGGCAGTCCGCCGAGTTCGGCCGACAGCTGCCGGGCTTCCAGCACGGTCCCGCCGTCGGGGAAGATGTCGCACAGCACGGCCGCGCCCGCGAACACGTCCAGGGTGGGCACCTGACGAACCAGACTCCATGGGGCCCATTCGGATACATTGCCTTGGCGGCTGGTGACCAGGACCCGGCCGTAATCGTTCTCGGGCCGCCGCAGCCATCCGGCGGCTTCGGCGACCCGATCCGCGGGTGCGGCGAGTACGCGCGGATCGTCGGCATTGTCGAAGATCAGCAGCCACGGGCGCTGCTGTTCGTTCAGCAGCCGCCACACCAGATCCGCCGGACCGCTCGGCCCCTTCGAGGCGAAGTCGAGCTGGTTCGCGGAGGCTCCGAGCCGTGTCGCCACCTCCCGCATACAGCCGTTGAGCCGCGACATCCGAACCCACAGCACCAGGTGGCCCCGCCGTTCGGCCCGGCGTGCGATTTCCAGTGCGAGCCTGGTCTTTCCGACTCCGCCCTCACCGGTGAGCACCTGGACTCGGCCCGCCGCGTGCTGATCGATGGCGTCCAGCAATTGATCCCGTCCACGCGTGGTGCGCTGCAGGTCGTTCCACGGCGGATCGACGGGCACCGAAAGCCGGGTGTCCCCGTTGGTCTCGTGTTGCCGCTGGATGCGTGCGACGGTCGCGACGCTCGTCAATGCCTGTTTCAGCACCAGATACGAGGTGGCTTCGGTCCCGCTCGGCCGGATGATCGACGAGTGATCCCCGGGCACCTTTCCGGTATCGATGAAGCCCCAGGTCGCCACGTCCGTCGGCACCACGCCGTCTTCCAGTCCGCCGTACGCGGAAATCGGGATCTGGCATTCGGTATCGCTGCGTCCGCGTGCGAAGACGACGCGTTCGAGGACGGTGCGGTGCGCCGACATGACCGCCTCGTGGAACGGCCGCAGCCAGCGTTCCTGCGGATTGCGCACGAACCACATCGATTTGCGCAGGGAGAGAAAGAACTCCGACCCGGTGGTCGGACAGGCGTACATGACGATCTGCCGGATGTTCTCCAGCTCGTGGGCGCGTTTCCGCTGACAGGCGTCGGCGAGGAACTGTTGGACGACCAGCCCGCCCTGGCTGTGCGTGACCAGGACGACCGGGTCGGTGCCGGAGAAGTTCGCCTTGAGGTAGGTGCCCAGTGCGCCGCCGATGTTCCGCACATCCGCGATCCGGCGATCGGGCCGTAGGCGGAACTTCGGGGTGTGGTACTCGAAGTAGTTCAGATGAATCGCGCTGCCCGCCAGTTCGGGATCCGCCTGAATCGCTTTGGTCATGTCCGACCAGGTTTTTCGGGACGAGAACAACCCGTGCACGAAAACGACGTGAACCCCCATGGCGAACCCTCTTCGTCGAACTGCGGTCGAACGACACCTTCCTAACAGATCGGCCCGACACGAACAGTGGCTTTCCCATTGCGAAATCCGCACGAATCGGATGGCCGATTGCGATGGGTCCGCGGGGAATGGGAATGATGGGGGTTTGGTTTTCTTGGCGATGGTCGGAAGTCGGAGGTTGCTGTGGTTCAGGAGTTCGAGATTCGCGCTGCCCGGGCCGAGGAGTTCGCGGCGATCGGGGAGTTGACGGTCGAGGTGTATGTGGGGGAGGGGCACGTTTCGCCGGAGAGTCCGTATGGGGCGGAGCTGGCTGATACCGCTACGCGGGCGGCTGCGGCGGAGGTGCTGGTGGCGGTGCGGGACGGGGTGGTGCTGGGGTCGTTGACGCTGGCGCGGCCGGGGACGCCGTTCGCGGATATCGCGCGGGACGGGGAGCTGGAGTTCCGGATGCTGGCGGTCGCCAAACAGGCGCGGGGATTGGGGGTCGGGACGGCGCTGGTGCGGAGGGTGGTCGACACCGGGCGGGCGGAGGGGTTCGAGGGGGTGGTGCTGACCACCATGCCGACCATGGCCGATGCCCGGCGGATCTACGATCGGCTGGGCTTCGTCCATGTGCCGGAACGGGATTGGTTCACCATGACGGGGCTGCCGTTGACGGTGATGCGGCTCGATCTCAAGTGAGGACGCCGTCGATGCAGAGGCTCTGGGTGCGCCAGGTGGGTGCGGGGCGGTCGCCGGCGAACGCCCATTCGGTGGCGGGGGCGACCGGTTTCCAGAGCAGCAGGCCTTCGGGCAGGCGCTGCACCTGATAGATGTCGTCGGTGCCGGGGACGAGCTGGCTGCCGACGCAGTAGTCGGTGTAGCTGGTGCCGGGTTGCCTTGCGCCGGCGCTGAATCGGCCGGTGGGGTTGGCGGCGGCGCCGGGGTTGGGGACGGTGTCGGCGCGGTCGGTGCGCTGGCCGCTGAACCAGTACGGTGCGCCGTCGCGTTCGCCGCAGCGGAATTCGGTGCCGCCCGCGACGACGGTCTGGCCGGGCGCGTATGTCGTTCCCGCCCACAGGCATCCGATGGCGGGGCGAGTCTTGCGCGCCTCGGCTTCGGCGGTGCCCGCGCCCAGCGGGACGCCGACGGCGGCGAGGGCGGCGACGGCCAGCGGGGTGACGGCGCGGCGGGTCAGCACGAGACGGCCTGCGGCTTGCAGACGGCCCAGCCGGTACCGTCCTCGTTCGGCACCGCGGTCCAGGTGCTGCGGGAGCCGTCATTGCCCATGGAGCGGCTCGCCCCGGGTTGCGGGGTGCGCTGGCTTTCGCGCCGGTTGGCCAGATGCTCGTTCCGCAGTGCGGGGTTCGAATCGATGTGGTGGAAGCCTTGCGGATCGGTGTGGTGAGCGCCGGTGGTATCGCCGTTGTAGGGCCGGGGGCCGAAGTTGTTCGCCGCGTTGCCGCTTCCGAGATTGCCGTTGCCGAGCGAACTGCCGGCGCGGCCGCCGGTGTCGCGGCCGGCGAGGCTGCCGCCCGAAAGCGATTCCGCCGCCGCGGTTCCGGCGGTGATCACGCCGGCGACAGCTGCCAGCGCGAGGGTTGCGAGGGTGGTGGGTATCCGTTGCATGGGCGTCGTTGCCCTCCGTCCATCTACGTAGCTCAATAGTAGTTATCTACTGAGCTCGATAGTAGATGGGCAACGCTGAGAACAGCCTGTGATTCCGCGTAAGCCCCGCTCACGGCCCGAAAAGTGGCGGAAGGCACAACGATTCGGGCCGGTGCGAACGCATCGCACCGGCCCGAAGGAAAGAAGAAAACTAGCCGAGAACCGTGGCCACGATCCCCGCCAGGTAACCCAGCCGCGCCACCTCGGACGGCCGGAAGTCGGGCCCGCCGGGGCGGCCCAGCAGCAGCACCTTGCCGGTATTGCCGAGCGGCGCGGCGGCCAGCTTGGTGTCCATATCGCGCCACAATTGCGGCACCCATTCGCTCTCGCCGTCCAGCACGGCCGGCTTCTCCAGGGGCATCCACGGCGCGGATCCGGCCTGGGTGGACGGCGCGCTCTGCGAACCCACCACCCGGTACGCGCCCTGCGGGCCCATATCGATGATGGTCGACCAGCCCACCCGCAGCACCCGCGGCGCACCGTCGACCAGCACCTGCAACCGATCGTCGCGCGCATTGGCGACCTGATCGATGAGCTCGAGCTCGCGGTGTGTGTCGAGGATCCCCGAGTAGGGCCGCAGCGAATCCACCTGCACGTCGTGCAGGGACTCGGCGGCGGTGATCAGGGTGTCGGGCAGTGCGCCCGACGGCACCTCCACCACGATGTCGTCGATCGCGAAGCCGTCACCGCGCTCGACGACATCCAGCGAGAGGATGTCCGCGCCGACGGAACCCAGTGCGAGCGCAAGGGAACCGAGACTGCCTGGACGATCCGGAAGTTGCACGCGAAGCAGGTATGACACGTGCCTTCCTTTCTTTCCTGTGCGACCGAAACTTTCGGACGGGTACCCGAGGTACGCAATATTTACACCCTCGCGACCCGGTTATCGAATCGAACCGTTTCCTGTGATGCGCACCACTTACTCGTGGGTTGCCCTATCGATACTGCCAGCTCTGCCGACACCTGTCGCGGGCCGCGCGGGCAAGGTCGCTAGGCTGTGACAGGTCGAATCACCAAGCTCTCACCATGTCGAAAGGGGTCTCGCGGTGCCCGCCATCTCCAGGGACGAGGTCGCACACCTCGCCCGGTTGTCCCGGCTCGCCCTCACCGATGACGAACTCGATCTGTACGCCGGTCAGCTGGACTCCATCCTGACCCACGTCGCGCAGATCTCCGAGGTCGCCGCCGAAGACGTCCCCGCCACCGCGTCCCCGAATCCGGCGACCAATGTGACGCGCCCGGACGAGGAACAGCCCTGCCTGACGCCGGAGCAAGCGCTCGCCATGGCGCCCGCCGTCGACGAGCAGCGGTTCCAGGTTCCGCAGATTCTGGGAGAGGGCGAATGAGCGACCTGACACAGCTGTCCGCGGCCGAGCTGGCGGGCAAGATCCACGCGCGCGAAGTCTCCTCGGTCGAGGTGACCGAGGCGCACATCCAGCGCATCGCCGAGGTCGACGGGGAGATCAACGCCTTCCTGCACGTCGCCGGCGAACAGGCCCTGGTGGCCGCCGCCGAGGTGGACCGCGCGGTCGCCGCCGGCACCGTGGCCTCGCCGCTGGCCGGTGTTCCCTTGGCGCTCAAGGATGTTTTCACCACCACCGATATGCCGACCACCTGCGGGTCGAAGATCCTCGAGGGCTGGGTGTCGCCGTACGACGCGACGCTGACCACCAAGCTGCGCGAGGCCGGCATCCCGATTCTCGGCAAGACCAATATGGACGAGTTCGCCATGGGGTCCTCCACCGAGAACTCGGCGTACGGGCCGACCCGCAACCCGTGGGACAAGGACCGGATCCCGGGTGGATCGGGTGGCGGTTCCGCCGCCGCGCTGGCCTCCTACCAGGCCCCGCTGGCGATCGGCACCGATACCGGTGGCTCCATCCGCCAGCCCGCCGCCGTCACCGCGACGGTCGGCACCAAGCCCACCTACGGCACCGTGTCCCGCTTCGGCCTGGTCGCCTGCGCGTCCTCGCTGGATCAGGGCGGGCCTTGCGGCCGAACGGTTCTCGACACCGCGCTGCTGCACGAGGTGATCGCCGGATACGACCCGCGCGATTCCACCTCCCGCAATGTGCCGGTCGCTCCGGTCGTGGCGGCGGCCCGCGAAGGCGCGAACGGTGACCTGTCCGGCGTGAAGATCGGCGTGGTGAAGGAGCTGCACTCCGACTCCTACCAGCCGGGCGTGCTGGCCTCCTTCGACGCCGCCGTGGATCAGCTGAAGCAGCTGGGCGCGGAGATCGTCGAGGTGTCCTGCCCCAACTTCGTGCACGCGCTGTCCGCGTACTACCTGGTCATGCCGTCGGAGGTGTCGTCCAACCTGGCGCGCTTCGATGCCATGCGCTACGGGCTGCGGGTCGGCGACGACGGCACCCATTCGGCCGATCAGGTCATGTCGCTCAGCCGCGAGGCCGGGTTCGGGCCGGAGGTCAAGCGCCGCATCATGATCGGCACCTACGCGCTGTCGGCCGGTTACTACGACGCCTACTACGGTCAGGCGCTCAAGGTGCGCACGCTCATCGCGCGCGACTTCGACCGGGCGTACGAGAGCGTCGACGTGCTGATCTCGCCGACCAGCCCGTTCACCCCGTGGAAGCTGGGCGAGAAGGTCGACGATCCGCTGGCCATGTACCTGTCCGACCTGTGCACCCTGCCCACCAACCTGGCCGGGCACTGCGCCATGTCGGTGCCGTCCGGGCTGTCCGCCGACGACGGGCTGCCGGTGGGTCTGCAGATCATGGCCCCGGCGCTGGCCGACGACCGGCTGTACCGGGTCGGCGCGGCCTACGAGGCGGCGCGCGGCGCGATCGCCTGATCGGCAGTACACAACAACAACACTCGGCTCCCGCCCAGGTATGGGCGGGAGCCGAGTGCGTAATGGGGTGGTGGCGTGGCCGATTCGGAGTGTGGGGTGGCGGCGCGGCCATTTCGGGGCGTGGAGGTGGCGGCGCGTTTTCGGGGCTGGGGTGACGGCGCTGCCGAATCGTCCTCGAGCCGGTAGTCCGCCGGTTCGGGCGTGTCCCTGACCGGATGCCATAGGTTTTGGCGGCCTGACAATCGCTGCGAGCCGCGGGACGCGCCCGGTAGGCTGCACCTGGTTCGGAGTGTCGGAGGGGATCGGGGATGTTGCGTCGGGGTGAGCTGTTCGCCGGATACCGGATCGAACGCGAAGTCGGCCGCGGCGGCATGGGTTCGGTGTACGCCGCCAGACATCCGCGCCTGCCCCGCATGACCGCGCTCAAGCTGTTGCATCCGGAAATGTTCGGGGACAACGACACCCGCGTCCGGTTCGAGCGCGAAGCCGACGTGGTGGCGCGGCTCGACCATCCGAACATCATCACCGTGTACGACCGCGGGGCCGAGGGCGATCAGTTGTGGATCGCCATGCAGTACGTGGACGGCCAGGACGGGGCCACGGTGGACTGGCGGGCGCTCAGTCCCGAGCGTGCGGTGGAGATCATCATCCAGACCGCCGCCGCACTGGATTACGCGCACGGCAAGGGCGTGCTGCACCGCGATGTGAAGCCCGCCAATATCCTGCTGTCGCACTCCGCGGGCACCGCCACCGGGTTCAGCGAGCGAGTGCTGTTGAGCGACTTCGGAATCGCTCGCGTGCTCGACGACACCGCGCACCTCACCCGCACCGGAACCCTCAACGCCACCCTCGCGTACGCCTCGCCGGAGCAACTGTCGGCCGACCCCCTCGACGCGCGCTCGGATCAATACTCGCTGGCGTGCACGCTGTTCCGATTGCTGACCGGGCGCGGGCCCTACGACGCCCCCAGCATCGCGACCGTGCTGCTGGGCCATATCCAGGGCACGCCGCCGACCGTCGTCTCCTTCCGGCACGACCTGCCGCCCGAACTGGATCGGGTACTGGCGCGGGCGTTGGCGAAGGATCCGCGGGAAAGGTTCACCAGCTGCACCGAATTCGCGGAGGCCGCCTGGGATGCGGTGAACCCGCCCGCCGGGCCGACCGTGGTGACCCGGCGCGAACCGCCGCCCGAATCGAGCAACGGGTCCGCGCGATCGCAGCGCGAGATCGTGCACGGGTGCATGCTCGGCGGCGCCGTGGGCGATGCGCTGGGCGCGCCGGTGGAGATGATGCTGCTGCCGAATATCCTGCAGCGCTACGGATCCCGGGGCATGACCGGCAGCGGCGACACCTACAAAGGCAAGATCACCGACGAGACGCAGCTGGCGCTGTTCACCATGGAGGCGCTGATCCGCAGCTCGGTGCGGGCGCGGGCGCGCGGCATCGGCGGGGCGACGGTCGCCATGATTCAGGAGAACCTGCTCGTTTGGCTGCAGGGGCAAGGGGTTTCGCTGCCGGAACAGCCGTTCGCACTGCGCAGCGGGTTGAGCGGATACCCCGAATTGATGAGCTACCGGGGGCCGACACATGCCACCACCACCGCCATGCAGCGGGCCGCCGAACGCCGGCAGCCGGGATCGCCACTGGGGACGCGGGATCGGCCGATCAACGATTCCAAGGGCTGCGCGGGAGTGGTGCGGGCGGCGCCTATCGGATTCCTGCACTCGCTGCCGTCGGCGTTCGAATCAGCCTGTGACGCAGCGGCTCTGACGCACGGCAACCCGAGCGGATGGCTGCCCGCGGGCACTCTGGCCGCCACCGTATTCGGCCTGTCGCGCGGACTGGATCTGCGCACCTCGCTCAACCATGCGGCCAGTGAACTCGCGCGGCATCGCGATCATCAGGAGACGTCCGAGGCGCTCGCGACCGCCATCCGGCTCGCCGACGCCGCCGCGGGCGCGGGCGGAGTCATGCCCGAGCCCGAGATCCTGGATCCGCTGGGCTTCGGGGTGATCGGCCCGGACGCGCTGGCCATCGCGGTCTGCGCGGCGCTGTGTGCCGAAACCATCGGCGGCACACCGGAACAGATCTTCCGCAACGGGGTGCTGCTGGCTGTCAATCACTCCGGGGACAGCGATTCCACCGGAGCCATCTGCGGCAATCTGCTGGGCGCGCGGCTCGGCGTGCAGGCCATTCCCGCCGAATGGCATGCCCGCCTGGACGCCGCGCCCATCATCGACCGCCTCGCCACGGATTTCTGCACCGAATTCGGGCCGAACCCGCCGAGCAATGCCTACGGGGAACCCTCCGACGAGTGGTACGCACGGTATCCCGGATGACTCAGCAATCGGGCAGTGCGGTGCCCTGATCGGTGCCGTAGCGGTGACCGTGCCCGGCGGGAGCATCCAGTGCGCCGAGCAGGTCCGCGGTGGTCTGCACGAAGCTCACCACCGGAAGCCATTGCGGTACCGGCGCATCCGGGCGGGTACCGCTGAGATCCGGTGCCCGCCACAGCAGTGACGGCGACCAATGCACCACCGGATCGGACGCATTCGCGAGAACCGCTGCCCCCGAACGATGCACCGCGTTCGCCGGCGGCCCCGCCCACAGCACCGAGCACGTCCGCCGATCCTGCTCGGCATCGTCGCCGAAGATGGCATTTCCGCCGACCGCGCCCAGGCTCTGCCCGTACACGTACAACTTCGGCCGCCGCGGCAGCGTCGAAATCCGTTGCTCCACCGCCTCGAACAGGGCCCGCGCCGACTCCGCCGCCGCATTCCGCCCGAACATGAACGTCACCCAGCTCGGCGCGGCCGAGTACTGCAGCCCGGCCAGCGCCACATCGCCGCCGAACTTCTCCTCCATGCCCTTCGCCGCGTCCGAATCGATCCAGCCGGAGCCGGTGGGCACCATCAGCACCAGATTCCCCCGCTCGAATCCGCCCGCCCGCTCCAGTTCCCGGACCGCCAACTCGACCCGCGCCGGTAGATCCCGCGCCGAATGCAATCCCACATACACCCGCACCCCTGCCCCCGAACCTCCGGCGACGAACCGCCGTCCCTGCGCACCCAGTTCGGCCCAGCTCGCCGCCGACCCGGGACTCCCCGACCTGGTCGACGAAACAGGCTGCACCACAGTGGGGTCCACGAACGAATCGGCCGCCGCATAAGCCGCCTGCCGCCATTCCACCACTATCGGCACCCCGGCGAACTGCACCCCGAGCAGTGTCACCAACCCGATCAAGGCACTCCGCATTCGACCCAAACCTCTTACGACCCAGCGCAACCCGAACCAGATCCCGACGACGACGGCCACGATCAGTACCGTGGTCAACGCCCATCGCGCCCAGTACCCGAGACCGATAGCGCCGACCCCCATCACCTCCCGCAACCGGTTCTGCCAGTACTCCGCATACGTCATCGCCATCCCGATCGCGGCAACCCCTGCTCCGCCCGCCGCCAATCGCAATCCCGGCGACGTTTCCCGCCGACCCCGGAACCGCCGCAACACAACCCGCACGACCCCAGCTCCCGCCAGCGATAGAACCACCAGCAATGCGGTAACAATGGCCTGCGCCATCGGTGTCCGAGGCAAGAGGCCGGGCGCGAGCGAGGCAACCACCCCGGCCGTGACAGCCGCCGCCGTCCCCACCCGCGGCACCCGGGCGGCAACCGCCTGCCCGACCCGCCCCCTCCCACAGCCGGCACCCACCGTCATTCCGGCATGCTTTCGGTCGGAATCCACACGGCTCGTAGATATCTCGCCCGCCGCCCCCTCCGGCGCCCGGTCGAGCATGGCGGTATCCGCGTTCAGCGGTGGCATGTGCAACTCCTCTGCTGCGATGGAAGATGTCAGCTGGACGGTCACCCCCGCACCTCCGGCGAGTTACGCCGTTCATTGCGGCGCGCACGCATCCGGCGGGTGAAAACCGTGATGGCCGAAGTGATTCCGGCGAGCAGGAACGCGATGCCACTCACCTGGAGAATGCGCACGAGCGGGGAAGGGGAGTCGGGTCCGGCGGCGAGCAGCGTCTCGTGCACCGGCACCCCGTAGTCCTGCCGGATCGAATTCAGATCCACGGCCGCGGTGGCGATACTGGCCATCACCTGGCATTGCGTGCGAGCCAGCGTCTCGGTGCGCGCCGCACACGCGGCATGCATGCGCTGTTCCAATGCGGCATCGAGACTCTGACGCGCCCACGGCCCCAGCGGTTCACCGTGATCGCCCGCGTAACGGAGCAGGTCGTACCCGAGGTCGTGCGCCTTGCACGCCAGATCGAACTCGGCGGGCAGCGGGACCGGCGACGAGCAGTCACCGTTCGGGTTGACCAGAATGCCGTCCGACAACACGGGACGGTATCCGGCCGAGGTGGCGAAGTCGGCGGGAATGAGCGCCGGATCCTGCTGTCCCACCGTCGATTCCACCGCCAGGCGCGCCCCGAGACTCTCCGGCAGCACCGGCGTGGCCGACGCGGCGCTCGCGGCCGGCGCGAACACCACCGCGACCGAGGCGACCAGCAGTGCGACTCCGGCCAGCAGCCCGGCGCGACGGCCGGAGGAGCCGAACGCCGCGGAATCGTCGGCGGCTGCCGTAATGGGGGAATCGTGGGGCGTGCGGGCCTGGCTGGACGGGAACGCTCTCATGGCTCAGAACGCTAGGAATCGGCCGCCGACCTGGGCCTCACGCCCGCGAACCGTTCCCGTCTGGCCGAAACGGGGGAGAAGCGGACCGGACTGATACTCCGGTATGGGGTGGGAGATCGCCCGGGGGTATGACGTGGCGTCGGCCCCGGTTCTCTACCGTCGATGGCATGGTCGGTGATGCGGTCGGACGAGTACGTCCGAAAACAGGTCGGATGTGGTTCGACGCCGTCACGTTATTCGTGGCATTGGTGTTCATCGCGGTGGCATGGCCCACCCTGCAGGTGACGCACAAGGTGCCGGCCGCCGCCATGCCGTTCATCGCCGGGTTCGCGGCGTTCCCGATCTTGCTGGTCCGCGTCAATCCGGCGCTGGGGTGGGCGGTATCGGCCGGGTCGGCGCTGCTGATATCGGTGGCGGTGCCGCATCAACCGGGCAACACCATCCCCTTCCAAGTGGTGCACATCCTGTCGTTGTTCGCGCTGGTGTTCGCGGTCGCGGTGCGTTCGCCGATCCGGATCGTCGGCGTGGTGTGGATCGCCACGTCACTGCTGTTCGCCACGACCATGGCCAACAGCGGCGACAGCTTCGCCGACGCCGGCTTCGGCTGGCCCATCGCCATCACCGGGCTGGTGATCTTCGGCCTGCTCATCCGCTGGGTGGTGGTGCAACGGCAAGCCCTGATGAAGTCCGCGGAAGAAACCGAGCTGGAGCGCGCCCGCAGGGCAATCCTCGAGGAGAAAGCTCGCATCGCCCGCGACCTGCACGACGTCGTAGCCCATCACATGTCGATGGTGGTGGTGCAGGCGCAAACCGCCCCGTACCGGATCACCGGACTATCTGCGGAAGCGCAAGCCGAATTCGAATCGATCGGCACCGGGGCGCGGGCGGCATTGAACGAGATCCGCGGCTTGCTGGGCGTACTGCGCAGCGACGGGCAACTCCCCGAACACGCCCCGCAACCGACCGCCGCCGACATCCGAGGGCTGCTCGAAGGAGCGTTGCGAGCAGGTGTTCCCATCACGTGGAAGATCGATGGGAATCTGACGGAAGTGCCGGAGACGACCGGACTGGCGGCGTACCGCATCGTCCAAGAGTCACTCGCGAACGCTTCTCGCCACGCTTCCGGCGCGCCGGTGCGTGTGCACATCGCCCAAGCCGCCGCCCTCATCTTGACGGTTGCCAATGACCGACCGCTCACGGTGGCGGATCCGTCCGCGACTCCCGGCAGCGGCATCGCCGGTATGCGATCCCGGGCGGAGGCGGTCGGCGGCACTTTGTACGCCGGCGCACGTCCGGATGGTGGCTTCGATGTGCGGGCTGAACTGCCGCTGCTGGTCGCCGCACCGGTTTCGGCCCCATAACCTGGAGTTTTGCTCCACTTTCCGGCCCTCCCCGTCGGTTTCCCGACCGGAACGCCCCCGAAGTGGAGCAAAACTCCAACCCTCCCGGTGCGCGAAGTTGCTCCGCCCACCCGTATCCACCCTCCGGCGTGGCAAACTCGGTGGCGTGCGTGAGGTGGGACTGTGGCGATAACGGTGTTGATCGCCGACGACCAGGCGATGGTGCGAGCGGGCTTCGGGGCGCTGCTGGGCGCGCAAGCCGATATCAGCGTCGTCGGTGACGCTCCGGACGGCAAAATCGCTGTGGCGGAAGCGAAGCGACTGCGGCCGGATGTGGTGCTCATGGATGTGCGCATGCCGGAGATGAACGGATTGGACGCGGCGCGCGCCATTCTCGGCGCCGGTATGGATCCGCCGGTACGAGTGCTCATGCTGACGACCTTCGATATCGACGACTACGTGTACGAGGCGTTGACGATCGGCGCGAGCGGGTTCCTGCTCAAAGACGCGCCGGCGGAGGAGTTGGTGCGCGCCGTGCGAGTGGTCGCGGCCGGAGACGCGTTGCTGGCGCCTACCGTGACGCGGCGGCTCATCGAAGACGTGACGCGTCGCCGGACGCGCCGCAACCCCGCGCCCGCGCTGTCGGTGCTCACGCCACGCGAGCGCGAAGTGCTGGAATTGGTGGCACGCGGCATGTCGAACGCGGAAATCGCCGAAAGTCTTTTCGTGGCAGAACAGACGGTGAAAACGCATGTCTCCAAAGTGTTCGCGAAGCTGAATTTGCGGGACCGGGCGCAAGCCGTGGTGCTCGCCTACGAATCGGGTCTGGTGACGCCGGGCTGACCGGCTGACCAGTGTGAAAACGAGTAGGCTCACGGACTTGTACGTCACCGGAAGGGGGTCGTCGAAGTGCTGAACAGCGGGGACATCTTCGCCGGTTTCCGCATCGAACGGCTGCTCGGACAGGGCGGAATGGGATCGGTGTATCTCGCCCGGCATCCCCGGTTGGGCAAGCTCACCGCGCTCAAGCTGCTGAACCGGGAATTGTACGCGGACAGGGAGATTCGCACGCGCTTCGAACGCGAAGCCGAGATGGTCGCGCAGCTCGATCACCCGAATATCGTCGAGGTGTACGACCGCGGGACCGAGGACGCGCAGCTGTGGATCTCCATGCAGTACGTGGACGGTGTCGACGCCGCCGGCGTGGATGTCACCCAATTGCCGCCGGAACGCGCCGTGCAGATCATCGAAGGCGTCGCCTCCGCACTGGATTACGCGCACAGCCGCGGCGTGCTGCACCGGGATGTCAAGCCCGCCAACATCATTCTGGCGCGCGCGGTGGCCGGGCACGGTGAACGCGTCTTCCTCACCGACTTCGGCATTGCCCGACTGCGCGAGGATTCCACCCACCTCACTCAGGCCGGCATGTTCACCGCGACGCTGGCGTACGCCTCGCCCGAACAGATGACGGGTCAGCATCTGGACCACACCACCGACCAGTACTCCCTGGGCTGTGCGCTCTACTGGCTGCTGATCGGCATCGGCCCCTTCGATTCCCCGCATCCTGGCGAACTGATCCGCGGCCACCTGCAACTCCTGCCGCCGCCCGTCAGCCTGCGCCGCCCCGGCCTCTCACCCGCCATGGACGCCGTCATCACCAAAGCCATGGCGAAGCGCCCCATCGACCGCTTCCCCTCCTGCTCCGATTTCGCCAAGGCCGCCCGCCGCGCCTTGACCGCCCCGCTCCGTCAAATCCCCACGCCGCCGGTGCAATCCGGTCCGACCCATCGCCCCTACCCCCAGAACGCCGCCCAGCCGGCCCCGCCCGGCTACGTGCCCCAGGCTCCGGCCTACCCGGCTCCACTCCCGGGCTATCAGGGCCCGCCGGCCGCGCCCCCGCCGAACTACCCGGCACCCGCGCCCCAGGGATACCCTGCCGCGCCGAGTGCGCCACCGGCACCGGGTCATCCGGTGCCCGGACAGGTGCCGCCCCAAGGCCCGGTAGCCGGCCCGCAGGTCGCGCCGCCGGGTCAGCCGAGTTCCGGGGAGCCGCTGGGTTACCCGGGCGCCGGTGCGCCGGCCGCATATCCACCCGTGTATTCGCCGTCGCCGCAGGCGTATCCGGCCGCGCCGGCTCAGCCGGGCTCGCTGCCACCACCGGAGACGACGGAATCGATGTCCGACGAGTTGTCCCGGCAGCGCACCGACTTGCTGCCGCAACCGGCGACACCCGCCGCTCAGCAGGTCGCGACGGCCGAGCCGGTGGACGCCACCGAGATGCCGGTGACCGCTCAGGCTCAGTCCGAGCGCACCACCATGACCCATACGGTCGCGGTACCGGTCCGCGAGGACGGTTCACGTTCCCAGTCGGAGTCCCGCCCGGAAGCCGCGGCGTCGTCCGAGGAATCGGCGGCGGGGTCGAAGGGCTCGGATCTCGGTGCGGCGTCCGGCTCGAGCGGCTCGGCGTTCGAGGCGGCGGCTCGGGTCGCGGCTGAGCCGGGCCGGCATCGAGCGTCGAGTGCGGAGGCGTTCGTCGGGGATCGAGTATCGGAAATGGTGCGCCATCCGGAATCCGGTGCGTTCATACCCGAGCGGGAGCGTGCCAAGCATGACGCGGGCGGCCGATCCGCAGGCGGGGCGGCCGCGGTGTCGCCGCTGCGGCCGGCCCGGAACGACCCGGCCGCAACGACTTTGCCGGAGGCCCGGACCGTCGAGGCGCCCGCCGACGCCGCACCCGCCGCCGACGACGGCACTCCCGGTGTCGATGGGAACCCGGGGTCGGACGACGGCCCCGCTTCGACGGCTCCGGGGCGAGCCGATATCGCTGCGGCGGAGGAGGCTTCCCCGGATACGGCCGCGAGCGGGCCGGAGTCGGCCGTTCCGCAGGAACCGGTCGACGGCGAGGGCGCCGATCCCACCGAACCCTCGGCTCCGGCCGCGCCCGGCGGAGCGGATTCCGCTGTGGGCGAAGAGCTTCCGGCAAGCGCCGGACCGGCTGCCGATCCCGGTGCGGTGGATGCCGGCCCGGCGCAGGGTTCGGAGGGGTTGACGGTTTCGCAGCGGGTGCCGTTGCCGGCGGAAACGGGGTTCCCGCGGTACCCGGAGCAATTGCCGCCGAATGTGTTCGGGCCGAATACCGGGCAATTCCCGCCGATTTCGATGCCGCCGCCGCAGCGGCCGGAGCAATTGGAGCGGTCTCAGGTGGCGGCGTTGGTGGTGCTGGGCGTGGCGTTGGTGGTGCTGGTAGTGCTGCTGGCGGTGGTGGTGCTGGTGGTGGGCGGGTAGCCGGTGCTCACGGGCTTGCGCGGTGGTCGAGCACCATCAGGCCTTGCTCGACCAGGATCTGCCGGGCGCGGCGGCGGATTCGGCAGTTGTCGACGGTGCAGCATCTATGGATCTGCATGGCTTCGTGAGCTTGCGACAGGGTCAGGTCGCCGGGTTCTACGGTGCAATCGAACAGATACATCATGGTGTCCGCCGGATCAGCGCAGGGGGCAGGCAAATTCGCGGTCCGGCGCTGGCTGTCGGCGGGCGGCGGGCGTGACACCGGGCCTGGGAGAAAGCGTATCGAGGTTTGTGCGCGCGCATGGCGGTATGGGTTGGCTCGCCTGGATATTCGCGTGTGAATAGCCAAATTCTTCACCGACCGGTCGGCCCGCAATGCCGGAATTATTACGCGAATGCGCGGAGTGGGTGCGCCCGGCTCGGGGACGAGTGGGTCCAGAGGTATCGGGGCTCCGGCTCTCACCGGGCGCGACTCCAGTCCAGCACCGCACCGGCGAACCGGCGGCCGAACTCCGCACGCCGTGGAAAACTTTCCGAAACCTCCAGGTCAGCATTCATATTGCATGGGAGCATCGTTCACAGCGACCGAAAACCGCCTTCGTGGGGGAGAGTTCGATGTCCGACCATGGTTCCACCCTGCCGCGCCGCCAACTGGGGCGATATCTGCGCGAGGGCCGAATGCAATGCAATATGACGATCGCCGAAGCGGCCGGCTTGATGGAATGGAGCGAATCGAAACTCCAGCGCCTGGAAACCGGTAATGCGGAGAAGATCCGGGTGCTCGATATCCGGGAACTGTGCCGTATCTACGACTTCGACGACGAGTTCACCGCCGCTCTGGCGGGCCTTGCGCAACAGGCGAGCGTCAAGTCCTGGTGGCACGAATACGAGGATCTGGTGCCGGAGGGCTTCAATGTCTATGTCGGCCTGGAGGCTTCGGCCCGCGCGCTGATCACCTACCAGCCCGATCTGATCCCCGGCCTGCTGCAGACCGCCGACTACGCCCGGGTCCTGATCGGCGATTACTGGCCGGATGCCGAACCCGACGCCCTGGACCGCCGGGTCCAGCTCAAGCTGCGCCGCCAATCCCTCTTGACCCGCAAACGCACCCCCGCCACCTTCGACCTGGTGGTGCACGAAACCGCTCTTCGCAGGCTGGTCGGCAGTCCGCGCGTCATGTCCGCGCAACTCCGCCGCGTGGCGGACCTGTCGACCATGTCGACGATCGCTGTTCGTGTACTACCCTTCTCCGCGGGCGTCCCGACCGGACATACGGTCGGACCCTTCGTGATTCTGGATTTCGGCCGGGACACCGTCGGCAAACCGGTCGAACCGACCGTGGTGTACCTGGAGAACTTCCTGGGCGACCTGTATCTGGAAAAGCAGGCGTCGGTGGACCGCTATCTCGAGGCATACCGGGCTCTTCAGCGCAGCGCACTGGACGAGTCCGCCAGCAGAGACCTCCTACGAAAGGCAGCGAAGGAGTACGCGACGTGAACGTCGACCCCGCCGGCGCCCGGTGGTTCAAAAGCGCCCGCAGCACCGGCGCCAAGGAATGCGTCGAAATAGCCTTCCTCACCACCGGCGTAGGCATCCGGGACAGCAAAAACCCCACCGGCCCGTGCCTGCACTTCGCTCCCGCCGAATGGGATCGCTTCACCACCGCCGTAGCAGCGGGCGCTTTCGACCGGTAATCAGGAATCGGCGGCGAGCACGGGTTCGGCCGGAACTCCTTCGGGCTGTTTGGGTGCGGCGGGCACCCAGCCGCGCAGCGGTTGCACCACCGCGCCGTAGAAGGCGTCGGTCGCGGTTTTCACGCTCGCGACGAAACCGGCCGCGGTGCCGGATCGGCCCTTGGCCATCGGAAAAGACTGTTCCAGCGCGAAAGACACGATTTCGCCGGCCCGCCCGGCGGTCAGCAGCTTGGGGTCGGTGCGCGCCACGGACAGATGTTCGCAGGCCTCGTTGCCGCGTTCGGAGAACACCACTTCCACCCGCACCTCGCCCGGCGCCTGCTCCAGTTGTTTGAGCAGCCAGGACAATCGGCGCGCCGAGGTGCCTTCGTTCGGCGCGTCCAGGGTGGTACGGCACCGGATCGTATTGGTGCGTACGTCGGCGACCACGGTCAGATCACCCGCTGTGTCGGGAATCCGCAGCACCGCCTCGAAACTGCCGTCCGCGGCCAGCCGTTCGGCGACGGCGGCATTGCGGGCGGCGGGATCGCCGCGGAACTTGCGCGGCAGCACATGATTGACGGTCACCCCGAGCTCGGCCGTCACCCGCAATGCGAGATGCCGGGCCAGCGAGACCCAGGTATCGGCCACCGCCAGGGCCTTCTGGTCCCCGGCGCGCAGCGTGCCCGCGGTGACCGCGTCCCGCACCGCGACCCAGTGCCGGCCCATATCGGCGAATTCAGTGGCGCCCGATCTGGGATGGTCGAGGTAGCGCAGGAATTCGCTCAAGATCCAGGCCTGCAGATCATCCTCGATGCCGCCGTGCGAGAGCAGCATCCGGGCTTCGTGCGCTACCTCCGCCCAGGACAGATGCCGCAGTGCGACTTTGGTGAGTTTGCGCCGGTCGACCTCCACCGGCAGTTCCCCGGGCCCGGCCGGAATGTCGTTCGACAAGCTGACCACCACGTCGTACTTCTTCCGCCGGGCCACGTCGAGGTAGTTCTCCAACTGGTCCTTGCGCAGCTTGCCGTTCCCGGTCTTGACCTCCAGCAGTCCGGTCCAGGTCCGGCTGCCCCGCACCACCTTCAGCACGCCGTCCGGAATGACCTTGGAATCGCCGCGCTCGTACTGGACTTCGACGTAACCCTCGAAAGTCCCTGCCGGAGCGCCCATTCGAGCGCACAGGGCGCGGGCGAACGGTTTGACCGCCTGCATGGTGGCGATCAGCGCCGAGGTGGCCCGCCGCTCCTGCTCCTCACCGGCTCCGACGCCGATGACCGAGAACAGGCGCGCGGTCTGCCAGCCGTCGTGCTCGGCGAACTTGAACTCGATCGGCTTGGCCTTCTTGACCACCTTCTTGGTGGTCCGGACGCCGCGCGTGCGCGGCGCGGGCGCGACCGGTGCGGCCTGGTCCTGCGGCGCGGGCTCCACCGGCGCGACGACCTCCGGGCTCGCGGCCGCGGTGTCGTCGTCGATGGAGACGCCGAAATCCTTGGCCAGGCCGGCCAATCCGGTGTCCCAGCCCTGCCCGACCGCGCGCACCTTCCATTCCTCGCCGCGGCGGTAGACGTCGCCGAAATGGAAGGCCGATTCACTGGTGGCATCGGCGGTCAGATATTCGGCCAGCGACTGTCCGGCCCCGTCCACCACCCGGAAGGCGATCTTGCCCAGATCGCCGAAGGTCCCGGCGCTCAGGCTGCCCACCAGTGCGATGGTGTGCACATCCGCGGGCACCGCCGACAGGTCGATCGAGATCCGGGTCTGCGCGCCTTCCTCGATCACGCTGGTGCCCAGAATCCGCACCGACCCGTCCGCCGATTCCGGCTGGTTGTAGAAGACCAGGTCGTTGTCGGACCGCACTTTTCGATCGGCGCCCAGCAATAACGCCGACGCGTCGACCTCGATCTCCGATTCGGTCCATCCCACCACCACGTCGATACGGACCACATCGTCCGGCAATGGAATGTTCTGCCCTTTGGACAGCATCGGAGAATTCACGTTCGCACCCTTCCGTATCGGCCGATCACATGCACCGGAAAATACGGGTACGGACTGTTCCCCCGCACTGTTCGGCACCCCCGGTGATGTCGAATCACACTACGATGCAGTGCCTTTGGTTTGCGGGCTCAGGAATTTTTATGGCACAAAATGTCCTGGAGTTCGCTCAGCAGTCTGGTTTTGGGGCGGGCGCCGACAAGGGTGCGGATGGGCTCCCCGTTCTGAAAGACGATGAGGGTCGGCATCGACAGGATCCGGTATTTGCTCGCGGTGAGCGGGTTCTGGTCGACATCGAGTTTCCGGATGGTCAGGCAATCCGCGTGCTCCGCGGCGATGGCGGCCAGCACCGGTGCGATCATCCGGCACGGCGGGCACCAGGTGGCCCAGAAGTCGACGAGGACCAGGCCGGGGTGAGCGAGAACCTCCTGATCGAAGGCGTCGTCGGTGACGGGGGTGATTTCGGCCGATCGGACGGCGTGGTCGAGGTGCATGTCATCGACGGTAAACATTGTCCTCGGGGTCAAGGCAAGGGCGGATCAGGGGGAATCGAGGCCCAGGTGGCGGGCGACGAGGGCGAGCTGATCGGCGAAATGTTCGAGGAAGGCGGGGGATCGGGGGTCGGCGCCGGTGAGGCCCTGGATCACCTGGGGGAGGGTGGTGGGGGCCATGGCGGCGGCCATGAGCATGACGAGCAGGGCGGCGGGGTCCAGGTCGGCGGGGAGGGCGCCGGAATTCTGCAGGGCGCGCAGGGAATCCAGGGCGGGCGACATCTGGGTGGTGCGGGCAGAGCCGTCGGGATCGTCGGTGGGAGAGCCGGTGTACTGGAGGCCGTTCCAGGCGAGCAGGCGGGGGCCGGCGGGATTGTGCAGCGCTTCGAGCGCGTAGCCGCGCAGTTGTTCGGGCAGGGGGGTGCCGGGCGCCGAGAGTTCGCGCTGGCGGTCTTGCCATTGCTGCGAAATGGCTTGGTAGAGGCCCTCTTTGCCGTCGAAGTAGTAGGAGATCAGTTGCTGGTTGACGCCGGCGCGGGCGGCGATGGCGCTGACCCGGGCGCCCGCGTAGCCGTGCGCGCCGAATTCGGCGGCGGCGGCTTCCAGGATGAGGTTGCGGGTGCGTTCGGGGTCGCGCTGACGCTCCTGGGGTTTGGGGGACCTGCGGGGCTTCGACGTCGGCATGAGGCGATCTTAGCTCCAGCTGGCACAATCATGTGCATGGATGAATTAATCAAACGGATGATTGACAAAGTTGTCCGATGAGGTGACGATGAAGGAGAACCGCTGGTCGCAGCGGGTTGATCAGAAACCACTCGAAGGATATTGAGATGACCAAGGTGCTTATTGCCGGCGGCGGACTCGGCGGGCTGGCGCTCGCGCACGCCCTGCGGCGCGGTGGGTTCGAAGTGGCCGTGTACGAGCAGGACCCGACGCCGCGCACGCGAAATCAGGGGTACCGGATTCACATCGATCCGAACGGGAACGCCGCGCTGCGAGCCTGCCTGCCGCCGGAGGTTCTCGATGCGGTGTGGCGGGTCAGCGGGATCAGCGGTGACCTGGTGGGGATGTACACCCGGGAGCTACGGCCGGTGATGGTGCAGACTTTCCCGGACGTGAGCGCGGACGAGATCACGAATGTGGACCGGGAAGCCTTTCGGCGCGCACTGCTCACGGGGCTCGACGACGTGGTGCGGTTCGGACATACCGTGCGTAGCTACCGAATCGGCGAAAACGGCCGGGTACGAGTGGAATTCGCCGAGGGCGGCGCCGACGAGGGTGATCTGCTGATCGGTGCGGAGGGGCGTCGGGTCGGCCGTGCGCAGGCAACTGCTGCCGGAAGCCGTCGTGAACGATCTCGGCATCCGGTGCCTGTACGGCCGGATGACGCTCACCGAGGACACGGAACCGCTACTGCCCCCGGACTTCCGGCGCGGATTCTGCTGGGTCGCCGACGGCACCGGCCTCGGCGTGGGATTCGCGCCCCAGCGCTTCCGCACCCGCCCCGACGGAGCCCAGGACTACCTGATGACCACCCTGGCCGCCCCCGCCGCACTGATCGGCGTCCCCGATGCCGAACTCTTCGCCATGACCCCCGAATCCCTCTGGAAACTCACGGTCGACGCCACCGCCGACTGGGATCCCGCGGTGCGCGCACTCCTCGCGCACGCCGACCCGGAATCCTTCTTCCCCATCACCATTCGCGCCGCCGAACGCATCCCGGCCTGGGAATCCGGCCCGGTCACCCTGCTCGGCGACGCCATCCACACCATGCCGCCCACCGGCGGAGTCGGCGCGAACACCGCCTTGCAGGACGCCGAATCCCTGGCGAGCGAACTGGTGAAAGCGGCGGCCGGCGAGCAGTCCCTCCTCGCCGCGGTGGCCGCCTACGAACGCGTCATGCTCCCACGCGGTTTCGACACCGTCGACAGCTCCCTGCGCATGGCCGGGCAACTGTTCGCGGCCCAGTGAGCAACGGCCCGCGCATCCCGATGCGCGGGCCGATCCCAAAAGAACCTGCGGCTCGATACCGCTCAGCCGAAGAAGGCCGCGGCTTCCCGATACCGATCGGCGGGCACCAGTTTCAGCTGCTTGGTGGCCTCGGACAGCGGGACCAGGGCGACGTCGTTGCCGTGCAATGCGACCATCTGCCCGAAGTTCCCGGCGTGCACCGCTTCCGCCGCGTGGACGCCGAAGCGGGTGGCGAGCACGCGGTCGTAGGGGGTCGGCGTTCCGCCGCGCTGCACGTGGCCGAGCACCGTGACGCGGACCTCCTTGCCGATGCGGCGTTCGATTTCGGGGGCCAGCTGCTGGGCGACGCCGGTGAAGCGGACGTGGCCGAATTCGTCGATGCCGCCGTCGCGCAGGGTCATGGAGGCGGGGTCGGGGTGGGCGCCTTCGGCGACGACGCAGATGAAGTGCGAATCTCCGCGCTGGAAGCGGCGTTTCACCATGGCGCAGACCTCGTCCACGTCGAACGGGACCTCGGGTACCAGGGTGAGGTGGGCGCCGGAGGCGATGCCGGAATTGATGGCGATCCAGCCCGCGTGCCGGCCCATGACCTCCACCAGCATGACGCGCTGATGGGATTCGGCGGTGGTGTGCAGCCGGTCGATGGCCTCGGTGGCGATGGCGACCGCGGTGTCGTGGCCGAAGGTGGTGTCGGTGCAGTCGATGTCGTTGTCGATGGTCTTGGGCACGCCCACCACCGGCACGCCCTCGTCGGCCAGCCAGGACGCCGCGGTCAGCGTGCCTTCGCCGCCGATCGGGATGAGCGCGTCGATGCCGTTGTCGTCGAGGGTCTGCTTGATCCGGGGCAGCCCGGCGCGCAGCACGTCGGGATTGGTGCGCGCGGTGCCGAGAATGGTCCCGCCCTTGGTGAGCAGGCGGTCGGTGCGGTCGTTGTTGAGGATCTGGATCTTGCGATCCTCGAGTAGCCCGCGCCACCCGTCCTGGAACCCGACGATCGCATCCCCCCAGCGCCCGTTCGCGGTCCGAACGACGGCCCGAATCACCGCGTTCAGCCCTGGGCAGTCTCCGCCTCCGGTCAAGACTCCGATGCGCATGGCCCCCATCATGCCCGAACCCGCGCGTTCGCGGGCCGCGCCCCCGAAGCTAGTGGGCGCAGTGCCCGCCGCGCAGTTCCTCCAGGTGCCCGTTGATCAGCGTGGCCACCTTGGTGAGCATGGCGGTGCCGTCGTCGAAGGACCCGGAATTGGGCTGTGCGGCAATGGCGATGGCCAATTCGCCGCCTTCCACCGGAATGAGCCCGAACTGCCGGACCAGGTAACTTCCGGAGGTATCGGGCCCCCACCCGCCCTTGAATTCCGCATTGTCCAGATTGCCCAATCCCCAGCGCTGCCCGGAGCTGATCTTCCCCATCAATGAGGTGACCGCGTCCGATTCGGGCAGGCAGGGTAGCCGGGACGCGAACTTCAGCTGATCCGACAGCGACCAGTCGGCCTGCCCGAACGCCGAATAATCCGACCGGATGCGCACCGACGGCACCTTGGTGGTGGCGTCCCCGCCCTCGCGCAATACCGCCTGCACCGTCTGCGCCGCCGTATCCGCGCCGCCGAGCGACTGCCAGAGCGTATCCGCGGCCGTATTGTCCGAATAGGTGATGGCATTGGCCGCCGCACCGGTATATCCGGAGTTGGCGCGCAAGGCCGCCAGCGTGAGCGGCACCTTCATGGTCGACCAGGCCGGCCCCGTGGTCCAATCGCCCAGGGCGACTACGCGATCCCCGCCGACCGGCATCAGCGCCAGCCCCACCTTGCCGTTCAGCGTCGGCTTCAGATTGTTGAGGAAGTCCCAGGCCAGACTGCCGGGCACGGCCGCGACCAGCGGTGCGGCGCCGCCGCTCGTCCCCGCCACCGAGGTGGTTTCCGGCACCAGTACCGGCTTGCTGGTGCAGCCGGTCAGCGCACCCGCCAGCAGTGCCGCCGCACCGCCCGCGACCAGGCGCGTCCATAGTCGCCGCGTGGTGTGCGCAAACGCTCCGTCCACCCCGTCACCTCCATTTTCCCGGATACCGGTAAGTCCCTGTTCCTAGCGGACACACCTAAACCCGTCAATCGCAAGGGATTGTTCTGGGTTGCGGCGACCGGGTCAAACGCGGTGCGTAATGCCGCTTTTGACGGCCGTCCCCCCGAGTCGGCGTGTGCGTCCCGGTATTTCATGGACGCGCACGCCGATCTTGTTAATGGCCACCGCCCCTACGGTGACCGCCGGGCCCGCGGTCAGTGACCGCAGTGCCCGCTGCGTAGGTCGGACAGGTGATCGCCGAGCAGTACGGCCATCTTGTCCATCATGTCGGTCGCGTCGTCGAAGCTGCCGGATTCCGGTTCCGCCGCCATGGCCACCGCGATCGGCCCGGCCAGCGTGGGCACCAGCCCGAACTGGCGCACCGTGTATTTGCCGGTGTAGTCGTCGGGTCCCCAGCCGCCCTTGAATTCCGCGCCGATCAGCTTGCCCAGGCCCCAGCTCTGACTCGGCGTGATCTCGCTCATCAGCGAGATGACCGAATTGGCGCGCGGCAGGCAGGGCAGATTGGCCGCGAACTTCACCTGATCGGTGAGCGACCACTCGGTCGCGCCGAAGGCCAGCAGATCGTCGGAATCCAGTGCGGCGAGCCGGGTGTGGCGCGCGGCCACATCGGTGGTGGCGTCCCCGGCCTCGCGCAGCACCGATTCCACCGCCTCGGCGGCCTGATTACCGGTGCCGAGCGAGTTCCAGAGCTCCTGCGCCGCATCATTGTCCGAATAGGTGATGGCCGCCTCGGCGATGGACCGCATACCGTCCGGATCGTGGCGCAGCGCCGCCAGCGCCAGCGGCACCTTGATGGTGGACCAGGCGATACCGCTGCTCCAATTGCCCAGCAGCGTCACCTCGCCGCCGCCGACCGGCATGATCGCCAGTCCGATCCGACCGTCCAGCCCGGACTGCAATTCCGAGAAATCCGCCGTGAAGCCAATGGATTTCGGCAAACCGAACAGGTCGGGCAGTTCGGGCGCGATCATGGACAGACCGGTGGGCGAATCCGCCGCGAGCACCGGCACCACCGGCACCGGCTCGGCCGCCGGTGCGCCCGAGGAAGTCTTCACCTGCACGCTGCACGCCGTCACCGCGAACAGCGTCGCCACCGCGAAACATCGAGCAATGGCCTTGCGACAGGCCGCATTAGGGTCAGTAGACATACACCACCGCGTTCTCGCCACCGATGCACGTGACCAATTTCCCGGCGGCCGTGCAGTTCATCGTGTACGCCCGGCCGGTAACCGGGCTGACCGCGACCACATTACTTGCCGATCCGCCCTGGCTCCCAGTTGCGGCGGCATATGCCCGGCGCACCTCCTCCGCGAAAGGACAACTGGTGACCGTGGATCCGGTCGCGGAGGTGGTGAAGCCGTTGGTCGAGGGGTAAACGGGCGAGCACGGCGAAGCGCCCACCGGCAGCTGCACCGTGGTGGCCGCCGGGGACGTGGTCGTGGTCCCGCCCTTGGTCTGGGACGGCATGTTCACCGTGCCCGGATTCTGTTGTGTCGCAGTCGCATCAGTCGCATTGTTCGATGGTTCGTTGCGGGAGCCGTCGAGGACTTGCCAGCCGATCGCACCCGCGATGGCGGCCGCCGCGATGGTCAGCACGCCGATCGAGATGGGCACCGCCGCCGATCTGCGCGGCCGGTAGGCCGAGCGCGGCGGGGCGGGATCGACGCGCGGATGCTCCGAGGTCGGATACAGCGACGGGTCGGGCGCGGGCGCGTACGGGAATTCCCGCTGCTGATGGCCCCAGACCGGCTGCTGCGGCTGCGCGTCGGCGGGCAGCGGCGTGTAGTGGAAATCGCTGACCCGCACCACGGTCGGATCCGCGGGCACGATGACCGGCAAGTCGGAGGTGGCGGGGTGTTCGTCGGCTTCGGCGGCGGGGAAGCTGCCGGTGACGTACGCCCGGAAAGTCCCGGTAGTGGGTTGCCGCACGGTGGGATCCGAGTTCTGCACGGGCGCGTTCGGCGTGCCGGTGCCGGGCAACCGGGTGGTCGGTTGCTGCCCGGTGGGCGCACCGAACACCCCGGGGTTCCCGGCCGGAACCGCCTGGCCCGGTCCGCCGACGGGCGCGAAACCCGATCCGGTCGGCGGCAGCGTGCGCCCCTGCGGCAGGATCTCGGTCGGCGGGGCGGGAACGGCGGTGCCGGCCAAGGCCATCCGCGCCGCGCGGGCGAATTCCCCGGCGGTCAGGAAGCGCGTGTTCGGATCCTTGGCGAGCGCTCGCGCCACCACTGAATCCAGAGCGGTCGGTATGCCAGGCAATTGGGTGCTGGGCCGCGGCGGCGGATCCGAAAGATGCGCCCGGATCAGCACGCTCATATTGTCCGCCGGGAACGGCTTGGTCCCCGTGAGGCATTCGTGCAGCACGCACCCCAGCGAGTAGATGTCCGCCCGCCCGGTCACCGGCCCCGCGTCGAACCGCTCGGGCGCCATATAGGCATAGGACCCGACCGCGGTCCCGGTCATGGTGAGGGTGGTGTCCCCTTCGGCCCGCGCGATGCCGAAATCGGCCAGATATGCGAAATCCGCATCAGTGACAAGAATATTGGCGGGTTTCACATCCCGGTGCACCAGCCCGGAGTAGTGCGCGGCGTCCAGCGCCGCCGCGATCTGCTCCACGATCGCGACCGCGCGCAGCGGCGACATCGGCCCTTGATAGTCCAGCAGCGAGCGCAGATCCTGTCCGCGCACCAGCCGCATATCGATGTAGAGCACACCGTCGATCTCGCCCCAGTCGTGGATCGGGATGATGTGCGGTTCGGCCAGCCGCGCCGCCGCCTGCGATTCGCGACGGAAACGTTCCTGGTAGGAGGGGTCTTTCGCGAGATCCGACGGCAGCAGTTTGAGCGCTACCACCCGGTCCTTGACCGTGTCGTAGGCCTCGTAGACCTCCCCCATGCCGCCCCTGCCCAGCAGCGAGCGCAGCTCGTACGGCCCGAAACTGCCGCCGGCCCGCGATGGCGGTGCATCCACCCCGTCAAACCTCCAACTCTCGGTCGGGTCGCGACGAAGGTGTCCGCGGCCCGCCCCTATGGACTGGATTCTCCGGGTGCGACCACGCCGTGGTCAAACGCAAAGACGATCGCCGCGGCCCGGTCCCGTAACCCGAGCTTTCCGAAGATATGTCCCACATGGCTCTTGACCGTTACTTCGGAGATGCCCAGACTGCGCGCGATCTCGGAATTCACACGTCCCCGGCCGATGAGTTCGAGCACTTCGAGTTCGCGCACGGTCAGTTCCGATAGGCGGGACTTGCTGGGCGCCGCGGGCGCCGGTACCGATCGGTATGCGGTGAGCACGCGCGGGGTGACCGACGGATCGAGCCAGGACCCGCCGCCCGCGACCGTGCGCACCGCGCGGATCAGATCCTCGGCGGGGGAGTCCTTGAGAATGAAGCCCGCAGCCCCCGCCCGCAGCGCCCCCGAAAGCAATTGGTCGTCATCGAAAGTGGTGAGCACCAGCACCGGCGGCGCGTCCGGGAAGGCCCGCAGCGTGCGCGTCGCCTCGATCCCGCCGATGCGTTTCATGCGCAGATCCATCAGCACCACATCCGGCCGGTGCGCGGCGAGCGCGGCCGGCACCTCGTCGCCGTCCGCGCATTCGCTCACCACGAAACCGTCACGGCGGCGCAGGATTCGGCGCAATCCGCCCCGGACCAGTTCCTGATCGTCGACCACCAGTACGTCGACGAGTTCCTCGTCGGGGCGCTCGGTCACATGCTCTCCTGCGGCTGGCCCGGTCCGGCCGGGTCGGTCTGGGTCTTACGGGTCATGTTGTGCAGCATGGTGCGCAGCGAATCCTCGGCCTGGGTGGCGATACAGGACAGCTGCCCGGGCATCGGGATGCGGGCGAACACCCGCCAGCCGTCGCCGGCCGGCCCGGCCTGCAGATCGCCGCCGAGCAGGGCGGTGCGCTGCCGCATGCCGTCGATGCCCATGCCGCGGCCCGGGCGCACCGCCGCCCCGGCCGGCAGCGTATTGCCGATCTCGACGGTGATGTCCTTGGCGCACAGCGCGATTCGCAGCCGCGCCGACGCGCCCGGGGCATGCTTGGCGATATTGGCGAGGGATTCCTGGCAGATCCGGTACAGCGCCAGTCCCATGCCCGCCGACACCGCCGAGCTGTCACCGCTCATCCGGTAGTCGACCTCCATGCCCGCGCGCACGAAATCGGCCACCAGTTCGGCGATATCGTCCAGCCCGGGTTCGGGTTTGTGTAGCGTGGGCCGCTGATCGAGCAGCCCGACCGTGCGCCGGATATCGGCCATGGCCTGCCGTCCCAGCCGTTCGGCATCGGTGAGCGCGTCCACCGCCTCGTCCACGTCCCGGTCGGTCTGCAGGGCGTGCCGGGCGGCGGTCACGTGCAGCAGCGTGATGCTCAGCGAATGCGCGATCACGTCGTGCACCTCGCGCGCGATCCGGCGGCGCTCCTCGTCGGCCGCCGCCGCGGTCCGCACCTCTTGGTTCTCGCGCTCCTGATACAGGTAGCGGCGCTGGAAGTTCATGAACTGGCCGGTCATCCACCCGCATACGATCGCGATGGCGTAGACCGGCAGGCCCTCGTCGATATGCCCGATGGATTCGAAGAACGCCAGCTCCGCGATCATCACCAGCGCCACCGGGATGCTGGCCAGCGGCGTGGTCAGGGCCGCGACCTCGCCGACCGCGATGATCAGCACGAACGGCGCGGAATCCGAGGGCACCGGTTGCGAGAGGAAGACCGCCGCCGCGGACATGTTCAGCACCGCGATGATCAGCGGTTTGGGCAGCACCCCGAAGAAGGCGTAGAGCGGCCCGGTGATGTAGGTGAGCGTCATGGCCAGGATCGGCAGCAGGCTCGGCCAATAGCCGCTGTCGTAGCGCTGCACCACCGCGACCGTCGCGATCACCAGCAGCACCACGTCGAATACCGCCACCACAGGGACCGGATAGCCGAAGTGCTCCACATTGGTGCGGAACTCCGCGACCGGATGCCGCGCGAACCGCTGGATGCGCGCGCCGCTGGCCAGCGCCCATTCGTGCAATCTCCGCAACGCGCGCCCTACCGGTTGCGGGGTGGCGTCTGTCACGTCCATCCTGTCAGGCTAGTGGCCGGATATGACGGCGTACATCGTGCGCGGGCAGGGGGCGGTCTCCTACCGGGGTAGGAGCTCGAGTCGCGTCCGCGGCACGACGACACGGCTCACGGGCGTCCGTAGCGTTCAGGGCAACGGCATCCGGCACCGAAATCGGATGCGCGACGAAAGGTAGGGGGCCATGACCTGGGCAGACCTGCACGCTCGCACCGAACTCGTGCACACCGTACTGGATCGGGCGGCGCGAAATCCCGCCGATCCCAACCTCTTCCACGACCTGCCCGAGCTGGACCGGCTCTTCGGCGGGGTCGACGGACTGCTGCTCGCGCTGCGGCATCGCTGGGAGAACCATCTGACCGTGAAACTGGATCACGCACTGGCGCAGGGGAAGTCGGTGGACCAGGTGCGGCTCGAACTGGCCGCCGAACAGCCCGCGCTGCGCGCGGTGCTGGACCGGTACGGTACCGACGAGCTGTACCGGCGGCCGCGCCCGCGCGCACTGGCCAGCTGACACAACATCACAAGGGGAGAGGCCCATGCTGGAATTGACCGACGTCACCAAGGAATACCGGGTGGGGGAGCAGACCGTGCGCGCCCTGGACTCGATCAGCCTGCGCATCGAGCCGGGCGAGTTCACCGCCATCATCGGGCCCTCGGGTTCCGGCAAGAGCACGATGCTGCACATCCTGGGTGCGCTGGATTGTCCCGACTCCGGGTCGATTCGATTCCAGGACAAGGAGATCGGCGGCCTCAACGACGATCAGCAGTCCGAGTTCCGGCGGCACCAGGTGGGTTTCGTCTTCCAGTTCTTCAATCTGCTGCCCACGCTCTCGGCTTGGGAGAACGTCGCCATTCCGAAGCTGCTGGACGGCAGCGGATTGCGCAAGGCCAAGCCGCGCGCGCTGGAGCTGCTCGACCTGGTCGGCCTGTCCGACCGGGCCGAGCACCGGCCGGCCGAACTGTCCGGCGGGCAGATGCAGCGCGTCGCGGTGGCGCGGGCGCTCATCATGGATCCGCCGCTGATCCTCGCCGACGAGCCCACCGGCAACCTGGACTCCAAGACCGGGGCCTCGATTCTCGAACTGCTGCGCGAGATCACCGCGGCCGGCAATTCGGTGGTCATGGTGACCCACGACATGGGTGCGGTGAACTACTGCCACCGGGTGATCACGCTGCGCGACGGGCGGATCGGTTCCAATGAGCGGGTGGTGCACGAGTCGGACGGCTCCGCGCATACCGTGGCCGACGCCGAGGTCGCCGAGCGCGACGGGGCGGTGCGCGCATGATCCGCGCGGCATGGGATCGGCTGCGCCTGTTCAATATCGGTGATCTGCTCGCGCATCGCGGGCGCACCGCCATGTCCATGATGGTGATGGGAGTCTCGGCGGGACTGCTGGTTTCGGTGTTCAGCATCTCCGGCTCCATCACCGGATCGGTCGACAAGCTCACCCGTTCGCTCGGCGGCAAGGCCGCGCTGGAGATCACCGGTGTCACCGACGCCGGGTTCGATCAGGCTCTGCTGCAAGAGATCCGGTCCGTCACGGGCGTGCGGGTGGCGGTGCCGATGCTGCGCCAGTCCATCGGCGCGGACGAGCAGCGGGCGCTGCTGGTCGGCGCGGATCAGACCATGACCGAACTCGGCACCGACCTGGACGGGCCGTTGCGCGATCAGGCGGCCAAACTGCTCACCGTCCCCAACGGGGTGCTGGTCGGCTCCGCCATGGGGCGCACCGAAGGCGAGAAGTTCCAGATCGGCGCGGTGAACGCCACCGTGGCCGGGGTGCTGGACGCGGCCGCCGCCCGCGATCTCAATGGCGGGCACATCGTGATGGCGCTGCTGCCGGTGGCGCAGAAGATCACCGAGCGGGCCGGGCGGCTGGACTCGGTGCAGATCATCGCGGCGCCCGGCGCCGACGTCGGTCAGCTGAGATCCGAACTGACCAAGGTGGTTTCGGGCCGCGCCGTGGTCGCCGACCCGGATCTGCGGGCGGCGCAGGCGGGCGGCGCGGTGCAGCTGGTGCGGTATTCGACGCTGGCGTCCTCCGCGGCGGCGCTCATCGTCTCCGCGTTCCTGATCTACAACGCCATGAGTATGGCGGTGGCGCAACGCCGTACGACGCTGTCGCTGCTGCGCGCCATCGGCGGCAAACGCGGGCCGATGGTGCGCGACCTGATCGCCGAGGCGGCGCTGCTGGGCCTGATCGGCGGCCTGATCGGCGCGGTCATCGGGATGTTCATGGGCCGCACCGCCATCACCCGCCTGCCCGCCGCCATGGTGCAGTCGGTGGAGGCGCGCACCGAATACATGGTGCCGAGCTATGCCATCCCCGTAGCGGTGGCCGCCTGCGTGCTGGCCTCGGTCGCCGCGTCGGCGCTGGCCGCCCGGCAGGTCTACAAGGTCGCGCCGATCGAGGCGCTGGCTCCGGTCGGCGGCTCCGCGGCCGATACCGTGCGGCCGGTGTGGCGCTGGGTGGCGGTGGTGGTGGGCGTGGCGATGGTCGCCCTCGCGATCGTGCTCGCCTACTCCGACCTGGGACTGGTCTCGCTGGGCTCGATCTCGCTGTCCATCGGCGGCGGCGTGGTGCTCTGCTTCGCCGCTACCGGGCCCATCGTGCGCGGCATCGCCGCCGTCTCCGGGCGGTTCGGCGCACCCGGCGCGCTCGGCGCCACCTCCGCCGAACGCGCGCCCCGGCGGGTCTGGGCGACCGCCATGACCGTCATGATCGGCGTCGCCGCCGTGGTGGCCATGGGCAATTCCAGCCGCAACCTGGTCAGCTCGGCCGCCGACACCTTCGAATCCCTCGCCTCGACAGACGTTTTCGTCAGCCCCACCGCCATGGAGCAGTTCCCGACCGGGCCGCTGCTCCCCGCCGACCTGAAGGCCAAACTCCAGGCCATCCCCGGCGTCTCCGCGACCGGTTCCGCCCAAATGGCTTTCGCCACCCTGGGCCGCGGCCGCGTCATGCTCCAGGCCTACGAGGGCAATATCGCCCGCAGTTCGGCCCTGGAGGGCACCAGCGACTCCGACCGCGAGCGCATGGCGCGCGGTGAGGGCGTGGTCATCTCCCGCGATGTGGCGCGGTCCCTGGACGTCGAGGCCGGTTCGGCCATCGACCTGCCGACGCCGACCGGCACGCACCGGGTCACCATCTTGCGGGTGGTGCCCTACTTCTCGGCCATCGCCGGCATCGTGGTCATGGACCTGGGCATCATGCAGCAGTGGTATCAGCGCGCGGGCGAAACCATCATCGGCATCGATTTCGCCCCGGGCGCGAACCACGAGGAAGTGATGTCCGCCATCCGCGCCGTGGTGCCCGCCGGAATTCACGTCGACACCGGCCGGGCGGCGGTGGACGCCATCTCCAGCAGCGTCCGCCAGGGCACCTCCATCAGCGCCGCCATCCTCTGGATCGTGGTGCTGGTCGCGACCGTCGCGCTCCTCAACACCCTCATGCTCTCGGTGCTGGAACGCCGCCGGGAACTGGGCGTCCTGCGCGCCATCGGCACCAGCCGCCGGTTCCTGCTGCGCTCGGTGCTCACCGAAGCCGCCGGCATCGGATTGATGGGCGCCGCACTGGGATTGGCCGTCGGCTCGGCGGTGCACTACCTGGCCACCATCGCCCTCGGCCATGCCACCTCCATCGACGTCGTCTACCACCCCAGCCCACTGCTGCTGGTCTACGCGATCGTTGCGACCCTGCTGGCCCTGCTCGGTTCCATCCCGCCCGCGGTGCGCGCCGCCCGCCTGCCCATCGTGGAGGCCATCGCCGCAGATTGAGCTGGGACCGACCGCGTTCGGACATGCGGACCCGTTTACCTAGACTGGTCCGCATGAGCGCAGCTACCGCCGACTTGATGGATTACTCCGACGTCATCGACAGGTACGAGCCGGTGCTGGGTATGGAGGTCCACGTCGAGCTGGGTACCGCGACCAAGATGTTCTGCGGCTGCCCGACCGAATTCGGCGCGGAGCCCAACACCCAGGTGTGCCCGGTGTGCCTGGGCCTGCCGGGCTCGCTGCCGGTGGTGAACGAGAAGGCCGTGGAATCGGCCATCCGGATCGGGCTCGCGCTGAACTGCTCCATCACCCCGTGGGGGCGGTTCGCGCGCAAGAACTACTTCTACCCGGACCAGCCCAAGAACTACCAGATCAGCCAGTACGACGAGCCCATCGCGACCGACGGTTACCTGGACGTGGTGCTCGACGACGGATCGGTCTTCCGGGTGGACATCGAGCGGGCGCACATGGAGGAGGACACCGGTAAGTCGCTGCACGTCGGCGGCGCCACCGGTCGAATCCACGGCGCCTCGCATTCGCTGCTGGACTACAACCGCGCGGGCGTGCCGCTGATCGAGATCGTCACCAAGCCCATCACGGGTGCGGGGGAGCGGGCCCCGGAAGTGGCGCGCGCGTACGTGACCGCGCTGCGCGAGGTGCTCAAGTCCCTCGACGTGTCCGACGTGAAGATGGAACAGGGCTCGCTGCGCTGCGACGCCAACGTCTCGCTGATGCCCAAGGGCGCCAAGGTGTTCGGCACGCGCACCGAGACCAAGAACGTGAACTCGCTCAAGAGCGTCGAGGTCGCGGTGCGCTTCGAGATGCGGCGGCAGGGTGCGGTGCTGGCCGCGGGCGGCGAGATCATCCAGGAGACCCGGCACTTCCACGAGGCCGACGGCTCCACCTCCTCCGGCCGGATCAAGGAGACCGCCGAGGACTACCGCTACTTCCCGGAGCCGGACCTCGAGCCCATCGCGCCCGACGCGGCGTGGGTGGAGGAATTGCGCGGCACCATTCCGGAGTACCCGTGGCTGCGCCGGGCCCGCATCCAGTCCGACTGGGGCCTGTCCGGCGAGGTGTTCCGCGATCTGGTGAACGCGGGCGCGCTGGACCTGATCATCGCGACCGTCGACGCCGGGGCCTCGGTGGACGCGGCGCGGTCCTGGTGGGTCGCCTACCTGACCGAGAAGGCCAAGGAGCGCGAGGTCTCGCTCGAGGACCTGCCCATCACGCCGAAGCAGGTCGCCGAGGTGGCGGGGCTGGTCGAGGCCAAGACCATCAACAACAAGGTGGCCAAGCAGGTCGTCGACTTCGTGCTGGCGGGTGAGGGCGAACCGGCCCAGATCGTCGAGGCCAAGGGGCTCGGCATGGTCAGCGACGATTCCGCGCTGCAGGCCGAGGTCGAGAAGGCCCTCGCCGCCAACCCGGATATCGCCGACAAGATCCGCTCCGGCAAGGTCCAGGCCGCCGGCAAGGTGGTCGGCGACGTCATGAAGGCCACCCGTGGCCAGGCCGACGCCGCCCGCGTGCGGGAACTGGTGCTGGCCGCCTGCGGCGTCAGCGAGTAACCACCCGGACAGCACTGTGGCGCACGGCGGTCGCCGTGCGCCACAGTCGTTTCCGAAGGCAGCTGCTAGTCCGGCCCGTTGCCCTGGCCGCCCTGCGGATTGACCGAAATCCGCACCACGCGATCGTCGTACTGATTGGGCTGCCCGTCGGTCTTGTTCACCGTGGACACCCAGACGATGCCGTTGCCCGCCGGGGACGCGCCGTCCAGCCGTCCGTACTTGTCCTGCGCCAGCAGCGACGGGGCTGCCGTCACCGCGTGGGTGTTCTTGTCCGCCAAGGCCAGTGCCAGGGCCTTCTGATTCGTCAATGCGATGGCCACGCCGTCGGTCGCCGCCGCGCACCCCGCCACGCCCGGATGGTCCTGCCAGGTCCAGGCTTTGCTGATCGACCCGTCGGGGGCGATGCGCTGCAACCGATCCTCGGTGGCGGTGCGATCGGTGACCCAGATGCTGTCCACGTGATCCGAGCACACCCCGCCCGCGACGCCGATACCGCTGGCCATCACCTCGGGGGCCGCGCCCGGTGCGGTGTCCAGACCAAGCAGCTTGCCCGCGAGCGAGCCGTTGTCGGCGGCCGCGCCCGGATTGCCGGCATCACCGGTGAGCACCAGCATCTTGCTCCCGGTGTGGAAGTCGATAGACCCGCGATTACCGGTGGCGCCCTTCGGAATCCCGGTGAGCACCGGTTTCGGCGCGCCGCCGTTCTCGGTGGACAGCCGCACCACCCGGTTGTCGCCGCCGGTGGTGATGTAGGCGTAGATCAGCCCGTCCTCGGCGTAGCTGGGGGAGAGCGCGAGCGCGGTCAGCCCGCCGTCCCCGCTGCCGTCCACGTCCAGCCGGGCGATCTCGATCGGATCCGGCGGCGCCCCTTCGTCGGTGGCCTCCACCTTCAGGATGCGACCGGTCAGCCGCTCAGCCACCAGCCCGTGAACGCCGTCCGGCAGCGCCACCACCCCGCCGGTGGTGTCCAGGCACGAGACCACCACGGCCGTATCCGGATCCACGCACGGCAGATCCGGGCGCTTGGCGGAGGTCGGCGGGGCCTTGGAATCCTTGGTCTCCGGTTCCGCGTCCTGCCAGCTCGGCTCGGTGGTGAACGGGCTCGACGCGCGATCGTCGAAACGTCCGCAGCCGGACAGCAGTACCGCGCCGAGCGTCACACCCAGCACGACCCTGCGTGCGCCCACCCCGATCCGGCCCGCGGCAACCAAACTCATGGTTGAGACGTTACGGAAAACCCGCCGCCTCCGCTCGAACGGGGGTCGGCATCCTCCGACAAGCCGCAAACGCGACATGGACACGCCCGCCGACTGTCGTGTGGATGACGCTCCGGGCGCATACTCTGACCCGCGTGACTGAGAAGCCGAACGAGCCGTCCGCAGGTGCGGGGGGCGCCGACACGCCCGCGCCCAAGCCGGTGGGTGAACCGGTCCGCAGTCCCTTCGACTCGCCGACCGAAGTGTTCGCCACGTCCTCCGTCAAGGAGGAGGTCACCACCCCCGACCTGACCAAGGACACGCCGGCCCCGGCGTCCGCGGACGTGCCGCGCACCGACGAGGAACTGGGCCTGGATCCCGAGGTGCCGCTGTACTCGGAGCTGAAGAACTCGATCCCGCGCCAGGCCGACACCAAGGCCAGCACGCCCGATCCGGCGGCCCCGACCTATGCCTTCGCCAGCATCCCGCCCGCGCCCGCGGTCCCCGCCGACGGGTCCTCGCGCTTCCGGCGCGGCGACGATCGGCGCGGCACGCTGGATCTCGGACTCCTGTTGCTGCGCTTGGTGATCGGCGGCACCTTCATCTACCACGGCCTGCAGAAGGCGACCGGCTGGTTCCACGGTCCGGGCCTGGACGGCATCAAGACCGCCATGGAGAACGGCGGCTGGAAGCACGTCGACATCTCCGCGCCGCTGCTCATCGCGGGTGAGCTCGGCGGTGGCATCCTGGTGGTGCTCGGCCTCGCCACCCCGCTCGCGGCGGGCGCGGTGCTGGCGGTCATCCTGGATGCCTGGATGTGGAAGCAGGGCATGGTGCCCGGATTCCAGTACTCGGCCAAGGCCAATTCGACGGAGCTGGAATCGATTCTGGCGGGGATCGCCACGGTGCTGATCCTGACCGGTCCAGGTCGGCTCTCCTTCGACCGCAATCGCGGCTGGGCGACGCGCCCGTTCCTGGGTTCCCTCGCCGCGCTGGTCGCGGCCGTCGCGGCGGCCATCCTCACCTATATCTATCTGCACGGAGGCAACCCGCTGACGGGCATCGGTCCGTTCGACTGACGAACTGCCCCCGAAATACCAAGCGGCCGGGATGATCCGATGATCATCCCGGCCGCTTCGTCTGTGTACCGGTTGTTCCGGCAGGGGCAGCGGGGTTCACCCCCGCGCCCTCACCACTCGGTCGCGTTGAACCGCTGCCACTCGTCGAACGTCTCCTGATGCAGCCGCATCACTTCGCTCGACTTCATGTCGATCTGCTGGTTCAGCAGCGCGCGATGCGAGGCGATCTGCGCCAATTCGCCCGGCTCCGCCATGATTTCGGCGGAATCCAGCTCCCGGCTCTGCGCGGCCAGTTCCTCGGCTTCGGCCAGCAGCACCTTCGCCTGCGCATTGCGGGCATCGCCGCGTTCCAGCATGGCGGTGTATTCGGCAAGCATGGTGTCCGTCTTGCCGACGTATTCGATTGTCATTCCCCTGCTCTCTGTCTACGGCACGCGCCGCACTGCACCCTTGTCGGCCGACGTCGCCAGCGCGGCGTACGCGCGCAGCGCCGTGGTAACGGGCCGTTCGCGGTGCACGGGCTGCCAAGGCCGCTCGGACGCTTCCATTTTGCTGCGTCGCTCGGCGAGAACCGCATCGGGGACCAGCAATTCGAGCGCGCGGGTGTGCACGTCGATGCGGATACGGTCGCCGTTCTCGATCAGGCCGATGGCGCCGCCGCTGGCCGCCTCGGGCGAGATATGCCCGATGGACAGGCCCGACGTGCCGCCGGAGAAGCGGCCGTCGGTGATCAGCGCGCAAACCTTGCCGAGCCCCGCGCCCTTCAGGAATGCGGTGGGGTGCAACATCTCCTGCATGCCGGGGCCGCCGGAAGGACCCTCGTAGCGGACCACCACCACATCGCCCGGCTGGATCTTCTTGCCGAGGATGAGCGAGACCGCCTCCTCCTGGGATTCGACCACCACGGCCGGGCCCTCGAAGGTGAACAGGTCCTCGTCGATGCCCGCGGTCTTGAGGATGGCGCCGTCCGGCGCGATATTGCCGCGCAGCACGCACAGTCCGCCTTCGACGGTGTACGCGTGCTCGATATCGCGAATGCAGCCGCCGGCCTGGTCGGTGTCCAGGGAAGACCAGCGGTTCTCGGTGGAGAACGGCACGGTGGTGCGCACCCCGCCGGGCGCGGCGTGGAACAGCTCGACGGCTTCCTCGGAAGCCTTGCCGGAGCGGATGTCCCAGGTGTCGAGCCATTCGTCGAAGGACTTGGTGTGCACGGTGGTCACATCGGTCTCGAGCAGCCCGGCGCGGCGCAGCTCACCGAGGATGGCCGGAATGCCGCCGGCCCGGTGCACGTCCTCCATGTGGTAATCGGAGTTCGGCGACACCTTGGACAGGCAGGGCACGCGACGGGAGATCTCGTCGATGGACTGCAGATCGAACTCGATCTCGCCCTCCTGCGCGGCGGCCAGGGTGTGCAGCACGGTATTGGTGGAACCGCCCATCGCCACATCGAGGGCCATGGCGTTGTGGAAAGCCTTGACGTTGGCCACGTTCCGCGGCAGCACCGAGGCGTCGTCGTCGCGGTACCAGCGGTTCGCGATATCGACGATGACCCGGCCGGCCTTCTCGAACAGCGCCCGGCGCGCGGCATGGGTGGCCAGGGTGGAGCCGTTGCCCGGCAGCGACAGCCCGAGCGCCTCGGTGAGGCAGTTCATGGAGTTGGCGGTGAACATGCCCGAGCAGGAACCGCAGGTCGGGCAGGCGGACCGCTCGACCTCGCTGAGCCCGTCGTCGGACACGTTCGGCGAGGCGCTCGCCGAGATGGCGGTGATGAGGTCGGTCGGGGCCTGTGCCACGCCGCCGACCACCACGGCCTTACCGGCCTCCATGGGACCGCCGGAGACGAACACGGCGGGGATGTTCAGGCGCATCGCGGCATTGAGCATGCCGGGAGTGATCTTGTCGCAGTTGGAGATACACACCAGCGCGTCGGCGGTGTGCGCGTTCGCCATGTACTCCACCGAGTCGGCGATGATCTCGCGCGAGGGCAGCGAGTACAGCATGCCGCCGTGACCCATGGCGATGCCGTCGTCCACGGCGATGGTGTGGAACTCGCGCGGCACGCCACCGGCGGCGCGAACCGCCTCGGCCACGATCTCGCCGACGTCCTTCAGGTGCACGTGGCCCGGTACGAACTGGGTGTAGGAGTTCGCGATGGCGACAATCGGCTTACCGAAGTCGGAGTCGGTGAGGCCGGTCGCGCGCCAGAGCGCGCGAGCGCCCGCGGCATTGCGTCCGGCGGTGGTGGTGCGTGAGCGAAGCGGTGGCATGATTCCTCGGGCTCTTTCAGCTGCGCAGTGTCGCAGGGGGGCTGTCTGGCGACTGCGCCGAACTGATTCGGCGGCTACTCCACGTTACTCCCGTGCTCACCCCGCGATTACCGCCGGTAGCAACCTCGCGCACCCCGAACTACGGTGTGTCGCCCTCGGGCTTCGTCTCCGCGGCGGCTTCGTCCTCGTCGTCCGCGTCTTCCGGCTCAGCGAACGGATCCGGGATTCGCCCGCCGGATGCTGCGACCAGATCCGAGAGCCGGTCGTAGCCGACAGCGGGCAAAGTCACATTCGTGTCATCGCTCAGGTGCAGCTGCAGGAATCCACGCTTCGGAATCCGCAGCCCCTTCACCTGTTCCCAGTCGATGTGCCGGGAGGAGAACATCGACCGCACGTCGATGCCTTTCGCGGACACCGTGGTTCGCACCCGCTCGACCCAATAGGCCGCGGCGATCGGCATCACGAAGAGAATCCACAGCACCTTCGGGGCCCCGAAGAACGGGAAGGCCACCGAGAAGAGCAGCAGAAACACCCCCAGGTGCGCCAGCCGGGGGAGGCGGATCACGCGACCCGCGTCCGATTCCGGCGCGGCGGTATGGGACGATCGAGCAGGTGGCACGGACTGATGCTGTGAGGACACACCCATATCCTCGCATCATGGTGAACGGACCCGAACAACCGCACTGTCTCACATAATGGGACCCAATTGGTCAGAAGTTTGACTGAACGACCCACGCGCACATACCGTCGAGCGCGTGAATCGATTCGAGTTGCTCGTAATCGGCCGGCGCGTCCAGCGCTAGAGCCGACGACTGTAGGTCTATTACGTCAGCTCGCAGCTGCGACGCGCCACCCTCGAACAGCCTTGCGCTGTCGGGGGCTTTTTTGTGTTCAGGCAAGTCTCATGGACTGGAACGACAAGCAGTAAGGAACCAAGACGGTGAGCGCACCTACCGCCCGGCCCGGGCCCTCGGCCCGCAGGCCCGCGCCTTCGGCTACTCAGCCGACCGCGGCTCCGGCCGCGACCCCGAATCGTCGCCAGGTCCCGCCCGAGCGGGTAACCGGCGCGCAATCGGTCGTCCGTTCGCTCGAGGAGCTCGGCGTCGACACGGTATTCGGTATTCCGGGCGGTGCGATTCTTCCGGTCTACGACCCGCTTTTCGACTCGGTCAAGGTCCGCCACGTTCTCGTGCGGCACGAGCAGGGCGCGGGTCACGCCGCGACCGGCTACGCCCAGGCAACCGGCAAGGTCGGCGTCTGCATGGCCACCTCCGGCCCGGGCGCGACCAACCTGGTGACCCCGATCGCCGACGCCCAGATGGACTCGGTGCCGCTGGTGGCCATCACCGGTCAGGTCGGCCGTTCGCTGATCGGCACCGACGCCTTCCAGGAAGCCGATATCTCGGGCATCACCATGGCGTGCACCAAGCACAACTTCCTGGTGACCGACCCGATCGACATCCCGCGCATGATCGCCGAGGCCTTCCACCTGGCCTCCACCGGTCGTCCGGGCGCGGTCCTGGTCGACATCCCGAAGGACGTGCTGCAGGCGCAGACCACGTTCTCCTGGCCGCCGGAGATGAAGCTGCCCGGCTACCGTCCGGTCACCAAGCCGCACGGCAAGCAGGTGCGCGAGGCCGCCCGCATGATCATGGACGCCAAGGCGCCCGTGCTCTACGTCGGCGGCGGTGTCATCAAGGCCGATGCCTCGGCCGAACTGCTCGAGCTGGCCGAGCTGACCGGCATCCCGGTGGTCACCACCCTGATGGCGCGCGGTGCGTTCCCCGACACGCACACCCTGAACATGGGTATGCCGGGTATGCACGGCACCGTGGGAGCCGTTGCGGCGCTGCAGAAGTCGGACCTGCTGATCACCCTCGGCGCGCGTTTCGACGACCGCGTCACCGGTCAGCTGGACTCCTTCGCGCCCAATGCCAAGGTCATCCACGCCGATATCGACCCGGCCGAGATCGGTAAGAACCGCCACGCGGACGTGCCGATCGTGGGCGACTGCCGCGAGGTCATCACCGAGCTGATCGAGACCCTCAAGGCCGATCCGGCCGCGCAGGGCAAGGCTCCGCTGCTGGAGCTCACCGAATGGTGGGGCTACCTGTCCGGCGTGCGCGACTCCTACCCGCTGGGCTGGAAGACCCCGTCCGACGGTTCGCTGTCGCCGGAATTCGTCATCGAGAAGCTGGGCCAGCTGGCCGGGCCCGATGCCATCTACTGTGCCGGCGTCGGCCAGCACCAGATGTGGGCCGCGCAGTTCATCAAGTACGAGAAGCCGCGCACCTGGCTGAACTCCGGTGGCCTGGGCACCATGGGCTACTCGGTGCCGGCCGCCATGGGCGCCAAGATGGGCATGCCGGACCGCGAGGTCTGGGCCATCGACGGTGACGGCTGCTTCCAGATGACCAATCAGGAACTGGCCACCTGTGCCGTCGAGGGCGTGCCGATCAAGGTCGCGCTGATCAACAACGGCAACCTGGGCATGGTCCGGCAGTGGCAGACGCTGTTCTACGAGCAGCGCTACTCCAACACCGACCTGGGCACCCACACGCTCCGTATCCCCGACTTCGTGAAGCTCGCGGAAGCCCTGGGCTGCCACGGCATTCGCGTGGAGAAGGAAGAGGACGTGGAGGCCGCGATCCGCGAGGCGCAGGCCATCAACGATCGTCCCGTGGTGATCGACTTCATCGTCGGCAAGGACGCGCAGGTGTGGCCGATGGTCGCCGCCGGCACCTCCAACGACGAGATCATGGCCGCGCGCGGCATCCGCCCGCTGTTCGACGACGACGAGTCGATCGCCGAGCCGGCCATCATCCACGAGGCCATGTCGCACGAGCAGGCCAGTGTGACCGCCCACGAGCGCGCCGCCCAGAAGGGGACCGAGGCATGAGCACCACCCACACCCTCTCCGTGCTGGTGGAGGACAAGCCGGGCGTGCTGGCGCGCGTGGCATCGCTGTTCTCGCGCCGCGGGTTCAATATCGAGTCCCTGGCCGTCGGCGGCACCGAGATCCCCGAGATCTCGCGCATGACCATCGTGGTCACGGTGGAGGATCTGCCGCTCGAGCAGGTCACCAAGCAGCTCAACAAGCTGGTGAACGTCATCAAGATCGTCGAGCAGGACACCGAATCCTCGGTCGCCCGCGAGCTGATCCTGGTGAAGGTGCGCGCCGACGCCAGCGTCCGCACGCAGGTCATCGAGGCCGTGAACCTGTTCCGTGCCAAGGTGATCGACGTGTCGCCCGATGCGCTGACCATCGAGGCCACCGGTACCCGCTCCAAGCTCGACGCCCTGCTGCGCATGATGGAGCCCTACGGCATCCGTGAGATCGTGCAGTCCGGTGTGGTCGCCGTCGGTCGTGGACCGAAGTCGATCACCGCAACTCGCTAGTAACAGGCCGCCGCGGCGGCCCCGGCCCCGTCATCCCGGCATGCTTTCAGCCGGGATCCACCGAAGCTTTAAACACAGAATCCAGAAGGAGAACCCAAAGTGGCAGTCGAGATGTTCTACGACGACGACGCTGACCTGTCGATCATCCAGGGCAAGAAGGTCGCGGTCATCGGCTACGGCAGCCAGGGCCACGCCCACTCGCTGAGCCTGCGCGACTCCGGCGTCGACGTTCGTGTCGGTCTCGCCGAGGGTTCGAAGTCCCGCCCGAAGGCCGAAGAGGCCGGTCTGACCGTCGGCACCCCCGCCGAGGTCGCCGCCTGGGCCGACGTGATCATGGTGCTGGCGCCCGACACCGCGCAGGCGTCGATCTTCACCAATGACATCGAGCCCAACCTGAAGGACGGCGACGCGCTGTTCTTCGGCCACGGCCTCAACATCCACTTCGGCCTGATCAAGGCTCCGGCCAACGTCACCGTCGCCATGGTCGCCCCGAAGGGCCCCGGCCACCTGGTGCGTCGTCAGTTCGTCGACGGCAAGGGCGTTCCGGCTCTGATCGCCGTGGACCAGGACCCGACCGGCAACGGCCAGGCCCTCGCGCTGTCCTACGCCAAGGGCATCGGCGGCACCCGCGCCGGCGTCATCAAGACCACCTTCAAGGAAGAGACCGAGACCGACCTCTTCGGTGAGCAGGCCGTGCTCTGCGGCGGCACCGAGGAACTGGTCAAGACCGGTTTCGAGGTCATGGTCGAGGCCGGCTACGCCCCCGAGATGGCCTACTTCGAGGTGCTGCACGAGCTCAAGCTGATCGTCGACCTGATGTACGAGGGCGGCATCGCCCGCATGAACTACTCGGTCTCCGACACCGCCGAGTTCGGTGGCTACCTGTCGGGCCCGCGCGTCATCGACGCCGGCACCAAGGAGCGCATGAAGGCGATCCTGGCTGATATCCAGGACGGCACCTTCGTCAAGCGCCTCGTCGCCAACGTCGAGGGCGGCAACAAGGAGCTCGAGGGTCTGCGCAAGGCCAACGCCGAGCACCCCATCGAGGTCACCGGCGCCAAGCTGCGCGGCCTGATGAGCTGGGTCGATCGCCCGATCACCGAAACCGCCTAACGTTTCGATGCGAAAAGGCCCGGCATCCCTCGGATGCCGGGCCTTTTCACGTGCCGGGGAGCGGTGGGTTTCACGAGCTGCCGAATGCGCCCCGGGGCACCGCGTTTCGCCACCCGTCGCGGTCTCGATCGCGATCATTGTTGTGCCGCCGATTGTCCCAGCGGTTCCAGCGGTCGAACGAGTAGTCGTCGTCCCATACGCCGTGATGCCCCGGCCGGGCGATGTCGGCGGCGCCCGGTTCGGTCAGCGGCACCTCCGCCGATGCCGGAACGCTCACCGCCGCAAGCGGAATCGCGACCAGCAGGCCCGCGACGGCCGCCTTGCCGAAGAGCTTTCGAGGAGTCGATTTCGCAGCTTTCATACCGGCGACTCTGCCCGATCCTCGGCGTGAAAGACCATGGTGCTGCCACGAATACGGTGAAAGATCAGGGTGCGGTAGTCCTCCGGGATGAGGTGCGCGCCAGGGTGATCCCGATGGCCAGCAGGGCCAGATACGCGAGCCCGCCGACGGTGGCGGTGGTGCCCCAGCCATTGGCGGCGTAGAAGTTCGCGGGGGTGTTCCCGAAGAACAGCGACGGCACGAACAGCAGGTTGATCACGGCGAGCGCGTAGGTCATCCGGGCCGTCCACGCGGGGAGCAGCCGGGTCCGGAGCACGGCGAATCCGATGCAGGCCCAGAAGAGCGCTTCCAGTATCCGGGAGATGCTGCCGTACAGGATGTAGGTGCCGCTGACGGCGATGGTCGGATCGATGTCCACGTCCGACTGGATGGCTGCCCCGGTTTCCAGTCCGACGCCCACGAAAGCCATTGCCATCCAGAGTGTTCCGGCGGTCGTGACCAGTGCGCCGATGAAGTCGAGCTCGGGGTCGGCTCGCTTCACCAAATGCCCGAACCCGGTGATGAAGACGACCGTCATCGTCATGCCGGCCAGTGCGAACAGCGTGCGGGTCAGGATGTTCCAGTCGGGTGGCGGGCCGTCGTAGACGAAGTACAGGGGGAGTACGACGAAGGTGCAGGCGGCGCCGATGACGGCGGCTGTTCCGGTTACCCGGCGAAGCGTTGGCGTGTCCATGACGGCAATAGTATAAGACTTATACTATAAGGGGTATGTTAAAGTTTCCGGTCAGGTATTCCCGCTGATCGGAGGTGGTTTGTGGCGGACCGGAAACGGCCCGACGACCTGGCGCGGCTGTGGCGGGTGAATACCGGCTCGGGGCTGGGCCGCCGCGCGGAACTGGACGTGGACCGGGTGGTCGCCACGGCGGTCGAATTGGCCGACGGCGCGGGACTTTCGGGTGCGACGCTACCCAAAATCGCTGCGGCGCTGAGTGTTACGCCGATGTCGCTCTACCGGCACATCGGCTCGAAGGACGAGCTGGTGGGTCTGATGGCCGATGCCGCGTTCGGCCCCGCGCCCGAACTCGCGTCCGGCCCGTGGCGTCCGGCCCTGACCGGCTGGGCGCTGGCGCAGCGCGAGGTCTTCGACCGGCACCCGTGGCTGGCTCAGCTGCCGGTCAGCGGCCCGCCCCGCGGTCCCCACGCCATCGCCTGGATGGACGCGGGCCTGCGCACCCTGCGCGCGACGGACCTGGACTGGCCCGCCAAGATCGGCGTCATCACCGTCGTCGGCGGCTATGTCCGCCAGGCGTACGTCATGCACCGGCAGCTGACCGAGAGCTGGAACGCCGCCGCCGTCACCGAAACCCAGGCCCTGCGCGACTACACCGCCGACCTGACCGGCCTGGTCGATCCGGTTCGATTCCCCGACGTCGCAGCGCTATTGGCCTCGAACGTATTCGATGCTGTTCCACCCCAACCGGATTCGGCCGAAGGCGATTTCACCTACGGCCTGAGCCTGGTCCTCGACGGCGTCGCGGCCGAGGTAGCACGCACTCAGTAGTGGGTGCCGCCGTCGATGCGGATCTCGGTGCCGGTGATGAACGCGCCGTCATCGGAGGCGAGCATGGCGACCACGCCGGCCACGGTGTCGGGGGAGGCGAAGCCCTGTCCGATGCCCGGTGCGAGCTTCATGAACAGCGACAGATCGGCGTCGGCCGGCAGACCCGGGCCGCGGCCGTCGGTCATATCGCTGGAGATGGACCCCGGCGCGACCGCGACCACCCGCAGCCCCTGCTTGGAGTACTCGGCCGCCAGCGCGTGCGTCATGGACATGATGCCGCCCTTGGACGCCGCGTACGCCGACATATACGGGTGCGCGAAGAACGCCGAGGTGGAAGTGAAGTTGACGATCACGCCCTGGTCGGAGGCCAGCAGCGCCGGCAGCGCCTCGCGGATCATCAGGAAGGTGCCGGTCAGGTTCACCGTGATGATCCGGTTGAAGTCTTCCAGGGGCATCTCGTGGGTGTGCGCCGAGCGCAGGATGCCCGCCGCGTTGATCAGCGCATCCAGTCCGCCCAGGGTCTGAACCGCCTGCGCCACACCGGCTTTCACCGATTCCTCGTCGCCGATGTTCACCACCACGGTGCTCAGCCGATCGGCATTGCCCTGCTCGGCGGCCTGCTTGGCGGTCTCGGCCAGCCCCGCCTCGTTGATATCCGCCGCGACGACCTGCCCGCCCTCGCCGAGAATGCGATGCACGGTGGCCCGTCCGATACCCGAACCCGCACCGGTGATGAGTACCCGGCGATCGGTGAAACGCTCCATTGCGACCTCTCCTAACTGGTTCTTCAGCCTCTACCTGACACGCTACGCCTACATGGCACAACGTGCCACAGTGGCATCCCATCGACTAGGATCGTCTTCGAACCCGCAGCTCACAGGAGGCGAAGTGCCCGCAACCCACACCCCGCGCCTCACCCTGGCCGAGCGCCGCAAAGCCGAAACCCGCCTGGACATCGCCCGCACCGCGGCCCGCCTCTTCGCCGAACACGGCACCGCGGCCGTCACCGCCGAACAGATAGCCGCCGAATCCGGCATCGGCCTGCGCACCTTCTACCGCTACGCCCGCACCAAGGAAGACGCCGTCGAACCGATGCTCGCCGCCGGCGCCCAACGCTGGCTGTCCGCGATCGCCGCGGGTCCCCGCCGTCTCCCCACCCCCGCCGAACTGGAATCCGCCGCCGTCGCCTCCATGACCACCGACGGCGCCGACGACGACCTCGAAATCACCCGCGGCCTGCTCCGCGCCATGGACGACGATCCAGCCCTGCGCGACGTCTGGCACCGCATCAACATGAACGGCGAACGCGAATTACGCACCGTCCTAGCCGATTTGGCCGGCCCCGACGGCGACCCGATCCGCGTGCGCCTGCTCGCGGCCGCCGCCGCCGGCGCCATCCGAATCGCCCTGGAACAGTGGGCCGCCACCGATCCCCCCGCCGATCTCCCCGCCGCCCTCGTCTCCCGCTGCCTCCGCGCCCTCGCCGCCGGAATCTGATCGGCGTTTTGCCACGCCCCCCACCACTTCCCGGCGCTAAGGTGTCGAACGGTCGCCCGGCGACTTCGTAGCTACCCCGTTCCACACCCGCACCCGGAGGTTGTGTTGCGCCGTATCTGGAGTCGCCTCGGCATGTCCCTGGCGGCAGTGTCCGCCCTGCTCGTCACCGCCGGCACCGCCGCCGCGGAGCCAACCCAGCTCCCCGTCAATTACTCGGTCCTGCAATGGTTCTCGGACACCAACAACGCCAAGCCGCCTTACAACCCACCCGGCGGCAACGACTGGTCCTGCGCCCCCTCCGAAGCCCACCCCCGCCCCGTGGTCCTGGTCCACGGCATCACCGGCAACGGCGCGGGCTGGCCCGCCATGTCCCCCCTCCTGCACAACTACGGCTACTGCGTCTTCTCCGTCACCTACGGCATCTACCCCGGCCAGGGCGGCCCCATCGCCGGCATGGGCGGCCTGGAGCCGGTCCCGCAGTCCAGCACCGAATTACGCGATTTCGTAGACCGCGTCCTGTCCGCCACCGGCGCCGAAAAGGTAGATCTCCTGACTTGGTCCGAAGGCACCCTGGTAGCCGCCCACTACCTCCTCTTCGACGGCGGCAACAAGGTGGTAGACCAATCCTTCAACCTCGTCCCCATCTGGGCCGGCACCCACGCCGCCGACCCCCTCGTCAACGCCGCCTACGGCCTAGGCGTCCAAGACTCCGTCTTCACCGCCCTCCGCCCCATCTGCCAAGGCTGCGTAGACATGCTCCCCATCTCCCCCTTCATCCAAAACCTCCAAGCCGCAGGCGTTTACGCCCCCGAAGTCCACTACACCAACCTCGCCACCCGAGCCGACACCGAAGTAGTCCCCTACACCAGCGGCCTCCGCGAAGCCCCCAACGCCACCAACATCGTCCTCCAGGACGTCTGCCCCGTGAACTTCGCCGGCCACAACAGCGTCTCGGTAGACCCCACCGTCGCCGCGTTGATGCTCAACACCTTTACCCCCGGCAGCGTTGCCGAAATCCCCTGCGCTCCCAGTCCGACGCCGTACATCTGAGCTACCGAGCAGTAGCTTCGAGCGCATTTCGTGGGCCCCGTAACACCTTTCGCGCTCGGACATATGCTTCACAAGTGTCCCAACGAGTGCGGGATACCCGTTAGCAAATGCGTAGCATCGGGGTGGTTATGGCGGAAGAGTGGAAGTTCGACGTCCCTACGGTCGGGAGCAAGCATCTGCCGCCTGACCCCCGGTACATGGAGGCGCTGACCAGTCAGGGCTACGGCTTCGAGGCGGCGGTCGCCGACCTCGTGGACAACTCCATCGACGCCGGTGCCAAGGATGTCGTCATTCACTTTCTCCGCGACGACGACCGACTGGTCAGCCTCCTCATCATCGACGACGGCGCCGGCATGACCGACGACGAACTCGATGTGGCCATGACCGTCGGTGGACGCCGGAACTACCGCCACGGCGCCCTCGGTATGTTCGGCACCGGCTTGAAGTCGGCCTCGCTGAGTCACGCGAAATCGGTGACGGTAACCAGTCGCACCCGTACCAGCCGCCCGGCGGGCCGCCGCTGGGATATGGACCGTGCCAAGCACGGTTTCCAATGCGACATCGTCGATCCCGGCTACGCGCAAACCCTCATCGACCGGTATGCCGACAATCCGATCAAATGGAACGGCACCGTGATTCGCTGGGATGGAGTGAAGGACTTCCCCCGCAACGGTGGCGTCGAACAGACCGAGCGTTATCTCTCGCGCACGATCAGCAAACTCGGCATGCACCTCGGCCTGCAACTGCATCGCTTTCTGGCGCGCGGCGACTTCAACATCACCATCGCCGTCGAGGACATCGCCACCGGTATGATCGTCACGAATTTCGGTGTGCTGCCGGTAGATCCGTTCGCCTACCCGATAACAGGCAATCCCGAGTACCCGCGCACCTTCAAAGCCGACCTCCCGTCGGTCGGCGTGGTCCCCATGCAAGCGCATATCTGGCCGGCCCGCTCATCGGTCGCCCAATTCCGCGGGATCGGCTCGCTCCTCGACACCCAGGGCTTCTACCTCTACCGCAACGATCGTCTGGTCCAAGCCGGGGGCTGGAACAACTTTCGCCAACCTGAACAGCACCTCTCGCTGGCGCGGGTAGCGGTCGAACTTCCTCCCGATGCCGGTGATGTATTTCGCCTCACCGTCAAGAAGGACGGAGTGGAGGTGTCCCCGGAATTCATTGCCGCACTGGAGCACACCGCCGACGACAGCGGTGCGACCTTCACGCAATTCCTCGCCACGGCCGATACCACCTACCGCGAATCCCGCAAACGCGCGGGTGTGGAACGTCGTCCGGTAATTCCGCCAGGGAAGGGCTTGGATCCCGATGTGCGAGAGGTCATCTCCGAGGAACTGCCCGCGCTGATCGGCGAAGACCCCATCGCCATCAAGTGGCAGGCCCTGGAAGGTGACATCTTCTTCGACCTCGATCGCGAAGAGCGCCAGATCCTTCTCAACAACAAGTACCGCCCGGCCATTCTGGGCGGTCGCCGTGGCGGCCTCAACGACGCCCCGATGATCAAGTCGCTGCTCTACCTCACGGTCCACGAACTGTTCCAACGCGAACGCATCGGTGCCCGAGACAAGGACAACCTCCAACTCTGGCAATCGGTCCTGATGGCCGCCGCCCGCGCCGAAATGGATCGCCTCGGCGATCGGGATGGGGAATAACCATGCAGCCCTTGCATTCCACCGATGCCGCACCGCGCATCGAACTACACCACGCCGTCCTGTCCGACCTGGCCGGCAGCAAGCCCAAACGGCTGGTTCGGTCCATGCGGTACCAGGCCGAGGACATCGCGGGCGCGGAGCCGTACGCCTCGGAGGCGGACTTCCAGCAGGCACTGCGTGCCGCAGAACCGGGCGATCAGCTGATCGAGATGTGGCGAAAGCAGTTGACGCAGTGGGATTTCATGGAGCGTCCCGAATGGTCGACCACTGATGCTCGTACCGAGCAACGCCGCATCGCCATCTACGAAGCGCTCGAGGTCACCGAGGAAACGGCGAAGCTCCTCGGCAATGCCTGCCCGGTCGCACTCGCTGACGCACCCGTGGTGATCAGCAAGGACTTCACGCCCTGGCGAAAGAAGGAATCCCGCCACGGCCGGGAATGGTATTGGCCGCATTACAGTCGGCTGTTGAGCGAAAAGGGATGGCCCGAAGAGGCGGTGGCCGCGCTGGACATCGCGTCGGAGTGCGTCGTGGAACGGCTTGCCGACCCGACCCGCCCGGACGCCTACCAATCCAAGGGCTTGGTGGTCGGTTACGTCCAATCCGGTAAGACAGCCAATTTCACCGGTGTGATCGCCAAGGGCATCGACGCCGGCTACCGACTCGTCATCGTCCTCGGCGGCACGCTCAATCTGCTCCGCGATCAAACCCAACGCCGCCTCGACAAAGAGCTGGTCGGTCGCGAGAACATCATGCGCGGCGCGAGCGAGTTCGATACGGACTACTACGACGACCCCGAATGGCTGCAACGCAAGTTCGTCGAATTCGGTGATACGCCTTCGGCTCTCGGCGGTTTCGACATCGTCCGCCTGACCACCCGGCACGACGACTACAAGGCGCTGCTCCAGGGCATAGTCGCGTTGGAGTTCGAGAAGCAGGAGCCGGCGGTCCCGCTCTACGATGCCCGCAACCTGCACCGCTCGGCCGCCCGCCTCATGGTCGTCAAGAAGAACAAATCTGTGCTCGCCAAACTGGTGAAGGATCTCAAGAAGATCCGCACCCCACTCGCCGAGATCCCGGTCCTGATCATCGACGACGAATCGGACGAGGCGTCGGTGAACACCTCGCGCCCGAAGCCCGACAGCGAACGCACCGCGATCAACCAGAAGATCTCCGAACTGCTGACGTTGCTGCCTCGCGCCCAATACGTCGGCTACACCGCCACCCCGTACGCGAACGTCTTCATCGACCCCAGCGACACGGCCGACATCTTCCCCAAGGATTTCATCATCTCCCTCCCGCGCCCCACCGGATACATGGGCGCGAGCGACTTCCACGACTTCGAACTCGACGAGTGGAGCGGCGACCGCACCTTCGCGAATTCGAACGAACTGGCACATGTCCGCGACGTCAAGGTCGCGGACGAGGACGACACCGGCCCACTCGAGCAGGCCATCGACACCTTCGTCCTCACCGCCGCCATGAAACTCTTCCGCCAGGACCGAGACGGCCTGGGCGAAGGCTACTTCCGCCACCACACCATGCTCATCCACGAGTCGAACTGGCTCGAGGTACACCGCGAACTACTCGGCCACGTCACCAAATTGTGGTGGGGCGCAGGCTATTCCAGCTCCCGCGGCCACGAACGCCTACGCGCCCTGTTCGAATCCGACATCGCCCCGGTCTCCCGAGCCCGCTCCGCGGATTTCTCGGTCCCACGGTCCTACGACGAACTGATGCCCTACGTCGGCCCCGCCGTAATGAACATCGGCGCAGATCAACGCCCGATCATCGTCGTCAACGGCGACCAGGACATAGAAACCGGCGAAGCCGACTTCGACCGCCGCCCCATCTGGAAGATCCTCATCGGCGGCCAAAAACTCTCCCGCGGCTTCACCGTCGAAGGCCTGACCGTCTCCTACTTCCGCCGCCGCTCCACAAACGCCTCCGCTTTGATGCAGATGGGCCGCTGGTTCGGTTTCCGCAACGGCTACCGAGACCTGGTGCGCCTCTACATCGGTCGTGAGGAAGAGCACGGCAAACAAGACATCGACCTGTACAAGGCATTCGAAGCCGTCTGCATGGACGAGGAGACCTTCCGCCGCGAACTGGAGCAGTACGCCGTCCTGGTCGACGGCGTCCCCCAGGTGACCCCGGCGCAGGTGCCGCCCTTGGTTTCCCAACACCTCCCACTGCTGAAACCGACCAGCCCCAACAAGATGTACAACGCCAAACTGGTCGAGATCCAATCGGCCGGACAATGGGAAGAGCCCACGGCGTACCCCTCGGCCGCCGCAGACCTCCGCTACAACTCGAAACTCTGGCTCCCGATCCTCGAGTCCATGCCTCCCGAAACCGTCCAGCTCTCATACGCATTCGGCGGCAAACTCGGCACCCACTCCTACCCAGCCCGTGTCGGCACCCTCACCGCCGCGGCAGCCCTAGACCTCTTCGAATCACTCCGCTGGCGCGCGAGTAGCCAATTCGAGCCCCACCTCGCCTATCTCCGCGAGATCACCCGATCCGGCATGGTCGACGACTGGATCGTGCTGGCGCCACAACACAAGGCGGGCAAACGAACCCACCTGGGCACCTCCGCCGATCAGTACTCCTGGTTCGAGCGAGACCGCCGCCGCGACCCGCTGTTCGGCGCGATCAGCGACCCCAAACACCGTGGCGTCGCCTACCGCATCGCGGGCGCCCTGACCGACTCGGGAGACCCTTACACCGAGCGATTGGTCGCCGACCGCCGAGGCGTCACCGTCGTTTACCCGATGGTCGAACGCGTCAATCGTGTGGAAGCCAGCTCCGGCACCCTAGACCCCAGCCACGTCGTGATGGGCTTCGGTTTCGTAGCACCGGCATCAGCGCGGACGAACGACAGGCTGGTGCGGTTCAGCACCATCGACTCCTCTGAAGAAGCGATCGTCGAGATCCACTGAACTGGATTGCTCAACGCCCGGATCGTGCCCGCTTGGCGTTGTGCTGTTCCAACACTTCGATGATCGAGTTGCCGACGGCCTCGGCTACCGGCGGCGGGAACGCGTTTCCCACCTGCCGGTACTGGGCAGTTTTCTGGCCCGCGAATGCCCATTCCTGTGGGAAGCCTTGGATGATCGCGGCCTGCTGCACAGTCAGCATCGGGCCGTCCGGCCGGAAGAGATCGCGTTCTTCGGTTCCCTTTGCGGCACAGGTCTCGATGTCATTGGCGACCCCCATGGGGTCGACACCGAGTTGTCGCCACGCTGCCTTCGCCCGGCTGGGCCCGAGATCTGCACCACCATGCTTCTTCGATCCACCAACCAGTGTTGGTGCGACACTGCCGTTCGCGCCGGCCTTGGATAGCCATCGTTCGAATGCCTCGCGGGCACGCTCCCCATTGACCCCGTCGTAATAGCGTGCGTAGCGCTCATGCATCGACGATTTCAACGCTTCGGCGACACTGGCAGACGCCTGGCGGGTTGGCTTCGGCCAGTTGTACGTTATGCCCTCGATTACGTCATTGCGGAAAGCGACCAAGATGGCACGTGGCCGAAGCTGGGGTACCCCGAAGCCACTTGCTTCGAGCACCGCCCATTTGCCGATCGTGTAGCCGAGGCCCGGTTCATCGACCAGCCGCCCATCGTCTGCGATGTAGGTGCCGCCCTCGAGCCTCGCTGCAATCCACGTGCGGTAGGCGGAGAACTTCGGATCCATGATTCCGCGAACATTCTCGATCATCACAGCCCGTGGACGGAGGATTCCGACCAGCTCCAACATGCGTGGGAACAGATCACGCTCGTCGTCCTTGCCGAGTTGCTTTCCAGCATGCGAGAACGGGGGACAGGGCACACCGCCGGCTAGCAGGTCCAAGTCCTGTAGTCGAAGTAGTTCTGCGCCCTTGCGTAGGTCGGTACGCGGGTCGAAATGGTTGACATCGGTCGGCAGGATGTCGCAGTGCGTCCGTTCCCAGTCCCATACCGTGTCTTCCTCGATATTCAACTTGAGGGTGCCGACCGCGTGCGGATCGATCTCCACCAATGCCAGATGGCGGAAGCCGGCTTGGTGCAGGCCCACCGCCTGCCCGCCCGCTCCGGCACATATCTCGATCGAGGTGAAGATGGTGTCGGTCACAGAAGCCCTCCCAGCATGTGAACGGTTCGCACAGCTCTGTAAAGGGGACAGTACTCAGACACACCGACAAGTTACCGACACGCGAATCACATTCCACCGGTCCACGACTCGCCGAGATGCCAGGTTCGTGCGAGGTGACCGTTGGCCATCGGTGAGCGAAACACGCCGTCTAGGATCTGATCTCATGGGCCTCGAACCGACGGACAACGAACTGATCTACGACGCCGATGATCCGTCGGTGGTCGAGATGATCGACTTGTTCGCAGGTCCGGGAGGCCTGGATGTCGCTGCCCGATGGCTCGGAGTCAAGGCGGTGGGGATCGAGAAGGACGGCGATGCCTGCCAGACGCGTGTGGCCGCTCGGATCGGAACTCGGCAAGCCGATGTTCGAAATCTGAAGCTGTTGGACGACTTTCCAGAGGCCAAAATCCTCACTGGAGGGCCCCCTTGCCAGACCTATTCGGTCGCCGGATCAGGTGCAGGGCGCAAGGCATTGAACCAGGTGTTTGCCTTTCTGAAGCGTATGGCGACCGGTGAGAATATCGACGACGAGTTGCAATCCCTCGACGATGAGCGAACCGGACTTGTTCTGCAGCCTTTTCGCTGGACCCTCGCCGCGATCGAGAAGGGCCGTCCGTTCGAGACGATCGTTCTCGAACAGGTTCCTACCGTGAAGCCGGTGTGGGACGCCCTTGCCGTGGAGTTGAGGAAGCTCGACTACGACGTAAGGGTCGACCTTGTGCATACGGAGGAATTCGGTGTGCCGCAGACCCGACGTCGGGCAATTCTCATTGCGTCCAGGAGATTGACTGTGCAATTTCCCGAGCCGACGCATCATCGCTACAACAAACGAGTGCCTCGTGGAGAAGGCGATGCGAAGCGCTTACCGTGGACGACAACCGGCGAGGCGTTGCACGAGACTCGGAAATACAGTTTCGATGTCGTATCGAACTATGGCACCGGGGGAAATCCGAAACTGCGCGGGCGGCGCCGGTCCGATGAGCCATCAGCAACCGTGACCGGCAAGGTGCGTCGCAACCGGATCGTGTCGGGGGGGATTGATTGTGATCGGCTCGAACCGTCGGAAGCCGGCCGCCTGCAAACCTTCCCGAAGGATTACCCTTGGTGCGGCCTCGACCAGTATCAGCAGATCGGCAACGCTATTCCGCCTCGAGTAGGCGCGCACATTCTTGCCGCGGCGATATTCGGCCAGCGACCCACCGCGGCATCACTGGATGCCGCGGTGGAGTCCAATTGGGAAACGAGCAGTGAGCAGCGGCGATGCTTGGACCTCGAGCCGTTCCGGAGGCCAGACGTCGTCGATGGTCTGCTGGACCCGCGAGGTAGGCCGTATCTCGTTGACCTGGATACGATTTCCGTCTAGTCCATATAGGCGCGATGCTGCGGCCTATATGGAGTCGAGCGATTGACGCAACTCCGGGAGCACTGCTTCCAGGAACCCTGGAACATTGCTCCCCCCGAGCACTAGCTGACGGTCAAGCAATCGATTGCCTACCTCGCACGAAGTCTCACTCACCAATGAACAACCATGACAAGCCGACAAATTGAGGCTCGACGACCCCTGACGATCGCTCTCGATACATACCGGATCGTTCGAACAGACGTCGGCATCGTCCAATGACGCCAGGATCAGCGGGATCAGACGCTTGGGCTCGCCAAGACGGACGAGACCGCCCAGCGTGCCTTGCGCGTCGCCGGCCGCTGTATAGATCAGAATCCCTGCGGTGTGATCTGGACGATCACTGTTCGCGTAGACCCTTTCCTGAAGTGCGGCCGAGGCATACCCGCTCGCGAAAGCGAGCCTTCGGATAAGCAGATGCGCGATTGTATGCAAGGCAATGAACCTCGGTTCAGGCACGTCGAGGCGGTGTGCCCATGGTGAGTCGACTCGGCGGTTCAACAGTATGTCCGCTCGTGCCCGGACCGCGGGGTCGCTCTCCCATTCGCTTATCGCACCCTCGTTGAATCGGATGAAGATGCCTTCGCCGAACAGTTCGGCAGCCGGATAGATGGGGCGGGCTTTGCGATCGGTGCCAAGATCGGAGCGTATGAATGCCGCATCAGCGTTGTGACGCCGGAACCCCTTGAGTGCTCTGACTTCGCGTACACGCCGGACCTGGCCGATCCCCGAAAGGCGTTGGACCAGTGACTCGGGGCCGACAGAGGACTCGTTGACCTCCCAGCCGTCCACAACGAAGTCTTCGCCGCTCCGGTCGCGGCCGTTCTGTAGCTTCTCTACGAACGCGGCCCATTCCCCGTCCTTGAGGTCGAGCATGATCTCTGTTTGTGGAGCAGGACCCTCGTCGCCGGTGGCCAGCGAAAGAACGGTCTCGGGCGACATCCCGAGTTCCTCCGCGATCCACCCGGCGACCATCTGTGCTTGAGGACCTCCATTGTCCGCGACCATACGATTGAACAGTGCATGTGCTCGAATGGCATCCGCCTGCGCTTGAGATTGGGGAATGGCCTCCGGAATGTCCAGTGCGGAAATGTGTTCGGCGATGTAGTTACCCGTTGCCCCTCGCTGCACAGGAACCAGTCGGTGCTCGCATGCCTCGGCAGGGAGTTTTTCCCATGGTTGCCGCCCCTCGCATTTGATTCCGTCGCGTTGCAAGGAGCCCTGCCCGACCAGCTCGGAAAGCGGGCGTGCCCGTTTGCATTTGCCGCAGGAGACGACGAGTGAAGCGAGGCCCTCACCGCGTTTGCTGGAGCGCATGAACTTCAGCTCAGAATATGCGCGGCAGAAGCGCACTTCTTCCGTAACCCCCGCATCCTGGCCGCGATGCGCCCACTTGAACCAGTGGACGTCTTGTATATGACTTCCTTTGTCGCATATTGCGACGTAGCGCATCGGGACGAGCATTCCGCCACATTCGCAGTTATTGGTCCAGTGGCCCTTACTCTTTCCGGTAAGCATTGACAACTTCGAACATTGTTCGCAGAACCGCCAGGCGGGAAAGCGCCAGTACAGGAGACCGGCTGTGTCCTTGGCGATCCGACCGGCGTGGGTGGGGGGTTGTCGCAGTTCCCCGGGGCCAAGTCGGGCCACGAGCCGGTCGCAGGCGATCAGCGGTGCACGCTTCGGATCCCACCAGGAGGTATCGGGTGCGATCAGCGACTGGCCGCGTACATCGACGATAGCTCCGACACCGAACGGTGTGATCGTCTCGGAGAGACGAAGGTCGTGCCTGATCTTATCCACGTTCCACCTCCTGAAGTGGCTCCTGTACCTCGATGGCGACATTGGGTTCGACGGAACGCATGGAGTCACCGACAAGCCAGCCCTGGCCCTTTTGCCCGAACCTCTTCAGCAAGGCGTCATCCGTACCAACCCTTCGGTCGTAGCGAAGTGGATTTCCTGTTTCGCGCGCAGTCGCTGCCCGCGCATCCCAATCCCGCAGAAGCTGTCGGATCCTCTCCTCGGTCTCCTCGATCTCGACCCAATCGGATCTCTCGACGAAACCGAGGAATTGCGCCACAAGCTCGTCGACCGCGGCAACCATCCGACCGTCCTCGAGGTCGAGTCGATCAGCCGCCGTATCCGGAGCCAATTCCTTGAATGTCTGCCGCAGCAATGCGATCAACGCGCCAGCCAATGACCGATCCCGTGACGCCAAGGACCACGGGGTCACACTGGTGGGTTCGACGCCGCGGTAGAGCGCTTCGTGGTAACCCCGGAACGTCTCGAAATGGGACCGGTCGCGCGCGCGGTTGGAGCGGAAGAGGGTTACCACGATGCCGTTGGTCTCGCCTCGCCCGACTCGACTGGTCGCCTGGATGTACTCGGCGGTCGTCTTGGGCTGTCCGACCATGAGCATCAGTGCAAGCCGGGGAATATCGATGCCCACGGACAACATATTGGAAGACAGCACGACATCGATCGCGTCATTGGATTCGTCTGCGCGCAAACGGAGTTCACGCAGGTCGTTCGGAAGCTCCTCGGGACCTCGACGACTCGTGAGTTCGAGCACTCGACCGGCACGAACCCGGCGAAACGGCAATTCCAGACGCTCGGCCCGAGTTTCCAGGCGCCCGTTCACGTCATCGACCACGAGGGTTCCGGTACGCCCGGGCTCACGAAGACTGTTGTGGTACATGACAACTGTCCAGTAAGCATCGAGCGAAGTCGCTTTCGCGGACTGCTCCCGCAGGACCTCCGGCAGCTCGACGAGCGGGGCGGCAGCCGATACCAGGGCTGACGCCTGCGATACCGATTGCGGCATCAGACCTACATACAATCTGCCCGAACCGTTCTCGACCGGACGCGAAAAGAAGGTTCTGTCGTCGTCGAGGCCCGCCGGGGGATACAACGCCACCTGCCTGCCGTACAGTCCACGCACCTGCTCGTCCGATGCCCGGATCGTCGCCGTCGAAGCGATGATCTTCGGACTGGATCCCTTGCGGCTCAACAACAGCTGAATCACCGCATCGAATACCGCTACGGTCGTGCCGAGTGGGCCCGACAGCAGGTGAAGCTCGTCCTGGATGATCATCGACGGTTGTCGGAAGATGGTGTTCAGGCCGAGCAGTTTGCCCGCATCGGGCTTGAACTGCAGGCGCGCGAACTTGTCCACCGTCGCGAGCAGGATTGTCGGCGGCGCGTCGTACATCACGTCGTCGATTACCATCAGCGGCAGCTCCGCATGAAACGCGCAGTCGCCTTTCACGCAATGAATCACAACGTCTTTGCCGACCAAGCGCATCCCGTAGCGCGAGAGGTCCGTGGTCCGCTCGCCCGGAAGCAGCGCGGTGAAACACCAGGGGCAGCTTTCGACCTGAAACTGGTTGGCTTCCTCGGGACGCCTGGCTTTGTGCATGCGCTCCAGGGCTTCACCTGCGGCCTTACGAGAAGCCGGAGTGACCTCGTTGCCCACCCACAAGCCGATGGAGAAGGGCAACATGCCTTTCGCACGTGGATCTGTGTTGCGCAGAATTTCCATCGCGCAGATCAGTGCGGCGGCGCGTTGAAACTGTTGAGCGGTGAGCAAGCGGAGGGTGTAGCGGGTGATCACTGCGGTACCGCCGCCCTGCACCCCGTGCTCGATCCGGCGACGGAAGATCTCGATGGCAGCGAGACCGAGATACGCCTCGGTCTTGCCGCCGCCCGTCGGGAACCAGATCAAGTCGACGAGTTCACGGTCGCAATGGGTTTCATCGACGGTGGACGCGAGTGAGACCAGGAGGAACCCGAGCTGGAAGGGGCGCCAAGCGGGCTCGAACGAAGCATCTCCGCGGTTGATCGGCCCCTGTCGCATCTGCAGACGCATGGCCGCCATGCCGAGTGCGAACGCCTTCCGAAGTTTGTCGCTCCTCTGATCGCGTAAGAGGTCGACGCCGGCTGCCATCCGGTGGACAGAGGTCCGCGATCGTTCGGCGATCGTGGCTGCGACCGGCGAGTGGATCCCGAAACCGGTTGCCTGCGCCTCCTGCTCCGAAACCCAAGCCGAGAACGATTCGACGAATGCGTCCAATGCGGACAGCACCCGCTCGGGAGAACTGTCGATACTCGCGAGTTCGCTCAGACGAAGGGCGCGGGCCTCTTCGGTATTCGCCGCGAAACCCGTGGTCTCTACATTCGGCACCACGAAGGAAGGAACCGGCGTCAGGAAGACGCTGAGGCACCGTCCTGCCTCACACTCCCAATCGGCAGCCATGCCGTGTCCGACGGCATACACCTTGCGGTTCCGAAAGCGGAGTCGCAGTTCCGCAGATTCGTCATCGATATCGTATGCGCGCGCTGTGTCGTATTCGAGAATCTCTGCATCGGGAGCTGGTCTCACTTTCAAAGCGACCTGGAACAGCATCCGTGTGATGTCGAGCTTGTCGTCACCGGACGATTGCGTGCTCAGGCGTACGTGGACGGTGACCAGATGTGCAGCACCGAAGGGACGCCACCGCGAACCCACCTCCAGCGGCACCTCTCCCGCGTGAAGATGTTGTACTGGAAGACTTTTCGTCAGCTCCAGCGAATCGAACACGAAGGGGAGGCGTTGCCATCGCGGGGGGCCGTCGTCTGTGATCGATGCGTAGGTCCCACCGGACAGCGTGCAAGTGATCGACGGCTTATCGGTCACGAAGGAGATCGCGACCGATGAAGGTCGCCAGTCCTCTGCTAGTGGAACACCAGCCCCGGATTCCTCTACGTCGCCCTCCTCGACAGCGGGAGGCAGCTCGGAATCAGTCCCCGTGACGTCCGCGTTGTCGGGCGCGGATTCGTATGGAAAGAGCATCCCGACGGAGTACTGCAGATGTGGTCGATTGAAGAGGACCTCGTCGGGACCGCCCTCGGGTCCGACGTACGCCGCGTGGAGATGTGCCAGCGCAGCTTGTTGCGCGGCCGTCAGCGTCATTTGAGCGCTCCTCGCTCTCGGACGAGTTCCTGCAGGCGGCGCTTGTCGTCGGTGGATGCCACGATGTGCAGCGATACACGTGCTCTGGTCACGGCCACGTAGAAGGCGGCGACGCCGTTGGCATCGAACACCTTCGGCAGGTCACAGACGACGACGTGCTCAGCCTCCAAGCCCTTCGCGAACCGCGGACTTGTCACAGTGATTCCGTCGGAAGTCGAGGTCGGAGCCGCGTCGGAGGTCACGCTGATGATCCAGATACCAGTCCGTTGTGCACCATCCGAGATCATCTTGTGCGCGACGCTCGATGCTTCGTCGATATCAGCCGATCCCTTGGACCAGTTCCACTGAATCTTCTCACCGTGGACGATTCCGGGATCGCCGACGTCGGCTCCCAGATACTCCTGAACCACGTGCACGATCGCCTTGGTGTTACGCACATTTCGGTCCAGATCGAATGTCGGAGCCTCGGCTTCGATCAGCTCGAAGACGTCTTCGTCGAAATAGCCGTCCACGTGGGCTTGGTTATTCGGGTCCAGGAACATTCGCCATCGACCATCGGCGCGACCACCCGCGATGACGGCGTCCAGCCGATCCATGGCCTCCGCGTTCATGAGGTCCTGCGCCTCATCGATGAGAACGACATCGTAATTCGTGCCTTCGTTCAGCTCGTCGAAGGGGACGATGTCGATTTTCCGGTCGGCGACCAGCGGCGTGAAGAAGTTGATCAGAGCGGGGGACCGGAAGGTGACCAGAACCGAACGTCCCGCCATCGCTTCCTGTTTCGCGGCCTCGGCCATCACCAACGACTTCCCGGTGCCCGCGCCGCCGAGCACCAGCATCCGGCGGTTTCGAGCGAGGGATGAAAGTACCCGAGCTTGGGCTTCGGTAGCTCTGTTCTGCTCCTCGAGCACAGCCCCACGCTGCGCGTCGATCACGGGCATCCGGGTGAACGCACCGAACAGTCGATCTCGGAGGTCTTGGAGGCGTGCGATCTTGGTTGCGGGCGGCGCGGTTTGACGGTCTGCGACAACGGCATCGAACGCGACGGCGAGTGCAGCGGGGCTCATCTCATGCTGCGCCAACCAGTGAGTCGGTTCCCAGCCGACTGCGCGGGGCGGCGCATCGATATCGGGAGTGATGACCATGGCTTCCTGCGCGTACCAACCGAGGCCTTCGGCGCGAAGTATGGCTCTCAGCGCGAACATCGCAGAACTGGCCTGCTCCATCGGCGAGGTGGCAAGCTTCTTCCAGTCACCACGGCGATTGATCGAATACCAGATCCCGTCATGCTTTCTGACACCACCTCCCTTCACCTCGATAACGAGAACGACTCCCTTCCAGAGGATTACGAAGTCTGCTTCCGCCTGTTGTTTGTACGGGTGTGAGCGGAGCGTTACCGAGTGGAACGCCACCGCGTCGTCCGGCCCTTCGACCGCATCGAGAAGCTCGGCGACCCATCGTTCGGCCGGGCTCACGGTGTGCTTGATGATGTCGGCGAGATCGGGAACAAGGATCATGCGTGCTGCTCCTGCCAGAGGTCCTCGTATGCACGAAAGCCTAGAAGTGAGTTGATGTCTCCGAAGTTGTCCGCCATGTCGACGATCAGACATTCCTCTTTGCCGCCGTTGGCCGGTCCTCGTAGACCGCGGCCGGCCATCTGGATGTAGGCATTCGGGCTGAATGTCGGGCGGGCGATGTACAACGCACGGACGCCCGGCGCGTCGAAGCCTTGAATTAGCAGATCGCAATTGGTGAGAACACGGATCTTGTTCTGTTTGAACCGCTGGATGACATCGCGGCGTTCTTGGCGTCCGGTTTGTCCGCTGACCGAGGCGGCCTCGATTCCGCGATAACGGAGGGTCGCGGCGAGCACTTGAGCCGACAGCACGTTGGGGGTGAAGACCAACACCGGCCAATCCGGATCCAGATCCATGATGTGCTCGACCAGGATCTTCAATCGCGCCTGATCCTGACCGATGCGTTCCAGCACAGCAGGATTGATTCGCCGAGTCGTCGTCGCCTCTTCACGTTCTTTCGCGGAGAGCCTGACTTCGACACCTTCCAGAACTTGATGCCGAACGCGGGCCAGCACGCCTTGCTCGGCCAGTTCCTTATAGGGATTGGATTCGAACGCGCGCAGCTTCCGGCCGCCGAAACGTGCCGCCAGTTGTCGCGTGGCGTCCTCGGAGGTGCCTTTGAAAGGCGTGGCGGACAGGCCGACAAGTGGTCGTGCCCACCCGCGGCCGGCGACGCCGAGCCAGGACAGGATTCGGGTGTAGAGCTCGGAGTCACCGGCCCGGTGCCCTTCGTCGATGATCACGACGGCGGGATCACTGAGCCACGCGTACTCCTGGCGGTCCAGAATCTTGTCGAGTTTGGCGTCGGTCGCCACGATGACGCTGAACTCGGTGTCGGGTTCGTGGACTTCGTTGCGGTCCCACAGTCGGCCGATGGTGAGCGGCCTTTCGTCGCCCAAACCGCGCCACACCATGCTCCAGGTCTGTACGGCCTGCTCACAGAGCTCTTGGGACTGGGCGATCCACAGCACGACTCCGCGTAGCTCGTCCTCGGTGAAGAGGCGCAATACTGTCTCACTCGCGACCCGGGTCTTGCCTGCGCCGGTGGGGAGCTCGACCATGGCCTTCATCGCCCGATCGTTCTCGTCGCGAGTGGTAAGAACCTCGCGCAGTTTTCCGCTGATGTTCTGTTGGAACGGATGCAGGTTGCTCAGTTGGATCGCGCCGGGCACGACGAATTCCGCGTCCTCGTGCTGGATGCGGCGCCCGGCGTACTTGGCGCCGAATCCCATTCGGCGAAGCCAGGAAATCGTCATGGCGCCACCTGCCCAGGTGGTCGGAAAGTCGGTGAACCCTTCGACTTTGAAGAGCTCGCCCAGTTGTTTGACCGAGTCGGATCCATACACCGTCAGATACAGTTCTCCGACCGAAGTCGACTGATCGACCAGCCCCTGAGACCGGAGCGCTCGCCAGAGCCCCTTGGGAAGAGCTTCACGTAGGTCGTCTTCGCCGAAGTAGATCTCCAGTCGCTCGGCATCGGTGGAAGCCGCCACAGCCTGCAGCCGGAGCTCTTCGAGACGGTCGTCGAGGCCGGCCTTCCGAACACCCTGTAGTTCTGCGTTGTTGAGGCGAAGGTCGAAAGCCTGATTGACGATCGGCAGGACGTCCTGGTCATCCACGTCGTTCTGAACGACCAGTTTCAGTCCATCGAGATACCACTCGATCGACTGATCTTCCACGCCGGCGTCGGTCGTCACGCGTTTGGTGACCCGAGCCGCTCTGGCGATCCGAGAATTCGTGAGCCGAGTGGCGACCGTCTCGTACCTGAGTCCGGAGAAGACATCGAGAAGGTGTTCGCTGACCTGCTCGCCTTCGATCACCATCGAGAACGAGAAGGTATCCTCGAAGCGCTGACAACCGATCACGTCGATCAGCTGTGCTGCACGCTCTTCCGTGGTTTGCAGGTAAGGGCGTTGCCTTGATCTGAGAAAGTCGCGTTGTTCGTCGGTTACAGCGATGAAGACAGACTTCGGTGGCCTCGACTCGATCGCTCTCCCGATGCGTGCAGGAATCTTCGGAGGCACCGAGTTCGGATACGCGCGGCGCCCTGCTTCCAGGATGAACTCGGTGAGGATGTCGTCATCCATTGCCGGCGGCAGGAATTCCGCCGCCAATGCGGTGCTCATCGTCGACGTGGATACCGATTCAAGGCTGTCGGGCAACTCCAGCGCAGCCGCTACGGCTGCAGGACCAGTGAACAAGGGCAGGAGGTCGCGATATCGGATGAGTGCCGGAGAAACGACCTCATCAACCCCGCGCACGCCTTGCCTCGACTCCACCCGCCCGGCGCGGTCCACCGCCCACCGCACGGGTGAGCAGACTGAGTAGTTCGCGCCGGAGTCGACATCCTCGCAGTCCCAGGCCGAGTCACCTTGTGCCAGAAGCCCGTAAGTCCATTCGGTGCGCAACTTATCGGGGGCATCGGAATTCGCCAAGATAGGAAGCAGTGAGAAGGGCCCCGGCGACAGGCCATTTTTCGGGTAGAGGCTGATTCGCTCGATCGGACGTTCGCCCGGTCCGAGGCGGTCATTGAGGGTCTGGATTACCCACGCGGTGTATTCCTGCTTGAGTGGTTCGTCGTCGAAGTGGTAGTTCTTCACCGGACCTCGGACGACCCCGAGCGCGTACGCTACATCGGGCAGACACTTCTGGCGGTCGAGCGTCAAAGACTCGTAGCCGGCCAGCTGTACGCCGATGTCGAAAACTTGTTGGGGCCAAGCCCATTCGCCATGATGTGTAGGTACTTTGACTGCGGCCCGCGGGTGGGCTCGGATCACTTGAATCGCATCGCGCACCGATACGTCCACGACGGCGTCCCAGAACCTCGTCAGCTCCTCCTCGCCGGAGGTCGCGGACAGACTGATCAGGCGCGCGGTGAGGATGGCAACGGGATCGAGATTGCGGAAGCCTGCCTCGAGCAACAGAGACTTGATCTTGGGCTGAGCCAGGAACCATGGTGCGATGAAGACAGCACCGTCAATGTCGATATCTTCTTCTTGCTCGAGGAAGACCATGCTGCGGTCCGCGAGTGACCGCAACCCGTCGGTCGTGGGGATGACCTTCGCCTGCGTGATCTCGGGAAGCCCGCGGTTGCCGAGTACGAACTTGAATGCGTTGGCTGTAGATATGGCATCGTCGCCCTCTGCCCACTCCCGAATCCATGACAGCAGACCGCGCTTCGGCACGAGGGCAAGCGCGCGCTTCATGTCTCTGCCCTCACCATCGGTGACATCTTGGTTGGTACCGATGGCGAAGAGTTCACGGAGGCGGGTCACCCGTTGCTTCGATGTGTATGCCCGCCAATGCGGTACATCGTTACCGGTGTTCGGAGAGTTGATCCAGGCGTGGTGGATCGTTTCGTCGATGTCGATCGAAAAGTCGAGTGGACGCAATGCCTGTGCATTGCGAAGCGCGCCGAGCGCGTCCGGAATCAAGGCGATCTCCGCCGACAAGCTTGGTACCAGTGCGCACAACACTGTATCGCCGAATGACCGTTCCTCGCGACCACGCGCCGGCAAGTAGTCCAGGTGTGCGGCAGGGTCGTCGGCGCTACTGATCCGTCCGACCGTACTGACGAACATTTCCGCCATGGTCCTGAGGATCTCGCGGTTGTAGTCGTTTCGAAGCAGGGTCGTGCGGTCATCGTTGACACTCCACGGCGCATTGAAGAGTGCCGATGCGGACGTCGAATCCTGCAATCGGAAGTACGACCAGAACTCACCCACCCTGCGCTGGGCTTGGCGAACCGGCAGTGCGACTGTGACTTTGACTTTCTCTCGGGAGACCGCCTCGCCCACCTCTTGACGAGCTTTGGTACTCGGCTCGTGCATGCGCTCCACGACGATCCACTCGTCGCCGTTGCCGTCCGGCCGTTCGATCTTCAGTACACCGTTGCCAAGGTCGCGCAAAATATGGCTGGTTTCGTATCCATCCTCCGCGATAACCCGCAGTTTGACCATTCGAACAGATCCGACGAAAAGTAGAAACTCCGATGAGAAGTCTTCGATTTCGCCCCGCAGTCGATCAAGGTTCATCGCGGCTGGCAGCTTGACCACGGTTACAGCCCATTCGGCCAAATCGGCGAGTACGGGGTCGTGATCGAATTCCGGGCCGGCGTCGACCAAGGTCGCTGTTCGCAGGATCGGAATCCGCTTGGAGCCGGAGCCGATGCCGGTGATCGCCTCGATCGCTGTCGGTGAATTAAACTCAAACGAGACAGACCGGCTGAACACTTGTGGCGACCGTGACACGGCCAGGACGGATTTAAATCCGAGCCCGAACCGCCCGATTTCATCGCCGCGTTTTCCACTGAGATGCGCATGTGCGATCGAGATGAATCCGGTCCTTGAGAACGGGCGACCAGAATTCGCGCAGTACAGCGTTTTGTTTGGAACATCGAGCACAATTTCGACTCGTCCGGACCCCTGTTCGTTGCCCGGCAAGCTCGACACACCCGACATGGCGTCGGCGGCGTTCTGTACGAGCTCCAAAAGCGTCCGGTTCGCATAACCGCCGACGCGAATCGACTCCTCGTGGTTCGCATGTTCGAGTATGAGGTTTGGGTTCGCGCGATAGGACGAGATCGCCCGTTCAAATTGGTCTCGTACCTCGTTGGCGAGTCCAGCGTCGTTCGTCCACGCGACCGCATCGGCGCGTGCCTCTTCCTCGGCCAATGCCCTCCCTCACGATCAAAAGTTACAATTGTCTATTTTTCTGGCCGCAGGGCCGTATTGGTGACAGACGTCTTCAAGGGACTGCTGACTGGGGCCGGACCTCTTGGCGTGTGCGAGGCATGTCCCTGTTCTGCGTTGCAATGGCGGCAGTCCTGTCGTACTACGTCTGACTCACGTCGTGGGTTCCCTCCTGAATCTGAGAATCTTCGCCCACGTCAGGGCTCTGAAGTACCCCGCAGCAGGTGGTTGGCACGCAATGTCACAAATCTGGCATCGGTTTGGTAGGAGTCTGACTGATTGCCCATGCATACTCCAGCGGCCCATCTTGGTGAATCGGTTGGCCAATCGGTCATCGCCTCGCACTCCCTCCTGTGTGCTCAGGGATCGCGCTGAACGGGGAAATTCTAACTGTGGATCGATCGCGAATTCAATGGTTGATTTCACAACTGCTTTGTGGAACTCTAGATGCTTGTTCAATAATTACAAACAGACTGGTATGTATTTCCGAAAACAAGTATTGGTATTTTGTTCAGCTTCGATTACGATCGCTGTTCAGCCAATCTTGGCTCGGTTTGACCTTTCTCATGTATGATTTGCAACGACGGGAGAACGCTTATGTCAGAAAGTGATTGGGGGCCGCGCTCGGGAGAGCCTCCGGAGAGTTGGAAAGACTTCCTCGATCGTTTGCTGTGCCGTGTAAGGACGGTTAGGTATCTGCTAGTCTTTGTCGCGGTTATGGCTTGCGTTGCCCTGGGTGTGCCAATTTCGCAGTCCGGTTGGCCTTATTGGTGAGTTCGTCTGTACCTGCTTGGCTTGAGTCGTTTCTATAGTTGATCCTCAATAGGGCGATATGTGTAAAGGGGTATATTGACTGAAACTGGCTGTTTATTTTGCTCGTGCGATCTGAGCGAAATGCAAGCGTTAACGTGCTGTTCAGCTGCGGTCTGTTCTGGGAGAATGTGGTCGGAGTGCTCGCTACTTGAGATAGCGTGGACTATGACTGTCGATCAGAGTCCGCCTGTGGTGCCGGGAGTTCGGCGCAGCTTCGTGGAGGCCAGGGGAGTTCGGTTTCATGTGACCGAAGCTGGTAGTGGGGTTGCCGTGCTCGCGTTGCATGGATGGCCGCAGCATCACTATGCGTATCGGGATCTGCTGGCGGATCCGCCAGAGGGGTTGCGGATCATTGCGCCGGACTTGCCCGGGTACGGGTGGTCGGGGGCTGCGCCGCATCGGTGGGCGAAGGAGGATGTCGCCAGTGATGTTCTGGCGCTCATGGATGCGTTGGGGTTGGGGGAGAAGGTGTTGTTGGTGGGGCACGACTGGGGTGGGTACATCGGGTATCGGATGGTGTTGCGGGAGCCGGAGCGGTTTCGGGGGTACTTGGCGCTGAATATGGCGCATCCGTGGGTGCCGGCGAAGACGATGGCTCGGCATGCTTGGCGGTTCTTGTTGTATCAGCCGTTGGTGGCGAGTGTGGGGGTGGCGTTGCAGCGGCGGACTCGGTATTTGGAGTGGTTGTTCGGGAGGGGGTCGGAGGTGGATCTCGAGACTGTGCGGGTTTATTCGGAACGGTTTCGGGATCCGGTGGTGGCTGGGGCTGCTACGGATACGTATCGGACGTTCTTGTTGCGGGAAGTGCCTCGGGCGGTGCGGAGTCCGGAGGTGGGGCGTGCGGTGGTGCCGATTCGGGCGTTGTTCGGGGTGGAGGATGCGGCGATTCATGTGTCGTTGGCGGGGGTGGAGACGGCGCGGGCGGATGACTATCGGTTGGAGACTGTGGGGTGTGGGCATTTCATTGTGGATGAGCGGCCTGAGGTGGTGAGGGGGGCGTTGGTGAGGTTGGTTGGGGAGACGGAGGGGTGTGGTTTTGCTCCACTTTCGGGGCCGAATGTGCGAAAAGTGGTGGGGGAGGGGGAAAGTGGAGCATAAGGCTACTTTGGGCGGCGGGTTCTTCGGCGAGTGCGAATGACGGCGGCTGCTTCGTCTGCGCAGGTGTTGAGGGAATGGAAGATGTCGGTGGCTGCGTAGCGGAGGATGAGCCAGCCGGCGATCAGCAGCGCGTTCTGGCGGTGGCGGTCTTGGCGGAAGACTGCGGGGGAGCTGTGGAAGGTGCGGCCGTCTATTTCGATGATGGTGCGGGAGCGTTCGTCGGCGAAATCGGCGTAGTAGCGGCCGATTTGGTGGTTGGGGAGTAGGTGGAGGTTGCGTTCGTGTAGGGCTCTGGCGAAGCGGCGCTCTGGTTCGGAGGCGTAGTTCAGGGCTGCTTCGCGCAGCTGTTTGGTGAGGGCGGGGGAGCCGCGCAGGCCGGAATTGCAGAGTTCGAGGAGGGAACTGCGGCGGACTGTGCGGCCGAGGTTCTCGTCGATCAAGGTGTCTGCTTGGGGTTTGGGGAGGGAGTGGACGCAGTCGAGGAGGGTTAGAGCGGGGGTGGTTATCGGGATTTCGGAGAGTTCGTCGACCCAGACCGGGTGCAGGTCTCGGCGGTTCAGGCGGAGCCAGGGCGGAGTGGTGCGACGGGTGGCTTTCGGGACGGTGGCTTCCAGGCGGGATGGTTCCGGCTGCATGCCGAGTAGCCATGCGGCGGTGCTGTGGGAGAAGACTGCGGTTGGTAGCCAAGCCATTACGGCATGGCATTTGGTGAAAGTGGTGGGCGGTTGCGTGGTGTAGATGCCTGGGAGTAGGCGGATGTAGGTGCCGCGGCGGCAGCGTTTCTCGATGGTGCTCGGCGGGATTCCGTCGGCGAGCAGTTGTGCGCGGGTGCGGATCACATGTCGAGGGTGGCAGAGCCGGCCAGGCAGGTGAGTGCGGCGACCTGGGGTTATGGGTGGGGTGTGGATACGTCTTCAGTTGTGGAATTCGATTGGGTCGCAATGAATTCGTCGATGGTGGTGAGGGTGTAGTCACCGTGGTCGGTGCCGAGGCCTTGGGCTACGAAGGCGGCGGTGGCGAGGCCGAGATGGACGGCGGCGGGGAGGTCGCGGCCCAGTGAGACGGCGCGGAGGAAACCGGCGGAGAAGGCGTCGCCGCAGCCGGTGGTGTCTACGACTTTCGTCGGGTAGGCGGGGAATTCTTGGATGTGGTTGGGGGAGGAGAGGAGGGCGCCGTGCGGGCCTCGGGTGATGGCTAGGACGCCGACGCCGGCGGAGTGGAGGATGTGGCAGGCGGCTACAAGATCGGTGGCACCGGTGAAGCCCAGGGCTTGGTCTTCGTTGGGGAGTAGGTAGTCGAGGTGGGGGAGGGCGGGGGCGATGGCATCCAAGGAGCCGAGGGAGCCCGGGGCGAGGAGGTCGGCGGAGGTTGTCAGGCCGGATGCTTTGGCTTGCTGGAGGATTCGGGCCGCGTTGGGGGCGCCCAGGAGTTCGGGGCCGCCGAGGTGGAGGTGGGTGGCGGTGGTGAAGGCGGACCAGTCGATGTCGGCGGGGGCGTAGAAGGGGTTGGCGCCGAGGAGGTGGAAGGTGGGGCGGTCGCCGTTGGGGTGGATGGGGAGGACGGTGGCGGAGGTGGGGATTTCGGGTTTGCGGACCACCAGGGCGGTGTCGATTCCGTAGCGGTGCAGGAGGTTCAGCAGCAGGTCGCCGGTGGGGTCGGTGCCGATGGCGCCGGCGGTGCGGACGGCGGCGCCGAGTTTGGACAGGACGACCGCGGTGCCCGCGGCGGTGCCGGCGGGGGACATGCGGATGGTTTCGACCAGGGCGGTTTCCTGGCCGCGGGGGAGTTCGGAGACGGGGTGGACGAGGATGTCGAGGACGTGGACGCCCATGGTGATCACGTTCATTGGTGGTCCTTGGTGAGCGGTTTGGGGGTGCCGTAGCCGGTGCGGAGGGCTATTTCGATTACGGCTTGTTGCTGGGACGGAGTCAGGGGGCGGGGCGTCCCCAGTACGGCGGCGTCGAGGTACAGAGCGCAAGCCCATTCGAGGAGGAGGGCGTTTTCCACGGCTTGGGCCAGAGTCGAGCCGAGGGTTACCGCGCCGTGGTTGGCGAGCAGGGTCGCTTGCTTGCCGGTGGACAGCGAATCCAATACGGCCCCAGCCAGTTCGGGAGTGCCGAAGGGGTGGAAAGGGACTACGGGGGTTTCGCCGCCCAGGGCGAGCTGCTGATAGTGCAGGACGGGCAGTTCGGGCAGCACGCACCCGATGGCGGTGGATTTGGGGGCATGTGTGTGGACGATCGCGCCGGTAGGAAGGGTGCGATAGATACCCAGGTGCAGTTGGAGTTCGGAGGTGGGGGCGTAGTCGCCGGAGATTACGGCGCCGTCGAGGTCTACCACGGTGACCTGGGCGGGGGTCAGGTCGGCGAGGGTGGCGCCGGTGGCGGTTACGGCTATCAGGTCGCCCAGGCGCAGGCTGACATTGCCGGCGGTGCCGATGAGCAGGCCGGCGGCGGACAGGCGGTGGCAGGCTTCGGCCACGCGTTGGCGGTCGGCGAGCGCGGGGGTGGGCATGCGGTTAATCTACGAAATCTGAATGTGATTCGCATTCTGATTGGGAAAGAGGGTGCGGTGGAGACGACGGTGCGGCGGGTGCCGCAGCAGGCGCGGAGCAAGGAGCGGGTGGCGCGGGTGCTGGCGGCCGCGGATCGGATCGTGGCCGGCGAGGGGGTCGAGGCCTTGCGGATGGTGCGGCTGGCGCAGGACGCGGGCGTGTCGGTGGGGTCGCTGTACCAGTACCTGCCGGACCGGGACGCGGTGCTGGATGCGCTGGCGGACGAGTATCTGGGGCGGATCGAGGGAACCCTGGACGAGTTGATAGCGGCTGCGGGGCAACAGCATTGGGATGATCCGGTGGAGGGGCTGGTGGAGGTGTTCGCCGAGGTGTATCGGCGGGAGCCGGGGTTCCGGGCGCTGTGGTTCGGGCGGCATGTGTCGGAGGCGATCCGGGTCGCGGACCGGGAGCACAAACGGCGCATGGCCGATGGATTGCGGCGAATCGTACTGGCGCAGAGGATGCTTCCGGATCGCGAATGGGTGGGGCGCGCTTGCCTGGCAGTGCATCTCATGGCGGATGCGCTGATGCAGGAGGCGTTCCGTATCGACCCGAACGGTGACCCGAAGATGTTGCGGGAGTTGAAGACCGCACTGCGCGGCTATCTCGCGGAGCTGGAGCGGCGCACGGATTAACGAGTGCAGCCGGCGGGTACCAATGTGCCGGTGATGATTTCGTCCACCCAGCGGCTCAGCGTCGGCACCATCATGGCGCCGACCGTGAAATGCTCACCGGGAAAGGTCTGCAGGCGCACCGACGCGCCGCCGCGGCACCAGTCGTCGTAGAGCGTTTCCACGGCCGTGAGCGGGATCCAGATTTCGCCCGTCCCGTGGTAGAGGAATATCGGCGCGCGGGGCGTGTGCACGCCGAGATGGTTGTCCGACACCACTTTTCGCCCGACTGGCGTCTCGAGCGGATCGGTGTCGGTAAACCGGTCGAGTGGCAGCGGCGCGGCCAGTCCGAGCGCCGCCTGTAAGACCACGCAGGCGTCGCGCAGCGCGTGCGCGAGCCGCCAGCCGTTGTCGTTGAGCAGGGTGAGCAGTTCGGGATACTCGCGGGCCAGGCCGAGCGTGGCGGCCAGGAAGACGCCGGTCGCGGCATTGCCGTCCATGGTCTTCAGCAGCAGGTCGTAATCGGCCGGGAGACCGCCGATCACGGCTCCGGCCAGCGGAAGCTCGGGGGCATAGGCGGGGGCGAGCTGAGCCGCCCAGCCGGTGGCGATCCCGCCGCCGGAATACCCGCTCAACACCACGGGACTGCGCGGGCTCAGGTCGGTCAATTGCAGGTGCAGGGCGGCGCGGACCGCGTCGAGCACCGCGTGACCACCCATGTGCCCGGCCGCGTACGCCTGCCGCGGACCCTGATGATCGGGCACGATCACCGCGTAGCCGCGGGACAGCAGCAGCTGGATCGACACCATGTCGCCTTGGAAGCCCCGCTTGAGCTGATACGAAGGCGCGCAGGTGTTTCCGAGCGACGACGTCGGGATGTTGTACGACACCAGCGGCCGGGTACCCGCACCGGCCCATGGGTCGCGCGGCACGTACAGCGTCGCGTTCACCGGTGTCGGCCGGCCGTGCGTATCGGTGGAGCGCACCAGCATCTCCACCGCGCGCACCGGCGTGAGGAACCAGCTCGCGACCGAGCGCACCGAGAGCGCCGCGCCCAGCGGTCGTTCCAGCCAGCCGCCGGGCGGCACATAGAACGGATCGTCCAAAGGCGTGGGCAGCACCGCCGCCAGTTCGTGCGGCGGATCCATCAGCTCGGAGATCGGGTCCGCGGTGCCGTGACCCGCCGGGAACAGCGCCGCGGCCGCGATCGCCAGCGACGCGCACAATCGGGCTACGGCCCGTCGGGCGTTCGTCCTGATGGCACGGATCGTCGCACAGTGATCGCCCGCTTCGAAACGTCAGCGCTTCGACGCGCCGAAGCGAATATTCACGCCCAGGTCACCACCTGATCGAGCTCCGCGCGCGTGGTGCGGAAGCTGTTCGAGGCATGGCCGGCGTCCGGGTAGCCGAACGAAATCCCCGCCACCACCTGGCGATGCGCCGGAATCTCGAAGTACTCGTGCAGGAACGGCGAATAGGTGGCCAGCGCGGCCTGCGGGGCGGTCGCGACCCCGAGGCTCTGCGCGCCCAGCAGGAACGAGGTCAGATACAGCCCGCAGTCGACCGCGCCGTACGCCCCGAGATCGGCCTCGGTCGTCAGGATCGCCACGTGCGGGGCGTCGAAAAGCTCGAAGTTGCGCAGCATTTGGCGCAGGCTGCCCGCGTGGTCGCCGCGCTGCACGCCGACCGCTTGGTACAGCGCGCCGCCGCATTCCCGGCGGCGATCGCGGTACACCCCGTGGTAGGCGGTGGGGAAGGGGATGTCGGTCTGCGCGGGAGTGCCCTCGATGTGGTCGAGCAGCGCTTTGCGGAAGCGGTCGGTGGCGGCCGGATCGGCGGTGACCACCAGCTGCCACGGCTGGGTGTTGCACCAGGACGGGGTGCGCTGCGCCAGCCGCAGAATCGATTCGATGGTGTCCCGGTCGACGGCGTCGGGGCGGAAGGCCCGGCAGGTGTAGCGCTCGTCGAGCAGGGATTGCAGCGCGGTGTAGCGATCGGACATGGCGAAGCCCCTCCTTGGTTGGTCTCATTTCGAGACCGGTTGCATTCGGTCTCATATTAGGACCAGATGGGTAGGATCGGAAGATGCGATATGAGGAGCTGGCCGACGAGCCGTGTTCGATCACGCGATCGCTGGTGGTGTTCGGCGACCGCTGGACGCTGCTCATCCTCAAGGCCGCCTTCTCCGGGGTTCGCCGGTTCAACGGGTTCCAGTCCTATCTCGGAATCTCCAAGGGGCGCTTGCAGGATCGGCTCGATCGGCTGGTCGAGCACGGGATCCTCGTGAAGCAGCGGCCGGAGACCGGTGCGCACGAGGAGTACCGGCTGACCGCCAAAGGCCATGACGTGTACCCGATCCTGATGGCGTTCCGGGACTGGGGCGATGCGCACATGGCGCCGGACGGGCCGCCCGTCTACTACCGGCATCGCGAGTGCACCGGCGAGGCGCACGTACACCTGGTGTGCGATGCCTGCGAGCAGGAGATCACCGCGCGGGACGTGACGCCGGAGGCCGGGCCGGGGATGAAACTCCCCACCGGATAACGAGGTGACCGAACCGGCCCGCGTTCGTATAGTCGGGCCGGTGTCCGACCTGATTATCCGCCCTGCCGCTGCCGACGACGAGAAGTTCCTGTGGGCGATGCTGTTCGAAGCCTCGCACTCCGCCGACCTGGGCCGCACCGACCCGGACGAACTGCGCGAGATCCCGGCGCTGGCCCGCTATGTCGAGAACTGGGGCGTACCAGGCGATTTCGGCGTCGTCGGCGGGGCGGACGGCGATGTGCAAGGGGCGGCGTGGGCGCGACTGTTCACCGCCGACAACCCGGCTTACGGATTCGTGGACGAGCACACGCCTGAACTCGCCATCGCGGTTGCACCCGGCCTGCGCGGCACCGGATTGGGCACAGCGCTGCTCCAGCGCCTGATCGAGTTGACGCGCGAATGGCACGATGCACTGAGTCTGAGTGTGCGCCTGAATAATCCGGCTCGCGCGCTCTACCAGCGCCTCGGCTTCGAAGACCTGCCCGGCAGCGATATCGTCAATGCGGCGGGCAGCACCAGCGTCACCATGGTCCTGCGTTTCCGCTGAGACGCTATCGGGATTCCGGGCGCCCGGGCGGCGGCCCGTGCCCGGACCGCCCGCGTCACCTTTCGAGATCGAAGGCGAGCCGCCCGGAGGCGAGATAGTCGTTGGGGTCCAGCAGCATTCGGACCTCGGGCCGCTCGGTGTCCGGAATGCGCGCGAGTTCGTCGTGGAACGGCGTCCGCAGCGCCTCGCCACGCGCGGTGAAGAGCGGGAACCAATTGTCGTGATGGTTGGGCACGAACACCTTGGGTCGCAGCGCCTCGATATAGGTTCGTGGGTCTCGCAACCCGTTGCGGTACTGGTTGAAACCCTGGATCGCACCGATGTGCACATCCGAACTCGGCAGCGAGCGCAGCACATCCAGCACCTGCGGCGCCTTGTCCACCAGCGGCCCGGACGAGTCGTGCCAGGTGAGAGTGAAGCTCTCCGTGCGGAATTGGTACAGCAGCACCCCGCCCTCGGGTGCGGAGATATTGCGCGCCAGATGCCCGGCGTCGGCGAGAGTCGGTGGGTGCGTGCGGATATCGCACAAGCACGGCGTCGGCATGACGCGGGGTGAGGCATCCGGTCCGGTCTCGCGCGGGGTCGGCGCGGAGTGGATATGCCGGACGGCCGTCACCGACAGTCCGGGCGCGAGCTCGAAATCGTAGCGATCACCGGGCGAAGAAGCCGCGGAACCCAGTTCCTCGCAGTCGAATTCGGCATCCCGCACCTGCCCGCGCACCGTGGCGCAATGTTCCGCGGTCCCGTGCACCACCGCGCCACTGGCCTGCGCGATCGGCCCGGCATCCGCCGCGTGATCGAAATGCCCGTGCCCGATGAAGATGGCCGCCGGCCGTAGCGCCGCCACCTCGGCCGGCGTGGTCGGCACATACCCGGACGTCACTCCGCGCGGCACCCAGGCATCGCACAGGAATACGGTCCCACCCATGGCGATCGCGAACGATGCGCACCCGAACCAGGCCACCAGCACCTGATCCGCCCGCACCGCACCGGTTTCCGGATCCACCGCGGTATCCCCGAAGAACCGCCGCCGCGCCGCGACCGTCTCCGCGAGCGTGGGCGCAGCGATCGGTGGTGTTGCGAACCACCCGCTCGGATCCACCACACCGCGTAATCCGGAAATGCTGACCACCCCTGCACCCCTCACCTCGATCGGAGGCGGACGAATCCGCCGACCGAATTCTGCACCGGCGACCCGCGCATGTCACTGTTCACCCCCGAGGCGTCTATCAGCGCGCCACGCGCTCGAGGGTGATGTGGGTGACCGCCGCCGAGCTCTCCAGCTTGGTGCACTCGTATCCGGGCAGCGTCCCGAGGTCTTCGAAGATCCGTTCGCCCGCCCCCAGCAGTATCGGAACCTGCGCCAGATGCAGCGAATCCACCAGTCCGGCCTTCAGGAACTGCCGGATGGCCGACGCACCGCCGCCCAGCGCCACGTCCTTGCCGTCGGCGGCCTCGTAGGCCCGCTTCAGCACGGCTTCGGGAGTGTCGTTCACGAAGTGGAAGACGGTGCCGCCCTCCATCTCCACCGACGGCCGCGGATAGTGGGTCAGCACGAACGTGTCGTTGTGATACGGCGGGTTCGGCCCCCACCAGCCGTTCCACGAGTAGTCCGGCCATTCGCCGCGAACGGGCCCGAACATATTGCGCCCCATGATGGTCGCGCCGATGCCGACTCCGAACCGGGTGGCGTACTCGTTGTCCAGCCCGCCCGCGCCGGTCTTCTCCTCGCCCATCATGGCGCGCCCGTGGTCGGTGGCGAAGACCCAGTGGTGCAACGCTTCACCCCCGATGCCGAGGGGATTGTCCTGGCTCTGGTCCGGCCCGGCGACGTAGCCGTCCAAGGAGATCGACAGGTTCTGTACGCGAAGTTTCGGCATGATGCGCTCCCTAACTGGTTGCGATTTGCAATCGGTAGCTATGATAGGAGCAAGCGGTTGTGATTTGCAATCGGTTGCGCGCAATTGGTATGGGAGGCACGGATGGAGCCCAGGTCGGGATGTCCGATCAACGCGACCATCGAGGTGATCGGCGACAAGTGGACGCTGCTGGTGCTGCGCGATGTCATGTTCGGCAACCGCCGCCACTTCCGCGAACTCCTCGCCGGATCGGAGGAGGGCATCGCCTCCAACATCCTCTCCGATCGCCTCAAGCGCCTCGTCGCCGCCGGCCTGCTCAGCCGCGACGAGGCGCGCCCGGGGCAGAAGGCCGAGTACCGGCTCACCGAGCCCGCCATCCAGCTGGTGCCGGTGATGGCGGCGCTGGGCTCCTGGGGGCTCCGTCATCGCCCCACCACCGAGCGTTTACGGGTGCGCGCCGAACTGCTGGAGCAGGGCGGTCCCGAACTCTGGGCCGACTTCATGGACGAGCTGCGCGAATCCCATTTGGGCGCAACGCTTCCCGAGACCGGCCGCCCGCGCGCCACCGCCCGGCTGGCCGCCGCCTACCAGGCCGTGATCGCGAAAGGCGCCCGGTAGCCGAGACCTTGCGGTTGCATGCGGCAATCCGGCGGTGAATTACGGGATTGCACCGTTATCAAGTGGTCGGCAAACGTTAAGCCCCTTGTTAGAACAAGAGCGTTGCATCGATTTCAGTGGTAGCTGAACGAAGGCTGCCGAGAGGGCAATTGGGGGCCCACCATGTACAAAGAGGTGCATGCGGCCGCGCACGAGTTCGAAGACCATCGATACACGATGCGCATCAGCCGCCTCGCCATCGACAAGCTGGGTATCCGGCTCTACGACCGGGTTTCGGCCGTGCTCGCCGAACTCATCGCGAATTCCTACGATGCCGACGCCACCGAGGTCGACGTGACGCTGCCGTGGGGCGTCACCCTCACCGGCAATGTGCGGGCCGCGGACGAACCGCCGTACGAGATAGTGGTTTCCGACAACGGCCACGGCATGACCGCCGACGAGGTGAACCGGAACTACCTCATGGTGGGCTCCGATCGGCGGGTGCGCACCGGCTCGGATCTGTCCCGCGAACGGCGGCGACCGGTGATGGGGCGCAAGGGAATCGGGAAACTCGCCGCCTTCGGCATCTGCCGCACCATCGAGGTGATCTCGGCGGGCAGCCGCCACGACGACCACACCCCGGCGGGCTGGCCGGTCGCGCATCTGGTGCTCGATCTCGACGATATGCTCTCCGACACCGAACGCGACTACTACCCGAAACCCGGTGCGCTGGACGGTACTTTCGCACCCGAGCGCGGCACCACCGTCATCCTGCGCAATTTCTCGCGCAAGCGGGTCAACTCCGGTTCCGAGCTGAGCCGGCAGCTGGCGGCGCGCTTCGGCATCGAGCGCTCGGACTGGCGGGTGCAGGTGCACAACAGCATCGGCGACGAGGAGTTCACGCTCTGCGATCTGCCCATCGACGTGATGGAGGAGACGCGGGTCGACGTCTCCCGGGTGCCGGTGCGCCTGGGCAATCAGTTTCTGCCGGTGAGCGGTTGGATCGCCTACTCGAAACAGCCCTACCGCGACGAGGCGATGGCCGGGGTGCGGATCTACGCCCGCGGCAAGATCGTCGCGCAGACCCGGGACTTCGGCATCCGGTCGGGCTTCACCGGCGAGTTCAAACTGCGCTCCTACCTGGTCGGCGCGGTGCACGTGGACTGGCTCGACGACGAGGAGGACCTGGTCCGCTCCGACCGCCAGGACATCATGTGGGGGTCGCCGCGCGGGGAGGCGCTGGCACTGTGGGGCCGGGCGCTGATCAAGGAGATCGGCCGGCTCGGGGAGAAATCCATTCGCCGCCGGGTCTGGGAGGAGTTCGTGGAACGCTCCCGGCTGCACGCGACCCTGGAGGCGATCGCGCCGGGAGACAGGATGTTCCGCGATTCGGTGGTGGACGCCGCGCGAATCCTGGTGGCCAACAAGGACCGTGCCGCGCTCGACGATCCCGCGCACATCGAGAACATGCTGCGCCTCGCGCTCTCACTGGGCCCGCAGCGCAGCCTGCTGGAAACGCTCAAGGAGATCGCCGAGGACGAAGCCGATCCCGAATTGGACGTCGTGGTAGCGCTTTTCGAGCGCGCCCGGGTCGCCGAGATCTACTCCCTGGGCCAGATCGCCAGCGAACGCGTGGCCGTGGTGGACCGGTTGCGGGCTCTCATCGACGACCGCCGCTCGCTGGAGCGCCCCTTCCAGGAACTCATCGAGAGCGCGCCGTGGCTGCTCGCCCCGGAGTGGACGCCGCTGGGCATGAACGAATCGCTCAAACGGGTGCGCGCCAGCTTCGAACGCTGGTACGCGCAGAAATTCGGTGTGTCCCTGCGGACTTCGGCCATCGGCAGCGAGAAGCGGGAACCGGATTTCGTGCTGCTGCACGATTCCGGCGAACTGTGGATCGTCGAGATCAAGCGCATGGACTATCACCTGACCGACAACGAGTACAACCGCGCCGTCAACTATCTCTACGAGCTGGATCGCTTCCTGGAGGAGAACCCGCGCATCGGCGCGCAGTTCCCGCGCCGGCGGCTCACCTTCATCGTCGATCACATCGACCGGCTCGGCCCGGCCTCGCTGTCCTCGCTCTTCAGCGATCAGCGGGTGGACCGCCGCACCTGGCGCGAACTGCTCGACGCCACGCTGCGGGCACACCGCGATTTCCTCGAACGTGTTTACGCCATGCGCGGTTCCGGCGAAGAATCTCACAGCGACGAAGACCGTCGCGGTGATGCGCGGGCCGGGTGACCGCGACCGCGGATCACGCCCATGACACCATGGACCGGGGTCCGCGGGGGTCGTCCAGACGTTCGAAAAGGTTCGGTGAATGGTTCACGGCACGGTGAAGTGGTTCGACAGCGAGAAGGGCTTCGGTTTCCTGAGCCCCGACGGCGGCGGTCCCGACGTGTTCGTGGAGTACACCGCCGTCGAAGGCGAGGGCTTCCGGTCCCTCGCGGAAGGTCAGCGCGTGGAATTCGAGGTGCGCCGCACCAAGCCGGGGCCCGAGGCCGTGAGCGTGCGCGTCATCACAGCAGGCGGCTTCTGAAGAAGGCCGTCGCCAGCGCCTTGGCGCGCTCGCGCTGCTCCGGCGAGTCCTTCGTGAATTCGTCTGCGGCTCGTTCGAATTCGGCGCCGATGAAATTCGCGATGGGTTCCGGAACGCTGCCGGCGCCCATTTCGCGGGTGCGTGATTTCAGCGCGGTCAATTCCGCGACGGCCGTGGTCAGCTCGGCCGGAAGTTCGCATTCCGCCAGCAGGGTCGGCAAATGCATGGGCGCCACGGATTTGTCCGGATGCTCGTGCAGCCAGCGCAATGCCATCGCCGGGCGCAGCGAATAGAAAACCTTCTTCAGCGATCGATTCGAATCGAACAGCTGCCATTGCCGCCGGCCCAGATGCAGATAGTGCCGGGCCACCCGGTTGCGATCCGCCACGGTGTCGGCGAGTTCCCGCAGTTCCGTGCGGAATTCGGCGTCACCGCGATAGACGATCGGCGACATCAGCCATTCGATCAGCACCGCATTGCCGCTGACGAGCAGCCGCAGCGCCTTCATCAGATCCCAGCCGTTCACATCCAGCAGACCGATCAGCGGCGTCTCGATGACATCACGGCCCGGCCAGGGCGTCACGTAGTCCTGGATCGGGCGCAGGTAGACGAACCGGCAGTCGTAGTCGGAATCGGGCGACGGGAACCCCCACGCCCGGCTGCCGCTCTCGATGGCGAGCAGAACGGAGACCTGGTCGTCGCGCTCGATCCGGTCCAGTTCGCCGTCGATCGTGGCGACCACCGCGGGGTCCATCTCGGAGGGAATCGAGCGCAGGGTCATGGGGCTCGAGGCTAGCCCGGCGGCCGGCTCCGGTCCACGTCAATAGGGCCCGCTGCCCCCGGAATTGGGGGCGTGATTTGCCCGTTATAGACCGGTTATTGGCGAAACTATGGACTCGGTCACATGTCCAGTAGTGTATGACGCCCATCACAACGCGCTAATGCCGGTAACGGGCCGAGAAATGCTGCCGATAGGCTCGGTGTCATCGAGTTCAATTGGTTCTTATGAGAGGCATCAAATGATCCCCGTTATCCTGGACACCCTTGCTGCTGCGTTCAACGGCACCATCAACACCGGTTCCGCCGCGCTGCACGGCCTGGTCGACACCCTGTGGACCGGCTCCTTCGGCAAGTGAACTTGCTGACCGTCTAAATATTTAGACTTCGAAAGCCCGGCCTTGGGCTCCGCAGCTCCGAGGCCGGGCTTTCGGCTATCCGTGATGGGCTCGTGATAGGCGCTCGGCATGACTCGAAATCCGCCTCGCGAGTACATGATTCGCTGATTGTTAGCCGGAAGTGGTCGGCGTACTTTCGTTTCGACAGCGTCCACCAGATGCCCTATGTTGACCGTTATTCGGACGGTCGTCCAGGGATTCGGCGCTGCTGCTCAGGCGGCCGCGACGTGCCCGAGGGGAGTGTGGAGAGTTGTTGAGAGTGGGATGAACGTCGAGGCATTGCAGTCCAGCTGGCGTCAGGTCGAACGCGTCGGCGACGAAGCCGTCCAGTACTTCTACGCGCACCTGTTCCTGGCCCACCCCGAGGTCCGGGAGATGTTCCCGATCCGGATGACCGGGCAGCGCGCCAAATTCTTCGCCGCGCTCGGCCGCATCGTCAGCAATGTGCACACCCTGGCGCAGGACAGCGAATTCGTCGCTCAGCTGGGCCGCGACCACCGGCGCTTCGGCGCGGTGCAGGCGCACTACCCGGCCGCCGGCGGCTCGCTGCTGGCCACCCTCGCGCACTTCCTCGGCCGGCACTGGACCGACGAACTCGCCCAGACCTGGACCGACGCGTACTTCGCGGTCGCCGACATCATGATCGCCGCCGCCGATCGGGCCGCCGCGGACACCCCGGCCTGGTGGGACGCCGAGATCGTGGCCACCGAGAAGCGCAGCATCGACGTCACCGTGCACACCGTGCGGCCGGTGCAGCCCTACGGCTACGAGGCCGGGCAATCGCTCGCGGTCGAGATCCCGCAGCGGCCGCGGCTGTGGCGGTACTACTCGCCCGCCAACGCGCCGCGCCCGGACGGCACCTTCGACCTGCACGTCCAGGTCGTGGACGGCGGCGAGGTCAGCGCGACCTTCGCCCGTCAGGTGCGGCCCGGGGATCGGATTCGCCTGGGCGCGCCCGTCGGCACCGCTTTCGTGATCCCGTCCGACGCGGTCGACAACCTGCTGCTCATCGCCGGCGGCTCCGGGCTCGCGCCCTTGCGCGCGCTGGTCGACCGGATCGAACGCGAGTCCCGGCGGGGCGCGGTGCCGCGCGTGCAATTACTGCACGGGGTGCGCACCTCCTGGAACCTCTACGACCACGAGGCGCTGACCGCGCTCACCGAAAACCCCTGGTTCGCCTATACCCCGGTGGTTTCCGAGGATCCGGGCTTCCACGGCGTGCAGGGCACCGTCGGCGCGGTCGCCGCCCGCGGTCGCGAACTGAGCGGGACCACCGCGCTGGTGTGCGGTTCCCCGGCCATGGTCGCGGCCACCGTCTCCGCGCTGACCGGGGCCGGAATGCCCAGGCACGCCATCAGATTCGAGACGTTCGGCCAGGCTCCGGCCGCCGAACCGCGCACCGCCGACAAGGTTGACCAATGGACGTGACACCCGACGACATCCGAAACGCACGGTTCAAGGGCTCGCGACTGGGCCGGCGCGGTTACGACGCCGAGGACGTCGAGCTCTACCTGGACAAGGTGAGCGCCGCCATGGCCCGGGTCGCGCGGGAGAACCGGCAGCTCACGCTGACCAGCAATTCCGCCGAGCTGTCACGGTTGCAGCGGGAGAACATGCAGCTGGCCGCCAAGAGCGAGGCCCTGCAGATGCAGATGCAGACCATGGCGTCGGCCGGTGAGGTCGCCGAACTGCAACAGCAGCTGGCCAACGCGCACTGGGAGATCGCCCGGCTGCAAGGCGAATTGGAGAAGGACGAGCTGGGGATCAGCGATCGCGCCGTCGCGGTGCTCAATCGCGCGCAGCTGTCCGCCGACGCCATTATCGAACAAGCCGAACAACATGCCCGCGACCTGATGGCGGTCGCGCGTGGGCAGCAGCGCGAAATGCTGCAGCAGGCACGGGAATCCGCGGGGGCCAACCGGTTCGGCGGATACCTCGACCCGGAGACCGAGGACCAGCGCTACGAGCAGCTGCGCGCCTACTCCGACCTGCTGCGCAGCCAATTGCAGGCGATGATCCAGACCCTCGCGGTCGAGGTCGACAAGCTGGCGCTGCTCCCGCTCCCGGGCACCACGGCCACCGCCGGTGTGCTGCCCGGTGATTCGGCCCGGCCCGCCGGGCTGACGGTCGACGGGTCCGGATACCCGTCACCGAATTGATTCGTCCACGCATGGAACGGAAGTGGGGGACAGCCTCATGAATATCGAAGCGTTGCAATCCAGTTGGCAGAACGTCGAAGCCGTCGGGCCGGAAGCGGTGGAGTACTTCTACAACCACCTGTTCGAGGCGCACCCCGAGGTCCGGGGCATGTTCGCCGATGACCTGACCGAGCAGCGGGCGCGGTTCCTGGCCGGGCTGGGCCGGATTCTCACCAATGTGCAGACCCTGGGCGAGGATCCGTCGTTCGTGCAGCAGCTGGGCCGCCACCACGCGCAGCTCGGCGTGGTGGCCGACCACTACCCGGTTGCCGGTGCTTCGCTGCTGGCCACGCTGGAGCATTTCCACGGGGACGCTTGGACCGAGGAACTGGCGCAGACCTGGGCCGCGGCCTACGGCGCGGTGGCCGATCTGATGATCGCCGCCAAGGAGCCGGTCGCCTGATCGGGTAGTTCAGCGCGCACGGAAAAGCCGGTCCCGGGTTATGCCCGAGACCGGCTTTGCTGTGTTGGAGACCACTTTTCGCAGGCGGGAGCTACTACCGGCTACTTGCCGAAGGAGCCGCCGCCGGAGCCGCTGGCCACCAGGCAGAGCGGGTTGTTCACCATCAGCATTTGCGCCGAACCGGAGGTCGAACCGGTGATCCCCGAGTCGATGGCGGGGGTGTTCGGCGGCGTTGCGGAAGAATTGCCGGAACCGCCCAGGCGCATCGAGCGGCCGTCGGCGTTCGGATCGGCCGGGGCGCCCAGCAGGTCCAGCACGGTCGGGGTGATATCGGCGAGGGTGTAGGCGTTGTCCTTGGCGCCGGCGGCGAAATCCGCCCCGCGCGCGATCACGAAGCTGGCTGTCTCATAGGCGCTCTGGCCGCCGTGGCCGCCTTCGGGCTTGTGCCCGTGATCGGTGGTGACCAGGATCGTCCAGCGTTCGTTCGAATGCGCGGCGGCCCGCTCGTCCACCGCCTTGGTGATCTTGCCGACCAACCCGTCCACCCGGTTGATGGCGTCCCGGTACGCCTGCGGCCACATACCGCGCAGGGTGTGACCGGTGATGTCCACCTGATCCAGATGCGTGAAGGTGAAATCGGTGCCGTCGCCGATCGCGGAGACGACCTGCCCCGCGGCATTCGAATCCGCCGTGGTCTCACAGACTCCCGCGCCGGTGGGATCGATCTGGGTGACGGTTACCTTGTCCGCCTTGGGATTTCCGGTCCGGGCGATCATGCCGATCTTGTCCCAGGTGCCCAGGGAGGCGGTGGACAGGCTCGGCTGCGCGCGCTCCAGCTGGGTGAAGACGGTCGGATAGCTGGCGAAAGGCGCTGCGGTGCAGGTGGAGTCGTTGTCCTGGATGCCGTGCTTGGTGTCCCACACCCCGGTCAGCGCGGTGGCCCAGGAGACGCACGACATGGTGGTGTGCCCGGCGATGGAGGTCCGGGCCAGGGTGCCCTGGGCGGCCAGCAGGCCGAGGTTCGGGGCGTTGGCGGCCTCGACCTCGCTCCAGAGCGTGCCGTCGATGCCGATCACCACGACCTTGTTCACGGTGGGCGCGGCCTGGGCGGGAGCGGCGGCGGTCAGCGGGAGGGCGGCCAGCGCGGCGGCGGCGACCATGCGGTGAGTCCGGGACATGCGCGGGAACTTAACCATGATCGAGTCACTTTCGCAGGGCAATCGGTCAAATGACCAGAAGTGGTTCCGGTGTCGGAGAAAACCCGCACGTCACGGGATTGATGGCATCCGCCTACCAGGCGGTAAGCCAGGCGGAATTCACGCCCACTAAGCTTGCGCCCGTAAATCCCGGATCTCTTCCTCAGGAGTACCCCACAGTGAGCCAAGCAGGCCGTCCTGTTGTTCTGATCGCCGACAAGCTCGCCCAGTCGACCGTCGACGCGCTCGGCGACGGCGTCGAGGTGCGCTGGGTCGATGGACCCAACCGCCCCGAGCTGCTGGCCGCCGTGCCCGAGGCCGACGCGCTGCTGGTCCGTTCCGCGACCACCGTCGACGCCGAGGTCCTGGAAGCCGGAAAGAACCTGAAGATCGTCGCCCGCGCCGGCGTCGGCCTCGACAATGTCGACGTGCCCGCCGCGACCGAGCGTGGCGTCATGGTCGTGAACGCGCCGACCTCCAATATCCACACCGCCGCCGAGCACGCCGTCACCCTGCTGCTGGCCGCCGCCCGCCAGATCCCGGCCGCCGACGCCACCCTGCGCGAGAAGACCTGGCAGCGCAGCAAGTTCAACGGTGTCGAGATCTTCGGCAAGACCGTCGGCGTCATCGGCCTGGGCCGCATCGGCCAGCTGTTCGCGCAGCGTCTCGCCGCCTTCGAGACCAAGATCATCGCGTACGACCCCTACACCTCCCCGGCCCGCGCCGCGCAGCTCGGCATCGAGCTGGTCTCCCTGGACGAGGTGCTCGAGCGCGCCGACTTCATCTCCATTCACCTGCCCAAGACTCCTGAGACCAAGGGCATGCTGAACTCCGAGACCCTGGCCAAGACCAAGAAGGGCGTCATCATCGTGAACGCCGCCCGCGGTGGGCTGATCGACGAGCAGGCGCTCGCCGACGCCATCACCTCGGGTCACGTGCGCGGCGCCGGCATCGACGTGTTCGAGACCGAACCCTCCACCGACAGCCCGCTTTTCGACCTGCCGCAGGTCGTCGTCACCCCGCACCTCGGCGCTTCCACCGCCGAGGCCCAGGACCGCGCGGGCACCGATGTCGCCAAGTCGGTGCAGCTCGCCCTCGCCGGTGAGTTCGTGCCCGGCGCGGTGAACGTGACCGGTGGTTCGGTCAACGAGACCGTCGCCCCGTGGCTGGACATCGTCCGCAAGCAGGGCGCGCTGCTGGGCGCGCTCGCCAGCGAGCTCCCGGTCTCCCTCGAGGTCCAGGTGCGCGGCGAGCTGTCCTCGGAAGACGTTGCGGTGCTGGAGCTCTCGGCGCTGCGCGGCGTCTTCTCCGCCCTCATCGAGGACTCGGTCACCTTCGTCAACGCTCCGTCGCTGGCCAAGGACCGCGGCCTGGAGGCCACCGTCACCACCGTGACCGAGAGCCCCTCGCACCGCAGCCTGGTCGACCTGCGCGCCGTGTTCGGCGACGGCCGCACCCTGAACGTGGCCGGCACCCTGACCGAGCCCTCGCAGGTCGAGAAGATCGTCAACATCAACGGCCGCAACTACGACATGCGCGCCGAGGGCCTGAACCTGGCCGTCCTCAACTACGAGGACAAGCCGGGCCAGCTCGGTCGCCTGGCCACCAAGCTCGGCGACGCCGGCATCGACATCCTCGCCGCCCAGCTGACCCAGGACCTGGAGGCCGAAGGCGCCACCGTCATCCTGCGCGTCAACAAGGAGGTCCCGGCCGAGGTCCAGGCCGCGATCGCCGAGGCCGTCGGCGCCGCCAAGGTCGCCCAGGTCAACCTGGACTAGTAGCGCTCACGCGAACTGCCCCTTCCGTGGAAACGGAAGGGGCAGTTCGCGTTCAGGGGCGTCCGGGTTTCAGGAATGCAGGGCCCGGCGCTCCCGGGCCTCGATGGCGTCCTTGGCCTCGACCAGGCTCGCCGCCCGATCCAGCTCGCGATAGGCCTTGATGGCCTGGATCTTCTTCCCCCGCCGGATGAGTTCGTCGATCTCGGCGTAATCCCACGACGCGCTCGGGTCCGGGATGCCCAGATGTTCGATGATCAGATCGAGCTTGCGTTCGAGCCGGTCCATCTTGCGCTCGAGTTTGTAGTTGTCGAACATGCCACGAACCTACCGGCGGCCCCGCAATCCCACTGGCTGGGAGTGGTTCGCCCTGGTGAAAGGGGTGATCGGGGTACCGGCTAGGGTGGCCTTTGTTCAGCCGGGCGTTAATTCCGAATGGAGCATTGATTCATGAAACTCGCTGTCATCCCGGGCGACGGTATCGGTCCCGAGGTCATCGCCGAAGCCCTCAAGGTGCTCGACGTGGTGGTGCCCGGTGTCGAGAAGACCGAGTACGACCTGGGGGCCAAGCGGTTCCATGCGACCGGTGAGATCCTGCCGGAGAACGTGATCCCGGAACTGAAGGAGCACGACGCGATCCTGCTGGGCGCGATCGGTGATCCGTCGGTGCAGTCGGGTGTGCTGGAGCGGGGGCTGCTGCTGCGCACCCGGTTCGAACTCGATCACCACGTGAACCTGCGGCCGTCCAAGCTGTTCCCGGGTGTCTCCAGCCCCCTCGCCGCCAACCCGGACATCGATTTCGTGGTCGTGCGTGAGGGCACCGAAGGCCCGTACACCGGTACCGGTGGCGCGATCCGCGTGAACACCCCGCACGAGGTCGCCACCGAGGTCTCCACCAACACCCGGTTCGGTGTGGAGCGCGTGGTGCGCTACGCGTTCGAGACCGCGCGCAAGCGCCGCAAGCACCTGACGCTGGTGCACAAGAACAATGTGCTCGCCTTCGCCGGTTCGCTGTGGTCGCGCACCGTCGCCGAGGTCGCCACCGAATACCCCGACATCGAAACCGCTTACCAGCACATCGATGCCGCCACCATCCACATGGTGACCGATCCGGGCCGCTTCGATGTGATCGTGACCGACAACCTGTTCGGCGACATCATCACCGACCTGGCCGCCGCCGTCTCCGGTGGTATCGGCCTGGCGGCGTCGGGCAATATCGATGCCTCGGGCACCAACCCGTCGATGTTCGAGCCGGTGCACGGTTCGGCTCCCGATATCGCGGGCCAGTCCAAGGCCGACCCGACCGCCGCCATCCTCTCGGTCGCGCTGCTGCTGAACCACCTCGGCAAGCCCGAGGAAGCCGCCCGCATCGAGGCCGCCATCGCCAAGGACCTGGCCTCCCGCACCGGCGCCGCCTCCACCGTCGAGATCGGCAACCGGATCGCCGCCGCGATCTAGTTCGACACGCTCAAGAACCCCTGGGTCCGAACGCAATTCGGGCCCAGGGGTTCGTTGTTTTGCCAAACATGATGGGGCCGTGAGCAATATCGCATTCATGCATTCGGATGCGAAAACTTAACGGGCGCAGTCATTCCTGATTGCGAGAAAGTTTGCTCAGCGGGCCGCGGCGGGGACCAGGGGCACCGCTGCCAGGGCGATCAGGGCGGTCAGGGCGTACACCAGGGGGAAGCCGGAGGCGTCGATCAGGGCGCCGAAGACCGGGGCCACGGCCGCCGCCGCCAGATTCTGGCCGGTGTTCTGGATGCCCAGGCCGCGACCGGACCAGTACGGACCGGCGATCTCGGCTACGGCCGTGAAGGCCAGACCATTGTCGGCGACGGTGATGACCGAAGCGGCCAACATGACCGGAACGGCCAGCCACCACCAGTGCAGCCAGGACGCCACTGCCAGCCCGGCCATGGCGACGACCGCCGCGACGGCCACCGAGCGCAATGGGCCCAGCCGGCTGCCGACCCGGTCCGACCACACGCCCGCGCCGATCCGCCCGCCCGCGCCCAGGATCTGAGCGGCCAGCATCAGGGCGCCGGCCGCCGCCAGCGACCAGCCGATATCGGTGTGCAGCCACAGCAGCGCGAAGGTCCAGATGGTGGCCTGCGGAATGACCAGCAGCACCGAGACCGCGTGAATGCGCCACAGGGTGGAATCGCCGCGATACGGATTCCCGGGACGGCCTGTCGCGCTGCCGGATTCGGGACGCGGCGGATCCACGATGCCGACCAGGCAGCCGACCGCGGCAATGCCCGCCATGATCGCGGGCACCAGGACGGCGGCCGAGAAGCCGTGTGCCGCAGCCACAGCGGGAATGCTCAGCGCGCCGATGCCGACGCCCAGCGGCTGGGCGGTCTGCCGGATGCCCATGGCCAGCCCGCGCTGATTCGGCGGGAACCAGCCGACGATGACGCGGCCGGTGGCGCCATTGGTGGAGGCAGCGCCCATGCCGCCGATGAACAGCAGAATGCCCAGTGCCACATAGCCGGTCACGTTCGCCGCCGCGACGCCCGCGACCAGCATCACCACCGGACCGGCCACCAGCACCTTGTGCTCGCCGATGCGGTCGACCACATAGCCCCAGGCGATCAGCGTGCAGCACAGGCCGACCAGCGGCATCACCACCAGCAGACCGGCGGTGGGCAGCGGCAGGCCCCGGCTCAGCAACGCGGGCAGCAGGAAGGGGGTGCCATTGACGAAGATCGCGCTGGAGGTCTGTGCGAAGACGCCGAGCGCCAGCATGGACCACCGTTTGGTCGAGCTCATTTCCAGTACGGTAGCCATCGCCATCACCTCGTGTCTCACTATGTGGAACCAAGATCTTACTTCTTGGAACCCGCACCTTACGGTACACCTGATGCGCAAAGCTGTTTCCGGGGCACGCTGTCTATTTGCTCACACTCGATAGCCGATCTTGATCGATGGTCTTGCGGTACCGAGTTACCTTGCGTATAAGGGCTTTTCACATCCCGTGCCGGACGATGCGGGCGGGTACGCCGGACCCGGCGCGGCGTTGCCGGGCGGTGCGCCGGGCCCCTCCGGACGCCGCGTCCCACCCCCGCGGTCGGGCGCGTTCGGGCAGGTCGAGGCCGGTCGATAGGATGCCAAGCATGCGCCTAGGTCGAGTTGCCAGCCCAGATGGAGTCGCTTTCGTCAGCATCGAAGGTGACGGTTCGGACGCCGTCGCCCGTGAAATCGCCGAACACCCGTTCGGTACACCGACGTTCACCGGTCGCCGCTGGCCGCTGGCCGACGTGCGCCTGCTCGCCCCCATCCTGGCCAGCAAGGTGATCTGCATCGGCAAGAACTACGCGGCGCACGCCGAGGAAATGGGTGGCCCGGCCCCCGCCGACCCGGTTATCTTCATGAAGCCGAACACCTCCATCATCGGCCCGAATCGGGAAATCGTGTTGCCGCCCAGCTCTTCTCAGGTCGACTACGAGGGTGAGCTGGCGATCGTGATCGGCCAGCCGTGCAAGGACATTCCGGCCGCTCGGGCCAATGAAGTGATCCTCGGTTACACCGTCGCCAACGATGTCACCGCGCGCGATCAGCAGCGCCACGACGGCCAGTGGACCCGCGCCAAGGGCTACGACACCTTCTGCCCGCTGGGCCCGTGGATCGAGACCTCGCTGGACCCTTCGGATCTGGAGATCGTCACCGAGCTCGACGGCGTGGTGAAGCAGCGCAGCCGCACTTCACTTCTGCTGCACGATATTCCGAAGCTCATCGAATGGGTGACCACCGTGATGACGCTGCTCCCCGGCGATGTCATCCTCACCGGCACCCCCGAGGGTGTGGGTCCCGTCCAGGCCGGTCAGATCGTGTCGGTGACCGTCGAAGGCATCGGCACCCTCACCAATCCCGTTGCCGCCAAACGCTGATCGAGAGAGAGACATGACTGACGTCCGCGTCCGATTCTGCCCGTCGCCCACCGGCACACCGCATGTCGGGCTGGTGCGCACCGCGCTGTTCAACTGGGCCTTCGCACGCCATCACGGCGGCACCTTCGTCTTCCGCATCGAAGACACCGATGCCGCACGCGATTCCGAGGAGTCCTACGCCGCGATCCTGGACGCGCTGCGCTGGCTCGGCCTGACCTGGGACGAGGGGCCGGAGGTGGGCGGTCCCTATGCGCCGTACCGGCAGTCGCAGCGGCGTGACCTTCATCTCGATGTGGTGGCCAAGCTGCTGGCGGCGGGGGAGGCCTACGAATCCTTCTCCACGCCTGAGGAAGTCGAGGCCCGGCACAAGGCCGCCGGCCGCGATCCCAAGCTCGGCTACGACAACTACGACCGTGGCCTGAGCGCCGAGCAGATCGCCGCCTACAAGGCCGAGGGCCGCCCCGCGGTGATCCGCCTGCGCATGCCGGACAAGGACCTCACCTGGGTCGACCTGGTGCGCGGCGAGACCACCTTCAAGGCCGGCGTGGTGCCCGACTTCGCGCTCACCCGCGGTAATGGCGATCCGCTCTATACGCTGGTGAACCCGGTCGACGACGCGCTCATGAAGATCACCCACGTTTTGCGCGGCGAGGATTTGCTGAGCTCCACGCCGCGGCAGATCGCGCTCTACGAGGCAATGCAGCGGATCGGTATCGCGGATTTCACTCCGCAGTTCGGTCACTTGCCGTTCGTGATGGGTCAGGGCAACAAGAAGCTGTCCAAGCGCGATCCGGAGTCGAATCTCTTCCTCCATCGCGATCGCGGGTTCATTCCGGAGGGTTTGCTGAATTATCTGGCGCTGCTCGGCTGGAGCATCGCGGATGATCATGATCTGTTCTCCATGGCGGAGATGGTCGAAGCGTTCGATATATCGAAAGTTAATTCGAACCCGGCGCGTTTCGACCAGAAGAAGGCCGACGCTCTGAACGCCGAACATATTCGGTTGCTGACCCCCGGTGATTTTGCTCACCGGCTGCGTGAGTACCTCACGTCGCACGGTCATATCGGCGCCGAGATCGACGAGAAGGTGTTCGAAGCGGCGGCCGATCTGGTGCAGACGCGAATCGTCGTGCTGAGCGATGCCTGGGATCTGCTGAAGTTCCTCTTCGCCCCCGCCTCGGAGTTCGCCGTCGACGAGTCCGCGAAGGCCAAGAATCTGGGCCCGGATGCCGCTCCGGTACTGGCCGCCTCCATTTCCGCGCTGGACGGAGTTTCGGAATGGACCGCGGGCGCGCTCGAGGAGGCGCTCAAGAAGGCGCTCATCGAGGATCTGGAGCTGAAGCCGCGTAAGGCGTTCGGTCCGGTGCGCGTCGCCGTCACCGGTTCGCACATCAGCCCGCCGCTGTACGAGTCGCTGGAACTGCTGGGCCGCGAACTGACCCTGCAACGGCTGCGTTCGGCCGCCGCCGGCATCGTTCAGTAGGCTCATAAACCGGCTCTGACCAGCCGATTTGGTATATCTGGGCTTCGGCCTGCTAATCTTCTTCTCGGCCGGAAGCGACCGGGAAGCCACACAGAGCGGCGGACCGAAAGCCCAGGTCAATGGGGTATGGTGTAATTGGCAACACAGCTGATTCTGGTTCAGCCATTCTAGGTTCGAGTCCTGGTACCCCAGCTCCGAGAGCGAAAGCTTTCGAAATTCGGAGAAGCTTCGGCGGTTTCGGCCGCCGTATTTCTCTGTCCTGGTCCCGTCGTCTAGCGGCCTAGGACGCCGCCCTCTCAAGGCGGTAGCGCGGGTTCAAATCCCGTCGGGACTACAAGGCGAAGGCCCCCAGCCGATTCCGGTTGGGGGCCTTCGCTTTTTCCGTCGGACTAGTCCTGCGCGGCGATGGTCGAGCCGCCCAGCGGCATCGCCGGCAAGCCGAGTTTCCGGTGGTCCCAGCTGCGCACCCGCTCCGGGACGATGCGAATCGCGATGCGCTTGTTCAGCATCTGATCCACGAACGGCTTCATCTCTTCGCTGTACGGCCCGGTATACCGCTCCCACACGCTGATACCCACCTGGAACAGGGCATCGGGGTCCTCGACGATTTCCGCCCGGCCCTCGATCGAGACGCCGCGCAGCTGGTCGTAGGTATCGCCGGCTTCGAGCAGCACGGTGACTCGCGGATCGCGGCGAATATTGACCGCCTTCTGCGATTTCGCCTTGGTCTCGAACCAGATCTCACCGTCGATCAGGCCGAACCACATGGCGGTCAGATGCGGCATGCCGGTCGCGCTCAAGGTGGCGAGGTTGGCGATGCGGCTGCGCTCCAGGAACTCGGTGATCTCCTGTTCGGACATCACGATCTGCGCGCGTTGTTTAACTCCCATAGCGCGACTGTAATTTACGGCGTATGGCGCAGAACACAGTGTCCGTGCGGAGCTGATGCTCGGCGCGGACAGGGCGAGGGGAAGGGGGGAACGCCGCTGCTCAACCCGGAAACGTCAGCGGCCCCGCCCCGATGGGCGGGGCCGCTGAGCCGCCGGAGGTCGCTGAGGCTGCCGTGACGGCTGTGATCATCCGGGGGTGGGTGAGGTATCCCCATTGCCCGGAAAATCCCGCAGCGGGCCGCAGGGCGGCTCAGATTCGTTTGTGCAGGGCGTCCGCGGCCGCGACCAGGTCCGCCGCCCAGCGCGCGCCCGGGCGCCGGCCCATGCGGTCGATGGGCCCGGAGACCGAGACGGCCGCGATCACGCCGCCGCTCGCGTCCCGCACCGGGGCGGACACGCTGGCCACGCCCGCGGCGCGTTCGGCCGCGCTCTGCGCCCAGCCGCGGCGGCGCACCTCGGCCAGCGCGCGCTCGCCGAACACGGCCTCCGGCAGCACGGTCCGCTGCAGCTCCGGATCGGCCCAGGCCAGCAGGACCTTGGCGGCGGAACCGGCGGTCAAAGGCATGCGGGCGCCGATCGGCACGGTGTCGCGCAGGCCCGCGGCGGGTTCCATGGCCGCCACGCACACGCGCGCGTTGCCGTCGCGCCGGTAGAGCTGGACGCTCTCGCCGGTGATCTCCCGCAGTTTGGGAAGAATGGTGGCGGCGGCGTCGAGCAGGGGATCGCTGGCGGTTGTCGCCAGCTCCGAAAGCGCCGGGCCCGGCCGCCACAGCCCTTGGTTGTCGCGGGCCAGCATGCGATGCGTCTCCAGGCCCACGGCCAGGCGATGCGCGGTGGCGCGAGGCAGTCCGGTGCGGGCGCACAGCTCGTTCAAGCCGCAGGGTTGCTCGGCGACGGCGTGCAGTACCGCCATGGCTTTGTCCAGAACCCCGATGCCGCTATGCTGTCTCATAGAACGATATTAGCGTCTCGCATGTTGGGAATTGCAAACCGAACCCCGACGCGGACGCAAGTCCCGCGGCCAACAGCCCGGTCGCGGAAATGTCTATCGAGCTCTACGAAGGGTGGATACAGCCATGGCCGAGGCGCCACGCACTCTGGCGGAGAAGGTCTGGGATCAGCATGTCGTCGTTCGCGGCGAAGGCGAAGGCGAGCACCGCCAGCCCGACCTCATCTACATCGACCTGCATCTGGTGCACGAGGTGACCAGCCCGCAGGCGTTCGACGGCCTGCGCCAGGCCGGCCGCCCGGTGCGCCGCCCGGACCTCACCATCGCCACCGAGGATCACAACGTCCCGACCATCGACATCGACAAGCCGATCGCGGATCCCACCTCGCGGACCCAGGTCGAGACGCTGCGCAGGAACTGCGAAGAGTTCGGCGTGCGCCTGCACCGCATGGGCGATCTGGACCAGGGCATCGTGCACGTGGTCGGCCCGCAGCTGGGCCTGACCCAGCCGGGAACCACGGTGGTGTGCGGTGATTCGCACACCTCCACCCACGGCGCGTTCGGCGCCATCGCCATGGGTATCGGCACCTCGGAAGTGGAACATGTTCTGGCAACGCAGACTTTGTCGCTGAAGCCGTTCAAGACCATGGCCATCAATATCGACGGCAAGCTGCCCGAGGGCGTCACCTCCAAGGACGTCATCCTGGCCGTCATCGCGCAGATCGGCACCGGCGGCGGACAGGGCTACGTGCTGGAATACCGCGGCGAGGCGGTCCGGGCCATGTCCATGGAAGCCCGGATGACCATGTGCAACATGTCGATCGAGGCGGGCGCGCGGGCCGGCATGGTGGCCCCCGACGAGGTCACCTACGAGTTCCTGAAGGGCCGTCCGCACGCCCCCGAGGGCGCGGATTGGGATGCGGCGGTGGCGGCCTGGGACGCCCTGAAGACCGACGAGGGCGCGAAATTCGACGCCGAGGTGCACATCGACGCCGCGGCGCTGACCCCCTTCGTCACCTGGGGGACCAATCCGGGACAGGGTGCGCCGCTGGGCGACTCGGTGCCGGATCCGGAGCAGATCTTCGACGAGAACGAGCGCGCGGCCGCCGAGAAGGCGCTGCAGTACATGGACCTGAAGCCGGGCACTCCGCTGCGAGATGTCACCGTGGACACCGTTTTCGTGGGTTCCTGCACCAATGGCCGGATCGAGGATTTGCGCGCCGTCGCAGAGATTCTGAAGGACCGCAAGGTCGCCGACGGGGTGCGGATGCTGATCGTCCCCGGTTCCATGCGGGTGCGGCTGCAGGCGGAAAACGAGGGCCTGGGCGAGATTTTCACCGCCGCGGGCGCGGAATGGCGTCAGGCGGGCTGCTCGATGTGCCTGGGAATGAACCCCGATCAGCTTTCTCCCGGTCAGCGCTGTGCTTCGACCTCGAACCGGAACTTCGAAGGGCGACAGGGCAAGGGCGGCCGCACGCACCTGGTCTCGCCGCTGGTCGCGGCGGCCACCGCGGTGCGCGGAACCCTGTCCTCACCGGCCGATCTGGACTGAATCAGCGTCCTTTTCGGCAAGTACCTTCGGCCCCAACAGACTCAGGAGAATCACAATGGAAGCCTTCAAGGTTCACAAGGGGATCGGTGTTCCGCTGCGCCGATCCAATGTCGACACCGACCAGATCATCCCGGCGGTCTATCTGAAGCGCGTTACCCGAACGGGTTTCGAGGACGGCTTGTTCGCCGGTTGGCGCCAGGATGAGCACTTCATTCTGAACACCGAGCCCTACAACCGGGGTAGTGTGCTGGTCGCCGGTCCGGATTTCGGCACCGGATCCTCACGTGAGCACGCTGTTTGGGCGTTGAAGGACTTCGGGTTCCGGGTCGTGATCTCCTCCCGCTTCGCCGACATCTTCCGCGGGAACGCGGGCAAGGACGGTCTGCTGACCGCCAAGATGGCGCAGAGCGATGTGGAATTGCTCTGGAAGTTGCTCGAGGAACAGCCCGGTTTGGAATTGACGACGGACCTCGAGGCGCGAACCGTGAGCGCCGGAACGGTCGTGTTGCCGTTTGATATTGACGACTACACGCGCTGGCGGCTGCTCGAAGGCCTGGACGACATCGGTCTCACCCTGCGGCACAGCGACGAGATCGCGCAGTTCGAAAACGCAAGGCCGACTTGGAAACCCGCAACCATTCCGGCCCGTATTTCGCAGACGTAATCATTGGGGGGCGTTAGCTGAACGCCCCCAAACGTGGTTGCTGGACATGTGCCGTGCCTCGCTTTTTCGCGCGTCGCTCGTAGACTCTTGCCGCAGAAAGGTTTACCGTGGTACCTAGTCGGTCCGACGACGGGCCAAATAGTCTGCGGAGGATTCAATGAACAAGGCGGAACTGATCGATGTTCTGACCGAGAAGTTGGGTACTGACAGGCGCACCGCTACTGCAGCAGTCGAGCAGATGGTCGACACAATCGTGCGTGCTGTGAACAAAGGTCAGAGCGTCACCATCACCGGATTCGGTGTCTTCGAACAGCGCAAGCGCGCTGCGCGAGTGGCCCGTAACCCGCGTACCGGTGAAACCGTCAAGGTGAAGCCGACTTCGGTGCCGGCATTCCGTCCGGGCGCTCAGTTCAAGGCGATCATCGCCGGCAAGCAGAAGATCGCCTCGAGCGGCCCGGCCGTGAAACGCGGTGTGGCTGCCCCGGTGTCGGGCGGCAAGACCACGGCCAAGAAGGCGGCGAAGAAGACCACCGCCAAGAAGGCCGCCACCAAGGCTCCGGCCAAGACCACGGCGAAGAAGGCCGCTTCGAAGGCGCCCGCCAAGAAGGCCACCGCCAAGAAGACGGTCGCGAAGAAGACGGTCGCCAAGAAGACCCCGGCCAAGGCTACCGCCAAGAAGGCTCCGGCCAAGAAGGCCGCCGCCACCAAGGCCACCGCTTCGAAGGCCACCGCCAAGAAGACGGCCAAGAAGGCTCCGGCCAAGAAGACCGCTGCCAAGCGCACCGCCCGTCGCTGACGGTTCCCGCTAGCAGGACAACGTGAAACGGCCCGGCATCCGCCGGGCCGTTTCGCATGTCGGAGGCCGGAATTCGGCCGTTCCCTATTTCGCGTGGGAGTCGATCTCGGTGGGGTGCAGGATGCGGTCGAGATGGTCGGCCGCGACCAGCTTGCCGCCGTGCAAGGACAGCGCCCAGACGCTGCCCTTGCGATTGCGGGCCGGTGGCAGCGTGATTCCGTCCTCCTCGGCCCACCACCGCAGCAGATCCGGAATCACCTTGCCCTGACTGCAGATCACCGGCACGACGTCGCGGTCGGCCAGGTCGCGGGCGCGTTTGCGGGCCGCGTCCGGCGCTGTGGCGTAACCGGATTCACTGAACAGCGGCTCCAATTCCACCGTCACGCCCAGTTTCTCGGCCAGCGGGGTAACGGTTTGGACACAGCGCACCGGTGGGGCCGAGTGGATTTCGGCCGCCCCGAACGGCAGCAGGTTCGGCACCAGCTCGCGAGCCTGTGCGCGACCGGCCTTTTCGAGCGGCCGGGCGTCGTCGTCCGGCCCGGTGAAGCGGTCCTTGCGCCCGGCCTTGGCGTGCCGGACCACCAGCACGGTGGAGGTATCGGCCGGTAGGCGAAGGAAATTGCGGACGATGGTGCGATCCATCGGGTAGGACAGCGCGTCCATGATGCCCTCGACGCGATGCCACTGGAGCACATCGACTTCGGAATTGGACTCGAAGCCGCCGTCGAGCGCCCGGGCCGCCCAGTAGTCCACCCGCTTGAGTTTCCGGTGCCCGGTGACCGGATAGGTCACATGGCCGAGATAACGCCCCAGACGCGAATTCAGGCCCGTTTCCTCGGCCACCTCGCGCACCGCCGCCACCACGGCGGTCTCGCCGGGATCCAATTTGCCCTTGGGCAGCGACCAGTCGTCGTATTTGAGCCGGTGCACCAGCGCGATCTCGACGCTGCCGTCCGCGGTGGGACGCCACAGCACGGCGCCCGCGGCCAGGATATTGGGGTTCACCCGGGGGTCTACCAAATCGGCGGCGGGGTCGGACTTGTGCTTGCTCACTGGCGATCCGGCCGGCGCAGTCGCATCAGGTACTCCTGGTGGTCGCGCACCTGCACGTCCGGCACCGAGGGATCGGGCTGGGCGGCCCAGCTGCCGTCGGCCTGCAGCACCCAGCAGCGGGTGGCGGGGTCGAGCGCGGAATCGAACATCTGGTTGAGCTGCTCGGCCAGACGCGGATCCTTCACCTGCGCCAGCACTTCCACGCGCCGGTCCAGATTGCGGTGCATCATGTCGGCGCTGCCGATCCAGTACTCGTTCTGCGCCTGGAAGTGCAACACCCGCGAATGTTCCAGGTACCGGCCGAGAATCGAGCGCACCTCGATGTTCTCGCTCATGCCCGGAACGCCCGGTCGCAGCCCGCAGATGCCGCGCACCACGATCTCCACCGGCACGCCGGCCTGGGAGGCGCGGTAGAGCGCGTCGATGATCTGCTCGTCCACGATGGCATTGGCCTTCAGCCGGATTCGCGCCGCTTCGCCCTGCCGCGCCAGCTCGGTCTCGCGCTCGATCCGCTCCACGATCCCGGCTCGCACGCCGGTCGGGGCGACCAGCAGGTTGCGGTAGTTGGCTTTTCGCGAGTACCCGGTCAGCGAGTTGAACAGGTCGGTGAGGTCGGCGCCGATCTCCGGTGCGGCCGTGAGCAATCCGACATCCTCGTACAGGCGCGCGGTCTTCGGATTGTAATTACCGGTGCCGATGTGGCAGTAGCGACGGATGGTGGCTCCTTCGCGGCGCACCACCAGGCAGGTCTTGCAGTGCGTCTTGAGCCCGACCAGGCCGTAGACCACGTGCACGCCCGCCTGCTCCAGCGCGCGCGCCCATTTGATGTTGGCCTGCTCGTCGAAGCGGGCCTTGATCTCGACCAGCGCCACCACCTGCTTACCGGCCTCGGCGGCGTCGATGAGCGCGTTCACGATGGGGGAGTCGCCGGAGGTGCGGTACAGCGTCTGCTTGATGGCGAGCACCTGCGGGTCGGCCGCGGCCTGTTCGATGAAGCGCTGCACGCTGGTGGAGAAGGAGTCGTACGGGTGGTGCACCAGCACGTCGCCCTCGCGCAGCGCGGCGAAAACGTTTCGGGGCGTTTCCCGTTCGCCGAACGCCGGGGGCGTGGCGGGCACGTACGGGGCGTCCTTGAGGTTGGGCCGGTCCACGCCGTACACCTGCCACAGGCAGGACAGGTCGAGCAGGCCGGGCACCTGGATCACGTCGGCCGGGTCGACATCGAGTTCCCGCAGCAGCAGTTCGAGCATGTGCTCGGTCATGTCGTCGGAGACCTCCAGCCGCACCGGGGATCCGAAGCGGCGGCGGGCCAGTTCGCGTTCCAGGGCCTGCAGCAGGTCCTCGTCGCGATCCTCCTCGACCTCGAGGTCGGCATTGCGGGTGATCCGGAACGAATGCTGTTCCACCACTTCCATTCCCGGGAACAGCTGATCCAGGTGGGCGGCGATCAGCTCTTCCATGGGCAGGAAGGCGGCCATGGAGGACTGCCCGCCGGCGGAGTCGCGGCCGACGGGTTCGCGGCCGGTGGCGGCGACGGCGGTCTCGCGGCTGCCCACGGTGCGGCGCACCCGCACGAAGCGATCCACATTGTCGGGCACCTTGACTCGCGCGAAGTGCTCGCCGCCGGTCACCGAATCCTTAACCGTCACGGCGAGATTGAGGCTCAGGCCGCTGATGTACGGGAACGGGTGGGCCGGATCCACCGCCAGCGGGGTCAGCACCGGGAAGACCTGATCCTGGAAATACCCGGACAGGCGCTGCTTTTCGGCGTCGTCGAGCTCGTTCCACCGGATAATGGCGATGCCCTCGGCGGTCAGCGCGGGCAGCACCTGGTCCAGGAACACCCGCGCGTGCCGCTCGGCGATCTCCTGGGTGCGGGCGGCGATCATCTCCAGTTGTTCGGTCGGGGACAACCCGTCCGCGGACCGCACCGACAGCCCGGTTTCCGCGCGGCGCTTGAGCCCGGCCACCCGCACCATGTAGAACTCGTCCAGATTGGACGCGAAAATGGCGAGGAACTTGGCGCGCTCCAGCAGCGGCTGGGAATGGTCTTCGGCCAAGGCGAGCACGCGGGCGTTGAAATCGAGCCAGCTCAATTCCCGGTTCACATACCGGTCCTGTGGCAGCGGCGGTGTCGGAGTGGGCGGTGGGGTTGCCGCGGGCGGCGCCGCGGGTAGTAGCGGCGATTGCTTGACGGTTTCCGTATCGCTCACTCTCACGATCATTCCTTATGTCGTGTTGTGGGTGCCGAACTGACACCGTCCATTGCAGCGCAGATCACGCCCGGTCAACACCGTGAGGAGCCGGTCCGCCGGACTTGTTTTGCTGGGCGACACGCTCGCGACACGCCGATTTCACCCAACAGCGCGCCGGTTGCCTCACCCACCCCGAGCGCGGCCGCGCAATCCAGATCGGCCGCGGTGTCCACATCCTGGCGCAAGCCCGGCCACTCGCCGAGCAGTTCCACCGCGCCCGCCGCGATATGCCGGCGGGCCGAATCGGGCCCGAACAGCGGCGCCAGCGCCGCGCCGCGCCGCACCAGCAGGGCCACCGTCCCGCTGCCCGCGTGATCGGCCACCACCGCGCGCGGATGCCCGGTCGCGGCCAGTGCCTCACCCAATTCGTGCGGACGCAAGGCGGGCAGATCCGCTTGCAGGGCAAGCACATCGACCGGGCCGTGTTCGAGCCGGATCGCCTCGGCCCCGGCCGCCAGCGCCCCGTTCAGCCCCGTCGGCGCCGCCGGCTCCGGATGCACCCTGGCCCCGAGCTGCTGCACCAGATCCTTGACGGCGGGATCGGGCGTCACCACGGTCACCGACGCCACACCGGGAGTCTCGAGCGCCGCCGTCACCGTGTCCGCGAGCATGGCCAGCACCAATCGCGTCCGGTCGGGCGGTTCCAGCCGGTCGGCGAGGCGGCTCTTCGCCAGCCCGAGTGTCTTCACCGCGATCACCGCGTGCACTGGGTTCAATTTGCCCTCCGCTGCGCTCCGGGCGGGTTCGCTCGGAGCGCTTCGCAACGGACTGTGGACATGTCCGAATCTTCCCACTCGGAGATGACGGGGGTGTGAGTGGATTCGAATAGCGCGGCGAGGACACGCGCGCTTCCAGGCGTGCTGTGGTGACGCGCGGGGGCGGTGAGCGGAAATTGCACGCCGGGGACAACACGCGCGGAGGTGAATGCCATCCGGCGGGGTGGGAGCGGCCACGCGGCGCGGCGTACGCGGAGTCGTTGTTCGGTGCTCGGCACGGCCTTTTCGCAATCCGCATATATTGGGCGGATGGCTAGGGCAGCGGTGCTGGGAGCGGGGTCTTGGGGGACCGCGTTCGCGAAGGTGTTGGCGGAGGCGGGAACCGAGACCACCATGTGGGCTCGGCGGCCGGAGGTGGCGAAGGTGCTCGCCACCGAGCATCGGAATCCGTGGTATCTGCCGGATTTCGCGCTGCCGCCGATCGCCGCCACCGATGATCACCGGATCGCGCTGGACGGGGCCGACATCGTGGTGCTGGCGGTGCCGTCGCAGTCGCTGCGCGGGAATCTGGCCGCCTGGAAGGACAGCATTCCGGCCGACGCCACCCTGCTGAGCCTGGCCAAGGGCATCGAGACCGGGACGCTGCTGCGGATGAGCCAGGTGATCTCCGAAGTGAGCGGGGCGGATCCGAGCCGGGTGGCGGTGCTGTCGGGACCGAACCTGGCCAAGGAGATCGCGGCGCGCCAGCCGGCGGCCACCGTGGTGGCGTGCACGGACACGTTGCGCGCGGAGGCGGTGCAGCAGGCCAGCGCCACCGGATACTTCCGCCCGTACACCAATTCGGATGTGATCGGCTGTGAGATCGGCGGCGCCTGCAAGAACGTGATCGCGCTGGCCTGCGGCATCGCCTCGGGAATGGGCTTGGGCGACAACTCGATTGCCAGCCTCATCACCCGCGGGCTGGCCGAGATCATCCGGCTGGGCGTGGCGGTGGGCGCGGAACCGGTCACCTTCGCGGGCCTGGCCGGGGTCGGGGATCTGGTCGCCACCTGCACCTCGCCGCTGTCGCGCAATCGTTCCTTCGGGCATGTGCTGGGCGCGGGCGGCAGCATGGAGACCGCGCAGGAGGCCACTCATGGGCAGGTCGCCGAGGGTGTGAAGTCCTGCACATCGGTGCGTGCGCTGGCCGAACGGCACGGGGTGGAAATGCCGCTCACCAATGCCGTGCACCAGGTCTGCCACGGCGGTCTGCCCGCGGCCGAAGCGCTGGGGCAGCTGCTGGGCCGCCGCTTGAAGTCGGAATGAGCGCGAGCCGTTAGTCGTACCGACCGCTCGGCTCGGAAGGGTGGCGGCGCCTGGCCGCCGGACATGACGGGCCCGACCACGTAACACTGCCGCCATCTGTGACCGGGTACGGTTCCGGGCATGACCAACAGGATCAAGGTAGCGGTGGTGTTCGGCGGGCGCAGCAACGAGCACGGAGTCTCGTGCCGTTCGGCCCGTACGGTGCTGAGCGCCCTCGATCCCGAACGGTACGAAGCGGTTCCGATCGGGATCACCCGCGACGGCACCTGGGTGCTCGGCACCGGGGACGTGCAGACGCTGGCGCCGCAGGGCCGTTCGCTACCCGCGGTGGACGGCACGGCCGGCACCACCATGGCGCTGTCGGTCGATCCGTCCCGCCCCGGCGATCTGGTGCCGGTCGACGGCGCGGACACCGCGCTCGGCAGCGTGGACGTGGTGTTCCCGGTGCTGCACGGCGCGTTCGGCGAGGACGGCACCCTGCAGGGGATGCTGGAGCTGGCCGGCGTCCCGTACGTGGGGCCGGGCGTGCTCGCCAGCGCGGCGGGCATGGACAAGGAGTTCACCAAGAAACTGCTTGCGGCCGAAGGGCTTCCGATCGGCTTCCAGGTGGTGCTGCGCCCCGGCGTCGCCACCCTGTCCGAGGCCGAGAAGGAGCGCCTGGGCCTGCCGGTGTTCGTGAAGCCCGCCCGCGGTGGGTCTTCCATCGGAATCACCAAGGTGGATGCCTGGGACGCGCTCGACAAGGCGATTTCGCTTGCGCGCGAGCACGATCCGAAGGTGATCATCGAAGCCGGGATCGTGGGCCGCGAAGTCGAGTGCGGCGTACTGGAATTCCCGGACGGCCGGGTGGAAGCCAGTGTGGTGGCGGAGATCCGGATGCCCGAGCAGGACTCCGACGGGCCGGAGTTCTACGACTTCGACACCAAGTACATCGACGACGTGTGCGAGTTCGACGTGCCCGCCAAGCTGGACGACGATGTGGCGCAAGAGGTTCGCGACATGGCGGTGCGGGCGTTCCGGGCGCTGGACTGCCAGGGGCTGGCGCGGGTCGACTTCTTCGTGACCGCGGACGGGCCGGTCATCAACGAGATCAACACCATGCCGGGATTCACCTCCATCTCGCTGTACCCGCGCATGTGGGAGGCGGCCGGGGTGGACAACCGGGCGCTGGTGGACACGCTCATCTCCACCGCGCTGGCGCGGGGCATCGGACTGCGCTGACCACCGGATCTCCCCCGATCGGGTGATGCCCGATCCGCCGGGCCGGGCGTAGCCTCGATGGCGTGATTCTGGCCATGACCATTCCCGGCCTGGCGCTGCTGATCATCGCGGTGGCGTTCGCCGAGGTGGCGTACCGCAAGCTGACCGGGCGCACCGCGCTGCCGTGGATGCGGCACATCGAAGGGGAGCGCAGCGCCGCCGCCATCGGGTTCGAAGGGCTGGACGCGGTGTTCGGTTCCGGCAAACAGCACGAGTTCGAGCAGCGGCATTCGGTGCTCATGCATCGCGAGAACCCGGGCGACGGCGACGACTTCGATCTGGATCTCGACGGCGGCAAGCTGAAGCTACGCGACCCCGGCCCGTCGCACTGACGCCAGCCGGGCGCGCGGTTCGTCAGTTGGGCAGCGGATTCGGGTCCAGGGGCTGCTCCGGCATCGCCTTCTTGATGGCGTCCGAGACTTCCTGCAACGGGGTCGGTCCGGCATTGTCCGGCTGGGTCAGCGCCAGGTAGGTGCCCCGGTCCACCGCCCACCAGGTGCCGGAGGTGACGCCGGTGGTCTGATCGCGAATCTCGAACCAGCTGACACCGTTCACCACCTGCAACGGCGACGCCCGATTGAATTCCAGCGGCCGGTCCAGTCCGCAGCGCAGCACGATCGGCTCACCGCCGTCCGGCAACTGCCACGCCTTGGTGCCCTCCGGGGCGGGAGCCCGCAGTTCGGCCTGCGTGTAGTCGCCGATCTTCTCCGGCAGCGCCGGCAACAGCGCGCCACACGCCGGACCGGTCGCGGCGGGCGCGGGAATCGACCCGAGCGCCAACGGTTCCCGCGCCGGATTCCGGTTCGCCAGTACACCCATGACGAGCACACCCACCACCAGCGCCACCGGCAAGGCGATCGCCGTCGCGATGAGCGCGGGCGAACGGCCGGGGGAGTACTCCGCCTCCGCAGGGGACTCAGTGGCCTCGGACGCGGCGGCGTCGGACTCGGCCGCGGCCGGGGCTTTCTTCTCGAGACCGACGGTGGAGTCCGACGCGGCCGTGCCGGTCTCGCGGGACCCGGTCGCGGCCGTTGAATCCGAAGCCGGCGCAGCCGTACCCGCGTCGACGCCGGACGGCTCGGCCGCAGAAGCCGCCGCGTCGGGCTGGGTGGAGTCCAGTTCGCTGCCGCGGGTGTCGTTGCTCATCCGGTCGTCGGTCCCCGATCGTGCCGTGCCGGGCGCAGCGCGTCGCGGCTGGTGGTCGTCGTTTGCGGGTTCGAGGGTACCGTCGATGAGTTCGGGCCCCGAACCAGCTCACCGCGAAGGAGATCGTCATCACCGCCAGCAGCAGGCCGCACGTCCCCGCGAACGGAACCGGACGCGGCGCTGGCTCGGCGCACGTACCGGCCACCGGTGCGCCGGATGCCGGTGTGCGCGCGGTCGCCGAGCCGAGCGGGGCCGCGGGTGGAATGACAGGGGAGAAGTCAGGCGCGCGCGGTGCGCGGACCGTCGCGGAGGTAGGCGAGTTCGCGCTCATCGCACGGATCAATGCGGGGCGTCCGCTGTCGTCGGGAGTGCTGCTCGGTCCGGGCGATGACGCGGCGGTGGTGGCCGCACCCACGGGGCGGTTCGTGGTGACGACCGACATGCTGGTGCAGGATCGGCATTTCCGGCTCGATTGGTCGAGCGCGGTGGATATCGGGCGGAAGGCCATCGCGCAGAACGCGGCCGATGTGGTCGCCATGGGAGCGCGGCCGAGTGCGTTCGTGGTGGGGCTGGGGTGTCCCTCGGAGACGGCGGCGGAATTCGTCGAGGGGCTGGCCGATGGGATGTGGGCCGAGATCGCGCGGTCGGGCGGGGCCATCGCGGGCGGGGATATGGTGCGCAGCCCGTATGTGACGATTTCGGTGACGGCGTTCGGGGACCCGTATCGCGAGCCGATTCTGCGGTCGGGGGCGCGGCCGGGCGACGTGGTGGCGGTGGCGGGGCGGCTCGGCTGGGCGGGGGCCGGTTTCGCCGTGCTGTCCGCGGGATTCGTGGACGCGACGGCTGCGGCGGCCATCGCATCGAACGGGCCGTCGGGTGTGGCGGCGTCGGGCACGACCGGAGCGGCCGGTGACGCATCGCCGGAGCGGGACGCCCTCGCGCTGGACGCGGTCGACGCGGGGCTGATCGCGGATGTGCTTGCGGCGCATCGGGTTCCGCGGCCGCCGTATGAGGCGGTGCTCGGGTTGCCCGGCGACGCGCCCATTACCGCGCTCACCGACGTGTCGGACGGGCTGCTGGCCGATCTCGGGCATATCGCCGAATCCTCGCGCGTTGCCATCGATCTCGATTCGGGGGCTTTACGCGATCCGGCGCTGGAACCGCTCGCCGCAGCGCTCGGCGCGGACCCCCTGGACTGGATTCTGGCCGGCGGCGAGGACCATGCCTTCGCCGCGACTTTCGCCGGGAACGGGGATCTGCCTGCGGGTTGGGTACCCATCGGGCGGGTGGTCGAGGGCGCGGGCGTGACCCTCGACGGAACCCCCCGAATCGGACCTACCGGTTGGGAATCCTTCGCTTAGGAGACCCCGCTACCGCCATGAAAATCGGGACGATAGTTTATCCCGACATGGGTGCCAAACCACTGTCGGAAGTCATCGATTCGGGCTGGGCCGAAGCCCTCGAACCCGTGGCCGACCGCATTGCGCAAATGGGGGAATTCCTCCGAACCGAAAACGCCGAGGGCCGTGGCTATCTCCCCAAGGGTGAGAACGTGCTGCGGGCCTTCCAACGCCCCTTCGACAAGGTCCGGGTCCTGATCGTCGGTCAGGATCCGTATCCGACGCCGGGCCACGCCATGGGCCTGAGTTTCTCTGTGGAACCGGATGTTTCGCCGGTGCCGCGCAGCCTGAGCAATATCTTCTCCGAGTACACCAAGGACCTCGGTTTCCCGACCCCGTCCAACGGTGATCTGTCGCCGTGGTCCGATCAGGGCGTGCTCATGCTGAACCGAGTCCTCACCGTCGCGCCCGGCCAGGCGGCCTCGCATCGCGGCAAGGGCTGGGAAGCGGTGACCGAGCAGGCGATTCGGGCGCTGGTCGCCCGGGATCAGCCGCTCGTCGCGATTCTCTGGGGCCGGGACGCGTCCACTTTGAAGCCGATGCTCGGCTCCACGCCGTACATCGAATCCGCGCATCCCTCACCGCTGTCGGCCTCGCGCGGGTTCTTCGGTTCCCGGCCTTTCTCCCGAACCAACGAGTTGCTGGGTACATTGGGGGCCGCGCCGGTGGACTGGCGTCTGCCGTAACGCGAATCCGTTGAACCGATTCAGGAGCCTGTGCATGCAGAACAAGACTGCCCGTGGTGTTTTCGTCGCTCTCGCCGCGGGCGCGGCCCTCGCCGCCGCCCCCGCCGCGAACGCGGCGCCGCTCGAACTGGAGCCGTACACCGCTCCCGCCGCCAACCCGACGACGGAGAACGCCACGCTGGTGGCCAGCCTGTTCGACACCAACAGCTTCTCCGGGATCTCGTCGAACGTGACCTCGCGCATCGCCTGCCTGCCGATGACGATCAGCCAGAACCTGGACTGCTTCACCGGCGACCGCTGAGGCGGCGCACCATTCGCACTTCGATTGCCGGAGTGAAGGCTTCGACTCGGCGGCCGCCGTCGAGTTCGAAGCCGTATTTCGTGTAGAAGGCCCGGGCGCGCGGATTCTCCTCGAAGACCCAGAGCGAGACGTCGGCGTGCTCGGGCAGTACGGCGCGCATCAGATCGTGCGCCACGCCCGTGCCGTACCAGGCCGCGCGCACGTACATGGCGTTGAGCTGATGCTCCGCCACGGGGGAGTCGTCCTGACTGGGACCGCTGACCGCGAAGCCGATCACCGTGCCGTCGACGACGGCGACCTTCAGCCGATCCAGATTCGCCGCGCGCCGGCGTTCCCAGACCGCCGCCCGGCGATCGAGATCGAAGGCGTCGAGCAGATGCGCGGGCACCAGGTCCCGATACGCCTCACGCCAGCATTCGATATGGCATTCGGCCAGGCTGCGCACCAGCTCGGGGCCCGGCGTGGCGACTTCCCACTCGGCCATCGGAACCCCCTTCGGACACAGCAAAAGCCCCGGACCACCCATTCTGGGTGCCGGGGCTGTTGCCGAAAAGCGAATTAACCGCGGGCGACCTTGCCGGCCTTCAGGCAGGAGGTGCACACGTTCATGCGGCGGGTGTTGCCGGGGGCAACCTGCGCGCGCACGGTCTGGATGTTCGGGTTCCAGCGACGGTTGGTGCGCCGGTGCGAGTGCGAAACCGACTTACCGAAGCCGGGGCCCTTGGCGCAAACGTCGCAGACGGCAGCCATAGTCGCGAGCTCCTTCATGTCATGTAGAGACCCGCTGCGCTCTAGAACAGCGAGTCCGGAAACTTTGATGTCTTGGACGTGCCTGCCGGTGAAGCACCGGCGAACGCTTTCCGATTCCTGGGAGTACAGGATCGTGCCTGCGTCGGGCAACCGGACAAGAGTAACCGCCGCCTTCCGGGCGTGTCCAATCGCCCCCCGTCCGGCGCGCGGAACGCACTCCGCGCCCGCCGCCTGACCGCACGCTGTCGGTCCGCCCGACTAGGCTGGCGACCGGGGTTTCCGAGGACAACTTGGTGGCCGGGCCGGTGGCGGCGCGGTGTGTGGCGGAAGGACGGTGACGGTGCCCGGGGAAGGGGACGTGCTCGACGGTCCTGCGCTGCTGCGCTGGGGTCAGCTCAGCCTGGCCGGACTCGAGCGCCATCGTGACGAGATCAACGCCTTGAACGTCTTCCCGGTCCCGGACTCCGACACCGGCACGAACCTGCTGGCGACCATGCGCGCCGCGGTCCGCAGCGCGGAAGCGGCGGTCGCCGAGGAACCGGACCGGCCCGCCGGACGCGCGGTCGCCGCCACGGAGGGAAGCGGATCCGCGGAATCCGTCGCCGCGCTCGTTTCGGAGGACGCCACGGATCGGCGGGCGGGCGCGCCGCTCACGCCCGCGGCCGCCGCGGTGGCGTCCGCTCGCGAGGTCGCGAGTGTGATGGCGCGGGCGGCCACGCTCGGGGCGCGCGGGAACTCCGGCATCATCCTTTCCCAAGTACTGCGCGGGGTGGCCGATGTGGTGCGCGACGGTCCGCTGACCGAGGCGTCGCTGCGGCTGGCGTTGCGGCGGGCGGCGCGGTTGGTGCGTGAGGCGCTGAGTTCGCCGGTCGAGGGGACCATGCTGACCGTGCTGGATCGTGCCGCCGAGAGTGCGGCGGACTGCCCGGATCGGACCCTGTCGGCGGTCGCGGTGGCGGCGGCCGACGGCGCGGCCAAGGCATTGGGGGAGACGCCGGAACAACTGGGTGTGCTGCGGGACGCGGGTGTGGTGGATGCCGGGGCGCGGGGGCTGCTGGTCCTGCTGGACGAATTGGTCACCGTGGCGGGCGGGTCGGCGCCGCAGCGGCCGGAGTACGTGCGGCGGGCTCCGGAGTCCGGGCCGGGGCCGGTGATCAATTCGTCGAATACTGTTGGTACCGCGGGGGATTCGCGGATGTCGCCGGGCGCTCTGCCGCTCGCGGGCGTGGATTCGGTTCTCGAACAGGGGAAAACGGCGGCGGCGGGGGCCGACGCGGTGCAGTACGAAGTCATGTACGTGCTGGGCGAATCCGACGAATCCCGGGTGGGCGGGCTGCGGGATCGGCTTGCCGAGCTGGGGGATTCGGTCGTGGTGGTCGGCGACGGGGCGGGCAGCTGGTCGGCACACGTCCATTGCGCCGATGCCGGGGCCGCGGTGGAGGCGGGTCTGGCGGCGGGACGGTTGAGCGGGATCCGGATCGAGACGCTGGCGGCGTCGGCGCACGCGCCGGGTGGCGCGCAAGCCCGTGGGATTCTGGCCGTGGCGTCCGGGGCGGGGGCGGTGCGGCTGTTCCAGGATGCCGGGGCCGAGGTGCTGGAGGGCGAGGTCACGGCCGAGGCGCTGCTGGAAGGGATTCGGCGGCTGCCGCATCGAGAGGTGCTGGTGTTGCCGAACGGGGCTCTGCCCGCACACGAACTGGTGGCGGTGAGTGTGGCGGCGCGCGACGGGCAGCGCGAGGTGCTCATGCTCCCGTGCGGGTCCATGGTGCAGGGGCTGGCGGCGCTGTCCATGCACGATGCGGGCCGGATCGCGGTGGACGACGCCTTCGCCATGTCGGAGGCGGCGGCCGGAACCCGGTGGGGCGCTCTGCGGATCGCGCCGGAGCGGGCGCTGACGATCGTCGGCACCTGCGCGGCGGGTGACGGGCTCGGCCTGGTCGGGCACGACGTGGTGGTCATCGACGCCGATGTGCGCAATGCCGGCCGCACCCTGCTGGACCGGATGCTCGGGCTCGGTGGGGAATTGGTGACCATGCTGCTGGGCGCGGAAGCGCCCGAAGGACTTTCCGAGGAACTGAGCGCGCACGTGACCGCCGGTTTCCCGGGTGTGGAAGTGGTCGTGTATCCCGGCGGTCAGGCCGGTGATCTGGTGCAGATCGGGGTGGAATAGCAATGGCGACACTGGCTGATCGGCTCGACCACGTGCTGGGTGTGAAGGCGGCCGAACCGCTGCTGGAGCATTTCGACATGCAGACCGTGGAGGATCTGCTGCGGCACTATCCGCTGCGCTACGCCACCCAGGGGCAGCCGCTCACCGAGGAGGCCCCGGAGGAGGGCCAGCACATCACGGTGATGGGGCGGGTCACCAAAACCGAGTTGCGGCCCATGAAGAACCGCAAGGGCAGCCTGCTGAAGGTGAACCTGGACACCGGCGGCCCGCGCCCGGTGGAGATCACCTTCTTCAATGGCGACAAGGTGCGCTACCTGGTGAAGGAAGGCGTGCGCGCCATGATGTCGGGCACCGTGCACTGGTGGCGGCCCGACCGCTGGAACCTCTCGCACCCCGACTATCTGGTCCTGCCGGACAAGGAGGACGGCTCGGTCGAGAGCCTGACCAGCGTGCGCGGCGGCGGCGCGCTGCGCGGGCTGGCGCAGAGCGCGAAAGGCGCGGGCGGCGTGGACGTCTCGTTCTTCGAGCGCGAGTTCATCCCGGTGTATCCGTCCACCGCCAAGGTGCAGAGCTGGGATCTGCTGCGTTGTGTGCGGCAGGTGCTGGATCAGCTGGACCCCATCGACGATCCGCTGCCGGAGAGCCTGCGCACCGAGCATGCCCTGCTCCCGGTGTCGGATGCGCTGCGGCTCATCCACCTGCCCGACAGCAAGTCCGATATCGAAGAGGCCCGGGGCCGCCTGCGTTTCGACGAGGCCCTGGCTTTGCAGCTGGTGCTGGCCGAGCGCCGCCACCAGACCGAGGGCCGCCGCGCCGAACCGTCCCCGCCCCGGACCGACGGCATCGCGGCGGCTTTCGACAAGCGCCTGCCCTTCGAACTGACCGAGGGCCAGTGCGCCGTCATCGACGAGATCTCCGCCGATCTGTCCCGCAACCACCCCATGCATCGCCTGCTCCAGGGCGAGGTGGGTTCCGGCAAGACCATCGTCTCGCTGCTCACCATGTTGCAGGTGGTGGACAACGGCCGCCAGTGCGCGCTGCTCGCCCCCACCGAAGTGCTTGCCGCCCAGCACTATCGATCGCTGAAGAACATGCTCGGCGATCTCGGCAATGCCGGTGAACTGGGCGCGGCCGACAATGCCACCAAGGTGGTGCTGGTGACCGGCTCCATGTCGGCCGGTCAGAAGAAGGCCGCCCTGCTCGACGCCGTCACCGGCGAGGCGGGCCTCATCATCGGCACCCACGCCCTGATCCAGGACAATGTCGAATTCTTCGACCTCGGCATGGTCGTGGTCGACGAACAGCACCGCTTCGGCGTGGAACAGCGGGATGCGTTGCGCGCCAAGGCCAAAAAGGGTGTCAGCCCACACCTGCTGGTCATGACCGCCACCCCCATCCCGCGCACCATCGCCATGACCACCCTCGGCGATCTGGAGACCTCCACCCTCACCCAGCTCCCGCGCGGCCGCTCGCCCATCACCTCGAAGGTGGTGCCCGCCAAGGTGAAACCGGCCTGGGTGGACCGCGCCTGGGAACGCATCCACGAGGAAGTGCAAGCCGGCCGCCAGGCCTATGTGGTCTGCTCCCGCATCGGCGACGAGGAGGAGAACGGCAAGAAGGGCAAGAAGAAGGCCGAGGAGGAGAAGGAGGGCCCCACCACCCACTCGGCCGTCGACATGTTCGAGATGCTGAGCACCGGCCCCCTGAAGGACCTACGCGTGGGTCTCCTGCACGGCCGCCTGCCCTCCGACGAAAAAGACCGCGTCATGCAGGCTTTCAATGCCGCCGACATCGACGTCCTGGTCTGCACCACGGTCGTCGAGGTCGGTGTCGACGTCCCCAATGCCACCGTGATGGCCATCGTCGACGCCGACCGTTTCGGTGTCAGCCAGCTGCATCAGCTCCGTGGTCGCGTGGGCCGCGGCAAGCACCCCGGCCTCTGCCTGCTCATCACCGAAACCAACCCGGTGGGCACCGCCATGTCCCGTCTGGAAGCCGTAGCCGCCACCACCGACGGCTTCGAACTCGCCGTCCTCGACCTGCGCCAGCGCCGCGAGGGCGACGTCCTCGGCTCCGCCCAGTCCGGCACCGCCCGCTCCCTGCGCCTGCTCTCCCTCCTCGACGACCTCGAAGTCATCACCGCCGCACAGCAATTGGCCCGCGAGGTCGTCGCCGCCGATCCCGGCCTGAAACAACACCCGGGCCTGGCCCGCATGATGCACGCCGCGGTGGACGGCGAACGCCTGGAGTACCTGGCCAAGTCCTGACGGTCAGCGCGGGAGGCGCGGGTACGGCAGGTCGGTGCTGGTCGTTTCGGTGATGGCCAGTGGTCGGCCGATCTGCGGGAAGGCGCGCTGGGCGCAGTTGGGGCGCTCGCAGACCTTGCAGCCGGCGCCGATGGGGGTGGCGGCGGCGGGATCGTCGAGTTGCAGGCCCTTGGAGTAGACGAGGCGGTCGGCGTATTCGATATCGCAGCCGAGGCCGATGGCGAATTCTTTTCCGGCCGTGCCGAACCCGGTGGTGGTCGGGGTGGTGGTGCGGGCGATCCAGAGGTAGCGGCGGCCGTCGGGCATGGACGCGATCTGGGTGAGCATGCGGCCCGGATGGGCGAAGGCCTCGTGGACGACCCAGAGCGGGCAGCTGCCGCCGACGCGGGAGAAGTGGAAAGCGGTGGCGGACTGGCGTTTGGAGATATTGCCGGCGCGGTCGGTGCGGATCAGGAAGAAGGGGACACCGCGCTGGCCCTGGCGTTGCAGGGTGGACAGCCGGTGGCAGACGGTTTCGAAGCCGACCTCGAAACGCAGTGCGAGCAGGTCGATGTCGTAGCGGAGCTCCTCGGCGGAGCGCAGGAACTTGCTGTAGGGGAGGATGAGCGCGCCCGCGAAGTAATTGGCCAGGCCGATCCGGGCCAGGGTGCGGGATTCGCCGCTGAGCGAGGGCGTTTCGTCCAGCACCTCGTCCAGCAGGCCGCCGTGCAGCAGGAAGGCCAGGGTGGTGGCGATCTGGAAGGCGCGCTGGCCGGGACGCAGGCGGCGGGCCAGGGTGAGGGTGCGGGTCTCCGGTTCGTAATGGCGCTTGGGCACATTCGGGTCGGCGCCGTCGCCGCGCACCAGGACGGTGACACCGGCGCGTTCCTCGGCGACGCGCGCGAGCTGGCGGTCCAGCGAGCCGATGGTGAGGCCGCAGTCCTCGAACAGCCGCTCGGCGGCCAGGTCGAGCTGGGCGATGTGATTGTGATGGTCGTAGAAGAAGTCGCGCACGTCCTCGTAGGGCATGGGCACCCCGGGCGCGCCGGTGGGGGTGGCGACCTTGGAGGACAAGAGATCCAACTGGTCGGTCGCGGCCCGTAGTCGGCGATGCATGGCCACAACGATTTTCGCGACTTCCGGCATCCGGGTGGCCAGGTCCTCGACCTCGGCGACCGGGGCGGCGTTGCCGCCGGCCGCCTCGACCAAGATCTCGTGCAGATCCGAGACCAGCCGGGCATCGGAGTCGGCCGCGAAGAACTGCACATCCAGGTCGAACGTCGAGTTCAGTTTCAGCAGCACGGGAATGGTGAGCGGACGTTGGTCCCGCTCCAGCTGGTTGAGGTAGCTGGGTGACAGGTCCAGGGATTTGGCCAAGGCCGCCTGGGTCATCCGCCGTTCCTCGCGCAACCGCCGTAGTCGGGCACCCGCATACATCTTGCGCACAGTGCGAGATGGTACCGACTCGGCTTCGCAAACATCGCAATATGGATTGAACTCGCCGCTATTTCGGTGATTCTGCGAGCGCTTTCGCGTCGGCGGTGCGGCTGCGTAACATGCGAATTCGGTACCTCGGGCGGTTACCGCGCGGGACCTCATCGTACTCATACCCCGGGCGTGACGCGCCGAAACCGCGGTCCGGAAGTTAGCCGGGACCACGGTCGATCAGCCCAGCAGCAGATGAACCTGAAGTTCGCCGACCAGGAACCCGAGCGCGGCGCCGATGGCGACCAGCTTCCATTCGTCCTGTTTGAAGGCGGGGCGCAACAGGCCCTCGTACTCGTCGTCGGTCAACTGCTTGGTCTTCTCGATCACCAGCGACCGCACGTCCAGGGCTTCCATGGCGTGCCGGTCGAAACCGTCCAAACCCGATGCGGCGGCGCGGATATGGTCCAGCACCAGCGTGACGGCATCGCGTTCGAGGGTGGTGAGGCTGTCGCTGCCCGCCACCAGCAGCACCAGCGGCTTGGCCGGTCCCGTCTGGGTGTTCAGGAATTCGCCGACGTGATGGCTGAGCAGCGAAGCCAACCGGTCGGCTCGCTCCCCGTTCAGCACGGCTTCCAGAATCCGTGCGGGCGTGAGGATCTCGGTGGCGATCAGATCCCCGTAATCGGCGCACACCTGCTCGCGCCGTCTGTGGAACAGCCCCTGCCAGCGCAGCGGCCCGATCCCGACCGGCTTGATCGGCCGGAAGATCATCTGCAGCGCCAGCCAGTCCGTCACCAATCCGGTGAAACCGCCGAAAGCGGGCATGAGCAAAGGATTGTGGGTGAACGCCCAGGTGAACATCTGCACCACGCCCAGCACGGTGCCGAAGATCAGTCCCGACCGCACGATGAACCGCAGCTCGTTGCGCCCGACCCGGTGCACCATCGTCACCAGCAGCGATTTGTCCTGCACCAGTGCGTCGATGGCCATCCCGCGCAGATCCATCACCTGATCGAGATTGGTGCGCAGATCGAACACGATGTCCTCGATCAGCCCCGGCAGATCCCGCTGCACCCGCTCGATCAGCGCGCGCTGCGCGGCCGCGGGCATGTTCACCCACAGTCGCGGCTGATGCCGCATCATCATCTCGCGCACCATATGGTCCACGCCCGCGTCCATGGGTTCGCGCAGCCGCGTGGTCAATTCGGCGATATCGATGCGCGCGATGATGTCCTGCGGATCGATGAGCTTGCCGAACATCAGGTCCACCGCGATGGTCGCCATGCGCGGCGCCGAGCGCGGGATCACGCCCTGCCAGCCCAGCCACGGCGGAATCCCGACGAATTCCAGTGGGCGCATGAGCATCTGCACCGCGACGATCTTGGTCACCCAGCCGATGAGCGCGGCGATGAGCGGGATGGAGAGATACAGCAGCCAGCGCTCGGTGAAATCGGCGATCACGACGCGATCGGCTCCGAGTCTGCCCTGGTTGCCACGCCCACTCCTTGGTGCAAGTATTTGTACAGAACGATTTGCTTATTCGTATCGTCGCACAGGCTGAGGAGACCCGCGTGCCCGGTGGCAAGACCACGGAGACCTCCCCGCCCACCCAGCGCGTGATGGCCATCGTCGAACTGCTCGCGGCCCAGCACGCCACGCTCACCTCCGCCGAGATCGCCGACGCACTGGACCTCAATCGCTCCACCGCGGGTGCGATTCTGGCGGCGCTCACCGAACGGGAATGGGTGCGGCGGCTGCCCGATCTGAGCTACCGGCTCGGCCCGGCGCTGGCGGCCATCGGCGCGCACGCCGCCGACGCCGCCGGGGACCGCACTTTCTTCACGGCCGAATTGGATCGCCTGGCGGACCGGGTCGACTGCGGGGTCGCGCTGAGCGCCATCAGCGGCGACTTCTTCGAGTTCGTGGCGGTCACCGAGGACCGCTACACCGCCGGGATCGAGGCCGGGGCGCGCATCCCGCTGCTGGCCCCCGCCGGCGCGGCGATCATCGCGCACGCCGGTCCCGGCCGGCAGCAGGACTGGCTCGGCACCCGCGGGCCCGAACGCCGCGCGGAGTTCCAGGCCGTGCTGAACACCCTGCGCGCCACCGGTTTCTGCCTCTGGCGGCTGGAACCCGACAGCCTGCCCACCGCCCGCGTGCTGTCCGAGGTCGCCAGCCATCTGGCCGAACTGCCCGCCAGCAAGGAATTGCGCGGCCGGGTGCTGGCGCAACTGGCGACCGTGGTGGGCAGCGCCTACGACCAGGAGACCCTGGAGCGGGATGTGCCGCTGCCGGTGAGCTATCTGACCGCCCCGGTCTTCGACGCCGCCGGGCACGCGGTCATGGAATTGCAGATCGGCCCGCTGCGCGCGGACGTCACGCGCGCCGAACGCCGCCGCTATCTGGCGGAGGTCGCCGAGGCCGCGCGCCGGATCGGCGACGGTACAGAGAGGAATCACCATGTCCGACCCTGATGCGCTGGTCCGCGAAATGTGCGCCGCCTGGGCGCAGCCGGACCCCGACCGCATCGCGTCCTTCTTCACGGAAGACGCTGTGTACCACAATATCCCGATGGAACCGGTGGTCGGCCGCCAAGCGATCCGCGACTTCGTCGCCGGTTTCGCCGGGGCCCTCGACGGTATCGACTTCGCCATTCACCACCAGGTGACGGCCGGCGATCTGGTCATGAACGAGCGCACCGACACCCTGCGCGGTGGCGGCAAGGAGACCCCGCTGCCGGTCATGGGCACGTTCGAGATTCGCGACGGCCTGATCGCCGCATGGCGCGACTATTTCGACCTGGCGGCCATTACCCGGGCGTTCGGCGGCTGATTCCCACCGCGCCGTTCGGGCAGGTACCCGCCCTATCCGCGGCGGTGTGGGTTCGCCGACTTCGCTGATCGGATGGTATTCGCTCGCCGAAATACGCTGTAGCGAGCTGTTTTCCGCCCTGACCTCGGTTGCGTAGCGTGCGAAGTATGAAGACATACAGCGTTCGAGCGCGCACCGCGGCGGAGGCGTTCCCGCGTTCGGAGCATGTGGCGACGCGGATCGCGGAAGTCGCCGTGGATCCGGTCGAGGTGCCCGGGGACGTCACCGAGATGATCGTGAACCGGATCATCGACAATGCGGCCGTCGCGGCGGCCTCGGTGCTGCGGCGGCCGGTGACCTCGGCGCGGCGGCAGGCGCTGGCGCATCCGTACGCGCCCGGCGCGACCGTGTTCGGTCTGCCCGTCGCGCAACGGTTCTCACCGGAATGGGCGGCCTGGGCCAATGGCGTCGCGGTGCGGGAACTCGACTTCCACGACACCTTCCTGGCGGCCGAGTACTCGCATCCGGGCGACAATATCCCGCCCATCCTGGCGGTGGCGCAGCATGCCGGGCGCAGCGGCGCGGAACTGATCCGGGGCCTGGCGACCGGGTACGAGATCCAGATGGATCTGGTGCGCGGAATCTGCCTGCACGAGCACAAGATCGACCATGTGGCGCATCTCGGGCCGTCGGCGGCGGCGGGCATCGGGACGCTGCTGGGGCTGGACGCCGACACCGTCTATCAGGCGGTCGGGCAGGCACTGCACACCACGACCGCGACCCGGCAGTCGCGTAAGGGCGAGATCTCCAGCTGGAAGGCCTATGCGCCCGCCTTCGCCGGGAAGATGGCGATCGAGGCCGTGGATCGCGCCATGCGGGGCGAGGGCGCGCCCGCGCCGATCTGGGAAGGCGCGGACGGGGTGATCGCACGGCTGCTGGGCGGTTTCGACGCCGAATACCAGGTGCCGCTGCCCGGGCCGGGGGAGGCCAAGCGAGCGATCCTGGACAGCTACACCAAGGAGCATTCGGCCGAGTATCAGAGCCAGGCTCCCATCGACCTGGCGCGCCGGATGCGTTCCCGCATAGGCGATCTGGGCCAGATCGCCACCATCGTGCTGCACACCAGCCACCACACCCACGTGGTGATCGGCAGCGGTTCGGGTGACCCGCAGAAATACGATCCGCGCGCCAGCCGCGAAACTCTCGATCACTCGGTGCCCTATATCTTCGCCGTCGCGCTGCAGGACGGGACCTGGCATCACGAGCGCTCATACGCGCCCGAACGCGCTCAAAGGCCGGACACCGTCGCGCTCTGGCAGCGGATCAGCACCGTGGAGGATCCGGAATGGACGCGGCGCTACCACTCCACCGATCCCGCGGAGAAAGCGTTCGGCTGCCGCGCCGTGGTCACCCTCGCGAGCGGGGAGACCATCGTCGACGAACTGGCCGTCGCCGACGCGCATCCGCTGGGCGCGCGGCCGTTCGCGCGAGCGCAGTACCTCGAGAAGTTCCGCGCCCTGGCCGAGGGCATCCTCGACGCGGCCGAACAGGACCGGTTCCTCGACGCCGCCCAGCGCACCCCGGAACTCGGTGCGGGCGAACTGGATCAGCTGACCTTCACCGTCGCGCCCGAGGTGCTCGACCGCGCCCCGGAAACTCGTGAGGGGATCTTCCGATGAGCCGCGACGATCTCGCCGGCGCCCCGTCAGGGACGATGCGGGCCGCCGTCACGCAGCTCGCCGCCCCACACCAGGGCCTGGGCCGCGACGACCGAACTGCCGTTGTAGGTGACCGACGGCGACCCGTACAGCTGATAGCCCTCGTCGAGCAGGGCGCTGATGCGCTCGCAGAAGGTGGCGTCGTCGGGTCCGGTGATCAGTCGGTAGCGCAGGCGTGGTGCGGTCATGTCGTCAGCGTAGGACGGTGGGCGGCATGACCGGGCTGATGGTGTCCACCGCCACGGCGGGGGAGAAGCGCGCGGCCTTCCGGGCGGGGCTGGCGAGCGGGCGGATCCAGCGGCTGCCCGGTGCGTTCAACCCGCTGGTGGCCAAGCTGATTCAGGAACTCGGCTTCGAAGGCGCGTATGTCTCCGGGGCGGTGGTGTCGGCGGAGCTGGCACTGCCGGATATCGGGCTGACCACGCTCACCGAGGTGGTGGAACGCGGGCGGCAGATCGCCCGGGTCACCGACCTGCCGGTGCTGATCGACGCCGACACCGGTTTCGGCGAACCCATGAGCGCGGCCCGCACGGTCACCATGCTCGAGGACGCCGGACTGGCCGGCTGTCATATCGAGGATCAGGTGAACCCCAAGCGGTGCGGGCATCTGGACGGGAAAACCGTGGTGCCGGTGGCCGATATGGTGCGGCGCATCCGGGCGGCGGTCTCGGCCCGGCGCGACGCGAACTTCATCGTCTGCGCCCGCACCGACGCTCGCGGCACCGAAGGGCTGGACGCCGCCATCGACCGCGCCAAGGCGTACGTGGACGCCGGGGCGGACCTGGTCTTCACCGAGGCCCTCGCGGATGCGAGCGAGTTCGCGAAATTCCGTGCCGCCGTGGATGTCCCGCTGCTGGCGAACATGACCGAGTTCGGCAAATCCGAGCTGATCTCGGCTCCCGATCTGGAGCGGCTCGGCTACAACGCCGTCATCTACCCCGTCACCACGCTGCGCCTGGCCATGTTCGCCGTCGAAGCGGGCCTGCGCGAAATCGCCGCCACCGGAACCCAATCCGCGCTGCTGGATCGCATGCAGCACCGCTCCCGCCTCTACGAGCTTCTCGAATATCAGCGCTACAACGAATTCGATTCCGACATCTTCAATTTCACCGTGAGCGAGTGATTCGTATGTCCGAGATCAAGAAGGGCCTCGCCGGGGTGGTGGTCGACACCACCGCCATCTCCAAGGTGGTGTCCGAGACCAGCACCCTCACCTATCGCGGCTACGCCGTCCAGGATCTGGCCCGGCACTGCCGCTTCGAGGAAGTCGCCTATCTGCTGTGGTTCGGCGAACTCCCCGACGCCGCCCAGCTGCAGCAGCTCGGCCAGCGCGAACGCGCCCTGCGCCGGGCGGACCGCTCACTGCTCGCCCTCATCGCCCGGCTTCCCGAAACCTGCCATCCGATGGACGTGGTGCGCACCGTGGTCAGCTACCTGGGCGCGGAGGACCCGCTCGAGGATCAGGGACGCAGCCAGGAAGCGCTGCTGGACAAGGCATTACGCATGACGGCGGTGCTGCCGACGGTCATCGCGGCCGATATGCGCCGCCGCCGCGGACTCGATCCCATCGCCCCCGATCCGACGCGCGGGTTCGCCGAGAACTTCCTCTACATGTGCTTCGGCGAACCCACCCCCGGCAGCCGACACCTGGACGAACGCCTGGTGCGGGCCTTCGAGACCTCCCTGATCCTCTACGCCGAGCACAGTTTCAACGCCTCCACCTTCGCCGCCCGCGTCGTCACCTCCACCGAATCCGATATGTACAGCGCGGTGACGGCGGCCATCGGCGCACTCAAGGGACCGCTGCACGGCGGGGCCAACGAGGCCGTCATGCACATGATGCTGGAGATCGGCGAACCCGAGCGGGCGCGGGAATGGTTGCGGGACAAGCTCGCTCGCAAGCAGAAGGTGATGGGGTTCGGCCACCGCGTCTACCGTGCCGGCGACTCCCGCGTCCCCACCATGCGCGCGGCTCTGGAAGACATCGCCGACCTGACCGGCGGCGGCGCCTGGCTGAAAATGTACGGCGAACTCGAAACCGCCATGGCCGAGGCCACCGGCATCAAACCGAATCTGGACTTCCCCGCCGGACCGGCCTACTACCTCATGGGCTTCGACATCGACATGTTCACACCGATTTTCGTGATGAGCCGCATCACCGGCTGGACCGCCCACATCATCGAGCAATCCCAATCCAACGCCCTCATCCGCCCACTCTCCGAATACACCGGCCCGCCGCCGCGTCCCCTGCGCCCGGTGGCGTGAACCGGGAAGGCCCGCGGTCACAGCGATCGCGGGCCTTTCAGCATCAGCGCAGCGCGACCGCGGCGGCGACCATATTGCGCAGCGCGGCTTCCACCTCGGCCGGGCCGCGGGTCTTCAGACCGCAGTCCGGATTCACCCAGAGCCGTTCGGCTGGAACGGCTTTCAGCGCCTCGGCGAGCGAAGCGGCGATCTCCTCGGTACTCGGCACCCGGGGCGAGTGGATGTCGTACACGCCGGGACCGACGCCCAGCGCGAAGCCCGCCGCATTGAGGTCGTCCAGGACCTCCATGTGCGAGCGCGCCGCCTCGATCGACGTCACATCCGCGTCCAGGGCGGCGATGGCGTCGATCACCTCACCGAACTCCGAATAGCAGAGGTGGGTGTGGATCTGGGTGGCGTCCGAGACGCCGGCGGTGGCCAGCCGGAACGCGCCGACGGCCCAATCCAGGTAGCGGGCCTTGGCTTCGGAGCGCAGCGGCAGCAGCTCGCGCAGGGCGGGCTCGTCCACCTGCACGATGCGGATGCCCGCCGCCTGCAGGTCCAGGGTTTCGTCGCGGATGGCGAGCGCCACCTGCCGGGCGGTGTCGTCGATCGGCTGATCGTCGCGCACGAACGACCAGGCCAGGATGGTGACGGGGCCGGTGAGCATGCCCTTGACCGGCTTGCCGGTGAGGGACTGCGCGTAGGCGATCCATTCCACCGTCATCGGATTCGGCCGCGCCACATCGCCGTATAGGATCGGCGGGCGGACGCAGCGGGTGCCGTAGGACTGCACCCAGCCGTTGGCGGTGGCGAAGAAGCCGTCGAGCTGTTCGGCGAAGTACTGCACCATGTCGTTGCGTTCGGGTTCGCCGTGCACGAGGACGTCGAGGCCCAGCTTCTCCTGCAAGGCGATGACATCGGCGATTTCGGCGCGCATGCGCTCGCGGTACTGGTCGGGGGTGATGTCGCCCTTGACCATGGCCGCGCGGTCCCTGCGAATGGACGGGGTCTGCGGATACGAACCGATGGTGGTGGTCGGCAGCAGCGGGAGATCGAGGCGATCGCGTTGCAGGGCACGGCGTTCCGCGGCATCGGTGCGGCGGGCGGCCTCCGGGCCGAGCGTGGCCAAGCGGGCGCGGACCGTGTCATTGCGCAGGCGGGGATCCCGGCCGCGGGTGGCCAGAGCGTCCCGGGCGGCGGACAGTTCGGCAGCCACGGCGTCGGGGCCCTCGTGCAGGGCGGTCGCCAGCACGCGCACCTCGACCACTTTCTCCGCGCCGAAGGCCAGCCAGGAGCGCAGGGCGGCATCGGCGGCGGATTCGGAATCCAGCGAATACGGCACGTGCAGCAGGGAACTGGAGGTGGAGACCACCAGTGCGCCGGTGCTGCCGAGCAGGGTGCCGAGGGTGGTCAGGGCGCGATCGAGGTCGGTGCGCCACACATTGCGGCCGTGACCACGCCCGCCACCACGAGCTTGCCGGTCAGCGCCGGAACCGCCGCCACGTCCTCGACCGTGGTCGCCGAATCCGGGGTGGTGCCGGAGGTGAAATCCAGTGCGATGCCTTCGATTCCGGTGGCGGCGAGCGCGGGCAGCGCCGCACCGGGATGCCCGAAGTAGGTGGCCACCAGGAGGGCGGGCCGGTCGTCGGTGGCGGACAGGTCCTGATAGACCCGCTCGACCAAGGCCAGTTCATCGCCGGTGAGGTCGGTGACCAGGATCGGTTCGTCGATCTGCACCCAGCGCGCGCCCGCATCGGCCAAGCGGCGCAACAACTCCCGATACAGCGGCAGCAGGGCATCGATGCGGGCCAGCGGATCGCCCTCGGCGTCCTTGGCCAGCTTCAGGAAGGTCAGCGGGCCGATCACCACCGGCCGGGCCGGTACGCCCAGCGCCATGGCCTCGCGCAGCTCGTCCAGCAGCTTGTCCGGGTGCAGCGCGAATTCGGTGTGCGCACCCAGCTCCGGCACCAGGTAGTGGTAGTTGGTGTCGAACCATTTGGTCATTTCCAGGGGCTCGACGGTGTCGGTGCCGCGCGCGGCGGCGAAATACCGGTCCAGCGGATCGGCGATACCGGCCACGCGCGGCGGCAGCGCCCCGAACATGACGGCGGTATCGAGCATCTGGTCGTAGTGGGAGAAGGTGCCCACCGGCACCGAATCCAGTCCCGCCGCGGTCACCGCCAGCAGCTGCTCGGTGCGCAGCGTACGGCCGATCGAACGCAGCTCCTCCGCGCCGATCCGCCCCGCCCAATAGGACTCGATCGCGCGCTTCAACTCCCGGTTCGGGCCGATACGAGGCAGGCCGAGAACCGTCGCGGTGAAAGGCGAAGTGTTGGTCACAGGTGTCGTCTCCAGTGTTCCGAAACCACGGGCCACCGCCATAGGCGTGCACGAACCCGGGTACCCCGAAGACACCGGTTCACACCGGCACGAGGAAACGACCGGTCCGTCCACCCAATCCACGAGGCGGAGACCGCCGGATACGGCGTATCCGGCACATTCGGCAGGTATTCGGACTCGCGGGCACCGGCCTCGAATGGCCGACCTACTGGCCGTCGCTTCCCAGGTGGGCTCACCCAGTGCGTATGACGGCGGTCGTTCCTGCATACCGCTGCGGGACAGTTCCGGATTCACACCGGATTCCCTCTAACCGATCCGAACCGCTTGGCGGGGAACCGGTTTCGACGCCGGGCGCGCCGGGCGGAGGCTTCCGCGGCCGCGCCGGGCGAACCGACTGCGCTCACAAGCATAGAGCCATTCGCAACCCGATCGCGCCACGCACCCGGCTCGTGCGCGGCGCGGCGGGCCTCACTTGCCTTCGATCACCTCGTGAATCTCATCGGCCACCAGGCCGTGCGATTCGCGATGCACCAGGGCGGCCGTCTCGGCGTCGGGGGCCTCGACCAGGCAGAAGATCCGGGTGCCGGCCGGATCCAGCCAGTAGCGCTGATAGTCCACCCCGTGCGCGCCCTGCACGGCCAGATCGGCCGCGTGCGCCTCGGCCGCGGCGGCCGGATCGACCGGCTCGGGGAGGTGGTGAATATCCATGAAGAGGGGCATGGCGGTCCTTTCCGTTTGTGCCACCATCAGTGTTGTGAGCAGCGCAGATTCGAGCCATGATCCGGGCACCGCAATGGTTGACCGGGACGCCACGAACGGCTCGGTGGACGCGGTGCTGGCGCGGCTGCGGCTGGCGGGGGCGATCTTCCTGCGGGCCGAGTACCGGGAGCCGTGGGCCTACGAATCGATGGACTGCGTCAGCACCGCGCGGGCGCTGCGCGCCGGATCGGATCGGGTGATCCTCTTTCACGTGGTGGCGACCGGCGCGTGCTGGATCCAGGTCGGCGACGGCGAGAAGCTGTGGGCGCGAGCGGGAGACGTGATCGTGCTGCCGTACGGGGATCAGCACCGCATGGGCGGGACGGACGAGGCGGACGTGGTGCCGCTGTCGGTATTCCTGATCCCGCCGCCCTGGCAGACCATGCCGGTGCTGCGGCACGGGCGCGACGGGGCGCGCACCGATGTGGTGTGCGGGTACCTCTCCAGCGCCGATCCGCTCTTCGACGCCGGATTGCGGGCGCTGCCACCGGTTTTCGTGGTGCGGCCGGACGCGACCGCGGCCGCATGGGTGCGGGCCAGCATCGAATACTCGCTGAACCAGGTGGCCGGGGTGCACGGCGGCGCGGCCGCGAGCCGGCTGCCCGAGCTGATGCTGGTGGAGGTGCTGCGGCTGTATCTGACCTCGCATCCGCTGCCCGCGCACGGCTGGTTCGCGGCGCTGCACGATCCGATCCTGGGTCCGGCACTCGGTCAGCTACATCGGTGTCCGGAGCGGAAATGGACGGTGGCGGAGCTCGCGGACGCGGTGGCGGTCTCGCGGTCGCTGCTGGACTTGCGGTTTCGCACGGTGCTCGGGCGGCCGCCGATCCGGTATCTCACCGAATGGCGGATGCGGGTGGCGGGCGAACTACTCGGGGATACCGACTTGTCGGTCGCCGCGGTGGCGCGGCGGGTGGGCTATGACGCCGAAGAAGCGTTCAGCCGGGCATTCAAACGTGAAACCGGCACGTCACCCTCGGCGTGGCGGAATGCGCGCCGGGTCTCGTGAATCCCACGGTCGCGCAGCTGTTCCGGGCCGGACCGCTGATCCGCGCGGCTTAGCAGGGTGGCGAATGTGCGGCTGTCAGGAGCACAGTGCTCACCGGCAGGCATGTGTCCGGGTGATTAACACAAATTCGCAAACCACCCCGGTGTGACTGTGAAGATTGCTGCGAACGGGACTTCGATGCCCGAACGAGATGCGGGGGCAGGTACCTTAGGCGAATGTTCTCCAAAGTCCTGGTCGCCAACCGCAGTGAAATCGCCATTCGCGCATTTCGTGCAGCCTACGAACTCGGCATCGGAACGGTGGCGGTCTTCCCGTACGAGGATCGCAACTCCGTGCATCGGCTCAAGGCCGACGAGGCATATCAGATCGGAACGCCCGGGCACCCCGTCCGGGCGTATCTGTCCATCGAGGAGATCATCAACGCGGCCAAGTCGGCCGGCGCCGATGCCGTCTACCCCGGTTACGGTTTTCTTTCCGAGAACCCGGACCTGGCCGCGGCCTGTGCGCGCGAAGGCATCACCTTCATCGGGCCGTCCGCCCAGGTGCTGGAGCTGACCGGTAACAAGGCGCGCGCCATCGCCGCCGCCAAGGCCGCCGGACTGCCGGTGCTGAACTCCAGCGAACCGTCCGCGAATGTGGACGAGCTGATGGCGGCCTCGGAGCAGATGGAGTTCCCGGTCTTCGTGAAGGCCGTCGCGGGCGGCGGCGGGCGCGGTATGCGCCGGGTCGCGGACCGGGCGCAGCTGCGCGAGGCCATCGAAGCCGCGGCGCGCGAAGCCGAATCGGCGTTCGGCGACGCCACCGTGTTCCTGGAGCAGGCGGTGGTCAACCCCCGCCACATCGAGGTGCAGATCCTCGCCGACCAGCAGGGCAATGTCATCCACCTGTACGAGCGCGACTGCTCGCTGCAGCGGCGGCACCAGAAGGTGATCGAGCTCGCGCCCGCGCCGAACCTGGATCCCGCACTGCGCGACCGCATCTGCGCCGACGCGGTGGCCTTCGCCAAGCAGATCGGGTACTCGTGCGCGGGCACCGTGGAGTTCCTGCTCGACGAGCGCGGCAATCACGTGTTCATCGAGATGAACCCGCGCATCCAGGTCGAGCACACGGTGACCGAGGAGATCACCGATGTGGACCTGGTGCAGTCGCAGATGCGCATCGCGGGCGGTGAAACCCTGGAAGACCTGGGCCTGAGCCAGGATTCGATCCACATCCGGGGCGCGGCGCTGCAGTGCCGCATCACCACCGAGGATCCGGCCAACGGCTTCCGGCCCGACACCGGCCGCATCACCGGCTACCGCTCGCCCGGCGGCGCGGGCGTGCGCCTGGACGGCGGCGCGAACGTCGGCGCGGAGGTCGGGGCCTACTTCGACTCCATGCTGGTCAAGCTCACCTGCCGCGGGCGCGACTTCGCCACCGCCATCGCGCGCGCTCGCCGGGCCGTCGCCGAATTCCGTATTCGTGGCGTGACGACCAATATTCCGTTCCTACTGGCGGTGCTGGACGATCCGGACTTCCGGGCCGGGCGGGTCACCACCTCGTTCATCGACGAGCGGCCGCAGCTGCTCACGCTGAAGAGCTCCGCCGACCGCGGCACCAAGATCCTGCAGTATCTGGCCGACGTGACGGTCAACAAGCCGCACGGCACCCGGCCCACCAAGGTGTACCCGCACGACAAGCTGCCTGCGCTCGATATGACCCAGCCGCCGCCGGCCGGATCGCGGCAGACGCTGCTGGAGCTCGGCCCGGAAGGGTTCGCGCGCTGGCTGCGCGACCGCAAGGGCGTGGCCGTCACCGACACCACCTTCCGCGACGCGCACCAGTCGCTGCTCGCCACCCGGGTGCGCACCAACGGCCTGCTGGACGTGGCCGGGCATGTGGCGCGGATGACGCCGGAATTGCTGTCCATCGAATGCTGGGGCGGCGCAACCTATGACGTGGCGCTGCGGTTCCTGTTCGAGGACCCGTGGGAGCGGCTGGCCGCGCTGCGCGAAGCGGTGCCGAACATCAACCTGCAGATGCTGCTGCGCGGACGGAACACCGTCGGTTACACGCCGTACCCCGAAAAGGTCACGCGCGCTTTCGTTTCCGAGGCCACCGCGACCGGTATCGACATCTTCCGGATCTTCGACGCGCTGAACAATGTCGATCAGATGCGGCCCGCCATCGACGCCGTGCGCGAAACCGGCACGGCCGTAGCGGAAGTCGCCATGAGCTACACCGGCGATCTGTCGAATCCGAACGAGAACCTCTACACCCTCGACTACTACCTCAAGCTGGCCGAGCAGATCGTCGAGGCCGGGGCGCACGTCATCGGCATCAAGGACATGGCGGGCCTGCTGCGCGCGCCCGCCGCGCACACGCTGGTCACGGCGCTGCGCAGCGAATTCGATCTGCCGGTGCACGTGCACACCCACGACACTCCCGGCGGGCAGCTGGCCACCTACCTCGCCGCCTGGCAGGCCGGTGCGGATGCGGTGGACGGGGCGTCGGCGCCCATGGCTGGCACCACTTCTCAGCCCGCGCTCTCGGCAATCGTTGCGGCGGCGGCCAATTCGCCGCACGACACCGGACTGAACCTGCAGAACGTGTGCGATCTGGAGCCGTACTGGGAGGCGCTGCGAAAGGTATACGGCCCCTTCGAATCCGGGCTGCCCGGCCCGACCGGGCGCGTCTACCACCACGAGATCCCCGGCGGTCAGCTCTCGAACCTGCGCCAGCAGGCCATCGCACTGGGCCTGGGTGACCAGTTCGAAGAGGTCGAGTCGAAATACGCTGCGGCGGACCGGCTCCTGGGCCGCCTGGTCAAGGTCACCCCGTCCTCCAAGGTCGTCGGCGATCTGGCCCTGGCCCTGGTCGGCACCGGCGTCGACGTCGAGGACTTCGCCTCCGATCCCGGCCGCTACGACATCCCGGATTCGGTGATCGGTTTCCTGCGCGGTGAACTCGGCACCCCCGCCGGCGGCTGGCCCGAGCCCTTCCGCAGCCGCGCCCTCGCCGGTCGCGGTCCCGCCAAGCCGGAAACCCAGCTCACCGCCGAGGACGAGAAGGGCCTGGGCGGCAGCTCGGCCGAGCGCCGCGCCACCCTCAACCGCCTGCTCTTCCCCGGCCCGACCGCGGAATTCCTGGCCCACCGCGAGAAGTACGGCGACACCACCGGCCTGTCCGCCAACCAGTTCTTCTACGGCCTGCGCCACGACGAAGAGCACCGCGTCCAGCTGGAGAAGGGCGTCACCCTGCTCATCGGGCTGGAGGCCATCTCCGAACCGGACGAACGCGGTATGCGCACGGTGATGTGCATTCTCAACGGCCAGCTGCGCCCGATCACGGTGCGCGACCGCTCCATCGCCAGCGAGATCCCCGCCGCCGAGAAGGCCGACAAGACCAATGCCGGCCATATCGCGGCCCCCTTCGCCGGCGTGGTCACCCTCGCCGTCTCCGAGGGCGATGCGGTGTCGGCGGGCGACACCATCGGCACCATCGAGGCCATGAAGATGGAAGCCGCCATCACCGCACCCCGCGCCGGCACCGTCCGCCGCGTCGCCATCGGCAAGGTGCAGCAGGTCGAAGGCGGCGACCTGCTGGTAGAGGTCAGCCTCACCGAGGCCGCCGCCGAATGACCCGCACCGCACGGCATCCCAGCGTGGCCCGGCAGCAGCCGGGCCACGCCCGGGCGGTCATCCGATGACCCGCATCGTCGCGGGCACGGCGGGCGGCCGCCGCCTGCGCGTCCCGCCCGCCGGCACCCGCCCCACCTCCGACCGCGTCCGCGAGGCCCTCTTCAGCCTCATCCACGCCCGCATGGATTTCGACGACCTCCGCGTCCTCGACCTCTACGCCGGCTCCGGCGCCCTGGCCCTGGAAGCCCTCTCCCGCGGCGCCTCCCACGCCCTGATGATCGAATCCGACCGCAAGGCCGCCGCTGTCATCAAAGGCAACATCGCCGACCTGTCCCTCCCCGGCGCCGAACTCCGCATGAGCCCGGTCGCCTCCACCCTGTCCGCCAAACCCGCCGGCGAACCCTACGACCTCGTCTTCTCCGACCCCCCGTACGCCCTCGAACCCGAGGCCGTCCACACCGACCTGCAAGCCCTCGTCGACAACGGCTGGCTGCACGACGAAGCCCTCGTCATCGTCGAACGCTCCACCCGCTCACCCGACACCGACTGGCCCAAGGGCTTCACCCCCCTCAAGTCCCGCGACTACGGCGAGACCCGAATCGACCTGGCCGAGTTCGAGGTTCAGAGCTGACGATCGCGAACCCGCATTCAACTACGCGATGGCCACGATGTCGCCGTCGTCGAAGTAGATCGATTGGTGCAGTCGGCCGCCCAGTGCAACGGCGTACCGTGCGATGACGTCTTGTCCAGCGGCCGAGCCTTGTTCGATCTGGGACACCCGCCCCTTGGTCACGCCCATTCGCTCGGCGACCTGCTGTTGAGTCAGTCCACGGCTGCGCCGGACCTCCGCGAGACGGTGGCCGCGCACCTCGGCGAGAAGCTCCTGCTTTCCCGCCGCTACGGCCTCCTCGCCACCGGCGCGCTCGACGAGTTCAGCGCGGATGTTTTCCCAGCGCACGTGCCCACCCATCACAGGCCCTCCTCTTCTTCCTTGCCCCGCTCGCGCAGATAGATCTCATATCGCTGTTCGGCCAGCGGTATCGCGGTTCGATACCACGCAGTCCACTGGCCTGCCTTGTTTCCTGCTACCAGCAATACCGTGGATCGCCAAGGATCGAACACGAAAAGTATGCGGACGGTTCCGGGGCGGAGTTCCTTGAGGTTCGGAATGTTCGATCCGGCGATGGTGTCGACCAGTGGACGACCGAGGCCCGGTCCGCCCTCTGCGAGAGCGTCGATGGCTTGCACCACACGCTGGAGGTTCGCCTCGTCGAGTTGCTCGATCCATTCACGCACCTCGTTGACAACGTAGATGTCCCACTCCTGGTCGGCCACGGTGGCGAAGTATAGGAATCACTATACCTTGCGGGTTGTTTATCGCGGTAACAGGTCGCGTTTGCCGCGTTTCCGTGCTCGAATCGCACGGTTGGGTGAGCTGATTCCGTGTTGAGGTGGGTGCGGTAGCGTTCGGCCATGGCTGGAGCACTGTGCCCGGGGTCGTTCGACCCGGTGACCAATGGACATCTCGATGTGATTGCGCGGGCGGCCGCGCAGTTCGATGAGGTTGTGGTGACGGTGGTGGTCAATCCGAACAAGCAGGGGATGTTCACGATTGACGAGCGGATGGAGATGATCCGGGAGGTTACGGCTCATCTTCCCAATGTGCGGGTGGAGTCCTGGCGGGGGTTGCTGGTGGACTTCGCCAAGCAGGAGGGGATCACGGCGATCGTGAAGGGGCTGCGGGACGCTACCGACTTCGGGTACGAGCTGCAGATGGCGCAGATGAATCGGAAGCTGACGGGGGTGGACACGTTCTTCATCGCCACGAATCCGCTGTTCGGGTTCGTGTCGAGTTCGTTGGTGAAGGAGGTGGCGGCGTACGGCGGGGATATCGCCGATCTGCTGCCGCCGGCCGTGCACAAGCGACTGGTGGAGCGGATCGCGGAACGGCGTAAATGACGTGAGGTGAGATGACGGTGGGCGTGCCGGAGGGGCGCGCCCACCGTCGTTTTCACAAGGGGCGGACGGGAATTCGGCGGGGTGGCGGCGCGGCCGCGGGGATGATGCGGCCCTCGGGGCGGCGGCGGTGGCCGCGGGCCAGGGCGGCGGACAGGCGGGCGCCGGCGGTATTGGCGAGCAGGTCCTTCCAGGTCCAGCGGACCACGTCGAAACCCAGTGCGCGCAGGTAGGTTTCGCGGACCTGCTCGCGGTGGGCGAGTTCGGCGGGGTCCATGCCGGGGCGCAGCAGCCGGCCGTACTTGGCGGCGCCGTCGAATTCGCAGAGCACGCCGGCGTTTTCGTAGTAGAAGTCGACCTGGGCCACGAAGCGGCCGTCGGGGGTGTGCACATTGCCCTGCGTGCGCGGTGCCGGTAGGCCGAGACGGTGAATCATGAGGCGGCTCAGGGATTCTCCCAGGCTCTGGCTGCGGCCGTCGAGCAGTTCGGTGACCCGCCGGGCCTGGGCGATACCGTGCCGGCAGCGGGCGCGGTCGACCTCCTCGGCAAGGGATTCCGGGGTCAGGCCGAACATGCCCGCCAGGGCGTCACCGGCCACCACGGCGGCCTCGAACGGCAGCGACAGCGCCAGATCCACGACGGTGCGGGCGGGGGTGGTGACCAGCAGCCCGTCCACCTCGGCGGCCGAATCGACCGGGGAGCCATGGACTTTGGTGAAGGGACGCACCCGGCCGCCGCCACGGCGATTGCGGGTCAGGCAGACTCGTTCCAGCGGGGCGCGCCAGAGGGCGGTGCCGTAGACCACGGCCGCCGATTGATGGCTGACGATGGACTGGCCCGGCATTTCCGGTAGCACCGCGTCGATCAGCAGCCGATGGTGCTCGCGCCGGCTGTGCACCGCGGGGGTGTGACAGCCGTCGGTGAGCTTGCGGGCCAGGATCTTCGACGAACAACCGGTCATTCGGCCGCCTTGTCCGGGCGGCCGGGCCGCCTGCCGGTCCGGGCCGCCGTCGCGCACCCGCGGGCCGGGCGTGGTGGTCTGGGACCGGACGTATCCCGCCGTCCCCCAAGGCATCCGCGTCCTCGCAGCATAAGGAAACTCCTCTCCTGGATCGGATCCGTTACGTGCTTGGACGCGGCGCTGCCGCGAACGGTTCCGATGAATCGGGAGAGGAGTTCCGGGGGGTTGTATCAGGAAGGAATCAGAAGACCCACAGCCGCAGGGTCAGGAAGCGCAAGGTGCCGACCGCCGCCGTCACCGCGAGCACCGCCGCGGCCTGCGCCATATCGGTCAGGCCCGGCGCGGTGCTCTCCAGCACGGCCAGCGCCCCCGCGGTGATGGCCAGTCCGGCCAGCGCCAGCCCGCCGCCCTCGAGCTGCGCGGTGAACCACCGCACCCGCCCGGCCGCGTGGAAGGTGAGCCGCCGGTGCAGTTCATTGGCGACCGCGGTGGAGACGATGGACCCGGCCAGGTTGGCCAGCTGCGGCCCGCCGCCGTAGAAAGCGAAGAAGAGCAGCAGGTAGCCGATGTTCGACAGGCCGCCGACCAGGGCGAAACGAATGAGCTGAGCGAACGCGGCCTCGCCGCGCAGCCAGGCGCCGAGCTGTCCGGACCAGCGCGACCCGGCGGTGCGGGCGGCCTCGATGCCGTACACGTAGGTGTGCGCCAGGGTGGGGACCGGCATTACGGCCCGCTGCGGGATGTCCAGGACAGCCATCGTCATTTCCCATCGAACACGTCGGGCGGTAGCCCGGCAGAGCGTTCCACTTCCTTCTGTTTGTTCAGTATTGACTGAACAAATCGAACTGTCAACCGCGGGAGGCTTCGCTGCCTCGGTCCAGCACTTTCTTGCTCATAAGAATTTAACACTAACTGGAGGGGTTTCCTCCAGTTGTTTTTGTGGTCTGTGAAACAGCTCTCCGACACGCCGAATGGGACCGGGCGTCATCGGCCGAAGCGGGGCAGACTGGCAGCCAGGCGAGCGGCTCGCCGCACAGCACTGGCGGAAGAGTCGTAGTACCGGCAGGAGAGTGGGGAAGCAGCATGTACCGGGTATTCGAAGCACTCGACGAACTCGTGGCCATCATCGAAGAGGCGCGGGGCATTCCGCCCACCCGTAATTGCATCGTGCCGCGCGGTGAGGTGCTCGAACTGCTCGACGACGTCCGCGAGGCGCTACCCGGCGAGCTGGACGATGCCCAGGACGTGCTCGACCATCGCGACAAGATCGTCACCGACGCCCGCACCGCCGCCGATTCGACCATCGGCAGCGCCAATGCGCAGGCGCACGACACCGTGACGGGCGCCCGCGACGAGGCCGACCGCATCCTGGCCGACGCCAAGGCCCATGCCGATCGCATGGTCGCCGAGGCCCGCGCGCACGCCGAACACCTGGTCAGCTCTGCCGAGGCCGAGGCCGAACGCGTGGTCGCCGACGGCAACAAGGAATACGAGGACGTCACCGGCCGCGCCCGCATCGAGGCCGATCGCATGGTCGCCTCCGGACAGGCCAGTTACGACCGGTCGGTCGCCGACGGTAAGGCGGAACAGGAACGCCTGGTCTCGCAGACCGAGGTGGTCCGCGCCGCGCACGTCGAATCTGCCCGGCTCATCGACACCGCCCAGGCCGACTCCGATCGCCTGCGCGCCGAATGCGACGACTACGTGGACGGCAAGCTGGCCGACTTCGAGGAGACCCTGCAGAGCACCCTGCGCATCATCGGCCGCGGCCGGCACCAGGTGCGATCCGGTACGAGCGTGCCGGATTACGCCGCCGAGTTCCGCCGCTAGCGCCACCGAACCCATTGCCCCGCAGCCCGGCTCACGCCGGGCTGCGGGCGGTTTGGGGGAGACCGGACCGTTTCGGTATCCTGGATCGGTTGCCCATTCCACCCTTACCCCGAGGTGATTACCTAGATGCCCGCTGATTCCGGTTCCGGTTCGCGTCGTCGTCATGTACCGACCGACGCGGATTTCGTGCTGGATGTGCGCAGTCTGGGACGTGCCCCGGGTTCGATGAAGGATCTGCGCCGCACCGTCACCACCAAGGAGAAGATCGGCCTGGATCTGGTCGCGATTCCCGTTGGTGCGCAGGTCGAGCTGGATCTGACATTGCAGTCGGTATCCGAGGGTGTACTCGTCACCGGCACCGTGACCGCGCCCATCGAGGGCGAGTGCACGCGCTGCCTGGAGCCTTTCACCGACGAGATCGAGCTGCAGCTCACCGAGCTTTTCGCCTACCCGGACAGTGCTACCGAGCAGACCACCGAGGAAGACGAGATCCCACGCCTGATCGAGGACACCATCGATCTGGAACCGGTGATCATCGACTCCGTCGGCATGGAACTGCCCTTGCAGCCGCTGTGCGAAGAGGATTGCGCGGGACTGTGCCCGGAATGCGGCATACGGATGGCGATTGCGGAATCCGGCCACTCCCATGAGATACTTGACCCTCGCTGGGCCGGGCTCGCGAATTTCGCGGTCGAATCCCCTGGCAGTGGTGCCAATGGCACTCTGCCGAAACAGTCAGCCGAAACAGATTCAGAGGAGAACTAGTCGTGGCCGTTCCGAAGCGCCGGATGTCTCGTGCCAACACCCACGCACGGCGTAGCCAGTGGAAGGCCGCCGCGCCGACCCTGATCACCTGCCCGAACCGGGCCTGCGGCCAGCAGACCCTCCCGCACATCGCGTGCCCGTCCTGCGGCACCTACAAGGGCCGTCAGGTCACCGCGGCGGTCTGATCCGCCCGATTCTCACCGACGTGACCGCCAGCAAGGACGCTGCCGACATCCCCGCCGTGGGTGACGCAGCAGACCACGCCAGCCTGCTCGAGGCGCTCGGCGTAGACGTACGACCGGATCTGTTGCGCCTGGCGCTGACACACCGGTCGTACGCCTATGAGAACGGTGGCCTGCCCACCAACGAGCGCCTGGAGTTCCTGGGCGATTCGGTGCTCGGCCTGAGCATCACCGAACGTCTCTACCTGGAGCATCCGGACAAATCCGAGGGTGAGCTGGCGAAGCTGCGCGCGAGCGTGGTGAACATGCACGCGCTCGCCGAAGTCGCGCGCGGGCTGGGCGAGGGCGGTCTCGGCCGTCACCTGCTGCTCGGCAAGGGCGAAGAGCTCACCGGCGGCCGGGACAAGCCGAGCATTCTCGCCGACGGCATGGAATCGCTGCTGGGCGCCGTGCATCTGCAGCACGGCATCGAAGTCGCCCGCAGCGTGGTGCTGCGGCTGTTCGCCGCACTGCTCGAGCGCGGTCCCCGCATGGGCGCCGGGCTCGATTGGAAGACCAGTCTCCAGGAGCTGACCGCCGAGCGTGGCATCGGCGTGTCGGCCTACGAGATCACCTCCACCGGACCCGACCACGACAAGGAGTTCACCGCCACCGCGGTGATCGGCGGGAAGGGTTACGGCCAGGGGGTGGGCCGCTCCAAGAAGGAAGCGGAACAGAAAGCCGCGGGCGCTGCGTATCAGGCGTTGAACGCCGAGAACGCGTCCGAGGGTGCGGATTCGGCCAAGAGCTAGGGCCGGATGCCGGAACTCCCCGAAGTCGAAGTCGTGCGACGCGGGCTCGCCGAACATGTGGTGGGCCGCGTCGTCGATTCGGTCGCCGTCAGGCACGAACGTTCGGTGCGGCGGCACATTCTCGGCGGCGACGACCTCGCCGCCCGCCTGACCGGCCTGCGTGTCGAATCCGCGAACCGGCGGGGCAAATTCCTGTGGCTCACCTTCGATGAGCCCGACACTTCACTCGTCGTGCACCTGGGCATGAGCGGGCAGATGCTGGTGCAGCCGGCCGGCGCTCCGCTGGAGAAGCACGCGCACATCATCGCCCGGCTCGACGACGGCAGCGAACTGCGTTTCGTGGATCAGCGCACCTTCGGCGGCTGGATGCTGTCGGATCTGGTGGAGATCGACGGGACCTGGGTGCCGGAGGCCGCGGCGCATATCGCGCGCGACCCGATCGATCCCCGGTTCGATGCCGATCGCGTGGTGAAGACCTTGCGCGGCAAGCAATCCGAGATCAAGCGGCTGCTGCTGGACCAGACCGTCGTCTCCGGCGTGGGAAATATCTACGCCGACGAGGCGCTGTGGCGGGCCGGGATCCACGGCGAGCGCGTAGCCGCCAAGCTCACCGGCACCGCGCTGCGCAACCTGCTAGCCGAGACGCGGAACGTAATGGCGGAGGCGCTGCTGGCCGGCGGCACCTCGTTCGACGCCCTGTACGTCAATGTCAACGGTCAGTCCGGCTACTTCGAGCGCTCGCTCAACGCCTACGGCCGCGAACACGAACCGTGCCGGCGCTGCGGGGCTCCCATGGTGCGGGAGAAGTTCATGAACCGCTCCTCGTTCTCCTGCCCGAGGTGCCAGCCGCGTCCGCGCGGCTGATCCGGTCACCGGTACGTCCGACCGGAGCCTCCCTACTGAAGGGCTTGACGCGCTACCGTTTTCACAGCGGCATCGGGTGATGCCGGCCGGAGGAACTGATGCGCAAACTGACCTACTACGTCGCGGCGACGATCGACGGGTTCATTGCTACCGACGAAGGTTCGGTGGATTTCTTCCCCGTCGGGGGTGATCACGGTCCGGCGATCATCGCCCAGTATCCCGAGACGCTGCCGACCAAGGTGCGCGAAGCGCTCGGGGTGGACAAGCCCAGCCACAATTTCGACACCGTGATCATGGGCCGCAAGACGCACGATTTCGGGGTGCGGACGGGAACCTCGAGCCCCTATTCGCATCTGCGGCAGTTCGTGGTCTCCACCACGCTGCCCGAGGCCCCCGCGTCGGATGTGGAGCTCATTTCGAGCGATCCGCTGGCGCGGGTGCGAGAGCTCAAGCGGGAGAAGGGGCTCGGCATCTGGCTGTGCGGCGGCGGGGAGCTGGCGCAGGAGCTGCTGCCGGAGATCGACCAGGTCTTCCTGAAGCTCTACCCGATCGTGCTGGGCAAGGGGCGGCCGCTGTTCGGCGAATGCGCCCGCCTGCCCGACGCCGCCCGCTTCCGCGTGCTGACCAGCCGCGTGTTCGAGGACGGCGTGGCGTTCATCAAGTACAGCCGGATCCGCTGAATCCGGCTGGAAAGAAACAGCGGCCCGCTCCCTTTCGGGAGCGGGCCGAGCGCTCGTTTCAGAGAATGGCGACCGCGACGACGAGTCCCAGGGCGAAGTGCGCGGCGGCGACGACCAGAGCCTCGGTGGTGAACTGCGGCTTGTGCAGCACGGCGCCGATATCGATGCCGAAGACGAGTTCGAGCACCCGCACCGAGACCACCTGCGCCACAATGCCGACCAGGCCGTACACGGCGGCGGCGATCAGGCCCTCGCCGAGCTTGCCCGCCGAGGAGTAGATGGCCAGCACCACGATGAACGCCATCGACAGCATGCCCGCCGCGCTCACCACGACCGCGTTGGGCAGTCCCTGCGCGACCAGGCTGCGCAGGCTGCCGGGCGTGGTGAGGTCGACGGCGAAGAAGCCGACGAGCATGAGCACCAGGCCCACCAGCGCGTAGAGGAGGATCGCGCCTACGCCACGGCCGAGCGAACTCCAGTACCCCGCTTCGAGCGCGAGAGTGGTGGTCATTCTTGGTCCTCCAGGGTGGTGGGTCGAACTGGTAGTAGGTGGGGGTCGCGGGGTCAGGACTGCGGGATGCGGTGCGGGACGAAGGCCGCCCCGTCATCGGTGATGAGCCCGGCGGTTTCGCGGATGCCGAGCCCGGCGGAGGTGTCGCCGACGATCCAGGCGCCGAGCACCGGCCGCATGCCGTCGAATTCCGGTAGCGGGTCCAGCAATTGGTAGACGTAGCCCTCGGCGCCGTACACGCCGCCGGTGGCGGTTTCCAGGCCCGCGCCCACAATGGTCATGTTCGCGCCCTCGCGGCCCAGCTTCGGCTTGCGAATGTACTCGGTCAGCTCGTGCGGATCGTCGAGGTAGGTGGGCAGCAGGTTGGGGTGTCCCGGATACATCTCCCACATGACCGCGAGCAGGGCCTTGTTGGAGAGCAGGGTCTTCCACAGCGGTTCCAGCCACATGGACTGCGGCAGCGAGCCGACCACGCGCTTGCCGAAGTCGTCGTCGAGGACCCATTCCCACGGGTAGAGCTTGAAGATGGAGTCGATGGGCGCTTCGGCCAGATCCACGAAACGTTCCAGCTCCGTGTCGAATCCGATCTCCTCGATGGGCAGCGCGACGGTGTCGAACCCGGCTTCGGCGGCGGTCTCCTGCATGTACGCGGTGGTGACATTGTCCTCGCCGCTGGCGTCCGCGCCGGACCAGGTGAAGTGCAGTTCGGCGGTCGGCAGCAGGTCGCGTATCTCGCCCCAGCGTTCGACCAGCTTCTCGTGCAACGAATTCCACTGATCGTCGTCCGGGTGCGTGTCGGTCAGCCAGTGCCACTGCACGATCGCCGCCTCCAGCAGGGAGGTGGGCGTATCGGCGTTGTACTCCAGCAGTTTCGCCGGTCCGCGGCCGTCGTAGCGCAGGTCGAAACGGCCGTACACGTGCGGGTCGGAGCGCTTCCAGGAATTGGCGATGGGTTCCCAACTCCATTGCGGCAGACCGAAATCGGCGAAGCGCTCGGTGACCACGATCTGTTCGACGGCGTGCAGGCACATCGAGTGCAGTACCTCGACCTGGGCTTCCAGGGCCAGGATCTCGGCCATGTCGAACTCGTAGTGCACCGATTCGTCCCAGTACGGGCGCGGCTGCCCGGAGGCGTCGCGGCCGGGCGAACCGTACACCAGCCCTTGGCTTTCGATGATCTGCTGCCAGCCCGGCCGGGGAGTGCTGCGGACGCGTCGCATTACGACCCGCTGCCGCTCGACTTGGAGCCGAGCCCGCCGCGCTGGATGGTGGTGCCGCTCTTGGTGGTGATGCTCGCGCCCTTCGGTTTCACCGTCGTGCCGCCGCTGGGCGCCTTGCCGACGGTGTTGCTGCCGCCGCCGTAGTAGTACCGGTACTGGCCGCCGTTGAAGATGTAGATGCCGCCGCCGTGATACGTGCCGGAAGTGCCCGAGGCCGTGGCCTTCTGGCAGTTGTCGTCCGGCACGATGATCTCCTGATCGTCGTGGTCGGCGGTGATGGTCTGGCCGTTGCCGAGGCTGACCACCTGCCCCTTCTGGGCGATGATGGTGCAGTAGGCGGTGACCTCGGGCGCGGTGAGCGCGCTGTAGGCGAGGTAGCCGCCGCCGACCAGCCCGGCCACGCCGACCACCGCGATGCCGCCGATCAGCAGCTTCTTGCGTTTCTTCTTCTTGGCCTGGGCCGCTTCGGCTTCCGCGCGTTCCTGCTCCTCGGCGCGCTTGCGGGCCTTGTCCCGGGCGCGCGCCTCGGCCACCGTGGGCGGGCGCGGCTGGGTGATCCCGGCTTCCTGACGCGACATGCTGCCGCGCCGGGATGCGGGCGGGGGCACAGGAGTCGGCAGGCCGGGCAGCGGCGCGGTCGGTACTCCGGGCATGCCCGGGATCGGCGCGGTCGGGGTAGCGAAGCCCGGGGCGCCGGGGGTGGCGACGCCCGGAGTGGTGGGTGCGCCGGCCGGCGGCGTGTCGGGCGCGGCCGGTGCCGGAGCGCTCGGCGTCGCCTCTTCGGGCGGCTTGTGCTCGGTTTCGGTGGGCCCGGTGTCCGCGGCGCTGATCCGCGAATCGTCCTCGGCGGGACCGTTTTCGGAGGGGCGGTTCGGATCGTCCGGTTTACCGCCGAAGCGTTCAACGGCCAACGATCGACTCCTTGAACTCTCCGCGCACTAACGCTCCTCGAATCCGCTCATTCCGCCCTGTGGGGTGCCCCAGTCTTCCACAACCAGGTCCACCCGCCCCGGAGTATTCCCGGAACGTAGCAGGGTGAGCAAGGATTCGCAGTCCGCCCGCGCGCCTTCGGCGATCACGTGCACCCGTCCGTCGCGATGGTTGCGCGCGTACCCGGTGAGCCCGAGTTCGAGGGCTCGCGACCGCGTCCACCAGCGGAAACCAACCCCTTGGACGGTTCCGTGCACCCAGGCGCTGAGCCGCACCGGGCCGCCCGTCATTCGTCGATCTTGAAGGTCAGATTGACGGTGGTGCCGGCCTTCAGCGTCCGCCCCACGGTGCACACCCGGTCGATGGACCGCTGCGCCGCGACCATCAGCCGCTCCCGGGTCGCCTCGTCCAGCTCGCTGAGATCCAGCTCCAGGACTTCGTTCAGCTCCGGGTACACCTCGTTCTCGCGATCGGCGTCGCCGGAAACCCGCACGGTGGCATCGAAGCTGTCGCCCAGCTTGCGCGACAGCGTGAAGTCGGCGCTGAGCCCGGTGCACCCCGCGAGCGCGATCTTCAGCAGCTCACCCGGGGTGAACGCGCCCGGCACGCCCTGCGAGGCGATGAGCACCTCGCCACCGCGATTGTTGCGGCCGGTGTAGGCGCGAGTCCCGGTGCGCTCGGCCCACAATTCCACCGGTTCGGCGGATACGGCGGGTGCGGCGGTCTGCGGTGCGGCGGTCTGCTCGGACATAGCCACGATCCTCCCATTTGCTCGATGCGACCGGCACGAGGGTCATCCGTACATAGCGGACAACCCGATCGAGCCGGCCCCGGCGGAGCGTTCGGTCGCGCCGCAGGTGTGCCAACGTTCCTGCGGCCGGTCGAATTCCAGCGCGGTAGGCCAGGTCACAGCGGCCCCACCGCCTCGTCGATCCGGCTCGCGCCCGCCGGAATCTCACTGTCGCGGTGAGATCCAGGCCGAAAGCACGCCCGGATGACGAAGACGCACTCGGGATGACAGGGTGCGGTGGCCGGGATCGCGGGGCGGCCCGCGCCGCGGGCGGCAAGGGCCGCGCGACAGGGTTCAGGGGATCAGGCCGGCGACGAGTTCGGGGGTGAGGGATTTCAGTCCGCCGTCGGCGACCTCCGCGGCGAGCGCGAGGGCGTCGGCAGCGGGTGGGTAGCGCGGATGCGGGACGGCGATGACGGTCATGCCGGCCGCGGCGGCGGAGCGCAGGCCGTTGCTGGAGTCTTCGATCGCTACGCAGGCGGAGGGGTCGATGCCGAGGCCGGCCGCGGCGGCGAGGTAACCGTCCGGAGCGGGCTTGCCGCGTTCGACCTCTTCGGTGGAGACGGTGGTGCGGAACAGGTTTCGCACGCCCATGTGGTCGAGGACGACGTCGATGAGGCGGCGCGGGGAGGAGCTGGCGAGGGCGAGGGGGTAGGTCGCGCCGAGCCGGCGGACGGTGTCGGCGGCATCGGGCATGAGGGGGAGATGGTCGGCGTAGCGCGCGGCCATGCGGGTGATGACGTCGTCGGCCACCTGGTCGGGGGTGCGCTTGCCGTCGAGCAGATCGGCGCTGAGGTACTCGGCCCATTCGGCGGTGCTCATGCCCATCAGGCGGTCCTGGGTGTCGGACAGCCAGCGGCCGCCGAGCTCGTCGATATAGCCGCGCCGCACCTCCTCCCAGATCGGTTCGGTGTCGATGAGTACGCCGTCCATATCGAAGACGATGGCTGCTACGGGCATAGGTCCCATCGTCGCCGATGGCCCGGACGCGGAACCCGGCGACCCGCTGAGGGGCCGAGACCCCCGGTCGTCGGCCGCCGTTGACGCAGCTGCGAGGGTGCCGATCACTCAGCCACTAGGGTGCCGATGACGCCACCCCTCCGGGCGTCATCGGCGCCCGCCCCGAGCCGGATGCCTATGTCGCGCAACTGGCGCTGCGCCCGCGGGGCGAACTGCACCCCGAAACGACTCCGGGAGGCCGCGCGCGGTCTGGTCGCCGAGAATCCGGGACCGGTGTGGGCGTGCGTCGGGCCGCGAAGGCACTGGGCACGTGCGCGATTCAGGGCGGAGGGGTTCCGGAACCGGCCGGGGCGGGTTGCAGGCGGGCGGCCATGATCTCGACGCCGGGTCCGCGCACTTGCGCGAATCCGGCTGGGCGGCAGGTGGTCAGGAGGAGAAGCGACAGCATCGGGCCGCGGATTTCCGCGCCGCTGCCGTGGCTCCACTCGGTGTCGGTGGCGACCAGGTGCAGGCCGTCGAGCCGGTGGCGTTTCCAGAGTGGGAGTCCCACTTCGACGGCACGGTCGGTGCCGGCGGCTGCGGCCTCGGGGGTGACGGGCAGGGTGCGGCCGAGGGGGATGGCGATGTCCTGCCCGTGCACGATGGTGTCCATCACGATATTGCGATAGTTGGTGAGCTTCGGCAGTTTTCGCGATGCCGCGTGCTCGCGCAGCAGCGCCGCCGGGTCGAACCCGGGTTGTTCGGCGAAATGCCGGGTCAGGATGTCGACCAGGCGGTTGTAGTTGCCGCGCGCCCGGAGCATGAACGGCACCAGCGCGATCAGTGGCGGCGCGATGGGCGTTCCGGCGACGTGGGCCGCCACCGTGCGCACCGTCCAGCCCCCGCACAGCGACGGCGTCTCCCACTCCTCGGGCGTGAGGGTGTCGAGCAGGTCGGCGATGGCGAGCCGCTGCTGTTCGATTACCTGCCAGCTGGTTTCGCGGTCCATGACGGTTACCTCCGGGGAAGTCAATGGAAGTCGAGCACCGGACGCCGAGTTCGCTTGAGCTCGAAGAAGTCCGGATAGGCGGACAGGGTGCGCACGGAGTCGAACAGCGCTTGCGCGGCGGCTCCGCGCGGCACCGAGGCGAGCACCGGCCCGAAGCAGGCGTGCCCGTCGATGCACAGCACGGGCGTGCCCACATCGGTCCCGACCGCGGCGATGGCCGCGTCGTGGCTGGCGTGCAGTCCCGGGTCGTAGCGATCGGTGCGGCTCGCGGCGGTGAGGGCGGCGGGCAGACCGGCTTCGAAAAGCCCGGCGGCGATGGCCTTGTCGAGCAGTTCCGACCACGGTCTCGGGTCGGCGCGCCCGCGCAGCACCACATCGGTGTGCTCGGGGGTGAACAGGAATCCCGCGGTGGCGCTGTAGAAGTCGCGCAAAGACTCCGCGCCGTAGAGCTGATCGACCGCGGCGGCGATGCGGGTGACGTCGGTGGCCCGGCGGATCTGCCGGTGCTGGTCACGGGGTAGTTCACGGCCTCGGTTCAAGCGCGCCAGGCTCATCAGCCGCAGCCGGAGTTCGAGGGGCCGCTGCCGGGCGACTTCACCGAGCCAGCGATAGGCGATCCAGGTGTAGGGGCAGGCCGGGTCGACGAAGAGTTCGACGGCGCATTTCGTGGGTGCCGACATCGGGTGCCTCCCGTAGGATTAGTCAGCGTGTCTGACTAATATAGTCAGAGAGTCTGACTATCGTCAAGGAGTGGAATGGCCGCCGAAGAGATGAACGTGGGCCTGCTGATGATGATCGCCCACCGGTCCATGGAGACCAGGATCTTCGATGCCCTGGTCGAATCCGGGCACGGCGACATCACCCTCGCGCAGGGCCGGCTGGCCGCGCAGATCGATCCGGACGGCACCCGGCTGACCGAGCTCGCCGAGCGCGCGCGCATCACCAAGCAGACCGCGGGCTTCCTGGTCGATCAGATGGAACGGGCCGGCTATGTGGAGCGCGTGCCCGACCCCACCGACGGCCGTGCCCGCCTGGTCAAGCTCAGCGCGCGCGGCCAGGCCATGGCCGATTTCTCGAACCGCATCGCCACCTCGATCCAGGACGAATGGGCCGCGCACCTGGGCCCGAAACGCATGGGGCAGTTGCGTGAAGCCCTGACCCGGCTGCGGGAGATCTCCGACCCGTACCTATGACGCTGTCCGCCATGTCTACTCACTGACGCGGTGTCCATTCACTGAGACGGTTCGCCCGAACCCCCGCGCGAACCACGGCCGGTCTCTAGCGTCGGATTCGGCAGACGAACACGCGCAAGTGAATACCGAGGTGGGCCGTGAGCACGGTCAAGGACATCTACGATCCGCAGCTGTATGTCGACGGTCCGATCCACGAGATCTTCACCGAACTGCGGAGCACCCAGCCGGTGTACTGGCAGGACATGCCCGGCGAACCCGGCTACTGGGCGATCCTCAAACACGCCGATGTGGCGCACGTGGCACGCAATCCGGTGCTGTTCTCCGCCGAGCGCGAGGGCGTCATCCTGGAGAACCAGCCCCCGGAACGGCTGGAACAGACCCGCAACATGCTGCTCATGATGGACCCGCCCCGCCACACCGACTATCGCAAGCCGCTGGCCGAGCACTTCAAGGCCCGCGTGGTCGGCGAGATGGCCGACCGCATCCGCGAACTCACCCGGGCGCTGCTCGAAACCGCCGACGGCGACGTCGAATTCGTGCACGATATCGCCGGCGTACTGCCCAGCCAGGTGGTCGGCGGCCTGTTCGGCATTCCGGCCGCGGACTGGCCCAGCCTGCGGCAGTGGGCGGAACAGTCGGTGAGCCAGCAGGATCCGGACCTGGTCGGCGATTTCGACGCCACCGCCGAGGTCACCAAGATGGCCATCTACGCCATCCAGTTCGCCATGCGCCGCCGCACCGAACCGCCCGCCGCCGACCTCACCTCGCTCATCCTGGCCGGCAATTTCGGCGGAAACCCCATGTCGGACTTGGAGTTCGGCAGCTTCTTCACCCAGCTGGTGACGGCCGGCAACGACACCACCAAGACCATGCTCTCCTCCGGCCTGGAACTGCTGCTCCAGCATCCGGACCAGCTGCGGGCGCTGCGCGAGAACCCGGCTCTCATCCCCGGCGCGGTGGAGGAGATCCTGCGCTACGCCAACCCGCTGCACTACTTCCGGCGCACCGCCACCGCCGACACCGAAATCAACGGCGTCCCCATCAAATCCGGCGACAAGGTGGCCATGTGGTACACCTCCGCCAATCGCGACGAGGACGTCTTCGCCGACTCGCAGACCTTCGACATCCGGCGAAATCCCAACCCGCACCTGTCCTTCGGCCTGGCCCAGCACTTCTGCCTGGGCGTGCACCTGGCCCGCCTGGAAGGCCGCATCTTCTTCGAGGAACTGCTGAACCTGTTCCCGGACATCGAGCAGACCGGCGAATCCCGCCGCATCCGCTCGAACCTCAACAACGGCCTGAAGTCCCTGCCGATCCGCCTGTCCCGCTGAGAGTTTCAGGCATGGAAGCGATAACCCATACCCGCCTCGGTGAGCAGGTGCTTCGGGTTCGAGGGATCGTCCTCGAGCTTGCGGCGGAGCTGGGCGAGGTAGACGCGCAGGTAGTGGGTTTCGGTGGCGTAGGCCGGGCCCCATACCTCGCGGAGCAGTTCGCGGCGGCCGACCAGTTTGCCGCGGTTGCGAACCAGCATTTCGAGCATGCCCCATTCGGTGGGGGTGAGGTGGACGGTCTTGCCGTGGCGGGTTACCTGTTTGGCGGCGAGATCCACTGTGAAGGAAGGGGTTTCGACCACCGGCTCGGCGGTTTCGGTGGTGGTGGCGGAGCGGCGGACGGCGGCGCGCAGGCGGGCCAGCAACTCGTCCATGCCGAAGGGTTTGGTGACGTAATCGTCGGCGCCCGCGTCCAGGGCCTCGACCTTGTCGGAGGAGTCGGTGCGGGCGGACAGCACGATCACGGGGGTGGTGGTCCAGCCGCGCAGGCCCGCCAGCACCTCGATGCCGTCCATATCGGGCAGGCCGAGATCGAGCACCACCACGTCCGGGTGTTTCTCCGCGGCGGCGCGCAGGGCGGCCGCGCCATTGGCGGCGGTGGTCACCTCGTAGCCGCGGACCGACAGATTGATCCGCAGGGCGCGCAGGATCTGTGGTTCGTCATCGACGACCAGGACTTTGATCGGCGCTGCCGCCGGATTGCTCACTCGGACTCCTGTTCGTTGCCGGCCGGTAGGTCGATGACCATTGTCAGGCCACCGCCGGGGGTGGGTTCGGCGTGCACGGTGCCGCCCATGGCATCGACGAAACCGCGGACCACCGACAGCCCGAGACCGACGCCGGTGGAATTGTCGCGATCGCCGAGCCGCTGGAACGGTTCGAAGAGCTGGTCCTCCAGGCCGGTCGGCACGCCCGGACCGGTGTCGACCACGGTGACGGCGACGCGCTCGCCGGTGTTCTCGGCCGCCACCCGGACGGTGGATTCGCTGGGGGAGTAGCGAATCGCATTGTCGATGAGGTTGGCCAGCACCCGCTCCAGCAGGCCCGGATCGGCGGTCACCGAGACCGCGTCCACATCGACCTTCACCCGGTCCATGGCGCTGCGCCGCAATCCGCGAGTGCCCATGCTCATCAGCGCGTGATGCACCACCTCGTCCAGGTAGACCCGCCGCATCTGCGGCTGGATGACGCCCACCGCCAACCGGGAGGAATCGAGCAGGTTGCCGACCAGCGCGGTCAGCTGATCCACCGATTCCTCGATGGTCTCCAGCAGTTCGGCGGTGTCCTCGGGGGAGAACTCGACATCGTCGCTGCGCAGGCTGGACACGGCGGCCTTGGCGGCGGCCAGGGGCGTGCGCAGGTCGTGGCTGACCGCCGACAGCAGGGCGCGGCGCAGCTTGTCGGCCTCCAGGACCGCCTGTGCCGCACTGGCTTCCGCGCGCAGGCGCTGCTGATGCACCATGCCCGCGGCCTGATTCGCCACCGCGCCGAGCACCAGCCGGTCGGCGGCGGTGAGGGGATGGCCGCACAGCAGCAGCCAGTGCATGTCGTCACCGGCTTCCAGCGCGGTCTCGGCATCGCACACCTGGGTCGCCGGCCGATCGCCGACGGAGGCGATCACCTCGTCGTCGGTGATCAGGCTGACCGAGGTCTGGTTGTAGGTCTCGCGCGCCCGCTCCAGCAGCGCGGGCAGGTCCGCGCCGTGCAGGACCGCGCCCGCGAACAGGGTGAGCAGTTCGGCCTGCCGGGATGCCTTGCGCGCCTCGCGGGTTCGCTTGGCGGCCACGTCCACCAGCGCCGCCACCGCGACGGCCACCACCAGCAGCACCACGATGGTCATGAAGTTGTCGAGTTCGGCGATGGTGAGGCTGTGCCGCGGCGCGGTGAAGAACCAGTTCAGCAGGATGCCGGAGAGCAGCGCGGACAGTGCGGCCGGCGCCACGCCGCCGAGCAGCGAGACGCAGATGACGCCGATGAAGAACACCGCGCTCTCGCCGCCCAGGTCCAGCCAGCGATCCAGCCACAGCAGCACCCCGCAGATCGCGGACGGCACCACCAGGGCGGCGAGCCAGGAGCCGAGCAGGCGTTCGCGCGGGGCGAGGGAGGACCAGCGGAAGCCGGGATTGGACTCCTCGTGGGTGACCATGTGCACGTCGATCTTCCCCGACTCCTGCACCACCGCCGCGCCGATGCCCTCGTCGAGCACGCGCGCCCAGCGGGAGCGCCGCGAGGTGCCGAGCACCAGCTGGGTGGCGTTCACCTGGCGCGCGAAATCCAGTAGCGCCGTGGGCACGTCGTCACCGGTGACGGTGTGCAGGCTGGCGTCCAGGCCGGTGGCCAGATCGCGCAGCCGGGCCAGCCGCTGCGCCGACACCCCGGCCAGCCCGTCCCCGCGCACCACGTGCACCACGATGAGTTCCGCGCTGGACTTGGCCGCGATCCGGCTGGCCCGCCGCACGATGGTCTCCGATTCCGGCCCGCCGGTCACGGCCACCACGACCCGTTCCCGGGCCTCCCAGGTATCGGTGATCTTGTGGTCGGCACGGTATTTGGCGAGCGCGGCATCGACCTGATCGGCCAGCCACAACAGCGCCAGCTCGCGCAGCGCGGTCAGATTCCCGGGCCGGAAGTAATTGCGCAGCGCCGCGTCCGCCCGGTCGGCGGCATACACGTTCCCGTGGGAAAGCCGGCGCCGCAACGCTTCCGGCGTGATGTCCACCAGCTCGACCTGATCGGCTTCGCGAACCACCCAGTCCGGCACGGTTTCCCGCTGCACCACACCCGTGATCTGCTGCACCACATCGTTCAAGCTCTCCAGATGCTGCACGTTGACCGTGGAGATCACGTCGATCCCCGCGTCCAGGATGTCGTGCACGTCCTGCCAGCGCTTCTCGTGCTCGCCCCCGGGCGCATTGGTGTGCGCCAGCTCATCCACCAGCACCACCGCCGGCCGCCGCCGCAGCACCGCGTCCACATCCAGTTCGGGCATGGTGGTCCCGCGATACTCCACCAGCTTCGGCGGAATCCGCTCGATCCCGCCCAGCATTTCCGCGGTCTTGGCCCGCCCGTGCGTCTCGACCACGGCCGCGACCACATCGCGTCCGCGTTCGAGCCGCCGGTGTGCCTCCGAGAGCATCGAGAACGTCTTGCCCACACCGGGGGCAGCGCCCAGATAGATGCGTAGTTGCCCGCGTTTCACTCGTCCATCATCGCGGGTAGCGCGCGGAAGCCGGGCTCGGCCGCGCGGGCACGGTCACGATTCGCCTCGGCGGCCGACAGCGCGCGCAGCAACAGCGCAGCAGCCACGAAGCCGACAATCACCATCAATGTGACCGCTAAGTCGGGCACGGTCTTCTCCTTGTTCGCACCGGTAGTGGGGGCCCGGGCGGCGAGTCGGTGCGCGCGTCCGGGCCTGTTCTGTCTACCGCCGTAAAGACGGGAGCGCCTGGTCCTGACGGTTTCTTTACGGATAGCCGGGCGTCCTTGACGAGATCGCAGCGACGCTCCGGGAAATCTCGTAAGCGGAGTGTCAAGGCGGTCGTGCGCAACGCTAAGAAGCCGTAAAGAACCTCGGAATCGGCCCGATCGGGCGCTTGACTCGCTCCGGCGCATCTTGCGATGCGGCACCGAAGTAGAGAGGTTTCGAAATGTCCGTCGTGGTGTTCACGGTGCTGACGGTGGCGCTCTTCGCCCTGCTCGGCTTGATCCAGCGCGGGGTGGAGCGGTTGTGACGCAGAACGTTATCGGTCTGGTGCTGGCCGTTGGCGTCGCCGTCTATCTGATTGTGGCGCTGTTGTTCCCGGAGAGGTTCTGAGTGAGCACGACTACAGCGGGGATCGTCTTCGCGGCGGCCCTGATCATCGCGCTGGCCGTGGTGCATGTGCCGCTCGGCGATTACATGTACCGCGTCTACAGCAGCGAGAAGCATTCGCGCGCCGAGCGCGTCATCTATCGCGTGATCGGCGTGAAGCCGGGCGTGGAGATGACCTGGGCGGTGTACGCCCGCAGCGTGCTGGCCTTCTCGGCGGTCAGCATCCTGTTCCTTTTCTTCTTCCAGCTGATTCAGGGCAAACTGCCGCTGCATCTGAACGATCCGGCGACCGAGATGACCCCGGCGCTGGCCTGGAACACCGCGGTCAGCTTCGTGACGAACACGAACTGGCAGAACTACTCCGGTGAATCGACCCAGGGCCACCTGGTGCAGATGGCCGGGCTCGCGGTGCAGAACTTCGTGTCCGCGGCGGTGGGCATCGCGGTGGCGGTGGCCCTGGTGCGCGGGTTCGCGCGCCGGCACACCGGTGATCTGGGCAATTTCTGGGTGGATCTGGTGAGGGGATCCATCCGCATCCTGCTGCCGATCGCCTTCGTCTCGGCCATCGTGCTGGTCGCCGGCGGCGCCATCCAGAACTTCCAGTTGCACAGCCAGGTCGCCGAGACGGCCGCCGGTGCGCAACAGACCATTCCGGGCGGGCCGGTGGCCAGCCAGGAGGTCATCAAGGAACTCGGCACCAATGGCGGCGGCTTCTACAACGCCAACTCCGCGCACCCGTTCGAGAACCCGACCACCTGGACCAACTGGATCGAGATCTTCCTGCTACTGGTGATCTCGTTCTCGCTGCCGCGCACCTTCGGCCGCATGGTCGGCTCGAAGAAGCAGGGCTACGCCATCGTGTCGGTCATGGGCGTGCTGGCGATTCTGAGCCTGATGCTGACCAACCTGTTCCAGTTGCAGCACCACGGCACCGTGCCGACCGCCATCGGCGCGTCCATGGAGGGCGTGGAAACCCGCTTCGGCGTATCGAATTCGGCGACCTTCGCGACCGCGACCACGCTGACCTCGACCGGTGCGGTGGACTCCTTCCACGACTCGTACACCAGCCTCGGCGGCATGATGACCATGTTCAATATGCAGCTGGGCGAGGTCGCGCCGGGCGGCACCGGTTCCGGGCTCTACGGCATGCTGATCCTCGCGGTCATCACCGTCTTCGTGGCGGGCCTGATGGTCGGCCGCACGCCGGAGTACCTGGGCAAGAAGATCACTCCGCGCGAGATCAAGCTCGCGGCGTCCTACTTCCTGATCTCGCCGCTGGTGGTGCTGATCGGCACCGCGACCGCCATGGCCATGCCGGGGCAGCGCGCGGGCATGCTGAACAGCGGGCCCCACGGTTTGTCGGAAGTGTTGTACGCCTTCACTTCCGCCGCCAACAACAACGGTTCGGCCTTCGCCGGCCTGACCGGCAATACCGAGTGGTACAACACCGCGCTCGGCCTGGCCATGCTGTTCGGCCGCTTCCTGCCGATCATCTTCGTTCTCGCACTGGCCGGTTCGTTCGCCCAGCAGGGCAGCACGCCGGAATCGATCGGCACGCTCCCGACCCATCGCCCGCAGTTCGTCGGCATGGTCGTCGGCGTGACCGTCATCCTGGTCGCCCTGACCTTCCTGCCCGCGCTGGCGCTCGGGCCGCTCGCCGAAGGAATCCACTGAAATGTCTGCTCCCACCATGGAAAACGCGGCGCCGGAAGCGCCGGCGCAGGGGCGGGTATCGAGCGGCCTGTTCGACCCGCAGCTGCTGCTGAAATCGCTGCCGGACGCCTTCGAGAAGCTGGACCCGCGCTCGCTGTGGCGCAACCCGGTCATGCTGATCGTGGAACTCGGCGCGGTCTGGTCGACCATCCTGGCCGTCGCCGACCCGAGCTTCTTCGGCTGGGCGATCGTCGTATGGCTGTGGGCCACCGTGCTTTTCGCCAATCTCGCCGAAGCCGTGGCCGAGGGCCGGGGCAAGGCGCAGGCCGACACCCTGCGCAAGGCCAAGACCGATACCGTGGCCCGCAAACTGGTGGACTGGTCGCCGGGCGCACGGGTGGTCGAGCAGAGCGTGGCCGCGCCGGATCTGCAGCGCGGCGACTACGTCGTGGTCGAGGCCGGGCAGGTCATTCCCGGTGACGGCGATGTCGTGGAAGGCATCGCGTCCGTGGACGAATCGGCCATCACCGGTGAATCCGCGCCGGTGATCCGCGAATCCGGCGGCGACCGTTCCGCGGTCACCGGCGGCACCACCGTGCTGTCGGACCGGATCGTGGTGCGGATCACCCAGGAACCGGGCGGCTCGTTCATCGACAAGATGATCGCGCTCGTCGAGGGTGCCTCGCGGCAGAAGACGCCGAACGAGATCGCGCTCAACATCCTGCTGGCCGCGCTGACCATCATCTTCGTGTTCGCGGTGGTCACCCTGCAGCCGCTCGCCATCTACTCCAAGGTGAGCCTGCCCGGTGTGCCGGACAGCATTTCGCTCACCGACGACGGCATCAGCGGCATCGTGATGGTGTCCCTGCTGGTCTGCCTGATCCCGACCACCATCGGCGCGCTGCTGTCGGCCATCGGCATCGCCGGGATGGATCGCCTGGTGCAGCGCAACGTACTCGCCATGTCGGGTCGTGCGGTCGAGGCCGCCGGTGACGTCAATACGTTGCTGCTGGACAAGACCGGCACCATCACCCTGGGCAATCGCCAGGCCGCGGATTTCGTGCCGATGCCGGGCGTGAGCGCCGACGAATTGGCCGACGCCGCACAGCTTTCCAGCCTCGCGGACGAGACCCCCGAGGGCCGCTCCATCGTGGTGTACGCCAAGCAGGCGTACGGCAAGCGCGAGCGCACCCCCGGCGAGCTGACCGGCGCGACCTGGGTGGAATTCACCGCCCAGACCCGCATGTCGGGCGTGGACCTGGCCGGCAAGCATCAGCTGCGCAAGGGTGCGGCCAGCGCCGTCACCGAATGGGTGCGCTCGCAGGGCGGTTCGGTGCCGGTCGAGGTCGGCGCGGCCGTGGACGGCATCTCCGCGTCCGGCGGCACCCCGCTGGTGGTCGCGGAGGTCAAGGACGGCACTGCCCGGCTGCTCGGGGTCATCCATCTCAAGGATGTGGTGAAGCAGGGCATGCGGGAGCGCTTCGACGAGATGCGCCGCATGGGCATCCGCACCGTCATGATCACCGGCGACAATCCCTTGACCGCCAAGGCGATCGCCGACGAGGCCGGTGTGGACGACTTCCTCGCGGAGGCGACGCCCGAGGACAAGCTGGCGCTGATCAAGAAGGAACAGGCCGGCGGCCGCCTGGTCGCCATGACCGGCGACGGCACCAATGACGCGCCCGCGCTGGCGCAGGCCGATGTCGGCGTGGCCATGAACACCGGCACGTCCGCCGCCAAGGAGGCGGGCAATATGGTCGATCTGGATTCGGATCCGACCAAGCTCATCGAGATCGTCGAGATCGGCAAGCAGTTGCTGATCACCCGCGGCGCGTTGACCACGTTCTCCATCGCCAACGACATCGCCAAGTACTTCGCCATCATTCCGGCGCTGTTCGTGGCCCTGTACCCCGGCCTGGATCTGCTCAACATCATGCGGCTGCACAGCCCGCAGTCGGCGATCCTGTCCGCGGTCATCTTCAACGCGCTGGTCATCGTGGCTTTGATTCCGCTGGCGCTGCGCGGTGTGGCCTACAAGCCGGCGGCGGCGTCGAAGCTGTTGAGCCGCAACCTGTCCGTGTACGGCGTGGGCGGCATCATCGCCCCGTTCATCGGCATCAAGCTGATCGACCTCGTCGTCCAATTCCTCCCCGGGATGTCCTGAAATGCGCATGTCAACTTGGATCAGGCAACACGTGGCCGCCCTGCGCGCGCTGCTGGTGCTCACGGTGATCACCGGAATCGTCTATCCGCTGGCGGTTTTCGCGGTGGCGCAGCTGCCGGGACTGAAGGACAAGGCGGACGGTTCGCTCATCGAGCGGGACGGCAAGGTCGTCGGGTCCAGCCTGATCGGGCAGTCGTTCACCGACGCCGACGGCCAGGCACTGACGCGGTACTTCCAGAGCCGGCCGTCGGCGGCGGGCAGCAGCGGCTACGACCCGACGGCTTCCGGCGCGAGCAATCTCGGCCCGGAGTCCTTGGTGGACAGCGCACCCGGCAAGACCGCGCTGCTGACCACCGTGTGCGCCCGCAGCAAGGCCATCGGCGAACTCGAGGGCGTGGACGGCAGCCGGCCGTTCTGCACCCCCGGCGGAGTGGGCGCGGTGCTGTCGGTCATCGGGCCGCGCGAGGCCAATGGCGAGGTCGAGCATCCGACCAAGGTGGTGAGCGTCAACGAGTTCTGCTCGGTGACCACGACTCCGTTCATTCCCGAGTACAAGGGCGTGAAGGTGGAGTGCGCGGCGGAGGGTGAGGACTACTCGCTGGGCCGTATCGTGCCGATCCGCGGTGACGCGCCGGCCGTCTCGGCCGTGCCCGCCGACGCGGTGACCGCCAGCGGCAGCGGCCTGGATCCCAACATCTCCCCGGAGTACGCGGACATCCAGATCGCCCGCGTCGCCAAGGCGCGCCATATCTCCGTCGACCAGGTGCGCGCGCTGGTCGACGCGCATAGCTACGGCCGCGATCTCGGCTTCTTCGGACAGCCCCGGGTCAATGTGGTGGAACTGAACCTCGATTTGGACGGCAAGTTCCCGGTCCAGGGCTGAGCTACCTGCCGGGCGTACACGAGGTCGGGTCGGACAGCTCGCCGCACGGGGTGTTCCCGTACGAGCGCAGCACGTCCTTCCCGGCCTTGTCCGTGAGGTAGCGCAGGAAGGCCGCCGCCAGCGAATCGGCGGGGAGTTCGCCGTAGCTGTAGGCGTATTCGACGCTCCAGAACGGGTAGGCGCGGGCCAGCACTTCTTCCCGGGTCGCGCCATGCCCACCGAGGGTGATCGTCTTGACGCCGGAAGCCTTTGCCGCATCCGAATATTCGCTGTACCCGATGGCTCCCGGCAGCTCCGCGACCGCCTTGAGCATGTCCTTCGTGACGGCCGCCTCGCAGAAGGCCGGGCCGGGCGGATTCTGCTGCGCGATATGGCGGCACAGGTCGGTGGGCAGCGCAGGGGGCTGCTCATCGCCGAAGATGCGCGCGCGGAAGGCATCCCGGCTGCCGGAGCCGAGCGATCGATGCACCACGCGCACCGCCTGATCCGGTCCGCCGAGCTGGGACCAGTTCGCCACCCGGCCCGCGTACAGGTCACGCAGCTGCTGGACGCTCAGGTCGGGCAGGGTGATGCCGGGGTGCACGATCATGGTGAAGGCGGACAGGGCCAGGGTGCGGGGTTTCAGGTTCGGGAAGCCCGACCCTTTGGAGCCGTCGGTGACGGCCAGCAGACCCGGATCGCCCTTGCCGTCGGCGTCCACCCGGGCGAGACCGCGTTCGCTGCCGTCGAATTCGAAGGTGAAGTTCGCCTGCTCGCAGTGCTTGCGATAGGAGTTCGCGGCCTCGCGGACGGCGGGCTCGAAGGCGGTGGAGCCGACCAGGGTGAGAGTGCCTGCCACGCAATCGGTCTCGGCCCGGGTGGTATCGGTGTTCAGGGCCATGACGAACTGCACCGTCACCACCGCGGCGAGGAAGCAGATCAGCGCCAGCACCCGGCGCGAAAGCCCGGTATTGCTGGTGGTTTCGGCGACCCGCCCGCCCTTGATCTTGACCCGGACCGCCGGTGCGGGCGCGTCCCCGGTACCGCCGGTGCGCTGCAGAATGGCCAGGATCTTGTAGTGGTCCTTGCGATTCAACGGCACCTTGGGCAGATCGATGATGCCGACCCGGTGCGGCCCGTCCTCCCGCGCCCCGATGCCGCTGCCCGGCCGCAGGCTGTCGCCGAGCGCGTCGTCGCTGAGCTCGTTGACCGCCATGCCGATGACCCGCCGGTCCGGGAAATGAATGTGCAGCCCGACCGGATCATGGTCGGGCGCGGCGTAATCCGAGGCGTCGATATTCGACCGGCCGCTGTTCTCGATGCGCACCAGCACCACCGACAGGTCGTGCAGATCCGGTGCGGCCGCCCCGCCGTCGGGCCGCAATTGCGGCAGTACGCCCGGGAACACCGATTCGATCTCACCGGTCACGGGCGTGTCCATCTGCACCCGATAGCCGAGCCGCTTGCGCCCCACCAGCAGGAATTCCCAGAAGAACGCCATCAGCGACACCGCGATAGCCGTGATCCCCAGCACGTTATCGAGTGGAAAGTCTTCCACCGAACCCCCGAATTCTATTGTGTCGGTTCCCTATCGGATGCCTACCACCAGCCCAGGATCGGCTGTAGCCGCCGTCCCAGTTCCGGGGCGAGCGACCGCGAATAGCTCGCGGTCAGGTGGTGTTCATCGTGATACACGAGAATATTGCCCTCGACCACCGCGCAGACGTCCGGCTCGCAAACGGCATCGTTCAAATCGATGACGTGCACGTGCGGGAACGAAGACGCCGGGGCCAGTGCGGGATTCACCGCGGACAGCGCTTCGGGGCGCTTCAGGCCGCAGCTGACGCGATCGCCGCCCGAAGCCAGGCAGTCGATGGCGCGGTAGCGAATGCCGTTGCGGCGCAACCACGGCGTGTCCCGGATGGCGATCACGTTCAGGCCCTCGCTCGAAAGCTCCTGCCAGACATCGAGATAGTCCTGCGGGGTCTCGTCGCCGCCGCTGTCGGCGGGACGGGTGCCGGTGGTGAAGACCCAGTCGGGGCGCTCGGTGCCGAGCCGGTCGATGACCTCGCGCGACCAGTCCTTGCAGTCCGGATTCTGCTGTCCCTTGTACATGGGGTCCTCGGCCACGGTCAGCGGGCAGCCCATCTTGAGATAGACGACGATCTTGAACCGGTACTGCTCGCCGAGGATCTGCAGCGCCGGAATCCAGTGCTCGGCATGGGAATTGCCGACCACCGCCAGGGTGCGGTGCGCGTTCTTGTCACCGTATTCGCAGGTGATCACCGAGCGGGTGTCGAAATCGGCGATACAGCCGTCCCGGGTCGGGTAGGCGATATCGGCGGGCGCCTCCTCGATGGTGGGGCGCATGACCGCGCGCGGCACCAGCGCGCCCTCGGTGAGCGCCTCCGCACCAGGGTATTTGGCCGGATCCAGTTCGCCGACGGCATGCGCCTTGGCGCTGTTGCTCCACTGCCAGGCGATGGCCGAACCGAGCACCAGCACGCCCACCGTCGATACCGCCACACCGGTCAGCAGCCGGGCGCGGGCGGGCGCGGCAGGCCGCGAGCGCAGCCGCAGCGGCTCTTCCACGAAGCGATAGGTGAGGTAGGCCAGCGCCAGCGACACCACGATGATGAGCAGCCCGCCCAGCGCCCCGGCCTCGCGTTCGTGCCGTTCGCCCAGATAGAAGATGAGAATCGGCCAGTGCCACAGGTAGAGCGCGTAGGCGAAGCCGCCCAGCGACACCACCGGGGCGGCGGCCAGCAGCCGGTTCACGGCGGGCTGGGCGGTGGTGGTCAGGCCGGCGCCGGACGCGATCAGCGCCGCGGTCGCGCCGACCGGGAGGAGCGCGGCCGGGCCGGGGAAGACCATCGCGCCGTGCACCAGCCAGCCGCAGGCCACGATGGCGGCGATGCCGATCGAGGCCAGCGCTTCGCGGGCGAGCTTCGGCAGCCGCAGATGCGGGACCGCCAGCGCCAGCAGCGCACCGGTGAGCGGCTCCCAGGCGCGGGCGAAGGTGTCGTAGTAGTTCCAGCCCTGCTGGGTCGAAACTCCTTCGGCCGCATACCAGAACGAGGTGAGCGCGAGCACGCCGAACAGCACGGTCAGGCACCAGCGGATCATGCCGAGGGTGCCGGTGTGCCGCCAGACCCGGTACACCGGGGCGATGCGCCAGGCGCCGGCGCGTCCGGCGCGGCGGCCCAGCCAGGTGACGCCCGCGATGATCAGCAGCAGGGCCAGGTACATCTGGCCCTGCACCGACATCGACCAGAGGTGTTGCAGCGGGCTGACGGACGGGTCGGCGGCCAGGTAGTCCGACCAGGACAGGGCCAGATACCAGTTCTGGTAGTAGAACAGCGAGGCCACGGTCTGGCCGGCGATATCGGACCAGCGGGTGTGGGGGAGCAGTACGACGGTGGCGACGACCACGGCGGCCAGCACCACCACCATCGCGGGCAGCAGGCGGCGCAGGGTGCGGCGCACGGTCGCCGACACACCGACCGGGCCGTGCTCGGCGCGGCGCAGCAACATTCCGGTGAAGAAGAAACCGGACAGCACCAGGAACACGTCGACGCCGCCGGAGACCCGGCCGAACCAGATGTGGAACGCCACCACCAGCGCGATGGCGACCCCGCGCAAACCGTCCAGATCCAGCCGATAGGTGGCCGAGCGGCCCGATTCGGACGCCGGGGCGTCGGCGGGGACGCGCTCCGGAGTCGGCGGCGAGGGCTGCGCGGTGCTGGATATGAACATGGCGGCGACCATTCTCGTATCGGTTGCTCGAAATTACCCAATCCGCGCGGAGATCTTGACCGTAATGTGGCCTATGTCGCGGTCAGCGCGGGTTTTCGGACTGGTCAGGCCAGTACGAAATAGCGTAGCCAGAGGTATGGCGCGGCCACCGCGACGGTCACCGCGGTCACGATCGCGCCCTTGCGGGTGAACTCCCAGAACGAGATGGGATGGTCCGACCGCCGGGCGATCCCCAGCATCACCACATTCGCGCTGGCGCCGACGGCGGTCAGATTGCCGCCGAAGTCCGCGCCGATCGCCAGCGCCCACCACAGCGCGTCGCCCTGCGCCGGATCGTCGATGGTGGTGACCAGATCGGCAACCAGCGGGCTCATGGTCGCCACGTACGGAATATTGTCGATCACCCCGGACAGGACGGCCGACACCACCAGGATCAGCATGGTGGCGATCAGGGCGTCGCCGCCGGTGAGTTCGGTGGCCGCGCGCGCGAGCCGTTCGATCACACCGGTTTTCACCAGCGCGCCGATCATGACGAACAGGCCCGCGAAGAACAGCAGCGTCTCCCATTCCACCGACGACAGGTAATCCCGTTGCGGCAGACCGGAGATCAGCACCAGTACGCCCGCGCCCAGCAGGGCCACCACCGCCGGTTCCAACCCGAACACGCCGTGGCCGAAGAATCCGGCGAAGACGGCGGCCAGCACCACCCCGCATTTGATGAGCAGACGCGGATCGCGGATGGCCTCGCGCTCGTCGAGCAGCATGATGTCGGCCGCGCGCGCCGGGTCCACGTCGAACGCGCCCCGGAACAGGCGCGGCAGCAGCAGCGTGAACACCAGCAGCGCGATCAGCACGATCGGCGACATGTTCAGCACGAAATCGTTGAACGACAGGCCGGCCCGGCTGCCGATGATGATGTTGGGCGGATCGCCGATCAGGGTGGACGCGCCGCCGATATTGGAGGCCAGCACCTCGGCGATGAGGAACGGCGCGGGCGGCACCTCCAGCCGTTCGCACACCAGCATGGTGACCGGCGCGATGAGCAGCACGGTGGTGACATTGTCGAGGAAGCCCGACGCGGTGGCGGTGATCAGCACCAGCAGGATCATCACGCGCAGCGCGGAACCCTTGGCGCGCTTGGCCGCCCAGATAGCCACGTATTCGAAGACGCCGGTCTGGCGCAGCACGCCGACGATGATCATCATGCCGAGCAGCAGGAAGATGACGTCCCAGTCGACGCCGGTGTCCTGCGAATAGAAGGCGTCGTCGGCGCTCTCGATGCCGAGCAGCAGGATGATGCCGGCGCCGCACAGCGCGGCGGTGGTCTTGTGGACGCGTTCGGTGGCGATCAGCACGTAGGACGCGGCGAAGACGAGCACCGCGATCGCGGTGGCGGTCATGCCGGGCGCCCCGGCGGGGTCAGTTGTTCAGCGCCACTTCCAGCAGGCGCGAGGAGGTGATCACGCCGAGCAGCCGTTTGCCGTCCTGCACCGCGACCAGCGGCGACTTGTACTTGGCCATGAGCGCGGCCACCTCGACGATATTGTCGTCGGCCTGCGCGGCCGGGATCTCGCTCAGCCGCTCCGGAATGACATCGCGGACCTTCTTGCCCTGCAAGCGTTTCGCCACCTGGCCGCACATGGTCTCGTTCAGCACCCCGGCCAAGGAGGGATCGTCCTGCACGTACTTCGGCACGATGAACAGCACCACCTGCGAGGCGGGCAGCACGGCCTGCGGGGAACCGTCCGCCGCGGTGACCAGAATGCCCGGTAGCCGATGCTCGGCCAGCAGTCGCGCGGCGTCCATCGCATCGCAATCCATATCGATCACCGGGTATTCCTCGGCCATCTGTGCTGCACGCATACGTGCAGGATACGGCGGCGCGCCGGGGTATCACGCGAAGAGAATACGTCAAGATCGAATAGCGGCGCGGCATCGGAACTCCCAGGTCGGACCCTACGATTCGAGGTTTCGAATCGGCCGACCAGACTTCCCGGCACACCGCAAGACAGAATTGCGTCAAAAATGATAGTCCGGGCCGCGCGGGCGGGTCAGCGGGGCAGTTCGTACACCCGGTAGGGCGCGCCGATCACGGTGTGCGAAACATTGCGCACCGCAACGCCTCCGGGGGTGCGGCCGAACTCGGCGCCATTGTGCGCGTGACCGTGCACGGCCAGTTCCGCCCCGCCCGCGTCGATGGCCGTGGCGAGTTCCTGGCAACCCAGCCCCGCGTAGATCTTGGGCGGTTCGCCCCGCAGCGTGTCCACCACGGGCGCGAAATGCGTTAGCGCGATCCGCATGTCGCAGTCGAGGGTGTCCAGCGCGGCGTGCAGGCGGAGCGCGTCCACGGGGCCGCGGCGGTGACGTTCCCGATGCTCGGGGCTGCCTTCGCCGGGAGTGCCGGGGTAGCAGGGGAATCCGCCGCCGCCGCCCATCACCCCGGCGATGCCCAGGCGGAATCCCTTGTGCTCCAGGGTGGTCGCGTCGCCGTCGAGCATGGTCACGCCGATCTCGCTCAGCAGCACCGCGATTCGGTACCCGAGCCGCCGGTCATGGTCGTGATTGCCCAGCACGCCCACCACCGGCACCGGCAGCCCGCGCACCTCGTCGCACAGCAGTTGCGCCTCCCGGAGTGTGCCGCTGTTGGTGAGATCGCCCGCCAGCAGCAGCACCTCCGCATGCTCGGCCAGCTCCAGGAACGCGTCCCGGAACCGTCCGCGCACGGCATCCCGCATGTGCAGATCCCCGACCGCCGCCACCCGCATACCCGTCAGCCAGCCACAGCGCGGCCGGGCTGTCAACGCCATTGCCGGGGCGGCGGCGCGGAAATCAGTGCGGCAGCGGTTCCATCCGCAGCGGCACACCCAGCCGGTTCCACATATTGATCTGCGCGGTGATCGCCACCAGCCCGCCCCGCTGCCCCTCGTCGAAATGCTTCTCCACCGCGGCCCACGCCTCGTCGCTCACCCCGTGCGCCCCCAACTCCGTGGCCTGCTCGGCATATTCGAGCGCCGCCCGCTCCGCCTCGCTGAACAGCGCCGACTCCCGCCAGGCATTGAGGTGGTAGATCCGCTGCTCGGTCTCGCCTTCCTTCCGCGCCTCGGTCGTATGCATATCGATGCAGAACAAGCACCCGTTGACCTGCGAAACCCGGATCTTCACCAGCTCCCGCACCGTGGCATCCAGCGGCCCCCGCCGAATAGCCACCTCCGCGGCCAGCCAACCCTTGTACACCTCGGGCGCGACCTCGGCCAGATTCATGCGTGCCATGAGCTTCGTCCTTCCGCTCTCGTTGTGCTGATACCCCTTGGACGAGACAGCCCATCCTCCCGTAACGGCCCCGGCGCTGTGCGCTCGGTCACAGCCCCGGCGTCGCGGCGTTTCATGTCGTCCTACGATCGAAAGATGTCCACCGCCCAATTGGGTGCCCGGCTGCTCCGCACCCGCTGGTTCGTGCGCGCCCCCATCGGACTCTTCCGCGCTCGCCTCGGGTTCCTCTTCGCCGGCCGTCTGCTCCTACTGGAACACCTGGGCCGCAAATCCGGGCGGCCGCGCTACGTGGTCCTCGAAACCGTCGCTCGCCCGGCCCCCGAAACCGTCATCATCGCTTCCGGTTTCGGCCCGGCCGCCCAGTGGTACCGCAACCTGCGCGCCCATCCGGCCTGCCGCGTGAGCATCGGCTTCCGCAATCATGTCCCCGCCACCGCGCGGACCCTCACGGCCGAGGAATCGAAATCCGTGCTGGCCGAATACCGCCGTGCCCACCCCGCCGCCTATCGCGAACTCAGTGGTGTGATCGAACAGGCGACCGGCGTCGGCATCGACGAAGTGCCTTTGATCGAACTCACCCTCGCCCGCTGACGTGTCTTGGCCGGGTCTGTCTGAGCTCGCCCGCGTGCGCGTGCGCCGGGTGATTGCCGCAATTGTGCGAAAGCGGGCGTAGGGGACGATAATCCGGGCGTGGGAGCTGTGGTTTTGATTGCGCTGGGTGTGCTGTTCTTCGTGATGGGGCCGGCGTTGGTGCTGGTTCTGGTGTTGGCGGTGCGGCAGGCGGCGCGGGCGAGTGAGGTCGGGCGGGTAGTTGCACGGGGGAGTGCTGGGCGGGTGCCGGTGGCCAGTGGGGGACGGCATCATCGGCGGTGACGCGAACGGCCGTGTGCCGCTGGATCGGTGAGATCCCGCGGCACACGGCCGGTTTACCGCCCCTGGTCCGATACGGGGGCTACGGGCGGGTGAGGGCCGCGTAGCGGGTGAGGTGCTGGTCGGTGGTGCCGAACTCGTATTGGACGGCGGTCAGGCGTTTGAAGAAGTGGCCGATGGCGAGTTCTTCGGTCATGCCCATGGCGCCGTGCAGCTGGACCGATTCCTGGCCGATCTTGCGCGCCGCGCGGCCGATGGTGGCCTTGGCGGCGGAAGCGGCGCGGGCGCGGTCGGCGGGGGCGGCATCCAGTTTGAGGGTGATCAGATAGGTTGCGGCGACGGCCTGTTCGAGTTCCAGGAGCATGTCGACCATGCGGTGCTGCAGGGCCTGGAAGCTGGCGATGGGGACGCCGAACTGCTGGCGCTGCTTGGTGTATTCGACGGTGTCGGCCAGGACCTTGCGCATGCCGCCGACGGCTTCGGCGCACACCGCGGCGATGGCCTCGTCCAGGGTGGCGGCGATGGCCTCGTCGGCCTGTTCCAGCAGCAGCGCGTCGGCGGGGACGCGGACCCCGGCGAAGGTGAGGTCGGCGGCCGGGCGTTCGTCGATGGTGCGGAACGGGTTCGCGGTCAGGCCGGCCGGCGGGGCGGCGGCATCGAGGTCGACGACGAAAAGGGCGGTGCCGCCGGAGTTCTCGATACGGGCGGTGACCAGCAGCTGGGTGGCGATCGGGGCCGAGGTGACCACCGTCTTGACGCCGTCCAGGATCCAGTCGTCGCCGTCGCGGCGGGCGGTGGTCTCGACATTGCGGAAGTCGTAGCCGGACTGGGCTTCCAGGGCGGCGAAGGCGGTGACGACCTCACCGGCGGCGATACCGGACAGCAGGTCCTCGGCGCGTTTGCCGCTCGCGCGGCGCAGCAGTCCGCCACCGACCACGACGGTGTCCACGTACGGTTCGACCACGAGCGCGCCGCCCAGCGCCTCGGCGATGATCATCGTCTCGACCGGTCCGCCCCCGATGCCGCCCGCCGATTCCGGCAGGGCCGCACCGAGAATGCCGACCTCGTCGGCCAGGGCGCGCCAGAATTCCGGCTGCCAGCCCGCGCCCACCCGGGCCGCGCGGCGGCTGGCTTCCAGGTCGTAGCGGGCGGCCAGGAACTCGGTGACGGTATCGCGGAGGAGTTCTTGTTCGGCGGTGAAAGTGAAGTCCATGGCTACAGTCCCAGGGTGGCTTTGGCGATGATGTTGCGCTGAATTTCATTGCTGCCGGCGTAGATCGAACCGGCGCGGTCGTTGAAGTACCGCAGCGGCGCGACCGCCTGCCATTCCGCGCCGGAGACGAAACCGTCTGCGGGGACCGTGAAGTCGGCGATCGGGCCGCCGGGCATGGTGGCGTGCGGCTGGTAGGCGCGGCCGCGCGGACCGGCGGCTTCCAGGGCCAGTTCGGTGAGCGCCTGGCTCAGTTCGGTACCCAGGATCTTGATGGTGGAGGCCGCGGGGCCCGGGTCCTTGCCGCTGGAAACCAGTGCGAGGGTGCGGTATTCGAGAATTTCCAGCACATCCGCGCGCACCCGGGCATCGGCCAGTTTGGCGGCGAAGGCCGGATCGTCGATCAGCGCGCCGCTGTTCGGCCCCGGCTGGGTCCGCGCGACCTGCGCCAGCTCCTCGGCCATCACCTGCAGCGCCGGGGCCGCCGCGCCGCCGCCGCGCTCGAAGTTGAGCAGGTACTTGGCGACCGTCCAGCCGTCGTCGATCTGCCCCAGCACATTGGCCTTGGGCACCCGTACCTGGTCGAAGAACACCTGGTTCTGCACCTGCTCGCCGGAGGTCATGACCAGCGGCCGGATCTCGATGCCCGGGGTGCGCATATCGATGAGCAGGAAGGTGATGCCCTGCTGCTTCTTGGCCTGCTTGGAGGTGCGCACCAGCGCGAAGATCCAATTGGCTTCGGCGGCATGGGTGGTCCAGATCTTGGAGCCGGTGACGATGAGATCCTCACCGTCGGAGACCGCGGCCATGGCCAGCGACGCCAGATCCGAGCCCGCCTCGGGCTCCGAATAGCCCTGGCAGAAGAACACTTCGCCGGTCAGGATGCCCGGCAGGAAGAAGTTCTTCTGCTCTTCCGTGCCGAACGCCATGATGGCGTGCGAGACCATCCGGATGCCCATGGGCGACAGATTCGGCGCGCCGGCCAGGGTGCACTCGCGGCTGAAGATGTAGTGCTGGGTCAGGCTCCACTTGCACCCGCCGTACTTCACCGGCCAGGCCGGTGCGGCCCAGCCGCGCTCGTGCAGGATGTGCTGCCATTCCATGCTGGCTTCGTGGTCCGGGTAGACGCTCGTCGCCAGCTGCCCGGCCCGGCGTAGACCCGGGGTTAACTTTTCGTCGAGAAAAGCGCGTACCTCATCCCGAAACGCCAGATCGTCGGGCGACCAGTCCAGATCCACGAAGACTCCTTGTACGAGAACCGACCCTAACCATCTCACCGTATCGCCCCTGCTGGCAAATGTGCTGGCACCCGCCTTCACTTGCTCGACCCGGTCCCGCCCTTGACATTCCACAGTGGAAGTAAGACACTGAATTCACACGTTCCACAATGGAATATCTCCGAGGAGGAGATCGACATGGACATCGCCACCGGCACCCGCGCCTCCGACGCCGAACGCGCCCAGGTCGCCGACCTGCTCGGCCGCCACCTGACCGACGGCCGCCTGGACCTCACCGAATACAACGAACGGGTCGCCCAGGTCTACAACACCCCCACCCGCGAAGACCTGACCCTGGTCCTGAAAGACCTGCCCAAACTCTCGAAATCCCCCGCCACCCAAGGCAAACCGCCCCGATTCCCCATCTGGCAGCAAATCGAAGGCTCCGCCTGGTTCGGCGTCGGCCTCCTCACCCTCTTCATCTGGGCCGCCATCTCCATCGCCGCAGGCGAATTCACCTACCCCTGGCCCCTCTGGGTAATCGGACCCTGGGGTGCCGTCCTGGTCTTCCGCGTCGTCATGGGCTGGGAATCAAGCGCCTGCAAGCGATACCGCACCCGCTGACCTGCCGCGCGCGCTCGAATTCCGTTATCGGGAATTAATTTTCGTGTGATATGGTGAAGGCAAGCGCGAATTCTTTTGTCTAACATCGATTTTCCTGACCGTTTTTCGGAGGAGAATTCGATGGATCAGCAGCCCAGCCGGACCGCGATGATGGCGGCCGCCGGACGCGCCGCGCACCTGATCGTGGACCGTGAGCCATACCTGTTCGAGGACACCGTGGCGGCGCGGCTGCTGGGGGACCGGGCCGAGGAACTCATCGGATATCACCGGCAATACGGCGAACACCTCATCCTGCGCGGCACCCGTGCGCAGGTCAATGCGCGCAGCCGCTATACCGAAGGCCGCTTGCGGGAAGGCTTTTCGCAATACGTGATCCTCGGCGCGGGCCTGGACACCTTCGGCTACCGGTCATCCGGACTCGGCCGGCCGGTCGTGTACGAGGTCGACCATCCCGCGACCCAGGAATGGAAACGGGAATTGCTGGCATCCGCGGGAATTCCCACGGACCACGTCGAATTCGTGGGCGTGGATTTCGAAACCGGCGACCTCGCACAGGAATTGGTGGCGCACGGCCTCGATCCCGAGCAACCGGCTCTGATCAGCTGGCTCGGCGTGAGCATGTACCTGACCGAAGCCGCCGTCGGCCGCACCCTGGCCGGCCTCTTCCATCTCCCCGCCGGCAGCGAACTCGTCATGGAATACGCCCTGCCGCCCGCCCTGCGTGACGCATCCGGGACCGCCTACGCCGACGTCGCACTGGCCGCCACCGCCGAACAGGGCGAACCATGGCTGAGCTTCTTCACCCCCGACACCCTCACCGCGCTGCTGCACCGGCACGGATTCGACGTGGTCGAACACGTCTCCCAGCGCGATGCCGTCGACCCGGCGCTCTGGCGGCGCACCGACGGACTGGCGCCCGTCGACCTGTGCCGGCTGATCCGGGCCGTCGCCGTGCGGTGAGCGGCGAATCGCCGTGGAGTGCTGGCCTTTTCCCGATGTGATTGAACTTGCGTCCAGGGCTGCCGAGACTGAATTCTCGACGTTTGCTGGAGGCGGTGGCGATGGGCTGGCGGGGAGTGCTCGGACTGGTCGGTGCGGCGGTGCTGGGTGTGGGGACCACGGTCGGTGCGTCGGATGCGGGGGCGTACGAGGCGCATAGCGAGGAGTTCGCCAATCCGGTGCTGGCGGCGGGGGCTGATCCGAGCATCGCCTATTACCAGGGGCGGTTTCATCTGGTGCAGGGGGATTTCTACAACGACGACAATATTGTGGTCCGGAGTTCGGCGACCTTGGGCGGGCTGGGGGAGAGCGAACCGAAGGTGGTGTGGGAGCACGCCGCCTGCCCGGCTCCGGCCTGCACCAAGATCTGGGCTCCGGAATTGCAGCGCATCGGGGAACGGTGGTGGATCTACTTCGCGGGGCAGGAGGACGATCGCAACGAGAGCCATCGGATGTACGCGTTGCGGTCCACCGGGGACGATCCCGCGGGGCCGTACGAATATCTCGGGCGGATGGAATTGCCGGGCGGGTGGGCCATCGACGGGGTGCATATGCAATACGCGGGGGAGGAGTACTACCTCTGGTCCTGCTTGAAAGATCCGAACGACACACGGGTGCAGGACATTTGCGTGGTGAAGATGTCGGATCCGATGACGCCGGTGGGCGAGGCGGTGCATATCGCGACACCGACCGCGGCTTGGGAGACGGTGCCCAATGACGCCGATCTGCTGATCAATGAAGGACCCGAACCGCTGATCGCGCCGGACGGGCGCCTGTTCGTCAGCTTCTCGGCCAATGCGAGCTTCGACGACACCTATCGGCTGGGCATGCTGGAACTGGCGCGAGGCGGGGATCCGCTGGATCCGGGGGCGTGGACCAAATCGGGCGGGCCGGTACTGCCGGGCGGGCCGGGCGCGATCGCACCGGGACACAACGGGTTCCTGACAGTGGACGGTCAGCCCTGGATCACCTATCACGCCCGGCTCGAACCGAATACCGGGTGGGCGGGCCGCAGCGTACGGGCGCAACCCATGTATTTCGGCGCCGACGGACGCCCGCAGCTGGGCCTGGCGTTCGGTCCGGACGCCCCGATCGTCATCGGCGACGCCAACGGCGGGGGACGCGAACCCCGGCATACCTTCGGCAATCCGGGCTGACCGGGTAACCTGGCCGACTGTGCACCTGAAGAGTCTGACGCTGAAGGGGTTCAAGTCCTTCGCGTCCGCGACGACCCTGCGGCTCGAGCCGGGCATCACCTGTGTGGTCGGTCCCAATGGGTCGGGCAAGTCGAACGTCGTCGACGCGCTCACCTGGGTGATGGGCGAGCAGGGCGCGAAAGCGTTGCGGGGCGGCAAGATGGAGGACGTCATCTTCGCCGGCACCGCCGGTCGTGCCGCGCTGGGCCGCGCCGAGGTGACGCTGACCATCGACAACTCCGACGGGGCGCTGCCCATCGACTACGCCGAGGTGTCCATCACCCGGCGCATGTTCCGCGACGGCGCGGGCGAATACGAGATCAACGGCAACTCCTGCCGCCTGATGGACGTGCAGGAGCTGCTGAGCGACTCCGGCATCGGCCGTGAGATGCACGTCATCGTCGGCCAGGGCCGGCTCTCGGCCATTCTCGAATCGCGGCCCGAGGACCGGCGCGCGTTCATCGAAGAGGCTGCGGGCGTGCTCAAACATCGGCGGCGCAAGGAGAAGGCCGTCCGCAAGCTGGACGCCATGCAGTCCAATCTGGCCCGCCTCACCGACCTCACCACCGAATTGCGCAGGCAGCTCAAACCGCTCGGCCGCCAAGCCGAAGTGGCGCGGCGCGCGGCCACCGTGCAATCGGAATTGCGGGACGCGCGGCTGCGGCTGGCCGCCGACGATCTGGTGTCGCGGCGCAACGATCTGCAGAGCCAGCAGAGCAAAGAGGCGTACGCGCGCGAACAGCAGGTCAATGTGCAGGCCGAACTCGACGCCGCGAATGCCGCGCTGGCCCAGCAGGAATTCGAACTGGCGCGGTTGACGCCCAGCGCGGAAGCGGCGGCCCAGACCTGGTTCCAGCTGTCCGCGCTCACCGAACGCGTCAATGCCACCATCCGGATCGCGCGCGACCGCGCCCGGAACTTGACCATCGAGCAGCCCGCGGGCATGGGCCGCGATCCGGAACAGCTGGAACGCGAAGCCGACCGGGTCGAGGCCGAGGAGGAAGAACTCCTGGCCGCGGTGGAGATCGCCGCCGAGACCCTGGAATCGGCACGCGAGGCGCTGCACGAACGCGAACAGGCCGCCAAGGCCGCCGAGCAGGCGCATCTGGCCGCCGTGCGCGCCATCGCCGATCGCCGGGAAGGGCTGGCCCGGCTCTCCGGCCAGGTCGACAGCCTGCGCATTCGCGCGCAGTCCGTGGACGGCGAGATCGCCCGCATCACCGCCTCCATCGCCGAATCGCGGGCGCGCGGTGCGGCCGCCGACGAGGAATTCGAGTCCGTCCAGGGCGAATTGGGCGAATTGGACGCGGGCGAGGAAGGGCTCGACCATCAGTACGAGCACGCCGCTCAAGCCCTCGAACTCGCCGACCAGCGCGTCACCGAACTCCGCGAGAAGGACCGCGAGGCCGGCAAGCGCGTCGCCTCGCTGACCGCCCGCATCGAAGCTCTCTCCATGAACCTGGCCCGCAAGGACGGCGCGGCCTGGCTCCTCGAACACCGCACCGACGGCCTGCTCGGCCCGCTCTCCGGATTGATCCGCGTACACGGCGGTTTCGAAGCCGCCGTCGCCGCGGCCCTGGGCCCCCTCGCCGACGCCGTCGCCGCCGACACCGGCCCCTCCGCCCACGCCGCCGTGCGCGCGCTGAAGGAAGCCGACGGCGGCCGCGTCGCGCTGGTCTACGGCGGCGCACGCCACCCGCATGGCGGCGCGGCGGGTTCGTCCGGCTTCGCGGCCGGATCCTCGAATGGCTCGCCGGATTCGCTGGGCGCGAACGGTTTCGACGCGCAGGCCAAGCCGCTCGGAAACCCGGGCGCTGATTCGTCCGGGGCCGCGGGTGGAACGCCGGATTCGGTGAGCGCGAACGGTTTCGGCGGGCAGGCGGATCAGCTTCGCGCGGGCGGGCCGTTGCCGGGCGGCGCGCGGTGGCTGGCGGATGTCGTCGACAGTCCGGAACATCTGCGCGGCGCGATCGCGGCCCTCACCGCGGGCATCGCCGTCGCCGACGACCTAGCCGCGGCCGCCGCGGTCATCGCCGCGCGCCCCGAGCTACGCGTGGTCACCCGCGAAGGCGACGTCACCGGCAGCGGCTGGGTGCTCGGCGGTTCCGATCTCGCGCCCAGCCAGCTCGAGGTGCAGGCCGAGATCGATGCCGCCAAGGACGAATTGACATCCTGGCAGCGCACCGCCGACGAGGTCGAAGCGGCGCTGGCGGGTGCGCTGGCCGAGCAGACCGATCGCAAGGAAGCGGTCGATCACGCGCTGCTGGCGCTGCACGAATCCGATCAGGCGCTGGTCGCCATCTACGACCGGCTGGGCCGGCTCGGGCAGGCGGCGCGCAATGCGCAGCGCGAATGCGATCGGTTGATCGCGCAGCGCGACCAGACCGAGGCGGGCCGCGAGGAGACACTCGGGAAACTCCGCGAGCTCGAGGAGCGGCTGCGGAACGCGGAACTCGAACAGGCCGGCGGGGATTCGGAATCCGCCGGCACCGAAGCCGCCGCCCTCATGCGCGAGGACGCCGCCGCCGCGCTGGCCGAAGCGCGCACCATGGAGGTCGAGGCCCGGCTCGCGGTGCGCACCGCCGAGGAACGCGCGGAATCGGTACGCGGCAAAGCCGATTCGCTGCGCCGCGCCGCCCGCGCCGAACGCGAGACCCGGGCCCGCGCCGAACGCGCCCTGGTCGCCCGCAAGCAGGCTTCCGAAGTCGCCGCGGTGGTCGCGAAATCCGCCGAGAAGGTCGCCGATCAGCTGGAGCAGGTGGTCGCCCAGGCCGCCGCCCGGCGCGACGAATTGGTGCGCCGCCGTACCGAATTCGCGGCCCAGGTGGATCAGACCAAGGAACGCGCCCGGCTGCTCACCGCCCAGCTCACCCAGTTCACCGAGGCCGTGCACCGCGACGAGGTGGCTCGCGCCCAGGCGGCGCTGCGCATCGAGCAGTTGGAGACCACCATCGCCGAAACCTTCGGCGTCGCACTGGAAGACCTCATCGCCGAATACGGCCCCGACGTCCCCATGCCGCCCACCGCGCTGGAGATGATGGAGTACGAGCAGGCCCGCGAACGCGGCGAGGACGTCCGCGAACCGCAGCCCATGCCCTACGACCGCACCACCCAGGAGCGCCGCGCCAAACGCGCCGAGAAGGACCTCACCACGCTCGGCAAGGTGAATCCGCTCGCGCTGGAAGAGTTCGCGGCCCTGGAGGAGCGCTACAACTTCCTGGCCACCCAGCTCGAGGACGTCAAGAAGGCCCGCCAGGACCTGCTGGACGTGGTCGCCGAGGTCGACGCCCGCATCCTGCAGGTGTTCACCGAAGCCTACGAGGACGTGGAACGCGAATTCGTCGGCGTCTTCGGCAAGCTCTTCCCCGGCGGCGAAGGCCGGCTGCTGCTCACCAATCCGGCCGATATGCTCACCACCGGTGTGGAGGTCGAGGCGCGCCCGCCGGGCAAGAAGGTCAAGCGGCTCTCGCTGCTGTCCGGCGGCGAGAAGTCGCTGACCGCGGTCGCCCTGCTGGTCAGCATCTTCCGCGCCCGGCCTTCGCCGTTCTATGTGATGGACGAGGTCGAGGCGGCGCTGGACGACACCAATCTGCGCCGGCTCATCGGCCTGTTCGAGCAGCTGCGCGAGAAGAGCCAGCTGATCGTCATCACCCACCAGAAGCCGACCATGGAGATCGCCGACGCGCTGTACGGCGTGAGCATGCGCGGCGACGGCATCACCCAGGTCATCTCACAACGCCTGCGCGGCGAGAATCTGGTGGGGGCGTCCGCCTAGGGCAAACCGGTTCCCGCTCAACGGGAATAATTTGAAACATGATCACGTAAGAGGTAAGCGGCGGCTAGCGTCCCGGAGTCATGAGACGCTCTATCGCAGGTGTTGCCCTCGGAATCACCGTCGCCCTGGCCGCGCCGGCCACCGCCCTCGCCGACACCGGGTCCTCCTCGCTGTCCGGCGGCACCGGATCCGCTTCCGGCTCGGGCGGTTCCGGCTCCTCGTCGCTGTCCGGCGGCGGCAGCAAGCCGTCCTACAGCCAGTGGATCGCCGACGTCACCACCGTGATCAACGAGGCCAAGACCTACCTGGCCACCCGCCTGCCCGCCAGCGGCAAGCCGGCCATCGTGCTGGATATCGACAACACCTCGCTCGAGACCAGCTACAACCCGGCCCCCATCACGCCCGCCATCGCGCCGGTGCTGGCGCTCACCCAGTGGGCCAAGAGCCAGGGCGCGGCAATCATTTTCGTCACCGGGCGGCCGTCGCTCATGAACGTCTACACCCAGATCAATCTGACCTCGGTCGGGTACAGCGTCGACAAGCTGTACGGCGGCGGGCTCACCACCGGGTCGGCGGGCGCGACCGCGCTGGAGACGTACAAGACCGGTGCGCGCACCGAGATCGAAAGCTTGGGCTACACCATCGTCGCCAATATCGGCAACAGTGCATCGGATCTCGCGGGCGGGCATGCCGAGCGCACCTTCAAGCTGCCGGACTACGACGGCGCACTGAACTGACGCGACCCCATCGTTGTCTCGAAAATCGAGCTTTCGAGACAACGGTTCGCCGTCTCATTCGTTCGGTTCGGTGAGATGGCGATACAGCGTGGCGCGGGAGACGCCCAGTTCGGCGGCGATCTCGGCCATGGTGTACTCGCCCGAATCCCGCATGCGGCGGGCGGATTCGGCCATGGTGGCGGTGACGGCGGCGGGGCGGCCGCGAACGGGCGGGGTGATCTGGGGGTTCGTCGCGGGGGAGCGATGGTGTGACCGCTCCGGTGCGGCGCTGCCCAATATGCGCTGCACACCGTCCAGCACCGCCGCGCGCAGCTGTGCGGGCGGGTGGTCGGCGAAGATGGTGATCGGGTCGCTGAGCGCGGCATAGACCTGGGCGGCGCGGACACGGGCGGTGAAATCGGCTCCGGGACCGGCGATCAGGTCCTGCGCGGCCAGAGCGAAATCGCGTAGTCGCAGATAGGTGGCGCTGTCCTCGGACAGCGCCTGATCGTGCATGTGCATACGAAGCAATTTCCCGTGAGCGAGCCAGACGTCGAGCAGGCCGGTCGCCAGTCCCCAGCGGCGGGAATCCGCATCGGGTAGATCGCGCACTGTCTCGAGCAGCGCTTCCGAATCGGCGAGCAGCGGCTCCACCAGCGCCGCGACGATATCGGTCTTGCTCGGAAAGTGGTATAGCACCGCCGTTTTCGTCAATCCCACCTGCGTCGCGATCTCGCGCACGGAGACGGCGTGGAAGCCGCGCTCGGCGAACAGGGCCAGAGCGGTCGCCAGGATGCGGGCGCGCGAATCGTCGGTCACGTGTCCGATCCTAGCCTCTTGACTGACCGGTGGTCAGTGACCTACGTTTTCACTGCTGACCAATGGTCAGAAATTATGAGACACGGGGAGTGGTCATGAAGAACGAACGGATTCTCGTCGCCGGAGCCGGTATCGCCGGACTGACCCTGGCCTACTGGCTGGCCCGCCACGGATTCCGGCCCACCGTCGTCGAACGCGCGGCGAGCCTGCGCGTCGGCGGGCAAGGCGTGGATATCCGGGACGAAGCCGTCGACATCGTGGAGCGGATGGGGTTGCTGAGCGAGATCCGCACGGCCGCAACCGATGTCACGGGCATGCGATTCGTCGACGCCACGGACGCCGAACTCGCCCGCATCGAGATGCAAGCCGTGCGCGACAAGAACGGCAGCGCCGAAGTCGAGATCATGCGCGGTGATCTGGTGCGGCTTCTTCATGAAGCCGCTTCCGCCGCAGTCGAATTCCGTTTCGGTGACTCGATCACCGCCCTCGGGCAGGATGCCGACGGTGTCACCGTGACGTTCGAGAACAGCCCGCCCGAGCGGTTCGACCTCGTCGTCGGAGCCGAAGGACTGCACTCGTCGGTCCGGCGGCTCGCCTTCGGCCCGGAGAACGAATTCGTCCACTTCCTGGGGCACTACTTCGCCTTCGGCAATGCGGACGCGGCACTCGGACCCGACCGCTGGGTGACCATGCACAATCCCCAGCCGGGCAGTATGGCGGGGATCTACCGCTCCGGCGCGCACCCGCAAGCCAAGGCGTACTTCATGTTCCGCAGTCCCGAGCGCGAGTACGACCACCGTGATCGCGAATCGGCGCGCCAGCTGCTGCAAGAGCATTTCGGAGCGGAAAGCGGTTGGCAGGTACAGGAATTGCTCGCCGGTGCACTCGACGACCGCGAACTGTACTTCGACGCTCTCGCCCAGGTGCGTATGCACGCCTGGTCGAAGAGTCGCATCGCCCTGGTCGGCGACGCCGCCTACTGCGCCTCGCCCGTCTCCGGCGCCGGCGCTGAGCTGGCGATCGTCGGCGCCTACCGCCTGGCTGCCGAATTGGCGGCAGCCGCAGGCGATTTCGCCACTGCCTTCCCCCGCTACGAGCAGTCGCACCGCCCTCTGGTCGCTCGCAAACATCAGATCGGCCCCAATTTGCGCCTCATGGTGCCGAGGACCCGCCTGGGAATGTCGGTGCGCAACATCATCGCCCGCCTCCCGATATTGGAGCGCCTGGCGGCCGGGTGATCAGAGTTTTGCTCCACTTTCGACCCCCTTTCGTCGGAAAACCGATTGAAGGAGCCGAAAGTGGAGCAAAACTCCACTGCTCGCTACGCCTCGAGGATCGCCTTGATTCGCGCGGCCCCCGTCTCCGCCAGCCAATCGTCGAGCGTGCGCAAACTCGGGAGAATTTCGCGCACTTCCGCGATATTCGCGTGCCACCCCTCCCCGGCGCGAGTCAGCCGCCAAATGGTGCCGATCTGCCCACCCAATGCTTCCGCCTCCGCTTCGGTCGCTTCCCGGTAGCGGATGTCGTGGCCGGTGACCGCGCTGATCGCCGCCGCGGCGTCGGCAGGAGTCCGGTCGTCGCCGGCCAATTCCAAAGTGCGGCCGTGGAATCGAGCCGGATCGTCGAACGCCAGCACCGCGATGGCGGCGATATCTTCGATGGCGATCACCTGCAACGGGCGGTCCGCCGGGAAGATGTGGAAGTGCACGCCGCCCGCGCGGATACCGTCCACCGGTGAACCGTCCAGCAGATAGTTCTCCATGAACCGGACCGGTCGCAGAATCGTCCACTGCAATCCGCTGGCCCGGACCGCTTCCTCGATGCGGCGCTTGCCCTGCGAACCCCATTCGCCCTGTTGCTCGAACGAGGCAACGCCGGTGAAGACGATCTGCCGCACACCCGCCGCCCGCGCGACGGCGACCGTGCGTTCGCCGCGCTCGGCTTCGGTATCGGTATTCCAGCCGGCGGCGCGGTATTCGACGGGCGGCACCAGGAACAGCGCGCCCACACCGGTGAGCGCGGCCTCCAGCGACGCCGCGTCGTCGAAGTCCCCGACGGCCAATTCCGCACCGGCCGCGCGGAGCTCCTGCGCGGCAGCGGATTCCGGATCGCGCACCAGCGCCCGCACCGGCCGCCCCACAGCCAGCAACTGCCGGGCAGTCGCGCCACCCTGCTTGCCGGTAGCTCCGGTCACCAGTACCAGATCACTCTGAGCAGACATGCTCGCTCCGTCTCTTCGGTAGTATTCGGGTCGGTCGACCCGTATCCGGACGCTATGCCGCCCACCATCCGGGTCGCCACCACCGGAAACGAACGCCGTAACGAAACGAGCTCGCGCGCAATGCGATCCACCCCACCCACCCCGGGCGATGCCGCGGCCGCGCTGCCCTCGAGCCGCGCACTCGGAACCGGCCGCCCGTCACGTCGTGCACCCGAGCCCGTCACGGACGCCTCGCCCGAGCAGTCCGAGACCGACCTGCCGACGGCGCCGGTGCCGCCTCCCACCACCGGACTACCAGCTGCGATGCCGGCGCCAGCCGCCACCGAACGCCGGGTGTCGACCGCGTCGCGGGCTGCCGTTGAAGGCCGGGCGTCGGCTGGCGTTGAAGGCCGGGCGTCGGCTGGCGTTGAAGGCCGGGCGTCGGCTGGCGTTGAAGGCCGGGCGTCGGCTGGCGTTGAAGGCCGGGCGTCGGCTGGCGTTGAAGGCCGGATGCCGGCTGGCGTTGAAGGCCGAGTGCCGGTTGCCGCTGAACGCCGGGCGTCGGCTGGCGTTGAAGGCCGAGTGCCGGTTGCCGCTGAACGCCGGGCGTCGGTTGCCGCTGAAGGCCGAGTGTCGGCTGCCGCTGAACGCCGGGTGCCAGCTGGCGTTGAACGCCGGGTGTCGGCTGCGTCGCGTGCTGTAAGCAGAATGCCGGAGAACGCATCCGCCGAGGTTCGAAAGTCCAAGGCCACGTACGATTCTGGTGCTGGTGCTGGTGCTGGTGCTGGTGCTGGTGCTGGTGCTGGTGCTGGTGCGGCGGGGCGGGCCGGTTCGGCGGAGCGGGTGGATGCGCGGCGGAATCGGGCGCTGGTGCTGGCGGCGGCGCAGCGGGCGCTGGCGGAGGAGGGGACGGGGGTTTCGCTGGCGGAGATCGCGCGGCGAGCTGGCGTCGGTGCGGGGACGGTGCATCGGCATTTCCCGAGTAAGACGGCGCTTTTGGAAGCGGTGATGCAGCAGCGGCTGGATCGGCTGACCGCGCTGGCGGTCGGGTTCGCGGGTGCGCCGGACGCGGGAGTGGCGTTCTTCGCGTTCTGCACGGAGGTGGTGATGTCGACGCCGCGTAATCAAGGGCTGTGCGACATCCTCGAAAAAGACGGCTGGCCACGGGAATTGATGCGCGAAGCGGGGGAGCGGTTCCACCGGGCCTTGACGGCGTTGCTGGTGGCGGCGCAGGACCAGGGGGCCGTGCGCGCGGATATCGACGTCGCCGATGTGCTGGAGCTGTTCACCGGATGCGTTGTGATTCAACGGCTGCAGCCGAACGCCGCGGGGCTGGCGCGCGGGGCGCAGTTGGTGCTGGACGCACTGCGCGCCGAGCCGGCCGGGACGCGCGTGACGAAAGACGGAAGTTCCGTCGCGACGCGTAACGAAAGTGCGGGCGGTTCCGTTACGTCCAATGCCCATTGCCCGGTGTGCGCGACGCCGCTCCGCCCCGGCGGCACCGGGCGTCCGGCCCGCTATTGTTCGCCCGCCTGCCGTCAGAAAGCCCACCGCCGCCGCCACTCTCCCCTGGCCGTGATCGAAAACTGCTGATAGGGAAATGAATTCGTGACCTGCGATGGGTGACGGAATTCCAGGGGTGCGGCGTTAGGCTCCCACCGTGGTGTGGGTTTCTGCGGTGGCTTTCGGTGTTGCTTGGTGGCTCGGGTTGTATCTGCTGGCGCGAGATACGCGGAAACCGGTGCTGTGCAGGGCCGGAGCCGGTTTGCTCGCTTATGCGGTGGCGGTGATCGCCGATGCGCTGGCCGCGGATGCGGAATGGTTCGACGGATTGCGGATCGTGCTGGTCTGTGTGCCCGCACTGGCCTGGAGCGGCGTGCTCTTGCGATTGCTGCCCGAGCGCTGGTCCGACCGGCTGGATCGACTGTGGCGGCTGGTGCTCGTCCCGGTGTTCGTGGCGCTGGCCATGCCGGCCGCGGCGGGGCTCATGCCGGTCGCGTATCTGCTGGGCACGCTGATGATTCTGGTGCTGCTCGGCTCGCTGCTCGCCATTCTCGGCCAGCATTCAGAATGGGCCGACGACGCCCGGCGCTCGGTAGCCGGACTGCTCACCGTCGGCGCGCTCATGTTCGGGCTGAGCGCGGCGCTCATCCTGGTCGGCTTCAATGTGCTGCCGCGCACCGCCATGCTGTCCGGCGTCGCGGTCGACCTGGTGCTGCTCGGCATCGGCATCGCGGTGCTGGACGCGTTCGACGAAGGCGAAGCGCTGCAAGCCGATATGACGCGCTCGCTGCTGGTGTCGGCGGCCACCGCGGCGGTGTTCGGCGGGCAGGCGGCGGTCGCCATCGTGCTGACGGGGGAGCGGACCGCACTGGTGGCCTTGCTGTTCGGGGCCATCGGGGCGGCGATCGCATTACAAGTGCTGAACGCGCCGCTCCAGGCCGGCGCGGACCGGCTGGCCTTCGCCTCGGCGCCGGAACTGCGCGACGCCCGCACCGAACTGCGGGAGGCGGCGGACGCGCTGCCGCGCAAGGACATCGACAGCGGGCTGGCGGCGCTCGGCGAGGACGAATTCGCCCGGCTCACCCGGCGCGCGCTCAGCCATTACGCGGACTTGGGGAAGCTGGTGTCCAGTCCGCTGGTCGATCTGCCCGCCATCGACAGCCGGTTGCGGAACCGCGCCCCGGTCGGCCCGCTGGACCGCGCCACCGAACTCAAGGCGCTGCTGAGCGAGAGCATCGCCGCCCTGAAACCGCGCACCGGAGCGGATTTCGGCACCAGCGAGGAATGGCGGCACTACAACTCGGTCTACTTCTACTACGTGGCCGGTATCCGCCCCTACAGCGTTCGCACCAAACGCACCGACCTGGATCCGGTGGCGCGCAAGGCGCTGTCCTGGTTCGTCGATCAGGTGCCCGAACGGACCCTGCACAATTGGCAGAACGCGGCAGCGAAGCTCATTGCCGCGCAACTGCGTTCGAGCCTCGACAGCGTGCGTTCCTGACCCGGGAAAACGCTGTGACCAGCGGTTGGCAGTAATCGGCAGGACTTGGCGTGGTGTCGGCAGCGCCGCCCGGGCCACCTTCGGAGCAGCACGAATCACCGAAGGAAGGAACCGATTCCGATGACCGCCACCACCGCTTCCACCGCCCGCACCATCGCCGGTATGACCCCGCTGCGCCTGGCCTACGAGGCCGACGGCATCGCGACCCTGCTGTCCGGCGTGGCCATCACCGCCCTGGCCGCGGTGCTGGACGAACCGCTCGGACTGTCCTTCGAGGTGCTGCTCGCCACCGGCGTGTTCTTCATCGCCTACGCAGTCGGCGTGCTGGTGGTCGCCACCCGCCGGGTGATTCCGCGCCGCCCGGCCGCGATCATCGTGGGGCTCAATATCTTCTGGACCGTCGACAGCCTGGTGACCCTCGCCGCGGGCTGGCTGCACCCGACCGCGCTCGGCACCGCGGGCATCCTGTTCATCGCCGCCTTCACCGCCGCGATGGCCGCCGCGCAGATCTGGACCCTGCGCACCGAGCGCTGATCAGCTCGGCAAACGCCGCCCGGCGAAGCTGCTGGGCGGCGTTTTCGTGTCGAATGGAGTACGAACTACTCGCGCCCGGTGGCGGCCGAGCCTTGTGGCCGCAGGCCGTCCAGTACGAGGCTCACCACCCGATCCACGGCCTGTTCGTAGGTCTCCGCCTTGCGGACGAAGATCTGCAGGGTCATCAGCGCCTCCACATCCGGGACGCCGAAGTCGGTGCGCAGATCGCCGTCGGCTTGCGCCTGCGCGATCATCCGGCCGACCAGTTCCAGCAGCTGCCCGCGCTGCTCGATCACCACGGGATCGGCTTGCACCATCAGATGGGTGGCGGGTTCCAGGGCCGTCGCCTGCGCGCCGAGCCGGAGCCGCGCGCCTTCCCGCAGGATGCGGCCGAGCGCGGCCCACGCGGTGGGTTCGGTTCGCCAGGCGGCGGCGACCAGTTCGGCCACCATCTCCAGATGCGCGAGCGAGGTCGCGATGATCAGCGATTCGCGGTCGGGGAAGCGGCGATACAGCGTGCCGACCCCCACCCCCGCGCGATCGGCGATGTCCTTCATGGGCACCTGGGTGCCGCGTTCGCAGAACACCTCCAGGGCGGCGCGCAGGATCTGATCCCGATTGCCGCGGGCGTCGGCGCGGAGCTGCTCGGCCGTGTTCCTCACCTCCGGAACCTCCGAAAAGAATAAGTGGACGAAATTCTTCCGCTTAGCGTAGCATCGGCCTAAGCGGACGAAATTCGTCCACTTAGACCACGAGGTGATGGACATGAACGCATCGATACTGATTTCGGGAGCCGGTATCGGGGGCTCGACACTGGCGTACTGGCTGGGGCGCAACGGTTTCGACGTGACCGTGGTGGAACGCGCCGCCGGGCAGCGCTCCAGCGGGAACCCGATCGACGTGCGCGGCGCGGCGCTGCCGGTCGTCGAGGTGATGGGCATCATGCCCGAATTGCGCGCGGCGGCAACCCATGTGGACCGGCTGACCTTCGTCGATGCGGCCGGACGGCGCAAAGCCTCGATGCGCACCACGGGCGGGCGCGCCGGGGAGAGCGGCGAAGTCGAGCTGGCGCGCGCCGAACTGGCGGCCATCCTGCTCGAGTCCGCCAAGGGGCGGGCCCGGATGTACTGGGGCGACAGCATTTCCGGCATCGCCCAGGATGAAGCCGGCGTGGACGTCACCTTCGAGCATGCCCCGCCGGAGCGCTTCGACTACGTGATCGGCGCGGACGGCCTGCATTCGGCGGTGCGCCGCCTGGTCTTCGGCGACGAGCGGGACTTCGTGCGGCACATGGGTATGTACGTGGCCACGCTGCCGGTGGACCGGACTTTCGGCGGCGACCGCGAGGTGGTCATGTACAACGAGCCCGGCCGGTCGGTCTCGGTCCATCCGGCGGGCGGAAAACCCCTCGCCGCCTTCATGTTCCGCTCACCCGCCGTACCGGACTACAACTATCGCGACACCGCCCAGCACAAGTCCCTGGTCCTCGACGCTTTCGACGGCCGCACCGGAATATTCGGCGAACTACTGGACCAGGTCCGCGCCGCCGAAGACCTCTACTTCGACGCCGTCAGCCGAGTCTCGTTGCCGCGCTGGACGAAAGGTCGCGTCACCCTGCTCGGCGACGCCGGCTCCAGCCTGTCCCTGTTCGGCGACGGCTCCAGCCTCGCGATAACGGGCGCACACACCCTCGCCGAGGAACTCACGCGCACACCCGGCGACTCGACCGGCGCGCTCAGCCGCTACGAACAGCGGCAACGGGCGCTGGCGAAGCCCGCCCTGCGCGGTTTCCGCACCGCCAGCATGCTCATCGTCCCCGGCTCCCGCCTCGCGATCACCCTGCGCGACACCGCGATCCGCGTCGTATCGCGGTGGTGACAGCGTCTGGTGGGCGGCGGCTCCAGCTTCGCGGTCGTGGGCGCACACTCCCTGGCTGGGGAACTCACGCGCTCAACTGCGGACCGCGACGAAGTACTCAGCGGCGACGAGTAGCGGTCGCGCGTATGCGCCGAACCACCTCTGCGTGGTTTCCGTGCCGCGGGCGTGCTCATCGTCGCCGGCTTCCGCCTCGCGATCACCCTGCGCGACACCGCGATCCGCGTCCTGGCGCGCCCGTGGCCGGCTTGGGGGAGTTCGCGACGGTGCCGGCCTCGTCGGAACGCCCTCGTCGAGCGATCCACCCGGTCGGCGCACCTTCCGCAGCCCGGCGACGCGCCTCCGCCGACCGGCTCGGGCGGAAACCGCTGGCTCGCATCGCGGTCCGCGTGCACGGCGTTTCCGCGCACGCTGACGCCCGATTCGTGAGCACTACCGGTGCTTCGCATCCCCTGCGATCGCGTGCGATGCCCCACCGCATCGGTTGCCCGCGATCCGTGTTCGCCGGGTGGCGGGTGCCTACAGCAGGTCGCTGACGTCGTCCGGGACGTCGACCGCGTACTTGCGCAGGGTTTCCATGGGCACCACTTCGAGGGCGTTCTCGTGGGTGGCGGCCAGGACGACGGGTGCGGCCACGCCGTCCTCGTGAGCGTGCAGCCAGCGCACGGCCACCACGCACCAGCGGTCGCCGGGTTGTAAGCCGGGGAAGTTGTTCTCCGGGCGCGGGGTGATCAGGTCATTGCCGATCGACTTCTGATGCTCCAGGAATTCCGCCGTGACGACGGTGCACACGGTGTGGCTGCCAAGATCTTCGGGGCCGGTGCTGCAGCATCCGTCCCGGTAGAAGCCGGTGAGAGGATCGGTGCCACACTCCTCCAGCGGTCCCCCAAGCACATTTCGATCGGTCACGTCGCCGATCCTATTGTCTCGGTGTCGCATTCGCCGCTCCTTCCGCACTGTGGTGCGATGTTGAGCAAACCGGTCGGTCGTTGTCCCGAATGAGTCGGCTTGCTCCGGCGTGTCCATAGCCGATGCGTACCCGATGTGTGTTAGACGACACTGCTCCGAAACCCGTCGGTAGGTGTGTGAATCCGGCAACTCGGAGGGTTCTGAAAGGATGGGGCACGTGACTGCACAAGCTTGGATCCTCATCGCCGCGATCGCCGCGGTGCTGCTCGTGGCGTTCGTATCCGGATTCGTCCTGTACAAGCGCCGCCGAATCTCGCTCACCCCGGCCGCTCCCGAGCAGCCGGAACTCACCGACCGGTCGGGCGGATATACGGCGGGTGGGGGATTCAGCTTCAGCGAGGGCGGCCGCGCCGCCACGCTGCCCAAACCCGAGCCGAAGCCCGAGCCGGTGCCCATCGAGCGCACCGACGACGAGGGCCAGCCGCACGTCGGCGACGACGCGGCCATCCCGCGCGACTCCGGCAAGCGCAGCATTCACGACGTCCGTCTGCCCGAACCGGAACTCGGGCCCGAGCGCCCGCCGGTCGAGGAGGACGCGGCCGCAGTCACAGGCGAAGCCGCGCCGGCCCCCGTGGTCGAGGAAGTCACGGTCGAGGAAGTCGTCGTCGAGACCCCGGCCGGGGAGGTCGTGGCCGAAGCGGTCGTGATCGAGGAAGTCGTCGCGCCGGAAGCCCCGGTCGCGCCCGTCGAATCCGCGCCCGCCGAAACCGCGCCCTCCGCGGAGGAATCCGCCGCCGCGGCCACCATCGCGCCCGCCGAGGCCGCTCCGGCTCCGGCCGAGACCGCGGCGCCGGCCGAGGTCGCCCCCGCCCCGGTGGTCCCCGAGATCGACCCCACCACCGGCCGTCTGACCCGCCTGCGCGGCCGCCTGTCCCGTTCCCAGAACGCCGTCGGCAAGTCCCTGCTGGGCCTGCTCGGCGGTGGCGATCTGGACGAGGACTCGTGGGAGGAGATCGAGGACACCCTCGTCATGGCCGATCTCGGCACCGCCTCCACCGCCGCCGTGGTCGAGCGCCTGCGCGAGGAGATGGCCGCCCGCAGCGTCCGTACCTCCGCGGAGGCGCGAGAAGTGCTGCGCGATGTGCTGATCGAGGCTCTGCGCCCCGAACTGGACCGCTCCATTCGCGTGCTCCCGCATCAGGACCGCCCGTCGGTGACCCTGGTGGTCGGCGTGAACGGCACCGGAAAGACCACCACCACCGGCAAATTGGCGCGCGTGCTGGTCGCCGACGGCCGCCGCGTGCTGCTCGGCGCCGCCGACACCTTCCGTGCCGCCGCCGCCGATCAGCTGCAGACCTGGGGCGAGCGGGTCGGCGCGGAGACCGTGCGCGGCAAGGAAGGCGCGGATCCGGCCGCCGTCGCGTTCGACGCGGTGAGCGCCGGCATCGATCGCGGCGTGGACGTGGTGCTGGTGGACACCGCCGGCCGCCTGCACACCAAGACCGGCCTGATGGACGAGCTCGGCAAGGTGAAGCGCGTGGTGGAGAAGAAGGCTCCGGTCGACGAGGTCATCCTGGTGCTGGACGCCACGGTTGGACAGAACGGCCTGATGCAGGCCAAGGTATTCGCGGACGTCGTCGATATCACCGGTGTTGCTCTGACGAAGCTGGACGGTACTGCCAAGGGCGGCATCGTGTTTCAGGTCCAGGAGCAGCTCGGCGTTCCCGTAAAACTGGTCGGTTTGGGCGAGGGCGCGGATGATCTAGCTCCGTTCGAGCCCGGCGCGTTTGTCGACGCCCTCCTCGGATAATCGCCTCTCACCTGCTTGAATACGGGTGAACAAGATCTGCCTCACAACATGGACGAAACATCGGTGCGGGTTCGGAAACGTGACTGCAACAGTGCAATCTCATCCGTTCACCTAGGTGAAACGCCGCAGGCTCACGGATGAAACACCGACTGAGGAACCTCATTGCAGGCTCGTTATCGCCGGTAAGGCGGAGCCCGAGATGAGGAGGAAATTGAGGTGGCGTTCCCCGTAATCGGCGCACCCGACGCCGGAGACACCGCATGGATGCTGGCCAGTTCAGCACTCGTGCTTCTGATGACACCGGGTTTGGCATTCTTCTACGGCGGCATGGTCCGCTCGAAGAACGTGCTGAACATGATCATGATGAGCATTGCCTCCATGGGCGTGGTCACGGTCATCTGGGTGCTGTACGGCTTCTCCATGGCGTTCGGCGACGACAAGTCGAACCTGTTCGGTGATCCCGCGCAGTACTTCGGACTGAAGGACCTGTTCGGCGGTACCTACCTGACCAGCGCAGCCGACGCTTCGGTCAAGGTCGGAATCCCGCTGGCCGGAACCATTCCCGCCACGGTCTTCGTGGCCTTCCAGCTCATGTTCGCGATCATCACGGTCGCCCTCATCTCGGGTGCGGTCGCCGACCGCCTGAAGTTCGGCTCCTGGCTGCTCTTCGCGGCCGTGTGGGTCACCGTGGTCTACTTCCCGGTCGCGCACTGGGTCTTCGCCTTCGACGGCGTCACCGGCGAGCACGGCGGCTGGATCGCCAACAAGCTCAAGGCCATCGACTTCGCGGGTGGTACCGCGGTCCACATCAACGCCGGTATCGCCGGCCTGGTCCTGGCCATCGTGCTCGGCAAGCGCAAGGGCTGGCCGACCACCCCCATGCGCCCGCACAACCTGCCGTTCGTGATGCTCGGCGCCGGTCTGCTGTGGTTCGGCTGGTACGGCTTCAACGCCGGTTCCGCGGTCGGCTCCAACGGCATCGCGGGCGCCACCTTCATCACCACCACCATCGCCACCGGCGCCGCCATGCTGGCCTGGCTGCTGGTCGAGAAGATCCGCGACGGACACGCCACCTCCCTCGGCGCGGCCTCGGGCATCGTGGCCGGTCTGGTCGCCATCACCCCGTCCTGCTCCTCGGTGAACGTGGTCGGCGCGCTGGCCATCGGCGTGGTCGCGGGTGTGCTGTGCGCCCTGGCGGTCGGCCTCAAGTTCAAGTTCGGCTTCGACGACTCGCTCGACGTGGTCGGCGTGCACCTCGTCGGCGGTATCGCGGGCACCCTGATGGTCGGCCTGGTCGCCGCGCCGGAGGCCCCGGCGGCGGTCAAGGGCCTGTTCTACGGCGGCGGTTTCGATCAGCTGGTCAAGCAGGCGGTGGGAGCCGGTGCGGTACTTGCCTTCTCGGGCATCGCGACCCTGATCATCGCCCTCGCCATCAAGTTCACCATCGGGCTGCGCGCGGACGAAGAAGCCGAGTTCGTGGGGATGGACGAGTCCGAGCACGCGGAATCGGCATACGATTTCGCTGCTGTGGGTGGTGCGGCGCGCACCGCCGCCGTCAAGGAGGCATGACGCATGAAACTGGTTACTGCAATCGTCAAACCGTTCACGCTCGAGGACGTCAAGTCCGGGCTGGAGCAGGCGGGCGTGCTCGGCATGACCGTCAGCGAGGTCCAGGGTTACGGACGCCAGAAGGGCCACACCGAGGTCTACCGCGGCGCCGAGTACTCGGTCGACTTCGTCCCGAAGGTCCGGGTCGAGGTGGTCGTGGACGACGCCTCCGTCGAGAAGGTCGTCGAGGTGATCGTCGAGGCCGCGCGCACCGGCAAGATCGGCGACGGCAAGGTCTGGGTCACCCCGGTCGAAGCCGTCATCCGGGTTCGCACCGGTGAACGTGGGTCCGACGCCCTCTAAAGAGGATCGATCGAGCGGCGGCCCCGCTCCCGCCGGACACGCAAAACCGGATGGGGCGGGGCCGTTCTCGCGCTCAGCACGGCTCCGGATTCCGACCGCAGCGGAATCCGGAGCGGCCCGGGGCTTCCCGGCCCGGGGCCGAACGAACTGAATGAAGAGGTGGGTTGTGGGTTTCCAGCAAGAACGCGACGACAAAGTCGCCAACGGCGCGAAAGTCTCCAACGGAGCTTCGGATCTGATCCGGGCCCGCAACCAGCTGCTCGAGGAAGCGGGCGGGATCGGCGGCAACGGCCGCGGCGCCCGGCTCGACACCGAGGCGCTACGCCAGGCCATGGTGGATCTCTACGAATTGTGGCTCACCACCAAGGGACACGAGGTCGGCATCACCGCCGACAGCGGCCTGGCCATCGTGGCGGTCGGCGGTCTGGGCCGCCGGGAGATGCTGCCCTACTCCGATCTGGATCTGGTGCTGCTCTACGACGACGTCGATCCGAAACGGGTCGCCGAGGTCGCCGATCAGCTCTGGTATCCGCTGTGGGACGCCCACATCAAGCTCGACCACAGCGTGCGCACGGTGCCCCAGGCGCTGCGCGTCGCCGCGGACGATCTGACCGCCGCGCTGGGCATGCTCGAGGCCCGGCACATCGTCGGCGACGAGGGATTGAGCAATCTCCTCGTCTCCGGGGTGCGGCGGGACTGGCGGACCGGGATCCGCTCCCGGTTCGACGCGCTCATCGCGCAGACCGAAACCCGGTGGCGGCGTAGCGGAGACGTCGCCCACCGCGCCGAGCCCGATCTCAAGAACGGGCGCGGCGGACTGCGCGACATCCAGTTGCTGGATGCCCTTGCCATCGCACAACTGACCGACGCCATGCCGGGGCTCGGTCCGGATGTGCCCGGCGGCGGGCTGAAGCTGGCGCATCGCCGCCTGCTGGACGTGCGCACCGAATTGCATCGGGTCGCGGGCCGGGCTCGTGACCAGTTGCGTGCGCAGGACGCCGACGAGATCGGGGCGGCCCTGCGCCTGGGAGATCGGTTCGACCTGGCCCGCACGCTCAGCGATGCGGCGCGCACGGTCAGCTACTCCACCGACGTCGGTCTGCGGACCGCCGCCAACGCGCTGCCGCGGCGCGGGCTCGCGCGCTTGCGCCGCATGCCGGTACGGCGACCACTCGATGAGGGGGTGGTCGAACATGCCGGTGAGGTGGTGCTCGCGAGGGATGCCCGCCCGCAGCGCGACCCGGGGCTGATCCTGCGGGTGGCCGCGGCCTCGGCGCAGACCGGATTGCCCATGTCGGCAACGACTTTGAACCGGCTCTCGGAGGACGCGCCGGAACTACGCGAGCCGTGGCCCAAGGACGCCCTCAACGACCTGCTGGTCCTGCTGGGCGCGGGCCGCGGCACCATCGACGCCATCGAAGCCCTGGATCGCACCGGGCTGTGGGGGCGGCTGTTCCCGGAATGGGGTGTGGTGCGCGATCTTCCGCCGCGCGACGCCATGCACACCTGGACCGTGGACCGCCATCTCATGGAGACCGTGGCGCAGGCCAGCGCGCTGTCCACCCGGGTCGCCCGCCCGGATCTGCTGCTGCTGGGCGCGCTGCTGCACGATATCGGCAAGGGGCGCACCGAGGATCACAGCGTGGTGGGCGCGGAACTCGCGGTGTCCATCGGGCGCCGGCTCGGGCTGTGGCCCTCGGACGTGCAGACCCTGTCCACGATGGTGCGGCAGCATCTGCTGCTGCCCGATACCGCCACTCGCCGCGACATCACCGATAACGACACTGTGAAAATGGTGGTCGAGGCCCTCGACGGCGACGCGCAATTACTGGATCTGCTGCACGCGCTCGCCGAAGCCGATTCCCTGGCCACCGGGCCCGGCGTCTGGAACGACTGGAAAGCCTCGCTCATCGGAGATCTGGTGCGGCGCTGCCGGATCACCATGGCCGGTGACGAATTGCCCGAACCCGAACCGATTCCGGACGAATTACGCGCGCGGGCGGAAAACGGCGGCGTGCACGTGGAGCTGAAACCGGGGGAGGGGCGCTACAACCACGTGGTCACCATTGTCGCGCCGGACAATCCGGGCCTGCTTTCCGATGCGGCCGGTGTGCTCGCGCTGCATTCGCTGCGCGTGCTTTCCGCGGATCTGGCGAGTGTGGGCGACTCGGCCATCGATACCTTCGTGGTCGCGCCGCGCTTCGGAAATCCGCCCGATCCGGGGTTGCTGCGGCAGGAATTGATCCGGGCCATCAATGGCGATCTGGATCTGGTCTCGGTGCTGGCGCGCAAGGAACGCGAACAGGGCGGCGCCCAGCCCAGCCCGTACGCGCGGGCGCAGCCGCGGGTGCTCTGGTCCGAGACCAGCGAACCCGGCCGGGTGCTGCTGGAATTGCGCGCCGAGGACCGGATCGGATTGCTGTCCCGGCTGGCCGCGGCGCTCGCCGAATCCGGCGCGAATGTGTGCTGGGCGAAAGTCGTCACCTTGGGAACGGCCGTCATGGACACTTTCTGCCTCGATCTCGGGGCCGCCGACACGCCGGAAAGGCGAGCCGAAATCGCGGCGGCGGTGCTCGCGGTGGTGCCTCCGCAACAACCGAAGAAAACGCCCGAATCGGACACTGAAATCGGTTAGACCACGGTTTTCTGACCGGTCGCCATGAAGCTGGATTAACTGGCAAACCACGTGTTTGCCAGTTAATCCGATCGTTGCGAGCAATTTGCTGAAATACCGGTCAAGTGATTGGCATCACACCCTAGTATTCGCGATTGGGCCTGCACGGCCCGAAAAATAAGAGTGGTCGCGAGCATGAGGGGAGCAGTCGGTGGCAATCGAAGTCGTATCCGCGTCCATGATGACGAGCGATCTGACTCAGCACATCGCCCGCTGCGTCGGCGGCGACCGGTGGGTGGTGTCCTGGCTACCGGGCCGCACCCTGTCGGGTCAGCAGGCGGTGACCGCCATGACCATCGCCTCGACCGTCGCGGGCGCACCGCCGACCGATGTCGAATGGGCCGTATTGGACGGTCTCGCCCTCGAACTCGGGCTCACCGCACGCGAAGCCGTCTGGATGGTGCAGACCGAGCAGCACGATCTGCGCCGGCCCGCCGCCCGGCCCGGTCCCCGCCTGGAATGAACCGCTCGGCCGCAGGTGACGGTGGTCGGCGTGCCATCGACTCGCGCGGCCCACTACCCTGGTATCTCGAGTGACGTCCCTCGAGATGTAGGAGCATCGGTGTTCGAATCCCTTTCCGACCGGTTGGCCGGTGCCCTCAAGGATCTGCGCGGGAAGGGACGCCTGTCACCGGCGGATATCGATGCCACCGCCCGTGAGATCCGGCTCGCCCTGCTCGAAGCCGACGTGGCGCTGCCCGTGGTGCGCAGCTTCATCGCCCGCGTCAAGGACCGCGCCAAGGGTGCGGAGGTCTCCCAGGCGCTGAATCCGGCGCAGCAGGTCGTCAAGATCGTCAACGACGAGCTGGTCACGATTCTCGGTGGCGAGACGCGGCGGCTGCAGTACGCCAAGAACCCGCCGACCGTCATCATGCTGGCCGGTCTGCAGGGCGCCGGTAAGACCACGCTCGCGGGCAAGCTCGCGAAATGGCTGAAGGGGCAAGGGCATACGCCGCTGCTCGTCGCGTGTGACCTGCAGCGTCCCGGCGCGGTCACCCAGCTGCAGGTGGTCGGTGAGCGTGCGGGCGTGCCCGTTTTCGCCCCGCACCCCGGCACTTCCATCGGCGGCGGCGACAATCCGCTCGGCATCTCCGCGTCCGATCCGGTCGATGTGGCGCGCGCCGGTATCGAAGAGGCCAAGCAGAAGCAGTACGACGTGGTCATCGTCGATACCGCCGGCCGCTTGGGCATCGACGCCGAACTGATGGCGCAGGCCGCGGGCATCCGCGATGCCGTCAACCCCGACGAGACCCTGTTCGTCCTCGACGCCATGATCGGCCAGGATGCGGTCTCCACCGCCGAGGCGTTCCGCGACGGCGTCGGCTTCACCGGCGTCGTGCTCACCAAGCTCGACGGCGACGCCCGCGGTGGTGCGGCGCTGTCGGTGCGTGAGATCACCGGCCAGCCCATCCTTTTCGCGTCCACCGGCGAGAAGCTGGAAGACTTCGACGTCTTCCACCCCGACCGCATGGCCTCGCGCATTCTCGGCATGGGCGATCTGCTCACCCTGATCGAGCAGGCCGAGCAGGTCTACGACGCCAAGCAGGCCGAGGAAGCCGCCCGCAAGATCGGCTCCGGCGAGCTCACCCTCGAGGACTTCCTCGAGCAGATGCTGGCCATTCGCAAGATGGGTCCCATCGGCAACCTGCTCGGCATGCTGCCGGGCGCGGGCCAGATGAAGGACGTGCTGGCCCAGGTCGACGACAAGCAGCTGGACCGGGTGCAGGCCATCATTCGCGGTATGACGCCCGCCGAGCGCGATAACCCCAAGATCATCAACGCTTCCCGCCGCCTGCGCATCGCCAATGGCTCCGGCGTCAGCGTCACCGACGTCAATCAGCTCGTCGACCGCTTCTTCGAAGCCAAGAAGATGATGGGCATGATGAGCCGCCAGTTCGGCATGCCCGGCGCGCGCGCCAACAAGGGCAAGGGCAAAGGCAAGAAGGGCAAGAAGGGCGGACGCGGGCCGACCCCGCCGAAGATGCGCGGCGGTTTCCCGGGGATGCCCGGGCTCCCCGGCGGTATGCCGGCCGGTATGCCCGATATCTCGAATCTGCCCGCGGGCCTCAACGAACTCCCGCCGGGGCTGGAAGGTTTCGACCTGTCGAAACTGAAGTTCCCCAAGCAGTAGGCGATTCGAACCGGGGCGGTCCGTACGACGGGCCGCCCCGTTAGCTTCGGCAGCGCTCTGCCCGGCTTCGGCGGTGAACGTGGCTCAGCACCGGCGCGGAGTGCAATCATGAACTATGGATGCCGAGCGGTCGGAAGATCACGACGGGGGACCCCGAGGCCGGTTCGCGCGCCGGATCGACGACCTGGGGCGGCGTGAGACGGCGCTGGCGCTGCGCGAGGCCGCGGCCGACGAACGGGAAGTACGGTTCGAGCTGCGGGCGACCGATGCCGCCGCCCGCGAGGAACTGGCCGATCTGCGCGAGGTCGAGGCCGACACGCGTGAGCAGATCGCCGACAGCCGCGATATCGCCGCCAGCACCCGGGAACGGGCGGCCGATCGCCGCGAGGCCGACGCCGACGACCGCGAGCTGCATCTGAACGACCGCGAACAGCGACTGGATCGCCGTGCCCGGGTGGCCGGCGTCGCCGTTCCGACGACCGAGCAGCGCTCACAGGAAGCGATCGCCCGCGCGCGCGAGGCCCTGGTCGCCAGCGCCGCCCGCCTCGATCGCAGCGAGGCCGCGCTGGTGCGGACCGAAGCGCGGAAGCGGCGGCAGCAGAACGAGATCGACCGGGCCGGCGCGGCCACCCTGCGCCTCGTCCGCCGCACCGAGCCGCCCGCCGCACCGGAATCCCATCCGGGCGCCTGAGCGCCGCTTCACCCGCGCGGTTTCCGCGTCGTCGCCGAGAGGTCGCCGGCGTCGTCCTGGAACAGGTTCGGGGTCAATCGGATTCGGTGGATCAGCGGTTCGGAGCGGATCACCCACCGCCGGGTGGTGACGGCCGCGTGCGCCGACGCCGGATTCACGCCGCGCCTAACCGGCCGGTCGGTGGATTTCATCGGTGTGGCCGCCGTGGTCGCGCACGGGTTCGGGGGCAGCTTGATCTCCCGGCTGGCTTATCTCCCAGCGGATTTCGCGGTGGTGCGGGTGCCGTTGCACGGGGACCACGTGCCGGTGCGCCGCCATCTGACCGTGGTGCGGCGCGGGTCGGGCGGCCATCCGGTGATCGCCGCGGGGCTGCGCGCCATTCGCGAAGTGTGCCGCGAACGCGCCGATATCACCGTGCTGGGTGAGTGATCCGGCCTATTCGGTGACCGGATGGGCTGTCGGGGAAGGGGTTTCGGGGCGTCGGCGCCGTCTGCCTTTGGCGATGGCCTCCGGATCGAGATCGCCGGTGGACCAGGTTTCGGCGAGGGCGATGCTCATTTCGCGTCCGGCGACGACGTGATCCAGGGCGCTGGCCGCGGCGTCCTCGGATCGGCCGGAGGCGATGAGGTCGTACATGGCCTCGTGCTCGGAGCGCTGTTCGTCGGCGTCACGGGCGGCGGTCAGGTGGAAGAGCCATTCGGTGAGGGCGTCCAGGGGACGCATCTGCGCGGTGAGCAACGGATTGTCGGCGAGCTCGACGATGGCGGTGTGGAACGCGGCATTGGCGACGGCGATGCGCTGCCGGTCGCCGGAAGCGGTGGCGGCCCGGGCGGTTTCCAGGCTGGTGCGCAACAGAGGGAGGGTCTCGGCGCTGGCCTTGGCGGCGGCCAGGCGGGCGGCGAGCGGTTCCAGGGCCTCGCGGACGTCGAAGAGATCGCGGACGTCGGCGGGGGTGAACGGGGCGACCAGTGCGCCCTTGCCCGGCACCAGCAGCACCAGCCGCTCGGCGGCCAGCATCCGCAGCGCCTCGCGCAGCGGAATACGGGAAACCTCCAGCTCGGCGGCCAGATCCCGCTCCACCAGACGCTGGCCGGGACGTAGCTCGACACCGACGATGCGCTGCTTGATGGTCTCGTAGGCGCGGTTGCGCAGGGATCCGGGGGCGGTCACGGGAATCCACAGTATCGGGCCGCGCCAGGGGTTTTCCGGACCGAAACATAGCCGGAACCTGTCCGCCACGGACCCGGCCGACAGTTAGCGGTATACCACTAACTGGAGGTTGGTTGTGGAGACAGCTCTCGAGCTGACCGGAGTCGGCAAGAGTTTCGGTGCGGTACGGGCACTTTCGGAGATCGAACTGACCGTGCGGCGCGGCGAAGTGCATTGCGTGCTCGGCGAGAACGGCGCCGGGAAATCCACGCTGTGCAATATCGTCTACGGCGGCGTGGGTTTCGACACCGGCGCGATGCGCCTGTTCGGTGCGTCATACCGCCCGCGCCGTCCCGCCGACGCCCTGCGCCGCGGAATCGCCATGGTGCACCAGCACTTCAGCCTGGTGCCGACCCTGACGGTCGCCGACAACCTGCTCCTCGCCGAGGGCGTACGCCTGCGCCCGGCCCGCAGCGCACTCACCACCCGGGTAGCCGCCATCGCCGACGAATTCGGCCTCCGCATCCACCTCGACGCCCTGGCCGGAAACCTCTCGGTAGGCGAGCGCCAAACGGTCGAGATCGTGAAATGCCTTCTCCGCCAACCGAAGCTGATGCTCCTGGACGAACCCACCGCCGTCCTCGGCCCCGCCGAGATCGACGCCCTCCTGCGTACCTGCCGCCGCATCGCCGACTCCGGCTGCGCCGTCGTACTCGTCACCCACAAACTCGGCGAAATCGAACGCGCCGGTGACACCGCGACCGTCCTGCGCGGCGGCCGCGTAGCCGGCTCAGGTGCCCTGCGCGGTTCCACCGGAGCGGGCCGCCCGGGTGCCGGGTCCGCCGAAGAGGGCGGCCGGGGTGCGAGGGTCATCGAAGAGAGTGGCTGGGGCACCGAGGTCGCCGAAAAGTGCGACCCGGATGCCGGGGCTGCCGAAGACGGCGGTCGGGGTGCGGGGGTTGCCGAGGAGAGTGGCTGGGGCACCGAGGTCGCCGAAAAGTGCGACCCGGATGCCGGGGCTGCCGAAGACGGCGGTCGGGGTGCGGGGGTTGCCGAGGAGAGCTGCCGGGGTGCCGGGGCTGCCGAAGAGGGCGGCCGGGGTGTGGGGGGCGCCGACGAGATTGGCTGGGGTACCAGCGGCGTCGGAGAGGGTGACCCGGATGCCGAGGTCGCCGAAGAACGGTGCCGGAGTGCAGGGGCCGCTGAACAGAGCGGCCGGGGTTCCGGTGTCGCCGAAGTGAGTGGCCGGGGCGCTGGGATCGCCGGAGAAGCTGACGCGGGTGCGGGGAGCTCTTCCGGTTCGCGCGTGCTGAGTCGTGACGAATTGGTCGAGCTCATGGTGGGCCGCGGACTCGCGGAGCTGGATTCGGCTCTGGTGACCGGGGATTCGGTGGCGCGGACCGCACGCGACTTCACGGCTGTTGCACCGATCGCGCGGGTTTCCGGTTTGCGGTTTGTCCGTGGCGACGGCGTCCCCGCACTCGACGGCATCGATCTGACGCTGCGGCCAGGGGAGATCACCGGCATCGCGGGTGTGGAAGGCAATGGGCAGAGCGAACTAATCGCCGCTCTCAGTGGTGCGTTGCGTCCTGCCTCTGGGACCTTCCAGCTCGGCGACGCCGACCTGACGCACGCCACTCCGGCCGTCCGGACCGCACACGGGCTCGGCGTCATCCCGGAGGACCGCCATCACGAAGGCTGCATTCCGGCCATGAGCGTCGCCGACAACCTCTGCTTGGCCCGTCTCCCGGACTTCCGCCGGCGCGGCCTCCTCGACCGTCGTGCCGTCACCTCGACCGCTGCCGCCATGATCGCCCAGCACGGCATCAAGACCTCGTCGCCGCACGCTCTCATGAGCACCTTGTCCGGTGGCAATCAGCAAAAGGTCGTCATTGCCCGTGAATTGGCGCTCGACCCCCTGCGCTGCCTGCTCGCTGCGCAGCCCACCCGTGGCCTGGACTTGGGTGCGGTGGATGTCGTTCTCACCCGCCTGCGCGAGGCCGCGGCATCCGGCGCCGCGGTCCTGGTCGTCTCCCACGAACTCCCCGAACTCCTCACCCTCTGCGACCGGATCCTCGTCGCCTACCGCGGCCGCCTGCTCGGCCCCGTCGATCCCACCGATCCTCGCGCCCGCGAGCGCATCGCCCACCTCATGCTCGGAACCAGCTCATGAACCTCCTCGAAAACCATTCCCGCACAACAAGTTCGCGAGCCGAGTGCTTGCCTGTCGGTCCGCGTCGTAACGCGCTGCCGTGTCATGTGCAATCGCCTGTCGTGACCCGCCGTGGCGGAAATTGTTGTCGCGCAGCCGTGCCGGAACTCCGCACCGGGTCTGTCGACACGATGCGTCGTTCCCGGGGCCTGTCGCATACCGCTGGAGTAATTCGCGCGCGAGGGGTGACCCCGTGAAGACGCGGCTCGTGGTGGGGCTCGGTGACCGCACGGGCGCGGCGGGACCAGCCGAGTGTGTTACTGCCGGACAGGAGCGTGCCGAGGCTGCTGCTGGACAGGAGCGTGCCGAGGCTGCTGCTGGACGGGAGCGTGCCGAGGCTGCTGCTGGACGGGAGCGTGCCGAGGTCGGTTCAGGAGGGAAACGTGCTGGGGCTGGCGGGCTGCTGCGCGGCGCGCTCGGTGGAGTGACGGTTCGGTTCGCGACCGGGGGCGTGCGGGAGGTCGCGGTGTACGGCGGTGCGATCGGGGCTGCTGCGGTGATCGGGCTGCTGTTGGTGCTCGGCGGCGGGGCGTCACCGGCCGCGGCGGCGAAAGCGTTGTGGGACGGCATGTTCGGCACGCCGTACGCCTTCGGGACCGCGTTGAACGCGACGGCCGTGCTGGCGCTCATCGCGACCGGGTTCACCATCGCGCATCGGGCCGGGCTCGTGAATGTGGGGGCGGAGGGGCAGCTCGCGTTAGGGGGGATCGCGGCTACGGCGGTGGGGGTGAGTCTGCCCGCCGGAATGCCTGTGGGGCTGGGGGTTTCGCTGATTCTGGTGGCGGGGCTCGCGGCCGGGGCGGTGTGGGCGGGTATCGCCGCTTGGCTGCGGGTGCGGCGCGGCACCAGCGAGGTCATCACCACGTTGCTGCTGAACTTCGTCGGGTTGGGATTGGTGACGCTGGTGGTTCATGAGGCCGGGTTGCTGCGGCAGCCGGTGACCTCGATCGAGACGCTGCCGCAGTCCGAACCGCTGGCGGCGAGTGCGCGGCTGCCGCTGCTGGGCCTGACCGGATCGCCCGCCACCATCGCGATCGGGGTGGCGCTGGTCGCCGTGGTAGTCACCGCGATCGTCCTGCGGCGCACCGTGATCGGCGTCCGGCTGCGTGCGGTCGGGCTGTCCGAAGCGGCCGCGGCGCGGCTCGGCGTGCGCGTGGATCGCCTGCGCTTCGGCGCGCTCGCCGTGGCGGGCGGGCTGGCCGGGGTCGCGGGCGCGGCCCTGGTCGCCACCGCCCCTTACATCCTGACCGAGGGCTTCACCTCCGGCTACGGATTCGCCGGGCTGGTGGTCGGCCTGCTGGCGCGCGGCTCGCTCACGGCGGTCGCCGGTATCGCCCTGGCTTTCGGCCTGCTGGCCTCGGCGGGCATCAATCTGCAACTGGCGGCGGCGGTTCCGGCGTCGTCGGTGCAGGTGGTGCAGAGCGTGCTGATCATTCTCGTCGCCGGCGCGGCGATCCTGCGGAAGGGAGCCCGGCGATGAGCGCGGCGAGCGAATTGGTCGACGGCGGTGTGCGGCTGGCGATTCCGCTGCTGCTGGCCTCGGCGGGCGAGCTGGTGAGCGAACGCGCCGGGGTGCTGAATCTCAGCGTCGAAGCCATGATGCTGACCGGCGCTTTCGCCGGCGCGGTGGGGGCGCGGGAGAGCGGTTCCCCGCTCGCGGGCGTGGTGTGCGCGTTGGTGGCGGGCCTGCTGGTCGCGCTGCTGCAAGCCGTCCTGAGCGTGACCCTGCGCGCCGATCAGATCGTGACCGGCATCGCCGCCAACGCCCTCGCGCTCGGCGCGACGACCTATGCGGCGCGCCTGTACTTCACCGACGGCCGCACCGTCCCCGGCTTCGACCGCATCGAAATCCCACTGCTGCACCGGATCCCGATCATCGGCCGCGCGTTCTTCGATCTCACCGCACTCGGCTACCTGGGCATCGCGGCGGCCGCCCTGCTCGCCTTCCTCTTCTCCCACCGCAGCGGTCTCGGCATCGCCGTCACCGCGATCGGCGAGGACGCCGCGACCGCCGACCGATCCGGCTTGCCGGTCAACGCTTTCCGCTACACCGCCATCCTGATCACCGGCGTCACCAGCGGCCTGGCCGGCGCCCACCTGGCCCTCGCCGACGTGCACGCCTACACCGACAACCTCACCGCCGGAGCCGGATACCTCGCCGTGGTCGCCGTCATCGCCGGTCGCTGGCGCGCCTGGCCCACCATGCTGGCCTGCCTGTTCTTCGGCCTGGCCCAAGCCCTGCAATTCGCCGCCCCCGCCCTGGGCCTGCACCTGCCCACCGCCGTGCTCGTCATGTCGCCCTACCTGCTGGCGGTGCTCGCGGTCAGCGGCCTGGTCGGCGCGAGCCGCGCCCCCACCGCCCTCACCCGGCCATTCCAGCGCGAAGCCAGAACCTGATGCGGCCGAACGTCTTCCACCTCGCTGATTCTTCCGGCGCATCGAGCGTCATCCCTCCCGATCCCGATCCGAAAGGCCGGTGTCCGTTGACCCTCATCCTGACCCGCTCCGATGTGCTGAGCATGATCACGCTGCCGGAGGTGACCGCGGCGGTGCGGACCGCGCACGCCGACCTGGCGCGGGGCGCCGCGGTAGCACCGACACCGCCGGTCATGCGGCTGCCGGGATCGGATTCGGCGTTCCTGGCGATGGCGGCGGCATCGGGCCCGGCCGGGCTGGCGGCGGTGAAGCTGCTGGCGGATGTGCCGGGGAACCGGGAGCGCGGTCTGCCGGTGCAGCGTTCGGCGATCCTCACCGTCGCGACCGCGGACGGATCGTGCGAAGCGCTCCTGGACGGCGGCGCGGTGACCCGGTTCCGGACGGCCGCCGCGACGGCGGTGGCGACGGCGGCACTGGCGCGGCCGGAGAGCCGGGTCCTGGGGTTGATCGGCGCGGGCGCACTCGCGCGGGCGCACGTGGCGGCGCTGCGGCCGGTGCTGCCGTTCGAACGGATCGTGGTCTGGAGCCGTACCGACGCCACCGCCAAGGCATTCGCCGCCGACATCGACGCCGAGATCGCTTCCACCCCTGAGGAAGTCGTGCGCATCGCGGACGTACTGTGCACCCTCACCCCGTCCCGCGACCCGGTGGTGCGCGGCGAGTGGTTCCGTCCGGGCCTGCACGTGAACGCCGTCGGCGCCCCGCCCCGCCCCGACCATCGCGAGATCGACAGCGAGGGTATGCGCCGCGCCCGCGTGATCGTGGACAGCCGCCTGTCCACCCTGCACGAATCCGGCGATGCGCTGATTCCCTTGCGCGAGGGCGTCTTCGGCCTCGAACACGTCAGCGACGAACTCGGTGAGGTGCTGATCGGCGCGAAATCCGGTCGCACGGAACCCGATCAGATCACCCTCTACAACTCCCTCGGCATCGGCCTGCAGGATCTGGCCGCCGCCCGCCTGCTGATCGACACCGCGCGCCGCCGTGGCATCGGCACCGAAATCGACCTCACCGCTTGACCTTTCGCCCCACCCCGTTGAAGGAAAGAAAATGAAGAAGATCGCCCTCGCCCTGCTGACCCTGGCGGTCGGCGCCACCGCCGCCTGTAGCGCCGGAAACGACGACGCCGGAACGAAATTGAAGGTCGGCGTGCTCTTCCCGGGCTCGCTGTCGGACGACGGATTCATGCAATCCGGGTACGAGGGCTACCAGCGCATCGAGAAATCGCTCGCCGACAAGGTGGCGCTGACCAAGGTCGAACAGGTGGCGGCCGCCGACTACCAGCAGGTACTGACCCGCCTGGCCTCCACTTCGACCCTGGTGGTGTCCTTCGGTGGCCAGACCGATTCCGCCGTCAAACAGGTCGCGCAAGCCTTCCCGAACGTGAAGTTCGTGGAGGTCGGCGGCCCGGCCGACGCGGTCCCGCCCGCCAATCTCGCCTACTACGACCCGGTCCAGGCCGACGGCGGTTTCCTGGCGGGTGCGTACGCGGCGCTCACCTCCAAGTCCGGCAAGATCGGCTTCGTCGGCGGTATGGAACTGCCCGCCATCGTCAAGACCGCGCGGGCGTTCGAGCAGGGCGCCAAGCACATTCGCGCCGACATCTCCGTGCTCGCGCCCGTCTACGTCGGCGATTTCAACGATGTCGCCAAGGCCAAGCAGGCCGCGCAGGCCGATGTCGGCGCGGGCGCGGACGTCTTCGGCCAGCAGCTCAACCTGGGCCGGCAGGGACTCGCGCAGGCCGCGAAGGAGGGCGGGGCGGCGCTGGTCGGCGGCCCGCTGGTGAAGGCGTGCGGCTCCGAGGCCGGATTCACCGGATACGTCAAGAGCGATACCGGCGCGGAACTCGAGTACGCCGTGAACGCGGTGCTGGACAACACCTTCAAGGCCGAGCAGGTGCGTTTCGGCATCGCCTCCAGCACAGGTGCTACCGATATCGTGCTCTGCGGCGCGGACGCGCAGGTCACCGCCGCCATGGCCAAGGTGAAGCAGGATCTGGCCGCCGGAACTATCAAGATCAGCTGATCACGTGGGTATCGGTGCGGGCGTCCGGCTCGCACCGATTCCGCATCCACATGACCGATCTTGTGGCGGGCGGCGCAGTAGCTTTGTAGGGAACGAGGCGACGGCGTACGTGGCGAGGAGGCCGGTCATGCGTCTGCATTTCCGCGGGGTGGTGCTGCCCGGGGACGAGGTGCGGGATCTGTGGGTGCGCGACGGGGTGATCTCCTTCGAACCCGTCGCGAATGCGGAGACCGTGCACGCCTCGGGATGGATCGTGCCGGGATTGGTGGACGCGCACTGCCACGTCGGCATCAAATACGGTGGGGGACACGAGGATCTGGACGGCGCGATCGCCCAGGCCGAGACGGAGCGGGACGCGGGCGCACTGCTGCTGCGTGACGCCGGATCGCCCATCGACACGCGGTTCATCGACGAGCGCGACGATCTGCCGGAGATCATTCGCGCGGGCCGGCACATCGCGCGGCCGCGCCGCTACATCCGGGAACTCGGCATCGAACTCGACGATGAGCGCGACCTGCCGGAGATCGTGGCGGAGCAGGCGCGACGCGGCGACGGCTGGGTCAAGATCGTCGGCGATTGGATCGACCGGTCGGCCGGCGACCTGGCCCCGCTGTGGTCCGACGCGGTGCTGAAGGAGGCCATCGACGCGGCGCATCGCGAAGGCGCCCGGGTGACCGCCCACGTCTTCGGCGAGGACGCCCTCTACGGCCTGCTCGGCGCGGGCATCGACTGCATCGAGCACGGGACCGGGCTCACCGACGACACCATCGAACTGATGGCCCGCACCGGCGCCGCCCTGGTGCCGACCCTGATCAATATCGACACCTTCCCCGGAATCGCCGACGGCGCAGGCAAATTCCCCGTCTACGCCGCCCATATGCGCGACCTGCACCGCCGCTCCCGCGAGACCGTCGCGAAGGCGCACGCCGCCGGAATTCCCGTCTACACCGGCACCGACGCCGGCGGCTCCATCCCGCACGGCCGCATCGCCGACGAGATCGCCGCCCTGGCCGGAGCCGGCCTGTCGGCCCACGACGCTCTCGGCGCCTCGGCCTGGAATGCCCGCTCCTGGCTCGGCCGTCCCGGCATCGAACCCGGCGCCCGCGCGGATTTCGTGGTCTACCGGCAGGATCCGCGCCTGGACCTGGCCACCCTCGCCGCCCCCGCCTGGGTGGTGCTGCGCGGCCGCGTCTACGACCGCCGGGACCCGGTGACCGGCCACCGATGAATCGTGAGCCCGCGGGCAGTCCCTTCAGGAGAGGCCGAAATCTCTTCTGAAAGGGGCGACCATGCGAGATCTCGTAGTCACCCAGAACATCACCCTCGACGGCGTGATCGACGCGAGCGCGGGCTGGTTCGTCGTCGGCGACGACGCCGACTATTCGGATGTGCTCGCGGAATTGCTCGAGCACACCGAACGCTGTGACGCCGTGCTGTACGGCCGCGTCACCTTCGAGCAGATGCGCGGCTACTGGCCCGTGCAGACCGACGACCGGACCGGCATCACCGCGGAATTGAATCGGATGAAGAAGTACGCGGTGTCGCGCACCATGGACGATCCGGCGTGGGAGAACTCGCAGGTGCTGCGGAACCTGGACGAGGTGGCCGCGCTGAAGGAACTGCCGGGGCGGGACATCGTGACCACGGGCAGCATCCAATTGGTCCACGAGCTCATCGCTGCCGGTCTGGTCGACGAATATCGCCTGTTCGTCTACCCGGTCGTGCTCGGCTCCGGCGCGCGCCTGTTCGAGGAGGGCAGCAAGGTCCCGCCGCTGCGTCAGGTCGAGGCCAAGGCGTTCCGTTCGGGCGTGGTGCTGCTGCGCTATCGCACCGACTAGACCGGTCTGGCGATTTCACCGCGCGAGTCGAGTGAATCGGTCATGCTTCACATGTTTGTTTTTCGTTGACCTGATGAGGAGACCGTTGTGGGTTCCGTCGAGACGTTGCTCGTGTCCGTGCTGGCCGGGCTGATCGTGAAGTTCCTGACTTCCGGCAGCGGGCACTGAGCCACGGCTGACCCGGCCCACCGGATATGGTCTGCACATCCGGTGGGCCGTTCCATGTCATGGGCCGATTTCCGGCCCCGGGCACCCGTCTGGCAAAATGAACGACCGTCCTCGTCGAGGACAGTGTCAGCCCGTCTCCGGTTACGTACCGCGCGGCGGTCACAGCACTTGACGCAAAACCGGGCCCACCTGGTGTGGGTCGCTGAATTGCGACGTGACCAACCTTCGAAAGGAAGCAGTCTCATGGCTGTTCGTATCAAGCTGACCCGCATGGGCAAGATCCGCAACCCGCAGTACCGCGTCGTCGTCGCCGACGCCCGTACCCGTCGTGACGGCCGCGCGATCGAGTCCATCGGCAAGTACCACCCGAAGGAAGAGCCCTCCCTCATCGAGATCGACTCGGAGCGCGCCCAGTACTGGCTGTCCGTCGGCGCCCAGCCGACCGAGCCGGTGCAGCGTCTGCTGGAGATCACCGGTGACTGGCAGAAGTTCAAGGGTCTGCCGGGCGCCGAGGGCACCCTGAAGGTCAAGGCTCCGAAGCCGTCCAAGCTGGACCTCTTCAACGCCGCGCTGGCCGCCGCCGACAACGAGCCCGTTGCCGAGGCCGTCACCCCGAAGAAGAAGGCCGCCAAGAAGGACGAGGCCGCCGAGGCCGAGGCCACCACCGAAGCCGCCGAGTAATGACCGCCGTGGTTGCCGATGCCGTCGAGCACCTGGTGCGCGGCATCGTCGCCAATCCCGACGACGTCCACGTCGAGCTGATCACCAGCCGTCGTGGCCGGACCGTCGAGGTGCACGTGCACCCGGACGATCTGGGCAAGGTGATCGGGCGCGGCGGTCGTACCGCGACCGCACTGCGCACCCTGGTCGCCGGGATCGGCGGTAAGGGCATTCGCGTCGACGTGGTCGACACGGATCAGTAGATGGAACTGGTCGTCGGGCGGGTCGCCAAATCGCACGGGGTGCGTGGCGAACTCGTCGTAGAAGTCCGCACCGACGAGCCGGAACTGCGTTTCGCGCCCGGCAGCAGCCTCACGGGGCGGCTGCCGAAGGCGAAGCAGACGCAGCAGTACGTAGTGGAGTCGGCCCGGGAGCACTCGGGCCGGCTCCTGCTGCGTCTGGACGGCATCGGGGACCGGACCGCCGCGGATGCGTTGCGCGGCTTGCTCTTTCTCGTCGACACGAAGGATCTGCCGCCTTCGGAGGATCCGGACGAGTACTACGATCACGAGCTCGAGGGCCTGACCGTCCAGCTCGGTGACGGCACGGTCGTCGGCACGGTGCGGGAAGTCCTGCATTCCGCTGCGGGAGAACTGCTCTCGATCAAGGCGTCCGAGGCGTTCCCGCCCGCCGGCCGGGAGATCCTGGTGCCCTTCGTGAATGCGATCGTGCCCACGGTGTCGGTCGCCGACGGCCTGATCGTCATCGATCCGCCCGAAGGTCTGCTGGACCCGGAGTGAGCGCGATGCGTATCGACGTCGTCACCATTTTCCCCGAATACCTGGAGCCGATGCGAACGGCCTTGCTGGGCAAGGCCATCGACAAGGGGATTCTCGAGGTCGGGGTGCACGATCTGCGCCGCTGGACGCACGACGTGCACAAGGCCGTGGACGATTCGCCCTACGGCGGCGGTCCGGGCATGGTCATGAAACCCGTCGTCTGGGGCGATGCCCTGGACGAGGTGCTGCCCGATGACGCGCTCCTGGTCGTGCCCACTCCGGCGGGCGTGCCCTTCACCCAGCGCACCGCCGAAAGATGGTCCGCCGAAAAGCATCTCGTCTTCGCGTGCGGCCGCTACGAGGGCATCGATCAGCGCGTGTTCGACGATGCCGCCCGTCGCGTGCGCGTCGAAGAGGTCAGCATCGGCGACTATGTGCTGATCGGCGGCGAGGCGGCGGTGCTCGTCATGACCGAGGCCGTGGTGCGCTTGATTCCCGGAGTCCTGGGCAATCAGCAATCGCACGAACAGGATTCGTTCTCCGACGGTCTCCTGGAGGGCCCCTCCTACACCCGCCCGGTGTCCTGGCGCGGCCTGGAAGTCCCCGAAGTGCTGCTTTCGGGCAATCACGCCAAGATCGACGCTTGGCGCCGTGAGCAGTCGATTCAGCGCACGAGAGAACGCCGCCCCGAACTACTTCCCCCCGAGTAATCCTCCCGCTATCGTTCTCGCTCAGCCGCACCCGCGGTCTGCTCGAGTTCGATTCGGACGAGGAAAGGCAGGCGTGGAAGTGTTTCGGAAGTTCTTTGTCGCATTCGCCGTAAGTGTCGTGATCGCCGGTTCCGGTGAGGCTGTCGCGCAAGCGTTCACACCGCAGGATGAACTCCGTTTCCTGCTCATGGACGACTTGCATCAGAGCGACCAGTTCAAGTCCTACTCGGTCTCCCTCGGTCATAAGACCTGCGCCGATATCGACCGTAATGGCCCGGCGCGCAAGGCATCCCTGATCGCGTTCGATCGCCGTAATCCGGGCACGAATGTGGGCGTGAACGGCATGACCGCCACCGAGATCGACATCCTCGCCTACTGCCCGCAACACCTCGCCTCGTAATGCGCGGTGCGCCTATGTGTCGAGCCGTCGGGGCACGCCGGTAGTGTCTGCGGGCGTGACGACAGCCTCCGAAACCGTCAGCGCAGAAACCACCGGTGCCGAAAGCACCGTCCGCCTCGCCAGCGTCGGCCGGCGTATCGCCGACGAACTGGGGGTGGGGGAGAACCAGGTGCGTGCCGCCGTCGAACTCCTGGACGCCGGTTCGACCGTGCCGTTCATCGCCCGCTACCGCAAGGAAGTGACCGGCGGCCTCGACGACGCTCAGCTACGCACCCTCGACGAGCGCCTGCACTACCTGCGGGAGATGGACGAGCGGCGGGCATCGATCATCGAATCGATTCGCGGCCAGGGCAAGCTGGATCCCGAACTGCACGCGCAGATCATGCTCGCCGACACGAAAGCCCGCCTGGAAGACATCTACCTGCCGTACAAGCCGAAGCGGCGCACGAAGGCGCAGATCGCGCGCGAGGCCGGGCACGAGCCGGTGGCCGACGCACTGCTCGGCGACCCGAACACCGATCCGGCGCAGTACGACGCCGAACAGCTGGACGGCGCCCGGGCGATCCTGGTCGAGCGCTTCGCCGAGGACGCCGATCTCGTCGGTGAACTCCGCGAGCTGATGTGGAACCGCGGGCAGATCACCTCCACGGTGCGCGCGGGCAAGGAAGAGGTAGGCGCGAAGTTCGCCGACTACTTCGAGTTCTCCGAGCCGTTCACGAAGCTGCCGTCCCATCGGATTCTCGCGCTGCTGCGCGGCGAGAAGGAAGAGGTGCTGTCCCTGCACCTCGAAGCCGACACCGAGGAGCCGGAGGAGGGCGAGCGGACCGTCTACGAGGGCCGTATCGCGCACAAGTTCGGCATCGCCGCCCAGGGCCGCCCCGCCGACACCTGGCTGCTCGACACCGTCCGCTGGGCCTGGCGCACGAAGCTCCAGGTCAGCCTCGGCATCGACACCCGCATGCGGCTGCGCCAGTCCGCCGAACGCGACGCCGTGGACGTGTTCGCCGCGAACCTGCGCGACCTGCTCCTCGCCGCACCCGCCGGCACCCGCACGACGATGGGCCTGGACCCCGGCTACCGCACCGGCGTGAAGGTCGCGGTCGTCGATTCGACCGGTAAGGCCGTCGCGACCGAGGTGATCTACCCGCACAAGCCGCAGGGGCAGACCGAGAAGTCCCTGGCCGTGCTCGGTGCGCTCGTGGCGCGGTTCAATGTCGAGCTCATCGCCATCGGTAACGGCACCGCTTCTCGCGAGACCGACGCCCTTGCCGCCGAACTGATCTCCCGCATTCCGGACAAGAAGCCGACGAAGATCGTGGTCTCGGAAGCGGGCGCGTCGGTGTATTCCGCCTCGGCCTACGCCTCCGCCGAACTCCCCGACATGGACGTCTCCCTCCGCGGCGCGGTCTCCATCGCCCGCCGTCTCCAGGACCCTCTCGCGGAACTGGTGAAGATCGACCCGAAGTCCATCGGCGTCGGCCAGTACCAGCACGACATCTCCGAAACCCTGCTCGCCCGCTCCCTCGGCGCGGTCGTCGAGGACGCCGTGAACGCGGTCGGCGTGGACGTGAACACCGCCTCGGTGCCGCTTCTGTCCCGGGTCTCCGGCGTCTCGAACTCGATCGCGGAGAGCATCGTCGCGCACCGCGACGCGAACGGCCCCTTCCGCAGCCGCACCGGTCTGAAGGACGTCCCCCGCCTGGGCCCGAAGGCTTTCGAGCAGTGCGCCGGCTTCCTCCGTATCCGCGAGGGCGACGATCCCCTGGACAGTTCCGCCGTGCACCCCGAGGCCTACCCGGTCGTCCGCCGGATCCTCGACGCCTCCGGTCGCGGCGTCGCCGAGCTGATCGGAAATACGACCGCCCTCCGCGCCCTGAAGCCGGCCGATTTCACCGACGAGAAGTTCGGTGTCCCGACGGTCACGGATATCATCGCCGAGCTCGAGAAGCCCGGCCGTGACCCCCGCCCCGAATTCAAGACCGCCGAATTCGCCGCCGGCATCGAGAAGGTCGCTGATCTGCAGCCCGGCATGGTCCTCGAAGGCGTCGTCACGAATGTCGCCGCCTTCGGCGCCTTCGTCGACATCGGCGTCCATCAGGACGGCCTCGTCCACGTCTCGGCGATGTCGCATAACTTCGTGAAGGATCCGCGCGAAGTCGTGAAATCCGGTGACGTGGTGAAGGTGAAGGTCCTCGAGGTGGACGTCCAGCGCCAGCGGATCGGCCTGTCCCTCCGCCTCGACGACGAGCCCGGTAATGCGAAACCCGAACGCGGCCAGGGCGGTTCACGCGGCGGCCAGCAGCGCGGCGGCGGCGCCCCGCGCCAGGGCCAGGGCGGCGGCGGCCAGCAGCGCGGCCAGGGCGGCGGACGCCAGGGCGGCCAGGGCGGCCAGGGCAATCGCCAGCAGGACCGCCGAAACCAGTCGGCCCCCAGCGGTTCCATGGCGGACGCCCTCCGCCGCGCCGGCTTCGGCAAGTAACCCCCACCGCGATTCGCCAACGGGCGGGCTCCAGTCACCCTGAAGCCCGCCCGTCACGCTATCCACCCACCCCCAACTTGACCTTGGTACCTCACCGGGCATTTCGTCCCATTTCCCCACGCCCAAGTACCAAGGTCATCATCCCTCCAAGATCGACGGCACATGACCGTGGCGACTCGCCGAGGAACCCCCGCACTGATGTGCCACTGACCCCCGGGTCTGTTTCAACCCAGGGCATCTCGCCATCGAAAGCCCGAATCGAAGTTCGAAAGGCGACAACGGCCGGAACAACGCCGGAAGGTGACGTGACGGCTTCCATCAGGGGGACCACAGCCGGGGACGGCAGGCGAAGCGACCCCACTATCTAGTTGCCGCTCTACGGCCCCCGGCTACGAGGCTCTCGAAAGCCTCCACAGCGAAGTGATCTCAGCACTACGAGCGGCGAACAACGGATCGTCCACGTCCTGAGCCCGAGCATGCCGCGGCCGGGTATCGAGCCGATCGACAACCCGAAGCCCCGAGGTATCGAAGGCCGACAACAATTCTCGGCGAGTCCGCAGGCCGAGACGTTCGGCCAGATCGGAGAGGATCAGCCAGCCCTCACCATCAACGGTGAGATGCCTGCCGAGCCGATCGAGGAAGGCGCGCAGCATCCGACTGCCCGGATCGTAGATCGCGAAATCCAATGGCGTGCGCGGCTTTCCCGGTATCCAGGGTGGATTGCAGACCACGAGCGGTGCGCGCCCCGGCGGGTATAGGTCGGTACGCATCAGCTCGACCTGTTCGCCGTATCCGAGCCGATCCAGATTGTCACGAGCACAACCCAGCGCCCGCGTACTCGTATCGGTCGCCACGATCGACCGGACGCCCCGCCGCGCCAGCACCGCCGCGAGAACCCCGGTGCCGGTTCCGATATCGAACGCCAGCTCCCGCGATGGCAGCGGGGCGCGCGCGACCAGATCCACGTATTCGCCCCGTCCGGGAGCGAAGACTCCGTAGTGCGGATGAATCCGCGCATCCAGCGCCGGGACGTACACGCCCCGCCGCCGCCATTCGGAAGCACTTGCCACACCCCGCAGTTCGGAAAGCGATACCAGCGTCGATTCCGTACCCGGGCCGTATGCCTCGTGGCACGCCGCCGAGAAATCGGGCGCGCGTCGCAGGGCAAGCCGATGGCCGGGATCGAGTTCCACCAGCAACATCCCGAGGACGAGCGCCCGCCGGGTCCGTGCGTTCCGATACTTCCGATAGGCGAGCGCCATCGCCGCGCTGGAACTGGACGCCGGTGTCCCGGAGCTGGGTGTCGCTGTGCTGGAACTGGCCGCCGCTGTGCTCGAACTGGGCGTTGCTGTGCTGGAACTGGGCGTTGCTGTGCTCGAACTTGCCGCCGCTGTGCTGGAACTGGGCGTTGCTGTGCTCGAACTTGCCGCCGCTGCGCTGGAATCGGCCGTCGCTGTGCTGGAACTGGGCGTCGCTGTGCTGGAACTGGCCGCCGCTGAGCCGACATCGTCCGCCGCTGCGGGCGTTGCCGTTCGCGCCTCGGAGTCGGCGGCGAAAGTCACTCCGCCGAGCAGATGCATCGGCGGCTGGGGGCCGGAATCACGGGTGTCGTTCGGTTGAATGTGCTGTGCGGCACGACGATCTGTCGCGTCGGTGGGGAGGATCGGACCGCGCGCGTGACGCCGATCGTCGGCATTCCGGTCCAGTCTGGCGCGTAAGGCGTTCAGTAATTGGATCGCCTGGTGGAAGTCGCCGCGCCACAGCATCGCGGTGCCGTTTTGCGCGAGGCGCAGCGCCGCGTCCGCGCTGAGCCGATCGTCCACCACCGCGATACGGGCGGGCGGCGGCGAACCGTTCTCCGAACGCCAGCGCGCGTGACGCTGCCGCCCGTTCTCGATCCACCGGATCATGTCTGGGTTGTTCAAGTGAAGCTCGTTCCTCGAAGGTCCGGGAACGTGCGGATCGGCCATGGGCGCGTGGTGACAGCGCGCGAAATTCCGCCGGGAATCACGGCATTACCGGCCGATGCCGGGCACGACAGGACTGCGGTTCGGATACGGCCGCGGGGGAGCGGCCGGAACTACGTCAGTCCTGTTGTCAGAGAACGACTGCTGCGTGCGCCGGTGTTGTCACGTGACCGACGGTAGCGGCCGTCCGGTCCGTACCGCAATGTCACGGCTCCGACACCGGGGCGCACAATGGCGCTGGGTGCGGGTTCAACCGGTGTTGGCCGCACGCCGGTAGCGTGGCGGGGACGGTTGATCGCGGAGCTGATCGGGAGATGGCAAGCGCATGGAACTTCGCCGGTGGTGGCACGACGCGATCATCGAGAACGGTCGCTTGCCGCTGGCGTGCCTGCTCCTGGGGTTCATCGTCGGGTTCCTGCTGATCCGAATCAGCGTGCGGCTCATTCGCAAACAGGTGCGCTGGTGGCCCGGCAATCTTCGCGCCGGAGACGTGCACATTCACCACATGGTGTTCGGCGTGATCCTGGTGCTCAGTTCCGGCGTCGGCTTGATCACCCTGTACCAGAGCAGTGTCGGTGTGATCAGCGCGCTGGCCGCGTCGTTCGGTCTGGGCGCCGCTCTCGTGCTCGACGAATTCGCGCTCATCTACTACCTGCGCGATGTGTATTGGGAGGAGCAGGGCCGGACTTCGGTGGACGCGGTATTCGTCGCCATCGCCGTAACCGGGCTTTTGCTGCTCGGTTTCCACCCGCTCTGGCTGTTGGATATCAACGACTTCCGCAGTGACCCGAACGCGTACGAACGCGCGGTCGTGGTGATCTTCGCCTTCGTGAACCTGGTGCTGGCGGCCATCGTCATCGCCAAGGGAAAGATCTGGACCGGCCTGTTCGGCATGTTCTTCCTGCCGCTGCTGGTGGTCGGCGCGCTGCGCCTGTCCCGCCCCGGCGCACCCTGGGCACGCTGGCGCTACGGCACCCGGCGCGGGCTCATGCGCCGGGCGATCGTGCGCGAACGCCGCTACCGCCGCCCGGTGATCCGGGCCAAGATCTTCGTCCAGGACCTGCTCGCCGGAAAACCGGACGTGGTGCATGTCCGCCGCGCCGCCGAAGAGGAATTGGTGCGCACCGTGGTGCCCGCCCCGCCCGCGCCACTCCCGACACCCGGATCTGTAGCTGATCGGTTGCTGACTCATGGCCGGGGTGACAAGGTAGGTCCATGAGCTATGTCGTCGGCGATTATCTGCTCGATCGGCTCCACGAACTCGGCGTCACCGAAATATTCGGGGTGCCAGGCGATTTCAATCTGCAATTCCTCGACCATATCGTCGCGCACCCGAATATCGAATGGGTCGGCAGCGCGAACGAATTGAACGCCGGCTACGCGGCCGACGGCTACGCGCGCTTACGTGGCATCGGCGCGGTCGTCACCACCTACGGCGTCGGCGAACTCAGTGCGGTGAACGCCATCGCCGGGAGTTACGCCGAGCATGTGCCGGTGGTGCACATCGTCGGCGTCCCGGCGAAAGACATCCAGGCCAATCACCGCGTCATTCATCACACGCTCGGCGACGGCGATTTCCATCACTTCCGCCGGATCGCCGCCGAGGTCACCTGCGCGCAGGCCGATCTCGGCGCGGCGGATGCCTGCCAGGAGATCGACCGCGTGCTGAATTCGGTTCGGGTGCACCGGCGTCCGGGGTACCTCATGCTCGCCACCGACACCGCGCGCCTGGAAGTCGAGCCACCCGCCGCCCCGCTCGCCCCGCCCGCCGACTTCAGCAGCGCCGGGGCTCGCGTGGCCTTCGCGCAGGCGGCGCGGGAATTCCTGGCCGGGCGGCAGGTGGCGGTGCTCGCCGACGTCTTCGTGAACCGGGTCGGCGCGACCGACGAACTGCGCGCCCTCATCGCCGCCCGCGCCCTCCCGCACGCCACGCTGGCCTGGGGCAAGACGGTCGTGGACGAATCGGCCCCGAACTTCGTCGGCGTCTACACCGGCGCGGCCTCACCGGAGAGCGTGCGCGCTGCCGTCGAGGATTCCGAGCGGCTGGTGACGGTCGGTGTGCAGTACACGGACAGCATCACCGCCGGCTTCAGCCATCGCATCGATGCGCGGCGGACCATCGACATCGGCCCCGAACGCACGGTCATCGGCGGCGTCGACGCCTTCGCGCCGCTCTCGCTCACCGCCGCGCTGGAAATCCTCACCGCCCTCGCGGGCGAGTTCGCCGACCCCGTGCAGGCCCCGCACGAGGATGTCGAAGCGCGCCCGCTGACCACGCCGCCGGACACCCCGCTCAGCCAAGCCGCGCTCTGGCCCGCGGTTGCCGCCGCCCTCGGCAACAACAATCTCGTTGTCGCCGACCAGGGTTCGGCCTTCTTCGGCCTGGCCACCCTGCGCATGCCCGCCGGCATCACCTTTCTCGGCCAGCCGCTGTGGGGTTCCATCGGCTACGCCCTGCCCGCCGCGCTCGGTGCGGGCCTGGCCTGCCCGGACCGCCGCACGGTGCTGGTCATCGGCGATGGCGCGGCGCAGCTCACCATTCAAGAACTCGGCACCTGGATTCAGCGGCGGCTGACCGGCGTCATCATCCTGGTCGACAACGCCGGCTACGCCATCGAGCGGGCGATCCACGGACCGGAAGCCCAGTACAACGACATCGCCCCCTGGCGCTGGATCTTCCTCCCGCACGCTTTCGGCGGCGACGACAAAACCGTCCTGACCCTGCGGGCGACGACCGTGGGCGAACTGCAAGACTGCCTGAAGGCCGCCACCGCCGAGCAGAACCGACTGGTCTTCCTCCAAGTGGTGACCGGCAAAACCGACTACCCGCCCTTAGTCTCCGATATAGCCGCCGCCCTGACCCGCGCCAACACCAGGTCGTAGCCCCCGATTACCAGCGGCGTTCGGTGCTCTGGCACAATATCTGGGTTGCCCTGGGTGAACCATGCCCGGGCACCGCCCAATTATCCGGAGCACGAACCGGTCGAGCGCCTCACGGCCAGCCGCCAGGTTCCTCTGTTCGCGCGAAAACACATAAGGACGGAAATGAACACCCTCGACTTCGTCGATGAAAAGTCGCTGCGCAGCGACGTCCCGGACTTCCGCCCGGGTGACACCGTGAACGTTCACGTGAAGGTTATCGAAGGCAACAAGGAGCGCGTCCAGGTCTTCAAGGGCGTCGTCATCCGTCGCCAGAACGGCGGCATCCGCGAGACCTTCACCGTGCGCAAGGTGTCGTTCGGTGTCGGCGTGGAGCGCACCTTCCCGGTGCACAGCCCCAACCTCGACAAGATCGAGGTCGTGACCCGCGGTGACGTGCGTCGCGCCAAGCTGTACTACCTGCGCGATCTGCGCGGCAAGGCCGCCAAGATCAAGGAAAAGCGCTGAGCTAGCCCAGCATCCAGGATCGCCGAGTAGCCCGGCACCGCATGATTGTTCGCGGTGCCGGGCTACTCTGTTCCGGTGGCAGACGAGAGCGAGGCGGTGGCGGTGTCGGGATCCGACGACGACGGACGTGCACCGGCCCCCAAGCCGAAGAAGAAGCAGCGTCCGTTCTGGCAGGAGCTGCCCATGCTGGTCGGTTTCGCGGCGATCATCGTGGCGCTGCTGGTGACATTCATCGGCCGGCCGTACGTGATTCCCTCGCAATCGATGGAACCCACCCTGCACGGCTGCGCGGGCTGCACCGGCGACCGCATCTACGTGCAGAAGCTGAGCTACTACTTCGGTGATCCGAAGCCCGGCGACGTGGTGGTGTTCGTCGGCCCGACCGACGACTGGAACAAGCACTACAAGTCGATCCGCTCCTCGAACACCCTGGTGCGCGGCCTGCAGAACGGCCTGTCCTTCTTCGGCCTGGTGCCGCCGGACGAGAACGACCTCGTCAAGCGCGTCATCGCCACCGGCGGGCAGAAGGTCGAATGCTGTGACGCCCAGGGCCGAATCCTGGTGGACGGCAAGCCACTCGACGAGCCGTACGTGGTGCACAACAATCCGTTCGATCCCGCGCGGCCGGATGTGCCGTTCAATGCGGGCGGGCGCGCGTTCGGTCCGGTCACGGTGCCGGACGGCAATCTGTGGGTGATGGGTGACAATCGCGCCGAATCGGCCGACTCCCGCTACCACATGAAAGACGAACTGCAGGGCACGGTTCCGGTGGACGATGTCCGCGGCAAGGCCGTCTTCAAGATCTGGCCGCCGGGGCGGATCGGTCCGGTGCGGTCTCAGGACCCGCAGACGAACTGAGTTCCTACGGGATAATCGACCGGTGGGGAAGATGGCGAAGAGCACCCCGAAACAGCGGGGCGGCAAGAAGATCGAGCCGATTCAGCGCGGTGACTGGCCCCCGCGCGTCGTCATGCGGCGCGCGAGCGGGCTACGGACGCTCGAGGCCGCGCTGATCCGCAGCGGCCTGGGGCCGGTGGCGGGCGTGGACGAGGCCGGTCGCGGTCCGTCGGCCGGGCCGCTGGTGGTCGCCGCCTGTTTGCTGGCGCCCAAGGCGTACACCTCGCTGGCCGGTCTCGACGATTCCAAGAAGCTCACCGAATCGACCCGCGAAGAGCTGTTCCCGGTCATCAAACGGCTGGCCCTGGCCTGGTCGGTGATCGTCGTCCCGGCCTGGGAGATCGACGCCATCGGCATCCACGTGGCCAATATCGAAGGCATGCGGCGGGCCGTCGCGAGCCTGGATCCGGTACCCGGTTACGTCCTCACCGACGGCTTCCGGGTGCCGGGGGTTCCGGTGCCATCACTGCCGGTCATCGGGGGTGACGCGGCCGCCGCGTGCATCGCCGCGGCGAGCGTGCTGGCGAAAGTCACCCGCGACCGGATGATGGTGGATCTGGACCGGCAGTACCCCGGGTACGGATTCGCCGCCCACAAGGGCTACAACACCCCAGAGCACACCGAGGCCATACAGCGACTGGGCATCACCCCCGAGCACCGTCGGTCCTGGCGAAACGTCCGGGAGACCGGCCGAGTGGCTACCGCGTCGGTGCATGCGGGATGATGTCTCTACTACACCCAGTGTGGCGATAAGGAGGACGTTCCACCCGATGAGCGCCGAGGACCTCGAGAAATACGAAACCGAGATGGAGCTATCCCTGTACCGCGAGTACAAGGACATCGTCGGCCAGTTCTCGTACGTGGTGGAGACCGAGCGCCGCTTCTACCTCGCCAATTCCGTCGAACTGCGACCGCAGAACGCCGATGGCGAGGTGTATTTCGAGGTGCGTATGTCCGATGCATGGGTTTGGGACATGTACCGGCCGGCGCGCTTCGTGAAGCACGTTCGCGTCATCACCTTCAAGGACGTGAATATCGAAGAACTGGAGAAGCCTGACCTGCGGCTTCCGGAGTAATCCACAGCTTTCCGGTATCCACAGGTTTTCTGTTTTCCCAGGTCGGCATGGCCGGGTCCGTTCGCGGGCCCGGCCATGCTGGCTTTCATGGCACACAATCTCGCGCTCGGAGCGCACGGGGAGGACCTGGCGGCCGCGTATCTGCGCGACGCCGGGATGGAGATCGTGGCCCGCAACTGGCGCTGCCGGTACGGGGAACTCGACCTGATCGCACGGGCGCCGGACGGGCTGACCGTGTTCGTGGAGGTGAAGACGCGCAGCGGCCTGGGCTTCGGCCAGCCCGCCGAAGCGGTCACCTTCCTCAAACAGCAGCGCATCCGCCGGCTGGCCGTGGTGTGGCTGAACGAACAGCACGGGCCGTGGCTGCGGGTCCGGTTCGACGTGGTGTCGGTGCTGCTGCGGCCGGTCGGCGAACCCGAGATCAAACACCTCGAGGGGGTGTTCTGAGCATGCCGCTGGGCAGGGCGTTCTCGGTGGCGGTCAATGGTGTGGACGGGCAGCTGGTGGAGATCGAAGCCGATATCGGCCAGGGCTTGCCGTCGGTGCATCTGGTCGGGCGGCCGGACACCACCTTGCAGGAGTCGCGAGACCGGGTGCGGGCGGCGGTGACGAACACCGGTGAGAAGTGGCCGGACGGCCGGGTCATCCTGGCATTGTCCCCGGCCACGCTGCCCAAGGTCGGCAGCGTCTACGACCTGGCTTTGGCCGCGGCGGTATTGGACGCGGCGGGTGTGATTCCGGGTAAGCGACTGGCCGATACGGTCCTGCTCGGTGAGCTCGCCCTGGACGGCCGGGTGCGCCGCGTGCGCGGCATCCTGCCCGCCGTTCTCGCCGCCCGCACCGCTGGTCGCGGCACCGTCGTGGTCCCTACCGCCGCTTTGACCGAAGCCGGTCTGGTCGACGGTGTTCGTGTTCTCGGCGCATCCACCCTCGGCGAGTTGGTCGACTGGCTGCGCGGCGGTGCCGAGTTGCAGCCACCCGAACCCATGGAGGTCCCCGCTCTCCCGTCCATCGGCGATCTGAGTGAAGTGGTCGGCCAGGACCAGGCTCGCTGGGCCCTCGAAGTAGCGGCGGCCGGTGGTCACCACCTGCTCCTCACCGGCCCGCCCGGCATCGGTAAAACCATGCTGGCCCAGCGTCTCCCGAGCCTCCTCCCACCTTTGCGGGAACGAGAATCCCTGGAGGTCACCGCGATCCATTCGGTAGCCGGCACCCTCTCCGACGATCATCCCCTCATCACCGCGCCGCCTTTCGTTGCTCCGCACCACTCGTCCTCGGTGGCCGCCATGATCGGCGGCGGCTCGGGTTCGGCCCGCCCCGGCGCCGCCAGCTGTGCTCACCGCGGTGTCCTGTTCCTCGATGAATGCGCGGAGATATCGACCAAAGTCCTTGAAGCCCTGCGAACTCCACTCGAGGAAGGCGAGGTACGCATAGCCCGCCGCGATGGAGTGGCGCGCTATCCGGCCAGGTTCCAGCTCGTTCTCGCCGCGAATCCTTGCCCGTGTGCGCCCGCACGCGACATCGACTGTATCTGCGCGCCTTTGGCCAGGCGTCGCTATCTCGGAAAGTTGTCCGGTCCGCTGATGGACCGCATCGACCTCGCGGTCCAGATGCATGCCCAAGCGGCCGGGGCGTTCAGCGGCGACGAAGTCGAATCCAGCGAAGCGGTCCGCACCCGGGTCACGGCAGCCCGCGAAGCCGCCGCGAAACGCTGGGCCGCACTACAACTCGTCACCAATGCCGAAGTCCCCGGCCACGTCCTCCGCCAGCGCTTCCGCCTCCCCCGGGAAGCCTTGGCCCCCGTCGAACACGCCCTCCGCCACGGCCGCATGTCCGCCCGCGGCGCGGACCGCGCAATCCGAGTCGCCTGGACGGTCTGCGACCTCCGCGGCGGCGACCTCCCCACAGCCCAAGACGTCCTGCAAGCCATCAACTTCCGTCAGCGAGGAGTGTCATGACCCGCCAGCAGCCCAATGCCCTCGACCGCAGCACCGCCTCCAACCCCGCCGACGTTTTGCGCACGTCACCAGAAACCTGCCGCGAACCCTACGGCTGCGGTGGCTACGACGAAGACGGAAAGCCGTGCCCTTGCGGCGACGACGGCGGATGCGCGGACAGCGGCGAATGCTGCGCCTGCCTCGCACCCGGCAGCAATCCGACCACCAACGACATCCCACCCCACCTGCTGCCACTCGTCCCGCGCCCCGAGGACACTCCGGAACCGCCGAACGCTATGAAATGCGGCTGGATTCGCAACGGCCGCTATCGAAATCACTGCATGGGCAGGCGAGCCCTCTCGAACGGCGGCCGACATGAATAAAGAGCCGAACGAGTTCGAGTCGAGTAACCCCACCTCGAAACACACCGAGCCAGAGGAACTTCCAGGCGTTCCAGCCCCCATCGGTGCCCGGAACGAAGTCCCGGGCACCGATGCGCCTGTAGCCGTGCGAGGAGAACGTGCCGGCGATGAGTCTCGTATCGGCGCGAGGGGGGAATTCGCGGGCGGTCAGGCGTCTGTCGAGGCGGGAAAGGAGTTCGCGGGTGGTCAGATGTCGGTCGGGGTTGCGGGCGAATTCGGGTCCGATGAAAGGCGTTTGGCGTGGGTGTATTTGTCGCGGGTGGTGCAGGGGCCGTGTGCGGCGTTGTCGTCGTTGATCGAGTCGGTGGGGGTGGTGGAGGCGGCGCGGGCGGTTCGGGAGTGTGCGCTGCCGGAGGCGTTGCGGGGGCCTACCGAGTTGCGGCGTGGAATCGATGTGGCGGAGCGGGATTTGGCCACTATCGAACGGTTCGGGGGGCGGGTGGTGACGCCGGAGGATGCGGAGTGGCCTGCTTGGCGGATGCTCGGGTTGCGGCAGCTCGATCCGGAGCGGGACGAGGCCGGGGCCGCGCCGTTGGTGTTGTGGGTGCGGGGGTCTCGGTCGCTGGCGGAGTGCACCGAGCAGGCGGTTGCGGTGGTGGGGTCGCGATGCAGCACCGGGTACGGGAATCACGCGACGGGCGAGATCGCGGGCGAGTTGGCGGCGCGCGGATGGACGGTGGTTTCCGGGGCGGCGTTCGGGATCGACGGTATGGCGCACCGGGCTGCACTTGCCGTCGGCGGGACGACTGTCGCGGTGCTCGCCTGCGGTGCGGATCGGCCCTATCCGGTGCAGCATGATCGGTTGCTGGCAGAGATCGCGGACACCGGGCTGGTGGTGAGCGAGTATCCGCCGGGAACGACGGCGCGGAAGCATCATTTCCTGGCCCGGAATCGGCTGATAGCCGCTCTGGCAGACGGGGTCGTGGTGGTCGAGGCCGGATTGCGGAGCGGGGCCCGCAACACCGTCAAATGGTCGCGGCGGCTGGGCCGTCCGGCCATGGCGGTGCCCGGGCCGATCACCTCGGCGGCGTCGGCGGGATGCCATCGGATGATCCGAGACGGGGAGGCATTCATCGTGACCAGTGCCGAACAAGTGCTGGACGAAGCGGGACCCTTGCGCCTGTCGCTCCCGGGCGCGGTCCCCGCGAATCCCGAGGACAACCTCGCCGACGACGAAGCACTGCTGTACGCGGCCCTGCCCACGGCGGGTTCATGCTCGCCCCGCGCTCTCGTCACCACCACCGGCCTTTCGCTCCCCGCAGTCCGAGCCACCCTGTCCGCACTCGAGCTGGCCGGCCTCATCGGTTGCGACGGCGACGGGTGGTACCGCCTCGCCCCGTCGAATCGCTCAGCCACGGAGGAGGTTTCAGCCACCCACGACCGCCACCGTTGACCGCCGCCCACCCCCACCGCCGCCAGCCGCTGGCCAACTGTGGCCGCTGGTCGCGCGTGGCCGCTGGTCGAGCGTGGCCGGCTGACCATGGTCGGTGGTTGAGCACGGTCGCTGGTCGAGCTCACGCGGCCGTCTCAGGGTGAAGCTGGGTGAGTGGCACACCAGCGTGGAGTTTTGCCCGTGTTGGCGACGTTGGTGTGCCACTCGGCGGGCTGGTTTTCGGCGAGGGTGCTTGCGGTGGGGGCGGATCGGGGTCAGCGTGGGGGGATGGGTGGATTGCCGGAGGATTTGGAAGCGTTGCTGGTGGAGTACGGGCGGCATTTGCGGTTGGGGCGGAATCGGTCGGCGCATACGGAGCGGGCGTATGTGGGGGATGCGCGGTCGTTGCTGGAGCATTTGCTGGCGCGGTCGGCGGATTCGGGGGTGGGGGAGCTGGATTTGGCGTTGCTGCGGTCGTGGCTGGCGGAGCAGGCGGCCGGTGGGGCGGCGCGGACGACCATGGCGCGGCGGTCGTCGTCGGCGCGGACTTTCACCGGGTGGCTGGCGCATACGGGGCGGTTGAAGGTGGATCCGGGGCCGCGGCTGGGGTCGCCGCGTGCGCATCGGGTGTTGCCCGCGGTACTCGGGAAGGAGCAGGCGAAGGCGGCCATGGCGGCGGCGGAATCGGGTGCGGCGCAGCATGATCCGATGGCCTTGCGGGATCGGCTGATCGTGGAGATGCTGTACGCCACCGGGATTCGCGTGAGTGAGCTGTGTGGTTTGGATATCGAGGACGTGGATCGGGAGCGCCGGTTGGTGCGGGTGCTGGGTAAGGGGAACAAGGAGCGTTCGGTGCCGTTCGGGGCGCCGGCCGATCGGGCACTGGAGCTGTGGTTGCAGTACGGGCGATCATCGTTCGCCACCCCGGAATCGGGGCGGGCACTGCTGCTCGGGCGACGCGGCAAGCGCATCGATCAGCGGCAGGCCAGAACGGTGGTGCACGAGGTGGTTTCCGCGATTCCGGGCGCACCCGATATGGGCCCGCACGGTTTCCGCCACACCGCCGCCACCCATCTACTCGAAGGTGGCGCCGACCTGCGCGTGGTCCAGGAGATCCTCGGCCACACCAGCCTGGCCACCACCCAGCTCTACACCCACGTCTCCATCGAACGCCTGAAGAAGGTCCACGACCAGGCGCACCCCCGTGCCTGATTCCTTCGAACGCATTGCGGGCCACCCCGATTCACCGGTCATCCTGCACGTACCCCACTCGTCACGCGTCATCCCGTCGGAGGTCCGCACCGGCATCCTGCTCGATGACGCCGCCCTGGAACTCGAACTCGATCACATCACCGACGCGCACACTGAACACCTGGCGGCCGCGGCCGCCGACCACATGCGAATCCGCCCCTGGCAGTTCGTGAACCGCCGCTCCCGCCTGGTCGTGGATCCGGAACGTTTCCCCGACGATCGCGAGGAAATGCTCACCGTCGGCATGGCCGCCGTCTACACCCGAACCACCCACCGCACTCCGCTCCGTCCTGGCGAGTTCGACCCGAACCCCTTGCTCGACACCTACTTCCACCCGTACGCCCGAGCCATGACCGACCTGGTCGCCGACCGCTTGGCCGCCACTGGCAGCGCCGTCATCCTCGACGTGCACTCCTATCCCTCCCGGCCGCTCCCGTACGAACTGCACGCGGACGGCCCCCGCCCGCCGATCTGCCTGGGCACCGACGACTTCCACACCCCACCCGCCCTGCTGGACCGGGCTCGCACCTGTCTCGGAGCGATCGGCGCGACCGCCACCGACACGCCGTTCGCGGGAACCTATGTGCCCCTGGACTATTACGTCACCGACCCCCGTGTCACCGCCCTCATGATCGAGATCCGCCGCGATGTCTATATGACGGAGCCCGGCGGCCCGCCCACCTCCGGATTTGCCGACCTCAGCAGGGCGCTCGCCGCCTTCGCGGACGAACTCGCCTGATCGCCGCCCGCCGCCCGCCGCCGCGCCGTACGGAGTTCGATCCAGCTGACAGCCTCGCGATCAATCAGCTGACCGGTCTCGAATTGTCACTACTGCCGACTGTCCTTGTCACTACTGCCGACTGTCCTTGTCAGTGGTGCCGACTGTCCTTGTAAGTGGTGCAAGCTCATGTTCGGCAAGACCCTCGCAGGTAACGGCCAGCGCTGCTCCGCACTGGTGAGAGCGCGGAATCATTCCGGGCGCGACGCCGTTGACCTGACAGGTCGAACATCTCCGTCCGACGCGGCGCACACGCCGGCACTCACGATGGGTTCCCGTACCTCGACCGCAGCACAGCGCTCGGACGAGTTGCACGGTGCCAACCGAGTCCGTTCGGACCCGGTATACCTCCGCCATATCGCGAACGTATCGACGAGCTATCGGAGATCGTGCTACGGTTACTTAGGTAATCCTAATTCATGGAGGTACTGGTTGTGGCTCGCCCACGTACGACCCTCGTAGTGCAGAACACCGTCCGGCTCACCGATCACCTGATCCGCGTGCGCCTGGGCGGCCCCGGGTTCGCGGCCTTCCAGCCGAACGCCTTCACCGACGCCTACGTCAAGCTCGTCTTCCCGGGCGCCGACGGCGAAACCGTCCGGACCTACACCGTGCGCGAGGTGGACGCCGCCGCGCAGGAGATCGTCATCGACTTCGTCTACCACGGTGACGAGGGCGTGGCCGGACCGTGGGCGGCCACCGCGGAACCCGGCGACAGCATCGAATTGATGGGCCCCGGTGGCGCTTACGCCCCGCGCGCGGACGCCGACTGGCATCTGCTCGCCGGTGACGAGAGCGCCCTGCCCGCCATCGCCGCCGCCTGCGCCGCCCTGCCCGCCGATGCCGTCGGCTCGGTATTCCTGGAGGTCGGCGGTCCCGCCGACGAATTGTTCTTCCCCTATCCCGAAGGCGTGGAGCGCATCTGGGTTCACCGTGGCGACGCCGAACCCGGCGAACGCCTCGCCGCGGCGGTCAAGGCCGCACCGTGGCGCGACGGCCAGGTCCAGGTGTTCATCCACGGTGAGGCGCAGGCGGTCATGCACGAGCTGCGCCCCTACATCCGCAAGGAGCGCGGGATCACCGCCGAATGGGCGTCCTCGATCTCCGGGTACTGGCGGCGCGGCCGCACCGAAGAGGGTTTCCGCCGCTGGAAGTCCGAACTGGCGGAGCAGGAGAAGGCCGCCACCGCGGGCGTCTGAAGCCTTGCGTCCCAGTCGATGTGGTGGTTTCGCGGCCACCGCATCGGCTGGTAGCCCGGAATATGCTCGACGCGCGTGGATTCGGTCCGTAGCGTCCATTTCATGACCGCCGACCGATCCACCGAGACCCCGTCCCTGCGTGACCGCCTGCGCGCGGCCGTGCCCGTGGCCATGAAGGCCCGCGATCGCACGGCGACAGCCGCACTCCGCTCGGCCCTGGCCGCGATCGACAATGCGGAAGCGGTCGACGGATCGGATGTACAGGCGGGCGCGATCGAATCCAGTGCCGTCGGCCTCGGCGCAGCGGAACGCGAGCGCCGCATTCTCACCGAAGCCGATATCGAAGCCATCGTCCGGGCCGAAATCGCCGACCGCCGCACCGCCGCAAGCGAATACGACGGGCTGAGCGGAGGGGCCGAGCGCGCCGCATCCCTGCGCGCCGAGGCGGCTGCCCTCACTGCGCAACTCGACTCCTGATACCGCCGGTTCAGTGCTGGGGTACGAGGGCGGCGATGTAGCGCCCGGCGAACCAACGCTGAATAAGTCGCACCACCGGTGCGCCCAGCCGCACGTACCAGGTTCCCGGTCGCGAAAATGCCGCCACCACGCCGTAAACCGATTCATCGGCCGGATCGAACTCGACGGCGAACAACTCCTCACCGATCTCGGGATGCCGGGGCAAGGTGCCATAGGCGAATCCGCGTCGATCGGGCTCGTTCACCACGTAAACGACCCGGCAGCGCGCGGTGATGCCGATGGGCCCCGGCCCCAGCCGGATCGTCATCTCGGTGCCCGGCTCCGCGGTCGGCGTGCTCGCGTCGTGAAAGACGTTCGTACCCCGCTGCATTCGATACGCCAGGATCTGCTCGCCCGCGCTCTCGAACAACGCCCGCCCCGAACCGATCCGCCGCCGCAACCGGAAATGGTCGTATCCGGCCGGGAACTCACCCGCCGTGGCACCGACCTCCGGATAGCTGAACGGCACCGCCGCTGACTCCTGCGTCATGACCCCATCCTGAACCCGCGTCCGGAGTCTCGACAGGGCAATCAGCCGTGAGTCGCGTCTCGCCGGTCGCCACGAGCGGTTTCAATCGAATCGGGATCGCGCGCAGCAGACCGAGCGGATCCAGATAGTCGCCGTCGCGGCGCAAGCCCCAATGCAGGCAGGCCGCGACCGGGCATCCTTCGTGCCCGCCCGCCAGCACCCCGATCGCCTCACCGTGAATCACCCTGCGCCCCACCGTGACCGAGGCGGTGACCGGCTCGTATGTGGTGCGCAGCCCACCGGCGTGATCGACGGAGACCACCGGTTTGCCCGCCACGGTCCCCGCGAACACCACGATCCCGTCACCCGCCGCGAGCACCGGATCTCCCGTAATCCCGGCCAGATCCACTCCCCGATGCCCGGGCAGCCAGTTCTGCGCGGGTTTGTCGAACGCCCGCACCACCGTCGGCCGCGGTCGTAGCGGCCACTCGAACCGCTCACCGGGCGCCGCCACGCACACCGGCGCGGCGACCAGCACGATCGGCAACCACCCGAACACGATCCACATCAGGCGCATGCCCTCAGCCTCCGCGCACGCCCACCCGCCCGGAACCCCGTGATCGGCGAGTGTGGATAACACGCACGCCTGTGAAAATTGGCAGGGCGCGCTTCCTCCGCCCCCGATACACCCCGCCGCAACCTCGCTACCAGCACTCGAGCCCGCCGAATCAGCCTGCTCGAGGGGGCGATTTCTCCTCCCGGTAACCCCTGCGTAGACTGGTCCAGCGGTTTGCGTTGCGTGCAGACCGACTTCGCGCGCCTACATCGAAGGCCGTCGGCTGGTCCCCTGAAATCTTTCGGAGGGTTCCGGTGGCTGTGGGCGCCAGGGCAGGGATCGCCGATTCCTGTGTCAACCAGCAACAAAGGAGTAACGAGAGCCATGGCTGTCGTAACTATGAAGCAGCTGCTCGACAGCGGCGCGCACTTCGGTCACCAGACCCGTCGGTGGAACCCGAAGATGAAGCGGTTCATCTTCACCGACCGCAACGGCATCTACATCATCGACCTGCAGCAGACGCTGACCTACATCGACAAGGCCTACGAGTTCGTCAAGGAGACCGTTGCCCACGGCGGCACCGTCCTCTTCGTCGGCACCAAGAAGCAGGCCCAGGAGTCGATCGCGGCCGAGGCGACTCGCGTCGGGATGCCCTACGTGAACCAGCGCTGGCTGGGCGGCATGCTCACCAACTTCTCGACCGTCCACAAGCGCCTGCAGCGCCTGAAGGAGCTCGAGGCCATGGAGCAGACCGGTGGCTTCGAAGGTCGCACCAAGAAGGAAATCCTCATGCTGACGCGTGAGAAGACCAAGCTGGAGCGCACCCTCGGCGGCATCCGGGACATGGCCAAGGTGCCTTCGGCCATCTGGGTGGTCGACACCAACAAGGAGCACATCGCCGTCGGTGAGGCTCGCAAGCTGAACATCCCGGTCATCGCGATCCTGGACACCAACTGCGATCCCGACCTGGTCGACTACCCGATCCCGGGTAACGACGACGCGATCCGTTCCGCCGCGCTGCTGACCAAGGTCGTGGCTTCCGCGGTCGCCGAGGGTGTGCAGGCCCGTGCCTCGCGCGCCGGTGGCGATTCGAAGCCTGAGGCCGGCGCCGGCGAGCCGCTCGCCGAGTGGGAGCAGGAGCTGCTGGCTCAGGCCGCCCCCGCCGCCGAGACCGTCGAGACCGCTGCCGAGGCGGAGCTGAAGGAAGAGCCGGCGGGCAAGACCCCGGCCGACTTCTGATCCACGCCCACCAGGCATCTGTTCACCTTGCCGACCGTTCTAGTTCGCTAGCGGTCGGCAAGGTGTGACCCCCACAGACTTTCACTCACAAAGGGAGGCTCGCCCGAGATGGCGAACTACACCGCCGCCGATGTGAAGCGGCTCCGCGAGCTCACCGGCTCCGGCATGATGGACTGCAAGAAGGCGCTCGAGGAGAACGGCGGCGACTTCGACAAGGCCGTCGAGTTCCTGCGCATCAAGGGCGCCAAGGACGTTGGCAAGCGTGCCGAGCGCGCCACCGCCGAGGGCCTGGTCGCCGCGCAGGACGGCGTCCTGGTGGAGATCAACTCCGAGACCGACTTCGTGGCCAAGAACGCGGAGTTCCAGGAGCTGGCCAACGCCATCGTCGCGGCTGCCGCCAAGGCTCGCCCGGCCGATCTGGACGCCCTGAAGGCCGTCGAGCTGGACAACGGCAAGACCGCCGACGCCGCCCTGCAGGAGCTGGCCGCCAAGATCGGCGAGAAGCTCGAGCTGCGCCGCGTCGCCGCCTTCGACGGCAACACCACCGTCTACCTGCACAAGCGCGCCACCGACCTGCCGCCCGCCGTCGGCGTCCTGGTCGAGTACACCGGTGAAGGCGATGCCGCCGCCGAGGTCGCCCGCGCCGCCGCCATGCAGGTCGCCGCGCTCAAGGCCAAGTACGTCACCCGCGATGAGGTTCCGGCCGACCTGGTCGAGAAGGAGCGCTCCATCGCCGAGGCGACCGCCCGCGAAGAGGGCAAGCCCGAAGCCGCCCTGGCGAAGATCACCGAGGGTCGCGTCAACGGCTTCTACAAGGACGTCGTCCTGCTGGAGCAGGCGTCCGTCACCGATTCCAAGAAGACCGTCAAGGCGCTTCTGGACGAGGCCGGCGTGACCATCACCCGCTTCGCTCGCTTCGAGGTCGGCCAGGCGTAATCGCCTGACAAAGCCCGAAAAGGCCCTCCGCGCATCGTCTTCCGATGCCCGGAGGGCCTTTTCGTCGTTCGGCCTAGCCGGGGGACGGGGTGCCGACGCAGGCGTTCGATCCGACCGCGCAGCCGATGTCGAAGATCTTCGCGAGAATCTGCATGAAGGGGTAGGCCGCGTTCCATGCGATCTGGGCGCTCAGCGAGCTGCTGCCGGTCGAGGGAGGGGTGCTGTCCGCTGCCGCCGGACCGGCGGTGGCGACCAGCGCGGCGCTGACCGCGACAGCGGCGACGCCGAGCCTGAGGGCGCGAGATGGGGGGTTCATGCCGCTCAAGATATCTGAAGTGATTGTATTTCATAGTGTTTCGGCGCCCCCGGAAATCGGGACGCCGAACCCGCGTCGCTCGTTCAGCCGACCGGACGATTCTGCAAGGCCGTCAACTGGTGGATGTCGTGCTTCAAACGCAGCTCCCCGATCAACTCGGGTGTGGCCTCGCCCGAGATCAGCAGTTCGCTCAGCTCGGCCAGGTACTTCTCGTGGCCGGACGGCGTCACCATGAACAACATCTTGGCCATGCTGGTGCCGGGGTTGTAGAAGGCGTGCGGGCAACCGGCCGGCACGTACATGAAAGCGCCTGGGCCGCCGCGGAATACGGTGGTGCCGTCCTCGGCTTCCCAGGTGGTCCAGTCGCCGACCGCTTCGGCGGCGGGGTGGAAGGCCAGTAGTTCGAGTTCGCCCTCGACCACGTAGAAGATCTCTTCGGCGTGGCCGTGCCAGTGCGCGCCGACGTCGAAACCCGGTGGGACCTCGGCCTCGAAAGCGGACCAGGCATCGGAGCTTTCCGCGCCGACCTTGAGGGTCATGGTGGGCTGAACCTTGTCGCCCGCGCCGGGCGGCAGCAAGAGGCCGTTACTGGCCAGCAATCCATCGGTCACGGTGGGCTCCTCAGAGTTTCCAGTCGGTGGCGGCGATCCACGCTTCGAGGGTCCGCAGTTCGGGGAGGGCTGCGCGCAAAGGCGCCACGTCGATCGATTCGGGATGTTCGTTGAAGTAGGCGAACATCTTTCCCACCTGCGGGTCGAAGGCGCTGATCGCGGCGATCGGCACCTGCACCACCCGGGCGGGCAATCCGGCCGCGCGCCCGAAGGTCTCGGCGATCTGCCGGGGCGTCAGCACATCACCGGCAAGCCCGACGGCCCGGCCGATGTACTCCTCCGGCCACTCGAACGCCAGCGCCGCGTACCGCCCGATATCGTCGATGGCGATGAGCGGCATGGGCGTATCGGGTGCGACCGCCAGCGACAGCACCAGTTCGTCCCCGTCCCGCACGGGCTTGCTGAAGGTCGCGAAATTGTCCATGAACGACACCGGCCGCAGCATGGTCGCGGGCAGTCCGAGCGCCCGGATGTGCTCCTCGATGTGCTGCTTCGCGTCGTAATACTCGATCCCCGAACCGGAATCGACGCCATTGAGCGAGCTGTACACGAAATGCGTGACCCCGGCCTTTGCCGCCAGCTCCGCGACCACCTTCCCGTGCCGCTCCTCGTCCGCGACCGCCTCCAGGCTGATGTTGTGCCCGCGCATCATGGTCAGCATCAGGAAGATGCCGTAGGCCCCGTCGATGGCCGCCCGCAGCGAATCCTCGTCGTCGAGATCGCCCCGGAACAGCTCCGCGCCCGCCGCCGCCAGCGCTCGCGCCGCATCCGAATCCGGATTCCGCACGAATGCCCGTACCGCCCAGCCTTTTTCGAGCAGCGCCCGCGCCGCCGCTCCGCCTTGCCGTCCGGTCGCCCCGATGACCAGTACCGGTCCCTTGTCGTTCGTCATGCCCTGCTCCCGCCGTTTCCGATCTGCTGATCACGGTAGGAACCCGCGCGCGAACCTGTCCTGGTGGCGATACTGCTACCCAAGCGATCTGTACAGGGGAAAGTCGAAATGATAAGCGGCAACGGCAATCCCGCCGGCGGTGAACGGCACGGCGAGCTCGGCCGGTTCCTGCGCGCCCAGCGCGAGCGCCTGCAACCCGCCGACGTCGGCATCAATCCATACGGCGATCCGGCCCGCCGTCGCACGCCCGGCCTGCGGCGTGAGGAGGTCGCCGAACTCTCCGGCGTCGGCCTGACCTGGTACACCTGGCTGGAACAGGGCCGCGAGGTGGACGCCAGCCGCCAGGTCATCGATGCCCTGGCCCGCACCCTGCGCCTGGACCCGGATCAGCATCGCCATCTGCGCCTGCTGGCCGGGCTGGCCGCCCCGTACGAGGAGTATTCGGCCGCCGATCGCGCCCGCCTGCAGTGGCTGGTGGATTCGATGCTGCCCAGCATCAGCGCCGTCTACGATCCGGCCTTCGATTTCCTGGTCTGGAATCGCGCCTACGCGCTGGCCCGCCGCGACCCGATGCACATGCCCGCCGAGCGCCGCAATCTGCTCTGGATGATGTTCACCGACACCGTGAATCGCGCCATGATGCCGCATTGGGAGAACGCCGCCCGCGCCGTCATCGCCCAGTTGCGCGAGGCGCTCGGCCGCCGCCCGGAGGATCCGCGTCTGGCCGCCCTGGTCGCCGGTCTGAGCGAGGCCAGCCCCGAGTTCCGGGAATGGTGGTCGGACTATCGCGTCCGGGGATTCCGCCCGGCCGGTATCCGAATCGAGCACCCCGTCGCCGGGGCAATCGAACTGGAGGTATTTCAACTACGCCCGGTGGAAGACCCGAACCTGCTGCTGGTGACCCAGATCCCCGCCACGCCCGAGGCCCAGCGTCGCATCGCCGCCCTCCTCGACGGCTCCGAAACCGGACAATGAACCCGCGAATTCCCGCCGGGAACGAGGGTCGCCTCACCAACGCGACCACTCGTGAGGCAGGATAGACAAAGCTTGTTGCCGTCCCGTGCGATTCGCTTGCGCCGGGATGGTCTTTTCATGTGCGTGCACCACGCGCGTCTGCCGAGGATAAGGAGACCGATGACGGACCCGGATACGGCGCCCGACCGCAAGGGCTATCGCCGAGTGCTCCTCAAACTGGGTGGCGAGATGTTCGGCGGTGGCGGGGTCGGCCTCGATCCCGATGTGGTTCAGACGGTCGCCGAACAGATCGCGGAAGTAGTCGAGGACGGCGTGCAGGTCGCGGTCGTGATCGGCGGCGGCAATTTCTTCCGCGGCGCCGAACTCGAGGAGCGCGGCATGGAACGCGCCCGCTCGGACTACATGGGCATGCTCGGTACGGTCATGAATTCCCTTGCGCTGCAGGACTTCCTGCAGAAGCAGGGCATCGACACCCGAGTGCAGACCGCCATCACCATGGGCCAGGTCGCCGAACCGTACCTGCCGTTGCGCGCCAAGCGGCACCTGGAGAAGGGCCGCGTGGTCATCTTCGGCGCCGGGATGGGCATGCCGTACTTCTCGACCGACACCACCGCCGCCCAGCGCGCGCTGGAAATCGGCGCGGAAGTCGTCTTGATGGCCAAGGCCGTCGACGGCGTCTTCACCGCGGACCCCCGCGAGGACCCGGACGCCACCATGTTCACCGAGGTCACGCACAAGGAAGTCCTGGAACGGGGCCTGAAGGTGGCCGACGCCACCGCGTTCAGCCTGTGCATGGACAACCAGATGCCGATGCTGGTGTTCAATCTTCTGACCAAGGGAAATATCGCCCGTGCGGTCGCCGGTGAGAAAATCGGCACGCTGGTCCGTTCGTGACCGCCAAAGACACGATGACGCTGTGGAGGAATCGCCGTGATTGAAGAAGCGCTCTTCGACGCCGAGGAAAAGATGGAAAAGGCCGTCTCGGTGGCGAAGGACGATCTGGGTTCCATTCGGACCGGCCGGGCGAATCCGGGCATGTTCGCCCGCGTCGTCGTCGACTACTACGGGACGCCGACCCCGATCACCCAGATGTCGTCCATCTCCTCGCCCGAGCCGCGCATGCTCGTCATCAAGCCCTACGAGGCCGGACAGCTGCGTGATATCGAGACCGCCATCCGCAATTCGGATCTGGGCGTCAACCCGACCAACGACGGCCACATCATTCGCGTGCTGGTGCCGCAGCTGACCGAGGAACGCCGCCGGGAGATGGTCAAGCAGGCCAAGTCCAAGGGCGAGGACGCCAAGATCGCGATCCGCAATGTGCGCCGCAAGACCATGGACGAGCTCGGCCGCATCCAGAAGGACGGCGAAGCGGGCGAGGACGAGGTCGGCCGCGCCGAGAAGGATCTCGACAAGACCACGCAGAAGTACGTCGCGAGCATCGACGAACTGGTGAAGCACAAGGAAGCCGAACTGCTCGAGGTCTAGACGGCCGGATCATCCGGCCGGGGGTAGGGACGAACGGACGACAAGTGAGCGACGGGACAATCGTGGCCGAAGATACTGCCGCCACCGACGCGGCGACCCCGCCGGACGAGGGGGGTGCGGGGGCGACCCCGGCGCCCGCGCCCAAGTCCAAGGCCGGACGTAATCTGCCGGCGGCGCTGGCGGTCGGGTTCGGGCTGGGGTTGTCCCTCATCGCGATCCTGCTGTGGGCGCCCAAGGTGCTCGTCGGCGTGATCGCGGTGGCGATGGCGGTGGCGACCTGGGAGGTCGCCAAACGGCTGCGCGAAGCCGATGTGCTGGTGCCGCGGGTGCCGCTGCTGGTGGGCGGGCAGGCCATCATCTGGCTGGCCTGGCCGGCCGGGCCGCAGGGGGTGGTGGGCGCGTTCGGCGCCACCGCATTGACGGTGATGGTGTGGCGGCTGTTCGACCACGGGCTGACCGCGACCCCGCGAAACTATCTGCGCGACACCGCGATCAGTATTTTCGTGCTGGCCTGGGTGCCTTTGCTGGCGTCCTTCGCGGTGCTGCTGCTCGATCAGGAGGGCGGCAACCTGCGGGTGCTGACCTTCATGATCCTGGTGGTGTGCTCGGACGTCGGCGGGTACGTGGCGGGCGTGCTGTTCGGCAAGCATCCGATGGTGCCGCACATCAGCCCCAAGAAGTCCTGGGAGGGTTTCGCCGGGTCGCTGGTGTTCAGCGTGATCGGCGGCCTGCTGACGGTAACCCTGCTGCTGCAGGCCAATTCGATGATCGGCGTGCTGCTGGGCGTGGGCCTGGTACTGGTGGCGACCAGTGGCGACCTGATCGAATCGCAGGTCAAGCGGGAGCTGGGGATCAAGGACATGGGCACGCTGCTGCCCGGGCACGGCGGGATCATGGATCGCCTGGATTCGATGCTGCCGTCGGCGTTCGTGTCGTGGCTGGTGCTGACCGCGCTGCTCTGAAGTGAACTTCCGAAAGGGGTCCGGCGGGTTGAATCCGCCGGACCCCTTTGTCGATCCGCTGCTATTTGGTGGCCTTCTTCGCCGCGCGGCGCAGCTGCAGAATGCGGTAGCCGCCGACCAGCGCGGTGCCGAGCGCGCCGACGATGACGGCCAGCAGCACCAGGATGCCGATCGGCAGATTCCAGGTCCAGACGAAGAACTCGACCTTGGACTGCTCCAGGTTCTGCAGGATGAAAACCAGCACCAGGATGCCCAGAACCGCGGCGAACACCAGCCCGACCCAGGCATAACCCGCCCGGGTCTTCAGTACACCCTGTCCCTTTTGCTTGGAAGATCCCTGGCTCGGCGTCGGGTCGGCCCCCGAGGCGGGAATATCGGCGGTGGTCATGCGTCGATCATTGCCGATCGCTATGACCGGTGCACGCATATCGCCCCTTATCTCCGGTATGTCGCCTCAGCTGGGTGTTTGCCGCGAATGTGACGAGCGGCTCGCACCCCGCCGCCCCGGAATCGGATTCCGGATGGAACACTGGAAGGGTTATGACTGCCACCCCCTTGCCCCTCGTTTTCGATGCCCCGCGCCGTGGTCTCCCGCCCCGGCATCTAGCCGACCTCGATTCGGCCGAACGACGCAAGGTGGTCGAGGAGCTGGGCCTGCCCAAGTTCCGCGCCGACCAGATCGCCCGGCAGTACTACGGCCGCCTGGTCGCCGACCCCGAGCAGATGACCGACCTCCCCGAAGCCATGCGCTCGAAGGTCGCCGACGCTTTGTTCCCGAAGCTGCTCACCGAAGTCCGGCACGTGGTCTGTGACGACGGCACCACCCGCAAGACCCTGTGGCGCGCGGGCGACGGCACGTTGCTGGAAAGCGTTCTCATGCGCTACACCGACCGCAACACCCTCTGCATCTCCAGCCAGGCCGGCTGCGGCATGGCCTGCCCCTTCTGCGCCACCGGCCAAGCGGGCCTGAACCGCAACCTGTCCACCGCCGAAATCGTCGACCAGGTCCGCGCGGCAGCCGCGTCCCTGCGCGACGGCGAAGTCTCCGGCGGCCCCGGGCGCCTGTCCAACATCGTCTTCATGGGCATGGGCGAGCCCCTCGCCAACTACAAGCGCGTGGTGAACGCGGTCCGCCGCATCACCTCCCCGGCCCCCGACGGCCTGGGCATCTCCCAGCGCAACGTGGTGGTGTCGACGGTCGGCCTGGCCCCCGCCATCCGCAAACTCGCCGACGAAGACCTCTCGGTAACCCTCGCCGTCTCCCTCCACACCCCCGACGACGAACTCCGAGACACCTTGGTGCCGGTCAACAATCGCTGGCCCGTCGCCGAAGTCCTCGACGCCGCCCGCTATTACGCCGACAAATCCGGCCGCCGCGTCTCCATCGAATACGCGTTGATCCGCGACATCAACGACCAGCCCTGGCGTGCCGACATGCTCGGCAAGAAACTCCACAAGGCCCTCGGTTCCCGAGTCCACGTGAATCTCATCCCGCTGAACCCCACCCCGGGCAGCAAGTGGGACGCCTCCCCGAAACCCGTGGAACGCGAATTCGTTCGCCGCGTGGAGGCCCAGGGCGTGCCCTGCACCGTCCGCGACACCCGCGGCCAGGAAATCGCCGCCGCCTGCGGTCAGCTGGCCGCCGAGGGGTGAGTTTCGCGCTGGGCCCCGGGCTATTCGGGTCCACCGAGAACTGGCCGGCCAATCGGGTATCGAACGATGAGCTGGCGTGTCGGCTCGCGTTAGTTCCGGTGGACGAAATAGTCGACTACGTTGTCCACCCGAACAATCCCTGGCACCACCGCTTCTCGTGCGCTCGTGCTCTTCATGCTCGAACCCCTTTCGATCGAGCGGACTCGCTGCTGAGTGTGGTCCGGAACGACGCTGACGAGGAAATGGTCCGTCTCCAGGTGATCCGTTTGCTCTGCTCGTTCCAGGGACCGCACAGTCGCGCCTTGCTGGACTGGTTGCGGGAGCCTTCGGGGTTCGAGAATTCGGTTCGCGCACAGACCGAATTCCTCACTGCCCGCGCCGCATTGGGTGATGTCGATGCCGCTCGCCCGCTCCTCGCCGCGGTCGGCGATTCGTATATCGGCATGGACGAGGAGAAGGCAATAATCGCACTGATCGTCCGCTATGGACTGCCTGGGGTCCTCGATGTCGACTCGCCTCGAACGCTCATGCTCACGGGAGGCACCAGCGCCGCACGCAGGCTAGGCGTGCGGCTGTGCGAGCAGACCGGAATCGATATCACGCCGGCATTGGCGGATCCTTCCGTGATCGTGGCGCGCGATGCCTACGACCTCGCGGTCGCGCACGGACCACATCGAGATTTCGATCGACTGCCGGAGGTTATCGCGCTGGCCGCGCAACCAGGCCCCGGCCGGTTCTGGGCATTGGCGGTGGCGGCCGCGCGCGGACGCATAGAGCTGGTCCGCGCGGTTTGGGAGGAACTGGGTTCTCCCCGCGTCGAACTGCCGCGGGTTCCGGCGGATGTGCGCGCCGCAATCCTGCGTCACTACGTGCCGGCTGGCTCGCGCACCGACCCGCGCTGGTTGATCGAAGCAGCTCTGCTCGCACCCGTCGCGGCACCGGACGAAGGCGACCTGGTGAACCGTGCCGTCGCCGCGCTGGCTGCCGCCGGATTGCGCCCAGGACAACCGATTTCGGCGGCCGAAGAGTGGCGGCAAGGAGCCGGAACCTACTACGGCATCGAGACCTCGGCCGGGCGTGTCACGGTCAGCACCCTCGGGCCGTTCGTCCGGGTGTTCGGCGATGTCGGCGAGGTACAGGCTGCGCTGCCGGAATTCCGCCATATCGACGAAGAGCTGGCCCGTACCGTATTTACCGGCCTGGCGGCTTCCGACTTCGGTGGTCCCGGACCGCAACCGATCGGACAACTGCTTTTCAACTGGCACGATTGATCCGCATCTCCACTCGGCCACAAGAACAAATCAGGTAGTCGACTACTCATCTGGTGTGCGGCCGTGACTGCCACAATTCGGATGTGGAGCAGCTGGTTATCCTCCACCCGCCGGAATTGGCGGGCAAGGTACTGCGACTGAATTCGGGGCGGCAGGTCATAGGTCGCGGAGCGCGTGCCGATCTGCGAATCGACGATCAACATGTCAGTTCGGCGCATGCTGTCGTTTGCGGTCAAGGCGGCCGGTTCACGGTGGAGGATCTCGGTTCCTCGAACGGGACCTGGATCGGCGGCGAATCATTCGGGGGCCCAGCGAACTTCACGACGGGGACGTCGTTTCGTTCGGCAGCATCGAAGCGCGCTTCGAGCAATCGTCGGGTCCGTCGACCATCCGCCTGGATCAGGAAGCGCTGCGCCGGCGATCGACCAATCGGGTGCGCTATGACATCGGCCAGCAATCCGGCCATCAGATCAACAATGTCGGGCGCGACCAATACAACAGCTATATCCAGCAACGCGAAAGTTTTCTGCGTGAAGCGGCGGCCTCCCGCACCAAAGCCCGCTTCGTCTTCTGGATCGGCCTGTTCCTCACGATCGGCGGCATCGGCGGCTACGCCTATTTCCTCCTGAAGGCCATCGGCCAAGCCGGCACCGACTTCCAAAACGCCACCGAATCAACGTCTTTCCCCATCTTCGGCCCCGACACCAGCCTCGGCGTCCCCGCCGGCATCCTCTGCTTCGGCGTAGCCCTGATCGGCAACATCCTCTTCTTCGTCGGCCTGATCATGTGGATAGTCGCCGTCGCCCGCGCCCGCAAAGTCGACACCGACCCCCGCCACGCCTGGAACACACCCCGCTACTAAGGAACCCCAGTGACCTTCAACATCGGCTCCCAGCAAGGGAACATCAACAACGTCGGCCGCGACCAAACCATCTACGGCGGTCAGCACGGCACCTTCACCCAAATCCAGGACTCCGCAACCGAACTCGCGGAAACCCTCCGCCGCCTGGGCCTGGCCCAACCCGCCGCCGAGGCGGAAGCGGTCCGCCGAGAACTGGCCCAACCCCAACCCAACCGCGAAAGCATCGCCAACCGTCTCACCCGAATCGCCCAGTCGATGACCGCAATGGCAGGCGCGGCCGCCGCCGTCCAAGCCCCACTGGTGGCCCTCGCACATTGGCTAGGCGGCCTCGGTGGCCCGATCCTGCTGGCCCTAGGCCTTTAGCCGGATCGACTGCCCCGCCTGGATTTTCGTGTCGGACCGGCTTCTTATGCGCTGCCTGTGTCACATATCTTGCATCGGGTACAACGGCCTACCCGATGAGATCGCAGAGTTGGCCGACGGTATGAACGGGGAGACCGACCTCCCGTACGCCGAATGGAACGGGTGGGGTCAGCTCGACAAGGAGTACTGCGCGAGAAAGCTGGCCGAGTGGGAGGCCATTGTCGCAGGGCCGATGATCGCGGGGGTTATGCCGGACCTATTGCCGACCGGTTCCGGGCATCGAAGGAAGCCGGTAAGGATCTCATCAGGTTCTGGGCGGGATAGTCGGTTCAGCCGGCGGTGCGGGGCGATTGCGTGCGGCGGGCTCGCGCCAGCACCTCCTCCTCCGTGAGGGCGTCGGCATGGCGGCTCAGACAGAGCGGGGTGGCGATTCTGCTGAAGCCGACACCGTCGGTGGCCGCGTAGAACTGCCCGGCTGGCATTCGCGAAATATCGTCGAGCTGGCTGCCTTTCGCACGCGCCACCTCCTGCGCAGCGTGCATGTGAGCGGGGGCGTTCAGGCGGCCGATAAATTGGGTGGCGGCATTGCCGGTGACCATGGGGTGCAATGCTTTCGGCGCCTGGGTGGCGAAGACCAATCCCAGGCCGTATTTGCGGGCTTGGGTGGCAAGGGTGAGGGTGCTGGCCGTGGAGGGCGTGACTCCGCGTGAAGGAGCGAAGGTTTGCGCTTCGTCGAGCACCAGCAACCCGCCGAGTGGGCGGTCGCCCGCCGGATTGCGTTTGACCCAGGCGAAGAGTGCCAGTTCCAGTTGGCTGACGAAGGTTTGACGCTGCGGTTCCGTGGCCAATCCGATGCAGCTGATCACCGAGACCCGGGCACGCTTGCCGCTGCTCGGAGTCAGCAGGGCGCCCGGGTCCAAGCGTGCGCCCGCACCACCGAAAACCGGATCGGTGATCATGGCGGCACGCAGTTGATCGGCCATCTCCGCGGCCAGTTTGGCCGCACTCCGCACGATGCTGATCCCTTCCGGCAGGTTCTCCAGCATGGTGACGAATTCGGCGAGATCGTTGCCGCCGCCACGGACGAAATCGGTGAGTGCTTCGGTGAGAACGGCCGTACCGGTGGAGACTTTGCGTCCGGTCAGTCCACTGCGAGGGAACAGACTCGCGACCGATGCGTCGATGGCGATCCGGAATTCGTCGGGATCATCGAGTACGCCGCTGAAGTCGGGAAGCGGATTCAATGCCAGCGGCCGGCCGGTCTCGCGACGAGGGGTCCAGATGACCACCTCGGTATCGGCGAAGAAGCGCTCGCTGCGTGTGTCATCCGCCGAATTCCAGCCCGGTGGTGGTGACTGCCATCGGTCACCCAGCTGGGCGAGATCATTGTTGGTATCGACGACGATCGACGAAACGCCTTGGAGGGCAACGGTTTCTATCAGACGCTTGAGAAACACGGTCTTTCCCGACCCGCTGCTGGCATAGAGGGCGGTGTGCTTGCGTAACTGTGCCAGCGAGATTCGGAAGGGCGAGCCGCCGCTTACTCCGCTGCCCAGTGAAATCGACTGCTCGGAATCTTCGGCCGGGGGATCGGACACCATGCTGTCGATCTGTGCGGAGCTGTCCGGTCCCGAACCGTCGGAGCGGCTGCCGAATTCTGCGTCGTAATCGCTTGGCTTCGCCGAGTTTTCGGGAGTGGCGCCGATCAGTTTGCCGAGCAGCTCGGATCGCCCGGCAGGCCGCCGGACTTCGAGCCAGTTGCCGAACTTGGGTGCCGTGTGCGCGTCGCTCAACATCGCCGCCAGCGCCGTGAAGGTGCGTAAGTCGTTCGCGGACAGTGGTATCGCTATGCCTTGTGCCGCCTCGAGTTCTGCCAGCGTGGTCTTGGTGACCGGGCCGTTCGAGAACGCGACATTGCGAAGTATGACCAAGCGCCGCTTGGTGCTTCCCGGCTCGATCTCGGCCTCCAGCCACGCCGAGCGAATCCGGGTGAGCACCGCGCGCGCGTTGCTGTGATTGATGGCGCGGAAGCTCCAGTGCTCCTCGTCCTCGGTGTCCTCGTCGAGGGTCCGGCGTAGCCGTCCATGTAGCGCCGTCGGCAGCTTGCTCGGCTGATCCACGGTGAGCACGGGCCCGCTGCCACTCTGTTCGAGGGCGAAGCATTGGAGCGCGGCGCCCAGCAAAACCGGCATGCGCTCGTCTTCCTGACCCGCGTCGAGCGGGCCGACCACATCGGCATCCGCGCGCAGCCGCTCGAATTCGGCGTCCCACGCGGCCAATTCCGCCGCGGACACGGTGGCGGTCGCCGGGCTCCGGTCCCGGAGCCGGTGCTCGAAGTGCTCGAGTTCGGTGGCGGTGTTCCGGGCCAGGCAGTCCCGGATGTGGCCCTCCACGAGCTGGAGCAGACGGCGCGGGGTGAAGTGCCCGACGTCCGGATCGTCGAAGGCGGTGGTCCGCACCGGCCAGGTCGGATACGGCGGTTCGAATCCCGCCTCCCCGTAGAGGCTGCCGAGGTGGCGCTCCACGATCGCGATGGCCACATTGGCGGACGGCAAGGCCGTGGAAAGTTCGAGTCTGGTGAATCGATCCACCGCCGAATTGACCGCGCGGGTGGCGATGAGATCCCACGACTTGGGGATGCAGGCGGCAACGATCAGGGTGCGGACGGTTTCCTCGCGCATTCGCATCAAACCGTCGGCCAAGCGATTCGCCAGATCGCCCTCGTCGCGCAGCCCGGATCGTGCTATGACGCTGTCGATCTGATCGACGGCCAGCACGATGGGCCCAGCCAGCGCGAACAACCTCGACAGGTCATTGAAGATCAACTGCGGATTCCGGTGGCGGACACGGAATCCCCACTCGGCGCGGTCGCCGGGCTCGATCCCGTCCTCGAACGTGAGGAAGCTATGCCCGATCTCGCGCTGATCGCGGCTGTTGGCCTGGAACAGGATCAGCGCACGCAGCGCATCCTGGCATTCGAACACGGTGTGCTCGTCGACGGTCATGACACGTTCCAGGAACTCGTCCAGGTCGGGTCGTCGCAATGGGATATTGCCGCGTAGTCGCATACGCAGTTCCGGGCCGCACCCGGCGCGCTCGATGAGCACATCGAGCATGCGGCCCAGCTGGCCGCCTTCGGAATCCAGCAGACGGGATACGATGCCGTGCACCGCACCCGTCCAGAACGACTGGCTGTCCAGGAGTTTCGGCATGAAGAAGAAGCCGCCTTCACCCTGGACGTAGTGCCGTAACCAGCCGAGCATATGCGTCTTGCCGACCCCTGCATCGCCGCTGAGCACCACGCCGGTGGGGGTGTTGCCCGGCCGGTTCTTGGCGCCCTGCACCGCGTGGGTGACCACTCGCACGGCGTTCGTGTGCAGTCCGTCGACGTGGTAGCGCATCGGGCTCCACACCTGGTCGGGGCCGAGCACACTGCTGAACTGCACAGCCGCGAGGGCCTGATACTGCTCTTCGTTCACCGTGACACCTCGATCATGAGCAGATGTCGTGGCGTGCCGCCCAGTACCAGTGCGGCCTCCCGATCCCGGTCGGTCAGCGTCTTCTGATCCGATTCCGCGCGGATATGGACGTTCTCCCGGCGGGCCAGCTCCTTGAGCGCGTGATCGACCTCCGCACGTGGCATTTCGCTCAGACGATCCCGGAGATCGGTCAGTCGCAGCGCGGTGCCACGGCCGCGCGTCAGTTCCGCGTAGGCGGCCTCGACTTGACCGGCCACGTCCGGCCGGAAGATTTCGGCGAGCGTGTGCCCGGTGTCGTCGAGATGTCGGCCGAGACCGGCCAGCACCGAGTACAGGGCGCCGCCCGCGCTACCGGATCGCGGCGGGCGTTCCGCTGCCAGCTCCGCCCGGCACCACAGTGCGCCGCGATCGGTGAGTTCGTGCACGTAGGCTCGGCGCACCAGGATGCTGGTAACCAGTTCGAGGTCGTTGAGGCGCCGGCGATTCCGGCCGTCGAGCCGAAGGCCTGCGATGGTGTACAGCTCGACATTGGTCAGCTCGCGCGCCTCTGCCATGAGGATGAAGAGAACGCAGCGTTCATTGAGCGTGAGCTGGTCGTCGGACATAGGGTCGTCTTGCCTTTCTCTGGATGTCAGATTCGGTGTTCCACGGTGAAGCTGTCCGGAGCGACGGTGATCTTGGCTCGTCGTCCCTTGAACGAAACGGTGCCCGCCGCGCGGATGCGATGTCCTTCGAGGTGCGCTGCCAGCGCTGTCGCGTAGTTCCGGCTGTCGCCGAGCGTGACCGTGACGGTGCGGGTCGGGGTGCGGTCGGCGCCGTCGGCCAGGAGCGTCCCGCGCACCTTCGCCTGCCAGCGAGCCCCGTCCGGGTCGTCGTGCAGCCCGACGATGGTTCCGGTGACCACACCCGCGGCCGAATAGTCGCGCTGCTGTTCGCTTCTACGTCCCAGGTATACGAGCCGCCCGCCGGCCCCGGCCGGGTATTCGATCGAGGTATCGGTGCGGGGTGCGGACCATGACCAGCGAAAGCCGAGCTCGAATCCGTGACCGTGATCGGGCCCGGCCAATCGGGCCAGCGCGGTGCATTCCGGCGCCGAGATCTCTTGTCGGGCAATGTTTTCCACGGCGATGGCATCGGCGGCGTCCAGTGCTTGCCTGAGCGTGGTGCAGGTCAGCTGCAAACGAGTCGCCGTCAGGCGGGCCAGAGATTCCGGATCGCCGGCTTCGATCGGGAGCGAAATCTCCAGCGCCGGAGCGTCATCACGCAGGGTCAGTGCCGCACGCTCGAGTAGTCGCTGGACCTGGCCGGGGACCGGCGTGCCACCGGCCGCGGTGGTCGCCCCGAGCGCGGTGTGCGCGGACGTCGCGATCAGGTCGTGTACGGCCACGATCGAATGGGTCATTGCGGCCGCGTTGCCGGGTATTCCGTCTGGCAGCCGCCGATAGGCGATGGTGTCGGCGGGTGCTGTCAGATCCCGCCAAACGGACTCGGGTGAACGATCCTCCGCGTCGGCGACGCAACGAGTGAGTTCCCGCAGCCGCGTCGTGAAGTCCGCGACCGTCGATGTCGGTGGCACCAGTACATCGAATTCCCGCAATGTCCATACGCTCGCGGTGCGCCATGTCCCGGTGGGGGACCATCCGCGTGCCCGCAGATAGCCGATCACCACTGCGATGTCGGGTGGAATGGTCATGGCGTCCCCCTATCCGGTGGGTAGCGCGGCGCTATCGACGACGAGCGCCCTAAGACTCGCGGCGGTGAGGATATTGCCGATCGGGACCTTCACCCGCACATGTCTTTTCCGGTCCGGTGCTGGCAGCGGCGTCTGATCCGCGAGCGACAGGTAGTACCCGATATGGCGCAGCAGCAGTCCCGCGGTGCGCAGGTCCGCGTAGTCGGTTGCGCTCGAGGGCACATGAATCAGGAAAAGATACCGCGGAACTGTGAAACCTGGTCCGGCCAATTTGTTGAACTGCACTTGGTCGAGATTGTCGAATGCGATCGTGCCCTGTCGCTCTCGAAGGGTTGCGACGGTCTTGACCTGGACATCGATGCGCGGTGAGAAGCCGCGGTCGGTGCGACCGGGTAGTTTCAGGCATAGGTCGACACCATCGAGGTCGACATCGTCCTGCATCCAGATGAGGCCCGCGGCGGACGCCAGCACGCGAACATAGTCGGCACCGAATTTTCCTTGATGATTTCGCGCGTCGAGCACGACCCCTCCCGACCGCATCAACTCCCACCACGACTGTCGGCCAACTTTAGGGTGGACGACTATGCGGCACACCGGTTTTGGGGAATTCGGCAGCGCGTCCGCTAGTTACCGTCCGGTATTCGGTGCGGTCGCTGCGGACCCGCGATGCTTCGGTTTCGCGGGCCCGCGCTGTTCGGTCGGGGTGGATCGAAGTCCGGAAATCAGACCGGCGTGATGGTCGCTTCGATGGTTTGGATCAAACCGTCTCGGACGACGAAGGTTTCGGTGATCTCGACCGTCGTGAGTTTGACGCCCGCGATGCCGGAGTCGAGTAGGTAGCGGGTGCTGACCAGGTCGCCGGATTCGGACATCTGGAGGTCGCGGATGGTTTGGATGACGCGGTATTGGATGCCGTGTTCGAGGTCGTAGGCGAGTTGGGGGCCCGAGTAGCCGGTTTTGAGGCCGGCTTCTACGCGGGTGGCGTCGGGGGCGAAGGGGACGGCGGAGGCGTCGTGGGTGACGAGGGCGTCGATGTAGGCGCGGGCGATGGCCGTGCGCGGGGTGTCCGCCGGGTTCGGCGCCGCGGAGGCGGAAGCCGAGCCGAGGCCGATCGCCGCGGCGGATGCTGCCGCGACGATTACGGCTTGTTCGATTCTCATGGGGTGCATGTTCTCGCGAACTGGACAGTCGCGCAGCGGAATCCGGCGGGCGGTGGTGCTGGGCGGGTCGGGGGTGGCGGTTGGCGCTACAGTTAGCGCCGCAGTTGGCGGGCTAGGCAGGGATTTACGGGTGTGACGGAACCTCTTCACGAGGCGCATGAGCGGGCCAGTTGGGCCGAGTTGTTCTTCGATCTGGTGCTGGTTTTCGCGGTGACGCAGGCGGCGCATCTGCCTATTTCGCATGAGGGGTGGGGGGCGGTCGGGCAGACCGTGCTGTTGCTCGCGGTCATGTGGTGGTCGTGGGTGGGGACCACGCTGGCGGTGCACGGGGTGGAGGATTCGAACAAGCAGCGGATATTCCTGTTCGCTTGCGGGTTGTGCATGTTCGCGATGGCTATTACGGCGGCGCATGCGTTCAGTGGGCATGGGCAGCCGTTGATTTTCGCGGTGGCGCATCTGGTGTTGCGGGTGCTGCTATGGGAGGAGATGCGGCGCAAGCGGGCGTTCTCGGAGGCCGGGACCTTCGCCAATTGGGTGAATCCGTTCACGGTGACGCTGGTGGCCGCGGTGCTGCTGGTGGTGGCCGCGGTGGCGCCGGAGGGCGCGGTGCGCAATTGGCTCTGGATTGTCGCGGTGCTCTTGGCTTTCGGCGGTCCGGCGGTGCTGGCGCCGCGGATGCGGAGCGTGCAGTTCGGGGCCTCGCACCTGCCGGAACGCTTCGCCACGTTCATCATCATCGCGCTCGGTGAGACGGTCGCGTCCGTCGGATCCGAAGCGGCGGCAGCGCATCTCGGCGTGCTGTCCTGGATCGCCATCGGTTTGATCTTCGTGCTCGGGTGCGGGCTGTGGTGGCTGTACTTCGCCTTCGGTTTCTCCGCCATCGAACATTCGCTGCGCACCAACCAGGTTCGCGGCGCGGTCGTCCGTGACGTGCTCAGCTACGGCCACATCCTGCTGGTAGTCGGCCTGGTCCTGGTCGCGGTCGGCGCGCGCAGCCTGGTCGAGCACCCGGCCGAAGTGCCGCACGGCGTCAACGGCTACCTGCTGCCGATGGGCGCGGCGCTGTTCGTCTCCGCGTTCTGCTACACCCGCTGGCGGATGTTCGGCGCGCCCACGGTCGGCCGGTTCACCGTGGCCGTGACGCTGGCCGCGCTCACCCTGATCGCGTTGCACCTCCCCGGTATCGCCACCCTCGCCATCGTGACCGCGCTGCTGATCGCCTTGAACGGCTACGAGCACTGGTCCGTCTCGACCGGCCGCCCGCTCCTGCTGGTCAAGGTTCCGGGCCGCGCCTGACCGCCGGCGAGCAGCCGAGTAGCGATTTCGGCCCGGCACCCCGATGCGCTACTGTCTGGGCCAGTACTCGGTCAAGTGGAAACGGGGGAATCGTGCCGAAGGGTCTGTCGTGCGTATCGGGTTGGGGTCGAGCGGGATTCGTGATTGCGCTGGCCGCAGCAGGCGTGCTGACGCCGGCCGGTGCGGTGGTGCACGGTGAGACCGTGAACTGCCCCGCCGCCGCGGTGCGCACCGTGATCGCGGCACCGGCGCCGCTCCTGGACTGGACCGAGAACGCCGGGTTCGACGCCACCGGTGCGCTCTGGGTATCGCGCCCGGGGCGGGGCGTGGTCGAGCGCTACGACGCCGCCGGGACCCTGACCGGGTCGGTGCCGGTCGAGCTTCCCGGCGCCGTGCGGCTCGGGCCGGACGGCCTGCTCTATGTCACCACCGGCAACTTCCCGACCAGTGCCCTGGTGGGCCGCGGCGGCGTGATCCGCTTCGATCCGGCCGCCGCGCAACCGATTCCGGAGACGGTGATTTCGGGGCTCGGCATGGCCAATGGCGCGGACTTCGACTCGCACGGGAATCTGTACGTGGGGGTGACCTATGCCGGACCGCTGCGGGTGCGCCCGGACGGCAGTGCCGATACCGCATGGACGGCGGCGGCGCGCGGCGCGCTGGGCTTGGACAATCTCGGTGTGGGCGGCCTCGCCGTGCACGGGGATTCGCTGTACGTGGCGCTGCTGCACAGCCCGACCGGGCGGATCATGCGGATTCCACTGGACGATCCGGGGCACCCGGTGGTGGCGGCGGACCTGTCGCCCGCGCTGTTCACCGCGCCCGCCCTGCCCGACGATCTGGCGGTCGGGCCCGATGGGCGGCTCTATGTCGGTACCGTGACCGGCCAGTTGGTACGCGTCGATCCTGAGACGCATCTGAGCTGCACGGTACTGACGGGCGAACCCGTTACGGCCGTGGTGGCTGTTCCCGGATCGCCGGATGAGCTGTATCTGACCTCCGAGGCAGGCGATCTGCGCCGGGTGCGGTTGCGCTGATCGGATTGCTGAGCGGCCCTGGTGTGCTTCGTGAGTTGCCCCGCGGACAACTCGGCAAGAGTCATACGTCCCGTGGCCCGATAGTGTGCTGGGCGACATTTACCGGCCGGTAAGTGAGATGCGCTATGAAAACGCATTCTTAGCTACCCTTCAGTAACACCTTTGCTGGACACTTGACTAGGGCGCTTGAGAAGCCTCCCACTCTGAACCCGGAGTGCCCTCGCAAGACAGCAAAGAAGTGGCTATGAAGTTGAAGAAGGCTGCCGCGACCTCGGCTTTGGTCATCGCGGCTCTCGGTATCACCGCCGGCACCGCTTACGCCGATCCGGCTCCCGCCGCTCCGTCGGCCCCCGGCGTCATCCCCTCGCTCCTCGACGGCATCAATCAGGGTGTCGGTCAGGTGCTGCCGAGCATTCACTGGAATGTGGCGCAGGAGGGCGACTCGGTCGTGGTCACCACCGATCATGGCTCGATGACCACCGACGACGGTCTGCTCCAGATCCGCGACGACGCGGGCACGGTGCTCGTCGGCTTCCCGCTCAACTACTCGCTCGGCGATCTCGAGTACCCGATCCAGGCCGGTGTGCAGGGTCTGCGCGCGGTGCTGACCCCGAGCACCAACCCGGCCGATGCCAAGCCGGCCTCGGACGCGTTCCGTCACGATGTGGTTCGTCAGGACGCCTTCGACGACGCGGTGTCCGCCGCGGCCACCCAGTTCGGCATCATCACCGCCATCGGCACCCTGGTCGGCACCATCGTCGGCGCGGGCGCGGGCTGCGTGCTCGGAATCATCGGCGGCGCGACCCTGAGCCTGCCGGTGTTCGAGGCCGCCGGTCTCGGCCCGATCCTGGGCTGCCTGGCCGGTGCGGGCATCGGCATCCCGCTCGGCGCCGCCGCCGGTCTGATCCTGACCGGTATTCCGGCCGCGATCATCGTCGGCATCGGTTTCGCGCAGCGGATCAACGCGCCCGAGAACCAGTAGTCGCGCGCATTCGCAAGGTCAAAGCCCGCTTCCGGTGGACGGAGCGGGCTTCTTGCTATCTAATGGCTACAGGGATTCGGTCTTGTTTCTGCAGGAAAACAGACTCCAAGAACATGAAATGTAACGAAATCATGCTTGATGAATCCTGATAGCCACGAATTGGCAACATTTTGGCAACAGGCGCTGACGACTCTATTCACGGGTGCTCGATGAGGACCTGCGATCCCCGCAGAGGACGCATCCGCTGAAGAAAGCGACGAGAAGTTATGCGTATCAAGAAGTTCGCCGCCACCTCGGCTCTGGTCATCGCGGCGCTGGGCGTCACCGCCGGCACCGTCAACGCGGCCCCGGCGCAGGCCGAAGCCACGGGCATCCACTGGAACACCGAGCTGGCCGGCAACTCCGTCATCGTCAAGACCGATATCGGCTCGCTCACCACCGAGGGCGACCAGCTGCAGGTGCGCGACGATGCCGGCACCATCGTCACCGCGTTCCCGCTGACCTTCGTCAAGAACGACGGCATGGCGGTTCCGGTCGCGGCGGCCATCGACGGCAATACCGCCACGCTGACCCCGAACCTGGATCCGTCGGCGCTGCGCCCGACCGGTCTGCTGCACGACGTGGTTCGTCAGGACGCCTTCGATGACGCCGTGTCCGCCGCCGCCACCCAGTTCGGCCTGGCCACCTCGGTCGGCACGCTGATCGGCACCGTCGTCGGCGCGGGCGCGGGCTGCGTGCTCGGTCTGATCGGTGGTGCGACCCTGAGCCTGCCGCTGCTGGAAGCCGCCGGATTCGGCCCGATCCTGGGTTGCCTGGCCGGTGCGGGCATCGGTATCCCGCTGGGCGCGGCCGCCGGTCTGATCCTGACCGGTATCCCCGCCGGTATCGCGGTCGGCATCGGGTTCTTCAACCGGATCAACCTGCCCGAGAACCAGTAGGGCACGGGCGAAAACAGCAATCGGGCCAGGTCATCGGAGGTGACCTGGCCCGATTTCTGTTGTCTCGGAGCTACATCCGCATCAGCGCGGCTTGCGCTGCAGGATGGAGTCGCGGATCAGGACGAACGCGAGGCCCGCCGCGAACAGGATCAGGAAGATGTAGCCGACATTGCCGGAACCCGAGGAGCTGCCCTGCTGGTTCTCGAAGAGCATGGCGAGCAGGATGACGACGACGACCCAGCCGGCCGCGCGGGCGGTACGACGGGATTCGCCGCTCCAGCCCCAAGCCGCGGAGGGAACCTCGGCGGTGTCGACCTTGGTGACGACGTCCGAGGGATGTGCGGCGTCCAGTTCCGACGAGGCCACTTTCGCTCCTTTATGGCTCGAATCCGATTGCTGGGTCATATCGTGACATACGACTCCACGTCGTAGCCAGCAGGGGCACGCCCAACTCTCGGGAGCTCTCAGGGGCAAGCCCCTGAAACCCCGAAGGAAGAGGGCAGCCCGAAACTCCCGGGTGGGGGAGTAGCGGTGGAACCGGAAGGGGAGGGCAGCCCGAAACTCTCGGTTGGGGAGTGGCGGGGAACCCGATGGCCGGGGCGGTCTGAAACCCCGGGCGGGGAAGTGGCGGGGAAACCCCGCTGGCACGAGTGGTGGGCCGCGCAGGAGAGAATGGGCTTGTGTCCGACGTTGTGAGAGTTCTGCTGCTGGGCAGCACCGGTTCCATTGGCACCCAGGCGCTCGAGGTGATCGCCGAGAATCCGGATCGGTTCGAAGTGGTCGGGCTGGCCGCGCGGGGCGGGAATACCGAACTGCTGGCGGCGCAGATCGCGGCTACCGGGACCGCGAACGTGGCGATCGCGGATGAGGCGGCTGCGGCGAAATTGGGTGTGGGGCTTGCGGGTCCGGGGGCGGCTACCGAACTGGTGCGGCGGACCGATGCGGATGTGGTGCTGAACGCGCTGGTGGGGTCGCTGGGGTTGGAGCCGACGCTCGCCACGCTGGAATCGGGGCGGCGACTTGCGCTGGCCAACAAGGAATCTCTGGTGGCGGGCGGGTCGCTGGTGACGCGGGCCGCCAAGCCGGGGCAGATCGTGCCGGTGGATTCGGAGCATTCGGCGCTGGCGCAGTGCCTGCGGGGCGGGCGGGCCGAAGAGGTCGACAAGCTGGTGCTGACGGCGTCCGGCGGGCCGTTCCGGGGGTGGACCGCGGAGATGCTGGAGTCGGTGAATCCGGCTGAGGCCAAGGCGCATCCGACCTGGTCGATGGGGCTGATGAACACGCTGAATTCGGCTTCGCTGGTGAACAAGGGCCTGGAGCTGATCGAGACGCATCTGCTGTTCGGGGTGCCCTACGACCGCATCGACGTGACCGTGCACCCGCAGTCCATCGTGCATTCGATGGTCACCTTCACCGACGGCTCCACCCTGGCCCAGGCCAGCCCGCCGGATATGAAACTGCCCATCGCGCTCGCGCTCGGCTGGCCCGATCGGGTGCCGGGCGCGGCGGCCGCCTGCGATTTCTCGACCGCCTCCACCTGGACCTTCGAACCGGTCGACAACGAGGTGTTCCCGGCGGTCGAGCTGGCCCGCCGGGCCGGTCAGGCGGGTGGTTGCGTGACCGCGGTCTACAACGCCGCCAATGAGATCGCGGTGCAGGCGTTTCTCGACGGGATCGTCAAGTTCCCGGATATCGTGCGCACCGTGACCCGGGTGGTGGAGTCAGCCGACCGCTGGACCGCCGAACCCGGTAGCTTGGACGAGGTGCTCGCGGCTGATGCGTGGGCGCGCGAGACCGCCGCCACGATCGTGCGCGGCTGATTCCAGGAGGGTTCGTAACCGGCATGGTGTACGCGATCGGCTTCATCCTGTTCGCCCTCGGCATCACGTTCTCGGTGGCCCTGCACGAATGCGGCCATATGTGGACGGCGCAGGCGACCGGCATGAAGGTGCGGCGTTACTTCATCGGCTTCGGCCCGAAGGTGTTCTCGTGGAAGCGTGGTGAGACCGAATACGGGTTGAAGGCGCTGCCGCTGGGCGGTTTCTGCGATATCGCGGGCATGACCGCGCTCGACGAACTCGAACCCGAGGAAGTCGATCGCGCCATGTACCGGCAGGCCACCTGGAAGCGCCTGCTGGTCATGTCCGGCGGCATCCTGATGAACTTCGTGCTCGGGTTCATCCTCATCATGATCCTGGCGGTGGCCTGGGGGCTGCCGCGTTTCGATCAGCCGCCGGAGACCCAGCTCAGCACCCCGACCTGCGTGTCGAACCAGGGCCCGGATCTGAAAGCGATCCCGTGTGAGGGTGAGGGCCCGGCGGCTAAGGCGGGCCTGAAGCGCGGCGATATCGTGACCGCCGTCAATGGCACCAAGATCACCACCTGGGCGCAGTTCCGCGAGCAGACCGAGAAGCAGACCGGTCCGTTCACCTACACCGTCGAACGCGACGGCAAGGTGCTCGATCCGATCACCGTCGTCCCGCAGCAGGCCACCGTCTACACCGAGAAGGACGGCAAGCCCAAGACCGTCTCCAAAGTCGGTGTCGGACACGACGTCTACGGCCCGGTGCAGTACAACGTGCTGGCCGCCATCCCGGCCTCGGCCGCCTTCACCGGCGATATCGCGGTCCGCACCGTGCAGGCCCTCGCGCAGATGCCGTCCAAGGTCGCCGACCTGTGGCACGCCATCACCGGCGGCGAACGCGATCCGGAGACCCCGGTGTCGGTCTACGGCGCCAGCCGGATCGGCGGCGAGACCGCCGAGCACGGCGCCTGGCCGGTGTTCATCCTGACCCTGGCCAGCCTGAACTTCTTCCTCGGCGCGTTCAACCTGCTGCCGCTGCTGCCCTTGGACGGCGGGCACATGGCGGTAGTGATCTACGAGAAGATCCGCAACACCCTGCGCGGGCGCAAGGGCCTGCCGGCGGGCCCGCCGGTCGACTACCTGAAGCTGTTGCCCGCCACCTACGTGGTGGTGGTGCTCGGCGGCGCGTACATGGTGCTGACCCTGGTCGCCGATATCGTCAACCCGGTCAAGCTCTTCCCCTGACCCACCGGATCCGGCAAACCGAACCGCGCCGACCGACAATGCGTGCCGCGTGAGCGCTCGGGCTCGCCGAGTGTCGGTGGCGCTCGGTAGTGTTCCGCATACGGGGCGTTGCTGAGCGCGGGTGGGGATTTCGGATCCAAAGTTCCTGGCGCGGTGGCGCTCTCACGGTCTCTGGCGTGAGAAGGAACGGTGTTTGCGTCGTGGAATTGACGCGGGGCGCGAACGCGCCGGTAGCGGCTTCGGCGGTATCGCTGGTGGTGGAGTGGAGTTCGGGCCGCGAGGTCGATCCACAGGCGCTGTTGCTGAACGGGACGGGGAAGATCCGGTCGAACGACGACTTCGTGTTCTTCAACGCGCCCCGGCATCCCTCCGGTGCGGTGGCGCTGGAGGAGGCGGGCGGCGGGCGGGCCACGATTCGCCTGGGGCTCAACGTGATCGAGCCCGGGGTGGACAAGGTCGTCATCACCGGGTCGATGGACGAGGGCTCGTTCCGGGACCTGCCCGGGCTGACCGTCTCGGTGCGCGATGGCGGCCGGGAACTGCTGCGCTATGTGGTGCAGCGGTCGGAAGCCGTGACGGCCATGGTGCTGGGCGAGTTCTACCGGCGCGGCGCGGAGTGGAAGTTCCGGGCCGTGGGCCAGGGCTGGGACAGCGGATTGCGTGGCCTGGCAGAGGAATTCGGCGTCGAGGTGGACGACGAGCCTGCCTCGCCCGCATCGACACCGGCTCCGCCGCCCGCACCTGCCCGGACTCCGGTCCCCGAACCGGCTCGGAGCCCGTCGTTTTCCGGAGCTCCCGCGCCGGCACCCGCTCCGCCGTCCGGAGCGCCCGTGCCCGTGCCCGATGTGACCTTGGGCGGCGCGCCGCGCTCGCCACACCTGGACCCGCCTGCGGCGTCAGCGCAGCCGGCCGGCTGGTATCCCGCGCCCGCCGATCCCAACCGCCTGCGCTGGTGGAGCGGGACCGGTTGGTCCGAGGACTATCGAAAGGCGTTCCCCGCCAACGATCCCGCTCATTGCGCGCGATGCGGCCGGCCGAAGAGCGTGCCGCGGTTCGGGGGCTACGGCGCGCCGCACGCTTGCCGCTGGTGTGAGAACGAGGTCGCCGAGCTGCTGGAGACGTGGCGGCAGCAGGCGTGGCAGGTGCTGGGCAGTACCGGTCCGGACGGTCCGCGCTGGGACGAACTGTGGGTCATGCTGCGGTTCCACATGATCAGCGAATCGACGGGGCGGGAAGCCTTGCAGCCCTTGGCGGTATCGCATCTGGAGCGGGTAGTGGCGTTCGCCTTCGCGGACGGTGAGATCGATCAGCAGGAGCTGGACAATTTCGAGCGCACGGTCGCCGCTCTGCGCGCCGCCACCGATCTGTCGCTCGCGAGCCAGCACATCGAGGGACTGCGCCAGCGCATGCTGCGCGGTCGCTCACTGACCCAGGTGAAGGTCGGCGAGCTGCCCCGGATCGAACGCGCGGACCTGCATCTGGAGGCCGACGAGCTGCTGTACGTGGACGTCAACTCGACTCAGATCAAGTACCTGGCCAGCGGGCCCAAGCACACCGGCGGCCGGCTCATCGGCAGCAGCAAGAAGCTGCGGTTCGTCGGCACCGGCGCGGGCACCGAGCTGACCTGGGCGAAGATCGTCTCGGTGCGCCACGAGTACGACACCGTGGTCATCTCCGCCACCACCGCGCGGGGCGGCGGCACCTATCGCGTGCCCGATGCCGAATACGTCGCGGCGGTGCTGGAGGGCGCGCTGCGGGTGGCCAAACGCCTGGTGCTCGCACCCGGCCAGCGCGATTCCCGGGCCATCCCGCAGGATGTGAAATCGCAGGTGTGGCAGCGCGACGGCGGCAAATGCACGGAGTGCGGCTCCAGCGAATACCTGGAGTTCGATCACATCATCCCGTGGAGCCGCGGTGGTGCGACCAGCGTCGACAATCTCCAGATCCTGTGCCGCCGTTGCAATCTGGCCAAGGGCGCGCGGATCTGAACGCTAAGCCGCCAGCTCCTTGAGCAGCTGGCGGCACAGCTGATCGGCGCGTCGCGTGGTCTCCGGCTGCCGGAACTCCGGCGTCAGCGAAAGCACCTGCGCGCACGCGGTTTCCAGATCGATGAGATGCCCGACCGACACGAACACCGGCTTGACCCCGGTCCGGGTGCGCAGTGCGCGCCCGACCGGATCGCCGTCGATGGTGATCTCCGAAGACGATCCGCGCTCGTCCCCGGGCGTCTCGTACCGCCCCCACGCGTTCTTGGCGACCCCGAACGTCGGCGTCTCGGTCACCAATCCCAGATGGCAGGCGAACCCGAACCGCCGCGGATGCGCCAGCCCCTGACTGTCGCAGACGAACAAATCGGGTGTGACGGTGAGCTTTTCGAGCGCCAGCAGCGTCGTCGGCAGTTCCCGGAAGCTCAGCAGCCCGGGCACGTACGGGAAATCGGTGCGCCCCCGCGCGGTCGCGATCTCCACGGTCTCGAGGGTCTCGGTGTCCAGCACCACGATGGCCGCCACCACATTGCCGTCCTCGTCATACGCCGAGTCAAGCCCCGCTACCGTGCGAAAATGCGGCGGCCGCGGATTGCTCGCCAGCACCCGCGAGCGCAGCCGATCCTGTAGCGCGATAGCCTCCTCGGGGCTGTCCGGCCACGGATCGGGATTCGCTACCTTCACATTTCGCTCCGTATACCTTCGCGCCATCTGCAACGAATAAGAACTGTAGGCCCCGGCCGGTTCCGGCCCGCGCACCCAGCACGGGTACCCTTGTCGCCGCCGTCACAGGGCGACCGGTATACGAGCGTCGGTAAGCTCGGGACCGGATGGGTGAGGACTTGACGAAAGAAGGCAACCGATCGTGAGCAGTGCCATCACATTGGGCATGCCGTCCGCACCGGCGGCTGTGCTCGCGCCGCGTCGTAAGACCCGTCAGCTGATGGTGGGCAATGTGGGCGTCGGCAGTGATTTCCCGGTGTCGGTGCAGTCGATGACGACCACCAAGACCCATGACGTGAACGCCACCCTGCAGCAGATCGCCGAACTCACCGCCTCGGGCTGTGACATCGTGCGCGTGGCCTGCCCGCGTCAGGAGGACGCGGACGCGCTGCCGATCATCGCCAAGAAGTCCGGCATCCCGGTCATCGCCGATATCCACTTCCAGCCGCGCTACATCTTCGCCGCCATCGACGCGGGATGCGCTGCGGTGCGGGTGAATCCGGGCAATATCAAGGAATTCGACGGCCGCGTCAAAGAGGTCGCCAAGGCGGCCGGCGCGGCGGGCATCCCGATCCGCATCGGCGTGAACGCGGGCTCGCTCGACAAGCGCATGATGGAGAAGTACGGCAAGGCCACCCCGGAGGCGCTGGTGGAGTCGGCGCTGTGGGAGGCGAGCCTGTTCGAGGAGCACGGCTTCGGCGATATCAAGATCTCGGTCAAGCACAACGACCCGGTGATCATGGTCGAGGCGTACCGCCAGCTGGCCGCGCAGTGCGACTACCCGCTGCACCTGGGCGTGACCGAGGCCGGTCCCGCCTTCCAGGGCACCATCAAGTCCGCGACCGCGTTCGGCGCGCTGCTCTCGCAGGGCATCGGCGACACCATCCGCGTCTCGCTGTCCGCGCCTCCGGCCGAGGAGGTGAAGGTCGGCGGTCAGATCCTGCAGTCGCTGAACCTGCGCCCGCGCAAGCTCGAGATCGTCTCCTGCCCGTCCTGCGGGCGCGCGCAGGTCGATGTGTACACCCTGGCCAACGAGGTCACCGCCGGTCTGGAAGGCATGGAAGTGCCGCTGCGGGTGGCCGTCATGGGCTGCGTCGTGAACGGTCCCGGCGAGGCCCGCGAGGCCGATCTGGGCGTGGCGTCCGGCAACGGCAAGGGGCAGATCTTCGTCAAGGGCGAGGTCATCAAGACCGTGCCCGAGCACCTCATCGTGGAGACGCTGATCGAGGAGGCCATGCGCCTCGCCGAGGAGATGGGCGAGGACACGCCCAGCGGAGCGCCGGTCGTCACCGCCGGATAAAACCTGGTCGGCATGTGGTCCGAGGCGATAGTGCGGCGCGTTTTCACTCTTTCTGGCAGGCTGTGAACGTGCGGAGTGTGCTGGAGCCGACTCGCCGGACCAAATCGTCCGGAACCCGTCAGCTCGCGAACCGCGATCTGACACATGTTTTGCGCGTGCTCGACACCGACCCGGTGGCGAGCTGCATGGTGGCCGCGCGCCTCCAGGAGTACGGGCTGGATGCGCGCGGCGTCTACGGCGAGCTGTGGAGCCGGGGCGGTCCGGAGGACTCGCTGTGCTTCTCGGGCGCCAATCTGGTGCCGTTGCGCGGCGGTCCGGAAGACCTGCGTGCCTTCGCCGATCGGGCCGTGCGCGGGGCGCGGGTGTGCTCGTCGGTGGTGGGCCGCCGCGAACTCGCGCTCCCGCTCTGGGAGTTGCTGACCGAGCACTGGGGTCAGCCGCGCGAGCTACGCGACGATCAACCGCTGCTGGCGCTGGAGAAGACCGCGGGCATCGCGCCCGATCTGAAGGTGCGCCGGGTGCGCCCGGAGGAGATCGACCGCTATCTGGTCGCCGCCGTCGCCATGTTCACCGAGGAGATCGGCGTCGATCCGCGCGCCGGGGACGGCGGGCGCAGTTACCGCCGCCGGGTCTCGAGCCTCATCGAATCCGGCCGCGCCTGGGCGCGATTCGAAGACGGTGAAGTGGTGTTCAAGGCCGAGGTCGGCGCCCTGTCCCGGCGCACCGGCCAGATCCAGGGCGTCTGGGTGCATCCCGAATATCGCGGCAAGGGCTTCGGCACCGCGGGCACGGCGGCCGTCGCGAACGTCGTGGTGGCCTCGGGCCGCACCGCCAGCCTGTACGTGAACTGCTACAACGAGGTCGCCCGCCGCGCCTATGACAAGGTCGGCTTCCAGCAGGTGGCGACCTTCGCGACGGTGCTGCTGGACTGACGCCGCGCCGGAACCGGCTGTGAGTTCGGCGTGAAATCCGTTCCGGCGCAGTGTGTCGCCGATGTTTGCCGGTAGTTGGCTCTACCATGTGTGCCGATGTCCACACGGGGTATGACCTTGCTGATCGCCGTCGCGATTTCGATAGCCGCGGCCGGGTGCGCCACCGGCCCCCAGGGCCCGGCGCAGGCCGCCGACGCTTTCGTCACCGCCTTCGCCGACCATGACGCCCAGGCGGCGGCCGACCTGACCAATCAGCCCGAAAAGGCCGCCCCCGCACTGAATTCCGCCTGGGAGAACCTGCAGGCCGAGAAACTGGTCGCGCACACCGGCGACGCCCGCGTCACCGGTGACACCGCCATCGTCGACTACAACTACGAATGGCATCTGCCCAAGGAACGGGTGTGGACCTACAAGGGCCAGCTGCAGATGGGCCGCAGCGACGGCAAATGGACGGTGCGCTGGAACTCGGCGAACATCCATCCGCAGCTGGGCAATACGCAGACCCTGCAACTGCGCTCCAATCCCGCCCCGCGCGCCCGCGTGAACGAGCGCTCCGGCAGCGATGTGCTGGTGCCGGGACCCATGTACCGGGTGACCTTCAAACGCGTCGCAGGGGCCGATACCGGCGCGGTGGCGCGGGCGCTGGCGGCGGCGCTGCAGCCCATCGACGAGAAGTTCACCGCGGACGCCATCTGGTCGGCGGTGCGCAAGGCCGACGGCCCGGTGACCATCGCCCAGCTCTCGGAATGGGAGTTCGGCCAGGTCGGTTCGGATCTGCTCGGGCTGGCCGGGGTGACCTACAACAAGGAATGGGACATGGTCCCCACCGATCGCCGCTTCGCGCCCGACCTGCTCACCCAGGTGCGCAAGACGGTGATCGACGAGGTGGACGGCAAGGCCGGCTGGAGCGTCGTCACCGTGAACTCCAACGGCGCGGATACCGACGTGCTGAAAGAGGTTGAGCCGCAGGCCTCCCCGTCGTTCTCGCTGAGCGTCGACCGCTTCGTGCAGAATGCCGCGCAGCGGGCCGTGGACCTGCGCCAGGAGCAGGCCATGATGGTGGTGATCCAGCCGTCCACGGGCGCCATCCTGGCCATCGCGCAGAACGCGGAGGCGGACAAGGACGGTCCGGTGGCGGCCTCGGGCATGTATCCGCCGGGTTCGACCTTCAAGACGGTGACCGCGGCGGCGGCCATCGCGAACGGGCTGGCCACCCCCGACACCGTGGTGCCGTGCCCGAGCCGGATCGTGGTGGGGGAGCGCACCATTCCGAACTACAACCTCTTCACCGTCGGTGACGTCCCGATGGCCACCGCCTACGAGCGCTCCTGCAATACCGCCTTCGCCAAGATCGCCTCCGAATTGGACGGCGCGGATCTGCGCACCGCCGCGGCGGCGCTGGGCATCGGCCCGGACTACACGATCGTGGGCCTGCCGACGGTGTCGGGTTCGGTGCCCGAGGACGACGATCTGGTGCAGCGCGCCGAGGACGGGATCGGCCAGGGCAAGGTGCTGGTGAGCCCGTTCGGGCTGGCGCTGGTGGCCGCGACGGTCGCCAATGGCGCTGTGCCGGTGCCGTTCCTGATCTCCGGCCATCCCACCAAGGTCGACGGCGATCGCCCGGCGCTGTCGCCGGAGGTGATCGACGGCCTGCGCATGATGATGCGCAAGGTGGTGCTGGGCGGCACCGCCGAACGCATCGCCGATCAGGGCGAGGTGTACGGCAAGACCGGGGAGGCCGAGGTGGACGGCGGTTCGCACTCGTGGTTCGTGGGCTACCGCGGCGATATGGCCTGGGCGACGCTGGTGGTGCGCGGGGGGAGTTCCGACAATGCGGTGGCGGTGACGCGGGATATGGTCACGGCATTACCGCCGGGGTACTGAGGGTCAGCGGTCGGCGGGGAACTGCGGGACGAAGGTCGATTCGCGCACGCAGGCCGCGGGTTGGATACCGCCGGTGAGGGATTCGTCGGAGACGTAGCGCTGCTGGGCCAGGGTCCGGGACGGCGGTCCGGCGCTGGACGCGTCGCCGAGGATCTCGGTGACGCCGGCGCCCGCGAGGATCATGCCCGCGGTGGTGAGTAGCAGTAGGGCCGAACGCTTCATATCCTGCTCCCTTGTTCGGGGATGACTCAGGAGACCCGAAAGGTCTGTTTCGGAGGACCAATGCTCATTAGGGTTGGCTGACTGTTTGCCGCCGGAAACAAACGGTAAACCGGGCCTCATGCCCCAGGCAAGGCCCGAGTGTGACCCCGCACACTCGTAGAACGAGAGTGGCGCAGGTCACAGCGGAATTCGGGCTCGAAAAAAAGAGACCGGTCAGTTCGACCGATGCAGGGTGGCGGCCAGGTGATGCTGCAGCGGCTGCTCCACCGCGGCCATGCGCAGCGTGTAGCCGAGGGTGTCCCCGGACAGGTCGAAGGTGCGGCCCAGTGCCGTAACCGATTTCGCGCTCGAGCTCAGGCCGATCGCGGTCGAGTCCAGTTCCAGGCGTAGATCCCCGCCCTCGGTGACCAGCCGCCCCTCGCAGATCTCGGTGATGCCGGTCGGATGCGCCAGGATCAGCTCCACCCGATCCCCGCCGATGGCCCGCAGATACCCGGTCTCGCTGTGCATGGGCCGGCTGCCGTCGGCGGCGCGGGTGCGCTGCCGGTAGGTCAGGAACGGCCGTCCGACGTGACCGAAATGCACTTCCTCCAGGTATTCGAAGGAGTCGATGGTCGGGTATTCGCCCTGCCCGCGCCCCTTCCAGGTGCCCAGCAGCGGGGCCAGATGAGCGATGTCGGGGTGGGGCGCGACGGCGGTTTCGGGTTCGAGCACGGCGGCCAGCTTAGTTCGCCGCCGGGCATCCGGCGGCGGGACGACGCGCCGTTGTCCCGGTATTTCCGGAAAGGGGGCTGGATCGGGGGTTTGTGATCTTCGGGTGGGGGCAAAGCGGGGAGTTCTGTGGTCAGCGGCGGCTCGCCCGGCGGTAGCCGTACGCGGCGGGCAGGGCGAAGACCGCGATCGCGCCGACCGACCACAGCACGGTGTGCACGAACGGTCCGGCGATCGGCCCGCCCTCGGCGAGCGCGCGCATGGTGTCGACGGTCACCGACATGGGCTGGTTGCGGACCACCGGCTGAATCCAGCTGGGATACGCGGCCAACGGCACGAATCCGGTGCTGAAGAACATGAGCAGCGAGGTCAGGATGGCGATGGCCTCCACCAGCGTGGACTTGGCGGTGAAGACGGCGATGGCGGTGACGATGGTCGCGAACGCCAGCCCGAACAGCACCGGCAGCCAGAGGAAGGCGAACGCGGCCAAGGGGCCCTGCTGGAACCGGAAGCCGAGCAGCATGCCGAAGCCGACAATGATCAGCGTTCCAGCGAATATCCGGCAACCTTCGGCGAGGATGCGGGCGGCCAGTCCGGAACCGCGGTGCACGGGCAGCACCCAGAACCGCGCGAGCAGTCCGGCATCGCGTTCCCGGCCCAGCATCACCCCGCTGGCCACCGTGCCCGAGAGCGCGCCGACCAGGGTGACCATCGGCACCGAACCGTAGAGGGCGCTGTGATGGGAGAACTTCTCGATCTGATTGCCCACCACGATGTCCAGCATGAGCAGCAGCAGGCACGGGACGATCAGCGTCTCGAGCAGCGTGATGGGATCGCGCACCCAGCGCAGCAGCAGCCGCTGGGTCTGGATCCAGGTGTGGCGCAGCAGGGCCGGGGCCGAGGCCTCGGGCATATCGATGGTGTCGGTGGGCGCGGTGGCGTCGAGGGTGGCCATGTCACGACCTCTTCATGTTCAGCCGGACGGTGAAATACAGCGACACCGCGATGATGGCGGCGCACCAGAGCAGCGGCGGGATCAGCACCGCGTCGGTGACCACGGTGAAGCGCGGCGGCTTGTCCCCGCCGAGCGCCCGTATCCCGTACGCGAATTGCGAGACCGGCTGATTGCGCACGAAAGCCTGCACCCAGTGCGGGAATTGCGAGGCCGGAGCGAGGCCGGTGGAGAGCATGCCGAGAATAAGCGGCGGCAGCACCAGCATCTGGGTGGTGGCCTCGGGGCTCTTGGTGACGGTGCCGATGACGTCCGCGCCGAGGCAGAACGCGATGCCGATCAGCATGCCCAGCGCCACGAAACCCACGGTGTGCGACCACGGTCCGTAGAAGCGGAAGCCGATGACGTGCACGCAGACCAGTGCCGTGATCATGGCGATGGTGAGCCGGAAGCCGTTGGCGGCCATGCGCGCCGCCGTCGGCACCAGCGGATGCATGGGCATGGCGTCGAAGCGGCGGTCCAGGCCGGACACCATATCGGTGGCCGCGCGGAACGCTGCGGAGATGGCGGTGAAGGCCGCGGCCTGCAGGATCACGATCGGGGCCATGAACTGCGCGTAGCTGCTGAATCCGGTGCCGGAGAACGACATCACGCGATTGAGCGGAATGTAGAAGCTCGCGGTGAACGAGATCGGCGCCAGGATCGAGGTGAGGATTTCGCCGGTGGTGATGGACGGCACGATGAGCCGCACCGTCAGCACCCACCACTGCTGCAAGGTGCCCGGGGCGGCGCGGGTGCTGGTGAGCCAGCCGCCCGGGGCGGTCGTGGCGGTCACGGCCGGACCTGCCCGTTGACCGGTTCCTTCTCGGTCATATGCCCGGTGAGGGTGAGGAACACGTCGTCGAGCGAGGGCCGCCGCAGGGCGATGTCGACCAGTTCCAGTCCGGCCCCGTCGAGCCGGCGCAGCGCCTCGGCCAGGGTCTTCGCGCCCTCGGGGGCCGGGATGGCGATGCGGTCCGAATCACCGGTCAGCGCTTCCCGATTGGCGGCCGGCAGCAGGTCGCCGAGCGCGGCCACGATGGTCGGCAGTTCCTCCATACGCAGCGGCACCACCTCGCAGTAGCTGCCGCCGGTGCGCGCCTTGAGTTCGTCGGCGGTGCCGTCGGCGATGACCACGCCCTGATCGATCACGATGATGCGGTCGCACAGCGCGTCCGCTTCCTCCAGGTACTGGGTGGTGAGCAGCGTGGTGATGCCGTGCTTGCGGAATCCGCCGACCAGATCCCAAACCCCTTGGCGGCTACGGGGATCCAGCCCGGTGGTGGGTTCGTCGAGGAACACCACCTCGGGCCGCACCACCAGCCCGCAGGCGATGTCGATGCGCCGGCGCATACCGCCGGAATAGGTGCCGACCCGTCGTCCCGCGGCCGCGGTGAGATCGAATTCGCCGATCAGTTCGTCGGCGCGGGTCTTGGCGGCGCGTTTGCGCAGCCCCATCAGCCGCCCGAACATGACCAGGTTCTCGTAGCCGCTCAGGGCGTCGTCGAGGGCGGCGAACTGCCCGGTCAGCATGATGCTGCGCCGCACCGCCGCCGCCTCGGAGGTGACGTCGTGTCCGGCCACCAGGGCGCGACCGGTATCGGGGGCGATCAGGGTGGACAGGATATTGACGGTGGTGGTCTTGCCCGCGCCGTTGGGCCCGAGAATGCCGAGCACCTCGCCGGGCGCGGCCTTGAAGGTGATGCCGCGCAAGGCCTGTACCGCACCGAAGGATTTCTCGACGCCTTCGACGACCACGCCGTCCACGCCGCTGCCGGGTTTCACTGTGTCTCTCCCAGATATTCGTCGAGGAGTGCGGCGATGGCCGCCAGCGCATCGGGCGCGGTGAGTTCCTCGTGGGTGGCTTCGATGTCGTGGCTGGTGATCTCGCCCGTGATCCAGGGGTGCCAGCCCTGCGGTCCGAAGATCTCCTGACGGTCCACGGTGGCGCTGAAATACAGTGCGTCACCGTGGTATACCGGCCGCTGGTAGCCGGTACGGGTGCGGGCGGACGCGTTGTAGGAGGCGGCCATGCGCTCCAGCGTGGTCGCGTCCACCAGGGATACGCCGCCCATGCGATCGCGGATCAGGTCGGCGGCCTCCTCGGCGGTGGCGTCCTCGGGCATATCGGTGATGCCGAAGACCGAGCCGAAGGTGGCGACGAACGAACCGGCGCTGAGCTTTTCGATGCTGTTGCCGTCGATATCGGTGCTGTCGGCGTCCAGCAGCACCAGCGCGCCCATGTCCGCGCCCTGCTCCTGCAGCTTGACCGCGACCGCGTGCGCGATGAGGCCGCCGAAGGACCAGCCGAGTACGTGATACGGGCCCTCGGGTTGCAGGCGGCGGATCTCGCGGACGTAGCGGTCGGCGAAGTCCTCGATGCTGTCGGCGTGCGCTTCGCCGGACAGGTCGGGAGCCTGCAGGCCGTAGACCGGACGCCCAGGACGCAGGTTCTCGGCGAAACCGAGGTAGGTCCAGGCGATTCCGGAGGAGGGGTGGATGCAGAACAGGGCGGGCTGATCGCCGCCGACCCGGATCGGCAGCACCACGTCCAGGCCGAGTCCGGGCGAGGAATCCGCCTGGGCGGCAGCGAGTTCCGCTTCCGCGGCGGCCCGGGCCCGCTCGGCCATGAACTCCGCCTCGGCGGCCGAGGCTTCCTGCGCCGCCGGTGACGCCGCGAAACTCGCTGCCGCGGTGAGGGTTTCCACCCACAGCCAGGCCAGCGCCGCCACATCACCGCGTCCCAGCAGGGTGCCGGGATAGGTGAAGGTGGCCTGCATGCGGTCGCCGACCACCACGGCATTGATCTCGACCTCGGCGGTCACCGGGACGTCCGGGCTCTCGGGGGCGTGCAGATCGCCGAGTTCGTCGGTGGGCAGCCAGCCCAGCCCCTCGAGTCCGGCGGGGATATCGGCGGCGGCATAGCGGCCCAGATAGTTGAACCCGATCCGCCCGGGCACCCGGTGCGGCAGTTGCGCGCCGGTCTCGGTGTTCAGGTAGCGCAGCAGCCCGTACCCGATGCCCTTGTCCGGTACATCGAGCAGTTGGTGCTTGACCGCGCGGATCACCTCGCCCATGCCGGGTCCGCCGACGCGCGCCGCCTCCAGATCGATGCCCGGCAGGTCCAGGCGCACCGGATACACGGTGGTGAACCAGCCGACGGTGCGGGACAGGTCCGCGCCCGGCACGATCTCCTGCTGTCGTCCATGTCCTTCCATACGGATCAGCACCGAATCGGGTTCGTCGCCGCTCGCCCCGCGCCAGCGCTGCACCGCCAGGGCCAGGGCCGCGAGCAGGGCGTCTTCCACGGTGCCGTCGAACAGGCCGGGCAGGGTGGTGAGCAGCGCCGTGGTGACCTCCTCGGGCACCGTGATGTCGATGGCCCGCACCCGGGCGGCGGTGTCGACGGCCGGATCGAGTTCGCGCGGGCCGATGGCCGGATCGGGGGTGGCGGCCACGGTGCGCCAATAGTCCAGCTCGGCCGTGCGCGCCGGGCTGTGCGCCTCCTCGTGCAGGGCGTGCGACCAGCGCCGCATCGAGGTGCCCGGTTCGGCGAGCACGGGATCGGCGCCGCCGGACAGCTGCGCCCAGGCCGCGATCAGATCGGGCACCAGGATGCGCCAGGAGACGCCGTCGATGACGAGATGGTGGGCGACCAGGATGAGCCGGCCGGTGCGCTGGGCGTCCACCGGGTCTAGCCACACCAGTTGCAGCATGACGCCCTCGGCCGGATCGAGGCGGTTGAGCGCCGAATCCAGTTCGGTGGCGGCGTATTCGCGCAGTTCGACGGTGCTGGCGGTGCTGAACTCGATGCGGTTGAGCACCTTGTCGACGTCGACGGTGCCGGGTTCGCCGGTGTGCAGCCGCCAGTCGCCGTCCTCCTGCCGCAGCCGCGCGCGCAGGATGTCGTGCCGGTCGACCACGGCGGTGACGGTGGCGACGATCTGCTCGCGGGTGATGCCGCGCGGCATCTCGAGTACCGCGGTCTGTGCGAACCGGCCGAAGTCGCCGCCGCGTTCGAGCATCCAGGACACGATCGGCGTGAGCGGGATGTCGCCGACGCCGCCGCCCGGGAGTTCTTCCAGCACAATGGCTTCCCCGGCGTCGTCGGCGAGGGCGGCCATGGCGGCGACGGTGCGATGTTCGAAGACCTGCATGGGGCTGAGTTCCAGGCCGTGCAGGCGGGCGCGGGACACCAGCTGGATGGCCAGGATGCTGTCGCCGCCGAGCGCGAAGAACGAATCGTGCACGCCGACGCGATCGCGGCCCAGCAGTTCGGCGACGATGGCCGCCAGGGCCTTCTCGGTCGGGGTTTGCGGGGCGCGGTAGTCGGTCTCGGCCTCGAACACCGGTTCCGGCAGGGCTTTCCGGTCCAGCTTGCCGACGGCATTGAGCGGTACGGCATCCAGTACGACGAACGCGGACGGGACCATATAGCCCGGCAGATTGTCGGCGGCGTGGGCGCGGACGGCGGCCATATCCAGTTCCCGTCCGTCCTCTGGCAGCAGGTAGGCGGCCAGCGCGGTGCCGCCGCCGGGTCCGGGAACACCGAGCGTGACAGCGAATTCCACGCCTTCGGCCCGGGCCAGCACCGCGTCGATCTCACCCAGTTCGATGCGCTGGCCGCGCACCTTCACCTGGAAGTCGGTGCGGCCCAGGTACTCCAGGGTCGGCAGATCGTGATCCCCGGTCCACCGCACCAGGTCGCCGGTGCGATACATCCGCTCGCCCGGTCCGCCGTACGGATTGGTGACGAACCGTGCGGCGGTCAGCGCGGCCCGCCGGTGATACCCGCGCGCCAGTGCCGGACCGGCCAGATACAGCTCGCCGGCGACGCCCATCGGCACCGGCCGCAACCGGTCGTCGAGGACCAGCGTCGCCGCCCCGCGAATCGGCCGCCCGATGGTGACCGGCTGTCCCGGCCGCAGCGGTGTGGAAGCCGTTGCCCAGATGGTGAATTCGGTGGGCCCGTACAGGTTCACCAGCATCCGTCCCGGAGCCCACTTCTCCACCAGCTCCGGACCGATCGCCTCACCGGCCACGGCCAGCACCCGCACACTGGTCACCGCGGCCGGATCCATGGTCGCCAGCGCCGACGGCGTGATCACCAGGTGCGTGACCTGGTGTGCCGCAATGAGATCCGACAGCGCCTCGCCACCGAACACGTCCGGCGGCGAAATCACCGCCGTCCCTCCGGCCCCGAACGCCATGAGCGCCTCGAACGCGGAAGCGTCGAAACTCGGCGAAGCCACCTGCAACACTCGCGAATTCGCATCCAGCCCCAGCAATTCCTGCTGCGCGGCGACCAGATCCGCGATCCCGGCATGCGATACCGACACGCCCTTCGGCATCCCGGTCGACCCGGACGTATAGATCAGCCACGCCGGATGTTCGGCCGCCGCGGTCCGTGGCCCGCGCATGCGCGGCCCATTCGGCCCGAGCCCGGATTGTCCGGTCCGCGTGACGAACTGCGGCGGCCGAGCGCCACCCAACGCCCGCGGCGCAGCCTGCGGCGGCCGCGGTCCCGACTGTGGTACCCGTGGCCCCGCTTGTGGTGCCCGTGGTTCTGGCTGTGCCCACCGGAACCCGCGCATCCCCGCGCGCGGTTCGAAATGCGGTGCCCGCGCACCGGACCCCGAGGGGCGAGGTCCGGTGCGCGGCGTCCCCGCCTGCGGCCGCATGGGCCGCGGCGGTGGGCCTGCGGGCGAATCGGGACCGAGGGGAGCGGACCCCCGCGGGTACGGCCGCGGCTCGGGGCGTGCGGAAGACTCTGGCATGTCGGGAGCGGACCCGCGGGGATCGGACTGTGGCCCCGCAGCCGGCTGCCCGCGCCGTCCCGCATCCGCCTGGGATTGCGCGCCTCCGGATTCCGGGGGCGAGTCCACCGGATGCGCATCCGCCGGTTGTGGTGACGCAGGTTGCGCATCGGGCCGGGCCGCAACCTGGGGCGATCGGAATTCCACGGACCGGGGTTGGTGGGCGGAATGCGGGCGGGGTTCGGGTTGGGTGTCGCGGCGTTCCGGCTGTTGGGTCCGGAGGGCCGGCGGCGGGGTGAGGGACTTCTTGTCGTCGAGGACCAGCCAGGTGACGGCGTCGGGCAGGGCCGCGCGGTGGGCGCCGACGGTCAGGCCCAGCAGGGCGCCGGAGTCGGAGAGCATGTGTTCGATGCGATCCTGTGGGTAGCGGGGATCGACGGGGACGAAGGCGGCGCCGACCTTGGCGGTGGCCCAGATGGCGGTGATCAGTTCGACGCTGCGGGAGAGGGCCAGTGCGACAACGGTTTCCGGGCCTGCTCCGGCGGCGGTGAGGTGGCGTGCGAGGCGGGCGGAGTCGGCGTCCAGGCGGCGGTAGGACAGGCTGCGGCCCGCGGCGATGACGGCGGTGTGGTCGGGTCGGGTCGCGGCAGCTTCCTTGAGGACATCCGCGAGGGTGCGGGTGCCGGTGCTGCGCGGGCCGCGGCGCGGGACCAGTGCGGCGCGTTCGGAGTCCTCGAGGAGGTCGATATCGGAGATCCGGATGTCCGGGTTCGCGGTGATCGCGGTGAGGATCCGCCGCCACCTGGTGAGCAGCAGGGCGGCTGTGGATTCGTCGAACAGGTCCACCGCGTAGGTGAGGGTGCCGTCCAGGCCGGTCGTCTCGCCGGGGGCGGGTTCGCGCAGGTCGAAGGTCAGGTCGAATTGTGAGGCGTCGCGCACGATCGGCTCGACCTCCACCCGCAGGCCGGGGAATTCGAGCACCGGCGCCGTGAAGTTCTGCAGCGACAACGACACCTGGAACAGCGGATGGTGCGCGGTCGAACGCGGCGGATCCAGCACCTGAACGAGGCGCTCGAACGGCACGTCCGCATTGGCGAACGCGTCGAGGTCGGTGGTGCGCACGCCGGTCAGGAACTCCCGGAAACCCAGACTCGGGTCCACGGTCGTCCGCAGCGCCAGGGTGTTGACGAACATGCCGACCATCTCGTCCAGCGCCGCGTCCCCGCGCCCGGACATGGCGGTGCCCACCAGCACATCCGGCGATCCGGACAGCCGCGCCAGCAGCACGGCGAGCGCGGCGTGCACGACCATGAACAAGCTGCTCTCGGTCCGCGCCGCCAAGGCGCCCAGCGCCCCGTGCATCTCGCTGTCGATCCCGAACGCCAGATCCGCGCTCCGCATGGTCTGCACGGCCGGCCGCGGCCGGTCGGCGGGCAGCTCCAGTGCGTCAGGGGTGCCGGCCAGCCGTTCGGACCAGTACCGAACCTGCTGCGCGGCAGCCGAATCAGCGTCCCGATCATCGCCCAGCAGCTCGCGCTGCCACAGCGAGTAATCGGAGTACTGCACCCGCAGCTCCGGCCGCACCGACTCGACCCCGGCGGTCCGCGCCAGATACGCCCCGACCAGATCGGCGGCTAGCGGCGCCATGGACGCACCATCGGCACTGATGTGATGCACCACGAGCACAACTACGTGCACGTCGTCCCCGCCCGAACCGTTCTCGGCCGTAATGGAATTCAGCCGACGCCGCTCGAATTCGCTCATGACCGACGCCCCGGGCGGGTTGTCGGCGGCGTGAGCGTCCGAACGAGACGCACTCGCACCAACCGTTTCCGGAGTGGCCGACCGGCCGAGACCCACCGCCTTACCCGGACTTGCCGCGCCGCGCCCAGCAGGCGCAGATGTGACGCCGGTGGAACCACGGAAATCGGCTGATTTGCCGGTGGAACGTGATCCCGCCTGGCCTGATGCCCGCCGCGATCCGAAATCGATGGTGGGTTCTGCCGCGCTGTCGGCAGCGTCGCGAGCAGGACCGGCAGCAGGTCCGATGGGGTCCGTGCCGTGTCGGGCGGAGTCGGGACAGCGTCCGCTGGAATCGGTTGTGTCCTTGGCGGATTGTGCCCGTCCGGCTCCGCGCGGCGACCCGAAATCGACCGTGGCATCCGCCTCGTCGTCGGCCGGGCCGCGCCGCGTGAAGCCCGGAGCGCGTCCACCGGCATCCGCCGGAGATCCGGCACGGGGCGTGGGATCGGCGGTGTCGCGAGCGGTGCGCTTGCCGGTTCGCCGGGCCGCCGCCGCGCGTTCCATCTCGGTGCGGGCGAACGACGCCGTGGCGGCCGCCCGATCCGCTTCGCTGAGCGCGAGTTTCACGGTGGACGATTCGGGGACGGCCGACGGCCGGACCTTGCCGCCGGGTGGCGGCGGGGGCGGCAGCATATCGACGAAGGTGCCCGGCTGGAGCGTCGCGTCCGGATCGTCGGCCGGAACATCGTGGGGTACAGCCGGTTCGGTCGATTCGACGATGCGCAGCAGGCCGACCCGGAGCGGGGATTCGCGGGTGAGGTCGAAGCCGGCGCCGGTGAGTTCCTCGATGCGTTCGCGCAGCGGGGCGCCGTCTTCGGTATCCAGCACTCGCAGATCGGGGATCGCCGCCTCGGCATTGAGCACGACCTGGCGCGGGCCTTCGGCATCGGCCGGGTAGATGGTGCGCAGGGTTTCGTGCCGGGCCACCACATCGGCGATGGCGAGGCGGAGGGCTTCGAGATCCAGTGCGCCGGTGAGGCGCAGGGCCGCGGTGATGTTGTATGCCGCCGAGCTGGGGTCCATGCGGTTGAGGACCCACATGCGCTGCTGGGCGGGGGAGAGGGGGACGCGATCGGGGCGGATGCGGGGTGCGAGGGCCGGACGGCCGGGCAGGTCACCGGCGGGGGTGATGCGCGCCGAGAGTTGCGCGACCGTCGGCGCGTCGAACAGGTCACGCAGGGCGATGGTCGCGCCGAGCGCGGCATTCACGCGCGCGACCACCTTGGTGGCGCTGAGCGAGTTGCCGCCCAGTTCGAAGAACGAGCGGTCGATGCTGACCTGGTCGGTGCCGAGGATTTCGGCGAACACCCCGGCCACCGCGGTCTCCACCGCGCTGCGCGGCGCGAGATAACGCTCCTGCAGGCTGCTGAAATCCGGTGGGGTAAGCGCGTTCCGGTCGAGTTTGCCGACCGGCGTCAGCGGGACGTCCTCGAGTTCGATGATGTAGCTGGGCACCATGTAACCGGGCAGCGCCCCCGCTACCCGGGTGCGCAGCAGTTCGGTATCGAGGTGCTCTCCGGCGACCGGCACCACGTAGGACACCAGCACGGTCTGCCCGCCGGGTCCCGGGCAGCCCAGGGTGGCGGCGTATTCGACCTGCTCATCGGCCGCGAGTACAGCGTCGATCTCCCCGAGTTCGATCCGCAACCCGCGGATCTTGACCTGGAAGTCGCTGCGCCCCTGGTATTCCAGCTCCAGCCGGGTCTCGTCACCGCTCTTGGTCTCGACCCAGCGCACCATATCGCCGGTGCGATACATGCGCGTCCCAGGCGCCCCGTACGGATTGGTCACGAAACGTGTTGCGGTGAGCGCGAATCGGTTGAAGTATCCGCGTGCCAGCGCCGGCCCCGCCAGATACAGCTCACCGGTGATACCCACCGGCACCGGCCGCAGCCAGGTGTCGAGCACCATGGCCTGCGCACCGCGAATCGGCGCGCCGATGGTGATCGGTTCCCCGGACCGCAGTTCGCCCGGCCCGGTCGCCCAGATGCTGAATTCCGTTGGCCCGTACAGGTTCACCATGCGCCGGTCCGGCGACCACGCCGCCACCAGTTCCGGTCCGGCCGCTTCGCCCGCGACCGCCAGATTGCGCAGATACGGCAGCCCGGCCGGGTTCATGGTGGCCAGCACCGACGGCGTGATCACCGCGTGCGTGACCCGCTGTTCGCGTAGCAGTGCTTCGAGTTCGCTGCCGCCGTACACATCCGGCGGCGAGATGACCAGCCGCCCGCCCATCGCATGCGCCATCAGCAGTTCGTGCACCGAGGCGTCGAAACTGGGCGAAGCCACCTGCAAAGGGCTGGAGGTCTCGTTCAGATCGAGCGCGGTCTCCTGCGAGGAGATCAGGTTCGCGATCCCGCGATGACTGAGCAGCACCGCCTTCGGCTTGCCGGTCGACCCGGAGGTGTAGATGAGATACGCGGTCTGGCTCAGGTCGATCGGCCCGCCGCGTTCGGCATCGGTGATCGGCGCGTCCGACACCGTCATGACCCGCCGGATGGTGTTCAGATCGTCCAGCAGCAGCCAGTCGATGGTGCCCGGCAGCGATTCGCCGACCGCGCACACCGTCACCCCGATCGGCGCCTGCGAATCGGTGAGAATGTGCTCGATGCGCTCCACCGGATAGTTCGGATCCAGCGGCAGGAACGCCGCACCGGTCTTGGCCAGCGCCCACACCGCCACCACCGATTCCACCGACCGGGTCAGCGCCAGCACCACGAATACCTCGCGGCCGACGCCGCGGCTCAGCAGCAGTCGCGCGAACCGGTTGGACCAGGCGTCGAGGTCGCGGTAGCTCATGCTGAGCGCACCGGAGCTGATGGCGATGGCGTCCGGGTTCACGCTCGCCCCGGCGGCCAGGATCTGCGGCAGGGTGCGCATGGGCACCGGGTCGCCGCCGCGCACCGGCAGCAGCGAACGCCGCTCGGACGGTTCGCAATGCTGCAGGTGGGCCACCCGGCGGTTCGGGTGTTCGGCGATCTGGTCGAGCAGGAACACGAAACGTTCCAGCAGCCGCCGCGCCGCCGCCTCGGGCAGCTGATCGGCCATGAATTTCACGCTGATCTGCAAGCTCTCGGCGCCGTCGGCGTCGCGCTGCGGGATCACCATGAGGTTGAGCGGGTACGGGGTGGCGTCGGTGCCGCTCACGTCCAGGATCCGCATGCCGGCGATATCCATTGCCCGCGAGAGGGTTTCGCGGTCGATGGGATAGGACTCGAACACGGTGAGCGTGTCGAAGAGCTCCGGCAGGCCCACCGCCTGGTGAATGGCGGCCAGCCCGACATGCTGATGGTCCAGCAGCCGCGCCTGCTCGCCCTGCACCCGGGCCAGCAGTTCGGATACGCGCTCACCGGGATCCAGCCGCACCCGCACCGGCAGGGTGTTGATGAACAGGCCCACCATTTCCTCGACGCCGGTCAGCTGCGGCGGGCGGCCGGAGACGGTGCCGCCGAACACCACGTCGGTGCGGCCGGTGAGCATGGTGAGCAGCAGCGCCCACGCGGCTTGCACACCGGTATTGACGGTCGCGCCCGCCGCGCGCACGGCCGCTTCGAGGCGGGTCAGGTGCGCGGTGCTGAAATCGGCTGTCACCATGCCGGATTCGGTGGAGGTGAGACCGGCCAGCGTGGGGATCGCGCGGGTGGGCGAGTCCACTCCGGCGAGGGCTGCGGTCCAGGCGGCGATCGATGCCGCATCGTCCTGTTCACCCAGCCAGGCCAGGAATTCCCGATAGGAATGCGCCGGCGCGGAACCGATCTCGTGCCCGGTGACGGCGGCGAGATATCCGGACAGCAACTCGCGCACCACCAGCGGCGTGGACCAGCCGTCCAGCACCAGATGGTGATTGGTCATGAGCAGCGTGTAGGTGTCCGCGCCGGAGCGGATGAGCGTGAACCGCAGCAGTGGCGGACGGGCCAGATCGAAGCGGGTGCCGCCGTCGACCGCGACCAGGCGCTCCAGTTCCCGCTGCCGTTCCGCGGCTTCCGGGATCTGGCTCAGGTCGAGTTCCTGCCACGGGATCTCGGCCGATCCGAGCACCAATTGCCGTGGCCCGTCCGAGGTTTCGGTGAACGCGACCCGCAGCACCTCGTGCCGGTCCAGCAGGGCTTGGGCGGCGGCCCGCAGCCGGGGCGCGTCCACCCGGCCGGCCAGCGACAGCCGGGTCTGCACCGTGTAACCGTCGGCGGTGTCGTTGTCGTAGCGGGCATGGAACAGCAGCCCGTATTGCAGCGGTGACAGCGGCCAGATGTCGGCCAGCGACGGGTAATCCCGCTCCCAGCCGTCGATCTGCGCTTGCCGCACCGGGACCAGCGCGAAATCGGACGGGGTATGCCCGCCCGCCTCGGCCGACCGGGCGTGGGTGACGAGCGCGGTCAGCGCCTGCGCCCAGAGCGCGGCGAACTCCCGCACCCGATCCTCGGTGAACAGCCGCGAGGCGTACGCCCAGGTGACCTCGAGCCCGGCATCGGTGAGGAAGGCGTTGATGTCGACGGCCGCGGCCAGGGGCGCGCGATCGTCATTGGTGGCGGTGAACCGTGCGGGCAGCCAAGGCGTTTCGGTGCCCTCGCCGCCGGTCCCGGTCCGCCCCAGATAGTTGAAGCTCAATTGCGGGGTGGGCGTGTGCCCGAGGCCGGAATCCGGGTCGAGATATCGCAGCATCCCGTACCCGACGCCCTTGTCCGGAATCTCCCGCAGCTGTTCCTTGACCGCCTTCAATGCCGCCCCGGCCGCCGCGCCGCCCCGGAACGCCTCATCGAGATCGATGCCGCCGAGGTCGAGGGCCACCGGATACACGCTGGTGAACCAGCCGGCCGTGCGTGAGACGTCCGCCCCGGGGAGCAGCGCTTCCTCGCGCCCGTGGCCTTCCAGGGTGAGCAGCGTGCGCGCCGTGCCCCGCAACCGTGCCGTGGCCATGGCCAGCGCGGTCAGCAGTGCGTCGTCCACGCCGCAGTGGAACCGCTCCGGGATGAGTTCCAAAGCCGCCGAGGCTGTTTCGGTGTGGATGACGGTCCTGGTCTGCCCCATGGTGGCGACGGTGTCCCGCCGCGGATCCAGCGGATAGGTGTCCAACGGCGGATCCGGCGTCGCCGAAATCCGCTGCCACAAAGCGATTTCGCCCCTCCGCTCCGCGACCTGCTCGGCCTGCCCGTGCGCCCACCGCCGGAACGAGGTCCCCACCGGCGGCAACTCGCCTCCGGCCCAGGCGGTAGCCAGATCCGGCAGCAGAATCCGCCAGGTGATTCCGTCGGTCACCAGGTGATGCAGCACCACCCACAGCAACGGCCCCGCCCCGTCCCGCTCCACCAGCACGAACCGCGCCATCACCCGCCCCGCCGGATCCAGTCGATCCGCCGCCCACTGCAACTCCGCCTCCACATCGGAGTCACCCGCCATCCGCACGACCTCGACCAGGTCCTCCGCCCGTACCGAGCCCACCGCTCCGACGGTCCACTCCCAGCCGCGGTCCGCGTCGATACCCGCAGATGTCGCTGCCGGGCCGAACGCCCCGACCATGCCCGCCGCGCGCCGGCCGGGGGCGGCGTCGTACCCGGCACCCGGCGCGGTCGTCGCGGACGGTCCCGTTTCCGGCCGGAAGTCCGCCCCGGCCGCGGCGGCAGGGCCGATCTCGGCGTCCTTCTCGCGGCCTGCGGTCTGCCCGGCCGCTGTCCCGGCGGTCTGCTTTTGGCCGGAACCCATGCCCTGTGCACCGCGAACCAGTTTGCTGCGCAACACATCGTGCCGGTCCAGCAGCGCCTGTACCGCAGGAACCAACCGGTCGCGATCCACAGCCGCCGGGAGCGGAATCAAGGCCGCCTGCGCATACCGCCGCCAGGTGGGCCCGTGCTCGAGCATGGCGTGCACCACCGGCGTCAGCGGAATCGGCCCGATTCCGCCGCCCGGCAATTCGTACACCTGCGGCCCGGTCGCATCCGTGGCCACCGCCGCCAGCGCGGCAACGGTCTTGTGCTCGAACACATCCCGCGCTCGCAACCCCAACCCGGCAGTCTTGGCCCGCGCCACCAACTGAATGGCGACGATGCTGTCCCCGCCGAGCGCGAAGAAATTGTCGTCCGCGCCGACCGCTTCCACGCCCAGCACCTCGGCAAACACGCGCGCCAAGAGCTGCTCCCGCTCGGTCACCGGCATTCGCCCGGTCGTGGCGCGGGCGGTGAAATCCGGCTCCGGCAACGCCCGCCGGTCCACCTTGCCCGCCGGAGTCAGCGGCAGCGAGTCCAGCACCATGACGACACTCGGCACCATATGCGCCGGAAGCTGCCGTGCGACAGTGGCTTTCACTGCTTCGGGGTCGATCGACGCCGAAGTGAGAGCGGCCGGAACAGCCGATCGGCTCTCCGCGCCGCCGGGTGTTGCCGGTGGCTCGACCGCGTCGGTCGTCGGCATCGGGGCCGAATCAGCGGCTGCGTCGGGTGCCGCTGTCGTTCCCGGCGCATCGAATTCGGCTGCATCCGGTCCCGCGAGTACGTAGGTCACCAGGGCGGTCGCGCCGCCCGGAGTGGTCGCGCCGACGGTGATGGCCACCTGGACGCCGGGGTGGCGGGCGACGGCGGCGTCCACTTCGCCGAGTTCGATGCGGAAGCCGCGGACCTTGACCTGGGTGTCGCTGCGGCCGCCGAACTCCAGTTCCCACTGGCTGTTGCGACGCACCCAGCGGACCAGATCGCCGGTGCGGTAGAGCCTTTCGCCCGCTGCGAAGGGGTTCGCGACGAAGCGTTCGGCGGTGAAGCCGATGCGCTGGTGATAGCCGCGGGCCAGGCCGTCGCCGCCGAGATACAGTTCGCCGGTCACGCCCGGCGGTACCGGGCGGAGCCAGGGATCGAGGACCACGGCGCGCGCACCGCGGGACGGGCCGCCGATGGTGATCCGGTCACCGGGTGCGAGCGGAGCGCTCAGCGTGGCTGTGACGGTGGTTTCGGTGGGGCCGTAACCGTTGAGGACGGTGCGGCCGGCCCAGCGGACGGGGAGTTCGGGCGGGCAGGCGTCGCCGCCGACCACCACCGTGCCGAGGCGGGGGAGGGTGTCGGGGTCCAGGGAGCCCGCTACGGCGGGGGTCACGTTCAGGTGGGTGACCTCGAGGGTGCGCAGTACCCGGGCCAGTTCGTCGCCCGCGTAGGCGGCGGGCGGCACCACCGCGACCGTCGCGCCGACCGCGAACGCGATCAGCAATTCCTCCACGGAAATGTCGAAACTCGGCGAAACGGCGTGCGCGACAACGGCGTCGGAGCCGACGCCGAACGCCGCCCCGGAGCCGGTGGCGAGGTTGGCCAGGCCGCGATGGGTCACGCCGACGCCCTTGGGCAGGCCGGTGGAACCCGAGGTGTAGATCAGGTAGGCGAGCTGGCCGAGGTGGACCGGCGTGATCCGGTCGGCGTCGGTGACCGGAGCGGGGCTCGCGGCGTCGAGCTGCCGCTGGGTATCCGGATCGTCGAGCACCAGCCATTGCACCCGGTCCGGCAGCGCCGCCCGCGATCCGGCGACCGTCACGCCCGCGACCACGCCGCTGTCGGCGATCATGTGCTCGATCCGGTCCGTCGGATAGCCGGGATCGATCGGCACGAATGCCGCACCGGTCTGCGCCACGGCCCAGGTCGCCAGCACCGACTCGGCGGAGCGGGGGATCGAAATCGCCACCGGCCGTTCGGGTCCCGCGCCGGAGGCGATCAGCACCCGGGCGAGCCGATGGCAGTATTCGCTCAGTTCCCGATAGGTGTACGCCTCCCCGTCCGCACGCAAGGCAATGGCCGAGGGCGCGTGCAGCGCTCCGGCCGTGAGGATCTCGGGCAGCGTACGAGGCTGCGCCGGGCTTCGCCCGTAGGCGGGCACCAGCTCGGCCCGTTCACCTTCCGACACCGCCGCCACCCCGGTCAGCGGTCCGTCCAGGCCCGCCGCCAGGAATCGGTGCAGGAAGTCCAGGAACCGCGCGTGCAATGCCGTCAGCTCGGCGTCGCCGTAGCGGTTCGGGTTGGCCTGGAAGTCGATGTGGGTGCGTTCGCCGCCGACGCCGGGATACACATTGACGAACAGGTCGTCGATCAATCCCGAGGTCAGCACGTTCAGCCGCCCGGTCACCTCGCCCAGGCGGATGCGGGTGTCGGCCAGCATGAGGTTGACGGTCGGCCCGAACCCGGCCATCTCGTCCATCGCCCAGCCGAGATCGCGGACGATGTCCTCCTGCCGGTACCGCTGCCGGCGCAGCGCCGCGGTCAGCTCGTTCTGGGTGGCCCGGATCAGCATGCCGACCGTGGCGGTGGGCATGGGGTGCAGGCGCAGCGGCACCACATTGGCCACCATGCCGCCCGAACGGCGCAGGGTGGCGGTGGTGCGGCCGGACACCGGCAGGCTCAGCACGATCTCGCCGCTGCCGGTCATGGCGCCGACGAACGCGCCGAACGCGGCCACGATGATCGGCGCGGCGCTGGTGGACAGTTCGGCGGCCACCGCGTCCAGCAGGGCGGCCGTCGCGTCGGGCAGCGCGCCCGAGAGCAGCCGCGGATGCGCGTCCACCGCACCGGTGCGCCGGCCCAGGAACGCCGGCTCGGCCATCCCCCGCAGATGCTCGCGCCAGTACTGCCGGTCCGCCGCCAGCTTGTCCGAATCCCGGTATGCCGCATCGGCTTCCACGATGTGCTCGAGCGGCTGCGCCTTGCCTTCCGGGATCTGCTCGTCGCGCGCGGCCGCGTTGTAGATCTCCCCGGTGCGCTGCAGCATGGTCAGCGCGCCCACGCCGTCGAGCAGGATGTGGTGGAACCGCGAATACCACCACCAGCGGTCGGCCCCGAGCCGCAGCATGGCGACCTTGCACAACCGGTCCCGCGTCATATCCAGCGGCGCGGTGTACTCGGTGCGCATCCAGGCCCGCGCCGCCGCCTCCGGATCGGCCTCGGACCGGAAGTCCACGGTGTCGATGCGATCGTCGAGGCTGGTGTCCACGAGTTGCCAAGGCAGCTCGTCGATTTCGAGCAGCCTCAGATATCCGGTGCCGAACTCGCGCCCGGCCCGGCGCGCGGCGTCGGCGAGCAGTTCGATGTCCACCGCCCCGTCGAACTCGACGTACTGGGCGATGGAAATCGGGGTCTCACCGGCCAGATGCTGCGCGAACCAGATGCCGCGTTGCGCCGCGGACAGGGCGAAGGCCGACGTGGGGGAGCTGGAAGCCATGTAACGTCCTGCGTGCTGGGGATATCGGGCGGGTCAGGAAGCCATCCGCGCCGTATGGAGCTCCGCGTCGGTGAGCGGTGCGTCGGAGCCGGTGAGGTACTGCAGCAGGGTCGAGCGCTCGTCCAGCACCAGCCAGTGGCTCGCATCGGTCAACCGGTCGCGGCCCGCCTTGGTGGTGATGCCGAAATCGACTCGCGCGGAGGTGGTTTCGGACAGCAGCGGCACGGGGGTGGCGCCGGTTTTGGTGATCGCCAGCCGGGAGACGACGGCCTCCAGTTGCGGCGTGTCGGCGATCGCGACCCGGGTGCCGGGGCGGGCTCCGAGCACCAGCAGCATGCGGGCCAGGCGATTGCTCCAGCGGTCGAGCTCGGCGTAGGTGAGGGCGCAGTCGGGAGCGGTGGCGGCCACGTCGGCCGGACCGGTCTGATGTGCAGCAGGTGACGCGCTGCCCCGCAGCGGAACGAGGGTGGCGGCGGTGGAGGTAACCGGCTTGCACATCGAACATCATCCTCTCGGAAGTGCGGCTTTGTGGTGCTGTTCGGGATGTATTCCACTGTCGCCGCATTCGGTTCACCTCGACAGCGACCTCAGTGCTGCCGATCTCCGATCCGAGGGTGAGGGTTTGCCCACCTAGGGTGGGTGGATGATCATTTGTCCAGTTCGATCATGGTGGCGTCGATCATTTCCAGGGAGTCGCGGGGGCTGAGCGCCATGGCGCGGAGTTGGTCGAACATGACGCCGTAGCGGCGGACCTCGGGGTGGCCCTCGATCAGCTCGTCATTGGCGATGCCCTCGACGTAGACCAGTTCCGGGTCGGCCGGATCGGGGAAGTCGAGCAGGGTGAAGGAGCCCAGCATGCCCGGGTGCGCGCCGGCGTCGAAGGGCAGGATCTGCAGGATCACGTTCCGCTTCTCGGTCTCGTCGCGTAAGCGCTGCAACTGTTCCCGCATGATCTCGCGGCCGCCCACGTTGCGGCGGATGACGGCTTCGTCCAGCACCACCCACAGTTCCAGGGCGTCCTCCTTGGTGAGCACCTTGGAGCGCTGCACGCGGGCCTGAATCCGTTGCTCGCGAACCTGTTCCGAGATTTTCGGCATGGTGGTCTCGTAGACGGCGTTGGCGTACGGCTCGGTCTGCAGCAGGCCGGGGATGAAGGTGGACTGGAAGAACCGGGCCGAGAGCGCCTCGGCTTCGAAGTTGATGTACGCGCCGTAGACCTCCGACACGGCGTCCTCGAAGGAGCGCGCCATGCCGGGGCGGAGCGCATCCACCAGCAACTGCAAGGCATCTGAACGTTGCGGCTCGCCGATGCCGTAGAGATCCAGCATGGCCGTGAGGGTTCGGCGCTGTGGCCTGGCCTGGGCCGTCTCGATCCGGTACAGGGTGGTGACATTGATCCCGGTTTTGGCGCTGACCACCTCTTTGCTGAGGTTGGCGCTCTCCCGCATCTCGTGCAGCATCGCCGCGAGGCGGCGCAAACGGACGGTGAGCACAGTGCGCTTGCCTGCCATGACATCCCTTTCGCTTGGCGCACTTGCTAGAACGCAGTATTGCGTTCTTGCATTTGTAAGAGCATGATCCAGCTAGCCTATTCGTGTTGAACCGATCCGTAGACCGGTATAGCTGAATCCGGAGACCAATCATGTTGGTGCGATTAGTGATGCTGTCTCGTGCGTTTGGGGAGTCGCGATGACCATGTCGATAGCCGGCGTGCTGCCGACAGCTCCGCAATTGCTCTGCGCCTTCCAGGGCCGCCGATTTCAAGATCGAGTTTTACTGCGATCGGCACATGCGCTCGCGGAGTTGCACGAACGCCGGGGGCAGGTCCGCGATCCGATGTTGATCACCGAGATCGATTGCCGCCGCGACGAACTCGTTGACGATATCAATGATTGGGTGGAGCAGGAACTCCCGCAACACCGCAACGGAGCTGCGCTACACACCGAAAGTCTGGGGGCCGTGGTCGACCGCATGGCCCGGAGCTGGGTGGAAGCGAATCAAGTGATAGACCACGAGGGTGCGGCCAGCGATAACACCCATAAACACTGGTACCATCTTGCCGAACTCGTTGACGGTTACACTGATCTCGTAATCGACGTGGCCGGAGGCCGTCGCCGTTTACCAGAACAATGATTCGAAATGCATTGACACAATTGATGCATTGCTACAGTGTCATTGTCGCCAGCGGTGACGTCATTCGATGCGCGGCTATCCGACCAGTAGCCCGCACGAACCCTAGGACGTCGCCCGCCACAAGACGGCGGGCGCAACGGGGCGCCCCGCCCGGCGTGCCGCGTGGTCGACTGGCGCGGCACGCCCGCCCCTGATCTCCCACGGCGGGGCGCCCGATCACACTTTCGCGAAATTGCAGGCGTAAAAAAGCATTTCACAATCCTCCCTGGAGTGCGTCCATGACCACGCCCAACCCCCCGGCCCCGCACCTCTACACCCAAGCGGCCGCCGGCACCTTCCACATGGACCCCGCGGCCGCCCGCAAGTGCGCCGCAACCTACCTGCGCTTCGCCGACTCCCTAACCCCCCAAATCCACCAAACCACAACAACTCACGCCCTAACCGGCTTCGGCGGCTTCGACTCGGCCCACCAACTCCAGTCGGGCTTCGAACGCAAAGGCCACCACCTGACCGCCACCCTCAGGGCCCTCCACCAATCAGCCCTCCACCTGGCAGCCGCCCACCTCCTGGCCGCCGGCCTGATAGAGGCCACCGACACCCACACCGCCCGCCTCCTCGCCGCCGCCACCCAGAACTCTCCGAGCTGATCCCTCCTCGGAGAAACCAGTTGGGCCGCTACCCACCCGGGTACCGGCCCAACTGTCATGCCCGGACGGCTACACCGGCGACCCGCCGATTCCCGGCGGCGCGAGCCAAGCCTGATCGCCGGGTGGCAGCGCGCCACTGGTGACGGCCAGATCCGCTCGCGCACAGAGGTAGAAGCGATCTCGCCGCCGGCCGGTTTCCTCGAACAGCCGGACATACGCGTCGTGGTCGGCGTGCAGCCCCCGCGCCACCAGACTGAGCTGCCAGGCCGCCTCGGTCCAGTTCCGCGCGGCGGCAACGGCTTCGGGGGAGCCGAGCAGCAGAACCTGCTCCCACTTGGTCGTCTTCGCCGTATCGGCCTCGGCCAGCGCCCGCAAACCTTCGTCGATGTCGATCGGCTGCGCGGCGGTGGGATACCCACGGGCAGCGGCGATTCGGACGGCCAACGTGGCATAGGTCCTGAGCGCGTTGGCGTACTCGCTATAGGCGGCCAGGCGCTTCTCGTCCCAGCGGGCGGTCAGGCCACGCCGCCACTTGGCCCGCTCGTGCAGCGCGGTGCCAGAGAAGGTCGCCGCCGCACCCAGGATGACCCCGGCCAGCGGAAGAAGTTGAATAACGATCGCCCCCACGAATCGCATTGTCCCAGTGGGGGCGATCGCGGGGGCGAGGTTCGGTCAGCGGAGGGCGGCGCGGCCCTTGAGGCGGCCGAGGATTACCAGGGCTAGGAGGGTTACCAGGACCAGGAGGGTGGTGCTGGCGGCGGCGTCGAAGACTTCGCCTCGGTCGGTGGCGGCGAAGATGCTGACGGGGAGGGTTTTCCAGGTGGCGGGGTAGACCATGATGGTGGCGCCCAGTTCGCCCATGGAGAGGGCTATGGCCAGGCCGGCGGCGGCGCCGAGGGCGGGGAGGAGGAGGGGGAGGGTGATTCGGGTGAGGACTCGGAAGGGGGAGGCGCCCAGGGATTCGGCGGCTTGCTGGTAGCCGGGGTCGAGGCGGTCGAGAGCGGCTGAGACGCCGGAGAAGGCGTAGGCGAGGACCAGGACGGTGTGGGCCAGGATGACTATCCACTTGGTGCCGCCGAGGAGGAGGGGGCGCTCGTTGAAGGTGATGAGGACGCCCAGGCCGATGGCTACCGAAGGGACGGCTACCGGGACGTGGAAGACGGCGTCGGTGGTGCGGCGCAGCCAGGCGGGGGTTTCGCGGGAGGCCAGGGCGGCCCAGGTGCCTAGGACGAGAGCGATGAGGCTGGCCAGGAGGGCGGTTTGCAGGCTCACCGAGAGGCTGGCGGATTGTTCGCCGGAGAGGGCGCGGTCGAAATTGGCGAAGCCGAGATCGGAAGGGAGGGGGCCGGTCCAGCTGCCGGCCAGGGCGGCGGCGACGACCGTGGCGATGGGGGCCACGAAGACGATCGCCACCACCAGGGCGAAAACGGCCAGGACGGCGAGGCGGCCGCGGCGGGTCCAGACGAGCATGGTCAGGCCTCCTTGCGGGTGCTGGTGAGGCGGGAGAACAGCAGGCGGTAGCCGAGGTAGAGGCTCAGGGAGAGCAGGACCTGGATGGAGGCCAGGACCGCGGCGCCGGGCAGGTCGAAGGTGACGATGCCGCGCGTGTAGATCAGCGCGGGCAGGGTGATCACGCCCTTGGCGCCGGTGAACAGGACGATGCCGAACTCGTTGAGAGTCAGCAGGAGTACGAGGCTGCCGCCCGCCGCGAGAGCGGGCCAAGCCTCGGGAAGCACCACCTGCCGGAAGACACGCCACGGCGACGCGCCGAGGCTGGAAGCGACGTCGAGTTGTTCACGGGGCAGCTGCGCGAAGGCGGCCAGCAGCGGCCGCACCACGAAGGGGGTGAAGAAGGTGATCTCGGCGAGAATCACGCCCCAGGGGGTGGCCAGGAAGTTCAGCGCTGGTTCCTTGTCCCCGGTCAGCTGGGTGATGAAAGCATTGACGGCACCGGCGGTTCCGTAGAGGAACGTGAACGCGAGCGTCACCAGGAACGACGGCAACGTCAGCACCGTGTCGATGAGCCGCCCGACCAGCTGCGAACCGGGGAACGGGATGAACGCCAGCACCACCGCGAGGAAAGTCCCGAGGATCAGACAGCCGAGAGTGGAACTGACCGCGATGGAAACGGTGCGCCACAAGGCATTCCGGAACGATTCCTCACCCAGCACCTTGCCCCAGGTGTCCGTCCCGCGCCCGGATTTCGTCTTGGTGGACTCCAGCAGCACCCGCACGATCGGATACACGGCGATGAGCAGCACCACCAGCACCGGCGGCAACGTCCACAGCACGGGCCGCAGACCGCTCCGGGCGGACGGCGGCTCGGCGGCCGGTTCCGCGGGCGATTCGAGCAGGGCGGTCATGCGCGCACCTCGGAATCGTCTGCGGCGGAATCGGTTCCGGGCGCGGGCGGAATCAGCACGCCCGCCGGATCAGGGAAGCGCACACCGACGTGATCGCCCGCCACGAGCTCGCTGTGCCCGGGCACATCGGCGGTGAACTCGCCGGGAATCCCCGGCACGGTCAGATGCAGGCGCGTCGAAGCGCCCTTCCAAACAGCGGTGATCACGGTGCCGCGCAGCACATCTCGCTCGGTGAGCGCAGCGATCGCGATGGTGTGCGGCCGGACCACCAGCTGCGCCTCGGCATTCACCGCCCACTCCGGCCGCCCGACCCCCGGCCGCGGCGCCTCCGCCCGCAAGGTGTGCTCACCCACGCTCACCAGCGCCGTCGTCCCCGAAACCCGATTCACCGTACAGGGCAGCAGATTCGCCCCACCCAGGAACGACGCCGTGAAATCGGTCGACGGCTGCTGCCACAACTGCTTGGCGGTATCGATATCGACCAGCCGCGCATCCCGCATGACCGCGATCCGGTCCGCCAGCGCCAGCGCCTCGGACTGATCGTGCGTCACATACAGCATCGCCGTGTCCGGCAACGCTTTTCGCAGCTGCTGCAACTCCCCGAGCATGTTCTGCCGCAACTGCGCGTCCAGCGCCGCGAGCGGCTCGTCGAGCAACAGCACCTTGGGCCGGATGGCCAGCGCCCGCGCGATCGCGACCCGCTGCTGCTGCCCGCCGGACAGTTCGCGCGGCAGCCGCTTGGCGTACGCCCCCATCCCGACCATCTCGAGCGCTTCGGCGACCCGATCGCCGATCTCGTTGCGCGGCACCCGATGCGCCTTCAACCCGAACGCCACATTGTCATGCACTCGCATGTGCGGGAACAGCGCGTACGACTGCACCACCACCCCGATCCCGCGCTTGGCGGGCGAGAGATGGGTGACGTCGCGCCCGGCCAGCCGCACCGTGCCCGAGGTCGGCTGGACGAATCCGGCCAGGGCCTTGAGCGCGGTGGATTTGCCGGACCCGCTGGGGCCCAGGAGCGCGACCGTTTCCCCCGCGGCGACCCGCAGGTTGAAATCGGCCAGGGCGACGGTGGTTCTGCGGCCGCGGCCGTAGGTGACACCCACCCGGTCGAACACGATGGCCGGTTCGGTGGTGGCGTGGTCGGCCACCGTGTTCGTCGTCAACGCGGAAGACATGGTTGCTGCTCCTGGGCTCGATGCGAAAGGGCGACTAGCTACCGGTGGCCTTGTTGTAGGCGGCCACGTCGGCATCCAGCTCGTCGAGCACCTTGTTCCAATCGGGATGCACGATCTCGACGTTCTTGATCAGCGAGGCCGGCGATACCGCACCGGCCGGGGCGGGCGTGCCCGCGAGGTCGGTGCGGGCCGGGACGGCATTGGCGTCGGGCAGGGTCTTCTGCGCCTCGGCGGACAACAGGAAGGTCATCAGCTTCTTGCCGGCGTCGGAGTGCGGCGCACCCTTGGCCAGGCCCATCAGGTACGGCAGGGCGACGGTGGACTGCTTGCCGTCGGCGGCGGCCGGGAAGAAGAGGCTGAACTTGGAGCCCTTCTCCTTGATGGTGGCCAGGTTCATCTGGATGTCGCCGTTGGCGACGACGATCTCGCCCTTGTCGACCTTGGCCTGCAGCTTGCCGGTGGAGGAGGACGGGCCGACATTGTTGGCCTGCAGTTTGGCCAGGTAGTCCAGCGCGCCCTGCTTGCCGTAGAGCGACTGCAGCAGGATCAGCACCGCGGTGCCGTCACCGGCCTGGCCGGGGGTGGAGTACTGCAGCTTGCCCTTGTACTCCGGCTTCAGCAGGTCGTCCCAGGTCAGCTTGGCGGCATCGACCGACGGGTTGGCGATGAAGCACAGGTAGTTGCCGGCCAGCGTGACCCAGTTGCCCTTGGCGTCCTTGTCGGCGGCCGCGACGGCGCTGAAGTCGACGCCGCTGGACTGCAGCAGGCCCTGCTTGTCGGCCTTCTGCATGAACGGCGGCAGCGTGACGATGACGTCGGCCTGCGCGTTGGACTGTTCCTTGTCGACCCGGTTGACGACCTCGGCGGAGCCGGCCTCGACCAGGTTGACCGAAATCCCGGTCTGGTCCTTGAATTTCGCGAACTGGGTCTTGTACCAGTCGCCGACGCCGTCGGCGGAGTAGACGGTGACCGTCTTGCCGTCGGCGGAATCGCTGCCGGTACCGCCGCACGCGGTCAGGCTGAACGCGACCGCGGTGGCGGAGGTGAGGATCAATGCGGTGCGGGCGATGGTGCGTGCGAGGCGGTTGTTCGGATTACGCACGGTGCAAGCAACTTTCAGTTCGTGGGACGAGAAACTCGAAGGGATGGGGGATATCCGCCGGTCCGGCCGTGGGCCGCGCCGGCGGAATTCTCTAGGCGCGTTCGGCCAGCAGCAGCCGCGCGAACTCGGTGACGGTCGGCACCACGTGGGTGGCGCCGGCCGCGCGCAGCTGGTCTTCGTCGTGCGCGCCGGTCAGCGTGCCCGCCACGATGCGCGCCCCGGCGGCGAGCCCGGTGCCGATATCGCTGGCGGTATCGCCCAGCACGGCAACGCGATCCACCGCGTCGATGCCCAGCCGCAGCACGGCCGCCAGCACCATGTCCGGGTAGGGGCGGCCGCGGCCGGCGTCGGAGGGCGCGAGGGTGAGGTCGGCGATCTCGTTCCAGCCCAGCGCGTTCAGCAGCTTGTCCTGGGTCTCGCGGCTGAACCCGGTGGTCAGCGCCACCTTGATCCCGGCGGCGCGCAATGCCGAAATGGCTTCGGCGGCACCGGGAATCGGGGTCACTCCGGCGTCGGCGAATTCGGCGTAGGCGGCCTCGAACGCGGCGTTCCCGGCCTGGGCCCGCTCCTCGTCGCCGCCGGTCAGCGCCCGGAAGACGACGATCTTGGACTGGCCCATGGTGTCGATGACGTACTGCCGCGCGGCTTCCCGCTCCGGACCCTCGGCCGGGATTCCGGCGGCGGTGGCGGCCACTTCGAACGCCTTCAATACGAGCCCGTCGTCGGCGACGGTGGTACCGGCCATATCGAGGACGGCGAGGTCGATCTGCTTGTCGGACACAGCGTTTCCTTCTCGATCGGTGGTCGGTCAGAGGTTGAGCAGGTCGGCGGTCTCTTCACCGAGCGCCGGGCCGAGGGTCATGCCGCGCCCGCCGGGACCGGTGATGACCCAGACGTCGTCGGCGGCCTGCGCACGGGTCACGATGGTGCCCGGATCGATGCTCTGGCTGTACACGCCCGCCCAGCGCCGCACCACCTGCGGCAGCTTGCGCCCGAGCAGTTCCTCCATCACGCCGATGAGGTGCTCGTACGGGGCTTCGTCCACGTCGAAGTTGAACGGTTCGTCGTATTCGTGGGTGTCGCCGATGGTCAGGCCGCCGTGCAGGCGCTGCACGGCCAGGAGCTGCATCTTGTGCTGGGCGGCCGTGAACGGCTGCGCCTCTTCGGCATTCAGCTTGTCCAGTTCCGGTCCCGCGAAGAATGGGTAGTAGCGGAAGCTGTCGCCGTCGGCGATGGCGGTGGTGAGCGCCTCGCCCAGCGGCGCGGTCTGCATCATCTGCAGCCGCACCCGGCGCACCGGGATATCGCCGACGAGTTCGCGGGTCAGGCCGGAGTGCGCGGCGCCCGGGCAGACCAGCACCAGGTCGCCTTCGTGGCGGCGGCCGCGATCGTCGACGACAGTGGAGCCGGTGATGGTGCGCGCCTCGGTGCCGCTGAAGAAGGAGTAGCGCCCGCTGGCCTCCATATACCGGCGCAGTGCGGGCAGCGCCTGCCGTGATTCCACCGCGGCATCGGCCGAACAGTGCAGTCCGGCAAGGAATTTGCCGCGCAGCGCCGGGTTGAGGGCGCGCACCCGGTCGGGATCGAGCAGTTCGAAACCGCGTTCCGGATCGGCGCTGCGCGCGGCGGCTTCGGCCACCGCGAGCTCGTTCTCGGTGCGCACCAGGGTGATCGAGCCGGCGGGCCGGAAGCCGACGCCCGGCACCTTGCCGCCGATCTCTTCCCACAGCTGCCGCGACTTCAGGGTGAGGTCGAGTTCATTGGCGCTGCGCCCGGAAACCCACACCAGCCCGAAGTTGCGGACGGTCGCGCCGCGCGCTTCCACCTCGCGTTCGAGATGGACCACCTCGTGTCCGCGTCCGATGGCGGCCAGGGCGTGGGCGGTGCCAAGGATGCCGCCTCCAATGATGACCAATCGCATGCCCAACATGGTGGCCAATGGTCTAGACCTACGAGTGTTTCGTACGCTAACGCTAGGTTAACAATTGGTATAGACCAATCTTGTGTACATTGGGGGCATGGACACAACGGACGTTGCCGGGGTGGGAACCCGGCGCGCGGGGGATGGCGTGGCGGACGAAATGTCCGGCGCGGGAACCGATCCCGCTCGAATGCCCAAGTCTTACCGGGTGCGCGCGGAACTGGAATCGCTGCTCCGCGAACTCTCCGAGGGTGATCCGCTGCCCTCGGAGCGCGATCTGGCGGTGCGGTGCGGGGTGGCGCGCGAGACCGTGCGGCAGGCGGTGCGGGAGCTGCTGGTGGAGGGCCGCATCCGGCGGCAGGGGCGCGGGACGGTGGTGTCGCGTCCGAAGATGGTGCAGCCCATGACTTTACGGTCCTACACCGAGGGGGCGATCCGGTTCGGGCGGGTGCCGGGGCGTTTGCTGGTGCGCTGGCCCGACGAGCCCGCCGATCCGGATACGGCGCGCGATCTGGGCATCGAGCCGGGCACGCTCGTCATGCATCTGGAACGAATCCTGCTGGCGGACGGCGAGAGAATCGGCCTGGAAAGCACTTTCATGCCGCTGCCGCGGTTCGCCGCGCTGCGCGACACGTACAACCCGGAGACGTCGCTGTACGCGGCGACCCGGGCGATGGGTGTGGTGTACGCGAACGCCACCGAACGCGTGGAGACGGTGCTGGCCTCACCCCGGGAGGCGGCGCTGCTCGAGTGCACGACGGCGCTGCCCATGCTGCTATTGCATCGCCGCAGTGTGGGGCCGGACGGTGTGCCCATCGAACGCGTGCGATCCCTCTATCGCGGCGATCGCATTGCGTTCCAAGCGAATCTGCACGACTGATCTGCCGAAAGCGCGCCGCGATGACGGCGCGCTTCTGGTCGGAACAGCGGGGTGTCAGCGCACCTGCGGGGCGACCTTCTCGCCGAGCAGTTCGATATTGCGCAGCACCTTCTCGTGCGGCAGCGTGCCCACGCTGGTGTGCAGCATGAAGCGGTCCAGGCCGAGCGTGTCGCGAATGTCGGCGATCTTGCCCGCCACATAGTCGGGCGTGCCGACGAACAGCGATCCGCTCTGCGATCGCAGGGCGTCGAACTGCTCGCGGGTCATCGGACCCCAGCCGCGTTCGCGCCCGATGCCGGACATGGCCGCCGCGTACGGCTTGTAGAAGTCGTTCACGGCCTGCGAATCCGTTTCGGCCACATAGCCGTGCGCGTGCACCGCGACCGGCTGCGGTTCGTGCCCGCCCTGTTCGAGCGCGCGATGGTAGAGGTCCACCAGCGGCTTGAACCGCGCCGGCTGCCCGCCGATGATGGCGATGGCCAGGGGCAGGCCCAGCAGGCCCGCGCGCACCACGGACTCGGGCGATCCGCCCACCGCGATCCACACCGGCAGCGGCCGGTTCTCGGTGCGCGGGTACACGATCGCGTTGTCGAGGGGCGCCCGGAACTTCCCGGACCAGGTGACCGGTTCGTCCTCGCGCAGCTTCAGCAGCAGCGCCAGCTTCTCCTCGAACAGTTCGTCGTAATCAGCCAGGTCGTACCCGAACAGCGGGAACGATTCGATGAACGAACCGCGCCCGGCCATCAGTTCGGCACGGCCATCGGACAATCCGTCCAGTGTCGCGAAGTCCTGGTACGCCCGCACCGGATCGACCGAGCTCAGTACGGTGACCGCGCTGGTCAGCTGAATCCGCTCGGTCCGCGACGCGATGGCCGCCAGCACCACGGCCGGTGAGGAGGCGGCGAAGTCCTTGCGGTGATGCTCGCCCACGCCGTACACGTCCAGCCCGGCCCGCTCGGTCACCACGGCTTCCTCGACCACCTGCCGCAGGCGTTCACCAGCGGTCGGCACCGGTCCGTCGCCACCGACCGGGTGCGTCTCGGCGAATGTCGTCAGTCCCAATTCCACGGCTCGCGCCCTTCTCTCACGTTGTTTCCAAGTCAACTACAGGGCTAAACGGACCACGGTCCGGAAAGATTCCCGGAGGATGGAGACCCTGGTCCGGGGCGGATCGGGGGCGAGGCCCCCGAGACTGCGAAGCGCGCCGCGCGGGCGGATAGTCTTGTTCGCATGTCAGTGCGCACCCGCAAACCCCTCGTTCCCGGCACCCAGTCGCCCATTCGTGAGGTGCCGAAATCGATCGAGCGACCCGAATACGCGTGGAAGAAGACCGCCAACGAGGGGCACGAGCCGTGGGTGCAGACCCCGGAGACCATCGAGAAGATGCGGCTGGCCAGCAAGCTGGCCGCGCAGGCGATGGAGGAAGCGGGCAAGGCGGTCGTGCCCGGTAATACGACCGACCAGCTCGACGCCATCGTGCACGAGTACCTGATCGACCACGGGGCCTACCCGTCGACCCTGGGCTACAAGGGTTTCCCCAAGTCCTGCTGCACCTCCATGAACGAGGTCATCTGCCACGGCATCCCGGACTCGACGGTCATCGAGGACGGCGACATCGTGAACATCGATGTGACGGCCTATATCAACGGCGTGCACGGCGACACCAACAAGACGTATCTCGCGGGCGATGTGGACGAAGAGGTGAAGCTGCTCGTCGAGCGCACCCACGAGGCCACCATGCGGTCGATCAAGGCCGTGAAGCCGGGCCGGGCGCTCAATGTCATCGGCCGCGTGATCGAGTCCTATGCCAATCGCTTCGGCTACGGCGTGGTCCGTGACTTCACCGGGCACGGCGTCGGCCCGACCTTCCACAGCGGACTGGTCATCCTGCATTACGACAACCCGGCGGTGGAGTCGGTGATCGAACCGGGCATGACCTTCACCATCGAGCCCATGATCAACCTCGGCGGCATCGATTACGAGATCTGGGACGACGGCTGGACCGTGGTCACCAAGGACAAGAAGTGGACTGCCCAGTTCGAGCACACGCTGGTGGTCACCGAGGACGGCGCAGAGATCCTCACGCTGCCGTGAGCAGGGGAGAAAGTGGGGGCCACGCCCCCACGCCCCCGATGGGCGAGCTGTGAAAGGCGCGCTGCTCATTGCCGGAACCACGTCCGACGCGGGCAAAAGCGTTGTCGTGGCCGGGCTCTGCCGGCTGCTGGCGCGACGCGGGGTCCGCGTCGCGCCGTTCAAGGCGCAGAACATGTCCAACAACTCCGTCGTCACCTTGGACGGCGGGGAGATCGGGCGTGCCCAGGCTTTGCAGGCGCGCGCCGCGGGTCTCGAGCCGAGCGTGCGATTCAATCCCATCCTGCTCAAGCCGGGCAGTGACCGCCGCTCGCAACTGGTGGTCCGGGGCAAGGCCGTCGACACGGTCGGGGCCAAGGACTACTTCCGGCACCGTCAGGCTCTGCGCGCCGTCGTCGCCGAGGAATTGGCCGCGCTGCGTGCGGAATTCGATGTCGTCATCTGTGAGGGCGCCGGATCACCCGCCGAAATCAACCTCCGGGCAACCGATCTGGCCAATATGGGCCTGGCCCGCGCCGCGAACCTGCCCGTGCTCGTGGTCGGCGATATCGATCGCGGGGGCGTGCTGGCCCACCTGTTCGGCACCGTCGCCATCCTGGAACCCGAAGACCAGCAACTCATTTCGGGCTTCATCGTCAACAAATTCCGCGGCGACGTGGACCTGCTGAAACCCGGTATCGATCAGCTGACCGCGCTCACCGGCCGCCCCACCCTCGGCGTCATCCCCTTCGCCGAGGACCTCTGGATCGATGCCGAGGACTCGCTCGGCACCGTCGCCGACGCCCCCGTCGGCCGCCCGCAACCCCCGCGCGGGACCGAATGGCTGACCGTCGCCGCCGTCCGCCTGCCCCGCATCTCCAACTCCACCGATGTCGAAGCCCTCGCTTGCGAACCGGGCGTCGCGGTGCGCTGGGTGCGCGATCCGTCCCGCCTCACCGGCGCGGACCTGGTCGTCGTCCCCGGCAGCAAATCCACCGTGAGCGATCTGGAATGGCTGCGCCGCACCGGAATCGCCGACGCCCTGACCGCCCGCGCGGCCGCCGGCGGACCCATCCTGGGCATCTGCGGCGGCTACCAGATGCTCGCCCGCACCATCACCGATCGCGTGGAATCGGGCGCGGGCACCGTCCCCGGTCTCGGCCTGCTCGACCTCGACATCGAATTCGGCGAGCCGAAGGTGCTGCGCCGCAACGCCGGTCACGCCGGACCGATTCCCGTGCACGGTTACGAGATCCACCACGGCCGCGTCACCCGCACCGGCGACGCACCCTGGCTGGAACTCGACGGCGTCCCGGAAGGCAGTGTGCGCGACGCCATCTGGGGCACCCATCTGCACGGCGCCCTGGAATCCGACGCATTCCGCCGCGCCTGGCTGGCCGAAGTCGCCGAACGCGCCGGCCGCACCGGTTTCCGTGTCGCCGAGGACGTTTCGGTCGCCGAAATCCGCACCGCCCAGCTGGACCTGCTCGCCGATCTACTGGACAAGCATCTCGACGCCGAAGCCCTGGACCGTCTCATCGCCACCGGCGCTCCCGGAAATCTCCCCGTCCTCACCGTGAACACACGTTGAACAGTGAACGCCCGGTAAACAAGTGACCCTGCTCACAGCAATCTGACCGAGACGCCGCGAGCGGTTTCCAGCGCCCTGTAGCGTGATCGCTATGGAATCTCGGCGGATCACGGTCGGTGACCGCGTGTGGACCGTGCGAGTCGGAGGACCCGAATCGCGACACCACGTGCTCCTACTCCCAGATGTGGGCGATCCGGCCGACGTATACGACCAGGTCTGCGCGCGTTTGCAGACCTCGGACCTGCACACCATCGTCATCGAACCCGGCGCCGGGCTCGACAGCGCCACGGTGCTGGCCATCCTCGACGAGCTGAAAGTGCCGTGGGCCAATCTGGTCGGCTGCGGCAGCGGCGCGCAACTGGCCTGGCAACTGGCCGCGCGCGGCTTCGGCCGTTTCATGAGCCTGATCGCCGCGGGCCACGGCCACCCGGCCGCCGCGGGCGCGGACGGCCAGGTCGCCGACCCGGGCTGCCCGCCGGTGGAGATCCCCACCACGCTGCTGGCCACCAAGAGCCTGCCGCGCGCCGTCGCCGAGGCCTCCGGGCGCTTCGTCTACGGCGAATTCCGGCTCGTCCCGGTGGATGTGGCGGACGTGGCCGGGGAAGCCGGCCACGAACTCGCCACCGAGGTAGTGCTACGCACCAGCTTCTGGTGAACCGGTGGCCGCGAGCCACGTCAGCCAGGAATCGAGCTCGGAGAACGCCTGTGCGCGAGGCTTTTCCGAGGACAGGAAGACATCGTGGCGGGCGCCTGAGATGGGCACGATATTGGTGCGATCGCCCAGGCAGCCCGCCCATTTCTGAATCTGCCGCACATCCAGCACCAGATCCGCGACATCGGCGGCCGGGCCGTACTCACGCATGAACTTGGTCACCTTGGACCGCAGGATCAGCGCGGGCACGCCGATGTCCAGGCCCCGGTGCAGCCGGAAATGCCCGCGCCGGATGGCCCGGATCCAGCCCGCGTGCACCGGGAAACCGGTCAGCGGCTTCCAATCCAGGTTGTAGTCCCACTCGCCGGACACGGTGCGGTGCAGGCTGTCTCCGTAGGCGGTGGACACGCCCAGCGGCAGCTTGGTGAATGCGCTCAGCCGGCCCAGGCCCTCCAGCAGCGGGGTGCCGATCGACCGGAAGTAGGCGGGGCCCTGCAGGTCGAACCACGGGCTGTTGAGCACCAGGCCCGAAATGCCCTGCGCGCCGCTGCCCTCGGCGGCATTGAGCCGGTGCAGCCACAGCGCGGTCACCAGGCCGCCGGTGGAATGCGCCATGACCAGGACCGGCAGCCCGGTCTCCTGGCGGATGATCTCCAGCGAGCGATTCAGTTCCGCGTCGTAGAGCGCCAGATCGCTCACGTAGTGCGGGGTCTGCCCGGGGCGCGTGGAACGACCGCACTTGCGCAGGTCCAGCGCATAGAAGGCATTGCCCTGCGCGGCCAGGTGCTCGGCCAGGTGTTCCTGGAAGAAGTAGTCGGTGAAACCGTGCACGTACAGCACGGCTTGGGTGGCCGCGGGCGCGGCGGCGGGCTGATAGCGGACCAGCGTGCCCACCACCTCGCCCTCGCCGTCCGGATCGGGCCCGAGCGGGATGGTGAGCTGCTGATAGTCGGCCCCGAGGACATCGGGTTGCCAGTCCCCGGCGGCCGGGATCGAGGTGGGCGAGACGGCTGCGGATGACGTATCAGAGGTCACATGCTCAATCTAAACGCCACCACTCCGCTTGAAAACCGCGAGGCATCTCTCACATTCGGGCTTTTCGTTGCGGGAAATCGTCGTGTCCAGGGGCACAATCGGACATAGGTGAACGACGGGTAACCTAACCGCTGCTGGGTTGCCCTACACAGACAAGGAAGTCGATCAACGCCGTGTCGAATGCTGCCACGATTGAAAAGACCGATGTAGTCCTCATCGGAGCCGGCATCATGAGCGCCACGCTCGGTGCCCTGCTGCGTCAGGTGCAGCCGGATTGGTCGATCACCGTTTTCGAGCGGCTCGAGGCCGCCGCCGCCGAGTCCTCGGACCCGTGGAACAACGCCGGCACCGGCCACTCCGCGCTCTGCGAGCTGAACTACACGCCGCAGAACGCCGCCGGTGAGGTGGAGATCTCCAAGGCCGTCGACATCAACGAGCGTTTCCAGGTGTCGCGCCAGTTCTGGTCGTACGCGGTCGAGAACGGCGTGCTGGCCGCGCCCTCGCACTTCATCAACCCGATTCCGCACGTGAGCTTCACGCACGGCGCCCATGGCGTCGAGTACCTGCGCAAGCGGCACGCGGCGCTCTCGCGGCACCCGCTCTTCGAGGGCATGGAGTTCATCGACGATTCGGCCGAGTTCGCCTCGCGACTACCGCTGATGGCCAAGGGCCGCGACTTCTCCGATCCGGTCGCCCTGAACTGGACCGACTACGGCACCGATATCGACTTCGGTGAGCTCACCAAGGAGCTGCTGGCCTACCTCGGCGCGTCCGGCGCGGATATCGCCTTCGGGCACCAGGTGCTGAACCTGACCAAGCAGTCCGATGGTTCGTGGCTGGTGAAGGTCCGCAACGAGCGCACCGGCAAGGTGCGCGTCGTGAACGCCAAGTTCGTGTTCGTCGGTGCGGGCGGCGGCGCGCTGCCGCTGCTGCAGAAGTCGGGCATCAAGGAGATCGCCGGCTTCGGCGGCTTCCCGGTGTCGGGCCTGTTCCTGCGCGCCACCAACCCGGAGCTGGTCGCCCAGCACGAGGCCAAGGTGTACGGCCAGGCGTCGGTCGGCGCGCCGCCGATGTCGGTGCCGCACTTGGACACTCGCGTCATCAACGGTGAGCGCGGCCTGCTGTTCGGCCCGTACGCCGGCTGGACGCCGAAGTTCCTCAAGGACGGCAAGTACACCGACCTGATCAAGTCGGTGAAGCCCAACAACCTGTTCTCCATGCTGGGCGTCGGCGTCACCGAGATGGGTCTGGTCAAGTACCTGGTCGAGGAGCTGCTCAAGTCGCAGGCCGGTCGCGTGGACTCCATGGAGGAGTTCATTCCGCGCGCCGACGGCAAGGACTGGGAGCTGATCATCGCCGGTCAGCGGGTGCAGATCATTCGCCGCAAGGGTGCGGGCGGTGTGCTGGAACTGGGCACCGCGGTCATCGCGGCCGAGGACGGCTCCATCGCCGGTCTGCTCGGCGCCTCCCCGGGCGCGTCGACCTGCGTGAGCGCCATGCTCGACGTCATGCAGAAGTGCTTCCCGCGCGAATTCGGTTCCTGGGAGCCGAAACTCAAGGAGATGGTGCCCTCGCTCGGCGTCAAGCTCTCGGAGAACCAGGCCCTGTTCAAGGAGGTCTGGGACTGGTCGCAGCAGGCCCTGCGGCTGGACGGCAACAACACGCCGAAGCACTCGGGGGTCGCTTCTCACGCGTAGTTGTGATAGCAAGACTCGATGATGTCAACGGTTGCTCTCAAACGGTCGTGGGCCGAGGATCTCGATACCGCGACGCTGTACAAGCTGTTGAAACTTCGTGTCGAGGTGTTCGTCGTCGAACAGAAGTGCGCGTACCCCGAGCTCGATGGTCTCGATCTGCTCCCGGAAACCCGGCACTTCTGGCTCGACGACGAGGGTGACGTGATCTGCACCCTGCGCCTGCTGGAAGAACACAACGACGGCGTGAAGTCGTTCCGCATCGGCCGCCTGTGCACCGCCCCCGAGGCACGCGGCCACGGCTACACCACCCGCCTGCTCCAGGCCGCCCTGGCCGAAGCCGGTTCCGCGACAGTGCGTTTGAACGCCCAGACCTACCTGGTCGACATGTACACCAAGCACGGTTTCAAGCTCGACGGCCCGGAGTACATCGAGGACGGGATCCCGCACATCCCGATGCGTCGCGGCTGACAACTGTTGTCCCGCAGCCCCTGGCCGATTGCCAGGGGCTGTGTTGTTTCCGGCGCCAGTCGCCGCGCGCAGGCGCCGTCGATCATGGAGCCGGGCGGAGCGCCGGGGTGCTGGTGCGGGGTGGATCTTCGGGGCGAGGAGGGCGGGCCTAGAGTTGGGGCGTGTCCGTTTCCTCTGCGACCGCGCATTTCGAATCCGCACAGCTGACCGGTTCCTCGGGTGAGGAGGCGGGGTTTCCGTTCTCGGCGGTGGTCGGGCAGGAGCGATTGCAGCTGGCGCTGGTGCTGAGCGCCGTGCACCCCGGTATCGGGGGCGTGCTGGTGCGGGGCGAGAAGGGGACGGCGAAATCCACGGTGGTGCGCGCGCTCGCGCAGCTGCTGCCGCCGGTGGTGGACGAGAGCGGCGCGCGCCCGGCGCGGCTGGTGGAGCTGCCGGTCGGCGCGACCGAGGATCGGGTGGTCGGATCGCTGGATCTCGAACGGGTGCTGCGTGATGGGGAGCAGGCGTTCAAACCGGGGTTGCTGGCGGCCGCGCATCACGGTGTGCTGTACGTGGACGAAGTGAACCTGCTGCACGATCATCTGGTGGACGTGCTGCTCGATGCCGCGGCCATGGGGCGCGTGCACATCGAGCGCGACGGCGTATCCCACACGCACCCGGCGCGATTCGTGCTCGTGGGCACCATGAACCCGGAGGAAGGCGAGCTGCGCCCGCAGTTGCTGGACCGGTTCGGCCTGACCGTGGACGTGGTGGCTTCGCGGAATGTGGACGTGCGCATGGCCGTGGTGCGGCGGCGGCTCGATTACGAGGCCGATCCCGCCGCCTTCGCCGATCGCTACGCCGCCGCGGATCGTGAAGTGGCCGAACGGATTCTGACCGCGCGCGACCGGCTCGCCGAGGTTGCCCTCGACAATGTGGAGCTGCGGCGGATCGCCGCCCTGTGCGCGGCCTTCGACGTGGACGGCATGCGCGCCGACCTGGTGGTGGCGCGCACCGCGACCGCGCACGCGGCCTGGCGGGGAGCCGCCGAGGTGACCGAAGCCGATGTGCGGATCGCGGCGGAACTCGCACTGCCGCATCGGCGTCGGCGAGACCCGTTCGATGAACCGGGCATCAGTCAGGAACAACTCGACGACGCCATGCGGCAGGCCGACGAGCAGGCGCGTCAGGGTGGTGACGACTCGGGAAAAGGTGACGCGGTCCCGCAGGACGAGACTGCGGGACCGCTGAACGAGACCGGGAACGGATCGGACGACGATCCGGACGGCGGGCCGGATTCGCCCGGGGGCGGACAGGATTCGCCGCAGGACGGCGGTTCCGGATCGGGCGAACAGGCGAACCCGCCGGGGACGGAGATCTCCGGATCCGATGCCCCGGAAACGGATTCGGCCCCGGAAGGCTCGGCCGACTCCGCCGAAACGCAAGACCCTCGCGCCGATTTCCTCGATCCGCGTACGGAAGAGGAACTGCTGCGCGGGTTGCAGTCGGAATCCACTGCTTCCGAAGGCGGCCGAGGCGGAGCGCGCGAAGGTCAGGTCGCGGCCCCGACCGGCGTCCTGCCCAAACCGCCGCGCTGGGAAGTCCCCGGCGTCGGCGAAGGCGCGTCCGGCCGCCGCTCCCGCGCCCGCACCCGTCAGGGCCGCGTGGTGCGCGCGACCGAAGACCACGGCACCGGCCTGCACCTGCTCGGCACCATCTTCGCCGCCGCCCCGCACCAGTTCTCCCGGGGCCGTCTCGCCGGCCCCCTCGCCTTCGAAGCGGACGACCTGCGCGGCGCGTATCGCGAAGGCCGCGAAGGCAATCTGATCGTCTTCGTCGTCGACGCCTCCGGTTCCATGGCCGCCCGCGACCGCCTCTCCGCCGTCACCGGCGCCATCGTCGCCCTGCTGCGCGACGCCTACCAGCGCCGCGACAAGGTCGCCGTCATCACCATGCGCGGCGCGGAAGCCACCCTGGCGCTGCCGCCCACCAACTCCATCGACATCGCCGTCCGCCGCCTCACCGATATGCGCACCGGCGGCAAAACCCCGCTCGCCCAAGGACTTCTGAAGGCCCGCGAGATCATCCACCGCGAACGCGTCCGCGACCCGCACCGCCGCCCCATGGTCGTCCTCCTCACCGACGGCCGCGCCACCGGCGGCACCGACCCCGTCCCGCGCGCCCGCGCCGCCGCCCGCCTGCTGGCCCGCGACTCCGTCACCTCGATGGTCGTCGACTGCGAACGCGGCATGATCCGCCTCGGCCTGGCCCGCGATATCGCCCGCGAACTCCGCGGCGGCTACCTGCAACTCGGTGAACTCACCGGCGAAACCGTCGCGGGCGTCGTCCGCGCGGGCGTGCGTGCGGCCTGAGCTCGTTCGGTGCGCTCGTGCGGTGAGTCCGCGGAATGAGTCCGCGTCCAGGCGCGGAACCGGCGCGGCGGCAGCGCCGTTGATACGGCATGGGGATATTCCGTCGCAAGAAGAACAAGCAGCGCGCGAACAACGAGCCGAGCCTGGCCGCCGAGGCCGGAATGGAAGTGGCCGGTGAGGGGATGTTCTGGTTGATCGCCGCGGGCATCCGCAAGCTGCTGTCCGCCGTGGCACACGCGCTGCCGTGACGCCGCGCTGCTGATCCGTGCCCGGCTTCGAGGCCGGTGGGGGCATGTGGCACCGTGGATCGGACGGCCGATCGGCCGGGCGCGAAAGGAGCTCATCGATGCCTCAGGGTGTTCCGCTGCCGGAGAGCATTCCGGACGACGGATTGACGACTCGGCAGCGGCGGAATCAGCCGGTGCTGGCCGTGCACACCGGGCCGGGCAAGGGGAAGTCGACCGCGGCGTTCGGGATGGCGTTGCGGGCCTGGAACCAGGGCTTCGATGTGGCGGTGTTCCAGTTCGTGAAGAGCGCCAAGTGGAAGGTGGGGGAGGAGGCCGCTTTCCGTACCCTCGGCGCGCTGCACGAGGAGAAGGGGCTCGGGGGCGCGGTGGAATGGCACAAGATGGGGGAAGGGTGGTCGTGGACCCGTAAGCAGGGGAGCGACGAGGATCATGCGGCCGCCGCGCTCGCGGGCTGGCAGGAGATCGCGCGCCGCCTGGCCGCCGAACAGCACCGCTTCTACGTGCTCGACGAATTCACCTATCCCCTGAAGTGGGGCTGGGTGGACGTCGACGAGGTCGTCGAGACCCTGCGCGACCGGCCCGGCAATCAGCACGTGGTCATCACCGGCCGGGACGCGCCGCAGGCGCTGATCGACGCCGCCGACCTGGTCACCGAAATGACCAAGGTCAAGCACCCGATGGACGCGGGCCGCAAGGGCCAGCGCGGCATCGAATGGTGACCACCCCCGCCGTGGTCATCGCCGCGCCCGCCTCGGGCAGCGGAAAGACCACCGTCGCAACCGGTTTGATCGGTGCGCTCCGCCGCGCCGGTCACCGCGTGGCCCCCTTCAAGGTTGGCCCCGACTACATCGACCCCGGTTACCACGGCCTCGCCGCCGGCCGCCCCGGCCGCAATCTGGACCCCGTCCTGGTGGGCGCGGACCGCGTGCTGCCGCTGTTCCACCACGGCAGCCGCGGCTGCGACCTCGCCGTGGTCGAAGGCGTCATGGGCCTGTTCGACGGCCGCATCGACGAGAACAACACGGCCCCCGTGGCCGAAGGCTCCACCGCCCAGATCGCCGCCATGCTCGGCGCGCCCGTGATTCTGGTGGTCGACGCGCGCGGCCACAGCCAATCGCTGGCCGCCCTCCTGCACGGTTTCGCCACCTTCGACACCGGAATCCGTTTGGGCGGAGTCATTCTCAACCGCGTCGGCAGCGAACGTCACGAACAAGTCCTCCGCGCCGCCTGCACCCGGGTCGGCCTCCCGGTCCTCGGCGCACTCCCGCGCCTGGCCGAACTGGAGGTCCCCTCCCGCCACCTCGGCCTCATCCCCGCCGTCGAACACGGAGCAGCCGCCCGCTCAGCCGTCGACGCCATGACCGACCTGGTCGCCGCGCACATCGACCTCGCTGCAATAGCGGCGTTGGCCGCACCGAGTGCCCTCGGTGCGTCATGGGATCCGGTTGCCGAAATCCACACCGCCGCAGAGACTGCCGGTCTCATTCATCGAATCCCGGCCGCGAGCGCGGTGGTGCGGGATCTGTCCGACGGAGGTCTCGACGGTTCGGGTTCGCCGGCTGCCGGCGTAGCCGGGCGGACTGGCCTTACGAACGATGACCGCGGTGTGGATTTGCCGAGCGGCGAGGCGTGGGCGAACGCAAACCTCGCGGGTGCCGGCCTGCCGGACGGTGCCTCGGCGACGGTGCTCGCCGGATCCGGTCCGGTGGTGGCCGTGGCGGGCGGCGCGGCATTCACCTTCGGGTACGCCGAACACCGTGAACTGCTCGAGGCGGCAGGCGCACAGGTCGCCGTCTTCGACCCGCTGCGCGACGAACTCCCCACCGGCACAGCCGCTCTGGTCCTCCCCGGCGGCTTCCCCGAAGAACACGCCGCCGGACTGGCCGCGAACACCGCCCTTCTCACGGCGATCGCCGAAGGCGCGGCGCGGGGCCTGCCCATCCACGCCGAATGCGCGGGCCTGCTCTACCTCACCCGTTCTCTCGACGGCCACCGCATGGCCGGAGTCATCGACGCCGAAGCCGAATTCGGCCCCCGCCTCACCCTCGGCTACCGAGACGCCGTGGCCCTCACCGATTCCCCGCTCTGGTCGGCAGGCGAACGCGTACGCGGCCACGAATTCCACCGCACCCGCCTGACCGCCGTCGGCACGGACCCGCTCGCCTGGGGCTGGCGCGCACCGTCCGGCGAAACCGTCCGCGAAGGCGCGATCCGCAATCGGGTCCACGCCTCCTACCTCCACACCCACCCCGCCGGCAACCCGGCCGCCATCGCCCGCTTCGTCACCGCCGCAGTCGATTTCGCCCGCGACCACGTCCCGGCATGAATCGCGATCCGGTGCTCGGCAGCGGCGGCGCCACACGCGAATGGGAGTCGAGTCGCGGCGCTCCGGCCGTCACCTTGCCCCCCGGTGAGTATGCCGTCGGGGTGGGACTGCGCCCGGGCGTCGCTGCCGATTCGGTGCTGGCGGCGATTCTGGAAGTGCTGGGGGACAGCAGGGTTCGTGTTCTGGCGACGGTTGATCGGCGGGCCGGGGAACCCGGGTTGACGGCTGCTGCCGCTCGGCTGGCGGCGCCGATCGTCGCGTTCACGCCGGAGCAGCTGGCCGGGGTGGTGGTGCCCAACCCCTCGATGCGCACCACCGCCGCCGTGGGTACCGCGAGTGTCGCGGAGGCTGCCGCCCTGCTGGCGGCGGAGGGCGGATCGCTGGTGGTTCCCAAACGGGTGGTCGGTGGAATGACCATTGCCGCAGCGATTTTCACGGGGAAGCAGGGTTCATAGCGGGGCAGGTCCGGAAACGAGGACGCCGCACCCGCCCACTGGTTGGGTTGTGGGCGGATGCGGCGGGGCGGGCCTCCTGCGCGTGGGTTGGAGGCCCGCTGATCGGGGGTTACGGCGCCACGGAGCCCCAGTCGGCGAAGCCGGTGGGATCGTGGCGGCCCAGGGAGCCGTGTTCGAAGAGGCCGTAGCCGATGTCGTCGCCGCAGCGGGCCTTGCCGACGTGGTCGATGACGCCGAAGGGGATACGTCCGGCGATGGCGGGGTCGGTGAGGTCGTAGAGCTTGGACTCGGACCAGTTGCGGCCCTTCCACTGGCCGTGCAGCCAGTCGGGGTCGCCGCCGTAGCCGCAGCCGACGTTCAGGGCGATGAAGGTGCCGGCCTCCACCTCGAGCTCGAGCGGCTTGCCGTCGGCGGCGGTGAGGTCGACGCGGACGCCGGTGGGGATGCGGGTGCCCGACTTGTAGGTGAAATGGGTTCGGGGCCAGCCCAATTGCTCCACGCGGCCGTCGTTCCAGACGCGGGTGGCGTCGTTGAGGGTGCGGAAGCCGTTGGGTTCTTCCTGCAGGATCACGATGATCGAGTAGTCGTCGAAGCGCAGCGGCAGATACAGCCACCAGAAACCTTCGGACGGCTCGTCTGCCACCCGGCCGGCGGGATCGGAGTCGCCGACGGGACGGATGCCCCAGGAGCGGTCGCGGGTGCCCATCCAGCTGGCGGGGTCGACGGTGAAATCGGTGCCGTCGACCTGCAAAGTGCCCGCCCAGGAACCGGTCTGGGCGAAGCGCTGCGCGTCGATCAGCGCCTTCTTCATCCCGGTGATGATGGTGTGCGGTTCCTCCTGGATGGCGGGGCCGGAACCCTCCCAGGTCAGGTCGAACGACAGGTCGTCGTGTTCGCAGACGACGCGCAGCTTCCGCAGCGGTTCGATCACCTCGATGCGGTAGCCGCCGACCGCCAGGTTCAGCGAACGCTGTTCGAGCGCGTCCGAGAACCGCACGGCGCGTTGGGTATCGCCCTTGCGCACGGTGGCGAAGGCATCGACCACACCCAGGTTCGGGTACACGCCGAACCCGGTGATGAGCATGGTCTCACCGGTGGTGTCGATGGCGTTGAAGTAGCTGCGATCGTAGAAGTTCTTGTCGCTGTGCACGACCCGGTTCACCGGCAGCGGGGCCTGGTGGATGGGGTATTCGTCCAGCGGTCCGATCAGGGAGTTCATCTCTCTCAATCCCAAGCGTAGGTGCCGTCGAGCAGAGCCTCGAGGAGCTTGCGGTGCATGACGTAGTCGTCGCGGTCGTCGGTGTCGGTGGCCTCGCCGAAGTGGATCATGCGGCGGCGGATGCGCGCCATCACGATGCCGTGCCGCAGCGCCGCGTAGATCAGGTACCAGTCCAGGTCGCGCACGGCGTGCCCGGTGGCTTCCTCGTACAGCTTCTCGACGTCGCTGCGCCGCAGGAAGTCCGGCAGCCCGGCCTGATCGAAGGTGGTGGCGATGTCCTGGAAGAACCGGTGGATCAGGATCGGCCAGGCCACATCCATCTCGCGCGGGCCGAGCGCGGCCATCTCCCAGTCGAGCACGGCCGAGGGCTTCCCGTCCTCGAACATGATGTTGCCGGGGCGGGCGTCGCCCCAGTTCAGCACGTCCGGTTCGGTGTCGTCCGGCCAGTTCGCCTCGAGCTGCTCGAAGGCCCGCTCCAGCACGGGAATCCGGAATCCGTCGCGCGCCAGCGCCCAGTCGTACCAGTCCTTCTGCGCCTGGAAATGCCGCCGCAGCGCCGAACCCTCACCATCGAGCATCGGGAATCGCTCGGCCGGCTTGTCGATCCCGTGCACCTTGGCGATGGCGTCCACGGTGTGCCGGGTGATCTCGAGCCGCTGCTCCGGCGTGGCGTCGAACACCCATCCGAAGAACACGTAGGGCGGATTGTCCTCGCACACGATGCCGTTCACCCGCCGCATGACGATGAACGGCGCGCCCAGCACGGACGCGTCCTCCTCCAGCCAGCACAGCGGCGGGATCGGCAGGTCGGTGTGCTCGGCGACCCCGGCCATGATCGCGTATTGCGTTGCCAGGTCGTACTTCTCGAAGACCGGGAAGGAGCTCTCGGTCGGTGGCATCCGGGCCACGAACGAACCGCCCGCGGGTTCCCCGTGCTCGGTCCATTCGGCATCGAAGAGCAGGGTGGTGCTGGACATGCCGCCGGTGGACGGTTTGGTCAGCGAGGTGACCCGCGGCGGTTCGTCGGCATCGACCCGGGTCGCCAGCCATTGGGCGAGTTTGCTCGCCAGCTCGGCGTCGTCGCCGTCGGAGACGGTGAGTTCCCATCTCTGGTTGGGGTCGTCGGCCGACATTCGGTTGCCTCCTGCGCACTGATGAGTCGAGCGTGTAGCGGCGGGCCGCAGTGGTATCGGGCCTGGTCCAGCCCGCTGTGACCCCGGTTACACGGGTGTGAGAAATGTAACTTGTTCCAATTCGAAAATGCAGGGATTCGGGCTTTCAGTACCGGTCACCGAGACGTGGTTTTTTCCGGGGTATTTCGACTAGGCACAGGACTCCGGTAGGGCTGGCACGTAGTCCTTGCGAGGTATGCGCGCCCGGAAAAACCAGGGCTACGGCCTGATGTGCCGCGCCGCGCCGCTTTCTACCGTCGAGTCAGTGAAACGGTGAGGGAGAGGACGGGATGAGTACACAGGTGATCGCCGATCCGGGCGACGATCTCGGCGTGCCGGAGCAGGATCCGAAGCCGGTTTGGAATCCCTTCGCGCGCATCGGATTCCGCTTCGTGGTCAGCTATCTGACCTTGTTCTGCGTCATCTACCCGCAGCCCATCTTCGCCTTCCTGGGCGTCATCGCCCGATGGTTGCCCGAGGGCGCGCAGGTGAAGATGGTGGCCTGGCCGGGCCCGCTGGTGGAATGGGTGGGCCGCACCGTCTTCGACGCGGACGCGACGCTGCGCTCGGATTCCGGCAGCGGCGATCAGACCTATCTGTGGGTGCTGTGCTTCTGCATTCTGATCACCGCCGTCCTGGTGACCGCGGTGTGGAGCGTGCTGGATCGCAAGCGCACCGAATACCGGCGGGTGGCCGCCTGGTTCCTGCTGTTCCTGCGCTTCGTGCTGGCCGGGCAGATGCTGGGTTACGGCTTCGCCAAACTGGTTCCGCTGCAGATGGCCGAACCGGGCCTGACCACCCTGCTCACCCCGTACGGCGACCTGACCCATATGGCGGTGCTGTGGAACCAGGTCGGCACCTCGCCGGTCTACGAAATGCTGCTCGGCGCCGCGGAAGTGCTGGGCGGCCTGCTGCTCCTGCTGCCGCGCACCGCGCTTGCCGGAGTATTGCTGAGCCTGGTGAGTATGGCCCAGGTGTGGGTGCTGAACATGACCTTCGACGTGCCGGTGAAGCTGCTGTCGTTCCATCTGCTGCTGATCAGCCTGGTGCTGCTGGCCCCGGACGCGCGCCGGTTGTTCACGGTGCTGAGCGGGCGCGCGACCGGGCCGTCGACCACGCCGGAGGTGGGACGCACCCAGCGCGGCAAGCGCATCGTGGCGATCGCGGGTGCGGTGCTGGCGGTCTGGTTCGTCATCGCGAATGTGGCCGAATGCTGGGAAGGCTGGCACAAGTGGGGTCCGGGGCAGCCGAAGTCGGAGCTGTACGGGATCTGGGTGGTCGGTGAATTCACTCGCGACGGGCAGCCGGTGCCGCCGTTGCAGACCGATGAGACCCGTTGGCAGCGGGTGGTTTTCGAGCGGCCGGAGATGGCGTTCTATCAGCGCATGGATGGCACGCTGGTGCCGATGCTCAGCGATCTGGACGCGGGCGCGCACCGGATCACGCTGAAGGCGCCGCCCGAAGGCACGCAAACCCTGGGCTCGTTCACCTTCGAACGCCCGTCGGAGGATCGGCTGATTCTCACCGGCGAGCTGGACGGGCATCCGGTGGTCGTCACCCTGACGGCGACGGATCTGAGCAAGGTGCCGGTGCGGCAGGGCGGCCTGCATCTGGTGCAGGACTACCCGAGGGGCGTGAGCTAGCGTCCGACCGCGGTGGGTCAGCCGATCGATCCGATCTGGTTGGCCCACTGCGGATTCGGCGCATAGAACTCGCCGCCCGGCGCGAAGGCTCGCCGCGCGTCGGCATCGCCGAGCAGGCGGCCCGCCAGCCAGGCGGTCGGGTAGCCGAGATAGCCGTAGACCCCGGTCGTGCAGGGCCAGGACGCGGCGGCGCAATCCGGCGCGCCTTGGACGTCATTGTGATTCGGCCCGACCAGGGTGCCCCACACCTTCGGGATGCCGCCGGGGATCGCCTCGTAGTACGCCCGCACCGACTGCAATCCGATGGTCTGCGCCGGCAGCCCCTGCTCCGACGGTGAGATGAACACGTCCTGGGAACCGTTGATCAGGAAGACCGATCCGGTGGTGAGGCGGCCGGTGTCCGGGCACCACGCTCCGGTGCCGCACAGCACCTGCATGGGCAGTTCGATCGGAATCGCCGTGCTGATCCGGCCTCCGGAGTTCAGCATGGCATTGAGTGCGCCACTGGCGCCCTGTGAATGTCCCACCGCGCCGACCGCTCCGGTGTCGAGTTTGCCGTGGAACACGCTCGCCGGATCGGCGGCCAGTGCGGTCAGCTTGTCCACCGCCCCCGCGATATCCACCCCGGACCCGGTCGAGGAACTCTCGGTCGCGATCACCACGAAGCCCCAGGACGCCAGATGGCCGAGCAGGTACTCGTATTGATTCGGGTGTGCGTTGGTCCCGTCGCCCCAGGTGAGGATCGGATGCCGGAACCCGCCCGCGCCCAGGTCCGCCGGATACCAGATGTCGTAGGCCGCCCCCGTCGAATCGCAGCAGGTGAAGGCCTGTTCCGCGGTGACGCTCCACGGGCCCGGTCGCGAGTACTTCGACTCGGTCCCGGCGGCGGCGAGATAGGACTCGGCGTGTGCCGGCGGAGTCACGGTGATCGAGAGAAGCAGCGCGAAGAGGGCCGCGAGCAGGACGAGAATGCGACGAGCCATAGCGGAAAAGCATAAGTACGTCCGGTCGGTATGTCCGGTAACCGCGCGCGCACGGCGAGAACCCGCGCGCTGCGGCCATTTCCGTGTTTCCGGCCGTGCGCACCCGGGCGGCGGCCGTCGTGAGCTCGATATCAGTTGCTGAACGGACGCCGGGCGATTGCGGCGCGCCCGGCGCCACGCCGTAGTCTCGAACCTTGTGCAGCACACGTCAGTCCCCTCCGAGGAACAGCCCGCCGGCGACCCGAACTACCTGGTCGGCCTGGATCTGAACGGCCGCCGCGTCGTCGTGGTGGGCGGCGGTACCGTCGCCCAGCGGCGGCTCGGACTGCTCATCGCCTCCGGTGCGGACGTCCACGTGATCAGCCGCGAGGTCACCCCGGCCGTCGAGGGCATGGCGACCTCCGGCCAGCTCACCCTGGAACTGCGCGAGTACGCCGACGGCGATCTGGACGGCGCCTGGTACGCCATGGCCTGCACCGACGAGACCGCCACCAACGAGGCCGTGGTCGCCGAGGCCACCCGCCGCCGCGTGTTCTGCGTGCGCGCCGATATCGCCCGCCTGGGCACCGCCGTCACCCCCGCCACCGCGCGCTACGACGGCATGAGCCTGGGCGTGCTGGCGGGCGGCCAGCACCGGCGGTCGGCCGCGGTGCGCAATGCGCTGCTCGAGGCGCTGCAATCCGGTGTGGTGACCGATGATTCGGCCCCCGTGGTCCCCGGCGTCGCGCTCATCGGCGGCGGCCCGGGCGATCCGGATCTGATCACCGTGCGCGGCCGCCGGCTGCTGGCGCGCGCGAATCTCGTTGTGGCGGACCGGCTCGCGCCGCCCGAACTGCTCGCCGAACTCGGCCCCGACGTCGAGGTGGTGGACGCCGCCAAGATCCCCTACGGGCGGGCGATGGCGCAGGAGCACATCAATGCCGCCCTCATCGAAGGGGCGAAGGCGGGCAAGTTCGTGGTCCGGCTCAAGGGCGGCGACAACTACGTATTCGGCCGCGGCTACGAGGAATTGGAAGCCTGCGTGGACGCCGGTATCCCCGTGACCGTGGTCCCCGGCGTCACCAGCGCCATCTCGGTCCCCGCCCTGGCGGGCATCCCGGTCACCCACCGCGGCGTCACCCACGAATTCGTGGTGGTCAGCGGCCACGTCGCCCCCGACCACCCGGACTCCCTCGTCGACTGGCCCGCGCTGGCCAAGCTGCGCGGCACCATCGTCCTGCTGATGGCGGTCGAGCGCATCGAGAAGTTCGCCGACGCCCTCATGACCGGGGGCCGCGCCGCCGACACCCCGGCCACCGTCATCCAGGAAGGCAGCCTGCGCACCCAGCGCATCCTGCGCGCCGATCTGGCCACCATCGCCGAACGCGTCCGCGCCGAGGGCATCCGCCCGCCCGCGATCATCGTCATCGGCCCGACCGCCGGATTCACGGCGGGCGCGCCGGATCTCGCCTGACCGCGCCCGATCGACCAGTCGCGCGCGGGCGGGACCGGATCTCGCTGCGGCGAGCGGAATCCCGCCCCGGCGACCGCGTGCACGCTGGGATGATGGGGCGGTGGATTCGGCGGGAGGGGGTTCGGTGAGACCATCCATTACAGTGGCTGGGTGCTCGAGAACCCCGCTGCGACGATGCAGTATCCGGTGACCAAGCGGGCGTTCGGGCTCGCGATTCTCGTTTTGAGCGGGTTGCAGCTGATGGTGGTGCTGGACGGCACCGTCATGATTCTGGCGCTGCCGCGGCTTCAGGAGCAGCTGGGCCTGTCCAGTGCGGGCAGTGCGTGGACGGTGACCGCCTACGGGCTGCCGTTCGCGGGGCTCATGCTGCTGGGCGGGCGGCTCGGCGACTCGTTCGGGCGGAAGAAGATGCTGATCTACGGCGTCGCCCTGTTCACGCTGGCGTCGGCGCTGTGCGGCACCGCCCAGAACGAAGCCTGGCTGATCGCGGCGCGCGCCCTGCAGGGCACCGGCGCCGCTATCGCCGCGCCGACCGCATTCGCTTTGGTGGCAAGCACTTACGCGCCGGGACCCGCGCGCAATCAAGCGGTCGCGATCTTCGGTTCGATGGTGGGCGTGGGCTCGGTGGGCGGCCTGGTGGTCGGCGGCGCGCTGACCGAAGTGGATTGGCGCTGGATCTTCTGGATCAACGTCCCGATCGGCATCCTCATCGTGCTCGGGGCCATCTATCAGCTGCGCGATACCGAGCACCACCGCATCAGCCTGGATATCCGGGGCGCGGTGCTGGGCACGCTCGCCTGCGTGGCCATCGTGTTCGGTGCGACCGAAGGCCCCGAGCTGGGCTGGGACAACCCGATCATCCTCGGTTCGGTGATCGGCGGCCTGCTGCTGCTGGTGGTCTTCGTCTTCGCCGAACGCGATGTGGAGAATCCGCTGCTGCCGTGGTCGCTGTTCGACAGCCGCGACCGGGTGATCACCTTCGCGGCGATCTTCCTGCTATCGGGCGTGCTCGGCGCGACCACCTTCTTCGTCGCGCAGTTCCTGCAGAACGTGCTGGGCTACAGCCCGCTCATGGCCGGTCTGGCCAGTATTCCGTTCACCCTCGGCGCGGGCGTCGGCACCGCGGTCGCCTCCAAGGCGGCCATGGTGGTGCGGGCCCGCTGGCTGCTGTTCGGCGCCGCCCTGCTGCTGGCCGCCGGCCTGTTCTTCGGCTCCACCCTGGATCGTTCGGCCGAATACTTCCCGACCCTGCTGATCCTGCTGTCGGTGGTCGGCTTCGCCGTCGGCATCGGTATCTGCGTGCTGCCGCTGTGCGTGCTGGTCGGCGTGGACATGGCGCATATCGGCCCGCTCTCGGCGGTCGGGCAGATGTTCATGAGCATGGGCACGCCGTTCGCGGTCGGCCTGCTCAGTCCCGTCGCGGCTTCGCGGACGCTCGCGGTCGGCGGCAGCACCAAGATCACCGATATGTCGCCGCTCCAGATCGACGCGCTGAGCAACGGGTACACGCTGGTGCTGTTCGTCTGCGCGATCGGCACCGCGGTGATGGGTTTGATCGCGCTCACCCTGCGGTACACGCCCGCGCAGCTGGCGCAGGCGCAGCACGCGCAGGACGAGGCGCAGAAGTCCTGACTTCGCTGCGACGACGCCCCCTTCCGGAAACGGAAGGGGGCGTTCGCTTTATCGGGGCAGGTGCGTGACCGCGATCGCCGATTCGCTGAGGCTGCCGAGATACAGCATCCCGTTGTGTTCGGCGACGGAGGTGACCATGGCGTAGTCGGTGCCCTCGCGTTGCAGGTCGTGCACGGGCGTGCCGTCCAGGCCGAACGCCATCGCCCAGACGGTGCGCTCCGGCTTCGGTTGCAGCGCTTCGGGAATCGTCCAGGTCAGCTGCCGCAGTAGGCCCGGGAGCGGAAGCAGCAGGTCCAGCAACGGTTTACGCGGCGAGGTGATCGAAACCCACACCAGGCCATCGCTGCCGAGCAGCATATTGTCCGGGAAGCCGGGCAGGTTCTCCACCAGCGGTTCGGCGGTCCCCGCGCGCGGTCCGGTCAGCCAGTACCGGGTGATGCGGTAGGCCCCGGTCTCGGCGACCAGCACGCTCGCGCCATCGGGTGCGACGACCAGCCCGTTCGCGAAATTCAAGCCGTCCAACAGGATTTCGATCCGCCCGTCGGCGGTGCGCCGCAGCAGCCGCCCGGTGCCGGAGTGCTCGAGGATGTCGCCCATCCACTGCTCGAGCGGCCAGCGGCGCGAGGACTGCGTGAAATAGACGACCCCGTCGGCGGTCTCGACCACATTGCTCGGGAATTCCAGCGGCTCGCCCTCGATCTTGTTCACCAGGGTTTCGAGCTTGCCGCCCGGCTTCTCCAGCCGCATCAGCCCGCCGACCGTATCGCAAATCAGCACGGACCCATCCGGATTCGCGTGGAGCCCGAGCGGCCGTCCGGGTGTCCGCGCGAGCTGCTCGATGGTGCCCAGCGCCGGATCCACCGCCAGTATCCCGCCGTCGTCGATACCGGTCAGCACCCGCCCGTCCGCCGCTATCACCACATCCTCCGGCCCGCGCCCGGGCAGTTCGATCCGCCGCAATTCCGGCATGGCCGGCACACTGCGCTTTTCCCGGGCGCGTGACGTGGCGCGCGGGGGCGTCCATCGGCGTGGCTGCATAAACATGCCTCACCGTAGCGCCGGTGTCGAATCACACGCCCCCGAAAGCCTGTTGTCCGCGACCGGGATTCGGCACACTGCCTGGATGGGGAGAAACACCGCCGCGGAACTGCTGGAGCGCTGGATCGAACTGGCCGGTCCCGACGCTCGCGAAATCGGGGAGGACCTGATCCACCGGTATCAGGAACCGCACCGCCGCTATCACACGGTCGACCATCTGGCCTACATGCTCACCGTCATCGACGATCTGGCCGCCGATGCCGAGGACCCGGACGCGGTGCGCTACGCGGCGTTCTTCCACGACGCCGTCTACGCGGTGGATCGCGGCGAAAACGAAGAGCGCAGTGCGCGATTGGCCGAATCGGTGCTGCCCGGCCTGGGCGTGGATCCGGCGACGGTGGCCGAGGTGGGCCGTCTGGTGCGGCTCACGGCGGGCCATCATCCCGACCCCGCCGATGCCAACGGCGCGGTGCTCTGCGATGCCGATCTGGCCATCCTCGCCGCCGACGAACCCACCTACGCCGCCTACGCCGCGGCCGTCCGCGCCGAATACGCCCATGTCCCGGACGAATTCTTCCGGCCCGGCCGCGCCGCGGTGCTGGAGGGGCTGGCCGGTCAGGAATTCCTGTTCCGCACGCCCACCGCCCGCGCCCGCTACGAATCGGCGGCCCGCGAAAATCTCGCGCACGAACTCGCCGAACTAGGACACGATCTGACCTAGTCCCCGGAAATACTGATCTCATGAGCGAAACGGAATTCACCGCGGCACAGTCGAATCGGACCGATATCACCAGCTACGACGATCCGAAAGCGCCCTGGAACCAGGCGTGGGACGAAGCGGGCAGCATCAACGGCTGGAACGACGGCGTGATCAAGGAGTTCCGCGAGAACGCGGGGCAGGTCGGCGGCGCGTACGCCGGCGGCGATCTCATCCTGCTGACCACGACCGGCGCCAAGAGCGGCAAACAGCACACGACCCCGCTCGGTCCGCTCTACCGGGGCGACACCCTCTACGTGAGCTCCTTCATCGAGGACAAGTACCCGGCCTGGGTCCACAACATCAAAGCCCACCCGCAGGTCACCATCGAACTGCGCGACAAGACCTACCAGGCCACCGGCAAGGTCCTCGAAGGCGCCGCCTACGACGAGTTCGCCGCCTGGGTTCTGGCCGACAATCCCCTGCTCGCCGATTACCAGTCCAAGGTCGACCGCCCGCTGCCGCTGGTCACGCTCACCCTCGATCGCGAAGCCTGATCGCACCCGGCGCCTGGGTGATGTCAGTAACGAACTGGCTAACCCAGGTGTCGAGTGGGTACCAGTACCGATGTGCACGCCTATGGTCGGACGGGTCGAGCGAAGGGGCTGGTGATGTTCGAGAAGATGCTGCAGAAATCCGTCGAGGTCGTACTGCGGGGCGGAACGAGCGTGCAGGTGCCGCTGGCAACCCGGTATGTGGGTCGGCTACGCCGAAAGCATCCCGACCGCACTCCCGCCGATCTCGCCGGCGGTTTGGAAACCCGCTACCTGACGGTGGTCACCGTCAGCGGTGCCCTGGCAGGTTTGAGCGCGGCGGTCCCCGGTGTGGGAACCCTGATCGGCTTGGTGGTCAGCGGCTTCGAATCGGTCTTCTTCCTCGAGGCCTCCGCGATGTACGCGGTATCGGCGGGCACTGTGCACGGCATCGAGAACCTGCCGCCCAAACAACGCCGGGCCATGGTGGTGACCGTCGTCCTCGGTGAAGCCGGCGCCGAGATGCTCGGCAAGAACGCCAGTCAATCCGCCCGCGATTGGGCGAGCGTCGTCGCCGACCATCTCCCGGTGATCCGCAATATCGACAATGCGCTGGCCCGCAAGTTCATCGTGTCGTTCCTGGCCAAACGCGCCGTGCTGCTGTTCGGCAAGACCCTGCCCGCCGGCATCGGCGCGGTGATCGGCGGCGTCGGCAACCGGGCCATGGCCAAGACCGTTGTCGCCAACGCCCGCAACAGTTTCGGGCCGCCGCCCGCGCGGTGGGGACAGGCCGATGATGCATCGGCCGCCGTGCTCACCGCCGGGCGCTGAGGCTCAGCGGGTGCCCCACTTGTAGGTCTGCTTGCGGAGTTTCAGGTAGACCATGATCTCGGCGTGCCGGACGCCCGCGAGGGCGCGGATGCGGGTGGAGACCAGTTCCAGCAGGGCTTCGTCGTCGGGGCAGACGGCTTCGCAGAGTATGTCGTAGCGTCCGGCCGCCACCACCACGTAGTTGATCTCGTCGATGGCGGCCAGCGCGTCCGCGACCGGTTGCACGGGGCCGTCGACGGTGATGGCGATCATGGCCTGGCGGAAGAGCCCGACCTGGAGGGGGTCGGTGACGGCGACGATCTGGATCACGCCGGCGTCGGAGAGTTTCTGGACGCGTTGCCGGACCGCGGCTTCCGACAGGCCCACCGCCTTGCCGATGGTGGCGTAGGCGCGGCGTCCGTCTTCCTGCAGCTGCGCGATGATGCGCTTGGAGATGTCGTCGAGCAGCGGGCCGCCCCGGCTGGAAGTCACATCGGTCACGCTGGCAATCCTCGCATCCGGATCGGGGGTTTGCTGGTTCGCCCACAGCGAGACGGGCGGCCGGGCGCGCCGGGAATCCCTAGGATGATCTGGTGAAGCATGTTCCACGGGCGGCATTCGTTCTCGCGATTCCGGCCCTGCTGTTCCTGGCCCCCTGGTTCGTACTCGTCGCGGGACCCCTGCACGGGGCGGCGTTCTGGGCCGGAACCGCCTTGTTCGTGGCCGGCTACCTGGCGCTGCCCGCGGGCATGCTGCTCGGGCACGGGCCGCCCCAGTCCGATGCGGCGTCGATCTTCGGCGACACATTGCTCGGCGTGATGTGGGTGCTGTTCAGCTGGTCGGTGCTCGGCGCGGTGGCGCGGGGCGTGCTGCGGCTGGCGGGCGTGCCCGGTACCGACGCGGCGCGGATCGCCGCGATCGGCGTACTCGGTATCTCGGCCGTCCTGGTGACCTGGGCGATCTACGAAGCCCGGCGTGTTCCCCGGGTGAAGACCGTCGAGGTCACCATTCCTGGCCTGGGCAAAGGTCTGGACGGACTGCGCATGGTGGTCGTCACCGACACCCACTATGCCGCGCTGAACCGCCTGCGCTGGTCCGAGCGGGTGGTCGATATCGTGAACGAACTCGAGCCCGATATCGCCTGCCACGCAGGCGATCTCGCGGACGGTTCGGTAGCGGCCCGGCATGCCCAGGTCGATCCGCTGGGCAAGGTGAACGCCGAATACGGCCGCTTCTACATCACCGGCAACCACGAGTACTTCGGCGATGCCCCCGGCTGGATCGAGCACATGTCCGGCCTCGGCTGGAAGCCCCTGCACAACGAGCACCAGGTGATCTCCCGCAACGGCGACAGCCTGATCATGGCCGGCGTCGACGACCCCACCGGCCGCGCCCTCCCCGGCCACGGCCCCGACCTGCCGGCCGCCCTCTCCGGCGCCGACCCGTCCCTCCCGGTGATCCTGCTCGCCCATCAACCCAAACAAATCCCCGACGCGGTGAAAGCCGGTGTAGCCCTGCAAATCTCGGGCCACACCCACGGCGGCCAGATCTGGCCCTTCCACTACCTCGTCCGCCTGGATCAACCGGTAGTAGCGGGCCTGAGCCGCCACGGCGCCCACACCCAGCTCTACACCAGCCGCGGCACCGGCTTCTGGGGCCCCCAACTACGCCTCTTCGCCCCGAGCGAAATCACCGTCCTGATATTGCGCAGCCCCGCCTGACAATTCGGCAAACGCCGATGGCCGCCACCGTCAGAGCCCGGCGGCCCGCGCCCAGGACGCCCACCGCGCCATCCGAACCCTGAAGCGCCCGCGCGCATTTCGATGCGCGCGGGCGCGCCGGTCAGCTGTCGAAGCCGAGGCCGGTGGCGTCCATTGCTTTCAGCCAGAGGTTGCGCCGGCCCTGGTGGGTGTCGGCGCGGGCCAGGGACCAGCGGGTCAGGTTGATGCCTGCGGAGCGGAGGGGCTCTGGGGGGAGGGGGAGGGGGCGGGAGCGGACCATGCGGAGGCGGGTGCGTTCGGTGTCGAGGCCGTAGAGCTGGTCGAGCATTACTTCGGCGCCGAATCTTGTTGCGCCTACGCCTAAGCCGGTGTAGCCGGCGGCGTAGACCAGGCGGCCTTTGTAGGCCGAGCCGAAGAAGGCGCAGAAGCGGCCGCAGGTGTCGATGATGCCGCCCCAGCGGTGGGTGAAGCGCAGGCCGTCCAATTGCGGGAAGGTCTGGAAGAAGTGCTGGGAGAGGGTTTCGAAGGTGGCTTCGTTGTACTCCAGACTCGGGGAGACGCGTCCGCCGAAATGGTAGATGGCGTCGTAACCGCCGAAGAGGATGCGGTTGTCGCCGGTCAGCCGGTAGTAGTGGAACCGGTAGGAGGCGTCGCCCAGGCCCATGCGATGGCGGCCCCAGCCGATGGAATCGAGCTGCTCGGGGGTGAGCGGCTCGGTCATCAGGGCGTAGTCGTAGACGGGGACCACGTGCCGCGACACCTTGGCCAGGGGGCCTTGGAAAGCGCTGGTGCACAGGGCGACCCGGGGCGCGCGGACTTCACCGTGCGGGGTGTGCAGGGTCAGCGCGCCGCCGTGCGACTTCGAGATGCGCTGCACCGGAGTGCCTTCGTAGATGCGCACCCCGGCTTCCAGGCAAGCCCGCCGCAATCCCCACGCCAGCCGCGCCGGATCGAGCATGGCGACGCCGTCGCGATCCCACCAGCCGCCGAGATAGGTGGGGGAGTGCACCATATTCTGCACCTGCCCGGCATCGAACAGCTCACTGCGATAACCGAGTTCGGCCGCCCCTTCATGGCTTTCCTGCAGCCATTCGAGTTCGTGCGGCGCGGTGGCGACTTCCATTTCCCCGGTGCGCTCGAAATCGCAGTCGATGCCGTAGCGGCGGATCGCGTCCTCGATATCGTCGAGGTTGTCCCGGCCCATGCGTTCCAGCTGGGCGATCTCGTCCGGGAACCGTTCCATGCCATTGGCCAGCCCGTGGGTGAGGCTGGCGGCGCAGAATCCGCCGTTGCGGCCCGAGGCCGCGTGCCCGCACAGGGCGGACTCGACCAGCACCACATCGGTGTCGGGATCGCGTTCCTTGGCCAAGAGCGCCGTCCACAGTCCGCTGTAACCGCCGCCGATGACGGCCAGATCGGCCTGGGTCGCGGTGGTCAAGGGGTCCGTGGGGGTCGGCCGCTCGGGCCGGTCGGTCCAAAACGGCGTCGGCGCTGCATCGTTCAGGGCCGACGCCCACAGTTTGCTTCCTTTAGCCTGCATGGCCGATCTCCTCCTTCTCTCTTGCCGGACGGTCCAGCCGATCCGGCCCAACTACTGACGTGTTGGTCTGTGATGTTTCCGGCCGGGCGGCCGGTGCGCGGATACGCGAAAGCCCCGAGTGGGTATGGCGAAAAACCGCCGGTCGATCCGCGCATGGGGCGACGACCGGCGGCTGCCGGGGGAATCAGCTGGTGGCGGCGCGGTCGTCGGAGCGGCGGCGCATGCGCAGCTGCCCGGCGATGACGAAGACCAGCGAGATCAGGAAGGTCGCGGAGGCGACCGCGTTCACCTGCGGCGGGATACCGCGCAGATTGATGCCCCAGACGTACATGGGGAAGGTCTGCGCCTGTCCGGCGGTGAAATTGGTGACGACGAGATCGTCGAAGGACAGCGAGAACGCGAGCAGCGCCGCCGCCATGATGCCGGGCCAGACCAGGGGGAGCACGACGGACCGGAACGCCTGGAAGGGCGTCGCGTAGAGGTCCATCGCGGCCTCCTGCAGCCGGGGGTCGAGTCCTGCCAGCCGGGCCTTGACGGTCACGACCACGAACGACAGGCAGAACATCACGTGTGCGATGAGAATAGCCCAGAAACCCAGCGGGATCCCGAACCCGATGAACAGTGTCAGCAGGGACGAGCCCATCACGATCTCGGGCGTGGCCATCGGCAGGAAGATCAGCGCCTGCACCGTGGAGCGCCCGCGGAAGCGATACCGCGCCAGCGCGAAGGCGATTCCGGTGCCCAGCACGGTGGCCACCAGCGCGGACAGCGCGCCGATCAGCAGGCTCATGCCGAGCGCGTCGCGCAGCCCGGCCGGGCCGAACATATCGGTCCAGTTGTGCCAGGTGAAATGGAAGTCGTCGAAATCCAGGATGTAGGTGGTGTTGCGGCTGCCGGGCTGATTGAACGACAGCAGCAGGATGACGGCGATGGGCGCGAGCATGTAGGCCAGCACCAGATAGCCGAGCAACAGCACCCAGTTGGTGCGCAACCACCGAACAACCCGCGGCTGTTGGGGTTTCAGGGGCGAAGCCCCGCCGCGGGGAGGCGGAGGCGCGAGTTCCGAGAGTTGGTCCATGTCACACCACCTCGTCGGTATCGGTCTTGCGCAGGTACAGGATGACGAGAACCAGGATGGCCACCATCAGCACCACGGACAATGCGGAACCGGTCGGGATGTCCTTGACGACCAGCAACCGCGATTGAATCACATTGCCGATCATGGTCGTATTGGTGTTTCCCAGTAGCTGGGCATTGACGTAATCACCGGTCGCCGGCACGAAGGTGAGCAGCGTGCCCGCCACGATCCCGGGCATGGTGAGCGGCAACGTGACCCGCCAGAACGTCCGCACCGGCCCGTGCGCGAGATCGGCCGACGCCTCCAGCAGTTTCGGATCCAGCTTGTCGAGACTGGTGAACAACGGCAGCACCATGAAGGGCAGGAAGTTGTAGACCAGCCCCGCGATCACCGCGAAAGGCGTTGCCAGCAACCGCCCGTCCGGCCCGAGCAGATGAATGGCGCGCAAGAACCCCACCAGCTCACCGGTATCGGCCAGAATCGCTTTCCACGCGAAGGTGCGCACCAGGAAACTGGTGAAGAACGGCGCGATCACCGCCACCAGCATGAGGTTCTTCCACCGCCCGCCCTTCAAGGCGATCGCATAGGCGAGCGGATACCCGATGACCACGCACAGCACGGTGCAGATCAGCGAATACCCAAGCGACCGCAGAATCTGCGGATGATAGGTCTCCCAGGCATAGCTGAAGTTGTCCAGCGAAAACGTCTGCGCGTACCCGGTTTCGATCGACCCGGACCGGTCGTACATGCTCGCCGCCAGCAATTGCACCGTCGGCACCGCGAAGAACACCAGCAGGAACAGCATGCCCGGCGCGAGCAGCAGATATGGCGCGAGACCGCGTTTGCGGCCGGGTTCGGTGACCGGCGCGCCGGTGGCGGCGGCCGGTAGCAGCGCGGGCATCACGACCTCCCGAGCAGGAAGGCGTGATCGGGATTCCAGTGCAGCGCCACTTGCGTTCCGGGGCCGATGATTTCGCCGTGACCCGCATTGGGCACGTGCGCGGTCAGCTCCTGCCCCCAGCTTGCCTGCACCAGGTACTGGGTGGACACGCCCAGGAAGATGGCGTCGGTGACCACGCCGGACACGCTCGCCCGCCCGTCCGGCACCTGCTCGGGATCGGTTGCGATACCGAGCTTTTCGGGCCGGATGCCGAGCAGCGCCGCACCGCTGGTGATCCGGCAGCGCGCCGCGGGCAAGGCCAGCCGATGCCCTTGCGCCTCGAGGCTCACCTGGTCCCCGCTCCCGGTGACCGTGGCCTCGATCAGATTCGACTGCCCGAGGAAATTCGCCACGAAAGCGCTGGCCGGGAAATCGTAGATGTCCTGCGGCGCACCGAATTGCTCCAGCTTGCCCCCGTTCATCACCGCCACGGTATCGGCCATGCTCATGGCCTCTTCCTGATCGTGCGTGATGTGCACGAAGGTGATCCCGACCTCGGTCTGCAACCGCTTGAGCTCGAGCTGCATCTGCCGCCGCAGCTTGAGATCCAATGCGCCCAAAGGCTCGTCGAGCAACAGCACTTCGGGATGGTTGACCAGCGCGCGGGCCAGGGCGACGCGCTGCTGCTGCCCGCCGGAGAGCTGGGCGGGCTTGCGGCTCGCGAAACCCTCCAGCTGCACCAGTTTCAGCATCTGCGCGGCCTGCTGCCGCGCCTGCGTCTTGCCGATGCCCTTGCGCCGCAACCCGTATCCGACATTGTCCTCGACGGTCAGATGCGGGAACAGCGCGTAACTCTGGAACACCGTATTGATCGGCCGCCGATACGGCCGCAGATGTGTGATGTCCTTGTCGCCCAGCGTGATCCGGCCGGACGACGGCTCGTCGAGTCCGGCGATCATGCGCAGCGTGGTGGTCTTCCCACAGCCCGACGCGCCGAGCACGGCGAAGAACGAGCCGTCGGGAATGGTCAATTCGAGGTTGTCGACCGCGGTGAACGCACCGAAACTCTTGGTCACACCCTCCAGGCGCAGGTCCTGCGTGGTCATATCACGCTCCCGTCAGGGCCTGGAACTTGCTCTGGTAATCCTTCTCCTGGGCCTCGGTGAGCGACATGAAGATCTCGAGCTTCTTCTGCATCTCGAGGCTCGGGAAGATGAGCGGGTTCTGGGCGAGTTCGGGATTGAACTTGGCCATTTCCTCCTGCGCGCCGGCGACCGGGCACACATAGTTCACGAAGGCGGCCAGTTTCGCGGCGACGGCGGGATCGTAGTAATAGTCCAGCAGCGCCATGGCATTGGTGGCCTTCGAGGAGGTCACCGGCAGCAGGGCATTGTCGGAGAACAGCATCGGGCCTTCGGCCGGGCTGATGAACTTGATCTTCGGATTCTCGTTCTGCAACTGGATGACGTCACCGGACCACGCCATACAGGCGGCGATATCGCCCTTGGCCAGATCCTGGACGTATTCGTTGCCGGTGAATTTGCGAATGTGCCCGGAGGACACCGCCTTCTGCAGCCGGTCCAGGGCATTGGCGTAATCGTCGTCGCTGAACTTGGCGGCGCTCTTGCCGATGGCGTGCAGCATCAGGCCCATGGTGTCGGGCATCTCGGTGAGGGCGGTGACCTTGCCCTTGAGATCGGCCCGGGTGAGCAATTCCTCGATGCTGCGGACCTCGCCGGTCACCTCGGTGTTCACGCCGATGCCGACCAGCCCGGACTGCCACGGCACCATGCGGTCGTTGGCCGGATCGATATCGTGCCCGCGCAGCATGGGATGCAGATTCTTGACGAAGTTCGGCATCTTGGACACGTCCAGCTTCTGGAAGTAGCCCTGCCGCACGATGCGCACCGCGGTCGAATCGGAGAACACCGTGATATCGCGGTCGATGCTCTTACAGGAGCTCAGCTGCGCGCCGACCTTGCCCCAGAATTCGTTGTTGTCATTGATATCCGCCACATAGTCGACCTTGATGCCGGTCTTGGCGGTGAATTCGGCCATGGTGGGATGCACTTCGGCATTCCCGGCGGCTTCGTCCATGTAGCCGGGCCAGTTGGAGAAGTTCAGCGTCTTGTCGGTCGCCGAGGTGTCGGCGGGGACGCTGCAGGCCAGGTCGCCGGTCTTGGTGGAGCCCTTGGTGCCGCAAGCGGCGAGGGCACCGCCTACCGCGAGCATTGCGCCGGCCTTGAGGAAGCCGCGACGGCTGGAGCGCAGGCCGCGCATTTCGGGGGGTGGCATGTTCATGGGGGTTCGCACCTTCACCAGACTGAGACGGGGAGCGCGGCGGGCGGTGCCGCGGCGTCAAGAAGATATTCCCACAAAGTTCTTTTCCGGCAAGGGATTCCATTGAAAAATTCGTGTTACGCGACGGATTTAGTTGTTTCACTTGAGAATTGCTGCGGGCATGCCAATGCGGGCGGATGCCGGATGGCATCCGCCCGCGCGGGTGCGGAACGCTACTGAGCTCGGAAGACCGTGTCGTGCCACGGTTTGTGCGCGGCGGCGGTGATATCGAACATCACGTGCTTGATATTGGTGTACTCGTCGAATGCGTAGGTGGACATGTCCTTTCCGAATCCCGAGGCTTTGTAGCCGCCGTGCGGCATTTCGCTGATGATCGGAATGTGATCGTTGATCCACACGCAACCGGCCTGGATTTCGCGGGACGCGCGGCCGGTCCGGTACACATCACGGGACCAGGCCGAGGCGGCCAGTCCGTAGGCGGTGTCATTGGCCAGGGCGATGGCCTCGTCATCGGTGTCGAAGGGCAGCACGACCAGCACCGGGCCGAAGACCTCCTGCTGCACGATCTCCGAATCCTGGGCGGCGCCGGTGATGAGCGTCGGCTCGTAGTACGCGCCGCCGGGATCGGTGTGCTCCGGAATCCGCCCGCCGCGTACGACTTTCGCCCCGGCGTCGCGGGCCCGGTCCACCATGCCGCGCACCTTGTCGCGATGCGATAGCGAGATGAGCGGGCCCAGATCGGTGTCCGGATCCTCCACCGGTCCCAGCGTGACCTGGTCCATGAGATCCGCTACCCGGCCCACGAATTCGTCGAAGAGCGGGCGCTGCACGTAGGCGCGGGTGGCGGCGGTGCAGTCCTGGCCGGTATTGATCAGCGCACCGGCCACCGCACCGCGCGCGGCGGCTTCGGGGTCGGCGTCGTCGAAGACCACGAACGGGGCCTTGCCGCCCAATTCGAGATGCACCCGCTTCACCGAACCCGCCGCGGTGGCGGCGACCCGGCGGCCCACGAGCGTGGAACCGGTGAACGACACCATGGCCACGTCCGGGTGCTCCACCAGCGCCTGGCCCGCGGTCGCGCCGAGCCCGGTCAGCACATTGATCACGCCCGCCGGAACACCGGCCTCGGTGGCGGTCTCGGCGAACAGCAGTGAACTGAGCGGCGTGAGCTCGGAAGGCTTGAGCACCACCGTGTTTCCGGCGGCGATGGCGGGCAGGATCTTCCAGGCCGCCATCTGGAGGGGATAGTTCCACGGCGAGATGGACCCGATCACGCCGAGCGGCTCCCGGCGGATCGAGGAGGTGTGATCGCCGGAGTACTCCGCCGCCGCCTTGCCCTCCAGATGCCGGGCCGCCCCGGCGAAGAACGCCGTGTTGTCGATGGTGCCCGGCACGTCGAATTCGCTGGCCAGCCGAATCGGCTTGCCCGCGTTCAGGCTTTCGACCGCCGCGAACTCCTCGGCGCGCTCGCGCAGCAGCTGCGCCCAGCGGTGCATGATGTCGGATCGGGCGCCGGGCGTCGCGCCCGCCCACCCCGGGAAGGCCGCGCGCGCGGCGGCCACGGCGGCCGCCACATCGCCGGCGTTCGCACCCGCGCCGGCGGCGATGACCGCGCCGGTCGCGGGGGCGGTGATCTCCAGCGGGTCACCCGACCCGGCGCGGCGCTCACCCCCGATGAATTGCAGATCTTGGGGACTCACTGCGCTCCTCGTGTTGTGTCGTGTTCACCGGCTGTGCATGAGACGTTCGCATCCTTTCCGCTACCGCGCATCCCGAGGAGTGCCCGGTGAGCGGGAAGGATGCGGATCTCATTCAGGCCAGATGGCTATCGGCCACGGTCAGCGCCTGATCCAGGATGGCCAGGCCCTCCTTGGCCTCGGCCTCGGAGACGGTGCACGGCGGCACCACGTGCAGGCGATTGAAATTGACGAACAGCAACAACCCGGCAGCCTTGGCGGCCGCGACCGTCTCGGCCATGGCCGGGCTGGTGCCGCCGTACGGGGCGAGCGGTTCGCGAGTGCCGCGATCCTTCACCAGTTCGACCGCCCAGAACACCCCGAGCCCGCGCACCTCACCGATGCTCGGATGCTGTTCGGCCAGTTCACGCAGGCCCGGACCGATCACCTCGGCGCCGATCGCGGCCGCGTTCTCCACAATGCCCTCCTCGGCCATCGCATTGATGGTCGCCACCGCCGCGGCCGTGGCCAGGGGATGCCCGGAGTAGGTGAGCCCGCCCGGATAGACGCGATCGTCGAAGGTGGCGGCGATATGCGGCGCGATAGCCACACCGCCGAGCGGCACGTAACCGGAGTTGACGCCCTTGGCGAAGGTGATGAGGTCCGGCGCCACCCCGAAATTGTCGATGGCGAACCACTTTCCGGTCCGCCCGAACCCGGCCATCACCTCGTCGGCGATGAACACGATCCCGTACTTGTCGCACAGTTCGCGCACTCCGGCCAGGTATCCCGGCGGCGGAACCATGATTCCGGCCGTGCCCGGCACCGATTCCAGAATGATGGCGGCGATGGTGCTCGGCCCCTCGAACTGGATGGTCTGCTCGAGATGTTCGAGGGCGCGCTGCGATTCCTGCTCCTCGTTCTCGGCATAGAACCGCGAGCGGTACAGGAACGGCCCGAAGAAGTGCACGATTCCGGCATTGCCGTGATCGTTCGGCCAGCGCCGCGGATCACCGGTCAGATTGACCGCGGTCTCGGTGCCGCCGTGATACGAGCGGTAGCGCGAGAGCACCTTGTACCGCCCGGTGTGCAGCCGCGCCATCCGCACGGCGTGCTCGACGGCGTCCGCGCCGCCATTGGTGAAGAAGATCTTGTCCAGCTCGCCGGGCGTGCGCTCGGCGATCAGCCGGGCCGCCTCCGACCGCGCGTCATTGGCGTGCGGGGGCGCGATGGTGCACAGCTTGGCGGCCTGCGCCTGAATGGCGGCCACCACCTTCGGATGCTGGTGCCCGATATTGGTGTTCACCATCTGCGAGGAGAAGTCCAGCAGCCGGTTGCCGTCCCCGTCCCACAGGTAGGAGCCCTGCGCGGCGGTCACCACCATCGGCTTCAGCGTCGCCTGGGCCGACCAGGAGTGGAAGACGTGCTTGCGATCCAGTTCGTAGGCGCGGGCCGCTTCGTCGCGCGCCACCTCGGGGGTCAATCCATTGGGCAGGGTCATCGCAGGTCCAATCAGTTGTTCTGCGGGAAGCCGAGATTCAGGCCGCCGTGGCTGGGGTCGAGCCAGCGGGTGGTGACGGCCTTGGTGCGGGTGAAGAAGTGCACGCCGTCGATGCCGTGCGCATGCGAGTCGCCGAAGAGCGAGTTCTTCCAGCCGCCGAAACTGTAGTAGGCCATGGGCACCGGGATCGGGACATTGATGCCGACCATGCCGACCTCGACCTCGTTGTGGAAGCGCCGGGCCGCGCCGCCGTCATTGGTGAAGATGGCGGTGCCGTTGCCGTACTGATTGGCGTTGATCAGTGCGAGGGCGTCGTCGTAGCTCTCCACGCGCACCACCGACAGCACCGGGCCGAAGATCTCGTCGGTGTAGACGGTCATCTCGGGGGTGACATTGTCGAGAATGGTGGGGCCGAGCCAGAACCCGTCCGCCGCGCCGTCGGCGTCCACGGTGCGGCCGTCGAGCACGACCTTCGCGCCGGCCGACTCGCCCGCGTCGATGTAGGACGCCACCTTGTCGCGATGCTGCTCGGTGACCAGCGGGCCCATATCGGTGCCCTTGGTGCCGTCGCCGGTGCGAATCGTCCTGGCGCGCTCCGCGATCCGGGCGACCAGATCGTCGGCGATATCGCCCACCGCGACCAGCGCGCTGATCGCCATGCAGCGTTCGCCCGCCGAACCGAAGCCCGCGTTCACCGCCGCGTCGGCGGCCAGATCCAGGTCGGCGTCCGGCAGCACCACCATGTGGTTCTTGGCCCCGCCGAGGGCCTGCACGCGCTTGCCGTGCGCGGTGCCGCGCTCGTACACGTACTTGGCGATCGGCGTGGAGCCCACGAACGAGACCGACTTGATGGCCGGGTTCTCCAGCAGTTCGTCCACGGCGACCTTGTCGCCCTGCACCACATTGAACACGCCGTCCGGCAGTCCGGCCTCGGCCCACAGTTCGGCGATCCACAGCGCGGCCGACGGATCCTTCTCACTCGGCTTGAGCACCACGGTGTTTCCGGCGGCGATGGCCAGCGGGAAGAACCACATGGGCACCATGGCCGGGAAGTTGAACGGCGAAATGATCGCCACCGGTCCCAGCGGCTGCCGCACCGAGAAGATGTCCACCTTGGTGGAGGCGTTCTCGGTGTACCCGCCCTTGAGCAGATGCGGTACGCCACAGGCGAATTCGACGACCTCCAGGCCGCGCGTCACCTCGCCCAGCGCATCCGCGAGCACCTTGCCGTGCTCGGAGGTGATGATGGCCGCCAGTTCTTCCTTGCGCTCGTTGAGCAGCTCCCGGAACTTGAACAGCACCTGCGTGCGCTTGGCCAGCGAGGCGTCGCGCCAGGCCGGGAACGCCGCCGCGGCGGCATCGACGACGGTTCGCACGTCGGCCACATTCGCCAGCGCGACCTGACCGGTCACCACCCCGGTGGCGGGATTGGTGACGGGCGCGGTAGCGGCGCTGGAGCCGGCAAAGGACTTCCCGTCGAGCCAGTGTGCGATGGTCGCCATATCTCCTCTGTTCCGCCGCTCCGCCTGGTCAGCGGGCGGCTGCGAGCCGTTGCGAATTGGGCACCCGTGCCGGCGGCCGGATGCCGAGACTTTTCTGGGCGTACCCGGGGAGTCACCCCGACCTTGCGAAATCAGTTGTCACGTGCGGCTACTCGCCTCGATCCGCCGAGTGGTCCGTCCCGTCGCCGGCACGAGGGGACGGACCGAGGAGGGCGTGCTGCGGCACCCGCACGGCGGGACTGCGGTGGCCCGGCTACTACTCTGCACCTCTCAGTCTCGTTTGCGTCCCGACGATCTGTACGCGATTCGCGATTTCGTATTACGATTCGTCGGTGCTCCTGTCTGTCGCCGAAATTCTGGCGATGCCCGTGGTGCGCGCCGGGCAGCCGGAAGTCGTCGGCGGCGGATCCTTGGATCGGCCGGTGCGGTGGGTGCACGTGAGCGAACTGCCGGACGTCGCGAAACTGCTGGTCGGTAGGGAATTGATTCTCACCACCGGGCAGGCGCTGGCCGCCGGGGACGCGGCCAGCGTCGAGTATCTGGAATCGCTGTCCGCCGCCGGGGTTTCGGGGCTGGTGATCGAATTGGGCACCTATGTGCGGGAATTGCCGCCGGTGGTGGCCGAGACGGCCGATCGGCTCGCGCTGCCCGTGGTCGCGCTGCGGCGGGTGGTGCGGTTCGTGGAAGTCACCGAGGCCGTACATCGCGTGATCGTGGCGGACCAGTACGCCGAGCTCGAATTCGCGCGCACGGTGCACGAGACGTTCACCGCGCTGAGCGTGCGCCGGGCCTCGCTGGCCGAGATCGTCAAGACTGCGGCGGGCATGCTGGACGCGTCGGTGGTGCTGGAGGACCTCACCCATCGGGTGCTGGCCTCGACCGCGCGCCACACCGCCACCTCCACGCTGCTCGAACACTGGGAGACCACCTCCCGGATGCTCGCCGATCACGATGCGAATGTGGTTCCGGTGGGCCCGCATACGCAACGCTGGGGGCGGCTCATCCTGCGCTCCAGCCGCGTCCCGAACGCGCGCGCCCGCATGGTCCTGGAACGCGCCGCGCAGACCCTGACCCTGCATCGCATGATCGAACGCGACCGCTTCGGCCTGCACCGGCAGGCCCAGACCGGCCTCATCGACGACATGATCACCGGGCGGCTCACCGACGAACGCGATGCCGTCGCCCTCGCCGCCGCCCTCGGGCTGGCCCGCCGCTCCCGCTACATTCCGCTCACCATCGACGTGCGCGCGCCCATCGAATCCGATCCGGTGGCCCATCAGCGCCGCACCGCCGCCATCCTGGACGCCGCCATGCACGGCGTGCAGCTGGCCCGCGTAACCGCTTTGGCCGCACCCGATCACGGCAATCGGGTCAACCTGGTCCTGGCCGTCTCCCGCACCGGCGAAGTCGACGAAACCCTCACCGTCGTCTGCACCGCCATGCTCGGCGAGATCCGCCGCGTCGCCGGCGTCGAGCACGCCGTCATCGGCGTCGGCGCCGACTCCGATTCCCTGCTGGACGCCGCTCGCGAACTCGCCCAAGCCGCCCACGTCGCGGAAGTCGCACTCGCCCTGGGCACTTCCTACCCTCGCCCCTACTACCGCAGCGGGGACGTCCGCCTGCGCGGCCTGCTCGCTCTCATCCGCGACGAACCCGGCGTGCAGCGCTTCGCCGAGACCGAACTGAGCGCCCTGCTCCGCCACGACATCCGCCAGGCCGCCGACCTCACCCGCACCCTCCGCCACTTCCTCGACCTGGCCGGCAACAAAACCGAACTGGCCAAACGCCTCAATATCAGCCGCCCCACCCTCTACGACCGCCTCTCCCGCATCGAACGCATCCTCGACGTGGACCTCGACGACGGCGAAACCCGCACCTCCCTGCACACCGCCCTGCTCATCCGCGACCTCACCGCCAACCTGTGAGCGCCGCGGGATCTTGACGGATCTCACACGACTTCCGCCGAAAGTCACTCCCGGCCCGGCGGCTTTGGAAACTACTCTATGTAGTAATCGTGCGACGGCGTGTGATCGGCCCGCCGTCGCACCCGTCGAGAAGAGGCTGGCGATGAATGACTTCGAGCGTGAGGTCCGGCTGTCCGCCGTGCATGTGCACTGGTCCGACCTGGACGATGCGTTCGTCGCGCACTCCGATCAGTATCCCGGCGTGGTGCATCACGACCACTGGTCCTCGCTCGCCGCGGTCAACGGCCTGATCGATCGCATCCGCGAGGGCCTGTTCGCGGTGCAGCCCAAGTCCGCCTGAGCGGCGGCGGCGCTACTCCTCGTAGCGAATGCCGTATTTCGCGGCAATCGGATTGATCTTGGCCGGGTCCAGCGCGCCGGCGGTCAGCACCGCCGGGCCCGCCTCGAACAGGTCCTCCAGATAGCACTCCCAGCCGCCCGGCGAGGAGATCTGCAGCACCCGGGGCGGTGGGGTGGAGGCGCAGCGCAGGGCGTGCGGAATGCCTTGCGGCAGTAGGACGAACATGCCGGCCGTGGCCCGCTCGACCCGATCGTCGAACTCCACCTCCAAGGTGCCGTCGAGCACGTAGACGCATTCGTCGGCCAGCTGGTGGGTGTGCCGCGGAATGTCGCGCGCCAGCGTCACTTCCAGCAGGGAGAAGCGGCCGCCGGTGTCGGCGGTGGTGGCTTTGACGGCGAAGGCGGGCGGCAGCGGGACGCGGCCGGGGCGGACGTCGCTGGGGGAGAGGAACAGGAAGCGATCATGGGTCATCGCTGATATCCTTTCGAAGGAAACGGAACCGGAATCCGACTCCGTTTAGAGTGTAGGACGAAAGGCGATCGCAGTGTCAAGACCGGATTCGGCGCCCCGGCGGGCGCGGGCCGATGCCTCGCGGAATCGGGATCGGATTCTCGAGGCGGCGCGAAACCTGTTCGCGGAGCGGGGAAGTCAGGTGCAGCTGCCCGAGGTGGCGCGCGCGGCCGGGGTCGGCATCGGCACCGTGTACCGGCATTTCCCGGCGCAGTCCGATCTCATCGAGGCCGCCGCCGAACAGCGCTTCGCCGAGATCGAATCCTTCGCGCGCACCGAATGCCTGCGCGCCGCACCGGGTCACGCCGTCCGCACCTATCTCACCCATGTCGGCGAACTCCTGGCCACCGATCGGGGCCTGTCCGCCGCCATCGAATCCAGCCGGCGCACCGCCACCAGCGAACCCCGCGGCGACACCCTCGCCCGCCTCGCCGACGCCCTCGCCCTGCTCATCGAATCCGACCGTGCCGCAGGCGCGCTCCGCTCCGACCTCACCCCCGCCGACGTCTACCTCCTGGTCGGGGCGCTCTCCGCTGCGATTCGCACCGGCTCCGGTGACTGGCGGCGTCTGCTCGAGCTGACGCTCACCGGCATTCAAACCCCTACTCGTCTCGAGTAGTGCAGCCGAGGCGAATTACCGGTTATCTGGAATTAACATGTTTCAGATCGCGATTCGGCCCTAAACTGCCGCGGCATGGACATGCATCCCCGGCGGCTCCGGCACTTCGCCCGTGCGACAACGGTTCTCGCCATTGCTTCGGCACTCGCCTCCGGTCTGCTCACCGTGCCCGCCGTCCACTTCACCCCCGCAGCCCGCGCCGATCCGGCCGGCCTCCACGGACCGCTGAGCACCCGCGGTCGCTACATCGTCGATGCCGCCGGCAATCGGGTGAAACTGAAATCCGGTAACTGGCACGGCTCCAGCGGCACCTGGAACGGCAGCGGCGACGACGAGGATCCGGCGAACAATTTCGCCCAGGAGACCGGTCATCGCGCCCCGCTGGGTCTGGACCGGGTGCCGATGACGAAGCTCATCGCCGACTTCAAAGCGCTGGGGCTCAACAGTATTCGGCTGCCGTTCTCCAACGAGATGATCACCGACAGCCGCCCGGTCCGGGGACTCACCGCCAACCCGGCATTGAACGGCCTGAAACCCCTGGAGGTCTACGACCGGGCCGTGCGGGCGCTCACCGGTGCCGGTCTCGGCGTCATCCTCAACAACCACACCACCTCCACCCGCTGGTGCTGCGCGGTGGACGGCAACGAGCGCTGGAACTCCGGTCAGGACACCGCGAAATGGGTGTCGGACTGGGCGTTCATGGCGGCCCGCTACCGGGACGACCCGGGCGTCGTCGGCGCGGACCTGCGCAACGAGGTGCGCCGCGACACCTGGAACGACCCGAACTGGGGCTGGGGCGACGAACACGACTGGGAGGCCGCCGCGCAGCAGGCCGGGGATCGAATCCTGAAGGACGCCAACCCGAACCTGCTCGTTATGATCGAGGGCATCAACTGGCAGGGCATCCCGACCGACCTGACCTCGCACAGCCGCCCGATCCTGAAGCCCGCGCGCACCTTGACGCCGACGCTGGTGCGTTCGCACAAGGTCGTCTACGCCGCGCACTTCTACGGCTACATCGGCCCGAACCACACCGGCGCGGACGGGCTCGGCGAAACCCACGATCCGCGCTTCCGCGATCTGTCGCGCCCGGACCTGTTCAAAGCCATGGACGAACTGGCCGGTTTCGTCGCCACCACCCCCGACCGCCACTTCACCGCGCCGGTCTGGGTGAGCGAGTTCGGCATCGGCAAGGACGCCGGCGACAAGGACCGCGCCTGGTTCCCGAACATGATCGACTATCTGATCGAACGCGATCTGGACTTCGCCTACTGGCCCGGCGTCGGATTCCAGCACGGAGACCAGGGCAATCAGTGGGCGCTGCTGCGCTACGACACGGACGGCAGCCTCCGCGGCATCGCCGATGCCGATGACTGGCGCGGCCCGCACTTCCAGCGGCTGCTGGCGGCGAACGGCCGTACCGGACAGGTCGATTCGGTGCGCACCTGGTCCGCGCTGGACGGTAAGCACGGCACGCACAATGCCTCGCTGCGCGCCGCGGGTGATTGGGATGCCCGGGCGAACAAGGTGGTCTGCCCCGATGATCAGCGGCTGATCGGCATCAGCTCCCGCGATCTCCGCGGCCTGTGCACCGATGCGGGCATCGCGGACCTCTGGCAGTCCGGAACCACCGCGGTCAAGGTCGACAAGGAGCAGGTCACCACCGACTGGGCGGGCGGCTTCACCAAATATCAGTGCGCCGCAGGCCAGTTCATGATCGGTTACAGCCTGCGCGGTGAGGCCATGTCCGCGATCCTCTGCGCCACCGGTCGGGTGCCGCTGGCCGGGGCGGGCCGCACCCTCTGGGATGACAAGGGCGACAACCGTCCGGCCTCCGGCGAAGGCGGCGACTACGCCGAGGGCTTCTACAAGGCCCAGTGCGAGGCCGATGAATACGCCGCGGGCATCGCCTTCTCGCGGGTCTGGTACCGCGGCGGCCATCCGGACGCGCTGTACTGCCGCAAGCTCGGCTGAGCGGCCGTGCGGGGCGGACGAACTGTAAAGCCGGGCACCGGATTTTCCGAGAAATGTAAGAATAGTGACCTGAGTCACAATTCTGGTTCCTGCTGGTAACTCCGTTTCATATCCAGGCAACAAACCGCCCCGCACAATCCCTCACAGGTCATGCGACCAAGTGTCATGCGACCTAGATGAGGAGTGACTTATGGAACCGGGTACGTCGACCGTACTTTCGGGGGGATCCGAGCCGGCCGGCAGCGATGTCTCGCGGCTCAAACCCAATGTCGTCGGCTTGCTCGGCGTGGTGTTCATGGCTGTCGCGACGGCAGCGCCCATTACGGCCATGACCGGCAACGTGCCGTTCATGATGTCGTCGGGCAGTGGAATCGGCACGCCCGCAGCCTTTCTGATCGCCATGGTGGTGCTGGCCATCTTCTCGGTGGGCTTCACCACCATGTCCAAGCACATCACCGCGACCGGCGCCTTCTACGGCTTCATCTCGTTCGGGCTCGGGCGCACCGCGGGCCTGGCGGCCGGACTGCTGGCGACCTTCGCCTACATGGTGTTCGAGCCGTCGCTGATCGGCATCTTCTCCTATTTCGCGCACACCACGGTGCTCGATCAGCTCGGCACCGACGTCCCCTGGTGGGTGTTCGCGATCCTCATGCTGGCGGTCAACGCGCTCGGCACCTGGTTCGGTATCGCGGTCGCCGAGCGGCTGCTGATCGGCCTGCTGGTGACCGAGGTGACGGTGCTGGCCATCATGGCGGTGTCGGTGCTCTTCCACGGCGGCGGCCCGGACGGCATCACCCTGGAACCGGTCAATCCGGTCAATGCCTTCAGTGGTGCGGCGTCCGCGGGCCTGGGTCTGTTCTTCGCCTTCTGGTCCTGGGTCGGCTTCGAATCGACCGCCATGTACGGCGAGGAGTCCAAGGACCCGAAGCGGATCATCCCGCGCGCCACCATGATCGCGGTGCTCGGCGTGGGCGTGTTCTACGTCTTCGTCTCCTGGATGGCCATTTCCGGCAGCGGTAGGGACAAGGCCCTCGAATACGCGGGCTCGGCCAATCCGATGGACGTCTTCTTCGCGCCCACCGAGTCCTATGTCGGGCACTGGGCCGTCACCACCATGCAGTGGCTGATGATCAGCGGATCGCTGGCCTGCGGCATGGCCTTCCACAACTGCGCCGCCCGCTATCTGTACGCGCTCGGCCGGGAAGGCGTCATCCCCGGCCTCAAGAACACCGTCGGCCGCACCCATCCCAAGCACGGCTCCCCGCACATCGCGGGTTTGGCGCAGACCGGCGTCGCCGCGGTGCTGGTGCTCGCGTTCGCACTGGCCGGCAAGGATCCGTACGCCGGCCTCTACACCCTGCTCGCCGTGCTCGGCACCATGGCCATCCTGGTCGTGCAGGCCGTCACCTCGTTCGCGGTCATGAACTACTTCCGCCACAACCACCCCGAATCCCGGCACTGGTTCAAGACCTTCCTGGCTCCGCTCATCGGCGGCGTCGCCATGCTCGGGGTGGTGCTGCTGCTGGTCACGAACATGGACACCGCCGCCGGAACCGAGGCCGGATCGCTGATCCTGAAGGCGACCCCGTGGCTGGTGGCCGCCGTCGCCGCGGCGGGCCTGGGTTACGCCACCTATCTGAAGAAGACCGATCCGGACCGTTACGCCCTGCTGGGCCGCACGGTGCTGGAAGAGACCCACGAGCGCTGAGAGGGCTGAGAAGCATTGACGGACAGCGAGACCCGGACCACCTACCGTGATCGAGTGATCGCCGTCGAACCCGGCGGCGACGACTACATCCCCGAGGACGCCCGGCACGGCACGCCACGCACCCTGTTCTGGACGTGGATGTCACCGAACCTGGAGTTCGCGACCATCTTCGTCGGCGTGCTCGCCGTCAGCGTCTACGGGATGAACTTCTGGCAGGCGAGCCTGGGTCTCGCACTCGGCATCGGCGTCGGCGCGGCGGCGCACTACCTGCTGTCCGCGCGCGGCCCGCTGCACGGCGTCCCGCAAATGGTGCTGGGGCGCTTGGGCTTCGGCTATCGCGGCAATGTGCTGCCCGCCGGGTTCATGTCGATCATGTGCGGGGTCGGCTGGTTCGCCACCAACAGCGTGAGCGGCGCGTTCGCCTTGAACTCGCTGACCGGGCTGCCCAAGGTCCCGGCGCTGCTGGTGATCGTGGTGGCGCAGACGGCCTTCGCCTTCTTCGGCCACAATCTGGTGCAGGCGTTCGAGCGGATCGCCTTCCCGCTCTTGGCGATCGTGTTCGCCATCGTCACGGTGGTGATCTTCAGCAAGGCCGATCCGGGCGCACCCGCACCGGCCGGCGGCATCGGCGGGATGGGCGGGTTCCTGCTCACCGTCGGCACCGCCTTCGGGTACGCGGCGGGCTGGAATCCCTACGCGGCGGACTACTCCCGCTATCTGCCGTCCTCGGTCTCCAAGACCGCCACCGGGCTGTACGCCTCGGCCGGGCTGTTCCTCTCCTGCCTGTGGCTGACCGTGCTCGGCGCGGCCTCGGCGACCGTGGCGAGCACGGTGCAGGGCAGCCCCACCGACGTGTTCACCGCCAACCTTCCCGATCTGCTGGCGAAGCTGACGCTGCTGGCCATCGCGGTCGGCGCGGTGGCGGCCAATGCGCTCAATGTCTATTCCGGCGCAATGGCTTTCGTGACCATGGGCTTCGAGCTGCCGGTGCGGACACAGCGCGCGCTGGTCTCGATCGCCTTCGGCGTGATCGGTTTCCTGGTCGCCTGGTGGGCGCTCGCCGATGCGGCCGCCAGCTACGAGGCGTTCCTGCTCATCGTGGCGTACTGGATCGGCCCGTGGCTGGGCGTGGTCTTCGCCGACGAGTTCCTGCGGCGCGGGCAGCGGGTGGACCATCTGCTCTACGACAAGACGTATTCGAACTGGAGCGGCGTAGTCGCCTTCGGTCTGGGTCTGATCGTGTCGGTCCTGTTGTTCTCCAACCAGGCCAAGTTCGTCGGCTATGCCGCGAAACAGGTCCCCGAACTCGGCGACATCACCTTCTTCGCCGGTTTCCTGATCTCCGGCGCGGCCTACCTGCTGCTCGCCCGCGCCCGGATCGCCCGGGAGGCGGTGCCAGCATGATCACCATGATCACTGCCGAGGAAATGTTGACCACCGCCTACACGGAAGCTCAGCTCGGCCTCGCCGAGGGCGGAATCCCCATCGGCGCGGCCCTGTTCGACAGCGCCGGCAACCTGCTCGGCCGCGGCCACAACCGCCGCGTCCAAGCCGGTGACCCCAGCCTGCACGCCGAGACCGACGCCTTCCGCAATGCCGGCCGCCGCCGCGACTACCGCGACACCATCATGGTCACCACTCTGTCCCCCTGCTGGTACTGCAGCGGCCTGGTCCGCCAGTTCGGCATCGGCGCGGTGGTGGTGGGGGAGGCGCGCACCTTCAGCGGCGGCCACGAATGGCTTGCGGAACACGGTGTTTCGATCACCCTGCTCGACGATCAGGAATGCGTCGACATGATGACGAAGTTCATCGCCGAACGGCCCGAGTTGTGGAACGAGGACATCGGCGTGGCGGAGTAACCCCCACGCCTACCGGCGCTCACCTGGACCATCCGGCGGGTTCCCGCGGCCGTCGCAATGCCGGCGGCTGCGGGGACGAATGCCGCTCGGCGGTGCGGGTCAGTGCGGGGCGGGTTCGGCCCAGCGGTTGGCGGTGAGGGTGAAGCCGGGGAGGGCGTCGGTGCCCATGACGGCTTCGAAGATGCGCTGGTAGCCGGTGGTGGCGATGCGCCAGACGCCGTTCTCGCGGCGGTAGGTGTCGTGGTAGTAGGCCGCGCCGCGGATGACCCGGTTGTAGTCGGGGATCATGACGGTGTCCTCGAGCAGCCAGCTGCCGGTCGCGGTGTCGCCGTCCACCTGGATCTCGGGGTGGGTGGCCACGTGCACGGTGATGATGTTGCCGCTCAGGGCGTTTCGCATGTACTCGGCGACCGCCTCGCGGCCGTGGAATTCGGGCGGCAGGTCACCGGAGGGGGAGCCGTAGGAGGCGACGACATCGGCGGTCAGGGTGTCCGCGAACTCCTCCCACCGCTTCAGGTCGAGGGTGCGCAGGTAGCGGTGCTTGAGTGCGCGGATCTGTTCTGATGCAACGACGTCCATACCGATGAATTGGACCACAGCGGCGAATAATCCGGAATCACATCGTCCGATCAGCGGCCAGACTGGGGGGATGTTCAGAAAATTGCTGGCAGCCGTCGGGGTGGGCGGGGCCGAGGTCGACACCGACCTCCACACGCCGGGCGTGCAGCCCGGCGGCACGGTGCACGGTGTGATCCGGTTACGGGGCGGCGATGTGCCGCAGGACATCTCCCGCGTGGCCTTGGAATTCGTCACCCGGGTCGAGTTCGAGCACACCGAGGACGAGTACCAGCGCGACCGCGGTTTCTACCTCACCGATATCCACGGGCCCTTCCAGCTGCCCGCGCACGCGCACTTCGACATTCCCTTCGCCCTGTACACGCCGCTGGAAGCGCCGATCACTTTCTTCAACGGCCGCCAGCTGCCGGGGATGCACGTCGCGATCCGCACGGTGGTGGAGATCGCCGGCGCGGTCGACGCCGGGGACAGCGATCCGGTCGGCATCGGCGCGCTGCCCGCCCAGCACGTGATCCTGGCTGCCATGGAGCAGCTCGGCTTCCCGCTGCACGCCGCCGATTGCGAATGGGGCAGGTTGCGCGGCATCGAGCACGAGCTGCCGTTCTATCAGGAGATCGAGTTCGGGCGTTCGCGCAACTATCCGCAATTCGATTCCGTCGAGATCACTTTCGTGGCCCACCCGCAGGGTGTGGAAGTGCTGCTCGAGATCGACAAGAAGCGGGGCGGCGACGGCTATCAGGTGCTGAGCGTGGGCCATCACGAGGTGGATCACGTGGACTGGACCGACGTGCTGCACCGGACCCTGATCGGCTTCGTTTCGCACTGATCCGGCGGCCGCTGGAATGGTGTCCGGGCGAGTATCCGAATCTCGCCCGGAACCTACCAAGCACTTGCTACCCTCCCGCCATGATTTCCACCGTGGTATGGGGGACCGGCAATGTCGGCCGGGCCGCCATCCGTGCCGTCACGGCGCATCCCGGCCTCGAACTCAGCGCCGTACTGGTCAGCAATCCCGCCAAGGTCGGCCGCGACGCCGGCGAACTGGCCGGGCTCGACACCGTGCTGGGCGTGGCGGCCACCGACGATATCGCCGCCGTCCTCGCCGCCGGGCCGCGCGCCGTGGTGTACGCGGCCTCCGGCGATATCCGTCCCGACGACGCGCTCGCCGATATCGTGCGCGCGGTCGGCGCGGGCGCGGTGGTGGTGACCCCGGCGCTCTACCCGCTCTACGACCAGCGCAACGCCCCCGCCGAAATGCGCGAGCCGGTGCTGAAAGCCGTTGCGGAGGGCGGTGGTTCGCTGTTCGTCTCCGGTATCGACCCGGGCTGGGGCAATGACGTGCTGCCGCTGCTGATGACCGGGCTGGGCAGCACCGTGGACGTGGTGCGGTGCCAGGAGATCTTCGACTACACCACCTACGATCAGCCCGATTCGGTGCGCTGGCTGGTCGGCATGGGCCAGCCGATGGACTACGAGCCGCCCATGCTCGCGCCCGGTATCCCGACCATGGTGTGGGGCGGGCAGATTCGGCTCATCGCGCGCGGTCTCGGCGTCGAGGTGGAGGAGATCCGCGAGGTGGTGGAACGCCGTCCGCTGGAAACCACCGTCGAGACCGAGCTGATGGGCAAGTTCGAAGCCGGCGGTCAGGGCGCCATCCGTTTCGAGGTGCAGGGCATCGTGGACGGCCGGGCCCGCATCGTCATCGAGCACGTCACCCGGATCCACGCCTCCTGCGCCACCGATTGGCCGCTGCCGCATTCCGGCGCGGGCGCGCATCGCGTGATCATCGAGGGCAATCCCCGCATCGAGGTCACCATCCAGGCCACCGCGGAGGGCGGCAATCACTCCGCGGGCGGAAACGCCACCGCCGTAGGCAGATTGGCCGGGGCCATCCCCTGGCTGACCACTGCCGAACCAGGGCTCTACGACGCCCTGGACGTTCCACTGCCCTTCGGCACACTCGACAGGAGCCACCCATGATCATCGACATTCCCGAGGGCAAGGACCCGATCGGTTACGTCTGGGGCGAAATGGTCCCCGGCATCGGCGTGGCCGCCGCGGGCTTCTCCCTCGCCGTCTACGAGCACACCACCCTCGGCCTGCGCGAATTCGAAGCCGCCCGCCTGCGCATCGCCCAGATCAACGGCTGCCTCTTCTGCCTCGACTGGCGCACCGACCGCAACGGCGAAAAGGTCGAGGAATCCTTCGAAGAAGACGTAACCAACTGGCGCACAACGGAGAACTTCGACGACCGCACCCGCCTGGCCGCCGAATACGCCGAGCGCTACGCCACCGACCACCACTCCCTCGACGACACCTTCTTCGAGCGCATGCTGAAGCACTACACCCAAACCGAGGTAGTCGAACTCTCCATGTGCCTCGGCTCCTGGCTGGCCTTCGGCCGCCTCAACCACGTCCTCGGCCTGGACGCCGTCTGCGTCCTGCCGAGCCACGCCGCCGGCAAATAACCGGGGCCAGATTCACATTGTTGGTGACACGCGGCGGATCGATGAAAAGCCGCGTGTCACAGGCGATCCGGCCGGATCGTGGCTAGCCGAAGAGCTTCAGGTATTTGGTTTGGCCGAACATTTCGGCGGCATCGCGGGCGGAGGGGGCGCCGGCGTTCGGGTCGGCGCCGGCGGCGAGGAGGGCGTTGACGATTTCGTCTTCGCCCTTGAAGACCGCGCCCGAGAGTGGGGTCTGGCCCTTGTCGTTGCCGAAGTTCGGGTCGGCTTTGTGCTCGAGGAGCACGTTCACCGCTGCGGGGTGGGCGTAATACGCCGCCAGCATGAGGAGGGTGTCGCCGTTCTCGTTGGTCAGGTTCACCGGTACGCCGGCGTCGAGGTATTGGGCCAGGGTGACCGCGTCACCGCTGCGAGCCAGGTCGAAGATCTTGCTCGCCAGCTCGACCAGTTCAGGATCCATGGGTTCCACCCTTCACTTCTACCAGGCTCAGGTGAGGATGAGGAGCTCGGTGGGGGAAGCGATCTCGGTGCGGAGACCGGATTTTTCGGCGATCTTGGCCAGGCCCTTGATATCGGCGGGTTCGCTGCGGGACAGCACCAGGGCGCGGGCCAGCAGGCCCTTGTGGTGTTTGTTGAAGTGGCTCACCACGGTTCGCGAACCGTCGGGGCGTTCGGTGAGCACGGTCGCGGTCACCGCGCCGGGGATGCGGCCCAGGTTCTGGTAGGTGCCCGAGCGCAGGTCCACGGTCAGCTCGTCGCCGGTCTCGGTACGCAGCGCTTCGGGCAGCACTTCCTTCCAGACCGCCTGCAATGTGGGCAGACCGGGCAGCTTCGAGCCGCCGGACAGGCGATACGCCGGGATCGGATCGCCCGCGCGGACCACGCCGAACAGCGCCGAGCCGATGCCCAGCCGCGCTTCGGCCTTGGCGCGCTGCGCCTTCGTGAACGAGGCGGCGTCGAGGGCGTCGTAGAGCACCCCGGTATAGCGATCCAGCGCCGGGCGGGTCGGAGAGGAACGCAGTGCGGCATTGCGCGCGATCTCCGCGTCAGCCCCCTTGCCCAGACCCAGCGCGGTGCGCGAGGCGCCGGGATCGGCGGCGAGTTTCGTCAACTGCGTGACGAGTCTCTCGCGCACCGCCGTGAGCTGCGGCATCGACAGCGAATCCAGATCCAGCGGACCGCCCGAGCCACCGTCGGACTTGGTTTCGGAAGGAGGCAGCAGCACCAGCACGAGGCGAAACAGTAATGCCTTTCGGATATGCCGCGAACAGCGGCTACGCTGTTCAGCCGTGATCACCCGTCTCTCGCACCTGTTCCTGCGCACCCTGCGTGACGACCCCGCAGACGCCGAGGTGCCCAGCCACAAGCTGTTGGTCCGCGCCGGTTACGTGCGTCGCATCGCCCCGGGCGTGTACTCGTGGCTGCCGCTCGGCCTGCGCACCCTGCGCAAGGTCGAGGATGTCGTGCGCGCCGAGATGAACGCCATCGGCGCGCAGGAGATCTCGCTGCCGGCGCTGCTGCCGCGCGAACCGTACGAGACCACCAACCGCTGGACCGAATACGGCGACGGCCTGTTCCGCCTGAAGGACCGCAAGGGCCAGGACTACCTGCTCGGCCCCACCCACGAGGAGCTGTTCGCGCTCACCGTGAAGGGTGAGTACAACTCCTACAAGGACCTGCCGGTCACGCTGTACCAGATCCAGACCAAGTACCGCGACGAAGGCCGCCCGCGCGCGGGCATCCTGCGCGGGCGCGAGTTCATCATGAAGGACTCCTACTCCTTCGACCTCGACGAAGACGGCCTGAAGAAGAGCTACAACGCCCACCGCGAGGCGTACCAGAAGATCTTCGATCGCCTGGGCGTGAAGTACGTGATCGTGGCCGCTACCTCCGGCGCCATGGGCGGTTCGGCGTCCGAGGAGTTCCTGGCCGACAGCCCCGTCGGCGAGGACACCTACGTCATCTGCCGCGAATCCGGTTACGCCGCCAACGTCGAAGCCGTGGTCACCGCCGCGCCGCCGGAGATCGCCATCGAGGGCCAGGCCGAGGCCGTCGCGCACGACACTCCCAACACCCCGACCATCGCCACCCTGGTCGACTGGGCCAATGGCGCGGGCATCGACAAGGTGCTGGGCCGTCCGGTCACCGCCGCCGACACCCTCAAGAACGTCATGGTCAAGCTGCGCTACCCCGACGGCAAGACCGAGATCCTCGGCATCGGCGTCCCCGGTGACCGCGAGGTCGACGACAAGCGCCTGGGCGCCTCCGTCGAACCGGCCGAGGTCGAACTGCTCGACGAAGCCGACTTCAAGGCCAACCCGTGGCTGGTCAAGGGCTACATCGGCCCGAAGGCGCTGCAGGCCAACGGCGTTCGCTACCTGGTCGATCCGCGCGTGGTGTCCGGCACCGCCTGGATCACCGGCGCGGACGAGCCCGGCAAGCATTACGTCGGCCTGGTCGCCGGTCGCGACTTCACCCCCGACGGCACCATCGAGGCCGCCGAGGTCCGTGACGGCGATCCCTCGCCCGACGGCCGCGGCGTGCTGGAGGCCGCCCGCGGCATCGAGATCGGCCACATCTTCCAGCTGGGCCAGAAGTACACCGACGCCTTCGAGGTCGACGTGCTGGGCGAGAACGGCAAGCCGGTCCGCCTCACCATGGGCTCCTACGGCGTCGGCGTCTCCCGCATGGTCGCCGTCCTCGCCGAACAGATGCACGACGAGAAGGGCCTGCGCTGGCCCCGCGAGGTCGCCCCGTTCGACGTCCACGTGGTCATCGCAAACAAGGACGAAGGCGCTCGCGCGGGCGCCGAACAGGTCGCCGCCGAACTCGACGCCATGGGCCTCGAGGTCCTGCTCGACGACCGCACCGCCTCCCCGGGCGTCAAGTTCAAGGACGCCGAACTCCTCGGCATGCCCTACGTCGTGGTCGTCGGCCGCGGCTGGGCCGACGGCAAGATCGAACTCCGCGACCGGTTCGCCGGCACCGCCGAGGAACTTCCCGCCGAGACGGCCGTCGCCGACGTGGTCGCCAAGATCCGCGGCTGAGGCGACCTGTCCAGACGGCAAACCTAGCCGGGCGTCTCGATCGGGGCGCCCGGTTTGTCGGGGCAGTCTCGAAAATGGCCGTTACACAGCTACTTCCGGGCTCCCGCTCTACTGTTGTCCGGCGGTATCCTTGCTGCGGGGATGATCGTCCCCGTCACCTCGGCGCGAAGGATGAGAGCGCTTGCGGCAAGGCGGAAAGTGGAGTTCTTGGTTCTCGGCCGCTGCTGCAGTGACGGTACTACTGTTCGCCCTACTCGTCGGTTTCCTGCAGTTGCCGGGAGCCGGGCGAGGTGAGGTGGATCCGGCATCTCTGGTGGTGGCGCTGACCTCCTTGGCTGTTTCCGGATGGTTCGGCTGGCAATCGGTGCGGTTCTCGAAACAGGCACAGCAGTGGAACGACACCGAGATCCCCGGTCTAGCCGAGCGTCTGGCCAACGCCGTCGCAGCGGAAGAACTCGACGCGCGGGCTGAACTGCTCGGCGGAACCAAGCTCGTAGACATCGACTTTCGATTCCGGGCCGCGCCCGCGCACAATGCCGAGAGCCCAGATATTGGCGGGGTGCTCACCGAGGTCGTGGCGGTTTACCAGCGGCTGCGACCGCAACGGCTGGTCATCACCGGCGCGGGTGGAGCCGGAAAGACCGTGCTGGCGCTGGAATTGTCGCTCGGTCTGCTCGCCAGCCGCGCTGCCACCGATATCGTGCCGGTTCGGATAAGCGCCCCTACCTGGAGTCCGGACCAGTCCATCGATGACTGGCTGGCCCGCTATCTGAGTGGCAACTATGGGCTCGGACCAATCGCCGCGCGAACACTGGTTCGGGCCCGGAAGATTCTGCCGGTGATCGATGGCGTCGACGAGATGGACTTCGATGAACCCGGCTTCTCCTCTCGGGCTGCCCGGCTGCTGCTCGCGCTCAATGGCTATCAGGATCTGCGTGGCAGGGCCCCAGTTGTGATCACTTGCCGGACCGAACAGTTAGAAGCGCTGGAAGGCGTCCGGGTTTGGCTGCTCGACGCCGCGACAATCGAGATCGACCCTGTCTCGACCATGAAAGCCGAAGCCTTCCTGCGGGACTGTGTCGGCGACGTCGGGCGGTGGCAACCGATTTTCACCAAGCTGCACTATCAACCGACGGGGGCACTCGCCACTGCATTGTCGACGCCGTGGCGCTTAGCGCTCGCGCGTACTGTCTACGAGCGGCGGGATTCCGAATCCGGTGTAGAGGAGCATCATCCGCCCCAACTGGTGTCAATCGCGTCGGCGGGCGCTGACCATGTTCGCGATCATCTGTTGTCGTTGCTTATTCCTACGATCGCGGCTGACGCCGGGACCATTCGATATCGGCCGGAGGACGTGCATCGTTGGCTGGCTACCTTGGCCAACGATTATCTGCACCGCCACGGTGGGACAAATGTGGGCGGGGTGTCGATCTCGAATACAGACCTGATTCTGCATCGACTGTGGCCGCTGGCCGGCGTGATCAAGACCCGTTTGGTCACAGTATGCCTGGCCTGGCTGTTGATGAGTGCTGCGCTGGCTGGTGAACTGGCTCGTGCACACGCAGATGTGCTGACGCCAGCCGCCGTTGTCGTGATCAGTGCGGCGACCGGCGCGCCTCTTGCGCTGATCACCCTTCTCTCGTTCTGGACGCATTCAGAGCCGTACCGAGTCTCATGGCCGTCGCCGCGACAGGTGGGAACCCAAAAGACGTTTCGACGTTTCGTCAAGCTCTCGCTACTGCTGTCGGGCGGGATCGCGGCGGCAGGGTATGGGGTGGCTGCACTGGCAGGGTGGTCGGGCGTGGGGTGGCAACTTTGGGCGATACCTTTGTGCGGCGTCGTCTTCGGCGTGATCGCGCTGGCGCGTGATGATGCTGGGGTATCCGCGCGGCATCCGAACGAGCTGCTGGCGGCGGACCTGCGCTCAACGTTGCTGCTTACCGCGGTGAGCGCTGCGTTCATGGCGGTCTTGGTGCGGACTTTTCCTCCGCCGGGGGCTCCGGCATTCGGGCTGTTCGTAGGACCAGCGCTTGGGGCGCTTGTCGCGTGCACTCTGGCTCCTACGTCGGTTCGGTATCTCTGCCTGTTGCTGGGTACCCGACGTGGATCCGGCAAGCCGTTGCCATGGAGGCTGTGCGCATTCATGGCCTGGTGTCAGGCACGGGGCCTGCTTCGCGCGGCCGGGATCGCCTATCAATTTCGGCATAGAGAGATCCAGGATTACCTGATCCGGAACCCGGTCGCGGATAGCTGATCAAAACACCACCGAAGGATTTCGCCGGCGGCGATGAATCGCGGCGGGGTCGCCGGTATGTACCTCCGACACCTTTCGGAGGAGGGCTTGCGATATGGCCATGACCGCTACGCAGCGCTGGGTGCTGGCGCTGACTTCACTCGCCGGGTTGATGATCGTGCTCGACGCACTGGTCGTCACCACGGCTACGCATGCCATTCAATTGGATTTGGGCGCTTCGCTCGGGGAGCTGGAGTGGACCGTCAATGCCTACAACTTGAGTTTCGCGGTGCTGCTGATGGCCGGGGCGGCGCTGGGGGATCGGTACGGGCGCAGGCGAATACTCGCGGGTGGGCTCACGTTGTTCGCCGCCGCTTCGGCGGGCTGCGCGCTGGCTCCGAGCCTGGGCTGGTTGATCACCGCGCGGGCCGTGCAGGGGATCGGCGCGGCCGCCGTCATGCCGGTGGCCATCGCCGTGCTGTCGGCGGCGTTCCCGCCGGAGCAGCGGACGCGGGCGCTCGGCATCTTCGCGGCGGTCACCGGATTGGCCACATTGGGCGGCCCGCTCGTCGGCGGCGCGATCACGCAGGGGCTGGCTTGGCAGTGGATCTTCTGGTTGAACGTGCCGATCGGGGCGGTGCTGGTGCCTTTGGTGCTGACTCGGCTCTCCGAAAGCTTCGGGGAGGCAAGGCGATTGGATTACGCCGGGATCGCGCTGGTGAGCATCGCCGCCTTCGGTGTGGTGTGGGGCCTGATCAGGGGGAACGAATCCGGTTGGGGGAGTGCTGAAGTCGTGGCCGCGTTCGTTCTCGGTGCAGCGGCGTTACTCGGATTCGTGCGCTGGGAACTGCGCACCCCCGCGCCGTTGATTCCCATGCGCTTCTTCGCCTCCCGCGCCTTCTCGGCGGGCAATGCGGCCGGATTCCTGCTCGCCGCATCGATTTTCGCGGGCGCGTTCTTCTTCGCCCAATACCTCCAGGTGGTGCTCGGCTACGGTCCCCTCGGCACCGGCCTCTGCCTGGCCCCGTGGACGGTGACCCTGTTCCTGGTCGCGCCGATCGCGGGCCGGCAGGTCAATCGCTTCGGCGAGCGCCCGCTGGTCGTGCTCGGCCTGCTCATGCACGCGATCGGCTACGCCTGGATCGCATTCATGGCCCGCCCGGACCTGCCGTACCCGGCCCTCATCGCCCCGTTCGTGCTTTCCGGCGTCGGCGTCTCCATGGCCATCCCGGCCGCGCAGAGCGCGGTCCTGCGCGCCGTCCCGATGCCCGCGGTCGGCGCGGCCTCCGGCACCTACAGCGCCCTCCGCCAGCTCGGCGGCGCTTTCGGAATCGCGGTACCCGCAGCGGTTTTCGCCGCCGTCGGCACCCTGTCGTCGCCCGCCGGATTCACCGACGGCTTCGCCGCCGCCATCGGCGCCGCCGCCCTGCTCGCGCTGCTGGGCGCACTCCTCGGCGCCCTGATCCCCTCCGGCGCACCCGCCGCCGCGAACCCGCAAGCAGCAGCTCCGCCGACACCGGTCGCGGCGGAGCAGCCGAGTGTGACCGCATGAGCTTTCGCCGAGACCCCCTAGGAGCTTTCGTATGAGCGCCACCGACCCCCACTCCGCAGCACTATCGGTAGATTTGCGAACCATGAGCGCCGGTACCGACTTCACCGCCCGCACCGAGGTGCATCGGCCCGAGCTGCTCGCACACTGCTATCGCATGCTCGGATCCATTCACGATGCCGAGGACCTGGTGCAGGAAACCCTGCTGCGGGCGTGGCGAGCCGCGGACAAGTTCGATGAGAGCCGCGCATCGCTGCGTACCTGGCTGTACCGCATCGCGACCAATGTCTGCCTGACGGCGCTCGAGCAGCGTGGGAGGCGGGCGCTGCCGACCGGGTTGGTCGGACCCAGCGAAACCATGATCGAACGTCCGCAGAAGCATCCCGAGATCACCTGGCTGGAGCCCATTCCCGATGCGCTGCTGGGCAATTCGGCCGATCCGGCGGCGGTGGTGGCGGCGCGCAGCGGAGTGCGGCTGGCATTCGTCGCCGCCCTGCAACTGCTCCCCGCCCGGCAGCGCGCCGTGCTGATCCTGCGCGATGTGCTCGCCTGGTCCGCCGCCGAGGTCGCCGACCTGCTGGAAACCTCACCCGCCGCGGTGAACAGCGCACTGCAACGCGCGCACGCGCAACTCGACAAGGCGGCACCGATGCTCGATCGCATGACCGAAACCCTGAGCCCTGCCGAGCGGACCGTCGTCGACCGGTACATGGACGTGTTCGGCAAGGCCGATATGGACGAACTGGCCGCCCTGCTGCGCGATGACGCCGTGCTCGAGATGCCGCCCGCCCTGGTGTGGTTCGCGGGTCGCGACGATGTCATCACCTTCTTCGCGTCCAAGATCTGCTTCGATCCGGACCGCTGGCGCAGCGTGCCCACGGCCGCCAATACCCAACCGGCCGTGGCCTTCTACCTGCGCGACGAGGAGGGCGTGCACCGGCCGCACTCGATTCACGTCCTGACCCTGGACGGTTCGTCCATCGACAAGGTCACCGTGTTCCTGGGTGGCCCGGACCTGTTCCGCCCCTTCGGTTTACCGCCGGTTTTCTGAGCTCGCGCAGGCCGCCGCGATCCCGGTCATCCAGGACCGGACGGCGGCCTGCTGCTCGGGCGCCAGTCCGGCTTCCAGCTCCGCTTCGCGGCGCGTCACCGACACCTGTGCCGCGGCGAACCGTTCCCGGCCCGCCGCGGTGAGATGGATCTGATGACTGCGTTTGTCGGCGGGGTTCGGCCGCCGCTCGATCAACCCCTCCGCCTCCAGGCCGCCGAGCATCTCATTGGCGGCCTGCCGGGTGCTGCCCACCTCGCGGGCGATATCGGACACCGACATGCCCGGGTGTTTGGTGACCATCATCAGGGTCGCGAACTGCGAGGTGGACAGCCCGAATTCGGTGAGCACCTCCGCGATGGCCGTGCGCATGCCCAGCCACACGCTGCGGACCAGGAAGGTCAGCGAACCGATCTCACCACGATGGGACCCCAACGCGCGCAACCTCTCTCCAGGGAATTGACAGGTACCTGACAATCATCCATGCTGTGGATTGTCAGGTTCTTGCCAATCATATCGAAGGTGCTCATGACCGCGCCCGCGACGCTGCCCAAATCCCGGCAGCAGCTCATCCTCGCCGTCCTCCTGCTCTCCTCCCTGCTCATCTGGCTCGACAACACCATCCTCGGCACCGCCCTGGAAACCCTCGCCGATCCGGTGCGCGGACTCGGCGCCGGACCCGCCGAATTGCAATGGGCCACTGGCTCTTACACGCTCGTCTTCGCCGCGCTCATGTTCGCGGCCGGCGCGCTCGGCGACCGGTTCGGGCACCGCAGCGTGCTCGCCGCCGGGCTGCTGATCTTCGCCGCCGCCTCCGTATGGGCGGCCTACGCCGGGGACGCCGGGCAGCTCATCGCCGCCCGCGCCGTCATGGGGGCCGGCAGCGCGCTCATCATGCCGCCGACCATGGCCATCATCACCTGGACCTTCACCGGGCCCGCGCGAGCCACCGCCATCGGATTGTTCTCCACCTCGGCCGGGGTCGGGCTGGCCGCCGGGCCGCTGCTCGCGGGACTGCTGCTCGATCACTTCTGGTGGGGCTCGGTGTTTCTCGTGAACATTCCCGTGGTGGCGATCGCGCTGGCCGGCATCGCCGCGCTGGTGCCCAACTTCCGCAGTCCGGTGCGGCGGCCGCTCGATCCGGCGGGGTTGCTGCTGTCCATCACCGGGCTGGGCGCGCTGGCCTACGGGTTGATTCGCGCCGGCCAGGTCGCCGACTGGGGGCGCGCCGATGTGTGGCTGCCCATCGCGGGCGGGCTGGTCGCGCTCGCCGCGTTCGTGATCGTCGAATTGCGCAGCGCCCAGCCGAGTTTCGATCCGCGACTGCTCGCCGACCGGGTCTTCGGCGGGGGCAGCGCGGCGCTCGGGCTGCTGTTCCTCGCCATGACCGCGGCCGGGTTCTACGGTGCGTTCTATCTGCAAGGCGCGCGCGGATTCTCGGCCCTGCACGCCGGGCTCGCCACCGCGCCCAGCGCCCTCGGCGTCATCATCGGCGGACCGCTGGGGGTGCGGCTGACGCGGCGGTACTCGCTGCGGCCGGTCACCGCGACCGCGCTCACCGTGGCCGCGCTCGCCATGGGCAGCTACTTCTTCATGGGCCTGGATACGCCGATCGCCTGGCTGGAAGTGGTGTTCATCGTGCAGGGTTCGGCCATCGGCATGGTGATCGGCGCGCTGATGGCGGCGCTCATGGGCACGCTGCCGCTGGAACGCGCGGGGGCCGGGTCGGCGGTCACCAATACCGTGCGGCAGACCGGCAGCGTGCTCGGCATCGCCGTCGGCGGCACCATCATGTCGATCGTGTACCGGCGCGCCATCGAACCGGCGTTGCCCGGATTGCCCACGGCTGCCCGCGATCAGGCCGCGACCTCGGCCGAACTCGCGCGGCACACCGCCGCCGCCCTGCACCGCCCCAACCTGGCGGCCGCGGCCGATGACGCCTTCATCCACGCCCTGCACGTCGGCGCGCAGTGGACCATGGCCTTCGCGCTGACGGGTGCGGCGGTGCTCGCCGTGGCCTTGCGCCCCGAACGAGTCACCGCCGCAACCGAACCCGAACCGCTACCGGTCAGTTGAAGGCTATCGCCACCCCGTCCAGCAGGTGCTCCAAGGTGTCGTAGTTCGGCGCGTCCACCACGTCGATCAGATTCGGCACCACGGGCACCTGCGCCTGGGCCGCCACCTTGGTGAACAGGCTCGCGTCGTTCGGGCGGAACCCGTGCTCGGCGGCCAGCCGCTGCAGGTCGGCGTCGGTGGCGAGCAGCTTGCCGAGGCGGTCGCCATTGCCGTTCAACGGCACCACCGTGTGCTGCGACAGCACGGTCGGCGACGGATACATCAGCACCATGTCCGGCTTCAGCTGACCGTGCGCGGCGGCGTCCACGTACTGGGCCTCGTAGATCCACACCATCGGCGTCGGGCCCATGCCGTTGGCCAGGTACTCCTTGAACGGGCCGTCGGTGCTGTTCTCGGTGTAGCCCTGCCGGGTGAACAGGCGCGAAACCCGGGCCACCGCATGGTCTTCCGCCGCCGTGCCGCGCACCATCGCATTGTCATTGGCGACGTAGGCCGCTACCGCCAGGTACATGGCCGCCGAGTTCGAGGTGCGGGGATCGGTGGTGGACACCAGCACGTTCTTCTTCACCGGGTAGCTGGTGTTGCCCTCCAGCTGATCCCACTGCACGCCCCGCTCGGCGAGCGCCAGGTATTTCTCCACATCGAGGGTCGGTGTGGCTCCGGGCTTGACCACACCGGCCGCGGTCAGCAGTTCCACGATCGGTTTGAAGGTGGCGACGGCCATGGGGGAGGAGAACGGCGTGTACTTGGCGCTCACATTGCGCTGCCGCTGAATCCGTTCCGCGGCCGAAGCACTCGACGGGAACGCGAAGTCGTACTTGCCGAGATCGACCGTGGTGGCGATTTGCCGTGACCCGGCCGGTTCGACCGCCACCTTCAGGCCGTGCTTGGCCAGCGCCTCCGCCACCTTCGGATCATTGAAGAACGCCAGCTTCTCCGAGCCGACGACCCCCTGCACCGTGGTGAGCGCCGTGGACCCCGCGACCGGCGCGGGCGTCGAATCCGACCCGCCGCCCGCGATGGCGAGCCCCGCCACCACCAGCACCACGACGCCGCCCGCCAGCGCCGGCAGCGCCCACTTCCGCCGCGTCAGCGCCTCCGGAAGATACTGCCGCGCAGCCAATCCCATCCGGCCGAAGGTTGCGTCCAGGTGACGAGAATTCGAATTCGAATCGTCCCGCGCAGGAATTGTTTCCGAATTCACGGAATCGACCTGCGTCACAACATTATCCGTACCGCCCGGTTCGAGTTCCCGGCGCACAATCCGCTCCACCAGAATCGGAATGAATTCCCGAATCTTGTGCCCGTCGAACCGCTTCCGAGCCGCCCCGAAAACCGCCTCCACCTGCTCCGTCGTATGCGCCTCCGCATAGGCGTCCACCAGGCGATCCTTCGCCTGCGACAGTGCTTTTTCCTCCCGGGCCGCATCGACAGCCACCAGCATCTCCTCGAATCACACCGGAATTGACTGCGCACCAGAACAATCCGCTCGCCGATGCGCCGAACCAACCATACCGGGAATTGCGAAGAGAATTCAGCCGAGCAATCCGATATCCAGATCTGCCAGCACGCCGAAATGGTCACTGGCCCAAACCCCGTCGCCGGGCGCGTCGAAAACCAGCTCCGCCGCCCGCACCCGCGCATACGCCTTGGGATGCGCCCACGGCGCGCCCACCAGGACGTAGTCGATCCGCCGCCGATGCCGCGGCTGCCGCGCCAGATACCCGATATCGGCTGCCGCATTGGGATTCTCGTCACTCCAGGTGAACCCGTCTCCCGCCCCGGCGATCTCCCACGCATCGTGGAACCACGTGCTGCGCCCGCTCAGGGACTGCTTCCCCGTCAGATACCGCATCGACCCCGCCTCCGGCCCCGCATTGAAATCCCCCGCGATTACCGTCGGCAACTCCCTCCGATGCCGGGACTCCAAATCACTCAAAGCCAGCACCTCCCGCTCCCGCTCGGCCTCCGCCTCCAGCCGAAATGCCGTGGTAGGCGCGATGAACAACAACTCACCCACCCCCGGCACCCCCACCGTCACCGCCAAAGTCCCCCAGGGCACATCCGGAGCCCCCACCCCTCGCAAATCCAGCGCCTCCACCACCCGATGCGGAAACCGCACCCCCACAGCGTTCCCCCCGTACGTCTCCACCCCCGGCGCCCGCACGCCCATCACTTCCTCTTGATGGGTAACCCGCAATCCCGTCCCCGCCAGCAACCGCGCCGCATGCTCCGTCGAAAGCACCTCCTGCAACGCCACCAGATCCGGCTCCAACCGCCGCAACCCGGCATTGATCACCCCGATCCGAGCCCCCGAATCCCCTTGGTCGTTCCAGACATTCAGCGTCACCACCCGAATCCGCATACCCCACGAGTGACCCCGGGCCAGCCCCCGAAACGGCAGACCGCCTCAGAATTCCAGCTCGGTCCACGGGATGCGGATGGGGAATGGGTGGTCGATGCTGATGCCTTCGGCAATGGCATGCTGCCATTCGCCCGCGATGATGTAGTTCGCGGGGCGCAATGGCGCAACGCCTTCGGGGAGTCGGCCGTGGCCGACCTCGAGGGCGTAGGCACGGATGTTCGCGATCCGTCGTGGATTGCGGCCGAGGGCGACCTCCCAGTACCAAGGGATACCGGCAGCAGCGTAGCGAGCCTTCTTCGCCTCTACGTCGCGCTCGGTGTTCGAGGGCGACAGCACCTCGCCCGCCAGGATGACGTCGGCGGTCCGAACATCTGCGTACTCGTGCTCCAGGCAGCGGAATACGAGAAAGTCGGGGGTCACGAAGTCGGACTTGCCGGTCGTGCCGAAGAAGATATTGGTCTCGGTGGATACCCGCCAGCAACGCTCAGGATGGCCGGACATCTCCTGTCGCGCGCAACGACGCAATGCGGACCACAGCAGGTTCGAATAGTCCTGGTGTTCCGCCGGACCGCGTCGTACCCACACCACCCGCCCCTCCCACAGCTCGATCTCCCCGGCGATCTCCTCCGGCAGTTGCTCGAGTTGCTCCCAGGTCATGTGCTCTGGAAGGTCGGGACGCTCGACAGGTGGGGTCGGCATATCGGTCATGCTACCCAGGCCGAGCGCTGCATCGGCCTGTCGTTCGCCGCTCGTCATCGAATCCCCCTCGGAGTGGACGGAATGTCTTGGGAGGGGGATTCGTCACCTGGGATCCGGCGGATGGGATCCCGACCGGTCAGGCCTTTCCAGGGAAAGCGATGGTGGCGGGGTTGGTGCCGAGGATGGATTGCCAAGTGGCCAGGCGCAGGGCGCATTCGGTGAGGGCTTCGACGGCGGTGCGGCGGAGGGCGGGGGAGTCGGCGCGTTCGGCGAGGGAGTGCCAGGCTACGGCGGTGTCGGATTCGACGGTGACCGCGAGTTTGGCGGCGGGGATGGGGTCGTCGACGGCGAAGGGGGTGGTGTAGGCGGCGTCGGGGGCGGGGATGGGGGCGCCGAGGTTCTTCAGGGCGTCGATGGTGGCGTCGCGGCGGGCGCGGTGGGCCGCGGTGTATTCGGCTACCAGGCGGTCGCGGTCGTGGTTGGCGTAGGCGGCGATGACGCCGTAGGCGTAGACCGCGGCGTATTCGGCGCTCAACGCGTCGGTGAGCGCCTGCTGATCGGTATCGGTCATGCGAGCAGGACCCCCGCGTGGGTGGCGCAGGCGGCACTGATCGAACCGAGCAGGCCGGCGCGGTAACCGGAGAGCTGGACGGCCAGGTCGGTGGCGGAGCGCTGGGCGGTGGTGAGGCGTGTGCGCAGATCGGCGACCGAGGGCGGGGCGGTGATGACGGGGGTGACCGGCGCGACACGGTAGCTGGGGGTGGTGCCGTCACCGTAAACGCCGATGGCGCGGTCGATTTCGGTGCGCAGCGCGTCGGCGTGCGCGGTGCGCTGGGTGGCGATGGTCTGCAGCGCGCCCGCGCGATCGGGGGTGGTGGCGATGGCGGCCGTCGCGGCGGCCGCGTCGTAGCGCGCCGACTCCTCTTGCGCGAGAAGGGGATCCGGGGTGTCAGGCGTGTGATCCTCGGTGCAGGCGCTCAGAGCGCCGGCCGCGGCGACGGCGAGCACGCCCCCGCCGGCCAGCCGGAACATGCCCCGGCGATCGACCGCGTGACCCGAGCCGGCGGCGCCATACGCACGTCCGGTCGCCCGGCCGCCGCCATGCGCTCGCCCGTCGGCCCGCCACGCGGCGCCCGCCACGGTGAGCGTCCCGCCCACCCCTGTTCGGTCCCCGGGGACCCCGACACCGGCACGCTGGCCGCTCTGCACGCTGGACACGGCTACATCGTGCCAGCCGTCGCGACCGGTTCGCCGCGTCAGGGCCGTCGGATAGGCTGTGATCTCGGTCGATGCCCCGCGCCCTGGGCGCGTCGCCGCTGGACACGCCGCCGGGGCCGCCGAGCCGACCATGCGGAACTCGAGCAGGTTGGCTGGTCCTTTACACTCTTTCAGCGCGTTACGCTAGACCTTCGGACCGGTATTTCGCCGACCGTGCCCGGCAACGGGTGCGTCCCGGCCCGCCGACCGTGCCCGACCAGGATCGATACCGACAACTCAACCCGTCACAACTGAACCAGGAGCCGCCCCACATGCCGATGCCGACCGAGGAAAGGGTGAGCCAGCTAGTTGCTGAGCTCGTCGAACGCCGAGGATTCGACCTCGAAGGCGTCGCGATTTCGGCTGCCGGTACCGAGCATGCCAAGGTGAAGGTGACGGTGGACAGTGACGGCACCGCGAGTTTGGACGCCGTCGCGGATCTGAGTTCGGATATCTCCGAAGCCCTCGACGAGGCCGGTGATTTCGGTGAGACCCCCTACCTCCTGGAGGTCACCACCCCCGGCATCGATCGCCCCCTCACCCTGCCCCGGCACTGGCTACGCGCCCAGGGCCGCAAGGTGAAGATCGTCCTACGCCCCGGCGCCGAATCACCGGAGGAGAAGGGCAAACCCGCGTTCGAGGCCCGGGTGGGCGTCCTCTCCGAGGCGGAGGTGGCGCTGGTCCTCGGCGGCAAGCGGAAGCCACACCGGGTGACGGTGCCGCTGGCCGACATCCAGTCCGCGGTGGTGCAGGTGGAGTTCAATCCGCCCGGCGCCGCCGAACTGGAACTGGCGGGGGGAGTGGCGCCGGGCCGCCCCCAGCCGGGCGCTCAGGAGGTTCCCGGAGCAGAAGAAGTTGACGCAGCGTCCGATTCACCGACCGAAGGGATCGTGGAATGAACATCGAAATCGAAGCCCTGCGCGCGATCGTCGCCGACAAGGGGATCTCGATGGAGACCGTGATCTCCGCGATCGAGTCCGCCTTGCTCACCGCGTACCGGCACACCGAGGGGCATCAGCCCAACGCGCGCATCGATATCAACCAGAAGACCGGCACCGTCCGGGTGATGGCCCGCGAGGTCGACGCCGACGGCAATGTCATCTCCGAATGGGACGACACGCCTGAGGGTTTCGGCCGTATCGCCGCCACCACCGCCCGCCAGGTGGTGCTGCAGCGCCTGCGCGACGCCGAGAACGAGAAGAGCTTCGGCGAATTCTCCACGCACGAGGGCGATATCGTCGGCGGCGTCGTGCAACGCGACGCCCGCATGAACGCCCGCGGCACGGTCGTGGTGCGCATCGGCTCGGAAGCCCATGGGGCCGAAGGCGTCATCCCGCCCGCCGAGCAGGTGCCGGGTGAGACCTACGAGCACGGCGATCGCATCAAGTGTTATGTGGTCGGCGTCAGCCGGGGCCCGCGCGGTCCGCAGATCACCCTGTCGCGCACCCACCCGAACCTGGTGCGCCGCCTGTTCGCCCTCGAAGTCCCCGAGATCGCCGACGGTTCGGTGGAGATCGTGGCGGTGGCGCGCGAGGCCGGGCATCGGTCCAAGATCGCGGTGCGGTCCACGGTGCCGGGCGTGAACGCCAAGGGCGCCTGCATCGGCCCGATGGGCCAGCGCGTGCGCAATGTGATGAGCGAACTGGCCGGCGAGAAGATCGACATCATCGATTACGCCGAGGATCCGGCCGCCTTCGTCGGGAATGCGCTGTCCCCGTCGAAAGTTGTATCCGTCACGATCGTCGACCCCGAGGCGCGCGCCGCGCGCGTCGTGGTGCCGGACTTCCAGCTCTCGCTGGCGATCGGCAAGGAAGGGCAGAACGCCCGGCTGGCGGCCCGGCTCACGGGCTGGCGGATCGACATTCGCAGTGATGCGGCCCCCGATGTGGCCGGTTCCGTACGCACCGAAGCGCATCGGAGCTGATCCACCGGCTCGGGGCTGATCTTGCTGAAAAGGTCCGCCCCGGTCGGTCCCGAAATTTGTGAAACAGACCCTTCGGATGACAGCTTGGTAACTTCCAATGGGTACGGATGCGGAGATCGGGACGTGGGAGCGGTAGAGTGGACGCAGGCTCAGCGCGAGTCTCCAGATTCTCTGCGCGCCGAGCGGGTGCAAACAAGATCAGCACCCGTCCGGACCTGCATAGGATGTCGGAAACGCGAGCTGACCGCCGATCTGATGCGGGTCGTGGCGCAAGGTGAAGCCGAAGGGCAGAGCATTGCGATCGTTCCGGATCCGCGGCACAGACTTCCCGGAAGGGGTGCCTGGTTGCACCCCACTTCGTCTTGTCTGAGCCAAGCAGTTCGGCGCCGAGTATTCGGCAGAGCACTACGAGTGTCCGGACATCTGGATATCTCAGCCCTGGAGCATTACGTAGAGAACAGGCACGAGCACTCATGAGCAAACCGTGAAGTCCAAGCGATGATCGGCCATCGGAATTAGTCGAGGTCGTGCGGGTAACCCTTCCTCAGGGGCTGCCACGCTCGACCTCTGAGTGAGGAGAGCAGTGGCAGGCAAGGCCCGCGTGCACGAGTTGGCAAAAGAACTCGGTGTCACGAGCAAAGAACTACTCGCGCGGCTCAAGGAGCAGGGCGAGTTCGTGAAGTCGGCGAGCTCGACGGTGGAAGCACCCGTCGCGCGTCGTCTGCGGGAGTCGCTCGCACCCAAGAGCGCCCCGTCCGGTGCCGCCAAGCCGGCGGCCCCCAAGTCCAGCGGTGACAGCACCCCCCGTCCGGCCGCCAAGCCGGCCACCCCGGGTGCCGGTCCGCGTCCGGGTCCGCGTCCGGCGGCTCCGGCCCCGGCCCCCGCGACCCAGGCTCCGGCCGCCGCGGCTCCGGCCCCGGCCCCGCAGGTGGCTCCGGCCGCCCGCGCCGAAGCCCCCGCAAGCCCCGCGTCCGCAGCTCGCCCGGGCCCCGCGCCCAAGCCCGCTGCCCGCGAAACCGCCGCTCCCGCAGCGGCTTCCGCTCCGGCGGCCTCGTCCGCTCCGGCTCCGCAGGCCCCGCGTCAGGATGCTCCGCGTCCGGGCGCTCCGGCTCCGCGTCCGGCGCAGCCGCAGTCCGGCGCTCCGGCCCAGGGCGGCGCGCCCGCTCAGGGCGGTCCGCGTCCGGGTGGCCCGAAGCCGGGTCCGAAGCCTCCGCGTGTCGGCAACAATCCCTTCTCGTCGGCCCCTGAGCGTCCCGCTCCGCGTCCGGCTCCCCGTCCGGGTCAGCAGCAGGGCGGTCCGCGTCCGGGTGCCGGCCAGGGTGGTCCGCGTCCGGGACCGCAGGGCGGTCCCCGTCCGGGTGGCGACCAGCGTGGTCCGCGTCCGGCCCCCGGCCAGGGCGGTCCCCGTCCCGGCCCGGGTCAGGGTGGTCCGCGTCCGGCCGCTGCCGGTCAGGGCGGTCCCCGTCCCGGTGGTCCGCGTCCCAGCCCCGGCTCCATGCCGCCGCGTCCGAACCCGGGTGCCATGCCCGCTCGTGCGCAGCGTCCGGCCGGTCCGGGTGGTGCGGGTCGTCCCGCGCGTCCGGGTGGCCCGGGTGGTCCCGGTGGCGGCGGTCGTCCCGGTGGCGGCGGCGGCGGTTACCGCGGTGGCGGTGCTCCCGGTGGCGCTCCCGGTGCCGGTGGCGGCGCGGGTGCGGGTGCCGGTGCACCCGGTGGTTTCCGTGGTCGTCCCGGTGGCGGCGGTGGCGGTCGCCCGGGTTCGGGTGGCGGTCGCGGCGGTGCCGCGGGTGCCTTCGGACGTCCGGGTGGCGCTCCTCGCAAGGGACGCAAGTCGAAGCGGGCGAAGCGCGCCGAGTACGAGAACCAGCAGGCTCCGATCGCCGGTGGCATCCGCCTGCCGCGCGGTAACGGCGAGGTCGTTCGCCTCGCCCGTGGCGCCTCGCTGTCCGACTTCGCCGAGAAGATCGGCGCCAACCCGGCCTCGCTGGTGCAGGCGCTGTTCAACCTCGGTGAGATGGTCACCGCCACCCAGTCGGTGAACGAGGAGACCCTCGAGCTGCTGGGTTCGGAGATGAACTACGTCGTGCACGTGGTCTCCCCGGAGGACGAGGACCGCGAGCTGCTCGCCAACTTCGACCTCACCTACGGCGAGGACGACGGCGACGAGGAAGACCTGCAGGTCCGCCCGCCGGTCGTGACCGTCATGGGTCACGTCGACCACGGTAAGACCCGACTGCTGGACACCATCCGTAAGGCCAATGTCCGTGAGGGCGAGGCCGGCGGCATCACCCAGCACATCGGCGCCTACCAGGTGCTGGCCGAGGTCAACGGTGAAGACCGGCTCATCACCTTCATCGATACCCCGGGTCACGAGGCGTTCACCGCCATGCGTGCCCGTGGTGCGAAGGCCACCGATATCGCGATCCTCGTGGTCGCGGCCGACGACGGCGTCATGCCGCAGACGGTGGAGGCCATCAACCACGCGCAGGCCGCGGACGTGCCGATCGTGGTGGCGGTCAACAAGATCGACAAGGAAGGCGCGAATCCGCAGAAGATTCGCCAGCAGCTGACCGAATACGGTCTGGTGGCCGAGGAATACGGTGGCGACACCATGTTCGTCGACATCTCCGCGAAGCAGGGCACGAATATCGAATCGCTGCTCGAGGCGGTCGTCCTGACCGCCGACGCCTCGCTGGATCTGCGGGCGAACCCGGATATGGACGCGCAGGGTGTGGCCATCGAAGCCCACCTCGACCGTGGCCGTGGTCCCGTGGCGACCGTGCTCATCCAGCGCGGCACCCTGCGGGTCGGCGACTCGATCGTGGCGGGTGACGCCTACGGCCGCGTCCGCCGCATGGTCGACGAGCACGGCGACGACGTCGTGGCGGCGCTGCCGTCGCGGCCCGTCCAGGTCATCGGTTTCACCTCCGTCCCCGGTGCAGGCGACAACCTGCTCGTGGTCGAGGAAGACCGGATCGCGCGTCAGATCGCCGATCGCCGCAACGCTCGCAAGCGCAACGCCCTGGCCGCGCGCAGCCGCAAGCGGATCTCCCTGGAAGATCTGGATGCCGCTCTGAAGGAGACTTCGGAGCTGAACCTGATCCTCAAGGGCGACAACTCCGGTACCGTCGAGGCCCTCGAAGAGGCGCTGCTCGGTATCGATGTCGGCGACGAGGTGCGCCTGCGCGTCATCGACCGCGGCGTCGGTGGCGTCACCGAGACCAACGTCAACCTGGCGTCGGCCTCGAACGCGATCATCATCGGCTTCAACGTCCGTGCGGAGGGCAAGGCCACCGAGCTGGCCAACCGCGAGGGCGTCGACATCCGGTACTACTCGGTCATCTACCAGGCCATCGACGAGATCGAGAAGGCCCTCAAGGGTCTGCTCAAGCCCATCTACGAAGAGCACGAACTGGGTCGGGCGGAAATCCGCCAGATCTTCCGCTCCTCGAAGTTCGGCAATATCGCCGGTTGCTGGGTGCTCTCGGGCTCGGTCAAGCGCAACGCCAAGGCGCGCCTGATCCGCGACAATGTCGTGATCGCCGAGACCATGACCATCGCGTCGCTGCGGCGTGAGAAGGACGACGCCACCGAGGTGCGTGAAGGGTACGAGTGCGGTATGACCGTCACCTTCAACGACATCAAGGAAGGCGACATCATCGAGGCCTACGAGCTGCGCGAGAAGCCGCGCGACTAGTAGTCCCGTAAGTGCACGACCTGCCGGGTCCGGGGTGACTCGGACCCGGCAAAGGTCGTGTATCCCAATCCCTTCCGGGTAACAGACGCGCATTTCCCGGGGCGCGTTCATATGAGCGAAAAGATGTTTGTCGGAGCGCTGGAGTTCGACATACTGCTCGGCGATGTGCATTCGCTGAAGGAGAAGCGTTCCGTCATCCGACCCGTCCTCGCCGAATTGCAGCGCTACGGAGTGAGCGCCGCGGAAGCCGGGGAACAGGATCGTTATCGGCGTACGTTGCTGGGTGTAGCCATGGTCAGTGCCGGAATGGCGCATTTGACCGAAGTGCTGGACCGTTGCGAACGGCACGTCGCAGCGCGTCCGGAGTTACAGTTGCTGGCGGTGCGCCGCCGCGTCTTCGGACCGGAAGACTAACTGAGAGGAGGGCTGGGCAATGGTCGACCAAGCCCGAGCACGCCGACTCGCCAAGCGGATCTCCTCGATCGTGGCTACCGCGATCGAGTACGAGATCAAGGATCCGCGACTACGGTTCGTCACCGTCACCGATTCCAAGGTGACCGGCGACCTGCGAGAGGCGACCGTCTACTACACGGTCATGGGTGAAACCATCGACGCCGAACCCGACTACGCGGAGGCCGCGGCCGGTCTGAAGAAGGCCACCGGCATCCTGCGTTCCAAAGTCGGCGCGGGCACGGGCGTGAAATTCACCCCGACCCTGTCGTTCGTGCTCGACACTGTTCCGAACGCCGCGCGGGAAATGGAGGATCTGCTGGCCAAGGCCCGCGCCTCCGACGCCCGGGTGGCGCAGGTGGCCGTCGGCGCCAATTACGCCGGCGACGCCGACCCATACAAGTCGGACGAAGACGAAGACGACGAAAACTGACGCATAGTGACCACCGAGCACCGGCGGGCGGACCCCGAGCACGAAGGAGGCTCGGTGCTGCCTGCCGGGACTCAGGTCGACCTCACCCCGGCGGTCGAGATTCTCGACAGCGCCCGGTCGGTGACGATTCTCTGCCACGTCCAGCCCGACGCCGACACCCTCGGCAGCGGGCTGGCCTTGGCTCAGGTGCTGGATCGGCGCGGGGTGCCCGTGGTGGTGTCCTTCGCCGAACCCGCCGAACTACCGGTCTCCATGCGCTCGCTGCCGGGGACCGGTTTTCTGGTTTCCGCCGATCGGGTGCCCGCCGAGGTCGATGTGCTGGTGGCGGTGGACTGCGGCAGCGCCGGGCGGCTCGGGGCGCTGCGGGATCGATTGTCCGGTGCGCGTATCAGTCTGGTGCTCGACCATCATCGATCCAATACCCGGTTCGGAGCGGTGAACGTGGTCGACGAGACCGCCGACTCCACGGCGGGATTGATGGCCCGGGTGCTGGACGCCTGGGGTGAACCGCTGGATCGCGGTGTGGCGCACTGTCTTTACGCCGGGCTGGTGACCGATACCGGTTCGTTCAAATGGGCGCGGCCCGGATCGCACGCGCTGGCCGAACGGCTGCTGGCCACCGGGATCGACGGGGCCGCAATCACGCGCACGCTCATGGACACCCATCCGTTCGCCTGGTTGCCGATGCTCTCGCGGGTGCTGGGCTCGGCGCGGCTGGATCGGGACGCGGCCGGGCGGGCCGGGCTGGTCCATGTCTTCGTGCGGCAGGAGGATCTCGCGCGGGTGCGTTCGGAAGAGGTCGAGAGCGTGATCGACCTGATCCGGACCACGGCCGAGGCGCAGGTCGCCGCCGTGTTCAAGGAATCCCGGCACCAGGCCGGACAGTGGACGGTCTCGCTGCGCTCCCACGACAATGCCGACGGCACGCTCGGGGTGGACGTGGCGCGGGTGGCCATGGCGCTGGGCGGCGGCGGACACCGTTATGCCGCAGGGTATTCCACCGCCGGCACGCCCGAGCAGCTCATCGCCGCCCTCACCGCGGAACTCGCGCGCCCCTGATCCGCTATGCCGAGTATCGGGTCATCGGCCTGCGGTAGCGGCGAATGACGACCTTCGCGGGCCGCAGCGACAACGTTCCCACGGTGAGGCCGGGCTGAATCACCGAACCGACGGTCCGGTCGGCTTCCGGATCATCGGTATCGGAGAGCTCGACGGCCTGCATGGTCTCCGGATCGAACGGCGCACCCCGGAACGGCGTGACCAGCTGTCCGCCACGATCGGTCAGCATGCGCTCCACCCGCCGGGTGATTGCCTCGAATCCCGGTCGGTCGGCATCGGATTCGGTGGTGGTGACGAAGGTCTGCGCCAGCGCGTGCAAGGCGAAAAGATCCCGAATGAGCGGTTCATCCGTTTCGCCGGACGGCGCGGCGGCGAGCTCGGCGGCCGCACCCGCGGCTCCCCGCGGGCTCCCGGACTCCGACGTACTCGGCTCCGGCACGCTCCGGACCGCCGCGACGGTCCCCGGATTCACTTCGACAGGTGTTGCGGGCCCGGCGTTTTCGCCCGGCACACCGCCCTCGGTCCTGTTCAGGTAGGCCTCGGCGAGGCGCTCGACGGTTGCGGCCTGACGGGATAGCAAGCGCGTGAGATCGTCGATGCGCTCACTCATCCGGTCCACTGCCGCGCCGAGCATCGCGGGGTCGGCGGGCGCGGGCTCGGCGCGTTGATCGGTGGCTGGAGAATCGGTCATGAATGAACCATAGAGCCCGGTCGGCACCCGAGTCCGCGCTATCGCCACCGTGATTGCTGGATCGCTCGAGAATGCCGCCGAGCTGGGGATGTGCCGTTCGCCGGGCCCTGCTGCTCAATGCGACTGGTCGGAATCGATTGTCCGATGCGCGGCGACGGGCGATGGTCACGACAGCGCGCGGACGGGCGTTCTGTGAGATGCACGCCCGGCGGTCGACCGCGGCCATTGGGCATGCCGGGGGCTTTTGCGTACCGACTGACCTGAATTGTCCGCGCCGCCGACCCTGAATCATGTCGCGGGAGTGATCAATCCGGCTTCGAAGGCGGCAATCACCAGCCGCGGTCGGTCGTGCCGGTGCGCCGGCCGGCTGGCCGTCGGACGCGCGGGTCGTACGGACTGGGCGGAATCGTCTGCGGGGTGTGCGATGGTGGGCGGATGAGCGGTGACGTGGGCGGGGTGCCGGAGGGGGCGGGGGTCGCCGGCGGGGTGGCGGAGCGGGACGCGGTGCAGGCGGGGCCGCGGCGAATTCTGGGGATCGCGGTGCCGACGTTGGGGGTGCTGGTCGCGGAGCCGATCTATCTGCTGTTCGATATGGCCGTGGTCGGGCGGCTGGGGGCGCTGGCGCTGGCGGGGCTCGCGGTGGGCGGATTGATTCTGGCGCAGGTGAGTACGCAGTTGACGTTCCTGAGTTATGGGACGACGGCGCGGGCCGCGCGGCGGCACGGGGCGGGGGACGAGCGCGGGGCGGTCGGGGAAGGGGTGCAGGCCAGCTGGATCGCGGTGGGCTTCGGGCTGGTGATCGTCGCGGGGGTGCAGGCGCTGGCCGGGCCCATCGTGCGGGCGATTTCCGGCGGGGCGGATATCGCGGGGGCGGCCGAGCCGTGGTTGCGGATCGCCGTGTTCGGGGTGCCGTTGATTCTGCTGTCCATGGCGGGGAACGGATGGATGCGCGGGGTGCAGCAGACTCGACGGCCACTGGTGTATGTGGTTGCGGGACTGCTGGTTTCGGCGCTGCTGTGCCCGTTGCTGGTGCACGGTCTGCTGGGTGCGCCGCGGCTGGAACTCGAAGGGTCGGCCATCGCGAACCTGGTGGGGCAGTCACTGACCGGGGCACTGTTCCTGAGCGCGCTGGTGCGAGCCCGGGTGCCGCTGGCGCCGCATGTCGAGATCATGAAGGCGCAGCTGGTGCTGGGCCGGGATCTGATTCTGCGCAGCCTGGCCTTCCAAGCCTGTTTCGTCTCCGCCGCGGCGGTGGCCTCCCGGTTCGGCGCGGCCTCGGTGGCGGCGCATCAGCTGGTATTGCAGCTGTGGAACTTCCTGGCGCTGACGCTGGATTCGCTCGCGATCGCCGCCCAGACCCTGGTGGGTGCGGCGCTCGGCGCCGGGAACGCCCGGGGCGCACAGGGCCTGGCGCGCCGGATCACGCTGTGGTCCACCGTATTCGCCCTCGCGCTGGCGCTGATCTTCGCTGCCGGACACGAGGTCGTCCCGCGCCTGTTCACCGATGACCCGGCGGTGCTGGACCGGACACATGTGGCGTGGTGGTTCTTCGTGGCCATCATCCCCGTGGCGGGTGTGGTCTTCGCCCTCGACGGGGTGCTGCTCGGCGCGGGCGACGCCGCGTTCCTGCGCAACGCCACCCTGGGATCGGCCCTGCTCGGCTTCCTGCCGCTGATCTGGCTGTCGCTGGCCTACGACTGGGGCATCGCCGGAATCTGGACGGGCCTGGTCTGTTTCATGCTGCTGCGCCTCGTCGCCGTCGCCTGGCGCGCGCTATCCGGGCGGTGGGCCACCGTCGGCGCGGAGATTCCACGCCGCGCCGCCTGACCCACCGCGCCCGGCGTCCGCCTAGGACGCCTCGGATTCCCGTGCCGCCGCCTGCTTTTCGAGGTTGGCCGCCACCTCCGCCTGCCAGTTCTCATTGGCGTGCGTGGTGTCCACCTCGAATTCGAAGCGCTGCGTCATATCCGGGGTGATATCGGCGACGTCCACATAGAACTGCTCGTACCAGCGGCGGTGCTGATACACCGGCCCGTCCTCCTGGGTGAGCAGCGGATTGTCGATGCGCGTCTTGTGCTTCCAGATCTCGACGTCCTGCAGGAACCCGACCCCGAAGCTCTTGCCGAACGCCGCCGCCAGCTTGCCCGACTTCTCCGGCGGCAGCCCGGGGATGCGCTGCACGCTCACGCCCCACTGCAGCATGAACGAGTTGTGCGTGACCGGATAGTGGCAGTTGATCAGCGCCACCTCCACCGTGTGCTCGCCGAAGTCGTTGTGCAGGTAGTTGATCATGTACGACGGCCCGAAATACGAAGCCTCCGAACGCAACAGCTGCATCTCGGTCGAGTAGTTGGACTTGGTGTGCACGTCCGGCCGGCCCTTGGAATGCAGGAACTGGGTCGCCACATGCCCTTCGAAGACATTCTTGAAGTACACCGGGTACGCGAAGTGAATGTAGAAGAAGTGCGCCATATCGACGTTGTTGTCGATGATCTCGCGGCAGTGCGCGCCCTCGATGAGCAGCGAGTTCCAGTTCCAGTCGCTCCACTCGTCGGTCTCGATGCCCTCGATGTGCGGGATCGCGACCTCCGGCGGCGGCGGATTGCCCTCCGGATCGTTCCACACGAAGAACTGCCCGTTCTCCTCGCAGGTGATCCACGAGCGGGTGCGCGCCAGCGGCGGAACGCGTTTCGCGTAGGGGATGCCCGCGCATTTGCCGTCCCCGCGCCAGCGCCAATCGTGGAACGGGCAGGCGATATTGTCGTCCTTGACCGTGCCGTAGGACAGGTCCGCGCCCATGTGCCGGCAATACCCGTCCAGCGCATGCAGTTTCCCCGCGCTGTCGGACCAGATCACCAGCTTGGTGCCGAACGCCTGGATGGAATGCGGCTCCCCGTCCCGGAACGATTCCGCCAGCCCGAGACAGTGCCAGCCGCGCGCGAAACGCGTCATCGGTTCGCCGACATCGATGGTGCGAATCTGCTGACTCATTTGCGTCCTCCACGATTGATGATCGGAGCCATCACGTTCGGCAGCATCCGATTGAGTCCGATGATGATCCGGTTGTAGGCCGGAAAGGTGATGAACTGCTTGTTCTTCGAAACGCCGTGCAGGATGGCGTCGGCGGCGTCGATGGGCCGCACCTTCGCGAACGGCAGCTTGTCGATCGAGGCGCGATAGTCGTAACCGCGCAGATTGACCGCGCTGTCGAAGATTCCGGTATCGACCACACCGGGGAGTACCACGCTCACCCGGATCCCGAACTCGGCCGCCTCCACGCGCAGCGAGGTGCTCAAGCCGACCACCGCGTGTTTGGTCGCGGCGTACGCGGCCGACCGCGCGACGGGCATGACCCCGGCGCTGCTGGCGGTGTTCACGATGTGCCCGCCGCCGAGCTTGCGCATGCGGGCGTAGCCGAGCTGGGTGCCGTGTACGACGCCCCAGAAATTGACGCCCACGATCTTCTCCCAGGCGTCCTCGGTCATTTCCGCGAAGTCGCCGCCGACCACGATGCCCGCATTGTTGAACAGATAGTCCAGGCGGCCGGATTCGGCGGCGGCGCGATCGATGAACTCCGCGACGGCGGCGCGCTGCGAGACATCCGCGGTGATGGTGGTGAGGCGGCCGGTGCCGAAGGGTTCGAGCGCGTCCAGGCCCGCGGCGTCGCGGTCGACCGCGTAGACCCGGGCGCCCTGGGCGAGCAGCCGGGTCACCAGGGCCCGGCCCATGCCCGACGCCGCGCCCGTCACGACCGCGGTCGCGGAGGAATACGTCATGGGCCGAGATTAAGCATTAATGCTTAAGTGGACAAGCGTTTGTTCTTATTCGTCCGATTTCGGGACGGGCCGATGCCGGTGCACGACCACCTTGGCGGGACGCACCGAACGCCCGGCGACGGTGAGGCCCGGCTGGACGACGCTGTGCACGGTGCGGTCCGCGTCCGGGTCGCCGGTCGGCCGGACATCGGCGGCTTCCATGGTCAGCGCGTCGAACGGCGCGCCGGGCTCGGGCTCCACCATCTGACCGCCACGGCCGGTGAGCAGTCGCTCCAGGCGGTTCGCGAAGGTCTCGAAAGCCGCGCGCTCGGTATCGGATCCGGCGGTCGCGGCCAGCGTGCGGGCATCGTCGAAGAGGGCGAACAGCTCCACCACCAGGGGCACGTCCGCGCCCGCGCGCTCCCGGCGGTCGCGCGCCTTGGCATCGTCGGCCAGGCGCTCGATGGTGGCGGCCTGCCGGGCGATCACCCGGGCCAGATCCTCGATGCGCTCGGTGATGCGGTCCGTCGCGAGGTCGGTCGCGGGGGCCGGGAGAGCGGGGCCGGGCGGGCTGCCGCCATCGCCGCCGGGATCGTCGGTACGGTCGAAATTCCCGGTGGCCGCGGCTGGTTCGGTCATGCTCCGAACCATAGTCCCGGGTGTCGGTTCCGGCTGCTACGATCGCCGCCATGGGGGTCTTCGGAATCGACCTGGGCACAACGAATTCGGCTATCGCGCGGATCGACGCGGACGGCCGCCCGGAAGTATTGGTCGGAATGAACGGCGAACCGACGGTTCCGTCGGTGGTGCTGTTCGCCTCCGCCGACGATCACGTGGTCGGCGAGGGTGCGCGCCGGCAGGCCCGCCTGGACCCCGAACACGTATGCGCCCTGGTCAAACGCCGGATGGGCGATGCGGAATGGCGCTTCGGCGCGCACGGGCAGCGCTGGTCCGCGCCCGCCGTCTCGTCGCTGATCCTCAAGAGCCTGGCCGCGGACGCCGAATTCGGCGGCGGCGGCACCGTGCGGCGGGTCGTCATCACCGTGCCCGCGTATTTCGGTGACGAGGAACGCCGGGCCACCATCCAGGCCGGCACCTACGCCGGGTTCGATGTGGCGGGCGTACTGTCCGAGCCCATCGCGGCGGCGCTGTCCTACGGGTTCGGGCGGCTCGACGGCAGCATCGAGATCGGCAAGGGCGGGGCGCGGGAAACCGTGCTCGTCTACGACCTCGGCGGCGGCACCTTCGACGCCACCGTCATCGAACTGTCCGACCGGCGCATCGCGGTGCTCGCGGTCGAAGGCGACCATCAGCTCGGCGGCGCGGACTGGGACGAGCGCATCGCGCTGCATCTCTCGCAGCAGTTCTGCGCGGCCAACCCCGACGCCGAGGACCCGCTCGACGACTCCGCCGGATCGCAGATGCTGGTACTGGCGGCCGAACGCGCCAAACGTGAACTCAGCGATGCCGAGAGCACCGAAGTGGTTGTCGCGCACGACGGTGCGCGCGCGGTCATCACGCTGACCCGTGCCGAACTCGAGGCCATGACCGCCTCGCTCATGCGCCGCACCCTCGACCTGACCAAGGCGTGCCTGGCGGCGGCCGGTGAGCGCGGGGTGCATCAGGTGGATCGGGTGCTGCTGGTCGGCGGGTCCTCGCGGATGCCGATGGTGGCGCGGGAACTGCATCGCGAACTCGGGCTCACCGGTGAACTGCGCGACCCGGACCTGTCGGTGGCGCGCGGGACGGCGCTCTACGGCGAGAAGCTGGAGATGGAACGGCTGGTGGTCGCCGACTTGGTGACCCGGGGCCGCCTGCGCGACGGGGCCGAGCTGAAGGACGCCGATCCGCGCGAACTGGAACAGTCCCTCGCGCGCGTCGCCTCCTCGTTCGGGCAGCCGGTGAGCCTGGTGCGGCGCATGCTCGAGATCCAGGTGGACACCGTGGTGTCGCGCGGGTTCGGGGTGCTGGCTCTCGATCCGTACAACGGGCTCGCGGCGAGCTGGCTGGTGCATCGCAATCAGACGCTGCCGATCAAGGTGCGGCGGTCCTACGGGACGGTGCGCGCCGATCAGGATCAGATCGAGCTGACCATCGTCGAACAGCAGGGGCAGGCCGCCTCGACCCGGCCCGAGGATACGAAAGTCCTGGTGGAAGGGAAGATCCGGGATATTCCGCCCGGGTACGCGGCGGGCAGTGAAGTGCGGGTGACCTTCGAGATGGGATTCGACGGGGTGCTGCACGTGACCGCCTACCACGTGGACGCCGATATCCCGCTGACGCTGTCGGTGCAGACCGGGGCCACGCTCTCGCAAGCCGATGTGGCGCGTGAGCTGGACCAGTTGCAGCGCACCCGGCGCCGGTCCGCCTGAGCGAGCACCCATGCACGCCTTCGATCCCAACGACTATCGCAAACGGGTGCTGGCCGCCGTCGAGAAGCGCGGGGGTATCGAGCATTCGGATGCGTTCGAGCTGTACGACATTCCGCTCGAAGCCGCGGGGCAGGTCAGCGATGCCGAGGTGCGGGCGCGCGTGGACGAGGTGTGGGCGTTCTGGCAGAAGCAGCGTGACCATCCCAAATACCGGGTGCTGGTCGGGCTGCTCGTCGACGAACACGACGAGCTGAGTTCGCCACTGCTGCAAGCCGCTTCACGGCGGATCGAAGCCGAACGCGTGGGGCGGTTGCGCGAACGCCGCGACGGCGAACGGTTCGAAATGCTGGACACCGCCATCGAACGCCTGGTCGCGCGCTACGGCGGGGTGCCGTCGAGCAAGCTTCCCGGGCTCGAGGACATCGGCAAGATGAGCGGTCTCACCCCCGCCGATATCGCCGCCCGCGTGCGCCGCCACCGCATCCTGGACGAACCGGCCGCCGCCGACCCCGCGCCCGCCCCCGAAGGCGTGAGTCCGCAACGCCGCCAGCAGATCCGCAAACTGCTCGCCGAATACGAACGCCTCCTGCCCGGCGATCCCGTCCCCACCCTCCTGGTCCTGCTCGGCCTCGACTACACCAAAGCCCACCAGACGGGCGAGATCCGCCTGCGCGCCGACGCCCTGCGCGCCCGCACCCGCGAACTCCCGCCCGGCCGCATCCGCGTGGTCCTGGACGAACTCCTCGTCCACATCAGCGACCTCCTCGAATCCGGTGGCGCGACGGTGGACGACTACCGCCAGGCCGTCATCGACGACGCCACCGACCTCCTCCGCCCCCAGCTCCGCGCCGCCGTCCTCGTCGAAGACCGGCTGGTGGCACCGGATTTCGACTTCCTCATCGGCGAAGGCATCGCCGCCGGCCTCGACCGCGCCACCGCCGAGGAGATCATCTTCTTCCTCGCCAACGAACTCGGTACCACCGTCGAAGGCCACGAGCACAAAGCCGGACCCGCCACACCCGTCCGCGCGACCGGCGGAACCCGCCATCCGGGTCGCGGCGGTTCAGCACGCGGTGGCTCGTCCGGGCAGGGTAGGTCGTCCGGACCGGGTGGCTCGTCCGGACCGGGTGGTTCGGCTGTGCCGCAAGGCGGTTCATGGAGCGGGTCCACATCCGGCCACGGCGCTACCCATACCGGCAGCGGTTCTCCCGCCGGAACTTCCAGTGGATCGCAATGGGGCGGAAGCACTTCGCACGGTGCATCTGGCCATACCGGCGGATCTGGCCATACCGGCGGATCTGGCCATACCGGTGCATCTGGCCATACCGGCGGATCTGGCCATACCGGCGCGTCTGGCCAAACCGGCGGATCGGGCTGGAGTGGAAGCACTTCGTACAGCGGGGCGTCCGGTGGCGGCGGTGCGGGTGGATCAAGTTGGGGCACTGGCTCTTCCGGTGGCGGCGCGAGCCATGGCGGTTCTTGGTCGGGTGGTTCGTCCCGCGAATGGGAGGAGCCGCTGAAGGCGGCGCGTGCTGCGTTGCGGCGTGGCCGCCCCAACGAGGCGGCGCAGCACGTGGACCGCGCTCAGCGAAACCTGTACGGCGACAGCGCCGGTCTCACTTCGGTCCGCTCGGTCTCCGACCAGGTCGATCAAGTGCTCAAAGAGGCCGCCCTGCACTGGCGCACCGCCATGTCCGCCTGCGCCGCCCGCCGCTTCACCGAAGCGATATCCGCCCTGGAACACTTGCAGCGCACCGCCTCCGACGTCCCCAACCCGGCTCCCCACGGCCCGACCCTCGAAGCTCTCCTGGCCCAGGCCCGCACCGCCCTTACCGAAGCCGACCGCCAATTCGCGGCCGCTCCACCCGCCCCACCGGCCGTCCGCATGCGCGCCCTGCTCGCCGTCCTCGACATCTGCGCCGACCACCCCGGCACCACCGCCGCCCTCGCCACCGTCGCGGTCAGCCCACCCGGCCGGGTAACCGCAGCCCGCAAACCCGACGGCACCGTCGTCATCAGCTGGACCCCGTCCCCGACCGAACAAGCCGAATACCGCGTCACCCGCCTCCAGCCCGACGGCTCCTGGCGCGTCGTCGGCCGCACCCGAGGCACCGCCCTCGAAGACGGCGGCGCCACCACCGGCCCCCTCCCCGTCTACGGCGTCGTAGCCTCCGTCTCCGGCCAAGCCTCCGAAACAAGCCGCTCCGACGCCCCCACCCCCCAACCCGGCCAAGCCCACCCCGACCGCTCCGCACCCACGCGCACCGGCGCTCCGGCAACCAGCTCACCGACCGGCGTTCCGGTGACCGGCTCACCGACCGGCGTTCCGGCGACCGGCTCACCGACCGGCGTTCCGGCGACCGGCTCACCGACCGGCGTTCCGGCGACCGGCTCACCGACCGGCGCTTCGGCGACCGGCTCACCCACTGGGGCTCCGGCAACCAGCTCACCCACCGGCTACGTCCACCCCGGCCGTACCCCAACGGGTTTCGGGTCCGCGACCACCACCGGCGGCACGCGCCCCGACGAGGCTGCCGCCGGCTACCGCCGTGGCCACGCGGGCAACACCCCCGAAACCTCGAGCCCGGCCGCCGGTGCCGGTACTTCAACCGGAGCGGCCACCAGCCCCACCTCCGCGCCCCACTCCTATCCCGGCCGGGACGCTGCCCAGCCCACAGCCGACGCGGCCCCCAGCTCACCCACCGGCTACGTCCACCCCGGCCGCACCCCAACGGGTTTCGGGTCCGCGACAACCACCGGCGGCACGCGCCCCGACGAGGCTGCCGCCGGCTACCGCCATGGCCACGCGGGCAACACCCCCGAAACCTCGCGCCCGGCCGCCGGTGCCGGTACTTCAACCGGAGCGGCCACCGACCCCACCTCCGCGCCCCACTCCTACCCCGGCCGGGACGTCGCCCAGCCCGCAGCCGACGCGGCCCCCAGCGGCATGCCGGCCGTCCGCACTCTCGCGGTCAGCGCCGGCCTGCTCACCTTCGACTGGCCCACCGGCATCACCGAAGTCATGGTCGTAGCCCGCCCCGACGCCCCGCCCATCGACCCCAAGGACTCCCAGGCCCGCAGCTGGAAGGTCACCAACACCCGCTACCAGATCGACGGCGGCGTGAAACTCCCGCCCGACCTCCCTCGCCCGTGCCACCTGGCCATCGCTTCGTGCCGCCGCGACCAGTCCGGAACTCTCACCGTCGCAACCGGTTTCGCCCCGACCGCCCACATCCACTGGGTCGGCTGACCGCGGCCGGTCCGGCGGGTCGGGGGCCGGGTCTGTTGCATGGCGCTGGTGCGTCTGTTGCCCGGGTGGGCAGCGGTGCCGGGCTCGGTAGGTCGTTCGTGATCGGCCGAACGTGCTTCGGGCCCCGGCGGTGGCGTGTACCGCAGTCGGCGAGTGGGGTGAGCACGGTGTGGTTGTCGCCGCGCCTTGGTTGACCTGAAACGGGGCGCGGGGAAATGTTTCTTCCAGCCCGGTCGCGGCGTGGTTGTGCGGGGTGGTGCGGGGGCGGGGGAGGGGGCGTGGGAATCTGGGGGAAGCCGGGGCTGTTGGTGCGTAGTCCGGGGCGAGAGCAGAGAGGCGGAGCCGAGTGGTTGCGAAACTGGTGGCGGTGAGCGACATTCATGTCGGGCATCAGGGCAATAAGCCGGTGGTGGAGGCTATTCGGGCGGATTCGCCGGAGGATTGGCTGATTCTGGCGGGGGATGTGGGGGAGAAGACCGACGATTTCCGGTGGGCGCTGGAGACTTTGCGGGGGCGGTTCGCGAAGGTTATCTGGGTGCCGGGGAATCACGAGTTGTGGACTACCGCAAAGGATCCCGTGCAGATGTTCGGGGCCGCCAGGTATGACTATCTGGTTTCTATTTGCCGGGATCTGGATGTGCTGACGCCGGAGGATCCGTTTCCGGTGTGGACGGGGGCGGGGGCGGAGCAGTTCGGCGGGGCGGTGACCTTGGTGCCGATGTTCACGCTGTACGACTATTCGTGGCTGCCGGAGGGGGCGCGGAACAAGGCCGAGGGGCTGGCCATCGCCAAGGATCGCAATGTGGTGGCGACCGACGAGTTCCTGCTGTCGTCCGAGCCGTATCTGACCCGGGATGCCTGGTGTCACGCGCGGGTGCAGTACACGCAGCGGCGGTTGGACGCGCTCGCGCCGGAGACTCCGGTGGTGCTGATCAATCATTGGCCGCTGGTGCGCAAGCCGGTGGACATGATGTGGTACCCGGAATTCGCGCTGTGGTGCGGCACCGATCTGACCTCGGACTGGCACACCAGCTACAACGTCGTGGCCATGGTGTACGGGCACCTGCACATTCCGCGGACCACCTGGTACGACGGGGTGCGGTTCGAGGAGGTTTCGCTCGGCTATCCGCGCGAGTGGCAGCGGCGCGGGCTGCCGGACCAGTTGCTGCGGCAGATCCTGCCGGTGCCGGATTACGGGGATTCGCTGAACGAGTGGGGCGGGCACTTCAAGATCACGCCGGAGATGGCGGCCGCCGCGGCGCAGATGAAGGCGCAGATCCAGAAGCGGCGCGGGGTGGAATGAGCCCGGCGGCAGGTTGCTGCTGCATTGCCACATTGGGGCGAAACGTGCATATCGGACGCTGACCTGTGATGATGGGGTCGTGCGTGATGTGCTGCCCCAGTTGATCGATCGGGTCCGCCGAGGCCCGGTCGCGCTGGCGCGCATAGTCGCGGTGAGCGGGGCCGGCCCGCGTGAGGTCGGCGCGGCCATGGTCGTCACGAACGCGCACGAGGTCATCGGCTCCCTGTCGGGCGGATGCGTGGAATCGGCCGTGGTCGATGCCGCGACGACCGTGCTGACCACCGGCGAGGCGGTGCTCGAGCATTTCGGCATAGCCGACCCGGACGGCCTGGCGATCGGCCTCACCTGCGGCGGCGAACTCGAGGTCTTCATCGAACGCGTGGATGCCGCCCACCTGCCCGCACTCGAAGCGCTCGCTTGCGATATCGCGGCCGCCCGCCCGGTCGCCCTGAGCTCGACCTTGGCCGCCGCCCCGCAATGGCGGCTCATCGGGTCACCCGAGCCGGGTCCGGATCCGAGCGTCGTGAGCCGCGATGCCGTGCATATGGCCCAAGCCGGGCGCAGCGGCCTGATCGGATCGGACGAGTGCGAGGGGACCGCGTTTCCGGCGCGGGCGTTCGTGCAGAGTTTCGGCCCGCCCGCGCGCATGATTCTGGCGGGTGCGAACGATTTCGTGCGTGCGTTGAGCAGGCTCGGCGCACAGCTCGGATATCACGTCACAGTGGTCGACGCGCGTGAAACCTTCACCACCGCAGCGCGTTTCCCGTCCGCCGATGCGGTGGTGGTGGATTGGCCGGACCGGTATCTGCGTCAGGAGCAGCTGGCCGGTCGCATCGACGCGCGCACGGTGGTGTGCGTCCTCACCCATGACACGAAGTTCGATGTTCCGACGCTGGCGGTGGCGCTGGGCATCGAGGAGATCGGGTTCGTCGGTGCCCTAGGTTCTCGCCGCACCGACGCGGATCGGCGAGAACGTTTGCGCGCGAGCGGAATCGGCCCGGAGCAGTTGCGGCGGTTGCACAGCCCGGTCGGGCTGGACTTGAACGCCTCGACCCCGGATGAGACCGCGGTCTCCATCGCGGCACAGGTCATCGCGGAGTCCGGCGGTGCGTCGGGCCGCCCGCTGAACACCACGGACGGCCCGATCCATCACTGAATGCCGTTGTCAGAGCAGGTGTTCGATCCGCACCGGTATCTCGCGCAACGTCTTGCCGGTGGCATGCCGGATCGCATTGACGATGGCCGCCGCCGCACCCACCATCCCGAGCTCGCCGAGCCCCTTCACACCCAGCGGGTTCACCACCGAGTCCTCGACCTCCACGAACGAGATATCCACTTCGGGCGCATCGGCATTCACCGGCAGCAGGTATTCCAGCAGTGAGGCGTTCGACCACCGCCCGTCCCGCGGATCGCCGATGCTGCCCTCCATCAGCGCCTGCGACAGCCCCCAGTTCAGCCCGCCCAGCACCTGACTGCGCGCCAGCTTGGCATTGAGCACCCGCCCGGGCGCGAACGCGCCCACCATCCGCCGCACCCGCACCAGTCCGAGGTCGGCGTCCACCGCCACTTCGGCGAACTGCGCCCCGAAACTCATGCACCCGTACGGCATGTCCTGCGCGGGCGGATACCAGGCTCCGATGGCATCCAGATCGATGAGGTGGTTGCGGCTCAGCAGCTCCGAATACTCCTCGCCCACAAATGGATTCAGTCGCAACCGCAGCGCCCCGTCCCGGGCTTCGATCTTGTCGACGGTGTGATCGTGCAGCGGCGACCCGGAATCGGCGAGCGCCAGCCCGATCAGCTGCCCGCGCAGATCCTCACACGCCGTGTGCACCGCCGCACTGATGATCCCCGCACCCATGGACCCCACGGCCGCGGCGATATTCGGATAGTCGGTGTCCCCGATATCCACCCGGATGCGCTCGAACGGAATCCCCAGCACATCCCCGGCCACCTGCGCCATGGTGGTCGCCACCCCGGTCCCGAAGTCCTGGGTGCCCGCCTGCACGATCAGCGACCCGTCGGCCAGCAGCCGCACGTGCGCCCGCTGCGGCTGCCCGGGCTGATACACCGGATACCCGGCCGTCCCCATCCCCCAGCCGATCAGCCAGTTCCCGGACCGCCCCGGCCCGGCCCGCCGCTGTTCGGCCGACCATCCGAACCGCTGGGCGGCCTGCCGCACACACGCGGCATAACCGTCCGAACTCCACGGATGCCCGCTCTCCGGATCGATGACCGCGTGATTGCGCAACCGCAACTCCACGGGATCCATACCGAGCTGATCGGCCATCTCCTCCACCGCGCATTCCATGGCCACCATGCCGGACGCCTCACCCGGCCCGCGCATGAACGTCGGCGTCATGGTGTTGCCGCGGACGAGGCGATATCGCCCTTCCCAGTTGGGAATTCCGTACGCCTGCCCGGCGACGCTGAGCGACAGTTCCGCCCAGTCGTCGAAAGTCGAAGTGACGGAGAGCTTGTGATGCCGCAACCCGGTGAACGTGCCGTCAGCGTCGGCGGTGAGGGTGACCCGCTGTTCCTGTTCCTCGCGTAATCCGGTGCCGTAGAACATCTGCTCCCGGTTCAGCACCACCTTCACCGGCCGCCCGAGTTCGCGCGCCAGTATCGGCGCGAGCGTGACGTGCGGCCACATCATGGCCTTGCCGCCGAATCCGCCGCCCACATAGTGCGCGATCACCCGCACATTGCTGGGCGACATGCCGAGGTAGGCGGCCACGGTGGCCTGGGTGGCGGTGACGCCCTGGGTGGCGTCGTAGATCGTGACGGTGTCGCCGTCCCATTCCGCCGCGGTGGCCGAGCATTCGATCGGATTGTGATGGTTGGCCGCGAAATGGAAAGTGGCGTCGACGGTGTGGGCGGCCGCCCGCGCCGCCGCTTCGAAGTCGCCGCGCGCCTGCACCGCCGGAACCAGGCCGCAGAAGATCTGGTCCGGCTGGTATTGCGCAGCGCGCCCGTCGTCCAGCCGGATCACCGCCTCGCGCGGGTCGTAGCGCACGTCCACCAGTTCGGCCGCCTGCTGCGCGGCCTCGAAGGTGTCGGCCAGCACCACCGCGATCGGCTGCCCGTAGTAGTGGATCGTGTTGTCCTGCATGGGAAAGAACGTCTGACCGGGTGCGGGCCCGCCGTACGCGGATGGGAAAACCGGCGGCACGGCGGTCACCTCGGGCAGGTTCTCGTGCGTGTAGACGGCTACCGCGCCGGCCGCCAGGGCCGCGCTCGTATCGATGGAAACCACTGTGCCGCTGCCGATCCGCGCCCCGACGAGCACCGCGTGCGCGATCCCCTGCAACGGCACCTCCGCCGTGTACCGCGCCGCCCCGGTGATCTTGGCGCGCCCGTCGACCCGATCGAAGCCCCGCCCGACCAGCAAGCCCGGAACCGTGGCGGTCATCGCGCACCGCCCAGCGGATCGACGCGCGGTCCGACGGTCTCCAGCGCCCGCACCAGGGTCCGCTGCGCCAGCACCACCTTGAAGGCGTTCATCGGATGCGACCCGTCGGCCGCCTCCAGCTCCGCCGCCGCGGCCTTCGCGAAATTCGCTGTGGTGGCAGCCTTCCCGATGAGCTGCGCCTCGGCCGTACGCGCCCGCCACGGCTTCGTACCCACCCCGCCCAGCCCGATCCGCACGTCCACCACCGTCCCGTCGGCCACGTTCAAAGCCACCGCCGCCGAGGTGAGCGCGAACTCGTAGGACTCGCGATCCCGCACCTTCAGATAGTGCGAATTCTTGGCGAACGGCAGGGCGGGCACCTCGATTCGCGTGATCAGCTCGTCCTCCGCGATCGGATGCTCGAGCTGCGGCGTGCTGCCCGGCAGCAGGAAGAAGTCGTCGAAGGCGACGGTCCGCTCACCGCGCGGTCCCCACACCGTCACCGTGGCGTCCAGGGCCACCAGCGGAATCGCCACATCGGACGGATGGGCGGCGAAGCAGGACGCACTGGTGCCGAGAATCGCGTGCCCCCGGTGCATTCCGTCCACCGCCGCGCACCCCGACCCGGGATCCCGTTTGTTGCACGCGTTTCCGGGCTCCCGGAAGTATGCGCACCGCACCCGCTGCATGAGATTGCCGCCCAGGGTGGCCATATTCCGCAGCTGCGCCGACGCCCCCTTCTCCAGGGCGACCGAGAGGAACGGATACCGTTCCCGCACACCGGCTTCCGCCGCGACCTCGCTCATGGTGGCCAGCGCGCCGATCCGCAGGCCGCCGTCGGCCGTATGTTCCAGCCCGCCCAGCGGCAGCCAGGTGATGTCCACGACATTGTCCGGTTCCATCGCCCCGGTGCGGAGCATGTCCACCAGCGTCGTCCCGCCGGCCAGGAAAACCGTGCGGGGCCGCGCGGTCACGGTGCTCACCGCCTGCTCCACGGTGCTGGGCCGGGCATAGGAGATGGGTTTCACGGCAGCTCACCGTCCTTGCGCGCCATGGCATCTCGTCCGCCGCATACCGCCTCGCGAATGTTCTGGTAGGCCGCGCACCGGCAGATATTGCCGCTCATCCACTCGGCGATCTCGCTCTCGGACCCCGCGTGACCCTCCTCGACGCATTTGATCGCCGACATGATCTGCCCGGGAGTGCAATAGCCGCACTGGAATCCGTCCGCCGCCAGGAACGCCTGCTGCACCGGATGCAGTTCGTCACCGTCGGCCACGCCCTCGATGGTGGTGACCTCGCGTCCCTCGGCGGCCAGCGCCAGGGTCAGGCAGGCCAGCACCCGCCGATTGTCGATCCACACCGTGCAGGCTCCGCAACCGCCCTGGTCACAGCCCTTCTTGGTACCGGTCAGGTGCAGGTGTTCGCGCAGGGCGTCCAGCAGGCTGGTGCGGGGTTCGAGCACGGTGAAATGGTCGTGGCCGTTGACCCGCAGCGTGGTCATGATGCGCGACGGCCCGATGAATTCGGCGGGCGGCGCACTGCCGCGTCCCGTCGAGGGTTCGACTGTCATACCTCGCCTCCTGCCTCGCGAAGCCACGATGGGCCGCGATATGTGTGCTGGACCGCGTTCGGATATGAACCAGCAAAAGACTAGCAACCATCGCCGGGGTGCGCGCGGCGAAGGCTGGACCCGAACACACCGGCGAACCGGGATCCGCCCGGCCGGTAGGCTCGTTGCGGCAAGTGGCGGTGCGATCAGGAGGCGGTCATCGAGGAGCGGGCAGTCGCGGCGACGGAGTCGGCGCGCATGATCGGCAGAATTCTTCCCGAGGGTGTGGCCGCGGCCGAACTGGTCGCCTACCCCGAGGGCCTGCAGCCGCACCCCGGCGAAGCGCATCTGATCGAGCGTGCGGTGGAGAAGCGCCGCCGCGATTTCATCGGCGCGCGGCACTGCGCGCGGCAGGCCCTGACGCAGCTGGGGGAGCAGCCGGTCGCCATCGGCAAGGGCGGGACGGGCGAGCCGTTGTTCCCGCGCGGCATCGTCGGCAGCCTCACCCACACCGCCGGCTATCAGGCCGCGGTGCTCGGGCACCGGCTGCGGTTCCGGTCCATCGGCATCGATGCCGAACCGCACGAAGCCCTGCCGAACGAGGGCGTGCTGGAGGCGACGAGCCTGCCGGAAGAACGCGAATGGCTCGCCGCGGTGCTCCCGGAAACCGGTCTGCACCTGGACAAACTGCTGTTCTGCGCCAAAGAGGCCACCTACAAGACGTGGTTCCCGCTGACCGGCCGCTGGCTGGGGTTCGAGGAAGCGCACATCACCTTCACCGTGGACGAGGAGTCCGGCACTGGCGGTGCGGGCACGTTCCACAGCCGGTTGCTGGTGCCCGGTCACGTCACCGACGGCGGCGCGCCGCTGACCGCGTTCGACGGCCGCTGGGTGATCACCGACGGCATCATCCTGACCGCGATCGTGGAGGCCTGATGCGAGAGAAGCGGACACCCCTGGTCGATGCCCTCGGCGGCCTGCTGATCATCGACAAGGACGGCGGCTGGACCAGTCACGATGTGGTGGCGAAATGCCGCGGCATCGTGCGGACCAAGAAGGTCGGGCACGCGGGCACCCTGGATCCGATGGCGACCGGCGTGCTCGTGCTCGGCGTGGAACGAGCCACCAAGATGCTCGGGCAGCTCATCCTCACCACCAAGGCGTACTCGGCGACCATCCGGTTGGGGCAGGCCACCGTCACCGACGATGCCGAGGGGGAGACCACCGCCACGACGGCCGCCGGACATCTCACCGATGCCGAAATCGCCTCGGGCGTAGCCGAATTGACCGGCGACATCATGCAGGTGCCCGCCACCGTCAGCGCCATCAAGATCAACGGTGAGCGCGCCTACGCCCGTGCCCGCGCCGGCGAGGACGTGGAGCTGGCCGCCCGCCCGATCACCGTGAGCCGCTTCGATATCCTGGCGCGCCGCGACATCGACACCGGCACAACCACTTTCGTCGATCTGGACGTCGAGGTGGAATGCTCCTCCGGCACCTACATCCGCGCACTTGCTCGCGATCTGGGCGAAAAGCTCGGCGTCGGAGGCCATCTCACCGCCCTGCGCCGCACCGCGGTCGGACCCTTCACACTCGAGCACGCCCGCACCCTCGAACAGCTGAGCAAGGCCGCCGAAGCCGGTGACCCGCTGCTCAGCCTCGATATCGACGAGGCCGCCCGCGCCGCCTTCCCGACCCGCGACATCACCGACCAGCAGGCCGAGGACCTCCGCAACGGGCGGTGGCTGGACCCCATCGGCATCAAGAGCGTCTATGCCGCGATCGATTCCGAGGGCCACGCCATCGCCCTGCTCCAAGAGAGCGGCAAGCGAGCCGCCTCCGTCATGGTCGTCCGCCCCGCCAATCTCTGAGCGCCTTCTCGGAACCGCCATGACCCTGGTTCTGGGGGCGTAATGGCCTTCTGCCGCATCGCGATACGTACGTACCGGAGCATTCGGCATGGAGGTAGATGGTGATGCGTAGGTGGGGGCTGTGGCGAACCGGGATCGCACTCGGTGCACTGGCATTGGTGGCGGCATGTGAACCGGCCGAATCGAACTCGGGCTCCGCAATCAGCTCGCCGAGCGCGTCTCCGAGCCGTCCCATGGTCGCGGTGCTCCCCTCGGGAGAGGTGATGGTCCCGGCGCGAGGAGCTTCGACGACGTCGTTGTCGGCCATCAAGCCGCCCATCGCTACCGAGCCGGCGTCGAGACCGGCAGGCAACGGCACGGTGACCATCAAGACCGCGTCGTTGCAGGGCGTGGCGATTCCCTATGTGCCGGTGCATCTTCGGCTATATCAGCCGTGCGATCCGGCCGGGCACGATCGGGCCGAGGGCACTCCGGAAGTGCAGCGGTTCGACGGCGTCACCGGGCTCGACGGTCAGGCGGTATTCACCGTTCCGGTGGGCTGCTACGGGTTCGACATGGACGCTGTGCCGGGCACCAACCCGGTGCCCGAGGGCATGCACACCCTGTTCGTCGAGAAGGACGGGCAGCAGGTGGCGGGCAATCTGCGCTTCCAGGACCCGGCTCCCGAGCCGGTGTGCGCGCAGCAGACCATCGGTCACGATCTGAAGGTCGAGTCCCGGCTCAGCAGCGCCACTGCCAAAGTGACCGGATGCGACGGGAACTGGTCGGTCATCGCCTGGGATGTGCAGGGCGACAGTCAGCGCATCGTCAAGCACACCGCGTCCGGGTGGACCACCTATGTCGGATTCCCGCACGATGTCTGCTGGGCGAAGGCGCGGAAAGACGGTGTGCCGGACCGGTTGAAGGAGTACTTCACCAGCTGTTGAGTGACCGGGCGCGCGGACCCGCCTACAGTTCGAGGGTGGAATTGCGGCAGTTGCGGTACTTCGTGGCGGTGGCGGAGGAGTTGCACTTCCGCCGCGCCGCGGAACGCTTGTTCATCTCGACGCCGACGCTGAGCCAGCAGATTCGGGCCATCGAACGCGAAGTGGGTGGGCCGCTACTGATCCGCGGTACCCAGGGGGTCGAATTGACCGCTGCCGGTGAGGTTTTGCTGAAGAACGCGCGCACCGTCCTGGACGTGGCGGACACCGCGCTGCGCGAAACCCGCGCGGTCGCCCAGCCGGGCCGCTCCGTGTTCCGCCTCGGCGTCGTCAACGGGGCCCCGTCCTGGCTGCCCGCCCGCATCGAAGCCCTGCTGAAGTCGCGGCAGCCCGGGGCGCGGGTGATCCTCACCGGCGGCCCGAGCGCGGACCAGGTGCGGCTGCTCGATCGTGAGGAAGTGGATCTCGCGGTATTGCGCATGCCGGTCCGCCTGCCCGACCACCTCGCGCACACCCCGGTGGCGGACGAGGAACTCGGCGTGGTCATGTCCCGCGAACACGAACTCGCGACCCTCGAGGCGATCGCCCCCGCACACCTGAAGGGCCGCGAACTGATCATGTTCGCCCGCGACGCCGCACCCGACCTCCACGACTCCCTGCTCACCCAGCTCCGTCAGCGCGGCGCGGCGATCTCCCTGAGCGACAGCGCCATGAGCCACGCCCAAATGCTCGCCCTGCTCCCACTCCGCCCCGCCGCCGTCGGCCTCGGCTCCGCCCGCACCGCCACCACCCCCGGCCTGGTCTGGCGCCCCCTGCTGCCCACGCCCCTCGTGGTCACCTACATCGCGGCTTGGCGAGCCACCGCCCGCAACCCCGTGCTACGCGCCGTCGCCCAGGTACTGACTACTGGTTGAACAACTCTCGTGACTCTCAGGGGCAAGCCCCTGAAACCCCGGTGCGAGAAGGTGGGGCGAGCCCCTGACAGCCCGGCACGAGGGGGTGGTCAAGCCCTGGAACGCCACTGCGTGACGAAAGTGGGGCGCGGCCTTGCACACCGGAGGGCTGCCGGAGGCCGACCACGGAACGGCGGGGGAGCGGTGTGCCGGAACGGCAGGGAGCGGCGTGCCGGAGTGGTGGTGAGCTGGGTTGTTAGGTTCGGCCACATACGGGTTCGATGACGCGTCGTGGACCGGGGGCGGCTGTCGTTGTTGGCTGAAAGGCATGACGGACAACGGAATTCGGGAAATCGGGCGGGCGGTCGTGGTGGGCGGCGGGTCCGGGATGGGGCAGGCTATCGCCGACGCGTTGCTGGCGGCGGGCGGTGAGGTGACCATCGTGGGGCGATCTCAGGCGCGGTTGGCGGATGCGGTGCGGGAGCTCGGTGACGGCAAGCTGAGTGCCGTTGCCGCGGATGTGAGTGACGAGGCGCAGGTGGCGCGGCTGTTCGAGACGGTCGGCGAAGTCGATCATGTGATTACGACCGCCGCGCATGTCGCCGGGGCGTACGGGCCGGTCCGGGAGTTCGACTTCGATACGGGGAGAGGGTTTCTGGAGTCCAAGTTGATCGGCTCGATGCTGCTGGCCAAGCACGCCCGCATCGCGGCAGGCGGCTCGCTCACCTTCACTTCCGGAATCGCCGCGTACCGTCCGGCGGCGGGCGGTGCGATGGTGGCCTCGGTGAATGCCGCGCTGGAGGGGCTGGCGCGGGCGCTGGCCATCGAGCTGGCGCCGAACCGGGTGAACGTGGTTTCTCCGGGCTGGGTGCTGACCGGGGTATGGGATCAGATGCCCTGGCCCGACAAGGACGAACGGCACCGGGCGATGGCCGAGAAGCTGCCCGCCGGTCGCCTGGGCCGCCCGGAAGACATTGCGGCGGCGGTGCTTTCGCTGGTGCGCAATCCGTTCATCACCGGCACCGTCCTGCATGTGGACGGCGGGCACCGCCTGGTCTAGACCTCGGTCAGCCAGATGGCCTCGGCGGCGATGCTGCCGAGGTCCACGGTGCGCTCGTCGAGGCGGATGGCGATGGTGCCGGCGAAATCGCGGCGCTCCTCGACCGTGATCGGCGTATCGAGCGCGATGCCGAGCGAATCGAAGTACCGCAGCATGGCCGGATCCGAATCGGAAATCCGTGCCACCCTGCCGGTTTGGCCGTCGTTGAAATCGCTGAGCTGCTTGGCCGGCGGCGTCGGCACCGCACCGTCCACCGACGGGATGGGGTCGCCGTGCGGATCCCGGTCCGGGTAGCCGAGTTTGGCGTCGATGCGCGCCATCAGGGTCTCGGAGACGGCGTGCTCCAGAACTTCCGCCTCGTCGTGCACCTCGTCCCAGCCGTAGCCGAGCTCGTTGACGAGGAAGGTCTCGATGAGCCGATGCCGGCGCACCATGGCCACGGCGGCGCGGCGGCCGTCCGCGGTGAGCGTGATGGACCCGTACCGGGCGTGCTCGACCAATCCCTGATCGGCGAGCTTGCGGACCGCCTCCGACACCGTGGAGGCCGAGACGCCGATCTTCTCCGCGAGCAGTTTGGTGGACACCTTCTCCGGCGACCATTCCTGCGCGGTCCAGATCACCTTCAGGTAGTCCTGGGCGACCGAGGACAGCACCGGCGCCATGTTCACGCCATCGGGCGCGGAGTCTCCGTCGGGTGCGGAAGCGGCGGACGGATCGGCCAGCTCGCGGCGCGTGGCGATGTCTCGTTTTCCGGGCACATACCCGAGCTTAGGCACAGTACGTCCGGTTTCCCACATCGGCGCGCGTGCTGGTAAGAGCACGTGAACACGGGGTGTCGGGTGTGCTTCTTCTGTGCGAGATCCGCACCGCCGAATATTGTCCGTGATGCGGTTTGCGTAGGCTTCCCACTGTGCAGAGATGGCGAAGTCTCGATGAGATGCCCGCGGAGTGGGGCCGGTGTGTGCTCACCATCGGCGTGTTCGATGGCGTACACCGCGGTCACGCGCAGCTCATCAGCCGTGCGGTGAAATCCGCTGCGGTGCGGGGCGTTCCGTCGGTGCTCATGACATTCGATCCGCATCCCCTGGAAGTGGTGCGGCCCGGTTCGCATCCGGCGCAGCTGTCCACCCTGGACCGGCGCGCGGAACTGGTCGAAGAGCTCGGCATCGACGTGTTCGTGGTGATGCCGTTCACCCGCGAGTTCATGAAGCTGACTCCGCAGGAATACGTGCAGGAACTGCTGGTGAACCGCCTGCACGTGGCCGAGGTCGTGGTGGGGGACAACTTCACCTTCGGCAAGCAGGCGGCGGGCACCGTGGACACCATGCGCGAGCTCGGCCGCGAACTCGGCTTCGACGTGGACGGGGTGCAGTTGCTCGGCGAGCACGCGGTCACCTTCTCCTCCAGCTACATTCGCCGCTGCCTGGCCGATGGCGATATCGCCGCCGCGGCCGAAGCGCTGGGCCGCCCGCATCGCCTGGAGGGCGTGGTCGTGCACGGCGACGGACGCGGCAAGGGGCTCGGCTTCCCGACCGCGAACGTGGCGCCGACCATGCACGCGGCGATCCCGGCCGACGGCGTCTACGCGGGCTGGTTCACCGTGCTGAACGAGGACGACCCGCTCGCGGGCCGGCAGTTCATGGCCGCCATCTCGGTCGGCACCAACCCCACCTTCGACGGCCGCAACCGCACCGTCGAACCGCATTTGCTGGACTTCGACGCCGACCTCTACGGCAAGCGCGTAGCGGTCGATTTCGTCGATCAGCTGCGCGGCATGCGCAAGTTCGAATCCATCGACGAGCTGGTGCAGGCCATCGCGAGAGACGTGGACCAGGCCCGGAAAGTCCTCACTCCGGACGACGTGTAAACTGGCCCGTCGGGTTTGCTGCGGTTCGCGGCGGCGCCCAACCGGGTCTCCCGGTCAATTCCGAGCGCGGACTGAAACAACAGGAGTTATCTGTGGCTCTCACCACTGAGCAGAAGAAGGCGATCCTCGCCGAGTACGGCGTGCACGAGAAGGACACCGGTTCCCCGGAGGCCCAGATCGCGCTGCTGTCGAAGCGTATCGCCGACATCACCGAGCACCTCAAGAAGCACAAGCACGACCACCACACCCGCCACGGTCTGATGGCGCTGATCGGTCGTCGCAAGCGGCTCTCGAAGTACCTGCAGAACAACGACATCGAGCGTTACCGTTCGCTGATCGAGCGTCTCGGCCTGCGTCGCTGATCGCAGCGACACACTCCGACTGCCATAGGTAGTTGACGAACCAGCCAACGAGGAGGCTTAGAATCTCCCCGTTGGCTTTTTCGCGTATCCGGCCGAAGTCCCCAACACAGGGGGAATCCAGCCGGATACGCGGCAACGAACAAGCCGTATGCACCCGCCGCGTGGCGTCGGTCTTCGGTAGTGGCTTTTCGGCAAGCGCGCAGTAAAGAGGACATTGCGCTGCCGGAGGGCTTCGATCGATGACCGCCTCCGCGTCGCCGTACCCAAGGGGGTTCGGCCGGGTGTGCTGACAGCGACCACGAGGGTCGCCGTTCGCCCATGCCGGGTACGGCTTGACGAGCCGGATTGCGCGCACACCGTACGTGCGCAGCCGGCGAAGACGAGAGGTTGAGAAGAGAAAAATGTCTGACACAGTGACGTCGTCGGCCGTAGAGGTCGAGCCCGGCGTTTTCGAGTCCGTGGCCCTGATCGACAACGGCGCCTACGGCACCCGCACCATCCGGTTCGAGACCGGCCGCCTGGCCAAGCAGGCCGCGGGTTCGGTCGTCGCCTACCTGGACGACGAGACCATGCTGCTGTCGGCGACCACCGCCGGCAAGCACCCCAAGGACCAGTTCGATTTCTTCCCGCTGACGGTGGACGTCGAAGAGCGCATGTACGCCGCGGGCCGCATCCCGGGCTCGTTCTTCCGTCGTGAGGGCCGCCCCTCCACCGACGCCATCCTGACCTGCCGCCTGATCGACCGGCCGCTGCGCCCGTCCTTCGTCGACGGTCTGCGCAACGAGATCCAGGTCGTCGTGACCGTCATGTCGCTGGATCCGCAGGATCTGTACGACGTGGTCGCCATCAACGCGGCGTCGGCCTCCACCCAGATCGCCGGTCTGCCGTTCTCCGGCCCGGTCGGCGGCGTGCGCGTCGCCCTGATCGAGGGCCAGTGGGTCGCGTTCCCGACCGTCGAGCAGCTGGAGAAGGCCGTGTTCGACATGGTCGTCGCCGGTCGCGTGGTCGACGGTGACGTCGCCATCATGATGGTCGAGGCCGAGGCCACCGACAATGTGCTGGCTCTGATCGCCGACGGCGCCTCGGCGCCGACGGAAGCCGTTGTGGCCGAAGGCCTCGAGGCCGCCAAGCCGTTCATCGCCCGCCTGTGCAAGGCGCAGCAGGACCTGGCCGCGCTGGCGTCCAAGCCCACCGAGGAGTTCCCGCTCTTCCTGCCCTACGAGGCCGACGCGTTCCAGGCCGTCGAGGGCACCGCGAAGGCGGAGCTGAACGAGGCGCTGTCCATCGCGGGCAAGCAGGAGCGCGAGGAGAAGATCGACGAGATCAAGCTCTCCGTGCTGTCCTCGCTCGCCGAGTCCTTCGAGGGCCGCGAGAAGGAACTGGGCGCGGCGTTCCGTTCGCTCACCAAGAAGCTGGTGCGCCAGCGCATCCTGACCGACAGCTTCCGCATCGACGGCCGTGGCCTGGCGGACATCCGCGCGCTCTCGGCCGAGGTCGCGGTCATCCCGCGCGCCCACGGTTCGGCGCTGTTCGAGCGTGGCGAGACCCAGATCCTGGGCGTCACCACCCTCGACATGGTCAAGATGGCGCAGCAGGTCGACTCGCTCGGCCCGGAAACCTCCAAGCGCTACATGCACCACTACAACTTCCCGCCCTACTCCACCGGTGAGACCGGTCGCGTGGGCTCGCCCAAGCGTCGCGAGATCGGCCACGGCGCGCTCGCCGAGCGCGCCCTGATGCCGGTGCTGCCGTCGCAGGAGGAGTTCCCGTACGCCATCCGCCAGGTGTCGGAAGCGCTGGGCTCCAACGGTTCCACCTCGATGGGCTCGGTCTGCGCCTCCACCCTGTCGCTGCTGAACGCCGGTGTGCCGCTGAAGGCCCCCGTCGCCGGTATCGCCATGGGCCTGGTGTCGGACACCGTGAAGAACGACAAGGGTGAGGACGAGGTCCGCTACGTGGCCCTCACCGACATCCTGGGCGCCGAGGATGCCTTCGGCGACATGGACTTCAAGGTCGCCGGCACCCGCGAGTTCGTGACCGCGCTGCAGCTGGACACCAAGCTCGACGGCATCCCGTCGCAGGTTCTCGCCGGTGCGCTGAACCAGGCCAAGGACGCTCGCTACACCATCCTCGATGTGATGGCCGAGGCCATCAACACCCCGGACGAGATGAGCCCGTACGCTCCGCGCGTCACCGCCATCAAGATCCCGGTGGACAAGATCGGCGAGGTGATCGGGCCCAAGGGCAAGGTGATCAACCAGATCACCGAGGACACCGGTGCGAACATCTCCATCGAGGACGACGGCACCGTGTTCGTCGGCGCGACCGACGGCCCGTCCGCGCAGGCCGCCATCGACGCCATCAACGCCATCGCCAACCCGCAGCTGCCGAAGGTCGGCGAGCGCTTCCTGGGCACGGTCGTGAAGACCACCGCCTTCGGCGCTTTCGTCTCGCTGCTGCCGGGACGCGATGGCCTGGTGCACATCTCGAAGCTGGGCAACGGCAAGCGCGTCGCCAAGGTCGAGGATGTCGTCAACGTGGGTGACAAGATCCGCGTCGAGATCGCCGATATCGACAACCGCGGCAAGATCTCCCTCGTCCCGATCGACGAGGATGCGGACAACTCCGACGCCGCAGCTGCGGTCGAGGCCGCTGCCGAGTAGAAACTGTCTGTGTGACGAAGAAGAAGTCGGAATCCCCCTCGCTCCGCAATTCGGAGCAGGGGGGTTCCTCTCTTGTCCAGCATTCCGCCGACCTCCCGTCCGCCGATACCGGCGTGCGGAAAACCGTGCTGCCCGGCGGACTACGGGTAGTGACCGAACATGTGCCGGGCGTGCGCTCGGCGTCCGTCGGCGTCTGGGTGGGCGTCGGTTCGCGCGACGAAGGCCCGACCGTGGCCGGCGCCGCGCACTTCCTCGAGCATCTGCTGTTCAAGGCGACGCCGACGCGGTCCGCGCTCGATATCGCCGAGGCCATGGATGCCGTCGGCGGTGAACTGAACGCGTTCACGGCCAAGGAACAGACCTGCTACTACGCCCACGTCATCGACGAGGACCTGCCGCTGGCGGTGGATCTGGTCTCGGATGTGGTGCTGCGCGGGCTGTGCCGGGCCGAGGACGTGTCGGTGGAACGCCAAGTGGTGCTGGAAGAGATCTGCATGCGCGACGACGATCCCGAGGACATGGTCGGGGACGCGTTCCTGACCGCGCTCTTCGGCGATCATCCGATCGGGCGACCGGTGATCGGCAGCGTCGAGACCATCGAATCGATGCAGGCGCACCAGCTGCGGTCGTTCCATCTGCGGCGCTACCGGCCCGACCGGATGGTGGTCGCGGTGGCCGGCAATATCGAACACGATCACGTGGTCGAACTGGTGTACCGGGCCTTCGCCGATCGCCTGGACAGCGGGCAGGAACCGGCGCCGCGCCGGGAAGGCAAGTTCCGGCCGCGCACGAATCCGGAACTGCTGCGCATTCACCGCGACAGCGAACAGGCGCACCTGGTGTTCGGCACCCGCGCTTTCGGCCGCCACGAAGGCGAGAAGCGGTGGCCGCTGTCGGTGCTCAACACCGTGCTCGGCGGTGGACTGAGTTCACGCTTGTTCCAGCGCATCCGGGAAGAACGCGGCCTGGCGTACTCGGTGTACTCCAGCGTCGACACCTTCGCCGATACCGGCGCGTTCTCGGTCTACATCGGCTGCCAGCCCGAAAACCTCGGGCGGGTGGCGACTTTGGCGCGCGGCGTGCTGGAAGAAGTGGCCGCCAATGGCATCACCGATGCCGAATGCGCGCGTGCCAAGGGCTCTTTGCGCGGCGGACTGGTGCTCGGGCTGGAGGATTCCGGCTCCCGCATGAACCGCATCGGGCGCAGCGAACTCAGCTACGGCAACCATCGCAGCGTGTCCGAAACCCTCGCTCGCATAGACGAAGTCACCACCGCGGAAGTCTCGAAAATCGCGGCCGCGCTGCTCTCCCGCCCCTACGGGGTCGCGGTCGCCGGACCCTACCGGCGCACGCGTGACCTGCCCGCGGCGGTCCGCCATCTGGTGGATTGAGCGAACACCTGTGTGCTGACCGCCACCCCTCGGCCGGTCATGGCTATGATCGCCGTGGCCGGTTGTTGGAGGGGATGTGCTCGAACCAGGTGAGAAGTTCGCCGGGTATGTGATCGAACGTGAGTTGGGTCGTGGCGGTATGGGTGCGGTGTACCTCGCCCGTCACCCCCGGCTGCCGCGTTGGATCGCCTTGAAGCTGCTCAACGCGGAATTCCACGGTGACAGCGAGACTCACGCGCGCTTCGAGCGCGAAGCCGATCTAGCCGCGCGCCTGAACCATCCCGGCATCGTGACCGTCTACGACCGCGGGGTCGAGAACGGGCGGCTGTGGATCGCCATGCAGTACGTGGACGGGGTCGAAGCCGAATCCGTTCCGGTGGAGGAACTGCCGCCCGCGCGGGCCGTGGAGATCGTCACCGCCACCGCCGAAGCCCTGGACTACGCGCACCGGGTCGGCGTGCTGCATCGAGATGTGAAGCCCGCCAATATCCTGCTGGCCCGCGAGACCCGGGAGCAGCAGCCGGGCGTGCTGCTCACCGATTTCGGGATCGCCCGCCTGCAGGAGGACAACGCCCAGCTGACCGATTCCGGCGCGGTCATGGCGACCCTCTCCTACGCCTCGCCCGAACAGCTGTCGAACCAGCCCGTCGATTCGCGCTCCGACCAATATGCCTTGGCGTGCACGCTGTTCCGGCTGCTCACCGGATCGATGCCGTTCCCAGCCACCGATCCGGGCGCGATCGTCAAGGCGCACCTTTACGACAGTCCGCTGCCGATCGCGAGCCTGCGGCCCGGATTGCCCGTCGGGCTGGATCCGGTGCTGGCGCGCGGGCTGGCCAAGAAGCCGGACGAGCGGTACCGGACCTGCGCCGAGTTCGCGGCAGCCGCCTGGCGGGCCATGGAGGCCGCGGCGGGCTTGCCCGGGCCGCCGCGGCCGGTCGAAACCGCCACCCGCAGTTCGGGTGTGCACCATCGGGCGCCGGACTCGGCGCGGCAGCGCTCCGGTGCGAACGGCGCGCCGCGCTCCGGTGGAAGTGGCGCCGGGCAGCGACCCGGCGGGAATTCGGTCCAGCGAGCCGGCGGGACCGGATCGGTCCGAGTTCCGGAAGGCCCGAACGTGCCCCGCCGCGGCGCCGCACCGAACGGCCGCGCCGCCGCGAACCCCGAAACCGGTGCCGCGCACCGAAGACCGGGCCGGCCCCCCACCCCGGGTCGACCGGGCACCGATCCCGGCCGCCGGGCGGAAGCGTCCGGCCGCACCGGTACCACCGGTACCGTCACCCGAACCGGCACGACCGGCGGCGCCAGACGCCGCCCGTCCACCGGCCGCACCGGCATGGTCAATATCGCCCAGCTGTTCGCCCCGCGCTCCGGCCGCCACCTGAAAGTGACTGCCGCCGAACCCGAACGGGCCCGCCGCGCCCGCCTGTGGGCCATCGCGGTAGCCGTCACCTGCCTGGCGGCTGTCCTCGGCCTCACCATCCTGTTGACGTCCCCGTCCGGCCAATCCGCGAAAACGAAGTCCGCGCCCCCCGAAATCGTCGAAATGTCGGCCGCTTTCCCCAAGGTCGTCCCCCGCGAAGGCACCGCGGGCACCGGCTTCGCGGGCGCCACCTGCCGTGTGGTGGACCCCGAAACCGCCGACTTCAAAGCCCGCGTGGCCTTCGACGGCTGGACCTCCGCCTGGCAGTGCACCTACACCGCCGGCCACGACGTCCAGGAGTACGCCCTCTTCGCCTACCGCAATGTGGCTGCCGCCCAATGGGCCTCCAGCCAGGCCCGCCTCACCTCCTCCACCGTCGACGAGCCCACCTTCACCGAAACCAACAACGGCAAGACCTACACCAACCGCCGCTTCGACCGTTCCCCCGACAAACCCTCCACCGTCTTCCTCACCTCCTTCTTCGACGACCCCAAACGCGAGAAGTTCCTCCTCTTCACCAAGGGCGACCCCGCCACCCCCAGCGGCGTCGTCGACTGGTGGAAAACCCTGCCCCTCGGCTGATTTACGCCGCCGGCGGCCTCGATCCGGTCGTGTGGTGGCGATTCATCCCATTGGGAAAGACCTGAGGCGGGAAGTGGGGGAGACTGGCAGCGTGAATCTGAGCAAGGGTGCCAATGTGCCGGTTGCCGCCGCTGCTGTGCGGGCGGTGCTCGCGTGGTCGGGTGGGCCGGGGGTGCCGGGGATCGATGCGTCGGCGTTGCTGCTCACCGCGTCCGGGAAGGTGCGGTCGGATGCGGATTTCGTGTTCTACAACCAGCCGGGGCATCCGAGTGGGGCGGTGCGGCATGCGGGGAAGCAGGGGACCGCTGATGCCGTTGATGTGAATCTGGCTGGGCTGGAAGCGGATATCGACCGGGTCGCGTTGTGTGCTTCCGCCGACGGCGGGACGTTCGGGCAGGTGCCCGGGCTGCATCTGTTGTTGCTGGATGCGGCGTCGGGGGCGCAGCTGGCGCGGTTCGATATCGCCGCCGGGCCGGAGACCGCGATGCTGGGTGGTGAGTTGTACCGGCGGGGCGGGGCGTGGAAGTTCCGGGCGGTCGGGCAGGGGTGGGCCAGCGGGCTGGCCGGGCTGGCAACGGATTTCGGCATCACCGTGGACGATGCGCCTGCGGCTCCACCTGCCACGCATGCGCCGGCGCCGGGCCAACAGCCTTCGGGTGCGGGCAATATTCGCCTGACCAAGGGCGAGGAGCGGCTGCCCATCGATATGCGGAAGCGGTTGTCGCTGCGGAAGGAACAGGTCGCGGTCAGCCTGGCCAAGCAAGGGGCGCAGGGGCTGACGGCGCGGGTGATTCTGGTGCTGGACGCGTCCGGGTCGATGACGATGCTGTACGAGAAGGGCGTCATTCACCGCGTGGTGGAGCGAATGGCCGCTGTCGCCGCGCAATTGGACGAGAACGGGTCGATGCAGGCGTGGACCTTCGCCAGTAATCCCGCCCGGCTGCCTGATCTGACCATCGCCGAACTCCCGCAGTGGATGCAGCTGCACGTCCGCTGCGGTCAGCTGAAGCTGTTGCCGGGGCGCGCCCGCAATCTGCAGCCGGGGCAGGTGGATATGCGTCAGGTGGGCATCCAGAACGAGGAGCAGAAGGTGATCCAGGAGGTGCGCGGGTACGTGCACGCCACACCGCAGCGGTCCGCGACGCTGGTGCTGTTCTTCTCCGACGGCGGCGTCTACAAGAACCGGGAGATCGAGCAGCAATTGCGGGCCGCGGTCGAGGAGCCGATCTTCTGGCAGTTCATCGGACTCGGCAGCCGCAACGGGTACGGGGTGCTGGAACAGCTCGACACCATGGCGGGCCGCCGCGTCGACAATGTCGGCTTCTTCGCCGTCGACGATATCGACACGGTCAGCGACGCCGAGCTGTACGACCGCCTGCTCTCGGAATTCCCGTCCTATGTGCGGGCCGCGGGGCAGGCGGGCATCCTGCGCTGAGCGCCGGGCTCAGAGCTCCAGACGCATGGCCGTGCGCGGCCAGCGATCCAGGCCCAGTTCGGCTTCGTGCACGCGGATCTTGTGCAGATCCGGGGTGAGTTCGTCGTCGGCGAGCCGCCGGAACCCCAGACGCTCGTAATACGGTGCGTTCCACGGCACTTCGACGAACGTGGTGAGCGACAGCGCGGGCAGCCCGGCGGCGCGGGCGCGGTCCGCGAGATGCTCGATCAGCGCCCGCCCCAGCCCGCGATGGGCGGCGTCCGGATGCACCGACACCTGGGCGATGTGCTCGGTGTCATCGGCGGGCTCACTCACCAGATAGGCCAGGGGCGTGTCGTTTTCATCGACGCTGACCCAGGCCCGGCCCGCACGCCGGTACTCCTCGAGCCGCTCCAGACTCGGCGGTTCATCGTCGGCGATCTCGAGCATGCCGATGGCGCGGAACGGTTCGCCGGCGGCGACCTCGATATCCTGCAGGGCGGTCAGATCCTCGGCGGTGGCGGCACGAATGCGCATGGGCTGACGGTAGCGCTCCGCCGCCCGCCGCGGCTGCCTATTTTGCCGCGCGATTCGCGCCGGCGGGCTCGGTGTCGGGCCGGGCGCGATTGGCGGCGTCGATGACCGCGTCCAGCAGCCCGGGCAGGGCGCGGCGGACATCCTCGGCACGCAGCGAGACGTAGGTATTGCCGTCGGTGGTGAAGCGGGAGGTGATCCCGGCCTCGCGCAGGATCTTGAAATGATGCGCGGCGGTGGACTTGCTCACCGAGTCGTAGAGCGAGGAACAGCGCTGCGGCCCCTCGGAGGCGTCGAGCCGGCGCACCATCTCCAGCCGGACCGGGTCCTGCAGGGCGGCCAGCACGGCGGGCAGCGGAGCCACTTCGGGCAGCGCATCCCCGGTGGCGGCCTGGGCGGCGGCCGGTTCGGTCATGACTTACCTCACTCGACTAGTGGTTTGACGATCATCGAACCTGGCGTAGGGTCAGGTTCGATAACAGTCAAACTTACCTGATGGAGGATGGGATGGCAGCGCCTGCGACGGTCGCGGCTGAATCCGAGCAGGGCGCCCAGACCTGGGCCTACGCGCTGGTGCTGGTCGCCAGCGGCGTGGCGCTCGGCGTTTCCGGCGCGCCCGCTCCGCTCTACGGGCTCTACCAGCAGGCGTGGCACTTCTCGCCGCTCACCACGACTTTCGTCTTCGCCGTCTACGCGGTGGCGGCGCTCGGCGCGGTGCTGGTGTCCGGCCGCATCTCCGATGTGGTGGGCCGGAAGCCGGTGCTGCTCGGCGCTTTCGCGATCATGATCGCCGGGCTGGTGGTGTTCCTGCTCGCCGACAATGTGGCCATGCTGCTGCTGGCCCGCGCCCTGCACGGCGCGGCCGTCGGCGCGACCGTGGTGGCCGGGGCGGCGGCGCTGCTGGACCTGCGGCCGGCGCACGGCGCGCGCTCGGGGCAGCTGTCCGGCGTGGCCTTCAATGTCGGTATGGCCGTGGCGATCCTGGGCTCGGCGGTGCTGGCGCAGTACGCGCCGCATCCGCTGCGCACGCCGTACGTGGCTATCACCATCGCCTGCCTGGCCATCGCGGCCGGGGTGCTGCTGCTGCGCGAACCGCACACCGCGCGCGTGCGGGCCCGCATCACCATCGCCAAACCGGCTGTGCCGCACGAGATCCGCAGCGACTTCTGGTTCTCGGCGCTCGGCGTGATGGCGGCCTGGTCGGTGCTGGGCGTGCTGCTGTCGCTGTATCCGTCGCTGGCCGCGCAGGAGACCGGCATCCACAATCTGGTCTTCGGCGGTGCGGTGGTGGCCGCGACCGCGACGGCGGGCGCGTTCGCGCAGGCGTTCGCGGGCGGCATTCCGGCGCGCCGGGCCGCCATCATCGGCGATGTGGGCATGGCGGCCGCCCTGGTGCTGACCTTGCCCGCGCTCGCCACCGGCAACTGGGTGGTGGTGCTGATCGCCGGGCTGGCGCTCGGCGCGACCTTCGGCCTCGGCTTCGGCGGCTCCATCCGCCACCTGTCCAATGTTGTGCCACAACACAAGCGCGGCGAGACCATGTCGGCCTACTACCTGCTCGCCTACACGGCGCTGGCGCTGCCGACGGTCGTCGCGGGCTGGGCGGCCACCACCTGGGGCCTGACCACGGTGTTCCCCTGGTTCGTGATCGCCGTGGCGGTGGCGTGCCTGATCGCCGCCGGACTGGGACTGCGCCGCAAGGCCACCGCCTGATCTCCTCGGCCGCGCGGTCGGATGACGAGGCCGCCTCCCGGGCGCGTCGCGGTGTGGCGATCGGCGAGTTGCAGTGAAAGTCCTTGTACGCAGGGAAAATACGTGCATGCGATGCGCCGGCGGCGCGCTGTCGCTATCCTTCCGCTATGCGTGTGGGGAGGTTCGGCTCGACGCTGAACCGTAGGCTCGAGCGGTCGGCGCTGTTGCTGTCGGTGCTGGCGGCGGTGCTCGGTGGGTTGGTCGTCGGTTCGCTCACCTGGTGGGGGCTGTGGCGACTATTGGGCGCCCGGGCGGAAACGCCGAATCAGCTGGATCTCACCAAGATCGCGCTATGGGTGACCGCGGGTGTCGGCGGCGCGGTGGCGCTGGTGGTGGCATACCGGCGGCAGCGCGACACCGAACGCGGGCGGTTCGCGGAACTGTTCGGCGCGGCCGCCCGGCAGCTCGGCGACCCGGATGTGGCGGTGCGTGTCGCCGGGGTCTACGCCATGGCCGGTGTGGCGGACGAGTTCTCGGTGCGGTCACGGCGGCAGCAGTGCGTGGACGTGCTGTGCGGCTACCTACGCCTGCCCTATCTGCCGGAGGAGGGCGCCAGCCATCTGAGCTCCAAATCGCAGCGGGTGGAGGACTCCGGCACCGCCGTCGAACGCATCTACCACTACCGCCAGAACGACCGGCAGGTCCGCGACACCATCGTCCGGGTGATCGGCGCCAGACTCCGGCCCAGTGCCGAAATCTCCTGGTCCGGCTGTGATTTCGACTTCTCCGACGTACTGTTCGAAGACGCCGACTTCCACGAAGCCGTCTTCGCCGGCCGCGTCACCCGCTTCGCGGGCGCCCAGTTCATCGGCATCCGCGGCACCAGCTTCGAACGCACCCGGTTCCTCGGCGACCGGACTTCCTTCCAGGGCGCGGTCTTCCGCAATGCCACTACGTTCGAAGCCGCCCACTTCGCCGGCGCCCGCACCGAATTCGTCCGCACCAACTTCAACGGTGAACGCACCACCTTCGCCAACGCCAGGCTCACCGCCGACCTGACCTCGTTCGAATCCGCGCTCTTCGACGGCGAACGCATCACCTTCACCGGCGCCGAATTCCTGGGCATCCGAATCACTTTCACCGGCTCGCGCTTCTACGCCGGATCCAGTTCCTTCGACTGCGCGCACCTGGGCGCGCCCGCCCGCTGGCGTTCCGGCCGCACCTTGGAAGCCAATTTCTCCCGCGCCGACTACCACGGCAAGGTCTCCTTCGCCGATGTGGTCTTCAGCGGCCGTTCGGTGAGTTTCACCGGCAGCGACTTCTTCGGCGACATCTCCTTCCGCCGCGTCTCCTTCGACGCCCGCACGATCAGCTTCGAACGCCCGCGCGCCTGGGTCGGCATCCAATTCGACTGGGATGCCTCGCCTTCCACCAAACCCGCCAATATCGAACCGACGGCCTGGCCGCCCGTCCCCGCCGAGACCGCGCCCGAGCTGACCGGCTGATCCCTTGTGCCACTTGCGCTCCGGCATTGAAATCCGGTGCGCGGCCCGGTGTACTGATGCGGTGAAAGTGGCGACCGGTGTGGATTCCTGCGCGGCCCGCGCGCGTTCGACAGGTGGGATTCGCTCTGCTGTCGCCTTCCCCGTCTAAGGTGCAATAGCTCGCAAAGGTAACGAGGTAGGGGTTCGTCGGTGGGGTGGCAGTACGTGCACTGGGGCGTCGTCGGGGTGGCGATCGCACTGCTGATCTTGGCCGTGCTGGCGGCGGGCGGAGCCGTGCTGCGCAAGCAGCGCGTCTGGACCGTGCTGGTCACCGTGCTGGCCGTGCCGGGCTGGCTCGGGCTGGCCGGGGGACTGCTGCCCGCCGTGGAAGGCATCGCGGGCGACACGATCGCCGGCACCGCCGTCGCGCCCCCTCCGGGTCTCGTCCAAGCGGGCCTGCCGCTCCCTTCCACCAGCGCCAAACCTGCCCCTCCGGACCCGTTGTCGCTGCTCAAACCCGGCGACTGCGTCTCGGTCCCGATGGAACGCACCACCGATGCCACCGGCGCTCCCACCTGGAAGGCCAGCACCCCCGAACCCGCCGATTGCACTGCGCTGGAAGCCAATTACCGCGTCGAGCAGACCGGCCCCGACGCCTGCACCGGCAACCTCTACAAACTGGAGTCGAGCCGCAAGGACCGCAGCGGCAAGCTGGTCTACCACCTGTGCATGGCCTTCGACTGGCGCGTCGGCGTCTGCTACGACACCACGCACATGGACGAACCGTCCAAGGTCGACTGCGATACCTCCGGCCGGCACATCGTGCAGGCGACCGCGGTCCTGACCGACACCGTCGACGGCAGCCGCTGCCCGCGCGACGGCCGCGGCGCGGTCTGGGTGGTGTGGGACAAACGGCACATGACCGTGTGTTTCCGCGGCGGCGACGATCCCGGGCGCTGAAAGACGCCGAGCCCGCCCCCGGGTCGATGGAGTAGCGTCGGGCGCATGAGGATTCGTGGTGCTGTCCTGGAGCGAATCGGGGCCGAAACCCCCTTCGCCACGTCGAAGCCGATCACCGTCAGCGAACTGGACCTGGGTGAACCCGGTCCCGGCGAGCTGCTGGTCCGTATCGAAGCGGCCGGACTGTGCCATTCGGATCTGTCCGTGGTGGACGGCAATCGGGTGCGCCCCGTGCCCATGCTGCTCGGTCACGAGGCGGCCGGCATCGTCGAAGCGGTGGGGGAGGGCGACAACGATCTCGAGGTCGGCCAGCGCGTGGTGATGACGTTCCTGCCGCGCTGCGGTGAATGCGCGGGCTGTATGAGCGAAGGCCGCACCCCGTGCCTGCCGGGCAGCCTGGCCAACAATGCGGGCGAATTGCTCAGCGGCGGTAGGCGATTGCTGCGCGACGGTTCGGAGGTGCACCATCACCTGGGCGTCTCCGGGTTCGCCACGCACGCGGTGGTGGATCGCCGTTCGGTGGTCCCGGTCGACGCCGATGTCCCGCCCGACGTGGCGGCCGTGCTCGGCTGCGCGGTGCTGACCGGCGGTGGGGCGCTGCTGAATTCGGCGAAACCCGGTCCGGCCGATCGCATCATGGTGGTGGGTCTGGGCGGTGTCGGCATGGCCGCAGTAATGGTCGCCGCCGCTCTCCGCGCGGGCACCGGTCGCGAGGTCATCGCCGTCGACACCGTGCCCGAGAAGATCAAAGCCGCTCTCGAATTGGGCGCGACCTCGGCCTACACGCCCGCCGAAGTGGCCGAACAGGGCATCCTCGCCGAGGTCGTCATCGAAGCCGCGGGCAATGTGCGCGCCTTCGAAACCGCGGTGGCCGCCACCGCGCCCGGCGGCACCACCGTCACCGTCGGTCTGCCCGCCCCCGACGCCCGCGCGAGCATCTCACCGCTGGGCCTGGTGGCGCAGGGCCGGGCCATCATCGGCAGCTATCTGGGTTCGGCGGTCCCGTCGCGCGACATCCCGCAGTACGTGGAGATGTGGCGCGAGGGCCGCCTGCCCGTGGAGCGGCTGGTGTCCTCGCGAATCCGCCTGGAGGACATCAATTCCGCCATGGACGAGCTGGCCGCAGGGCATGCCCTGCGGCAGGTCATCATGTTCGACTGATCACTTCACCTGCAGCGTGACGGTCTTCGTGGCCGTCTCGGCGGGCAGCTTGGTGGTGTCGACCAGCAGGATCTCGCCGGTGTCCTGCACGCCGTTCGGCAGGGTCTTGGCCTTGAGGGTGAAGGGCGGCTGTTCGCCGTTCGCACCCTCGAGCCCGAAGTCGGAGTCGTTGGCGATGTACAGCGTCTTGCCGCCGTCCACCGTCGCGACGCCTTCGACCTTGTCGTGGCCGAAGAACTTGCCGTCGGCGTTGAGCGTCGCGAGCAGTGCGCTCAGATCGAGGTTGGACTTCTTGGTGACCGGGGTGATCCCGGCCTTCTTCAGCGCGGCCACCCCGTCGGCGGTCGGCACCGCGCCCACATAGGTCTCGAGCGGCTTACCGTCGACCAGCAGACCCTTGTCGGCGTCGTAGGTCGCGCCCGGAACCTGCGCCTGCGGGCCGATATCGGTGGCGCCGGAGATATCGATGGTCCACAGCTTCTTGTTGGACTTCGGGGCCTTGTTGCCGTCCCGCTCGTCCACCACGAACGTGGTGTTGCTCAGCGCGGTGATCTCGGAGACGGCGAGCTTCTCCTTCGGATCCTCCAGCGGATACGCGAATTCCTTGACGGCGCGGGTCTTCAGATCCACCGTCACGATGCGGGTCATCGGCACCTCACGCGCGGAGCTGACACCCGGCAGGTTCAGCCCGCTCTGCACGATGCCGACCAGCGTGCTGCCGTCCGGCGTGACCGTCAGCCCTTCCATACCCTGATTGGGGGTGCGCGCCGAGATCTCCTTCGGCAGTCCGCGACCCGGCGCGAGCCGTTCCAGCTCGGTGCCCTTGGCATCGAAATGCACCAGGAACGGGCCGTATTCGTCGGACACCCAGAAGGTGCCGTCGGCCAGCGCCACCAGGCCCTCGCTGTCGAGGCCGTGGTCGGTCGGCGGCAGCACATTGCCGTTGAGATCCTTGATGGTCTCTCCGGTCGGCGCGGAGGAGTCGACCAGCCCGTTGAACGGCTGCCCGGCCGGATTCTTCAGCGTGATGGTCGATTCCAGCACCGCCTTGTTGCCCACCAGCTTGAACTTGGCGATGGCCGGGGTGAAATCCGGTATGACGGAAAGCTTCTCGTTCTTGCCCTTGCCGTCCACGTTCGGCCCGCGGTCGGTCATGCCGTAGAACTCGTCCTTGCTGCCGGGCACCGGGGTGAAGGCCGAGCCGAACGCGCTGCCCTGCACGGTGACTCCGCCGAAGTCGCCGAGCGGCTTGATATCGGTGGTGTACAGCCGTACCGCGTCGGTGGTGGTGACTTTGATGGAATCCGCGCCGGTGTACCCGGCGGCCGGGGTGTACACCACCGAGCCGTCGGTGCGCCGGGTGATCTTCCCGTGCTCCGGATCGGCGACGGCCACCGCCGCGCTGCCGCCCGTCTTGGCCAGCAGGTCGTCCAGCGAGATCACCAGCGGCTGGTCCTTGGTCGCGGTGAAATCGGCGGAGGAATCGGAAGAGCAGGCGGACAGCACGGACGCGCACGCGGCGGCGACGGCGAGTGCGCAGGTGGTGGTACGACGAATTCTCACCAGCGATGCCTACCGCCCGGATCCGACGCTCAGCTGTCCGGCAGCTGAACAATCGCTCGCCGCACTATGAACCAGCTCACCGCGTTTGCTCGACGCCAGGTCAACGGGCTCGGACAGGGTGGCGGGGCGACCCGATAGGCTCTCGGGGTATCCGTGACGAAGTAGGTGAGGAGACCAGGTGACCACGAACCGGATCCGGGTGGGTGTGCTCGGAGCGCGCGGCAAGGTCGGGCAGGCGATCTGCGCGGGTGTCGAAGCGGCGCCGGATCTCGAACTGGTGGCCCAGGTCGACAAGGACGACTCGCTCGAGGCGTTCACCGAATCCGGCACCGAGGTCGTGGTCGACTTCACTCATCCCGATGTGGTCATGCCGAACCTGAAGTGGCTGGTGGAGAACGGCATCCACGCGGTCGTCGGCACCACCGGGTTCGACGCCGAACGCCTGGACCAGGTCCGCGGCTGGCTGGCGGCCTCGCCCGAGACCGGCGTGCTGATCGCCCCGAACTTCGCCATCGGCGCGGTGCTGTCCATGCGTTTCGCCGAGCAGGCGGCGCGCTGGTTCGAATCGGTCGAGGTCATCGAGCTGCATCACCCCAACAAGGCCGATGCCCCCTCCGGCACCGCCTACCGCACCGCCGGGATCATCGCAGCCGCTCGCGAGAAGGCCGGCGTGGGCCGCAGCCCGGACGCCACCAGCACCGAACTCGAAGGAGCGCGCGGGGCCGACGTGGACGGCGTCCGTGTCCACTCGGTGCGTCTGGCCGGTCTGGTCGCCCATCAGGAAGTCCTGTTCGGAACCCAGGGTGAGACGCTCACCATCCGCCACGACTCCATCGACCGCACCTCGTTCGTGCCCGGTGTGGTGCTCGGTGTCCGTAAGACTCCGCACCGTCCCGGCCTCACGGTCGGCATCGACGCGCTGCTGGACCTGTGAGCGCGCCCGCCGAGAACAACGGCCGCGAGGTGGCGAAGCGGGTCGGCTTCATTGCTGCCCTGGTCCTCGTGCTGGCCTTCTACTTCGTGATCCTGGGGCGGATGGCGTTCAGCCTGATCTCCGATGGGTCCATCCCCGCGGCTGTGCTCGGCGTCGGCATTCTCATTCTTCCGGCTGTCGGGATCTGGGTGGTCTACAGCAGCGTGCGGGCTGCGTTCGCTCATCAGCATCTGGCTCGGCGGATTCATGAGGAGGGGCTGGAGCTCGATATCTCCGACCTGCCTCGGCGGCCTTCTGGGCGGATCGAGAAGGCTGCTGCGGATGAGCTTTTCGAGAAGGTGAAGTTGGAGTTCGAGGCTGATCCGGAGAATTGGCGGTCGTCTTATCGGGCTGCTCGGGCTTATGACTATGCGGGGGATCGGACTCGGGCTCGGGAGATGATGAAGCGGGCTGTGGAGTTGGAGCGTCAGGAGCGGGGGTAGAGATTAAGAGATCAAAAGCCGGAAGTGTGGTTGCGTCGTGTGCCCTGCCGGGCTTTAGCTCACGCGACTTGGGAGCCTCTACCTGCGGTTTTCGACGGTAGTGGCTGCACGCATCACCTTTTAGAGATTTCCCGGTTCCGGGATTTTCCGGGTTGGTTCCGGGATTTTCCGGGTTCCGGGGATTTCCCCGTTCCGGGAATTTCGGGATCTCGGGATGAAGGGGCGGGGGTGGGAGCGTGCCAAGGCGCGTTCCATCATTTCTCCGGCGTGGTGTCGGTGATTCACCTTCGGTGTCCCGGTGGGGTCGATGTGGGCAGGGGCTATCCAACCCGTTCGTCCGGGGTAGCGTGAATCTTTCGGCATCACAACGGTTTTCCAACCGCAGGGGCCGTCATGGACCAGGGCATGACAACGATCGCAAGCCAATGTCAGGTTGTCCAGGTCGGTCTTGCCGCCTTTGGACCATTCGGTGACGTGGTGGACGGCGGTCATCGAAGCGGGAGCGTCGCACCCGGGACGGGTGCAGCCCTTCTCGGCGGCGATGAGCGCCATCCGCTGCGCGGGGCTGGCCAGACGGCGAGAACGCCCGAGGTACAACGGCATTCCCGCCGGATCCACCACGGCCAGAAATCGCGGCCCCTTCGCAGCAGCAAGCTTGACCGCCTGCGCGACCGGAACGGTACCTCCGGTAGCAGTGGTCGCCACACCGGCGACAGCTTCGAGCTGCTCCACACTCATCGTGATCACGGTGGCTACAGGCAGTCCACGGTGACTACCGAGCCCGTCCAGCGACACGCTCGAACCCAAAAGCGCCAGCAGCGCATCATGATTGCGCTGTCCGCCGGTGCGAGTGTCTCGCGCCGCGGCAGCATCGAGCACCGCCCGATCCACAGTCCCGTCGGCATCCGCGGCAGTCGGGCTTTCCGGGTCGGCCGGATTGCACATACCCGGCCGCGCGTACTTCGCCAGCACCGGTTCGAGCAGGGCACGGAGCTCGGGGACGATTTCCCCTTTGAGCGTAGACATCCCGTCGATCCGCTGCTTGCCCAGCGTCAGGTCTCGCACCCGCGCGCGATCACGTTCGCCGCTCAGCGTGCCGTCGGGATCGAGCCGCGCCAGAATGGCCTCGCCGATCTTCGGCAGATCATCAGGCGACCCGCCGGACCGAGCATGAGCGACCAGAATCTCTTCGGCCTCACCCCTGGCCCCCGCGGGCGCGGCGGCAGGAATCCGGTTGAGCACCTTCACGATTCCCCGCACCTGATCCCCCGAGATGTCCCCCTCGGCCTGCGCGGCACCACCGTCGAAGACCGCAGGTCGAGGCTCCCAAGTCGCGTGAGCTAAGGCCCGGCAGGGCAGGCGACGCAACCACACCTCCATCTTTTTTCTTTTGTCTTCGACTGCGGCCCGAAACCAGTCAAGGTTCCGGGCCGCAAGTCCTGTACTACAAGCTGTTTCAGCCAGCCGGATGCACCTTGCGCCAATGCTCGGCGATGTCGATGCGGCGGGTCAACCACACCTTCTCATGAGATTGAACGTAGTCGAGGAAACGCTCGAGAGACTTGGCGCGGGCGGGCTTCCCGACGATTCGGCAGTGGAGGCCGACCGAAAGCATTTTGGGAGAGCCGGATTCGCCTTCGGCGTAGAGGATGTCGAAGGCGTCCTTCAGGTAGGTGAAGAACTCCTCGCCGTTGGCGAACCCCGCCGGGGAGGAGAAGCGCATATCGTTGGTTTCGAGGGTGTAGGGAAGCACCAGATGGTCCCTGTCGCCTACCTTGACCCAGTACGGAAGGTCATCGGCGTAAGAGTCGGAGTCGTAGCTGAAGCCGCCGTGCTCTACAACCAATTCCCGGGTTTGCGGCGAGTCGCGACCCGTGTACCAGCCTTTCGGAGCCTCACCGAAGAGCCGGGTGATGATGCCCACCGCCTCTTCCATGTGCTTGCGCTCGGTAGCGGCGTCCACCGACTGGTAGGAGATCCAGCGGAGGCCGTGGCAGGCGATCTCATGGCCCAGACGCTTGAAGGCGGCTACGGCTTCGGGGTTTCGCTCGAGGGCTCGGGCTACGCCGAAGATGGTGAGCGGGATGTCGCGCTGTTCGAAGAGGCGCAGGACTCGCCACAGGCCGGCGCGGGAGCCGTATTCGTAGATGGATTCCATCGACATGTGGCGGTCGGGGAAGGCCGCCGCGGGGACGATGTCGGAGAGGAAGGTTTCCGAGGCCGGGTCGCCGTCGAGGACGTTGTTCTCGCCGCCTTCTTCGTAATTGAGGACGAAGTTGACGGCGATATTGGCGTCACCGGGCCAGTGCGGGTGCGGTGGGTTGGGGCCGTAGCCCACCATGTCCCGGGGGTAGGTGGGGTCGAAGTCGCTCATCGGAGATCACGCTTCCTGGGCGGCGCGCAGGCGGTCGCGGGCCGCGTCGGTGAGGGTGCCGATGACACGCAGGCGGGCCAGGCCGCCGTCGGGGTAGGCGTCGAGGCGGACCTGGACGACGGGGGCGTCGACGGAGATGCCGAAGCGGTGCCGGGTGTCCGGTTGCAGGACGGTGCGGGGGAGCAGCTCGACCTCGGTGCCGTCGGCGCGAATTCCGGTGAGGGAGGCCGCACCCGGGCTGTTGAACAGGAAGTAGGAGGTGTCGATCTCGACCATGTTCAGGACACCCTCTTCGACGAGCTGGACCAGCACCCAGTCGTTGGTGTTCTTGTTGCGGCCGCGAGCGGTTTCCCAGCCGTCACCCATGACACGGGCGCGACCGGGCATCAGGACGTTCTGCGGATGCGAGTAGAAGCGGTTCGAGCAGTCGGCGACCAGGCCGCCGTTCTCCAGCGCCGCCAGGTCGAACGGGCCCGAATCGAGCAGGCGCAGATCGGGTTTCGCCACCCCGTGCACGCGCAGCCGAGCCACGCCGCCGTCGGGGAACATGCGCAGGCGGACGTGGGTCCAGCGCTTGTCGGAATCGACGCCGAAGGGGTTCTTGGAGTCGCCTTCGACCTTGGCGCGATCGACGATGGTGGTCCAGCCGTCGAGGGCGACCAGTTCGTCGACCGACGGATACCCCTCCACCGCAATGGCTTCCACCGAAACCTCGGGCGGGTAATTGCCCTTGAACCACGCGGTGTCCACCACCACGCCCTTGATCACACCGGGCACGCCCAGCCGCACGATGGCGGTGTCGCAGTCGTCGTCGGCGGGAAACGCGCCCACCTCGCCACGGCGGCGGCGGGTCTCCCACCCGTCGTACACCTGACCCTTGTGCCCGAACGTGGCGGGCGAGTACTCCGATTCCTCGGGGCGGATCAGGTTCTCCTTCTCGGCGAAGGATTCGTCATTGGCCCACACCACCGCGCCCCCGAGGGTGCGGACGGCCAGGTCGGGAAGCAGCGTGAAATCGACGTCGCTCATAGCGCCGGAATCTTCCTTTCTCGCAATTGATGCAATACCTCGACGGTGGCTTTGGGGGCGAGGGCGGTGACCTCGTCGGATCCGAACGCACCGCAATCCAATCCGCGCAGCACCACGGTGGCGAGGGCTTGCGCGGTGGCGGGTTCGTCCATGACCGCGCCGCCCTGGCGATCCAGGTAGCGGCTGATGCGCGGCGCGGCGACGCCCAGCGCGTTGCGGAAGAAGTTGAAGGTGGCCAGCCAGCGGGTGACCAGATGCCCGGCTCCCATGTCCCAGCCCTGGTAGTAGCCGCGTTCCAGGGAGCGGGTGACGAGATGGAAGTGCCGCGAGACCGCCGCCCGCACTTCGGCTTCGGTGCCGATGGGCAGCACCTGCGTGGACCCGTCGCACACCCACACCCCGGTCTGTGCGGCGGCGGCCTGCATGACGGCCTTGGCGTGATCGGCCACCGGATGCTCCAGCGACTGGAACTGCGGCGAGATCCCGCAGGCGGCGCTGTAATCGTAAGTCCCGTAATGCAATCCGGTGCAGCGCCCGGCCGACCGGTGAATCGCCCGGGCGACCGGCGCGCTCCCGTCCGCGGCGATGATGGCCTGCGGGCTCTCGATCTGCAGCTCGAACTTCAGCGAGCCGGCGGCCAGCCCGTGCGCGGATTCCATTGCGTCACAAAGCTCGACCGCGATATCCACCTGCGAGATATGCCGGATCTTCGGCACCGTGAACACGAACCCGTCCGGCACCCCGCCCGCACCTTCGAGAACCTTCTCCAGCGTCCGCACGGCCCGCGCCCATTCGAGCGTGGTGAGCCCCTTCATCCGGATGCCCCGCGAGATCACCTCGGCCGGCAGCGCTTTCAACGCCGCTCCGGCCCGCAAAGCGTCGGCGTCCTCGACCTCGTCCCCGCGCGTCCCGTACCCGTCCTCGAAGTCGAAGCGCAGATCCTGGATCGGCCGCTCCCGCAGCACACGCAGCACCCGCCACACCACTTCGGCCCCGGCCAGCTCGCCCAGCAACTCCCGATGCGTCTCGGCGAGCTGCACCGCCGCCGCACCCCACACCGCGGGCATGTCCGGCGCGGCATCGGCACCGCTGATGTACGCGGTGTGGATCGGCTGCCCGGGCCGGTCACCCGGATAGTCCCGCGCCAGTTCCGCGTCCACGCCGGTCAGCCGAGTTCCCAACCCGGCCAGCACATCCGGTGACAATGTCACGCCCGATCCTCCTGCTCGTCGATCCCGAATCCGGTCAGCAATCCCACGTACCGTTTGGGCAGCGGAGCCGCGAACTCCCCGCGCCCGGACTTGCGCAAGCCCATGGTCACCAGCGATTGCACGGTCAGCGTGGCGGCGGCGACCCCGTCCACCACCGGCACCCCGACCTCCTCGGTCAAGTATTCGCACAGATCCGCCATGCCCGCGCACCCCAGCACGATGGCATCGGAATTGTCGGCGTGCACGGCGTCGCGGCAGGCGTCGGCGATGACCCGGCGCGCCTTGGGGTCCTCCAGTTCCAGCACCGGGATCTCGCAGGCGTGCACGCCCGCGCAGAACCGTTGCATCCCATAGCGTTCCGCCAGATCGTGCGCCCGTCCGGCGGTCCGCGCCAGGGTGGTGACCACGCTGAACGACCGCCCCAGATGGCTGGCCGCGTACATGGCCGCCTCCGCGATCCCGATGACCGGCCCGCGCGCCAGTTCCCGCGCCGCGTCCAGCCCGGGATCGCCGAAGCACGCGATCACGTATCCGTCCACGCCCGCCGCCTCGCCCGCGGCGATCTCGGCGAGCAGCCCGGGCACGGCCAGCGCCTCGTCGTAATGGCTCTCGATGGACGCAGGTCCCATGCTCGGCGTGATCCCCTCGATCAGCACCCCCGGCGCGGCGACCGATTTCGCGCATTCCTCGATCACCGCGGTCATGGCGGCGGTGGTGTTCGGGTTGATGACTCGAATTCGCATGTTCCTCACCGATTTCCGGCGACGGACAGCTTCAGCGGTCCGCGCGTGGCCAGCAGGTAGTAGCAGATCAGTCCCAGCCCGCAGCCGATGAACCAGCTGTACTGCGCGGCGGTGTACATGCCGGTCAGGGTGCCGGATGTCATGACGGGGAAGACCGCGGCGGCCGCGCCGATCACCGTGGCGAGCACGGCGGCCGGGTTGTAACCCTTGCGGTACCAGTAACTTCCGCGCTCGCTCATGGTGAACAGGTCGTCCACGATGATCTTCTGCTTGCGCACCAGGTAGTAGTCGGCGATCAGGACGCCGAACAGCGGGCCGATGAACGCGCCGAGGGTTTCCAGCGTGTAGTGGATGACGTCGGGGTTGTTGTACATGTTCCACGGCGTGATCACCACGGACCCGACGGCGGCGATCATGCCGCCCATCCGCCAGCTGATCTTCTGCGGGTTCACGTTCGAGAAGTCGAAGGCGGGCGAGATGAAGTTGGCGACGATATTGATGCCGATGGTCGCGATGGTGAAGGTCAACGCCCCCAGCACGATCGCGAAGGTGTTGTCGATGCGCGCCACCGTCTCCACCGGGTCGGTGATCAGCTCCCCGTACACCGGAATGGTCAGCGACGCCGTCACCACCACCAGCAGCGAGAACACCAGGAAGTTCACCGGCAGCCCGAGCAGATTGCCCCGCTTGACCGCGGCGAAGGACTTGCCGTAGCGGGAGAAGTCACCGAAGTTCAGCATCGGCCCGGAGAAGTACGACACCACCAGCGCGATGGCGCCCAGCATGACCGGCACCGCCGACCAGCCGCTCAGCGTGGCCTGGCCCAGGTTCAGGTCGATGCCGCTCCAGCCGGCCTTCCAGATCAGGTAGCCGCACAGCACGAACATGACCACGTACACCGCGGGCCCGCAGAAGTCGATGAATTTGCGGATCGATTCCATGCCCCGCCAGAACACCGCCGCCTGCAGCACCCACAGCAGCAGGTAGCTGGCCCAGCCCAGCGCCGACAGTCCGAGGAAGCCGTAGTCGCCGACCACCGCGTACTTGCCGAGGCTCGGGAACAGCTTGATCAGCACCACATCGAGGGCCGCCGAGGCCAGGAAGGTCTGAATGCCGTACCAGGCCACCGCGATCAGGCCGCGGATGATGGCGGGCACGTTCGCGCCGAGCACGCCGAACGAGCTGCGGCACATGACCGGATACGGAACTCCGGTCACCTGCGACGGCTTGGCGACGAGATTGCACAGCCCGTACACGATGGTGATGCCCACGACCAGGGCGATGAGCACCTGCCAGGAGTGCAGGCCGAGCGCGAAGAGACTGCCCGCGGTTACATACCCGCCGACGCTGTGCACGTCGGACATCCAGAACGCGAAGATGTTGTAGGTGCCCCAGGTCTGCTTGCGCAGCGGGGCCAGGTCTTCGTTCGTGAGCCGGGGATCGTAATCCGGCGCGTTGGTCGCCGGCAGCGCTGCCGACGGCGCAACGGTTTCGGTCATCTCGCACATCCGATCTCGTCGGGTCCCGGTCATCGGAACCACAGGTGTGCGCGACGCTATCGAGTCGGTATTGCCCGGATATTGCTGAAACTATATATCTTTTACATCGTCAGGTTCCGCAAAAAGTCCGGTATCGGTAGGTAGGCGCGACACTACTCCGTTCAGCCGCAGGTGGTGCTCATCGGTTGCCAGCAGCAGCGCTTCGGCGTCGCGGGCGAGGAAGGCGGCCAGCTGTTTGGAGTGGTCGGCGTGCAGCACGATGCGGTCCGCGGTGCTGGCGTGCACCATCGGCTGCACGGGTTCGGTGATGTTCCAGGCGTATTCGAGCATGTGCACCACGCGCGCCATCCCGGATGGGCGCACCAGCGCCAGATGGAAGTTGCGGGTCTCGCGGTGATAGGCGAGCGCGTTCTCGGTCAGGATGGCCTGTTCGAGTAGCGCGTGGGTCTCGCGCGCGAGGTCGTGATCGGCCGCGGTGGCCCGGTCGACGGCGGCGGCGAGGGCCGCTGATTCGAGGCGTTCCCGGACCACGTACAGCTCCCGCAGCTCGCGCGTGGTCAGCAGAGTGACCTGGTATCCGAGATTGGGCTTGTGCTCGACCAGCCCCTCGCCGATCAGTGTCTGCAACGACTCGCGCACGGGGATGGCGCTCACCCCGAAACTGCGGGCCAGCTCGCCCAGCGGCATACCGGTCCCGGGCGGCAGATTGCCTTCCATGATCAGTCGCCGCAGCTCGTTGAGGATTTCCGCCTGGTGGTAGCCGCGCCGGGCGTCCAGGGGCGGGGTCAGCGCGGGCAGGCGGGGGAGCCGGGGTCGAGAAGGCACGTGCACACGGTAGCTGTTCGCGGCGCGGGCGCAATGGGTATCCAGACCGCCGGGTTCGTTACGGTCCGGCCTCGTCCGGTTCGTAGCCGAGGGCCTTGAGCGAAAGCCGGTGCAGGGTGGCGCGTTCCGCCGGGGTCAGGCGGTGCAGTAGCCGATCGGTGGTCTCGGCGAGCTGCGCGTCGGTCTGCTCCCGCAGCCGGTTCCCGGCCGCGGTGATGACCAGGAAATTCCGCCGCCGGTCCGCGGGATCGCGCTGCCGGGTGACCAGGCCGGCCTTCTCCAGGCTGTCGACCAGGCGCACCACTTCGCTGCGATCGATCTCCATGGCATCGGCCATGGCCTGCTGGGAGATCTCGCCCTCGTCGGCGAGATAGGTCAGCACCCAGTGTTCGCGCAGGTTGGAGTCGACTTCGTTGTGCACCTTCTTGTGCAGCTTGCCGAGCGCGTAGGTGGGAAAACGCAGCAGGCCCCGGGGGTGGTACTCGCGGTCCTCGATCACCTGTTGATTCTACCTATTGTTGAGCTACTCAATCATTGTTAAGCTCAGCAATTGTAGTGCTCAACAACAACTGAAGGAGGGGTCCGATGTCGCGGACGCGCACGGACAACGCCACCCCCATCGCTCCGAACCCACCCGCCGACTCCGGCAAGATTCCCGCGCACGTCTGGCGCACCGCGGGCGTCGTCGTCTTCGGCGCGGTCATGGGCATGCTGGACACCTCGCTGGTGAATATCGGCCTGCACACCATCGGGGCCGACCTGCACGCCTCGCTCGCCACGATTCAATGGGTGGCCAGCGGTTATCTACTCGCCCTGGGCGTTTCGCTCACCGTGGTCGGCTGGCTGGCCCGGCGCGTCGGCGTGGGGCGGCTGTGGCTGCTGGCGCTGGCCGCCTTTACCGTGGTCTCGGCGGCGTGCGCCTTCGCGCCGACCGCGAATTGGCTTATCGCACTGCGGATTCTGCAGGGCCTCGCCGCCGGGCTGATGATCCCGGCGGGGCAGACCATCCTCGGTCAGGCGGCCGGACCGCAGCGCATGGGCCGGGTGATGGGCGTGGTCGGCATCGCGGTGGTGGGCGCGCCCGCCATCGGCCCGACCATCGGCGGGCTCATGCTCGCGCACTGGAGCTGGGAATGGCTGTTCCTGATCAATATCCCGTTCGGGCTGATCGGCCTGGCGCTGGGCATGCGGTATCTGCCGCTGGACCGGGGCACGGCCACGCAGCCCCTGGACGTGTTCGGGCTGGTGCTGGCCGGCGGCGGGGTGTCGGCGGTGGTGTACGGGCTTTCCGAGATCGGTGAGAAGGGTTCCACCGCAGCGCTTTCGGTGTGGCTGCCGATCGTGCTCGGCCTGGCCGGTATGGCCGGATTCGTGGTGCGCGGCCTGCGCATGAACGCTCCGCTGCTGGAGCTGCGGCTGTTCGCCAATCGCGCCTTCGCCACCGCGAACACCGCGGGATTCTTCGCGGGCGGTTCCATGTTCGGCGCGATGGTCTTGCTGCCCTTGTACTTCCAGATCCTGCACGGCGACGGCCTGATCCGGACCGGCGTGGAGCTGATCGCGTTCGGCGCGGGCGGCGTGATCATGCTGCCGCTGGGCGGGCGACTGTCCGACCGCTTCGGCGGCGGCCGGGTCGCCATCGCCGGAAATCTGCTGGTGGCGTTGGCTTTCCTGCCGTTCGCGCTGCTGCCCGTGAACGCGAACGTGCTGCTGGTGGAGGTGCTGCTGTTGCTGGCGGGGATGGCGACCGGCGTGGCCGCCATGCCGCTCGTCTCGGCCGCCTACGCCTCGGTGCGGCGCGAGCAGCTGCCCGACGCCACCGCGTTCGTGAATATCGTGCAGCGCATCGGCGGTGCGGTGGGCGTCGCGGGCATCGCGGTGATCCTGTCCCGCGCAACGGCTTCGGGCTGGGCTCCGGTATCGGGCTACCAGCTGGCCTTCGCCGGGATCACCGGGCTGTCGCTGCTCGCGGCGGTGCTGTCGGTGCTGCTCAGGAACGCGTCCGCGCGGTGAGATCGTCCAGCAGGATCATCACCTCGCCGGAGGTCTTGACCACTTCGGTGAGGCGGATGGTGAAGCCGGTCAGGGTGGCGCCGGTGATCGGCTCGGCGGGCTGCGCGCCGATCCGCTTCCATTCCGGATCGCAGGACACCTTGCCCAGCAACAGCTCCCGGGTCTGCCCGGCGGTATCGCGCAGGTGCGCGTAGACCGAGAGCGCGGCGTGCGGTGAACGGATCCACAGGTTCACCGCCGCCAGCTCACCGGCGATCGGGTAGTCCGCGCCCGCGGTGCGGACGAGTTCCACCTCGAAATCGTCGGTGGCCGAACGCACCAGCAGCACCAGAGCCCGGATGTCACGCCCGGCAACACCATCCGCGTAGACTCCGGGCTCCTTGTTCGGCGCGCCCTCCACGAAAGTGGTGAGATGCGTGCGGGCCGCGCCCGCTCCGCTCACCTCCCACTCGTCCTTCTTCTCGAAGTCGTCCAGTAGTACTTCGAACGGCTCGTCCGACATCCTCGGCCATCCCTTCATCCCGCAGGTCACCGGAGTCGTCCGGTGTCCCCGAAACCCTACAAGCCGACGGATTCCGTTGTGGCGCTGTGCGCGCCTGGCTCAGACCTCGAGTTCCTCTTCGATGGTCTTGAGCCGGTGCCGGGCCAGCGCCAGGTTCGCGCGATCCCGGTCCAGGGCCAGGTAGAGGAACAGGCCCTTGGATTTGCGCCCGGTCATCGGGCGGATGATGTGGTACTGGCTGGAGAGGGTGATGAGAATGTCCTCGATGGTCTCGCCCAGCGCGAGCTGTTCGATGGTGCGCATCTTGGCGCGCACCACTTCGGTATTGCCGGCGGCGGCGACCTGCAGGTCGAGCTGCTTGGAGCTGCCGAGCATCCCCAGCGCCATGCCGCTGTTGTAGTCGACGACAGCCGCGCCTATGGAGCCGTCTATCACCATCATGTCCTTGAGTGCGATATCCATGCTGGACATGCGTTTTCCTTTCATTCGGTTTTCGTTGCCGGGTCCTTGGTGCCGTTCTTGGCGGTGACGGCCAGATGGTCGGCGATGGCGCGGGCCACCGGGCGCGACTCCAGATGCAGACGGCCGATATTGATCTCGGGTTCGGCGAGTACGGTCAGCGAGGTCCAGCCCGCCGCGTAGATGACCACGTGGCCGCCGGTGCCGCGCACCACCACCTCGTGGAAGCCGCCGCCGTGCGCGGTGACGGTGAGCCGGTGCGAGAGGGACAGATGGGCGGCCGTCATGGCGGCCATGGCGGTCGGTTCGATATGGGTGGGCAGATCGTGCGCGATGAGCAGTCCGTCATTGGACGCCACCAGCGATCCGGTCACCTGGGGCACCCGCTCGCGCAGGGCCTTCAGCTCCGCCAGCACCTGCGTATTCGTTTCGGGCATCGGCACCTTGGTCAACCTTCCCATCAGATCGCCGAGCTTCTTCTTCCGCGTGATCACGCGAGCTCCTTCAAAGCCGCACGCAGGCGGACGAGTATGTCCCGGTCCACCGGTTCCCACAGCTCCGGCACCGGCAGCGGCGCGGGCGGCGCGACGGCGGTCGCTTGTCCACGGCGGCGGCGGGGCAGCGGTACCGGACCGGTGACGGCGGGGGCGACCACCGGTTCGGTGATCACCGAGTCGGTCATCACGACCGGGGTGTGCGGGGCGGGCGGTTCGATCAGGCCCGCCGCGGTCAGCTCGCGGACCGCCACCAGGCAGCCGTAGGCGGTGCGGCCCAGGTCCTGAGCGATCGCGGTGATGCTGCGGCGCGCGTCGGCGGCGGCGAGGATCTCGGCCTGCCCGCCGGTGAGCACCACGCGGCGGCATCGGGTACGGCGGACCGGGACCACCGGGGCCCGGTCCACCAGGCTCGCGGACCAGGGGCCCGAATCGCCGCGCCGGGCGCATTCGTGGATCAGGGCCCGGGGCGCGACCTGGCAGACTCCGGCCAGCCAGTGCGGGGGCGCGGGCTGGAATTCCGCGAGCGACGGGGCGGACAGCAGGAAGTAGGCGGCGTCGAAGATCGACAGCACCGCAAGGGCTTCCAGGCGCGGCCGCTGCAGCACCTGTCCCGGATCGCCGAGGCCGGCGCGCTGCCAGTCCGCGGCGGTCGCCACCCCGGCCTCGATCACCATGCGATCCAGGCCGGGAGTGCGGCGGCAATCCGCACCGGCGACGACGCCCTCGATGAGGTGGAAGGCGCCGTCACCGGTTCGCAGGACTCCGGTTAGCCGTTCGGATTCCAGCCGGGCCAGTTCGGCCGCCAGTTCACCGCGCATGCCGGCCCTCAGCAAATTCGACGGGCCCGCCAGCAAATTCCGCAAGAATGGTGCGGAGCTGGAATCTGGCGAGGGCCAGATTTCCGCCGTCCTCGTCGCAGAGGACATGAACGAACAGTCGTCCGTCGAAGTCGCCGTCGATCAAATTCAACAGGTGATAACCACGCGGGCCGCACACGATGATCTCGGTGATCTCGTCCCCGTCCACCCCGCTGGCCAGCGCCGGGCAGGCCAGCACGGCGCGCACGACATCCGTTGTGGCAGCGGCGTCTTCGTCCGGATCCACCAGTTCGTGCCGACCGGTCGCCGCTATCGCCAGGCCACTCGCGCCATCTACCAGTGTCACGCTGCGGGCGCCGGGAATTTCCCCGATGCGTTTCAAGCAGCCGTCAATACCGAGCACCACGCCACCACTTGTTCAATGTAGGTCTTCGAGCAAGCCCGACGCTACACACGCTTCATGATCAATGTGCGGCGTTTGCCCGAGAATTCCGCGCACCCAATGTCTTTCCTGCGGAAGGCCGAAAAGAATACCTATTGGTATTCGAAAGGTGGCACGGAATGACAGTGCGGGCGTTGCGGGCCGCATGAAAAACTCGCTGTCGCACCCTCGGTTCCACCGGTAGCATTCCGGGTGTGAACACGTCCGCGCACACCGACATGATGCCCCGCACCCGGGGCCACTGACGCTGCGCGACAACCGTTTCGAGGCCCTGACCACCGGGGCCTCGATTCGTGTTCGGGGTCGGAGCCCCCGCCATACCCATGGAGGATCCGATGACCGTCTACCTCACCACCACGCTGCCGTTCGTCAACGCGCGCCCGCACCTGGGGTTCGTGCTGGAGTTGGTGCAGGCCGATGTGCTCGCGCGGTATCTGCGCGGGCGCGGTGCCGCGGTGCGGCTGCACACCGGAACCGATGACAATTCGCTCAAGAACGTGCTCGCGGCCGAGACCGCCGGAGTCGGGGTGCGCGAGTTCGTGGACGCCAACGCGGCGGCATTCACCGCACTCGCGCAACCACTTTCACTGTCGATCGACTCGGTGATCCGCACCAGCGCCGATCCGCGCCATCGTCCGGGGGTGGAGCGGCTGTGGCGGGCCGGGGCGGCGGCGGGCGACCTGTACCGGCGGCATTACGAGGGGCTGTATTGCGTGGGATGCGAACAGTTCTATACGCCGGGGAACTGGTGGACGGGCGATGTCCCGACCACGACACCGCACCGCAGCCGGTGGCGGAGAACAACTGGTTCTTCCGGTTGTCGCGATACCGGGGCGAGGTGCGGCGAGTACTGACCGACGGCACGGTGCGGATCGAGCCGATCGAGCGGCGCAACGAGATCCTCGCGTTTCTCGACGCTGGGCTGGAAGACCTTTCGATCTCGCGGTCGGTGGCGCGGGCACGGGGGTGGGGGATTCCGGTGCCTGGGGATCCGGCGCAGGTGGTCTACGTGTGGTGGGACGCGCTCGCCAACTACATCACCGCGCTCGGGTACGGGACCGACGAGACGGAGCTGCGGCGCTGGTGGATCGGCGCGGATCGGCGAATTCACCTGGTAGGCAAGGGGGTACTGCGATTCCACGCCGTGTACTGGATCGCGGCGCTGCTGTCGGCCGGCTTGCCGCTGCCCACCGAGATCCTGGTGCACGACTATCTCACCCTGGACGGCAAGAAGATCAGCAAGTCGACCGGGAACGTCATCGATCCGCTGGATCTGGTGGAAAAGTACGGTGTCGATGCGGTGCGCTGGTGGTTGCTGCGGGAACCGCCGCGGCTCGGGGACGCCGATTTCACTGCGGCGCGGCTGGTGCATCGTGCCGACGACGAGCTGGCGAACGGGCTGGGAAACCTGGTGAACCGCACCGTGAGCCTGATCCACCGCGCGCTGGACGGCAGGCCGCCGGTTGCGGATTCTCCTGGGCCCCAGTCGGAGAAGTTGTCCGAGACGCTCGCGGCGGCCGATGCCCGCATCGAATCCGCACTGGGTGATTACGACTTCCGGGCGGCGACCGAGGCGGTGCGGGCGATCGTGGTGGCGGCCAATCGGTACGTCAATGACATCCGCCCTTGGGAATTCGAGGCCGGGCATCGCGATCTGGAACCGGTGCTGGCGACGCTCTGGGAAGCCTGCCGCGCCATCGCCTGTCACCTGACGCCCTTCCTCCCCGATCTGGCCGGCCGCATCACCGACCAGTGCACGCCCACCCCGACCGGCCGAGTGCCATTGCCCCGGCCGGTGCAGCGCAGGCTCGGCGCGGCCTAAGTGCGCTGCGGCACCTCACCGTTCGTCGCCGCCGCTTCGGGTTCGATTGCGGGCAGCAGGGATTCGCGGGCCATCGAGGTGAGGGTGCCGGCCTGCTGGGCGATCACCGCCTCCTGGTTCTTGCTCATCGCCTCCGCGCGCTGCTGGATGCCCGCGGCTTCGGCGGCCATCCGGGCGCGGACCGTCTCGGCTTCGGCCAGGCCCCGCGCCTGAATGGCATCGGCTTCGGCCTGCCCGGTCAGCCGGGTCGCCTCGGCCTGGGCGGCGGCGCGCAACTTGATCGCCTCGGCCTCGGCTTGCGCCTGCAACTTCGTCTGCGCTGCAGCGGCTTCGGCGCGCAACCGGGTTTCCTGCGCGTCCGCCTCGGCCTGACTGATCCGGGCATCGCGTCCGGCGGTGGCGAGCGTGGTCTGCCGATAGGCTTCGGCATCCGCCGGTTTGCGGATCTCCACCTGGAGCTGCTGTTCCCGCTGTCATACGGCCGCCGCGCTTGTCGGACCTCTGGCTTACCCTCGGCTCGTGACGGACAGTTTCATGGTGGCGGCTCGAATCGCTGTGAGCCGGGCTGGATTCGAGGAATGGCTCGATACGGCGATTCCGGGGGTGGAGGTCGTCGGGAATCCCGGCGCGGTGTTCGACGGGTGGTTCTGGGATGGGAAAGGGGCGGATTCGGCTTGGGGGCGGGTCGAGACGGGGGTGACGCCCAGGGAGTTCTTCAGGAAGCGGCGGGAGGTGGGGCGCGGGGGTTTGCCGATGGTGACCGTGCTGATTCATCGAGATGATGCGTTGCACGTGTACATGTTCGATCTCGGATATATCGAATCGGATGTGTTCACCGCGTTTCTCGCGCTGGCCGGGGCCGGACGATTCAAAACTGCGGATGCGCCGGAGACCGCGCTTTTCTGGGCCGAGACCAGTGGCGGGTTGTGCGGGGCGGACTGGGACGGATGGCTGGCGGCGCTCGAGGTCGGTCGGGAGTCGGCGCGCTTCGTGCACGGCGTGAACCTGGGGTCCACCATCGAGGGCCTGCGGGTCGGGGAGTCGATGTTCTACGAGCAGTTGGAGCGAGGGCTCGCCGGGGAAGAACGCTTCGACTGGGAAACCGTGACGTCCTAGGCTCGGGTGGTGCCGAAACTGCTGCTGATCCATCACACGCCGTCGCCGTTCACGCAGGCGATGTTCGAGGCCGTGGTCTCCGGCGCGACCGACCCGGAGATCGAAGGGGTGGAGCTCGTCCGCCGGGCCGCCCTGGCGGTCACGCCGACCGACGTGCTGGAAGCCGACGGATATCTCCTGGGCACGCCCGCCAACCTCGGATACATGAGCGGCGCCCTGAAACACGCCTTCGACGTCATCTATTACCCGTGCCTGGATTCGACGCGCGGCCGCCCGTTCGGGCTCTACATCCACGGCAATGAAGGCACCGAGGGAGCGGAAAAGGGCGTCACGTCCATTACGACGGGCCTCGGATGGGTGAAAGCGGCCGACTATGTGACGGTTTCGGGGAAACCGGGTAAGGACGATATCCAGGCCTGCTGGGAATTGGGTGCGACGGTCGCCGCCCAGCTCATGGCATGAACTTCGTGTGCCGTGACCACGCGGGACGCTCGACGCCCTGAATTCTGGTGGCTGACAGATCGGGGGCGATCACCGGCATACTGCTTGGCAAGTGATTCGTGGGAGTGTGGGAAGAGGTGACGGCCGCCGTGCAGGGGCAAGAGTCGGGGATTCGTCGTATCGGGCTGGTCGAGGACCACGAGTCGGTTGCCATCGGGTTGAGTGCGATGCTCGCGCCCGAGGCCGATCTGGAGTTGGTCACCACCGCGGGGACGGTGGCGGAATTGCTGGCCGCTGCCCCGCGGCTGGATTTGGTGGTGCTGGATCTGCGGCTCGCGGACGGGTCCTCGCCGGAAGACAATGTGCGGGCGCTGCGGGCGCGGGGGATCGAGGTGCTGGTGTTCACCGGGGCCGACAATCCGTTCATGGTGCGGGCCGCGGCCCGGGCGGGCGTGCTGGGTGTGGTGCGCAAGTCCGAGGACGCCAAGACCGTGGTCAGTGCGGTGCGGCGGGCCGCGAGCGGGGAGCAGGTGGTGACCACCGATTGGGCGGCCGCCATCGACGGGGATCCGCAATTGTCGAATGTGGGGTTGAGCCCGCGGCAGCAGCAGGTGCTGCAGTTGTACGCGTCGGGGGAGAAGGCTTCGCGGGTGGCCCGGATGACGGGACTGTCCGAGCAGACGGTCAATGATTATCTGGGGCGGATCCGGCAGAAGTACGCCGATGCCGGACGGCCGGCGCCGACCAAGACCGATCTGTACAAGCGTGCGGTCGAGGACGGGTGGCTGCCCGTTCCCGAGCGGCATCCTCGCGCATGACCGCATCGGGCACTCTCGACTCCGCGCCCGCCCGGCGCGCACTGCCCGCCATGTCCCAGTTCGTGCAGCGGGTGACCGGCGGCCTGACCGTGGCCGACGATCCCGCCACCGCCGCCTACGACCGGATCATGCGGCGGCTCGGGATTTCCGTCGGCATCGCCGGAATCCTGGTGTGCTGCTTCGAATTACCCGAGATCGCCGAACAGGGCCGGCTGGCCTCGCCCTGGTGGGCGGTGGTCTCGACGGCGCTGGCCTTCGGCTGGTATCCGATCATCGCGGTGGTGTCGGCGTTCGCCGGATCCCGGTACGTGCGGGTGGTGTCCGGTTGCGCCGCCGTGAGTTTCCTCGGCGCGCTCGCGACCATTCCGTTCGCCCTGGACCCGCACAGCGTCGATGCCACCACGGTGTGGCCGTATCGGGTGACCGCGCTGGCGGTGGCCGCGGCGGTGCTGGCCTGGCCGACCCGGCTCTCGATCACCTATCTGCTGGTGACCACCGGGTCCGCGGCCTTGTCCACCGTCTACACCGTCGCGCACGTGACGCCGCTGCTGGTGGCCGAGAACTTCCTGCGCGCAGCGGGATTGGCGGCGCTGTTCGTCTGGTGCGGCACCGCCGCGACCGGAGCGGCGGCGCGGGTGGACCGGGAATCCGCCATCGCCAGCCGGCGCGCCGCCGCCGCTGCCGCCGCGCAGGCCCGCGACCGCGAGCACGCCCGCTTCGCCGCGCTCATTCACGACGCCGTGCTCTCCACGCTGCTCGAAGCCTCCCGCGCGGGCGCGCAATCCGATGTGCTGCGCCGCCAATCCGAGCGCACCCTGGAACAACTCGACGAATACAGCACCGAACGCGATCCGGATCTGCTCGACGCCCGCTCGGCGGTGCTGTTCCTGCGCACCGCCGTGCACGAGGTCAATCCGAGCATTCGCTTCGCCACCCGCACCTGGCCGGGCTACGACGACCTGCGCATGCCGGTGCATGCCGCCAGCACCATCGCCGCCGCGCTCAGCGAAGCCGTGCGCAACAGCCTGCGGCACGCGCACGTGACCGGGCGCGAAGTGCGCCGCACCGTCACCACCACGGTGTCGGCGGGCAGCATCCGGATCGTATTCAACGACGACGGTGCGGGATTCGACCTGGCGGCCGTCTCGGCGGACCGGCTCGGGGTGTCGATGAGCATTCTCGGGCGCATGCGGCAGCTGGCCGGCGGTTCCGGATTCGTGGAATCCGCGCCCGGCGAGGGCACCACGGTGACTCTGGTGTGGGGTGGCGATGGCTCCCGCTGACGTGCGCGTACCGGAACTGGATCCCCGGTTCGGGCTGCGCGATCTGCTCGGCCTGCGCGGGCGGGCCGCCTGGCTGTTCCTGGTGATCCTGCAGGCCACCATCGTCCTCTATATGGTCCGCAATTTCGGGGAGTCGCCGACCTGGGCGGCGCTGCTCGGCACCCTGCTCATGCTGGGCGCGGCCGCGCTGCTGCTGGTGGTGCCGGTGGATCCGCTGCCGCTGCCCATCGCGGTGTTCACCGCGGCCGCGCCGCCCGTGGCCACCGCCCTGACCACCATGTTGCCGGTGCATCCGCACGGGCAGCAGTCGGTGTGGTCGGCGTTCGCGTCGTCCTATGTGTTCGCCGTGCTGGTGCTGCGCGGGCGGGTGCGCACCGCGTGGGTCGGCGTGATCGCCACCGCGGGCGTGCTGCTGCTGGCCGGGCTGGGCGACAATCTCGAATCCAGAACCATTGTCGGATCGCTGATTCCGGTCGGCACGGTCACCGCCATCACCGTGTTCGCGGCGGTCATGCGGCCCATGCAGCGTTCACTGCGGCTGCTGCGCGAGGACGCCATGCTGCGCGCCGCCGCCGAGGCGACCATGGCGGCCGCCGACAACGAACGCACCCGGCAGCTGTCCCGGCTGGACCGGGTGGCGCGGCCGATCCTGGAACGCATCGCCGAGGGCGCGGAACTGTCCGCGGTCGAACGCGAGGAATGCCGGTTGCTGGAAGCCGAACTCCGCGACGGGCTGCGCGCGCCGCAACTCGTCACCGACGAGCTCAGCGGTGCGGCGCGGGGTGCGCGCTCGCGCGGCGTGGAGGTCGTGCTGCTCGACGACGGCGGCTTCGGCGGGGTGCCGGAATGGGTGCGTAAACGGGTGATCGATGCCGCCACAAGGGAATTGGACGCGGCGAATTCGGGATCGATCACCGTCCGCGTACTGCCGCTCGGCCGTCGCGTGCTGGCGACGGTGCTGGCCGACGCGCCCGACAACGATCACCGCACCGAGATCGACACCGACGGTCGCGTCACCGTCATCGATTGACAGTCTTCACTCGCCGCTGCTCGGCTTGTCCCAGTTGTTCGGCCGGTCCCAGCGCGGGCCGTTGGCGCGCTTCATCTGATCGCGGAGCGCGCCCTGTACGGCGGCGCCGAGCCAGGAATTCAACGACTGTCCCGACTGGGCGGCCGCTTCCTCGGCGCGGGATTTGATCTGCTCGACCAGGCGCAGGGTGACGCGGCTGATATCGCCGGTCATCTCCTCGAAGGTGGGTTGCTGGGGCTCCTCCTCGCCAGGGGTCTTGCGCACATCCACGTGCGCGTCGGTGCCGTCGACCGAGACGTGCACGGTGCGGTCGGGAAGCGTGGCGGTGACTTCGGCGGCCAGGTCCGAGAGCGCGGCCAGCAGGACCAGGCGGGTGGAGTGTTCGGTCGCGGCGGCCAGGGCGGCGGCGGTGGCTTGGGTTTTCTCGTCACCGAGCGCGGCCGCGGCGATCAGATTCTCGCGCAGCTGGGCGGTGTACTTGTCGAGGTTCATGACACCAGTGTGCTGTCATTTCTGACGTCATACAAGGAGAATATTGGCGTCAGTAGCAGGCGCGTCGCGCGAATCACCGTCGCCGAGGGCACGGTTCGGGTATAACGGTGCAAAAGTCGTTCCGGTGACGCTGTAGCCTTCTGACTATGACGAACGGTGAATCGACGCGAATCGAGCTGCACGCGTCCGGCACAGTAGGTGTCGCGATGGTGACCCCCTTTACCGCCGAAGGCAAGCTCGACGTCGATGCCGGTGTCGCCCTCGCTGCCCGTCTGATCGACGGCGGCGTCGACCTGCTCGCCATCTCCGGCACCACCGGCGAGTCGCCCACCACCACCGAGTCCGAGAAGTTCGATCTGCTGCGCGCCGTCGTCGACGCCGTCGGGGACCGCGCCACCGTCATCGCGGGCGCCGGCACCTACGACACCGCCCACAGCATCGAGCTCGCCCGCAACGCGCAGCGCGCCGGTGCGCACGGTTTGCTCGTCGTCACCCCGTACTACTCGCGGCCCACCCAGGACGGGTTGCTCGCGCACTTCACCGCCATCGCGGACGCGACCGACCTGCCGGTCACCCTCTACGACATTCCGCCGCGTTCGGTGGTGGCCATCGCCCCGGACACCATTCGCAAGCTCGCCGAGCACCCGCGCATCGTCGCGGTCAAGGACGCCAAGGGCGACCTGAACGCCGGCGCGGAACTCATCGCCGAAACCGGGCTCGCCTTCTACTCCGGTGACGATGTGCTCAACCTGCCTTGGCTGTCGGTCGGCGCGACCGGATTCATCTCCGTCATCGGTCATCTCGTGCCGGATCGGCTGCGCGCGCTCGTCACCGCCTACCAGGCCGGCGACGTGGTGCGTGCGCGTGAGATCAATGCCAGCATGATTCCGCTCAACCGGGCTATGTCCCGCCTGGGAGGTGTCGCTATGACCAAGGGCGCACTGCGTCTGCTCGGCGTCGAGACCGGCGAACCCCGCCTGCCGCAAGTGATGCCGACGCCCGACCAACTCGACGAACTCGCGGTGGACCTCCGCGCTGCGGGGGTGCTTGCATGAGCGACCCGGTAGCCCGCCGTCCCCGTCGTACCGCCTCCCGCGCCGCGGGTGCGCCCGCACCGGCTCCCGAGCCGCCCGCCACCCCGGTGGCGCCGCCGGAACCCAGATCCGTCCAGACGCCCGCCGAGGCGCCGGCCGCCAAAGCGGAACCGGCTGCGGCGCAGTCGGGTTCGAGCCGCACCGCGCGCGGTGAGCGCCGCAATGGCACGGTCGGCGGCCGTGGCGGCCGCGCCGCCGCTGCCCAGGCCGAGGAAGCGCCCGCGCGTCAGGACGAGTCCCGTTCGCGTCAGGACGATTCCGGTTCCGGCCGTCCGCGCCAGGACCGCAATCGCCGCGGTGGCGGTGGTGGCCGCGGCCGCCCTGGCCAGCAGGACGCCCCGATCCGCCGCGATCCGCACGCCATGGGCACCCCGCCCGCCGCGCCCAAGGGCGGGCTGCGGGTGTTCGCGCTCGGCGGCATCGGCGAAATCGGCCGCAATATGACCGTTTTCGAATACGGCGGCAAGCTGCTGATCATCGACTGCGGCGTGCTGTTCCCCGAGGACCAGCAGCCCGGCGTCGACCTGATCCTGCCGGACTTCGGTCCCATCGAGGACCGCATGGACGATGTCGCGGCCGTCATCCTCACCCACGGGCACGAGGATCACATCGGCGCGGTGCCGTTCCTGCTGCGCCTACGCCGGGACATCCCGGTCGTCGGCGCCAAGTTCACCCTCGCGCTGGTCGCGGCCAAGTGCCGGGAACATCGCCTGCAGCCCAAGCTGATCGAGGTCGTGGAGGGGCAGCGCACCCAGCACGGGCCGTTCGACTGCGAGTACTTCGCGGTCAACCACTCCATTCCGGATGCCATCGCGGTGGCGATCCGCACGCCCGCGGGCATCGCGCTGCACACCGGCGACATCAAGCTGGATCAGCTGCCCCTCGACGGCCGCCTCACCGACCTGGCCGGGTTCTCCCGCCTGGGCGACGAGGGCGTGGATCTGTTCCTGGTGGACTCCACCAATGCCGAGGTGCCGGGCTTCGTCACGCCGGAACGCGAGATCGGCCCGGTGCTGGACAGCGTGATCGGCAAGGCCAAGGGCCGGGTCATCGTGGCGTCGTTCGCCTCCCACGTGCACCGGATCCAGCAGGTGGTGGATGTGGCCATGCGCTACGACCGCCGCATCTGCTTCGTCGGGCGGTCCATGGTGCGCAATATGCAGATCGCGCAGGATCTCGGCTACCTGAACATTCCGGACGGCCTGGAGGTCGATCTGGATCAGGCCGCGAACCTGCCGGTGCACAAGCTGGTGCTGATCTCGACCGGGTCGCAGGGCGAGCCGCTCTCGGCGCTGTCGCGGATGGCGCGCGGCGACCATCGCCAGATCAATATTCGCGAAGACGATCTGGTGGTGCTGGCCTCCTCGCTCATCCCGGGTAATGAGAACGCGGTGTTCACCGTGGTCAACGGCCTGGCGCGGCTGGGCGCGACCGTGGTGACGCAGGCCAGCGCGAAAGTCCATGTGTCCGGGCATGCTTCGGCCGGTGAGCTGCTGTACCTGTACAACGCGGTGCGGCCGACCAATGCCATGCCGGTGCACGGTGAATGGCGGCACCTGCGGGCCAATGGCGCGCTCGCGGTGGCGACCGGCGTGCCCGAGGAGCGAGTGGTGCTGGCGGAGAACGGCGTCGTGGTCGATCTCGTCGACGGCATCGCGACCATCACCGGGCGGATGCCGGTCGGCCAGGTCTACGTCGACGGCCTGTCCGTCGGTGACGTCGGCGAGTCCACCCTCTCGGATCGCCTGGTGCTCGGTGAGGGCGGGTTCATCTCCATCACCGTCGCGGTCGACTCCTCCACCGGAAAGGCCGTCAGCACACCGGAAGTCCACGGTCGCGGTTTCTCCGACGATCCGGACGCCCTGTCCTCGGCCCAGCAGCTGGTCGAATCCGAACTGCACCGCCTGGCCACCGAGGGCGTCAGCGACACCCACCGCATCGCCCAGAGCGTGCGCCGCGTGGTGGGCCGCTGGGTCGCGGAAACCTACCGCCGCCGCCCGATGATCATTCCGACGGTGATCGGCGTCTGAGGTAAAAGCAGAAGAGGGCCCCGCAGCAGTAGCTGCGGGGCCCTCTGCGGTAAGGGGTGGGGAAGGGCACCCCGCCGAATGGTTGCCAGGCGAGCTGCGTGTCACCCCGTCGTTTCGGGCGTTGCGCCCTTCCCCCCCCACACACACAAGCGCCCCGCGGCATCAGCTGCGGGGCGCTTCCTGTCTTTTACTACCTCAGTCCTGGCAGGCTGCCGAGTCCAGCTTGGCGGTCTTGACGATGCTGCAGGCGTAGTTGTGGTCGATCTTCCAGTCGGTGCCGGACGCCACGAAGGTGACCTTGGCGTCGTCGACATTGCTGCCGTCCATGGTGACCTTGGCCTTGGCGACGAGTTTGCCGTCGGAGGGTTCGCCGACCTCGGTGATCTCGATCTTGACCTTGTTGGCCTTGGCGGCGTCGACGAGTTTGACGGCCAGGTTGGGATCCAGGTCCACGTTTTCGATCATGGCGGCCTTGGACTTGGCGTCGACCGAGGGATCGAAGGCCTTGGTGATCTTGTCGTTCAGTTCCTGCACGGTGGGCTTGGGCAGGTTGGGCACCGTGGTGGTGGTCGGCGCCTCGCCCTCGGCGTTCTCACCCCCGCCGCTCTCGAACTGGGCGGCGGCGGACGAGGTTGCGGCGGACTTGCCGGACTCGGCCTCGCTGGTGCTACAGGCGACCAGGCCGAAGGCCGAAGCGGCCAGTGCGAGCGCGGCGGTGGCGCGGAATACGGTGTGCTTCAACGAATTTCTCCCCTGATTTCGGAAGGCCCGGCCTAGACCTGGTGATTGGACGTGCACGCCCATTTGACGATGGTGGCGTCATTGCCCCGGTTCGCGGCCACCGCCGCGGACCGCGCCGCGCGCACGTTCGCCGCGGCTCCGCCCGTGTACTGGCGGGCGGACCGGGAGTAGGCGACCGCGCCGCACCCGTTGGACCAGGACGCGAGCGTCTTGCAGTCGCTGGGACCGCAGGTCGACTGGGAATTGCTGCGTGCCTGCCCCATGGACGAGTAGTCCAGGCTGGTCCCGATATTGCCGGTCGACGGCGAGACCGAGATCGCGCCGAAATAGACCGGAGCCGCGCCGGCGGAGCCCGCGCTGACCAAAAGTGAACCGGCGGTCGCGGCGATCGCGACCGCGCCGGTGACGAACTTCTTCAAGATATTGCCCTTCATGTACACACGATCCACGACCCGATGGACCGACTGATCAAGCTACCGATATGAATTGGCCGATGCCAATTCGAAACGGCGCTCTTAGAAGAGGTTTTCGCGATCCGTACCCGGATACGCCTACCCCCCTGCCGATTTCATGATCGGAGTCCCGACTTGTCGTTCATGGGGTCGTTCGCTTAACGGCGACGGATCCGGGGCATTTCCATTCGGAAGCAGGCGCTTCGAAAACCCGTGCTGTGCACCGCCGGTGGTGTCCGATTAGGGTGACTTCATGAGCATGGCGCAACGGGAACGGCAAGCCCTGGTGCAGGCGATGGCCGCCACCGGTCCGGACGCCCCCACCCTGTGCGGTGAGTGGACGACCCGCGACCTGGCCGCCCATCTGATCGTGCGCGAACGCCGCCCCGATGCCTCGGCCGGCATCCTGGTCAAACCCCTCGCCTCCTACCTGGACGGCGTGCAGCGGCGGGTGGCCCGGCGTCCCTACCCGCAGCTGCTGGAGGTGGTGAGCAGTGGCCCGCCCTGGTACCTGCGCCCGGTGGACGCCCTGATGAACACCACCGAGATGTTCGTGCACCACGAGGACGTGCGCCGCGGCGCGCCCGGCTGGGAGCCGCGCGAACTGCCCGCCGCCGACGAGGCCCAGCTCTGGAAGATCCTGAAGGGCCTGGCGCGCATGGCATATCGCAAATCACCGGTTACCGTCGAGCTGGCCACGCCCGATGGTGATCGCACCGTCGCGCACCGGGCGGGTGACCGCACCGTGGTGCTGACCGGCCCGCCGTCGGAGCTGCTGCTGCACGCCTTCGGCCGCAACGAGGTCCGCTTGACCGCCGCCGGTGATCCGGCCGACGTCGACATCGTGCACGCGCTGGACCGCAGCGTCTGACCGTCCACCAGGCGGGATCGGATTCCCAATCCGGTTGGCGGCGCGAACACCGATCATGAAACGATCACGCGACGAACGGTAGCTTTCGTGATCGGCAGGAAGCCCGTGCTGTGATGAGGTGGTCGCAATGTCTTGGCAACTGACGGTTCTCGGACCGGTCGAGTTGAGGTGTGCCGGCGCGCCGACCGCGCCCATGCCGCCCAAGCAGCAGGCCGCCCTGGTCATGCTGGCGTGCGCGCGCGGGCGCACCGTGTCGGTGGAGGAACTGGTCGACGGCATCTGGGGTGCGGATCGGCCGTCCTCGGCGGTGGGCGCCCTCCGCAACTACGCGTGGGCGCTTCGTAAACAGCTCGCCATGCGGCCGGGCACCCTCGAATTGACTTCGGAGACGCGCGGATACCGGCTCTCCGGTCCCGTCGAACTCGATATCGACCGGGTCGAGAGCCTGCGCGCCGAAGTCGAACACACCCGCGCCGCAGGACATCTCGATCATTCCGAGGCCGCGATCCGAGCCGCCCTCGACCTCTGGCGCGGCGACCCGCTGACCGGCGTACCCGGGCCGTGGGTGGCCGCCGAACGCGCCCGCCTGCGGCGGCTGCGCCTCAGCCTGGAAGAGGATCTCCTCGAAATCGCCGTCCGCCGCGGCGACTACTCGCGCGCCATCGCCGACCTGACCGCCCTGATCGCCGCCGACCCGCACAGCGAACGCCTGCGCGGCCTCCTGATGACCGCCCTGTACCGAGCCGGCCGCCGCACCGAAGCCCTCGAGGAGTACCAGCGCATCCGCCGCCTCCTCGTCTCGGAACAAGGCATCGAACCCGGCCCGGTCCTCCTGGAACTGCACCGTCAGATCCTGTCCGACGAACTCCCCGCCACCGACACCGCCCCGGCAACGGTGAGCGCGCCCAAGCCCGCGCAATTGCCCCCGGACGCAGCCGATTTCACCGGCCGCCAGGATATGGTCCGCGAGCTCTGCGCCCTGCTGACCGCCGGGCCTATCGCACCGACCACCGCGCCTGCCTCGGAACCGACTGTCGCGCCCGCAGTTGCGTCCGCGTCGGTGGCCAGCGCCGCGTCGGTCGCGGGGCCTGCCGCTACGTCTGCGGCCGTGACGGCGTCTACCGCCACGTCTGCCATAGCGTCGGCCCGCATCACTGAGACCGCATCCACGGCTGAGCCCATCGCCGTGGGCGACGGGCGCGGGTGGCGGGACGACCGGGGCGGGCAGGCCGGTGCGCCGCCGATCGTTACCATCTCCGGGATGGGGGGCGTCGGGAAGACCACGTTGGCTTTGCATGTGGCGCATCGGGTTCGGGACCACTACGGCGACGGGCAGCTTTATGTGGATCTGCAGGGCGCGGGGGAGGAGCCTGCCGATCCGGAGCACGTGTTGGGGGCGTTTCTGCGGGCGCTCGGTGTGCCGCAGCGGGAGGTGCCGGGGGGTGTGGCCGAGCGGGCTGCGTTGTTCCGGTCCGCGATGAGCGGGCGGCGGATGCTGATTCTGCTCGACAATGCCGCTGACGCGGCGCAGGTGGTGCCGTTGTTGCCGGGGGAGCCGGGGTGTGCGGTGCTGGTTACGGCGCGGCGGCCGCTCACGGCGTTGCCGGGGGTGCGGACGGCGGCGCTGAAGGTGCTCGATATCGCCGAGGCGGTGGAGCTTTTCACTCGGATCGTCGGATCGGATCGGGTGGCGGCGGAGCCGGAGGCGGCGCGGCGGATCGTGGAATTGTGCGGGTTGCTGCCGATGGCGGTGCGGATCGTGGCGGCGCGGGTGGCGGCGCGGCCGCGGTGGACGCTGATTTCCGAGGCGGATCGGCTGGCCGCGGATCGGCATGATCTGGATCGGTTCCGGGTGGGGGATCTGGCATTGACCGCTGCTTTCCGGGCGGGGTACGCGCAATTGCCCGCCGATGCCGCGCGAGCGTTCCGGCTGCTGGCCATGGCGGATCTGCCGGATCTGTCACTGGCGGCGACTTCGGCGGTGCTCGATACCACCGAGCCGATGGCCGAGGACCTGTGCGAGGAGCTGGTGGATCGCGGCATGCTCGAGAGCGTGGGGCGCGGGCGCTACCACTATCACGATCTGATGCGGCTTTTCGCGCTCGGGCATCGCGCCGACGCGGGGGTGGATGTGACCGCGCGGCTGCTCGACTACTACCTGGCCACCATGAAAACCGTGCTGCGCGTGCGGCATCCGGGACTGCGGATCGCGCTCGCGCCGACCGGGCATCCGGGCACCCGGCTGGTCGGTTTGGACGCCACCTGCGATTTCCTGCACGTGGAACGCCGCAATCTGATCGCGCTGTACCGCCTCGCCGCCGCGGGCGCACCGCATCACCGCACGCTCGCCGCGGATCTGGCGCTGGCGGTGGGGGAGACCATGCTGGCCGGGGATTCCACGGTCGATATCGAGAAGGCCCTGGAAGAACTCATCCACGCCGCCGAACTCGACGGCAATGTGGTTGCGGCGCAGCGGGCCCGCCTGGCCCTGGTTTTCGCCCTGGTCGCCGAACTCGGTGAACCGCAGCGCGCGGACGCGCACGTGCAGCGGCTCCTCGCCGAGGTGAACCCGGACGCCGAACCCTGGGTCGCGGGCTGTTCACACCTGTTCGCCGGTGTGATCGCGCTGCACCAGCACGATCCCAACCGCGCCGCCACCCATTCCGCCGCCGCGCTCGGCCTCTACCGCGCCGGCGCCAGCCCCGAATGCGTGCGCGTCGCGTATTCCTTCCTGGCCCAGGCGTATTCGGCCGCCGGCCGCAATCGCGATTCCCTGGCCGCCGCCGCCCGCGCGGTGGTCGGCGACAGTCACCCCGGCACCCGCCGCAATGTCATGTGGGCGCTCACCGAAGCCGCCTGGGTGATGAGCAGCGAAGGCGAAGCCGAACTCGGAACCCACCTGTTCGATCTGGCCCTGCACGCCGCCCAGCGCGCCGGTAGCAGCCGTTTCGAATCCACCATCCACACCCGCGCCGCTCTCGCCCACCTCAGCGCCGGCCGCCTCTCCCAAGCCGCCGAACAGGCCGAACGCGCCGAAGCCACCCGCGATTCCGGTCGCATCGACCACCTGCACACCTACAACATGCTGGTCCGCTACACCGCCCTGCGCAGCCTCGGCCGCAATGTCGATGCCGCCGAATGCTATCGGGCCGCCACCAGCGAAATCCCCGACTTCGACGCCGCCCTCACCCGCTGGACGGCCATGGCCCGCAAGCCCGAACGCGCCCCGCGCCTCCCCGCCGTCCACTGACTCACCCGCCCGGTCACAGGCCGAAAGGTCATTGTTTTCGGGCTGGGGGTGTGGCCGGTTCGACAATGTCTGGAATGGGTGGGTCGTGTGTTGCGGATGGTCCGTATGGGGCGGTTGCGGCTAGCCTGGACCGCATGGCAGGTAAGGCCCGCGGCACCGCAACGTCACGTTCGCGCGGGGGATCGGCGCGGGGGCAGGCTCCGGCACGGTCCCAGGCGCGGGGTCCACGCACGCCCGCGAAGGCTCCGGCGCGTAAGCGCGCTCCGGCGGCGGGGAGGTCCGCGGCGGCGCGGCGGCCGGCGCCGCGACGGCAGTCGAACACCGCGCCGTTGGCGGTGGTGCGGCGGGGCGTGACCAGCGGATGGAACATGCTGGCGCGCGGGCTGGGGGCGAGTACGCGGGCGGTGAGCCGGGCCGGGGAGATCGAGCACGGGCATCGGCGGGACGGGATCGCGCTGGGGCTGGTGGCTTTCGCGGTGGTGATCGCGGCGGCCGTGTGGTTCGCGGCGGGCGGCCCGGTCGGCGGCTGGGTCGACACGGTGGTGCGGTGGGTGGCCGGATCCGCTTCGGCGGGGCTGCCTTTCGTGGCGGTGACCATCGCGGTGATCCTCATGCGCACCGAACCGCAGCCCGAGATCCGGCCCCGATTGATTCTCGGCGGCCTGCTGATGGGCCTGCCCGTGCTGGGGCTCTGGCATCTGGCTGCCGGGGCGCCCACCGACTCACACGGCCGCGCCCATGCGGCCGGATTCGCCGGTTACGTGATCGGCGGTCCGCTGCGGGACGGCCTGAGCGGCTGGCTGGCCGTGCCATTGCTGCTGCTGGCCATCGGTTTCGGCATCTTGCTGGTCACCGGCACCACGGTGCGCGAAGTACCCGAGCGGCTGCGCGAGATCTTCGGCACCGGCGCGGGCGGCGACGAATACGAACGCTATTCGGACGAACCGGGCCTCTACGACCCCGCCAACTACGACGCGGACGGCTTCCCGCTGCACCGTCCCGAGGTGCGCCGACGCGGGCGCACCCCGAAGGAGAACTACCCGCCGGACGAGTTCGGCGGTTCCGACGCGGCCACCGAGGTCATCGGCGAACCGCCTTTGCAGGACGCCAAATCCATTGCCAAGGAGACCGCTCCGGAACCGGAGCAGCCGAAACCCAAGCCCCGCAAGGCCCCCAAGGTCATCGATCAGACCCCGCCGCCGCCGGAGCCGCAGCAGCTGGAGTTCGTCACCGAACGCGAGGTGGAGGGCGACTACCATCTGCCCCCGCTGACCCTGCTCACCGACGGCGATCCGCCCAAGAAGCGCAGTGCGGCGAACGAATCGATGATCGAGGCCATCACCGAGGTGCTGGTGCAGTTCAAGATCGACGCCGCGGTCACCGGTTTCGTGCGCGGCCCGACGGTCACCCGCTACGAGGTCGAGCTGGGCCCCGGCGTGAAGGTCGAGAAGATCACCGCCCTGGCCCGCAATATCGCCTATGCCGTGGCCACCGAGAACGTCCGCCTGCTGGCTCCCATCCCCGGCAAGTCCGCGGTGGGCATCGAGGTCCCGAATTCCGATCGCGAACTGGTGCGCCTGGCCGACGTGCTCAAGGCCCCGTCCACCCGGAACGACCATCACCCCTTGGTGATCGGCCTGGGCAAGAACATCGAGGGCGAGTTCGTCTGCGCCAACCTGGCCAAGATGCCGCATCTGCTGGTGGCCGGTTCCACCGGTTCCGGTAAGTCGAGTTTCGTGAACTCCATGCTGGTTTCGCTGCTGCAGCGCGCGACGCCGGACGAGGTGCGGATGATCCTCATCGACCCCAAGATGGTGGAACTCACCCCGTACGAAGGCATTCCGCACCTGATCACCCCCATCATCACCCAGCCCAAGAAGGCCGCCGCCGCGCTGGCCTGGCTGGTGGAGGAGATGGAACAGCGGTACATGGACATGCAGGCCAACAAGGTCCGCCATATCGACGACTTCAACCGCAAGGTCAAGTCGGGGCAGATCACCGCGCCGCTGGGCAGTGAACGGGTGTACAAGCCGTACCCGTACATTCTGGCCATCGTCGACGAGCTCGCCGACCTCATGATGACCGCGCCGCGCGACGTCGAGGACGCCATCGTCCGCATCACCCAGAAGGCCCGTGCGGCAGGCATTCACCTGGTGCTGGCCACCCAGCGCCCGTCGGTGGACGTGGTCACCGGTCTGATCAAGACCAATGTGCCGTCCCGCCTGGCCTTCGCGACCTCGTCGCTGACCGACTCGCGAGTCATTCTCGATCAGCCGGGCGCGGAGAAGCTGATCGGTATGGGCGACGGCCTGTTCCTGCCCATGGGTGCGAACAAGCCGACCCGTCTGCAGGGCGCGTTCATCTCCGACGAGGAAATCCACGCCATCGTGGAATTCACCAAGGAGCAGAAGGAACCCGACTACCAGGAGGGCGTCACCGCCGCCAAGGCCGGGGAGAAGAAGGACGTCGACCCGGATATCGGAGACGACCTGGACCTGCTGCTGCAGGCCACCGAACTGGTCGTCACCTCCCAGTTCGGCTCCACCTCCATGCTGCAGCGCAAGCTGCGGGTCGGCTTCGCCAAGGCGGGCCGCCTGATGGATCTGATGGAGACCCGCGGCGTGGTGGGCCCGAGCGAAGGCTCCAAGGCCCGTGACGTGCTCATCAAACCCGATGAGCTGGACGGGGTCTTGTGGTCGATCCGCGGCGGCGGCGAACCGTCCGCCGCGGATGACGAGGACTGACGCTCAGTCCTCCAGCGCGAGCGCCTGCCGGATGCTGATGCGGCCCTGGGTCTGCATCAGCGAACGGCGGTAGATCTTTTCGGCGAGCACCACGGTGCCGTAGGTGGCGGCGGCCATGACGGCCAGCGCGAGCAACGGCTCCCACCAGGCGGCGGTACCGGCGGCCAGGCGGCTGGGCATGGCCACCACCGAGACGATCGGCACATACGACGCGATGGTCAGGGCCGTGCCGGACAGGAAGATTCCGGCGAACAGCACCGCCATCAGGAACATGGTCAACGGCGTCGAGGTGGCCTGCAGATCCTCGTTGCGGGTGGCCACCGCGCCCGCCACCGCCCACAGGCTGGCCAGGGCGAGGAAGCCGACGACGAAGAACACCACGAACCAGCCCGCGGCCCCGCCCACCTGGCGGATCTGATCGGCCTTGCCGGTGGCGGCGAGTCCGGCCAGGCCCGCGGCGACGAACAGCAGCAGCTGCCCGAACGCCATCACCGCATTGCCGATGACCTTGCCGACCAGCAACTGCCGCAGCGGAATAGCGCTGGCCAGGATCTCCACGATACGGTTCTGCTTCTCCTCGACCACGCTCTGCGCGATGGACAGGCCGAACAGGATCGAGGCCAGATAGAACAGAAAACCGAAGACCAGCGTCGCGATCTTGGCGACCCCGGCGTCCACCGAATCCGGTTCCAGCACCGTGTAATTCACTTCCGCGCCCCGCGAGAGCTGTTCCAGCGAGATACCGGCGGCCGCGGCATTGCGCTGCACCGCGAGTTGCCCGGCGGCGGCGCTCACGTACGTGTTCACCGTGTCGTTCTCACCGGTTTTACCCAGCAGCTGCCAGCCGTTCGACGCCCCGGGCATCAGTCCGGCGTCGGCGTCGCCGTCCCGAACCTGCTGTTCGACGGCGGCCGCGTCGCCGAGCTCGTGGATGGCGAAAGCGGTTTTGGCGTCGGCATTGTCGGCCAGTTTGCCCGCCAGCTCGACCACCTGCACCGCGCCCGGCCCGGTGACGGCGATGTCCACGGTCTCGGTGCGGCCGCTGACGAACGCGCTGACCACCAGCGAGGCGATGAGCAGCAGCATGGTGATGCCGGTGGAGATGAGGAAGTTGCGGTCGCGCAGCTTGACCAGGATTTCGCGCCGGGCCACGATGCGCCAGACGCCGCGCGGGGTCGCCGTGTCGTTCATGCCGTCACCTCGCGGTAGATGTCGGATACCGAGGGGCGCACTTCGGCCAGCTCCCTGATCGATCCGAAAGTCATTGCCTTGGACAGGAGTTCGTCGGTGGTGGTGCCGGTCAGCTCCAGCAGCGCGGTGTGGTCGGCGAGCTCGAGCACCTCGACGCCGTCGAACGCCCGCAGCCAGTCCAGGTCGCCGTCCAGGCGCAGCCGATAGCGTTGCGGCCCGCCCGCGGTCAGTTCCGCCGCCGATCCGGCCGCCACCACCCGCCCCTGGGCGAGGATGACCAGCTGATCGCACAGCCGTTCCACCAGATCCAGCTGATGGGAGGAGAACAGGATCGGAACGCCCTGGGCCGCGAACTCTTTCAGCAGCGAGGCCATCGAATCGACCGCGCCGGGGTCCAGGCCGGAGAACGGTTCGTCGAGGATGAGCAGTTCGGGCCGGGCCATCACCGCCGCGGCGATCTGCACGCGTTGCTGATTGCCCAGCGACAGCGATTCCAGTTTGTCCTTGCCGCGCGCCCCGAGATCGAATCGGTCCAGGAGCTCCTGCGCGCGCTGCTTGGCCGCCTCGGCGCTCATCCCGCGCAAGCGCGCCAGATACACCAGCTGATCGGCGACCGGCTGCTTGGGATACAGCCCGCGTTCCTCGGGCATGTACCCGAACCGCCGCCGATCCGCGATGGTCACCGGCCGCCCGGCCCAGCGCACCTCCCCGCCGTGCACGGCCAGCACCCCCATGATCATCCGCATGGTGGTGGTCTTGCCGGCGCCGTTGCCGCCCACGAACCCGGTCAGGGCGCCGTCCGGCACGGTGAACGACACATCGTCCACCGCCGTCTTCGCACCGAACCTGCGCACCAGATGCGCGACTTCCAGCATCGAACCTCCCCTAGCGTGGACAATCCGAACCCCATCTTGCCCCAGTACCGGTCATTTGCCCGGGAGGCGACGGCGAGATCGGAGGGCACAATGAGGCATGGCCGCAATACGTTTCGTGAGCGGGGTGGCGCTCGCCGTCCTGCTGGTGGCGACGGGCTGTTCCTCGCCCGACGACCCGGTGCGGGCGACGCCGCCGCCGGCTTCGGCGGAATCCGCGACGCCGGAGACGTCACCGACCACCTCCGCGCCGGATACGACCGCCGCGCTCGGCAGCCGCTTCACCCTCGCGCCGGGCATTCCCGTCCGCTTGGACGACGGCCGGCTGACCTTGCGGCTGGTGGAGGTTCCCTCGGACAGCCGCTGCCCGGTCGACGTCACCTGCGTCTGGGCGGGTGAAGCCACCGTCGTGCTGACCGCCACGATCGCGAATGCCGACACCCGGCTCGAACTCCACAGTCCCGCCAATGCCACCCCGGACGCCGCGGTCGGCGACTACCAGGTGCGATTGCTCGCCCTGCATCCCGAGCCGCGGTCCAAGCAGCCGGTCGCGCAATCGGAATATCGGGTGGACCTGATCGTCACCCGGGGCTGATTGCTGGCTAGGCTCACCTCATGCAGATCGCAACCGACAAAGTCGTCTCCATCGACTACACGCTGACCAGCGACGATGACGAGGTGCTCGACACTTCGGTGGGCGAGGCCCCGCTGGTCTACCTGCACGGCGCGGAGAACATCGTCCCCGGTCTGGAACAGGCCCTGGAGGGCAAGTCCGCCGGTGACGAGCTCGAGGTCGTCATCGAACCGGAGGACGGCTACGGCGAGTACCTGGCCGAACTGGTCAGCACCGTGGATCGCGACATGTTCGAGGGGGTCGACGAGCTGGAGCCCGGGATGGAATTCCATGCCGAGGCTCCGGACGGCGAATCGCAGATCGTCACCGTCGTGCAGGTGGACGGCGATGAGGTCACCATCGACGCCAACCATCCGCTGGCCGGCCAGCGGCTGCATTTCAAGGTGAAGGTCGTCGAGATCCGCGATGCCAGCGAGGACGAGCTCGCCCACGGCCACCCGCACGGCGAGGACGACCACGATCACTGAGCGGTGATCACCGAGCAGTGATCATCGAAGAACGGTATGCCCGGGAAGAATCGAACTTCCAGTCTCCTCGTTCGTAGCGAGGCGCTCTGTCCATTGAGCCACGGGCATTCGAACCCCGCGCGGATGTCGGCTTTGACATCTACTCGGCACTGAGGTGCGCGGGGTTGTCGGGGGTGTCGGTTTCCCTGGGGGAGGAACGGCGTTCACACGCGCGATGGCCGGTCGTGCCGTGTGAATTTCGCCTGCGGTAAAGGTGATCCGGCGTCCGCCGAAACCTTCAGAAAACGTTCCGTACGCCGACGCGGAGGCGGCGGACGATATCGAACGGGAGCTGTACGAGCTCGGTCACTGGGCCACCTTTCCTGTTCGTCGGGGGAGGCGTTGAAATCACGGTAGCAGCGGCTTCCACAGCGGTAAAACGAATTTCGCCGCCCCGCGCATCAAGCCCCCTGACGCATCGCCCGCGCCGCCCGTGAACAGCGGCCGTGGGCAGCCGCGAAATCCTCTGGCACAGTGGGGAAACGGAGGGAGGATCCGAACATGGTCGAGCAGCTGGACGGGCATATCGGTGACGGGGCGGGGACGAACGGCGCGGGGGCGGCCGGGGTGAACGCGCTGGCGGTGGCGGACGCGCTGCTGGCGCGCTGCACCGACTATCGCTACGAGCCCTCGGAGAACACGGCGGTGTCGGCGCTGGCGCTGGCGGTGGGGGCGAACCTGCCGGTGCTGCTGTGGGGTGAGCCGGGGATCGGGAAGACGGCGGCGCTGCGGCAGCTGGGGGTCGGGCTGGGGGTGAGCGTGGAGACGGTGATCGCGAGCGTGCACGAGCCGTCGGACTTCTCGGGCCTGCCGATCGTGGGGGCGGATCCGACGGTGAACGGGGTGCCGATGGCGCCGCCGGACTGGGCGGTACGACTGGCACGCGCCGGGCACGGGCTGCTGTTCCTGGACGAATTGTCCTCCGCGCCACCGGCGGTGCAGGCGGCGCTGCTGCGGGTGGTGCTGGAACGGCGGGTGGGCAGTCTGGATCTGCCGCCGCCGGTGCGGATCGTGGCGGCGGCGAATCCGGCGGCGAGTGCGGCCGACGGCTGGCATCTGAGCCCGCCGCTGGCGAACCGGTTCGTGCACCTGGACTGGGTGCACGATCCGGCGGTGGTGTCCAGGGGGCTGGCCGGTACCTGGCCGGCCGTGACGGTGCCGCAGGTGGATCCCGCGGCGGGCCCGTCCGCGGTGGCGCGGGCGCGGGGCCTGGTGGCCGGATTCCTCTCCGCGCGACCGGTGCTCACTCATCGGCTGCCCGCCGAAACCGAGGACCGCGGCCGCGCCTGGCCGTCTCCGCGCACCTGGGAGATGGTGATGCGCCTGCTCGCCTTCGGTTTCGCCGCGGGCACGGACCGACAGGCGATCACCCTGGCCGTCTCCGGCGCGGTGGGTCCGGGCGCGGGGCTGGAACTGCTGGCCTTCATCGACGAGCTGGATCTGCCCGATCCGGAAGCGGTGCTGGCCGACCCGGCGGCGTTCGCGCTGCCCGCGCGCGGCGATCGCCAATTGGCCTTCCTCACCGCGGTGGTGGCGGCCGTGCAGGGCCGGGTGACCCGGGCGCGCTGGGAGGCGGGCTGGGAGGTGCTGGGCAAGGCGGTGCACGCCGGTTCCCCCGATGTGGCCGCCCGCGCCGCCTTCGATCTGGCCGCGCTGCGCGCCGGAAACGATTGGCCCGCACCGCCGGTGCTGGACGCCTTCATCGAGGTGCTGCGCCTCGCCGGGCGAATGCCGTCCCGGCCGTGACCGCCGCGGCCGAGGTGGATCGCACCAAACTGCTGGCGGCCCGATTCCGCGCCGCCACCGATCGCCCGTACCTGGCCACGGCGCTCTACGCCTTGACCTTCGTGCCCTCGAACCTGGTGCCGACCATCGGCGTGGACGCGAAATGGCGCTGCTATGTCGGTCCGGAATTCGTTGCGCGCAACGAGGTTCCGGCGCTGGCGGGCGTGCTCATCCACGAGGTCTCGCACCTGCTGCGCGCGCATTTCGAACGCGCGGAACAGCTGCCGGAACCGGTGCATCCGATGCTGGTGAACATCGCCCAGGACTGCGAGATCAACGATGATCTGGTGGCGGACGAACTGGTGCTGCCGGAGGGCCCGATGCTGCCGGGCCTGTTCGATCTCCCCGAAGGTCGCATGTTCGAGGAATACGTGCGAACCATCCGCGCTGCGCTCGAAGAGCAGTTCGGTTCCAGCGCAGGAGATTTCGGCGACGACGAAGTCCCGGGCCGTTTGGCGCGGCGCTTCGGATTCGATGCCGCCGCACCCGACTGCGGCGCCACCCCGGGCGGCCGTCCTTGGGAGGCCGACGCCGAACGCGACACCCCCGCAGTGCATCCCACCGAGGCCGCCGCCCTGCGCAAAGCCACCGCCGAAGCGGTCCGCGCCCACGAACGCACCGCGGGTTCGGTCCCCGAAGGCTGGCTGCGCTGGGCCGAGCACACCCTGGAACCGGTGGTCGATTGGCGCCTGAAGCTGGGCGGCGGTCTGCGCGAAGCGATTTCGTGGGCCAGCGGGGCCGTCGACTACACCCGCCGCCGTCCCGCCCGCCGCGGCGCGGCCGTGCCCCAGGTGATCCTGCCCGCCCTGGCCCGCCCGCTGCCCCGGGTGGCCGTGGTCATCGACACCTCCGCCTCCATGAGCCCCGACGATCTCGCCGTCGCCTACGCCGAGATCACCGGCATCCTGCGCGGCGTCGGCTTGGGCGCCGAACGCGTCACCGTGCTCACCTGCGACGCCGCCGTGCACACCGTCCGCAAGGTGACCCGGATCGAGGAGATCGAGTTACGCGGCGGCGGCGGAACGGATCTCACCATCGGCATCGACGCCGCCCTACGCCTGCCGCAGCGCCCGCAGGTGATCGTCGTCCTCACCGACGGCTACACCGATTGGCCCGCCGTCACCCCCGGCGCGCGCGTGATCGCCGTCCTCATCGGCGAGAACCCGCCGCGCCCGCCCGGCTGGATCGAAGCCGTCGAAATCGAAACCAGCTCGGAATGAACGGAATTCAGCACAGCCACACCACAAGATCGAAGTGGGCGTGCGCCATGGCCTCTTGCCACGGCGTCTCCCCGCGCTTGTTCACCCGGTCCCGGTCCGCCCCCGCTGCGATCAGGAACTGCACCACCCCGGCCTGCCCGTTGGCGGCCGCCACGTGCAGGGCTGTCCGCCCCGCCGCATCCGCGTGATCGACCGCCACCCCCGCGTACAGCAGGATCCCCACCACCTCCCCGAACCCGTGCGTGGCCGCGACGCGCAGCGCCCGAGCGCCATTGGCCTGCGGATCCGCCCCCAATCGCAGCAATCCGCGCACCGTCTCCGAATGCCCCACCGCGCAAGCCACTTCCAGCGGCGTGTACCCGTCCCGCGCCGCCCGCGTATCCAATCCGCCACCGCACCGCACCAATTCGATCAGCTCCGCCACCGACCCCGCTCCCCGCGCGTGCCGGTTCTCCATCACCATCTGCATCTGCCGCTGAATCCAATCCCGGTAGGCCCCGAACAACTGCTCGAAGCACCCCGTCGCCCGCCCGCCGAACGCGAGCAGCGCCTGCTCCCGCTCGATCTCGGCCGCATCGTGCGCGGGCGCGCACAGCTCCCCGTTCAGATACCCCACCGCATGTTCCGTACCCCCGCAGGAAACCGTTCTCGGCATCAGCATCATGGTCTTCACTCCCCGCGCAAACGTCCCTGATCCATGATCTCCGAGAACCCCGGCTGCCGGTCGGATGATTCGATGCCCATGAAAGCTGGGGCGCAACGAACTTCACCCGGGGTACGACGTGTTCGTCAGGACGAGGGAAGGGGATCGACATGAAGAGGATCGTCGGCATCGTGATGGCGGTGGCCGCGCTGACCTTGGCGGCGGGCTGTCAGGACGACGGGTCGCCGCAGTCGGGCGGCACATCGTCGGCGGCGACGACTCCGGCCGGTACCGGCGGGACGTCGTCGGAACCGGGCCCCGGCACGCAACAGCCACCGGCCACCACTTCGACCGGTGACAGCGCGCCTGCCACCGCCGGAAACGGCAAATGCGTCGACCTGAGTTCGCCGGTGGTCACCGCGGCGCTGGCCAAGCTCGGCGCGAACGTCGGCGGTGACGGCTTCTACGCGGACAGCGGCACCGATGCGGCCGTCGGCTCCTGCCCGGCCCTGCTGTGGGTGCTGGCCGGCACGCCGCGCGGCACCGCCAGCTCGCCGTGGCACGTGATGTTGTTCAACCACGCCGGCTATCTGGGCACGGCGACCAAGAAATCGACCTCCTACACCGCGGTGACCGGATCCTCCGATCGCAGCGTGCAGGTCCGATACCGTTGGCTGACCGGCCAGGACGCCAGCTGCTGCCCCTCGGGCGGGCCGGTCGTCGTCACGCTCACCCTCGGCTCGGACGGGCGCACGGTGACCCCGGATCGCGATTTCCCGACGCAGGTCACCGATCCCAGCCCCACCGGCGGATCGGCCTGCCCCGTCACCAAGGCCAAGCTGCTGGAAGCCTTGAGCGGCACCGATGTCGAGTCCCGCCTGGCCAAGCCGATCGAGCTGGAGGACGGCATCGAATGCGCGGGTGACTGGGCCATCGCGCACAGCGGCACCCACAACAACACGGTCAACCGGGCGCAGGTGCTGTTCCACTATGTGGCGACGAGCGGCGGCTGGCAGCCGGTGGATCTCGGGAGTGCCCTGCGCTGCACCGAACTCGGCGTTCCGGCGGACGTCGCGAGCAAGATCTGCCACTGAGCGAACCCTCGGCTACAGCGAAACCGCCGCGGTGTGCGAGCATTTCGCGATGGCTGGTGGTACCCGAATGTGGCCGGTGGTCGACCTGACCGACCTGCTCGACGTGCTCGATCTCGAGGAGGCCGGTCCGGGCCGGTTCCGCGCCCGCAATGTGACTTCGACGCTCCCGACGACGCTGGGCAGCCAGACCCTCGCGCAGACGGTGGTGGCGGCGGAGCGCACGGTGCCGAATATGACCGTCCAGTCCCTGCACGCTGTGTTCCCGCGCGGTGGATATGCCGATCGCCCGGTGGATGTGGAGGTCGAGGTCGTGCAGTCGGGCCGGGCGCTCGCGACCGTGCAGGTGAGTTTCCGGCAGCAGGAGCGCGAACACGCGCGCGCCTTGGTGATGCTGAGCGCCGGGGAACCGGATTTCATCGCCCACGACGCCGACCTGCCGCCCGAGGTGCCGGGGCCCGAGGACTGCGCCGAACTGCCGTGCGCACTGCTGCCCTGGGAGGTCCGGACCCTCGGCGGCGCGGACGCGCTGGGGCCGGACGTGGCGGGCCCGCCATCGCTGGATGTGTGGATGCGCTGCGGCAAAGCGCCCGAGCAGCCCGTCGTTTCGCGCGCCCTGCTGGCTCACGCCAGCGAGGCGTTCCTGGGGCCGGTCGCGCTGCGGCCCTATCCGCAAGCGGAGATCGACCGGCTCGGCGGCATCGGCATCTCGGCCATGCTGGCCCAGACCGTCACCGTGCATCGCCCGGTCGACGTGCGCGATTGGCTGCTGCTGCGCTGCCGCAGCCCGTTCGCCGGCAGCGGCCGGATGTTCGGCCGGATCGAGATATTCACGCGGACAGGCGATCTGGTGGCCTCCGCGAGCGCCCACGGGCTGATGCGGGCGGCGGGCTGAGCGGTCGGCTTGACCTCAACCCAGCTCGAGCTTCTACGGTGAGCAGTATGCCTTTTACCGAAGTGGAACGCAGCTACCTCGCCGGTCAGCGGCTGGCCCGCCTGGCGACGGTCACCAAGGACAACCGGCCGAATATCGTGGCGGTCGGTTTCCGGCTCAATGCCGACGACACCATCGATATCGGCGGCCCGAACCCGAATGCCCAGCGGTATCGGAATGTGAAGGCCAACCAATACGTGAGCCTGGTGGTGGACGATATGACCCCGGACGATCCGGCCGAGGTGAAGCCGGGGTGGGGGCGCGGCATCGAGATCCGGGGGCGCGCGGAGATCATCAGCGTGGAGGACATTCCGGTGGCTCCGCAGTGGTTCTCGCACGAGATCATTCGCATTCACCCGGAGCGCGTGCACCAGTGGCATATCGATCCGGCGAATCCGGATGGGGGAGCGCGGAATCTCTAGGTGGCGCGGAAGGCCGTGAGCAGCATGGTGATCAGCTCGTCGAGATAGCCGGGTTCGAGCGGCGCGGCATTGACGGTGAGCCGCCAGTAGAGCGGTCCCGCCAGGAAGTCCAGGGCGAGTGGGATGTTCAGGTCGGCCGGGAGTTCACCGCGGGCGATGGCCCGGCGCAGCAGGTCCGCGGCGCGTTCCCGGCGCGCGCCGCCCACGCCCTCGGCGAGGCTCTCGGCCAGGGCCGGTTCGCGGCCGGCTTCCGCCAGCAGATCGGGAATGATCTTCGACGCCAAGGGGTGCCGGAGCCCGTCGGCCGCCGCGCCGAGGTAGGCGCGCAGGTCGCCGCGCAGGGTGCCGGTGTCGGGCGTCTCGGCGGCCGCCACCGCGACCTTGGTGATGAGGTCGGTGGCCATGGCCTGTTTGGAGGGCCAGCGGCGATACACCGCCGCCTTGCCCGCGCCCGCCCGCCGCGCGACCGCCTCGATGGACAGCCGCCCGTAGCCGACCGCCGCCAGCTCCTCGAAGAAGGCGCTGGTCAAGGCGTCGGTGAGGGCGTCCTGTAGGACCGGGCCGCCGGCTGCGCGGCGTACGGGGTTGGCCATGCCGCCCAATCTAGCACGAGACGGAACGGTTGCGTCTCGACTGATCCGGCGCTACAGTTCGAGTCATAGCCGAGACGGAACCGTTCCGACTCGATAAATGGAAGCGTCGAACCCATGAAATTCCTCTTCGATGACGAGTCCTTCTCCTTCGAGACCCTGCGCACCGCCTGCTTCGCCAACTACGACGGCGCGGACCTGGGGGAGGTGCTGGTAACAGCCCGCGCCATCGCCGAGGGCGACGAAGCGTCCTGGTACCGCGAGTGGAAGGCGACCGCGGCTCGCGTCGAGGCCGCCGGGCAGGCCGCGCTCGCCGCCGGGCATCGCGTCAGCGCCCGTGAAGCCCTGCTGCGAGCCTCCAACTACTACCGCACCAGCGAGTTCTACCTGCGCGACAATCCATTCGACGACGCCGACGCCAAGGACTCGTCACAGCGCGCCCGCGCCACCTTCGCCGCCGCGGCGGAACTCATGGACACCCCGGTGCGGGCCGTGGAGATTCCCTACGAGGACACCGCGCTCCCGGGCTATCTGTTCCTGGTCGACGATTCCGGAATCCCGCGTCCCACAGTCGTTTTCACCAGCGGTTTCGATTCCGTCGTCGAGGAGGCGTATTTCGCGATCGCCGCGGCGGCGCTGCGCCGGGGCTACAACTGCCTGGCCTACGACGGCCCCGGCCAGGGCGCGGCGCTGCGTGAACAGCACCTGTTCTTCCGTCACGACTGGGAGAACGTGCTCACCCCGGTGATCGATTACGCGCTCACCTGCCCTGAGATCGACCCGGCTCGAATCGCCGTGCACGGCTACAGCCTCGGCGGTTACCTGGTCGCCCGCGCCGCCGCTTTCGAGCACCGCATCGCCGCGCTGATCGCCGACGGCGGGCTCTACGACTACCACGCCTTCCATCTGCGCGCGGTCCCGCCGTTCCTGGCCGAATGGGTGATGGACGAGCGCGACGAGCTGTCCGAGCCGGTCATCGCGCTGATGATGGCCCACAACACCAGCATTCGCTGGGCGCTGCGCAACGGGCGGTGGACGTTCGGCGCGGACTCCTGCTCGGACTATGTGCGCCGTACCAAGGATTACAGCCTGGTCGGCATCGCGGACCGGATCGTGGCCCCGACCCTGATCTTCGATCCCGAGGACGATATGTTCGCGGGCGAGCCGAAGCTGCTGCACGCGGCGCTGAAATGCCCCGCCACGCTGGTGGAGATGCCGGAAAACGAAGGCGGCGGCGCACATTGCAGCTACGGCGGCCGAGCCACCCTGCACCGCCACCTGTTCGATTGGCTGGACGAGACACTGGCGTGAATCCGCTCGTGTCGGCCGGGCGGCGGCGGGATCGGGAGGCAGAATGTGGCGCGTGCCGACATTCGCGAAGTTGCTGCAGGTAGCCGTCGCCGGGGCGTTGCTCGTCGGAGCCGGCCAGACCGTGACCGCCGCACCCGCCGAGAGCGCCCCGATCTTCCCGCTGCCCTGGGTGGGTTCCGAGCCGGACGGCGTGCGGGCTCCGGGGGCGGCGCTGGCGGACGGGATCACCGGCACCATCCTGTGGTCGCGGGAACTGCACACGCAGTTGCCGATCGCCAGCATCACCAAGGTGATGACCGCCCTGGTGGTGATCAATGCCGGTGACCTGGAGCGCGCGGTCACGGTCCCCGCGGCGAGCATCTCCTACTGCGTCAGCAATGACGGCAGCAGCGCCGGGCTGTCCGCCGGTGAGGTGCTGACCACGCGCCAACTGCTCTACGCGATGATGCTGCCCTCGGGCTGCGACGCCGCCTACACCCTCGCGGAGGCGTACGGGCCCGGGCAGGGCGGCTTCATCGCCCGCATGAACGACACCGCCCGCCAAATGGGATTGGCCGCAACCCATTTCACGGATCCGAGCGGGTTGCCCATCCCCGACGACTACTCCACCTATTCCACCCCCGCCGACCTGATCGCCCTGGGCGTGCGGGCCATGGTGCTGCCGGTGTTCCGCGAAATCGCCGGTGCGCGAAGCTATCACCTGCCCGCGGGCCCCGCGAACCGCGACCACGTCTGGGAGACCACCAACCTCCTGCTCCACGACTACCCCGGCGCGATCGGCATCAAGACCGGTTCCACCGACGCCGCCGGCGCCTGCCTGCTGTTCGAGACCGTCCGCGCCGGGATTCCTATGATCGGCGTTGTCCTGCACAGCTCTTCCGGCAGCGGCGCGGCCGCCCGAGACGATGCCCAGCGCATGCTGAACTGGGGCTACGGGCCGATCCTCGCGGCCTTGCCGATCGGCTGACCGCCCCGACCAAGATCTCTCCGCCTTCGCCGATCCGGGTCCACGCGTGTCCGTTTTGCCTATACTGAGCGCCAGTCTGACGATCGTCCAGGAGGCGCGTGGTGGCAGGCGAATGGCTACTGGGCATCGGCTTCGGTCCAACCGCGACAGCCGCCGCAACCCTGGATCTCGCTGTGCAACAGGTGATCCCGCTCGAACTCCCCCTCGACGTCCCCGCCGTCCCACCCGACCCGGAAATAGCGATCCGCGTCCTCCGCACCGCCCTGCAAGCCGCCTGGTCCACCCGAGGCGGCCCGCCGCCATTGGGCCTGGTCCTCGCCTACCCGGACAACTGGCTACCCCACCAAGCCGGCCTGCTCACCCACGCGGCCGCCACCGTCGGATACACCGCGAATACCCTACGGCTCCTACCGATCTCGACAGCCACCGCCCACAACCCCACCCGCCTGGGCGACGGCCCCGCCCTGGCCGCCGCCCGCGGCGCACTACTGGCCATGCTCGCCCCACCACCACCCCGCCCCCTACGAACCGACCTCCTCCGCTGGAACCCGCGCCCGAACCCAACCCCACCCCCTTCGCAGTCGGAACCGCCCGCCCGGCAGCCCAATTCGCAACCGATTGCGCGGCGCCCCGATTCGGAACCGATAGTGCGGCAGCCCGATTTGGGATCTACAGCGAGGCAGCCAAATTCGGAACCTTCAGTGAGGCAGCCTCATTCGGAACCGTTGATGTGGCCTCCCCCTGCGGAATCGGTAGCGCGGCAGCCGTACCCGGCTCCGTTGGCGCGGCCGCCATATGTGGAGCCGTCGGCGCAGCGTGGACCGGATTCCTCGGCGCAGGATCAGCGGCCGGATTCCTCGGCGCGGGGTCAGCGGCCGGATTCTTCGACCGAGGATCAACGGCCGGAGCCCTCAGCGCGGGGTCAGCGGCCGGATTCCTCGGCAGGGGATCGGCGGTCGGAGCCCTCGGCGCGGCATCGGCAATCGAAACGCTCGGTGCGGGTTCCGTCGACGCTCAGTCCGCAGCCGCCGGTCTTTCGTACCCCGCGCATTTGGGCTGCTGCTCTTGTTCTCGGCGTGGTGATCGCCGGTGGGACAACCGGAGTCGTGGTGCTCGCTGCGAAGGATGATGAGATAACCCCGGCCGCGGCGACTGTCGGCACCACGTCGCGCCCGGTCAGCTCGGCCCCGGCTACGACCACGGCGATCACTACCAGCGTCGCCACGTCGCTGACCACGAACCCGCCTGCGCCTCCGCCGCCGCCCGAACCGCCGCCGCCGGAGCCCCCGGCGCCGACCCCCGAACCGCCACCGGTGACGACGCGACCCGCTCCTACGACGGTGCAGCCCGCTGAGCCCGAACCCGCACCCGCGCCGCCGGATCCGACGACGCAAGCGCCCCGGGACATGCACGATGCCACTGTCCGGGGCTATTGCCAGGGCCTGCTCAATCAGGCCGACAAGTTCCCGGGCGGGCTCGCGGCCATGCGCGCGCAGGTGCCGCCGCCGTTCCTCAGCTCTCCGGCGGATTGGTCGGAAGCGTTCGACCGTGCGGAAAGCGGTTCCTGCCAGTAGTTTTCGCGCTACGCGCCGGCGATCTGGATCGCATTGCCCGCACCGGCCGTGCCGCCGTCGTTCTGAACGGTGACAATGCAGCCGACGGTCGCGCCTGCCGCCTCGGCCGGGACGGTGAACCGGGGGTGGTCGGTCGCACCCGGTACCGGGATGTCGATCGCCCGGCCTTGCTCGTCGACGCGGGTGACCAGCCACTGGTAGGCGACGGCGTCCGGGTGTCCGTCCCATTCCGGCGCACGGCAGGTCAGGATGCTCCCGATACGCGGATCACCCTCCAGCGCAACCTCTCCGAGCGGGGCGGGCGCCCAGACAGGGGTGGGCGACAGGGCCCAATCACGGAAGTAGGCGGCGTCGGCATAGGCGACCAGTCGCGCGTCGGGATCGTCGCAGGATTGCTTGCGATCGAGGTAGCTGGCGACTCCGGCCAGCCGAGCATCGCTGCCGGTACCGGTGACGAGCGGACCGCCAGAGTCGCCGCTGCACGGTTTGACCGCGGCCGGCGCGGCCGTCCCGACGCAGAGTTGCTGATCGCTCTCGAACCGGTAGTTGCCCTGCATGGTGGTCTGGCAGGCGATAGGCGGGAGCGTGACCAGCTCGGCTCGCAGCAGCGGCTCCGATTTGTCGGCATGTGCTCCGGTATTGCCGTGCCCGAGCGCGGTGACCGGCGTGCCGACCGGATCGGCAACGGTGGCGATCGGAAGGACCGGTCCGGCAACGGGTTTCGACAGTTCGACAATCGCGACGTCGTTGTGGACCCGGCGGACACCATCGGCGGCATCGGCGATCTCGTAGCCCGGATGAATCGCGATGCGCCTGATCGGCACCTCCTCGCCCCGGCCGCTGAGCAGGTCCGCGTCCGTCCGGACGGAGAGATCACCGGGCGCCGAGCCCGCCACACAGTGCGCGGCCGTGAGCACCCGATCGGGGGCGATGAGCGTGCCGCCGCAGACCAACCGGCCGACGGCGGACCCATCGCCCGTCATCAGAATCCCCGTGTACCAGGGTTGTTCGCCCGCACTCGCCCGCACCCCGCCTTCGACGGCCCAGGCCGCGCCCGAGCCCGCGGCGAGCCCGGCGACAATGACGGCAAGCGCGCTCAGACCGCGCCCGGCCCGCCGATACGTGTTTCGGTGACTGGGGTGCATCTCATCCGCTCGGTAGATTGGCTATGTATCAGCAACTACCGTAGAAGCCTCGGCGCACCGCAACATCAGCCGCGAGCCCAGCACCGCCTAACACTTTCGATGTACCCGCCGGCTGTCCTACACGGACGGCTTGACGATGTACTTCATCTCCACCTGCGGCGCACACGACATGACGCCGCCGGCCTTGATCCACTCGCCGATCACCCGGGCCGCATCCCGCGCGGGGTTGTAGATGTCCTCCTCGCTCGCGAACAATCCGTTACCCGCGTAGACCAGCCGCGTGGTGTTGGGGAACCAGAACTCCACGCCCGGCTCGGTGGGGTGATCCAGGAGGTTCTTGATGCCGACCACGATGGCGTCGTTGTCCTCGTCGTAGGCCACCCACTCGTGCGGAAACCGCATGTGCGGGAACGGTTTCATGACCTCGATGATCCACGTCCGCACCTCCTCGCGATGGTGGAACGTCCCGTAGGCGTGCTCGATGTACTCGACGTCCTCGACGAACAGATCCGCGAACGGACCCCAATCACCGGTCTCGGAACAGCGGTCGACGACCTGGCTGTAGTGATGCAGCGCCTCTTCCAGCTCGGTGCGACTGAATTTGCCCATGATGCAATACCTTTCGTTAATAGTCCGCGCGAAGTCTCACGCGAACTTGCCCGGATTGGCCGCCACCGCCCGGCGCAGCACCGGCCGGTTGGCGCGATAGTGCTCGACCACCGATTCCAGTTCGTGCGGGCTCGCGCCGTGCATGATCACCGAATGGCAGCCGAGGTCGTATTCGCGGGAGATCTTCTTCACGCACTGTTCGGGCGTGCCGTAGGCGGCGGAGGCGAGCCATTCGTCGGGGATGAGCGCGTCGATCTGCTCCAGGGTCTCCACCGACGCGGAGGCGTCGATGGGTCCGGCCGCCGCCGCGTTCTGGTACAGCTCGGTCGCCCGAATCCGTTCCCACACTTGCGGATCCCATCCGTTGGCGGCGATCAGAATGTCGGCGTACGCCTGCAGGTAGGTCACCAGCCGACCGGTGCGGCGGCGCAGCTGATCCTCGGGGGTGAGGGCATCGCTGGCGGTCGCCAGGCACGACCAGATGCGCACGCTGTCGGGGTCCTTACCCGCACGTTCCGCGCCCCGGCGCACGGCCGCAACGGAATTCGCGGTCGCCTCGTCGGAGAAGAAGGTGTGCAGCACCACGAAGTCGCCGATCGCCCCGGCCAGCTCCATGGTTTTCGGCCCGACCGCCACGAAGCCGATCGGCGGGGCGTCGTCCAGGCCGTTCTGGTGGTAGAGCACCGGCCAGGACCCCGCGGGCCCCTCGTGATTCAGGATGGTCTCGCCCGCCCAGAGCCGCCGCAGAATGCCCACGAAATCGCGCAGCTGCGCCTCGGTGACGGCGGGCAGGCCGATCGCCTTCCAGTTCGCCGCCATGCCGCGCCCGAACGCCATGGCGAACCGGCCCTCGGTGACGGCCTGCATGGTGGACCCCATGGTGGCCGTCACCATCGGATGCCGGGTGTGGTGATTCGTTGCGGCGGCGGCGATTCCGAGCTCGGTGGTGCATCCGGCCAGGCCGCCGGACAGCACCGCGGAATCCTTGACGGTCATCCGCTCGCCGATCATGCACGAGCCGAGGCCGAGGCGTTCCGCGTCCCGGGCCTCCGGCAGCAGCACGCGCGCGTCGGCCGGATGCCGGGTAATGCAGTAGTAGGCGAGTTCGTTCAATTGTTCGAGCATGAGAGTGCTACTTCTCCAATGGATTTCGAGAGGGGAGGGCTCAGGCGCCGAGCTCGGCGAGCATCGTTTCGACGATCGCCTTGTGATGGAGGAAGACCTCGACATCGTCGGGCCGCTCCATCTCACCGAAGTGGACCTGGCGGCCGCCGGCGCGCATGAAGACCACGGCGTAGTTCAGCGCGGCGAACATGGTGTACCAGGTGAGATCGCCGAGCTGCACACCCGAATGCTCGGCGTAGGCGGCCCGCACATCCGCCTCGCGGAAGAAGTCCGGCATGCCGGGGAAGCCGAAATTCTCGGCGATGCCGTGGAAAACGCGGTGCCCGAACAGGATCCACGCCACATCGAGCTCGCGGGGGCCGATCGTGGCCATCTCCCAGTCGAGCACCGCCACCGGCGTGAAGTCCCGGTACATGATGTTGCCCAGGCGCGCGTCGCCCCAGGACAGCACGGTCTCACCGGCTTCCGGGATACTGGTGTCGAGCCATTTCAGGATCCGCTCCACCAGCGGCGACGGCCCGGTGTCGCGGGCCGCGAACTCGTACCACGCCCGCGCCCGGTTCAGGTTCTTCTCCAGCAGCGTGGCGCCGGGATACGGCGGCTCCAGGAACGCGAAAGTCGTTGCCGCGTCCGGTATCGCGTGCATCTTCGCGAGCGCCTCGACCGTGCCGTCCTGCACCCGCCGCTGCTGTTCGGGATCGGCGTCGAAGAGCCAGTTGTTGCCGAACGTGTACGGCATGACGTCCGGCGGCACCAGTCCGTCGATGCGATCCATCAGCAGGAACGGCGCGCCCAGTACCTCACCGGTCGGTTCCAGGAACCGCACCCGAGGCACCTCGACCCGGCTCGTCTCGGCCACGATCCGCATCACCTCGAACTGCCCGCGCAGGTCGTAGTGCTCGTACACCGGGAAATCGCCCGCGGCCGGCGCCACCCGCGCGATCAGCTCGGCGGTCCGCGCGACCCCGTCCTCCTGCCAATTCAGGGTCAGGGTCAGGGTTTCCGCCGACATGCCGTTGCTGTCGATGCCCGATCCCAGCGTGAGTTGCGGCGCGGCGTGCGCGGGCAGCTGTTCGGCGAGCCATTCGGTCAGTCGCGGGAGCAGTGTGGCGGAGTCGCGGCTGCTGCGCTGTAGGCGCATGCCCTGCTCGTCGGGCGTAGGAGATGGAGACATGAATCACCCTCGGCTCATTGATCGAAACTGGGGGTAACCATGAACCTCCCGCCTCAAATTGTCAACGAGGGTTCTCAAAGAATCAAAGTTATTGCAGGTAAACGGCTATCGCATCGACCAGGCAATGGCGGGCTCCGGTCACTTCGGCGGCCGGGGACAGCCGGCGCTCGTTATTGATGCCGCGCATGGCCATAGGGATCAGGCATCGCACCCGCGACACCTTGTCCGCGTCCAGCGACAGGTCCGCCAGCGCGTATTCGAAGGCTCGCAGCCAGGCATCCTCGTACTGCGCGAACGCCGCCGCGGTAAGCGGGAAAGTAGCCAGCCGCTCCGCCTGATCATTGGGCAGCCCGGCCCGCAGCGTCTCCACCGCCCGCCCCTCGGGGGTATCCAGAATCGTCCAGATGGCATCCACCATCTCCCACACCCGATCTCGCACCGACCCCGTGATCGCGGGCCACACCTCGGGACTGTTGGCTCCGGTCCGATCGGTCAGCTCGGTCAGCACCGCCGCCCACAACCCGTCGATATCCCCGAATTGATGCTTGAGCGTCCCCCAGCTCACGCCCGCCTCCCGCGCGACCCGATTGGCCGACAACGGTTCCCCCGGCCCGTCCGCCAGGCACCCGATGGCAACCTCCAGCAACCGCTGCCGGGTCTCCCGCCCCTTCCGGTTCAGGCGAGTCCCGGCCGCAGACTGCATAGTCGAACCCACTTCGGCCACCGACGCTTCCATCCCGCGAGCCCCGCAATCCCGGAATCTCCGGCAGTTGTCCCGCCTGTAGACGATAGCTGTGCGTGGGCGGTGATTGACCCGGGCAGGTTCCTGCACTTATATCGAGGCCGGAAACCAGAGCGTAAGGAGAGTCATGCCGGGAGTAACCGATCGGGTCGTCGTCGTCACGGGTGCGGGTGGCGGCCTGGGCCGCGAGTACGCCAAGCTGCTGGCCAGCGAGGGCGCGCTGGTCGTGGTCAATGACCTGGGCGGCGCGCGCGACGGCTCGGGCGCGGGCACCGCCATGGCCGATGCCGTGGTCGAGGAGATCCGCGCCGCCGGCGGTACGGCGGTCGCCAACTACGACAGCGTCGCCACCGAGGAAGGCGCGGCCGCGCTGATCAAGACCGCGATCGACAATTTCGGGGCCGTGCACGGCGTGGTCAACAACGCGGGCATCCTGCGCGACACGTCCTTCCACAAAATGACCACCGATCAGTGGAACGCCGTCCAGCAGGTCCACCTGTCCGGCGGCTACCACGTCACCCGCGCCGCCTGGCCGTACTTCCGCGAACAGGGTTTCGGCCGCGTCGTGGTGGCCACCTCTACCTCCGGCCTCTACGGCAACTTCGGCCAAGCCAATTACGGCGCCGCCAAACTCGGCCTGGTCGGCCTGATCAACACCCTGGCCATCGAGGGCCGCAAATACGACATCACCGCGAACGCCGTCGCCCCCCTTGCCGCCACCCGCATGACCGCCGACATCGCCCCCGCCGAGGTCCTGGAACACCTCGCCCCCGCCCACGTGGCCCCGGTGGTCGGCTACCTGGTCAGCGAGGAATGCACCGACACCGCCACCGTCCTGGTCGTCGGCGGCGGCTCCGTCCAGCGCGTCCAGCTCTTCGCCAACAAGCCGGTCTTGTTCGCCCAGCCACCCACCATCGACGAGGTAGCGGCGAACTGGGACCGCATCACCGACATGACCGACGCCGAACCGGGCCGCAACCCCCTCGGCTGAAACACCTTGGAGCGCTGCGCTTTCCGCAGCGCTCCAAGCTCGCGGGCGCTACCCCCGCCAAACTCCGCCGTCGATGAATTCACTCCACGCAGCGGCCGGAAAGCTGAACGCATACATCTCGAGCCCCGGATGCGGCCCCGCGGGGGCAGGACCACACTCGTCAATCTTGCAGCGCGCGGCGGCAACTCGTGCTGATCGCCCGGCGGAACACGTGGCCGTTGCCTGCTCGCTATAACGACGAGTAGCGGTTCATGCCAGGACCATGACGGCGATACCGGCCGTCACCGCGATGGTGGCGAGGATGCGGGCGCGGCCGAAGCCTTCCTTGAACCAGACCGCGCCGATGACCGCGACGAGGATGATGCTGGATTCGCGCATTGCGGCGATGGAGGCCAGGGCGCCGCGGGTTTGGGACCACAGGACCAGGCCGTAGGCGGTGACGCTGAGTGCGCCGCCGAGGAGGCCGATGTGCCAGACGGGGCGGAGTTGGGGCAGCAGGGACGGGCCGCGCCAGGCGAAGACCAGGATGGGGACGGTGATCTCGCCGAGCAGCATGAGCCAGGCGATGTAGCCGAGGGTGCTGTGCGATTGGCGGATTCCGATGCCGTCGACGACGGTGTAGGAGGCGATGATCAGGCCGGTGGCGATGGCCGCGCCGATGGCGGCGGGGCGGATCGGGTTGGTGCGGTGGCCCCAGAAGACCAGGAATGCCAGGCCCATCGAGATGAGCAGGACGCCGGCGAGCTGGGCGGGGCGGGGTGTTTCGCCGAGGATCGTGGCCGCGACCAAGGCCACGACCAGCGGGGCGGTGCCGCGTGCCAGGGGATAGGTCTGGCTGAAATCACCGAATCGGTAGGCCAGCATGAGCAGGCCGTTGTAGAGGACGTGCAGGACGGACGAGGCCGCGAGATACGGCCAGCTCGCCGAATCCGGCGGTGCGGCAAGCCATATCAGCGGCAGCGAGCACAGCGCGCAACCCAGCGGGACCAGGGTCATGGCCGCGACCTTGTCCGGAATCCAGTGTGCGATGGCATTCCAGCTGGCGTGCAACACCGCGGCAATGAGGGTGGCGATGACCACGGCTACCGGAACAGTGGAGACGGCGGAGACGGACGACGCGAAAACCATTGCGGGACTCTCTAGTCGGTGCCCTGTTTCAGGGCAGCGTGATAGGAGTCCTCCAGGCTTTTATCCCGTCAGATGTCGGTGTCCGGCCCGTTGCCGGCCACCGAGGCGTAGCTCGGTCCAGTCCACGCACACCTGATTGTGTTGTCGCTCGGGCGGTATGCGCGCGGAACCCTATACGCTGTCGCCTCCGACCCTAGCGGTAACCGTGCGATTGCGCGAACGGTGATGTCCGATTGCCGCCAGCTCCCGGGGAGCGGCGTTCATAGCGTCGGAGTCATGAAGACGGAACTGGTTAGCGTTGAACGGATTCCGGTGTTGCGGACGCCGGTGGTGTGGTTCATGGCTGTCGCCGCGGCGTTGGGGACCGCGAGTATCTATCCGCTGCAACCGGCTATCGCCGAGGTGGCGGGATCGCTGGACGTGTCGCTGGCGGAGGTAGGGGCGGCACTCGCGTGCGGACCGGTCGGTTACATGCTGGGGCTGGCGCTGCTGGTGCCGCTGGTGGATCGGGTGCCGCCGCGGACCGTGGTGGCGGCGCAGTTCCTGGCATTGGGGATCGCGCTGGCCGTTTCGGCGGCGGCCGGGTCCCCGTGGCTGCTCGGACTGTCCATCGGCGTCATCGGCGCCGGGTCCTCGGTCGGTGCGCAATTGAGTTCGGTGGCAGGGCGATTCGCGGAACCGGCGCGACGGGCGACGGTGCTGGGCGTGGTCACCGCGGGGATATCGGCGGGGATCCTGCTGGGGCGCATCGTAGGTGGATGGCTCGCCGACGCGATCGGCTGGCGCGGCATGCTGCTCCTGCTGGCGGTGGCGTGCGTGGTCGTCGCCGGCGCGGCGCGTGCGGTGCTGCCTGCTGAGGCGGGGGAGGACCGCACCGGCTATCTGGGGCTGCTGCGCGGACTGCCGGGTCTGTTCGTCCGGTTCCCGGTACTGCGGCTGGCGGCCGGTCGCGGCATGCTGTGGTTCTTCTCGTTCTGCGCGATCTGGGCGGGGCTGGCGGTGGCACTGTCCGAGCCGCCGTACTCCTACTCCGCCGAACGCATCGGCCTGTACGCCTGCGCCGGGCTGCTGGGCATCGTGGCGACGCGCATCGCGGGTTCCTGGACCGACCGGGTAGGCGCGCGCCGGGTGATCCTGACGGGCTTGGCCTTGGCGTTCGCGGCGACCGCGATCCTCGCGACCAGCCTCTCGAGCACCGTCGTCACGCTGCTGTGCCTGGGCTTGTTCGACGCCGGACTGTTCGCCGCACAGGTCGCCAATCAGAGCACCGTGCTCGCCATCTACCCGGCCGCGACGGCGCGATTCAACAGCGCCTACATGCTCGTCTACTTCGTCGGCGGCAGCGCGGGCACCGCGTTCGGTGCGGCGGCGGTGCTCTGGTTCGGCTGGGCGGCAACGGCTCTCCTCGCCACGGGCGCTATCGCTCTCGCCGCCGCGATCACCGTCTATGCGCGCGTCCCGCGAGCCGCTCAGAACTGAGTCTACCGGTATTCGAATACCAGTGGTATCTTCGGCGCATGGCACGCATGAGTCGACCGGAGAGCAAGGCCCGCACGCGCGACGATCTGGTGCGCACGGCCCGCGATCTGTTCATCGCCGATGGGCTGGACCGGACGTCGCTGGCCCAGGTGGCCGAAGCGGCCGGGTACTCCAAAGGCGCCGTCTACTCGAATTTCCGCAGTAAGAACGACCTCTGCCTGGAGGTTCTCGAGCTGATCCACGCCGAGAACCTCACCCGGATCAAGGAATTGCACGCCGGACCGGGGACGACCGAGCAGCGGGTCGCGGCCGTGCGGGAGTGGGCGCGCACCCGGGTCGAGGACGTTCGGTCCACCCGGCTGGAGTTCGAGCTCAGCCTGGCCAGCCGGGACGATGCGCGATTGCGGGCCCAGCTGGCCGCCAACCTGGCCGCCCTGCGCGCCGCGATCGCCGAACTGCTGGCCTCGCTGCTGGGCGCACCCGGCTCGGAACGCACCGCGCGAGCGGGAGAAGTGCTGTTCAGCACCGCTTACGGGGTGAGCATGCAGCGCGTGGTTGACGAGACCATCTCGGTCGATCTGATCGCCGATCTGATTCCCGCCCTGCTGGCGGCCACGGGCGCATCAGCCGCATTGAAAGATGTTCAAGACGTCCCGGCCGCAGCCAGAACTGAAAAGCTTTCAAAGTCGAAACCGGTGAGCACGCGCAGCGACGAATCGCGTGCCGCGCTCGTGCACACCGCCCGCGCGGTCTTCGGCGTCAAACGCTTCGACGAGGTATCCACCACCGAGATCGCACAGCGCGCCGGCACCGCCATCGGCTTGATCAACTACCACTTCGGCGGCAAACGCGGTCTGTATCTGGCTGCGGCCGAAGCCGAATACGCCGAGTTCTGGGATGCCCTGCAAGCCCTGCGCGGACCGGCGGTCGCCCGCCTCATCCAGGGTCTGGATCTGTTCATCGACCAGGCCGAAGCCAAAAACGGTTCCCCACTGGCGCTTTCGACCCGCGTCGCCGACCCGGAACTGCGCGCCCTGCACGAACAGCATTTCGACCGGCTCATCACCGCCATGCTGCAGGAAACCACCGGCGGCCCCGGAACCGCCCTGGCGCGCACCGCCGTATCCGGCTGGATGGCGTACGTGGAAGGCGCGGTCGCCGACTGGCTGCGCCACCGCGACCTCACCCGCGTCCAATTGCGCGAACTGCTGCTGGCCGGGCTGTTCTCGGCCGCGCAATCGGTGCTGGCCATGGACCCCACCACTCCACTGTCCTCCCGGGCGATCAACGCCCTGCTCGAACAAGTTCAACCCCAAGCCAATCGGAAATCGGAGCACCAATGACCACGTCACTCGACGCCGGGCCCAACAACCGGCTCGCGGCCGGACCGCTGGGTCGCGGCATCGCCTGGCTCATCGGCCCACGCGGACTGAAGGATCCGGACCGGCTGCGCCGCGAAGTGCAGGGCAAGATCGCGGTCGTGACGGGGGCGTCCTACGGCCTCGGTGAAGCCACCTCGCGCATGCTGGCGGCCGCGGGCGCGACCGTGGTGCTGGGCGCGCGGTCGGTCGAACAGCTGGAGCTCATCGTCGCCGAGATCGAGGCGGAGGGCGGCCGGGCGGTCGCCGTCCCGCTGGATCTGGCATCCGAGGAATCCATCGAAGCCTTTGCCGCACAGATCCTTTCGCGCTTCGGTCAGATCGACTACCTGGTGCACAATGCGGGCAAGTCGCTGCGCCGGTCGATTCACCTGTCCTATGACCGGCCCAAGGATCTCAACAGCACCACCTCCGCCAACTACATCGGGCCGATGCGGTTGACCCTCGCGCTGCTGCCCGCCATGCGAGAGCGCGGGTCCGGGCACATCGTGAATGTCTCGACCGTGGCGGTCATGTTCCCGGTCGCCCCGAAATGGGGGTTCTATCTCTCGTCGAAGGCCGCGTTCGATATCTGGATGCGCGCGGTCGGCATGGAGGCGCGGCCGGACGGGGTCACGTTGACCACGTTGTATGCCGGATCCATGTTCACCCGGATGAGCGCGCCGAGCGGGTGGATCTCGGCGCTGCCCGGGCAATCCGCGCGGGAGGCGGGATATGTGATCGCCAAGGCGATCGTGCGCAAACCGCGAGTGCTCGCGCCCGCCTACGGGCGGCCGTCGGCGGTGCTGGTGTCGTTGCTGCGGACGACCCTGGAGGTGCTCACCACCCAGCTGTACCGGTACCTCGGCGATACCCAGGCGTCGCTGGCGCGGATCGAGAAGGGGAATCGTAATGTCGCCTGAGACTGCGGGGTTCCGGTGGCGGGACGCGGTGGTTCCGCTGGTCGGATCGGGGGCGTTGCGGCCGGTCGGGATCGGGGGAGCGATGCGGATCATCAAGTCGCTGTACCAGTTCGGGCCTTCCATGGCCATGGTGGTGGCATTGTCGGCGGCGCGCTATCCGAATCGGATCGCGATCGTGGACGAGCGCGGGCCGGTGAGTTACGCGGAGCTGCAAGCGCGTTCGGAAGCGATCGCCGCGGCACTGCACGCCGTGCAGCCGGAGGCGCGGACGCTGGCCGTATTGTGCCGCAATCACCGGGGTTTCGTGGAGGCGGCGCTGGCGGGAGCCCAACTCGGTTGTGAGCTGGTGTTCCTCAATACCGATCTGCCCGCCGCGCAATTGACTCAGATTCTCGAACGGCATCGTCCCGACATTCTGGTGTACGACGAGGAATACCGGGAGATGGTGGCGGGCGCGCCCGAGGTGCATGTGCTGGCCTGGCAGGAGAACGCCTCCGGACCATCGCTGGATTCGCTTGCGCGGCAGTCGCATCCGGCTCCGCCGCCGGTGCGCGGACCGGTGAAGATCACGCTGCTGACCTCCGGCACCACCGGCCTGGCCAAGGGCGTGTCCCGGCCATTGCCGGCGAACGCCATCGCGGAAATGACCGCCACCGCCATGTCGGCGACCCGGTTCAGCCGCCGCGATGTGCTGGTGGCCGCGCCGCCCTTCTTCCACGGTTTCGGTCTCGCGATTCTCGTCGGGGGTCTCGCGCTGGGCGCGACCGTGGTGATGCGCAGGCGATTCGACCCGTTGCAGACCCTGGCCGATATCGAACGCCACCACGCCACCGTCTTCGTCGGCGTGCCGGTCATGCTGCAACGCCTGATGACGGTTCCCGCCGCCCGCCGCCGCGAATTCGACACCCGCTCATTGCGTTTGGCGGTCACCGGCGCGGCCCCCATCTCCCCGGCGACGATCAGCGCGTTCATCGACGCTTTCGGCCCCATCCTGATCAACGGCTACGGTTCGACCGAAGCGGGCGTGGTGGCATTGGCGACCACCACCGATCTCGCCGCCGCACCCAAGACCGTCGGCCGTCCCGCCATCGGGGTATCGGTGCGGATCCTGCGCGCCGACCGCACACCCGCGCCGACCGGCGAAACCGGCACCATTTTCGCCCGCGGCGGCATCGGCTATCACGGCTACGTAGCCGACCGCTCCGCCCCGACCCCGACCAAGGAAGTGGTCGACGGTTACGTGAACACCGGCGACATGGGCCATTTCGACGCCGCCGGCCGCCTCTACATCGACGGCCGAGACGACGACATGATCGTCTCCGGCGGCGAGAACATCTACCCCAAAGAAGTCGAAGACGTCCTGGCCGACCACCCCGCCATCGCCGACGCAGTCGTAATCGGCGTCCCCGACCAGGAATACGGCCAGGTCCTCCGCGCCTACCTGGTTCCCGCCCCCGGCGCGGAAATCCCACCCGCCGACACCCTCAAATCCCACATCCGCGCCCGCCTCGAACGCTACAAGGTCCCCAAGGAATTCCTGGTACTGGAAGAGATCCCCCGCAACCCCAGCGGCAAGGTCCTGCGCCGCGAACTCGACACCCGAGCCCGCCGCGCGGCCGGCTGAACCCCTCCCGCTAATCGAGGAAGTAGGCGTCGACCTTCTCAGCGGAATCCAGGATCTCGTTCGAAGCCACGCCGAGTTCCACTGCTAGCTCGACCGATCCGACGAGCGCGACCTGTACGTCTGGCGAGAAGGCTCGTTCCAGCAGTCCGAGATAGCCCGACATGCTCTGGTCCAGCTTGTCGAGAATCGCCTGGTACTCGGTGGCGAGTTGCTCGTCGAGAGTGCGCTGCTCGTCGAGGTAACGCTCGATCAGCGCCGCCTCTCGTCTCGTCAACGACGATGCCACGGTCTTGTACATCACTGTGCCGACCGTGGTGCCGATGACGGCGCCGAGAATGGGAATGGGGATGGTCGCTTGGCCGACGAAAGCGGACAGGGCGCGTACCGCGGCCTCCAAGGCGATGAGCTCGGAGGTCTCGATGAACGCGAGTTCGTCGATTTCTTTGCGGCGGAGCTTGTTCGCTTGCTCGGCGATGCTGAAGGAGGTGGTCACGATCGATCCGGCGACGGCTGCGGAGGTCGCGGTGAAGTTCGTGAGCGTGTAGATGCTCAGTCCTCGGACAGCGCCTTCGCCAAAACCCGAGCCGGTCTCGCCAGCGATGTCGATCCAGTCGCGCCCGCTGAACTCATTGAGCCGCTTGCCTTCCCGGCGCTTGGCGACCACGGCCTGTACGAAAGTGGTCCCGCCCGCCGTCGCGGCGGCCGTGAGTGCGGCCGTGCCTCCTTGCCGCAGCGTCGGTCGACTGCGCTGGTAGGCGGCATCGCGCAGGGACCGGTCCGTGGCTCGGAGCGAGTCCTTTTCCGCCGCCATGGTCGAGGCGTAGACACCGCGCTGGACCTCGTCGTACTCGAGCGCCGAGGGTTCGAGCGAATCGAACCGGACCGATCCGCCTTGGAAGAACAGCTGGACTCGCTGCCAGTCTCTGAGCGAAGGCCCATCGCCACTGCGGGACAGCAGCTTGCTCGCTTCCTCGGGCGACAAGGCGTGCAGCCGCTGGATCACCTCGAAGTGATCACGGGGGATCTGGTACTTCCCACCGTTGCGCACGTATTCGGGATATTTCTGGAGGTGCTCGGTGATCGCTCCCAGTGAGAAGCGGCCACCCGCGGCAACGAATTTCTGCTGGATCTCGACACTTCCGCGCATCAGGTCGACGGGTCCGTTGTCGTTGACCCACCGGTAGACGGTCTCTTGACCGAGGATCTGCTTGCGCGCGTTGCCGATTCCGACCTCGGCGATCTCGGCGATGAAGCCGTGCATGCCGTGCTTTCCGCCGCGGTTGGCGGCGACCACTTCGAGATCTATTTTCCTGACGGCCTCATCGACACTGGCCAGCGCCTTCCCAAGGTGCTCGTCCCGCTGTTCGAGCGCACTCAGGAAGGTGTCTACGCGGAGCTGGTTGAGGTAATTCACCCAGGAAGCAACAGCCTGTTCCTGCGTGTTCGTGACGAATCCGGCTGCGTCACTCACTATCGGCATCCTGTTCGATGCGCATGCTCAGCAAGGTCGCGCACGACTTCGTGTTGTTCACCAACGCGGCCAGTGTCGACCGCTCGGCAGGGGCGAGCGTCTGGAAATCGGCGCGGAAGTGCACCAGCGCATCTCCGTAACTCTTCACCAGCTCTTCGCGGAGCAAGGTTGTTCGCTGCAGCAGTTCGTCGATCCGGGCATCTGTGCCTTTGACGAGGGTGGTGTTGCGCTTGATCGCTGCCAGCGCCTCGTGTTTCGCCTCTCGATTCTCGAACTTCTTCTTCGCGAACAGCGCGATCGACGCGAGCAGGGTTGCGCCCGCGATGGTCCAGCCGATCGGGCCGGCAAGCGCGAGCAGTGTGGTACCTGCCGCAGTGCCACCGCCACCGGCGGCCACCGCACCTCCACCGAGCCACGCCAGTGCCGCCTGGCTGGCCGCCGCCCCGGAAAGAGTGGAGATCGCGGTGCCGGTCGAAGCTGTCCCGAACGTGGTGGCAACCCACATCGCCGCCGACGGCGCCAGGCTCGCTACCGCGGTGCCCGCCGCGAACCCGGCCCCGGCGCCGGCGGCCGACAACCGCGCCGCTTCCAGCTCCTGCTGCGCGAAATCCTCCGCGTTCAGGAACCTTTTCCGATGTACCTCGATCTCGTCGAAGTCGGTGTCGAATGATTTCGGGGTATTGGCGATGCTGTTCACCAACTGCTCGATCAGCTCGATCACGTCCGTCGAACGTTCGCGCTGACGCAACAGCGACAAGCCCCTGTCGGCCATCGCCGTGAAGACGCCGTTGTACTCCGCTACGGCCACTTCATAAGGGTCCGGCACTTTCGCGGTCAGCTTCTCGACCCTGCCCCTGGCAACGTCCTTGACATTGCCGACCTGCCCGGCGAGCTGGGATGAAGCGGTCCGCGCCGCCTTGCCGAGACTGTCGACGGTCCTGCCGAAGCCCTCCTTGGCGTTGCCGACGTCGAGCTGTTCTACCATTCCACCCCTCCAAGACCATTGCGGCTCAACAACATAACGGAGAATATCGGCCACCTGCGGCAGATCGGACTGGATTCGCTGTCGGTCGGCATCGTTATGTTGTGGGTAACCGAAGGGCTCGGTGGCCGGAGAACTATGGGGAGACGTGGTCGACCACAATTGGGAGCAGTTGCTCGAGGAACTGCCGTTGTATCTGTATCCATACCCGCCGGATGAGCATGAGGGTGCGATCCTTCAGATCCGTGATGCCGAGACCGGTAACCGAGTGCTGTTCCGCGACAACGGCGGCGTCGAGGTCAAGGTCCCGCTACCCGAGAAACCGGAAGCGAGGCGGGAATTGGTGGAGATCCTCCGACGGCATCGCACCACCAATGTCGGCACGCTGTTTCTGGCCACCGGTGAGGTGATTCGCGCCGATGACAGACCGATGTGGGGTCCCTCCTCAGTGTTCGAAGATCCGACTGACCTTGCGGTGCGCGAAGTCTCGACCGCATGGACCAACGTGGACCGGTTCCGCCAGGAGGTGGCCGCCGCGCTGGTGGAGATCTTCCGCGCTGGCTGGGGCGCGTCCCCGCAGCGACTTCGCTACACAGTGGGGAACGACAAGGGCCCCGAGGACGCCCTGTACGGGATCGGCACGAAGCTGACAGCGGTTGCTCCGGACCGCCCGACTCACCGGGGCGCGGCAGAAAACATCACGAGCTGGGGCGATTTCGCTCAACGGCTGGAATGGGCGATCAACACCCTGCCATACGGGGCGATCCTGAGTCTGTTTGCGCCCCATGTAGATCCCGACTACACCATCGTCGAGTTCACCAACGAGTTCAGAATCCACAGCGTGTGTCTGGTGGGCCCGACATCGACTCGCGATTGTACGCAATTGCGGGAAGACATGGGCAAGCTCGGATGGGAGTGGGATCCGCTGGATGGTCAGGGCGTCGAGTACCCGATGTGGCATGGCCCGGTCGTGCGAAACTTGCAGGACTCCACATTGGGCAAGCTCGTTCCGTGCGTGGTCACCACGTTTCAGGAGATTTTCGGCGTAGCCCATCCGAACGAATTGACCTTCACCGCAGAGGCTTTGACCGACGACCCAACCCTGTCCTACCTCGATGCCGAACTGGGTCTGACACGTCGAACTAGATAACCGGCGCCGTCGCACCTCGCTCTGCCGCTGTGACCTCGTCAGTCAGCGCCCTGTGGCGAGCGGGGTTGCCTCCCAGGCTGCCTCGATCATCTGGAAGATCTCGTTCACCGCGGCTTGGGGGTCGGGTGCTTCGCGGGCCAGGGAGTAGGCGTCGATTACGAAGCGGGCGATCGCGCGGCATGTCGGCTTGGCGGGAGGCTGGTCGAGATCGGTGGCGATGGCGGTTGCGAGCGAGTTCGCGTGGCGTAGGCGCATCGACTCCTCGTATTCGCGGAGGGTGGGGGTTTGGCTGATCAGGTGCCAGATGGGGGCGGCCGAGTCGGTGGTGCAGTGTTGCACCATGGCGTGGATCTCGCGGCGCAGTGCGGGGATCAGTGGTTCGTCGGCTGGTCTGTCGGTGACTGCGCGGGCGAGGCGGTCCTCGAAGTTTTCGTCCTGGGCGAAGACGAGGGCCTCTTTGGAGGCGAAGTGTGAGAAGACGGTGGTGACGGCGACATCGGCTTCGGCGGCCACGTCGCGGATGCCGACTGTGTCGTAGCCGTGTTCCAGGAACAGCGTGAGGGCAGTTTCGGCGATCTTCTGGCGGGTCGCGGCCTTCTTGCGCTCGCGACGCCCGGTCGGGACGGTCACCTCGTGAGGCTATCAGTCGCAAAGATGCAACGGTTGCAAAACACTAACCGTTAGTCCTAGCGTGGAGTCATGAAGGCAATACGCTTCGCCGAGTACGGCGGCCCGGAAGTGCTGGAACCGGCAGAGGTGGGCGTACCCCGGCCCGGTCCCGGTCAGATACGCATCGCTGTGCGAGCGGCGGGGGTTAATCCGCATGATTGGCGGGTTCGTGAGGGGCAGTTCCGGCGGGTTCGGCCGATTCCGCTGCCTGCCGGGGTCGGGCAGGACGCGGCGGGTGTGGTGGACGAGGTCGGCGACGGGGTGGTCGGTATCGAGGTGGGAGAGCCCGTCTTCGGGCGGGGGTCGAACACGTACGCGGAGTTCGCCGTGCTGTCTTCGTGGGCGCGCATACCCGAGGGATTGAGCTTCGCCGAAGCGGCGGGGTACCCGTCGGTGGTCGAGACCGCGCTCCGGGTCATCCGCCTGGTCGGCGTCCGGCCCGGACAGACGCTGCTGGTCAGCGGCGCAGCGGGTGGAGTCGGGTCGGCGGTCTTGCAAATCGCCCGTGATCGCGGAATCAAGGTGATCGGCACCGCCGGGCCCGCGAACCAGGACTACGTGCGAAGCCTCGGCGCGACTGCCCTGACCTACGACGCCAGCTGGCCGGATCGAGCCCGTCGGCTCGGCCCCATCGACGCCGCCCTGGACCTCAACGGCACGGGCGTCCTCCGCGAACTCCTCGACCTGACCGGCAACCCGGACACCGTGGTCACCATCGCCGACCTCGAGGCGTCCCTGCTCGGAATCCGTTTCGCCGGCGTCGGCGGCAACATGCCCGAAGCCCTCGCCGAAGCCGCCGAGCTCATCGCACGCGGCAAACTCCACATCCCGATCGCCCGCTCATACCCCCTCGCCGAAGCCGCATCCGCCCACGCCGACAGCCAAGCCGGACACACCCGCGGCCGCCGAGTCCTGCTCGTCTGAACCGATCATCCGAACCTTCTCGATCGCTTCCACAGCCACCCGCCGAGCAGGCCCCTCAATCCCTCGGCCAGCTCGACGAGTCGACGTCGATTCCACTCATGGGCAACGTGAACCGAACGCCGAAAGGGTAAGTGGCCTCATCGGAATACTCGCCGTCCTTCGGCTTGCTCCGGACCCAGACCAGGCCGGTCTTGGGGTCGATGATCAAGTACTCCGGAATGCCTGCCAGTGCATAGGTTTTGAGCTTGGCGTCGTAGTCGTCGCGCCGACTGCTCTCGGATACGACCTCCGCGACCAACTCGACATCCCGGTAGCTGAACCGGCCCTTCTCATCGGCCTCGGCGCCGGCAGACACCAGGTAGACGTCCGGGGCGAACCCGTTGTCCACACCGGGAAGGTCCAGACGCACATCAGACAGGATGATCGCGTCTATACCGCGAGCATCCTCGATCGTCCGCGTCATGCGTCGGATGATCGTCCAGTGAACCTGCCGCTGCGGATTGATGACGATCTCCCCGTTGATGATTTCGGCACGAAACCCGGCCGGGATGTTCATGCGCTCCACGACCTCGAAAAGGTCGTCTAGAGATCGGGTCATGACACTCCTGGACGAGAGAATGGGGCCGGGCGAGGACCCGGCTCACCACCTAGGTTAGGTCATTCACCGACGGAGAGTTCGGACTGAATACACAAGCTCGGGCATCGTCAGGACAATCGGATGCAGGAACTGCCGGCGTTGAGACCATCGCCTACGACTTGGAACGGGATGCCCCGGCCGCTCGCCAGGCCGCCGGGTTCGAGCTGAATGGCGGCGATCATGTGTTCGCCTTTCCAGTTCGGCGTCCAGGTCGTGGTGACGGTGCGGGTGTCGGGGTGGTAGTCGCCGAATCCGGGGATCTGGGTGGCGTGGTCGTAGAACGTCACCGCGCCTGGAACGTTCGGTGGCGTGGTGACGGAGGCGGCGATCGTGTAGGGGCAGCCGGTCAAGATGCCTTCCGGACCGGCGAGGACCTGGATGCCGGTCAGTTCGGCGGTGGCCGTCGGCGCGGAGATTGCCGGCATGGCCGCCAGGACGGCGGAAAGCATTGTGCCGGAGCAGATTCTGGTTGTTCTCGCGGGCACCCGGGGCGCGGTCCGGTGTCGGGTAGAGGTCATGTCAGCTGGCGTTTCCGGTGCATTCGGTGTGGGCGATCGAGGCGGGAGGGTTGCCGGCGCTGAGGGAGATGGGGTCGGGCGGGCCGAAGGCGTCGAGGGCGGCCCGTTCGGCGTCGGCTCGGGTGGGGCCTACGCCGCCCAGCAGGCGATGGTTGTGCTGGGCGATGGATCCGCAGCCGTCGACGAAGCGGGCCAGGACGGTGCAGGTGCTGGATTCGCAGCGGGAGAGAGCCGAGTTGTCGGAGTCGGCCCAGTTGGGATAGTTCAGTGCCCAGGTGACCTGGAAGCGGTCGCCGAGGTCGCCGGCGGCGAGGGAGCCGTAGTAGCGGCCGTCGGGGCCGGGTTCGGCGGTGGCGGTGCCGATTGCCGTGGCGGTTGTCATGAGTGTGGTGAGTGCGAGGGTGGCGAGAGTTTTCGGAATCTGAACCATTGCCGTCACCTCCTGGTGGGAGAAACGATCGACAATCAGTCTGGCTATCGGACAGCTAACCTGGTGGGTGGCGGTTTCGTTCCGGAATTCGATAACGATCTTGAATCAGCGGCCGGAGGTGCCGTTTTTGCTGAAGCGCCAGGATTCGAACCTGGATTGACGGAGTCAGAGTCCGCAGTGCTGCCGTTACACCACGCTTCATCGGTAATCGGTATGCCCGGGAGGAATTGAACCCCCAGCCTTCTCCTTCGAAGGGAGTTGCTCTATCCGGTTGAGCTACGGGCATTTGTTGTGTTCGTTCCCTCGGCGAGAGTCGAACTCGCACTGGCCGATATCTGAGACCGGTGCCTCTGCCAATTGGGCTACGAGGGAATGGGTATGAAAAAGGGCCGCTCCGTGGGGGATTCGTGGGAGCGGCCCTGGGGTCTGGGGTGGTCAGACCTGGGGGTCGCTGCGAAGCCGCTGGCGGATAGGCGAGGTGAGGGTGAGGGTCACTGGGCTGGCCTTCCGTGAGTGGTTCGGTGGTTTGTTGGGATTACGGTAGCAGCGGGAAAAGTGTTGGGAAACTGAATTAATCAGGCGGGTCAGTTGAGGTAGGGGGACAGGCCGTTCACTACGCGGAGGGTGGCTTCGCAGGGTTCGGGGGCGTCGGATTTCAGGTTGCGGGTGACGAAGAGGGTTTGGCCGCCGGCTACCGGGAAGGAGATGTAGCAGCCGGTTTTGTTGGTGTCTTGGGCGGCGCGGTATTGGGTGGCGGAATGGCCGCCCGCTTGGACCTGGGTGAATCCGACGTAGCGGCCGGACTGTTCGAATTCGTCGAGGGTCTGGCGGGTGGAGCCGATGGTTATCTCGGACTTGCCGGAAGCGGACTGCCAGCGGCAGTTTCGCTCGCCGTCGGCGCCGTCGATCACCTGCTTGCTGCCGGCCTGGAACCCCAGCCGGGTGATGTCCGCGTCGGCGATGCCGCACGCGTCCCACATCGCGGCGGGCTTGCCCGATTCGGTCTTCGCGGGGCTGGTCGTCGCCGGCGTGAGTTCCGGTGTGACCGTGGCGTTTCTGCCGCCGGGGTTCGATTCGCTCCCGCCGGTGCTCGACCCGGCGGTCGTGGTGGTCGGCGGGGCCGCGGACGTGCTCACCGAACTCTTCGTCTCGCTCGCCCCTTTGTCGTCGGAGCTGGAACACCCGCTGAGTACGAGCGCCGCTCCGAGCACGGAGATCAGGACGCCCTTCGACTTCGCATGACGCATCACTCGTGAAATCCCTTTCGCTGCGGCGCGTTTCGGACGATCGCGACCCGTCCTGTCTATCTCTGAGCCCCGCAGTCCGTTACGCAACCTAACGAAAATGATCATGGCCATATCTGCTGTTGCCGGTATTTCGGGCTTTGCAAGCCGCTTTCGCGGCAATATGCTCCCTCTCGTGACGAACTTGCGGATCAGTGAGGCGGCGGGGCTGCTGGGGGTCAGCGATGACACCGTGCGCCGCTGGATCGACCAAGGGCGGCTGGCGGCGATCAAGCTCGACAACGGCCGGATGGGTGTGCGCGGGGAGGACCTGGCTGAGGTGCTGCGCAGTAACCATGCGGAGGCCCCGGAGCCGGGGCTGACCGTGGCGGTGTCGGCGCGCAATCGGATGCGCGGGATCGTGACGCGGATCGTCAAGGACACGGTGATGGCCCAGGTGGAGATGCAGGCCGGTCCGTTCCGGCTGGTGTCGCTGCTGAGCCGGGAATCGGTGGACGAACTCGGTCTCGAGGTGGGCAGCATCGCCGTCGCCTCGGTCAAATCGACCCATGTCGTGGTCGAGATACCAGAAAGTTGACGATGATGAAAATGTTCCGCTCGCTCGGCGCGATCACGGCCGTGCTCGCGGTGACCGCCGGTCTCGCCGGATGCGGTTCCGACGACAAGACGGAGCCGGCCGGCGCCGACCGGAAGATCAGCGGCACGGTCACCGTGTTCGCGGCGGCGTCGCTGACCGAGACGTTCACCAAGCTGGGCAAGGACTTCGAGGCCGCGCACCCGGGCGTGAAGGTGGTCTACAGCTTCGGCGCGAGCTCCGCGCTGGCCGAGCAGATCAAGCAGGGCGCCCCGGCGGATGTGTTCGCCTCGGCCGCACCGGCGAACATGCAGCAGGTCGTGGATGCCGGCGCGGTGACCGGACAGCCCGCCACCTTCGTCAGCAATCGGCTGGAAATCGTGGTGCCCAAGGGCAATCCGGGCCATATCACCGGGCTGGCCGACTTCGGCAAGGCCGATCCCAAGCTGGCATTGTGCGCCGAGCAGGTGCCGTGTGGCGCGGCGGCCAAGAAGGTGTTCGAGAGCGCCGGCATCACCCCGCAGCCCGATACCCGCGAGCAGGATGTGAAGGCGGTGCTCACCAAGGTCACCCTCGGTGAGGTCGACGGCGCGCTGGTGTACCGCACCGATGTGCAGGCGGCCGGTGACAAGGTCGAGGGCATCGACTTCCCCGAATCGGCCAAGGCGGTCAACACCTATCCGATCGCCCCGCTGGCCCAGGCCCCGAACTCGGCCGCCGCGGCCGCGTACGTCGACTACATCAAGTCCGCCCAGGCGAAGCAGGTCTTCGCGGCCGCCGGATTCGAAACCCCGTGAACCGCATGCCGATCCACGCCGAGGGCCGCCGATGAGCGGCGCCTCGGCCCGGCGGCGGGCAGCGCGCGGACGACGGCCGATCGTCCTGGTGCTGCCCGCGGTTTGCGCACTGGCCTTCCTGATCGCCCCGCTGATCGGGCTGCTGGTGCGCGCCCCCTGGCCCACCCTGGGCGATCGGCTGTTCAGCCCGGAAGTCGGTCAGGCGCTGCGGCTTTCGCTGCTGTGCGCCAGCCTGGCCACGGTGATCTGCCTGGTGCTGGGCATTCCGCTGGCCTGGCTGCTGGCCCGCGCGGAAGTGCCGGGCCGGGGCCTGATCCGGGCGCTGGTGACGGTGCCGCTGGTACTGCCGCCGGTGGTCGGCGGCGTCGCGCTGCTGCTCGTGTTCGGCCGCCGGGGACTGTTCGGCCAGTACCTCTACGGCTGGTTCGGGATCTCGCTCCCGTTCACCACCGCCGGCGTGGTCGTCGCGGAAGCCTTTGTGGCGATGCCGTTTCTGGTGATCTCGGTCGAGGGCGCCCTGCGCGCCGCCGACACCCGCTACGAGGAAGCCGCCGCGACCCTGGGCGCGTCGGCCTGGTACACCTTCCGCCGCGTCACCTTGCCTTCGGTGCTGCCGGGCGTGATCGCGGGCGCGGTGCTGTGCTGGGCGCGGGCGCTGGGGGAGTTCGGCGCCACCATCACCTTCGCCGGTAATTTCCCCGGCAAGACCACCACCATGCCGCTGGCCGTCTACCTGGCCCTGGAAACTGATCCCGATGCCGCGATCGTGCTGAGCCTGGTGCTGCTGGTGGTGTCGGTCGGCGTGCTGGTCGCCTTGCGGGAGCGCTGGATTCGGGGATCGCGAGGAGCGCTGTGACCCTGCACGCCCGATTGCGCGTCGATCGTGGAGCTTTCCGCCTCGACGTGGACGTCACCGCCGAACCGGGGGAGGTGGTGGCGTTGCTCGGCCCCAATGGCGCGGGCAAATCCACCGCCCTGCGCGCCTTGGCCGGACTGCTCCCGCTCACGGCCGGGCGCATCACCGTGGCGGATCAGGTCTGGGATGCCCCGCCGGAAGTGTTCGTCCCCGCCGAACGCCGTCAGGTGGGCGTCGTCTTCCAGGATTACCTGCTGTTCCAGCATCTTTCGGCGCTGGAGAACGTGGCCTTCGGCCTGCGCGCCCGGGGCATGCGCCGCGCCGCCGCCCGCACCCGCGCCGCGACCTGGCTCGATCGCGTCGGCCTCACCGAACACGCGAACCGAGGTCCACGCGCGCTGTCCGGCGGCCAAGCCCAGCGGGTGGCTCTGGCCCGCGCTCTGGCCACCGACCCCCAATTGCTACTGCTGGACGAACCGCTGGCCGCGCTCGACGCCAGCACCCGCCTCCAGGTCCGTGCCGATCTCGCCCACCATCTGCGCGACTACACCGGCCACACCCTGCTCGTCACCCACGACCCCCTCGACGCGATGGTGCTGGCCGACCGCCTGGTCATCCTCGAACAGGGCGCGGTGGTGCAGCAGGGCGCACCCGCCGAGGTCGCCCGCCGACCCCGCTCCGAATACGTCGCGAACCTGGTGGGCCTCAACCTGTTTCGCGGCACCGCCACCGGAACCAGCGTCGCCGTCGACACCGGCGGCACCCTCACCGCCGCCGACGCGACCTCGGGCGCGGTCTTCCTCGCCTTCCCGCCCACCGCCGTCAGCCTGCACCCCGAACAACCCTCGGGCAGCCCGCGCAATACCTGGCCCGTCACGGTCACCGGCCTGGAACAGCACGCCAACACCACCCGCGTCCGCCTCGACGGCGCGCCGCCAGTGCTGGCGGACATCACCCCTGCCGCCGTCGCCGAGCTACGCCTGGAACCCGGCATGCGATTGTGGGCGGCGGTGAAGGCCACCGAAATCCACTGCTATCCGGCCTGATTCGGTGATCACCCGGCTCAGAGCGTCCCTTCGCGCGCCGCCCGCCACAGATCGACCTCGCCGTCGTCATCGAGCAGCGCATCGATCTCGCTCAGCTCGTCCGCACCGAAATCCAGCCGATCCAGCGCCGCGACGTTCTGCTCGAGCTGCCCGGTCGAGGACGCCCCGATCACCAGCGACGTCACCCGCGGATCCCGCAATGCCCACGCCAGCGCGAGCTGCGCCAGGGTCTGCCCGCGCCGCTCGGCGACGGCATTCAACTTTCGCAGCCGATCGAGCATCCGGTCGGTCAGCCATTCGGCCTGGAACGATCCACCGCGCGTAGCCCGCGAATCGTCCGGCACCCCGTCGAGGTACTTCCCGGTCAGCAACCCCTGCGCCAGCGCGGTGAACCCGATGACCCCGAACCCCTTCGCGTCGGCGGTATCCAGCAGCCCCTCGGTTTCGATCCACCGATTGAGCATCGAATACGACGGCTGATGGATCAGCAGCGGCGTCCCCAGCTCCCGCAGCAGCCCGGCCATCCGCGCCGAATGCTCCGCGTCGTACGAGGAGATCCCGACGTACAGCGCTTTTCCCTGCCGCACCGCCGTATCCAAGGCCGCCGCGGTCTCCTCCAGCGGCGTCGTCGGATCGAACCGATGCGAATAGAAGATGTCCACGTAATCCAGCCCGAGCCGCGTCAGCGACTGATCCAGCGAGGCCAGCACATACTTCCTGGACCCGCCGCCCTGCCCGTACGGCCCCGGCCACATATCCCATCCGGCCTTGGTGGAAATGATCAGCTCGTCCCGATACCCGCCCAGATCCTCGCGCAGCAACCGCCCCGCATTGCGCTCGGCCGAGCCGTACGGCGGCCCGTAATTGTTCGCCAGATCGAAATGCGTCACCCCGAGATCGAAAGCGCGCAAAGCGATCTCGCGCTGCGTCGCGTACGGCCGGTCGTCCCCGAAGTTGTGCCAGAACCCCAGCGACAGCACCGGCAGATCCAGTCCGGACCGCCCGCACCGCCGATACCGCATGGTCCCGTCGTACCGCTTCGGTTCGGCTCGATAGCTCATGGACAACCAACCTCCCGCACCTCGGCTCGCGCACCGTCCGTTGCCCCGACTCTAGAACAGCGCCCTTGGCGCAGGCCCCGCCGATCCGGGGTTATAGTTGCGCTATGCAACACCCACCCGGGCGGTCGCCGGAGATCGCCGCGGTCCACGACGAGCTGACGCAGATCGTCCGCGAGATCATCGCGGGCCGGCCCGCCGTCGAGGGCATTCCGTCGTTCACCCAGCAGTCCACGCTGTCGTTCATCGATCGCCATCCCGGCTGCCGCGCCACCGAGATCGCCGAGGCCTTCGGGGTGCACCGCTCGACGGTGTCGCGGCAAGTGCGCGGCTGTGTGGACGCGGGCTGGGTGGCCGCGGGCGAGGGCACGCTGCACGGCGGCTATCCCCTGACCCTGACCGGCGCGGGGCGGCAGGCCCTGGACGCCGCCACCGGACGTGACCTCACCCAGCTCGCCGAGCGCATGGCCGGCTGGACCTCCCGGGAGATCGCCGAATTCGCCCGGGCCCTGAAGCGATTCCGTCACCTCGACCCGACGACTGGAGCTGACCATGCGTGAATACACCGCGGTAGACACGTTCACCATCGAGCCGGACGAGACCATCGTCCGCTCGGTGTTCACCCAGGCGGCCGACGCGCCGGAGCGGGTGCTGTTCTCGCGGCCGATCGGCGACCGCTGGGCCGACGTCACCGCGGCGGAGTTCGCGCGGCTGGTATCGGATGTCGCGAAAGGGTTGCTCGCCAACGGGATTCAGCCCGGTGATCGGGTGGTGCTGCTGTCGGCGACGCGGTTCGAGTGGACGCTGCTCGACTTCGCCATCTGGGCGGCGGGCGCGGTCACCGTGCCGGTCTACGATTCGTCCTCGGCCGAGCAGGTGCGGTGGATTCTGGAGGATTCCGGGGCGGCGCTGGCCATCGTGGAGAAGGCGCGGCAGAAGGAATTGCTCACGGGCGCACCGGAATCGCTGCGGCGGTCGCTGGTCATCGACGATGCCGCCGAGACCACCCTGATCGCCGAGGGCGCGGAGGTGGCCGACGAGCTGCTGCAAGAACGCATCGACGGCCTGCGCGCCGACGGCCTGGCCTCGCTGGTCTACACCTCCGGCACCACCGGCCGCCCCAAGGGCTGCATGCTCACCCACCGCAATTTCCTGTCCGAGGTGCGCGGCATCCTGACCGCCAGCATCGGCGAGGTCGCCCGGCCGGGGCAGCGCATGCTCACCTTCCTGCCGCTCGCGCACGTGCTGGCTCGCGCGGTCTCCCTCGCCGCGTTCGAAGGCGGTATGACACAGGCACACTGGGCCGATTTCAAGACCATTACCGGGCAGTTCGCGCGCTTCGCCCCGCACACCATTCTCGGCGTGCCGCGGGTGTTCGAGAAGGTGCGCGACGGCGCGGACAAGAAGGCGCGCGGGGGCGGCAAGGTCAAGGGTTCGATCTTCCGGTTCGCCGAGCGCACCGCCATCCGATGGAGCGAAAACCTCGACCACACCGGCGGATTCGTGCGGCCGCCGAGCCCGCTGCTGCGCGCGCGGTACGCGCTGTGCGATCGGCTGGTGTACGGGCCGCTGCGCGCCGCGCTGGGCGGGCACTGCGAGTTCGCCATCTCCGGCGGCGGTGCGCTCGCCCCGCGGCTCGGGCACTTCTTCCAGGGCCTCGGCGTGCCGATCTACGAGGGCTACGGGCTCACCGAATCGACCGCCGCGCACTGCGTCAATGTGCCCGGCGCGATCAAGATCGGCTCGGTGGGTAAACCGCTGGGCGGCAATGGCGTGCGGATCGCCGAGGACGGTGAGATCGAGCTGCGCGGCGGCGTGGTGTTCGCCGGGTACTGGCACAATGACGACGCCACCGCGGCCGCCATGGACGACGGCTGGCTGCGCACCGGCGATATCGGCGAACTGGACGCGGACGGCTTCCTGTCCATCACCGGCCGCAAGAAGGATCTGCTGGTCACCGCCGGCGGCAAGAACGTCTCGCCCGGCCCGATGGAGGACCGGATCCGCTCGCACACCCTGATCTCGCAGGCCGTGGTGCTCGGGGACGGCCGCTCCTTCATCACCGCGCTGATCACCATCGATCCCGAGGCGTTCGAGGCGTGGAAAGCCGACCACGGCATGCCGGCGAGCGCGACCATCGCCGGAATGCGGGACGATGCCGCGCTGCGGGCCGAGGTGCAGCTGGCCATCGACGACGCCAACAGCGCTGTCTCGCATGCCGAATCGATCAAGAAGTTCGTGATCCTCGACCGCGACCTCACCGAGGAATCCGGGGAGCTCACCGCGACCTTGAAGGTCAAGCGGCACATCGTGGCCGAGCGTTTCGCCGACGCCATCGAGGGCATGTACCGGCACTGACGCCCGCAACTGTTTATTGGGCCGGTGATCACCTGCGGGTCATCTGCCGATGACACGGTGGTGGGGTGCGGATCGAGACAGCGACCATCCCGGCCGGCCCCTGGCCGGTGCGGTGGTTCCACCGTTTCTGCGAACGGTTGACCGCACTGCTGCCGTTCGGGCTGTCGCGGATGGTCGCGCCGACCTTCGTGGGCTATCTGCTGTTGAGCGCGTGCACGTTCGGGCTGGATCTGGTGCTGCTCACCGCGTTGCACGGCGGGCTCGGGCTGCCGGTGCCGGTCGCGGTGACGGTGGCGTACGTCAGCGCGTTCGCCACCAGCTTCCTGCTGAACCGCACCCTGAACTTCGTCTCGCATGCGGCGGTGGGCCCGCAGCTGGCGGTGTATGTGCTCGTGGTCGTGATCAACTATGTGCTGTTCATCCTGGGCGTGACCAGCGGTTTGGCGGCGCTGGGCCTCGACTATCGGCTGGCTCGCATTGCCGCCGGTTTGGGCGAGGGGCTGTATCTCTACGTGTCGATGCGCCGGCTGGTCTTCCGGCGCTGACGATTCCCCGGTCACCGGGGCGACGCCCGATGGCGTAAGCGGTGACTACGTCATGGTCGGCGTCAGTTGACAGATGTGGCGGCAGGTCCGTGCGGACGAATGTGGGTACCGCACCACCTGCTTCCTCGAAAGGACAACGACATGGCCGAGATTCGACGTCACGGTATGCGCCGCGCGGGCCGGGCGCTCGCCACCCTCACGGCCGCGGTGGCCGCCGGCAGCCTCGCGGTCGCCTGCACCGCGAGCAAGACCACCAATGCCGGGCCGGCCGAGGACGCGCCGCGACCCACCATCGTGCTGGTGCACGGGGCGTTCGCGGACGGGTCCAGCTGGAACGACGTCATCGAGAAACTGCGCAAGGACAAGTATCCGGTGGTCGCGGCGGCCAATCCCTTGCGCGGACCGGCTTCCGACGCGACCGCGTTGAAGGGTCTGATCAGCCACATCAACGGACCGGTCGTACTGGTCGGGCACTCCTACGGCGGATCGGTGATCAGCACCGCGGCGGCGGGCAGCGACCAGGTCAAGGCGCTGGTCTACGTGGCGGCCTTCCTGCCCGCCGTCGGTGAGACCGCGCTGGACCTGACCAACAAGTACCCGGGCTCCACACTGCCCGGCACCCTCGACCCGGTGCCGTTCACCAACCCGGACGGCAGCACCGGCACCGACCTGTACATCCAGCAGGCCAAGTTCCGCGACCAGTTCGCCGCCGACGTCCCCGCCGACCAGGCCGCCCTCGCCGCCGCCGCGCAACGCCCGATCCTGCAATCCGCCCTGGCCGAACCGGCCACCGTCGCCGCCTGGACCGACAAGCCCAGCTGGGATGTCGTCACCACCCAGGACCTCAATATCCCGGTCGCCGCCCAGCGCTTCATGGCCGAGCGGGCGCACGCTCAGGTCACCGAGGTCGACGCCTCGCATTCGGTCGCGGTCTCGCATCCCGACCTGGTCGCGAACGTGATCGAGCAGGCCGCCCGCTCCACCGCCGCCCACTGACCGCTCGCGAAAGACCCTGGAGGAGAACACATCATGGATCTGAAACTGGAAGTCGTCGTCCTGCCCGTCGCGGATGTGGACCGCGCCAAAGCCTTCTACACCGAACGCCTCGGATTCCGTTTGGACGCCGACTTTCCCGTGGACGCGAGCTACCGCGTCGTCCAGGTGACCCCGCCCGGCTCGGCGTGCTCGATCATCTTCGGCACCGGCGTCAGCGCCGCCGCACCCGGCTCGCTTCAGGGCCTGCACCTGATCGTCACCGATATCGAGCAGACGGTTGCGGAACTGACCGGGCGCGGCGTCACCGTCGAAGGCCCGTTCCGCGACGCCACCGGCGTCTTCCATCACGCCGGCGCCGAAAGCCGGGTGCCCGGCGTCGATCCGCAGCGGCGCAGTTACGGTTCTTTTGCCGCTTTCACCGATCCCGATGGCAACGGCTGGTTCCTCCAGGAGATCACCCAGCGCGCACCCGGCCGCTGACTCGCGAGAAAGTGAATCCATGTCCGACAACGAAATTCGTACCTACGACGTCGTGGTGATCGGCGCCGGGCCGGTCGGTGAGAATGTCGCCGACCGGACCCGGGCCGCCGGGCTCAGCACCGTGATCGTCGAATCCGAACTGGTCGGCGGCGAATGCTCGTACTGGGCTTGTGAACCCAGCAAGGCGCTGCTGCGCCCGGCGCTGCTCTACCGCGAGGCAGCGCGCTTCCCGGGCGTCGCGGACGCGGTGACCGGGCCGCTCGACGCGCAGGCGGTGCTGAAACATCGTGACCGCATGGTGGCCGACTGGAACGACCACGATCAGGTCGCCTGGCTGGAATCGGTTGACGTCGAACTCATTCGGGGGCACGGCCGCCTCGACGGCCCCCGCCGGGTGACTGTCGAAACCCCGTCCGGTGAGACCGTGCGGCTGGCCGCCCGGCACGCGGTGGCGGTGTGCACCGGCACCTCCGCTGTCCTGCCGCCGCTGCCCGGCCTGGACGCGGTGCGGCCGTGGACCAGCCGCGAGGCCACCAGCGCCCGCGAGGTCCCGGACCGGCTCGCGATCCTGGGAGCGGGTGTGGTCGCCACCGAAATGGCCGCCGCCTGGCAGGCGCTGGGGTCGCGGGTCACGCTCATCGCCCGGGGCTCGAGCCTGCTGGGCCGGGTGGAACCCTTCGCCGCCGACCTGGTCGCCGAGCGGCTCCGGGAAGCGGGGGTGGACCTGCGTTTCGGCACCACCATCAGCGCCGCCGAACGCGCCGGCGGGCCCGATGACGCCGTCCACCTCACCCTCGCCGACGGCACCCGACTGGTCGCCGACGAACTGCTCCTGGCCACCGGACGCGCGCCCCGCACCGCCGACCTCGGCCTGGAAACCATCGGCCTGCACCCGGGGGAGTGGCTGCCCACCGACGACACCTTCACCGTCCAGGCCGTCGAGGGGGACTGGCTGTACGCGGTCGGCGACGTGAATCACCGTGCGCTGCTGACCCATCAGGGCAAATACCAGGCCCGTATCGCCGGCGCGGTGATCGCCGACCGGGCGCGCGGCCTGACCCTCGACACCGCGCGCTGGGGCCGCCACGCCGGCACCGCCGACCTCGAGGCCGTGCCGCAGGTGGTGTTCACCGATCCGGAGATCGCGGCGGTCGGGCTCACCACCGAGGACGCGGCGCGCGCCGGGCGGGCGGTGGACGTGGTCGATTACGAGATCGGCCGGGTCGCCGGTGCGCTCCAGTACGACCCGGCCTATCGCGGTCGCGCCCGGGTGCTGATCGATCCGGAACGCCGGGTGATCGTCGGCGCCACCTTCGCCGGGCCGGGTGTGGCGGAACTGCTGCATTCGGCCACGATCGCGATCACCGGCGAGGTGCCGATCGACCGCCTCTGGCATGCGGTGCCGTCGTTCCCGACCATCAGCGAGGTGTGGCTGCGCCTGCTGGAAACCTATCGCGATCAGGCGGCCCGTCCGGGCGATCGGACCGGGATGTAGGCTGGACGGGTGATCATGGAGGAAGTCGACAGACTGTAGCCGCCCGGCCGAAGGCGGCGCCCCCTGTGCCTTCGTCTGTCTCAGCGACTTCCGAAATCACTTGCGCTTGCTCGTTTCGAGCAGGAAAGAGTCGACGAACCATGTCCACATCCAGTCAGGCTGCGATCATCCTGCGGCAATTGTCCTTCGAATGGCCCGACGGCAGCATCGCGCTCGCCGGGGTCGACGGCGCCTTGACCGCCGGGCGCACCGGATTGGTCGGCCGCAACGGCGTCGGTAAATCGACGCTGCTGCGGCTGATCGCCGGAATATTGAAACCGACGTCCGGCAGCGTCGAAACCAGTGGCGCGGTGGGGTATCTGCCGCAGAACTTGACACTCGGGCATTCGGACACCATTGCCCGGCTGCTCGGGATCGAGGAGAAACTCGCCGCCCTGCGGGCGATCGAGGCGGGGGAGACCGACGAGCGGTATTTCGAGACTATCGGCGACGATTGGGATATCGAGGCTCGCGCCGATCAGGCATTGCACGACATCGGTTTCGGCGCGGCGGATCTCGATCGCAAGGTGGGGGAGATCTCCGGCGGTGAAGCCGTGCTGGTCGCCATCACCGGGCTGCGGGTGCGGCGGACGCCGATCACCCTGCTGGACGAGCCGACCAATAATCTCGACCGTGAAACCCGGGCCAAGCTGGCCGAATTCGTCGATACCTGGCCCGGCACCCTGGTGGTGGTGAGCCACGATCTCGAACTGCTCGAACACATGGACGCGACCGCGGAATTGCACGGCGCGAGGCTGGAGGTGTTCGGCGGGCCGTACAGCGAATGGCAGCGGCATATCGAACAGGAACAGGCCGCGGCGGCGCAGGCGGCACGGACGGCCGAGCAGGCGTTGAAGGTCGAGAAGCGGCAGCGGATCGAGGCGGAGACCAAACTGGCCCGGCGGGAGCGCACCGCGCGATCGACGCAGCGAGACGGTGGAATTCCACGGATTCTGGCGGGCAATCGCGCCAGCAAGGCGCAAGCCTCGGCCGGCGCCATGCGCGGCACTATGGACGCGAAAGTCGTTGCGGCGCAGGATGCGCTGACCGCGGCGGAATCGCGGGTGCGGCGGGTGGAGCATATTCATCTGGAATTGCCGGATCCGGATGTGCCGCGCAGCCGGCGCATCGCGGAATTGCGCGATGGTGACCGAAGCATTGTCATTCAGGGGCCGGAACGGGTGGCCCTGATCGGCCGGAACGGCGCGGGCAAGTCGACGCTGATCGAGCAGCTCCTGGACGGGCGGCATCCGGAACGCGGCACCTTGCTCACCGACCGCATCGGGTATCTGCCGCAACGCCTGGACAATCTGGACGAGCAGGCCAGCGCGCTCGACAATGTGCACGCGGTGGCCGTCACCACGCCGCCGGCCGAGATCCGCAATCAGCTGGCCCGGCTGCTGTTGCGCGGCAACAGCGTCGAACGCCCGGTGTCCACGCTGTCCGGCGGGGAACGGTTCCGGGTCGCGCTGGCGCGCCTGCTGCTCGCCGATCCGCCGGTGCAATTGCTGATTCTCGACGAGCCCACCAACAACCTCGATATCGCCAGCGTCGACCAGCTGGTGGAAGCGCTGGGCGATTATCGAGGCGCGGTGCTCATCGTCAGTCACGATTACCCGTTCCTGGAGCGGATCGGGCTCGATACCGTCCTGGAATTGGCCGCGAACGGCGGTATCCGGCAACGCGCCTCGTTGTGATCGTCAGAGGCGATCCGCGTCCATGATCGCCCGGGCGAACGGGCGCGGCGCCTCCTGCGGCACATTGTGACCGATGCCGTCGAGGACGCGATGCTCGTACTTTCCGGTGTATTTGCCGCGGTACGGCATTCCGTCCTTGGCGGCGCCGTCGAAATCGCTCGCGATGGTGATGGCGGGCACGGTGATCGCCGGGCCGGCCGCGAGCCGCTGTTCGTATTCGTCGTACTGCGGTTCGCCCGGAGCCAGGCTCAAGCGCCAGCGGTAATTCGAGATGACGATATCGACGTGGTCGGGATTGTCGAAGGCGGCGGCGCTGCGATCGAAGGTCGCATCGTCGAATTGCCAAGTGGGGGAGGCGCGCTGCCAGATCAGCCTGTTGAAATCGTGCCGGTTCTTCGCGTACCCGGCCCGCCCGCGCTCGGTGGCGAAATAGTACTGATACCACCAGCCCAGTTCGGCTTCCGGCGACAACGGCAGTTGCTGCGCCGCCTGCTGCGTGACGATGTAGCCGCTCACCGCCACCATCGCCTTGACCCGTTCCGGCCACAGCGCCGCGATGATATCGACGGTCCGTGCGCCCCAATCGAATCCGCCGAGCACCGCCTTGTCGATGCGCAGGGCGTCCATGAAATCCACGATGTCGCGGGCGATCGCCGACTGCTGACCGTTCCGGATCGTCTGCGGTGCACGGAAAGTCGTGGAACCGTAGCCGCGCAGGAACGGCACCAGTACGCGATATCCGGCCTCCGCGAGGATCGGCCCGACATCGGCATAGCTGTACGGGTCGTAGGGCCAGCCGTGCAAGAGAATCACCGGTTGCCCCGTGCCGGGCCCGAATTCGGCGTAGCCCACATTCAGCACACCCGCATCGATCTGTTTGATAACGCCCAGTGAGGTATTGGCCCCCGCTCCCGCCCGGAAGTTCTCCCCGGCGGCCGTAGCCGCGGTCCCGGAATCCGTACCGCACCCGCTCATTGAAGCCGCCGCCAAACTCGCCGCCCCCGCCGCCAGCGCGCCGCCGAAGAATCGTCTGCTGATTTCCATGCCTTCGACGCTAGGCAGCGCCCCCGGGCACTCACGACCGTCGCATGACGTAATCGGTGACGCCGTCGGCCGTCCGGCCGCGAACCGGATTACGTCACCCCAGCGTCATCCGACAGATTCGGCGCGGGCGCCCCGAAAGCGAAGGTATTCCCATGCCTACCGTTCGCTTTCATCTCCAGTCCACCCTGACCCCCGCCGAGGTCGTGCGAGTACTCACCGACTTCGGCCCCACCCGTACCGAGTCATGGCCGACCATCGACGCCGACCACTTCACCGTCCACGCCCGCGGCGAGAACTGGGCCGAGGTCACCGAGGGCACCGCCGCCGCCTGGGAACGCGCCCGCTACGACTGGGACCCGGCCGGCGACACCGTCACCATCACCACCCTCGATTCCAAACTCTTCGGCCCCGGCGGCGGCTGGATCTTCCGCGCCACCCCCGACACCTCCGGCACCCGCGTAGACGTCGAACTCACCCGCACCCCGGCCACTTTCAAGGGCAAGCTACTGGCCGCCCTGCTCCCACTGGTCGGCCCGTCCTCCCTGCGCAAGTCTTTCGCGGGCCCGCTGCGGGCGGCGGCGTAATGGCGGCCCCATACGCGTTCCGGGAACTCGTTCTCACCCACAGAAGGTAATCGTCATGCCCTCGTTCGCCGCGTTCCGAAGAGCCGATCAGCGCAGCACGACAACGGTTTTCGCCGGTCCCGTCGCCCTGTGGATCTGGGCTGAGCTCGCCGTCCTGCACGGGCGAGGGCCCTCCGTTCGGGATCTGCTCGGTTAGCGATCCGCTGTGAACAACCACCGGCCACGGGCTTTCGTGGCCGGTGCGCGTCGAATCCGATGAAAGGCTCGAAATGAATTCCGTCGCCGTGGCACCGGCCTCCACCTCCGAACGCTCGTCACTGGTCCGCCTCTATCTGATTCGCGGCCTGGTGGCGCTGGGGTGGGCCGCGGCTTTCGCCGCTGCCCATGATCCATTGGACGCCGTCGCGCTCACCCTGCTGGTGATCTACCCGCTCATCGACGCCGTCTCATGCGCCATCGACTATGTCGCAGTGCCCGACGGTTCCGAACGCCGGATCACCGCGCTCAACGGCATATTGAGCACGGTCGCCGCTGTCGCGGTGGGCGTCGGCGGTACGGCGGGTGGCGTCCCCGCGGTGCTGGCCGTATTCGGGGTCTGGGCCAGTCTTTCCGGCGCGACCCAGCTGGCCGTCGGCATCTATCGGCGCGGACCCGTCTTCGGCAAGCAGTGGCCGACGCTGATCTCCGGTGGCCTGTCCTTCCTCGTCGGCGTCACCTACGTGGCACAGGCCACCGGAGCCGCGCCGTCCCTGGCGGTGCTGGCCGTCTATGCGACCGGCGGCGGCGTGTTCTTCGTCGTCCAGGCCGCCCTGCTGGCCTGGAAGTCCCGGTCGGTCAGCTGACCGGGGTGCGGACGGCGGCGGCCAGTTCGGTGCTGCGGGCGCGCACCGCCGCCAATCCGGTTGCCGGGTCCGGCGCTTCCAGGAGGTCGCGGACCAGGCGGGAGCCCACGATGACGCCGTCGGCGAAGCTCGCCACCTGCCTCGCTGCGGCGGCGTCGGAGATTCCGATGCCGACGCAGACCGGGAGCTCGGTCAGTGCGCGCAGGCGCTGGACCAGGGTGTGGGCGGCCGCGTCGAGCGTGGCTCTGGTGCCGGTGACGCCCATGGTCGAGGCGGCGTACACGAAACCGGTGCCCGCCGAGGTGATCTCGGCCAAGCGCTCCGTGGTGCTGCTCGGGGCGACCACGAAGACGGTGGCCAGCTCGTGGGCGGCGGCGCTGCGGCGCCACGCTTCGGACTCCTGTACGGGGAGGTCGGGCAGGATGCAGCCCGCACCGCCCGCCGCGGCGAGTTCGGCGGCGAAACGTTCGACGCCGTAGCGCTCGACCGGATTCCAGTACGTCATCACCAGAATCGGTTTGCCCGTGGCCAGATACGCCTCCCGGACGGTGCGCATGACGTCCGCGATTCGTACTCCCGCTCGCAGTGCGTGCCCGGCGGCGGTCTGCACGACGGGGCCGTCGATCACCGGATCACTGTGTGGCAGGCCGACTTCCACGATATCGGCGCCGCCCGCGACCACCGCTTCGACGGCCGCGATACCGCCGTCCACGCTGGGATATCCGGCGGTCACGTAGGCCACCAGCGCGGCTCGGCCTTCGCGGCGGGCGGTCTCGAGGGTATCGGTCAGCAGTCGCAGGTTCCCGTTCATCACGCGCGCACCTCCGCATCGCGACCGGTGAAATACGCTGCGGCCGTTTCCATGTCCTTGTCGCCGCGCCCGGACAGGTTGACCAGGATCAGTCCCTCCGGCCCCAGTTCCCGGCCGACCTCGAGCGCCCCGGCCAGGGCGTGCGCGCTCTCGATCGCGGGAATGATGCCCTCGGTCCGGGACAGCAGCCGGAAGGCGTCCATGGCCGCCGCGTCGGTGATCGGCCGGTATTCGCCGCGGCCGCTGTCGTGCAGATACGAATGCTCGGGGCCGACGCCCGGATAGTCGAGTCCCGCCGAAATCGAACAGGCTTCGATGATCTGGCCCTCGTCGTCCTGCAGCACATAGGACCGCGACCCGTGCAGGATCCCGGGCTCGCCCGCCGACAGCGACGCCGCGTGCTCCCCGCTCGCGATGCCGTGCCCGGCCGCCTCACAACCGATGAGCCGCACCCCGGGGTCGTCGAGGAAGGCGTGGAACAACCCGATCGCGTTCGATCCGCCGCCCACGCACGCCACCGCCGCATCGGGCAGCCGCCCGGTCCGCTCCAGCAGCTGCCGGCGCGCCTCCACCCCGATCACCCGCTGGAAATCGCGGATCATGGCGGGGAACGGATGCGGCCCGGCCACCGTCCCGAAGATGTAATGCGTGCTGTCGGTATTGGCGACCCAATCGCGGAAGGTCTCGTTGATGGCGTCCTTGAGCGTGCGCGATCCGGATGTGACCGGAACGACCTGTGCGCCCAGCATTTCCATGCGCGCCACGTTCAACGCCTGCCGCTGGGTGTCCACCTCGCCCATGTAGACCACGCATTCCAGCCCGAACAACGCGCACGCGGTGGCGGTGGCGACGCCGTGCGAACCCGCGCCGGTCTCGGCGATCACGCGCGGTTTGCCCATGCGCTTGGCCAGCAGCGCCTGGCCCAGCACATTGTTCACCTTGTGCGAGCCGGTGTGGTTGAGGTCCTCGCGCTTGAGGAAAAGCCTTGCGCCACCGGCATATTCGGCGAAACGGGAGGCCTCGGTCAGCGCGCTGGGCCGACCGGCGTAGTCGGTGAGCAGCGCCTCGAGTTCCGCGACGAAGGCGGGATCGGTTTTGGCTTTGTCGTAGGCGGCGGCCACCTCGTCCACGGCAGCGACCAGCGCTTCCGGGATGAATTTACCGCCGTACCCGCCGAAATATCCTTCCGGATCGGGTAATTGGCCCTCGGGGGCCGGGACGAAGAAATGATCGGTCATGGTTCGGCTCACTGTGCGGCCGGGGCGTGCCCCGGCGACCGGACTGGGAGAAGTCACGACGAGCACGCACATACCGCACGCGGAATCCGCTGTGGCAGCGGTCATCCCGATGCGGGGACGACGAGGACGGACCGCGCGCGGCGGTCTCAGTCACCCCGGACGATGTGCGGCTCGCGGAGCCATCGCATCCCGTTCACCTGACCGGGTTCGGAGCCGATCACGTACCGCACCCGGCGGCCGTGCACGCGTCGCGCCGGCGCGCGGCAGCCGCGCGGGCGGCAACCGGGTGCGAGACGGACGGCGATCGACATGAGCGCACTATAACCGGTTTGCCGCGAGGCGTCCGCGCAAGGGTTCTACGCTGGGTGAATAGGGCTGGGCGGCAACGAAACCGGGGTGCCTTCCGCCGGCCACGCACCCGTCACAGAACCGGGCTAAGATCCGCGCACCACTGGATCGCGCCAAGGTTTGACACCGCTCGGCAGCATGGAGGAGAGAGGAGCGTTGTCATAACGCTTCGGATTTGGCTGAGCAGCGCCGGCGCGGCGTCTGCGCAGGTTATGCGGTTGTTGCGGGAGAACCCCGATCAGGTCGACGTCACCGTCTACGCGAGCAATATCGATCCCGGGGCGGTGGCGCTGTCGGTGTGCGATGTGGCCGAGCTGGAACCCCGGCACGTCAGCGACGAGGAGTACGCGCGCTTCGCGCTCGACTTCTGCCGCCGCCATCGCATCGACGTGCTCATCCCGCCCCGCCGCCTGACCGCGCTGGCGGGCCGGGAAATGGATTTCGCGGCGGTCGGCACCGCCGTCATGTGCTCGCCGCGCGCGGCCGTGACCGCGCTGACGAGCAAGGTCCGCACCTACGAAATAGCCGGTGCGGCAGGCATTCCGGTGCCGCCCTGGCGGGTGGTCTCGACCGCCGACGCCTTCCGCGCCGCGGTCGCCGAACTGTCGCTCACCGACGACAAACTCTGCATCAAACCCAGCGGCGAGTACTCCGCGTTCGGCTTCCGCATCCTCGACGACGGCCCGCTCTCCATGGCCACCCTGCTCGCTCCGCCGCTGCCCGTGGCGTCGGTGGACGCGGTGGCCGGGGCGCTCGCCCGCGCCGCCGAACAGGGCGGCCCCGTCCCCGAACTCCTCGTCATGCCCTATCTGGACGCCCCCGAGATCAGCATCGACTGCCTCTCCGCTCCGGGCGGTGAACTCCTGATCGGCATCCCGCGCTCCAAACAGGGCCGCTTCCGCATGCTCCTGGACAATCCCGCCGCCCTGGACATCGCCGGACGCCTCGTCAAACACTTCGAACTCGCGTATCTGACCAATATCCAACTCCGCCACCGCAAGGGCGAACCCGTCCTCCTGGAAGCCAACCCCCGCCCCGCCGCCGGCCTCTTCCAATCCGCCCACGCCGGCGTCAACCTCCCCTGGGCCGCCGTCCGCCTGCTGCTGCAAGGCGATCCGGGCATCCGCCGCCCACCTCGGCTCGACGTTCGCCTCGCGGTGGCCGAAGCCGTCATGGAAGTACCGAGTCGAGCCCGGGCCGAATTAGAACCTGTTCTATATTCGGGGTAACCGTTCCGGCGATCCCTCGGGAGTTCAGTACATGTACCAGTGGTCCGACGAAGACCTGATGTTCCGTGACGCGGTGCGCGGGTTCATCGACAAGGAGATCAAGCCTCACGTCGAACAGCTGGAGAGCGGAGCGCTGCCGCCGTTCGACATCATCCGCAAGCTGTACGCCACCTTCGGGCTGGACGAGATGGCGCGCGAGGGGCTGGAGAAGGCGTTCGCGCGCGAGGAGGCCGGCACCACCGGCAGATCGGGCGGCGGGTTCAGCGGGTCGGGCAGCATGGGGGTCATCCTCAACAGCGAACTGGCCGGCGTCAGCCTCGGCCTGGTCGCGTCCATGGGCGTGAGTCTCGGACTGACCGTCGGCACCATTCGCACCCGCGGCACCCTGGCCCAGAAGAAGCGGTGGCTGCCCGAGCTGGTCACCATGGAGAAGGTCGGGGCCTGGGCCATCACCGAACCGGATTCGGGCTCCGACGCTTTCGGCGGCATGAAGTCGTATGTGCGGCGGGACGGGGAGGACTACATCCTCAACGGTCGCAAGACCTTCATCACCAATGGGCCCTACGCCGATGTCACCGTCGTCTACGCCAAGCTGGACGAGGAGGACGGCACCGATCGGCGCGACCGCAAGGTGCTGACCTTCGTGCTGGACAAGGGCATGCCCGGATTCGTGCAGAGCCCGGCGTTCAAGAAGATGGGCATGAACTCCTCGCCCACCGGCGAACTGTTCTTCGACAATGTCCGCATCACCCCGGACCGGCTGCTCGGCGAGACCGAGAACCCGGCCAAGGGTGACGGGAAGGACAGCGCCAAGGAATCTTTCGCGGCCGAACGCATCGGCATCGCGTCGCTGGCGCTGGGCATCATCAACGAATGCCACCGGCTCAGCGTCGATTACGCCAAGTCGCGCAAGCTGTGGGGCAAGGAGATCGCCCAGTTCCAGCTCATCCAGCTCAAGCTGGCCGAAATGGAGATCGCGCGAATCAATGTGCAGAACATGGTCTTCAATGCCATCGAGCGCACCGCGGCGGGGGAGAAGGTGTCCCTCGCCGAGGCGTCGGCCATGAAGCTGTACTCCTCGCGCGCCGCCACCGAGGTCGCCATGGAAGCCGTGCAGCTCTTCGGCGGCAACGGGTACATGGCCGAATACAAGGTGGAGCAGCTGGCCCGCGACGCCAAGTCGCTGATGATCTACGCGGGCAGCAATGAAATCCAGGTCACCCACATCGCCAAGGGCCTGCTCGCCCGTTAGCGGCGGACCGGCACGGCATCAGCCGCAGCTGGTGCCGTTCGCCGCGTCCTTGATGCCGGCCTCGGTGGCGGTGCGGTCCGCTTCGGAGGTGGACGCCCAGCTCGGGGACTGGCGCATGGTCGACAGCAGTTCCTCGGCGCCCTGCTCCGGGGTCCAGCCGGACCCGGAGCTCTTGGCCTGTTCGCGCAGCGAGGTGAAGAAGGCCGTGAACTGCTGGCACGCCTTGGTGCGGGCGGGCGAGGCGGGCCCGGCGGCCGTCGTCGCGGTGGCCGGTGCGGCGGTCTCGGTCTTCGAGGCGCACCCGGTGAGGGCGGCGGCGAGCAGCAGTGTGGCGACGAGCCTGGTCATTATCGATCTTTCCCCTTGATGGCGGCTGCGGGTCACGAGCCGGACCGCGCCGGATCAGATTGCGGCACAGTGCGTGTCGGTCGATGGCCGCCGCGTTTCCAGTGCGTTTCGAAGCGCTCGAATCGCCGATCCGGTGCTGGTGAGCGGGATTCCGCGAACTTTTCTGTTACTCCTGGTAGCGACAAAAATCACGCCGGTCCTTCCGATTCGCGAAGGTGGCTACATTCCGGCTATCCATGGGCGTCTGACCAGGAGTGCGGTACGCCGACATCACATGCCGTGCCGACCTGTGGTCTCATATGTGCTCAACGCCCCGAAGATCGATGTCTTCTCGACCGTCGGTTTCCGTGCCAGAGCGGCGCAACCCGCGGGCTTGTGATGAGAGGACCGCAGTACCCGGATGGATAGAGCTCGTCGTACCGTCCGAGATCGTGGCCGTCGCAAGGCGGGTAACCCACTACTGGTGCAGTTACTGACCGGCACGGTCGAGGCGTCGGCGGATTCGATTGCCATCAGCTATGACTCGACCGGGCGGGCGGGTGATCGGCGCGAGCTGACCTATCGGGAACTCGACGAGCGGTCCTCGCGGCTGGCGCGGGAGCTGATCGCCCGCGGCATCGGTCCCGGCGCGGTGGTCGCCATCGGTTTCACGCGGTCGATCGAGTCCGTCGCGGCGGTGTGGGCCATCGCCAAGACGGGTGCGGCGTACGTGCCCATCGATCCGAACCTGCCGGCCGAGCGCAGCGCGTACATCGCGACCGACTCACGGGCGGTGCTCGGGCTCACCGATGCGGCCCAGCGGGAGCGGTTCGGTTCCGATATCGACTGGCTCGAACTCGACGACCCCGACGTGGCGGCGGCGATCGCGGCCCGGCCCGCGCATCCCATCTCCTATCTCGACCGGGTGCGCGCCCTCAACGATCAGCATCCGGCCTATCTCATCTACACCTCCGGCTCGACCGGCCGCCCCAAGGGCGTCGTGGTCACCCACGCCGGGCTGGCCGCGCTGGTCGCCGCCACCCGGGAGCGCTACGGCGTGCACGCGGGCGCGCGGGTGCTGCACGTGTGCTCGCCGAACTTCGACGTCTCGGTGCTGGAGTTGCTGCTGGCCTTCGGTTCCGGCGCGACCCTGGTGATCGCACCGCCGACTGTGTTCGGCGGGCCGGAACTCGCCGACCTGCTGCGCCGGGAACGCGTCACCCACATGCTCATCACGCCCGCCGCGCTGGAGACCGTGGAACCGGACGGCCTGGACGCGCTGCGGGTGGTGGTCGTGGCGGGCGACGCCGTCGGGCCGGGGCTGGTCGAACGCTGGTCGGCGGGGCGGTCCTTCTTCAACGGCTACGGGCCGACCGAGGCCACCATTCTGGCGACCACCAGCGCCGAAATGGTTGCGGGAGAACCGATCACGATCGGCACGGCGCTGCCGGGCATCGGCGCGATGGTGCTGGATACCCGCTTGCGGCCGGTGCCCGCGGGCGTGATCGGCGAGCTGTATCTGTCCGGACCCGCACTGGCGCAGGGCTATCTGGGCCGGCCGGGGCTCACCGCGGAGCGCTTCGTAGCCGATCCGCACGGCGGTGGGGCGCGCATGTATCGCACCGGTGACCTGGTGCGCCGCCGGCCCGACGCCGCGATCGAATACGTGGGGCGCTCGGATTTCCAGGTGAAGATCCGCGGTTTCCGGATCGAACTCGGCGAGATCGACGCCGTGCTGGCCGCGCATCCCGATATCGAATTCGCCGCCACCCTCGGCCGGGTCGCGCCGTCGGGTGCGACCGCACTCGTGTCGTACGTATTGCCGCGCAACGGGATCGAACTCGATGCCGCGGAGCTGACACGGTATGCGGGCGCGACGCTGCCGGGTCATATGGTGCCGTCCGCCGTCATCGCGCTCGAGGCGATCCCGCTGACCCCCAACGGCAAGCTCGACCGGCAGGCGCTGCCCGAGCCGGTGTTCGAGGCGGCGGCCTCGCGCGCTCCGGAAGGCCCCGTCGAAACCCGGCTGGCCGAGCTGTTCACGCAGGTCCTGGGCGTGGAGGTCGGGGCGGAGGATTCGTTCTTCGCGGTCGGCGGGGACAGCATCCTGTCGATTCAGCTGGTGTCGCGGGCGCGGGCGGCGGGAATCCTGTTCACCCCCAAAGACGTCTTCGAACATCGCACCGTGGCCGGGCTGGCGCGGGTCGCGGCGATCGGTGGCGAACCCGTGGCGAACTTGACGGAGCTCGCGGGCGGCGGGGTCGGCGACATTCCGTTGACGCCGGTGCTGGCGGGTCATCTGGCCGGTGGGCGATCGTTCGGGCGGTTCACCCAGCAGATGGTGCTCGCATTGCCCGAGTCGATCGAGCGGGCGCAGGTGCTGACGGTGCTGCGCGCGGTGCTGGATCACCACGACATGCTGCGTGCCCGGCTGCGATTCACCGGCGAACCGGGGGATGGGGCCGGGGGCGACGGCCGCTGGGAGCTGCTCGCGCTGCCGCCGGGCGCGGTCGATATCGACGAGCTGCTGGTGCGAGTCGAGGTCCCGGCCGGGCGAACCGTCGACGAGCTTAGTGAACTGGCCGGTGCCGCCATGGATTCCGCCGTCGGTGCGCTGGATCCGGCGGCGGCGCGCATGATCGCCTTCGCCTGGCTGTCCCGCCCGGACGGCCCGGACGCACTACTCGTCGCCGCGAATCACTATGTGATCGACGGTGTTTCGTGGCGGGTGCTGATCTCGGATCTGGTGACGGCCTGGGCGCAGCTCGCCAGCGATCAGTCGATCGCCCTGCCCGCGGTCGGCACGTCGTTCCGGCGGTGGGCGCACGGTCTGCGCGATGCCGATCGCAGCGCCGAATTGCCTTACTGGCGTGAGGTTTCGGCCGTGCCGGACCCGGTGCTGGGTGCGCGGGCCCTCGATCCGGTCATCGACACCGCGGCCACCGTGCGCCATTTCAGCGTGGCGGTGACCCCCGAGATCACCCGGGCCGTACTCACCGAGTTGCCGGCGCTGTATCGCGGCGGAGTCAATGACGCCCTGCTCGCCGCCCTCGCCATGGCCGTGCGTTCGTGGCGCGCGGACCGCGGCATCGACGCGGCGGCCACGCGAATCCGCTTGGAGGGCCACGGTCGTGAGGAGCAGGCCGTGCCCGGCGCGGACCTCACCCGCACCGTCGGCTGGTTCACCACCATGTATCCGGTGGCGCTCGACCTGACCGGCCTCGATACCGCCGCCTGGGACGGTGGCGCCGGAACGGCCGCGGTGCTCAAGCGGGTGAAGGAGCAATTGCTCGCCGTGCCGGACAATGGCATCGGATACGGCATCCTGCGGTATCTCGACGACGCGACCGCCGGGGAACTCGACGGTTCACTCGGCCAGATCGGGTTCAACTATCTCGGCCGGATCGCCGCCGGGGGCGTGCCGGAGGAGCTGACCGACGGCGGCTGGCTGCCCACCGGCGAATGGGGCGAGCCGGCGGCCGGACAGGATCCGGCGCTGCCCGCCGCGGCCGTGGTGGACATCAATGCGATCGTCACCGAAACCGAATCGGGCGCACGGCTTTCCGCGTCCTTCACCTACGCCGGTGAGATCCTCGGCGAGGACGAGGTGCGAGCCCTGGCCGACTCGTGGACGTCCGCGCTGGCGCTGCTCGCCGGGCACGTGCGGCATCCCGCGGCCGGTGGTCTCACCCCCGCCGATGTGCCGCTGATCCGGACCACCCAGGCGGAACTGGACTCCTGGCACCTGGACCATCCCGGCCTGACCGACGTCCTGCCGCTGTCCCCCCTGCAAGCCGGATTGCTGTTCCTGGCCCAGGTTTCGGCGGAATCCGACCCGTACCTGCTGCAGTGGGCGATGGAACTGTCCGGGGTCGTGGATCTGGATCGGCTGCGGCGGGCCGCGCAGGGCATGCTGGACCGGCACGCCATCCTGCGCACCGCGTTCGGTTCCGCGGCCGACGGCACCCCGGTGCAGCTCGTCACCGACCGGGTGCCGGTGCCGTGGCGGGTCGTCGACATCCCGGACACCGATCCCGCGCCGTTGCTGGCGGCCGATCAGCGCACCGGATTCGATCTCGGGATCGCGCCGCTGCTGCGATTCACGGTGTACCGCACCGCATCCGGGCGCACCCATCTCGCACTGACCGCGCACCATCTGCTGCTCGACGGCTGGTCGATGCCGCTGCTCATGAAGGAAATCCTGGTTTCCTACGCCATGGACGGGGACGCGCTGCCGCGCACCCGGCCCTACCGGGACTACCTGGTGTGGCTGGCGGGTCAGGACCGGGACGGCGCGCTCGGTAAATGGCGTGCCGCGCTGACCGGGATCACACCGACCCGGCTGGCCGCCGCGCTGGTCCCGCCCGCACTGCCGGAAACCGGGCACGGCATTCGCACCGTGGAGCTCTCCGCCGCCGAAACCGAAGCGCTGCTGGCCTTCGCCGGTGCGGCCGAGGTCACCGTCAATACGGTCGTACAGGCGGCCTGGGGTCTCACCCTCGCGGCAGGCACGGGTGGCTCGGACGCCACCTTCGGCGCGGTGGTGTCCGGACGGCCGCCGCAGCTCGACGGCGTCGACGATATGGTCGGCCTGTTCGCGAACACCATTCCGGTGCGGGTGCGGTTCGCGGCGGACGAGCCGGTGCGGCAGCTGGTGAAACGGATTCAGGCCGAACAGGTTTCGCTGCTCGACTGCCATCACCTGGGCTTGGCCGATATTCAGCGCGCGGCCGGTGCGGGCGAGCTCTTCGACACCATGCTGGCGTTCGAGTCCTATCCGGTCGATACCGAGGGGCTGCGGGAGGCGTACGGCACCATCGACGGCCTCGAGATCAGCGATGTGCAGGCCGTCAACTTCACGCACTATCCGGTGGCGGTCGAAGTCGAGCTGGGTGCGCGGCTGCGGATCGCGGTGCAGCATCGGCGCGATCTGGTCACCGGCGCTACCGCGCAGGCGCTGGCGGAGCGGGTGCGGGCGCTGATCGGCGAATTCGCCGCCGCGCCGGAGCGCACGCCGGCGCACCTGAACGGGATTCTCGACGGGCGTAATGACCTGATCGCGCAGACGCGGTATTGGCGTAATGCGCTGGCGGACTTGCCGGATGGGCTGAATCTGCCGGTGGATCGGCCGCGATCGAGTGTTTCGGACCGGTCGAAGGTTGAGCGCGTCGCCTTCTCGCTCGACGGCGAACTGGCCGACCAGGTGCGGGAGTTCGCGGGAGCCCGGGACACCACCGTATTCGCCATCGCGCATTCGGTGTTCGCGGTGCTGCTGGCTCGGCTGTCGGGTACCGGCGATATCGCCGTCCGCACGTACTCGGATACCGTGAATACGCTGGTGCTGCGGCTCGCCGTGACGGGGGATGATTCCTTCGAGAATCTGGTCGCGCAGGCGAAAGACGTTGCGCGGCAGGCATTCGAGCGTGCGGATCTGTCCTACGAGGAGCTGTCGGCACTGCTCGGCGCGCGGGACGGGCACCCGATGGTCCGGACCATGCTGACCGTCGGCACGCGCTCGGACCTGGAGCCCGGGGTGCTCGATCTCGCTCTGCACATCCAACCCGACAGCGGCGCAGCGGAATTCAGCTATGCGGCCGAACTGTTCGACCGGCGCACCGTCGCGGTGTTCGCCGAACGATTCACCCGACTGCTGGCCGCCGCCATGCAGCGCCCGCAGCGGCCGATCGGCGATCTGCCCCTGCTCGGTGACGACGAACTCGCACAGCTGACGCGGGTCTGCCCCGATGCCGCCATGGCGACCGGAGTGCTGCCGGACCTGCTGTCCCAGGGCGTCGCCGCCGACCGGAACCGGGTGGCGGTGCGCTATCGCGGCCAATCGATCACCTACGGCGAACTCGATTCGCGCAGTTCGCAATTGGCCCGGGTGCTGATCCGGCGCGGCGTCGGCCCGGAAACCCTGGTCGCCGTCGGGCTGCCGCGCTCCTATGAACTGGTGCTCGCGGTGCTGGCCATCGCCAAGGCCGGCGGCGCGCACGTCCCGATCGATCCGGGCTACCCGGCCGAACGGATGCGGCACATGGTCGCCGATTCCGGTGCGGCACTGGGCATCACCGATACCGAATACGCCGAGCGGCTGCCCGGCGGAACCGACTGGCTGCTGCTCGACGACGCCGCCACCGCCGAACTCTGCGACGCGCAGCCCGACGCGCCCGTGACCGATGCGGAACGCCTTGCGCCCCTGCGCATTCAGCATCCCGCCTATGTCATCTATACCTCCGGTTCGACCGGGCTCCCGAAGGGCGTCACCGTCACACACGGCGGCCTCGGCGGGCTCGTGGCCGAAGCCGTCCGCCGCTACCGGCTCGAACCGCACCACCGTTTCCTGCACATCTGCTCACCGAGTTTCGATCCCTCGGTACTGGAATGGCTGTGCGCCTTCTCCGTCGGCGCGACCCTGGTCATCGTGCCGCCCGCGATCGTCGGCGGCGCCGAGCTGGGCGATCTGCTGCGCGACGAGGCCGTCACGCACGCCATCATCACCCCGGCCGTGCTCGGCACCGTCGACCCGGCCGGACTCGACCACCTCGAGGTCGTCTCCGTCGGCGGCGACGTCACCACCCCCGAACTGCTGGCCCGCTGGCAGCCCGGCCGCAGCTACTTCAACGCCTACGGCCCCACCGAGACCACCATTATCTCGACCTACGCGGAATTGACCGCCGGGCAACGCATCACGATCGGCGAACCCGTCACCGGCATGTCCGCACTGGTGCTCGACGCCCGCCTGAACCCGGTCCCGCCGGGTGTCGCGGGCGAACTCTATCTGGCAGGCGGCGGCTTGGCCCGCGGCTACCGCAACCGCGCCGGGCTCACCGCCGAACGCTTCCTCGCCGACCCTTGGGGTGCACCCGGTGCGCGCATGTACCGCACGGGCGATGTGGTGCGCTGGATCCCGGCACCCGCCTCCGCGGACGCGAATGCTGCTGTACCCGAAGGGATCCCGAAGGTAACCGAACCCGCTGCCGCAGGCGCGGATGCCCTCGTTTCCCACGCCGAAGATGTGAGCGCTGCCGCGAGCGGGAATCGCGTTGCCCCGGCGGCACATTGGCGGCTCGATTATGTGGGCCGCAGTGACGCCCAGGTGAAGGTGCGCGGTTTCCGGGTCGAACTCGGTGAGATCGATGCGGTATTGGGTGGTCACGAGGACGTCGGTTTCGCCGTCACTCTCGGCGCGACGCTGCCGTCCGGCGCGGCCGCGCTGGTGTCCTATGTGCTCGCGGCACCGGGCGAACAGGTAGATACGGCCGGTCTCGTCCGGTACGCGGAGGGCATCCTGCCCGCGCATATGGTGCCGGCGGCCATTGTTGTTCTCGACGAGCTGCCACTGACGTCCAACGGCAAGCTGGATCGAAAAGCTTTGCCGGAGCCGGTTTTCGCGACAACGGTCAGTCGTGCTCCGCAGGGCGCGGTCGAATCGCAGCTGGCCGCGTTGTTCGCGCGGGTGCTCGGGGTGCAGTCGGTGGGCGTGGACGATTCGTTCTTCGCCGTCGGCGGCGACAGCATCATGTCCATCCAGCTGGTGTCGCTCGCCAAAGCGGCCGGGATCGCCTTCACGGCGCGCGATGTGTTCGAGCAGCGGACGGTCGCGGCGCTGGCCCGGGTCGCGTCGGTGGGGGAGAGCGCGAAGCCGATCGTGTTGGCGGAGTTGCCGGGTGGCGGTGTCGGCGAGGCGCCGCTGACGCCGGTGCTCGCCGAGTTCCTGGCGACCGGTTCGTCCGATCGGTTCGCGCAGACCATGGTGCTGGCGCTGCCCGAAGGCATCGACCGGGCCGGGCTGATCGCGACGATTTCGGCGGTGCTGGATCGGCACGAGGTGCTGAATTCGCGAGTCCGGCGGGACGGGACCGGGTGGCGATTCGAGGTGCTGCCGCGCGATCCCGCCGAGACCGGCGATCTGATCGCCGAAGTCGAGATCGCCGAGGGGGTCACCGGCGCGGAGCTGTCTCGAATCGGCAGCAGCGCAATGGATTCCGCTCTCGACCGGCTCGACCCGGCCGCCGGCCGCATGATCGCCTTCAGCTGGCTGCGCCGGGCCGGCGCACGCGATGTGCTGATCGTGGCCGCGCACCACTATGTGATCGACGGCGTCTCCTGGCGCATCGTGATCCCGGATCTGGCCGTGGCGTGGGCCCAGCACGCGGCGGGAGCGCCCATCGCGCTGCCGCCGGTCGGCACCTCGTTCCGGCGGTGGGCACACGGCCTGGTCGAGACGGCGGCGCGGCGAGCCGGCGAAATCGGCTACTGGCAGCGCATTCTCGCCACCCCGGACCCTCGGCTCGGCAGTCGCGACCTCGATCCCGCGCTCGACACCCACGCGACCGTGCGATCGGTCTCCGTGCGGATTCCGGCCGAGGACACCGAGGCCGTGCTGACGCTGCTGCCCGCGCTGTATCGCGGCGGCGTCAACGACGGCCTGCTCGCGGCGCTCGCACTGGCGGTGCGGATGTGGCGGTCCCGGCGCGGAATCGACGCCCCGGTCACCCGTATCCGGCTCGAAGGGCACGGGCGCGAGGAGGCCGCGGTGCCCGGTGCGGAGCTGACCCGCACCCTCGGCTGGTTCACCAGCATCCATCCGATCGCGATCGACCTGTCGGCCGCGCCCGCCGCTGCCGTGGACTGCGACGGCACCGCCCTCGCGACGGTGCTGAAGTCGGTCAAGGAACAGTTGATCGCGGTGCCGGACAAGGGCATCGGCTTCGGCCTGCTGCGTCACCTCCATCCCGAATCCGCCGGCCTGCTCGCCGGTGACATCGCGCAGATCGGCTTCAACTACCTGGGCCGCACCGGCGTCCCCGCCGACCTGGCCGACCAGAGTTGGCTGCCCACAGCGGATCTGGGCGAACTCGACTACGAATACGATCCGGCGCTGCCCGTCGGCGCCGTGCTCGACATCAACGCGATCACCGCCGACACCGCCGCCGGACCGCAACTGGAGTTGTCCTTCGGCTACGCGAGCGGCATTCTCGACGAGGCCGCCGTCCGCGAACTCGCCGACGATTTCACCACCGCGCTCACCGCCCTCGCCGCGCACGCTCGCACCCCCGGAGCGGGTGGCTTGACCCCGTCGGACGTCCCGCTCGTCAAGGTCTCCCAGACCGAGCTGGACGGTTGGCGGCGCACCTATCCCACGCTCGCCGACGTCCTCCCGCTGTCCCCGCTCCAGGATTCCCTGCGCGTGCTGATGGAACTCCTGGACGGTTCGGTCGACGCCTACATCATCCAGCTGGCCGTCCAGCTCACCGGCGCTCTCGACCTCGAGCGCCTGCGCCGCGCGGCCCGCGCCCTGCTGGACCGGCACGCCAACTTGCGCGCCGCCTTCGTCCCCGCCGCCGACGGCACCGCCGTGCAACTGTTCCTGGACCGCGTCGAAATCCCGATCGAACTCCTCGAGGTCCGCGCATCCGAGCTCGCCGATATCGCCGCCGCCGAACAGCGCCGCGGCTTCGACCCCGCTGTCGCACCGCTGCTGCGCATGACGGTGTGCCGCACCGAGACCGGCCGCGTCGACCTGCTCCTCACCGGCCATCACATGCTGCTCGACGGCTGGTCGATGCCGCTGCTGATGAAGGAACTCCTGGTCCTGTACGCGACCGGCGGCGACGCCGCGCCGCTGCCCGCCGTGCGCCCCTACCGCGACTACCTGCACTGGCTGTCGCGACAGGATCGCGCGGCCGCGACCGGGGCATGGGCCGAGGTTCTCACCGGGGTCACCCCGACCATGCTCGCCCCCGGCCTGGCCTGGCCCGCCCCGGACGGAAACGGCTTCGGCCGCTACGACTTCGAACTCACCCCCGCCGAGACAGCGGCCCTCACCGCGCATGCGGCCGCCGCCGAGGTCACCGCGAACACCCTGGTCCAAACCGCGTGGGGCCTGACCCTGGCCGCCGCCACCGGCCGCGACGACATCGTGTTCGGCGCGACCATCTCCGGCCGTCCGGCCCAGCTCGACGGCATCGGCGAAATGATCGGCCTGTTCGTGGACGCCATCCCCGTCCGCGTCCGGTTCGCCGACCAGCCGCTGCCCGCCGTCATCGCCGGCCTGCAAGCCGAACAGGCCGCCCTCCTGGATCACCACCACCTCGGTCTCGGCGCCATCCAGCGCGCCGCCGGCCTCGGCGAACTCTTCGACACCATGCTGGTTTTCGAGTCCTACCCGGTGGACGCCGAAGGTCTCCGCCAGGCCGGGACGGCGATCGACGGCCTCCGTATCGAAGACGTCCGCGGTGACGACTCCACCCACTACCCGATCACCGTCATGGTGTTCCTGAACGCCACCCTCCTGGTCCAGGTGAAATACCGCCGCGACCTGGTCGCCGACGACACCGCCCGCGCGGTCGGCGAACGCTTGCGCCGCGCTCTCGCCGAACTCCGCACGGCGACAGGTGCCGCCGTCGATATCCCACGGCGACTCGACACCGAATCCGGCGACTCGATCACCCGCACCCGCTACTGGCGCACCGCCCTGTCCGGCTTGCCGGAGCGGCTCGAGCTACCCTCGGGCCGCGCAGGCGGAGTGGTCCTCGATTCCCCCGGGCGACTGGCTTTCTCGATTCCCGGCGAGGTGCGGCAGGGCTTGCGGCGGCTGGCGGATGCGGCCGATGTCAGCTTCACGTCGGTGGTTCGCACCGCGCTGGCGGCACTGCTCGGCCGACTATCCGGTACCGACGACATCGCCATCGGCACCCCGATCTCGGGTGACCAGGCAGAACTGGTGCTGCGAACCCGCGTGGATCAGCACGCCCGCTTCATCGACCTGCTGCCGGCGGCCCACGACATCGAACGTCGCGGATTCGCCCACGCCGGAATTCCTTTGGACGACCTGGCATTTCTGCTGGACGCCCACCGGCCACTCGATCGGCATCCCCTCTTCCAGGTGTCGCTCGCCTTCCCGAACCAGCCGGGGCACGCGCAGCAGGTGAACCGCCCCGCCTCGGCCACTGCTCGTCCGATCGAAGCGGCACTGTCCGTCGATATGGACCGGCTCGCTTCAGCCGCGGCTGTTCCGGTCGAGCCGGCACTGTCCGTCGGTGTGGACCGGCTCGCTTCAGCCGCGGCTGTTCCGGTCGAGCCGGCACTGTCCGTCGGTGTGGACGGGCTCGCTCCAGTCGCGGCTTCTCCGGTCGAGCCGGCACTGTCGGTCGCTGTTGTCACAGACGAAGCGTCTGGCGTGTGTGGCCGGATTTCGTACGCGCGCAGCCTGTTCGGCGACGCCGAGGCGCAGGCGTTCGCCCGGCGCTTCGTGCGTGTGCTGGCGGCGGTTGCGGACCGGCCTGACACTCGGGTGGACGAGCTGCCGTTGCTGGGTGCGGATGAGTACCACCGGCTCACCCGCATGGGCGGCGGTCTCCCGGCCGAAACCGGATTCCTGCCCGACTTGCTCACCTGCGGCGTCGATTTCGGCCGCGACCGCATCGCCGTCCGCGACGCCGGCCGCACCCACACCTACGGCGAACTCGACGATTTCTCGAGCCGCCTCGCCCGCGTCCTGATCGAACGCGGCATCGGCCCGGAAACCGTAGTGGCACTGGCCATGCGCCGCTCCTACGAGATGATCGCCGCCATCTGGGCGGTCGCCAAGACCGGCGCGGCCTACCTGCCCATCGACCCGTCCTATCCGGCCGATCGCGTCCGCTACCTGCTCGCCGATTCGGCTGCGGCAGTAGGCATTACCGTCACCCGGCACGCGGATCTGCTGCCGGGCAACCTGGCCGCGGCAGATGAGGCGATCGACACCGCCGAGCGGTCCTGCGGATCCGACGGAAATGCCTGCGCGGCGGCGGGTTCGGCGGGCGAGACCGTGCGGCGACCCGATCCGTCCGGCGCGGCCGCCGGGGCCGGTGGTTTCCCCACCCCCGCGGATACCTCCGCGGACGGGCCGGCGGGCGGGGTGGATTGGCTGCTGCTGGACGCACCCGAGATGCTCGCCGACTGTGCCCGGCGCTCGCCGGACGCGGTGACAGATGCGGAACGCACTGCGCCGGTGCGTGTGTCGAACCTGGCGTATGTCATCTATACGTCGGGTTCGACCGGTATGCCGAAGGGCGTCACCGTCACCCACGCGGGTCTGGCCGGGCTGGTCTCTCATTCAGCCGAGTTGCTGCGGCTCGAGCCGGATTCGCGGATGCTGCACGTCTGTTCGCCGAGTTTCGACCAGTCCCTGGAAGAGATCGCCACGGCCGCGTACCGGGGGGCGACGCTGGTGATCGCCGATCCCGAGATCGTCGGTGGCGCAGAACTGCACGACCTGCTGCGGCGGGAGCGGGTGACGCACACCATCATCACGCCCGCGCTGCTCGGGACCATCGAGCCGGGTGGGCTGGATGATCTGCAGGTGGTTTCGGCGGGCGGCGAGGCCACCACGGCCGAGCTGCTGGCGCGGTGGCAGCCGGGGCGGCGGTTCATCAACGGGTACGGGCCCACCGAGGCGACCATCGGGGCCACCTATACGACTTTGGTCGCGGGACAACAGGTCTCGATCGGACGACCGGTGCCGGGTGGATGGGCGCTGGTGCTCGATGCCCGGTTGCGGCCCGTGCCGCCGGGGGTCGTGGGTGAGCTGTATCTGTCCGGCCCGGCGCTTGCGCGGGGATATCACCTGCGCACCCGGGCGACCTCGGAGCGGTTCGTCGCGAATCCTTGGGGGCCGCCGGGCGACCGCATGTACCGGACCGGCGACCTGGTCCGGTGGGCCGCCGGTTCGGCCGGTGAGACCCTGGAGTACCTGGGGCGCACCGACTTCCAGGTGAAGATCCGGGGCTTCCGGATCGAACTCGGCGAGATCGACGCGGTGCTCGCCGCCCATCCGGCCGTCGAGCAGGTGGTGACGGTGGGGCGTGAAAACCCCAGCGGCGTCACCGTCTTGGTGTCGTATGTGGTCGGCGAAAACCTCGAACCGGCGGATCTGACCCGGTGGGCGGCTCGTACGCTGCCGACGCATATGGTTCCCGCCGCCGTCGTGCTGCTCGACGCGCTGCCGTTGACGGCGGTGGGCAAGCTCGATCGAAAGGCGCTGCCCGCACCGGAATTCGCGGTGCGGCCGTTCCGTGCACCGTCGACCGACGCCGAGCGGACCGTGGCCGGTGTCTTCGCGGACGTGCTCGGATTCGGCGATGCTGCCGGGTCGCATGCGGTCGGCGCCGACGACGACTTCTTCGCGCTCGGCGGCAATTCGCTGCTCGCCACCCGGGTGACCGCACGCCTCGGCATGGCGGTCGGCGCCCAGGTACCCGTGCGGATGCTGTTCGCCGCACCCACCGTCGCCGGATTGGCCGGTGAGATAGCGGAACTCGGCGGCGAGCGCGGCCGCCCGGCCCTGGTGGCGTGTGTGCGGCCGGAGCGGATTCCGCTGTCGCCCGCGCAACGGCGGATGTGGTTCCTCAACCGGTTCGACACCGGCTCCACGGCCTACAACATTCCGGTGGCCATCCGGCTGACCGGCGCGCTCGACGTCGAGGCGATGCGGCTGGCGTTTGCCGACCTCGTCGAACGGCACGAGATCCTGCGCACCGTGTACCCGCAGACCGACGGCGGGCCGGTACAGGTCGTCTTGCCGCCCGGCGACCCCGAGGTTCCCGCGCTCACCGTGGACACGGTCGGCGAGGTGGAATCGGCCGTGCTCGCGCTGGCGTCGACGACCTTCGACGTCACCGCCGAAGTGCCGGTGCGGGCCGCACTGTGGCGAATCGGCGACGACGATTTCGTGCTGGCCATGGCGGTCCACCACATTTGCGCCGACGGCTTCTCCGGCGGACCGCTGACCCGGGACCTGGTGTCCGCGTACGTGTCTCGCGCGGCCGGGCACGCTCCGGCCTGGGCGCCGCTGCCCGTGCAGTACGCGGATTACGCGCTCTGGCAGCACACCCTGCTCGGTGACGAGGACCAGCCGGGCTCGATCGCGGCCGCGCAGATCGCCTACTGGCGCGAAGCGCTCGCCGGCCTGCCCGATCAGCTGGAGCTGCCGCGCGATCGGCCGCGACCGGCCGTGCAGTCCTACGCGGGCGGCCAGGTGGAACTGGGCATCGACGCGGCCACCCAGGCGGCGCTGATGGAATTGGCGCGGGCGCACGGCGCGACGCTGTTCATGGCGGTGCACACGGCGTTCGCCATCACCCTGGCCCGGCTCTCGGGCAGCAACGACATCGCCATCGGCACACCCATGGCGGGGCGCGGCGCGGCCGAACTGGACGATCTGATCGGCATGTTCGTCAACACCCTGGTGTTCCGGACCCGGGTGGACGCGGCGGCCGGATTCGCGGAACTGCTGGAACGCCAGCGCGATACCGATCTGCAGGCGTTCGCGCACGCCGACGTGCCGTTCGAGCGACTGGTCGAGATCCTGAATCCGGCGCGTTCGACGGCCCGGCATCCGCTGTTCCAGGTCGGCCTGTCCTTCCAGAATCTGGCGCCGGTCGCCCTGGACCTGCCCGGATTGAACGTGGCGGGACTGTCGCTGGATCGGCAACTGTCGCAGTTCGACCTGCATCTGATCGTCGCCGACGCCTACGACGAACAGGGCGCGCCGACGGGAATCGGCGGGTACCTGACCTATGCGACGGACCTGTTCGACGACTCGACGGTGCGCGGCTTCGCGGACCGGTTCCAGCGGGTGCTGGCGGCCGTCGTCGCCGATCCGCGGCAACCGGTCGGTGCCATCGAACTGCTCGCGCCCGCGGAACGGGAACGAATCCTGCTGGCGTGGAACGACACCGCGCACCCGCTGCCCCGAGCCGACGAGACCACGCTGGTATCCCTGCTGGACGCCACCGTCGCCGCCACGCCCGACGCGGTCGCGCTGATCGCCGCGGACGGCAGCCGCCTGAACTACCGGGAACTCGACGCCCGGGTCAATCGCCTCGCCCGCGCGCTCATCGACCTCGGCGTCGGACCGGAATCGCGAGTCGCGCTGGCCATCCGGCGATCGGTGGACCTGGTCGTCGCCATGTACGCGGTGAGCCGGGCCGGTGGCGCGTACGTCCCGGTGGACCCCGATCAGCCCGCCCAGCGCTCCGGGCACATTCTGGATACGGCCGCGCCGATCTGCGTATTGACCGACACTGCAACGAATTTCGTGACCGAAGCGGTGACGGTGCTGAAACTGGAGCGACTCGATCTCGAGCGGCTGGACTCCGCTCCGATCACGGACGCCGACCGCCGTGCGCCCTTGCGCGCCGCGCACACGGCCTACGTGATCTTCACGTCCGGATCCACCGGCCGTCCCAAGGGCGTCGCGGTCTCCCACGGTGCGATCGTGAACCAATTGCTCTGGAAGACAGCGGAGTTCGGCCTCACCGGTGACGATGCCGTACTGCTGAAAACAGCGGTGACCTTCGACCTGTCGGTCTGGGAATTCTGGTCCGCCGCGACCTGCGGCGGCCGCCTGGTGATCGCCGCACCGGACGGGCACCGTGATCCCGCCTATCTCAACGCCCTGATGGCCCGCGAATCGGTGACCACCCTGCACACCGTGCCCGCCATGCTCGATGCCCTGCTGACCGGCCGGCTCCCCGATTCGCTGCGCCGGGTGCTCGCCATCGGTGAAACCCTGCCCGCCGCCCTGGCCCGCCGATTCGCCACGGCCGCACCGCACATCGAACTGTTCAACCTGTACGGCCCGACCGAGGCCGCGGTATCGATCACCGCCCAGCGAGTACGCGATACCACCGCACCCGCCGTGCCGATCGGCGGCCCGGTCTGGAACAGCCAGGTCTATGTACTCGACGCCCGCCTGCGACCGGTCCCGGCCGGCGTCGCGGGGGAGCTGTACCTGTCCGGTGCGCAGCTGGCCCGCGGCTACTACGACCGCGCCGACCTCACGGCGGAACGCTTCGTCGCCAATCCGTTCCAGCCCGGCGCGCGCATGTACCGCACCGGTGACGTCGTCGCCTGGAATGCCGACGGCACCCTCGACTACCGGTGCCGCACCGACTTCCAGGTCAAGATCCGCGGCTTCCGTATCGAACTCGGCGAGATCGACGCGGTGCTGGCCGCCCACCCGGCCGTCGACTTCGCGGTCACCGTCGGCCGCGAGAACAGCGCGGGCGCAACCATACTGGTGTCCTACGTGGTGGCCGCGCCACACGCCACCGCCGACCCGGACCGCCTGCGCGAGCACGCCGCCCGGGCGCTGCCCGCGCACATGGTGCCCACCGCGATCGTGGCCCTGGACGCGGTCCCGCTGACCCCGGTCGGCAAACTGGACCGCGCCGCGCTGCCCGCACCGGCGCTCGCGGCCCGGTCCTACCGCGCGCCGCGCACCAGCCTCGAGACCACGGTCTGCGAGATCTTCGCCGAGGTCCTGTGCGTGGATCGGATCGGCTTGGACGACAACTTCTTCGAACGCGGCGGCAACTCGCTGCTGGCCACCAAGCTGGTGGCGCGCTTCAGCGCGGCGATCGCCGAACCCGTGCCGGTCATGTGGGTGTTCACCGCACCCACCCCGGCCGCGATCATCGGCGAACTGCGCACCCGCGGCTCCGAAAGCACCGGCCCGGACGCGGCTTTCGACGTGCTGCTGCCGTTGCGCGCCGGGGACGGTACCGTACCGCCGCTGTTCTGCGTGCATCCGATCGGCGGCATCGCCTGGTCCTTCGCGGGCATGGCCGCGCACCTGCCGCCGGGGCAGCCGCTCTACGGCCTCCAGTCCCCGGCGCTGAGTTCAGCTGCGCCGCTGCCGGATTCGATCGAGGACTGGGCGCGCCTGTATGTGAAGCACATTCGCTCGGTGCAGCCGGAAGGCCCCTACCATCTGCTGGGCTGGTCCCTCGGCGGCATTCTCGCGCACGCCATGGCGGTGCAATTGCAGAGCGAGGGTGCGGAAGTGGCCGTGCTGGCCCTGCTGGACAGCCGCCTGCCCGGCACCGGCGCCGGACCGGTCCAGGCCGCCGCCGTCACGGTCGCCGACCTGCTCGGCGGGCTCCTGGGCGAGCAGGCCGCCGCGCTGGGCCTGGACGACATCGCGGATCTCGATCAGCTGCCGCAGCGATTGAGCACGCTGCCCGAGCCGTTCGCCGCCTTCGGGCCCGCCCGCATCGAGCGGGTGGTCGCCGCCGCCGTCGCCTCGGCCGCCCTGGCCGCGGACTACCGTGCCGAACCGTTCGCCGGCGACATCACCTTCTTCACCGCCGCCGCGGACGATCCGACCGGATCGGTGAACGCCGACACCTGGACCGGCGCCGTCACCGGGCGCATCCACAACCATCCGGTCCCGGTGACGCATTGGCAGCTGACCAGCGACACCGCGCTCCGGCACATCGCGCGCGTTCTCGGCGAGCAACCGGCCGTCGAAAGCCTGTGCGCGGGAACGGAGTCCAACCTGCCCGGCTGACGGACCGTCAGGCCTGCGTCAGCCAGGCCGCCCGGATATCGCGCGGCACCCGCCCGTGCGGCCCGGCCGACATCATGGTCCAGCGCAGCGCCACCAGATCCGCCTGCAGGATGCGATACAGCCCGAAGGACAACCCGAACACCACCGCGCCGATGGCCGTCAGCGCCAGCACCGGGCCGATCACCCGGTGCAGGTCCGCCGCATCGAGGAAGATCGCACCGGCCACCGCGCCCAATGGCGGAATCACGGCCGCCAGCAGCAGTTTCCGCGTCGTCCGCCGGGACAGCGCGGCCAGCTGCCGGGTGTCGGTGTCGCCGCTCGTCCCGTACAGCAGCAGGCCGGGGTAGTACCAGCGCACCACATGGAAGGTGACCAGGAAGTACGGGAACACGGCCGCCACCGCGCCGCTCACCAGGTGCGAGGCGAAGATATCGGCCAGCAGCGGCGGGGGCAGGTCGCCGATCACCAATACCGCGCCGCCGAGCGGGATCAGCGCCAGCACCCAGCCGGTCATGACGATCACCGCGATGAGATCGCCGCAGCGCAAGGTCAATTCGCGGGTGTGGGTCACCCGGGCCGGGTCGTAGCGGATACCCCGGCGCATACCGCGCGGCACGATGATCACATCCCGCGCCAGATACAGCACGAGCCCGGTGAACACCGTCTGGATGATGCTGCCGGCGATGAAGGCGAAGGTCATGTACCCGGAGCGCCGCGCGGCGGGCAGGTGAATGTCCAGCAGCACCTGATTGTGCGCGTACAGGTAGAGCACCGCGAGCAGCTGCCCGCACAGCAGTGCGGCGCTGGCGATCGGCAAGGGCGCCAGGCGTTCTCGCGCACTGCCGCGCGGCGGATCGACCAGATCGCGGGCGCGGGTGTCGAGGCAGAGTTCGAACTGCTGCACCAGTTCGGCGCTGCTCGCCCAGCGCTCCTCGCGGTCGGGCGCGAGACAGGTCCGCAGCACGCGGCGCAGCGTCGCCGGGCAGTCGGCCGGCAGTTCGGCGAAGGCGTGCTCGTCGAGTCCGTCGTGTCGGCGGCGCAGCATGCCGTCGAGCGAATTGGCGGTGTCCCCGGCATTGATCTCGTCGGCGAAAGGCCGGTGGCCGGTGAGCAATTCCCACAGCAGCACGCCGAGGGAATAGATATCGCTGCGCTGATCCAGATCCTCGGCCCGCTCCGGCAATTGCGGATGGCAGGCCGCCAATTGCTCGGGCGACATATACGCCAGCGAACCGCCGAAATACGCGATCGGGCTGACCCCGGCGATGTGATTGCTGAATCCCACATTGAAGTCGGCCAGTTTCGGCACGCCCTCGGCCGTCAACAGCACGTTCGCGGGTTTGATATCCCGGTGCAGGATGCCGTGCTCGGCCGAATAATCCAGGGCGTCGGCCAGTCCGCGTCCCAGCCAGGCCACGGTTTCCGGCCAGGACAGCGCCGCGATTTCGTCCCGCACCCCGGTGTCCGCAGGATGCACGCCCTTCGCTTCGAGCACTTCGTCGATGGCCGTCAGCAAGGTCCGCCCGTCGCGTTTCTCCGGCGGAATATCCCCGCACCGGCGCAGCACGTTCAGCAGCGTCCCGCCGGCCACGTACTCCATGTACATGAGCTTGAGATCGCGGTCCGCGAGCAGCCGCATATCGTAGACGCGCACGATATGCGGATGGTCGAGCTGCGCGAGAATCTGCGGTTCGACGCCGTGATTGTGCGAGATCTTCAAGGCGACCAGCCGCTCCATCGAGCGCTGCCGGGCCAGGAAGACCCGCGCGAACGCCCCGGAACCGAGCATCAGCAGCAGTTCGAAATCGTCGACGTTCTCCCCGGCGGCCAGCTGCTCCATCTCACCGAAGGCGCGCGGCTGGGAAATGAGCGTGCTCCGATAGTCGCCGGTCGCGAGGTCGACCCGGATGGACTCCGCGTACTCGGTCGCATCGACGGTCACGCCGCTGTGCAGCAGGCAGTGATATTCCTCGTACAGCAGATCCGGCGGCAGCGAAATACGCTGCAATTCCGGGAATTCCGCCACGTACTCGGACAGTCGTTTGACCGCCCCGCGCCGCCCGCGCTGCTGGAGATCCACCTTGATCAATTCGATCAGCACCGCGGTCCGCAGCCCGGCCGTCTCCGGCAGGAACGCGGCCGGATCCGGCATGCCCGGACCCGTTTCCCACGCCTCGGCGTAGCGCGCCACCGCCACCGCCAGCCCGGTCCGTGCGCTGATAACCCCCTGGTCGGCGCGGCCTGGCCGGAGCGGAGAATCGTGCCACATCACAATCCGCCCTCCCCTCGTGCGTGGGTCCATGGTATTTCCCCGGCAACCGGAAGGCGACGGAATTGCGCAGGTGAAGATCACCCGGGGTCAATCGCCCAGCGCCACCCGGATGAATGACTGCAGCGCATTGTCGATGGGATGGGGTTGCGGCACGCCGATGCCGTCGAGGCGGTTCCAGCGTTGCAGGTTCACCGCCAGCGATACCTGGCGTTCGCCATTGTCGCTGATCAGCGCTATCGCGCCGCCGCCCCATACGGAACCGTCGTGGCCCCAATGGATTCCGAGCCCGGGCAGGTGCTGTTTGTGCAGGCCGAGACCGTATTCGATGGACTTCAGTTCGAAGGAGATGACCGGGACGGCGGTCTGCATCGCGGTCAGGGCTTCGGGGCTGACGATCTCGCCCGCGAGCAGCAGGCCGAAGAAGGTGTTCAGGTCCGCGACGGTGGAGATCAGCGAGGCGGCCGGGCCCACGAACGACATGTCGTAGACGCTGAAGTCGCGCGGCGGGTCGATCATGCCGAACCAGGATTCGTAATGGCGGGAATGCGGGCCGTGGATATCGGGCTCGGTGGGGAGTTCGGTATCGCGCAGCCCGGCGCGTTCGATGACGTCGCGGGTGATGTGTTTCTCCGCCGAAGTGCCGGTGATCAGCTCCAGGAGCCGGCACAGGAGCAGGTAGTTGGTGTTCGAATAGATGCCGGGGGAGCCGCCCGGGACGCCGACGGCGGGCGCGGCCACCCCGAGGGCGATCAGCTCCTCGGGGTCGAACCGGGTGAAGCGGCTGTCATCGAGGCTGGCCGGGGTCGTTTTCGCCACCATCGGGAAGGCCGCCAGGGACGGGTAGGCCTGAGGGAGATACTCGGCGAGACCGCTGGTGTGGTTGATCAGCATGCGGACCGTGATCCCCGCGCCCCGATCGCCGGGCACCAGCTGCGGCAGGTAGCGGCCGATCGGATCGTCGAGGCCGATCTCCCCGGCATCGACCAGGCGCAGTACGGCGGCGGCGGTGAAGGTCTTGGTGATACTGCCGACGCGGTGCCGCATCTCCGGGGTGACGGGACGCCCGGTGTCCAGATCGGCGACTCCGCTTGCGGCACTCCAGATTTCACCACCACGGCGGACCTCCGCGAAGGCTCCGGGGACGCCCGCGTGATGGATGGCGTCGAGCGCGGACTGTAGCTTTTCGGGGTTCAGGTTCTCGTTCACACACCGACTATCGGGCGCGCGCGGGCTCCGGGTATTGGAAGAATTTTCCCCACGCCCGATACCGGTACCGGGCGATATCGGGCAGGTAATGGGTGGCCAGCACGCCGGGGGAGCGGTTCGCGAACAGCGCCACGTCACGGCACAGATGCGCTTGATCGGTATAACCGCAGTCCAGGGCCACGTCGACGGCCCGCCGACCCGCCAGCAGACCATCCACCGCGGACCGGAAACGGACCAGCATGGCGGCGCGTTTCGGGGTCAGCCCGATCTGAGATTCGAACCGCGACCACAATCGCTTATGGCTCCAGCCCACGTAGTCGGCGAGCTCACCGATCCGCACCTGACCCCCGGACCCGAGAATACGATTCCAGCCCGCCAGCACCTCCGGATCGATCGCGGGCGCCCGGTCGCCCTGTGCCAGAAACGATTTCGTCACCGCGAACCGTTCCTCCCAGTTCCGCCCGGCCGCCAGCCGCTCTCGCAGTTCCCGGGCATGCCCGCCCCAGACCTCGTCCAGGTCGAGCGCAGCCCGGCCCAAATCTCTCGGGGCGATACCCAACAGCGCATACGCCTGGATCGGCGACAGCCGAATCTCGACGCACTCCGCGTTTCCGGCGCGAATCCGCATCGGCTCGACGGACAGCCCGGCCACGAAACCACCGAGGTCGCGCCGGCCGTCCGCATCATCGACGCGCAGCCCGCGCCCGCCGAACTCGATCAGCACGGTGACCGCCGCGGTCCCCGCCACCCGCAGATCCACCCCGGCCCCGCTCGTATCGCGATACCCGATGATCGTGGTCCCCGGCGCCGCGTCCGCGACCGGCCCCGCGAAGTCCCAGCCCGCCCGCGGGTCGCGACCCAAGTCCTCGATGCTCACCGGTCCAGGCTACGACCCTCACGAGTACCACCGCACGGTGTGCTCTTCACCAGGGCAGGGCGCCGGCGGCGTCGAAATAGCCGCCGGTCGGGCCGTTGCGGTCCAGTTGCGCCATTCGCACGATGATCTCGGCGCCTTCGCGCACGGTCTGCCGTCCCGCGTGGGCGTTGAGATCGGTTGCGGTGTAGCCGGGTTCGACCGCGTTGATCCGGATATCGGGGAACGCCTTCGCGTATTGCACGGTGATGCGATTGACCGCGGTCTTCGACGCGGGATAGGACAGGCCGGGATAGGCGTGGGCATTGGTGCCCGGGGTCGTGCTGCGGGTCATCGAAGCCAGGGAACTGCTGACGTTCACGATGCCCGGTACGGGTGATTTCCGGAGCAACGGCAGGAAGGCGTGCACGACGCGCACTATGCCGAAGACGTTGGTGTCGAACACCGTTCGCATCATGTCGGCGGTGAAGTCGGCGAGATCCCACCGCGCCGTTGCCCTCGACATCGATGCCTGCATTGTTGATGAGCACGTCCAGACCGCCGTCCGCCGCAACGAGTTTCGCCGCCGCATCCACCGATGCGTCGTCGGTGACATCCAATTGCACTGCGCGCGCGCCGATTCGGGCGGCGGCAGCCTGTCCGCGTTCGGCGTCACGGCTGCCCAGATAGACGGTGTGACCCGCCTCGATGAGCCGCCTGGCGGTTTCGAATCCGAGGCCTTTGTTCGCGCCGGTGATGAGTGTCGTCGTCATGAATTCAGACTTGTTGCGGACCGGCGGATCAACCAGTCGACCGATCTTCCTGGGACTGCCGATACCAGGCAGTGCGATCTGCTGCTGCGCCGCGCGGGCACAATGAACCCATGGCTACGGCGGAATTCGGTATCGCGCTGCGGCGCTGGCGTGATCAGGCATCGCCCGATGCCGCCGGACTGCCCGCGGTCGGCGCCCGGCGCGCGCCCGGATTGCGGCGCGAGGAATTGGCGCTGCTGGCCGGGATCTCGGTCGACTACGTCACCCGGCTCGAACAGGGCCGCGCTTCCAATCCCTCGCCGCAGGTCGTCGAAGCGCTGGCGCGGGCCCTGCGGCTGTCACCGGACGAGCGCGGCCACCTGTACCGGCTGGCCGGACTCGTCGTGCCGGAACCCGGCACCGTGCCCACCGCCATCCCGCCCGCCGTGCAGCGCATGCTGGATCGGCTGGCGGGCATCCCGGTCGCCGTCTTCGACGCGTCCTGGACACTGCTGCAAGCGAATCCGGCCTGCGCGGCGCTGCTGGGCGATCCGGCGGACTGGCAGGGCCGGGCCCGCAATCGCGTCTGGCGGCATTTCGTCGGCCCCGGCTCGGTGGGCCGGTACGCCCCGGAAACCCTCGCGGCCCTGGAAACCGCGCTCGTATCCGATCTGCGCGCGGCGGAACTGCGCTATCCCGCCGATCGCCGGCTGGGCGAACTCGTCGCCGACCTGCGCACGCACAGCGCCCGCTTCGCCGCGCTCTGGGAAGCCGGCACGGTCGCCGGTTACGACGTCACGGTCAAGACCATCGACCATCCGACCGCCGGTGAGCTCACCCTGGACTGCGCGGTGCTGACCGTCGCGGGCTGCGATCTGCGGATCATGATCGACACCGCCGAGCCGGGCAGCGCGGACGCCGAACGTCTCGCGCTGCTCACCGCGGTCGCGGTCGGCTAGCCGGGCCGGTTCACTCCTCGGAGAAGGTGCCCATCACCGGAAGCCACTCGACCACGCGCTTGGCCTCGATCAGGCCGAGGGTGGCGAACGGGTCCTCCGGCAGCAGCTTCTCCACCACCTCGATGTTCTCGGCGCGGAACAGGATCAGCGCGCCGGTGCCGTCGGTGTACGGGCCGCTGGTCAGGATGGTGCCCTGGTCGACGAGGTTGTTGAGGAAGGCGCGATGGGCCGGGCGGTTCTCCAGGCGGGCCGCGGCGGTGGCGTCGGTGTAGGTGTAGTGGACGGCGAAGATCGGCACGATGCGAACTTTCTGATCGGTGGAGTGATGCGAAGAAGTCAGAGCGTCAACAGCATTCGAGTATTCCCGAGCGTATTCGGCTTGACGTAGCTCAAATCCAGGAACTCCGCGACACCGGTGTCGTACGAGCGGCACATCTCGGCGTAGACCTCGGCGGTCACCGGGGTGCCCTCGATCTCCACGAACCCGTGCCGGGCGAAGAAATCCACCTCGAAGGTCAGCACGAACAACCGCTTCAGTTCCAGCTCCCGCGCGACCGCCACCAGCTGTTCCACGATCAGGCGGCCCGCGCCGGTGCCCTTGATGTCCGGGTGCACCGCCACGGTGCGCACCTCGCCCAGATCCGCCCACAGCACGTGCAGCGCGCCGCAGCCCACCAGCGTGCCGTGCTGCTCCGCGACCCAGAACTCCTGAACCGCCTCGTACAGCGTGACCAGGTTCTTTTCCAGCAGGATCTTGCCGGCGTAGATATCGATGAGGTTCTTGATCTGCGGCACATCCGAGGTTCGCGCGCGGCGCACGAGCGGCCGCGCCGTCGTCTCGCCGTCCGCTGAACCGCTGTGAGGTGCCCGTGTTGTCATGGGGTGCACAGTAGTCGGCCCTCGTACCGATAGGCTTGGTGGTGTGTCGTACATCCAGTCCCCTCGCATACCGGAATGGTCCGGAAACCATGGCCGGTGCCGCGGCCGGTGGGGGCGCTGGTGACGGTGCAGCGTGACGAGGTGGAAGGTCGCTGGGCCGATGCCGGTCCGAGCCGGCCGGGGTTCGTGCCGATCACCCACGGTGAGCCGGGGCCCCGGGTGGAGCCGGCGGCGACCCAGCAGATAGAGCCGGCGGCGGTGCCGCTGATGAATATCGCCAATGTGCTGACCGTGCTGCGCATCCTGATCGTGCCGCTGTTCCTGATGGCGTTGTTCGCCGGCGGCGGGCACGATCCGGGCTGGCGCTGGGGCGCGGCCGCGCTGTTCGGCATCGCGGCCATCACCGATCGCATCGACGGGCAGCTGGCCCGGAAGTACGGTCTGGTCACCGATTTCGGCAAACTCATGGATCCGATCGCCGACAAGGCCCTGATCGGGGCGGCGCTGATCGGGCTGTCCATGCTGGGCGATCTGCCGTGGTGGATGACGCTGGTGATCATCGCCCGGGAAGTGGGCGTGACGCTGCTGCGGCTGGCGGTGGTGCGCCGCGGCGTCATCCCGGCCGGACGCGGCGGCAAGCTCAAGACGCTGGTGCAGTCGGTGGCGATCGCCGCGCTGTTGCTGCCGCTCTCCGGCGGATTCGCCACGGCCGGAATGGCATTGATGTACGTGGCGGTGGTGCTCACCGTCGGCACCGGGCTCGACTACGTGGGCCAGGCCGCGCGGCTGTGGTTCGGTTCGCCCGGCGGCCGCCGTGCCGCCTGAACAGGTACCCGCCCCGCACATGGCGACCGCACCGGACGCCAGGCAGTTACCCGTTCACCGTGACCCGTTGCTCGATGACGTGCCCGAGGCCGCCGAGCTGGTCGGCGCGCTGAAGGCCGCCGGGCAGACCGTCGCCACCGCGGAATCGCTGACCGCCGGGCTGCTGTCAGCCACCATCGCGGGAATTCCGGGGGCGAGCGCCGTGTTGCGGGGTGGACTGATCGTCTACGCCACCGACCTGAAAAGCACCCTCGCCGATGTGAGTGCGGACACGCTGACCAGCGACGGAGCGGTGGCGGCGAGTACCGCCGAGCAACTGGCGGTGGGCGCCCGCAATCGCTGTGGCGCGGACTGGGGTTTGGGACTCACCGGCGTGGCCGGACCCGAACCGCAAGACGAATGCCCGGTCGGCACGGTATTCCTGGGTATAGCCGGACCCGAGGGAACCGAGGTGATCCGGTTGAAACTGTCGGGAGACCGGTGGACGATCAGGGTGGGTGCGGTCCGTGCCGCGGTCACCGAGCTCGTCCGGGGAATTCGGGGCGGGTGAGCAGGCCGGGAACGCGCGGCCGACGCCGGACGTTGTCCAGTCAGACGCTGGGTCCGGCGAGACGAGTGTGAGGAGAACGAGATGACGCTGCTGCGAGAAGCCATCGGGGAAAGTCTGCGGCGCGCTCGGGTCGCCCAGGGCCGGACCTTGCGCGAGGTCTCCACCTCGGCGCGCGTGAGTCTGGGGTATCTGTCCGAGGTGGAGCGCGGGCGCAAGGAGGCTTCCAGCGAACTGCTGGCCGCCATCTGCCAGGCCCTGGACGTGCCGCTGGCCCAGGTGCTCTTCGACGTCAGCTCCGCCATGGCGGACGCCGACCGCAAGGCGAGTGTGGCTGCGGCCAAGGCGAGTACGCCCGCGGTCGCGGCCCTGTCCGCCGCGCCCCGGATCGTCATTCCGGCGCCCAAGTCGGACCGGCTGGTGCTGGTGGCCGCCAAGTGAGCGCTGTGCGGTGGATCCGAAAGGGATAAATTCTCTGTAGGCTTCGTGCCGGAGACGTCGTGCAGCCGCAAAAGTCTCCGGCACGGCTGCTGAGCAACAGTTGGACAGGGACAACAGGGATGCGTGAGGGTCGCGCATCATGCCGCACACCACGACGGCGCGCGGCACGTCACATGGAGGCGGGATCAATCGATGGCTAATCCGTTCGTCAAGGCCTGGAAGTACATGATGGCCCTCTTCGATTCCAAGATCGAAGAGCATGCGGATCCGAAGGTGCAGATCCAGCAGGCCATCGAGGAAGCCCAGCGGCAGCATCAGGCCCTGTCGCAGCAGGCCGCATCGGTCATCGGCAACCAGCGGCAGCTGGAGATGAAGCTCAACCGCCAGCTGGACGAGGTCGAGAAGCTCAATGCCAATGCGCGCCAGGCGGTCATGCTGGCCGATCAGGCGGCGGGCGCGGGCGACACCGAGAAGGCCATCCAGTACACCAATGCCGCCGAGGCGTTCGCCGCGCAGCTGGTCACCGCCGAGCAGGCCGTCGAGGACCTGAAGGTGCTGCACGATCAGTCGCTGCAGGCCGCCGCGCAGGCCAAGAAGGCCGTCGAGCAGAACGCCATGCTGCTGCAGCAGAAGGTCGCCGAGCGCACCAAGCTGCTGTCCCAGCTGGAGCAGGCCAAGATGCAGGAGCAGGTCTCCGCCTCCTTGCAGCAGATGGACTCCACCCTCTCGGCCCCCGGCACCACCCCGAGCCTGGACGCGGTGCGCGAGAAGATCGAGCGCCGCTACGCGAACGCCCTCGGCGCCGCCGAACTGGCCCAGAACTCGGTGCAGGGCCGCATGATGGAAGTACAGCAGGCCTCCATCCAGATGGCCGGCCACAGCCGTCTCGAGCAGATCCGTGCCTCCATGCGCGGCGACACCCTGCCCGCCGCCGGCAACCAGCAGCAGCTGAACCAGGGCCAGACCGCCGCCAACCCGGCTCAGCCCCAGTTCGACAAGGGCCAGGCCGCCCAGCAGTAAGCTCGGCAGTTCTCGAAAGGCGTTGCACTGATGGGGAGATCGCGGGCCGACAACGACCCCGCGGTCTCCCGCGCGCGTTTCCGCCGCCGCCCGCGCCCCGAACCGCAACGCCCCGAGCCGATCCCCGGCCTCCCCACCGTCTTCCCGGCCGCGAACCCCGCGCCCGAGGTTTCTGTCGTACCCCCGCGCGATACTGCCCGCATGCCCGCGGACCCGGCTCGCCCGCCGAACCACACCGCGCCGCTCCCGAATCCGGCGCACCTGACCGACCCGATGCCGAATCCGGCCGCCGCGCCGCGCTATCCCGACCCCGCGGGGGACGAACCAGACCTTCACGGAGCGGGTTTCGCTGCAGCACAGGTCAACTCGCCGCCACCTGCGGACGCTCCTCGGGGACGGGCAGCGTCGAGCCCGCGCGTCGCACGGCCGTACGGAACTCCCGGCCGGACGCCTACCGGTGCTTCGGCGCCCACCGGCTATCCGGTTGACCAGTCCATCGCGGGATCGCCGTCCGCGAGTGCCGCCTTCAATGATCCGAGCGCCACCGGCCCCGAGCCGTCGCGCCGCCGGAAGGCGAAGAAGTCGCGGAGTGCGCCGCCCCCTCCGGCCGAACCCAAACGGCGGGAGCGGGCCACGCAGGTGGTGCGGGAGATGCTGGCGCCCAGCGGTGTCGAGCCGGAGGAGTTGGCGCGGCGGGTGCCGGACACGCTGCGCGAGGTCGGTGAGCATGCTCTGTTCGCGGTGCGGAAGTGGGCTGATCCGCGGGAGCGGGAGTTGCGGAAGCGGCGGCGTACGCGGCGACGGAGTCTGCGGCTCGGTACCGCCGGTGGCTTGACCACCGCTGGAACCGTTGGGCTGGTGTTGATCTCGGCCCCGGCATGGGCGGTCATCGTGGTCGGCGGTGGTGCGGTCGCGCTGGTCACCGGCACCGCGGTCACGGCCAAACGGTATCTGCAACTGCGTAAGGAACCCCTGCCGCAGGCGTCGTTCGCGCCCCGGAAGCTGCCGCCGCTGCGGTCGGCGGCCCGCGCGTCCATTGCCCGGCTGGTGCGCGCCGAACGCGCCCTGCACGGCCTCGGCGACCAGATCTCCCGATCGGGGCGGCTACCCGAAGACGACTTGAACGACACCCTCGAGACCGCGGCCTCGGGCGCGGCCGCATTGCACGCCCTGGCCGCCGACATGGTGGCCATGGAGCGGGCGGCGGGTGCGCTCGGTGGCCGGGATTCGATTCTGGTGGGCCATGTTCAAGCCGTCGCCACCCGGCTCGACGGCGGCGTGGTCGAGTTCGAGGGTATGGTCGCGGCGGCGGCCCGGGTACTCGCGGTGCCCGAGAGTGCCGCTATCGCAGATGATCTCGGCTGGGCCATGGTGCATCTGCGCGACGCCGCCGACCGCCTGGACGGCTGGGCGCAGGCGCTCACCGACCTGGCCGACGAGCGCTACCGCGCGTAGCCCGCGACCATTGCCGAGCATGGCCGACGAGCGCTACCGCGCGTAGCCGACGACCGGTACCGGGTATGGATCCTGCCCTCGGGGTTGTTGTGCGAAATGCTCGCGCACGCGGGATCGGCCCCTCAGGGTCTACCCTGAACTTTCCCCGATATCGGTGCTGACCTGGTGATTTCCCGGCCGGGAGCGGTCAGGATGGTAGGTGTCGGATCGCGCGGACGCCGGTTCGGAAACCTTCGGGAGGATTGTCATGCTGTGGAAGATCATCGGCGTTGTCGCGGTCATCTGGATCGCGCTCGCGATCATCGGCGCACTGATCAAGGGTCTGTTCCCGATCCTGGTGATCAGCGCCGTCGTCTTCGGCCTCTACCTGCTGTACAAGGCGCTGTCCGGCTCGGACAAGTCGCCCATCGGCAAGCTGTAGCGCAGGCCGCGCGACCGGACATCGGAAGCCCGGGCCGCCCCCGAGAGTGGGGGTACCCGGGCTTTTCGCTGCGTGCGGCGAATCCCGGGAATCGGATCGTCCGCCCGTTCGTTGTCGGCGGCATGGCTACTGCTGTTGTCGCCACCTCCTACGGTGGCCCGGAAGTGTTGTCGCTGATCGATGTCGATGTCCCCGACCCGGGCCCCGGTCAGGTCACCGTGGAAGTCCGTGCGGCGGGCGTGAACCCGTTCGACTACAAGCGTTACAGCGGTGCGTTCGGCACCGATCCGAACGCCCTGCCCCTCCGGCTCGGCCTGGAATTCTCCGGCGTGGTCACCGCGGTCGGCCCCGACGCCGAAGGGCCCGCCGGTCCGGTGCGCGTCGGTGACGAGGTCATCGGCAGGGCCGAAGGCGCTTACGCCGGTGTCGTCACGCTGCCCGCCGCCAAGACCGTGCCCAAGCCCGCCGAATTGAGCTGGGAGGTGGCGTCCGGTCTGCTCAGCACCGGCGGCACGGCGGTGCACCTGCTCGCGGCCACCCGGGTCGCGGCCGGTGACACGGTCCTGGTGCACGGCGCGGCGGGCAGCGTCGGCGCGCTGGCCGCGCAGCTCGCGGTGGCCCGCGGCGCGCGCGTGATCGGCACCGCGTCGGCCGGACGGCACGAACGTCTGCGCGGTTACGGCGTGGAACCGGTCGAATACGGTCCGGGACTGGGCGATCGGGTGCGGGCGCTGGCCCCCGGCGGCGTCGACGTCGCCATCGACACCGTCGGCAGTGACGAGGCCGTCGACGTCTCCCTCGAACTGGTCGCCGACCGTTCCCGCATCGCCACCATCGTCGCCTTCGGCCGCGCCGACACCGGCATCCAGATCCTCGGCGGCGGCCCCGGCGCCGACCCGGGCACCGAGATCCGCGGCAATGCCTGGCGCGAACTGGTGCCGGCCGCCGCCGCGGGCAAGCTCGAGGTCACCATCGCCGCCACCTACCCCCTGGACGAAGTCGCCGCCGCCCACGAATTCGTGCGCGACGGACACGCGGGTGGAAAGGTCGTTCTACTGCCGAAGCGCGGATAGCCGAGGCGAATTCGGTGAATCGTCCCATCAGGGCGGACCGAGTCACATATGTTGTCGGGCACAACATATTGATCGGTGTGCGGCCGCAAGCCGGTGGCCGCCGCTCGAAAGGTCACCCTGATGAGGACGAAAACCCCCTTCACGCAGCATGATTCCGCCCGCACCCGGCGCGGCGCGCTGTTCGCGGGCTGCGCGCTGGCACTCACCGGACTGCTCACGCTCACCGCCTGCGGTTCCAACTCCAGCAATACCGACACGCCCGGAACGTCATCCGGCGGGGGAGGCGGGAAGGGAACGGTCGGCGTCATCCTGCCCGAGACCGCCACCTCGGCCCGCTGGGAATCCTTCGACAAGCCGATGCTCCAGGAAGCCCTGCGCGCCGAGGGTTTCGACGCCGACGTGCAGAACGCGCAGGGCGATGTGCAGAAATTCAGTACCCTCGCCGACGGCATGATCGCCAAGGGGGTGAAGGTGCTGGTCATCGCCTCGATCAATAGCGAGGTGGGCAGCGCCGTCGCGGCCAAGGCCAAGAAGTCGGGCATTCCGACCATCGACTACGACCGGCTCAATCTCGGCGGATCCTCGGACTACTACGTGTCTTTCGACAATGTGAAGGTCGGCGAACTCCAGGGCCAGGCCCTCGCCACCGCGTTGAAGGACAAGCCCGCCGCCTCGGTCATCGAGATCGAGGGCGCGCCGACCGACAACAACGCCACCCTGTTCCATCAGGGCCAGCAGAAGGTGCTGCAGCCGCTCTACGACGCGGGCACCCTGAAACTGGTGCGCAGCCAGGCCATCGACGGCTGGGACAATCAGAAGGGCGGCAACACCTTCGAGCAGATCCTGACCGGCAACGGCGGCAAGGTCGACGGCGTGGTGGCGGCCAATGACGGGCTGGCCGGCGCGGTCATCACCGTGCTGAAGAAGAACGGCCTCAACGGCAAGGTGCCGGTGACCGGACAGGACGCCACCGCCGACGGGCTCAAGGCGGTACTGCGCGGCGACCAGTACATGACGGTGTTCAAGCCGATCCGCGAAGAGGCGCAGGCGGCTGCGAAACTCGCGGTGGCGCTGGCCAAGGGCGACAAATCCGCCGCGGACGCGTTGGCCACCGCGGTGAGCCAGGATCCCAAGGGCAAGCGGGACGTGAAATCGGTGCTGCTGCCGCCGCAGACCATCCTGCGCGCGGACGTCAAGCAGGTCACCGACGCCGGTTTCGTGAAGGCCGGCGATCTGTGCACCGGTGACGTCAAGTCCGCCTGCACCGAGCTCGGCATCGCCTGAGGGGTAGGGCCATGAGCGAGCCGCTGCTGCGAATCACCGGGCTGAACAAGAGCTTCGGCCCGGTGCACGTGCTGCACGATGTGGATTTCACCGTGCCCGCCGGGCAGGTCACCGCACTGGTCGGGGACAATGGCGCGGGCAAGACCACCTTGGTGAAATGCGTTGCCGGAATTCATGATTCGGATTCCGGCGAGGTGCGATTCCGGGGCGAACCGGTGCACCTGCGCGGACCCAAGGACGCGGCGGCGCTCGGGATCGAGGTGGTCTACCAGGATCTGGCGCTGGCCGACAATCTCGACATCGTGGCCAATATGTTCCTCGGCCGCGAACGCGGGAAACCGTGGCTGCTGGACGAGGCGAGCATGGAGGAGGCGGCCCGCCGCACCCTCGCCTCGCTCGGCGTGCGCACCGTGAAATCGGTGCGCACGCCCGTGGCCTCGCTGTCCGGCGGGCAGCGGCAGACCGTGGCCATCGCCAAAGCCGTGCTGTGGAACAGCAATCTGGTGCTGCTGGACGAGCCGACCGCCGCCCTCGGCGTGGCGCAGACCCGGCAGGTGCTCGACCTGGTCCGGCGGCTCGCCGAACAGGGCCTCGGCGTGGTGCTGATCAGCCACAACCTGGCCGACGTGTTCGAGGTCGCGGATCGCATCGCGGTGCTCTACCTGGGGCGCATGGCCGCCGAGGTGCGCACCGCCGACGTCACGCACTCCCAGGTTGTGGAGCTGATCACCGCCGGCCGTTCCGGCGACCTCGGCCTCGCCCGGCCCGAGGCGGTGGTCCTGTGAGCGACGATCTGGCGAACAAGACCGGCGAATCCGAAAGCAATACCGCGGTAACCGATTTCGGGATCGACACCACGACACTCTCCACGCGGGAAGCCTTGCGCGACTATGTGATGCGGTTGCGGGGCGGGGAGATCGGGTCGTTGCCGGCGCTGCTCGGGCTGGTGGCGCTGGTGGTGCTGTTCTCGATCATGTCGGATGTGTTCTTCTCGCTCAACAACATCGCGAATCTGCTGGCGCAGGGTGCGGGGCAGACGATCATCGCCATCGGGATCGTGTACGTGCTGCTGATCGGGGAGATCGATCTGTCGGCGGGGACCGCGTCCGGGGTGGCGGGGGCGGTGCTGGCCATGCACTACGTGAAGGACGGAAACCTGCTCGACGGCATGGGATCCACGGTGTTCTTCGTGTTCAACGCGCTGCTGGTGCTGGGCGCGGTACTGGCGGCGCTGCTGCGGATCTGGCCGGGGGTGGCGTTGTCGCTGCTCGGGGTGGCGGTGACGCTGATCGGGTTCAAAGCCAATCCGTGGGTGGAGATGCTGCTGGCGGTGTGCGTGGGCGCGGCCATCGGGTGCATCACCGGGTTCCTGATCGCGAAGATCGGGATGCCGTCGTTCGTGGTGACCCTCGCCCTGTTCCTGACCTGGCAGGGCGTGATCCTCCAATTGATCGGGGAGGGCGGGGTATTGGGCATCAGCTCCTCGCACGTGCTCGATCAGGTGGCGAACGGGAATCTGTCCACCGCCGGCAGCTGGATCCTGTGCGTGGTGGCCGCCGGCGGCTATACGGCGGTCACGCTGGGCGGGCATCTGCTGCGCCGGCGGCGGGGCCTGGTCACCGCGCCGACGCCGCTGGTGGTCGCGAAAGTGGTGGCGCTCAGCGGTTTCGCGATCGTGGTGACCGCGCTGCTCACCGTGAACCGGTCACCGAACTCGCTCATCGTGATCTCCGGCGTCCCGTACGTGGTGCCGATCGTGCTGGTGCTGCTGGTGGCGGGCACCTACGTGCTCAACCGCACCACCTACGGCCGCCACATCTACGCGGTCGGCGGCAATGCCGAAGCGGCGCGCCGGGCGGGCATCGACGTGACTCGTTTGCGCGCAAGCGTTTTCGTCATCTGCTCCTCGTGCGCGGCGGTCGGCGCGATCGTCTACTCGTCCAAGGTCGGCTCGGTCGATCCGCAGGCGGGCGGGCTCAACACGCTGCTGTTCGCGGTCGGCGCGGCCGTGATCGGCGGGACCTCGCTGTTCGGCGGGCGCGGGCGGGTGGCGGACGCGGTGATCGGCGGCGCGGTGCTGGCCGTGGTGTCGAACGGGCTCGGCCTGCTCTCGCAGCCCGCCGCCGTGGTTTCCATAGTGACCGGTCTGGTGCTTTTGCTGGCCGCCACGGTGGACGCGCTCTCGAGACGCCGCGCGGCGATCGCGCAATCGTGAGCGCCGCAATGGTATTCCTGAGTCCATGACCGTCCCGCTGCACTCATGACCGTCGCACGCCCGGACGAGGTACGCCGTTTCAATCGCGCCAGTCTGCTGCGCCTGCTGCACGCCGGCGGCCCCGCCACCCGGGCCGCCCTGGCCACCGAGCTCGGCCTGAACCGTTCCACCATCAAAATGCTGGTGGACGGGCTGGCCGAGGCCGGACTGGTGGAGGAGAAGGTGCCGCGGCTGGCGCGCGGCGCGGGCCGTCCCTCGCTGCTGGTGCTGCCGCAGCCGCAGGCGGCGGTGGTGCTGGCGGTGGATGTGACGGCCGAACACGCCGGGATCGCGCTGGTCGGGTTCGGCGGGCAGATCCTGGGCCGCAACAGCTGGAATCTGCATGGGCGGCAACGGGAACCCGACGAGGTCATCACCCATGTCGCGGAATCGGCGGCGCTGCTGGCGGGGGATCTGGGGCTGCGGCCGGTGGCGGTGGGCGTGTCGGTGCCCGGCGTGGTGCGGCGCGCCGACGGGCTGGTGCACACCGCCGCCAATCTGGCCTGGGGTGATGTGGCGCTCGGGCAGCGCATGCGGGCGGTGCTGGGGGTTCCGGTGGTGGTCGGCAACGATGCCGAATTGGGTGCGCTCGCAGAGCATTTGCGCGGTGCGGGGCAGGGCGCGTCGGACGCGGTCTATGTGACGGCCGACATCGGCGTGGGCGGCGGGCTCATCGCGCAAGGCTCCCCGCTGCGCGGTTCCGCCGGATACCTCGGCGAGATCGGCCATATGACGGTGCGGCCCGGCGGTCGTCCCTGCCACTGCGGCAATATCGGCTGCTGGGAAACCGAGGTCGGCCAGGCCGCCCTGTGCCGCGCCCTCGGCCTGCCCGAACACGCCCCCCGCGGCGCGATCGTCGCCGAACTGCGTACCCGGCACGGCGATCGCACGCCCGAACTGGCCGACTACCTCGAATGGATGACCCTCGGCCTGGTGAACGTCGTGAACATCCTCGGCCCCGAACTCCTCGTCCTCGGCGACCTCTTCGCCGCCCTGCCCGATCCGGCCATCGCCCAGGTGGCAGACGAGGTCCGCCGCCGCAGCATGGTCAGCCGCGCCCTCGGCGGCATCCGCCTCGAGAAGTCCACCCTCGGCCCCGACCTCAAGCTCCTCGGCGCAGCCGAAGCCGCCTTCGAAGACGTCCTCGGAATGCTCTGAGCCGCAGCGGATTCGGATTAGCTCACAGCCAACGCGCCTGGCGGAGTCGCGAACCGCGCGGCCGGGGTGAATGGTGCGCGCGGCCTGGGTGAATGGTGCGTGGGTCCGGGGTGAATGGTGCGTGGGGCCGGGGTGGATGGTGCGTGGGGGCCGGGGTGAATGGTGCTTGGCCTCGCCGGAGCGGATGGTGCGTGGCCGCGCCGGGGTGAATGGTGCGCGGCTGCTGGACGAACGGGGGTGCGGATCCGGGCCGCTTTTCCGATGCGGTGGACGGCGGTGCCGCCTTGCCCGGTGGTGGTTGAATTTCGGGTATGGAGCAGCTTCCCGAGGACTGGCAGCGTGGACTGATCATCGTCGCGCACCCTGACGACATCGAGTACGGCGCGGCCGCCGCGGTGGCCCGCTGGACGCGGCAGGGCAAGGACATTCGCTATCTGCTGGCCAGTCGCGGTGAGGCGGGTATTGCCGGCATGCCGCCTGCGGAGGCCGGGCCGCTGCGCGAGGCCGAGGAGCTGGCCAGTGCCAAGATCGTTGGGGTGAGCGAGGTCGAATTCCTCGAGCATGCTGACGGCCGCATCGAGGAATCTCTGGACCTGCGCCGCGATATCGCGGGTGCCATCCGCCGCCATCGCCCGGAAATGGTGGTGCTGTTCAACTTCGGGGACGTCTGGGCCCGCGGCTACGCCAACAGCGCCGACCACCGCGCTGTCGGCCGCGCGGCCCTGGATGCCGTCTCCGACGCCGGTAATGAGTGGATCCACCCCGAACTCGCCGACCTGCCCCCGCACTCCCCGCGCTGGGCCGCCGTCTACGGCGTCCCCGACGGCAGCCACGCCGTCGACGTCTCCGCCACCATGGATACCGCCGTCGAATCCCTCACCGCCCACCGCCGCTACCTCGAAGCCCTCAGCGACGAGCCCGTCGAATCCCAAGCCCGCGCCGTCCTCGAAATGAGCGCGGGTCCGAAGGAAGGCTTCGACGCCCCGAACGCGATCAGTTTCGAGCTGTACTACTTCGCCGGCTGAGCGCACCACCGGCAGTGCCATTCCGCCATCCCGGAGCACCGTCGGCCGGGAACTCACCTGCCTCGGCGACGAGCCCGCCGAATCGCAGACCCGCGCTGTCCCCGCGATGAGGGTGGTCTCCAGCCCGCGAAACGCAGCAACTGATCGCGCGAGCTGCGGGTAACTCGCCGGGTACGCCCAAAGTGGATTCGGCTCCCAACCGCCGGCACGCGTCTTCAACGGTGAACGGCACCCAAGCCGCGCGCCGAAGTCGCGGGGAGGCGGGTTAGCCTCCCAACCGCCGGCACGCGTCCCCAACAGCGAACGGCTCCCGGGCCGGGCGCTGAAGTCCCGGGGAGGCGGGGGAGTTAGCCTTCATGCGTGCGTGTAGCTGTGGTGGCCGGGCCTGATCCGGGACATGCCTTTCCGGCGATCGCGTTGTGCCTGCGGTTTCTTCAGGCGGGCGATGATCCGGTGCTGTTCACCAGTCCGCGCTGGTTCGACGCGGCGCGCGATGCCGGGATCGGGGTGCGGCGGCTGAAGGGGCTGGCGCCGCGTGCCGAGGACGATGACGCCGATGCGGGGGCGCGGATTCATCAACGCGCGGCGCATATTTCGACCGAGATCCTGCCCGATTTGAGCGCCATGCTCCCCGAGCTGGTCGTCTCGGATGTGCTGACCGCCGGGGGCGGGATGGCGGCGGAGCGGCTCGGCGTGCCGTGGGTGGAGCTGTCACCGCATCCGCTGTATCTCCAGTCGAAAGCCCTGCCGCCCATCGGAAGTGGGCTCGCGGCGGGGGAGGGCATGCGTGGCCGGGCCCGCGATTCCGTGCTGCGCGGTTTGTCCTCGCGTGCCGTGCGACGCGGCGAACTGCAACGTGAGCAGGCCCGGGTGAGCATCGGGCTGCCCGCCGAGGATCCCGGACCTGCCGCCCGGCTGGTAGCCACGCTCCCGGCGCTCGAGGTCCCGCGTCCCGACTGGCCGGACAATGCCCACCTGGTCGGTCCCCTGCTCTGGGAGCCCACCGATCACATCCTGGACCTGCCGCCCGGCGACGAGCCCCTGATCATGGTGGCCCCGTCGACCGCGCACACCGGCGTCACCGGCATGGCCGACCTCGTATTGGAAGCCCTCGAGGGCGCGAACGTCCGCGTCGCCGTCTCCACCCTCGACACCCCGCCCGCGCATCTGCCGCCCTGGGCCACAGCGGGTTTGGGCCGCCAGGACGAACTACTGCGCCACGCCGCCCTGGTGATCGGCGGCGGCGGTCACGGCCTGCTGGCCAAATCCCTGCTGTCCGGCGTCCCCATCATCACCGTCCCCGGCGGCGGCGACCAGTGGGAACTGGCGAATCGCGCAGCCCGCCAAGGCAGTTCCCTCTTCATCCGCCCCCTCACCCCCGAAGCGGTCCGGGAAGCGGTGTCCCGCATCCTCACCGAGGACTCCTTCACCACCGCCGCCCGCTCGGCCGCCGCCGGCGCGTCCGTGGTCTCCGACCCCATCCAGATCTGCCACGAAGCCCGCGCCGCGACCCGGGCCGGCTGAACGAGTGGCACACCAGCGCGGAGAATCCGGGCATATCCCCGCCGTCATGTGCCACTCGTGGGCTGATCACGTCGGTGGCGTAGGCTCGCGGCCGTGCGATTGACGGTGTTCCAGGAGCTGTTGCATGGCGAGTTCGGGACGGCGCGGGGTGATGCGCTGCTCGCCGATCACGTATTGCCTTCGATCGGGAAGACGGGGGCGGCCGCCATCGAGGCGGGGGTGGATCCGCGGGACGTGTGGCGGGCGCTGTGCGCGGAATTCGATGTGCCGCAGTCGCGCTGGTGATTCAGGCGTTGCGGGCGTAGTGGCGGGCGGCCTTCGCGCGATTGCCGCAGGTGGCCATGGAATGCCAGCGGCGGGTGCCGTTCTTCGAGGTGTCGTGGAACCACAGCACGCAATTGGGGTGTGCGCACTGCTTGATCCGGTCGGGGGCGTCGGCCAGCAGTCGCAGCAGATTGTCGGCGGCCAGCCAGCCCGGTAGCCATTCCGGCTGCCGCACGTCGGGGGTGTCGGCGGGGCCGGTGGCGGTGAGGGTGCGCCGGATGCGGCCGTGGTCCAGGACGGCGTTCAGCTCGTCGCTCGATTCCCCGCGCACCGTGCGCAGAATCGCCTCGCGCGCGGTGACCACGGCCCGCAAGGTCTGCTCGTCCGCGGGCAGGGCGAGGTCGTTGTCGGCCAGCCAGGCGGCCAGTCCATCGGTGTCGATGAGCAGATCCTGGGGTCCCTCCGCCGTGATGTAGCGGGTGTTGAGCAGGTCCAGGGCGAGTGGTTCGCCGAGGTGAGGGCGTGGATCGGGCACGCCTGAGGGTAACCGTCGCGGGCTCGGCATCGGCGCAACGCCTCCTTTCTAACCTGTCAAACACATTATGAAGGTTGACAGTCGTATCCGTGTGTGGGTAACTTCTAACCTGTCAAACAAACCGAATCGGTTATATCTTCCCTGCGGTCCGCATTCGACGATGTGGGCGGCGGCCGGGTTTGCGGCGGTGGACGACTCGACGATCCTGCGCAGGTGTGTCAGGTAGGGCCGCCGCAAAGCGGAATGCCTGCCGGAGAACCTTCTCCGGCAGGCATTTCCGTTGTTCCACCGTCTTCAGCCGACCAGCGCCGGACTCGGCGGTGATTCGGGAGCATCGGTGCGCGGGCGGCGCAACAGGGCGAACGAGGCCAGGCCGAAGGCGATGCCGACCGCGCCCGCCACCGCGACGGCCGCGTCCAGGCCGCTCACGAAATCGGGCAGCGGCAGGGGCTGGGCGGTGCCCGCCACATCGCGGAACACGGTGCCCAGCACCGCGACTCCGAGCGCGATGCCGAGCTGACGGGCGGTGTTCACCGCACCGGCCGCGACACCGGACTGCCGGGGTTCCACGGCCGCCATGCCGGTGGAGACCAGGGCCGGGGCATTGACGCCGATGCCCGCACCGATCACCACGAAACCGGGAACGATTGCCGCCCACGATGATCCGGCGTCGATGAAGGTGAGCAGCGCCGAACCCGCGCCGACCACTACCAGGCCCAGGCCGACCGTGTACGCGGCGGGCACCTCGTGCAGGAGACGACCGGCCAAGCCCGACACCAGGAATGCGGTCAGCGCCATCGGCAGCATGGCCAGGCCCGCGCGCAGCGGCGACAGGTGCAGCTGCTGCTGCAACCACAGCGACAGCAGCGGGGAGGAGGCGAAGGCGGCGAAAGTCTGGCCGGAAGCGTTCAGCAGGGTGCCGCTGAACACGCGATTGCGCAGCAGTGCGAGGGGGAACATCGGTGCGGCGCTGCGAGATTCGATCACCACGAACACGGCGACGGCCAGCGTGCCCGCCGCCAGCGCGGTCAGCGCGCCACCGTCGCTCCAGCCGTGCTCACCGGCCCGGATGATGCCGAAGGTGACGCCGGTCGCGGCGGCCGCGAAGGCCAGCATGCCGGGCAGATCCACCTTGCTGCCCGCGTGCCGGGGCGAAGCCGGGAACACCAAGGCGGACAAGGTGATCGTCACCGCCGCGAGGGGCAGATTGACGAAGAAGATCCAGCGCCAGGACAGCAGATCGGTGAGCACGCCGCCGAGCACGGTGCCCAAACCCGCTGCCACACCGGCGATCGCGCCCCATGCGCCGAACGCCACCCCGCGATCGCGGCCGGTGTAAGCGGCGTGCAGCAGGGACAGGGTGGTCGCGAACATGGCCGCGCCGCCGATGCCCTGCGCGATCCGGGAAGCCACCAGAACGCTTGCGTCACCGGCCATTCCGCAGGCCAGGGAAGCGGCGGTGAACACTGCCAGCCCGGCCAGATAGACCGGTTTCGCGCCGACACGGTCGGCGAGTGAGCCCAGCACCAGCAGCAGGGCCGCCAGTGCGAGGGCATAGCCGTCCACGATCCACTGCAGGCCGGACATGCCGGTGCCGAGATCGACGGCGATATCGGGAAGCGCGACATTCACGATGGTGACGTCGATGAGCAGCATGAGCGTGCCCAGGCACGCCGCGAAGAGGGGAAGCCATTTCCGCATGGGAACCTCCGGCAGAGACGAACGATTTCGTCACCAAGCTTCGGGTGTCCGGCGGTATCCACATAGCTGGAACCTCTTTTGCGGTAGATTCCTCCTATGGTCGGCGAAGCTGTGGAGAATTCCGCCATCATGGATCTGCTCGACAAACAGATCGTGCACGGGCTGGTCACCGACGCCCGCATCTCGTTCGCCCGGCTCGGAAGCATTCTCGGCGTCTCCGAACAGACCGTGGCGCGGCGATATCGGTCGCTGCGGCAGCGCGGCATCATCCACGTGTCGGGGCAGGTGAACATGACGCCGCTCGGGCACGCGCGCTGGCTGCTGCGGATCCGGACCACGCCCAGCCGGGCGGTCGCCCTGGCCGAATCACTCGCGCGCGTACCGGATTTGAGCTGGGTGTCACTACTGTCCACCGGGTTCGAGGTGACCTGCGTGGGGCGGCCGCGCTCGATCGAACGACGCGACGAACTGCTGCTGCGCCTGGTGCCCAATGCCGGTCAGGTGCAGAGCATGAACATCTACGAGGTGATGCGGGCGTTCCCGTTCGCGGAGGAATGGCCGCGCTACGGGCGGTTGCTCAGCGCCGAACAGCTGCGGGAACTCGGTCCGCGCCGGTCGGCCCGGGAACCCGGCGGGCCGGACGCGCCGGTCGCGCTGTCCCGGGAGGACGAGGCCATGCTGGCCCTGCTGGCTCGCGACGGGCGCGCGCCCTACGCGCAGATCGCCGACGTCACGGGGTGGAGCGCGAACCGCGCGGCGCGCCGGATGAACGAACTCACCGAAGCCGGGGTGCTGTACTTCGATCTCGATTTCGCCTTGGAGCGCATGGGATTTCAGACGCGCGGGATGCTGTGGCTGCGGGTGCGGCCCGCGCATCTGGAGGCGGTCGGTCTCGCCGTGTCCCGGCACCAGGAAGTGGCGTTCGTGGCGGCGACCACCGGCATCGCGAACATGATCGTGTCGGTGGAATGCGTGGATATCGCGCACCTCTACCGCTATGTGACCGATGCGCTCGGACCCCTCGAAGGCATCGAGGATATCGAGGTGTCCCTCGCGCTGCGGATGTTCAAACAACAGCAGACGCTGCTGACCTCGAAGCGGATCGCGGTCGGGCGCTGACCCGGAATTGCCGCGCGCCGGCCGGGTCGGCCCGCGTGTCGGAGGGCGCGTCGCTTGCCTCGAACACGTGTTCGTTTATGCTCGTCGTCGGAACTTGTCGGTGCGGCCCTCTAACGTGGGCGCCAACCACAGCACGAGACACACCCGTCGAGAAGGGGAACCAGCGATGGCACCACAGGCTTTCGATCGCGACAAGGCGCTCGAACTGGCATTGGCGCAGGTCGAGAAGAGCTTCGGCAAGGGCGCCGTGATGCGCCTCGGCGAAGAGGCCCGCCAGCCCATTTCGGTCATTCCGACCGGCTCCATCGCGCTCGACGTAGCGCTCGGCCTCGGCGGTCTGCCGCGCGGCCGCGTCGTCGAGATCTACGGTCCGGAATCCTCCGGTAAGACCACCGTCGCCCTGCACGCCGTCGCGAACGCGCAGGCCGCGGGCGGTGTCGCCGCCTTCATCGACGCCGAGCACGCGCTCGACCCGGACTACGCCCGCAAGCTCGGCGTGGACACCGACGCGCTGCTGGTCTCGCAGCCCGACACCGGTGAGCAGGCGCTCGAAATCGCCGACATGCTGGTGCGTTCCGGCGCCATCGACATCATCGTCATCGACTCCGTGGCCGCCCTGGTGCCGCGCGCGGAAATCGAAGGCGAGATGGGTGACAGCCACGTCGGTCTGCAGGCGCGACTGATGAGCCAGGCGCTGCGCAAGATGACCTCGGCGCTCAACAACTCCGGCACCACCGCCATCTTCATCAACCAGCTGCGCGAGAAGATCGGCGTCATGTTCGGCTCGCCCGAGACCACGACCGGTGGTAAGGCGCTGAAGTTCTACGCCTCCGTGCGCCTGGACGTGCGCCGTATCGAGACCCTGAAGGACGGTTCCGACGCGGTCGGCAACCGCACCCGCGTCAAGGTCGTCAAGAACAAGGTCTCCCCGCCGTTCAAGCAGGCCGAGTTCGACATCCTCTACGGCGTCGGCATCTCCAAGGAGGGGTCGATCATCGACATGGGCGTCGATCAGGGCTTCATCCGCAAGTCCGGCTCCTGGTACACCTACGAGGGCGACCAGCTCGGCCAGGGCAAGGAGAACGCCCGCAAGTTCCTGCTGGAGAACACCGACGTGCGCGACGAGATCGAGAAGAAGATCAAGGAAAAGCTCGGCATCGGCGCCGATGTCACCGCCGACGCCGGAGCCGCCGACTTCTAACCGATGACCGATCGGGAAACCGCAGGGCCCCGGCAGGATCCGCCGGGGCCCGCCCCCAAACTCGAAGCCGTCGAACGCCTCCGCCGCCAACTCGACGCCCTGGAGTCGAAGTCCCGCCGCCGCACCGAGCCCCGCGCCCCGCGCAGCTCGCCCCGCGGCGCCGACTCGACCCAGCTGTTCGGCTCGGACCCGTACGCCAAAGCCGCCTACGACTCCCACCCGAACTCCCACGAACCCCGCAACACCTGGTCTACCGCCGACCCCTACGCGAACCCGTCCCGCGACACCTGGTCGACCCGACCCACCGACCACGGCCGCGATGGCTATGACGGCCGATACGGCGACGCTTTCGAATCGAACGACGCTGAAGACAACCCGACCGACGATTCGTATGACGAGCCGCTCAGCCGGCTCCGTCGACGCCGGACAGCCACACCCGACTCCGACGCCGACTCCGCCCTGGAACCCGACGACGACCCCGAGTCCGCCGAACCACCTACGAAACCCGTTCGCGCCCAACGCAATGTGACGCGAACCCAGCACACCACCTCGCCCGACCAGAGCCGGTCGACATGGGGTCGGCGGCGGGAGGAAGCGCCGCCGATCCCCACCGGCGCGGACGAGTTCGACGCGCCGGAGGGCGCCAGCTCTCACCCGACGCGCAGCGGACGTCCACCAGCGAACGCGATGTCGCGGAATCATGCGGAGGGTCTCGTATCGCATCGCGCCGATGACGAATCAGACCGTGCTGCCGACGATTCCGCCGCGCGGTCCCGCAGGACCACCCGTCGCGGGCGCGGCTCCGGCTCCGGCGACCCCGCCGCAATCGATGACACTGTGCCCGACTTCGGCGAATCCTCGGATATTCCGAAGGGATTCGCTTCGCGGTCCGGGCGGCGTGGCCGCGGTGGCGCGGTTGGCGGGGACCACGGTTCGGAAGCGGACGGCGAATCGCCGGGTATGGGGTCACGCGACGATTCGGATGACGCGACCGGGCGCGAGCCCGGCCGGCGTGCACGGGGTAGGGGCGGACGGCGCGGATATCGTGCCGGTGGCGTCGAATCCGGGGATGCTGGGCTGCCCGGTGGCGGGACCGAGGCGCAGGCGAAGGAAGTTTGCCTGCGGTTGCTGACCGATCGTGCGCGTAGCCGGGCGGAGCTTGCTACGAAGCTGGCCGATCGGGGGTATTCGGAGGCGGTGGCGAACAAGGTGCTGGATCGGCTCACCGAGGTGGGGCTGATCGACGATGCCGCTTTCGCGCAGCAGTGGGTGCAGTCCCGGCATACCTTTTCCGGTAAGGGGAAGCGCGCGTTGGCGCAGGAGTTGCGGCGCAAGGGGGTGGGGCAGGAAGAGGCCGAGGAAGCGCTGTCCGCCATTACCTCTGATGACGAGCAGGAGCGGGCCGCGGATCTGGTCCGGCGTAAGTTGCGTACGTTGCCGCGGGATCTGGACCGGGAGAAGGCGATTCGTCGTTTGGTCGGGATGCTGGCTCGTCGCGGATACAACTCGGGGACCGCGTACGCGGTGGTGAAAGCCGAACTCGCGGCCGTCGGCGACGACCTCGATGGCGGCGCATTCGACTGACGAAGAGACGATGCCCGTCGCTGTCTCCATTGCGAGAGGCGGCGGCGCGTCCTGAGACGGGCGATCGGGTTGCGGTGGCCGGTGGTGCCGTCTGGCTCGATCCTGGCGAACTGGCGGAGTTCCTCGCCGACCTGCGCCGGGTGATCCTGCCCGGTCTGGCCGATCAGCCCACCCGGACCGTATCCGCTACCTGCTGAGCCCCATCCATTTCCCCGGCGAAGCGGCTACCGAATCTCCGGGCCGACCGCATCGATCAGGAATCGAGAAGCATTGTTCGCGGACCGGTAACTAGCGTTCTTCTCAATCGCCCGATCGGCGCAATCGCCGGGGCCGGAGCATTCGAGAGGGGTTTCGATGAACTGGAGTATGCGGATCCGCCGGGCGCATCGGTGGCTGGCCATCGTCTTCGCCGCGAGCGTGGTCGTCACGATGGTCGTGCTGGCGCTGTCCGGCCCGGTCTGGTTCTCCTATCTGCCGCTGCCGTTCCTGGCCTTGCTGCTGTTCTCGGGCCTGTATCTGCTGGTCCGGTCGTACACGAGACCGGCCACCGCGTCGGCGTCCCCGCTGCGGCGCACGCATCGCTGGTCCGGCGTCGTCTTCACCCTGACCGTCGTCGCGACCTTCATCGCGCTCGCGCTGCCCGATCCGCTGATCTGGGTGTCCTATCTGCCGCTGTTCCCGCTCGCGTTGTTGCTGGGCACCGGCCTCTACATGTTCTTCCGCTCGAAGCCCGCCCGCTCGACTGCCAGAATCGGAACATGGACCGTGTCGTCGCAGCGGCCTTGACCGAGCTGAACCGGGTCTTCGCGAACTATCCGCGCCGCCCGGTCCTGGACCGCTGCCCGCATTGCGGCCCGCCCGTGCCGGTCGACGAAATCGATCTGTTCTCGCTCACGCTGAAACTGGGCAACACCATCGGCACTCGCTCCGATGTGAAGGCCCTGCTGCCGATGCTGCTCGAATGCCTGGTCAATTCCACGGAATTGGACACAGACATGGTGTTCGGCAAACTGCCGCAAGAGGATTGGCATGCATGGCCGCCTGTGGAACAGCGCGCCATCGACCAGTACTGCGACGCGGTATGGCAAGCGATACTGGCTGAATTCCCCTCCCGGCTAGGTGCTTTCGGGCAGGCTGAAGACTTCCTCCGCCCGGCGGCAGCGGCAGGCATACCCCTCGATCGGTTCCTCACGGTCTGGGACAACCGCGCCGGCAGCGCCGCGGATCGGCATCTGGCAGCCCTGGTCTCCGGCCCCCTGCCCTCGGATCGAGACGCCACCGCCGTCCGCGCCTGGCTGGCCCGAGATGACCTGCGCCACCGCCTCTTCCGCGCCTACGAACGCGACCACGACCTGCCCTGGGCCGACGAGCTGGCCCTGGCCCACGATATCGCCGGCTTCTGGTGACCTCAGCTCGGCCGCTTCGTCCACCACGGGGCGGTTTCGTCACCATGCGAGCCGGTCACGGTATCGAGGTAGTCGAAGAGCTCCAGTTCGCGCTGCTCGTCGTACGACTCCGCCGAGGACCTGACGGGATGGTCGATCTCGATGTACGCGCCACGCAATTCGGCCGCCGGGATCGAAGACGCCCCGGTGGCGAGCGCCGCCAGCTGGACGGCGGAACGCCGCGAGGTGGAGACGCCGGGCACCGCGCGCAGGGCGGGCAGCAGGTACTTCCAGCCGAAGCGTTCGATCGCGCCGCGGTCGCGCGCCAATCCGGTACCGGGCATCATGCCGGGGTCGTAGCAGCTGACCTCGACGAATTCCGGTGCTCGCCGGGCGAGTTCGTGGACGAGGTAGAGCGTGCCGAGCTTGCTCGTGGAGTAGGCGCGAATGCCGTCCCCGGCGCGCGGCCGCGCGAGAGCCTCGGGATGCTCCCAGCGTGGCCTGGGAACCATGCCGTAGGAGCGCCGGAACTTGCCGTAGTGCGTGCCCGAACCCAGCCACAGCACCCGCGCCGGGCCGACGAGTTCGGGACTGAGCAGGGCGAGCAGCAAATGCGGTCCGGCCAGGTTGGTGCCGAAGGTGAGCTCGAATCCGTCCACCGTCGCCGAGTCGGTCGAACCGGTTTGGATGCCCGCATTGAGGACGATGCCGCGCAGTGGTGGAATGTCCTGCGCGGCGAGCAGTGCGCGGACCCGAGCGGCTGCCTTCCGTATCTCGCCGAGGTCCGATTGATCACCCGCGAGATAGCGGAAGTTGCCCGGATCGCCGAGCATCTCCCGCAGCGTCTCGCCGCGTTCCCGCGATCGGGCCAGGGCCACGACCGTCCAGTCGGCGGAACCCGCCAGCAGTTTCGCCACTTCGAGACCCAGCCCCGAGGTGGCACCCGTCAATAGCAGGGTGCCACCGTTCCCCATTGGATCCATGGTCGCCATCTTGGCAGGCGATCGGTCAAAGGTGTTGCGGGTGACCGGTTTCCGCTATCTCGGTGTGTTGACGCCCGCGGCGTCGAGGGCGGCCAGGTAGCCGAAGACCAGCGCGGGGCCGATGGTCGCGCCCGGGCCCGCATAGGTGTAGCCCATGACCGGTGAGCTGGTATTGCCCGCGGCGTACAGCCCATCGATGACCGACCCGTCGGCGCGCAGGGCGCGGGCGTGGATATCGGTGTCGATGCCGCCCTTGGTGCCGAGGTCGCCGGGGACCATGCGGGCGGCGTAGAAGGGAGCCTTGGTGAGTTCGCCGAGGCTGGGGTTGGGTTTGTTGGCGAGGTCGCCGTAATAGTGGTCGTAGGCGCTTTCGCCTCGGCCGAAATCGGGATCACTGCCGCCGCGCGCGTGACCGTTGAACCGGCTGACCGTGGCCTCGAGCGCCGCGGCGGGAATACCGATCCGCTCGGCCAGCTCGGTCAGCGTGCCGGCGGTGGTGATCGCGCCGGAACGCATCCACGATCGCGGAAGACGTTGCCGGGGAGGCACTCCCGCGAAGACATACCGATTGCGATAGGTCTGGTCGAAGATCAGCCACGCGGGCAGGTTCTCGGCCGGCCCGTCGCCGATGCCGTGCTCGCCGCCGAACATCCGATGCGTGGCCTCGACGTAGGGGAGCGATTCGTTCATGAACCGCACGCCGCGGTCGTTCACGATGAGGCTGCGGGGGAGCGACCGTTCGGACAGGGCGAACCAGGGGCCCTTGGGCATCGGAATGGACGGCGCCCACCAGGCATCGGACATGAAAGACACCGTGGCGCCGACCCTTTGGGCCGCGGTGATGCCGTCGCCGGTATTGGTGGGCGCACCCAGGCTCAGATCGGCGGTCACCGGTTCGCGATGGTATTTCTCGCGCATCTCGGGATTGTGATCGAACCCGCCACTGGCCAGCACCACGCCGCGTCGAGCGCGCAGGGTGGAGCGAATACCGTTGTGCTCCACCACGATCCCACTGACCCGCCCGCCTTCGAAAACCAGCTCGACCATCCCGGTGTTCAACCGCACCGGCACCCCCGCCGCCCGCACGCCCAGCATGAGCGGCCCCATGAGCGCCGACCCCAGCCCGAGCAGCTTCTGCCCGCGAATCCGGCCCAGCGCCGTCCGCATGCCGACCCGCAGCATCGTGCGCGGACCCCGCCAGTTCCGCAAACCGGTGCTCATCCAGCGATATTCGCCCTGCTTGAACACCACCCCCGCCGGCCCTTCGGCATACGGCGGATGCAACGTCTCGAGATCGGCCCCAAGTGCCCGGCCGTCGAACGGCAGCGGTTCACACGACCGCCCACCGGCCCGCCCGCCCGGCGCTTCGGGAAGATAGTCCGAATACCCCTGCACCCATTCGAGTTTCAGCGGCGAATGGTCGAGCAGGAACTCCAGCGCTTCCGGCCCGCGATCGAGATAGGCGTCGATCCGCTCGGATGCCACCTCCGTGCCGATGATCGCCGCCAGATACCGCCGCGCCTCCTCGATATCGTCGGCCGGGGCCTCCCGCCGCAGCACGGAATTCCCCGGAATCCACACCCCGCCACCGGATCGCGCCGAGGACCCGCCCCAGTACCGCGACTTCTCCACGATGACCGTGGACAGCCCGTGCCGGGCCGCGGTGATCGCCGCCGCCATCCCGGCCGCCCCCGACCCCACCACGATCAGATCGAAGATTTCGTCATTGCCGTTGTCGTACCGCATTTTTCATCACTCCGATGTTCTGTTGTCGCCCGATCGCCGCCGCGATCAGTCCCGCCAGCGCTCCCCGCGCACCGCGTCCACCGCGCCTTCGACGCACACCCGCAGCGAGGCCCCCGGCTGATCGGGCCGCCGCAGCCATTGCAGATAGCCGAATTCGGCCGCGGCCAGCATGAGATGCACCAGCAGCCCGGGATTGCCGTCGGTCTCGGGATCGCGCGACATGCGTTGCGCGACCAGCTCGACCAGGCGTTCCCGGTGCTCGACGGTGACCAGCGCGACCCGATCGAGCAGATGCGGCGCGGTCCGGAAAGCGGCCCGCCACTGCTCGAGATCCGCGGGCGTGAGCGTCGCCGATCGCGTCAGAATCGCCTGTGCGAGCGCGATATCCGCGGGCTCGTCACCCGGCCGCTCCTCCAGCAGCAGCGCCAGCCCGGCCCCGCCCTCGCGCACCGGATCCAGCAGCAGATCCTCCTTGCTGCGCACATGCCGGAAATAGGTACTCGCCGACACCCCCGCCGCGGCCGCGATCTGCTCGGTGGTCACCTCGTCGAATCCGCTCCGTGCGAACAGCTCGAATGCCGCCCGCTGGATCTCCGCCCGGATCTGCCGCCGCTGTCGTTCCCGCAGTGACATGGACACTCCCTCTCGTAATACGAACGCGCCGAGCCGTTCTCGCGGCATCACAACGCTTGTGGAGAGTGTCTATCTATGTGACAGTTACTGTCAAGAAGAAATGCACACGCGATCGCGGCCCGCGGGGCGGCGGGTTACGGAGGTGCCGAAACGCCCGCCCCGGGCGCGATCGATGCGAATATCAGCGCGAGCGGAAGACCTCGCCGAGCCACGGCGCGCGCCGGTGATGCGGCCGAATCCGGTCCGACCAGCGCGGATTGGATTCGTCACGGCGGTAGACCGCGATCCGGCCCGCCATGGAATAACGCAGGTGGGTGGCCTTGCCGACCACCTCACCGTCGGTGGCGAGCGCCTCCGGCGCGGGCAATTGCACTGCCAGCTCGGGCATCTGGCGTTCCCCGTACACCCGGCTGTGCCCGATCGCCGCCAGCAGCATCGCCACCACCGCGCGGGTCCGCGACCAGCGCAGATCGGCGCGCAGCCAACGTACGTCCAGCAGGCCGGAATCGAGCCGGTCGCGGAAAGCGGGCACCGCGCCGTGCGGGTGATACGGGCCGTTGCCGACGAACAGGAACCACACCCGCTGCCAGCGCCCGTCCAGGGAGATCTCGACCGGTTCGGCCCGCCGCAGCGTCACCACGAGGGCGGCGGCGAAAGCGGGCCACTTGCCCCATCGCTGCTGCCACTTCTCACGCAACTGCACCAGATCCGGGTAGGTGCCGAGGCTGGAGGTATTGATCAGATGCCGCACGCGCGAACCGGTTCCGTCGTCGAACTCCACGCACGCGATATCGACGGACACGGCTTCGCCCGCCCCGGTCGCATCGACCACCTCTTGCAGGTCGTACACCCCGAGATCGCGCGCGAAATGGTTCAGCGTCCCGGTCGGCACCACCACCAGCGGCAATTCGTGCCGCAGGGCCACCGCCGCGACCGCCGCCACGGTGCCGTCGCCGCCCGCGACGCCGACGGCCAGGACGGGTTCGGCCGGATCGGCGAGCAATCCCTCGAGCTGGTCGGCCACGTCGATATCCGGCCGCGTCCGCAGTACGGTCGCGGCGGGCAGCGCGGCCGCGATATCGAAGGTCGGATCGTAATTCGGGTCCCCGGACACCGGATTCACCATGACCAGCAGCCCTTTGCCGTCCGGCATGGCGGGCGCTTCCAGCGCGAGTCGTGCCAGCGCCTCATCCGATTCCCGGACCGGCCACCACCGCCGGGTAGCCAGCGCGACCCCGGATCCGACCGCCGCCCCGACCAGCACATCGGAGGTCCAGTGCGCGCCGGTGTGCACCCGCGAATAGGCGACCGTGGCCGCCAGCGGCGCGATAGCCAAAGCGGTACGCGGACTTTCGAGCGCCACCGCGGTCGCGAACGCGGCCGCGCACGCCGCATGCCCGGACGGGAACGACGACGAGGTCGGCACCGGCACCAGCTGCCGATAGGCGGGCAGCACTTCCGCCGCCGGCCGCCGCCGCGCCACCAGCGATTTCAGCCCGGCGTTCACGACCAGGCTCGCGCCCCCGACCGACGCCACCCCGCGCATGGCCGCCCGCCGCGTAGTCCCCTTGTTCGCGGCCAGCACCCCGGCGATGACCAGCCACAACGCACTGTAATTCGCGCTCTCGGTGAGCCGCAGCAGCCCCCGATCGACCACCGAGGCGGGCAATCCGCCCACGCCGCGTTCGATCGCCCGATCGAATCGCCCGACCCGCTGAAACTTCCGTCGCACCCAGCCACTCACCCGATCGACCCTACCGACATTCCCGCCGATGCCAACCGCCCCAGCGGCTTTCGCCCCGGCCGCGAAACGACGAACGGCACACCGGCGCGCAGCTCCTTGCGGTCTTGCGCGCCGATGTGCCATTCGATCTCCGATCTGCCGCGGGGTCGTCGATCAGGTGCGGTCGGGCGTCAGGCGCTGCCGTCCTTGGCGGTGACCACGTTCATGCCGGGCGGCGGCGGCACATTGCCCGCCGGAACCACCGTGCGCCCACCGCGTTTGCGGGTGCGCAGCCAGCGTTCCACCACGGTCGCGAACACGCTCAGCGCGTAGTTCAGGGCGATCATGATGATCGCGATCACCAGCAGCGCCGGGATGGTGTTCTGTTCGGCCGCACCGAGCTGCTTACCGGCGCGGACCACTTCGGGATAGGTGATCGCGTAGCCGAGCGCGGAGTCCTTGAGCGCCACCACCATCTGCGAGATCAGCGCCGGGAGCATGGCGGTGACGGCCTGCGGGAGCAGGATGAGCCGCATCAGCTGACCCTTGCGCATGCCGAGGGCCACCGCTGCTTCGGATTGGCCGCGCGGGAGCGAGCGGATGCCCGAGCGCACGATCTCGGCGATGACCGAGCCGTTGTAGATGGTCAGCGCCGTCACCACGGCCGCCAGCGCGAGCTGTTCGGACGGGAAGACGTTGTACTGGGCGTAGATCGCGAAGAGGAAGATCATCAGGATCAGCACGGGAATCGCCCGCGCTACTTCCACGATGGCGCCCGCCACCGCCCGCACCACCCGGTGCTCGGACAATCGCAGAATGCCGAAGATCATGCCGATCACCAGCGCCAGCACGATCGACAGCACCGCCGCGACCACCGTCCCGCGCAGACCGGGCAGCAGATAGGTGGTCCAGATCTGCCCTTCCAGGAACGGCTTCCACTTCTCGGCGGTGAACTGTCCCTTCTCGTCCAGGCCGTGGTACAGGAACCAGCCGACGGCCAGCACCGCCGCCAGCACCAGCACCGTGTAGAGCCGGTACCGCAGTTTCGCCTTGGGCCCGGGGGCGTCGTAGAGAACCGAAGCCGTGCTCATCGCGCCACCTCGTATCGTTTGGCCAGCCAGCCGAACAGCAGACCGGTGGGCAGCGTCAGGATCACGAAGCCGGCCGCGAAGATGGCGCCGATGGCCAGCGGCATGGCCTCGTTCTCGGTCATGGTGTCCATCAGCAGCGCGGCCTCGGCCACGCCGATCACCGAGGCCACCGTGGAGTTCTTCGTGAGCGCGATGAACACGCTGCCGAGCGGGCCGATGACGGCGCGAAACGCCTGCGGCAGCACCACCATCCGCAGATTCTGGCCGAAGGTCAGGCCGAGTGACCGGCCCGCCTCGGACTGGCCCAGCGGCACCGTATTGATGCCCGAGCGCAGCGATTCACATACGAAAGCCGCCGTGTAGACGCTCAATCCGATGACCGCGAACCGGAAGTTGTTCTCCGCCAGGTCGTTCGGTCCGGCGGGCGCGAGCCGCAGGCCCAGCGTCTGGTAGAGCCCCAGCGAGCAGAACACGATGATCAGCGTCAGCGGGGTATTGCGGAAGATCGTGACGTACATCGTGCCGACCCACCGCGCGACGGGCACCGGCGAGACCCGCATGGCGGCCACGATCGTGCCCAGGATCAGCGCCAGCAGCCCCGAATACAGCGTCAGTTTGATGGTCACCCAGAACGCGTCGAGCAACTGGGTGTGATAGTTCGAAAGCAAGTCGGTCACGGTGAACGCGTCCCTCCGATCGAAAAGCGAAGCGCGCCGGGGCCTGTCGGACCCGGCGCGCGACGTCAGCTCAGTAGCGGTCCACCGTCGGCGGCGCGGGGATGGCGAAGCCCGTGCCGGCGAAGTTCTTCTCCAGCGCGGCCTTCCAGGCGCCGGAGGTGATCATGGCCTCGATGGCGTCGTTGATCTTGCCGCGCGATTCGGAATCGCCCTTCTTCACGCCGATGCCGTACTTCTCGGTGGAGAACGGCGCGCCGACGACCTTCAGCGCGCCCGGCGACTGCGCCGCGTAACCGCGCAGGATGATGTCGTCGGTGGTGACCGCGTCGACGGAACCGGACTTCAGCGCCTCCACGCACAGCGAGTAGGTGTCGTACTCCTGGAGCTGAACTTCCTTGGCGTACTTGTCCTTCACGTTCTGCGCCGGGGTGGAGCCCTTCACCGAGCACAGCTTCTTGTTGCCGGTCAGCGATTCCACGCCGGTGATGTCGGCATTATCCGAACGCACCAGCAGCGACTGCCCGGTCTGGAAGTACGGGCCCGCGAAATCGACCTTCTCCTTGCGCTTGTCGGTGATCGAGTAGGTGGCGACGATGAAATCGACCTGCCCGTTCTGGATCAGCGTCTCGCGCTGCCCCGACGGCGACTCCTTGAACACGATGGCGTCCGGCTTCACGCCCAGCTTCTCGCCCACGTACTTCGCGACGTCCACATCGAAACCGCTGTAGGAGCCGTCCTTGTTGCGTAGGCCCAGGCCCGGCTGATCGAACTTGATGCCGACCGTCAGCTTGCCGTCGGCGGCGTGCTCGCTGGCGGTCTTGTCGCTGCCGCCGCCGCAACCACTCGCGACGACCGCGAGCGCGACCGCTCCGACAGCGACGCGCAGCGCCTTGTTGAACCTCATCGAAAGTCCCTCTTCTCTCGTGAAAAATCGAATGTCAGTGGCTGAGGATCTTGCCGAGGAAGTCCTTGGCGCGATCGGATTTCGGGGCGGTGAAGAAGGCGTCCGGGTCGGTGTCCTCGACGATCTGGCCGTCCGCCATGAACAGCACCCGATTGCCGGCCCGGCGCGCGAAACCCATCTCGTGGGTGACCACGACCATCGTCATGCCGTCCTTGGCGAGCTGCACCATCACCTCGAGCACCTCGGACACCATCTCCGGGTCGAGCGCGGAGGTGGGCTCGTCGAACAGCATCACCTTCGGATTCATGGCGAGGGCGCGGGCGATCGCCACGCGCTGCTGCTGCCCGCCGGACAGCTGGGCCGGATACTTGTCCGCCTGATTCGCGATTCCGACCCGCTCCAGCAGTTTCATCGCCTCTTCGCGGGCCTTGGCCTTGTCGAGCTTGCGCACCTTCACGGGGGCGAGCATGACGTTCTCGACGATCGTCTTGTGCGCGAAGAGATTGAAGGACTGGAACACCATGCCCACATCCGCGCGCAATTTCGCCAGGGCCTTGCCTTCGGCGGGGAGGGTCACCCCGTCGATGGCGATCTCTCCGGAATCGATGGTCTCCAACCGGTTGATGGTGCGGCACAGGGTCGACTTGCCGGATCCGGACGGTCCCACCACGATCACGACCTGCCCTCGGGGCACTTCGAGATTGATGTCACGCAGAACGTGCAGCGAGCCGAAGTGCTTGTCCACATTCCGCATCGAGATCATCGGCGCGGATTTGTCCATGGATACGGCAGCGTCGGTCATGACCAGTGAACTTAGCCGCACCGTGCCCGAAATGCTCGTCTTTGGTCGCTCCGGGCATCACTGTGCCGTCACTCGACACCCGCTCGTAACCGGGGATTGACGCGGCGGAGATCGCCGAGACCCAGGTCACGCGGAGCCTATGGGGTGGATGGGCGCTCGGGGGCAGCCATTACCCTGGTTGGGTGAATTCGTCAGGGCAGGTTTCAGCACGTAGCTACGAGGTCCGCACCTACGGCTGTCAGATGAACGTGCACGACTCCGAACGACTGTCGGGCCTGCTCGAGGACGCCGGATACACCCGCGCCGAGCCCGGCGCGACCGCCGACCTGGTCGTCTTCAATACCTGCGCGGTGCGCGAGAACGCCGACAACAAGCTCTACGGCACGCTCGGTCATCTCGCGCCGATCAAGGCGGAACGGCCCGGCATGCAGATCGCGGTCGGCGGCTGCCTGGCGCAGAAGGATCGCGACACCGTCGTGAAGAAGGCGCCCTGGGTGGACGTCGTCTTCGGCACCCACAACATCGGCTCGCTGCCGGTGCTGCTGGAACGCGCGCGGCACAACGAGCAGGCGCAGGTCGAGATCATCGAAGCGCTCGAGGCGTTCCCGTCCACCCTTCCCGCGAAGCGCGAATCCGCGTACGCCGGCTGGGTGTCGATCTCGGTGGGCTGCAACAACACCTGCACCTTCTGCATCGTGCCGTCGCTGCGCGGCAAGGAAGTCGACCGCCGGCCCGGCGACGTGCTCGCCGAAGTGCAGGCGCTGGTCGAGCAGGGCGTCAGCGAGGTGACCCTGCTCGGGCAGAACGTGAACTCCTACGGCGTCTCCTTCGCCGACCCGAACGAGGAACGCGATCGCGGCGCCTTCGCGAAACTCCTGCGGGCGTGCGGGAATATCGAAGGGCTCGAACGGGTCCGCTTCACCTCCCCGCATCCGGCCGAATTCACCGACGACGTCATCGAGGCGATGGCCGAGACGCCGAACGTCTGCCCGCAGCTGCACATGCCGCTGCAGTCCGGTTCCGATCGGGTGCTGAAGGCGATGCGGCGCTCCTACCGCAGCGCGAAATTCCTCGGCATCATCGAGAAGGTGCGCGCGGCCATGCCGCACGCGGCGATCACCACCGACATCATCGTCGGCTTCCCCGGCGAGACCGAAGAGGACTTCCAGGCGACGCTCGACGTGGTCCGGCAGGCGCGGTTCACCAGCGCCTTCACCTTCCAGTACTCGATCCGCCCCGGCACTCCCGCGGCGACGATGCCCGATCAGCTGCCGAAGGCGGTCGTGCAGGAACGCTACGACCGGCTCATCGCGCTCCAGGAGCAGGTCTCCCTGGAAGGGAATCAGGCGCTCATCGGGACGACCGTCGAACTCCTCGTCGCCGAGGGCGCGGGCAAGAAGAACGCCGCGACCGCGCGCATGTCCGGCCGCGCCCGCGACGGCCGCCTCGTGCACTTCCGCCCGCCCGCCGGCCTCGCCCCCGGCAGCGAGATCCGGCCCGGCGACGTCATCACCATCGATGTCACCGGCGCGGCCCCGCACTACCTCATCGCCGACGGGGCGGTCCTGTCCCACCGCCGTACTCGCGCCGGCGACGCGCACGAGAAGGGCATCACCCCGAAGACCGCCCCGATCGGCGTCGGCCTCGGCCTGCCGAGCATCGGCGTCCCGGCCCCCGCCCCCGTCGCTGCCGGTTGCGACGTAGGCTGCGGGGCATGAGCGATCCGGACAACGTAGATCGCGCACGCCCCGGCGAGGAATCGCCGAATCCGCGTGCCGCTCATACACCCGCCCCGACCGGCGACCCCGGCGCGGCCGATTCACCCACCGCGCCTGGCGAATCCGGCGCGGCCGAGTCGACGGCGGCCGCGGCGAACCCCGCCCGGGGGCGCGACGCCGACTCCGAAAAGGTTCCGGTGCAAGACGATACGGAGCGCGACCCGGCGACTCCCGAGGCGAACGAGGAGAGCATGAAGGCGGCCGAGCACGACAGTCAGGACTTCGAGCAGTTCCGCACCGAGCTCGAGGCCGTGGAGCGGAAGATCGCCGGGGAGATCGATCCGGGCGTGCGCGCCATGGTCGTCGCCGGATCGGTCTTCGTCCTCCTCCTCTCGCTCGTCCTCCCGCACGCCGGCACCGCGCGCGGCTTCGACGTCCTCCTCTACGACGCCGCCGCCCAGACCGAGCACATCGGCCTCCCCTCGCGCGTCTTCGAATGGTTCGTCGTCGTCTTCGGCATCGGCTTCTCCCTCGCGGCCCTGATCACCCGCCGCTGGGCCCTCGCCTGGATCGCCGTCGCCGGCTCCGCGATCGCGAGCGTCTTCGGCGTCTTCTCGATCTGGCACCGCCAGACCCCCGGCCTCGGAAACTACGAAGGCGCGGGCCCCGGCGTCGGCCTGATTCTCGCGACGATCGCCGTCATGGTCCTCACCTTCCACTGGATTCGCGTCGTCTGGAGCCGCACCGCCGTCCACCTCGCCGCCGAGGAACAGCGCCGCATCAACGCCGCGAAAGCCGAAGCAGCCGACCGCAAGAAGCTCTTCGGCGACAAGTAGCCGCCGCAACAGTTGACCTTGGTACCTCACCGTGAGGAATTCGGACGAATTCCACGGTGGTGTACCAAGGTCGACTTATTTGCCGGTGGCGAACTCGCGGCCCAGGACGTAGGCGGCGAGGAGGTCGTACTCTTCGGCGTCGATGCCGTCGTCGATCGGGACGGCGACGCGGACCGTCCCCTCCTCCTCGCCGACGAAGAGGGCGGGGTCGTTGCAATCCGCGAACCCGATCGCGTCGATTCCGGCCCGGGCCGCGCCGCCGCACCAGCCATGGTCGGCGACAACGAGATCGGGCGCCGGCTCGCCCGCCTCGTTCAGGGCGGAGAGGGCGAGCAGGATCGGGGCGGGGGAGTGGGTATGGATCGAACCGCCCGCGTCCGCCGCCGTATGCACGCCGAGGAAGAAGTCGATCTCGAGGCGCTGGTGGCCGTACTTCGTGAAGCCCTCGTAGGTCCGGCCCACCCCGGCCTCGAGAACCGTGCCCCCGGCCTCGGCGAGCGCCGTCGCGAAATGCTGGTAGAGCCGGGCGAGAGTGCGCGGATGACCGGTCGCGAACAGCACCCGCTGCTTCTCCCGGAGGGCGGTGTCGAAGCGGGCGGCGTAACGGTCGAGCGCGTCCGCGGTCAATTCCGGATCGATCGTGTCCACGCCGAATCGGTAGTTCGGGCTCGGATTCACACCGACCTTCCGGACCATCAGGTCCAGGATCGTGTCCGGGGTCCAGTGCCTACCGGGATCCAGCCCGAAGAGGTAATGCGGATCCCGCGCGGCCAGACGCCGGAAGTGCTCGAGGTTGTTCTCGCGGGGCGTAGCGACTCGCCCCGCCATTCCGGTCGCGAGCAGATGCGCGATCAAGGTTTCCCGGCTCGGTCCCATGCATCGACATTAACCGCGATCGCCGGTACGTGTCGGCGGTCCGATTGCGCCGCAAGCAAACTCGCGGGCTTCCTACCGCGGCGGAGGGTTCGGAACGCGCCCGGCAGGGACGGGTGGTCCGGCTCGATTCGCGCCGGACCACCCGGTACCGCTCAGCGCTGGCTGACCGCGCCTTCGGCGGCCTCGGCCCATTCCCGCCACTGCTTCGCCTGCTCCAGGGCCTTCTCGGCATCGCGAGTCTTGCCCGCCGCCTGGGCTTTCGCGGCCTGCTCCTCGAACTGCGCCACCCGCTCCCGGAACTGCGCGGCGCGGGCCATCGCCTCGGGATCGGTGCGCCGCCACTGCGCGTCAACGGCTTCCCGGACCCGCTTCTCGATCGTCCGCAGGCGCGCCTCGAGATCGTGGATGCGTTCGCGCGGGACTTTACCGATCGCGTCCCACTTCTCCTGGAGTTCGCGCAGGGCCGTACGCGCGGCATCGAGTCCGGCTTCCGGATCGATGTTCTCGTAGGCGAGGAGCAGTTCTTCCTTCGCGGTCGCATTGTGCTCGAATTCCGCGTCCCGCTCGGAAGCGGCCGAATTACGCGCCGCGAAGAAGACGTCCTGCGCGGCCTTGAACCGCCGCCAGAGCTGTTCGTCGGCCTCGCGCGGGGCGCGCCCGGCGGCCTTCCATTCGGTCAGCAGATCCCGGAAGACGGCCGCGGTGCCCGACCAGTCGGTCGAACCGGACAGTTCCTCGGCGCGTACGCACAGCTCCTCCTTGCGCGTCTTCGCCGAGGCCCGCTCGCGGTCGAGTTCGGCGAAGTGCGCGCCCCGCCGGCGATTGAACGCCTCGCGCGCCTTCGAGAAGCGCCGCCAGAGCGCGTCGTCGACCTTCCGATCCACGCCGCGGATCGTCTTCCACTCGTCGAGGATCTCGCGGAGGCGATCCCCGGCGGCCTTCCACTGGGTGGATTCCGCGGCGATCTGCTCGGCCTCGGCGGCGAGCGCCTCCTTCCGCTCGGTCTGCTCGTGCCGGGTGCGCTCCTTCTCCTCCTTCGCGTGCGCGGCCGCCTCGTCGGAGTGTTCGATGATGGCGCGTAGCCGGGCGGCGAGACCGTCGAGATCGCCGATCACCGCGGCGGTCGGCAATGTCTCGGCAAGCGCGGTCGCGGCGGCCTTCGTCTTTCGCGCATCGGTGCCGGCGGCGAGGCGGGCCTCCAGCAGCGCCACCTCGGTGGCCAGATCGTCGAAGCGGCGGCCGAAATGGGCCAGTCCTTCGGCGGCGTCACCGGCCTGCCAGGAGCCGATCTCCCGTTCGCCGTCGGCGGTTTTCACCCACGCCGTGCCGTCCTCGTCGACCCGGCCCCAGCGGCTCGGATCGCTCACGGTGGGCACGACCACCGGATGCGGGTGCGGGGTGGCCGGGCCGGGTGCGGGTTTGACGGCGTGTGGTTTGGGAGACTCCGGTTTGCGGCCCTGGGCGCCCGGTCGGGGACCGGCGGCGGCTGCCGGTGACGGTCGCTGGGCGGCGGCTGCCGGTGACGGACGCTCGGTGGCCTCCGGGGTCGTCGACTCCGGCTGGGTGGCCTTCTCGGTTCCGTTGTTGTCGGTCATTGCTCCTCGTCCCTGCCGCGCGTCACGGCTGCCTGGTTACGCCCTAGCTCATCGGTCTAGCTGCATCCCATTCAACCAGGCTGAGATGGGAAATGCTGTCTTTGAGCCAGCTTCGGCGGCGCGGCGACCCAGGTGGGGTGGGGCTGGTGAGGTGCGTTAGCGCTACGGTTGACGGCGTGTTCCGTGTTGCGTCGCTGGTCCCCTCACCGCCCGTCCTGGTCCCCGAACTCGGTGGTGCGGCGGGTGCGGCGGCGTCCGGCGAGGTGGCGGGGTTACGGGCCGCGGTGCTGGGTGCGGGGGAGGCGCTCGCGAGCCGGGCGACGCACTGGATCGTGGTCGGGGTGGATGCCGAGGTGACCTCGGAGTTCGTACCGGTCGGTGTGTCCAGTGGACATGAAGTGGAGGCCGCCGGCCCCGGGCCGGTGCGGGCCTTCGGTCAGGAGACCGTCGGTTCCTTCCGGGGATTCGGCGTGGATGTGCGTGTCGGATTAGCCGGCGCGGCCGACCGGGATACCAGCAAACTATCCGCCAACGGTGCGGGCGCGACGCCGGGAGAGAATGGCGAGCCGCTCGCCGACCCGAATCTGCCGCTGCCGGTGCTGATCGGCGGCTGGCTGCGCGCAGCCGTCGCGCCGCAGGCCACTGCCGAGGCCCGGATCCTTTTCGCCGATGCCACTCCCGCCGACTGCCTCGAATACGGCAGGCGGCTGCGCGCCGAACTGGACGCGCGGCCCGAAGCGTGCGGAGTGCTCGTCGTCGCCGACGGCGCCGCCACCTTGTCACTCGCCGCCCCGCGCTATTTCGACGAGCGCGCGCAGGAGGTGCAGGACGGGATCGAGCGGGCCCTGTCGGCGGGCGATCGGCAGGCCCTCGCCGCGCTGGATGCCGGACTCTGCGCGGAGCTCGCCGTCGGCGGCCGCGCCGCCTATCAGGTGCTGGCCGGGCTGTTCGCCGCCGATGCCGCCGGTCCGCGGGTCGAAACCCGTTACGCCGCAGCTCCGTTCGGCGTCGGATACCACGTCGGCGTCTGGCGGCCGGGGGAGCGCGCGTGATCACCCCCGTCGCCGTCGTCGGCCCCACCGCCACGGGGAAATCCGATCTCGCCCTCGAGCTCGCCGAGCGCCTGCACGGGGAGATCGTGAACATCGACGCCATGCAGCTGTATCGCGGGATGGACATCGGCACCGCGAAGCTGCCGCTCGCCGAACGCCGGGGCATTCCGCACCATCAGCTCGACGTTCTCGACATCACCGAGACCGCCACGGTCGCGTCGTATCAGAGCGCGGCGCGCGCGGATGTCGAGGCGATTATGGCGCGCGGGCACACGCCGGTCATCGTCGGTGGTTCGATGATGTATGTGCAAGCGCTGCTTGATGATTGGGACTTCCCGGCCACCGACCCGTCGGTTCGCGCGAAATGGGAGGCGGTGCTCGACGAACGCGGCGTCGTGGCCGTGCACGAAGCGCTGAAACAGGCCGATCCGGTCGCCGCCGCCACCATCCTGCCGACCGACGGCCGGCGCATGGTGCGCGCGCTCGAGGTCGTCGAGATCACCGGGCAGCCGTTCGCCGCGTCCGCGCCGCAGATCGGCGAACCGCGCTGGGGGACCCGGATCATCGGGGTCGATCGCGAGACCGCGGAACTCGACGCCAGAATCGAACTACGCACGGCGCTCATGTTCGAATCCGGGCTGGTCGACGAGGTGCGCACGCTGATCGGGCAGGGGCTTCGGGACGGTCAGACCGCCCGCCGCGCCATCGGTTACGCACAAGTCCTCGACTATCTCGACAACGAATACGACCTGGACGAAGCGCAGGAGCGTACGTTCATCGGCACCCGCCGCTATGTCCGGCGGCAGCGCTCGTGGTTCCGCCGCGATCAGCGCGTGCGCTGGGTGAACGGCGCGGACCCGGAGCTGGTGGCGACCACACTCTCGCTCATCGGCTCCCCGACGACGAGGGACGAACAGGAAGTCGGCTGAGTGACACGCCGCGTGAACACCCGCACCGCCGCGGTTCAGGTATGGCAGGCATATCTCAACAATCGCGCCACCCGGCTGCGTGACGGCCGGTTCCTGGTGCACGGACGCCAGGCCATCGCCCGCGCGCTCGAATGCCGTTGGCCGCTGGAAACTCTCGTCTATCGCCTGGGCGCGCCGGAACCGCCGTCCTGGGCGCGGGAAGTGCTCGACACCAGCGGCGTGCCGAGTGTCGGGCTGGTGCCGGAGGTGATGGCGGAACTGGCCGAACCCGCCGGACCCGTGCCCGATCTGGTCGCGGTGGCGGTCACCCGGCGGATGGAGCTCGACGATTTCACGCCCGGGACGCCGGAGCGGCCGATTCCCGTCGTGGTCTTCGACCGGCCCTCCTCGGCGGCCCGGCTCGGCGCGCTCATCCGTTCGGCGGCCGCGTTCGGGGCGGGCGGCGTCATCGTGACCGGTACCGGCGCAGACCATTACGATCCGCAGAGCGTGCGCGCCTCCGAAGGCGCGCTGTTCGCGGTGCCCGTGCTGCGCGCCCCCGGGCCCGCCGCCGTCGGCGCTTTCCGAACCCGGCAACACGCCCGCGGCATCGCCACCCGTATCGTCGGCGGTGACGATCACGGCGGCATCGCCCTCGACGAGCTCGACTTCGACGGCGCCACCGTCCTGGTCCTCGGCGACGACAGCGAATCACTCGCCCCCACCTGGCGGCAGGTGTGCGACGAGCTGGTCTGCATCCCGACCGACGGCACCCTCGGTGCGCCCTCGGCGGCGGCGGTGGCCCTGTACGAAATAGCCCGGCAGCGCCGGGCGTTGCGGTGAGGACTATGAGGCGCATGGACAACGGCACGGTAAGCGACGGCTCGCCCCTGACCGGCGAAGCCGATATCGAGTACACCAAGGGTCACGGCACCCAGAACGATTTCGTCATCCTGTCCGATGCCGACGCCTGGCTCCAGCTCACCGAATCCCGCGTCGCCGCCCTCTGCGACCGCCAGCGCGGTCTCGGCGCGGACGGCGTGCTGCGGGTGGCCCGCGCGGCCGCCCTCCTGGAAACCGGTGTCCTGCAAGCCCTCCCCGACGGTGTCGCCCCCGCCGACTGGTTCATGGACTACCGCAATGCCGACGGCTCCATCGCCGAAATGTGCGGCAACGGCGTCCGCGTCTTCGCCCACTACCTGGCGGCGACCGGCCTGGAAACCCGCACCGAGTTCGTCGTCGGTTCCCGCGCCGGCGCGCGGCCCGTGGTCGTCCACCACGCCGACCCCGTCCACGGCGAAGTAACGGTCGCCATGGGCCGGGTCCGCGTCCTCGGCGAATCCGCCGGCTCCATCGACGGCCGCCAGTTCACCGGCCTCGGCATCGACGTCGGCAACCCCCACCTCGCCTGCGTGGACCCGACTCTCACCCTCGAAGCCCTCCGCGAACTCGACTTCACCCACGCCCCCGGCTTCGACCACACCCTCTTCCCCCACGGCGTCAACCTCGAAATCCTCACCCCCCTCCACGTCGACTCCGACGGCCGGAAGGCCGTCAACATGCGCGTCTACGAACGCGGCGTCGGCGAAACCCGTTCCTGCGGAACCGGAACCGTAGCAGCGGCCGCCTCGGCTCTGGCCGGTACCGGCTTCGACCTCGCCACCGACACCGGCCACATCCAGGTCCACATCCCCGGCGGCACCGTCACCGTCACCATCGACCAGGGCGCCGCCACCCTCCGCGGCCCCTCCGTCCTGGTCGCCTCCGGCCGTATCGCCGCCAAGTGGTGGCAGGACGCCTGACCCGAATATTCGCTGTTCTCGGTCGCATCCGCCAGCGATACTTCCTGCACTCGGAAGGCGGGGAGAGGATGCGCGATGACCGACCGAAGTGACCTGTTGCTCGAAGGCGTGGTCGGTTCGCACGCCTACGGCTTGAACACGCCCACAAGCGATTTCGACTACCTGGGCGTGTACGTCGAACCGACCCGGACCTTCCTCGGCCTGCACCCCCCGACGCGGGATCGCGGCACCCGGCAGGGCCGGGACGGCGCCGACGCGACGTATCACGAGGTCGGCAAACTGATGGGCCTGGTGCTGTCGTGCAACCCCACCGCCAGCGAGATCCTGTGGTTGGACGAGTACACCGTGACCACGGAGTTCGGGCGGGAGTTGATCTCGTTGCGGTCGAATTTCCTTTCGGCGCAACGGGTCCGGCATTCCTACTTCGGATACGCCATGGCGCAGTTCCGGCGGATGCTGAATCGGCGTGAGACCCAGGGCCTGGGAGATGTGCGCCTGGCCAAGCACGCCCGCCACGTGCGGCGACTGCTCTGGCAGGGCTACGAGCTGTACACGACCGGCGTACTGCCGATCCGATTGCCCGATCCGGAGCCGTATTTCGAATTCGGACGGCAGATGATGACCGAGTCGGGCGAGACCGCCGCCAAGGCGTTGATCGCGGAGTACGAGGAGAAGTTCGACGCCGCTACGACCGCGCTGCCGCAGCGGGCGAACGAGGCTCCGCTGGAGGACTTCCTGCAGCGGGTACGGCGGGCCAATCTCGATTAACGGGCTAGCGCGAGCCGATGCTGGGTTCGAGCTTGGCGGCCACCCGTTCGGCGGCGGGGCAGTCGGAGCTGTGGTGGTCGCTGACGGTGAGCGACAGGGCGCTGGTGGCGGTACGCAGTGTGATGGTGCAGCCGAGGAGGCCCTGGCCGCTGAGGTACGCGTCGCGGCCGTTCACCTTGGTCACGGTCGCCGCGGTACCGCCGGATTGTGCCGACGCCAGGAAATAGTCGTAGGTCAGGCCCACCGTCACCGTGTTCGGATGTTCGAGCATCAGAGATCCGTGATCGCTCGCGGTGGTGCCGGAGAGTGTGCAGCGTGATTCGCGACCGGTGACCGTCTGAGTCGTCTTCTTCGATGCCGGGTCGTAGCGCGCGTCCTTGAACACGGCGTCCGAGATCTCCGTGCACGGATCGAACGGGCCGGTGCGCGCGGGCTCCGAGCTCGAGCAGGCGGTGAGGGTGAATGCCGCGAGCGCGACGACGAGAACGGCGCGATACGCCCGCATGAAATGTGCCCCCAGGGTCGAGACTTCGAACGAGTGACCTGACGGGTATGGCCGGGCCGTCGATACTGTAGCGAGGGGTGGCTCGCGAACGCATCTCGGCGGTCCGGCCCGGAGCGGTCATGCGGCGGAGGGGATTCGGTCCAGGACCGGGTAGTCGGTGTAGCCCTCGGGGCCGCCGGTGTACATGAGGTGGGCGTCGCGGACCGGGTTCAGGGGAGCGCCGGTTTGCAGGCGGGTGATCAGGTCGGGGTTGGCTAGGAAGGAGCGGCCGAGGGAGATCAGGTCGGCGCCGGCGGTGAGGAGGGATTCGGCGGCGGCGCGGCCGCCGTCGGCGGGGAGGGGGACGCCCCAGCCGAGGTTGGGGTTGGCGATGAGGGTGGTCGGCCAGAGAGCGCGGAGCTGGTGGAAGAGGGGGCTTTCCGGGTCGGCGAAGACCAGGTGGAGGTAGGCGAGGCGGCGTTCGGCCAGGGCGGCGACGAGGACGGGGTAGAGGGCTTCGGTGTCGGTTTCGGCGATGCTGTTGGCGGTGACGCCGGGGGAGAGGCGGATGCCGACGCGGTCGGGGCCGATGGCGGCGGCTACGGCGTCGACGACGGCGAGGGTGAAGCGGATGCGGCCCGCGATGGAGCCGCCGTATTCGTCGGTGCGGTGGTTGGTGTTGGCGGCCAGGAACTGGTGCAGGAGATAGCCGTTCGCGCTGTGGATCTCGACGCCTTCGAAACCGGCGGCGACGGCATTGCGGGCGGCGGTGACGAAATCGGCGATGGTGGCCTCGATGTCGTCGGTGTCCATCGCCTTCGGAACGACCGAGTCCTGGTGGCCGGCGGGGGTGTGGATGCCCTCGGGCAGCGGGATGGCGGAGGGCGCGATGGGGTGCAGGCCGCTGTTGTCGGGGTGGCCGACGCGGCCGCCGTGCTGGAGCTGGACGAACATGCGGCCGCCGGCGGCGCGCACCGAATCGGTGACCGCGCGCCAGCCCGTGACGTGCGCGTCGGTGTAGAGGCCGGGGATGTCGGCGTAGGTCTGGCCGACCCGGTTCGGGGTGGTGGCCTCGGCGATGATCAGGCCCGCCCCGGCGCGCTGGGTGTAGTACTCGCTCATCAGGGCGCTCGGGGTGCCGTCCGCGGCGGCGCGATTGCGGGTCATCGGCGCCATCACCAGGCGGTGGTCGAGGTCCCGTCCGGCGAACCGGTAGGTGCTGAAGAGAGCGGCTGTTTTCGTCATGCCGGTAAGGTAAAACCTGACATTGATGTGAGCTGCAAGTGCTGAGTTTCGGAGTGCCCCATGCGAATCGGTGAGCTGGCAAAACGTACCGGTGTGAGCGAGCGGTCCCTGCGGTACTACGAGGAGCAGAACCTCCTGGTGGCCGCGCGGACCCCCGGCGGGCAGCGCGACTATCCGGAGCTCGCGGTCGATCGCGTCATTCACATCCAGGAACTGTTCGCGGCCGGCCTGAACAGCAAGAAGATCTTCCAGATTCTGCCCTGCATGCGCGATACCGACGGCGGCGCGAACGAGCGCGCCACACCCCAGCTGGTCGAGGAATTGCGATTCGAACGCGACCGCATCGATCGCACCATCGCCGACCTGCTGCGATCCCGCGAAGTGCTCGATGATGTGATCGTGCGGGCGGGCGAACGCTTCGCCCGGAAATAACCGAATGCGGGCGCTCGGCGGTCCGTGGGACCATGGAGGCGTATGAGTAAACAAGAAACCTACGAGTTCACTCCCGCCGAGGAGATCGACGACGCCCAGGACGGTGCGCAGGACGGCTGGTCCGCCGCGCCGACCGTCGGTGAGCTGCAGCTCGAGGAACGCGCCTCGCTGCGCCGCCAAGCCGGTCTGTCCACCGAGCTCGAGGACGTCACCGAGGTCGAGTACCGGCAGCTGCGACTGGAACGGGTCGTGCTGGTCGGCGTCTGGACCGAGGGCACGGCCGCGCAGGCCGAGGCGAGCATGGCGGAACTGACCGCACTCGCCGAGACCGCCGGTTCCGAGGTGCTCGATTCGCTGGTGCAGCGCCGCGACAAACCGGACAAGGCCACGTATATCGGTTCCGGTAAGACCGAGGAACTGCGCGCCATCGTGCTCGAGACCGGCGCGGATACCGTGATCGCCGACGGTGAGCTCTCGCCCGCGCAGCTGACCGCGCTGGAGAAGGTCGTCAAGGTCAAGGTCATCGACCGCACCGCCCTGATTCTCGATATCTTCGCCCAGCACGCCACCTCCCGCGAGGGCAAGGCGCAGGTGTCCCTCGCTCAGATGGAATACATGCTGCCGCGACTGCGTGGCTGGGGTGAGTCGATGTCCCGGCAGGCCGGTGGCCGCGCCGGCAGCAATGGCGGCGTGGGTCTGCGCGGTCCTGGTGAGACGAAGATCGAAACCGACCGTCGCCGGATTCGCGAGCGGATGGCCAAGCTGCGCCGCGAGATCCGGGAGATGAAGACCGCGCGCGATACCAAGCGCGCCCGGCGCACCTCGAGCGGTATCCCGCAGGTCGCCATCGTCGGCTACACGAACGCGGGCAAGTCGAGCCTGATGAACGCGCTGACCGGTGCGGGCATCCTGGTGCAGGACGCGCTGTTCGCCACCCTCGACCCGACCACCCGCAAGGCGGCCCTGGAAGACGGCCGCGAGGTGGTGTTCACCGACACCGTCGGTTTCGTGCGTCACTTGCCCACCCAGCTGGTCGAGGCGTTCCGCTCCACCTTGGAAGAGGTGACGGGCGCGGACCTGCTGCTGCACGTGGTGGACGGTTCGGACCCGCTGCCGGATCAGCAGATCAAGGCGGTGCGCGAGGTCGTCACCGACGTGCTGCGCGAGACCAAGACTCCGGCCCCGCCGGAACTGCTGGTGGTCAACAAGATCGACGCCCTCGATCCCATGGAACTGACCCAGCTGCGCGGCTGGCTGCCCGACGCGGTCTTCGTCTCCGCGCAGACCGGCCAGGGTCTCGACGATCTGAAAGCCCGCCTGGACACCGTGCTCGGCGGCCTGGACGTGGAGGTCAGCGTGCTGCTGCCCTACACCCGCGGCGATCTGCTGGCCCGTATCCACGCCGACGGCAAGATCATTACCGAGGAGCACGTGGAAACCGGTACGCGCGTGCGCGCCCGGGTGCCGAACGCCCTCGCCGGCCAGCTCACCGAATTCGCGCACGCCGGAGCCGAGTCCACCGAGGAGTAAGACCCCGAATCAGCCGAATGATCCCGGTCAGTCGGCTGATTCGGGCGATCCGCCCCGCACCCGCACCCTCCCTTGGCACTCTGATCGGACAGTTCCGCCGGAGTGAGGTTGTCGAGTGAGCGAGCAAGCGCCGAACCAGCTTTCGATCCGCCTGTCCGCCCTGGGCTCCGACCCGTCCTCGGTGCTGCGCGTCATCGCCTACTTCGATCGTCTGGACGAATCCGCCGCGGATGCCGCCGCAGCCGTGCGCGGTGCGGCGCGCCTGGCCGAATGTGTGGTCACCGCCACCTGGCCCAGCGGCACGGTCATTCGTTTCGATGCGATCGGCGCGCCGGTGCCACGCCACACCTCGGCCTCCGCCGCGGATTCCGGTGCGCAGTCGCTCGCCGAGGCGCACCCGCGTCACGACGGCGAGGTGGGTGCGGAGCAGGGCCCCGAGCCCGGATTCCCGCTGAAGGCAGTTGTGGCCGATTTGCCTGGCGACGCCGCGCCGAACCGGGCCGCCCGGGCGGGTGGTGGTGTCGCCGTAGGTACCGCCACCCATTCGCCCGCGCACCTGGATCTGGGCGCGGAGCCAAAGGTGTGGCTCGAGCGGCGCGGGAGTGAGCATCCACTCGATGCGGTGGTGTTGGATCGGCTGCGGCATTGCCTGCGGGTGGTCGCCGCGCGGCAAGCCGCGAACGGTCCACTGCGGCTGGGGGATCCGGCACTGCTCGAGGTGGTGTTGTCGGAGAAGGAGCGGGCCGAGGATCGGGTGCGGGCCATGCGATTGCTCGGGCTGGATCAGGCGCGTGAGGTGCGGGTGGTGGCGGTGACCGGGCCGTGCGCGCAGGACGCGGTGCGGATGGTGGCCGAGCGGGTGCCGGTGTGCCGGGTGGCGGTGATCGGGGAGATCACGGCGGTGCTCACCCAGGATTGGCTGGATGGGCGGGCGTTCTCGGACACGGTGAATGCCGCTATCGCCGAGGCGTTTCCGGCATCGCGGTCGGGCGGCGGCGGGCCGTGGATGGGGATCGGGGCGCGGATGCCCGCACTGGCCGCGCCCGCGTCGTGGGATCAAGCCTGCCGTGCTCTGCGGTTCGCCTCGTCCACCTGGCACGGTCGCCGCGCCGTCGCCTTCGATCGGCTGGGCTCGCTCGAACTGCTGGCCGACGTCCCGGTGGAGCGCCTGCTCGCCACCCCGGATGTACTGCGACTCAACGAATTCGCGGCCACCGAATCCGGTGCGCTGGCCGTCGACACCCTGGAAGCGTTCTGCGTCTACGGTTCGCTGCGCCGCACCGCCACCGAACTGCACCTGCACCACAGCACCGTGGCGGCCCGCATCGCCCAGGTGGAATCGCTCATGGGCTGGGATATCGACGAGGCCCTGGATCGCTTCCTGGCGACCCTGGTGCTCACCGTGCGCCGCATCGCGCTCTCCTCGGCCGAACTGGCGCGCGAGCGCTGACGGAACCGACACCCGTCGGATCGTCGCCGGATTCGCCCGACGCCCGGCGGCTGCCCCGCCCCGCGCCCGCTCGTGAAGATCGATGGGCAATTCCCCTGCTCGAGAAGGAGTCTCGCCATGAGCATCATCGATCCCGCCAATACCTGGCGGCTGCTGGAAGAACGCCTCGCCGCCACCACGAACCCGCGTCACCGCGTCGTCCTGGAGATCGTCATCCAGCACATGAAGGCCGAATTCGCCACCGACCTGGACGGTCTCATGGCCACCCTGGCCCCGAACCCCGACTACCACTTCTGGATGCAGGGACAGGACGTCGGGCCGAAGACCACGCAGGGCGTGCGCGACTACTACGCCGCCTTCGTCGCCAGCCGCTCCAACTATCTCGAATTCGCGCTGGACCGCCTGGTGGTGGACGACTACTGCGTGGTGACCGAGGGTTATCTGCGCCAGCTCTACCCGGGCGAATACGCCGCCGCGCTCGGTTTCGTCGACGATCCCGACGGTGACTACCTGATCGTCATGCGCCAGCTGCTGCTGTGGCCGATCGACGCGGACGGCCTGATCCTCGGCGAGGACTCCTACCATTCCGGCCCGGTCGAGGTCACCAAGCTGACCCGCGACCAGTTGCCCGCCGCGTATATCGCCCTCGTGCACGCGGACGCGTGACGATACTGGAACCTGTTCGGGGAGAGGCGGAATGACATGACCGACCGGCGCACGGATATCGCGACCATGTTGCTCGACCGGCGCGGCGACGACCGGGCCGGACTGCGCACGCGGGACCGGGATTGGACCTGGGACGAGGTGGTGCGCGAGTCGGCGGCGCGGGCGGCGCTGGCCCGGAAACTGCGGCGGGACGGACCGTTCCATATCGGCGTGCTGCTGGAGAACGTGCCGGATTTCGTGTTCTGGCTGGGCGGCGCGGCGCTGGCCGGGGCCGTCGTCGTCGGGATCAATCCGACGCGCGGGGACGCCCAGCTGGCGGCCGATATCGCCTACACCGACTGCCAGTTGATCGTCACCGATGCCGCCGGGCTCGAACGGCTGCGCGGTCTGGAGCCGAGCCTGGAGCCGGATCGCCTGCTGCTGGTGGACGATCCGGCGTACTCGGCACTGCTGGACTCCCATCGCGGCGAACCGGTGACGGCTACCGCCACGCCGCAGTCGCTGCTCCTGCTGCTGTTCACCTCGGGCACCACCGGCACGTCGAAAGCGGTCAAGTGCAGTCAGCAGCGACTGGCTTTCATCGCTTACGGCGCGACCGACAAATTCGGGCATGTGCGCGAGGATGTCGATTACTGCTGTATGCCGTTGTTCCACGGCAATGCCATCATGGCGCTGTGGGCTCCGGCGCTGGCCAATGGCGCGACGGTCTGCCTCACCCCGAAATTCTCGGCCTCGCAATTCCTTCCGGATATCCGGTTCTTCGGCGCGACCTTCTTCACCTATGTCGGCAAGGCGCTCGGCTACCTGCTGGCCACGCCGGAAACCGAACTCGATTCCGACAATCGCCTCACCCGCGGTTTCGGCACCGAGGCCTCGGTGGAGGATCAGGCCGAATTCCGGCGGCGGTTCGGCGCGCCGCTGTTCGAGGGGTACGGCTCGAGCGAGGGTTCGGGTTCGGTGGCGCTGGCCCCCGGCGCCCCGCCCGCCGCGCTGGGCCGGCCCGCGCATCCGGGCGTCGCCGTGGTGAATTCCGACACCCTCGAAGACTGTGCTCGGGCGGTGCTGGACGAGCACGGGCGGGTGCTGAATCCCGACGAGGCCATCGGGGAGATGGTCGACAAGGCCGGAGCGCTGATCTTCGAGGGCTACTACAAGAACGATGCCGCCGATGCCGAACGCCTGCGCAACGGCTGGTATTGGACCGGGGATCTCGGCTATATCGACACCGACGGGTTCATCTATTTCGCGGGCCGCCAAGGCGATTGGATCCGGGTGGACAGCGAGAACATCTCCGCGCTGGTCATCGAACGGGTGCTGCGGCGCTATCCGGAGGTGGTGGCGGCCGCGGTCTACGCGGTGCCCGATCCGCGCTCCGGCGACCGGGTGATGGCCGCGATCGAAGTGGCCGATCCGGCGGCGTTCGACCTGGTCAAGTTCACCGAATTCCTGTGCGCGCAAGCCGATCTGGGCGCCAAGGATATGCCCCGCCTGCTCCGGGTCTCGGCGAGCCTGCCGGTCACCGGCTCCAACAAAGTGCTCAAACGGGAATTGCGTGAGCAGGGCTGGCGCACCGATGAGCCGGTCCACCAGTGGGCCGGGCGCGGGAATCCGGACTACCGGCCCATGACTGAAACAGACAAAGCGGACTTGGAGCGGGAATTCGCCGACCACGGCCGGCGGCGCTTGCTGTGAGTTGCCTGCTCCGGCGGCCGGGCATCCTCCCGCCGCCGGGGCAAGCCCCGCGCCCGGTGACCGGAACTGAAACTCGTTACGATGCCGTTATCGCAGTTCTGGCAGGGAGGGTTGTTGTGTCTCGTCATGGCACGGATAGTTCCGAAAACGAAGTACTCACCGACGGCGCACCGCTGCACGTCGATTTGACCGATACCGATCGCCGCGTGATCGATCTGCTCACCGCGCCGCAGCGCGCCTGGTTCAGCCCGCGCTTCTACGGCCTGGACAATCTGCCCGCCGAGGGGCCGGTGCTGCTGGTCGGCAATCACACTCTCGCCGGCGGCACCGACGCGCCGCTGCTGGCGCACGAGATTCTGGTGAAGCGCGATCGGCTGGTGCGGGGACTGGCCGAGAACGTGCTCATCGACGTTCCGGTGCTGCGAGATGCGTTGCACCGCTTGGGAATCGTGCGTGGGAACCGGCACAACTGCCAGACCCTGCTGCGCAAGGGCGAAGCCGTGGCGGTGTTCCCCGGGGGCGGGCGTGAGGCCATGCGCGGCAAGGGGCAGAAGTATCAGCTGATCTGGGAGGGGCGGACCGGGTTCGCGCGGATGGCCATCGAGACCGGGGCGACCATCGTGCCGATGGCCATGGTGGGCGGCGACGACATCTTCGACATCGTCTTCGACGGCGACCATCCGGTCATGGCTCCGGTCAAGCGCCTGGTGGTCGGCATGGGCCTGCGCGCCAACCTGACCCCGCCGCTGATCCGCGGCGTCGGCCCGACCCTGCTGCCCAAGCCGGAGCGCTTCTACTACTCGCTCGGCACGCCCATCGACACCGCGGCCTGGCAGGACTTCGAGGACGTCGAAGAGGCCGCGAGCGAACTGCAGACCGTGGTGAAGAAGGAGCTCGAAGGCGAACTGGACTTCCTGCTCGCCGAGCGCGCCAAGGATCGCGGGCGCAGCCTGCTCGGCCGCACGCTGGGCTCACTGGGGCTCTGACGTCACGGTAACGTTCACCCGGGTTCATCCGGTCCGTACCGCGGCATATCCGCAGTCTGCCGCAGTTCGGACCGGTTTCCCGGGGTCGGAAGTTAACAGGGATTCGACTTCCGGGTACTGTATTGAGCACAGGCGATGTGCCGATGTGGTCACTCATGGAGGTTGGCGTGGAACGCACCCTTTTCGAACCCGAACACGATTTGTTCCGGGAGTCGTTCCGAAAGTTTCTGGATCAGCACGTGGCGCCCCACCACGAGGAGTGGGAGCAGGCCGGCGTCGTCGACCGGTCGGTCTGGCTCGAGGCCGGCAAGCAGGGCTTCCTCGGCATGGCCGTGCCGGAGGAACTCGGCGGCGGTGGCGTGAAGGACTTCCGCTACAACGCGATCGTGACCGAGGAGGTCACCAAGGGCTTCTACTCGGGCCTGGGTTTCGGCCTGCACAATGATGTCATCGCGCCGTACCTGCTGGATCTGGCCAACGATGAGCAGAAGGCGCGCTGGCTGCCCGGCTTCTGCTCCGGTGAGATCATCACCGCCATCGCGATGACCGAGCCGGGCACCGGTTCGGACCTGCAGGGCATCAAGACCCGCGCGGTCCGCGACGGCGACGACTGGATCCTCAACGGCGCCAAGACCTTCATCACCAACGGCATCAATGCCGACATCGTCATCGTGGTGGCGCAGACCGATCCCGAGAAGGGCGCGATGGGCTTCTCGCTGCTCGTCGTGGAGCGCGGCATGCCCGGCTTCGAGCGCGGCCGCAATCTCGACAAGATCGGCCTCAAGGCGCAGGACACCGCCGAGCTCTCCTTCACCGATGTCCGCGTGCCCGGCAAGAACCTGCTCGGTACCGAGGGTCAGGGCTTCATCCACCTCATGCAGAACCTCCCGCAGGAGCGCCTGTCCATCGCCGTCATGGCCGCCGCCGCCATGGAGAGCTGCCTGGACCTGACCTGCCAGTACGTCCGCGACCGCAAGGCGTTCGGCAAGCCCATCGGCGCCCTGCAGAACACCCGCTTCGTGCTCGCCGAACTCGCCACCAAGACCACCGCGGTCCGCGTCTTCGTCGACAAGTGCATCGAATTGCTCAATGCCGAAAAGCTTTCCGTCGAAGACGCCGCCAAAGCCAAGTGGTGGAGCACCGAAGAACAGCTCGACCTCATCAACCGCTGCCTGCAACTGCACGGCGGCTACGGCTACATGCGCGAATACCCCATCGCCAAGGCCTACATGGACGCCCGCATCCAGACCATCTACGGCGGCACCACCGAAATCATGAAGGAAATCATCGGCCGCAGCCTGAAACTGTCCTGACCGCAGGCGGTTTCCGGCGGGTGGGCTGATACTCGCTGCGGGCCCGGGGGATACGTTCCGGCGTATCCCCGCGGTCCCGGATCGTTTTGCCGGACCTGGGCGGGCGTGTTAGAAGTCTGAGCTGTGCAACCCCAGATCTTCAGCTCGACGAGTCGAGGCCCCCGGCTGGAATTCCTCGACGCCCTGCGCGGGCTGGCGGCATCGGCGGTCGTCGTGCAACACGCGTCGGAGCGGCTCTGGCCCGGCTATTTCCGGTTCTCGCAACAGCATTTCGGGCTCGGGCAGTTCGGTGTGTTCGTCTTCTTCCTCGTCAGCGGTTTCATCATTCCCGCGTCATTGGAGCGCGGGCGCTCGCTGGGTGCGTTCTGGGTGGGCCGGTTCTTCCGCTTGTACCCGTTGTTCTGGGCCGCCTCGGTCGCGGCGATGCTGCTGTACGCGGTGCACCGCTACGAACTGCCGAGCGCTTTCCTCGACGATCCCGTCCTCGATTTCGCGACGAACCTCACCATGGTGCAGTTCTTTCTGGACGGACCGGACGCCGAGATAATCGGCGCCGCTTGGTCATTGTCGTACGAGTTGACGTTCTACCTGTTTCTGTCGCTGCTGTTGATCGCGCGGCTCAACCGCAGCTCGGTGCCGCTGGCGGTGCTCGCGATCGGACTGATCGGCCCCGGCGCGTTGCTGCCGGTCGCACTGCTCACCGGCGCCGGGGCGAATACCGGCACGCGGATCCTGGTGGCGGCCGTGACGGTAGCGGTGGCGCTGGCGTTCGCGCGGCGGGCGGCGGATCGGCGCTCGGCGGTGATCGCCGTACTGCTCGCGTGCGTCGCGGTGCCGTTGGTGCTCAACCAACCCGGGCCGTCGGTGCTGACCATGGGGTATTTCGCCACCATGTTCGTGGGCACGGTGCTGTACCGGATGACGGCCGGTGAGATCTCCGTGCGGCGCGGCTGGGCGGTGTTCTGGTTCGCGGTGTGCGTGATATTCGGGATCAGCCTGTTCGTGGAGCCTTATCGGGATCCCGCGTCCGGGTATTGGGTGACGTGGGTGAAACAGCCGCTCACCATCATTCCCGCGTACCTGCTGTTCGCGGCGGCATTGTTATTGCGCGACCGCGGTTTCGCGCGACCACTGCTGTTCCTGGGCCGGATCAGCTACTCGCTCTACATTGTTCACGCCCTGGTGCTCGACGCCCTGCCGCGCTGGAGCGCGGGATTCGCCGGGGCGCCCGCCGCCTGGCTCACCTTGGGCACCTGGCTGATCGCCGCGGCCGGGATCGCGACCGTGACCTATTACGGGATCGAGAAGCCTTGTCACAAGCTCGGTCACCGTCTCATGAACAGAATCGACGCGCCGCGGCGAGTTCCCATTCCTGTGTAATTGCTTAGCCACGTTCACGTTTGAGCTGCTTGCTCGGTAGCATGTGCTCGCGAAGGAACGGGGGCGTGATCGTGGGGACCAGGGAAGAGCTCGAGCGGGCGGCGATCGATGGGGATGCGGGGGCGATGTACGAGTTCGCCTACCATCTGGCGACGTCGAGTCCGGCCGATGTGGCGGGGGCGCGGCAGTGGTATGAGAAGGCGGCCGCGGCCGGGCACGTGAATTCGATGAACAATCGCGGCGTGCTCGCCATCAATGAGAATCCGCCGGATGTGGCGGGGGCGCGGCGGTGGTACGAGCAGGGGGCGGTCGGCGGCGATTCGCTGGCGATGTTCAATCTGGCCGGGCTGCTGGCGGATCGGGTCGATCCGCCGGAAATTCCGGCCGCGCGCTATTGGTACGAGCGGGCCGCGGAAGCGGGGTATACGGAAAGCTACTTCAAGCTCGCGTACCTGCTGGCCGTACGTTCCGATCCGCCCGATTACCACCGGGCCAAGGGGTGGTACGAGAAGGCGGCCGAAGCGGGAAGCAAGGTCGCGCTGCACAATCTCGGCCTGCTGCACGTGTATTCGCTCGAACCACGGGATCGGGCGGCCGCGCGGCGCTGGTTCGAGCGCTCCGCGGCGGCCGGGGACGCCGACTCGGCCTACGAGATCGGTCTCATGGACGAGGACGACGGAGACCGTGCGGCCGCGGTGCTGCGATACGAGGAGGCCGCCGCGGCCGGTGTCGGATTCGCGATGAACAACCTCGGCCGGATGATCGAGGCCGAGCTGGGGACGGCGCCGAATGTGCCGGCGGCGCGTGAGTGGTACGAGCGCGCCGTCGTGTTCGGGAGCAATAACGCGAAGATCAATCTCGCGAGATTGCGCGGCATCGAAGAACTTCCGGTGCGGCCCGAGGTCCCGCGGCTGGTGGATGCCGCGCGGATCGGCTGGGCGGGCGCACCGCCGGCGGCCGATGCGACGACCCCGGTGGGGACGGCGCTCGCCGTGCTGTTCGACGATTCGCCGTACGGGCGCAACCCTTTCCGGCTCGCCGGCCTGTCCGCCGACGCCGATGCCCGGCAACTGCGCAAGCGGACCACCGAGCTGGAAGCCAGTGAACGGCTGGGCGCGCCGCCCACCTTCCGGGTGTCGCTGCCGGTGACGCCCGCCCCGGAGATCGCCGATGTGAAGGCCGCGCTCAACCAGCTGCGGGAACCGGTGCAGCGGCTGCTGCACGAGCTGCTGTGGGTGTGGCCGATCGACGCCACCGATGCCGCCCTGCTCGCGGGCAACGACCTCGACGGTGTGGAGCGGCACTGGCTGGAACTGTTGTACGGCAAGGGAACCGACGCCGGTATCGCCGCGCGCAATATCGCGGTGGTGCGGCACGTTCGCGCGCTCGAGGGCTCGCGCGGGGCGGTGCCGGAGACCTGGCTGGATGCGCTGACCGCGTGGGATGCCGCATTGAACCATCCGGCCGTCTGGAGCCGATTGCTCGCTCGCGGAACCGATATCGACGATCGCCGCCTCGGCGCGCCGGTGATCGGCCAGCTGCGCCGCGCCCTGCCCGCCGCGCTGCTGCGCCTGCACACCGACGCCATCGTGCGCGCCGCCCGAGCCGACGATATCGACACCGCCGAAATCCATCTGCTCGTGCTGGATCGTTTCGCCGAACAGCTGCGCGGCTATCCGAGCGCCTTCACCGCCGCCCAGCTCGGCGAGGCCCGCGCGGCCGCCGTGCGCACCCTGGCGGCCTGGGTGAAAGAGATTGCCGCCGAAGAGTTCTCGGTGGTGGCGAAGGATCCGAAGCAGGGATCGGCCGCGGCGAATCGCATGCTGGACCGCACCCGCATCGCCTTCCAGGTGATCGACCGCCTGGTCCCGTGGACCGATCCGGTGGCGGCGGGCGCACACGACGATATCGTCCCGTCCGCGCTCGGCTGCGATATCCGGCATTTCAACGAGACCAAGGACGTGGCCGCCACCGAGGCGCTGCTGCAACGCCTCGGCCCGCTCGCCACCACCCCGGCGACCCGCGACCGGCTGACCCGGGAATGGTCCGGCATGGCGGGCGCGCGCATCGAAAAGCTCTGTGACGAAGCGCAGGAGGTGACCGACCGGGACGCACGGCAGTCCTTGACGGCGGCGCGTGACCTGCTGTCCGCGGCCCGGGTGCCCCTCTCGCGCCTGCGCGCGGCCGGGACCGAGGCCGAGCGGCTCGCCAAATTCCAGGACATCGTGGCCCGCGTCGCCACCAACTGCGCGGTGGCCTATTTCAACGAGACCGGTGAACTGGATCCCACCGGCGCGGTGCTGACCGACACCGCCGCGCTGGCGGTGGGCCAGGAGGCCAAGGACTTCATCGGCAAGCAGCAGACCACTCTCGCCGGTATCCGCCGCGACCGCGAGGCCGCCACCCGGATGCGCGAAACCTGCTGGTTCTGCGGCCGTAATCAGGCCGCGCAAGGACAGCACAAAGCCGTCCCGATGTACGGCGAGGTGGTGCGCACCGGCAATCACACGCAGTGGAAGTCGATGACCATCGAGGTGCCCCGCTGCGCCGGCTGCCGGCAGACGCAACTGCCGAGCGAGGAAGCGCGGTCCAAATCCGATGGCGCGGCGGTGTTCTGCCTGATCGTCGGTTTGATCTCGCTGTTCATCGGATTCGCGGTGCACGCGGTGTTCGTGGTCACGGCACTGTGCGTCGTCGGCCTGATCGCGTTCGGCACGAACGCCTCGATGAAGAACGAAGAGGGCCACGAACAGGCGCTGCGTTTCCCGCCGGTGGTCGAATACCTGGACAAGGGCTGGAAATACGGGCAGCGGCCCTGACCGGCCGAGGAGGGGAGCAGGGCATGGACAAGGATTTCCGGCCGGTACTGGCCGAACTGGCGACCGGGGTGTGGCGGCTGCGCGGCAAGCTCGACGGCGCGCGCCCGGACGAGGATGTGCGCAAACTGCTGAGATCGGTGGCGCGGCAATTGGATTCGATGACGGACGCGCTCGCCGACGCGGGCGTGCAGGTGCAGTCGCACACCGGCGAATTCTTCGACGCCGGGCAGTCGGTGGAGGTGATCGCCTTCGAGGCCTCCGAGGCGGTGCAGCGGGAGACGGTCGCCGAGACCGTCACCCCCACCGTGTACGTGGACGACCGCATGGTGCAGATGGGCCAGATCATCGTGGCCACGCCCGCCGATTCGACGGCGGCGCAGGAACTTTCGGAAGGACGCTGATGGGCCGGGCGACGGTTGACTTCGGTATCGATCTGGGCACCACCAACAGCGCCGTGGCGGTGCTGCGTGGCGTCGACGCCGAGGTGATCAAGAACAACGAGGATGCCGATACCACCCCCTCGGCGGTGTGGATCGACAAGCGCGACCGCCTGCGGGTGGGCCGGGCGGCCAAGGAGCGCGGCGAATCCGATCCGGACAACACCGCCGCCGAGTTCAAACTGCGCATGGGCACCGCGGGGGAGTCGGTCCGATTCGCCGCCGCCGGACGCGAACTCACCCCGCAGCAGCTGTCGGCGGAGGTGCTGAAGTCCTTGCGCGCGGATGTGCAGCAGCGTCTGGGCGAGGAGATCGAAGCCGCGGTGGTGACCGTCCCGGCCGCCTTCGACATGAGCGCCTGCGATGCCACCCGCGCCGCCGCCCAGGCCGCCGGACTGCGCTTCTCGCCGCTGTTGCAGGAGCCGACCGCCGCCGCCCTGGCCTACGGTTTCCAATCGGCCGGCGACAACGAGCGCTGGCTGGTGTACGACTTCGGCGGCGGCACCTTCGACGCCGCCATCATCCAGTTGCGCGACGGCGAGTTCACGGTGCTCAACCATCGCGGCGACAACTATCTGGGCGGCAAGCTCATCGACTGGGCGATCGTGGACGAGCTGCTGATTCCGGCCGCCCGCACCGAATTCGGGCTGCCGGACCTGTCCCGGGGCAATCCGCGCTGGCATGCGGTGGTGAGCAAGCTCAAGCTCAATGCCGAGAAGGCGAAGGTCGCGCTGTCGCGGTCGGCGTCGGCGGATATCGAGATCGAGCTCGAGGACGAGAGCGGGAAGCGGTTCGAGTTCTACTACGAACTGAAGCGCGCCGATGTGGAGCGCCTGACCGAACCGCTGCTCACCCGCTCGGTGAACCTGTGCCGCAAGGCGCTCGACGAGGCGCATCTCGCGCCCGGCGATATCGGCAAGCTCATTCTGGTCGGCGGGCCCACCCTGTCGCCGACCTTGCGCGAGCATCTCGCGGATCCGGCGCGCGGGCTGGGCATTCCGCTCGACTTCAGCCAGGACCCGTTGACCGTGGTCGCGCGCGGGGCCGCCATTTTCGCCGGGACGCAACGGATTCCGCAGGAATCCGCGCCGGTGGCCGCGCCCGGCGGGTTCACCGTGCAATTGGAATACCAGCCGGTCGGACCCGACCGGGAACCCCTGGTGGTCGGCCGGATCGCGGGCGCGGACGCCACCGTGCCCGCCGGACTGAGCGTCGAACTGGTCAATGCCGCCGCCCGCCCGCCGTGGCGCAGCGGCAAGGTGCCGGTCGCCGACACCGGCGTCTTCGCCACCACCCTGTGGGCGGATACCGGGCGCGCCAACACCTTCGACATCGAACTCACCGACGCCTCCGGACTGCGCCGCGCGCTCACCCCCGACACGCTGACCTATACCGTGGGCGCGGTCGAGACCAATCCGCCGCTCATCCACACCATCAGCGTCGGGCTGTCGGATAACACCACCGTCCCGCTCATCGAGCGCAATACCCCGCTGCCCACCCGGGCGCGCAAGCGCCTGCGCACCGCGGTGCCGCTGAACCGGGGCACCACCCGCGCGGGCGTCATCCGGATCCCGGTGCTGGAGGGCGAATACGCGCGCGCCGACCGCAATCGCACCATCGGCCGCCTCGACATCACCGCCGACCAGATCGAGCGCAATGTACCGGCGGGCAGCGAGATCGAGGTGACGGTGGAGATCGACGCCTCCCGGCTGATGATCGCCCGCGCCTACCTGCCCTACCTGGACGCCGAATTCGAGGACGTCATCGACCTGCACACCGAAACCCGCCCGGACGCCGCCGAATTGCGCAAACTGGCCGCGGTCGAGGCGGAACGGCTGGCGGCGGTGCGCAAACGGCACGCCGAGGTCGGCAATCCCACCTCGGAACTGCTGTTGTTCCGGCTGGAACAGGAGAAGACGGTCGCCGACACCGAGCAGCTGATCGCCGCGGCGGCCACCGACCCGGATGCCGCGGTGGCCGCCGATCAGCGGCTGCGGGATCTGCGCGCCACCATCGACGAGGCCGAGGACGAACTGCTGTGGCCGAGCCTGGTGGCCAAGGCGAACGAGATGCTCGATTACATTCGCCGCCGGGTGGACCGGATCGGCGAGGAGATGTACCGGCTGGAACTCGACCAGCACGAGGTCTCGGTGCGCAGCGCCATCGAGGCGCACGAACCGGATCTGCTGCGCCAGCGCACCTCCGAACTGTCCGGGCTGCTGCGGCGGATCCTGGACTACACCGGTGAGCTGGAGGTGATCGTCTTCGACAGCCTCTGCGAGCACCGGCACGCCATGGTGGACATCGTCGCCGCCGACGCGCTGATCGCGGAGGGGCGGGACGCCGCCACCAACTACGACTACAGCCGGCTGCGCGGGATCAATACCCGGTTGCGGCAGTTGCTCTCGGAGCTGCCGCCCGAGCCGGATCCGTTCAGCACCATCCGGAAGGCGTAGCGCGCATTGAACTCCGGCCCCCTCGTCGTGCGTGGATGGGGCGGAGGGGACTCGCAGGAGGACACTATGCGCACCACGCCCATTTCCCGCCGCCGCCCGCTGTTCGGCTCACTGCTCGCACTTCTGCTGTTACTGGCGGCCGTCGCGTGCGGCGGCTCCGGCGGCGGCGACAGCACCGAGACCAGCGCCGCCGCGGGGACCGTGCAGATCGTCATGAGCGGCAACCAATTCCAGGTGCCCGCCACCGTCGCCCCGGGCGCGACGGTGACCCTGGTGAACAAGGACAAGGTGGAGCACAGCGTCACCTCCACCCAATCCGGGTTGTTCGACGTCGAAGTCGAAGGCGGCGAGACGAAGACGTTCACCGTGCCCGCCACGGCCGGCAGCTACGCCATCTACTGCCGCTACCACTCGGGCATGACCGGGACGCTGGTGGTCGGCTAGCCGACGGGTTTCGGACCGATCCCGGAGTGACCCTTGCCACAGTTGGTACGTCGGCGTACCGTGAGGGCGGTACATAGGGGTACCAGGCTGGGAGTGGCTGATGACCACAGTGAAATTGCCCGCGGGACCGTCGACGCCGGGAATCGTTCAGGCCGTGGAGATTCTCGCGGGCCGGACGCGGGCGTGGCGGCGACTGCATCGGAAATACGGGTCCGCGTTCATGATCCGCATGCCGCGGTTCGGGCCGACGGTGGTGATCTCCGAACCGTCGGAGGTGCGCACGCTGTTCACCGCGAGCAGCGACCTGGCGGACAATATCGACGTCAATCTCGGCCAATTCCTCGGCCCGGGTTCGCTTTTCGCGCTGCGCGCCGACGAGCACAAGAAGGAGCGCAAGCTGCTCGCCCCGCCGTTCCACGGGCGGCGGCTGGCGGTGTACGAAGAGCTCATCGAGGCGGAAGCCGTCCGGGAAATGGCGACCTGGCCGTCCGGGCGCGAATTCGCGACCATGGATTCGATGATGCGGATCACCCTGAACGTGATCCTGCGCGCCGTATTCGGCGCCGAGGGAACCGAATTCGAGCAATTGCGGACGCTGCTGCCGAAACTGGTGCTGATCGGGTCGGCGCTGGCGGCCATTCCGGTGCCGCGGCGATTCCTCGGGCGGTACGGGCCGTGGGGGCGGTTCGCGGAGTACCGGCGGCAGTACGACGAGATCGTGGCGGGCCTGATCGCGCGCGGCGCGGCCGATCCGGCGTTGAGCGAACGGCACGACATCCTCGCCATGCTGTTGCAGGCGCGCTACGACGACGGTTCGGCCATGACGCGGCAGGAGATCGCCGACGAACTGCTGACCCTGCTGACCGCCGGGCACGAGACCACCGCCACCTCGCTGGCCTGGACCGTCGAGCGGCTGCGGCGGCATCCCGAGCTGCTGAATCGGCTGGTCGCGGAATCCGATTCGGGCGGGTCGGCGCTGCGCGAGGCCACCCTGCTGGAAGTGCAGCGGGTGCGGCCGGTGATCGATTCGACGCTGCGCAAGGTGCGCGCCGAGACCATGCAGCTCGGCCGGTGGACGCTGCCGCGCGGGCAGCACGTGATGGTCAGCATCCGGCTCATGCACGACAACGAGGAACTGTTCCCGAACGCGCAGGCCTTCGACCCGGATCGGTTCGTCGGGGAGCGGCCGGGAACGTTCAGCTGGATTCCGTTCGGCGGCGGTGCGCGGCGCTGCATCGGGGCGTCGTTCGCGACCATGGAGATGAACATCGTCCTGCGTACGCTGCTACGGGATTTCACCCTCGAGCCCACCGACGCGCCGGACGAACGCGTCCACTTCCGGGGCGTGGCCCTGGTGCCCGCGAAGAAGGGCCGCGCGGTGGTGTACCGCCGGGCCCCGAAACCCGTGGTGGACACCGAGACTCGCGCCGAGGAAGTGAACGCATGAGCAACGACCGCTTCGCCGACGTCGGCCGGGGCATCACCCTGGCCTACGAACAGCTCGGCGACGACAACGGCATCCCGCTGCTGCTCATCGCCGGACTCGGGCAGCAGCGTCACGAATGGCACGACGGCCTGGTGCGGCTGCTCACCGGCCGCGGCTACCAGGTGGTCCGCTTCGACAATCGCGATGTGGGCGCGTCCACGCACGCCACGTTCCGGCCGCCGGGCGGACTGGATCTACTCCGGAAGCGCTGGCATCCGGAGCAATACGATCTCGGCGCGATGGCCCAGGACGCCACCGGACTGCTCGACGCGCTCGGCTGGGACTCCGCGCACCTGGTCGGCATGTCCATGGGCGGCATGATCGGCCAGACCGTCGCCGCCCGGCAACCGCACCGGGTGCGGTCGCTCACCTCGATCTTCTCCACCAGCGGCGCCGCCCGGGTCGGCCGTCCGGCACTGTCCACCTGGCTGCGCATGTTCGCCAAACCGTCCAGTACCCGCGAACAGCACCTGGACGCGGCCGTGCGCATGTACCGCCATATCGGTTCCGCCGGTTACCCGTTCGACGAAGCCCTGGTGCGCGCCGTCGCGGGCGAGACCTGGGATCGCGACCCGCGCCCGTCGCCCGGCGTGGGCCGCCAGCTCGCGGGCATCCTGAAATCCGGCGACCGGACCCGCGAACTGCGCACCATCACCGCGCCTACCCTGGTCCTGCACGGTGACCGTGATCGAATGGTCGACCCGACCGGTGGGGTCGTCACCGCCCAGGCCGTTCCGGGTGCGCGGCTGCACACCCTGCCCGGGATGGGGCACGATCTGCCGGCCGCGCTGTGGCCCACGCTCGCCGAGCTCGTCGACACCCACATCCGCACCGCCGAATCCAGGAGCACCGATGCCCCGAACCACTAGGCCCCTGTCCGGACGTCCGGTAATGATCACCGGGGCGGCCTCCGGCATCGGACGCGGACTCGCCCAACTGCTTTCGCGCCGGGGCTCGCCGGTGGCCATCGCCGATATCGACGCCGACGGGCTGAAGCAGACGGCGGCCGCACTGCACGGTCCGGTGCTCACCCGGGTGCTGGACGTGCGCGACGCCGCCGATCAGCTTGCCTTCGCGGACGAGGTACAGGACTGGCTGACCGCGCCACTGGCGGCGGTGTTCAACAATGCCGGGGTCGCCTTGGCATCGTCGGTCGTCGACGCCGTGCCCGAGGATGACGAATGGCTGCGGCGGATCAATTTCGACGGCGTGGTGAACGGTACCCGGGCCTTCCTGCCGATCCTGATGGCGCAGGGCAGCGGCGCGATCGTGAACACCTCCAGTGTGTACGGGCTCGCCGGAATCCCGTACCAGAGCGCCTATTGCGCGGCGAAATTCGCGGTGCGCGGTTTCACCGAAGCATTGCGGCACGAACTCCGCGGCACCGGGGTTTCGGCGGTGACCGTGCATCCCGGCGGCATCACCACAAATATCGCCCGCAATGCCCGGATGCGGACGGACCCCGAGGGTCGCGGGCGCACCAGGGACCAGCTGGCCGACGAATTCGAGGCCATGACCATGACCTCGCCGGAGAAGGCGGCCGAAATCATCTGCGGCGGCGTCGAAAAGGGCAAAGCCCGGATTCTGGTCGGACCCGACGCCCACCTGTTCGACATTCTCACCCGGGTGACCCCCACCCACTACTACGACGTGCTCGGCTTCGTCATGGCGCGCGCACGGGGCCGGGCGGCGAAGGGAGCCGGGAAGTGACCGAACATGTGGACGTGGTGATCGTCGGCGCCGGACTCTCGGGTATCGGGGCGGCGCATCACCTGCAGTGCGCGTTCCCGCAGCGCAGCTACGCCATCCTCGAGGCCCGCGAAACCAGCGGCGGCACTTGGGATCTGTTCCGCTATCCGGGGGTGCGCTCGGACTCCGACATGCACACCCTCGGCTATCGATTCCGGCCGTGGGTGGCCGCCGAGGCCATCGCGGACGGGCCCGCGATTCTCGGCTACATTCGCGATACCGCCGCCGACGCGGGCATCGACAAGCGAATCCGGTACGGGCACAAGGTGATTCGGGCAACCTGGTCGAGCGCGGATACGCGCTGGACGGTGGAGTTCGAGCACGGCGGCGTGCGCTCGCAGCTCACCTGCTCGTTCCTGTACGTGTGCAGCGGCTACTACCGGTACGACCGCGGCTTCACCCCCGAATTCGACGGAATCGAGGATTTCCGAGGGCGACTCGTGCATCCGCAGCAGTGGCCCGAAGACCTCGACTACGCCGGGAAACGGGTGGTGGTGATCGGCAGCGGGGCCACCGCGGTCACCCTGGTACCGGCCATGGCCGAAAAGGCCGCACGGGTCACCATGTTGCAGCGGTCCCCGACCTACATCATGTCGCTGCCCTCGGTGGACGCCGTGGCGACCCGGTTGCGGGAACTGCTCGGCCCCCGCCGCGCCTACGCCGTCACCCGGTGGAAGAACGTCGCCGTCGGCACCCTCATCTATCAGCTCAGCCAGCGGCGACCGGCCATGATGCGCAAGTTCATTCGCGATCAGACGGTCAAACAGCTGCCGGCCGGATACGACGTGGACACCCACTTCAATCCCGTCTACGACCCGTGGGATCAGCGGCTGTGCCTGGTGCCGGACGCGGACCTGTTCAAGGCCATCCGGGCGGGCAAGGCGGACGTGGTCACCGATCGCATCGAGAGGTTCACGCCCACCGGGCTGCGGCTGGAGTCGGGCGCCGAGCTCGCGGCCGACATCGTGGTGACCGCGACCGGGCTCGACATGCTCGCCTTCGGCGGTATGACCCTCGAAGTCGACGGCCGCACCGTCGAACTGCCCGAGACCATGGCCTACAAGGGCATGATGCTCAGCGGCGTCCCGAATTTCGCCTTCACCATCGGCTACACCAATGCCTCCTGGACGCTGAAGGCCGATCTGGTCGCCGAATTCGTCTGCCGCATGCTGCGCCATCTGGATCGCAACGGCTACAGCCACTTCACGCCCTGGCCCGACCCCGCCGTCACGCCCGCGCCGCTGATGGACTTCCAGGCCGGATACGTGCTGCGCGCCATCGACCGCTTCCCGAAGGCCGGATCGCGGGCCCCGTGGCGGCTGGGCATGAACTACGCGCAGGACGTGCTCACCCTGCGGCACGGCCGCATCGAGGACGGCACCGTCCGGTTCGCACACCGGACCGCGGTCCCGGAAAGGGAGAAACTACCCTGGTCGTCGTGACCCGAGCCGAGCCGATCAGCAACGCCGTCGCCGAATCCGCTTTCCGGCGGCGGCTGTTGGAAGGCATGGCCGAGGCGGTGCGCGAACGCGGCTACAAGGACGCCACGGTCGCCGACGTGGTGCGGGCCGCCCGCACCTCGCGGCGCACCTTCTACGAGCACTTCGCCGACAAGCAGGCCTGTTTCATCGCGCTGCTGGGCGAACGCAACGGTGACACGGTGCGCGAGATCTACGCCGCGGTGGATCCGTCCGCGCCCTGGCGCACCCAGATCCAGCAGGCGGTGCAGGCGTGGATCGGGGCGTCCAAACAGGACACCTCGATCACCCTGGCCTGGATTCGCGACACCCCGGCGCTGGGGGAGCGGGCCAGCCAGCTGCATCACGAGGCCGCCGACGCGTTCATCGACCTGATCCAGAACCTCACCGCCACACCGGCTTTCCACTCCGCCGGACTGCATCCGCCGACCCGGCAGATGGCGACCATCCTCTACGGCGGGTTCCGGGAACTGATCGCCTCCACCGTGGAGGCTGGGCGCGATATCGACGAGATCATCCCCGTCGCGGTGGAAACCGCCATCGCGCTGGTCGGGCCGCGCCCGGAATAGCCCTCACCCCGCCGATGCGGTGAGCAGGTCGATGGTCAGCTCGAAGGCGGCGTCCACCCGCTCCCGGTCGCCGGTGGTGAGCAGATCCAATTGCAGCCCGCGCACCTGGGCGAGCACGAAAGTCGCGGTGCTGGAAACGGATTCGGCGGGCCAGCCGTAACGCTCCAGCTCGGTCTCGATTAGCGTGAGCCAATCGGTGGCCAGCCGGGCCAGCGGACCGGCGGGGGTGTGGGCGCCGGCCGCGACCAGTTCGAACAGCACCAGGAACTGGCGTTGCTCACGCGGCTGGCACAGCAGCCGCCAGGCGGCGCGCAGCAGCTCCTGGGCGGATTCGGCGGTGCGGATCTCCGGGGTGAACAGGCGGCGCTCGAAATCGACGCGAATGTTCTCCAGCACCTCGGCGATGAGCGCGTCCCGGGTCGCGAAATGCCGGATCAGGGTGGCGTGGCTGACGCCCAGCGCCTGCGCGACCGGGCGCAGCGAGAAATCCCGCACCCCGTTCTCGAGCACGTATTCGGTAGCGGCGGCGAGCAATTCGGGGCGGCGATGCTGGAATCGCAGCCTGCGGCCGTCGATTCTGGTTTCGGGATTCGCCGCCGGTTCCGGGGTCACGGGTGGAAGCCTAGTGGGATCGGGGTGCGTGGCGAAATTTTCCGTTCCAAACGGTTACGTAACCGATCGGTATGGCTATCGTGGTCGGTGCGGGAGCAAACGGGACCCGCGCGTGAGGAGACGACGATGAGGTACGACGAGTACCGCGCCCACGATGCCGTCGGACTGGCCGGACTGGTCGCCCGCGGCGAGGCGCACCCCACCGAACTCTTGCAGGCGGCCCTGGACCGTCATGCCCAGGTCGGGCCGGCCATCAATGCGGTGAGCCTGCTCATGGACCAGGTCGGCAAGGAACTCGCCGATCGCCCCGAGCGGTCCGGGGCGTTCGCGGGCGTGCCGTTCCTGATCAAGGACCTGGTGCAGGACTACGCCGGATACCCGACCTCGGCGGGAACCGGTCCGCTGCGGCGCATTCCGGCCGAACGGCACAGCGTGGTGGTGCGGCGATGGCTGGACGCCGGGCTGGTCGTGTTCGGCAAGACGGCGACGCCGGAATTCGGCAGCAAGGGCATCACCGAGACCCGGACCTTCGGGGCCACCCGGAATCCGTGGGATCTGGGGCGCACGCCGGGCGGGTCGTCCGGTGGTTCGGCGGCGGCGGTCGCGGCCGGGATCGTGCCGGTGGCGGGTGCCAGCGACGGCGGCGGGTCGATCCGGATTCCGGCCGCGCACACCGGGCTGTTCGGGCTCAAGCCCGGACGCGGCCTGGTCTCCAGCGGGCCGGTGCTGGGTGATCCGCTGTTCGGGGCGGCGTCGGAGGGCGTGCTGTCGCGGTCGGTGCGCGATACCGCCCGCATGCTCGACATTCTCGCGGTGCCGGACGCGGCCGCGCCGTTCCATATCGAGCGGCCCGAGCGGCCCTACTTCGATGCGGTCGGCGATGCGCCGCGCCGGCTGCGGATCGGGTTCGGCCACGAATCCCCGCTGGGCACGCCGGTGCACGCGGAAGCCGTTCGCGCCGTGGAGAATACGGCCGCACTGCTCGAATCCCTCGGGCACCGGGTCGAAGCCGCGACGCCGCGGCTCGACGGCAAGCAGATGGCCATGGACTTCATGACGGTGTGGACCGCCGTGGCCGCCGCGGAACTCGCCGAAGCCTGCCGCCGGACCGGGGCGCGGCCGGGCGAATTCGATGTCGATACCCAGGTGCTCGCGGCGGTCGGCCGGGCGGTGTCCGCGCCGGCGCTGGTCGAAGCGCAGGCGCGCTGGAATGTGTACACGCGGGCGCTGGCGGAGTTCCACGAACGGTTCGACCTATTGCTGACCCCGACCTTGGCCGAGCCGCCCTTGCTGATCGGGCAGAACCGGACGCCCGCGGCGCTGGAACGGGCGTTGCCGCCGCTGCTCAAGCTCGGGGCCGGAAACGTCTTGCCGCGCACCGACTTCTATCGCGAGCTGGTGACCGCGAACCTGGCGGCGGTTCCGTTCACGCAGCTGGCCAATATCACCGGGCGGCCCGCCATGAGCGTCCCGACGCATTGGACGGCTGCGGATCTGCCGCTGGGGACCCAGTTCGTCGGACCGCCGGGGAGCGAATACCTGTTGCTGCAATTGGCGGCCGAGCTGGAAACGGCGGTGCCGTGGGCGGATCGGCAGCCGCCGCTCACCCGGCGCTGAACGGCGCGCCGTATTCGAGGTAGCCGGGCGCGTCCTGTTCGGCCGCCCGGAACGCCTCGCGCAATCGGCGCGCCAGGCGGGGGATCAGGTAGTCGCCGACCTGCTCGATCGGCACCCAGGCCCAGTCGTCCAATTCGCTGGCCTGCAGCACGATTTCGGGTTCGTCGGCGGGTTCGATGGTCCCGCAATCGAAGACGTAGAGGATCTTGTCGCCGTCGGCGTCGCTGGGCGCCCAGTCGTGGACCAGCAGGCGGCGCGGCGGCCGGTCCAGGCCGAGCTCCTCGCGGAGTTCGCGCCGGCACGCGGCGGAGGGGGATTCGCCGCGATCCACGCCGCCGCCGGGGATGTCCCAGCCGTTGCCGTAGGTCTTGTGGACCAGGAAGACGTCGCGGCCCCGGGTGAACAGGGCCCCGGCGGCCAGGCGGGCGCGGGCGGGGTCATCGGTCATGGGCTGATTCTCATCGAGCCGGGACCGGTTCGGCCATTTCCGCCACGGGGTTTCGGTGGCGGCGGTGCTGACGGTAGGCGTAGCCGCCGAGGGCGGCCAGCACGACCAGCTCCAGCAATGGGGATATACCGGCCACGACCGGGATCGGGAGCGCGAAGACGAGGGCCGCGCGCACGGCCGACTCGGCGGTGAGGACCGCGCCCCAGAGCGCGGACCGCTGCCGGTGGGTCCGAATTTCCCCGGGGGACAGGGTTTCCGCGCCGTGCAGGCGCTGGGCGAGATAGGCCGTGACCGGCACGGCCGTGCGCGTGCTGGCCAGGAAGATCAGGCCGGTGATCGCGCTGATGGCGGGGTCGCGCAGCAGCACCAGGCGCGGATCGTGGGTGGCGAGCGCCATGGCCAGCATGAGCGCGTACGTGACGATCATGGTCAGCGCCACGGCATCCAGCCGCCGGGTGCGGAGGGTGCCGACGGCCAGCCAGCAGGTCGCCACGGTCGCGGCGGTGATCAGCGCGCGGACCACGCCGAAACCGGCGGCCTGGGTGAGGTAGAAGGCGGCGGGGGAGACGCCGAGATCCAGTGCGAGCCAGAGGAACCGGAGTCCTCTGCGGGGGACGGGGAGCATCATGATCGGCTCGGATCGAGGTCGGGGACCGGTCGGATCGGGTCCGTTGGAATTCAAGCTACCATACGAACGTATGAGGGATTAAGGTGTGAATATATGTAGATTCTATACGAACGTATGAGGAGCGACCGTGTTCAGGTTATTGGAACTGCTGGGCCTGTGCGCCCCACTCGCCGGCGCCGGACTCGCCGTCTACTACCGCCGCCGCCTCGCCACGGCCTTCCCGTTCGCCCTCGGCGCTTCGCTACTTGCCCTCATCGCCTCCGGCATCGCCCTCGCCGCCGACCGGCTGCGCTGGTTCGGCGGCGACGCGGAGGGCATCGTCGAACACATGGAACTGGGTGCGGGACTGCGCAATCTGTTCCTGATCGGCGCCTGGGCGCTGCTGCTCGTCGCCATCGCGCGCACCCGGGGTGCGGAGGTCCGGGGATGAGCGCCTTGTTTCCCGCCACCGAGGCCGTGGTCGTCGTGCTCGCGGTGGGTACCTCCGCGTTCGGATTTCGTCTGGCGCGGCGGCATCGAACCGCTGGGTATTGCACGGCCGCGGGCGCGTTCGTGTGGCTGCTGGCCGAGGGGGTGCACTGGGTTCAGGGGGTGGTGATCGCGCCGCGGGTGGCGGGGGAGGAGCACGGGTTCCTGCGGGTGCTGGTGACCATGCTGGGTGAGGCGGTGTATTTCGGACTGGGTGGTCTGGGCATACTGCTGTTGTTCTTCGCCGCCGTGGCCGACCGGCCCGCCCGCGACGACGAACGTCCCGAACCGACCGCCTTGGCGCAGCGACTGATCGGCGCGGCCTGGCGTTACTACTCCAGCCAGAGGGGCCGACATGCGCGATAGCCGCACCGCCGCCGACAGCACCGACCGGCGCGGGCAACTGCTGGACCGGCTGGCCGACGCCATTGCCGAAGGCGGGATCGAAGGGGTGAGCATCCGGGATCTGGCGCAGCGGGCCGGGGTGTCCATCGGGACCGTCCAGTACTACTTCTCCACCAAGACCGATCTGCTCACGGCCGCTTGGTATCACGTGCGCGATCAGGCGCTGGAACGGTTCCATCAATCCGGGATCGGGGACCTGGAGCCGCGCGAACAACTACTCGGCGTCACCGAGTTACTGCTCACGCCGACCCCGGAGCATCGGCTCTCGCGCATGTGGCTGGCGCTGGTGGCGCGGGCCGCCCACGATCCGGGAATCGCCGCCCTGCACCGCGAGCAGTGGGCCGATACCGCCGGGCTGCTGGCCCGCCTGCTCGCCGCGGCCAATCCGGCGCGCGCCGGTGAATCCGCCGATGCCGCAACCGAACTGCTGGGGCTGCTCGACGGTCTCTCCATCGCCGTCCTCACCGAACCCGATCGGGTGTCGCCCGAACGCGGCCGGCGCATCGCCCGCGCATGGGTGCGGCGCTGGCTGGCGTGAGGGCGGTTCAGGTCAGGGCGGGCCGCAGCAGGGTCACGGCGGCCGTGAGCGCGGATTCGGCATCGGCCCAAGGGGTTTCGACCGGCTGGGTGGTGAGGACGACGACCGCGTAATGCAGCGGGCTGTCATCGGCAGGGGCTACCAGACCGGTGGTGGCCAAGGTGAGCGAGTCGTCGAGATACATCCAGCCCTGCTTGACGGCCCACGGATGACCGGACAGCGCACTCGGGATGCCGAAGTACTGGTCGGTGCCGTCGGCCGAGATCTCCTCGGTGTCGCGCAGCGCCGCGAGGATGAGATCGCGTGCCGACGCCGGGACCCGGGTGGTCAGATAGGTCAGCATCGCCACCACATCCCTTGGGGTGGTGCGGGTTTCGCCCCACTGATCAAGATCCTCGGGCGGCACCGTGCCCGGCAGCCCGATCAGCGTCGTCATGCGGGTGATGATGGCCTCGCGCCCGCCCTCGTCCCAGAGCGCGTCGGCGATATCGTCGTCACTGGTGGCCAGCATGGCGGTGAGCAGGTCGGCCGCGCTCGAATCCGGTTGCCAGTCAGCGCGTTTCAGTGCGTCCAGGGCGATGAGCACCTTCACCACCGAGGCGGTGTAGAACTGGCTGCCCGCGTTCACGGTCGCGATCACCGTGCCGGTCGCGATATCGACCACGTCGATCCCGGCGGTGGTGCCGGGGGCGATCGTCTCGATCGCCTCCTGCATGCGCCGCGCCAATTCGGCCGCCGCCGGCGCGGCCGGGGCGATGGTTGCCGGAGGTTTGATCAATAGCGGAACCGGTCCGGTCGGGTTGTTTCCCGTCGCGGCGGCCCGGGCCGCCAGTAGCGCCACGATAGCGGCGGCCGCCAGCCACAGCCACCGCATACGCGCCGATCCCGGCCCCTTCGCTTGCATGTGTCAACTATCACCGGGCTCGCCGCCGCGTGGTATGCCATGCGGTTGCCTCGCCGGTCTCGATTCGGTGTCGGCCCGGCTCGATCCATCGTGTGCGATCTACCATCGCGATAGGTCGGGGTTCGTCCGATGGAGGCCCCAGATGCAGATGAATTCTGAGTTTCTCCGGAACACGCTCGCCAGGTGTGTGCTCCCGCTCGCGCTCGGCGCAATATTTTTATCCCTACCGGTCGCCATGCCCGCCGCGCAGGCCGACGCCGACTACGGCGGCGGCTGCGTGCTCTACTCCGGCAATCGCGCCGCCACCGTCGACTCACTACGCTTCCGCTGCTCGAATGCCCAGCAGGACAGCATCTTCCGCGATGCCCCGCGCGGTGCGGTGCCCATGGGCGTCAAGGACGGGTGGGTGGCGCGGGGCGATGTGAAGCCCATCGCCCCGGCACTGTGGATCGGCAAGACCTTCTACACCGGGCCGGACGGCGGGTACCTGCTGAACCGGTTGACGCCGGCCGGTATCGAGGCGATACAGGCCAACGTCTATCCCGGGGCGGCGGTGCTGGACGGCGGCCCGACCTGGGCCATCGACTACGCGCCGTCACCGGTCCCGCAGGTCTACGACGAGATCCGCGAGGTCACGCCCGGCGTCTGGTTCGGGTACTCCTGGTGGCGGGAAGGCGGGGGCATCTCCCAGACCCTGATGTTCATCCTCGCCTGATCAGACCAACCGGCCGCCACCGTCCACGTGGAGGGTGGCGCCGGTGAGGAACGGGTTGGTCAGGGCCAAGAGTGCGGCCGCGGAGACATCGGCGGTGCTGCCGACCCGGCGGGCGGGGTTGCGGGCCGCGACGCCTTCGAAGAACGCGGCCTTGCCCGGGCCGTCCCACGCCCCGGAATCGATGATGCCGGGGGACAGCGCGTTCACGCGCAATGGCGCCAGTTCCACCGCCAGGGCTTCGGCCAGGGTCGCGGCGGCGGCATTGGTGGCGGCCATGACCGAGCGGCCCGGGGCGGGACGCCAGGCGGCGACGCCGGAGAACAGCAGGATCGAGCCGCCGGGCCGGAAGTGCGGGGCGAAATGCTTGGCGAGCAGGATGGGGCCGATCACCTTGGCGTCGAAGGCGCGATGGACGGCGTCGCGATCGAGTTCGGTGACCGGGCCGTTGGCGTGATCGGCGGCCAGCGAGACGAGGTGATCGAGTTGGCCGACGCGCTCGGCCAGGGCGCGGAGGGAATCCTCGTCGGTCAGGTCGACCTCCGGGCGGCCGACCGAAATTACCTGTGCCCCTGATTCTTTCGCGTCCTGCTCGATCTGCTGCGCGATGCCGGAGCCCGCGCCGATGATCAGGACCTTCGTGTTCTGCAAAGTTGTCATGACTCGCTCAGCGTTCCCGGCCGCTCGTCTCATCCCATCGCGATGCGAATGTTTTCGATGGAATCCATAGAATCAGCGAATGCCTACCTTGCGCGCGCTGGAATGCCTGGTCGCCGTCCTGGACGCCGGTTCGATCACCGAAGCCGCGGCGGCGCTGCACCTCTCACAGCCCGCGCTGTCGCATCAATTGGCGGCGCTCGAGAAGGAGATCGGCGCGCCCGTGGTGGAACGCCTGCCGCGCGGCGTACGCGCCACCCCGGTCGGCCGGGCGATCGAAGCCGATGCCCGCGCCGCGCTGGCCGCCGCCGATCGCGTCGTCGGCACCGGCAAAGCCACCGCCCGGGGCGCTGGAGGTCAACTGCGCGTGGCCTGTGCGGAGAGCTTGACGGCCGGTCTGCTCGCCCCTGTTCTGCGCACTTGGATCCGCCGAAATCCACTGGTGCGCTTGCATATCGCCGAAGCGACCAGTGCCGACGAATTGGCAGCGCTGGTGGAATCGAATGACGCGGACGTGGCGATCTGCCCGCGCCCCACACGCTGGACCGGGGCGGAGGAGCTCATCGGAACCGAAGAAATCGTCGCCGTATTCGCTCCCGGACACCCACTCGCCGACCGCCCCCGGCTCACAGTCGCCGACCTGACCGGCGAACCGCTCGTCCACTACCACCCCGGCAACGGCCTCGCCGCCTGGCTCGACACCGAATTGGCCCGCGGCGGCCACACCCCGAGAATCGCCATGCGCACCCGCCAGGCCGTCACCGCCGCCCAGCTCGCCGCGGCGGGCGTCGCCCCCGCCCTGGTCCCGGCCACCGCCATCCCCAGCGGGCTGTCAGCCGCCCTGTCCCGTCTCACCCCGCCCCTCGAACGAGACCTGGTGTGCCTGCTCGGCAATCCGAGCGACCCCCTGGTGCGCCGATTCACGGCCGATATCGCCAAACGCGGCGTGCCTGTACCCGCCTCGATCACCGCGAAGCTCGACAGATAACCGGCCCACAGATCCGCCTGCCCAGCATCCTGACGAAGACGGGCGCGCTCGGCATCCCGGAGTGGACGCACCCCCTTCGTCCTCCCGGAGCGGCCGCACATCGTTGGTCGTCCCGGAGCGGCCGCACGAAGGAGGAGGCGGGGTTTCGGCAGGGAGATTGCCCGGTGTCCGGATCCCCGGTAGCTACCTACGCGGCGGAGCGGGCGACCTTGCGGGCCGTCGTGATCATGGGCACCTGGAGCGGCAGGCGGAGGAGGGCGCCGGCCTTGAGGGGCAGCGGGCGGTCGCTGGCCAGCCAGTCCCGGGCCATCTGGACATTGCCGGGGAAAACCGCGATGAGCAGCAGGACCGCCAGGCGCGCGCCCAGGCGGCGGGTGCGCGGCACCGCTACCAGCGCGCCGATGCCGAGCTCGGCGACGCCCGAGACGTAGGTGTAGGTGCGGGGTTCGCCGGGGAGCTCCGGCGGGATCAGGGCGTCGTAGAACTTCGGCGCGGCGAAATGCGTCGCGCCCGCGCCGAGTAGGGCGGCGGCGAGCAGGAAGGCGCGGCCGCGGCCGGACGGAGTAGCGGTGGTCGTCATGGTCGCAGCTTATGCCGACCGGTCCCGTTGTGGGATTTCCTCAGGCCGCGCCTAACCCTCGTTGGACCGGTGCGGTCGTTGATAGACGTGGACCTCGTTGCCTGCGAAAGGGATTCGATGACCACCGAAATTGAACGCGCTCCCGCCTGGGCGCCGACCGGGCGGACGGTCGCGGCCGTGTGTGCGGTCGGGATCCTGGTGGTGGGGCAGCTGTATGTGGTGCTGCCGGTATTGAATCGGCTGGCCGGGGACTGGGATACCTCCAAATCGGCGGCCACCTGGACGACCACGGCGTTCGGGCTGGCGTACGGGGCCGGGTTCCTGGTGACCGGTCCGCTCTCGGATCGATGGGGGCGGCGGCCGGTGATCGTGGGCGGGTTGCTGGCCACCGTGGTCAGTTCGCTGATCGTCGCGGTCGCGCCGGGATTGGGGACCGGGCTGGCGGCGCGCGTATTGCAGGGGCTCACCGCGTCGTTCTTCGCGCCCGCGGCGTTCGCGTATCTGAGCGAGCGCATCGCACCCGAACGGCGGGTGTTCGCGTTGACCTGCTTGACCAGTTCATTCCTCGGGGCGGGGGTGGTGGCGCAGGTGCTGGCGCAGCTGATCGGCAATGCGCTGGGGTGGCATGCCATCTTCGTCTCGGGCGCGATCGCGTTCGGGTTGTCGGCGGCGCTGCTGCGAATCGTGTTGCAGGACGGGCGTTCCGGCGCTGCGGGACCGGCGCCGACGGTCCGGGCGGTCTTCGCGCCGTTCGGGCACTTGCTGCGGCAGCCGAAACTGGTGCTGCTCTATCTGAGCTGCCTGGCGGTGCTGGGGTCGTTCGTCGGCATCTACACCGGCATTCAGCTGTCGCCGCCGGACGGCGTCGGATCGGGCAACGGTGCGCTGCTGGCCCTGCGCGCCAGCGCGATTCCCGCCATGATCGCCGTGCCCGTCCTGGCGAGCCGATTGGGGACCATCGATCCGAATCGCCGGGTGATCGTCGCCCTGGCGACCGCCGGGGTCGCGGCCGGTATCACCGCCGTACCCCTCGGCGGTATCTGGGTCGCGGCATGGTTGTTCGTACTCGTCACCGCCATCGCCGTCGCGGCCCCGGCGGCCGTACAGGCCATCGCCGCACAGGCCGGACCGGCCCGGGGCGCGGCCACCGCGCTCTACACCTTCGCCCTGTTCGTCGGCGCGAGCGCGGGCCCGCAATTGGCGAATCTCTTCGCCCACTCCGGATATCCGGCCATCGCGGCGGCCATCGCCGTGCTCGCGCTGACCGGTTCCGCGCTCGCCTACGCCTCCACCATCCGCCCACGCTGAACCCCGGGCGGCGAGTTTTCTCCACCCTGGTTTGAACTGTTGCTCGTAAACAACTGTCCCGCATAACTTTTCGATCACGGTCATGAGTTCCAGCGTCAAGCCCCGGCTGGCTGGGCGGCAACCCTCCACGACGGCGGGGTGCTCCGGGTGACGACCGGATGGCGGCGAACGCGTCGCCATAAGCGTCATTCTCGCGGAGGAATCAATGTCTGTAGCCCAACTCTCTTCGGCGTACCCGGCGGCGGAAACCACGGTGATCAGCGAGCTCGTACTGGTCGCCGATCGATTCCGGGGCATTGCCGAAGACGACCGGGCCTTCACCGTCTCCGGGCTGGTCGCCGCCTTGCGCGGCGGCCGGCTGCGGGAATCCGAGCAGCCGGTCACGGTGCGGCTCGGGCAGGGCGTGACCCGGCACGATCTCGACTATGTCGAGCATGTGGCGGCCATTCACGCCCCGGCGGGATTGCGGGTGCTGGGTGAGGTGCCCGAACCGGCGCCGCGGCACCAGGTGCACAAGTATCAGAACTCGAATGTGCTGCTGGCCAACCTGATCCGGGAATCGGCGACCGAGTTCTCGGCGGATCTGCGGATCCACGGGGACAACGAACTGCTGCTGGATCATCAGACCGGCGAGCACGTGCAGGGCATCGTGATCGTGGAAGCCGTACGGCAGCTGTTCCTCGGCGCGTTCGAATTGGAATACGGGCGGCGCTGGCCGGAGCAGCACTTCTACATCGTCTGGAACAGCATCGAATTGGAGTTCAAGTCGTTCCTGTTCCCGCTGCCCGCCAGCGTGCACGCGGTGCTCACCCCGGTGTCCATCGAGGATCCGGCCAAGCTGGAATTCGCCATCGAGGTGGAGGTGCGGCAGGCCGGGCAGGTGGTGGCGACCACGCGAATCTCCTACGCCGCCTTGCCGAACGAGCGCATCTCGCAGATCGAACGGCACAAGGCCGCCAAGGCGATCGCGGCGTACCTGGGCGTCGCGGCATGAGCGGGGCCGCGTTCTTCGACGTCGACGAGACGTTGATCACGGTCAAGAGCATGTTCGCGTTCCTGCGGTTCTGGCTGGCCGAAAACGGCGACGACGGAACGGAATACGCGCGGGCGACCGGGGAGATCAAGGAGCGGGCGGCCGGCGGGCTGGCGCGCGAGGAGGTCAACCGGCTGTACTACCGGAATTTCCGCGGGGTGCGGGCCGAGGACCTGACCGCTTCCGGGCAGCGCTGGTTCGAGCAGTTCGTGGCCGGTGGCGCCGCCTACTATTCCGATGCCGTGGAAGCGCTCGAAGCGCACCGTGATTCGGGCGACCGGGTGGTGTTCCTGTCCGGTTCGTTCGCCGCCGCGATCGCGCCCGTCGCGGCGGTGCTGGGGGCCGACCAGGTCATCGCCACCACCCCGGTGACCGATGAGAACGGCGTGCTGACCGGTGAGGTGTGGCGGCCCATGATCGGGGCCGCCAAGGCGAGCGCCGTCACCGAGTTCCTGCGCGAGCACGATATCGCGTTCGAGAACACCTACGGCTACGGCGATCACGCCAGCGACCTGCCGTTCCTGGAGGTCGTCGCGCAGCGGGCCTTCCGGGGCGACGACCCGGTGCTGCTGGCGCGCGCGGCCGCCGAGGGCTGGACCCATTTGAGCGATCGGGTCGCCGCCACACCCGGCGCACCCGGCCGCATCCTGACCGAGAAAGAGGCTGTCTCCGTATGGTGAACCAGCGCTATGACCTGACCCCGACCACCCAGGGGCCGCTCTATCCGCCGAGCGAAGCCGTCGACGCGGAGGGGAATTTCATCGTCGCCGGCTTCCTCAACGAGGCCGGGCCGGACGGGACGGTGACGCGGCGCTGGGGCAATGCCCTCGTCGCCGCGGACACCCCGCTGCCCAAGTTCGGGGAGAACCTGCCGTACACGGTGGTGCGTGAGCTGGGCGCGGAATTGTCGGAGGCGGATGCGGCCATCGAGCTGTACACGCTCCCATTGCCGTTGCCCGCCAACAACTATCCGATCGTGTTCGCCCCCGATCAGGCGCCGGACGCGCATTCGGTGGAGCGGCCCAGCTACCCGTTCCACGCCACCCCGATCCCCGATCTGCGTCCCGAGGACGGGCGCAAACTCACCACCCCGGTCACTCTCGGCGACTGGCTGAAGGCCCGCGGCACCCTCGAGGTGAGCGTCGCCGACGATGCCCGCACCGCCGAATTCCGTTTCGAATTCACCGATCTCATCCCCGATTCCCTGTACACGGTCATGTCCCTGCGCGCCAAGGATCTCGACCCCGATGCCCCCACCCGGCCCGGCCCGCTCGGCGTCCCGAACGTGTTCGTCACCGACGAATCCGGTCGCGCCGCCTACCGCGCCGTGCTGCCCAACCCGTTCCCGGATCCCGCTCTGCCGGGCGCGAATCGGATCATCAGCGTGGTCGTGCTCTGGCAGAGCTACCAGCAGAACTACGGCGGCGCCATCGGCCATCACGGCCTCGGCGGCGACATCCACGCCCAGCTGAAGATCCCGACCCCGGCCTTCGCGGAATTCACCACCCACGACTGACCACCGGAAAGCACCGCTGTGGCCGTCCCGTCGGGCCTACCATCTACCGCATGTCGGACCCACGGGACGGCTCCACCATGATCGAAGGCCGAGTCGTGCACTCTGTCTCGAACGCCCTGCGCATCACCTTCCGCAGCGGCCCCGGCGACCCCCTCGCCGTCGGCGTCCAGGGCGCGGGCGACGGTTTCACCGCCAAACTCGGCATCCTGTTCGGCTTCAAGAACGGCGGCACCGGCCGTCACCGCATCACCTACGCCGACGGCTCCAGCATCTGGGTCCACTCCAAGGACGGCGCCCCCACCGTCCTCACCCGCGCCGACGGCACCGCCATCGGCACCATCCAGCGCGCCGACACCTCCACCGCGGTCGCCTCCACCGCGGGGACCCTCTTCCATTTCGTCCCCCTCCCCGATACCGCCCCCGCCCCCGACCGCTACCGCCTGCGCATCCTCGACCGCATGGGCGAGGAAGCGGGCCGCCTCGACGTGATCCGCACCCCCGACGGCTGGACCCCGGGCCACCTGGCGAACGACCTGGCGGACACCTATATCTGGTGGGACCGCGCCGGCCAGCCCCTCCCCACCCCCATTCTCGGCACCCGCCTGGTCACCCGCCGTCCCCTCGATCCCGATGAACGCGACATCTTGCTGGGCGTCTGCGCGGATATCGCTCTCGGCCTGCGCCCCTACATCGCCACCATGAAGCACTGACCCGCTTGCGTTATCGCGGCGATCGGGCGCGAATGTAGGTGACCGTGCCGAGGTGGCCCTGGCGGACGTGGGTGATCTCGTCACAGATCAGGCCGGCGTCCTCGAGCAGGCGGGGGAGCCGGTCGGCGTGCACGTCGGCGATGTGGAGGCCGCCGCCGGGGCGGAGGATGCGGCGCATCTCATAGGCTGCGGCGGCTTGGGTTTCGAGGTCCAGGTGGTGGAGCATCAGGGCGGTCAGCACCTGATCGAAAGCGGCGTCGGGGTAGGGGAGGTCCTGGGCGTAGGCGCGGTCGAAGCGAATGCCGTTGGCGGGGTGGGCTTTCCGGTGGGCACGGGCCAGGGCCAGCGCGTCGGGATCGCAGCCGGTCAGGTCGGCGTCGGGGTGGGCGTTCTTGGCCAGGAGGGTGAGATTGCCGGTGCCGCAGCCGATATCGAGAATCCGCTGGCCGGGAGAGATGGCGGCGCCGGCGATCACTTCGGCGTGGACGGCGGGTGCGCCCAAGATGCGGGTGAGCAGGTCGTAGGTGGGGAGGAGGAAGTCGAAGCCGGCGGCGGGGATGTAGTCGTGGCGGTTGCCTAGGCGGCGGCTCAGCGTTTGAGGATCAAGTTTGGGCATGTATTCATGGTGATCGGGCCGGTGCCTGCGTAGTTGGGGGATCGTTCGCGGTTCTTGGACTATCTTTGGTCGGATGGAGCACGCGGCGCGATTGGTGCGGCACGAGCGCGGGGTGCCGGTGTACGAGTATCGGACCGCGTTCGGGACGCCGCCGGTGTCCGTGCTGCATATCGCCGGGCACGAGCGGGAAGGTGGCGACCGGCCGCACATTCATGCGTTCCCGGTGCTGATGTATGTCCCCGACCCAGGTGCCGTCTACCTGGTCGCACCGGGACAGTCCGTCGAATCGCCTGCCCTGCACGGGATTCGGCACGGGCTCGGCGTGTACTTCGATCCCGCCGCGCTCGGTTCCGACACCCGATCCCCGTGGCCCGCCTGGCGCAGCCACCCGTTGCTGTTCCCCTTCGTGCACGGCAGCGCCGACGGTCTGCTGCGCCTGGAAGTGCCCGGCTCCCGCCGCCGGTTCTGGTCCGCCACCGTCGAATCCATCGAATCCGAGCTCGCCCACCGTGCCGACGGCTACCAGCAGGCCGCCCTCGCCCACCTGACCCTGCTGCTCATCGAGGTGGCCCGGCTGGCCGCCGACGTGGTCGGCGACCTGCGCCGCAGCGGAGAACCCTTGCTGGCCAAGGTCTTCGAGGTGATCGACGAGAAATACGCCACCCCGCTCTCGCTGCGCGACGTAGCGGCGGCGGTCGGCCTCACCCCGGGCCATCTCACCACGGTCGTCCGCCGCCGCACCGGCCGCACCGTGCAGGACTGGATCACCGAACGCCGGATGGCCGAAGCCCGCCGCCTGCTCGCCGACACCGACCTGCCGATCGCCGAGGTCGCCCATCGCACTGGCTTCCCCGACGCCGGCTACTTCACCCGAATGTTCCGCCGCCACAACGGTATTCCGCCCCGCCGGTGGCGCACCGGCGACGCCTGAGACGCCCCGGCGGTCAGTCGGCGACCTTGATCACCAGCTTGCCCAGATTCTTGCCGGTCAGCAGACCGCGGAACGCTTCGGGGGCATTGTCGAGACCGTCGACGACATCCTCGAGATACGCGATGCGCCCCTCGGCCATCCAGCCGCTGACATCCGGATAGAACTCGCCGAACTGGTCCAGGAACTCGGTCTGGATGAAACCGCGCAGCTGCAGGCTCTTGCGCAGGATCAGCGACATGAGCAGCGGCATCCGGTCGGGGCCGGGCGGGAGTTCGGTGTCGTTGTACTGGGCGACCAAGCCGCACACCGGGATTCGGGCGAACTTGTTGAGCCGGGGGAGTACGGCGTCGAGGACCGCGCCGCCCACGTTCTCGAAATAGACGTCGATACCGTCGGGGGTGGCGGCGGCCAGCTGTTCGGCGAAATCCGGCGCCCGGTGATCGAGGGCGGCGTCGAAGCCGAACCGATCGCGCAGCAGCGCCACCTTCTCCGGCCCGCCCGCGATGCCCACCGCCCGCGCGCCCTTGATCTTGGCGATCTGGCCCACGGTGGCGCCGACCGGACCGGTCGCCGCCGCGACCACCACCGTCTCACCCGGTTGCGGGCGGCCGATGGTGAGCAGCCCGGAATACGCGGTGAACCCGGGCATGCCGAGCACGCCGAGGGCCGTGGTGAGCGGCGCGACCGCGGGATCCAGCTTGCGCAGATAGCCGGTGTGCTCCACCGAATGCGTCTGCCAGCCTCCGTAACCGAGCACGAAGTCACCGGGTTCCAGCGCCGGATCGGTGGATTCGAGGACCCGCGACACCGTCGCGCCGCACATGGTGTCGTCCACCTCCACGGGCGGGGCGTAGGACGGCGCATCGCTCATGCGCCCGCGCATATACGGATCGAGGGACAGATAGACCGTCTGGAGCAGGGCCTCACCGGGATTCGGCGGCGGCAGTTCCACCGTCTCGGTACGGAAGTTCTCCGGCTCGGGCATACCGGTCGGCCGGGAGGCCAGCACGATGCGGGTGCTCTTCATCGGTGATGAAACCTTTCGGTGGGCGACGAGGACATTGTGGACCGCCATCGGCGCCGGCCGGGCGGAACCGCGCGCGTGTCCCACTCAGCGGCAACCGGTGACTTCCGGCCAAGGCGGGCGTTCGGGTGGCGGGAAAGCGGTGGCAGGGCGACAATTTCGGCGTCGGCAGCGGGAACCGGCGCGGGTTGTCATGCCGGATCGACGACGGGTCGTGGGGTGCGATGCTGGAACGGGTGCGGGCGCGGCGCGGCGCGGGCGGGGTCGCCGGGGTGCTGCGGGATATCGGGTACGTGAGCCTGGGCAAGTACGGGCAGTATCTGGTGACCGCGGTGACGGTGCCGTTGACGGCGCGGGTGCTCGGGGTCGGCGGGGTCGGGTTGCTGGCCATCGGGATGTCGGCGTATTTCATCGGATCGCTGCTGGTCGATCTGGGCATCAATGCCTTCCTGGCCGCCCTGCTCGAGGAAGAGGGCCTGGACGAACTGCGCGGCAGCTATCTGGTGGTGCGCGCCGTCATCCTCGGCGCGCTCGCGGTTGCGCTCGGCGCTGGGTGGTCTTTCCAAGCGGGCGAACACGTGTGGATGATCCTGCTCGGCATGTTCGTCGGCGGCTTCCTGTCCATGTCGGAGGACTGGCTGCTGATCGGCCAGGGCCGTTTCGCCGCCTCCATGTCGTATCAGATCGCCGGCCGGGTGGCCTATCTCGGCCTGCTGGTCGGTCTGCTCGCCCATTTCCCGAGCGCGAGCACCGTACTGCTGTGCCTGTTGCTGTCCTCGGCGCTGACGGTCGGCCTGACCTGGTGGGATGCGCTGCGCCACTTCGGCAATCCCGGCCGCCCGGCCCGGGTCCGGCTCGTCCTGCGCAAGGGCGCCCCGGTGCTGGCCTCCCGCCTGCTGGTCACCAGCTACGGCCAGGGCACCGCCACCGTCTACTCCTCGGTCCTGAACGCGGCCTCGCTCGGATTGTATTCGGCGGGAGACAAATTGGTTCGTGCCGTGCAATCGCTCCTGGACCCGATCGGCCTGGCGCTGCTGCCGCGCATGGCCCACGAACGCGCCAACGCCCGGTTCTGGCGGCACGAGATCATCGCGCTGGCCGCCTGCGTCACGGTCGCCGGTATCGCGGTGGCCGGCATCTGGGTGGCCGCCCCGTTCGCGGTGCAGCTCATCTACGACGACGATTTCCGCGGCGTGGTCCCGTTGCTGCGGGTGGAGGTGTTCATCCTGTTCGCCACCGCCACCACGTCTTTCGTCACCACCGCGATCCTCCCGGTACGCCAGGACACGGTCGGCATCATGATCGGCGGGATCATCGGCACCGCGGTGGCGGCCGGCGCGCTCGGGCTGACCCTGCGCACCCATTCGGTGTGGACCCTGGTCTGGGGCGCGGTGGCGGCCGAATTCACCGTCGCCGCCTGGTATCTCGCCCGCACCGCGCATTTGGCGGCCCGCGAACGCGCGCACCGCCAGGCGGTACCGGTCGGCTGAACTACCGCAGCGCGCTACCGGCGATCCACTGCTCCCACGGCACGCTCCAGTCGCCGTTCTGCCACACCTCGAGGGGCGCACCGCCGGTATTGCGGATCTCCACCACGTCCCCCGGCACCGCGAAATCGAAGAACCAGCTGGCGTTCTCGGTGCTCAGGTTCAGGCACCCGTGCGACACGTCGGTGCTGCCCTGCGCCCAGATGGTGGAATCCAGTGCGTGCAAATAGATTCCGTCGGTGCTGATCCGGGTGGCCCAGCCGATGGCCTCCTTGTACCCCAGCCGCGAATTGACCGGCAGCCCGTAGGTGGAGGAGTCCATGATCACCGGATTGGCCTTGTCCATCACCGTGTACACCCCGGGCTGGGTCCAGAAGGTGATGGTCTTCCCGGCGACGGTGGTGCTGCCGCCCATCCCCATCGACGTGGGCATGGTGCGCACCAGATTCCCGTTCTCGAACACCTCGATCTGATGGGTGTTGTCATCGGCGATGGCCACGTGCGAGTCGCCGATGACGAACGAGGTCCGGGAGTCCTCCTGCCCGTACAACCCCGGCCCGACGGCCGCGCCGAATATATTGGCCGCCACCGTGACTCGCGTCCCGGGCTTGTAGTACTCGCGTGGCCGCCAGTGCGCGTTGCGATTGTCCATCCAGTACCACGCGCCCTCCACCTTCGGTTCGGTGGTGACCACCAGGCGTTTCTCGGCCGCGGCCCGGTCCGGGATGTCCTCGTCGAAATGCGCCGCGACGACCGTACCGACCCCGTAGGTCCCGCCGTCCGCGAGTGCCGCGCCGCCGGTGGTGTTCAGGTACACCTTGGTCTGATTGAACGGCGTGAGCGTGCTGAAACTGCTGGTCACCGGCCCGGTGGCGCCGGTCATGCCGAGGCCTTCGGCGGTGACGGTATAGGTGTGGCCGTAGCCGAGCGGGATATTCGGCTGCCATCCGGTCTTGTCCGGGGTGAGGCTGCCGTCGATGACCCGGCCGTCTTCATTGGTCATGGTGACGGCGCTGAGGATGCCGCTGCTGGTCTTCACCGTGACGGGTGCGGCCGGATCGACGTCCGCGGCGCCCTGGGCCGGGCTCACGGTGATGACGGGCGCGGCGGGCGTGGACTTGCCGGGCTCGCCGCCGGTGGTGGGGGAGGAGGAGCAGGCGGCCAGGACGACGATGAGCACCGCGAGCAGACTCGTCGCGGCGGCTGATCGAAAACGGCGGGGTGGCATAGGCTTTCCCTCCTGTTCACCGTGCGCCGCGCTGCTGCACACCATCGTGTTACTGCCCAGGTTAGTAGGTTACCGCCATTTTCGTTCGAAACGTGGTTGCGCCGTTTCGCTTTGCTATCTACTATCTACGAACGTAGATAGTAGATTGATACTTGCGCCGGTCGACCACCCCGGCGCGGGCGTCATCCACCTCATCGGATGACGAGCTCAGGGAAACTGGGGCGTGCCTCCCCCTCATCGGCACGCCCCAGTGTGGGTTCCTTCGGAGTCGATCAGCGCACGCGCAGCAGGTCTCCGTACAGCACGCCGCGCACGGTCTTGGCGGCCACCACGGTGAACGCGGCGAGCAGCAGGGCGTACAGCGCCACCGCGATCACGGCGAACAGATCGGCCCCGGTGTGCAGGTAGAGCGCGCTGCTGCCGGTGACGCAGGTGCCGAGCGGGAAGGTGAAGCCCCACCAGGTCATATTGAAGGGCATCCCGCGCCGGAAGTGCCAGGTCACCGCGATCGCCAGGGCCAGCCACAGCATGGCGAAACCCCAGGTGGGAATGCCGAACAGCACCGAGAACACCTCGAATCCGGCGGCATAGCGATCGGGCACCGCGCCGGGGGCCACATTGGCCAGCGCGCCGGCGGCGGTCACCGACTGGCCGAGCGGGCCGAGCACCAGCCACACGGTGGCGACCATGCCCATGGGCAGCGGATCGTGGTGCAGCAGCCGCGACCACAGGATGGTGACCAGCACGAAGGCGGCGATCAAGCTCAGGCCGAACATGGCCAGGCACGCGACCAGCATGGTGAGCCGGGGCTGACCGGCGGGGATATGGGGAATCAACAGGGCGCCCAGGGCGGCCGACACCATCGGGGGCACCACGGGCATGAGCCAGCCGCCGAACGCGGCGTCCTGGTCGAAGCTGTGCCGGGTGAACATGCGGTAGGGAATCGCGGCGGCGGTGAGCAGGCCGAGCACGGTGCCGGTGGACCACAGCACCCAGTCCACGGCCACCGCCGCCCGCATGCCGATCACGTCCGAACCCAGCAGCAGCGCACCCGCGCCGATGGTCATCAGGGCCATCGGGGGAGCGCCGTAGAACTGCATCATGACCGGATTCATGCCGTGGGCGCGGGCCTCGTCGGGATAGCGCCGCCAGTGCAGCGCCCAGGCGACGGCCAGCACGGTCAGCAATGCGGCGGCCAGCGCCCAGACCAGGGTGGCGGCCCCGCGCATGCCGGGCAATCGCAGGGGCAGGGTGGCGGCCGCATTGGCCACGATCCCGGTGCCCATGACCACGGCGAACCAGTTCGGCGCCAGCTTGGCGAGGCTGTTCGAACCGGCGGCGGCGCCTCGGGGTGCGCGGTGCAGCGCCGCCGACGTCCCGCTGACCGATCGGGTGGAATCGGAGTGATTGCGGAAGGTCACAGTGGTCATGAATTCAGCATCGCGACCTCACCGCGCCCCCGGTAGCCACTGTGAGCCGATGGGTACATAGAGCCGTTCTATGGCCGGAGCGCCGGGCCGGGACGCCTCAGGAGAGCCGCCGCGCGGGCAGCCGCACCACCGCCGCCGACCGCGCCTGCCGGGCGATGGCCAGATCGGTCGGCTGCCCGTGCCGGGCGTCGAAGCGCTCGAACACCGCCGCCAGCTCCGGCGCCCAGTGCGCGACCTCCTCCCGGATCGCCCCCTCGGTCTCGAGCTGGCACAGCACCGCCAGCCCGGTGAGGAACGCCCGCGAGAACGGCGTGACGTAGGCGGGCAATCCCACCTGCCGGTGCACGTTCGACAGCCGCGGCTCCAGCACGTACCGCACCCGTCCGCGCAGCCACTCGGTGGTGAGCCGGAAATGCGGCTGCGCCAGCGGTTCACACGCGATGGCCAGGCCCTCGGCCAGCGCTTCGACATCGTAGGCGCGCCCCGGCGCCACGATCCCGTGCCGGCGCACGGCCGCGTCCAGCGCCGGAATGCCGCCGTTCAGCGCGGCATCCAGGAAATCGACCATGAGCTCCTCGAACCCGGCTTCCGGCCAGGTCACGCACGCCCCGAAGTCCACGATGCCGAGCCGCCCGTCCGGCAGGATCCGGAAATTGCCCGGATGCGGATCGCAGTAGAGCAGTTCGGTGCGCTCCCAGGTGGACACGATGAACCGCAGGATCAGCATGCCGACCCGGCTGCGCTCCGCCGGCGCGCCGGCTTCGATGATGCGGGAAACCGGTGTGCCCGTGAGCCATTCGCTGACGATCACGTCCTCGCGCTGCAGGATCACCGCGGGCACCACGAAGTCCGGATCGCCAGCGTACGCGCCCGCGAACACCTGCTGATGCCGGGCCTCGGCCGCGTAGTCGAGCTCCCCGGCCACGCACTTGCACAGCGCCTCGGTGACCGCGGGCACATCGGTGCCGGGTGCGAACACGCTGGCCAGCACCGAGATTCGGCGCAATTGCCGCAGATCGTCGAGCACCGCGGTGCGCCCGCCGGGATACATCACCTTCACCGCCACCGACCGGCCGTCGTGCCAGGTGGCGCGATGCACCTGCCCGATGGAGGCGGCCGCGGCGCGCCGGTCGTCGAAATCGAGGAAATAGCGCCGCCAGTCCGGTCCCAGCGCCGCCGCCATGGCCGTGTGCACCGCGGCGGGCAGCATGATCGGCGCGGAATCCTGCAACTGGGTCAGGGCGGTCCGGTACGGCTGCGCGAGATCGCCGGGCAGCGCGAGTTCGTAGAGCGAGAGGATCTGCCCGAGCTTGGTGGCGCAGCCCTTGAGTTCGCCGAGCACCTCGAAAATATGCTGGGCCGTGCGCATCTGGATCTCGAGGTCGATCTCGGCGGGGGAGCGCCCGAGTGCGCGTTTGCCGACGCCCGCGGCCTGCCGCCCGGCATAGGCGATGGGCAGTCCGGCCAGTTTGGCATTGCGGGCGACCCGGCCCACGGGTGGTGCACCCCCGGTTCCCCCGGTGCGAACGCCGGTCCACCGCTTCGACATTGTTCACCTCATCGTCGAGTGCGCCACGTGCAGTTTGGCATACCAGAGCTTAAACTGTCTGGGACGTATCCGATAGTTGTCGAAAGGTGACGGGATGGGTGCCCAGACGGTCGTCGCCGATGTGGCGGACGAGCTCGCTCGCCGCGTCGTGACCGGAGAGTACGCGCCGGGTGACCTGATGCCCTCCGTCCGGCAGGTGGCCGAGGAATTCGACATGAACCGGGCCACCGCCCAATTGGTGCTGGGGCGGCTGGAGTCCTACGGCTTCGTGGACGCGCACCGCGGCCGCGGATTCACCGTGCGCGATGTGCACCATGCCGGGGGCGTGGACGTGTATCGCCGCCTGTTCCGGCTCGCCGGGCCGGAGGCGGCCGCGGAGATGTTCGGCAATATCGTTGCGGCGGAACGGGCCATCGTGCTCGAGGCGCTGCTCGACTACACCGATGCCGGTCCGGCCGCCGAGCTGGACGCGGTGCGGGCCGCCATCGGCGAACTGGAAAACCTGGCGCGCGCGGATGCCCCCGAGTACGCGCGGCTGCTGGCAGTCGAGCTGGAGCTGGTGCGCACGCTGCTGGGCGCGCTCGGGCACACCATGCAGCGGGCGGTGCTGAACTCGGTGGGGGACATGCTGTTCGAGGTGCCGGCGGCGGTGGAGGCGTATTTCGCGGCCTCGCCGGATCTGCACGTGCTGGTCTGGCAGGCGCTGCTGGCGGTGTGGGAATCGGAGGCCGGACCCTCCCAAGCGCAGTTGTCGCTGTTCGAGGACCTGTTCGGGCTCTACCACGAGAAGGTGGTGGCGCGGTTCGGCGAATTGGCCGGCCTCGGGCGGGGCGCGTCCGGCCGCCGGGCGGCGACCGCCTGATCGATTGCCTCACAACCGGATTGACCAACTGTCTGGGACAATCTAGGTTCAGGGTGTGCCCGCTCGGGCACCCGGAACGAAGCGAGGCACACCATGGCGGGGAAGAGGCGTACGGGTCTGGCGCGATCGGCGAAACTGGCCGCGTTGCCGATGGGCATCATGGCCCGGCGCGTGACCGCCACCGGCAAGGCCATTCTCACCGGCGCCGAGCGGGGCGCGGTCGACGAGGCGCTGATCGACAAGGCCGCCGAGGAAGTCTTCCGGGTGCTGGGCGAACTCAAGGGCGGCGCCATGAAACTCGGCCAGGCGCTCAGCGTCGCCGAGGCCGCCGTGCCGCCCCGGTTCGCCGACCGCTACCGGGACGCCCTGGCCCGCCTGCAGAATCAGGCCCCGCCCATGCCCACCCACCAGGCCCACCGGGTCCTCGACGAGCAGCTCGGCACCCGCTGGCGGGACCGGTTCGAGAGTTTCGAGGACCGGCCGGTCGCCGCCGCCAGCATCGGCCAGGTGCACCGGGCGGTCTGGAAGGACGGCCGGGTGGTCGCGGTGAAGATCCAGTACCCGGGCGCGGACGCGGCGCTCATGTCGGATCTCAAACTGCTGCAGATGCTGTCGAGCACCTTCGGCGTCTTCCTGCCCGGGGTGAACGTGAAGGCGCTGATCGAGGAGTTCGTCGAGCGCACCGCCGATGAACTCGACTACCGCATCGAGGCCGGGCATCAACGCCGCTTCGCCGCCGCCTTCGCCGATGATCCGCGCTTCTTCGTGCCGAAGGTCGTCGCCAGCGCGCCCAAGGTGATGGTCACCGAATGGATGGACGCCACCCCGCTGGCGCGTGTCATCGCCGAGGGCACGGCCGCCCAGCGGAACCGCGCCGGTGCGCTGCTGGCCGAATTCGCGCTCAGCTCACCGCGACTGGCGGGGCTCATGCACTGCGATCCGCATCCCGGCAACTTCCAGCTGCTCGCGGACGGCCGGCTCGGCGTCATCGACTTCGGGGCGTGCATCGCACTGCCCGACGGCCTGCCGCCGGTGGTCGGCGAACTGGCCCGCTACGCGGTCGAGGAGGACTACGACGCGCTGCTGGGATGCCTGCGCGCCAACGGTTTCGTGCGCCCCGGCCACGAACTGGACCTGGATCCGATCGTGAACCTGGTCGCCCCGGTGATCGCGGAGTTCGACGGCGATCGCCTGCACCTGAGCCGAAGGCTGTTGCAGGACAATATGGCTCGCGCCATGGACGTGCGGAACATGTCCGTCAACAACACTTTCGCCGTCCGGGTCCCGCCCGAACTGCCCGATCTGGTGATGCTGGGCCGGGTGCTGGGTGGGATCGTCGGGGTGGCGGCGCAATTGGACGCCGAGATCGAGATTCTGGGCCTGGCGCGCTGCTGGCTGCCGGGCTACCTCGAGGAAGGGGAAGCGGCCTGAGTCAACCGCCCACCATCATGCTCGCCGCGACCAGCGCGCCGATGATGGCCAGCGCCATCATGGCCAGGATCAACAGGTTCTTGCCGGTGGGCGGTTCGGCGGGGGCGGGTGGGCGATCGGCCATCTGGCGTCATCTCCTCAGCGGTATCGGTGGTGGCGGCGGGTCGTCGTATTCCGGTGGTTCCCAATAGGTTTGCAGACCCGGTCGTTGCGGCATGCGTTCGGCCGCCTCCCGCGCGACGCCGATGACGGCCGGGTGGTCGATCACGAACCGCACTACTTTCTCGACTTCCGGCCCGGTGGTCAACCGCATGAATGTGCGGCTGGTGCGCGGGAAGGCCCGTGTCAGGCGGTGGACCAGCCACGATTCGAATCGCAAGGCCAGCAAAGCCCGATTGCGCGCCACCGCGTCGAGGATCCGGCGCGCCGCCTTGTCCGGGTGCATGCCGAACAGGGTCATGGCCTTGACCACGATCTTGCGGGTGATGGCCACCTGTTCGGCGCTGAGCGAGGCCAGGGTGGCGGTGGCGGCCAGATTGGTGGCGATCAGCCCCGGGCAGATCACGGTGACGCCGATGCCCTCGGAAGCCATTTCGGCGCGCAGGGTTTCGCTGAAATGCTTCACCCCGGCGGAGGTGAAGCTGTAGGGGACGCCGAGCCGGACGGGCGAGAAGGCCGCGATGGAGGAGACATTGACCAGTTGCCCGCCGCGCCCGCGTTCGACCATCTGCGCGCCGAACAGACGGCAGCCGTGCACCACCGCCATCAGGTTCACGTCCACGATGCGGCGCAGATCGCCGGCGCGAATATCGAACAGCGGTCCGCCGACCACGATTCCGGCATTGTTGACCACGATGTCCGGTACGCCGTGCGCGGTGCGCACATAGTCCGCGAAGGCTTCCAGGGACGGCAGATCGCCGACGTCCAGGGCGTACGGGTGGGCGTTGCCGCCCGCGGCGCGGATCACCGCCACGGTGTCCTGCGCGGTGGCGAAATTGATGTCGGCGACGATCACCTCGGCGCCGCGCGCGGCGAGTTCCCTGGCCAGTCCGCGGCCGATGCCGCTGCCCGCGCCGGTGACCACGGCGAGCTCCGGATGGAAGGGTTTCATCCCTCGTCCGCTCCTCCCTCTGGAGAGTCAGAGTGTACACTGTCTGGGACAGTAAACACCAATTACAGACTACCGCGTCGCAGCCGCGGATTCAGGGAGACCTCATGGCAGGCTTCGAGAACGAGGTCGTCGTCATCACCGGAGCGGGCGGCGGGATCGGCAGGGCGGTGGCGCAACGGTTCGCGCGCAAACGGGCGATCGTCGTCGCGGCCGATATCGACAAGCGGCGGGCGCAGCAGACCGTCGAGAGCATCGAGGAGTTCGGCGGGGACGCAACGCCTTTCGCGGTGGATGTGGCCGACTCGGTGGCGATGGAGAGCTTCGCCGAGGACGTGCACGCCGAATTCGGCACGCCGCGGGTACTGGTCAACAATGCCGGATACACCACGGCCGGGCCGTTTCTCGAGCACACCACCGAGGACTGGGAGCGGTTGCTGGGGGTGAACGTGTGGGGGCTGGTGCACGGCTCCACGTATTTCGGGCGGCAGATGGTGGATTCGGGGCGCGGCGGGCGGATCATCAATGTCACCTCGGTGGCCGCGTTCACCCCGATTCCGCTCAGCACGCCCTACTGCACCACCAAGGCCGCGGCCCAGATGCTCACGGAGGGACTGCGATTGGAGTTCGCGGGCACCGGGGTGGGCGTGACGGCGGTGTGCCCGTCGCTGGTGTCCACCGGCATCTACGACGACGGCGACGTGGATGCGGAGGAGGCCGCGGCGGCCGCGCGCACGCTGAGCGTGGCCGCGCTGGCCGAGCGGTTCGTGGCGCACAATCCGGACAGCATCGCGCGCACCATCGTCCGGGTGGCGGCGCGCAATCCCGCGGTGGTGCCCACGCCGATCGAGGCGCGGGCCTGGTATCTGGCCTCGCGGGTTTCGCCCGGCGGGACGCGGCTGGCGGCGCGGGTGCTGAAACCGCACCGGCTGACCGGATTCCGGGAGAAGGTGACGCGGCAGGCCGTGCTCACCCGTATCGACGACTATCTGGCCCGCAAGCTGGAGCGGCTCGAAGGCAGGTGAGATGTTCCGTGGCGGCGGGGGATCCACGGAACTCCTCGCTCGCGGGTGGGCGCGGCTCAGTAGCGCCCGAACAGCACGGCGGCATTGTGGCCGCCGAAGCCGAAGGAATTGTTGAGCGCGAATTCGATATCGCCGTAGCGGGGTTTGTCGTGCACCACGTCGAGATCGACCTCGGGGTCCAGGTTTTCCAGATTGAGCGTCGGCGGAATCACCTGATCGCGCAGGGAGAGCACGGAGATGATGGCCTCCAGCGCGCCGACCGCGCCCACCGAATGGCCCAGCGCGCCCTTGGGCGCGTACACCGACGGATGATTGCCGACGGCCGCGGCAATGCCCTTGGCCTCGGCCAGATCTCCGATGGAGGTGCCGGTGGCGTGCGCGTTGACGTGATCGACCTCGGCGGGGCCGACGCCCGCGGTCTGGATCGCCCGGCGCATGGCCCGGGCGCAGCCCAGACCCTCGGGATCGGGTGCGACCATGTGGTATCCGTCGGCGGTCAGGCCCGCGCCCAGCAGCCGGGCGATGGGTGTCGCGCCGCGCGCCAGGGCGTGGTCCTCGGCCTCGATCAGCAGCAGCGCCGCGGCCTCGCCGAACACGAATCCGTCGCGGTCCTTGTCGAACGGCCGGGAGGCGCGTTCGGGTTCGTCGGCGCGGGTGCTGAGCGCGCGGGCCATGGAGAACCCGGCGATGGCGACCGGATTGATGTAGCCCTCCACGCCGCCGGCCACCACCATATCGGCCTCGCCGAGAATGATGGAGCGCCAGGCGTGCACCAGCGCCTCGTTGCCGGAGGCGCACGCGGACACCGGGGTGACCAGGCTCGCCCGCGCGCCGATATCCAGGCCGACCACGCCGGACACGCCGTTGGGCATGCTCATCGGCACCGCGAACGGCGACACCTTGCGGTAGCCGTGATCGCGCATGGCGTCATTGGCGTCGACGATGCTGTCCGCCCCGCCCAGCCCGGTGCCGATGCACACGCCCAGCCGGTCCTTGTCGACCTCGGGCGCACCCGCGGTCTCCCACAGGCGTTTTCCCATGACATATGCCATTTGCTGGACATAACACATGCGCCGTTTCTTGACCCGGTCCACTTCCAGGGTCGGATCGGCGACGAGTTTGCCGCCGATGGTGACGGGCAGGCCCAGTCGCGTGATTTCCGGGTCGGTCAGGGTTTTGATGCCGCTGGCTCCGGAAAGCAGTCCCTGCCAGGTCCCTTCGGTGTCCGGTGCGATCGACGTGGTCATTTCCACGGCCGTCACCACCACATTGCGGAATCCGCCTGCGCGGGTGGAGAAGCTTTCGAGCGTATGCACTTTTTCGTCCTTTTCGACCAATTGGCAAGCACTGGTGAGAAATTGGGAGCGCCTGCGAGGCTAACCCGAAAGTGCCGACAGGTCAGGACGACACTCAGATACGCGCGGCCAATCCGCGCAGTGCGAAGCCCGCGAACGGGCGCACGAAAGGGGCGGCCCACCGCAGCGGCAGGAAGGCTCCGAAGCGCGGGCGGCCGGCAATGGTCCAGGTCAGCTTGGTGCCGCCCGCGGTTTCGGTGAGCCGGTAGTCCTCGGTGAAGCTGCGCACCAGCAGTGGAATCGAGATCTTGGTGCCGGTCACGGTGAGCCGGGAATGTTGCGCCAGCACGATGACTCGTTCCTCGGCGGCGACAAGTAGACCGTCCAGGGTGCGCAGGGCGCCTTCCCGGCGGTAGTCGTCGCGATAGCGCACGCCGTTGATCAGCGGAATCCAGGAGAAAGTGCCATTGAGCTGCAAGGCATCCCACACCTTGGGCGGCGGGTGGGGGAATTCGCGTTCGGCGGTGACGACGAAGGTGGCGCCGCGCGTGCGGAATTCGTCGTAATTTCCGGCGGTGAGCGGCCGCAATTCGAAACCGCGACCGGCCAGTACGTCTTTTGTCCATTTGCGTCCGATGAGCGCGGCGATACCGGCGCCTATCGCGCCCAGCACCGCGGCGATCGCCGCGATGGTGAGGATCGTGGAGAGCATGCTGCGATATCCGTTCAGAATTCGGCCGGGGCGCCGCGGGTTTTGCGAATGAAGGTGCGGGCCGTGACGCCCGCGTAGGCGGCGCCCGCCACGGTGGCGCGCACCGTGCGCATCTTGTAGAGCTGCCACAGCGCGAACAGCGCGGCCAGTCCGGCCGGAATCAGCATGCCGCCGGCGGTGATCAGCAGGGCGGCCCAATGCGGCAGGCGCATATCGAGGACGTCGACCAGGAAGGAGAAGAAGTAGGCGAGCCCGTAGGCGGCCGCGATCACCGCGAACAGCAGGGCCGCCGCCGCGACCGCGCCGCGGACGAACTCCTTGAACAGGAAGCGTGCCGCCTTCTCGACTTTCGGCCCGAGCCAGGCCAGCAACAGTGCGCCGAGGTAGCGCAGCAGCCGTTCGAATGTGCCCGGCCGGAGTTCGACCGTTGTGCTGTAACCGGATTGGTAGCTCGCCACCCGCGGCCCCCTCGTTCGATCTCGGATTCGGCGGCCGGGGGCCGCCGGAACTGTCGCATCCTAACACGACCGCGTAGATTGTCTGAGACGGTAGATTCGAACCGAGGAGCGTGCCCGGATGTCCCAGCCGACACCGAATTCCATCCCCATCCTGCCGCGTCGCTGGACCGCCGCCGATATTCCGGACCAGCGCGGGAAGACCGCGGTGGTGACCGGAGCCAATAGCGGACTCGGCCTGCGTACCGCCGAAGCGCTCGCCGCCAAGGGTGCGTATGTGCTGATGGCATGCCGCAACGAGCACAAGGCGGCGGTCGCGCTGGAGCGGGTGCGGGCGGCGGCGACCGGGCCGAAACCCGAAGTGCTGCCGCTGGATCTGGCCGACCTGACCTCGGTGCGCCGGGCGGCCGACCATCTCGATGTGCGCGGCGCGGCCATCGATGTGCTGGTGAACAATGCCGGGGTGATGGCGCTGCCGCGAAATTCGCGCACCGCGGACGGGTTCGACGCGCAGTTCGGCACCAACCATCTGGGTCACTACGCGTTCACCGGACTATTGCTGCCCGCCCTCTTGCGCGCCGCCGCCCCGCGGGTGGTGACGGTGTCCTCGATCGCGGCCTGGGGTGGAGCGATCAACTGGCTCGATCCGAATTGGAATGTGCTGTACCAGCGCTGGCTGGCCTACAGCCAGTCGAAGCTGGCGAATCTCATGTTCACCGCCGAACTGGATCGGCGGGCGCGCGCGGCCGGAACCCTGCTGACCGCGGTGGCCGCGCACCCCGGACTGTCCGACACCAACCTCTACGACTCCGACGGTGAGAAGGGGGTGGGCGCCCGGCTGGCCGCGCTGCAGCAGCGCATGATTCACGCCTTCTCGCAATCCGACCGGATGGGCGCGCTGCCGCAGCTCTATGCCGCCACCATGCCGGAGCTGTCCGGCAACGCCTACCTCGGACCCGGGTTCGAGACCTTCGGCTATCCGCGCCGCACCCTGCGTAATCCCTTGGCCTACAGCCGTTTACAGGCCGCCAATCTGTGGCGGCTGAGCGAGCGGCTCACCGAGGTCCGCTACGAGTGGCCGCGGCAGCGGGTGTCCACGGTCTGATTCACCTGCGGCGCAGCAGCAATCCGCGGATGAACGCCGCCTGCCCGGAATGCTGGATATCGTCGTCGACCACGCTGATCAGCCGCACACCCAAGGTCACCGGCGGATCCCAGCGGGTGTCGACGATGCGCGGCAGGTCCGCGTCCACCAGCTTCGACACGTAGTCGACGGTCTGCGCGTGCACCGCGTCGAAGTAGCCGATCAGCAGCTCCGCCGACACGCCGCCCAGCTCGGCCACTTCCGCCGAACCGTGCCCGTAACCGGTCGCGGCGTCGTCGAACGGCAGCTCGAACCGCTTCGCCCAGCCCGCCGCGGTCCACACCTGCTCGATTCCCGCCACCTCCGCGACGTGATCGTCCTGCACCCGCGTCAGATGCCAGATCAGCCAGGCGATCGAATTGGCCCCCGGCTCCACCCGGGCGGCCAGTTCCTCCTGGCTCAGGCCGGCCACCGCCCCGTGCACGTTCTCCCGTACCCGCCCGAACGCGTCCACCAACAGCTCAGCACTAGTCATACCGTCCTCCAACCTCCGGCATCCACAGGTATTCCACCCTGCCTTGAGGCGGCGGCCGACGCGGCGGAATAGACCGGGATGGTTGCGTGTTGCCAGAGTTGCGGTTACCGTAAGTGCGGTATCCAGCTCGTGGATGTAGGTGTCGACTCCCTCCCGCGAGAATCCTTTCCTCACGGTGGCCTTGCTCCCGTGTTCGCTATCTCGCGTACGGCCCGGACGGATACCCGGCCACGCATCCGAGCCTGCTCGCGCTGCGAGCGGCAACTCATCCCAAGGGGGAAAAATCATGCAAGACAAGACTGTTCAGAATCAGAACCATTCGATCGAGGACGGCTCGGGGACCGTGGTCACCGGGATCCTCGATCTGAAGGACAACCATGCGACGCTGCGGGTCGACGGGTATCTGCCCGGACCGCACGACGCCCACGTGCCCACCCGCCTGGTGCGGGAATTCGGGCTGCGGCGCGGCGATACCGTCACCGGCACAGTGGGATTCAAGAAGGAAGGCGTCAAACTCGCTCCGCTGACCGAGATCTACCTCGTGAACGGGCTCCCGGCCGGTAATGCCAAGGCGCGCCCGCACTTTCAGGATCTGGTGCCCATCTATCCGGACGAGCGGCTGCGGCTCGAGACCGAACCGCACAACCTGATCACCCGCGCCACCGATCTGGTGATGCCGATCGGCAAGGGGCAGCGCGCCCTGATCGTCGCCCCGCCCAAAGCGGGCAAAACCTCTGTGCTGCAATCGATCGCACACGGCATCGCCAAGAACCACCCGGAATGCCAGCTGCTGCTGGTGCTGGTGGGCGAGCGCCCCGAAGAAGTGACCGATCTGTCCCGCGCGGTGCCCGCCGAGGTCGCCGCCGCCACCTTCGATCTGCCAGCCCACGACCACATCGCGCTGGCGGAACTGGCCATCGAGCACGCCAAGCGCCTGGTCGAAGCAGGCCGCGACGTGGTCGTGCTGCTCGATTCGCTGACCCGCCTGGCCCGCGCCTACAACCTCGCGGCCCCCGGCTCGGGACGCACCCTCGCCGGCGGCGTCGACGCCGCGGCCCTCGCGCCGCCCAAGAAGTTCCTCGGCGCGGCCCGCAATATCGAAGACGGCGGTTCGCTCACCATTATCGCCACCACCCTGGTCGAGACCGGTTCGGTCGCCGACACCCTGATCTTCGAGGAGTACAAGGGCACCGGCAATGCCGAACTCAAACTGGACCGGCACCTGGCCGACCGCCGCATGTTCCCGGCCATCGACATCGATCGATCCAGCACCCGCAAGGAAGAATTGCTGCTGACCGCCGACGAGCTGACCGCCACCCGCTCACTGCGCAAGACCCTGGCCGGTCGCGAACCCCAGCACGGCCTCGAACTCCTGCTCACCGGCCTGCGGCAGACCGATTCCAACACCGAGTTCCTCACCCAGATCCGCACCGCCGGCCAGTAAGGTGGCGGGATGCCCGAGACGACGGTGGCCGAACTGCTGGCCGAGCTGGCCGCGCTCGAGGAACCCAAGGTCCGCGCGGTCAACGAGAAGCACGGCGACGATCACGGCGTGAACCTCACCAAATTGCGCGCGGTGGCGAAACGGCTGAAAACCCAGCAGGACCTGGCCCGGGAACTATGGCGCACCGGTGACAGCGCGGCCCGGCTGCTGGCCTTGCTGATCTGCAAGCCGAAAGCGTTCGAGCGGGACGAACTGGACGCCATGCTGCGGCAGGCCCGCACCCCGAAGGTGCAGGACTGGCTGGTGAACTACGTGGTGAAGAAGAACCCGCACGCCGAGGAACTGCGGCAGGTCTGGTTCGCCGATCCCGATCCGGTGGTCGCGAGCGCCGGTTGGGCCTTGACCGCCGAACGCGTGGTCAAGAACCCGGAGGGCCTGGACCTGCCCGGCCTGCTCGACCGCATCGAAGCCGATATGAAGGACGCCCCGGAACGCCTGCAATGGGCGATGAATACCTGCCTGGCACAGATCGGCATCACACACCCCGAATACCGTGCCCGCGCACTCGATATCGGGGAACGCCTGGAAGTGCTGAAGGACTATCCGACCGCACCGGGCTGCACCTCCCCGTTCGCGCCCATCTGGATCGCCGAGATGGTGCGCCGGCAGGGCTAGAGGCTGAAAGCGATCGCCCGCAACACCAGCACCACGATGAACACGGCGGTGAAGGCCAGATCGATGGAGACGTCGCCGAGGCGGATGGGCCGCAGCACTTTTCGCACCGGTCCGATCACCGGTTCGGTGAGGCGGTAGACGACGGGGCGGGCGCGGTCGGCCCAGGCGGGCGAATTGCCGAGCACGCCGATCCAGTCCAGGATCAGGCGCACCAGCAGGAGCAGCAGGAACAGGGTCAGCGCGTAGCCGAGCAGGATGCCGATCGCGTGCAAGGGGGACTCCTTCGTGGGCGTCCATTCCAACCTACCGGCGTACCGGTGCGGGGCAGCGCAGGCGCGGGGAGATCGGATGAGTGTCGGGCGCGAGCGCCGCGAGCGTGCGAGAATCTGGCGCTATTGGCCTGCTCACCCGAGATGAGGAGCTGTAGTGCGCTCGAAGTTCTTTATTGGCTTGCCCGTCGCCGTCATGGCGATGGCGCCCATGTACGCGGTCGTCGCCGCGCCCGCCCAGGCGGGAGCGCAGATCTTCACCTGCACCGCCCAGACCTGGGCGGGCGAGGAACTGCCCGCCGTGACCGTGGAAGCGCCCAAGGGCAAGCGCCAGGCCGTGGGCCTGGCCAAGGTCGAATGGCGCGGGACCGCCAAGTTCGCGACCATCGACTGCAAGAAGAACTGACCGGCTAGATCGCGCGGCGGTGGCTCAGCCAGGCGAAAGAGGCCACCCCGAGCGGGATCTGGCACCAGAAGGTGAGTAGGCGGAAGCCGAGGGCCGCGGCGACCGCCACTCCGCCGGACAGGCCCGCCACGGCGGTGAGACCGGCGGCGATGGTGATCTCCTTGCTGCCGACCCCGTTCGGCGAGGGCAGCAGCGGGGCCAGCGCGACCGTCACCAGTTCGACCACGAAGGTGTCGGCGAGGCTCAGATCCGCGCCGACCGCGTGCAGCACCGCCCACAGCGCGATCACCATGAGCAGCGGCTGAGCCAGCGCGCACAGCCACAGGGCGGCGGCGCGGCGCGGCCGGAAAGCGGTGCTCGCCACCGATTTCCACGCGTGCGCGGCGTCATGCCGGGCGTGCCGCAGGCGGGCGAACATACCGCGCCAGCCGCCTTGCGCCGCGATGCGGCGGCGCAGCATCAGGGCGCCGGTGACGAACAGACCGGTCGCGACCAGCACACTCACGGCGACGAACGCGGCGGTGCGCCACGGATTGTCGATCACCGAATGCCACAGCCCGGACGGTTTCGAACCCAGATCGTGCCAGGGGGCTTGCGCGCCGGTGCGATCGATCAGCGCCGGGGTGGCCAGCAGCGCCACGACGACGAGCGGAATGCGCACCGCGAAGGCCGCGAAACCGAACAGCGTCATCGATGCCACGGCCGCGGTGTGGCTGAGCCCGGCCCGGCGCAGGAAGCGCAGCCGGATGAGGAGCGCGGCGGCCGGAATCAGCCCGATGGCCGGCACCGCCAGCTGCAAGGCGAACAGCCGTCGCGAACAGGTCTGGGCGGGAATCGAACCGCGCAGCATGAGCACCGACGTGGGCCACAGTCCCAGCGTGGCCAGCAGCGCCACGACCAGCCATTTCGGGTCGGCGGTCAGGAGCGTGTGAATGCCGGTGCCGACGGCGTCGCGCTGCCACACCACGGCGGCGGCGATGACGGCCGTGCACACCACGGTCGGCAGCGCCTTGCGCAGGGCTCCGGGCGCGGGCGCCGCGGCGGCGGGAACATCACTGGCTGGGCCTTGCAGCTCACTGCCGGGAACAGGAACGGCGGGAACTGCCGCCATCGACTCTCCTTGTATCGCGGACATGCTGGGGTCCGCGGCGCTGCGGATCGGTTGAGATATGAATCGCGAAGGTGCCGATCGACATTAACCCGGATCCCGAGGAGGCGACCCGCGTTCCGGCACAACAGTGGGCACTTTACCGGAAAACAGGAGGGTTGGGTGCGGGCCGCCTCGGAGGGCTCGTTCCCCCGGTGGGGTACGCATCGGGGGAACGAGCCACGGTCAGACTATATGTGTCTCAGACGGATTGCAATGAAGGCTGGGCAATTGCGCTGTGCCCGGCCGTATTTCGTTTCACGCGCCCGTGAGAATTTCCCGGACGGTCTCGGAACGGAAGAACGGCTCCACGCGCAGCCGGATCAGTCCGGCCAATACGCCGTCCCGCGCGGCGATTTCGATGACCGGCGGCGCGTGCCGGACGAATTCGTCGCGCAGCAGCTGGGGCGTCACCCCGACTTCTTTCCACAACCCGGCCACGGTGTAATCGCCGTAGTATTCCAGGAGAATTCCGGCCGCGTCGCCGATCAATTCCGCCAGATAATCCCGGTTCTTGACGGTGGTGACCAGATCGAACACCGCGCCGATGAGCGCCCGCAGTTCCTCGACCTCGATGAACTCGCGCAGGTCGCTGACCGGTTCGCCGGCGAACAGGTCGTACACCTCGAGCGCCGCATCGGTCAGCGGCGTCTCCTTGATCACCGTCAGGATGGCGTGATTGGTGCGCTTCACCGCGTACTGCGCCGCCGCCGCGCCGGCCTCGCCGAGCCGCTCGCCGAATGCCTTGTCGCCCGCGCTGAGCACCTTGCCCACGGTCCGATCGCCCAGTGAGAGCGCGGATTTCACCACCGGTATGCGCTCGGCCCGGGTGCGGGCGGCGTCGGCCGCGCCGGAGACGATGCGATTGACGAAGGTGGCGGCGACGGTGCCGACCAGCGGGCTCTGGGCGAAACGGTCGAGACCGCGCTCGAACATGGTGTGCATGCCGAGCACGGTCGCGATCAGCTTGGCGACGCCGTCGCGGTCCACCACATCGCCGAGCCGGAATTCGTCATTGGCGGACAGATCGTAGACCGCGTCCGCCAATGCCTCGAACAACTGCCGGTTCAATGCGCTGCTATTGAGTAATTCGATGATCGACAAGGCGGTCTGCTGCACCGCTTCCGGCGCCAGCACATCGGCGACCTTCATGGTCTCGGCGACCTCGAAGGTATCGCGAAGAATCGAATCCGTGTGCTCGATCAGTGCTTCACCGGTGATCTGATCGACGATGTACGCGACCGCCGCCTCCGTCAGTCGCCCGGAAACGGCGTCCACGTCGATTTCGCCCGCCGCCACATGTTTCGCCATCGCATGTCCCCTTTTCCCGCTCGTCCGCGACGAGCAACAGGAAAAGTGTCCCAGACACTGAATGGCTGCGCAAAGCGAACTACCTACCGGCCGCCTGGTCTCTTTTCTCTCGAATCTGTTGCTGCCGTTGGGACATGTCGTCGCGCTGGAACTCGGTGTAGCCCTGCACCTGGTAGGTGATCACCCGCTGCTGCTCGCCGCAGTCACGCGCCAGGATCAGCATCGAACCCGCCGCGATGTAGTTGCCGGGTTCGTCGAACACGATCCGCCGATCGAAATCCAGGGGTGTGCTGCACACGTAGAACACGTCGACCACGCCCGCCGCCGAATCGGGGTTGTAGCAACTGACTTCCAGTCGCGACCCGTAGGTACGCGTGCCCGTGCAGTCGACCGTGGCGGCCGAATCCGGCGCGGCCGCGGCGGGTGCGGCGAGCAGTCCGGTCGCGGTCAGCAGCGCCGCCGCGGTCATGACGAGCCAACCGGTGCGTCTCATACCGTCACCTCTCGGGTAGTGGTGGTTTCGTCCGGCGCCGGCTTGCCGGTCTCGTATTCGGCCAGCCCGATCCGGGCGTGCAGCCGCTGCGCCCAGCGCGGGGCCCACCAGCACCGATCGCCCAGGATGCGCATGATCGCCGGGACCAGCAGCAGGCGAATCACGCTGGCGTCCAGGACGAGCGCGACGATCATGCCGTAGGCGATGTATTTCATGAGCACCAGCTCCGAGAGCCCGAACGCCCCGGTCACCACGATCAGCACCAAGGCCGCCGCGGTGATGATGCCGCCGGTGTGCGCGGTCCCGTACCGGATGGCCTCCGGGGTGTGCGCGCCCTTCGCCCGGGCCTCGGCCATGCGGGACATCAGGAAGATCTCGTAGTCGGTGGAGAGCCCGAAGATGATGGCGATGATGATCACCAGCACCGGGAAGCTCAAGGGCTGCGGCGTGAAATCCAGCAATCCGGCGCCGTGCCCGTCGTAGAAGACGAACGACAGGAAGCCGAGGGTGGCGGTCAGGCTCAGCGCGCTCACCACCACCGCCTTGAGCGGCAGTACGAAGGAACCGAAGGCCAGGAACATCATCAGGAACGAGGCCAGCACCAGAATGGCCAGCAGCCACGGCAGCCGGTCGAGCACGCCGTGGATCGAATCCCGTTCCAGCACCGGCAGTCCCGTGACGTACATGCGCACCCCGGCGGGCGGGTCGATGGCGCGCAGCCCCGCGATCACCTCGTCGGCGTTCTCCGGATCGGCCAGCCCCGATTGGTACACCTTGACGTTCACGCCGTCCTCGGCCACGCCATTGGAGAACGGTTTCTCGAAATCGCCGGTGCGGCCGGGCACCCGGTTCGCCGCCTCGACGATGGCGCCGAGCACCGCCCGGTCCGCGCCCGCGATCACCAGCTTCACCGGCGACACCCGTTCCTTCGGGAACACCGCGTCGAAATCCTGCTGCGCCGTACGGGTTTCATTGCCCGGCGGCAGATACTTCTCGGTCAGCCCGGCGAACTCCACGTGCAGGAACGGCAGGATCAGCCCGAGCAGCACCAGCATGATCGGATACGCCAGCAGTGCGGGCCGCTTCATCGCCCAGGTGGCCAGCCGCGACCAGAACGAGGCATCGATCCGCGCGGTCGTCCTGGTGCGCGAAAACGCTCTCAGGCCGAAGGCATCCACCCGCTTGCCCAGCACCGCCAGCATGGCCGGCAGCACCGTGACCGACAGCAGCGCCGCCAGCACCACGGCGGTCAGCGCTCCCAGGGCCACCGAGCGCAGGAACGTCATGGGGAAGATCAGCACTCCCGCCACGCACACCACGATGATGGTCGCCGAGAACACGATGGTCCGCCCGGCCGTCGAAACCGTCACGCGCACCGCCTCTTCGGTGGATTTCCCCTCCGCGATCTCCTCCCGGAACCGGCTCACCATGAACAGCCCGTAGTCGATGGCCAGTCCCAGCCCGATCAGCGAGATCACCGCGTCCGCGAACTGATGCACCTGCATCACCCCGGTCAGCAGGCGCATCACCCCCCACGACCCGGCGATGGTCAGCCCGCCCACGATCATCGGCAGCGCCGCCGCGACCACGCCGCCGAAGACGAAGAACAGCACCACCGCCACCACCGGCAGCGCGATCAGGTGCATGCGATCGATATCGGCCTGCATGGTCAGCCCGACCGCGTCGGCGACCGGCACCCGGCCCGCGATCTGCAGCGACAGCCCGGGAATCGCCAGCTTGTCCGCGATCTGGTGGTAGAAGTCCACGCTGTCCTGATCGCCCTCGCCCTGCAGGCCGATGGACAGGAACACCCGGGTCTTGGACTCGTCCAGGAACCGGGTCTTGCCCAGGCTCCCGTTCCAGTAGCCGCTGACATCCTTGATCTGGGTGCGATAGTCGGTGAGCAGGGTCTGGGTGAGCCGCTTACCGGCCGCCTCGATATCCGGGTCGGTGATGTGCCTGCCGGCGGGCGCGGTGTACAGCGCGATCACATCGCCGTCGAAATCCCGCCCGAAGGTGTCGTCGGCGAGTTCGGTGCCCGCCACCGATTCACTGGTGTCGTCGAAGAATCCCTGTGCGGTCAGCTCGTCTTGATATCCCAGCCCCAGAAACCCCGAAACCCCCATGAGCGCAACGAATCCGGCGATGACCGTATAGCGGGCGCGATATGTCCAGCGCCCTATCCAATGGAACATCGGATCTCCCCTCCGACGAGCCGCCTAGGACGTGCAGGCCGGCGACTTGTAGTCGGTCTGGGCCAGGATTCCGCAGATCTCGCTGACCGGAATCTTCCACTCCCCGTTCACCGGGGTGAGATTCAGCGGCGCGGAACGGCGATTGCCATTGCCGTCCTTGTCCAGCCAGAATTCGGCCTCGAGCACCTCGCCATTGATCACCACCGAACCGGCCACCACGCCGAATTTCGCATTCGGGTTCTCCGACAGCGCCTTCGACAACTCCGGTAGATCCGAACGGAATTTCTCCCCGCCCGCCACGATGGACAGCCGCTGATCGTCGCTGACCTGCTTGCCCTTGCCGAACAGGTCCTGCAATTTCTTGTCGAGCTGCTCGGCGGTGAGCGCCTCCGGGATCTTCCCGTTCGCCACGGTGGACGCGGCCGCGCTGGTCGGCGCGACGGTGATGGTGACATCACTGCTGCGGACATTGCTGCCGCCGCACGCGGTGAGTGTCAGGGACAGTACGGCCCCCATTGTCGCAAGTGAAATAGCCGCTCTCATACGTACTTTCATGTCCCCTCCGGTGTGATCGTGATCGCAAGTTGCGTTTCATTGGGTCTTGGGTCACAGTATGCTAACAACTGTCTGAGTCGGTAGGCGTGGTTTCTGGAGGAGGTGCCGGTGGGGGACTCGCGCAAGCCGCCGGGGCCGGGGTTCGCGTACGGCGCGGCCTTGGTCATCGCGGCGGCCTTGATCGGCGGGGGAGCGGGTCTGGTCGCCTGGTTCCGCACCCACGAGAGCGGGCCGCCGCCGATCATCGTGGTCGCGCCGGGGCCCGAGACGAGTACCTCGCCGCCGGTGCCGACCACCCGGCCCGCGGCCACCACCACGGCGCGGCCCGTCGTTGCGCCGGAACGCATTCCGCCGACCGGTCCGGACGCGTCGGCCTACACCGCCGCGCCGGGCAGCGCCATGCCGGACTTCGTCAACAAATCGGCCAACCATTACGGCTGGTTCGGTGGTGACGGGGTTTCCGCGCGCTGTGACGAGTGGAATCGAGCCACCGTGGTGGGCTCCACGGTGCAGACGCTGTTCGTGGTGTGCGGAACCTATTTCAAGGCTTACGAATTGGCTTCCGGCGCCCCGATCCGGACCGGTATCGCCGGGGGCGGCGGCAGCTGGACCGGTGCGGGCGAGGGGATTTCGATCCGGCTCACCCGCGACGCCCTGACCCTGGAGCGCGGCGGCGATCCCGTCGTGCAGCCGGTGGTCGAGTGGTGGCAGCCGTAATCGGCTGCCCTTGATCGAATCGGCGGACAGCGCGGTCCGATTCCGATACAGTTCGACGCATTGTCTGTCTCAGACAATGTTCTGGGGAGGACTATTGTGCAGCTGGAAACAACCGTGCCGGAGCCCGATCTCGAAGCCGAATTCGCAGCCGGCTTCCGCGATACGGTCCCGCCGATTCTGCGCCCGTTCGTCGATCTGGCGCTGTGGGCCTGGAATACGCTGATCGGCTCCATCGGCACCTTCGGCCGATTCGTGCTGCTGGCCGCCGATGCCCTGTACGGGCTGGTGCGGGATACGGTGAAACTGCGGCATCCATGGCGCGAAACGCTCACCCAGGCCTGGTTCATGATGAGTGTGTCGGGCTGGCCCGCCATTCTCATCTCGGTGCCGCTGGGCGCCATCATCCAGATCCAGGCCGGTTCGCTCGCCGCGCAGGTGGGGGCCACCTCGCAGGCCGGCGCGGCGGGCGGCCTCGGCGTCATCCGGCAAGCGGCCCCGATGATTTCGGGCATTCTGATGGGCGGCGCGGTCGGTGCGGCGGTGGCGGCCGATCTGGGCGCGCGTAAGATCCGCGAGGAGATCGACGCCATTCGCACCCTGGGCATCAATCCCAATCACCGCCTGGTCGCGCCGCGTTTGGCCGCCATGTTCCTGGTCGGCCCGCTCATGTGCGTGCTGGTGGTGTTCGTCGGCATGTCGACGATCTACATGATGACGCTGGTACAGGGCGGCGTGCCGGGCGCGTTCTTCAATTCCTTCGCGGCCTTCTCGAGTACCACCGATCTGATCATCGCCGTCGTCAAGACCGTCGTCTTCGGAATTCTGGTGGTGCTGGTGGCGAGTCAGCGCGGCTTCGAGGCATCGGGCGGGCCCAAAGGGGTGGCCGACTGCGTGAACGCCACGGTGGTGCTGGGCGTCATGACGACTTTCGCCGCCAATGTGCTCATCACCCAGCTGCTCACCATCTGGTTCCCGGATCAGGGGATCTGACATGGTGATTCCGTCGAAATACCGGGCGCTGGGCCTGCATTCGGCACAGCGGGCCGCCGATATCGCGGTGCCGCTGGTGGGACTCGGGCATCAATTCGCCTTCGCGTATCACGTGCTGCGCGCGGTGCCGCGCACCCTGCACCGCTATCGCCGCCAGATCGGCGTGGTGTTCATGGATATCGGCTGGGGCAACGGCCGGGTCATCGTGGGCGGCGGCACCGTCGGCGTGGTGGTGTTCATGGGCCTGATGACCGGAGCCATGATCGGCATCGAGGCCTTCCGGCTCCTGGACATGCTCGCCATGGGCCCGCTCACCGGTTTCATCTCCTCCTTCGCCAATACCCGCGAGCTGGCGCCGCTCATCGCCGCCATCGCCTTCGCCGCCCAGGCCGGCTGCCGGATCACCGCCGAGATCGGTTCCATGCGCATCTCCGAGGAGATCGACGCGCTGGAAGCCACTGCGGTGGAACCGATTCCGTTCGTGGTGACCACCCGCGTCATCGCCGGGGTGCTGATCGTGGTGCCGGTCTACCTGGCCTCGCTGGCGTGCAGTTATTTCGCGACGGCGTTCTTCATCAAGGTGGTGCACGGCCAGGCCGGCGGCACCTACGACCACTACTTCCAGGCCTTCCTGAACCCGAAGGACGTGTTCCTGTCGCTGTTCAAGGCGGTGGTGTTCGTCATCGTCATCATCCTGGTGCACTCCTACTACGGCTTCTACGCCTCGGGCGGGCCGGAGGGGGTCGGGGTGGCCTCCGGGCGCGCCATTCGCGCCAGCCTGGTGCTGATCATCGTGCTGGATCTGACGCTGACCACGGCGCTGTGGGGAATGCTCGTCAGCGATATACGAATTACGGGATAGCGCATGGGAACTGCCAGATACCAGGCCATCAACGGGCGCGGTCCCAAACCGTGGCAGCTGCTGCTCACCGGAGTGGCCGGCGGTGCGGTGCTGCTCGCCGTATCGCTGCTGTTCACCACCGCGGTGAAGGGTGGATTCGCGCCCGAGTTCATCGTCAATATCCAGGCCGAGCAGGTCGGCGAGGGCATAGTCGAGGGCGCGGACGTCAAAATGGACGGGCTGCGCATCGGACAGGTCAGCCGGATCGAAAGCCGCGGCGCGGAACGCCAATTCGTGCAATTGTCGCTGGCGCCGGAGAACGCGAAATTCCTCGCCGATAACGTGCGCGCCCGGTTCGTCTCCTCCAATACGCTCGGCATGACCGCGCTGGAACTGTTCTATCTCGGTCCGCGCGGCAAGCAGCTGGAGGCCGGGGCCACCATCACGCTGCCCAAGGACAGTCAGACCGTCACCGTCACCACCGTGATTCGCGCGGTCGGCGAACAGCTCGGCAAGATCGATCCCGCGCCCGCCGGCCGGATCGGCCAGGTGCTGGCGTTCGAGGGCAGCGCCGACGGCATCGGCAAGATGATCTCCACGGCAATCGAAATGGGCCGGATGAAGGTCGGCGACGAGATCCTCGTGGGGCTCGACGTGCGACCGGGATTGACGCAAGGGGCCGAGGCCAGCGCCGATCTGGTGCGGCTCTCGCACGACGTGCTCACGCTGTTCCGGGCGCAGGCCGCCCGCATCGCCTTCCTCACCGGCCGGCACGAAGACCTCGAGGCCATCGTGACCCTGGTCGCCCAGGTCATCGGAGACGCTCTGCAGATCTTCCCGCAGCCGGGCACCGACTCGGTGCTGGACGCCCTGATCAGCGCGCTGACGCCGGTGGGCGGCGCGGCGGGCGGTCTCACCAGCTTCTACACCAGGATTCCGCAATTGCTCGAGCAGATCGACAAGTCCTTCGTCGCCAATCCCGACGGGACGGTGTCGATGAAGATCCAGCTGCTGCTGGCCGGGCTGCCCTATCTCGCGGGTGACCCCAAAGTGGTTGCGGCCGCACCGGTTTCGGGAGCTCCCGTGCTGCCCGGGGTGCCGCAGATACCCGGCCTGCCGATTCCGGCCGGACTCTTCGGCGCGCCCGCCCCGGCCGACGGGGGACAGCGGTGAAATCGGTTCGTACCGCGGCTGTTCGGCTGATCGTCGTCGGTCTGGTCATCGCCGTCATGGGCGCCATGATCTGGACCGCGCTGCAGACGCCGGTGAAGGGCGGCACCCGGGCCTTCGCCGCGCACATCAGCGATGTGTCGGGCCTGAAACAGGGTTCGGACGTGCGTATGGCGGGCGTGCAGGTCGGCAAGGTCACCACCATCGCCCTCGACGGCGCGGTGGCGTATGTGGAATTCACCGTGGCCGAGGGGCAGGAGGTCTACGACAATACCGAGGCCGCGGTGCTGTTCTCCTCGCTCATCGGCGACCGCTACCTGGCCCTGCAGCAGAAGGTCGCGCCGGGGCGGAAACTGCCGTCCGGCAGCACCATTCCGGTCGAGCGCACCCACGGCTCGTTCGACATCTCCGAACTGTTCGACGCCGTACGGCCCATCTTCGAGACGCTGTCCACCGGATCGGTGGACAAATTCCTGGAGAACCTGCTGCTGGTCGCCTCCGGGGACGGGCGCGGGCTGGGGCCGGTGATGGACAGCCTCGACAAGATCATCGCGGTGGCCTCCGCTCAGGAGCCGGTGGTGATCCTGCTGGCCGACAACCTGTCCGGGCTGCTCAATCGCTTCGAGGGCCAATCACCCAAGATCGACCTCATGATCGACCAGGTGCTGGGCCTGGTGGACAGCATCTACGCCAAGCTCGACACGCTGAACAGCCTGATCGAGAAGGCGATTCCGGGCCTGAACGCCGCCATGCCGATGTTCGACCGCCTGGTCGGCATCTACTACGACAACTTCCCCGGCATGGAACGTCTGTACAACACCCTGCTCGGACCCGACATGGTGACCTTCATCCGGCAGGTGCTGGCCGCCGTGCCCACCGCCATGCAGACCGTCAATGGCCTCATTCTCGAGCCCCAGGCGGGCGAGCGCTGGAGCTGCCTGAGCGGACTGCCGATCCCGGTCACCGTCGTCATGGGCGTCGAGCGGATGGAGAGCTGCAAGTGAACCTGCCAACGCCTGGCTTCGCCTTCGAAAGACTGCCCGTACCGCGAATCAAGCTGCCTCGCTTCACGGTTCGCAGTGCCGCGGCGCAAACCAAGTTCGAGTTCCGGATCGGCATCGCCGCCATCCTGGTCACCGTCGCGGCCCTGATCGCCGCCGTCGGAGCCTTCGTGATCCCGTTCGGGGAGACCGTCTATCGCGCCGAATTCGGCAATTCCGGGGATGTGCGCAGTGGCGACGACGTGCGGGTGGCCGGCATCTCGGTCGGCAAGGTGCGCAGCGTGACCCTGGTCGGGGACCATGCCGAGATCGCCTTCGGGCTCGACTCCAAGGTGCGCGTCGGCGTCGACTCGCGGGTCACCGTCCGGCTGCTCACCCCGATCGGCGGGCGCTTCGTCACGGTCGAGCCGGCCGGGCCCGGCACCGCGGCCGGGAAGATCATTCCGCGCGAGCGCACCAAGACGCCCTACGACCTGTCCGCGGCGCTGGAGCAGGTGACCCCGGCGCTCTCGGCCCTCGATACCGGGAAGCTGCGCGAGACCATCGCGAAATTGGCGGGGGCGTTCGAACAGCAGCCGGCCGCGCTGAACGGAATCCTCAACAGCGTCAACAGTCTGTCCGCGATCATCGTGCAGCGGCGCACCGAATTCGCGCGCACCCTGGATGTGGCCAAGGAGTACTTCGAGACGCTGATGAACAAGCTGGACCGGCTGCAATTGGCCGGGCAGCACGTGCTGGATCTGTACCGGGTCATCGCCGCCAATCGGGACGGGCTGGTTAATCTGGCCGCGCAGATCCGGCGCGCGTTCGATTACGTCACACCGATTTTCGACGCGGCCCAGAATCAGCTCGGGCCGGCGCTGGAACCGCTGTACGACACCATCGACAAATCGGTGGCCGATCTGGTCGGCAACAAGGACGCGCTGGCGAGCATGAACCAGAACCTGGCGCGGCTGCTGGAGTGGTTCGCGCGCAACAGCGACAACCCGTACGTCAAGGTCGACCATTCGGGAGCCATCGTCACCGATACGCCTTTGTGCCCGGCCGGGAAGCAGGGGTGCTGAACCGTGAACACGCCGAATCCATTGCGCGCCTTCCGCGGTCGCGTGCTGCCGCGTACCCGGACCGGGCGGCTCACCGCCGGGGTGGGGGTGGTGGCGCTGGTCATGGGGCTCATCGTGGCCCTGACCGGCAAGCAGTACTACGACACCACGCAGGCGCCGTTGAGCATCTGCGCCGAATTCCGGGACGCCGTCGGGCTGTACGAGGGCAACAAGGTCACCATGCTGGGCATCCAGATCGGCAATGTGGAGTCCATCGAACCCAGTGATCAGGGCGTCGTGGTGCGCATGACGGTGGATCGCAAGGTGCGGCTGCCGCAGCAGCTCGGCGCGGTCACCGTCGCCAATTCCATTGTCACCGACCGGCGGGTCGAGCTCGGGCCCGCGTACACCAGCGGCGGGACCTTCGACTACCGGAACTGTATTCCCAAGGACCGCACCAAAACTCCGGTCGGCTTCACCGAGGCCATGCGGGCCGTCGCGACGCTGTCGGAGGATCTCACCGGCAAGGCGCACGACGCGCCGCTGCAGGAAGCTCCGCCGAATGTGCTCGGGGATTCGCTGGCGCGGATCGCGCAGCAGGTCGACGACAGTGCGGTCCCGTTGAACGGGGCGATTCGCAATGTGTCGGAGATCCTGGGTGATTCGGCGGCGGGCGCGAACTATCTGCTCGGGGCGATTCTCAAGGAATTCCGGAAGATCAGCCAGAACCTCGATCAGGGGGTGTCGGATTCGGAATTCCTGCTCGACGCCGCCACCGACGCGCTGAATATCGCCAATCGGATCGCGCCGGATCTGACCGCCATCATCCGGGACATCTCGATCTGGATGCCGCCGCTGGCAAATCTATTGGGGTACAAGTGGATTCGCACCATCATGCTGGGCTTGGACGGGTTCATGCCGGTGCTGTTCCAGATCCTGGATCACACCCAGGGCTTGGTGGATTTCGCCAAGAGCGTCCCGGACGCATTGCAAGGGGCGAAGAACCTGTTCGATCAGAATCTCGGGGCGGGCAAGTTGCAGTACGTGCCGCCGAGCTTCCGTATCGATCCGGCGCTCGCGCGTGATGTGTGCTCCATGGTCAAACCCTGGTATCAGCCGTGTGATCGCGACTTCGCGGCCGGGGAAACCGTGGACCTGGGACTGGTGCAACTGCTGCTGTCGGCGGGTGGGAAATGAGCGCGATGAACCGGAAACCTTGGCGCACAATCACTCTCGGTGTGCTGACCGTCGCCACCGTCTCGGGCTGTGCGGTGCGGCCGCTGGATCTGCCGCTGCCGGGCACGCAGTACGGGAAGCCCACCTACGAGGTGCGGGTGGAGTTCGGCAATGTGCTGTCGCTGCCGCTCAAGACCAAGGTGGAGCTCAACGGTGCGCAGGTGGGCGTAGTCGAAGCGGTGAGTGTGCGGCCGCGGCCGGACGCGAATGTGCCGTCGCTGGCCGCCGATCAGCAGCCCTACTATCAGCCGACCGCCATCCTGGCCATCGACGAGGATGTGCGGCTGCCCGTGGAGACCAAGGTCGAGATGGCGCAGACCACCCTGTTCGGCGACACCTTCGTCAAACTCACCATCCCGCAACAGACTTCGGGCCGCGAACTCGGGCAGGGCGGTGTCATCCCGATCGTGCAGACCAAACAGGCCACCAGCGTCGAGCAGTACATGACGGCCGTGGTCGGGTGGGTCACCGGCGGCAATGTGCCGTTCGTGCAGAGCTTCGTCAGCAGCGTGAACCAGGCGTTCCCGGCCGATTCGGGGAACCTGCGGGAGTTCATGGCGAAACTGTCGGTGTCCATCGAACGGATCGGGCAGAGCACCGGGCAGCTCAGCGCCATCCTGAACAATGCCACCGCGGCGCTGGAGGTGTTCCGGCAGGCGGAAGACGTGTGGCGCTTCGTCTTCGACCAGGCGCCGGTGCTGCTCGGGGTGGTGCAGAAGGTGCTGCCGGAGATCATGTACTTCGTCGATTCCATTCGCGATCTCGCGGCCTGGGCGGGGGATTACCTGATCGATCCGGCCAATCCGAAATCGGCGCCGCGGGTGGCCAAGATCGACCGGTTCCTGGATGTGTGGACGCCATTGGCGCAGGCCATGATCGCCACCCCGAACCAGGTGCCGCGCACGCTGGAATCGGTGAACGCGCTGCTGGCCAACAAGATCGTGCCGTTCCTGTCGGCGCGCGGGCGCATCGAACTCTCCGACGTGGTCCCGCAGACCCCGGCGAGTGCGCTCACCGGGGATCCGGAGGCGGACGCGCGCATCGTCGCGGCCAATGAGCAGGCCTTCCGCGATCGGGTGAGCCCGGTCCTGAAACTCGTGGGGTTGATGCGATGACCCGCAAGATCATGGTCTCGGCGCTGGCGATGGTGCTCATGGCCGTCAGCGCCACGCTGTACCTCACCTACGGGGTGTTCGGGTTCGAACCCGGGGCGCGGGTGTACGGGATCAGCGTGGTGCTGCCCAATTCCGGTGGGCTCATGCAGACTTCGCCGGTCACGCTGAACGGCCTGCAGGTCGGGCGGGTCACGGCGCTGGTCAAGGCCGAGAGCGGGGTGCTGGCGCGGCTGTCGGTGGAATCGGAGTACCGGATCCCGATGGACGCCGCCGTGACGGTGGCCAATCTGTCGGCGGTGGGGGAGCAGTACCTCGACTTCGCGCCGAAATCGACCGCGGGGCCGTACTTCTCGGACGGTGCGGTGGTGCCGGCCGCGCAGGTGGTGCAGCCGCTGACCATCGCGCGGGCGCTGGGCGGGCTGCAGGGGGTGATGGCGCAGCTCGATCCCGACAGCATCAACACCATTCTGCGCGGGGCCGACGTCGCCATCGCCGGGGTGGGGCCGAGCATCGAGAAACTGGTCGGCTCCGGCAGCATGTTCTCCACCACGCTGCGGCAGAACCGGGAGCTGATCCAGCGGCTGCTGAGCTTCGTGGCGGGCGCCGCGACCGAATCATCCACCGAGAAGATGACTTTGCTGCGCAGTTCCGCGCAACGGCTGGGCGCGACGCTGGCGCCGGAACTGCCCGGGCTGCTCGACCAGTTCATCTCCATCACCGTCGATTCCGGTGGCACCCAGGTGATTCCGCTGATTCCACTGCTGAAACGGCTGATGAACTACCTCCAGTTGTTCATGCAGAAGGGCGGGCCGGCGCTGGAGATCATCCGGCCGTATGTGCTCGACCCGCTCGAGCACGCCGAGGTCGATCTCGGCAAGACCATGGACGGGCTGCTCGCGGCGTTCCCCGAGGGCAAGGGATTCCGGCTGCTCGTGGACATACCGCACTGATCCGGCTTCGGAAGGGGTACAGATGAAGTCACGTTGGGTAGAGATGGACGCCGGCGGAATCCGGATTCCGCTGCTCGGTCTGGCGGCGGCCGTGCTGGCCGTCGTCACGCTGGCGGGGGTCATGGGGTATCGCAACTGGGACCTCGCCGCGCGCAATGACGATCTCGGCGCATCGCTCGCGGATGCGCGGCGCAAGGAAGCCGATTGCGTGGCGGCCATTCGGGCGGGGACCGATTTCCTGCTGGCGGCCAATAACTTCGACTATCGCAAGCCGGAGGAATGGACCGCGCGGATGGCGGCGCTGACCACCGGGCCCGTGCACGACTATTTCGCCACCGACAAAGTGGCACAGGACAATTCGGCTCTCATCACGGCGGGGAAGCTGCGCAAGACCAGCACCGTGGCGGATGCGGCGTGTGCGCTGCAGACCACCAATGGGGTCAGGGTGATCGCGCAACTCGACGAGAGCACCCAGAATTTCCAGGTCAGCGACCCGGTCAAGACCACGTCGGCGGTGTGGGCGGAACTCGGGAGGGTCGACGGGGCTTGGAAAGTCATCGACTCGGGGCGGGGGGATCAGGCGCTCAAAGGCGATCTGACCGCCGCCCAGCCCGCGGGGCCGACCGCCACCACTCCGGCCGAACAGCCGCGATAAGGAGGGACCGATCATGGAGAAGACGGCGAAAGAGCGGTCCTGGCGGGACCGGTCCCTCGTGGTGACGGCGCGGCGGCGAATGGCCGCGGGGATCGCGGCGGCGGTGCTGCTCGGCGGAACCGGCTCGGCGCTGGGATATTTCGCGTACCAGCACGGGAGGGCCGCGGACCAAGTCTCGGCCGCCCGGGCGCTCGCGGCCGACCGGGACTCGGCGGCCAAGGCCGGATCCGAATTCCTCACCACCATGTTCACCGTGAACAGCGGCAGCCTCGAACATTGGGACAGCGCGGTGCTGGCCGGCACCACCGACTCCATGCACGCGCAGCTGGCGCAATGGAAAACCGTGCTGCAGAAGCTGGTATCGGCCAATATGGAAATGAGCAGCACGGTCAAGGACGTGGGCGTGGTGTCGCAAGCCGGGGACGCGTTGACGCTGCTGGCGGTCATCGAATCGACCGGTCGCACCAGCCCCGACAGCGCCGCACCGAATATCACCACCAGTTCGGCGCTGATCGACCTGCGCCGGATCGACGGGAAATGGAAGGTACAGGGCTACGGCCCCGCCGGCGGCATGCCGCCCGCCGCACCGGCCACCAGCGCCGCCCCCGCCCCCGACCAGACCCCGCGCTGACCGCGAAAGAACTCGAGATATGAAGACCACAGCAGACCAGCCCGAGACCGCGACTGAAGCTGAGACCGCGACTCGGAGTGAGGCCGCGTTGGACACCGAGGAGCCGAAGTTGTCGGAAGCGACTCGGACCATGACCGAGCCGCGGCGAATCGGCATGCCGGTCGTGGCGGCCGTGGCCGCGGTGATCGCCGTCCTGGCGGCCGGAATGGGTATCGGCGCATGGCATTACGCCGCCGCGCGGCACGATCTCGAAGTGACCGCGCGCGGCTTCGACGCCCAGGCCGGTGATCGGGAGGCCGCGCTGAAGGCCGGCGCGAGCTTCCTCGCCACCGCCTATACGGTCGACGCCGCGGGCGACAAGAGCATGGCGAAATGGAATACCGCCATGCTCGCCGCCACCACCGATACGCTGAAAGACCAAGTGCGGCAGACCAAAGCGCTGCTGAGCCTGCTCGCCGAGGCGAACGCCAGCATGACGGGCACGGTCTCCGACTCCGCGGTCATCAGCCAGAACGACACCCTGATCCGCATGCTGGCGGTGGTGAAGCTGACCGGCAGCGCCCCGGGGCAGACCGAACCCACCACCGGATCGGTCACCGAATACGTCGACCTGATGAAGGTGGACGGACAATGGAAGGTGTTCAGCTACAAGGACATCGGCACCAAGTCCGGTACCGGTGAGCCCGGGGCCGGACTGCCGGGACTGCCCGCCACCCAGCCCACGAAGTAGTCCCGGCGCCGTCGGCGGGTTCGGTTGGGGGCCCGCCGGCGGAAGCCTGCGGAACGGTCGTCTTGCTGCGGGTACGAGCTGACCACCCGATCACGGGCGTAGGCTCGTCAACAGGGATACGGCCGTCGACGTGAAGGCAGGACCCGACTGTGGGCAAGACCATGACTCCCGCGCAGATACTGCGTGAACTCGAGCCGGTCGCGGAAGCCAATCTGAACCGGCACCTCTCCCTGGCCAAGGACTGGCACCCCCACGACTACGTGCCCTGGAACGAGGGACGCAATTTCGCCGCCATGGGCGGAACCGACTGGAGCCCGGAACAATCCGGGCTGTCGGAGGTGGCGCGCGCCGCCGTGGTCACCAACCTGCTCACCGAGGACAATCTGCCCTCGTATCACCGGCTCATCTCCACCGCGTTCTCGCGCGACGGCGCCTGGCGCACCTGGGTGGATCGCTGGACCGCTGAGGAGAACCGGCACGGCATCGCGTTGCGCGACTACCTGGTGGTCACCCGCGGCGTCGACCCGGTCGCGCTGGAACAGGCCCGGATGGCGTGCGTCTCGCAAGGCGTCGACAACCCCAACGGCACCGGCGACCACTCTGTTCTCCCCGGCGTCGCCTACGTGACCTTCCAGGAACTGGCCACCCGGGTCTCGCACCGCAATACCGGCCGCGTCTGCGCGGACCCGGTAGCCGATCGGCTGCTGTCGCGCATCGCCGCCGACGAGAACCTGCACATGGTCTTCTACCGCAATATCTGCGGCGCGGCCCTGGACCTGGTTCCCGACGCGGCGCTGTCGGCCATCGCCGCGGTGATCCGCAACTTCCGCATGCCCGGCGCGGGCATGCCCGACTTCCGCCGCAACAGCGTCCTGATCGCCAAACACGGCATCTACGACCTGCGCCAGCACCTCGACGAAGTCGTCCTCCCCGTCCTGCGCAAATGGAATATCTTCGACCGCAACGACTTCGGCCCCGCCGGTGAGCAGACCCGCGACGCCCTGGCAGCGCACCTCGATGCCCTCGCCAAGGATGTCATCCGTTTCGAAGAGCAACGCGACCGAGCATTGGCCCGAGACGCCGCCCGCGCCGCCCGCAATTCCGGCTGAGCCCCGCGCGGCCCGCTTCCTCCACACCCCCGGAAGTTGTCCACAACTTCACTTCCCGCCCTGCCGCCGAGCCCCGCGCCGACTAATCTCGCGGAGGAAAGGGGGCTCGCATGGGGGACATGCTGCACACCGACCTGGACGCCTTACGCATAATGGCGGCCCGCATCCGCAACGAAGCCGACACCATCACGGCCATAGACCCGGTGGCCCTGATAGCCGAAGCCGCCGGCGCCATGCCCAATTCCGCCATCGGCGCCGCCGCCTCCGGAGCCGGAGAACCCCTCCGCGCCCTCCTCACCCGCATGGCCACCCACCTCCAAACCCTGGCCGCCACCACAGATTCCACCGCCCACACCTACGAGGCCACCGACCACGCCTACCGCACCCAACTCGACGACTACCTAACCGGCACGGCATGACCGGCACGGCTTGACCGGACGGCTTGACCGGCACGGCTTGACCGGCACGGCCTGACCGGCACGGCCTGAGCGGCATCGCGCTTACCCGGAGCGGCGGATACCGTCCCTCCCCTCATCATCCCGGCATGCTTTCGGCCGGGATCTCACTTGTGGCAGTGAGATTCCGGCCGGAAGCGCGCCGGAATGACGAAGGCGTCGGATTCGCTGTCAGCGGGCCGCCGGGTCGGCGCTCGAGGCGGTGGCGGCTGCTTGTCGAGGTGCAAGGGGTCTACAAGTCACCGCTTTCCAGGTCGGATTCGGGTGGGAGACAGGATGCGCGCGAGGTTGTCGCAGGTGCGGGAGTGGTTTCCCTGGCGTGCGGGGGACGCTAGCGAGGCGGTCGTGGTGGCGGCGAGGGAGTTTCGTGCCGCCATGGACGAGGTTGGGCGGGCCGTGGATCAGGCGATGGCGCAGTGGAGTGGGGATGCGGCCACGGCGGCTTCGTTGCGGGCGTTGGAATCACAGTTGGCGGCCAATCACATCGGGGCGGCGGTGGTGGACATCGCGGATGCGCTGGCTGATGCGGCGGGACTGAGTGAGGTGTGTGCGCTGGTGCGGGGGATCGAGGCGGAGGCGGTGGCCGGTGGGTGTGTGGTCGAGGAGGACGGGACCGTGGTGCCGCCGCGGGTACAGACCGGAAACGCGGCGGCGGACTCGACCCTGCAGTGGCATTTCGACGAAACGGCGGCGACCTTGCAGGCGCGGCTGGTGCCATTGCTCGAGACCGCGGGGGATACCGACCGCGAGGTGGGGGAGCGGTTGGCCGCTGGCGTGACGGCGTTGGGGGAGCTCGCGGGTGCGCCGCGGGGCGGAACCTTGCGGAGGCGGGTGGCGGGGATTCTCGACGGAACCGACATGCTGCCGGAGGATCCGCAGGCATTGTGCGCGTTCTGGGAAACGCTGTCCCCGGCCGAGCAGGACGCATTGTTCGCATTCGACCCGGGGATCGGGAATCGGGACGGGATTCCCGTGGTGGCGCGGGACTATTACAACCGGGCGGATCTCGAGCGATTGCGCACCGCCGCGCTGGGAGATCTCGCGGCGCTCGACGCGCAGCATCCCGGCTGGGCCAGCCGCGAGGAGCTGCCCGACACAGTGCGTGAATGGAATCATTTGCAGCGCTGGGAGTCTCAACGAGTGGAGCTGCGAACTCGGCTCGCCGACTATCAGGCGGTTGCGAGTGAGATAGGTGCGGACGCAGGAAGCCGGTATCTGCTCGCGGTCGATGATCGCGGGCGCGGAGCCATCGCGGTCAACAATCCCGACGCGGCACGCAATATCGCGACCCTCGTCCCCGGGACCGATTCCCCGCTGCGGAATATCGGGTGGGGGACGGCCCGGGCCGCGGCCCTGGTCTCCGCCGCCGGACGGGCGGACGCGTCGGCGCGTACCGCCGCCGTTGCCTGGTACGGATACCAGGCTCCGCCGGATTTGGCTGCGGCAACCCAGGATCGGTACGCGGACGACGGCGCACCGCTGCTCGACCGCTTCCAGGACGGTTTGCGCGCAACTCACGACGGTGCGCCGTCGCACAACACCGTGGTCGGCCACTCCTACGGAACCACGGTGATCGGGGTAGCCGCCGAGTCCGGACCGCTCGCGGCGGACGCCGTCGTCTTCGCGGGCAGCCCCGGCGTCGAGGCCGAGCGGGTTACCGAACTGCATCTGGACGGGGTCGCGAGCGAGCACATGCACGAGCGCGTGTTCGCCACCGCCGATCCCGGCGATCCGATTCCGGTATTGGGTCCGTTCGTACACGGACCGGACCCGGCCGACCCGGACTTCGGGGCGCGGGTTTTCGAATCCGCGGCCCCGACCCTCGATCTGCCGTTGCTGCGCGGCGTCCCACTCGATCCCTGGGTGCACGGAAGATATTGGGAATCGGGCAATCCGGGCTTGTATACGCAAGGGCGAATTATTGCCGGAACCTATGACCGCTGAATACAGGGCCGCGAGCTGCGGCCGCCCGTAGTCCACCTATGGGTAACGGGTTCTTTGCGGGACGCTCTGTAGCACCTAAATGGCCCACTGATCAACGTGGTTTGAAACGGTTGGCTTCATGCTACTGTTCGGTGAACAGAGGTTGGGAAGTCGGAGATAAATGCGCACAGAGAACATCAATAGGAAGTTCAAACTGCATGACGAGCGCAGGTTAGCCGCCCAACTTCCGGAGCAATTGCAGGGTCTCGACGTTGTAGGTTTCGTCCGGGTCGACGAGTTTCCGGAAGAGTTGCTGAAGTCCTTCGACGAATTCGCGTCGGGCTCGGTGGCGCCGCACGCCCGTATCTATCGCAACGCACAGCCCAATAGCATCGACGCGTGGGTGCTGGACCTGTTGCGCCAGGCCGATATCAGCGATCGCTTCTACCTGCGCACCGGCCTGGAGTACTTCCCGTGGGCGGATTGCCGGGTGCTCGATCACCGCTGGCTGGAGTCCCTGCGCCGCGTGATCGGCCCGAACCAGGGCTTCATCTCGCAGCGCAAGTCCTCGGCCGCGCTGACCATCGGCGCTCAGTACGAGGTCCTGGGCTTCATCGCCCCGGCCTCGCTCGCCCCGTCGCTCCCCGCCCCGGCCCCGGCCGAGCAGTCCGCCGCCGCCTCGGAATCGTTCGATCCGGACGGCCCGACCCGCCGCATCGTGCACGCGCCGCCGGTCGCCCCGGAACCCGCCGCCGCTCAGCCGGTCGATCGGGGCGACGACGAGGCGCCGACCCGTCTGCTGCAGCGCATCGTGGAGCCGATCGCCGAACCGGCGCGCCCCGCCGAATCGAGCGAGCGCTAGGCGTCGGTCAATATCCGATGGTGAAGCGGCGCTGGACGAATCGTGGTAGTTCCGCCTCGTCGACCAGCGCCACCGCCGCGTCCGCATAGGACACGCGGCTCAGTCCGTCGGCGTCCCGGACCGGCTGATCGGTGCCGATCCGGAACCGTCCGGTGCGCTCGCCCGGGCCGATCTGCTCGGCCGGGCTGAGGTAGGTCCACAGCCGATTCGACGTGCGCAGCGTGTCGAGCGCCGCGCGATGCCCCTTGACCGCCACCGCGTATTCGCGTGGCAGGCCGAGTCGTTCGAGTCCGTCCCCGAGTTCGTCGAGGTCCAGATCGGCGGGCGTGCGCCCGGGCGCGGATTCGAGACTGCCCGCGCCGCCGACCACGATCAGCCGGGTGCGCGGCCGGGTCTCCAATGCGCGCAGCAGCGACCGCGCCACCGTGGCGTACGCGGTCGGATCGGCGATCGACTGCGCCACCGTCGCCGCGAAATCCTGTGCCGCGTTGCCGGGTTGGTAGCAGCTGATCAGCACGTCCAAGCCCGGCAGCTCGGCGGCCACGGCGGCGCTGTCGAACACGTCCAGCGCCCGCCATTCGACCTCGGGCCCTTTGTCCTTCGCGCCGGCGAGGTTCCGGGTGAAGGCGTGTACCCGATGGCCGCGTCCCACCGCCTCCGCCACTACTTCGCGGCCGATATTGCCGGTGGCGCCGATGATTCCGATGAACACGAGACTCTCCTGAGATCCGAACGGATGCGGTGTGAGAAAACTACACGGTGTGAAGTTTTGTGACAATGATTAGTAATCTCACACTGTTGTAGAGTTGCGCCGTGAGCAGTGCGGTGCCGACCAGGCGGGAGCGACGGCGTTCGGAGACGACGGCCGAGATCAAGGCGGTCGCGCTGCGGCTGATGGCCGACGGCGGGCCCGGCGCGATCACCCTGCGCGCCATCGCCCGCGAGATGGGGATGACCGCCAATGCGGTCTACAGCTATTTCGCCACCCGCGACGACCTGGTGACGGCGCTCATCGCCGATGTGTACGGTCAGCTGGCCGATGCGGTGGAAGCCGCCCGCGACGCCCGCCCCGCCGATGATGCCGCCGGGCGAATCCTGGCTTGGGCGTGCGCCTTTCGTGAGTGGTCCCTGGCGAACGAACAGGGTTTCCGGCTCATCTACGGCGATCCGGTCCCCGGCTATCAGCCCCCGCCCGGCGGTCCCGCGCCCGAAGCCGAGCATCGCGCCTGTACCGGGCTGACCGGATTGGTGGCCGGAGCCTGGCCCGGGGCCGAGCGGACCTATGCCGAAGGCGATTTCGACTGGGCGGACTTCGGCCCGGAACTGGTCGCCACCATCCGGGCGGAATTCCCCGGCCTGCCACCGGCGGCGGTCGCGATCGCCCTGCGCCTGTGGGGTCGCATGCACGGCCTGGTCGCGCTGGAAGTGCTGGGCCGGCTGGGAATCCAGACCGCGAACGCCGGCAAGCTGTATCGCGCCGAGATCACCCACCTGATCCGTTCCCTGGGCTTGACGCCGCCGGATTGATCGAGGTTCGCCGCGAACCGGACACGCACGGCATACGTTGTTCTCGTATCGCCCACGTGACGGATCGAAGGTGCCGATATGTCCACGTTGAACGGATTGCCCGCGCATGTACTGCTGGTGCACGGCATCGTCGTGCTGGTGCCCTTGACGGCGGTGCTGCTGATGGTGAGCGCGGTCTGGCCCGCGGCGCGGCGGCGCTTGATCTGGCTCGCGGCCGTGCTCGCGGTGGTGGTGACCGTGCTGACGCCGTTGACGACGGAGGCGGGGGAGTGGCTCGAGCATCGGCTGGGGGAGAGCCCGGCCATCGAGAAGCACGCCGATCTCGGCGATCAGATGCTGTACTACGTTGTGCCGCTGCTGATCACGGCCCTGCTGCTACTGGCCGTGCAGGTGCTGGAGGGGCGCGGCAAACCGGTGGGGCGCGCGGCGCTGGCGGTGGTCGCGGTACTGGTGGTGGCGGCGGGAGCCGCGGCTACCGTGCAGACCTACCGGGTCGGCGATTCCGGATCGCAGGCGGTCTGGGGCGGCGTCGGGGGTTGAGTCCGGCCGCCGCGGGTGGCCGAACCGTGGTGCCGGCCGGGTGAATCCATGACTGTCGTGACCCGACGCCCGGTCTGCGGGCGGCCGCCGGGTCACGACAGTCCGGCACGGTCAGATCTTGCGGATGACCGTGACGACCTTGCCGAGGATCTGGGCGTCATTGCCCGGAATCGGCTCGAAGAGCGGATTGTGCGGCATCAGCCACACCTGGGAACCGGTGTGCTTGAACGTCTTCACGGTGGCCTCGCCGTCCAGCATGGCCGCCACGATGTCACCGTTCTCGGCCACGTTCTGCTGCCGGACCACGACCCAGTCGCCGTCACAGATGGCCGCGTCGATCATGGACTGACCGACGACCTTCAGCAGGAACAGCGAACCCTCGCCGACCAGTTCGCGCGGCAGCGGGAAGACGTCCTCCACCGCCTGCTCGGCCAGAATCGGCCCACCGGCGGCGATCCGGCCCAAGACCGGGACGTAGGTGGGGACGGGGTGCTCGCCGGAGTCGGCTTCCGCGCCCACCGCGCGCAGCTTGGCGACGCCGGAGGTGGCGCGCACCGCCGTCTCGTCCAGCCCGCGCACGTCCACGGCGCGTGGCCGGTTCGGGTCGCGGCGTAGGTAGCCCTTGCGCTCGAGCGCGCGGAGCTGGTGCGCCACAGAGGAAGTCGAGGTGAGCCCGACGGCGTCCCCGATCTCCCGGATGCTGGGCGGATACCCGCGGTCGCTCACCGAAGTGCGGATGACCTCCAGGACCTTGCGCTGGCGGACCGTGAGATCCGTCCCGGTGCCGGAGATTTCGGTGCCCTCGCCGGGCAGGCCGAGCGGCCCGTTCTCACCGTCCACACCACCGTGTTCGCTCACCGCCGCTGTCCTCCCGTTCACTGCTGTGTCTCACCGGAATTCGTTCCCGGGGCGGTTGCTGATCGGTGTCGATCACGCCGCCGGTGAACTCGTGCCTCGACTGTAGTCCGAGGCGGCGCTGTGATCAAACATCTGTTCGACGCATGTCGGCGTGGCGGATGACATTGTCGGTGGGCCGTGGTAGAAATTCGAACATCAGTTCTTCGAACACATGATCGAGTCAATCGTCCAGCATCATCCGGTCAGTCCACTTGGAGGTTTGTTCGATGCGTACGGTGGTCAGCGAATTCGATGCCCCGCTCGGCCGGGAACTCGGCTCTGCCGCAAGCGATCTCGGCTATGACAGCCTTCCCGCCGAGCTGCGTGGCACCCGCGCCCCCGCGGCCGTCGCGGGCGCGGCCTGGCGTCCCGCGGTCTACCGCCGCCCCTGCCCGGCCCGCGTGCAGTCCGGCGCGCGCACTCGCGCGAATGTTCGAAGCGGCCATGTCGTCGCGCGCCGGGTGGCGGGACGCGCCGCCGGCCCGCATCCCCTGCATCGCGTGCACCGTGCCCAGCTGGGTTTCGCCGCGCTCGCCCTCAGCGCCCTGCTCACCGCCCTGGCCGTCACCGGCCTCATCGCCCTCGCCCAGCTCCGCGCCGGTGATTTCGGCACCGAAACCACCCCGCCCGCAGTCGAACTCGTGCACGCGCCCGCCCCGGCGCCCGCTCCCGCGCGCTGAGGCGGCGCTGAAATCGCTCCTCGTGCGGTCGGCCGAAGTCGTTAGCCGGAATGTAGCGATCGCATTCATGCCTCGCGCCCGGCCGAAACTGCGGCCGGAAATGTTGATTGATAACTGAAACGCGTTGCTAGCGTGCCCGAGGTGTGACAGTGGGTACATTCGCGCCGGTCCGGAATGGGTCGGCGCGCTTCGCAACAGGGGGCGCGATGGCGCAGGGCAGGAACCGGCGCGGCATCGCGGGCCGGATCATCGGTACGGCCGCGGTGGTGACCGGCCTGATATTCGGCACGGTCTCGATACCGGTCCACGCCGAATCCGCCTACACCGCCTATCTGGATCTCCCCGCGGTGAACGGCGACGGCGCCGGCGGCGGCGGACTCAATCCCGCGCTGCCGCTCGATCCGGCCGAATTACGCACCGCCCTGGACCAAGCGCGCGCCGCGGGCATCGCCCCGCGCCGATACGCGACGCTGCTGCACCAGTATTGGCTGGTGACGGCCACCCGCAATGCCGAGATCGACCTGTCGGCCTGGGACCCGAACCGCGGCGTCACCGCCAACAGCGCCACCTTCACCCAGGTGTACGTGAACTATCTGCGCCTGAACAACCAGCACCCCGACTTCTACTGGGTCGGCCTGGCCGGGCTGGCGGGCGGCTCGTTCGCCTCGGGCTTCTTCGATATGGGCGACGTCTCGGCCGTCATCAGCGTGCCGGGCGTGCACCAATTGGGCGGCGCCGTCGCCGACCTGCTCCGCGGCACCCCGGCCGAGCTGCTGAACCTCCTCCCCGAGGACATCCGCCTGCTCGGCACCGAAGGCGAACGCCTCACCGCCGAGGACCTGATCTGGTACCAGACCCGCCTGCTGATCATGCAGAAGCACATCTTCATCGACCAGGTCCCCATGCACGAGGCCTATGTGAGCGATGGCCTGGCCGGCGTCGAGGAGATGTACCAGGCCGGCGTGCTGGACGAGAACGCCGTCACCGCCTGGCGCGAGATCGCCGCGGGCACCCCGGCCGGCCGCGCCGACGCCGCCGTCCGCATGACCGACCGCGAACAGAACCAGATCATCGCCGACCAGTGGGACGTGACCTCGGCGGGCCGCGGCGTCATGGGCCGGGTGATGACCTACGTCAGCACGGTGGCCGGCAAGGCGGCGGTGCCGGGCGTGCGCGCCCCCGGCGTCTTCGCCCCCACCACCCTCACCGCGGGCGCCATGTCGCTGCGCACCCCGCTGCCCGATTTCAACTGGGCCGACCGCGACACCCGCTGGAACTACATCACCAATGACCTGCTGCCCCGCTACCTGGAACTGTGCGCGAACGAGGCCGTGGCCAGACCCGTTCTGGCCGAACCGTTCTCGGTGAAACTGGCCAACGGCCGCCTGCTGTCGCGGCTGCCGGATCTGCTCGCCGACCTGACCGCGGAGTGGCGCCTCACGGTTTGAGTCGTCACCCATTGACGACCCGATTCCGGCCTGGTATCCGGGCGGGCGCAACCGAACTGCGACCGCCCCGGTATCCTTGTGGTTGCTGAGGAGCTCGAGGCATCGACGAAGGATTCCGGATGCATTGCCCGTACTGTCGCCACCCCGATTCGAGGGTGGTCGACTCGCGTGAAGCCGAGGAAGGCACCGCCATCAGGAGGCGGCGTGCCTGTCCGGAGTGTGGGCGACGGTTCACCACGGTCGAGAACGCGGTCCTGTCGGTCGTGAAGCGCAGCGGCGTGACCGAACCGTTCAGCCGCGAGAAGGTGATCCGCGGGGTGAGCCGCGCCTGTCAGGGCCGCGAGGTGGATTCGGACGCTCTGAACCTGCTGGCCCAGCAGGTGGAGGATGCGGTGCGCGCCAAGGGTTCCCCCGAGGTGCCCAGCCACGAGGTCGGCCTGGCCATTCTGGGCCCGCTGCGGGATCTGGACGAGGTCGCCTACCTGCGCTTCGCCTCGGTCTACCGATCTTTCTCCTCCGCCGAGGATTTCGAACGCGAGATCGCCGAGCTACGTAAGCACCGCGAAGAGAACGCGGTCGGGGCCACCGTCGAATAACGACGAGCACAATCATTTACGGCCCGGAAGCGCGACCACTCGCGCTTCCGGGCCGTTCTCGTGATCAGCGGCGCGCCTGCTGCGGCGGCCGCCGGGCCGCGTCGATGGCCTTCTCGATGCGCTTGGCCGACACCGGGAACGGCGTCCCGAGCTGCTGCGCGAACAGGCTGACCCGCAATTCCTCGATCATCCACCAGATTTCGACCACATCGCGCCCGCCCTTGCGCCCCTCGGGCAGCTGATCGACGAGCCGGTCGTAGGCGGCGTGCACCCGATCCAATTCGACCATGCCCGCCTGATCGCGATTGGCCGACGCGGGTAGCGCCTCCAGTCGCAGGCGCGCGGCTTCCAGATACCGTGGCAGTTCCCGCAATCGGGCGCTGCCCCATTCGGAGATGAAGCCCGCGAACACCAGATCGTCGAGCTGATGCCGCACATCCTGCACCGCATCGCGATCGCGGGTCTCGGTGAGCGCCGCCCGCACCCGATGCGCCTCGGCCAGCACCGGCACCACCGCGCGCACCACATTCGCCACCGCCGTGGTGAATTGCGGCCGCACCTTCTCCACCAGCGCCTTGAACTGCTCGGGGCTGCGCACCGGCCCGCCATTGGCCGCGATCAGCTCATCGGCGGCGCACGCCCGGCAGTCCTCGACCAGGGCGTCCAGCGATCCGTACGGATTCTGGCTCAGCGCAAGCCGATCCGCCGGTTTCAGGCTCGCGGTCACCGCGCGCGGACTGGTCGGTATCGCATTGAGCAGCAGTGTCCGGGTCCCGACCCGCATGGCCGCCGCCTGGGCGCCGGGCGAGCTGAGCACCCGCACCGCCACCCCGTCCGGTTCCGCCACCAGCGCCGGATACCCGGTAATGGTCTGCCCGCCGACCTGGCGCTTGACCGAACTCTCCAGCGTTCCCAGCGATTCGGAGGTCCACACGGCGGCCGGGGCGCGCTCGGCGGCATTGTTGGCCCGCGCCACCGATTTCGACACCTGGGTGGCCAGCCTCGCCTTCAGCTCCGCCAGATCCTTGCTGCGCGCAACGATTTCCCCGCCCGCGTCCACAGCGGCATAGGTCATCCGCAGATGGTCGGGCAGCCCCGCCGGATCCAGCTGACCGGCGGTAATGGTCACCGACCCGAGCTGCGACAGCTCCCGCGCCAGCCCGATGCGCAGCGGTTCGGCCCGCGGCGTCAGTCGCGCCAGCGCCGCCTGCGCGAAGTCCGGCGCGGGCACCACCATGCGCCGCAACTGCTTCGGCAGCGTTTTGATCAGCGCCGCCGCCAGCTCCTCGCGCATACCGGGCACCAGCCAGTCGAAACCGACCGCCCGCACATGCGCCAGTTGCGCGATCGGAATGTGCACGGTCACACCGTCATCGGCCTGGCCGGGCTCGAATTGATAGGTGAGCGGGAAGGTCAGCTCACCCTGCCGCCAGCTGTCGGGGTACGCGGTCGGATCCAGCAGCGCCGCATCCTCGTTCACGATGGTGGACGCGGTGAAGTCCAGCAGCGCCGGTTCCTTGCGCTGCGTCTTCTTCCACCAGCTGTCGAAATGCCGCACCGACACCACATCGGCCGGAATCCGCTGGTCGTAGAACTCGAACAGCACCTGATCGTCGACCAGGATGTCGCGACGGCGGGCCCGATGCTCCAGATCGGCCACATCGTCGAGCAATTCGCGATTGCGCGCGAAGAACTCGTGCCGGGTCTGCCATTCGCCCTGTACCAGGGCGTGCCGGAGGAACAGTTCGCGCGACAGTTCCGGATCGATCCGCCCGAAATCCACCCGCCGCTGGGTGACCAGCGGAATCCCGTACAGCGTGACCCGCTCGTAGGCCAGCGCCGCGCCGCGCTTGGCCGACCAATGCGGTTCGGAGTAGGTGCGTTTCACCAGATCGCCGGCCAGCCGCTCGGCCCATTCCGGTTCCACCCGGGCCGCGGTGCGACCCCACAGCCGGGAGGTCTCCACCAGTTCGGCGGCCATCACCCAGCGCGGCGGCTTCTTGGCCAGCGACGAGCCGGGGAAGATCATGAACTTGGCATTGCGCGCGCCCAGGAATTCCCGGGTCTCGGCCTCGCGGACGCCGATATGCGAGAGCATGCCGGCCAGCAGCGCCTGATGGATCGAGGTGATGTCCCAGGGCAGCGCGTCGGAGTCGAGGGTGGAGCGCTCGGTGTTCGAGGCGTCGGTGTTCCAGCCCAGCCCGCGGGTGATGGTGCGTAGCTGCCCGTGCAGGTCCTGCCATTCCCGGATGCGCAGGTAGTGCAGGAATTCGTCGCGGCACATGCGCCGGAACTGGTTGGACGACAGGGCTTTGCGCTGATCGCCCAGGTAATCCCAGAGCCGCAGGTAGGCCAGGAAGTCCGAGCCCTCCACGGTGAACCGCGCGTGTTTGGTGTCGGCTGCCTGCTGATGCTCGACCGGGCGTTCCCGCACATCCTGGATGGACAGCGCCGCCACGATGACCAGCACCTCGGCCAGGCAGCCGCCGCGCTGCGCCTCCACCAGCATGCGGGCCATGCGCGGATCGACCGGCAGCTGCGCCATTTCCCGGCCGATGGCGGTGAGCACCAGTCCGGCGTTCGGGATATCTGCCCCGCCGTCCTCGGCTTTGCGGCCCAGTGCGCCGAGCTCCTCGAGCAGGGCGATGCCATCGCGAATGGCGCGATTGTCGGGGGCCTCCACGAACGGGAAGCTCTCGATATCGCCCAGCCCGAGCGCGGTCATCTGCAGAATGACCGCGGCCAGGTTGGTGCGCAGGATCTCCGGTTCGGTGAACTGCGGCCGGGATTCGAAATCGTCCTCGGAGTACAACCGGATGGCGATGCCGTCCGCGACACGACCGCAGCGACCGGACCGCTGCCGCGCCGAGGCCTGCGACACCGGTTCGATGGGCAGCCGCTGCACCTTGGTGCGCATGGAGTAGCGGGAGATTCGCGCGGTGCCCGGATCGATGACGTAGCGGATGCCGGGCACGGTCAGCGAGGTCTCGGCCACGTTGGTCGCCAGCACCACCCGCCGCCCGGTGTGAGCCTCGAACACCTTGTGCTGTTCGGCCGCGGACAGCCGCGCGTACAGCGGCACGATTTCGGTGCGCGGCAAACGCAAATCGCGCAGCGAATCGGCGGTATCGCGGATCTCGCGCTCGCCGGAGAGGAACACCAGGATGTCGCCGTCGCCCTCGGCCTGCAGTTCGCGCACCGAATCGGCGATGGCGTCGGTGGGATCGCGGTCGACGATCTCGGTGTCCTCGTCGTCGGGATCCTCGGAGGTGACCGGAAGTTCCAGCGACAGCGGGCGATACCGGATCTCCACCGGATACGAGCGCCCCGACACCTCGACGATCGGTGCGGGCGAGCCCTTTTCATCGCTGAAGTGCCGCGCGAACAGTTCCGGATCGATGGTCGCCGAGGTGATGATCACCTTCAGATCCGGCCGCTTCGGCAGCAACTGCTTCAGATACCCGAGCAGGAAGTCGATATTGAGACTGCGCTCGTGCGCCTCGTCGATGATGATGGTGTCGTAGCGCCGCAGCATGCGATCGCGCTGGATCTCGGCCAGCAGAATGCCGTCCGTCATCAGCTTCACCAGCGTGCGATCGGAGGCCTGATCGGTGAAACGCACCGTATAGCCGACCACATCGCCCAGTTCGGTGCCCAGTTCCTCGGCGATCCGCTCGGCCACCGTGCGCGCGGCCAGCCGGCGCGGCTGGGTGTGCCCGATGGTCCCGCGAATCCCGCGCCCCAGCTCCAGGCAGATCTTCGGAATCTGGGTGGTCTTGCCCGAGCCGGTCTCACCGGCCACGATCACGACCTGGTGGTCGGCGATCGCCCGCGCGATATCGTCCCGGCGCGCCGAAACCGGCAGCTGCTCGGGATAACTGATCGCGGGTACGGCGGCGCGGCGGTTCTCCACCCGTTGCCGGGCGGCGTCGATCTCGCGCTCGAGATCGGTGAGGTCTGCACCGCGGGCCTTGTCGAGCCGCCGACGCAAACGGTGTTCGTCGCGGATCGAGAGATCGGCCAGGCGGGTTCGAAGGTCGCGAAAGGTGGCGGCGGTCCTGGTCATTGCACCGTCAAGCCTAGCGAAGTCGTTGCCGCGCCGGTCGGGGCGGTGGGCGACACCACGCCGGAGCGATATTCGCTCGGTGTTCGCCGCGGCATGCGACCATCGGCGGATGGGCGAGCGAGCGGTGCATCCGTGGTGGGGCCGGCTTCTGCTGCTGGCGTTCGGAATCCTGGATATCGCGGCGGTGGTGTGGACCGCCACCCATCTGCGGCCGGCGGTGGCCGGAAACGCCGTGGTGAACTTCTTCAGCTACTTCACGATTCAGTCGAATCTGCTGGCTATCGCGGTATTGCTGATCGTGGCGCTGCGGGATCCGCAGGGGATCGGCTGGCAGCGGGTGCGGGGCGCGGGCACGCTGTACATCTGCATCACCGGCGTGGTCTACACCGTGCTGTTGCAGAACATCGACGTGGACATCGCCTATCCGTGGACCAACAATGTGCTGCACCGGATCACGCCGCTGGTCCTGTTCGTGGACTGGCTGCTGGTGCCGGTGGCGCTGGGCGTCTCGGCCAGGCTGATCTCGATCTGGCTGACGTATCCGATCGCGTACGGGGTGTACACGCTGATTCGCGGCCCGATCGCGGACTGGTATCCGTACCCGTTCATCGACCCGCGCACGCAGGGCTATCTCTCGATGGCCATCGGCCTGGTCGTGCTCGTGATCGCCTTCGTGATCCTGGCGGTCGCCGTCATCGCGCTGGGCGAGCTGGCCGCCCGGTGGCGTGAGCGCCGCCAGGCGGCCTGATCACGGCAGCGTTCTGGTCATGAACACGCTGTGCGGGTCGTCGGTGTACTCGGCGAACGGCCCGGTGTGCTCGAATCCGTACCGCTCGTAGAGCCGCACCGCCGGCCGATAGAACTCCGACGATCCGGTCTCCAGGCTGACGCGCTGGTAACCGCGCTCCCGCGCCTGCTCCAGCAGATGCGCGAGCAGCCGTGACGCCACCCCGCGCCCCCGGAAGGCCGTAGCCGTCCGCATCGATTTGATCTCCGCGTGCGCCGGATCGAGTTCCTTCAGCGCCCCGCATCCGGCGAGCTCGGCGCCCTCCCAGGCCGACCAGAAGGTGATGTCCGGCTTGCGCAGCGCCGCCACGTCGAGCGCGTGCATGCTCTCCTCGGGCGAATTGTCCAGCATCTCCGCCACATGGGTTTCGAGCAGGCCGATGACTTCCGGGCCGGTGAGATCGTCGAGCACGATGCGCATGCGGTGAGGTTAGCGAGGACCTTGCCCGCGGTCGCGGCGAGCTTCGAGCGCATCCAGGATCAGGTCCAGGCCGTAGCCGAATTCGGTGGTGTGGTCGTAGTCCGCCCGCAAGGCGAGCCCGGTGATCATCTCGTGCAGATGCGGCAACCGGTCCGCCGGCACTCGCTCGAGCACATGTTCGGCCACCGCTTCGGCCTCGGCCGGGGTGCTCGCGGGCAGATTCGCCTCCTGCAGCACGTACCCGCCGATATAGCTGTCGAGGAGCGAGACCGCGTGCGCCGCATCGGCCAGCCCGAACCCCGCCGCTTTCAGCACGCCGAGCACCGCATCGTGATGCCGCAGGGTCGCCGGTCCCGGGTCGCGCCGCGAATCCAGCAGCCCGAGCGCCCACCGATGCCGCGACAGCACGGCCCGCGCCGAATACGCCCGCACCCGGAGGGCATCGCGCCAATCCGCCTGTTCGGCGTCCGGCAGTTCGATCGCCGCGAACACCGCGTCGACCACGCCGTCGAGCATGGCGTCCTTGTTCGGCACGTGGTGATAGAGCGACATGGCCTCCACCCCCAGCTCCTGCGCTACCCGCCGCATCGAGATCGATTCCGCGCCACCGCGATCCGCGACCCGGACGGCGGCCGCCAGGACGCGTTCCCTGCTGAGCGGTTGCGGTGGACGTGGCACGGCGGCTCCCGGTTCGACGACGGTTGACAGGCTTACACTCGTAAGCCTACCTTACAGCTGTAAGCCACACTTACACCCGTAAGGGAAGGGGATTCCGATGCCGATGCCGAAATGGTGGGGGCACGTGAACAAGCGAGTGTTCAACCCGCGCGCCCTCGCGGCCGGGAAATGGCCGGTGCTGACCCACACCGGCCGTACCTCCGGCGCGACCTACCGCACCCCCCTCGACGCCTATCCCGTCGATGGCGGCTACCTGTTCGTCCTCGTCTACGGCTCGCGCGCGGACTGGGTCCGCAATGTGCTGGCCGCGGGCGGCGCGGCGCTGCGCATCGACGGCCGCGATATCGAACTGGCCGCCCCGCGCCTGATCGGACCCGGCGAGGCGCTGCGCCTGCTACCCGCCGCGGCCCACCCGCCGAAACTCTTCCGCATCACCGAGTTCCTGCGCATGGACGTGGGCGGCACGGTGACCTTCAGTTCCGAATCCGGGCGCTGACCGCTTCAGCCGGCCTGGGCGCGCGCCGCCAGTCCATCCAGCACATTCACGCGCCGGTCGGGGACGCTGATCTCCATCCACACCGAACCCGTTGGGCCGGTGGTGAATTCGAAGCCGAAGAACCCGCAGCAGGCCGTCTCACCCTCCGCCAGGTCGCGGGCCTGCGCCTCGGCGGCGGGATCGAGTTCCAGCCGCAGCCGGGTCGGCGAGAGACGGTCCACGCCGCGCAGCGCGGTCGCGAACAGGTCGTCGAATTCGATGACCCGCAGGGGTTGTTGCGCGGTGGGCAGGGTGCACGCGTCGATCGCCACCCAGTTCGGGGCGGGCGCTTCACTGGCCATGCCTCGATGTTATGCCCGAGTGGGCCGCCGGGCCATCGGGCGAAAATCGCTGGCGGCGCACCGGTTCGGCTTCCTACCCTGAATTGCCCGCCGGAAATGGCGGCGGGGGAGGGAAGGAAGCATTTGGAAGCGACTGTCGCGGTGACCCCGGATCAGTTGCCGGAGTTGTTGCTGCACGTCGCGGTGGTGCGTCCGGTATTTCTGTGGGGTGCGCCCGGAATCGGGAAGAGTTCGCTGGTGCGCGCGTTCGCCGATGCGCTCGGAATGGATTGCGTGACGTTGCTGGGCACGCAGCTCGCGCCCGAGGATCTCATCGGGGTGCCGCAGATCGTGGACGATCGCAGCCGGTTCGCGCCGCCGGAGATGATCGCGCGCCCGCACCCGTATTGCTTGTTCCTGGACGAATTGAACGCCGCGCCCGCCGAGGTGCAGAAGTCGTTCTATTCGCTGATTCTCGATCGCCGGGTGGGGAATTACGAACTGCCCGCGGGATCGGTGGTGATCGGGGCCGGAAATCGCGCCACCGACAATGCCCTGGCCCGCCCGATGGCCTCCGCCCTGGTGAATCGCATGGTGCACGTGCATTTGCGCGCCGATGTCGACGATTGGCTGAAGTGGGCGGCGGGCAACGATATTCACCCGTGGGTCATCGAATACCTGACCCAGCGCCCGGATCACCTGTGGTCCGCGCCGCCCAAGACCGAGCAGCCCTTCTCCACGCCGCGCGGCTGGCACATGCTCTCCGACGCCCTGCACTCCTACGGCGAGCACATCGCGGACGAGGCGCTGTGGGTGCTGGCGTCCGGAACCCTCACCACCGCACACGCTTCCGCGTTCCGGGCGTTCGTGAAGACGGTGCGCCACGCCTTCGATCTGGAGACGGTGCTCAAGGGTGACGCGGGCTGGCCGCGCGATCCGGCGGACCGGGATCTGCTGTACTTCCTGTCCGAGACCTTCCGCGCCCGGCTGATCAAGGAGCTGCCCGCCTCCCGCGAACACGCCTCGGCGGGTCTGAAGCGTTTCGTGCTGCGGGCGAAGACGATGCTCACCGAACTCGCCGAGATCTCGGTGGAGTGTGCCCAGCTGGTCATCGCCGCCGATGACGACGGCGCGCCGGTGCTGCCGTCCTGGTTCCTGGTCGAGGTGACCCGGGATCTGCCGCGGCTGGCGGCGCGGCGGTAGTCGTGGCGGGGCGTGCGACGCGCAAGCGCCGGGCGGCGGCCGATCCGTGGGTGGAGCATCGTCGCGCGGGTTGGGCGCTGGTGCAGGGCAATCCGATGTTCCGGCGGCTGTGGAACGGCCTGCACGAGGCGCACGACGATTGGCTGCCGCCGCGGACCTGGGCCGTCATCGATCCCTTCGGCAACCTCCACTACAACCCGAAAATCCGTGGCGCCACCGAGGAATGGGCCTGGGTGTTCGCGCATCTGCTGCTGCACGCCGGATTCGGGCATCTCGATCCGCGTGAGCTGCCGCCGCGGGTGCTGGAGGAGAACGGTTTCGCGCGCAGCCGGCTCACCGCGCCGCATCAGCCGCATCCGATCTACCGGGCGGCCTGCTGCGCGCTCATCGACCAGTATCTGCTGACCTTGAAGTTCGGCCGCGCACCCGAGGTGCTGCCGCCGCCGCCCGGCGGGACCGACGAGCACGCCCTGACCGAACGCTGGTGGACCATCGGCGTTCCCGAGCCTTACCGTCGCGAGGAGTACCCGGACTTCTTCATCGGCACCGGCGAGACCGCGAAGCGCCTGGACCATCGCACCTGCTTCGCGACCGGTATCGGCGAGGCCGCCCGCGCCGCCCTGGAAGCCGCCGGCCGCGACGTCACCCGGGGCCGGCAGCAGACCATGCAGATCTGGGATCGCGCCCTGAACTGGTTCGTCTCCTCCTACCCGCTGCTCGGCGCGCTCGCCGCCGGCATGCGGATCGTGGCCGACCCGGACGTGGCGCGCGGCTGGAACATCTCGATCGCCGCCGTCAATGCCGAGGCCGCCGAGATCTACATCAACCCCTTCGCCGGTCTCTCCGACGAGGAATGGCGTTTCGTGCTCGCCCACGAAATGCTGCACGCCGCGCTGCGGCACGGGGAACGCGCGGGCTGGCGCGACCATTACCTGTTCAATGTCGCCTGCGACTACGTGGTCAACGGCTGGCTGGTCGAAATGGGGGTGGGCGAACTCCCGTCGGGTCTGCTCTACGACCCGCAGCTGAAAGGTCTTTCCGCCGAACAGATCTACGACCGCATCGCCGGTGATCTGCGCCGCCTGCGCAAACTCGCCACCCTGCGCGGCCGCGGCGCGGGCGACATCTTCGGCGAACCGCTGCCGCACGGCAATGCGCCCGGCCGCTACCTGGATCTGGACGACTACTACCGCAATGCGCTCGCCACGGGCCTGGTCTACCACCAGTCGGGCGGCCGCGGATTCCTTCCCGCGGGACTGGAACAGGAGATCCGCGCCCTCGATCAACCGCCGCTGCCGTGGGATGCCCGGCTGGCGCAATGGTTCGACGAGCATGTGCCCGCCGTGGAGAAGCACCGCAGCTACGCCCGCGCCTCCCGCCGCCAATCCGCCACACCCGACATTCCGCGCCCCGCCTGGACCCGCCCCGAGGAATCGGTCCGCCTGCCCACCTTCGGCGTCGTCCTGGACACCTCCGGTTCCATGTCGCGCGAACTCATGGGCAAGGGCCTGGGCGCCATCGCCGCCTACGCCCGCGCCCGCGACGTCCCGCGCGCACGCGTGGTGTTCTGCGATGCCGCCGCCCACGACGCCGGCTATCTCCCCGTCGACGAAATCGCTTCCCGGGTAAGGGTTCGCGGGCGCGGCGGCACCATCCTGCAACCCGGCATCCGCCTCCTGGAACGCGCCGACGATTTCCCCGCCGACGCGCCCATCCTGGTCATCACCGACGGCGAGTGCGATGTGGTCCGCATCCGCCGCGAACACGCTTTCCTCATCCCCGCCGGCGCGGGCCTGCCCTTCCGACCCCACGGCCCGGTCTTCCGCATGCGCTGATATCAGCCTTCCGGATCTTCCGCAAGATCCCGGCGGTCCGTATTCGGCCCGGTGAGAGCGGCTCGGGGGAGGGGTCGCGCCGGGCAGCCGCCGACCAGACTCGGCTGCTGTGAAATCGCGAAAGATGTGGATCGCCGGGCTGGCGGTCATGGTGCTGGCGGGCGGGGTGACGGCCGCGCGGGTGGCCGGGGAGCGAAGCGCCGCCGCGGCCGCGGATCCCGATGTGGCGATGGTGTGCGACGACCGGCGACCGTCCACGGTCGATCCGGGTAGTTACGGCATGCAGAACGACGGCTCGTTCCTGCATCCGTCGGCGACCTACGTGAACGAGGACGAACAGCATCCGTTCCCGGGTGGCGGCAAGGACATGTTCCCCGCGACCGGCGGCTACGACCCGAACACCTACAAGTCCGCCGATGTGACGGTGGAGGCGCATTACGGGGGTGAGCGATTCACCCCCGACCCCTTCCATTCCTGGCAGAACATCGTCGACTTCGACGGCCGCCGCTACATGTTCCAGTACGACCGCAGCGAAGCCCGCGTCTACGACATCACCGACGTCCAGAACGTGCAGGTCGTCGAATCGCTGTCGCGCGCGGACCTGGCGGGCGCGCCCGGCAATGACGAGGCCGTCGCCGGAAAAGACTGGGCCGCAGGTGATTTCTGGGGCGCATCCACCATTCAATGGAGCCCCCGCTACAACGGCTACATCATGGTGCAGAGCTTCGAGATGCGCCGCCAGGTGCCCTTCTGGATGGGCGACACCCCCGACAACAGCAAGTACGCCGCACCCGAGGGCGTGGCCGCGGCCCGAGCGGACAAGCAGCTCAAGGGTTTCAAGGTCTACAAGCTCAACGGCCCGCGCAAACGCGACTGGCAACTGCTGGCCACGGTGAGCACCGATGAACACCAGCGGGATCCACTCGCCCCGGATTTCACCGCACCGCAACAGGGTTCGGGTTCCCTGGACGTGCCGCACTGGGACGGCGGCCGCTACCTGTTCGTCTCGACCGCTCCCAGCGACGACTGGTCGCTGACCGAATACCCGACCTACCTGTACGCCAACGGTTTCCAGGTGTGGGACATGGCCGATCCGGCCGCACCGCACCTGCTCGACACCTGGCATCGGCAGGGCATGGTGCGCGGCGAGGAAGCCGCCTACCGCGCCAATCCGCGCTGCGGCAACCGCACTTCGTGGATGGGCTCGCGCAATCCGCTCTACATCCCCACCCCGATCGAGCAGGGCGGCAAGTACGGCTTCGCGGCCATGGGCGGGTTCGGCATGTCCATCATCGACATCTCCGATCCATCGAACCTGCGCGAGGTCGGCCATCTGGACGTCCCGCCCTCGGTCTCCGGCACCGAGGCCGACAACGTCGATGTGTCCCAGTTCGAGCGCACCGGCATGGTCTACCTGAGCGGCTACCCGCTGTCGGAGGACTGCTACGAGCCGTACAAGGACATCTTCCAGGTCGACGCCACCGATCCGGCGCACCCGCGCATAGTCGGCCGCCTGCCCCGGCCCACTCCGCCGAAAGACTCGGCGCTGACCGACTTCTGTCAGCGCGGCGGCAGTTTCGGACCCAAGCGCAGCGGCTACTACACCTCGCCCGGCGATCCGCGTGACGGCCTGCTCGTCTACGACTTCTACAACGCGGGCGCCCAGTTCTTCGACGTCAGCGACCCGAAGCGGCCGAAGATCGCCGGCTACTTCGCCCCGCCCACCTTCGGCCCGGAGACCGCCGACTGGGCGCGCAGCAATCCGACGCACGGCGTGTACGTGGAATACGACCGCAATATCGTCTGGCTGCTCACCAATGACGGCATCTACGCGCTGTCCTCGGAATCCCTTTTGGGCGCACCGAATCTGCACGCTCCCGCCGCGCCGTTCCGGACCAGCGCCCGCTGAGATCAGGCGGTCGGCATCGCCAGGGTGGTGAGGTCGCCGTTGTCGGCGGAGCGGATGGTGGCGGGCTGATCCGGGCCGCGCAGATCGATCATGAGGTCGGGCCCGAGTGCGGTGCTGATCGCCGGGTACAGCGTGATCATCTCGAATCGCACGTCCAGGTCCGGGCCGGTGCTCGTGACGGGCAGCGCCGGACCGGCGGCGTCGGGGCTCGCGATCACGCGCAGCTCATCGCCCCTCAGCCGCAAGAGGATTCGATCGCCCGGGTGCTCCTCCAGCGCGCGCAGCAGGACGTCCTTGGCGATCGTGACGCGCGTGCCGACCGCCGGCAGCGCCCGCAGCATCGCGCGAAAGTCGGGGAAGGTCCCGGGCAGCAACCGGCAGTGCCGGACCGCGCGATCCTGCGGGAACAGGGCGAGCCCGTGCCGGTTCGCTTCGAGGTGAACCACTGTGCCCCGGCGGATTTCAGGGATCGCGCCCCGCAGTTCGTCGCCGTCGACGGTGGCCGACCAGGTGGCGCTCGCGGGTTCGACCGGCGCCAGGGTGCGGGTGGCGAGCCGGTAGCGATCCGTGGCGGTCAGCGTGACCGCCTCGGGTGTGACCTCGAGCAGCAGTCCGCCCAGGACCGGGAATTCGGCGTCGAAAGCCGTTGCGGTCAGCACCTGTTCGATGGCCGCGGCGAGCACCGGCCCTTTGAGCGTGGCCAGGAACCGGGCCTGCTCCGGCAGCAGCCCGGCCTTGATGTCGGCGGCGGTGCGCCGGGCCCGGGCGGCGTCGTCGGCGACCTTGGCGACATGCTCGTCGATCAGCCGGACGGCCTCGTCCGCGCCGGCCGCCAGCACGGTTTCGACCGCCGTCAGCGGCATGGCGATGGCGCGTAACCGGCGCAGCGTGACGGCCCGCTCGAGTTGATCGGGACTGTAGTAGCGGTAGCCGGAGACCGCGTCGGTCTCGGCGGGCGGCAGCAGCCCGGAGTCCGCGTAGAAGCGCAGGGCGCTCGCGGTCAGCCCGCTGCGCTGGGCGAACAGGCCAATCGGCAGCAATTCGGAATCGGTCACCCGAAGATCATCGGGCTTCGAGCAGGTCGAAGGTCAAGCCGCGCCCGGGTCCCGCGGCGCGTTCTTCCCCTCCAGCGCGCGGATGCGGGCCTCGAACACCCGCATCTCCTGCAGCACGCCCTTCATCGTCGAATTCATGGCGTCCATCGAGAAGCGCAGCAGATCGATACTGGCTCGCAATTCCGTGAACGGGTCATCGGCATCGTGGGTCACAGGTCCGAAGGCTTGCAAGGGTTTCCGGGCCGCGAATCGGTCGGTTTATCTGTCACCACCGGTGCCACCGTCCCGCGGCGGGCGCGGCCGGGCCCGGAGTGGCGGTGTCACGGAGTGCTTTCGGCAGGGAAAAGGCGGGCCCCGGCGAGCCCGGGCGATGCGAGCATGGAAGGGTCCGGTCGCCGCGCGGAGAGGTGGTGGGTGTGGCGGTATTCCTGCAGGAGTACGGGGTATTGCGCTGGGTGGCGGTCGCCGCCTTCGGGGTCGCGGCGATGATCGTGCTGGCGCGGCTCGCGGCGGTGCGCGCGAGCGTGGAAGTGGTGGGTGGCGGGACCCGGGTGACCGACCGGGAGTCGGATGCGGCGCATCTGATGATGTGCCTGGTGATGGTGGCGATGCTGGTGTTTCCGGCCACGGCGGACCCGCACGCGGTGCGCGGGGTGCTGACCGCCATGACCGTGGTGTACGGGACGTTGCTGCTGGGCCGGATCGTGCAGTGGCGCAACGCGGTACGGATGCCGGGCGCTGGGGTTGCGGCATTCGGATACCACGTGCTGGCGGCTGCCGCCATGTGGTACGCCATGAGCGGGCACGGCGCGCACGGGCATTCCGGCGGGCCCGCACCCGGCGTCATGCTGGCGCTGGCGGGCGTTTTCGCGGTCGACGCGGTGGTGATGGCGGTGCCCGGAGCGCGCCGGGCACTGCGCCATCTGTTCCCGCACCCGGTGGGCGCGGGACCCCTCGCCGTGGTCCCGCACGTCGTGATGGACCTGGGCACGGCGCTCATGCTGGTCGCGGTGGCGATCGGATGAATCGGACGAAAGACGCGCACTCGGCCGCGCGGTGATCCGGGGCGGTTAGGCCGGGTGCGGGGGCGCGGTTCCGACGGGAGGCGGAACCGCGTTTCGCGCTGCCCGCCGCGCGAGCAGCCCAGACGGGGGTCCGTTAGGGCTGCTCACGGTCGTGATGGTGTGATGGTGATAGGTCGGCCCGCGTGACAGGGCGGGCTGGTGTCGGTGTTACGGAGGTGCGGGATGGGTTCGCTGTGGCATGGCTTCGCGGATATGGGTGCGGTGGAACGCGATGGCGCGTTCGTCGTCGCACGCGGTGAAGGCGCGTATATCTGGGACGAGGGTGGCGCCCGCTACCTGGATGCCACCGCCGGGTTGTGGTTCACCAATGTCGGGCACGGCCGCCGCGAGATCGCCGACGCGGTCGCGGCGCAGCTGACGAATGTCGCCCACTACTCCAACTTCGGTGACCTGGCCTCCCCGGTGCTGCGCGACCTGGCCGAGCGGCTGGCGGGCATCGCGCCCGTGCCGGGCAGCAAGGTGCTGTTCACCTCCGGAGGCTCCGACGGCGTCGATACCGCCGCCAAGCTGGCCCGCCGCTATTGGAACGAAATGGGCAAGCCGGACAAGACGCTCATCGTGGGTCGTCAGAAGGCGTACCACGGCATGCACGTCGCGGGCACCGCGCTGGCCGGCATCCCGGTCAACCGCGAGGGCTACACCGGCGAGTTCATGGCCGACGCCCGCACGGTGGCGTGGGACGACGCGGCCTCGCTGCAGGCGTTGATCGACGAGGTCGGCGCGGGCCGGATCGCCGCCTTCTTCGCCGAGCCGATCATCGGCGCGGGCGGGGTCTACCTGCCGCCGCAGGGCTACCTGACCGAGGTGCGCCGCATCTGCCGTGAGAACGACATCCTGTTCGTCGCCGACGAGGTCGTCACCGGCTTCGGCCGCATCGGCGGATCCTGGTTCGCCTCTTCGCGATTCGACCTGGAACCGGATCTGATGACCACCGCCAAGGGCCTCACTTCCGGATACGTGCCCATGGGCGCGGTGTTCGTGGCCCCGCGCGTGGCCGAGCCGTTCTTCGCCGGCGGGGTCTGGTTCCGGCACGGCTACACCTACGGCGGGCACGCCGGCGCGGCCGCGGCGGCCATGGCGAACCTGGACATCATCGAGCGCGAGCATCTGCTGGACGCCAGCAAGAACCTGGAATCGCTGCTGCACGAGCACTTCTCGCCGCTGGCCTCGCATCCACGCGTCGCCGAGGTGCGCAGCGGGCTGGGCGCGGTCGCCGCGGTCCAGCTCGCCGATCCGGCCGAGGCGCTGCCGTTCGTGAAAACCCTCCGCGCACACGGCATCTCGACCCGCGCCGCCGGGCAGGGCGCACTGCAGATCTCGCCGGCCTTCGTCATCACCGAGGAGCAGGTCGCCGAGATGGCGGCGGGCTTCGCGCGCGCGCTCGACGCCTAGCGTCACGCGCCGCAGGCGCACAGCGGCCCGGACACCTTGTGTCCGGGCCGCTTCCGTTCTCACGCCACGCCGTGCGGATATTTCACGCCGCGGTTATTCCGATCGGTACTGTCCCGAATGCCGGACTCCAGTCCGGCGAAATCGGAGCGTGACAGGTGGGAGAACTAATGCGGTTCTGGAAGGTCTCAGCTGTTCTACTCGTCGCGGCGGTCGCCGCGACGGCCACCGCGTGCGGAAGCGGGTCCGATGAGGGATCCCGGCGTTCGGACGAAGTGCGCAAAATCGCCAAAGAGGCTTATGTCTACGGCTTTCCGATGGTCGACATGTACCGTATCGAGAATTCGTATGTGGTGGACAAGAACAGCAGCCAATACATGGGCGACTGGAATCAGATCCACAGTATCGCCCGGGTCTTCACGCCGGCCGACACCGCCGTCCAGACGCCGAACTCGGATACGCCCTACTCCTTCCTGGTAGCGGATCTGCGAACCGAGCCGCTGGTGCTGACGGTGCCGCCGATCGAGGAGAAGCGGTACTACTCGGTCCAGTTCATCGACAACTACACCTATGTGTACGACCTGATCGGGAGCCGGACCACCGGAAACGGCGGCGGCACCTATCTGCTGGCCGGACCCGGCTGGAAGGGCGACAAGCCCGCCGGAGTGGACAAGGTCATCACCTCGGCGACGGATTTCTCCATGGTGCTGTATCGCACGCAATTGTTCGATCCTGCGGATCTGGACAATGTCAAGCAGATTCAGTCCGAATACCGGGTGAAACCGCTGTCGGAGTTCGAGCACAAGCCCGCCCCGTCGCCCGCGCCCGCGGTCGATTTCATCGCGCCGCTGACTCCGGACGCGGAGCGGACCTCGCTCGATTTCTTCAAGGTCCTCAACTTCACCCTGAAATACGCGCCGGTGTTGCCGGACGAGCGGGAAATGCGCGCACGGTTCGCGACGATCGGCATCGGACCCGACAGTGATTTCGATCCCGCGAAACTGAGCGACGAGGAGCGTAAAGCGTTCCAGGACGGCATGTCCGATGCCTGGGCGGAGCTGCACACCTTCCAGCAGAACGAATTGCAGACCGGCAAGGTGAATTCGGGTCAGCTCTTCGGATCCGCCGAGCAGTTGAACGGAAACTACCTCTACCGCTTCGCCGGCGCGGTCATGGGCATCCTGGGTCTTCCCGGCGCGGAGGCCATGTACTTCCCGCTCACCAACGACTCGTCGGGCGCGAAGCTCAACGGCGGCAGCCAGTACACCCTCACCTTCCCCGCGGGACAGCTCCCGCCGGTGAAGGCCTTCTGGTCGGTCACCATGTACAAGCTGCCGGAGATCCTGCTGGCGGCGAATCCGATCGATCGGTACCTGATCAATTCGCCGATGCTGCCGAACCTGGTCCGCAACCCCGACGGCGGCATCACCCTCTACCTCCAGCAGACCTCGCCGGGACCGGACCGGGAAGCCAATTGGCTCCCCACCCCGCCCGCTGATTTCGAGATGATCCTGCGCACCTACTGGCCGGAACAGGCCATCTCCGACGGCAGCTGGACCCCGCCGAAGGTGCAGAAGGCCTAGCCGCCCACCCCGGACCGCGTCCCGTGCCGGTGGCCGGGACAGGTGGGGGCGGTTGCGCCGCGGGCACGGTAAGTCCGACTCATGAGTGAATCGATCGGCCCCCTGCTGCCCGCGGACGAGGGTTTCCACCATCAGATCGCCGACACCTTCGGGACGGTTTCGAGCAGCGATCTGTCCTGGACGGAGAAGGTGTGCGCCATGGCGGAGGCCCGGGACGGCAGCCTGCAGTTGGGTTTCGGGCTCGGCAAATACACCAATCGCAATGTGATGGACGGCTACGCGGGCGTCTCGCGCGGCGTCGAACAGCTGACGGTGCGCGCCAATCGCGAACTGCAGCCCGAACCGGATCTGACCGTCATCGGCCCGGTTCGCTACGAGGTGGTCGAACCGCTGCGGCAGATCCGGTTCGTGCTGGAGCCCAACGATATTCAGCCCATCGCCTTCGACTGGCTGTTCACCGCCGAGTTGCCCGCGCACCTGGAGGACCGCACCCATATGCGCGGCATGTACCGGGTGAACGCGGATCTGGTGCGCTATCACCAGATCGGCACCGCCTCGGGCTGGGTGGAGATCGACGGCGTCCGCACCGAGATCACCCCGCAGGACTGGGTTTCCACCCGCGACCACTCCTGGGGCGTGCGCTATGACGTCGGCCGGCCCCGCACCGATGTGCAGGCCGTGGAATTGCCGCCCGAGGTGTCGTTCCGCATGATCTGGTCCCCGCTGCTGATGGAACGCCCGGACGGCACCCGTTACGGCATGCACCTGCACTATCAGATCATCGAGGTCACCGGTTACTCCTCGAAAACGGTCATGGGCGGTCTGCAATACCCCGACGGCCGGGCGGTCCGCTGGCGTGACCTCACCCCCGAACTGCGCTTCGACCCGGACAATCGGCGGCTGCTCGGCGGCCGCATCCACGCGCTCGACGTCGACGGCGTCGCCCGCACCCTGGAGGTGGAGGTGGTCTCCGACACCGGGTTCCATCTCGGTGCTGGTCTCTACCACGGGTTCGAAGGCCGCTACCACGGTGAATGGCGCGGCCCCGGAACCCATTTGGACGGTGAGCGCATCGAGGACTGCTCGACCTACGACAATGCCCGCCGCCTGCACCAGATCCGCGACACCGTCGTGCGCGTCACCGACCCGGTCGGGGGCGGCGTCGGCTACGGCAACTGCCAGCCGATCATCACCGGCGGCGACGACGCGCTGGGCCTGACCAAGGAGAGCACCTTCATGTGACTCCGGCCGGGGCGGCTCAGTGCTCTTGCGTTCCGGTCAGCTCACCGGCCGGGATGGACCGTAGTTTCACCACGGCGAGCACGGCCAGCAGTGCCGCTGCGACGGCCGCGATACCGGAAGTGATGTGCACGCCGTGCACGAAGGCCGCCCGGGCGGCGTCCAGAACGGCGGTCCCGAGCGGTCCGGGCAGCGTGCTCGCCGTCTCCACCGCCGCACCGAGGGTGTCGCGGATGGAGTCGGCCCCGGGTAGCCCGTGCGGCAGGGTGTCGTTCAGGTCGCCGCGGTAGATGGCGATGCTGATGCTGCCCAGGATCGAGATGCCCAGCGCGCCACCGAGTTCCGCCCCGGTCTCGGACAGTCCGGAGGCCGCACCGGCCTGTTCGGGCGGTGCGGAACCCACCACGAGTTCGGTGGTGATGCCGAAGACCGGTGCGGTGCCGAGCGCCACCAGCAGGGCGGCGACCATCGCGAGCGCGAGCGAACCACTCGTGGACAGCAGGGTCAGCATGGCCAATCCGATTGCGGCGAGGGCGGTTCCGCCGCCGATCAGGTAAGCCGGGCGGATCACCCGCACCAGTCGCGGGGCCGCCTGCGAGCCGATGATGAATCCGAGGCTGGACGGCGCCATGACCAAGCCGGCCTGCATGGGCGATAGGCCGAGCACCAGCTGAAAGTACTGCGCGACGAACAGGAAGTATCCGAACATCACGAACACCGCGAGCACGTTGATGGTCAAACCGATCCGGAAGGTGCTCAGCCGGAACAGCCGCAGATCGAGCATCGGATCCGGCCGGTGCAGCTGCCGCCGCGCGAACACCGTCCCGGCGGCCAGGCCCACGATCAGCGCGAGCAACGGCACCGTCCCGAACCCGTCCTGCGCCGCCTTCTTCATGGCCAGCACCAGCGCCACCATGGTCACCACACTCAGTGCGGCGCTGACCAGATCGAGCCGTCCCGCGTTCTCGTCCCGGAACTCCGGCAGCACCCGCGGCCCGAGCACCAGCAGCAGCACCATGACCGGCACGGCCAGCAGGAACACCGATCCCCACCAGAAGTGCTCGAGCAGCAGCCCGCCCAGCAGCGGCCCGACCACGCCGCCGGCGGAGAACGCGGTCACCCAGGTGCCGACCGCCAGGGACCGCTGCCGCGCATCGCGAAACATATTGAAGATCAACGACAAAGTGGACGGCGCGATGGTCGCACCCGCCACCCCGAGCAGCGCCCGGCACAGGATCAGCAATTCCGCGCTCGGCGCGAACGCCGCCAGCACCGACACCACCCCGAACAGCGCGGCCCCCAACATCAGCAGTCGCCGGCGCCCGATCCGATCCCCGAGGGTGCCCATGGTGATCAGCAACCCGGCCAGCATGAACCCGTAAACGTCGATGATCCAGAGCAACTCGGTGCCGGTGGGGTGCAGGGTGGCGCTGATCTGCGGTACGGCCAGGTGCAGCACGGTCAGATCCATGGCGTAGACCAGGCAGGCCAGGGCGAGCACGCCGAGCCCGATCCACTCTCGCCGCCCGGCGAGGGGTTCGGTGGAAAGCCCGGACGACACGGGTCCGGTGGTGGTTTCCACGGCAGGTTTCCTTCCGATCGGGAATGCGGGCAACTGCCGGTGAAGACGTCGCGGTATCCAGAATCTCATCGCCCACCGACAGAAACGGCAACCGATTTTCCGCCCGCAACCATTCCGCTCATCCCGTTTCCGGATTCGCGCCGAACCGTTACGCCTGCCCTCGGACCCCGTGGCAACCTGGAATCCAGGGGGACCGCTCATGTTTTCACCACGGCTCGCATCAGCGCCGCGGCGGCGCCGCGCCTATCGCACCGCCTTACGGGCGCGCGGCTACCTGCTGTCCACCCTCACCCTGGTGATCGCACTGCCCGCCGCCGCCCTCGCCATCCTGCTCATCCACCGGCTCGACGCCCGCCTCGGCTACGGCATCGCCTACGCGCTCTTCGCCCTCTGGGCACTGGCCGGACTCGCTCTGCTGCTGATGAATTCGCGCATCGCCGCCAAAGCCGTCCTGCGCCCGCTGCGCGACACCGACCCGGCCAAACTGTCCAAGGTCTGGTCGGAAGTCCTCACCGCCGCCGGCCTCGCCCCGACCCGGCGGCACGCGCTCTGGGTGAACGAACAGGACCGCGGCGTCGAAGCCTTCGTGGTCGGCGGCGTGGTCGCCATCGACCACGCCGCCGCTCGCACCCTGCGCGCCCGCGACCTGCGCGGCGTGCTCGCCCACGAACTCGGCCACGCCCTCAGCAATAGCGGCAATCCCCTCCGCATCCTGGCCTCGGCCTTGAAGATCCCGCTGAAAACCCTACTGAGACTCCTCTTCTCGGCCATCGATCTACTCGAACACCTGCGCATCCTCCCCGACGCCGGCGTCTACACGACCGAGGTAACCCTCTTCCGCAAAGCAACCTGCTGCGCCGCCCTGGCAGCCGGCTCCGCCTACCTGATCGGCCCGCTGCCCACCCTCGCCCTCGCCGCGCCCATCGCCCTCGAACCGGTCCTGCACCACGCCCTCCGCCGCCAGGGCGAACGCCTCGCCGACCGCGTAGCCACCGACCTCGGCTACGGCCCGAACATGATGTCCTACCTGGAAATCCGCTCCGCCGACCACGCCGCAGCGCACCGGCTCCCCCTGCACGTAACCGGCCCCACCGCCCGCGCCCTCCACCTCCTCGCCGCCTCGACCGCAACCCACCCGAACCCCCAAGCCCGCATCGCCGCCATCGAACGCCGAATTCGCCACCGCGAGACCCGATCCCCGGGCACAGTGACCCCATGACCCCACCCCGGCTCGAATCCGCGAGCCCCGCATCGCGGCCATCGAACGGTGGATACTTCGTCGCGAAGGGCGCGTGGACCGAGTAGCGTCGGGCTGATCGTGCCGGGGGAAGCTGACGGGGTGGGTTGTGGGCGGGCGAATTGTGCGGGGGCTGTTGCGGTGTTGCGGGCTTGTGGTGACATTGGCGTTTCTCGTGGGGGTGATGCGGTTGGTGTGGCCGCAGCCGGGGATCGATGAGCAGCCGGGGGATACCGGGCGGCAATTGTCGTTTCTGCGATCGGCATTGGACGCGGGGGCGGGGGAGTCGGCGCAGGCTCAATTTCCCGAGGGGTATTTCTTCAGTCATGCGCTGTATGGGTTGGCGTGGGTGCAGGCGGGGGCGAGCGATCCTGGACATCGGGAAGAGGCGTTGCGTGAGGCGCGCTGGGCGTTGGGGCGGATCGAATCCGACCGGGGGCGAGCGCCTTTCAGTGCGGGGCTGCGACCGGCCTATGGCGTGTTCTGGGCGGGGTGGACGAATTGGCTGCGCGGTGCCGTCGTGTCACTGTCCGGCGCAAGCGATATCGATGAAGTTCGGCGGTTCCGGGAGGCGAGCGCCGAGATCGGGGCGGCCTTCACGGCTTCTACGAGGACGCCTTTCCTACAGGCGTATCCGGGGCAGGCCTGGCCGGTCGATTCGGTGGTGGCCATCGCTTCCCTGCGCCTGCACGACCATCTGCTGGGGGAGCGGTTCGAGCAGGTGACCGCGGACTGGCTCGAGGCTGTGCGGGCGCGACTGGATCCGGCCACCGGGCTTGTGCCGCATCAGGTTTCGGCGACGGACGGCAGCGGGATCGAAGGTGCGCGGGCGACGTCGCTCGCGGTGATCAACCGGTTCCTGCCCGAGATCGATTCCGGGTTCGCTCACGACCAGTATCGCGGCTTCCGAGACCGATTCCTGTCCTACCCGGGCGGTTTCGGCCCCGCCGTCCGTGAATTCCCGCGAGGCCGGGACGGCTCCGGCGATGTCGATTCCGGCCCGCTGATCGCCGGCATCAGCCTGTCCGCCACGGTGGTGGCGTTCGGCGCGGCGCGCGTCAACGGGGACCGAAGCCTGGCCGCGGCAATCGGTTCGGAGGGTGAGCTGCTGGGGTTGCCGATCACGCTGCCGGGTACCAAGCGTTATGCCTTCGGGCTGCTGCCCATCGGCGATGCGTTCCTGGTGTGGTCCGCGACCGCCCGTCCGCTCACCACCGAACCGATCACCGCCGATGTGCCGCCGGTGCGGTGGTGGTGGCGTGCGCCTTGGCTGGCCGTGCTGCTGTTCGGCGCATTCCTGCCGTGGACCCGCGCGCTGATTCGCCTGCGGCGCTTCAGATCACGACGGGATGATCGGCGACCACGCGTCCGCCCAAGCGCACCCAGCCGTCCGAATCCCATTGCGTGAAGATCTGCGACCCCAGCCCCTGGGTGATGTGCAGTCCGCGCCGCAGCCGTGCGGTGAGCGCGATGGCCGCCGCGCCGGTGGCCTGGTCCTCCGCGATTCCCATGGCGGGCGCGAACATTCGGGTCCGCACCGCGCTGCGCGATTCGTCGGTCCAGGTCCACACGTAGTGCGCGCCCTCCGGGAAATCGGCCGGGTCCAGGGTCGCCATCTCCTCGCCGCTCGCGAATTCGTGGAACTCGAACGCCGGCGCCCACTCCGCGCGGGCGCGCGCCCAGGTCAGTCCGCTGTCGTCGGTCGAGACCTCCACCGGCCCGGCCGGTACGTCCAGCACCCGGACCGGCGTGCGCTGATCGCTGAGCCACCACGCGGTGCCGACGCTGGGATGCCCCGCGAACGGCAGTTCCACGGTGGGGGTGTAGATGCGCATGCGGGCGCGGTCCTCGGCGGGCGGGTCCACCACCACGGTTTCGCTGTGCCCGACCCGGGCTGCGAGAGCCTGGTGATCGATGTCCGCCACCTCGCCCGCGCGGGCGATGCCGAGCGGATTACCGAACCGTCCCGCGGCATCGGTGAATACACGAACCACTTCGACCTGCGCGCCGTCGCTCTCCGGGGTGCCCATGACCCCCGAGCTTACCCACGGTTACCGGATCGCGCGCGGAGTGCAACTGCCGAGCATGTCGGCCAGGGCGCTCTTCTCGGTGGGCTGCACGGTGAGCTGCCAGCGCGCCTTCACCGCCACCCAGCGCCGCGCGTAATCGCACCAGTACCCCGCGCGCGGCCGCCACTGATCGGGCGTCTTCGACCCTTTGTCCTGATTGGCCTGCTTCTGCACGGCGAGCAGATTGCCGAGATCGTTGGCGAAGCGCTCACGCTGTTCGGCGCTCCAGCCCGACGCGCCAGAACGCCAGGCGTCGCCGAGCGCCACCACGTGATCGATCTCGATCTCCGAGGCCTTGAACCGGTTGTAGGGCAGCCGCTCGCCGCTGTACGGATCGAGCAGGGTGCCCGACAGCACCAGGCACGAATTGCTGTCCGCCAGCCGGACTTCCGTGAGATCCCGCTTCATCACGTCTTCGCGCGCGGTGCACCCGTCGGACAGTCGCGGTTCCCCGCCGCGCCCGGACCAGCCGGGGCCGAAGGCAGTGCGGTCGTAGGATTCCCAATTGCGATTCCAGGCCACCGTGAGCCGTTCCAGATCGGCGCGCGCGAGCTCGGCGTCCGGGAGCGCCGTACCGGTGGGATCGGGTCCGGCGGGTGGTTCGGCGCGCTGCGGTTCGGTGTGATTCAGCCACAGCGCCATCCCGGCGGCGCCGATCGCGATGACCACCACCGAGGTGGCGAAGAGCTTGTTCCAACGGCGGCGGGAAGCGGTCCGGGAACGCGGCATGCGGGGGAGTCTAGGGGCGGATTCCGGACGAACCGGGCATTGTTGCCGAGCGGTGACCCGATTGCCGCTAACCATTGGCTAATGCTGTCGCCGGGGGCCCGTCGCGTCGTGGGCCCCGGGCACGCGAAAGGGCCGCGCACCCGAAGGTACGCGGCCCCTTTTACACTCTGCCGGGAACGGCCGGTCAGACCGCCGCGGTGGCGAGCGCCTCGGTCGAGACGACGGCCTGGCCGACACCCGCCACGATGGCCGCGACGCGCAGCGATTCGAAGATCACCTCACGCGACACGCCCGCCTCGCGCAGGGTGTTCTCGTGCGCCTCCAGGCAGTGCTGGCAGCCGTTGATCGAGGAGACCGCGAAGGACCACAGCTCGAAATCGGCCTTGTCGATGCCCGGGTTGCCGATGATGTTCATCCGCAGCCCGGCGCGCAGGTCGTCGTAGCGACCCTCCAGGAACGCCTTGCCGCGGTAGAACACATTGTTCATACCCATGATCGAGGCCGCGCCGAGGGCGGCGTTGTACGCCTCCGCCGACAGGGTGTCGGCGGCCTCCTCCGCGATCTCGCGCAGCGTGGTCGCCGACTTGGTGGCGGCGGCCGACGCGAGCAGGGTGCCCCACAGCTGCTGTTCGTTCAGCACGGTGGTGCGCGCGATCGAGGACAGATTGAGCTTGAGGTCCTTGGCGTACTCGGGCAGCGAGTTCTTCAGGTTCTCGATGGTCACAGCGAAACAGCTCCTCTTAGAACGGGACTCAGACCGACGCGGTCAGCAGTTCGCCGGCGTTGATGGTCGGGTCGCCCTTCTTCCAGTTGCAGGCGCACAATTCGTCGGACTGCAGGGCGTCGAGCACGCGCAGCACCTCGTCGACATTGCGGCCCACGGAACCCGCGGTCACGGACACGAACTGGATCTCGTTGTTCGGGTCGATGATGAAGGTGGCGCGGTCGGCGACGCCGTCGGCATTGAGAACGCCGGTGGCGGCGGCCAGTTCACGCTTCAGGTCGCTCAGCATGGGGAAGGGGAGGGTCTTCAGATCCTCGTGCTGGGCCCGCCACTGGAAGTGCACGAACTCGTTGTCCACGGAAGCGCCCAGGACCTGCGCGTCACGATCTTCGAACTCCTCGTTCAGCTTGCCGAACGCGGCGATCTCGGTCGGGCAGACGAAGGTGAAGTCCTTCGGCCAGAAGAAGACGATGCGCCACTTGCCGGCGTAGTCGTCGCTCGAGATCTGGGTGAAGTAATCGTCGGGCTGCTGAGCGTTCACCTTCGAGAGATCACCGCCGATGACAGCCTTCAGGTTGTAGGCGGGGAACTGGTCGCCGATGGTCAGCAGGGCCATGCTTGCTCCTCTTCGTAGTCGATTCGATCGTGTCGTGACTTCTGCAAACGATCATGCCCATACCTCGGTAAAAGGTAAAGGTGATCGGTCGCACTATACTGATAGGCGTGACTGATCAAACTTATCAGCCGACCCTGTCGCAGCTGCGTGCGTTCGTAGCGATCGCGGAATACCGTCACTTCGGTACCGCTGCGGCTCGGCTGAGCGTGAGCCAGCCCACGTTATCGCAGGCCCTGGCATCACTGGAAAACGGACTCGGGCTCCAGTTGATCGAACGCAGCACGCGCCGGGTATTGGTCACCCCCGCCGGGAAACGGCTACTGCCGCAGGCGATGGCGACGCTCGAAGCCGCTGACCGATTTGTCGCATCCGCGGCGGGATCCGGTTTGGGCGGCACGCTGCGCATGGGCATCATCCCCACCGTCGCCCCCTACGTGCTGCCCGCCCTGCTCCCCGAATTGCGCACCCAGCTGCCCGCGCTGGTGCCGCACGTCATCGAGGATCAGACCGCGCGCCTGCTCGACGGATTGCGCTCGGGCGTCCTGGACGTGGCGCTGCTGGCACTGCCCACCGACGCCTCCGGCCTGATCGAAATCCCCTTGTACACCGAGGAATTCGTGCTCGTCGTCCCGCGCGGGCATCAGCTGGCCGGCCGCGAGGACCTGAAGGCCGCCGACCTCGACGCCCTGCCCCTGCTGCTGCTCGACGAAGGCCACTGCCTGCGCGACCAGACCCTGGACCTGTGCCGTTCCAACGACGCCCACCCGAGCACCGTCGGCGACACCCGCGCGGCCTCCCTCGCCACCGTCGTGCAGTGCGTGGCGGGCGATCTCGGCGTCACCCTCATCCCGGAAATGGCCGTCCCCGCCGAAACCTCCCGCGGCACACTGGAAATCGCCCGCTTCGCCACCCCCGCCCCCGGCCGCACCCTCGGCCTGGCCTTCCGCGCCTCCACCGCCCGCACCGAAGACTACGAACACCTCGCCAAGATCTTCCGCACCCACCGCCCGCAGTAGTCCCGGAGAGACCCACGAGAGTTCCGGTGAATTGACCGGCTCGGCACCTTCTGAGACGCTCGGGCCATGCGGATTCACCATCTGAACTGCGGCAGCATGTCCTTCGGCGTGGTCGACCACTGCCTGCTCGTCGAGACCCGTGACGAACTCGTCCTGGTGGACACCGGATTCGGCCTGGGATGCGTGCGGCAGCCGGGAAAGATGGTGGGTCCGAGCCGTTTCCTGATGGGCGCGCGCCTGCTCGAATCGGAAACCGCGGTGCGGCAGATCGAAGCGCTCGGCCACGATCCGCGCGATGTGCGGCACATCATCCTGACCCACCTGGACCTCGACCACTCCGGCGGCCTCTCCGACTTCCCCGAGGCCACCATCCACGTGCACGGCCCGGAATTCCGCGCGGCCACCGCGACACCGTCGCTGTCCGAGCGGATGCGCTATCACGCCGCGCAGTGGGGTCACGGCCCCAAGTGGATGGTGAACGAGGCCACCGGCGGCGAGGAATGGTTCGGCTTCCGCGCGGTCCGCGACCTGCCCGGCCTACCGCCGGAGATCCTGGTGATCCCGCTGCCCGGCCACACCCGCGGGCATGCGGGCGTGGCCGTCGATACCGGCGACGGCTGGCTGCTGCACGCCGGTGACGCGTTCTTCGTCGAGAGCTCCATCGATCCCGTACAACCGCGCACGCCGTTCTGGTGGCGGGTGTACGAGACCAATGCCGTTGCGGGGGAGACGTATCGGGAGAACCAGCGGCGGCTGAGCGAACTCAAACGACTGCACGGGCATCAGGTCGAGATCATCAATTCGCACGACGGCGCGATCCTGGCGCGGGCGGTCGCCGAATGAGCTCCGCACCACGCTGGGGCCGCAGGCTGCCCCGGGCCGAGGACGCGCTGTTCGTGTACGGCACGCTGCAATTCCCCGAGGTCCTGGTCGAATTGCTCGGGCGCGCACCGGATCTCACCCCGGCGGTGCTGCCGGGCCGGCGCGCGGCGGCATTGCCCGGGCGGGCGTATCCGGGACTGGTCGCGGCTCCGGCCGGGGCGGCGTCGGGCTTCCTCATGACCGGTCTCACCGCCGCGGAATGGCGGGTGCTGGACGCGTTCGAGGACGACGAGTACGACCTGATCCCGGTATCGGTGCACGCGGGCGACCGCGAGGTGTACGCGTGGACCTATTCCTGGCTTTCCGCGGTCCTGCCCGGAGAGTGGTCGGCCGCCGCCTTCACCGCCGACCACCTGCCCCGATACGCGCAGCAGTGCGCCGCCTGGCGCCGGGAGTTGGTCCTGCTGACCGAGACTGCGTGACACGGGACACACTCCTGCGGTAGAACGTGATCGCATGGACACCGCAGTCTCCGCGCACCCCGATCCCAGCGATACCGTCGCGGTCGCGCGCCGCCAGGCCCTCGGGGATCTGCTGCGGCGCACCGCCGCCCGGCAACCGGACAAGCTCGCGCTGGTGTGGCGGGAACAGCGGGAGACCTTCGCCGAACTCGATGCCGCCGTGAACCGCGTCGCGCACAGCCTCGCCGATCGCGGTGTGACGCAGGGCGATCGGATCGCGCTGTACTCGCACAACTGCCGCGACTACGTGCTGTTGTACTTCGCCCTGGCCCGCCTCGGCGCCATCTCGGTGCCCATCAACTTCATGCTCACCGCCGACGAGGTCGCCTACATCCTGGGCCATTCCGGCGCGATCGGCCTGATCACCGAGGACGCCCTGGCCGGTGAGGCGGAAGCCGCGCTGAAGCAGCTGGACGGCAACGCGGTTCGGCTACGCGGCTGGATCGGCCTCGCCGGTACACCCGCCGCCACCGGCTGGGAAGACGTGTCCGCCTGGGAATCCCACCCCGACGCCACCGAACCCGAGGTGCACGTCGGCGACGACGACCCGATCCAGATCATGTACACCTCCGGCACCGAATCCCGCCCCAAGGGCGCGACCCTGTCCAGCCGCAGCCTCATCTCCCAGTACGTGACCACGGTGATCGACGGCCGAATGAGCCCCGGCGACATCGAGATTCACGCCCTGCCGCTCTACCACTGCGCCCAGCTGCACTGCTTCCTCACCCCCGATATCTATCTGGGCGCGACCAGCATCGTGCTGCAAGGACCCGATCCGGCCACCATCCTGCGCACCATCCAAGCCGAACGCGCCACCAAACTCTTCTGCCCGCCCACCGTCTGGGTGGCGCTGCTCCGCCACCCAGACTTCGACACCTACGATCTGTCGTCCCTGCGCAAGGGCTACTACGGGGCCAGCATCATGCCCGTCGAGGTCCTGCACGAACTGGCCGAACGGTTGCCGGGCGTGGCGCTCACCAACTTCTACGGCCAAACCGAATTGGCCCCGCTGGCAACGATTCTCGCTCCGGAAGACCAGCTCGCCAAGCCCGGCTCGGCCGGCCGCGCGGGCCTGAACGTCGAAACCCGCGTGGTGGACGAGGACGGCATCCCGGTCCCTCCCGGCATCGTCGGCGAGATCGTGCACCGTTCCCCGCACGCCATGCTCGGCTACTGGAACGACCCGGCCAAAACCGCGGAAGCCTTCCGCGACGGCTGGTTCCACAGCGGTGACCTGGGCGTACTCGACGCCGACGGCTACCTCAGCGTGGTGGACCGCAAGAAGGACATGATCAAGACCGGCGGCGAGAACGTGGCCAGCCGCGAAGTCGAGGAGATCCTCTACCAGCATCCCGACGTCTCCGAAGCCGCCGTGGTCGGGCTCCCGCATCCGCATTGGATCGAAGCGGTCACGGCCATCGTCGTGCCCCGGGACGGAACCGCGCCGACCGCCGAATCCATTGTGGCGCACTGCAAACAGCGTATGGCAGGCTACAAGGTCCCCAAACACGTAGCCTTCGCCGCCGCCCTGCCCAAGAACCCCAGCGGCAAGATCCTCAAGCGCGAACTACGCACCGAGTACGCGCATCTGGCCGAGGAGTAGCCGGGTCATCGCGAGCCGACCGACCGAGCGCCGCCGCGCGCCAGCGTGAGCCCGCCGAGCACGACTCCGGCGGCGCCCAGCCCGACCGCGAAAATGGCGCCCGCCACACCGTTTCCGGTGCCCAGACCGCCGGCGGCATTGGCGCCGTGGACGGCGCCGACGCTCGCGCTGAGCAGCCCCAGCGTCAGGGCGGCGACGGCTCGCGCCGGTGTGCCCGGGGTGTGGCGAGCACGGAATGCCAGGATGCCCACGACCACGCTGAGCAAGCCGATCAGGGCGGCGGTGGTGGGCACCGTGCGGCCGACGCCGAGTTCGTAGCCCGCGGCGAGCACCGGGGCGTGGGTGGCGGCGGCCAGGTCGAGGACAGACATGGGAATCCTTCCGATCGAAGGACCTGTGCCGCCGGGTGATTCGCGGCGGCACCGGGTCGCTACCGCAGATCGTCCCGCTGCCGGGCAGCGGTCGGCGACGGCCACCAAGCGGCAGCCGGTGGGCGGTTCGGCGTACCCGGCCGGCGGCGAACCGCGCGTTTCGACGTAGGCGGTCGCGCGCTGCGGCGTACGTTCTCGCGGGCCGGGAAACCTATGATCGGCACATGCAGGATCGCGTGCCCCGGTTCCGCCCCGCGACCTGGATCCAGGACGTGCTGCTGGCGGCGTTCATCACGGTGATGCAGGTGCAGGGCACCGTGGTCCGCCATGCCGGGCAGCCCGAAGCGGTGCTGCGCCCGCTCTCGGAATTCGGCGGTCTCGGCTACCTGCTGCTGGTCGTGCCGGGCGTGGCGCTGGTGCTGCGAAGGCGGCTGCCGGTGCCGGTGTTCGCGGTGACCGCGCTGGCCAGCGCGGGCTACTACCTGCTGGACTTCCCGGACGGACCGGGCTGGTTGAGCCTGTTCGTCGCGATCTACACGCTGACCGCGCACGGGGACGGACGGCGGTCGCTGTTCACGGCCGGTGCGGGCATTGTCGTGCTGGCCGGCATCTGGCTGGCCGCGGCCACCGATGTCGAACCGCCGGCGGCGATCGGCTGGGTGTACTTCCGGATCGGCGCGTCGATCATGAGCGCCGCGCTGGGGGAGAGCGTGCGGTCCCGGAAATACATTGCGGCGCAGGCGGTGGAGCGCGCCGAGGCGGCCGAGCGGACCCGGGAGGAGGAAGCCCGGGCCCGGGTCGACGCGGAACGGCTGCGGATCGCGCGGGAGGTCCACGACACCGTCGCGCATGCCATCGCCATCATCAATGTGCAGGCGGGCGTCACCGCGCACGTCCTCGACAAGCGGCCCGAACAGGCTCGCGAGACCCTGCGGACCATCGAGCGCACCAGTTCGCGGGCCTTGTCGGAGATGCGCGCCATCCTCGGCGTGCTGCGCGACGACAGCGACGGCCGGGTACCGCATCCCGGGCTCGAGCAGCTCGGCGAACTGGCCGTCATGGCGCGCGAGGCCGGACTCGAGGTCGAACTCGATCTGCCCGCACCGCCGCCCGCACCGAGCGCGGTCGGCACGGCCGTGTATCGCGTGGTGCAGGAGTCGATCACCAATGTCATCCGGCACGCCGGGCCGACCCGGGTCTCCATCGCCCTGCGGCAGCGGGAGGACGGCCTCGAGGTGCGGGTCACCGACGCGGGCCGAGGGGCGAAAACCGTTGCGGCAGCGCATCGTGACACCGACATCGGACCGGCGGCCGGCCGCGGCATCACCGGCATGCGGGAACGCTGCCGGCTGCTCGGCGGCGACCTCGACGCGGGACCGCTACCGCACGGCGGGTTCGCGGTCACCGCGCGGCTGCCGCTGACCGGAACGAGCACCGAATGAATCCCGCATCCGGCAGCGCGCCGATCAAGGTCCTGCTCGCCGACGACGAACGCTTGGTGCGCTCGGGGTTCCGGCTGCTGCTCGACACCGAGGAGGACATCACCGTGGTCGGTGAAGCCGCCACCGGCGTGGAGGCCGTCCAGCAGGCGCACGCGCTGCGCCCGGACGTCGTCCTGATGGATATCCGCATGCCGAAACTCGACGGGATCGAAGCCACCCGCGCCATCGTGGAAACCGCCGGCCTGCACGATGTTCGGGTCCTCATCCTCACCACCTACGACACCGACGCCCACGTCTTCGAGGGTCTGCAGGCCGGAGCCAGCGGCTTCCTGCTCAAGGACGCCGGTCCCGCCGAACTGCTGCACGCCATCCGCGTCATCGCCGCCGGCGAAGCCCTGCTGGCCCCGCGCGTGACCCGCCGCCTCATCGCCCGCTTCGCCGCCATGCAGCACGCGAACACCGCCGCCGCCCAGCAACTCTCGGCCCTCACCGATCGCGAACGCACCGTGCTGGCCCTGGTCGGCCAGGGCATGAGCAATACCGAAATAGGCGCCGAACTGTTCCTCAGCCCCGCCACCGCCCGCACCCACGTCAGCCACGCCATGACCAAACTCGGCGCCCGCGACCGCGCCCAACTGGTCGTGATCGCCTACCGCACCGGCCTGGTCACTCCTTGACCCCGATCCCGTTCACATGCGCGATATTCGCCGCATCCACCGGATCCGCACTGACCACACCCCCGAACCAAGCATCCAGAATCTCCCCCAACAGCGCCCGCGAAGTAAGCCGCAAACTCAAAGCCAGCACATTCGCGTCATTCCACTTCCGAGCCCCCTCAGCCGTATACGCATCCACACACAACGCCGCCCGCACCCCCGGAACCTTGTTGGCCGCAATAGAAGCCCCCGTCCCCGTCCAGCAACACACCACCGCCTGTTCCGCCCGCCCCTCCACCACATCCCGAGCGGCGGCCTCGCTCGCCCAGGCCCAGTCATCGCGTTCCGCGGCGGCGAGGGCCCCGTGCACGACCACCTCGTGCCCCCGCTCCCGCAACTCCGCCACCACCGCCCCGGCCACCCCGGTGTCCTCGTCCGCCGCAACCGAAATCCGCATGGCCGCAGGATCAGAGGACTTCGGCGATATCGACGGCAGCCACGGCCAACCTGAGCCACTGCTCCAATTGATTTACATCGGAACAGTTCTCGATCTTCGACATAACCTCGTCGGTCACGTCGAACCCACGAGCCTCGAGCACCGTGATCAGAGCCCGGGCCGCTTCGGTCGTGCGGCCTTTCGCTTCCCCTTCGGCGAGGCCTTCAGCGTGTCCCTTGGCGGCCAGCTCTCGGAAGGTATCGCTCAGATATTCACGCTGTGAGGTAGTCATCAATGCCTCCAATGTGGAACGAGCACCCCGGGACAATGTGGAGAGGACGAGGTCGTAATACATGTTAGCCCGCTCTGAACTGCGGCTACCCGGTTCGGACGCGAGTCCGTCCAATGCGGCCGGCCGGGGGCGTGTCGGCGGGCAGGGGTCAGTTGTTGGCGGCGCGGGCCAGCTCTTCGGGGTAGCGGGCGCCCGCTACCGCGGCGGCGGGGGCGGCGGCTTCGATGCGGGCGAGATCCTCGGGGGTGAGGGTGATTTCGGTGGCGGCTACGTTCTGTTCGAGGTAGGTGCGGCGTTTGGTGCCGGGGATGGGGACCACGTCGGCGCCGCGGCTCTGGACCCAGGCGAGGGCCAATTGGCCGGGGGTGATGTCTTTTTCGGCGGCGATGATGCGCAGGGCCTCGACGATGGCGAGGTTGGCGTCGAGGTTGCCGTCGGTGAAGCGGGGGAGGCGGCGGCGGAGGTCGTCGGCGGCCAGGTCGGTGGTGGAAGTTATTGCGCCGGTGAGGAATCCGCGGCCCAAGGGGGAGAAGGGGACTATGCCGATGCCGAGTTCGCGGCAGACCGGCGCGACTTCGGCTTCGATATCGCGGGTCCACAGGGACCACTCCGATTGCAGGGCGGTGACCGGGTGGACGGCGTGAGCGCGGCGGATGCTGTCGGGGGAGGCTTCGGAAATGCCCAGGTAGCGGACCTTTCCGGCCTGGACCAGTTCGGCCAGTGCGCCCCAGGTTTCCTCGACGGGCACGTTCGGGTCCACGCGATGCTGGTAGTAGAGGTCGATGTGGTCCACGCCGAGCCGCGTCAGGGATTCGTCGGCGCACTGCTTGACGTACGCCGCGTCGCCGCGCGCGCCCATGGAACCGCCTTCGCCCCAGACGATTCCGAACTTGGTGGCCAGCACCACCTCGTCCCGCCGCCCGGCGATCGCCTTGCCGACCAATCGTTCATTGGTTTCCGGGCCGTACACGTTCGCCGTATCCAGCAGCGTCACACCGAGATCCAGCGCCCGATGGATGGTGGCGATCGATTCGGCCTCGTCGTCGTGCGCCCCGTACGCGTGACTCATGCCCATGCAGCCGAGCCCCTGGGCGCTCACGGTCAGCTCGCCGAGTTTCCTGGTCGCGATCATGCGGGAGATCCTCCTGATAGAGCCGGATGTCTGTGGTGAGCCGTGCTCACCCCAGCGACGCTACGGCTTGGAGCGCACTCCAAGTCAAGCGGCGGCGAGCCCCAGCGAGGCGACCAGCGCGCGCAGCTCGTCCAGGTACAACGCCGCGGGATCGGTGATCTGCGTGCCGAGCACGCCGTCGAGTTCGAGAATGACGAGGCCGTGCATGCGGCCCCAGATGCGCAGTGCCACAGCGAGAGTCGCCGGCTCGAGCCCGGGGAAGCGTTCCCGCGCCACAGCGGTGAAGGCCGGATCCATCTCCGCCCAGGTGTAGGTGTGACCGCTGCCGTCGACCTGCGCCGCCGCTGCCAGGCCGACCAGTCCGAGGCACAGCTCGTAATCACCGGTCGCATCGACGTGCTGGGCCGCGGCGCTGAAGACCAGCCGGAACTCGTGCGGGTGCGCCAACGCCCAGGCGCGATACGCCAGCCCGTGGGCGATGACCTGCGCACCGGGCGTCGCGGCGGTGGCGCGGGCCGCGGCCAGTTCCCGGCTCAACTCGGCACGCAACTCGCCGGCCAGGGCGGCCAGCAGCGCCTCGCGGGTGGCGAAATACGTGTACGCACTCCCCGACGCCATACCCAGTTCCCGGGCGATGGCCCGCAGCGACACCGCGTCCACGCCCTCGGCGACCAGATGGCGCAGCGCGGTGTCCTTGATCTCCGCGGTGGTCTCGGCACGACGGCGTTCACGGCGGGTGGCGGGCGGCATGTGCTCGAGCATACAGTGCCCGAACTTCGATCGCCGGTTGAAACTTGAGCGGTGCTCAATTATTGTTCAGTCGTCAGTCAGTTCTAGGAGAGTTGAGATCGACATGGATATTCGTGGCTACGAGCTCGGCCCGATCACGGCCGAAGCCGCCTTCACCTCCGATTTCGCCGTCGCACCCGAGGTGCCGATGGCCGATCTGGTGAACAAGCAGGAGATCGAACGCCGGATCATGGACGACCGCCCCGGCATGCTCATGAAGTACATGCCCGCCCGCTACGACGCCGTCACCGGCCGGATCCTCACCGGCGGCCGCTACCTGTTCGACACCTGGGCGAATGTCGAGGAGTACCGCCGCTTCACCGCCGAGGAACTCGAGTTCGAACCGGGCGTCAAGTTCTGGAGCCGCCCCTTCTTCCTCGGCGTGGACCGGCACATCTGGCGCGTCGCCGGCGCGCACAACTTCAGCCCGATCGGTGATCACGCCGTCGACCGCTTCGAGCGCTTCACCTACGCCGGCGGCGACCCCCGCGCCGTGCTAGAGGAAGCCTGGCCGCAACTGCGCGACGCGGCCGAGGAGCAGCGGCTGGGCGCCGCCTGGCTGCTCTACCAGCCGCAGGAGCGGCAGATCGCTATCCACGCCGTCGCCGCCGCCGCACCCGGCCCGGACCCGGTGGCCGCGGCCGAATCCGCGATCGCCGACCTGGCCGCCCGGCCGTCCTTGGGTGCCCTGCTGCCGTCGAACCTCAACGCGCACAAGGTCTTCGACCGCACCGCACTGGTCGTCTCGCTCTGGCTGCCCCGCTCCCGCCGCGCCGGCGGCGTACCGACCGCCAACCCGATGACGCCCCCGCTGCCCGCCTGGACCGTGCCCCCGCAGCAGTCCTGAGCCGCCCTACCGGGCGGCGCGTTCCTCGGCGATCACGCGCAGCCGCCGCAGCGATCGCGACATCCCGTCCAGCGCGAGATTGTCCCGAGGCTTGCCGAACGGCCCCGACCAGCGCAGCAGTTTCGACAGGAACGCGGCATCGGGCCAATCCCGGTACTCCGTCACCATCGTCCCGCCGTGCTCCGGACGCAACCGGTACCCCCATCGAGTGCCGATGAGATGAACGCGGAATTCGAAGTGCCGCAACGGATCCACCACCGTCACCTCGCACGGCGTGGCCCACGGCACCGGCCCGATCCGGTTGAACCCCACGAACCACCGGCCGGATTCCGGTGCGCCGGACCATGAAATACGCAGTGCCGCACGGTTTTCCGGACTCCATCGCCCCATGCGGGTGACATCGGAGACCATCGCCCACACCGCGTCCACGGGCGCCTCGACGAAGGTCGAGCACTCGTCCCGGATCCCGTCCGCGATCCGGCTGCGGGTCACATCACCGGGTCGTCGCGCCAGCGCACGCCACATGCCCTCAGTGTCTCAGACGGATCCATCGAGGGCTAGTGGCGTGCGCGCAGGGCGGTTCAGGCCTGGATCACTTCGACGTTGACCAGGGCTCCGAGGGAATCGCAGCTGGCCCAGGACTGGTTCTGCCCGTACTGCACCGGGCCGTACTTCCAGTAGGTGAAGGGCACGGGCCAGGCCACGCAGGTGAGTTTCACCTGATGCCAGGTCGGCAGCTCGCAATTGGCCATTCCGCCGGTATTGAAGATGTTGTAGACGTGGCAGTTGGCTTGCCATACCGGAACATCGGCCTGGGCGGCGCCGCCGCCGGCGATTACGAGACCCGCGGTGGCAGTGGCGGCGAATACGCCGGCAGCAAGCCGCTTCGCAGATAGCATTTCGACCTCCTGAATTGGATGTTGTTGTGGAAAACATCGGACACCGGTCGCGCTTGTTACTCAGCATTCAGGTTTTCCGGGAATCGCGGAAGTAATCGCCTGATTTGCCGGACCGGAATTTATTTCAGGAAGTTCCTCGAAAATGCGAAAACGCCCCGCACGAATTCGTGCGGGGCGCTCCGGGTATTGCGATCGACTAGACGTTCACGCCGACCCGCAGCGCGTGCGGTTCGATCGCGCCGCGGACCAGGGCCCGCTCGTCGATGGTCTCGGCCCGGTACGGCAGGGCCGGGAGCGTGGCGGTCATCTTCGCGACCGGATCCTCGATGGCCTTCGGCGTGCCGAAGATGAAGGTCCACTCGTGCTCGTCCGACACGTAGGGGACGACGGTCTCGAAGAGGTTGTGGAACCGGGTCCACGACCGCTTCAGGGTCTCGTTGCGCCACATGGTCTGACAGCCGGCCTGGGCGGCGAGCACGCCACCCTCGGCCAGCAGCGCCTTACAGCGGTTGAGGAAGTCGTCCTCGTACAGGCGGTTGTGCTGGGCATCCTCGACGCGTTCGTCGGGGAGGTCGATGCAGATGAGGTCGTAGCGGGTGCCCGCCGCCTCGGCCTGGGCCAGGAAGTCCCAGCCGTCGGCGTAGTGCATCTTGATCGGACCGGTCTGCGCCACGGCCTCGGCGAGGTCGGCCTGGCTGTAACCGTAGGGGAGGTGCTCGGCGCACATCTCCACCTCGAGCTGGTCGATGTCGACGTGATCGACGAGCGAAGCGCCCGCGGCCACCGACATCTGCGAGGCGACGCCCTCACCGGAACCGATGATGAGCACCTTCTCCAGCTTCTCGGCCAGCGCGTACCCCGGGACCAGCATGGCCTCGTGGTAGGTGAGCTGCGAGAACTCGGTGGACTGGCGATCGTCGTCGGAGAACAGGGACCGGCCCTGCTCGGTCTCCGCGATCACCATGTGCTGGTACGGGGTGTTGGTGTCGACGATGACCTCGGACATGTTCCACACCCGGGTCAGGCCCTCGCCGACCGGCTCGTGGATCCGGCGGGCGCTGTGGCCGCGCTGGATGACCTCCATGTTCACCGACTTCGGCGAAAGCTCCTGCTGCAGCAGCTCGACGGCCTTGGTGGCGCCGGCTCCGATACTGCCGCAAGTGAATACGTCGACGAAGATGTCGCCCGATTCCGGGTAGGTGTGAATCGAGGCATGCGACTCGGAAAGCAGAGCCAGGATGGTGGCACCCTGCGGCTCGAACTTCTTGCGCACGACATCGCAGATGGTCACCCCCGCGGCGACCAACGATTTTCGAAGCGCGGTTTCGAGTCGTTCGATGTCATCGCAGAGATCAGCGTCGACACCACCGAACTCGGCCAGCACGTGCCAGCCGGTGAATTCTGCCGTCATGGCTAAACTCACTCTCGCTCAGCGCCAATGACATGAACAGTCAGAGGCGGAAAACCGTTGAAGGACACCGACGAATAGCTCGCCGTATAGGCGCCGGTTTCGAGGATTCGAATGGAATCACCGGCTCGCAACGTGGTCGGAAGAAGGACCCGCGTGCGTTGATAGAGTACATCGTCGCCATCGCACGTCGGTCCGGCGACCACCGCCTCGTCCACCGGATCGCCATCGCGATCGGTCTGGAAACGGTATGCGATGTACTCGTTCTCGGTTTCGGCCATGCCGTTGTACCGGCCGATGTCGAGGTATATCCAGCGCCGCCCGTCCGGCGCCACACGAACATTCACCACTTCGCCGTGGATCACGCCGGTATTGCCCACCAGGGCGCGACCGGGTTCCACGACGAGCGAGGTGTGTTCCGGGAGGTGCGCGGCGGCCGCAGCCGCGATCACCGCACCGAGTTCGCCGACGCCGGGAGCCGGGTCCGCGTACGAAATGGGAAGGCCGCCACCGATATTCACGGAGGTGACCGGAATGTCCTTGACCGCCAACGCTTCTGAGATGGCGCCGGCCTGCTCGATGCCGATCTGCCAGGCGATGGGATCGAGCTGCTGCGACCCCACATGGAAGTACGGCCCGGCGACCCGCAGTCCGAGATCACGCGCCCGCACCAGCAGGTGCACGGCTTCGCCCGGCGCACAACCGAACTTGGTGCCGAACGGCGTCTGCGATTGCGGCGCGGAGGCCAGGAACCGGCATTCCACTTCGGACCCGGGCGCGTGCTCGGCGATGCGCTGCACGTCGTCCTCGGTGTCGAAGGCGTAGCGCCGCACGCCGAGCGCGTACGCGGTGGCGATCTGCGAGGCCTTCTTGATGGGATTGTCGTAGCACATGGCGGCCGGGTCGACGCCCTGCGCGAGGCAGAGCTCGATCTCTCCGATGGACGCGACGTCGAACTCTGCGCCCTCGTCATTCAGTAGCCGGATGATCTCCGGGACGGGACTCGCCTTGACGGCGAAGCGAATTCGCGCGGTGGGTAGCGCGGCTTGCAGGGCGCGGTAGTTCGCGCGCACCCGGTCCAGGTCGATGACGAGGCAGGGCGATTCGGGCAGGTTTCGGCCGGTCAATCTAAGGGAACTCTTTTCGATCGGGCGCGCAGGCGGCGATAGGCAACAGGGGGCGACACTACACGTGATGGGCCGCGGAAAACTAACCGATGGTCGGTCGACTTCGTCACGGTACCGCCCGGACGGTGCAGTAATCGGGTCCGAATCCTGACAAAAGGGTGAACGACGAACGCCGCCCCGGTGGGACGGCGTTCGAGGGGAATCGGGCGAATCAGCCCGCGCTGATGCTCAGTTCGTCGAAGACGACCTCACCGGCGGCATCGGATTCGGCCAGGTCGACGACCGCGTCCAGGGACCAGCCGTGATCGCCGGCCGGGTCGTCGAGCACCTGGCGCACATGCCAGAAGCCAGGGCGTTGCTCGACCTGGAACAGCTTCGGGCCGCGCGCGTTCGGGCCGGTGCCGATGGACTCGTACTCGGCGAAATAGGGAGCCAGGTCGGTTTCCCAGTCCAGGTTGTCCTCGTACTCGTCGAGGGCCGCCCAGCGGTGTAGCGCGGCCAGTTCGACGCGGCGGAACATGGCGTTGCGCACCAGCACCCGGAAGGCGCGTTCGTTGGCGGAGATGGGCCGCACGGTCTCGGCGCCGAACGCGATCTGCTGATCGTCGGATTCCGCGCCCGGATTGGTGAGCTGTTCCCATTCGTCCAAGAGGCTCGAATCGACCTGGCGGATGAGCTCGCCCAGCCATTCGGTGATGTCGTCGAGTTCCTCGGTGCGGGCCTGCTCGGGCACGGTCCGCCGCAGGGCGCGATAGGCGTCGGCGAGATAGCGCAGCACCACGCCTTCCGAGCGCGCGAGTTCGTACTGCGAGACCAGTTCGGCGAAGGTCAGCGAGCGCTCCACCATTTCCCGCACCACGGACTTGGGCGACGGCTCGAATTCCGAGACCCACGGATGCCCGCCCTTGTAGGTCTCGAAGGCGGGTTCGATGAGTTCCGCCAGGGGTTTGGGCCAGGTGACCTCTTCGAGGAGCTCCATGCGTTCCTCGTATTCGATCCCGTCGGCTTTCATTTCCGCGACGGCCGCCCCGCGCGCCTTGTGCTGCTGGGCCATGAGCAGCTGGCGCGGATCCTCCAGGGTGGATTCGATGAGCGAGATGACATCGAGGGTGTAGGTCGGCGATTCCTTGTCCAGCAGTTCGAACGCCGCCAGCGCGAAGGGGGAAAGCGGCTGGTCGAGGGCGAAATCGCGTTGCAGATCCACCATCAGCCGGGCGTGCCGGCCGAATTCGTCGGGCTCGTCGAGCTGCTGCACCACACCCGCGTCGCGCAGCGCCCGGTACAGCTTGATGGCCTTGAGAATGTGTTTGCGCTGCGCCGCCCGCGGTTCGTGATTCTCTTCCAGCAGGTGCCGCATGGCGTAGAAGCAATTGCCTTTGCGCGCAATCACATTCAGCAGCATGGCATTGGTGACATTGAACCGGGATTGCATGGCCTCGGGGGAGGCCGCGACCAGCCGGTCGAAAGTCTCCTCCGACCAGGACACGAATCCTTCGGGCGGCTTGCGTTTCTGGACTTTCTTGAGCTTCTTGGGATCGTCACCGGCCTTGGCGATGGCCTTGGCGTTCTCCACTTCGTGTTCGGGCGCCTGCACCACGACGGTGCCGAGGGTGTCGTATCCGGCGCGACCGGCCCGCCCCGAGATCTGATGGAATTCGCGGGCGTTCAAGCGCCGGGTGCGCACCCCGTCGTATTTGGTGAGCCCGGTCAGCAGCACCGTGCGAATGGGCACATTGATGCCGACGCCCAGGGTGTCGGTGCCGCACACCACTTTCAGCAGCCCGTCCTGCGCGAGTTTCTCCACCAGCCGCCGGTATTTGGGCAGCATGCCCGCGTGATGCACGCCGATGCCGTGCCGGATGAAACGCGAGAGCGTCTTGCCGAAACCGGTGGCGAACCGGAATTCGCCCAGCGCCTCCGCGATCGCCTCCTTCTCGGTCTTGGAGGACATGTTCACGCTCATCAGCGCCTGGGCCCGCTCCATGGCCGCGGCCTGGGTGAAATGCACGACGTACACCGGCGCGAGACTGGTGGTGACCAGATCCTCGAGGGTCTCGGTGATGGGTGTGCGGACGTAGGAAAAGCTCAGCGGCACCGGACGTTCGGTGCCGGACACGATCGCGGTCGGCCGTCCGGTGCGTTTCGTCAGATCCTCGGCGAAGAAGTCGACCTCGCCGAGCGTGGCCGACATGAGCAGGAATTGCGCGTTCGGCAGTTCGATCAGCGGCACCTGCCACGCCCAGCCGCGATCGGGATCGGCGTAGTAGTGGAATTCGTCCATGATGACCTGGCCGACCGGTGCGCTCGCGCCTTCGCGCAGCGCCAGATTCGCCAGGATCTCGGCGGTCGCGCAGATGATCGGCGCATCCGGGTTGACCGCCGCGTCGCCGGTCACCATGCCGACCTTGTCCGCGCCGAACACCTCGCACAGCGCGAAGAACTTCTCGCTCACCAGGGCTTTGATCGGCGCGGTGTAGTAGCTGCGCTCACCTTTGTTCAGCGCCGCGAAATGCGCGCCCAGGGCGACCATCGACTTACCCGAACCGGTCGGGGTGTTGAGGATGACGTTCGCCCCGGTCACCAGCTCCAGCAGCGCCTCTTCCTGCGCCGGGTACAGCGAGAACCCTTCCCCGGAAGCCCAATCGGCGAATGTCTCGTACAGCCACTCCGGATCCACATCGGGCACGGCACGGTCGGGAACCAATTCGGACAGCTGCACGGCGACCAACGTTACCGGTCCGCCCGGGAGCGGCCGGTATCGGTGCGCCGCGCGTCCGGCGACGCGACGGGACTAACGCAGCGGGTTGTCGCCTTCGCCTTCGCTGAAACCGCCCTGCTCGGCGAGGAACTTCTCGAACTCCGCGCCCAGCTCGTCACCGGTGGGCAGTTCGTTCTCGCTGGCCAGCAGGCTGGACTGGCGCTCCTGCGCGGTGACGAAGCTGTCGTACTGGCGCTCCAGCGCCTGCACCACGGTCTCGACCTCGGAATTGCCGGCGATGTGCTCGTTGACCTGTTCGCGCACCTTCGCCGCCTCGATGGTCAGGGCGGCCAGCGGCAGTTCCAGGCCCGCGTTCTCGGCCACGTTCTCCAGCAGCGTCTGCGCGGCCTCGGGGTAGGCGGTCTGGGTCAGGTAGTGCGGCACGTGCACCGAGAAGCCGACCGATTCGTGGCCGTGCTGGGCCATCCGGTACTCCAGCAGCGAGGACGCGCTGCCCGGCACCTGCAGCTCGCCCGGCCAGCGCTGGTGGTCGCCGATCAGGTCACTGTCGCTGGCGTGCGCGGTCACCCCGAGCGGGCGGGTGTGCGGGATCGCCATCGGGATCGCGCTCAGGCCGATGGTCCGGCGCACCCCCAGCTGCTCGGACAGCAAACGCACCGCGGTGACGAACTTCTCCCACCGCAGGTCCGGTTCCAGTCCGGACAGCAGCAGGAACGGCGTCCCGGCGGTGTCCTTGAGCGCCCACAGATTGAGCTCGGGCTCGGTGTAATCGGAGAAATGATCGGTCTTGAACATCATGAGCGGACGGCGCGACCGGTAGTCGAGCAGTTCGTCCATATCGAAGGAGGCCACCAGTTCGGCCTCCAGGCTCTCCCGCAGGTGGGTGGTCGCCAGCCGGACCGCGTGCCCCGCGTCCGTGAAACCTTCCAGACCGTGCACCAGCACCGGGCCGGCGCCGTCCTCGGACGACAACTGGGGAGCCGGGAACTCCAGTTCATACATGCGCGACTCATAGTCCGCCATCGCGTACTCCTCTCCTGCGTGGTCCGCCTCGCGGTGCGAGGAACGCGGCGACCCATCTGCCGCGACTGCCAACTCGCTCTCGGCGCGGTACCGGACCATTCATATTGTCCCTCATGCGTCGGCAGCACGTGCACTGCCCGCACCCCGGCTGCAACACGCCGTGGGGTCACCGGCATTCCCGGGTGTCGTGAGACACGCATTCCGGGGACTCGCCGCGCGGCGTGGCATTCGGTGTGAACAGCCGAAATTCGGCATAGTGGACGCGTGATCGCGCCCGATTCGCCGGGTCCGCGGCTTGTCTCAGTACTCGTGCCGAGGTGTTCCACGCCCGCGCCGGAACCGAGCCGCACACCCGCTCGCAGCCTGTCCCGCAAACCCGTCCGCGCCGTGGGCGCCGCCGTGCTCGGCTGTCTGCTCGCCGCCTGCGGGACCGAGGTGTCGGGCCAGCCGGTCTCGGCGCGCGGTCCGGTGACGAGCGCGCCCGTGGACGACTCGCTGTCTCGATTGCTGCCCGACGCGGCGAAATTCCCCAAGAAGTACGCGGCGATCACGCTGCCGGCCGATACCGCCACCCAGGCCGCCAACGACCTCGACGGCATACTGCCGGGCGCACAGGTGGATCCGAGCGCGTGCGCGCCGAGCGCGCCGACCGCCGGGCCCGCGGTCATGGTCGGCACCGACGATGCCACCCGAGCCACCCTCACCGTGGAGCTGACCCGCAGCGATCAGCCGCTGTCGGGGCTGCGAGATCAATTGCAGCGCTGCGGAACCGTGCGGGTGGGGCATTCCGGCACCACCGCCACCATCACCACCGAACTCGATCCGCCGCCGCCGCTGGACGCCGACGACACCTTGGCGCTGCGGCGCACCGTGCGCTCCGGCACCGGCTCCGCGGGCACCACGCGCAGCATGCAGACGCTGCTGGGGCAGGTCGGGGATGTCCGGATCAATGTCACCTACATGTCTTTCGCCGACGGCAGAACCGATGCCGAGGCCCTGGATTCGCTGTTCACCACCGCGGTGAGCAAGGTGCGCAAGGGCTGAGACCGCCGGAAGGGAGCCGACCCCTATCACCTCTCGGCTCCCGGCCATCCGCAATCAGCAGAGCGATCCGGTGGACGAACCCATATTGAAGGAGCCGGTGCCCGAACCCGAGTTCGCGGAACCGCTTCCGGCCGAACCCGACCCGGCCGAACCGGAACCCGCGGAGCCGCTGGGCATCCACCAGCAGCCGCCGCCGTTGCCCTTGCCCACGTAGTAGGTGACGGTCGAGATGGAGCCGCTCTGCTTGACCTGCACCGTGTACAGCTTGGCCTCGGTCGGGCTCCACGGCTTGGTTGCCGTGGTCTTGCCGAGCAGATCGGTGACGGCCGGGGCGGTGCCGAGCGAGACGCCGTCGACGATGAATTCCGCGTCGGCGTACTTGGTGGAACCGCTCAGCTCGACCACGATCGAGCAGCCGCCGCTGTCGGTCTTGCACCAGGAACCGGAGCCCTGGCCGATGACCGCGATGCTCTCGATGGCGGCCGACGCCGGGGCGGCCGCGAGCGCCGTGGCGGCCAGCGCGCCCAGCACGCTCGCGCCGAGGGTGAATAGGGACTTCGTCATTACCAACTTCCTTCCGGCGCCGGGGGAGGGCGCCGGGGCGGACGGTACCAGCGCTGGACCAGGCATTTCGGCGAATTCGGAAGTGCTGCAAGGCGATTCGGTTTGGGTATGAATAGGCAGCGTTAGCGGTGCGGGTCACAGACCGCAAGCCGGTGGAATCAGGGGCGGAGAAAGCGGTGGTCAGCGGCGTGCGGAGCGATATTCCGGGCGTGCCGGGGCCGGATTCGCGAGCGGGGTGCGGCTCAGGGCAGCCGGTAGCGGTCCACGAGTTCGGCTCCGAGCCGGGCCAATTCGGCGCGGACGGAATCGGGTCCGGTCACCTCCAGCGCGGCGCCCCAGCCGGCGAGTTGCTGGGCGATCATGAGCGGGGTCGGGGCGGTGATGCGGACCAGGATGCGGCCGTCGGGAACCGGGCCGTCGACCTCGCAATGGCGGCCCTGCTGATGGCGCAGGACGGGCAGCAGTTGCGCCGGAACCAGTACGGTCGCCGCCAGCAGGGCGCGCTGCCCCTCCACCTGCTCGACCACCGCCGACCAGGCTGCCGCGAGATCGAAATCGGCCGGGCGTGACGCGGTTTCGGCGGTGACCTCCACCGCGTCCATCCGATCGACACGGAAAACCCGCTGACCGTGGTCCGTTCCGGCGACCAGATACCAGATGCCGTCCTTGTCCACCAGCCCCCACGGATCGGCGCTTCGGCTACCGCGCGGGCCGTTCGCTCTGCCACGCGCGGCTCCCCGATACTCGAATCGGATTCTGCGGCGGCGCACCACGGCTCGTTGCAGCTCGGCGACCAGCGGCGGCGGCTGGTCGTCGTGCGCACCCCAGCGGGCCGGATCGACCACGACGGCGTCGGCGGCGGCCTCGGCCTCGGCGCGGAAGGTCTGCGGCAAGGCGCGCAGCAGCTTTCGCAGTGCCGATTTGGTGGCGGGTGCGGCGGTTGCGACCGGGCCGAGCAGCAGGAACAGCGCTTGCGCCTCGTCGGCGTTGAGACCGCTGAGATCGGTTCGCGCGCCGCCCACCAGCTGCCACCCGCCACCCCGGCCGGGCTGCGGGTACACCGGAATCCCGGCGGCGGACAGGGCTTCGAGATCGCGGCGCGCGGTGGCCACCGAGATTTCCAGTTCGGCCGCGACCTCGCCCGCCGTCACGCGTCCGCGCTGCTGCATGAACAGCAGCGTCGCTACCAATCGATCCGCTCGCATAATTCGAAATTCTGCCCGGAAAAGTGCTCATTCGGTGAGCACTTTGGGTGCGAGACTGGATACATCCACAACGGAAGAGCTTGAAGGAGAACGACGATGCTGCGTGGCATGGCGACCGTGAACTACTACGCCGACGACCTCGAGGCCGCCAAGGACTGGTACGCCGAATTGCTGGGCGTGCAGCCGTACTTCCAGATGCCCGGCGGCTACTACGAGTTCCGGATCGGCGACTACCAGGCCGAATTGGGCATCATCAACGGGAAGTACGCGCCGAGCCGGCCGGATCAGCCGGGCGGGCAGATCCTCAACTGGCACGTCGAGGACATCGAGGCCGCGTTCGCGCGGCTGCTGGAACTGGGCGCTAAGGAATTCGAGCCGATCACCGAGCGCGGCACGGGGACCGGATTCGTCACCGCATCGGTGGTGGACCCGTTCGGGAATGTGCTGGGCATCATGTACAACCCGCACTATGTGGAGATCCTCGCGCAGACCCGCCCCGCCTAGGGGTGGCGATCGGGGAGCGGGATGCGAAGGCAGGGCCCGGGGTACGCGGAACTCGGGCTCTGCCCAGCCCGGTTCCGGCTGGGATCAGCCCAGCCCGAACGACCCGGTCGACGGCGCGTTGGACTGCGGCCGCTTCAATTCGAAGTTCACCGACGCCGACGAACTACCCTGCTTGGCGATGATCGTGAAGTTGCCGTAGTCCGACGGCACCCAGGTGACCTCGGCGGTGGCCGCCGCGGTGTCCCAGGTCTCCTGCTGCGGCACGGCATAGCCGATCACATTGCCGTTCACCGTGATCGTGACGTCGTCGAGCCGGTTGTCGCCGGTCAGGCGCACCCGCACATAGCAGGCCTTGCCCACCGCGCAGGTCTCGCTCGCGGACACATTGTCGACCCGGACCTGTTCGGTATTGGCCGCAGCCGACGGGGCCAGGGCGACGGGCACGGCGACCGCTGCCAGTGCGGCCGCCGCGACGCCGGTGAATGTCGTGCTCTTCATCTGCGTGTACTACTTCCTTCCGGCACTCCCGATGAGCGCCAGGCCGGACTGTAACAGCGCGGAAGCGACCGCTCGGGCGAAATGAAAACCGTTGCATAGCCATGCATTTCGCGCATGACCTGCGGCAATCGCGGAGCGCGCAAAATAGCACCGCCCACCGACATCCCCGGCTCCCGGAGATCAACGCCACGCCGAGTTGTCCCCACCGCGCCCGCCCCTCCACAGCCGCCGTGAAACCCCAGGTGAGCCGGCCGGCCACCACCACGCTCCGGCGCACCCTCGATACCATGACGACACCGACCGAACCCACCCCCGACCCCGGCTACCGGACAACCGAATCACCCAACCCGGCAACAGCATCCGGGCGTGATCGGCAGACCGAGAACAACATCACAGCCGCGAGCCCTGCGCCGACCGCGTCGCCCGGCACGTGGCGTTGTCCAGTTGCCGGAGGTGATTCCGGAGCGGCGGAGCAGGTTTCGGATGCCGGCCCCGCCGCACCGGGCGGATATGACGCGTGGTCGGGCCGGCCTGTCGAACCGCGCCTGCGGGATCCGGGGGAGTTCATTGCGGCTGTGCCGGCCATGCTCGGGTTCATGCCGGAGCGATCACTCGTGGTGACCGTCCTGCGGGCGAGTCCGGAATCGCACTGCCTGACAGCCACGGCAGCGGCAGCGCAGGAATGTTTGTCCGAGTCCGCGGTGGGTGGCGGGGACGGATGTTCGGCGAGCGTGGACGTGGTGGCGCGGGTGGATATGGACGGTTCGGGGCGGGCGGCCACGGCGGAGGTGGTGGATCGGGTGGCGCGGTTGTGCGTGCAGCGGCGGGCGGTATCGGCGATCGCGCTGATTGTCGATGATCGGGCCACCGTGCCGGGGCGGCGGCATCGCGGAGTGCGGTCGCGGCAGCACGGGAATCTGATTGCGGCGCTGGAGCATCGGCTGGACGCGGAGGGCGTGCCGTTGGCCGGGGCTTGGGCAGTGCGGGAGATCGGTGCCGAGCAGGAATGGTGGAGTGTCGCGGGGCAGGCGCGGCGGGGAGTTCAACCCGATCCGGCGGCGTCGCTGGTCACCGTGCGGCAGGTGCTCGAGGGGCGGCCTATGCGGGGGTCGCGGGACGAACTCACCGGCTTGGTCGCGGTCGATGCCGAGTTGCGGGAACGGGTTTCGAGTCGGTTGGAGCGGGCCGGAGCGGACGCGGCGGAGAGGCTGGCGGGCGCGTTGCGATGCGGCGATCCCGAGCTGTTCACCCGGGGCGCGTTGCGGTGCGTGATGGAGGGGATCGGCGCGGTGGGGGCCGGTGCGCTGCTGGGGCCCGATGAGCTCGCGGAAGTGGCTGTGGCGCTGCGGGATCCGGCGGTGCGGGACATCATGTTCGCACTCACCGAGGATCCGCACGCGCAGGCGGCCGAAGCATTGTGGTTGCAGCTCACGCGTGCCCTGCCGGACGAGGACCGGGCGGATGCGGCGGCGCTGCTGGCCTATCACGCGTATGCGCGCGGGGACGGGCCGCTGGCGGGGGTGGCGTTGGAAGTCGCCCTGGGGTGCGATCCAGCGCATCGGGTGGCGATGCTGCTGGATATGGGCCTGCAATCGGGGATGCGGCCCAGCCGCCTGCATCGGCTCGCCGAATCGGGTCGCGAGGCCGCCGCCGAACTCGGCGTCAACCTCGCGACCTGTTTCGACCGGAAACAGCCGTGAGAACTCAGCGGGCGCTGTGCGCCCGGTCGCCGAGCATGCGCAGGAACTCCCAGGCATCGGAGACGATCTCGTCGAGATCGGTGTGCTCCGGCCGCCAGCCGAGGTCGGCGATGGCGCGGTCGCTGGCGGCGACGAGCACCGCCGGGTCACCGGCACGGCGCGGTGCGTCCACGGAGGCGATAGGCAGCCCGGTCACGCGCCGGCAAGCCGAAATGACCTCGCGCACCGAGAAACCGGTGCCGCTGCCGAGATTGAAGATGCGGTGCACGCCGGGCTGCGACTGGGCCAGCGCGAGCAGATGCGCCTGCGCCAGATCGCGAATGTGGATGTAGTCGCGTACCGCCGAACCGTCCGGCGTCGGGTAGTCGGTGCCGAACACCGAGATCGACTCACGATGGCCCAGCGCCGTCTGCAGCACCAGGGGGATGAGATGGGTTTCCACCACGCGGTTCTCGCCGAGCCCGGCGTACGCGCCCGCCACATTGAAGTAGCGCAGGCTGGTCGCCGCCAGCCCGTGCGCCGCCGCGTACGAGGTGATGGCGTAGTCGATCGAAAGCTTCGACGCGCCGTAGGGATTGGTCGGCAGCTTCGGCGCGGTCTCCACGATCGGCACCTGCTCCGGCTCGCCGTACACGGCCGCGGTCGAGGAGAACACCAGCCGCGGGGTGCCCGCGGCCCGCATGGCCTCGAGCAGCGCCAGGGTCTTCACCACATTGCCGTGCCAGTACTTCTCCGGCGCCACCACCGACTCGCCGACCAGCGACTGCGCCGCGAAATGCAGCACCCCGTCGAAGTTTTCGGCCGCGATGAGCTCCACGCCCGCGGTGGCGATATCGCCCTCCACGAACTTCGCCCCGGCGGGCACGCCGTCGGCATTGCCGGTGCTGAGATCGTCGACGACCACCACCTCGTGGCCGTCCTCGAGCAGAACCTGCGCGCAGACGCCACCGACGTAGCCCGCGCCTCCGGTAACCAGAAGCTTCACGTATCAGACCAACTTCACCTGGACGGCGTGCGCCATCTCGTCGGACAGTTCGAAGCCGTCGTGACCCGGCACCGAGATGATCACGGCGCCCGGCTTGGTCTCGACGGTGACGCGCGCGTCCGGCACCACGCCGGCCTCACGCAGCTGATTGATCACCTCGGGATCGGTCTGGATGTGCTCCGACAGCCGGCGCACCACGACCGCCGCGGTCTGCCCCGCGGGCAGGTCCGACAGCCGCACCAGCTTCTCCTCGCCGCCCGCGCTCGGCGTCACGCCCAGCTCGTCCAGGCCGGGAATGGGATTGCCGTAGGGGGAAGTGGTGGGGTTGTTCAGCACCTGGATCAGGCGCCGTTCCACCTCCTCGCTCATCACGTGCTCCCAGCGGCACGCCTCGGCGTGCACGTTCTGCCAGTCCAATCCGATGATGTCGACCAGCAGCCGCTCGGCGAGCCGGTGCTTGCGCATCACGGCCACGGCCATGGCGCGGCCCTTGTCGGTCAGTTCGAGATGGCGATAACCGGCAACGGTCAGCAAACCGTCGCGTTCCATCCGCGCCACCGTCTGGCTGACCGTCGGCCCGCTCTGCTCCAGACGCTCGGCGATGCGGGCGCGCAACGGCGTGACGCCCTCCTCCTCGAGGTCGTAGATGGTACGGAGATACATCTCCGTGGTGTCGACCAGATCCTTCACCTGTTAACCCCTTCGTCGGCACGAATTCTACCCATGCACGGCGGCTGCACCGGGCGACAGCATATTTCGCGAACGCAGAGACAACACCGAGGACGGCCTGCGTGTTCCCTTCGGGTTTCCCGGGTCACGCCGGCGCTGCCTCGCTATGACGGCGTCGCGGTGTCAACAGCCTACGAGCGCGGGGCACGCACTAGCGTGGCAGGTATGGCTGGCGCGGTGGGTCGAGACGGAACCGTTGTGTGGACCGACAGGTTCCTCGACTACACCTGGACCCCGGAGCACCCGATGCGGCCGGTCCGATTGCAGTTCACCATGGCTTTGGCGCAGGGATTGGGGCTGCTCGACGGGGTCGAGACCCTGGCGCCGGCGGCGGCCGGGGACGGCGAACTGCTGCGGGTGCACACCCACGACTACATCGAGGCGGTCAAGCACGCGGCGCCGCCGAACGGCGCGGTCCCGCTGAATCCGCCGCACGGCCTGGGCTCGGCCGACAACCCGGTCTTCCCGCACATGCACGAGGCGGCCTCGGTCATCGTGGGCGGCACCCTGGCCGCGGCACAGGAGATCGCGGCGGGGCGGACCCGGCGGGCGGTGAGCATCGGCGGCGGCATGCACCACGCCATGCCGGATGCCGCGGCCGGCTTCTGCGTCTACAACGATGTGGCGGTAGCGATCTCGTGGCTACTGGACAACGGCTTCGACCGCATCGCCTATATCGACGTGGACGTGCATCACGGTGACGGCGTACAGCGCATGTTCTACGGCGACCCACGGGTGCTGACGCTTTCGATCCACCAGCATCCGGCGACGCTGTGGCCCAATACCGGCTGGCCCGAGGAGACCGGCGGCGGCGAGGCCGAGGGCACCAAGCTCAACCTTCCGATCATGCCGGGCACCCGGGACCAGTTGTGGCTGCGCGGTTTCCACGCCGTCGCACCGGGTGCGCTGGCCGCCTTCCGGCCGCAGATCGTGATCAGCCAGTGCGGCGTCGACACCCACCGCGAAGACCCGCTGGCGGATCTGGACCTGAGCGTCGACGGCCAGCGCGCCGCCTTCATCGCCATGCGCGAGCTGGCCGACCGCTACGCCGAGGGCCGCTGGCTCGCCGTCGGCGGCGGCGGTTACGGCCTCATCCGCGTGGTCCCGCGCGCCTGGACCCACCTGCTGGCCGCCGCCCTGGACCGCGACATCGACCCCGACACCCCCATTCCGCAGGCATGGACCGACCAGGTCACCGCCTACGCCCCCACCGTCGCACCGCCCCGAACCATGGGCGACGGCGCACCGGTGGACTTCGACCGCTGGGACGGCCCCGGCGGCGGCCGCGAGACCGGCGACGAACGCTTCGACCGGGCCCGCCGCGCCCTCGACACATCCGTATTGGCTACCCGCCGAGCGACTTTCGGCCTGCTCGGCCTGGATCCGGAGGATCCCCGTGACTGAACCCACCGAGCCCACCCGCCCCTCGGGTAATGGCGAGCCCGCCGGTGGACCCGCGCCAGCACACCCCGATCGCACGGCCGCAGCGCACGACTCCAGCGGCGCGGCGGCGGCTTCCGCTCCGAAACCCGGTGGGTCGGTGTCGGTGGCGGGAAGTCTGGTGCCGACGGGGGACCTGCCGGGGACGCCGGTGAATCCGCCTCCGCCGCCGGAACATTGGTTCGCCGATGTGCTGGCCTCGGACGGCGGGGTGGTACGGCTGCGGCCCATCACGCCGGATGACGCGGAAGGCATGGAGCGGTTCCACTCCCGGCTGTCGGACCGCACGCGGTACCTGCGCTACTTCGGTCCGTATCCGCGGATGACGCCGAAAGACCTGTACCGCACCACGCATGTGGATTATCGGGACCGGGTCGGCCTGGTGATCGAGCTCGGAGACGAGATCATCGCGGTGGGCCGGTACGAGTATCTGTCCGATCGGCCGGGGCCGCGCGCCGCCGAGGTGGCGTTCGTGGTGGCGGACGAGCACCAGGGGCGCGGCCTGGGGTCGATTCTGCTGGAGCACCTCAACGGCGCCGCGGCCGAGAACGATATCGCGAGCTTCGTCGCCGAGGTGCTGGCCGAGAACAATGCCATGGTGCAGGTGTTCCGGGACGCCGGCTATCAGGTGGAGCGCAGTCGCGACGGGTCGGTGCTGCATCTGGAATTCGCCATCGACCCCACCGAAGCGCTGCAGTCGGTGCGGGATTCACGGGAACGCGCGTCCGAGGCGCGCAGTGTCGGGAATCTGCTGACGCCGAAATCGGTGGCGGTGATCGGCGCGACGCCGTCCACCGCGCGGGTGGGCGGTGCGGTGCTGGCCAACCTGCTGTCGGGATCCTTTCCCGGACCGGTGTTTCCGGTGAACCGCAATCGCACCTCGGTGCGCGGCGTGCGGGCGTATCCGACGGTGCGCGATATTCCGGACGAGGTCGATCTGGCCGTGATAGCGGTGCCCGCCACCGAGATCGGGTCGGTGCTCGACGACTGTATGGCCAAGGGCGTCAAGGGTTTGGTGGTGCTCACCGCCGGGTTCTCCGAGACCGGCCCGCGCGGCTGGGCCGCCGAACGCGAGCTGGTGGACGCGGCCCGTGCCCACGGCATGCGGGTGGTCGGCCCGAGCGCGCTCGGTATCGCCAACACCGATCCGGCGGTGGCCATCAACGCCACTCTCGCCCCGGTCCTGCCCGGACGCGGGCGCATCGGATTCTTCTGCCAGTCCGGACCTCTGGGCGCGGCCATCCTCGGCGAGGCCGCCGCCCGGCAGCTCGGGCTGTCCACCTTCGTCTCGGCCGGCAATCGCGCCGACGTGTCCGGCAACGACCTGCTCCAGTATTGGGACAACGATCCGGACACCGATGTGGTGCTGCTGTACCTGGAGACCTTCGGCAATCCGCGCAAGTTCTCCCGCATCGCCCGCCGGGTGGCGCACACCAAACCCATTGTGGCCGTGAACAGCGGCCGGCACGGCGTGCGGGTGGACGGGGAACCGGATCTGGATCGTTCGCTGGTGCGGAATCTGTTCGCGCAGGCGGGCATCATCCAGGTCGATTCCATCACCGAGCTTTTCGACTGCGCCATGCTGCTGGCCTATCAACCGCTCCCGGCCGGCCGTCGCGCGGCGGTGATCGGTAACAGCGCCGCGCTGAGCTGGCTCGCGGTGGACGCGGCTCGCGTCGAGGGCCTGGAGGTGGGCGAACCCATCGACCTCGGCCCGCAGGGCAGTCCGGCGGACTACCTCACCGCGGTCGCGGCGGCGGTCTCGGATCCGGACGTGGACGCCGTCATCGTCATCTACTCACCGCCCGTCCCCACCGCCGTCGCCTCCTTCGCCGAAGCCATCCGCTCCGGCGCCCGATCCGACCCGGACACACCGGTTCTCACCACCTTCGTGGCCGATCAGGGCATGCCCAACCTGCTGGCCACCCGCGGCCTCGGCGGCATCCTGGAACGCGGCTCCATCCCCGCCTTCGGCGACCCCGAACGCGCGGCCCGCACCTTGGCCCGGGTCCGCCGCTACGCCGACTGGCGCACCCGTCCCATCTCCCCGATCGCCCGCCCCGAGGGCCTCGACACCGCCCGCGCCCGGGAACTGGTGGGGGAGTGGATGTCCGAGGACGCGGCGCACTGGCTCACCGATCTGCAAGCCGCGGAACTGCTGGGCTGCTACGGCATTCGCGTCGTCGAATTCCGGGAGGTCCGCGACGCCGATGCCGCCGTCGACGCCGCGGAACACCTCGGCTACCCGGTCGCGGCCAAGGCCACCGGCGAGATCTGGCGCAACCGCCCCGATCTCACCGGCGTCCGCCTGGACCTGTGGCGCCCCGACGCGGTCCGCCGGGCCTTCACCGACCTGGCCGAGATCTCCGGCAACCCGGTGCACATCCAGCGCATGGCCACCAAGGGCGTCGGCTGTATGTTCCGGGTGCAGGACGACCCGTCCTTCGGTTCGGTCATCAGCTTCGGCCTCTCCGGCACCATCATCGACCTGCTCGGCGACCGCGTGTACCGCGCCCTGCCGCTCACCGAAGCCGAATCCACCGAACTCATCGACGCGCCCCGCGCCGCCCCGCTGCTATCGGGCACCGTCAAAGGCCGGGAGGTCGGCAAACCCGTCGATCGCGCCGCCCTGGCCGAAGTCGCACAACGCATCTCGGCCCTCTGCGACGACCTCCCCGAGGTCCGGGAACTGCTCTGCGAACCGGTGCTGGCCTCCGCCGAAGGCGCGGCCGTCCTCTACGGCCGGGTCCGCATCGGCCCCGAGCCCAGCCGCTTCGACCTGGGGCCGCGGCGTATGGGCTGAACTCGCTGAGATATCCGCCACGCGGGCCGCAATCGGCCCATCGGGATTGAGACAGTAGGACATTCGTCGGAACGGAGAGGTGATGGGATTGCGGGAAGACCAGATCGAGACGGCGACCGCGCCACTGCGCGACGATATCCGGTTCCTGGGCGGCATCCTGGGTGAGACCATCCGCGATCACGAGGGAGCGGATGTCTTCGACCTGATCGAACGCGTGCGGGTGGAGGCGTTCAAGGTGCGGCGCTCGGAGGTGGAGCGCGATGCCGTGGCCGGCATGCTGCGGGATGTGGACATCCGGACGGCGATTCCGGTGATCCGGGCGTTCAGTCACTTCCTGCTGCTGGCCAATCTGGCCGAGGATCTGCAACGGGATCGGCGGCGGGCGGTGCATATCGCGGCGGGGGAGCAGCCGCAGGATTCCAGCCTGGCCGCCACCTATCGCAAACTGGACGCCGCCGGGCCGGACGGCGCGGTGGTGGCGGATCTGCTGGCCGACGCGCTGGTCGCGCCGGTGATCACGGCGCATCCGACCGAGACGCGGCGGCGGACCATCTTCGACGTGCAGGCGCGGATCACCGAGGCCATGCGGCGGCGGCAGCGCTACGACGCGCACGAGCCGGAATTCGCGGAACTGGAGACCGAGATCCGGCGGCAGGTGCTGCAATTGTGGCGGGCGGCGCTGATCCGGTTGGCGCGCTTGCGGATTCAGGACGAGATCGAGGTCGGGCTGCGGTACTACGACCTGACGCTGTTCGATGTGATCCCGCGGATCAACGATCAGGTGCGGGCGGCGCTGCGGGCGCGCTGGCCCGAACAGGAACTGCTGACCCGGCCCATCCTGCGGACCGGCTCGTGGATCGGCGGCGACCGGGACGGGAATCCGTTCGTCACCGCCGACGTGGTGCACCGCGCCACCCATCGTGCGGGTGCGGTGGCGTTCGAGCGCTACCTGAAATCGCTGGTGGAGCTGGAGAAGTCACTGTCACAGTCGGCGCGGCTGGTGCCGGTCACGCCCGAGCTGGCCGCCCTGGCCGATGCCGGATTCGACGATTCGCCGCAGCGCGCGGACGAACCGTATCGCCGGGCCCTGCGCGGTATCCGGGCCCGGCTCAGCGCGGCCGCGCGTCAGGCCCTCGGTGAAATCCCCGTGGACGGCATCGATGTCGCCGCCACACCGTACGCCGGGCCGGGCGAGCTGCTCGCCGATCTGAATATCGTGGACGCCTCCATGCGCGCCTCCGGCGACGGCCTGCTCGCCGACGATCAGCTGGCCGCATTGCGCGCCGCCGTGGAGACCTTCGGATTCCATCTGCAGGGCCTGGATCTGCGCCAGAACTCGGAAATGCACGAACAGGTGGTGGCGGAGCTCTTCGCCTGGGCCGGAGTGCATTCCGACTACGCCGCGCTCGATGAGGCCCAGCGCGTCGAACTGCTGGCCGCCGAACTGTCCACCCGCCGCCCGCTGGTCGGAGCCAATGCGCGCCTGAGCGAACTGGCCACCAAGGAACTGTCGGTGGTGCGCGCCGCCAAGACCGCGCTCGACGATCTGGGCCCCGACACCGTGCCCAACTACATCATCAGCATGTGCACCTCGGTCAGCGACATGCTCGAAGCCGCACTGCTTTTGAAGGAAGCCGGCATCCTCGACCCGGGCGACGCCGACACCCCGCCGTCCAGCCCGGTGGGCGTCGTGCCGCTCTTCGAGACCATCGACGATCTGCGGCACGGTGCGGAAATCCTCTCCGCCGCACTGGAAGTCCCCGCCTATCAGCGACTGGTCCAGGCCCGCGGTATGCAGCAGGAGGTCATGCTCGGGTACTCCGATTCGAACAAGGACGGTGGGTATCTGGCGGCCAACTGGGCGCTTTACCGCGCCGAGCTGGACCTGATCGACACCGCCCGCAAGACCGGAATTCGCTTGCGGCTCTTCCACGGTCGCGGCGGCACCGTGGGCCGCGGCGGCGGCCGCAGCTACGACGCGATCCTGGCCCAGCCCGCCGGTGCGGTGCGCGGCTCGCTGCGCCTGACCGAACAGGGCGAGGTCATCTCCACCAAGTACGCCGACCCGGGCACCGCCTACCGCAATCTGGAAGCGCTGGTCGCGGGCACCCTGGAATCCACCCTGCTCGATGTGGAGGGCCTCGGCGACGATGCCGAACCCGCCTACGAGATGCTGGACGAGCTGGCCGAGCTGGCGCGCCGGGCGTATTCGCGCCTGGTCCACGAAACCCCGGGCTTCGTCGAGTATTTCCGCGCCTCCACGCCCATCGCGGAAGTGGCGGACCTGAACCTGGGCAGCCGCCCCGCCTCCCGCAAGCCCACCAACTCCGTCTACGACCTGCGCGCCATCCCCTGGGTGATGGCCTGGAGCCAATCGCGCGTCATGCTGCCCGGCTGGTACGGCACGGGTTCGGCGTTCGAGGAATGGATCGGCGACGACCCGGCCCGCCTGGCCGCCCTGGCCGACCTCTACCGGCGCTGGCCGTTCTTCCGCACCGTCATGTCCAATCTGGCGCAGGTCATGGCCAAGGCGGATATGGACATCGCCTCGTACTACGCCGAACTCGTTCCCGACGAAGCCTTGCGCGCCAAGGTATTCGGCATGATCTGCGCCGAGTTCACCCGCACCGCCCGCATGCACGCCGCCATCACCGGCACCGACGAACTGCTCGCCGACAACCCGGCCCTGGCCGAGTCCATTCACAACCGGTTCCCCTACCTCGAGCCCATCAACCAGCTCCAGGTCGAACTGCTGCGCCGCCGCCGCGCCGGAGACGACTCCGAACTCGTCGAGCGCGGCATCCTGCTCACCATGAACGGCCTGGCCACCGCCCTGCGCAACTCCGGCTAGCCCCGCATCCGGCGCGCCCGACCTGGGCGCGCCGGGTGGTGGGTGGCCGCTGCGGGCGGGGCTTCGAGATCCGGGGCCGCGCGGCACTTGCCGCGCGGCCCCTCTTCCACTCTTAAGGTAGGAAATCTCCTACGGTTGACAGGTAGGCAAAGTCCTACCTATTGTCGAGGCATGCCGTACCGCTTGAAATCCGGCACCGCCGACAAGGTGTTCGGAGCCCTGGCCAACCCCACCAGGCGCGACATCCTCGAACTGCTGCTCGAGGACGAGCAATCGGTGCAGGTCATCGCCGAACGCTTCGACATGGCCCGGCCGAGCGTCTCCGAACACCTCAAGGTGCTGCGGGACGCCGGCCTGGTCACCGAGGAGAAACGCGGCAGACAGCGCTTCTACCGCGTCGAACCCGAACCACTGCACGACCTGCAGTCCTGGCTGGACCCGTTCGAACGCTTCTGGCGGAAACGGCTGCACGCCCTGGGCGAGGTGCTCGACGCCATGCCCGACGAAACCGACGAAACCGACGACAAGGATCACCCATGACCGACGACCTCACCACCATCGAACTCGATCACTACTACCCGCATCCGCCGGCGAAGGTGTGGCGGGCGATCACCACCCCCGAACTCATGGGCAAATGGATGATGGAGCCGTTCGGCTTCGAACCCGTCGCGGGCAATACCTTCGAGATGAAGACCCAGCCCATGCCCGGTCAGGACTTCTCCGGCCAGATCCGCGGCACCGTCCTGGAAGCCATTGCGCCCGAACGGCTCAGCATCACCTGGGACGACGCCCAGGCCGCCGCCCCGACCGGCTGGGTGATCACCTGGACCCTCCGCCCCGAAGGCCACGGCACCCGAATCCTGTTCACCCACAGCGGATTCGACCCCGACAACGCCGTCATGCAGCGCTCCCGCACCATCATGGGCAGCGGCTGGGCTGCCATGCTCGACCGCCTCGCCGAGGTCGCCGCCACCGCCTGACCGTGCCGGTCAGCCCGCCACCGTGACGCCGGTGAACGCCTCGGCGTGGTCGCGCGCCCAGTCGGCGTAGGTGCGCGGCGCCCGGCCCAGCACCCGCTCGACATCGCCCGTCACGACGGCATTGCCGCCCGCGCGCACGAACGCCTGCCCCGCCAGGGAGCCGTCCGCGAATTCCTCGGACATCCCCGCGCCGAGCATGAATTCGCGCGCCTGCCGCTCCTCGATATCGAACACCTCGATCGGCCGCCCGGTGAGTTCGGCCAGCACCGCGACCTGATCGGCGGTGCTGAGCAGCTCCGGTCCGGTGAGGGTGTACACCTGCCCGGCGTGCGCATCCGACAGCAGCGCCGCGACCGCGACCTCGGATACATCACGCGGATCGATGACCCCCTGCGTGCCCGTGCCGGTCATGTTCGGCACCGGCTGCCCGGCCCGGACCATCGCGGCCCAGCTGCGCGTATTGGACGCGAAACTGCTGGGCCGCAGGATGGTCCAGGCCGCGCCGCTGTCCCGCACCGCCTGTTCGCCGGGCAGATGCCAGGTGCCGACCCGGCCCAATGCGGGATCGCCGGTGCCGATGGCCGACAGCTTCACCAGCCGCCGCACGCCCGCCGCCCGCGCGGTCTCGATCAACGCCTGTTCGGTCTCGAGGTAATCCGGCCCCAGCAGGCCGACCAGGAACGCCGCCTCGGCGCCCGCGAAAGCCGCTGCCATGGAAGCGGTATCGGTGTAATCACCACGCACCACCTCCACCTCGGCGGGAAACGCGGTTGTCTCCGGGTTCCGCGTCACCGCCCGCACCGGCACGCCCCGCGCGGCCAGGATACGAACCACCGCACTCCCGATGGTGCCCGTAGCACCCGTAATCACGATCATGCCGAGAACTCTGCCGCCGCCGGCCCCTCGCGTTATAGGAAAAACCGGCACAGACACCGACCGCCCGGGTTGCCTAGAGTGAACCGGTGACCACCGTGCTCGACCAGGCCCCCGACACCTCCGAACGCTACGAGCGCGCCCTGCCGCTCCCGGAGTCGTTGCGCCCCTGGATCACCGAGATCGGCCACATCCCCACCCTGCACGACCTCCCGCCGTCCTTCACCCATCTGCCGCGCGCGGTGACCACCATCGTGCTGCGCACCGAACTCTCCGGCCGCCGCGAGGCCCTGGTCCTCGGCCCGCACACCCAGGCCACCTACGCCGCCCCGGCCGAACCGGCGGGCTGTGTCCGCCTGCGGCTGGCTCCGGGCGCCACCCATTCTGTCTTGGGCGTCCCCGCCGCCGATCTGACCGATCGGGTGCACCGGCTGGCCGAGCTGCCCGGCCCCGCCGCCGCGCTCGCAGGCGAACTGACAGATCTCGATCCCGAGGACCTGCTCGGCTTCCTGGAAAACGCCCTCCCACAGCAGCTCCCGGACGATCCGACCCGCCGCGATCACCGCCGCCTGCTCGAGTCCGCCGTCGACGCCCTCACCACCGCCCCGGCCTCGATCACCGCGCTCGCATCCGAACTAGCCATCAGCGAACGCCAGCTCCGCAATCTCTTCACCACCGGAATCGGCGTCTCGCCCAAGCATTTCGCCCGCATCACCCGGGTCCGCCAACTGCTCACCGCAGCCGCCAACACCCCGTGGGCCGACCGGGCCACCGCCGCGGGCTATTACGACCAATCCCACTTCGCCGCCGACTTCCGCGCCATCATGGGCACCACGCCGGGCCGCTTCGCCAAGGGCGATCTCCCGATACCCACGCCGTGCCGGGCCATTGCGGGGAAGACCGCCTGAACACAGGAAGACGCCGGCTGGTTCGTGCATTCCGCAGGGGGACATGGAATGCGAGAACCAGCCGGCGCTGTTATCGGGCCGGCGCCTCGAGACGGCCCGACGCTGCGGGGCTGTCCGAGATCGGTCAGCTGGCGTAGGCGCGCAGGCGGTCGGCGCGCTCGCCCTTGCGGAGCTTGGACATGACCTCGCGCTCGATCTGGCGGACGCGCTCGCGGGAGAGCCCGAAGAGCTTGCCGATCTGGTCGAGGGTGCGCGGCTGGCCGTCGTCGAGGCCGTAGCGCAGGCGGATGACCTGCTGTTCGCGCTCGTCCAGGGTGGCCAGCACGGTGCGCACGTCGCGGTGCAGCAGACCGGCGATGACGGCCGATTCGGCGGAGGTGGCCTCGGAGTCCTCGATGAAGTCGCCGAGCGGGGCCTCTTCGTCATTGCCGACCGGCATGTCCAGGCTTACCGGGTCGCGGCTGTGATCGAGCAGATCGGCGATCTTCTCGACCGGGATGCCGGACTCGCGAGCCAGTTCCGCGTCGGTGGCCTCGCGCCCGAGCTGCTGATGCAGTTCGCGCTTGATCCGGGCCAGCTTGTTCACCTGTTCGACCAGGTGGACCGGGAGGCGGATGGTGCGCGACTGATCGGCCATGCCGCGGGTGATGGCCTGACGAATCCACCAGGTGGCGTACGTCGAGAACTTGAAACCCTTGGTGTAGTCGAACTTCTCCATGGCGCGGATCAGACCCAGATTGCCTTCCTGGATCAGGTCCAGCAGCGGCATGCCGCGACCGGTGTACCGCTTGGCCAGGGAGACAACGAGCCGGAGGTTCGCTTCGAGCAGATGCTGACGAGCGGCCTGACCCTCACGCACGATGATGGCGAGGTCTTTCTTCTTGGCCGCGGCGATGCGCTTGTTCGTCTCCAGCACGTGCTGCGCGTAGAGGCCCGCCTCGATGCGCTTGGCCAGCTCGACCTCGTCGGCGGCCGTGAGCAGCGCCGTCTTGCCGATCCCGTTCAGGTACACGCGTACCAGGTCGGCGGCGGGGCTCTGGGCGTCGAGGTCCTGTTCGCTGGTGCGCACGTCAGTGGTGGCGGGGCTTGTCATGACTTGCCTCCTGTCGGTGGTGTCTCGCTCCGTTCAACGGACCCGACATCAGGAAAGTTCCCCGCCGGGGCTTTCATAAACCGCATCTGAGCTGCGGTTTTTACGGCGCACGGCTGAGAAGTTCCTGAGAAGCGCGTATCCTTCGGAACACGCGCCACCGGCGAGCGGCCCTCGGTGTCCGGGTGGTTGCCACCGCCGGCGTCGAACTTCGGTTCACGGCAATCGATTACGTGTCATCGGGCCCGTGCCCTGCCGTATATCCATTCGAGTGCTGGTGTAACGACTGAGTGCCCAGCGTCATTCCGGGTGCAAACGCCGTCACGGGCATCGAGTGACCGGTATCACACGCCGGAAACCGTCCGGCGCACGAAAGAAACCGCCGGGCATGGACGCGCCCGGCGGTTTTCGATGGGTTCCGACAGCTCAGCGGGGATGGATGAGCCCGTGCCGGACCAGACCGACCACCACGCTCAGCACGGCCGCTTCGAACTCCGGGGTGGCGGCATCGCCGGTCTCGCCGAAGGCCAGCAGTTCCACCAGCTCTCGCAGCGGCAGGCCGTCGGGACGCATTCCGGCCAGCAGCGCGGCGGTGGTGTCGTCGACCTCGTGCTGCCAGCGCGGGCCGTCGCCGCGATGCAGCCGGGCCACCCGCTGATCCCAGCCGTCCGCGCCGGGCACGTACACCCGCTCGAGCGCGGTCGCCGGATCGACCTCGAAGCGGGAAGCCAGGATCAGGTCCGGGTCGGTGGCCACGGCGCGCAGCCAGGCCGAGCGCTCGAAGTACTTCAGGGCCTCGTCGCCCAGCGGATCGTCGAAGCCGTGGGTGAGGTCCTCGGCGAGCAGTTCGGTGGGCCCGTCGATGGCGCGCAGATAGACGAAACCGAAGCCGATGCCCTCGACCTCGTCGGCGGCGAAGGCATCGAGCCACTGTGCCGCGCGGGATTGCGCGGCTTCCTCGCGCGGATCCAATCCGGCATCGCGCAACCAGGTTCCGACATAGAGGGCGGGATCGGCGACATCGCGCTGCACGATCCAGGCGTCGATGCCGTGGTCGGGCAGCCAGCTCGCCACCCGGCTGCGCCAGTCCTGCCCCGCGATGTGCACCCAGGAGGCGAGCAGGGCCGCGGTGCCGCCCGGCGCGAGGAGCTCCGGAATGCCCGAGATGACCAATTCACTGGCCCCGTCGAGGTGCAGCCCGGAATCGCGATAGGTGTGCTCGACCCGCGCCGGCCCGACCACGAACGGCGGATTGGCGACGATCTGATCGAAGCGGCGGCCCGCGACCGGCTCGTACCAGGACCCTTCCAAGAATTCGATATCCAATTCGTTGAGCGCCGCGGTCGCCCGGGCCAGCCAGAGCGCGCGCTCGTTCACATCGGTGCCGGTGACCGCGTGGCCGTAGGAGGCCGCGTGCACGGCCTGCACGCCGCAGCCGGTGCCGAGATCGAGCACGGTGCCGGTCTTCTCGGTGGGCGTGGCGCGCAGCAGCGACAGTGAGGCCTGGCCGACGCCGAGCACATGATCGGTGTCGAGGGCACGGCGGCGCATGGAATCGTCGAGGTCCGACAGCACCCAGCGGGTGCCGTAACCGAGATCGAGCGGGCGCAGATCGAGCGCCGCGCGGACTCCGCCCCGGTGTCGTTCGAGCAGTTCGGCCGCGATCGCGGCGTCGATGCCGACCGGTGAGAGCGCCTGGGCCACTTCGTTTTCGGGCAGCGTGTCGCCGAGCAGCAGCAGTCGCACCAGGGTGCCGAGCTCGCCGAGCGCGGCGGCGGCGCGGCGCACCGGGACCGGTTCGCCACGGCCCAGCGCGGCGTGCGCCTCCTCGCCGAGCGCTTCCAGGAGGGTATCGGCGTCGTAGCCGACTCGCAGCAGCGCCGCGCGTAGCTCGGGCGCGAGCTCGGCGAGCGGGGACGGGGCGGTCGGCGAGCGCAGGTCGAGGGAGCGATTCGTCGGCATGACTGCGAACTCTGCCACCGCAACCTTCCGGCATTCGCCGCCGGGGCGGGTTCGGCGGTCCACGGCGTCGCGAAACCGGTCGGTTGCTGAGGATGAACCACGCGAACCGAGCCTCACATCGACGCCGAATCGTGGTCTCACCTGCGGTTATTTCGCCCGTTCGGCGGGGTGATCGTTGCTACTGTGACCTGGCTCACGAGGAGGTATCGCAGTTGACTACCGAAACCGAAACCGGCGGGCCGGCTCCCGACTGGTCACACACCTACGACAGCCCCGAATTCCAGCGACTGCGCCGCAGATTCCGCGTCTTCGTCTTCCCGATGACCGGTTTCTTCCTGGCCTGGTACGCGCTCTACGTCCTGCTCGCCGACTACGCGCACGAGTTCATGTCGCACAAGCTGGCCGGGAACATCACCGTCGGGCTGGTGCTCGGACTGCTCCAGTTCGTCTCGACCTTCGTCATCACCGGCCTGTACGTGCGCTACGCGGACCGGCGGCTGGATCCCATCGCCGACGAGTTGCGCGGTGAGCTGGAAGGACCGGTCCGATGAACGCGAACCTCGCCGCCGCGGTGGAAGGCAGCCGCCCGCTGCTCAATATCTCCATCTTCGCGGCCTTCGTCGTCATCACCCTGGTGATCGTGTTCCGCGCCAGCCGCGATACCCGCACGGCCGCCGACTATTACGCGGCCGGGCGGGCCTTCTCCGGACCGCAGAACGGCATCGCCATCTCGGGGGACTATCTGTCGGCGGCCAGCTTCCTGGGTATCGCGGGGGCCATCGCGCTCTACGGCTACGACGGCTTCCTCTATTCGATCGGCTTCCTGGTGGCCTGGCTGGTGGCGCTGCTGCTGGTGGCCGAATTGCTCAGGAACACCGGCAAATTCACGCTCGGCGATGTGCTGGCCTTCCGGATGAGACAGCGCCCGGTGCGGGCGGCGGCGGCCACCTCGACGCTGGCGGTCAGCCTGTTCTATCTGCTGGCCCAGATGGCCGGCGCGGGGGTGCTGGTCTCCCTGCTGCTGGGCGTATCCGGTACCGCCGGACAGAATCTGGTGATCGCGGTGGTAGGCGCGATCATGATCGTCTACGTGCTGGTCGGCGGGATGAAGGGCACCACCTGGGTGCAGATCGTGAAGGCGGTGCTGCTCATCGGCGCGGCCGGGGCGATGACCATCTGGGTGCTCGGGCGGTACGGATTCAATCTGTCGAGCCTGTTGCAGGCGGCGGTCGATCACGGCGGGAAGGTGGGGGAGCGGCTGCTGGAACCGGGTGTGCGCTACGGCAAGACCGGCACCACCAAGCTCGACTTCCTTTCGCTCGCACTGGCTCTCGTGCTCGGTACGGCGGGGCTGCCGCACGTGCTGATGCGCTTCTACACGGTGCCGACGGCCAAGGACGCGCGGCGGTCGGTGGTGTGGGCGATCGGGCTGATCGGGGTGTTCTATCTGTTCACGCTGGTGCTCGGCTACGGCGCGGGGGCGCTGGTCGGGCCGGACAAGATCGCGAAAGCACCGGGGAAGGAGAATGCGGCGGCCCCGCTGCTGGCCCTCGAACTGGGCGGGCCGGTGCTGCTGGGATTCGTTGCGGCCGTGGCCTTCGCGACGATTCTGGCCGTCGTCGCCGGGCTCACCATCACCGCGTCGGCGTCGTTCGCGCACGACGTGTACGCCAACGTGATCAAGAAGGGCGGCGGTGAGGGCAAGGACAGTGAGGTGCGGGTCGCTCGCATCACGGCGGTGGTGATCGGGGCGCTCGCCATCGTGGGCGGGATTCTGGCCAAGAATCAGAACGTGGCTTTCCTGGTGGCCCTGGCCTTCGCGGTGGCCGCCTCGGCAAACCTACCGACCATTCTGTATTCATTGTTCTGGCGGCGCTTCAATACCGCCGGAGCGCTGTGGAGTATCTACGGCGGGCTGACCATCACCATCGTACTGATCGTGTTCTCGCCGGCGGTCTCCGGCGCGCCCACCGCCATGCTCAAAACCGTTGACTTCCACTGGTTCCCGCTGGCCAATCCGGGCCTGGTCTCCATCCCCGCCTCGTTCGCCCTGGGCTGGCTGGGCACCGTGTTGTCCAGGGAGCGAAACGACGCCAAGTACGAAGAGATGCAGGTGCGTTCGCTGACCGGCGCGGGCGCGGAAAAGGCTGTCCAGCACTGATATCGGAAAATTGTCGCGGAAAATTAACTGAATGATCTTGATAAATATCAAGATCAAAAATTTGAAGATCAGAATTATTGCCGCGCAACGTGGTTGGGCTGTGTATGCTATTGATCATGCACGGCCCCACTACGAGGTGGGATGAGGGCGAGGCGGTGTCGCAAGTGGACGTCAACAGGCTCCGAATGCGCCGCGCGACTGCAATTGCACTCGCGATCGGCGTCCTGGTGTTGATGGCTGCTGGAGTGTTCGAACGATTGTTGCTGGGTGTTTTCATAAGCGCCGGTTTAGGACTCGGCTGGCTGAATGCCCAAGTGACGTGGATGTCCATTGTGCGCATCACGGATTCGGAAACACCCAGCAAACAGAAAATGGCCCTGTCGTCTGCTTCCCGTTTGCTACTGCTCACCGGCCTGGCCATCGTGATCGCCATGTTCACCCGGCCCTACGGCATCGGAATCTTCTTCGGCCTGGCGCTATTTCAGATCATCCTGGTACTCCACACCGTGGTGCCCGAGGTGAAAGGACTTCGGCAATCCTCATGACGCCTCCCATTGCTTCGTTAGCTCAGACGACTCTTTCCACGACTCTGGCCGCCGAAGGGGACTCGGAGCCGAAGATCCACGTGGGCGAGCACGCCACCGCCGAACTGTGGGGTCTCGAGTTCAACGTGGACACCATCGTCTCCACCTCGGTGGCCGCGCTCATCGTGCTCGGCCTGGCCTTCTACCTGCGGATCAAGCTCACCTCGGGCGTGCCCAACGGCGTGCAGCTGTTCTTCGAATCCGTCACGATCGCGATGCGGAATCAGGTCGAGGGCGCCATCGGCATGAAGGTCGCGCCCTTCGCGCTGCCGCTGGCGGTCACCCTGTTCACCTTCATCCTGCTGTCGAACTGGCTGTCCATCCTGCCGGTGCAATACGGCGACGGTGAACTCATCGCCCCGCCCGCCTCGGACGTGAATTTCGTCTACGCGCTGGCGTTGTTCGTCTTCCTGTTCTACCAAGGCGCGGGCATCTGGCGGCGCGGCGCGGGCAATCACGCCAAACAATTGCTCAAGGGCCACACCGGCTGGGGCCCCATGATTTTCATCAATGTGATCGAGGAGATCGCCAAACCGCTGTCGCTGTCCCTGCGACTCTTCGGCAATATGTTCGCCGGCGGTGTGATGGTCGCCGTCATCACCTTGTTCCCGTTCTGGATCAGCTGGGGTCCGAATGCCGTATGGAAACTCTTCGACCTCTTCGTCGGAGCCATTCAGGCGTTCATCTTCTCCCTGCTGACCGTCCTGTACTTCAGCCAGTCGATGTCGCTGGAGCATGAGAAACACTGAACGGCACAGTCGTTCGGGGATTAATTCCGATAAGGAAGTGAAAAATGGCAGCAGATCCGGCAATCGTCCAGGGCGCTCTCATCGGCGGCGGCATCATCCTGGCGGGCGGTGCCATCGGCGCGGGAATCGGTGACGGTCTCGCCGGCGCCGCGCTGATCAATGGCGTCACCCGGCAACCCGAGGCCGAGGGCAAACTGCGCGGCAACTTCTTCCTGACCGTCGGTCTGGTGGAAGCGGCGTACTTCATCAATCTCGCGTTCATGGCGTTGTTCGTCTTCGCCACCCCGGGAGCATAGGCGAAATCATGTCTCCAAGAACGGATGTGGAGGCCGCGGGGAACTTCCTGATCCCCAACGGCACCTTCTTCGCCGAGCTGGCGATCTTCCTGATCGTGCTCGGAGTCATCTGGTTCTTCGTCGTCCCGCCGATCCGGAAGGTATTGGCGGAACGGGAGGCACGGGTCGAACGCACGACGGCGACCGCCAAGGAAGCCAACGAGATATTCGGCGACGCGCAAGAGCGCTACCAGACCGCAATGGAGAAGGCCCGATCCGAGGCCGCCGAGATACGCAATCAAGCGCGTGCCGAAGGCCGGGCCATTCTCGAGGAATTGCGCGCCGAAGCGCAGCAGGAGGCCGACCACATCGTGGCCGAGTCCACGGCACACCTGCGTGCCGAGGCCGACCAGGTCGCCGCCGAACTACGCGAATCAGTCGAACCGCTCGCCCAGAACCTGGCCGATCGGATGCTCGGCGTGAACGACCGTGCCCGGACCAGTGCCGGCCACCAGAGAGGACGGGGGTCATCGTGATCCTCACCGACGACAGATATGTCGCCGAAGGACTGTACGACATCACCTTCGATTGGCCCGTCTTCTTCAGTCAGCTATTCGGGTTCGTCGTCATCGTCTGGTTCATCGTGAAATACGTTGCGCCCTTTGTCAGAAAGACGATGACCAAGTCCCAGGACATCATCCGCAAACAACTCGAGGAGAGCGCCGAAGCGGCGACCCGGCTGGAGAACGCCAAAGCGGCGTACGACAGCGCGATGTCGGAAGCGCAGGCCGAACTCGAGCGCATGCGGGAGGAGGCGCGCGTCGACGCCGATCGCATCATCGCTCAGATGCGGGAGGCCGCCGCCGCCGAAGTCGAACGGGTGCGCCGCCAGGGCCGCGATCAGATCCTGCAATTCCGCAGGCAGCTGATCCGGGACCTGGAGGTCGATCTCTCGGCCGCCATGCTGGCGCTCACCGAGGAGAAGGTGCGCGAGCACATCAGCACCCCGCAAGCCCGCTCCGAGAGCATCGAGAAATTCCTCGACGATCTCGAAGCCCTGGCCAATTCCGCTCCGGCCGTGCAACGTCCGACACAGCCGAAGCGCAACTGAACACGTAGGTGTCAGGCCGGTTCCCGGCCGGTCAGGCAATACGCCTGCCCGGCCGGATCAGCCATGACCAGCCAATGGCGACCGCGCTGCACCTGCCGCGCGCCCAGTTTCTCGTGCCAGGCGCCGGTGGCCTCGATATCGGTGCACGCCAGATCCACATGCGCCGACGTCGGCCGGTCCTCGGTAAGCCGTTGCAGCAGCATGCCGATGGGCAGCCGCGGATCGGCGGTGAGCCGGGTGAATTCGGGCAGGCTGCCCGGTGTCCGGTGCCAGCCGGTCACTTCGGTCCAGAACCGGACCTCGTCCTCGTAGTCGGACGTGCCGATATCCACGCACACCTGATCCAGCCGGCTGCGATCGCCCGCCGGACCGCGCACGGTCGGCGTGAGCTCACCCGCGCCGCGCCCGGACGGGGTGAAGCAGAACGTCATGCCGTGCGGCGATTTCAGGACCATGTAGTCCGGATGCTCCAGCACCAGCGTGGCCCCCAGGCCGATCGCCCGCTCGGTGGCGGCGGCGACATCGTCCACATCCAGGTCGAGGTGCACCCGGGCCGCGTCCGGCACCGCCTGCATCTTCACCGTCGCCCCACCCGAATCCGGTAGCAGCGTCACGAATTCGGAATTCTCGCCGCGTTTGGCCGAGACGGTGGTGCCGGTCACCGCCGACCAGAACTCGGCGCATTCGTCGAATTGCGCGGCGGGACGGTCCAGGAACGCCCACATCCAGCGAATCGTCATGCTGTCTCCCATCTTTCGCGGATAGCCGTATCGACGCTAATGCGCCCGGAAGGTCTTGCGGTAGACCTGCGGCGACACCCCGACCTCGGCGCGCATGTGATGGCGCAGCGAGGCGGCGGTGCCCATACCGGCCGACCGGGCCACGGCATCGACGGCCAGATCGGTGGACTCCAGCAGGTGCCGGGCGTGCCGCAGCCGCTGTTGCAGTACCCACGCGCCGGGCGCCATCCCGGTCTCGGCCTTGAACCGGCGGGTGAAGGTGCGCACGCTCATACACGCGTGCGTGGCAAGGGAATTCAGGTCCAGTTCGTGATCGAGATGGCGCAGCGCCCACATCCGGGTGGGCGCGGTGCCGTCGGCGCCCGGCTCGGGCAGATGCCGTTCGATGAACTGCGATTGCCCGCCCTCGCGCCACGGCGGCACCACGCAGTAGCGGGCCGAGCGATTGGCCACCGCGCTGCCGTGATCGGAGCGGATGAGATGCAGGCACAGGTCGATGCCCGCGGCCAGACCCGCTGCGGTCCAGAGATTTCCGTCCTGCACGAAGAGCTGGTTCTCATCCAGCCGCACCCGCGGATACAGCGAGCGGAACATGTCGGCGAACTTCCAGTGCGTGGTGGCGTGGCGACCGTCGAGCAGGCCGGCCGCGCCGAGCACGAACGCGCCGGTGCAGATCGAGACGATGCGGGCGTCGGGCCGGATGGTGGCCAGGGCCTCGGCGAGTTCCGGCGGCAGGATGCCCTGCGTGCGCGGGCCGGGGATCTGGGTGCCCGGGATGATCACCGTGTCCGCGTGGGCCAGCAGCTCCGGGCCGAAGGCGGGCACGATGCCGTAACCGGTGGTGGACTGGACGGTTTCGCGGCTGACGCCGCAGATGTGCACTTCGTACAGCGGATTCCCGTCGGCGTCCTTGGCCGAGCCGAGCACGGTGGGGGGAATCGTCATATCGAAGCCCACGATGGGCTCGAGCGCGAGCACGGCGACCAGATGCGGCACGGCGTCTCCTCGAATGGTTGGCCAGATCTTGACGCATTGTGGCATCCAGGCCACTCGATCGCCAGCGGCGGATGGGTCACGCTCTAGCGGTGAGCGAACTACGGACCGACCCGGCGGCCGGAAAACCGGCCCGCGCAGCATCATCGGCGGATGCGCCCGCAGTTGCCGCCTCGAGCGGAGGCGACCTGGACTCGCGGAGCGATCCGGCGCGTGGTGCCGCCGTCCGGCCGAGCCCGGCTGCCGACTCGGCGCATGACCACGGAACGGTTCCGGCGGACGCCGCGCGCTTCCCCGGTCGCAAGCTGCATCCGGCATGGATCGTCGCCGCGGTCGGCTTCATCGCCCTGATCGGCGCGGCCGGTTTCCGTTCGGTGCCGAGCGTGCTCATGGATCCGTTGCACCGCGAGTTCGGCTGGTCGCACGGCACCATCGGGGCGGCGGTATCGGTGAACGTGCTGCTCTATGGCCTGATCTCACCGTTCGCGGCCGCGCTCATGGACCGCTTCGGGATCCGCCGGGTGGTGGCGTGCGCGCTGCTGCTCATCGCCGCGGGCAGTGGGCTCACGGTGTTCATGACCCAGCCCTGGCAGTTGATGGCGACCTGGGGCCTGCTGGTCGGCATCGGCGTCGGATCGATGTCCATGCCGTTCGTGGCGACCATCACCGGGCGCTGGTTCGTGCGGCAGCGCGGCCTGGTCACCGGTGTGCTCACCGCGGCCGGCGCGACGGGCCAGCTGATCTTTCTGCCGCTGGTGGCGCGCCTGGCGAATGAACATGGCTGGCGCACACCGGCTCTGGTGGTGGCCGGGTTGGCGCTGGCCGTGGTGCCGCTGGTGCTGCTGTTCATCCGCGATTTCCCCAGTGATCTGGGCGTCACCGCCTACGGCGCCGAACCGGGCAGCCAGGTCGGGGTCCGCACCACCGCGAAAGGCGGCGCGTCGCGGGCGCTGACCGTGCTGTTCACCGTGGCCCGCAAGCCCGTGTTCTGGTTCCTGGCGGGCGGATTCGCCATCTGCGGCATGTCCACCAACGGTCTCATCGGCACCCATTTCGTGAGCGCCGCCCACGATCACGGCATGCCCGCCGCCACCGCCGCGGGATTGCTCGCCCTGGTCGGCGTTTTCGATGTGGCCGGCACCATCGCCTCGGGCTGGCTCACCGACCGCGTCGATTCCCGCTACCTGCTGGTCGGCTACTACACGCTGCGCGGCCTGTCGCTGCTGATCCTGCCCGCCCTGTTCGCGCCGGACGTGGAACCGAGCATGTGGGCGTTCATCATCTTCTACGGCCTGGACTGGATCGCCACCGTCCCGCCCACCGTGGCCCTGTGCCGCGAGCATTTCGGCGACGACGGCCCGGTGGCGTTCGGCTGGGTTTTCGCCTCCCATCAGGTCGGCGCGGCCGTCGCGGCCTTCGGCGCGGGCGTGATTCGCGACCTGAACGGCAGTTACACCCTGGCCTGGTACATCGCGGGCGCGCTGTGCGGGGTGGCGGCCCTCATGTCCGCGAGCATCCGCCGCAGGCCCGCGACCTCACCCGTCGATGGCGTTGTGCGGGCGTGACTCCAGTTCCTTCTGATTCCGCCGCCCGTCCCACCGGCTGGGCTCGTCCTTGGTCCGGGGCGGCCGGTCGTTCGCGATCAGCACCGCGATCCAGGGCAGCGGAATCGACACCCCGATGATCAGCAGCGAGATGACCCAGTTCCCCCACAGCGAGTAGGCCACCGCCGACAGCACCAGGCACGGAATCCGGAACGCCATAATGATCGTGTACCGCTTCACCCGGTCGTGATGCTGCTGCTCGAGCGACGTCGCGGCCTCGGTGATCAGCGCCGGGTGGTCCTTCTCACCCGGGAAATACCCCTGGGAAGGCCGCTCGGGCTTGGGAACCGAACCAGCCGGGCGGAATTCGAACTGTGGGCGATCGCCGCCACCTGGTACTTCGGCCTGGGATTCGCCGTCACCTTGCATACCCCCGAGTCTTCCACTACGACGCGTAGGATGCACATGCCGCCGGCGATCGCATCCCATTTGGCATCATGTACTGGTGAGCACAGACACCCTCGTACGCCCGGATACGACCACCGACGAGTCGACCGACAACGACACCCCCAAGGTCTTCCACTACGTCAAGAAGAACAAGATCGCCGAAAGCGCGGTCATGGGCACCCACGTCGTAGCCCTCTGCGGTGAAGTCTTCCCGGTAACCAAGTCCCCCAAGCCCGGCTCCCCGGTCTGCCAGGAGTGCAAGCGCATCTACGAGATGATGAAGAAGTGATGCGCTAGGACCAGGCATTTCGCCCGCTCGGTGGGCGTTTTGTGGTCGCGAAGTGCCACTTTGGCTGCCACTTTGAGCCTGTTCGGGAGTGGCCCTCTGCGGTTGAGTCCCGGCTCATCGCTGGGTGGATGAGGAAGGACTGACTGTTTCTGCTGGTCACCGGGCTGTGAACTACTGAAGTAGGCCGCAGGGTGCCATTTTGGTGTTCATTTCGAATGGATTCGGCGGTTCCGGGGTGACAGCGATGTCGACCGCGGTAATGCCACTCGTGAGGCTTGCTGATTCGACCGTCCGACGGACTGGTTTGACTGCGCGTGCAGCGAAGGTCATTCGGAATGCCCGCCTGAGCTGTCGAACCGCCGGTTCCTTCTTCATCATCCGGTGGATGAGGTGGGGCGGGCGGCCGTCGGGTGCTGGATGGGGTTGGGGGATGGTGGTCAACGCTGGGCTCATAACCCAGAGGTCGCAGGTTCAAATCCTGTCCCCGCTACTAATGAGGGCGGTCCTGACCGGTAGGTTTCAGGACCGCCCTCAACTTTTTAGAGGTTCGTGGCAACGGATTTGGCATCATCCCGATTCGACTGTGCTGATGGTCGCTCGAGGGCCAGTGAAATGCATCGCTACCAGCTGATATCGAGCGGAACGCAGCGGAACGGATGGGACTGTGATCGCTGGGTTGCCAGCCCATTGGTCCTAGACGGTTGCCCAGGTTGAGTTTCGTTGATGTCCATAATCTTTCGGGTCTGGGCGGCTTTCTGGTTGTCCCGCAAGGTCGGCGTGGTCCATGGTGCTGCAACTGAGCGATCGCGAGTCCCTGACGGCCTCGTAGATAACGACACGGCGGTAGCTGTTGATCAGCCGTTTTTCCGTCACTGCCCGGTGTTGGCGGGCTCGCTGTGCTTCCTGATCAGTCCCTTGAGGTCGTAGGTGCGAGTACCCAGGGTCCCGACGAGGAGGCCGAGGACAAGCGCGATCACGGCGGCCAATACGCCGCGCGTCAGTCCTGAATCCCTGGTGGCTCCGAAGTACAGGATCGAACGCGTACCCAGATAGATCTGGTGCATGGGCTCGAACGAGCTGAGGAAGCGGACGAAGGGGGGCATGGCTTCCGGTGGTGTCGTACCCCCGGAGCTGGGGATCGACAGCACGATGAAGAGGAAGAAGTTGACCACCATGCCGAGATTGCCCAGCAGGGCCAGAATCGACTGAGCGACCACCGCGACGGCTGTGATGCTCAGCACGCTGAACAGCCACAGCTCCCATGGATGGTCCAGCGGCATGCCGATCCAGTCCGCGATCCCCAGATAGACACTGCTGACGAGCACCGCGACACCCGTCATGATTCCCCACTTCAAAGCCAGGGTGGCCAGGCGGCTGTGACCCGAGCGCCTTTCCATGCGGTAGAGCGGACCGATCTCCGACGGAGTGAAACCGAGCTGGGCGTCGACGAGACTGGTCGCAATCATGGACCCCGTGAACCCGGCCAGTACCAGCAGAAGCGCGTAGTAGAAGGCCGAGAGGCCGGCGCCGGTCCCGTCGGGAACCTCCTTGAACGGCGTGACATGCACCAGCATCGGTTCGGACAGAACGATGCGTGCTGTTCCTGTGACGGACTGGCTGCCGGATGCCGCCTGGTCCCCAGCCTGTGTCGCAGTGGCGAGCAGCTGCTGGCCCACGGTTTGGTTCGCCTCGGCCAGCACACCGGACGCGAAGGAATCGACGATGGACGCGCCGTAACTGTTCGCGAAGGGATTGGTGTACACGGTGACCGCGGGTTGTGGTGCGGCCGCACCGGTCACCGCGCTCTCCGTGAGTGTCACCAGCTTCTGGCTCAGGTCCGAGGGCAGAACGATCGCACCATAGAGCTTTCCCTTGTCCATGTCCTCCTTCGCTGCGGCAAGGCTGACGAAGCGAAGGTCGAACTTGTCCGCATCGACCCCCTTGCGCAGGTTGTCGGAGATCTGTTCGCCGACGTTGAGGTGCTGTCCCGATGGGTCGGTGGCTCCGGTATCGGCGTTGACAACCGCTACGGGAAAGTCGTTCAGGTCTTGGGAGGAGTTGACCGTTCCTCCCAGATACAACGCTGCCAGGGCGGCCATAACCACGGTCACGATGACTGCCGGGGTCAGCCACAACCGCGGTCCCGGCCTGCTTCCTGCGGGCTTGATTTCGTTCGGCATGGTGTGCACATTCCTTCGGTGACCATTTTGGTTACTTGGTGACCAGTATGGTTACCACTTGGGGTGAAGTCAACTGCGCTCACCTGCGATTACAAGTGGTGTAGTGCCTCAATCACCCATGTCGACATCGCCGTCGCCCCGGTGGCCCAATGCGCCGAGGCCCGCCGCGATCACCACATCGGTACGCTCGGTCCACCTCGCCTCACGGTTCGCCATCATCGTGACGGTCACGGCACCGATCGCGGACACCACCCGCACATGCCGTCCCTCATCGGTCCAGACATCGGGGTCGAAGGCTTCCATCAGAGTGCGCTGTGCCCCGGAGAGGCGCTGCATGATCTCGGGCTCGCGCGTCAGCCAGAAGGCGCCGACGATGAGCGCACCGGTCCCTGGCCACTCCTTGATCAGTTCGACCAGTGCGCCGAGCAGGGCGGCGTCCCGCTCGACCCCGACCGCGAGGCCCGCGCCCGCGGCCGCCACGCGTGCGGCATGTTCCTCCGCGCGAGACACCACGGCGTCCTGGATCCGCTCCTTCGAGCCGAAGCGCTTCAGCACGGCCGCCTTGGAGTAGCCGGCGCCGTCGGCGATCGCCTGCACGGTCCCCTGGGCGAACCCGTGCTGCGCAAACACGAAGGCCGCCACGTCGATCAACGCGCGATCGATCTCTTCGCTGGTGGGTCTCACGGTCGACTTCATGACCAGAGGTTACCGTTTTGGTCAGCTACTGACCGAAACGGTCATGCTCGCAGCCCTCGGCCGCTCTGGCTGCCCGCTGCGGCGGTATTGACAGCCATCTGTAATAAAGGTAACACTGTTGCCGATAATATTCATACGGCTGATCCGTGTGGCGTCGGTCTCCTGTGCGCGGTTTCGTGGTCGATCCCGGCGGGCTTCGAAGCGGCGCTGCCGTTGGTGCCGGGGAGTGCGGAAGGGAAGCGGCGATGACATCGGAAGCGCAGTTGCTGCTGCGGGGCGGGATCGTCCTCACGATGGACGACGAGATCGGCGACTTCGACAAGGCCGACGTGCTGATCGACAATGGCGAGATTGTCGCGGTGGGTCGTGACTTGCACGGTGCGGCAAAGGTTGTCGATTGCGCGGGAAAGATCGTCATCCCCGGGTTCGTCAACTCGCACCATCACATGTTCCAGACGGCGTTGCGATCGTTCTGGTCCGACGCACTGGAGCTCGACTACTTCCTGCAGTCCCGAACGGGTGAGGATGCTCTGTTCCATCAGTACACCCCCGAGGACGTGTACTGGGGCGAATACGGTGGCGCCCTGGAGTGCCTCGCGGCAGGCACCACGACCGTTGTCGACACCTCACAGTGCTCCTACACCCCCGAGCACACCGACGCCGCGCTCGACGCCATCCGTCGAGCCGGAATCCGCTGCATGTTCAGCTTCTCGCCGGCGTTCGGTGATCACGAACCCGCGCCGACCTACGCCCACCCCGACGATATCCATCGGTTGCGCGGTGCCTACGACCCCTCTGATGCGGCCGGGCTGGTCCGGCTGGCACTCGGCTATCACGTCGACGAGGACCTCTTCCAGCTGGCGAAAGACCTCGAGTTGCCCGTCTTCGCCCATGTCAATGATGTCAGCTGGGGCCGGGTGCTCGAACAGTTCGAGGCCGAGGGCCTGCTGGGACCGTGGATCACCTACATCCATTGCCTCGGGCTGGAAGATACTGCGTGGAAGGCGATTCGGCGGTCCGGTGGCCGAGTATCGGTGTCCGTCAGTGCGGAACTTTCGCTCGGGATGGGGGTGCCCGCACTCCAGGCGGCGGTTGATCACCAGGTGCCGGTAAGCCTCGGAACCGATGCGGTCAGTACGGCGCCTGCCGACTTCTTCTCACAGATGCGGGCCGCCTTTCTGCTGCAACGTCACACCGCCATGGACGCTGCCCGACGCGGAAGGCCCGAAACCGCCGCTCCGCTCTCGACGCGTGACATTCTGCGTATCGCCACGGTCGGTGGCGCCAGGGCCGCTCATCTGGACCACCTGGTGGGAACCCTGACTCCCGGTAAGCGGGCCGATATCGCAATCCTGAACGCGCGCACGCTCAATGCGAGTCCGGTGAACCACGCGGCGGGTGCGATCGTCCAGTTGATGGACACCGGCAATGTCGACACGGTTCTGGTCGACGGGCGCATCGTCAAGCAGGGTGGGCGGATGCTCCACGCCGACATCGATGATGTGCTTTCGCATCTCGACCGGTCTGCGGCCGGCCTGCTCGAGCGGGCCGGCAAAGACGGCATCCTGCTCACCGGCTGTCGATCGTACTGAGCCGATCGCGGATTCGTCTCCCGTTGACGGCGCGGCCGTCAACGGGAGATCGCCATCAGGCGCTGAGCGCGCCCATTTTGGCCAGTGACTTGTCCAGTGCGCCCACGATGGATTTCGCGAACACTCCGCCCATCGGGCCGTCGATCATGCCCCCGTTGATCCTGGCGACCACATCGACTCCGGTGGTCGCACCCTGTGCGCGCAATCGGATATCGAGCGCGAGTGTTACTGCGGCACGGGTGGTTCCGCTCAAAGCGATCGAGCGGAACCGGTCGACTTCATCGAAGGTCCAGTCGATGGTTATCGGCATGTTCATCACGGTGGCTGCGGCGGTCGCGGTGACGCCCGTTTCGAGGGCTTCCGGGACGTCGGTCTTCCAGGATTTGTGGATGACGAGCCATTCGCCCCATCGCAGTGGATTGCCGATGACCTTCCAGATCTCGTCGGGTTGCGCGTGCAAGATGGCGCTGGTTTCGACGGTACGCATTTGACTCTCCTGCTCGTACCTGGACTTTTGATTTCGGTAACAGTGTAGCCGAAATCATATGGGTTGGAGAGTGTGAAGTTGGGCGGTCTGGTTGGTCAGATGGTCGGGCCCGCTTCGCGCAGCGGTGCCAATCCGGCGACGAGAAGCCGGAGTCCATGGCGGAATTCCTCCGCCAGCGTCTGCGAGGGCAGGGTATCGGCGACGGCGACCGTCGCCGGGAATCGCACCGGGTCGAGGTGGTGATACAACGCCGAAAGCGATGCGGCCTCGGCCTCTTCGGTCGGATCCTCGGTGCGCAACTGCGCCGCGAAGCCGAGGGTGTATCGCGCGAGTATGGCGTATGAGCGCGCGGCGGCGGCCGACGGGAAGCCGTTGCCGAGTAGCACGGACAGGAAATGTTCGCGCAGGTCGAGGGCGTTGGGCCCCACCGGGATCTGCTCGATCAGCAGCGGCGCGATGCCGCGGTGGCGGCTCATCGCGTCGAACATCGCCTCCGCGGCGTCGATGCACGCGCTCTGCCAGTCGTCATCGGAGATGGACTCGTCGAGGATGATCTCTCCAAAGACCCGGTCGACGACATGGGCGACGAGCTCGGCGCGGTCGGCGACGGCTCGGTAGAGCACGGCGGTGCTGGTATCGAGCCGCTGCGCGAGGGACCGCATGGTCAATGCGCTGGGACCCTCTTCATCGGCGATGGCCAGGGCTGTGGCGATGATTCGGTCGAAGGGCACTCGGGGCCGACCGGGTGAGCGACGAGTCGTCGACTTGCCGGTCTCACGTTCCACGGTACTCATGGCATCAGTGTTCAGGATCGGTGGGCTGAGCACCCGATCAGGGTATATCGGTAACAATGTAGCCGAAACTATTGACGCGTCCGAGCTATAACGGCAACAATGTAGCCATTATGGAGAAGCGTGCCGAGCTCGATAACGGAAGCGATCCGGATTCCCGGTTCGTGACTACCGATGGTCTACAGATCCACTACCGGCGGACCGGGACCGGCCCGCCGATACTGCTGCTGCACGGCAGCGGTTCTTCGCTGCAGAGCTGGGACCGCGTCACCTCGGCCCTATCGGGCGCCTACGACGTGATCACGCTGGATCTTCCGGGGTTCGGGCTGACCGGACCCCGTCCGGATCGGGACTACCGCGTGCAGACCTATGCGAAAACCGTTGCGATGCTGCTCGACACCTTGGGCGTCGGCGCCGTCACGGTGGTGGGCAACTCGCTCGGGGGCAACATCGGGTGGAACCTTGCACTCGACCACCCAGACAAGGTCGATCGCCTGGTGCTGATCAACGCCACCGGGTATCCGGGCAAATCGCTACCACTGGCAGTCCGATTGGCTCGTTCGATGGTCGGCCGAGTCATATTGCGGCGCTTGAGTTCCCGTTCAGCCACCGCGCGGAACCTGCGTTCGCTGGTCGGCGCGAACCAAGCCGTTGTCGATGACGCGATGGTCGACCGGGTCTACGCGATGATGAATCGGCCGGGCAACCAGCAAGCCTTCATCGACCTCGCCAATGTCGACCAGCTCGACCGTACCGGCGAATTGCCCGAGATCGCGGTTCCGACGCTCGTACTACGCAGCGCATCGATCGACGGCCAGCATTTCGCCCGGGACATCCCGGGTAGCAGCGAACTGGTGCACTCCGACGGGGGTCATCTACTGCCCGAGGAAGACCCGCAATGGGTGGCGGATGCCGTGCGCCGCTTCATCTTCGAAGGTCAGGAGCAGTAGTGAGATATTTCGTCGCGGCCCGAGAAGACCGCACGCTCGACACCAGCGCCCGCGCCGCACTGCGCGGCGAATTCCTGCACTGCCGAGACGGCGTCACGCACTACGAGTTGACCGGACCTGCGGGCGGTGAACTGGTCGTCTTGGTCGGCGGGCTGACCATTCCGCTGTTCTACTGGGATCGGTTCGCGGCCCAGCTGCACGCGCGTGGCTTCCGCACCCTGTCCTACAGCGGATACGGCCGCGGCTACTCCGACCGGGTCGAAGCGACCTACGATGAAGCCTTGTTCCTGCGCCAGCTCACCGATCTGATCGAGGGGCTCGGACTGCGCGACGAACCACATCACCTGCTGGGCACCTCGATGGGCGCGTTGCTCGCCATGGCGCACGCCGAGCAGCGCCCGCACCACATCATCAGCCTGACCTTGGTCGGCCCGGCGGGTCTGGCGCCGAAGCCCCCGGCGGGCACGGCGCTACTGCGCCGGGAACGCCTGGGGCCCCTGGTCGCCAAGCGTGTCGGTAGCCGGCTGCTCGAGGGCCACCTGTCACACAACGTCCTCGACCCCGAGCAAGGCAGGGAACTGACCACGATGGTCGGTGAGTGCTATCGATACGAGGGATCGCTCTACTCGTTCTTCGCCACGATCGCCGACTTCCCGCTCACCGCACGCCACGACCTGTACCGCCGGACGAGCCATTCGCCTGTCCCCGTGATGCTGGTGTGGGGCGACCAGGACAAGGTCACTCCGATAAAGGATTTCGACGAGGTCTGCACCTTGCTCGCCCCGGCCGAAGCGCACGTCATCACCCACTGCGGACACATGGCCAGCTACGAACAACCCGAGCTCGTCGCTCGACACTTCGCCTCGTTCGTGGAGAAGACCGAACGAAAGGTAATACGGTGAGTGCCGAATCGATCGACGTGCTGATCGTCGGGGCAGGCCCGACCGGCACGGCCCTCGCCATCGATCTGGTGCGCCGCGGACTGGCGGTGCGGATCATCGACAAGGGCGTAACGGGATTCGACGGTTCCCGGGCGAAAGGCGTTCAGCCCCGGACCTTGGAGGTGCTCGAGGACCTCGGGGCGCTATCGGATATCCTGACCGGGGGCGAGACCTACCCTCCGCTGGGGATACACGCGGGACCGCTGACAATCCGGTGGGCGATGAATCCGTTGCGTCGAGCCACCTCCGATGTGCCCTACCCCAATACGTGGCTGATACCCCAGCACCGCACCGACGGTGCATTGCGCGCACGACTGCGCGCACTCGGGGGTGCAGTCGAATTCGACTGCGCACTCACAAGTTTCGAGCAGACCCCGGATGAAGTCACCGCGACGGTATCCACTCCCGATGGCGTGCGCCGGATCGGATGCCGATATCTGGTCGGCGCCGATGGCGGGTCGAGCGCGGTGCGCAAGGCGGCGGAAATCGGATTCGAGGGCAAGACAGACGAATCCGATCGAATGATCATCGTCGACGCGACTGTCCAGGGCTTGTCGCGTGATCGCTGGCATGTCTGGCCGCGCTTGGGCGGCCGGTTCGTCGGAGCCTGCCCGTTGCCGAATTCCGATCAGTTTCAATGGATGATCCGACTGGACCACGACGAGGTACCGTCGCTCGAACTCGACGACCTCAATGCCCGTATTCGCGCGCACACCGGTGACAAACGTATACGCCTGACGCAGATTTCCTGGAAGTCGGTGTTCCGCCCCAATATTCGCCTCGCCGACCGCTATCGCACAGGGCGGGTGTTCCTCGCTGGGGACGCGGCGCACGTCCACACACCCGCCGGGGCGCAAGGACTCAACACCGGTATCCAGGACGCCTACAACCTCGGCTGGAAACTCGCGCAGGTGCTCGCGGGCGCCCCCGACGCGCTGCTGGACACGTACGAAGCCGAACGGCGTCCGATCGCGGCGCGCGTTCTGGGGCTGTCGACGAAGAAGTACGAAGGTTTGTCGCGACTGGATCCCTCCAGCATCAAACGCGGAGACGACGAGCGCCAGCTCGGTGTGAACTATCGCGGCGGTCCACTGGCCGAGAACGCGGCCGGACGGACACGCACACTGCGGGTAGGCGATCGAGTACCGGACGCCATCCTCACCGACCATGCCGGACACCGGCGGCGCCTGTTCGAACATACTGCGGGACCGCACTTCACGGCGATCGCCTACGGCTCCGAAGCCGTCGCCGACCTGGCCGCCCTATCCTGGCCGGACACCGGCGCGCCCCTACTGCGTCTGCTCGTGGATGCTCGAGCCGCCACCGAGCGCGATATCGTTCTCGACGACACCGACGGCGGGTTCGCCAAGACCTTCGGTCTCAGTTCTCCCACACTGCTGTTGATCCGTCCGGACGGATATCTCGCCGCTGTCGCGACCGAGAATCGAGTCGGGGCCATCGAAGCGATTGCCGCAGGCATGATCCCGGCGAGCAAGCCCACCACCCTCGTATGACGAACTCCCGCAACGTTTTCGGACTGGGCAGTACCGGCGGATCGTGTGCTGCCCAGGTCGTCAGGACCGCCCGCGCCCGGCAAACCGATAACACGCGGCGGGCACTGATACGTGCCGGACGACGCGCATTGGCCACGGGGCAGGTCGAGCGGGTCGGCATCGCGAACCTGGTCCGAGACGCCGGTCTGGGCACCGGCACGTTCTACAACTACTTCGACAGCAAGCCGCAATTCTTCGAGGCGGTCGTGCACACGGTCATCGACGAGGTCGCGCAGATCCTCGACACCGCCGCTGCCGCGGAACCCGCCAACGCCTCGGCGGCGCACCTGCGCGCCATTGTCGGCCTCGGGTTTTCCGACCCCGATCTCGCCCGGATCGTGCTCAACGAAGGGTTCGAGCTGTTCGAGAATCCTGCGATTCTCGAACGGCTCACCGCACCGTTCGCCGCCGGAATCGGGGTCGGCGCAGGAGCGGATCGGCACTCCGAGATAGCGGTCGCTCTGCTGTGGGCAGCGGCATTGGCGGCGTTGCAGGTATGGCAACGCGATCCGGCGGCATCCACCGGGTCGCTGGATTCCTTTGCACGCCAATTGCTTACGATCCTCGATCCCGCGCCCGAGTCGTAGTTCGCCGGAGCTCAGCAGCGCAGGGAACCCACGGGCAGCTCGTCGCCGGCGGTCAAGGGCAGCTCGATCGACCCCAGCAGGTCTCTGTACCGAGTGACCAGGTCCATCGGTTCGCGACGGCTGTAGGCGACGATCTCCCGGAAGACACCGGGGCCGATGCGCCTGCTGTGATGAGCCCATCCACCTGGCACGGCATTGGCCGGTGCCACCGCGACCCCCGCGCCTTCGACCGCGAACGACAGCGCCGCCGCGACCTGTCCGGTGCGAGCGACCGCGCGAGGGGTGAAATCCAGTACCGTGGACAGCCAATCGACGATCTCGCTCATCCCTTGTTCCGGCTCGTAGAGCACCCAGTCGGCTGCTTCCAACTCGCGGGGGTCCACGGCGGCGTGCTGACGGTAATCGCCGGGACCCACCAGCACCATTTCCTCGTAGCCGAGCGACATCACGGGACCGTCCCATTCGGACGGTCGAGGACCGATGGACAGATCTCCTTGCCCGCCGCGAGTCGCGGCTTCGAGCTCACGGCGATGGGAAAAGTCGTGCAGCCTCAGCATGATCGTGGGGTACAGGGTGTGCCAGCGGGCAGCGCTGGGCGGCAGCACCCCTGAGGCCACGGACCTGACCGTGAGCACATGAACATCGCCGAGCCGGTTCTCGGAGACTTGCCGGACGGCATCGACGGCGTCGCGCGCCGCCTCGAGCACCCGGCGTGCGTGCGGGAGCAACGCGCGACCGGCGGGGGTGAGGGACAGACCGTGTCGCCCCCGTTCGAGTAGTTCGACGCCGAGTTCTCGCTCCAGGGCACGCATCTGCTGAGACAACGAAGGCTGTGACAGGTACAGCTGTGCCGCTGCCGCGCTGAAGGATCCGGCATCCCAGATCGCAACCAGGTATTCGAGCTGACGCAGCTGCACCGTCGCAGATTCCTCACGGCCGGGGTGGTCGATTCACTTGACGAGTTCGACCCGGGGGTCGTGGCGGGACAGTCGCGCGAGCAGATAATCGATCTCCGCGCGGCTGGTGTCGGTCAGGACCGGACGGGGGCTGCGCTGCGCGTCCGTGGTGAGCAGGCCACGGCGTTTCATGATGTATTTCCGTACCGCCAAGCCGATCACCGGCTGTTGCTCGTAGCGTAGCAGCGGTAGATGCGCGTCGAACAGGTCATGTGCGGAGTCGCGATTCGCGGCCATGGCCTCGACCATGTCGACGAGCAGTTCCGGGAAGCAGTAGCCGGTCATGGCGCCGTCGGCTCCGCGCTCGATCTCGAAATCCAGGAAGAGCCCGCCGTTGCCACACAGGATCGACAACCGCGGCAGCAGGCCGTCGCCTTCGAGCCGGCGCAGGGTGCTGATCTTCTCCAGGCCCGGCCAGTCCTCGTGCTTGAGCATCACGCAGTTCGGCGCCGCGACAGCGATTCTCGCGATGACCGACGGGGGCATCACCACCGAGAAGGACAGCGGGTAGTCCTGGATGACGAACGGGACCGAATCGCCGATCATGTGGACGGCGCCCTCGTAGTACTGCACGATCTGGTCGTCGGTGCGCAGCGTGTTCGGCGGGGCGATCATGACTCCGGCGGCTCCGGCGTCCATGACCTCGGTGGTGAGTGCCGCCATGGCCGCGTAGCCACTGGCCGAGACTCCGACGACGGTCGGCAGCGAGGTGCGTTCCAGCACATGCCGGACGATGCGAGTCGACTCCTCGTGCGCGAGTTTCGGCGCTTCCCCGAGCTGACCCAGCAAGGTCAGTCCGGCGACGCCGACCGATTCGTAGAAGTCCACCAGACGGCTGAGCGAATCGAAGTCGACGGCGCCGTCCTCGTCGAAGGGGGTCGGTGCGATGGCGAATACGCCGGCGGTCTCGCGGGTTATGAGCGTCACGAGTCTGTAACTCCTTCTTGCGCCTGGGTTTTCGATTCACACGCTGGTGATGAGGCCGCCGTCGACCCGCATTGCCGTGCCGGTGATGTACGCGGCGGGCACGCTGGCCAGGAACGCGATCGCGGCGGCGTACTCCGTCGGCTCCCCGTAGCGGCCGAGCGGTATCGCCGCCGTGCTGGCGGCGCGCACCTGGTCGATGTCGATCCCGTCGCGTTCGGCCTTGGCCTGGTCGAGGTATTCGGTTCGCGCGGTGCCGATTCGGCCGGGGATGACCACGTTCGCGGTGATGCCGTCCGCGGCTACCTCCCGTGCCAAGGTCTTGGACCAGCCCAGCAGGCTGCTACGCAGAGTGTTCGACACACCGAGGTTGGGGATCGGTGCGATGACACCCGAGCTGGTGCTGGTGATCACTCGACCCCAGCCGCGGGCGCGCATTCCCGGAATCACGGCGTCGGTGATGGCGATGACCGACAGCACCATCGACATGAACTGCTCGGCCCAGGTACCGGTCGGCTGGTGGGTGACCGGCGAGGGCGCGGGACCGCCGGTGTTGTTGATCAGGATGTCCACCGGTCCGAGGCTGCGCTCGATGGCGGTGACTCTGTCACCGATGAGGTGCAGCTCGGCGATGTTCCATTGGAATGCCTTGGCGCGGCCGCCTCGATCGGCTATCGCCTCGGCCCGCGTCTGCGCGGCTCGCTTGTCGATGTCGGCCACCGCGACCGCCGCTCCCTCCGCCGCAAGGGTTTCCGCGATGGCACCACCCAGCCCGCCGCCGCCACCCAATACCAAGGCGGTACGACCAGAAATACCTAAATCCACTGATTCTCCTGACCGATACTCAGGTTTGTGCGCAGGAATTGCGCACTCTAATTGAGCGCGACGCTAACACGCAGGAAGCTTGACCGGTCATACCAATTTCCGTGGAGGCGTATAGGAATCACTTATACATGCAGGTGAGGTGTGCTGGCGCAAGGGAGGCGCAGCTAATCGGTGCTCGAATCATGTTTGGGTGGAGCCGATTTAATGAATACAGTCGGAAACAATTGCCTCCTTGCGTTCGAAAGGGCTGTGCGCGGATGAATGTTCCGGAAACAATGTTGGCGGCGGTGCTGGGGGAGCCCGGGGTGATCGAGACGGCGAGAAAGCCGGTGCCCGAGATCGGCCCCGACGACGTACTCGTCCGCGTTCATCGAGCCTCGCTGTGCGGAACGGACGTGAAGATCTTGAGTCACAAGTTCTTCGGCGGCGTCGGTCCGGAACCGGGCACGTTCACCCCGGGGCACGAGTACAGCGGCGTCGTCGCCGCCATCGGCTCCAGCGTCGACGAGTTCGCGGTGGGGGACCGTGTCGTGACCGAGGCGCATAGGGGGTGTATGCGGTGCGCGAACTGCCTATCCGGGGGCTATACCAACTGCCTCAACTACGGAGTGCCCGCGAAAGGCCATCGCGTACAAGGGATGACAGTCCAGGGTGGATTCGCGGAGTATGTGTCCAACCACGTCTCCACGCTGACGCTGCTGCCCGAGACCGTCGACTTCGACAGCGCGGTGGTGCTCACGACCGCGGGGACCGTCATGCACGCCTTCCAGCGGCTGGGTGTCCTCGCCGTCGGAACCGATATCGCCGTGATCGGTCCCGGCCCGATCGGATTGCTGGCAGTTCAAGTCGCTCGGGAACTCGGGGCCGCCCATGTTTCGCTGATCGGCACTCGCGAAAACCGGCTGACGCTGGGCAAGCAGTATGGTGCCGACCTGGTCGTGAACTCTCGCGAATGCGATCCGGTCGCGGCGGTGCGCGCGGCCACCGGAGGTCGCGGAGCCGACATCGTTCTGGAGTGCTCCGGAGCCGGGCCGGCGGTCGATGCGGCCCTGCACATGGCCACCCGCGGCGGGAATGTGGTGCTGGTCGGCTTCTTCGATCAGCCGGTCATCGCTGACCTCAATCACGCGGTCATGAACGGCATCACCCTCGCGACGGTGCGCGGGGAGGGCGCGGGTTCGGTCGCGCGTGCGGTGTCGTTGGCCGGCTCGGGACGCCTGAACACCGATTCCCTTGTTACCCACCGTTTCCCGCTGGCCGATATCGCGGCGGCCTTCGATGCCTACACGCGGCGTGTGGACGATGCGATCAAGGTGATGCTCGATGTCACCGACTGACGAGGCCGCCGTCGCGGCGGCGATGGCGAAAGCGGCCGAATCGTGGCTGAACTCGCTGACTGCCCATCAAAGGTCAGCTGCCCAGTACGCCTCGCCCTTGGTCCCCGAATCCGATCGGGAACGGCTGCGCTGGTTCTACACGCCCACCGACCATGGCGGTCTGGCATTGCGCGAGCAAACCCCGAGCCAGCAGAGTCTCGCCATGCAATTGGTGGCGACGGGACTGTCGGAAGGCGGCTACGCCACCGTCGCCACCGTCATGGGCTTGGAACACATCCTCGACAGGGTGGAGGGGTGGCAGGCCACGTGGGGCCGCGAACGCGGGCGCGATCCGGAACTGTACTGGCTCAGAGTATTCGGTCACCCGGGCGAGACCGTCTGGGCCTGGCGGCTCGGCGGGCATCATGTGTCGCTGAACAACCTCGTCGTCGAGGGCAGGCTCGTCGCCACCACGCCCTGCTTCATCGGCGCCGATCCCGCGACGACGACCCTGCTGGGCAGTTCGCTGCGGCCTCTGGCGGGCCTCGAGGAGGTGGCGCGTCGGCTGGTGCGATCTCTGGGCTCCGACCAGCTCGGCCAGGCGTTGCTACACCCTTCGGCGATTTCGGACATCGTGTCGGGCAACCGGCCGCACCTCGCTGACGGCGATGCCATGATGCATATGCAGGACCTCTGGCGCGGGCAGTTCGCCGATCCCGCATTGACCGACCTGGTCGACCAGATCGACCACCGGGCCGAGCAGGGCAGCGGCTACGTCGAAGCCGATCACGCCCGCCTCGCCTACTCCACCATTCCCAAGGGGCTCTGCGCACGGGCCCTCGCCGGTGAGCAGCGTGATTGGTTGCGCGACTTGATCGGCTTGTACACAGGTCGCGCGCCGCAACCGCTCGCCGACCGGGAAACCGGCCACTACGCCGACGACGCGGTCCTCGACCAGGTCCATTTCGCGTGGGCCGGCAGTCTCGAGCACGGCGACCCGCACTACTACCGGCTACAAGGCCCGAGGCTGCTCATCGAATACGACAACACCCAGCGCAATGCCAACCATGCGCACTCGGTGTGGCGAGATCCCCTGGGGGACTTCGGGTTCGATGTCCTCACGGCGCATCTAAGGCACTCTGTGCACTAACCGCGCCGCTGATCGGCGGAGTGGCCGTCGATCAGCGGTGAAGCTGTGGCGGCCCGACCTGGGCGCGATTACCGGCAACAATGTAGCCGATACCTCTTGACGGTAAATGAGGTAAAGGCAACACTGTATCCGATTTAAACATGCGCCCGACCGAGGAGCAGCTTCCAGTCACTGCTCGATGCGCTGCACATCCGGAGACCCCATGCCCCTTGTTTGTCGAGCGAGCCTTGGCGCCTGCCTCGTGACCGCGACAATGCTCACCGCTGGATGCACCTCACCGCCCGACCTGTCGCCGAAGACCCACATCACTGCTGATTTCCGCAGCATCGCGGGTGTGTTCGAGGGTAATTCGGTGACGGTGCTCGGACTCGAGGTGGGGAAGGTGGACAAGGTCATTCCACGCGGCACCTTCGTCGAGGTCCATCTGACCGTCGACCGTAGTGTGCAGGTTCCCAAAGACGTTACCGCGGTGTTGATTTCGCCGTCGGTCATCACAGATCGGCACATCGAGTTGACGCCGCGCTACGTCGGTGGGGAGACGCTGTCCGATCGCGGGCACCTCACCGTGGACTCGACCCGCACCCCGGTCGAGTTGGACACGATGCTCGAGACCATCGACGACTTCGCGGCGGCACTGAAACCCGCGCCGGGCGATTCGGTGGGCCCGCTGTCGGGCCGCGTGCTCTATCCCCTGCTGAACGGGCAGGGCGAGAAGCTTCGTGACACGCTCGCGGCCTTGGCAGGCGCGTTGAACACCGGCACAGCCGACAAAGACGCCGTCGCCTCGATCATCGTCAAGCTCAACGAACTCACCACCATGCTCGCCGACAACGACCAATCGGTGCGCGACTTCAGTGACAGCGTCACCCAGATGAGCACGCTGCTCGTCGAGCAGGCCCCCGGCCTGCAGGCCACCCTGGACCAGCTCAACGGGTTTCTGTCCAACACCAGCAGCGCCCTGGGGACCTACCAGAATCAGTTGGCGGGCAGCCTGTCCGGGCTCACAGCGGTCACCGCGCAGCTACGCGCCAACGCGGCGGGCATCACCGAAGTCGTCGACACGGCCCCGCTGCTGTTCCAGAATCTCGACCGCTCGGTGAACCGATCCGACCAGTTCCTTCGCACTCACGCCGTGCTGGGCGCGTCCTTCTCCGGGGAAGTGGTCAGCCTCTTCTGCGAGCGGATTCAAATGCGTTCGGACGGATGCCGCACCGGGCGAATCGAAGACTTCGGGCCGGACTTCGGCCTGATGGCCGCGGTACTGGGCCTCACCAAATGAGAGAACCGGGGCCCGACATCGCATTCGTGCAACGGCACCGGCCGACACAACCGCAGGCGCCCTCGACCGATCCAGGAAAGGAATACGGTGCTGCCATGACGAAACCTGACGAGGGCTCGAAACCGCATGTCAGGCCATCGGGTCTACGGGTGTGGCTGACACCGGCCGTGGTGGTGTCGCTGCTGATGGCGTTGCTGGCCACCATGTATCTCTCCTACGTGGTCGAGCCGTCCAAGCACCTGCACGGCTTCCCCATCGCGCTGGTCGACCAGGACACCGGGGACGTGCTCGGCGGGCAGCCGACCAACCTCGGCAAACAGATCAGCGACGCACTCGTGCAACAGATCCCGAGCGACAAGGTCGATCTGCGGCAGCTCGGGATCAGCGAGGCACATGAGCAACTGACCTCTGGGAAGGTCTACGGGGCCATCATCATCCCCAGCGATTTCACCAAACGGCTCGGCATCTTCGCCACCGCGAGTGTGGTGCCGGGTGACGTCACCCAGCCCATGATCACCGTCTACACCAATCCACGCGCCGGGTCGTTCTCCGCGCAGGTCGTCGAGTCGATCGCCACCACCGCGCTCACCCAGGCCAACGAGAAGGTCGGCAAGCAACTCTCGCAAGCCGTCCAGGCCCAGCTCCAACCCGCAGCCGGCGCACCCGCGCCCGAGCTCGCCGGGCTGAGCAAACTGATGCTCGCCAAACCCATCGATGTGGTCGTCACACCATTCCGGCCGCTGCCGGAAGGCACCGGCGGCGGACTGACCGCCTTCTTCTACACCCTGATGTTGCTGCTGGCCGGATTCACCGGCGCCATGGTCATCAACGCGATGGTGGACTCCTCACTGGGATTCGCGCCCACCGAATTCGGTCCCTGGTACGTGCACTTCCCGGCCACACCCATCTCCCGCCTGCGCACACTGCTGCTGAAGTGGGGCATCATCACTGGCGTCGCACCCGTCGTGTCGGTGTTGTTCATGGCGATCGGCCACTGGCTCGGCATGCCGATCGACCGCCCCTTCACGTTGTTCCTGTACGGCACCTTCGCCATCATCGCCGTCGGCGTCACCGCCCTGTCGATCGTCTCCGCCCTCGGCGCCGCCGGCCTGCTGGTCAACCTGGTCCTGTTCATCGTCCTGGGCCTGCCCTCCTCCGGCGGTACCATCCCCATCGAGGCAATCCCGAAACCTGTTGCCTGGCTTGCGCAATTCGAACCGATGCACCAGGTCTACCTCGGCGTCCGCGCCATCCTGTACTTCAACGCCGACGGCTCGGCCGGATTGGCTCACGCAGTCTGGATGACTCTGCTCGGCCTGGCCATCGGCCTGTCTCTCGGCGCCCTCGTCACCCGCTACTACGACCGCAAAGAACTCCACCGCGCACCCGCCAATGCCCGATGAAGCACCATGGTTGCGCTGTATTTCACTCGGAAGCCCTGCATCGCGGCCTCGGTGCCCAATGCGGTGAGCAGCTGGCTCTTGCCGGTGTCGGAGTCGCCGATCAGGCAGAGCCGGAGGTCTTTTCGCCTATTCGGCCTCGCGCCCGAAGAAACCCGCGAGGTCTGATGTCCGGAGTGTGGTCTATGGCGGAACGGCCCCCCATGTGCCGCTACGGCCGAATTCACCGATGTCGTGGCTGCGGAAGACATCTCGATCGTCGGTTGTGGCGGACGGTCAGCGACAGCGCGCGACGAAATCGCTGGTCCTGGCGGGAAATTTGGCATCAAATTTGGCATCACGACAGGATGCAACCACCCGATACACGTGGGACCACACGGACGCTGCGGACGGCTGGGATTTCCCTGACCAGCACCAAAAGGACGCGGTGGCACATGATGAAACGTCCAGGGCTGTTTCCCGTTGGCTCATAACCCAGAGGTCGCAGGTTCAAATCCTGTCCCCGCTACTGCGAAAGGCGTTCCTGGCCAATAGGTTTCAGGAACGCCTTTCAACCTTTGTGGAGGTTGGTGACATCGCCGTTGGCATCACGCCGAAACGGTCATCTCGGCCAGCCTTGGAAACACGGCGAAACATATGTCTACCAGGTGCTTTCCGTTGGACAACCTGGGACGAATGGGACTGTGATCGTTGGGTCGTTAGCCCACTGGTCCTAGATAGTTGTACGGGTATGGGTGCGATGGCCCTGCCGCAGAGGTCAGTGCCCAGATCTGGCTGCGTCTATTGTCTCAACAGTCGAAGCGCTCCGCGATCGCTCCGGCCTCAAGTCTGCGGCCCGAGCGATCGTGGAGCACCGCTACCGACGGTTGCCTGGTGCGATGTATCCGGCCACCTGGCTTTGGCTATCTGACCAGCTGGGCAAGCACGCCGAAGGCGGTATCGGCCGTGCTCCAGATGGCGTTGATCGCCGTCTCTGCCGCCGGCGCGGTCTGCGGGTTCTCGAGGGCGAACCCGTTGGCCAGTGATACGGTGTCGTACCCGTCATTCGCTGTGCGCCACAGCAATCCGCTGGCTACGCCAGCACCCGCGAGTTGGTCGAGCCCTTCGCCGACAAAGTAGAACCGCCACAGTGGGCCGAGGTCCGCGTCATATGCCTGCCTGGTTACATCGATAACCGCAGTGTTGCAGCTTGCGTTTGCTCGAAGGATCTTGTAGTAATCCGCCACGTTCTCGGGAGTGGCATGGGTTGCAGCGATCGAATACGCAAGGTCAACAGTTAGATGCGCGTTGTATCCGGCCATAGCGATGCGCGCCGGGGATGCGTCGCACTGTTTGGCCAGGCTGTAATATCGATCCCACTGTGGGTCTTTGGGTGCTCCGACGAACTCCTCGTGAATACTATCCAAGTAGTGGTGGAGCGTGCTCTCAGCGAGCGCTGCGACCCAGGGTTGATTCTGAAACACGCCAGGCTGATCGAGCATCGGTTTGACGGCTTGCGTCTCGATCGTAAGCAGACCAATGCCAAATAGTCCGCGCCAGTCGCCGTGGTCGGTCAGGATCTGGGTGATCTCCATATTTCGCGCCGCTTCGACTGCGAGATTTTGTCTAGCGGTTGCCTCGTTGACCGTTGACAGATCGGACAGGCTTACAAGCTTGTCGACCTCTGCGTCGGTTAATGGCGTCCCGCATGCTGCACGGACCACTGGATCCGCTGCCATAGCGCTGCCCGTACCTGCAACGATTCCAACAGTGGACAGTGCGGTCATAACCACAGCACCCACCCCAACGGACTTCATCCGTTTACTGCGTTTCACGGGCGGCACAGTAACGTGTGTCATAACAGCCTGTCGATGTGATCTAGATCTCTTGCACCGCGAGTGTTCGACTGTCAGACTTCACCCGCTGTTTACATCAGCACCATCATGGTGTGAGTGTCGCAGACTGACTGGGAGCAAGGTCGCGACGATCGCAACATGATTTGAAAGAAGATTGAACTACGAGCATAAGGCTCGTAAAGGAGGGGGTACTGGCAGATGCTGCCAGCAATGGGGACATTCCGGTCGTTACTCGAAATGCGTCGCGTGCACGATGGGGATCGGATAGCATACCGATTTCTCGCCGATGGACTGCATGAAGCTCATACGCTGACCTTCGCGGAATTAGATTTGCACGGTCGGGCCATAGCGGCGGCCTTGCAACAGTGCGCGGCGGCGGGTGAGCGGGCCCTGATTCTTGCCGCAGATGGCTACGACTTCGTACGGGCCTTCATTGCCTGTCAATATGCGAATGTAATCGCTGTCCCGGCGTATCCACCTTTCCCGGCCCGTTCAGGCCATCGGGTCAACACGCTCAGGTCGATCGTGCAGAACTGCCGTCCGTCAGTCGTACTCGCCGCGGGCGCCCCAGCCGACAAGGTTGTGGTCCAGGAGTCCGTACCGGAACTTCAAGGCGCGCAGTGGATCTTCGTTGATCAGGTGTCGACGTCCGGCGCATCCGACTACACCGAGGTACCGGTACGGCCCGAAGATATTTCGTTCCTGCAGTACACGTCCGGCTCCACCTCGGCGCCGAAGGGTGTCGTGATCACTCATGAGGCGCTTCTGCACAATGAGCGGCTTATCGCGTCGCCCTTAACTGGCCTGGAATCTCAGGGGATCGGTGTCTCCTGGCTACCGCTGTATCACGACATGGGCTTGATCGGTAACTTGCTCGGCGTTGTATACACGGCTGTACCAGGTGTTTTCATGTCACCGCTGTCGTTCCTGCATCGTCCGGCCCGATGGCTTCAGACTATCTCGAAATATGGTGCAACCATCTCGGGTGGACCCAATTTTGCCTACGACCTGTGTCTGCGCCGTATCACTCCGCAGGAGTGTGAGGGGCTGGACCTGTCCAGCTGGCAGTTCGCGTTCAATGGCGCCGAGCCGGCCCGGGCATCAACCCTAGATGCTTTCGCAGAGCGTTTCGGGCCCTATGGATTCGACAAGCGCGCCTGGTACGTGTGTTACGGCCTCGCCGAAGCCACGGTCATGGTCAGTGGTGCGGCTGGACCGCTGCAAGGGGCGATTCGTCACAAGGCCAGCGCGAACGCGCTCGCTGAGGGGCGATTCGAGCCTGCCGCAACAGATTCCGACGCGATCGAGTTGGTCGGCTGTGGTACGGCCAGGCTGCATCGTCGGATCGAGATTGTCGCTCCAGACACTGGTGTTCGGTGTCCGGACGGAACAGTGGGTGAGATCTGGGCGTCGGGGCCGGACATGGGGTCCGGTTACTGGCAAAACCCAGAGCAATCCGCGCACACGTTCGCGGCGCGGCTCGCGGAGACTAACGAGGGCCCTTTCATGCGCACTGGCGACCTCGGTTTGATGCTCGATGGCGAGCTTTTCGTAACCGGTCGTATCAAAGACCTGATCATCATCGGCGGCCGCAACCACTATCCGACGGATCTCGAGGAAACCGTGGAATCGGTGGATCCGACAATCAGGGCGGGCTGCAGCATCGCTTTCACGGTCGGAGCCGGTGGTGCGGACCGCCTGATAATCGTTGCCGAGACAACAAAGCGGAATCCAGACGACCACTTGCTCCTCGAGCGGCTGATTCGTGGAGCGATCAGCAAGAACCACGGCGTGCAGGTCAATGAGATCGTGTTGGTCAAGCCGAATTCAGTACCCCGAACATCGAGCGGGAAGCCACGCCGCAATGCCTGCAGGGTAGCATTCGAGAGTGGGGAATTGAAACGCTTGAATGGGCAGGAATTCGTTTCGATTTCGAAGTAGGGGGTGCGAAATGTCGCTGGAATCGAGCGAGCGCGGGAGGGCAATGAGTGACGCGCCCGCAATACATGTGAGTTCCGATGAGATTATCGATTGGATGGTCGATCGTATAGCGGAATTTCTCGAGGTTCCCGCAAGCTCGATCGATATTGAGTTGCCTTTTATTGAATTGGGGCTGTCTTCGGTTCAAGCAATCGAGATTTCTGGGAATTTGGAGCAGTGGCTCGGCCTCGAATTACCCCCCACACTGGCGTACGACTACCCGACTATCGAGGACGCGGCCGGGTATATTGCCGACCAATTGAACCGAGGATAGTGATAATTCTATGAGCGATCCGGTTGCGATCGTCGGTATCGGCTGCCGCTTTCCGGGGGCCACCAGTTCGGAACACTACTGGGATCTCCTGATTAATTCTCGAGATGCGATCAGTGAAGTTCCGAAAAATCGATGGAATCTCGACGATTTCTATGACGAAAGCCCGGGAACTCCGGGAAAGATGAACACCCGCTGGGGTGGTTTTCTCGACAGTATCGACAGGTTCGACGCAGACTTCTTCGGAATCTCGCACCGCGAAGCCGAGCGAATGGATCCGCAACAGCGGCTCGCGATTGAGGTCGCCCACGAGGCGCTGGACGACGCCGGAATTACCGCGGCGAGCCTCTCCGGCACGACAGCCGGTGTGTACATGGGTGTTTCGGCATTCGATCACGGTGCCGCGCTCCACACGACAGGTCACACACCCGGTGTGTACGACGGCACCGGGGCGGCGTTGAGCATTGTTGCCAATCGCATCTCATACTGCTTGAACCTGCGTGGACCCAGCATGACCGTGGATACCGCCTGTTCGTCCTCCCTGGTCGCGGTACATCTGGCCTGCGAGTCGGTACGGCGAGGTGAGTCCGAGGTGGCGCTCGCCGGCGGTGTCAATGTGATCAGCAGCCCGGGCGTCGCGATCATCTTCAGCCAGGCCGGGCTGATGGCGCCGGATGGCCGCTGCAAAACCTTTGACCATCGCGCGAACGGGTATGTGCGCAGCGAAGGTGTCGGCGTCGTGGTCCTCAAGTCCCTAGCAAAGGCTCAAGCAGACGGTGACCGCATCTACGGCGTCGTGCTTGGTGGCGCAATCAACCACGATGGCAAGACGAACGGCCTGACCGCACCCAGTCGGATCGCGCAAATCGCTCTACTCAAGAGTGCCTACCGCGCCGTCGATATCGATCCCACCACAGTCGATTTCGTGGAGGCACATGGCACCGGCACTGCGGTGGGCGACCCCATCGAAGTCGCTGCGTTAGCCGAGGTGCTCGGCGGAGACCGGCTTGCGGGGCACGAATTGAGGATTGGTTCCGCCAAGACCAATGTCGGACACCTCGAGGCCGCTGCTGGCATCGCAGGACTCATCAAAGTGGCGCTCTCGCTGCACAATCGGATGCTGCCGCCTACCGCGCATTTCGAAGCGCCGAATCCGCTGCTCGGGCTCGACCACATTCCTCTGGTCGTCCAGCGCGCGCTCGATCCCTGGCCGCAGAGCGGTGGTCGTCCGCTGGCCGGCGTGAGTTCGTTCGGTTTTGGCGGAACGAACGCACACCTGATCGTGGCGGGTGCGCCGGTCGGTGCCAGTACAGAACCTTTGTCGGCGAATATCGCCCCGGCGCTGATACCGATTTCCGCGCCGTCGGCAGCGCAGTTGCGCCACCAGACGAAAGCGTGGGCGGCACTTGCTCAGCGGCATACGACGGAGCCGGGCTGGCTTGCGTCCGTCGCTGCAGCAGCGGCTGTACGGTCGACCCACCACCGCCATCGGCTCGCAATCATCGCTGATAGTGCGGCCGAATTGGCCTCTTACGCAGAGGCGTTCGGCAACGGCGAGAACTGCAAGTGGGTAGCCGGCCCGGCCGAGAAGGCACGCCGTACGCCTCGTATCGCCTTCATGTTCCCCGGCCAGGGTTCGCAGTGGCTGGGAATGGGGCGTGCACTTGCCCAGACGGTGCCAGCATTCCGTGAGGCGATCCGCCGCTGTGATGCCGCGATCTCGGCGGTGATCGGCCGCTCGCTGTGGTCAGACGAGGAGGGCCTGCTCGCCACCGAGACCGCGGACATCCAACCGGCCCTGTTCGCGATTCAGGTGGCGCTGGCCCAGACCTGGATGGCCTGGGGTATCCGGCCCGCGGCAGTCATCGGGCACAGCATGGGCGAGGTCGCCGCGGCGTACGTGTCCGGAGCCTTGTCGCTGCAGGACGCGGCCCGGATCGTCTGCATGCGTAGTGCCCTAGCAGATGAGATTGCTGGGAGTGGCGGGCTCGCACTACTCGAACTCGAGTCGGATCGGGCACAGGCCCTGTTGCAAGGCCGAGAGAACGCGCTGTCCATCGCAGCGATCAATGGCCCTCGGTCCACGGTTGTTTCGGGCACGGTCGATGCCATCGAAGATCTTCTGGCGGAAGCGCAACGCCGTCAGATCTTCGCTCGCCGCATCGCTGTCGAGTTTGCGGCACATAGTCCCCAAATTGAGCCACTGTTACCGCGGCTGCGCGGGATGCTTGACGACATCATGCCGCGGGATGCCGCCATCCCCTTCTACTCGACGGTCTCGGGCGAGCCGGTCCTCGGCACCGATCTCGGGCCAGATTACTGGGCGCGCAATTTCCGAGAGACGGTGCTGTTCGGCCCAACCTCACAGCGGCTGTTCGCGGACGGGCACACGGTATTCGTTGAGCTTTCGCCGCACCCAGTTCTCACGCATTCGTTGTCAGAGGTCTTCCACGGCAGTGGGCGGTCCGCGACAGTGCTCTCCTCATTGAGCCGCGATGAGAACGAGGTCACCGCTCTGCTGCGCAGCCTGGGCACGCTCTACACCCTGGGCGCTCCGATCGACTGGTCAGTATTGCATCCGGGCGAGGTCCGGCATCGATCGCTGCCCAAGCACGAATGGAACCACCAGGAATTCCCCGCGATCCGCATTGCGCACCACGCGCAGTCCGGACCGCCCGATGCTGCGCCGCGGCAGCGCGGCAGCCTACTGGGGCATCGCATTCCGATCGGCATCGACCAGACCCTGAAGGTGTGGCCGTTGCCGTTCGACGTCACTACCAGACCGGAATTAGCCGGACACCAAGTGGACGAGTTGGCCGTGGTACCCGCAGCCTACTGGCTTGCTGCGGCGGTCGAAGCCGCGACCGAGTCCGCGATTCGGTCGGTCACTCTGCACGATATCGACCTGTCCGTACCTTTTTGTCCCGGCAACCGTTCTGACGGTCAGCTGCAACTGTCGGTGACGGGCGGTCCGGCCAGTGAGCGCCGGTTCGCGGTGGTGTCCGCCGCCGCATCGCCTTCGCCAATCATGCACGCGACGGGCACGATGACGCTGGACCAACCAGGCACAGGCGGGGCCGACTCGCTGGCCAACGTGCGACAGCGCTGCAGCCAGGACTTGGCGGTGGAGCAGCTCTACTCGGGGCTCGAATCTGTCGGGTTGCACTACGGCTCTGCCTTCCGCGGGCTGACGGACCTCCGGATCGGCGACAACGAGGCGCTGGCGCGCTTCGAGCGGCCCCGGGAACTGACCGATACCGGTGCACTGCTGCACCCGGCTCTACTTGACGCCTGCCTGCATACGGTGGGCGCCACTATGGCCAGGTCCGAGGCTCAAGGCAGGTCGCTTCCGCTGCCGATCGCGATCGATCAGCTGTGGGCTGCGATCGACCGGCCGCACGTCACGGAGGGCTGGTGTCATGCCCGGCTGCATCGAATCGGGAGCCGGGAACTAACTGCCGATGTGACTGTTTGGGACGAGACCGGTGCCGTGGTGTGCCGGATCAACGGACTGACCGTGCGGCTGACCGTGCCGCAACGCACGGTGACCGACGGCAGCCTCTACCAACTTGACTGGGAACCGCTGACGCTAGCCGACGAACCGGCGGACACGGGTACATGGGTCGTCATCGGTACCGATAACGCTGTGCGGTTGGTTCGTCGAGGGCTCGCCGCGCGGGGTGACCGCTGCATCGAGGTGGTGGTCGACCGCGAGAATGTCTGTCGCGCTGCACGACTCGACCTGTCGATGCCGAGAGCGGTGGACACGGTGCTCGCGTCCGCCCTGCAGGAGACAGATGAGCTGCGCGGTGTCATCGACCTGCGAGCGCTGATCCCGGCACCGGTGGCACCGACCGGGGGAACGCTGCAGGCGATTCCGTTGCATGCTTTGCGAGTTGCCCAATCGATGGTGCGGATGGGGCTCGCCAGCTCATCCAGGCTTTGGCTGGTCACTTCTGGGACACAGTCGTGCACAGCTATACCCCAGGACACACTGCCCGCCGGAGCAACCCTATGGGGCCTCGGCCGCGTCGTCGCGACGGAGTTACCTGCCCTCGGTTGCTCTCTCGTCGACGCCGGTTCGGTCAGCCTAGGTCCAGATTGGCGGCTCGACGAGCCCGACCTCGATCGGTTGATCGAGCTGTTCCGTGCGCCGAATGGGCCAAGCCAGGCGGTTATTCGGGACGGTGCGGTGTTGGAACCCCGACTGACCCGTAGCCTCGGTGTGGGAGCGTCCGCTCCGCTGGTCATGCGGCCCGACGCGACGTATCTCGTTACCGGGGGGCTCGGCGCGCTCGGCTTACTCGTCGCTGACTGGCTGATCAACTGTGGTGCAAGGCACCTGGTGCTGGCAGGCCGCGGCGGTGCGACGCCCGAGGCGACGGCGGCGGTTGCCACGCTGCAACGGGCTGGAGTACAGGTTCGGATCGCTCGGCTCGACGTGGGCGATGCGGACCAGGTCGACGCCCTGATCGCGGCGATCGAGGCTACCCCGCAGCCGCTCGCCGGAGTGTTCCACGCTGCCGGAGTCTTGGCGGATGCTGTTGTAACGGCCGTCGGCGAATCCGAGCTCGATGTCACCCTCAGCGGAAAGGCCTGGGGGGCATGGCATCTGCACCGCGCAACCCTGACGTTGCCGCTCGACATGTTCGTGCTGTTTTCGTCGCTGGCCGGGCTGGTGGGTTCGCCTGGACAGGCCGCTTATGCTGCGGCGAACACCTTCCTCGACGCGCTCGCCGAGCAACGAATGACCCTCGGGTTGCCGGCGACGAGCGTGGCGTGGGGAACCTGGGCCGGAGACAATCTGGCCGGCGCCGGTATCGAGCGACTCGCAGCACGGGGATTTCCGCCCCTGCGACCGCACATCGGCGTCGAGTTGCTTGAGCAGGCGGTGGCGAGCCGCCGCTCCGCTGTGGTCGCGGCGGCTTTCGAACCAGAGACGTTGCGCCAGACCATGTCCGGGTTGCCCGACACGACTCGGCGGATGCTCGAGGTTGTGGTCGGCGGGGCGGGCCAGGGCGATCGGTGGGTGCGCGGCAGCGCCCGCGAAGCGGTGCTCGCGCACGCGTCCGTCGACCTACGACGCGAAGAAGCCCGGCGTCAAATCATCAATCAGGTAGCTGAGGTTCTCGGCACCACTCCGAATCGAATCGACCCGCAGATCCCGTTCCAGGAGAGCGGTCTCGACTCATTGACGGCGATCGAGTTACGGAACCGGCTCGAAACCGTCTTCGACGCACAGCTGTCGGCTGCGCTGTTCTTTGCCTGCCCCACGGTCGAAACATTCGCAGACGAGTTGTGCGACCGCATTACGGCTGACTCGACCACGTCACCGGGTCAAGTCCGTTCTGCCCTAACCGATCACGTCCCAGCCGTGCCTCCGAAGGTCTCGGAATCGGAAGTGCCGGAGGATCTTTCGGGACTTACCGAGGACGAACTGGCCGAAATGGTCGCCCGCGAACTGCAGTTGATTCGTGAGATGGAGGCGTGATGACCGCATCACTACAACAGCCGTCGACCGGCCAGCGTGAACTGCTTGAGCAAGCCCTTCGTGAACTGCGGGAGGCTCGACGGCGACTCGATATCGCCGAACAGGCCCGACACCGGCCGGTGGCGGTGCTTGGCATGGGTGTCCGGATGCCCGGCGACGCCAATTCACCCGACCAGCTATGGGATCTGTTCTCGTCGGGAACCGACACTGTCTCGACGCTGCGGATCTCTGAAGACGGCCGCCGTGGCCGCACCGCGACGGCCGTCGACGGCAAATGGGCCAGCTTGCTGTCGGAGATCGACAAGTTCGATGCCGGCTTCTTCGGAATCTCATCCGACGAGGCCGACCACATGGATCCACAGCAGCGACTTTTCCTAGAAGTGGCATGGGAGGCGATCGAGGACGCTGGAATCACGCTGCGGGAACTACAGAGTCGGCGAGTCGGTGTCTTTCTGGGGCTGTACGGCACCGACTATGTCGGCCTGCAGTTTCAGGATCCCTCGCGGCTGACCGCGTATACCGCACCAGGCGGAGCGCACAGCATGGCGGCCAACAGGGTTTCGTATCTGCTCGATCTGCGTGGACCGAGTATTGCGGTCGATACGGCGTGCTCCTCGTCTTTGGTAGCGGTGCACTTGGCCACCAAGGCCGTACGGAATGGAGACTGCGATCTAGCAATTGTCGGCGGCGTCAACGTCATCCTCTCCCCGTTGTCCACATTGGTGACAGAAAAGGTGCTGCCTCTTGCTCCGAGCGGACGGTGTCGAACGTTCGACGCCGCTGCAGACGGCATCGTTCGCGCTGAGGGATGCGGCGTCGTCCTACTGGGCACGGCGGATGAGGCCGGAGCGCCTGGTCGCCGGGCGCGTGCCCTGATCCGCGGCACTGCGACCGGTCACAATGGCCGCGCGAACGGGCTGACCGCCCCCAATCCAAAGGCCCAGGCAGACCTGCTTCGCGCCGCGCTGGCGGACGGCAAGGTGGATGCGGCACAGGTCCGTTACATCGAGGCACACGGAACCGGCACCATTCTCGGCGACCCGATCGAGGTCGAGGCCCTTCGTGAGGTCTACGGCAGGGAGGGTGCGCGATGCGCGATGGGATCGGCGAAGACGAACTTCGGACATCAGGAAGCGGCCGCTGGCATCACGGGACTGATCAAATCGATCCTCGTGCTCGAACACCGAGAAGTCCCACCCCACTTGCATTTCAGATCGCTTAACCCGGAGATCGAGCTCGAAGGAACCCGGCTGTTCATCCCGACGGAGTCGGCGGCCATCGAGACTGAAGGGGAGCCACTCTGCGCCGCAGTCAGCTCGTTCGGCTTCGGTGGCGCCAATGCGCATGTGGTACTGCAGGAACCACCTGTCGCGACACAGGAGTTGCAGGGCAAGCCTGCCGCTACACGGCCGCTAGTCCTGCCGCTGTCGGCGCGCAGTATTGGCGCCCTGCGCGTCCTGGCATCCCGATACGCCGATTTGATTGAGCGTGGTCCCGAACATGCCGCGGATATCTGTGCGGCAGCGGCATTGTCGCGGGACCACCATCGCATCCGCCGCTGTGTCGATGCGGAGTCCGCCGCCGAGCTGGTGCGTGCCCTCCGCAGACCGTTCCTGGCCGCCGAATCGCTCGGACCAGGAACTCCGCGAGTCGCATTCGTCTTCAGCGGGCAGGGCAATCAGTGGGCGGAGATGGGCCGTGAGCTGATGGCTGCCGAACCTGTTGTGAAGCAGGTCATTGAGAATTGCGATGAAATCGTGGGTAGGCGGGCAGGTTGGTCGATCATCGAGCAGCTGCATGCCCCGCAAGCCTCCACCGGGCTCGACCGGACCGAAACTGCGCAGATCTGCGTTGCGGCAGTTCAGCTCGGCCTCGACGCGCTGTGGCGTTCCTGGGGTGTGCGTCCCACGGCGGTTGTCGGGCACAGCATGGGAGAGATCATCGCGCTCTGTGCTGCTGGAGCGCTCGACCTGGAGCAGGCATTCGAACTGCTGCTTCGCCGTGCGGCGGTCTGTGAGGCTGCGGCGCGCGGTGGTGCGATGGCGTCCGTGGAGCTGCCTGAGTCCGAGGTGTTGGAGCTGGTCAAGCCAATGTCGGACCGGGTTGGGATCGCCGCTGTGAACGGCCCCCATGCCACGGTGATTGCCGGTGAATCCGAGGCGGTGGCGGCTATCCTCGCCGCCGCGGCGGCGCGCGGTATTCGCGGCAAGCGCCTACCTGGCAACTACGGCTTCCACAGCCCGCTGTTGAACGATTCTGCTGCCCTCTTGGGCATGAACCTACCGGTTCCGCGAGGGGCATCGGGGTCCATCTCGATCTATTCGACGGTGACCGGCCAGCGGTTGGATCCGACGCAGCTGGACCCCGCCCACTGGCATGAGAATCTGCGCAACCCGGTGCGATTCGCTCAGGCGATCACCGCTGCCGCTCGAGACGGTGCCACAGTATTCGTCGAGATCGGACCTCATCCAGTGTTGTTGCGGCACATCGGCGAAACGCTCGAGGATCTTGGTTTCGAGCACCGTGAGGTGGGCAGCCTGCACCGCAATCGAACCGGGTTCCGGTACGAATCCCTGGCACGGATGTACGAGGTCGGCCTCACCGTCGATTGGCGAGCCTTCGCCGATCATCCGGCTGTGCCGATCACCCTGCCAACCTACCCGTGGCAGTACAGTCGGCACTGGCTGCAGTGGCTCGACACCGACGATTCTGCGAGGGCGGACGAGGCTGTGCCCGACCCGACGCCGACCATCGTGCTGCCCCCAACCACTGGCGAACGCGTCGATGTGGTGGTCGGATACATCAGGGAGCGGCTCGCCCAGGTGCTTGAGGTGGACGACGTGGACGTCGTCCCTATGGACGTGCGAGTGGAGGACCTCGATCTCGATTCGCTGGTCATCGTCGAGTTGAAGAACCGGGCCGAACAGGACCTCGGTGTTCGGGTACCGCTGGCGCCATTGCTCGAGGGCGGTACCCCTATCGAACTGGCCACAGCGATCGTCGCGTCGCTCGAGGCGGCGACAGGCGAAATCGATGGTGCAGCATGAATTTCCGGCCGCGATATGACACACGTCGATTGTCAGCCGGGCTCACCTGTGTGCGACCGCGACCTGACGCCGTGCTACGCCTCGTATGTTTCGCCCATGCGGGCGGCGGGCCGCAGGTGTTCCGGCATTGGGCCGATTTCCTCGGTCTCGAGATGGAGGTCTGGACCGTTGCTCTGCCGGGGCGCGGCCGTTGGCTACGTGATCAACCGATAACAGCGTGGAAACCGTTGGTAGAGGGGACCTCTCAGGTAATTGCCAGGGAAATACCCGGTTCGATAGCTCTTTTCGGTCACAGCTTCGGGGCGCTGCTCGCCTTCGAGGTGGCCCGTAGCATGACCACGGCGGGAATCGAGCCTGCACAGTTGGTGGTATCCGGCAGGCCCGCCCCTTCGGCACCGTTCGCGGTCGCTCTGCTGGCCGACGATCTGACGCTGATGAGCCTGATGGACGCACGATACGGCGGTGTGCCCGAGCAGATTCGGGGTGTCCCTGAACTCGTCGAGCATTTTGGGCCGCTCCTTCGGTCCGATCTCGAACTCGTTGTCAACTACGACTATCGCCGAGACCCAGTGCTGTCGTGCTCCATCGCCGCCTTTGCAGGGACCGAGGATCCGGATACAACGGCGGACAATCTGGCCGACTGGGGGCGCGAAACCATCGGTGACTTTGTGTCACGGCGCTTTCCAGGGGGACATTTCTATCTCACCGAGCACACGCCGGAAGTCCTCGAAACGCTTCGCGAGCTGCTGATGGCGAAGGTGGGTGACTGCGATGCGCGAGCACTGTGACGTGGTCATTGTGGGCGGTCGGTGCGCTGGATCGGCGCTCGCTGTCCTGCTGGCCAGGCAGGGGCTGCAGGTGATCGTGTTGGAGCAGGTCCATCACCCGAAAGCCACGCTCTCTTCCCACGCATTGCAAACCGATGCTGTGTCGTTCCTCGAACGGCTGAAGGTCATCGACAAAGTTGTGCAGACCGGCGCACCGTTCATGACTCGAGTCGACACTCGGATGGAGGATTTCCGTACGATCACCGACTACCCGCTCCAACCTGGCGATGTGGGTGGTGCCCTGTCGATTCGTCGTGAGGTACTCGACCCGATCCTTGCCGAAGCCGCGGTCGATGCCGGCGCCGATTTTCGGATGGGCGCCAGAGTCGTCAATCTGCTGACCGACGAGCATGGCCGCGTCGAAGGGGTGCGAGCCGTTCGGGCCGGCAAGAAAATGGAGATCTACGGAAAGCTGGTGATCGGTGCGGACGGCCGTGATTCGACGGTCGCCCGGCTGGTGGGAGCGCGCAAGTACAACGTCACCCACAACGAACGGTGGTACTACTGGACGTACTTCACCGGTGCACAGTGGTCGGAGCCGACTTTCATCTTTCACCGATGGGGCGACCGACACGTTTTCGCGGGGCCTTGCGATGATGGTCTCTACATCGTCGGTGTCTCGCCGGAAGTCCACGAGAGGGAGGCGTTCCGCCGCAATCTGCGTGAGTCGGTGATGCAGCACGCGCGCAGTTGCGAACCTGTCGCCGCCGCCATCGACCAGGCGCAGCAGACTGGGAAGATCTTCGGAATCACCAAGTTCAGCGGCTACTTCCGCGAACCGTCAGGACCGGGTTGGGTACTGGTCGGTGATTCCGGACATTTCAAGGATCCTGCGGTGGGGCGCGGAATCGCTGACGCGTTCAGACAGGCCGATACTTTGGCCGCGGTCTTGAGGCAGCGGATCCACGGCAACGCAAAGGATCTCGACCGCGCGATAGCGCGGTGGGGGCGCCAGCGGGATCGCAAGTACGCCGACTACTACTGGATGGCCACGGATGTCGGCTGTGCCGGACCGGTTCCGGGGCTTTTCGCCAAGGTGCTCGAGGAGTTGGCCCGGAACGGCGAAATCAACCGCTATCTAGAGCTTTTCAGCCATCGGCGATCGCCAACACAGTTGATGAGTCCGCGATACCTCGGCCCGGCGATGGGACGGATGCTCTGGCGAGCTGACAGCTCACGGATCGATGTTGTTCGGAATTTCGCAATATTGCTCAGACAGGAAGCTGGTCGCCGCTGGGCCAGCTGGCAGCCGAAATGGGCGCCGTCGGCCGCCGCGTCCGTGAACGCGAAGGGATCGCCACAGGTGAAGGTAGGAGCTCGATGACAGTGCAGGCTGACACCACCACCCTCAGTTTCGAACAAACAGTGCCGCGTCAGCTCGCACATCGGAGGAATCTGGGCGAGGTACTGATCGCGGATTCGGTCCGTAGCGGTGACGGCGAATTTCTGGTGGCCTTTCAGGTGCCCCGGGCACATCTGGTGTGGGCGGATCGACCGGCCGAGCGTCACGATACGTTCGCGGTGGCGGAGGCTGCCCGCCAAGCTGCCTTCGTCGTGCTCCACCGCCACCTTGAGATTCCGATCGGTTTGCCGTTCACCATGCACGGGTTCGACTTCGAGGTCGACCGGCCCGAGTTGTTCGCCGACGACCACCGAAACGCCCTGGAGGGCGTTCTGCATTATCGGATCATCAACTGGGACAAGCGGAGCGCGAGTCAGGGCGGCTTGAAGTTCGCGGGCGTGGCGGCCATCGGAGGACAAGCCGCACTGACCTTCTCCGGTGACGTGGTGTTCTTACCGGCCGACGATTACCAGGCACTGCGCGACTTTCAGCGTCGCCGTCGACCGGCCGCCTCGGCGGTGGTCCCGATTCCACTGTCGCCGACTCTGGTTGGCCGTTCGGATCGGCGCAATGTGGTGCTCGGGGAACCCCACGACCTGACTGCCACCGGTGGCAGGTTCCCGATCGTGATCGATCGGTCGCATCCCTCGTTCTTCGACCACGAGTACGACCACGTGCCAGGCCCTCTCTGCATAGAGGCCTTCCGCCAAGCGGTGATCGCCACCGGCCATCGGCTCGGGCTGCTGTCCGAGCAGTCGGTCACTACGGTCGTCGCGGCCACCGCCAAATTCGAGGACTTCGGCGAACTCGACGCATCGTTGGAATGCGAGGTCGAATTCGAAGCGAGCTCGGCCGACCGGATCCGAGCCGTCGTTGGCCTACATCAGTTCGGAAAATCCATCGCGGCCGGCGGACTCGTCCTCCTGCACAGCGATGAAAAGGCTCACAACATTCGGCTTTGAGGGGACGATCATGATCAACGAGCGAAACACACTGCGGGTCGCGGTAGTCGGGAGCGGAATCTCGGGAATCACTAGTGCACTTCGACTTCATGAGGCCGGATTTGACGTGGAGGTGCTCGAGTCGGAGGAACGGATCGGCGGCCGATTCGGGATCGATGTGCTCGGCGAACGGCCGGTAATGACCGGTGGCAAGAACATCGGACATAAGTATTCCGAATTCCGGAGTGTGGTGGGCGCACTCGGCGGTAAGTCGTGGGAGCCGTTCGGCATCAACTCATCCCGGGTCATCGATGGCGAGATCCGTACGTTGGACACCTCCCATCTGTTTCGGAGCCTGCGCCACACTTTCGAGGTCGGGTCCCCCGCAGACCTCGCCCGGCTGGCCGTTCACGCAGTACGGATTCGGGCTAATCGTTCCAACGCCTTCCTCGATTCACCATATTTCACGGGTCTCGGACGTAGCGGTGACCGCCTACCGCTGAGTGCACACTTTGGTCCACGGATCGTGCAGAACATCCTGCGGCCCATGACGATCCGTATGAACGGAGCCGAACCGGACGAGGTCTACCTGGGCACCTTCGGCACCAATCTATCCCTGATGCTGGACACCTACGAGCAGCTCACCGAAGGTATCCAGCCGGTGCTCGACGAGTTCCGTCGGCGTCTACCCGTCACCACAGGTGCGACGGTGCGGAGGCTGATCTCCGAGGACGGGCGCATTTCAGGACTCTGCGTCGACCTCGACGGCACGGTGAGCGAACGGTACTACGACGGCATCGTGCTCGCGGTTCCCGCCCACGCCGCGGCTGCGATTGTGACAGCGACTCATCCGGAATTGGGAGAAACCTTGCGGCGGGTGCGGTATTTCCCGTCGACGGTCGCGCTTGTCGAGTACGACCGGCCGTTCTTCGAACCCGGTGTACGCGCGCTTGCAATGGACGGCGGGCCGTGCAGCAACGCGGGGGCCTATGGGATCGAGGACCGACACATCGTGCGGTACACCTTCAGCGGCCGTGACGCTCGGAATGAGCCCAGCCCCGACACCCTCGGCCGCTGGCTCGACGATGCCGAGCGGAAAGTATCAGGGCTGCTTGGGATTACTCCGGGTACTCGACTCACTACCCTTACCCACCACTGGCCAGCGGCATACTGCGCTTACGGTCCCTTCTACGGTGAGTTGCTCGCCGATCTTCACGGTCAGCTCGCCAGTATCGACGGATTGGAACTGAGTGGCGACTACCTGCTCGGCGTGAACCTGGAAGCCTGCAGCCAATCTGGTGCCGCCGCCGCAGCGCAGTTGACGGCTCGGCTCGATGCCAACGCCGCGGCGGCCTTGGCATGACCCTCACAGCTGACGCGGGCTCCTGGTCAGTGGTCACCGGAGCGTCGTCGGGTATCGGTTCCGCCCTGGCGGAGCAGCTCGCCGACCGCGGACATGACCTGGTGTTGGTGGCCCGCCGGACCGACCGGCTCCGGGAGATCGCCGACCGACTCACTGGGAAGTACGGGGTCACCGTCGAGGTCGTCGGTTGCGATCTCTCCGATCGTGCGGCGCGAGCCGAGTTCGTCGAAAACCTTCGCACCCGAACGATTTCCGTGCTCTGTAACAACGCGGGGTTTCCTGTGTGTGGCACCGTGGCTGACGCCGATTCGGCTGCGCAGATACGTGAGGTCGAGGTGAACGTCGTCGCGATGCACGAACTCACCCAAGCGGTACTGCCCGGCATGCTGGCTCGGCGCCGAGGCGCGATTCTGATCACCGGTTCCAATGCTGGCGAACAGCCGGTACCCACCGCCGCGGTGTATGCCGCGAGCAAGGCCTTCACCAATAGTTTCGCGGAGGCGCTGCACCAAGAACTCCGTGGAACAGGGGTCACCTGTACCGTGCTGGCGCCTGGTCCGGTCCTGACCGAGTTCAGCCGGGTCGGCGGTGTCGCCGCCATCGAACGGCATCGAATCTTCGTGTGGCTCAGTGCGGAAAGGGTGGCCCGCGAGGCATTGGAAGGGCTTTCACGGGGGCACCGGATGGTGATCCCCGGTCTCATGGCGAAGACCCAGGCCTACACCGGTCGGTACATCCCGCGTTCGCTGCTCTTCCCGATACTCAGGATCTTCATCCTGCCCCGACTGCGATCCGCGTTGCGGCAGCAGTTACCGGAATCGGAGTGTGCGCGGACGGCGAGTGCAAGCGCAGCCGGGGGACAGCGTGACTAGATACGAGATCGATACCGAGTGTCGTGTCGCGGTCTCACCGGACGAGGCGCTGCAAGCTCTGATGGATATCGAGCGCATGCCAGAGTGGTCGGCCCTGCATCAGAGCGTGGTCGTGGAGTCAGCGGACGGTCGAGGGCGTCCCCTGAGGGCGCGCGCCGAAGTCGCGATGTTCGGCTACCGCGAATATCAGGAGTACAGCTATGTCTGGCACGACACCGGATTTTCTTGGGAAACCACGAATTCACGGAATCTAAGGCACCAAGGCGGTTCCTACGTCGTGCAGCCGGTCGACGGCACAAGCCGCATCGCGGTCCATTTCGTACTGGAGCCCAAGATTCCGGTGCCCGGGTTCGTGGTCCGCAAAGCACAGCTATATGCAGCCGAGACCATGGTCGCGAGTCTGGCCGGATTCGTGGCGCGGTATTCGGCTGCGGCACAGGCCGATCCGGCCACCGATCGTCAACCACCCGCGCCCACGACTTTGCAACGTTGCTTCCCCGATGAGCCCGAGGTACATCCGAAATGAGCCATACAGACAACCTGGATCCTGTCCTGCAGCCCGCGAGATCACCCGACGGGCGTCGGCCCGACGTCGTTGTGGTCGGTGCTGGCCTGGCAGGGCTATATGCTGCGCGCACCTTGTTGCGCGCCGGTCTTGAGCCAATGGTGCTCGAAGCGAGCGACCGGGTAGGCGGTCGCGTCCTGAACGCGACAATTGGTGACGGCAAGGTGGTGGAAATGGGTGGCCAGTGGGTCGCCACCCAGGACCGCCTGTTGATCAGTCTGGTGGCCGAATTCGGCTCTGATCTCTTCCCGACCTTTGATCGCGGTACCCACGTGCTCGAGGTCGGCTCGAAACTGCGCCGACACCGTGGCAAGATACCGCCGCTTCGGCCGCATGCCTTGCTCGAATTGGGGCTGGTCCGAACACTTCTGAACGTACTTGCGCGCACTGTGCCGCGAGACCGGCCCTGGGATGCGCCACTGGCATCCCGATGGGACAACGAGACCCTTGGTCTCTGGTTCGACCGCTTGGTGCACACCGAGGAATGTCGATCGCTGTTGTCCGCAGCGGTATCGACGATATGGGGTGAGACGCCGGATCGCATGAACCTGCTGCAGGCTCTCCAATATGTTGCTATCGCAGGCAGTTTCGACGCACTCGGCGATACCGAGGGCGGCATTCTGCAGGACCGGATCGTCGGTGGGTCGGGAGTGATTGTTGACGGTCTAGCTGCCGAACTCGGCGACCGCATCGTCACCGGCGCACCGGTCACTGCTATCCGGACCGTGGACGGTGGCGTCGAGGTGACCGTCGGTGGCGCTACCGTGGCTGCAGACCGGGTGATCGTTGCGGTGCCACCAGAATTGGCCTCGGAGATCCACTTCGAACCGGCGCTTCCCGTGGAACGTGCGGCGGCCCTGCGGAGCCTTCCGATGGCGGATGTGATCAAGTGCACCGCAGTGTATGACCGGCCCTTCTGGCGGGAGCGGGGACTGAGCGGCCGCACGCTTAGCCTGGTCGGCCCGGTCACATCGACATTCGACAATTCACCGCCCGACGGCTCGCCCGGCGTGTTGGTCGGCTTTGTCCCAGGAGCCGCGAGCCGCGAAATATCCGCGATGACGGAACGAGAGCGTCGACAGGCGGTGCTGGAAGCCTTCGCGCGCGTGGTCGGCTCGGAAGCCGCGCACCCGGTCGAGTATTTGGAGAGGGACTGGTCGTCGGATCCTTGGATCCGTGGCTGCTACTTCGGTCTCGCGACTCCGGGATCCCTGACTGGTCCGCTCCGAGTACTCGGCAAACCGGTCGGAAGGGTCCATTGGGCGGGCTCGGAGACCTGCTTCGAAAACTTCGGCGGCATGGAGGGCGCACTCCTCTCCGGCGAACGTGCGGCGAGTGAAATTGTCTTGGCGGCTAAGGAAGTCGTTCGGTGAGTGGGCTCGGCGACCTGGAGGAGAGCCTGTTCATCGCCTCGCCGCCGCGGGACGTCTGGCGTGCTGTATCCAGGTTGAACACGATGCCGCAGTGGAGCCCGCAATGTCGCCGGACGATCGTGTTCGGAAAAGTCCGCCCGGGGACCTGGATTGCCAATGTCAACAACGACGGAAGAATCTGGTGGTTGACCACGGCCAGGGTGGTCGCATGCGATGAGAATCGTATGGTCGCTTGGCGTATCAACGAGAACCGAATGCGGTGGTCCTACACAGTAACTCCGGTCGTACACGGTACGCAGCTCACCGTGCGTCGCAGTGCAGTCGAGGGGCAATCGCAGCTGTCCCGCTTCCTGGGCGACCACGTCTTCGGTGGCAACACGAAATTTGATCAGCGAGTGCTTCACGGCATGCGAAAAACGTTGTCCAACATTAAGAAATCGCTAGAACGGTCCCCATTGCCGGAGCTCGCGGACCACTCCAACCCGAGGAATATGCAGTGATTTTTGCAAGACTCATCAGACTCGTCCTCCGCCGTCCGCGTTCAGTCCTTGCAGGTGCGTTCCTCTTCCTGGTCGTTGGTGGCATCATCGGTGCCCCCGTAATGATTTCGCTGCCCGCCGGCGGTTATCAGGATCCGGCCTCGGAATCGTCTCGCGCGCAGCGGATCATCGAGGAACAGTTCCACGAGGGCGGAATGTCTCTAATCCTTGAGATCAGCAGTCCCGCGGGTGTGGACGACCCCGCGACCCGCGCGCGAGCCGACCAGGTCACGGCCACGCTGAAGGCTTCGCCCTACGCTGGCAAGATCATCTCGTACTGGGCCGCGCCAAACGGCTTCAGCAACGCACTCGCCACCACGGACCATAAGACCGGCTTGGTGGCGACACAGGTTGCCGGGTCCGACAGCGTCGCCCCGAACCGCGCACGCGACATCGTGAAGAGCATCGTGGGCGAGAAGGACGGCGTCACCGTCACGGCCGGTGGACAATCGATTCTCTACAACGATCTGACCGACGAATCGCGGAACGACCTCATACGCGTGGAGATCATCGCCGTTCCGTTGACCTTCCTGGTCATGGTCTGGATCTTCGGCAGTGCAATCGCCTCCGCGTTGCCGATGGCCGTGTCCGTCGTCTCGATCGCGGTGACTCTGGCGGTGCTGCGGATCCTGTCGAGCTTCACCGATGTGTCGGTGTTCGCGCTGAACCTGACTACCGCGGTCTCGCTTGCGTTGGCGATCGACTACACGCTCCTGATCGTCAACCGCTTCCGCGAAAACGTCTCGCAAGGCATTCCACGTGACCAGGCGCTGGTCCGAACAATGACTACTACCGGTCGCGCAGTCACATACTCGGCGTTGACCGTAGCGGCCATCGCGGCCACCATGATGGTGTTCCCGACCTACCTGATGCGGTCGTTCGCCTATGCGGGCGTCACGTCGGCGGCGGTATCACTCGCAGGTGCCTTGATCATCGCTCCAGCGATGATAGTGCTGTTGGGTGATCGTCTCGATGCCTTCGATATCCGAAAGCCTCTGCGTCGCTGGCTCGGTCGGCCCACTGTCACCGAGGCCCAGGCGCCCGAACAGAGCTTCTTCTACCGAAACGCTGTGTTCGCCATGCGATTCGCTGTGCCGGTGGTTCTCGCTATCACGCTGATGTTCGTGGCGCTGGGCCTGCCTTTCCTGAATATCAAGATCGGTTTGCCCGACGACCGAATGCTGCCGCTCTCTGCTCCGTCAGCGCACGTGGGCGACTCCATGCGCAGCGATTACTCACAGAACTTCGCCGGCACCGATCGCGTACTCCTTGTTGATGGTCAGTACACCGACCAGGCGCTGACCCAATACGCACAGCAGCTTTCGAAGGTTTCCCATGTGACGAGCGTGTCGGCGCCCAATGGCACCTTTGTCAATGGTGCGCAAATGCTCGCGGCTCCGGTCGGTCCGGCCGCACGCTCCGGCGATGCCGCGTATCTGACGATCTCGACGACCCTGGATCCTTACTCGCACGCCGGCAAGGACCAGCTGCAGGCGCTCAAGGATGTACCCGCGCCGGCCACGACTCTCTTCGACGGCCTCGCGCAGGTCAACAACGACTACGTGGACAGCACGCTGAAATCCTTCCCGTGGGTGCTCGTCCTCATCGGGTTGATCACATTCGTACTGATGTTCCTGCTGACCGGCAGTGTCGTATTGCCGATCAAGGGGCTCGTCATGAATGTCATGTCATTGGGCGCCGCCTTCGGTGCCGTGGTTTGGCTCTTCCAAGAAGGCCATCTCGGCGGTCTGGGCACGACCACGACCGGTTTGATCGCGGGCCCATTCGTGCCGCTGATCCTGTGCTTGGCTTACGCATTGTCGATGGACTACGAAGTCTTCGTCATGTCCCGGATCCGGGAAGAATGGCTGAAGTCGGACCGAACTGCCAAGGGGAACGAACGCGCGATCGCAATCGGACTGGGCCGTGCCGGCAAGGTGGTGACGGCGGCAGCCCTCGTCATGGCGATCGTCTTCGCCGCAATGATTGCATCGCACGTCGCGACCATGCGCATGCTGGGCGTCGCCCTGACGGTGGCGATCGTGTTCGATGCCTTCCTCATCCGCATCCTGCTCATCCCGGCGTTCATGAAACTGATGGGTCGGGCGAACTGGTGGGGTCCGAAGGCTCTCTCTCGCTTGCACGAGAAGTGGGCTGTCAACGAGGACAATGACCTTCCCGAACCAGACCCTTCGGGCGATCACCTCAATGCCGAGGAAGCGGACCCGTCCGTTGTCGGCTGACCCTGTCCACAGCGTCCTGACTAGGCAACAGAAGGAGTTCGGGATGGACGATCCGGTATCGGATCGGCGCGTCACCCATGCTCGGTTCGTGATCGTCGGCACCGGCTTCTCCGGGCTCGGCATGGCAATAGCGCTGCGTAAGGCGGGCTATGACGACTTCGTCATCCTCGAAAAGGCAGACGATATCGGCGGTACATGGCGCGAGAACACCTACCCTGGGTGCGCTTGCGATGTCCCTACACACCTGTACTCGTACTCGTCCGAGCCGAGTAGCGAATGGACACGCGTATGGTCCGGGCAGCCGGAGATCCTCGGCTATATGAAGGATCTGGTGGAGCGGTACGACCTGCGCAAGCAGATTCATTTCGGCACCAGGGCCGACGGCGGCCACTGGGATGCGGAGGCGAACAGGTGGTTCATTACCACCGGTACCGGTGTTGAATACGTATGCCAGTACTACATCATCGGGATTGGTCAGTTGCACATTCCCCGATTCCCTGCGCTCCCTGGCATCGAATCCTTCACGCAGATCAGTTTCCATTCAGCGGAGTGGAACCACGAGGTGGATCTCACCGGTAAGCGAGTGGCGGTGGTCGGGACCGGAGCCAGTGCCGTACAACTAATCCCGGAGATCGTCGACCGCGTTCGGGAACTACACGTATACCAGCGTTCTGCGCCCTGGGTGCTGCCGCGCCCAGAGTTCGGGATCAGTCCGAGCGCCCGTTGGCTCCTGCGTTGGGTACCAGGGCTGCGCAGGAGCTTCCGGACGCTGATCTACTGGATTTTCGAGTCGACTGTCCTCGGCATGAACGGTCATCCGTGGATGCTCGGATTCCTCGAACGGGCAGGCAAGTGGAACATCTCCCGTAGTATTGACGATCCCGAGTTGAGAGCGGCCCTGACGCCTGATTACCGCATCGGTTGCAAACGGATTCTGAGTTCGGCTGGCTACTATCCAGCGCTGAACAGGCCGCATGTAGAGGTGACGACAGGGCCAATCTCGGGAATCGGCAGGAATGGAGTGATCGATGCGGACGGTATCGAGCGCGAAGTCGACGCCATTATCTACGCTACGGGTTTCCAGATTCTGCCAGGCTTCCAGGGCAACCCGATCTTCGACCTCATTGGAGTGGAAGGCGCACGGCTGTCCGACGATTGGCGAGAGAATGGCATTGATCCGTATCTCGGGATGATGAGTGCCGATTTCCCGAACCTCTTCATAATGTTCGGACCCAATACGGCCAGCCTTAATAATTCAACGATCTATATGATCGAGCAGCAAGTCCGCTTCATCATCCGCGCACTGCAACGTGTGGAATCTTCGGAGGCGGTAGCGATCGCAGTAACGCGGTCGGCTCAGGATAGCTACACCGACGACATTCAGCGCCGGTTGGCCAAGGCTGTCTGGACGACAGGCGGTTGCACCAACCAGGTTCACGATTCCCAGGGGAAGAACCGTGTGGTCTGGCCCGGATTCACTTGGCAATACCGGCTTCGAACCCGCAAACTCGACCCGGCCGCGTTCGAGCTCATACAGTCTGGCACTCCAGCATGTGGCAGTGATACCAGTGGCGAGAGTGTTGATCTCGAGCCAACGGTCCGAGCAGCGGAGCGAGGATAGATGCGACAGGTCGACCTGAACACCTTCGACGAGTTCTATCTGCACCTCGACAATGCGTTCCAGCCGTGGGGAATTCACATCGAAGCCGCGGTGTCCGGCCGTCTGGACTCGGTGCGACTGCAGGCGGCGGCCTGGGCGGCGGTGAGAGCCCACCCCATGCTGCGCGCCGAGCTGGCCCCATGGCGGGCCACTGACATCAGGTATCGATGGCGGATCGCCGACACACTGGATTCGCTGCCGCTGACTACCGTCGAGTGCCGCGATGAGAACGAACTAGCCGAGGCCCGGATTCGTTTGCTCGATCATTCGCCACGGCTGGACCAACCGGGCCCGTTCGAACTCTTGCTCGTGCATGCGCCTGGCGGAGACCGGCTGCTGCTGAACCTCAACCACGCTGCGGCGGACGCGATGTCTGGTGTGCGGGTCGTGTACTCGATTCTTCGCGCCTATGGCGGTGAACCGGACGTAGTGCCATCCTTCGACCCGTTGCTTGCGCGCGACGTCCGGAGGCTTCTCAAAGACGGATCGATGACGGGCCTGGTCGGCCGTGCGCGCGCATTCGTAGATATCGCACGGGTAGGAACCCGCGAACCTTGCCGAATTGTGCAGCGCGGTGGAATTGATCGATCCGGCTACGGTTTCGAGCTTCGCCGGATCGATGTCGACACGATGAAAGAGGCGATGCGGCGACGTCCGGCAGGAGCCACCGTGAACGATCTGCTGATCGGGTCACTAGCGGTAACCATGCGACGATGGAATGATAAATACGGAGGCCCGACAGGTCGACTTTCGATGGTTATGCCGGTTAATTCGCGTCCACTGGAATGGCGGAACGAGGTAGTTGGAAATTTTGCTATATTCACCTCAGTGAACATTCCCGAGTCGATGCAGAGCGATGTCTTGACCGCGACGACCGAAGCGGCCAGACGAACATCCGGTATCAAGATGAACCGCACGCACGGCCTGATGCGCGATCTTCTCGGCCTACTGAACCTGCTTCCTGCCGCACTGAAACGCTGGGTTGTGCGCGAGAAGCCGCTACTCGGTGGCCGAGTCGCCGATAGCGCGGTGATGACAAACCTCGGGCGCGTGATGCCGCCGCCGGTGCTCGGCGGCAACGCGGGGGAGGTCACCGGAATTTGGTTCTCGTCCCCGAGTCATTCGCCGAACGACACCGCGCTCGCTGCGGTATCGTTCGGCGGCGAAATGTTTCTCAGCTTGAGCTATACCCACACTCAATTCGATGCCATCGCGGGAGTCGAGTTCATGGATTTGTTCGAGCAGGTCCTAGTTGCTGGTTGAATTGATCTAAATATATTTTGAAGTTGGGCAGGAATGCTATGAAACTTGATGAAAACTGGGATCAGATCCGGGACGTGGTGTCGAGAGGTAAGCGGTCGACAGGGCATTTTGCGATCGCATCGGTGGACTCGAGAGGGCGACCCCACGTCACGCCAGTGGGTACCTTCTTTCTCCGGGACGACCTGACCGGCTTCTACTTCGAGCAGTACACCAGCACCCTGGCACAACACCTCAACGCCAACCCACAGGTGTGCGTCATGGCGGTCGACCGGAGTTCATGGTTTTGGCTCCGGTCGCTACTTGAGGGCAGGTTTTCGGCGCCGCCCGGTGTTCGGCTGTACGGTACGGCGGGTGCCCGGCGTTTGGCGACGGCCGCGGAACTGGAGTTGGTGGCTAAGACCGTTAAGCCAGCTCGCTGGCTGAAGGGCGGGAGGCTGCTTTGGTCCGACTTCAGCCACGTTCGCGACATAAGCTTTACTGAGTTCCGGCCGGTGCGCTACCCGGTGATGATGTCACATCTATGGCAGCCCACTCCTGAGTAATGATCACCGACAGTGATTTGGCAGCCAGTTCGCTTCCGCCATGCGTCCCTGAATGGGTTCGTCGGCAAGCGATCCGCCTGACGGGGCAACTCAGAAGGAGAGAAATCGCTGGTCACTGCCCGGGATTTGGCATCAATTTTGGCATCACGACAGTTCGGGACCGATAGGTCACGGCGGGACCAGGCGGACGCCGTGAACGATTGGCATTCCGCTGACCAGCACGGATAGGACGCAACGGAACGGGATAGCACTGGTGGAACCGCTTCCCGTTGGCTCATAACCCAGCGATCGCAGGTCATGTCCTGTCTTGGCTGCCGGTCGAAGCCACGGCGTACCTGCGGACGGTCGACGGGGGCGGAACCGATGGGAACTGGTGGGAATTCGAGTGCCATTTTGAGTGCCATTTTGCGGCCGAAACGGTAGGAATCCATGGGATTCGATCGGAACGAACGGGACGCGTTGAGGTAGCGAAATGCCAGGTCAGAATAGGTAGAACCCCCAAGATCGCCAGGTCAGCGCATGATCTTGGGGGTTCTACGAGATGATGAAGAAGGATTGACCGTTTCCGCTGGTCAACGGGTTGTGAACTGTTGAACTAGGCCCCAAGTGCCATATTGAACGGTCCGCGGGCCTTGAAGGATAGGCAGATACGGCGAGGCGGGGAGATGCGAGCCCTCTCGGCGTATAACCCGTCCGTCAGCCAACCAGGAAGCATCACCCTGTATTCGTTTGCGCTCTTGCGGTGAGGGTGACGCCGCCGAAGTCTGCGTCGATCCGCTCCAGCACACCCGTCTGGTTCCTCGCTGCTGAGCGGTCGAGGTTTCGCGTCGCCAACGCTCGGCCTCTGCTGAGGCTTCCCATCTCAGCCGCTCGGCAACGTCATCGGTGGTCGTCCAACAGACAGAGTTTCTGAGCTGTGGAGGAGCGCTATCTCATCTCGTCCCATGTCCATGCAGCAGAAGGTGTTCCGTCTGGTTCTCGCCCGTACCAGAATCGCTCGCGGTTACCGGGCACTGCCAAGAACTGTTCGAACTTCCCCGCCGCCGGCAATCGCTGGACGAGGAGGGCGGCCTGGTCGGCGGTGCATGGCTCCCCAGATTGCTGCCCGGATCCTGCGATAGGGGCGCTCGGGTCGGTTGGGGTGCTGCGGTCGATGGTGAGGGCCATTGGGCTGCCGGACTCCATCGCTGACAACACGAGGTTCGCCACGAAGCTGTTGTCGGTCGGCCCGTTTACGCCAATGCTGTTGGAAAGCATGGTGTTCGGGCTCTCGGCGATCATCCGGTACAACGTCCGATTGAGATCGCCCAGATTCGGTGGGCTATCGAGACCGATGTGGCTTGCTGCTCGTAGGGCGAGGTCGGCTGCTGTGTCGAGAGCGCCCACGGGGATAAGAGCTCGCAGTACAGACGCTACTTGGTAGGGGTTGTCCAAGTCGACGTGGCCGACAGGATCTCTTGCTACCAGCGCTTCCACGAGCTCCTGCGCGGTTCCGCTCGGTGCCAGATCTTGCAGGTACTGGGTCACCATGTCGGGATCGTCCAGGTCGACGGCCTGGGCCGCTCGGGAGCACAGTTCAGCTGCTTGACCGTCAGCGTTGACTACTCGTAGCCACATCATCAGCGTAGCGACTGCAACGCTGTCGTCGATCCTGGCGTTGGAACCGAGGTCACGACCCAGTAGTACGTCAATTTGATCGGTGGCTTGAACCGCTTGCAACTTGGATATGAGGAACGCCAGAGTTGTCGGGTTGTCAAGGCTGACCTCGGCGGCGGGGTTGTGTGCCAGCAACACCGGGATGAGATCTGGTGCCTCGCGTTGCAATAGCCCGATCAGTTCCCCGACTCCCTTCGCGCTGGTGAAGCTGAGGTTCGCGAGTGAATCGTGGGTCAGGAGCGTGTTCACTTGCGTGGTGGCTCGGTTGGTGCGCAGGTACAGAAGCAGGCTGACCCACCCTTCCAAATCCCCTAGCCGACTGTGTCGTTCAGCAGCGCGACCAGCCAGGGTTACGAGTTGTTCGGGGTCTTCGAGTGTTTGAAAGAGTGTGAGCAGATTAGCGACGCCTCCGATGTCGTCGAGTCGGACCTCGGCCGCTGGATTGCGGGCGAGCAACATGGAGGTCTGCTCGTTATCTCCTGCGTTGCGCAGCGCGTTCAGTAGCATCCAAACATCCGACGGGTCATCGATTTTGACGGCGGCGCCGGGATTGCGTGCCATGAGCTCAGCGACGGTGGCCTCGTCTTCTGATTGAATGAGGCGGCTGACGACGCGCGGGCTGTCGAGATCGATCAGGGCCGCGGCTCGCGACGCCAGCTTCCGGCGGCGCTCCTTGTTCTTTCCACACATAGCCAACACAGGTGACACGCCGTCAGGGTTGGTGCTGGTCACGTGTTCCATTGCCCAATCGAGCACTCCGGCTTGCCCAACTCTGGTATGCGGATTACCAAGGAGGCCGCGGATAGCGCGCAGGTTACCGGCGGATTGGACTGCCCGAGTCCTCAGCTGTGCAGCGGTGCGAAGCAAGCCGCGGTCGGCTGCGGTGTCCGCGAGTCCGGCAAGGTCGGAGGGGCTGGCGTGCTCTAGGACGGCGCGCCAGAATCCCAGCGGCGGAATCTGGTCGGCGCGGGCGGTGCGCCCGTGTTGATCGAGATAGTCGGCCAGTTGGTACACCCCGGGTTCTGCCTTCGCACTGTGCTCGCCTGCTCCGTGATGTTGGTCCATCCGGGGAGGCCCTGACGACGAGGCTGGGCGCGAAATCCGGATCGGTCCCGGGGCACCTTTGCATGGCTGGGTGAGTTCGGATAGGACGAGTTCGAACCAGTCAGGTGCCAGATGGTTTCGTTCGTCACGGCTCAGGCAGGCAGCTGTGGCGGCGCGCAAGAAGTCGGGAGTGAACGCGTTTGGATGTCCTAGACGGAGCGCATCCATAGCGACTTCGATGGTGACCCGCGCGGCCTCGGTGACTTGATGTTCGTAACGATCGATCAGTTCCGGCCCTCCGGCGAGGTATTGGGCGATGCGGCCGTCGGTAGCCCGCAGGCAGGCCCGCGCTATACGAGTGTCGGCCGCTACCGCGCGTCGCAGTGCGGCCAGGTCGACGCCGGCGAAACTCGATGCGACGCGAATGACATTGGGAGTGAGCAGCTTGCGGATCGGCGAACCAGAGTCGCGGCACAGCGCGTCGTAGTGCTCGTGCCACATGGTGCCCAGGATCAGCACCGGCGCCCGGCGGTGGTCGCCAAGCAATTCCAACAGAAGGTTGGCGATGCGTTCCCCATCCAGGGCACTGTGGTTTTGAAAGTAGTGTTGGGTTTCGTTGAGCCACAAGACCGTTCGAGGACCGATCCGCGCGATGCCGTCTTGTAGGCCTTCGTTTCGAGAGGGAGACAGGGGGTACCACGCTCGCCATCCGCCTTTGTCGCGTAGCGGCGTGAGGGCTTCCCAGAGAGCTCGTGTCTTGCCGGTTGATGACCCGCCGAGCAGCACAGCGATGGCGCTGTCCCCGGTGGCGGCCCGGTTTACGACCGTTGCGAGCCGCGCGTCGTGTGCGCGGCGCAGGTAGGGCGGCAATGCTGGCAATGTGAGCGCCCCTGCGGCGGAGATGGGTTCATGGACCCCCATGGTGAACGGGTCGGTCAGGGCTGACAACGAGGTACCCAACTGCTCAGGATCGTCGCCTTCCGCCCGGGTGTGCGCCGCCCGCCATCGCGCTATTTCGGTCGGAGACGTGATGCCCCATACCTGTAGTACTTGCTTCAGATTCGACCAGCGAGGGAAGGTTTTGCCCGAAGTCCAGTTGTGGATGGTCGCCGAACTCTTCATTTCCGTCGAGGCGTAGAGCTTGGTATAGCTGACCCCCTGCTCGCTGTACAGGTTGCGGAGAGCCTCCCGAAGCTCGGCACGGGTGTTGATACTCTCCGGAACGCCCATCCGCTCAGTCCATTTCGTTCATTTCCATTCAGAGATTACGCAGCGAGGTCCGCCCTATAAGGAGTTTTACAGCCTCGATCGACTGGATGCGACTGAACGGCCCCCTGCCTGAACCTCGAGGCATGTCGCTTCTCAGTATCGCCCTAGCCGCTATCGGTGCCATCGTGCTCATCCTGCAGGCTGCCCGCGCCGTCCCGCTGGCCGTAGCCGCGCTGTTGAACGCGTGCGAACCAGTGATCGTGGCCTACCGTAGCCTGCGGAATCTTCTGCATCACAACGATTCTGAGTGATACAACCATCCAGCTGAATCGCGGGCGAGTTCGCCTGAGAAGGGCTTCCAGCCTCTACGAAGTGGCGCCGCGAAGGGGACTGGCGCGCCGGCTTCTCGCAGTGCACGCTGACGTCCGTGCGAGGTCCTCATCCAACTGTGGTGTGACGCTCCACACGCTGCTACCTCGCACTTTCTAGCTAACGTTTCGCTACTAACGGGGTTACGCTCCTGCCATGCGAATCCAGTGGAAGCTCGGCACAGCCGCGTTGGGTGCGTTTGTCACGCTGCCCTTCCTGATCGGTGCACCTGCATCGGCTCAGGAGAACGTCTCCTGCGACGCAAGTCAGTTCACCGACTCCGGCGGGACCTCCTCGGGTTCCCTGTCCAACTGCACGGGGTCGCTCGCGGGTCAGCCGCCCGTACAGCTATCTTTGGGCGTTGGCAACAATTTCGGAACCGGATCCGCAGGGACCGGATCATTCGGACCTCCGAGTCCGGTCACGGGGTGGGCGACTTGGCCCGACGGGCAGGTCAGCCGCCTCGAAGGCGTAGCGCTGGGCCGCCCGATGTCGAACTCCGCGCTCAATCTCGATATCAAGGACGGCCCGAATGCCGGCGGAAATATCGCGATCGACGGCAGCTATTCATCCGGCAGCGCCGGTGCGACCTACGGCTACTTCACCCCGACGGCGAAGGCTACCGTCACTCTGCCCTGAACCGATGTCCGAGCTGACGCTCGGCGTTGCCGATCAGGTGGGGTCGGGGGACGGTTCGGGCCGGTGGGACAGGTGTGTGATGAGGTCGTCGAGTTCGATGATGTCGGCGTACAGCGGTAATACGGTTTCGAGCAGGCTTCGGTTGGCCAGCGGATCCAGGTCGGCGACACAGTCTTTCAGGATCAGTACCCGGTAGTCGCGGTCGGCGGCGGCGATGGTGGTGGCCAGGACGGTGCCGGTGGTGGTGACTCCGGTCAGGATCAAGGTGGTGATGTCGGCGGCCCGCAGGATCCGGCCGAGGTCGGTGGCGTCGAATGCGCCCAGTCGGCTCTTGGTGACGACGAACTCGCCGCGCTCCGGGCCGAGCGCGGGGTGGATACGGGTGCCGGAGTGACCCTCCACCATGAGACCTTCGCCCAGAATGTGTCCGAATCCGTGGTTCCAGTGCGCCAACTCGGGATATCCCGGCCGGAACGCCAGCCGGACGTGCCCTACGCGCAATCCGGCCTCGCGAGCGCATCGCACCGCTTCGACGGTCCGTTCGGCGCTGGTGAGGGCGGCGGTGGGTAGCCGCGCCAGCAGGGCTTGCTGAAAGTCCAGGGTCAACAACATTGTTCGTGAAATGTCGAACGAGATCGGCACCATCACCTGCTCCTGACTACCACCCAACGGTCCGGCGGCGCGTATCGGAACGCCCCGGGCGTGGATTCGGGACGGAAGGCGAATTCGATTTCCGGGACTCTAACACGCGTGTGGTACTCAGTACCAATTGTGAGATTTAGTACAGTAGTGAATGTGGCCGTCCCTCCGAATCTCGACCCAGCCGCCCCGTCCGGCCTCGCCGCGCGCAAGCGTCAGATGGTGCAGGCGCACGTCAGCGCGGTGGCCATGCGCCTGTTCCAGGAATCGGGCTTCGCCGAAACGACCGCCGATCAGATCGCCGCGGCCGCCGGAATGTCGCGCACGAGTTTCTTCCGGTATTTCGCGACCAAGGAAGACACGGTCCTGTTCCATACCGACGCGCTCGGCGCGCACATTCGCGCCGTGCTCGAGTCGCGGCCCGATGGCGAAAACGCCTGGGATGCTTTACGAAACGCGATGACGGCACTGCCCGCGCTGTTCGCGGATCGGCCCGACGGCGGGCTCGCCGAAGCCACCCTGGTCATCCGGACCCCGGCGATCCGGGCCCGCAACCACGACAAGCTCCAGGCCTGGATCACCCTGCTCGCCCCCGAGACCGCCCGCCGCCTCGGAGCCGATCCCGACGACCCTGCCGACCCCCGACCGCGGGCAATGGTGGCGGCCACCCTCGCCTGCTTCGATATCGTGACCGAGATCTGGGTCGACTCGGGCGGAACCGCGGATCTGTCGGAACTGCTCGAACGGGCCATGTCCGCGACGCGTTGACGCGCCGAATCTCGCGTTACGTGATCGGGCGCCGATGCCCGATCACGCAACGCGATACGGGAAGCGGATCAGCCCTCGCGCCTGGGGATTTCGAGTTCCTCCGCGCTGATGGACCCGGTGCCGGTGCCGGTGTTCGGCAGTCCGATGCCGAACGAGCCGGTGTTCGGGGAGGTCGAGCCGCTGCCGTCGATCAGGGATTTACCGTCGAAGGCGGTGGTGCTTTCGACCCCGAGCAGCGCGAGCACGGTCGGGGTGACATCCACCAGCGAGCCGGAGGTGTTGCTGACGCCGGCCTTGAACGCGGGGCCGCGGGCGATGAGGAAATTGGCCGTCTCCTCGGCGGATTGACCGCCGTGGCCGCCGCCGGGTTTGTGCCCGTGGTCGGCGGTCACGATGATGTTCCACTTCTCGTTGGGTTTGAGCTTGGCGCGGGCGTCGACCGCGGCCACGATCTTGCCGACCTCGGCGTCCACGCGCCGGACGGCCTCGAGGTATTCGGCAGAGGAGCTGCCGTGGCTGTGCCCGGCCTCGTCGACCTGATCGAGGTGAGTGAACAGGAAGTCCGCTCCGTCGTCGGTCACGGCCGCGACGCCGGCGTCGGCGGTGGCGGCGTCGAGCTTCTGCTCGGTGGGATCGTCTGCGGGAGCGGGGGTTCCGATATTCACGTCGGCGTGCGGATCACCGGATCCGGCGATGGTGGCGATGGTGTGCCAGGAGGCGATGGACTCGGTCTTCAGGGCGGGCTTGGCCTTCTCCAACTGGGTGAAGGCGGTGGGGTACTTGGCGAATGGAGCGGCGGTGACATTGTTGTCGTAGATGCCGTGCTTGGTATCCCACACCCCGGTGAGCACGGTGGCCCAGGACGGTCCGGAGATGGTGGTGTGCGGCGCGATCGAGGTCTGCCCGAGCGTGCCCTCGGCGGCCAGCTTCAGCAGATTGGGCGCTTTCGCTTCCTGCACCTTCTTGTACATGGTGCCGTCGAGCCCGATCACCACCACCTTGTTGACGGTCGCGTCGGCGGACGCGGGCGCGGCGCCGAACAGGCACGCGACTGCCGGTAGCGCGGCAAACAGCGTGATGGACAAGGGATTCAGGAAATTTCCATTTGGTAGTTTCACGGTCTAGACCGTGCCAAAGCTGCCGGGAATTGGTCCAGACCTTTGGGTGACTGTTCATCGATCCTCCGCGTTCGAGGTCCGAGTATTCACCGTCGCGGTGCTTGCGCAGCATCTAACACAATGATAGTAATTCGTGATTGCTAGATATTGCCTGATGTGCCCGCCTGGTTCGATGAGGGTCGTCCTTAATGGAAGACGAACACCGATGAACAGCGAAAATGCTGATGCTGCGCCGAGAAACTGGATAGCTCGCCGAGTGGCCCCCGCACTCATCACCGCTGTGGTGACGCTCGCCGTGCATGTTGCTGTGGGGCCGCCGGTGCGTGCGGAACCCGCCGAATCGAGCTGGCATACCTATGGCCGCGGCGCTGATGCCCGGCAGTATCTGACCTATCGCCCGGCCGATCTCGCACCGGGCAGTCCGGTGGTCGTGTGGTTGCACGGCTGCTGGTTCCGAGGCGGCGATCCCACCGCGGCCGAACGCGTCGAATCCGCCGCGGCGACCGGATTTCCCGCGCTGGCCGACCGCGAGGGGTTCGCGGTGATCTTCCCGCAGCAGCCGCGCTCCGCGAACTCCGACGAGTGCTGGAACTGGTTCGATCCACTGCAGCATTGGTCCGGTCACGGCGAGGCTGCGCTGCTGGCCGGCCTGGTCGCCCGGGCGGTCGAGGACCTGCACGCCGACCCGAATCGGGTGTATCTGGCCGGTCATTCAGCCGGCGGCGCCATGACAGCGGTGCTCGGCGCGGCCTACCCCGAGCGGTTCGCGGCACTGGGCGTCAGTGCTGGGTTCCCGGCGGTGGACGGCCTCGACTCGCTGGGCGCTTTCGCCGGCGCGCGCATGCTCGAGCGCGGTGTGCGCGGCCTGCCGGTCGCCGTGATCACCGGCGACGCGGATCCGTTGTCGCAGCCGTGGATTCAGCGGCTCGTGACGGATGAGTGGCGCAGTGCCGACCGCATGGCAGACGGCGGCCGGCTCGATGTCCTCGGGGGATTGCGCGACGCCGTGCTGCCGCCCGCTCCCGACGCCGTCGAGGAGCAGCCCGGTGTGGACGGCGAGTATTCCAGGACGATCTCGCGTTATCGGATCGGCCCTCGAATCTCCGTGGACCACTGGGTATTCCACGGCATGGCGCACGAATACCCGGCCGCGTTGACGACACCGGCCCTGTGGCGATTCTTCACCGCCGCGGGCGGTCCGTGAGCGGCGTGCTCACTCCTCGCCGGAGGTGATGCGGTCGAGCAGGTAGTCGAAGGCGGTGCTCACCCGCTGGTCCAGTTCGGCCACTGGAAGTCCGACATCGCGCGCGACCACCTCGCGGAAGATCACGTATCCGGCGACGGTGGCCGCGGTCAGCACATGCAGCGCCGCGGCGTCGACATCGGGCGGCAGTGCCCCGTACGCCTTGTCGCGCTGCAATGCCGCGTCCATCTCGGCGGGCTGGTCGAAGATCGAGAGCTGCTCGTCGCCGTCGAGGGCGAGCATGGCCATGAACGCCATCCATTTGCCGGACAGCGCGGCCTGTAGCAGCCGGCGGCGGCGTTCGGCGAACGGCACGTCCCAGTGGCCGGGGAACTGGGCGGCCAGGCCCGAGAGCCGCTGTGCGAGTGCGGCGCGCAGCAACTCCTGCCGGCTGCCGAAGAGCTGATAGATCTGCCCGCGATTGACATTCGCCTCGGCCGCAACCTCGTTGAGGTTCAGCCCGGCCAGCACGCCGTCGCGCTCGAGCAACCGTTCGACCGCGTCGAACAGGTCGGATTCGGTGCGCGCGCGATCACGCTTCTTTCGTGGACGCGGCCGGTTCGACTCCTCCATACGGGAAATCTTGCCGCATACCGGAATCTGCCCGACATCCGGTCGCCGCCGTATCGACCGCGATGCGCGCCGCGTTACTGGAAGTTAGCTGTGACGATCGCCATACTAGCGAAGTGCTAGTAATTTTGAAAACCCGCACCTAGCATGGCAATCGCACGACCGTTCCATTCAATGCAAGCGAAATCGAAAGGCAGTCAATTGATTCCAGTCATCTTCGACACCGGTAGTGCCGCGCTGGGCGGTCTCTTCAATACCTTCGGCGCCGCGATCGGCGGCATCGTGAACACCCTGTGGACGGGCTCCTTCGGCCGCTAGCCGGAACCCGTGGACCGTGCGGATGGCCGGGCATCCTCGTCAGGGCCGGCCATCCGCATCGGGTGATCTCGAATGTGGCCGCGCTGCGGTGCTTCCAGTGGGCGTGAGCCGGTTTCAGCGCGGCGGGGACGGGCATGCCAACCGGGAGATGAGAATTCGATCAGAGGAAACCGTGTCAGTTTCACCGCGCAATACCGATGACGCACCGTTCGCCTGCATCACCCTGGCTCTGGGATGGGACCCGTCGCCGGAGTCGGTCGCGCCGGCGGTGGATCCGGTAGAGGCGGTGGAGAACCGGATCGACGTCAATCTCGCCGCCTTGTTGTTCAGCGGTGGGCAGCTGGTCGATGTCGTTTTCTACGACAATCTGGTGTCCCAGGACGGCGCGGTGCGCCATACCGGTGACAATCTTACGGGGGAGGGGCGCGGGGACAACGAGATGATCGTGGCCGACCTGACGCTGATCGATCCGGCGGTGACGGCGGTGTTCGTTGTCGTAACCTCTTACACCGCAACGCCGTTCACCGAAATCGCCAATGCTTACTGCCGGGTGACGGACGCGGAGTCGATGGCCGAGCTGGGCCGGTTCACCCTCACCGGTGGACCGCATACCGCGGTGGTGCTGGGCAGGCTCGACCGAACGCCGGAAGGCTGGAACTTCGTCGGTATCGGGGCCGGTATCGCGGCCACCCATGTCACCGAGTCCATTCCGTATCTGACGCCTTATCTGCCTTGAGGCGATCGGTTCTCCTGCGGTACCCGTTCGTGCATGGTGAGCAGCAGGTGGTCGAAGGCCGCGACGGTGCTGGGGGGCGCGGGAGGCAGGGACGGTAGTTCGGCGATCAATTGCTCGGCGAGGGCGCGCAATTTCACGTTGGTCTCCTGTGACCGCCAGGTGAGGACCTTGAACGCCTGGTCGGCATTGATGCGGTACATGCGCATCAGCACGCCCTTCGCCTGTTCGATGACCGCCCGCGCCCGCACCAGTTCGGGCAGGCGCTGGTCGACGGTGGTGCGTTCGGCGTCGGTGAGCGTGCCCGACAGGTCGATGTAGAAGCCCGCGGTGCCGACGGCGCCGCCGGCGGGGTCCAGGATCCGGTCGGCGACCACCATCACCTGATGCGCGCTGCCGCCGGTGTCGATGAACCGGTGGCGGCTGGAGAACGGCTCGCCGTGATCGATCGAGCGGGCGATGGCCTCGGCCACGTGTTCGCGATCGTCCGGATGCTTGTGCGAGAGCAGCAGTTCCGTGGTCGGTTCGACCTCGCCGGGCACGTACCCGTGCATGCGGTACACCTCCGGCGACCATTCCCAGCGCCTGGTCGCGAACCAGAAACGGAAGCTTCCGGTCGCGGGGCCGCTCGACGCGGCGACCGCGCCATCGAGTTCCGGTGTGGGCGCGGTGCGGTCGTCGGCGGTCGGGAGTTCACGTGAGGAAGCGTTCATGTCCGTGTTCGATGTCGTCGGCGGTTTCAGGGAATATGGGCTCGGATACTAGCAAAATCTATGCTCTCAGGCATAGATAACTTCTAGCAGTCGTCGGAAAAGAACACAACACGGATGGCAAGGTAATCTATGAGCCTGGAAGTGAGGAGAATGATGGTTTCTGACCGCCACGACCATCTACCCGGGCCGGCGCACGCCGTGTACGCCATCTCGGTGGCCGCGGAGCTGGCCGGTATCGGAGTGCAGACCCTGCGTCTGTACGAACAGCACGGACTCATCACCCCGGTGCGGAGTTCCGGCGGTACCCGCCGCTACAGCGGCCACGATCTGGCCCGCCTGCGGCGGATCAGCGAACTGGCCGAACAGGGCGTCAACCTGGCGGCCATCGGCCGCATCCTCGAGCTCGAGGACGACAATGCCGCACTGCGCGAGAGCAATAGCGAATTGCACGATGCGAACACCGCGCTCGAAGGCACGAATTCGGCACTGCTGGAAGCCAATACCGCGCTGACGGCCGAGCGGGACGAACTGCGCGGCGGACCGCGATCCTGACGGGTTTTCGCGCTCGTCGCCGCGCCGAAAGCGGGAGTAGGGTGCCGGTATGACCGCGCCCAGAGAGATACCGGATCCGTGGGCGAGCCACCGCGTCGCCCCGCACTGGATTCCGGCGCGCGGATTGAGCAACGGGTTGCGCGCGCACGCCTGGGCCGTGCTCGCCGATCTGCACGAATCCCAGGTGTACCGGGTGCTTTTCGCGCTCACCGACGCCGGGATCGCGGGCCAGGTGCTGCCGGAACGGGCCACGATCATCGAGGCCGGTGATCCGGAGATCGTCTGGCGGCTGCGGGTCGATCTCTCGCGCTACCGCGCGGCCGAGGACCGCCTGATGGAGTTGCTGCGCTACAGCCGCCCACGCCGTGCACCACAGCCGCCTCGGGGGGCCCGCCGCCGGCGGCGGGTACCGTTGGTTCGGAGATCTCACGATTGACACGGGCACGGGCCTGTTTCGAGGACGTTGAAACGGGCATGTGTCGTAGTGATCGAAAAGACCGCACACCAGCGTGTGGAGGAGAGACATGTCCGATCGAAAGGGCTATACGACAGACGACGCCGGGATTCCGGTGCCCAGTGACGAACATTCGCTGACCGTCGGTCCCGATGGGCCGATTCTGTTGCACGACGCGTATCTGATCGAGAAGATGGCGCAGTTCAACCGGGAACGGGTCCCGGAGCGGCAACCGCACGCCAAGGGCGGCGGGGCGTTCGGGATTTTCGAGGTGACCCGGGATGTGAGCGCCTACACCCGCGCCGATGTGTTCCAGCCCGGAAAGCGGACCGAGGTGCTGGCCAGGTTCTCGACGGTGGCGGGGGAGCGCGGCAGCCCGGACACCTGGCGCGATCCGCGCGGGTTCGCCCTGAAGTTCTATACCGAGCAGGGCAATTTCGATATGGTCGGCAACAACACGCCGGTGTTCTTCGTGCGGGATCCGATGAAGTTCCAGGACTTCATCCGATCGCAGAAACGGCGCGCGGACAACAACTTACGCGACCACGATATGCAGTGGGACTTCTGGACGCTGTCACCGGAATCGGCGCATCAGGTGACCTGGCTGATGGGGGACCGCGGCATTCCGCGCACCTGGCGGCATATGAACGGGTACTCCAGCCACACCTACCTCTGGTACAACGCCGCGGGCGAGCGTTTCTGGGTGAAATACCACTTCAAGACCGATCAGGGCATCGAGTTCTTCACCCAGGACGAGGGTGACCAGATGGCCGCCATGGACACCGACTATCACACGCGAGATCTGTTCGAGCACATCGCCGCCGGTGAATTCCCGAGCTGGACCCTGCACATGCAGATCATGCCGTTCGACGAGGCCAAGACCTACCGCTTCAACCCGTTCGATCTGACCAAGGTGTGGCCGCACGGCGACTATCCGCTCATCGAGGTGGGACGCCTGACCCTCAACCGCAATCCCACCGACTACCACACCGAGATCGAGCAGGCGGCCTTCGAACCCAGCAATGCGGTGCCGGGCACCGGTCCCAGCCCCGACAAGATGCTGCTGGGCCGGTGGTTCTCCTATCCGGACGCGCACCGCCATCGCATCGGCGCGAATTACAAGCTCCTACCGGTCAATTCGCCCCATGCCGCGCCCGTGCATTCGTATTCCAAAGACGGCCAGATGCGCTATACGAACATCTCCGACCCCGTCTACGTGCCGAATTCCAAGGGCGGCCCGCACGCCGACCCCGAGGTCTCCGGCCCGGTGATCGGCTGGCACACCGATGGCGAAATGGTGCGCACCGCATACACGATGCGCCCCGATGACGACGATTGGGGCCAGGCCCGCACCATGGTTCGCGATGTCCTCGACGATGCCGCCCGCGCCCGCCTGGTGGACAATATCGTCGGCCATCTGCTCAATGGCGTCAGTCCGCCCGTGCTGGCCCGCGCCTTCGAATACTGGCGCAATGTCGACAAGGAACTCGGCGACCGGATCGAATCCGGTGTGCAGGCCAAGCAGAGCGCCCTGGATCCCAAGGCCGCTCAGCAATCCAATCCCGCGCGCTCGTCGGCACAGCACAAGGCGTAACCCGTTCACCCGCAACCGGAATGGAGCGCTCGCAAATGCGAGCGCTCCATTTCTACGGGAACTCAGAAGCCGACCAGCCCGGACGCCAGATCCGGAACCTGCAGCACATCGAGCAGCGCCGCGCGCACCTCGGGACACATGGCCGTGGTGATCTGATCGACCACCGACCGATTCCGCGCGACCGCGAGATTGACGCCGTTGTTGCGCAGCGCCCAATTCTCGACCGTGGCGTTCAGAGCGACCTTGCCCGCCGTCGGCCCCTGCATCCGCCAGTCGCCGACGTCCGGCGCGAGCATGTCGCACAGATGCTGTGCGGATTCCGCGGTCACCGTCGGCCCCTCCGGGCTCTCGATCGGCGGCGGATCACCGGGCGCGGAGGTCCCGGTGCTGTCGGCGCAGCCCGCGACGACGGCGGCCGCGGCGGCGAGGACGAGGAAATACGTGGCGGATCGAATTCGCGGGCTGGACATCGTTGTCTCCCTTGCATTACGGGGCCGCTAACGTTCGGACAGCTCCTCGGTGATGGCATCGACGAAGTCGGGCAGATCGCCCGGATTACGGGAAGTGATCAGCGACCACCCGTCCGAGCTGTCCCGCACGACCGATTCGTCGGCCCAGACGGCGCCGGCATTGACGATGTCGGTGCGCAGGGACGGGTAGGAGGTGAGCGTTCTGCCAGCGACGACCGCGGTCTCGACCAGCAGCCAGGGCCCGTGACAGATGGCGGCGATCGGATTCCCGGCGCTGGTCACGGCGTGCACCAGGGCGCGTGCGTAGGAGTCGGTGCGCAATTTGTCGGCATTGACGGTGCCGCCGGGGATGACCAGCAGATCGATCTCCGTGGGATCGATATCGGCCAGCGCGCCGTCGGGTTCGACGACATCCGCGGGTTCCAGATCGTGCCGATAGGTGTGCACCGGTTCGCCTTTCACGGCGGCGTGCCGCACCTGGGCCCCGCGTTCGCGCAGCCGGTCCCGGGGCACGATCAGTTCGTCGCGCTCCACGCCGGTGTTCGAGGTGACGATCACCACCCGCTTGCCGGCCAGTAGTCCGGGCATGGCTCCTCCTCCTGATCATGGATCACTCGTGCTGTGCGGATGCCCGGTGTGCGGCGCGCGAAACCGCACGTGGCGGCGCTACCGGTGCTGACCGGGCGATTGTTAGCCGCGCCGATCGGTGGCTACTCGGTCAGCAGAAATGGTTTTTGTGCGGGCGGCAGGAGGGCAGTGGGATGCGGACGACGGTGCGAGGCGGCGCGGTGGAGATGGTGGTCGCGGCGGACGCGGAGATGTTGCCGGTATTGCGGTCGATGGTCGAGATGGCCTTGCTGACCGCGGATTTCGCGCTGCCGGAGGTGATCGACGTGCGGGTCGCGGTGGACGAGGTGGCCACCGCCCTGCTGGTGTCGGCGGCCGCGGACGCGGAGGTGACGTGTGCGCTCCGATATGACGAATTCCGGGTCGAAGTGCGCATGTCGGCGCTGACCCGGACCCGGGGCGTGCTGTGGGGCGACGGTTTGAGCCGGGTGCTGCTGGAATCGCTGACCGATGAGCTGGAATTCGGGGAGGATGGGCGCGTCGGGGACCGGCGTGGCCACGGTACGGTCGTACGCTTTGGCCGCAACCGAATCCGTCACGGGGGATGATGGTGACTCGGGTTCGATCGAGGGAGTGAGTGTTGACCGAGAGTGGATTTTCGCGGCTGCTGACGGTATCGCGCGATAACGCGGGCGATACCGTCGTGGTGTCGGCGGCCGGCGAGATCGACATCACCTCGGTGGGTGAGTTGCGCGCCGCGCTCGCGGATGTGGTCGCGGCGGCCGAGATTCCGGTGATCGATCTGTCCGCGGTGCATTTCATGGGATCGGTGGGGCTGAGCGTGCTGCTGGAGCTGGTGGAGAAGGTGAGCCCGGCGCGGCTGCGGGTGGTGGTGTCGCCGGAGGTGCGCCGGCCCATCGAGATCACCGAATTGGACAAGGTGGTGCTGCTGTTCGACGCGCTCGAACCGGCGCTGCGGCACCGGTGAGCCGCCCCGGGTGCGAAAGCCGGCGAAACCCATCCGGAAACAGGCTGCTGGACTAGGCTTTTCGCAACCCGCTCACCAGCGCGGGGAGTGATTCGCGCCCGCGGGGGCGCGGCCCGTAGAGTCGTTTACGGTCAGGTGTTGACCAACCAGCACCTCACCGCCCGCCACAGGCTCGGTCGACCGCGCCGGCGGGTTGGGTCCAGCTCGGCCCGGACCGGGGTCCGGCGTGCCGAGGGGTCGGAGTGAGGTGCCATGTCTGATGCGGCGACGCCGAGTCGTCCCGTAACGCAGCACGCCGGATCGCCTGCGGACCAGGTCGAGCTGCGAAAACTGCTGGCCGGTCTGACCGCCGTGCGCGACGGCGATTTCGGCACCCGGCTGCCGGCCGACGCGGACGGTTTGCTCGGCGAGATCGCCACCGTCTTCAACGGCATGGTCGACCAGCTGTCGCTGTTCACCTCCGAGGTCACCCGGGTGGCCCGCGAGGTCGGTTCCGAGGGCCAGCTCGGCGGCCAGGCCGAGGTGCCGGGCGTCGGCGGCGTCTGGCGCGATCTCACCGATTCGGTGAACTTCATGGCCGGCAATCTGACCGCGCAGGTCCGCAATATCGCCCAGGTGACCACGGCGGTCGCGCGCGGCGATCTGAGCCAGAAGATCACCGTCACCGCCCGCGGCGAGATCCAGGAGCTCAAGAACACCATCAATACGATGGTCGATCAGCTGTCGTCCTTCGCCGACGAAGTGACCCGCGTTTCCCGCGAGGTCGGCACCGAGGGCATCCTCGGCGGGCAGGCCGACGTGAAGGGCGTCTCGGGCACCTGGCGGGATCTCACCGACTCGGTGAACTTCATGGCGGGCAACCTCACCGCCCAGGTGCGATCGATCGCGCAGGTCGCGACCGCAGTCGCGCGCGGCGATCTGACCCAGAAGATCAATGTCAATGCCCGCGGCGAGATCCTCGAGCTCAAGAACACCATCAATACGATGGTCGATCAACTGTCCTCCTTCGCCGACGAAGTGACCCGCGTTTCCCGCGAGGTCGGCACCGAGGGCCGGCTCGGCGGGCAGGCCGATGTCAAGGGCGTCTCGGGCACCTGGAAGGACCTCACCGAATCGGTGAACGTCATGGCCGACAATCTCACCGCGCAGGTGCGATCGATCGCCCAGGTCACCACCGCGGTCGCCGACGGCGATCTGACCCAGAAGATCCGGGTCGACGCCCGCGGCGAGATTCTCGAGCTGAAGGAGACCATCAATACGATGGTCGATCAGCTGTCCTCCTTCGCCGACGAGGTCACCCGCGTGGCCCGTGAGGTCGGCACCGAAGGCAATCTGGGCGGGCAGGCGACCGTGCGCGGGGCGTCGGGCACCTGGAAGGACTTGACCGACAACGTCAATGTGATGGCGTTCAACCTGACCAACCAGGTTCGCTCGATCGCGCAGGTCGCCACCGCGGTGGCGCGCGGCGATCTCGGCCAGAAGATCACCGTGGAGGCCAAGGGCGAGGTCGCGGCGCTGGCCGGGGTGATCAATACGATGGTCGACACCCTCTCCGCCTTCGCCGACGAGGTCACCCGCGTGGCCCGCGAGGTCGGCACCGAAGGCATGCTCGGCGGTCAGGCGCGGGTGCCGAACGTGGCCGGCACCTGGAAGGACCTGACCGACAACGTCAATTCGATGGCCAACAACCTGACCAATCAGGTGCGCAATATCGCGCAGGTGACCACGGCGGTGGCGCAGGGCGATCTGACCAGCAAGATCGACGTGGATGCGCGCGGGGAGATCCTCGAGCTCAAGACCACCATCAACACCATGGTCGATCAGCTGTCGGCGTTCGCCGCGGAGGTCACCCGCGTGGCCCGCGAGGTCGGCTCCGAGGGTCGGCTGGGCGGTCAGGCCGAGGTCGAAGGCGTGTCGGGCACGTGGAAACGCTTGACCGAGAACGTGAACGAGCTGGCGGGCAACCTGACCCGGCAGGTGCGCGCCATCGCCGAGGTGACCAGCGCCGTCGCCGAGGGCGATCTGACGCGGTCGATCACCGTGGAGGCCTCCGGTGAGGTGGCCGACCTGAAGGACAACATCAATTCGATGGTGGAGTCGCTGCGCGAGACCACCAAGGCGAATCAGGATCAGGACTGGCTCAAGACGAATCTGGCGCGGGTGTCGGGGCTCATGCAGGGGCCGCGCGATCTGCGGGTGGTCGCGGAACTGATCATGGATGAGCTGGTGCCGCTGGTATCGGCCCAGTTCGGTGCGTTCTATCTGGCCGACGACACCGTCGATCCGCCGGAGCTGCGGCTGCTCGGATCCTACGGCAGTCCCGAAAAGCCGGGCAGCACACCGAGTTTCACCTTCGGGCAGTCGCTGGTGGGGCAGGCCGCGCGCAGTCGCCGCACCATCGCCGTGGACGATGTGCCCGGCGACTACGTCACCATCTCCTCGGGGCTGGGCCGGACCGCGCCGGTGAATCTGCTGGTGCTGCCTATCGTGGTCGAGGATCAGGTGCTCGGCGTCATCGAACTGGCGTCGCTGCATCGGTTCACGCGTATTCACCGCGACTTCCTGGATCAGTTGATGGAGACCGTCGGCGTCAACGTCAACACCATCGTCGCGAATGCGCGCACCGACGAACTACTGGTGGAATCGCAGCGTCTCACCTCCGAATTGCAGGCCCGCTCACAGGAATTGCAGGTGCGGCAGGAGGAGTTGCAGAGCTCCAATGCCGAAATGGAGGAGAAGGCCGCGCTGCTGGCCCGCCAGAACCGCGATATCGAGGCCAAGAACCTCGAAATCGAGCAGGCGCGACAGGAATTGGAGACGCGCGCGCAGGAGCTGTCGCTGGCCTCCAAGTACAAGTCGGAGTTCCTGGCGAATATGAGCCACGAACTGCGCACGCCGCTCAACAGCCTGCTGATCCTGGCGCAGCTGCTGGCGCAGAACCCGAGCCGGAATCTGACCGCCAAGCAGGTCGAGTACGCGGGGATCATCCATTCGGCGGGTTCGGATCTGCTGCAACTGATCAACGACATTCTGGATCTGTCGAAGGTCGAAGCGGGCAAGATGGATATCGCCCCGGAACGGGTGCCGCTGCGCCGTCTGCTGGACTATGTCGAGGCCACCTTCCGGCCGCTGACCACCCAGAAGAATCTCGGCTTCCGCATCGTGACCACCGAGGGTTTGCCGCCCGATCTGCTCACCGACGATTCGCGGCTGCGGCAGGTGCTGCGCAATCTGCTCTCGAACGCGGTCAAATTCACCGAATCCGGTTCGGTGGAACTGCGTATCGGCCCGGCCGACAGTCAGGAACTGCCGCCCGCCGCGCGCCGGCACGGTCCCGCCGTGGCGTTCCGGGTGGTCGACACCGGCATCGGTATCGCCGAGCATCAGCTCGATTCGATCTTCGGCGCCTTCCAGCAGGCGGACGGGACGACCAGCCGCAAATACGGCGGCACCGGGCTCGGGCTGTCGATCAGCCGGGAGATCGCCTATCTGCTCGGCGGCGCGATCACCGCGGAGAGCGCGATCGATCAGGGCAGTACCTTCACGTTGTATCTGCCCGTCGCGCGTCCGGATTTCGTGGAGATCCCGCACGCCGAACGCGAGACCGCGCCGGCGGCGGACGCCGCGCCGGACGGCGATTCCGCTGCGCCGCAACAGCAACGGCGACTGCTGGTGGTGGAGGACCGCCCGCAGGGGCTGCTGTCGCTGGTCGCGCAGAGCGCGGTCGCGGACCTGGCCGATCGCGACGATCCCCGGGGTCCCGTGCAACTCGTCAGCGCGGTCGGGGTGCAGGAAGCCGCGGCGGCCCTGGACGCCGAGGCGTTCCACTGCGTGGTGCTGGCGCTCGACATGCCCGGCGATCATGCGCTGCGCTTTCTCGACATCCTGGACGCCGATCCGGCGTGCGGCGGTATCCCGGTGCTGGCGCACATCCGGCGCCTCGGCGGCGAACACGAGCGGCTGCTGCAGGAGCGCACCGTGCGCCGGCCGCTGGAATTGCTGTCGAGCCTGGATGAACTGCGTGAGCGAATCGCCTTGCACGTCACCGCCGAAGCGCCCGGCGACGTCCTGCCCCTGGTGCGCGCCGAGCAGGCCGAAGCGCCCGCGCCGCAGCAGCCCGCCGGTGAATTGGCCGGGCGCACCGTGCTGATCGTCGATGACGACGCACGGAATCTGTTCGCGCTCAGCAGCATTCTGGAATTGCACGGCATCGGCGTGGTGCATGCGGAGAACGGCCGCGAGGGTATCGACAAACTGGTCGCTCACCCCGAAGTGGATCTGGTGCTGATGGACGTCATGATGCCCGAAATGGACGGCTACACCGCGACCGCCACCATCCGCGACATCCCCCGCTACGCCCATCTGCCGATCATCGCCGTCACCGCCAAGGCCATGCCCGGCGACCGCGACAAGAGCCTGGCCGCCGGCGCCAACGACTACGTCACCAAACCGGTCGACGCCGACGTCCTCCTCGGCTGCATACAACACTGGCTGAGCGTGTGATGGCCGATACCCCGCAGGACAGCGCCCACGATCCAGCGGACACCCGCCCCCCGCCTCCCGACCTCGCCCGGCTCGCCGCCACCGTCGACCGCCTCCGCACCGAAATCGCCCGCCTGCACGCCACCGCCGACACCCGAGCCCTCCTCGAACTGGCCAAAGGCGTCCTCATAGAACGCCTGCACTGCGGCCCCGCCGAAGCCACCCGCCAACTCGCCCTCCTCTCCGAACGAGCCGGCATAACCCCCCTGGAACTCGCAGCTGACCTCATCGGCCACACCGCCCGAGACCGCCTGTCCGACACCGACATCGACGCCGCCGCAGCAGCAGCGGGTGACACCGCACCGATCGACGTGGCCGCCGCTGACGCAGTCGAAGTGGCTGCGACCGACGTCGCTGCCGTCACCGAAATCGACGGCGCCGCAGCACCTGAAGTCGATGGTGCCGCAATCGAAGGCATGGTGTTGGGTAAGGGCGCGGCTGCCGGCGAAAGTGATACGGCTGCGGTTGATGCCGAAGGCGAGGGTGGGGTTGTCGTTGCTGACGGACCGGGGGCGGATTCATCGCGTCGGGTTGCGAGCGCAGTTCGGTTGCGTACCGCCGAGAGTGGGGTACTGGCGGCTGGGAATGGTCGGCGGGTTGCCGAATCGGTTCTCTCGCATGCGGCGGGACCGTTGGGTGCGACGGCTGTGGTGATCTGGTCTGCCGGGTTCGACGGATCGTTGTCGTTGTGCGGGTATGCGGGTATCGGCAAGGCGGAAGCTGTGCGGTGGCGCTATCTGCCACCGGGGGTGGCGGCGTCCGCTGGAAAGGTGCTTTCGCAACGGGATTCGGTGTTCGTTGCCGATGTCGGTGGGTCGGGGCTGCTGCCGATCGCGGGTCGGTCCGGCAGCCGGTTCGTGGCGCCGATCCGGGTGGGCGGCAAGCTGCTCGGTGTACTCGAGGTGTGCTGGGGGCGGGTGATCGAGCGGCCGGAGTTGCGGGTGCGGCGGCAGTTGGAGGCGCTGGCGGAGCTTTGCGCGCATACGTTGGACGCGGAGCTGACCGCGCCGCAGCGGGATGAGGTGGCGCTGGGCGGGCTGGTGCGGCTGGCGGAGGATCTTTTCGATCCGGTGCTGGTGCTGCTGCCGATCCTCGACGGGGACGGCGGGGTCGTGGATTTCCGGATTCACCACGCCAACAAGTCTTTTGCCGATCCCGCGGGGCGTTCGCGGCAGCTGATCGTGGGTTCGTCCCTGCTCGAGATGTATCCGATGTCGGCCGGGCCGGGGCGGCTGTTCGAGCGGATGGAAGCGGTCTTCGCCACCGGTGCCAGCTATCGGGCCGATGCGGCGGGGCTGACCGAGTTGATCGGCCGGTCGCAATTGCCGGTGCCCGCCGCCTTGAGCATGAGCCGGCACGGGGATGCCGTGCTGCTGGTGTGCCGGGTGCAGGACGAATCGACGCGATCGGCCGAATTGCTGCGGCAGGCACAGCATCTGGGCGGGGTCGGCGGGTTCGAGGAGAACGCCGCCACCGGCGAGATCACTTGGAGCAACCAGCTTTTCGGGGTCTTCGGGCTTGCGGCGAACGCCGACCCGATACCGCTCGCTTTGCTGCCGATGCACGTCCACGAGTCGGATGCGCAAGCGGCGCAACGGTTTCTGCGAACCATCCTGCGCTATCGGCGTCCTGCCACCGCCGCGCTCCGGCTGCTGCGGCCCGACGGCGCGATCCGGCACGTCCGCGTGGTGGCCGAACCGGTGCTCGATCCGGCGGGTAATCTCCTCGCCATTCGCGGCGCCTACCAGGACGCCTCGGCACAGCACTGGACCGAGATGGCATTGTCCGCGACCCGGGATCGCCTCTCGCACACCGAGGAACACGCCGCCGAGCAGAGCCGGCTCGCCCGCCGATTGCAGGAGGCGATCATGCCGCCCGCGCAGCCCGCCATCGAGGCGCGGGAATTGCGGGTGGCGGCGCGCTATCGCCCGGCCGAGCAGGACCACCTGGTCGGCGGCGACTGGTTCGACGTACTCGTGCTGCCCTCACGCCAGGTCTTCGTCTCGGTCGGCGACATCGCGGGCCACGGCATCTCCGCCGCCACCGGAATGGTGCTGTTGCGCAACGCGTTACGCGGCCTGGCCGTTACCGGCGCCGGCCCGGGCCGCATGCTCGCCTGGCTGAATCTGGTGGCCCGCCACCCGGCCGACACCATCTTCGCGACCGCCGTGTGCGGCCTCTACGACCCGGAAACCCGGATCCTGCGCTGGGCGCGCGCCGGACACCTGCCGCCGGTCCTCGTCCGCTCCGGCGCGGCCTCGGCCCTCCCCGCCCTCGGCGGCATGATCCTGGGCGCGATGACCGAAACCCCCTACGTCGAAGGCGATATCCAGCTCGAGCCCGGCGACGTCCTCCTGCTGTACACCGATGGCCTGATCGAGCGCCGCGACCGCCGTCTCGACGACTGCGTCCGGCGACTGCTGACCGAGTCGGCCGAGTTCACCGGCACCCTGGACGACCGCCTCGATTCCCTGCTGGACAGCGGCGGCGCCGATACCGATGACGACATGTGCGTAGTGGGCATCCAGGTAGGCGGGGAGACGGAGTAACCGTCCGCCCGCTCCGGCCGCCGCAACGGCCGGAGCTGCGGATGCCGGGGCGCCCGACCAGCCGGGTCGCCGGGCCCAACAATTCAGCTCACCTTCGTGTGGCTACCACTCGCCATTGAGCAGGGCGTCGCCGTTGACGCTGCCACTGGAAGGGCTTGTGTCCTGGCAGTACCCCGCGGAGATCGGACAAACCGGAGTAAATCCGCTCGGCCCGGAACGCTGGGCCGCTTCGGCGAAACCCGGCCTGCTCCGCCTGCCGGGCCTCCATTCCGGGGTTAATGGACGATTCCCGGCCATCTGCGCAATGATGAGGAAAGGACTGGCTTTCTCCGCTGGTCAGCGTTTACGCAACGCTGAGTTCAGGAACGGGAAGGATCGACCATGAGGCGCACACACCGGGGCATTCTCGCCCTCGCCCCCGCGGCCCTGCTCGCGGCGACCGCCCTCGCCGCGCCACCGGCCCACGCGGACGTGCCGACGCTGCAACTCGGCTTCCACAACGGTTACTGCTCGACCACCGAACTCAGCGTCCCCGCCGACACCCCCTTCAACGTCGACATCGACACCAGCTTCCAATTCACCGACCAATCCGAATTCCGGATCCCCTCCCTCAAAATCCGGATCATCCTCCCCAGCGCCTACTTCAACCCTCACGCCCGCGCCGAAGTAGCCCCCCAGCCCCGCGGCTCGATTCCCTTCGAACTCATGACCCCCACCGTGTCCGGCAGCGCCGGCAAGGGCTGCTGGGGAACCATCACCGTCTGGTGAGCGCCGCGGCCGGGGTCGTAGAATCCGGCCGGAACACAGATACTTTCGCTCCGCTCGCTCTGCCGGTGATCGACTACTGCATGGTGCTGAATCAGGAGGGTTCTGTTTTGCTGCGTGAACGGGTCCGGGAACTGGTGGACGCGAATCGGTTTCAGAAGTTCATCATCGTGGTGATTCTGGTCAATGCGGTTTCGCTCGGCGCAGAGACGTCGGATTCGCTGATGTCGGTTGCGGGCGGGGTGATTTCGTTCGTGGACGCGGCGGCGCTGGTGATCTTCGTGGTGGAGATGGTGCTGAAGCTGTACGCGTATCGGCTGGACTACTTCCGTGATCCGTGGAACTGCTTCGATTTCGCGGTGATCGGGGTGGCGCTGTTGCCGGCGTCGGGTGGGTTGTCGGTGCTGCGGGCGTTCCGGATTCTGCGGGTGCTGCGGTTGGTGTCGGCTACGCCGAGTATGCGGCGGGTGGTGACGAACCTGCTCGCGGCGCTGCCCGGCATGGGTTCCATCCTCGGCCTGCTCGCCCTGGTGGTGTACGTCGCGGCGGTGATGGCGACCAAGCTGTTCGGCGATGTCACCCCCGAATACTTCGGCAGCCTCAGCACTTCCATGTGGACGCTCTTCCAGGTCATGACCGGCGAAGCCTGGCCGGATATCGCCCGCACGGTCATGGACGCCGAACCGTACGCCTGGATCTTCTTCCTCGGCTACATCCTGGTCTCCACCTTCGTCGTCCTGAACCTGTTCCTCGCCGTCATGGTCGGCGCCGCGGAAGACGTCCGCGAGGACGAGCATCGCGAACAGCACGAGCGCGGAGCCGCCACCGAAACCGCCTCCAACGCAGCGATTCTCGCCGAACTGGCGGCCCTGCGCGCCGAAGTCCACGCGCTGCGCCCGGCCCGGGAACTGGTCACGGCCGGCAGCCCTCGCGCCGCGCTGCGCCGCACCACATCCACCCGCCCCTACCTCGGCCGCCAACTCGACGACGCCGAAATAGCCGAAGCCGTCCTCCTCTACCGCGGCGGCCAGCCCATCGCCGATATCGCCGACCGCCTCGGCGCCACCCCGACCGCCGTCCGCTCCGGCCTGCAACGCCACGGCATCCGCCGCCACTGAGCCCAGCCGCATTGAAATGAAACGAGTTTCCTTCGAATTAGCACTAACTGGACGAACGACCAGGTAGCTTGGTGCCGAAATCAGCACTACGCAGGTCGGGGTTCACCGTGGCAGACAGTTCGGCATCGCTTCGTGGTCGTATCGGCGGATTGCTTCGGAAGGCCCCGGCGTCCAGGGCCGCGCGGGTGTTCGTGGTGCTGGTGCTGGTGGTGCCGACGCTGGTTTCGGCCGTGTACATGTGGATCATGTGGGATCCGGAGTTGTACTTGAAGCGGATTCCGGTGGCGGTGGCCAGTGATGACCTCGGGGCGATCTCCGAGGGCAAGGCGCAGAACATGGGGGCCGAGATTCTGGACAGTCTGGTGTCCGGTGGGGATCTGCAGTTCCATCGGGTCAGCAGCGCGGAGGCGGTGCGGGGGCTGCGGGAGAGCCGGTACGCGTTTTCGGTGGTGATTCCGGCGGACTTCACCCGGAATGTGCTCAGCGTGACCGATCCGGTGCCGCAGCGGGCTCGGATCGCGGTGTGGTACAACGACTTCAACGGGACATTGGGGCCGGCGGTGGCCAACAGCGTGGTGACCGAGGCGCAGGGGAAGATCGCCGCCACTATCGGCAAGGGGTTCGCGGGACAGATCCTGGTGGGGGTGAACAGCCTGGGGTCGGGGCTGGGGGAGGCGTCGCAGGGCGCGAATCAGCTGGCGGAGGGGACCACGCAGCTGGCCGATGGGGCCCGGCAGTTGTCCGCCGGGCTCGACGAGGCCGCTACGGGCGGGGTCCAGCTCGCGGCGGGCGCGGGGGAATTGCGCACCGGTGCAGCACAACTCGCCGACGGCGGGCGCGAGCTGGTAACCGGCACCGATCAACTCGGTTCGGGGGCGACGCAGATCCGGGACGGTGTCGATCAGATCCTGACGCCGCTGCTGGAAGCCCTGGAACCCGCGGGAAAGCTCGCGGGACAGCTCGATCCGCTGCTGGAACAGCTCGCCAGGAACTCCGATCCGGCCGTCGCCGAGGCCGTCACCCAGTTGCGGAGCCTCGTCGATCAGATGGGCACCGCCGACCCGAACTCACTGGTCGGCCAGCTCACCCAATTGCGCGACGGCACCAAGGAACTGGCGCGTCAGCTCACCGACCCCCAGGCCGACTACCGCGTGGGCATCCTGGCGCTGGCCGACGGCGCGAACCAATTGCGCGACGGCACAGTCGAACTCGGTACCGGCGCGACCGAACTGTCCGCCGGCCTGACTCAGCTCGCCGCCGGCGGTCACGAACTGCGCGACGGCGTCACCCAGCTCGACGACGGCGCGGCCCAGCTCGGCACCGGGTTGCGTGACGGTTCCGCCGCCGCACCGCACATCGCCGACACCGAGGCCTCCGCCGACGTCATCGCCCAGCCCATCACCATGGACATCCGCAATCAGCAACCGAGCCAGGTGGTCCGCGACGGCGACCGCGGCCACAAGGAGATCTCCCGCGGCGCGGGACCCCTGCTCGTCGTGATGGGCACCTTCCTGGCCGCCATCGTGCTCTGGATGTTGTTGCGCCCCATACGCGGTACCACCACCGGCCGCGCGCCCTGGCAGCGCGCCGCCACCCCGATCCTGCGCGCCACGGCGATCGGAACCGGTGCGGTGGCCGTCGTGGCCGCCTGCGCCGCCGCCTACGGCAGCTACCTGGGCTGGTCCCCGCGGCAATGGCCGGCCATGGCCCTGGTCATCGCCCTGATCGCGGTGGTGGCGGCCGTGACCGCCCAGCTGTTCGTGGTCCTGTTCGGCCGGGTGGCCGGCTCCATCGCCGCCTTCGCCTTCTACATGTTCCAGGTCTTCGCCTTCGGCGGCGTCTTCCCCGCCGGCACCACCCCGATGTTGTTCCGCCCCTTCGAGAACATCGCCCCGATGACCTATGCCCGCCGCGCCGTCATCCGCGCCGATCTGGCCCTCTACGACACCATGTTCTGGACCTCGATCGCCGTGCTGGTGATCATGCTCGCGGCCGCCCTCGCACTCATGGCCGGCGTCCGCTACCTGCGCGATGCCGACCTGCCCCGCGACTCCGCCCGCGTCTCACTCGGCGTCGGGTAAACCCGCCCGCGCGGCCCAGAACCGCGCGGTATCGGACAGGATCGCGGCCGAGGCATCGGCGTCCACCAGCGTCGAGGCCTGGCCGATCGCCAGCCCGATACCGGTGCTCAGAATGGCGGTGACCGCCTGCTCGACCCGCCGCGTGGCGTCGGCGTCCCGCACCTCGAGCTGTTCCAGCAGCAGCGTGCTGGCCGCGGAATTGATGAAAGTCAGTGTCCCGAGCACGGTCCCGAACTGCTCCGGATGCCGGTGCGCGACCAGCATGAACTCCGCCACCAGCAACGTCAGTTCGGTGTTCGAGCCCAGCGCGCGCCACCACGCGTCCAGCACATCCAGATTCGCGCTCAGCGCCTTGTCCGAGGCCAGTACGCTCGCCGTGAGTTCGGCGAACGCCCGCCCGTAGAAGCGTTCCAGCACCGCCTGGCACAGCGCTTCCTTGCTGGGGAAGTTCGCGTAGATCGAACCGACCGTGCGCCCCGCCGCGGCCGCGATCTCGGCCACCTTGGTGGCGTGTAACCCCTTGGCCAGGAACAATTCCTCGGCCGTATCCAGAATCAGCGCGCGCGTGCGCGCCTGCGACTCCCCGCGGGTCGGTGTCTTGCGCGGGGGCATGCACCACCCCTTCCTCACCGACCCGATACCGACCGACCTCATCCTACGATGCGCGAGATCACCGCTCGGCAGCACGATTACGTATCTGTCTCAGACAGCTATTGTATTCGGCCCGCACACCGGATAGCGTCATTATCCGAACGGCCCGCTGCCGCGAATTCACTGGCGGGCAGCGGTTCTCGATGAGGAGGACGCCCCATGGCGGACGATCTGACAGCGGCGGAACCCGATCACGAGGTGGTGGTGATCGGCGCCGGACCGGGCGGTATCGCCGCCGGCATGAAATTGAAACGGGCGGGGATCGACGACTTCGTGATCCTGGACCGCTCCGATGCCCCGGGCGGCACCTGGCAGCACTACGTGTATCCCGGCATCAGCGTGGATACGCCGGTGTTGTTCTACCAGTTCACTTTCGCGCCGAATCCGGACTGGACAAGGCTGTTCCCCTCCGGGGCGGAACTACAGGCGTATCACCTGGGGATCGCCGCCGAGAATGGCCTAGGACCGCATTTCCGGGTGAACACCGAGGTGCTGCGGGAAGTCTGGGACGATGCCGCGCACTACTGGCGGCTGCACCTGGCCGACGGCCGGGAGTTGACCGCGCGCTTCGTGATCAGCGGGGTCGGCCCGTTCATCACCCCGAAGGACGCACCCTTCCCGGGCCTGGATTCCTATCGCGGAATCGTGCAGCGTCCCGGACGCTGGAATCCGCGGCTCGAACATCGTGGCCTGCGGGTCGGAATCGTCGGAACCGGAGCCAGCGCGGTGCAGATCATCGCCGCCATCGCACCGGAGGTGCGCTCGCTGACGGTTTTCCAGCGCACCCCGCCCTGGTGCCTGCCGCGCCCCAATCCGCGCCTGGCCCCGATCCGCCCGCTGCTGCGCATTCCCGGACTGGTGCCCGCGCTGCGCCGCACGGTGTTGTCGGTGGTGGACGCCGCTTCCGAACTGGCGGTGCGCGCGGAGGTTTCGGAAGCCGGGTACGAGCGGGCGACCGGCGCTTTCGATGCCGCCTGCCGGCAGCTGTACCGCGGCTATCTGTTCACCCGGGTGCGCGACAAGCGGAACCGGGACGCGCTCATGCCCGCCTACGGTCCGCTGGTCAAGCGCCCCACCGCCAACAGCCGTTTCCTGCCCACGTTCAATCGCGACAATGTCGAGCTGGTGACCGAATCGGTGAATCACTTCACCGAGACCGGCATCGTCACCGGCTCGGGCGTCGCGCACGAATTCGACATGGTGGTCATGGCGACCGGGCACGACATGTATTCGGAGCCTTTGGATTACCAGCTCGGGCAGATCGTCGGCCGCGACGGTTTCGATCTCGCCGCCTTCTGGCGCGAGCACGGCATGCAGGCGTTCGATTCCGTTTCGGTGCCACGGGTGCCGAATCGGTTCATGCTGTCCGGACCGTATTCCTGGTACGCGGTGGACTGGCACGAGATCGTCGAGCGGGGCGCCGACCACGCCGTGCACGCCATCAGCCTGTGCCGGGAGCGGGGGATGACCGCCATGGAGGTACGGCAGGACGTGCACGACGCCTTCCACGCCGAGCAGTACCGGGCGGTGCGGCGCCTGTTCTCGCCGTACTTCGCGCGATCGGCGGCGAACGCGAAAACCAATACCTACTACCGCAATTCGCAGGGCGAGTTCCCGTTCCCGATGGTCGGCGGCGTGTTCGCGGCCGAGCGGCGCGCCCGCGACTTCCCACCCGGCGTGTACCGGTATCGCAAGATCGCCGCGCCCGTGCCCGCGCTCGTCGAAGCCGCGAGCTGACCGGAAAACCACAGGAACACAGAGGAATTCGCATGACTACAGCATTCCGGCCGGATTTCGAGGTCGCGGTGATCGGTGCGGGACCGGGCGGCATCGCCGCCGGGGTGAAACTGCGCAAGGCCGGTATCGAGGATTTCGTCATCATCGAGCGCGCCCAGGACGTGGGCGGGTCCTGGCAGGAGAACCACTATCCGGGCATCGCGGTGGATGTACCGGCCCTGGCCTATCAGTTCTCCTTCGCCCGGAATCCCAAGTGGAGCAGGTTCTTTCCGTACGGCGCGGAGGTCCGCGAGTATCACGCCGCGGTGGCGCGGCGCTTTCGGCTGTACCCGCATCTGCGCTTCGGCACCACCGTGGTGCGGGAGGAATGGGACGAGGGCAACCATTGCTGGAACCTCGAGACCGACAGCGGGGAGATCATTACCGCGCGCTTCCTGATCAGCGCGATCGGCGCGTTCGTGCGACCCAAGAAGTTCGCGGGCATTCCGGGCGCGAGCAAGTTCAAGGGCAAGGTGCAGCAGTCCACCGATTGGGACGGCGACTACGACCTCACCGGCAAGCGGGTGGCGGTCATCGGCACCGGGGCCAGTTCGGTGCAGATCGTGCCCGCCATCGCACCGCAGGTGGCCGAGCTCGCGGTGTTCCAGCGCACACCCGTCTGGTCCGTGCCCAAACCCGATGTCGCGGTTCCGCCCGCGCTGCAACGGATCTTCGCGATTCCGGGCGTGGTCGCGGCGGGGCACGGTGCGGTGCTGGTCGTGGTCGACGCGCTGCTGCGGGCGGGCACGTCCCTGCCCATGGGCGTGGTCGAGCCGACCCTGCGCGCCTTCGACCGGGCCGCCATCGCGGGCTATCGGCGTTATCTGCACCTGGTGGTGAAGGACAAGGACACCGCCGATCGATTGAGCCCGGACTACGGGCCGATCGCCAAGCGCCCCACCATGTCCAACTACGTGTTCGCCTTCAACCGCGACAATGTCCGCCTGGTCACCGAACCCATCGCCACCGTCACCGCGCGCGGCCTCGAGACCACCGACGGGGTGGAGCACAAATTCGACATGATCGTCTTCGCCACCGGTTTCGAGGTGTTCTCCGATCCGGAGACCTACCGCCCCGGCACCGTGGTGGGCCGCGACGGGTTCGATCTCGGCAAGTTCTACGCCGAGCACGGACTCCAGTCGTATCAGAGCGTCTCGCTGCCCGGGCTGCCGAACCGGTGGACCCTGGTCGGACCGTATTCGTGGACCGGCAGCGGCTGGCACGCGTTCGTGGAGATGACGGCCGACCATGCGGTGCGGGCCATTTCCGAAGCGCGGCGGCGCGGCGCGACCTCGGTGGAAGTGCGCAAGGAGGTGGCCGACGCCTATCACCGCCGGATCCACCGCAAGGCCGAGGCCCTGCGCTTCTACCTGGCCGACCTCAACGCACACGTCCCGACCTACTACCGCAACTCCCAGGGCGACACCACCTACATCCGCCCTTCGGGCTTCTTCGAAGCCCGGCGCGGCAACCGGCGTTTCCCACTCGACGACTACCGGTACGCGGCCCTGCCCGGCCGGGTCCGCGGGACCGCCGGCTAGGTGGAAACAGCCGTGACCGCATCACCGCCGCGTAGGCGAATCACGAAAGGGGCAGTGCCGCCCATGAAACCGTTCAATCCGCAACTCGCCGTGGTGACCGGAGGTGGCAGCGGTATCGGCCGCGGCACCGCCAAAGCCCTCGCCGCGCACGGGGCCACCCTGATCATCGCCGATATCGATCTCGATGCCGCGAACGACGCTGTCGCCGAAATCCGTTCCCTGGGCGGCAAAGCCGAGGCGTTCCGGCTCGATGTCGCCGACACTCCCGCCCTGGAGGCCTTCGCCGAGCAGGTGCGCGAACAGTTCGGGGTGCCGGATGTGGTGGTCAACAATGCGGGCATCCTCGTCGGTGGCCCGTTCCTCGACGTTCCGCTGGAGGACCTGGAACGCATTATCGACATCAATCTGATGGCGATGATCCACGGCTGCCGCGTCTTCGGGCAGCAGATGGTGGACCGTGGCCGGGGCGGTCATCTGGTGAACATCGCCTCCATGGCGGCATTCGGACCGGCCCCGTATACCGCGCCGTACAGCATCGGCAAATACGCGGTGAAGCATTTCAGCGAGTGCATTCGCGCCGAATTCGCTTCGCACGGTATCGGTGTCACCGCCATCTGCCCCGGCTTGATCTCCACCAACCTCGCCGAATCCACTCGCGCGGCCGCCTTCGGGGACGAGCAGATCGACCTCGGTAAGCAGATCGTCGCCAAGGGCATGTCCTTCCTGGGCATGCACCCGGACAAGGCGGGCCGCCAGATCGTGCACGCCATCCGCAAGAACATCGCGGTGGAGCCGATCCGCTTGGAAGCCCGCCTGTCCTGGCCCATCGCCCGCTATTTCCCGGGCCTGGTGCGCGCTGTCATGACGGTGGCCGCCACCCCCGACCCCAGCCGCTTGATCCGCCTCACCGAACAGCCCGCCCTGCTCGAGGCCGGTCGCAAAGTCGCCGAACGCATGCCCAAGCGCAGCAATCACGGCGTGAACGTCTGACCCGCCGCCGCTTTTCCCAGGAGCAACCATGTCCAAATTCACCGGCAAACTCGTCGTGGTCACCGGGGCGGGCAGCGGTATCGGCCGCGCCAGCGCCCGCGAATTCGCTCAGGCGGGCGCGCGCGTCATCGTCAGCGATATCAATGCCGACAGCGCCAAAGCCACCTGCACCCTCATCGAGCGCGAGGGCGGTATCGCCTTCCCCTATGCGGTCGATGTCTCCGACAAAACCGCCATGGCCGATTTCGCGGCCGACGTCCATGCCACCCACGGCATTTCGACGGTCCTGGTCAACAATGCCGGGTTCACCACGGCGGGCCCGTTCCTCGGTCACTCCGCGGCCGACTGGGATCGCATCATGGGCGTCAATTTCTGGGGCGTGGTGCACGGCAGCCGCCTGTTCGGCCGCCAGATGGTGGACGGCGGCCAGGGCGGGCGCATTCTCAATGTCACTTCCCCGGCCGCGGTCATCCCCATCACGCTGAGCACCCCCTACTGCACCAGCAAGGCGGCCGCGCAGATGCTCACCGAATGCCTGCGCCTGGAATTCGCGCGTACCAAAGTCGGTGTCACGGCGGTCCTTCCGGCTTTCATCAACACCGGCTTCTACCCGTCGGCGCAAATGGTCGGCATCGAGACCGAAATGAGCTCCCGCATGAAAGGGGTCTCGGTCCTGGCCGCCAAACTGGTGGCTCGCAGCCCGGAACGCTTGGGCCGCAACATAGTTCAGATCGCGGCCCGAAACCCGGCGATCGCCCCCACGCCCTTCGAATCCCGGCTGGCCTGCACGGCGGCCCGGCTCTCCCCGGCCGGCGCGCGGCTGGCGGCGCGCTTCATGGACACCGAGAACATCGCCACCATGGTCGACCGCCTGGTCCCCACTCCGCTGCTGCGCCGGGTGGACGAACTGGTCGACCGCTTCGCCCCGCAATAGCGGCGCGCTCGCTCGCCTGATTCGGCACTGTGCCGGACAGCGCAAGGGCCGGTGGACCTTTCGGTCTACCGGCCCCCTGTGTGTTCGGGTCAGTTCTGCGGGGTGCAGGTGTAGCGGTTGTGGCCGTTGAGGGCGTCCACCAGCCATTCCGGCCGGAAAGCCAGGGCGATGGACGGGCGGTCGGGGACGCGCAGGCACCAGTTCGGGCCGGCCGCGCCCTCGGGCGCGTACTCGCTGGCGAAGGCGCGCGAGAAGGCGTCATCGCTCTGCAACAGGCTGTCGCAGGCATCCTGGCGGGCGTCGGCGCGGCCGTAGCAGTTGAACCAGGCGGCCGAATAGCGGACCGACATGGCGGGGGACTTCACATTGCGGGGCACGCCCAGCCAGTTGATGGAATCGCCGTGGCTGCCGCTCTGGATGTTGATCCACTGCAGGGCGGCGGTCGAACCGGAATTCAGCATATTGCGGTACTTGTCGGCGGTGCCGAACGGACCGTCGGTGGGGTTGAACAGCGGCTGATAGAAGTTGGTGATGCCATAGGTGGACAGGCCGGGGATGTCGAAGTCGGCGGTCTGCATCTGGACCGGAACGTCGGAACCCATCTGCTGGAAGCCGGACATCAAGGAGGCGGAGGACACGCGGGGGAGCGGCCGCCCGTCCCAGCCGTGCCCCTTGCGCTGCCAGTCGAGATAGCTGGAAACGCCCACCGCGCCGATGGATTGGCCGTACACATTGATGTGCTCGGTGTCCATCAGATCGATCCACGGATTGCGCTGGTTCGCGCCCACGGGGGCGTACGCCGGATCCTTGCGGACCAGACGGGGCACCATCAGCACATTGTTGAGCTCGTTGTGCAGGTCGACGATCGGCGTGATGTCGTCACCGGCCACCCAGCGGATGCCGTCCTGCGCGGCCCAGCAGGTGGAGGGAGAGAAGCAGTCCGGGACCGTGAGTTGGGGCAGGAACATGTCCAGCGCGGTGCCGGGGCTGTCGGGCTGGCCGACCTGGGAGACCGTGACGCCGATGAACCCGTTGCGCACATAGGTTTCGGTGTACATGGCGATGTGGTTCATGGTCTCGCCCGCGCCCGGCATGCCGTACGCGACCGGATACTTCTGACCGGACTCGGCCGCGCCCTCGGGCAGCCACACCATGGCCGACATGGGAATGCCGCGATTGCCGACGATCTGGATCTTGTGGACCTCACCGAGTTTGAAGTCCGCGCCCGCGGTATCGCCGGCCACGCACGAGCCGGAGCGGGTTTCGTAGAACACGCTGCCGTCGGAATTCAGGCACGGGTAGCGGAACTTGGCCGACATGAAAGCCGGATTGTCGTACACGTCGTCGAGCGCGACATCCGATACCGGCGAGGAGGCATTGTCGGCGAGCCCGAAGCGGCCGTCATTGTTCCAGTCGGGCAGATAGTCCGGGTGCGGCGGGAAATTCACGCCGAGCCCTTCCAGATGCGCGAGCAGATCCCACGCCTTCTGCGCGGCGGCGGCGATCTTCTGCTGCGAATCGGGTCCGGTGTAGGTGGCCGGATTTGCCAGATCGGCGAACCCGCCCTGCCAGTTCCCGGTGATATCGGTGATGCCCGCCCGCACCAGGTACTCCAGCATGCCCGGCGTGGTCAGGTCGCGCAGCGTGCCCCCGAGAATGCCGGTGAACAGGTCACTGACCTGCTGCAACATATAGGAATTGTCCGGATTCGGATCCGGCGGCGGGGCCGGTTCGGCCCCGGCCAGCGCCCCGCCGGCGACCGACAGCGATACCGCCGTGGCCATGGCTAAGGCGGCTTTGGTCAAACGACGGGGTTGACGCACCCGATCCTCCTGCGGTCGAACATCATTGATCGTCGGTGGCCGGGAATGGCGGGAACGGAAGTCCCGCCCGCGATTCCCGAGCCTCACGCCGAGATTAAGGCGCGAAAATCCCTTGTCCGAGGACATTTGTGGCCACCGCATTGACACCTCACGCCCACCGTGGCGGGCACTCGCCGGTTCAGTTGATGAACCGGAAGCAGGCCCGTGAACCGCGGTCGCCCACGGTGGCCGAGGACAGGCAGATCGACTTGTAGTCCTTGGCCGGGCGCTGACTCAGGAAGCCGAAGATGTAGCCGTTGGAGCATTGGGTGGCCAGCGGATGCACTTCCTGCTCACCGGTTTTCGTCTCGAATACGATCGACCCCTCGGCGCAGTTCACGTCGATGAACGGGGCCATATCGGCGAGCCAGCCGAGCAGGAAGACATTCCAGTCCGGATTCAAGGCCCACACCGCGCCGTCGAAGGTCACCCCGGCCGGGAACTGATTGGTGTGCTTGAAATCGAAGCCGAGAATATTGGCATTGAAGTTGAACGGCGGAAGCAGCGGCGGCGCATTGGTTTTCGGCGCTTCCACGACCGCGGCGGACGGATTCGGATCGGCCGGTTCCGCGGTGGCGGCGGGCGCGACGGTCACGGCCAGGGCCGCGCCGAACAACCCGGTGAGCAGCCGGGTGGAGGTCTTGTTCATCGGGGCGGCTCTCAATCGTTGGGGAAGCGGAAGCAGGTCTCGGTGCGCTGTTCGGCCACGCTCACCACACCGCACATCTCGGCGTACTCACCGGCCGGGCGGCGCGCCACCACCAGGTACGGGAAGCCGCCGCCGCACGCCGTTCCGACCGGAATCGTCTCCGGCGCACCGTTTTTCGGATAGAAGACCAGCTGTGCGGTGGCGCATTTGTCGTCGAACGGGGTGGCGTCGGCCAGCAGTCCCAGCACGCCCGGCGCGATGGCCGGTTGCAGCGTGCCGATATCGCCGTCGAACACCGCGCCATTGGGCACGGTCGTGAAATGGTTGATGCTGGTGCCGCCGAAACTGGTGCCCCACGACAGCGTCGGTTCCAGCGCGTCGGCCTCGGGCGCGCCCAGGGTGGCGGCGACGGCGATGATGCCGCCGCACGCGGTCAGCACGGACGGAATGGATTTCCGCATGGTTCAGCCTCTCTGCGCGGAACGGTTCATGAGCACGGCGACGTCCTCGGACAGGCTGCTCATGGTGATCAGGTCGACGTGGCCGTCATTGTCGAGATCGACGGCTTCGGCGGCCTGCGGTCCCAGGCCGATGGTGTGCTGTTCGGCATAGGTGAAGCCGCGCCGCCCGTCACCCTTGAAAATCATTGCGGTGGAGGGGAAATACTGGCCGGCGGCGATATCGTTGATGCCGTCGCCGTCGAAATCGCCGATGGCCACCGCGCACGGCGCGATCGCCGGTCCGACCAGGTTCGGCCCGCTGAAATTCCCGTGCCCGTCGCCGTAGTGCACGGCCGCGCTGAACCCCGCGATATTGGCGGTCACGAAATCCAGATTGCCGTCACCATCGACGTCGGCGAGTTTCAGGTCCTCGCTCGGCAGCGTCGCCAGATTCCAACGGGGAGCGCCGAATCCGCCATTGCGATCGTTCAGCATGATCCACACACCGGAGGTCGCCAGATCGTGGAACGCCAGATCCGGATACCCGTCATTGTCCACATCGCCCGTCAGCACGCTCGCCTTGGAGATGCCGACCCCGAACCATTGCGGCGCCCCGAAATGCCCCTGGCCGTCGCCGTGCATGATGCCCACCCCGCCGGGCACCGGCAGCAGGCTGTTGAACGCCAGATCGACCGAGCCGTCCCGATCGAAATCGGCCAGTGCGACGCCGAACGGAATACCGCCGGTGCGGTAGGTGACATTCGGATTGAAATCGGTGGAATAGGTGCGGTCGACGTGGAATACGCCGTGCCCGTCATTGATCAGCACGGCCAGGCTCAGGAAGTCGCCGACCACCAGATCCGGGCGCCCGTCACCGTTCAGGTCGGCCGTCGCCACCGCGTTCGCACCGACTTCGGTGTTCACGAACTGGTTGCGCCGCAAGCGCCCGGTGCCGTCGCCGAACAGAATGCCGACGCCGTCGACCAGACCGGTGGCCGCCACATCCGGAAAACCGTCGCCGTTGAAATCGCCGGTCGCCATGGTCTGCGAACCCACGCCGGGGCCGAGACCGCCCACGTTGTATTGCACGGATTCGTGGAAAATGGGGTTGGGTCCGCTGGAACCCGACGCTGATCCGGAGGACAGCGGCTCGGCCCCGGCGGTGGCCGCGCCACCCAATGCCAGGGTCAGCGCGGTGCCCGCGGCGCACAGGCGGCGCAGCCCGGTCTTGTTCGTGTACAAATCGCTTCCTCTGTTTCGGCCGATGACGAATCGACCGTATGAGGCGAATCTGACGGCGGTCATGGCGCAGATCGCCAAAGGGTTGATTTTCGACGCCATTGGCCGAGCGGGACAATTGCCGGAGTTCCTCCGCGCCATAGTGTCCGTGCCATGAGGTCTCATGTCTTGGTCTGTGCCGCGATGGTCGCGGGTGCGACACTCGCCGGCGGGCAGGCGGCCGGCGCTCCGGCGTCCGGCTCGGGTGGCGGCGCCGGTACCCAGTTCTCCGGGCCGTACTACTTCGATACCGGGACCGCGCCGTGGGTGACGCGCGGCGCGGACGTCAATCAGGACGGCAAGCCCGATATCGTGACCGCGAACGCCGGATCCACCACCGTCAACGGCAGTACCGCGCTCGGCTTGAAGGGGGTTTCGGTGCTGTTGAACACCACCGAAACAGGTTCGCCCACACCGTCGTTCACCGATCCGAAGCAGTTCGTGGCGGGCGTCGGCACGCTGTCGGTGGAAACGGCGGATCTGGACGGCGACGGTGCGCCGGAGATCATCACCTCCAATTTCTTCGATACCGGAGCCAACGGGGTGTCGATTCTGCGGAATCTGACGCCCGCCGGTTCGGCCACCGCCGACTTCGCGGCCCCGGTCGATTTCGCCACCGGGGCGTTCCCGTCGCTGGTGCACACCGCCGATATCAATGGCGACGGCAAACTCGACCTGGTGACCGGTGACGGCGGAATTCCGTTCGGGCTCGGCATCTCGGTGCTGCTCAACACCACCGCGCCGGGCGGGCCGATCAGTTTCACCGCGCCGACGCAATTCCTGGGCGGCAGTGTGGCGGAGGGTCTGGCGGTCGGCGATATCAACAATGACGGCCTGGTCGACGCGATCGTCGCCAATACCACCACCAGCAATGTGGCGGTGCTGATCAACACCACCGCGCCCGGATCGCTGACCCCGACCTTCAATATCACCGAGGAATGGGTGGTCACCAGCACCGATGCCCAGCTCGCCGATCTCGACGGCGACGGGCGACTGGACATGATCGTCTCGCGGACCGCGGGCGGATTCACGGTGCGGCTCAACCGGACCGCGCCCGGTGCGCCGGTCGCGGAGTTCGGTGAGGACATCGTGGGTGATCTGATCGGTGAGGTGACGCGGGCGCACGGCACCATGGGCGTGGTGACCGAAGGCATCGCCATCGCGGATTACGACGGGGACGGGACCCTGGATATCGCGGTCAACAATGATTTCCCGGTTCCGGGTTACGGGGTGAGCGTGTTCACCAATCACACCGGGCCGGGCGCCGCCGTCGCGAATCTGGCCGGGCCCGATGGCTACAACGGGTCGAGCTGGATCATCGGCACCAACTCCATCACCGCCGCCGATTTCAACGGGGACGGGAAACCGGACCTGGCCACGGGCAATGTGCCGAGCCTCGCCGTCGACGACACCGTGCTGGTGCACGGCGGTATCTCGGTGCTGATGAACACCCGGCGCTGAATTCACCCGGAACGAGAAACGGCCCGCGCTCGGATGCGCAGGCCGTTCTCGTGTGTGGTCAGGCGTAGCTGTAATCCTCGATCGGGAAGCGGCCCTTCTTCAGCACCGCGGCGTTCGCGCCGAACCGCACCAGCGACGGATCCCCGTTCGGGTCCAGGTAATAGGTGTTCGACGTCTGGCAGGTCGGGTTGATCAGGATGCTCTCGCCGGTCAGTTCCGTCATACGCTTCAGATACCGGTCGTTGGCCTGCTCGGTGACCTCGAAAACCTGTGCGCCGCGTTTGGCCAGCTGTTCGAACAGGCGCTTCAGATGACCCATCTGTTCTTCGATGGTGTAGAAGTACGACAGGATATTGAAGGAATACGGATTGGCCAGCCCGATGAAATTCGGGAAATGCGGCACCGTGACGCCCTCGTACGCTTGAAAACGGTTCTCCCGCCACCACTTTCCGAGATTGCGGCCGTCCCGCCCGATGATCTCGAAGGCCGGGAAGTTGGTCTCCCACAGGCTGAACCCGGTGGCCAGCACCAAGGTATCGATGATGATCTTGTTGCCGTCGGTGGTGACGATGCCGTCGGGTTCGATGCGGGCGATCGAGGTGGTCTCCAGGCGCACGTTCGGGCGGTCGAACATGGCGTAGTACTGATTGGAGAAGGTGGGGCGCTTGCAACCGAATTCGTAATGCGGCGTGAGCTTTTCGCGGGTCGCCGGATCCGAGACCTGCATGCGCAGGTGAGCGCGGCCGATGGCGGCGGCGGTCTTGTTCAGGAACTTGAATCGGCGGTAGTGCAGCTGCGCGGCGATCAGCGTTTGCAGCAGACCGGTGTTCGCGGTGCGCATGAGGCGCTGGGTGGCGGGCGCTTTCGCGAACACCGCGCGCAGAGCCGGCGGAATCGGCGCGTCGATCTTGGGCACCACCCAGATCGGGGTGCGCTGGTAGACGGTCAATTCGGCGGCCGTACGGGCCAGCTCCGGGGCCAGCTGTACCGAGGTCGCGCCGGTGCCGATCACCGCGATGCGGCGGCCCGCCGGGTTGTAGGAGCCGTCCCAGTTCGCGGTGTGAATCACCGTGCCCGCGAAGGTATCCAGGCCCTCGATCTCCGGATCGCGCGGCTGCGACAGATACCCGGTCGCGGTGACCAGATAGCGCGCGGTGAGCTGCTCGCCCGCCGCGGTGGTGATCACCCAATGCCGCTGTTCGGCGTCCCAGCGCGCGCCCTCGACCGACACCCCGAACCGCATGAGGCGGCGCAGATCGTATTTGTCGGCCACATGATCGGCGTAGCTCTTCAGCTCCGAACCGGGCGCGAAAATGCGCGACCAATTCGGATTCGGTTCGAACGAAAAGGAATACGTCACCGACGCGATATCCACCGCGATGCCCGGATACCGGTTCACATGCCAGGTGCCGCCCAGATCCTGCTCCCGGTCCAGGATCACGATGTCGTCGATGCCCTGCCGCCGCAACTGGATCGCGGCTCCCATCCCGCCGAACCCCGCGCCGACGATCACCACCTCGTGTTGCGGCCTACCCATATGGATTCCCTTCATCGTCATCGATGCAAAACGGCACTCGCCCCGCATCTTCGAAGGTAGGATTTCCGGGCTGCTCGCGGCATGGCAGATCGCGCCATCGGATATGCCGAATCCGCCGCGCCGTTCAGGACGGCGCCGGGCCGAAGCGGATGGGCGGTGCGGCAGCGGCATTCGGGGCGGGATCGACGAAACTCATGGCGCGCTCTGCCAGGGCGGCGATGGTCAGGCTCGGATTCACGCCGACATTGGCGGGCAGGGCCGCACCGTCGGCGACCAGGAGGTTCCGGTAGCCGAAGACCCGGTGGCGGGCATCGATCACGCCGGTCTGGGGATCGGCGCCGATGGGGGCGCCGCCGAGAATATGCACGGTGCTCGGTATCGAGAAGATCGCTTCGGGCACAGCGGCTTTCACCACCCCGCCGGTGTGTTCGGCGATCCAGTTCGCGGCCCGGTATCCGGCTTCGACATAGGTGGGGATCGGGTTGGCGGGGTCCTGTTCGGTGGTCAGGACCGGGCGGCCGCCGGGCAGCCGGAAGCGCACACGCAGCGCCATCGCGTTCTCGTGGGCCTGCATGGTGGTCAGCACGATCGACTTCGCGGCCGAACCGCGGATGCGGTTGGCGCGGGCGAAACGCACCGGGTCGCGCAGGGTGTCGAGCAGGAAGTGCAGCGGGCGGGTGGCGCGGCCGCCACGGGTGACGGCGGGCGTTGTCATGAGGGACATGACATCGCTGTTGCGACCGTAGGTGGCGGGCTGGATGTGGGTGTCGGCGTCCGGGGCATAGTCCGACATGACCGCGACGCCGTGTGTGAAATCGCGGGTCTCGTCCGGAGTGCGGACCACCAGCACCGTCTCGCTGTTGGTGCGTACCAGCTCGCCCACTCGATCCGAGAGCCGGGGGAGTGCGCCGTTTCCCTTGCAGCGCAACAGGAGCCGCACGGTACCGAGTGCGCCCGCCGCCAGGACTACGCCGCGCGCGGTGACGGTCTGCGTTTCGCGCCGGAACCAGCGGCCGGTGCGGACCGTCGTCACCGCGTAACCCGCACCGCCGGTGGGGTCGTCGCCGAGCGGGCGGATATCGGTGACCGTGCACTCGGGCCGCACCACCGCGCCGCGCTGTTCGGCGAACCACAGATAGTTCTTGTCGAGGGTGTTCTTGGCGTCGTAGCGGCAGCCGATCAGGCAGGAACCGCAGCGGGTGCAGCCGGTGCGGTCCGGGCCGTCGCCGGCGAAATAGGGGTCCGGGACCGTTTTGCCGGGCTCGCCCAGGAACACCGCGACATTACTGCGAGTGTGCTTGTCCGCCAGGCCGTTCGCGTGCGCGTACGCGCGCAGCAGGTCACCGGCCGGGGTGTCGGCGTCGTACGGGGTCACGCCCAGCATCTGCTCGGCGGTGCGGTAGTGCGGGTCGAGTTCGCGCTCCCAGTCGGCCAGGTGCGCCCACTGCGGGTGCCGCAGGAAACCGGGCTGGGCGCGATAGAGCGCATTGCCGTAGACCAGGGAGCCGCCGCCGACGCCCGCGCCGGTCGCGATCAGCACATCCTTGAACAGCGTGGTCCGGACGATGCCGCGCAGGCCCAGGCGGGGCGCGAAATAGTAGCGGCGCAGCTCGGCGGCGCTCGCGGCGTAATCCTGCGCGTTGAAGCGGTAACCGGCTTCCAGCACGGCCACCCGATGGCCCTTCTCGGCCAGGCGCAGCGCGCTCACACTGCCGCCGAACCCGGAACCCACCACGATCCAGTCGTAATCCACGTGCGTCAAAACCCCGTTCCCTCTCTCCGGTCCCCAGCGTCGCAGCGCGATCGGGTTCCCGGATTGGCCGATGGCGTCAGGGTGTTGATCCGGTCGGCCAGACTCGGCGGCGGCACTGGCGGCCGCTCCCGGTGCGCCGTTTCACTGGCGGCCGTGAACGCTCATCGCCCGCCGGATTTCGTCGGCACCTGGAAACTGCTGTCGCTGCGTCAGGAACGTGCCGACGGGTCGGTCGCCGAGCCGTTGGGCAGTCAGCCGATCGGGTTCATCACCTACACCGAATCCGGGTTCGTGCACTGCATGATCGGGCCGGAAGGGCGGCCGAAACTGGGGGCGCAGCCGGACGAGTTCGCGACGCGTGATGGGCTGGCGCGGGTGCTGTTCACGCTGCCGAAGCTGCCCGGGCTGCTGCGGCTCGGGGTGTCGGCGTTGCGGACGGTGGTGTACGCGGGGACCTGGGAAGTGTTGGGCGACACCGTGATCCATCACGCCGAGCTGGCCGGGCTGCCGGACTGGGACGGGACCGATATCGAGCGGCAGTACGAGATCGACGACAAGAACCTGCGGTTGATCGCGAGCTTTCCCGGCAATCGCGTCGTGGTGGACTGGCGGCGCGCCTAGATGACCGGCCTGCGCACCTGGGGTCCGCGCACGAGTCTCGCGCGGCCCGGCGTCACCGTCCTGCGGCCCGCCACCCAGGCGGAGTTGATCGATGCCGTCCGCTCCGGGCGGTATCGCCGGTTGCGGGCCGCGGGCTCCGGGCACAGTTTCAACGACATCGCCGTCCCCGCCGATGAGGCTGGACTGGTGCTGCTCGATCGGCTCGATCGTGTTCTCGCGGTGCGGAATTACGATGTCGAACGTCCGCATCCGGCCATGCCCGCGGCGGTCGGCACCGTCACCGTCGAAGCCGGTATCACCATCGACGCGCTGCTGCACGCGCTCGAGGCCCGGGGCCGCACGCTGGTGAACGTCGGCGCGATTCGCGCTCAGACCATCGCGGGCGCCATCAGCACCGGCACGCACGGCGCCAGCATCCACGTCGGCTCGCTCAGCTCGCTCGTGGTGTCGCTGAAGCTGTTGAACGCCGACGGCACCGTCACCACCGTCACCCGCGACGACCCGGATCAATCCGACCTGTTCCGTTGCGCCTGTATCGGTTTGGGCGCCCTCGGCATCCTCCTGGAAGTGGAACTGGAGGTAGTCCGCGCCTTCACTCTGCGCCCCGTCCGCCGCATCCTCTCGGTCGAGCAGTTCCTCACCGAAGGCGAAACCATCGCCCGCACCCACCCCTACGCCCGCTTCTACTACTTCCCTTACACCGATATCGTCGAATGTGTCACCGACATCCCCACCGACGATCCGCCTGCGCCCCAGGACTTCTCGTACCGCGCGAGCCGCTGGGTCCACGGGACGTTGATCGACCGCCACCTGGGCGAAGCCCTCTTCGCCACCACCGCCCACCTATTGCCCAGACGCACCACCCCCGCCGCCCTGAGCTTCGTAGCCCGCGGCCGCAAGCCGGGAACCGGCCCCGCCGACACCTCCTGGCGCTGCCTGAGTCTCCCCGACCTACCCCCACGCCACCTCGAAATGGAATGGTCCGTCCCCGTCCGAGCCTGGCAATCGGCGATCACCGCCCTGCACACCGCCATCGGTTCCCGCCCCGCCTCCTTCCTGGCCGGCTTCGTGATCTCCCTCCGCTTCGTGGGCAGCGACGGAAATCTCCCCCTCAGCAACAACTTCCGCCGCGAAAGCCTCACCATCGACGTAATGCAACACCACGCCCTCGACCCCCACCCCTACTTCACCGCCGCCACCGAGGCAATCCGCTCCGCCGCCGCGACGGTCCGCCCGCACTGGGGCAAGGTCTTCACCCTGACCCACACCGAGCTGGCCCCGCTGTACCCGGATTTCCAAGTCTTCGAACGTATCCGAGCCGCCCAAGACCCCGAAGGCGTCTTCCTCAACCCCTGGCTCACCCACGTCCTCGGCCTGAACTGACCTCCTGCCCGGCCGCCGGAACATCCTGCGGCACAGCGATCTGCACCGCGGCAGCCCCCGCAATCATGATCACCGCCCCCACCATCTGCACCACCCCGAGCCCCTGCCCGAGCAGCAACCACGCCAGCCCCGCCGCCACCAACGGCTCCACCACCGACAACACCCCCGCCACCGCCACCGGCAACTCCCGCATCGCGTACAGCCCGGCCAAATAGGGCACCACCGTCCCACCCACGGCCAGCACCAGCAACACCACCCACACCGCCACCTGCCGATCCCCGAATACCGCGGGCGCGGTGAGCAACCGGCCACTCACCGCCCAAGGCGCGGCGACCGCGACCGACACCACCGCCCCGACCGATAACCCGGCAGCCGTCAACCCCATCGCATCGAACCTCCGCGCTCCATGCTCCCCCAGCAGAAAGTACCCGGCTGAACACACCGCCGCCCCCACCCCGGCCGCCATGCCGCCCAAATCCAACCCGACGCCCCGCCAAACTTCCGCCACCATTCCCAATCCCACCACCCCCGCCCCGACCCCCGCCCACACCACCCCTGCCATGCGAACCCCACGCACCACCCGCACCCACAACGCCACCAGCACCGGCGCCAACCCCACCAGCACCATCGCCACCCCCACCGGAACCCGCTGCACCGCAACAAAAAACAATCCCTGCACCCCCGCCACCCCCAACACCCCGTACCCGCCCACCACCCACAGATCCCCCCGCCGAAACCGCAAAGCCCCCGGCCGCACCACCCCGACCACAGCCACCAACAGCACCGCCGCCACCCCGATCCGCACGGCCGCCACCGCCCCCGCGGACCACCCCGCGTCCATCACCCCTTTGGCCAACGGCCCGGAACTCGCGAACAACACCCAGGAACCCAAACTCCACCCGGTCGCCCGCATTCGAATCATCGGTTTCAGAAGTGAAGGGGGTCAGCGGGGTTCGGGGAGGATGCCGGCTTCTTTGGCGCGGCGGACTGCGTCTCGGCGTTTGGACACTTGGAGTTTGGTGAGGATGGCGGAGACGTGGTGGTCGACTGTTTTTATCGAGAGGTAGAGGTGGGCGGCCAGTTCGGCGTTGGTCAGGCCTTGTTCGAGCAGGCGGAGGACTTCCAGTTGGCGGGTGGTCAGGCCGAGGGGGTTGGAGCGGGTGGTGGGGCGGCGGGGGGAGGGAATGTCCCGGGCGCCGGTGGCTCGGAGGGTGCGGCGGAGTTTGGCGGCCACGGCGGTGGCGCCCAGGCGGTCGAGGGTGTCGAGGGCTTTGCGGAGGGACGGGGTTTCGGCGGAGTCGGCCAGGGCCAGGGCGGCGTCGTAGGGGGTGGAGAGGGAATCGAAGGCGGTGGCGGCGGCTTGGTGGTGGCCGGTGGCCAGCAGGTGGTAGGGGGTGGCGACGGTGGTGGTGTCGGGGTGGTCGCCGATGCGGGTGAGCCAGCTGGCCAATTCGCCGCGCGCCCATTCCAGGCCGAGGGCGGGAACGGAGTCGTAGAGGGTGCGGCAGTGGTCTAGGCGGGTATCGGGGGTGCCGGTGAGCCAGCACTTTTCGACTATGGCGGCGGCTACGGGGAGGGTGCGGATGGGTTCGTCGTAGCGGCGGGCCAGGGTCCAGGCTTCGTCTATCGCGCCGTGGTCGTCGCCGTCCCGGCGCAGGGCGATGAGGGCGCGGATGAGGAGGGGCCAGCCGCGGGCCAAAGGGGCGCTGGGGCCGTCGAGGACGGCATCGGCGTCGGCGAGGGCGCCCTGCCAGTCGCCGGTGAGGAGTTTCAAACGGCTGCGGGAGCCGAGTTGCACTACGCGGCAGACGGGCAGGTCGTTGTCGACCATGAGGGGGAGGCAGGTGTCGAGGAGTTCGGTGGCGGCGGTGAGGCGGCGTTGTTCCACGTCGAAGAAGGTGAGATGGGTGTAGCCGCTGGAATAGATTTCGTCGATATGGCGGGGGCCGGCGGCGAGCAGAGTCAGCAGGTCGGTGCGGGCGGTGGGTTTACCGGCCAGCACCGCGCACCATCCGGTGATGATGTCGATGCGCACGTGGAGCAGGGGATCGCCTGCGGCATCGGCTATTTCGCGGGCACGGGCGAGGAGATCGGCGGCGTCGTCGAGCCGGGTGGATTGGGCGGCCAGGAAAGCCTGCATGGCGATGGCATGGCCGGCCTGTGCGGGAGTGGTTGGCGCGCTGTCGTTTTCGAGGACAGCGATAGCGGCGGCGACATGGTCGTCGGCGGTGGCGCGATTGGAGTTGTACCACTCGTAGACCGCGAGGGAGTGGTGGTCGGCACTGACCGCCGGTGCGGTGTTCATTGCTTCGCGCAGTCGAATGGCATTGCGGCAGGACGTGATCGCATCGTCCAGGCGATCGGTGAGGTAGTACTCGGCGGCCAGCAGTTCGAGGAGGTCGGCTTCGGTGGCCGCAGGGAGATTGTGCTGTTCGAGTGCGAGGCGGAAGAACTCGGTGGCCTGGGTGTGCGCCCCGGAACGGGCGGAGACCCGCCCGGCTTCGGCGGCAGCGCTGGTGATCAGCTCACGGTCACCGGCACCGAGCGCGTGGTGGGTGATGACGGCCGGGTCCGGATGGCCGGAGGCGTAGTGGGCGGCGATGAAGCGCCGATGCAGGCTCGGTTCCGCGCCGGGCGGAATGACGCTGGTGACGGCGAGCCGGCACAGGTCGTGCCGGAACGCCACGCCGCGGTCATTGCGTTTGATGAGTTTGGCCTCGTCGAGGGTGCGCAGCGCGGGCAGCGTGACGCCCAGATCGGTGAGCAGATGATCGGCGATGGCGCCCGGTGCGCAGGTGAGCAGATGCAGCAGATCCCAAGCGGAGGTGGATAATCCGGCGGTGCGCGCCAGGATGGCATCGCGCACGGTGGTGGGCAGGTCGCCGCCTCGATGGTCGAGCATCTCGGTCACGAAGAACGCGTTGCCGCCCGACACCCGGTGCAGCCACGCGGGGTCGACGGCCCGGTCCCCGGCCAGCGTGGTCACCGCGGCCAAGCTCAATGGCGGCACGGTGAGCGTGTGCGCCTGTGCGGAGCGCGCGATATCGCCGAGCAGCCCGCGCAGCGGATGACTCACCCCCACTTCGTCATCGCGAGCGATCCCGACCAGCAGCAGCGAGGTCTGCCGAATCCGCCGCAGCAGAAACCGGAACAGGTCGATGGTGCCCTGGTCGGCCCATTGCAGATCATCCACGACCAGCACCGTCGGCGTCGCCCGCAGCGCTTCGAACACCGCCGCGAAAATGTCGTACGACTGATCCCCACCGCTCAGCAATTCCCGCGTGCCGGTGTCGAAATGCCCGGCCAGATCGTGCAGCGGACCCAGCGGCCGCGGCGTGGACAGCGGATCGCACGCACCCCACAGCACCCGCTCGCCGCCACCCCATTGCTCGAGAAACGTCTCCACGAAAGCGGTCTTCCCCGCCCCCGATTCCCCGCACACCAGGACCGCCCCGCCCCGTCCCGCGCGCGCCTGGTCCGCCCGGGTGGTGAGCTCTCCGAGCTCGTTCTCGCGCTCGGTGAGCATCACATCCGGGATTTTACCGGCGTACCGGGCACCCCGGCAGCGCCTTTTGCCGGGGTCGGTGCGGGCCCGCCGTCGGCAAGATAGGGAATCGCCCCCCATGAGATCCGTTCCCCGATGCCCGAACGTAGAAGTCACCGGCCATCCGGCCGGCCCACCGACAGGAGAACGAATCATGAAGCGCTTCCTCATCGAGCGGGAGATCCCCGGCGCCTCCGACCTCACCCCCGCCGACCTCGCCGCCATCGCCGAGAAGTCCAATGCCGCAATGACTTCCCTGGGCGTCCCCTACCGCTGGATCACCAGCTACGTGGCCGGCGACAAGATCTACTGCCTGCACGAGGCCGACGACCCGGAAGCCATCCGCGAGCACGCCCGCCGCGGCGGCTTCCCCGCCGACCTGGTCACCGTGGTCGCCGACGAATTCGGCCCGCATTCCGCCCCCGCGCACTGACCCCGCGAAACGGAGACGACGGGATAGGTCGATCGACCGATGTGGCGCCGGGGGTGTGGGATCGAGCATGGGTTAGCGGCTCGAAGCCGCTGTAACCCAATGGAAGCAGATCTCATGTCTCGAAAATCTCGCCGGAGCGCCCGGCGTCGTGCGGCGGGCGCACTGGCGGCGTCCGGCGTCATCGTCCTCAGCGGGTCGGTGGGCGGGCTGGTGCTGCCCACGGCCGCCGCGTCCAGCCATCGGGAAGCGCCGCTGATCGCCGCGGATCCGGCGGTGGACAACACCGATGTGTACGCGTTCGTGAGCCCGGACAAGCCGGATACAGTGACCATCGTCGCGAACTGGTTCGGTCTACAGGAGCCCAATGGCGGGCCCAACTTCTATCCGTGGGCCACGGAGGCCAACTACGACATCAATATCGACAATGACGGGAACGGGAAACCCGATGTGAGCTATCGGGTCACGTTCAGCAATGACGACCGGCGCGGCGGCTCCACGTTCCTGTACAACAATGGTCCCGTCACCAGCCTGAACGACGAGAATCTGCTGTTCCGGCAGAATTACAAGCTGTCGGTCAGCCACGGTGTCGACGACTGGCGGCCGGTGGTGGAAGGGACCGCCGCGCCCTCCTACACCGGTCCCGCGTCGATCCCGGATTACGCTCCGCTGCGCAGCCAGGCGACCCAGAGCCTGCCGGGCGGCGGATCGGTGTACGTGGGGGCCGCGGAGGATCCGTTCTTCCTGGACCTGCGGGTGTTCGACCTGCTGTACGGCGGCAATCTGTCCGAGGTCGGAACGGACACTCTCGCCGGGTACAACGTGAATACCGTTGTGCTGCAAGTGCCTATGAAGGACCTGGCCTTGAAGGGCAACGCCACCCGCAATCCGGTGATCGGGGTGTGGAGCGATACCGAACGGCGCACGTTGCAGCTGAGCCCGGGCGCGGCCGAATCGGTCGGCGAAGCGGTGCAGGTCTCGCGGCTGGGCAATCCGCTGGTGAACGAGGTCATCGTCCCGTCCGCGCTGAAGGACGCGTTCAACAGCCTGTCGCCGAGCAAGGACGCCACCATTCCGGAAGTCGTCGCGCGCGTGACGGATCCGGAACTGGCCAAGCTGATCGAGTCGATCTACCAGGTGCCCGCGCCGAAGGGCCCGCGCAACGACCTGGTCGAGATCTTCCTGACCGGTATCGCCAAGCAAGCCCCGACCTTGGACGGCAGCGCGCCGCCCATCCAGGCGGATCTGAACTCGCAGGTCCTCAACGCCGATGCCGATGCCAAGTCCTTCCAGCCGTCGGAGATGTTGCGGCTCAACATGTCCGTGCCGGTGGCGAAGCAACCCGAACGGCTCGGTGTGCTCGCCGGTGACCTGCAAGGCTTCCCGAACGGGCGGCGGCTGACCGACGACGTGGTCGATATCGCGGTGCAGGCGGTGGAGGGCGCGGCGCAGTCCGGCAAGCTGGTCGAGGCCTTGGCCGCGGGGGACAAGGTGAACGCCAATGACGTGAAGTTCTCCGACACCTTCCCGTACGTGGCGTTGCCGTCGAAGGGGCTGGCGGGCGCGTCCTCGGTGGCGGGCGGAATCGTCCCGGCCGCAGCGCAATCCGCGAGTCCTGCGGATGGCGGTTCGCTGATTCCGGTGGCGGCGGGCGGCACCGCGGTCGCGGCCGTGCTCGCCACCGGCGGCTGGCTGTTGCTGCGCCGGCGTCGTCAGTGAGCTCGTCATGACCATCGCACTCCGCAAATCGCTTGTGGCGCTGTGCGTTCTGGCCGGTCTGGTCGCCGCGGTCGTCGGTACGACGTTCGCGGTGACCAGCCGGTCCCCGCACCCCGTGGCCGTCGCTTCGCTGCCGAGCGAGCAACTGGCGGCGCAGATCGACCGATCGCGCCGCGACCTGGACCGCGTCCCAGCCAACCCGGCGGGCTGGGCGAAGCTCGGCTCGTCGTATGTCGAACTGGCCCGGATCACCGGTGACCCCGCCAATTACGGTGCGGCACAACGCGCCCTGGACCGCTCCCTCGAATTGCTTCCGGACGGCAACGCCGATGCCCTGATCGGTCTCGGCGTGCTCGCCAACGCGCTGCACAATTTCGGTGCGGCCCGCGACTACGGTCAGCAAGCCCTCGCACTGCGCCCGGACAGCACCGATGTCTACGGCGTCCTGGTCGACGCCTACACCCAGCTCGGGGACACCGACGCCGCGACCGCCGCGGTGCAGCGCATGCTGGATCTGCGTCCCGGGGTGGCGTCCTTCACCCGCGCCGCCTACGACCTCGAACTCCACGGCCGCGTCGACGACGCCCGCACGGCCCTGGAAATGGCGCTCGCGGCGGCCCACAGCGGCGATCAGATCGCCTACTGCCGATACCACCTCGGTGAGCTCGCCTTCAACAGCGGACGTCTCGACGAGGCCGAAACCCAGTACCGCGCGGGGCTATTGGCGGATCCCAGCAGCGCGGCGCTGCATCAGGGCCAAGCCAAGGTCTTCGCCGCTCGCGGCCGGCTCGACCGCGCCATCGACGAATACGCGCAGCTCACCTCCACCAGCCCGCTACCGGAATACCTGATCGAATACGGCGAACTCCTCGAGGCCGCCGGTCGCCCCGACGCCGCCGCGCTCCGATTCGCCGACGTAGCAAGGAGATTCGCGGCCCTGGCCGCCGAAGGAGCCACCGACAATATCGATTCCGCCCTGCTCGCCGCCGACCACGGCGACCCCGCCGAAGCCGTCCGCCTGGCCCAGCTGGAATACGCCCGCCGCCAGAACCTCATCTCCACCGATGCCCTGGCCTGGGCCCTGCACCGCGCAGGCCGCGACACCGAGGCGCTGACCTACGCCGACCGCACCACCACCCTCGGCTACCGCAGCGCCGCCTTCACCTACCACCGCGGCATGATCCTGGCCGCGCTCGGCCGCACCGAAGAAGCCGCCGCCGTCCTGTCCGAAGCTCTCCGCATCAACCCCTACTTCTCGCCCTTGCACGCCGACAGCGCCCGAAAGACCCTCGCGGCGCTCACCGGTCCGAGTTGATCGAGGCTCGACGCGAGAGCCGCGCGCTCGGCTCTCGCGGCGGCGCTGACCGGTTCGGTCAGCCAAGTGGCCGCCATCGTCAAGGCGGGCCCCGCGCCGTCCCGATACCGTCGCAGCACGCCACCGCAGCCTTGGGAGGACCGAATGTTCGTGGGCCGAAGGAGCGGCGCGGTGGCGCTCGGCGCGGTTGCCGCGGTCGTGCAGGTGGCGATCGCGGCAACGGCCCCCGCGCAGGGATGGCCGCCGGTGTTCGGGGCCGAGCACAGTACCGCGGTGACGGTGTGCGGGAATTCGCCGACGGCGGAAGCGATCGCGACCGGCGACTTCACCGGCGACGGACGGGCGGACGTCGCCATGACGGATCTGTGCGGTTTCGGGGTCCGGGTGCTGGCCGGGCGCGGAGACGGGTCCTTCGAACCGGGCCGGTACCTCGCGACGGGTGTGCTGCCGGACGGAATCACGGCTGGGGATCTGGATTCCGACGGCCGGACCGACCTGATCGTCGCGAACGCCATCGGTGACGTGGTGGTGCTGTACGGGGACGGCAACGGCGGATTCGACCACCAGGCAAGGTATTTCGCGCTCGGTATCGCACCGGGCGCGATCAGGATCGCGGATTTCGACCGCGACGGCCGCCCGGACTTCGCGGTGGCCGCGACGCCCTCCACCCTGTCCCGGAACAACGGCGACCGAACCTTCACTCCGACGTCACTGCTGACCGGTTTCGCCAGCGTCGGCCTCGAGACCGCGGATTTCGACGCCGACGGCAATCCCGACATCGTGGTGGCCGGCGGCTTCCCGGTGGTCCTGAACGTGTTGTACGGCAACGGGAACGGCACCTTCGGCCGTGGTCGCACACTGCTCGCACCGGAGCTGATACAGGAGGCCATCCGGGTTGCCGACCTCGACGGCGACGGCCGCGCGGACATAGTCGGGGTAACCAGCCTGGGCGGCATCAACGTATGGATGGGCGGCGAAGACGGCCCACGACAATCGAATTGGACGATCGGCACCCCCGGCAATGCCGGACTGGCGCTGGCCGACTTCGACGGCGACGGACGCACCGACCTGGTAACCGCCGACTCGATCACCCTGCACATCACCCTGTGGCGCGGTGACGGCGCGGGCGGATTCGCCCGCGCCGAATGGCATTCCGCACCCGCCACCGTCGAATCGGTGGAACCGGTCGATCTCGACGGCGACGGCGCACTCGACCTGGTCGCCGCCCCCATGGTCGGACCGTGGCTGTCGGCCTACCTGCACAACTGACGACGAGACCGCGACCATGACCGCATCGGGCCGGCTGGCATCGATCGTCAATCAGGTGGCGATTCGCGTACTGGCCGGGCGTTACTGCGGCTTCTTAGGCTCGCCAGGCCCGGGCGCGCCGCCCGATGATTTCGAGGGAAGGACACAGTCGTGCAGTGGAAGACAGATGTCGCCGCGCCGAGTGATGCCGCACCGCATTGGCGGGCGGCGGCGACCGAGCGCATGCCCGAGCTCGGCAGGTTCGGGCAGACGGACACCTTTCCCTGGCTGATCGGCCGCCTGGGCGGGCGGATCGGCGGTGGCGGACGGATCAAGGTTCTGGAGGCGATGGGCCGCAGCGGGGGTCTGGCGCTGGCCTACGCGCCGTTGGGTATCCGGCTCGTGTTCCGCAGCAAGCTGACTCGGGTGGACTGTGAACTGGCCACTTTGCGCACCGCTTGGAATACGGCGGCCCGCTACGAATGGCACCACCACGTGTACGCGGCCCGGTTCAGTGGATTGTCCACGGCCACCGTGGAACGTGTCGGTGCCGGCCCCGACGCCCCGGAATGGACCGAGCGGCAACGGCTGCTGCTGCGCGCGGTGGACGAACTGCATGCCGAGCGGATGATCTCCGAGACCACCTTCGACGAGCTGGCCCGGCATCTGTCGGCCGCACAGATCGCCGACCTGTGCATGCTGGTCGGGCATTACGAGATGCTCGCCATGCTGCTCAAGACGCACGGCATCGAACCCGAACCCGGGATGTGGCAGCGCGGTCCGCTGAAATGGGTGCGCGACCAGGGCACCGGCGACGGTATCGCGCCCGGCTGGCTGCCCGCCTTCAATCGCTATGTGGTCAACCCGTTCACGCGGCTCTACGCCGGAAAGATCGCGCCGTACAGCCTGATTCACCACGCGGGCCGCAAATCCGGTAAGCCGTACGTCAATCCGGTGGTCGCCAACTATGCCGACGGCCTGCTGATCGTCCCGCTCCCGTACGGCAGCAAGGCCGACTGGCTGCGCAATATCCGGGCGGCGGGCGGCGGTGCGGCCACCTACCGGCGCACCACGCGCAAGTTCGTCAACCCGCGCATCGTCGACGCCGCCGGTGCGACCGAACTGCCCGCCGCGGTCCGGCGCTACACCCGGCTGGTGCAGGTACTGGTCGCGGACCTGGTGGACTGAATCCGGCCGGCGGGCCGGCGGCGATCGCGCGTCCGGCCCGCCGCGCTGTCACTGCGCCGCAACGGTATTCGGTACATGCGCCATCGCGGCCTCGGCCATCGCGCAGATGGTCAGGCTCGGATTCACCCCGACATTCGCCGGCACCGCCGACCCGTCGCACACCAGCAGATTGGTGTACCCGAACACCCGATGCCGATGGTCGATCACGCCGTGCTCGCGATCCTTGCCGATCACCGCGCCACCCAGGAAGTGCGCGGTCATCGGCGCGGAACCCAGCGTCTCGCCCACCGAAGCGAGGGGCCGCCCGTTCATGCGCCGCGCCGCCAGCGCCGCCACCCGCCGGGCGAGCTGCACGGCCGTCTCTCCGCTCGGGGCCGCGCCGGCCGCCTCGGTCTGCAATCGCCCGGGCCCGAAGCCGCGCCGCAGCCGCAGCGCCACATCGGTGCCGCGCATGACCGTGAAGATCACCGTGCGCCGCGACCAGTTCCGTCGGCGCGCCAATTCCCAGAGATAGCACGGATATCCGGCCAGGAACTGCGCCCAGCGCCCGAGCGCCGACTCCGCGGTGGTGGCCGGGCCGTACACCAGCGACAGCAGCGCGCCGCCGTCCCCGTAGGTGTTGTTGGTGAAATGCGTGTGCTCGTCCAGGAAGATGCTGGAGGTGATGGCCGCGTCGCTGCGATAGTCGGCATCGGCGGCCACCGTGGAGGCGGCCGGAATCGATTCGTCATTGGTGCGCACCACCTCGCCGAGCCGATCGGAGAGCGCGGGCAGGGAACCGCTCCGCTTGCACGCGGCCAGCAGCTCATTGGTGCCGAGCGCACCCGTCGCGACCACCACCCCGCGCGCCGTGAATTCCCTTCGGCCCCGCCGGAATACGCCGGGCCCACGCACCGTCAGGCGATAGCCGTCCGCGCCGGTCCCGTCGCCCAGCGGCGCGATATCGACGACCTTGGAATCGGGCACCACGACGGCCCCGGCCCGCTCCGCCAGCCACAGATAGTTCTTGGGCAGACTGTTCTTCGCCCCGTACCGGCAGCCCAGCATGCACTGCCCGCAGCGCACACAGCCGGTGCGCGCCGGTCCCGCGCCGTCGAAATACGGGTCGGAAACGGTCTTTCCGGCTTCCCCGAAGTACACCGCGATAGGAGTGCGCCGATACCCTTGCGGCACACCGAGTTCCACCGACAGTTCCCGCATAAGATCGTCCACCGGCCGCGCGCCCTGATACGGCGCCACCCCGAACATCTGCTTCGCGGTCGCGAAATGCGGCGCCAATTCCGCACGCCAGTCCGCTAATTCACCCCATTGCGGATGCTGGTAGAAGTCGTCGCCGTCGGGTTGATACATGGTGTTGGCGTACACCAGGCTGCCGCCGCCGACGCCCACCCCGGCCAGCACCATGGCGTGCCGGTAGGGCGCGATCCGCAGAATCCCGCGCAAACCGAGCGCGGGCAGCCACACGTAGCGGCGCAATTGGGTGGCGCGTTCGGCGAAGTCACCGTCCTCGAACCGGCGCCCCTGTTCGAGCACGCCGACCCGATATCCTTTCTCGGACAGGCGCAGCGCCGCCACGCTGGCTCCGAAGCCGCTGCCGACCACGATCCAGTCGAAGTCGAAATCCTCGTGCCCGAACTGGGAACCATCCACGTCGTGACCTCCACGCTACCGATATCCCGGGGGACGGTAGCGGGGGCGCGAAGCGATCGGCCAGAGCACAGGCGGACGCGCGATTGACACTTCGAGCCGAAGCACGCGCCGGTCCCACCTTGGCGCACCGGGTCAACCCGCTGTCCGAAACAGTCGATAACGCAGCGGTTTCCGCTACACCGGTTCGGGCACCCGCCCCAGCGCCGGTCGCGCCCCGCGGGCCCGGTACTCCTGCGGCGGGCAGCCCTTCCACCGCCGGAAGGCCCGGATGAACGAGGCCGCCTCGGCGTACCCGAGCCGGGCCGCCACCTGATCGGTGGTCATATCGGTGCGGTCGAGGAGTTCCTCCGACAGCATCTGCCGGATCTCGTCCAGCAGCGCCCGGAACGAGGTGCCCTCCTCGTTGAGGCGGCGCGAGAGCGTGCGCGGGCTCATGTACAGCTCGGCCGCCACCGCCGCCTGATCCGGGATCTCGCCCGGATCCCGCACGAGCAGGTCCCGCACCGACCCCGCGATCCCGGTGCGGGCCTGCCGGCGCGTCAACAGGTCCCGGCACAACTGCTCGAAGGTGCCGCGCGCCCACTCGTTGGCTTGCGGCAGTGGCAGATCCAGGAACATGGCATCGAAAACCGCTTCGTTGCATTCCGCGCCGAACTCGGGTTCCACCCCGAACGCGGCCACGTGCCGGCTGGTGTCGGCGGGCGCGTCGTGCCGGAAGGCCACCCGGTCGAACGGGATTCCCACCGAATACAATTCGCGGCCCAGGGTGTGGATGCCGGTCAGTACCCGCTCGGTGAGGAAGGGCCGCACATCGGCGGGCACCTCGTGATCGTCGAAGCGCAGATGCGCCCGCCCGTCGCGCTCCTCGAATTCCACCTGCCCGAAGGCGAAGGCGAGCTCCACGTACTTCAGCGCCACGTCCACCGCGTCGCGCAGGGTGCGGCTGCTCAGCAGCGCCAGACCCCACGGGCCGTACATGGAGATGTGATAGCGCCCGCCCGCCTCGATGCCCAGGCCCGGCACATTCCCGCAGTGGGTGAGCAGATTGCGGACGACGGTGAGTTCCTGGCGGGCGGTGATCTCGGAGTTCGGGTCGAGCACGGCGGCCGGCTCCATCCCGGTTCCGGCCAGGCAGACCGCGGCCGGTATGCCGCGCTCCTCCGCGAGACGCGTCAAGATATGAACGCTGGAGGTGTTCCTCAGCAAATCCCAGTCGAACATGTGCGCGGTGTCCTCATCGACGTCCTACCAACAACTACTCCGGCACGTGATGTGGCGAAATGTACAACTCCACACGGTGCGGTGTGGTCCAACTTACAGAACTATGTGTATCAGACGGTAGCGTTCAGTCGATAGAACTTGACTTCAGTCGCCACACCATGTGCCGAAGTCGCCTCATTCCCGCCGGTAGCGGCCGTTTTCCGGGCAATTCTCCTACGCTGTCCCGACTGTGGACCGGTACCGCGATCAAGGGAGATATGGGGCGATGCGCACCGAAGAGCGGCTTTCGAGCACCGATGGAATCCAGCTGAGCATGGTGACCCAGACGCTCCCGCTACCGGATGGCTTCCCGAGTCATCCGGACGAATGCGACGAACTGCGGCACCTGCGGATCAAGTGGGCCGACGCCCCGGACGATCCCGCGCGCGCCGACGCGGTGATCGTGCTGCTGCCCGGGGCCATCGCGGGGGCGCGGTCACTGCAACCGCTGGGGCGCAATACGATTCGCATGCTGGGCGAGGCCGGCTTGATCGCCGAAGTGTGGGTGATCGACCGCCGCGCCAATGGCGTGGAGGATCATTCCGCCATCGAGGTGGCCGTGGCCGAGGGGGATTACCACCTCGCGCTCGACTACTACTACGGCGGCCGCACGGTCGGCGGCCGGCAGTTCGCGGGCTTCCGGCCCGACCGTGAGCTGGGATTCCTTGCCGAATTCGGGATGGCCCGCACGGTCGAGGACGTGCACGCGGTGCTGTGCCGCGAGATTCCCGACCCGGACGTGCGCGCGGAGAAGGTCTTCCTGGGCGGGCATTCGCTGGGCGGCATCCAGGCCGGAACCTACGCGGCCTGGGATTTCGACGGCCGCCCCGGGCACGAGCAGATCGCCGGATTGATCGCCTTGGACACCGTGACGCACCTGGACCCGTTGCGGCTGGCCGCCCGGCCGTGGCTGGCCCGGTCACTGCGGCCGCTCGCGCGCGGTGTCGAACGGATCCCGGCGGCCATGCGGCGCGGGCTGATGCCGCGCAGCACCGCCGTATTGCGCGGCGGCTGGGGCAATCCCGAAGCCTTCGCCCTGATCGCGGCGGTGGCGGTGGCGGCCGTGCAGGCGCCGGAGGAGGAGACCGACATTCTGCGACTGCTGCCCGCCACCGGCACCCCGAGCCTGGTGCTGCGCGGCTCCACCGCCCGGACCTGGCGTGAATTCGTGACGGGCACACCGGATTACCGCAAGCTGCGGCTGACCAATCAGGCCTTGCTGGGGCTGGTGGGCGGCGCGCACACCTCGATCAATATGGGGGTGCTGTCCATGAGTTGCGGCGTCCTCGACAGCGCGGCCGTCGCCCCGCGCAGCTTCCCGGTCTCCTATGAAATGGGCCAGCGGCCCGGCATTCGCCCGCTGTACCGGGCGCTCTGCGGCACCGGCCCCCGCTACAGCCCGACCTCTTTCGACGAGCTGTACCGCTGGCGCGACTACGACCGCTGCGGCGGCCCGGACGCGCCGCGGCAAGCCACCCGCACGGGCATTCCCGTCGCCACCCCGGCCAGCGAAGTGGTGAGCCTGGCGGAACTGGCCCCCATGCTCGCGGGCGGGCGGCTCAATGTGTTCGAGGACTACTTCCCGAACCGTCAAAGCCTCGATGCCGCCGCTGTTTTCGGCGGCTGCCGGACCGGTTCGCTGGCGCCCGTCCGGCACGAGGCGGGCGCGGCGCGACTGCCGTACGTGAACCTGATGGGGGAGTCCAGCTTCACCTGGGCGCTGACCGAGTTGGGCGTGTACCCGGAGAACACGCACTGGTTCCCCGGCTACCTGCACTGCGATGTGGCCGCGGGCGCCGATCCGCGCGCCGACGGTTCGCCGGAACCCATCGCCGCCGCCCTGGCGGAGTTCGTGCGCGCCCATCGGCCGGTGCTGCCGCTCGCCTCCTGAGTGACGCGCCGCACAGTCGGAAAGTGTCAACCCCGTGGCTGCCAGTGCCATGGGCAGCATCGTGACCACTGCATACCGTGCACGAAAGACCCTTCGGCCGGGCGATTTCCGGCTCGGCCCCGGGGGCATCAGGGAGGAAACATCACATGCAGACCGAGTCGCCGGCCCGGATGCGGGGCGATACGACCACGGCCCTGCAGATCGTCCGCAAGAACTTCTCCGACGTCGCCATCGCGAGCCTGCGCACCTTCGGCCGGACCGTCGACCTCGGCGTCGAAGCGCTGCGCGGCACGGTGTCCGATGTGCTCGCGCGGAAGTTCCAGTGGCGCGAAATGCTGTATCAGGCTTGGTATCTGATCACGGTCACCGCGCTGCCCGCGGTGCTGATGGCGGTGCCGTTCGGGGTCGTGGTGTCGGTGCAGGTCGGCAATCTGATCCATCAACTGGGGGCGGATTCGCTGATCGGCGCGGCCGGCGGGCTCGGGGTGATCCAGCAGGGCGCGCCGATCGCGACCGGGCTGCTGCTGGGCGGGGCGGGGGCCTCGGCCATCGCCTCGGATCTGGGGGCGCGCACCGTGCGCGAGGAGATCGACGCGCTGCGCACCATGGGCATCAATCCGGTGCACCGGCTGGTGATTCCGCGGGTGGCGGCAATGGTGCTGGTGGCCCCGCTGCTCAATATCCTGATCATCTTCGTCGGCATCGTGGCCGGCTACTTCGTGGCCATCGGCGCGCAGAACGTGACGCCGGGCAGCTACTGGGCCACCTTCGGCGCGTTCACCGTGCTGACGGATGTGTGGATATCGCTGGCGAAGGCGGTGCTGTTCGGGTTCCTGGTGGTGATCGTGGCCTGCCAGCGCGGGCTGGAGGCCCGGGGCGGGCCGCGCGGGGTGGCCGACGGGGTGAACGCGGCGGTGGTGCTGTCGGTGGCGTCGGTGATCGTGGTGAACCTGGTGATCACGCAGGTGGTCGCCATGTTCCTGCCGGTGCGGGTGGCGTGATGACGGCCGCACCATACGCACCGCGCGGGCTGAATTGGGTTGTGCGCCTGTATCAGCGGCGCGATCGGGCTTTCACGCCGCTGGAGAACGCCGGGTTCATGCTCGGGTTCGTCGTGCAGGCGCTGGCGGGGATTCCGTTGACGCTGCGCCGGTATCGCGCCGAGACGCTGCGGGCCATCACCGATATGACTTGGGGCCGTGGCTCTTTGATCGTCGGCGGCGGTACGGTGCCGATGCTGGTGGTGCTGGGGCTGGCCATCGGCGCGGGAGTGGGGATCCAAACCTTCACCACCCTGGACATGCTCGGGCTCGGCCCGGTCACCGGCGTGGTGTCGGCGTTCGCCAATACCCGCGAGCTCGCGCCCATCGCCGCCGCCGTCGGATTCGCGGCGCAGGCCGGGTGCCGGATGACCGCCGAGATCGGATCCATGCGCATCTCCGAGGAGATCGATGCCCTGGAATCTCTCGGCCTGCGGTCGATTCCGTTCGTGGTGACCACCCGCGTCATCGCCGGCGCGGTGGCCGTGGTGCCGACCTTCCTGATCGCGCTCATGCTGTCCTACCTGGCCTGCTCCACCGTGGTGGTGCTGCTGCACGGGCAGGCGGGCGGCGTGTACGACCACTACTTCTTCCAGTTCACCAGCGGCTACGACGTGCTCGCCGCGGTGGTGAAGATCCTGGTGTTCGGGGTCGCGGTCATCCTGATCCATTGCTACTACGGGTTTTTCGCCTCCGGCGGACCGGAAGGCGTCGGTATCGCCTCCGGGCGCGCGGTGCGGGCCAGCTTCGTCGCCATCGTCGGTCTGGACATGGTGCTGACGCTGCTGCTGTGGGGCGTGAACTCCTCGATCGAATTCCCGGGGTAGGGGCATGCCGAATTACGGAATCCCAGGGGTGAGCATCGGCCGCGGCCGGGCGCGCGGACTCGGGGTGGTCGCCGTCGTGCTCGCCGTCACCGCCGGAGTGGGCTGGAACGCCTACAACGGCCGCGACACCGGTGAGCATCTGCGGATTCAATTGCGTACCGAGCAGATCGGCGAGGGCATCGTCAGTGGGGCGTCGGTGCGCTACGACGGGGTCGCGGTCGGGGCCATCACCGGCATCGAGCCGATCGGGCAGGGGCGGCAGCTGGTCACCCTCGAACTCGACAAGGCGCAGGCCGCGGGGCTCACCGACGCGCTCACAGTGGACTACGCGCCGGAGAACCTGTTCGGCATCAGCGCGCTCACGCTGCGCCATGTGCCAGGCGGGACGCCGCTGCGGGACGGGCAGCAGATCGATCTGGCGGGCAAGGTCTCCGACGTGACCATGGGCGCGCTGCTGCGCTCGCTCACCCAGACCGGCACCGAGGTGCTGACCCCGAAACTCACCGAACTCGTCACCCAGCTCAACGGCGATCTGCGGGCCTTCACCCCGATGGTCGAGGCGGTCATCACGCTGAGCCGGCTGGTCGCCGACACCCAGCAGTATCCGTCGTCGTATCTGCTCGACAAGTACGCGGGCTTCTTCAACGGTTTCGGCGCGTACACCTCGGCCACCTTCAAGCTGGCCAAGGCGATCATGGATATCGAGATCTTCGTGACCGATCGGCCGCGCTTCGACGCCTCGGTGGCCATGCTGCGCAAGAACGTGCTCGAACAGTTCGCCGACACTCTGAAATCGGTGTACGCGAATTTCGGCGCGTTCACCGATCCGCTGGTGCCGGTGGTGGAGGCCATCGCGGGCACCCTGCCGAATCCCGCTGTCTCCCAGGCGGAGATGACCGAACTGGTGGACCGGCTGCACCGCATCTTCGCCGACACCCCGGACGGGCCGACGGTGAACGTGCAGGTGGCGTTGAGCGGTGTTCCCGCGGTGGCCGCTCCGCTGCTGGGCCAGCTGGGGCTGACGGGAGGAGCGCGGTGAAACAACGCGGGATTCGCGCCGTGCTGTGGCGCATCGGGGTGTTCACGGTGGCCATGGTCGCGCTGCTGCTGGTGGTGATCAGCGCCATCGTGCGGCCGGTGAGCGGCGACACCGCTTCCTACCGTGGCGAATTCACCGATGTGAGCGGGCTCAAGACCGGCGACGACGTGCGCATGTTCGGTGTGCAGGTGGGGAAGGTCAGTGAGATCGAGCTGTCCGGCAGCCGCGGGATCGTCACCTTCACCGTGCAGCGGGATCGGCCCATGTACACCGGCAGCGGGCTGGCCATCCGGTATCAGACGCTCACCGGGCAGCGGTATGTCGATGTGCGGCAACCGGATTCGCCGGGCGAGCGGCTGGCGGGCGGGGCCACCATCGGGGCGGACAAGACGGTGCCGTCGTTCGACATCACCCAATTGTTCAACGGCCTGCAACCGGTGCTGGCGGAGTTCTCGCCGGGCGCGCTCAATCAGTTCACCGAGAACGTGCTGGCCGTGATCGAGGGCAACGGGGCGGGTATCGGTCCTGCCCTGGACGCGTTCGAGCAGCTCAGCCGGTATGTCTCCGATCGGCAGGCGGTGCTGTCGCTGCTGCTGTCGAATCTGCAGGCCATCTCGAGCCAGATCGGCGGCAAGTCACCGCATCTGGTGACACTGCTGCGAGGCATCGCCGACGTGTTCGTGGCTTTCCGCAAGGAGCTCGACGGCCTGCTGGACTTCGCGGCCGTCGCGCCGTCGGCGCTGGGCCCGCTCAACAGCCTGCTGAACACCCTCGGGTTCACCGAGAACTCGAATCCGAACCTGGAAAAGGACCTCCAGCTGTTGTTCCCCGATCCGAATCAGGCGCTCGACACGCTCGGGCGCTTGCCCGGACTGTTGCAGTCGTTGGCCAACCTGCTGCCGCCCGCCGGCACCTCCGGGCAGCTCGACCTGACCTGTTCCAAGGGGACCGCGCAGGTGCCCGCGCCGTTCTCGGTGCTGATCAGCGGGCAGCGGGTGTCGATATGCAAGAGCTGAACACGCCGAAACCGGCTGCCCGCAAAGGATTCCGGGCCCGGTTGTCCGCATTGAGCGGGCAGCACGACCCGTACGAGGCGGCCACCGCCGGGCGTGAACTCGGGTACGGGCTGCTGGGCGCGATCGTGCTCGCGGTGGTGCTGGTCGCCACCGGCGTCATCTACGTACTACCGCTCGGCAAGGCCACCTATACCGCCGAGCTGTCCGAGGCGCGGTCGGTGCGGGCCGGGGACGAGATCCGGATCGCGGGCATCCACGTCGGATCGGTGAAATCGCTGCAGCTGCTGCCGGATCGGGTGCGGATGACGTTCACCGTCAACGACAATGTCTTCCTCGGTGACGGCACCTCGCTCGAGGTGCGCATGCTCACCGTGGTCGGCGGGCACTACATCGCCGCCTTCCCGGCCGGGGACAAGGCGCTCGGCTCCAAGGTGATCCCCGCGGACCGGGTGCGCCTGCCCTACAGCCTGATTCGCACCATCCAGGATGCGGCCGTGCCCACCGCGCAAGTCGACGGCGACACCCTGCGCAAGAACTTCGCCTCGTTGCAGGACGCGCTGTCGGAAAGCCCGGATGCGCTGCGGCGCATGGGATCCGCCGTGGAGTCGCTGGTCGGGCTGATCAACCGGCAGAACACCGACGTGTCGCGGGCGCTCACCGTGATGGACGAATACCTGACCACCGTCGACGCCAACAAATCGCTGCTGGGCACCTTCGTGCGCAAGATCGGCGCGCTGGAGACCGACGGGCTGGCCAAGAAGGCCGAGATCGCCGAATCGTTGCGGATCACCGGCGAGCTGCTGTCCCGGATCGCCGCCATCGAACCGTCCTGGCGCAGTCAGCTCGAACCGTTCGCCGACAAGCTCGAGGAAGCCGTTCCGGCGCTGGAGGATCTGGGGCGGCGCTTCGACCAGGCGCTGACCAACCTCGGCGATATCAAGGCGCGGCTGGCCGCCACCGTCACCCCGGGGGAGGGGGTCGTGATCGACCAGTCGGCCATCACCCTCGCGGCCCCGGAATTCTGTGTGCCGCTGCCGGGGAGGACCTGCTGAGATGAAACGCTTTCTCGGATCACAGGGTTTCGTCACGGCGGTCGGCGTGGCCGGCGTGCTGCTGGTCGTGGTCGCCGGGTACCTGCTCGCGTTCGATCCGCTGCGCAAGACCCTCGCCTACTGCGCGATCATGCCGGACTCCATCGGGCTCTACGAAGGCAACAGCGTCACCATGCTCGGCATACCGGTCGGCAGCGTCACCGGGGTGCGGCCCGAGAACGGTTCGGTGCGCGTCACTTTCGACATCGACGCCGAACATCCGCTGTACGGGGAGGTCAGCGCCACCACCGTCTCGGACACCATCGTGGCCGATCGGAGCCTGGAAGTGGTGAGCGACAGCAAATCCCGCACCCGATGGGACGAGAAGAGCTGCGTCACCAAGACATTCACGCCCAAGAGCCTCACCCAGACCCTGGAGGCGTTCTCCAACCTGGCCGAAGAGCTCACCGGGCACGGCGATCCCGCCGAACAGGCGCGCTTGCGCGACAGCGTGCGGTCCTTCGACCGGGCCACCTCCGGGACCGGTCAGAAGCTCAATCAGCTGATCAAGGATCTGAGCACCATGCTGAACCGGCCCGACGCGGCCATCGGGCATCTGGGCGGGCTGCTGGACGCGTTCGCCTCCACCGTGGAGAGCGTCGCGCTCAACTGGGGCGATATCAAAGTCGCACTGACACAGGGCAATGAGGGGCTCACCTTCATCAATGCCGTGTGGGGGCGCACCGTGCAGGCCGTGGACTCGCTGCTGGTGATCCTGCCGTGGTTCAACACCATCGCGCACAAGTACGGGCAGTCCATTCTGAACGGGCTGGACGCAGCGGTGCCGAAACTGCAATTGCTGGCGGCGCAGGTCGGCAGCCTGCGGCAGCTCATCGAGATGATCCCGGCGGTGGTGAGCGCCTTCCAGCAGTTCCTCGACCCGCAGACCGGGCAGGCGCGCATCACCTATGCCGCGCCGCGGGTGTCGCTGGCGAAGGAGAACGCCGAGCAGGTGTGCGCGGCCGTCAACACGCTCGAACCCGGGAAATGCCGGGGCGCGGACGACGGGCTGGCGAGGGTGGACCTGGTGCCGCTCGTGCTCGGATTGGCGGGGGTTCGATGAAACAGGGTGCGTCACAGCGTTTCCTGGCGATGTCCGCGCTGGGGATGGCGGCGGTGCTGCCGAGCGCCTGCGCCTTCGATCTGTCGGCGGTGCCGGTGCCGGGCGCGGCGGTATCGGGGCCGACCTACGAGGTGCACATCGAGCTCGCCAATGCGCTGAACCTGCCCGCACAGGCCAAGGTGATGGCCAATGGCGCGAAGATCGGCAGCCTGCGTTCGGTGCGGGTGATCGATCCCTCGGCCGCGCAGCCGGGGCGCATCGACGCGGTGGTGGAGATCTCGAGTGCGGTGCGGCTGCCCGCGAGCACCACGGTGCAGCTGCGGCAGAACACCATCCTGGGTGACATCTTCATCGGATTGACGACGCCCGCAGGGGATTCCGGGCCGATGATCGCGCCCGGCGGGACCATTCCGCTGGAGCGCACCAAACCCGCCCTGCAGGTGGAGGATCTGCTGGTGGGGCTGTCCACCTTCGTGGGCGGCGGTGCGCCGCACCAGATTCAGGAGATCATCAACCAGACCAATGCGGTGTTGCCGGCCGACAAAGCCGATACCGCGCGGATCGCCGACCGGCTCGGCACCGATATCGAGGATCTGGCGGCGCACCAGGACATCCTGGACCGGTCGCTGGCGGCGTTCGAGCGGGATCTGCAAGCGGTGCTGGACAATCCGCGCGAGCTGGACGCGCTGCTCAGCGAACGCGGGGCGGTGGAGATTCCGGCCGATGCGCAATCGCTGGTCGATACCCTCGGCATCGTCGGCTCGCTCGGGGTCATCGGGCACGCGGTGGAGCCGCTCGCCCCGTTGCTGAGCGCGGCCGACGCGGCGGCCAAGGCGTTCGTTCCCTTGCTGCTGGCGAACAATCCCCTGGACCTGACCGCGCCGTCCAATCTGAACCGGCTGTATGCCCTGCTGCGCGACAAGATCATTCCGTTCGTCGAGCGCGGGCCCAAGGTGAACATCACCGGCGTGACCGTGGCGGGGTCGGCGACCCCGGTGGCCGCCGACGAGCAGATCGAATCGATCGTGCGCACCCTGCGAATGCTCGGAGTCGTCCGATGAGAATGAGTTCCGTTCTGTCCCTGCTCAGCATCCTGACCATCCTGGCGGTGGGCAGCGTGTACCTCGCGGTCGGCGTGGTGCGGGTGAGCTGGCTGGAGGACCGGATCACCGCCACCATGACCATTCCGCAATCCGGTGGGCTGCTGCCGCGTTCGAAGGTGCTGCTGTCCGGGGTCGAGGTCGGCAAGATCACCGAGGTGGCGCATGTGCCGGACGGGGTGCGGGTGCGGTTCGAGGTCGGCACCGACTATCCGATTCCGGTGGCAAGTGCGGCGCGCATCGAGAGCCTGTCCGGGCTGGGGGAGGCGTATCTGGAATTCCAGCCGTCCTCGGGGGCCGGGCCGTACCTGGTCGACGGGCAGACGCTGCGCGGGGACAAAGTCGGTGCGCCCGTGTCGATTCCGGATATCGCGCGCACCACCACCGAACTGTTGCGGCAGCTCGATCCGACGGCGCTGGCCTCGATCGTGGACACCTTCGGGCAGGCGATGGCCGGGACCGAAGCGCTGGTGCCGGAACTGTCGCGCTCCACCGGCCTGCTCGCCGAGACGCTGCTCAGCCGCACCGATCTGATCCGCCGGATGCTCATCGCCATGCAGGCCAATGCCGGGGATATGGATTGGGCGGAACCGGCGCTGCTGGACGCGGCCGGGCCGTGGGCCGACTTCGGGCCCCGGGTCGGCGAGGTCGCCGATTCCATCGCCCGGGTCATTCGCACCGGCAATGCGCCGGACTCGTTCCTGGAGGACAAGGAAGGTGCGCTCGGGCTCTCGCCGTTCTTGGAGAAGCTCACCGCGAAACTCGACGAGATGGGGCCCTCGCTCGCCCCGTACGCGCCGCTGCTCGCGCCCCTGTACGCGCTGGCCGTCCCGATCATCAGCCGCCTGGACCTGGGCGCGCTGATCAGCCAGGCGCTGCACGCCACCAGCCCCGACGGCACGCTGCGCCTGCAGCTCGCCGTCAAGTGATCCCGGGAGAAACCGATGACCATCGAACTCGACAAGCCCGCCGACGCGGCCACCGAAACCGTTGCGGCGGAAGCGAAAACGACTACACCCGCCCGGCGCACCGTCGCGGTGCCGTTCTCGACGCTGCTGCTGTCGGCGGGCCTGGCGGTGGCCACCCTGGCCGCGCTGGTGCTGGGCGGATTCCTGCTCTCGGCGCGCGGCGAGCTGTCCGACCGCGATACCGCGGCGGCCGGCGCGACGCGCGCCGAACAGGTCGCCAAGGATTACACGGTCGGCGCGGCCACCGTGAACTTCGCGGACTTCACCGCCTGGGTGAACCGGTTGAAGGCCAATACGGCGCCCGCGCTGTCCAACAAGTTCGACGCCACCGCGCCGAAGCTGCAGGAACTGCTGACGCCGTTGAAGTGGACCTCCACCGCGCAGCCCATCGCCGCACGGGTGGCCTCGGAGACCAACGGGGTCTACAAGGTCAACGTCTTCCTCAACGTGTCCTCCACCAACGCCCAGAACCCGAACGGGGCGCAGACCACGGTCACCTACAACGTGACCGTGGACAGCGGCGCGGACTGGAAGATCACCGACGTCGGCGGGATGGACGGGGCGCTGCCGCTGAAATAGCGGGAACTACTCCTGCGCGGCCGCCTGGCTCGCGGCATCCAGGCCGAGCATTTCGAGCAGGTACTTGCAATCGGCCGCGTCGAGGGCGTGACCGGCGACCGTATGGGTCGCCAGCGCGTTCTGCTTCGCGCAGGCCGCCTTCTCGGCGGCGCGGGCGGCGGTGAATTCGCTCTGCTCGTGAACGAGGGTGGTCTGACGTGCGGAGGAGGTCATTGAGGCCACTTTCCGGGCTGCGCCGGGGTTGCTCGTATCCGAATGACGCGGGCCAACTCCGTCTCCCTGCACCCTACGGGGTGCACCCGCGCACCGGAGCGAAGTGGTCCATCCGGGATCGGTAATCACCACTCGACCGGGGGAAATCATGCGGGCGTGCCCGTCGGCGGGCAGGCGTATGTTGAGTTGATGGCTACGCATCTGACGCATTGGGGAGCATTCGAGGCGAGCAGCGACGGCGCCCGGCTGACCGAGGTGCGGCCGTGGCGGGGCGATCCGGAGCCCACCCCGCTGATATCCAATGTGGCTTCGGCGCAGCATCATCCGACGCGGGTGGATCAGCCGTATGTGCGGCGGGGGTGGCTCGAGCACGGACCGGGGCCCGGCGCGCGGGGTGCGGACGAGTTCGTGCCGGTGACGTGGGAGACGGCGCTGGACCTGCTGGCCGGGGAACTGGCGCGGGTGTATCGCGAATACGGGGGCGAGGCGGTGTACGGCGGGTCCTACGGGTGGGCCAGCGCGGGACGGTTCCATCACGCGCAGAGTCAGGTGCATCGGTTCCTGAACTGCCTGGGCGGATACGTCTCGCACCGCAACAGCTACAGCCTGGGGGCGTCGACGGTGCTGTTGCCGCACATCCTCGCCGATATGGGGACCATCATGGCGCGGGCCACCACCAAGTCGGTGCTGGCCGGGCATTCGAAGCTGGTGGTGGCGTTCGGGGGATTGTCGCCGAAGAATTCGGCCGTCTCACCCGGTGGGGTGTCGCGGCACGATACGCGGGGGTGGATCGAGACCGCGCGGGCCAATGGGTGCCGGTTCGTCACCGTCAGCCCCTTGCGCGATGACATTCCGGGCGAGGCGCAGGCCGAATGGATCGCGCCGCGACCGGGCAGCGATGCCGCGTTCATGCTCGCGCTGGCGCAGGTGCTGGACTCGGAAGGGCTGGCGGACAACGAGTTTCTCGATACCTACACCGTCGGGTACGCGCGGTTCGCCGAGTATCTGCGCGGGGGCGTGGACGGGCAGGTGAAGGATCCGGAATGGGCCGAATCCATCACCGGCGTTCCGGCCGAACGGATTCGGCGGCTGGCCCGGGAAATGGCGAGCACCCGGACATTCATCACGGTCAGCTGGTCGTTGCAGCGCGCGCAGTACGGTGAACAGCCGCTCTGGCTCGGTGTGGTCCTGGCCGCCATGCTGGGCCAGATCGGTTTGCCCGGTGGGGGTTTCGGCCATGGTTACGGCTCGGCCGCCAATGTCGGGCTGGCCGTGCGGCTCACCTCACCGCCGCGGCTGCCGCAGGGCGCGAATCCTGTCGACGATTACATTCCGGTCGCCCGGATCGCCGATATGCTCCTGAACCCCGGCGGCGCATACGAATACAACGGCGAACACCGCACGTACCCGGACATCAAACTGGTGTATTGGGCGGGCGGTAATCCGTTCCATCACCATCAGAACCTGGCTCGTCTGCGCACCGCCTTCGCCCGGCCCGACACCGTGGTGGTGCACGACCCGTTCTGGTCGGCCACCGCCCGCCACGCCGATATCGTGTTGCCCGCGACGATGACTATCGAACGCGACGACTACGGGGCCGGTGAAGGTGACCGTTTCTTCTTCCCGATGCCGGCGCTGACCACCCCGCACGGGCAGGCTCGCGACGACTATTGGATGTTCGCCGAACTGGCCGAAAGGCTCGGTGTCGGAAAGGAATTCACGGGCGGGCGCACCACCGGCGAATGGTTGCGTTACCTCTACGAGGAATGGCGTACCCGCCTGCTCGCCAAAGGGCACACGCTTCCCGACTTCGACGCCTTCTGGTCCGGCGAGGCCATCGAACTGCCGTTGGAAGCCGAAGAACACATCGCCTTCGCCGATTTCCGCGCCGACCCCGTGTCTCATCCCTTGCACACCCCGAGCGGGCGCATCGAGATCTTCTCCGAAACCATCGCGAGTTTCGGTTACGACGACTGCCCCGGTCATCCCGTCTGGCGCGAACCCGACGAGTGGCTGGGCAGCCCACTCGCCGCCCGCTTTCCCCTCCAACTGGTAGCCAACCAGCCCCGCACCAAACTCCACAGCCAGCTCGACATCGGCGATCACAGCCAATCCACCAAAATCCGCGGCCGCGAACCGGTTCGGCTGCACCCCGAGGACGCCGCCGCCCGCGGTCTCGCCACCGGCGACATCGTCCGCATCTACAACGACCGCGGGAGCTGCCTGGCCGGCCTCGCCATCGACGATGCGGTCCGCCCCGGCATCGCCCAATTGTCCACGGGCGCTTGGTATGACCCCGACCCCGCCGACCCGACTCACTGCCGCCACGGCAACCCCAACGCCGTCACCAACGACCGCGGCGCTTCCCGCCTGAGCCAAGGCTGCACCGGCCAGCTGTCCCTGGTCGAAATCGAACGCCACACCGGCCCGCTCCCCGACCTGACCGTCACCGCCCCACCCCGAACCACCGAGCTGTGAACGGCATTCGATAGTTCCATCCGGTCGCACTGTCTCGTCGGGTCCGCACCGTGGCGTGTTCTGTCCCCATGCCGAAGCTCTCTCCGGTCATAGCGTGGTGAAGCGCGAGCAAGTTCGCGTCTGCCCACCGGGTTCACGGGCAGGACTGTTCCGACCCACACGCGAGGGAGCGTTCTCGTGCGCATCGATATTCATGCCCACCTGTGGAGCGAGACCTATCTCGACCTGCTCGACGCCTACGGACGCACCGACACCGCCACACAGCGCGGCATGGGCGCCGGTGATACCGCCGCCGAGCTGGAATCGCGGTTCGCACTCAATGATTCGGCCGGCATCGAGCACCAGGTGCTCTCGGTCACCCCGCAGAGCCCGCACTTCGACAACCCGGACCATGCCGGGCACGCCGCCCGGGTCGCGAACGATTTCTACGCCGACATCGTCCAGCGCCATCCCGCCCGATTCTCGGCGTTCGCCGCGCTGCCGCTGCCGCATCTCGACGCCGCCCTGACCGAAATGGCGCGCGGCCTGGACGATCTCGGTATGGCGGGGGTCGCGGTGACCACCGACATCCTCGGGCGCTCCCTGGCCGATCCGCTGTTCACGCCGCTGTTCGAGGAACTCGATCGCCGTGCCGCCGTGCTCTACGTCCACCCCTCCGGCCATGACGCGTGCACCCCGCTCATCGCCGAGCATCACATGCGGTGGATGGTCGGCGCGCCCATGGAGGACACCATCGCCGCCATGCAGCTGATCCTGGCCGGAATACCCTTGCGCTATCCGCGCATTCGCATCGTGCTGTCCCATCTGGGCGGTGCGCTGCCGATGCTGCTGCAACGCGCCGACAACCAGTACGCCTGGGAATCACCCGGCACCCCGGAGCAGCCGAGTGTCGCCGCGCGGCGGATGTGGTTCGACACCGTCAGCCACGGTCACCTGCCCGCGGTGCGCGCGGCCGCCGAATCCTTCGGAGCGGACCGCCTCGTCCTCGGCACCGACTTCCCCTATCAGAGCGGTGATCTGCTGCGCCGCGCGGTGACCTCCATCCAGGACGCGCTGCCGCCGGCGGACGCCGCCCGGGTCCTCGACCACAACGCCGCGCTCGTGCTCGGCCGCTGACCACCCCCACCGAACAACGAATTGGAGTTGGCGACAATGCCTTTCGCTCGCTTGACCATCGCGAATACCGAGATCCCCACCGACGTCCGGGCCGGTCTGGCCGCGGGTATCACCGCTCTCCTGGAAAAGGATCTGCACAAGGAACCCGAAGTGACGGTGGTCCACGTGAACCTGGTCCCGGGTGATACCTGGTTCGTCGCCGCCGAGCCCGAACAGGCGACCGGGGCGCACTTGGAAGTCAGTATTACCGCGGGCACCAATACCGCCGCGGAGAAAGCGGCCTTCATCGAGCACGCCTACGCGCTGCTGTCGGACCGGCTCGGTCCACTGCCCGCCGCCGCGTACGTCGCACTCTATGAACTCGACGGCGAGAGCTACGGATACAACGGCGTCACGCAGCTTGCCCGCCGCCGGCTCGACCCGTCCGAAAAGGACTGAATACCGATTCGAGGAACAGCTCAGAGGATATAAGGAAACGCGGCAAGGTCATTGGTCGCGATTCCGGCGCCCGTAGCCGCACCGGCCACCCCGCCGGTGCCGGCGCCCGCCGTCCCGCCGAGCCCCGCCCCGATCACGCCACCGATCACCGCGCCGATAGCGGCCCCCGGCACCGACCCGATCAGCCCACCCGCAATAGCGCCGATAGCTATCCCAGCCAGCCCGCCGCCGACCCCACCCAGAACCGCGCCCGTCGCCGTCCCGATCCCGCCGCCGATCACCGCACCATTGTCCTGCGGCGTATAGAGCGCCACCGGCCGCGCCGCAGCATCGGCGACCACAGCCGCCGGAGCCGAGCTCTCAGCCATCGGCACAACACTTTCCGGCAGGAAGTAAGCGATCGACTGCACCGCCGGCGCAGGCTGCGCACTCGAACCAACCGCCTGCACCCCCGGCTGCACCCCCTCGGCCCGAACACTCACCACCGCCGCCGGATCCGCGCTCGCGGTCCCCGCCGCACTCACCACCGCAACAGCCGACGGCACACTCACCACCACGGTCCGAAGCGCAACCGACCGCTGCGATACCCGCCGATGCCGTCCCGCGGTGCTCATCAGAAATACCCCTTCGTCGAAAACGCAGTTCCCGGAACCCTAATAAACCCACCGCCCATCACCCCCCTCGAGTGCGCACCATCACCACGAGAGACATTCGCTATATAGCCCGGAAGCTGCCGCTTTACAACCCGGAAACTCTGATCAGCTCGAGCAGCTCCCCCTGAATCCCCGGCGCCGCCGCGACAGTGTCGGCCGATCCGAAATCATGGGCTCGCCCAGCGGAATCCGTCACCAACGCGCCACTCTCCCGCGCGATCAAAACCCCCGCAGCGGTATCCCACGGCTTGTTGGAATGAATAACGCACCCCTCCGTCCGCCCCTCCGCCACCCACGCCAAATCCAACGCGGCCGACCCGAACATCCGCACCCGCTCGGCAGCAGCGGCCAGCGCCGCCGCCAACGCAATCCGCCGCCGGTTCTTCCGATCGGCATCGACACCGACGGCATAATCCCCCAGCGAGACAATGGATTCACCGAGCGCACCGCGACCGCTGCACACCATCCGCCGATCCCCCGAATACGCACCGCACCCCCGCACCGCCCGGTATTCGAGCCCGAGGAACGGCGCGGCGATCACCCCGACCGCAGGCACTCCCCGCTCGACCAGCGCGAGCGATACAGCCGAAAGCGGCAGCCCATGAATGAAATTCGAGGTCCCATCGATGGGGTCCAGCACCCACACCGCGCCACTGCCCACGGACTCGACGAGCGACCCCTGCCCTTCCTCGCCGAGAAACCCGATCCCAGGTGTCCTCTCCTCGAGAAACTGCCGAATCACCCCCTGAATTCGCACATCGAGGTCGGTAACGAAGTCCCGATCACTCTTCCGTCGAATATCGCCGGGCTCGGCATTCATGAGACGGTCGGCCCCGAAGCCCACAGCCTGCCGAGCAATCTCCAGCATGCCCGCCATGTCGCATGTCATCGCGCGGCAATCTCCTTCCCGCCGGCCCAAACAGCTTCGAAGACTTGGCTGAACGTATCGAACATCCCGGCCCGGTCGCTGCGCCGCGTCACGAACGTTGGAGATTCCACCCCTCTCGCATTCGGCAGATACGGCTGCACAACACAGATTCGCCGATCGACGATCGTGATGTTGAATCTCACCGGCGCATCATAGGTCCGCATCAGAATGGCCCCGCCACCCTCGTCCGGAATTCTGTTCCGCAGCCGCGCGAGCGACCGAATGTTGAGCTCCGTCAGACTGGTCAGAACCCCGGGATTGTGTCCCTCTTCCTCCTCCCGGGCGAGAATGTGCCTGCCGCCGGGCTCGAGAAACAGGCATCGAACGATCGTGCCAGAGGTGACCAGATGGAGGAGATCGCCGTCGGAATACTGCTGGCACAGCAGATTCAGTGAAAGCCCGGCGATATCGATGTGCGCGGCGCCGTCGAACAGCATCCGTGGCGGCATCGCCTGCGTGAACTCGGCGCGGGTCGTGAATATCGCTTCCACGTCCGCGTACTGCCGACGCGGCGAAACTTCCGGCCACAGGGCATCTTCCGGCTCGCGGAGTAACGCGGCGAGCGCGTAGCGGTGCTTCGGGTAGGGCACCCGGGCTTTGGTGATCCATCGCTCGACCGTCTTCGCATCGACTTGCAGCGATGAGGCCACTGCCTGGGGCGTCAGTCCGTTGTGAAGTAGCGCAGTCCGGAGTCGCTCGTTAGCCATGGTCTGCCCATCGCCGAGGGGACGTTTCGGGACGAGTGTAAACGTGTTCAGACGTCCGGTGAAGTCCTATCCGGTGGTCGCGAAGTCCCCGGTTGCCCAGCGAATCTGGCTGTGCACGACCCAATTCGAAACGACACGCGAAGGAAGGACGACATGCGATTCCGGCCTACCGCACTCGGATATCTGCGATCCGATGTGTCGGGGATTCAGCAGGCATGGGATGAAGCCGCGATTCGCCGCCTGGCCGAACGCCTGGGCTACGACCTCGCGGAGATCATCATCCTTCGATCATCGGCGAGCAGCCCATTGCAACGGTTGAAGCGGCGTGCGACGGCTCTCGCCGCCGAAGCGGTCATCGTGCCGGGTGTGGGGCACTTCGACGGCGAGCAGGTCCCGGCTGACCTCGTGCAGCGGATGGACGTGATCACCATCAGTCCGGAGGGCACCTATGCCCGCTGGGCGACCGGGTTCGTCGATATTGCCGAGCCTCGACGATGAGGTTGGGCTATTCGGGGAAGGGGGACAGGCGGATGAGGGGGTCGAAGCCGGAGTTGAGGAGCCATTTGGTGCGGCCGTGGGGGACGGCTGCGGCTTCGGCTCGGAAGGCGGTGGTGATGTGGTGTTTGAAGTTGTGGCGGGGGTGGTGGTGGAGGAGTTCGGTTATCCAGGTGGGGGACAGGTCGGATATGCGGGCTCCGATTACGTCGGCGGAGGCGCCGGCGGAGACGAAACCGCCTGGGTCGGAGAGGTTTGCGGCTACGCCGGGGGTGAGGTGGGCGGCGATGGCGGCGCCGATTGCCCGGGCGCGGTCGGGGGTGGCGCCGTGGCGGGTGGCGAAATTTACGGCGTGTTCGCCGCCTCGGACTGCGAAACATCTGCCGGGGGTGGGGGATTCGAGGCTGATGTCGTGCAGGAGGCTGGAGACGTAGACGAGTTCGTCGTCGTAGGGGGCGCCGTCGAGGGTGGCCAGGACGCGGCCGAAATAGTAGGTGCGGAACGAGTGTTCGAGGATGGCGTCGGAAAGGGTTTCGCGGGCTTCGGTTTCGGCGGCTTTGGCCAGGGCGGAATCGGGCAGGCGCAGGCCGGCGAAGTCCAGCCGGCCACGGCCGCGGCGGCCCAGGGCGATCTTCAACCGGCCGGGGAGCACCGTGGGGGCGGCCTTGACGAAAGCGGCGGTGAGGTGGCGGCGCTGGGCGGGGGTGAGGGCGCCGCCGGTGCTGGTGGCCCAGTCCCAGTCGAGTGCGGTCGATGCGGCCACGGTGAACTCCTTGGATCTGCGGGCGATGTCGCTGTCCAGTCAATCGGCCGGTCGCGCGCCGGACGAGTGGCACGAATGCCAGGGATGCTCGGATTCGTGCCAAACTGGGGCGGTGAGGCAGGTGACCGCGCTGGCATTGGACGGCGTCATGACGTTCGATCTGGCCTGTGCCGTGCAGGCTTTCCGGCACGGGCCGGGAAAGTTCGGGGAGCCGAGCGGGTTCGAGATGCGGACCTGCGGGGTGCGGCCGGGGCCGGTGTGGACGCCCAACGGGTTCGATCTGCGCGTCGAGGAGGGGCTGGAAGCCCTGGACGGCGCGGACATCGTCGTGGTGCCGGGCACCGGGTTGCCGACATTTCCCGTTCCGGACGCCGCCCTGGACGCCCTGCGCGCCGCCGCCGAACGCGGCGCCACCATCGTGAGTATCTGCGTCGGCGCGTTCGTCCTCGGCCAGGCCGGCCTGCTCGACCATCGCCCCGCCACCACCCACTGGGCCTACTGCGACGACTTCGCCGCCATGTTCCCGGCAGTGAAACTCGACCCCCACGCCCTCTACATCGACGACGGCGACATCCTCACCTCCGCCGGCCTCTCCGCCGGCCTGGACCTCTGCCTGCACATAGTCCGCCGCGAACTCGGCGCGAGCGCCGCCGCCGACCTGGCCCGCTGGAACGTCGCCGCCCCACACCGCGAAGGCGGTCAGGCCCAATACATCCCGGACGCCCTCCCCACCTCCACCACCGGCGGCCTCGCCGCCACCCTCGCCTGGGCCGCCGCCAACCCCACCGAGGTCACCTCCATCTCCGCCCTCGCCCGCCACGCCCTGATGAGCGACCGCACCTTCATCCGCCGTTTCAAACAAGAAGTAGGCACCACCCCCCGCCGCTGGCTCGAAGCCCAGCGCACCGCCCGCGCCCGCGAACTCCTCGAAACCACCGACCTCCCAATAGAAGTCGTAGCCACCCAATCCGGCTTCGGCAGCGTCACCGCCCTCCGCACCCACCTCCGCGCCGCCACCGCCACCACCCCCGCCGGCTACCGCCGCTCCCTCCGCCGCTGACCGCCAAGGGTTCATCAACGCGCACGTTCACGTCGCGAACTGAACGCCGCCGGGCGTGGCGCGCGCCGCAGACCCGGCAATTGATCTTGTTTCGTCTAGTCTCGGCTCCGTTGTGTGCGTGATTCCCTCCACGATCGGGACGGAGACCACTGACGATGGCCGTTGCTACCAGCACCCGGAACCAAGCGAATCTCTTCGACGATCTCGACGACGCCGTGCGGGAGATCGCCGCGGGCCGTGCGGTGATCGTGGTCGATGACGAGCAGCGCGAGAACGAAGGCGACCTGATCATGGCTGCCGAGCTGGCCACCCCGGAACTGCTGGGGTTCTTCATCCGCTACACCGGCGGCGTGGTGTGCGCGCCGATGGCCGCCGAGCGCGCGGACCGGCTGGGACTGCCGTTGATGACCGAAGGGAACGAGGACGAGAAGCAGACCGCGTTCACCGTGACCGTCGACGCGGTGGCCGGCGTGGTGTCGGGCATCAGCGCCGCCGATCGGGCCGCGACCTTCCGGGCGCTGGCGCATCCGGGCACCGTGGCGGGAGATCTGCAAAGGCCGGGGCATGTGTTCCCGTTGCGTGCGCACCCACGGGGGCTGGCGGCCCGGCAGGGTCACACCGAGGCGAGCGTGGAGTTGCTGCGGCTGGCGGGGCTGGCGCAGGTGGCGGTGATCAGCGAGGTGTGTCACGACGACGGTTCGGTGATGCGGCTGCCGGAATTGCGCGTGTTCGCCGATACCCATGGCCTGAAACTGATTTCGATCGATCAGCTCATCGCGCGGTGCTCCGGAACGGCATGACCGGGGCCGTCGCAGCCGTCCTGTTCGACCTGGACGGCACGCTCGCCGCGACCATGGATCCGTGGGATCGCTGCTGGTCGGAATACGCGGCCCGCCACGGCCACACCTGGACCGACGCCGACCGGCACCGCACTCACGGACACGGTGACTGGGCCGACCATCTCGCGGCGGTCTGCGGCGTCGAGGCAGACCGCGTGGTCGCCGAGTGCGTGGATGCGATGGTCGCGCGGATCCACGCCGGGCAGATCGCGCTGCTGCCCGGCGTGGAAGCGCTGCTGGCCACGGCGATGAACAGCACTGTGACAGGGGTGGTTTCGGCGTCCCCGCGCCGGTTCGTGCACGCCGCGCTCGACCATTTCGGATTGCGTCCGGCGTTGGGCGTCGTCATCACCCGGGAGGATCAGCCCGAAACCAAACCCCATCCCGCGCCGTGGCTGCACGCGGCCGCGCGGCTCGGCGTGGATCCGTCATCCTGTGTGGCGGTGGAGGATTCGGCCGCCGGTATCCGCTCGGCGCACGCCGCGGGCATGCGCGTGCTGGCGATCCCGAGCTGGTCGCCCTCGATGCATCCGGTCGAAGCCGACCTGGCCGACCACCTCGCCGCGGATGCCGCCCGGGCCGAGCGCTGGCTGCGCCGCCTGGTCACCGCTGCGGCTCCCGCGGTGCTCTGATCCGGCCGCGGGAACTCGGTCCCGGCCGCGGCGCGTCGTATAGGTTGGCAAGCGTGTCGATGATGAAGGGCGCCAATGTTCCGGTGCCGATGAGTGCTGTTCGCGTCGAACTGGGGTGGCAGGCGGGGCCGGGGGTTCCCGATGCGGATGGGTCCGCGTTGTTGCTCGTCGGGGGGAAGGTCCGGTCCGATGGCGACTTCGTGTTCTACAACCAGCCGGTGCACGGTTCGGGGGCGGTGCGGCACGAGGGGAAGCAGCAGGGGCCGTGGGTGGTCGATGCGCTTGCCGTGGATCTGGGACGGGTGGAGCCGCAGATCGAGACCATCGTGATCGCGGCGTCGGCGGATGGTGGGACGTTCGCACAGTTCCGCGGGTTGTATGTGCGGGTGGTGGATGCGATGGGCGGCGCCGAGGTGGCGCGGTTCGAGCCCACCGCCGGTGTGGAGACCGCGTTCGTGCTCGGTGAGTTGTATCGCCGGCAGGGGGCGTGGAAGTTCCGGGCGGTCGGTCAGGGGTACAACACCGGGCTGGCTGGGCTGGCAACCGATTTCGGCATCTCCGTGGACGACGCGCCCGCCGCCCCGCAGCCGTACGCCCCGCCGCAGCAGCCGTTCACGCCGCCGCAGCCTTATACTCAGCCGCCGCAGCCGACGCATACTCCGCCGCAGCCCAATTACGCGCAACCGCCGCAGCCGACATATCCGCCGCAGCAGCCGAATTACACGCAGCAGCCGCAGCCGACCTTCGCGCCGCAGCCGACGCATACCCAGCCGCCGCAGCCGACCTACCCGCCGCAGCCGGCTCACACGCAGCCCCCGCAACCGACGTACTCGCAGCCGCCGCAGCCGTATACCCAACCGCCCCAGCCGACGTATCCGCAGCCGCCGCAGCCATATACGCAGCCGCCGCAGCCCTTCACCCCGCCGCAGCAGGCACCGCCCCCGCCGCAGCCGTCCACTCCGGCACCCCAGCCGTTCACCCCGCCCGCACCCCAACCCCCCACACCTCCGGTCAGCCTCACCAAGATCTCCCTGACCAAGGAAGCCCCCACCGTCTCGCTGACCAAATCCGGCGCGACCGGCGGCACCATGCGGTTCAACCTGAACTGGACCAGCAACAAGCGCGGCCTGTTCGGCGGGCGCAAGGCGGGCAACGGCGGCATCGATCTGGATCTGTGCTGCTTCTACGAATTGGTCAACGGCGCCATCGGTTCCGTGCGCGCCCTGGACCGCCGCTTCGGCGATCTGCACAATCCGCCGTTCATCCAGCTCGACCACGACGACCGCACCGGTTCCAGCGCGAGCGGCGAGAACATCGACATCAACCTGGATTACACCAAGTTCTTCAAGCGCATTCTCATCTTCACCTCGATCTACGAGGGCGCCCGGGACTTCCGCGGCGTGGAGGCCACGGCCACCATGTATCCGGTCAACAGCCTGCCCATCGAATTGACGCTGGGCGGCTGCGTCGACGATTCGCGCGACGCGGTGCTGGCCACCATCGAGAACATCAACGGCGAGATGGTGGTGCGCCGCGAATGCACCTTCATCCGCCCGCCCGCCGGGCGTCCCGGCGCGGGCATCTCCGAGATCGCCCGCCGCTACAACTGGGCCTTCGAGATCCGCGCCGGTCGCGGCAAGGACTAGGCCAGGGTGTCCAGGGCCGCGGCCGCCAAGGCCCGGCCCTGCGCGATGATCGGTTCGGCGCGATGGAAATCCATGGTGCCGCACACGTTCTGCGGGATCTCGATCACCAGATCCGCCGGATGCGCGGCCAGATGCTGCCGGGTCAGCGCCGCCAGCATCAGATCGATGGCGCGCTGGGCCACATCGGTGGCGCGAATGCTGGTGAGCGCCTGCGGTTGTGCGGTGGGCCGCCACCACTGCCGGAACCAGTTGGTGCGCGGCTGCTCCCGGTCGTACACCGGATCCGGCGGCCCGGACAGATCCACGGCGATGGTGAGATCGGCGGGCCCGAGCGCCAGCGTGGCCACCACCGGCAGCGGATCGAGCACCCCGCCGTCCACCAGTACATGCCCGTCGACCAGCACCGGCGTGATGAATCCGGGTATGGAGATCGACGCCCGGATGGCGCTGTCGAGGTCCCCGCGCTGATACCAGATCGAGCGCCCCGCGCTCAGGTCCGTCGCCACCGCCAGGTACGGCATCGGCAGGTCCTCGATCCGCAGTTCCCCGAGCAGTTCCCGAATCCGGTCGAGAATCTTCGCAGCCCGGATCACCCCGGGTTCGGTGAGCGCCGGATCGAGCAGCCGCACCACCTCGAACTGCCCGAGTGTCGTTGCCCAGGAGGTGAATTCGCCGAGCCGCCCGGCCGCGTACAGTCCGCCGACCAGCGCTCCCATGGACGAGCCCGCCACCCCCGCGATCTCGTAGCCGCGCGCCTCCAGCTCCGCGATCACGCCGATATGCGCGTAGCCGCGCGCCCCACCGCTGCCCAGCGCCAGATTCACGCGTTTGCCGGTCGCCATGCCGACAACCATAGCGATGTGTCCTCACGCACGCTCCGGGTCACCACTATCTGGGAGTACTACCCTCGTCTACATGGTTGCTGATTCTTTGCAGGTTCATGTGGAGAGTGAGTTCGCCCCGCTGCGCACCGTGGTCGTCTCCCAGAGCGAATTCCGCGCCCCGGCCGACGCCGCCGTCTTCGGCCATTCGATGCCCGTGGAACCCGGCGCGGTCGGCATTCTGGAAGCGGTGTGGGGCAAGGACTTCGGCGCGGTCTACCCCGGCAAGCAGCGGAAATGGGAAGCCGAACGCGACGAACTGGCCGCCGTGCTGACCCGCCACGGCGTCGAGGTGCTGCGCCCGCGCCTGTTCACCGACGTGGAGAAGGCCGCCGCCGGCCCGACCGGCTACGCCAATTTCTTCGTCCGCGACCCCTGGTTCACGGTCGGCGATCACGTGATCGAAGGCGTCCTGCAATTCCCGCACCGCCGCTTGGAGGTGCTCCCCAGTCGGCAGCTGTTGCTCGATCGCGTGATGTCGTCTGCGGCACAGTATGTTTCGCTGCTGCGGCCCGAGCTGGCGCCCCTCGGTCAAGCCGGTCCCGGGCCGTTCCTCGAGGGCGGCGACGTCCTGGTGCTGGGCAAGCAGATCTTCGTCGGCCTCTCCGGTATGGCCACCGACGAACTCGGCATCGCCTGGCTCTCGAAGTACTTGCGGCCCTTCGGATTCACCGTCACCACGGTCCGCCTGCCCGCCCACGTCCTGCACCTGGACTGCGCCATAGGACTGGTCCGCGACGGCCTGCTCATCGCCTGCCCCGACCGGCTCCCGGACGGCCTCCCCGCACCTCTGCGCGACTGGGAGCGCATCGAGGTCAGCGAGGACGAAGCCGCCGCCATGGCAACCAACGGCCTGCCCATCGACGCGCACACCTACATCACCGATCCGGAGTTCGAGCGCGTCGGCAAGGAACTCGAAAAGCGCGGCGTCACAGTCGAATACATCGACTTCTCGGTATCGCGGATCTTCGGCGGCGCGTTCCGCTGCTCCACCCAGCCGCTGCTACGCGCCGAATAACTCCGGATCGCCGGTGCACGGCACCATCGAGTACATGTACCACTCGCGGCGCGGCATCTCACAGCGCAGCAGGTGCGGCTGCATATCGATCCATGCGCCGTCCCCGTCGGCGGGCCGGATCCGCAGCGGCCGCCAATCCATCTCGGCGGGATCGATATCGGTCGCCCAGAACCGCTGCCAGTCCGGGGCGGGCGCACAGGCCGCGATGATCTCCTCGATGCGTTCCGGCGCGATCTGCCCGGGCCCCATATGCCGGAACGCCTGCACCATCCGATGCGTCTCGCGCTCCCAGCTCGCGAAGACCGATCGCGCGTGCGGGCTCAGCAGGAACCATTCGAGGATATTGGCCCCGCGGCGCAGCCCCGGGAACGCGCGCCGATAGGCGGCATTGGTGGCGACCAGGTCGAAGCCCGGCGCGGTCTGGAAGCAGGCCGGATGCGGGAAGCTCTCCAGGAAGTTCAGCTCCGCCCGCGTCGGTTCCGGAATGCCGCCGGTAATGGTGGTGAGCTCGGGTTGCAACACCATGGCGGCGTATTCGCGATACATGAGCGGCACGTCGAGCGCTTGGAAGAGCGCCGCCAGCGCCGTCGTGGTCGGCGGCCGGCGACCCTGTTCCAGCTTCTGGATCAGGCCCTCCGAGACACCGGCCTTGCGAGCGAGTTCGGCACGGGTCAGGCGCAGCGTGTTCCGGCGTTCCCGGAGGTATCCCGCGATAGCCAGATGCGACTCGTCCACGTACGACCTCCAGATACTGCTGAAACCACTACCGGAGAAAGCTAACCGATTTTCGGAGACCGCTCGGTATGTGGAATGGCATCGGATCGCACCGGGATCATGGTGTACAAGCACCACTCCCGGCGCGGGATCTCGCAGCGCAGGATGTGCACGTGCATGGCCGTCCACTCGCCGCCTTCCGGCGGGCGGATGCGGACCGGCCGGAATTGCATCAGCTCGCCGGGCAGGTCGGTCGACCACAGGCGCTGCCAGTGCGGCGACGGCTCGCACATCCGGATGATCTCCTCGATGCGCTCCGGGGGCGTGATGCCCGGCGCCATATGCCGGAACGCCTGCACCAGCACATGCACCTCGCGATCCCAGTTCTCGACCACGAGCCGTGAACGCGGGTCGTTCAGGAACCATTCGATGATGTTGCGGCCGGGCACCAGACCCGGAAACGCGCGCAGGTAGGCCGCGTTGGCCGCGATCAGATCCATCCCGGGCGCGTGCTGATAGCAGGCCGGATGCGGCAGGCAGTCGAGCAGATCCAGCTCGGCCTCGGTCGGTTCGATGCCATTGGAGATCGCCGTCAGCTCGGGTTGCAACACGATGGCCGCATATTCGCGATACACCGCCGGCACGTCCAGCGCCTGGAAGAGCGCGTGCAGCGCCGTCGAGGTCGGCGGGCGGGTGCCCTGTTCGAGCTTCTGGATCAGCGCCTCGGAAACCCCTGCCTTGCGGGCGAGTTCGGCCCGGGTCAGACGCGCCGCCATCCGGCGTTCCCGCAGGAATCCCGCAATCGCCAGATATGCCTCGTCCACTCCCGCTACCTCCAGAAACGCTCCCGGCTACGCGATGAAACTAGTCGAGACCGACGACTGGCCCGCCGGGGGAGGCGGCGGCGGATCGTCGGACCGCTCGCCACGGCGCGCCAGCCAGATCCGGAACTGGGACAGCCGGGTGGCGCGGGCGGGCCAGAACTCCTGCACGCTGGCATTGAATTCGGCCCCGAGAATCACGGCGAAACCCAGGAAGAAGGTGAACAGCAGGAAGGCGATGGGGGTGGCCAGCGCGCCGTAGCTGATGCCGGTCTTGGTCACCCAGGCCAGGTATCGGCGCAGGCCCTCGCTGGCGGTCATGAAGAACACACCCGCCACCAAGGCCCCGCCGAAGAGCCGGTGCCAGGGCAGGGTGCGGTGCAGCGCCAGCTTGTACAGCGTGGTCAAGCCGATGATCAGCAGGAATCCGGTGCCGGGGTAATAGAAGGCGTCGATCAATCGCAGCCCGGGTTCGCGCCAGCCCGAAGGCAATACGCGCCCGACCAGACTGGGCCCCAGCGCCACCAGCGGCAGGATCAGCACCGCCGCGATCAGGAAGCCGACATACAGCAGCAGGGCGAAGATGCGCTGCCAGACGGGATGGCGGGCGGTCGCCTGCCCGTGCGCCGCGGTGATGGCGTCGACGAAGGTGGCCATCGCCGAGGAGCCGGCCCACAGCGAGAGCACGAAACCCACCGACACCACGCCGCCGTGCCCGCGTTGCAGCACGTCGACCACGGTCGGGCCGACCAGATCGTCGACCACGCTGGGACTGAACAGCTTCCGGGCAAAGGCGATGATCTTGGTTTCCACGATGTTCACCGTGTTCGGCCCGAACCAGTGCCCGACATAGCCGAGGCTGCCCAGCAGGCCGAGCAGCAGCGGGGCCAGCGACAGCGTCTGCCAGAAGGCCGCGGCGGCGGATTTGGCGAATATCGAATCGTCCCAAGCCTTCACCGCGACGTGCACGATCAGCTCCCAGGTGCGCTGCCCGGCGTGGCGCAAACGTGTGACTATGCGCACGGCGGGCGCGTCCGGCGCGGGCGCGTCGGGGTGTCGCGGGGGGTGATCCTGCTCGTTCATGGTGGCTACAGCATCGCGTACCAGGGTTTCGAATGGGTGTGGACCCGCGCTGTGTTGTGGCGCACTTGTGCCGTGTGTGTCGTGGCGCACTACAAGAGGCTGTGTCGGATTGGAAAGCAGTCGGTCCCGGTCGCTAATCTCTACCGAGTGACTTCGGGTGGTGGCGGTTCGTTACGTGCATGGCAGCGCAGGGCACTTACCAAGTATCTGACGACCAAGCCTCGCGATTTCCTCGCCGTCGCTACGCCAGGTGCCGGTAAGACGACGTTCGCGCTGCGCGTGGCCGCCGAATTGCTGGCGGACCGCACGGTCGATCAGGTGACGGTGGTGGCGCCGACCGAGCACCTCAAACACCAGTGGGCGGCCTCGGCCGCGCGCAACGGGATTCAGCTGGACTCGAACTTCTCCAATTCGACCGGGTCGACGTCCTCGGACTACCACGGCGTGGTCGTCACCTACGCGCAGATCGCCTCGCACCCGTTCAAGCACCGGGTGCGCACCGAGAACCGGCGCACGCTGGTGATCATGGACGAGGTCCATCACGCCGGTGACGCCAAGAGCTGGGGTGAGGCGGTCGAGGAAGCGTTCGGCGATGCCACCCGGCGGCTGTCGCTGACCGGTACGCCGTTCCGGTCCGACGATTCCAAGATCCCGTTCATCGTCTACGAACCCGACGAGTCCGGTTTCGAGAAGTCGCGCGCCGACCACACCTACGGGTATTCCGAGGCGCTGGCCGACGGCGTGGTGCGGCCGGTGGTGTTCCTCGCCTACTCGGGTGAGGCGCATTGGCGGGACAGCGCGGGCGAGGAGTACTCGGCCCGGCTCGGTGAGCCCCTGGACGCCGCGCAGACCGCGCGCGCCTGGCGCACCGCGCTCGATCCGGCCGGCGACTGGATGTCGAAGGTGCTGACCGCCGCCGACACCCGGCTGCGTCAGTTGCGTGCCACCGGTATGCCCGATGCGGGTGGGCTGGTCATCGCCACCGACCAGGACAAGGCGCGCGATTACGCCGAACTGCTGGAACACATCTCGGGCAGCAAACCGACCGTGGTGCTCTCCGACGATCCCGGTTCCTCGGATCGCATCGAGGAGTTCAGCAAGAACACCGACCCGTGGATGGTCGCCGTCCGCATGGTGTCCGAGGGCGTCGACGTGCCGCGCCTGGCGGTCGGCGTGTACGCCACCAGCGCTTCCACCCCGCTCTACTTCGCCCAGGCCATCGGCCGATTCGTGCGTGCGCGCAAATCGGGTGAGACGGCCAGCGTCTTCCTGCCGTCCGTTCCGGTGCTGCTCGATCTGGCCGCCCAGCTGGAAGTGCAGCGCGACCATGTCATCGGCAAACCGCATCGCGAGGCGAGCTCGCTCGAGGACGAGCTGCTCACCGACGCCAACAAGCAGAAGGACGAACCGGGCGAGGAGGAGAAGAAGTTCGTAGCCCTCGCCGCCGACGCCGAACTGGACCAGGTCATCTACGACGGTGACTCCTTCGGCACCGCCACCTTCTCCGGCAGCGACGAGGAAGCCGACTACCTCGGCATCCCCGGCCTGCTGGACGCCAGCCAGATGCGCGCCCTGCTCAACGAACGCCAGGCCCGCCAGATCCAGGACCGCAGCGCCCGCCCCGTCGAATCCGGCCCCCAGGTGGCGGCCGCCGCCGAACGCGCCGCCACCTCCGACCGCCTCGGCGAACTCCGCCGCGAACTCAACTCCCTGGTCGCCATGCACCACCACCGCACCGGCAAACCCCACGGCGTCATCCACGGCGACCTACGCCGCGAATGCGGCGGCCCCCCAACCGCTCTGGCCACCGCCGACCAGCTCACCGAACGCATCGCCGCCCTGCGCCGCCTCTGATCCGATCGAACGGCCGTGGAAAGATCCGCTCTCAGACGACGACGGATAGGTCCACGGCGACAAGGTCGCCCGCCCCGATCCCTTCGGCGATCCGGACGGGCTTCTTGACCGGCAGCACGTAGGTGGCTCGCTTACGGTCCGGGAACAGCGAAGTGGCCCACCGGCTCTCGCCGATCACCACCCGCACCCGGACCGACCCGAACCCACCGGCCTGCGTGCCGTACCGCTCCTCGATCTCGTCCGCGATCGCCTCCGGCAAGCTCAGGAAATGCCACGACGCGGGCCCATCGTGCTCCCAGATCTCAGCCGAGAAGGAGTATCGCGCAGTCGCCATGCAGTCGACGGTAGCGAGATGGTCCGACAGTTCCGCTGCACCGTCACCGTGTCCAGCTACTTCTCGCAGGCGATGCGGTCGCGGTCCAGGTTGGGGCTCGGCGTGCGGGAAGCAGAGGCTGACCGGTCAGTTCTGGCAGACCGGCCAGGCGGCGGCCGGGTCGCAACGGGCAGGGCAGGCCAGGATGTAGACCTGGTTGCCGAGGAACAGGCCGTCTTCGACGCTGCGGAAGTGCTTGCCGCGGATGGCGTAGTCGCGGAACTGATAGTCCTCGGGGACCTGGCACAGGAAGACGAGGTCGGTGCCGCAGGCGCAGCGGTAGTGCTCAGGGTCCTGGACCCATTGCGGGGTGCCGCCGACAATGAAGCCCGCCGCCGGTTCGCCGGGAGCGATATCGCGCCGGATCTTCCAGTACAGTCTGCTGGGCTCGAAGTGAGGGTCGGGTGTATCGGCGTGGACGGCATTGCGTTGCAGCAGGATTCGCCAGAAGGGTCTGCCGGCGCCGGGTGCGTCGTCCCAGTAGCGTTCCGGCAGCTGGCCGGCTTCCGGGTAGAAACCGGCGTCGTTCTCGTCGGGGCACAGGAACATCAGCAGTTGGTCGCCGCCGAAATGCGGGATGTAGTCGGGCAGTTGGATCTGGAAGTACAGGGCCATCTGCTTCCCGCAACGGCACTCGGGCCATGGCTGCCCCGGATCCAGGTAGGGCCAGCCGCCGATCGAGCTGCGAGTGTTCCGGGTGGCCCGGCTCGAACTACTGTTGTGAATGGCATACGTCGGCCCGGTGTTCTTGGTCATTTCCCCTCCGAATTTGCTTGCGGCACAGAGGGTAGCGAAGCAAGCTGACAGAGCGGAAGAGTGCGGCGGTCAGCGGGCGAAGTAGCGGCCCGGGGTGACGCCGACGTCGCGGCGGAAGGCGGCTACGTAGGCGCTGGGGGTGGCGTAGCCGACTCGTTCGGCGATGCGGGCGATGGGCAGGCCCTCGGCCAGCAGGGGCAGGGAGGCGGCCAGGCGGATCTGGGTTCGCCACTGGCCGAAGGTGATTCCGGTGTCGGTGAGGAAGGATCGGGCCAGGGTGCGGGGGCTGGCGGCGGCGGAGGGGGCGAAGCCTTCGAGGGAGCGGGGGTCGGCGGGGTTGGTGAGGAGGGCTTCGGCGACGTGGCGGGCGCGCGGGTCGACGGGCATGGGTGCGCCGATGGGGATGACGTCGACCGGGTCGAGCAGGTCGAAGACGACGGCCTCGGCGCGGGCGCGCTGATCGGGGCCGGTGGTGTCGGCGGTGAGGTGATCGAAGAGTTCGTGCAGCAGGGCGCTGACGCGGAGCATGGTCGGCGCGGGGAAACGGATCGGGGTGCGGGCCGGATCCAGGAAGATGCCGCGCATGATCGCGCCCACGGTGGTGCCGGTGCGGTGCCGGATGCCGCCGGGGATCCATAGCGCGCGGGTGGGCGGCAGCACCCATTGCCCGCCGCCGGCTTCGACCAATAGGACACCCCGTGCGGCCCAGGCGATCTGGTGCTGCGGATGTTCGTGCACGTCGAACCAGTGGCCCGCGGGCAGCGCGCCCGCCCCGAACACCATGGCGGTGGGCCCGCCGGGCACGTCCAGCACCCGTGGTTGACCGTTCAGCGACATGATCTGTCAGTGTAGTCTCTCGCGGTCGCGCGTCGTACTGCCTAGCGTTGCGGGCATGGGGATGAACATCTTTCACCAACTGCTCTGCCGCTCCAGTGCCTGGGAGAAGACCAGCGCCACCCGCATCGTCCCGTGGGCGCTGCGCGACCTGGATCTGGGCGATAACGCGTTGGAAGTCGGGCCGGGCTACGGCGCGAATATCGCGACCCTGCGCGAACGGGTCCCGGTGCTGTCCGGTCTCGAGATCGATCCGGCCTTGGCTGCCCGGCTCCGTAAGCGCCGGAGCGACCAGGTGCGCGTGATCGACGGTGACGGCACCGCAATGCCCTTGCCGGACAAGGAATTCAGCTCGGTCGTCTGCTTCACCATGCTGCACCACGTGCCCTCGCCGGCGCAGCAGGACGACCTGTTCGCCGAAGCCTTCCGCGTACTGCGCCCCGACGGGGTCTTCGCGGGCAGCGACGGCCTGGACAGTCTCGGCTTCCGCCTCATCCACCTGGGCGACACCTGCGTCCCGGTCCCGCCTGCCACCCTCACCGACCGCCTCACCCGCATCGGCTTCACCGATATCGAGATCGACACCGCCCCAACCATGTTCCGCTTCCGCGCCCGCCGTCCTTGAGGCCCGCGCGGGCGGATCATCCGCCGAAGAACGCTGCCGGGTCCAGGACGTCGATCGGGGTCCAGCGCGGGGGCGCGACCGTGGCCTTCGTCTCGGCGTCGGGTGCTCCGCCGCTGCGGTAGCCCTGGAGATCCAGTGCCAGCCAGGGGTTTTCGTCCACGCGCTGGGCGAGCGTGTACAGCAGGACGATCACGTGCAGGCAGCGGTCGTTGCGGGCTCGGCACGAGCAGTCGGAGGCGACGAGGCGCGGGGTCACCGTGATGCCCGCGTCGGAGACGGCGGCGCGAAGCTCATCGCTCAGGGTGAGGGTGCCGGGCGGGATGAGTTCGTTGAGTGCTTCGACGGTCGCGCGGCCCAGCGGCGCGAATTCGAGGTGGATGACCGAGGCTTCCGAGCCGCGATGCAGGTGCGCGCGCACCGTGGTTCCGCTGATCTCCAGCTGCGGTGCGACATTACGGGCCACGCTGCGGGCGCGGGGGAGCAGCGGTTCCGGTTTGCTGAGCTTCAGCGGTTCGGCCAACCGGACCCAGTCCATGCCCCAGCGGGTGTAACCGAAGTCGTTGTCGGGCATCTCAGTTGCCTCGCTTCCGGCGTAGCAGTTCGAGGAGTCGTTCGTCGTCGAGCCGGGCCAGTTCGGCGATGCCGGCGGTATCGGACAGGTCGGTGAGCGCCGATTTGCGATCGTGCATGCCCGCGATATGTTCCTCGATGGTGGTGCCCGAGGTCAGCGTGGTCACGGTGACCGTGCGGGTCTGCCCGATGCGATGCGCGCGATCCGACGCCTGCGCCTCGACGGCGGGATTCCACCAGCGGTCGAAGTGGATGACGTCGGCGGCCCGGGTGAGGGTGAGACCGGTGCCCGCCGCGCGCAGGCTGAGAATCAGAATCGGTGGGCCGCCGGGGGATTGGAACCTGGTGACGATATCGGTCCGCTCGGCCTGATTCAGCCCGCCGTGGAAGAACGGAGCCGTCACCCCGAGCTCCTCGGCGCAATACCGGACCAGCAGTTCCCCGGTGCGCCGGTACTGCGTGAACACCAGCGTCGGCGCGTCCGCCTCCAGATTGTTGGCCAGGATGTCGGCGCACACATCGAATTTGCCCGAGCGCCCGGTCAATTCGTCCAGCTCACCGGTGATCAGCCCCGGATGATTGCACACCTGCTTGAGCTCGGTCAGCACAGCCAGCACCCGCGTATGCCGTTGCGCCCCACTGCCGAACCCTTCGGCCTCGGCGCGATCGAGCAGCTGATCGTAGAGTTTCTCCTGCTCGCCGGTGAGGTCGCACACCAGGTCGGTGTGGATCTTGGGCGGCAGCGCGGCCGCGACCTGGGCTTTGCGCCGGGCCAGCAGGATCGGCTCCAGGGCGTCGCGCAGCCGGGTCACCGCCGCGGCCGATCCTTCGTGAATGGGTTTCACGAAGCGCCGCCGGAACTGCGCCTTGTGCGTGAACGCCTGCGGCACGACCAGATTCAGCAGCGCCCACAGCTCGTCGAGATGGTTCTCCACCGGAGTGCCGGTCAGCGCGACCCGCGCGTCGGCGGTGATGGCCCGCGCCGCCTTCGAGACCTGGGTGCGCGGATTCTTCAATACCTGCGCCTCGTCGAAAACCACACTCGTCCAGCGCTGCTCCGCCAATCCCTGCCCGTGCCCGCGCAGGGTCGGATACCCGGTCACCACCACCGTCCCCGCCGCGGCCGCGGGCAGTTCCCCGCCCCGCCAGGCCACGGCGCGCAGTCCCGGTGCGAAGCGCTGGATCTCGTGCACCCAGTTGCCGACCAGCGAGGTCGGGCACACCACCAGTTGGGCCCCGTCGCCCGCCCGCCCGAGCAGATAGCCGATCGCCTGCACGGTCTTGCCCAGACCCATCTCGTCGGCCAGCACCGCCCCGCCGTGCACGGCCACGGTCTCGCGCAACCAGGTGATGCCGCGCGCCTGATACGGCCGCAGCTCGGCCTTCAGTCCGGTGCGCAGTTCCGCGCTGACGGCCAGGGTGTCCCGCAGGGCTCGTACCGCCCGCACGGCCGACACGATGGCGGTCCCGGCGGCATTGGGCACCGCGTGCGCGGCGGGCGGCAGTTCCGCCGGATCGCTCTCCCCGTCGAAGGCGTTTCGCCACAGGCGAACCGATTCTCCCGCCTCGGGCAGGGTGAGCGCCGGGAACCGATCCGCTTCCACGAGTGCGCATTCGACCTCGCCGACCGCGATCCCGTCCGCGGCTGGGATCGCCAGGGCGATCGAGTCCCGCTCACCGAGACCTCCCGGCGGCTTCTCGGGCCCGTGACCGGTCCAGGTCCACAGCGCGAACATATGACGATCGGGCAGGTAGGTGGCTTGCAGGGTGGTCGGCACGCACCCTTTGTATCCAAACGGAAGCGATTCGCGCACATAGCCTGTGGCCCGTGTCACAGCCGGAGTGTCGTTCGCGTCATTTGATTCGGCTATGACCGAGGTCGTGCCGACTGCCGCTTGCGTCCGGAAACGCAACAGCGGGCGACCTATTCGGTCGCCCGCTGCCGGGTTTTCTGTTGGGAAGATGAAATTGTTCGAGCGGGCACTCGAGGTCCTGACTACCGATGAACGGTCTCCTCGAGCTTGGAGGAGCTGTTAAAGCGCCGGTGCCGACTCCGTGTCGATCACGGCTTCGAGCTCACGGAGACGATCCATGTGCTCATTGGCGTGATGCTGGCAGAAGAGCAACTCGCCACCCGCGGGAAGGGTTGCGCGCACGCGCGCAGCCGCCCCGCAGCGGTCGCAACGATCGACCGCGGTCAGTGGGGTGCTTGTCAGGGTTCCTGGCATGACTCCTCCGTCCTGGCTCCTGGTGCTCGCACACCATTCGCCTGGTGTGGGGGTTCGCGATCCACTTCGCGAACCTCGCTACCGCTACTTCCCAGCAGTGGTTGATGACTACTCTGTCAGACGTTCGGCGCGCGGTCTTTGTTCCCGTGGAGTTTCCCGTGTGTTTTCAGTAACACGACCTGGGATTTCGCTGAAAGCGAACAGGCCCGGGCAATTACCCCACGAAGCCCCTTCGGGCCCCCGCACCGGCACGCTGATCGAGTTGTCTACCGGGAGACTACCCGTGACCCCCGACACTCACACTCCGATTCGGGAGTGTGACCGTGGCGCCAGCAAACCGTAATCAAGGGCGCTGGATCGATCACCCGCTTCCGCGCCGCGATCGCTTGCGTTCCGCCGCGTTGCTACATACGGTAGGGGGGTAGGGTTTGAGGCGCGGGCCGAGGGGCGCCGCGGAAAGGGAGTCGCGATGAGCACTACTGTCACCGTCACGGGCATGACCTGCGGTTGCTGTGCGAACAAGGTGCGCACGGAGGTCGGGAAGATCGCCGGCGTGACCGAGATCGATATCGATGTGGACAGCGGTGTGGTGACCGCGCACGGGGCCGCGGATCGCTCCGCCGTGGCCGACGCGGTCGTCGCGGCGGGCTACACGGTCACCGCCTGAGCGGTCTGATTTCGCGCAGCGCGAACACGGACACGGCCCGAGAGTCACTGGCTCCCGGGCCGTTTCGGGTGTTTCGGGAGCTTCCCCGCCGAAATGCTGACCGCCTGGTCTGGATTGGGCGGTCGCGCTCGTAGGCTTGGACGCTATGACGGTCGACGAGATCGCGAACGAGCTCTACGGGTTGCCGCCCGCCGAGTTCGTGGCGGTACGCACCGAACGCGCCCGCCAGGCCCGGGACGCGGGGGACAAGGCCCTCGCCGCCGCCATCGGCAAGCTCCGGCGGCCGACCGTGGCGGCCTGGGCGGTGAACCTCCTGGTCCGCACCGCCCCCTCCGAGATCCACGCCTTGCTCGAACTGGGCACCGCCCTGCGCGCCGCCCAGCAGCGTTTGTCCGGCGAGCAACTGCGCGCCCTCACCACCCGACGCCAACAGGTGATCAGCGCGCTGACCCGGGAGGCCGCCGCCGCTGCCGAGCGCCACGGTCAGCGCTTGACCGAATCGACCCTCCGGGACATCGGCGCGACCCTGCAAGCGGCCCTGGCCGATTCGGAGGTCGGCGACCAGCTCCGCACCGGCACCCTCACCACGGCGGCGAGCTACGACGGCTTCGGCCCCGCGATCCTGGTCGCGGTCCCGGACGCCGGTACCGGCAGGGGTACGGGCCGCGGCGACCGCGCGAACCCGGCGGAGGACGAAGACGGAGCGGGCGAATCCGGCTCCGGCGCAAGCAAAGCAGCCCCTCCAGCGGACTCCGGCGTGACCTCGGCTCCGGAGGCGAAACCCGGCTCGGCCACGAAACGGCGGCCGGGGACGCAGGCGGGCACGAGCGTGACAGGCTCGGGGGCAGCGACGGACTCCGTTAGGACGGCAGCGGACCCAGGTAAGACGGCGGGCTCAGGTACGACGGCAGCGGACTCCGGTAAGACGGCGGGCTCAGGTACGACGGCAGCGGACTCAGGTAAGACGGCGGGCTCAGGAACGACGGCAGCGGACTCCGGTAAGGAGCCGGCGTCCAGGAAGCCCGTGGCCGATCCGCAGGCGGAACGGCGGCGTGACCTCGAGGCGACGCTGGCCGAGATCGAATCCGCGCGCGGCGAACTGACTTCGGCGGAATCCGCCCACGAGGACGCGGTGACCGAACTGGCCGAACTGGATTCGCGCCTGGCCGCCATGCGCACCGAACTCGCCCACACCGAGGACCGCCGCCGCTTCACCTCCGCCGCCGAACGCGCCACCCGGGACACCGCACGCCGTGCGCGTCAGCAACTGGCGGCGCTGGAGCGGCGAGCGGAAGCGTTCCGAAATCAGCTGTCCGCCCGCTGATTCGGCCGCAACCCGGACGCGGCCCACTGATTCGGCCGCAACCCCGGTCGCGGTCCGCTGTTGGGGTCGGACCCCCCGTTGCGGTTCGGTGCCGAGGCGGGTTCCGGAGGAGCAGTGCGAACCTATCGCCGCTTGATCCACCACATGCCGCTCCCGGATTCGGCGGGGGCGGTGATCGGGCGGGGTGCGATGCGGTCGAGGTGGTAGCCGAGGCGGCGGGCGACGGCGGCGCTGCGTTCGTTGGCGGCGTCGCAGTGGATTTCGACCTGGTCGATTCCGGGGAGCGCCAGGGCGATTCGGGTCAGGGCGTCGGCGCTGCGGGTGATCACGCCGCGGCCGGTGTGCGCGACGTGGCACCAGTAGCCGATTTCGAGGGTGGCGGGGGCGATCCGGTCGTGCAGGCCGATCGCGCCGAGCAGGACGCCGTCCGTATCGAAGATGCCGTAGAGGAATCCGCCGTCGCGGGTCGGCCAGCCGGCGAGGGTGCGCTCGCCGACCTCGCGCTGCTGCTCCAGGGTCGGCGGGACGGGGAGCCAATCCATCCAGGGGTGGATGTGCTCGAAGGATGCGGTGACGGCCTCGAAGCGCGCCATCAGGTCCTCCGGCTGCCAGCGCCGGATCACCAGGTCGCCCAGGTCGATTCGCTCCGGCGGCGTCACACCCGGCGGAAGCGCCGGCGCTTGTTCGACATCCATGCGGGGATGGTGCCGATCACCCGGGCCCGGGGCAAGCGAATTCCGGGCCGGCGTGGCGGAGCGCGGAGCAATCCGTGGTCGAGCCCCCGCCGATCACAGCCAGGACGGATCCAGGTCCAGGGTGGTGCGGTCGCCGGAATCGAGGAGGTCGAGCATGGGTCCGGTCTTGGGCAGCTCCCAGGCGAAGAAGTAGCGGGCGGCGGCGCGCTTGCCCTGGCGGAAGGCCGGATCGCGGTCGGCGGGCAGGGCATCGGCGGCGATGGCCTGGGCGAGCCAGATCCAGGCCAGCACGGTGTGGCCGAAGGCTTCGAGGTAGGCGGCGGAATTGGCAAGGGCGGCTCGCGGATCGCCGTCGCGCCACAGACCGGCGGTGGTGGCGACCAGTCGGTTCACCGCGGCTTCGAGGGCATCGGCGAAGCCGGAGAGCTCCTGATCGCCGGACGCCCGCCCCGCGGCGACGGTGGCGGCGATGGTTTCCACCAGCAGCGCCAGCGCCGCGCCATTGTCCAGAATCACCTGCCGCCCCAGCAGATCCATGCTCTGAATCCCGTGCGTGCCTTCGTGAATCGGATTGAGCCGATTGTCGCGATAGTGCTGCTCCACGTCGTAATCCCGCGTGTACCCCGCCCCACCGTGCACCTGAATGGCCAGATCGTTGGCCGCCAGACACCACTGACTCGGCCACGATTTCGCGATCGGCGTCAGCACCCGCAGCAGCGTCCCGGCCCGCTGCCGCTCGGATTCGCCCGGGGCGGTGCGCTGTTCGTCGACCAGCTTGCCGCAGTACAACTGCAACGCCAGCGCCCCTTCGGCATAGGACTTCTGCGCCAGCAGCATGCGCCGCACATCGGGATGCTCGACCAGCGGCACCTGCGCCCCGCCGCGCGCCCCGATCGGCCGGCCCTGCGGGCGATTGCGGGCGTAGTCGAGGGACTTGAGGTATCCGGTGTACCCGAGCGCGGTGGCCGCCAGCCCGACGCCGATGCGCGCCTCGTTCATCATGGTGAACATCTGGGCCAGACCGTGATTCGGCTCGCCCACCAGATACCCCACCGCGCCCGGCTGCCCACCCGGGGTGAAACGCCCGTCACCGAAAACCGGTGCGGTATTGACGGTTCCACGCCAGCCCATTTTGTGATTGATTCCGGCCAGCACCACATCATTCCGGACAGTCGCCGCGCCCTGTTCGTCCGGAAGCAGCTTGGGCACGACGAACAGCGAGATCCCGCGCGTGCCCTCCGGCGCCCCCGGAATCCGGGCCAGCACCAGGTGCACGATGTTCTCCGAGAGGTCGTGATCCGCACCGGAGATCCACATCTTGTGCCCGAACAGCCGGTAGCTGCCGTCCTCCTGCGGGACCGCCCGGGTGGTGATGTCGGCCAGGCTGGATCCGGCTTGCGGCTCCGACAGCGCCATGGTGCCGAACCAGCGCCCCTCCAGCATGGGCCGCACGAATTCCTCGATCTGCGCGGGACTGCCGTGTGCGGCAAGCAGATTCGCATTGCCGGTGGTGAGCAGCGGATAGGCCGCGGTGCCGACATTGGCGGCGTGGAACCAGGACATGCACGCGGTGTAGACCGAGTGCGGCAGCTGCTGCCCGCCGATCTCGTAGTCCATCGCCGCGCCGATCATGCCGGCGTCGCCGAAGGCCCGCAGCGCCTTGCCCACCGCCGGAATGATGTGCACGTTCTCCCCGTCGAAGGTGGGTTCGTGCAGATCGTTCTCGCGATTGTGCGGCGCGAAATAGGTGGTGGCCAGGTCCTGGCACAGCCGCAGCACCTGGTCGAAGGTCTCCCGCGAATGATCGGCGAACCGTTCCCGCGCGGTCAGCGCCGTCACGTCCAGCCAGTCGTAGAGCAGGAACTCGATATCGCGGGCGGACATGATCACGGAGGGGTTCATGGTTCCTCGAACGGTCGGGTGCGGCTGGTCGTACCAGCCGGTCTACCAGATCCGGTCGGGGCGATGGAACCGGTGGTCAGGAACGCGCGGGGGCGCGACCCCGGTGCAGACGTCCGAAATGTCCGGGTGACTGGCCCTTCCAGGTGCGGAAGGCCGAAGCGAAGGCGGACGGGCTCGAGTAGCCCAGGCGACCGGCGGCCTGCTCCACGGTGAGCCCGGCGATGAGCAGTTCCTCGGCCAGCATGCCGACCGTCTCGGTGCTGAGCTCGCGGAAGGTGGTGCCCTCCTCGGAGAGCCGGCGGCGCAGGGTGCGCACGCTGACGTCCAGGTCGGCGGCGATGCGGGCCTGGTCGGCGGAGCCGCCGTGCCGGATGAGCAGCTGGCGTACGCGCCCGCTCAGGCCGCTGCGGCTGCGGCGGGATTCCATCAGGTCGTTGCACTGCTGCTCATAGAACCGGGCGGTCGACATATTCGATTGCGGGAGCGGGGTTTCCAGGGTGCTGGCCTGGAAGGCGATCCGCGATACCGGCTGCGAGAAGATGACCTCCTCCACGCCGAAGACCGCGCCGAACATCTCGTAGATGGGATGCGCCTCCACGTACAGCTCCACCCGGACCGCGGGGATACGGGTGGGAATGAGGTCCTGCTGGATGGTCGCGATGGCGGCCAGATCTCGCTCCAGGGCGAAGCGCCGGATCTCGGGCGGCAGCGCGGTGTCGTCGCGCACCACCCACACCACCGGGCCCTGTTCCTCGACGTAGTGATGGGCCGCGGTGAAGGACAGGTCGGCGTAGCGCAGCGCGATATCCATGGCGTGCCGCAGGTTCGAGCTGCTCATCAGGGCGAAGCCGAGCACGCCCAGCGACGGCGGATGGCACAGCAGCCCGGCCAGCAGCCCCAGCCCGGGCTCGTCGTGAATGCCGTCCACCACATTGCGCATGACCAGGCATTCCTGGGCCCAGGTGATCTCGGAGGACGGGTCGCGCAGGTCGGTCTCCCGGATTCCGCTGTCCTGCAGGACGGTTCGCATCGCCAGCCCGCGGCCGAGGGCGAAGTCGGCGAGGAGGGCCGTGCTGGTGATGGAACGCAGTTGCGCCAACTCTTCCGTCACTCAGGCAGTCTCGCAAACTTTCGGCGTCCGCATGGCCATTACCGGCCGGTAGGTTGCCTGGCCCGGCCCATATTCGGCGATTCATGGCCTATTGCGGACTGTTCGCTCGAAACCCTCAGCCATACGGTGAGATTCATGCGCAGCGCGCAACTCTCACAGACCCGGGACTCGGATTCCGGAAAGGTCCACCCACCGATGCTCACCGTGATCGCACCCGCCGACGGCCGGGTGCTCGACACCATTGCCACGGATTCGCCTGCCCAAGTACACCGTACGGTGGAACGGCTGCGCGACAACGGGGCGCTGTGGCGTTCGTTGGGTGTGGTCGGGCGGGTGCATTGGATCGGCGCCTTCCGAAACTGGTTGCTGGACAATCGGGATTCGATCATCGACCTGCTCGGGCGGGAAACCGGCAAGGCGGAATCGGAGACCGAGGCGGAATTCCTGCTCGCCCTCGAGGCCGTCGACCACTTCCGCACGCACGCGGCCGAATTCCTGGGCGGGCGGCAGCTTCCCGAATCGCCGCGCCCGGGCGCGTCCGTGCAGCTGGCCATCGCCAATCACGCGTGCGCGGTGGTGGGGGTGATCGGACCGTGGACCTACCCCTTGGCCTTGGCCATGTTCGATGCGATGCCCGCGCTCATGGCCGGTGCGGCGGTGGTGGTGAAGCCGTCCTCGGCCACCCCGCTCACCCTGCGCGCGGTCGCCGCCGGCTGGGCGAGTCTCGGCGCCCCGGCGGTTTTCGAGACCGTGGCCGGGCACGACGCCGGGCCCGCCGTACTGGACAGCGTGGACTACGTGCGCTTCACCGGCAGCATGGAGACCGGCAAGGTGGTGGCGCTGCGCGCGGCCGCCCGGCTGATCCCGTGCTGCCTGGATCTGGGCGGGAAGTCCAGTGCCGTGGTGCTCGCCGACGCCGATCTCGATCAGGCGGCGGCCTGTATCGCCCTCGGCGGGCTGGCGAACAACGGGCAAAGTTCCAATTGCATCGAACGGGTGTATGTCGAGACCGCGGTCTACGACAGGTTCCTCGGCAAACTGGCAGCCGAGGCCGCCGCCTTCGGGCCGATCGCCGACGACGAGAACGGAACCGGGGTGATGACCTCCGCCGCCCAGGTCGACCTCATCCGCGATCAAGTCCGCGACGCCCTGCTCAAGGGTGCGACGCTGCAGTGCGGCGGCACCGGAGGCGGTAATTACTTCGAGCCCACCGTGCTCGGCGACGCCGACGCCACCATGACGGTGCTGACCCACCAGACCCTGGGTCCGGTGCTGCCCGTGGTGCGGGTCGCCGATACGGGGGAGGCGTTCGAACTCGCCCTGCGCGCTCCCGCCGGACCCTCGGTGAGCATCTGGACCACCGATGTCACCGCCGGCGCCCGCGCGGTCGCGCGCTTCGCCCCGGCGCGGGTCGGCGTGAACGACGTCTCGGTGCACGTGGCGCGGCCCAGCCTGCACTGAGTTCGAGGTTCGGCGCGAGACCGTGTGCCCGGCGGCCTAATGTTGGTCGGATGGATACCTCGGCCGACACCCCGAATGCGCTGGTACACATCTGCACTCGCGCCGAATGGGATGCCGCGCGTCCCACCGGCGAATACCGCGCGCCCTCCCTGGAAGAGGTCGGTTTCATCCACCTGTCCGCCCCCTACCAGGCCCACCTCCCCGCCAACCGGCTCTTCGCGGGGCGTCAGGATTTGGTGTTGCTCCACCTGGATCCGACCGCCCTTGGCGCGCCGGTGAAGTGGGAGCCGGGCGTGCCCACCGACCCGCAGTCGATGCTGTTCCCGCATCTCTACGGCCCGCTCCCCGTCGCGTCCGTGGTCGAGGTGACCGACTTCCGGCCCGGACCCGACGGTCATTTTCTCCCCCTTCCAAGCGCCTGACCTCCCAGTTCGCGGCCCGTCTCGTTCTGGACCGAGTGGAGCGGAGCGAAGCGGGGGAGCGGAGGGAGGGAAGAACGAGACATAAGGGGCCGCGAACCCGCCCGGAGCGAAGCGCAGGGCAAAATGGACAGAGTGAACGTCGATGTGACAGCGTTGCCAGGGATCGGTGTCCGGAAGGATTTCGAGGTGCGGTCCGGCCGCCGGATCGGTGTGGTGGCACACCGGGACGGGGCGATCGATCTCATTGTTTCCCAGCGCGACGATCCGGACGCGTGTCTGGCGCAGGTGCCGCTGACCACCGACGAGGCCGCGGTCCTGGCCAATCTGCTCGGCGCTCCGCAATTGGTGGAGCGGTTGAAGGACGAGCACTCCGACCTACCCGGCATCACCACCCGGCAGCTGCCCATCGGTGGTGATTCCCCCTATCGCGGACGCATGCTCGGCGAGACCGGAATGCGCACCCGCACCAAGGCCTCGATCGTCGCGGTCATGCGGGCCGGGCAGCTGCATCCCTCGCCCGGACCGGATTTCGTGCTCGACTCCGGGGATCTGCTGGTCGTCGTCGGTACGCCCCACGGCCTGGACGCGGCCGCGCGGCTCCTGGCCGACGGCTGAGCACGGTGGATTCGGCCGGTCTAGCTCTGATCGAACTCGGCGCGATCTTGTTCGTGCTGGGCATGATGGGGCGGATCGCGGGTCGCTTCGGCATGTCCCCGATTCCGCTCTATCTTCTGGGCGGACTGTTCTTCGGCACCGGCGGCGTGGTCGAGATGCGCGCCGCCGCCGACTTCGGTCACCTGGCCGGTGAGATCGGCGTGGTGCTGCTGCTTCTGCTGCTCGGATTGGAGTACACCGCAGCGGAATTGGTGACCGGGCTGCGCCGCTCCTGGCTGGCGGGCCTGCTGGATATCGTCGCCAATGCCACGCCCGGCGCGCTGGTCGCACTCCTGCTGGGCTGGGGACCGGTCGGTGCGGTCACCATGGCCGGCGTCACCTACATCTCCTCCTCCGGCATCGTCGCCAAGGTGCTCAACGACCTCGGGCGGCTCGGTAACCGCGAAACCCCGGTCATCCTCTCCATCCTGGTGTTCGAGGATCTGGCCATGGCGGTCTACCTGCCCATTCTCACCATGGTGCTGGCCGGCGTCGGTTTCCTGGCCGGGATGAAATCGCTCGGCATCGCGCTGCTCGCCATCACCGTGGTGCTCATCGTGGCGCTGCGCTACGGCCGCTATGTCTCGGCGCTGGTGGACAGCAACGATCCGGAAGTGTTCCTGCTCAAGCTGCTCGGCGCGGCGCTGCTGGTGTCCGGCGTGGCCTCGGTGCTCAATGTGTCCGCGGGCGTGGGCGCGTTCCTGCTCGGTATCGCCATTTCCGGTTCGACCGCGCACGAAGCGGCCAAACTCCTGGAGCCGCTGCGCGATCTGTTCGCTGCCATCTTCTTCGTGGCCTTCGGGCTCAATACCGACCCCAAGGCGATTCCGCCCGTGCTGGCCTGGGCGGTGGCGCTGGCCCTGATCACCTCGCTCACCAAGATCGGCACCGGTTGGTGGGCGGCGCAGCGGCAGGGGATCCGGCGGATGGGCCGCGCCCGCGCCGGAGCGGCCCTGGTGGCGCGCGGTGAGTTCTCCATCGTGATTGCGGCGCTGGCGGTTTCGCGCGGCGTGGACGATCGGCTGGCCGCGCTGGCCTCGGCCTACGTGCTATTGATGGCCATCATCGGGCCGATCGCCGCCCGGCTTGTCGAACCGACTGTCCGGTTCATCCAGCGCACCCCGCCCAGCCCGGATCCGGTCGGACTCTGAGCCCGGATCGGCCGCATCGGACCGCGGCGCCGGTGGCGGATCGCTCTCCGCGCACCGCCGCCGCACCGTGGCCGATATTCGCCGCGACACTTTCACCGCGATCGCGCCCGTCACGAAACCGATGATGAGCGCGAAGAAATGGCCGTAGTCGGTGAACGTCCGCCCGCTCCACACCCCGTACGCGTAATAGACCAGCAACCCGCACGCCCAGAGCCATCGCGCCGGGCCGCGCACCCGGAACGCCAGCACCGCCAGCATGGCCGAAATGCCGTAACTGGGGCCGACATCGGAGGCGAAGGCCACCCGGACCGGAATCACCTCCCGGTCCAGCCCGCGCGAAATGCCCAGCACGGTCAGCAATGTCGCGCCGATATGCCCGACCGCCACCACCAGGATCCAGCGCAGCGACCCCAGCCAGCGTTCGGCCAGCGCCATCAGGGTGAGCAGGATGAGAATGTCGCCCCACGGGAAGCCGCCGTCGGTCCAGAAGGCGGAGGCGACCAGCACCTGGATCGGATCCCGCTGCATATTGCGCAGATTCGTGGACGCCGACAGGATCAGCCGCCGCCCGACGATATCGCTGGCCCCGCGCAGCGTCCACCAGGTGACGAACAGGGTGAAGGCGTAGGCGATGGAGGCGGGCGCGACCGCGAGCAGATCGCGATAGGCCGCCACCGCCCGCCGCAGGCGCTGCGGATGCCGCCACCAATCGCCCAGCGCACGCAATTCCACGCCCGGATCGACGGTGCGCAGCCAGGGTGGCTGATAGCCGGCCAATGCCATGCGCCGATGGTATCCCGAGGTCAAAAGTGTGCTCCGCAAGCGGGATCGGCTCGCCGGACGTAACGCGCCTTAATCCCGGCGGAAAACCTCGGTTACATCGCAGCAACATGAGTCCGGAGGATCGGGGAGGTAATCCTTTCCTGGGCGCTTGCTCAGGTCGAGAGCGAGGAGTGCCACCCACCCCATGACGACCGCGACCCGCACGGCCCCGGCCCCCGACGACTATCTCGCCAAACGCACGCTGCGCACCGGATCGGCCGGCTGGTTACTGCTCGCCGGTCTCGGCGTCAGCTATGTGATCTCCGGCGACTACTCGGGCTGGAATTTCGGTCTGGCCCAAGGCGGATTCGGCGGCCTGCTCATCGCCACCGTGCTCATCGCGGGCATGTACCTGGCCATGGTGCTCGGGATGGCCGAAATGTCCTCGGCCCTGCCCGCGGCCGGCGGCGGCTACACCTTCGCGCGGCGGGCGCTCGGGCCGTGGGGCGGATTCGCCACGGGCACGGCCATTCTCATCGAATACGCCATCGCGCCGGCGGCCATCGCCACCTTCATCGGCGGTTATGTGGAGTCGCTGCACCTGTTCGGGATTACCGATGGCTGGTGGGTGTACCTGGCGGTGTACGCGCTGTTCATCGCCGTCCATCTGACCGGCGCGGGGGAGGCGCTGAAGGTCATCTGCGCCATCACCGTGGTGGCGCTGCTCGGGCTCGGGGTGTTCGCGGTCGCGGCGTGGGGCAAGTTCGATCTCGCCAACCTCACCGATATCGCCCCCGATCCGGACGCGGCGGGCAGCTCGTCGTTCCTGCCGTTCGGGGCGTTCGGGATCTGGGCGGCGGTGCCGTTCGCCATCTGGTTCTTCCTCGCGGTCGAAGGCGTGCCGCTGGCCGCCGAGGAGGCGCGCGAGCCGGAGAAGAACGTGCCCAAGGGGATTATCGCGGCCATGCTGGTGCTGCTGGTGACGGCGGGCACGGTGCTGGTGCTGTCCACCGGAACGCTCGGCGCGGACGCGCTGTCGAAGTCGGGCAATCCGCTGGTGGAGGCGCTGGGCAGCAGCGCGGCGGCCACCGTGGTGAACTACATCGGGCTGGCCGGACTGGTCGCGAGCTTCTTCTCGATCGTGTACGCCTACTCGCGGCAGACCTTCGCGCTGTCGCGGGCGGGGTATCTGCCCACCAGCCTGTCGGTGACCAATGCGCGCAAGGCGCCGGTGCTGGCGTTGATCGTGCCGGGCGTGATCGGGTTCGGGCTCTCGCTCACCGGCGCGGGCGCGATGCTGTTGAACATGGCCGTGTTCGGTGCGGCCGTCAGCTATGTGCTGATGATGGTCAGCCATATCGTGCTGCGGGTGCGCGAGCCCGGGATGAACCGCCCGTACCGCACGCCCGGCGGCATCGTGACCACCGGATTCGCCCTTATCGTCGCGTGTGTGGCGGTGGCGGCGACCTTCCTGGTCGATCCGGTCGCCGCCGCGTGGACGCTCGCCGCGTTCTGCGCCTTCATGCTCTATTTCGGTCTGTACAGCCGGCATCGGCTGGTCGCGCATTCGCCGGACGAGGAGTTCGCGGTGCTGGCTCGTGCCGAGGAGGAACTCGAATGACCCTGTATCACCAGCGGATCGGCGGCAGCAGCTATACCTTCGACGGGTTGGTGGAGCTGCTCGCCAAGGCCACGCCATTGCGCAGCGGTGACGAATTGGCCGGGTGCGCAGCGGATTCCGACGCGGAGCGGGCGGCGGCGCAGTGGGCGCTGGCCGAGGTGCCGTTGACCGTGTTCCTGAACGATCCGGTGGTGCCGTACGAGACCGACGAGGTCACGCGGTTGATCATCGATACCCACGATCGGGTTGCGTTCCAGGCGGTTTCGCATCTCACCGTGGGCGGACTGCGGGACTGGCTGCTGGCGGCCGCGGCGGCCGGTGACGCACGGTCGCTGACCGCCGTCGCGCCGGGTCTCACACCCGAAATGGTCGCGGCGGTAAGCAAACTCATGCGGAATCAGGATCTGATCGCGGTGGCGCGCGCCATCCGGGTGCGGGCCGCGTTCCGCACCACCGTGGGTCTGCCGGGGACGCTCGCCACCCGCCTGCAGCCCAACCATCCCACCGATGATCCGCGCGGTATCGCGGCGGCGGTGCTGGACGGGCTGCTGCTGGGCTGCGGTGACGCGGTGATCGGCATCAATCCCGCCACCGATTCGCCTTCCGCCACAGCCGATCTGCTGCATCTGCTCGACGAGGTGCGGCAGCGCTTCGACATCCCCACCCAATCGTGCGTGCTCTCCCACGTCACCACCACCATGGGGTTGATCGAAGCCGGAGCGCCGGTGGATCTGGTGTTCCAGTCCATCGCGGGCACCGAAGGCGCGAACTCCGGCTTCGGCGTGAACATTTCACTGCTGCGTGAAGCCAACGAAGCCGGTCGATCGCTGCGCCGCGGCACCGTCGGCGACAATGTCATGTACCTCGAAACCGGTCAGGGCTCGGCGCTTTCCGCCGGCGCGCACCTGGGCACCGGCGGTAAACCGGTCGATCAGCAGACCCTCGAGGCCCGCGCCTACGCCGTCGCCCGCGACCTCGATCCGCTCCTGGTCAATACCGTCGTCGGCTTCATCGGCCCCGAATACCTCTACGACGGAAAGCAAATCATCCGCGCCGGCCTGGAAGACCATTTCTGCGGCAAACTCCTCGGCCTGCCGATGGGCGTGGACGTCTGCTACACCAACCACGCCGAAGCCGACCAGGACGATATGGACACGCTCCTGACCCTGCTCGGCGCGGCCGGCTGCGCCTTCGTCATCGCGGTCCCCGGCGCCGACGACGTCATGCTCGGCTACCAGAGCCTCGCCTATCACGACGCCCTCTACGCCCGCCAGGTCCTGGACCTGCGCCCCGCGCCCGAATTCGCGGCCTGGCTCGACAATCTCGGCATGCTCGCCCCCGACGGCCGCATCCTCCCCGTCGAACCCCTCGCCTCGCCCCTCCGCGCCCTCACGGGAGCGCCGTGAACCCCGAACCGCACACCTGCCCAGCGCTTTCCGGCCTCCCGATGGCCCGGCGCGCATCTACCAGAACCGCTTCGCGCCGCAACCTGCGCACCGTGCACCTGCTGGACCGCCGCTGCGGACCGCACGCCGTACCCGATGCAGAGGAAGGACCTCTCACATGACCTCGGCCCCACCGCCCGTCCCGGACCCGGCGATCGGGACGCCCACGCCCGCAAGTGAATCCGGTGCGGATTTCTGGGCCGCGTTGCGGAGCACGACCCAGGCGCGAATCGGATTGGGCCGCACCGGAGACGCGCTGCTCACCCGCGACGTGCTCGAATTCCGGGCAGCGCACGCCGCGGCCCGCGACGCCGTGCACCAGCCGTTGGACGTAGCCGCCTTCGCGGCGGACGTGGCGTCGGTCGGGCTGGGCGATCCGGTGCACGTGCGCAGCCGGGCGGGAGCTCGATCGGAGTACCTGCGCCGTCCCGACCTCGGACGACTGCCGGGCAGTTCGGAGCGCATCGGCGGAGTGGGCGCCCCGGTCCTCGCGGTCCCCGGTGACGCCACCCTGGCCGCCATCCCCGCCGGCCGCGCCGACATCGGCGTGGTCCTGGCCGACGGCCTCTCCCCGCGCGCACTCACCGACCACGGCGTCCCCATGCTCGCCGCCCTCCTCGAATTACTCGGCGACAGTTACACTTTCGCCCCACCGGTCATCGCCACCCAGGCCCGCGTAGCCCTCGGCGACCACATCGGCGCCGCCCTGGGCGCCGACACCGTCCTGGTCCTGATCGGCGAACGCCCCGGCCTGTCGGTAGCCGACAGCCTCGGCATCTACCTCACCCACCTCCCGCGCCCCGGCCGCGCCGACTCCGAACGCAACTGCGTCTCCAACATCCACCCACCCGAAGGCCTCACCTACCGCCGCGCCGCCCAGGTCGTAGCCGGCCTGATCACCGGCGCCCGCCGCCTCGGCCGCTCCGGCGTCGACCTCAAGGACACCTCGGCCGACCCCGCACTGCCCGGCGGCCTGATCGAACTGGCCGAGCCCGCATAGGAGTAGCTGCCGATCCGGTATCGGCGGCGTTCGTGGGTGGTGGCGGTGTGGTTGCCCGGTTTCGGGGTATGGGCTGGTTAGGGTCGGGTGGTGGGTCGCCTGATGTTCGCTCCGTGCCGGCACCTGAATGCCGCGATGCCTGGATGGGGTGGCGGCCGGAAAGTGTTCGGCCGCAGCTCGATCGACGGTGGGTAGGTGGGGTGATGAGTGCGATTCATGTGCTGTTCGCGATCGGGGCGGGGCTTGCCATCTGGGGTTCGGTTCGGGTGGTGCGGGAGCCGCGGCGGATATCGACGGGGCTGATTCTGGTGGCGGCCGCGGTGTTCTTGACGCTCTGGGTGGTGAGCTCGCTGCATACGGTCGATCCGTCGGTGGCGGCCGCGCTCGGGGTGGTGTTGTTCTTGTTGCTGCCGCCGTTGTCGTTGCTGGCGGCGGGGATCGGGTTGCTGGCCAATGGGGTGGTGCTGACCCGCAAGGAGGGCTTGCGGGTGGCCACGGCGGTCGCGCCGGTGGCGGGGATCGGGCTGATCGCGCTGCCGTTTCTCGCGGTGCTGTGGCTCTCCCCGGCCGCGGCGCACTCCGCCTGGGCATCGGCCTTGCTCCTGCTGGTGGTGCTCCTCGGCCTGCTGGTGCTGGTGCAGCTGGTCGCGTTCACGGCGTACGCGGTGCTGTACGCCCGTTTGCCGCAGCCGCCGGGCGCGGATGTCGTGGTGGTGCTCGGCTGCGGCCTGCGCGGGGACGCGGTGACTCCGCTGCTGGCCTCGCGATTGGATCGGGCGGCCGAGGTGTATCGCGAGGAATGCGCCGAGGGCGGGGCTCCGCTGCTGGTCGCCTCCGGCGGCAAAGGGCCGGGGGAGACCGTCGCCGAAGCCGACGCGATGGCGGATTACCTGGCGGCGAGGGGGATTCCGGCCGATCGCATCGTGCGCGAGAACCGGTCCCGCAATACCGAGGAGAACCTGCGCTTCACCGAACGCGAGCTCACCGCCCGCGGCATCGATCCGGCGGAGGCGCGAATGACGGTGGTGACCAGCGATTTTCACGTGCTGCGCACCGCCGGGCTCACCCGCCGCCAGGGTCTGCGGGCGCAGGTGACCGGCGCGCGCACGGCCCGCTACTTCGTGCCCGCGGCCTTCCTGCGCGAATTCGTGGCGGTGCTGGTCACCCACCGCAAGGTGAATCTGATCATCGGAGGCGTGCTGACCGCGCTCATCGGCGCGCTGCTGATCATCTCGTACCTGCCGATCGGCGGCGATCCGGGGAACTGATCAGCGGCGCAGATCGAGGCGGCGCATCACGCGATCCACCACGTCCGGCGGGATGCCGGGCTCGCGGCGCGCGGCGAGTGCTTCGGTGCGGCCCGCTTCCAGGACCTCGTTGGTAATGGCGCGCATATGCTTGGTCAGCGCCAGCGTGCGGTCGGTGGCCAGGCGCGCGTTGTTCTCGGCGGCCTCCGGATCCGCTTGCGCCAGGCGGCGTTCGAAACCGTCGCGCAGGCGTTCGTAGACCTCGTCGGGCAACTGCTCGGTCTTCGCGATCTCCTTCAGCTGGGCCAGTTCGGCTTCCAGCACCCGCTTCCAGAGCCGGCGTTCCATATCCCGTTCCATACCGGTGTCGGCGTGCACCCCGGTGGCGCGCACCACCAGCGGCAGCGTCGGCCCCTGCAACAGCAGGGTGAACAGCACGACGGCGAACGCGGTGAACAGGATCTCGTCGCGCCCGGGGAACGGCTCCCCGCCGTCGGTGGTGAACGGAATGGCCAGCGCCAGTGCGACGGTCGCCACCCCGCGCATCCCCGCCCACCAGGTGACGATGGTTTCCCGCCAGGTATACGGCTCGTCCGCGTCGCGATGCCGCCACCAGCCCTGGAACAGCGCGGTGGTGAACAGCAGCCAGATCAGCCGCAGCCCCACCACGACCCCGATCACCAAGGCCGCCCCGCCGAGGAATTTCGGCCAGTCCGGACCGGCTTCGCGTAGCACGGTGCTGAGCTCCAGGCCGATCAGCCCGAACGCGAAACCGGTGACCAGCATCTCGGTGATCTCCCAGAAGGAATCACCGACCAGCCGGTAGTCGCTGTCGCTGAAATCGGTTGCGGCATCGGTGAGATACAGCGAGCACACCAGCACCGCCAGCACCGCCGACCCGCCGCGCGCCTCCGAGATCCCGTAGGCGGCGAAGGGCAGCAGCAGACCGAGCGCGACCTGCCACGGCGCCTCGCTCAGCTGCCGCATGAGTTTGCTTCCGGCCCAGCCGAGTACGAGCCCGACCACCGCGCCCACCCCGGCCGAGATCGCGAAGTCGCGCAGCGCGCCCCAGCTGGAGAAGGACCCGGTGACCACGGCCCGCACCGCCGCCGAATAGATGACGATGGCGGTGACGTCGTTGAACAGGCCCTCGCCCTCGAGCACCGCGACCAGGCGGCGCGGCAGCCCGAGCTTGCCCGCCAGCGCCGATACCGCCACCGGGTCGGGCGGGGCGACCAGCGCGCCCAATGCGATGGCCGCCGCGATCGGAATCGCCGGATACCACCAGTGGAAGGCCAAGGCCACGGCCGCCGCGGTGACCACCACCAGCACCACCGCGCGCAGGCTGATGGCGCCCCAGTTCTCCGCGAACTGCCGCCACGAGGTGCGCCGCGCCGCCGCGTACAGCAGCGGCGGCAGAACCAGCGGCAGGATCAGATCGGGATCGATGTGGATCTCGGGCACCGAGGGGATGAGCGCCAGCACCACGCCGAACGCCGTCATGAGCACGGCGGGCGCCTGGCCCAGCCGCTTGCCGAGCGGCTGCGCCAGAATGGTCGCGAACAGGACCAGGAAGATGAGCTCCAGCTGGTGGTGCACGCAGCCAGTTAACTGCCGATATGCCGGAAAGTCGAATACCGCGACCGGGTTCTCAGCTGTGCCCGGGATCTCTCAGGATGCCGACCGGTCGGACCGGCTGGGGCGGAAATCACCGGCTGACCGGTAGGAACCCGGGCCCGCCTCCGGTCCCGCGAAACCCTGATGCGGCTGCCCGTACCCGGGCCGGTTCTCAGCCGCTCCCAGGTTGTTCTGGGCCGGACCGCCGTAACCGCCCGGCACCACCGTGCCCGGCTGTCCCATCCGATTCGGCTGGGCCGCAGCCTGATCCGGCTGGAAAGCCCAGGCCTCGCGCTGCGCGGGCTCGGGACGGACCGGTTCGGCCACCATGCTGGCCTCGTCCACCTCGGTCAGGCCGACGTGAATGAGCAGCACCATGGTCACCATGCTGACCGAGATCATCAGCGGCGCCAGCAGTTCCATCGCCCCGGCTCCGGCGGGCACCGTGCCGCTGTGGCTGGAATGGTGGGCGCTCATCGAGGCCATGCCGGTGTAATGCATGCCGCACACCGCCACGCCCATGATCAATGCGGCGCCGATGGTGGCGAATATCCCATTGATGTGCAAGGTGAACCACAGCGCCACGGTCGAGGCCACCACGGCGATCACCATCGACAGCGTCACCAGCCAGAAGTCGTAACTGATCATGGCGTCGGATTTCATGGCGTACATGCCCGAGTAGTGCATGGCGCCCACGCCGAGCCCGGTGATGGTGCCGCCGACCGGCAGCGACCAGCCGCCCCAGTGCCCGCGCGTCACGATGGACAGGCCCACCCAGACCACCACCATCGCGATCGCCGCGCTGAGCAGGGTGATCGGCACGTTGTAGCGGATGGCCGCGCCGTGGATCGAGAAGCCCAGCATGGCAATGAAATGCATGACCCAGATGCCGGTGCCGCCGATGGCGACGGCCGCCGCGATGAGCCAGCCCTTGCGCCCGTCCCCCGAGCGGGCGCGTGCGGTGCAACGCAGACCGAGCAACGATCCGGTCACCGACATGATGTAGGCCACGACCGGCGTGACCCAGCCATAGCTGAAGTGGTGAATTTCCAGCACTCGAACTCCATTGCCAGAACGGGGGTTTCGCAATTCGCATGCCGCAAAACGCAATACGCGGAAGCGACGAGCGCACACTACCGGGAGGTTGACCGGATGGGAAATTGAAAGGGAAGATTTCCGGTAAATTGCTTCCGGCTGGTTTGGTTGGACGTCCTAGTAGTTGAGGATCGCCCGGTCATCAAGTCTCCGAAGGGGTTTCGCATCAGGTTAATGCGGAATATGCGCGGGCGCTCGGCACGGCATCAATAGAACAGAACGGTTTGTACAGACAATGGGGAATCAGCTACCGACGCCGGAGGTCCGTGGATGCTCGCCCGTGTGTTGCCCGCCGTGACGATCATCGCTCTGCTGCTGGCTCGCGCATATGTGAGCGTGCGGGCCGACGCGGTACCCGGCGGGCAGCTCGTCGCGGCGCTGCTCGATGTCGCCTGCGTGCTCGCTTTCGGCTGGCTCGCCACCGTGCTCGTCGGCGCGGCTATGCGGGCGCTCGGCGAGCGGCTGGCCCGCCGCACCGGCGATCCGCAGCGGCTGCGGCGAATCCGCACCCAGCTCAGCGTGTTCCGGACCGTCGCCACCGCGGTGGTGTGGCTGATCGCGGGGATCGTGGTCATGCTGCTGTTCCCCGCTACCCGGGCCATCGCCACCACGCTGTCCGCGTCGGCCGGGCTGCTCACCCTGGTGGCCGGGATCGCGGCGCAGGGGACGCTGGGGAGTCTGTTCGCGGGGATTCAGATCGCGTTCGGCGATGTGGTGCGGATCGGCGACACGGTGGTGATCGACGAACAGCGCGGGGTGATCGAGGAGATCGCGCTCACCTACGTGGTGGTGCGGCTCGCCGACGACCGGCACCTGGTGGTGCCCGTAACCTTCTTCACCACCAAGTCTTTCGAGAACTGGTCGCGCAAGACCGCCCTGACCCCGCCCTCCTGACGGTCCGCTGCGCTACATTTCCCCAGGGCGGCCGCACGATTCGGGATGCGCGGCCCGGGGAGGACGATCGTGGGATTGCAGCCGGGGACGGTGTTCGCCGGATTCTCCATCGAGCGACTGCTCGGTGCGGGCGGGATGGGGACGGTGTATCTGGCCGCGCATCCGCGCTTGCGGCGGCGGGTGGCGCTGAAGGTGCTCGGCGATACCTTCGTCACCGACACCAAGATCCGCACCGCGTTCGACCGGGAGGCGACCCTCGCCGCAGGGCTCGATCATCCCAATATCGTTCCGGTGTACGACCGCAGCGCGGTCGACGACGCCGCGCTGTGGCTGGCGATGCGGTACATCGACGGGGGTGATGCCGCGGCGCTGCTGCGCGAGCACGAGCAGGGGCTGGAGCCGGCGCGGGCGGTGCGATTGGTGGCCGATGCGGCGCATGCGCTCGACTACGCGCACGCGCAGGGGGTGCTGCACCGGGATGTGAAACCGGCGAACCTGCTCATCGACAACGATCACCGCGAGGGGGAGCGGGCGGTGCTCACCGATTTCGGGATCGCGCGCACGCTCGACGATACGGTGACGCTGTCGGGGATCGCCGCGACGTTCGCGTACGCGGCGCCGGAACGGTTCAGCGATACGCCCGCCGACCATCGGGCGGACATCTATTCGCTGGGCTGCACGCTGTTTCAGCTGCTGACCGGACAGCCGCCGTTTCCGCGCAAGGATCAGGCGGCGGTGATCGGGGCGCATCTGACCGCGCCGCCGCCCGCGCCCCGGACGGTGCGGCCGGAATTGCCCGCGGCCCTGGATGACGTGATCGCGACCGCGCTGGCGAAGTCGCCGGCCGATCGCTACCCGACGTGCACTGCCCTGGCCGCCGCTGCCGCCGCCGCGCTGCCGCCGGTCGTCGCTCCCGGGCCGACAGGTCCCGAACGGACCGTGGTGATTGCGCGGGCCGTGCGGCCTGCGCCAGACCGGCCGGTGATGGATTCGCGCAGCGCTGGGGCGGAACTGGAACGGCCGGTGGTGGATTCGCGCAGCGCTGGGGCGGAACTGAAACGGCCGGTAATGGATTCGCCTGGTGCTGAGGCGGGGCAGGAACTGCCGGAAGCGGTTTCGCGCACCGGTGGGGCGAAACCGGAGCTGCCGGTGGCAGTTTCACCGGGCGACTCCCGGGCTCCCGGACAGCAGTTCGTGGGTCCGGGCGGAGTGAGACCGGAGCCGACGACCGAGGTGCGTCACGTGGAATCGGTTGTGCCGGTGGGTTCGCGGGTCGATCTGGGTCAGGCGCCAGCCGAGATCATCGCTGTGTCCGAAGGCGCTCCGCCGGTGCGCCGCCGGCGTCTGGCGACGGTATCGGGGCTGGTGCTGGCGGGGGTGAGTGTGGTGGTCGCCGCGGCCTTCGCGTTGCGTGACGATTCCGGATCGCCGGCCTCGACGCCGAATCCGCCGTCCGTCAGTGTGACTGTGTCGCAACAACTTACGACCGTGACTTCGGTTCCGCGCACCAGCGAACCGGCGCCCCCGCCCCCGCCCGCCGACACCCCGCCTGCCGAGACGGAATCCGCGATCACGGCGGCCCCGCCGGCGGAGCAGGCCCCGCAGATCACCGTGCAAAGGCAGCCGACCCAGGTCGCCGAGGCCCCGGTGGTTCCGCAGACGCGTTCACACCAGTGGCCGGGCTGACCCGGGCCGGTTTCCAGCGTGGGATATGCCGGGGCCGATCCGGCCCCGGCGCTTGATGTTTCAGGCATCCGCTTCCCACACGTACCCGTCCGGATCCACGAACGATCCCGTAGTGCCGTTGACCACGATGCCGTGCGAGCCGGAGCCCTCCGGGGACACACCGGCATCCTTGGCCGCGGCCTTGCGGGGATACATGGCCAGCTTGATCGGCGAATCCGGCAGCTCGAACTCGGCGTACTTGCCGCCGAAGCTCTTCGACACGGTCAGGCCCTGGTCGACGTAGAACTGCTTGCTGGCCTTCACATCGTCGACGCCGAGCAGCAGCACGACACTGTCGACGTTCCGGGAAGACGGCCCGCTGTCCTTCTTCTGCGACGTGGTGACCTTCCAGATGGTGCCGTCCGGGCCCTGAATGACGGCGCCGTAGCCCCAGAAGTTCTTCTTGCCCGGCTTCAGCACGCTGAACCCGTTCTGGAGGGCGGAGCCGACGAGGTTCTCGACGGTGCCCGGCTGATCGACGACCAGCGACATCATGAAGCCGCGGAACCCGTCCGACGGGGCCTGCGCGGGACGGAAGCGCAGCGTGTCGCCGAGCCCGAAAGCGGCTTCGTAGGCGGCGGTGACGGTCGCCGGATCGGCGGCGTCGAGGCTGACGGTGAGGGCGGGAGCGGTGGAGTTCGTCATAGGTAAAACCCTAGATTCGCCCTGGTCCAGCGACATCCGTGCCGACCACGGAGCTCGCCACGGAATCTCCACCGGCTTCGGCTACGCACGCCACCGGCTCCTGCCCTCACACTGGTTCCTATGGAGATCACATCGGCCGTCGGCGCGATCCTCGGCGCCTTCGGACTCTCGGGCGCCGCCGGCCTCAACGCCTGGCTACCCCTGCTGGTGGTGGGCTTCGCCGACCGCCTCGGCTGGATCGATCTGGGCAGCTCCTACGGCTGGCTGTCCTCGACCCCGGCGCTGATCGGCATCGCGGTCCTGTTCGTCCTCGACCTGATCGGCGACAAGATCCCCGCCCTGGATTCGGTGCTGCACAGCATCGGCACCGTCATCGCCCCGGTGTCCGGCGCCATCCTCTTCACCGCCGAAACCAGCATCTCCTCGCACCTCCCACCCGCCGTGGCCGCCATCCTCGGCGCCGTCACCGCCGGCAGCGTCCACGCCGGCCGCACGGTAGCCCGCCCCTTCGTCACCGGAACCACCGCCGGCGTAGGCAATCCCGTCGTCTCCACCGCCGAAGACGGCACCTCCCTGGCCCTCACCATCCTGGCGCTAGCGGTACCCGTCGTGGCCTTCATCGCCGTACTGATCCTGCTGATCGTGCTGGCCTGGCTGGGATTCCGCGCCGCCCGCTGGCTCCGCGCCAGGCGGCGCGCCAAGGAACTCGACCAACCCCAGCCGGGCATCTGACCTCGCCGCCCCGATCAGGGATTTCGGGTCAGGCGAGGTGGAGGGCTATCTCGCCGGAGTCGGTTTTCCAGTACTTGCGGTTCAGTTGGGCCTTGCCGGTGCCGGTGGTGTAGGGCACGAGGATCGGGTAGGTGGTGCTGGGTTTGAGTGTGGCGGTCCAGGTTTCGATGCGGCCCGAGCATTGCAGGGTGGCGCCGGGCGGGTAGCTGGTGAGTGAGATGGTGCCGCTGCCGCTGGTTTCCATCTGGGCGGAGACGTCGAGGTAGCCGATGCCGGCCTCGCAGCGGTAGGTGCCGGTGGCCTGCAATCCCTCCGACGTCGAGGTGACCGCGGAGTTGAGGGTGATGAACTCGTCCTCGGGGGCGGCGCTCGCCGGGCTCGAACACAGCGTCGCGATCGCGGCTGCCGCGACCGTGACCAGCGCATATCTCGTACCGAACATTGCCTGACCTCCTGGGTCATCCGACACCGCGAGCGAAATCGACCTTGATGGTAGTCAGGCGGTGCGGCTGCCCGGGTCGGTTCCGGCAACCGAGATGGGTGACTGGCTGATAGCTGATGACCAGCGTCTTCGCTGAAATGTGCACATTCCAGATGTTTGCCGGGTTAGATTCCCGCTACGCCGGACAACCGGCGATGAGAATGTCGGAGGAACACCGTGGAATATGTAGGCTCTGTCGCCGGTATCGCGCAGATGATCATCGGCACCATCCTGGCCAACACCGGATCGGGCGGGTCCGGTTCGGGCTGGTGAAGCCTGCGGATTCGGCTCGCTACGGGCGAGCCGAATCCGAAATCCGCAGGGCGGCAGGTGTATTGGTCCTACCGATCCGGATGTGCTCTGAACAGCTGATCCACCGATACCGCCGATCGAGCCTCGGGGCTGCTGATCTCGAAATACTGTTCGGGCGAGACATGGTGCAGCGTAGCCACAATGGCGGCGGGGATCGACTGGATCTTCGTGTTCAACGCTCGGACGTTCGCATTGTAGAGCCGCCTGGAAGCGGCGATCCGATCCTCGATGTCGCTCAGTTCCTGCTGCAATGCGGCATAGTTCTGCACCGTGCGCAGTGCCGGGTATTGCTCCGCGAGAGCTGACAATTGGGACAGGGCTGCGGTCAGTGCGTTCTCCGCCGTTGCTACGCCGGTGATTTCGGTGCCGGCCCGGTGCGGGATGGTCGCGAGAGAACGGGCGTGATTGCGCGCATTCGTCACGGCTTCCAGAGTTCCGCGTTCGAATGCGGCGGCTCGCTCGACGGTAGCCACCAGGTTCGGCACGAGTTCGTGGCGGCGCTGCAATTCGACATCGACCTGGTTCCAGGATTCGGTGATCAGGTTCCGCAGCCGCACGAAATCGTTGTACGCGGCGAAGTACCACAGCACCGCGATCAGGGCGATGACGACGATCGCTATGCCGAGGACGGTGGTGCTCATGCGATATTCCTTTCCGGGTGGAAGGCGAGAGTGCTGTCCGGCGTGAGGGTTCCGTAGTCGGTCCAGACGAATCGCGGGATGCCGTCCGCGATCATCCGCATCGCATCGAAAACTCCGCCGATCTCGTGCGGGCGATTCCCCAGCGTCGTGATCCCGACCAGCAGGTTCCCGACGATCTCGAACTTGGTCAGCATCACCGCATTGCCGTGCGACTTGGTGAGGTTCACGAGCTGGTCGATCGTGCGCGGCGTCAGTACCGCGTGTGCGAAAGCCGGTTTCGAGCAATACACCGAGAAGCGATCGTTGAAGTCCGCCGATTCGAATTCCACGCGATCACCGGTGGTGCTGTCGAGGGTGATCCCCATCGTCAATCGGGGTAGCGCCGCGGGCAGTGTGATGGCGAAGACGTTCCGATAGTGCGTACTGACATTGATCCGGTTGTTGTGCAACCAGGTCAAATGGAAGAAGCTCGCCGGATATCCGCCGGCTCTGCCTTCCATGCAATCCCGCACCCGGAAGCGCCGGGCACGCCCGATATTGAACGGCGGGAAATCCCACGAGGGCACCGGCCAGTCGCTCACCCGGCGATACCGGAACCCGTTCGCCGCAGCCCATTCCGCGGTCCACCGTTTGCGGAACGATTTCACGATGAGCCCCGACGGCAGAAACGCCAGCGCTGGCGTGGCCAGCAGCAACACCCAGGAGAACGGCCGCCCGTGATCGTGCCACCACCGATACTGCGCGAGCGCCAGCGCGATGAAAGTCGCCGTCGACATCGTATTCAGCAGTACCGGCCGAGCCCAAACGGAACTCGCCACCTTCCATGCCGACTCGTCCGCATCACCCATGATTCCCCTCCCCGATACCACCCCGACCCCGACCCCGACAGCCTCGACGATCACGCCGGAAGAATGCAACTCCTTTCCCCGCTCCCGAGACGCCCATGAGCAGCCCGGTTCTTCAGATGGACTGTGCCGCAAACTCTTCCATACAGTGGTACCTCGTGAGCGCATATGTTTCCGCATTGATCGCGATCGCCGGAACGTTACTGGGCACCGGAGTCACCTACTTGTTTCAACGCAGCTCCGCGGATCGGGCCGCGGACCACGCCGTAGCCGAGCGGTTACGCCAGGACCGCTTGAACGCCTACAACGCGTTCGCCGACGCGGCCGTCGAATACCGCCGCACCGAGATCGACCGCTGGCACCGCATGCAGGACGGCAACCCCGACGCCGAAGTGGCGACCCGGGTCGAGTCCTACGCGAAGCGCACCGAAGCCCGCAGCGCTCTCCTCCGCGTCCGCCTGCTGACCAATGACGTCCGGCTCCAGGAGCTGGGCGAGAAGATCATGGAGACCACCCACGCCATCCACCGCGCCGGCGACTCGCAAGCCAAGAACGCCTGCGGCGACGAATCGATGAGCTTGATCGACGCGTTCGTCAAACACGCGGGCCGCGAAATCCAGTCTCCCTCACGGACTCTCGCACGAGTCGACCGCTAGGGTGCTACCGGTTCCGGTCGTGCCGTAGTCGATCGATAGCTCGGTGAATCAACTCCGGCCGACCGGCCTGCGGCGTCAGCTGTCTCTCGTACTCGATCAGCCGATCGGCAGTGGCGCGATCGTTCATCACCAACCTGAGCAGGTTCGCATAGGTACCCGACGGCATCGCCCCGGGCCGAGGCGGCCCGACGACCGGCCCGGCCCGCGCGGGCAGGGGAGTCCCCGGCGGCAGCGCCTTCAAATTCCGCAGCGCCGCAACACTTCCCGCCGCCGCCCGATTCCACCACTGCCTGGCCCCGGCATGATCCCCACGCCGAAACAACAACAGCCCAAGATTGTTCATGGCACTGTCATCACCGCCATTGATCGCCAGCCGATACCACCGCTCCGCCTCCACCCCTTCCCCCCGCTCCTCGAGCAACGCCCCCAGCCCCGCCATAGCCTGCGCATTCCCCGCCCCGCCGCCTCCCGCAACCACATCTCCGCCTCGGCCAACAGCACCCGATTACGCCCCCGATTCCGCCACCGCACCAACGCCCCCTGCCCCGCCACTCGATCATGCAGCAGCCGCGCCAGCCGATCCATCGCAGCCGTATCCCCCTGCACCGCACCCCGCCGATAACACTCCTCCGCAGCGAAAAGCTCCCCCCGCGCCTCGTACGTCCGGCCGATATCCACGAAGGACCCGCCACCCTCCGGCTCCTGAGAAATCCCACGTCGACCCTCGAATGTCATTGCGGCAGAACGCGTCGACCCGTTCGCGTCCGACCACGCCCGCCGCCCCCGCCGCAACCCTCGCGCCCCGGCGGACTCCTCGTCCAACGCCCCCAGCACGAACACGCTACCCACGAACACCACCACGCTCCCACCGGCCAAGGCGCCCCCGATCTCCAAATACTCCACCCCTTCCCGCCGCACGCCCCGCTGCTCCTCGAGCGCCTCCGCATAACTGGTACTGCCGACCTCCGTCATACTGTTCGCCTTGTAATGAACGCACTCGGTCCCCGGCCGCATCGTCTTTTTGTCACAGGTCGGCTCCGCATCCGGGTCCTGCAACACCTTCCCGACCCCGATCAACACCGATATCCCCGCACCGATAAACGCCACCACCGCCCCCGCCAGCAACAACATGACCACACCCCGCGCGACTGCCCGCATCCCGCGCCTCCCCATGAACCAATAACGCTGGCTGCCAATCAAATCAACAATCCGGCTCGAGCGCAGGTCGAATCAGGTTTGCGGGCCGATGTACTGTCGGCGATCGGGAAAGGGATCGATGACGGATACGGGTTTCCGGTGGGATCGCAGCCGAACGGTGCGTCACGGCCGGGTTGTGATTGCGATAGCGGCGCTGGTGGGACTGCCCTGGTTCGGAATACACCGGTTCCACCAATGGCAGGAGCGCCCGGTCGAGTCGGTGCGAATCGCCGATGCGGTGACCGTCGCCGGGTTCGAGCGGGTCGCCGTCGTCACCTGGGCGCCGGGCGACGACCTACCCGAGGGATTGGCGTATTTCGCTGAGCCACAGCCATATCCGGATCCCGTCGCCGGTGTGTCGGTTCCTTCGATCCCGCTCCGATCGGTGGATCACATTCAGCCCGGCATGGTCCAGGATATTCAGACTGCGAACGGCACACGCCCCGATCACTGCGGCGCTGCGGTGTACTTCAACCCGAGCCCTTGGTCGTACACCTCGCGGCAGCCGGAAGCACGCGCGGCATTGTCCGCTGCACTCGGTGACGGAAAGTTCCTCATCCTGGTACGCGTGAGAGGTTGTGGGGTGTGACCGTCGAACACGAGCGGATCGCCCGACGTCGCTCCCGGGCCAACACCTTCGCAATCAGCGCAACGGTGGTCGGCCTACTGGTCACGCTGTTCACCACGCTCGTATCCCTGATCGTGATGAGCAACTACTCGAACTTCATCTTCGGCGGCGGCGACTGGCATCGGATCACCTCGGGCGCTTCGAAATCGATACCGGCACAAGCATGTCTGTGGATCTCATGGCTATTCGCCGGCCTGACCTGCGTCTACCTGGGAAGCCGCGCGGTAACGCGCGCCCGAAACTTCGTCTGGGCAATCGTAATCGCCCTGATTCTCTACGAGATCGGACTCGACGCAACCATCGAGATCGCCACCCGCGGAATCGACGCGGCCTACGACCACCCTGGACGGTAACCGCTCATAATCACAACTTCTGCTGCCACCGACCCTCTCGGGGCGAGCAGATCCAGGCAACCACGCACTAGAACTGGTCGGACGGTGTGCTGGTTCGAGGTCTATATATTCCTTGTCCCGGGACCCCGACGGGTCACTGGTGATTCCTCGAGCGTCACTCCATGCCGAGAAGCCAGGGTCTTCTCGATCTCAGCCAGGATGCAGGCAATCGTAGAAGGATTCAATCGACCTTCTCCAAAATGTCTCACTACTCTGCCGAGCTCGTTCTGCATCTCAAGCGTGAACTCTTGTGCCAGTTCTGAATCCGTGCCGATTATGCTGCTCGCCCAATCCAACGGCTGGCGGCCGAACATGGCTTGGAACTCTTCTAAACCGCGGATCGTCCAATAAGTGTCATAGAGGGTTACTGAGGTATTCTGAGCCATCTCCACATATAGATCGGGTTCTCGTGATTCGGCGCCTCACGGTGGCATCGGCTGCAGAGAAGAACAAGGTTGTCCGGAGTAGCGGCACCGCCGAGCGCGTCAGGGACGATGTGACATCGTTCCAGCTTCGCCTTGTACCCGCAGCGCCAACAGCGTTCGTGTGCCTCAGCCCAATCGATCGCTAGTCCGCTTTCGTCCTCGACCATGCTCCAGTGATCAACGATCTCGTAGTGTGTAGAGGCCATGACGTGGTCTTCCTCTGATGGACATTCAGGTGACCTTGTTGTGGCTCGACACTGACATCATTGTCGGTATTTGCTGTGCCGCAACGTACTATAAGCCACCGACATACCGCGGTGGTTGCCGCACTGCATTATCTAAGTTCGGGTTCATCCCATCACGGGATGCGTGTGGAAGGTGCTCCCTCCAAGACCGACTGCTCTGCGGAGTGTTCGAGATCAGTTGCCACCAAGGTTCAGCGACAGTGATCGACTTTCGACCCTGCGAAAGAGGATATTCGGGATTGGGAGCGTTGTGCTTTGTCTAAATACGGTGTTGGGCCGCCATGATGCGCGGGATCCAGGACACCAGCCGCCAAGGCCGTTGGCACAACGAACGATTTCGTGCACTCGGAACGGAGCTCGGTCTCACTCTGGAACATCACAACCAAATCGGGTGGTCGATCACGACCGTTCCGGATGACACCTGTAGGCGCTACCGAGACGAGCTGGAAGGGCTGGCCCTTGCGCTGGTGGCCTACCGCCGGCGCGAGCCGGGTCGGCACGGCGGGCGTAAGTCCAACAACGGGCTGACCGCCGAATGCGACTGTGGCCGGAAGATCCGGGTCTCCTACAAGGCTTTCAACGCTGGGCCAATCATCTGCGGTGTCTGCACTGTCGCATTCCGGACAGATGACAGCTGTAAAGCCGACATCGCAGAGGTGTCAGATTTGGTTCGCCGTACATGATTCGTGTCGGTGCCTCCTGCAATGATCCTTGAGACTATTGGTTCTTTACGGATGCACTGGAAGTGATATGTCTGACTTTTGTCCGGATTGTGGCATTCTCTTCAACCCTAGCCCTACCGGGCGCGGGCCTCGAAGGCGGCGTTGTTCAGAGTGTCAGACCTCTCGGAGGAAGAAGTTGCAGCGGTCGAGGGGACCTATGGTGCGGGCCAAGAAATGGGGCGTGGAAGTGGAACGCATCTTCTCGTCGGATATTTTCGAACGCGATAAGTGGATTTGTCATATTTGTGGACAAGAAGTGCCGATTGCCCAAAGGAAGGTGCGTGTAATTGGGGAGGAACACGACCCTATGTCACCCGTCGTCGACCATGTAATTCCACTTTCCGAGGGAGGTGACCATACCCTTGAGAACTGTCGAACAGCCCATTGGACATGTAATGCAAAGAAGTATCGAACCATTGAGTATCAAGCGTCAAGTTTGTGTAATGAGCAAGTTCTAGACTTTGTCGAGGATCTCGTAGCGGATTCGAATAATCAATCTTCCGCTGCGAAGCTGTGCCGCGTGGAAAGATGTGGCCGACCGGTTAGAGCTATCCGACTCTGTCCCACGCATTACTATCGAAATCGAGTGTATGGGGATCCATTGACCCAGTCATGCGGTTGTGGATGCGGGACTCGAGTTACGGTGGATCCGGAGTTTGCCGGACTCTATTACGTCGAGGGGCATGGCGCCGTGGTGGCCGGTCCGGAGCGATTGACAGGGCGCCCAAAGGTGAACACGGGAGTTTGTAAAGTTGAGGGTTGTCCACGTATGGCAAAGACGAATAGGTTGTGTCAACAGCATAATTTTCGAACTAAAAACTACGGTGATGCATTATTGCAAGCATGTGGCTGTGGATGTGGGGCAAAAGTCAGCGTTCCAGTGACCCACTCCGGGATCATCTACATATCGGGCCACGGAGTTCAGTCGAATGTGCAAGATCCTAAAGATAGGTTGGCTGAAAACGTAGTATATCAGCGCGCTTCAAAATTTGGACGAGAGAAGAACGGCCTTACGGACGAGTGTCATATTTGGACCGGTTCGAGACATAGTACAGGATATGGAAGGGTGTACATTGCGAGTCCGAATGAAAAGCGGAAGGGAAGTATCGTACTAACTCATCGACTTGCCTATGAGATTGTCCACGGAAGGGATTCCTTGGAGGGAAAGGTGATCGATCATCTTTGTGCGGTTAAGCTTTGTTGCAACCCAAATCATCTTGAAGCCGTGACTTCTGCTGAAAATCTGCGAAGGGCGGGAGAAATGGTGGAATTGTGTCCGGCTGGTCACCCGTATGATGAGGCTAATACATATCGGACAGTAGAGGGATATAGGGTTTGTCGACAATGTCGAAGGGGTGGCAGGCATGAAAAGAAGCATGGCCATCCGTTCTCGCCGTTGATGATCAATGGCGAGAGGCGGCCACGAATTTGTGGTTTATGCACCTCCGGTGAATAGTGGGCGGGTGAGCGGAAATGGGTTTACGCGCTATATGTATAAAGTCTTCAGTAGGGCCGATGGAAGCAATGTCTAACTGATGTGGCGGAAGTGTGGAACATCGCATCTGATCTTATAATGCATCCGGTGGCGAACTGCCGTGCCGGGTCGTACGGAGCGAAACCTGAGGCCGGGCGCGGCTGCGAGCCCAGTCTCAGGTGACGTTAATTCCATGAGGGCGCGATTCTAAAGAATTCCGCTTAGCGCCGAACCCCATGACTCAAGTGCTTGATTTAACTGAGTTCCTGCGGTCGCCGCAGTTGTGAGCGCTGCCAGGGCAGATCGAATCATCCCGGCCTTCCTATTTTCTGGTGCAGTCTCTGCTGCTTGCGCTAGGTACTCGACGTTATCCAGCAGTTCGCCACGTTTTTGGTCTCCTAGGTCGTCCTTTAGAATTGCCTGTTTGACCGCTTCCAGGGCGTCGCCGAGTTCTTGGTTTCCTTGATTTATGACATTAGAAATCGAATAGCTAATACTCTCGACTCTCGATCCCACGGTGGTATTGTTGAGAGTGCTATTGTGAATATTGAATGCGTAAGTGGGCTCCCGGCGACCCTGGCCTGAGGCTTCTGCGTAATCGTTCATGCGCTGTTGCACTTCCCTTAGGTAATTTAGGCACAGGACCGTGTATGCCCGCACGACTGTTAGGTTCGGAATGAATTGAAGATCGGCATATTCAACACCTTTTGTAAGCGTCAAGAAATCATTCGCAATCGCGTCTGGTGAGATTCTTTTGAGGCATTGATATATTTCAGTGAACCAAGGCTGTAGGGGTAGGTCATGGCTATTGTCGCCATGCATGGCGACATAGTAATCTGTTGCAGAGTCGATGTGTTCTGCGATGTCTTCTGCGATTAGTCGTGCTAGGAATCCCTTCCGTATCCGGCCATGCCTGGGTGGTTGAACATACCTCGGGACCCACAGGTATGTGGGCCGTTTAGCGGCGATTTCAAACTTCTCGGATATACGATACAACTCGTTTTGCATTGCACAGAATGCGCAAGATCTACCAATTCTACCGAGCGCCCTGCCGTCTGTTTCAATTTTATGCTTGGTCCAATGGTGGGCCACGTAACTCGCAGAATGTACGGCGGACTTGGCTGCTGCTATTCTCTTAAGTGTATTTTCTGGGGCTGGCGGTCCAGAGATTGATAGGGATTTTGAAATATTGAATGCATTGCTGATCCACCCGGCGGCGTTCTCTAAGGAATGAAGAGTACTCTGAGGGTGATTCTCTGGCCTATCGCAACCTTCCGATATTCGCCTCATCGCCGCATCTGCTGGCAGACCTCGTATGTCGATCCTTTCGAGCGGGGCCGCGATCTGGACTGCCTGTCCCGACAGGTCTTTCAGAACTTGAAAGATCCGATTCTGTTCTCTCAATAAGGTGTCGTAGTTGCGGATCGCTTTACGTGCAACCTGTCCATCCATCTCGGTATCAATTGCCGCGAGGAGATCGTAGTGTTCAGCGTCGTCGTCGTTGTCCATATATCGGGATCCTGGCCCATCGAATCATCATTCTTCGAGTGCAGCTGTGGTACAAGGTGTTCGGCCTGTTGTGGGTTACGGCACAAGCGCCTTGCTGTAAAGAAGCGGCGCGAGATTGTCTACAGGTCACCGAGATTCAGCCCGCGCGCCTCATCGGCCGCCCGGACGGCCGCTGTTGAGCGGGTGTAGCGATCGATCATGTCACGTGTGCTCCATCCGGCGATGGCCATGAGGCCGCCTTCGGTTCCGCCGGCGTTGAGCCAGCGGGATGCGCCTGTATGTCTGAGGAGGTGAGGATGGAAGCCTTCTATGCCTGCTAGCTCTGCTCGGTAGGTGAGGGTGTCGTAGAGGGCCCAGTAGGTGAAGCCCTTGCTGCGTTCGCCGAGCCAAAGCTTGGGGGAGTTGGCCAGGCGGTGGGTGCGGCGGGCGCGGAGGTAGCGGTCGAGGGATCGGCTGGTTTGGAGGCCGAAGGGGACGATGCGGCCTTTGCCGCCTTTGCCGCGGCGGACCGTGACTAGGCCGCGGCGGATGTCCAGGTCTGACAGGTCGATGTCGGCGCATTCGCCGGCGCGCATGGCGGTTTCGAGCATCAAGCGGATGATGGCGTCGTCTCGGCGATCGCGGAAGTCCTTGCCCTGGCAGGCTTTGATCAATCCCTGGATCTGCTCGTCGGTGAGGGAGGGGACGACCTTCTCATCGAGTTTGGGCGGCTTCAGGCCGAGGAGGGGGTCGGAATCCAGCTCGTCTTCTTCGACTAGCCATACCGAAAAGCGCCGGAGTGCAAGCTGTCTCGCTCGGAGGAGTCCTGCTACGAAGGCGTTGACTTGGTTTCTGTCGAGTTCGGGTGGGTGGCCGTTCGCTGCGCACCAGTCGAGGTAGAGGCGCACGCCGTACAGGTACGAGTTCACCGTGTGGTCGGATTGAGTTCGGCTCGCAGTGCTAGGTCCCAGGAGGGCAACAGCATGGCGAGATCGATCGTATGTTCGATCGCCATTCCACTATCTTGACTGAGAGCGTTGTGCACGTCCAGAAAACAGAAACTGGGCCCCGAAGCTGCTGCTCAGGGGCCCAATCTCGGGTGACGCTTAGTCCAGATAGTCGCGCAAGACCTGGCTGCGGCTGGGGTGGCGCAGTTTGCTCATGGTCTTGGATTCGATCTGGCGGATGCGTTCGCGGGTTACTCCGTAGACCTGGCCGATTTCGTCCAGGGTGCGGGGCTGGCCGTCGGTGAGGCCGAAGCGGAGGCGGACTACGCCTGCCTCGCGCTCCGACAGGGTTTCCAGGACGGACTGGAGTTGGTCCTGGAGGAGGGTGAAGGAGACGGCGTCTACTGCGACTACTGCTTCGGAGTCTTCGATGAAGTCGCCGAGCTGGGAGTCGCCTTCGTCGCCGATGGTCTGGTCCAGGGAGATGGGCTCGCGCGCGTACTGCTGGATTTCCAGCACCTTTTCGGGCGTGATGTCCATTTCCTTGGCGAGCTCTTCGGGGGTGGGCTCACGGCCCAGGTCCTGGAGGAGTTCGCGCTGGATGCGGCCGAGCTTGTTGATGACCTCGACCATGTGCACCGGGATACGGATGGTGCGGGCCTGGTCGGCCATGGCGCGGGTGATGGCCTGACGGATCCACCACGTCGCGTAGGTCGAGAACTTGTAGCCCTTGGTGTAGTCGAACTTCTCGACCGCGCGGATCAGACCGAGATTGCCTTCCTGGATGAGGTCCAGGAACGCCATGCCGCGGCCGGTGTAGCGCTTGGCCAGCGAAACCACCAGGCGGAGGTTGGCTTCCAGCAGGTGGTTCTTGGCGCGATTGCCGTCGCGCATGATCCACTGCAGGTCGCGGCGGCCCTGCACGGGCAGCTTCTCACCCTTGTCGGCGAACTCGCGCAGCTTCTCCGTGGCGTAGAGGCCGGCCTCGATGCGCTTGGCGAGCTCGACCTCCTCCTCGGCATTGAGCAGCGCGACCTTGCCGATCTGCTTGAGGTAGGCGCGGACCGAGTCGGCCGAAGCGGTGAGCTCGGCGTCCTTGCGGGCCTGGCGCAGCGCCTCGGATTCCTCTTCGTCCCAGACGAAATCGCCGGAGGCCTTGTCCTTCTCGGTGGGCTCGTCGGCCTCTTCGGCCTCCTCGCCCGCCGCGGGAGCCTCGGCGGTCTCCTCTTCGGCGTCGTCCTCCTCGTCGACGATCTCCTCGTCTTCGGCGAGGTCGTCCTCGTCGACTTCCAGATCACCCAGGTCGTCGAGTTCCAGCGACTCGTCGTCCTCGATGACCTCGTCGACTTCGCCCTCGACGCCGGGCTCGCCGGCCTTCTTGGGCGCAGCCTTCTTCGCCGCCGTCTTCTTGGCGGCGGTGGCCTTGGCGGCCTTCTTGGCCGGGGCCTTCTTGGCCGCGACCTTCTTCGCCGCGGCCTTCTTGGCCGGGGCTTTCTTGGCGGCAGCCTTCTTGACCGGCCGTGCTTCAGTAGTGTCTGCTGAGTCGGCGGCGTCGGCCGATTCGGCGGTCTCTCGGGTATTCGTGGCTACCACGTACGCCCTTTCGTGACGGTCTCGTGCGGCGTCACGCCAGAGTGATCATCCGGCGGAGCGGTTTCTGTCGGGGGGTAAACCGGCTCTCGTGCCGGTGTCGTTTTCCGGCTTACCGCCGGGCTTGTTCCATTGTAACGATCGCAGCGGTGTGCTTACGGCGCGATACCGGCAGACACGGCCATGGCGGCTCCGACGATGCCCGCGGTGTTCTTCAGATCGGCGGCCACCACGGGGGTTCTGTTGGTGAGCAACGGAATCCATTCCTGGTAGTCGCGGCTGATTCCGCCACCGGCGACGAAGACGTTCGGCCAGAACAGGTTTTCCAGGGTGACCAGCACCTTGGAGACCTCCTCGGTCCACTGCGGGTAGGTCAGGCCGAGCCGGTCCTTGACGGACGCGGCGGCCCGGTGCTCGGCCTCGCGGCCGTCCACCTCGATGTGCCCGAGTTCGCTGTTGGGCATGAGCACACCGTTGTACATCACTGCCGATCCGATACCGGTGCCGAAGGTGAGCAGCACCACCAAACCATCGAGATCCTTTGCCGCGCCGTAGCGGTCCTCGGCGAGTCCCGCGGCGTCGGCGTCGTTGAGGACGCTGACCTCGCGGCCGCCGAGCGCGGTGGAGAACAGCGCGCGGGCGTCGGTTCCGATCCAGGTCTTGTCGATATTGGCGGCGGTGCGGATCAAACCGCCTATGACGACGCTCGGCATGGTGATGCCGACCGGTCCGTCCCATCCGGCTTGAGCCACTACCTTGGCCACCGCTTCCGCCACCGCGTGCGGCGTCGACGGATGCGGGGTGAGCACCTTGATGCGCTCGTGGACCAACTCGCCGGTAGCCAGATCGACCGCGGCGCCCTTGACGCCGCTGCCACCGATGTCGATACCGAACGCGTGCCCCCGAGCGGACATGACGACTCCTCGTTCTCCCGTATTGCCGGTGGTTCTCTGCGACCCTGACCTGTGTCGTGCACGACAAGCCTAATGCGCGCTACGCCGGATCTGTGCTGCGATGGATGTCGTGCCGGAATCCGATTTCACTTTCACCGCATCGAACACCACGCCGAGCGCCGAGGAGACCGATATCGCCGAACTGCGGCGGGTAGCGGTGCATCTCGCGGAAACCGCCGCCGCCCACGTGCGCGCCCGCCGGCCCGAGGTCTTCGGGGCCGGCGCCCTGGAGATCGACGCCGTGCAAGCCAAGAGCACCCCGACCGACCCGGTCACCATCGTCGATACCGAGACCGAGCAGCTGGTCCGCAAACTGGTCGCCGAACTGCGCCCGGACGAGCAGGTGGTGGGGGAGGAGAACGGCGGCACCCTGCTGGAGGATCCCGGCGCCGTGCAATGGGTGGTCGACCCCATCGACGGGACGGTCAACTTCGTCTACGGCATCCCCGCGTACTCGGTGTCGGTGGCCGCGATGCGCGGCGGGCGCTCGGTGGCGGGCGCGGTGGCCGATGTGGCGCACGGGGTCACCTACAGCGCCGGGCTGGGCCAGGGCGCGCATCGCAGCGAACCGGGTCGCGCGCCGATCGCCTTGCGCTGCAACGAGGTCGGCGCGGTGAGCATGGCGCTGGTGGCCACCGGCTTCGCTTACGCCACTCCGCGCCGCACCCGGCAGGGACAGCTGGTCGCGGAATTGCTGCCGCATATTCGCGATATCCGCCGGGTGGGTTCGGCGGCGCTGGATCTGTGCATGGTGGCCGAGGGCCGGGTGGACGCGCACTACGAGCACGGCCTGAACCTGTGGGATTGGGCCGCCGGTGCGCTGATCGCCGCCGAGGCGGGCGCGCGGCTCATCCTCCCCGCGCCGACCAGCCCGGGTCAGGACGGTGAACTGGTGGTCGCCGCGGCTCCCGGCATCGCCGACGAATTGAGCGGCCTGCTGGACCGCCTGGGCGTCAGCGCCCCTATCCCGATTCCCTGAAAGCCGGGTAGACGAGTTCGCCGCGCCCGAAAGGGGCGCGGCGAGGTCGTATCAATATGTACCGGAACGATTTTCGCCCCGGTTCAAGCCGGGTGCGTCAGCACTTGGCGTGCCGCGCCGCCTCCAGCAACTTCGGATCGATGGCCGGGGTGGTGCCCGGCGCGGGATTCTTCAGCGCCCGCAGCACCTCCTCGGCATCGGTGCTCGGCCGGATATCGCGGAACAGCGACCCCAGCACGAAATCCACCGTGTTGTCCTCGCGCTTGTCCTCGATGAGCTCCGCGCACGGCGCCACCAACTGGACGGCGGCCGCGGCGGGACGCCCGTTCACGCCGAACCGGATCTGCCCCGTGCACTCCAGGTCACCGTTGACGTAGACCGGGTCGTTGCCGATCTGCACGTCCGGCGCGCTGGCGAAGCCGAGATCGCTCAGCTCCGAGGCCACGTGCGCGGCCTGACCGCGCTGGCCGTTGGCATTGAACACCCGCACGTGCGCCTGTGACAGCGCCGCCGGATCCACATCCCGCAGCCGCGAGGGCGAGAAGCGCGACCCGAGGGTGGCGGGTGCGGCGGCGGTACTGCTGGTGGCGGCGGCCGGGCTCGGCGAATTGCAGGCCATCGCACCGTGATCGCCCTCGGTGGTGGTGAGCGCCTTCCACCACACCAGAACGCCGATCAGGGCGACCACGCCGACCATCGCCGCCCAGGGTTCCCAGCGGCGGCGGAGGAACGGCCGGCCGTTCGGATCGGACGAGTTGCCTTGGGTGATCAGTGAAACCACGACGCACACTCTACGAAAGCCGGTGCGGCACTGCGCGCAAGCCACCGGTGAGTCCGGGCCGCGCCGGTGCGTCGGACAAGATCGACACTGGTCGGCGGCCCGGCGCGCCCGGTCATTGCCGGATCGTGAGTGAGCGGCGTCTCAGGTCTCGGAATGGACAACCGGGCCGCTATAGCCCCGTTCACGTGTGACGATTGCCCCTCAGTTTCGACTCGCGTGTGTTTTGATTGCGACTTTTGCGCTGGGGTCCGCTATTGTCTGGCGGCCCAGATCGTACAGCCCGGGTGAATCGGGGGTTCGATTTCGGGAACAACAAGGGCATGTCCTGCGTTGACCGAGCGCGATCCGGTGCGGATCAGGAAAATCCGCCCGATCGGTACCGGTGTACGTGTGACGTACACCACGGGCGGGGCGGCGACCCCCCGGCCGATTCCCGAGGGAGTCGGCACGGGAGCGCCGGTCCGGGATATACGGAGTAAGGACGAGGGGAAGACGACATGGCAACCGACTATGACGCACCGCGGCGCAGTGAATCCGACGAAGTGTCGGAGGACTCGCTCGAGGAGCTGAAGGCTCGTCGCAACGAGGCCGCGTCCGCCGTCGTGGATATCGACGAATCCGATACCGCGGAGTCGTTCGAGCTTCCCGGCGCGGACCTTTCCGAGGAGGTGCTCTCGGTTCGGGTCATCCCGAAGCAGGCCGACGAGTTCACCTGCTCGAGCTGTTTCCTGGTGCACCACCGAAGCCGGCTCGCTGACGAGTCCGGCGGGCAGCTCATCTGCATGGACTGCGCGGCCTAGGCTGCACGGCCCGGAACGGGAAAGACGGTCAAGCCCGCGCTCGGTTCGCCGAGCGCGGTCAAGACCGCTCGCTCGGCGTCATTTGCCGAGCGCGGACAGGATCTTCTCCGGATGGCGCGTACTGACCAGCCAGTACGGCGTCGGATCATCCGGATCGTCGAGCACCAGCAGCACCAGGGGCCCGACCCAGGCACGATGCTGGACATACGCGGCCGGATCGAGCTGGCGGCCCAGCGCCGCGCTCTTCGCACTGGCCGGCACCGCCGCCCCCCGCGACACGAAGGTCGCCGGCAGATGCGCGCGGTCCACCTTCAATTCCGGGGTGCCGGAGGCGTCCCGCACCACTTCCACCCGATGCCGCGAGAACCACAGCAGCACCCACACGGGGATCGGGATCAACAGCACGTACGGCAGCCAGGCGCGGATTCCCGGTGCGCCCATATGGATTTCGGCCGCCAGCAGACCGGTCACGACGAGGGCCACCGGCCACCACCACAGGGGCACCCAGAGGCGCTCGGTGTAGAGGGGGGCGATGGTCTGCTGATCAGGTTCCATGGTCACCTGCGGGGGCTGGTCGGACACGACATCAGACTAGGTCAATGCATACGGGGGTGAACGCGTAGGCTCGGCGTACGTGACCGGTATTCCACCTATTCCCCTGCTGCGGCTCGATCCCGGCATCCCCGTACCGACGCGCGCTCACGAGGGCGACGCGGGCGTGGACCTGTGCACGACGGAGGACGTCATCATCGAACCGGGCGAGCGCGTGCTCGTGGGCACCGGCATCGCCGTGGCCCTGCCGCTCGGCACCGTCGGATTGATCCATCCGCGTTCCGGACTGGCCGCCAAGCACGGTCTGTCCGTGGTGAATACCCCCGGCACGGTCGATGCCGGGTACCGCGGTGAGATCAAGGTGTGCCTGATCAATCATGATCTCCGTACGCGCATCGAACTGCGCCGCGGCGATCGCATCGCGCAATTGCTGGTGCAGAAGGTGGAACTGGTCGATTTCACAGAGGTCGACACGCTCGACGAAACCGCCCGGGGCGCGGGCGGTTACGGCTCCAGCGGCGGGCATGCCAGCCTGGGGTCGTCGGCGGGTCAGGTGACCGGCAAGGAGGCATGACGATGGTGTTCGGACGCAAGAAGAACAAGGGCGGCAGCGACGACGCGCCGCACCGGGACGACGAGTACACCGAGTACGACGAGTACGAGGACGACGCGGAGTACCTGGACGAGGACGAGTACGACACCGACTCGTTCGAAAAGCCGGACTACGACCGGGATCCGGCGCCGGCCGCGTCCGGTGACCGCACCGGGCCCTACGACTACGAGGACGTCGCCGACCGGCTCGAGACCGTCGCGGATCAGCGGCTGGACCTCGGCTCGGTGATCGTGCCGGTGCCGCCGGGCGGGCAGCTGCAGGTCGAGATGACCCCGGAGGGCGCGCCGCAGGCGGTGCACCTGGCCACTCAGCACGGGCGAATCACGGTCGCCGCCTACGCCGCTCCCAAATCGCCGGGCCAATGGCGGGCGGTGGCAGCCGATCTCGCCGAGACGCTGCGCAAGGACGGCGCGCAGGTATCGGTGACGAACGGGCCGTGGGGGCGCGAGCTGCACGCCGTGACCGAGGGCGCCGACCTGCGCTTCATCGGCGTGGACGGCCATCGCTGGATGGTCCGCCTGGTCGCGGCCGGACCCTCCGGCGCGGCCGGTGAGAACAGCCCCCTGGTCGCCGCCGCGCGCGCCATCATGGGCGAGACCGTGGTGCGCCGGGGTGACGAACCTCTCCCCGTGCGCGAACCGCTGCCGGTGGTCCTACCCCAGGAGCTGGCCGATCAGCTCGCCGCCGCGCACCAGCAGCAGCTGGCCGCGCAGCAGCAGGCGATGGCGCAGCAGCTCGCCGCCATGCAGGGCGGGCAGCCGTTCCAGGGGCTGCCCAACCCGGAGGACAACCAGCCGCGCCGCGGGGCCGAGGGCTCGGCCATGCAGCAGCTGGGTCAGAACTAGTCACCATACGAAGGGGCGCATCGCGATCATCGCGATGCGCCCCTTCGTCGTTCGTCCGGCCGAACCCGGTCGTGGCTCTCAGGATGCGGGGTTGCGGCTCACGGAGGTTCGCAGCAGGGGAGTGATGCCGCGATCGCCGAGCACGGCGGGGTCGGCCCCGAGTTCGTCGAGGGTGATGCGGTGGAGTTCGGCGTGGGGGATGAGCGAAGTCCATTGCTCGGCCACGGCGATCGGGTGCACGGGGTCGTCGGTGGCGCCGACGATCGAGACCGGGGCGGTGACCTGGGACAACAGGTCCGGCTCGGGCCAGGCGTAGGCGGCGGCCTCTTCGAGGGCGGCGGGCAGGTCCGGCCATTGCGAGCGCCAGGAGCGGGTGAGGGCCTCGGCCAGCCAGGCGGGGCTGGAGGCGCGCATGGTGTCGATGACCTTCTCCAGGCCGTCGGCGCGCAGGGCGCCGGCGGTGGCGGCGGCGCTCAGGGCGGCGGGGCAGCCGGTGGTGTCGGCCCCGGTCCAGGCGGGCAGGGCGGCCACTACGGCCACAACGGATTCCGGATGGCGTGCGGCCCATTCGACCGCGACGGCCGCGCCGAGTGAGATTCCCGCCACCAGGATCGGCCCGGAGCGCGCGGCGGCATCGAGTGCCATCCGATAGCTGTCGATCACGCGCCGCGGATCGGGGTCGACCGCGTGGAACGGGAGATCGAGTGCGGCGCAAGCGGATCCGAACGCTCTACCGGCGAAATGAGCATCGGAACCGGTTCCGGGCAGGGCGACGGCGACCACCGGACGGGAAAGATCTGGCACCCGCCGAGCGTACTGGGACGGGCGCGCGTGGCGAGGGCAGGCCGTCCCATCTACAGTGGCGATGTACGGCCACAGCCGGTCGCGTGGGAACACCCAGCGGGCGTGTGGAAGGAACCAACGACGTGAGACCCACGCCGTCTGCTCTACAGGAGAGCGTGCGAGATGCCATCCCACAGCGGGAAGGACACAACCCCCTCAGGTTATTTCCGGCGGCTGAGCCGTCGGCTCACCGCTGACCTGGACAGCCTGGACGCCGAGGAGCTCGCCGAGACCGCCGAGGCGTCAGGCGCCTGCCGGGCCTCGGAATGCCGGCGCGGTGAGGAAGTCACCATGCTGGGGAGATTGCGCAGCGTGGAAGCGTGCCCGAAGACCGGGGGCGCGGAGGTCGAGGCCGAGTTCTTCGACGGGACCGACAGTGTGGCGCTGGTCTGGATCGGGCGGCGTCGCATCCCGGGAATCGAGCCGGGACGTCGTATCCTGGTCCGCGGCCGCGTCGGCCAGCGGGCCGGCGGCAAGGTCATCTACAACCCCTACTACGAACTTCGTGAGAATTCCTGAGGCATGCCGATTCCCACCAGCAGCAACGACGAGGGCCGCTGGCCCGCTGACCATGATCAGCTGAGCGCCCCCGGCGAGCTGGCGAGTGATACGGCATGGGCCGAGCAGGTCTCGGCCGAGGAGACCGTCCTCGCGTTCAACGAGGAACTCGGCGCCTGGGAGCGGGTCGCCGCGAATCCGGAGGCGGACCGCGAGGCCGCCGAGGAGGAGCGCGAAGAGGAGATCGAGCAGACCCTGCTCGAGCAGATGGGCGGCTTCAGCGGCCTGATCTACTCCTCGCTGCCGGTGCTGGTGTTCGTGCCGGTCAATACGCTGCGCGGGCTCACCGCGGCCGTGTGGGCGGCCCTCGGCGTCGCCACCGCCATCCTGATCTGGCGACTGGTGCGCAAAGGCCCGGTGCAACCGGCCATCTCCGGCTTCCTCGGGGTGGGCGTGTGCGCGCTCATCGCCTATCGCATGGGCGAGGCGAAGGGGTTCTTCCTCTTCGGCATCTACGCCAGCCTGGTTTACGCGGGCGCTTTCCTGCTCTCGCTGGTGGTGCGCTGGCCGCTGGCGGGCGTCATCTGGGGCGTGCTGAACGGCCATGGCACCGAATGGCGTTCGGATCGCCGGGCCATGCGGCTCTACGATCTGGCGACCGTGGTGTGGGCGGTCGTGTTCGCGGCCCGCTACCTGGTGCAGAACCACCTCTACGCGGCCGACAGCACCGGTCTGCTCGCCGTGGCCCGCATCGCCATGGGCTGGCCGCTCACCGGTGTGGCGCTGTTGATCACGATTTGGGCCGTGCGCAAAGCCGGTCATCTGCCCAAGAGTGCGGCCAAAGCGGGGGAATCCGCCGCACAGTAGCCGCGACCAGCCGCTTATCGCGGTAATCGCGCCTCGCGCAACACCTTCGGGGGTCACAGGGGGATGAAGGGGGGTCTCACCCCACCCCTGGGGTACCTATTTCGCCGGTCCGGTTCGACGGACGATCTTTTCATCAGATAACGGCGAAAGGATCCGGAGTGGGTACCGACGGCAAGGCAGTGGCAACGTCGCAGGACCGTGGCGAGGGGCACGGGGCGACGGTGGCACCGATTGCCTCGCGCCGGCAGCACCAGGCGGGGCGGGGAACCAAAGGCACGACCGCGGCGACGTCGGAATCCCGGCGCGCGGCCGCGGAATTGGAGAAGTTGATCGGTCCGGCGGCGGCAGGTGACCGGGACGCCGTCTCGGAGATCCTGCGCATCGTCTACCCGCTCGTGCGGCGCTACTGCGCGGCCCGCATGAGCGGCGCCGGGCATCTGCACGTGACCGCCGACGACGTGGCCCAGGAGATCTGCCTGGCCACCGTCCAGGCCATCCCGCGTTACCGGGACCAGGGCAAGTCGTTCCTGGCGTTCGTGTACGGCATCTCGGCCAACAAGGTCGCCGACGCGTTCCGCCGGGCCCAGCTGCACCCGGCCTACCCGGTCGCGGAATTCCCGGACGCGCCGGTCACCGAGGCCGGTCCCGAAGAGCGGGCCCTGGCCACCGAAACCCGTGAGGCGACACGGGAACTGATGAAGGTGCTCGCCCCGACCCATCGGGAGGTGCTGGTGATGCGCATCGTGCTGGGGTGGACCGCTGCGCAGACCGCCGAAGCCATCGGCACCAGCCCCGGCGTGGTCCGGGTCATGCAGCACCGCGCGCTCAACCGCCTCCGGGCCGAATTGCGCGCAGCGTCATAACGAATCACCCGAAAAGGGCCGAGCGCGGGGGTGTGCGCTCGGCCCTTCGGTATGTCTGCGTCGAGTGGCACACCAGCGAGGGGATTTGTCCGATTCCGCCTCAGTGGTGCGCCACTCGACGGGTCAGGCGGGGGTGGGGACGGCGCTGCCGAAGCCGTTGACGCCGAGGGCTTTACGGAGGTCGTCCTCGGATTCGACGGAGGCTACGAAGAGGAGTTCGTCCGAGCCTTCGATGGGGTCGTCGCCCTGGGGGACGATGACGCGGCCGCCGCGCAGGATGGCGACCAGGGCGGCATCGCGGGGGAGGCGGAGGGTGCGAACGGCCTTGCCCGCCAAGGGAGTATCGCCGGGGAGGGTGATCTCGACCAGGTTGGCCTGGCCCTGGCGCAGGGTCATCAGGCGGACCAGGTCGCCGACCGAGACGGCTTCCTCGACCAGGGAGGCGAGCAGGCGCGGGGTGGAGACCGCCACGTCGACGCCCCACGAGGAATCGAAGAGCCATTCGTTGCGGGGGTCGTTGACGCGGGCCACCACCCGCTGGACGCCGAACTCGGTCTTGGCGAGCAGGCTGAAGACCAGGTTCACCTTGTCGTCGCCGGTGGCGGCGATGACCACGTCGTAGGTCTCCAGGCCGGCCTCTTCGAGGGTCTCCAGCTCGCAGGCGTCGGCGTGGGTCCAGACCGCGGTGGGGGCGATGGTGGGGTCGATGTGGTCGAGGCGGCGCTCGAGCAGCATCACCTGATGCCCGCCGCGCAATAGCTCCTGGGCGATGGATCGGCCGACCGCGCCGGCTCCCGCAATGGCTACCTTCATGATCAGTCCTCGCTCGCGGGCGGATTACCGGCCAGGGCGACGGCCTCGCCCACGGTGCCGGAGGTGGCTGCGATATAGACGGTGTCGTCGGCCTGCAGCATGGTTTTGCCGCCCGGCAGCATGCCCTGCCCGAATCGGATGAGGAATGCGACGCGCGCGCCGATGGCGCTCTCCAGCGACTGCACGGTGCGGCCGTACCAATCCTCGTGCAGGACCAGTTCGGTGACCGCCACGGTGCCGGTGGGATCGCGCCAGGTGGTGGTGCTCTGATCGGCCACCAGCGTGCGCAGGAATCGGTCGGTCGTCCAGGGGACTGTCGCGATGGTCGGGATGCCCAGCCGCTCGTACACCGCGGCCCGCTTGGCGTCGTAGATCCGCGCCACCACGCGCTCCACCCCGAAGGTCTCGCGCGCCACCCGCGCCGAGATGATGTTGGAGTTGTCGCCCGAGGACACCGCCGCGAACGCCCCCGCCTTCTCGATGCCCGCGCGGGTCAGCACATCCCGGTCGAATCCGACGCCGGTGATGCACAGGCCCGGGAAATCTCGGCCCAGGCGCAGGAAGGCGCTCGAATTCTGGTCGATCACCGCGACCTCGTGGCCGATCCGGACCAGGGCGCGCGCGAGTGAGGAACCCACTCGACCACACCCCATGATCACTACGTACACCGTGCGAACCCCATTCCCGAAAACCGTGGTGTGCGGTCTGGTTGCTCTTGTCCGGGTGGCAACCGTACCGCTCGAGTTTTTCCCGAGGCACTTTCCCCCTCCGGTCTTGCTTCAAACGCAATCGGAAAAAGCTCACATCCCTCACGGGCCACCCTACGACCCGGAAACCGAACCCGCCGCGCCGTGGACGCGACATGACAACCACTGCCTTATGCTCGCAGGAGTGTCGAAGTTGACGACGGCCGCCAAACGCATGCTGGTTGGCCGCCCATTCCGTAGCGATTCGCTCGGTCATACCCTGTTGCCGAAGCGAATCGCGCTCCCGGTCTTCGCGTCCGACGCGCTCTCGTCGGTGGCGTACGCGCCCGAGGAAATCTTCCTGGTGCTCTCGGTGTCCGGATTGTCCGCTTACGCCTATGCCCCCTGGGTCGGTGTGGCGGTGGCGCTGGTCATGGCCGTCGTGGTGGCCAGCTACCGGCAGAACGTGCACGCCTACCCCTCCGGCGGCGGCGACTACGAGGTGGCGACCAAGAATCTCGGGCCCACCGCGGGCCTGACGGTGGGCAGCGCGCTGCTGGTGGATTACGTACTGACCGTGGCGGTGTCGATTTCCTCGGCGGCCTCCAATATCGGCTCGGCCGTGCCGTTCGTCTCGACGCACAAGGTCTTGTTCGCGGTGGCGGCGATCGTGATCCTCACCGCAATCAATCTGCGCGGGGTACGGGAATCCGGCACCGCCTTCGCGATTCCCACCTACGCCTTCATGATCGGCATGTTCGTCATGCTGCTGTGGGGATTCACCCGCATCGGGATTCTGGGCGAGCAGGTGCACGCCGAGTCCTACGGATTCGGGTTGAAGGCCGAGGAAGAGCATCTGGCCGGTATCGCCTTCGTATTCCTGATCGCCCGCGCGTTCTCCTCCGGATGTGCCGCGCTGACCGGTGTGGAAGCCATCAGCAATGGCGTGCCCGCATTCCGGAAACCGAAGTCGCGCAATGCCGCCACGACGCTGTTGCTGCTGGGCACCATTGCCATCTCGCTTTTCATGGGCATGATCGTGCTCACCCAGAAGGTGGGCATCGTGTACGCCCACAACACCGCCGACCTGATCGGCGCGCCGGCCGGCTACGAGCAGAAGACGCTGGTCGCGCAGCTCGCGGGCGCGGTGTTCGACGGGTTCCCGCTCGGGTTCTACTTCATCACCATCGTCACCGCGCTGATCCTGGTGCTGGCGGCCAACACCGCCTTCAACGGGTTCCCGGTGCTCGGATCCATCCTGGCGCAGGACCGGTTCCTGCCGCGCCAGCTGCACACCCGTGGCGATCGGCTGGCGTTCTCCAACGGCATCATCTTCCTGGCGGGGGCGGCCATCGCGTTCGTGGTGCTGTTCGGGGCCGAGGTGACCAAGCTCATCCAGCTCTACATCGTCGGCGTGTTCGTCTCGTTCGTGCTGAGCCAGACCGGCATGCTGCGGCATTGGACGCGCCTGCTGCGCACCGAGACCGATCCGGCGCAGCGGTCGCGGATGAAGCGGTCCCGGGTGATCAATGCCATCGGCCTGACCATGACGGCGACCGTGCTGGTCATCGTGCTGCTCACCAAGTTCCTGGCCGGGGCGTGGATCGCCATCGTGACCATGCTGGCGATCTTCGTGCTGATGAAGCTGATTCACCGGCATTACGACACCGTGGCGCGGGAGCTCGACGAAACCGATTGGGACGGTGTGCTGCCCAGCCGGACGCATTCCATCGTGCTGGTCTCGAAGCTGCATCTGCCGACCAAGCGGGCGCTGTCGTACGCGCGGGCCACGCGGCCGGACACCCTCGAGGCCATCACGGTGAACGTGGACGAGCCCGATACCCGGGCGCTGGTGCGGGAATGGGAGCGCAGCGATATCGCGGTGCCGCTCAAGGTGATCGAATCGCCGTATCGCGAGATCACCAAGCCGGTGGTGGATTACGTTAAGCGGCTGCGCAAGGACGCGCCGCGCGACATCGTCACCGTGTTCATTCCCGAATACGTGGTGGGTCACTGGTGGGAGCAGTTGCTGCACAACCAGAGTGCGCTGCGGCTCAAGGGGCGGCTGCTGTTCGAGCCCGGCGTGATGGTGACCAGCGTGCCGTGGCAGCTCAGCTCCTCGGCCCGGGCCGCCCGGCCGCGTTCGGTGATCGCGCCCGGATCGGTGCGGCGTGGTTTCGGAGACGAAGGGTGAGCCGGTCCGGAAGCGACTGGTACGGGGAGATTTTCGAGGTCCGGCTCGGGGCGCCCGGGCACGGCGGGTTCTGTGTGGCCCGGCACGAGGGCCGGGTGCTGTTCGTGCGGCACGGCCTGCCCGGTGAACTGGTGCGCGCCCAGGTGACCGAGGATCGCGGCGGATCGTTCTGCCGCGCCGAGGCCATCGAGATCCTGGAGGCGTCCCCCGACCGCATCCCCGCCACCTGCCCGGTCTCCGGACCCGGCGGCGCGGGCTGCTGCGATTTCGCCTTCGCCACCCCGGCTGCCCAGCGGGCGCTCAAGGCGTCCGTGGTGGCCGAACAGCTGCGGCGGCTCGCGGGCTGGGAGCCGGAGATCACCGTCGAATCGATCGGCCCCGCCGCTGAATTCGGCGGCTGGCGCTCCCGGGTCCGGCTGGCCGTCGACGCCCAGGGCCGCGCGGGCGTGCATGCCTTCCGCAGCACCGACGTGATCGCCGACCTGCGCTGCCCGCAGCCCATGCCCGGCGCGATGGACGGCATCGCCGACCGGAAGTGGACGCCCGGCGCGGAACTGGTGGTGGCCGTCGACGGCGACGGCACCCGGCACCTCATCGAACTCGCGCCCGCCGAGATGGATTCGGCCGGTGGCCGCGGCGGCCGCGACCGGCGCGAAAACCGGGGCCGGCAGGCAGGTTCGGGGCGTCATGGCGGTGCCGGCCGCAACGGCGGCTCGGGTCGCGATGGTGGACGGCGCGGTGGGGACAGGCGAAGCACGGCCGCGCGCCGGGCCGCCGCCCACAGCGAACGGGCGGAACGGATCGTCGAGGGCGACGGCCGCGCGGTGCAGTACGTCGGCGGCCGCCGCTGGGAACTGTCCGCCACCGGCTTCTGGCAGCCGCACTACGGTGCGGCGCAGCGCTATTCCGATGTCGTCGCCGAATGGTCCGATGCGGCTCCCGGCGCGCTGGCCTGGGACCTCTACTGCGGCGTCGGCGTGTTCGCCGCGCGCCTGGGCGACCAGGTCGGTTCGTCCGGTGCGGTGCACGGCGTCGAGTTCGCACGTACGGCGGTCGCCGAAGGCAAGGCATCACTGCGCGATATGCGGCAGGTCGAGCTGCGCGCCGAGCGGGTGGAGCGGTGGATCACCGAACAACCCGCCCTCGCCCCGGACGTCGTGGTCCTCGACCCGCCGCGTGCGGGGGCGGGCAAGGATGTGATCAACGCGCTGACCGAACGGGCCCCGCGCCGTATCGTCCACATCGGCTGCGACCCGGCCTCTTTCGCCCGCGACCTGGGCCTCTACCAGTCCGCCGGGTACGCCCCATCGGCCCTGCGCGTATTCGACGCCTTCCCCTCCACCCACCACGTGGAGTGCATCGCTCTCCTCGAGCGCTGACGCACAGCGAGCTTGCTCGGGGAGTGGACGCCGACCACAGCGTGTCGCCTGGTGCGTTCCACTCATCACGCCCGGGCGAGTCGGCGGAGGTTCGACCTGGTTCGCGCCGGTGCCCGGTGCGATGCATCGCGCTGTTGGAGCGCTGGTAAGACGATCGGAGGTCGGCGTGCCGACGCGGCGCGTGGATCGTGGTGCCGGGCTACCCGGCGGATGCCGAGGTGGACCAGGCGATTGCTGGACCGGAGGGAGCCGTCCGGGCTTGCGCGGCGCGCCGGTGAACAGGTGCTGACCCCTGATGTCGGCGTCGGTCGCGGGGGTGGGCGTGGGCGGCGTCTGAACAGTGTCTAGTTTGTGTGTCATGGCGACCGACGCTGCTCCGACGCATCCCTTCGATACCGCTGTCGCGCTGAAATCCGGGACACCCGGTGTTTTCGCGGGGCGGACCACGCCCGACTACGGGAATATGGTGGGGCCGTTCGGAGGGATCACGGCTGCGACATTGTTGCAGGCGGTGCTGGATCATCCGGAGCGGCTGGGGGATCCGATCTCGCTGACGGTGAACTTCGCGGGACCGATCGCGGAGGGGGAGTTCGAGATCGTCGCGGAGGCGGTGCGGACCAATCGGAGTACGCAGCATTGGGTGGTGTCGTTGCGGCAGGGGGCGGAGACGAATGCGACCGCCACCGTGGTGACCGGTACCCGCCGGGACAGCTGGGCGGCTACCGAGCGGGAGGCGCCGGACGTCGGGTGTGCCGAGTCGGTCCCCGTGCAGGAGGTTCCGGAGGGGTTCATCGCCTGGTTGCGGAATTACGAGATGCGGTTCGTCGAGGGTGGGATGGATGCGATCGCGGCCGGGGAGGCCGCCGGGTCACAGACCACGCTGTGGATTCGTGACGCGCCCGCGCGGTCGCTGGATTTCGCGAGCCTGACGGCCATGTCCGACGCGTTCTTCCCGCGCGTCTTCGTGCGCTTGGGCCGGATGGTGCCCGCCAGTACCGTTTCGCTGACCGTGTACTTCCATGCCGATGCCGAACTGCTTGCCGTACAGGGGGATCGGCCGGTGCTGGCGAGTGCGCGGGCGACGCGGTTCGGCGGCGGCTACTTCGATCAGGCGGGTGAATTGTGGAGCGCCGACGGTGAACTGCTGGTCACAACGCATCAGATGGTCTATTTCAAGGCTTGACGACCGGCTGGTTCGCGGACGGGAAACGGGTGTCCGCCGGGCGCTGACGGGTCGCGCCGTCGAGCAGATCGCGCAGGCGGGTCCGCGGGATGACCAGGCCGGGGGTGTGGTAGGTCCACGTCAGGAACTCGGCCACATCGACGGCTGGGATATGCCCGAGGTAGGGCTCGACGTAGGCGGGCGTGCCGGGTTCCATCCGCCAGCTGTCGGCGAGTGGGCCGACTTCGACGGCGTCGTAACCGATTCGGTCGAGGAAGGCGGTCGCCTCGAACAGCGCCGCCGGGTCGTCGGCGGCGAGGGGCAGTGCGCTGCGATCCGGGGCATCGGCGGGGCGGGCGAGGGTCGCCAGCTGATGCGGGGTAATGGTGTTGAACGCCTTCACGATTCGCGAACCCGGCAGGGTGCGTTGCAGCAGCGCGCTCGAAGTCATTGCGGCGCTGTCGAGTTCGGCCAGGTGACCGTCGCGTTCGGGGTAGTAGTTGGCGGTGTCCAGCACGATGCGCCCGGCCAGGTCGGCGGCGGGCAGTGCGCCGAACGCGGTCAGGGGGATGGCCGCGACGAGCAGGTCCGCGGCGCGGGCGGCCGCGGCGGGTGTCGCGGCGCGGGCGTGTGGGCCGAGTTCGGCTACCACCTCGTCGAGAGTGCGCGGATCGCGGGAATTGCTCAGCACGACGTCGTATCCGGCGGCCACCGCCAGCCGGGCGACGGTGCCGCCGATCATTCCGCTGCCGATGAATCCGATGGTCCGGGACATAGTTTCGCTCCTGGTCGAGGGGATGGGCGAGATCAGCTTCCGGCGCTGGCGCTCCGGCAGCCAGGTCCGGGCGCTGAGTACGCACGGCATGATCACCTTGCGGCGCTGGTGCTCCGCTGCCGCGCCCGGATTCGGCGATCGGTTCGGCGCCCTCGCCGTAGCCCGCCACTCCAGCATTCGCCGCGCAGCTGCACATCACCGAAGCCGCGGCCTCGGCGGCGGTCGCGCACATCGAAAAACAGCGGGCAGCCAGGTCCGGTCGCCGAGTACGTCCGGCGTGATCACCCTGCGCCGGGCGTAAAGTCGGACTGTGAACGATCGAGCCGAGCTGAGCGGATTCCTCACCTCACGCCGGGCTCGCTTGCGGCCCGCCGAGGTCGGATTACCGGATTACGGTCGTACTCGGCGGGTGGCGGGGCTGCGGCGCGAGGAACTGGCGCGGCTGGCCGGGGTGAGCATCGCCCATTACACGCGGCTGGAACAGGGCCGGAGCGAACAGGTTTCGGACGAGGTGCTCGATGCGATCGGTGTGGCGCTGCGGCTGGACGGCGACGAGCTGGACTACCTGCATCAGCTGGCCCGCCGCCCGCAGCATTGCCCCGATCCGGAGGCGACGCCCGAGGTGAGTGCGGGGGTACGGCATCTGCTGGAATCGATGGTGCTGACACCGGCTGTCCTGCTGGGGCGGTATACCCAGATCATCGCGTGGAATCCGCTGGCGGCAGCGTTATTCGGTGATTTCGCGGCCGTGCCCGAGGAGCGCCGCACCCTCACCCACCTGCTGTTCACCGACGACCGGTACCGCGAGTTGTACGGTGCGGGCTGGGAATCGGCGGCCCACGACCATGTCGCGCATCTGCGGGTGCTCTTCGGTCGCTATCGCGGCGATGCCCGGGTTATCGCTCACATCACCGAAATACTTTCCTCCAGTGTCGAATTCGAGCGGCTGTGGTCGTCGCATCCGGTGGCTCGCACCCGTTCGCGGACCACCCACCTGCACCATCCGCAAGCCGGTGAACTACTCCTGCACGCCGAACTCGTCTCACTCCCGGAGGCCCCGGCCTGCTGCGGCCTGGACATGTACGCGGCCGAGCCGGGTTCGAATTCCGAAGCCGCACTGCGAAACCTGGCCGCCTGACCGCAGTTCGACGCGGCAGTGCTGGGGTCGGCCGCCGCGAAAATCGGCTGCCACAACCCCGCGCACGTCCGCGTCAGGATCGGCTGCGAGGTGACCCGAACCGTCTGAGTTCAGTTGCCAGGTGCTTCGAACGGTCTGGGTTCAGTTTTCGGGTGCTTCGAAGGGTCCGGGTTCAGTTTTCGGGTGCCGCGAACTGTCTCAGTTCAGTCGCCACGTGACCTGCACCGTCGCCGAGAGCTGACTTTCGCCCAGCTCCACCGGCACCGGGGCCGCACCCATGGGCGCCGACTTCGCGACGAACGCGATCTCCCGATTCACCGGAGCCGCACCCACATTCTCGGTGATCTCCACCACCGCGCCGAGGGAGCGACCGGCGCGCGCGGCGTAGCGCTCGGCCTTGGCGAGAGCATCGTCCCACGCCGAATCCCGCGCGGTGGCAACCAATTCCGCCTCGTCCGCGACCGCCAGGGTGAGCCCGCCCAGCCGCACATCGTCGCCGCCCGCGTCCACCGCATGCGCGATGATCGCCGCCGGCCCACTGTCGGACTTGGCCGCGCCGGTCCCGATATCGCGCAAGGTCACCGTCAGCGATGTACTGGCCAGATACCCGATCACCCGTTCGCGATTCCCGTCCGTCCACACCGTCTCGGTGCGCACCGACAGCCCACTGGTGCCGATATCGCGCCCCTGCACCCCGTCGGCGCGCAACGCGGCGGTGATCGCCTCCGTACGCTCCCCGGCCCGCGCATACGCGGCGGCCACCGTCTCGGCGCGGCTCTCGACCGACACCGTCACCCGCATGAGGTCGGGCGTGGCGCTGGCGCTCCCAGAACCGGACATCGTAATGGTGCCCGCGGTGTCGGTGCTGCTCACAAGTCCTCCTGAATCGATCCCGGCACGTCCGGGCCGATGCTACCGACGCCCGGCGAATGCCCAGGTCCGCCGCGCGGGTAGGGGAAGGAAGCGGAAACCCGGGGCGGCTGTGCGGCGGTCCCGGATGCGCCGAACGCCAGTGCGGTGCACGGTGCGGGGCGATGCGGCGGCCCTGATCGAGTGGGCGCGCTGCTGAATCCCCTATTCGGTGGCGCGGAGCTGCGCTACGGCGCGGACGTCACCTTCGACCGAGAACCACATTGTCACGGCATCGGAGGTGCGGGCGGTGTGGATGTCGAGCTGCTGCCCGGAGCGGATGGGTTTGTTGTACTCGAGGACGAAGCGGTGCGGGGCCGCGGTGAACTGCGTTGCGTCGGCGGTGAACTCGTGCACGGCATGCCAGTAGGCGGTGTTCGTGACATGACCGAAGTGGTCGATATCGGTGCGCCGCAAGGGGAATCGCACGCCGGCGGCGAGCGGGAGCGGTTCGTTCAACCACTGCTTCCAGCGCAGCCGCCGCTCATCGGTGGTCGTGCACATGAGCTCGAAGAACTCGTCCGCCACCCGCGACGGGCTCATCGTCTCCTTGTTCATGTGAATCCAGAAACCCTCGGTCTCGACCAGCCCGCCGTTGTCGGCGTCGATCCGCACCCGCATGGTGCACCAGCGCGGCGAGATCCCCGAACACCAACGGCGCAAACGCAATTGAGCGGGCCAGGCGATGGGCCGGATCACGTCGATGACCGTGCGCCGCACGATCCAATGCGGATGCGATTCCAGCGCATCGCAGTGCACCAGGTGATCGACCCCGGCGTCCTGGATGTGCCGGGCGATGCCATCGATCCGCAGGCCCTGGTTCTCGTCCATGTCGACGGTGCCGAGCCGGCGCGTGACGTCGAAGATGTGCCCGGCGGACGGCACGGGTGCGAGCGGCTGCCGTGCCGGATCGGCCGCGAGCAGCGGTGGAGCGACGAGCTGGTTCATCGGCAGACCTCCGGAAATCCGTACGGGAGCGGGGTTGCGCAGAGCTGAAGACGCTGTCGCCCCCGAGAGTAATACGGATGCCGGCCGGTTCCGGGTTCGGCCGTGGGGTGGGTCGCCTACCGCAGCGGTCCGAAGAAGGCCCGCAGATCACCGGCGAGTTCGGCGGGCGCTTCCATGGCGGGAAAGTGCAGCCCCTGCCCGAACTCGCTCCAGTGCGCGTCGGGCGGTGCGGGCACCACCCGGCGCACGGTCTCGTCCGCGCCGAACACCGCGAACCCCTGCGGCACGGCCGGCGCCGCACCCCAATCCGCGGAATGCGCCTGCTCGTACAGGGTGTGCGCCGCGCTGGCCCCCGACCCGGTGAACCAGTACAGGCTGACCGTGGTCAGCAGCTGATCCCGGTCGATCGGCAGATCCGTCCACTCCTCGAACTTCTCCGCGATCCACGCCAATTGCAGCAGCGGCGAATCCACCAGCCCGTATCCGATGGTCCGCGGCCGCGTGTTCTGAATCGCCAGATACCCGGAGCCGTCCCGCCGGAACTGATCCATGCGTGTGAGGATCACCTTGTCCACCGGATCGTCCGGATCGAGCCGTTCGGCCATCCCCGGCAGGAAGGTCGCGGTATTGGCGGCGGTCAGCGGATCGGTCACCACATGCACCCCCGTCACATGCTCACCGTCCAGCCCCGCCACGGCCCCCGAAACCCCCGCCCCCACATCGCCCCCGTGCACCCCATACCGCTCGTACCCCAGCCGCGCCATCAACTGCACCCAGGCCCGCGCCGTCCGCGTCATCGTCCACCCCGACCCCGCCAGCGGCGTCGAGAACGCGTACCCCGGCAGCGAAGGCGCCACCACATGGAACGCCGGCCCCTCCCGCGGCTCGATCAGCTGCGGAATCAACTCCCAGAACTCCGCCACCGAACTCGGATACCCGTGCGTGATCAGCAGCGGCTGCGCATCCGCCCGCGTCGACCGCACATGCAGAAAATGAATATGCTGCCCGTCGATCTCCGTCACATATTGCGGAAACCCGTTCAACCGCTCTTCCTGTCCCCGCCAATCGAATTCGCTCCGCCAATACCCCGCCAGCTCCCGCAGATAATCCACCGGCACCCCCCGCTCCCACCCCGTCCCCGGCAGCGCCCCCGCCCACCGCGCCCGATCGAGCCGCTCGTGCAGATACTCGAGTTCGGACTGCGGCACATCGATGCGAAATTCACGAATTTCAGTACTCATCAGCGTTTTCCGTTCTCTCCCCGCGATCCCACCACGAACATTTCGGGCTCGTGGCGGAACCGGAGGAAGGTGGCGGAAACGATTCCTGAGCCCGGATCACCGGCCGCTCGGCCGGACGGTGACCGAGGGTGGTCGGTCGCTCCGGCCGTTCGTGCCGACGGGGCGATCGAAAGCCGTACCGCCGGTGAGGTCGGCGAGGGTGAGGGCGGTCAGGCGGTCGGGTGTGGGTGTCACGACGATGACCGTTGCCTTGTCGAAACCGGTCCAGGGTGTGCCCGAGTACACCGGGCGCAGTTCGAGTGATGTCGATACCGTCAGTGGTGATCCGCTGCGTCCGCGGACCCGGGGCACACCGTAGGCGTCGATGAAGACCGAAGTGCCGCGCTGCAGGACGGTTTCGAAGGGGGTGACCTTGCCGTCGCGGAATTCGTGATCGGTGACCCGGATGTCGAACCGCAGTAGCGCCGGCGTCAGTCCGCGTAGGTATACGGTCAGGTCTTCTTCCGTGAGCGTGCCGGTGCCCGCCCATCGGAACTCGGTGTCATCGGTGAAGGCGCGCACCACGCCTCGGCGTTCGGCCGCGTGATTGGCGTAGTAGTCGATCAGCGTCTCCGCATTCGCGGTGGCTTGATCCCGGAACCCGCCGTACACGCCTGGCTCGTCGCCCGGGATCCGGACTCCGCCCGCCGTTTTCGTCCCGGCGCGGGCGGGCAACGCCGAGGTCGATGGGACGGCCTGTGCCGCGCCTTCGACGGGTGTGGTGGTCAGGAAGGGGTGGATACCGCCGAAGTCGGCTGCCTGGTGCAGGACCCCGGCCAGTGGTTCGTCCTCGGCGATGAGTCTCAGCGCGGCGATAACCACGACGACCGTGCCGACGAGGAGCCACCCGGCCGCCTGCAGCAAGGGCAGGTATTTGCGCATGGGCGTCTCCTGTCGACCGATCCGGCGGTCTTCCAGGATGCCGCGAAATACGCTGGGCCGCTTCGGATGCCCCGGGAAGTCGGGGCATTGTCGCGGGCCCCGAATTCCGGGGGCACAGATCGGGCGGCGGGGTCAGGCGGGTTCTGCGATATCGGCGAGTTCACCGGTGCCGGTGGCGATCTCGATGGCCTCGGTGAGGGTCAGATGGAGTTCGTGATCGGGGGTGGGGGCGGGCCCGTCGTGATGGGTGATGCCGGCGTCGGTGATCTCGTAATGCAGCGCGGTGTCGCCGATCTGCACGGTGATGATGCCGGGGCCGTGGGCGGCGGCGAGCGCGCGGCCCAGCGGCAGCGCGAACCAGTGGGCGCGCACCGCGTCGGTGCTGCGGCGTTCGCCCAGCAGGGGAGTGCCCCAGGCGGAGAGGGTGTCCAGGACCGGGCGCAGGTCCGCACCGGTGTCGGTGAGTTCGTAGACGGCGGTGGTGGCGCGCGGGCCGGCCTTGCGGCGGGTGAGGATGCCGTCGCGTTCGAGTTCCTTGAGGCGGGTGGCGAGCATGTCGGTGCTGATGCCGGGGAGGTCGGCGAACAGGTCGCTGTAGCGGCGTGGGCCGGAACTCAATTCGCGGACCACCAGCAGGCTCCAGCGGTCGCCGATGACGTCGAGGGCCCGGCTGACGGCGCAGTAGTGGTCGTAGGTGCGGCGCGGCATGTGACTACTGTAGCGTTCTGCTTGGAAAAACCAAGTGCATTCTTGGGAAATCCAAGTAGAGTGTGCGGCAACGTATCCGGAAGGGGATGTCCATGCAGGTCAAGCAGTCGAGCAAGCTCGCGGGAGTGTCGTACGAGATTCGTGGCCCGGTCGCAGAGCATGCCGCACGGCTGGAGGCCGAGGGGCATCACGTGGTGAAGCTGAACACCGGCAACCCGCTGCCGTTCGGGTTCGAGGCGCCCGCGGAGATCCTGCAGGACATGGTCCGCAACCTGCCCGCGTCGAGCGGTTACTCCTCGTCCAAGGGCCTGCTGTCGGCGCGGCGCGCGGTGGTGCAGTACTACCAGACGCTCGGCGTCACCGAGGTGGACGTGGAGGAGGTGTTCCTCGGCAACGGCGTCTCCGAACTCATCATGATGGCCATGACGGCGCTGCTGGAGAACGGCGACGAGGTGCTGGTGCCCTCGCCGGACTTCCCGCTCTGGACCGCCGCGACCGCGTTGAACGGTGGCCGCCCGGTGCATTACGTGTGCGACGAGGGCGCGGACTGGGCCCCGGACGTGGCCGATATCGAGTCCAAGATCACCGATCGGACCCGGGCCATCGTCATCATCAACCCCAACAACCCGACGGGCGCGGTGTATTCGCCCGAGGTGCTGCGCGCCATCCTCGAGGTGGCCCGCCGCCACAATCTGGTGGTCTTCTCCGACGAGATCTACGACAAGATCCTCTACGACGGCCTCACCCACACCGCCACGGCCGCCCTCGCCCCGGACCTGATCTGCCTGACCTTCTCCGGGCTCTCGAAGTCCTACCGCGCGGCGGGATTCCGCGGCGGCTGGCTGGTGGTGTCCGGGCCGACCGAGCACGCCGAGAACTATCTCGAGGGCCTCACCATGCTCGCGGGCCTGCGCCTGTGCGCGAATGTGCCCGCGCAGCAGGCGATTCAGGCCGCGCTCGGCGGGCATCAGAGCATCTACGATCTCACCGCGCCCGGCGGCCGGCTGCTCGATCAGCGCGACCGCACCTGGGAGGCGCTCAATGCCATCCCGGGCATCTCGTGCGTGAAACCCAAAGGCGCGCTGTACGCTTTCCCGCGCATCGACCTGAACGTCTACCCGATCCACGACGACGAGAAGTTCGTGCTCGACCTGCTGCTGCAGGAGAAGATCCACATCGTGCAGGGCACCGGATTCAACTGGGCGCGCCCGGATCACTTCCGCATCGTCACCCTGCCGCACGCCGATGATCTGGAAGCGATCATCGAGCGCATCGGCAGGTTCCTGGCGACTTACCGCCAGTAGCGATCACTCTCAGGCGATGCCGGGCAGGCGCACCACCTGTCCGGCGTAGGCCAGGCCCGCGCCGAAACCGAGCAGCAGCGCGGTATCGCCCTTCTTCGCGCCGCCGGAGCGGATGAGCTCCTCCATGGCCATCGGGATGGAGGCGGCGCTGGTGTTACCGGTCTCGACGATATCCTTTGCGACAGCGACGTTCTCGGGCATGTGCAGCGCCCGCACCAGCGCCTCGGTGATGCGGATATTGGCCTGATGCGGCACGAACGCGTCCAGGTCGGCGACGCTCACGCCCGCCTTGTCCAGCGCGTCCCGGCACGCCTTCTCCAAAAACGTGACGGCCCAGCGGAATACGGCGGTGCCGTTCATCCGGATGTAGGGTCGCACGGAGGTGCCGCCGGTGCGCTCGGCCTCGGCGACCTCGGCGAAGTACTGCTGGAAGTCCTTGTCCTGCTTGATGGCCGCGGTCTGGCTGCCGTCCGAACCCCAGGCCACCGGCCCGATGCCCTCTTCCTCGGACGGTCCCACCACGACCGCGCCCGCGCCGTCGGCGAAGATGAACGCGCAGGTGCGGTCGGAGGTGTCGAGCAGGTCCGAGAGCCGTTCCACGCCGATCACCAGCACGTACCGGGACTGCCCGGAACGCACCAGTGCGGCGGCGTCGCCGAGCGCGTAGCAGAAGCCCGCGCAACCGGCCGACACGTCGAAGGCGGCGGTGTCGTGCATGCCGAGTTCGGTGGCGACCACGGCGCCCGCGGACGGTCCGAGCACCATCTGCGAGGAGGTGGCCAGCACCACGGTGTCGATCTGTTCGGCGGTGATGCCCGCCGCGGTGAGCGCGTCGCGGGAGGCGGCGACGCTCATGGACACGATGGTCTCGTCGGCGTCGGCCCAGCGGCGGGCGGCGATGCCGGAGCGGGTGCGAATCCACTCGTCGGAGGAATCGATGCGGTCGATGATCTCGGCATTGGGCACCACCCGGCGCGGGCGGTAGGCGCCCAGGCCGAGGATGGCGGCGTGCGTGACCGGGGCTGCGGTGGCGATGGTCGCGGGCATGGCTTCCTCTCGTGTGTGAACCGATCGGTTCACAGGGTTAACGTCTAACATGGACCGATCGGTTCACACAAGGGCTGGAGGATTTTTGACCGCAGGACCCCGCGCTCGGCTGATCTCGAGCACCATTGCCGCGGTGCAGGAACACGGCGTGCATGCCGCCGGCCTGAGTGAGCTGCTCAAACGCAGCAATGCCTCCCGCAATTCGCTGTATCAGCACTTCCCCGCGGGCAAGGGGGAGTTGATCGAGACGGCCGCGAAAATCGTGTCGCGGTTGGTGTACAACCACCTCAGCCGCATGGCCGACGCCCTCGCCGCCGCACCCGATCCGGACAAGTGGCTTACCGACCTGTTCGCCTTCTGGCGCAACGAGCTGGAAGCCAGCGATTACCGGGCCGGATCGTTCATGATGGCCGCCGCCCTCGACGAACTCGATCCCACCGTCCAGTCCGCCGCCGGTCAGGCCTTCGCCGAATGGACCGGTCGCCTCACCGAGGGCCTGGCCGCCGCCGGCGTGGACCGCGCGTCCGCCCCCGCCCTGGCGGGTCTGCTGGTGTCGGTCATCGAGGGCGTGATCGTGCAGAGCCGCGCCCTGAAATCGAGCCACCCTTTCGACGATGCCCGCACCCAGCTCGCCATCCTCCTCGCCCAGCACCTCCCCGCCCGCTGATGCGCCGCATCCTGGTCTCCGGCATCTCCGGCGCGGGCAAAACCACCCTGGCCACGAAACTTGCCGCCCGCCTGCACCTTCCACGCTATGAACTCGATGCCCTGCACCATGGCCCCGGCTGGGTCAAACGCCCCGAATTCGAAGCCGAAGTAGACGCCTTCTCCCGCACCGACGCCTGGATCACCGAAGACCAGTACTTCCGCACCCTCGGCGGCCTCCTCTGGTCCCGCGCCGACACCTTCGTCTGGCTCGACTTCCCCCGCTCCACCGTCATGCCCCGCGTCATCCGCCGCTCGGTCACCCGCACCCTCACCCGCCGCGAGCTCTGGAACGGCAATCGCGAATCCGCCCGCAACTGGCTCGAACCCGACCACCCCATGCGCTGGGCCTGGTCCCAGCACGCCACCCGCCGCGCCGACACCGAAGCCCGCCTCCCGGACTACCCTCATCTCACTGTCATCCGCCTGAGCACGGCGCGGGAAGCCGACGCCTGGCTCCGCGCGATTCCCTGATCGCAGGCGTGCACCCAGCTCCGCCAGGCAATCTCGTCCCCGTCATTCCGGCATGCTCTCAGCCGGAATCCACACGGTTCGCTGGGATAGGGTTCCCGGCAAAAGCACGCCGGGATGACGAGAAGGGGCACGCCGGGATGACGAGGGGGAGGTCCCTCGGGATCTCAGGGGGTGCGCCCGAAAAGCCTCCGCCACCAACTGGTTCCGTCCCGCCCTGAAGGCGGGATGCGATTCTCGGTGCGCGATTCCGCGGACGCCACCCGAGCTGCCCGCACCGCTGCACGCTCGGCCTTCCACTCCGCGACCACGTCCTCCACCCGCACCGGCGCGACCGGTACCGGCGGCCCGCTGGGCATCCGCAGCCAGCGCACAATGCGGTCGTTGAGCTCGGAGACCGCTTCTCGCACTTCGCGTTCGGACCGCATGCCTCGCACGTTCTCCAGGAGCCGTTCGCGGTCGCGGCGCAGCACTATCGACTCGGGTAGCAGGGCGTCCGCGCTGAGTCCCTCACGCTCGAGTGCGGACCGCAGCCACCACCCGTCATCCGCCGCCCCCGGCGGTATCGGTTGCCCGGCCCCGGGCAGATCATCGAATTCGCCCCGCTCGGCCGATTCGCGGATCTGCTTGTCGATCCACGACTCGAAGGTGAGATCGGGCGGTTTGCGCTCCGTCACGCCTGCCATCATACCGAAGTGATCTAGCCGCAGGTCACGCCGAAATTCCTCGTTCGCTTGCTGAAACCTGTTCGGCACGGCTAGCTTTCGGCGGGTGGAAAAGATCACCAGGCGAACCCTGTTGGCGGCGAGCACGATCGCGGCGGGCGGGTTGTTGGGGGCGGGGGTCGCGGGGGCGGAGCCGTCGGCGGCGGGCGGGGCGTTCGACGCGGAGTTCCGGGCGGTGGCCAGGGCGGCGGGTGGGCGATGGCATGCGTATGTGACGGAGCTGGGGTCGGGGGAGCGGACGGCCGTGGTCGAGGAGGACGCGGATTTCGTGATCGAGGGGGCCAGTGTGCAGAAGCTGGCGGTGATGGCGGGGGTGATGGCCGAGGTCGATGCGGGGCGGTTACGGCTCACGGACACAACGACTCTCGATGAGGCGAGCATCATGGAGGGGAGCGGGATCTATCTGAATCAGCCGGCGTTCGGGGATCAGGTGACCGTCGCCGGTCTGCTCACTTCCATGCTGCAGGTGTCGGACAATACGGCGGTGCGGCTGCTGGCGCGGTTCGTGCCGGGGGAGACCATCAACGGGAATCTGGCGAAGCTCGGATTCGAGAAGACCCGGGTGGAGGTGATTCCCGGGGAGGAACGGTTCTATCTGGGCGTGACCACGCCCCGGGAGAACAACGACCTGCTGTACCGGCTGGCCTCGGGGACCCTGCTGTCGAAGGATTCGACGCAGGCGATCCTGCGCGTCATGAGCTGGTCGGGCGTCGGCTACACCGATGGCGTCCGCCGCTACATGTCCTCGGGCGAACGGGCGCGTTTCGCCACCAAATTCGGTGCGGCCGATGATCGCCGGCACGAGACCGGGGTGATGTTCGACGAGAACGGCGCACCGCTGCTGGCGTTCTCGTTCTTCGCCGATCGAGCGCCCGACGCGGGCAACTACGGCGGCACCAATCCGATCGTCGCCGCGCATGCGGCCCTGGGGCGCTTCATGATCGACACCTACAAGGGCTTGTCGCCCTTGCGCCCCTACGTGAACCCCAAGGTGATCGCCGGGGGTCACTGACCTCAGATGCCGCCGTGCGCGGCCAGCGCCCGGACGGCGGCGTCGGCCTGCGCGTAGGCCGCGGCGGCCAGCCGTTCCAGCAGCGCCAGTTTCACTTCGGGCGCCTGCCCGGTGAGCAGATCGAACCGGTCCGGCGGCAGCACCGCCAGCCGCACGGTCGATTCCGCGTACACGTCATTGGCGAACCGCACCCCGGCCAGCATCGACATCTCACCGAACGACATGCCCGCGCTCAACGTGACCAGGCGATGCCGCCGATGCTCGCGATCGTCGAAGGTGAACCGCACCCGCCCGGACAGGATCAGGAACAACCCGCAGCGCGGACTGTCGTGCGCCACGATGCGTTCCCCGCGCGCCACCGTCCGCGTCTCGAATTCCTTGGCCAGCAGCAGCCGTTCGTCCTCCGGCATGGCCGCCAGCGCCGGATGCTCGGCCACCGCGTAGGCGGCGGGCGTGCGCTCGTCCTCGGGCGTGTGCTCGTCCAGAATGATCTGCTCGCACCATTCGGTGGCGGCATCGCGGTCGATGAACACCCGCCCTTGCGGATCGGCGGGGTCCAGGCTCGACACCAGCCGCCCGAGCTTGGCGTCCGGATCGACCAGCGCCACCCGGGTGCCCGCCGCGGCGAGTTCCGATTGCAGATCGTCGAGCATCCGGATGGCGATGGCGCTCACATCCCCGACCTCGCGCAGATCCAGCACCAGCGCCGCCAGTTCGCCCGGAGTGTGCTCCACCGCCCGCACCGTGGATTCCGCGCCCGCGAACAACAGATCGCCGTGCAGTTCGAAAATGCGCGCCCGATCCCCGAACCGGCGCAGCACCGCCAGCTCCTCGGGCTCCCGCCGCAACCGCGACGGCGCTTCGGCCACCGAATACGCGGCGCGAATGGCGGTGCGCGCGGCCCGCGACACGTGCAGGAAGTGCAAGCCCAATCGCGTCGAAAGCTCCCGGCAGGCCTTCACCCCGCGCACACTGCTGCCGTGCTCGTCCAAGCGTGGCGAATACACCGCTATCCCGATCTGCCCGGGCAGCACCGCCAGAATCCCGCCGCCCACACCGCTTTTCGCGGGCAGCCCGACCGTGGTCACCCAGTCGCCCGCCGCGTCGTACATGCCGCAGGTGGTCATCACCGACAGCACCTGCTCGACCAGCGGCCCCGACAGCGCGCGTTCCCGGGTGAGCGGATTCACCCCGTTATTGGCCAAGGTCGCCGCCATCATGGCCAGATCGCGACAGGTGACGTCGATGGAACACTGCCGGAAATACCGGTCGACCGCTTCGTCCGGATCGATATCGATGATCCCCGCCCCGCGCAGCAGATACCCGATGGCCCGATTGCGGTACCCGGTCCGCGCCTCGGAGGCGTACACCTCCTCGTTCAGGCGCAGCTCCCGCCCCGCGAATCGGCTGTAACTGCGCCGGATTCGCGTGAACCGGTCCTCCGCGTCCCGCCCGGTGATCAGCGACGCGGCGGTGATCGCCCCGGCATTGATCATCGGGTTGCGCGGCCGCTGCGTGCGCGGATCCAGGCTGATCTCGTTGAACGGCTCCCCGGACGGCTCCACATCGATGCGTTCGGAGACCGCGTCCAGCCCCCGATCCGCGAGCGCCAGTGCGTAGGTGAACGGTTTCGAGATCGACTGAATCGTGAAGCAGGTGTCCAGATCTCCGCTCCCGTACACCCGCCCGTCCGCCGTCGCGAGGCAGACGCCGAACGAATCCGGTTGCACCGCCGCCAGTTCCGGGATGTAGTCGGCGAGCGCGCCCGAGGTGTCGGATCGGCACAATTCGTACACTTCGTCGATCAAGCGCGCCACAACGCCGCTGGTAGCAAGCCCGGAGCCGTCGAAGATCGGTGCGGAAGGTGCCACCGCGCCACTGTATCCGGGTAGAGTGTGCCAAGCCTCACATTCCTTGCGGATGTCGCAGGTGGGTTTCGTTCCTGGCGTCGGGGGTCGGGCGGGGCTCCGTAGACTGTTGCAAACACAGGAGACATCCGGAGGGAGCAATAGCCGTGGGAGTGCTTTCCCGGGTCGACACGCCCGAGGACTTGCGCCGGCTGTCGGTACCGGAGCTGCGTGAGTTGGCGGAGGAGATTCGCGAGTTCCTGGTGCGCAAAGTCGCGGCGACGGGCGGGCATCTGGGGCCGAACCTGGGTGTCGTCGAGCTCACCATCGCGCTGCATCGCGTATTCGACTCGCCTGCCGACCCGATCATCTTCGATACCGGTCACCAGTCGTATGTCCACAAGATCCTGACCGGACGCAAGGACGGCTTCGACACGCTGCGCAAGCAGGGCGGGCTGTCCGGGTATCCGTGCCGCGCCGAGAGCGCGCACGACTGGGTCGAGTCCTCGCACGCGTCGGCCTCGCTGTCCTATGCCGACGGGCTGGCCAAGGCGTTCGATCTGACCCGGCAGAAGCGGTCGGTGGTGGCGGTCGTCGGTGATGGCGCGCTGACCGGCGGCATGTGCTGGGAGGCGTTGAACAATATCGCCGCCGGGCAGGATCGCTCGGTGGTCATCGTGGTCAACGACAACGGGCGGTCCTATGCGCCGACCATCGGCGGTTTGGCCGATCGGCTGGCCGGACTGCGCATGCAGCCCGCCTACGAGCACGCCCTCGACGCCACCAAGCGGATCGTGCAGAGCATTCCGCGGGTCGGGGATTCGGCGTATTCGATGCTGCACGCCATCAAGACCGGGATAAAGGATGCCGTCGCGCCGCAGGAGTTGTTCGGCGATATCGGGCTGAAGTACGTGGGCCCGGTGGACGGGCACGACACGGTCGCTCTCGAAGGTGCGCTGCGGCGCGCCAAGGACTTCGGCGGTCCGGTGGTGGTGCACGTGGTCACCCAGAAGGGGCGCGGGTACAAGCTCGCCGAGGAGCACGAGGCCGACCAGATGCACGCGGTCGGCAAGATGGATCCGGAAACCGGTGAGCCGGTGAGCAGTTCGGCCGGGCCGAGCTGGACTTCGGTGTTCTCCAAGGAATTGATCGCGCAGGCCGAGCAGCGGGACGACATCGTGGCGATTACCGCCGCCATGCCGGGACCGACCGGTCTGTCATCGTTCGGGGATCGCTTTCCCGAGCGCATGTTCGACGTCGGCATCGCCGAACAGCACGCCATCACCTCCGCGGCCGGTATGGCGCTGGGCGGCTTGCATCCGGTCGTGGCCATCTACTCCACGTTCCTGAACCGCGCCTTCGACCAGCTGCTCATGGACGTGGCGCTGCTGAAGCTCCCGGTCACGCTGGTGCTGGACCGCGCGGGCATCACCGGCGACGACGGCGCATCGCACAACGGCATGTGGGATCTGTCGGTGCTCGGCATCATCCCGGGCATCCGGGTCGCCGCCCCGCGCGATGCCGCCACCCTGTGCGAGGAGCTCGGCGAGGCGCTGCACATCAGCGACGGGCCGACCGCCATCCGCTTCCCCAAGGGCGCTGTGGCCGAGGAGATCTCGGCCGTCGAACGCTGCGACGGCGTCGACGTGCTGCGCCTGCCCGACACCCAGGCCGGGTCCGCCCAGTCCGCGCACGGCGATGTCCTGCTCGTCGCGGTCGGCGCGTTCGCCGACCTGGCGCTGAAGGTCGCGGATCTGCTGTCCGCCGAAGGTGTTTCGGTCACCGTCATCGACCCGCGCTGGGTGCTGCCGGTCTCCGACACCGTGGTGAAGCTGGCCGAGAACTACCGCCTGGTGGTGACCCTCGAGGACAGCGGACTGCACGGCGGCATCGGCAGCACGGTCTCGGCGCGCATGCGCGAATCCGGCGTGGACGTCCCCACCCGCGATATCGGTGTCCCGCAGCGCTTCCTGGACCACGCCTCGATCACCCAGGTCCGCCAGGAACTCGGCCTCACCCCCGGCGATATCGCCCGCCGCGTACACGGCTGGCTCGGCGACAGCGCCGAGGCCGACAAGGCGATGGCGGAAGCCGAAGCCGCACCCGTCGCGGATTCGGCGGAGCGCGCGCTCGCGGAGTAGGCAAGGTTCGAGTGAACGGGCGGCACCCTTGGGTGCCGCCCGTTTTTCGTATCCCGCGCTGCGGTTCTCGCGTAGATTCTGTAACCGGTTACAGTTTTCCGGTCAGGAGTCCGCATGACATTCGTCCTCGTCGACAAGCCGCGCCCGGGCATCGCCCTGGTCACTCTCAATCGCCCGGATCGCATGAACGCCATGGCATTCGACGTGATGATCCCGCTGCGCGAAACCCTGGAAGCGGTCGCGGCGGACAACGAGGTGCGCGCGGTGGTGCTGACGGGCGCGGGCCACGGCTTCTGCTCCGGCGCGGACCTGCAGCACGCCGGCAAGGTCCCGGGCGTGGAGGGCTTGACGAAGACCACGGTGGCCCGCCGCTCCATGGACCTGCTCAACAACGTCATGCTCACCCTCCGCCGCATGCACCAGCCGGTCATCTCCGCCATCAACGGCGCGGCCATCGGCGGCGGCTTCTGCCTGGCCATGGGCACCGATATCCGCATCGCCGCCGAGGACGCCTACTTCCGCGCCGCCGGCATCAACAACGGCCTCACCTCCGCCGAACTCGGCATCAGCTACACCCTGCCGCGCGCCATCGGCTCCACCCGCGCCTTCGAGATCATGCTCACCGGCCGCGACGTCGACGCCACCGAAGCCGAACGCATCGGCATCGTCTCCCGCGTCGTCCCCGGCGACAAACTCCTGGAAACCGCCTACGACACCGCCGAGGAGATCCTGCGCTGGAGCCGCGTCGGCGCCGAACTCACCAAACGCATGCTCTGGTCCGGCCTGGAAGCCGGCAGCTTCGAATCCCACATGCAGCACGAGGGCATGGCCCAGCTCTACGTCCGCCTCACCACCGACAACTTCGACGAAGCCATCCGCGCCCGCAAGGACCGCCGCCCACCCCACTTCGAACACTGACCAGCGCGCCCCGGCCGGGTCAGGCGGCCGCCGGTTCGATGCGTTTGCGGCCGATCAGCAGGACGACCGCGAGCACCGGGTACAACAGGATCGGCAGCAGGGTGCCCGGGTAGAAGGTCTGGTCGGCCAGGATGGCGGTGCCGCTCAGGAGGGTGAAGTCGAAGAGGCCGTGGGTGATCGAGTTGAGGACGTTGCCTCGGCTGACCCGGCGGATCAGGTAGAAGAAGTAGCCGGCGAGGCTGACCATGATCGCCTGGAGCAGGGCGGACGCGCCGTGGGTGAGGGCGTTGGTCAGGTGGACCGCGCCGAAGATCAGGCTGGACCACAGGGCGACACGGCCTTCGGTGAGGCCGTGTGCGCGCAGGGTGACGACGCCGATGCCGCGGAACATGCCCTCCTCGCCCCAGCCGACGAACTGGGTGGCGATGAGCAGGACCAGAACGTACAGCCAGCCTTTCTCGGCGAGGGCGCTGTAGCCGATGCCACCGGCGATGGCCACGGCGAACACGATCGGCACCACGCGAACCCAGGATCGGGTGGGGCGCTCGTCGCGCAGCACCGGCCGCATCCAGCCCAGATACGCGATCACGCCGTAGGTGAAGGCCAAGGCCGCGCCGAGCGGAATGATCATGCTGTAGAGCACCGCACGCGTGGACAGGAAGTCGTCCTCGCCGCTGAGATGCCGCATCAGAATCCCGCCACCCTGGATGATGACGAGGTAGGCGAGAACGATCACGGCGAACTTCGGATAGGACAGCCGCCGACCGGCAGCCACGACCGGTGCGTTGATGTGCGACGCGCTCATGGCCAAAACCTAGACGCGTCAGACATGGCGGCCGGTGATTTCATCCGAAACACGCGATTCGCCACCCGCTCCGTCCATTGCCACAAGGACTTTCGTCCGGCCACCGGCAATTTGCCCTGTGCTGCGGAATGTTTCGCCACGGTGGAGGGGACCACGCCGCAGCGTCGGGGCCGGGTGGCGCCGCTGCTCCCGTCGGCCGCCGAGGCCGGACTTCGGAGCGAGGCCCGCGCCAGACGAGCGGCCCGAGGTGAGGGCTCGGGCGGGCAGGCCAGACCCTGATGCGGGCTCGGGTCAGGCCTTGGGCGCGGGATAGAGGGCGGCGGCCAGCCGGGGGACGGCGAGTTCACGCTGCCAGGCGCGGGCGCCGCCGGCGGCCAGATAGTCGTCGATCAGTCGCGGCGCGTCGCCATTGGTCACGGTCAGTGGGAGCCCGTCCCAGCACATACGGCGCAGCAGATCGGGGGTGAGCAGATTCTCGACCGGGATCGATACCTCGGTGGACAGCTCGGTCATGGCGGCGCGGGCGCTCTGCAGGCGGGCGGCGGCGGCCGGATCGCGCCGTTCCCACCGATTCACCGGCGGCGGGCCGTCGAACGGCTGGGTGAGCGGCGGCAGCTCGGTGTCGGGCAGGGCGCGGGCGCGCTCGACCGCGCCCAGCCATTCGCGGGAGTAGCGGCGCTGTCTGGGCCCGCCGAAGATCGGCAGCGCGCGCAGCTGCGCGATGGTCTTGGGTTCGCCGGTCGCCGCGGAAACGATGGCGGAGTCGGGGAGGATGCGGGCCGGGGCCACATCGCGCAGCCGGGCCAGCCGGTCGCGGGTGGTCCACAATTCGCGCACGATGGCGAGCTGGCGGGTGCGGCGCAGGGTGTGGATGCCGGAGGTGCGCCGCCAGCGATCGGCCTTCGGTGCGGACGGTTCGGCCAGCCGTACGTGCTCGAATTCCTGCGCGGCCCAATCGGTTTTGCCTTGCAGTTCGAGTTCCACCGCGACCGCGTCGCGCAGTTCGAGCAGCAGCTCCACATCGAGGGCCGCGTAGTTCAGCCACTCGTCGGGCAGCGGGCGGGTGGACCAGTCGGCGGCCCCGTGCCCCTTGCGCAGTTCGCGCCCGAGCAATCGTTCCACCATGGCGGCCAGACCGACCCGCTCGTATCCGGCCAGTCGCCCGCCCAGTTCGGTGTCGAACAGCCGCGCCGGGTACAGCCCCAGTTCCGCCAGCCCGGGCAGATCCTGATCGGCGGAATGCAGCACCCATTCCAGGCCGTTGATGGCGTCCGCGAGCGGCGTCAGCGCCTCGTCCACCGGCACCGGATCGATGAGGAAGCTGCCCGCGCCCGCGCGCCGCAACTGGATCAGATAGGCGCGATTGGAGTAGCGGAACCCGGAAGCGCGTTCGGCGTCGACCGCCAGCGGACCCGTGCCGGCGGCCAAGCGGCGCGCGGCGTCGGCGATTTGGGCGGGGTTGTCCAATACCGGCGGCACACCGTCCACTGGCGCGAGCAAGGGGACCGCGACGGTGGCTTCGGGTTCTTCTGGTACGGACATGGTCTTGAACTTTACGGGTAGGGCGGGAATGGGCCCGCGTCCCGTCGATAATCGGCTGACCGGCACGCGGCTGTGCGCTGTTCGGAATCGTACGTGCCCGCCGCCGGTTTCGTTGCGGTACAGAAGTTCTCATCCGCGTCCGAACGCCCCGTCGCGGAGGGGAAAATCACACTGACCACCACGAACGGCGGGAGCGGCGGCGGGACCTAGTCGTCGTCCGCGCCGCCGCGCCGCACGTCCAGCCGGGTGACGCCGGCGGGCGGCAGGCCCGAGGCGTAGGCGAGGACTTCGGCGAAGGCTTCGACGTGCGGGCGCATCTCGGTGTCGCCGACCGTCCAGGACGCGCGCAGTTCCAGCTGGTGCGCGCGCGGCGGCCCGGCGATATCGCCGTAGCGCACCGAACTGGTGGAGGTCACGGTCCCGCCGAGCGCGGTGTAGCCGGTGCGTGATTCGAGCGCGTCCACCAGCCAGCTCCATGCCACTTCGGGCAGCAGCGGGTCGGCGGCGAGCGCGGAATCGATGTCGGCCTGGATGTAGGCGACCAACCGGAACACCCCGTGCCAGGCCTCTTGCCCGTTCGGGTCGTGTAGCAGGATGAGCCGCCCGAACGCGTCCCCGTCGGAGTCGACGGGCACCACATTGGTGTCGGGTCGCGTGACTTCCGCACCTAACGCGTAGGAGTAAGGAGCCAGGCGCTGGGGCGGGCGGATCGGAGCGAGCTCGATCCGAGGGTGAACGGTTGCGGTTCCCATCGCATCGACCGCGGCGCGAAACCTTGGGGGTTCTTCGGGTTCCGGGGTCGGTGCGGCGCCGTCGCGGAAGTCGAGCGGTGCCACGGAAGGCAACGGTAGACCGCCGGGGGCCGGAGTCGTGCGAGGCGCGCCGTCATGCCCCTTTACGATGGCTCGTGATGAGCACTCACAGCCGCCGCCAGTTGACCGACGCACCCTTCCTCGTCGCCGCGAAGGGTGGCGTTCCGCATCGGCGTCCGGTGTGGTTTATGAGACAGGCCGGTCGGTCCCTTCCGGAGTATCGGGAACTGCGCGCGGGAATCGGCATGCTGCAGTCCTGTTTCGATCCGGAGCTGGTCTGCGAGATCACCATGCAGCCGATCCGCCGCCACGATATGGACGCGGCAATCCTGTTCTCCGACATCGTGGTTCCGCTCAAGGCGGCGGGCATCGACCTCGATATCGTGGCGGGCGTCGGCCCCGTGGTGGCGAACCCGGTGCGCGACACCGCCGATGTGCGCGCGCTGCCGCGGCTGCGCGCCGAGGAAGTGGGTGCGGTCACCGCGGGCATCAAACTGCTGCTCGACGAACTCGATCAGGTTCCGCTCATCGGTTTCGCCGGTGCGCCTTTCACCCTCGCGTCCTATCTGGTCGAGGGCGGGCCGTCGAAGAATCACGAACGCACCAAGGCGATGATGCTCGCCGATCCCGCCACCTGGCACGAGCTGCTCGGGGTGCTCACCGATATCACCATCGAATTCCTGCGCGCCCAGATCGACGCGGGCGTGGACGCGGTGCAGCTCTTCGATTCCTGGGCCGGTGCGCTCTCCCTCGCCCAGTACCGCGAATACGTGATGCCGCACTCCGAACGCGTCTTCACCGAACTGGCCGGCGCGGGCATTCCGCGCATCCACTTCGGCGTCGGCACCGGAGAACTGCTGGGCGCCATGGGCGAAGCCGGCGCGGACGTGGTCGGCGTCGACTGGCGCATCCCGCTCACCGACGCCATCCGCCGCGTCGGCCCCGGAAAAGCCTTGCAGGGCAACCTCGATCCCGCCGTCCTCTTCGCGGGCCCCACCGCCATCGAAGCCGAGGTCCGCCGCATCGCCCACGAAGCCGACGAGGCCATCACCCTCGGCGCGAAGGGCCACATCTTCAACCTCGGCCACGGCGTCCTCCCCGCCACCGACCCCACCGTGATCACCGACACCGTCGCCCTGATCCACAGCCTCCCCGCCCCGCTGTAACCAGCGCCGCTCATCCACCGCACCGGCCCGCGTCCACCAGACGCGGGCCGCTGTCGTTCGTGGGGCGTGCAGCATCGGATCAGGTCGAGATGCGCTCCGCCAGCAGGTCTTGTTTCTGCGGACTCGGCGGGGCAGTCACGTCTGCTGCCGGGGTTCGGCAACTCGCGGCGGTGGCGGGGGATCGGCGCATACCGGGCGCAGGTCACAGTGTGGGGCGGGAGTAGGTTGGCGGGTGTAGCGGCTCGACGGTGAGGTGCGGGCTGTGACGTTGTGGCCCGGTGTTCGGGAGCGGGTCGCGGCGATCACGGAGTGACGAGGAGTGCTCGATGCGGATCGCGGTGGTCGGTGGCGGAATCAGTGGACTGGTTGCCGCGTATCGATTGCGTCAGGCGCTGGGATCAGCCGCGGATCTGGTCCTGATCGAACGGCGCGCCCGTATCGGCGGCATCCTGCGTACCGGTGAGCTGGCCGGTGATCCGGTGGATCTGGGTGCGGAGGCGTTCGTCGGCCGCCGGCCCGAAATCCCCTCGCTCATGCGCGAACTCGGCATCGAAGACCAGTTGGTGTACCCCACCGGACGGCGGCCGCTGATCTGGTCGGGCGGTACCTCCCATCCGCTGCCCGCCGACACGCTCATGGGCATCCCCGCCGGCCCGGAAGCGGTGACCGGGCTCGTCGACGCCGACACCCTGACCCGCGTCGCCACGGAACCCCAACGCCCCCTGCACTGGTCGCCCGGCGACGACATCTCGGTCGCGGCCCTGGTCGGGGATCGCTTCGGCGAACAGGTCGTGCACCGCAGCGTCGACCCGCTGCTCGGCGGAGTCTATGCGGGCCTTGCCAATACGATCGGCATCCGCGCCGCGCTCCCCACCCTCGCCGCCGCCCTCGACGGCGGCGCCCCCAGCCTCACCGCGGCCATCGCCACCGCCGTGCCCGCCCCCTCCACGACACCCGTCTTCGGCGGCATCCGCGACGGCTACGGCGTCCTCCTGGAAGCCCTCCGCGCCGCCGCCGACGTCAAGATCGAAACCGAAACCACCGCAACCGAACTCCGCCGCACCCCCACCGGCTGGGAAATCGATCCCGTCGGCACGGTAGACGCCGTGATCCTGGCCACCCCGGCCCCGGTCACCGCCGCCCTGCTCGCCGGGATCGCCCCCGCCGCAAGCGAACTGCTCGCCGGAATCGAACTCGCCTCCTCGGCGGTAGTCGCGATGGCCCTCCCCGCCGACACCGACCTCCCCGAGAACTCAGGCATCCTGGTCGCCACCGGGGAACCCCTGCGCGCCAAGGCATTCACCCTCTCCAGCCGCAAATGGCCCCACCTGGCGTCCCGAGACGTGGCCCTGGTCCGCGCCTCCTTCGGCCGCTACGGCGCGGCCACCCCCTTGACCTGGTCCGACGAGGAACTCATCGCCGCAGCCCGCGAGGACCTCGCCACTGTCACCGGCGCGACAGTCCACCCCACCCAGGCGATCGTCCAACGCTGGCCCGGCGGCCTCCCCCAATACGCCCCCGGCCACACCACCCGAATCGCCGATCTCCGTTCGGCCACGGCCGATCTCCCGGCCCTCGCCCTGGCAGGCTCCTACCTCGACGGCGTCGGCGTCCCCGCCTGTGCCGCCACCGGCACCGCCGCCGCAGCACGCATCCTCGAGGACCTCGGCCACCGCTGACCCGATCCCGATCGACCACGCCTCACCCGACCGCCGGCGTGAGGAATTGCTGCGCCCGGTCCGCCCGCCCGGCGCGAACATGATCGACAACGGATAGGATCGCCACGGCGATACCTGCGACGATGCCGACGATGAAGGACCACCCCGCGACCGAGTCGAAAATGCTTGCCGCGGAAGCGGAGACGTTCCCGTCCCCCGTCATCAACGCGGCCAAGGGGACCAGGTGGTCGTCGGACTGATCGGTGAAGTCGGTCATGGTGAGCGCGAAGGACAGCGCCGCGAGATCGGCTGCAACGAGGGCGACGAGCGTGTGCGGGCGCAACGACGGCGCGAACACGGTGGCCATGATGGCGGCCAGCAGCAGCGGTGCGAGCGAGACCGCGGCGACCAGCCCGAAGCTCAGGATGATGATGACCAACCACCACCCCGGCGCGAGCATCCGCACCGCGATGGCGAGCAGAACGACCACGATCTGACTGATGACGAGCAATGACCGATTCATGAGGGGGACCTTCCGCGTCGGGGGACTGGCAACGCGTTCGATCCTGCTGAACAAGGGCGACCCGCCGGATGAGCCCGGCTACTCGACCCCCTGAGTAGATCTGCCTAAACCGGCCCCGCTCCAGCACCCGCCTCGAGCGGCCCCGGCGCGCGCCTGAAGTGGCGGATGGGTCAGCGGGGGAGTAGGTCCGTGGTGTCGGTGTTGCCGCCGCACAGGACGATCGCCACTCGCTCGCCCGGACGGGGCACATAGGCCCCGAAGCGGAGGGCGGCCAGGGCGGTGGCGGCGGCGTGTTCCACGGGGAGGTGGCGGTTCGTCCAGAGCAGTTTGCGGGCGGCGATGATCTGCTCGTCGGTGACCAGGACCGAGCGGACGTCGGCGAGTGCGGCGGCGGTCAGGGCCATTTCGGAGGTGCGGGTGGCGCCGAGGGAGTCGGCGGCGATGGAGTCGATGGGGACGTCGACGGGGTGGCCTTCGGCGAGGGCGGCGTTGAAGGCGCGGCAGTTCTCCGGTTCGGCGGCGACCACGCGGATGCCGTGGTGGGCGGCGGCTACGGCCATCCCGGTGAAGAGTCCGCCGCCGCCGACCGCGACGACCACGGTGTCCAGACCGGGTAGCTGGGCGACGATTTCGTCCAGCAGCGTGCCCGCGCCGGCGGCGATGTACGGATCGTCGTAGGCGTGCGAGCGCAGGGCTCCGGTGGCGGCGGCATAGCGCTCGCAGTCGGCGGCCGCGTCGGCATAGGCCGCGCCGCCGGACATGACGTGCGCGCCCAGGGATTTCAGGCGCTCGACCTTCACCGCCGGTGCGGCGGTGGGAAGGAAGACGGTGGCGGCGGCATCAACGAGCCCGGCGGCCCACGCGCAGGCCACGCCCGCGTTCCCGCCGGAGGCGATGGTCACCCCCACTGTGGGCAGGTCACCGGATTCCTGATGCGCCAGCATGAAATTGGCGGCCCCGCGGGCTTTGAAGCTCCCCGTGTACTGCAGATGCTCGAGCGCGAACCACACCTGCCCGCCGCCGGGTGCGGGCACGGTGCCCGGGTCGGCAGGCGTGAGCACCACCGGACGGGTGTGCCCCGCGATTCGGTCGGCGGCCGCTTTCACGTCTGCGTAAGTCGGATGCACTGCACTTCCTTCGCTTCGATGCGGATTCGGACGATACGGACAGCCCGGGCGACACTCCGGGCCCGCGGTATCGGATAGTTACACTGTAACTTACGCTGGTGACATGCCCAGGAAGTCGAAGTCGCTCGACGAGGCGACACCGGAGGCCATCGCGCACGCCGGACTGGCCATCATCAGCGAAAAGGGCGGCGCCGAACTGAGTTTCCGCGCCATCGCGAACTATCTGGACGTGTCGCACACCACGGTGGTGCGCCGGGGTGGCGGAGATTTCGCGGGCCTGCTCGACCTGCTCGCCGATCACCTCGCCGACCACCTGCCCGAGATCCCCGCCGGCTCCGGGACCTGGGCGGAGGTGACCGAAAACCGTTTTACCGCCTGGTACGAACTGCTCGGCACCCGCCCGGGTCTGGTGCTGCTGCGCGGCTCCCGCTCCTGGTTCGGCCCGCGCCTGCTGTCCCGCCTCACCGAACCTCAACTGGCCGACAATATGGCCGCCGGCCTCAGCGTCCAGGACGCCCTGCTGGCCTACCGCGAAATGTACCTCTACACCCTGGGTTGCGCCGCGCTCATCGAACACCGCGACCGCAAATCGGTACTGCTGCGCGCCCGTTCGTCCCTGGCCGCCCTGGACCCCGACGAATTCCCGGTGCTGGGCACCCATCTCGACGAGGTGGCCCGCCTGACCGTCAGCGACGACATCTTCCGCGACGGCCTGCGCCGCCTCATCGCCTCCTGGTCCGCCCGCCCCTGACCCCGTGTTGCCGGTCCGTGACCGCCCGCTGTGAACACGCCCGCGCGGCCGCGCGATATCGCTTCTGAACGCTTGGCGCCGCCGGTGCCGGGGAAGGGGAGCGATGATCGCGCGGCTGGCCGAGGCCGTTCCGAAGGTGTGGTCGGTGGCCGCGTCCGTCTTCCCGCTGCTGTACGTCATCGAATGGCTGCTGCTGCTCTACGGTCTGCTGCTGCTGGAACGCCTGGCCGCACCGGCGCCGGCCGGGGTGCGCCGCCGGACCCGCGGCCCCCGGGTGGCACGATGGGTGCCATGGCGCGACTCGACTACAAGGCCCTCAACGACACCATCCGCTACCTCATGTTCTCGGTGTTCCAGGTGGAGCCCGGTGTGCTCGGCGACGACCGTGCGGCCGCCGTCAAGGAGGCCCGCGAGTTCTTCGACTCTCTGGAAGAGCGCGGCGTGATCGTGCGCGGTATCTACGATGTGGCCGGCATGCGCGCCGACGCCGATTTCATGATCTGGTGGCACGCGGAGAAGATCGAGGAGATCCAGGCCGCCTACGCCGATTTCCGCCGCACCACCGAACTGGGCCAGGCCTCGAACCCGGTGTGGTCCAATGCCGCTCTGCATCGCCCGGCCGAATTCAACAAGTCCCACATCCCCGCGTTCCTGGCGGGCGAGGAGCCGGGCAACTACATCTGCGTGTACCCGTTCGTGCGCTCCTACGAGTGGTACCTGCTGCCGGACGAGGAGCGCCGCAAGATGCTCGCCGATCACGGCAAGGCGGCTCGCGGCTACCCGGATGTGCGCGCCAATACGGTCGCGTCCTTCGCGCTCGGCGATTACGAGTGGTTGCTCGCCTTCGAGGCCCCGGAACTGCATCGCATCGTGGATCTCATGCGTGATCTGCGCGCCACCGAGGCGAGGTTGCATGTGCGCGAGGAGATTCCGTTCTTCACCGGTCCGCGCGTGGAGATCGAGCAGCTGATCGCGTCGCTGCCCTGAGTTTGCTCCCCGCATGCCCGGACAATTCGGGGCATGCGGGGAATCGCGTTCGCTCCGTAAGATTCCTGCGACCTACTTCGCTGCCTCGTCCGAGGGGTGCAGGCGCAGCGAGATGGAGTTGATGCAGTAGCGCTTGTCCGTGGGCGTGGGATATCCCTCGCCCTCGAACACGTGCCCGAGATGGCTGTGGCAGTTGGCGCACAGCACTTCCACCCGTCGCATGCCGAGCGAATCATCGGCCTTCAGGATCACCGCGTCCGAATCGGCCGGATCGAAGAACGACGGCCACCCGCAGTGCGAATGGAATTTCTCGCTGCTGCGGAACAATTCGGCCCCGCAGGCCCGGCAGGCGTACACGCCCTCGGTCTCGGTATCGGTGTATTCACCCGTGAACGCCCGCTCGGTGCCCGCCTCCCGCAGCACCGCGTACTCCTCGGGGCTCAGCTTGGCGCGCCACTCCTGCGGCGTGAGCTGGATTCGCGGTCGCGAAGTATCGGCATCGGAAGCACTCATGCCCCTACGCTAATACTTCGCCGCGATCAGTGTCCGGTGCCCTGCGCGACCGGTTCGGCATGGCGCGCACGGCCATTGCTCGTGACCGGCGCTTCCCGCTGCTCCGGATGCATCCACGCCGGATCCAGGGATTTGCCCGCCTGCAACCGGCCTTCGCGCTTGGCGGTCAGGTAGCGCTCGCCCAGCACACAGAAGATGACGATGAGCAGCAGTCCCCAGCCGAAGGTGACGCGCAGGTATTCCAGGGTCCGGCCCGGCGACTGCCAGCGATCCGAGAGCCACTTGTCGTAGGACATGAACCCGAACACCGCCACCCACGCCGGCCAGTTGCGCAGTGTCGAATTCTTCAGCACCACGGTCATGAGCAGCGGGAACAGGAACATCGAGTAGTACATCTGGCCGAGCGAGCCGAGCAGCAGCACACCGGCGATCAGCACGCCGGAGGTGGTGCAGACGAAGAACACCTCGTCCTCGAGGTAGTACCGGTACAGGATCCACAGGATGGCCAGCACCATCACGCCCATGGCGATGCGGATGGTCCAGGTCAGCCAGTCCGCGACGCCGTAGTACCCGGCATTGCCGACGATGGCGCTGTTGAAGTAGTCCCGCGACTCCATGATGTAAGGCCAGGTGTGCGACCAGAACTGCTTGTAGTCCACGATCAGCGGCCAGGCCGCCAGGTTCAATGCGACCGGAATGCCCAGGGCGGTGATGAACACCTTCCACTGCCCGCGCACCAGCGGAATGAACAGCAGCGGCGCCAGCAACGGCCCCTTGACCGCGATGGTCAATCCCAATGCCACCCCGGCCCATAGGTCCTTGCGCTTCAGCAGCAGGTGGAAGTACGCCACCATGGCGAGCAGCAGACAGCCGTTGATATTGGTGAAAACCAGGGTGTTGGTGACGGTTTCGGACATGAACATGGCCAGCAGCAGCGCGGGCGCGGCCACCGAGTTCAGCGTGAAGTTGAACAGCCGCAGCAGCAGATACCCGGCCAGGATGATGGCGGCGGCGTTCACCAGGATGAACAGCCACCGCGACTTCTCCGGGTCGACGATGGCCAGCGGCGCGATCAGCAGCGTCCCGCTGGGCGGGTACAGGTAGTGCGGATCGGTCGAGTTGAAGTTCGCCCCGTAGATCGCGCGATGGTTGAGGAAGTTCAACGACGCGTCGTAGACGGGGCGGAAGTCATTGGTGATGTACCCGTTGACAGCCTTGATGAACACCCGGTTGATCACGGTCAGGATCGCGAACGGCCATAAGGCGAAGTTCAGGACCTCGGCGGTGGTGCGAGCGGTGCGGGGCTCGAGCTGGCGAAGGAACACTCGGGCACGGTACACCGGAAACCGCGCTCGAGGTTGCGCGGACCCGCCGAAAACGTGCCCCGCGGCACAGGGTTGCCCCTGCCGGGGCCGTGGGGTCAGGCCGGGCAGGCCGTTCCGTCGGCGGGGAGCTTCGCTTCCTTCAGGTAGTCGACCATGTTCTGTTGCACGCACCCGGAGTGCGAGAAGCTCGGGTGGCCCCAGCCCTGCCAGACGACGGTGGAGGTGCGGGCCCCGGCGGTGCCGAGCGCGCCGCTCACCGAGGGGCGGCCGTCCTGGCCGGTGACCGGATCGGCATTGCCGCCGAGGATCAGCACCGGCTTGTCGAATTTTTCGGGCAGGGGCATGACGGCGGCGGCCGGCCACGCCGAGCAGGCCATCAGTCCGATGGCGGTGACGCGGCCGAAGACCGGGTACTGCCCGCCCCAGGTGCCGGAGAGTTCCTTGGCGCGCGCGGAGGACGCGGGCTGCGAATTGTCGCTGCACCGGTTCACGTACTCACCGTCGCTGGCGATGGCCGAATTGGCTTTCAGCACATAGGGCTGCAACGGCCCCCGATCCCCGCGCCCCAGCGCGGCCAGCGCATCGGCGAATTCGGTGACGGTGTTGTTCTGCACGGCAAGCGGATTGCCGAGAAACCCGCTCAGCGTGGTCACCAGCACCGCGGCCGACAGATCGCCGAATTCGCCGTTTCCGGCCCGCTTCACCAGTTCGGCCACCGCGCCGCGCGGATCGGCGCCCAGCGCGCATTTCAGGGCGGTGCAACGCTGCGCGTACGCGGTGAGCGCCGCCTCCGCGCCCTTCACCTTCAGTTCGGCGCGCCCGACCGCGTCCAGCCCGACCGCCTGCGGCGAATCCAGCAGCAGCCGCGCCAGATGATCCCCGTACTTGCGCGCGTAGCTCAGCGCCACGTTCGCGCCGCTGCCGGTGCCCAGCAGTGCGATGTGATCGACCTGCCACTGCTTGCGCAGCTGCTCGATATCGTCGGCGGCGTGCGCGGCGTCGAAGGTCTGCTGCGCGGGCGAGAGGAAGTCCAGGCAGGCGATGGTGGCGTCCTGGCTGGCCTCGCCCACCGCGTCCACGGGATCGGTTGCGCCGCGCGTGAATTGCCCCTGATCGTTGATGATCCGGCGAATCTCGTTGGTCATGCAGTTGACCGCCTGCGAACTGCCGATGCCGCGCCGGTCCACCGCCACGATGGGCCGCGAGGTCAGCAGCGCCGCCGTCGGTCCGGCCGCCAGCCCGGCCAGCGTGGCCGTCGAGGACCGGTCGTTGCCGGAGGTCAGCACCAGCGGCGCGGCGTCCTTGGGCGTCTTGTCGTAGCGGGCGCGCATGGCCGCGGTCCGGAAGTTCCCCGCCACGGTCCCGGCGATATCGACCTGCGTGGTGTACTCCGCGCATTCCAGGATCAGCCCCGCGGGCGGCGCGCCGAGGGCGAGCAGGTTGAACGTCGGCGTCGCGCAGTCGTGCCAGTTCAGTTCGGTCTTGGGCACTTCGGGCGCGGGCTGGTCCGGTTTCGACGGCGCGTTCGTCTCCACGGCCCCGGCCTGATGCGGCCGTTCCACCGCGACGGCGGGACGGTCCGAGGGTCCGGCACCACAGCCGGTGGTCACCAGGATCGAAAGTGTCGACGCCAGCAGAGCGGCCCGAGTCCAGCGCATGCGCTACAGCCTGCCAGGTCCGGCGAGCGGTTTCAGCTCTGGGTGTGGGCGCGTTCCCATCGGGTGAGCACGGTGCCGTCACTGTCGACGAGCAGATGACGGCAGTTCATGGGGGTGGCCGTGGCGTTGGGGGACACCGCGATTCGCCGTTCGGTGCCGCCGACCAGCAGCGGGGAGGTGGTGAGGCAGAGTTCGTCGACGGCGTGCGCGGTGAGCAGTTCACCGAAGAGCGCGGGGCCGCCTTCGCACAGCACGCGCGGCAGTCCGCGCGCTGCGAGCGCGTCGCGGATGGCGGTGACGGTGCACGAGCTCTCGCCCGCCTCCACGATTTCGCCCCCGGCGTCGGTCAGCAGGCGTTTGCGTTCGGCGGGCGCGTCGGCGGTGGTGATGACGATCGGCCGGGCCCCGGTATCGGTGAACAACCGACTGGTCGGATCGAGGGCGGCGCTCGCCGTCACCACCGCGATGCGCGGCGCCGCGCCATCGGGATCGCCGCCGAAACCGTGGTGGTACAGCCGGGTTCGCAAGCGCTGGTCGGTATGCGCCGCCCCGTAGTTCTCCGCCCGCGCGGTCCCCGCCCCGACCAGCACCACATCGGCCAGATCGCGCAGCAGCCGGAACACCGTCTTGTCCGCTGGCGTCCCCAGCCCGCCCGAGCGCCCGTCGATGCTCACCGCCCCGTCGATGCTGGTCACGAAGTTGACCCGGATCCACGGCGCGGTCAGCGTGGCGGGGTAGGCGTACAGCCGGACCAGGTCGTCATGGGTGAGATCTGTGAGCTGGGTCGCAATTGGCATACGCTGCATGAGAAGCCACTACACCACGTCTCTAGGCTATTTGCGTGCAACAACGCCTCGTCGATCGCCACCCGGAGGTTCCGGCTGACCAGCTGGTGGCCCAGATGGTTCCCCCGCCCACCTTCGACGAGGTGAGCTTCGCTTCGTATATCCCGGATCCCAAGGAGCCCACCCAGGCTGCCACGGTGAAGAAGGCCGAGGAGTTCGCCGGCCAGGTCGCCAAACTGCGCAAGGCCGCGGACAAGAAGGGCCTCTTCGGCAAGAAGAAGCCGGTCTCCGGCATCGGCCTGTACCTGGACGGCGGCTTCGGCGTGGGCAAGACCCACCTGCTGGCCTCGATCTTCCATTCCGTGCCCGGTCCCAAGACCTTCGGCACCTTCGGCGAGGTCACCAATCTGGTGGGCGCGCTGGGCTTCAACAATTCGGTGGAGCGGCTGTCCTCGAACAGCGTGCTGTGCATCGACGAGTTCGAGCTCGACGATCCGGGCGACACCATGCTGGTCTCGCGCCTGCTCACCGAGCTGACCGCGCGCGGGGTGTCCATCGTGGCCACCTCCAACACGCTGCCGGGCCAGCTGGGCGAGGGCCGTTTCGCCGCCCAGGACTTCCTGCGCGAGATCAAGAAGCTGGGTTCGCTGTTCGAGACCATCCGCGTCGACGGCCCGGACTACCGCCACCGCGATCTGCCGCCCGCCCCGGAGCCGACCTCGCCCGCGCTGCTGGTCGAAAAGGCCGCCGCCACACCGGATTCCACGCTCGACGATTTCGACGAGCTGCTGAAGCATCTGAGCACCCTGCACCCGTCCCGCTACGGCGCTTTGATCAACGGCGTGTCCGCGGTCTACATCTCGGGCCTGCACACCGTGCCGGATCAGGTCGCCGCGCTGCGCGTGGTGGTGCTGGCCGACCGGCTCTACGACGCCGGCACCCCGGTCACCGTGTCGGGCGCGAAGCTGGATCAGATCTTCACCCAGGAAATGTTGGACGGCGGCTACAAGAAGAAGTACCTGCGCGCCATCTCCCGTCTGCTGGCCCTGTCCCGTTTCGAGGTCCCGGCGGCCACCGCATCCTGAAGCACGCCTCGTCGATTCCGCCGCGCACCCTCGTGTGCGGCGGAACGACGCAGGGGGGAACCGAGTTTCGCGTCCCGTGATCGTCGCGGGCCGCCTGCCCGGCACACCCCGCCGGGCGTCTGTTGAAGGGAGTTCGCGTGATTCGACCCCGCATGCTCGGGGCCTCGGTGGTCATGGCCGCCGCCCTGTCTTTCGGTGCGTCCCCCGCCCTGGCGTTCGCCGCCGAGCCGCCCGCCGCGACCAGTGCCGTCGTGGTGAACACCGATGGCCGTTCGCTGGCCCTGCAGGGCGTGGTGAACGCCCGTGACGCCGGTGGCTACCGCACCGCCGACGGTCACACCGTGCGCACCGGACTGGTTTACCGCACCGGCGAATTGAGCAAGGCCACCGATGCCGATCTGGCCGCGCTGACCGGCAAGAACGTGCGTTCGGTGCACGACCTGCGCACCTCCTACGAGCAGCAGCTGATGGGCAAGGACAAGATCCCGGCCGGGGCGACCGCCTTCCACGACGATGTGATCGGCCAGGCTCCGCCGCAGGTGATGGCCTCCACCCTGTCCGCGGGCACCGACCTCTACCGCGCCTTCATCACCGCGCCCGGCGCGAACGAGGCGTTCGCGTCCGTGCTGCGCGATATCGCCCACAACGACGGCGCGGTCCTGTTCCACTGCACCGCCGGCAAGGATCGCACCGGCTGGACCTCGGCGGTGTTGCTGAGCATTCTCGGAGTCGACAAGGACACCGTCTACTACGACTTCATGCTCTCCAACTACTACCGCGACGCCAAGGACGGCGATGCCATGAACGGCGTCATCTCCGCGGCCCTGGACTCGGCTTTCGATCAGGCCGCCCAGAGCTACGGCAGCTTCGACAACTACGTCCGCGACGGCTTGAAGCTGACCGCCGACGATATTTCGGCGCTGAAGGCGAAACTGCTCGCCTGACAACCCGATTCGCGTTCCCGCCGAGCGCCGGACAGCCCCGCTGCCCGGCGCTCGGCACATTTCCGACGCCCGTGACACACCAGCCTGGTCTTCCGTACCGGTGAACTGTCCAAGGCCACCGACGCCGACCTGGCCTGGCTCACCGCCCACAATCTGAAATTCGACGACGACCTGCGGACCGGCTATGAAGTCGCGATGGCCCCCGACCGGGTGCCCGCGGGCGCGGTACCGAACCTCGACGACGTGATCGGCCAGGCCCCGCCCCAGGTCATGCTGTCCACCTTCAGCGCCGGCGCGGACCTGTACCGTGCCTTCATCACCACTCCGGGCGCGAACGAGGGCTTCGCCTCGATCCTGCACAACATCATCGACACCACCGACGGCACCGTCCTCTACCACTGCACGGCGGGCAAGGACCGTACCGGCTGGATGTCCGCGGTCCTGCTCACCATCCTCGGCGTGGACCGCGACACCGTGATGTACGACTACCTGCTGTCGAACTACTACCGCGATGCCGCGCCGGGCGATGCCCTCAACGGCGTCGTCCCCTCAGCTCTGGACGCCGCGTTCGACCAGGTGAACCAGACCTACGGCAGCTTCGACGACTACGTCCACGACGGCCTGAAACTCACCGACGCGGACATCGCCGCCCTGAAGGCGAAAATGCTGTCCTGACAGCCTATTTCGCGCCCTGTTCGGCATCCCAGCGGTCGAGCAGGGCGGGCAGTTCCTTGCCCATCCAGACGAAGAACTCGTGCATATCGCGCACCCGCGCCGCGTCCTCGCCGTTCGGGTCCTCGAACAGCGCCAGCCCGCGCGAGGTCATCTGGGTGAGGGTGTCGTACATGCCGCTCTGGCGTTTGGTGAGTTCGGGCAGGATGCCGGGACGCACCGAGTAGTAGTCGCGGCGATCGCCCGGGCGGGTGGTCTTGTCCACCCAGTGCATGGTGGTGAGCGTCTTGAGCGCGCTGGAGATCGAACCCTTGGAGGCCTGCAGCGCCTCGGCGATCTGGTTGAACGTCTGCTGCGGCGGATCGCAGACCAGCAGCCAGCCGACGGTGCGGCCGACCATGCGGACCAGGCCCATGCGTTCCAGTACGAGCGCGAAATCCTCCACGAAGGCCAGTTGGGCGTCGGTGGGCGTGGGCTGTTCGGGGGTTGCGCTGGTCATGGCTGCAGTATTCCTTCCTCGGATACGGGAAATCGGGGTGGGTTCGGCGAACCCACCCCGAGGGGACGGTCAGACCGCGAGATCGCGGCGGTCGAAGACGGTGAGCGCCACCGCGATCGCGGCGGCGGCCAGCGCCAGTAGGACGGCGAGGTTGCCGGCGTTCCAGCCGTTCACCAGCGGCGCGTCGCCGACGGCGTAGTGGAACGGCGACAGCCGCTGCAGCCAGGTGGCCCCGTCGACGAACGCGCCCAGGCTGTTGGCGAGGTAGCCGCCGGCCACCAGCAGCGCGGCCAGGCCGAGGGTCATGGCCCGCTTGCCGGTGACCGCGCCGACCATGAGTGTGAGTGCGCCGACGGCCAATCCGAGCAGTCCGAGTCCGGCGACGGCGGCGAGGATATTGCCCGCCGGGACGTCCAGTGCGCCGGCCTCGGCTCCGGCGAGCACGCCGAGCCCGAGCACGGCGGTGACGATCACGATCTGCACGGCCAGCGCGGCGAACCGCTGCCGCAGCAGCGAACCGCGGCTGATCGGTTGCGCCAGTAGCAGATCCAGGGTGCCGCTGTCCTCCTGCGCGGCGGTGCGCGCGCCCATGGTGACCGCGAAGATCACGACGAGCAGCAGGCCCATCAGCGAGAAGATGGTGGAGTTGAGATACCCGGTGGCGCTGGCGAAATCGCTCATGCCCATCGCGGTGTACATATCGTTCTGCTTGATGTTCAGCGAGCCCTGGTCCTTGAGCGACTGGTAGGACGGCAGGTACATCATCGGCACGATGGCCAGGCCGGCCGACCAGCCGATGAGCGCGCGCCGCTGTTCCTTCAGAGTCTGGGTGAAAACCGAGCGGGTCATGACGGATTCCTTTGTGCGGAAAAGACTTCGATGCTGGCGGGGGAGGGGTTCAGCGGCGTTCGTACAGGTCGAAGAACAGCTCTTCGAGATCGGGTTCGGTGGACAGCACGCTCACCAGCTGGTATTTGGCGGCCGTCTTGAACAGTGCGTCCACTTCGCCTTCGGTGGTGCAGCGCAGGGTGTTTCCGTCCACCACGACATCTTTGACGTTGCCGAGCCGGGCGAAGTCGTCGGCGAAAACCGTTTCCCCGAACACGATTTCGACCGAGCGCGGGGCGCGGCTGCGCAGATCCTCGACGTTCTCGGTGCCCAGCAGCCGCCCGGCGCGCATGATGACGGCGCGGTCCGCGGTCTGCTGCACTTCGCTGAGGATGTGCGAGGACATGAACACCGTCTGGCCGTTGCCCTTGGCTTCCTCGACCAGCGTCAGAAACCGTTGCTGCAGCAGCGGATCCAGCCCGGAGGTGGGTTCGTCCAGGATGAGCAGGTCGGGCCGGTGCATGAAGGCGGCGACGATGCCGACCTTCTGCTTGTTGCCCTTGCTCATCGCCCCGACCTTCTTGCCCAGGTCCAGATCCAGCTGCCCGGCCAGTTCCTCGATCCGTCCCGTGGGCACGTTCCCGTGCTGATCGGCGAGGAAGCTCAGCAGGTCTCGCGCGGTATTGCGGCCCTCGAGGGTGAGCTCGCCGGGCAGGTAGCCGATGCGCCGCCGCAGTTCCGCCCCGCCGGTCCGCGGTTCGATGCCGAAGATCTCCACGCGCCCGGCGGTCGGCCGGATCAGGTCCAGCAGGATGCGGATGGTGGTGGATTTCCCCGCGCCGTTGGGGCCGAGGAAGCCGAACACCTCGCCCGGCGCGACCTCCAGGTTCAGGTCGGTGAGCGCGACGTTCTTGCCGTAATGCTTGGTCAGACCTGCGACGCGGATTGCGGGGGCGGTCATCTCTAACTCCTTCGCTGCCACCCACATTATGTTCTGTAGGTGCGATGTGTTCAGTATTGACTGAACAAGCAGAACTTGTCAACCGTGGGGATGTGACCTGAATCGCGGTTGACGGGCGCAATCCGCCGGGATACCTTCGTAAACCTCATGGGAACTTTGTTGATGTAATCCGGTCGCCGCGTTGAGCTTTGCTCCGCGTCGATCCGTCATCCCACGCAACCGCCTGCGGGCGTGTGTCTTTCGCGTGGACTCCCCATCCATCCGGCATCCGCCGCGCTCGTTCGTGTTCCGGCATGCCGAGAACAGGAGGCTCCCTTGCTTACCCTCCCACGCCCCACCGTCTCCCAGCTCACCCTCGCCGAGGTCACCCGGCGTTTCGATGACCGCCTCGTGCTGGACGCGGTCTCCCTGTCCATCCGGCCGGGGGAGAAGGCCGGCATCGTCGGCGACAACGGTTCCGGCAAATCCACTCTGCTGCGGCTCATGGCGGGCCGCGACCTGCCCGACAACGGTGAGCTGATCGTGCAGTTCCCGGGCGGCATCGGCTACCTGACGCAAACCCTGGAACTGCCGCTCGCCGCGACCGTGGCGGACGCGATCGACTTGGCGCTGAAGGACATTCGCGAAATGGAACTGCAGCTCCGCGCGGCCGAACAGGCGCTGGTCGCCCCCGGTCCGCTCACCGATCGCCTGGCCCGCTACGACCGCCTGCTCGAACGCTTCGAGGCACGCGGCGGATATCAGGCCGAAGCGCGGGTGGAAGCCGCGCTGCACGGCCTGGGCCTGCCGGGCCTGGACCGCACCCGCGCACTGGGCACCCTCTCCGGCGGCGAGCGCCGCCGCCTGGCCCTCGCGGGCGTCCTGGCCTCCGCCCCGGAACTGCTGCTGCTCGACGAACCCACCAACGACCTCGACGACACCGCGGTCGAATGGCTGGAGCGCCAACTACGTTCGCACCGCGGCACCGTCGTCGCCGTCACCCACGACCGGGTGTTCCTGGACCGCATCACCTCGATCGTCCTGGAAGTCGAAGCGGGCCGCGTCGCCCGCCACGGCAACGGCTACACCGGCTACCTCACCGCCAAGGCCGCCGAACGCCGCAGGCAGCAAATGGAATTCGACCGCTGGAATGCCGAACTGTCCCGCAGCAAACGCCTGGCCGAGTCGAATGTGGCCCGCCTGGAAGCGATCCCGCGCAAACTCCCCCTCGCCGTCTTCGCCGCAGGCCCCTTCCGTGCCCGCGGCCGCGACCACGGCGCGATGGGCCGCATCCGCAACGCCAAGGAGCGCCTGGCGCGACTGACCGCCGAACCGGTAGCCCCGCCGCCGGACCGGCTGCGGTTCAGCGGCTCCATCCCTGCGGAGCGGGCAGATGCGCCGACCGACACGGAGAACGGCGTGGGCGCGTCGAAACCCGCGACGGTGACCGGGCTGCGGTCCGGCCCAGCCACCGGCGCGTCGTCAATCGAACGCTCCGTGGTGCCGACCGACCGCTCGGCGGTGGCGGTCGATCGTGCGGCGGGAGCCGACTCGGATCCGGTCGTTGTGCCGGATGTGATTGCGGAATTGTCCGCTGTCACAGTCGATTTCCGTCTCCACGTGGCCGGGCTGCGGGTGGGCTACGGTGATCGATTGCTGGTCACGGGCCCCAACGGCGCGGGCAAGACCACCCTGCTGCGATTGCTGTCGGGCGATCTCGCCCCGGATGCGGGCACGGTCACGGTGCGCGGGCGGGTCGGTCACCTACGGCAGGAGGGTTCGCCGTGGCCCGCCGCCATGACCGTGCTCGAGGCGTTCGCCGCCGGCAAGGTCGGCTACCCGGACGAACACGCCGAACCCCTGCTCGCCCTGGGCCTGTTCCGCCCGTCCGAACTGGAGTTGCGCATCGGCGAACTCTCCTACGGCCAACGCCGCCGCATCGAATTGGCCAGACTGGTAACCGATCCCGCCGACCTGCTCCTCCTCGACGAGCCGACCAACCACCTCTCCCCAGCCCTGGTCGAAGACCTCGAACAAGCCCTGGAAAGCTATCCAGGCGCGGTGGTCCTGGTCACCCACGACCGCCGCATGCGCGCACGCTTCGAGGGCCGTCGCCTCGAATTGCGCGCCGGCCGAATCGATCCCGCCGAACCACTGTCTCGTTCGGCCTGATCCCAGCCTTCCCCGCCCCCGTTGCCTCCCGTCCTCCGTCATTCCGGCACGCTTTCAGCCGGAATCCCCACGGTTCGAAACGCTGTGGATCCCGGCTGAAAGCACGCCGGGATGACGAGGTGGACCACGCCGGGATGACGGGGCGGAGCGCGCCGGGAAGGCGGGATGGAGCATGCCGGGGTGACGAAGGCGCGCGGTCGACGGATGCCCGGGTCTATCGCCACTGCGCGTGCGTCAAAGCTGCGCTTGCATGACGTAATCCGAGCACACCTGTGACCCCACGCGGAACGTCTTGGTGCCGACCACCTCGAACCCGTGCTTGCCGTAGAAGCGCTGCGCGCGTGCGTTCTCCTGGTTGACGCCCAGCCACACCCCGGCGTTCCCGGCTCGGCGTGCGGCGTCGAGCGCGGCGCGCATGAGCGGCGTGGCCACCCCACCGCTGTGGTGTCCGGGCAGCACATACATCTTGCTGAGCTCGGCCACCGGCCGAAGCGTGATCGCGGCCGCGACATCGGGATCGGCCGGTTCGGCGGCGACGAGCATGGCGTACCCGACGATCTCCTCTTCGGCCACGGCCTTCAATACCGTCCGCCCGGGATCGGCCAGGTACTCCTCGAACCGCTCCTTCGACAGCGTCTTCGCGATGAACGCCGCACTGTCCTCCGGCGGCATCCCGGGCGGGCAGGCCAGCGGGAACGTTATGGCGGCGACGTCGCTCAGGGCCGCCGCGTCCTGCGGCTCGGCCAGTGTGACGGTGACGGGAATCGGGCTCACTCGATCCAGTCAATCAGGTCCGCCGCAGACCGTTTCGAGGGATCCGGTCACTGCCACTCGGGTACGGGCGGCCAATCGGGGGAGTGGTGCCTCGAACGAGGGGCGGTGCCGGGTGTTCAGTGATTCAGGCGAGTTCGGTGCTGGGCCGGGCGGACATCTCGGCGGCGCTCGCCCGAGTGTGGAAGATGCGGGCGAAGCCGATCAGGATGACCGCGAAGGCGAGCGGAATCGCGAAGCCCGCGCGCATATTGGCGGCGTCGGCGACCGCGCCCACCACCGCGCCGCCCACCAGGGTGCCCGCATAGTTGAAAAGGTTCAGCCGGGCGATGAGCGCGTCGAGTTCGCGTCCGCTGGTGAGCTGCCCGGCCTCGCTGAAGCACAACGGCGCGATGATCGGCAGCCCGATGCCCGCGATGCCGAAGCCGATGATCGCCGCCACCGGTCCGGGCGCGGCCACGACGAGCGCGAGGCCGACCGCTCCGACCACGGCCGCCACTCGCACCACCAGGCGCGGTCCGAACTGCCGCACCCACAGGTCGCCGCTGAGCCGTCCGATCAGCGACGCTCCTTGGTATGCGGCGAGCGCGAGCGGCGCCGTCGAGGAGTCCGACAGCAGTTCGTCCTTCAGGTACAGCGCCGACCAGTTCCCCACCGCCAGATCGATGGCGAAGGCCAGCGCGATCACCACGCCGAATACCAGGAAGATCTTGGTGGGTACTGATCGGGCCGATTCCGCTTCGGTCGGTGCGGCTTCCGCTTCGTCGGTCCCGAGCAGACGCGGCCCCACGATCAGCGTCCCGACCGCCACTACCGCCGCCGCACCCAGAATCGACGCCCACAGCGACACATCCAGTTTCTCGAGGGCCGCCACGAACAGCGCCCCCACGATCGACCCCGCACTCCACGCCGCGTAGAACGACGACAGCACGAACCGGCCATAGCCGTGCTGAATGAACACCGCCTGCATGTTGGTGCCCGCGTCGACGATGCCGACCGCCACGCCGTACGCCCCGAGCCCCGCGTACAGCACACCCAGGTTGGGCGCGAACGCGATCGCCACCCCGGCCACGGCGATCAACCCGAGCCCGATCCGCAGCGCGGTCCGGCTCGACCAGCGCAGCGCGAGCCGCTCGGCGGTAATGCTGCCCGCGCCCGCGAGCAGCGAGATCACTGCCACCGCTACCACGATCATGGTGTCGGTGAGCCCGAATTCGTCCTTCTGCTGTGGCAGTTCGGTGAGCACCACCGCCAGGAAGAATCCTTGCAGCGCGAACGCCACCGAATTGGCGGCGCGCGCCGCGCGGAGCAGCGGGTTCGGGGCTTGCGCGTCGAGCATCCCGAAAGGTTAGCCGCGCCACCGCGGTCCGGCATCTCGGGCTACCATTACAAACCGCTTCGGCCTTGATTACGTACCGCTCGCGGTTGGATAACGAATCTTGCTGCTTTCGTGCATAGTCCCCTGGTTGCTGCGGCACTCTGGAGGTAATGCGTGGGCTAGGTGGTTTCCGGAGTCATCGGAAGCGGCCCATGGTGAAGTGGCTGGGGCGGTGATCGTGTGAGCACGAGGCGAGTGGAAGTTCCGCGCGGGCAGTCGGTGGCGCTCGCCGATCCGACACCGAATCGACCGGCGGTGGTGGCGGATTCGCGCGGCCATGCGCCCGGTGACTGCTGCCGGGAACCGGGTTGTCCGGATTGCCGCTGGGACGTGCTGGCCTTCAAATACTGGCTACGCGGCCGGCTGCTGGCGGCCGGGGTGGTGGACGCCCAGGTCGATATCGAGTTCGGCGCGCACACGCCGGATCTGCTGTGGCGCAAGGGCGATCGCGTCTGCGCCATCCAGGTGACAAGTGCCGCACCGGAATTGGCGCGCGCCCGCGATCTCACCGTGCAGTTGCGTGAGAGCGGCTGCACCGAGGTGCTCTGGCTCTGCCCGCCCGGGTTCTGGACTTCGCAGCTGCCCGCACTGGCCGTGGTCGATTTCGCGCCGGAGGCGTGCGAATATCGCGTGGTCGGCGGCTTGCTGGTCGCCGGTCCGGGTGGTGTCGCCACCGCCCGGGACACCAGCTGTGAGCTGCGCGAATTCATTACCGGCTGGGCCGCGGAGGAGCTGGCGTACGGCTTCCGCGACGAACACACGGGAGGTTGGGCGACGGTGACTGATTGGGAACGTCACACCCGCACCCAGGCCGCGGTCATCGCCCGGCAGCGTCAGGAGCTCATGAATCAGCGCACCGCGCTGGCGCTGGCGCGCAAGACCACCCGCGACAAGTCCAAGCAGTTGCTGCGGATGACGCATCGGCTGGAGCGGGCCGAGCAGGCGGCGCAGGATCAGGCCGACGATCTGGCCCAGGTGCGCCGCCGCCTGGCCGATCATGATCGCGTGGACGCCACCCTGCGTCTCACCGTGCGCGGTCAGAAGGCCGCGATCATGCACTGGCAGTTGATCTCCTGGTTCGCGCTGCTGGTGATCGTCACCTTCATCGCGGCGGGTCTGCTGCTGCGCTGAGCAGAGCGGCCAAGGCGCCGCCGGCGGCGAGCAGGGCCAGCGAGCGCGCCGCCAGCCCGGCATCGCGGGCGTCGAGGGCGGCCAGTGCGCTGCCCTTGTCGCGCGTCGCGCGCAGTTCGGGCATGAGCGCCCGCAGCGCGGTGATGCCGTATCCGGCCAGGCGGAGCTGGTGCACGATGCGCGCCTCTCGCACCTGGCCGGGCGTGTAGCTGCGCGCCCGCCGTGCCGGGCCCCGATCGGGTGTGACGAGTTCCATTGCGTCCCAATGCCGCAGCGTGGAAGTCCGGATGCCGAGCGCGTCCGCCAGTTCGGAGATGCTCATCGCATCCGCGGCCCGCACGTCGGCGATGGTTTCCGCCGAGATGGCGTGCACGGCGGCCTTGGCCAGCGCCAGCTCCCGACGTTCGCCGTCGAGCCGGGCGTGCGCCGCGTCCATCGCCGCGAGCACTTCCGGCAGCGGTCGCGTGTGCACGGCGCGCATGATCCGCTTCGCCTCGACCGGTCCCGTGCCCGCCGCGAGGTCCCGATAGGCCCGGGCAGCCCGCACCTGCGCCTCGCCGTAGCTGCGGTACCCGGACGCGGTCCGGTGCGCCATCGGCAATACTCCGTCCCGTTCGAGGTTCCGGATCTGCTGCACCGAATACCCCGACAGCCGCGCGACATCGGCGGTGCGCAGACCACAGGAGTTGCGACTTTCCACCACCTCACCCCACTTCAACGCGCTTCAGGTCTCCACAAGCACTTCAATGTAACCCTTGAACTCGTGACCATCGAAGAGATCATCGACTACCTCGAAGCACTCGGCGGCGTCCTGACCCTGCGCCCCGTTCCAGGCGACGGTTCCCCGGAGATCGCTTGGGGCGACGTGTTCTTCTACTACGCCCCCGACGGCCGAACCCCCATCGCCACTCAGCCTTTCGCCACCATCGTCACCAAGGACTACCCCGATGACGCCGCCTCCGGCCTGAACCGCCCCGGCGCGTTCCGCCTCAATATCCATGCCGGTCGCGATGCCTTCACCGCCGCGACCGGACATTCGCCTCGCGAATCCGTGCCCGGCGACCCCAGCGTCCCCGACACCCTCCACCCCCATCCGATCTACGCCGGCGCGGCCTGGTTGGCCGTCGTGAACCCCGGCCCCCGCACCGACGCCGCTGTCCGGGACCTGCTCCGCACCGCTCACGACCGTGCCCGCGCCCGCTACGAAACCCGCTGATGTCCTGCGGTTTGTAGCAAGTTAGGGCGTTTGCCCGATAGCCCCTGGAACGTTTCGATTCCTAGTGTTCGGGTCGGCCCGGCTCTTTCGCCGGTCCCGGCTCTGCACACCGTACGAACCGAAGGAGCTTCATGAGCAAGTCACTGGTCACCGCCGCGAGCGTCGCCGCCATGAGCGTCTCGGCCCTGGGTCTGGCCGTCGTGGCCGCCCCCGCCGCGCAAGCCGCCCCGCAGGATTGCACCGTCTCCAAGGGCATTTTCGACGCTTCCGCCACCTGCGCCCCCGACGGCGGTTCCAATTACGTCCTCCATCTCGACTGCGTCGGCCTCTACGCCAGCGGTCCCTTCCCGCTCTACGCCATCGGCCCCTACAAGGTCCTCAGCTACCCCTTCACCCCCAACGGTCAGACCGTGAATGCGGCCTGCACCGGCATGGGCCCGGGCGTCTTCGCCGTCGCGACCAACGCCTACGTGGAGATCTACAACCCCTAACCCGCGAGCTTGGCGACGACCGGAGCGAACTTTTCCGCGTAGTCGGCTCCGAAGACGAAGTAGGAGAAGCCGATCTCCTCGCGCCTGCGCTGGATTTCCTCGATGGCGGCCGCCGGGTCCTCGGGGAGCACGGTCAGCGCATCGACGGCGCGCAGGGCGGCGGGGTCGGTGGTCGGCGGCGCCATGTGCGGTGCGACGTAATCGCCGATCACCGGCACGGCCAGTGCCAGCTCCGGCCCTCCGTCGCCGCGGAATTCGCTTGCCAGTAGCGCTACTTCGTCCCTGGGCTGGTCCCCGAGCGCGAACGTCACGATATCCGCGACCTCCGCCGCCAGCGCCCGCGCTTTCGGACCTTGCACGGCCATCGCCACGGGCGTATGCCGGTCGGGCCCATCGAATTCCCGCAATGCCTCGACGGTCTGCCGCACCCCCGCCAAGCGCGCGTGCGGCGCCGGCACCCCCGGAATTCCCCGATCCCGCAACTCGTCCTCGATCCCCGGCCGCCCGGTCCCGATCCCCATCTCGAAGCGGCCGTCGGTCAGCAGCGTCAGCGAATGCGCCTCCCACGCCGTCAACCAGGCCGGCCGCAACGGCGAGGCGTACACCCAGGTACCGACCCGCATATTCGTCAACGCCGCGACGGTGGCCAGCATGGGCGCGGGGGCCGGTTGCGTGAGCGGGAAATCAGCCACCAGGAACGTCGAATACCCACTGTCGGCGATCCGCCGCGCCCGATCCAGCCAGGCGGGCACATCGGTCATGAGCGGTGCGACGACTCCGAAACGAAACGGTCTGACCATGTCTGGACTCCTGTCGTATGAGCGATCCGAACGATGTGACGACGGCGTCCCCCGAAATTCATCGCAAGCACCCGAACCGCCTCAATCCAGGCAGAACTCGTTTCCCTCCACGTCCTGCATCACCAGGCAAGACTCATCGACCCCATCGGCAGGCAACAGCCGCACCCGCGTAGCCCCGAACGCCACCAGCCGCGCACATTCCTTCTCGAGCGCAGCCACCCGCTCCTCACCCACCAACCCCGTCCCGACCCGAATATCGAGATGCACCCGATTCTTGACCACCTTCCCCTCCGGCACCTTCTGAAAGAAGAGCCGCGGCCCCACTCCGCCCGGGTCGACGCAAGCAGTCCCTTGATATTCGTATCCCAGCGCTTCACTCCAGAACAGGGCAACCCGCTCAGGCTCTGCGCAATCGAACGTCACCTGTACCGTCTTCACAGCCGCCATCGCTCCACCCTAATCCGCAGGCATTGGAGTTTTCCTCCACTTTTGAGGGGTTCCAGTCAGTTTCCCGACGGGCGGCCGCAAAAAGTGGAGCAAAACTCCACCGCTGGCAAGATCGTGTGATGAAGGTGCGGCCCGAACACCACCGGCAACTCTCAGCTCTTCTCGCTTCCCACAACGATTCCCAGCTCACCCACCTGCTGCACGCGGGTGAACCGATCGGCGTCGGCGTAGGCGGCGAGTCGACACTTATCCACGTCGACGGCACCCCTCTATTCGCCAAACGCATCCCACTGTCCGACCTCGAACTCACCCACCCCAGCTCCACCGCCAATCTCTTCAACCTCCCCACGTTCTGCCAATACGGCATCGGCGGCCCCAGCTTCAACGCGTGGCGCGAACTGTCCGCCAACATCCTCGTCACCAACGCCGTACTCGCCTCCCGCACAACCGCTTTCCCCCTCCTCTACCACTGGCGCATACTCCCCGGCCGCCCACCGATCGCCGCCGAACACGAGGACATCGACGCGATAGTCACCCTCCAAGGCAACAGCCCCGCCGTCCGCACCCGCCTCGAAGCCCTGGCCGCCGCCACTGCGAGCCTCCTCCTACTGAGCGAATACATCCCACTCCCCATAGAGGACTGGCTCCGCGACAACCCCACATCCAAAGCCCCCCAACTCGCACAACAACTCTCGACCGTCACCGACTTCCTCACCGACACCGCCCTCCTCCACATGGACGGCCACTTCGGCAACCTCCGCTCCGACGGCCACCGCCTCTACCTCACCGACTTCGGCCTCGCCACCTCCCCGAACTTCACCCTCTCACCCGCCGAACAAGACTTCGTCACCCGCAACGCAACCCACGACGCCGACTACGCCGCCATGCGCCTGGTCAACTGGCTCGTCACCGACATCTGCGGCGTCGTCACCCCTCCCGGCACACCCCCGACCGCCCGCAACGAATACGTAATCCACTGCGCCACAGGCCATATCCCCTCCGAAGTGCCCCAACCGATAACCGCACTCCTAACCCGCCACGCCCCCGCCGCCGCCCGAATGAACGCCTTCTACTGGAAACTCTTCAGCGGCGACATCCACGCGGAATACCCTGCCGCGCACGCCGATACCTGACGTCCGGCACCCATCAAGGCGTGAATTCGAGGTCGTCGACGGTGACGACGCCCGCGCTTCGGCCCGGCGCGGTGGTGTATTCCCAGTAGAGATTGGTGTGGCGGATGACGGCGTCGGGGGAGGGCGCGCCCCATTGGGTGAGGTCTTCGGTGGTGTGGGCGTCGGCGACGAGGATCGTGTCGTACCCGCGGACCAATGCGCCGTGCAGGGTGGATCGGATGCAGGCGTCGGATTGGGCGCCGGCGATAAACAGGCGGCCGATGGCCAGGCGTTCGAGGATCTTTTCCAGGTCGGTGTCTTCGAAGGAGTCGCCGTACCGTTTGTCGAGTCACGGATCGTCCACTGCGGGAAGCAATTCCGGAACTATGCGCCACGGCTCGGTGCCGGGAGCCCGATCCTCACCGACGTCCTGGATCCAGACGACCGGAACCCCTGCGTCGCGCGCCTTGTCCACCAGCCGGCCGATGGCCGCGACGACGAGATCGCGTTGGTGAGCGTTGCCGACCACGCCGTTCTGGGCGTCGACGACGAGGACACCGGAATTCGGGCGATCGGCATGGGTGCTCATGAACTTCGATGGTAGGCGCGGCCCGCGCTCACATCCGGTCGATCCCCGCGACCAGGATCGTGATTCCCGAGGTCAGCACGCCGACCATGAGTAGCGCCGCACCGGCCCAGAGGCTGGCGATCATTCGATTGGGTCGCACGGGATTCCGTCCCAGGACCGAGAGAAAGAATCCGACGGGCATGAGGATGGCGGCGACCAGGACGGCGAGCGCGCCACCGTTGGCCCAGCCGGGGCTGGCGCCCGCGGCATTGCCCACCACGGTCAGTAGCAATCCGAGTATGACCAGCACGCCCGCATGCGCGTGCCCGGCGCGGAAGAACGATTTCTGTAGCTCGTTGGCCTCTTGCCCGCCGGTGACCACCCGCAACAGAAAGGTCCCGCCGAAGGCGATGGTGGCGACCGAGATGATCGTCGCGCCCAGGGCGATGGTCATTTTCGCGTCGAGGAGTGTGGCGTACATGGTTCCCCCGAGGGTCCGGAAAAGCATTGGATAGTGCTGCTATCCAATATTGGATAGTACTAGTATCCAATGTCAAGACCCGCCGAAGAAGGAGCCCGATGCAGATCTCGGAACTCGCCGCACAAGCCGGTGTCCCGCTACCGACGGTGAAGTTCTACCTCCGCACCGGCGTGCTCATGCCCGGCGAATCCACCAGCGCCACCCGCGCTGTCTACGGCGACCCCCACCTCCGCCGCATCGCCCTCATCAAGGCCCTCTCCCACCTCGGCGTCCCCATGGCCCGCATCAAATCCATCACCGAAGTGATCGACCAGCAGGACCTCCCGCTCCTGGACGCCCTGGCCGTCGCCACCGCCTCTCTCCCGCCCGCCGTCGAAACCACCCCCGAACCCGACCACCCCCGGGCCCGGGCGGTCCTCGACTCCCTCGGCTACTCCGTCCCCGACGACTACCCCGCCGTAGCCCAGCTCGAACTCGGCTTGGCCGCCGCCGAAGCCGCCGGCCTCCCCCTCGACGAACCTCGCCTGCACGCCTACGCCCCCCACATCATGTCCATAGCCGTCTACGACATAGACCACCTCCCCGTCGAAACCCCTTCGGAAGCAATCGAATACGCCGTCCTCGGCACCGCCCTCTACGAACCGATCCTCGCGGCCCTCCGCCGCATCTCCCACGCCGAACTCGCCACCCGCCGCCTGACCTGAGGCTCCCGGACGAGAGCCCTCAGGCGGATGCTGTTGCGGCGGTGCGGTCGGCGGCGAGTTGGCCTGCCAGGGCCCAGGTGCGGTGTTCGTCTTCGGGGGTGCTCAGGTCGGTGCTGGTGAGGACTACTTCGGTGGCTCCGGCGTCGAAGTAGCGGCGGATGCCTGCCGCTATGGTTTCCTCGTCGCCGATGAGGGCGAGTTCGGCTGCGCGGGTTGCGCCTTCGAGGTCGATGACTCGGCGGTAGGAGGGGACCTGTTCGTAGAATGCGAGTTTGTCGATGGCTTGCGCGCGGACGGCTTCGGCTTCGGCGGTGACCACGGCGGGTACGAAGGCGATCACGCGCGGGGTGGTGGCCGATGCGCGGGTGATCGCGGGAATGATGTGTTCGGACAGGGTTTTGGGGCCGGTCAGGTAGGGGAGGGTGCCGTCGGCCAGTTCGCCGGTGACGCGCAGTGCTTGCGGGCCCATCGCCGCTACCAGGACGGGGGTGCGGGGGCTGGCTCCGGGGACCGCCGTGGGCAGGGTCGGGGTGGCCGTGAGTAGTTCGCCGCGGAAGTCGGCGGTTCCGGTGTCGAGGAGTTGCGTTATCGCGGTGAGGAATTCGCGCAGGCGGGTGATGGGATGGTCGAACTGAGTGCCGAAGGCTCCGGCGACGAGCGACGAGCCGACGGCCAGGCCCAGGTGGTAGCGGCCGTGGGTGGCGGCTTGGGCGGTCTGGGCTTGCGAGGCGACTATCAGGGGGTGGCGGCCGACGACGGGGATGGCGGAGGTGCCGACCTGCAGTCCGGGGATTTCGCGGCCGACGATCGCGGCCAGGGCTGGGGAGTCGTAGTCCATCCGCTGCCCGAACCAGACCGAGCCGACGCCGAGTTCGTGCACCGCGCGCGCCTGCGTCACGGTGGCATCGACATAGTTGCCGGCGTTCGCGGGGGCGAGCGCAATTCCGATAGTCATGCCGGTGGCAACCCGCCCGCATTTGTGCGTGTTCCCGATCGCGGCGATGAAATCAGTTAGAGTGCAATGGTTTTCAACAATATGAAACTATGTGCCAGGCGGGTGATCTGATCGGCCGCTCCGGAGTGATCTCGATAGGGCATCCACCCGATACCCGTCGCCGACTCCCGCTCCTACGGTGGGAGCGTTCGAGCCGAAGATCGATTCCCGGCTGTTCGACCTAGTGAGGATTTCAGATAATGGCAGTTCGCAACACTATTCGCGTTTCTCTCGCCGCCTGCGCGATCGGCGCCGCCCTCGCCGCCGGCGCTAACACGGCCGCGGCCGCCCCCGTCCCGCTCGAAACCCCCGCGGCCGAGCCGGTGACGAGCGAACCCGTCGCCGGCGGCTGGTGCGACCTCGATCCATTGATCGGCCTGTGGTGCCTGATCGCGAGCCCGTCGGCGTAGCGCCCGCAAGGCCGGCGCGCACCATCACGCCGCCAGCGCGTGACCCGCGTAGACCGCGCCGATGGTGCCGCCGACCGCGCAGCCGGTGACGATCGCCCACGCCACGGGATCCAGCGCCACGCACCCGAAGAATCGATTCACGCCCGGCGTCATGATGATTCCGGCCAGCAGCGCGGTGCTGCCCGCCGCGGTCACCCACACCAGGGGACTGTGGCGGCCGATCACCAGGGTTTGGCCGAGCTGCGTGGAGACGAGCGCGGCCAGCGCCATGGTGGCGGCGCGCCGCTGTGTGCCGGTGGCGCGGCCCAACAGCCAGGCCGCACCCGCCCCCGCCGTCGTGCAGGCTCCGCGCACGGCGACCGTCCGCAGAAAATCGCCGCCGAGTTCCGGGCGAGGCAGTTCGCCCAATTCGCTGCCGGTGTCGGCGGGTTCGGCGGCGTCCGTACTGGTTCGAGTGCTGGACAGGGCGACCGCCATGGCCGGGCCGAGGTCGGTCAGCAGGTTCACCAGCAGGAATTGCCGGGTGCCGATCGGCGCCCGCCCGGACAGCAGGGTGCCCAGCACGGTGAAGGTCACCTCGCCCGCATTGCCGCCCACCAGAACTCCGATCGCGTCCCGCACGCGCTGCCACATGCCGCGGCCTTCGACGAGCGCGGTGAGCAATACGGTGAGGTCGAGATCGTCTGCCGGATCGGCGGATTCGCCGCCGCGATCCGCATCGCTGACGGGCGCACCGGTGATGATGAGATCCGCCGCCTCGCGTGCCGCCACCGAACCCCGCGCCGCGAGACCGATACCGATATCCGCGCTGCGAATGGCCGCCGCGTCATTGCTCCCGTCGCCGGTCATCGCGACCACATGCCCTCGGCGCTGCAACGCGGTGACGATGCGCACCTTGTGCTCGGGCGTCACCCGAGCGAAAACCGTTGCCCGGTCGATCAATTCGGTCTGCTCGTCTTCATCGAGCGCGTCGATGTCCGCGCCCGTCGCCACCTCATCGGCCGGTATGCCGAGCTGACGGGCCACGGCGCGAGCGGTGACCGGGTGATCCCCGGTGATCATGCGCACGCTGATGTCGTTGCGCGCCAGCTGCCCCACCAGGTCCGGGGTCTGCGGACGCGGCGTGTCGGCGAGGCCGATGAATCCCAGCAGCGTCAATTGCTCGATCTCGTCGGCGACTTCGGCCGGTGCGCGCGGGAAATCGCGACGCGCCACCACCAGTACACGCAGGCCGCGTTCGGCCAGGCGTTGCACGGCCGCTTCGGCGTCGGCGCGCTGCTCGGCGTCGAACGCGGTGATGGTGCGGTCGCCATCGCCATTGGCGCGCAATACCTGGGTGCAGCGGGGCAGCAGCACTTCGGGCGCGCCCTTCACCGCGAGGCGGATGTGATGGGCGGTGTGCCCGACGGCCGCCGCATACCCGCGATTGCTCTCGAACGGGACCTCCTCGATCGGATCCCAGGTGTGCGCCGCCTTCGCCCCGAGCAGCCGATCCGCGGCCTCGACCACGGCCCGGTCGGTGGCGTGGGTCGGCCCGTCGTCCTCGTGTGGGCAGGCGCGCGCCGCCGCGCGCAGCAGGCGGCGGGATTGCGGTGAGCCCGAAGCGTTCTCGGTATCCCACGTCTCGTCCGCGTCGGCCAGGGCGTCCAGATGCAATCGCCCGGCGGTGAGCGTCCCGGTCTTGTCGAAGCACACGGTATCCAACCGCCCCAATGCCTCGATGGTCCGGCTCGACCGCACCAGCACCCCGTGCCGCGACAATCGCCGGGTGGCGGCCAGCTGCGCCACCGTGGCCACCAACGGCAATCCTTCCGGCACGGCCGCCACCGCCACCGCGAGCCCGTCCGCCAGCGCGGGCCGCAACGGCAATCCGCGCAGGAAGCTGGCAGCCGCCACCACGCTCCCGCCGCCCAACGTCAACGGAAGCACTTGCGCGGAAAGCGATTTCAATTGCGCCTGCACCCCGCCACCCCGCGGCGCCCCCGCCGCCGCCAACGCCCGCCCCGCCTCGGTCCCCGCCCCCACCGCGACCACCACGGCCCGCGCCTGCCCATTCACCACCACGCCCCCTTCGAACACCATGCAACTCCGATCCCCCAGCGCCGCACCGGGAGTCGCCCCCACCTCCTTCTCCACCGTCACCGACTCACCCGTCAACCCCGACTCGTCCACCTCCAGCCCCTCCGCCGCCAGCAACCGAGCATCAGCCGGCACCACATCCCCCGCCCGCAGCACGATCACATCCCCCACCCGCAACCCATCCGCCGCAACCTCCCCCTCCCGCTCCCCGATCGAACCGACCGCACCCGATCCGCCGCCCAGGTTTCCCTGATCGCTGCTGCGGCCGGATTCGTGCGCGTCGTACTCCGAGCTGTCATGACTGCTGATGTGTCTGGATTCGTGTGCTTCGCCGTCCGATCCGACGACGCGACGTTCCCGGGGGTTCTCGACGCGGCGCGCGAGCAGCCGCTCACCGACCAGCAGTCGATGCAGCGATTGCCCGGCGCGGCGGCGCTGCAATGCGGAGACGACGGCATTGAGCCCGAGCACCGACCCCACCAGCACGGCATCGGTCGGCGAACCCAGGAGCGCCGAAGCCACCGCGCCCACCGCCAGCAACGGGGTCAGCGGATCGGCCAGCTCCCGCCGCACTTGAGTAGCCAGCTCACCCAAAGTAGTTGCCGGAGTAGCGAACCACCGCGCGGTCCTGATAGCACCGGAAGCGACAGCACCATGCGCGGCGCTCGCCTCCGGTGGCGCGGGCAGCCGCGCCAGCACCTCATCGGCCTCCAACGCATGCCACGGCACCAACGGCACGGCCGTGACACCGCTCGCCCGCGCCGCACTGCGCCCAGCCAGCATCCCGCTCACCAAACTCAACCCCGTCGCACTCGACAACGGCGCGGTCGCCGCCACCGGCCGACCCCCCGCGGGCCCCGAAGCCAACAGCAATCCGGTCAACGTAGCCGCCGACAGCGCCAGCACCCGCCCCCGCTCACTCACCGCCCGCGCCGGCCCCACCGCCGCGATAATCCGCCGCGCACACTCCAAATCCGGGCACACCACATCGGCCTGCCAAGGCACCCGAACCGGCCCGCCGCCACCCGTCTCCCGACTTCCGTAGGGCCCGACAGCCCGGTTATCGGGACCGACACCCGCGCCGTCGCGCCCGACCGGCTTGTCGTTGTGCCCGGCTGGTCCGTCGCGCCCGACCGGCCTGTCGCCGTGCCCGGCTGGTCCGCCGTGGCGCTCACCAACCTGCTGTTGCGCTCCACCAGCCCGATCCCCAGATCCGCTGCCCCCAAAGCCTTATGCGCCCGGCCGCTCAGCACCGCGACCACATGCCCCTGCTTCTGCAATCGCCGCACCAGCTCGGTCTCCGACCGGACGCCCGTGACGAACTCGTCAGCGCTGCGCCGCAATTCACTCATCGATTCGTCGCCCAGCAACACCACTCGCAATCCCGCGCGCCGCGCCGCCGCGAGCAGCCCCAGCGCTTCGGGATGCGCTTCCCGCCCGATCAACGCGCGCCCGACGACTTCGTCTCCGTCATACAGCCGGTGCCACAGGGGATCTCCGGTCGCTACACCGGAGTTGTCCGATGCGTGTGCGACGCCGTCCGGGCGCGTCTCGTCCGAACCTTCGGGTTCGAGGCGGAGGGTTTCGCGGTGGCGGCCGGGTGGGGGTGGGATGGGGAGTTCGGATCCGCTGGGCTGCAACAGGCGCTGGGAGGCGCTCCACACGTGTTCGACGGTCCAGGTGGGGTCGAGCGGTTCGGCGGACAGGACGACGGGGCGGTCGCCGCGGAGGGCGTGGCGGTCCACTACCAGCGCGGAGGCGCGGTCCAGGCGTCGCCAGAGACGCGGATCGATGGTGAGGACGCCGTGCCTGGTCATGAGGGTGGACAGGACGCCGGCGAAGGTTTCGCGCCCGGCGCGGGCGGCGCGCGGCACGCCCGCGGCCAGGGCGTCGGCGGCGTCGGAGGTGCCGCGGCGGCCGGTGAGGGTGGCCAGGGAGGCGGCTGCGGCCGCGGCGCCGATCTGGGACGCGGTCTGTTCGATGGGTCCGGCGGGCAGGATCACGGGTCGTGGTGCGGGTGACTGGTATTCGGCCACACCGGGCTGGTCGGGGGTGGCGAGCAGGCTGTCCCAGCGTCGCCATTGGCTGTAGCGGGCGGTGGCTTCCACGAGGCGGACCGTGCGTTGCAGGGTGTCGGCGAGCAGGGCGCTGAGCTGGGAGTCCAAGGCTTGGCCGACGGCATTGCCGAGGGCCAGAACGGTATCGGCGCGGTGGACGCCGAGCTGCCGCTCGAGCATTCTGCGCAGCTGGGGCTGGCCGTCGACGAGGCTGACGGTGGACCGCACGAAATCGGCGGCCGGTGAAGTCGGAATCACCTTGCCCGCCAAAGCGAGCCCGATGCCGATGACATCACCCGCCAGCTGCGCCGCACTGGTGAACACCGGTTCCTGATCGGAGGGATCGGTCAGATGCCGGCTCCACGGAACATCCTCGGTGCCCGCCTTACGTTCGAGTTCACTGAGCGCGTCATCCAATTCACCGACGCCGAGCCGATCCGGTTCGGCCTGCACCGTCACCCGCCCATTGACCGCGTTCACCCGCAACCACCGGACCGCATCGTGCCCACCGAGCCGCTCACTCAACAGCTCCCCGATTTCCGCCGCACGCTCGCCCCGCAACCCCTTGACCTCGGCGTGAATCCGGTCTCCCCGCACCGAGATTCGCCGCTGCCACCGCTGCGCCCGAGGATCGAACAGCGCCGCCGCCTCACGCCCGAACCCGTCGACAAGCTCGACGACCGGCTCGGGCACGACGGCCCGCACCACATCCGTCCCCTTCTCGGCCACCACCGCGGCCGCGAGCAACGGAACCCGCACCGGCGCCAGCACAAGTCCACGCAACGACGGCGTCATCCCCGCACCTCGCCGGTCCGCTCCGCCGTCCCACGAGATGATTCGTTCGCCGTGCCCGATGCAATACCCATGATCGTTCCCCGGAAGTTGGAGGTAGGTCGACGTGTTGGACCTGCCCCGGGACGCGCGCCGCAAACGCGGACACGCGCGGCGAAATGATCTCCAGGCCGCCGGATTCGGGCTCGGCGGCGGCGAATCGACATGTGAACATTCGATGAGGCGACTGTCGCGAAACCTTCGAATTCGCTTATGGTAGGGAATATCCGGCGGATTGCCGGGATTCTGCTCGTACGATTGGCGCGGGGACGGCAACCGGAAGGATAATTACGATGCAGCAGATTCCCGGTGCTGGCGCGATCGGATCAGGATTCAATATCCTGGGCGACTACAGTATTCGATCACTGACACAGCAAATCATCGATCTAGGTCCCGACGGCAAGAACTGGGAGTATCCGCCCACGGGTATCACCTACTCGGTGCCGACGAATGTCCAGCCGATCGAGTACACCAACACCACCGGCTCCTCTTTCGTTTACAGTACCGTCGAGCAGTTCCAGTCGCATTTCGCGACGAAGGCCAGCGCTTCGGCCTCGTACGGCGCGTTCAGCGGGCAGTTCAATGTCGCGTACAGCCGCACCGTAAATACCGACCAGTCATACTATTACGGCATTTACGAGTCGGATTTCACTGCGTGGCAACTGAATCTGCACCATTCGTCGGATGAATGGCTGAGCAGCGATTTCCGCGACGATCCCGACATCGAGAACCTCCCGAGCTCCTTCACTCCGCAGAATAAAGAACAATTCTTCGCGGTGTTCCGCAAGTGGGGTACGCATTACGTCGGCCAGGTCGTGGTGGGCGGCAGCCTCGACTACTACGAGGCCGTGCAGACCTCGTACTCGATGAACCAGCAGCAGGTCAGCGCCAATATCCAGCTCGAGTACAAGGCGGTGTTCACCTCCGCCAAGGCCGAATCCAAGACCCAATGGGACGAACTCGGCCGCACCTGGTCCGACAGCCGCATAGTCACGGTGGATGCCACCGGCGGCGACAACGGCCTGCTGAACTCCCTGAATCCCAGCTATGGCGACAACCACTCCGGCATATTCGAGCAGTGGTCCTCGCAGGTGATGAAGAACCCGTCCGTGGTGGAGTTCTCGCTCAGCCCGCTGAACAACCTCTTCCACGGCAATCGAGCGGTGGCGGTGGCGCAAGCCCTCGAGGCATACACCAATGGCGCGATCCTCTGCTACGCCAACACCGATTACACCCCCAACGGCGCTCCCGGCGGCGGCAATGTGAGTACCTCGTGGGGCATCATCACCAATGGCAATGTGGCGACCCCGAATCCGCCGGTGACCCCGCCGGCCCCCACCGTCATCGCCCCCGGTCAAGCGGCCCCGGTAGGCGGCTATCAGATCGCACTATACGATCCGGTCAGTTTCGAACCCGTCATGTCGCACCTGTATTACCAAACCTACGAACCCCATTCCCTGGTCCCCGATCCGTCCATCTACACCGCCATGATGAACGATCTCGATAGTGTCGGCAGCCGCGGATATATCGCCGCCGTAAGCGGTTTCGCCATCGATCTGCTGAACTATCCCTCCCAGGATTTCTCCCACTGGTTGATGAGCATCGGCGCCACCATGGCCGCCTGGAAGAAATTCGTCGGCTACCCCGACAAGGGCGGCTCGGCCTGCTACATAGTCCTGGGCCGCCACGGCGCCGCCCCCGGCAAAGCCCTCGAAGTCCTGCAGGCCGTGTATTCCCCCAGCGACTGGTTGCAGGAACCCTCGCTCTTCAACATGAACCCCTCCGCCCTGGGCCTCACCTACGGCCGCACCGCGGTGATCACCTCCGGCAACCACATCCACGGTTCGCTGGCCACCCTGGGTAAGCAACCCGGCAAGCCGAAACCCCCGAAGGTCGAACCGCCCAGAAAGGACTCGCACCGCCACTAGGCGGTGTCTATCGGAGCCGGTGCGCACTGCGGGCGCACCGGCTCCGCCTGCCGCAACCGGCGATTCAGCGGGACAGGCGGAACGGTCCTCGGTCCCAACGCCATTGGTGGCGCAGGGTGAGGGCGGCCAGGTCGAGGGGGTCGAGGCCGATGTCGTTTCGGAGGGTGCGTAGTTCCGGCCAGGTGAGGGGGCCGGAGGTCAGGCGATTGCGGAGGATGTTCTCGGTGTGGGCGTCGACTTCGCGGGTGGCGAGGTCGGTGACGCCGTGGCGGGAGCCGGTCCAGACCAGCCAGCCCCAGCCGTGGGTGTGGGCGTAGGCGCGGCCGGCGGCGGCTTTCGCGCGATTGACGTGAAAGGCGGTGTGGGGGAGGGGGATCACGTCGATGAGGACGGTGCGGGCGTCGGTGAAGCGAACGGCGACGGTGGGGTGGTGCAGGCGTTCGCTGGAGTCGATGTCGTAGGTGACCGGGGCCGGGAACTCCTGGAAGGTTTCGACGCGCTCGCTGGCGTCCAGCAGGCGGAAGAGGCGGGCTTGCAGGCCGGTGTCGAAAGTTACTTCGCGGGAGAGTTTTTCGGAGTACATGCGGCCGCGGCCGTCATCGGTGAGATCGACGGTGCGGGCGGGGCCGTCGGGCAGTTCGTCGGGCGCGCCCGCTCCCCACTCCACGCGGTGCAGCCACGGATTCCACACGCCCGCAGGGACTTCCTCGGGCTGCTGGGGCGGGAGCAGATGCCAGCGCCCCTTCTGCTGCCAGCCCGCGATGCGCTGGAAGACGAACCCGGCGATGCGTTTGCACTCTTGAAGGTCGTGACCCGCCAGGCGCAATTTCAGGTACGCCCAATCCTGGGCGGCGATATCGGTATCGGTGGCGTAGGTTTCGGCGAGCAGCGTGCGAACCAGCCACTCGTCTCCGCGTCCTACGGGGTAGCGCGTCCCGAACACTTCGAGATCGGGGTGACCGGTCAGCTGGGTTTGGCGCACCAGATTGCCGACGGCCCGGGTGTAGAGCTGGCGGGCACGATCACGGGACACTCCGAACCGCGAGCCGAGCACGGTGAGCGTCTCGGGCGCTTCCCCGTCCAGCCCCAGCCGGCAGGTGATGAGCTCCCCGTCGCGCGGCCGTTCCACGGCTTGTTCCGCCACCAGTTCCGCGACCACCTGGTTGACGTCCTCGAAGCCGAAGCTCACGCCGTCGCCCAGGTCGCCGTAGAGATCGGTGCGCGTATCACTGCTCGTCAAGGCGGCCCCTACTTCGTTCGCCAGTCTGTTCGACGAGCCTAACGCCGCGCACCGACAGCTCGGCGCAACCGCGACCGGAAACTAGGTTCCGATGGCCGCGTTCATGATGGTTCCGGCGCTGGTCGCGATGATGCCGCCGATCATCGCCCCGGCCACCATCTTCGGCGAGGCCAGGCCGCCGCCGGACCATTTCTCCCAGGCGAACCGGCCGCCCGCGTAGGTGATGGCCATGATGCCGGACAGCAGCACGAACCAGGTGAAGTAGCGGACGAGCTTCATCAGCTTGTCGGCCACCGGCGGGGTTTCGGGCGTGGGGTTGCCCATCTGCTGGGCCAGGGTGTCACCGAGCCCGGAGCCGTGGAGGAGCACAGTGTCGTGGAGAGCGCTGAGCATGATCGTCACCACACGAAGGTACCGCCAAATCGATGATGCCCGCGCGGGAACCTCTGTGAGTTGTGCTGTGCCCCTGGTGGTTTCACCGCGTGTCGGATTGCCCGGTATGCCCGTGTCCGAAACGTCGAAACCCCGGTCCGGCCTGATAGCCGTTCCGGGGTTTCGAAAGAGCGGATGACGAGATTCGAACTCGCGACCCTCACCTTGGCAAGGTGATGCGCTACCAGCTGCGCTACATCCGCAAACCGCTCACCTGGGCGTTTCCGTCCGTGGCTTGCGAGAGAGAACATTAGCCGACGACCCGCGGAAGTTCCAAAACGCCAGCGTAACGGCCGTTTCTCGGGCCGTCCGGCGCGTCATCGCGGCGTGCCGTCCTCGTACGGCACGATGGCGCTGATCAAGGTCCGGTCCCCGCTCGTCACCGTCAGCACCAGCTGCGGCGGCCAGGTCTTGCGGGTCGAATCGGGATGCGTCTCGTTCACCACCATGATGTGCTGCCCGTCCAGCGGCCCGGGCAGGATCTGCACGCAGTAGGTGGTCCCGGCCGGAATGGAGTCGATCCCGGCCTGGATCTGCGCCACGCTCGGCGCGGCCGCGTCCGGCGCGTACATCTCCCGCACCTTCGCCCCGGACCGGTCCACGTAGTACCGGTTCTGCAGGGCGAGAATCACATCCGTCCCCGATTTCGTACTGCCCGGCCCGTTCCCGCGCACATGCCCGCCATTGACCTCGCTGGCACAGCTCCCGGCCGCCGCGGCCGCGGGCTCCGCCGAGGTCGTGGTGGTCGCCGACGTCCCCGCCGGAATCGTGGCGACCGCCGTCGGATGCTCTTGCGTCCCGGTGACTTTCGACACCTGCACCGCCACCGCCGCCACCACCGCGAGCACGGCCAGCACCCCCAGCAGCGGCGCCACCCACGCCCGCCCGGACGAAGCCTGCCGATGCACCCCGGCCCGCCCCAGGCGCCGCGCGGGCGCGGGTTCGTCGTCGTAGTACTCGTCGTCGTAATCGTCGTAGTCGTCGTCGCGGTACCGGCTTTCGTACCGATCCTCGCGCGCCGCAACGGGTTCCGGCGCGGGCTCGATCCAATCGGCCCAGCTCCCGCTGTACGCCCCGCCGCCCGTGGGTTCGGGCGGATCGGATTCTCGAGTGCTCATCGCGCCCCCTGTCTTTCCCGCCGGGCGCCCCCGCGCGGCCTCATCGCACGGCTTGCGGCTGGGTGCCCGGAATGATGGTCGGCTGCCCGCTGGTCGTCGGCACGCCCGAGCTCTGGAAGAACGGCAGCCCGCTGGACGGCGCGCCCGGCGTGGTGGTCCCGAACAGATCCGGCGCGCTGCCCGAGGTGGTCGGCCCGCCCCCGAGCGGGAACCCGGGCATCACGCTGGTGGTGACCGTCGACCCGCCCGTGAAATCGAACCCGCCCGTGGGCTTGTCGCTGCCCCCGCTCGGCACCGTCCCGCTCTCGACGGCACCGGACAGATCCTGCGCGATGGCCGCGAACCACCGCCCCGCGTACTGCGTCGCGCTCTCCCCGAAGTCGGCGCCCGGCGCGACCGTGTAATCGTGCTTCTGCGCCATGTTCCAGTACCGCGACCAGGTGGTCACATCCAGGAGATCCTTGTTGTCGGTGATGTTCGTCGAGACCGCCGTGAACGCCTGCTGCACCAGCGTGCTCACCGTCGTCGGCGGCACCAGCGTGGTGACCGCGCTGACCAGTTTGGTCCCCAGCACGGCCAGCCCCGCGATCGGATTGGCCAGCCCCGCCGTGGCGATCTCGGCGATATTGGTGGCGGTCAGCACCGACTTCACCACCGACACCACCGAATTGATGGCGATCGTCCCCACCTTGATCAGCGCCTGGAACGCCGACCCCAGATCCAGCGTGGTCGTCGGGGACGACGCCTCGGCGATCCGCTCGGAGATCGACTTCTTCGGCTCGTAGGACAGATTCGCCAGCGACTCGCCCTTGACGTCGTTGTTCACCACATTGGTGAAGGTCTTGATCGAGGTGTAGGCCAGCGCCTCCGCCACCGATTTCAGCGAGGCGATGGGATCCCCGCCCGAAACCTCCACCTGCCCCGCGATATTGGCCACCGCCCGCACGATCGGCGCGCCACTGGGCGCGTCACAGGCCAGATCCCCGCTGGAGCAGAAGCTGGCGACCCGCCCGGCGAGCTTGCCGAAGCTGACCGTCGCGTTCTTGTCGTTGCCCATGCCCGCGCCGGTCGCGCCCATCGAGTACTGCGGCGGATCCTCCAGCGCCGCTACCGCTTTCCCGCTGGTCCCGGGCGCGGCATCGGGTTTGGTCTTGCCGGGCGAACTGGGGAACAGCCCCGCGGCGGTATTGCGGGTCGGGTCGCCGAACAGCGCCACCGCCACCACCTTGTCGGCGGACACCACGCCCTTGCCCGCCCCGACCTCCTGCGCGAACAGCGAAGCCACGTGCGCGCCTTGCGAATACCCGGTGAGGGCGATGCGGGTGCTGGGGCACCGTTCGACCACCTGCTTCACCATCGACTCGAGGGTGGTCTTGCCCTTGGCCACCGATTGCAGATACGGCGTGGTGCCGCTGGTCGTGGCCCCGCCGAAGGTGGCGTCATAGGGCACGTACGCGCGCGCCACCAGTTCGGTGGCGTCGGCCATCATGGGCCGGAACACCGTGGACAGCATCCCGGTATCGGTGGTGATGGCCGCGTCCGGCGAGGATTCGCCGGTGCCTTGAATCCCGAACGCGAACAGCGCCGGGCATTTGTCGAGATTGATCTGGGTACTGGGCGCGTCCGCGCGCGCCCCGCCCACGGCCACCGCCGCGACGGCGCACACGACCGCCGTGAGCAGCGCCGAGTTCCGGATGGTTCCCGCGGACAACAGTTTCCGATGCACTTCGCACCTCGTTCAGCTCGGGGACTCGGGTGCGTCGGCGGTGACGCGGGCGGTGATCCGGGCGCCGGCCTGCCGGGCGGCGATGAGGATCTGTTCGGCGAGCAGCCGAACCGGTTGCGGCGGGGTGCGGGTGGGATCCCCGTCGTCGAGCGGCGAAAAGCCTTGCGCGGGCGTCCACGCCGCCAGTTCGTGCGGTTCGAGGGCGCGCCAGGGTTCCAGCCAGCCGAGCCGCCAGGTGCGCGCGCCGAGTTCGTGCGCGAGCCGTTCGGCTTCCTCGCGCCGGGTGGCGACGGGCGCGGGCAGTGGCCGCGCGGAGTCCGAGACCGTGAGAATTCCCACCACCTCGGACCCCGCGGGGGTGGCGCGCTGCTGATGCGCCAGCAGCGCCCGCTGCAAGGTGTTGATCCCTCGCATATGCGACCGTGCCACCAGAACCACGAGCGGCGAATCCATATCGGCGCCGAGCCCGATCCGCGCCGGCCAGCGCTGCCCCGCGTCCCCGGCCCAGCTCATACTCGCCGCCAGACTGCTCACCCCGGCCCCGCCGTGCACCCCGACCAGCCACAGCAGCGGCGGCGGCCCGGTGGGATTGGGCACGGCCCGATGCCACATCGGCACCGGCGGCGCGGCGACCGCGGGCAGCCCGGCTGCAAGCACGCCGGGATGACGAGGGGGCAGGTCCGGTTGCTGACGCGCGGACATGTCCGCGTGCAGAAGGGTCGGATCCAGTTGTGGGAGGACCGGACCCGGTTGAGAGAGGCCGGGACCCGGTTGGGGCAGGACCGGACCGGGTTGGGGGAGGACCGGACTGGGTTGGGGGACGACCGGATCCGGCGTCGCGCGCGTAGGCGCTGACGAGAGTTCCTGGTAGTCCTCGGCGTACGGCGAGGCGGGCCGTTCCCGGAAGGTGGTCATCGCAGCGCCCCGAGCAGGGCGAGGTAGGCGTCCCGGGTCTCGGCGGCGAGCCGATGCCACGACACGATTCCGCCCCCGGCGAGGTGAATGTCGAACGGCACCTTCACCACTTCGCGCACCCACGACCCGAGATGGGTGCGCACGTGTTCGACCACCGCGGCCGCCGATCCCGGCACCTGCTCGGTCAGCACGATCACCGCGTCCCCGACCACGAATTCGCTGTAGTTCTCGTCCAGCCATTGCAGGGCCGGTTGCAGCCGGTTGATGGCATCCGGCCGCGCCGCCACGGTCAGCACCAGCCCGACCCGCGGATCGGCGAGCAGGGGCGCGGCCAACCGGCTGGTCACCGGCGCGCCCGCGTCGAAAACCGCCAGCAGTCCCGCGGTTTCGAGGTGCCTGGCCACCGAGACGAGCGATTCCCGGCGCGGCAGGGCTTCCGGGCTGCGGCTCAATACCCGCACCCCGGTACTGGTCCGTCCCGCGTACGCCCCCACCGTGGAAGCGAGTTCGGGATGCGGTGCGTCCAGCCACTTCTGGAGCGTCCCGGGCGGCGCCGCCGCATCGCAGCCGCGCAATGCGAGGTCCCCGCCGCCGAGCGTGGCGTCGACCGCGACCGGCCACACCTCACCTTCGCTGTCGACCGCCGCCGCGGCCGCCAGTCCCATCGCCGTGGTGGTGGCCCCCGACGATCCGGATCCGCCCAGCACCAGCGCCGACGGCAGCGCCGCGCGCAGCAGCCGCCCCTGCCCGCCGCGCAGAGGCACCGGGTCCGTGGGTGATCCGGCGGCGGCGGGCCGCGACAGTACCGCCGGTTCCTCCGGCCGGCCGGGTTCGTCGAGGCCGCGCAGGAAATCGTGGATCTGCGTCATCAGTCACCTCCCGCTCCGGGTGGTGTGACGCGGCGGCGGGCGCTCATCAGTTGCCTCCCGCCAGAATGGCGCTGATCCGCGCCTGCCCACCGGACACGGTGGTGATCATGATCTGCTGCCAGGAGGGCCGCGAGCCGTCCGGCCGCAGCTCGTCGACATTCACGTTCCAGCGATCCGAGCCCAGCGGCGTGATGGTCACGCAATGCTGGGTGCCCGCCGGGGTCGCCGAAATGGCGGTGCGCGTGGCCTCTTCGCTGGCGGCCTGCGCGCCCGGGGCGAGCAGTGCGCGCACGGCCGCCGGATCGCGCTGCACGTACCAGGCGTATTCGAGCCGCATGATCGCGCCGGGCCCGGTGCCGGGATCGCCCGCGCCGGAACCGATCACCCGGTCCGGGGTGTTGACCGCCGGGCACCACACGTTCAATCCCGGCTGGGCGTCGGTGGCGGAGGTCTGGGGGCTCGGCGGGGGAGCGGCGACGGGTTCGTCGGTTTCGGGGGTGAAGGTCAGCCACACCGTGACGCCGAGCACCACCAGGGTCAGCAGCGCCCCGCCCGCGAGGAGGAAGCGATCGCGCAGCTGCCGCCGGCGCTGGGTCTGCGCGGCGCGCCGCCGGGCTTCCAGAACCAGCGGGGCCATCGGATCCTCGGCCAGCAGTTCGGTTGCGCTGAGCCGGGATTCCCGGTCCGCCGCCGATTCGACCGGTGCGGCGCCCTCGTTCAGCCATTGCGCCCAGCCGGGAGCCGCCGCCGGGCTGTCCGATTCGCCCGCTATCGGGTCGAGCGCGGGCAGCGGCGGGCGCGCGGTTAGGCCATCGTCCTGTTCGATCACGGCGTCTCCCGTGCCGTTCCGGTCACGCACCCGGCGCGGGTGCGATCGCGGCCAGGAAAGCTTCGGGGGTCAGCGCGGGCATGTTCTCCACCGCGGTGCGGAAGGAGTCGACGGTCGCGGACGCGTCCTGCACCGCCTGCTGCACCACGGGGACGACCTGCTGCTCGACCACTTGATTGACCTGCGTGGCGAAATTGTCGACCGCGGTGTAGACCTGCTCCGCGACGGGTTCGATGACCTGGGCGACGGGAGCTGGGGCGAGCTGCGCGACGGCTTCGACGATGGGGGCCGAAACCTGCGCGGGCGCAGGGTTGATCGTGGCGGAGGCATTGACCAGGGTCGGATTCGCGGGCTGCACGGTGGGCATGCCGCCGGACAGTCCTCCGATTGCCCCGCCCAGCAGCGCGCCCGTTGTCACACCGATCGCGAAGCCAGGGAACGCACCGATCGCGCCACCGATCGCGCAGCCGGTGCCGCCACCGACCGCCGCACCGATAGGAGCGCCCGCGCCGCCCGTAGGCACACCGGCGGCGATTCCACCGGCCACGACCCCGATGACACCACCGATCACACACCCGGCGAGGCCGAATACCGCTGTGCCAGCGATTCCGAGCCCGCCACCAACCGCACTGCCCACCACACTTCCGGCAGCCATGCGGTCGGACTGCTCACGTGAGAAACCAACGCTGTCGTAGAAGGCGGCGAGTTGCCACTCCGCCATGTCCATGTACGCCTGGACCTTGTCGCGCGACTTCTCGTCCACGAAGTCCGGCAGCTGCACCGAGCTCGTCCCCACCCGCAGCTTGTGCGGATCGGTCGACAACACGGCGGGCGCGTTCTCCGCGGGCGCTTCCGGCTGCGTCTCTTCCCCCGCCGACTGCTCCGGCTGCTTGGGCTGCACATACGTATCCATCTGCGGATTCGTCTGCTGGCTCGGCCGGGGCCGCGAGGGCGCCGGAATCGGCGGGTCCGGAATGTAATCCGCCGGGCTCGGCGTATTCGCCGCCGGCTGGTTTTCCGTGGTCAGCCCGGGTTGCCCCTCACCGGGCACCGCCAGTCCCGGTTGCCCGGGGGCGGCGGCGCTCACGCCCTGACTCATCACCAGCGCGATCGGCAGCATCGACAACGCGACGGAAGTTAATCTCTTCGTCATTTCCCATTCCCGTTCCCCGAATGGACAGCGGCGGGCCGCTTCGCCCGAAACCCCCCTGACCCCATGGCATTCCACACCACCGGCCCGCATCGCAAGTGGTTCACCCGAATATGCTCGAAATGACCCATGATGAATCCCCACAACCGTGCGATGATCATATTGCGGTCCAGATCTTACTCGTAACCCGTCTTCCGACAACCTGATACGAGCCAGTCGGCACGAATTCTTAAGAACGGCACTTAAGCCCTCGTAAGATCAACCGCACGCCGGGGAACCATACTGCGCCCCAATATGTCTCGCCCGCACGCGTTTCCCGAGGAGTGAATCCGATGCGCGCCCGCGCAGCACACTTCAAGCAACTGCTCGTTACGGTTCTCGCCGCCGTCGCCCTGACCGCCTGCGGCGCCGCGGATCCCGCCGAGGTGGCCACGACCACCCCGCCGCCGGATCCGGCGCGCGCCCCCGCGAACCTGCGCTGGGAAAACTATCAGGGCGTCCAGTTACCTTTGGGCGGCGAGGATGGTCCCAGCAAGCTCGCCGCCGTCCCCCTCGGCTACACCCACACCCCGCAGGGCGCGGCCCTGGCCGCCATCAACCACAGCACCCGCCTGTCCCTGGCCCCCGACTCGGTCTGGCCCACCCTGGCCGCCAACGCGCTGCTGCCGGGCCCCGGCAAGGACGCGTGGGTCCTGGCCCGGGTCCAGGTCTCCCTCACCGCCGCCACCGACCCGACCGTGGCCCCGCACATCACGGCCTACAAGATCACCGCCTACGACCCGGCGCGCACGGCATTGACCGTCTACGCCACGTACTCCGACGCGAGCATCACCGCCACCGACGCCACGGTCGTCTGGTCCGCCGACGACTGGCGGCTCCAGCTCCCGGACCCCGCCGCGAAAACCGTGACGGTGCATTCGGTCAAGACGATCCCCGCCGATGCGGTCTCGCTGACGGCGGCGAAGTAGCTTCGCTCGAGCGGATCAGATGAGGCGGAGGAACCGATCCCACTCCGCGCCGGAGAACACCAGCGCGGGACCCTCGGGGTTCTTCGAGTCCCGCACCCCGACCCGCGCGGCGTCCGGACCGAGGAAGGCGATCTCGACGCACTCGTTCGCGTTGGCGGACCGGGAGGACTTGAACCACTGGGCATCGGATAGATCTGCGCTCATGACTGCAGCTCCTTCGCACGGGACGACATCAGGTCCCTGGTTTCGTTCTCGCTCAATGCTACTCGCCGCATGTTCGCGATCGCCTGGCGGAACCTGGCGATGACGTCGGTGCGTTCCAGGTAGAGGGCACCTTCCGCGCCGTCGATGTACACGATCGGCGGATCGACCAAATTGATTGTCAGGTGGGGGAATCCGAGCAATGTGAACGACTGGACGCCCAGGCCGCGGTGCGCGCTCGCGGCGAACGGAACGACGCGGATCGTCACGTTGTCGCTGGTCCCGATCTCCATCAGGTACCGCAGCTGATCGACCATCACTGCCCGATCGCCCGGCTGATGCATCAACACCGCTTCCGAGAGCAGGGCCTCCACGTGAAAATCCAGCTCTTCCAGGCGTTCTTGCCGCCGGGCAGTCAGTTCGAGGCGGCGGTCGATGTCGGCGGCGGGCAGGTTCGGCTCCTGCACTCCCACCAGCGCACGACGGTAGGCGTGCGTCTGGAGCAGGCCGGGCACCAGCACGAGCTGATGCGACACGAGTCTGTTCGCGCCGGCCTCGAGCCGGAGGTAGTGGTCGAAGTGCGGCGCGTACTGATCCGAGTACGCCTGCCACCATCCCTTGTAGGTGCCGTCGAGCTTCGCGGTCTTGGCCTGCTGGCGCACCTGGTTCCACAGTTCGAGCGCCTGCGCGTACACCGTCGGTCCCACTCGATACAGGTCGAGCAATGATTTCAATTGCGGTGTGGAGATTTTCGTCGGCTGCCCGCCCTCCAATCGAAGAATGGATTGCTTGGAGGTGTCTATCGCCAATCCGGCTGCCAATAGAGATGCTCCCGACTGTTCTCGAAGCCCTTTAAGAAACCGACCGAATGCCCTGCTTGGTACCGTGGTCCCGACCATTTCGTTAGCCTCTCTATCTGGGGATACGCCACCACGGACCGGCCAATGGTGGAACTCCGAAGCCTTCCGGCAAAAGTCTTTCGCTCTCGTCCCGCAAACGCCAAAGTGGTATCACCAAGTATTTGCCACGGAAAGTATTCGGCGCAAGCATGTTTCGGCGGAAGGTATCGAAATGTCCTGGGAAATCTGCGCTTTGCTGTCCATCGCCGCGCTCTGTGTGACCGTCATCGCCCGCTCGTGGTGGGACTTCTACCGCGACGCGCACTCCACCGAACCGCCGGTACTGCACCTACCCCTGCTCAACGGCGGGCACCTCGAGATCCCCCGCCTCGCCGAGCACGCACCCGGCCGTCACCGTCCCCTCCGAGCGAAAGCGCATTCCCGCCGATGACTCCCGCCGAGATCGCCGTCCTGTTCACCCTGCGCCCCGGCGCCGCCCAGACCATCCGCGAGATCCAGCAGTCCGCCATCCTCACCACCTGGCGCGCCCGGAACGCCGTCGCCCACCTCGCCGCGCGCGGCCTGATCACCGCCGCCGCCCCCGGCAACCGCTGGCGTATCACCCCGCGCGGCAGATCCGCCCTGGCCACCAAGGCCAAACGCTTCGGCTGACCGCCGCGACCGGCGGCGACTCGCCCGGACCCGCCGCGTGCGACCGGTGGACCCGTTCCGTATAGGTTCGATGGGTATCACCGGATCGGTCGACGAGGAAATAGAGGTCGGATGCACTGGGACCAGATGTCCGCCACACCCGAGGACCTACGCGCCGGCGTCACCCGGCTGCGTCGCGGCGTCGGGCAGCTCGAGGTCCTCGATTCGATCATCGTCACCGCCGAAGGTCCCTGGCTGGGCGTCATCGACGCCGACGGTCGCGGCACCGCCGAACTCCGCATGCACCTCGCGGGCGTCTACCGCATCACCGTCACGGTCACCAGCGCCGGCAAACTCACCCGCGCCCACATGGTCTCGCCCCGCGACGGCGACCAGGTGCTTTCCACCAAGCCCGCCGACCGTCGCGGCTGGGATTCCCCCGCCGACACCCCCAAGCCCCCCGACTGGCTCGATCACGTCCTGACCTGGGTCCATTCGGCGAGCACCGATGTGGACCGCCGCGCCGTCATCGCCTGGCGCCTGAAGGGCGCCGACCAGAAACTGGCCTCCCTCGAGGACACCATCGCCTCCCTGCGTGACAGCCTCCGCGAACGCGAACAACTCCGCGACGACCTCACCGCCGAGATAGCGGCCCTCCGAACCGAACTCGCCGCCGCCCCCGTCGAACCGGTCGTCGAGCGGCACACCACCGTCGAGAATCCGGACAAATTTCCCGCTGATGTGCCACTCGTGGCGGCGTCACCGGCGGCGGAGGGCGAGCCCGGTGGCGAGGGTGGCGACGAGGCCGCCGAGACCCGCGACGAGGAAGGCGGTGCGGGGATCGGTGTGGTCGAGGAGCAGGCCGCCGCCGAGGTAGGAGAGCGCGGCGGCGATGCCGATCGCGCCGTAGAGGGTGCCGAAGACCCGGCCGAGCAGGTCGGCGGGGACGGCACGCTGCACGAGAGTGTTGGTGGCGACGTCCATTCCGGCGATGCCGAGGCCGCGAACGGCTTGCACGGCGAAGGCGGCGGCGACCGCTCCGGCGAGACCGGTGAGCAGATTGCCGGCGCTGCTGACGGCGAAACCCGCGATGAGCAGTACGGGCATGGACAGGCGCGGGTGGGGGCGAGCGAGTAGGGCGTACCCGGCCAGCAGGCCGATGCCCACCGCGGCGAGCAGCAGCGCCACCGCCGAATCGCCGCCGTGCAGTGTGTCTTTCGCGAGGAAGACCAGCGCCACATCGTCGATGCCGTTGCAGGCGACGACCGCGAAGAAGCCGAGACCGAGGGCGCGCAGCAGGGGAGTGGTCGCGATATAGCGCAGTCCGGCTTTGGTCTCCGTTAAGAGCGAGCCGCGAGTTTCTTTGTCCCCCTGCGCAGTTGCGGGCAGGAAGAGCAGCAGTGCCGCCGAGATCAGGAAGCTGGCGGCATCCAGCAGGAATACCCCGCGCACTCCGAGGAACGGCAGCAGACCGGCCGCGACCAGCGGCCCGAGCGCTTCACCACCATTGGTGCCGAATCCCACTGCGGCATTGGCGCTTTCCAGTTCGTCATCGCGCACCAAGCCGGGAACAACTGCGCGCGAAGCGGGTTGGAAGATCTGGCCCGCGATGGCCCGCACCCCCACCAGCACCAGCAGTGGTCCCAGCGGCGGCAGCCACACGGCGATCAGCACCATGACGATCGCCTGTGCCAGTTCGCAACTCACCATGACCCGCCGCCGGTCGAAACGATCCGACAGAGCCCCGGTGAGCGGTCCCAGCAATGCCGGTGCGAAGTCGCCCACCAGCAGCAGCGCCGCCACCGCCAGCGCCTGGCCGGTCTCGCTCGCCACGTACAGCATCAAGGCGACCAGGCTCAGTGAATCGCCCAGGAACGACACGGTGCGCGCCGTCCACAGCAGCCGGAACGCCCGATTCCCCCACAGCAGCTGCACGGGCTGATCATAGTCAGCGCCGTGCAGCTGTTTTCGTGCTGTTTATCCGAACAGGTCGGTGAAGAACTGGTACCCGGTGGGGTCGCCGGTCATCTTCCAGTGCAGACCCTGCAAGAAGAAGCAGGCGATCAGGTTGGTGCCCGCGAACAGCGCCAGGATCCACGGGGTGCACCGTGCGGCGGTTCGCAGTGCGCCGGAAGTGACTGCGGCAGTGGCGGGTTCGGCGAACTGGGTCAGGAAGAGCATGATCCCGCCCGCCGCCACGGCCGCCAGGAAGGCGATCAGCGCCCAGGTGTAGAGATGCAGGCCGAACAGCGCGCCGGCGTAACCGGGGTCCGGCGGCACGATGTGCATGAGCACCTGCGAACCCGACACCAGCGCGCCCAGTACGGCGACGAGAACCGCCCAGCCCCAGCCGGTGGCGAATTCCCGGGTACTCACCGCGCCCCTCCGCGATTTCACGATGATCGAGGTCGGTCCGATCGCACTGAGCAAGAAGAACATTCGCTGTAACAGGCACATCGGGCACGGGTACTCCCACAGTACGAATTGGAAGGTATACGCGCCCGCGAGAGTCGCGCACATTCCCAATACGTACAGATGCGCGAACCACAATCCGAGGCGATGCGACAACCCCGATTCCGCGGCGTTCACAGCGCGATCCCGAAGTGGTGGCTCGCGATATGCGGCAGCCACGCCAATACCGACAATGTCAGGGTGGCGGCGCACATCGACATCCAATAGCGGCGCGGCCGATCCCGCACCACCGCCAGCACGCAGAGCAGAATCGAAGCGAAAAGCAGCGTGTACATCTCTCCTGATTTCATAGGGGATTTCTCTTCATCCCCTACTTTTCAGTGCACGCAAACTGCCCGCTAGCCACCGCGGTTCGATGCACTCATAGACTTGATCTATGTCTGCGCGCAGGTAGGTGCACAGGCAATGCCGCGGCCAACACCTCCAGGCTCAGGATCGCCGGCGGCGGTTCCGGTGTACGGCGTCCGCTTGCGGTGATCGCTACATCGGTGAAAGGCGCACCAGCGCATACACCGCGACCATGGCGGACGACGATTCATTGCCGGAAGATGCGCGCCAGGGTCACCGCCAGCGGCACCGCGCAGAGCACCCAGGCCAGCCCGATCAGCAGTGCGGTCATGCCGGTCGCCGCCGAGCGAGCCTGCCGATCGGGTCAGCGGTGGCTGCCCGGCCCGCCACCGCGCCCGCCGTTGCCGCGTCCGTCGTGCCCCGAGCTGCCGGAACCGATTGTGCCGGAACCGTTTCCGCTGTACCTGCCCTCACCGCCATGGTGCAGGCCGTCGTGACCGCGGGTGCATTGCCGGCACTCGGGCGTATCCGCGGTCGCGGGCCCGGCGGTCTGGGCGATCAGGCCCGTCGCGGCCACCGCGACGATCACCAGGGTCCGGCGGAGGGTGTGTGCACCGATCATGGGAATTCCTTTCCGGCCGGAGTCGCGGGGGTGCGCAGATGAGGGGAATGCGCGCCCCCGCGCTCACGGGAGACGCCGCCGAGGCGGCGCCCGATGCCGGAGCAGCACCCGGCACCAGGCTTTCATACGATCTACGTACGTAGATAGTAGATCTGAACGGGCTGCCGCACAAGCCTTTCCGCCCGATTCCGCGACCTCGCCCGGGTTGTCCGGCCGGACGGTTCGAAGGGTGGTCCGCGTCATACCCCCAGGGGGTGGGTGAACTGCTCATTTCATACCTGGCTATCCTGGCAATGTGGTCGACCAGCGCGCATCGATTCGGGCGGCCGGGCTGGTTCGCCTGCTCGGCGTGCTGACGTTGCTGCTCGGCATCGCGGCCATGCACGCGGGCGTTTTCGCCACCGGAACCATGCCCTCGCATTCCTCGGTCGTCGTGTCCTCCCCGGCCGACCCCGGCGCCGCATCGTCCGAGCACGCGGCCGCTGCTCCCGCCGACCATAGGTCCGGCGGGCACGGCATCGCACACGAATGCGCCTACTTCATCCTGACCGCGCTGGCCCTCGGGATCGGCCTGATCCTGCTGGCCCGGATCCGCGCCGCCGCCGGCGCTCGCCTCCCGGCCCGCCGATCACAGCGCGCCCGGCCCGCCCGCGCGCCGCCCCCGGCCGCGCTCACCCTCTCCCAACTGTCGATTCTCCGAATCTGATGGGTTCCCGGCCGCCGCCCGGCCTGTCCCGGCGGTAGCTCGTTCACCCCTGCCCGCGACCGGGCGGGTGGTTCCCCGAACCCCGCATCGATTCAGGAGACCCCATGTCGTCCAATCAGTTCCCGCTGCCCCTGGGCCGCCGCAAGTTCCTCGCGCTCGGCACCGGGCTGGCCACCGCCGCGGCCTTGGCCGCCTGCACCAAGAACAGTCCGTCCTCGGGATCCGCGGTCGGGCCCGGATCGGATGCCGTCCGGGCCGCCGAGCATGCCCGCCGTGCCGCGGGCGCACCGGTTCGCGAGATCGCTGTGCGCGCCGAACCCGCCACCGTCGATCTGGGCGGGGTTCAGGTGAACACCTGGGCTTACGGCGGGATCGTGCCCGGGCGGGAGGTCCGGATCGCCAAGGGGGAGGTGCTGCGGGCCGACGTCACCAACGGGCTGCCGGACCCGACCACCGTGCACTGGCATGGCATCGCGCTGCGCAACGATATGGACGGCGTGCCCGGTCTCACGCAGCCCGCGATTCCGGCGGGCGGGAATTTCCGGTACGAATTCACCGCACCGGATGCGGGCACGTACTTCTTCCATCCGCACGTGGGCGTCCAGCTCGATCGTGGGCTGCAAGCGCCGCTCATCGTCGAAGACCCCGCCGACGGCAAGGATTACGACGTGGAAGCCGTTGTCGTCCTCGATGATTGGCCCGACGGGGTCAACGGGCGCACCCCCGACGCCGAACTACGCAAGCTGCAGAGCGGCGGCATGTCCGGGATGGATATGGGTGGGATGGACCACGGCGGGATGAACATGGGCGGCTCCGGCGGGATGTCCATGCCCGCGGACCCCAACGCGCCCCTCGGTTCGGACGCGGGTGACATACCCGACTACCCCTACTACCTCCTCAACGGCCGAATCGCCACGGACCCGGTGACTTTCGCCGCCCGGCCGCGCCAGCGCATGCGACTGCGGATCATCAACGCCGCCGCCGACACGGCATTCCGGGTGGCCGTGGGCGGCCATCAACTCCGCGTCACGCACTCCGACGGTTTCCCGGTCGAACCGGTGACCACCTCATCCCTGCTGATCGGCATGGGCGAACGCTACGACGCGGTAGTCGAACTGGCCGACGGCGTCTTCCCACTCGTCGCCTCCGCCGAAGGAAAGTCCGGCCAAGCCCTCGCCTACCTCCGCACCGCCGGCGGCCCCGCCCCCGCCCCCACCATCCGCCCCACCGAACTGTCCACACCCCCACTGACCGCCGACAAGCTAACCCCCACAGCCGAATTCCGCCTCCCCACCCGCACCCCCGACCACACCCTCGACGTAAAACTAGGCGGCGACATGCAAAAGTACATCTGGACAATCAACGGCAAGCCCTACCCCGACACCCCCTTGAAAGTGTCCGCAGGCCAACGCATCCGCCTCCGCTTCATCAACGAAACCATGATGTTCCACCCCATGCACCTACACGGCCACACCTACCAAGTACTCAACGGCCCCCGCAAAGACACCTCCCTCGTCCTCCCCATGCAAACCCTCGAAGTCGACTTCCAAACCGACAACCCCGGCCAATGGATGCTCCACTGCCACAACATCTATCACGGCGAAGCCGGCATGATGACCACCGTCTCCTACCGCGACTGAGCGCGCGGCGGCGGCAGCGCCGGACCGGCGCTGCCGCCGTGGCACACGCCGGCTGCCGTGGCATCGGCCCGATGCGGGAACCGCTTGTTGCGCCGAATGTTTCGGCGAGAACTCTTGTCGTTCTCGCCGTAGTCGTTCCGCCGGTCCTTGGCGTAGCTGAGTGACTTCTTCTCCTGCGGAGACTTTCGCCTCACCATTGCCAGAGGGTATCGCCTGGCCTCGTGATCACGCTTACTGTTTTCGGATGGCCGGTTCGTCGTTCCCAACTTCACCGCCTCCGCGCTACACCCTGCCCAATGATTGGGATCTCGCCGGGGAACGCCTGGCCTTGCTCGGTGAAGCGTATGACGCCGAAAGTGTTTTGCTTGCAACGCGGTTGGGTGTTGGGCCGGGGAGTCGCTGTTTGGAGGCCGGTGCGGGCGGCGGGGCGTTCGCGCGGTGGCTGTGCAGTGCGGTTTTGCCGGGTGGACGAGTGCTTGCGGTTGATGCCGACCCGCGGCATCTCGCGGACTTGCCTGCTCGCGGCGGTGAAATCGCCCAGTTCGATCTCGTCGCCGATGAACTGCCGTCCCGTGCCTTCGATTTCGTCCACACGCGATTCGTGTTGCTGCACATCGCTGAACGCGACGAAGTGCTGAGGCGGCTTGCTCGTGCGCTGGCGCCGGGCGGTGTCCTGCTGCTCGAGGAAGGGGACGGTCTCGGCGTTCTCGATGTGATGCCGGGCGCGTTCGGCGAGGTCTGGCGAGCATTCGCCCGCTCGACCGAGGTCGCCGGCGCGAACCAATCCTGGGCTCGCACGCTGCCCGCCCGATTGACGAAGCTGGGTCTCGTCGACATCCATTCCAGCGCTGAAATTCCCATGTTCCGCGGCGGTTCACCGACGGCTCGCATGTGGAGTCTCACCGCTGTGCAAGTTCAGGAATCGCTTGTAGGGCAAGGGGTCTCCGCAGAGGTCATCGCGGCCGCTCGGGCCGAGCTGGCGGATGAGGACCGGTGGTTCTATGCGCCGCCGACTGTCCGCGCGTGGGCCCGAGCGCCTCGGATGCCGTGATCGTCAGCTGACTATGTAGACGCCCTGGGCGCCGGTGGTGGCTATGACGGTGGAGCCTTGGGTGAGGTTGACGGTTACGGTGCCGCCGGAGTTGGTGGGGAGGAGGCGGCCGGGGGCGTAGAGGTTGCCGGACCAGTGCTGGGTGGTGTCGTCGCAGTCGACCAGGACGGCGCTGTCGAGGCGGATGGCGATGGGGCCGCCTACGCCGCCTTGGAACATTTGTTCCAGGGAGCCGTTGGTGACATCGATGCCGGCGGTGCCGCCGCCGGAGCAGGTGGCGGTGCCGGAGATGGTGAGGGTGGTGGTGCGGTAGGGGAGTTGCCGGTCGACCGTGACGGATGCGGCGGATTGGGCGGCAGCGGGGGCGGTCGCGAGGGCGGCGGTCAGGGCTGCGGTGGCGAGAAGCAGGGTGGGGAGTCGATTGTTGAGCATGGTGACCTCGGATCGACGGTGAATCGCTGGATGGCGATTCGGTCATGATTCCAGCCTGCCACGAACCGCTCAGGAATGTTTGCTGAATTGTCGCCATTGGGTGCGGGTCAATTCTTGTCACGCCGATTCGAGGGTCGGCCTCTAGCATTCCGGGTATGCGCCGCCGTTGCTGGTTTCCGATCCTGATGTGCCTGGTCGTGCTCGGCGTCAGCGGGTGCGTCGGCGCGGTGGATCGGGCGGAATTCGAGCAGCGGATCCGGGCGCGGGGTGGCGGGCTGGTCAGCGCGCTGCCACGGGATGCCATCGCCGCATTGGCGCAAAGACTGGGCACGGCCGATCTGCAAGCCAACGTAATCCTGTTCACCGCACCGGATTCCGTCAATTTCCGCCTGGTGCTGAACAATCAGCCGGATCAGGTGACGCGTTTCCTGGCCGGCCGCGGCGACCTGGCCACCCGCGAACCCACCGTCCGCCTGCGTATCCGCCCACCGGAGCATCCCAGGGAATTGGACGACTATTCGTACACCCTCGGCGACCTGAGTTCCGCACAGCCGGTACGGGTTTCGGCCCTCGACGATATCGCCGGCGAAAGCTTCGCCCTCAGCGAAGTGACCGGCCTGTCCGACCTCGAATCCATCGTCGATACCGCCCGCTCCCGCAGCGGCCTGTCCGACGGCCAGGTGAACGCCATCGTGGTCAGCCGTTTCGCCGGCGAAATCCGCATCGTCACCAATGTGGTCTCCGCCCGCTCGGAAATGCTCGCCGAGTTCGACCGCACCGGCGCCCTACTGCGAATCCAGCAGGTGTAGCCGATGAAAATCCAGACCGCCGCCACCACCTCCGGAATCGCCGCCGGCATCCTCACCGCGGTAATCCCGCTGGCGATCTGGCCCGGTGAAGCCGAACTGACCGCACCCCTGCTGTGCGCACCCCGCACCGACCCGATGGTCGTCTCCGACACCTGGCACGACTCCGAAGGCACCTCGGTCAACTACACCCTCTACTGCGTCGGCCCGCGCGGCGAATTCACAGACGAGGGTTTCGCCCTGCCCATGCTGATCCTGTTCGCGGCCCATTTCGTAGTGGTCGCGACGCTGGTGATACTGGGTTCTCTGCTCTCCCGGGCGCACCCCGAACCGGTGACGGATCGGCTGTAAATACCGAACAGAACACCCTGCGAGCGACGGGCAGGCTATTGTCCGATCGACTGTTCGGGAGGGAGATTCGGGTGGGGAAGTTACGCGCGCTCACGGTCCGCCTCGGAGCGTCGATTGCCGTGACCCTGATCGTGGCCGCCTGCTCGGCATCGCATTCGGCTTCGTCCGCACCCGCCGACAACGCCCCGATCGCCGAACTTCTCACCTGGATCCAATCCGGCACACCGACCGACACCACCACCTACCGCCTGAAATCATCCGACATCGATGCGCCGGACGCCGCCTTCACCACCCCGGACCGCAAGACCAGCTGCTGGGTCCAACTCACCCGCCACCCCGCCGACGCCCTCGCCTGCACCACCGATTTCCAGCACCCCGAACCCGCCCCCACCGCCGCGTCCTGGGACAGGAATCCCGCACCGTGGCAACCGAACTACGTCGAACTCCACGATGTGGATTTCTCGATCGGTTCCGGCAGCAGACCGCAATCCCACACCGGCCCGGTCCTGCCCTACGGCAGCAAATTCGAAGACGGCGATTACGTCTGCCGCATAGACCGCTCCACCGGCACATATTGCGTGAACACCCTGGCCCACACCGGAATTCGAATCAGCGAATCAGGCGTGCACTCTTTCGGCTGCCCGCGCGAATTGGCCACGGACAATATCACCTATTACACCGGCCTCCGCTACAACTGCGACCGCACGACAACCCCGCCCGCCCCCGCGGCTCCGATCATCGACTACGTGAACGCCGGCATCCCCGTAGACGCCACCGCTTTCCGCCCCCTCCGCGGCGACACGCTTCCGCAGGACATCATCTTCACCGACCCGACCCACACCATCCGCTGCGCCACCGAATTCCACCTGGCCCCCACCCTCTCCTGTCAATACGCTTTCCAATCCACCCCCGCGCGCCCCGAAATCACCAAAGGCTCGCAATGGATAGCCAATTGGATCGCCTACGACACCACCACCCTCACCCTCGGCTCCCAGCACGGCGACCCCGGCCCGTTCATCGCCGCGGTCGACCCCGAAGTCCTGCCCTACGGCAACACCATCACCTTCGCCGACCGCGCCTGCCGCCTCGACCCCACCGCTCTCACCTGCATCGACAAAAAGGCCGCCACCGCCTTCAAAGCCACCCCCGAAGCCCTGATCCCCTACGGTTGCCTCGTCGAACTACAACACGGCAGCAACAGCCGAGTCGGCCAGGAATTCCACTGCTGAACAGTTTCAACCCGCCGTCTCCGGACAGCGGAAAGGCCCGGCGAACCGGGCCCTGTTTGATCCAATTATGGTGCGCGATACTGGGATTGAACCAGTGACCTCTTCCGTGTCAGGGAAGCGCTCTCCCGCTGAGCTAATCGCGCCGGTTATTCAGTTTCCCCCTTTGAGCGGATGACGAGATTCGAACTCGCGACCCTCACCTTGGCAAGGTGATGCGCTACCAGCTGCGCTACATCCGCATTTGCTTGCTTGGGCTTTCGCTTCGGCTTGCGGAAGAGAACATTAGCCGATAGGTGGGGGAAATACGCAAACGTGCAGTAAAACAGGGGTTTTCGGGCGTGTTCGGGGGTGGTTGGGCGGGGGCCTGCGGCGAGCCGGCGCGGCGGGGGCGGGGGAGAACCTTGGTGTGGCGGGGGTGATTTGGGCTGATTCGGCCCGGCGGAGTCCGGCGCGGCTCGGGGGAGGCGGAACAACGAAGGTCCGGTGTGCCTGCACCCGGACCTTTTCTTCCCACTTAAATGTATATCGCGGCCGGGGGCTTGCCGCAAGGCCCGGGTGGCCCCTCATACTCGCTGGTCATAGGCGAATCGAAGGGAGTTCGGATGCGCGTATTGCTGTCGACGTTCGGGTCGCGCGGGGAGGTGCAGCCGACGCTGGCCGTGGGGGTGGAATTGCTGGCGTTGGGGGCGCGGGTGCGGATGTGCGCACCGCCGGATTTCCGGGCGCTGGTGGAGGGGTACGGGGTTGAGTTCGTTCCGGTCGGTTCGGAGTTGAGTGGGGTGGGGAGGAAGAAGGGGACGGCTACCGAGGCGGATCGGCGGGCGAGTATCGACGGGATGATCGATACGCATTTCGCGACGCTCGGGCCGGCCGCCGAAGGATGCGAGGTGTTGCTGGGCTGCGGGGCCTTGCAGATCGCCGCGCAGTCCATCGCGGAATTGCGGGGAATGCGATACATCTATGCGGCATTCGCGGCGAATACGCTTCCGTCGGAACAGATTCCGCCGCCTCCCCTCGGCCCGGGAGTGGATGCCGAGGCCGATGTCCGCACGCAATGGGAACAGGACGCGGTGCGGTGGAACCTGCTGTGGCGGGATTCGCTCAACAGGCATCGGGAAGCGCTCGGGCTGGCGGCCGTCGATGAGGTTCGGGATTACATTTTCACCGATCACCCTTGGCTGGCCGCGGATCCGTTGTTGAGCCCGTGGCCGGATTCGAAACTCGAGGTCTGGCAGCCCGGAGCTTGGCTGCTGCGCGATACCCGGCCGCTGGCACCGGAATTGGAGGAGTTCCTCACCGCCGGCGACCCGCCCGTGTACTTCGGATTCGGGAGCATGCACGTCGGCGCCGATACCGCGCGCAATGCGCTCGCGGCGGCCCGCACGCTCGGATATCGGGCGATCGTGCTGCGCGGCTGGGCCGGACTCGAGCTCGACGAGGCGGGCCCGGATTGCCTGGTCGTGGGCGAGGTGAACCATCGCGCCCTGTTTCCGCGCACCGCCGCGGTGGTGCATCACGGCGGCGCGGGCACCACGGCGGCGGTGGCGGCGAGCGGCACACCGCAGGTCGTGGTGCCGCAGATGTTCGACCAGTACTACTGGGCGGCACAGGTGGAGCGTCTCGGCGTCGGCGTCGCGCACGCACCCGGGCAGCCGAGCGCCGAATCGCTCACCGCCGCACTGTCACGCGCCCTGACCCCGCAAATCGGGTCCGCCGCGCGAACTCTCGGCCCGCGCATCCGGATCGATGGCGCGGCCCGGGCCGCACACGAGGTGCTCGCGACCGAAAGAGTCTGAGCCCTTTCCGAATCCGGCTCCGATAGGGCGAGGGCCCGGCCACCCGGCCGGGCCCTCATGTCGTCGTATTACCGAGTGTTCGTGTCACTCCGCCCGATCGAGGGTCGGCCGCCGATGGCCGAGGAGTGGTGGCTGGTCAATCGCCGGGCCGGAGACGGGTCCCTTCGCGAGTCCGTTGGCGGTGGTCCGCGAAACAACAGCAAACTCTTTGTGTTCGCGACTCTTCTGAAAGTTCATGCGAAGTGCCTCTTCTCCGAGTTCTGGTCCAGCGAGAGAAATGCCGTGAAACAGGGCATTTCTGGTGTTACAGAAGCCGAGTCTAGGGGGAAGAAGTTCGATCGTCCGGTAATTGATGGTTAAGGATTCGTATCGTCCTGCGAGTGTGAAACATCCGCTAGCAAATTTCTGGACGTCGGAGTGCCGGGCGAGGGTGAATCCGGGCTTCGCCCGCTCTGCGCCCGAATGTCACACCGCTCTCGTAAAGTGGCAGGCAGCACCATCGGCGTGGGGAGGAGCGTCCGTTGTCCGCAGCGCTTGTCAAAGGGCAGAACGGCCCGGTGACGGTCGGCGACGTGGTGATCGCCGTGCAGGTCGCCGCGGCGGCCGACCTGTCGGCCCTGCTGGTCACCGAGCGCGGAAAAGTGCGCTCCGACGCCGATTTCGTGTTCTTCAACCAGCCGTCCGGGCCGGGCGTGCGATTGCAGCCCGGGGGTGCGGGGCAGCCCGCGGCGCTGGCGGTGTCGCTGAACCAGGTTCCCGCCGATATCGACCAGATTCGCGCGGTCATCACCCTGGACGACGCCCGCGCCGACTTCGGCCGGATCGCCGCGCCGGTGGCGACCGTGTCCGATACCTCCGGAAACCGGTTGTACGAGTATCGAATCGACGGGTTGCAGACCGAATCCATCGTGATCGCGCTGGAGTTGTACCGGCGCGGCGGCGGCTGGAAGGTGCGCGCGGTCGGGCAGGGCTATGCGGGCGGGTTCGCCGCGCTGGTCACCGATCACGGCGTCAGCGTCGAGGACGCGCCGAGCCCGGCGCCCACTTATCAAGCGCCGTCGAACTATCCGCCGCCGGTCACCCCGGCGTATTCACCCCAGCCGCCCCCGACCTCGTCCTATCCGCCGCCGCCCGCGTACCCGCCGCCCGCGCCCTCCTATTCGCCGCCGCCCGCGCCGGCGCCGTCGTATGCACCGCCGTCCCCGCCGGTGCCCGCGTATTCCCCACCCCCGCCACCGAATCCGCAGCCCGCCGCCGAAGTCACCCTGGCCAAGGGCCGCCCGGTCAGCCTGTCCAAAGGTCAGCGCGTCACCCTCCGCAAGGAAGGCGGCGTCGCCCTCACCTACATCCGCATGGGCCTGGGCTGGGATCCGGTGAAGAAATCCGGCCTGTTCGGCAGCCGCACCATCGATATCGATCTCGACGCCTGGGTCGCCATGTACGCCGGCGCCCAGCTCGCCGACGTCGTCTACTACGGCGAGCTCACCTCCAAGGACGGCTCCGTCCGCCACCAGGGCGACAATCTGACCGGTGCGGGCGAGGGCGACGACGAGGTCATCAATGTCGACCTCACCCGCGTCCCCTCGCACGTCACCACGCTGCTGTTCATCGTCACCTCGTATCAGGGCCAGACTTTCGAACGAGTCAGCAATGCCTACTGCCGCCTGGTCGACGACACCACCGGCGCCGAACTGGCCCGCTACGCCCTGACCGGCGGCATGCCGTTCACCGCCCTCGCCATGGCGAAAGTCTTTCGCGCGGGCGGGGATTGGAAACTACAGGCGATCGGCGACGGTTTCCAGGCCAAACATCCGGGCGAGGCGGTGCCGCAATTGGGCCGGTTCATCGCGGCCGGCTGACCGTGTCCGCTCCGCGAATCCGATCGCCGCGCACCCGAACCGGTTCCCTCGAAACGACTATGGTCGAGGACGGCACCGGCCGCCGGATCCCCGGCGACCCGGAACCTGCGATCCGCGAACAACAGGTACGAAAGGAAACTCGATGAGCGTCAGTCTGGCCAAGGGCGGGAATGTCTCACTGTCGAAGCAAGCTCCCAATCTGACCGCCGTCAGCGTCGGTCTGGGCTGGGACGTGCGCTCCACCACCGGCGCCGATTTCGATCTCGATGCCAGCGCGCTGGCCACCGGCACCGATCAGCGGGTGCTGTCGGATCAGCATTTCGTGTTCTACAACAACCTGCGCTCGCCCGAGGGCTCCATCGAGCACACTGGTGACAACCTGACCGGTGAGGGCGAAGGCGACGACGAGACCATCAACGTCGACCTGGCCGGCACCCCCGCCACCATCACCAATATCTTCTTCCCCGTGTCGATCCACGACGCCCAGGCCCGCCAGCAGTCCTTCGGCCAGGTCCGCAACGCCTACATTCGCGTCGTCGACCGCAACACCGGCGCCGAACTGGCCCGCTACGACCTCACCGAGGACGCCTCCACCGAGACCGCCATGGTCTTCGGCGAGCTCTACCGCAACGGCGCCGAATGGAAGTTCCGCGCCATCGGCCAGGGCTACGCCTCCGGCCTGGCGGGCATCGCCCGCGACTACGGCGTCAATATCTGATTCGCGCGCAGTCCCCGAAGGCCCGGTTCCGTACCGGGCCTTCGTCGTATCGCGGCCCCCGCGGCCGCGCGGACGGAGTCGGTCCCGGTCAAGGCCGCCGCAGCGTAGGCCGCCCGCAGCGCCCGCCCGGCTCCGGCCCGCCGCCCGAGGTCTCCTCCACGTAGATCCGCATGCCCTCCGCGATCTTCCCCGCCGCATGCTCCAACTGCTCGGGCGTGATGTATTTCCCCCACGCCGCCGCATCCAGCAGCTGCCTGCGCACTTGATCGAGATTCATACGTGCCCATTCGAGGCGAGACAACTCCGGCATGGGCCGGAACATTACCTCGAGTCGAACAAACTTTCGAGTCTATGCGGTGGGTCTGACAAACTGTGCGGATGGCGTGGCGGACGGGGGTGCCGGGCGGTCGCCTGAGCTGCGCGCTCGCCGTTTCAAGTGGATGGGGTGCTCAGCCAGATTCGGCTGTCGCCGTCGGGGTCGGTGGTGGCGAGCAGGAGGTGGTGGGGGAGGGTGCCGAGGATGGCTTTGGGGGCGGTGACGGGGAGGGGGAGGTCGCGGATGCCGGTGCAGTCTCGGGCGGCCGTCAGCAGGTGGGCGGTGCCGTCCATTCGGGTTGCCATGATCAACCGGCCGGAATGGAGGAGGGCCTGGTCGATGTCCAGGGTGGCGGCGTCGGGGCCGGAGCGGGAGGTCGATGGTGTTGGCCAGCAGAGCAATTGGGGGCGGGGGCCTACGGTGCGGCCGATGGTGACGCAGCCGGCGGCATCGCAGGCTGATTGGCTGGCGACGCCGGTGCCGGACAGGGGGATTCGCTGCCAGGTGTGGCCGTCGGGGGAGGTCCATCGCAAGGGCTGGTATTCAGTTCCGCGAATGCTGTTGCCCGCGATCAGGAAACCGTCCGGACCGGTCGTCACGCCGCTGGCTCCGGTCACCTCGCCGGGAGCGGCCGACAAGGCTGGGTCGTCGGCCTGTCGCAGCCAATTCACGCCGTCGGCAGACCTCCAGACTGTCGTCCCGTAGCGGCCGCTGCTGCTGTCCCATGCGCCGACCAGGAGACCGGTGCCGCCGATCGCCGCAGCGCCGCTGACCCCGATCGCGTGGGGGCCGCCGAATTGCTCGAAGCTTTGCGGGAATTCCTCGAGGGCCGAGGTGCCGCCCGACCAGACGGTCATGCGCGGGTTGAAGTGCGCGCCGCCGAAGGCCTGGCCGAGGGCGATCACGCGGTCGCCCGCGCTGCCCGAAATCAGTTCCGCGGCAAAGGCGTAGCCGCTGTGCGGGGTCAGTGTGAGCGTCTTCCACTGCCGCCCGTCGGTGGTGGTCCAGGCGGCGGGGGAGCGGCCGTCGGGGCTCGGGACGGACCCTAGAAGCAGGAGGCCGTCGGGGGTCGGCGTGATCGACAGGATGCGGGCTCCGGTCGCGGGTGCGGGCTGGGCGATCCATTCCGGGGCGGGGTCGGGTGTGGAGCCGGTGGCGCAGCCGGCGAGTGCGGTGAGTAGTGCGACCAGCGCGAGCCGCTTCATTCGGCTTTCAGCTCTGTGGTTTCCGGGCGGCGATGAACAGGTCGGGTTCCGGCAGGGCATCGGGATAGTCGGGCACGAACTCGACGACGCGTTCGCGGATGATCTCGAGCCCCGCGTCGGTCAGCAGCTGCCGGAACACCTCCGGCGGATAGCTGCTGACCGTGACCGGCTGACCCATGAAGATGATGTCCAGGCCTTCGATATCGGCGGGCACCGTGGCCAGCAACAGGCATCCGCCCGGGGCCAGCCAATCCGCGAATTTGGCCAGGGTGGAGACGATTTCGGCTCTGCTCATCTGCAGCAGCGGAAAGAACGCCACCACCGCGTCCCAGCTGCCCGCCGGATACGTCAGCTCGCGCAGATCCGCAACGTCGAACCGGGCAGCCGGCACCTGGGCGCGCGCGATCTCGATCATCCCGGGCGACACGTCACACCCGGTGACCTGATGCCCGGCCGCCGCCAGCGACTCCGCCACCGGCCGCCCGGTCCCGCACCCGGCATCGAACACCCGCGCGCCGGCGGGCAATTGCGCGAGCAGCCAGTCGATCTCCTCCCGCTGCGCGCTCAGCCCGGCGAACGCCTTCTCGTAATCCTTGCCCAATGCGTCGAACACTTCAGCCGCGGAAAGCCCCATGCCCCAAGCTAATCCATCGAAGCCTACTGTCGCAGTGCCAACCGCCGAATCAGCCTGGAACGCAGTCCGTTTGGAATGGATAGCAAGGCTTGACCGGCGCCGTGGTCTGCACGGGTTCGCCGGCGGGGGCCACCCGGGCGGGCGGGGCGGCCGGGGCGGGAGTGCTGGAGGGGCGCACGAACATCAGGACCGCGAGCAGCAGCAACGGCAGGATCGTGATCAAACCCGCCGCCAGCAGCAATGGCCAGAGCCCGAACCGCATGATCCCGCGCCCTTGCTTGGGCGGCGGTTGCGCCCCGGTGAATCGACCCTGGGGAACGTTCCCTTGCACCCGACCCGTCATGCCCACAGTGTCGCATCCGCCGGGCCCGGTCGCCGCAGCCGAATCCGGCATGTTCGGAGCGGAACGCGCCGGTCTACCGGCGTTTCGGTTCACGCAGCACGTGGGGCCGCAATCGCGAGAAGCCCTTGACCCGCACACTCCGCAGATGCCGCACCGTGTAGTCGTGGTCCTCGCCGAGCGCCGCCGCCGCGCCGTCGTCGAGCAGGATCGTCCCCGGTCGCGCCACGCCGGTGAGCCGCGCCGCGACATTGACCACGGTGCCGTACAGGTCGCCGAACCGCGTCAGCACCGGCCCGTACGCCAGCCCGATCCGGATCTGCGGCATATCCGGAATCGACTGGGCCGCAACGGCTATGGCCGCATGCATGGCCAAGGCGATGCGCGCTCCGTCCCGGGCGTTCTCGGCGGCGAACATCACTTCGTCGCCGACGTTCTTGATCACCCACCCGCCATTGCCGGTGATGGCTTCGGTGGTGGCGGCCTCGAACCCGTCGAGCAGTTCGGTCAATTCGGTGAGGTCGAGATGCCGGGACAGCCGGGTGTAGCCGACCATATCCGCGAACCCGACCAGCAATTGCCGTGTCGCGCCCCCGGATTCGACCGACCGGCTCAGCGCCGCCGCCAGATGCCGTTGCCACGCATACTCTTGCAGCTCGGTCAGCACCGCGATGGTCCGGGCGGTCGCCTCCTCCGGCCGTCCGCCCGCGCCCGCCACTCGCGGACCGATGTCGTGGGTGATCAGATCCGCCTGCCATTCCGCCAGCCGCGCCATGGCTTGCCCGAGCGTCCGGGCCGCGGCGATCTGACTCTGCTCGCTCGTCCCCGCGACTTCGGACATATTGGTGAAAGCGCGTACAGCGGCGATATCGGCGTCGGTGAACGCGGCTTCGTCGTCATTGCCCGCGGCCGGGAACCCCAGCGCCACCCACAACTTGCGCGCCCGCTCGATCGGGACACCGGAGATTTCGGCCACCTGGCTGCGGGTATATCGGCGCGGGCCGCCCAGTAGCGACTGTTCGACGACCGCGTCGAGGGCATCGGGCAATTCGCCGGATTCGATCACCCCGCCAGTACAACACACCGGCCGCTGCCGGGCGGGCGCTTGATTTCCCGGCTCGAAGCATGTCCCGTAAACGCAGTAAGGCCCGGCCGAAGCCGGGCCTTACTGCTAACTTTGGTGCGCGATACTGGGATTGAACCAGTGACCTCTTCCGTGTCAGGGAAGCGCTCTCCCGCTGAGCTAATCGCGCGAGTCTTTCCTCTTGCAAGCAAGAGGCGGCGACGGGAATCGAACCCGTGTGCACGGCTTTGCAGGCCGTTGCCTCACCACTCGGCCACACCGCCAACCAAGGCCGGTTGGCCTTCGAGCGGATGACGGGATTCGAACCCGCGACCCTCACCTTGGCAAGGTGATGCGCTACCAGCTGCGCTACATCCGCATTTCGTCCCCGGCGCCTGTGTGGCTGTCCGGCTGACGAGAGAGAACATTAGCCGACTATCTGGACAGACAACAAATCGCCTGGTTAATGGGGGTAAATGTGAACTACAGGGGTGTGATTCCGTGGCGGGGCGGTGAACGGCCGGCGAGATGCCCCGACCGCGCCCCGAACCGGCCCGCGAGCCGGACACTGGAGGGATGACCCGACCGACGGAATTCTGGGACAGCGCCTACGACGACGGCACCGCGCCGTGGGTGATCGGTGAGCCGCAACCGGCGGTGGTCGAGCTCGAACGCGCGGGCTGGATTCGCGGCGCCGTGCTCGACATCGGTTGCGGCACCGGCGAACACGCGATCTACCTGGCCGAGCGCGGCTATGACGTGGCCGGGCTGGACATCTCGCCCAGCGCCATCCGCCAAGCCCGCGCCAATGCCGAACAGCACGGCGTCAAAGCCCGCTTCGACGTAGCCGACGCCCTCCACCTCGACCCCGGCCCCCGCTTCGACACCATCATCGACGTAGGCCTCTTCCACGTCTTCGCCGCCAGCCACGGCGACGTCGCCGGCTACGTCCGCAACCTCGCCACCGCCTGCGCCCCCGACGCCCTCGTCCACATCCTCGCCTTCGCCGACACCGAACCCGGCTTCGGTCCGCGCATCCCCCGCACCGCCATCGAATCCGCCTTCGGCCCCGGCTGGACCCTCGAATCCCTCACCCCCACCCGCTGCCGAGCCCGCATCCCCGCCGACTTCGCCGCCACCTCGGGCCGCCCCGAAGGCACCCTCACCGACGAATCCGCCTGGCTGGCCCGCATCCGCCGCCCCGCCTCCTGACACGCCCGACCACCCCCGATCCACCCCGCTCAAACCCCCCTTTCCCCCCTCCTTCCACGCGATTTGGCGTGCAGTCCCCGGTATGTGTAATGTTCTCTCTCGTTCGAGCGGCACAAAAACCGCCCCGAACAGCCACTCCGGTGGCAAGCTACGGTTCTATAGCTCAGCGGGAGAGCACTCGCTTCACACGCGAGGGGTCGCTGGTTCGATCCCAGCTAGAACCACTCGAACGGCCGGTTCATCATCTTGATGAACCGGCCGTTTTGTATTTGGAGAATATGGCGCGCCAGTGATCGCCCGAAGCAGTGAGACTGCTTCGGGCGGTTGTTTTTTCGGGGTATCGGGGGTTAGGCGTCGGGGAAGTTCAGGGGGACTCTGCCGGTGGCTCGGCCTCGGGGGTCGAGGAGCCAGCCCATGCGTTTGGGGGTGTGGAGGGTGAGGGTGCGGGTTGTTATTCGGAGGTGGGGGAGGAGGGTGGAGAGGCGGGATTCGAAGGGGTCTATTTCGCCCAGGGAGTGGAGGAGGACTTGGGCGAAGAGGTTGGTGGGGCCGGTGATGGTGGCGCACATGCGGACTTCGGGGAGGCGGATGAGGGTGGAGGCGGTGGTGGGGAGGTGGGGGTGGGGGACTTGGAGGTGGTAGGTGACGAGGGTGGGGAGGCCGGCGTGGGGGTAGGCGAAATCGCAGCGGAGGGTTAAGTCGCCGGCGGTCAGGAGGCGGTGGAGGCGGCGGCGGACGGTGTGTTCGGGGAGGGCGGTGGCGGTGGCCAGGGCGGTGTAGGGGAGGCGGGCGTCGGCGCTGAGGGCCTCGAGGAGGGTGAGGTCTTCGGGCGATAGGGCGGTGCGGGCGTGGGTGCCGTAGGGGGTGCGTTTGGTGCGGGGCGGGGTGGCCAGTTCGGTGCGGCGGGCGGGTTCCATGGCGCGCAGGGTCCAGTCGCCGCCTTCGCCGAAGAGGGTCAGGCCGATCTGGGTGCGGGTGGCGAGAACGTCGGGGTGGGCGGAGATATCGCGGCGGATGGCGCGGCCCAGCGCGGGCACGTCGATGGCGGCGACCGAGAGCAGGAAGTCGTATTCGCCGGCGGTCTCCTCCACGCTGAACACCCAGGGCAGGGCGGTGACGGCGGCGCACACGGCGTCGAGTTGCTGTGGGCGGCAACGGATATCGATGAAGGCGACGGTGGTGAGCTTGGGGGCGGGATAGGCCGTCACCCAGACCAGGCCGGCGGCGCGCAGACGATCCCAGCGACGGGCCGCAGTGGTGGCGTCGATGCCGAGGGTCTTGGCGATACGGGACCACGGCGCGCGGGGTGCGGCCTGGATCGTCTCGATGAGCGCCAGATCCGCCTCGGAGAAGTAGGAATCGGGCAGCAGAACGAGATCAGTGTCGGTTTCCGGCGTTTTCCCGGCGTTTGCTGCCACATCGCCGATCTTATTCGGACCGGCACCGATGCCCATTCGAGAGGATCCCGAGTTGTGTGGTGAGTGCAAGTCCATTCCCTGGTTGCACGGCAGGACGATGACCCGGCGCGACGCGCTGAAGTTCGCCGCCGCCCTGGCGGGCACGGTCGCCGGAGCCGGGGCGATGGGCAGCGGAACGGCGAGCGCGGCCCCGCGACTGCTGGACCCGGCCGCGCCCGCCGTACAGGCCATCACCAATGCCGTTGTGCTGACCCAGGATTCACAGCGCCCGACCGCCGAGGCGGTGCTGATGGAAGGCGATCGCATCACCCTGGTCGGCGGCACCGACGAGGTCCGCGCGGCCCTGCGCAATCGGGGCGGCGGACCGGACACCGACCTGGGCGGGCAGACGCTGACACCGGGATTCATCGATCCGCACGGGCATTTCCTGCTGCTGGGCGTCAGTTCGATGACCGCGGATCTGTCCGCCCCGCCCCTCGGCCCGGTCGAATCCATGGACCAGGTGCTGACCCTGCTGCGCGAACAGGCCGGTCGGTCCGACGGCTGGGTGGTCGGAATGAAGTTCGACGACACCGCGATTCGCGAGCAGCGCTTTCCCACCCTCGCCGAACTCGACGCCGTCGCACCGGGCCGCCCGGTGTTCGTCCTGCACATCTCCAGCCACCTGGCGATGGTCAACTCGGCCGGCCTGGCGAAACTGGGCATCACCCGCGACAGCGCCGACCCGGCCGCGGGCTCCTACGGCCGCTCCGCCGACGGCGCACCGGACGGCCGCCTCTACGAATCCGCCGCCTCGAGCGTGCTCACCAAGGTCATCCCGATCAGCCCGGACGGCATCGCGCGCGTGCTGGAATCGGCCACCGACCGCTGCCTGTCGGCCGGCGTCACCACCGGCATGGACTCCTCCGTCTCACCACAACTGCTCACCGCCTACAACCTGATCGGCAAACTGCCGTATCTGCGTGTGCGCCTGGGACTTTGGATCGACGGCGACCAGCCCGGCCAGGTCCGCGCCGTCGCGAACACCGCCCCGAACCAATCGCCGTGGCTGCGGACGCTGGCGGTCAAGGGCTTCGCCGACGGCTCGATCCAGGGCTGGACCGCCGCGCTCACCCAGCCCTACCATTCGCTGCCGGCCTCCGGCGCACCCGACGGCCCCGCGGGCAAACTGCGCACCTCGGTCGCCGATCTGACCGAACTCATCGTGGCCGCTTTCGATTCCGGATTGCGCGCCGCCATCCACGCCAACGGCGACGCCGCGGCGGACGCGGTCATGGCCGCCACCCGCGCCGCCCGCGAGCGCACCGGCAGCGACCTGCCCGTATTGATGCAGCACTGCCAGGTATTGCGCGACGACCAGATCCGGCAGCTCGCCGGGCTGGGCATCCAAGCCTCGGTGTTCAGCCGCCACGTCTACGTCTGGGGCGACCGGCACCGCGACCTGTTCCTCGGCCCCGACCGCGCCGCCCGCCTCGATCCGGCCCGCAGCCTCATCGATGCCGGAGTCCCGGTCACCCTGCACAACGACACACCGATCACGCCATTGGATCCCGTCGCCGTCATGCGCGACGCCGTGCAGCGCCGCACCGCCTCCGGCGCGATATTGGGTGCGGCCGAACGCATCCGGCCGCACGAGGCGCTGGCCGCCTACACCGGTGTCGCCGCCCAGCAGCTCGGCCTCACCGACCGCGGCGTGCTCGCGCCGGGCCGGCTCGCGGATTTCACCGTCCTGCAAGGCAATCCCCTCGACACCGATTTCGACGGCGTCGGCGTCACTCAGACCTGGGTGGGCGGGGTGCGCCGCTGGGCACGCTGAACCCGAGCGGCGCCGCCCGAACGAATCATATGGACATGGCGTCCACTTACGGTCTATTCTCGTTCTGGACATAGTGTCCACTTACTCGGGAGATCGGCCATGACCCTCGGGATCGTCTTCGGAAGTCTCACGCCGCCAGAGCAACTGACCACGGGTGCCGCCCGGGCCGAGCAACTCGGCTTCGGCGAACTGTGGTTCTCCGAAGACTGTTTCTTCAGCGGCGGCATGTCCGGGGTCGCGCAGTTGCTGGCCGCGACCCGGGAAGTACCGGTAGGGCTGGGCTTGGCCAGCGTGATGACCCGGCATCCGGCCGTGCTCGCGATGGAGATCGCCGGACTTGCCCGCATGCATCCCGGCCGGTTCCGCGCCGGCCTCGGACTCGGCAATCGGCATTGGTTGCGGCAGATGGGACTCGACACCGACCGGCCGTTGACCGTGGTGGGGGAGACCTTCGACGCGGTGCGGGCGCTGCTGGCCGGACGGGAAATCGACAAGCCCACGTACGCGCATCATTTCGACCAGATCCGTCTGGACCACCCACCGGTCCGATCGCCGCAATTGTGGATCGGCGCGGTGAACCGGCGCGCACTGCGGCTGGCCGGGGCGAAGGCGGACGGAGTGCTGCTGTCGGTGCTGGCCGGACCGGCCTATATCCGCTGGGCGCGTGCGGAAATCGCGCGCGGCGCGGCGGCAGCGGGGCGGGAGATGCCGCGGATCACCGTCTTCACGCTCGCCGCGGTCGACGACGACCCCGCGCTCGCGCGCGATGCGGTACGCGACGCCGTCGGCTTCTTCGTACGCGCCGAGGCGCATACCGCACTCGTCGGGCAGTCCGCGCTGCCCGCCGCGCACGGTGCGGAGATCGGGGATCGCGAGGTGGGCGAATTCGCGGTCGCCGGTACGCCCGCGCAGGTGGCCGCCGGATTGGACGAGCTCTACGCGGCCGGTGCGGATTCGATCGGATTGTGGCTGTTTCCGGGCGATTCCTTCGCCGCGGTGCTCGAACGGATGGCGCGCGATGTCGTGCCGCTGATCGGTACCGGTACGCATTGAAAGGCGCGAAAAACATTCCGTAAGAGCGTAATTCGAGGTATGTTTCTCGGCTTTCACCCGCGAGCCGCCGGTGCGGTCATACGATGAATCGGTGCCAGATGCGTTTCCTGGCACAGGTTTTCACCATTTTCATCATGCACGACATGAGTGGAATCGGGGTGCGTCGATAATGACCGAACCTGTCGAGAACGTAACCAATGAAACCTTGGAAAGCATTGCGGTCAATGGGATGTGGGCCGACGGATTGACCTTCACGCCGGAGGTCGTCCAAGTGGCGCGGGCGCTGCTGGCGGCGGTGCGCGGGTCCGGGACGGCCGGGGCGTTGCCGGCGGAATTGCAGGAGGTGGTGGACACCGTCCGGCGTGCGGCCGAAGTCGACATCACGCAGATCAGCGGGGCCGAGGGCGTGCAACTCTCGGCATTGACGGTCAAATTGAACGGACCCGAGCCGCGGCCGGTGGTGGTCGTGCCGGCGGGGTGGAGTCCGCTCGGCTGGCTGCCGTTCGTCTGGACCTACCTCATGCTGGCGGTGCGCGGATATCACGTATTGGCCTACACGCCCCGGGGGCTGGGTACGCCGGGCGAGATTCCCACTTCGGCGGGATTCGTCGATGTCGCGGGTGAAAAAGACCGGGAAGACGGCGTTTTCGTGCTCGATTACGCACAGGACCTGTTCCAGCCGAGTGCGTTCGGCATGCTCGGCGAATCCTACGGTTCCGGTCTCAGCCAGCTGATCGCCGCGACCGATCCGGCCCGCCGCGTGTCCGTGGTCGTCGCATTGAGTACCTGGGGCAATCTCGCAACGTCCCTGTACGCCAACCAGACTCGTCATCTTTCCGCCATGCAACTGCTGGTCGACTACACGGGCGGCAAACGCGAGGAGAAGTTCGACCCGGATACGCTGCGCATTCTCGACTACTTCGAAACCGGCACGCATATGGACGAAGTCGAGGCGTGGGGCGCGAAACGCTCCCCGGAAGCGTTCGTCGACGAGACCAACGACCGGGGCATCGCCACCTTCTTCTCGAACACCTGGCACGAAACGCTGTTCCCGGCCAACGAGGTCCTGGAAACGTTCAACCGCCTGCACCCGCCCAAGCGGCTCAATATGTGGATCGGCAATCACGGTGCGCCGGAAGCGGCCGGACTGGTCGGAATCCCGCTGGGCTTCCCCTTCCCCGGCCTGCTGAAGCCGATGAGCGAAGCCCTCGACTGGCTGGACCTGCACCTGAAGGGCGCCGGATCCGCCGAGCCGGAGACGGTGAGCAACCAGGTGATGTTCACCTACCAGACGCAGCCCATCGCGGGTGGCGGACAACGGATCACCGAACCCGCTCGTCGCGAAGCCCGGCCCGACTGGAGCGACGTCGGTACCGAAACCGAACGCTGGTTCCTCGGCAATGGCGGCGGCACGGACGCCGTCCTCACACCGAAACCCGAATCCGGCTGGACGCGCAGCTTCACCGCCGGCGACACCGCGACCGCGGCGACCGCGGTGGCCGAGTTCCTGAAGACCGGGCAGCGGGAGTGCTACGGCACGCCGCAGACCTACCGGCTCGCGGAATTCGAGCGTGACCGCCTGCTCATCTGGCAGACCGAGGCACTGGCCGGCGGCCGTCGCCTGCGCGGCATCCCGGCCCTGCAACTGTCGGTGAGCAGCACCGCACCGGCCGCGACCCTGGTGGCCTACCTGTTCGATGTGGACGCCGACGACACGGCCCGCCTCATCACGCACGAGCCGTCGACCCTGCTCGACGTGACCCCGGGCGAACCGCGCATCGTGCACTGGCAACTACAGGCGGCCTGCTACGACATCCCCGACGGCCACCGCCTCGCCCTGGTGGTCAACAGTTACGACAGCCTCTACTCCTACAGCCCGGACGGCACCACGACCATCGCTTCGGCCGAGGACGGCGACTCGTATCTGGATATCGAACTGGGTTGAGCACCCACACCCTCTCGCGGGCTGCCCGGCAGCCCGCGAGAGCGGGTTCGGTCCCTCGCCGGTCGCGGTCCGTGGCCGCGTGATCTCACCCTCGGCGGGCGGAGCCGCCCCACCCGGACGCTCGTACGGTGGTTGACGCGTGATCGGAACACCGGCGGGTACGCGGGTGCCCTGCCGGCTGGAGCTGGACAGGAGGGATTCGAGTGATAGTGGATGTGCACGCGCACTACTGGACCGATGATTATCTGGATTTGCTGGTGGAGCTCGGTCATACCGACACCGACACCCAGCGCGGAATGGGCGCCGGCGGCGGCACGGAACTGGACGACCGGCTCGCCCTCATGGACCGCACCGGCGTGGATATCCAGGTGCTGTCGGCCGCACCGCAGTTACCGTACGGCGAGGACCGGGAGAAGGCCGTCGCCGCGGCGCGTTTCGTGAACGATCAATACGCCCGGCTGGTCGCGCTGTACCCGGAGCGCTTCCTGGCGTTCGCCGCCACCCCCATGCCGCACATCGCGGAATCGATCGCCGAAATGGGCCGGGCCCTGGACGAATTGGGCATGGCCGGGGTGGTCATGAACACCACCGTGCTCGACCGCGCCCTGGTGGAACCGGAGTTCACGCCGATCTTCGAGGAACTGAATCGGCGGGCCGCGGTGCTGTACCTGCACCCCGCCGGGAACAGCGCCTGTTCACCGCTCATCCGCGACTATCAGATGACCTGGATGGCGGGCGCGCCGATCGAGGACACCATCAGCGTGCTGCAGCTGATCCTGCGGGGAATCCCATTGCGGTATCCCGATATTCGCATCATCAACTCGCACCTGGGCGGGGCGCTGCCGATGCTGTTGCAGCGCGCCGACAACCAATACCGCTGGGAGTCACCGCAATCGCCGGAACTGCCCAGCACCGTGGCCCGGCTGATGTGGTACGACACCGTCGGCCACGGCCACCTGCCCGCATTGCGCGCCGCCCTCGATTCCTTCGGTGCGGACCGTTTGCTGCTGGGCACCGACTTCCCCTACGAGAACGGCAAGATCTTCGCCCGGGCCGTCGGCTATTTGAGCGACCCGACGATTCCGCCCGCCGCGGCACAGGCGATGCTGGAGGGGAATGCCGCACAGCTTTTCCACCTGAAGTGAACATCCACGTCTACGAAAGGCACGGTCATGGCTGACAAACCGGCAATCGTCCTGGTGCACGGATTCTGGGGTGGCGCCGCCCATTGGGCGAAGGTCATCGTCGAATTGCGGCAGCGCGGCTACGGCGATCTGCACGCGGTGGAGAATCCGCTCACCTCGCTCGCCGACGACGCCGAACGCACCCGCAAAATGGTCGCCCAGGTCGACGGCCCGGTGCTGCTGGTCGGGCATTCCTACGGCGGTGCGGTCATCACCGAGGCCGGCGATCAGCCGAATGTGGCGGGCCTGGTCTATATCGCGGCCTTCGCGCCCGATGCGGGGGAGAGCCCCGGTCAGATCAGCGAACAGCTGCCGCCCGCCGCCTTCGCCAATATCGCGCCCGACTCCGACGGCTACCTGTGGATCGCGCAGGACAAATTCCAGGAAAGCTTCTGCCAGGACCTCTCCGACGAGGAGGCCCTCGTCATGGCGGTCACCCAGAAGGCTCCGCTCGGGTCTACCTTCGGCGATACCGTGACCGCGCCCGCCTGGAAGGTCAAACCGACCTGGTATCAGGTGTCCACCGAGGACCGGATGATCAATCCCGACAATGAGCGGCGCATGGCGCAGCGCATGAATCCGCGCGCTCTCATCGAATTGCCCGCCAGCCACGCCTCATTGGCCTCGCAGGCGAAAGCGGTCACCGATCTGATCGACCAGGCCGCCACCGAACTGAGCTGACGGCGCTCCAGCCGCTCCGGACCGAATGTGAACAAATTCATCGCATCGTCCACGACCTGGTATTTGCGGTAGCGTTGCCAGCGGCGGTTGTGATGGGTCGGCATTCGGTCCGGAGGCTCGATGACCACCTCACAACGAACAACTTCTTGTCCCCGCTCGATATTGGAACGCTCGCAGCTGTGCCGGATACCGGCCCCGCATTGCGAACCCGTCGCCCGGCCGGAACTCGATGACCGGTTCGGTCCCGCGGCGCACGGCGCGCGCGTGGTGGTGCTGGCGGCCCCGGCGGGCAGCGGTAAGACCGTCCTGCTGCACGACTGGCTGGCCCGGCGGACGGCGCACACGCCGGATACGGCGGTCGCCTGGCTGACCGTGACCCCGGCCCTCGATCGGGACTCCTCGCATTGGGACGAACTGGCGGCGGCGCTGACGGCGACCCTCGGCACCCCGCCCCCGCCGCCGGACACCGGCACCCCCGTGCAGTACGCGACCCATCTCGCCGGAGTACTGGCGGCACAGGCGATTCCGGCGGTGCTGGTGATCGACGACGCGCATCTGCTGACCAATTCCTACCTGCTGGCCGCGATCGAATACCTGATCCGGCACGCCCCGCCCACGGTGACGGTGGTACTCGCGGGCCGGCACGAACCGCCGCTGCGCTGGCACGGACTGCATGTGCACGACCGGCTGGAGCGGATCGGCGCGACGGACCTGGAGTTGTCCGGATCGCAAGTGGCGCAACTGTTCCGGCAGCATCGCTGTGAACCCGGCGAGGCGGTGCTGGAACGCGTGCGCGAGATCAGCGGCGGCTGGGCCGTGGTGGTGCGGATCGCGGCGATCATGCTGGCCGCCGCACCCGATCCCGACACCGCGCTGGCCGAACTGGCCCGGCCGGCGCAACCGGTGGTGGACTACCTGCTCGGTGAGGTGCTGGCCGGACTGCCCTGGGACACCCGCGAATTCCTGATGCGCACCAGCATTTCGGCTCGATTCACCGAGGACCTCGCCACGGCACTGCACGGCGGGCGCACCCGCGAGATCCTCGGCGAACTGCCGCGACTCGGCATCCCGGTCACCCGCCGGTCGGCCGCCGGGGAGGTCTGGTACGCCTACCATCCGCTGCTGCGGGCCTACTTCGCGGCGGAACTCGAACAGCGCAATGCCGAAGAGGCCGGGCGGCTGCGGCAGCTCGAACGCGAATACCGGCGCGAGTTCCTGCGGGCGCGCGGCGCGGGCCTGGTCCTGGACGGGCGCGGACCGGAACTGTTCGACACGGTGGCCGAACCCGGTTCAGCGTTCGCCGAGGACCCGTACCTGTGGCGGCTGCGCATCACCGACGCCCTCACCCGCGGCGCGGCCGGCCGGGCCGCCACCTACTCGGATTTCCAAGGCGGGCAGCCGGAATCGCCGTCGGAGATCGCCCCGCCCGCCTGGCTCGCGGCACTCGACTTCGCCATCGCCGCCGATATCGCCGTCACCACCGGCTCCGGCGTGACCGACCTCGATCCCCTCGACGCCTACGCCGCCACCGGCAGCAGCGATATCGACTGCTACGTCTACGTGCAGTACGGCACCGCCATGCTGTTGCAGGGACGCTTCGAACGGGCCGCCGCCCTGCTGAAGTCGGGCATCACCATCGCCGAACATTTCGCCCGCCCGCGCCTGATGCTGCTCGCCATGACCCGGCTGGCGGTCACCGTCGGCTATCAAGGGTCGATCACCGCCATGCGCGGGCTCGCCGACGAAGCCGTCGAATTCGCTCGCCGCCAAGGCATCACGGATTCGCCGGACACCCAGCGGGCGCTGGTCGCGGCCGCGATGGGCCGGGTCATCCAGGGCGAGGACTGGGACCGGCGGATCATCGGCGACCTGGCCGACGCGGCGGGGCTGCCCACCCCGCACGGCATGCCCGCCGACGCCCTGCCCACCGAGATCGACTGGCGGCTGCTGGCGGTCATCGCCGTCGGCGGCCGGGAAACGTTGCACGCCTTGCGAACCGGTCTGCTCGACCTGCTGCGCCGCGGCCCGCAACCGCCCACCGGCGCGGGCCTGCTGCTGGATGCCACGGTGGCGCGGCTGGCGCGGGCCCGGGAGATCTCGGCGGCGGCGGAAACGGTGGCGGTGGCGCGGCAGGCGCTCGGCGAGACCGCCGAGGTGACGGTGGCCCAGGCCATGCTGAGCGCGGCCGCGCATCAGACCCGTTCGACGCGCGCCGTGCTGGAACCCCTGCTGTGGTACGGGGATTCGGCACATCCGATGACCCTCGTCACCGGCTGGCTGCTCTATGCCGAGGCCCAGCATCGGCTCGGCGCGTTCACCAAGACGGTCGAGGCGCTGCGGGCCGCGCTCACGCTGTCCGCGCCCGAACGGGTGATCCGGCCCTGGCTCAACAATCCGATGTCCATCGAACTCCTCGATATCCACAGCGGACGATTCGGCGCCGGTGAGGATTTCGCCGAGGTGATCCGGCACCATCCGGCGGCGGTGCGCGACTTTCCGGCGCCCGGCCTCACCGAGTCGGAACTGCTTGTGCTCCAGCAGCTTCCGTCCGGTCGCACCGGCGCCGAGATCGCCGCCGAACTGGGGGTGTCCATCAACACCGTGAAGACCCATCTGCGCAGCGTCTATCTCAAGCTGGACGCGAACAGTCGCGGCCAGGCCATCACGCGCGGGCGGGCGGCCGGGCTGCTGTGAGTCACGGGCGGCGTGCTCGCACCATCACCCTCGTGGCGCGTGGCGGGCGCGCCCACCGCGCGGCCAGGCTCGGGGTACGGATGTCCGCCCGGCGGCTGGGGCATGATGGTGCTGCCGCCGAGGAAGCCCCGATTCGAAGGGAGCGTTTCGATCGATGCCGCGACAGCCGGGTGCGACGCCGCGCCTGCTCGGCCGCAAAGCCGAACAGGACCGGCTCGACCAGCTCATCGCGGCGGCCCGGGACGGGGCCGGAGCGGCATTGGTGCTGGTCGGTGAACCGGGCATCGGGAAGACGGCGCTGCTGGACTACGCCGTCGCCCGCGCCGCCGGGTTCCGGGTGCTGAGCTGCCGGGGCGTGCCCAGCGAGACCGAAGTGGCATTCGCGGCGCTGCACGAGCTGCTGTGGCCGGTGCTGGACCGGGTCGACGGACTGCCCGCCGCGCAGGCCGGCGCCCTGCGCGGAGCCCTCGGGCTGGCCGAGCCGGAGGGCGGGCCGCTGCTCATCGGGGTGGCGGTGCTGACGCTGCTGTCCGAACTCGCGGAACGGCAGCCGGTCCTGGCCATCGTCGACGATCTGCATCTGCTCGATGCCGCGAGCCGCAACTGCCTGACCTTCGTGGCCCGGCGCACCGCCGCCGACCCGATCCTGATGCTGTTCGCCGCCCACCCCGGGACGGCCGGTCCGGCACACTCGCTGCCGCTGCTCCCGGTGCCGGAACTCGACCGGGTGAGCGCGGAACAGCTGGTAGCGCAGCAGAACCCGAACCTCAGTCCCCTGCGGATGCGGCGGCTGCTGCGGCTCACCGCCGGCAACCCGCTGGCCCTGGTGGAGCTGAGCCGGGGCGCGGGACGCGAGCTCGGACCGGCGGCCGACCGGCGACCGGAGCTGGGGCCGCGGCTGCGCGACGCCTTCGAGGTGGCATTCCGGCATCTCACGGCGGGCCAATTCACCGCCTTGCTGGTGGCCGCCGCCGAAGACGGTGGCGACACCGCCATATTGCTCGGCGCGGCCCACACGCTGGGCGTCTGTGACGATGACTGGCAGGCCGCACTGGAATCCGGTCTGATGCGCGCCGAGGAAGGCCGAATTACGGTGCGCCACCCCTTGATTCGCGCCGCAGTCCTCGAAACCGCCGACCCGTCCGCCCGGCGATCCGCCCACGCCGCCCTGGCGGCCGTACTCGCCGACTCCGACCCCGACCGCAGTGCCTGGCATCTCGCCGAAGCCGCCGACAAACCCGACGAGACCATCGCCGTCGCCCTCGACGCCGCCGCCGAACGCGCCTGGGCCCGTGGCGGTCTCATCACCGCCGCCCGCACCCTGCGCCGCGCCGCCGCCCTCTCCCCGGATACCGCATCCGCCGCCTTCCGCCTGTCCCGCGCCGCCCGAGCCGCGTGGGACAGCGGGGACGTCGAAACCGCCCGCGAACTCCTCACCGCCGCAGGCGACCGCGCCGACCCGGAGGAAGTATCCATCGCCGGCGGCGGCCTGGCCGGAATGTTCGAACTGGGCCAAGGCAATCCGGAACGTGCCCGCCAACTCCTCACCCGCGACGCCGCCCGCGTGGAGCCGAGGTTCCGCGCCGAACTGCGCCACGGCGTCACCCGCGCCGAATGGGTCGTCGGCGACCCGATGTCCCGCGCTCAACTCGCCGAACTCGCCGCGGCGGAGCGGACCGCCGGTGGGTCGGGGGAGTCGTTGCCGCCGTGGCGGTTACCGGTGGCCGCTCTCGCCATGTTGCTCGGGACCGAGGTGCAGGCGCTGGCGTTGTATCGGGACGGGTTGGAGCGGCTGCGGACCGAGGGACCGATCAGTTGGCTCGGGTACACGCTGGGGCAGCGGTCGTGGCTGCATTTCGTGACCGGCCGGTGGGACGACGCGCTGACCGATACCGCGGAGGCCTTGCGGTTGGCGGTGGATTTCACCGGGCGCAAGACCGTGGCGGACGCCTATCTGACGATGGCGTTCATCGCGGCGCTGCGGGGCGACTCGGCCGCCGTGAGCGAATTCGCTGGGCGGGTGCTGGAATTCGCGGAACCGCGCCGGTATTTCCCGTCCACGGCGGCCGCGTATTGGTGCCGGGGATTGCATGCCCTCGGCGCGGATCGCACCGAGGACGCCCGCGAGTTGTTCGACTCGATGGCCACTCCGGGCCATCCGGCACATCATCCGACCATCGAGGTACTGAGCGCCGGGGACGCGATCGAGGCGGCGGTGCGGTCCGGGCGGCCGGACCTGGCCGGGCGGTATCTGGAAACCCTGGTGGCGCAGGCCGAACGCACCGGCGCGGCCTGGGCGCGGGCCGACGCCGAGCTGGGCCGGGCCTTGCTCGCCGCCGGAGCCGAGGCCGACGCACACTTCGCGGCGGCCATCGAAATCGCGCCGGTGCAACGCCCTTTCGCGCATGCGCGGTACCGGCTGGCCTATGGCGAATGGTTGCGCCGCGCCCGCCGCCGCCGGGACGCACAGCGGCAACTACGCGCCGCGCTGCGGGTCTTCGACGGTTTCGGCGCGCTGCCGTGGGCCGCGCGCGCCGCCCGCGAACTCACCATGGCGGGCGACCGGCAGGCGGTGACGGCCGATGCGCCCCCGGCGCTGCTGACCGCGCAGGAACTCCAGGTCGCCAAGCTGGCCGCGACGGGGCTCACCAATCGCGAGATCGCCGCGCGACTGCTGATCAGCCCACGCACCGTGGGGCACCATCTGTCGAGCGTATTCCAGAAGCTGGGCCTGGCCCGGCGCGAACAGCTGGCCGGCATCGATTTCGAACACGGCTTCCGGCTGTCGCTCTGACAGGCCGCTGGGCAGCGGACGGGCCGCCCAGGTGGCGGTCGTGATCGGTCATCGACGGGGCGGACGGCCCTCCGCTGTGCCACCATCCTGCGGTTTCCCCGCCGCGGTCCGCGAGCCGATGACCTATGCCGTGACGGATACGAACGCCGCGCGCCCGGGTTCACCCCGGTCGATGCCTTCTGGTCCATCACCGCCTACGCCGCCGGCGGTTTCCTGATCCCGAACGCCGCGGGCGTCTACTCTTTCGGACACCAGCAGCCGGTCGTCCGCAACCCGGGCGGCCGTGTCGACATCCTGGTCCGAACCGTCCAGCACGCACCGGAGTACCGGCTGGGCCGCAACGGTTTCGGCGGACCGTGCATTTCCCGCGCCACCCCCGGTCGCACGCCACTGTTTCAGATGTTGCTGCGCTCGCGAACTTTTCGCTCCTGAAAGCTTCTGTTGCAACTGCAATTTCATTTGTCGCTCGCAATTGTCGTCGTCGAGGACGGCTCATGCCGACGTTGCGACATGTTGTGCCAGAAAGGGATTCACGGGGGTAAAGTCCCTGGTGTTGACATGACACTCGAATAGCGGGCCGGAAACTCGAAATGTTCCCGGGCCGTTGCCCATTCCGCCGTGCGCCGCTGGGAAGGGCGGGGCCGGTATCAACTTGTTGCGTATGGAGGCGAGACCAGAGCATGACGGCGTCCGAAGAGGAGCAGCAGATCCGCGAGCTCGTCGCCCGGCTGGCCGACAAATTCCCGCACCTCGCGACCGGGGTGGTCGGCGAGGAAGTGCGCGGAATCCATCGCGAATTCGTCGATCACCGGGTGCGGGAATTCATCCCGCTGCTGGTCGAACGGATCGCGGAAAGGCAGCTACGCCGGCGGATGGCCTATCGCGCTCCCACGGCCGCCGGCGCGCCCGGAACTCCGCCGAGAACGGTGTCGTCCATGCTGCCCGGTATGGTTCAGGCCCAAGGCAATTCGGCCCGGGTGCGCCAGTAGGTCTCGGCGGGTTCGGCCAGGGTCGCCAGTGCGGTGCGGTCGGCGGGGGTGAGTTCGAGCGCGGCGGCGGTGAGGTTGGACTCCAGCTGATCGATGGTCGCCGCGCCGGACAGCACGATGCCGGCCCAGGGCTGGGCGGCGGCCGCGGCCAGCGCCACCGCATCGCGCTGCGCCCCGACGCGATCGGCGACGGCGCGCAGCGCGGCGGTATCGGACCCGGTGGCATTGCGGCCGGCCAGGCGGCCATTGGCCATGGCCTCCTTCACCACCACCAGCCAGCCCGCCGAATCCGCTTCCGCCAGCGCCGATCCCGCGGAGGTTTCGAGGAGGTTCCAGGTGGCCTGCACGGCCGAGAACAGCGGCTGCCCGTCCACCTCGACGGCCAGCGCGGCCCGCACCGTCCGCGCCTGCGCGGGCCCGCTGGTCGACAACCCGACCCGCACCCCCTCCGCGGCGAGCGCCGCCAGCCGCGCGTGCAGCACGGGGTCGGTCAGCGCCGGACTGTCCGGCGTGACCGAATGGATCAGATACACATCCAGGTGCCGCCCCAATCGGGCGCGGGTCTCCCGGATCTGACGATCGAACACCGCGACACTGTGCTCCTTGACCTCGTGCACCGGCACGCCCGAGGTCTGCCAATCGGCGGTGTAGGTGTAGCCCCACTTGCTGCCGATCCGCGCCCCGGCCGCGACTTCGGGCCGCGCCGAGAGCCATTCGCCGACGAACTCCTCGGCCCGCCCGTACGACCGCGCGGTATCGAAGTACCGCACGCCCGCCGCCCACGCCGCATCGAGCAGGGCGTGCGTGCGTGCCCGCAGGGCCGCCACCGATCGATCGGCCGGTAAATCCAGGTCACGCCCCAGCGTGATGTACCCCGGCCGCCCCACGGCGGCCGTACCCAACCCGAATCGGGCGATCGACGAACGGACGGTTGCTCCGGAAGCACTGGGAACTGGCATGCCAAGAGCGTTTCACGACCCCGTACATGCCGACCGGTCTACTCTGGTCATGTCTTGCACATGACTGCCGAGATGCTCGGAGGCATACATGACCACAATGGAAATGCCGCACGTCAGCGAATGCACAGTCAGCAATTGCTCCTACAACCACGACGGTTGTCACGCCTACGCCATCAATGTCGCCGACCATGACGGCGGCGCCGACTGCGGCACCTTCATCGCCCTGTCGACCAAGGGCGGCCTGGACACCGTGACCAGCATGGTCGGCGCCTGCCAGCGCGCCGACTGCACCCACAATCAGGGCCTCGAATGCTCCGCCGGCGACATTCGCGTCGGCCCGGGCATGGGCGAGCACGCCGCCCGCTGCCTGACCTACAGCACCCGCTGACCTCGCCGCGGGCCGGGGCGACGACCTGTCGGCCGTCGCCCCGCAGCTATGCGAACCGCTGCACGAACTTCAGGCTCGTCTCGGCGACATCGCGCCAGCCGCTGTCGATGGTGAGCGCATGCCCGCGCCCCGGGATCTCGACGAATTCGGTGACGTCGGCGTTCTTCTGCTGCTGGTGGTAGGTGGCTTCGGAGATCGAGCGCGGAACCGTGTTGTCCTGCTCCCCGGAGATGATCAGCATCGGGCCGCGCTCGGGATTGCCGGTGTCCACCTTGGCCTCCGACCAGGGGTTGAGATTCGCCGCCGCGGCTTGGAACAGCGGCGCGCCCGGCGCCGGAACGGCGAAGGTGTCGTACAGCTGCTGGGCTTCCTCGGCGGGAACGGCATTGGCGAACCCGAACCGGAACTGATCGAAGGTCAACGGCACCGCACGATGCCGGTTGGCCGGATTGTGCAGCACCGGTGCGGCCGAGCGCAGCGCCGAGATCGGCAAGGGCAGCACCCCGCGGAACGGCGCCGGATCGATCGCGACGGAGGCCAGCGACAGCCCGCGCCCGGCGACGATCTGGGTGAGCAGACCGCCGAAGGAGTGACCGATCACGGCAGGTTTGCGCGACAGGGACCCGATGACCTCCGCGACATGGTCGGCGACCTGGCCGATCGTCTTGCCCGCGAACACTTCCGGATGCTCGTGCGCCGCGGCGACGGTTTCCGGGTCATCGGGCCAGTTCGCGGTCACCGGCGCGTACCCGGCTTCGGTGAACAGCTCCGCCCATCGATCCCAGCTGCTGGCCAGCAGCCACAGCCCGTGCACGAAGACGACCGGCGTCCGGTCGCTCTCATTGGCGCGGGCGATCTGCTCCAGGGTGTGTTCGTCGATAGACGACGTGGTCATGGTGACTCCTAACCGGCCGGACGATCGTTCGTTGTCCACTGAGGTTGCACGGTAGGACCGCCCGGATCGGCGAGCCGGCGTACCGGCCGGATCGTGCACGGTGGGAACAGCCGCGGATCGGGTTCTGCACTGCCGGAACAGGTTCTACGATCGATGCGGAGGTGGGGCATGGTCGTGCTGCTGGATACCGGGTCGCTGCCCTGGGCCGATCGGGTCGCCGCGGTGGACGCCGCGCTCTCCGATCGGGAGATACCCGCGATTCAACGGTTCGCGCCCTATCGCGGTGAGCTGTGGCATCGGCTCACCGTGTGGGATCTGGGCCAGGGGGTGCACGCGACGCGGGTGGACGGCACCGGCATGCGGGTGACCCGGGGGCCGAAACAGGTGCGCGCGGCCGCGCCGGAACGGGTCGGGCTCGGGCTGCAGTTGCGGGCGCCCGCGACCTTCGCACACTGCGGGGTGGAGCACGTGGTCGGGGTGGGCGACCTCGAATTGACCGATGGCACCAGCGCATCCGACTACGAATGGCGCGGCATCGGCGGCACCAAAGTGGTGATCCTCGATTACGCCCTGCTCGGGCTGCCGATCGACACCGTGCGCAGGGCGGCGACCAGGCTCCGGGCCAGCCCGCTCTACGGCTTGGTGGCCGCGCATATCGCCGCACTCGGCGAAGAAGGCGAGATTCCGGCGGGGCCGGCGCGAATCATGGTCGAGTCGGCCACGATTCAGCTGGTGCGGGCGCTGATCACCACGGCGGCCGATACCCGCGGGCAGCACGACGATCTGCGCGAGAGCCTGGCGGTGCGCTTGACCGCGTATGTGGAACGGCGGCTGGGGGATCCGGCGCTCACGCCCGGGCAGGTCGCGGCGGCGCATCACATCTCGGTGCGGCAGTTGTACAACGTGTGGTCCGCCGCGCACGGCGTGCCGATCGGGGAATGGATCATGACGACCCGGCTGGAGGGCGCACGGGCGGAACTGGCGCGCGACGGGCGGGCCGCGCCGATCGGGCAGGTCGCCGCGCACTGGGGGTTCGTCAACCCGGCGCACTTCTCGCGGCGCTTCCGTGCCGCGTTCGGTGTGTCGCCGCGGGCGTGGCAGTGGGCGCACAGCGAGACGGGAAGCGCGGCCGGCTGAGCTGCGCCGGGTCGGTGCACCGGCTTTCTCACCCGCTACGGATGACACTCCGAGCCGGACGGCGGAGTCCACTGGATGAGGATTTCGGAAGCCACCAGCGGGAACCCGTCGTCTCGGATTGCGAGGACCGTCGATGTCACGGACAACCATGCCCGGTAGTGAGCGGGCGGTGCGGCCCAGTCGGGAACAGAGCGTGGCGCTGGGGAAGGCCGCGCGAGCGGTGGCGCCACGATCCGGGCATTGCGAGTTCCGGGCCGGGCGGGTGCGCGCGGATCCCCTGGCGCTGCTGGAAGGGCAAGGGACCGTGCGGGTTCCGGAGTTGCTGCCCATCCGGTATGGGCGGATGGCGGCCTCGGCGTTCGCGTATTTCCGCGGGGCGGCCCTGCCGATGGCGAGCGATCTGGCCGGAACGCCGGCCACCGGGTTGACGGTGCAGGCGTGCGGGGACGCGCATCTGGCGAACTTCGGGTTGTTCGCCTCGCCGGAGCGGCGGCTCGTGTTCGATATCAACGACTTCGACGAGACCCTGCCCGGACCGTGGGAGTGGGACGTCAAACGGCTCGCCACCAGCCTGGAGATCGCCGGGCGGGCCAACGAGTTCACGCCGGGGGAATGCGCGCGGATCGTGGAAGCGGCGGTGCGGGCGTACCGGCTGGCCATGCGGCGGTTCGCCGACATGGGGACCCTGGAGGTCTGGTACGCCCGCGCCGATATCGACAGCCTGGAATCGCTGACCGCGGTGCGGCTGCGGCATGCCCAGCGCAAGCGCCTGGCGCGCAGTTCGGCGAAAGCGCGGAGCAAGGACAATCTCGGGGCGCTGGAACGCTTCGCCGTGGTGACCGACGACGGGGTGCGCCTGGAATCGGAACCGCCTCTGGTGGTGCCGATTTCGGAATTGTTCGACGACCCGGCCGAGAGCGAGGAACTGCGCGAGCGGCTGCGCTGTCTGCTCGCGGACTACCGGGCCAGTCTCGGCCCCGAACGCCGCCTGCTGCTGGATCGGTTCGTGCTCGCCGATACGGCGCGCAAGGTGGTCGGCGTGGGCAGCGTCGGCACCCGGTCCTGGATGCTGCTGCTGCTCGGCGACGACGGCGACACCGGCCTGGACCCATTGTTCTTGCAGGCCAAGGAGGCCGGGCCGTCGGTGCTCGAGGCGTACACGGGACCCAGCGAATTCGACAATTGCGGGCAGCGCGTCGTGGTCGGGCAGCGGTTGATGCAGGCCGTCAGCGACATCTTCCTCGGCTGGGTGCGGGTGCCGGGCAGCGACGGGCGGCTCCGGGACTTCTACGTGCGGCAATTGCGGGATTGGAAGGGCTCGGCGGAGGTGGAGGCCATGGTGCCGCGCGGGATGCGGGCCTACGGCGAACTGTGCGGGTGGACGCTGGCGCGGGCGCACGCCAGATCCGGCGATCGCATTGCCATCGCGGCCTACCTGGGGGCCGGCCGGTCCTTCGATCGGGCGGTGCGCGCGTTCGCCGAGGCGTACGCCGACCAGAACGAACGTGACCACCGGCAGCTCGCCGATGCCATCGCCGCCGGCCGGGTGCCCGCCCAGCCGGGGATCTGACGGCGCGATCCGATGAGCGCTCCGGGAACCGACGCCCTCGCCCGGCGGATCGCGGCGATCATCGCACTGGTCGCGATGGTGCTGACCGTGGCGCTGGCGATCGCGATGGTGATCGAGCGGTTCCCGCGCGGGCTCGGGGTGTGCTGCGGACTCGCCATCGCGCTGGTAGCGGGCTGGTTCGCCTTGGTGCGCAACGGTATTCGGCGCGTGATCGCCGCACTCGTCGCGGTGCTCGCACTGTCGGGCGCGGCGCTCCTGCTGCTGCGCGATCGCGGCTGGCTCACCTCGGCGCTGCTGGTGGCGGGCGTGCTGGCGTGGCACGCGGCCGCGCGGATCGCCCTGCGCCCGGTCCTGCGGCGACCGCTCGCACCGCCGCCGCGCCATCCTGTGCTGTTCGTGAATCCCTGGTCGGGCGATGGGAAAGCCGCCCGCGCGGGTCTGGCCGAGCACGCCGCCGAACTCGGCATCGATACCGTGGAAATGCGGATCGGCGACGATCTCGCGGAGCTGGTCCGGGTGGCGATCGCGGCGGGCGCGGACGGCCTGGCCGCGGCCGGCGGCGACGGCACCCAGGCCGTGATCGCCACGGCCGCAGCCGAATACGGTCTCCCGTTCGCCTGCGTCCCGGCCGGCACCCGCAATCACTTCGCGCTCGATCTCGGCGTGGACCGCGACGATATCCGCGGCGCCCTGCACGCTCTCGTCGCAGGCGGCGAGCACCGGGTGGACCTCGGCGAGGTCAACGGCCGCGTCTTCGTCAACAATGTCTCGATGGGCCTGTACGCCGAAGCCGTCCGCCGGCCCGCCTACCGCGACGCCAAGATCAAAACCCTGCTCGACACGGCCGCAACGCTTTTCGGCGGCGCGGGCGCGGCCACCGATCTGCGCTGGACCGCGCCCGACGGCGCGGTGCACGCCTCGGCCGCCGCGATCCTGGTGTCCAACAACCCGTATCGGCTCGGCGAGCCGGTGGGACCGGGCACCCGCCCGCGCCTGGACACCGGCCGGCTCGGGGTGGCGGTCGTCACCGACGACTCCGCGCGGCGCGCCCGCGAGCGTCGGCTGCGGCGCTGGAACGCGGTGGCATTCGAAGTCCGTGCGGCGCGGCCGGTATCGCTCGGCATCGACGGGGAATCGGTGGTGCTGGAGCCGCCGCTGCGGTTCCGGATCCGCCCGCGCGCACTGCGCGTGCGCGTCTCACCGCGTCACCCCGGAGCTTCACCCTCGGTGCTGGAGCAGCGTCCGGGTGACGGCCTGCGCGCGCTCACCGATATCGCCATCGGGCGCGAGCCGCGAATCCGCCGGTAGCGCCGCGAATCCGCCGCCGTGACGCCGCGCTGACCGGTCATCCGTCTAGTTCACCCGTATCGAGTGAGGCCGCACCGCCGGCCCGGCTCGTACGGTCGGCACGGACTCGAGGATTACCGTCCGCCGTTACCGGAGGAGTTCGACTGATGATCGCATCGGGGAATCGGCTGGAAGCCGTCACGGTCGGCACGGCCGGGGCCGTGGCCGGGCTCGCGGTCACGGTGCCGATCGATCTGCGCTGGCTCGGTGGCGGTTCCGCGCTCGAAATGCAGATCCTGGTCACCAACTTCCCGCTCGCCACCGCGGCCGGCGCCCTCGCCGCCGTGATGAGCGCGGTGATGTGCGGGGTCGCGCCCCGGTTCAGCACCTGGCTGGTGGCGGGCATCGGCACCGCCCTGCTGTTGCTCGGGCGGATCGTGGCGCGCGGCCTCACCGACGGATTGACCACTTCCGGTTATGCCGAGGCGATCACCGGCGGGGTGGTGATGGGCGCGCTGGCTTCGCTCGTGGTCGGCCGCTCGCTCGAAACCGCCGGACTGCTGCTGGGCGCGCTGTCGGGCATCGTGATCGGCAGTCGGACACCGCCGCCGGGCGCGGGCGAGCAATTGCGGTCCATGGTCCGCTGGGCGCTGGTGTCCCCGCCGCCGCTCCCGCTGATCGCCGCCGCCGCGCTGCTGCTGGGCTGGTGCGCCTGGCGGAACCGGACGCCGGTCCCCGGCCACGAACCCCGCGAGATCCCGATGCGTCCCGTCGCGGCCGTGCTGGTCCTCATCTCGGCGTCCATGCTGCGCTCGGAATGGACGGTGAGCCATCCGCATTGGGCCGTTCAGATCCTGCTGGGCGGCGCGCTCACCGTGCTGGCCACCCTGGTGGCCGCGCTGCTGCTGCCCGCCCGGGACGGCACCCTGGTCGCCCTGACGGTCGCGTTCGCCGCCGCGGGCAGTGCGGTCGGCGCCGCGCCGCGACCGGGCTGGACCATCCCGGTGCTGGTGGCGGCGGTGGCGGCGGGACTGTGGGCGGGGGCGCGCTGGCCACGGCCCACGGTGGCCGCGGCGGCGACGGTGGTGCTGGCGGTGTTCGCGGCGGTGACGGCGGGCGACGGCGGTTCGATGCTGCCCGTGGTGGGGACGGTGGGGATCGCGGCGGTCGGCGGCTACTGCTTCGGAACCGTTGTGCCGGGCCAGTTTCCGGGCGTCGCGCTGGCCATCGCCATGCTGTTCGCGCCGTCCATCCTGGCCGCCGCCGTGCGCCGCCGCTTCGACACCTCCGGCGGCCCGCGCCTGTTCGAGTCGGGCACGGTCGCCTGGCCGCCGGGGTGGGCGGCGGTGGCGGTCACCGCCGGGTGCGGGGCCGTGGCCTTCTTCCTGCACCGGATGCGCCCGGCGGTGCCGGCGCTCGCGAATCAGTAAGAGTACGGAATCCGTTCCCGCAGTCCGTGTTTCAAGTGGTCGATGACGGCGCGCGTGCGGCGGGGGAGGGTGGGTGCGTACACGGCGTAGACGTCGGCGCTGGGCGTCGGGATATCGGCGAGCACCTGGACCAGCGTCCCGTCCCGCAGCAGCGGGCCGACCTGCCACAGCGAACGCATCACCAGCCCTTGGCCTTCCACGCACCAGCGGGTGATGACATCGCCGTCGTTGCTGACCAGATTCCCGTCCACGCGAACCGCCGTCTCGGTGCCGCCGGGCGCGAACCGCCACAGTGAATAGTCGCTGTCGTTCTCCTTCAGCACGAGGCAATTGTGCTGTTCCAGTTCGGCGAGATCGCCCGGCTGCCCGTGCCGGCGCAGGTATTCCGGTGCGGCGCACACCACCCGGCGATTCCGGCACAGGCGCGTGGTGGTGAGCCGGGAATCGTGCAGCGGACCCACGTGGATATCGATATCGAAACCGGTGCCCGCGATATTGAGCGGTTCGGCGGATAGTTCGAGATCGATCCGCAAGCCGGGGTGCGCCGTCACGAATTCCGCGACCAGCGCGGCGATATGGGTGCGCCCGAGCCCGATGGTCGAACGCATCCGCACCCGCCCGCGCAACTCGTCGTGCTGTTCGGAGATCGAATCCTCCAGCTCCTCCAATTGTGCGGCGATCAGCGCGGCCCCGGCGGCATAGCGGCGGCCCTCGGGGGTGAGCACGAGCCGCCTGGTGGTGCGCTGGATGAGCGGCACCCCGAGCCGGGTCTCGATCTGGGTGAGCCGTTTGCTGACCGCCGATACCGAGACGCCGAATTCGCGTGCGCCCTCGGTGAGACTGCGGCAGCGGGCGAGGATGTCGAAGAACACGATGTCGTCACTGAGCCCGCCGCGCACCGGAGCCTCCTCATTGTTTCCGAATCGGCAAAGCTGTCTTGCGCGCGTAGCGCTATCTCCGCCGGGATATCGGAGCCTACCGTTGTGATCCATCGCACAAACAGAACATCCAGCGGGCGAAGGAGATTCATCACGATGGGCGCAAAGTATCGGATCGCGGTCATTCCCGGCGACGGCATCGGCAAGGAAGTCGTGCCGGAGGGATTGCGGGTATTGCGGGCCGCCGCGGCCGAATTCGATTTCATCCTCGAATTCGAGGAGTTCGATTACGCCTGCGCGGACTATTACCTGGCGAACGGAAAGATGTTGCCGGACAGCTGGTTCGAGGAACTACGGCGTTTCGACGCCATCTTCTTCGGTGCGGTCGGCTGGCCGGAGGTGGTGCCGGACCATATTTCGCTGTGGGGGAGCCTGCTGCAATTCCGGCGGCGCTTCGACCAGTACGTGAGCCTGCGGCCGGTGCGGCTGCTGCCGGGCATCGCCGGTCCGCTCGCGGGCCGGGGGCCGGGCGATATCGACTTCTACGTGGTGCGCGAGAACACCGAGGGCGAGTACTCCAGCATCGGCGGCCGCATTTTCGAGGGCACCGACCGCGAGACCGTCGTCCAGGAGACGGTGATGACCCGCACCGGCGTCGATCGGATCCTGAAGTACGCCTTCGAACTCGCGCAGCGGCGGCCGAAACGGCACTTGACCTCGGCGACCAAGAGCAATGGCATCTCCGTCACCATGCCCTACTGGGACGAGCGGGTGGCGGCCGTGGCGGCCGGGTTCCCCGAGGTGAGCGTCGACAAGTTCCATATCGACATCCTCACCGCGAATTTCGTGCTGCACCCCGACTGGTTCGACGTGGTGGTGGCGAGCAATCTGTTCGGCGACATCCTCTCGGATCTGGGACCGGCCTGCGCGGGCACCATCGGGATCGCGCCGAGCGGGAACATCAACCCGGAGAACGAGTTTCCGAGCCTGTTCGAACCGGTGCACGGGTCCGCGCCCGATATCGCCGGGCGGGGCATCGCCAATCCCATCGGCCAGATCTGGAGCGGGGCCATGATGCTCGACCATTTCGGCGAACACGAGGCGGCCGCCGCGGTACTGGGCGCGGTGGAAGCCGTGCTGGCGCAAGGGGTTACGGCCCTGACGTCGGATATGGGCGGCGTCGGCACCACCGCGTCGCTCGGCAAGGCCATCACCGCCCATCTGAGGAAAACAGCGAGTTGAGATGAGCTTGAAAGACAAGACCGGGCGGCGCGGACTGCCACGGCTGGACGACGTGCCGCTGATCGTGCCGCTGGCATTGACCGCCGGGGTGCTGGTCGCGGGACTGTTCGACGCGGTGCCGGAGAACATGATCGGCGGGCTGGCGGTGATCGTGGGGCTCGGCACGCTGCTCGGGCCGCTCGGGAACCGGCTGCCGGTCATCTCGAAAATCGGTGGGGGAGCGCTCATCTGCCTGCTGGGGCCGTCGATACTGGTGTATCTGGGCGCGTTCGAGCAGAACACCCTGGACGCGGTGACGGTGCTGATGAAGCAGGCAAACTTCCTGTACTTCGTGATCAGCACCCTGGTGGTCGGCAGCATTCTGGGGATGAGCCGGAAACTGATGATCGGCGGGCTGATCCGGCTGTTCCCGCCGCTGATCGCGGGCACCACCGTGGCGATCGCCGCCGGACTGGGGACCGCGATGGCGTTCGGGTACGACTTTCACCGCGCGCTGTTCTACATCGTGGTGCCGATCATCGGCGGCGGCATCGGGGAAGGGGTCATTCCGCTGTCGTCCGCGTATGCCTCGGCGCTCGGCGGAGAACCAGGAAGCTATGTGGCGGAACTGATTCCGGCCGCGATCATCGGCAATATCGTCGCCATCGTGACGGCGGGCGTGCTGCGCAAGCTCGGGGAACGGCGGCCGCGGCTGGACGGCGGCGGGCAGCTGGTCAAGACGCCGGACCCGGAACTGACGGCCGAAACGCCCGAAACAACTGCGCGGGAACCGAATTACGCGTTCGGCGTGCTGACCGTCACCGGATTGTTCGTGCTGGCGACCCTGCTGGAGCGGGTCGTGCACCTGCCCGCGCCGGTGCTGGTGATCATCCTGTCGGTGCTGTGCAAGCTGTTCGGCGTCTTCCCCGCCGTGGTGGAAACCGATGCGCGGGCGGTGTACGCGATCATCTCCCGGTACTTCATCTACCCGACCATGATCGGTCTCGGCATGCTGTACCTGCCGCTCGCCAGCGTGATCGGAGTGCTGTCACCGGGATACGTGCTCGCCTGCACCGCCGTCGTGATCGCCATGGCCGCCACCGGATTCGCGGCCGGGCGGGCCATCGCCATGTACCCGATCGACGCATCGCTGGTCACCGTATGCCACAGCGGTCTCGGCGGCACCGGCGATGTGGCGATCCTGTCGGCGGCCGGGCGCATGAACCTGATGCCGTTCGCGCAGATCTCCACCCGGATCGGCGGGGTGTCCACGGTCATCTCGGCCTCGTGGCTGATCCGCGTCATCCAATGACCGAATCGAGAGGGAAACGCGTGCACGTTCTCGTGGCGCCCGACAAGTTCAAGGGCAGTCTCTCCGCGGCCGCGGTGAGCCGCTGCCTGGCCACCGGATTGCGGGCCGCCGGGGTGCGGGCCACCGAACTGCCCCTCGCCGACGGCGGTGACGGCAGCGTGGATGTGGCCGTCACGGCCGGGTTCACGGCGTATCCGATCACCGTGGCCGGGGCGACCGGGCTGCCGGTGCGGGCGCGGATCGCGGTCCGGGACGACACCGCGCTGGTGGAGGTGGCGAGCGTCTGCGGGCTGGCCACCACGGGTCGTCTCTCGCCCCTCGACAGCTCGAGTCTCGGTCTGGGGCAGGCGATCCGGCAGGCCGTGCGGCATCGTCCGGCGCGCATCGTGCTCGCGCTCGGCGGCAGTGCGAGCACCGACGGCGGGATGGGGATGCTGGCCGCGCTCGGCGTGCGCTGGCTCGACCGGGCCGGGCATGCGCTCCGGCCGGGCGGGCGCACCCTGACCGAGATCGCCGCGGCCGACTGGTCCCGGGCGATCGACCTCGGTGGGATCGAACTGCTCGCGGCCTCCGACGTCACCAATCCGCTCACCGGACCGGACGGGACGGCCGCGGTGTACGGACCGCAGAAGGGCGCCACACCGGCCGACATCGCGCAGCTCGAGGCGGGGCTGCGGAATCTGGTCGAGGTGGCCGCGGCTCACGAGCAACGCGCCCTCGCACGAGGGTGCCCGGCCGCGGCCCGAGCCGAGGGCGGGCGTGCGCTGTTGGAGGCAGGCGCCGGCGCGTTCGGGAGCGGTCAGGGGTGTCTCCTCGCCTCGGGAGCCGGCGGGGCACGGGCACTCGCGTCGGCGCCGGGGGCGGGCAGTGCCGGTGGAATCGGGTTCGCGGCAGAGCTATTGGGCGCACGTATCGTGCCGGGCGCCGAGTTCTTCTTGGAGATGCTGGAATTCGATCGGCGGCTCGCCGAGGCCGACCTGGTGATCACCGGCGAAGGCAGTCTCGACGCGCAATCCGGGCAGGGGAAGCTGCCCACCGCGATCGCGCGCCGAGCCCGGCCGGTACCGGTGCACGCCGTCGTCGGGCGCAACCGGCTCTCGCGAACCGACTGGGCGACAGCGGGTTTCGAGACCGTGCACGCCCTGTCGGACCGGACCGCGCTCGACACCTATGCCGATCCCGGTCTGACCGCCGCGCTGCTGACCGAGATCGGGGCCCGGATCGGTCGCGGACTCGGGTGATCGAGCGGAGCCGGGCCCGACGTACAAGGCGCGGACCGGGTGGGCTGGCAGGGATCCGGCGGTGGCTATATGATCGTCCGCGATGATGACTTCTTCTGATCGCAGATTGGGGGTCCCGTCCACGCCAGGTGAGTGCTGATGCTCACCGAATTCGTGAACGGGTCTACTTCCCGGCATTCCTTCTGGCCGCGCGTGCGTGAATTCGCCGTGCCGCCCTCCATGATCGAGATCGCTACCGCCCGGCGCGCAGCCGGGGATTGGGTAGGCGCTTGTGCCGCCGCCGGTTTCGATGTCGATATCGATCTACGTCGCCTGGCCCGGACCCGTGGCGGTGAACTCGCCGCCAGGGTGCGGGCCGACCTGCGGCATCTGGCCCCGGATCTCCTGCGATGGCATATGCCCCGGATCGCTCCCGACGGGTTGCTGCGGCCGGGGCTGACCATCGCATTGGCTCGATACGATCCCGGAAGAGTCGGGGGCAGAGCCGGTTTCGTGTACCTGGTGGCTCGCACCGCTCCCGTCTGGGCGGATGCGGGGCAGCGGATCGGGCTTGCACTGTGGGACGGTGCCGAGTTCGGGGGCGGCTCGCATCCGCATCCCCGGCCCGACCGGCGCTTCCGGCTGGACCTGCATCGGCACCTGTGGGATGCGCGGCGGAGCGGGGACCTGCGGTTCCGCACCGGTACGCCCGACCGCTGGGCCGATGAAGCGCGCATTCTGCTCGATGCTGAAGAGCAGCAAGGGAATACGTTCCTCATCCGGCGTGGATCCCGGCGGCGGATGATCGCGGAACTGGTCGAGGGCGACGACGGACCGTCCGTCCGCCCGGCCCCGGGCCATCCGGCGGGCGGCATCTCCGCACTGCCGGTGCTGCCCGACGCGGCGACCTGGACCGCGCCCGATCTCGTATTGCTGCGCGACGGCGACATCTCGGCCGACCGCCTGCATCCGCTCGTCGCCGCCGCACTGGTGCCCGGTTACGAGCCGTCCGAATCCGACCGGGCCACAACCGGTTCGGAGCGCGCACGGCTCGTCGAATGCCGGGGCGAACAGCATCGAATCGGGCTGGTCGACGGCGTCCTCACCGCGCTCGATCACGACCCGGTCGAACTGCGGCGCGAGGAACTGCTGGTCGCGCTGACCGGGACACCGTTGCCCTGCCTCCAGGTCATCGATCGGGCGCACCGAAATCCCGACTGCCTCACCGGCGTTCGCGAACGACTCGACCACGGCGACACGGCGGGCGCGCTCGCCATCGTCGACGAACTGCTCGGCGCCGGCGCACAGTTGCGAGACGGCGCCCTGCGAGACGAGCTGGAGGCGTTCGCGGACCAGCGCATCACCTACGGGTTGTACCGGGCGGGACTGTCCCTCCCAGTGCCCAGAGGTCCGATGCGTCCGCGTCCGCGTCCCCGTGACCGGCGCGGGCACCCGCGCCACGCCACCGTTCACTGAAAGCCGCGCAGCCGCAGCCTCGTGAGCGGTACGGGCATCCGCGTCCCGCGATCGCTCACTGGCAGTCGCGCGGCCGGAGCCTCGTGAGCGGTACGGGTGTCCGTGTCCCGCGATCGTTCACTGGCAGTCGTGCGGCCGGAGCCTCGTGAGCGGTACGGGTGTCCGTGTCCCGCGATCGTTCACTGGCAGTCGCGCGTCCGCGTCCCTGTGATCGGCGCGGGTGTCCGCGTCACACGATCGTGCTCCGAAGGCCGCGCGCCGACCCGTGACCCGACCCTGTGCGAGTTCCGCACAATTCCATCAATTCTACTGACACATAAGGTGATTCACACATGTCTGCACACTCTGGTTTGCAAGCGCCCACCCAGCTGGATATCGCCGGCGACCTCCTGGCCTTGCTCGGCGAAACGACCACCGAACCGCGCCCCGACACCCAGCTCGAGGCGCTCACCCTGGCCGTCGCCGCCGACCTTCCGGTGCTGCTGTGGGGTGAACCCGGCATCGGCAAGACCGCGGCCTTGACGCAGCTGGCCGAATCCCTCGACCTGCCGCTGACCACGGTGATCGCGAGTGTTCATGAGCCGTCGGACTTTTCGGGCCTGCCCGTCGTCGGCGACGATCCCGCCGCACAGGGCGTACCGATGGCCCCGCCGGACTGGGCGGTCCGGCTCGTCCGCGCCGGGCGCGGTCTGCTGTTCCTCGACGAACTCTCCACCGCGCCCCCGGCCGTCCAGGCCGCGCTGCTGCGCCTGGTGCTCGAGCGGCGGATCGGCGCGCTGAAACTGCCCCCGCGGGTGCGGATCGTGGCCGCCGCCAACCCGCGCTCCTCGGCCGCCGACGGCTGGGAACTGAGCCCGCCGCTGGCCAACCGGTTCGTGCACCTGCACTGGGTGCACGACCACGATGTGGTGGTGCGCGGCCTGGGCGGGGTCTGGCCGCGCGCCACCCTGCCCGTACTGGATCCCGAAAAGCTCACGGAGGCAGTGGAGTACGCCCGCCGGGCGGTGTGCTTCCTGCTGGCGGCCCGCCCCAAACTCGTGCACCAGATGCCGACCACCGAGACCCGGCGCGGCGGCGCATGGGCTTCACCGCGCAGCTGGGATATGGCGTTGCGGCTCATCGCTTTCGCCACCGCCGCCGGATCCTCACGCGATGTGCTGTCCATGCTGATCCGCGGCACCGTCGGCGACGGGCCCGGCTTCGAACTGCTGTCCAGCCTGGATCGCATGGATCTGCCGGATCCCGAAGCGCTGCTCGCCGATCCGTCAGCCGCGGAGCTGCCCGAACGCGGAGACCTGCGCCAAGCGGTGCTGGACGGGGTGGTCGCAGCCGTTCGCAAACACCCGGACCGGGAGCGCTGGGATGCGGCCTGGGCACTGCTGGTTCGGGCCGCGGAATCCGGGGCCCCGGATCTGGTGGTGGTGCCCGCCACGACGCTCGCCACTTTGCGCCGGGACGATTGGGTCGTCCCGGCGGCGATCGAACGGCTCGCGGCCGTGGTGTCGGTATCGCAGCGGGCCGATCGGGCCGCCGACCTGGTGCGGGCGGGCCGATGAGCGTGAACCGCACGGCCACACTGGATCTCGGCAAGCTCTTCGCCGCCCGGCTGTACGCCGTCCGGGTCCGGCCCTACCTGGCGACCGCGCTGTTCGCGCTGCGCATCGTCGAATCGCACCGGGTTCCGACCATGGGCGTCGACCGCTACTGGCGCTGCTACGTGTCCCCGGCCTTCGTGGACCGCATGCCGGTCGAGGAACTGGCCGGTGTGCTGGTCCACGAGGTGGCGCATCTGCTGCGCGAACATCACGCGCGCGGTGAGCGTTTCGCGCGCGAGCACGAACCGGCCGGGCCGGCCGAAGCGCTGCGCCGCAATATCGCCGCGGATTTCGAGATCAACGATGACATCTTCGGCGACGGACTGGTCAAACCGGAGGGCGCGATCCTGCCCTCCGATATCGACCTGCCCGCCGGCCACCTCATGGAGGAGTATCTGCGCGAGTACAACTTCGGCGTCTATACCGCCGATATGGCCTGGCTCGACTGCGGCAGCGGCGCCGACGGCTTCGAGCGGGAGTGGGAGCTGGGTCCGGACGGCGCGGACGGTCTCAGCGCACAGGAACGTGACGGGGTGCGATTCCGGGTGGCGGAGGGGATTATCGGGAGGCCCGGCAACGCGCCCGCAGGTTGGCGGCGCTGGGCTGAGGAGACCTTCCATCCACCCCAGCCCTGGCGCGATCTGCTGGGTGCGGCACTGCGTGCGGCGGTTTCGGCGCCCGGCGTGGGGGAGGACTACACCTACGGCCGTCCCGCACGCCGCTCGGCCGGACTGCCCGGCGTGGTGCTGCCCAGCCTGCGGCGCACCCCGCCCCGCGTCACCGTCATCATCGATACCTCGGCCTCGGTCAGCGACACCGAATTGGGCAGTGCCCTCCTGGAAGTCGCCGCCATCTCCCGCGCCGTGGGCGGCCGCCGCGATCTGGTCACCGTGCTGTCCTGCGATGCCGCCGCCCGCATCGCGCACCCGCTGTGCGCCGCCGAAGGCATACCGCTGCTGGGTGGCGGCGGCACCGATCTGCGCGAGGGGTTCGCCCGGGCGGTTCGCGCCCGGCCGCGACCGGACGTGCTGGTGGTGCTCACCGACGGCCAGACACCGTGGCCGTCGGCGCGACCCTCCTGCCGGACCGTGGTGGGGCTGTTCCGCCGCAGTCCCAGCTGGAGCGAGCAGTGCGCCGACTACGTCCCCGACCTCCCGCCGGAATGGGCGCGCGTCGTGGAGATCGGCTGATGGCCCGCCGCGTCGCCCGGGGCTCCGCGGGCCGTCCGGGTTCCCGGCCGCGCCCCAGTTACCGGCCCTGCCAGCGGGGTGCGCGCTTCTCCACGAAAGCCATCGCACCCTCTTGCGCGTCGGCGCTGCGGAACACCGATTCCAGTTCCTCGCCGGCCATCCGCCAGATGTCCTCGCCCCAATCGTCGCCGTAGTCGGCGCTCCGATAGGCGATGCGCTTGGACGCGCGCACCGACAGCGGGGCATTGGCGGCGATGCGTTCGGCCAGTTCCAGGGCGGCGTCCAGGACCTGGTCGGCGGGCACCACGCGATTGACCAGACCCCATTCGGCGGCGGTCGCGGCATCGATGGGATCGCCGGTCAGCATGACCTCGAGCGCCCGCTTCATCGGAAGCTGGCGCGGCAGCCGCAGCACCCCGCCCGCCGCCGCGGCCAAGCCCCGCTTCACCTCGGGCAGACCGAATTTCGCCTGCTCGCTCACCACCGCCAGATCGCAGGCGAGCATGATCTCGGTGCCGCCGCCCAGGGCGAAACCATTGACCGCGGCGATCAGCGGTTTGTCGATGAAATGCTGCACCATGCCCGCGAACCCCCACTCCTCGTGCCGGTGCGCGAAGATCGGCTGCCCGGACGCGAGCGCCTTCAGATCGGCTCCGGCGCAGAACGCGCGCCCCGCCCCCGTGATGACGCCGACCCGCAGCTCATCGTCCTTCGCGAGCTCCTCCAGGGCCTCGCCCACCGCCGTGGACAGCGCCCCGTTCACCGCATTCAGCGCTTCGGGGCGATTGAGCGTGATGAGCGCGATGGCGCCCCGGCGTTCCAGCAGCGCCGCCGGATTCTCCGACATGACATGTCCTTTCGGTGCCGGCTTCAAGATCGTGGCCGCCTCAGCCTAGGTCGGCGGTCGCGGATATCGAAGCAGCTTCGGGTGCGCGGCCTAAGCTCGGCGGATGGAGTCGGGATCATGGCCGATGGAACAGTTCGCGGCGGAGACCGAGCGGTTCCGGCGGGAGTTGCTGGCGCACTGTTACCGGATGGTCGGGTCGGCGCACGATGCCGAGGATCTGGTGCAGGAAACCTACCTGCGGGCGTGGCGGGGGTACCAGGGCTTCGAAGGGCGGGCGTCCGTGCGCTCGTGGCTGTATCGGATCGCCACGAACGTGTGCCTGACCGCGGTGCAGAGCAAGCAGAGCCGGGTCCTGCCGTCGGGGCTGGGGGGACCTTATGAAGAACTGGACCGCCCGCCGAATCTCGTTGCACACGAGGAGGTTTCATGGCTTGAACCGATTCCTGACGCCTGGCTGTCCGACAGTGATCCGGCCGCGGTGGTGATCGCCCGCGAATCCCTGCGCCTGGCGCTCATCGCCGGCCTGCAACATCTGCCCGGCCGCCAGCGCGCCATCCTGCTGCTGCGCGAGGTGCTGGCGTTCTCCGCCGCCGAAACCGCCGAAATCCTCGGCACCACCGTCCCTGCCGTCAAAAGCGGCCTGCAACGCGCCCGCGCCCGCCTCGATGAACTCGCACCCCGGCCCGGCGAACTCCTCGAACCCACGGATCCGCGCGCCCGCGCCCTCCTCGACGGTTACATCACCGCCTTCGAGAAGTCCGATGCCGCACTGCTGCAACACATCCTGCGCGTCGACGCCACCCTGGAAGCCACCCCGTTCCGCGACTGGACCGCCGGCGTAACGCACTGCCTCCGCATGCTCGAGCGCTACGTCCTGGGCTCGGCCGGTGACTGGCGCATGCTCCCTGCCATCGCCAACGGGCAGCCCGCCGCTGTCACCTACCACCGTGACGCCGCGGGGGAGTACCGGGCCTACGGCGTGACCGTTCTGGAAGTCACCGCCAGCGGCGTGACCAGGGTGGTGGCGTTCCACCATTCCACCCTGATCACAACGGCTTTCGGTTTCCCGGAAATCCTGCCCTGACCGTTACGGCACCAGCGCGAGCTTCCCCACGGTCGTCCCGCTCTCCAACTCCATGAGCGCCTTCGCCCCATCGGCCAAGTCGTACACGGTCGGCTTCCCCGGCGGCGCCACGCCCGCCGCGATCAACCCGAACAGCTCACCCATGACTTCCCCGAACATTTCCGGAGCCCGCTGCGCCAGCACCCCGATATTCAGCCCCATCACCTGAATCTGGTTCTCGTACACCAATTCCCAATTGGTCAGCGCGGCAGTCCCACCGGCCAGTCCGAAAGCGACCACCCGCCCGGTGACCCGCTTCGCCACCGCCAACCCCACCCCGAACGACTCCCCGCCCACCGACTCCAACACCACATCGACACCCTCACCCCCGGTCAACCGCAACACCTCCGCCGCCAGATCCCCACTCCGCGCATCCAGCACATGATCCGCCCCCAACCCCCGCACCACCTCGTGCTTCCCCACCGAAGCGGTAGCGATCACCCGCGCCCCCCAATGCTTCGCCACCCGCACCGCGGCCTGCCCCGTCCCACCCGCCGCCGCCCGAATCAACACCGTCTCCCCGGCCGCGATCCGCCCCAACGGCCGCAACGCCGCGATAGCCGTCGGCCAATTCACCACCAGCCCCAACGCTTCCGCCGCCGTCCACCCCGCCGGCACCCGCACCACCGCCCCCGCCGCCATAGTCATGAACTCGGCAAAAGCCCCATACCCCACCCCCACCACCATCTCCCCAACCTCCACCCCACGCACCCGTTCACCCACCCCCACAACCTCACCCGCCCCCTCGAACCCAGCCACATAAGGCAACCGCACCCCCTCCGCCGTCCCCCCATACGCCAACACCACATCCCGAAAATTGACCCCCGCCGCCCCCACCCTCACCAGCACCTCATCCGCCCCCGGCACCGGCACCGGCAAATCCCCCACCACCCGCAAATCCCGCGGCCCATTGAACGAAGTCTGCTGCAACGCACGCATAGTGCTCGAAAGTCCCATGCCATACAGACCCCCACCACCCCCCAAAGGAATCGCCCACCCCACCACCCCACCCAAACCCCCTGCTCCCGCCCCGATTTGGTGTCCAGGTGGGGTAACAAGCTAAGGTTCTCTCATCCGCAAGGTTCTATAGCTCAGCGGGAGAGCACTCGCTTCACACGCGAGGGGTCGCTGGTTCGATCCCAGCTAGAACCACAACACAATGAGCCCGCAGGCCGACCGCCTGTGGGTTCATTGCATTCTGGTAATGGTCTGAACCGCTCGCGTGAGAAGCCCCGCGCGACTTCGCAAATGGACCAGTGCTCTGGTGTCGCGCGTAGGCTGAAATTCGGTGCCGCTGGACTCCGGGGGGAGCGGATGGAACATTCAGAAACGGAATCGGCCCCACCGCCGACCGATGCCCGCCGATGCCGGACGCGGCTCCGTAACCGTCAGTGCGGAATCGCGGTCGCCTACCTCCTCGTCTCGCTCTCTTCGACGGTGCTTGCCGGGATGGTCGTCGCACGCCTGGGCGCACTGATCGGACCCGAGTGGGTTCCGGTGTTCCTGGCGCTCTGGTTGTTATGGGGTGCGTGCTTGGTGACCCTGGCACTCCGATCGTCTCCCGCAATGGGGACGGCCATTCACGAATGGACCGGACCACAGTCGGCCCAGCTGATCTCGGCCTGGCGCGAAGTCGCCGCGGCCGCCGAAGTTCCCGAGCACCGCTACCTGGTCCGGGTCGACGATTCGACCACGCACGTCGCCGCCGCGATGGGCAGCCGCACGATCGTTCTCGAGAACACCGAGATCGAGGAGTCGACCCGTCCGCAGCTGGCCGCGGTACTCGCGCACGAACTAGGCCACCTGCTCGATCCGCTACGGTCGAATTGGCATGCTCTGCCGCACCGGTACAGAGCGCCCCTCTATCTCGCGAATCTCCCACTGCGCGTCGCATTTCTGCTGCTGGACCGATGGTTGGGCAAGTCCACAGTGTTCCTGGGTATCGCCGCCGTAACCATGCTCGTGCTGTTCCCAGCCACCGTCGTGCTCACGCTGTTCCTGCTAGTCGGACCACTCGGCGCACTGATCGCCACCTGCCTCTTGATCATCGAAGCACTGGCCGAGTCGGCACTCGAACGCCAAAACGAACTCGCCATAGACAGATTCGCTGTCGACCTGGGCTTCGGCCTGGGCATGCTGTCCTTCCTGCAGCGGCACGAGAGAACGAAATGGGAGAACAGCGGCCCCCTCGCACCGCCAGGGCTGTTCCGTGAGCGCTTGGCCGCAATGGCAGCAACCCACCCTTCGGCCGCCAACCGAATCACCGCCGTCGAACAACGCATCCGCGTGCTCGCAGCACTCGACTGAGTGATGACGCTCGATCTCGATCAGCGTTGTTGGAGACGGTTCCAGTACGACCCGGTAGCCGAGATCGAGGTAGTAAGCGTTCAAGCGCGTCCTGCCGGCCAGGCAGATCAACCGGCGAGCCAAAATCAATCCGCTGATTCTTGCTCCCGTGATCGGATATCGGTGACCGCAACCTGTTGCGCGAGTGGCGAATCGGTCATAGCACGTGGGATCGATGAATCGATCCTCGGTCACCGGGCTACGGTATTAAGTTGCTCGAATATGGCTGAGCAGCCGAAGAATCCACACGACGCCTACTTCCGGCATGTTATGTCGGAGGCGACCGCCGCGGCGGACGAGATGCGGAACGTGCTACCGGAAGCTGCTGCGGCGCAACTGGACTGGGATGGTATGGAGCTGCAGTCGTGCAGTTTCGTGCCAAAGGAGTTGCGCTCACGCTACACCGACGTGCTGTTTCGGACCCGCTGGGATGATCGTGACGCCTTCGTCTTCATGTTGATCGAGCACCAGAGCAGCACGGACCAGTTGATGGCGTTTCGGATGCTCGAATACACGGTGGCGATCTGGAACCGCTACCTGCGGCACAACCCGAAGGCGCGTCGGCTGCCGGTGGTGATTCCGGTGGTGGTGCACTGCGATCCGGGCGGATACCGCTGGAATGCGCCCACCGAGCTGTCCGATCTGCTCGATGTCGACCAGGCCATGCGACCGGTGTTGGGCGAGTGTCTGCCGCGGTTTCGATTTCTGCTGGACGACCTGGGTGCGGCCGATATCGCGGCGTTGCGGGCACGGAAGCTCAGCGTGATGGCAAAAGTGTTGTTCGTATCGCTGAAAATCGGGCCCGGCAATCCCCGATTGGGGCATGATCTGTTGCCGCTCGAGGCCGAGTTGCGGATGTTGATCGAGGACTACCCGGGCGAGTTCGACCAGGTGATGGCGTATCTTTGGAGTGTCGGTAAGACCGATGTCGCTGGCTTTGCACCGTTGATCGACCGGCTCGGTCCGCGAGCGAAGGAGATCATGATGACAACCGCTGAACAGTTCCGCACCGAAGGACGTGCGGAGGGCCGTACCGAGGGGCGAGCGGAAGCCTTGCTCGACCAATTGGTCGTCAAATTCGGAGTGCTTCCCGAGCGGGTCATCGGGATCGTGCGTGGGGCCGACGCGACGCGGTTGCGTGTCTGGGGCGCCCGGGTGCTCACGGCGGATTCGCTCGATGAGGTGTTCGCCGACTAACCCAGCTCGTGGACGTCTCTTGGTGCCGCCAGCGCCTACCTGAATGCTCAGCAGGTCTTCTCCATCAGCGTGAACGACTTAGGCGGACCGCCGGCTGTGTCTTGCCTGCCTTGTGGCCCACGACCCGGTAGCCAAGATCGAGATAGTAAGCGTTCAAACGCGTGTTGCTGGCCACGCAGTCCAGCCGCACCATAGCCCGTCCGGCCGCGGCCGCCCGGCGCTCCGCAGCCTGCAACAGAAATCGCCCCTCGCCACCGACCATGGTCTGGCGAAAATGGTTCTCGGCCCATGTCCGAGACGCCCCGCCCACCACGGCCCGAGGACTCGGTTCATGTGTGCGTGTCCTCTCGGTCATCCGCGCCGCCGCTGCCCGAGCACGCCCCCGTTCGTCGGATGCGGTGCCAGCCTTCCTCGCGCTTGCGGCGGCCGTGCCCGTATGCGCGCCGGACGTGCACGAACGTGGCGGCCCACTACGATCGAATCCCGGATGCATACCGATATTGGTATGCTGATCGGTATGAGCAAACAGATCACCATCCGCCTGCCCGATGAACTAGTCGACTTCGTGGACGCCGAGGTGGCGGCCCAGCATTGTGCCAGCCGGGCCGCCTTGGTCGCCGCTGCGCTCGAGCACTACCGCGCACGTGCCATCGGCGAAGCCATCGTCGCCGGGTACACCGCGATCCCCGACGGCGAAGACGAGGATCTCGACGAATTCCTTTCCACCGCAAACAAATCCGTGTGGGGTGATGAGTGAGGCCGATCCACATTGCCGAGCTGGGCACCAAACCCCGGCCCGTACTGGTGCTCACTCGCGAGATCGCCCGACCGGTACTGAACACCGTCACCGTCGCCCCGATCACCAGCACCATTCGCGACATTCCCACCGAAGTCCGGCTCGACTCCAGCAACGGGCTCGACCACGATTGCGTGGCGCTGTTGGACAAGGTCACCACCATCCCCGCCGAGGCCCTCGGTCGCCGCGTCGGCTTTCTGCGGCCAGGACAGGAACAGTCGCTAACCGATGCCATTCACGCCGCATTCGAACTGAAATAGGTCACCGCCCGGTGCTCCGGATGTCTCGGGTCATTGATCCTTAGCGACGCGGGCTGGATCGGGGGGCGATCTTTCACCGGTCACAGATGCCTACTGCCGACCCGAGTTGCGAACTATTTACGGCCGAACACCTCATAGGTGCCTACCTCGTGAGTGACCTCTTGCCGCCAGCTCACGATCCGCCGACTCTCCGGTGTGCGGGCGGCCTCGGCGTGATGCCAGCCGAACACTTCGAACGTGAGATCAGGGCGATCCGCACCTATGTGGTGAACCCGCATCTTGGCAGTCACCGAGGCGTGGTCACCGTCGACAACCGCACGCTCATGACCGATGAAATGCTGTGTAGGACCACACTTGTCGAGATATCCCGAATTATTCCAGCTCGGGTGTGTTCGTCGACGATCGAGACGATCTTGACCGGGCGACCGTCGACGGTGGCGTCGAATTGGAAATCCACTGCCCATACCCGATTCGGTGCGTATGCGGTCCCCCTGGTGGCAGTCGTAGTGCCCAGGCGTTTTCGGGGATCAGGCCACCTGCACTGGTATCCCTTTCCTGAACGGGCACAGTGGAACTGGTCGACAGCGCGGCCGAGGAGATGTTGTTCGCCGAGCTGCCACGCCACCCCTCGCCAGACCCTGATCGATTGGCCCCATCATCGATCCCGACCAGCCCGCGCTCACCCTTGAAGCCGCCGCCACCGGGGAATCGGGCCGCGTGCGCTGCTACCCGAAGGGGCCGGGAAGCGTCCCGAAGATCCCATTGCCTTTCCGGACCTCGCACACCTTCCAATAGCCATGCCCGTTGTCTTCGGTGACGAAGGCAATGTCGAGATCTGTTACGCCGGTGTAGTAGCCCTCCACCATGACCGGGGATTCGGTGGCGTCGTGGTCGTTGAAGCGGTCGGGTTTCGGCTCGTAGTAGTGCACGAATGCGGCGCGTACCTCATCGTCGGTGTGGGTCGCCAGCTGCTTTGCGAGGTCACCGCAGGTGTGTTCGCGCAGGTAGGAGACATTGCCGGCCGCTGCGGCCTCGATGTGCTGGCGCACCGCGTCTTTCGGGGTGTATCTCGAGCAGCCGCTCGCCAACGCTACCGACGTCACGACGACCAGACCTATTGCCACACGCATGAATTCGACCCTCCCGTCACGACCGGCCTGCGGGTCAGCGGTCGTCACGAAACGATCGCGGTGGCGAGGGGCGAATGTTAACCGGGACCGGCCCGCGAACGGGACAACCTGCTGGGCATTGCCGGTTGCGTCGTATTTGCCGCAGGCCAGGCACTTCATCCGCTCAGTCCGTTGGTCTTCCGAGGGAACGGGCCGGCTGTTCCGGTGCGTCGGTCGCTGCCACCAGGCCGCCGGCGACTGCTCGCATCCAGAGAGTGTGATGCCAGGCGTTGGCATCGGGTTCGGGCTTGTTTGTGAATACGGGATTGGGGCCGGTCTCGATGAGATGTAGCAGGGTCCACGCAAGGCCGTAGCAATCGTCTGGTCCGAAGCATTGGACCAGCGCGGCGGCTTCCTCGCCGGTGACCGGACCGGTTATCGCTTCGAGCTGGGCCTGGCGGTTCGAGATCTGGTCTTCGCTGGCATCCCAATCCGGTAGGGCGCCCGCGGCGACGAATGCGGCGACTTCAACTCTCACACCGCCAGCTTGCCGGATTCGACCCGCCTGGTATCTGAATCTCGTTGCGCATCCCGGGTATGTGGTCAGGGCCATAGGACGCAGCCTTTTCGAATGAGGAGCGGATGCGAATCCGGGTCCTCGTACCAGCGAAGTCTCCCGATCTCCACCGAACCATCTGCCGCCACCTTGCCGGCATCCGTGAGGCGATACAGCCAGATCAACAGGCCCTCCAGCGCTTCGAAGTCTTCGGGATGAACTTCTTGCCGGGCTTCCAGATGCCACCGGTCTGCTGTCTTTTCGAGGCGCGAGCCGAGCGCGCCGCCGATCCTCCACGCGGGGCCGTCCTGGCTGAGGAAGGGTTGCGGGTCGGTGCAGATCAGATCCCCATCGTCATCCTCGATAACAGCGATGTAGCCCCTGTCGAGTCGTAGTGCATCTTCAGGCGCCTCCCCCTGGCCGATATGCCAGCGCAACTCCGCGACGTCCTCCGGTAGCAGGTCGGTGCCGAGATCGAGGGAAAGCACGAGCTCGTAGATATCAGCCACTGCCACACCGTATTACGGGCCAACGGCAGATTCGCTCACCATGCTGAGCGCGGTGCTCCGCCCGTCCCGAGGACCACCAAACACGTTGGCGTGGTTGAATGTCCGGTTCGCTGGCAACGCCATGCGGGCGAGCGGGAGGAGATCGCGACCTTCGGCGAGGCCAAGGACGGCGGTGTCTGGTGCCGTTCGGTCGACTCGCATGGCCGCGCGTGAGGAGGACCGCTCGGAATTCGGGACCTACGCGCAGGCGATGTGACACCGGTCGAACTCAGGCGGCGGTCCGCCGCCTGAGCTCTCCGACCCTCTTCAGAGCAATATGCGCTGATTATCGATATCGAGTAGCCGGCTACTCGTGCTGCGCTGGTCCGGACCGGCTGAAACTGATCTGGCTCACATCGAGCAGGGGAGAATCAATCGAGGAGGGGACCAGACATGAGCAATCCACTCAGTTATGAGGAATTGGCGTACGACCGCGTCATTCCCGCCGATCCACCGAGCGACGTCACCATCGAAGTCGTTCTCGCCGATACGGATTCGGCCGGGGGAGCGGAGGTGAATGTTCAGCGTGGTGAGCGGGGTACCCGGGTGACCGCTCGCGTCGGTGTCGACGGTTTGCCGGACACGCGCGATCGGCTGCGGCCGGCGGATGTGCGATTGAGCCGGGATCAGCTCGGGGAATACGCTACGCCGCGTGATCTTCCCGGGCATCGGCCCGGCGGGCTCGAGACCACTTTCCGGCCGCAGCGCGCACCGCATGTCTGGCGGGATGTTCCTACCGTGGGCAAACCGCGGAAGCGTGGCGGCTCGATTTTCGACGCGGACGACAGGTATCTGTTCCAGCCCGATGCCTTCCCCTGGCGGATCATCGGGAAGGTCGCCACCGCCGGCGGCTGGGGTTCGGGCACAGTCATCGGACCCCGTCACGTGCTGACCGCGAGTCACGTCGTGGACTGGCGGCGCGACTCGCAGGGCCGCATCGGCTGGATCAACTTCACGCCCGCCTACTACGACGGCCGCGGTCCGTGGGGCACGTTCTATGCCACCGATGTCATCTCCTGGGTCGAGAATCCCGGCACCATGACCGACGACCAGACCGCCTTCGACTACGTGGTCCTGGTGTTCTCCGAACGCATCGGCGATACCACCGGGTTCGCCGGATTCCGGGCCTACGATACGGGCTGGAACGGCGGATCCTATTGGCAGACAATGGGTTATCCGGGTGAGCGGGCCAGTGGTGAACGGCCCGCCTTCGAGAACAACGGTGCGGTCCGCACCACGTCCTCGCACTCCACCGCCGGTCAGACCGGGTACGTCATGGGGCACACCAAGGACTTCACTCCCGGTCAATCCGGCGGACCCACCTGGGGGTGGTGGGACGGGGAAGCCTGGCCGCGGGTGGTCGGCGTCGGCAGCACCATCGGCGACACCACGGTCAAGAAATCCTCCGACGTCACTATCGACAACGACAACGAGTTCGGCGGCGGACCTGCGCTGTCCGTCATCATCGATTGGGCTCGCACCAACCATCCGTAATCGGCTCCGCGGCAGAGGAATAGGGCCCGGCAGAGCCGCAGGTCGATTCGCCTGCGGCTCTGCCGTTCTCGCGACCTCGGCGATCAAGAGGAATTCATCGCGTCGTCAGACGAACCCACGAGCGACCCAGCATCATCAGCGACGCGCCCAGCAGCGCAAGGTCTTTGACGAGGAAGGCGCCGCCCGGGGAGAAGAACGGCGGCGTGCCGGCGTAACTGGTCGATGTCACCAGGAACGAGAGCGTCAGCAGGAACGTGCCGGTTCCCAGCAGCCCGCCGGCCACGCCCGCGATGGCGCTGCGAATGCCGAGCAGCATCAGCGCGGCGGTCGTGACCTCGATGACCCCGATCACCGTCGAGACCGTTCTGACGTCGGCGACGTCGTAGAGCCAGCTCATCAGCGGGCTTCCGCTCACCAGTGGCTGGATCGCGGCGGCTTCCTCCGCGGTGAACTTCATCGCGCCGATCCAGCCCAGCGCCGCGATGACGCCGAAGCAGGCGATGAGAAAGCCCAGCCGGTCGACTGTGCGGCCGGCGTCGGCGGTCGGCAGGTAGCGGCGCGGGGCGGGCGCGAGTGCGGCGGTATTCATGGCTTGTCTCCTTGGTCCGGTAGCGGAATCCATGGAGGCTCAGTGTCGGAACGGTCCGCGAACGTTACGCGGGATGCGCGAGATTTATTTCGGGCGGGTGCGGAACGCCGCCAGCAGGGCGCTCCGATCGGACTGGCTCAACTGCGGCCGCGGCCCGCGTCGCAGGGTGTCGATGGTTTCGCGGATCTGGTCGAGGTAGGTTTCGCAGCCGTCGCACTCGCCCAAGTGCTCGAGGAAGCGCTGCAGCTCCGGGCCGTCGAGGTCGCTCTCGAGGTAGGCGGTGACGGTTTCGACGAACTCGTCGCAATTCATCCGGGTCATGTCGTTGCCTGCCTTCCCATGCCGGTGCGGGGCTCGTCGGTGGAGAGGTACTCGTCGATCCTGGCGCGCAGGAACGCCCGGGCTCGATGCAGTAGCACCCGTTGGTTGGCGGGCGTGATCTCCAGTATCGAGCACACCTCCGCGGCGGTGTAACCGTGCACATCCCGCAGGCCCACGACCATGCGCTGCCGCCGCGGCAATTCGTCGAGGGCGGCGGTGATCCGTGCGCCCAGTTCGCGGTGCAGGAGTTCTTGTTCCGGTGACGGCCAGGGCGCCGGCAACGCCCGCCAATGATGCGGGTAGGGCTCGTCCGCGCCTTGGAATCGACTCGGGTCGACCGTGGGACCGGAGTCGTCGTCCGCGGGCAGCGCACTGCTGAACGGCAGCGACCGATGCTCGGCCACGCCCCGGCGTTTCGCGACATTGACCAGAATCCGGAAAACCCACGTCTGCAACGACGACCGCCCCTCGAACCCGTCGATGCCTTCGATCACCGCCAGCCAGGTATCCTGCACCACCTCGGCCGCCGATTCGTTCGTCGACACGAAATCCCGTGCCAGCCAAAGCATTCCATCCGACCAACGATCGAGAATGCTCGCGAACGCCGCCTCGTCCCCCGCCCGCAGCCGCGCCAGCAACTCAGCTTCCGCGACGCCCGCCATACCGCCGACGGTATCAGGCGATGTCGTGAATGTTGTGCTGCCGCAATTCGGGTGCGTGGCGTGCGACGGTCGCGAAGTCGTTATCGTCGTGCAGCACGGTCAATCCGTGGTGTGCGGCAGTCGCGGCGACGATGAGATCGATCGCTGAGGCGCTGGGGTGTTCGCCGGCGCGCGACATCCGATACTGCGTCCCCGCAACCCATCGATCGGCATGCTTGGGAACCGCGACGTCGGGATACCGGTCAGAGAACATTTCGGTGATTTCGTCGTATTCGGTTCGATCTCGAGCGCTGTACAGGAACTCCGCGCGTTGCGGGAAGCATGAGCCGATTGCTTCGGCGTCGATTGCGTCGAACCATGTACGCTGCAATTTTTCATCCGACAGCAGCCGAACCAGGGCCGTGAAGACGATTTCTCTCGGCGTACGCTTTTCGAGTTGCCCGGCTCCGCGGTGCGGGGGCCTCCATCGAGTGAAGGAGGGTTCGGATTGTCCGGCAGTGTGGCCAACGAGGTGAGTATCGCGACCGGGCGTGCGGCGCGGGGCGTGGTGCCGCGGCGGAGCTTGGCGGAGTGGGATGGCGCGCGGCGTTCGCGGAGTGCGCTCGAGGTGCTGTTCGGCCAGCATTCCGAACGGGACAAGGATCTTTTGCCGATTCGCTATGGGCGGATGAGCGCGTCGCCGTGGACGTATCTGCGGGGTGCGGCGGCAGTGATGGCCGCTGATCTGGCGTTGTCGCCGCATACGGGGTTGCTGGTGCAGTTGTGCGGGGACGCGCATGTGCTCAATTACGGATTGTGGGCGACGCCGGAGCGGAATCTGGCGTTCGATCTGCGGGATTTCGACGAGACGTTGCCGGGGCCGTTCGAATGGGATGTGAAGCGGCTGGCCGCGAGTCTGGTGGTGTGTGCCCGGGACAATGGGCTTTCCGGCGGTACCGCGCGGGATGCGGTTGTCGCGGCGGTCGGCTCGTATCGGGCGCACATGCGCGAGTACGCCGCCATGTCCGAACTCGATGTCTGGTACGACCGGATCGATGTGGCGACTCCGCTGGCCTCGCTGTCCGCCCGGGACCGCGAGGACATGAGCCGCCGGATCGCGAAAGAGGCTGAGCGCCGTACCAGCGCCGGGGCCTTCCGGAAGATGACGGAGCTACGCGAGGGCCGGCGCCGGATCATCGAAAAGCCGCCGTTCCGAGTGCATTTGGACCGGCCGCAGGACCGCCACGAGGCCGAGATCGCTTGGCAGGTGTTCCGCACCTACTCGGCTTCGGTGCCCGAGGAACTGTCGACCTTGTTCGACCGGTTCACCCTGACCGATGTCGTTCGGCAGATCGTCGGCGTCGGCAGCGTCGGCATGCGCGTGTACCTGGTCCTGGCCGAGGGCAACAGCGGCCAAGCCCCACAGTTCCTGCAGATCAAGCAGGCCGGCGCCTCCGTCTACGAGCAGCACCTGGAACCGAGCCGGCACGACAACCACGGGCATCGCGTAGTGGCCGGCCAGCACCTGATGCAGTCGGCGACCGACCTGTTCAGCGGCTGGACACGAGCGGAAGGCTTCGACTTCTACGTCCGGCAATTCCGCGACATGAAGGTCATCCCCGACGGCCGCAAGATCGCCCCCTACCTGACCCCGTTCGCCGCATCCTGCGCACACGCCCTGGCCAAAGCCCACGCGCGCAGCGGCGACCCGGTAGCCATCGCCGCCTACATCGGAAAGGGTCACCAATTCACCAGCGCGATAACCGAATTCGCCGAATCCTACGCCCGCCAGACCCGAAAGGACCACGCCGACCTGCTCACGGCGATCGCCGACGGCACGGTCGAAGCCGCCCCGGGCTGGTAGCCGATCACGGTCGGAACGTGTTTTCCCGGTGCCACCGAAAGTATGGTTCAGAGCTTGAATTATGTGCTCTGCAGGAGGACCCGCTCAGTGCCGCAAGTCGTTCCGCGAGGGGTCCGGCGGATGGGGTGTTTCTGGTCGTCAGTTGGATCCGGCCGGACTTGTCCACCGATATCCAGCCTGATTCGTACAGTGCGTCGCAGCCGAAGCTGCATGCGAGCATTGCGATATGGTGCAGGTCTCGACGTTCTTCATCGGTGCATGATGCACGCTTCTTGATATGCGCAGCCACGAGGAATTCGATCGGGTAGTTCGATCCGCACAGTGCACAATCGGCGGTGTCGCGGCCTCGGCTGAGTAGTTTGCGTAGCCGGGTCTGTTCTCTGCGAATCTTGGCCTGAGTGATGCCGTCGAGCTCACCGAAGTGTGGATCGGTGGACGGAATCGGACCATCGCCGATTGCGAGGTCTTTCGATAGTCGTTCGGCATCATCGGGTCCGTAACCCGGCACCGAGAGACGTAGTCGGATGCGTTTGCGGTTGTTTCCTTCCTTGACAGCGTGTTCGGGCAAGCCGATGCGTCCCTGCGGGCGGGTGATGTCCTTCCGAAGTCGATCGATGTCGCCGACCTCGCGCAGTACTACAGGTCCCGCAATGAGCATGCGGTCAGCCTCGGGCAGGTGTGAAAGACGAGCGGAGGCAACGACTGCGGATATCAGTGTCGCGTCCAACGCACTCAATCGATGCAGGAGCAGTGTCAGTGCTGCAACGTAGTCCGAGTTGCGCGGGCGAGGGCTTCCATTGACCGTGCCGCCTGCGCTCTCCAGGACCAAGCTCAGCTCGTGCCCGTCGGTTTCGATGCGGAAGTCCGAGTTCAGTTCGACGCCGGCGTCATCGGTTGCACGTATCGCCGGTAACTTCGTCAACTTGGTCTCCCGTGGTCTTGGTTCAGTGACATGGTGAAATCTACTCCGCTGCAGAGCTATTGGATTTCCAACACGTCTGTCACGAGGCTCACTTCTCCCCGGAGTCAGAACGGCGGGTCGGAATTCTGCTCCACGATGAGGGCGCTGGGGGCCAATGCCGCATAACGCTCGAGGTGGCTCGGTGAGTTTCGTATGCGCCTGCTGCGTTCGCGGCGGTTGGCGCGATAACCAGGTGTGGAGATGACACGACCCGGCCCGGCGCAACCGGGAGAACCCATGGTCTTGGTACCCAAGGCACTTCCACTGCGGCGTAATGCGTTCTTCGCGCTGGGTGTGGGACTGGCGATCGTATTGCTCGGCGTCGGTTTGGGGGTTTGGAACAACTCGCAGTTGGCGGGGAAGACGCGCACGGATGGGGTGGTCGTGGCTACGCCGGACTCGGACGGTGGGACCGGATGGGTGTCGTTCACCGCCGCTGACGGGCGCTCGTATCGAGCCGAAATCACCACGTGGAGTGTTCTGCACACCTACTGGCGTGGTGACACGGTTGCTGTCGCCTACGACCCCGACGACCCCGCTGACGCGCGCGTCGCGGACTTTCACGAAACCTTCGGGGGCACAGTGATGATCGGTGGCTTCGGCTCGTTGTTCGTCCTTGCGGGCGGGTGGGCATTCGTGAGCGCTCGTCGCCACCGGCGGCTCGCCGTTTGGCTCACCGATCACGGCCGTGAACTGTTCGTCCCCGTCCACAGTGTCCTAGTGCAAGAGGGTGGCCACGGCCGGCGATCGGAAGAACCCCTCAGCTACTCGCTGGAAGCCGTCTGCACCGACCCGGCCACCGGCCGCCCCTTCACCGCGAAAAGCGCTCCCTACGAACAACATCCCGGCCGCTATCTCGCCACCCGAGAACACTTGCGCGTCCTGTACGACCCCGCCGACCCCGGGCGCAACCTCCTGCTCTGATCAGGTGGGACCGATCTCCGGATTGGCCGGCGTATGTGGTGCTGGTGGTGGGGTTGGCGGAGGTGGGGGAACGGGGGTGGGATGAGGTTTGAGTGGCGGATGGGGTGCGGTGGGGGCACCGGGGAGTGTTTGTCTGGGGGAGGGCTGACACTGGCGGGTGTTAGCCCGGAGGCGGGTGGGGTCGGCAGGTTTACGGGTGTGTTGCGTCGTGTTTACGGTGGATTGTGCGAACCGGTGGCAATCCCGATGCAGTGATTGCGTAGTCGATTCGAATTCAGCGGCAACGAATTTCGCGGATGTGTTTCCCACCCGCAGTCTCCATCCGCTTTCCAGGGGCGATCATCTGCCCGTGCCGCGTCATCCGGCGGTTATCACTGCCTGCACGTGGAGAAATGCGTTCGACCGGTAGGAGGATCGATTTCTATGCGTATGAGCACTTTCGGTGACGAGGCGGCGGTCGCGGCGGCGCGGCCGGATGGCGTGGTGGCGATAGCGGACGGGTTCGCGCTCACGGACGCGGATCTGCAGGCGTGGTCGAATCGGCTGGCGCGCATGCTGTTGCGGATGGGAGCCGGACCGGGCTGTCTCGTCGTACTGGCCGGCGTGCCCGGATTCGAGGCGCTCGCGGTGCGAAACGCGCTGGTCAAGATAGGTGCTACCGCGTGGCGGGTGGGCGAGGGGACGTTCACCCCCGCGGCGGCGCTGGGCGTCACCGTGCATGCTCGGCGCGGTGAGCTCGGCGATGCGGTGCGCTGGCTGGTGCTCGATGACCGCGCGACGTTGCGCGAGTATCTGAGCACCACCGGCGCACCGCTGACGGCGGCCGAAGTGGGCGGTCAGCGGCGCGCGAGCTGAACGCGCCGCCGGAATCGGAAATCCACCATTCGCAGACAGGAATCCCATGCTCGGATCCGCCGTGGGTGAAACCATGCCTTCCGCCGACGCTTTCGAACTCTCCGCCGCGCAACGCGGCATCTGGTTCGCGCAGCAGGTGGCCGGGGACACCCCGATTTCCATTGCGCAATACGTCGAATTCTCCGGCGACGTCGATATCGCGGTGCTGGCCCGCGCGGTCCGGCAAGCGGGAAGCGAATTCGGCACCGGCGGGCTGCGATTGGTCGAGACCGGCGGCGTCCCCTGCCAGGTGGTGGATCCGGGCCTCGATATCGACGTCGAGCTGGTGGATCTGGGTGGGCGGCCCGATGCCGATGCCGCCGCCCGCGCCTGGATGCGCGCGGAATACGCGGCACCGCTGGACCTGTACGCCGACCGGCTGATCAGGGTGGTGCTGCTGCGCTTGGACGAGGAATCCTGGTTCCTGTATTCGCGGATGCACCACATCGTCATCGATGGCGCCGGCGCAATGACCATGATGCAGCGCACCAGCGAAATCTACGACGCGATCAGTTCCGGTCAGGAAATCCCGGTCGCCCGGGCCGCCGCGCTGCGGGAAATCGTGGACGACGATCTCGCCTATCGCGATTCCAGCCGCATGCGATCGGACCGGGAGTACTGGCACGACCACCTCGCCGGGCTCGCCGAACCGGTGACCCTGGCCGGCCGCACCGGCGGGGTGGCCGCGCAACCCGCGCTCGTCTCCGGTGAGATACCCGCTGCCACAGCGGAATTGCTGGAGCGGATGGCGGCGGCGGAATCGAGCAGTATCGCGCCCATTGTGGTCGCCGCGTTCGCCGCCTATCTGGGCGCCATGACCGACGCCCGGGAGGAGACGCTGGGCCTGCCGGTCTCGGGCCGCACCACGGCGGCGCTGCGCCGCTCGGGCGGCATGGTCGCCAATGTGGTGCCGCTGCGCCTGGGCCGCGATCCGCGCATGACGGTCGGTGAGCTCATCGCCGCCACCCAGCGCGAACTGACCGGTGCGTTGCGCCGGCAGCGGTATCGCCAGGAGGACATCTTCCGGGACCTCGGGCACACCATGGATATCGCCACATCGTTCGGCCCGACGGTGAACCTGATGATGTTCGACAACCGGATTCACCTCGGCCCGGTGATCGGCCGCCTGCACGTGCTGATCTCCGGGCTGATCGACGACCTGTTCGTGAACGTGTACCCGGGCATCGGCGGGCAGAGCACGCACCTGGATCTGCAGGCGAATCCGAACCTGTACAGCGAAGCCGAGCTGAGCGCACATCACGAGCGTTTCCTGGCGTTCCTGGATCGGTTCCTGCGCGCGGGCGCGGCGGGCGCGCTGTCGCGGATACCGGTCACGACGGCCGAGGAACGCGCGGGCCTGGCGCCCGCACGGGGCGCGGCTTCCGCGCAGCCGCGTACCTTGCCCGAAATTCTCACGGCGGGAGCGCAATCGGATCCGGCGGCGACCGCGCTCGTCTCCGGCGCCGAGTCCCTGACCTACGCCGAGCTGGATGCCCGGTCGAATCGCCTGGCCCGGGTATTGCTGCGGCGCGGTATCGGCCGGGAACGGTTCGTGGTGCTCGCGATGACCCGCTCGATCGATTCGCAGGTCGCGTTATGGGCGGTCGCCAAGACCGGCGCGGCCTTCCTCCCGGTGGACCCGGATCACCCACTCGATCGCCTCGAACACGTCCTGTCGGATTCCCGGCCCGCGCTCGGAATCACGCTGCGCGACAACGCGGCTCGCCTGCCCGGCCTCGTCGATTGGCTCCTGCTCGATGACCCCGGAACTCTCCGCGACGTCGGCGAGCTGCCCGCGACACCGATCTCCGACCGCGAGCGCGGCGGCCCGATCCTGCCCGCCCAGATCGCCTATCTGATCTACACCTCCGGCTCCACCGGCAAACCCAAGGCGGTGCTGCTGAATCACCACGGCCTGGCGAATTTCCTTGCCGAGCACCGGGAAACGATGCGCCTGGATCGTCACGCGCGCGTCCTGCACGTCGCCTCGCCCGGCTTCGACGCCTCGGTCCTGGAGTCCCTCTTCGCTTTCGGCTGCGGCGCGACCCTGGTCATCGCCCCGTCGGACGCCTACAGCGGCAAGGAACTGGAGACCGTCCTGCGCGATCAACGGGTGTCGCACGCGCTGATCACCCCGTCGGTGCTCGCCACCATGCCTCCGCACGACCTGCCGCACCTGCGTAGTCTCGCGGTGGGCGGCGAGGCGGTGAGCGCGGATCTGGTCGCGCAATGGTCACCCGGCCGCCGCCTGGTCAACCTGTACGGACCTACTGAAACCACCATTGTCGCAACCGGATTCCCCGATCTCGGGCCGGATCGGCCCATTGCCCTGGGGCCGCCGGTCCGCGGTTTCGAGGCTCTCGTGCTGGACAGCTGGCTGCAACCGGTCCCGCCGGGCGTCACCGGCGAGCTCTATCTGGCGGGCCCCGCTCTGGCGCGCGGCTATCTGCGCCGGTTCGGCCTGACCGCCGGGCGCTTCGTCGCCAACCCGTACGGCGCTCCGGGTGAACGCATGTACCGAACCGGTGATCTCGTCCGCTGGACCGGCGGCGCGGAACCGCTGCTGGAGTATCGGGGCCGTTCCGATTTCCAGGTGAAGATCCGTGGTCAGCGCATCGAACTCGGCGAGATCGATGCCGTGCTCGCTGCCGCGCCCGGAGTGGAGTACGCCGTCACCCTCGGTGTGCGGACCCCCGCCGGCCAGCCCGCGCTCGCCTCCTACGTGGTGCCCGGTAGCACGGGGCCTGCTCCTGAAATCGGTTATCTACGTGCCTATCTGGCGCAGCAGCTGCCCGCCTACATGGTGCCCGCCGCGATCGTCATGGTCGACGAGGTGCCCCTGACCCCGGTCGGCAAGCTGGACCGCAAGGCACTGCCCGACCCCGTCTTCGCCGACGAGACGACCGAATACCGAGCCCCGGGCAGCCCGGTGGAACGCACCCTGGTCGAACTGTTCACCGAACTCCTCGGCCGGGAGCGGGTGGGCGTGGACGACTCCTTCTTCGCGATCGGCGGCGACAGCATCATCGCCCTCCAGCTGGTGTCGCGCGCCCGCGCGGCCGGACTGTCCTTCACCGCGCGCGACGTCTTCGACCACAAGACCGTGGCCGGATTGGCCGCCGTGGCGGCAACCATGGCACCCGAATCCGTAAGCGCCCCGGTCGAACCGTTCGCGCTGGTCCCGGAGTCGGCGGCCGATCTGGAGCGCCGGCGACGGGACTACCCGAACCTGACCGATGTGTGGCCGCTGTCGCCGCTGCAGCAGGGCATGTACTTCCACACCCAGTTCGATCCGGTCGTCGTCGACCGCTACCTGATCCAAACCCGCGCCGCGCTGGCCGGTTCCGTCGATGCCGCCCGGTTGCGCGCCGCCGCCCAGGCGGTGATCGACCGGCACGACAGCCTGCGCGTCGTCTTCCTCGATACCCCGGACGGACCGCGTCAGATCGTCCTCGATCACGCCGAAGTGGCTTGGCGCGAAGTGGATCTCGCCGAGCTGCCCGATCGTGCCCGTGACGCCGAGTTGCACCGGCTGGCCGGCGAGGACGCTCGCACCCGTTTCGATCTGACCCGACCGCCCCTGCTGCGCCTGACGCTCATCCATACCACCGCCGACACCTGGACGCTGCTCATCACCAGCCACCACCTCGTCCTCGACGGCTGGTCCATGCCGCTGCTGATCCGCGAACTCCTCACCGGATACCTCACCGGCCCCGCGGAACCGGCCGAAGCACCGCACTCCTACGCCGAATTCCTCGCCTGGCTGACGGCGAACGACAGCACCGGAATCGACACCTGGGCAGAGGTTTTGAACGGTGTGGACGCCGCCACGCTGGTCCTGCCCGCGCCACCCGAACCGGGCCCGATCGGTGCGGGCAGCGTCTCGACGGAGCTGCCCGCCGCGGTGACCGCCCAGCTGGAGTCGGTGGTGCGCAAAGCCGGGGCCACGGTCAATACCGCCCTGCAATTAGCTTGGTCGCTGCTGCTGTCGATGCAGACCGGCCGCACCGATGTGGTGTTCGGCGCAACGGTTTCCGGTCGTCCGCCGCAACTGCCCGGCGTCGAGGAAATGATCGGCTTGTTCATCAATACCCTGCCCGTGCGAGTCACGCTGGACCCCGCCGAACCCGTCACCGACGTGCTCGCCCGCATGCAGTCCGAACAGGTGCGGCTGCTCGATTGCCAGCACATCGGGCTCGCCGAGATCCATCGCGCGGTCGGTATGCCGGAACTGTTCGACACCATCACCGTCTACGAATCGGTGCCGATCGACCGGGAACGCCTCAACAGCGCACTCGACCGCGCCGGAATGCGGGTGCTGGAGGTCTCGGATATCGAGACAGCACCATATCCATTGAGCCTCAAGGTAGTTCCGGAGCCCGGCGCGGACGGCCACCACCGGCTGCGGATCGGCATCAACTACTGGACCTCACGCCTGGACGACCAACGCGCCGGGGCGCTGCTGGAGCGTTTCGTGCGCCTGCTCACCGGCATCGCCACGGCGCCCGGCCGGGCAGTCGGGCAGCTGTCCGGGGTCGCCGAGCAGGAAGCGGACTTGACGCCACTGCGCGGCGGAGCGGCTTCCGTCCCGCGCACGCTGCACGAAATCTTCACCGCCGGAGCGGCATTGAACCCCGACGCGGTCGCGATCGTCTCCGGTACGCACACCATGACCTACCGCGAATTGCGGGCGGAATCCGATCGCATCGCCCGGCTCCTGACCGCCGCCGGCGCAGGCCCGGAAACCTTGGTAGCACTGCTGCTCCCGCGCTCACCGGAGCTGATCGTCGCCGTCTGGGCGGTGGCCGCGGCCGGTGCGGCGTTCCTGCCGATCGATCCGGGGCAGCCCGCCGACCGCATCGCACTCGTGCTCGCGGATTCCGGTGCCACGCTGGGACTTACGGAATCCGCTCAGCGCGCTGCGCTGCCCGGCGGGGTGCACTGGCTCGAGCTCGACGATCCCAGCCTGACGGCCCCCGCCGGAATCGAACTCGCGCGGCCACGGCCGGACCAGGCCGCCTGGATGATCTACACCTCCGGTTCGACCGGCACCCCGAAGGGCGTCCTCATCTCCCAGCGCGGCATCGCCGATCTGGTTGTCTCCCAGCAGGATTCGTTCGGAGTGGACCAGCGCTCGCGGGTATTGCAGGTCGCCTCGCCCAGCTTCGACTCCTTCGTCTCCGAGCAGACCCTGGCCTTCGCGGGCGGGTCCACGGCGGTCGTCGCGCCCTCCGACGTCTACAGCGGTGACCAACTGGCCGAACTCTTGCGCACCCAGCACGTCACGCACGCCATCATCACCCCGTCCGTGGTGGCCACCATGAAACCGCAGGACCTGCCGGAGTTGCGATTCCTCGCCGTAGCGGGTGAAGCGGTGAGCGCCGACCTGGTGGCGCAATGGGCGCCGGGCCGGCGCCTGGTCAACCTCTACGGACCTACCGAAACCACCATCTGGGCCACCGGGCCCGCCGAACTCGCTGCGGGACAACCGGTCACGCTCGGGCAGCCGATCCGGGGCATGGCGGCGATGGTGCTCGACTCCTGGCTGCGCCCCGTGCCGCCGGGCGTCACCGGCGAACTGTATCTCGCCGGTCCGGCCCTGGCACGCGGCTATTCCGGGCGACCGGGCCGGACCGCGGACCGGTTCACCGCGAACCCGTTCGGCGCGCCCGGTGAACGCATGTACCGCACCGGAGACCTGGTGCGCTGGACCGCGGAGGCACACCCCCGCATCGAATACCAGGGCCGCACCGACTTCCAGGTGAAGATCCGCGGGCAGCGCATCGAACTCGGCGAGATCGACGCGACCCTCATCGACGCCCCCGGCGTGGAATTCGCGGTCACCCTCGGCGTACCCGGCCCGGCAGGCACACCCGCATTGGCCGCCTATGTGGTCCCCGCCCCCGGCTGCGCACCCACGGACCACGAGTTGCGGACCTACCTCGGCGAGCGCCTACCGGCGGTCATGGTGCCCTCGGCCTTCGTCATGGTCGACGCCATCCCCTTGACCCCGGTCGGCAAACTGGACCGCAAAGCGTTGCCCCACCCCGTGTTCACCGACGGTGCGGCCGTATTCCGGGAACCGGGCACACCGGTGGAGCAGACGCTCGCGGCGCTGTTCGCGGAACTGCTGGGCCGCGAGCGCATCGGCGTCGACGATTCGTTCTTCGCGCTCGGCGGCGACAGCATCATCGCCCTGCAACTGGTGTCCCGGGCGCGCACCGCCGGATTGGCGTTCACCGCGCGCGACGTGTTCGACCACAAGACGGTCGCGGGACTGGCGGCCGTCACCGAGGCGGCGGCGCACCCCGCGGCCGGGCCGATCGCACCCTTCAGCCTGGTTCCGGTGCCGGAGCTCGATCTGGAGCTGTGGCGGCTGGACTATCCGGGCCTGATCGACGTGTGGCCGCTGTCGCCGCTGCAACAGGGCATGTACTTCCACACCCGATTCGACCCGGACACCGTCGACCACTATCTGCTCCAGACCAAGGCCGAACTACGGGGCTCCATCGATGCCGCCCGATTGCGCGCCGCCGCACAGGGATTGGTGGACCGGCACGATATTCTGCGCGCGGGCTTCATCGAGACCGAGACCGGTCCGCGTCAGGTGGTCGTGGAAGCCGCCGATATCGGCTGGCGGGAAATCGATCTCACCGCGCACACCGATCAGGACCGAGCGCGTGAACTGGCGCGGCTGCTCGCGGAAGACGCCCGCACCCGGTTCGACCTCACCCAACCGCCGCTATTGCGGCTGACCTTGATCCACGCCACCCCCATGACCTGGACGGTCATCGTCACCAGCCACCACCTCGTCCTCGACGGCTGGTCCATGCCCTTGCTCATCCGCGAACTGCTCACCGGATACCTCACCGGCGCAGCGGATTCCGAAGCTCGGCGGCCCGCGCATTCGTACGCGGAGTTCCTGTCCTGGCTCGGCGACACGGGTGATTCCGCGCTCGCGGCCTGGACCGACGCCTTGCGCGGCATCGACGCGCCGACCCTGGTTTTCCCTGCGGCCGAACCGGTTTCGCCCACCCCGGGCACCCGGTCGACCGATCTGCCCGCGGAACTCACGGCCGCGCTGAACCGGGTGGCCGGAAACGCCGGCGCGACCGTGAACACCGCCTTGCAACTGGCCTGGTCGCTACTGCTGTCCACCCTGACCGGCCGCACCGACGTCGTGTTCGGCGCGACCGTCTCCGGGCGTCCCCCGCAGCTGCCCGGGGTGGAGGAGATGATCGGCCTGTTCATCAATACCCTGCCGGTACGGGTTACCCTCGATCCCGGCGAACGGATCTCGGATCTGCTGGCGCGCATGGTCGCCGAGCAGGCGCGACTGCTGGACCACCAGCACATCGGCCTGGCCGACATCCATCGCGCGGTGGATATGCCCGCACTGTTCGACACCATCACCGTCTACGAATCGGTGCCCGTCGACCGCGCCGGACTCGATACGGCCCTGGCCCGGGCGGGCATGGGGCTGATCGATATCGCCGACACCGAAGCCGCGCCGTACCCGTTGATTCTCAAGGTGACCCCGCTCCCGGGCGGCGACGGCGGCACCCTGCGGATCACCGTCAACCATTGGACCGAACAGCTCGACACCGAGGCCGCCGGGACGCTGCTGGAGCGATTCGTACGGCTGCTCACCGCCATCGCCACCGATCCGGAGCGCAGCCTCGCGCAACTGCCGGCCGCCACCGAATCCGAGCGGCGGCACCTCACACCCAGGCGCGGCGCCGACCCCACCTTACCGCTCACCCTGCACGAAATCCTCACCACCGGCGCGGGATTCGACCCGGAATCGACCGCCATCGTGGCCGGCGACCGAGCCATGACCTACGCCGAACTCGATGCCTGGTCCAACCGCTACGCCCGCATCCTGCTCCGGCACGGGGTCGGGCGGGAAGTGTTCGTGGTGCTCGCGCTGACCCGCTCACTGGAATCCCTGGTCGCACTGTGGGCGGTCGCCAAAACCGGCGCCGCGTTCCTGCCGGTCGACCCGAACCATCCCATCGACCGCATCGAACACGTCCTCACCGATTCGCGCGCGCCGATCGGAATCACCGTGCGCGAGATCGGCGATCAGCTGCCCGACACCGTCGACTGGCTGGTGCTCGACGAACTGCGCACGCTCCGGCACGCCATGACCGTGCCCGACGGGCCGGTGACCGACGCCGAACGCGGCGGGCCCATCACCCTGGAGCAGATCGCGTACCTGATCTACACCTCCGGCTCCACCGGCAAACCCAAAGCGGTGCTGCTCGAGCATCACGGCCTGGCGAATTTCGTCGCCGAGCAGATCAGCGCCATGCGCCTGGACCGGCATGCGCGAGTCCTGCACGTGGCCTCACCCGGATTCGACGCCTCCATCCTGGAAATGCTGTACGCCTTCGGTTCCGGCGCGACGCTCGCCGTCGCGCCACCGGACGCCTACAGCGGCGCCGATCTCACCGTCGTACTGCGCGACCAACGGGTGACGCACGCGTTCGTCACCCCGTCCGTACTGGCCACCCTGCAACCCGGCGACCTGCCCGAGGTGCGGCACCTGGCGGTCGGCGGGGAGCCGATCGGCGCGGATCTGGTGGCGCAGTGGGCGCCCGGACGGCATATGGTCAATCTCTACGGACCCACCGAAACCACAATCGTCGCAACCCGATCCGGCGAACTGGCGGCGGATGCGCCGGTCACGCTCGGCGGGCCCGTGCAGGGCAGCGACCTGCTCGTGCTGGACGCCTGGCTGCGGCCGGTGCCGGCGGGCGTGGTCGGTGAGCTGTACGTGACCGGGCCGTCGCTGGCACGCGGCTACTTCAATCGGTTCGGGCTGACGGCCGGGCGGTTCGTCGCGAATCCGTATGGCGCGCCGGGGGAACGGATGTATCGCACCGGCGATCTGGTGCGATGGACCGGCGACGCGGAACCGCAGCTGGAATATCAGGGGCGCGCCGACTTCCAGGTCAAGATTCGCGGGCAGCGCATCGAACTGGGCGAGATCGATGCGGTACTCGCCGCCGCGCCCGGGGTCGAATTCGCGGTCACGCTCGGCGTGCACACCCCCGCCGGGCAGCCCGCATTGGCCGCCTATGTGATGCCGTCGGCGGCCGGGCCGACGCCGCAGATCGCGCAATTGCGTGCGTATCTGGCCGAACGGCTGCCCGCGGTCATGGTGCCCGCCGCCTTCGTCATCGTCGATGCCATCCCCTTGACCCCGGTCGGCAAACTGGACCGCAAGGCGCTGCCCGAACCCGTGTTCGCCGATGACACCGTCGCCTATCGGGCGCCCGCCACGCCGGTGGAGAAGGAGCTCTCGGACCTGTTCGCCGAACTGCTCGGCCGGGATCGCATCGGCATCGACGATTCGTTCTTCGCGCTCGGCGGCGACAGCATCATCGCCCTGCAACTGGTATCCCGGGCGCGCGGGCGGGGCATCGCACTGACGCCCGCGCAGGTGTTCCGGCATCGCACCGTGGCGGCGCTGGCGGCATCGTCCGAGACCGGGTCCGGGGTTTCCGAATCCTCGGCACTGGGCTTGGACGTGCTGCTGCCCATTCGCGGCGGCGGTACGGAACCGGCCTTGTTCTGCGTGCACCCGGCGTCCGGAATCGCCTGGCCCTTCCTCGGATTCGCCGAACTGCTGCGCCCGGGACGGCCGATCTACGGGCTGCAGGCGCCCGAGCTGTCGGGGGAGGAGCCCATCGCGACCATTACCGGATTCGCCGAGCGCTACGCCCGCGAGATCCGGGCCGCGCAACCGGACGGCCCCTACCATCTGCTGGGATGGTCGTTCGGCGGCATCATCGCCCACGCTATCGCGGCGGTGCTGCGGGCCGACGGAGCCGAAGTCGGCGTGCTGGCGATGATGGACGCCGACGCCTCCAACGGGGCGCACGCCGATGCCGCGGCGACCGAAGAGCTCGCGGTCGGAGCGCTGCTCAACGAATTCGGTGAACTGTTCGGGCTTTCCGGCATCCCCGCGGATATCGGCGCCGAGGCGGCGGCCGGGCTGATCCGTGATCGGCTCGGGGCGCAGTCGCCGGTGACCGCGGAACTGCTGGAACGGCTCACCGGGTCCTACAATGCGGCCATCCGGCTCATGGACGGGTATCGAAGACCCCGGTTCGACGGCGACATCGTGTTCTTCCGTGCCACGCAAGGGGTTTCGCAGATCGCCGAACCGCAGGCCTGGAGGCCGCATGTCGGCGGGGAGATCACCGTGTACGACATCGACGCCGAACACAGTCGCATGACCGCGCCGGCCGCACTGTCCCGGATCGCGCGCCTGCTCGACCCGCACCTGACCACGCGACCGGGCGCGGACGCATGATGGGCGCGACGGGCGGCTCCGGCGGGGTGATCGTCGAGGGCATCGAGAAGGCGTTCGGTGGCGTATCCGCCTTGCGGGGCATCGATTTCGTGGCGGAACCGGGGGAGATCCTCGGCTTGCTCGGACCCAACGGGGCAGGCAAGACCACCACAGTCGACATCCTCTCCACGCTGCTCGCGCCCGACGGCGGCCGGGCGGCGGTGGCCGGGCACGATGTGGTGCGCGAGGCCGCCGCGGTCCGCCGGTCCATCATGCTGACCGGACAGTTCGCGGCACTCGACGGCATGCTGTCCGGGTACGAGAACCTCGTCCTGTTCGGCCGCCTCCAGGGATTGAGCAAACGGGACGCCCGGGCGCGCGCGGACGAACTCCTCGAGACCGTCGAACTCACCGAGGTGGGGACGCGGCGGGTCGGCACGTATTCCGGAGGGATGCGGCGGCGCATCGATATCGCCTGCGGTCTCGTCGTACGCCCGGAGGTGGTGTTCCTGGACGAACCCACCACGGGGCTGGATCCGCGCAGCCGGCAAGGGGTTTGGGATCTGGTGCGGACCTTCCGCGACGACGGCATCACCACGCTGCTCACCACCCAGTACCTGGAAGAGGCCGACGCGCTGTGCGACCGCATCGTGGTGATCGACCACGGGGCGGTCGTCGCCGAGGGCACCGCCGACGAGCTCAAGGCGCGCACCGGATCCAGCTATTGCGAGATCGTCCCGCTGCACGCGCAGGAACTCGCGATCATGCAGGCGGTACTGGAACCTATTGCGCCACAGCGGCATTCCGCACCCGGAGCGGATATCGACCGGCTGACCGTGCCCGCACCGGACGGTGCGAAAACGGTCGCCGAGGTACTGCGCCTGCTCGACAGCGCGGGCATCGAACTGGCCGATATCGCGTTGCGGCGGCCATCGCTCGACGATGTATTCCTCTCTCTCACAGCCAGTCCCGGCAAACATGCCGCTCCCGATCCCGGCGCCGCACGCAAGAAGGTGCATCCGTGACCGCCGCGGTTCGCTTCGATCCGGTGCGCGCCACACCGGACGCGATCCGGCAATGGTGGGCGCTGAGCGGGCGGCTCGTCGTACCCGCCGTGCGCTCCGGTGAAGTACTGACCTCGGTGATCGCCCCGGCCGTGTTCACCGCCGGGTTCTACATCCCGCTGAACATCGTGATGTCCTTCGCCGGAACGGGTTACAGCAGCTACGCGCAATTCATGATGCCGCTGGTGATCCTGCAGGCGAGCGCCTTCACCGCCATCTCGGCCGCCATGCGCGCCGCCACCGACGCGGTCTCGGGACTGGACCGCCGCTTCCACACCATGCCGATCGGGCCGCTGGTGCCGGTGGCCGCCCGCATGTCCGGATCCTTCCTGCGCTTGTGCATCGCCCTGACCGCGGCCCTGGTCTGCGGGCACGTGATCGGCTTCCGGTTCCGGCTCGATGCCGCGCACACGCTCGGATTCGTGGTGTTCGCGCTGTGCGTCGGCATGGTGTTCACCCTGGCCGCCGATGTCGTCGGCACGGCATCGCGGAGCCCGGAATCGATCACCCAGATCCTCGGGCTGCCGCCACTGATCCTCGGGCTGCTCTCCACCGGCCTGGCGCCCGCGAGCCAATTCCCGGAGTGGATACAGCCTTTCGTGCGCAATCAGCCGGTCTCCCAGTTCGCCGCCGTACTGCGCGCACTGGCCGGTGACAGCGGCGGCGGCGCGCCCGTCCTCACCCTCGGACTGATCACGCCCGCCCTGCTCTGGATCGCGGCGATCGCCCTGCTCTGCCTGCCCCTGGCGTGGCGGCTGAACATCCGGAGCGCCGCATGACAATGCTGCTGCGCGACACCATGATCCAGACCCAGCGGCTACTGCTGCGCTGGACCCGCCACCCGGTCACCCTGCTGGAAACCCTGGTCATCCCGTGCCTGCTGCTGTTCGTCCTCGACACCGTGATCGGCTCCCAGGTCAGCCGATTCTCCGGGCACAGCGCCCTTTACGGCTCGGTCCCCATGGTCGCCGTGATCGGCGCGCTCTCCGGTGCTGTGGCGAGCGGCGCCATGCTGTGGCGTGAACGCGAAGCCGGTCTGCTCGCCAGATTCTGGATCCTGCCCGTGCACCGCGCCTCGGGCCCGGCCGCCCGGGTACTGGCCGAAGGCACCCGAATCCTGCTGGGCACCTTGATGATCGTGGCCTTCGGCTATCTGCTCGGCTTCCGTTTCCAGCAGGGCGCGCTGCCCGCCCTCGCCTTCGTGCTGATCCCCGTCCTGCTCGGTCTCGGCTTCGCCACCGTGGTCACCGCCATCGCCGCCCTCGCGCCCAAAGCCACACTGGTGGAAAGCATGACGATCCTGACCTCGCTGCTGATGTTCTTCAGCACCGGCTTCGTCCCGCTCGAGGCGTACCCGCGCTGGATCCGCCCCGTCGTCGAACATCAGCCGATCTCGGTCACCGTCGAAGCCATGCGCGCACTGTCCGAAGGCGGCCCCCTCGCCCGCCCGCTCACCCTGAGCTTCGCCTGGTCGCTGACGGCCCTGTGTCTCTTCGCCGTCCCGGCCGTCCTCGGCTACCGCCGCGCAAGCCGCTGCCATCCCGCCCCGGCCTGAGCCGGCGCGCGGCTCGCGCTGTCACGCCGGCTGGGCCCGGTAGCGCCGATCAGCTGACCAGGGTCAGGAACTCCTCGAGGCTGATCCGCTGATCCCCGTCCAGGTCGGCCTTCGCCAGAATCGACAGTGCGGCCTGCTTGGCGGCCTCGGACGAGAAGCCGTACGCCTGCACCGCCTGCGTGTACTCCTCGACGGTCAGATACCCGTCCCCGTTGACGTCGACCTTCTCGAAAACCGCCTTGGCTTCCGCCACCGTGAACCCGCCCATTCCCACTCCTCCATCATGTTTCGCACCGTATACAGCCCCAGGAGTATCGCAGAGACGCCGAGACTGCAGCGGCCGGATCCGCGCGGTAATCCGCACCATGAGTTTAGTGTGACGGGAGGTAGCAGAAACTGATCGGGTGTGACACGCTGAAGCCGTATTGCTGCGACCAATGAAGGTGCGGGTGTCGACGATGACCGATGTATCCGATCGTGAGCCGGACGGCGTGTGGAGCGATCCGGGCCGGATCGCCGTGTTCCGGCGGGGTGAGCTGGTCTTTCCGGTGCGGGATACCGGGCCGCTCGACGGGGAACCGGTGCTGCTGCTGCACGGCTGGCCGCAGGACTCGCGGAGCTGGGCCGAGGTCGCGGAGTTGCTGAATCAGGCCGGATACCGGACGTTCGCGCCGGATCTGCGCGGGGCGAGCAAAAGCGCGGCGCCGCGGCGGCGGTGGGCGTACCGGCTCGACGAGGTCGCCGCCGATGTGGTGGCGATGGTCGAGCAGATCGGGCGGCCGGTGCACGTGGCAGGGCACGACTGGGGCGCGGCGGCGGCCTGGGCGGCGGCCACCACCGGTCATAGCGGAATAGCCTCGCTGACAGCGCTTTCGGTGCCGCATCCGGGGGCATTCGTGCGGGCGATGCTCACCACCCGGCAGGGCCTGGCGTCGTGGTACATGTACGTTTTCCAGTTGCCGGTGCTGCCGGAATACATCCTGCGGACCGAGCTGTTCCGGCGGCTGCTGCGGCAGACGGGGCAGCCCGCGGAAGTGGCGCGGCGGGACTCGGATCGCCTGCGGGACAAGGTGATCGCGCGCGGCGGCTTGAACTGGTACCGGGGCATGCTGCTGTCCTCGCCGCGTTTCCTGCGCGGGCGCGTGCGCGTGCCGGTGCTGCAGGTGTGGAGTGACGGCGACACCGCGGTCCTCGAACACGGCCCCCGCCGCTCGGGCCGATACGTCGACGCGCCGTTCCGGTTCGAAGTGGTTCCCGGCGTATCGCATTGGCTGCCCGACGAAGCGCCCGGTCAGGTGGTGCAACTCCTGACCGGGCACTTCGCGGCGATCGACGGGGACAGCTGAACGAATGCCGTTCAGTCGGCGAAGGCTTCGCGCAGCTTCGCCTCCTGCTCGGCCGAGAGATTGCTCGCGATCAACTGCCCGTGCTGCCCGGCCACCCGGTCGTGGACGCGGTCGGCGACGGCGCCCGAGGTGAGGGCAAACAGCGCCGAAGTGCCCGGCGTGACTTCCTTTTTCACCCGGTCGATGAAGTCGTCGTTGATGCCGACATCGGTGAGCGCCCCGCCGATGGCCCCGCCGAGCGCGCCGAAAGCGGCGCCCAGCAGCGGCACGAAGAACAGCAGCCCGAACAGCATCCCCCAGAAAGCGCCGTTCAGTGCGCCGAAGCCGGTGACATTGTTGAGCTGGCGGGTCTTCGGCTTCTTCGCGCCCGCCGGCCAGGTCACCAGGGCCGCATCGTGGACGGTGATGAGTTCCTCGGACTGGAGTTCCTTCAGGGTGTGCAGTGCGGTCTCGGCTCCGGTTTCGGAGGGGAACTTCCAAACGGTCAGGGTGCCTGCCATATTCGTGATTCCTTTCGACGGGATTATCGAGACGGGTCAGCCGAGCAGCTGGGCCTTGGCCGCGGCGAACTCCGCATCGGTGAGCGCGCCCGAGGCGTGCAGCTTGCCGAGCTGTTCGAGGCGGGACACCAGATCCTCGGCCGGGGGAGCGGGTGGCGAGATCGGTTGCGGCGGCGGGGAATAGACGGCCTGCTGCTGCTCGGCGTACGCCTGCTGTTCGGCGGCGCGCTGCTCGGAGCGGCGATTCACGGCGTTCGCGGTGGCGCTGGCGGTACCCGCGACCACGGCGGTACGGGCCACGGTGCCGATCAAGCCGGGGCGGCCGAAACGGGCTCTGCGAAGAATCATGTGCGGCAACCTTTCCTACGATGACGCCAGGGCGGCGTCCAGGGCATCGCGGTCGACCTGGACGTGGAGAATGACATCGCCGTCGGCCCGGCGAACGGTGTCGGCGAGGCTGCGGGCCCAGGTCTCCTCGTACACGACCACCACGGCGGAGGTGCCCGCGCGCATGGTGGAGCGGATCGGTTCGAGGTCGGAATCGCTGACCAGCTCGCGGCCGTTGCCGGTGAGCCCGGTGAGGCCGAGTTCGTCCAGCGGCTCGTCGAAATCGATCTCGGTGATGTAGCCGTTGGCGTCCTTGGACAGGAACACCAGGTCGAGCACCGTCACATACCCTCGATCGACCACGTCCCGCAGCGCGGCCCGCACGCTCACATCGAGCTGGGTACCGGGAAATCCGATCACCACCAGCTCCACGGGCCCGAGATTCGAAGTTGTTTGCGCCATGCGGTGATGCTCGCGGCGCCGGCCCGGGCGCGCCTCACCCACCGGGGGTGAGGTCGGGTGCGCGGCCGTCGCCCTAGGGTGAGCGAATGAGCGCCCGATGGCCGGTTTTCGAATCGCTGCAGGGTTATCGCACGACGTGGCTGCGGCCCGACGTGCTGGCGGGACTGACGGTGTGGGCGGTGCTGGTGCCCGAAGCGCTGGCCTACGCCACCATCGCCGGGGTGCCGCCGGTGACCGGGTTGTACGCGGCGGTGCCGGCGCTGGTGCTGTACGCGCTGGCGGGCAGTTCCCGGCACCTGGTGGTCGGGCCGATGTCGGCGACCGCGGCCCTGTCGGCCGCCATCATCACGCCGCTGGCGGGCAGCGATTCGGGGCGCTACCTGGCGCTCTCGACGGGGCTGGCGATTGCCACGGGCGTCCTGGGGTTGCTGGCCGGGCTGATCCGGCTGGGTTTCGTGGCGGCGTTCATCTCCGAGCCGGTGCTGAAGGGGTTCATCGTCGGGCTGGCGCTGACCATCATCATCGGGCAGGTGCCGAAACTGCTCGGCATCGACAAGCATTCCGGCAATTTCTTCGAACAGGCGTGGGGTGTGCTCACCCACCTCGGTGAAACGCAATGGCGCACAGCGCTTGTCGGCGCGGTCGGTCTGGCCGTCGTGGTCGGGCTGAAGCGGTGGCTGCCACTGGTGCCCGGCTCGCTGCTGGCGGTGCTGCTGGGCATTCTCGCGGTGCGGCTGCTGCATCTGGACGAGCACGGCGTCGCGATCGTCGGCCACATCGACGCCGGCCTGCCCGCCCTCGGCCTCCCGGGCGGGGTGAGCTTCCACGACTACATCGATCTGCTCGGCCCCGCGGTCGGCGTGCTGCTGATCGGGTTCGCGGAAGGGCTCGGCGCGGCCAAAACCTATGCGGCCAAAGCCGGTTACGACATCGACCCCAACCGGGAACTGTTCGGCATGGGCGCGGCCAATCTGGGATCGGGGCTGGCCTCGGGCATGGTCGTCAACGGCAGCCTCTCCAAGACCGCCGTGAACGGTTCCGCCGGTGCGCGCACCCAGCTCAGCGGCCTGGTGGTCGCCGCGCTCACCGTGCTGACCCTGCTGTTCCTGACCGGACTGTTCGAGAAGCTGCCCGAAGCGACGCTGGCCGGGGTGGTGATCGCCGCGGTGATCGAACTCGTCGATTTCGCCGCGCTGCGACGCCTTTACGGCGTCTGGACCGCCCGGCTGGGCAGTATTTACGGCCGCGCCGCCCGCGCCGATTTCACCGCCGCCCTCGCCGCCATGCTCGGCGTGCTGCTGTTCGACACCCTGCCCGGCTTGCTCATCGGCATCGGAATCTCCATGGTGCTCTTGGTGTATCGCGCCTCTCAGCCGCATGTGGCCGCCCTCGCCCGGCACGGCACGCTGTGGCTGGACGCCGAACAACACCCCGACCTGCCGCGCCGCGACGACCTGCTGGTGGTGCGGGTGGAATCCGGGCTGTTCTTCGCCAATGCCGATTACGTCCGCGAGCGGATCGAGCAGCTGTGCACCGATCGCACCCGCCTGGTCGTGCTCGACGCCGAAACCTCGCCGAGCATCGACGTCAGCGCCGCCGAAATGCTCGATCAGCTACGAGACAGCTTGGCGCGCAAACGGATCGACTTCCGTATCGCTCGCTCCGTCGGCCAGTTCGGCGACGCCCTGCGCAGCGCCGACCGCGGCGACCGGTCCATCCGGGTGTATCCCACCGTGGCCGCCGCGACCGCCGATCTGGAGCACTGATTCCGTTCAGGCAGCCAGGGCCTTGGCCTTCAGCTGATCGAACTCCTGCTGGGTGATGGTGCCCTCGGCCAGCAGCAGCTGGGCTTGGGCGATCTGCGCCGAGGGGTTGGTTCCGGCTGTTTGCTGAATGTATGCGGCTTGGGCGTCCCGGATCTGCTTGGCCTGCGCGGTGGAGCGTTCCTGCATGCCTTTGCCGCGGGCGACGAGGTAGACCAGGGAGGTGAGGATCGGCAGGAAGATGAGGAATACGATCCACACCGCTTTCATCCAGCCGGAGGTGGCGTCATCGCGGAACAGGTCGCCGATTATGTAGAACAGCAACAGCAGATACGCGATGAAGGCGAAGCTCACGATAATCAGCCAGAGCACTTCCCAGAACGACATTTTCCTACCTCCGTGGTGTCGGTTGCGGAGCGGTACTGATCAATGCGCTGACCCAGCGCGTCGACGGATCGATATCCAGCAGAACGGCTTTCGGTAACAGGGTGAGCGGGACGGCGCCGAGCGCGCCGAGCACTCGGGCCCAGCAGATCGGCGACAGGAAGGTGATCGTCACGCTGAGGCCGACCGCGTCGCCCGAGCCGGTGCCGGGCGTCGCATCGGAGGCCATCGCCGTGTCTCCCTTCGGGACGGCCGCGTGGGCGACACGGCTCACGGCGAGTATTCGCCGGTGGCGCGGGGATGACCATCGCCCGATTCGGGTGAGCCCGGGAAAAAGATCCTCCGGCTTTCACAATTCGAGTAGTTTGCTCCGCTAAACTCCGGGATCGAGCGCGGTAGAAGTTCGTCGATGGAAATCGGGAGGGGCGATGACGGAAGCACACGATCTCGAATTCCTGGAAAGACGGTGGAATTCGCTGTCCGATGACGCGGGAATTCCACGCTTGGCATTCGCGCCGATTCCCCGGCGGCATCTGCTGGACGAGCTGGACGCGGTGGCGGAAACCCCGGATGGCAGTGTGCTGCTTGTTCGCTCGCCGGTCGGAACCGGGAAAACGGCGGTACTCGCGCAATGGGCGGCGCGTGCTCGGCGGCAGCGCGGTGCGCGTCGGCGGGTCGCCTGGCTCACGGTGGATCAGCAGTCGCCGGCGACGCTCTGGCAGCAGCTGCGCACCCGGCTGGGGTTCGTGAATCCCGCGCACGGCCCGTTCGACACGCCGCTCGCGGCAGCGGACGCACTCGCCGCGGCCCTGGCCGAATGCGGGGAGCGGGCCCTGATCGTCCTCGACGACGCGCACCTGATCACCGACCCGCCGACGCTGGCCGCCGTCGAACACTTCCTGTTGCACGCGCCGCCGACCGTCATGATCGTGGTGGCCGGGCGCTTCGAACCGCCCATCCGCTGGCATCTGCTGGAACTGTCCGCACGGCTGCGGCGCTGGGGCGCGATCGATCTGGCGTTCTCGGCCGCGGAAACCCGGCGGCTGTGCGGCGATCAGGGCTGCGAACTAGAGGACGCCGAACTGGCCACACTGCTGGAGCTCACCCGCGGCTGGCCTGCACTGGTCCGGCTGTCCGTCGTGTATCTGACCGCGCGGCAGGACGATTCGGCCGCCGCGCTCACCGCCCTGGCCCGGCTGCCCGCCTCGATCGCGGACCTGCTGGCCGCCGAGCTGATCGATACCCTGTCCCCGGACCTGCGCATGTTCCTCACCTACACCAGCGTCCCGGCCGAATTCACCGAACAGCTCGCCGACGAACTGGTCGGCGGCGGGGCCGGGCATCGGCTCCAGGAACTGGAACGGTCGAACTTTCCGCTCACCTCGGTGGTGCGCGGCACCGAGATCCGGTTCGCCTACCACCCGATGCTGCGCGCCTACTTCCGCGCCGAACTCGATCGGCTCGGCCCGGACCTGGCCGCGGAACTGCATCTGCGGACCTCACTGCACCTGCAATCCACGCGGGAACCGGAGGCCGCGCTGCCGCATGTGCTCGCCATGCCGAATCGGCAACCGCTGCTGGCATTCCTGCGCGAGCACGCGCTGCACCTGACCATCAGCGGGCACGGCGCCAGCCTGTTCGAAGCGCTGACGGCCATCGATCCGGCCCTGCCCGCGGATCCGTACCTGCGGTGGCTGCGCGTGGTCGACGCCCTGGTCCACGGTGACACCGGCGCGGCGCGAGCCCATTTCGAGGCCATGCGCGAGCGCCCGGACGACCAGGAATCCCTCGCGAGCGCCGAAATGCGCACCGCCCTGGCCGCCGCGGTCACCTGCGAACTGGCGGTCACCACGGGACTCGCCCTGGACGACCGATTCGTCGCCGACGCCCTGCCCGCCACCGGGCATGCCGATCTCGACGGGTACGCGCGCATCGAGACCGCCACCGCCCTGGTCGTGCGCGGTGAACTCGCGGCGGGGGAGGAGCGGCTGCGGCAGGGCCTGGCGGTGGCCGAGCTGAGCGCGCAACCGCGGCTGCGCGTGCGCGCCCTCACCCGGCTCAGCGTGTCCGCCGCGCTCGCGGGCGCCGTGACCACCACCCGGCAGCGCGCCGGGCACGCGCTCGAACTGGCGCGCACGCATGCGCTGCTGGACACCCCGGAAGCCGTGCAGGCCACCGCCCTCGCCGCCTTCGGCGCCTACGTGCAGGGCGATCCGGCCGAAAACGAGGCCATCGCACGGACTCTCGCCGAGCACACGCTGCTGGACGGTTCGCTCGGCGCGACCGGCGGCTGGCAGGCCCATCTGATCGGCAGCCTGGTCGCCTTCGACACCGCCGACAACAAGATCGACGCGGCGGATCGCCTGCGCCACAGCTTCGCTCGCGTCCTGGACACCAGCCCGGTCCCGGCCACCAGCGCCGGGCTCATCGCCCTGGTGGTGTGGCCGCTGCTGCGCGTACGCGAAACCTACGAGGCGCAACTGCTGATCGAACAGAGCCGCACCGCACTCGGCGATTCCCCCGAAATCGCCATTGCCCGAGCCGCTCTCGCCGAAACCGCGCATCGCTCGCGCGGCGTGCTCGAACTCGTCGACCCGGTGCTGGAGGAGACGGTGCCGCTGCATCCGGTGCATCGGGTGACCGCCTGGCTACTGCACGCGGCCGCCCATCACGCGCTCGGCGATGTCACCCGCGCCCGCGACGGCGTGGAGCACGGCCTGCGGCAGGCCGCCGCCGAACGCATCGCCCGCCCCTTCCTGGAAGTGCCCGGCGCCCTGACCCTGCTGGACCGCTTCACCGGCAGCTTCGGCCGCTACGACGCCCTCGCCACCCGCCTGCGCCACCACCCCCTGGCCCGCCGCCGCACCGGCCACCCGGCCCTGACCGGCACCGAACTGAAAGTGCTGCGCCAGTTGCCCTCCGGCCGCACCATGCAGCAGATCGCCGACGACCTCGGCGTCTCGATCAACACCGTCAAAACCCACCTGCGCGCCATCTACGCCAAACTCGGCACCAACTCGCGCGTGGCGGTCCTCGGCGCCGCCCGCAGCAGCGGACTGCTGTGAACCGGACGCCCGCGAAAACCTCGGCCCCGCTGTGGATTCCAGGTGGCCGCCGGTCCCGTGGCCGGTGATCGCGAGCTAAGTCGCGTCGAGCACGCTCACGGCGACGCCGTAGGGGAGGAAGCGGACGCGGCGGGTGGCGTCGGTGTTGTCGCGATGGGCGCGCAGGGCTTCGAGTTCATTGGGGAAGACCTGGTCCACCCGGGCGCTGCCGTCGGCGTCGAGGGTGTAGATGGCCCAGACCCCGCTGCCGGATTCACCGGCGGTATCGCCTTCCGGTTTGGCCGTTCTGGGGCTTTCGGGCTGGGTGAACTGGGTGAGCAGACCGGCCAGGGTATTGAGACTGGTGCGGTCCACGTACTGGGCGGCCTTGCCGAGCAGGTCACGCATTTCGATGCCCGCCTCGCGCAGGGCGCGTTCGAAGTCCTCGGGGTCGATCCCGAACGGTCCGTTGGTTGCCATCGCATCTTCTCCCGCAACTGATTCGGCGCTACCGACCAGTGTCCTCGCGGGAGCCGAGCCGCGCCACGCCGACTGAAAACGGGGTGGGCGGTCGTCCGGATCGGTCGGCGTGGCGCGCCGACACTCGGGCATGATCGAGGATTCTCGCGAACTTGTGGCAACCTATCCGGTGCTTCAGCGAAGGCTGGGATTGTGGATCGAGGAGCGGTGTATGGCGAAAATGGGTAGGCGGAAGCGGTCCAGGCTCATCACGCAGGGGCTGCTGACTTCCGGCAAGACGCGGCCGCAGGAGGCCGTGCGGGCGCCGGCGGAACCGGTCGTCGCGCAGGCGGAAGCGGCCGAGGCGGCGGCCCCGGCGGCGGCCGCACCCGCGCAGGCCGCCGCGGCGGTCTCGGGAGAGCCGGACATCAAGGCGCTGTCCGAGCGCGTGAAGGCGCGGCGGAAGGAAAACGGCTGGACGCAGGCCGATGTGGCGCGCAAGGGCGGCCCGGCCGCCGGGGCAATCAGCCAGATCGAACGCTGCCTGATGGAATCCCCGGCCGAGGACGTGCTGGCCAAGCTGGACACCGCACTGGAATGGCCGGCGGGTACCGCCGAGGGCATTCTGCGCGGTGCGGAGTCCGAACTGGTCGGCGCCGCGGGCTGAGCGGAGACGGCCAGGCCCCGGCCGGAATTCCGGCCGGGGCCTCGGGTATCGCCGCGGTCGAATTGCTACGTGTGTGCCGCACCGTCGATGCGGATCTCGGTGCCGCTGATGAACCGGCCGTCGTCGGACACCAGCATGGCGATGACGCCCGCCACGTTCTCCGGCCCGGCCAGTTCCTCCGGATTGTCCTGCGGCAGTACGGCGATCAGCCGGCCGAACAGCGACCAGTCCGAATCCTGCGGCAGATAGCCGGGGGTGGCGTCGGTGATGCCGGACTTGATGCCGCCGGGCGCGACGCTCACCGCGCGCAGCCCCCGCTTGCCGTACTCCAGGGCCAGCACATGGGTCAGCGTCTGGACGCCGCCCTTGCTCGCCGAGTACGCGGCCATGTACGGGTGCGCGAAATTGGCCGAGGTGGAAGAGAAATTGACGACCGTGCTGCGCGGGTTGGCCAGCAGCGCGGGCAGTGCCTCCCGGATCACCAGGAAGGTGCCGGTGAGGTTCACATTGATGATCTGATTCCACAGATCCAGCGACGTCTCGTGGGTGTGCGCCGCGCGCAGGATGCCCGCCGCGTTCACCAATGCGTCCAGCCCGCCGAGCGATTCGACGGCGCTCGCCACGCCCGCGACCACGTCGGACTCCGAGCCGATGTTCATTTCGAGGGTGGTGAGCCGGCCGTCGGTGCCCGCCTCGGCGGCCTGCTTGCGGGTCAGTTCCAGGCCCTCGGCATTGACGTCGGCGCCGGCGACGATCGCGCCCTCGGACAGCAGACGGAGAACGGTGGCCTGGCCGATGCCGGATCCGGCGCCGGTGACCAGAATGCGGCGCTGCTCGAGACGGTTCATGGATCTCTTCCTGATCGGTGGAACTAGTTAATGACACAGTATGCCAAAAATGGCACGGCGCGCCATGAAATCTTTCGGCCTCGGTAAGGTGCCCGGGTGAGCAGCGAGCGAAATCGCGCCGGGCGGCCGGCGCTCAGCGAGACCCGCCGCGCCGCCACCCGCCGCGAAGTGGCGATGGTCGCGGCGCATCTGTTCATCGAAAACGGCTATGCCGCAACGACGGTCGAGGAGATCGCGGCCGCCGCCGGCATGGGATTGCGTACTTTCTACCGCTATTTCGCGGGCAAGGAGGATGTGGTCGCGCCGCTGCTGGCCATCGGCACCCAGGCCTGGGCGGACGAACTGGCCGCCTGCCCGCCCGAACTCCCGTTGCGCGAGGCCCTGAGCCGTTCCTACCGCGCCGCCACCGCGGGCACCCTGGCCGCCGAGGGCATCGCCGAGACCCGGCTGCGCCCGCTGGTCCGGGCCGCCACCCAGCTGCCCGCGCTGCGCGCCACCTGGCTGCGCGTCCAGCACGATTGCGAAACCCAGCTCATTCCCATTATCGCGGCCCGCACCGGCCGGCCCGCCGACGATCTCGATGTCGCGCTCGCCGCCGCCATGGCCAATACGGCGGTCCGGCTGGCGACCGAACTGTGGGCGGCCGCCGACACGCCGAACTCCGCCGCCGACGTGGTCGACGCCTGCCTGGCCCGGATCACCTCGGCCTGGTGAGTCCCATCACCCGCCGACGGCGGCTACCACGGGCAATCCGCGCGTACCGGCACGCCGGAGGTGTGAACCGGACCGATAACGGGCACCCGTTGGGCAGGGTTGAGCAGTCTGCCCAGTCTCGCGCTTGATCTACGAGGCGATTCGTCGGCGCACCGCCGTTGCGGGCGCCACGCCATGGGCCGAGGTCCTGATCATGACCGAATTCCGATCCGCCAGCCGGGTGACCGGTAATGGCACCACCCCCACCTGCGCCATCGCCGGCGACATCGATATCCGGACCGTCGACGAGTTCCGGGCGGCGCTCGGCGTCGCCCTGCGCTCGGGGGAGCCCGCCATCGTCGATCTGTCCCGGATCACCTTCTTCGGCGTCGCGGGCCTGCGCGCGCTGGTGGATGCGCGCGATTACGCCGCCGCGCACCATATTTCGCTGTGGATCATCGGGTCGCACTGTGTCGAGCGGCTGCTCGCCGTCGCGGGCCTGTCCGATGATTTCGGCATGCTGTGACCGCCGCCGGAGCGGGCCCGAGCGCCCGCTCCCGCAGCTCGCGCAGCACGCGGGCCAGGATGCGCGAGATCTGCATCTGCGAAATGCCCAGCACCGCAGCGATTTCCGTCTGCGTCTTGTCCTGGCCGTAGCGCATGACCAGGATGGTGCGCTCGCGCTCGGGCAGCTCCGCCAGCAGCGGCCCGGCGGTGATCGAGTCCTCGATCAGGTCGTAGCCGGGATCCGCGGCCGCCAGACCGTCCACCGGCGCCAGGGGCTTGTCGCCCTCGTCGTCGAAAGCCGCTCGGGTGTCCAGGGATTCGGTGGTGTAACTGTTCGCGGCGATCAGCGCCTGGGTGATCTCGGTCAGCTCCGCGCCGGTCGCCTCGGCCAGTTCGCGCGCGGTGGGCTGCCGGCCCAGCCGTTGCGACAGATCGGGGATGACAGTGGTCAGCCGCTGCTGTAGTTCCTTGAGCCGTCGCGGCACTCGCACCGCCCAGGTGCTGTCACGGAAGTAGCGTTTGACCTCGCCCATGATGGTCGGAATGGCGTACGCCAGGAAGGTCGCGCCATTGCTGGGATCGAACCGGTCGACCGCCAGCACCACGCCGACCGCCGCGATCTGGTTCAGATCCTCGAAGTCCACCCCGCGTCCGGCATAACGCCGCGCGATGTGCTCACCGAGCGGCAGGCAGCGGCCGATGACCTCGTTCCGCAGGCGCGCGTACTCGGCGCTGTCGGCGTCCAGACTTGCGAGCTTGTCCAGCCAAGGCTCGATATTGTCGTACGAATCGCCGCCACGGCGGCGTCCGCTCGCAGGTCCGGGCCGGGCTTCGGGTTCACTGGGCATGTCGACTTCCTCAACCGTGGCAATGAAATTCGCGTACTGCGGCCGATACCCAGTAGTCACGGAAGAAAACCCGCCGCGTCCGCTCAATCCTTGCCGAGCGCGTGCGCGAGCTGGGATTTCGTCATCTTGGACCGGCCTTCGATATTGCGCTGGCGGGCCTCGTTGTAGAGCTGATCGCGGGTCAGGCCCTTGGGTCCGCGCCGCCCGGAGCGCTGTCCGCCCCGCTGCTGCGGCGACTTGTCCTGCACCGAGCTGCGGCTGGCGGTCTTGGTCTGCCCCGCCTGGGCCCGGTTCTTGTTCACCGTCCGCGCGGCGATCTCCTCGGCGCGGTCGGTGCTCTCGCCGCGCTCCTTGGCCGAATCCTTGATGTGCTGGTACTGCCGCTCCTGCTTCCGCGTCCATTCCTTCGGCATGACGTGCCTCCTGATGGTTGTGCCGGATATCGCGGCGGTACCCGCCGCACGGCCCGGCAAACTCGCAGCCATACGGGCCCGGAAAACCCGAGTTTCCGCCGGTCACGGGCGGGTATGCCGGGGAAGCGCGGAGGTGGGCCCATGGTACGGCGACGGATAACCGGTCCGACGGAGCTGCCCGGGCGGCGCTGGGGCGAAGTGGCGAAGCGGGTACTGCTCGCGGTCTGGACGAACCGGCTCACCGATTGGGCGGCGGCGCTGACGTATTACAGCGTGCTGTCGCTGTTTCCGGCGCTGCTGGTGCTGATCGCGGTGCTCGGGCTGCTCGGTCCCGGCGCGACCGATTCGCTGATCGCCACGGTGCGCGAGATCGGGCCGGGCAACGGGACCGCGCTGGTGGTCGACGGCATCGAACGCTTGCAGGATGCCCGATCCTATTCCGGCCCAATGGCGTTCGTCGGGCTGGGCACCGCCGTATGGACCTCCTCCGGGTACATCGGCGCGTTCATCCGGGCCGCGAATTCGCTGTACGAGGTGGACGAGGGGCGCTCGATCTGGAAGACGCTGCCGCTGCAGCTCGGTCTCACGCTCGCGACGGTGTCCGTCGTCGGGGTCTCGGCGGTGGGCGTGCTGTTCACCGGGCGGCTGGCGGCGCGCGCCGGGGAGTGGCTCGGGGCGGGGGATACCGCGGTGCGATTGTGGGGCTTGCTGAAATGGCCGGTGCTGGCCCTGCTGGTGAGCCTGGTGTGCGCGCTGCTGTATTGGGCGGCGCCGAACGTGCGCCAGCCCGGATTTCGCTGGCTCACCCCGGGTAGCGCGCTCGCGGTGCTGGTGTGGGCCGCGGCGTCGGCCGGATTCACCGTGTACGTGACGCATTTCGGGTCCTTCAACCAGGTGTACGGGTCGCTGGGCGGTGCGGTGGTCTTCCTGATCTGGTTGTGGCTGACGAATCTGGCGGTCCTGCTCGGTGCGGCCTTCGACGCCGAGCTGGTGCGTGGCCGCGGCCTCGAGGAAGGACAGGACGCCGACCAGCCGCCGTTCCTGCCGCCGCGCGAGGAACCGGAGGAGACGGATTAGGACGCGCGGGCGGTGCGTCATGCGATCCGGGGCCGCCGTGTGGTCTTCGCGCCTTGACGCGCGAGGTCATGCCCCGGCTGTTAGCGTCTGCGCTGATCGGGGTCCGATTCGGTGTGATGTGAGGGAGTGCGGGTGTGAGTGCGGAGGCCGATGGGCCGGTGCCGGGCGGGCCGGTGCGCCTGGGGACCATCGCGCGTGAATGGGGACGGATCGGGTGTATCGGATTCGGCGGGCCGCCAACCCATATCGCCCTGCTGCGGAAGCTGTGTGTGGAGCGGCGGCGCTGGATCGGGGCGACCGAGTTCGAGGACGCGATCGCGACCATGAACCTGCTGCCCGGGCCCGCGTCCACGCAGCTGGCCATTTTCTGCGCCTGGCGCTTGCGCGGCACGGCCGGCGCGTTGGTGGGCGGGCTGTGTTTCATCGTGCCGGGTCTGGTGCTGATTCTCGGGCTGGCCGCCTTCTTCCTCTCCGGTGATCTGCCGGCCTGGGCGGGCGGTGCGGCGGCCGGTGCGGGCGCGGCGGTGGCGGCGGTAGCGGTGCAGGCCGGGACGGCGCTGCTGCCCGCGAGCCGGCAGCGGGCCGGGGCCGAACGGGCGGCGCGGGCGCGCTGGATCGCCTACCTGATCGCGGGCGGTGCGGCGGCCGCGCTGATCGGGCCGTGGCTGGTATCGGTGCTGATCGCAGCGGGATTGGCGGAGATCGTGGTGCGCGGCGCACTGCCCCGCCGTCCGGGCTCGGCGGCCCGCGCGATACCGCTCGCGGTCGGTGCACCCGCGCTGGGCGGGCTGGCGGCGGTCGGCTGGGTGGCCTTGAAGGTGGGCGCGCTGTCCTACGGCGGCGGGTTCGTGATCATTCCGCTCATGCAGTCCGACGCGGTCGACCACCATCACTGGATGAGCCCGGCCCAATTCCTCAATGCCGTTGCGCTGGGCCAGATCACACCCGGACCGGTGGTGCAGACGGTGGCCGTGGTCGGCTACGCGGCCGCGGGCCTGTTCGGCGGATTGTTCGCCGCCGCAGTCGCTTTCGCCCCCTCGTTCCTCTTCGTCATCTTCGGCGGCCGCCATTTCGACCGGCTGCGCGCAAATGTCGCCGTGCAGGCCTTCCTGTCCGGTGCGGGCCCCGCGGTCATCGGCGCGATCATCGGCTCCGCGATCCCGCTCGCCCTGGCCCTGCGGCACGGCTGGCAGTTCGCAGTGCTTGCGGCGGCGGCGATTTGGCTGCTGGCGGCGCGGCGCGGCGTGGTGAGCGCGCTCCTGGGTGCCGGCGGGCTGGGCGTGCTGGCGGCCCTGGCGGGACTTCCCATCGGCTGATCGGCGCCGGTTCGCCGAGATCACGCTGACGGGCAAGCCGATTCGCGTCTCCGACATTGCATTACGGCAAACGGATTCGGGCCCTGTGTAACTGTTTCGACAGAAGTCAAGAACGCCAGCAACTTCTGGGTACATAGGGCGCAAGCCGGGCCGGACCCGGAGGCAAATAAATAAAGAAAGTTACGACCATGCGTAGAGCAACGGCGCTCTTCGCCGCATTATTGTTGGCCCTTCTCCTTTCCATCACTTCCGCGACCGGTCCGCAGGCTCAGGCCGATGACTGTACCGGTGTGTGGGCCATCGGAATCGGCGGTTTCGGAGACAACACCTCGTCGGTGTTCGCCCCGTTCGTCAATCAGCCCGTCGGATATACCTCCGCCAACCCGATGTCGGGGTATTACGAAATCGACCGGCTGTTCTGGCAGCATCGCGACCAGTGCCCGGGTGACCACATCAAGCTGATCGGTCACAGCGAGGGTGCGGGCATCCTGCACGCCTGGGTGACCAATCACCAGGACGCCGGCGATGCCAATGCCATTCTGCTGGCGGATCCCAAGCGGGCCGCGGGCCCGGGCTGGGCCGGTTTGTCCTCGACTCCCGGCAATCAGATCGTCGGCTATCCGCTTTCCGGAGTTGACGATTGGTTCGGCGGCTTCCCGACGCTGACCGTCTGCAACAGCGACGACCAGGTGTGTGACACCTCCGCAGGCTGGTGGGGCTACCTCTTCGGCGGCGCGCACACCCGCTACGATTTCAACGTCTGGGATTACGGCGATTGGGATTCCGGCGTCTGGTACCGGTAGTAAACAAGTCATGGGGATCAGTAACCGAACGGTTCTGGTCCCCATTGGCTGAATCCATGCCCCATCGAACTGCATACGGCCGCACCCTTGAAGGTGATCTGGCAGGTAGCCCCGGCATGCGTCACCCAGAACTGCGGATCGTAATAGTTGACGGCCGAAATCCGTTCCAGCGCCGGGTTTCCGCCCGGCAGCGTATGACTCCCATTGGAGTTCCACTGCGGATGCGCGGGCAGCGCGGTCGAATCGATGACTATCGCAGACACATTCGGCACCGGCACCTGCATTCCCACATACAGCACCTGCATCACCGAAGCGGGTGTCGCGAGATCGCATCCGACCGCGCCGTCCGCCCCGATCGAACAGTTCCAGTCGCCCATGGCGAAATACGCGGTGCCGTCCACGACCACCGGTCCGCCCGGTGTGTCCGCGTGCGCGGCGCCCGCCGCCCCGAACAGACACGCAACCATCCCGAATACTGTCCCGCAAACCCCGGCGGCGGTAACTTTCACGGCCCTGTGCACGGCATCTCCCTCGATGCGCCGATGACTCTCAGACCAAAACGGCCATAGAGAGAAGCTATCACTTTATGGCGCAAAGGCAAGAAATCTGTAGAGGGGGCTTGCGCGATAAATCGGCACGTCCAGGGGTTATTCCGGACTCTGTGCGACCTCATCTACTATTCGGATTAGTAGATGCCGGGGTTCGGGAGTGCGGAGGCTCGAGGGAGATCGCCGCTGGATCGGTGCACCTGCCCTCGGCGTCGCCGTCGCCGGCCGCCGTGTTCGGCTGGAATCCGCAACCACCGCCCATCACGGCGCGGGACGAATCGTATTGGGGCCGCAGCGATGAATCGGCGACGGTTCGCCGGTATGTACTCGTGAGCCGCTCGACGCGGCCGCGAACCCGAGGAGTGAACCATGTCCGACACCGCAGTGCACACCGACCGTGAGGCCGTTCTGGACGTCCTGAACAACCTCTACCGTGCGTGGGCCGCCAATGACGCGGAGGCGTTCGTCGCCGACTACGACCCGGAGGCGACGTCGATTCTGCGCGGCGTGCGCAATGAGGGCAGCGCGGCCACCCGCACGCATATGGCCGCGGGTTTCGCGGGCCCGCTGCGTGGTTCGACGACGATCGACGAACCGCAGTCGGTGCGTTTCCCGGCCCCCGACACCGCCGTCGTGGTGAGCCGCAGCGCAGTGGTGATGGCGGGCGAGGGCGAACCGCCCGCCGACCGCTGGGTGCTGGCGACCTGGACTCTGGTCCGGCGTGACGGGCGGTGGCTGATCACCGCCTATCACAACTGCCCGGAGCAGTAACGGGTCAGTTCAGGCGCACCCACTGTCCGGTGGACGGCACGCCGTTGCCGTCCACCACGAACAGCAGATACCAGCCGGGCGGGGCGAGCGCCGGATTGCCCGGCATGGTGAAGCTGAGCGAATTCGCTGCGGGAGTGGTGAATTCGAGATCGATGAGCCGCTGCTCGTTGTCGCACGAGTGGGTGCACGCGCCGGGGTGGAACAGCGAGGCTTCGCGGATCGGGGTGTCGGTGACGGCGGTGAGGGTGCCGCCGTAGCCGACGGTGTCCGCCCCGAGCGCGAGGCCGGGCCGCGGCCCCCGGAAAAGGTAGGCGGGCCAATAGATTTCGATCCGGAGCTCTTCGGTCTTGCGCGCCGGATTGGAGCCCGCCGTGATCACCTTGCCGTCGGGAGTGAGCAGCGCGATGGAATGGTAGAGCCGGGGCACGCGGCACGGTGCGGTGTGCATCCACATCCCGGTGGCGGGGTCGAAGATCTCGGCGTGCGCCGGTGCGGCGTGCGCCATTTCCTCCATGCCCGAACCGCCGGTGGCCAGTACCGTGCGATCGGGCAGCAGCACGGCGCTCAGGTGCATGCGGGCATGGTCCATCGGCGGCGCGGCCACGTATTCCGGGTGCGCGGCGGTGGTATCGACGATCCGGGCGTCGGCGAGAGCCGGTGCGGGACTGTGCATGTCGAATCCGCCGCCGCCGAGCAACATGACCCGCTGATCCTGCGCGGGCGGCAGCAGCACACTGGCGGCTTGATTGCGGGACCCCGGATCGGTGAGGCCGCCGACCTCGGTGGTGGCCCCGGTGACCGGATCCCAGATGGACGGCCGCATACCGTTATTGCCGCCGTACTGGCCGCCGGTGTAGAACAGCCGTCCGTCGGCGAGCAGCACCAGATGGCCGTACATGGGTATGGGTCCGGGCACCGGCAGCGTGGACCAGGTCCGGGTCTCCGGATCGAACAGCTCCGGCACCACCGACAGGAAATTGTCGGCGCCGAGCCCGGACACCGCCACCACCTTGCCGTCCGGCAGTGCCGCCAGCGACGGATACCACCGCCCGAATGCCATGTCCGGCACCCGATTCCAGGTCAGGTCGGCCGGATCGAAGATGAGGGCGTCGCGCAGGCCGTAGAACGGGTCGTAGCGTTCTGTGCCGCCCGCCGCGAGCAGCCGGCCGTCGGGCAGGAAGGCCTGGCCGACACAGAACAGGTCGATGGGCGTGCTCGGCGCGTCCAGCCCCGGGTGCGGGTAATGCCAGACCCGCGTACGGAATTCGTGCGCCTCGTGCCGGTCCGGATCGTTCCCGGAGCCCGCGAAGAACAGCACGTCGCCGGTGTGCAGCAGAGCGGCGTGCACCGGATTGATCTCGGTGTTGAAGTCGAGGATCCGCCACACCCCCAGATGCGCGGCGTGCGTGAGATCGGTTTCCAGTTCGAGGACCCGCAGATATCCGGCATTGCGTCCCTCGGGCGCGTCGATGGTGCACACCACCAGTTCCGGTTGTGCCCCGCCGGTGTCGAGCAGAGCCGTTGCCGCGCCCTGGTTTTCGGTGAACTCCCACGGCAGCACCGTCCAGGCGCTCCAGCCGTCGAGCGCGTGCCCGGACCCGTCCAGTCCCCAGCCGATGGTGTACACCCCGGAATTGGCGCCGCCGGGATTGTCGACGCCGAACACCACCAGTTCGGGCCGGCCGTCACCGTCGAGGTCGGCGGCCGTGATGCCCGCGCCCTGGTTCTCCCACCCGTACCAGTCCGGCACCGCCACCCACGGCGTCCACGCGCCGACGGTCCCGTCCGCCCGGATGCCTTTGGCCAGCCGGAATTGCCCGGAGTTCGGTCCGGGCGGATTGTCGACGGTCAGCACCACCAGCACGTCCTGCCCGTCGATCCGGGTCAGGCAGATATCCGCGCCCTGGTTCTCCCAGCCGAACCAGTCGGGCACCGCGAGCCACGGCGTCCAGCCGCCGGTCACGGTGCCGTCCGCGGCCAGATCCCGGCCGATCCGGTAGTACCCCTGGTTCTGGCCGGGCGGGTTGTCCACCACGAACACCACCAGATCGAGGCGCCCGTTGCCGCTCAGGTCCGCGAGCGCGACCCCGGCGCCCTGGTTCTCCCAGCCGAACCAGTCCGGCACGGTGAGCCACGGCCCCCAGTCCCGGACCGACCCATCGGCGGCGAATCCATTGCCCACCCGATACAGTCCCGCGTTCTGCCCGGCCGGGTCGTCGACCATGAGCACCAGCACATCCGGTGCGCCGTCGCCGTCGATATCGCCGACGGCTATCCCGCAGTCCTGGTTCTCCCACGCGGGCCAGCCGGGCACCGCCACGAATTCACCTGCCACGCCTAGATCGTCGTCCCTCGGCGATGATCTCGCCCGCCGATCGGCGAGGTTGTCCGCCGATGTCCGCGCGCCGGGTCAGGCGCGGGCGCTGCCGCGCAGCCAATCCGGCCACGGCATGCTCCAGTCGCCGTTCTGCCAGATGTCGAGGGGTTCGCCGCCGGTATTGCGCACCTCCACCACGTCACCGGTGCCGATGAAGTCGTAGAACCAGGCGGCATCGGCCGGCGACAGGTTCAGGCAGCCGTGCGAGACGTTCGTATTGCCTTGCGCCCACATGCTTTCCGCCAGCGCGTGCACGAAGATGCCGTCGTGGCTGATGCGCACCGCGTGATCGATGCTGGTCTTGTAGCCGAGCCGCGAATTCACCGGCAGCCCATAGCTGGAGGAATCCATGATGACCGGGTTCTGCCGGTCCAGCACCGTATAGGTGCCCGGCCGGGTCCAGAACGAGAGCAGCCGCCCGCCCACCACCGCCGAACCGCCCATGCCCATCGAAGTGGGCATGGTGCGCACCAGGTTTCCGTTCTCGAAGACGTCGATCATCTTGGTGTTGTCGTCGGCGATGGCCACCCGTGCCGGCCCGATCAGCACCGAAACCCGCTGATCCCGTAGCCCGTACGCGCCGCCGCCGAGCGGGACGCCGAACAGTTCGGCCGCCACCGTGACCCGGGAACCCGCCGCGTAGTACCGTTCCGGCCGCCAGTGCGCGTTCTGATCGTCGAGCCAGAACCAGGATCCGGGCACCGCCGGCTCGGTGATCACCTTCAGCTGGGTTTCCGCCGTCACCCGGTCGACAGGCTCGGCGAAATGCGCCACCAGCACCAAACCCACGCCGTACGTGTCGTTTTCGGCGAGTTCGACCATGGTCGCCGACCGCAGCGAGACATCGACGAGCCGATCGGGCACGACGGTCGCGCAGTTCGCGGTCGCGGTGATGTCTCCGGTTTCGCCGTGCGCCACGGCTTTCGCGGTGTAGGTGTGGCCGTAGCCGAGCGGTTCGGCGGAGGTCCAGGTCCGCTGATCGGCGCTCAGCGCGCCCGGCAGCGGCCGCCCGGTCTCGTCGATCCACTCCACACTGCGCAGGGCGCCATCGGTGACCGTGACCCGGCCCGGCTGCCGCGCATCCACGTCGCGGGCGTCGAGGGCCGGTTCGAAACGGAGCACCGCCGGTTTGGGCGGCGGCGCGGGTTCCCGGTCGCGTCCGCATCCGGCGAGGGTGAGCCCGCCCGCTCCCGCCAAGCCGATCAGCAGCTCCCGACGTCTCAAACCCACCGTACGTCTCCTTTCGCCTGCCCGACGGCCACGGTCAGCATGCTTTTCGAGACGCACATCCGACACGCCGACAAGCCTGATCTCCACCGATCCGTCGCAGAACCGACACCGGATAGATTCGTTTCCCGCCGCGGCCCGGATCGCGCTTGCCAGTGTGTCCCCGGCCGGGTCAGCCGATATCGAGGTCGGCGTAGACGGCGGCGTGATCCGAGGCCGCCTGTTCCGGTCCGGCGATGGTGTCGAAGTGCGGGAACAGGGTGCCGTGCACCCCGCCCCACACCCCCTTGCGGAAGATGGCGCCGCCGCTGGCTCGCGCGAACAGGCTGGGCGACAACAGGATGTAGTCGATCTTCTGGCGCGCGGTGCCATTGCCCAGGGTGCCCGGGCGGCCGCCGTCGTCGAAGCCCGGCGCCGCACTGATATCGGTGAGGTCGGTGGCGTCCAGCAGTGGTTTCAGCGCGTCGCTGTCGGGGGTGTCGTTGAAATCGCCCAGCACCACCACGTGCTCGACGCCCTCGTCCCGCAGCCGCCGGTAGATCTCGGCCACCCGCGCGGCCTGCTTCTTGCGCCGTTTGTCGCTGCTGGACTGGTGCCCGCCGAACTTGCTCTTGAGATGGTTCACCAGCAGCACGAACGGCTGCCCGGCCAGCGCACTGCCGGCGGGGAATTGGAAGCGATACTCGGGGCAGTCGCGGCTGAAGGTCCGATTGTCGAGGGGGCCGTCGTCCACGTGCGAGCGAATATCCCGCAATGGGTAGCGGCCGGTGGAGATCACGCCGACGTCGATGCCGCGCTTGTCATTGCCGTCGATGAGCATGACGTGCGGATAGCGCGGCTCGCCCTGCTCGTCGCGGATCAGCGTGAACCCGAAGCGCTGCAGCGTATTGCGGTCCTCGGCCTCCACCACGCCGACGATATCGGCGCCGATCTCGGTGAACACCCGGGCGGTATTGCTCATGGCGGCCGAATCGGTGCGGTCCTTGATCAGCTCGACCCAGCCCACCCAATCCTGGCGGCCCTCGGCCACCACGATCACGTCGTCGGCGGTGCCGCCCTGCGGTTTCTTCAGCAGTTTGCCGCGAATCCGGCGCATGACGGCGAAGGTGTCCTCCCGGGTCGCATCGCCGTCATCGAGCAGCAGATCCAGGACTTTCAGCAGGCGCAGGATCTCGGCCTTGTCGGCGGGGGAATAGATCTCGTGCTCGAAGATCTCGTTGACCCTGGCGTAGGCGTCGAGCACCGGATCGGCGACGCCGGGCGGCGCGCCGAGCACCCGGGCCCGGGCGAAGAGGTTCTCCACATTGAAGGAGGCGATTCGAATGCGGTTGGTAGCCATGGCAGCGCTCCACCGGTCGCAGTGCTCGAGCGTGATCGCTCGAGACCAGTCTGGCACCGCCACGGCGGCGGCGAGCGAGTAGTGAGCTACTCGAATCGGTCGCGGGCCGCGGTCACCAGGGCGCGGACGGCGGGCGGCAGCGTCTGCTCCGGATCCGGGGCGAAACGCGGGGAGTGATTGGCCGGGAAGCGTTCCGGCAGCAGATGCTCGGTGAGCATGAGCTGCTGATCGGCCTCGGTGAAGCGGGCCGGGTCGACGCCGCCGATATGCCAGAACACCGACGGGCAGCCCGCCGCCGTGCCGAACAGGCCGAAATCCTCGCTGCCGGTGAGCGGATCGGTCAACGGCAGGGTCGGTACGCCGCCCGCGGTGAGGGCCGCGATCAGGCGTTCGGTGGCGTCGGGGGTGTTCACGGTGACCGGGAACGGATCGTAGAACTCGACTTTCGGCGGCTGCGGGGCGCCCGCGGCCTCGGCTTCGGCGGCCGTGACCCGTTCGACGGCATCGAGCATGCGGCGGCGGGTGGAGTCGGAGAAGGTGCGCAGGGTCAGCAGCAGTTCCGCGGATTCGGCGATGATGTTCGGCCGGGTGCCCACGTGCAGTGCGCCCGGGGTGAGAATCGGCGAATTGGGCAGCGAGGACTGCTGGGCGGCAAGGGTTTGCAGGCGCAGCACCAGCGACGCGGCCATGACCAGCGGATTGACGGCGGCGTGCGGCATGGAGCCGTGGCCGCCGGAACCGGTGAGCAGCACCCGGATCGAATCGGAGGCGGCCATCAGGACGCCGCCGCGGGTGACGGCGAGACCGGCGGGCATCGGGCCGACATGCTGGCCCAGCACGATGCCCGGGGCCGGGAAACGTTCCAGCAGGCCGTCGTTCAGCATGGCCTGCGCGCCCGCGCCGGTCTCCTCGGCGGGCTGGAAGACCGCGACCACGGTGCCGGGCAGGGCGGGGCCGGCGGCCAGTTCGGCGCAGGCGGCCAGCAGCGCGGTCACGTGCACGTCGTGGCCGCAGGCGTGCATGACGCCGGCGGTTTCCGAGGCGTAGTCCAGGCCCGTCTGCTCCTGCACGGGGAGCGCGTCCATATCGGCGCGCAGCCAGACCACCGGACCGGGACCGCCGTGCAGGACGGCCACCACGCCCGTGCCGCCGACGCCCGGGGTGACATCCCAGCCCGGCATGGCGCGCAGTTCGTCGGCGACCAATCGCGCGGTGGCGTGCTCCTGGCCGGAGAGTTCCGGGTGCGCGTGCAGGTGGCGATACACCTGCTGCCAGTGTGCGTCCGGGGTCGGCTGGTTCATGAGGTGATCTCCTTCGCGGTGGCGGGAATGGCGTCGGCGGGCAGGGGAGTTCGGGAAGTGACGGCGGCGCGGAAGGCGTCGGCGGACTGCGGCACCAGGAACGCGGCCACGATCGCCACCAGCGGTCCGAGGGCCATCACCTCGAAAGCCGTGGTGTAGGAGACGTGATCGGTGACCACGCCGAACGCCAGGGGACTGAGCACGCCAGCCAGCTGTCCGCCGAAGATGATCACGCCGGTGGCCACGCCCAGGAAACTACTGGGCAGGGCGCGCAGGGGCACCGCGAACGCGGGCATATAGCAGAGCGACGCCACCAGCCCCATGATCGAGGCGGTCACGATGAACAGCGGGAACGATTGCACGCGCGGCAGCAGGAACAGCAGTGCGACCACGACGGTCATGGCGGGCGCGACGATCAGCCGGGCCCGTCCGCCCAGCCGATCCGACAGCCGTGCACCCAGCACCACGCCCACCGCACCGGCGGCGGTCGACGGCAGCGACGCCCACGCGATCACACTCATCTCTATACCGCGTACCTCGTGCAGATAGGTGGGAGACCACGCGGTCACACCCCACACCAGCACGTCGTAGCCGAAGAACATGGCCGCGAAACCCAGCAGCGCGGGGGCGCGCAGCACGGCACGGCGGGCGGCGGGATCCAGCAGTGGGGCCGCGAGTTCGTTGTGCGGCAACGGTTCCGGCATCCAGCGCCGCCACGCCAGCACCACCGCCACGCCCAGCAGCGAGATGACCGCGAACATGACGCGCCAGCCCGCGGCCGGCAGCAGCATCGCCGCGATCACCGACGCGAACAGGATGCCTGCCGCATTCGAGGAGTTCACCCAGCCCGAGGCCGTGGTGCGCTGCTCCGGCGCCGTGCGCTCCGACAGCGCTTTCAGCGCGGCCGCCGGGAACACCCCCTGCACCAGGCCGAACAGGAATCGCATGGCCAGCAGCACGCTGAAAGACCAAGCCAGCGCGGTCAATCCGGTGAACACCGACCAGGCCAGCAGTCCGATGCCGCCCACGGTGAGCGCTCCGAACCTGTCCGCGAGCAGCCCGCCCGGCACCTGCATGCCCGCGTAGGCGAGGAAGAACACCGACACCAGCAGGCCCTGCTGGGTGTGGTCGAGCCCGAGATCGTCGCCGATCGAGGGCAGTGCGAAATTGATGACGATGCGATCGATGTAATCCACCACCCACGCCGCGAACAGCAGCAGGACGGTGATCCGGGTGGTGCGCGGCATCGGCTGGCGAACCCTTTCGCGGCGGGGTGCGTAACTCGTGCCACAATGACCGCCATGCCGCATGAGTCCGCGGATTCGCCGGATATCGGCATTCCCGACATCGATCCGCCGGGATCCGCCATCCCGGTGTTCGGGGAGCGCGATCTGGACCTGGTGAACGCCCTGCAGATCAATCCCCGTGCGCCCTGGGGCCGCATCGGCGCTTCCCTCGGCATGGACGCCACCACCGCGGCCCGCCGCTGGCGCCGGCTGACCGAGAGCGGGCTGGCCTGGCTCACCGCCTACGCGCCGGAATTCGCCACGGTCGCCTACCTTCGCCTGCACTGCCGCACCGAGGCCATCGCCGAGATCTCCGGCCGTGTCTGCGCCTGGCCGTGGGTCGTCAGCGTCGAACGCATCACCGGCCATTACGCGCTGCAACTCACCGTCGCCCTGGAAAACCCGGGCGCCCTGGACGGTTTCGTCACCGGAGCGCTGGCCGCCCTGCCCGGCGTGCTCGCCGTGCGGCCCGCGATCGGCCTGCACACCTATCTCGAAGGCAGCCACTGGCGGCCCCAGGCGCTCGACCCCGCCCAGCGCACCCTGCTCACCGATGCGCCCGACCGTCCTCGGCCGGCCTCCACCCGCCGCCCCGGCGACCTGGATCTGTTGCTCGCGCTCGGATCCGACGCCCGCCGCACCAATACCGACCTGGCGGCGGACACCGGGCTCACCGAATCCACGGTGCGCCGCCGCATCACCGAGATGACCCGCTCCCAGCGCCTGCTCTTCCGCTGCGATTTCGCCGAGGCGCATGCCGGCTGGTCGGTCATCATGACCTATCGGGCCAGCCTGCCCGCCCATGATCTCGACACCGTCACCGCGGCCTTGCGCGCCTGGCCGGAAATCCGGCTCTGTGTGGCGACCGCCGACGACGAATCCAACCTGCTGCTCATCACCTGGCTGCGCACGCCCGCCGAAACCCTGCACACCGAAACCCGCCTCCACCAATCCTTTCCCCACCTGCGCATCACCGAACGCCAGTTGACCCTCCGCACGCTCAAACGCATGGGCCGACTCCTGAACCCCGCCGGACTGGCCACCACGCACGTCCCGTTCGGGCTCTGGACCGCGACCGGCGGCTTCCGTCCCGGGGCGGCGAACTCCTGACCGAATCCGGTGGCGGGCCGGGTCGCGGACGCCCGGCGGCGCGATCGCACAGCATGATGGGGTTATGCGCGGATTGCTGATTTTCCTGGTCGTGGTCGGGATCGCACTGGTCGTGGGGGATCGGGTGGGAGTGGTGGCGGCGCAGAACGAGATCGGGCGGAAGATCGCGGAGGAGTACGGGCTCGCGCAGCAGCCGAGCGTGACGATCGGCGGGTTTCCGTTCCTGACGCAGGCTTTCGACGGGAAGTACGAGGATGTCGAGGTGCGGGCGGACGAGTGGAGTGATCAGGGGATGTCGGTACGGGATCTGCGGGTGAAGCTGACGGGGGTGTCGGCTCCGCTGGGGGATCTGGTGCAGAGCCGGACCTCGAATATCGAAGCCGCCGATGCGACGGCGACCGCGCTGGTGCCCTACGAGACGGTCAAGGGTTATGCGCCGTCGGGAGTGGAGTCGATCTCCGACAGCCCGGAGGGGTTGCGGGTCACCGGGAAGTTCGAGGTGGAGGGGATTCCGGTGCCGGTGCCCGCGACGGTGGTGGTGACGGTGAATCCGACCGTCGGCGGGATCGAGGTGGTGCCGGTGTCGGTGCAATCGACCATGGGCGGGCCGGCCATCTCCCTGGCGTGGTTGCGGGAATCGCTCACCTTCACGGTGCCACTGCAGAAGCTGCCGCTCGGTGCGCAATTGACCTCCATCGAACCGAGTGCGGACGGATTGCTGGTGACGGCCGTCGCGCACAATGTGCGGTTCTCGGACCTGCCGTAGTCCGGGCTCTCGCCGCCCCGGCTATGTTGGATCCGATTGCACGGGCGGCGGTTTCGTGGCCGGCCGGGGAGGAATGGAGACGGGTATGGCTGGCGATGAGGCCGGGCGTTTCGGTGGCCGGGTGGCCGTGGTGACGGGAGCGTCGTCGGGACTGGGAGCCGCCGTGGCGCGGACGCTGAGCGCGGGCGGGGCCCGGGTGTTCGGGGTGGGGCGGGACGAGCAGCGGCTCGACGCCGCGCTCGCCGGGGCCGAAAGCGCTTGGCTGGCAGCGGATCTCGCCGACCCCGGCGCCGGGGACGAGATCGTCCGGGTGTGTGCCGAGCGGTTCGGCGGGATCGACATCCTGGTCAACGCGGCGGGTGCGCACACCATGCGGCATACCGGGGAAGTCACCGACGCGGAATGGCAGCGCGATCTCGCGGTGAATCTGAGTGCGCCGTTCTTCCTGTCGCGGGCGGCCCTGCCGTTCCTGCTCGCGGCGGGCGGATGCATCGTCAATGTGGCCTCGATCGCCGGGCTCGAGGGGCAGGCGTATTCGGCGGGATACTGTGCGGCCAAACACGGGCTGATCGGGCTCACCCGGGCCATGGCGCTCGAATTCGACGGCAAGGGAATTCGGGTGAACGCCGTATGCCCCGGCGGGATGACGACGCCGCTGCTCGAGAACTTCACCTTCCCGGCGGACCCCGACTACACGCTGATCATGAAGACCGCCACCGCGCGCGGGCTGATGGATCCGCAGCAGGTCGCGAATGTGATCGCGTTCCTGTGCTCCGCGGAAGCCTCGGCCGTGCACGGCGCGGTCTACACCGTCGACAATGGAAAGATGGCGCTCTGAACCGGATTCAGTGCGCGCCCGGGCGGACGATCATGAGCACGACCACCACCGCCCACAGCAGGTTGTAGATACCCGCCAGCATCGACAGCTGACGCAGGCGCTGACCTTCGTCCGGCTGATCCAGGGCCTGCTTCTGGATCGGGTGGATGAAGGCCGCCAGCAGCCCGCCCGCGATGAAGGTGAGCGCCATGGCGACGGTGATCCAGATCTCGCCCATCCGCCCCTGCACCGCCGCCAGCGCGATGCCCACCACCGGCACGATCAGCGCCAGCACCGCGTAACTGCCGGTGATCCGGTGAAATGCCTTGGCCACCGCCACATTTCGCACTTCCCCGGCCTGCTCCGCGGTCTCCGCCACCGGCGCATAGCGCGGAAACAGGCTCGCGGCCACCGCGGATCCGCCCACGAAGACGATCGCGGCCAGCACATGAATCGACAGCAGTGCGCTCTGCATTGCTCTTCCTCCCACCTTCAGTCTGACTGAAGCATAGCCCTAAGCTTCAATTCGGCTGAAGGTTGTGGGAAAGTTCACCGCGGCATCGAAAACCGCTGTATCAGGACACGTTCCGCCCCGTGTACGCGGCCACCACCGCCGCCCCGACCTGCCGCAGCACCGCATCCCCCGCGGCCCCGAACAGCCGCTCGTCCACCTCCGCCACCACCGCCTCCGCCGCCCGCAGCAAGCGCCCGCCCTTGGCCGTCAGCTCGATATTCGACGCCGACCCCGCCCGCGCCGTCCGATCCCGCACCAGCCCGTCGGCCACCATCGCCTTCACCCCCGTATGCACGCTCTGCACACTGATCCCGCCCATCCGCGCCAGCTCACTGAACGAAATCCCCGGCACACTCGCGATATGCCCGAGCAGCGCCAGCCGCGCCACCGTCAGATTCAGCCCCGCCAGCGCCGCCCCGAGTTCGGCTTCGACACGATGCGCCAAGGTCAGCACGAGGACGGAAGCGCTGACCGGCGGCGGCACGGGACGATCGTTGACGGTACTCACCCGCCCATTTTCCAGCACCGGCCTCTAAGGTCGATCTCGAGTACTCCCCAGCTGGAAGGCACGACTTGATGAGCAAGGTCGAACGGATCGAGGTCTCGCGCCTGATTCCCGCTCCCGCCGCCGATATTTTCGCCGTCCTGGCCGACCCGCAGGGCCACGTGGACATCGATGCCTCGGGGATGCTGATGGACGCCGAGGGCGATCCGGTGCGGCAGGCCGGCGATCGCTTCACGGTGTTCATGGATCGGGAAGCGCTGGGCGACTTCGATCTCGGCAAGTACACCGTCGAGGTCATCATCACCACGCTCGTCCCTGACGTCGAGATCGCCTGGACGGTCGAGGGCAGGCTCCGCCCGCACGTGCGCCACATCTACGGTTACCGCCTGGAATCCGTGGCCGACGGCACCCTCGTCACCTCGTACTACGACTGGTCCGAGATCGACGAAACCTGGAAGCAGCGCCTGACTTTCCCGATCGTCCCCGAGTCGGCGCTCAAGGCCACCCTCGGCATTCTCGAGCGTACGGTCCGCCGCGTCAAGTGATAGCCTGCGGTTAGCCCGTCATCGGATAATCCATTGGCGGGCAACCGATTGCGCGGCGGGTGGTCCGATACCCGCGTGTCGTCTTCCCGTAACGCCGACACTGATTTTCATGCGCCGTTCCTGACGCAATTCATCAGCTCTCTGGGGAGATGATCGACATGATCAACCTGATCCGGAATCGGAAGCCGGCCCTCACCGCTCTGCTCTGCGCCGCGGCGGCGGCGCTGCTGTGGACCGCTCCCGGCGCTTCGGCCTATGTCACCAGCGTGGCCGTGTCATCCGGCAGCAGCATCAATCTGGGTGGCGGGAACTACGGCACCAACTGCTCGTACACCGTGACGGTGAACGGCAGCCCGAACGAGTACGTGTGGCTCTACGACAGCGCCACCGCCACTTTCGGTACGCAGCAGTTCTCGCTGGGCTCGGGCGGGACCGGTACTTCCAGCTGGACACCGACCTCCACCGGCACCCATTACATCCAGGCCTGGACCTATAACGGTTCCCAATGGGCGGTCGTGCAGGTGGGCACCGGTATCAACCTCGGGAGCGCCTGCGTGGTCAGCTCGTAACGACCTGAACCGTTTTCGCCCCGCGCAATTGCGCCAACTGCTCGGCTTCGGCCTGGAGTTGCTTGCGCAGCGCGGGTTTCAGCGGCCGGAATGTGGTGATCGTCAGGGCCAACGAGCTATTGGTCTTGCGCGGCCGCCAGATTCCGGCCAGTTCACCATCGGCCAAGACGGTGCCCGGAGCTCCGACCGTTTTCCAGACTTCGCGATGATGCTTCTTGTCGATGAGGGTTTCGCGGTCACGGGCCTGGGTGTAGGGGTCGCCGGGTGGGAGGAGGCGGAGTCCGTGTGACGGCGGGGGAGAGGTCAAGGCATCGAGATCATCGGTGTGGATCCAGGTTCGGTTGCCCGCGAATTCGATGGGGGTGAGCTCGTTTTCGAGGCTGTTCCACCACGGATCGACGTCGCCGGCGGAGACGCCGACCCAGGCGGCGAAATCTTTGCGGGTGGACGGGCCGTAGCAATGGAGGTAGCGGCGCAGCAGTGCGGCGCGGGCGGTTTCCGGATCGAGTTGCGGTGGTGGCGCGCCGATCCTCGACGAGGACGAACGGGGACTTGTTGCCGGTGCGTTCCGCGAAGCAGATCAGGCCGCGGAGGGTGAGGATCCGCAGGCAGAAATGCACGACGCCTTCGCCGAGCGGTTGGCCGGCGGCGTAGGGACCCGCCGCCTGCCACGTCTTGCGTTGGGCGGGTGACAGTTTCGGGGCGATGCGGTCGGCGAGTTCCTGGCCGAGTTCGTTGATCGCGAGTTGCCTGCCTGACAGAACCGCGTCGATCTCGGCGGCGGTGTGATCGACGGCTTCGTCCAGGCTCAGCCCGAGTTCGGCCAGGGCCGGGTCTACGCCGGTGATGAGGTGCACGCGGGCTTTTTCGGTGGGCGGGAGTACGCCGGTGGTGAAGATCGGGGTGTCGGCGGTGGGAAAGAAATACGGTGAACCGCGCATGCACCACGTTTGCAGGAGCGTCTTGTCCGCGCCGATCAACGCGTCGACATGGTCCGGCGTGACGCCTTCGACCCGGGCGTGCAGCGCCAGCAGCGCAGAACCGGGTGGGCTGTTCTGGATTCCGCAGGCGCCCGCCACGTCGGGCAGCGCGTCGAGGGGCTGACGCCGGGTGAGGTGGTGGGCGTGCAATCGGAACGCTCGCACGGCGCCCGCGGACACCTCGACGGTGGTGCCGGACTTTCGACCTGTCACTGATCGCCTCCCGGGAACGGGTTCGATTGCGCTGGACGAGCCTATTCCCCGGTCGACCGATGCCGGTCGATCGAATCCCACAGCCAGCGCGGGCCGGCCGTGGTGGCGCCGAGCGCTTCGACTCGGGCGCGCAGGCCGCGGTCGGCGGTGACGACGGTGACCGGTGGCGAGGCCGCCGCGACGACATCGACTATGGCGTCGTCGCCGGAACCGCCGGCGTGCACGAGGCGCAGGGGAGCGAACCGCGGCTCGTTGCCGGCCGCCGCGGACTTGGCGGCGCCTTCGAGTACGACCAGGATGTGGGCGGCATCGGGGAGGTCGGCCAGATCGGCGAGCAGCCGCCGGGCCGCGCCGGCTCGGTCCCGCCACCAGCCGTCGGGTTTGGAGCCGACGACATTGGCGGCGTCCACCACGATCAGCTGTTCGGGGGTGTCCATGGATCAAGTGTCCCCGCAGCGGTGTCAAGCGAGCGCGGCGACCTGGGATTCGGTGCGACGCCAGGCGTAGGTGAGGAAGGCGATCAAGGCCAGTAGCGGGAGGCTGCTCACGCCCCAGCTGAGGCCCAGCGGCGGCCCGGGCTGTTCCAGGACCGGGAGGGCGCGTAGTTCGCCTTCGCCGTGACCCTGCGGTCCGTCGATGGCGAAGCGGAAGATCCAGTCGCCCTGCTTGTCCAGTGAGCGCACGTCCAGGCCCCAGTCCTCGCGTTTGCGCGGATGCCGGGACAGCGGTTCGGCGCGCCGCACCTTGCCGTCGGGCTGGATCTGGGTGAGCTTGCCGGTCTTGTCGGCGATGCCGCCATCGGGGACGAAGGTGAAATCCAGCGATTGCATTGCGCGCAAAGGCCATTCGCTGAAGCCGATGGTCACGTGATACGGGCCCGCCTGCACCTGTTCGGTGTGCACGATATCGACCGGCTGATACGCGACGGCCGTTCCGGTGGCCCCGGCCAGCAGATAGACGAAGGCGAGCAGCGTCGCGGCGGTGGGGAACAGGCGGCGGATCATGCGTGGGCCTCTGCGGTCGGGGCGGTCAGGCGGAGCATGGCGCCGAAACGCCAGCCGAGGAAACCGCCGAGCGCGCCCAGGACGGCGCCGGCGACGGTGGTGGCGATGATGATCGTCGCGGCGGGGAAGCGGGCGTCGTAGACGATGATGTTCTGCACCGGCGAGAGCCCCGCGATGAGCGCGCCGCCGACCGCACCCGCCAGCGTGGGCAGCAGCCGGGCCGCGGGCGTACCCCGGCGCATCAGCAGATCGATGACCAGACCCACCGGTACCAGGCAGAACGGGATCAATGCCGGCGTGGTCGGGATATTGCGAAGGTGTTCGCGCAGCGGCAATCCCACCGCATCGGCATAGACGTGCGCGGCCCACGGCGCGAACCACCAGAACACGCCCTGGATCGCCGAGGCGAACACCGCGGTGAGCGTGGCCCCGAACCGCCGGAACGCCGCGCCCGCGAGGAGCAGCAGCACCGCCATGAACGCGGTGACCGCGACCGTCCAGCGCACCGAACCCACACCGAGCCGCTGCACCGCCAGCGCGGTGACCGTACTGGAGGTCAGCAGATGCGCGAGCGAGAACACCGCGCCGATCCGGCCCCAGGTGTGCGCGCGGGCGGCGGCGAACACGATCACGGTGCCGACCGAGATCACCGTGCTGGACAGGAACAATCCGATGTGCGGCGGCGAATCGATGACGGCGTCGAACCCGTACAGGCTGTGCCACCACAGATCCCACAGCCCGTACAGCAGGAACGAGGCCGCGCCCAGCGCGGCGACCATGTAGCCGAGCGGCGCGGTGAAAGTGCGCCCGAACACGCCGATTCCGGGCCCGCCGAGCGCACCGTCCACCCGCCGCCCCGCGCGTCCCGCCGCGGTGGTGGCGAGAATGACCGCGAGACTGACGAATCCGGCGATGGCGGCGCTGGCGTAGATGAACAGGTGCGGGAGCGTGAAGAAGGTGTCCGGCCCGACATCGGCGTGCCATTGGATATCCCAGGTGGAGCCGACCGCGAAGGTCATGCTGGCGGCGAACAGGATCGACGCCGGCACCCAGGGTTTGACGGTGATCGGCGGGCTCGCGGTGACGGTGTGCGTATTGGCGGTGAGGTCCATGTGCTGCTCCTGATCCTCTTTCCTTCGATTCAGTTGGCCGGCACGGAGATTCAGTTGGCCTGGACGGAGAACGTGGCGGCGCCCGCGCCCTGCGGGCCGGAGACCTGGACGGTGATCTCCCATTGGCCGGGCATCGGCAGGTTCACGGTGGCGCGGTAGTGGCCGGGCGTGACCGCGGTGGCCGTGCTGGGCGGCAGGGCGTGGCCCATCTGCGGCATGGACGGGGCGAGGGAGACCTTGTCCGGGGCAGCGGAATCGCCTTGTGCCGTGGTGATTTCGAGATTCACGGCATTGTCCCCGGTGCGAGGTTCACCGGCGTCGAGCCGGATACTGTAGGGGCCCGCGCTCATGCGGGACACCGCGTTCGCGCTGTCGCCGGGCCACAGCCACCACGCCAGCAGCGCGGCTACCACCAGGACAGCGGCGGTGAGTAGTCCACGTTTCGCGGTCATCGCGTCGCCTCCGCTCGGACATCGACCGTGGCGGGCACGGTCAGCACCGAGTAGCCACGTTCGGCCTGCACCCAGACCAGATAGCGGCCGGGCAGGGGAAAGGTGAAGGTGAAAGCCACATTCGGGCCGTAGGCCGCGACCGTCTCGTCCGGCGGCTGGGAGCCGTTCCGCAGGGGCGCCATGGCGTGCGCGTGCGCCCAGATCGGGGCGGTGGCGGCGGCCGCGCCGGTGGGCGTGTTGTCCGGCAGCGGGCCGACAGCGATGAGATGGCCGAGCATGCCCAGCCAGGGTTGCAGATCGGCGGGGCCGCCGAACTTCGCGGTGAGCGTGGTGGGTTCGCCCGCGATCGGGTCGGTGGTGGCGAGTTCGGTGGGGGACAGGGAAGTGCCGGTACCGGAACCGGATTCGGTGGATCGGAAACTGGAGCGCAGCAGCTGTACGCCGCCGCCGCGCCGTGCGATCTCGGCGGCCAGGGCGTATTCACCGGATTCCATGCCGCCCAGGCTGACCCGGAACTCACCCGGCCCGGTGCGCACCGGATGGCGATGCCAGAACCGTCCGGACGGCCCCACCACCATCAGATGCAGCAGGGCGTCATCGGTGATCAGCAGATCATCCACCGGGCGGCCGGTCGCCGAATCGGTCAGCGACAGGGTGAGTTCACCGGTCCGGCCGTTCGCCGGGGGCGCCGATCGCACCGTCATATTCGCCGGTGGCCGTGAGTAATTCGTGGTCAAGGGCAGATCTCGCTCGGGGTAGGGGTTGCCGATATTGCCCGAGGTCGGATCGAGCAGACTGCCCGCCGGCCGGGGCGCCGGTGCGCGGCCCGACAGCACCGCCCCGGTGACGCCGACTGTCAGTGCGGCGATCAATGCTCCCGCGGGTAGCAGCGCCATCCACCCGCGCCGGGCCACCAGTGCCGTCCCGATCGCGACCAGCAGCAGGACGCCCGCCGTGAAGAAGCCACCGTAAGCCGCACGCTCCCAGGGCGTTACGACGCGCGCCGAGACCAGGAACGGAATCCGGGCCGTGCGCTCGCCATCGGAGACGGTCAGCTCCCACGGCCCGGCATGATCGACCCGCAGCCTCGCCGGATACGGTCCCGCCTGATCGCCGAGTTCCACTGTGGTGGAGGACGATTCACCGCCGCTGTCCACCGGCGTCGCCCCCAGCGTCAGCGTGCCCGCCGCGGTCCCGGTGTGCGTGACCACCTCCACCCGCAGCGGTCCCGGCTCGGCCCGCCGCACGATCACCGTCAGCTCCCGATCGCCCAGCGACTGCGCCACCGACACATCGCCTCCGCTCACCGCCCCGTCCGCGTGGGCCGGGGGAGCGGTCACCAGCATCGGCAGGCAGGCGGTGAGCACAGCCACGAGTAGGCAGGCGCGTAGGCGAGGGGTCGACGGGGGCTGCACTGTTCCGAACCTACCGAAAGACCCCGGCGCGGGAATCCCTCCGGAGAGTGATGCCGTCCGGACCCGGTCTCGGGGTAAGGTGCGCCGATTTCCACATTGGCCTGCGGTTGGTTCGCGATTACTTCACACTGATCTTCTGGCAAACGCCGTGTGAGGGCGGCGTTTTCACGCGGGAGCAAGAATGACCGAAAATCAGCGCCCATCCGCCGATGAACAACGGCTCGCCGAACTCGGATACAAACAGGAACTGGCCCGGTCCTGGTCGGGATTCTCCAACTTCGCCATCAGTTTCACCATCGTCTCCATCCTGACCGGCGGACTCGCCAGTTACGGCATCGGATTGGCCAATGGCGGGCCGATCACCATGGCCTGGGGCTGGCCGCTGGTCTCGATCATGGTGCTGTTCGTGGGCCTGGCCATGGCGGAATTGGCGTCCGCCTATCCGACCTCGGGCGGATTGTATTGGTGGGCTTCGGAATTGGGCGGGCCGATCTGGGGCTGGTTCACCGGCTGGTTCAACTTGATCGGGCAGATCGCGGTGACGGCGGCCATCGATTACGGCGCGGCCATTTTCACCACCGTGGTGCTGAATGTGATCGGTATCGATATCGGCACCGACCGCACCGCGATCTTCTTGGTGTTCGCGGTCATTCTGGTGCTGCACGCGGTGCTGAATGCGGTCGGGCCGCACCTGTCGGCGCTGATCAACAATATTTCCGCCTGGTGGCACGTGGGCGGTGTGGCGATCTTCGTGCTGGTGCTCGGGATCGGCGCGGAACACCATCAGAGCGTCGGGTTCGTGTTCACCGAGACCGTGGACAACAGTGCGGTCGGCTTCGGCGGCGTGGCGTTCAGCTTCCTGCTCGGATTGCTGCACGCGCAGTACACCTTCACCGGATACGACGCCTCGGCGCACATGTCGGAGGAGACGCACGACGCGTCCCGGATGGCGGCCAAGGGGATCATCAACACCATCATCGTGTCGGCGGTGGCGGGGTATCTGCTGATCCTGGCGGTGACCTTCGCGATCCCGAATCTGGACGACGCGCTCGATCCGGCGAAGAACAGCGGTTACCCGGTCATCTTCATTCTGGAGAACTCGCTGAATTCGTTCTGGTCGGGCCTGCTGCTCGTCATCGCCGCCATCGCCCAATTGTTCTGCGGCTACGCCTCGGTCACGTCCGCGTCCCGCATGCTGTTCGCGTTCAGCCGCGACGGGGCGGTGCCCGGTTCGGCATTGTGGTCGAAGCTGTCGGCGCGCAAGGTGCCGGTGAACGCGGTGCTGTTCATCTCGGTGTTCGCCTTCATCCTGCTGATCCCGTCCATGCTGGTGCCCGCCGCCAACGCCCCCACCGCGTACGCGGCCGCCACCTCGGTGGCCACCATCGGCCTGTACATCGCCTACGGCATCCCGGTCCTGCTGCGCCAGCTCCACGGCGCTCGATTCCACACCGGCCCTTGGCAACTCGGCGGCTGGTATCGCCCGATCGGCATCATCGCGCTGATCTGGATCGTCTTCATCAGCCTGCTGTTCATCCTCCCCATGGACGATCGCGGCTACCCCTGGAACGACGAATTCACCTGGAACGCAGTAAATTACGCTCCACTCACCCTGATCGCCGTCGTGGGCGCCATCGCCGTGTGGTGGTTCGCCTCCGCACGCCGCTGGTTCACCGGCCCCAAGCGCACCGTCGCCGACACCCCCGAAGCGGAGGCTCCCGTCACCGGGTGAGTGACCGGGGCCGGGTGGGCGCCGACGCAGCGGGGCTGAGCCGGACTTTCGCAGTATGCTGGCGGCCGCCACGAACTGCGAGAGATCCGAGCGTATGACCGAATCAGCTGCCTTCCCGTTGCCTTTCCTTGCCTCCCATCGGGTTCCGGTCGCGCCGGCGAGGACGGTGCGGGAACGGGAGATGATGCGACTGAGCGCCGGCATTCGCGGGAAGTCGCGGTGGTTCGACAAGATGCACGATGCGGAAATCGTGGCCGGGTGGACGCGGGAGGCGGCCGAGCAGGGGCTGACCGATGCGCAGATCCGTTATGTACTGGCGGAATTGGCGCATTACGCCGAGCTCCGGGACGAGGCCGACGGGATCGAGGTGTCGGCGGTGGACGGGGTGTGGCAGTCGGACTCCCTGATCGGTGACGGGCTGAGATCCCGTCTGCGGGAAGCGGTTCGGGTGCTGGAAGAAGTACCGGCAGAGGAGCTGGATTGGCATCCGGGGTCGGATGAGCAGGTTCTGGACCTGGTTCATCCGTCCCTGTTCTGCCTCGTGCGCTCGGTGAGTCCGGTCGACGACGCGGTCTGGCAGGGGCCGCGGGAGCGCGACGCTCGCTATGCGCACTCGGAGAAGTTTCAATGGCTGCCGACCGATGTCGAGGTCGGCGCCGACGGTGTGGCCGTGTTCCGGTCCTACGTCAACAATGTCGATCCCGTCGCGCACGCCGAGCTGGAATCGGTGCTCCCACTGCTCTTCGCGCGCGTTCGGCCCCTGTTCGAGAACGTGCTGTCCGACCTGCGCAACCCGAAACCGGTTCGTATCAAGACCAATCCGTGGAGCTGGTACGACAACGCCCCCGACAAGCCCGTCGAACCGGACGAGGACGACGAGGATCAGGACGAGGATGCCTACGACGAGTATCGGCAAGCCTACGAAGAGTGGTGGCACCACCGCCGCCCGGTCGTTCCCGACGCCCCCGAATACACTCCGCCGGCCGCCGTCGACCGCATCGACCTACGCGGCCGCCTCCAGGTCATCGTCAAGCTCGCCAATATCCATCTGACTCCCGAAAAGCCCGAATACCTGGGCGGCAGCTGGCATGTCGAAGGAATGCTGAACGAGAGCATCGTCGCCACCGCCATCTATTACTGGGAGAGCGAGAACATCACCGACAGCCACCTGAGCTTCCGCGCCGCCATCGACGAACCGAACTATGAACAGAACGACCATCCTGGCATCAGCGAAGTCTTCGGCCTTTCCGACGAAGACCCCCTCAACCAGTTCCTCGGCTCGGTGCCCACCACTCCCGGCCGCTGCCTGGCCTTCCCCAACATCCTTCAGCATCGAGTGGGCCCCTTCGCGCTGGCAGACCCCACCCGCCCCGGCCATCGAAAGATGCTGGCGTTCTTCCTGGTCGACCCCGCCACGACCATCACCTCCACCGCCGACGTGCCACCGCAGCAACCCTGGTCTCCCACCTCGACCATGACCCTGGAACAAGCCCGGACCTACCGCGAGGAACTCATGCGAGAACGCAAGTTCTTCATCGGTGCGCACAACGAAGAGCTCTACGAACGCGAGTTCTCCCTCTGCGAGCACTGACCCGGGACGATCATGCGATGCCTGCGGTCAACCGGTCGAGCAGACCGGCCAGACCACTTCGCACGCTCTCGGCATCGCCCGTGTCCAGCCCATAGGTCACCTCGTACCACGGCCCGAGCTGATGCCAGGTCAACGCACGCCGTCGAACATCATCGGTAACCCCGTAAGCAGAGGCCACCCCCTCCGCGAAAGCCTCGGGAGCCCCGAACAACGCCCACGCCAAGTCAATTGCCGCATCCCCGACATGCGCATCCCCGAAGTCGATCACCCCGCTGACCCGCCCGTCATCGACCAGCACATGCTCCGGCCCGAGATCCCCGTGCACCACCGTGTCCGCGGGCGTCGCGGCAGCAGTATCGAGCATGGCGCCTGCGGCCGCCCGCACGTCTACCGGAACCAACGGCAAAACCTCCGACCGAAACCGGCCGAGCGTCTCCACCCGATCCCGCCGAGTCTCCTCCGCCCCCGGCAACCCCCGCCGCACCGCCTCCGCCACGGGACAGCCATGCAACGCCCGCAGAAACGCCCCCACCGCCGCCCCCTCCCCGAACCCGCCTCCCTCGAGCGCGTTCCCACGCACCAGCGCATGCCGCACCACCAACGGCTCCTCCCCGGCCACCCACGGCACCGGCACCGCCAACGGCAACAACGGCGCCAGCCAAGGCATCACCCGAGCCTCCCGCCGCAACTGCCCGGCCACCTCCGCCCGCCGCGGCCGCCGCTCAACCCACTCGCCATCGACCAACGTGGCCAAGCTGTCCCAGCCGTCCTCGAATCCCACATCAACACCTTCGCATCCCGTTGGATCTACCTATCGTTGGTTCATGTGTACCGATTTCCGTGCGGACCGGATCGGCAGTGCCCTGCGCGGTGAGAATCCGACGGTGATCCGGAGATTGAACGCCGGTTTCGCCGTCATCGGCGACGTTCAATTCCTACCCGGCTATTCGGTCCTGCTCGCGGACGATCCCGCGGTGCAACGGCTGTCGGAGCTGCCCGCACCCCGCCGGCGGGCATTCCTCGCCGATATGGATCGGCTGGGCGAAGCGATCGAACGTGCCTGCCGCCGCCTCGATCCGGGCTTCCGCCGCATCAACCTGGAGATCCTCGGCAACACCGACCACTTCCTGCACGCTCACGTGTGGCCCCGATTCGACTGGGAGCCGGAGGATTTGGTCGGTGGGCCGGTGTGGTTGTACCCGCGGGACCGGTGGAGCGACCCGCGGTATGCGCTCGGGTCCCGGCATCACGCCGTGCGGCGGGCGATCGGGGAAGAACTGGATCTGCTCGCCGCCGGGTGAGCGCGGACGGCGGGCTACTTACCGCCGGGCTGGACGTCGAAGACGACCTGGTAGACGCCGGGGCGGGCGGTTACGTGCAGGTCGGGGTCGTCGAGGATGGATTTGACGGAGGCCAGCCATTCGGGGTTGGTGCGGGCTTCGGCGAGGGCGTGGCCGCTTTCCCATTGGGCGACATTGACGAAGCTGATGGCGTCGCCGGCGATGGTTTTGTGCATGACGGCGCGGATGAAACCTGGTTGTTCGGACATCATCTGGGCGTTGTAGGTGCGCCAGCGGTGCAGGAACTTCTCGGATTCGTCCAGGGGGACGGAGAAGACGTTGATCATCGTCACGGGTTCGTCGACGGCTACCTCGGTCCAGGTGCTCGCCGACTGTGAACCTTGCACTGACCTTGTCATCACTCGACTCCTTCTATCGGTACGAGACTGTTTCGATAAATAACGGTACGCTCCTGGTTCGATGGGTGACAAGACGATTCGTGAAGCCGGTGCGCCGATTCCGCGTGGCGAGGCGGCGAGGCGGCGCGTGCTGCAGGCTGCGCTGGAGTTGCTGGCCGATGAAGGGCTGTCCGGATTCACCATGGACGCGGTGGCGCAGCGGGCGCGGGCCAGTAAAGCGACGGTGTATCGGCGGTGGTCTTCGCGCACCGAACTGCTGATCGATGCCCTGCCGTTGGCGGCGCCCGTGCTGGTGCCGCCCGACAGCGGGGACCTGCGGGCGGACCTACTCGAACTGTTGGTGGAACTGCATGCGGCGCTGCGTAATCCGCCGATGGCGCGAATGCTGGCGGCCTTCGTCGATGCCGCCGAACGGGATCCGGAACTGCGCAGCCTGCACGCCGATCTGACCAACCGTCAGCGCGAACCGTTCCGCCAGGTACTGGCTGCCGCCCGCACCCGCGAGGAGATCGCCGATGCGGTCGACCTGGAATTGGCCATCGACTTGCTGGCGGGACCCTTGTTCTTCCGCCGCTTCATCACCCACCACGAAACCGGCGTTGACGAGCTCGCACCGCTGGTCGACGCCGTCCTCGTCATCCTGCGGACAGCGCCGATCTGATTCAGAACTTGCCGGTGTGATGCACGATCCGGTGCCGGAGCCGCGCGGTGAGCTCGGCGATGAACTCCTCGCGCAGCGGCGGCCAACCCCAGAAGTCGAAAGCCAGGGCGCCCAGGGCGAAATCGTCCGCCCATTGCCAATCGGTGACGGGGCTCGAAACGCCGCAGGACGCACAGATTGCCGCACCGCCGCCGGTTCGCTCCCAGCCATCGATGGCATGCGAGAACGGCTGCCACACAACAGGATCGGCTTCCCATCGATTCGGGTAGTCGATGATCACGGTCGTGGTCCGGCAGCGCGGGCAGGCCGCGTATGCCGGTTCGATGCCCCCTTGCCCGGGGAAATGCGCGTGCCGGCCGACGACGACGGCGACCGGTCCCGGAATCCAGTCATCGCCCCATTCGCTGGTGATCCGCCCCCAGTCCGGACCCGGCAGATAACCCGCGTCGGCGTACAGGCTGTACATCGCATCCCGTGAGGTCTCCCTGAGCAGCCATCGCCGCGAGACCATCCACTCCACCACATCCGCGCCCAGCGAACCCGCGTCCTCGGCACTCACCTCGATATCGACAATGCGTTCGAAATAGTCACCCACCCCCGCACATTCCCCGCCGCCGGCCACCGCCGTCAAGGTCCCAAACTGACAAATCACCCGTGTCGGGCGATGCGCCATCCACTCCACCCCTAGAAAATCGGCGTGACCAGTACCGTAACCGAACCCGAGGAGCTGATCCGGGATGGCTTTGGACTACGAGGATCGAACCGATTTCGAGAACGCCGACCGAGGATTCATCGCGACCCTGACCCCGATGACCATCCGCGACGCGGACGGCGCGATCGTTTTCGACACCTCCGGATACGCCTTCCTGGACGGTCCGTGCCCGGACACGGTGAATCCCAGCCTGTTCCGCCAAGCCCAGCTCAATGTGAAGAACGGGCTGTATCAGGTGGTCGAGGGGATCTATCAGATTCGCGGGTTCGACATCTCGAACATGACGATCGTCGAGGGCGATACCGGCGTGATCATCATCGACCCTCTGATCTCCACCGAATGCGCGGCGGCGGGCCTGGCGCTGTATCGCGAACATCGCGGCGACCGGCCCGTCACCGGGGTCATCTACACGCATTCGCACGGTGATCACTTCGGCGGCGTGGCCGGTGTGCTCCCGGACGGGCCGGGGCAGGTGCCGATCCTGGCCCCGGCTGGATTCATGGCCGAAGCCGTCTCGGAGAACGTCTACGCCGGCAACGCCATGACCCGCCGCGCCAGCTACATGTACGCCATCGGATTGGGCCCGGCTCCGGACGGTCAGATGAGTACCGGCCTGGGTATTCAGACCTCCACCGGCACTTTGAGCCTCTACCCGCCGACCATCGACATCACCGCGACCGGGCAGCACGAGACGGTCGACGGGGTGCCCATCGTGTTCCAGATGACGCCCGGCACCGAGGCGCCCGCGGAGATGAACTTCTATTTCCCGAACCATCGCGCCCTGTGCCTGGCCGAGAACGCCACCCACAATCTGCACAATGTCTTGACGCTGCGCGGTGCGCTCGTCCGCGACGCCCGGGTCTGGTCGCATTACATCGACGAGGCGATCGACATGTTCGCCAGCGATTCCGATGTCGCTTTCGCCTCCCATCACTGGCCGACCTGGGGCACGGACAATCTCATCGAATTCCTCAGCGTCCAGCGGGATTTGTACTGTTATCTGCACGACCAGACCCTGCGGTTGCTCAATCAGGGTCTGACCGGCACGGAGATCGCCGAGCAGATCGAACTGTCGCCGGGGCTGGAGGACTCCTGGTGCGCGCGTGGGTATTACGGTTCGGTCAGCCATAACGTGAAGGCCATCTATCAGCGATATCTGGGCTGGTTCGACGGTCATCCCAGCTCGCTGTGGCAGCATCCGCCCGAGGCGGCCGCCGTGCGCTATGTCCAGGCCTTCGGCGGCATCGACACGGTCATCGAGAAAGCCGCCGGTTTCACCCGTGACGGCGACTTGCGCTTCGCCGCAGAGCTGCTCAAGCACGCCGTTTTCGCCGAACCCGGCAACACGGCAGCCAAGAACGCACTCGCCGAGGTCTACACCACGCTCGGCTACGGGTCCGAGAACGCGACCTGGCGCGGCTTCTATCTGATGGGCGCCAAGGAACTTCGCGACGGCATCTACCCGACCGCGCTGAACCTGGCAGGTGGTATGGCGGCGGCGCTGTCGGTCGAGCAGCTCTTCGATACTGTGGCCATTCGCGTGAACGGTCCGCGCGCCGCCGCCGAATCCTTCGTGATCGATTGGCAGTTCACCGATCTCGGCACCACCGTGCGCTTGACCCTGTCCAATGGTGCGCTCATTCGCACCGTCGACCCGCGGCGCAAGGCCGAGGTCGATCTGACGCTCACGCTCACCAAGCCGCAGCTGCTGGGGTTGCTGGCCGGGCAGGGGCTGGAGGGTATCGACCAGGTCGGCGATAGCACTGTGCTGCAACGACTTCTGGGCCTGCTCGAACAGCCCGATCCTGATTTCGCCATCGTCACGCCCTGACGGATGCCGCCGCACGCGTGCCCGCCGATGCTGCGGGCACGCGTCGCTCGGATCGAAGATATAGCAGCGCTAGACAACCTACCGCTCGCAGTGTTACCTTTGCTCCATCATCTAGCGCAGCTAGATTCGAGAAAGGGTAACGACCATGACCTTCACCGCCAACGAACAGCAGTTCCTCGCCGAAGCCGGAATCGGCCGCCTGGCAACGGTTTCGCCCGACGGCGTGCTGCAGAACAACCCCACCGGCTACCGCGTGAACGCCGACGGCACCATCGATATCGGCGGCATGCGCATGCGCGGCAGCCGCAAGTACCGCAATGTCGAAGCGGGCAGCCGCGTGTCGTTCGTCATCGATCAGCAGGTGTCGTTGGACCCGTACGTGATTCGCGGTATCGAGGTGCGCGGCACGGCCGAGGCGCTCCAGGACGAAGAGCCGCCGTTCCCGCCGCAGGAACGCGCCGTCATCCGGATTCGCCCGGAGCGGATCATCTCCTGGGGCATCGACGGCGGATCGTTCGATTTCGCCGGCCGTAGCGTCGAATAGTTCTGTCACAGGGCGAGCATCGCGGCGGCGACCCGGTCGGCCGCCGATCGGCGCAGGGCGGTTCCCATCTCGTCGAGTACGAGCAGTACCGCCCCGGGGATCTCGGCGGCGAGCGCCTCGCCGTTGCCGACGGGGAAGAACGGATCCGCGCGACCGTGCACCACGAGCGTCGGCAAGTCGAGTTCACCGAGCCGCTCCCGCCAGCGCGGGGCGCAATCGATCCGGGAGAACACCATTCCGAGCTGGTTCGCCTGGTGTACCGCGGGATCAGCCGACGGTGTCCGGTCCCACACCCGAACGGCCATGGCCCGCGCCTCCTCCGGATCATTACCCAGCAACTCGGCTCCCGAGGCCGCGAACGACCCCACCGCATCCCGATCGGTCCAATCCGGCATCGGATGCGAAAACAGCACCCCCAGCACGGACATGTCATGGTCCGGCAGATCCGCGTCGACGGGCCCCGGAGCCACCGCTCGTGTCCCGACCAAAGTCAACGCGGAGAACGCCTCCGGATGCTCGAGCGCCGCAACCTGAGCAACCATCCCGCCGACCCCTACCCCGCCGAGATGTGCTCGCCCGGCCCCGAGCGCCTCGACCAGCGCCGCCGCATCCGCCGCGAGATCCCGCAAGTCGTACCCCGGACGCTCCGGATCGATGGTCGTAGACGCCCCGGAATCTCGCAGGTCATACCGCACCACGCGCCGCCCACCCGCCGCCAGCTGCTCGCAAAGTCTGTCCGGCCAAGACAACATCGTGGTCCCCCCGACCAGCAGCACCAGCGGATCCTCCACCCGCCCGAAGCTCTCGATCCCCAGATCCACCCCATTCACCCGAACCACACCCGCCTGAACCGGTTGCACCATGCCGTACTCCTGCCTGTCGATAGTCCTGGAGGTACAGACGACCGCACGACCGGAAAGTTATCGGCGCAACCGCATGCGTCCCCCGCGATCGAGTGGCCTCAACCCAGCGAACGCTTGCTAGATTTCGACCGTGGATGCGGTCACCCTTTTCGGAGAATATGTCGACTGGCTTCGAGCCAATGTGCCGCTGGCGTTCGAGAACCTGGCTCCGCCCGCCACCTCGACGGAAATAGCAGACCTCGAACATGCACTGGGCCAACACCTTCCGGACGACGTCAAAGCGGTTCTCCAACTGCACAACGGCCAACGCGCCACCGATATCGCCACCGGCGGCGACGGTGCGGTGCCCTGCATCCCCACCCTGTCGTTCCTGTCGACACATCTGATCCTGGAGTGCTGGTCGGCCTGGGTCGATATCCGGGAAGACCCCAATATCGAACAGCTTCAGTCCATGGGCGAAGTCATGCCCGGTGCGGAAGGCCGCGTCAAACCGCTCTACAGCTCGCCGGGCTGGATTCCCCTGTGGTCGGATCCGGCGCGTTCGGACTACATCGGCCTGGACCTCGATCCCGATACCGGCGGAATCCCCGGCCAGATCATCAATTTCGGCCGCGACGAGGAGCGGCATTTCGTCTGCGCCGACAGCTTCACCGACCTACTGGGCTTCCTGCTGGAGGAGGTGCGGTCGGGACGCTGGCCGGCATCGACTCTCGTCGAGGGTGAAGACGACGACGAGGATTACGACGATGCCGGCGGCTACCAGCCCGAGGCGTACCCGTGGTTCGGGCCTCCCGGCGAGCATTTCTTCAACGCCCTCTACACGCGCGCGATGCACTCGGCTCGCTGACCGGAGGTTCAGCGGGTCCGAGCGCGAAGGCCGCCGATTGTTCCGATTCGTACAAGCGATCTCCGCGCCCCACCCGCCAAGATCATCACATGATCGAACGCATCCACCCCTACATCGATGGTGACGATCCCGCCGCTTTCGCGGAGTTCTATTCCGGCGTCTTCGGACTCGAAGTCGCCATGGAGACTCCCGTGCTGGGGCTGCGCGCACCCGATAACCCGGCAGCGCAGGTCATCGTGTTGCGGCCCGGAACCGAAACTCCCACGCCGCGATTCGGGATCGACATGGGCGATCCGGCCCTGGTCGATGCTGCTTACGCCGAGGCGATTCAGCGGGGAGCGAAGGTCGTCTATCCGCTCACGAACGAACCGTGGGGCGTGCGGCGGTTCTTCGTCGAGGATCCGGGCGGCACCGTGATCAATGTGCTGGCGCATATCGAGCCGCTGGGCAGCTGACCCGCCATGCGCGGCTAGGGTTCACCTGCACACCCACCCTGAGAAGGAACGGACGATGACCTCACCGGGCAACCGGCAGCGCTACCTCGACGCGGTAACCACCTATATCGCAACGCATTTGGTGCGAGCGCACGAATCCGGCACGGATGACGCATCCAGCTGGTTCCGAACCGGTGCCCCCAGCGACGAACTGAACGGAGTCCTGCGGCTCAGCGGCGACCTGCCGCTCGAGGTGAAGCGGCTGCGGGACTTGTTCGGCGAAACCCCCTCGTCATGGCACTTCTGGCCGGACATCGATCCGCCGGAGCTCCCCGAGCTGCTGACCCGAAACGGTCTCTCCCACTTCGAAACCGAGCCGCTCATGGTCCACACCGGCAACGACGAGACCGCGCCCCTCGCACTCCACCGATCCGACCTCGCGCAAATCGAGGAAGTCACCGACAGGCCGGGCCTCGCCCAATGGGCGGCCGTCTGGTCGGGCATCCCCGATTCGAATGCGTTGGTACCGGGCCTGTGTCAGGGCCTGGACCTGGCTTCGACCCGCTACCTGTTGTGGCGCGAGCACGGCGAAGCGCTCGGCTGCGCGGCCGTGGTGACCAGCACCGCGGGCGCATCGATCGAACACATCGTCACGCGAGCCGATCACCGCGGCCGCGGGATAGGCACCGCCCTCACCGAACGAGCCCTCGCTCTGGCCCTCGAATCCGGAACCAACCAAGTAATTCTCACCGCCTCCCCCGACGGCGAATCGATCTACCGCCGCCTCGGATTCACCACCGTCGGCCGAGTCGACCGGTACGCGTGACGCATTCGCGGGGCTGGTCGATAGACGGTGCTGCTGGGTGGCTCCGGCGTCTCTACAGGGGGATGCGGACAATGTCGCCGGTCATGCTGGTGGCGAACAGATCGCCGGTGGCTGCGCCGAATTCGATGGCGAAGCGGACGCTGGTGACCGGTTGGCCGGAGTAGACGACGGTGGCGTCGTGGCTGGTCGGATCAATGCGGAATACGTTGCCGCTGAACGGAGAGGTGACGGCGCCGAGGTAGATGGTGCCGTCCGGGGTGATGGTCAGGTCGTCGAGGGCGCGGAAGGGCGGGGCATAGCCGAGACGGGTGTAGGGCTCGAAATCCTGCGGGCGGTCGAGGGGCACACGGTAGATCGGGTTGGTCGTGTCGAAGGTGACGCTGGTGTAGATGGCGTCGTCGTGGACTTCGATCCCGTTGGTGCCGAACAAGTTTTTCGTCGCCTGCGTCCAGGCGGTGTCGACGGTGCCGTCGACGCGAATCTTGGTAATGCCGAATTGGGCCATGTCGGTGACGTAGAGGTTGCCGCCGTCGTCGACGGCGAGGCCGTTGGCCATGACGAGGCCGAGATCGGTGGCGAAGGTTTCCGCGATCGGGTTCGGGACACCCGGGTCGAAGCGGATGATCTCGGCCGCGTGCACGGGTGTCCACGGGATCGCCACGTACATGCGTCCATCGGAGGAGTGCACGATGCCACTGGGCGAGGCGTAGCCCAGTCCGGGAACGGTGACGCTGGCGGTTTCCCGGCCGGACGCGTCGTATCGAGCGATCCGGGCTTCGGAGACGCGCGAGACCCACAGGCCGCCCAGTCCGTCGAACGCCAGATTCTCGGTCCAATTCACGATGGGAATGTTGTTGCCCTCGAAGACGGTTGGCTCCGCGTGCGCGGTCGCCGGCACAGCGAGCAAGATCGCTGCGGCGACTGCCCAACGACCGACGCACCCGGATAACTTCATGCCAATTCTCCGTTCCCCAGCCGGATGTCAACAGCAACAAACTACGACCGTCCGAGACGGGTTCGATTGTCTGCGGGCGCCATCCTCTTGGCGGAAATTGCTGGCATGAAACAGGTTTCGCGGCTCCGTCACCGCCTCGCGTCGGCTACCCCCGCGTAGTCGGGCAATTCGATGCCGTTGAGGGCGCGGCCGACGAGGTCCATGAACCAGTCGCCGGTGAAGTCGGGGGCGGGTTCGGAGTCGGGGGTGGGGAGGTCTCGGCTGCGGGCGTTCAGGCGGCCGATTTCCTGGTTGGCTTCGACGAAGGGGCGCATGCGGTCTTCGTAGCGGGCGTAGCCGAGTTCGGGATCCCAGTTGGCGGAGGCGAGTTCGCCGGCGAGGATGTAGGCGCCGACGAGGGCTAGGCCGGTGCCTTGGCCGGACATGGGGGAGGAGCTGAAGGCGGCGTCGCCGAGGAGGGCTACGCGGCCGTTGGACCAGCTGTCCATGACCACCTGGGCGACCTGGTCGAGGTAGAAGTCGGGGGTGTCGTCCAGGTGGGCGAGGATGGCGGGGGTCAGCCAGCCGAGGCCTGCCATGCGTTCCCGGAGCAGTTGTTTCTGGGCGGGGATGTCGCGGTAGTCGACGTCGAATTCGCCCGCGGTGAAATAGAACATGGACATGGCGCGGGTGGCGTCCTGGATGGGGCGGAGCAAGGCGGTGCGGCCGGACTCCTGGTATTCGAGAAGCCAACGGTCCAAACCGAATTCGTTGGGCACACTGTAGAAGGCCAGCACGTGCCCGAGGTGGCGCAGGTACTTCTCGTGCGGGCCGAAAACCATGGCGCGCAAGGCGGAATGCAGGCCGTCGGCGCCGATCACCAAATCGAAACGACGCCGATTGCCGCTGGCGAAAACCACGTCCACACCGCTCGCATCCTGCGTGAGCTCGTCGATCCGGTCACCGAAGACGTATTCGACATCCTCGCGGGTGTCGTCGTAGAGCACGCGCGAAAGATCGCCCCGCAGAATCTCGATCTCCGCGATATACCCGTCCGCATCGGCCGGGAACGTCTCCAGCACCTCGCCGTTCTCATCCACCGTGTACGCGCCGGCGGTATCGGTGCACGCCGCGCGAACCGTCGCATCGAGCCCCATCCGCTCGATCACGTCCTTGGCCACGCCCCGCGCATCCACCGCCTGCCCACCGGGCCGCAACTCGGGCGCGCGCTCCACCACGGTCACCTCGGCACCCCGCCGATTCAGCCAGTGCGCGAGCGCCGGACCAGCGATACTCGCTCCAGCCACCAGCACCCGAGGCGGGTTCGACCGCGCCCCCTGCTCACCGGCCGTGTCCGCCTGCTCTCGTGTGGATTCGTCGCCGCTCATCACTGCCTCCATGTGTTTCCTCCCGCGCTGGAATCGTCCAGCACAGATCCACCGCTCCCGGTGCATTCAGCCATACAGACTGCCGCTCGCCGCGAAAATCATCGGTACGGCCGGAATCGAATTCTTGACGGATCAGCGGCGGGTTGCCGGAACGTCGATTCCTGTTCGCGCAATCGTCTGTTCGGCGAAGGCCCGGATGCAACCATTGAGACGTAATCCTCGGTAGGCGTGATTCGGCGTCGGGGTCGGTGGGTGGTCATGAATGGTGCAGTGCGGGTGGGGGACCGGGGGGTCGCTTTGGTTACGGGGGCGGCCAGTGGGTTGGGGGAGGCGGCGGCTCGGCGGTTGGTGGGTGAGGGGTGGCGGGTGGTGGGGGTGGATCGGGATGTGGTGAAGGTGGGTGGGGTTCGGGGTTACAGATGCGATGTGACGGATTCGGGGGCGGTCGAGGCGGTTATCGGGAGGGTGGTGGAGGAGTTCGGGGGTGTTCGGCGGGTGGTGCATGCGGCGGGGGTGGCTGCGAGTGGGTTTGTGAGTGAGATGGATTCGGGGGCGGTTCGGGGGGTTTGCGAGGTGAATTACTTCGGGACGGTGAATGTGGTGGGGGCGGTGTTGCCGGGGATGCGGGCGGGTGGGGGTGGGGAGATCGTGTTGTTCGGGTCGATCGGGGGGTGGATTCCGGTGCCCGGGGGTGGGGCTTATGCGGCGGGGAAGGCGGCCGTGCACATGTATGCGGAGGTGCTGGGGCTGGAGTGTGCGGGGATGGGGGTGCGGGTGGTGTGTGCTTGCCCGGGGATGGTCGAGACGCCGATGCTGGCGGCGATTCGGGCGTCGGCGCCGGAATTGTTCGGGGAGCGGAAGGGGGTGGCGCCGGAGGTGGTGCTGGATTCGATCGAGCGGGCCCTGCGGCGAGGCGAGTTGTGGGCGTTTCCGGATCGGGCGACGCGGGCCATCTGGACCGTGCATCGGATGTTTCCGGCCGCAACGCGCGGGCTGGTCGCCAGGAAGGTGCTCGGGGGACGTCAGGGGAAGCAGGTGTGAGCATGGTTGTCACCGAGCGAGCAGGGGTTTCGGGGCGGATCGGCGGGGAGATTCGATTGACCGGTCGGTTCTTGCGGTATGACCTGTTCACCGGGGTGGTGCCGCCGTTGTGCATGACGATCGGGGTCGCCGTGTCCTCGGGGCGAACCGAGCGAATCGTCTTGGCCGTGCCCTATTTCCTGCTCTACCTGTACGGGTTCGTGGTCGGGAATCAGCTGGCGGGGGAGGCCGAGGATCGGATCAACAAACCGGATCGCCCATTGGTGCGCGGACTGGTTTCGCGGCGCGGCGCGTGGATTCGGCTGATCGTGGCGGAGTCGGCCTTCCTGGCTTACGGGCTATGGCTGGGGGTGGGTGTCTGGGCCGCCACCTGGGTGGCGGTCACCTTGCTGCACAACCAATTTCATTGGGCATGGCATTGGTGCGGCAAGGACCTGATCATGGGTATCGGGACGTTCGTACAGCTGGCCGCCGCATGGGAGATCGTGCGGCCCTTGAACGAGACCGGATGGCTGTGGTGCACGACGTTCGGGCTCGTCATGACCGTGCTGGTGCCGTTGCAGGATCTGCGTGACCAGCCCGGCGACGCCGCGGTGGGACGCCGGACCTTTCCGCTGGTATTCGGTGACCGTGCGACGAGATGGTTTGTGGCGGTGGGCTTCTCGCTGCTGCCCGCAGCAACCGCGGTGACGATCTACCGAGAGTCGGCGCATCCGGTAGCCGGTCTGGGGATTCAAGCGGTGGCACTGGCGATCTGCGGGGCGATCGCCGTCCGCGTGGTCACCTTGCGCCGCAGCCGCCAGGACCATCTGACCTATCGAATGTTCGGGTATTGGTACACCTGGACTCTCGCGTGCTCGTTTCTCGTTCTGTGAAGATGCCTTGGACCAAGGAGTCGGTATGAGCCTGGCAGCGGTCGACCGGATTCCCCTCGCGACGGGGTCCCGCCCGCTCGTCGGGCACGGCCTGGAACTGTTCCGAAACCCGGTGGGCCTGTTGTCCGCCCTGGCGAAGCAAGGACCGCTGTGCCGGATTCGGGTGGGCCCGCAGCACATCGTGGTCGCCACGGATATCGCCGCCGCCTGGCAGGTCTACCGCGATGACCGGACCTTCGACAAGGGCGGCCCGTTCTACGATCGCGCCCGCGAAATCGCCGGAAACGGTCTGGGCACTTGCCCTTACAGCGCACACCGCCGACAACGCCGACTGTGCCAGCCCGCGTTCAAAGCCGATCGGGTCGGCGCGTACACCCACCTGATGACCGGACCGATCGAGGAGATGGCCGCCGGCTGGACCGACGGGCAGACCATCGACATCGGCGCGGAACTGTCCGCGATGACGTTCGCGATCATCACCCGCACCATGTTCTCGACTTCCCTGTCCGAGAACGTGACCCGGCAACTGTCCGCCGACCTGCAAGCGCTCGGCAGCGGACTCTTCCGCCGGATGATCCTGCCGCCCGCACTCACTCGGCTGCCCGTACCACCCAATCGCCGATATACCGAAGCGGCACAACGAATGCGGCGGACGGCGGGCGAGGTGATCGCCGACCGGCTGCACAGCGGCGAGGATCGCGGCGACCTCATGTCGGCCCTGCTCCAGGCGAGCGCATCCGATCAGCAGCAAGGATGGCTGTCCGACGACGAACTGATCGACCAGATCTTCACCTTCTTCCTGGCCGGCGCCGACACCACCGCCGGCACCATGGCCTGGGCATTGCGACTGCTCGACCAGCACCCCGACGTGCGGCACCGAGTGCACAAAGAAGTCGACCAGGTCCTGGACGGCAAAACCCCTGTGACACAGCAGGTTCTGGCCGATCTACCCGAACTGCACCGCGTCATCGCCGAGACACTCCGGCTGTACCCGCCCGCCTGGCTGGTCACCAGGCTCGTCACCACGGACACCGACCTGGCGGGCTATCGCCTGCCGCCCGGAACCGCGGTCGCCTTGAGCCCGTACACGATTCACCGCGACCCCCACCATTACCCGAACCCCGACGAATTCGTGCCCGACCGCTGGCGCGACACCGAACCCGGCTCCGGCACCTATCTCCCCTTCGGCGCCGGCGCCCGCAATTGCATAGGCGAACGCTTCGGCCTGCTCGAGGTCGCGATGACCCTGGCGACCGTCACCCGCCGCTGGCGGCTCGCCGCAACGAGCCGCCCCGGCGCGGTCACGCTCGCCCAGATCCACGCCCCGAAAGGCCTGCGCATGCGAGCAACCCGCCGCGCGAATCACTCCACGACATAGCGCTGCAGCGTCACCGTGCTGAACTGCCTGGTCTCGACCAAGCGCAGCGGAATGCGCTTCTCCAGCGCCGGGAACATCGGCGTGCCGCCGCCGAGCAGCACCGGCGCGATATAGACCTGGTACTCGTCGATGAGATTGTGCGGTATCAGCGAGGCCGCCAGATCCGCGCCGCCGACCTCGATGACCCCGTCACCGTCCGCTTTGATCGCCCGCACTTCCTCGACCGCGTTGTCCCGCACCAGCCGGCTGTTCCAATGCACTTCCGGCAGGGTCCGCGAGAACACCACCTTCGGCTTGTTCGTCCACAGCTCCCCGAACTCCCGCATGATCGGCGAAGCGTCCGCGGGCACCGTCGGCCAGTAGTCGGCCATCAGCTCGTAGAGCCGCCGCCCGTGTATCCCGACCTCGAGTTCGCGATACCTGTCGTTGTGGAACTGGTGCAGTTCGTCATCCGGTTCGGTCCAGTCGATCCGGCCGTCCCGATCGTTGATGTAGCCGTCCAGAGACACGGTTATCCCGTAGATCAGTTTCCTCATGCTGGGTAGACCTCCTGGGCGCGCGAGATTCATCGGTTCGCGATGGGCGAACTCGCCGACGGCCCACCACCGCCGGCGAGCCGTGCCGGATCAGAGCGGGGTGACGTAGGCCCCGGAGATACCGCCGTCCACCAGGAACTGCGACGCGGTGATGAAAGAGGAGTCGTCACTGGCGAGGAAGGCCACGGCGGCGGCGATCTCCTCCGGTTCGGCGAAGCGACCGGTCGGGATGTGAACGAGGCGGCGAGCGGCCCGTTCGGGATCCTTGGCGAAGAGTTCTTGCAGCAGGGGCGTATTGACCGGGCCGGGGCACAGAGCATTGACGCGAATGCCCTGCCGCGCGAATTGCACGCCGAGCTCGCGGCTCATGGACAGCACCCCGCCCTTGGACGCGGTGTAGGAGATCTGAGACGTGGCCGCGCCCATGACGGCCACGAAGGACGCGGTATTGATGATCGAGCCCTTGCCCCGCTCGAGCATGTGCGCAATGGCGTACTTGCTGCACAGGTACACCGACGTGAGATTCACGTCCTGCACGCGCCGCCACGCCTCGAGCCCCGTGGTGAGAATGGAATCGTCGTCGGGCGGCGAGATTCCGGCATTGTTGAAGGCGATGTCGAGGCCGCCGTAGGCGTCCACCGCCGTCTGGAACATCGCCTCCACCTGGGTCTCGTCGGTGACGTCGACCTTGACGTACAGACCGCCGACCTCGGCCGCGGCGGCCTCGCCGGAAGTGGCGTCGATATCGGCGACGACGACTTTCGCGCCTTCGGCCGCGAATCGCCGGGCGGTGGCGAGGCCGATGCCGCTGCCGCCGCCGGTGATTACCGCGACCCGATCCTGTAAGCGCTGCAACGTATCTCCTTCTCGGGTTAGTCGGTGGCGATGAAGACGTTCTTGGTTTCGGTGAACGCGCGGGCCGCGTCGGGGCCGAGTTCGCGGCCGAGGCCGGACTGCTTGTAGCCGCCGAACGGGGTCCAATAGCGCACGGAGGAGTGCGAATTCACCGACAGATTGCCCGCTTCGACACCGCGGGCGACCCGCAGCGCGCGGCCCACATCGGAGGTCCAGATGGAGCCGGACAGCCCGTACTCGGAATCGTTGGCGATGCGCAGCGCATCGGCCTCGTCGTCGAACGGCAGCACCGCCACGACCGGGCCGAAGATCTCCTCGGTCAGCACCCGGTCCCGCGGCCCGGACGGCAGCACCACCGTCGGCGGGAACCAGAATCCGGGGCCTTCGGGACGTGTGCCGGTGAAGGCGATCTTCGTCGACGGCTCCAGGAACGAGGCGACCCGTTCGCGGTGCGCCGCGGAGATGAGCGGACCCATCTCGGTGTCCTGATCGCCCGGATCGCCGACCTTGACGCCCTGCACCGCCGGTTCGAGCAGCTCCAGGAAGCGATCGAAAACACTGCGCTGCACCAGGATTCGCGACCGCGCACAGCAGTCCTGCCCGGCATTGTCGAACACCCCGTACGGCGCGGTGGCGGCGGCCTTCTCGATATCGGCGTCCGCGAACACGATATTGGCGCTCTTGCCGCCCAATTCGAGGGTCACCCGCTTCACCTGTTCGGCGCAGCCGGCCATGATCTGCTTGCCGACTTCGGTGGACCCGGTGAACACCACCTTGCGCACCGCGGGATGGGTGACGAACCGCGCCCCGACCACCGAACCGCGCCCGGGAATCACCTGGAAGACGTGCTCCGGCAGGCCCGCTTCCAGGGCCAGCTCACCCAGCCGGATGGCGGTCAGCGGGGTCAGCTCGGCGGGCTTGAGCACCACCGTGTTCCCGGCCGCCAGCGCGGGCCCGAAACCCCACGCCGCGATCGGCATCGGGAAGTTCCAGGGCACGATGATGCCGATCACGCCCAGCGGTTCGCAGAAGGTGACGTCCACGCCCCCGGCGACCGGAATCTGATTGCCCAGCAGGCGTTCCGGCATCCCGGCGCTGTAGTGCAGCACATCGCGCACATTGCCCGCCTCCCACCGCGCATTGCCGATGGTGTGGCCGGCGTTGCGCACCTCGAGCTCCGCGAGCCGCTCCAGGTCGGCGTCCACCGCCTCGGCGAACCGCCGCAGCAGCCGCGCCCGATCACCCGGCGCGACGGCCCGCCAGCCCGGCAGCGCCCGCTGCGCCCGTTCGATGGCGGCGTCCGTCGCGGCCGCGTCGGCCGCTGCGACGGTCGCCACCAGCTCTTCGGTCGCCGGATTGAACACCTGCGTCACCGATTCCGCTCCCTTCCATAGTTTTCCGCCTGCTCCACCAGCGCCGACATGAGCCGGTGGTCGGTCGCGTTCTCCTCCGGATGCCATTGCACGCCGACCAGGAACGGTCCCTCGCTGGTCTCGGCGGCTTCGACGGTGCCGTCGGGCGCGTGCGCCGACACCACCAGTCCGGCCGCCAGTTCATCGATGGCCTGATGGTGATGGCAGTGCGCGTCCAGTTCCGGTCCGGCGATGGCCGCCACCCGGCTGCCCGGCACCGTCGTGACGGTCGTGACCCCGAAGACTCCCGGCGCGCGCCCGTGCCCGGTGTGCCCCAGCACGTCCGGCAGATGCTGCACCAGCGTCCCGCCGAGCGCCACATTCACCAATTGCAGTCCGCGGCACACCGCCAGCACCGGCATCCCGGCTTTCCGCGCCAGCTCGAACAGCGAGAATTCGAATTCGTCGCGATCCGGCCGGGTGCCCTTGGTCGCCGGATGCGGTTGCGCGTGATACCGCGCCGGTTCCAGGTCCGCCCCGCCGGTCAGCACCAGCCCGTCGAGGCGTTCCAGTAATTCCGGCCGCGCAATACCCATGGGCGGCAGCAGGACCGGAATTCCCCCGGCGCGCTCGACCATATCCGGATAGGTGCGCGGCAGCACCGCGGCGTCCACGTCCCAATGCCCGAACCGGGTGCGTTCGGCATAGGTCGGCAGCCCGATCACCGGCCGCCGCCGCATTTCAGAGTCGTTCGAAGCCACGTACCCGCTCCCAGTCGGTCACCGCGGCGTCGTAGGCATCCAATTCCACCTGCGCCGCATTCCGGTAATGCCGCACCACTTCCTCGCCGAACGCCTTGCGCGCGATCTTGCTCTCGCCGAACAATTCCGCCGCTTCCCGCAGCGTACGCGGGACGCGCGGGCGCTGCGAGCGATAGGCGTTGCCGTGGAATTCCGGTTCCAGCGGCAGCTGCTGTTCGATGCCGTGCAGCCCGGCCGCGATGGTCGCCGCCACCGCCAGATAGGGGTTGACGTCCCCGCCCGGCACCCGGTTCTCCAGGCGCAGCCCAGCCCCGTGCCCGACCACGCGCAGCGCGCAGGTCCGATTGTCCTGGCCCCAGGCGACGGCGGTCGGCGCGAAACTGCCTTCCTGGAAACGTTTGTAGGAATTGATGTTCGGCGCCAGAAAATAGGTGAACTCGCGCAGGCAATCCAGCTGGCCGGCGATGAAATGCCGGAACAGTTCCGAGGGGCCGTCGCCGTCGCTGAACACCGGCTCGCCCGCGGCATTGCGGAAACTCATGTGGATATGGCACGAATTGCCCTCACGTTCATTGTATTTCGCCATGAACGTGATACTGCGGCCCTCCTGCGCCGCGATCTCCTTGGCCCCGGTCTTGTAGATACTGTGATTGTCACAGGTGACCAGCGCCTCGTCGTAGCGGAAGGCGATCTCGTGCTGGCCCGGATTGCATTCACCCTTGGCCGATTCCACGTACATGCCCGCGCCGTCCATCTCGTTGCGGATGCGGCGCAGCAGCGGCTCGATGCGCGCGGTGCCGAGCATCGAATAGTCGACGTTGTATTGATTGGCCGGTGTCAGCGACCGGTATCCGTCGTTGAACGCCGCCTCGTAACTGTCGTCGAACACCAGGAATTCGAGCTCGGTCCCGACATAGGCGTACAGCCCGTGCTCGGCGAGCCGGTCCAGTTGCGCGCGCAGCACCTGCCGCGGCGAGGCCACCACCGGTTTCGCCTCGGCCCCCACCTGTTCCACATCGCACAGCACCAGGGCGGTGCCCGGCCACCACGGCACCAGGCGCAGCGTGCTCACGTCGGGGCGCAGTACGAAGTCCCCGTACCCGGTGTCCCAGGACGACATGGCGAACCCGTCCACGGTGGCCATCTCCACATCCACCGCGAGCAGATAGTTACAGGCCTCGGTGGCGTGGTTCAGCACCTCGTCGACGAAAAACCGTGCCGAGCAACGTTTTCCCTGCAATCTGCCCTGCATGTCGGTCATGGCGACCAGGACCGTGTCCAGCATTCCCGCCTCGACCCGCTGCACCAGATCGGCAACGGTCAGCATCCCGGTTCGCATCAAGGGCCCCTCTCGACGGCAACTCGCTCACGCTAAGCGAACCGGGGGCCGCACGTGTCCGAATCGGCCAGGAGTCTCCCGGCGGGTCGCAGTTCGGCTGCCGCGATCCGTGCGCGTGTCGCGCGTCCGGGCGTTCACAGGTTCGGGTGGTAGGGTCCTGCACCCGGATGAGGGCGATCGGTCGGTTGTGCCGGGTGGGCCGCGGGCGATCGCCGGAGAGTGTGGCGTAGGAGGGTTCGGTTCTGTTGCAGGGCAATGCTTTCCGGGGTGAGTCGGCTGGTGGAGGGAACGATCGGCGCGGAGGCGGGGGTGCGCGCCGCCGGGGCGCGCATCGGCGGCCGTCGGCGCTGAGCCGGTTGCGTGGGCGAGCGGTCATGGCGGCCGTGGCCGCGGGCGCCGCCGTGGCGGCGGTGCAGGCCGGGTTGCAGGAGCATGCGGCCGAAGCCGAGATCCATACCGCGGCACAGGAGATCGCGGCCGTGCCGCAGTCCAGCGCGGCCGGGACCGACGCGCACTTCCCGGAGATCCTCGACGCCGCACCGGTCGAGGACCTCGCCCAGTTCCAGGACATCCTGCGCAATGGCGAGCATTTCGCCGCCGACGACCAGGCGCGCGCCGAGGCGGGATTGCGCCCGCTGTTCACCAAATTCGCCCAAGGCGTCTTCACCTCGGGTTTCGGAGCCCGCTGGGGCGTGGAACATCTGGGCGTCGACGTGGCCGCCCCGATCGGTACGCCCATCTACGCGGTCGAGGACGGCCGCGTGATCAGCGCCGGACCCGCTTCCGGATTCGGTATGTGGGTGCGGCTGCTGCACGACGACGGCACCATCACCGTCTACGGGCACGTCGATACCGCCACGGTATCCGTCGGACAGCGAGTTCTGGCGGGCGACCAGATCGCCACGGTCGGCAACCGCGGCTTCTCCACCGGCCCGCACTGCCATTTCGAAGTCTGGCTGAACGGCGCGAACAAGGTCGACCCGCTGCCCTGGCTCGCCAGCCGCGGCATTTCCCTGGGCCCCGAACGGGACTGACCAGCCCGCACCCGCACGACCCGGCCCGCCAGTACCTGTCAGGTTCGCCCTCTCAGCACGCGTAATGCGCGTTGACGCCGTCCTGCCCCGTGTAGTTCGGCCCGGCATGATCGTCCGCGCCCAGGTAGGCGAATTCCCAGTGTGGTATGCCGTGCCCGTCCCGTGCGATGCGCCGGTTCCGGGAGTCGTATCGGAACCCGTTGTCCCGCAGGGCGGCGTTCAGTTTCCGGCCGATCGGCGATCCGTCCGCGCACAGTACCGAGGCGGTGTCGAAGTTGGCGGTGAACCGGCCGTCGGCGGTCAGCCAGGACGCGATCCGGCTCAGCGCTCCCAGTTTGTCGCCCACGTAGTGCAGTACGTGAACGCCGGTCACGAGATCCATCGGCCGGTCCGGCGCATAGTCGAGAACCGAGCCGATCACCAGCTCGACGCCCGGCCGCGCCGCCCCGTGGAAGTAGCCCACCAGATCCAATCCGATGATCTCGGCTCGCCCGGAGAGTGTTTCGGCCGCCTCGAACAGCGCCAGCCCGCTGCCGCATCCCACATCCAGCCAGCGCTGTGGTCCCGGGCGCGCGGCCAGCCAGGCCACCGGATCGAACCCCAGCTCGCGGCGGTAACCGGCCAGCCGCCGTTCCCGGTTCATCTCGGAATTGGCCACCACCGCAGACTGTTCCAGACCGGCGTCATCGAGCAATTCGTGCACTCGACCATCTTGCCCGCCCGTCTCGATTGCGCAGTGAACCGGGGATTGGGGGAGAGGCGGTGAAGCCACCGGTCGGACTTGTCCGCTCGTACGGTGTCTAGTGCAACTGAAGGCTCGTGGCCTCGTAACCTGCTGGCATGACTTCGATTCCACCGTCGATGATCACCCTGCCGGACTGTCCCGTCGGCGTCGCCGAATACGGCAGTTCGATGGGTGAACCGGTGATGTTCTGTCATGGATTGCCCGGATCGCATGTGGAGGCAGCGGCTTTCGACGAGGCGGCCGCCGCCGCGGGTATGCGGATCATCGCGATCGACCGGCCGGGTATCGGCGCGTCGCCGCTGGCGCGCCGCGAACGGGTGGCCGATTGGTCCGGAACGGTCGCGGCGGTGGCCGATCAGCTCGGGCTGGATCGTTTTGCGGTACTGGGTGTTTCCGGCGGCGGCCCGTACGCGCTGGCCTGCGCGTACGGGCTGCCCGAGCGGGTCACGGCGACGGTGCTGGTCAGCGCACCGGCCCCGTTCGATCACGAGGCCGCCGCGTCGGGTGAGAGCGCCCGCCAGCGCGGTATCGGATTGCGATTGATGCACCGGTTCCCGTTCCTCGCCCGCCCGGTCGCGGCACGCATGTCCACGCTGGTCCGCAAGCCGAGCGGGCTCGCGGCCCTGATCGCCCAGATGGCCCCGGTCGACCGGACCCGGCTCGAAGATCCCGCCTTGGCCGCCGAACTCGAGGCCAATCTGACTCAGGCTTTCGCGAGCGGCAGTCGCGGCGTGGCGGTGGACACGCTGCTGTTGTTCGCACGCCCGTGGGGCTTCGATCTGGCGGATATCACTGTGCCCGTGCACATCTGGCACGGCGACGCCGACAACAATGTCCCGGTCGGCGACGGCCGGCAGCTGGCGGCGGCGCTGCCGAATCACACCCTGAACATCGTGGCGGGCGCGGGGCATCTGATGTTCGTCGATCATGCCGCCGCCATCCTGAACTCGATCCGCGCCGGCGAGACGCGCGGCTAAGCGGAATAGGCCGGCCAGTCCGACAGCGTGCGATGCAGCGCGTCGACGAGATGCGGCCAGGTGTCGTCGGTGGCACGCGAGTGGGCGAATCCACCGGCGGCCTCCAGGGTCGCGAAACCGTGAAAGGTGCTGCGCAGCAGGCGCGCCGCGTCCAGGGCCTCGGCATCGCCGAGGTGATAGCCGCGCAGGATGGCGGTGGTCAATTCGATACTGCGCAGCAAGGCGGGCTCCCCGGCCACCTCGGCCGGATCCATCCGAATCTGGGTGGCCGCGTAGCGCTCCGGATACTCCAGGACGTACCCGCGATACGCTCCGGCGAAGGCCACCAGCGCCTCCCGCCCCGACCGTCCCGCCACCGCCGCGCCGATCCGATCGTTGAGTTCCGCGCTCGCCAGCAGCGCCACCTTCACCCGCAGGTCGTGCAGATTCCGGACGTGGACGTACAGGCTCGGATCCTTCACCCCGAACTTGCGGGCGACCGCGGACAGCGTCAGCTTCTCGAAGCCGATCTCGTCGGCCAGCGCGGCCGCGGCGGCGACGACCCGCTCGGTGCTCAAACCTGCCCGGGGCGACATGCCCACCTCCCTGCGATGACTAGGCCGAAACCTAATCATCGTAGGTCATGGCTGCTGCGGCGCCTGGATCTGCTTGTGCAGGAGCGGCAGCGATTCGGTGGCCGGGCCTTCCAGGAGGGTGCCGTCGGCGGCGAACCGGGAACCGTGCAGCGGGCAATCCCAGGACTGCTCGGCGGCATTCCAGCGGACGATGCCGTACAGGTGCGGGCAGACCGCCGAGAGCTGGGTCGTCACCCCGCCGACCGTGCAGGTCGCGGTGGGCCGCAGCAGGCGGCGTTCGACCCGGCCGCAGCCCTCCGGCGGCGGGACGTCGTCGGCCGCGGTGCGGGCCAGGCGGATCCAGCCGGTCGAAAGACTCCGCGCGACAGCGGCATTGGTGGTCACGGCATGGGGGAGCGAAGCCAGATCGGAGCGCCGCCAGGAGGCCAGCACCGGCGACCATTCGGGCGGCTTGCCGGTCAGGCGGCCGGACAGCGCGAGGGCGGCGGCGATCGCATTGGTCATGCCCCACTTGGCGTACCCGGTGCCGACCAGAATGCCGTTCACGCCCGGCAGGATCGGGCCGACATAGGGCAGTTCGCCGGTGGGCTCGTAATCCTGGGCCGACCAGTTCGTGATCGGCTCGATCGACGGGAACCAATGACGGGTCCACTCGATCAGATCGTTCACGCACTCCTCGGTGTGCGTCTCGCGGCCCACCACATGACCATTGCCGCCGACCAGCAGGATGTCGCCGTCCGGATCGGGGACGTAGCGCAGCGACCGGGTGGGCTCGCCCGCGCTGAGATACATGCCGTGCGGCAGCGGATCGGTGGTGCGGAAGGCGGCCAGATACGACCGCTGCGGAATCAGGCGCGCGAAGAAACCGCCGCGATCCAGAATCGGTGTGCCGGTGGCCAATACGACCGTCTCGGCGTGCAACGGGCCGTGCTCGGTATCGACGACGTGATCGCCGCCCCGGCCGAACCCGACGCCCAGCACGCGGCTCGACTCGTAGATCGGCACGCCCCGGGCCTCGATATCGGCGGCCAGCATGGACAGCAGCCCCATCGGATTCAACTGGGCCTGCCCGGCCAGCCGGACCGCGCCGAACGACGGGAACGGCGTGTCGATCCGCTCCAGATACTCGACCGGCAGCCCGGCCGCACGCAGCACCTCGTGCTCGGCGCGTACCGAACCCACCTCGCTCTCGGCCTGTGCGTAGGTGAGCGCGTCGGCCATCTGGAAGGGGATGTCGTTCGCCTCGCAGTAGGTGAGCAGCCACTGCTGGGCCGCCGCATTGGCGTCCAGATACTGCCGCAGCGCCGCGCCGGAATGCCGCTCCCGGATCCGCTGTGCGCGAACACCCTGCAGCAGCGACACTTTCGCGGTGGTCGCGCCGGTCGTGCCGTCGCCGATGCGCCGGGCCTCGACCACCGCCACCCGCACCCCGCTCTGGGCCAGCAGCAATGCGGTCGTCAGCCCGGTCAATCCCGCGCCCACCACGACCACGTCGAAACGCAGCCCGGGCGTCACGGGTAGCCGGGCCGGGGTCGGGGTGTCGATCAACCACAGTGATGTCATAGCTCGGCCATAACCATCGCGGTGCGCCCGAAACGCCTACCTTGGTTTCATGATCATCGAATACCTCCGGTACCGGATTCCCGCCGACCGGGCCGCCGGCTTCGAAACGGCGTATTCCCGTGCGGCACAGCAGCTCGCGGCGGCGCCCGAATGCGTGGACTACGAGCTGGCGCGTTCGGTGGACGAACCCGGATGTTTCATCCTGCGCATCACCTGGACCTCCGCGCAGGATCATCTGAAGGGTTTCCGGGAGGGGGAGCATTTCCCGCCGTTCCTGGCCGAGATCGAGCCGTATATCGAGCACCTCGAGGAGATGCGGCACTACGAGCGGACCCCGGTGCACGGCACCGGCGGTTCGGTGCCGACCCTTTATGAATGGGCCGGCGGGGCCGAGGCGTTCGATCGCCTGACCGACGTCTTCTATCGCAAGGTGCACGCCGACGAGCTGATCGGGCCGCTGTTCGCGCACATGAACCCGGACCATCCGCACTTCGTGGCGCTGTGGCTCGGCGAGGTGCTGGGCGGCCCGGCCGCCTACAGCGCCGAACGCGGCGACTACCGGCACATGGTCTCCGCGCACCTCGGCAAGCACATCGCCGAACCGCAGCGCCGCCGCTGGATCAACCTGCTCATGGACGCCGCCGACGAAGTGGGACTGCCCGCCGATCCGGAATTCCGCGCCGCCTTCGCCTCCTATATCGAATGGGGCACCCGGCTGGCCGTGATCAACTCCGCGCCGGGCGTGGAAGCCTACGACGCGCCGATCCCGCACTGGGGCTGGGGCGTGACGCCGCCGTACCGCGGCTGACCCCCGCCTGATTGACTCGGGGGCATGAGCCTTTCCGCGCACCTCGAGAAACTGGGACGCCCCCTGGTCGACCAGCAGCTCGCCCACCCCACCGTGGCCGGCATCGCCACGGGCGAGCTGCCGGAACCGATCTTCCGGTCCTGGCTGGAACAGGACTACCTGTTCCTGCTCGACTATGTGCGCGTGTTCTCCCGCCTGGCCTGGCAGGCGCCGGCGGCGCACCTGGGCGATCTGGTGGACCTGGCGCACGCCACCTTCCACGACGAGCTGTCGCTGCACCGTTCCCTGGCCGCGGAATTCGGGGCCGACCTGGACGGCGCGGTGAAAGGCGAACCGTGCCGGGCGTATACGGCGTTCCTGCTCGATGCCGCCGCCTCGTACACCGACGGCCTCGCCGCCCTGTACCCGTGCATGTGGGGCTATTCCACGCTGGGCAAGCTACTGGCCGAGGACCTTCCCGACGACCCGCGCTACCGCCGCTGGATCGACACCTATTCCGATCCCGGCTTCGCCGCGCTGACCCGCCGCTGCGCCCAGATGCTCGACGAATCGGACGCCAATCCCGTTCGCGCCGAACGCTTCTTTCTCGAAGGCATGGGCCACGAACTGGCCTTCTGGGATGTGCCCGCCTGATCGAGCTAGCGCGGGCCGACCCGCACGTAGTCGAAGGTGCGGCTCTGCCGATCCAGTGCGGTGAACGAGCTCACCACCGAACTCGGCGCGTCGCAATGGAACGTGGTGCTCTTGAAAGCCTGTGTGGCGCTTTCGGGCTGGGGCCCCTCGGTGCCGAAGTCCGACATGGTCACGGCGGACAGGAAGCCGCCGGACGGAACCACCGCGTAGGGCCCGGTCCCGGTGCCGTGTTCGGCGCTGCTGAAGGTCAGCCCGCCGTTGCCGTCGAACACCAGCGAATTGGACGGCTCGTTCGCCACGGTGAACTCGCCCCCGAAATCGGTGAGGCTGGTCCCGCAGGTCGCGGCGCTGGACGGGGCCATGCCCGTCACGGCCGCGGCCGCGACGACCACGAAGGCGGTGAGCGCGGCGGTTTTCGGCGATGCTGCGGAAATCATGTGCGTCCCTCCCGGATCCGAACGATGGTCGATGCGGTCGCGCGCCCCCACTGAACCGCACCTGGCCCACGCGCCGGGAGCCGACACGCCGGACCGTTACCGAGGTGAGGGCGTATCGAGGAACCCGTTGATCAGCGGCAGCAGCAGATCGGGCCGGTACATGAGGTCGTAGTGGGTGGTGCCGGGCACGATCTGCAGCGCGGTCTTGCTGATCCGTGCGGCCAGATCCTCCGAATGCGGGCGCAGCACGGCGTCGTTCTCGGCATTGATCACCAGCGCCCGGGCCTTGACGGCCGCGAGATCCGTTGTCCAGTCGTAGTTCTCGCCCAGCAGCTGCCGCGTCTTGGTGACCAGCGCGGTCCAGCCGGCCGGATCGGGAGCGGCCTGGACGTACATCTCGTGCAAGGGCGTGGCTTGCATGGCGACCGGATCCATGGCGGCCATGCCCGCACGCGATTCCGCCGACCAGCCGTCGCTGCGGAAGGTTGCGGAGGTGACGATCAGGCGGTTCACCGCATCCGGATGCCGGGCGCTCAGTTGCAGCGCGACGCCGCCGCCGAGCGAGTAGCCGAAGACATCCGCTTTGCCGAGGTTCAAATGGGTGATCAGGCCGGCGATATCGTCGGCCATCGATTCGAACCGCATCGGGCGGTCGGCGTCCGGGGTGTGCCCGTGCGCCTGCAGGTCGACGGTGATGACCTTGCGGGTCTTGGCGAGCTCGGGCACGTACGCGGCGAAGGTGGAGTCGGCCGCGACCAGACCGCCGTGTAACAGGATGATCGGATCGCCGGTGCCCTGGACGGTGTAGAAGAGCCGCACATTGTTGACGTTCGCGTAGAAACCCTTGCCGTCGGCGCTCGGGGCGTCCGCGGCGGCCTTCTGCGTGCTGGAGACGCTCGCCGCCTGGTCTCCGGCGCTGTCGCAACCTGCGCTCAGCAAGCTCGAAACCGCTAGTGCCGCAACAATACTCACTGTCTTGATGGTGTTGTTCATGTCTCCGCCTTCGCGTCTTCGGGGTACATCCATCCAGACGGCGCAGGCGCGCAGAACTAATCGGACACTTGGCCAAACTACTGTGGGGTAGGTCACAGTTCGATAAGGGTTCGCCTCATCTGTTCCGAAAACCCTTTTCAGATTCTTTGCCGGTTCTTTACGATTACCGACGGTCCGCTACCGCGGACGATCTTCACAGCGTCGTGCTCTCACAGCCTCGCCCGCCGCTCGCTCTCGATGCCAGTACATGTTGACCGATGAACCGGGCGGACTCCGTCCGGCGAAGGAGAGATATGTCCACCGACACCGATCAGCCTCCACGGACGTCGCTTCCCGGACTCCCGGCTCTGGTGCGCCACGATCTGCCCGCCTCGCTCGTGGTCTTCCTGGTTTCTTTACCTTTGTCGATCGGCATCGCCGTTGCCGCCGGAGCGCCGGTCGCCGCGGGGCTGATCGCCGCCGTGGTGGGCGGGGTGGTGGCCGGCCTGCTCGGCGGCTCGACCCTGCAGGTCAGCGGGCCCACCGCCAGCCTCACCGTGGTGGTCGCGGAATCCATCAACCAATTCGGCTGGGCCGCGACCTGTTTCATCACCGTGCTGGCGGGCGGGCTGCAGATCCTGTTCGGGCTGAGCCGGATCGCGCGCGGGGCCCTCGCGATCGCGCCGGTGGTGGTGCACGCCATGCTGGCCGGCATCGGCGTGGTGATCGCGCTGCAGCAGGTGCACGTACTGCTGGGCGGCAACTCGCTCAGCTCCTCGTGGGACAGCATCACCGGCCTGCCGCATCAGCTGGCCTCGGTACGGCCGGGCGACCTGTTCGTCGGGCTGCTGGTGATCGTCATCATGGTCGGCTGGCGGCGGCTGCCCGCACCGGTGCGCATGGTGCCCGCGGCGCTGGTGGCCGTGCTGGTCGCCACGCTGCTCGCGCTGGTGCTGCCCACCTCCGTGGAGCACATCACCCTGAACGGGTCGCTGCTGGACGAACTGCGGCTGCCGCAGGTGCCCGGCGGCGGCTGGGCGACGGTGGCGCTGATGGCCGTCACCATCGCGCTCATCGCCAGCGTGGAGACCCTACTATCGGCCGTGGCGGTGGACCGGTTGCGTCAGAACTCTTCGCGCCGAACGGATCTGGATCGCGAGTTGCTCGCGCAGGGCTCGGCCAATATGGTCTCCGGCCTGATCGGCGGCCTGCCGATCGCGGCGGTCATCGTGCGCAGCATCACCAATGTCAAAGCGGGAGCGCACGGTAAGGCCTCGACCATGCTGCACGGGCTGTGGATCCTGCTGTTCTCGGTGGCGCTGGTCGGCGTGGTCCGGCAGATCCCGAAGGCGGCGCTGGCGGGGCTGCTCATCGTGGTCGGCATCCAGCTGATCAAGCTCGCGCACATCCGATTGGCAAAGCGCACCGGCGATCTCGTGGTGTACGCCGCCACTATCACCGTGGTGGTGTTCTGGAATCTGTTGCTGGGCATGCTCGTCGGGCTCGCACTGGCCGGCGCGCTGCTGCTGTGGCGGGTGGTGCGGGTCTCGGTGATCGCCGAACCGGTCGAGGCGGGGCGCTGGCGCGTCACCGTCGACGGCACCTGCACTTTCCTTGCGCTGCCGCGACTTTCGGCCGAACTGGCCAAGGTGCCCACCGGCGCGGACGTCACCATCGAGATGACGGTGGACTTCCTCGATCACGCCGCCTGCGACGCCATCGAGGAATGGGTGCGCCAGCATCGCCTCGACGGCGGCGAGGTGCAGTTCGTCGAGATGGGCACCGCGCGCATGGCCGGCGCCGCCGACGCCCCGCCCGCGCGCGGGCACTCCCGGCACATGCTCGACGAGGTGCTGGGCCCGTGGCGGCGCACCGCCGCGCACGTGGACCCGATCACCGCGGGCATCGCCGCCTATCACCGCAGCCACGCGCATGTCATGCGCCCGCACCTGGGCGTACTGCGCGACGGTCAGGAACCGGATTCGCTCTTCGTCACCTGCGCCGACTCCCGCATCGTGCCGAACGTGATCACCAATTCCGGGCCGGGCGACCTGTTCACCGTGCGCAATGTCGGCAATCTGATTCCCGCCGACCGGCAGGACTCCTCCATGGAGGCCGCGCTCATCTACGCCTTGGACAAGCTGGATGTGCGCTCGGTGGTGGTGTGCGGTCATTCCTCTTGCGGCGCAATGGAAGCCCTGCACGCCGAAGCCGTCACCGGTTCGGGGCTGGACGACTGGCTCGCCCTCGCGCGCCCCAGTCTGGAGCGCTTCCGGCTCGGGCATCCGGTGGCGCGGGCGGCCGCGGCGGCCGGATTCGGGCCGGTCGATCAGCTCGGCATGGTGAACGTGGCCGTGCAGCTGGAGACGCTCTACTCGCATCCGGTGGTGCGGCGCGGCGTCGACGAGCGCGGCGTGGTGCTCTCGGGCCTGTTCTTCGATATCGCGACCGCCCGAGTGGTGGAGGTCACTGTGGCCGGAATCGCCGAGATCGATGACGCCCGGCGGCCGGTCGCGGCGCTCCCGGCCTGATGGGCGCGATTTCCTGAGCCTTGTGAAGGATGCTTGGCGAGTCTTTCACCAAGGCGTAACATTCAAGCACGCTTTTTCTCAGCCTTTGCTAAGTCTTTACTCTTAGCCTGGCTCCACTCGTCCGGTGAGTTCTGTGGACAGTGCCGTCCACAGTGTCAATTCGATGCCCGCAGTACATGTTCGACATCTTCCGGAGCCGTCCAACTCCGGAGCAAGGAGCCGAAATGTCTCTCGACACCGATTCACCGCCAGGTAGAGCCAACGGCTGGTCCGCCAATCTCCTGCGCTACGACCTGCCCGCGTCCATCGTGGTGTTCCTGGTCGCCCTACCCCTGTCCCTGGGTATCGCCGTCGCCTCCGGCGCGCCCATCGCCGCCGGGCTCATCGCCGCCGTGATCGGCGGCGTGGTGGTGGGACTGCTCGGCGGATCCCCGCTCCAGGTCAGCGGTCCCGCCGCCGGCCTGACCGTGGTGGTCGCCGAAACCATCAACCAATTCGGCTGGAAGACAGCCTGTTTCATCACCGTGGCCGCGGGCCTGCTGCAGATCGTGTTCGGCCTGAGCCGGATCGCGCGCGCCGCCCTGGCCATCGCACCGGTCGTGGTGCACGCCATGCTCGCCGGTATCGGCGTCACCATCGCGCTGCAGCAGCTACACGTGCTGCTCGGCGGCGCGTCGCACAGTTCGGCCTGGCAGAACCTGATTCAGCTGCCGAGCGAACTGCTCAATCTGCACGGCGACGACTTCTTCATCGGCCTGCTCGTCATCGTGATCATGCTGAGCTGGAAGTATGTGCCGGGGAAGCTGCGGGTGCTGCCCGGACCGCTGGTCGCCATCGTCACCGCCACGCTGCTGTCGCTGGTGCTGCCGGGCAATCCGGAGCGAATCGTGTTGAGCGGCTCGCTGTTCGACGCCATCGGGCTGCCGTCGCTGCCCAGCGGTAACTGGGGCGCGGTCGCGCTGGCCGTGCTGACCATCGCGCTCATCGCCAGCGTGGAGAGCCTGCTGTCCGCGGTCGCCGTCGACAAGATGCACACCGGCCCGCGCACCAACTTCGACAAGGAACTGGTCGCCCAGGGCGCGGCCAATATGACCTCCGGCCTGCTCGGCGGCCTGCCCGTCACCGGCGTCATCGTGCGCTCGGCGACCAATGTGCAGGCCGGGGCCAAGTCCCGCGCTTCGGCGTTCCTGCACGGCATCTGGGTGCTGGTGTTCTCGGTCGCGCTGGCCGGCCTGGTGCAGCAGATTCCCAAATCGGCGCTGGCCGGCCTGCTCATCGTGATCGGCATCCAGCTGGTCAAGCTGGCGCACATCCGGCTCGCGCAGCGCACCGGCGACCTGCTGGTCTATGTGGCGACCGTGCTCGGCGTGGTGTTCCTGAACCTCCTCGAGGGCGTGCTGCTCGGGCTGCTGCTGGCCTTCGCCTTGCTGCTGTGGCGGGTGGTCCGCGTGGTCATCACGGCCGGGCCGGTGACCGGTACCGATCGCTGGCTGGTGAGCATCGACGGCACCTGCACCTTCCTGGCGCTGCCCAAGCTGTCCAAGGAACTGGGCAAGGTGCCCGCGGGGACCACGGTACTGGTCGAGATGAGCGTCGACTTCCTCGATCACGCCGCCTACGAGGCCATTCACGATTGGGCGCGCCAGCACGAGAGCACCGGCGGCACCGTCGAATTCGTCGAACTGGGCACCGCGCCCATGGCCGACGCCGTCACCGGTCCGCCGGTGCGCGGCCGGGCCCGCGGCCTGCTCGACGATGTGCTGAGCCCGTGGAAGGAAGGCGAGAACCCGGTCACCACCGGTGTGGCGGCCTTCCATCGCCGCAACGCGCACGTGGTGCGCCCGCACCTGGACGAGCTACGTGACGGGCAGAACCCGCATTCGCTCTTCCTGACCTGCGCCGACTCCCGCATCGTGCCGAACGTGATCACCAGCTCCGGTCCGGGCGACCTGTTCACGGTCCGCAATGTCGGCAACCTGGTGCCCGAGCAGGGGCGCGACAGCTCGATCGAGGCCGCCATCGCCTTCGCCATCGACGAACTCGGCGTGGATCACGTGGTGGTGTGCGGGCATTCGTCGTGCGGCGCCATGAAGGCGCTGCTGGCCGGACCGCCCAGCGGCCCCGGTCTGGGCGACTGGCTCAAGCACGGGCGCTCGTCCCTGGACGCATTCCGCGGCGGTCATCGCGTCGCGTACGCCGCGGCGCGCGAGGGCTTCGGGGTGCCGGATCAGCTCGCCATGGTGAACGTGGCCATGCAGCTGGAAACCCTGCACGCCCACCCGGTGGTGCGCCGCGCCATGATGGAACGCGGGCTCACCGTGACCGGTCTGTTCTTCGATATCGGCACCGCCCGGGTGCTGGAGGTCAGCATGGACGACCTATCGGAGATCGCGGACGCCGACCTATCGGCCTTGGCGACAGCTCTGCGCTGATCGATTCCCGCGAGTGCGCGAAGTCCGGCAACGGGTTTCGCGCACTCGCGCTTTTCCGGGGCGCTAGCCGGTGGTCGAACCGCGCCAGGCCAGATGCAGTTCGCCCGCGCCCGGTGCGGGCCGGAAGGGGCTCAGGGCCGGGCTGCACGCGGTTTCGAAAGCGGCTGCGCGAGTAGGTGATTGCCAGGTCTGCACACCGTCGAACACCGAGTACCACAGCTCCGGCCCGCTCGCGGACTTCCACGCCAGATGCAGCTTGCCGTCGTAGGCGGCGAGCGCCGGGCTCAGTTCGGTGTAGGCGTCCGGCGGACTGGTGCGCGAGGTCCAGGTGACGCCATCGGTGGTGCTCCACAAGCGAATCCAGGTGTCGTCGTCCAGCAGCGCCTTGCGCCCGCGATGCGCGAGATACAAAGTGTCGCCCAACACGGCCACGGCCGGAGTGTCGGCGGCGGTCATCCCCGGCAGCGGCGTCGGAGCGCTCCAGCCGTTTTCGCCCCGCACCGCCGTGTAGAGGTTCTGGTTCGAGGAGACCAGGCTTTCCCCGCCCCGCCAGAAGATCTGCGGCACGCCCTGGAACACCACCAGGCTGGGCCCGCGCGCCGTCTCCGCCCCGCCCAGCAACTGCTGGTCCTCCCACTTGTGCCCATCGGCCGAACTGGACCAGTAGATGCTCTGATCCCGCCCCGCGCCCTTCCACGTCAGATACAACGTCTCCAGCCCCGGCTCCTGCACGGCCGCCAGACTCGGCCGCTCGGACGTACCCACATACGGCAGATTCCACGGCGTCGTCCAGGTGTCCCCGTCGCCACTGCTCGCGAACCAGATGCTGTCCGTGCTGTCCTCGGCACGCCAGGCCATGACCAACTGCCGCTGGAACACGGCCAGCGCCGGCCCATCGGGTGAGGTGGCCCCGGGCAGCGGCGCCTGGTCGGACCAGGCCCCGCCGGTGGCCGAGCCTGAGGCCCAGAGCCGGGTATCGGAATTTCGGCGGAGATGAGAAGACATGAGAACGCACCGCGGCTTTCTACGAGACGGCGGGTGGTGCTCAGTGTAGGTGCGGGAAATCCTAGATCACCCGAAAATCCTTCGGCCCGAACCTGTTTGGCACAGACGGTCCGTGTTGGTACGTGCATACCACTTAAATGATATGCTCATATCATCAACGGAGATGAAGGGGAGACCATGGGCAAGATCGGGCGATTCAAGAACGACGCCGCGCGCGAGACCTACCTGGCCGCGTATGCCGCACTGGAACCGTCATGGCCACTACCGGCGCGAATCTACGAGGTGCCCACCTCGTTCGGGGCCACGCATGTGCGGCAGTCCGGGGCGGGTGACGGGATTCCGCTGGTGCTGCTGCCGTCCCTGGGCGGCAACGGTCTGTACTGGGGTTTCATCGCCGAAGCTCTTGCGCGAGATCGGGTCGTGTACGCGCTGGACATGATCGGCGCAGCGGGGAAGAGCGTGCAGACCGCGCCGCTGGAATCCGAGGCCGATATCGCGGTGTGGTTCAACGAGGTGCTCGCGGGGCTCGATGTCGATCGGGTGCACGTGCTGGGCATGTCGCAGGGCGCCTGGCATGCCTCGGTGATCGCACTGCACGGCCCGGAGCGGCTGGCGAGCGTGACGCTCATCGAACCCAACGCGATCTTCGGGAAGATGAAGTGGCGAGTGCTGTTCAAGATAATGAAGTTCGCCGTGAACCCGTCGGATGCCAGCTGGCGCAAGATGACCGCCTGGCTCACCCCGGGCGTCGAGATGAGCGCGGAGCAATTCGCCTGTGCGCGTGCGGCTATGGCGTACCGGACCGGTCTCGGCTGGGCGCGGGTGCTGAAAGACGAAGAGCTGCAATCGATCACGACGCCGCTGCTCGCCATCTTCGGCGGCGATTCGGTGGCTTGTGAGCCGGTCCGCGACGTCGAGCGCATCACCGCGCATCTGCCGAACGCCCAGACCCGGATCTATCCGGGCATGGGGCACGGCGTTCTCGATCGGATTCCCGAGCAGGTCGTCCCGCGCATCCTGCGATTCCTCGCGGAGCGGGACCGGGTCGGCGCCGTCGGCTGAGTCAGTCGGTGCTGCCGGCCGAGGCGGAGCCGGAGACGGTGCAGTCCGGGGACTGGGCGGCGGGCTGGGTGGCGGTGCCCGGCGCGACGGTGACCGTGATGGATTTCGAATTGCCGCCGTGGGTGGCGGTGAGGGTGTGCTGGCCCGCGGTGGTGGGGGTCCATTCCACGTGCGCCAGCCCGTTGTTGATCATGGCCGGGCGGGCCTTGCCGATGCAGGCGCCGTTGTCGGTGAACACCACCGGGGCCTTGAGGAAGCTCGAGCCGGTGTCGAAGCCGGTGCCGGTGCCCTCGGTCTGGGACAGCAGCTGGAAGGTGCCGCCCACGGTGGGTTCGCCGTTCTTCTTCGACACCGCGATGTTGATGACGTCGGCGGAGGCGGGCGGCGCGGTCAGCCCGACGGCGGCCAGGCCCGCGACTACGCCTGCGCCCCAGGCGATCCGGCGATTCAGGTTGGTTCTCGGCTGCACTCTTCGACTCCCATGCTCGGCCCGCTTCCCGGGGTTCGCCGAACACTATCGTCACGGGAGTGTGAAGTGCTAGGGTTTCACCTCTTTTGGGTATGCCCCGAATCCGTGGGGCGCGGGCGGGCACGGGCGCGCCTGCGGGGCGGGCCGCGGCGGGCGAACTAGCCTGTCCCCGTGCCGCCGCGATCGGTACGGGGGGACGGGGAGCGGCCGGGCGGCGCGGATCGTGACATCGTGGTAGGTACACGCACCCTGTGGTCGGCGGCTGGATCGGAGTGGGATGGAAATGGTTGCGCAGTCCCCGGTTTCGATGAGCGTGGTGCCGGGCACCGTGTTGCTCGATCCGCAGTGGCTCACCGAACGCATCGCCGACATGGGCGTTTCGTGGGGAACCGGGGATTCGCGGGTGTCGGGCACGCTGTGGTGGTGCATGGCGGCCTCCTCGCTCGTCGATGCCGTGGTGGGCGCACAGGTGGGGATGCGGCCCGAGGTCGACCCGGTGCTGGAGCGGATCACCTGCGAAGTGCGCCCGGACGGCGGCATCGAACGGGTGCTCCCCGTCGACGACGGGGGCAATGCGGCCGAACCGGTCGGGCACGCCCTGCGGCACACCCTCTCGCGGGTGATCCCGGTGGTGGCCGAGGTGTGCGGGGCCGGCGTCGCCGCCCTCTGGGCGATCGTCGCGGACGCCATCGGCAACCGGGCGCTGGACGCCGGTGACCAGGAAGCGGGCGCACGCCTGGCCCGGGACGTCGCGGGCCGGCTGCCGGTGCCGCGCTTCAGTGATATCGGCGGCCGCACTTTTGTGCGCCGCATCTCCTGCTGCCTGGTTTTCGAGGTGCCCGGCTGCGAAATGTGCACCAGCTGCCCGAAACGACCTGCGGCGCAGCGCGAGCAATTGCTGGCGGAGCTCGCCGCGCGGGGCTGACGCCCGCGTGGGCGCAGCGTAGGACCCTCCCGATAGCATGGTCGCGCCGGGGGTATACCGGCACGCGAACCAGAACCGGCGGGTAAGTCGCCCGTCTATGACGATGCCAAGGAGTGTCCAGCCGTGACCACCACAGCCGCGAACAGCCCAGTACCCCTGATCCGGGTGCCCGCTGGGACTACCGCGGGCACTGCGGTGCGCGAGGCGGACCTGCCGAACAAGGGCCCGAACGCGGTCATCGTCGTCAAGGACGCCGCGGGCGAACTGCGGGACCTGTCCTGGGTGCCCGAGTTCGACACCGAGGTCGAGGTCGTCACCGCCGACTCCCCGGACGGGCGCAATGTGATCCGCCATTCGGCCGCACACGTCCTGGCCCAGGCCGTGCAGCAGGAGTTCCCGAACGCCAAGCTCGGTATCGGCCCGTACATCAAGGACGGCTTCTACTACGACTTCCAGGTGGACAAGCCGTTCACCCCGGAGGATCTGACCAAGCTCGAATCCCGGATGAAGAAGATCATCAAAGGCGCGCAGCGGTTTTCGCGCCGGGTGGTCGACATCGACGAGGCCCGCATCGAGCTGGAGAAGGAGCCGTTCAAGCTCGAGCTCATCTCCGACAAGTCCGGCATCGACGATCCGGAGGTCATGGAAGTCGGCGGCAAAGAGCTGACCATCTACGACAACCTGGACCCGCGCTCGGGCGAGAAGATCTGGGGCGATCTGTGCCGCGGCCCGCACTGCCCGACCACCAAGTACATCCCGGCCTTCAAGCTGACCCGCTCCTCGGCCGCCTACTGGCGCGGTGACCAGTCCCGCGAGGACCTGCAGCGCATCTACGGCACCGCCTGGGAATCCACCGAGGCGCAGGACGAATACCTGCGGCTGCTGGAGGAAGCCGAGAAGCGTGACCATCGCAAGCTCGGCCTCGAACTCGACCTGTTCTCCTTCCCGGACGAGCTGGGCTCGGGCCTGCCGGTGTTCCACCCCAAGGGCGGCATCATCCGCAAGGAGCTCGAGGACTACTCGCGCCGCCGCCACATCGCGGCCGGATACGAGTTCGTGAACACCCCGCACATCACCAAGGGCCACCTGTTCGAGGTCTCCGGCCACCTGGACTGGTACCGCGAGGGCATGTTCCCGGCCATGCACCTCGATGCCGAACACAACGAGGACGGCACCGTGCGCAAGCCGGGCCAGGACTACTACGTCAAGCCGATGAACTGCCCGATGCACAACCTGATCTTCCGGTCCCGCGGCCGGTCGTACCGGGAACTGCCGTTGCGCATGTTCGAGTTCGGCTCGGTCTACCGCTACGAGAAGTCCGGCGTCGTACACGGCCTGACCCGGGTGCGCGGCATGACCCAGGACGACGCGCACATCTACTGCACCAAGGAGCAGATGCACGCGGAGCTGACCACCACGCTCCAGTTCGTGCTGTCGCTGCTGCGCGACTACGGTCTCGACGACTTCTACCTGGAGCTGTCCACCAAGGACCCGAAGAAGTTCGTGGGTTCGGACGAGCTGTGGGAGGAGGCCACCGAAACCCTGCGCAAGGTGGCCACCGACTCCGGACTGGACCTGGTGCCGGATCCGGGCGGCGCGGCCTTCTACGGCCCGAAGATCTCCGTGCAGGCCAAGGACGCCCTCGGCCGCACCTGGCAGATGTCGACCATTCAGCTCGACTTCAATCTGCCCGAGCGGTTCGAGCTGGAGTACACCGGCTCCGACGGCGCCAAGCACCGCCCGGTCATGATCCACCGCGCGCTGTTCGGTTCCATCGAGCGCTTCTTCGGGGTGCTCACCGAGCACTACGCGGGCGCGTTCCCGGCCTGGCTGTCGCCGGTGCAGGTGGTCGGCATCCCGGTCGCGGAGGCCTTCGCCGAGCACCTGGACAAGGTGATCGAGCAGTTGCGCGACAACGATATTCGCGCCGAGGTGGATCGCAGCGACGACCGCATGCAGAAGAAGATCTTCAACCAGACCGCGCAGAAGATCCCCTTCATGCTGCTGGCCGGCGCGCGCGACGTGGAGAACGACGCGGTGTCCTTCCGCTTCCGGGACGGTACTCAGGTCAACGGAGTGCCTGTGGCGGAAGCGGTTTCGATCATCACGGACTGGATCAAGCGCCGTGAGAACGCATCTCCGACCGCGGAGCGCTTCGAGAAGACGAACGGGTAGGGCATGACTGAACGTACGGCGTCCGGCGGTCTCACCGAAGCTGCTGCCGGGCAAGAGATTCCGGCGCAGCAGATCGTGGACAACGGTGCGGGCGAACCCGATCGCCTGCAGCGGCTGTGGACGCCGTACCGGATGTCCTACATCACCGGCGCGGTCGAGGAGCGGAAGCCGGACGCGCCCAAGACCACCGGGCATCCCTTCACCGACATCCCGCTGATGTCGGACGAGGACGGCCTGGTGCTGGCGCGCGGGCAGTGGGTGTACGCGGTGCTGAATCTGTACCCGTACAACCCCGGCCACATGATGGTGGTGCCCTACCGCCGGGTGGCGAATCTGGAGGACCTGACGCCCGAGGAGAGCGCCGAGCTGATGGCGTTCACCCAGCAGGCCATCCGGGTGATGAAAAGCGTTTCGCGGCCCGAGGGATTCAATGTCGGATTGAATCTCGGGGGCGTCGCCGGCGGTTCACTTGCCGATCACCTGCATCAACACATCGTGCCGCGCTGGAGTGGAGACGCGAACTTCATTACCGTCGTCGGCGGAGTGAAGGTGATGCCGCAGCTGCTCCGGGAAACCCGGGCGCTACTGGCGCAGGCATGGAAGGAATCCGAATAGCGTGCTGAGCTTCTTCGGTCGCGAAACGTTCGCCAAAGCGACTGCGCCCCTGGGCAAAGCGCTGGTGAGCACCGGGCTGACCCCGGACGCGATGACGCTCATCGGCACCACCGCCTCGATCGCCGCGGCGGTGACCCTGTTCCCCACGGATCATCTGTTCTGGGGAACCATGGTGATCTGGCTGTTCGTCATGTTCGACATGCTCGACGGGGCGATGGCGCGGGCGCGCGGCGGCGGCACGAAGTACGGTGCGGTGCTGGACGCCACCTGTGACCGGGTGGCCGACGGCGCCATCTTCGGCGGGCTGGCCTGGTGGGCGGTCTACCACCAGAACTCCAAGGAGCTGTTCGCGGCGACCCTGGTGGTGCTGGTGACCTCGCAGGTCATCTCCTACGCCAAGGCGCGCGCCGAGGCCAGTGGCCTGTCGGCCGACGGCGGGCTCATCGAACGGCCGGACCGGTTGATCATCGTGCTGGTCGGCGCGGGCTTCACCGGCATCGGCCAGTACTACGGCATCGAATGGCTCTCCTACGCGGTGTACGCGGCCATGTACGCGCTCGCCGTGCTCAGCATCATCACCGTTTTCCAGCGGGTGCTGGCGGTGCGCAATTCCCCGGGTGCGCGCGATGTGCTCGCGCCCGCGGTGAAAGCTCCGGAGGAACCGCAGCGGTGAATACCGATTTCACGTCCGCGTTGACCGACAAGGCGTACGCGGCCGGGTGGGCGCTCGTCCGCGCACTGCCGGAGAAGCTGGCGCGCAAGGCTTTCGACGCCGGGGCCGACGCGGGTGCGCGCAAGGCGAATCGCGCTTCGCAGGCGGGGCAGCCGAATCAGTTGCGGCGCAATCTGGCCCGGGTGCTCGGCACCACGCCCGAGCAGGTGCCGGACGCGCTGATCCAGGCCAGCATGCGGTCCTACGCGCGCTACTGGCGCGAAGCGTTCCGGCTGCCGACCATGGACCATGTGGCACTGGGCAAGTCGCTGCGGGTCGAGGGCACCGAATACCTGGAGGCCGGGCTCGCGGCCGGGCGCGGCGTGCTGCTGGTGCTGCCGCATTCCGGGAACTGGGATATGGCCGGGGTCTGGCTGGTGCAGAACCACGGCGGGCTGTCCACGGTCGCCGAGCGTTTGAAGCCGGAAGCGCTGTTCGAGCGGTTCATGGCCTATCGCGAGAGCCTCGGGTTCGAGGTCTTCCCGCTCACCGGCGGCGAGCAGCCGCCGTTCCCGCAGCTGGCGGAGCGGCTGCGCGCCAACAAGGTGGTGTGCCTGATGGGCGAGCGCGACCTCACCGGCAAGGGCGTGCCGGTCACCTTCTTCGGCGAGACCACCTGGCTGCCCGCCGGCGCCGCCAAGCTGGCCATCGACACCGGGGCGGTGCTGCTGCCCGTGCACTGCTGGTTCACCGACGAGGCGGGCCGGGAGGACTGGGGTATGCAGGTCTTCGCGCCCATCGACGTTTCCCGGGGCGTGCAACCGGCTACCCAGGCGCTGGCGGATGTCTTCGCGGCCAATATCGCCGCCCATCCCGCCGACTGGCACATGTTGCAACCGCTGTGGGAAGGTGACTTGTCGCAAGCGCGACTGGACCGCATCGCCGCGGCGCAACAGCAACTGGGGTATTCGGCCGCGGCGGAGCCTGCCGCGGCCGAGGGGGATACGGGAGACGGCGCACTATGAGAATCGGCATGGTCTGCCCGTATTCGTTCGACGTTCCGGGCGGGGTGCAGTCGCATGTCGTGGAATTGGCGCAGGTATTGATCGAACGCGGGCACAAGGTGAGCGTGCTCGCTCCCGCCGCCGACGACACGCCGCTGCCGGATTTCGTGGTGTCGGCGGGTAAAGCGGTCGCCATTCCCTATAACGGGTCGGTGGCGCGTTTGTCGTTCGGGCCCACCGCCTATACGCGTATTCGCAAGTGGATCGCCGAGAACGATTTCGACGTGCTGCATATTCACGAGCCGAACGCGCCGAGCCTTTCCATGCTGGCGTTGAAGATCGCCGAGGGACCGATCGTCGCGACCTTCCATACTTCGACGACGAAATCCTTGGTGCTCAGTACTTTCCAGGGTGTGCTGCGGCCGTATCACGAGAAGATCAGCGGGCGGATCGCGGTGAGCGAACTGGCGCGGCGCTGGCAGGTGGAGGCGCTGGGCGGGGACGCTGTCGAGATCCCGAACGGGGTGGACGTGCCGGCCTTCGCGCACGCGCCGTTGCTGGACGGGTACCCGCGCGCCGGGAAGACCGTGCTGTTCCTGGGCCGTTTCGACGAACCGCGCAAGGGCATGGACGTGCTGCTGGGCGCACTGCCCGAGCTGGTGCGCCATCACCCCGGGCTCGAGGTGCTGATCGTGGGCCGCGGCGACGAGGACCGTTTGCGCCGCGAGGCCGGTGAACACGCTTCACACCTGCGATTCCTCGGCCAGGTCACCGACGCCGAGAAGGCGTCGGCCATGCGCAGCGCCGACGTGTACTGCGCACCCAACCTCGGCGGCGAGAGCTTCGGCATCGTCCTGGTGGAGGCCATGGCCGCCGGAACCGCCGTGGTGGCAAGCGATCTCGACGCCTTCCGCCGGGTGCTGCGCGACGGCACCGCCGGCATGCTGGTCCCGGTCGGCGACTCCGGCCGCCTCGCCGAGGCCCTGAACACCATGCTCACCGACGACGCCAAGCGTGAGGACTACATCCGCACCGCCAATCAGGTTGTCGGCGAATACGATTGGCCGGTCGTAGCCGAGCAGATCCTGCGCGTCTACGAGACCGTGACGGTCGGCGACGTGAGAGTACGGACCGCCGGATGAGCGCGCAGCTCGACTCGGCGGCTCGCCTGAGTCACCGCTTCGGTGCCACTGCGGCCCGCCGGAGCTGCGGCGTCCGCGTGGCAGCGGCATGGCCGAACCACAGCGCCCGCGCCGCTGCATCCGCTTCGAGCGGCTGTGACGTCGTCGTGAGGACGAACCGATGATCACTTTTTCCGCGACCACCATTCTGGTTCTCGCGCTCATCGCCGCCGTGGTCATCACGATCGGCGTCTGGGCGTACACCACCGCCAATCGTCTCGACCGCCTGCACGTGCGCACCGATCAGGCCCGCCATGCGCTGGACGCGGCACTGGCACGCCGGGCGGTGGTGGCGCGTTCGGTCGCCACCACGTTGTCCGGTCTCTACGATCCGGCGCTGGTCGAGCAGGCGCGGCGGCTCTCGGCGCTGGCCGATCGGGCCGAACGGTCCAACTGGCGTGACCGGGAGACCATCGAGAATCAGCTCGCTTCGGCGCTGTCCGCGGTCGATATCGGTTTGCTGCCACCGCAATTGGTGGCCGAGCTGGCCGATGCCGAGGCTAGGGTGCTGATCGCGCGGCGCTTCCACAACGACGCGGTTCGCGACACCCTGGCGCTGCGCACCCGCCGGCTTGTGCGGATCCTGCACCTGGGCGGTACCGCGCCGATGCCGACCTATTTCGAGATCGCCGAGCGGGTGACCCCGGCCGCTTCGACGGGGCTGGAAGTGGATACGGTCCGCACTTCGGCGCGGGTGGTGCTGCTCGACGAGCAGGATCGCGTGCTGCTGCTGCGCGGCTGCGACCCCAAGGTCCCCGATGTGCCGTTCTGGTTCACCATCGGCGGCGGCGTGAATCCGGGAGAAACCCTGCGTGAGGCCGCGATCCGCGAGCTGTGGGAGGAGACCGGCCTGACCGCCGACTCCTCGCTGCTGCGCGGACCGCTCTGGCGGCGCGTGGCGGTGTTCCCCTTCAACGGCGAACTCATCCGCTCCGAAGAACTGTTCTTCGCGCTGCGCACCAAGAACTTCGAGCCCGAGCCCGGCAATCTCGACTACATCGAGCGCCGCTCCATCAACGGCAACAAGTGGTGCACCCCCACCGATATCGCCCACCTCGACCATTCGGGCGAAACGGTCTACCCCTACCACCTGGATCATCTGCTCGCCGAAGCCGTCGCGGCCGCCGACACCGACACCGATCCCGAAGTCCGCTCCATCCGCTGACCTGTCCGCTGGATGGGATGGAACTGCCGTACCACTCCCGGCCCGGCGGCGACGCCGTTACCGTGGGCCCGTCAACGGCGATCTGCGGCAAGGATTTCGGTATGAAGCTGATGTACGCCCTCTGGGGTGACGGTCTGGACGAGCGACTGCACGACGCGGACCTGCGCGACCGCCTGGCCGCCGCGGGCGCGACCGAGTTGCAGGTGAACGTGTCCGATAAGGACGTGGCCGAGGCCCAGGTCAAGCACACCACCTACGACGCCCCGATCGCCGCGATCGTCACCGTGCGCACCGAGGGCGCGCACGAGCCCGTCACCGCCGCGCTCGGTGCGGTGGCCGCCGACGTGAACGGCTGGATCGTGGACGAACGCACCCCGATCGTCCCGCCCCCGGTCGAAAACGGCGTCCGCACCGAAGCCCTCGCGAACTTCGCCCTGCTGCGCATCCCGGCGGACCTCACCCGCGAGGAATGGCTGCACCGCTGGCACGACCTGCACACCACGGTCGCCATCGAAACCCAGGACACCTTCGGCTACGTCCAGAACACCGTCCGCGAGCCGATCACCCCCGGCAATCGCGTCGACGCCCTCGTCGAGGAACTCTTCCCGATGGCGGCCATGTCCAGCCCGCACGCCTTCTACGGCAGCGGCGGCGACGACGCCGAGTTGCAGCGCCGGGTGACCCGAATGATGGAGAGCGTGGTCAGCTTCGGCGCCCACCTCGATCTGGATCTCGTACCGACCAGCCGCTATGTCTATCGGCTGGTCTGAGCGATAACCCTGGGCCGGCGCGCTATCGGGGCAGGTTGCGGTCGAACAGGTCCAGCAGTTCGCGATAGTGCCGTTCGGCGGATTCGCGATCGTAGGCGGCGGTGTCGGCTTGGGTGTAGCCGTGCTGCGCGCCCGGGTAGACCTCGGTGCGGAATCGGACGCCGGCGGCGTCGAGGGCCTTGTCGAAGGCAGCGATGTGTTCCGCGGTCATATGGTGGTCCTCGCCCGCGTGCGCGAAATACAGTTCCGCGGTGATGTTTCCGACGGTGAGATGCGGGCTGTCGGGGGTGTCGGTGACGAGGGGGCCGCCGTGGAACCCGGCCACCGCTCCGACGCGATCGGGGAACATGGCGGCGGTGAGGACCGCGAGCCGCGCGCCCATGCAGTAGCCGGTCACGCCCACTTTGCCCGCCGTGACCTGTGGTGAGGCCGCCAGCCAGGCCAGATACGCACCGGCGTCGGCGCGCAGGGCTTCCGGGGGGAGCGCCCGGATCAACGGGATCACCTGCTGGAAGATCTCCGGGCGGGCGGCCGGGTCGATGTACTCCGGCATCTCGACCACCGGTGCGCGGCCGCTGCGGTAGAAAGCGTTCGGCAGGAGCACGGAATAGCCGTGGGCGGCGATCCGGTCCGCCATGGCGCGCAGGCTGGGGCGCACGCCGAAACCGTCCTGGATCAGCAGTACGCCCGGGTGGGCGGCGCCGTCATCGGGGTGGGTGAAGTACGAGTCGGCGACGCCATCGGGGGTCGTAATGTCCACGGAGGTGCCGTGTACTGCGGTCATGGTCGAATCCTTCTGTCGTAGTTGAGGTTCTGTGTTCAACACAACGAAGGTGGCGCTCGCGGAATACCGCGGTGCGCTCGAGCCGGCGGCGGGCGATGTTCTGCCCGCGCGGTGCTCAGCAGCGCACCGGGTAGCCAATCCGTGTGTGGCGCAAAGCCGTCCCGGTAGTCATCGCCTCACACCGTACCCGACGAGGCGGCGGGTCAGAGGAATCGGGAGCTGCGGACCGGGCCGGGGGAGCGGGCCGGGCTGCGCGGACCCTGCAGCCAGCTGTCACGGGTAGCGGTGACGAAGGCGGCGAGCGCGCTGTCCGGGTCGTCGGGCGTTTCGCCGTCGCCCGGGTCGGGGGTGGTGTCGGCGGCCACGATCTCGGCGGCCAGTTCGGCCTCCGGGCGGTCGTCGCCGGGGACGTCCTCGGGGCCGTTGTCGCCGATGCGGAAGCGCGGGCCCCACGGTTCGACGACGGTTTGTGCGAGCAGGCCGTGCACATCGGCGCTGACCTGGGTGGGATCGGTCCAGCAGGAGGCGTGTTCGTGCAGGATCTGGCCGTCGGCGCGGTGCAGCAGCGAGGTCTGCAGTTCGCTGGGCAGGGCGTTGAGGTGGTAGGCGATCACCGCGGTGTCGGTGCGGTCGGGGTCGTACTCGACGGTGGGCAGGTCGAGCAGCCGCGCGGCGGCCAGGCCCAGGATGCGGTCGGAACGGTTGGGCAGCAGCGACACCGAGCGCGGGGTGCGGCCGGCGGCGGTGAGGATCAGCGCCAGCCGGTCCAGGCCGCGCCGGCAGTTCTCGACGCTGTCGCCCAGATAGGCCCAGCGGCCGGTCATTCCGGCATCGAAACCGTAGGGGGAGTAGGTGGCGAGGTAGCCGCCGTTGAGGGCGAAGTGCCAGCCGCGCAGATCGTGGTGATCCAGCGGCGAGACCGTGGCGGCCCGGTCGGCGCGGGACAGCATGCGGCCGACCCGGTCCCGGGCGTAGAACCAGCGCTCGTCTTCCGGATCGGGCAGCGCGTCGAATTCGGTGCGCGCCGCCGCGACCTGGCCCGACAGCAGCAGGTTGTAGGTCAGCAGATAGCGTTCGGGCCACGGCCGCAGGATGGGCGTGTGGGCGGTCAGCGCCGCCACCGCCTCCCCGTGCCGGTACTCGTCTTCGAGGGCGGTGGTCAGCTCGTTGAGAGCCAGTTGCGAATCCGGTTGCCGGCGCAGCGCTTCCCGGAGCACCGGCACCGCCAGGAAGGAAATGCCGCGTTCGATGCATTCGTACCCGAACACGACCAAAGCCTGCGCGTCCTCGGGTGCGCCGATGACCGCGCGGGCGGCCTGGACGAGCTCGCCGAAATCGACGGCCGCCGCCAATTCCGCGGTGAACGCGGCCAGTTCGGTGATCGGGGCGGTTTCGGCGAGCGGGCGCAGGGCGCGCACCGCGCCGGGCACATCGCCGTCGGTGAGCAGGGTGCGGGCCTGATCGAGTGCATTCGTCATCGCCGAAAATCCTGAACCAGGACCGCGCCCGCCGCAAACGAGTTTCGGGCTGGGACCCGTCGAGCAACCGAGTTCGGGGTGGGGTCGCCGTGAGCGAGTTTCGGGCTGGGACCCGTCGAGCAACCGAGTTCGGGGTGGGGTCGCCGTGAGCGAGTTTCGGGCTGGGACCCGTCGAGCAACCGAGTTCGGGGTGGGGTCGCCGTGAACGAGTTTCGGGCTGGGACCCGTCGAGCAACCGAGTTCGGGGTGGGGTCGCCGTGAGCGAGATTCGGGTTGGGACCGTCGCAACCGAGTTCGGCGAGGGATTGCCGTAAGCGAGTTGGGGCCGGGACCGCCGCCTATGGGAAGCGGTACCGCCGCATCCATTTGGTCATGATCCACTTCTCGCCCGAGAGCACCGGCGCGCCGGCGTGCTTCGTCGCCGGGTCGAGCTGGCCGCGGGCGTTGAAATACCGGAAGTAGACGGCTTGCCCGCGGCGCGGCGACACCGTCACGCCCGCGTCGGCGAAGACGGTTTCGCCGCCGGCCGCCACATCGTTGAGGTAGACGATGAGGGTCGCGGTGCGCTGGCCGCCGACGGTGATCTGGGTGGTGTGACCGGGCTGGTCGGGCGGGAAATAGTCGAAGTGCGAACGGAATTCCTCGCCGACGCCGTAGCGCAGGATCTGCAGGCCCTCGCCGTTTTCCAGCGGCCAGTTCATCAGCGCCGACAGCCGCCGGTCCAGCCGATCGATCAGCGGGGTCTCGGAAATCCGGAACGAGGTGTTGGCGCTGGAGCGATGCGCCACGATGGCCGGCTGCCCGGTGTCCGGATCGACGACTGTCGAGGGCTGTAGCTTCCCCTCGGACAGCGCGATGACCTCATCGCATTCCGCACTGGAGAGCACATTGTCGAACAGGATCACCTGTGGGCGTTCCAGCCGCAGCAGCGCATAGACCTCACGGTCGTAGGCCTGCACGACGCGGCCGTCGGCGACCGGCCACGGGTCGTACCGGTACGCCGATTCGGTGGGCAGCTCGCCCGAGAGCATGGTCCGCACGGCCGTGGCCGCCGCCTCCGGATCGAAGCCGTCCCCGACCATCGCGGCGACCATAGTCTCGTGCGAGCAGCCGCGCTCGATGTTCTCGTGCAGCCAGGCCCGCCACGAATCATCCAATGCCACAGTCACGTCCATAGAGCCTATTGCGCCGGCGGCCGGTCGGCGACCCGTGCGGGCGGGATCGGCGTAACCGGCGCGAAACGTGATCGAGTACTAGACTTCGTTCCAGTCCGGTCGAGCTTGGGGGCCTCCGCCGGGCTTGCGCGTGCGAGTGCCCTCTCGAGGAGTTTCGATCCCTTTGAGCAGCGTCTTCCGCCGCATCTCACCTTCCGAGCGGTTGTATCTGGCCGCGCGAGATCTGCAGCCGCACTTCCTGATCCAGATGGTCGTCCAGGGCGTGGGCGCGCTCGATCCGAAATTGTTGCAGGACGCGGTGGATCGCGCGTCGCGGGTGAATCCCGGTGCGCGCCTGGTGCGTTCGGGCGAGGACTGGCTGGCGGTCTCGGCCACGCCCCGGGTGCGGGTGATCGCGAACGGTGTGCTCGACTACGACCATCTCAGCGACGATGCCGTCCTGAACGGGCCGATCGCCCGGCCGGACTATCTGTCCGAACCGCTTAATTGCGAAGTGCTGCTGCTGACTTCGGAAACCCCGACGCTGATCTTCCGGGCCTTCCACGGTTCGATGGACGCCAAGGGCTTGCAACTGTGGATCGCGGACGTCTTCCGGGCCTTGCGCGGCGAACAGCCCGTCGGTGCGGCAGACCCCGTATCGGAGCTGGAATTCGCACAGCGCCTGGGTATTCCGGGCAAGGCGACCGTCATGCGCCTGAGCTACCGCACCCCCGTCGGTCGCGGCGCGCCGGTGCCGGGCCGCCCATATCTGCTCCGGCATCGCACCGTACCCGCGGTCACCAGCGCCGTCGTCGCCCGCATCGGTGAGATCATCACCACCGCGGTCGACGCACCCACCCGGCTCATGTTCCCCGTCGACCTGCGCCGTCACGACGCCGCGGTGCACTCCACCGCCAACCTCACCCTGCCCCTGCACGTCGACGCCGCACCGGGCGAGAACTGGCAGCAGATCAACGGCCGCCTCCTCGCCGGCCTGCTGCGCGGCGACGAACTCAACCAGATCAACGACCTGGTCCTGGCCAAGAGCCCCGCCGCCATCCAGCGCGCCGTCCTGCGCTTCATCGGCGCCGTAGGCAAACGCACCGACCGAAACCTCTACTCGGCGGTCCTTTCCCACACCGGCAAGATCGACCTCGCCGAATACACCGCCCCCGGTTTCACCCCGACCGCCGTCGCCGTGATCCCCGTCCACCTCCCCATCGCGCCACTGAGTTTCGCCATCGTCGAAGCCGGGGGAGCGACTGCGATCACGGTGTCGTGCCGCAATGGCGAAGGCGTCGCCGAACGATTGGAGCAGCTGCTCGACCGCATCGTCGACGCGATCGAGGCGGCCGGTATCGAGACGGTCCAGGGGGAGGAAGCCGGTGTGGCGGAACGTCGGGAGGTTGTCGCAGCCTCGGCGTCCCTCACCGGATCTGACCCGCACGCCGTCTCCGGTTCGGAGAGCGTTGCCGAGACGGCGGCCCTTCAAGAACTGGAACCGAGCGGGCCGGAGCTGCCGGCGGCGACCTCATCCCGGTCTGGGGGACCGGCGGTTGCTGTCGAGACCGAGACTGCGGCTGTCCAGGTCGCGGAAGACGGTGCCGAGACCGAGACCGCCGCTGTTCCGGTCACGGAAGACGATGGCGTCGTAGGCGAACCGATCCCCGGGCCGGGCCAGTTGCCTGGGCATCCGGTCACGCTCGTGGAACTGTTGCGGGGGCAGGCCGCGCTGCGACCGGAATCGGTGGCGCTCACCGGGCCGGACGGCACGCTCACCTACGCGCAACTGCGGGATCGTGCCGCCGGGATCGCGCAGGCGTTGCGTGACAACGGCATTCGCGGTGGCGATACCGTCGCGGTGGTGGCGGGCCGGACCCTGGCCGGGCAGAGCGGGCAGTGGGGCATTCTCGCGGCCGGGGCGGCCTTCCTGCCGCTGGATCCGCGGCACCCACGGGAGCGGATAGGGCAGATTCTGCGGGACTCCGGGGTTCGGCTGTGCCTGGTCGAACGCGAACTGGCCGAACTGGTCGGCGAGACCGTGCCGACGCTCGTGCTGGAAGATCTGCCGGAGCGGAGCGGTGACCTCGATGTCGAGGTGGCGGCGGCCGATATCGCCTACGTGATCTACACCTCCGGATCGACCGGGCGGCCCAAAGGCGTTCAGGTCACGCATGACAACGTCATGAACTTCCTGCGTGCGGCGGTGGACTGGTACCTGCTGACCCCGGAAACCCGGTACGGGCACTATCACACGCCCGCAGCGGATCTCGCGTGCATGGCCATGGTGACGCCGATGATCGCCGGTGGCGCGGTGGTGCTGGTGCCGGGGGAGATCAACCACCTGTCGCTGACCGAATTGCTCGCCGAGGACGGCGCGAACACCGTGTTCCTGACGCCGAGCCTCGCGGAAGTGATCGTGCGCCAGGGCATTCCGGCCGTCGGTATGCGAGCCGTCGCACTCGGCGGTGAACAGGTCAGCCGTGATCTGGCCCGCCGGGCGCGCAAATACTTCGGCCCGCAGGTGCGGCTGCTCAACAGTTACGGTCCGGCCGAGGTCACCATGGTCTGCGTCTCCCAGGTCCTCGCCGACAGCACACCGGCCGGCGCGACCTCGGCCCCGATCGGCTTCCCCGCGCCCGGCACCACCGTGCACCTGCTCGACGAGGCCGGACAGCGCGTCGCCGACGGGGAGAACGGTGAATTGTATGTGGGCGGACCGCAAGTCGCCGCCGGCTACCTGGACCGGCCGGAGCTGACGGCCGAACGCTTCGTGACCCTGGACGGCGAACGCGTCTACCGCACCGGCGACCTGGTGCGCCGATTGCCCGGCGGCGCACTCGAATTCGTCGGCCGCGTCGACCATCAGGTGAAGATCCGCGGTAACCGGGTGGAACCGGACGAGGTGCGCTGCGTGCTGGAAGCGCACCCCGAGATCGCCGCCGCCGCGGTACTGGGCCGCCGCCGCGAAGACCAGGGCGACCACGTGCTCGAGGCGTACATCGTGCCCGCCGCGAGCGCCACGGCCGGGCAGCCCGGCGATCGAATCCTGCGCGACTACCTGGCCGACGCGCTGCCGGTGTACATGATCCCCGCCGCCTTCCACCGCATCGCCGAACTGCCGCTGACCGACAACGGGAAGATCGATCGCGTGGCGCTCGCCGAATCCGGTGACCCACGAGCCGCCGAGCCCGAAACCACGCCCGATGCGCCGAGCACGACCGACGAAGACGGGACCGGCGGCGACGTGAAGGACCGGGTGGCCGAGATCTGGGGCCGGGTCCTGCACTGCGACCCGGCCATACTGGTGGCCGACTCCGACTTCTTCGCCCTCGGCGGCGACTCCCTCGCCACCATGGAAATGCTGGCGCAGGTCTCCCGCGAGATCGTCGGAAAGCAGGCCGAGCAGGCATTCGTGGCCCAGCTCGAGGGCCTGCTCCAGCGGCTCACCCTGGACCGCGTGTGCGAGGCCGTGACGGTGGCGCTGGCAGGTGCCCGATGATCTTCATCGGCACCGGCGCCCTGCTCTGGCGCGCCGTCGACTTCACCACCGCCGCAGGCCATCCCGTCGATCTGGTGGTGGTGCCCGCCGGGCAGGAAACAGCCGCCGGTCAGCGGCAAGTCCCGCTGCTGGCCACCGCCGACGTGAACGCCGCGGCCGATCGCCTGCGAACCGCGTCCACCGACGGCATCGTGTTCTCGCTCAACAACACCACCGTGCTGCGGGAACCTGTGCTGGACAAGGGGTTCCGCATCTACAACATTCACAACGGGTTGCTGCCCCGGTACCGCGGTCTGCCCGAGGCCGCCATCGTCTACGCGATCCTCAACGGCGACAACACCTATGGCGCGACCCTGCACGAGATCGACGCCGGTATCGACACCGGCGCGGTCCTCGACGTCGAGCGGTTCCCCATCACCGCCACCGACGGATTCCAGGACCTCATGATGCAGGGCCTGCGATCCTGCGCGCTGCTGTTCGAACGCAACCTCGAACCCATCGCCGCCGGCCGCGCCACCCCGCGACCCCAATCCGCCGAAGGCGCTGGATATTACGGCCGCAACGCGCTCCGCGCCCTGCGCGAGCTGACCGGCCATCCCGACTTCGCCCGCGCCACCGCACTCGGCGTCTTCGCCCCCGTCTATCCGGAACTGTCCGGTGCGATCCGAGATTCTCAACTAGGGTCGGCTACGTTCGCCGATTCTCCGTAGCGGCGGACATCGTGTGGAATGAAAGGTTCTCGTGTCCTATCTGCTCTACGATTTTCTGCTTCCGTACATGGGTCCCTCCGCGGCCGAATACTGGGCAACCGTGTTCGTGATCGGACCGCTGTAGTAGCGGTGCGGTAGCCCTCCAGCTGTGACGCCCGTCATGCTCCCTTGGGCGGGCAGTCCAGTCGTGTCCAACTGGCTATGAAGTCGGTAGAAGTGGCCGCCTAGAATCAGGGTGTTCGATTCCGAGCGATCCGATTGGCCCACATGACACAGGAGTTTGCCGTGACTACGCCCGAAGCCACCCCCTCGATCGGAACCGCCCGCGTCAAGCGCGGCATGGCCGAGATGCTCAAGGGCGGTGTGATCATGGACGTGGTCACGCCGGAGCAGGCGAAGATCGCGGAGGACGCCGGCGCCGTGGCCGTCATGGCCCTGGAGCGCGTGCCCGCCGATATCCGCGCTCAGGGCGGCGTCTCCCGCATGAGCGACCCGGACATGATCGACGGCATCATCGAGGCCGTCTCCATCCCGGTCATGGCCAAGGCCCGCATCGGCCACTTCGTGGAGGCCCAGATCCTGCAGTCCCTCGGCGTCGACTACATCGACGAATCCGAGGTGCTGACCCCCGCCGACTACGCCAACCACATCGACAAGTGGAACTTCACCGTGCCCTTCGTCTGTGGCGCCACCAACCTCGGCGAGGCTCTGCGCCGCATCACCGAGGGCGCGGCCATGATCCGCTCCAAGGGTGAGGCCGGCACCGGCGACGTGTCCAACGCCACCACCCACATGCGCACCATCCGCGGCGAGATCCGCCGGCTGACCTCGCTGTCCGAGGACGAGCTGTTCGTGGCCGCCAAGGAACTGCAGGCCCCGTACGAGCTGGTCCGCGAGGTCGCCGAAACCGGCAAGCTGCCGGTCGTCATGTTCACCGCGGGCGGCATCGCCACCCCCGCCGACGCCGCCATGATGATGCAGCTCGGCGCCGAGGGCGTGTTCGTCGGCTCCGGCATCTTCAAGTCCGGCAACCCGGCCCAGCGTGCCGCCGCCATCGTGAAGGCCACCACCTTCTACGACGACCCGGACGTGCTGGCCAAGGTGTCGCGCGGCCTGGGCGAGGCCATGGTCGGCATCAATGTCGAAGAGATCCCGCAGCCGCACCGCCTCGCCGAGCGCGGCTGGTAATTCCCGGGCGCAGCGCCTGAACTCGGACCGCCGGGTGATCCACGTGATCACCCGGCGGTTTTCGTTTGCCCGGACCCCGGTTTTCGTGTGCGGCAGGGACTTTCGGCCCTGTCCGTCAAGGGTGGAATACACGAATGCTGGAGTGCGAGTCGGTGTGTCCGCACCACCGGCTACCTGCGCGCATCCGATCCAGCAAACTCGGCAACATTTCCCGGAATGTAATGCGGCAAATTTACTACCTGGTGGTTTGTCGCTAGTGTTCGGCTCAACCACCGGTGGGAACAGTCGAATCACGCGTTCTGGCAAGGAGTCCGCATGCTGGAAATAGACCAGTTCACCTATGGGTGGTTAACCCCGGCGCTGGCCTACGTCATGTCCGTCACCGGGTCACTGCTGGCCCTGCGCTGCATGGTGCGGGCCCGCAGTCAGAACGGTCATCGGGGGTGGATCGCGACCGGGGCCATCGCGCTGGGCGGCACCGGGATCTGGGTCATGCATTTCATTGCGATGCTGGGGTTTTCGGTGCACGACGCCACCATCCGCTACAACGTGCCCATCACCGTCTTGTCGGCGGTCATCGCCATGGGGGTGGTGTGGCTGGGGCTTTCGATCGTGGTGCATCAGCACGGTGAGGCGTTCGCGCTGATCACCGGCGGCACGATCACCGGGCTCGGGGTCGGGGCCATGCACTATTCGGGCATGTACGCCATGAAAACCGATGTGGCCGTGCGCTACGACGCCTGGGTGGTGCTGCTGTCCATCGTGATCGCGGTGGTGGCGGCCACCGCGGCGCTGTGGTTCGCGCTGCACGTGCAGGGCATCGTATCGACCGTGGGCGCGGCGCTGATCATGGGAATCGCGGTGTGCGGCATGCACTACACGGGCATGTTCTCCATGCGCGCCCACGTCTCCGACCACCTGCACGTCCCCGCCGGGGCGCAGGCGGGCGAACTGCTCACCCCGTTGATCGTCGCGGTCAGCATGGTCACCATGCTCATGCTCTTCCAGGTCGGCATCACCGATGTCGAAGAGCCCGATCTGAGCCGCATTCGCGGCCAGTACGCGAGCCGCTTCTGGCCCAGCCGCGGGGAGTCCCGGCGTATCCCGCCGGACGATTTCCCCACCGAAACCTTCCAGGCGCGGCCGCGTCGCCGCTGGTGACCGCTATTTCGTGGCGGTGACGGCGCGGGTGGCGACGAACGGGCTGCCCCACCACATGCGCCAGCCGAGCGGGCGGACGGCGACGGCCTGGGCGCCGGCCGCTTCCAGCACCGGAACGTATTCGCCGACCTTGAAGATGTCGGCGACGACGAGCCGCCCGCCCGGCCGCAGCACCCTGATCGCTTCGCGCACGGCCGCCGCTCGCCCGTCCGGGGTCGGAATATTGTGGATGGCCAGGCTCGACAGCACCAGGTCGAAGGTGCCGTCGCTGAACGGTAGTCGGGTGATGTCGGCGGTGTGCAGCTGGATGCGGTCGGACACTCCTTCGGCCACGGCATTGCGGGTGGTGGCGGTGATGTCGTTGCCGGACTGGTCGATCGAACGCCACAGATCGACACCGTCGACGCGGCCTCGCGGTAGTCGCCGCGCCGCCGCGATCAGTACCGCGCCCCGCCCGCAGCCGAGGTCCACGGCACGTTCGTCCCCGCGCAATCGCAGCTCGTCGAGCAGTTCCGCCCACACCGCGAACTTGCCGCGGCGCGAGACGTACAGGCACAGGCCGCATTGCGCGGCCATGAAGACGCCCAGCGCCAGCAGTCCCCACCCGGCCGAGGATCCGAGCGCGAACGCGACCACGCCCGCACCCAGGAACCCCGCCGCCATGATGGCGAACGCGGTCGCGACCATGGGTGCGTCGATGCCGTACGACGCGTGCCGGGTCGCCTGCGGAACCGAGGTCATCGAATCTCCCGCCCGTGGAATGGCCTGCCGTCCAGCCTAAGCCGCCGTACCCGGGCGGCGGGAGTGTCGCCGCCCGCTCGGCCTGCCGGTATCCAGCCTCGATGCCACCCGGTAGCGGCCGGAAATCCACGCGACGATTCACCGGCGGTTTGCGACGATGGGCCGGTGACAGTCACCGCTACCCCGCTCTTCCGAGGCGACTTCGAAGCCCATCTCACCGTGCGAGCCGACGGCACGGAACAGGTGGACGCTCTCGAACGGTACGCGGCCGCACACGGATTGAAGTTCGCGCACATCGTATTGGCGCGCGGGCGCATGGTCAGCCAGCCCATGCTGACCGTGCGCGCCTCCGGAACCCTTGCGGCAGTGCGGGACTCGATCGCCGAGCTGCACGACCGGTTGGAAGCGGCCGGATTCCCGGTGGTGCGCGTCAAAATCGAGGCGACACCCTGGAGCGCCGGCGTCCCGTCCACCGATGCGGACGGCATCGCACTCGGCTCGCGGTACTACTTCGAACACCACGTGAAGCTGCTGCTCGACCCGGATTTCGCCGCCGCGGGCCTCACCGCGCTCGCACAAGCCCACTCCGCGCACCTGTCCGCCAATGCCCGCCGCACCCGCCCCGACGGCCGCACCGAACGCTTCGTCACCCAGCGCTGCCGCCTGGTCGGCGATGCGACGGCCATCGCGCGATACGACGAGCTACTGGCGGCTCTCCGCGCGCAGCACCACGAAATACTCTCGGCCGAACGCGAATTCGTCGTTCACGACACCGACGAATCGATCGACGACGGCTGGATCACCGAATCGGGGAAACAACAATGAGCACCGAACCGTGGGACAAGATGGGCTTCGGCCCCTGGGATCCCGATGTCATCGTGCCCGCCACGCCACCGTCCGCGGAGACCCGGGAAAAGGCGGGCCTCCCGCCCACCCTCCACCCGGTCGCCGGCGACGGGATCCGCCAACACCCCGTCTTCGACCCGTCCATACGCGACCACCGAATGGGAATGCGCCTGAGCGAACCGCATTTCGACGATCCGGCTCGCGCCCGCGACTGGTTCGCCACCCGCCGCGCCGCCCTCGACTGCGTACTGGCGGCCATCACCGATTCCCCGTGGTCGGAGCACCTGGTGCTGCGCGGCAGTGTCCTGCTCGCGGCCTGGTGCGGTGCCGCGGCCCGTGAGCCCGGCGACGTGGATTTCATTGTGATTCCCCAGGATTGGGAGTTCAGCAGCGGCCGCACCGACGCCCTGTTCCCCGATATCGCCCGGCGGGTGGCGGCGGTGACCGAACAGTCCGGAAGTCCGCTGCGGATCCGAGCCACCGACGCCGTCGACGACGATATCTGGACCTACGATCGCGTCCCCGGCCGGCGTCTGGTGCTGCCGTGGACCCCGGTCGATTCCCGGATACCCACGGGCACTGTCCAATTGGACTTCGTCTTCAACGAGGCTCTCCCCGACCCGCCGCGGTGGACCGAGGTCCCGCGTCTCGGCTGCCAGGGCCCGTCCGCGCGCCTGCTGGCCGCGACGCCGGAACTCTCATTGGCCTGGAAACTCCTGTGGCTCACCGACGATAAATACCCTGAGGGCAAAGACCTCTACGATGCCGTCCTCCTCGCCGAACACTGCACACCGTCGTCGGCCCTGCTCCGCGAAACCGGCGTCACCGCCACCTTCGCCGCCCTGTCTCGCCTGGACTACGACATCGAATGGGAGGAGTTCGCCAAGGACCGCCCCGACCTGACCCACCACCAGGACCTGTACACCTGGCGTTTGCTCCGCGCCTTGGCCCCGGTGTTCGCCACCGACCCCGTGAACTTCCGCGAAGACCTCGCGCTCGAGGCCGGTTGGGTGATCGACAGCATGACCCACGGCCGCGAAAACTCCGACCCCGCGATACCTTTCGAAGATCGAATCGAAACCTGGGGCCACCCGACCACCGTGGACCGCCTGCGCGCCATCGCCCAGTTCTACGACTGCTCACCCGCCGACGCGGCCGACCGCATCATCGCCGCCCGCCGCCGCCGAACCCCGCACATTCCCGATGCCGCGCGGGTGAATCCCCACGAAGTCGTCGAGAAGATGGCCCAGTGGCGCGCCGCCTCCACCGGGAAGTAATCGCCCCGGTGAGCGAATCATCTTGGGAGAGAGTCGTACACGAGCCGTCAACAGGCTGGGACCGGCCGTGGTATGAGGCACGCTGGGAAGTGATGGACCATCTCCTGGCCGCCGTCGCATCCTCGAACTGGCGTCATCACCTGGCTCTGCGCGGAAGTATGCCGCTCAAGGCCTGGTTCGGTGACAAGGCGCGCGCGCCTTACGATCTGGAATTCGTCGTGACACCGTCGCGCTGGCGTCCGCACGATTCGCCGGCCCAGCGTATGTGCGAGGAGATCCCGGCCCGCGCCGCGGAGCTGGCGGCGGCCGGGACAGTTCGGATCCGCCCGGGACCGTGGTATCGGCCGGACTCCGCGCAACCAGGGCGGGACCGGGGGAGTGCCGAACTGCGCATCGCGGTGGAGTGGGAGTGCGCGGGCGTCGGATCGAGTAATCTCGCAATCGTTTTCGCATTCGGCGAGGATCTGCTCACCCCGCCGATCGATATCGAGATCCCCCGCCTGGGCCGACCGGGACCACCGGCCACCCTGGCCGCCGCCGATCAGCCGCTGAGCCTGGCGTGGAAGCTGCGCAAGCTGTCAGCGCCGGGCCACATCACCGGGAATGACCTCTTCGACGCCGTGCTGCTCGCCGAGCATTGCGCTGTGTCCTCCCGGACGCTGCAAACCTATGTCCTGGAAGGCGATACCGATACGCGAGGCCTGTCCGCGGGTTTTCTCGCTCACCTGGCACGCCGCCTCGAGCACGTCGATTGGTATGACTTCGCCGAGGAATACCCGCTGCTCGAATCCGCGCGTGCGGAATTCGCCGATCGATTGATCCGCGCGCTCAGCTCTGATCGTTCAGGAAGTGGAGGTTGTCGAGGTGCTGGAGGTGGATGAGCCGGATGAGGACGAGGATCCGGTGCCGGTTCCGGGATGGCTGAAGGTGAAATACAGGTTCAGGGAGCCGTCGATGCGGATGGAGCTGATGCCGTTGATGCCGAGCCACCAGCCCCAGTCGTGGGTCAAATAGGCGACCGGGGAGCCGTTCGGGGAGCCGAGGAAGGCGTAGTAGGCGGCGGAGCCCAGGAAGTACTCGGCTGGTTCTACATTGCCGTCCTGTTCGGGGTTGATCAGGCGCAGGTAGTCGTAGATCGGTTGTGTGGGTTTGGAATACGCCTGCTGCTGGATGAGCAGGTCGAGGCGGGGGAGGGGGTTCTGCTGGGTTCCGGCCGCGCGGTAGTACTGGAGGAAGTACACATCGGAGGGATTCAGTTCCTCGTGGACGCCCAGGCGTTGTTCGTCGACCGTCGCTCGCTCCAACTGGAACGACACGATCCGGTGATGGCTGGGTTGCGGGGTGTTCTCGTAATACGCGGTAGGCCCGGTCGCTCGTTTCCATTTCGTCCGCAACGCCCATGTCGCTTGCACGATGAGGTCGGTATGGCTGATGCGATCGGTCCGGTAGCGATCCTCGAAAACTCCGAGCAGTCTCTCGATTTCCCGATCGCCCGCCCGAATAGCCTCCGCGGTGGGCGCGACCATGAACCGCTGTGCGATCCGCTGCGCCCGCCGTATCCCATCCAACCGCCGCGCATTGAACGCCGCCGCCCAGTCCTCGGCGTTGGCCACCGAGTTGGCCCGCTTCGCGAACGGAATATGATCGTCGCCCGGATCGGGCGGCGGCGGTTTCTCCGGCGGCCCCGAATCCGCCTCCTCCTCATCCACCTCGACGGTATCGAACCCGTACTTCTTCAAACTCGGATCATCATCCGGTTCACCGCTGGACGTCATCGGGAATCACCACCCTCCGAGGCCGGCGCACCCACCCGCCTCAACCCTCAGTGTGCGCCGGAAACCCGAGCAGCCCAGCGTTTTCCGGAACCCTGACACCGATGGTCAGTGCCTCGCCCGCCGGGCTTCGTCATCGATAAGGTCGTACCCGAGGACCCGCAAACGGAGGCTGCTTTGACGACCGCACTCATAATCGGCGATATCCAGCACGGAATCACGGACAACTACCCGTTCGCCAAGAACGCCGTGCCGCCCCTGACGGACTTGCTCCCACGCGCCCGCGCCGCCGGAGTACTGGTTGTCTTCGTCCACTTCGCTCTCCGCCCGAACGCCACCGACCTCCCGCCGGACAACGGACTCTTCAAATCCTTCTTCGAAGGCGGGGACACGTTTCACGAAGGTTCTCCCGCAACCGAAATCGCGCTCCCGGTAACCGACGCCGACGTCGTCGTGCTGAAACGCCGGGCCAGCGCTTTCGCCGGCACGGACCTCGATCTGGTCCTGCGCGCCCGTGGCATCACGAACCTCGCCATCGCCGGCGTCGCCACCGGCGCAATGGTCGCCGCGACCTGCTACGACGCGGCGGACCGCGGCTACCGGCTCACGGTGCTGCGGGACGGCTGCGGTGACGGCGATGCCGCCATCCACGACTTCTTCATGGACTCCGTCTTCCCCAGCCGTGGCATCGAGGTGCTGGACTGCGCCGACTGGCTGGATTAGGCGCTGCGGAACTCGTTGTCCCACTGGTCGTCCAGGCGTCGGCGGGCCTCGGGGAGGGGTGGGACGGTGAGGGTGCCGTGTTCGTCCTCGGTGAGGAGTCCGAGGGCGGTGAGGGCGGCGAGGCCGGGGGCGATCTGGAAGTCGAAGGTGGTGTTCCAGTGGTGGTGGAACCACTCTTCTATGCGTTTGTCGAGTTCGGGGGCGGTCATGGGGTGGTCGGCGGTGTGGAGGAAGTGGTAGGCGAGGAGCGTTTCCTTGACTTCGGATTCTTCGGCGGCGTCGAGGAGATGGTGGAAGACGCCGGGGCCGTTGTCGAGATTGCGGAAGTAGAGGTGCTCGGCGACGGTTTTCATGAGTTTGATCTTGCGGTTCTTGAATTTGGAGAATTGGCGGACGAGGTAGCCGGTGAAGGCGGCTATGCCGGCGCCGAGGGTGACGAGAGCGGTCTGGTCCAGGCGGACCGATTCGTCGCGCAGGCCGAGCCAGAAGGCGGCGAGCAGGATGAGCAGGCCGAGCGAAGCGACGAGTTTGGTTACCAGGACGATGATTCCGGAGATGACGGCGGGGACGCCGATGAGGAGTTTGTCCAGCGAGCGCATGCGGACACGGACGCTGGGATAGAGCATTTCGAGGTCGTTGGCGGGGACGTTCTGGAAAAGCTTCAGCAGCACATGGTCTTTGAACGCCACATAGACGAGAACCTTCGAGTAACTGGTGAATTCGATGGACCGGCGACGGAGACCATAGAGCCACTTCACCTGTTCGGTGCGCTGGGATACACCGCGCCGGAAGAACATCACCGTATCGATATCCGTGTCGTCGACCTCCAACCGCACCTTCACCAAGGCATGCTCGGCGAAAGCCTGAGCGATCTCGCTCGCATCGATCCGAGCGAAGTCCGCGTCCTCCGCCAACGCCACCAGCTCCCGCTCCACCGCCTCCCGCGCCGCCGCCTGATCCGCCGCACTCGCCGTATCGATGTTCCGCACATCCTGCGCCGGATCGACCAGCTGATACGCGTCCAGCACCGCATCCCCGCGCCGATGAAACCGATAGTGCACCAACGCCGCCAGCAATCGCGCGAACGCCAGGAACGACTCCCGCTCGGCCTCCGGCACCTCCCCGGCACACAACGAGATCACCGCACTCTTGCGGAACGGAAGGAAGTGCTCGACGGTCATCGGCCCATGCGATCACGAAAGATTCTCGGCGGCAATGGGTGCGGGTTGTTTGCGACAATGATCGCGTGACCACGATGGACGACCCGCGTCTGGCGCACCGCGAGGCGATCGACCTGGTGCTCGCCGCCGTCGCCGCCTCGGAATGGGCCGATAACCTGGTATTGCGCGGCAGTGTGCTGCTGACCGCCTGGTTCGGTGCGCAAGCGCGGGAACCGCGCGACGTGGATTTCGTGGTGACGCCGGTGGATTGGCGGCTCGAGGACGACGCGGTGCAGCGCATGCTCACGGAGATCGACGCAGCCGCTTCCCTCGGAGCAGTCGAGCAATGGTTCCGCGAACTTGAACCGCCTGCGATCGAACAGTTTCATCGTCCTCCGAGAACTATTGGGCCGCACCACCCCTCCTCACGAAATCGCCGAGATCATCACCACCATGCAAGCCCGCTACCTACCCGAACGCCCCTATCCATACTTCAGCTCTGGCTACGGCGACCCGCACCGCATAGCGACCGACCTCGGCCCATTCCTCCCGTAAGAACCCCAACACCGTAGCGATCAGTTCACCGGAACCACATGATGTCGGATAGCGTCCTCAACCGGATTACGGCCGACCGCAGGCGAATTCGGCTGCTCGATCTCATCGAAGATGACACGACCTGTTCGTCATCTTCGACCCCGGGAGATGCCGAGGCCTGGCAGGTCGAGCCCCTCTGCTCCAATTTCAAGGTGCGGAAAGCCCGACTTCTAGATGGAAAGATCCGAGGATGTGTGGCGATACGATGAAATCGGCTCGGCCATAAGAGATGCGACTCTGACCGAGACGCAGTCCAGGGACCTGCACCGGCAGGTAGCGAGGAGCTATGCGACATGAGCGTGGACCTATCCGGCGCTCACTGGTTCAAGAGCAGCCACAGCGAGAGCAGTGGGGCGTGCGTGGAGGTCGCGTGGCTCGGGGAGGGCGCTGTGGGCGTTCGCGATTCGAAGGACCCGGCCGGTCCGGCGCTCGTCTTCACTGCGGATCAGTGGGATGTGTTCACCGCGAGTGTTTTGCCTGGGAGTCAGGAGTAGTCGCGGAAGGTCATGACGAAGCCGACTAGGGCTACCGCGAACAGGATGATGAACAAGGTGATGCGCAGCCACGTCACCGTCAGATCGCGGACCCAGAGGCCGGTGATCATGACGGTGAGCAGCATCAGCACGCCGTAGAACGGGGTGCGTTTTGGGTGGCGGCCCATATGCCCTGCATACGCCCTATCGGTGGGTCTCGCCAGGCGGCGGGGTCAGTCCGGTTTGCGGGCTTGGACGGCGAACATGGTTACGGAGAAGTGGTAGTCGCCGGCCGCCATGCCGGCTTCCAGGTCGGCGAGCAGGCGGTCGCGTTGTTCCTCGGTGATGGTGCCTTGGGCGACGGCTTTCTCCGCGCCGATCGGCATCATGGCGCGGATGCCGTCCGGCTCCCACATGACGGCGTCGGCGCTCATGCCCTCCGCGGTGAGGCCGGCGTGGGTGAGCCAGCCGCGCAGCATGCGGCCCGAGTGCGGGTGCAGTGAGCGGCTCAGGGAGGTCGCGGTCATGGCCGCCACCACTTCGGGGTCGCCGGGGTGGATGATGGTGGTGGACCAGTCGCTGTCGATGACGACGGCGCGTCCGCCCGGTCGCAGGACGCGGGCGATCTCGGCGCTGGCCCGGTCCGGATGGTCGAGGTGCTGGTAGACGCGTTCGCAGCGGACCGCGTCGATACTGCCGTCCTCGAACGGCAGCGCGTAGGCGTTGCCTTCGACGAAATCGGCCGAAATATTTTCCGCCGCAGCGCGTTTGCGTGCCTCCGTCAGCATGCCGGGGTTCGGGTCGACGCCGTAGGCCGCCCCTGTCGGCCCGGCGAGCCGAGCCATCGCGACGACTTCGGATCCGGTCCCGGAACCGATATCGAGCACCCGATCACCGGGCTCGATGCGCAGTGCGTCCAGGGTCCATTGCCGTAGTCTCCGCACCCCGGGCAGCGCGGCTTGGGAATCGAGAATCTCGACGAGCAGTTCACGCTGCGTGACGTCGTCGACCTGATCGGTGTGGAACGAGGGACCCAACCTGTTCTCGGTCATGCCTTCCGTTGTACTCGGGGTGCGAACGCGGCGGTCACCGAGGTCACTTGGTGAGCTTGCCGGTCAGTTTCGCGTCGTTGGCGTCGTGCAGCAGGCATTGCACCTTCGAATCCTGCTGCCAGTCGGTCTTCGAGGGCGGATAGTAGTACGCCCAGGTCAGCTCCGGGTGGGCGCGCAGGATGGGGTCGAGTTGCTCGCCGCAGGTGGTTTGGATGTACTCGTCGACGGATTCCTTGCTGTCCCAGGACGGCAGGTAGATGACCGTCGCGACTTCGGCGTCATGGGGTTTGGTGCAGGCGACGACCGTCATGCCGGTCGCCGATTCGCCCTTCTTCAGGTTGCCGTCGACACAGTCACCGGTTTGGAGATTGCGGATCAGCGTGAAGCCGGTGGGAGAGCGGTAGGTGGTCAACGGCCAGGTGAACGGTGTGAGCGGGGCCGTCGTGGCCGGGCTGCTGGGGATCGCGACCGGCTGCGGGATGGTGGTGAGCAGCGGAAGGTTCGACGGGATCGAGTACGTCGCCTGTGCCGGGTCGGTTTCGCGCGTGGAGGACGTATCGTCCGACAGGGCGATCACCCCGATCGCGAGCGGCGCGCCCACCGCGATCACGGTGATGAACAGCGCCGCCATCCGGAAAGCCGTGCGGCGCTGCGGATTCGATGCGTTCGCTGAACTCGCGGCCCTGATCGACCGCGCGGACGATTCGTCCGGGTGCACGTTTCCCCCTCGATGAACCCGGCGCATACCGCTCGCGCCGACGCGCCCTCACCGTATCGGGCGCCATCGTTTCGCACCAATCAATGCCGACTATCGGGGGGCGTGCACGAACCCGGGGTCAGCCCGAACTCTCGCTGGAGCTCGAACTCGAAGAGTGGCTTCTGCTCGAGGAGGACGATGACGAGGACGACGAGGAAGAGGAACTCGAGGTCGACTTCGAATCGGACATGGTCGACGGGGCCGAGAAGTACCAGTAGGTATTGGACTTCGGGTCGACACCGATGGCGCTGATGCCGTTGATTCCGAGCTCACGTGCCCAGTCGATGACGAGATATGCGGGGCCGCTCCCGTTCTGCGTGCCGAGCAGGGCGTAGTACTCATCGCTGCCGGCCTCGTAGCGTTCGCTCGGGCAAGTGCTGCGCCCGGACAGGTCTCGATCGCGCAGGTAGTCGAGTATCGGCATGATCGAAGTCGAGTAGGACTTCTGCTGCCGGATCAATCGCAGTCGCGGTATCGGCCCGGTGCCGGCCATATGCCGGTATTGGAAGAAGAAGATATCGGAACTGCGGAGTTCGTCCGCGCCTTCACGCTGTAGCTGCCAGGACAGGATCAAGCCCTTGTCGATATGTGGGGTGGCCTTATAGAAGGATTCGCTGTCCTTGGCGGAATTCCAGACCGTGTTCAGCGCCCAGGTGGTGCCGGCGACCTCGGTGTCGCTGTGCGCGATTCGTTCGGTCGTATAGTCCTTCAGGAATTTCGTTGTTCGAGCCGCCTTCTCGATGACCTCGGTTTGCGTTGGCGGACTGGAGAGTTCGGCGACGGCAGCCGACATCTTCAACGCGCGCGCCTGGCCGTCGAGCACCCGCGCTTTGAACGCCTCGGTGGATTTCGCCAACTTTGCGCGCCGTGCCGCGAGGACCTCCTCCTGGCTCGGCGGGGCGGTCGGCGCGATATCCATCGGTGGCGGAGGCGGCGCGTCCGTGGCGATCACGACCGCGGGTTCGCTACCGGTCTCCGCGGCGGGCTCGGACTTCGGTTCGAGCAGGGGTTCTTTCGAGGTCATGAGACTCACTGTCCTCAATCGGCGCATCGGCACCGCACCGATGCTGACCTCATTCTGAGCCGCGTTCCGGGGTCGCCCGGAGTTTCCCGCGGACCTGGCATAACAGGTCAGTGATCGCGTCCGCCGCCCGGCTCCACCTGCAATGCGGGCCGGTCGGGATGATCCCACGCCACCACGAAATCGGCCGTCTCGTACCGCTCCGACTCGTGCTCGCGCAGCGCTTCGAGGGTGAACAGTTCAGCTTCCGGAGTCTTCCGCCGCAATGCCGCCTCCGACATCCGCAGCTCCACGGTCACATCGAATTCCAGTCCCCGCCCGGACAGCATGGGTCCCGCCACGAACACCACCCCCTGCTCCGGCATCTCCCGCACCTTCACCCGCGCCGACCGATCGGCCCGCTCGTCCCACAAAGCCGGCAACCACCGCCCCTGCTCCCGAACCGCCCGCACCACTTCCCGATCCACCGCCGCATAGTCGAACCACGCGGTGCGATAAGACATCTCGTCGTCCCGCCCGAACTCGTACCGTAACGAAGCCGGCCGCACGAAATCATGCAGATCCACCACCCCCGCACTCCACCCGAACCCCACCGCCCGCTCGGAGATCAAGCGCGCCAACCCCACCGGCTCCGCCGCATCCGCCCCCTCCACCGCCACCACCCGCGGCCCGGGCGCGACGAACACCCGCCGCGCGATCCGATCGGCGAGCGCCTGCGGGCTGACAGCAATGAACTCGGGCACCGCCCCATCATGCCCACCACAAGATCACCCGCCCCACGCGGAGGCCTGCACAAAAGCCGACACGTCACGGTATAGGTCACTGTCGATGTGGCGGCCGTGGAGAAATTCGCCGAGCAGCCCATCGAAGAACAAGCTGTTGCCGGAAAGCCTCGCCGGTCCACTGCCCCGGTAGACACGGGCACGATCAACGACGCTCGGAGATCCTTATTTGCCGGATTGCTCGGTCTTGCCGGCAGCGCTCCGGCGGCGGATCTTGATGCCCAGTTTCTCGGCTTCGCGTCGGCGTTCTTCACGCTGCTCTGGCGTCAGTTCGACGCGCTCGACACGCATGGTCTCTCGGGTCAAGGCTCCCACTTCACGCCTCCCTTACGAATCCTTGGATGCGCCACATGTTACGCGCCGCATCCCAGTCGACTCCACTGATGAAGTACGTGCGCGCGTCGATCAGCAGTACCTCCCGTTCGTCTTCGACGGTGGCGAGATCGCCTAATCGCAAGGCGGGGGTGCCAGTGGGGACGATCAGATCCACGATTACCGCAGGACGGTGGCGAATCGATCTGGGCGGATAGGCCAGGCCGCATGTCGATAGGAACCCTCGATGCCGAATTTCTTCTTCGACCAGCGCGAACGCCGATTCTTCGTCGACTATGTCGAAGTCAGCGGCTGCGGCTTCACGTGTGACTCGCACGTGCTCGGGGAGCGGGTACTTCGCCAAACCGGATCGGATCAGGTCGATGTAGCGGTTTACCAAGGGCGACCTTTCACCGCCATCCCACAGCGCAGTGTTGATCTGCTCGAAGAAGTTGCAGGCGTACGCACGTATCGCTCCACGCTCCTCCGCGGTAAGCAAGGAGTGGTCCTGACCCACGAGGGCCATGTCGGCCAGGCGCGTCGTCAGGAAGGCGTCGTCCTCATCGTCCACTCCTGGTATTCGGTGCGTGGGCGGTTGTTGTTCGTAATCGATAGTGACGGAATCGGATTCGATGGCGACGGGGTGGGATCGCTCGCGGCCGACGTGGTCTTGGGGCGGGCACAGCAGGGCATCCCGCGCGGGCCCCGCATCGATTCGGCAAACCGGCCAGGTCCCGGTGAGCGCGAGCGGCCCGGATTGTTATCTTGAGCCGGACGATCCGGGAAGGGATGTGCATGGCGACCATCGAAGAGGCCCTCGAGATAGAGCGCATCGAGCGTGACATCTTCCGGGGCGCGTCCACCAAGACGCAGTTGCCGCGGACGTTCGGCGGGCAGGTTGCGGGGCAGTCGCTGGTGGCGGCGGTGCGGACGGTGGACGCGCGGTATCAGGTGCATTCGCTGCACGGGTACTTCCTGCGGCCGGGCAATCCCAAGGAGCCGACCGTGTACCTGGTGGACCGGATCCGGGACGGGCGGTCCTTCTGCACGCGGCGGGTGACCGGGGTGCAGAACGGGGAAGCCATCTTCACCATGTCGGCCTCGTTCCACGTGGGGGACGAAGGGCCGGAACATCAGGACGAGATGCCGGTGGTGCCCGCGCCGACCGAGCTGCCCGACGCCCGCACCAGCATGAGCCCGGAACGGTTGTGGGCCATGCGGGAATGGGAGCACTGGGATATCCGCACCGTCCCGCAGGAGCAGGTGGGCCGGCGCGACGGGCTGGCGGCGCAGCAGCAGGTGTGGTTCAAGTACCGGCACGAGCTGCCCGACGATCCGCTGTTCCATGTGTGCACGCTCGCCTACATGAGCGATATGACGCTGCTCGGCTCGTCGAAGGTGATCCACCCGGACGAACCCACCCAGAACGCCTCGCTCGATCACGCCATGTGGTTCCTGCGCCCGTTCCGCGCCGACGACTGGCTGCTGTACGACCAGCAGTCGCCGTCGGCGGGCCTGGGCCGCGCGCTGACCGCGGGCCGGATCTGGAATCAGCGGGGCGAACTGGTGGCCGTCGTGGTGCAGGAGGGCCTGATTCGCAACCTGCGGGAGCCGGGCGAATCCTTCCCGCCCGGCACCGCGTAGTTCAGGCGGTCTGCACGCGCAGGTGGCACACGACCGTGTCCGGCATCCTGCGCAGCACTTTCTCCAGCTCGTCACTGCGATGGCTGGGCAGCACGTGGTTCCAGCCCGCGGGCGGTTCCACCTCGGCGATGACCACGACCTTGCGGCGGCCCGGGAAATTGTCGCGCACATAGCGCGCCACCGGCCCGCCCACGGTCGCGTCCCCGTCCTCGAGCAGGATCAGCCGCACGTCCGGGTGCCAGGACTCCCATTCCTTGGTGAAGACCCGGATGTTCTCCCCGGGCAGGCACACGTGCACCGCCACCACGTCGCGGCCCAGGGATATGGCCGCCGACAAGGCTTCCCGGCTCAGTTCCGAGACCTCCGACACCGGCACCACGATGGCGGTATCGGTGGCCCGCGGCGTCGCCGGCAGACAGCCCGCGCCCCGGCAGCCGTCGATCCGGTGGTAGGTCTTGCGGATTCGCTCCATCCCCACCACCAGCAGCGGCAGCACCAGCACGATCAGCCACGCGCCTTCGGTGAACTTCATGGAGGTGGTGACGACGGCCGCGACGAAGGTGAGCGCCGCGCCGAAACCGTTGAGCGCCAACCGCCATCGCCAGCCCGGCTCGCGCGTGGCCGGCCAATGCCGGACCATGCCCACCTGCGCGATGGTGAATCCTACGAACACCCCGATCGCGAACAACGGCACCAGCGCGTTCATGTTCCCGTCGGAGGCGATCAGCTGCACCGCCGCCGAAATACCCAGGGCGAGAACGCCGAACCGATATACCTGCCGCGGCGAGGAGACCGCGAACCGATGCGGCAGGCAATTGTCGTCGGCCAGGATCTTGGTCAGCGTCGGCAGCCCGCCGTAGGAGGTGTTGGCCGCCAGCGCCAACAGGATCACCGTCGCGAATTGCACTACGTAATAGGCGATTCCGTGCCCCAGCGCCGCCTCGGTCAGCTGCGACAGCACCGTGGCGCCCTCGATCGGATGGATCTCGAACTTCTCGATCAGCGTCGCCAGGCCCAGCAGCATGACGCCCAGCAGCACCCCCAGTGCCACTTCCGCCCGCTGCGCCCGCCGCACCTTTGGCTGCGCGAAACTCGGCACCGCGTTGGCGATCGCCTCCACGCCGGTCAATGCCGCGCACCCGGAGGAGAAAGCCTTGAGCAGCAACAGGATTCCGATGGTGTGCGCATCGGTGGCGACGGCCGCGCCGGTGGTCGCACCGGCAGGTTCCGTCCGCAACAGCCCGCCCGCGATCACCGCGAAGATGCCCAGCACGAACACCACGGTCGGCAGCATGAACGCCCGCGCGCTCTCCCGGATCCCGTACAGATTCAGCGCCGTGATCCCGGCCAGGATGGCCAGGCAGATCCACACCGTGTACGGCAGCAGCTCCGGGAACGCGGACGTCAGCGCCGCCACCCCCGCCGCGATCGATACCGCCACATTCAGCACGTAATCCACGATCAGCGACGCCGCCGCAACCAGACTCGTGCGATGCCCGAGCCGTTCCTTCGCCACCGCGTACGCCCCGCCCCCGTTCGGGAAGGCCGCGATCACCTGCCGGTAGGAGGCGATGAGCACCGCGAGCAACACCACGATGGCCGCCGTGACCGGCAGCGTGAACCCCAGCCCGGCCGTGCCGGCCGCGGCCAGCACCAGCACGATCGCCTCGGGACCATAGGAAACCGATGCCATGGCATCTAGGGAAAGCCCGGCCAAACCGGTCGAAACGGTCAGCCCGTGCCGCGGCGGAGGCGCGGCGACACCACCGCGCGGCCCGGGCGAGGTGTGCGGAAGCAGATCAGTCACAGGCGAGAGTGTTCTCCGGAATCACCTGATGGACACTTGTCCTAACGGAACCCTGACACCCGGGTGAGCAGCGCCACAGCCGCCCGGCCGACCGCCCCGCAGCCCGGTGAGCAGTACCGCCGAACGTATGCTCGACGGCGTGAAACCGACTATTGGGGTACTGGCATTGCAGGGTGACGTGCGCGAGCACGTGCACGCGCTGGCGGCTTGCGGCGCCGAGCCGGTGCCGGTGCGGCGCGAATCCGAGCTGGCCGCCGTCGATGGTCTGGTGATCCCGGGCGGCGAATCCACCGCTATCAGCAAGCTCCTGGACGTGTTCGAACTCCTCGAACCGCTGAAGGCGCGCCTGCGCGACGGCCTGCCCGCCTACGGCTCGTGCGCCGGAATGATCCTGCTGGCGTCGGAGGTCCTCGACACCCGCCCGGACATGAAGCCGCTGCACGGCATCGATATGACGGTGCGCCGCAATGCCTTCGGCCGCCAGGTCGACTCCTTCGAAACCGATCTGGACTTCACCGGCCTCGACGACGGTCCGGTGCGCGCGGTCTTCATCCGCGCCCCCTGGGTGGAGCGCGCGGGCGACGGCGTCGAGGTGCTCGCCACGGTCCCGTCCGGTCCCGCGGCCGGTCGCATCGTGGCCGTGCGCCAGGGCAATGTCATCGCCACCTCCTTCCATCCCGAGGTGACCGGAGACCTGCGCGTGCACAAGCTGTTCGTCGACACCGTGGTGCGCCCGCGCGCCGGAGTGTGACTATCGGTGCGAGAGCCGGAAAAACGGCAGCAGTAAACTGGTGCAGTTGTCCGTCCCCGGGCGGGTAGCGTCGCCAGAGACGTAACCGAGCCCCCTGAAACGAGGAAGTAGGGAATGAGCGGCCACTCCAAATGGGCCACCACCAAGCACAAGAAGGCCGGGATCGACGCGAAGCGCGGCAAGCTCTTCGCCAAGTTGATCAAGAACATCGAGGTGGCGGCCCGCACCGGTGGTAGTGACCCGGACGGCAACCCGACCCTGTACGACGCCATTCAGAAGGCGAAGAAGTCGTCGGTGCCCAACGACAATATCGAGCGCGCGCGCAAGCGTGGCGGCGGTGAGGAAGCGGGCGGCGCCGACTGGCAGACCATCATGTACGAGGGCTACGGCCCCAACGGTGTCGCCGTGCTGATCGAGTGCCTCACCGACAACCGCAATCGCGCGGCCGGTGAAGTGCGCGTGGCCATGACCCGCAACGGCGGCAATATGGCCGATCCGGGTTCGGTGTCGTACCTGTTCCACCGCAAGGGCATCGTGACCCTGGACAAGAACGGCCTGTCCGAGGACGACGTGCTGATGGCCGTCCTGGACGCCGGCGCCGAAGAGGTCACCGACCTGGGCGAGCAGTTCGAGGTCATCTCCGAGCCGGGCGATCTGATCGCCGTGCGCACCGCCCTGCAGAGCGCGGGCATCGACTACGACTCCGCCGAGTCCGGCTTCCAGCCGTCCATGTCGGTGTCGGTGGACGCCGAGACGGCCCGCAAGGTGTTCAAGCTGGTCGACGCCCTCGAAGACAGCGACGACGTGCAGAACGTCTTCACCAATGTCGATATCTCCGACGAGGTGCTGGCCGAACTCGACGCCTGAGTTCACGCCTGCGACGGCCGCTCCCGAGAACTCGGGAGCGGCCGTATCGCATTGCGCGCCTGGAGGTTTCGGCCCGTGGAACGGTCAGTAGCCGCCCGGGCCGCGCACGACCGGGCCGGGCCCCGCCGCACCGCTGGTCAGTCGCGGCAGCACCGCGCCCAGCACCACCATGGTCACGCCGAGCACGAAGTGCAGCCAGTCGTCGGCGGTATTGAGCGGCACGAAATTGGCGTCGCTCATCTTGTCGATGACCAACCCGTACAGCCACAGCACCAGGTAGATGACGCCGGCCGCGAGCAGGAAGGTGCGGGCCCCGTTCACCGTGCGGGCGGCCGCCAGACCGGCCACGCCGAAGAGCAGGTGCACGATATTGTGCAGCACCGAAACCTGGAACACGCCGAGCAATTGCGTGGAGGTGTCATGCCCGGCAAAGGTCAGGTCGTCGAGGTTGGTGGTGATCCCGGGAATGAATCCCGCGATCCCCACGATCAGGAACAGCGCTCCCACCACCAGGGACGCCAGCTGTACCGGGGTCCAGCGCGCGGTACTCGTACTGCCGAAAGTGGTCATATCCTTCGCCTTTCCGTGTGCCGGGACCGGGACGCCGGACGCCCGATCCTCGGTATGCCGTTCGCCTACCCGGCGAATACCGGACGAAACGACCGGGAAGCCTGCCGATCCGTGCCGCCCGACCACAGCCCCGCGCACCCGGCCGGATGGAAGAATCCGGGCATGGCCGAATTGCTCGCGGTACGCGGGGACATCACCGAACAGCACGTGGCCGGCGAATTGGGGGCGGAGACGGTGGCGTTCCCGGCCATCTCGACGGGGATCTACCGCTGGCCCCTCGACGATGGCGCGCGCATCGCCGTCGAAACCGTGCGCGCCGCAGCGACTTCCGTGCGCCAGGTGCGGTTCGTGCTGTTCGGGGACGAGGCCGAGGCGGCGTTCCGGGGTGTGCTCGGGGTTTGATCAGGGTTGCGGCCGTGCGATTTTCAGGGTCGACCCCGGAGGCGCCGAAAACGCCTGTGCGACAGGGTTGAAACCAGGTCGGGACGGTCGAGAAGGGAAACGCGCTGATGGTGCAACGGGTGATGATCGCCGGCGGGATCGCGGGCGTGCTGACCGCCGCGGCGGCGATGCTGGCTCCGGAGGCGGCGGCACAGGAACTCGCGCCGGGGCTGTCCTGCGGAGAGTCGAGCTGCCGCAACGACACCGGCGACACCTATCGGGTGGAGGCGACGGCCGTCTGTTCCGGCGGCGCGTATGTCGACGCGACGACCTACGCCGGGCCGCACCGCCGCACCGATGTGGTGGCGTCCTGTCCGTCCACCCTGGGCGCGGGCACCTGGGACTCGCCGCCGCCGACCATGAACCCCGACGGCACTTTCACCACCCAGCCCCCGGTGTACGTCCCGGGTTCCTGGGAGTACGGCTACGTGATCCGGATCGACTACACCCGCGCGGTCGTCGACAACGATCCGCACCGCTGAACCCGCGACACCTCGTAGGCTGCGGGCAATCGCCGTGTCGATGGCCTGATTCACCGCCGCGGTCCGTTAGACTCTCGAACAGTTGTTCGTCTTCGGTGAGAGGGGTTTCGGTGCGGGTGATGGGCGTCGACCCCGGACTCACCCGGTGCGGGCTCTCCATGGTGGAAAGCACCAATGGCCGCACCGTGAAGATGATCCAGGTGGATGTGGTGCGCACCCCGCCGGAAATGGATCTGGCGCAACGCCTGCTCGGGGTTTCCGACGCGGCCGAGGCGTGGATGGACAACCATCGGCCGGAAGTGGTGGCGGTGGAACGTGTGTTCTCGCAACACAATGTGCGCACCGCCATGGCCACCGCGCAGGCGGGCGGCGTCATCGCCCTCGCGGCCGCGCGGCGCGGCATCCCCGTGCACTTCCACACTCCCAGTCAGGTGAAAGCCGCCGTCACCGGCAATGGTTCGGCGGACAAGGCCCAGGTGACCGCCATGGTCACCCGTATCCTCGGACTCGCCGTCGCACCCAAGCCCGCCGATGCCGCCGACGCGCTCGCCCTGGCCATCTGCCATTGTTGGCGCGCGCCCATGCTGGAACGCATGGCCAAGGCCGAAGCCCAGGCGGAACGGATGCGGCGCATGTACGAGGAGAGGCTTGCCCAGCAACGGAAGGCGGTAACGCGGTGATCGCGTCGGTACGCGGCGAGGTGCTCGAGATCGGGCTCGACCATGTGGTGCTGGAGGCGGCCGGAGTCGGATACCGGCTCAACGCCACCCCCGCCACCTTGGCCGCGCTGACCCGCGGCGAGGACGCCCGCCTCTACACGACCATGATCGTGCGCGAGGATTCCATGACGCTGTTCGGTTTCTCCGACACCGAGGCGCGCGAGCTGTTCGTGCTGCTGCAGACGGTGTCGGGGGTGGGCCCGAAGCTGTCCATGGCGATTCTGGCGGTGCTCGAACCGGAGGCGCTGCGCAAGGCGCTGGCCGAAGGCAATGTGGCGGCGCTGACCCGGGTGCCCGGCGTCGGCAAGCGCGGCGCCGAGCGCATGGTGGTGGAATTGCGGGACAAGGTGGATCTGGTTCCGGTGCAATCGGGTCCGCCCGGATCGGGTCCCGCGGCCATGGTCACGCCGATTCGCGATCAGGTGGTCGAGGCGTTGATCGGTCTCGGTTTCCCGGCGCGGCAGGCCGAACCGGCGGTGGACGTGGTGCTGGTCAACGAGCCCGACGCCACCACCTCGGTGGCTTTGCGTGCCGCGCTGGGACTGCTGGGCAAGAACCGATAGGCGATCATGATCGACGAACCCGATTACGGCGCCTCCGACTTCGGCGCACCCGATTTCGACGAGGCCACGGTCAGCCCCGTCTATCAGCAGTCCGACGGTGAGATCGAGGCCAGTCTGCGGCCGAAGTCCCTGGACGACTTCATCGGCCAGCCGCGGGTGCGCGAACAACTCGCCCTGGTGCTGCGCGGCGCGAAACAGCGCGGCGGCACTCCCGATCACGTATTGCTGTCCGGCCCACCGGGATTGGGCAAGACCTCGATGGCGATGATCATCGCGGGGGAGCTGGGCACCGCGCTGCGGCTGACCTCCGGTCCGGCGCTGGAACGCGCCGGTGACCTGGCGGCCATGCTGAGCAATCTGGTCGAGGGCGATGTGCTGTTCATCGACGAGATCCATCGCATGGCACGGCCCGCCGAGGAAATGCTGTACCTCGCCATGGAGGACTTCCGGGTCGACGTGGTGGTCGGCAAAGGCCCGGGCGCGACGTCGATTCCCCTCGATATCGCCCCGTTCACCCTCGTCGGCGCGACCACCCGCTCCGGCGCGCTGACCGGTCCGCTGCGCGACCGCTTCGGCTTCACCGGGCATATGGATTTCTACGAACCCGAAGAGCTGCAACGCATTCTGCTGCGTTCGGCCGGCATTCTCGGCGTGCGCATTGACACCGATGCCGCGGCCGAGATCGCCGGGCGCTCGCGCGGGACGCCGCGTATCGCCAACCGGCTGCTGCGCCGGGTGCGCGACTACGCCGAGGTGAAGGCCGACGGCCTGGTCACCAAGGAGATCGCGCACGCGGCGCTGGCGGTGTACGACGTGGACGCGCTCGGCCTGGACCGGCTCGACCGGGCGGTGCTGTCGGCCTTGATCCGCAGCTTCAATGGCGGACCGGTCGGTGTGTCCACGCTGGCGGTCGCGGTGGGCGAGGAATCGGCCACCGTCGAGGAGGTGTGCGAACCCTTCCTGGTGCGTGCGGGTTTGATCGCCCGCACCCCGCGCGGCCGGGTCGCCACCGCCGCCGCCTGGGAGCATCTCGGCCTGGTGCCGCCGCCGGATTTGGTGTTCGGGTCCATCGAGGTGCGGGCGCGCGAATCTCATCCGGGACTGTTCGATTCGCTCTGATCGACCGCTCTCCGGACCTGTTCCGGAGAGCGCTCTCGATGATCAGATCTGTCGCATTCATCCGGTACGCTTCGGCTCGGCGATCCGGTGGAGGGATCGCACCGATCCGAAGAGATGAGATATGCGCAAGATTCTCGGGGCTGCCGCCCTCGCGGCCGCCGCATTGGTCGCCGTCGCCCCGTCGGCCTCGGCCCAATCCCTGTCCGATGCCGAGTTCTTCGGCCTGCTGCAGCAGAAGAACACCAGCTGGGGAGCGCTCCCCAATACCGCCGACATGATCAGCGCCATCGGTGACGGTGCGCGCGACCTGTGCACCTCGCTGGACAGCTCGGCGTCCAAGGGCACGCTCAATGCCTGGATCGGCGGCTTCCAGGGCGAGATGACCGAATACCTCAGCCTGGAGGATGTCGGTTTCTACGCGGGCGCGGCCATCATGAACTACTGCCCGAAGCACGAGAACCTGACTCGCTGATTCCGGCCCGGCGAGGGAGGCGACGCTCACGGGCGTCGCCTCCCTCGTTTCGTATCAGTCGACCGTGAGCACCAATTTGCCTACGGTGCGCGAGGTTTGGCCCAGGGCGTGCGCCTTGGCGGCTTCGGCGAGCGGGAAGGTGCCCGCGATGATGGGGCGCAGGGTGCCCGCCTCGGCCAGCGCGGCGAGCTCGGTCATGCCGGTGTGGTCGGCTTCGACCAGCATGACTTCGATACGCACGCCGAGCTTTCCGGCCTCGGCCGACAGGTCGGCGGTCATGTTCGCGCGCAATGACACCACGATGCCGCCGGGGCGCAGGGTGCGGGCGGAGCGCACCGCGTGCTCGCTGTCGATGGGGTCGATCACCACATCGATATCGCGCACCGTCTCCGCGAAATCGACTGCGCGATAGTCGATCACCTCGTCCACGCCCAGCTCGCGCAGCACTTCGTGATTGGCGGCACTGGCGGTGCCGATGACGTACGCCCCGCGCGCCTTGGCGATCTGCACGGCGAAATGCCCGACCCCGCCCGCGGCCGCGTGGATCAGCACCCGCTGTCCTGCTTGCAGATCGGCGGTGTCGATGAGCGCTTGCCAGGCGGTGAGTGCTGCCAGGGGAATCGCCGCCGAGTGGATGTGGTCGAGATTGCCAGGTTTCCGGGCGAACGCACGCGCCGGACCGGTCACGAATTCGGCCGCCGCGCCGTGCCCGTGCGGGTAGGGCAGCATGCCGAACACCTCGTCGCCCGGTTTGAACAGCGTCACCCCGGTCCCGGTCGCGACCACTTCGCCCGACACGTCCCAGCCGAGGACGAACGGCGGCGGAGGCAGGAACAGCCCCGCCCGTGCGCGATGCCCCCAATCGGTCGGGTTCAGCGCGGTGGCGCGCACCCGCACCAGCAGTTCGCTCGGCCCGGGCGTCGGCACCGGCAGCCGCACTTCGTGTAGCACCTCGGGTCCGCCCAGCTCGTCCTGGCTGATGGCGCGCATGGTCTCCGGAATCTGATCATCGCTCATGCCATTCAGCCTGCCGTCCGCCCCGGCCCCGGAAAATGGCAAGATAGCCATTATTCGATAGAATCCCGCCATGCCTTCCGAGCCGCACCGCGTGGTCGTCCTGGCGCTCGACGGCGTCTACCCCTTCGAGCTCGGCATCCCCAACCGGGTCTTCGGCACCGCGGACGGCCGCTACGACGTCCGCACCTGCTCCCTCGACGGCCGCCCGGTGCGCAGCAATTCCGACTTCGAGATCGCCGTCAGCCACGACAGCACCCTCCTCGACACCGCCGACACCGTTGTCATCCCGCCCTGCGATGTCCTCCCCATCCTCGAAAACGGCCTCCCGCAACAACTCTCGGCCGCACTGGCCCGCATCCGCCCCGGCGCCCGCCTGGTCTCCATCTGCACCGGCGCCATCGTGGTAGCTGCCGCCGGCCTCCTCGACGACCGCCCCGCCACCACCCACTGGAATTTCTCCGACCGCTTCCGCCGCACCTTCCCCCGCATCCGCCTCGACCCCGACGTCCTCTACGTCGACGACGGCGACGTCCTCACCTCGGCCGGCGCCGCCGCCGGCGTCGACCTGTGTCTGCACCTCATCCGCCGCGACCACGGCAGCGAAATCGCCAATATGGTCGCCCGCCGCTGCGTCGTCCCACCCTGGCGCGAAGGCGGCCAAGCCCAATTCATCGAACAACCCGTTCCCCCAACCACTTCCGCCGGCACCGCCGACGCCCGCCAATGGGCCCTGCAAAACCTGCACCACCCCCTCACCATGGCCGACCTCGCCACCCGAGCCCGCATGAGCGGCCGCACCTTCGCCCGCCGTTTCCGCGACGAAGTCGGCCAGAGCCCGGGCCGGTGGCTGATCCAGCAGCGCGTACTGCGCGCCCGCGAACTCCTCGAATCCACCGATCTGCCGGTGGATCGCATTGCCGCCGAGGTCGGTTTCGCCACCGGGGCTTCGCTGCGTCAGCATCTGCACGAGGCGATCGGGATCAGTCCGCTGGCCTATCGCCGCGCCTTCCGTGCGACGCCTACCGCGAAATCGGGCGATGGTCGGGAAAGATCGGCGGTATGAGTGACTGGAATGCGAGCATCATCGAGGAGTTTCGTGCGAACGAGGGGCGGGTCGGGGGCCCGTTCGAAGGTGCGCCGATGATTCTGGTGCATCACCGGGGGCGGAAGACCGGGCGGGAGCTGGTGACGCCGATGATGTACATGCAGGATGAGCAGGACCCTGGGACCGTGTACATTTTCGCGTCCAAGGCGGGGGCTCCTACCAATCCGGATTGGTATTACAACCTCACCACCGCGGGGAAGGCCGATGCCGAAATCGGTACCGAGACTTTTCCGGTGACGGTGACCGAGGTGACCGGGGCGGATCGGGATCGGATCTATGCCGAGCAGGCGTCCCGGTATCCGGGGTTCGCGGGGTATGCGGAGAAGACCGCGGGGATTCGGACCATTCCGGTGCTGGCTTTGCATCGGGCCTGATCGGTGGTTGTGTACCGATCCCGGCCTTTGTGGTCGGGGTCGGTATTCCTTGCGGCTCGAATGCGGGGCGGGAAATCGGTCCGTGGGTAGACGTGCGGGGTGCGGGGGAATCAATACCGTGCGGGCATGATTCGAAGTCGATTCGGTGTGGCGGTTGCGGCGATCGTGGTTTCGGGGGCGCTGTCGGGATGTGATCCGGCGGCGGGGGATTCGCTGCCGGAATGGATGCGGGGGCAGCCGATCGCGTGGCGGGACTGCCGGAGCGGGGCGGAGGACGAGGTCGGGGCGAAACTCGCGGCGGCCGGGGCGCAATGCGGAGAATTCCGGGCGCCGTTGAACTATGCCGATCCGGCGGGGAAGACCATCACGATCGCGGTGGCGCGGCGGGCGGCGACGGATCCGGCGCATCGGGTGGGGACGCTGGTGGTGCAGACGGGCGGGCCGGGGCCGTCGCGGGACGGGGTGAGCATGGTGCTCGACGGGCCCGAGGGCGGGCATGCGGCGGCCGTGCTCGGGGAACGGTTCGATCTGGTGGGGATGGATCCGCGATTCTTCGGGGCCAGTTCGCCGCTCGAATGTGGTTGGCCGACCGGTGCTTACATCGGGATCGCGCAGGCTGGTCCGCGCGGGCGGGAGGGATTCGACCGGACCGTGACGGTGGCGCGGGAGCTCGTCGCGCGATGTGAGCCTCATCGCGAGTTGCTGCCGTACGCGTCCACCCGTGCGGTCGCGCGGGATATGGATCTGCTGCGCGGGCTGCTGGGGGAGTCGGTGGTGTCGTATCTGGGATGGTCGTGGGGGACGTACCTGGGCGCCGTCTATCTGCAGATGTTCGGTGATCGGGTCGATCGGATGGTCCTCGACAGTGCGCTGGATCCGCGTGCGCCCGGACCCGACCTGACCCGGGAGACGGCGGCGGCCGATGCGGCGGCGCTGGGCGACTGGGCGCGGTGGGCGGGGGAGCGGGACGGCGAATTCGGTTTGGGCACAGGGGAAGAGGCGGTATTACGGACCGTCGACCGGATGTTCGCGGCGATCTCCGAACGGCCGGTCACGCTCGCCGGAGTGACAATAACGGGCGATCTGGTGCCGGGCCTGCTGCTCACCGTGGACGATTCGGAAGAGTCGTATGCCGCGCTGGCGCGGCAGGTGCGCAATCTGGTGGACGCATCGCGCGGTGACGCCATCGAGCCGTCGCCGGAGCTGGCGGCCAAACTGGCGCTGTACGCCGAGACGTCGGTCGCGCCCGAATTCGGTTTCAGCGCAACGGTCGCCAACCAATGCGCCGACCGCCCCTCCCGCACCGCCGACGCCTACTACGCCGACATTCAAGCGCACCTGGACACCGAACCGTTCTTCGGCCCGCTGGCCAGACACCTCACCCCGTGCGCGGTCTGGCCCGTCGATCCCGCCGAACCGGCCACCGAGATCGGAAACCCGCACCCGGCCCTGCTCATCGGCGCCGCAGGTGACCCGGTCGCGCCACTCACCGGACAGCAGGCCCTCCGCAAGGCGTTGACCGGGTCGCGCTCGATCATCGTGGCCGGCGCGTTCCGGCACGGTGTCTACCTTTCCGAGCCCTCCCGATGCGTGGATGGCGCGGTGGAGCAGTATCTGCTGACAGGCGCGCTGCCCACCACCGATATGACCTGTGCGCGTGAGGAATAGCCGCCGGGGCCTCGACGCCTTGGGCCGGCCGTGAGCGAAGGCTGGTGTGGTGAGTGCAGGCCGGCCGGGCGAGTGTAGGTCGATTCAGGTAGGAGGCGGCCCGGGCTACTGGTGACCGGGCCGCATCAGACCGGCTTCGTGGGCGAGGATCACCGCTTGTACGCGATCGCGGACCGCGAGTTTGGTGAGGATATGGCGGACATGGGTTTTCACGGTGCCCTCGCCGATCGACAGGGCGGCCGCGACCTCGGAATTGGAGAGGCCGCGCGCCATCTCGCGCAGGACCGTCGTTTCGCGGTCGGTGAGGGTCGAGACGAGGTGCTGCGCGGCGGCGTCGATGGGTGGGGCGAGGCGGTCGAGCAGGCGGCGGGTGGTGGAGGCGGCGAGGACGGCGTCACCGGCGTGCACCGAGCGCACGGCGGACAGGAACTGTTCCGGCGGTGCGTCTTTGAGCAGGAAACCGCTCGCGCCCGCGCGGACGGCCGCCAGCGCGTAGTCGTCGAGATCGTAGGTGGTGAGCACCAGCACCCGGGGCGGATCGGCGGCCGCGAGAATGCGCCGCGTGGCTTCGAGCCCGTCCAGGCCGGGCATGCGTACATCCATCACCACCACATCCGGCGCGAGCCGCGCCGCCTCGGCGACACCGCCGAGCCCATCACCCGCCTCCCCGACCACCCGCATATCGGGCTGAGAGTCCACCACCATTCGAAAACCCGCGCGCACCAACGCCTGATCCTCGACGAGTAATACCTCGATCACCCGCTACCCCCCGCTTCGCATCGGAATCCGAGCGGCCAGCAGGTGACCGGATCGGCCCGGATGGCGGCGCAACTCGAGCTCGCCACCGTAGACCTCGACCCGCTCCCGCATACCGATCAAGCCGTAACCACCGCGCACGGGCAGGCCCCCGTCCCCTCGGTCCACGCGCCCATAGCCGCCGTCGCCGCCTCGGCCTCCGCGTTCGTGGCCGCTGTCGGCACTCCAGTTCACGCCGATGCGTCCGCCGTCGTCGCTCACATCGACGTGCAGCCAGTGCTCCACGTGACGAATCGAAACATCTACTCGGGCAGTGACTCCCGCGTGTTTGACGGCGTTCGTCAGGCCTTCTTGAACGATCCGGTAAACCACGAGCCCTACGCCCGGATCCAGGGACTCGTCCGGCATCGCCACGTGCAGCTCCACCGCGAGTCCGGACGCCCGGACATCCGCGACGAGCCGCTCGATATCGGAAATCCCCACGCGCGGCGCCGGATCAGGGTCGCTCTCCCCGTTTTCCCGCAATACCCCTATCGCCCTGCGAGTTTCGGTGAGCGCTCGCCGCCCCTGTTCCCCGATGGCGCGCAGCGAAGCGACCGCCTGTCCCGGGTCCTCCGGCGCCGCATAGCGTCCCCCGTCGGCCTGGGCCACGATCACCGCCAGGGAGTGGGCGAGGATATCGTGAATATCCCGAGCGATGCGGGTGCGCTCGGACATCACCGCCAGGCGGGTCTCCTGCTCGCGGGTCTGCTCGAGCAGCGCTGCCCGCTCGGCCAGCGCCGTCAGCTCCCCACGCCGCGCCCGCTGCCACGCCCCGGCGAGCCACGCCGCGAGCACCGTACCGGCCAGAAATCCACCGACGATCACATGCGCCACCACGGGCATCGACAGCTGCGGCCAGCTCCACCCGCCGAGCCCGGCCCCGATCAGCCCCGCCGTCAACCCGATTCGGCTCGCGACTTTGCCACCCCGATCGGCAAGGGTGTAGATGACGATCGGCACCGCGATATCGGCGAGCAGCGCCCCGGTCGTATCGCGCACCATCGCCCATTGCAGCAATGCGACCACGGCTACCGCGACGGCCACCAGTTCCGGTCGACGCCGCCGGAAAGCGAGGGGCGCGATCAAGCCGAGCGAAAACCCGAAGTACGCCCCGTCAGCCCCCACGAGCAGCCCGATGAGCAGGCACCCCACCAGCAGCGTCCCCGCCGCGCCGGCATCCACGAGCGCGGTCCGCCGCCCCAACCAGGTCACCACTCGCTCCTCGGCCACCCCCGCCACCCTAGTTCGCCCCCTACCGCGAATCCTCTCCCGCAAGGAGGACCCGCCACCCCCGATCCCTCCGCCCAGAGAGACACCACCCACCGAGACGCCACTCGTGCCGGGCACCGATCGGGCGGGGGTCAGGCGGTGGCGCCGCCGTCGACTACGAGGTCGTGGCCGACGACGAAACTGGAGTCGTCGGAGGCGAGCCAGAGGACGGTGGCGGCTATTTCGGCGGGGGCGCTGACTCGGCCGGCGGGGACGGCGGACTGTATGCGGGCGTCGCGGTCGGAGCGGGATTCGCCGGGGCGGTAGGACATCGGGGTGTCGCTGGCGCCGGGGCTGACGGCGTTGATGCGGATGCCCTCGGCGATGTGGTCGCGGGCGGCCGTTCGGGTGAGGACGCTGACCGCCGCCTTGGACGCGGCGTAGGCGGCCAGGCCGGGGCGGCGGCCGTGGGCGCCGATGTTGGAGGCCATATTGATGATGACGCCGCCGCCGTGGGTGCGCATGTGGGCGATCTCGTGCTTCATGGCGAGGAAGACGCCGGTGAGGTTGACGTCCAGGACTGTCTGCCAGGTGGTTTCGTCGAGGTCGGCGGTGGGGGAGTTCTTGCCGAAGACGCCCGCGCTGTTGAAGGCGATGTGCAGGCCGCCGTGGCGGCGCACCACTTCGGCGACGGCGGCGGCGAGTTGGGCGCTGTCGGTGACGTCGGCGCGCACCCAGTCGATCTTGCCGCCGTTGGAGGCGAGGCGGGCCGCGGCGGCGGCGACCTTGTCGGGGTTGCGGTCGGCGAGGACTACGGTCGCGCCGCGGTCGGCGAACGCCTGCGCGGTGACGCCCGCGATCGCGCCCGCGCCGCCGGTGATGAAGACGACCTTGTCGTCGAAACGCGCGTTCATGCTCGGGTTCCCTTCGTGCTGTAGCGAATTCGATTGGTTCGGTAGAGGTCTCGGTGCCGTCGAGGGTGCCGGCGGGCAGCAGTGTCAGCCGTCGCCGTCGAAGGCGCTCGAGGGCACGAACGCCAGCCGTCGTTACCGGTCGAGGCATGGACTGGTCGGCTTCGCCGGACACTGTCGCGTATCGGTCAGGTGCGGCGGATGGTGAATGCGGCCAGGGCGGCCAGTGCCGGTGCGGCGGCTATGACGAGGACGCCGGTTCGGTAGCCGAAGGTCTCTGCGAGTGGGGCGGTCAGGGCCAGGACCAGGGGTGGGCCGATCTCCATGGCGGTGTTCGCCAGGCCGCTGAGGAGTCCGCGATCGGTGTCGGTGGCGGCGGCCATGACCGTCACCATGGCCGCCGCGAGCGACAGTCCGATGCCGAGCGGGAAGATCAGGAGGGCCGGCCACTTGCCGAGCGGGATGGCGGCGGTCGCGCCGAGGAGGAGCAATCCGGTTGCGGCGGTGGTCAGTCCAACGGTGAGAACGAGACGGGGTGAGCGGTGGGCGAGTAGACGCGCGGCGATCGGACCCGCGGCGAGCACGGCCGCTGCCGGTGCGAGGAAGACCAGGGAGATCGCGGCAGGGCTGTAGCCGGCGGCGGCCAGTCGGAGGGTCAGCAGGTAATAGGTGGCGGCGTTCGCGCCCGCTGCGACGAGAATCGCGAGCAGGCCCACCGCCATGGCGGCGGTCACGCGGGGCCACAGCGGAATCGTCGTGTAGCGCTGGGTGAATGCGAATCCGGCCAGCAGCACCGCGCCGGCCGCCACCACCGGTATCCATGCCGCCGCGAGCCCGCCCAGAAGAGCGGTGAGACCGGCCATCAAGAGCGCCGCCGGGAATGCGGCAACCCCGGTCCGTGGTCCGGCTCCCGCGGTCGATGGAAGGACGTTCGCTCGATGTAGAGCAAACCTCGTCCGTTGTCGAACCGCCCTGGCGCGCTGTGGAGCAACGTACGCGGGCCGAGCAACGTGCGCGGGCAGTGGAGAAACGTGCGCCGTCCGTGGAGTAACGGGTGCGGGCAGTGGAGCAACGTTCGATTGCTGTGGAACTACGTTCGCGCTTGCCAGGACCGTGCTTCGAACCGGCTGTTCCGGAACTGGATGATCTCTTGGGACGCGCCGGGCGATCACCCAGGCCGCGGCCGTCGCGACAGCCGCCGTGAATACGAAAAGCCAACGCCAGGAGACGAACTCGACGACGAAGCCGGAAGCAACCGTGCCGGTGATCGCGCCGGTGACGGACAGTGCGCCCCAGATCGAGGTCGCTCGTGCGCGCCGGGCGGGATCGTCGAAAACCGCCGGTATCAGGGCCATTGCCGCGGGGATCGCGAAGGCCGCACCGGCTCCTTGGAGGAAGCGGGCCGCCACCAGGACGGCGGGTCCGGTCGCCGCCGCCGCGAGCAGGGATGCCGAGGTGAATACCAGCAGCGCCCCGAGGAGCACTCGCCGATGTCCGAGGCGATCCGCCAGGCGTCCGGCGACCAGGAGCAGCGCGCCGAACGTCACGCTGTAGGCGGTCGAAATCACTACCAGCAGTGTGGAACTCAGGTACCAGCGGGTTTGCAGGCCGGGCAGGGCGACGGTGAGCATCGTGATCGAGGCGATCGTGACCACCTGTACGGCGGCCAGTGCGGCGAAGCCACCGGCCTTGCGAGCCAACGGCATCGGGGTCGCCATAACCATCGCGTTCATGCGAACCACTGCTTTCTGGAACGATTAGTCTTGAATTGGCGCAAAAGAAAAGCTAGATCGCTGATGGAAGGTGTTCGCGCTCAGCCGAGTATCGACAGCGCGACCTTGGCCGCGTCGCGCAGGCGGACCGCCGCGTCGGGTGCGCGTTCCAGGACGCGCACGCCCTGGAAGAACACCAGCAGGAAGCGGGCCAGTGCGCGCGGGTCGGCGTCCGCGGACAGTTCGCCCTGTGCCCGGGCGCGCAAGAGGGCCGAAGTCAGCGCCGTTTCCAGGTAGGCCCAACTGGATTCGACCAGCCGCGCCACATCCGGATCGTGCCCGGCCAGCTCGACCGCGCTGTTGACCACCATGCAGCCGCGCCGCCGCTCGTCATCGCTTGCCTCGGCGACGTATCGCTCCACCAGCGACTTGACAGCCGGCAGCACCGGCCCGGGCTGCGACAGCTCGCCCATGATCTTCGGATCGGTGATGTCCAGGTACCGCCGCAGCGCTTTGGCGTACAGCTCCTGCTTGTTCCCGAACGTCCCGTAGATGCTGGCCTTGGCAATCCCGAGGTGCTCGACCAGATCCGCCATCGATGTCGCCTCGTACCCGCGCTGCCAGAACAGCTCCAGCGCCCGCTGCAACACCGAGTCCGGATCGAACTCCTTGGTCCTCGCCATGACCGCCACCCTACGCATATCGAGACCGACCGGTCAAGAATTGGTGCTGAGTTCCCGGACCTCGCGCAGGTGCTGTTCCATCGCCACCGCCGCGGCGGCGCCGTCGTGCCGGGCCACCGCCTCGAAAATGGATTGGTGCCCGCGCGCCGAGGCTCGCCGGCCGGTGCGGGTACGGTGCGACAGTGTGCGGGTACGGCGAGTCCATTCGGTGGTCATCGCGGAAAGGGTGATGAGCAGCGGGTTCTGGGCGGCGTGCGCGAGCAGGGCATGGAACTCGATGTCCAAGCGCAGGGAGTCGGCCGCGGTGCAGCCGTCGGTCGAGTGCAGCAGCACTTCCTCGAGCGCCAGCAGATTGGATTCGACCGCGCGCACGGCGGCCAGGTGTGCGATGCGCGGCTCCACCAGGTCGCGCAGTTCGGTGGCATTGCCGAGTTCGACATCCAGGGCCGACAGGTTCCCGGCCAATTCCATGGCGTCGGGCGGGGTTTCGGTGACGGTGCTGCCGCGCCCCTGCCGGCGTTCGATGAGTTTCTTGGACTCGAGTTCGAACATGGCCTGGCGCAGGGACGAGCGGGAGATGTTCATGGTGGTGGCGAGTTCGCGTTCGGGCGGGAGCTTATCGCCGGCCCGGAGTTCGCCGCTGATGATGAGGCCCTCCAGGTGGGCCGCGACCTCGGCGCTGACGCTGCGCGGGCGGCGGCGCAGCGGGGGAATCGAGGCTGTCATCGCCCCAACTCTAAATCCGTTCGTATGCAGGCTATTTCGGGGTCGTAAACCGTTCGTTACGTTAGGTTACCGGTGCCGACGCTATTCGTTCGCCCGGCTTATGGTCGGTAGATCGGATGGTCCGACCAATGCGGGGCGGGCCGGGTAGAGAAGGTGTTCGATTGATGGCGATCGTGTCGGGGGACGCCCCCGCGTTTCCGGTGCTGCAACAGGGCGACGGAGTCGCGAGCGATGTGCTGTACGTGCCCGCCGAACCGGGCAATGTGCTGTGGGGACGGCTGCCGTGCACGGGGGACACCCCGATCGCGACGGTGGAGCCGGGGCGATCGCTGATCGTGGACACGGTCAGTCACGAAGGGCTCCTGGACGATCAGGGCTCGAATCCGCTGGCCTACTTCGGATCTCACGGGGTGGCGGCGGATCAGGTGCTGGCCGACGCGATCGAGATCAGTACCGTCCGCAAGCGGGATTCGCTGGCCGGGCCGCACATCGTGACCGGGCCGATCGCGGTGGCGGGGGCGCGGCCGGGTGATCTGCTGGCCATTCGCATCGACGATCTCGTCATGCGTGCGCCGTACGGGGTGGTGTCGACCCGGCATGCGAAAGGTGTACTGGCGCACCGGCTCGGCTTCGACGGGAACTACGGGCAGTTCTGCTCTGTGCAGGACCGCGACGGGGAATGGTTCGGGACCATGCCGTTGCATGCCGGGCAGGCGCATCGGGCGGCGTTTCCGCTCTCGCCGTTCCTGGGCATCACCGGGGTGGCGACCGATACCGATACGCGGGTGTCGTCGGTGCCGCCGGGGTTGCACGGTGGCAATCTCGATATCCGGCGGCTCACTCCCGGCGCGACACTCTTTCTGCCGGTACAGGTTCCGGAAGCACTGTTCTACATCGGCGACCCGCACTTCGCGCAGGGCAATGGCGAGGTCGCGCTGACGGCGCTGGAAGCGCCGCTGCGGGCCCGGCTCACCGTGGATGTGATCCCGGCCGCCGAGGTGGCGGCGGGACTCGGCCGCAGCGTAGGGCCGTTCGCCGCCGCACCCGGATTCGTACTGCCGACCGGTCTGGACGCCGACCTGAACAAAGCCCTCGAACAGTGCGTGCGCAATGCGGTGGAGCTGGTGGTGTCGCTGTTCGACGCCGACCCCCGGCAGGCATACCTTTACCTAAGCGCCGCAAGCGATTTCACCATCTCGCAGGCGGTGGATCAGGTGCGTGGAGTGCACGGGGAGATCCGCGTCGCCGACTTCGCGCACTATGCCGGAAGCGATCTCGCCAAGCGAATCCTGGAGCGGGCCAGGTGAATTCGAGCATCGACACGGCGGTGTGGCGGGAGTACGGCACACCGCTGGTCGCCGCCACTGGCGCGGGCCCGCTCACCGGCCACACCGTCGCCGTCAAAGACCTCTACGCGGTGGCGGGCTACGCGATCGGCGCCGGCGTGCGGGAATTCCCCCGGCAGCCGGAAACCGCCCACTCGGCAGTCGTCACGGCGCTGCTGGCCGCCGGCGCCGATATCGCGGGAATCGCCCAAACCGACGAATTCGCCTACAGCATCACCGGAGCCAACGGCCGCTACGGCATGCCGCTCAACCCCGCCGCCCCCGACCGCATTCCAGGCGGTTCCTCCAGCGGCTCGGCAGTAGCCGTGGCGCGCGGCGAAGCAACCATCGGCCTCGGCACCGACACGGCAGGCTCCATCCGCGTACCGGCGGCCTACCAGGGCCTCTGGGGCATCCGCACCACCCACGCCCGAATCGACCGCCGCGGACTGCTACCCCTCGCCCCGCCCTTCGACGCCGTCGGCTGGATCGCGCGGGACCCGGCAACCCTCCGCGCGGTCGCCGAAATCCTCCTCCCCGAACTCGATTCGGCCCCGGTAGCCTCGCCCGCCGGGCCGGATCCGGCGTCTTCGGTGCTGGGCAGCGGGGTGAATTCGGCCGCGGCAGCGCCGCTCGCCGAGCTGGATCCGCTGGTCGGCGGGGTGGATGCGGCTTCGGCGACGCTGCACTCGGAGCTCTGCACGGCTACTTCAGTACTGGGCAGCGGCGCGAACTCGGCTGCGGCGCTGTCGCTGCCCGGGTCGAAAGCCTTCAATACCACGCTGTACGAAGCAGTTTCGGTGCCGGCCGAGCTGGTGGTGGACCCCTCCGTCTGTGCGGTGGCCGACCCCGAGATCGCGGAGACCGTGCTGGCTGCGGCGACCCTGCTCGGAGCGGCGGCCATCGACTTGGGTGCGGAGCTGGATGGCTGGTTCTCGGCGTTCCGGACCGTGCAGGCTCACGAGGCTTGGCGGTGTCACGGCGCTTGGATCACCGATCATCCGGGAGCGTTGGAACCCGAAGTGGCGCAGCGGTTTGCGTATGCCGCCACGGTTGGGGAGGCGGCGGCGGAATCAGCGCGTCTGGTGCTTGTGGATGCGGCTGCCGCGTTGCGTGGCGCGCTCGTTGGGCGGGTGCTGATGCTTCCGACCGTCGCGACCTTTCCGCCCGAGCGCACGGCGAGTGCGGTCGAGTTGGAGAGCGGGCGGGCTCGCACGTTGACGCTGACTTGCCTGGCGTCGCTGGCGGGATTGCCTGCCGTTGCGATTCCCTTGCCGCACAATGCGAGTCTGCCGCTGTCGCTCTGCATGGTCGGAGCGCCCGGCACCGACCATACGCTGTTGCGGTTCGCCGAAACCAGTGCTGCCGCGCTGACCGGTGCGGATCAGTCGGCGGCGCGGGTGTAGCGGTGTTTGACGCCCGGTGGGAAGTAGGCGGGGTCGGCGTGGGGCAGTAGCACTACGCGGGGGTGACGGCGTGGGGCGGGCACGTAGTGGGCGAATTCGCTGTTGAGGCGGCACAGTTCGGATTGGACCGAGTGTGAGATGTGGTCGGCTAGGTGCGCGGGCGGGGTTGCGGCGGGCGCCAGTTCGACGGTGAGGAGCAGGTAGCGGTCTTCGTCCGCGTCGGCTGCTGCTTCCAGTACGAATTTGCCGGTTACGTGATCGCTGATGCCGGGTTGCTCCAGACCGACCGTAATGTTCTCTGGGTAGACGTTCGCTCCGTAGAACGACACGGTGAAATGACTGCGTCCGAAGACGTAGACGAAGGGCTGCTCGGGATGGGCGGTGGTGGGCGTGAAACCGTGGCCGCGCAGGAAATCGAGGAGTTCGGTGTACGTGAACAAGCCGCCCTCATCGGCGATGTGGTAGCGCACCAGAGGGATTCCGCCGTCCGCGGACACCACCAGGGTGCCGCCCTCGGTTTCGAAGAAGCGGTGGTACGGGTCGTATTGGGCCAGCGTCGGCAGGCGCGATTCACCGAACAGCTCACGCGCCACGGTAGGCTGCGCGGCCAGATACCGGCGGATCTCCACTGACAGCGGGGTCTCGTTGGCGAGCACGCCGCCGTCGGCCGTACCGTACAGCGAGGCAATATCGGTGCCGGGGGAGATGTTCCCGGCCCGCCGCGCCACCAGCGTCCGCCATTCCTCACTGAACACCTCGCCCGCGGTGACCAGTTTGATGCGATAGTCCGCCCACGGGACGCCTTCGGCGCGGCCGGTATCGATGACGTCCTTCAGGAACGGCGGATAGCCGAGCAACACCACCTGGTCGAAATACGGTGCCAGGGTGGGCAATACGCGCAGGATCTCCCGCTTGTCGTTGCCCGGCGCGACCACCGTCACCGGATATCCGCGCTCGGCCAGCTCGCGCACGCAGCCGATGGTGTACAGCCCGCCCACCCAGGTGCCCAGCGCGAAGCACACCACCGCCAGGGTGGAGCGTTCGCCCGCGTGGAAGGCATCGCGGAAGATCTGCTCGAAGCGGGCGGCGGTGCGGCGTTCGTCGGCCAGCGCACGCGGCCACGGGGTGGGTTCGCCGGTGGAACCGGAGGAGACGGCCACGATATCGCCCAGCCGGCCGTCGCGGCACAGGTCGGCGAGCGGATGCCGGCGCAGGTAGCCGGGTTTGTCCACGAGGGGGAGCTTGCCGAAATCCGCGAACGTGGTCACCGCGGCCGGATCGACGCCGTGTTCGGCGAGGAAGGCGCGATAGGCGGGGACGGTCGCGGCGGTGCGCTCGAACAGGGTGACGACGGCTTCTTCCGGGGTGAGGGACATCGGGGCTCCTGGGGCGAGAAGGTCACTCGACCATAAGGAGTACGCGGGTGCGGCGCCGGCGGTTCGCGGCGGTCAGGCCGGGACGGCGGGCAGCAGTTCGCGGATGCGGGTGGTGCGGGCCACGATCCGGCCCGCTTTGAGGACGTAGCAGCGGTCGGGGCGGTCCAGCAGGACGTCGGAGAGGCGATGGCAGGAGAGCACGACCAGGTCGGCTGGCGCGCCCGGATGCAGGCCGTAACGGTCCAGGCCGATGACGCGGGCGGCGCCGGTGGTGGCCATGGCGAGCACTCTGCCCAGGTCCTCGGGGCCGGAGAGGTGGCAGGTCTGGGCCAGGAACAGGCCGATGTCGAGGAGGTCCGCATTGCCGTAGGGGGTGAAGGCATTGCGAATGTTGTTGGAGGAGTATGCGGTGGTGATGCCCGCCGCCCACAGTTCCCGTACGGGGGCGATGCCGCGGCGGATATTGGCGGTGTCGGCGCGGCCGCCCAGATGCATGTCGGTGGCGGGGAGCGGCACCACGGCGATGCCGGCCGCCGCCAGCCGGGTCAGGGTCGCGGTGCGTCGTGCCGGGTCCTGTCCGGCCAGTGATGTCATGTGGCCCAGGGTTACCCGGCCCTGGCGGCCGGTGCGTTCGGTGACCTCGGCGATGTAGTCGGCCATGGCGAAGCGCGGGTCGGTGGCGTCGTCGGCGAAATCGGCGTGGATATCGAGGGGGACGTCGAATTCGGCTGCCAGATCGAATATCCGGTCGATATGGCGGCGGCAGTCGGCGACGTCGCGCTCGTTGTAGGAGCAGCCGCCGAGCACGTCGGCCCCGCGCATCAGGCTCTCGCGCAGCAGGTCCAGGGTTCCGGGCGCTTGGATGATGCCCTCCTGCGGGAAGGCCACGATCTGCAGGTCCAGGCGGCCGCGGTACTCCTCGCGCAGTTCCAGGAGCGCTTCGACGCCGCGCAGGCCGACGATGGGATCCACATCGGGGTGGGCGCGAATCACGCTGGTGCCGTTGCCGATCGCCAGATCCAGGACCCGGCGGGCGCGGTCGCGGATGGACGCGACGGTGAATCCGCGTTTGAGCTCGGCGGTGACCGAGATGGCCCCGGCCAGGGTGCCGTCCCGGTTCGGGCGCTCGTCGTCCAGCAGCGCCTTGTCCAGGTGCAGATGGGATTCGATCAAGCCGGGAATGACCACCCGTCCCGCGCAATCGATTTCGTCGATTCCCGGCCTCGGCAGGTCCGGCCCGATCTCGGTGATCACACCGCCCGCGACCGCGATATCCACCGGTACGGACGCATCGTCGATGCGCGCGCGCCGCAAGACCAGATCCGCCATACCCGCCTCCTGAAACCCCGATCGCTACCCGATTTGTATACGACCCGAATGTTTCCGTGCGGCAGGCGAATTGCTGCGCCGATGTTACGAACGATCCCGGCGGCGATAGGCGTAGGTGGCGTGCGCGATGTGCTCGGCCACCACCGCGGCCGCCCGATCCGGATCCCCGGCTTCCAGTGCGGCGCAGATCTCCTCGTGCTCACGCCAGGAATCCCCGGCCCGGCGCGGCAGCTCGACCGCGTACACCCAGGCGATCTTCCAGCTCAGCTGGGTGATGAGCTGCGCCAGCAGGGTACTGCCGGAGGCTTCGGCGAGCACCTCGTGGAAACGGCTGTTGAGCCGGGTCAATTCATCGAGCCGCCCCGAGCGCACGGCGTCCTGGCCGAGCGCGGTCAGCTCCTTGAGCCGGCCCAGCTGTTCGGGAGTGCGGCGCACCGCGGCGCGGGAGGCGCACAGCGGTTCCAGGCGGGCCCGGATCTCCAGCAGATCGGCGGCCTCGTCCTCGGTCAGCTCCGCCACGAACACCCCGGCATAGGGGCGTGACGAGGCGAAACCCTCGGCCTCCAAGGTGCGCAGCGCTTCCCGCACCGGCACCCGGGAGACGCCGTAGCTCTCCGCCAGGGACTCCTCGGTCAGGCGCTGACCGGGCGTGAACACGCCCCGGACGATGTCGTCGCGGATGGCGCGGCACAGCTGCTGCGGGGTCATGCGGCGGACGGTGTCGCTCATCGCGGGCTCGCCGGCATGGGGGCGGAGGGTTGCATACGATCCATCGTGGGGCCGCCCGGTGCAAAGCCGCAAATCGGCTGCGGCGTGCGGGCGGTCACAGTGCGGCCGATCGGAAACCGTTGCGTAACTTGCGGCTCCGAACCGTGCGGGTCCGACCGCCGGGTTCGCGCTCGGCTCGCCGGGAGCATCGCGTTTGTATACGATGCCGCCATTCTGTCCGGAAGGATTTCATGGATCCCGCGCATCTTGTGCTGCTGCTCGTCGCCGGTTTCGGGGCGGGCGTCTGCAATGCCATCGCCGGTGGTGGCAGTCTGCTCTCATTTCCCGCATTGCTGGCCACCGGATTACCGCCGGTCACCGCGACGGTCACCAATTCGGTGTCGGTGTGGCCGGGTTATCTCGGCGGCGCGGCGGCGCTGCGCAAACGGCTCGACGAGCATCGGGCGCTGCTCCCGCAATTGGTGCTCACCGGGGTCGCCGGGGCCGGCGGCGGGGTGATCGCGCTGCTGGCCGCGCCGCCCAAGGTGTTCGCGGCGCTGGTGCCCTACCTCATTCTGTCCGCCACCGCGCTGTTCGCGGCCCAGCCGGTGCTGTCGAGGAAACTGGCGGCGCGGCGCGGTGATTCGCGGACGCTGCTGTTCCTCGGGGTGTTCCTGGGGGCCATGTACGGCGCGTACTTCAACGGCGGCATGGGGATCGTGCTGCTCACCGCGCTGGCGCTGGGCATCGACGCCTCGGTGACCATGCTCAACGGGCTGAAAAGCGTGCTCACCCTGACGGTGTCGACCACCGCCATGATCGCGGTGGCGCTGTTCGGGCCGGTGCAGTGGACGGCCGTGCTGGTGCTGGCGCCCGCCTGCCTGCTCGGCGGGGTCGCCGGGGCCAAGATCGCCGATCGCCTGCGGCCGGGCGCGTTCCGCGCGGTCGTGATCGTATTCGGCGTCGGGGCCGGAACCGCCATGCTGCTCACCTGATTCGACGTTCTCCCACTACGAAAGGCAATGCTGTGAACGATCTGCTGTTGCGCGGCGGACGGCCCTGGACACCCGGGGCGCCGGTGGAATCCGCCGATATCCTGATTCGCGACGGGCGCATCGCGGCGATCGGGGCCGGGCTCACCGCGCCCGCCGCCGAAACCGTCGAACTGGCCGGGGCGCTGGTGTTTCCGGGGCTGGTGGACTCGCACTGTCACTTGGACAAGACCATGTACGGCGGGCCGTGGGTGCCGAACTCCGGCGGGCGGACCCTGTCCGGGCGGATCGCCAATGGGGAGGGGCGGCGCGAGGAACTCGGGCTGCCGAACGCCGACTATGCCGCGAACCTGCTGGGGGCCATGGTTTCCGGGGGCACCGCGCATGTGCGCAGCCATATCGACATCGATCCCGAGGTGGGGTTGCGGGGTGTGGATGCCGTGCGGGCGGCGGCGGAACGGCATCGGGACCGGGTGGACGTGCAGCTGGTGGCGTTTCCGCAGGGCGGGCTGATGAACCGGCCGGGGACCGGGAAGCTCCTGGAGGCCGCGCTGGCGGACGGGGTGGAGGTGATCGGCGGGCTGGATCCGGCGGGGTACGACCAGGATCCGACCGGGCAGCTCGACCTGATCTTCGGGCTGGCCGAGAAGTACGGGGCGCGGATCGACATCCATCTGCACGATCGGGGTGCGCTCGGGGCCTGGCAGTACGGGCTCATCATCGAGCGCACGCGGGCCACCGGATTGGCGGGGCGGGTGACCATCAGTCACGCGTACGCCATGGGGGAGCTGGCGCCGGACGAGCAGCGGCGGATCGCGGAAAGCCTTGCCGAAGCCGGGGTTTCGATGGTCACCTGCGCGGTCGGGGACGCGCCCGTGGTGCCGGTGCGCACCATGCACGAGGCGGGCGCGACGCTGGCGCTGGGCAATGACGGGATCCGCGATCTGTGGACGCCGTACGGGGACGGGGACATGCTGCGGCGGATCATGACCGTGGCGTTCCGGGATCGCCTGGTAGCCGATCCGGAGATCGAACTCGCGCTGACCGCCGGAACCTACGGCGGGGCACAGGTTCTCGGGCTCGCGGATTACGGGCTCGAGGTCGGGTCGGCGGCCGATCTGTTCACAGTCGACGCCGAAGCGCCGGCCGCGGCGGTGGTGTCCGTGCCGCCGCGTGGCCTGGTGATCAAGCGCGGGCGGATCGTGGCGCGCGGCGGAATCCTCACTGCCGCTTGATCGTATACGAAACAGGGGTGTAATCGTGTGGACCGCGATCGGCAATGATCCGCCGATAGAACTGTGAGGTATGAGCACCAGCGCTTCAGAACACCGCACCGGCCGGGGCCGGGCCGGAGATACGGATGCCGCCGACGGCAATGTATACACCGGCCCGGCCCTGGCGTTTCAGCAGTTGTCGCTGACCTTCGACAACGGCACGCAGGCCCTGGACGGGATCGATATCGCCATCGGGGCAGGGGAATTCGTTTCGCTGGTCGGGCCGTCGGGGTGCGGGAAGTCGACGCTGCTGCGTCTGGCGGCCGGATTCGAGCAGCCGACGGCGGGGAGCGTGTTGGTCGCGAGCGGGAAGCTCGGGTACGTGTTCCAGGAGGCGACCTTGCTGCCGTGGCGGACGCTGCTGCGCAATGTCGAACTGCCAGCGGAACTCGCGGGGGTGGACAAGAGTGCCCGGCGGGCCGCAGCGCGGGAGGCTCTCGAACGGGTGGGGCTGGCCGGGTTCGAAAACCACAAGCCCGCACAGCTTTCCGGGGGGATGCGGATGCGGGCCTCGATCGCGCGGGCGCTCACCGGCGCGCCGGAGCTGTTCCTGTTCGATGAGCCGTTCGGTGCGCTGGACGAGATCACGCGGCAGCGGCTCAACGAGGAAGTGAGCGGGTTGTATCGGCGCTCCGGGTTCACCGGGGTGTTCGTCACCCATTCGGTGGCCGAAGCGGTGTTCATGTCCACGCGGGTGGTGGTGCTGACCGGGCGGCCGGGGCGGGTGGCGGCGGATATCGCTGTGCCGCTGGACTTTCCGCGCACGCCCGAAGTGCGGTACACGCCGGAGTTCGGGGCGATCGCGGCCGAGGTGTCGGCGGCTCTGCACGAGGCCGAACGCGGTGCCGTCGCGGTGGAAGGACGGGCGGCATGACCTTCGTGGCGATCGGGGCGGCTCGGCGTGGACGCGACCGGAAAGCGGCGAGCGACTCGGCGGGCGGGGGAGCGCCGCGCACCGCCGCGGCGGCCGATGCCCCCGGCGGCGCGGCGACCGGGGGACTGGCCGAGGGGAGCGCGGTGTCCGGGGGCGCGGCCTCGGGAAGCGGCCGGCGAATTCCGTCGTGGCCCTTCGCCATCAGCCCGGTTCGGATCCTCGCGCCGATCGCGGTGTTCGTGCTCGTACTGGCGGCGTGGAGCATCGCCAGCCACTACGTCATCCCGGCCGAATCCCGGTTCCTGCTGCCGCCACCGGAATCGGTGATCTCCAAGGGCCTCCTGGACGCCGCCACCCGCGCCGAGATCTTCACCGCGCTCGGGTCCACCGTGCAGATCGCGCTCACCGGCCTGGCCATCGCCATCGTGCTGGGCGTCGGGTTCGCGGTGATCATGAGTCAGGCGCGCTGGGCGGAGTATTCGCTCTACCCGTACGCCGTTGTGCTGCAGACGATCCCGGTGCTGGCGGTGGTGCCGCTGTTCGGTTTCTGGTTCGGCTACGAATTCGGCAGCCGGGTCATCGTCTGCGTCATGGTGTCGCTGTTTCCCGTCATCACCAACACTTTGTTCGGCCTGAAATCGGTGCAGGCGGCCGAACACGACCTGTTCACCCTGCACAAGGCCAGCCGGTGGCAGCGCCTGCTGAAACTGCAACTGCCCGCGGCGCTTCCGGCCATGATCTCCGGTTTCAAGATCTCCGGAGGGATGGCCATCATCGGCTCGATCGTGGCCGACTTCTTCTTCCGCCAGGGCGAACCCGGTATCGGCCGCATGATCGACGTCTACCGGCAGCGGCTGGCCACCGAGGAACTGCTCACCGCCCTGCTGCTGTCCTCGCTGGTCGGCCTGATCCTGTTCTGGCTCTTCGACTTCCTCGCCGCCCGCGTCGACCGTGCCCACGGCAAACGCGCCTGACCACCCCGGTTTCACCCTCGCAAGAACCCAAGGAATGCCCGTGAAGAAACGCGTCCTCGCCGCCGTCGCCCTGGCCGGCAGCACCCTGCTCACCGCCTGCGGAGGCGGCGCCACCGCCCCGAAACCCACCGGCCAAGGCGTGCTCGCCGGTGTCTGCCCCGCCACCGTGGTCATCCAAACCGACTGGTACGCCACCCCGGAGCGCGCCGCGGCCTACCAGCTCGTCGGCCCCAACGGCACCGTGGACGTGAAGAAGGGCGCCTACACCGGCCCGCTCGGTGACACCGGCGTGAATGTCGAAGTGCGCCTGGGCGGCCCGTTCCTCGGCGGCCAGCCCGTCCCCGCCCAGATGTACCAGGACACCTCCATCACCCTCGGCATGGTCCCCACCGACGAACAGGTCCGCGCCAAGGCCAAATTCCCCCTCACCGGCGTCTTCGCCTCCCTGGACATCAACCCGCAGATCGTCATGTGGGACCCCGCCACCTACCCCAATATCAAGACCTGGCAAGACGTCGCCGCCTCCGGAGCCCCTATCCTCTACTCCGAAGGCAAGGTCTACATGGACTACCTCATCGCCTCCGGCGCGGTGAAGAAGGAACAGGCCGACGCCTCCTACGACGGCACCCCCTCCCGCTTCGTAGCCGAAAAAGGCCGAGTAATGCAGCAGGGCTACGTCTCCAACGAGCCCTACCGCTGGGAACACGACGTCAAGGGCTGGCAGAAACCCACCGCCCACCTCCTGGTCCACCAAGCGGGTTACGAGATCTACCCCCACGCCTGGTCCGTCCGCACCGCCGACCTCCCCACCCTCCGCCCCTGCCTGCAGAAACTCGTCCCCCTCCTCCAGCAAGCCGAAATCGACTACGCCACCAACCCCGACCCCACCAACCAGGCCCTCCTGAAAATCTCCCAGACCATCCCCGACGGCCCGCCCATCACCGCCGCCGGCAACACCGACTCCGTCCGAGTCCAACTCGCCGAAAAAATCATCGGCAACGGCCCCGACTCCACCCTCGGCAACTTCGACCCCGCCCGCGTAGACCGCGTAATCGCCGCCGTAACCCCCATCCTCCGAGCCAAAGGCCAACAGGTCCCCGACAACCTCACCGCGGCCGACATCATCACCAACGAATTCATCGACCCCGCCAAGGGCCTGAAACCCCAGGGCTGACTCTCAGCGCACCCAATCCTTCAGCGGTTCGGTATCCAACTCGACGCCCACCGGGTCGGGCAGGTGTATCCGAACCCCGAAGGGCACAGTGAGAACGCGCTCGTAACGGCCGTCCTTCGGCTCGCTGTGCACGGTCACCTCGCAGGAGTCCCGATCGATCAACAGGTAGATCGGGATTCCTGTGTCTGCGTAGGCACGCGGCTTCTCCTTGCGATCTCGCCGCTCGGTGTCCTGATCGTCCGAAGTCACCTCGACGGCGAGCAACACCGGGTCAGGATCTGCCCATTCGCCCTGCCCGACAAAGGCGTCGGCGAGAGCGAGGGAACCATCCGGTCTGGCGCGTCCTTTCCGATAGCGATCGATCTTCAGGCCACGTTCGGGCGTGAGGAACAGCTCGGGCCGCGCCAGTAGGAAGATCCGGATAAGCCATTGGATTTATCCGGTCGTGATCCCCGTCTGGCATAGCCTTGGCCCCCAGCTGTCCGTCGATGAACTCGAGTCGTACACCTTCCGTGATCCGATCGGCCGCGCGCGCGAGTGCCTCGAACTCGTCGGTTGTCATGAGTGACTCGTGCACAGCGGTCATGTCCTAACGGTAGGGCTCTTCCCTTGTGATGGAGCAAGATAAGGCCAGGATATCGTGGGTGCGGCGCGTCGATTCGGTGCGTCGGCTTGTGTCTCCACCTGGGGGAGACAGCAGGGTAGGGGTATGGACGACGACGCGCTCTACACGATCGGGGCATTGGCCGAGCGGACCGGGTTGACGGTCAAGGCTATTCGGTTTTATGCGGATCGGGGGATCGTGCCGCCGACCAGTTACAGCCCTGGTGGGTATCGGCTTTATGACACGGAGGCGCTGGCTCGGCTGGAGTTGGTGCGGACGTTGCGGGAGCTGGACTTGGATTTGGGAACGGTGCGGCAGGTTTTGGGGCGGGAGCGGGCTTTGGGGGAAGTCGCTGCCGCGCATGCCGATGCGCTGGATGTGCAGATTCGGGTTTTGCGATTGCGGCGGGCGGTGTTGCGGGCGGTTGCGCGCCGGGGTTCCGACCCTGAGGAGATGGATTACATGCACAAGCTGGTTCGGATGACGGATGCGGAGCGGGCTCGGCTCGTTCAGGATTTCGTGGATGAGACGTTCGGGGCGGTGGAGGGAAATCCCGCTGTGCTGGAACTGATTCGGAGCACCATGCCGGAATTGCCGGAGGATCCGGGACCGGAACAGGTGGAGGCCTGGCTGGAATTGTCGGAACTGGTGGGGGACACCGGCTTCCGGGCCGCGGTGCGGCGGATGGCGGAGTATCAGGCCAAGGAGCGGGCAGCCGGAGACCACACGGGGCTGCATCACGAACTGACCGATGTGGTGCGGGAGATGACCGGTCGTGCGCTGGCCGAGGGTGTTTCGCCGGATTCGGCGCTGGCGGCCGGGATCGTCGATACGTTGACCGCGCGGTACGCCGAGACGTTCGGCAAGGAGGACGGTCCCGAGCTGCGGGCCTGGATTCTGGAGCGGCTCGAAGTGGCCGATGATCCGCGGGTGGAACGGTATTGGCGGCTGGTGGGCGCCATCAACGGGTGGCCGCCGATGCCGGAGCTGGGGCCGGCGTTCGGGTGGTTCGCGGCGGCGCTGCGCACTCGCTAGGCGAAATGGCCGTTCCGGGCCGATTCCAATTGCTTCGCGACGAGGTCGAGGAAGGCGTCGACCTCGTCGCGATGGTAGGCGGGCAGGCCGGGCGAGGCGAGATGGAAAGTGGTGTGGCGGACGTCTTCCGCGGTGAGACCGTTCGGGCCGTGGTGCGCGAGCGTGGCGGCCAGGCGGTCGAGGAAAGCGCCCACTTCCTCGGTCAGGTACCCGCGTAGGCCGAAAGGGGGCGCGGAGAACTGGATACGCAGGACGTCGTCGGGGGTGAGCGGATCGGATTCGCGGCCCAGCGGCAGCCGGGACCGGCCGCGGCGCAGGAACTCGAGATCCACGCAGATCTGATCGAGGAAATCGTCGACCTGCTCGCTGTCGTAACCCATCTGACCGCGCGGCGGAGCGTCGAACTCCACCAGGCGGATATCGGCCGCGGTCAGGTGATCATGCCCGGTGAGCGTATCGGCGATCCGCGCGCAGAACGCGTTGACCTGCACCGAGTTATAGGAGTGGCGCCCGATCGGCGCGGTGCCGAATCGCTTGCGGCGAACGTCTTCGGGGGTCACGCCGGTCAGTGTGCCACTGCGCGCATGTCCGAATCGCTACCGGCCCTTGCGGATACGAACGTTTCGGATCAATCTTTGCGAACACCGTCGATGAGCAGGCGGCGAATGGCCTGCGTGAGGGCCGCGACCGCGTCCTGACTGGAATCTCGCAACCCATGCAAGATGGCGGCCAGCAGCATCCCCGTCACCGCCTTGGCGGTGGAAACGGTATCCAGATCCTCGCGCAGATACCCGTGCTCCACGCCGTGCTCGAGATAACCGGCGGTCAGCGCGTCGGCGGTATCGAGCAGTCCGTACAACCGCATGGTCAATTCCGTGTCGATGCCGGTGGCCTGGAACAACAGCAGCTGCGCCACCCGGCGATCCTCGAGGAAGATCCGGTTCAGCGCATCGCCGATGCGATCGAGCTGCGCGCGATACTCCGGCAGGCTCGCCGCCGCGTCCGGCGCGTTCTCTGTGCCCAGCGCCTCGATGATCCGGGCCGCCAGATCGTCGATCACATGGTCGATGATGTCGCGCTTATTGGTGAAGTACCGGTAGAACGTCCCGTGCCCGATACCCAGCTCGGTGGCGATATCGGCGATGCCGGTGGCGTGATAGCCCTTCTCGGCGAAACAGGCGAACGCGGTATCGATGATCTCCTGGCGGAGCTCGGCCTTACGGCGTTCGATTCTCGAGGATGGCTTCGTCACAGGTGCGATGATACGGTGTTCACAAACGGAATGAGATGTCATTCCGTGACAGATGAATCACTCGCAGGGAGGTTCGGCGTGGCACCTCAGTTCGACGCCATCGTGGTCGGGGCCGGTTTCGGCGGTATGGGAGCGGGCATCGAGTTGGATCGGCTCGGCCTGAGCAATTTCGTGATCCTGGAGCGCGAGAACGATCTCGGCGGCACCTGGCACGTCAACCACTACCCGGGCCTGGCCGTGGACATCGCCTCGGTCACCTACTCCTACTCCTTCGAGCCCAACCCGCACTGGACGCGGCTGTTCGCGCCGGGCGCGGAGCTGAAGAAGTACGCCGAGCACGTGGCCGACAAATACGATCTGCGCCGGCGCATGCGCTTCGACACCACGGTCGGCGGCGCCCGCTGGGATGAGGAACAGCAGCTGTGGGTGGTGGCGATCGAGGGCGGTGAATCGCTCACGGCGCGTTATCTGATGGCGGCCACGGGCTTCCTGTCCCAGCCCTACACCCCGCCGTTCCCGGGTATCGACACGTTCGAAGGCAAGATCATCCACACCACCGCGTGGGAGGACGACTTCGATCTCACCGGGCGCAAGGCCGCCATCATCGGCACCGGCGCGACCGCCGTGCAGTTGATTCCGGAGGTGGCGAAGCAGGCGCAGGCGCTCACCGTCTTCCAGCGCACCCCGATCTGGGTGGTGCCTAAGGTCGATATGCCGATCGCGCCGTCGGTGCAGAAGCTGTTCGAGCGGGTTCCGGTGACGCAGAAGGCGGCCCGGCTGGCGAACACCGCCATGCTGGAGGCGCTCATGGTGGTCGGCGTGCTGCACTTCAAGCAGGCCAAGCCGTTGAACAAGGCGGCCGGCATCCTGGCCAAGGCGCACCTGCGGAATCAGGTGAAGGACAAGCAGACCCGCAAGCAGCTGACCCCGGATTACGACTTCGGGTGCAAGCGGCCCACTTTCTCCAACACCTATTTCAAGACGTTCAACGAGCCGCACGTGCGGCTGGAGACCAACTCGATCGATCACATCGAAGCGGACGGCATCGTCACCGCCGACGGGCACAAGACCGAGATCGACACGCTGATCCTGGCGACCGGGTTCAACCTGTGGGATGTGAACTTCCCGGCCATCGAGATCATCGGGCGCGAGGGGCGCAATCTCGGAAAGTTCTGGCGGGACAATCGCTTCCAGGCGTACGAGGGCGTGACGGTGCCGAAGTTCCCGAACTTCGTGTGCCTCAACAGCCCGTACTCCTACAGCGGCCTGTCGTACTTCACCACCATCGAAGCCCAGATGAAGCATATGGGCCGGCTGTTCGGTGAGATGTTCCGCCGCGGCGAGCAGGTCTTCGAGGTCACCGAAAAGGCGAACACCGAATTCCTCGACCGCGTCACCGAGAAGCTCGACTCCTCGGTCTTCTACGGCGGCCAGTGCTCGACGGCCCGCAGCTACTACTTCAACCAGCACGGTGAAGCGGCGCTGCTGCGGCCGACGAGCACCCTCAACGCCCACCGCGAAGCATCCAACTTCCCGCTGGACGACTACAGCTACGGTGCGAAGTCGGCTTGAGAACGAAGCGGACCGGGGCCGGTGCGCCCGGCCCCGGTAGCGCGTGCGGGAGGAGAGATCAGCCGCGCACGATCGCGTAACGGGCGCAGGCCAATTCACCGTTCATGGCGAGCTCGAGCGGTTTCAGCTCGAGCCGCCGCGGCAGCACCGGTGCACCGCCACCCAGGGTGACGGGCGCGTAGCAGACCACGATCTCGTCGAGCAGTCCGTGGTCGGCGAACTGCCCGGCGAGATCCCCGCCGCCGACCACCCACAGGTCCTTGCCCCCGGCCGCCGCCGCCATCTCCGCGTGCAGTTCGGGAACGGGCATGCTGGTGAACCGGATGTCCTTGCCGTCCCAGGCCGGGAACTCCCGATGCGTGACCACCCACGCGGGCATGTCGTACGGCCAGTTCCCAGGGTCGTGGTCCAGCAGCCACTGATAGGTGTTGGACCCCATCACGATCGCGCCCACGCCTGCGATGAAGGTGTCGTAACCCATGGGCCCGGCGCCGTCGTTGTCCCGGGTCAGCAGCCAGTCCAGCGAATGCTTCTCATCGGCGATGTAGCCGTCGATGCTGCTCGCGGCGTAGTAGACGGTGTGTGTCATCTCATCCTCTCTTCCGAAGCCAGGCGATCGGATCGCCGTGGCCGAGTTCTGCTGCACTGCCCGGTGATTCGGCGGCGAGCCACTGCAACGCGAGCAGCCGCCGATGTGCGGCATAGGTCAGGACGTGCGCGATCACGCTGCCGAGCACGAAGCTCTCCGGCGGTTCGCACAGCGCGTCGATGAGGGTGTCGTTCCAGCCGCCGCGCCGATCGATCTCACGCACCACCGCCAGCCAGCGCGCCGCGACCAGCTCGAGTCGCTCGAGCAGTTCGTGCGCGTCGTCCCCGCCGCGCGCCGGCGTATCGGTGCCCTCGATGGCGGCCAGCCAGATCTCCTTGGACCGGACCGAGTTCGACAGCACCCCGGCGATCGACTCCTCGACTCCGTCCCACTCGAGCACCGTCAACCCCGGTGACCGCACCCGCCGATACGCCTCCGGGCTCAGCCCGGCCGCGCGTTCCAGCAGCTCCCGCGTCTCCTCGAGATCGTGATGCAGCATGATCGCCGTCGGATCCATCTCCGCTCGTCCTTTCGGTTCGCTCTCCACCCACAGCGACATCGGCGGATGAAAGTGGATGCCATTGGCCGAACTCAGCCACCGCGATCCCGCTTCGCTTCCGGTGCCGCTGGGCGGATGCCCGTAGGCCCGCGAATACGCCCGGCTGAACCCTTCGACCGATTCGTAGCCCGCCGCGAACGCCACCTCGGTGACGCTCTCCCCGCGACTCAGCTCCCACGCCGCGCGTTCCAGCAGCACCCGGCGCTTCAACGCGACCGGAGATTCCCCGGTCCCGCGGCGCAATTGCCGGGAGAAGTGAAACGGCGATACGTAGGCGTCCGACGCCATCTCGCCGAGCGTCGAATTGTCCTCCGCCAGTACCGCGTCCAGCAGCTCTCGCAGTCGATCCCGTCCCATCCGCACTCGACAAGTCTGGCCTGCGCCGACTCCGAATTGCTTGACCGAACTTGCTCAGTCCCCCTCGACGCGCCGGATCTCAGGTCGAGCTGGCAGACTGTCAGGGACACGACCTGACCGACCACTGATTAGGGGTTGACTTCGACGATGGACCTTCTGCTGCCGCTGCTGCTGGTTGCTCTGCTCATCCCGATGTTCCTCGGCGTTCGCCGACAGAAGCGGGAGATGGCGAAGGTGACCGAGATGCGCGACAACCTGAAGGTCGGCGACCGGGTCGTCACCACCTCGGGCATGCTCGGCACGGTCACCGAACTCGACGATTCGACCGTCGATCTGGAGATCGCCGAGGACGTCATCACCACGTGGGAGCGTCGCGCGATCCTCGAGGTCCGCAACGAGGAGACCGCGGAGACCGAGGACGCGGCGGACGACACCGCCGACGCGGCTCCGGCCGACACGGTCACCGAGACCGTCGAGGACGCCCCGAAGCTGACCAAGGACTGACACCTCCCCGCGCCGTCGGGCCACCGCGATCCGGTGACCGGCGGCGCGTTGGTGTGTGCCCGCTGCAACCACATTCCGCCTAGGAGATACGAAACAGTGCCACCTTCCCAGGGATCGGCGCATCCATTGCGCCTGCTCGGTGTTTTCGCCGTGCTGGTGGCCGCGATCTACGCGCTGGTGTTCTTCACCGGTGATCGATCGGCGACCCCGAAACTCGGCATCGACCTGCAGGGCGGCACCCGCGTCACCCTGACGCCGCGCACGCCCGACGGCGGCAAGCCCAGCCAGGACAGCCTGCGCAAGGCCCAGGACATCATCGAGCAGCGCGTCAACGGGCTCGGCGTCTCCGGCTCCGAGGTCGCCATCGACGGCGACAATCTGGTGATCACCGTGCCGGGCGACGACGGCGGACAGGCCCGCACGCTGGCCACCACCGCCAAGCTCTACGTGCGCCCGGTGCTGCAGACCATCCCGGCGCAGAAGCAGGGCGCCCAGCAGCAGCCGCAGCAGCAGCCGAGCGCCGCGCCGAGCACCGCCCCGGCCGTGCCGACCGACGGCGCCGAGCCGAGCACCTCGGCCGCGCCGACCACCACGGCCGCGCCCACCGGCGAGGCTCCGGCCGCGCAGAACCGCGTGTTCCCGGCGCAGAACCCGACGCCCACCCCGGGCGCGGACACCCCGGAACAGCAGGCGCAGAAGGAGATCGCGGCCGCCAAGGCGCTGCGGCAGAGCACCGATCAGACCGTGCAGCAGACCGCCATGCTCACCATGGACTGCTCCAAGGTCGATCCGCTCGCGGGCAACGACGACCCGAACCTGCCGCTGGTCACCTGCTCGCAGGACCACACCACCGTCTACCTGCTCGACAAGAGCCGGCTCGACGGCCAGGAGATCAAGGACGCCTCGGCCAGCTTCGACTCCAAGGGTTCGCGCTGGGTGGTCAATGTGTCCTTCAAGTCCGGCGGCGCCGACACCTGGGGCAAGCTGACCACCGAATACCTGCAGAAGCAGCTGGCCTTCGTGCTCGACTCGCAGGTCTTCAGCGCCCCGCAGGTGCAGTCCGGCGGCCAGTACGGCGGCAGCACCGAGATCTCGGGCTCGTTCAACAAGAACACCGCCACCGAGCTGGCCAACACCCTGAAGTACGGCGCGCTGCCGCTGTCGTTCACCACCTCCGAGGCCGAGACGGTCTCGGCGACCCTGGGTCTGTCCTCGCTGAAAGCGGGCCTGATCGCGGGCGCGGTGGCGCTGGTCATCGTGTTGCTGTACTGCCTGCTGTACTACCGCATGCTCGGTCTCATCACCGGTTTCTCCCTGGTCGCATCGGGTATTGCGGTCTATGGATTGATGGTGCTGCTCGGGCGCTGGGTGAACTTCACCCTCGACCTGGCGGGTATCGCCGGTTTGATCATCGGTATCGGCACCACCGCGGACTCGTTCGTGGTGTTCTTCGAACGCATCAAGGACGAGATGCGCGAAGGCCGCAGCTTCCGCTCGGCGGTGCCGCGCGGCTGGACACGCGCGCGTAAGACGATCCTGTCCGGCAACGCGGTCAGCTTCATCGCCGCCGCCATCCTGTACGGCCTCGCGGTCGGCCAGGTGAAGGGCTTCGCCTTCACCCTCGGCCTGACCACCGTGCTCGATGTGGTAGTGGTGTTCCTGGTGACCTATCCGCTGGTGCTGCTGGCATCGCGGACGAACTTCTGGCAGAAGCCGTCCGTCAACGGCCTGGGCGCGATCCAGCAGGCGGCGCGCGAACGCAAGGCGGCGGCCGGGGTCCTGGCGGGGAAGGCGTGAACGACATGACCGAACGTATCGACGAAGAGCCACAGGAGCTTTCGCTCGAAGCCGAGCGGAACCTGCCGAAGCACAGCTTCTTCTACCGGCTCTACACCGGCACCGGCGCGCTGGACGTGGTCGGCAATCGCAAGCGCTGGTACGCCATCACCGGCGTGATCGTGGCCATCGCCATCGTCAGCATGGTGGTGCGCGGCTTCACCTTCGGCATCGACTTCGAGGGCGGCTCGCGCATCCAGTTCCCGGCGGACGGGGCCACCACCAGCAAGACCGAAGAGGTCTACCGCTCGGCCATCGGCGTCGACCCGGTCTCGGTGCAAACCGTTGGCGTGGGCGGCAATTCGACCATTCTGATCCGCTCCGAAGCGCTCGACCAGTCGCAGGTCGGCAAGCTGCAGTCGGCGCTGTTCGAGGCCTTCCACCCGAAGGACAAGAACGGCAATCCGTCCGCGGCGGCGATCAGCTTCTCCGATGTGAGCGAGACCTGGGGCAGCCAGATCACCGAGAAGGCGCTGTGGGCGCTGCTGGCGTTCCTGGTCGTGGTCGCGCTCTACATCACCATTCGCTACGAACGCGATATGGCCATCGCCGCGCTGGCGGCGCTCGGCTTCGACCTCGCGGTCACCGCCGGCGTCTATTCGCTGGTCGGCTTCGAGGTCACCCCCGCGACCGTGATCGGCATGCTGACCATTCTGGGCTTCTCGCTCTACGACTCGGTCATCGTGTTCGACAAGGTCGAGGAGAACACCCACGGCATCCTGCACGTCACCCGGCGCACCTACGCCGAGCAGGCCAACCTGGCGTTGAACCAGACCTTCATGCGATCCATCAACACCTCGCTGATCGGCATGCTGCCGGTGATCGGGCTGCTGGTCATCGCGGTCTGGATGCTGGGCGTGGGCACGCTCAAGGACCTGGCGCTGGTGCAGCTGGTGGGTCTGGCGGTCGGCACCTACTCCTCGATCTTCTTCGCGACGCCGCTGCTGGTGTCGATCAAGGAACGCTGGGGACCGGTGGCCGCGCACACCCGCAAGGTGCTGGCCAAGCGCGCCAATGCCGGCACCGCCCGGGTCGGGGTGGCGGCGGCGCAGCGCGCGGGCGCGGCCGGCCGTCCGATGGCCGCCGCGGCGCCGGGCCGGGCTCGCGGTGGCGAAGCGCCGCGCGCCGGTGCACGACCGACCGGAAAACGAACCAAGAGACGGCACTGAGAAAGTAAGCAGGGGGCTCGTCAATGAACCGAACAGTGGATGCGCCGGAGAGCAGGGACACCGAAGTGCGCCGAGAAACGGAAGAGACTGCCGCGGAAACCACCGCGCCGCAGGAGGATTCGGCCGCCCGCCCGGAATCGGCGCGCGAACGGCTGGACTCGATGATCGACCGGATGGACGCGGTCATCGACGAGTACGACGCGGAACGGAGCGAGAACGCCGAGGCGCGTGCCGATTCCGGGCACGGCCGCGGCGGGCGCGGTCCCGGCCGTGAGGTCGGCACCCGCGAAGCGGCCACCCGGCCGGGCAGACGACGATCGTGGGACGGCGGATTCACCTTGCGGCGCGGCGGTGTGGTCACCGCCGGCCGCGGGGCGATGGGATGGTGACGGCGCGGCGCGGGGCCGCCGCGCTGCTGGCCGGTGTGCTCACGGTGGGTGCGCTCACCTCCTGCGCCGGCAAGAACCAGGTGCCGTCCATCGGCTACGGCGTGGACGCGGTGATCGCCAGCTACAACGGGGGCAGCGCGCTCGGCGCGAACGGCGGTGCGGCCGCGGTGTTCTCGCGGGTGCTGACCGGGTTCTTCTACACCGGACCCGACGGGCAGCCGGTCGCCGACACCGATACCGGCACCGCCAAGGAGGTGCCGGGCGAGGCGCAGACCATCCAGTACCGGTTGAATCCGGACGGGGTGTACTCCGACGGCGCGCCCACCGCGTGCGACGACCTGGTGCTGACCTGGGCCGCGCGCAGCGGCCGGTTCACCAAGGCCGGTCCGGGCGGGCCGGTGCCCATGTTCGAGGCCGCCAGTACCTCCGGGTACAGCGATATCGAGCGGGTGGACTGCCAGCCCGGGTCCAAGGACGCCACCGTGGTGTTCCGGCCGGGCCGCAAGTACGTGAACTGGAAGACGCTGTTCACCGCCGCCGAACTGATGCCCGCGCACGTGATCGCGACCGCGGTGAAGGCGCCGAACGTGGTGGCGCCCTTGCAATCCGGTGATCAGGCCACGGTGGAGAAGATCGCCGATTTCTGGAACAACGGCTGGAAGCTCACCCCGGGCAAGATCGATCCGTCGGTGCTGCCGTCCTCGGGTCCGTACCGCGTCGAATCGTTCTCCGACAAGGACGGCCTGGTGCTGGTGAAGAACGAGCGCTGGTGGGGCAACGCCGCCAAGACGCCGCGCATCGTGGTGTGGCCCAAGAACTTCGATCTGAAGTCCAAGATCGAGTCCAAGTCGGTGGGCGTGGTCGACATCGGCGCGGGCTCCTTCGGCGATATCGGGCTGGGCGGGTTCTCGAAGGAGAATCAGCCCGGGCGGGGCGCGGAACAGCTGGTGCTCGCCACCGGCGGGGTGTTCGGATCCGTCGATGCCCGCCGCGCGTTCGCGCTGTGCGTGCCGCGGCAGGCGCTGTTCGACAAGCTCGGGCATCCGGGATACACGGTCAAATCCGGGCTCGGCTCGGGACCGCTGAACTCGCGCGTCCAGCAGCAGGATTCGATCTACTACCCGGCCACCACCGGCGCGGCCGACCGCTACAAGGGCGGCGACGCGGGGGCGGCGAGCCAGGCGGCGCAGTCCTCCGGGCTCAAGGGGCAGACCGTGCGCATCGGCTATGTGAAGCCCGATGAGCGCCGGGCCGCGACCGTGGCGATGATCACCGAATCGTGCCAGGCCGCGGGCATCACCGTGGTCGACGCGGGCGCGCCCGATTTCACCGCGGCGCAGCTCACCGAGGGCAAGGTGGACGCGGTACTGGCCGGAACGGCGTCCATGCCGGGTCCGTCGGGTTCGCTGACCGGTAGCGAGGCCACCGCCGCGCTGCGCACCGGACAGGGACTGAATTTCGGTCGTTTCGGTAACGGCCGCTACGATGCCATCGCGGATCAGCTTGCGGCCGAGCAGGACTCGGGCACGACGCTGAACCTTTTGACCGAGCAGGAGAACCTGCTGTGGAGCGAGATGCCGTCCGTCCCGCTGTTCGCCGAACCGCGCACCGTCGCGTTCGGTGACGGCTTGAAGAACGGTGTCACGAGCCCCACCCGGGCGGGTGCGGGCTGGAATATGGATCGCTGGGTACTCGAGCGGTGATCGGCCGCGGCGGCGTGGTGACGAGGAGTGGGTGGAGATGAGCAAGCACGAATTGGTGGACTCGGCCGAGGCCGCCGGTGAGCGGACCGCGAAGGCGGCACAGGCGGTCGAACGCCTGACCCGCTGGCACGACGACTTCCCGACCCCGGGAGTGCGTTTCGCCGATCTCACGCCCGTGTTCGCCGACGCGGAGGGCTTCCGCGCGGTGCTGGACTGCTTCGCGGCCTGCGCCCCCGACGCCGACCTGGTAGCGGGCGTGGACGCGCGCGGCTTCCTGCTCGGCGCGGGCGTCGCCGCCATCCTCGGCACCGGCGTCATCGCCGTCCGCAAGGCCGGCAAGCTGCCGCCGCCGGTCATCTCCCGCGAGTACACCCTCGAATACGGTTCCGCCGCACTCGAAATCCCGGCCGACGGCATCGACCTGAAGGGCCGCCGCGTGCTGCTCCTCGACGATGTCCTGGCCACCGGCGGCACCCTCGCCGCCGCGGCTGAGCTCTTCAAGGCCGCCGGCGCGGAGGTCGTAGCCGCCGCCGTCGTCCTCGAACTCGGCTTCCTGGGCGGCCGTGACCGCCAGGGCGACTACCCCCTCACCTCGGTCGTCAAGCTCTGACGCTCGCGCACCCGCGCATCTCGTTCTGCGTCGTCGTCATCCAGGCAGGCGTTGCCGGGATCCCGCCTGGCATGGTGAGATTCCGGCCGGCGGCACGCCGGAATGACACGGCACGGGTGCGGCCGGAGCGGCGGGGGAGCAGCGCCCGCTGACCGTCCGATTTGGCCGGATGACAGGTCGCGGCCAGGATCACACCGAACGGTCCTGCTGTGAAGGCTTGCCGTGCGGGCTGATTCGTTCGCGGCCACAATATGTGGGGTGAGTACCGCAGCAGGAGGTCCGGCCGCACCGTTCGTCGCGTTCCTCGGTGCGCACGTGAACGAGGTGGCGCGCGAGATGGTCGCCGCCATCCTCCAGGTCGCCCCGGAGTATCAGCAATTGCCGTACGGCGGCGTCGAACAGGACGTGGTGCGGCGGGCCGAGGACAACCTGCGCCTGTTCCTGCGGCTGCTGGCCGAGGGGCGCGAACCCCGGCCCGCGGATCTCGAAGCCATGATCGAGGTCGCGGTTCGCCGTGCGCGCGAAGGCATTTCGCTCGAAACCGTGCTGGCGGTGTATCACCGCGGCGCGCTGGCCGCCTGGAACTATCTCGTCGCGGCCGCCCGCACCGACACCGACCGGGAAGAACTGCTGGCGGCGGTGCCGCAGCTGCTGGGTTATCTCGGCGCGGTGGTGCCGGGCGTGGCCGCCTCGTACCTGCGCGAGCGCCAGGACCTGCACTGGGAACAGCGCGAGGTGAAACGCGCGCTGGCACTGGCCCTGCTACAGGGCAAACCCGCCGAACTACTGGCCGAGCGATTCGGCCTCGCACTGCACGGATTTCACGTCCTCGCACTGCGCGCCGGCCCGGAAGGACCCGAAGGCGTCCGCCCCGCGCTGCGCGTCATCCACGGCGAGCTCGAAGCGCTGTCCCCGCAGGCGCTGTCGGTGCTCGACCGCAATGGCGGCTGGGTGCTGCTGCCGCACAGCGAACCGGTCGCTCGCCTTGATACCGCGGTCGCCCGCATCGCCGCCGCCACGAGCCTGCGCCTGGTCGCCGGAAGCGCCACCGCGGCAACCGTTGCGGAGATCCCGGCCCGCGCCGAGGAAGCCATCGAGATCGCCCGGCTGGCCTGGAACCTGAACCGCCCCACCGGCGTCTACCGGATGGCCGATCTCGCCCTGCAATACCAGTTCGCCCGCCCCGGCCCCGCCCGCGCCTGGCTGCTGGGCCTGCTGGAACCGCTGTCCGGCCAACCGCATCTGATGGACGCGCTGCGGGCCTACCTGGCGCACGACCACAATCGCGTGGCCGCCGCGGAGTCCCTGGTGGTGCACCGCAATACGCTGAATTACCGCCTGGGCCGCATCGCCACGCTGACCGGCTACGACCCGGGCCGTTCCGAGCACACTCCTCTGTTCGCCGCGGCGCTCACCGCGCTGGACCTGTCGGCCGGTGACCTCTAGCGGGTTACCACCCGGGCGATGAATCCGGTGACCAGTAACCAGAAAATCGCCGCCAGACCATAATTGACGACTATGTCCAAATCGCCGTTGCCGGTGTGAAACATGTTCGGGAAGAACACCGCCAGCGGCTCGGCGAACGATTTGATGAACGTGAACGCGCGATTGGTCTGATCGACGTCGAGCACGAGCATCACGATGTACAGGCCCTCGGTCAGGGCGAACACTGCACCGACCGCGCCGATGATGCGCGCGGCGTGTGTCTCGTTCTGGGTGTGCGGAGACATAGGGGATATATGCCCCCTGGGTGCCCCCGGGAAACTGCGTCAGTAGCGCCCCACGATCCGTGCGATGAATCCGGTGACCACCAGCCAGAAAACGGCTGCCAGGCCGTAATTGATGACGATGTCCAAGTCGCCGTTGCCGGTGTGGAACAGACCTGGGAAGAAGAGGGCCAGGGGTTCGGCGAGGCCCTTGATGAAGGTGAAGAACCGGTTGGTCTGGTCGGCGTCGAACACCAGCATCAGGATGTAGATGCCCTCGATGAGGGCGAACAGGCCACCCACGGCGGTGATGATGCGCGCCGCGGTGCCCTCGTGGGTGCGGTAGAGATAAGGCATACCGTCCGGATGCCCGCTGTGCGCTGGTTGAAACGGTCCGCGCGGTCCGTGAAAGTGGATGTCGGACATGGCATGATGTCCCGGTGATCACCGCGGCGGCCGTGAGCGTCCGGGCGTGAAGCCCAAGGTCCTGATCGGGGCCGCCCTCGGCATCCCCTTGGCGCTGGTCGCCCTGCTGCTGGTGATCATTCTGCCCGCCACCGAGACCAGCTGCGGGCCGGGTACGCCGGCGGTGCCGAGCGCCACCACGGCCCGGACCGAACCCAATTGTGCCGCTACCGGACTCGCCGCCGAGAACGGGTTGCAGGACGGTGCGCTGCGGGCGCTGCGATGCGTGGTGGCGCGGTTCGGGACCATGGACGTGCGCGGGGTCGTCGCCGACGACGCCTACCCCGATCACCGGGAAGGGCGCGCGGTCGAGTTCATCGTGGGCGACGATGCGGCCAAGGGCGATTCCATCGTGGCGTTCCTGCAGGAGAACGCGGCCGCCTTCCGGGTCGACTACGTGATCTGGAAGCAGCGCAGCTGGACGCCCGGCGCGGCCAGCGGGGCGCAGTGGAAGCCCCTGGCCGATCGCGGCGACGCGGCGCGCAATCACCTGGACCGGGTGCAGGTCACCATCCAGACCGCGGCCGCGGCCACCTCGGTGCCCGCGCAGATCGACGTGTCGCTGGCCGCCATGCCGGGCACGGTGAACGAGGCCGGATCGCTCAGCGGTGCGGGCCGTCGCCAGTATCCTTTGGCCGCAGGCACTTTCACCATCTCCGATGTGTTCGGCGCGCGCGGCGGCACCCACCTGGGCGTGGATATGGCCGCCCCGAACGGCACCCCCATCTACGCCGCCTCCGACGGCCTGGTGGTGGCGGCCGGTTCCGCGTCCGGATTCGGCGACTGGATCGTCATCGACTCCCTGGACCAGACCGGCAAACGGTATTCGACGGTGTACGGGCACATGTACGACAACGGGCTGTTCGTGAAGACCGGCGATATCGTCACCATGGGCCAGCACATCGCCGACGTCGGCTCCAACGGCGAATCCTCCGGCCCGCACCTGCATTTCGAACTGGTGCCCGGCGGGCGGCTCACCGGCGGCCATCAGGTCGATCCCATTGCCTGGCTGGCGGGTGCGAGCCTGCCCACCGCCACCACCCCCAACTGCGAGAACGGATTCGGCACCGCGGGCGGCAATCTGGCCTCCGGGAAGGTGCCCGCCGAACTCGAGATCTGGTACCGGCGCGCCGGGTCGCTGTGCCCGCAGATCAGCGCGTCGCTGCTGGCCGCGCAGGGACAGGCCGAATCCGGTTTCCAGCGCGGGCTCACCTCGGCGGCGGGCGCGCAGGGCCTGGCGCAGTTCCTGCCCGGTACAGCGGCCGCGCTGGCCCCCGACGGGCAGCCCTATGTCATCGACGCCGACGGCAACGGCAATGCCAGCGTGTGGGACGACGGGGACGCCATCATCGGCCAGGGCCGGTACATGTGCGCCATCGCCCAGACCGTGCAGGGCTGGATGCAGCAGGGCAAGGTTTCCGGCGATCTGACCGAGCTCACCATCGCCGCCTACAACGCGGGCGAGGGCGCGGTGCTGGCCTCGGGCGGTATGCCCAGTCAGTACTCGGCGCACTACACCGAGACCCGGCCCTACGTCGCCAAGATCATGGCGGCCGAGGCGAACTTCCGCAGCATGGGCAGCACCGGCCGCTTCACCGCCGACCCGAATGCCGCGCTCGGCCCGCAGATCGCCGAGGCCGGACGCGAATGGGTCGGCACCGCATACGTTTTCGGCGGCGGCGGCACCGCCGGGCCCAGCAACGGCGGTTTCGACCAGCCCGGCCTGACCGCCGCCGCGGTCTTCGCGGGCAGCGGCGGCACGATCAGCCTGCCGCCGACGGCCGAACAGCAGTGGGAACAGGGCGTCGAGGTGGCCCTGCTCAAGGCGCAGGCCGGTGACCTGGTCTTCGGCGATTTCGGCACCCGCGGCCCGGCGACCGTCGGCATCTATCTGGGCAGCGGCCGCATGCTGTACGCCGAGCCCGGCGGCAAGGTGAAGGAATCGCCGTTGCAGAACGGCATGAAGGCGCGCCGTCTCACCCGGTGAGCCGGGTTACCGAAATTTTCCCTTGCCCCGCCGCGTTGACTCCGGATAACTTGGGACCGTTCCCATTCCCGTCCGATCGGAGTCCAGACGTTGATTTTCTGAGGTAGTCGCAGCCGTGGCCCGCATCTCGCGCGCCGCATTCTTGCCACTCACCTTCAGGAGGACTTATGTCTACGTCTGCTGTTTCCCTTTCCGACCTCACCTTCGCGTGGGCGGACGGCACCCCCGTTTTCGACGGTCTCGACGCCATGCTCGGACCCGGCCACATCGGCCTGGTCGGCAGCAACGGCGCGGGCAAATCCACCCTGTTGCGGCTGGTCACCGGCGAATTGATGCCGCAGCGCGGCTCGGTGACGGCGACCGGGCGATTGGGCTATCTGCGCCAGGACCTCGGCTTGGCCGCCGGGCAGCGGGTGGACCAGGTGCTCGGCATCGACGGGGTGCGGAAAGCGCTGCACCGCATCGAATCCGGTACCGGCGAGGAGACCGACTTCGAGATGATCGGCACCCGCTGGGATGTCGAAGAACACGCCGTCGCTCTGCTCGGCCGCCTCGGATTGCACTATGTCGCAAGCGATGTGGGGCAACTCGATCGCCGCCTGGACACCCTGTCCGGTGGTGAGACGGTGCTGCTGGGCCTGGTGGCGCAGCTGCTCACCGAACCCGATGTGCTGCTGCTGGACGAACCGACCAATAATCTCGACGTCGTGGCGCGCGAGCGTCTCTACGAGGTGATCGGTCAGTTCACCGGCACCGTGCTGACGGTCAGTCACGATCGCGAACTCCTCGATCGCGTCACCACCGTCGCCGAATTGCGCGGCGGTGAGATCCGCTTGTTCGGCGGCAATTTCTCCGAGTACGAACGGATCGTCGACGCCGAGCAGGAGGCCGCGCGGGCCGCCGTCCGCGATGCTCGCGCCGATGTGCGCAAGCAGGCCCGGGAGCTGGTCGAGACCCGTATCAAACTCGATCGGCGGCTGCGGTACGGGCAGAAGATGTGGGATCAGAAGCGCGAGCCGAAGATCATCATGTCCGAGCGCAAGCGGCAGGCCCAGGTGTCGGCGGGCAAGCTGCGCAACAATCACATCGGCAAACTGGAGGACGCCAAGGAACACCTGACCGACGCCCAGGACCGGCTGCGCGACGACCGGGAGATCCGCGTCGACCTGCCGGACACCCGGGTGTATCCGGGTCAGGACGTGATCGACCTGGAGGCGGTGCGGCTGGCCTGCGGGCCGACGGTGACGCTGAAAGTCACCGGGCCCGAACGCATCGCGCTCACCGGGCGCAACGGGATCGGGAAAACGACCCTGCTGCACCGGATCCGGGAAGAGCATCCCAAGGTGCCGTGGCGAATGCTGCCGCAGCGCCTGGACATCTTCGACGAAACCAGCACGGTATTCGAGAATGTCGCGGCCATCGCGCCGCACGCCTCGCCCGAACGGATTCGATCGCAGCTGGCCAGGTTCTTGTTCCGGGGGAGCGACGCCGATGTGCTCGCCGGCGCGCTGTCGGGCGGCGAACGCCTGCGGGCGGCGCTGGCCATGCTGCTGCTGGCCGAACCGTCGCCGCGGCTGCTGCTGCTGGACGAACCCACCAACAATCTCGATCTGCCCAGCCTGCGGCACCTCACCGAGGCGCTGGCCGCCTTCCAAGGGGCATTGATCGTGGTCAGCCACGATCCGCGCTTCCTGGACGAGATCGGGGTGACCCGCCGCCTGGAACTCACCGCGAACGGGCTCACGGGATGACGGGATTGCGGGGACCGCGGGTGCGCGGTTCCCGCAAACCATTCTGAAGATCCGGAACGGTCGCCCGGCGGCCCGGGAACGATCCGGCCGCGATGCGGCCTCGAAAACGGTGCGGGACCGGGTATTGTTCATCGCTCCGGACCAGTTCGGACGGGCGACGATCACCGTCACGGTAGTTGTCCGATTCCAGGACTAAAGTGGGTGATCTGGGTGGTTGAACGGTCCGATAAGGTAGCTCCGATCGAGGCCGGGAGAGGTGGTGGCATGACACAGAATCTGGAGAAGGCGAACCCCGGGCAATCCGGGTCCGACGCGCCTTCGACGCCGCCTGCCCAGAATCAGGCGAACGGGGCGGGCCGCAACGCCCCCGCCGCCGTCCCGACTTCCGCCTCCCGTCGCGTGCGCGCCCGCCTCGCGCGCCGCATGACCGGACAGCGCGGCATCGCCGCCGTCAAGCCGGTGCTCGAACCCCTGGCCACCGTGCACCGCGAGCTGTACCCGAAGGCGAATCTCGCTCTGCTGCAACGGGCTTTCGACGTCGCCGACGAGAAGCACCAGCACCAGTTCCGCAAGTCCGGCGACCCGTACATCACCCACCCGCTCGCGGTGGCGAACATTCTCGCCGAACTCGGTATGGACACCACGACTTTGGTGGCGGCGCTGCTGCACGACACCGTCGAGGACACCGGGTACGCGCTCGAGGATCTGACCAACGAATTCGGTACCGAGGTCGCGCATCTCGTCGACGGCGTGACCAAGCTGGACAAGGTCAATCTGGGTGCGGCCGCCGAGGCCGAGACCATTCGCAAGATGATCATCGCCATGGCCCGCGACCCGCGCGTGCTGGTGATCAAGGTCGCCGACCGGCTGCACAATATGCGCACCATGCGCTTCCTGCCGCCGGAGAAGCAGGCCAAGAAGGCGCGCGAAACCCTCGAGGTCATCGCCCCGCTGGCGCATCGCCTGGGTATGGCGACCGTGAAATGGGAGCTCGAGGACCTCGCGTTCGCGATCCTGCATCCCAAGAAATACGACGAGATCGTGCGCCTGGTCGCCGACCGCGCGCCGTCCCGCGACACCTACCTGGCCAAGGTGCGGGCCGAGATCGTCAATACGCTCGCCGCCAGCCGCATCAACGCGGTGGTGGAAGGCCGCCCCAAGCACTACTGGTCGATCTACCAGAAGATGATCGTCAAGGGTAAGGACTTCGACGACATCCACGACCTGGTCGGCATCCGCATCCTGTGCGACGAGGTGCGGGACTGCTACGCGGCGGTCGGCGTGGTGCACTCGCTGTGGCAGCCGATGGCCGGGCGGTTCAAGGACTACATCGCCCAGCCCCGCTACGGCGTGTACCAGTCGCTGCACACCACGGTCGTGGGCCCGGACGGCAAGCCCCTGGAAGTGCAGATCCGCACCCAGGACATGCACCGCACCGCCGAATTCGGCATCGCCGCGCACTGGCGATACAAGGAGACCAAGGGCAAGCACTCCCAGGACTCCACCGAAGTCGACGATATGGCGTGGATGCGGCAGCTGCTGGACTGGCAGCGGGAAGCCGCGGACCCGGCCGAGTTCCTGGAGTCGCTGCGCTTCGACCTGAAGTCGCCGGAGATCTTCGTGTTCACGCCCAAGGGCGATGTGATCACGCTGCCGCAGAAGTCGACCCCGGTCGATTTCGCGTACGCCGTGCACACCGAGGTCGGGCATCGCTGCATCGGCGCGCGCGTCAACGGGCGGCTGGTGGCGCTGGAACGGCAGCTGGAGAACGGTGAGGTCGTCGAGATCTTCACCTCCAAGGCGCAGAACGCGGGACCGTCGCGGGACTGGTCCAACTTCGTGGTGTCGCCGCGCGCCAAGGCCAAGATCCGGCAGTGGTTCGCCAAGGAGCGCCGCGAGGAAGCCCTGGAAGCGGGCAAGGACGCCATCTCCAAGGAAGTGCGGCGTTCGGGTCTGCCGTTGCAGCGGCTGATGAGCGTGGACGCCATGAGCGCCCTCGCCCACGAACTGCACTACACCGACATCTCCGCGCTGTACGCGGCCGTCGGCGAGAACCAGGTCTCGGCGCACCATGTCGTGCAGCGTCTGATGGCGCAGCTCGGCGGCGTCGGCGATGTGGAAAACGAACTGGCCGAACGCAGTACGCCGTCCACCGTGCCCTCGCGTCAGCGCGGCACCGGGGACGCCGGCGTCGAGATCCCCGGTGCGCCGGGCACGGTCGCCAAGCTCGCCAAATGCTGCACCCCGGTGCCGGGCGACGAGATCATGGGTTTCGTCACCCGCGGCGGCGCGGTCAGCGTGCACCGCACCGACTGCACCAATGCCGATTCGCTGCGCAGCGAACCGGAGCGCATCATCGAGGTGAAATGGGCGCCGTCGCCGTCGTCGGTGTTCCTGGTCGCCATCCAGATCGAGGCGCTGGACCGCACCTGCCTGCTGTCGGACGTGACCAAGGTGCTCGCGGACGAGAAGGTGAACATCCTGTCCGCCTCGGTCATGACTTCCGGTGACCGCGTGGCGATTTCGAAGTTCACCTTCGAGATGGGCGACCCCAAGCACCTGGGCCACCTGCTCAATGTGGTCCGCAATGTGGAAGGGGTCTACGACGTCTACCGGGTGACCTCGGCGGCCTGACCCCTACCCGGTCAGGACACGAGGCAGGCGGGACCGACCTTGGTGGCGGTCCCGGCCGTCACCGTGGTGGTGAACACGACGTCGGAGCCGAATTCCTGAGCTTTGAAGGTGTGCAGGCCCTTCCAGCTCGGGTACCAGGTGGTGGTGCCCTTGCCGGTGGCGTCGGTGACGACGCCGATGGGGTTGAACGACAGCCAGTAGCCGGTGCGCTCGTTGTTGTCGGTGTTCTCGTCCATGAGCGAGACCGAGGTGTTCGGCTTGGCGGTGACCGTCACTTTGTATTCGCAGCCGACGCCGTAGGAGCTGGAGCTGCCGAAACTGAGGCCGGGGGACGGGTCCACGCCGCTGATGGTGGCGCCGGCCTGCGGGGCGGCCAGGGTGACGGCGGTGGCGACGACGCCGAGCGCGGCCGCCGGGCCGAGGGTCTTGCTGAGGACTGACATGTCGGGCGATCCCTTCTCACACTGTGATTCCTGCGTGGATGATCTACCCTCGAAGCCGGGACGTTACTCCTGCTAAACATGTCGGATTTATTTGGGCCGCTGCCGATTACGTCGCGCGGGCGGACGGCGGTGAGATGTTCCTTACGCGGTGCTAACCTTCGGTGACGTCGCGGAAACCGCCTCCTCCTAGCGTATACACGCATGTCGACAACTCTGGCTTCGCGAGCCGGCGGTTCGGGGGGCAGCCTGCGGGACGGGGTGTACACCGCGCTACGCGCCGAACTTATGAACGGGGAGATCAAGTTCGGGCAGCGGCTCACCGAGCCGAAACTCTGTGCGCGCTTCGGGATCTCGCGCACGCCCATCCGGGAAGCCCTGGCCATGCTCGCCACGGACGGGCTGCTGCGGCGTGAGGAATACGGGTTCAGTCCGGTGCGGCCGAGCATTCCGCTGATCCGGAATCTGTACGAGCTGCGTATCACCCTGGAGCTGAGCGGGATTCAGCGCGCCATCGACAATCCGGCGGTGGTGCACGACCAGTCGGTGCTGCGGGCGGAGCGGGACCGGTGGCTGCGGCTGCGCGCCGACCCGCCGCCGCAGGAACCGGGATTCGTGGTGGTGGACGAGGAATTCCATGTCGCACTGCTGGATTCCTCCGGCAACTCCGAGCTGACCCGGGCGCTCACGGCGGTCAATGCCCGGATCCGCCACGTGCGCATGTACGACTTCATGGTCAACAATCGCGTCGAGGTGACCATCGCCGAACATCTGGCGATTCTGGACGCGGTGCTGAACGGGGAACTGCCGCTCGCGTACGAACTGCTGCGGCGGCACATCGGCGAATCCCTGGACGTGGTGCTGGAGCGGGTGACCAGTGCGATCGTGGCGATGACGCTGGCGACCGAGCAGGAGTAGGGCGGGGCACGGCTTTTCGCGACGGTTGCCCCAATGATCTCTTAAGCCTTCGAGAAGGGCCGCCGGGCAATCTCCCTGGTAGCGACCGGTTGCTTTCACCGGTCCGGTTTCCCGGGGAGGGGGCTCGAATGTCGGTTCTGTTCGGATCGCTGTGCGCGATCCCGATGGTGTTGATCGTGATCCTGCTGGCGGTGGTCGTGCCCCTGCAGATCAAGGCCGAACAGGATCGGCTGGAACGGTTCTCGCGGTGGGCGGCGGCGCAGGGGTGGACCATGCGCAAGGCGCCCCACGCTCCGTGGACGGCTCGCCTGCCCGGGCGCAGCCGGCGCGGGCTCGGGGTGACGTTCACCGCGCGCATCGACGGGCACTGGGTGACCGTCGCCGAATACTCCTACGAGACAACCGATTCCAGTGGGGAGAACACTACGACCAGCAGGCATTGGTTCGTGGTCGTGCTGATCCAGCTCGATCGCGGCTACCCGGCCATCGCGGTCGGGCCGCGCGGGGTGTTCTCGCAGTGGGGGCGCAGCCTGTTCGGGGACAAGCCGACCGCGACCGGCAACGAGCTCTTCGATGCGCGGTTCAAGATCACTGCCGCGGATCCGGTGGCGGCGAAGGCGGTGGTGACGCCGGCGGTGGTGCGGGCGTACCTCGGCGGTCCGCTGCCCGCGTGGAGTCTGGTGGGCAATGAGCTCCTCACCTATCGCAAAGTATCCGGGAAGCTCACCGACCCGAACCAGGTTCCGGCGCACGCCGCGCCGCTGCTGCACATCGCGAATCTGCTGGGTCGCTGGTAATCGCTCCGCGCGGCGGTTCCGGCCGGTAGCCTGGGGTTAGCGCGGGGGCGAATCGTGGACATGCAGTGCCAACCGGCGGACCCCGTGTGCCGCATGTGGCCGCTCCGGTCCCATTCCGGGCTTCGGGCGGCGACACTCGTTGGGACCGGGAAAGATTCACGAGCATTCCGTGATTCGATGCCGGTTTGCTCCAAGCGTCGTGGGGCGGCTCGCCGGATTGCATCCGTCGGGGAAATGCACCCCCGTCGTGGCTCCGCAGACTCCGGTCGTGACAGCACGCATCACCCGATGATGCAAGGTGTGGGCCGTTGGATACGTGCACGGCGCTCGGAGTACGAGACGGCCCGGAGGCTCGCGCTTCCGGGCCGTTGCCCATTTCCGGGCGTCAGCGCTCGAGCCAGTAGCGGTGCAGGCGGTCGGCCAGTTCGGCCGGGCGGCTGAGCATTACGCAATGGCTGCCGTCGATCTCGTCCGGTTCGATGCCGAGGCGGGCGCGCACCAGCGGGCGCATGAAGTCCGCGGGCAGGAAGCGGTCGTCGCGGCACAGCAGGAAGCGGGTCGGGACGTCGGGCCAGGCGTCCAGGGGGATCGGCTGATCGCCGGCGTTCTCGTGTTGTTCGCGGCCGCGGGCGAGGGCTTCGGCGGCCAGGGCAGCGGGCACATCGTGCATGAACACGTCGATCACCTGCTCCTCGGTGTCCATCCGGATACCGAGCGCTTGGTGCCCGCTGGCCGCCCACCATTTGTCCGGCGCTTCGCCCGGGACCGGGATCATGGCCGTCAGCAGCACCAGCAGGTCCGTGTCGCGGCGGGCGCTCACCACCGGTGCGACCAGGCCGCCGAACGAATGTCCCACCACGACCACCTCGGTCCGGTCCCCGATCTCGGCGAGCACCGCGTCCGCGTACTCCGAGACGCCGGTCTCCGGGTCCTCGATGGGCAGATCGACCGCGATGACCTCGTGTCCGCGCGCCCGTAGTTCCGGCGCCACCAGATGCCAATCCCAGGAACTGCTGCCGCCCCCGTGGATCAGCACGAAGGTGGCCGGTTTGTTCTCACCCTGCTGTTCGCTCACGGTGAGCCTCCTCTCATCCGATTGCTCCCCAAGCGCTTTCGCCCCCGGAAACGCGCTGCCTGAACCCGATTGTGCCCGCACCCACCGACAGACGGGCCCGCAAACCTGAGAGAACTGCAAGGAAACCCTCAGGCTCCCGCAAGTTTCCCGAGCCACCCTGGAGTGGACATCCCCGAGTTGCGTGAGGTGCGAAATGGTCGAGCTGGAGGTCACCGGGAGCACGGTGACGGTGCATGTGGAAGGTATCCATCGAGTCCTGGCCCTCCACGAACACGTCACCTTCGACCTCGCCGACGTCACCCGGGTATCGCTCGCTTCCGTCGACCTCCGCCCGCCGTGGGTCCGCGCACCCGGCACCTTCTTCCCCGGCGTGATCGCCGCCGGGATCTTCCGCGGCAAGGGCCGCAAGGAATTCTGGGACACCCGATTCGACGGCCACGCCATCCAGATCGACCTGGCCGGCGCCTCCGTCACCCGCCTGGTCGTCGACGTCCCCGACCCCCACACCGCACTGCGCACCCTCACGGCCGCCGCGGCGGCCTGAGGCCGGGGCTCAGCCGATTTCCTCGGCCAGTCCGACGATGATGCCCTCGGGGCCGCGCACGTAGCAGAGCCGGAAGATCTGTTCGTACTGCTCGATCGTCCCGACCAGTTCGGCTCCGCGGGAACGCAATCGAGCCACTACCTCGTCGATATCGTCCACCGCGAACATGATTCGGCGTATGCCCAGGGTGTTCGCCGGCGCGTTCTTCGGCTCGGGCCGCACCGCCCGCGGCGCCCGGAACATCGCCAGCTCAACCTTCCCGTGCCCATCCGGTGTCCGCAACATCGCCACCTCCTGCCGAACATCGTCGACCCCGATAATGCGCTCCACCCACCGCCCCTCGACCGGGCCCCGATTCTCCAACTCCATCCCGAGCTCGACGAAGAACCCGATCACGGCGTCGAGGTCCTCGACCACGATGAGCACGTTGTCCATCCGCTGAATCGCCATGTTCGCATGTTAGGTGTGGTGCGGCGGTAGGCTCGGTGCATGGGCGGCGGTGCGAGGTCGGGCTCATGAGTGCGGGTGGCAGCGGTGACGCCGCGTTCACCGGGTCGATCGCCGAGATCTACGAGACCGTGCTGGTCCCGATGATCTTCGCGGAACCGGCCCGCGCGCTCGCGGAAGTGGTGGCGGCGGCATCCGGGGCCGACCTGTTGGAGACCGCTGCGGGCACCGGCGCCCTGACCCGGGAGCTGGCTCGAATCGAGCGTTTCGACATTGTCGCAACGGATTTGAACGGGCCGATGGTGAAAGCGGCAGGCGGTCGTCCCGGGGTGGAGCGGGTGCGCTGGCAGGTCGCGGACGCACTGGAACTGCCCTTTCCCGATCGTTGTTTCGACGTGGTCGCCTGCCAGTTCGGGGCAATGTTCTTTCCGGACAAAGTGCGTGGCTTCCACGAATCGCTGCGAGTCCTGCGCCCCGGCGGCATGTTCGCGTTCAACGTGTGGGACCGGATCGAGACCAACCCGGTAGCCATGGTCGTCACCGAGGCGCTCTGCGCGGCCACCCCCGCCGAGCCACTGCATTTCATGCGCCGCACCCCACATGGATACTTCGACGCCGACCGGATTCGCGGCGAGCTGACGGAAGCCGGATTCGACCGGATCACCGCCGAATACCTGGAAGGCGTCAGCCGCACCACCGCCGAACTCGCCGCCCTCGCCTTCTGCCAGGGCACTCCGCTGCGCGGCGAGATCGAACGCCATTCGACCCTCGACCTGGACTCCGCGACCACGATCGCGCATCGGGAATTGGCCGAACGCTACGGGCCGGGAGAGTTCGAAGCACCGACGCGCTGGCTACAGGTGACGGCCCGGCGGCCCGCCTGAACCGCCCGGCCGCACGAGCGCCGGGGATCATGCCGGTTCGCGTTGTGCGGCAATGCGTTCCAGGAGCCGAGTGTGGGTATCCGGGTCGGCCGCGGCCAGCAATCCGTGTGCTGCGGATTCGACGGCTCGGCCCGACAACCCGCTCACCGCGCATCCCGCCGCCCGGCACAGGGCGATGCCGGCGCTGAAGTGGACATTGTCCGTCATATCGCCGTCGGTGAGGTAGGCGGTGCGGCGGCCGGCGGCGACCCAGGCCAGGGCCAGGGAGGTGGACAGGACGCGGGGGTGGAATTCGGTGGTGAAGAGGTCGTCGTCGAGTAGTCGGGCCGGGCGGAACCAGTCTCGATTCGGGCTCGGTGGATCCAGGTCGAGGTCGACCAGACGGGTGCCGGACTTCGGGGAGAGCGGTCTGTCGGTTCCGCCGTGGCGGACGAATGCGCCCTGGCCCGAGGTCCAGAAGACCTCGGCCGCAAAGGGATCCGCGACGGCGGCGACGGTGATCCGGCCGGCTGTGCGGAGGGCGATGTTCACGGCCACGTGGGGTACTTCGGCCGCGAAATTTCTGGTTCCGCACAGGGGGTCGATCAGCCAGGTTCGTTCGCTGCCGCTCGCGCCGGTGCTGCCGGACTCCTCGGCCAGGAAACGGTCGGCGGGGCGGGCGGAGCCGATCATGGCGAGGATGGTCTGCTCGGCCGTCAGGTCGGCCTGGGTGGCGAAATCGTCGGCGTCCTTGGCGTAGTGGGTGAGGGGGCCGCCGAAGGCGGAGCGGATCACCTCGGAGGCGGCTTCGGCTGCGCGGATGGCGATTTCGGCATCGGTCTCGGGCACGGGGCGCACGTTACGGGACGCGGGTGAAAGGTGGGGTTCGTTGCCGACCCCTGGGCGCGGGCGGGGAGGTGGGAGGCGGTTAGGCTTGCCTGTCCCCATTACCCCAGGAGAGTTCATGACGACGTTCGAGAATGTCACCGTCACCAAGAAGGCCAATGTCTACTTCGATGGGAAGTGCGTGTCGCACAACATCGAGCTGGCGGATGGGACGAGCAAGTCGGTCGGGGTCATCCTGCCGGCTACGTTGACGTTCAACACGGGGGCGCCGGAGATCATGGAGATCCTCGAGGGTGAGTGCAATGTGACCCTCGCGGGGGCGGACGCGGCAGTCACCTACAAGGGTGGCGAGTCGTTCTCCGTGCCGGGGAACAGCAGCTTCCAGATCGAGGTCGTCGCGCCGGTGCACTACGTGTGCCACTTCGGCTGAGCCGAACGAGCCTGTCGCGCCCGGTTCCTGCTGGTCAGGGGTCGGGCGTTTTGCTTTTCGCGGGACGGGGGCGGGGGTGCGGTCTTACCGTGGAGACAGCGGAAGGGGACTGCTATGGGTACCGCGGAGAAAGTACTGATCGTCGGTGGTGTCGCCATGCTGGGATATGCGGTGCTGCTGGGGTTCGTGATGACGTTCCGGCGGATGCGGGAGGGGGCGCCGGCCACGCCGCGGTATTTGAATGTGGCGCATGTGGGGTCGGTATTTCAGGGGGTGATACTGCTCGGGCTGGTGTGGGCGGTGCGCCTGTCGGAGCTGTCGAGCGGGTGGAATGCGGCGGCGGCCTGGTTGATCGCGGCGTCGGGGGTGTTCATCGCCGCGAAGGACACCGTCAACTGGCTGACGGGCGTGCAGGACGAGTTCGCGGAAAAGGCCAAGACCGCCCCGCTGGGATTCGTGGGGGCGGTGACCATGGCGGCGGGGCTGGTGATCCTCGGCGTAGGAGTGGTCGCGGCGCTGTTCTAGCTGGCCAGGGCGGTGCGGGTGGCGGAACGGATTGCGGTGGTGACTGTTTCGGGGGATTCGAGCATGACCAGGTGACCGCAGGTGGGGAGGGTGATGGCGGAGGCGGGGCGCAGGGCCTTGTTGAGGCGGGCGCCGGCCTTGGCGGACAGGATGCGGTTCTTCGCGCCCCAGATGGTGGTGATGGGCGGGAAACCGGGCGCGGGGTGGAAATAGTCGAGTGTCGCCAGGTTCGGCAGGTCGCGGGCGATGGCTGCCGGGGGCAGCAGGCGGCGCGGTTCGGCCCAGCGGCTGCGCAGGGCGGCGAAGGTGGCCGGGTGCATATCGCGGCCCTGGGGGCCGAGCTGTTCGCGGACCACCAGGCGGGCGGCGACAGCGGGCAGGCGAATGGCGGTGGCCAGCGCATCGACCTGCAGATGCGCGAAGGCGCGTGCGGTCCAGCCGGTTTGGGTGGGGCGCAGGGTGGCGGCCGTCAGCGGGCTGCACAGCACCAGGGCGCGGACATTGTCCGGATGCGCGCGGGTGTACAGGAGTGAGAGCGCACTGCCGAAACAATTGCCGACCAGCGTCACATCGCGCAGCCCGTGCGCGGTGATGAACTCCGACAGCATGCCGATGTAATTGTCGACGGTGTACCCGGCGGTGGGAGTGTCGGAATCGCCGTATCCGAACAGGTCGATGGCGTACACGGTATTGGTCGCCGCCAACGCCTCGAACTGATTGGCCCAGATGCGCCGGTCGCCGCCGATATTGTGCAGGAAGACGATCGGATCACCCGATCCCGCCTGGTCATAGGCCACAGCCACGCCGTGATAATCGAACACCGGCATCGGGCGCTCTCCTCGTTGAGTAGCGGTGCTGTACTGCGTCTTCCGACGAGGGCCGTCAGCACCGACATACCCCTCGCGCGGTTATCCAACCATGCTAGCTGGTACCGCACGTAACACAAGGTTTCGTTTCGAGCGCCCGAGCGCTGGTCAGTGGGCTGTTTCGATACTTTCCTCCCCGTCCCGGAGCCACGTTTTGAGAGCTTCCATACCCGAATCGCGATCTACGACCGGTCGGTATCCGAAGTCGCGGGTGGCGGCCGAAGTGTCGTAGGTGCCGGTGCGGGTCATCACCGCAACCGAGTAGCGCGACAGCGGCGGCGTCCAGCGTTCGGCCAGAAACGGTGCGCGCCTGAGGGTTTCGATCACCTCGACCACGAAGTTCACCAAGCGCGGGTCGAGTTTGCGGCTCGGTGGCCGATACCCGAGATCGCCGGCGATCCGCGCCAGGAACCGCCACACGTTGGTCTCCTCGGCATCGGCGATGAAATACGCCTTCCCGCCCACCTTCTCACCGGCCGCCGCCAGCACGCAGGCCTCCACGATGTTCTCGACATGGCACAGCGACGCGTAAACCTCCCGCCCGAAGGACAGATCCGGCAGCGTCCCCGCGGCGGCGCGATCGAGTAGCCGCACGATCGGCCCGGACCGATCGCCGGCGCCCCAGATGGCCCGCGGCCGCAGCGCACAGGTGGTGAACTCGCCGTCGTCCGCCTTGAGCACGAGCCGTTCGGCCGCCGCCTTGGTCTCGCAATAGTGATTCAAATACCGCTCCGGATACGGAACGGTCTCGTCGACGCGCACCTGATCCCCGCCGTCGCGGTCCATCAGCGCGCTGGGACTGGACACGAATACGAACCTGCGCGCCCCGCCCGCCTTGGCCGCGCCGAGCAGCCGCGCGGTCGCCGCCACGTTCTCCGCCCAGAACTGCTCCCGGGTCCCGCGCTCGTCCACCCGCGCCGCACTGTGGAACACGATGTCCACGCCGGTGACCGCCCGGCCGAGTGATTCGGCGTCGGCGAGATCGCCGTGGATCACCTCGACCCGGTCCAGCACGGACGCCAGATCGCGCAGATTGCTGGTGCGCCGCACCAGAATCGCCACCTCGTAGGCGCCGTCGCGCACCAGCCGCCGCGTCAGCGCGCCCCCGAGGAATCCGGACGCACCGGTCACCAATGCCTTCACCGTGCCTCCTGTAGTTGTTTGCGCTCCGCGCCGGCCGGGAGTTCCCGCGCCCGGCTCGCCGCTTCGTCCACCGCCATGCGCACCGCGATCTGCACGACCGCGGCCAGCCCGCTCATCGCCACCAGCCAGCCGAATACCGGAACCGCCCGTGCCACCAGGACTTTCATGCCCTTCCCCCTAATCGCCGAGCTGCCGGGCCGCCCACACCGTGAGCTTCTCGCGCCCGATCTTGGCGTTGTGGCGGATATCGACCGGGAACTTCGGGTGGAACAGGAACCGCTCGACCGCCGCCGCGACCTCGAATTCGTCACGCCGCCTGGCCAATTGCGTCTCCACCCCCGCCCGGTCGGCCCCGGCTTCCAGCTCCACGCACAGCACCGGCCGCTGCGCCCCGCGCTCGCCCACCCCGACCAGCGCGGTCCGCGCCACCCCCGGCACGGTATTGAACACCTGCTCGACCTGCACCGTGAACATGGGCCCGGCGGCGGTCTCCACACGCTGACTCTTGCGCCCGCAGAACCGGATTCGGCCCTCCTCGTCGATCCACGCCAGATCCCCGGTGCGATGCCACACCCGCTCCCCGTCGAGGATCTTCCCGGCCGTATTGGCCGCCTCCGGCCAGAAGTACCGGGTGCTCACGTTCGGCCCCGCCACCACCAGTTCGCCGATCCCGCGCGAGACCGCCAGCTCCGCCTCGCGCGCCTCGACCTCGGCCCAGGTGGGCAGCTCCTCATCGGTGACGGCGATGACCCGCGCCCGAACGTGCAGCGCCGGCCGCCCCACGCACACCCCCTTGCCGCGATGCGCCTGCTCCACCAGATCGCCCAGCAGTTCCCGCGATTCGATGGTCGCCATCGGCAGCGCCTCGGTGGCCCCGTACCCGGAGTACACCTTCGCCTCCTCCGGCAGCACCTTGCGCAGCCCCGCGATGCACCAGTCCGGTACCGGCGCCCCACCGGAGTACACGCTCTCCAGGGTGGGCAGTCCGGCCCCGGTCTCCTCGAGATGCCGCAGCAGCGGAATCAGCACGGCGGGCGAGGCGAACATGGTCTTGACCTCGTACCGCGCGCAGGCGTCCACCACGTGCGCCGGATCGGTCGCCCCGACCTTGGACGGAATCAACGGCGGTATGACGCAACGGGATCCGAGCAGCAGCTCCAGGATCCCGGCCACCGGCGCGGTGATGAGCGAGGTCCCCGGCGGCACGTGCTCGCGTGCCGCGTCCACCTGATCGATCATGGCGCTGAGGTTGCCGTGGGTGAGCACGACGGCTTTGGCCGGTCCGGTGCTGCCGGTGGTGTAGGCGATGAGCAGCGGATCGTCGTCCGGCGCGGGCGCCCGATCCGGCAGGGCGGCAGTGGGTTCGCGCCCCCAGCTCTCCAAAGTCGGCCCCCGCCAGAAGCATCGGCCCACGGTCACCGAGACCCGCACCTTGCGGAAGTAGGACCGGAACACGATCCGCACCGCCTGCGCTTCCGAAACCCCCACGAACGCTTCGGCATCGGCGGCCTGCAGGCAGCGCAGCATCTTGAACAGCCCCATGCCCGGGTCGATCACCACCGGCACCGAACCGATCTTGAACAGCCCGTACAGCACCGCGTAGAGCTCGGGTCCGGGTTTGACCAGCACGATGGTCCGCATGCCCCGGGTCACCCCGGCCGCGGTGAAGTTCTCGGCGATGGCGTCCGACCAGGCGTCGAGTTCGGCATAGCTGATCTCGCTGTAGACCGGCAGGCCGGCGCCGTCGCGGCCGGTGGCGTGGATGACCGCCTCCCGATCCGGATGGTCGGCGACGACGGCGGCGAAGCGATCCAGGGCACGCCAATAGGTTGCGGTAACGGTCACGACATCACCTCGATGGAATTCGAGCGCACGGAAATTCGAACCACTTTCGTTATCGCGAGTCCGGATTTGGCAGAAGAATATTTCGACACACGTCCCCCTGGAAATGTGAGGAATGCGATGAGCGGTACCGGGAGGTTACCGCACCCTCCGCCCGGCCGCCACCGCTGATTGCGGATAACGCATTGCCGTGCAATGGTTTTGGTGTGAATCGGGGTACCGACACCGGTTTCGCCGCAGCCCCTAGCGCACCCCTATGTCAGTACCCCTGGACGCTGCCGGCGTTACCCGGTTTCACCAGGTAGTCGAGGCTCTCGCGGCGCGAAAAGGCGGTGTTGCCAATGGGATTGACGTGACTTCTGTGGCGATCGGTTACCCACCGGTACTGGTACCGTCCGATTCAGCATCGGGGCTACTGGATAACGACGGCACCGGCATCGCTGTAACCCCTCGAGAATGCGAATGCCGCACGCCGCACCAGAATTCGACCGAACATCAATTCTTTCCTGAGAGTAGGGGGCCATGCGTACTCGCTTCGAATCGATCGGTGCGTACACACCCAGCACCGTCCGCTCCACGGAAGACGTGATCAGCAGCCTGTCCGTGCCCAGGGCACTGGATCTGGAGCGCATCACCGGAATCAAGAACCGGCACGTCTACAATTCCGACCCGGACAACTACGAATCCTCGTTCGAACTGGCCCGGCAGGCGATCGGCGACTGCCTGAGCCATTCCGATTACACCGCCGAGGATCTGGACGTGATCATCTGCGTCTCCATCACCCGCTTCCGCGACGCCGAACACTTCTGCTACGCACCGGCTTTCGCGCTCATGCTGCGCAATGCCATCGGCGCCACCAACGCCCTGCACTTCGATCTGTCCAATGCCTGCGCCGGCATGATCACCGGGGTCGAACTGCTGGACCGCATGATCAAGACCGGCGTGGTGCGGCGCGGGCTGGTGGTCAGCGGTGAGCAGATCACGCCCATCGCCGAGACCGCGACCCGCGAGATCAGCCAGCCCTACGACCCCCAGTTCGCGGCGCTGACCGTGGGCGACGCGGCGGTGGCGGTGATCGTCGACGACAAGGGCGACGATCACGACGAGATCCACTACATCGAGCTGATGACCACCTCCGCGGGCGCGGAGCACTGCATCGGCATGCCGAGCGAGAAGACCACCGGCATCGCCATGTACACCGACAACCGGGCGCTCGCCAGCGAATCGCGGTACCTGCAGGGCATCAGCCGGATGGCGGATTTCCTGAAGGAGACCGGAAGAGCCTGGGAGAGCGAGAAATACGACTACTGGGTGCATCACCAGTTCAGCGGGCCGGCCATCGACTACATCAGCCAGCTCACCGAACGGCATTTCGACACCCCGATGCCGCAGCAGCTCAATGTGTACGAGGAGTACGGCAATACCGCCTCCACCTCGCACTTCCTGGTGCTGCACGAGCATCTGGCGCAGCAGAAGATCCCGAAGGGGTCCAAGGTGCTGCTGATTCCCGAGGCGTCCGGCGTGGTGTCCGGGCATCTCGCCGCGACCATCACCCGGCTGGAGGCGTGAATCTATGACTACCACTATCGTTTCCGCGGCCGTCTGTACCGACGCGGACACCGCCAGCTATTTCGAACTCGCCGCGCGCGCCGGGCGGGCCGCCCTCGAACAGGCCGGGGTGTCGCCCGATCGCATCGGCCTGATCATCAATGCCGGGGTGTTCCGGGACAGCAATATCTCCGAACCCGCCGTGGCCGCCCTCATCCAGAAGCGCCTCGAGGTCGGTCTGGAGTACCGCACCGGCAAGGTGCCGGCCTTCTCCTTCGACCTGCTCAACGGTGGCAACGGCGTGGTGCACAGCCTGATGGCGGCGCAATCCTTCATCGCCGCGGGCGATCTGGAGTACGCGCTGGTCGTCGCCGGGGATACCCATCCGTCGCTGGAACGCGAGGTGGAGGGGTTCCCGTACACCCCGACCGGTGCGGCGCTGCTGCTGCGCCGCTCCGGTGACGCGGGCGGTTTCGGGCGCATCTACACCGCGCAGGATTCCGGCGCGATCGCCCCGACCGGCTGGGCGAACCTGCTCGCCGCGGGCACCGAGGGCCGGGCCGCCATGACCATCGGCGCCGGTGGCAGCGACCCCCTCGAGGCAGCCACCACCGCCGTGCGGGAACTGCTGGTCGGTGAGGGCCTGACCCTCGACGATTTCGCCACCGGGGTGGCCGTATTGCTCACGCCCGCACCGATTCCCGGCTTCCGGGAACGGCTCGCCTACCGCCTCGGCATTCCGTCCGCCGCGGTCGCGGGCGTCGATCCCACGGTCGGCGACCCGTACTCTGCCGCCCCGGTGCACGCCTATCTGAGCGCCGCCGATTCCGGCCTGCTCGACACCCCGCGCGCGGTGGTGTTCCTGGGTGTGGACGAGAGTTCGGCGGCCGCCCTGGTCTATCGGCCGCACGCGCTGGCGGCCGCTGGGGCCGCATCGAAGGGCTGAACGAAATATACTGTCTGGCAATTCGTTTCAACGGCATCCCGCCGGCGGCTCCGGGCGCGCCGGCCGGCGGGCGCCGGAAACGTCGTGCCCCGGCTGATACCGGTCGCCAGCAGGCGTCCGCCGCTGCAATGATGCCGCTCCAGCACACCCGAGCTCGCCGTGCCATCCCTTCAGTCGGGCGCATCCGATCGATGAAGGGACACCAGATGCGGCGGTCGGTCGCGATGGACCGAGCACAGGCGGCAGGCGGCACCCGTCCGCGCCCGCGCCGGGTGGACGGCGCGGAGCAGGCGGTGCGGAGCGCGCTGCACGAGGCGGATCCCGGCGTGCTGCGGGTCATGCGGGCGCTGGCGGTGCTGGGCGGGGCCGGCACCGCGCGGCTGGCGGCCGCGCTGACCGGCGGCGACATCACCGAAACTCGCGGCGTGGTAGCGGAATTGGCGAACCGCGGGCTGGTGGCGGGGGAGCGGTGGGATCGTCCCGAACACGCCGAACGACTATTGGGACAGCTGCCGGGGGACGAACTGCGCGAGCTGCACGCGCGGACCGCGGAACTGCTGTACGAGAACGGATTTCCCGCCGCCTACGTCGCCCGGCACCTGGTCGCGGCGGGTGACGTGCGCGGCACCTGGGCGGCGCGGGTGCTGGTCGCGGCGGCCGACGAAGCCTTGCGCGAATACGAATTGGACCGGGCCGGACAGTGTCTGGAGCTGGCCTACCGCGCCAGCCGCCGGGCCCGGGAGCGGGCCGCCATCGCCGCCCGGCTGGTCTCGGTCGAATGGTGTACCAATCCCTCCAGCCGGACCCGTAATTTCGGCCGGTTGAAGGCCGCGCTGCGCACCGGCCGGGTCCCGCACCCGGAACTGCCCGCGACCGTGCTGCACATGCTCTGGCACGGGTACGCCCTGCACGCCGACCATGCCCTCACCCGCCTGGAGCGCGCCGCCGACGGGGTGCTGCCCGGCGGCCCGCGCTTCGAATTCCTGTGCGCCTGGCTGCGTTACACGCATCCGGTGCAGGTGCAGCGCTATCAGCGGCTGTTCGGCGGGCCGGGACCGGACACCGGATATCCGGCCGATCGCGACGCCCCGCACGGCCCCGCCGCCGAATTGCTGGCGGCGCTGTGGACCCAGCATCCGCCGGCCGGACTGGCCACCGCGGCACAGCGCATCCTGGCCGGGCACCGGCTCACCCTCACCACCGTGGAAGTGCTGGTCGCGGCCGTCGACTGCCTCATCCACACCGATCGCCTGGACACCGCTGACGCCTGGTGCGTCTCGCTGCTGGCCGAATCGGCGGCCCGCGGCGCGCCCACCTGGCAGTCCGTTTTCGCCGCCGCGCGCGCGGAAACCCTGCTGCGCAAAGGGAATCTGACCGGCGCGGCCGAGCACGCCGTGCTGGCGTTGAACCTGCTGCCCGCCGACCACCTCGGGGTGTGGGTGGGGCGGCCGCTCGCGGTGCTGGTGCGGGCGCTGACCGCCCTCGGTAAGCATGCCGAGGCGGCCGCGCAATTGCGCCGCCCGGTGCCGCGCGCCATGTTCGATTCCCGTTTCGCCCTGGCGTATCTCAGCGCGCACGGCGATCACTGCCTGGCCACCGGGCGGCCCGAGGAGGCGCTGCGGCACTATCGCCGCTGCGGCAACCTCATGCAGGAATGGCAGATGGACTTCGCCTGGCTCGCGCCCTGGCGCAATGACATGGCCGCCGCCAGCCTGGCCGCCGGACAGCATTGGCAGGCACAGGCTTTCGCCTCGCTGCACCTGGATCTGATCGGCGGCGCCGACGGGCATCGCACCGGCGGCGTCTCGCTGCGCCTGCTGGCCGCCACCAATGACGAGCACCGGCGGGTGCCGCTGCTGCGCCGCTCGGTGGCCATCGCCCGCGCGGGGGCGGACGAGCGCGAACTGGCCACCGCCCTGGTCGATCTGGGACACGCCTATCGCGCCATGGGCGATGCCGACCGGGCCCGGCCGCTGCTGCGCGAAGCGTCCCGGCTGAACGCGGCGTGCGGGGCGGCCGAACCCGCCGAACGCCTGGGCGGCAACCTGCCCGAACCCGTGATCACACAGCCGATTCCGCTGGTCAGCGGGGCGCAGGAGGCCTTGAGCCCGGCCGAGCTCCGGGTGGCGGAACTCGCGGCGGCCGGTCAGCGCAATCGCGAGATCGCCGCTGCGCTCGAGATCACCACCAGCACCGTGGAACAGCATCTCACCAAGGTCTACCGCAAGCTGTCGGTCGCGCGGCGCAGTGAACTGCGCTTCGCGCTGGTAGCGGAATCGGCGTCACACACCGCTGTCGGATAGCACTTGTTCGGAAGGGGTCAGCCATGCACGCACAACCGATCGGTGACCTGCCGGTCCTGGCGACTGCCGCGCCGCCGGAACCGCTAGTGCCCGAGCAGGATCCGTTCTACCGGCCACCGCGCGGACTGGGGAAGCACGCGCCCGGCACGGTATTGCGTTCGCGGCCGGTGGAACTCGGCCTGCTCGGGGTGGTGCCGCAGCGAATCAGCGCCTGGCAGTTGCTGTTCCGCAGTACGAATCTGCGCGGGCGGCCGGAAGCGGCGGTCACGACGGTGCTGCTGCCGTGGGGCGCTGATCCGGCGGCGGCGCGGCCGGTGGTGTCGTTCCAGTGCGCCATCGATGCCGTGGCCTCGAAATGCCTGCCCTCCTACGCTTTCCGGCGCGGAGCGCGGGCCCTGGGCGCGGTTCCGCAGTACGAGCTGCTCATCATCGCGCATGCCCTGACGCGCGGCTGGGCGGTGTCGGTGCCCGATCATGTCGGGATCGCGGGTCATTTCGGCGCGCCCCGCGAGCCCGGGTACCGCACCCTCGACGGCCTGCGCGCCGCCCTCGCGTTCCTGGATCTGCCGCGGGAGACTCCCGTGGGGCTGTGGGGTTACTCCGGCGGCGGGCTGGCGACGGTCTGGGCGGCCGAATCCGCCGCGGCCTACGCACCCGAGCTCGCTTTCGTCGGCGCGGCCGTGGGTTCCCCGGTCGGCGATCTGGAATCGACCTTCTACCGCCTCAACGGTTCCTGGTTCGGCGGGCTGGCGACCCTGTGCGTGGCGGGTCTGCGCCGCGCCTATCCCGATCTGGCCGCCAGCCTGAACGAGCACCTGGACCAGTCGTCGCTGGCCTTGCTCGAGCGCGCGGAGCGCAGCACCACGGTCGCGATCCTGCTGGGCGGCAGGCGATCTCGGATGGTGTCCCGCGCCGGCACCGACCTGTCGGAACTGCGGACGCTGCCCCGGGTACGGGCGGTGCTGGCCGATCTGCCGCCCGGGGATCACCCGCCCGCCTTCCCGGTGCTGGTGGTCCAGGGTGTGCACGATCTCGTCATCGCCGTGGGCAATGTGGACCGCCTGGTCGATCGCTACCGCGCAGTCGGTACTCCGGTGCGCTATGTCCGGGACCTGCTCGGCGGCCACATCACCCTCGGTGTGCTGGCCGCGCCGCTGCTGGAGAACTGGCTGGCCGACCGCTTCGCCGCGCGCCCGGTCCCGCCGGCATCCACCGAAACGGTCCTATCCCTCGCGCTGTCCAAGCCGGCGGCGCGCGGCTACCTCGGCCTGCTCGGAGTCACCCTGGCGGCCCTGATCGGCCGGCCGATCGCCGCGAAACGGACACCGGCCGGCTCGTCCGCCGCCGCGACCGCCATCTCGTCCTGATCAGCCGCCGCAGCTCATCCGACCGTCCCGCGCCGTCTCGTTCCGATCAGCCGTCGGTGCCGGTCGGCAAGCCCAGGAATATCTGCACCTGATTCGGATGCGGACCGTAGTTGACCCGGAACAACTGCACCGCCACCGCGCGCACCTCCCCGGTGTCGAGGTCGCGCAGGCGCATGAGCGAGCGCTCGCGCCCGTACGCCACCGCGCCCTCGTCCCACAGCTCCCGGAACTGTTCGTACTGCCCCAGTTCCGCGAGCAGATCGGTGGACCACGCGGTATCGCCGACCGTGGCGATGAGGCTGCGCAGCCATTGCACGGTCAGGCGCAGCTCCTCGTCCCATTCGACCATGACCTGCCGGGAGCGCTCGTTGGCCAGGAACCAGCGCAGGATATTGACGTCCTCGCGCAGTCCGGGGAAGGCGCGCGCGTAACTTTCGTTGCACGCCAGCACATTCCAGCGGGTGTCGAGGTAGGCGGCCAGGTGCGGTTCGTGCAGGGCGAGGGCATCGCGCATATCGGGGGTGATGCCCGCGCGCAGTTCCTCCACCGACGGCACCTCGGGGTTGGCCAGTCCGGCCAGATCGAACAGATGCCGCCGCTCCACCGGGGCGAGGGCGTCCACCCGGTCCAGATAGCGCACCAGCGCGTCCACCACTTCGTGGGTGGGATGCCCGCGGTCGCCCTTCTCCAGGTGCGTCACATAACTCGCGCTGACCCCGGCATTGAAGGCGAGCCGCTCGCGCGACACCCCCCGATCCTCGCGCAGCCGGCGCAGGAGCTTCCCGAACGACGGCGGGCGCAGTTGCCCGGAGTCGCGATTGGAGTCCCCATTCAGGCCCACGCCAACATCCTTCTCCAACGAGGTACCACGAACGCGACGAGGGTTCGCCGGGGATCGCGCTTCCGATAGTTCAGTTCTTGACCTATTTCAATACCGTTTCACCCCGCGAAAGACAAGATCGAAACGCGCTTAGCGAACTACTGGAAAACCTTGTTACGGAGAACATGCTGACATGGGCCACTCTGTTTCCGCTGTACGGGATGAATGTGCTTCGCGGGTAACAATATATCGCCTGTGTCTGGTGAGTCGTGTGTGACTTTCGGGCAAACCGTGCTAACGATGGGGTCCTCCGCTCGGTCCCGCAGCACCGCAATGGAATACGGCAGGGTCGTAATGCGTAAACTGTCGCCACCGGGCCGGGGCGGCCCGTGCTGGACGGGACTGGAGGAGCGGTGACGGCGCGACACGAGCAGATCCTCGACGCGGCACGGGATCTCATCGTCCGCGACGGATATGCCGGCGCCAGCATGCACGCCATCGCGCGCGCCGCCGGGATCACCCGGCCCGCCCTCTACGCCGAATTCGGCGATCGCGACGAACTGCTCACCGCGCTGCTGGATCGCGAGGAGAAACTGGTCCTGGAGCTGGCGCAGGCCGCCATGCCGGAATTGCCGCCGGGCGCGGACCCCGCCGAGTTCGGGGTCGAGCTGGTGGATGTGTTCCTGGACCTGGTGCTGTCCGCGCCCCGGAGCTGGCAGTTCGTGCTCATGCCCGCCGAGGGCGCGCCCCCGGGCGCGTACGAGCGGGTGGAACGCGGCAAGGCGGAACTGCGGGAGCGCGCACGGCTGCTGATCGCCGTCGCCGCGGCGGCGCAGGGCCGGGAAGTGGACGCCGAGGTGCTCAGCCACGGGGCGCTGGCCGTCTGCGAGACCGCGGCCCGGCTGGTGCTCGCCGGGGATCCGGCGCTGCCCCGGGAGGAAGTTGCGAAGACCCTGCGCTGGCTGTCGCGGCGGCTCACCGGCTCGGCGGCGGATCGTCCGCTCGCGGTCGGGACGAGGGACTGAGGCCATGCCGAACACGAAGGCCGCACCGGCCAAACGCCGCTATGCCAAACGGCTTTCGCCCGCCGATCGCCGCGAGCAGCTGCTGGATGTGGCGCGCCGGATCGTCGCCGAGGACGGGTTCACCGCGGTGAGCATCGCCGCGGTCGCCGAGCGCGGCGGGGTGACGCGGCCGGTGGTGTACGACTCTTTCGGCAGCCGTGAGGAATTGCTCGACGAGCTCATCGCCCGCGAGACCGAGCGCATGGGCGCGGCGGTGCGCCGGGCCATGGCCGATGTGGCGCCGGGCGGCCCCGATGCCGACCGGCTGGCGGTCCTGCGGGCGGCGCTGGTGCGTTTCCTCGGCGAGGTGCGCGGTATGCCCGACACCTGGCGGCTGGTGTACTTCCCCATCGACGGGGTGCCGCCCGTGCTGCGCGAGCGGGTCGGGCGGGCGCGGGACGAATTGCGAATCCCATTGCGGCAGGCCCTGTCCGACTGGCTCGCCGACGGTCACGCCGCCGGGGCGGTGAATCTCGAGGTGCTGGTGCGGATGGTGCAGAGCCTCATCCAGACCGGCGCGAAGCTGGTGCTCGACGATCCGGCGCGATTCGACGCCGACCGCATCGTCGGCATGATGGACCTGGTCTTCTACGACACCGTGTGACCCCGCGGCCCGGTCGGTCCAGGATGATCGCCGCTCAGTTCCCGCCGCAGTCGCCGGCGCACTCGCATCGCCTCGGCGACGAGCGCGTCATCGGGCGCGCCCGCCCGGATGGCCCGCGCCAGCGCGGCGGCTTCCCCGGGATCCTCCGGCGCGACGGCGATATCGCGTTCGGCGAGTTCGAGCGCGTGCACCACCACGTGCAGCCGTTTGCGCACGCTCCCCTCGGTACGCTCGGCCAGCGCCCGCACCTCGCCGGCGGCCGCGCGCACCAACTCGATGACAGCGTCGTCGCCCATGCCGCGTCCTCCGATCCGTGCGCCGGCGGTCCGCCGGGAGTATCTGTGCGACAGCCTTTCTCGATACGTTAGGGCGCGGCGCGCGGTCGGCCCATGGCAGCGGACGCCACAGGATTGACCGCCGCGGCCACCACGGTCAGAGCGAATCGGCCTTGCTGATCCAGCCGACGACGAGGCGGTTGAGCCAGGTGGGGGAGAGCTGGGTGGCGGCGGCGAGGAGTTTGGTCTGCGCGCCCACCAGCACGTGCGGGCTGGGGAGCAGTTCGCGGCCGGTCGCGGTGCGCCACACGGCTTCCGCCACATCGGCGGGGGTGAGGTGGACGCCGAGGGTGCCGGAGGATTTCGAGCCGCGCGCGACCTCGTCCATCATGCCGGTGGCGACGAAGAGCGGGAGCAGGTCGTGGACCTTGATGCCGTAGTGCCGCCATTCCAAATCCAATGCCTCGGTGAGGGATCGGACGGCGGCCTTGGTCGCGCCGTAGACGGCCAGGCCGGGCTGGCCGTAGAGCGCGGAGGCCGAGGCCAGGTTGATCACCTGGCTGTTCCGGGTGGCGCGCAGGTGGGGGAGCGCGGCGTGGCAGCCGTTGAGGACGCCCTTGACGTTCACGTCGACCAAACGGTGCAGGCGCTCGAGCGGGGTGTCGCCGAACGGGCCCGAGTACAGGATGCCCGCATTGTTGACCAGCAGGTCGAGTCGTCCGGTGGCGGTGGTGAATTCGGTGAGCGCGCGTTCCCAGCCGGCCGGGTCGGTCACGTCGAGCGCCCCGGCGACGGCCGATCCGCCGACCTCTTTCGCGGTGCGCGCCACCGCTTCCGCGTCGATGTCGTAGAGGCCGACGGTCCAGCCGGCGGCGGCGAACCGGCTCGCGACGGCGCGCCCGATTCCGGCCGCCGCGCCGGTGACGAAGACGGCGGGACTGGCTGCGTTGACGGACATGCGAGCCTCTCTGCTCGAAAACCGGCCGGCCGGGCGGTTCAGGCGACGCTGCGCCCGCCCTGCCCGGCCTCGATCATCGCACGATGGAACTCGGCGGCGTCGCGGGCGGCGTCCCGGCCGTCGGCGAGCACGTCCGCGCCGAGATGGAGGAGGGTGTGCGGGGCGCTGGGGCGGATCTGCAGGCGCAGCGGCACCCGGGCCGCCTCGCAGCGGTCCGCGATCTCGAAGGCGTCCGCGAGCAGCATTTCCCGCGAGCCGATCTGCAGCAGGATCGGCGGCAGCCCGGTGAAGTCGTGGTTCACCACCGACCACGCCGGATCCAGCACGCCGTCCAGCGCGATGCCGCGGCGCACCACCATATCGGGACCGGAGGCCGGGAGCACGGCGTCGGCGTTCGAATTCGGGTGCGCGTCACGGGCGGTCGAGTCGAAGTTCGCCCACGGCGAGGTGACCGAGAGCCCGGCGGGCAGCGGCAGGCCGAGATCGCGCAGCGTGAGGGCCAGCCGCAGCGCCAGTCCGCCGCCCGCCGAATCGCCGGCCACGATCAGCTGGTCGGGCGCGAAACCCTCGGCCAGCAGATGCCGGTAGGCGGTGAGCGCGTCGTCGAGGCTCTCGTTCGGGTGGGCGTCGGGCAGCTGACGGTAGTCGACGCTCAGCACCGGCAGCGCGCTCTCGCGGCCCAGCCGCGCGGTGTGGCGGCGGTAGCTGTTCAGCCCGCCCGCGATGAACGCCCCGCCGTGGAAATACAGGATCGCGGCCTCGCGCCGTACCTGCGGATCGGGAACCGGTGCGGTCCACAGCCATTCGGCGTCGAAATGCTCGAACACCACCGGTTCGCGGCGCAGCTCGCGCGGCGCGCCCAGCACCCGCGCGGGCGCTTCGGACAGGCGGGTCACCCGGAACACCAGGTACGCGGACCCGTCCCCGCGATCGGCCACCCACGCGCCCGCCCGCAGGAACGATTGCAGGGTGGTGCGCAGTACCGGGTGCGCGATCCGCGTCGCGATGCGGGCGTGGCCGATCTCCTCGACGAACACACAACTGCCGGATTCCGGAAGCGGCGACATTGCCACGGGGCGCTCCTGTCCGCGTCCGGCGGGGCCGGGGCGCTACGGGTCGAAACAACAACGATGTTCGGTCGAGACCGAAGATCATCTTGACCGGCGCGGCGCGGATTGTCATGCCCCAGAGCGAAATTCCCCCGCGCGGACCATGAACGGGTGCGCCGTCGACAGGGTATCGCCGCCGGGCACGGCCGTGTTTCGGTCAGTGCGGGCGGGTATGTGCGGGGGCGGCCCAGGCCACCGGGTCCACCGCCAGCCAGGGTGCGTGCGCCAACGCCGCGGGCGTCAATCCCGTGAACGCCAGGGTTTCGCGATTGAGGTGCGATTGGTCGGCGTAACCGCCGTCGGCCCAGACGGTTCCCACGCGATGCCCGGCGGCCAGCCGGTGCGCCGCATGATCGAACCGGACCAGCCGCGCCGCCTGTTTGGGCGTCAACCCCACCTGCGCGCGGAACCGCGCCCACAGGCGTTTGCGGCTCCACCCGGTCTCCTCGGCCAGTCGCTCGATGCGAATCCGGCCCCGGCTCCGGGTGATTCGCCGCCACGCGAACTCCACCTCCGGATCGACCGGCCGCCCCGCCGCCGCGGACCGGTTCACCGCATCCGCCGCGATGGCGAACCGTTCGTCCCAGGACCGGGCCGCCCGCAATCGCTCCCGCAGCCTCGGCAGATCGCGTCCCCAGCAGTCCTCGAGGGCCAGCACCGGCTCGGCGCCCGCTGCCGCGCCGCCCAGCATCGCGTACGCCGGCACCGGTGACAGCCGCACCTGCAGCAGATCGATATCCCGTCCGGACCCGCGCACCCCCGTGGCACCGAGTCCGACGAGGCCCGACCCGTTCACCTGCCGGCCGCTCGCGTCGTCGACGAACAGCCCGTCACCGAAATCCAGGAACAGCGTCACCGCCGGGTACGGCACCACCGGCAGTTCGACGGGATCGGCCGTCCACCCGCGGAATCCGGCCATATCCACCCCTGGCATGCCCGCGGGCCAGGCGGGAACGGCCACCTGCACCAGATCCCCGGCTAGGCGAAACGGCGCGACCGGCATACCGCCATGTTACGAGCCATGCCGCCGGTCCTGAACTACCGTGGCAGCGTGATACCCACCGACTTCGGGCCCGGCGACGTCATCTACTTTCCGGCGGGACCCTTCAGCGGCATCTGCGGTGTCGTGCTCAGCGTCGATACCCGTAATGCCCAGCTGCACATCGACTTCGGTGAGGGCGTCGCGCACCGCGAGGGCAATGTGCTGCGGGAGCGCAGGCATCGCATGACGGTGGAATTCGACGAGGTCGAACTGTTGTAGCGGCGGCTATTTGGCGTCGCCGTAGCACTCCACGACGGCGGTGGTGAACGGGAAGCGGACCGGGGTGCGGCCGAAGGCGATATGGCCCGCGGTCTCGGCCGCGCTCGCGATGGCCGCGGCTACGGCCTCGGCTTCCTCGGCGGGGCAGTGCACGATCACCTCGTCGTGCTGGAAGAAGACGAGCTCGGCCCGCAATCGGTCGCGGGCGAGCGCGTGCCGCAGCCCGGCGAGCACCAGCAGCGTCCAATCGGCGGCGCTGCCCTGCACCACGAAATTGCGGGTGAACCGGCCGCGGGCCCGCGCGCGGGGCGAACTGCCGTAGCCGGCGGGCGCATCGTGATCGACCTGGTCGAAGGCCGCGCCCGCGGGTGTGCAGGTGCGGCCGAACCAGGTTCGGACCAGGCGGCCCTCCTCACCCGCGGCGGCCGCGTCGTCCACATAGGCGACGGCGGCGGGGTAGCGGCGGCGGAGTTCGGCCATATGGGTGAGGGCGTCGCCGGAGGTCTGGCCGTAGATCGCGCCCAGCAGCGCGAGCTTGGCCTGGGCGCGATCGCCGCCGAAACCGCGCGCGGCCAGATCCGCGTACAGGTCCTCGCCACGGCCGGCCACCTCCATCAGGCCGGGGTCGCGGGAGATGGCGGCCAGCACCCGGGGTTCCATCTGCCCGGCGTCGGCCACCACCAGCAGCCAGCCCGGATCGGCGCGGATGGCCTTGCGCACGATCTTCGGAATCTGCAGCGCCCCACCGCCATTGGTGGTCCAGCGGCCGGTGACGGTGCCGCCGGGCAGGTATTCGGGACGGAAGCGGCCCTCGTGCACCCACTGGTCGAGCCAGGACCAGCCGTGCGCGGTGTAGAGACGGTACAGCGATTTGTAGGCCAGCAGCGGCGCGACCGCGGGATGGTCGATTTCCTGGAGTTCCCATTTCCTGGTGGAGGACAGGGTGATTCCGGCGCGCGCGAACGCCTTGATGATGTCCTGGGGCAGATCGGGCCGCACCCGCACGCCGGGGCCGAAGGCGCGCGAGACCTCCTCGGCCAGTTCCGCCATGCGCCGGGGTTCGGTATCGCCGGAAATGCGTTCGCCCAGCATGTCTTCCAGGAGTTCGCGGTGCACGTCGGCGCGCCAGGGGATGCCGGCGCGCGACATCTCGGCCGCGACCAGCATGCCCGCCGATTCCGAGGCCAGCAGCAGCCGCATGCGGTCCGGGTGTTCGGTGCGGGCGGTGCGAGCGACCTGTCCGGCGTAAACCTCCAGCAGTGCGGTGAATTCGTCGGTGCCGGGAGGTAGCGGCACCGGGCCGGACTCGAACAGCGACGGCTGGGCGTCGGCGGCGCGCAGCGGAGCGTCGGGCGGGACCGGTAGATGATGCAGCCGGGCCCAGGCGGCGGCGAGCGAACGCGCCTGTCCCGATTGGCCTTCCGCATGTCCGATCAGCAGCGATTCGGCGGCTTCGACGTCATAGCAGCGCTCGACCCGCACTCCGGCGGACAGGAGCCGGCGATAGATATCGGAGGTGGACCGCCACACCCAGCGCTCCACCTCCGGCCGCGACCGCACCGCCTCGGCGAGCGACGGCTCGCGCAGTATCGGCCCCGCCGGACGGCCGTCGGGGCCGAGCGGGCACAGTCGTGCGCCCCCGTCCTCCGTTTCGGCCACCGCCCATCGCATGCCCAGAGTCTGGCAGTGCGCACAGACAAGTTCGGTGAGGTGCGGCGGCGGCCGGGCCGGAAGGGGCTGTCACCAGTACTGATGCCGTTTGCCGTCGGTGTCGGCGAGGAAGACGACGGCGTCGCAGCCCGCCAGTTCCTCCGGCTGGAGGGGGATGTGGCCTTGCAGGAACGGTTTGCTCGTGTCGAGTGAACGGGGGAGTGCGGCGCGCAGATCCGCGGCGGTGAACAGGGCGCGGCGGTTCGTTGCCGCGGCCAGGTAGCTCTGGAGGGTGTTCGGCTCGGCGACGGGAGCGGCGTCGGTGGCCACGGCCAGGTACCGCTCGCCCAGCGCGTGACCGACGAGAGCGCCCGCGCCGCACCAGTTCACGTCCGCCTCGCCCATCGGCATGCGGGAGTCGCCGCGCAGCAGATGCACATTGTGCGCGAACGCCAGGCTCGGTCCGCGCCGCTGTTCCCGGGCCAGGACGGCGAGGATGTTCTCGGTCATCATCTCGGCGCGCACGCTCAGCAGCTGCGCCATCCGATCGGGTCCGGGGACGGCCATGGCCGCGTGATAGCGCAGCAGGCCCAGGGCGGTGCGGGCGTGCGCGACCGCCAGGTCGTAACCCTTCGGATCGGCGGCGGACAAGGCCGGGGCGGCGCGACGCAGGGCGCTGGCCAGGTCGTCGGCGATGACGCGCAGGGCGCGGGCGCGCTCGGATCCGCCGATGGACGCGGTCGCGTCGTACATGGCGTCCGGGTTGGACCAGTCGCCGTCCGCGCCGAGCAGGGCATCCATATCGCCGATCGATGCGGGCCGGAGCGCGGCGGGCAACAGGTCGAGGACCGCCGTCAGGGCGCGCCGTGGGCTCGGCGCGGCGGCGTACTCGACCGGAGCTTCGAAGCCGTAGAAGCGAATCCGGTCGGCGGGTGCGCGTTCGGCATTGTGGGCGCGCAGCCATTCGACCAGTTCGCGGTTGCCCGGCACGGCCCCGAACCGGTGGCTGAATCCGGTCTCCAGGACTTCGTCGATATCGCCCGGCGCGCCGTTCACGTAGTCGTCGACGATGGCGGCGGCGAAGAAATCGGTCTCCAGCAGGATGGACCGGTACCCGCGCTCGGCGAGCAGCGCGAGGATCTCGTTGCGCAGCAAGGGAAAAGCCACGATCCCGTGGGTCGGTTCGCCCAGCCCGAGCAGTGCGGGCGGTTCGGTGCGTGCGGTGAGCAGGGCATCGAGGGCCCGGCTCAGGCTCGCCGTGTCGTCCAGTTGTCGTGCGATATCGCGCAGTGCGGTGGTCACAGGCATGAATAACCCCTTCTCGAAGAAACCACCTTCGAGGCTATCGTTGAAGAATCGAGTGAAACTTCGCCGACAGTGACCCGATACTTCCTGCTGAAACCCTCAAACGGAGGCATAACCTGCGCCCCATCGACCTGGCCCGGGAACACGGATTGTCCGCCCAGGCGATCCGCAATTACGACGACGCCGGAGTGCTGCCGCCGACCGCGCGCAGCGACTCCGGCTACCGGCTCTACACGCCCGTGCACGCGCACGCGCTGCGCGCCTTCCTCGCCTTGCGCGGCGGGCACGGGCATCAGCGTGCCGTCGACATCATGCGGGCGGTCAATCGCGGCGATATCGCATCCGCCTATCGCCTCATCGATTCCACCCATGTGGAACTGCTCGCCGAACGCGGGACCCGTACCGAGGTCGCGGCCGCACTGGGCGCGCTGTCGGCTTCCGCGCCCACACCCGTGCCGGGCCCGCCGCTGACCGTGGGCGAACTCGCCCGCCGTCTCGGATTGCATCCGGCGACGCTGCGCACCTGGGAAACCGAGGGCATCCTGCACCCGGACCGCGACCGGGCCACCGGATACCGCCGATACGGCCCGGACTGTGTGCGCGATGCCGAGATCGCCCGGCAACTCCGGCGCGGCGGCTACCCGCTGTCGCATGTCGCGCGGTTCCTCGATTCGCTGCGCGCCGCGGGCGGGACCGCGGACCTGAGCGTCTTCCTCGACGCCTGGCAGGATCGGCTGAACGCGCGCGGCCGCAACCTGATCGCCGGTGCCGCCCGGCTCGACGCCTACCTCACCGCCCTCGAAGCGGAGCGGTCACCGTGACGGTTCGTCGTCCTCGGGATGCAGCAACCGCTGCGGTCCCGCCCCGCGCGCGGCCAGCGCGTCGGCCGGATTGAGCACATAGCAGCGGCGCAGCGACAGGCATCCGCAGCCGATGCAATCGGTCAATTCCCTTTGCAGCTGCTCGATTTCGCGCCGGCGCGCCTCGAGATGGTCGCGCCAGCGCCGCGAGATGCGATCCCAGTCGCGTTTGCCCGGCATGTGATCCTCCGGCAGCGTCGCGAACACCTCGGCCACCTCCGCGAGCGGGATGCCGAGCCGTTTGGCGAACAGCACCAGCGACAACCGGCGCAGCACATGCCGTGGATAGCGGCGTTGATTGCCCGAGGTGCGCACCGCGGTGATCAGCCCCTGATCCTCGTAGAACCGGACCGCCGAGGTGGCCACCCCCGCCCGCCGCGCGAGTTCGCCGATGGTCAGCAGATCGGTGGGCGTCTGTGCCAAAATCGCTCCCTTGACTTCAAGTGAACTTGAAGTTCTAGCGTATCGAATCGTGACCGAGATCCAGACGAACAGCGGTGTGACAGTGGACAACGCACGAGCGGGCGCGGCTGCGGGCACCTGGGGCGAACTGTTCGCCGGGCGGTACCTGGCCTCGGTGTCGATCCTGGCGGGCGGGGTGGCGCTGTACGCCATGAACCTGTACTTCACCGCCGCGCTCATGCCCTCGATCGTCGAAGACATCGGCGGCGCACGGTATTACGCGTGGGTGGCGACCGGGTTCCTGATGGCCGCCGTCATCGCCTCCATGCTGGTCAGCCGGATTCTCGGGGCATCGGGCGCGATGACCGCCTACGTGGTGGGCTACCTGGTGTTCGCGGCGGGCGCGGCGATCAACGCGTCGAGCCCGTCGATGGAACTGCTGATCGCGGGCCGCATCGTGCAGGGCTTCGGCGGCGGCCTCCTGGCCGGACTGGGCTACGCGGTCATCAGAACAGCTCTGCCCGAACAGCTTTGGGGCCGGGCGGCGGGCTTGATCTCGGCCATGTGGGGCGTAGGAACCTTGATCGGCCCCGCGCTGGGCGGCCTGTTCGCCGAACTGGGCCTGTGGCGATGGGCCTACGCGCTGCTCGCGGTCGTGGCGGTGATCCTGACCGCGCTCACCCGGAAAGCCCTGCCGCGCAAGACCGATACCACCGCCGACCGTACGCCGATCCCGGTGCTGTCGCTCTCCCTGCTCACCCTCGGTGCGGGTGCGTTCAGCCTGAGTTCCGCCGTATCACCGGGTCTGCCGACCGTGATCGCACTGGCGGCAGGCGGACTCCTGGTGGCCGCCTTCCTCCTCGCCGAGGCCAACCGCCCGATCCGGGTACTGCCCCGCCTCACCTACACCCGCGGAAACCCGCTCAAATGGGTGTATCTCACCGTCGCCGCCCTGTGCGCCGGCGTCATGGTCGAGAACTTCGTCCCCCTGTTCGGCCAGGAACTCGGCGGCCTCACCCCACTCATCGCCGGCTTGCTCGGCGCGGCCCTGTCCGTCGGCTGGGTGGTCGCCCAGCTCTTCAGCGTCAGCCTCGGCCCCACGGCGGCACGCCGCGCCATCCGCCTCGCCCCGCTCATGCTCACCGGCGGCCTCCTCACCTACGCCCTGCTCCAAACCGCCCACGCCGACACGCCCTCGATAACCGGCTGGGCAGCAGCCCTTTTCATCGCCGGCGTGGGCATCGGCCTGGCCTTCCCGCACCTGAGCATCGCCGCCATGAGCAGCACCACCGACCCCGCCGAAGGCGCCAAGGCCGCAGCCGCCCTCAACACCACCCAGCTCATCGCCTACACGGTCACCTCCGCCCTCGCCGGCACCCTCATCCGCCTGGGCGACAGCTCCCCGGTCCACTCGGTACGGCTGATGGCCGTGGGAATCGCCGCCCTCACCGCCCTGGGCGTCCTCAGTGCCGTTCTGGCCACCCACCGCCACCCGCGGAAGGCACTGTGAGCCAGCCGGATTCAACAGTTCTCTCAATCGGCTTGTCGCCGGGGGAGGTTGGTCGCCGGGAGTCGTAGCTCCCTGAGGCCGGTCGCTCGACAAGATGATCGGTCGCTCGTGCAGGTGTGCCGCTACCCGGCTCCGGCTCTCGCCCAGTCCGGCAGCGGTTCTCGCGCCGCCACCCATTCGGTGGGTATTCCGCGCGTACCGTTCCGGTCGCCGATTCCGGTGCGCGCGGCCACGATTCCGCCGACGATCGCCGCTGTCGTGTCCGCGTCGCCGCCCGCCTCGACGCAGGCGGTGACGGCGGCCGGATAGTCGTCGAGGAAGGTCGCCGCCGCCCAGAGCGTGAAGGGGACAGTGTCCTGCGCGCTGACCTGTGCGCCGTTTCCCAGTTCGTAGGCGGCCTCGGCGACCGAACGGCCGAGCAGTGCGCGGGCTCGGCGGATACCCCGGGCGGTCCTGCCCTCGACCAGGTACGGCTCGACAGCGTCCAGCAATGCGCCCGGTGCGCAAGGGTTTCCGCGGCCGTCGGCGGCGTGGCTCGCTGCGACGGCAACCGCCATCGCGCCCACGATCGCCTCCGGATGCCGGTGTGTCACCTCCGCCGACAGTGCGGCCTGTGCCGCCGCGCGATCCGGATCGCCGGCGTGGAAGGCTCCCAGCGGGGCGACTCGCATGGCCGCGCCGTTGCCCCAGGAACCGTGTCCGTCGAACAGGGCGCCTGCCGCCTCGGACCAGGGCAGGCCGTCGCGGATGCGGTGCAGCACAACGACTGTTCCACCGCTGTAGCCGCGGTAGGGTTCGCAGCGGTCGGCGAAGGTGGCGGCCAGCGCGGTGCGGTCGATATGGCCGCGGGTGCGGAGTTCGGTGTAGACCGAGCAGGCCATCTCGGTGTCGTCGGTCCACTCCCAGGGCGGGGCGGGTGGGCGGCCGGCGGCCAGATCGGGGAAAGAACGTCCGGGGACGAAGAATTGCGCTCCGAGCGCATCACCTACGGACAGACCTTCGAGGCTGTCCCGTGCGAAATCGATTTCCAGGGGCATACGGGTGCCCATGGTGCCAACCGGATTCGCTGCTGGCAAATGCGTCAGCCCGCGGTGGTGTCGGCTGACCTCAGGAAACGATCGAGTGTTTCGGCGAAACCCGGTGCGGCGGCGACGAAATGGCCAGCGCCCGGCGCGACCACTCGCCGCGCGCCCAACGCCGTCGCGAGCCCATCGCAGATGCTCTCCAACGCGGGGGTGTGCCCGCCGGAAGCGACCAGCGCGGGTACCCCGGCCGACCGCAGGGCGGCGAGGTCCGGCCGGGCCTCACCGGGCAGCCGTCCCCCGAGTGCCCGCCGCACCGAGGCTGCGGCCTTCACCGGCAGTTCGCCACTGCCGATTCCGGGCGCTCCCGAGAGAACGAGGAACTCCCGCAACACCTTCGGATCGGCGTCCAGACCGTCGGTCAGCACCATGTCACCCACCTCTTGCAGCCGCGCCACCGCTGGATCCGCCGCGGCCAGGTAGTAGAGCGGCGGTTCGATCAGCGTCAGCGACCGCACGCTGTCCGGCGCGCGCCCGGCTGCCAGCAGCGTGCCGAGTGTTCCGTACGAGTGCGCCACCACGTGCGGCCGCCGGGCCTCGAAGATCGCCGCGAGATCCTCCGCGTCGACCAGGAAATCCTGCCGCCCGTCCACCGCCGCCGGACTCGGCTCGAACCCACGCCGATAGACCCGCACCAGCTTCCACCGCGCGGCCAGCGATTCCGTTCCGGCCCACGTGGTTCCGGGTCCGGCCCCGCCGTGCACCAGCACCACGTCCGGCCCTTGTCCGCGCTCGGCCATCGCGAGAGTGTTCATGAATCCCAGTGTCGGCCTGACGCTCCGGTGCCGGAACACCCCCGGCCGATGAATTTCGCCACGCTACCGATGCCCCCGAATCCGGGGCTTCCCCGGGCAGGTCGGGGGCGCGTACAAGTTCCCCATGAAGGTAAAACGCATCATTTTCACTACCGTCGCGCTGAGCGCCGGTCTCTGCGCCGCCCTGGCTCCCGCCTCCGCCGCCCCGGCGCAACCGGCCGCCTCGGACGTCGAGTGCTACCCCGTCTCGTTCTTCGCGAGCCTGAGCGGCGGCCCCGCCAAATGCTCCACGCGAGATGAATACTGGCAGAACACGATTCGCCAGCTCGGCACCTTCTCCGCGGGTGGCGGCTCCTCCTCCGGAAGCTAGCCCGTCCGCGAGCCCGATCTAGCGCGGAGCCATCCGGATCGCGCCGTCGAGACGGATGGTCTCGCCGTTCAGCATCGGGTTCTCCACGATGTGGCGGACCAGGGCGCCGTACTCGGACGGATCGCCGAGACGGGCCGGGTGCGGAACCTGCTTGCCCAGCGCCGCGATGGCCTCGTCCGGCAGGGTCGCGAACAGCGGCGTGTGGAACAGGCCGGGCGCGATGGTGCAGACGCGAATCTTGAACGACGCCAGGTCGCGGGCCACCGGCAGGGTCAGGCCCACGATGCCGCCCTTGGAGGCGGAGTAGGCGGCCTGGCCGATCTGACCGTCGAACGCCGCCACCGAGGCGGTGTTGACGATGACGCCGCGCTCGCCGTCGGCCTCCTCGGTCTGGGCGATGCGCTCGGCCGCCAGCCGGATCACGTTGAACGTGCCCACCAAGTTAACGTTGATGATCTTGGTGAACGCGTCCAGCGGGAATGCGCCGGTCTTGCCGACGGTCTTGATCGCATTGCCGATGCCCGCGCAGTTCACCGCGATCCGCAGCGTGCCCAGGGCCTGGGCGGCGTCCAGCGCGGCGGTGACGTCCGCTTCGCTGGTCACGTCGCCGGGCGAGAACACCACGCGCTCACCGAGTTCCTCGGCGATGGCCTTGCCGTCGGACGAGGGCAGGTCGATGATGACGACCTTCGCGCCGGCCGAGTGCAGTTCGCGCACCGTGGCCAGGCCGAGTCCCGAGGCGCCGCCGGTAACCACCGCGACGATGTCTGCTGTCTTCACGAAACCTCCAAATGCTTGGTCTTGTTAATGTAGATTCTGCGCAGATCGGACGAAAAGGCACCCCCCGGCGTGGCGTGCACAGGGCGCTGACCGGGCTGCTATCGCGCGCACGCGCGGATTATTAGGAGAGCCTTCCGGCGCGTCGAGTCGTTGGAATCCTGCTTATGCGAGAGAATTTCCGATCGGGACCGTTCTGCTCACGGCGCACCCGGTGACGGTGGCGACGGCTCCCGGCTCGAACCGCAGACGACCTGACCGTCCGACACAACCGACCGCCGAGAGGGTCCGCACCATGCAGCGCGATGTGCCTGGGGACACGGGTTCCGGAGGAATGTTGAAGTCGTACAAAAAAGTCTCGCGCTGGTATCCGGCCCTGGATCCCGCGGCCGAGCCGGCCGCATCCGGTGCGGTCGAGACCGATACCGGTTCCGGCGACGCCGAATTCGGCGCCGACACCGGCCCGGCCCGCTATCCGCACTACATCCAGGACGACGAACCCGAGCTCGACATCCCGCCCGTGCCGGAGTCGCTGCTGCGCCGCAATCAGCACTTCAGCGGGGCGTGGTCGGACTGGATGACCGGCCGTGAAACCGACTCGTACGCACCGCGAGTGCGCTACCGCGGCGCCACGGTCGTGGAATTCCCCAGTGACACCGGCGAATCCGCCGAACTCACCGCACCTGCCGAACCCGCCGGGGATCGCGCGTCGGCACTGCTGGACGCCGTCGACGACGACCCGGTCCCGCCGCCCGGGAACGCCCGGGGCAGACGGCTTCTCGTGCTCGCCTTCCTGATCTTCGCTGTGCTGTTGCTAGCCGTCGTCGGGGGAGTTGCTCTATATGTGCTGAACTCCCACGGCGGCACCGCGCAATCCATCGGCACCGTCGCGGGGGATGCGCGTTTCGACTCGAGCCACGCCGGAGCGGCGTACAACGAAATGACGGCCACGATGAAGATCGGCGACCATATTCCTGCCGCGCGCATCCCGGCCGGATAAGAGGAGAGCTGAGACGATGGATCAGGACTGGAGCCGCTGGCTCGACGAAGTGCCCGAATCGGGTGAATCGTCGAGTCCCGCCGCGCGTTCCAAGGCTCCGGTGGTACGACTGCGCAAACGCCGCGGCGACTCCGGCGACACCGCGCCGGCGCAACGGCCGATCCTGGTGGTGGGCGGGTGCGGCGGCGCCGGCACCACCACCACCGCGCTGGGCCTGGCGGGCGAGATCGCCGCGGCCGGTATCCAAACGGTTGCCGTGGACGGCACTTTCGCGGGCAGCGACCTCGCGTTGCGCGGCGCGGACGAGCATTTGAGCCCGATCAGCCTGCAATCGTGGCTCTACGGGCGTGGTGACGGCGAACCCGCGCCGCTCAAGGAATGTCTCTCCCGCGCCACCTCCGGCATCGGGTTGTTGTGGCGCGATCCGGCGCCGTTGCGTCGTCGCGCAACCTACCTCACGATCGCGCGCGCCATCGACGAATCCGGATACACGGCCGTGTACGACGGCGGCAACCCGATCGCGAGCCGCCATCTGCGCCCGCTGCTGGAGGACTCCGATATCGCACTGGTGCTGTCGATCCCGGCCCGCGCCGACGCCGCCAACCGGCTGCGCGTCACCCTCGAGTGGCTCGACGACCAGTTCGGCGGGCAGGGCGAGGGTCAGGGCGGCGGAATTGTCGGCGACACCACGATCGTCGTCTCACACCAGTTGCCGGGCAATGATTCTCGGGTCGCTGACCATTTGCGGGAGCACCTCGACGGCTGGGTGGCCGACATTCGCGAGATCCCCTACGACCCGCACCTCGCGCGCGGAGAACTGGTGCGGCACAGCAACCTCGCGGCCGAGACACGCCGCGCGTATCGCCGCCTGCTTGCTGGAGTGGCATCATGACCGCAGCCATGAACGACCACCAGACCAGCAAGGCCGCAACCGCCATGGCGGCCGGAGTCGTGCCGCCCCCCGAAACCCGCCGCGCACCCATCTGGGACCGGCCCGTACCCGGCGGTGGCCGCGCACCCCTGGTGTGGCTGCTCGGCGTGCACGGCGGCGCGGGCGCGACCACCCTCGCGCACGTCCTCGCCCCCGCCGCCGACGCCTACCGGCGCTGGCCGGGCGTCTTCGAACGTGAATCACCCTTCGTAGTCCTGGTCGCCCGCGAGACCATCGCCGGACTGACCCGCGCCCACGACCTGCTGCGCCAGCATCACGCCGGCCTCGCGGGACCGTGCGAGGTGCTGGGCCTGGTGACGGTCGCGGCGCGCCCGGGCCGGATTCCCGCCGAGATCCGCCGCTATCGCGATGTGGTCGGGTCATTGGCGGGTCAGGTGTGGCAGGTCGAGTGGCACGAGGAGTGGACGCTGGTCGAAGCCGACCAGTTGCCCGTCTGGTCGCCCGGCGACGCCGTACCGCAGCAGCGCAAGCGGAAAACCGATGCGCTGGCCGAGATCACCCCGGATATGCGCGAACTGGGCGCGGGCATCGTGGCCGCCGTCCAGGACGCGCTCGACGCGCCCCGGCTCGACGAGCCGGGCCGTCAGGAGTGATCATGTATCCAACTGGAATGCTCTGTGCGCGAACAAGTTCCCGGGTTCCGGGACCGGAAGGACCTTTACCTCTAGGAGTTGTCGGAGCCGGTCGGCCGGTGACCGGCGAATTTGTTACTAGCAGTTCGCTTTTGGAGAAGGACAGACAATGAGCATGCTCCTCGCCGCCGCACACGACGTGTACGGCACCATCCTCGCGCAGGGGGTGGGCAATCCGACCCCCGAAGCTCCGCCCGCATCCGAAAAACTCATGAAGCTAGTGCGCTACTTCACCTGGTTCGTATTGCTGTCGGGAATCTTGGGCATCACCTACGCGGGCGGCCGCTTCGCGTGGGAGAAGTGGACAGGAGGCGGTTTGGAATCCCCGAAGATGGTGGCCGGAGCCATGATCGGTGGGATCGTGGCGACCAGTGCGGGAACCATCATGAATGCCGTGATCACCTAATGCCACCCGCCGTGGTGCTACTCGCCTACAAACAGATGCCGGCCGACGTGCTGCGGCCCATCATGCAGCTGATCGACTGGCTGCTGTGGTGCGTACTGCTGCTGTGCATGGCCTGGATGATCGTGTCGGCCGGGCGGATGTGGTACACGTTCCGCAATGCCGAGTGGGCCGAGAACGACGCAACGCACGGGGTGGTGATGAGCCTGCTGGGCGCGATCATGGCGTCGTCGGCCAGCGGCATCGCGCTCGCCCTGCTGCCCACCTGAGGCGCGGTCGCCGCCCTTGACCCCGGAAGCCCCGTTTTCCGACATGCACATCGAATTTCCTGCTGACACAACACCCTTGGAGGCGCTGCGATGAGCGAGAAGGAGTCGCCCGAGCGCGACCGCGTCTCGTTCGGCGTCATCGCCTCGGCGGCCGTGGTGGTGCTCATCATCATCGTGGGCGTCGTGATGTACATCGGGCGTGACGACAGTAAACCCAAAGCACAGGGCGAAGGGTCGGTTTCGGTATCCGCGGATCCCGGCGCCACCGGATTCGCCTCGCCCGAGGTGGACCTGTTCGGCCGTCGCGTCGATGTTCCCAACAACACCGCCGGGCAGCCGCTGCCACAGGATCCGTCCAGACAGCGCAAGCCGTCCGACGCCGACTGGCTCACCGCCGCCCCCGCCGGGACGACGGACGCGCACGGCTGGCAGCGGGTCTACGGGGCGTCGGTGCCCTTCTCCACCTCCGACGGTCCCACCCGGCTGGAAAACGGTCTGGCCGTGGGCTATTCGCACACCCCGCAGGGGGCGGTGCTGGCCTCGGCGCAGATCACCTACCGGCTCAATGCCAGGCCCGCCGACCGTGAACTGTACGTGCGGCAGGTCCGGGTGTCGGCCCAGCAGGTCACCGCCTACGACCAGGCGCTGGCCGAATCCCGGCTGCCGAAGCAGCAACCCGAGAAGGTGACCCGATACCTGGTGGCCCCGGATGCCTTCCAGGTCGAGAACTACGCCGACGACATGGCCATCGTGCGGCTCGCCGCGCGCGGGCCCGTGGTGGAGAACCGTCAGCTGTGGGCGGCGGTCCGGCTGATCATGGTGTGGGACGCCGGCGATTGGCGGCTCAAGCCCTCGACCTCCAAGTCCTCCCAGACCGACTACGTGGATTCGCTTGCGGGGTGGACGAAATGGTGACAACCGTGATCCGGCGCAACGCAAACCTGAATAACGTGGCATTGCGACCCATCGAGAGGTGGATTTCATGCTGAGGCGCATACTCACGATCTTCGCGGTCGTGTTCACCGTCATGCTCGCTACTCCGACGGTGGCCTACGCGCAGTACGGCTTCGACTCGGCCTGCAACGAATTACACGACTCGCTCGACGGTCTCGGCATCCCGGGCATCTCGCTCGGCGACGCCGCTTCGGCCGCGTGCAAGGCCGGCAATGTGGCCACCCATCCGGGTGACGCCGCGGCCACCGTGCGCGACAAGGCGTGGGACTCCACCTTCGGCAAGGTGGTGGACTCGCTGATGAGCGGTCTGGGCGAGGCGCTGATCCTCGCGCTGACCTTCTGGATGAAGGTGCCCAACGAGAGAATCAGCGATACCGGGGCGCTATTCACCAAGATCAACGACTACACCTATCAAGCGCAGATATTGCTCTTGATGGTGTCGGTCATCATCTCCGGAGCCCGGCTCGCCGAAGCCAGACGCGGCGCCGCGGTCAGTGAGGCCGCCGAATCCTTCCGCATGTTCGCGCGCGTCATCTTCAGCTCCTGGATGCTGGGCGCGGTGGTGGTGGCGGGCACCCAGGCCTCGGACAAGTTCTCCGAATGGGTGATCAACGACGCCACCGACGGCAATGCCAAGGACCTGGCCGAGCTGATGGTGAAAACCTCCAGCCTGCAAGCGTTCTCGCCGGGCCTGGTGCTGATCATCGCCATCGTCGGCCTGCTCGGGGCGCTGGCGCAGATCGTGCTGGCCATCGTGCGGCAGGGGCTGCTGGTCGTCGCGGCGGGCGTATTGCCCTTGGCGGCGGCGGCTTCGGGCACGGCCACCGGTAAACAGTCCTATCCCAAGCTGATCAGCTGGATCATCGCGTTCATGCTGTGGAAGCCGGTGGCGGCCATCGTGTACATGATCGCCTTCACCACCGCCGGGCACGTGGACGACCTGACCACGGCGGGCACGCTGCCCGACGCGGATCAGGCGCAGCGGATGCTGGTGGCGCTGGTGCTGCTGTGCAGCGTGGCGTTCGTGCTGCCCGCGCTCATGCGACTGGCCACCCCCGCGGTCGCCATCGTGGGTAGCGGCGGTTCCGGTTTGACCGCCACCACCGGCACATTGGTGGGTATCGCGGCGCTCGGCGCGGTCGGTACGCGTGCGGTCGCGCCGCGCGCCACGGCCGGAAACGCCGGCTACGTGGGTGGTCCGGGCCGGCGCGGACCCGGCGGGCCCGGCGCTCCCGGACCGCGCGGCGGCGGCGGACGGCCGGTGCCCCCGCCCCGCCCGGGTGGCGGCGGCGGAGGCGCGGGTGCGACACCCGCCGGGAATCCCTCCGGCGGCGGAGGCGGCGCAGTACCGTCGGGCGCGGCGCGCGCGGCGAATCGCGTCGCACAGGTCCGGGCCGCGACCGCGAGCCTGAACCGCGCCGACGAACGCATGGGCGATATCGCCGGAGACCGCTGGGCCAACCGTTCACCCGACCTCGGTAGGAGCACCATCCCGCGATGACCATGACCGACACCTACGAGCGGCGCTCGTACGGCCTGTGGCAGAAGCCCCGCAGCGCAGGACTTTTCGGCCTGCGCTGGGGTGAGACCGTGGTCGGGTTCGCGGTGGTGATCACCGCGCTGCTCACGGCGCTGGTGGCGGGGCCGAAACCGGCCCTGTTCGTCGCGGGCTTCGGTCTGGTCGTGATGGTTCCACTGGTGTGGCGGACCGGGGGACGCTCCGGCTACGAGACGGGATTGATGATGTTCCATTGGTTGCGCGGACGGAACAAGGGCGAGCACGTCTATCGAGGCGGGCGGTTCTCCCGGATTCCCGGCGGCGTCACGCGGCTGCCCGGATTGATGGCGCCGTCGCGGCTGTACGAAGGCGTGGATGCCGGCGGGTATCAGTTCGGCATGATCCATCTGCCCCAATTCGGGCAGTACACCGTGGTTTTGCGGGCCTGGCCGCAGGGGCACGAGGCCGTCGATCAGCCGGTCATCGATCGCTGGGTCGGGGCGTGGGGCAACTTCCTGGCCTCGCTGGGGCAGACCTCCGACATCGTGGCGGTGGTGCCGGTGATCGACACCGTGCCCGAGACCGGCAACCGGTTGCTCACCGAGGTCGCCACCATCACCCGGCCGGAAGCGCCGGATCTGGCGCAGCAGGTCATGTACGAGCTGGCCACCGAATTGCCGCAGGAGCGGGTGCAATTGCTGCCGCGGGTGGCCATCACGTTCAAGGCGACCACGGCCGAGCGGCGCAAGAATCCCGCCGAGGAAGCGGTCGAGATCGGGCGCCGGTTGCCCGGCATCTGCGCCGCTCTCGCCGAGGCCGGTGTGCGGTGCCAGCCGATGTCGGCCGAGGACGTGATCTCGTTCATTCGCCGCAGTTACGATCCGGCGGCGCAGGCCGATCTCGAGGTCGCGGCGGGGGAGCCCGGCGGGCACGGGCTGGATTGGGCCGACGCGGGGCCGGTTTCGCACGAGGAGCGCTGGGACCACTTCATTCACGACGGTGGCCGGTCGGTCACCTGGGAGATGGATACCGCGCCGGAAGGCGCGGTGGACGAGCGCGTGCTGCAGCGTCTGCTGGCGCCGAATCCCGAAGTGCCGCGCAAGCGCATCGCCATCGTCTACCGGCCGCACTCGGCCGGTGACGCCGCGCAGATCGTGGACGACGACTACAAGAACGCTTTGGTGGCACAGCAATCCGAGCGCGGCGTGGTGTCCGCGGCCGCGACCCTCCGGGTCGGCGCCACCCAGCAGGCCCGTGAGGAGCAGGCGCGCGGCCACGGCGTCACCCGTTTCGGCGCCCTGGTGACCATCACCGAGCCGTTGCGCGGCGACCTGCCGCGCATCGAGGCCATCACCCGCGACCTGTCCACCCAGGCGCGCCTGAAGATCCGGCGCTGCTACCGCTACCAGGGCGCGGCCTTCGCCGCCTCCCTCGGCTGCGGCGTCATCCTCCCCGAACACGCCACGATCCCGAAAGCCCTCGCAGGGTGATCCGCCATGCCACGTGACCCCGAACCCCCGGTGCGCGAACGCGATTCGGCCCCGCCGGCCCGCCGCAGCGCCCGCCGCGACATCCCCCCGATCGAGCCCGTCGACCGGTTCCCCGGCGACCCCGAACCCGACCGCCCGGCCCCCTCCCGCCTGGTCCGCGACGAACACCGCCCCCGCAAAGGCACCCTCCCCGACCGCCGCATGCTCCGCCGCGACCCCCTCCCCGAACCGGAGCCGGACCCGGCGGAGCCGGCCGCCCCCGATGCCGCCGGCGCGGCGAAAACCGGTGCCGGCGACACCGATTCGCGTTCGCCGTCCCGCGACCGCGGCCCCTGCACCCCCGGCGACGACTGCGCCCGCCACGGCCACGACGCACCCACCGACGCCGCTCCCGCGGACCGGCCCGGGACCACCCAGCGCGCCTCCGGCGACCGCGCCCGGCAGCGCCCCGGCACGGGTGCCGTCCAGCGCACATCCCGCCCGGAGCCCGCGCTCCCCTACGAGCGCACCCGCTCCCAGTCGGAAGCGTCACCAGCTCAATCGGATCAGACCGCGGTCTCCCGCCCGGCCCGTCGCCCCAGCCTGCCCTCCCTCCCGCCGATACTCCCCGACCCGGCGGTCACCCCGAGCCCCACCGAATCCACCGGAACCGGCTCCATCACAGACGATTCACGTCGGAGCACGCGTCGCCCGGGCGACGACACCGGTCGAGCCGCCACGCGTCGAGCCCAGGCTCCCGAAGCCACCCCACCCGCGGAAATCCGGCGCGGCACCTCCCCGGTGGATGGCCCCGGATCCCTTCGCGAGCGGTCCGTAGAAGCCGCCCGCCGCTCCGAACGCGCCCGCTCGGCAGCAGTCGGCCACCCGGAAACCGACTCCCCGCCCGACAGATTCGCGCCGCGCCCCCCTTCGCTGGAGGCGGCGCGCCCGTCCGTGCGGTTCGTCACGCCGGACTCGACGGCGCCCGAGGGTCCTTCCGACAACGTCACGGATTCGCCGGACGACCCAGCGCCACATCGAGATCCGGCCCGTCGCATGCCCGAACGGCCGCGCGTAGCCGAGGCGTATGAGGCTGGGCCCGGTGACGCAGCACCCACCGTGGAGCCGGTTCAGTCGTCCGGACGTTCTCGCATTCCGGGTTCGCCCGGGCACGATGCTGTGGGAACCGCGCAGCAAGCGGTCGCACAGCGGGCCGTCGCCCCGGACACCACGTCCGGCAATGCCGCCCGGCGTGACTCGGCGACCGATGCGCAAGACGCGGCCGGGCGCACGAGCAGGGAAACGGCAGACGCAACCTCGGATTCGGTGGACGAACGTCGCAACTCGTCGGAGCCGGTAGGTACCCGGCGGCCATCCGCTGGAGCGGATGACGACCCCCGCGACCGGGCGGCCGGACCGACCCGGAATGCCACTGCGGCGGGGGCAGCCGCCCCGACACGCCCGTCCGGCCAGTTCGACTCGTCGGATTCTGCGGCTGAGGGCCCTTCCCGCAAAGTCACGGATTTGCCGGACGACCCAGCGCCACCTCGAGATCAGGCCCGCGGCCTGCCCCAAGGCGCGCATGCCGCAGAGGAACAAGCGGCTGTGCCCGGTGACGCGACATCCACCGTGGAACCGGCTCAGTCGTCCGGACGGTCTCGCATCCCGGACGCGGCCGTGGACGAGGCTGCGGTGTCGGCGCGGCTGCGGAATCCGGACACTCCGGGAGCGGAACAGGCGCGGTCGGCCGGCGTGAGCACGGTGGGCGATGGAAATACATCCGCGGATCAGGCGCAGACGCGGCGTCCGGGTTCCGGGCGCGTGGACGAGAGTTCGCTGTCGGGTGACGGAGCCGAGGCCGAACGGGCTTCGCGGTCGATGAGTGTGGCGGCTGAAGCGCTGGCGGCGCTGGTTGATTCGGCCACGGAAGCTGGGTTGCAGCAGGACGAATCGGAGGAACGCGCGGCGGAACTCTTTGCCGGTGCTCCCGAATCCGAGGTTCAGTCTGTCGAACTGAGTGCCGGCCAGTCGGCTTCGGTGGTGGCGGGTAGGAATTTGGAGCAGCGCGCCGAGCCGGGATCGCCGGAGGCGTCGGTGCAGGACGCGCGAGATCGTGGCGAGCCACGGGCCGGTGGTGACATTGCCGATCACCGGATAGCGCAGGCTCCGGAGGATATGTCGGAAACCGATGCGTCAGTATCGGATTCGGCCGTCGCGGAGCGTGACCACGGTGTGCGGGTAGATGCCGCGCGGGATGCTGAGGTGCTCGACCGGGGTTCGGAGGTTGCCGGCCGGGTGGGTGTGGTCGGTGCGGGTGAATCGGAGCGCGGACTCGCGCGCCGTGTGGAGTCTGGTGGTGACGGGACTTCGCGCGGGTCGGAACTGGCCGAGGGGGATCGGATGGACCGGGAGCTAGGGCGTGGGTCGGATGCTGTGACGGCCGGGCGTGAGCCGGAAGGCGCCGGGGCGGAACGGCGTCGGGCCGGGACTGCCGAGAGTGGTGAGCGGCGGGCCGGGCGGGATCGGGCGCGTTCGGATGACGGCGGTGAAAACGGTGTGGAGGGTCGTGGTGGGCGTGAGCTCGCGCGGCGGACCGCGCCGGGTGAAATCGCTACGCGCGGTGGGGAATCGGGGGTGCGTGGGCGACGGGACGAGCCGGGGGATCGGGTGCGGCGTACGGAGTCGGCGGCTGGGCGGGGGGACGGCGCGGCTTCCGAGACCGACCGGTCGCGACGGGTTGATGACCGTGGGGCACGTGGACGGCGCGCGGAGGAAGTGGGTGCGCGGACCGGTGTGGTGAATCGCGATGGCGCTGACACGACTTCCGTTCGTGACGGACGCGGTGCGGATGGGGCTTCTGTTCGCGATGGACGCGGTGCCGGTGGAGCCTCTGTTCGCGACGGATTTGGTGCGGGTGGGGCTTCTGGTCGTGGCGGGCGCGGTGGCGATGCGGCTTCCGGGCGTGAGGGTGAGGCGGGGCGGGAGCGGCGGCGTGAGGAGCCGGGTGGGCGGGGGACGCGGCGTGGGGACGGCGAGGGCCGGGCTCGGCGGGCGGATTATCAGTCGGAAGGGCGGACGCCGGGGGAGCATGGCGTGCGTGGGCGGGGGGAGCGGACCGGTGGCGTCGAGGGGGAGGTCGGCGGAGAGGGGCAGCGGGGCAGGGGAACCGGGCGCGGGCGGCCGACGGATGCCGACCCGGTGCATTTGGGGGTGCGCGCTGCGCCGGGGCGGACTCGGCGGTCTCGGACCGAGGAGGAGGCGAACGAGGCGGGGCGGAGCCGGGCCGGGCGCAGCGAGCGGAGCGGCCCGGAGGAACGGGCTCGGCGTGCGGATGAGCGCGGGCGGGGCGGGGCGCGAAAGAGCAAGGGGGAGCAGGCTCGGATCGCGAAGGAGCAGGTAGCCGAGGATCGGGCGGCGAAGAAGGCGGCGGCTCAGAAAGCCGCGGCGCGGCGGAAGGCCGAGCGCAAGAAGCAGTCCGGGCCGAAGCTGCTGGACGACGCTACGCGGGCGAAGCTGGAGGTCACGGCGCGGGAGGGGAGCGGGCTCAAGGCGGCTTGGGCTACGTTCCGGATTCATACCGACGACCTGCGGCGCCGGAACTTCGCGGCGCGGGCCGAGCGGCTCGAGTACGGCAGCTTCGACGAATTCGACCGGACCACAGCGCAACTCACCGATCGCGGATACACCGGGGCCGGCGGCGGACGGATGAACGTGGTGGGGCGGCCGGTGGAGTACCGGGCCACCACCGCTCAGGTGGCCGGACTGTGGCCCTGGTCGGTGGGCGCCGGTGCGCCGCTGATCGGTACACCGCTGGGCTCGCACCTGCATACGGGCGCGCCGGTCTGCTTCGACCCGATGAACTGGTTCATGCGCGGCAGCTTCATCACCGCGCCGAGCCTTTTCGTCCTGGGCCTCAACGGTTTCGGCAAGTCCTCGCTGGTGCGCCGCATCGTGCTCGGCGGTGTGGCACAAGGGATCACCCCGCTGGTGCTGGCCGACGTCAAACCCGACTACCGCAAACTGGTGGAGCTGGTCGGCGGCCAGGTCATCGACCTGGGTTACGGCTACGGCAAATTGAATCCGCTGGCCGCCGGCGTGCTCGGCTCCATCGTCCCGCTGCTGGGCGACCACCCGGAACTGCGCACCCAGGTCATGCAGGAACTGCGTGCTCGGCAGGTGACCCTGGTCGCCGGCCTGGTGGAACTGGTGCGCGGGGCGCGCGTGCGCGACTTCGAGGAAACCCTGGTCTCGACCGGCCTGCGCATCCTCTACCGGGACGGCAGCCGGTTCACCCCGGAACACCCGCCCATCCTGGAAGACCTCCTGGAGGTCATCGTGGCGGGCGGCGACGAACTGCAGCTCGACGCCGGCGCCGACAACCCGGACGAATACCAGAACGCCATCAAGGGCCTGCGCCGCTCGCTGCGCGCCCTCACCCAGGGCCCGTTCGGCGCGATCTTCAACGGTCACACCACGACTCCCATCGACACCAATTCGACCGCGGTCTGCATCGACGTCTCGCACATCCCGAACGGCGACAAGAAACTCAAGGCCGCCGTCATGCTGGCCTGCTGGGCCGACGGTTTCGCCTCGGTGGAAGCCGCGCACGTGCTCGCCGACGCCGAACTCGGCCCGCAGCGCTACTTCCAGGTGGTGATGGACGAGCTGTGGCAGGTGCTCGGCCTCGGCGACTTCATGGTCGATCGCGTGGACGAGCTGACCCGTCTGCAGCGCGGTATCGGCACCGCGCTCATCATGATCAGCCACACCATCAAGGACCTCCAGGCCCTGGGCAGCGAAGCCGCCATCGCCAAGGCGCTCGGCTTCCTGGAACGCGCCCGCGCCAAGATCTTCGGCGCGCTCCCGGCCGAGGAGATCTCCCGCTTGGATTCCACGGTTCCCTTCACCAGCGCCGAGGAGGATATGGTGACCAGCTGGTCCGCGCCGCAGGCGCTCACCGGTGAAGCGCTCAAACCCGGCCAGACCCGCCCGCCCGCTCCGGGCACCGGCAAATTCCTGCTCAAGATCGGTGAGGATCGCCGCCCGGGCATCCCGTTCCACATGGAGTTCACGCTCTCGGAGAAGGAGAGCGGAATCCACGACACCAACTCGCGTTTCAGCGAATTCGGCGGTACCGGCGAACCGGAGTACGCCGGCGACGGCGCGGACGAGGGGAGTGGCGCATGATGCCGCATCGGTCCTACCGAAGAGTCTCGCCGGAGGTCCGGCAGGCCGCGGTCGAACAGGTGATCGCGCTGACCGGGAAACTCCGCTCGGAATCGGAGGCATGCCGGGTGGTCGCCGACCAGATCGGCGTGCACACCAATTCGGTGCGCAACTGGGTCCGCGCCGCCGAGAGCCCCGGCCTGGAACGCATGGACGCGATCGCCTTGCGCCGCAAGGTGGCCCTGCTGCAACAGCAGCTCGCGGCCGCCGCGGAAATGAACCGCAGCCTGGTGGAAACCATCAACGAAGCCAGTCGCGGCACATGACCCGACCCGATCGAAACGGACACGCCGACGGGGGAAACCCGCTGGTATGGCCCGGGTGTCGGTCCGGACGACTAGCCTGGAAGGGTGGTCCGGCCGCGCGCCCGGAGCATTCGGGACCGGAGCGACGGCGCGTGCCGGGCGGAGTGAATCCGGCGGTGCAACGCACGAACCTGGTGGTGATGCTGGTGGTGACCCTCGCGGTACTGATCACCGCGTGCGGTGGCGGTGGCAGCGATTCGCCGTCTTCGAAATCGGGTGGCGGGCAGGATGTTCCGACCACCACCCGGTTGCTGGAGAATGCCCCCGCGCCCGATCCGGCCTCCGCCGAAGGCGTCGCGGTGGCGGCCCTGCGCGAGATCTACACCTGGAATCCGCCCACCGAAACCCAGAGCTCGTCGCTGGCGCGGGCGCGGAAATGGCTGGGTCCCACGCTGATCCGTACACTGGATACACCACCCACCGGCGCGGAAACGCCGAAGCCCACCCTGCAGTGGTCCAATTGGAGCAAAGCGGGCGCACACATCGAGGCTTTCGCGTTCGCGTCCGGGGAGAAAGCGCCGGCCGGCGCGGATCCGAACCGCCAGCAGTACAAGATCGGTATCGAGCAGACGGTCGTATACCCCGACGGACGGCGCGAAACCCTGCCGCCGGCCACGGTCGTCGCCACCGTCGTACGCACCACCACCGGCGGCTGGCTGCTGGACGAATTCCGTTGAGTGGCAATGACACCGAGCGGCACTGACACACAGGTCATCCCAGGAGGCTAGAGATGGCGAAGAAGAAGGTGACGGATCCGGCTGATCCCGGTCCCGACACCCAACTCCACATGATCTACGCGGGTTTCGCGATTTTCGGAACCCTGTGGTTCGCCCTGCAAGTGGGCAACCTGTTGTCGACTCCGCGCCAGAAGTTCCCGATCAACCCGATCGCCATCGGCGTGGATCTCGCCAAGGGCAAACTGCACTGGCCGATGGCCTCCACCGTCATCGTGGTGCTGGTGATCCTGGCCGCCGTGACCTGGCGGGTGGTCAAGAAGAAGCAGGCCGCGCGCAAGTCCAAGGGGCGACTGCCGGTCGACGACAAGGCCGACTACATGGGCTCCGGCGGCGCGATCAAGGCGCTGACCGAGGAGGGCGTGCGCCAGAAGGCCAAGGATCTGGGCATGCGGCTGGGCCGCGAGGACAATCCGGGCGTACCGATCGGTATCTCGGTGGCCGACGGCATCCAGCTCTACGGCTCGTACGAGGACCTGCAGATCGATATCTGGGGCCCCGCCAGGGCAAGACCACCTCGCGGGTGATCCCGGCGGTGCTCTCGGCCATCGGCCCGGTGATCGTCACCTCCAACAAGCGGGACGTCGTCGACGCCACCCGGGACGTGCGGGCCAAGAAAGGCAGTCCCATCTACGTCTTCGACCCGCAGGGCGTGGCGGTGGACTCGCACGATCTGATCCAGCAGGAGGAACCCAGCTGGTACTGGGATCCGATGGCCTGGATCGACCCGCATCGCCCCGGCTACGAACTGCGCGCGATGAAACTGGCCGGTCACTTCTCCGATGCCGAGGACGGTCCCGGCGGTGGCGGCCAGGGCAGTGACAGCTACTTCGATCCCGAGGCCGAGGACCTGCTGGCCGGTCTGTTCCTGGCCGCCGCGGCCGGCGGGCGGCCCATCACCCAGGTCTGGGAATGGGTCAACAACTGGCAGGACACCGAACCGGTGGAATTGCTACGCCAGGCCGGAATGCATTACATGGCACCGGGTCTCGCGCAGCAGTACAACCTCGACGAACGCACCCGCAGCGGTATCTTCGGCACCGCCAAGGCCATGGTGCGCTGCCTGAAGATGTCCAATATCCATCCGTGGATCACGCCGGGCAACAATCGCAAACCGCTCGACGAACTCGAATTCATCGAGCGCAACGGCACTTTGTACAGCCTCTCCCTGGAGGGCCGCGGTTCGGCCTCGCCGCTGGTGAGCGCGCTCACCGAAGCGGTGGTCGAGGTGGCCATGCGCAAGGCGTCCCGCTCACCCGGTGGGCGCCTGGCGATTCCGCTGCTCGCGGTGCTGGACGAGGCCGCGAACGTGGTGCGCTGGAAGGATCTGCCCAAGCAGTACAGCCACTTCGGCTCGCGCGGCATCGTGGTCATGACGGTGCTGCAGTCCTGGGCGCAGGGTGCGCGCTGCTGGGGTATGGACGGGATGGACGCGCTCTGGGGCGCGGCCAATATCAAGGTGCTGGGTCCCGGCGTGGACGAGGCCAAGTTCCTGCAGGAGCGGTCCGAGGCCATCGGCGAATACGAGAGCATCTCCTCGTCGGTGTCGGAATCCAAAGGCGGCAAGAGCTATTCGCGTTCGCTCGGCTCGTCCAAGACCTTCAACCTGCACGGCCTGGCGACGCTGCCGCACGGCCGCGCCATCGTGTTCTCCTCCGGCGCGCCCGCGGTGCTGATCCGCACCGTGCCGTGGTGGGAGGGCGAATACGCCGAAGAAGTGAAACAGTCGATCATCAACCATGATCCGTCGCCGCGTCAGAAGACGGAGTTCGTCGATCTCCTCAATGAACGGCAGGCGCTGATCCAGGCCGAACCGGCGCAAGTTGCCGCGACAATCGAGGAGGTCCGGCCGCTGTGAACGAGCAGCAGCAACAACCCATGGTCTACGCGAGCGTGGTCGAGTTCGTGGAGAACTACCTGAGCCTGGTGTACCGGCGGCAGGTGACCGACATCAGCGATACCGTGTGGTGCCCCGAGTGGTGGAAGCATGCCGAGGCGGTTGCGCGGCTCGATGCCATGTGGCGGGCGTGGGAGCACTACCGCCTGGACGGCAAAACCGGCCTGTCCGTTTGGTTTTTGGATCACGCCGACCCGCACATGGCGAAGCTCTTCGATCCGAAGGGGCCGTTCAAATACTGCTCGGTCCGTAACGGGCACAAGGACATGCTGACCCCGTTGCCGCTGAAGTCGCCGCAGCAAGGACTCTTCAGTGATCCTACGGTGGGGGACTTCCGCATCTGAGTGCGGTGGTGGAGAAAGATTTCTGCCCGCGAGCCGGCGCTCGCGGGCAGTTCTTTTCAGTTCGGGGTGCGAACCCGTTCGCGCGCACGGGCTTCCATTTCACGCGCGCGCCGCTGGGCGACCGCCGCTTCCTGTTCGCGAGCTCGTACCGCGTCCTGCGCCGACTGAGCCTGCCCGACTTCCAGCAGCATTCGCACGGCCGCGAGTTCGGGGGAGATGCCCATCCGCGAAAGATGCTGGGCCAGTGCGGCCCGGCGCTCCACCGAGTCGTAGCGTACGAGTGACTTGTTGATCGCGGCCTGGGTGGCCGCCATGCGTCCGGCCTCGGCTTGCGCGGCGAACTTGTCCTTCTCGAGCGACAGACCCTTTTCCAGAGGCGGCTTTTCGAGAATACGCGTGAGCTCGAGATTGCGCGGATCCTTGGCCTTGGCATCCGCGGCCTCGCGCAGCTGACGCTCGCGAGCCTCTTTCTGCCGGGTCTCGGTGACCTTGACGCGGGCTTCCGCTTCCTTCTGGCCACGTTCCCGGGTGCGCAGCGCGACAAGTGTCGCGAGCTGCAACATCTGCCTCATCATCGCCGCGGTTTCGCGGCCGATGTCATCGATATCCTCGGCCATTGCCTGCTCCCCGATGTGCTGCAGTGATCACTATGGATGATTGTGGTGCTTCGTCGTGAACATCGCTATGCGAACGGTGGTTCGGATAGCCCTGTCCCGCCTGCAAACGTGGACACCGGGAGTAGTGGAGGCGTCTGAGCGGGCCCGGTGGGGGTCACCCGTTGGGCTTTACTACGCCGCTTCGTACTCCGTTCTACGAGGTTACCAGCGAAAACTCGGATACCGCCGTACGCGCGCGTCGCGATCCAGCATATATCGCACAATTCCGGCATGGGGTCGAAAACTTCGGATTTTCTTTGGTTAGGAAAGCCTTACACCGGACGTTCACGGGTGGTCTGGACAAGCGTCCGCCGGAAAAGGAACGGGCCCGGCGCAACCGACGCGCCGGGCCCGAAAAACCGTACCGCTCAGTTGATTCCGACCGACTCGATGTTCACAACCGCGTTCGGCGAGCCGTCCGGCGCGCCGCCCCGCGCGCCCTGGCCCGCCACCTTGTCGAGGGTGGCCAGGCCGGCATCGTCGATAGTGCCGAAGATGGTGTACTGCGGCGGCAATTGGGAATCGCCGTAGACCAGGAAGAACTGGCTGCCGTTGGTGCCCTTGCCGTCGATGCCGGTGGAGCCGACGCCGTAGTTGGCGTTCGCCATGGCGATCACGCCGCGCTTGTAGGCGACCGGGGTCTGCATGGCCGGATCCTGCGCCGAGTACTGGTCGGTCGGGTACTCATTGTCGAATTCGTAACCGGGACCGCCGTTTCCGGTGCCCGTCGGGTCCCCGCACTGCAGCACCTTCAGGCCCTCGCCGGTGGTCAGGCGATGGCAGGAGGTGCCGTCGAAGAACTTCTCCTTGGCCAGGGTCTCGAAGCTGTTCACCGTGCACGGCGACGCGGCGGCGTCCATGGTCAGGCCGATGGCGCCCTGGCTGGTCTGCAGGGTGACGTGCTGCGGCTGCGCGGTGGTCGAGACGTTCTCCCCGTTCGGCTTGGCGACCGGCCGGTCCGCGGGCTGCTGGGAGTCGCGGTAACCGCAGTTCACCGCCGCGGGCTTGGCCTTGGCCTTGGGCGGGGCGGAGGCCAGCGAGGCCTCGGGGGTGTCCTTGGCCGCCGTCGTCGAGTTGTCGTCGCTCTTCGCCCAGAAGTAGATGCCGACACCGGCCGCTACGGCGACCACGACGCCCAGTGTGGACGCGGCGATGGTGAGTTGCTTACGCTTGCGCGCCCGCTGGGCCCGGTTGGCCAGTTGACGCTCCAGCTTCCGTTTCGCCGCAGCGCGTCGCTGTTCATTGCTCGGCACTAGCCATTCCCTCCGTATCGGTTGCTTCCGGGGTAAGAGTGTGCCATCACTTCCTGAGACGTTGCCTTATAACCGGCGGTCAATACCGGTTGGACTTGCGGGGCGGGCATCGTGGAAACTGGTTCATCGTGACCAAGACCAGCAGCTTCAGCGCCCCGAGAGGTGTCCCGGACTATCTTCCGCCGACCTCCGCCGAGTTCGTCGCCGTGCGCGACGCGCTCGTACAGACCGCCCGTCTGGCCGGTTACGGGCATGTCGAGCTGCCGGTTTTCGAAGAGACCGCGCTGTTCGCGCGCGGTGTGGGCGAGTCCACCGACGTGGTCTCCAAGGAGATGTGGACCTTCGCGGACCGCAATGGGGAGAGCTTCACGCTGCGGCCCGAGGGCACGGCCGGGGTGATGCGGGCGGTCATCCAGCACGGGCTCGATCGCGGGCAGCTGCCCGTCAAGCTCTGCTACGCCGGACCCTTCTTCCGCTACGAGCGCCCGCAGAAGGGCCGCTACCGGCAGCTGCAGCAGGTCGGCGTGGAGGCCATCGGCATCGATGATCCGGCGCTGGACGCCGAGGTGATCGCCATCGCCGACGCCGGGTTCCGCTCGCTCGGACTGGACGGTTTCCGCCTGGAGATCACCTCGCTCGGCGACGAGACCTGCCGCCCGCAGTATCGAGAACTGTTGCAGGACTTCCTGTTCAAGCTGCCGCTCGACGAGGAGACCCGCCGCCGCGCCGAGATCAATCCGCTGCGCGTGCTCGACGACAAGCGGCCCGAGGTCAAGGAGATGACCGCCGGCGCGCCGCTCATGATCGACCACCTGTCCGAATCCGCCAAGGCGCACTTCGACCTGGTGCTCGGCTACCTCGACGCCCTCGGCGTGCCGTACGTGGTGAATCCGCGCATGGTCCGCGGGCTCGACTACTACACCAAGACCACCTTCGAATTCGTGCACGACGGGCTGGGCGCGCAGTCCGGCATCGGCGGCGGCGGCCGCTACGACGGGCTGATGGCCGAACTCGGCGGGCAGCCGCTGTCGGGCATCGGCTTCGGTATCGGCGTCGACCGCACCGTGCTGGCCCTGGAAGCCGAAGGCAAGTCCGCCACCGACGGCACCCGCGTCGACGTGTTCGGCGTGCCGCTGGGCGATGTCGCCAAGCAGCGCCTGGTCGCGATCTCCGCCGAACTGCGCGCGGCGGGCATTCGCACCGACCTGGCCTACGGCGGGCGCGGCATGAAGGGCGCGATGAAGGCGGCCGACAAGTCCGGGGCGCGCTTCGCGCTCGTGCTCGGCGATCGTGAAGTGGCCGACGGCGAGATCGGTCTCAAGGACCTGAGCAACGGCGAACAGCGCCAGCTGCCCCTGGACGGCATCGTCGCCGAGGTCGCGGCCGCCCTCGCGGGCGAATAGCGAGCGGTCCGGCCCGGGCCGCCGGGTGTGACGGCCCGGACCGAGCCGCTTGCCGGTCGCGAAATCGGTTGCGCGGCAAGCGCTCCGAAAGACCGGACGATCTTCGTGCGGAGATCCTGGTAGCGTCCCCGGCGGTTTGTGGGCCGGTGGTCCACACTGGACTTGCAGCATGCCGACCTGGACGAATGTGTGGCCGTGACTGAACAAGGCAAATCCGAGCCCGTCGCCGAGGTCGGGCTCGACCTGATCGCTCCGGAGATGTACGCGCCCGCGCTGCGGCGGCTGGCGCTGGCCTCGATCGGGGTGGGCATCGGCGTCGGGTTGCTGCTGGCGCTGGTGGTGAGCTGGCCGGTCGCCATCGCGGCCGGTCTCGTGCTCGGGGCGCCGACCGCCCTGTACGCGGTGACGGTGCAGCGGCGGCGAATCCGCTTGGCGGGCACCGAGATCCGGGCGCGCACCTGGAGCGGCGAGCATCGCCTGGATCTGGCGGCGGCGACCGGGATCGAGATCCTGGTGTACCCGGGGCGCCTGAGCCGCGTGGTGCTGCGCGCCACCGCCGGGCCCGATACCCGCATCGTCCCGCTCGCCATGTACACCGATTCCGGCAGCGGTCGCGAACTGCACATCCTCGGCTTGCGCAAACTCGCCGACGCCCTGTCCGCGTGCGCGCTGGTGTCCGCGCTGGCGGTCTCGGAGCTGCTGGTGCGGCAATTGCGGGCGGAAGCGCGGGACGCCGTCGCGGAGGAACGGCCGCTGTATCGGGCAGCGCGGTTGGTGCGGTCGCGCGATGCGGTCTCCTCGGTGGTGCTGAGCGATGCCGATATCGCGGAACTCGTTCGCTAGCGGTGTCTCGTTGCTCACGACGGCTGGGATGCGGCGGTGAGCGGTCGTTAGGGTGGTTGACGGAGTGTTCGACCATCGCCCGACCGCGAGGAGTTCATCGTGAGCAGTGCCGCTCGTCCCGTGACCGTCACCGTGACCGGCGGCGCCGGCCAGATCGCCTACGGACTGCTGTTCCGGATCGCGTCCGGTGCGCTGCTCGGACCCGACACTCCCGTGAAACTGCGGCTGCTCGAAATCCCGGCCGCGGTGTCCTCGCTCGAAGGCGTCGCCATGGAGCTCGAGGACGGGGCCTTCCCGCTGCTGGCGGGAATCGACATCTCCGATGACCCGTGGGTGGGATTCGACGGGGCGAATGTGGCGCTGCTGGTCGGCGCGCGGCCGCGGACGGCGGGGATGGAACGCGCGGACCTGCTGGCCGCCAACGGGCCGATCTTCACCGATCAGGGCGCGGCCATCAACGCCAATGCCGCCGACGACGTCAAGGTGCTCGTGGTGGGCAATCCGGCGAACACCAACGCCTACATCGCCATGAGCAACGCTCCCGACGTGCCCGCCGCGCGCTTCACGGCGCTGACCCGGCTCGACCACAACCGCGCGATCGCGCAGCTGGCCAAGCGAACCGGGGCCGCGGCGGCCGATATCCACCGGATCGCGATCTGGGGCAATCACTCCGCGACGCAGTACCCCGACATCTTCCACGCGACCGTGGCCGGCAAGCCCGCGCTGGACCTGACCGGCGATCGCGCTTGGCTGACAGACGATTTCATTCCGACCGTGCAACAGCGCGGCACCGCCATCATCAAGGCGCGGGGCGCGTCCTCGGCGGCCAGCGCGGCGAGCGCGGCCATCGACCACATTCACGACTGGGTGCTCGGCACCGCGCCGGGGGACTGGGTGTCGATGGCGGTGCCGTCGGACGGGTCCTACGGGGTGCCCGAGGGCATCATCAGCTCGTTCCCGGTCACCTGCGCGAACGGTGAGTACACCATCGTGCCGGAGCTCGAGATCGACGAATTCTCCCGGGCGCGTATCGATCTCAGCGTGGCCGAGCTGGCGGCCGAGCGCGATGCGGTGATCGAGCTCGGCTTCGCCAAGAAGGTCTAGCTCAGCTTGGCGATCACGTTGTCGCCGTACCACTTGATCTTGGTGAGCTTGTCCTCGAGGGATTCGGTGTCCTGCTCCTTGGCGTAGGAGTTGCGGAAACCGACGATGGCGTCGGTGATGCCCTTGTCCTCGAGGCGCTTCACCCCGTCCGGGGTGTAGGCGTCCAGGGAAACCGCGTGGATCTCGAACTCGCCCGGATTGTCGCGCTCGCTGCGCAATTCGTTGATCCGGGCCAGGTACTTCTCCAGATCGTCGGCATTGCCGCCGGCGTGCATCCAGCCGTCGCACAGCCGTACCGCGCGCTTGAGCGCGGCATCGCTGTGCCCGCCGATCAGGATGGGCAGCGGCTCGGTCGGCGCCGGGGTCATCTTGATCTTCGGGATGTCGTAGAACTCGCCGTGGTACTCGAAGTACTCGCCGGTGGAGAGCCCGCGCACGATCTCGATGCACTCGTCCAAGCGCTTGCCGCGCCGTTCGAACGGCACGCCCATGATCTGGAAGTCCTCCGGCCACGGGCTGATGCCCACGCCGAGGGCGAAACGGTTGTTGCTCAGGCGCGCAAGCGAACTCGCCTGCTTGGCCACCAGCACCGGCGGGCGGATGGGCAGCTTGAGCACGAACGGGGTGAGCCGCAGGGTGGTGGTGGCCGCCGCGATGGCCGCCGACAGCACGAAGGTCTCGATGAACGGCTTGCCGTCCAGGAATTCGCGATTGCCGTCGCCGTTGTACGGGTACTTGGAATCCGATTCGGCCGGATAGGCGATGCTGTCGGCGATGGTGATGCTGTGGAACCCGGCGGCCTCGGCAGCCTGAGCCAGCGGAACGTAATAGTCCGGATTGGTCATCGCCTCGGCGTAGGTGAAGCGCATCGATCGTCCTCTCGACAGTGAGCAGTGCGAAAACTAGAACAGATTCTAGTTGTGTTGTCGATGCTAACCCGAGGCTCGCCGACCGGCAGCGGAACCCGGCATCCCGCCGGTGACGACCGCGAACGCACTGCGCTACCCCGACAGTCGTACCGCACACCGAGACTGCCCGGTTGTAACCGTCTCGGTGGCCGAGACCGGCCCGGCCGGGGGTTGCTTCGCGATTCTGGATCTTGTTCCATGTCCTCATGACGATTGCCATCACGGGCTCCGCCTCCGGTATCGGTGCCGCCACCGCCGCCGCCCTGCGCGCCGCGGGACACGACATCGTCGGCATCGATCTGCGCGATGCCGACGTGACCGGTGACCTCACCGACCCCGCCGTGCGCGCGGCCGCCGTCGAAGCGATCCTGGAGAAGTCGGGCGGCGTGCTCGATGGCCTGGTGCTGTGCGCCGGCGTCGGCCCCCAGGTGCCGGACCCGAACTTCGTCGTGGAGATCAACTACCGGGCCACCGTCGCCCTGCTCGACGCCCTGCTGCCCGCCCTGCGGAAGGGCGAAAACCCGGCCGCCGTGGTGGTTTCGTCGGTCGCCTCCACCCACATCAAATGGGAGGAGAACCCGATCGCGCAGGGCACCGAGGCCGAAGCCTTCGCCGCCGCGGGCGATTACGCGGGCTCCTACGCCTACGCCGCCTCCAAGAACGCCGTCACCGTCGCGGTCCGCCAGCGCGCCGTCGAATGGGGTGCGGCGGGCGTGCGCCTGAACACCGTGGCACCGGGTTCGGTCGATACCCCGCTGCTGCGAGCCGGTTTGGACGATCCGCGCTACGGCGAGGCCATCCGCAACTTCACCTCGCCGATCGGCCGCAACGGCGAACCGGCCGAAATCGCTTCGCTCATCACGTATCTGCTCGGCCCCCAGTCCGGTTTCATCCACGGCGCGCAGTTCGTCATCGACGGCGGCACCGACGCCCAGGCCCGCCCGACTGCCGTCTGACCGAAACATTTGCTACAACTGAAGACACAGAGATTCGGCGAGCCCGGCACAACCGGGCCCACGAACGGTGGTCGGTAGCCCGCGGGGTGTACATCCGTCTAGCGACCCCACCCGATGCCGCGGCGGCGGAGCAGCTACTCCGCCCGCCGCGGCATCACTCTTTCCGGGGCACAGCGCTTTTCGCGGGCGGCCGTGCCGCGGTGCGGGACGTCAGGCTTGGCCGGAATCGTAATCGCCGGTGGATTCCTCGTCGGCCTGGCCGATCACGCCCGGGGCCGCCGCACCGAGATTGCCGGTGAGTTCGCTTTCGCCGGAGACGTTCTGGTACGGCTGCACCGAACGCGAGTGTTCGGCGTCGGAGCCGCCGCCGCGGCCCGCGCCCGCCGCGGCGGGGGAGCCCATGAAACCCGAGCCGGCCGCGGCGCCGGCGGCGGCCATGCCGGGCAGGCCCGAGCCGAACGGATTGGCCGGGCCCGCAGCGGCTTTGCCGCCGGGGATGGAGGAGCCGGGGCCGCCGGTGCCTGCCGAGAGGCCGCCGATGCCGCCGCCGAGACCCCCGCCTGCGCCGCCGCCACCCGCGCCGCCGCCTCCGCCGAGGCCCGCGGCCTTGGTGTCGGGGTCGCCGCCGGCGGGTTTGCCGTCGGCGGCGCCGGTTCCGGTTCCGGCGGCGGACTGGAGGCCGGATTCCAGGAGGCCCTTGGCCTGTTCCAGGATGGGCTGGCCGACGTTCTCGGCGAGGGACTTCGCGACCTCGGCCGGATTCGCGCCACCGGATTGGCCCATGAGCTGGCCGATGATGCCGTTGAGTTGCGCGGTGGGAGCCGCGAGTTCGCCGCGGGTGGTGTTCACGACGGTGATGGCCGAGGCCAGATGTTCGGTGGCCGAGGCGATCAGCGCGGTCTGCGCGGGCGGGGTCAGGATGACCGGGGCGAGGGCGGTGGCCTGCGCGACGAACGACTGCGCGATCGCGGTGAGCTCGATATTGCCGCGCTGCACGATGGCGGCGGCCTGCTCGGTGAGGGCGGAGAGGTCGAAACCGCGCTGGGTGGTTTCCTCGCCGTGGCGCTGCGCCTGCTGACCGGCGGACTGGGCGCTCTGCGAGGCCTGGCCCTGCCAGAGGCTTTCGACGGTTTTGAGCGCGCCGGTGCCCACCGACACCGCGGACTCGATGAATTTGGAACCCTGACCGAGCAGGGTCGCCGGGTTGAACGAACCCAGCACGCCGGTGCCGAAGCTGTTGAGCAGCTGCTGGAACGGCTGGAACAGCACGTCCATCCCGGGGATGGCGGGGAGGGCGAGGCCCTTCATGAGGTCGCCGACCGGATCGGCGGGCAGGGCCGGGAGCGCGGGCAGGCTCGCGGCGGCCTGGGTGAGCGCCGTCTGTGCGGCGGCGAGGGCGGCGGGTGCGTTGCCGAGCGCGGACTGGGCGTCGTTCAGCGCCGAGTGCGCGCCGCCGAGCACCCCTTGGGCATCGGTGAGCGCCTGCTGGGCTCCGGTGAGCACGCCGTGCGCGCCATCGAACGCGGGGGAGAGGTCAGCGGAAACCGAGGCCGCGACGGTCTCTTCGCCGCGGCCGCCGCCGGGCAGGCCGTGCGGAATGCCGCCGGAGAGCGGGGCGTGCTGCTCGAATTCCTTGCGGGACAAGGCGAAAGCGGGCGGTTCGAACGCCGCCACGTCATCGGGGAGCTGGCCCAGGGGCAGGTTCGGGAACAGACCCGGGGCATCGAGGACGAGGGTCTGCGCGGGGGCGGGCACGGTCGCCGCCGGGGCCGCGCCGATCACGCCGGAGTCGCCGAGGCTCATGCGAACTCCCCGAGTCCGCCCGCCGCGGCGCCGAGCCCGGCCGCGAAATCGCCGTCGGTGCTCTCGTAGGCCCCGGCCGAGCCGAACGCCGCCTGCCCGATCTTGGCGAAGCGGCCGGAGAGCGCGTTGATGTCCTTGTCGTGCAGCAGCTCGGCCACCGCGAAACTGGCCAGGAAGTCCGCGCCGATCAAACCGAAGACCGGGGTCATGGCCGCCACGTGCGATACCGTGTCCAGGCCGCCCGCGCCCGCGATATCCGCGGCCACGCCGTCCTGTGCGGCGGCGAAGGTGCGGACCGCCGTGGTGTCGACCGACAGATCGGCCATGAGTGCCCCCCAAATCGTCGTGGACATGCGAACAGCGAATATATCCCACTGGGCGTCTACGACGGCGTGCCGAGTGCACCACACTCCGTGGCCGGACCGTTCTTGCAAATTAGAACAAGTTCTATATTCTTCATCACATGAAGGTCGCAGTCACCGGCGCCGCCGGCTTCCTTGGCACCAATTTGCTTCGCCTGCTTACCGATCGGGGCCACGAGGTCACCGCCATCGATCGCGTGCAGGGCGCGGCGCAGCCCGGTGTCACCTGGGTCAGCGGCGATGTGCTGGACCCGCAGTCCATGCGCAAGACCCTGGACGGCGCCGAGGTGGTCTACCACCTGGTCGCGCTGATCACCCTGGCCCACAAGAACGATCTGGCCTGGCGGGTGAACGCCGAGGGCGTGCGCGTGGTCGCCGAGGCCGCCAAGGCGGTCGGCGTACGGCGCATGGTGCACACCAGCTCGATTCACGCGTTCAACCAGTACAGCTGCGGCGGCCGGATCAACGAGCGCTCGCCGCGCTCCATCGATCCGGATCTGCCGGTGTACGACCGTTCCAAGTGGCAGGGCGAGATCGAGCTGCGCAAGGTCATCGAGACCGGACTGGATGCGGTGATCTGCAACCCGACCGGTGTGTACGGACCGGTCGACAACACCGACTCGCGCATCAATGTCACCCTGCGCGACGCCGGTCGCGGCCGGGTGCCGGTCATGATCTCCGGCGGCTTCGACCTGGTCGACGTGCGCGATGTGGCCCAGGGCCTGGTGCTGGCCGGTGAGCGCGGCAAGACCGGCGAGAACTACCTGCTGGGCGGGCATTTCACCGAGATGCTGGCGGCCACCCGCCTGGCCGCGACCATCAACGGCAAGCTCAAGCCCGCCTTCGCGATTCCGGCCAAGGTCATCGACGCGCTCATGCCGGTGCTCGAGCCCGCGGCCAAGGCGCTGGGTTCGGACCGCATCTCCAAGGCGTCCATGGGCGCGCTGCTGTCCGCGCCGATCGTCGAACACGACAAGGCCACCGCCGAACTCGGCTACCGGCCGCGCCCGGCCGAGGAGACCATCCGCGACCTGATGGCCTTCTACAACGGTGCGACCATCACGCCCGACACGCAGAAGATCGCTTGACAGTTCGATAGAACAAATGTTCGACTTGGGCGGTGCGATGGCAAAGCCAGACCCTGGACGCCGATGACGGCGCGCTGCCCGGGCTCGAACGTGCCGGCTTCGTACGCAGCGTACAGACGCCCGAATTCGAGGGCATCACCTTTCACGAGGTGTTGTGCAAGAGCGCGCTGAACAAGATGCCCGACGGGGGTTCACTGCCGTTCAACTGGACCGTGAACCCCATGCGGGGTTGTTCGCACGCCTGCCGCTACTGCTTCGCCCGCCCCTCGCACGAGTATCTGGATCTCGACGCGGGCGCCGACTTCGACTCGCAGATCGTGGTCAAGACCAATGTGGTGCCGATTCTGCGCAAGGAACTGCACAAGCGCTCCTGGCGGCGGGAAACCGTTGCGCTGGGCACGAATACCGATCCCTATCAGCGCGCCGAGGGCCGCTACCGGCTGATGCCGGGGATCATCAGCGCCCTCGCCGAATCCGGCACCGGCTTCTCCATTCTCACCAAGGGCACGCTCATGCGGCGGGACCTCCCGCTGCTCACCCAGGCCGCCCGGCAGGTGCCGGTGCATCTGGCCGTCTCGCTCGCCATGCTCGACCCGGAACTGCAGCGCAGTCTCGAGCCCGGGACGCCGTCGCCGCGCGCTCGCCTGGAGATGATCCGCGCGCTCGCCGACGCCGGTTTCGCGGTGAATGTCATGGTGGCTCCGGTCATTCCGCTGCTCACCGATTCCAGCTCGCAGCTCGACGAACTCTTCGGGGCCATCGCCGAGGCCGGGGCCGCGAGCGTGGTCGCTTTTCCCATGCACCTGCGCGGTTCCACCCGCGGCTGGTTCCTCGATTGGCTCGCCGAAGCCCACCCGGCGCTGCTGCGCCGCTACCGGCAACTGTATGGTCGGGGAACTTCGGTCACCCCGGAGTATTCTGCGTGGCTACGCGGCCGGATCGAGCCGCTGCTGGAGAAACACCGCTTGAACCGCGAACGGCCGAACGAGCCCGAGGTTCGTTCCGCCACATCGCACCCTGACGACCGGCAGCTGGCGCTTTTCGCCTGAAACCGGCCGAGATTCCTGCTCCACCCGCTAACTTCGCAGGCGTGTCGCGAATAAGGCGGAGTAGTTTGGCGTTGGTACCTCACACTGACGAGGAAGTGATGCAGGCGCATGGTTTCGCAGCGTGACCACTCGGTGGCGGCCCACGAAAACGGCGGCCCCACCGAGAAATTGGAAAGGGTCGTAATTCGCTTTGCGGGGGATTCCGGTGACGGCATGCAGCTCACCGGTGACCGCTTCACCCACGAGGCCGCCGCATTCGGCAACGATCTTGCCACCCAACCGAATTTCCCCGCCGAGATCCGAGCGCCCCAGGGCACCCTGCCGGGCGTCTCGTCGTTCCAGATCCAGATCGCCGACTACGACATCCTCACCGCCGGTGACCAGCCCGATGTGCTGGTGGCGATGAATCCCGCGGCGCTCAAGGCGAATCTGGAGGATCTGGCGCGCGGGGCCATGGTGATCGTGAATACCGACGAATTCACCAAACGCAATCTGGCCAAGGTCGGCTATGCCGGTGATCCGCTCACCGATGAGACGCTGACCGATTTCGTGGTGCACCGGGTGCCCATGACCTCGCTGACCCTCGGGGCAACCGAACCGACCGGTGTGGGCAAAAAGGACGGGCAGCGCGCCAAGAATATGTTCGCGCTGGGATTGCTGTCCTGGATGTACGGGCGGCCGATCGGCGGCACCGAACAGTTCATGCGGGAAAAATTCGCCTCGAAACCAGATGTCGCCGAAGCGAATATCCTCGCATTCCGGGCGGGATGGAATTACGGCGAAACCACCGAGGCATTCGCCACCACCTACGAGATCGCGCCGGCGACGCTGCCCGCGGGCACCTATCGGCAGATCACCGGTAATACCGCGCTGGCCTACGGCATTGTGACTGCGGGTCAATTGTCCGGATTGCCGGTCTTTTTGGGGACGTATCCGATCACGCCCGCCTCCGACATCCTGCACGAGCTGAGCAAACACAAGAACTTCGGCGTCACCACCTTCCAGGCCGAGGACGAGATCGCCGGCATCGGCGCGGCGCTGGGCGCTGCGCTGGGCGGTGCGCTCGGCGTGACCAGCACCTCGGGTCCGGGGCTGGCGCTCAAGAGCGAAACCATCGGCCTGGCGGTGATGACCGAACTGCCGCTGCTCATCGTGGACGTGCAGCGCGGCGGCCCGTCCACCGGGCTGCCCACCAAGACCGAACAGGCCGATCTGCTGCAGGCGCTCTACGGGCGCAATGGCGAATCGCCGGTGGCGGTGCTCGCGCCGCGTTCGCCCGCCGACTGTTTCGACACCGCGGTGGAGGCGGCGCGCATCGCGCTCACCTACCGCACCCCGGTGCTGCTGCTGTCGGACGGCTCCATCGCCAATGGTTCGGAGCCGTGGGCGATTCCGCAGGTCGCCGACCTCGCCCCGATCGACCCGGCCTTCGAACCCGATGGCGCGGACACCGATTCGTTCCAGCCCTACGCCCGCGACCCGGAAACCCTGGCCCGGCCGCTCGCCGTACCCGGCACCAAGGGCCGCGCGCACCGCATCGGCGGGCTCGAAAAGGCTGACGGCAGCGGCAATATCTCCTACGAACCGGCCAATCACGAACTCATGGTGCGGCTGCGGCAAGCCAAGATCGACGGCATCGCGGTGCCGGATCTCGAGGTCGAGGATCCGGACGGGCGCGCCGAACTGCTGCTCATCGGGTGGGGCAGCTCCTACGGGCCGATCGGCGAGGCCTGCCGGCGGGCGCGGCGGCGCGGCGTTCCCGTCGCGCAGGCGCACCTGCGGCATCTGAACCCGTTCCCGCCCAATCTCGGTGAGATCCTGGGCCGCTATCGCACCATCGTCTGTCCCGAGATGAACGGCGGCCAGCTCGCCATGCTGCTGCGCGCCCGCTACCTGGTGGACGTGCAGCCGTGGACCAAGGTCGCCGGCACCGCCTTCTCCGCCCAGGAACTGGTCGGCGTCATCGACGCCGCCCTGGACGGCGATATCGCGGAGATGGAACAGACCAAAGCCTTCACCGCTCGTGCGCGGGCCACCTACCGCACCTCAGGGGGTAAGCAGCCATGACCATTCTCGAAAACCCGCTCGTGGGCACCGATCTCGGGCTGACCGGGCTGTCCGGCGTGCCCACCGCCGACCGGCCGCAGAAAGCCAAGGACTACACCTCCGATCAGGAGGTGCGCTGGTGCCCCGGATGCGGTGACTACGTCATTCTCGCCACCGTGCGCGGATTCCTCGCCGAACTCGGCCTGGCCCGCGAGAACCTCATGTTCGTCTCCGGCATCGGATGCTCGAGCCGGTTCCCGTACTACCTGGAGGCGTACGGGATCCACTCGATCCACGGGCGCGCGCCGGCCATCGCGACCGGAATGGCGGTGACGCGACCGGACCTGTCGGTATGGGTGGTGACCGGGGACGGCGACGCGCTGTCCATCGGCGGCAACCACCTCATCCACGCGCTGCGCCGCAATGTGAACATGACGATCCTGTTGTTCAACAACCGGATCTACGGGCTCACCAAGGGCCAGTACTCGCCGACCTCGGAAACCGGCAAGGTCACCAAGTCCACGCCCATGGGTTCGGTGGACCATCCGTTCAATACGCTCTCGATCGCGCTCGGGGCCGAGGCCACCTTCGCGGGGCGCGCCCTGGATTCCGATCGGGCGGGCCTGACCGAGGTGCTGCGCGCCGCCGCCGAACATCGCGGCACCTCGTTCGTGGAGATCCTGCAGGACTGCCCGATCTTCAACGACGGCTCCTTCGACGCGCTGCGCCGCGAGAACGCCGAATCGCATCTCATCCGGCTGCGGCACGGACAGCCCATCCGGTTCGGCGCCGAGCACGAATTCGCGGTGGTGCGCAACGGTTTCGGGCTGCGGGTGGCCCGCGCCGACAGCGTCGCGGACGCCGATATCGTCGTCCACGACGCCTACAGCGACGATCCGGAATACGCCTACGCGCTGTCCCGGCTCTCCGATCAGGACCTCTCGCACGTGGTGACCGGCGTGTTCCGCAGCGTCAGCCGGCCCACCTACGACGACGGCGTACGCGGGCAGCTGGAGGCGGCGGCGGCAGCGAAACCGGTGCACGGGAACTCGCTGCAGGACCTGCTCACCGGCAGCGAAACCTGGACGGTCGGCTGAGTTTTCGGGTTCAGCCGCGGACGAAGGCGTTCACCAGGCGGTCGTAGAGCGCGGTGAAACGCTGGCGGGACGCCTTCTGCCCCTCGGTCAGGCCCTCCGACAGCGCGGGATCGTACATGATCACGTGCACGTCCTCGTCCGGCGGCGCGGGCATGAAATCGATGATCATATTGCCCGCTTCGCCGCTGTTCGGCGTGCCCAGATCCTCCAGCACCAGGGCCCGCACCTCGGTGGCGGCGGCGCTGAGCACGTCGGCGGGGACGGTGCCGCTGAACTCGGTGCCCTCCGGGGTGCGTTTCACCGCCTTGCCGTCGGCCGTCACCTCGAGCACGGGGCGCAGATCGGTGCGGGTCTGCCAGCCGGTGGGCATGGTGGTGAGCGTGAACAGCGTGGTCGCCACGGCGGCGTCGATCGGCGCGGCCCGCACCGGGGCGGGCGCCGGAGCCGGATCGTCGGCGGCGGCGAAACCGCCTGTGCCGGTGAGTATCACGGCCGTCGCCAGCAGTGCCGTGGTGGCGCGGCGCGCCCTGCCGAATCCCGTTGTCCCGCCCAGCTTCAGCATTGCTTCCCTCCGAATCCCTGTGGGGCGTCTGCCCGCCAGGGATTCTGCCCCGAGCCCCTCCGGAGATCACGGGCGGCGCGCCGAACGGGCGGAGGCGGCGCCGGCGATCACGAGCAGGAACACGCCGCACACCGCGACCAGCAGCCAGACCGGATGAGTGGCGCTGGTCAGGCCGGCGGGTGCGGTCCCGGCGACCAGGCCACCGGCGATGGCGATGCCCAATGCCGCGCCGAACTGGCGTGCGGTGGAGGTGACGGCCCCGGCCACGCCCGCCCGAGCCGCTGGGAGCGCGCCCACCGCGGTATTGGTGATGGGCGCGTTGGCGAAACCGACGCCGATACCGAGGGCGAGGTAGGCCAACAGCAGCAGGGCGAAACTGGAATCGGCGTCCAGGGTGATCAGGCACGCACCGCCGAGGGTCAGGAAAATCCCCGCGGCGGTGAGCGGTAGCCGCGGCCCGTGCCGCCCGACCAGGATGCCGGACAGCGGTGCGCAGACCGTCGCGCCCACTGCCATCGGCAGGACCGCGAACCCGGCGGCCAGCGGCGTCAGGCCCCGAACCTGTTGCAGATACAGCGTATTCGCCAGCAGCGCCGCGTTCAGTGCGACGAATACCGCGATCGCGCCCAGCACCGCGCCAGCGAACACGGGACTGCGGAACAGGCGCGGATCCATCAGCGGCTCGGGCCGATTCGTCTCGACGCGCACGAATCCCGCCCCGGCCGCGACGATTCCGGCATATCCGGCGAGCATCCAGGCGGAGGTCCAGCCGGCGTGCGGTCCCTCGATGAGCACGCCCACCGCGAGCCCGGCCGCCACCGTCAGCAGCGCCTGCCCCGGCAGGTCCAGCCGCTGCGGCCGATCCGCCCGCGACTCCGGTACGAACAGCACGCTCAGCGCCAGCGTGACCAGGATGATCGGGACGTTCACCCAGAACAGCGCCCGCCAGTCCGAGACCGCCAGCAGGGCGCCGCCGATCACCGGGCCCGCCGCCATGCTCACCCCGAACACCGCGGCCCACACCCCGATGGCGCGCGCCCGCTGCGCCGGATCCGGTATCGCGTTCACCACGATCGCCAAGGCCACCGGGCTCAGCATCGAAGCGCCCACGCCCTGAAACGCGCGCGCCGCCACCAGCAGCTGCAAGGTCGGCGCCAGCGCGCACAGCAGCGAGGCCGCGCCGAACACCGTCAATCCGATCCGGAAGACCCGCCGCCGCCCGAACCGGTCCGCGAGCGCGCCCGAGGAGATCAGCAGGCTCGCGAACACCAGCGTGTACGCGTCGATCGTCCATTCCAGCCCGCGTGCCCCGGTGCCCAGCCCGGCGCCGATCGCGGGCAATCCCACATTCACGATCGTGGTGTCCAGGCCGACCACGAACATGCTCAGGCAGCACACCCCGAGCACGATCGCGCGCCCGCGCCCGCTCGAGTCCGTCCGAGCCGTCGCCACCGTCTCGCTCATCGACTCCACCTCTCTCCGAAATCCGTTCGAACGAGCGAATTCTCGGAGCCGTGCCGTGCCGGTAGACAGCGAATTTGCGGAAACCGCAAAATGGACCCGTGGACGACGACATCGACGAGATCCTCGGCACCATCGGCCCGCGGCTGCGCGCACTGCGCCGGGATCGCGCCCTGACCCTCGAATCGCTCTCCGCCGCCACGGGAATCTCGGTCAGCACGCTGTCCCGGCTGGAGTCCGGGCTCCGCCGCCCGACCCTCGAACTGCTCATTCCCCTGGCCCGGGCGCATCGCGTGGCCCTCGATCAGCTCATCGCCGCCCCGGCCACCGGCGATCCGCGCGTCCACCTGGAACCCCTGCGCAAACGGCGGGGCAGCGTCTTGATCCCGCTGACCCAGTACCCCGGTCGTGTCCAGGTCTTCAAAGAGGTGCTGTCGCCCCGCACTCCGCAGCTGGTCTCGCATGCCGGTTACGAGTGGCTCTACGTGCTCGCGGGCGAACTGCGCCTGCTGCTCGGGGAGACCGAATTCCATTTGGGCCCGGGCGAAGTCGCCGAATTCGACACCAACGAGCCGCACTGGTTCGGGCCCGCGGGCAAGGCCGGCGTGGAAATCCTGCACATGTTCGGCCCGCGCGGTGAACGCGCCGTCGTTCGCACGCAGGCGGGCCCGGTGGCGGCCGCGAAGTGACTGAACCGGACCGGTCGTTCGGTCACGGTCGCCGGTCGCGGCGCACACTGGAAGCATGGATCCGGTCGTAGCCCTGCGTGAGATCGCGTTCTACAAAGATCGTGCCCGGGAGGAGGCGCGGCGAGTGATGGCCTATCGCAATGCCGCCGATATCGTGGAGCGGCTCGATCCGGCCGAGCGGGAGCGGCTCGGGGCATCGAACGGCTGGCAGTCGCTGCGCGGGATCGGGCCCAAGACCGCGGAGGTCATCGCACAGGCGTGGGCGGGACGGGAACCCGATGTGCTGGTGCAGTTGCGGGCCGCCGCCGGGGACCTGGGCGGCGGGGGCTTGCGGTCGGCGCTGAAGGGCGATCTGCACGTCCATTCGAACTGGTCGGACGGTTCCGCTCCTATTGCCGAGATGATGGGGGCGGCCCGGGAACTGGGGCACGAGTACTGCGCGCTGACCGATCATTCGCCGCGCTTGACCGTCGCCAACGGCTTGTCGCCGGACCGGTTGCGCGAACAGCTCGCGGTCATCGACGGGCTGCGGGAACAGTTCGCGCCCATGCGCATTCTCACCGGCATCGAGGTGGACATCCTCGACGACGGGTCACTCGATCAGGAGCCGGAGCTGCTCGAGCGGCTGGACATCGTGGTGGCCAGCGTGCACTCGAAGCTGAAGATGGATGCGGCGGCCATGACCCGGCGGATGGTCGCGGCGGTATCGAACCCGCAGGTGGATGTGCTCGGGCACTGCACCGGGCGGCTGGTGGAGGGGAACCGCGGAACCCGGCCGGAGTCGCAGTTCGACGCCGAGCAGGTGTTCACCGCCTGCCGCGAGTACGGAACCGCGGTGGAGATCAATTCGCGGCCGGAGCGGCGGGATCCGCCGGCGCGCTTGCTGAAGCTGGCCCTGGAGATCGGGTGCGACTTCGCCATCGACACCGACGCGCACGCTCCCGGCCAGCTCGACTTCCTCGGTTACGGTGCGCAGCGCGCCCTCGACAACGGCGTGCCCGCCGACCGCATCGTCAATACCTGGCCCGTGGACGAGCTGCTGGCCTGGACCATGTCCTGACCGGGATCGCCCGGGCGGCAACGGTTTCCGGCTAGCCGATCGCCTTGGGCAGCAGCCCGATGGTCACCAGGATGCCCGCGATGACGACGGCCCCGTAGTGCCCCGTCGTGCGCGAGTAGTCGAACACCGCGGCGACGACCAGCACCGTGATGACCAGGAACAGCAGGTGCTTGATGGGATAACCCTTGACCACCTACCGATTCTAGATCACCGATTCCCCTGTGCCACAGTCGAACTCGGCCTGTGGCAGGGGAGAGCCGACGGAAGGGCAGGCCAAGGGCCGCGGGGTCAGGAGCGCGGTTTCGGCCGGGCGAAACGGCGCATGATGGGCAGGTCCACCCAGTGATAGAGCGCCGCCGCGATGGCCGTGGCCACGACCAGGCTCAGCGCGGCGAATCCGGCCCAGCCGAGGATGCCGAACTGCCTGCCGCCGATCAGATATCGCGTGATCACCACCATGACCGGGAACTGGATCAGGTAGAAGGCGAAGGACACATTGCCCAGCCACACCATGCGCGGATGCGAATTGAGACCACGGATTCCGGCCAGGTCGCGGGCCGCGAGGGTCGCCACCACCGCCGTCATCGGGACCAGCAGCAGCACCGACATCTTGTAATTGACCGGCACCACCCAGGTCCCCGCGTACGCCAGCACCAGCGCCAGCAGCGGCCAGGCCATATTGGTATTGCGCCAGCGCCCTTCGAGCACCATGCGCGCGGCCAGCACGCCCAGGAAGAACTCCGGCAGCCGCGACAGCGGGAAGGTGTAGCTGAGCCAATACGACAGCGAGACCGGGATATTCGGCTGCACGAACCAGGCCGGGGAGGCGTGCAGTTCGTAGTAGGGCGAGTTGTCGCCCGGAACCAGCCGCGGCGCAAAGGCATTCGCGATGCCCTTCGGGCCGTCCACCCACAGGAAGTACGAGGTGTGCAGGGCGATGATGCCGAGCATGAGCACGCCCATGGCCAGCAGCAGGCGGCGGGTCGGAATCCGCATGACCAGTGGCAGCACCAGCGGGAAGCTCAGGTAGAACAGCATTTCCGCGGCCAGCGACCACGCGGGCACGTTGAGCCCGCCGACCGTCGTGGACTTCGGCCACCAGGTGTGCACCAGCAGCAGGTTCGGCACCCACACCACCAGCCGCGACAGCGGCACGCTCGCCACCACGATGAACGCGGCGGCGGCCAGCAGATGCGTCGGATAGATCTTCAGCACCCGGCGGCGGTAGAAACCGCGCACCGACATGCCCGGCCGGAACGACCAGTAGATGATGAACCCGGACAGCACGAAGAAGAAGGTGACGCCGGCCGCCCCGAGCTGCATCGGAATCCATTGGTGGATATGGCGGAACAGCTCCGACTTCTGGAACGGATACACCGGCAGGAACACCAGGGCGTGCAGCACGAACACCGCGAACGCCGCCCACCAGCGGGCCCCGGTCAGCGACGGCAGCGCCGGGCGGCTCGCGCCGAGCGCGGGAGCGGACGGCTGCGGCGTGGCCGAGCCGATAACGGGGGCGGCCGGAGCGGCCACCTCGGGTGTGAAGGTCATCGGCCGTACCGTTCGTTCAGAGCTTTCGCGATCACCGCGTCACCCGCGGGAGAGGGGTGGAAGGGCAGGCCGTCGATCTTGCCGCCCGGCGAGAACACCCCGTTCACCCACGGTTCCGCGGTGCACAGTCCGTGCCCGGCGGTCAGGGCGCGGGCATCGAGGAATTCGAGGCTCAGGCGCTGCGCCGCGTCGCGCTGCGCGGCGTCGATCCGGTTCAAAGCATCGACGATGGTCCGCCCGCGCGGCTGCACGAACGGGACGAAACCGAAGAAGTCCAGGCACACCGAGTCCGCGTTGGCCGGCACCACCTCGGGGTAGCCGACCAGCACGATGCGCGCATTGGGCGCGTAGTACCGGATGTAGGTCACCACATTGCGGATCCGGTCGGCGTACGCGGCGCCGGAGATGGCGACCGAATCCGGCATGCGCCCGGCGCTGACCGCCTCGACGCCGCACCCGTCCTCCAGGTCGAACACGCAGTCCCGCATGGCATCCCAGAGCCGGATCTGGCTGCCGCCCCAATGGTCGTTGAGCCCGAACTGAATGGTCACCAGTTTGGTGCGCGGCCCGAACGCGCCCGCCTGATCGGCCTCGCGGGCCTCCATGGCGAGGGTGTAACCGGGGCCGGTGTCGATCGACGCGCCCACGCAGGAGCGGTCGGTGACCTGGTCGGTGCCCTGGATGCCCATCAGCCTGCTCAATTGGGCGGGCCAGGCGGTGTCGCCGCGCAGACAGGTCTGCTCGGCGGCCAGCGGATTCCAGTCGTTGGCGGTGAACGAATCACCCAGCACGACAAGTTCTTTGCCCGCGGCGGGATCGGCCGCCGCGCTGACGCCCCCGGACATGCCCCCGGACATGGTGGCCGCGACCGCGACCGCCGCGGCGGCGACGCCGAGCGCCCGTCCGCCTCGGGTGTGGAGCCTCATCTAACCTCGAATCGAATATTGAACGGCGAGCGTTTCACTTCGCGGGGAGTGTACATAGCGCGCACCGGGCGCGGGGGCGGTTCCGCGCAAGCCGCCAATATTCGGGTTTCGGGCGAATCGGGGCCGAAAAAGCAACGGCCCCGATCCGATCGGACCGGGGCCTTGCGGGGTCTGCGGCTCAGCGCAGCGCGGGCGGATTGTTCAGATCGCGCGCATTGTAGGTATCGCAGGATTTGACCTGACCGGTCTTGTATCCGGTGAGGAACCATTTCTGCCGCTGCTCGGACGAACCGTGGGTCCAGCCTTCCGGATTCACCCGCCCGGTCGCCGCCTTCTGGATGCGATCGTCGCCGACCGCCGAGGCCGCGGAGAGGGCATCGCGAATATCGCTCTCCGACAAGGGTTTCAGGAACGGGGTATTGCTGCCCGGGGCCGGGAGCTTGTCCGCGTAGGAGGCCCACACCCCGGCATAGCAATCGGCCTGCAACTCGGTGCGCACCGCGCCGGACTCCGGACCCTGCGGATCCCGCTGGGCGCGATTGATATCGCCGAGCAGATTCTGGATGTGATGGCCGAACTCGTGCGCCACCACGTACTCCTGGGCCAGGGGGCCGCCGCTCGCGCCGAACCGGTCCTTGAGCTCCTGGAAGAAGCTGGTGTCGAAGTAGGCGGTCTGGTCCGCGGGGCAGTAGAACGGCCCCACCGCCGAGGTGGCCCGGCCGCACCCGGTGCTCACCGCGCCGGAGAACAGCACCACCTTCGGGTCCACGTATTTGCGATTGGTCTGCTTGGGCAGCTCGGTCGCCCAGACATTGTCGAGGCTCTGCACGGTCAGGATGACCCGGCAGTCCACGTACTTGTTGGCGTCCGCGCCGGTCTTGCAATGGTCGGGGGTCGTCGTGCCCTGCTGCGACGAATCGCCGTCCGCGCCGGTGAACTGGCCGAGAATCGAACCGGGGTCGCCGCCGAGCAGCAGGGAGACCACGAGTGCCACCAGGCCGAGCGCACCGCCTCCGAGTACCAACCCGCCGCCCATACCCGGTCCGCCGCTGCCGCCACTGACCCGGTCCGGGTCGATCTGCAGGCCCTCGTTGAAGGTCATGGGTACCACTCTGACATGGGGGAGTGGATATCGGTTTCCACTCGGGGAACGTGTCTCACTACGATGGGTTCCGCATCCGCAATCCATCGAAAGGAATACCGTGCTGCGCACCCACTTGGCTGGTTCGCTGCGAAGCGAGCACGCCGGTCAGACCGTCACCCTCACCGGCTGGGTGGCTCGTCGGCGAGACCACGGTGGCGTCATCTTCATCGATTTGCGTGATGCGTCCGGTGTTTCGCAGGCCGTTTTCCGTGAGGGCGTCCCCGCCGAGCAGGCGCACAAGCTGCGCAACGAGTTCGTCGTGAAGGTCACCGGCGTGGTGGAGAACCGCCCGGCCGGTTCCGAGAACCCGAACCTGCCGACCGGCGCCATCGAGGTCAATGTGACCGAGCTCGAGGTGCTCAACGAGGCCGCGCCGCTGCCGTTCCAGCTCGACGACGAGCCGGGTGAGGAAGCGCGCCTGAAGTACCGCTACCTGGACCTGCGCCGCGAGGGCCCCGCGCACGCCATCCGGCTGCGGTCCAAGGTCAACGCCGCCGCCCGCGAGGTGCTGGCCAAGCATGCGTTCGTCGAGGTCGAGACCCCGACCATGACCCGCTCCACCCCGGAAGGCGCGCGCGACTTCCTGGTGCCGGCGCGTCTGCAGCCGGGCAAGTTCTACGCGCTGCCGCAGTCGCCGCAGCTGTTCAAGCAGCTTTTGATGGTCGGCGGCATCGAGCGCTACTACCAGATCGCGCGCTGCTACCGCGACGAGGACTTCCGCGCCGACCGCCAGCCCGAGTTCACCCAGCTCGACATCGAGATGAGCTTCGTCGAGCAGGAAGACGTCATCCTGCTGGCCGAGGACATCCTGGCCGCGCTGTGGAAGCTGGTCGGATACGAGATCTCGACGCCGATCCCGCACATGACCTACGCCGATGCCATGCGGCGCTTCGGTTCCGACAAGCCGGACCTGCGGTTCGGGGTCGAGATCACCGAAATGGCCGAGTACTTCAAGGACACCCCGTTCCGGGTGTTCCAGTCGCCGTACGTCGGCGCGGTAGTCATGCCCGGCGGTGCCTCGCAGCCGCGCCGCCAGCTCGATGCCTGGCAGGAGTGGGCCAAGCAGCGCGGGTCGAAGGGCCTCGCCTACGTCCTCGTGCAGGAGGACGGCACCCTCGGCGGTCCGGTCGCCAAGAACCTGACCGATGCCGAGCGCGACGGACTGGCCAAGTTCGTCGGCGCCGAGCCGGGCGACTGTATCTTCTTCGCCGCCGGTGACGTGAAGTCCAGCCGGGCCATCCTGGGCGCGGCGCGCGGCGAGATCGCCCGCAAGTGCGGCCTCATCGACGAGAACGACTGGGCCTTCGTCTGGATCGTGGACGCGCCCATGTTCGAACCGGCCGCCGACGCCACCGCCAGCGGCGATGTGGCGCTGGGCCATTCGGCCTGGACCGCGGTGCACCACGCGTTCACCTCGCCCAAACCCGAACACCTGGACGACTTCGACACCGATCCGGGCTCGGCGCTGGCCTACGCCTACGACATCGTGTGCAACGGCAATGAGATCGGCGGCGGTTCCATCCGTATCCATCGCCGGGACGTGCAGGAACGCGTGTTCAAGGTGATGGGCATCGGCGAGGAAGAGGCGCAGGACAAGTTCGGCTTCCTGCTCGACGCCTTCTCCTTCGGCGCTCCGCCCATGGGCGGCATCGCCTTCGGCTGGGACCGCATCACCGCGCTGCTGGCCGGAGTGGATTCCATCCGCGAGGTCATCGCCTTCCCGAAGTCCGGCGGCGGCGTCGACCCGCTCACCGACGCGCCCACCCCGATCACCCCGCAGCAGCGCACCGAGGCCGGCCTGAACGCCAAGCTGGACGAGAACGGCGTGCCTCTGCCGGTGGAAAAGAAGTAGCCCGAGCGGTTTTCGACGCGCCCGGTCGCCGCGCTCTCCGGAGTGCCGGTGGCCGGGCGCGTTTCGCGCATCGCGGCGACGCGCAGGCGCCGCGCGCGGATACCGGTCGTCCGGCTCCGCGCGGTTAGGCTGCACCCCGCCGCCGTCGATCGGCAGCGGCGGACCGCCGAGCGCGAGGGGCACAGGTGCTGCACATTCGGGTGATCTGCCCGTCCGATTCGACCGACGCCGTGCTCGCGGCGCTGCGCGCCGAGGCCGGGGCGACGCTGGTGACGGTGCAGCGCGGGGCGGCCGTGGAACCGGCGGGGGATCTCATCGAGGCCGAGATCGCGCGCGAATCCGGCAATGACGTGCTGCGAATGCTCAAGCGCCACAATGTGGAACGCACCGGCGGCATCGTGATCGAACCGCCGGGCACCGTCTTGTCGGCCGCAGCGCAACGCGCGGTGGAGGCCGCGCCCGGCGATCCCTCCGACGCGGTGGTGTGGGAGGGCCTGGTCGCGCAGACGCACGAGGAATCGACGCTCAATCCGACATTCCTGGCGTTCATCACCATCGCGTGCCTGCTGGCCGTGGTCGGCGTGGCCACCGACTCGCCGGTCACCATCGTCGGCGCGATGGTGGTGGGCCCGGAGTTCGGGCCGCTGGCCGCCATCGCGGTCGCCTTGGTACGCAGGAACTTCCGCCTGGTCCGGCGATCCGCGCTGGCGCTGCTGGTGGGCTTCCCCTTCGCCATGGCCGTCGCCGCGCTGGCCTCGCTGCTGTTCGAACGCCTCGGGTGGATCACCGTGAACAGCATCGACGACATCCACAATGTGGATTTCATCTACGAGGTCGGGCCGTTCTCGCTGGTGGTCGCGCTGCTCGCCGGAGCGGCGGGCATGCTGTCGCTGGTCACCGCCAAATCGGCGGCGCTGGTGGGCGTTTTCATCTCCGTGACCACCATTCCCGCGGCCGGGTTCGCGGCGGTGGCGGCCACCATCGGCGAATGGCACAAGGCGTTCATGTCCATCGGGCAGCTGGGGGTGAACATGGCCGGGATCGTGGTCGCGGGCATCATCGTGCTGCAACTGCGGCCCCGGCACGGGAGCGAGGGCGGGCCGCTGATGCGCTTGCGGCGCTGGTGGGTCGACGCCAACGAGTGAGCGCCGCAAGCGGTTCCGTCAGTAGTGCGCGACCAGGCCGCCGGTGAGGGTGCGGTAGGCGTAGGTGATGGCCATGGCCGTCACCGGGCCGGCGACCAGCAGGCCGAGGCCGCACAGTAGCGCGCCGATCGCGGTGATCACCATGACGGCCAGCGCCAGCAGCGCGATCTGGGCCGGATTGCGGATGACCAGCTGTGCGCTGGACTTGATGGCGGTGAGCGGATCCTGGTCCTGATCGATCACGAAATGCAGTGCGAACATGCACAATACGCCGACGATCACCACCGGGAACACGCAAAGCAGCGAGGCGATCAGCGCCGCCACGAAGACGATGAGCGCGGTGATCAGCACATTGCCGGCGTTCACGAAACCGAAGAAGGCCGGAAAATCCGGTGGGGTGCCGTCGGTTTCGTAGAGCGCGCCGCGGATCATGGCGGCCTGCAACAGCCACACCACCAGCGAGGCCACCGCGAACAGCAGCAGCACCGCCGACAGCGACTCCACCTGCACCAGGTTCACCAGCAGCGTGACCACCAGCCAGGCGATCAGGCCGATGAGCACCATGCCGACCCAGGGCAGCGGATTCAGGCGGAAGCGGTTCCAGCCGTAGTAGATCGCGTGACCGACATCGAGGCTGGGGCGTTGCTGGACCGGTGCCGGCGGTGGGGTCGTACCGGGTGCGCCGGGTTGATAACCACCCTGCTGCGGTATGTCCGATTGGTCCGATCCAATCGGGACGGTCGCGGGCGGAACCGTGCCCTGGCCGCCGTATCCGGGCGGCGCCGCACCCGGCGAATGCGAACCGGATGGTTGCTGGGAAACGGGATAACCACCGCTCGCCGCGCCCGAATGCGGGGGCATGGACGGCGGCGGTTCCACCTGCTCGCTGCCGTACTGCGCCGCGCCCGGACCTTCGAACTGCGGGTATCCGGCCAGGCCGGGCATTTCGTGCCGGCCGTGCCCGGGGCCTTGCGCGCCGGCGCCGGAATGCGGTGCGGGCTCGGGGTTTTGGTGCTGCCCCGGAGCGCCCGGATACTGCCTGCCACCGCGCTCTGCGGGCGGTTCGCCGGAGGGATCCCGTGGTGCTGAGGGCGGCGTGCCAGTCATGGTCACAAGCCTTTCACATTTCCCGGTTTACGGTGTGGCGCACGGCAGTTGAAGATGAGACAACTAGACGGTCCTGGTTGTGTCAAGCAACCAGCGCCGCGTGGGCAAACCCTTCACAAAGACACGCCGGACGACGCGCGAAAGGTTGCGCAACCGCTCGCTGAAAGTGACCTGATGCGAGTAACTTGGGATCCGATGACCGCACTATTGGCCGAACGCGCCGCCGAAGTCGTGTCCGCGGCACAACAGTTGCTCACAAAGCGAATGGGTGCTCCGGTAAAGCTGAGCGATCCGATGGAACTCAGCGGCAGTGGTAGGACGACGGTGCTACGCGTCCGCGTTGCAGAGAATGCCTTTTCACTTCCACGCACCTTGATAGTCAAGCAGGTGCGCGGCGCTGCGAAGGATCGACGCACCGGAGGCATGGCACCCGGAGTCGCCAGCATCGACTCCGCTTTCCTCCGGGAAGCGGTGTCCTACCAATTCACCACCGCACTGGGACGTGACCATCGACCCGGCGCCTACCTATTGGGCTACAGCCTGCCCGAACGCCTGCTCATCCTGAGCGACCTCGGTGAGAACACCTCACTCACCGCGGTGCTGCAGGCTGGGATCGAGCCCGCCGGGCGCAATGCCCTGATGGCATTCGCGCAGGCGCTGGGCCGCATGCACGCCGCCACCGTCGGCCGCGAAGCCGACTTCGTCGCCCTGCTACGCCGGGTCGATGTGGTGCACCGCGTCGACGGCATCGCCCAGCAGGCCGAATCCGCCGTGGCCGAAGTGCCGATCATGCTGCAGCGGGAAATGGGCATCGAGGTGCCCGGGGAGATCGCCGAGCGCATCGTGCGCGGCAACCGGCTGTTCTCGGCCGGCCGCTACCGCGCGTTCAGTCCGTCCGACCTGTGCCCCGACAATGTCATCCTCAACGAGGAGGGCGCGCGGTTCCTCGATTACGAGTGGGGCGGCTTCCGGGACGCCACCCTCGATATCGCCTACGCGCTGGTGTCCTTCCCCGGCTGCCTCTGCGATTTCGAGCTCTCCCGCGAACGCGCCCGGCAGATGGTCGAAGCCTGGCGCTCGGAAGTGGTGGCGGTCTGGCCCGCGCTCGCCGACGACGAGGTGCTGGCCGAACGCATTCTGGAAGCCCGGCTCATCTGGGTGTGGCTGTCCACCTTCTGGTTCCTGCCCGCCGATCACACGCGCATCGCCGCGGCTCGCGAACACGGACTGTCGATTCCGCGCTCGGCCGCGCTGATCAATCGCTGGGCCGCGCTCGCCGAGGACGCCCGCTGCACCGGTGACGACACCCTGGGCGATTTCGCCGAGCACGTGTCGGCCACCCTGGAGGAGCACTGGGAGGAGTGATTCCCGCCGCCGGAGTCGTGACCACCGGCGATCGAGACGACGAAGGCCGGGACCACCGCAGCGGTCCCGGCCTTCTTCCATGTTCGATGGTTCAGACCATCGGCGCGGTGCGCGGCTCGATACGGCCGCCGCGCCGGACCGCGAACGAAGCGGCGTGGCGCACACCGGTATTCGGATCGGCGACATCGGTGAGGTAGTACCAGTCCATCTGCGCCTGCTCGGCATCGACGTGCAGCACGCCGTAGCCGTGCGAATCCAGTTCGGCGTAGCGGATGTGGCGATTCACGCCGGTGATGGCGGTTTCCGCGGCCACCGCGCCGGTGCGTGGCGGCACCTTCATCATGTCGCCCATGGACTGCGAGGTCACCGACGGCACCACGAACTCCACGCCCGCGGTCTGCCCGGCCGGATAGACGCCGGCGTCCACCGGCACGTCCGAGGCCCAGGAGGTGTGGATGTCACCGGTCAGGAAGACCACGTCCGCGACATTCGAATCGGTGATGGCGCGCAACAATTTCCGGCGATCGGCGGCGTATCCGTCCCATTGATCGGCATTGGCGATGATGCCCTCGCGCGGCAGCCCCAGCAGCTGGGTCAGCGCCGCGGAAGCGTCCGGATCCAGCGGCGGGAACTCCAGCGGCGCGATCATGACCGGATTGCCGACCAGCTTCCAGGTCACCGGGGCCGAGGTCAAACCGGCGGTGAGCCAATTCATCTGGTCGACGCCGGTAATGGTGCGATCCGGATTGTCGACCTGCGGCCAGCCCGGGCCCGCCTTCACTTCCTGGCTGCGGTAGCTGCGCAGGTCCAGCATCGACAGCTCGGCCAGGGTGCCGAACCGCAGTCGCCGGTAGATGCGCTTGTCCGCGCCCGCGCGGATCGGCATCCACTCCATATAGGCCTGGAGTGCGGCGGCCTTGCGGGTCTGCCAATCGCCCTCGGTGGCGGGCTGATGGTTGTTCGCGCCACCCGACCAGGCGTTATCGGCGGTTTCGTGGTCGTCCCAGGTGCAGATGAAGGGCAGCCGGGTGTGCAGGTCGGCCAGATCCGGGTCGGTCTTGTACTGCGCGTGCCGGATTCGGTAATCGGCGAGGGACACGATTTCGTGCTCGGGTTCGTGCCAGCGCACCGCGCCGTTGCGGCCGCCGTATTCGCCGCGCGGGTATTCGTAGAGGTAGTCGCCCAGATGCACGATGGCGTCCAGATCGCCGCGCGCTGCCAGATGGCGATAGGCGCTGAAGTAACCGGCCTCCCAGTTCGCGCAGGACACCACGCCGAGGCGGACGCGTTCGGGAGTCGCGGAATCGGCGGGCGCGGTATGAGTGCGGCCCACGGGCGAGGTCTGCCCGGCCGCGGTGAATCGGTACCAGTAGTCGGTCCCGGCGCGCAGGCCGGACACGTCCACCTTGACGGTGTGGTCGGAATCGGCGGCGGCCGTGACATTGCCGGAGGCCGCGATATTCGCGAAGGATTCGTCGGCCGCGACCTCCCAGCGCACCGGCACCGCCGCGCCCTGGCCCGAACCCGGCGCGGCGTCCTCCGACGGCGTGACGCGGGTCCAGATGATCACGCTGCCCGGGAGTGGATCGCCCGAGGCGATGCCGTGCCGGAAGACCGGTGGGTTCTCGGCCGCGGCCCGGCCGGAAGTGCTGATCAGGGTCGCTGCGGCAGCCGCGGTTCCGCCTTTGAGGACGGTGCGGCGCGAGGTGACGATCTCACGGAATGGCACGACGACGATCTCAGCCCATCGGCACCCGGTAGGCAAACTGGACAGATGAACAGTTGATAACAAGGCGTGTCGGTGTAAACACGCGGGCGCGGTACGGCGATCTTGGTCATGTGTACGGCTATCGGGAGATGTGCGACCGGTTCGAACGCAGTCACCTCGGGTTGCCCCCGATCCCGGAGCGCTTCGTGCCCGAGCTGCGCCGGCTCGGTGAATGGGCATACGCGACACGGGATATCGACCCGGTGAGCATGTACATGTTCGGGACGTATCTCGACGAGGCGGTCACGGACCGGCCGGGCGACTATGTCGCGGTGTCGCATGCCGGGCACGGCAGCAATTCCTATGCCATCACCTATCAGGCCGTGCTCGGGTCGGTCGCGCTGTACGCGCAGGCCGGATACGGCGGTATCCACAGCAATCCGGTGGGTGACGCTTTCCGGGTGCGCCGCATGTTCAATGCCTGCGCGCAGCTCGTCGACGCGGCCGAAGCCGCGCCGGTCTGTCCCCGATATCGGCTGATCGTCTGTTTCAGCGACTTCCGTGGCCACAGCTGCGAATGGCGGACCGTGCCCGGCGGCGCCGACTGCCCGGCCGTGCCCGCCGCCGACGTGCTCCCGCCTGGCTGGTCGGCGCCCGAAGTCGATCCGATGGTGGTGCTCGGCGCGGCCGCCCGCGCCCTGCGCGCACACCGTCCGTGCGCCGGGAGCGGCCGCGACACCGAATCTGTCGTGCCCGGACGGTAGCGTCGCCCGGGTGAGTGACGGTTTGTTCGATGCACCGGGCGCGGAGGCGGTGCCCGAGGAGTTCGCGGCGAGTGTGCCGAGGGGTGACGACCGGTTCGCGCCGTTGGCGGTGCGCATGCGGCCGCGCACCCTCGACGAAGTGGTCGGCCAGCAGCATCTGCTCGGCCCGACCTCGCCGCTACGCCGTTTGATCGAAGGTTCGGGCGCGGCGTCGGTGCTGCTGTTCGGCCCGCCCGGCACCGGCAAAACCACTCTCGCCTCGCTGCTCTCGCAGGCGACCGGCCGCCGTTTCGAAGCGCTGTCCGCACTCTCGGCCGGCGTGAAAGAGGTGCGCGCGGTCATCGACATCGCGCGTCGCCGCCTCACCCACGGCGAGCAGACCGTGCTGTTCATCGACGAGGTGCACCGCTTCTCCAAGACCCAGCAGGACGCCCTGCTCGCCGCGGTCGAGAACCGCATCGTGCTGCTGGTGGCCGCCACCACCGAGAACCCGTCCTTCTCGGTGGTCTCCCCGCTGCTCTCGCGTTCCCTTGTGCTGCAACTACAGTCGCTCACCGAGTCCGACATCCGCACCGTCCTGACCCGCGCCGCCGCCGACCCGCGCGGCCTGGGCGGCGATTACGAGATCACCGACGAGGCCTACGACCACATCATCCGCATCGCCGGCGGCGACGCCCGCCGCGCCCTCACCGCCCTGGAAGCCTCCGCCGAATCCTCCCTGGACGGCAAGGTCGGCGTCGAGGTCGTCGAGGCCAGCGTCGACAAGGCCGCGGTCCGCTACGACCGCGCCGGCGACCAGCACTACGACGTCATCAGCGCCTTCATCAAATCCCTCCGCGGCTCCGACGTCGACGCCGCCGTCCACTACCTCGCCCGCATGCTCAGCGCCGGCGAAGACCCCCGATTCATCGCCCGCCGCTTGATGATCCAAGCCAGCGAAGAAGTAGGCATGGCCGACCCCATGGCCCTGCAAACCGCCGTAGCCGCCGCCCAAGTAGTCCAACTGGTCGGCCTCCCCGAAGCCCAACTGGCCCTCACCCAAGCCACCATCCACATCGCCACCGCCCCCAAATCCGGCGCGGTAGTCAAAGCCATCGGCGCCGCCACGTCCGACATCTCCGCCGGCAAAGCAGGCGCCGTCCCCCCACACCTCCGCGACGGCCACTACCAAGGCGCCGCCGCCCTCGGTAACGCCCAGGGCTACAAATACCCCCACGACCACCCCGACGGCGTCCTCACCCAGCAATACCCACCCGACGAACTAGTCGGCACCGACTACTACCACCCCACCGACCACGGCTACGAACGCGAAGTAGGCCCCCGAGTCACCAAGCTGCGACGCATCGTTCGCGGTAAGTGACCGCGTTCGCGTGCCGAGCCGGACTCCTCTCGCGGAAGGAACGGACTGCCGGCTCGCGGCCGCGGAGCCGACGAATTCGAGCCTAGGTTCGCGGTGCGGTGAATGTCCGGTTATCTGCGGAGACGGGAGAGGAGTTCGGTGTGCCGCCGCGCGGGTGTTCCCGTTCAGGCGGTGAACAGGCCGTGCTCGCGGGCGATCTTTTCGATCTCGGCTGGGGTGCCGGCCATGATGGCGCGCACGTGTTCGGTGACCAATTCGACTGGCCAGTTCCACCAGGCGGCGGCCAGCAGGCGGGCGATGTCCTCGTCGGAGTAGCGCTGTTTCACCGGGTGGGCCGGGTTGCCGCCGACGATGGTGTAGGGCGGGACGTCGGTGGTGACCACCGCGCCGGTGGCGATGATCGCGCCGTCGCCGATCCGCACGCCGGGCATGATCAGGGTGTTGTAGCCGAACCAGACGTCGTTGCCGATCACGGTGTCGCCCTTGGAGGGGATCGAGGTGATGATGTCCATGGTTTCCTCGGCCCAGGTGCCGCCGAAGATGGTGAAGGGGAAGGTGGAGACGCCGGCGGTGGGGTGGTTGGCGCCGGCCATGATGAAGCGGGTGCCGGTGGCGATCGCGCAGTATTTGCCGATGATCAGCTTCTCGGGGCCGAAGGCGTAGAGGACGTTGTTGGTCTCGAACTCGGTCGGAGCCACCGGGTCGTCGAAGTAGGTGTAGTCGCCGACTTCGATATTCGGCGAGGTGACGTGCGGTTTCAGGAAGACGGTGCGGTGGGCGTGGGGGAGCGGGAAGGGCGCCAGTGGGTCCGGGATCACAGTCACCCCGGCGATGGTAGCCATCGCCCGGTGGTGGGTGGAAAGTCCCTGCACCGGGACCGGTAGGCTGGATACCTGTGCAGACCCACGAGATTCGACGGCGCTTCCTGGAGCATTTCGTACGAGCCGGACACACCGAGGTACCGAGTGCTTCGCTGATCCTGGCCGACCCCAACCTGCTGTTCGTCAATGCGGGCATGGTCCAGTTCGTGCCGTACTTCCTCGGTCAGCAGACCCCGCCCTTCGCGACCGCGACCAGCGTCCAGAAGTGCGTGCGCACCGGCGATATCGAGAATGTCGGCGTCACCACCCGCCACAACACCTTCTTCCAGATGGCGGGCAACTTCAGCTTCGGCGACTACTTCAAGCAGGGCGCCATCGAGCGCGCCTGGTCGTTGCTCACCAATAGCGTCGAGGACGGCGGCTACGGCTTCGACCCCGAACGCCTGTGGGTCACCGTCTACCTGGACGACGACGAGGCCGAGCAGATCTGGCTGAAGCTGGGCGTGCCGCCCGAGCGCATCCAGCGCCGCGGCATGGCCGACAACTACTGGTCCATGGGCATCCCCGGACCGTGCGGCCCCTGCTCGGAGATCTATTTCGACCGCGGCCCGGCCTACGGCAAGGAAGGCGGCCCGGAGGCCGACGAGGACCGCTACCTCGAAATCTGGAACCTCGTGTTCATGCAGAACGAGCGCGGCGAGGGCCGGGGCAAGGACGACTTCGAGATCCTGGGCCCGCTGCCCAAGAAGAACATCGACACCGGCATGGGCGTCGAGCGCGTCGCGTTCCTGCTGCAGGGCGTCGACAACGTGTACGAGACCGACCTGCTGCGCCCCATCATCAGCAAGGCCGAGGAATTGACCGGCCGCAGCTACGGCGTCGAGCACGCCGACGACGTGCGCTTCCGGGTCATCGCCGACCACGCCCGCACCGGCGCGATGCTGATCGCCGACGGCGTGAACCCCGGCAACGACGGCCGCGGCTACGTGCTGCGCCGCCTGCTGCGCCGCATCGTGCGCTCGGCCCGCCTGCTCGGCGCGGACAAGCCGGTCATGGGCGAGTTCATGAAGGTCGTCAGCGATCTCATGGCCCCCTCGTACCCGGAACTGGCCACCGATTTCAAGCGCATCGAAACCGTCGCCGTCGGCGAGGAGAGCGCGTTCCTGCGCACCCTGGCCACCGGTTCCAAGCTGTTCGACGATGCCGTCAACGAGGTGAAGGCGCACGGCGGCAAGACCATCGGCGGCACCGAGGCGTTCGCGCTGCACGACACCTACGGCTTCCCCATCGACCTGACCCTGGAGATGGCCGCCGAAGCGGGCCTCGAGGTCGACGAGTCCGGCTTCCGCGCGCTCATGGCCGAGCAGCGCAGCCGCGCCAAGGAGGACGCGCACGCCCGCAAGCACGCGCACGCCGACCTGACCGTCTACAAGGAATTCGTCGATCGCGGCGCCACCGAGTTCACCGGTTTCGACGAACTGTCCACCGAGGCAACGGTTCTCGCGCTCATCAAGGACGGTGTGCGGGTCCCGGTCGCCGAGGCCGGCACCGATGTCGAGGTCATCCTGGACCGCACCCCGCTCTACGCGGAGTCCGGCGGCCAGATCGCCGACCGCGGCGCCATCACCTCCTCGCACGGCGCGAAACTGCGCGTCAACGACGTGCAGAAGATCGCCAAGACGGTGTGGGTGCACAAGACCACCGTCGAGGCCGGTCAGCTCACCGAGGGCGACACCGTGCTGGCGGGCGTGGATCCGGGCTGGCGTCGCGGCGCCACCCAGGGCCACTCCGGCACCCACATGGTGCACGCCGCGCTGCGACAGGTGCTGGGGCCCAACGCCGTTCAGGCCGGTTCGCTCAACAAGCCCGGCTACCTGCGCTTCGACTTCAACTGGCAGGGCGCGCTCAGCGAGACCCAGAAGAACGAGATCGAAGCCATCTCCAACGACGCGGTGGCCGACGACTTCCAGGTCAACACCTTCATCACCGACCTGCCGTCCGCCAAGAAGATGGGCGCGATGGCCCTGTTCGGCGAGAACTACGGCGACGAGGTCCGCGTGGTGGAGATCGGCGGCCCGTTCTCGATGGAACTCTGCGGCGGCACCCACGTGCAGCACTCCTCGCAGATCGGCCCGATCACCCTGCTGGGCGAATCCTCGGTCGGTTCCGGCATCCGCCGCGTCGAGGCGTTCGTGGGCCTGGACTCCTACAAGTACCTCGCCAAGGAGCGCGCGCTGCTGGCCGGCGTCGCCTCCTCGCTGAAGGTGCCGAGCGAGGACGTCCCGGCGCGGGTCGAGCAACTCGTCGAACGCCTGAAGGTTGCCGAAAAAGAGCTGGAGCGCACCAAGATGGCCGCCGTGCTGTCGAGCGCGGGCACTTTCGTGGAGAACGCGCAGCGCGTCGGCAAGGTGCTGCTGGTCGCCGCCGCCGCGCCGGAGGGCGTGGGCGCGGGCGATCTGCGCACCCTGGTCATGGATATCAAGGGCCGCTTCGGTTCCGAACCCGCCGTGGTGGTGCTGCTCGGCAATGCCGACGGCAAGGTGCCGTTCGTGGTGTCGGTGTCCAAGGCCGCGCAGGATCTCGGCTTCAAGGCCGGTGACCTGGTGGGCGCGTTCGGTCCGTCGATCGCGGGCCGCGGCGGCGGCAAGCCGGAGCTGGCGCAGGGCGCGGGCTCCGATCCGTCGGGCATCGAAGCCGGTCTAGCGGCCGTGCGGGCGCGGGTGGCCGAGCTCGCCGGGTGATGAACCCTTCCGAACCATCGGACAGCGCGGGCGTTTTCGAAGGCGCCCGCAAACCCGCCGAGCCGGACGCGCGGTTCGTCACCGATCGTCCGTCGCCGGCCGAGGATCCCGGTCGCGGCCGGCGCCTCGGCATCGATGTGGGCACCGTGCGCGTCGGTGTCGCCTCCAGTGATCCGGACGGCGTGCTCGCCACCCCGGTGGAGACGGTGCCGCGCGCCAAAAAGGTCGCACCGGGCACTCTCGCGCCCGATTTGGCCCGCATCGCCGACTTGGTACGCGAATATGAGGCCGTGGAAGTGATCGTCGGCCTGCCGCGCACATTGCGCGGAGAGAGCGGCTCTTCGGCTAAGCTGGCGGCCACCTTCGCGGGACGTTTGCGGGCATTGATCGATCCGGTGCCGGTGCGACTTTCCGACGAACGTTTGACTACGGTGTCTGCTGCACGTGCATTGCGAGACAGCGGAGTTCGCGCTCGCGGGCAGCGGCAGGTCATCGATCAGGCGGCCGCCGTGTCGATCCTGCAAGGATGGTTGGACGAACGGAGTGCGCAATTGAAGCCGCGCGGTGATGGTGATAGTGCATGACCGATCGCTGGACCCGAGCCGAGGAACGCTACCGTCAGAACGCTGAACGGCGTTACCGCCGTGACGATCTGGACTGGTCCGAGGCCGACGACTACGAGGACGACACCACCGTCATCCCTCGCTACGAGGACGATGACGAGGAGGACTTCCACGGCTACGACGACGAGCACGGCTACGTCGACGAACCACCCCTGGAACCGGAACCGCGCCGCCGGGCCGCGCCGCAACGCGCCGACGCCGGTCGCCGTCCGGCCACGCGCGGCAGTGGCGGGCGGGGCGGCTCGTCGCGCTCGGGCGGCTCGCGCAAGCGTTCCCGGGTGGCCTCGCGCAAGGCGGCCGAACGCAAACGGCGGCGGCGCAATCTGTGGATCATCTCCGGCGTCTTCGCCGTGATGTTCCTGGGCGCGGCCGGTTTCGCGGCGTGGAAGTTCATCGGCGGGTTCGCCCCCGCCGCCGACTACGACGCCGGTTCGGCCGGTCCGATCGCGGTGATCCAGGTGAAGTCCGGCGACACCGCCACCGAGATCTCCAAGACCATGGCCGACAAGGGCATCGTGGCCAGCAGCGCCGCGTTCTACGAAGCGGCCGTGCGGAATTCGAACATGAACTCCGTCCAGCCCGGCTATTACGCGATTCCCAGCCACAGCCCGGCCGCCGAAGCCGTCACCGCCTTGGTGGGCAAGGGTTCCCGGGTCGGCAATGTGGTCATCTCCGAGGGCCGGCAGCTGCACGACTCCAGCGATGTGCACACCGGGGCGCGCAAGGACGGCATCTACCGCAAGATCGCCGAAGCCAGTTGCGTCGGCGCCGGTACCGCCGCCAAATGCGTGACCTACGAGCAGCTGGACGCGGCCGGCACCAATACCGATCCGGTGGCCCTGGGCGTGCCGTCCTGGGCGCTCGACCGGGTGAAGGCGGTGCCGGATCGCAGCCGTCAGCTCGAGGGCCTGATCCGCGCGGGCACCCTGGATTTCGATCCCAGCGGCAATGCCGAGCAGATCCTCAAGCAGCTGGTCACCGACAGCGCCGCAAGCTACGAGGCCACCGGCCTGGTGCAATCCGGCGGCGCCAACGGCCTCAAGCCCTACGACACGCTGATCGGCGCGTCGCTGGTGGAGCGGGAAGCCCTGCCGCAGGACATGTCCAAGGTGGCGCGGGTGATCGTGAACCGGCTCGCGGTCGATCAGCCGCTGCAGTTCGACTCCACCGTCAACTACACCCTCGACAAGACCGAGGTCGCCACCACCGACGCCGACCGGGCGCGCAAGACCCCGTGGAACACCTACGCCATGGCCGGTCTGCCCGCCACACCCATCTCCGCGCCGTCGCTGGATGCCTTGCGCGCCATGGAGAATCCCCTGGCCGGTCCGTGGCTGTACTTCGTGACCATCGATAAGCAGGGCACCACGTTGTTCACCGAGGACTACAACGAGCACCTGCGCAATATCAAGAAGGCCGAGCAGAGTGGAATTCTCGACAGTGGGCGGTGAGGTGCGCCGGGCCGCCGTGCTGGGCAGCCCGATCTCGCATTCCCGATCGCCGCAGCTGCATCTGGCGGCGTATCGGGCGCTGGGCCTGGACTGGACCTACGAGCGCATCGAATGCACCGGCGAGCAACTGCCCGGACTGGTCGACGGTCTCGGCCCGGAATGGGTCGGGCTGTCGGTGACCATGCCCGGCAAGGTCGCCGCGCTCGCCTATGCCGACGAGCGCACCGACCGGGCCGAACTGGTGGAATCGGCGAATACGCTGGTGCGCACCGATTCCGGATGGCGCGCCGACTGCACCGATGTGGACGGGGTGCGCGGCGCGTTGCAGGGCGCGGGCGTCGAGGAGATCGAACGCGCCATGGTGCTGGGCGCGGGCGGGACGGCGCGTCCGGCGCTGCTGGCGCTGGCCGAACTCGGCGCGCACACCGTGACCATCGTGGCGCGGGACAAGGGGCGGGCCGCCGACACCCTGGAATTGGCTGAGCGCCTTGGTCTTTCGGCCGAGGTCATCGACTTCGATCCCGACGGCCTGACCTTCGTGTGCAGTGAGGTGGACGCGGTGGTCAGCACCGTTCCCGCCGAAGCCGCTGCGGCCGTGGCGGATTCGATCGCGCTGGCGCCGGTGGTGCTCGACGCCATCTACAATCCGTGGCCCACGCCGCTCGCGGAAGCCGTTGCGCGCGCCGGACATACCGTGGTCAGCGGCTTGCAGATGCTGTTGAACCAGGCGTACGGCCAGGTCGAACAGTTCACCGGCAAACCCGCGCCGCGCGCGGAAATGGCTGCCGCACTGGCGGAATAGTCTCACCATCGAAAGCCGGGGCGGGTCCAACCTGTCCCGGCTTCTTCGTGTCTCAGGACACCGGTTGCGGCTGGAAGGTATTGCGGAAGGTGAACGCCTCGGGCGCAGGGCCGTTCTCGCGCAAGCGATTCCAGCGCTCCATACCCTCCTCGACGGTGGGGATGTGCCCGGCGGGCACCCACCACAGCACCGCGTTCGGCCCGCTGCCCGGCAGGAACCATTCGCGGCGCCGGCGCAGGAAATCCATGTGGCCGCTGCGGTACACGTAGTCGAACAGCGCTTCGCGCGACTCCCACACGCTCAGGGTCACCACCAGATCGGCATGCGCCGGATCGGGGCGGATCGACATGGCATTGTTCGCTTCGCCGTCGGTGAGCCGCCAGACGAAACCGGGGGAGCGGTCGGCCAGGCCGTTCATCTCGTCGAGCGCGTCGAAGAACTCGGCGACGCGCGGATCGCCTTCCGGTGCGATCAGGCGGGCGACATTGAGCTGTGCGAGGTGCATGTCAGGACTATAACTAATTATCGTTGTTTTTAGAAAAGCTGACGCAACAACGCCCCGGGGCGGCATCCATGTGCGCCTGCCAGCCCGCCTCGGCCGCCGGACCGGTCAGCAGGGCGAGGTTCATGCCGCACACCAGCGGCGGGAAGTCCTCGGCCAGGCGATGAAAAGGGCAGTTGCGCAGGCGGATCACCGCGCCGTCGGCATACGGTTCGTAGCCGCGCTCGCGCAGCACCTCGAGGAGATCGCGGCCCGCGAGCGACGGGCTCTGCGCGGCAGCGGCTTTCGCGATCGCCGCGTCCATGCCCGCGTGCTCGACGGCCTCGGCGAGGACCGACGCCACGGTGGCGTAATCCCGGGCGGGGAGGGTGACGGCGAATTCCGCGGCGGCGCGCCGATAGAACTTGGCGGGTCGCCCGGCCCCCGGCCCGGTCTTGCCCTCCGGTCGCCGGAAGACCGCGTCGAGGAGCCCGGCCTCGGCCAATTTGTCCAGATGGAAGGCCGCCAGGGGTCGTTTGATCTCCGCCGCTGCGGCCGCCTCGTCCCGGCTGACCTCGTGATCGGCGGCGGCCACGTAGTCGTAGAGACGCCGGCGGATCGGATCCTGCAGCAGCGCGACGGCTTCGATGCTCACCGCCTATTTCTACCTGCGTAGGAAGCGCCCGCACGAAACGGATACAGTTCTGGAACGGGTTTCAGTTCGACCGCGCGGCCGCGCAGGTTAAGGTGATCAACATGAATGCGTGGGTATTGCGCGCCGTAGCTCTGGGGGCGCTGACCATTGTGCTGCGAACCGTGCTCGGTTTCGCCATGGTGTACTGGCCGACCTCAGGTTCCTGGATGCGGATGCTGGGCCTGATCGTGCTGGTCGGGGCCGTGCTCGCCTGGGGCGTGCTGGACGGCCGCGCCGATCGGCGAGCCAATCCGGATCCGGAGCGCGGCGCCGATCTGACCATGCGCTGGCTCAAGGCCGCCGTGGCCGGCGGGCTGGGCGCCGGGCTGGTGGCGTGGCTGCTGGACTTCGTGCCCAAGTTCGATCTCGGCGATCAGGGGCTGTTGTTCGAGCTCACCTCGTCGGCGTCGTTCATCATCCTGCTGATCTTCGTGCCCGCCATGATCGGCGTGGCGCTGGGTCGTTTCCTGGTCGGCCGCGAGAGCAAGAACGCGCCCGGGAAGCCGGACGCCGAGGTCAGCCTGAACAAGGAACCGGCCGGAGTCTGAGCCGCCCTCGAACGGCGAAGCGCCCGTGACCGGTTCGGTCACGGGCGCTTCCTTTGTCATGTGTCAGAGCAGGATTCCGGTGCCGCCCGGGCTCTGCTCGCGCGCGATGGTCGAATAGGCGGCGGCCAGCAGCGACGGATCCGGGCCTTCGAGCCGGCCGGGCTTGGCCAGGCCGTCCAGCACCACGAACCGCACCACGCCGGAGCGGGTCTTCTTGTCGGTCTGCATGGATTCCAGCAGCTGCGGCAGTGCGTCGGCATCGTAAGTGGTGGGCAGCCCGATGCTTTCGAGCACGGTCCGGTGCCGTTCGGCGGTGGCGTCGTCGAGGCGTCCGGCGAGCCGGCCGAGTTCGGCCGCGAACACCAGGCCGACCGATACGGCCGCACCGTGCCGCCACCGGTACCGCTCCCGCCGTTCGATGGCATGGCCGAGGGTGTGCCCGTAGTTCAGGATCTCCCGCAGATCCGATTCCTTCAGATCCGCCGCCACCACATCGGCCTTGACCTGGATGGCCCGCCGGATCAACTCCGGCAGCACCTCTCCTGCCGGGTCCAGGGCGGCCTGCGGATCCTGCTCCACCAGGTCCAGGATCACCGGATCGGCGATGAATCCCGCCTTGATGATCTCGGCCATCCCCGCCACGATCTCGTTGCGCGGCACCGTCTCGAGGGTCGCCAGGTCCACCATCACCGCGGCCGGCTCATGGAAGCAGCCGACCAGGTTCTTCCCCGCCTCGGTATTGATCCCGGTCTTCCCGCCGACGGCGGCATCCACCATGGCCAGCAGCGTGGTCGGCACATGAATGATGCTCACCCCGCGCATCCAGGTGGCCGCGACGAACCCGGCCAGGTCGGTGGCCGCGCCACCACCGAGGCTGATGATCACATCCTTCCGGGTGAGCCCGATCCGCCCGAGCACCTCCCAGCAGAACCCCGCGACCTGCAGATCCTTACCGGCCTCCGCATCCGGAATCTCCACCCGATGCGCATCGATCCCCTGCTCGACCAGCGCCTTCCGCACCACCTCGGCGGTCTCCGCCAACGGCGGCTGATAAAAAATCGCCACCGTCCGCACCCCGGACCGCCCGGTCACCTCACCGACCAGATCCCCCAGCAGCCCGCGCCCGATGATCACCGGATACGGATCGGCCGTCCGAACCTCGATACGAGTCGGCTCACTCATCAGCTCTCCTCCAAGGATGGTCCCGCACCCGAGCGGGACAGTCGAACACGTTGTATGCCAGCGAATTCCGGACCACCACCGGGCCTGGAACCATCACGCGGCCGGTCGTCGTCTCGCTTCAAACGCCCGATCGGATCACCGAACGCGGCTCGATCCGAGTGATCAGCCGGCGCGGTCTCGTGACGAGCCGGCCGGTCGGCCCCGAAGCGTCGCACGTTCGTGGGCATCGCCGGATCGACATGGCTACCGTCGCTGCGGCGTCGGGACCGGATGCACACCGCCGCCCTGGCGGCAGCTCCGACCGGATCACCCGGCTCGCGGGCGGCGATCATGCTGGACCTTCGCCAGGGCCGGGGCCGGGGCCGGGTGCGGCTACGGGCGCCTCCGGGAGTTCAGTGCCTTCGGGCTGTTGACGGGCGCGGGCGCGGGCGCGGCGGGCGCGGGCCCGGCGGGATCGGCCTGCGCCGGGGGCGGCTGCAGCGCCAGGGCCGGAATGGGCTTGGGCGGCATCGGAATCGCGGCCGCCGGAATCGCGAGTGCCGGCCGGGGTGTTGGTGCCGGGATTCGTGGCGGAGGGGTGTTCGGGAGTCTTCGCGGCGCTTTCGCCGGCTGCTCGGATGTCGGCGGGGGCTCCGGCGGCGCGGGCGGCGCGGCGGCGGCGAGCCGAGCGGCCGCCGCCGGTCGAGCGTGCTCGGTCGCCCGTGTCACCGGTCGGCGCGGTACCGCCGGACGGCGTGGCGGTCGGCGACGCATCGGACGGTGTGGCGGCGGGCGAGGTATCGGAACGTACTGTCGCCGAGCCGAAGTCGGTACCGGTTGCCGGCTTCGTTGTGCCCGAGTCCGATCCGGTGGTGCCGAGGCCCGTGGTCACTGCGGGCGCGTCGGAATTCCGGCGGCCGCGACGGCGGGAGCGGCGGCTGCGGCGGGAGCGCTTGGCTCCGTCGGCGGCGGGGATCTCGGCGTTGTCGTCGGTGGCTTCGGCGGCGGAGTCCGGATTCGATACCGCCGCGGTCGAATTCGCGGGGGCGGGCTGGTCGCCGCGGCCACGTCCGCGGCGGCGCCGGCGGCGGGAGCGGGAACCGGCGGAGCCGTTGGGGATGGGGGCGGGTTCGGTGGCTGGGTCGTCCAGGCGGACGGTGGGTTCGACGCCGAGTTTGGCCAGGATCATGCGGACCACGCGGCCGGGGCTGCGGCCGTCGGTGCGGACCCGGATCGACGCCACCTCGCGGTAGAGCGGGCGGCGGATCTTCATGAGTTCGCGGTACTTCCTCGCCGGGTCGTCGCCATTGAGCAGGGGGCGGTTGGTGCTGGCACCGGTGCGGCGAAGTCCTTCGCCCACACTGATTTCCAGGTAGATGACGGTGCGCCCGCGCAGCACTTCGCGGGTGGCGGCGGACAGCACGGAACCGCCGCCGAGCGAGATGACGCCCTGACGGTTCAGCACCGCCGCGCGCACGACTTCTTCCTCGATCCGGCGGAACTCCGGTTCCCCGTCCTCGGCGAAGATCTCGGGGATGGTGCGCCCGGTCTCCTCTTCGATACCCGCGTCGGTGTCATAAAGGTCGAGCCCGAGTTCCCGCGCGAGCTTGCGCCCGATGGTGGACTTGCCCGCACCGGGCGGGCCGACCAGCACCACGCTCGACGGCAGTCCTTCACGAGGCACGTGACCCGCGCCGGACGCCTCGTCCTGAGTGCGCGCGGAGTCGGCTGTCGCGGGATCGGTAGCGCCCACCGCGCTCTCGGCGTCCCTCGATAGCGCGGCGTCGTCGGATTGACCCGATTCGGCGTCGGTGGCCGGGGCCGGCTGCGCGGTCTCGGCGCGCTGATCGGTTCCGGGCGAACGCCGTTCGGCGTCGCCCGGATTCGGGTCGTTCTCGGGACTCACCGTGACGCGGTGCCCGACGGAACGTGCGGGCGCGCGTTGATTCGCTTCAGGTAGGCGTTGATGTTGTCGACGGTCTCGGGCAGCGAATCGCCGCCGAACTTCTCCAGCACCGCCTGCGCCACGACCAGCGCCACCATGGCCTCGGCGACCACACCGGCGGCCGGCACCGCGCACACATCGGAACGCTGGTGAATGGCGACGGCCTCGTCACCGGTGGACATGTCGACGGTGGCCAGCGCGCGCGGCACCGTCGAGATCGGCTTCATGGCCGCGCGCACGCGCAGCGCCTCGCCATTGGTCATGCCGCCTTCCAGCCCGCCCGCGCGGTTGGTGGAACGCAGCACGCCGTCCGGACCCGGCTTCATCTCGTCGTGCGCCTGGCTGCCGCGGCGGCGCGCGGTCTCGAACCCGTCGCCCACCTCGACGCCCTTGATGGCCTGAATGCCCATGAGCGCCGCCGCGAGCCGCGAATCCAGCCGTGCCTCACCGGAAGTGAACGAACCCAGCCCGATCGGCAGGCCCTCGATCACGACCTCGACCACGCCGCCGAGGGTGTCGCCGTCCTTCTTGGCCGCCTCGATCTCGGCGATCATGGCCGCTTCGCCGTCCTTGTCGAAACAGCGCACCGGCGACTCGTCGATGGCGGCCAGATCGCCCGCGCTCGGCACCACGCCGGAGGTGTTGGCGGCCGTGCCGATCGACACCACATGCGAGATGACCTCGGCGCCCAGCGCCTGCTTCAGGAAGTTCTTGGCGACGGTGCCCGCCGCGACCCGCGCCGCGGTCTCGCGCGCACTGGCCCGCTCGAGCACATTGCGCGCATCGTCGAAGCCGTACTTGAGCATGCCCGAGTAATCGGCATGGCCGGGGCGCGGCCGCGTCAGCGGAGCGTTGCGCGCCAGATCCGCCAGTTCGGCCTCGTCGACCGGATCGGCCGACATGACCTGAGTCCACTTGGGCCACTCGGAGTTCGCCACCTCGATGGCGACCGGTCCGCCCATGGTGCGCCCGTGCCGCACGCCACCCACCAGGGTGACCACATCGGCCTCGAACTTCATCCGGGCGCCACGCCCGTATCCGAGCCGGCGGCGCGCCAGCTGCTCGGCGACATCGGCAGAGGTCACCTCGACACCGGCCACCATCCCCTCGAGGATGGTGACGAGAGCAGGGCCATGGGATTCACCGGCAGTTATCCAACGCAACACGGGTTACATCTTTCCATGTAGATGAGGCCACTCGGACACGTGGTCCGGCGCATGCGGCTGTCACGGCGCCAGCGCCAGCGCCAGCAGACTCGCCACACACATCCCCGGACCGTGCGGAAGGGTACCCCCGCGGTGCCCGCCGGCACCGGAACCGGGAGGTCGCGACGTGCTCGGGACCCCCGAATTCGTCTCCGCACCCGCACATACGCGCACTCCGCCACCCGGGTTCACTCCCGCGTCCCTGGCCGACCCCGTCCGCGTCACCGAAATCACGTCCTGCAACCACCCGGCACGGTGCGTGTCCCGTGATAGCGAGGAATTATCGGAGGCCCGCACACACCGCACCACCAGCACGACCACACCCCCGATCGCGGTGAGCGCCGGAGCCCCGAGCGCCGCCCGCACCCAGCACTGCGCGCCGCCGAGCGCCGTCACCGCACCGAGCCCCATCGCGAGCTTGACGTCCCCCGCCCCGAGCGCACCCGGCGCGGCCAGATGCACCACCAAATAGGGCAAGGCCAGTAGGAGCGCGCCTACGAGCGCGACGCCGAGTCGCCCGGACCCCGTCGCGTACGCCAGCACGACCACGGCGCCAGGAATGGTGAGCGCGTTGGGAAGTCGCCGTTCACACAGGTCGGCACGGATCAGCACCACACACCACACGATGGCCGCCACGCTGGGTCCGAGCGTTGTCAACATGCTGCCAACCGCCGGGGAGAGCTGGCCGAGCAGGGTGGCGGAGTCGCCGACGGCTGTGGCTGGGTTGCCCAGCGTGGTGGTGAGGCTGGAGAGTTCCGCGGCCGGGCCGAGTGCGGCGCGGAGATCAGGGGTGGAGGTGGCCGGGGGCATGCCATTCACGGTGTCGTAGTTCGGCATTCGACATGCCGGTCGCAATCGATTTGTGGATAGCCGCATCGGTTGTGGACAACCACTGTTCCGGCGGGCGCGTCGGCATGCTCGGTGTCGGTGTTGTGGCGTGTCGGCGGTAGCTTTGACGCATGGCTGATCACGAGTCGGTGCCCCCGCGTCCGGACTACGCGCTGCGGCGGGCCGCGTTGCGGAACCTGCTGGTGGAGAACCGGGTCGATGCGCTGCTGGTCACGGACCTGATCAATATCCGGTACCTGACCGGTTTCACCGGGTCCAATGCCGCGCTGCTGGTGTACGCCTGGGACTCCAGCGAGGACCGCACCATCATCTGCACCGACGGCCGCTACATCACCCAGGTCGGCGAGCAGGTCCCCGACCTGCGCGCCGAGATCAACCGCGCCAGCGCCCGCCGGGTGATGGAGATCGCCGGCGAATGGCAGACCGGCCGCGTCGGCTTCGAGAGCCATATCGTCACCGTCGAACAGCATCAGGGCTTGCGGGCCCTGGGCACCGGCCTGGACCTGGTCCCGATCTCCGGCCTGGTCGAACAGCTGCGCATGGTCAAGGACGCCTACGAGGTCGGCCGCCTGGCCGCCGCCTGCGCTGCCGCCGACGCCGCCCTGGCCACCCTGCTGGAACGCGGCGGCATCCGCCCCGGCCGCACCGAACGCCAGGTGGCCCGGGAGCTGGAATGGCTCATGTTCGAGCACGGCGCGGACGCCGTCTCCTTCGAGACCATCGTGGCCGCCGGCCCGAATTCGGCTGTCCCGCATCACCGCCCGACCGGCGCGGTGCTCGCCCAGGGCGATTTCGTGAAGCTGGACTTCGGCGCCACCGTCGACGGCTACCACTCCGATATGACCCGCACCTATGTGCTCGGCGAGCCCTCGGACTGGCAGCGCGAGGTATACGACCTGGTCTACGCGGCGCAGCGGGCCGGGCGCGAAGCGCTGGCCCCCGGCGTATCGACCAGGGCGGTGGACGCCGCGTCCCGCTCGGTCATCGAGGCCGCGGGCCACGGCGAGTTGTTCGTGCACGGTCTGGGACATGGCGTCGGCCTGCAGATCCACGAAGCGCCCGGAATCGCCAAAACCGGCACGGGTACACTGCTGGATGGCGTGGCGGTGACCGTCGAGCCAGGTGTGTATTTCCCCGGCCGCGGCGGAGTCCGGATCGAGGATACGCTCGTGGTTCGCAAGGGGGGCCCGGAACTGCTCACCCGCACCAGCAAAGACCTGACCGTCGTCGACTGACGCGCGGTCGACCGACTAGAGGAGATCCGAGGACAGTGGCGGACACCAGCGACTTCAAGAACGGCCTCGTGCTGAAGATCGACAATCAGCTCCAGCAGATCGTCGAGTTCCAGCACGTGAAGCCGGGTAAGGGTCCCGCCTTTGTGCGCACCAAGCTGAAGAACGTGGTCTCGGGCAAGGTGGTCGACAAGACCTTCAACGCCGGCGTCAAGGTGGAGACCGCGACCGTCGACCGCCGGGACATGACGTACCTCTACCACGACGGTGAGGACTTCATCTTCATGGACGGCGACACCTACGACCAGGTGCACCTGAGCGAGCAGCTGCTCGGCCGTAATGCCGGCTTCCTGCTGGAGAACATGGGCGTGCAGATCGCCATGCACGAGGGCGAGGCGCTGTTCGTCGAGCTCCCGGTCGCCATCGACGTCATCGTCACCCACACCGAGCCGGGCCTGCAGGGCGACCGCTCCTCGGCCGGCACCAAGCCCGCCACCGTGGAGACCGGCGCCGAGGTTCAGGTGCCGCTGTTCATCAACCAGGGTGACAAGCTGCGCATCGACACCCGCGACGGCTCCTACATCAGCCGCGTCAACTCCTGACGCGCGGATAATGGTGACCGTGGCAGACCAGCCAGTGGACAAGAAGTCGAGTTTCAAGAAACTCGGTGCGCGGCACAAGGCGCGTCGCCGGGCCGTGGACCTGCTCTTCGAGGCCGAGGCCCGCGATATCGACCCCGCGGACCTGCTCTCCGAACGCGTCGCGCTGGCCGTGAACGACGATTCGGTGGCCCCGGTCAACCCCTACACCCGGGTCCTGGTCGAAGGCGTGGCCGACGATCTGGACCGGGTGGACGCCACCATCGAGGGATACCTGCAGGATTGGGCCCTGTCCCGGCTGCCCGCCGTGGACCGCGCCATTCTGCGGGTGGCGGTGTGGGAGTTGTTCCACGCCGGTGACGTCCCGCCCGTGGTGGCCGTCGACGAGGCGGTGGAGCTCGCCAAGGAGCTGTCCACCGACGATTCGCCGTCGTTCATCAACGGTGTGCTGGGTCAGGTCGTGCAGGTGGCGCCGCAGGTGCGCGCCGCCGCCGCGGCCACCCGCGCCACGCCGTCTGCGGACGACAAGTAAGAAGGAGCAGCGCAGGGTGCGCAAGTACCTGGTAATGGCCATGCGCACCCCGCGCTTCGACTCCGCCGTCGTCACTCCGCACAAGGAGTGGCTGGAGCAGGTCCGTTCGCGCGGACAGCTGGTGGAGACCGGCAAATTCACCGACGGCACCGGCGGGGCGTATGTGATCACCGCCGAATCCCTCGATGCCGCACGCGAACTCGTGCACACCGACCCGATCCACACCACGGGCGCGTCGGAACTCACCGTCTACGAGTGGGAAATCACCGGCTGACAGCCGCCGCGAGCGGGTGACGCCGCAGGTCGGCAACGGCCCTGACGCAGAGATGCCCGACTGCCGGGCGGAATGTCGTTCTTCGCCGGTTATCGAGTCCCGGCTTCCAATTCCGCCAGGCGATGCGCGATTCCGGCGCGTCCGGTGAGGCCCAGCTTGCGCAGAATCCGGCCGAGGTGGTCCTCGACCGTGCGCGGGCTCAAGAAGAGCCGCCCCGCGATGTCCTTGTTGCTGAAGCCGCGCGCGGCGAGTTCGGCGACTTCGCGTTCCCGTTCGGTGAGCGCCGCGTCCCCGCTGACCGAGCGGCGTCCCGCCAGACGGCGTTGCGCGGCAGTCGCTTCCGCCAGCAACTCGTGCGCACCCGCCGCGACCAGTTCGGCCCGGGCGGCCGCGATCCGGGCGGTGGCCAGGCCGAAATCTCCCTGCTGCCCGGACAATTGCGCGGCCAGAAGTAGCGCCTGCGCGCGCTGCACCGGCATTTCCGCCACCCCGTAGCCGTCGATGGCCGTGCGCGCCGCCGCCAACGCGAGGTCGAAATCGCCTCGCGCCGACGCGTATTCGGCCCGCGCGTGGGCGGCGGCGGCCAGCTGTGCGGGCAGCCCCGAGCCACGCGCCGCGTCTTCTGCCCGCTCCACCAGCCCGCTCGCCTCCTCGGTCCGGCCCTGCGCGATCGCCTCCCGCGCCCGCACCGCCAGCTCGGTGGGCCGCATCGGATGCTGGGTATCTGGCTGCGCCCCAATCGGATTCGGCGCCTCGCATCCGGTCTTGTCGGCATACTCGTCGAGCGCGGCCTCGACCACCCCGCGCCACCACCGCATGACCGGTCGCGGCATGGCATCGATCGCCCGCCACCGCTCCAGCAGCGCCTCCCGCGGCGCGGTATGCGCCAGCACCCGCAGCTCCAGTGCTCCCGCCAGCGGCGGAATATCGTGATACCCGAACAGTTCGGCCGTCTCGGCGGCGTCCTCGGCCGCAGCCAGCGCCTCCGCGAACCGTCCCAGCTTGGCCAGCGAATAAGCCTGCACGGTAAGCAATTCCGGCAGAATGAAATTGCACCCCCGCCGCCGGCTCACCTGAACAGCTCGCTCGATATGCGCCAGCCCGGTCCGCTGATCATCGAGAAAGTAGCTCATCCACCCCAGCGCCGCCGCCGCATGCACCGCATCGAGCAACTCCGTCTCCGACAGCCGCCCGAATTCCCGCTCCGCCACCTGATATTCGGCCTGCGCCGCCGCCATGTCCCCGCCGGTGAGCAGTCCCATGCTCCGCAAAGTCGTAGCCGCCGCCCGAATCGCCGGATCCCGCACCGCCCCCGACTCGAACAGCGCCGCCACTCGGGCAGCGCCCTCGGCCTCCCGATTGTCCTGCATCTCCAGAATCGCCAACTCCAGATGCACCCCCGCACTGTGCGCCCCGAATGCCCCCGTCGTAGCGACCGCCGAATCGTCTTCGGCGCCGCGGAGTTCGGAGGATCCGTCCGGTCGACCGGTCTTATCGCACGTGGGCACGTTGAGAGGCGCGGCCACGGCGGCGAGCAGAGCGCGTGCTCGGTCCGCGCGGCCGAGGACCCGTTCGCAACGTGCTTGCAGCAGTATCGCTTCGAGCTGGTTCGGACCCGCCCGGGTTGCGAGGGCTTCGAGGATTTCGCGTGCGTCCGCCGCGGATCCCGACAGCAGCAGCGCGCGCCCGAGGAGTAGTTGCGCCGCGCCGTCGCTGCTCTCGGGCGGGTCGGAGGCGGCGCGGAGGGCTGCCGCGGCCCAGCGGGCGCTGGTGGCGGGGACGGTGGCGAGGGTCTGTTCGGCGGCGTGGAGGAGTTCAGCGGCGGCGTGGAGGAGTTCAGCGGCGGCGAGATCGTCACGGCCGCACAGGGAATGCTCCAGGTGGCGGGCGCGGTCGAGAAGCGGGGCGTCGGCGGTGCGCAGGAAATCGGCGGCGCGGCGGTGGGCTTCGGCGCGGGCGGCGGGGCCGGTGAGGCCGTAGGCGGCGGTGCGGATCAAGGGATGGCGGAAGGTGATCCGGCGATCTCCGAGAGTGAGCCAGCCGCGGCGGACCAGTTCGTCGATGGCGGCGGTCACGGTGTGGCGGTCGGATTCGGCAGTGGCGCAGAGCAATTCGATATCCGAGGTGGGGCCGCAGACGGCGGCAGCCTGGATTGCTCGTCGTTCGGCTTCGGGGAGCTGTGTCAGTTCCGCCCGGATGGTCCGGTCCAGGGCCGCGGGTTCGGCGGCGAGGTCGACCGAATCGGCGTCGTGCGCAAGGGCATCGAGCTCGGCGGGGGAGTGGTCCGCGAGGAGTTGCAGGTAGAGCGGATTTCCGTGCGATGCGATGAGCAATCGCCGACGCCGGACCACGCCCAGCTCGGGAAGCAGCTCGGCCGTATCGGCATCCGACAGCGGCGGTACGACGAGATGGGTGGCCGCGCGCCCACCGGATCGCAACGCGGGACCGAGCGCCGCCGGGAACTGGCCCTCACGGTAGGCCAGTACCAACCGGGCGGACACCGAATCCTGTTGCCGGATGAGCGCCGCCAGCACGCGCAGCGACGCGGCGTCGGCCCAGTGCGCATCATCGACGATCAGAACTGTCGGTTCCGTCTCCAGCCGAGCGCGCACCATCCGCGCGATCGCCCGTGGATCGCCATCCCGCGCGAAAGGGGGTGTCGCGAGCGGCGATTCCCACCTCGACTCCGCCCGCACTCCGGTGGCGCTCGGCCCGGGCGTCTCCCCGCCGGCCGGACCGGCGAAGTGCTCCGGCCGTACGCCGGTGGCGCTCGGCCCGTGCGCTTTCCCGCCGGCTGCACCGGCGAAGTGCTCCGGCCGCACTCCGGTGGCGTCCGGTCGGTGCGCTTTCCCGCCGACTGGACCGTCCAACCGCTCGAGCAAATCCTCGACCAGCCCCAACGGCGCACCCTGCTCGAACTCGGTCGCCGCGACGGTGACGACCCGCCGCGTCGCACACCTGCGCGCGAATTCCGCCAGCAGCCGCGTCTTCCCGATCCCCGCGGGCCCTTCGACGAGCACCACCCCGCCCCCGGACCCGGTGCACGCCGCATCGAGGCTGGTGAGCTGATGGTCGCGGCCGACGAACGCCTCGATCGCGCACTCCTTTCCGTGCGGACGGTCGCTCGGGAGCATATCGGTGCCCCTTTCGCCCGGTATTCGGGGATATCCCGTGGTTTCCCGGATGCTCCCCACGCCCCGGCACGGTTTGGTGGTGAGGCATTTCAGACCGAAGACTGCGAAAGGGAGTTTTGTGACATCGATGCAGGTGAAGGCGGACCGCCCCAGGAAGTTCCGCCGGCTGCTGCCCGTGCTCGCCGCCACGGCGCTCGCCCTGGCCGGCTGCTCGGCCATCGAGAAGGGCACGCAGGCGGTCAAGGACGCGAGCAAGTCCGACACCGGCCGCGCCAAGGTCGGCGACTGCATCAATGTCATCAAGGGCTCGATGTTCGACTCCAAGACCGAACCCGTCGACTGCGGTTCCCCGAAGGCCGTCTACCAGGTGGCGAAGGTCTTCGACAGCAAGGCCGACTGCGCCGCCGACTACACCTCCTACGAGGAGACCCTCAACGGCGGCACCACCGCATTCCTCTGCCTGGCCCCGAACTTCAAGCAGGACAGCTGCTATCACGAGTCCATGCTCACCGGCTACCAGTTCGCCGAATGCGCCTCCAGTGAGGCCAGCTTCCGCGTCCTCACCCGCGTGGACGGTCAGGCCGACGAAAACCTCTGCGGCCCCGACACCGACAGCGTGATCACCCTCGCCGACCGCCCCACCACCTTCTGCCTGGGCAAACCGCAAGCCTGACGCACCGGCCGGACGTCGTCTCGACGGCGTCCGGCCCCGGTGCCTAGGGACGCAGCACGATGGTGCCCAGCGCCGCCCGCTCGTCCAGCCGGCGATGCGCCTCGGCCGCCTGCTCGAGCGGCAGTCGCAGGTCGGACAGCACGGTGAGCCCGCCGGTCGCCGCCCGCTCCAGCACCGCGGCCCGCGCCGCCGCGACCCCCGCGAGCCAGGCCGGTCCGGCGCAGCCCACCAGCGTCAGGCCGCGGCCGATCACATCCATGGCGCTGATCTGCGCGGGCGCCCCCGACAGCCAGCCGTAGCTGAGCATGCGCCCGCGCAGGGGCGTCACGAGATCCAGTAGCGCCGAGGCGGATTCGCCGCCGATCGAATCGAACACCACATCCACGGTCGTGCCCGCCAGAACTTCGGCCAGCCGCTGCGGCCAGTCGGCGGCGCGGTGGTCGATCACCTCGTCGGCCCCCAATTCCCTTGCCCGGTCGCCCTTTTCCTGCCCGCCCGCGGTGGCGATGACCCGCGCGGCCCCGAACTCCTTGGCCAGCTGCACCAGGTATCCGCCGATCCCGGTCGCCCCGGCTTCGACGAGCACGGTTTCGGTGCCGGTCAGCGCGGCGCGTTCGAGCAATGGCAGCGCCACCGAGCCGCTCATGCTCACCGCGGCGGCATCCTCGGGCGAAAGCGCCTGCGGCACCGCGACGATACCGTCCACCGGCACGCACACCAGTTCGGCATACGTCCCGAAGGCGTTGCTGCCCAGCATGACTCGCTGCCCGATCCACGCCGAATCCACACCCGCACCGATTTCGGCCACGATGCCCACCGCCTGGGTGCCGAACACGAATGGCTTGTCCAAGGGAATCGGAAACGCCCCGGATCGCAGCATCGTCTCGGGATACAACACCGGAATCGCCTCGCTGCGAACCAGCACCTCACCGGCTCCCGGCCGCGGCGCGGGCACCTCGCCGGGCACCAGCACATCGGGCCCACCGGTCGCGGTCAATAGGATTGCACGCATAGAAACCTCATAAGTTGACTAACGGTCAAGTTGCGCTCGCCAACATATTGACCGCCGGTCATGTTGTCAATGAAAGTGGTGCCATGGACCGCCCCAAGGAACGCGCCGACGCGGCCCGCAATCGCCAGGCAATCCTGCTGGCAACCCGCGCCCTGCTCGTCGAACACGGCGCCGAGGCGGTAACCATGGACCGCATCGCCGCCGCCGCGGGAGTCGCGAAGGGCACCCTGTTCAGCCGCTTCGGCAGCCGCGCCGGCCTCCTGCACGAACTCATCGCCGAAGGCGCCTTCGGCCTGATGGCCGCCATCGAATCCGGCCCACCCCCACTCGGCCCCGGCGCCCCCGCCGCCGACCGCCTACTCGCCTACTTCGACGCCATGACCCGCCTGATCGCCGACGACGTCGAACTGGTCGCCGCCTATCAGGCCATCCCCCCACACCCCCGCCGCGACGAACTCCACGCCTTCTGGGCCACCCACATCAGCACCCTCCTCCGCGAAGCCCGGCCGGACCTCGACGCGGACACGGTCGGAGCGCTGCTGCTCGCACCCCTGGGCGGTGAACTGGTGCCGCGCATGGTGCGGGCTGGGCGGAGAGAGGAGTTGCTCGCGGGCGTGCGCGAACTGGTGGAATCGGTACTGCGGCAACCGGAATAGCCCGGCGATCAGCGCGAACGGCGGCAGGCCGGTCTGGAATCGGAATGTCCGGACCGCTACGACCGCCGGTGTACGCCTGATCGACCTGGTCAACACCATGGACCCCAAGCTTGTCGCGGCCGCCTTCGGCATGACCGCCGAGGCCACCATGATCTATCTAGCCGAGTTCGTCGATCCGACGAGACTCTCAAGCTGGCCCGATTAAGGAATGTCTGGCGCGGGAGGCTCAGGCGTATCAGCCGGTAGCCAGAGTTGATCGCCAGGTTGAAGATCCCCGCTGCGAATGCCCAGATCAGCTCGCGCGCACGTATAGAAATCATTACGGCACTGGCTCATTGATTGATAGTGCTGCCGGTACTCCTGATGACCTGTGCCGTGCCCCTGTGCCACGTTGCCGAGTTCCCACCCGGCCTTCTGCCACCGCCGCGCCGCAGACACCGCCGCCGGCGACCCCAACAGCACGACCGTCTCCCACTTGACGCTGCGCTCGGTGTCGGCAGCAGCCAACAGGCGCAAGCCTTCGTCAATATCGATCGGCTGGATCGTGGCAGGGTATCCACGTGCGGCCGAAATCCGATGCGCCAAAGCGATATAGGACTTGAGAGCGTTGGCATAGTCGCTGTAGGCCGCGAGCCTCTTGTCATCCCAACGAGTATCTTGGCTCCGCCGCCACTTGGCGCGTTCGGTCAGCGAAGACGCCGTGAACGTCGCAGAAGCCCCGACAAGTACCCCGACCAGGGTCAATAGTTGCTGAGTAGCCGCCCCCACAAGCGAATCGTACGTGGATCTCCCTGAATGTGCCCGCAGCTCAAGAGATCCGACACCCTGTCCGCCATCAACTGAACCCGTGGCGATTCGGCGACGCTAGGCATATCTTCGCGCGAACATGTGCGCTTTGCCGTAGGGCTTGTTGCTGGTCACGATCAAACTCGCCCGCTCATATCGGCTCGAAACGAGCTGGAAGAACAGGTTGGCGGCCTCGGACTCGAACGGGATATAGCCGACCTCATCGACCACCAGGAGCGGAATCCGGCCCAGCTTGATCAGCTCTGCCTGCAGTTTTCCGGCCTGATGGGGACTCGGCCAGCCGCGCCCACCCATTCCGCCGCGGTCGAGAACGCCACCCGATGCCCCGCTTGGCAGGTCCGGATCGACAACCCGATCGACAGATGGGTCTTTCCGGTCCCGCCCGTTATCCGCCGGATATCGAGCGACCGCCTGTATTCGCCCTGATAGCTACGTGATTGCGATTGCAACAGCAAGCGAAACAGGCGGTGCGCCTTCATTCGTTGACCGAGGAGCTAACGCTCCTTCTCCAGTGGCTCGACGTCCAGAGCATCGACCGCGCAGCCTCGACGCAACGCCGGAACGTTGTCAGAGTATTCGAGGTGGAGCGGCAATGGATCACCAAGGGACAGTGCAGTTCTCGGTCGAGTTTGGCCGCCGGCAACGATGTAGGTAGCGGTCGGTGAGCTATATGCTCCGCGCAGTCGCCAGGCCGCGACTGGATGTCCGGAATAGACGGCGACAACGCGATCGCAAGTGGCAGCCTTGGCCGCGGAGATCGGCCATGCCTCGAAAACCCATTTTTCGAGGTCAGTGAGAGAAAATGTCGGGTCGTAGGATTGCTGGACCGACACGAACAGAACGTTCTGAGACATAGGTGTCCCTTTCCGAGCCTTGCGCTCTGGTTGCTGACCGCCTTCTGCGGTCCGCGTCGTGCAGAATAGCACTGGCTGTGCCCATAATGGGCTGTATTTGGTTGCGTAGGACTAGGTTTCATCGGTCCGAAGTCCGCTGCGAGTGATCTGCCGTCGGAGTTGGGACTGCCCCTGACAATGTTGGTGTGTGCTTAGTGCCCGCTCCCGCTGTCAGGCGGCGCAGATGTGACGGCGGTAAACAGGCCATGCTGCACGCGGATTTGTCGTTGCTGCAGGTGGGGCGCGGTCAGCGGCGCTAGGTCGCGACGGTGGTTGCCCAGCCGTCCTGCCACACGGCGCCAACATCTATCTGACCGTTGTGCCGGCGGATCTAGCCTCGCACCGCGCGGGTAACCCGGATCAAAAATTCGAACGAACGCCGGGTCTGTTCGTCGGTCAGCTTCAAGTTGTCGACATCGATATCCATTGTCCCGATCCACCGCCCAACCTGGACACGGAACTGATCATCGGGTGCCAGCCATGCCTTTTCTTCCATGCCAGCCTGCGGCTGAAAACCTGGCTCCTCCGGTTCAATGGTGTCCGCCACCAAGGATCGGGACATAACGAGTTGTGCGATACGGCCACCGCCAGGGCGGGCCTGCACGCACCCGCCCGAGTACCCGATCGGCTTGTCGAGCTCGTCCCGAATGAACTGGTCAGCGTCCAGGGAGAGATCGTTCTTCAGGAACGCAGCGAAGTCAGAGCACAGCTGTTTCTCGCTGTAATGGCTGACTTCGGAATCGCCGCTGCTTGGAGTTTGTGTGACATTACCTCCCCTCAGGAAGCCGCAGCCTCCCAGCAAGACAAGTGTCGGCACCAGCAATGCAGCGAAATGCGACTTCGGTGATTTCATAGTCTCAACCTCAAGCTTGCCACTCCCGTTCGGTGAATCATATGGTTTTATCCACTAATAGGCGAGGCCATTGATTGGTCGAGGAAAATCCCGCTTGGGCTTTTGTTAGATACTCAAGTCGGTTGTTCGCGCCCGAAACGCTCGTCAGCGTGGTGACAATATTTCCTAGCGCATCTGTCATCGTCTTCGCAGCATCAGATATTGCGTTGACATAGGCGTTGATGAAATCCATGCTGAAGAGCTTCCCCCAGAATTCCTTGACCGCGTTTACAAGAGCGACCACTGTTTTCTGAAGTTCCGTGTAATACTTGGAGACATCTTTTGAGATGTCTTCCAATTCCTTGGCAATCTGCTCAGCTACGCCGATCATTGCAATAAACGCGGGATCCTGCTCCTTCATGCGCATTGATTCATATGCTGTTCCCGCGCCCGTCCATGTTGCGCCGAGAGATATTGTTTCGCGCTCGAAAGCCTGGGCGGTGATTACAGCCTCTTTAATCGCTCGCCACTCGGCTGCTTTCTTGAGCAGATCGACCGGCAAATCCATGCCGGGTCTGAACTTGTCGAAAGATACACCAGTGGTGTCCCCAGAAGCGCCGTACAGGACGGTTTTGACGATCGTTTTGCACTCTTGGCGTTTTTTCTCTACCCAGTCGCTATCGCCGGGTGGCTCGTAGCCGAAGACAATGGTGTTCAGCCAGTCGGGTCCGAGATCGATACCGTTACCTGTCAGCGTATCGAATTTGGAATCGATCTCGTCCAATAATCCTGCCATATCGGCTTGACGAGAACGCATATCGGCGATGCAATCTTCAAGATCCGTCACGATCGACTACCGCCCTCCACCGAGAGCATCGGAATTATCCTGTTCCATCTTGTCGTAGATCGATGCGGCGGTCTCAAGCTTCGCGCTAATGCTTCCACACACGGCAACCCCCTCGGATAGTCGATCGAAAACAAACGGCGATAAGCGCTTGTAGTTCGCATAGAACTCGTGGAAGATCCCCACCTTGGAATCGTCCAAATTCACCTTGAGTTGCGCCATCACAGAGGCGGTGAGCAGTCTTTCCCCTGCTGAGGTCCACTTACCGGCAGCGATTCGTAGTTCCTTGGGTACTGCGGCAACAGTTTGCCCGGGTTCCGGCGCCATCTCAGATCACACTGTTCTCTAGTAGGTCTCGGCGATGATAATCGTTCATTTCAGACAGTTCCGCATCGGTGTAGCGTCCCCAATCCCTTCGAGAAGAGAAAACTGGTTGAAGCGCACGGACCTGCCGGGCGCAATCGAGCAGTTCCCCCTCGATTGCGTAAGGGTCGGCACACCCCCACCACTGAGGCCACACGCGTATGGAGTGAATCTGTTCCCGGTTTCCCACCACAGTCATCACAGGCTCGCCACCGTCGATCGAGGGTCCTGAAACCTGATAACTGCCTAGCCCGAACAGACTGCTCTGAAGCTGGCTGTAGCGATCCCAGGTGTCGGCCTCCAGCAACATGACCAATCGTTGTCTAGGGGAAAGGAAGTGACTGTGAGGAAAAGGTGTCGACGGCTCGATGCCAGGCTGCGTACGAAAGGCGATCATGTGCTGAACCATCGCGCTCTTGTATGCCTTCAGCAGTTCACGGCCGACCTCGTGTGCCGCCACGTGGTGCCGCCAATTGGTCGAGAATTGGAACCGAACTGGAAGCAGCCCCCTGTCCAGCTCCATTGCCACCGCCGACGACCCTGGCAGCCCTCTGGATTGTGTTGAGGCGGTCCGCACCGGGATCGTCTGCGGTGGTTGCTTCGATGGTCGGGGTGGCGAGTACACCGGGTCATCGTCGTCGTAGTCAAAATTCCCAAAGTTCGTATGATTGATCACCATTGCGGTGAATGACCCCCTGCGCCGCTTTGGATTTTCAGTTTCGCGGAACCTACCAGTGTCCGATGCCTGGCGCAACTTTGACACACGCAACCAGCGTGCCGAATATGCTCTGCACCAAGATGATTCGGCAACGTCGGCAACCTCGACGGCACTGCTACTACCTGCGAAGATCCCGGGAATTGAGGAATGGGGTCCACTGCAGCGTGGACGCAGATCCAGGGAAGTCGCCGCACAACACGATGCTCCCAGTTCGCGTTCGCCCTGCATATCGGGAACATCAACGAGTATCCGGGATAGGTAGCGGCACCGCCGAAGCGACAAAACCGTCCCTCCAGTCACAATGCCGCAATCGCAGCGCAGGTACGCAAACAGCAGGATTTAAGTACCGGACTAACCTCGGGCGGGCTATCGGACAACGTAGATATCCTCGACCCCATTCCCGCTGGGGGGTGAGCCAGGCTTGTCGCCGTGTGGTGGCGAGTCACGCTTGGGGGCAACATGTTTGGGTTGCGGTGTCGGTGTAGCGTGTCGAGTTGAGGTGAGGACGGGGTGGTCATGGAGATCGAGTTGGCCAAGGCAGTCGCGGCGGTCCGCGACGAGTTGCTGCAGGCAGCCGCAGAGGGCGCCGAGGAAGATCTGCGATTTGTGGTGGGCCCGATCGAGCTGTCGTTCGAGGTGGAGCTGCGCGCGGACGCGAAAGCCAAAACCGGGTTCAAAGCCTGGGTGGTCGCCGGCGATGTCGAAGCTGGTGGCTCACGTGGGCGCAAGCACCGGGTGACGGTGACCTTGGCCCCGAAAAGGCGCGGAGGTGGCGATGTCCTCGTCGGCGGCCAGAACCGCGAGCGCGGCGTCGGCGAAGACGGGCACGTCGGCCGCTGAGCGGGGTAGCGGCGTCGGTCTCCCGGGGAGGGCTTCACGGTGGATGTACAGCGGGTGGTCGGGGTGTCGGGTGCGCTGTCGGGATCTGGATATCTGGTCGGTCCACGGCTGGTCTTGACCTCGGCGCACGTAGTGGGCAGCGATCCGCCGGGGGTGACCGTGTACCGGCCGGGACGGCAAGGCGAGTTCGCGGCCTCGGTGCTCTGGTGCGGCGGTCCCGGCGGGCGCGTCGATGCAGCGCTCGTGTACGTGACTGCCACGGACTGGGCGCAGAGTACGCCGGATCCGGTGCGCTGGGGACGCACGGTCACGTACCAGCCGGGCATCCGATGTGTGACTTGGGGCCTGCCTCAGTTCGCTCGACGGGGCGACGGCGGCGAGGAGTTGGAACAGCCGACCGGCACGCTGAATCCCGGCGACGGATATGTCGGGGACCGGTACGTCGTGAAACTCGACGGATATCCGCCCGACGATGGCACTGATTCGCCGTGGCGCGGGATTTCCGGCGCGGCGGTGTTCTGCGGGGATCTACTCACCGGTGTCGTTGCTGCGGATCCGGAGGTCCGCGGTCATTCGGCGCTGGGCGCCGTCCCTGCCTATCTGCTCCTCAACGATGCGGGGTTCCGGGCCGCTGTCGCCGCGCATGCTGGCGGAAGCGTGGGGCTTGGGTGCGAATCCATCGAGCTGCAGGCGCTGACCGATCGTTCCTCGATCGCCACTCCGATAGCAGTCACACCGTCGAGCCTGCTCGCACCCCACCGCGCGGTCGCGGCCTTCCGAGGTCGCGACCAGCTGCTCACACAGCTACACACCTGGGCGAGCGAGCCTGGCGCGCTTGTATGGGCAATACACGGTCGAGGCGGACAGGGCAAGACTCGTCTGGCACAGCATCTGGGCCACCAGTTGGCCGATCAAGGATGGGCGGTGCTATGGCTAGCTCGCGAAGCCGACGTTGCCGCGCTGAGCATCCTGGCCCGGGTGACAGTGTCGCTGCTGGTCATCGTGGACTACGCCGAAACCCGCGTCGAACAGCTGGCACGACTATTCGAGACGCTCGCTGCCCGCTCAACGACTGCGAGGGTGAAAGTGCTCGTGCTGGCGCGAGCTATGGGCAACTGGTGGCAAGAGACCGCTGCGGGCAGCGACAGGGCGGCCGACGTGGTCGAACTGGCACAGCTCATCAGTTTGCCGCCCCTGGACCCTGCACCGCAGGCGCGGCTCGCCACCTATCACGCTGCACTCCAGGCGTTTACAGACGCGCTCGCGCACCTGCCGGGCCGACATAGCGAGGCCGACTGGAGGTCGATCGCGACGCGCACCGCCGCGCGAGATCACCCCGACTTCGGACCCGATACGACCGTGCTCGCCGTGCAGATGGCGGCGTTGGTTGCCCTGCTGAACGAGGTCTCCCCACTTTCACCGGCCCCAGTACGCAGCCTTGAAGATCGGGTGTTGATCCACGAACGCCGCTATTGGGACGCCAGCGCCGCCGCCCACGGGCTCGCCGCACTCGGATCGATGACATTGCACGACATAGTCGCGGCTACGGTCGTCATGGCACCGACCACGCTCACCGACCTCGGCCGGCTGCTCACCCGGATCCCGCAACTGCACGATCAGCCTGTTCTCGTACGTAGCCGGATCCTGGACTGGCTGGTGGCCCTTTACCCTGGTCACGATGGCGGCGACTTCGGGGGTCTGACACCGGACCGGGTCGCCGAGCAACTGATCGCGCGCGCGATGCTCGACGAAACCCGGCCGTGCGTCGTAGAGATCCTCGCCGGCGACGACAGCCTCACCCCCGCGGAGGCCGAGCGCCTGCTCACTGTCTGCGCCCGCGCGGTCGCCCACCCGAGCGCGACCGCAGCGGCGCCGCGGCTCACCCAGTGGTGCGTCGAACGTCCAGACTTATTGATCTCGGCAGCGATCCGCATTGCGCGCCGGGTCGAGCAGCCTGCGCCGCTGCTGGCCGCGGTAACCGCGTTGGCCGAAGATCCCGCAACCGACATCGCCCTGCTAAGACGCATGAACAAAGGGTTTCCCCACCACAGCAACGTTCTGATCGACGCCGCGCTGGCGGTTGTCACCGCACTCGTGCACCGTTACCGAGATCGGGCAAACACCGGAGCAGCAGAACAGAATCGGCTCGCGCATCTTCTCGGTATACTTTCGATCCGGTTGGCCCAGGCCGGTGAGCGCGACAAAAGTCTGGCGGCGGCCGTCGAATCGGTCGAGCTTTACAGGGAGCTGGCCGCATACCATCCGCATACATATCGCCCCGCAATCGGGGCCGCCATCCACAACCTCGCGGTCCGGCTGGCCGACCTCGGCCACCATGAGCGAGCGCTCCGCGCCGCTGCTGAAGCCACCGACCGCTTCCGGTTCCTCGCAACAACCGATCCCGACCTGTACCTGCCGACGGTCGTCTCGTCCCTAAACAACCTCGCTGTCGACTTGGGGGTACTGGGCCGCGATGAGGAGAGCCTGGAAGCGGCTACCGAATCGGTCGAGCTCGCAAGGCAACTCGTGTCAGACCATCCGGACGGATTTGACTCGGCCCTCGCCATGAGCCTGAACACCCTGGCCATCCGACTCAGCGCGATGGGCCACTGGCAGCAAGGACTGATCGCAGCAGCCGAATCTGTCGACATGTACCGCGGCCTCGCCGCCGAACATCCCGATGTCCATCTCCCCAATCTCGCCGACGCCATCAGCACTCACGCGATATTGCTCCGTGAAGCCGGCCGCCGGGCAGAAGTGTTGGCTGCGGATTCGGAAGCGGCCTCGCTTCGCCGGCAGCTCGTCGCGCGTCATCGGAAACGGTTTCTCGCGGATCTGGCGACCAGTGTGACCAACCTTGCGCTCGAACTGAACGCCACCGGGCGCCGAGTCGAAGGGCATGCTGCAGCCACCGAAGCCGTCGAGCTGTACCGAGAACTGGCCGCGGACCACCCCGGGGTCTTCCGCCTGGATCTGGCCAGGAGCATCAACAACCTCTCGATTGCACACGCCGACGCCGGTCGCGGGCAGGAAGCGCTCGACACGGCGTACGAGGCTGTCGCGATCTATCGCGATCTCACCGCGGCACACCCCGACAGGTTCCTGCCCGAACTCGCCGCAACCGTAGACAACCTCTCCACCCGACTCAGCCAAGTCGGCGATCATCATGACGGGCTTCAGACAGCGCTGGAAGCTGTGCAGATCCGGCGAAGTCTCGTCGCCGGTGATGCCCACAAGCACCGGCCCGACCTGGCGACCAGCCTGAACAATCTCGGCACCCGCTTAACTGAGCTGCGACGCTTCGACGAGGCATTGCAGGCAACGACCGAGGCCGTCGCGCTCTACCGGGATCTCGCAGCCGGACACCCGGACAGACACCTTCCAAACCTCGCGAAGTGCCTGAGCAATCTCGCCGACCGCTACCGCGAGACAGGAAACCACGAGCAGCGCGTTCTCGCACAGAAGGAGGCCACCCACGTGCTGCGCACGCTGGCCACTGCCGATCCAGCGAAATCCACGCCGGAACTCGCGTCCAGTGTCATGCGCCTCGCGGCCGCACTCGGAACTGCCGGACGCTGGGAACAGTGCCTACACGAGGTCACCGAAGCCGTCGGGATCTACCGACAGCTCGACTCAAGCCAACCCCATACCTACCGCCCTAAGCTGGACCTCGCCCAAGAACTGGCGGACTACGCACGCGAGCAGGTCGAACGCCGAAACGACCGCGCCGGTGCCGGTGCCAACAGACGTCTGTAGCGACCCATTCGCGGACTACCCGGCCAGCCTCAAACGAACTCAGCCTCAACTTAGTCTTATACGTCGCTCAAGGGACTTCCATGTGCGGGCGACGGGACGGTTCCCCACTCGAACGCAGTACTCACGCGATATGACGTTGAGCCGCAAAGATTCCCGTCGCCCAGGTCCGCGATCACTGCCACTGCACGATCTGCCAGGATCAGGGCGTGAGTGATGCCGGAAACACCGCTATCAATCCTGATGTCGAGATCAGGTCTGCGGCCCAAGACCGCCTCGACCGTGCAGGGTTCGCACGGCGAGTCGCTGCCCGCATCCGCGACGCTGCTGCGGGACCCAGCGTCGTGTTCGGGCTAGCGGGCCCGTGGGGGTCGGGCAAATCCTCCGTGCTGAACATGATCAGCGAAGTTCTCACTGTCGAATACGTCGACACCTGGGCGGTAGTCTCCTTCACGCCGTGGTCGGCGTCGGACCCGCTTACGCTGACCGAGGAGTTCTATCAGGCCATAGCCTCGGCGATGCCCGATACAAGCGCTGGGCGTACCGCACGCGGGTTGCTCACTGCGGCAGTCCCTGTGGGGACTGCCGTCGGCAAAGCTGCACTGTTCTCGGTCATCGACAAGGTCCTCGGGGAGGGCGCGAGCAAGGAGATGGCCACCGCAGGTACTGAAGCGCTTGCCACGCAGGTGGGCCAGACGAGCTTCGAACGCCAACCCGACCCGTTCGCTGCACGGTTCACCAAGATCTCGGACGCGATTACCGAGGCCGGGAGAAACATTCTGGTGATCGTCGACGACGTGGACCGGCTGCACGCCGACGAACTGCTGGCCGTGATGAAAGCGGTGCGGCTGCTGGGGCGATTCGATCGGGTGCACTATCTGCTGTCCTACGATGAGCAAACCCTTATCGACGTACTCATCGAAACCGATATCGCCCGCGGCAACGACCGTCGGGCTAGCCGATACCTGGAAAAAATCGTTCAATATCCGTTCCAACTGCCGCCCATCCAGCAACTACACCTTGCCGCCGAATTCGCCGGACAACTCCACGAGGTCATGGCCCGCCACGGCCTAACGACCGATCCGCGAGCCCAGGACGGTTCAGACAGCGGAATCGCAAACTGTGACAGCGGAATTGCAGACAGTGTGTTCGCTCTGCTTCCTACGCGGCGGCTCACTCTGCGCGCGACCAACCGCCTGTGCAACCAGCTCGACATGATGCTGGCACTCGTCGGTGCCTACGAAGTCGATCTCCTTGACGCCATCCTAATGACCTGGCTGCGCCTGGAGTACCGAGACCTGTATGCCGCACTACCCCAATGGCGACGAGAGCTGACCCGCGCACCGGAGCTCATTCGGCATGACCCCAACGACGTGCCGAAGTGGATTCAGCGGATTGCCGATGTTGTCGAGGCCAGTGCTGATGCCACCGAGATCGAATCGGTGCATCGGATCTTGATGACGCTGTTCCCCAACCTGCCCCAACTCACCGGCTTCTACTCCGAAACACGCAACGCGCCCCGGCGGGTCAGGGACAGCACCTACTTCCCACGGTATTTCGCTTTCCGCCTTCCGATCGGTGACATCAGTGACTCGCAAGTCAGAACGGAACTGACGGTGCTCACCGGAACCGGCAGGTGGCCGACACCGTCGCTGATCCGGCAGTGCCTCGCCGACGACAACCGCCGAGGATTGTTACGCGCCAAGACAATCCACCACCTCGATATCCTCGCCGACGCGCAACCCCAGCACACCGCTCACGCCGCGCACCTGATCGCGGCGATGCTGCCAAACGGTAATCGCGACTTGGCGTTCGGTGGCTGGTCTCATGTTCTCTATGCCCTGCTCGGGCATGCCATAAGCCGCACAGCGCACGACCGAGCATCGCAGCTTGCCACCGAATTTCGTGTCGCCTTCGGCTTGTCCACCGTCGTAGATGTCCTAGCCCACCCCCTCGAATTGCCCACGATCGACACAGACCGGGTCACCGCCGCCACCGAGCAGATCGTTCGGGAAGTCATCGAGTGCTGCTTCCTGGACCTGACCACTGACCTCGTCAGCGCCGGTGCCGCCGAGCACACTGTGCTCGGTTTCGCACACTTCCTCACAGACGAGCACTGGACGCTGCTGCAAGCTCGCATCGCTCCGCTGCTGGCGGACGGCACGACAACCCTGATCGACCTCGCCGCACGGTTCGTCTCGATGTCTCGCGCCACCAACCCCCAGACCGGCGAAACAACTCCTGAATATGTGTTCCATCGGTTCAACCAGGATGTGTTCGCACGACTGATCCCCGCCGCGGACTGGTCGATCGAGCAGGTCCCCGATCCAGGAACCGAAACCCTCGACACTATTGACATCTCGCTAGCCAATCGGCGGCTCTACGCCACCATCGCACTGAGAAATCTCCTCGCCGACGATTCCCAGTAGTCCAGAGATCATTCGCCAATCCAGCCATACGATCTCGCCCGGCCGCGCGAGCGGCCGGTGGTCATCCGACGGTCACAGCTTCTGTGGCGAGCTGGTCGAGAGCGTATAGAGCGCCGAGCCGGACCTGCAGATTCGAGTCCCTGTTGCCGAGAAGTTCGACGGCTTTGGTGTCGCGGTCGGCGGCCAGCTAGGTCCTGAAGACTGGAGAGCTCGAACTAATGATGGTTGGATTTCTTTGTCCGGCAACGAGATTGGCCACTGAAAGGCCTGCGCTGTTCCGTCCCGACCGGCAGGCGGTGCACACCGTGCCACTATTCGCTGTTGCACCCAAACGGCTGCCGGCATCGGCGAACAATCCAACGTGCGTGAAATGACCGCGCCAACAGATCTTGCTGACCGCCGACCACCATCGGTTCCGGACCAACCATCAGCAGGTCACAACTTGATAGCGAAGACGAGCCTTAGTCCAGAAAAGATTCCGCGGTAGCCCGTGCGTGCTGCCGGGTCAGTCGTCGGCAGCGGATTCGTCATAGGCCAGGCGCGCCGAAAGCACTTCCTCGATATGGGTTTCCGCCCAGCCCTTGATGGCCTGCATCACCGGCAACAGGCTCCGGCCCAATGGCGTCAGTTCGTAATCCACGCGAACCGGCACGGTGGCGGTGACGGTCCGGGTGAGGAGGCCGTCGCGTTCGAGACTGCGCAGGGTCTGCGTGAGCATCTTCTGACTGACGCCCGCGATGCGCCGGGACAGATCCCCGTAGCGCTGTGGCCCATCGGCGAGGGCGTTGAGCAGCAAGCTGACCCATTTGTCGCTGATCCGGTCGAGCAGGTGCCGGGCCGGGCACTCGCGGAGGTACGCGTCGTAGGCCTGCCGGGCGTCGCGGCGCTGCTGGGCGGCGGTCTGGGTGGCCATGGCTCTCCTCGCCGTGCGATACGCACTCCGAAGTGCGTACTTCCCGCAGGAGAGTAGCACTCCCTAGGTTCGTTCCAGTATTCGAAAGAACCCGTCGCGGAGGAGAATTCACGTGCGCGCAGTCATCGTCCGAACTTTCGGGGGCCCCGAGGTGCTTGAGATCGCCGAACTCCCGGTTCCCGATCCCGGCCCGGGTCAGCTCCGGATTCGGGTCACCGCCGCCACCGTCAATCCCGTTGACCTGCACACTCGTTCCGGTGGGTTGACCGCCGCCGGTCTGCTCCCGGCGCGCGAGGTGATCGGCATCGGCTGGGATGTGGCGGGCGTCGTCGACGCGATCGGCCCGGAGCCGGCCAGCGGTACCGGATTCGCGGTCGGCGACGCGGTGATCGGCCTGTCGGATCGCCTCGATGTGCCGCTCGGCGCGCAAGCCGACTTCGTCGTGCTGGATGCCGTCGCCGTCGCCCGGGCGCCGCGGTCGATCACCGCGCAGCAGGCCGCGACCATTCCGCTCAATGCTCTCACCGCCGCCCAGTCGCTGGACTTGCTCGCCCTCGGCCCCGGTCAGTCGGTCTTGGTCACCGGCGCGGCGGGCGCGGTCGGCGGGTTCGCGGTCGAACTGGCGAAGGCACGCGGGCTACGCGTGGTCGCGACCGCCGGGGCGGCGGACGCGGAGTCGGTGCGGTCGCTCGGGGCCGAGTTCTTCGTGCCCCTGGGCGCGCGATTGGGTGAGGCGGTGCGCGCGCTGGTGCCCGGCGGGGTGGACGGAGCCGTGGATGCCGCGGTGCTGGGTGCCGAAGCACTCGACGCGGTGCGCAATCGCGGTGCGTTCGCGGCGGTGGTCGGTGGCGCGGAACCGGTGGGATTGCGCGGAATCCGGGTGGCGAACACCTGGATTCGCGCCGACGCCGCCCAGCTCGCCGACCTCGTCCACCTGGTCGACACCGGCGCACTCACGCCGCGCGTCGCCGATATCCTGCCTTTGGCCCGGGTCGCCGACGCGCACAAGCGCCTCGCGGAGGGCGGGGTGCGCGGCCGGATCGTGCTCGTGCCGTGAACGAATGTGAAACCGGGAAACCAGCCCAGCCGATTCCCGGTTTCAGCTGTCCGGGCCGGATGCCGGTGGGGTGAAGGCCCAGACCGCGGCGGGACGTCCGGTCGCCTTGACGCGCAGGCGGTCCCCGGTGCGATCCAGGCCGGGGATGGCGGCGAGGGTGCGATTCAGATTGCCCGGGTCGGGCCGGGCGCCGTGCAGGGCGGTGCTGAGTTCCACCGCGCGGGTCGCCGGGAATTGGTCGCCGATGAGCGGCCGGGTGAAACCGAGGTCCTTCCAGAGCATTTCGGCCAGGCGGGTGCGGGCCGCGGTGACGATCTGATTGTGGTCGAACGCCAGGCGGGGAAGCTGCTCGAAGGGGATCCAGGTGGCGTCGCCGGGCTGGGTCACCACCGCCCACATGGCGATGGACAGGGTGGGGCCGCGCGGGTCGCGGTGCGGTTCGTCGAAGGTGGCGACCTGACCGACGGCGGCGATGGCGTCGGCGGGCACGCCGAGCTTGGTGTGCACGGCGCGCCGGGCGGCGGCGGCGAGGCGTTCGCCGCGATGGAGCAGGACGCCGGGCAGGGCGAGGTCGCCGGCGAACGGCTCCCATTGCCGGGGGGCGATGCCGACGGTGACGGTCGGGTCGTCGCCCCCGTAGCGCAGGGCGATCACATCGATGGACACGGCGGATTGTTGCTCCACAAGTAGTCGATCATGCCGTAGCCCGGGTCCGGATGGTGCGATCGGCCCGGTCCGGGCCGTGTCCGGTGAGCACTACCGGCGCCCCCAGCTCGGCTTCCAGGTAGGCCGCAACATCGTCCGGGAGATCGGCCAGCACCGGCGTCGCACCGGCCAGCATGCCGGTGAGGCGCGCCTGGTGTTCCAGATCCCGCCATGGCCCGCACGCCAGCCGGTCCAGATAGCCGTCGGCGGTGAGATAGCCGACGGCCGTGCGGATTTCGCCGTGCGCAGCGGCATGCCCGATAACGCGGTCGCCGGATACCTCTCGGCCGGAGCGATTTCCGCGGCAGCCGGTCCGTGCCGGACTCGTGTTCGCCGCTCCCGTACCGACCTGGTCGAGGTGATTGACGACCAGCCCGTCGATCCCGCCGCACGCCTCGATCGCATAGCGCAGCAGGATCGGGTCCAGGTGGCCCACCCGGAACGCACCCTGGTATTCGCCGGTTCCATTGTGCCGCTCGGGAATTGCGAGCGCGGCGTCCTCGGTCGGGAACGGTCCGGCTCCGTGGCGGGTGAAATAGGCCCGGGTGACGCCGAGCACGTAACCGGGTGCGTCGATCCGCGCCAGCATGGCGCGCGCATTGCGCGGTTCGACCGTCGACCAGGTGGTGTACGGGTGCAGGCCGCGCCATTCGTCCAGGAGCGCCCCCTGCGCGCCCTCGAACACCAGCCGGCCGTCGGTCGCGATCCGCCCGAGCTGATCGCCGGGCAGGATCGCGACCGCCCGTGCGAACTCGGTGTACACCTCGACCAGATCATCGATCGGATCGTGCCGGTGCCCACTGCCCGCGAGCAGTGGCCGATAGTGCTCGGCGAGCGCGATCAGCTTGCGCCGCAGCACATCCGGGCGTCGGCAGTCGGCGACCCGCGGCGCGTCGTGTTCGAGTGCGTAGCTGGCCGTCTCCCCGATCCCGATACCGCACGAACCGTGCCGGGAAGCACCCCTCGCGTCCTCCCGGCAACGGTTGGCGGCCCCGTGAATGGGGGTGGTCAGCAGCGCCCGCTCGTCCACGGACAACAGGGACAGCGGATCGGCGACGCCGAGCGCCGCCAGGGCGCGCGCCTCGGCGGCCAGGGCGATGGGCTCGACCAGCATGTGCCGCGACAGCAGCGTCGGCACCCCGGAGAACGTCCCGGACCCGAACTGCCGGAAGGTGTGATGCCGCCCGCCCGCGACCACATTGTGGGCCGCCTGCGCGCCGCCGTTGAATCGCACCACCGCGGCCACGTCCAGGCCCGCTTCGGGTGAGCACAACCAATCCACGGTCGCGCCCTTGCCCGCATCGCCGAAGCCCAGATCCACCACGACGAGGTGGCGGTCGCCGAACTCGTTATCGCCGAACATGCTGTATCCCTTCAAGTTTCGCGCAGGGGAGCGGCTGCCGACCGCGTACCTAGTTCCCGAAATCGACGTCGTCGTCCACGTCCGCGGCGGCGGGCAACGCACCGGTGCTGCGGGTCCGCCGCGCCGCCCCGATGGGTGCGAGCGCCTTGCCGACCGCATCGGCTTCACTGGTGGACCCGATATCGCGCAGATCCGCCAGCCCGGCCCCGAGATCGATCCGGTCCTCCCCGATACCGATGGTCAGCGCGATGAGCTCGCACACCGCCGCCGGATCGTCGAGCCGCAGGAACCGTTCCCCGAGCAGCCCCTGCCAGTGCTCGGCGATCTCCGGATCCCCGTAGTAACTGGACTGATTGGGCAGGATGTAGTGCACGTGCCAGCGGTCGCCCAGTTCCCGGTACACCGAGTCGACCGAAACATCCTGGCGCACATCGTCACCGATGACGTCACGAATGTGCCGCGCGCTCAGCCGCGGCTTGTTCAGTTCGTCGCCGACCAGGAACAGATATCCCTTGCGGCCACGCTTGTCCCAGGCATCGGTGGCGGTGTGCCGCGCCATGAAATACGCGGCCAGTTCATAACTTTCGGACTTCTGCCCGCCCCCGCCGCCTTCCAGGAGGATCAGCCGCAGCTGCTCGTCCATCCGATTGTCGGATTCGAACTGCCCGACCTGCAACGGCACCCGGTCGCTGTCGGCGTCGCCGATACCGCCGAACAGGATCTGCGGATCGTCGGCATATCCCTTGCGCCGCAACAGCCCGTGCAGCTTGCCCAGCTTCTCCTGCATGATCCGCGGCACCGCGCCCATCGACCCGGTGACGTCGAACAACACCGCAATGGGCAGTGAGTTCCCGTGGTCGTCGGAGTCGCGCGATTCCCGCATCGTCACCCCCTTGGGGTCGAGCGAGGGGTGCGCCTTCCACTTCTCCCACGGCACCGATCGCATATCGGCGGTGTAGCCGAAATCGTCGAGTCCGCGGGCGGCGCGGAAGGTGCGGGCGGCGTCGTAGGCGCTGTCGTCCCAATTGCCGTAACCCATTGCTATCACTGTCCTTTCGGGAGCTCGAAGGGCCGGAAGCGGCGCTGTCCGTAGAGCCGGTCGAGCAGGTCGTCGAATTCACCGAGCAGGTCCGCGGCCTCGGGCCGCAGGCTCGGATCGGATTGGGTGCAGCCCGCCGCGAAGGTGCGCATGGCGGCGGGCGCGCGGTCGCCGAGCATGGTGAGCAGCAGGCGATGCGCCTGGTACACGTCGGTGGCGGGCGAGACCGCGGTGCGGATCTCCGGTGGATAGTCGAGGGAGCCGAGCGTGGCGGCGGCAGGCCGGCCGGGGCGGGTCGCGAATGACCAGCCGGCCAGGACGACACCGTGCAGGCGCGGATGGATCAGCACGTTGGCCGGGCTGACGGCGGTGTGCACCCACCCCGCGAGCTGGGCTCCGGCGAGGCAGCGCAGCAGGCGGCGATGCATCCAGGCGTAGTCGCGCGGGTCCAGGCCATCGGGGTAGGCGGCCCGGATCTGCTCCAGGGTCACGAATTCCGTGGTGAGCGCGCCCAGCACATTGACCGTGCGCGGTTCGCCCGAATCCGCGTCGTGGTGATCGACGGTGTCCACCAGTTCGGGGAAGTAGGGCAGCAGCCAGGCGTGCTCCCGGCCGACTTCCGCGATGTCCCGCAGGGCATTTCGCTCCCCGGCCAGCAGCCGGTTGACCGCCGCCCGGCGCGGGATCTTGACGATCAGCCCGGTCCCGCTGCGGTACAGATCCGCGACGGACCCGCGGGCGTGCAGCCCGCCGACCGGATAGACCCCGCGAGCGCCGGTCACCCGCAGCGCGCCGCTCTCGGCCCGCGTCCACTGCCGGTACAGCTCGGCGAGCCGCGCGAACGCCGTCCGCGCCAGCTCCGCTTCGTCCGCGCCCACCCGATCCGGATGCACCACCGCCGCGAGCCGGTGATAGCGCCGCCGTCCGCGCTGCTGGGTCTCGGAATCGCTTGCGGCAGTGCCGAAGAGGTCTTCGGGGCGCCGGGCTTCCCGGATCGCTCGTGCCGTGTCTCGTACCGCCGTCATGAGTTTTAGGCTAAACGACTAAAAGCATCGCGGCTAGAGGTTTCGGCCTACTTTTTGTTTTTGTGACGAAAACGTCCGGACGGCTCCGGACCGGCTCGCGGTGTTGCATGCACCGGGCTAGTGTGAGAGAAATCTTGCCGTTCACTCTCAACAAGGAGGTCGGGATGGTGGCAGGCGAGCCGCGCACGGACAACGGGCAGCACTTGCGAGAACTGCTGGCGCAGGGCTGCACCCCGGAGCAGGCCTGGGAGTTCTACGATGCCCTCCCGCCGGCGCGAGTCGAGGACATCACCACCGGGCGCTGGCGCGGCGACGAACTCGACACCGGCCACCCCTGGAAGGGCGTACTCGTCGAATCCGGCTGGTACGGCAAGCAATTCGACGATGCCGACAGCGTGCAGCCGTTGCTCTTCGAAGGCCCGGACGGCCGGGTGTTCCCCGTCGATCCGCGCCGGGTGCCGCTGTTCCTGGCGGGCAAGGTGCCGGTATCGGCCCTCCGCCCGGTTCGCCGCTCGCTCGGCGCGCTGCGCCCGCTGCTGGCGACCCGCACCCCGCGCGCCCGGCTGCGGAATCTGGAGTTCCGTGGAAAGTCCAGCGCCGCAATGATCTACGACCACCTGCCGATCATCGATATCTTCCGGGCGGTCGACGCCGACACGCTGCTGGGCGTGATGGATATGCGCGGCCTGCCCGATCCGTACTTCTTCGTGCTCTACCGAGACCGCTAGGTCTTCCCTGCGAACTCGGCTCGGGGACACCGGATTCGGCCTACCATCGATACGGACGGCGGTAGTCGATTCCGGGAGGGATCCGATGGAACGCACGACCTGTCTCGTCGCCGGGGGTGGTCCGGCCGGCATGATCGCGGGATTACTGCTCGCCCGTGCCGGAGTGGACGTCACGGTGCTGGAGAAACACGGCGACTTCCTGCGGGACTTCCGCGGTGACACCGTGCACCCCACCACCCTGGAACTACTCGACGAACTCGGCCTGACCGAGGACTTCGCGAAACTGCCACAGCGGCGGCTCGATACGGTGCAGCTGCCGATCGGCGGGCGCATGCAGACCCTCGCCACCTTCGACCACATACCCGGCCGGTACCGGTACGTCGCCCTGGTCCCGCAATGGGATCTGCTCGACCTGCTGGTCCGCGCCGCCGACGCCGAACCGGGCTTCCGGCTCCGCATGCACACCGAGGCTGTGGACCTGCTGCGCGAGGAAGGCCGGGTGACCGGCGTCCGGTACCGCACCGAGGACGGCCGCTCCGGTGAGATCCACGCCGACCTCACCCTGGCCTGCGACGGCCGCGGTTCCGTGCTGCGCCAGGCCGCGGGCCTGGGTTCGCGGCACTGGGCCACCCCCTTCGACGTGTGGTGGTTCCGCATCCCGCGCCACGACACCGACCCGGCGGGCGCCGTCCCGGTCCTCACCGCCGGCCGGTTCGCCGTCATGCTCGATCGCGGCGACTACTGGCAGTGCGCGACCCTGCTCGCCAAAGGCGCCGATGCCGCGCTGCGGCAAGGCCGTCCGGTCGGCGAGATCGTGTCCGGCATGGCCGAGGTGGCCCCCTGGCTGGCCGATCGCGTCGATGCCGTGCGCGGCTGGGACGAGGTCAAACTCCTCGACGTCAAACTCGACCGCCTCGATCGCTGGTACACCGACGGCCTGCTCTGCCTCGGCGACGCCGCCCACGCCATGTCCCCGGTCGGCGGCGTCGGCATCAACCTGGCCGTGCAGGACGCCGTGGCCGCCGCCCGCCTGCTGGCCCCGAAACTCCTGGCGCGCAATGTCACTCCCGCCGACCTGGCCAGGGTGCAGCGCCGCCGTACCCCGCCCACCGCGGTCATTCAGGGCCTGCAGCGCTTCGCGCACGCCCGCGTCATCGCCCCCGCGCTGGCCGGCCGGCTCGATGTGTCCAACGCGCCGGGGACCCCGCTACCCATCCGGGTCTTCCGGCGCATCCCGCTGCTCCGCAGCCTGCCGCCGTTCCTCGTCGCCCGCGGCATCCGCCCCGAACACGCCCCGGATTTCGCCCGCCGCCCGGCCGGCCCACCGGCGGTCCGCAACCCCTGACGGCCAACCGGCGGCGCGGCGTTCGAACCCCTCGTCAGCGAACGCCGCGTGGCCGGAACTGGATGCTGATGCGCGGACCCACCGCTCGGCGCGTTTTCGGCACCGCGTGCTCCCAGGTGCGCTGGCAGGACCCGCCCATCACGATGAGATCGCCATGGCCCAAAGCGAATCGGATACTCGCGCCCCCGCCGCGCGGCCGCAGCAGCAGGGACCGTGCGGCGCCCACCGAGACGATCGCGACCATCGTGTCCTCGGTCCCGCCCCGGCCGAAATTGTCGCCGTGCCAGGCCACGCTGTCGTTGCCGTCGCGGTAGTAGCACAGGCCGGCCGTCGTGAACGGCTCGCCCAACTCCTCGAAGTAGTGCTCGCTCAATGCTTCTCGCGCCTGAGTCAGCACCTGATCCGGCAATTCCCGCCCCTGCTCGTAGAAACACAGCAGCCGCGGCACATCCACCACCCGGTCGTACATGGCCCGTCGATCCGCGCGCCACGGCACCTCCGCCGCCAGCCGCTCGAACAGCACATCGGCCCCGCTCAACCAGCCGGGCAGCACATCGATCCAGGCCCCGTCTCCGAGCACCGTGCGCCGCAACCCGTCCAGCGGGCCCAGCTCGACCTCTCCGAACCCATCGAGCAACGATCCCTGCAATGGTGTCGACATGCCGGCGAATCTACCACGCTATCGAACAGGTGTTCGTATATCGGTGGGCTGCGCGGTGCTGCCGGGCCCACCGCGCGCGAGTCGGCGACTGTTGCGTGCAATGAGGTGATATGGGCGTACCATCAATCCTTTCCCGTTCGCCGACGACGCAGGAGTGGCCGGTCATATGCCCCGTTTGGTCGATCACGAGCAGCGCCGTCGCGAGATCACGACGGTCGCGCGGCGAGTCATCGCCGGTGGCGGATTGGATGCCGCGACCTTCCAGTACGTCGCCGCCGAGGCCGGGATCTCGGTGCGGCTCATTCAGTACTACTTCGGCAACAAGCGCGAACTCATGCTGGCCACCTTGCAGGCGGTGGTGGTGGACGCGGGGCAGCGTTTCGAACAGCGCATCGCGGCGCTGGGCCCGGAGTCGGATCCGCGTGCGGTGATTCGCGCCTTCGCCTCGGTGCTGCTGCCGATGGACGATCAGGCCCGCGAGGACGCGCTGGTGCTGTCGGCTTTCCATGCCGCCGCGCTGTACGGCTCGACGGTCGGCACGGAAGACACGGCGGGACCGGGGATTTGGCTGATGGGTGCGTTCGCGGACCAGCTGAAGCGGCATCGCGTCAACCGCGAAGACGATGAATCTCCGCGCGCGGACGTGGATTCCGATGCCGAACTGCTGGTGTTCTCGCTCTCGGGCATCACCCAGGCGGTGCTGACCCGGCACAAGACGCCCGAACAGGCGGCCGAACTGTTCGACCACCTGCTCGATCGGCTGCTCTGAACCTCAGCGCGCGTGCGCGCGGACGAAATCGACCACCACATCGGTGAATTCGTCATTGGCGTCGCTGGCCGCGGTGTGCGCGGCCGCGCCGATCTCGGCGTATTCGGCGTGCGGCGCGAGGGCGCGGAAGGCATCGACGCCCTCCTGGCTGACCACATCGGAGAGCGCGCCGCGCACCAGCAGCGTCGGAATGCTCAGGTCGCGCGCGGCATCTTCGAGCGGCTGGGTGTGCAGATCCAGGGCCTCGCCTTCGCCCTTGCTCGAGCCCGACAGCATGGCCGGATCCCAGTGCCAGTACCAGCGGCCGTCCTCGCGCAGCCGCAGATTGCGTTGCAGCCCTTCGGGATTGCGCGGCCGGCGGCGATGCGGCAGGTAGGCGGCCACGGCGTCGGCGGCTTCCTCGAGGCTGGCGAAGCCCTCGGCATTGCTGCCCAGGAAATTGATCACCCGTTCCACGCCGGCGTGCTCCGGCCGCGGCACCACGTCGACCAGCACCAGCCCGGTCATGAGCGCGTGCTTGGGGTGCGCGCTGGCGAGCAGCCCGGTGAGCCCGCCCATGCTGGCCCCCACCACGATTCCGGGCTTGCCGAGCTGTTCCAGCACCGCGATCAGATCCTCGACCATGGCCGCCCGGGTGTAGTCCCCGCTCGGCGCCCAGTCGCTGTCACCGTGCCCGCGCGCATCCAGGAGCACCGCGTGCATCCCGGCCTTGGCCAGCGCCAGGCCGGAATCCTTCCAGGAATGGCGGGTCTGGCCGCCGCCGTGCAGGAACACCACCAGCGGCCCGTCCTGGGGTCCCCAGCTGTCGCCCGCGATGGTGATGTCGCCATAGCCGCGGAAGGTGACGCGGGCTGGCTCGGTGAAGTCGGCTTCGTTGCTCACCCCTCGAGCATCGCACATTGCGATTTACGGTGTATGAAACCCTGCCGCCAAGTGGGATTCGAACCCGCCGGCGCCCGCGAATTCCAGGGTCCGCACCGGGTAGGGGATCGCGATGCCTTCCTCGCGATAACGCCGGTGCAGGCTCTTGATGAATTCGCTGACCAGCAGATATTGGTCCTCGTAATGCCGGGTGCGGAGCACGACGCGGAACTGGATGCCCGAATCGCCGAAGGTATGGAAGCGCACCCGCGGATCCGCGCCGGCGAAACCCACATCGAGTTCCTTCATCACCCGCCGGGCCACGTCCATGGTGACCTGCTCGACGTAATCGAGGTCGCTGGTGTATCCGGTACTCACCTCCACCACGACCGCCATGTCCTGATCGGGCCGGTGGAAGTTGGTGAGAATCGATTCGGCGAATTTGCGATTCGGCACGATGATGAAATTGCCCGGAATGTCCTGGATCGTGGTGGTTCGCCAGTTCACATCGCTGACCCAACCCGTCTCGCCGCCTTCGAGTTTCACGAAGTCACCGGGCTGCACGGTCTTCGAGGCCAGGATGTGCACGCCCGCGAAGAGATTGGCGAGGGTGCCCTCCAGGGCGAGGGCGATGGCGAGCGCGCCGATACCCAGCGCGCCCAGCAGCGGCGTGATCTCCACGCCCACCGTGTCCAGTGTGATCAGCAGCCCGAGCACGAACACGATCACCTTGGTGATGGTGGAGAACAGGCTCACCGATCCGGAGATGCCGGTGACCCGGTTGGCCACCGAGCTGACGATCTCCGCCGCCAGCCGCGCCACCGCATAGGTGATGGCCAGCAACAGCGCGGCTTCCAGGATCTGCTTGACCGTGATCGGGGAGAACGGCAACCCGGTCGGCAAAGCCAGCGCGAGGGTCAGCCCGGCCAGCGACGCGACCGGGACGGCCAAGTCGCGGGCCAGGCCGAAGCCCATGCGGTGCACCGAGCGCTCGTTGCCCGCGGTCTTGGCGGCGATCCGATCGACGAGCCGGCGGGCGAATAATCCGGCCATCGGCCCGATCACGACGAGTGCGGCGGCTATGGCCCAGACCAGCGGTTTGCTCATGGCGACGACTCCCAGCCTCGGAGGGCGGTGGATCCGGACAATCCAAGACAAAGCAATCGGACCGGATCATAACCGCATGTTTGCTGAGTGTTTGCCTGGGCTGTCGCTCAGGCGGTCGGCGCAGGTTCGGGTTCGGCGAACCGCTCGTGAATCTCCTTGGGGCCGAACGGCCAGGTCTTCTCCACCCGCGCCCAGATCAGGAACGACACCAGGCCGATGCCGACCCACGCGAGCGACCATTCGATCGGGTGCACACCGGGATTGGCCTTGTCCGCGTACCCGTAGATGACCGCCCAGCCGATGGCCGCGACCACCGCGGGCAGCGGATACAGCAGCATCTTGTACGGCCGCGCCAGGTTCGGTTGCCGCCGCCGCAGCACCACCAGCGCCGCGATCTGCGCGAAGGCCTGCACGATCACCATGACCGTGGTCAGCAGTGAGATGAGCACCGCCAGCGGCGGATGGGTAGCGGAGGTGCCGATGTGCCGGGCGAAGACGAACCCGGCCGCGGTCACCACGCCCATCACGATCAGTCCGAGCACCGGGAACTCGTGCTTGGGATGCAATCGCCCGAAGGACCGGAAGAACACGCCGTCGCGCGCCGCGTCGAACGGCACCCGCGACCCGCCCAGCAGTCCGGCGAACACCGAGGCGAACGCGGTCACCAGGATCAGTACGGTGACGACCTGCGCGGCCCCCTTGCCGATGGTCGTCTCGAGCACCGCCGAGGCCACCGACTGCGAGGCCACATTGCCCGGATCGAGGAGGTCGTGCCAGTCGATCACACCCAGCACGCCGATCTGCATGCACAGGTAGATGCCCATGACCGCGACGATCGCCGTCACGATGGAGCGCGGCAGCACCCGGCCCGGATCCTTCAGTTCCGCACCGAGATACGCGGAGGTGTTGTACCCGAGGTAGTCGTAGATGCCGATGGTCAGCCCGGAGGCGAAGCCCAGCCAGAAGGTATTGCTGCCCAGATCGATGGCGTTCGAAGGCCAGTCGAAGGCCATGCCCGCGTCGAAGTGGGTGAAGGCCGCCAGGATGACCGCCGCCACCGAAATGATCATGACCGCCCACATGACGACGGTGATCCGCCCGATGCTCTCGACCTTGCGCCACAACAGCAGCACCACCAGCGCCACCACCGCGAGCCCGACGATATCGCCCTGCCCGGTGGTCATGGACGGCCACAGATAGGTCAGGTACTGCACCAGGCCCTGCACCCCGGTCGACATGATCAGCGGAATGAAAAGTATTGCGGTCCAGACGAAAAGGAACGGCATCAGCCGCCCGCTGCGGTACTGGAACGCCTCGCGCAGGTACACGTAGGTGCCGCCCGCCCCGGGCATGGCTGCCCCGAGTTCGGCCCAGATGAGCCCGTCGGCGAGCGCGAGGATGGCGCCGGCGACGAAGCCGAGCACGGCGTGCGGTCCGCCGAACGCGGCGACCATGAGGGGAATCGTGACGAACGGCCCGATGCCGACCATCTGACTCATATTGATGGTGGTGGCCTGGAACAGGCCGATCTTCCTGGGGAGCGTGCTGGGGCCGGTCATGGCTTCCTCCGGTGGCGCAATGGGGGAGGGCGTATGGGTTTTGTAAAGTTAAATTCCTTTACTATTCCAGTCAAGGGGTCGGGCCGATTGTTTACAGTCGGCTCGACAGTGGAACGGGATCGGAGGGTCGTGGACGAAGTGCCTTGGAACAGGCAGCGTTTGCGCAGCAACAATGAATGGCTGCTGCTCGAACAGCTGCGCGCGGGCGGACCGGCATCCCGTGCGCAACTCGCGCGCGACACCGGCCTGTCCAAGCCGACCGTGTCCAGTGCACTGGCGGCCCTGGAGGAACACGGCCTGGTCCGGGAGATGGGTACCGTCGCGCCCGAACGCGGGCGCACCGCCGTGCTCTACGAACCCGATCCCACCGCCGGCTATGTGCTCGGCATCGACGTCGGCCGGGCGCGCCTGCGTGCCGCCGTCGCCGACATGTCGGGAAAAGTGCTGTCCCGCACAGACGTTCCCAATCGTGCCCGCAATGCCACCGCCCTCGCCCAGGTCGCCGTCGAGGCCGCCCGCGCAACCCTCGGCGACGCGGGCATTCCCGTCGATCGCGTCGTGCACGCCGCCCTGGGCAGCCCCGGCGTCTTCGATCCGCAGGACGGCCGCGTCCACTACGCCGTCAACCTCCCCGGCTGGGGCCGCGCCGGGGTGCTCGACGAGATCCGCGACCGCCTCGGCGGCCCCGACCTCTCCATCCACAACGACGCCAACCTGGCAGCGCTGGGGGAGTACGCCTTCGGCGGCGGCCAGGGCAGCCGCCTGTTCGTCTACGTCCTCATCGGCACCGGCCTCGGCGTCGGAATCGTCTCGCGCGGAGAGCTTTTCACCGGCGCCCACGGCGCGGCGGGCGAAGTCGGCTTCCTCCCCGCCGCTTTCGGCGACACCGACGCGGTCGCGCCCCGCCGGGGCGCACTCGAGGAAGCCGTCTCCGCCGACGCCGTGGTCCGTGCCGCCCGTGACCGCGGCATGACCGGACGCCTCACCGCCAAGGCCGTCTTCGATGCGGCCCGCCGCGGCGATCCGATCGCGACGGAAGTGGTCCGCGCGGAAGGCGAACGGATCGCCCTGGTCGTCGCCGCGGTCACCGCGGTCCTCGATCCGGACCTGATCATCGTCGGCGGCGGCGTCGGCCGCAGCGCCGACCTCCTCCTCGATCAAGTCCGCGCGACCCTGCAACGCACTACGCCGCTCCGCCCGACCGTCGCCGCCAGCCACCTCGGCGACGACGCGGTCCTGCTCGGTGCGGTCGCCACCGCCCTCAAGATCGCCCGGCCCCTGGTCTTCGACCGCCGGACCCCGAACGGCCAGTGACCGCCGGCCCCCTGACGGTCGCGTTGCCAGGCGGTCGGACCCTCGACGTGCTAGCCGGTGTCGGGTGGGGTGGCTGCGGGCGTGAACCTGGCCACAGCCCCGGCCCCTTCGCATAGCTGCCGGGTAGCCGGTTACCGCCGGTAGGGCGGATTCCTGCTGGTCGCGGCGGCGGTGCGGGTGCGGCGGCGGGCCGGTTGCGGAGGGGGTGCGGCGGCGGGGCGGTGTGGCGGCGCTGCTAGGGTGACCACTCGAAAGACATCCTTTAACGGACCGTCCAGTGAGGCGGGGAAGGAGGTCGGCATGGCTGTGCCCGAAGACCGGGCTGCCAAGTCGAGCGCTGCCGAGCATTCGCAGCGGCACGATCCCGAGCAGATCAACGCCGGGCGTGAGCTGCTGTCGGATCCGGATGTCGGCCGCACCATCGCCCGCATGGCGCATCAGATCATCGAGAAGACCGCCGTCGATTCCGCGGATCCGGCCGTCCCGCGCGTCGTGCTCATCGGAATCCCCACGCGTGGAACGACTCTCGCCAATCGATTGGCGCTCAAGATCGAGGAATTCGCCGGGGTGCGCCCCGCCGTCGGCTCCCTCGACATCACTCTTTACCGCGATGACCTGCGCAGCAAGCCGCATCGCCCGCTCGAGCGCACCTCGGTGCCCGAGGGCGGGATCGAGGACGCGCTGGTGGTGCTGGTCGACGATGTGCTGTTCTCCGGCCGCACGGTCCGCTCCGCCCTCGACGGGCTGCGCGACCTGGGCCGCCCCCGCGCCGTGCAGCTCGCGGTGCTCATCGATCGCGGGCACCGGGAACTGCCGATCCGCGCGGATTACGTAGGCAAGAACGTGCCCACCTCGCGCACCGAGGACATCTCGGTGCTGCTGCGCGAGCACGACGGTCGTGATGGTGTGTATCTGCGTCAGGAGGGCGAACTGTGAGGCATCTGCTGTCGGTCACCGATCTGGACCGCGACACTGCCACCGGTTTGCTGGACGACGCCGAACGGTTCGAGCAGGCGCTGCTCGGCCGCGAAGTCAAGAAGCTGCCGACGTTGCGCGGGCGCACCGTCATGACGGTGTTCTTCGAGAACTCCACCCGCACCCGGGTCTCCTTCGAGGTCGCCGGTAAGTGGATGAGCGCCGACGTCATCAATGTGAGCGCGTCGAGTTCCTCTGTCTCCAAGGGCGAGTCGCTGCGCGATACCGCGCTCACCCTGCACGCGGCCGGCGCGGACGCGCTCATCGTGCGGCACCCGGCTTCCGGTGCGGCGCACCAGATCGCGCGCTGGTTCCACGAGATGAACGACGGCGCGAGCGGTTACGCGGGCCCGGGCCCGGCCATCATCAATGCCGGTGACGGCATGCACGAGCACCCGACCCAGGCGCTCCTGGACTCGCTGACCCTGCGCCAGCGCCTCGGCGACCTGGATGGCAAGCGGGTCGTGCTGGTCGGCGACATCCTGCACAGCCGCGTCGCGCGCTCGAATGCCTTCCTGCTCAGCACGCTTGGTGCGGAAGTAGTGCTGGTCGCCCCGCGCACGCTACTGCCGGTCGGTGTCGAAGCCTGGCCGGTGCGGGTCTCGAACTCCCTCGATGCCGAACTGCCGGGCGCCGACGCGGTCATGATGCTGCGCGTGCAGGCCGAGCGCATGAACGGCGGCTTCTTCCCGTCGGCGCGCGAGTACTCGATCAACTACGGCCTGAACGAGCGTCGCCTGAAGATGCTCGACGAGCACGCGGTGGTGCTGCACCCCGGCCCCATGCTGCGCGGAATGGAGATCGCCCCGGCGGTCGCCGATTCGCCCAAAGCCGCTGTGCTGCAACAGGTCAACAATGGCGTCCACATGCGCATGGCGGTGCTCTTCCGCCTGCTGGCCGGAACCGACGAGGTGGTGGCATGAGCAAGATCCTGATTCAGAACGTTCGTTTGTACGGCGAGGGCGACCCGGTCGACGTGCTGCTGGCCGACGGTGAGATCCGCGAGATCGGCAGCGGTATCGCCGCGACCGACGCGGAGGTCGTCGATGCCACCGGCCAGGTGCTGCTGCCGGGCTTCATCGACCTGCACACGCATCTGCGCGAGCCGGGCCGCGAGGACACCGAGACCATCGAAACCGGTTCCGCCGCAGCTGCTCTCGGCGGCTACACCGGCGTGTTCGCCATGGCCAACACCAACCCGGTCGCCGACTCGGTGGTCGTCACCGATCACGTGTGGCGGCGCGGCCAGGAGGTCGGCCTGGTCGACGTGTACCCGGTCGGTGCGGTCACCGTGGGCCTCGAAGGCAAGCAGCTCGCCGAAATGGGCACCATGGCAGCGGGCGTCGGCAATGTGCGCATGTTCTCCGACGACGGCATGTGCGTCTATGACCCGCTGATCATGCGCCGCGCCCTGGAGTACGCGAACACCCTGGGCGTGCTCATCGCCCAGCACGCCGAGGAACCGCGCCTCACCAAGGGCGCTGTGGCGCACGAGGGTCCGAACGCCGCCCGCCTGGGCCTGGCCGGCTGGCCGCGCGCCGCCGAGGAATCCATCGTGGCCCGCGACGCCCTGCTGGCTCGGGACGCCGGTGCGCGCGTGCACATCTGCCACGCCTCCACCGCCGGCACCGTCGAACTCCTGAAATGGGCCAAGTCCCAGGGGATTTCGATCACCGCCGAGGTGACCCCGCACCACCTGCTCCTCGACGATTCGCGCCTGGAGACCTACGACGCGGTCAACCGCGTCAACCCGCCGCTGCGCGAGACCTCCGACGTGGCCGCCCTGCGCCAGGCCCTGGCCGAAGGCGTCATCGACTGTGTCGCCACCGACCACGCCCCGCATGCCGAACAAGACAAGTGCTGCGAATTCGCGGCCGCCCGCCCCGGCATGCTCGGCCTGGAGACCGCGCTCTCGATCATCGTCGAGACCATGGTCAACCCGGGTCTGCTCGACTGGCGCGGCGTCGCCCGCGTGATGAGCGAGAATCCCGCGCGCATCGTCGGACTCGACGATCAGGGCCGGCCCCTGCAGGTGGGCGAACCCGCCAACCTGACGCTGGTCGATCCGAATGCCGAGTGGACGGTCGAGGCGAAGAACCTCGCGTCGATCTCCACCAACACCCCCTTCCAGTCGATGACCCTGCCCGCGAAGGTGACCACCACCTTCCTGCGCGGCCGGATCACCGCCCGGGACGGGGTGGCCGCCGCGCCACGCGGGGGCGATGAGGTCTTCGCCGGTGGAGACCGGCGGGTGGGGAACCGAGGAGGTCCGTAATGGAGCGCACGCTGTGGGTGGTCGGGATGTTCGCGCTGTTCGCGCTGAGCATCTGGGGCATGTACCGGGCCTGGACCGGACGCGCCCGACGCCAGGCTTCCGCGATCGGTGAACTGCCCGCGGTGCCCGGCGATTGCGGGGCGCAGCTGCTGGAGCCGACCACCGGGATGTATCTCGGCAGCACCCTGGCCCCCAGCTGGATTCAGCGAATCACGGTGGGCGACCTGGGTTTCCGGGCCACAGCGGAACTCACCCGCTTCGAGCGCGGCATTCTGCTCGAGCGGGACGGGACGGGGCCGATCTGGATTCCGGAGGAATCCATTACGGCGGTCCGCGCCGAGCGCGGGCATGCGGGCAAGGTGATGACGGCAGAAGGCGTGCTGGTCATTCGCTGGAAATTGCCGACGGGAACCGAGGTGGATACCGGTTTCCGCGGAGACGACAAGACGGTGTACCCGGCCTGGACGGGTGCGATGACGGGAGACGAGGCAGAGGCATGAGCGGCGATACCGCAGTGATGGTGCTCGAGGACGGCCGGGTTTTCCGCGGTTCGACCTTCGGCGCCGTCGGACAGACATTGGGTGAAGCGGTTTTCTGCACGGCCATGACCGGCTACCAGGAAACCCTCACCGATCCGAGTTACGACCGGCAGATCGTGGTGGCCACGGCCCCGCAGATCGGCAATACCGGCTGGAACGACGAGGACGACGAGTCCTCGAAGATCTGGGTCGCCGGATACGCCGTGCGCGACCCCTCGCGCCGCGTGTCCAACTGGCGCGCCAACCGCAGCCTGCAGGACGAGCTGGAGAACCAGAGCGTCGTCGGCATCGCGGGCATCGACACTCGCGCGCTGGTGCGGCACCTGCGCAACTACGGCTCCATGAAGGCGGGCATCTTCTCCGGCGAGGCCCTCGCCGACTACGAGGAGCTGCTGGGCCGGGTCACCGGCCAGCCCTCCATGCTGGGCGCGGACCTCGCGGGTGAGGTCTCCACGGACGAGATGTACACCATCGAACCCGTAGGTGAGCACCGCTTCACGGTCGTCGCGGTGGACCTGGGCATCAAGTCCAACACTCCGCGCATGTTCGCCCAGCGCGGCATGCGGGTGCACGTGGTGCCCTCGAACGTGACCCTGGACCAGATCAAGGAACTGAGCCCCAACGGCGTGTTCCTGTCCAACGGCCCGGGCGACCCGGCCACCGCCGACGCGCAGGTGGCGTTGACCCAGGGCATCCTGGGCGAGAACCTGCCGCTGTTCGGCATCTGCTTCGGCAACCAGATCCTGGGCCGGGCGCTCGGGCGCGGCACCTACAAGATGAAGTTCGGCCACCGCGGCATCAATGTGCCGGTCATCGAACATCATTCGGGCCGCATCTCCATCACCGCGCAGAACCACGGCTTCGCCCTCGAGGGCGAGCGCGGCGAGGTGTTCGACACCCCCTTCGGCAAGGCCGAGGTCAGCCATGTCTGCGCCAACGACGGTGTCGTCGAGGGCGTGCAGCTGGTGAGCGGCCGCGCCTTCTCCGTGCAGTACCACCCCGAGGCCGCGGCCGGCCCCCACGACGCCGCGTACCTGTTCGATCGCTTTGCCATGCTGATGGAAGGAGCCTGATGCCACGCCGTACCGACCTCAATCACATCCTGGTGATCGGCTCGGGCCCGATCGTCATCGGCCAGGCTTGTGAGTTCGACTACTCGGGAACCCAGGCGTGTCGCGTCCTGCGGTCGGAGGGCCTGCGCGTGTCGCTGGTCAACTCCAACCCGGCCACCATCATGACCGACCCGGAGTTCGCGGACTCGACCTATGTCGAGCCCATCACCCCGGAATTCGTGGAGAAGGTCATCGCCAAGGAGCGCCCGGACGCCATCCTGGCGACCCTGGGCGGTCAGACCGCGCTCAATACCGCTGTCGCACTGCACGAGAACGGTGTGCTGGAGAAGTACAACGTCGAGCTGATCGGCGCCGACTTCGAAGCCATCCAGCGCGGTGAGGACCGGCAGAAGTTCAAGGACATCGTCGCCAAGGTCGGCGGCGAGTCGGCGCGCTCCAAGGTCTGCTACACCATGGCCGAAGTGCGGGAAACCGTTGCGGAACTGGGCTTCCCGGTCGTCGTGCGGCCCTCGTTCACCATGGGCGGCCTGGGTTCGGGCATGGCCTACAACCACGAGGATCTCGATCGCATCGCCGGCGGCGGCCTCGCGGCCTCGCCGACCGCGAACGTGCTCATCGAGGAATCCATCCTGGGCTGGAAGGAATTCGAGCTCGAGCTCATGCGCGACGGCAAGGACAATGTCGTCATCGTCTGCTCGATCGAGAACGTGGACCCGATGGGCGTGCACACCGGTGACTCGGTCACCGTCGCCCCGGCCATGACCCTCACCGACCGCGAATACCAGAAGATGCGCGATCTCGGCATCGCCATCCTGCGCGAGGTCGGCGTCGACACCGGCGGCTGCAATATCCAGTTCGCGGTGGACCCCAAGGACGGTCGCCTGATCGTCATCGAGATGAACCCGCGCGTGTCACGGTCCTCGGCATTGGCTTCCAAGGCAACGGGTTTCCCGATCGCCAAGATCGCCGCCAAGCTGGCCATCGGCTACACCCTCGACGAGATCGTCAACGACATCACCGGCGAGACCCCGGCCTGCTTCGAGCCCACCCTCGACTACGTCGTGGTCAAGGCTCCGCGCTTCGCCTTCGAGAAGTTCCCGGGCGCCGACACCACGCTGACCACCACCATGAAGTCGGTCGGCGAGGCGATGTCCATGGGCCGCAACTTCTCCGAGGCTCTCGGCAAGGTGCTGCGCTCGCTCGAGACCAAGGCGACCGGTTTCTGGACGCTGCCCGACGGCGAGTGGACCGACGTGCAGGCCATCCTGGACGATCTGAAGGTGCCCACCGAAGGCCGCATCTACCAGGTGGAGCGGGCGCTGCGCCTGGGCGCGAGCATCGAGGACACCGCCGCCGCCTCGGGTATCGACCCGTGGTTCGTGGCCGAGGTCGCCGGCCTGGTGCAGCTGCGCCAGGAGATCATCGACGCGCCGGTGCTGGACGAGTCGCTGCTGCGCACCGCCAAGCACTACGGCCTCTCCGATCGCCAGATCGCTTCGCTGCGACCGGAACTCGCGGGCGAGGGCGGCGTGCGGGAGCTGCGCCACCGGCTCGGCATCCGCCCGGTGTTCAAGACCGTCGACACCTGCGCCGCCGAATTCGAGGCCAAGACCCCGTACCACTACTCGGCCTACGAGCTGGATCCCGCCGCGGAATCCGAAGTGGCGCCGCAGCGCGAGCGCGAGAAGGTCATCATCCTGGGCTCCGGCCCGAACCGCATCGGCCAGGGCATCGAGTTCGACTACTCGTGTGTGCATGCGGCGCAGACGCTTTCGGCCGCCGGGTTCGAGACCATCATGGTCAACTGCAACCCGGAGACCGTGTCGACCGACTACGACACCGCCGATCGCCTCTACTTCGAGCCGCTCACCTTCGAGGACGTGCTCGAGGTGTACCACGCCGAAACCGAGTCCGGCACCGTCGCGGGCGTCATCTGCCAGCTCGGCGGCCAGACCCCGCTCGGTTTGGCGCAGCGCCTGACCGATGCGGGCGTGCCCGTGGTCGGCACCTCGGCGGCGGCCATCGACCTGGCCGAGGATCGCGGCGAATTCGGCGATGTGCTTGTCGCGGCGGGTCTTCCGGCGCCCAAGTACGGCACCGCCACCACCTTCCCGCAGGCCAAGAAGATCGCCAACGAGATCGGCTACCCGGTCCTGGTGCGGCCTTCCTACGTGCTCGGCGGGCGCGGCATGGAGATCGTCTACGACGAGCAGTCCCTCGAGGACTACATCTCCCGCGCCACCGAGATCACCCCGGACCACCCGGTGCTGGTGGACCGGTTCCTGGAAGACGCCATCGAGATCGACGTCGACGCGCTCTGCGACGGCGAAGAGGTGTACCTGGGCGGCGTCATGGAACATATCGAGGAAGCCGGTATCCACTCCGGCGACTCGGCGTGCGCCCTGCCCCCGATCACCCTGGGCCGCAGCGATATCGAGGCCGTGCGCCGCTCCACCGCCGCGCTCGCCAAGGGCATCGGCGTCAAGGGGCTGCTGAACGTGCAGTACGCGCTCAAGGACGATGTGCTCTACGTCCTCGAGGCCAACCCGCGCGCCAGTCGCACCGTGCCGTTCGTGTCCAAGGCCACCGCGGTGTCCCTGGCCAAGGCGGCCGCGCGCATCGCGCTGGGCGCCACCATCGCCGAACTCCGCAAGGAGGGCCTGCTGCTGGCCGAGGGCGACGGCGGCTACGCCCCGTTCGACGCGCCGGTCGCGGTCAAGGAAGCGGTGCTGCCCTTCCACCGCTTCCGCCGTCCGGACGGCAGCGGCATCGACTCGCTGCTCTCGCCGGAGATGAAGTCCACCGGCGAGGTCATGGGCATCGACGCCGATTTCGGTACCGCCTTCGCCAAGAGCCAGGCCGCCGCCTACGGTTCGCTGCCGACCGAGGGCACCGCCTTCGTCTCGATCGCCAACCGCGACAAACGCGCCATGGTCTTCCCGGTCAAGCGCCTGCACGACCTGGGCTTCCGCATCCTGGCCACCGACGGCACGGCGGAGATGCTGCGCCGCAACGGCATTCCGTGCGAGCGGGTGCGCAAGCACTCCGAGGACGGCGCCACCGCGGATCAGCCGAGCATCGTGGACATGATCAAGGACGGCGACGTCGACATCGTGTTCAACACCCCGTACGGCAATAACGGCCCGCGCGTGGACGGTTACGAGATCCGCACCGCCGCGGTGGGCGCGAACATCCCGTGCATCACCACCGTGCAGGGCGCGGCGGCGGCGGTGCAGGGCATCGAGGCCACCATCAACGGCGGCATCGGCGTGCGGTCCCTGCAGGAACTCCACGCCACCCTGCGAGGCTGAGCATGACGAGTTTCGGTGTGCGGCTGCGGGATGCGATGCGTGCGCACGGTCCGCTGTGCGTGGGCATCGACCCGCATCCGCCGCTGCTGCGGGCCTGGGGACTGTCGCCGGACGTGACCGGGCTCAAGGCATTCGCCGACGCCTGCGTCGAAGCCTTCGCCGGCCGCGTCGCCCTGGTCAAGCCGCAGGTCGCGTTCTTCGAGACCTACGGCTCCGGCGGGCTGATGGTTCTGGAGGAGGCCATCGGCGAGCTGCGGGAGGCGGGCACCCTGGTGCTCGCCGACGCCAAGCGCGGCGATATCGGCTCCACCATGGACGCCTACGCCCACGCCTGGCTCGGTGACGGCCCGCTCGGCTCCGACGCGGTGACGGTGTCGCCGTACCTCGGATTCGGTTCCCTCGCACCGGCGCTGGACCTGGCGAAGGCCAATGGCCGGGGCGTGTTCGTGCTGGCCGCCACCTCCAATCCGGAAGCGGCGGAACTACAGCGCATCACCGGTCCCGACGGCCGCAGCATCGCCCAGCGCATGGTGGACGACGCCGCGGCGGCCAACGCGGGAGCCGAATTCGGTTCCGTCGGCGTGGTAGTCGGCGCCACCCTCACCGAGGCCCCGGACCTGTCCGCCCTCAACGGCCCGATCCTCATGCCGGGCGTCGGCGCACAGGGCGGGGGAGCGGACGACATCCGAAAATTGGTCCCGGCGAGCGATCTCGGCGCGGTGCTGCCGAACGTCTCCCGCGAGGTGCTCAAGGCCGGACCGTCGGTTACCGCCCTCCAGGAGAAGGTGGCCGAACTGGCCGCCGAATTCGCCTTCCTACAGGGCTGAATCGGTGCCGGCGGTATCGAATACGGCCGCCCGCCACCGCAGACGATCGCGCGGCAACGCCGCCGCGCACAGTGGAACCGCCTCGGACGCTCGGGGCGGTTCCCGGGCGGTCGTGGCCGGGGCCCGCGCGAAATGCCCGCCCCGGCGCTGAATCTCGCTAGGGCGGCCTGGGGTGCGGGCGGCTCCGATACAGTGGCGGCATGTCTACCGCGCTGCCGCCCAATGGAATCCGTCACGCACTGGTTCTCGGAGGGGGTGGCGCGGTCGGCCTGAGCTGGATGGCCGGGCTGGTCGGCGCCCTGCGGGAGGCGGGGATCGACCTGGCCGCGGCGGACCGGATCGTCGGCACCTCCGCGGGGTCGATCATCGGGGCGATTCTCGCCGACGGCGGCGATATCGGCCGGGTGCTGCAACCGCCGTCGGCGGACAGCCCGAAGATCAACTTCAGTATGGCCGCGTTCTCCGAGGTGCTCGGGATTCTCATGACGCCGGGGATCGGCGCGTCGGAAGCCTGGCGGCGGGCCGGTGCGCGCGCCCTGGAAATGGGCCTGGGCGATCCGGAGGAGCACGTCGCCCGGATGGCCGGGCTGATCGGCACCACCGAATGGCCGGACAAGGACCTCGTCGTCACCGTGATCGACGTGACCGAGGGCAAATTCCGCGCCGCCACCAAGGCCGACGGCATTCCCCTCGAGCGCGCCATCGCCGCCAGCACCTGCGCGCCGGGCGTCTTCCCGCCGATCCCGATCGACGGCCACCACTACATGGACGGCGGCCTGCGCTCGCCCGTCAACGCCGACCTGGCCGCCGGCGCGGAGGTCATCGTGATCGTCGAACCCCTGGCGCACCTGTTCCCGCGCGCCCCCAAGGACACCGAACTCGGCAGCGGCACAGTGTTTTCCATCGCACCCGAGGCGGACGCCATCGGCCCCAACGTCTTCGACCCGGCCCAGCTGCTGCCCGCCTACGAAGCCGGCGTGCGCCAGGGCCACGAACTCGCCCCGCGCCTGAAGGACCTCTGGCCGGCCGCGTGACCGGTCCGGAACCCGCTACACGGCAGCGGGTCTCACCGCGCGGCTGATTACGCTGCACACCGAATCCCGGTGAAAGGTGTGACCCGATGTCCGACAACGAACTCGGCCTGCTCTCCTACGGCCAAACTCGTGTTCTGGTGGACGATTTCGCCACCAGCTTCCGCTTCTACCGCGATGTGCTCGGCCTGCCGCTCAAGGACGACCCGGCCGATGCCCCGCGCGCCGAAGACGGCCCCTACGCGTGCTTCGCGATCCAGGGCAACGACCTCGCGCTGTTCACCCGCGCCTACCAGGACGCCGCCATTGGCGCCCCGCACCGCGAGCGCGACGGCGTCGACGGCGTGGTGATCGTGCTGCGCGTCGCCGATGTCGACGCCGCCGCGAAGGCCGCCGTCGCCCGCGGGGCCGAATTGGTGAGCGAACCCGCAGATCAGCCCGCCTGGGGCATGCGCGTGGCACATCTGCGCGCCCCCGAGGGCACCCTCATCGAGCTCTGCCACTACGACGACTGACGGACTGTTCGCTCTGCGCGAAATCCGGGCCGCGCCGATTCCGGCCGCCGGGCCCGCTCAGTGCCGATTTCCGGCCGGTGGGGTCCGGTTTCGTCCAGGGAACTACACGCGTGTGTTTTCGTCGCTCCAGGAGCCTTCCAGGCGGTATTTCGCGTGGTCCAGGGGCTAGCCGTACGACCGTTTCGGTACTCGCCGGTCGCCCGCTGTGATGCGCGACACGCGGGGTCGTTTTTGCGCGACACGCCGATGAATCCAAGAAAAATCCAGGTCGCGTGATTACAGCTCGGTCACGGTTTCCGCACCGGCCGATCCGCACCTCTTCGAACCTGGGTTCGAACGTGAAAAACCCCTGGCCGCAAGGCTATTCGCGGCCCCCGGAGTAGGATCGGCGCAGCCGGTCGGAGGTGGCCCACCAGGTTGCCCGTTCGGCCGGGTCGTGCCCGGAATCACGCGCTGACCTGGGGGGTGGGTTCGCAATCGACAAGCGTCGTGGGTACGGTCGCTGAGACCACCGGGTTACCGGAGGTAGATCAAGCAATGAACGATGAGACGGAGGAACCGTGGCCCTTCCCCAGCTGACTGACGAGCAGCGCGCCGCTGCTTTGGAGAAGGCGGCTGCCGCTCGCCGCGCTCGGGCGGAGCTCAAGGAGCGCTTGAAGCGTGGCGGTACCGATCTGAAGACGGTCCTTGCCGATGCCGAGAAGGACGAAGTTCTCGGCAAGATGAAGGTGTCGGCTCTGCTCGAGGCTCTGCCGAAGGTGGGCAAGGTCAAGGCGGCCGAAATCATGAGCGAACTGGAGATCGCTCCCACTCGCCGCCTGCGCGGACTGGGTGACCGGCAGCGTAAGGCGCTGCTGGCCCGGTTCGACTTCAGCGCCGAATAATCCGAGGGTGGTCGAACACACTCGGAAGGGTCGACTGGTAGTCCTGGTCGGCCCCTCGGCCGTCGGTAAGTCCACCGTCGTGCGCTGCGTGCGCGAACGACTGCCCGAATTGGTATTCAGTGTGTCGGCCACCACCCGGGCTCCCCGGCCCGGTGAGGTCGACGGACGGGACTACCGCTTCGTCACCCGGGAGCAATTCGACGCCATGATCGAGGCGGACGAATTGCTCGAGTGGGCCGATATCCACGGTGGACTACAGCGGTCGGGCACCCCGGCCGCACCTGTGCGGGAAGCGCTCGCGTCCGGACACCCGGTCTTGATCGAGGTGGATCTGGAAGGCGCGCGCTCGATCCGCAAAGCCATGCCGGAGGGCCTGCTGGTCTTCCTGGCCCCGCCCAGCTGGGATGAGCTGGTGTCCCGCCTGACCTCACGCGGGACCGAATCGCCCGAGGTCATCGAGCGTCGACTGCAGACCGCTCGCACCGAATTAGCAGCTTGTGACGAGTTCGACATCGTCATCGTGAACGACGAGGTGACCAGCGCCTGCGAGCAGTTGGTATCGTTGTTCGTTAGCTCGAATTCGGGTTCTTGACCCGCATCCCATTCCGAACAACCCCGCAGGAGCCTTCCTAGTGAGTACGGACATCAAGACCGCGCCCGCCTACGACACTCCGGTCGGCCTCACCAACCCGCCGATCGACGAACTGCTGGAGCGGACTTCGTCCAAGTACGCGCTGGTCATCTACGCGGCCAAGCGGGCCCGGCAGATCAACGATTACTACAACCAGCTCGGCGACGGGATTCTCGAATACGTCGGTCCGCTGGTCGAGCCGGGTCTGCAGGAGAAGCCGCTGTCGGTGGCCATGCGCGAGATCCACGCCGACCTGCTCGAGCACTCCGAAGGCGAGTAGTTCCGCGGTGACCCGGATCGTCGTCGGAGTCGGCGGCGGAATCGCCGCTTACAAGAGCTGCAACCTCGTGCGCCGGTTTACCGAAACCGGGCACGAGGTTCGTGTCATTCCCACCGAGTCGGCGCTGCAATTCGTCGGCAAGGCCACCTTCGAAGCGCTTTCGGGGCATCCCGTGCACACCGGTGTCTTCGCCGATGTGCCGCAGGTGCCGCACGTGCGCCTCGGCCAGGAGGCCGATCTGGTCGTCATCGCGCCCGCCACCGCGGACCTCATGGCCCGCGCCGCGCAGGGCCGCGCCGACGACCTGCTGACCGCCACCCTGCTGACCGCGCGATGTCCCGTGCTGTTCGCCCCGGCCATGCATACCGAGATGTGGGAGCATCCGGCCACCCGGGCGAATGTCGCGACGCTGCGGGCACACGGTGCGATCGTCATGGAACCCGCGTCGGGTCGACTGACCGGTACCGACACCGGACCGGGCCGCCTGCCCGAGCCGGAGGAGATCTTCGGTCTCGCCCGCCTGCTGCTGGAACGCGCCGACGCGCTGCCGCGCGACCTCGAGGGCCGCCGCGTCGTGGTGTCGGCCGGCGGCACCCGCGAGCTTCTGGATCCCGTGCGCTTCCTGGGCAATCGCAGCTCCGGCAAGCAGGGCTACGCGCTCGCTCGCCTGGCCGCCCAGCGTGGCGCGACGGTGACGCTGATCGCGGGCAATACCGCCGGACTGGAACCGCCCGCCGCCGTCGAGGTGGTCAATGTGACCACCGCCGAACAGCTCAAGGTCGCGGTCGACAAGCACGCCCTGGGCGCGGACGCGGTCATCATGGCCGCGGCGGTGGCCGATTTCCGCCCGGTGAACGTGGCCGCGGCTAAAATCAAAAAGGGTGCGGGAGAACCGAATTCGATCGCACTCACCAAGACTCCGGACATTCTGGCCGGTCTGGTGCAAGCCCGTCGCGACGGGCAGCTACCGGGCACCGCGATCGTCGGCTTCGCCGCCGAGACCGGGGACGAGCACGCGGACGTGCTCACCCACGCCCGGGCCAAACTGGCCCGCAAAGGCTGCGACCTCTTGGTGGTCAATGCCGTCGGCGAAGGCAAAGCCTTCGAAGTCGACACCAATGATGGCTGGCTGCTCGGCGCCGACGGCACCGAGATCGCCCTGGACCACGGTTCCAAGGCATTGCTGGCCAGTCGAGTGCTCGATGCACTCGGTCCCTTGCTCCGCTGAAGCCTCGGCATCGCAGGGTTCGGACACGCCGGGAAAACCATCCCGGCAACTGTCTGAGTCACAATCTGTTCGGCACGGTGGGCGGCTCGCCCCTGTGACGAACATATTGGAATAGTCTGAGACAAAGGGTTGTGCGGTCGCGCCGAGGCGCTACTGTCGCAGGCCGATACGAGAAACCCGTTGAGGGAGAGGGAACAACTGTGCGCACGTCTGGCAGCCGCCTATTCACCAGTGAGTCCGTGACCGAGGGTCATCCGGACAAAATCTGTGATGCCATCAGCGATTCCATCCTCGACGCGTTGCTCGCGGCCGATCCGCGCAGCCGTGTCGCCGTGGAGACGCTGGTGACCACCGGTCAGGTGCACGTGGCCGGTGAGGTCACCACGTCGGCCTACGCCGATATCCCGACCATCGTCCGCGAGAAGGTCCTGGAGATCGGATACGACTCCTCGGCAAAGGGTTTCGACGGCGCTTCCTGCGGCGTGAACGTGGCCATCGGCGCGCAGTCGCCGGATATCGCTCAGGGCGTTGATCATTCGCACGAGGCCCGCGTGGGCGGCGAGGACGACGACATCGCGCGTCAGGGCGCCGGCGACCAGGGCCTGATGTTCGGTTACGCCACCGTCGAGACCCCCGAGCTGATGCCGCTGCCGATCTCCTTGGCGCACAAGCTGTCTCGCCGCCTGACCGAGGTCCGCAAGTCCGGCGTGCTGCCGTACCTGCGTCCCGACGGCAAGACCCAGGTCACCATCGAATACGACGGCTCCATCCCCAAGCGGCTGGACACCGTGGTCATCTCGACCCAGCACGCCGCCGATATCGATCTCGACAACCTGCTCACCCCGGACATCCGCGAGAAGGTCGTCGACTCGGTGCTGGCCGAGCTGAAGCTGCCGAACCCCCTGGACACCTCGAACGTGCGCCTGCTGGTCAACCCGACCGGCAAGTTCGTGCTCGGCGGGCCGATGGGTGACGCCGGCCTGACCGGTCGCAAGATCATCGTCGACACCTACGGCGGCATGGCCCGCCACGGCGGCGGCGCCTTCTCCGGCAAGGATCCGTCGAAGGTCGACCGCTCGGCCGCCTACGCCATGCGCTGGGTCGCCAAGAACGTCGTCGCCGCCGGCCTGGCCGAGCGCACCGAGGTCCAGGTCGCCTACGCCATCGGCAAGGCGGCCCCCGTCGGCCTGTTCGTCGAGACGTTCGGCACCGAGCAGATCGATCCGGCCAAGATCTCCGCCGCCATCGCCGAGGTGTTCGACCTGCGCCCCGGCGCCATCATCCGCGATCTGGATCTGCTGCGCCCCATCTACGCCCCGACCGCCGCGTACGGCCACTTCGGCCGCACCGACGTCGATCTGCCCTGGGAGCGCACCGACCGCGCGGACAAGCTGCGTGCGGCCGCCGGGCTCTAATTGACCCACACCGAATCCTCGACGGCGGGAGCGGAAACCCTCTGGGACTCCGCTCCCGCCGTCGTCGGTACGGTCACCCCCCACCCGGCGCGCCCCATCGCCCGGGTGCTGCCATTGCTCGAACCCGCCCACCTGGACCGGGATTTCGACTACTTGGTCCCCGCCGAGTTCGACGAGATCGCTCAACCCGGCGTCCGAGTGCGCATCCGTTTCTCCGGCCGCCTGGTGGACGGCTACATCCTCGAACGCCTCGAAAAGTCCCCCCACACCGGCAAACTCATCCGCCTCGACCGCGTGGTCTCCGCCGAACGCGTCCTCACCCCGGAGATCCTCCGCCTCGTCACCGCGGTGGCCGCCCGGTACGCCGGCACCCGGGCCGACGTCCTCCGCCTGGCCATCCCCCCGCGCCACGCAAAGGTCGAAGCCGAGGGCATCGACCAGCCCCCCAAGCCCGCGAAGCGCACCCGCGCCTCCAAGAAGCGCGCCTCCACGTTCGACACGCCCGCGCAGATCGATTCCGATTCCCCCGATCCGGCCGCGCCCGACCAGGATTCGCGGCTACGTGCAGCACCGGTCGATCTCGCCTCGGTCGATTCGTCCGAGAGCAGGGACGCCGGCGCCGGAGCTGAGCATGCGGCCACCGGAGCTACCGTGCTGGACGAGGCACTAGCATCCGCCGAGAGCCCCAGCACGGCAGAGGTTCGGTTGCCCATCGAATCTCAGGAGTCGACGCCGGGGCCTGAAATCGTTGTCGGCGAGCAGGATTCATCGACAGCCGTCGCGCCCGCCACCGCGTCGCAGTCCGGCTCGGACGCCGAGCGCAACGCGTCCCCTGCGTCGGTGGCGACGTCGGAACCGGTGGCATCCGGCGGGTCGGCAGGGGACGGTCAGGGCGAATCTTCGGTGGACGAGTCGGTCGGCGTGCGTGAGGCCGTTGCCGCGCAGCCTGTTTCCGAGCTGTATCCCGAGTGGGGCCGGTATCAGCACGGGCATTCGTTCCTGGAGGCGCTGGAGCGGGGGCGGGGGCCGCGGGCGGCGTGGCAGGCGTTGCCGGGGGAGGATTGGGCGCGGCGGCTGGCGGAGCTGGCGGCGGTGACGGTGCGGAGCGGGCGCAGTGTGGTGATCACGGTGCCGGATCAGCGGGATCTGGATCGGGTGCTGACGGAATGTGTTGCGCTGGTGGGGGAGTCGGCGGTTGGGCTGGCCGCCGGGCTGGGGCCTTCGGCGCGGTATCGGCGGTGGTTGTCGGTGTTGCGGGGGACGGCTCGGGTGGTGGTGGGGACGCGGAGCGCGGTGTTCGCGCCCGCGCAGCAGCTCGGGCTCATCGTCATCTGGGACGACGGGGACGACACGTTCGCCGAACCGCGCGCGCCGTATCCGCATGCGCGGGAGGTCGCCATGCTGCGGGCGCACGAGACGGGGGCGGCGTTCGTCGCGGCCGGGTTCGCGCGCACGGCGGAAGTGCAGGCGATCGTCGAATCCGGTTGGGCGCACGACCTGCTGGCCGACCGTGCCGAGTTGCGGGCCGCCACACCGCGGATCACCGCGCCCGGCGACAGTGACGCGGCTTTGGAACGCGACCCGATCGCCAAGGCGATCCGGATTCCGGGCGCGGCCTTCCTCGCGGCCCGGCAGGCGCTGAACGAAGGGCTGCCCGTACTGGTGCAGGTGCCGCGGCGCGGATACATCCCCGCGCTGGCGTGCTCCAAATGCCGGACGCCCGCCCGCTGCCGGCACTGCAACGGCCCGCTGGCCTTGCCGGACAACACGACTCAGGCCGCCGGCAGTAGATCATCCGGTCGTCGCGCCCCCGCCCGGGGCCCGGCGGAGGCCGTCCGGCGCGGCTTCGAAGAGGCGGGCAGGCGCGGCAATGCGGACCCGGCCGCCCCTGTGCTGGACGGCACCGCCGGCGTCGCGCCCGAACCCGCGGCCCCGGCCCGTGCCGAGGCGGCGGCGCAGCGCAGATCCATGGGAGTCGCCGCCGGAGTGAGCCGGGGCGCAGGGGATGTCGCGCACAGCCCCCAATGCCGCTGGTGCGGCATCACCGAGGCGGCCTTCCGCTGCGGGCACTGCGGTTCCCGAGCCCTGCGGGCCGTCGTGATCGGCGCGGCCCGCACGGCCGAAGAGCTGGGCCGCGCGTTCCCCGGCGTACCGGTGCGCGGCTCGGGCGGGTCCGCGATCCTGGACACCGTGCCGCCCGGCCCACAGGTCGTGGTGGCGACCATCGGCGCGGAACCCCCGGTGGCGGGCGGCTACTCGGTGGCCCTGCTACTGGACGGCTGGGCCCTGCTCGGCCGCGCCGACCTGCGCGCCGCCGAGGACGCCCTGCGCCGCTGGATGTCGGCCGCCGCCCTGGTGCGCCCCAAGGGCCGCGTCTTCGTCATGGCCGATGCCGGCCTGGCGACGGTACAGGCCCTGGTGCGATGGGATCCGGTGGGACACGCGCGATTCGAACTGGACGGACGAACCGAGGTGCGCTTCCCGCCCGCGGTGCGTTTCGCCGCCATCGACGGCACCACCGAATCCATCGCCGAATTGCTGGGCGAGGCAAAGCTCCCCGACTTCGTGGAAGTCCTCGGCCCCGTACCCCTCCCCCCAGGCGCCCGAAAACCCTTCTCCTCCGGCGATTCCCCCGCCGAAGTGGAGCGAATGATCCTGCGCGTCGACAAGTCCGAGGGCGCCGCCCTCTCCCGCGCCCTCACCGCCGCCCAAGCGGTCCGCAGCACCCACCGCTCCGACGCCCCCCTGCGAGTACAGATCGACCCCATCGACATCGGCTGACGATTCCGGAGATCCACGCCACCGCTCACCATCCTGACGGCACCGCGGATGTCCGGTGGACCGGGTGGAGCCGGCCGCGCCGAAAGCTGTCAGGAGCCGGTGATTTCCGCGCGGGGGAGGGCGGAGAGGGTTTGCAGGGCTGCGAGGAATCCGGCGCGGTCGGTTGCCGGGAGGCGGCTCAGCAGGCGTTCCTCCTGGGCGTGGATGTCGGCGCGGACGGCCTTGCGGAGGCGGGCGCCGGCCGGGGTGAGGGTGAGCAGGCGGGCGCGGCGGTCGGCGGGGTCGGGGCGGCGTTCGATGAGTCCGCGCTGCTGGAGGTCGTCGAGGACGGCGATGATGCGGGTTTTGTCGGCGCCGATCTCCTGGGCGAGGGTGCCTTGGCCGCGGGTGCTGCTCTCGCCGAGGGCCAGCAGGACGATGTAGGCCCACATGGTGAGACCGTGCGCTTCCAGGATGGGCTGTTCGGCTGCCACCAGGGCCCGGCCGAGCGGGACGATCATCGCCGCCAGGTCCGGCCGCTGTGCTGTCATGGGGTCAACGATATGCGGTGGGGCGGTGGGGTTGCTCGATGGTGTCGCGGGCGTGGGTCAATGCTTCGGTGGGGTCGAAGTATTCGGCACTCCAGGCGTGGAAACCCACGCTGATGCGGCCGCGCCAGTCGCGCATGATCTTGGCGTGGGTGGGCCAGCGCACGAAGCGGTGCATATCGGATTCGTTCTCCCACACCGAGATCGAGCCGCCCCGGAATTCGGCGGGGCGGCCCCACAGCCAGAGGCCGACCGCGCCCTGCATGACGGGCCAGGTTTCGCCGAGCATCAGGCCCAGTTCGTAGACCTGGCGACCGTCGGCTTCGGATCGGGATCGGAAATCGGTGATCCCGATGTAGACCGGTCCCGAGATGTCGTGGCGCGGACCGGGTTTCCAGGGCATGAGCACGGTGTCGGACGTGAACAAATCAGTAAGCATGTGCAGATAATAGGCACATGCTTACTGATGTTTCAATGGGCAGGCGGCGGCGCGTATTTCAGCGGAAGGCGCCGATGACGCGCTGTGCCCATTCGGCGTAGCTGGTCGCCGGTCGTCCCAGTACCCGTTCGATATCGCCGCTGACCTGCTGCTCTTCCGTGGTGGGCGCGCCGAGGATGTCGAGGGTGTGGTCCGCGACCGACTCGGGCATGAAGCGGAGCATGTTGCCGCGTGCCTGTTCGCGGGTCAGGTCGAGGAAGCGGAGGGGTTCGCCGAGTGCGGCTTGCAGGGCGGCCGCCTGTTCGCGCGGGGTGATCACGGCGGGGCCGGTGAGGGTGTAGATCTGTTCGTCGTGTCCGTCCTCGCGCAGGGCGGTCGCGGCGACGGCGGCGATATCGGCGGGATCGACGAGCGGCAGGCCGGTGTCGCCGAACGGTGCGGCGATCATGCGGTCGGCGCGGACGGGTTCGATCCAGGCGAAGGAATTGGAGAAGAAGCCGCCCGGCCGCACCACTGTCCATTCCAGATCCGAAGCCGCCAGGGCCTTTTCGAACTCCAGGGTGCGGGCGTACCCGTCGCTGCCGGCCCGGGTCACCGCGCCCTGCGAGGAAACGAACACCACGCGCCGAACCCCTGCCTGCGCAACGGTTTCCAGCAACTCCGCCGGGGCCGGCCCGGCGACCAGTTGCGGTCCGGTGATCAGCAGGAAGAGCGCATCCGCTCCCGCTACCGCCGCGCCGAGGCTGTCCAGATCGCCGATATCGCCGCGGCGGTGCTCGACGCCTGCGGGCAGATCCACCGGCTTCTCGCCCCGCGACACCGCGACCACTTTCTCACCCGCCGCGGCGAGGTCCCGCACCAGCGCGCTGCCGATATTGCCGGTCGCACCCGTTACCACGATCATCTGTCTCACTCCTGAGTTAGTTGGCTGACTAAGAAGAACCATAGAGCCCTCGACCGCGCGTTGTCTATAGTGAGTCGTATGACTAACTCAGGCTCTGGCGTGGCGACCCCGAAAGCTGGTAAACGCGAGCGCCTGGCCGCAGCGGCCGCGCAGGTGTTCTACGAACGGGGAGTGGAGAAGACGACCATCGCCGATATCGCCCGCGTGGCGGACGTGCCGGTCGGCAATGTCTACTACTACTTCAAGACCAAGGACCAGCTGATCCAGGCCGCCATCGGCGCGCACGCGCGCACCCTGGAAGAGATCATCGCCACCCTCGAACAGGTGGACTCGCCGGCGGAGCGGCTCAAGGCGCTGGTGCGCGGCTGGGTCGATCAGCGCGATCAAGCCGCCCAATTCGGCTGCCCCTCGGGCACTTTGGCCACCGAACTGGACAAGCGCGACGACGGCCTGGAACAGGAACTGGCCATCGTGATGCGCGGCCTGGTCGACTGGGTGCAGACCCAATTCGCCGCCATGGGCCGCGCGGACGCCCGCGAACTGGCGGTCGCACTGGTGGCGTCGTATCAGGGAATCTCCCTGCTCACCAACACCTTTCGCGATCCGGACATGATGGCCGCCGAAGGCCGCCGCCTCGAAGCCTGGATCGATACCCTGTCCTGAACCTCAGAGCTGCACGGCCCGTGCGGCATTCGCGCTCCAGCGCCCATCCGTCCGGGTGATCCGCACCGGATGATCGAAGGTGGCGCTGATGTGCTCGGTGGTCACCACCTCCTGCACCGGCCCGGAAACCACCGCCTGCCCATCACGCAGCAGCAGTGCGTGCGTGGTCCCCGGCGGCAGCTCCTCCAGATGATGCGTCACCAGCACCGACGCCAATTCCGGATGCGCGTGCTGCAACCGGTCCACCCGCTCCAGCAGCTGTTCGCGCCCGGCCAGATCCAGCCCCGTCGCGGGCTCGTCGAGCAGCAGCAACCGCGGGCTCGGCATGAGCGCCCGCGCGATCAGCGCCCGCCCGCGCTGCCCCTGGGAAAGGATGGGCCACTGCGCGTTTCGCCGATGCGCCAGCCCCATCAGCTCGATGAGCCGATCCGCCTCGGCCAATTGCGCGGCGCTCGGCTCCCAGCGCGGCACCAGCTCGGCCGTATTCGTCAGCCCGGTCAGCACCACCTCGTGCACGGTGAGCGGACTGCGCGGCGCGTGCCGCGGATCCACATGCCCGATGGCCGTGCGCAACTCCCGCATATCGACCCGCCCCAGTCGCTTGCCGAGCACCTCGACACTGCCGCTGGTCGGATGCTCGAACGCGCCCAGCATGCGCAGCAGCGTGGTCTTGCCCGCCCCGTTCGGGCCCAGCAGCGCCCAGTGCTCGCCCGGGTGCACCCGCAGCGAAACATCCTGCAGGATGGGCTTTCCGTCGCGCACGACGGTGACCGAGCCGACCTGGAGCACGGGGGAGTTCGTCATCGCTCCACCGTAGCAAACTCCTCAGACAAGTTGAGGAGTGCAGGTATTTTCACCGGATCGCCGGACGACCGCTGTGTAGGGTGGCCGGTATGGCGATCGAGGCGGTGCTCTTCGACTACTCCGGCACGTTGTTCCGCTTGGAGGAAGCGGAATTCCACAATGCCGCGCTCACCGACAACGACGGCCGGCCCCTGGACACCCACGAGGTCACCGAGATCATGCAGGCCATGACCGCTCCGGTCGGGCAGCTGGTCCAGCTCGACGCGGACGGCCAATACGCCTGGGAGCGCAGGGATCTCAGCCCCGAACTGCATCGCACCGCGTACCTGCAGGTGCTCGAGCGCTCCGGCGTCCCCGCCACCGCGGCGCGGCAACTCTACGAGCGCCTGCTCGACCCGCTGGCCTGGACCCCCTACCCCGACACCGGCGATGTGCTGCGCGCCCTGCACGAGGGCGGCCGCGCGGTCGCGGTGGTCAGCAATATCGCCTTCGATCTGCGCCCGGCCTTCGCCAGCCGCGGCTGGGACCGCTATGTCGACTACTTCGCACTGTCCTTCGAAGTCGGTGCGATGAAGCCGGACCCGCGCATCTTCCAGGCCGCGCTCGACAAGCTCGGCATCGCGCCCGCAAAAGCGCTCATGGTCGGCGACAGCATGGAGGCCGATGGCGGCGCGACCGCGCTCGGCTGCGAGTTCGCCCTGGTCGAGCCGCTCGAAACGGCCGACCGCCCCAATGCCCTGCGTGACCTGCTGTTCGCGCGCGGCCTGCCCAACTAACAGTCCCGACTGATCGGTTCGTGTCCCAGTTCACTCTTGTCATGGATAGATTGCCGATATATCGTCGATAGCAGCAAATGCAACGACGAGCCTTCGAAGGAGGCATCACCATGGAACACATGGACAACATCGAACGGGGCCGCGGCCCCTGGCGGCGACCGCGTGCCGAAGAGTCGCAGGGCCCCGAACATCCGCGCTTCCGCCGTGGCCGTGGACCGCAGGGTCCGCGCGAACACGGCCGTCACGGTCACGGCCGTGGCTTCGGTCCGGACTTCGGACCCGGTTTCGGTCCCGGCGGATTCGGCGGCCCCGGCCAGCCGTTCGGCCGGGGACGCGGTCGCGGTGGCCGCGGCCGGCGTGGCGATGTGCGCGCGGCGATTCTGCTGCTCCTGCAGGAACGCCCCATGCACGGCTACGAACTGATCCAGCAGATTCGCGAGCGCAGCCAGGACGTCTGGCGGCCCAGCCCGGGGTCCATCTACCCCGCGCTGTCCCAGCTCGAGGACGAGGGCCTGGTCATCATCGAGAAGGTGGCCGGTCGCAAGACCGCCAAGCTCACCGAGGCGGGCACCACCTACCTCGAGGAGAACCGCACCGAACTCGGCGATCCCTGGCAGGACGTCAAGGACGGCGTCGGCGATCAGGCGCTCGACCTGCGCGGTCTGATCGGCCAGCTGATGGGCGCGGCCGCTCAGGTCGCCGCCGTCGGCAACAAGGAACAGGCCGAGAAGGCCGCCGAGGTACTCACCGAGGCGCGCCGGGCGCTCTACCGGATCCTGGCCGAAGACGACACACCCGAAAAGTAGTGGGACGCGAATACGCCACCCCGCCGGGCGATTCGGCAAACTTCCAGGGATGATTCATGACATGGGACAACAGGGCCCCGTGGCGAATTGTGACATGGGACAAGGGAGTCGGGCGAAACGGACGCGAGTGCGTCGGTTCGCACCGGCGGGGGTTATGGCAATGGCGGCCGTCATCGGGGCCGCCGCACTACCGAGCAGTTCGGGCCCGGCGGGCGCCGAACCGGGCGCGATCGCCGCAGCGTCGGTGGTCACCGTGCCACTGCATCAGGGCCCGGTGCAAACCGATCACCTGGGCGCCTCGAAATATCTGAAGGACCATCCGGACGCGGCGCCCCAGGGCGCCAACGACTTCGGCTGCAAGCCCAGCGCCGAACATCCGCGCCCGGTCGTGCTGGCGCACGGCACCGACTCCTCGGCCTATTCCGACTGGGCGGCACTCAGCCCGCAACTGAAGGACGCCGGCTTCTGCGTCTTCGCCCTGAACTACGGCGGCAAGGCCGGCAAGACCAGTTACGGCACCGAGGACATCTGGGCCAGTTCGGCTCAGGTCGGCGGGTTCGTCGACCAGGTGCTCGCCGCCACCGGCGCGGCGCAGGTCGATATCGTCGGTTTCTCCCAGGGCGCCAGCGTGACTCGCTACTGGATCAACAAACTGGGCGGCGCGCCCAAGGTCGGCCAATGGGTCGGCGTGGCCTCGCCCAGTTACGGCGGCGTCATGTACGGCCTGGTGCCGGTGGCCTATGCCGCGCCGTTCATCTTCACCGTCGTGGAGATCGCGACCTCGACCGCCGCCATCCAGCAGGCCGCCGATTCGCCCTACATCAAGGCGCTGAACGCCGGCGGCGACACCGTGCCGGGTGTGCGTTACACCACGCTCGGCAGCCGGGTGGACGAGATGATCCAGCCGTTCGACAACATCGCGCTCAAGGGCGCGGGGGCGACCAATCTGGTGCTGCAGAATCTCTGCCCGGACGATCTGACCGGTCATTTCCACATGGTCTACGACCCGTTCGTGCTGCGGACCGTCGTCAATACCCTCGATCCCGAGCACACGGTGGCCCCGGTCTGCACGCCCGTGCAGCTCGGCACCGGCATCAAAGAAGTGGTGGAAGCCGCGCACTCCTGATCGGCGCGGCCCGCGATGTCCGTAAAATGAGACGACCGTATTCGTTCATGACCGGGAGTCGCCCGTGACCATCCAGCCTGTCCGCCTGTTCGGCGATCCGATCCTGCGCGCTCGCGCGGCGGAGGTCGAGACCTTCGACAAGGAGGTGCGCCAGCTGGTAGCCGACCTCACCGACACCATGTACGAGACCGGTGGGGTCGGGATGGCGGCGCCGCAGATCGGGGTCGGGCTGCGGGTGTTCGTGTACGACACCGGGGACGCGGCCGGGCATCTGGTGAATCCGGTGTTCGAGGTGCTGGGCGAGGAGACCCAGACCGGGCCGGAGGGCTGCCTGTCGATTCCCGGTGTGCGCGAGGACGTTACGCGGCCGAACGCGGTGCTCGCGCGCGGCGTGGACGTGGACGGCAAGCCGGTCGAGTTCCGGGCCGAGGGACTGCTGGCGCGCTGCGTGCAGCACGAGACCGATCACCTGGACGGGATCCTGTTCCTGCAGCGGCTCGATCCGGCCACCCGCAAGGAGGCGATGCGGACGCTGCGTGAATCCTCCTGGTTCACTGCGGGAGTCACCACGCTGCCCGCCTCCGAGATCAGTGGCCGGCGCAAGGCCGCGGCGCAGGAACGGGGTCGCTGATGCGTCTGGTTTTCGCGGGCACGCCCGAACCGGCGGTGCCCTCGCTGCGGCGGCTCATCGAGTCCGCCAATCACGATGTGGTCGCCGTGGTGACCCGGCCGGATGCGGTCTCCGGGCGGGGGCGCAAGGTGACCCGGTCGCCGATCGGCCTGCTGGCGGACGAACACGGTATCCCCGTGCTCACCCCGCGCCGGCCGTCGGAGCCCGAATTCATCGCCCAGCTCACCGAATTGGCGCCCGACTGCTGTCCGGTCGTCGCCTACGGCGCGTTGCTGCCCGAATCGGTGCTGGCGATTCCGAAGCACGGCTGGATCAACCTGCATTTCTCGCTGCTGCCCGCCTGGCGCGGCGCGGCGCCGGTGCAGTCGGCCATCCTGGCCGGTGACGAGATCACCGGCGCGGCGACCTTCCTGATCGAGAAGGGCCTCGACACCGGCCCCGTCTACGGCACCATGACCGAGACCATCAAGGTCACCGACACCGCGGGCGTCCTGTTGGACCGCCTCGCCCACAGCGGCGCGGTCCTGCTCGAATCCACCCTCGACGGTATCGAAGCCGGTGCGCTGCAAGCGGTCCCGCAATCCACCGAAGGCATCTCCTACGCCCCCAAGGTGGAGGTCGAAGCCGCCCGCATCCGCTGGGACGAGCCCGCCCTCGCCATCTCCCGCCGCATCCGTGCTGTCACCCCCGCCCCCGGCGCCTGGACCGAATTCGACGGCAAACGCCTCAAACTCGCCCCCGTCGAAATGCTCGAGGAAACCCTCCCCACCGGCACCGTCGACGTCCGCAAAACCGGCGTCTACCTCGGCACCGCCACCACCGCGGTCCGCCTCACCGAAGTCCAGCCCCCCGGCAAACGCATGATGCCCGCCCTCGACTGGGCCCGCGGCGCCCGCCTGCAACCGGGCGCGGTGTTCGAGTGACCCGCCCCGACCGGGGGCATGGCGACGATTCGCGACGGATCGGCGGCCACCCCGCGCTCGGTGATGCCCGTGGCAGCGCGGGCGGAACCGCGCCGCACCACCTCCGGCGGACGCCGGAACTCGGAACCCACCGACGTTCAGTCGTGGTGTTCGAGTGAGCCGCCCCGACCGGGGGCAACCAATCGACCAGCGACGTATCGGCGGCCGCGCCGCGCTCGGTGATCTCACCGGGCGTACCCGCGGAGAACCGCGCCGCACCCCCTCCGGCGGTTCCCGCCGCGAGGACGAATCCCGTGATCGAGCGAGCCGCCCGGCGGCCGCCCCGAGTGGAAAGGCGCTGCGGTGACCCAAGATCGACGTGAGCCCACGGATCCGGCCGACCACCGGAACAACACCGGCGACACCCCGAACCCCCGCCCCCGCAAGGGCTTCGGCGGCGTCCGCCCCGCCGCCGCGACCAGCAAGGGCGACCCCATCGCCCGCGATACCGACCGCCGCGGCTCCGCAGCGCGTGGTGACGACCGCCGGGGTTTCGCGCCGCGTGGTGATGATCGGCGTGAGTCTGGTGCACGCAGCGACGATCGCCGTGGCTTCGCGGCAGGCGGTGATGATCGCCGAGGTTCCGCACCGCGTGGTGATGATCGCCGCGACTTCGGATCTCGTGGCGGCCGTGACTTCGCCGGCTCTGGTTCCGGTGAGCGAAACTCCGGGAATCGTGGAGGCTTCGGCGGCTCGGCCGACGATCGGCGCGGTGGTGGGGATCGCGGGGGATATGCGCCCCGCGAGGGCAATCGGTCCGGCGGCGGTTTCGGGCGGCCCGAAGCTCGGCGCGGTGGCGACCGGCCGGGTGCCGGTGGCGGCTCGGACCGTCGTGGGGACGGGAACTGGGGTCGTCGTGACCGGGACGAACAGGCCGGTGGGCGTGGGGGTTTCGACCGCGGCGATTCCGGTGTCGACCAGCGTGGCAGCCGCGGTGGCGACCGTGGAGCGAGCGGTAATGACCGCAATCCTGATGCCCGCAAGGGGTTCGGGGCGCGTGGCGGGGATCGGAAGGCCGGCGCCGTGGGTGCCGGACGGGGCGGCCGCGATCGTGATGACCGGCAGGGCTTCGTGTCGCGTGGGGATCGGCGGCGCGGCGATGAGCCTCGCGGCGCCGGAGGAAAGCAGGGCGGCCGCGGGACCGGCGGGGCTCGGCAGCAGGAACAGGGCGGCGATCCGGTGCGGACCGTCGCGCGGGATGTGCTGCGGGCGGTGCGGGAGCGGGACGCGTATGCGAATCTCGTGTTGCCGGGGTTGTTGCGGGAGCGGCGGATCAGTGGGCGGGATGCGGCGCTGGCCACCGAGTTGACGTATGGGGCTTGCCGGTCGCAGGGCCTGCTGGATGCGGTGATCGAGGCGGGGGCGGGACGGCCGGTCGCGGAGATCGACGGGAACCTCCTGGATGTGTTGCGGCTGGGCACGTACCAGCTGTTGCGGACGCGGATCGGAGCGCACGCGGCGGTCGACACCTCGGTGGCGTTGGTCCGGGCCGAAGCGGGCGTGGGCAAGGCCGGGTTCGTGAACGCGGTACTGCGGCGCGTCTCGGAGAAGACCGAGGCGGAATGGGTCGAACAGCTCGCGCCGCGGGATCCATTGGGGCACTTGGCGTTCGAGTACGCGCATCCGGAGTGGATCGCGCAGGCGTTCGCGGATGCGCTGGGGGAGCGGGCCGCGGAGTTGAAGGATGTGCTCGAGGCCGATGACGCGCGGCCCGCGGTGCATCTGGTGGCGCGGCCCGGTGAGATCAGCGCCGAGGAACTCGCTCTGGTGACCGGTGGCGAGGAAGGCCGCTGGTCGCCGTACGCGGTGTATCTCGACGGCGGCGATCCGGGCAAGCTGGAACCGGTGCGGGAAGGCATGGCGGCCGTGCAGGACGAGGGCAGTCAGCTTGTCGCACTGGCGGTTACGCGCGCACCCCTGCAAGGCGCGGACGGCGGCCGCTGGCTCGACCTGTGCGCCGGCCCCGGCGGCAAGACGGCCCTGCTGGGTTCGCTGGCCGATATCGACGGCTTCCACGTGGACGCCGTCGAACCGGCCGAGCACCGCGCGGACCTGGTGCGCCAGGCCACCAAGGGCATGCCGGTCGATGTGCACGTCACCGACGGCCGCGACAGCGGCCTGCCCCCCGGCTTCGACCGCATCCTGGTCGACGCCCCCTGCACCGGCCTGGGCGCCCTGCGCCGCCGCCCGGAAGCCCGCTGGCGCCGCCGCCCCTCCGACGTCCGCGACCTGGTCACCCTGCAGCGCGAATTGCTCGATGCCGCATGGGATCTGGTCCGCCCCGGCGGCGTGGTCGTCTACTCGACCTGCTCCCCGCACCTCCCGGAAACCGTCTCGGTGGTAGCCGACATGGTCCGCCGCACCGGCGCGGAACAACTCGACACCCGCGACCTGGTCCCCGGCGTCCCCGACCTCGGCGACGGCCCCGGCGCCCAGCTCTGGCCGCACCGCCACGGCACCGACGCCATGTTCCTGGCGGCCTTGCGCAAGCCCCTCGAAGCCGAATAACCAAGGCGGAGATACCGGCCCGTGCCCGGTCCCCTCGGGGGCCGGGCACGGTGCCGTTCGCGGCGCTATCGCAGATCGAGCCTCATGTTCACCGAGTCGAGTCCTGCCGCGAACCCGTCCGGTTCGACACTGGTCGCCTGAAATCCCATGCGCTCGAAAAACGGCCGGGAATGCTGGCTGGTCACGAGCAGGAGGTGCGAGGCGGTGCCGTCCGCGCGAATCCGGCGCAGCCGTTCCCGGAACAGGTACGACCCGATGCCCGAGCGATGGCGGGACCGGTCGACCATGCCCCAGCACAGCGAGGCGCTCCCGTCGGCCCGCACCACCCAGCCACCGCAGCTGACCACCTCTCCGCCGGCCTCGACGACGTAGTACGCGCACCGTGGATCTTCGAGAAAGGCGGCGAACTCCGCGATCTCGTCCGGCGCGAAGAACTCGGGCGTATTGCCTTCGATCAGTCGAAGGCAATACGCCTTGTCCGCGTCGCGATAGTCCCGGACCCGGAGGGCGGGCTCCTGCGATCCCTCGGCACGATCTGCCATGCACCCGAACCTACCCGGCCGCCTCGGCCGCCCGGCTAGAAGGGCCAGCCGGTATCGCGCCCGCGTTCGAGCAGCGCAATCAGGTCGAATCCCTTGTCGCTCAATCCACCGAAGGTGTGGCGGTTCGCCCCGCCGGCCCCGTGACCGTGCTGGTAGCCGGCCAGATTCCAGGTGTACAGCGGCACGGATGCCGGAATGGCCGAACCCGGGTCGCCGCCGACGGCCGTCTGCTCGTCGGTGAGAACGATGACTCGGTCGTGCCGGTCGAACGTATCCCGCACCGACCGCGCGGTCGAGGTCCCGCCGCCGATGAAGTAGCCGTCGCTCTGCCACCGGCCGACCGCCCGCAGCAGGGACTCGCCGGACTGCAGCGGAAAGCGCAGCGTGTGGTTGGAGTAGGAGATCAGATCGGCGTGCGCGCAGCGGCGTGCCAGCGCGAGCCCGAACACCACGGCCGCATCCCAGCGCTTCAGCGTGCCGTCCTTGGAGAACCCCGTGCGCATCGAACCGGAGGTGTCCACCAGGATCAGGGTGCGCCCGGCGAGTTCCGGGATGGCGGCGACCGCGGCGTCCAGAGCCTGCTCGAGCGGGTAGCTCCAGCGCAGTGACGGCGCCGCCCGGTAGGCCGACAGGAATCGCATCGGCAACTGCCGGGACGCGGCGACCTGCTCCGGATCCGCCAGGCGCGCCGCGACTTTCGCCGCGGCCTCGTCCCCGACGCCCGCCTGGTCGAAGTTGCGCAGATTCCGCAGCAGGGCGGCGTATCCCATGGACGGGATGATCGACTCCCAGAGTTCCTTGGTCCAGGGGCCGTTCACCAGCGACGGGATCGCCTCCCAGGTGACGCCCGCCGTCGACAGATGCGCGGCGAGCTCCTCGGAGCGAGCCATGCCACGGATCGTCTCCGCGTCGCGCGCCCGCAGAGATGCGTTGGCCCGCAGCACCTTCAGTGCCGCCGGGACGCCCTCGGCCACACCGATACGCTGCTCGATCGCATGCTTGAACAACACCGACTGCCGATCGCTCCGCGGCTGCGCATGCGTCAGCTGAATGACGTCGGCGAACCGCACACCACGAGAATCGCTGTCCCACTTGAGATACGACTTCTCGTTGTACAACCGCGCGGCCGCGTCGGCGACGCCGCGCTTCACCGGCTTCGGCAGCTGCTTGCCGTAGCGCCCGATCCAATAGGACAGGAACTCCCCGGGCTCGTCGGCACGCTGCAGCACCGCGTTCACGATGCCGCGACTCCCGGCCTGCCCGGCCTCGACACTCGCCTTCGCGGCCTCGGCGGCCAGTACCAGGGCCGCCGACCGCATGTTCGCCTCCAGCCGCAGCCAGCGCGCGAACCGGGTCAGCCACTCGAGATCGGTCGGCGCGACCTCGCGAACGAGCGCCACGAACCGCGAATCGCGCTGTCCCGCAGCCTCGTAGAAGGTGTTCTCGCCAACCATATTCGTGACGGCGAGCAGAAAGAGTTCGGACTTCGCGTCCCGTGCGTAACCGGCAGTTGTGCTCCCGAGAAATAGCCGTCCAGGGTACGGATCTCATCGCAAATGTGAAGTAACCCCGGACTTCCGCACCGGAAGTAGTGCCGACAGTATCGGACGACCGATCAGTCTCTCAAACGATTTACGGCCGCGATTCCGGCATCGCGACGTCCGGCACGTTCCGGGCCAGCTCGTCCAGCCAGGCGGCCGCCGAGGCGTCGCTGGGTGCGCGCCAGTCGCCGCGGGGGGAGAGGGAGCCGCCGGAGCCGACTTTGGGGGCGTTGGGGAGGGTGGAGCGTTTGAATTGGCTGGTTTGGATGAAGCGGCGGAGGAATTCGGCCAGCCAGTGTTTGATGGTGGGGAGGTCGTATTCGTGTTGCTGGTCGGGGGTGACCAGGTCGGGCCAGGAGCCGCGGGTGCGGTCGGACCAGGCGTGATGGGCCAGGTAGGCGATGCGGCTGGGGCGTTCGCCGAAGCGGAGCAGGTGGTAGAGGTGGAAGTCCTGGAGTTCGTAGGGGCCCACGGTGGCTTCGGAACTCTGGATGGGCGCGGTGCTGTCGCCGGGGATGAGTTCGGGGGAGATCTCGGTGGCGAGCACGGATTCCAGGACGCGGGAGGCTTTCTCGCCGAGGCCGTCGGTGTCGATGGTCCAGGCGACCAGGTATTTGATGAGGGTTTTGGGGACCGAGGCGTTCACGCTGTAGTGCGCCATATGGTCGCCGACGCCGAAAGTGCACCAGCCGAGCGCCAGTTCGCTCAGGTCGCCGGTGCCGATCACCAGGGCATTGTGCATATTGGCCAGGCGGAACAGGTGCGAGGTGCGTTCGCCGGCCTGGACGTTCTCGTAGGTGACGTCGTACTGCGGAATGCCTTCGGCGGCAGGGTGTTTCAGGTCCCGCAGCATTTGCGTGGATGACGGGCGGATATCGATTTCGTGCGGCGTGGCCCCCACCGCGACCATGAGTTCGCGCGCGTCGGCGAGGGTGCGTTCGCCGGTGCCGAAACCGGGCATGGTGTAGGCGAGCACATTCGCGCGCGGAAGCCCCAGGCGGTCCATGGTTTTGGCGGCGACGATGAGCGCGACGGTGGAATCGAGACCACCGGACACGCCGATGACGACATGCTTGGCCCCGGTGGCCTGCAACCGGGTGGCCAGCCCCTCGACCTGAATGCTGTGCACCTCGGCGCAGCGCTCGTTGCGGCTGATCGGATCGGCGGGAACGTAAGGGAAGCGCGGGATTTCGCGCTCCAGCGCCACCGGTCCGGAGGGAATCGGCAACTCCAGTTCGATGCGCCGGAATCGCGCCAGCCGCTCCCGGTGATCGTGCACATTGTCGGCGAAACTGGTCATCCGCAGCCGATCCGCCGCCAGCCGTTGCAGATCCAGATCGGCGGTCACCAGTTGCGGATGATCGGCGAACCGTTCCCCCTCGGCCAGCAGATTCCCGTTCTCACAGATCACCGCCTGCCCGTCCCACGCCATATCGGTGGTCGACTCGCCGTGTCCCGCAGCCGAATACAGGTAGGCGGCCATGTAGCGCGCGGAATGCCCCGTGCACAGCGTCCGCCGATAGTCCGCCTTGCCGACCACGATATTGCTGGCCGACAGATTCACCAGCACGTTCGCCCCGGCCAGCGCCGCGAATCCACTGGGCGGCAACGGCACCCACCCGTCCTCGCAGATCTCCAGATGCGCCACGAACCCTGGCAGATTGGCGGCGGTGAACAGCAGATCGTCCCCGAACGGCACCCGCTGCCCGGCGATCTCGATCCGATCGTCGAGGGCTTCGCGCGCCGCCGCGAACTGCCGCTTCTCGTAGAACTCGCGATAGTTCGGCAGATAGCTCTTGGGCGCCGCCCCGAGCACCCGCCCGCCCGCGATCACGATGCCGCAGTTGAACAACCGCCCCTGCGCGCGCACCGGCGCCCCCACCACCAGCACGGTGCCGATCTCCGCGCTCTCGGCCACGATCCGCCGCAAGCCGTCCTCGATCGCGGCGTCCAGGGCATCCTGCTGGAACAGATCGTCAGCCGTATAACTGGACAATCCGAGTTCGGGGAACACCGTGAACACCGACCCCGCCGCGGCCGCGCGCCGCGCCAGCTGGATGGTCTGCTCGGTATTGAACGCCGGATCGGCCACCCGCACCGGCGGCACCGCCACCGCGACCCGCGCGAACCCGTGGCGATAGAGCGACTCGAACGGTAGTTGCTGGGACAACACCGACCCCTTTGCGTTCCGGCGAGGTGATCATGGTTGTGCGCAATCTACGATACCGACCGCCCCGACCGCATCGTCGGCGCCGCCGGACCGTCCCGGCGGACTCACTCGCGCGCCGATTGCTCCCGCAGCCGCGCAAGGGTTTTCGCCAGAATCCGCGAGACGTGCATCTGCGAGATCCCCATCTGCTGCGCGATCTGGGTCTGGGTCATGGATTCGAAGAATCGCATGGTCAGAATCCGCCGCTCGCGTTCGGGCAGCCCGGCCAGCAGCGGCCGGATCGCCACGTACTCCTCGACCCGATCGAACTGCGACTCCTCCTCACCGAGCGTATCCAGCAGCGACGCCTCGGTATCCCGTCCCACCGACACCGCGTCGATGGAACTGGGCTGGTACGCATTCCCGGCGATGACCGCCTGCGTCACCTCGTCGGCGTCGATGCCGAGCTGGGCCGCGATCTCCTTGGCCGTCGGCGAGCGCCCCAGCTGCTGCGACAGCGCGTCGATGGCCGCGCCGATACGCAGATGAGTTTCCTTGACCCGGCGCGGGACTCGCATGGCCCAGGTGTTGTCCCGGAAATACCGCCGGACCTCGCCCATGATGGTCGGCACCGCGAACGACAGGAAGTTGGACCCGCGCCCGATATCGAACCGGTCCACCGCGTGCACCAGCCCGACCCGCGCCACCTGGGTGAGATCGTCGAACGGTTCACCGCGCCCGCTGAACTTGCGCGCGATGTGATCGGCCAGCGGAATGCAGCGATGGATCAGCTGCGAGCGCAGCGCCGCCCGCCGCGCCGAATTCGGTTCCGCCGCCGCCAGTTCCTCGAACAGCAGCGCCACATCGTCGTAGCCGGAGACGCTGCGCGCGACCTCCTCGGCTTCCTCGGAGTCGATGGTCTCCTCGGTGGCGTCCTCGTCGCCGTTCTCTTCGCCATTGCCGTTCCCGGCCTCGGCGGCCGGGCTCTCGCCGCCGGTCCGATCGGGCTGCGGCGCCGCGTCTTCCGCGCCGCCGTTCACGCGCGCGTCGGCCTCCCGATCCTCGGACGGGTCGGGCTGGGGGGTATCCGGTGAGGTGAACACGATGTCCTCGTCGGTCACTACGCCTTCCCCCGGCCCCGCCGGAATTCCACTGTCGTCGGATATCCGGCGCGCGCCGGATCGAACTCACCTTGGGTGGCGGTCACTTCGTCGGACAGCGTGCGCAGCACATGCCAGCCGAAACTGCGCTGATCCGGTAGGCCTTCGGCGCTCGCGATCCCGCTGACCTGGACCAGTAGTTCGGTATCGCCGACGGTGAACCGGCACTGCAGCGTGGAGCCCGGGACGGCCAGCGCGATGAGCGTGGAGGCCGCCTCGTCGACGGCGAGCCGGATATCGGCCACCTCGTCGAGGGTGAAATCGCTGAGCAGCACCAAGGTTTCGGCGAGTCCGCGCACGATGGGCAACTGGGAGACGGATGCGGCGACACCGATCTCGACCGGGGTGGCGCGCAATCCTTGTTCCGCCGAAATATTGATCACCCTGAGAAGGCTACCCATTCCACTGCCTGGCAATCAGCGCATTCGCGGTGTTCGCCTCCGTGCCGCGTGTGCTATCGGGGCCGATACACTTCGGCCTGTGTGCACCTCATCCTCCCCGTTCACCCGGCCCGCGCCGATGATCGCCCCGTCCATCCTGTCCGCGGATTTCGCGCACCTCGCCGATGAGGTGCGGGCCATCGCGGGGGCCGACTGGGTGCATGTCGATGTGATGGACAACCACTTCGTGCCGAACCTGACCCTGGGCCTGCCGGTGGTCGAAAGCCTGTTGAAGGTCACCGACATTCCCCTCGACTGCCATCTCATGATCGAGAACCCGGAGCGCTGGGCGCCGGCGTACGCGGAGGCGGGCGCCTACAACGTCACCTTCCACGCCGAGGCGACCGACAATCCGATCGCGGTGGCGCGCGATATCCGCGCCGCGGGCGGCAAGGCCGGGCTCTCGGTCAAGCCGGGCACCCCGATCGAGCCGTACCTGGAGATCCTGCGCGAGTTCGACACGCTGTTGGTGATGAGCGTCGAACCCGGTTTCGGCGGGCAGTCCTTCATTCCCGAGGTGCTGCAGAAGGCGCGCGTGGTCCGCAATCTGGTGGACTCCGGTGCGCTGCGCCTGGTGGTGGAGATCGACGGCGGCATCAAGATGGACACCATCGAGCAGGCGGCCGAGGCGGGCGTGGACTGCTTCGTCGCGGGCTCGGCCGTGTACGGCACCCCGGATCCGGCCGCGACGGTGGAAGCCTTGCGGCAGAAGGTGATCGCGGCCGAGGCCGCCACCGCCGAGTAAACCCGGCCCGCCGTCAGCGCCCGAGCAGGGCCTCGACCACCGATTCCAGCGGCGGCACCGCGGACACGGCCTCGGGCGACTGGATCCAGGTGCGGTATCCGGTCCGCTCGTCGTCGGCGGAGGGGAGCACGACCTGCGCGCCGGTGCAGGCGACGGTGGCGTATAGCCGGAACAGGGCGGCGGACACGGATGTGCTGAGCGTGTCCGCGCGGGCCGGGCCGGTGATGAAGGTCCAGCGACGGGCCCGGGGATGGTGTACGACGGGCCCGGCCAGTTCGGCTTGTGCCAGCCGCTGCTGGACGCGCTCGCCGAGATCGGCCGGCATGGTGATGGCGCCGTAACGGCTGCCTATGTCGAGCAGGATGTGGCGTGAGGCTGGATCTATCGATGCCGGCAGATGAAATTCGCGTCGATACTGGACACAGCGAACTTCGAGTGTCGAATCGAGAAGCGTGGTCACGCTGCACTCCCAATTGTGTTGTGGTCCACCTGGATCCGGCCCGATCGGGCCCAACCTTCCTGCGCGGAACGACTGGGGAAGTTGAACGGTAGGAATCAGCTGCATAACAATCTTGCGACCATTTTCGCCGATGCGCAAGATTTTGGTGTAGGCGAGTCGGAATTGGGTACAACTGCACGATTGCGCACCTGTCGGTCAATTCGCCGAGTCGAGAAATTCCGACATTTCAATCGGGCGATCCGAGTAATTCGGACAATCTTGCGTCCGCCGGTTCGGTTCTCGCATTATTGCGCTCCCAATGGTTCCGAACGCTCCAGTGAACAAGGCCGCATGTCGCCTACGACCGGGCGTCGTTAGGCTGGTGGGGACAGCCGCCGCGCCGGGGAATACCGCCGCCGGTACGCGCTGTTGGCGCAAGCGGCGGGCCCGGTGGTCGGGCCGTGACGACGGAGAGGTTGGGCATGTTCACTGGCATCGTGGAGGAGCTGGGCGAGATCGTCGCCTCCGAGCAGCTGGCCGACGCGGCGCGGCTCACCATTCGCGGGCCGATCGTCACCTCCGATGCCATTCACGGCGCCTCCATCGCGGTGAACGGCGTCTGCCTGACCGTGGTGGACGAAAAGGTCGAGGGCGACACCTTCACCGTCGACGTCATGGCCGAGACCCTGAACCGTTCCAGCATCGGCGGACTCGGCGTCGGCTCCCGGGTGAACCTGGAGCGCGCGGCCGCCGTCAACTCCCGTCTCGGCGGGCACATCGTGCAGGGCCACGTCGACGGCACCGGCACCATCCTGTCCCGCACCCCCTCGGAGAACTGGGAGGTCGTGCGAATCTCCCTGCCCGACAACCTCGCCCGCTATGTGGTCGAGAAGGGCTCCATCACCATCGACGGCATCTCGCTCACCGTGTCCGGCCTGGGCATCGCCGAGGAAGCGGCCGCCGACGGCAGCAAGGACTGGCTCGAGGTTTCCCTCATCCCCACCACCCGCGCGCTCACCACGCTGGGTACCGCGCCGGTCGGCACCACCGTGAACCTGGAGGTGGACGTCATCGCCAAGTACGTCGAACGGCTCACCCAGCGCGGCTGATCCGCGCTCGCGCCAGAGGCGGCGCAAAACGGGCACGGCCACTGCCTTACTGTAAGTGGGCACCTAATTCGAGATGGAGCACAACAGACGTGACCAGGTTCGACACCATCGAGCGCGCAGTCGCCGACATCGCGGCCGGTAAGGCCGTCGTCGTTGTCGACGACGAGGGCCGGGAGAACGAGGGCGACCTCATCTTCGCGGCGGAGAAGGCGACTCCCGAGCTCGTGGCCTTCATGATCCGCTACACCTCCGGTTACATCTGTGTGCCGCTCACCGGCGCCGACTGCGACCGCCTGGGCCTGCCGCCCATGTACGCGGTCAACCAGGACCGGCACGGCACCGCCTACACCGTCGCCGTCGATGCCCGCGAGGGCATCAGCACCGGCATCTCGGCCGCCGACCGCGCCACCACCATGCGCGTGCTGGCCGACCCGAACGCCAAGTCCGACGATCTGACCCGCCCGGGCCACGTGGTTCCCTTGCGCGCCAAGGACGGTGGCGTGCTGCGCCGCCCCGGCCACACCGAGGCCGCGGTCGACCTATCCCGGATGGCCGGGCTCAGCCCCGCCGGCGTCATCTGCGAGATCGTGTCGCAGAAGAACGAGGGCGATATGGCGCGCACCGAGGAGCTGCGCGTCTTCGCCGACGAGCACGACCTCGCGCTCATCTCCATCGCCGACATCATCAAGTGGCGGCGCCGCCACGAGAAGCACGTCGAGCGCGTCGCCGAGGCCAAGATCCCGACCGAGTACGGCGACTTCCGGGCCATCGGCTACAAGTCCGAGTACGACGACTCCGAGCATGTCGCCCTCGTCATGGGCGATCTCGCCGGCCCGACCGGCAAGGGCGAGAACGTGCTGGTGCGCGTGCATTCCGAATGCCTCACCGGTGACGTGTTCGGTTCGCTGCGCTGCGATTGCGGCCCGCAGCTGAACGCCGCGCTCAAGCTGGTGGCCGACGAGGGCCGCGGCGTGGCGCTCTACATGCGCGGGCACGAGGGCCGCGGCATCGGCCTCATGCACAAGCTGCAGGCCTACCAGCTCCAGGACGTCGAGAACCTGGACACCGTGGACGCCAATACCGCCCAGAACCTGCCCGCCGACGCCCGCGACTACGGCACCGGCGCACAGATTCTCGCGGACCTGGGCATCACCTCGATGCGCCTGCTGACCAACAATCCCGACAAGCGCGCGGGCATCGAGGGTTACGGGCTGAGCATCAGCGAGCGGGTGCCGATGCCGGTACACGCCAATCACCACAATCTGAACTACCTGCGCACCAAGCGGGATCGCATGGGCCACGACCTGGTCGGCCTCGACGATCTCGACCTGGGCGAGACCGCGCACTGACACGCACACCGACGATTACCGGGAAGGGCGGAAACCGATGAGCGGTACCGGCGTACCGACATTCGAGCTCGCCGATGCCAAGGACCTGAAACTGGCCCTTGTCTCCTCGCGCTGGCACACCGAGATCTGCGACGCGCTGCTGGCCAACGCGGAGAAGACCGCGCGCGAGGCGGGCGTCGCCGATATCACCGTGGTCCGCGTCGCGGGCGCCATGGAGCTGCCGGTGGTGGCCCAGGCGCTGGCTCGCACCCATGACGCCGTGGTCGCCATGGGCGTCGTGATCCGCGGGGAGACACCGCATTTCGAGTACGTGTGCGATTCGGTGACCGCCGGCCTGACCCGGGTCTCGCTCGACGAGGGCACCCCCGTCACCAATGCCGTGCTCACCGTCAACACCGAACAGCAGGCTCTCGACCGCGCCGGCCTGCCCGGTTCGGTGGAGAACAAGGGCGAGCAGGCCGCCGCGGCCGCACTGGACGCCGCCCTGACCCTGCGCGAGCTGCGTCAGCTCGCCTGACCATGCCAGTCGTCCGGATCTGGAAGCGGGGCGGCGGTTCCGAGGAACCGCCCCGCGACCCTGCCGCCGAACCGAAGGCCGGTAACCCCGAAATGCCAACCGCCAAGCCGGAATCCGCCGCTCCCGCCGCCGGTGACCAGTGGGATCTGGAAATCCGCCCCCACTTCATCGTCACCATCCTGCGCTGTGTGGCCGCCTTCTTCGCGATCGCCTTCACCCTGGCCGGCATCTTCCTCCGCACCGGCTCCACCGGCGTCAATTTCCGGGTGTCCGACCAGATAGCGGTCGCCGCCTTCGGGTTCATCCTCGGCGGCGCGGTCCTCATGCTCACCCGCCCCCGAGTCCGCGTCGGCCCCGCCGGCGTCCAGGTCCGCAATATCCTGGGCGACAACCTGTTCCGCTGGGACGACATCCGCGGCATCTCCTTCCCCGACAAGAAATACTGGGCCCGCCTCGAACTCGTCCACGAGGAATACGTCCCCATGCTGGCCATCCGCCGCGACGACCAGCTCCGCGCCGCCGAAGCCATGGACCGCTTCCGCGAACTCGGCGCCAAGTACACCGGCCGCGAGTAGGGCCGTCTTCCAGCGGGGATGAATCGATCGGCCCGTAATCGGGGCTGATCGAGCGTGATCAGCCGGGCCCGATCCAGCATGATCGGTTCATGCTCGACTACGACGCCGAAGCCGCGAACTACGACCGCACCCGAGGCGGCGAGGAACGCGCCGAAGCCGCGGCCGCGGCGGTGCGCACCCTCCTGCCCCGCAACACGCGGACGGTGGTGGACGTGGCGTGCGGAACCGGAATCGTCAGCGCCCGGCTGCGCGCACCGAACCGCACCGTGCTCGGGGTGGATCTCTCGGCGGGCATGCTGACCTACGCGCGTCCGCGTCTGCGGGGCGCCGTGGCCCGCGCGGACGCGACGCGATTACCGCTGGCCGACAGCACGATCGATGTGGTGATCTTCATGTGGCTGCTGCATCTGGTGGATGCCGAGACCGCCGACCGGGCGATGGCCGAGGCGGCGCGGGTATTGCGACCCGGCGGCGTGGTGGTGGCGACCGTCGACAAGAACCTCGCCATGTACGCGGTCCCGAGCGACCTGTCCGCCGTGCTCGAACCGGCACAGCGCGCCGCGCTGCCCGAGAACACCGACGCCTGGGCCGCGTTCACCGCTTCCGGCCGTCGCAACGGCCTCGACAGCGATGGTGAAACCAGCTACGTCGGGTACGGCCAAGGCTGGTCGCCGCGGCAACTGTTGCGGAAGATCCCGCAGTTCGACTGGTACCGGGGTTTGGATAACGCTGCCGCCGAGGACCTTTCGGCCAGGGTCGCGGCGTTGCCCGAACCGGATCGGGCTCGTCCCGATCCGGTGTACCGCATCGCCCGCCTGCGCAAGGCGGACTGAACGGAACTAGTGGTTGTCGCCGAGTACCGCGCCTTCGCGGCGTGGGTCCGCGCCGCCCACCCAGCCGTTGGGTTCGCGGGCCAGGGCGGACAGGCCACTGGATTGCGGTGTGACGGAGACGGTGTGGCCTAGTTTTCGCAGGGCTTGGACCAAGGCGTCGTGGTCGCCGTTGTCGGTGGGGTCGATGGCGGGGTGCTCGCCGCCGACATTGGTGGTGGGGGAGTTGCCGGCGCCGAAGGAGACCATCGATACCGCCTGCTGGGGGTTGAGGCCCCAATCGAGCATGGCCACCAGGGTTTTGACGACGAACTGGATGATCACCGCGCCGCCGGGGGAGCCGGTGACGTAGGCGAGCTGGCCGCGGGCGCCGTCGCCGGAACGGTCGAAGACCATGGTGGGGGCCATGGAGCTGCGGGGGCGTTTACCGGCGTCGATGCGGTTGGCCACCGGTAGGCCGTCCTTGCCGAGGGGTTCGGCGGCGAAGTCGGTGAGCTGGTTGTTGAGGACGAAGCCGTCGACGACGTGGAAGGAGCCGAAGGCGGATTCGACCGTCGTGGTCATGGACGCGGCATTGCCGTAGCTGTCGACGACGGAGATGTGGCTGGTGCCGTGCTCGGGCGGTTGCGGGCCGGTGCCGAGCGGGACCGGGCCGAAGTCGCCGGGCTGGGCGGTGCCCATACTGCGATTGGGGTCGATCAGGGCCGAACGGGTTTTGAGATAGTTCGGATCCAGCAGCGTCTGGGGTGAATTGCCCGGCAACGGAATGAAATCCGAATCGGCGACGTACTTGTCGCGGTCGGCGTAGGCGAGGCGCTCGGCCTCCGAGATCAGGTGCACCGCTTGGGCTTTGGGCTTACCGCCATTGCGCGCGGTGTTCGAGTCGCCGGACACGTCGTCCGGCGGCAGCGCGGACAGGTCGAAATTGGCGAGAATGCCCAGGGTCGCCGCGACCGCGATACCGCCCGAGGACGGATTGGGCATACCGCAGATCTCGTGGGTGCGATACGGCGCGCACACCGCGGTGCGCTTCTTCGCCTGATAGTTCGACAGATCCGCGAGCGACACCAGACCGGGGGTGCGCCCGCCCGCGCTGGTGGCGACGGCGTCGACGATATCGGCGGCGATGGCCCCGGTATAGAAAGCGTTCGCCCCGTCGGTCGCGATGGCCCCGAGCGTCTTGGCCATGGCCGGATTGCTCAGCGTCGTCCCCGCCGTCTTCGCGGTCCCGTCCGCCTGCAGGAAATACGCCTTCGCGTTCTCGTCCCGCGCCAGGTCGGCGGCGGACTCGGCGATCTGCCCGGCCAGGCGCGGACTGATCTGGAATCCCTGATCCGCGAGGGAGATCGCGGGCCCGAACAGATCCTTCCACGCCTGCCTACCGTGTTCACGATGCGCGAGCTCGAGCAGCCGCAGCGCCCCCGGCACCCCGATGGACCGCCCGCTGGCGCGCGCATTCGGTTGCGGCGCAGTGCGATCGGCGTCGCTGACCCAGCGCAGGTAGTCGTTGTTCGCCGCCGCCGGCGCGGTCTCGCGGCCGTCATAGGCGTCCAGGGTCTTGGAATTCGCGTCGTAGTACAGCAGGAACGCCCCGCCCCCGATCCCCGACGCCTGCGGCTCCACCAACCCCAGCACCGTCTGCGCCACGATCAGCGCGTCCGCCGCCGTCCCGCCGTCGCGCAGCACCCGGCAGGCCGCTTCGGTGGCGAGCGGATTGGCCGTGGACACCGCGAAATTGGCGGTGTGCACCGGTTTCATCCCGGTGCGATAGCCCGAGGCGATCTCGGGCCGCTGACTCAGGTTCGTGGTGGTGGGACCGCCGCCGGTGGCCCGGGCCGAGATGGGCGTGCCGTTCGGGGAGGTCACGCAGGAACCCTGCGCGGTATCCGAACCCGACGAGCACGCCGTGGCCAATCCGAGCAGGAGCAGCAGGGCAGCGGCAGCGCCGCCCCAGGTCCGCGGTCGCGAGCGCCTCATGATCGGACTCTAGCCCCGTCGCGACGCGCGGGCGGGAGTTTGTCACCCCCGAGCGGGGTGATGTCCGGATTCCGCCGGTCCGGAACCGGTTCGCATGTCCGGGCTTCGAGACAGCTATCTCGCACCGTGGAATTCCAAGCACGCTTGATGTGCATCTTCGTCGCGAATGTGGTTCTTACGGAGCGCCGATGTGATCCACAGCAAACGGCAAGGTAGTGTCGAATCGCCTCAAAACACGATTGCGGAGGAATAACCGGCGTATGACCGAGACCCGGACAACTGCCACCAGCCTCAATGCCGAGGATGCTGGCTACCACAAGGCCCTCAAGCCGCGGCAGCTCCAGATGATCGCCATCGGCGGCGCCATCGGCACCGGCCTTTTCCTGGGCGCGGGTGGCCGCCTCGCCAGCGCCGGACCGTCGTTGTTCCTGGTCTACCTGATCTGCGGCATCTTCGTCTTCTTCATCCTGCGCGCGCTCGGCGAACTGGTGCTGCACCGCCGGTCCTCGGGTTCCTTCGTCTCCTACGCGCGCGAATTCTTCGGTGAGAAGGCCGCATTCGTGGCCGGCTGGATGTACTTCCTGAACTGGTCCATGACCGGCATCGTCGACACCACCGCCGTCGCCACCTACCTGCACTACTGGGGCCCGTTCCAGCCGGTGGCGCAATGGATCCTGGCGCTGGGCGCGCTGGTCATCGTGCTCGGCATCAACCTGGCCTCGGTGAAATGGTTCGGCGAGATGGAATTCTGGGCCGCCATGATCAAGGTCCTCGCCTTGCTCACCTTCCTGGTGGTCGGCACCGTGTTCTTCGCGGGCCGCTTCACCGTGGACGGCCAGGAAACCGGCTTCCGGATGGTCAGCGACGCGGGCGGCTGGTTCCCGACCGGCGTCCTGCCGCTCATCACCGTCACCTCGGGCGTCGTGTTCGCCTATGCCGCAGTCGAAATGGTCGGCATCGCGGCCGGCGAGACCGAGAACCCCGCCAAGATCATGCCGCGCGCCATCAACTCGGTCATCGTGCGGATCGCGGTCTTCTACTGCGGTTCGGTGATCCTGCTGGCGCTGCTGCTGCCCTACACCGCCTACAAGGCCGGGGAGAGCCCGTTCGTCACCTTCTTCTCCAAACTCGGTGTGGCGCACATGGGTTCGATCATGAACTTCGTGGTGCTGACCGCGGCGCTGTCCAGCTTGAACGCCGGCCTGTACTCCACCGGCCGCATCCTGCGCTCGATGGCCATGAACGGCAGCGCCCCCAAATTCACCGCGCGCATGTCCAGGGCCGGTGTGCCCTACGGCGGCATCCTGCTCACCAGCGGTATCGCCCTGTTCGGCATCTGGCTCAACTACATCGTGCCGGAGCAGGCGTTCGAGATCGTGCTGAACGTGGCGTCGCTGGGCATCCTGGCGTCCTGGGCGACCATCGTGCTGTGCCAGCTCAAGCTCTGGTACTGGTGGAAGCAGGGGCAGGCGCAGCGTCCGGCGTTCCGCATGTGGGGCGCGCCCTACACCGGAATCGCCACCCTGGTCTTTCTTTTCGCGGTGCTGATCCTGATGGCGTTCGACAAGCCGGTCGGCACCTGGACCGTGGGCAGTCTGGTGATCATCGTGCCCGCCTTGGCGATCGGCTGGCTGGTGGCCCGCAAGCGGGTGCTGGCCATAGCCAAGATGCGTGAGGGCTACACCGGAGAGTTCCCGGTGATCCCGCCGATCCCCATGGACGACAAGTAGATTTCTGCGGTCGCAGAGTGAGGGGTTTCACTGTTTGCGGCCCCGGCTATGGACTGTGGTCATGGCCATAACTTGGCCGCGGAGATTGTTCGCACTCCATTCATCTGGTTAGCGTCAGGGCGATGCGTTCGCAGGGGGCGCATCGCATTTGACGCTCGATGAGGAGTGCTGTGAGTTCGCACGCGGCTGTGGTCGACGAGATCGATATCTCGCCGGCCGATGCGGGAAACGGTGTTCCTGCTTCGATTTCCGAGCGAATTTCCGGCCTGGTCCGGATGCTTCGCCGTGATAGTGCCGAGATGGGGTTGCCCGCACAGGTGCGGGAAACTCGGTACGCGGCTTTGGCCGCAATGGGATTCGCGATGCTGCACGGCCTGCTGGCCGTGACCGACGGCCTGGGCGAAATGGCGGGGAGCCTGGGACATTTCGCGGCCGCGCTGGTGACCGGCGGGGTGGCACTGCTTTTCGGGGTGCGCTCGCGCTGGGTGTGGGTGGCGGCGCTGGGATTGGCCAGCCTGCAAGCGTTTCTGGGGGTGTTCACGCTGGTGTCGGCCGAAATGCCTTCGGGGGTCGGACCTTTCACCGTGCTGATCGGCGTGATGGCTTCGGGCACCGTGCTGGCGTTGCTGCTGCGCAAGGATTGCTACCGCTGGTTTGTGGCGGCGTGACGCGGTTGCCGCCTGAGCTCTGAAAAGCCTGGGCGGCAACCGTTTCCGTCACTTCAGGCTGCGGCCGAGGGCCTTGCCGGCGGCACGGCCGGAGAAGATGCAGCCGCCCAGGAAGGTGCCCTCCAGGGCGTTGTAGCCGTGTACGCCGCCGCCGCCGAAACCGGCCACCTCGCCGGCGGCGTACAGGCCGGGGAACGGGGTGCCGTCGGGGCGCATGACCTGCGAATCCAGGTTGGTCTGCAAGCCGCCCAGGGTCTTCCGGGTCAGGATGTTCAACCGCACCGCGATCAGCGGGCCGTGCGCGGGATCGAGAATCTGGTGCGGGGTGGCGACCCGGCCCAGCTTGTCGCCGAGGTAGCGGCGCGCGTTGCCGATCGCCATGAGCTGCGCGTCCTTGCTGAATTTGTGCTCGGCATCGCGATCGCGCGCCACGATCTGGCGTTCGATCTCGGCCGGGTCCAGATGCGGCCCGCGCGCGATCTTGTTCATGCCCGCCACCAGTTCGGCGAGATTGTCGGCGACCACGAAATCCACGCCGTGCTTCTTGAACGCCTCCACCGGGCCGGGCGCGCCCTTGGCCACGCGGCTGCGCAGGGTGAGTTTCAGGTCCTTGCCGGTGATATCGGGATTCTGCTCCGAACCCGAGAGCGCGAATTCCTTCTCGATGATCGACTGGGTGAGAATGAACCACGAGTAGTCGTAGCCGGTCGACAGGATCGCCTTCATGGTCGAATTGGTGTCGAAGCCGGGGAAATTCGGCGCTTGCAGCCGTTTGCCATTGGCATCGAACCACAGCGACGACGGACCCGGAATGATGCGGATGGCATGGTCGGGCCAGACCGGATCCCAGTTGTGGATGCCTTCGGTGTAGTGCCACATGCGATCCCGGTTCACGATGCGCCCGCCGGCCGCCTCGGTGATGCCCAGCATGCGCCCGTCCACGTGCGCGGGCACGCCCGAGATCATGTGCTCGGGGCAGGGGCCGAGCCGGTCCACCGGCCAGTTGCGGCGAATCAGTTCGTGATTGTGGCCGATGCCGCCGGAGGTCACGATGACGGCCCGGGCGCCGAACTCGAACTCGCCCACCACCTCTCGTGACGAGGCCACGCCGCGCTCGGCATCGCTGGCTTCGAGGATGCTGCCGCGCACGCCGGTGACGGCGTCGTCGGTGACGACCAGTTCGTCCACCCGATGCCGGAACGTGAATCCGACCTGCCCGCGCTGCTCGGCCTCGAGCACCGGCTCCAGGAAGACCCGTACCACCTCCGGCCCGGTGCCCCAGGTCAAGTGGAAGCGCGGCACCGAATTGCCGTGCCCGTCCGCGCTCGCCCCGCCGCGTTCGGCCCAGCCCACCAGCGGCGTCACCCGCAGGCCGAGGTCGTAGAGGTACTGCCGCTTCTCGGTGGCCGCGAATTCGACGTAGGCGCGCGCCCACTGCCGGGCCCAGTGATCCTCGTCCTCGCGGTCGAAGCCGGCCGAGCCGTACCAATCCTGCAGCGCCAGCTCGAGGGAGTCCTTCACACCGAGCCGCCGCTGTTCCGGACTGTCCACGAAGAACAGCCCGCCCAGCGACCAGAACGCCTGGCCGCCCAGGTTCGCGCGGTTCTCCTGATCCAGCACCAGTACCCGGCGACCCGCCTTGACCAGCTCGTGAGTGGCGACGAGACCGGCCAGACCGGCGCCGACGACGATGACATCCGGATTCTCGATCATGCCCATTTCCTAGGTGTGTAGTGGTTCGATACACGACTGTATCGAACTTTTCTGTCGGTGGGACATGGCATGGTGCCAGTGTGTCGATTTCTCGCACCGCGACCATGACGGTCGCCGCGGCGCGCCGCACCGCGCTCGCCGCCCAGGGGTTCGCCGCCGCCCGCCCCAGCGCGCCGCCGAACCGGCGCACGGTGCTCAAGGTCCTCGACAGCACCCGGCTGCTCCAGCTGGATTCGGTGTCGGCGGTGGTGCGCGCGCACTACGCGCCGGTCTTCAGCCGCATCGGGGCCTACGATCGGGCGCTGCTGGACGAGGCGGCCTGGAGCGACAGCGCGCGCCGCCCGCGCAAGCTCATCGAGTACTGGGCGCACGAGGCCGCGCTGCTGCCGGTCGAGGACTGGCCGCTCATGCGCTGGCGGATGGCGGAGTACCGGCACGGGCGCTGGAACGGGATGCGGCAAGTGCTGGAACGCAATCCGAGCCTGAGCGACGAGGTGAAGGGCGTACTGGCCGAGTTCGGACCCAGTACCGCCGGCGAGGTGGAGAAGCACCTGGAGCTGGATCGGCCGCGCGCCAAGGACCATTGGGGCTGGAACTACAGCGACACCAAGGTGGTGTGCGAGGCCCTGTTCGCCGCCGGTGAGGTGACCGTGCCCAAACGGGTTGGTTTCCAACGGCATTACGCCCTGACCGAGCACGTCATCCCCGCCGAGGTGCGCGCCCGCGAGCTGGACGAGGCCGACGCGATCCGCGAGCTGGTGCGCCGGGCCGCCGCCGCGCACGGCATCGGCACCGAGACCGACCTGCGCGACTACTACCGCCTCAAGGGCAAGCAGACCGAACCCGCCATCGCCGAGCTGCTGGATTCCGGTGAGCTGGAACAGGTCCGGGTGGACGGCTGGGACAAACCCGCCTACCTGCACGCCACCGCCCGCACCCCGCGCCGGGTGAGCGGCGCCGCCCTGCTCTGCCCCTTCGACCCGCTCATCTTCTTCCGGGCCCGCACCGAGCGGCTGTTCGACTTCCACTACCGCATCGAGATCTACACGCCGGAACACAAACGGGTACACGGCTATTACGTCTTCCCGTTCCTGCTGGACGGTGAACTCGTCGCCCGCGTGGACCTGCGGGCCGAGCGGGGGACCGGACGGCTGCTGGTGCCGGGCGCGTTCGCCGAGCCCGGCCGCGACACCACCCGCGTCGCGGCCGAACTCGCTCGAGCCCTGCGCGAGATGGCCGACTGGCTGGAACTCGACACCGTCGAGGCAGGCGAACGCGGCGATCTCGCGGCGGCGCTGGGGCGCGAGCTGGACTCACGCCTGAGCGCCTGAAGCGACTAGAACGGCCCTTCGGTCCAGGAATTGAACACGACGCCCTGCTTACCGTCGCCGGTGCATTCGATGGTCATCGGCATCATCGGCCGCGGTGAGTCGCCCACGATGTAGAACGGCGTCTGCTGTCCGTTGCCGACCTTGCGGGTGCCCAGGCACTGCACCACCGCCGCGTACCAGTGCCCGTCGTCCGGGCAGGTGTAGGTGACGGTGTCCAGGGTGCGGTCCATCCGGCAGGCCGCGCCCGCCGCGGCCTGCGCGGACGGCGCCGCGACGGCGACCAGCGCGGCCGCGCCGATACCGAAGGCGGATCCGAGCGCGACCGATCGGCGGCGCAAATGAAGAGGGGTTATCAATGGTGCTCCGTTCGTATGCGGACGGGTGGTCCAAAGACAGTTCGTCCATATAGTGACCGCGCCCGGCGCCGTGACGCGGTAATTACGCGCCGACCGGTCCCGTGGCGTGGCGTGTCGCGACCGGCCACGCGCCCAACGACTCCCGAGCCCGGCGCATCGTGCATGGTTGCGCGCAATGCAATTTCGCGTTGCGCGCGGAAATCGGCGTGTGCGCGGTCCGTCGTCGTGGGACTCGGCGCTCAGGCCAGGACGGGGGCGCTCACGGCTTCGCGGGCGTGGCCGGCGCACACCACCGTGGTCGTGTCGTGCACGAGGTAATCGCCGTACACGAAGAAGGTCCCGTTCTCCGAGGCGGCGGACGCGGGCATGGTCACCCCCACGAGCGCGGCGGCGGCCATCATCAAGGCGGACCAGATCGCGAGCGACCGGCGGCGGCGACGAAGGCGGATCATGGGGCTCCCATCTCTGTTCACTGATCTTGTGGATACGTTCGTCGCCGCAGGCCCCGCGGATGCGAAGTGACGGCGTGGCGCGTGCGCCCGGACGTGTCGCGCCGACCGGCCGGGGTGGTCCGGCGGCCGAGAGCGAACCGGCCCGACGGTCCTGTCGGACCGGGTCGTTAACCTGTTCGAGTGGCAGATCCCGCGACGTACCGGCCCGCGCCGGGCACCATTCCCGTCGAACCCGGTGTGTACAAGTTCCGGGACAAGCACGGCCGGGTCATCTACGTCGGTAAGGCGAAAAGCCTGCGGAGCCGGTTGAACTCGTACTTCGCGGATGTAGCGGGGCTGCATCCGCGGACGCGGCAGATGGTGACCACGGCCGCGAGCGTGGAGTGGACCGTGGTGTCCACGGAAGTCGAAGCGCTGCAGCTGGAATACAACTGGATCAAGGAATTCGATCCGCGCTTCAATGTGCGCTACCGCGACGACAAGTCGTATCCGGTGCTGGCGGTGAGCCTCAACGAGGAATACCCGCGCGTCTTCGTCTACCGCGGCGCACGCAAGAAGGGCGTCCGGTACTTCGGGCCCTACGCGCACGCCTGGGCGATCCGCGAGACCCTGGATCTGCTGCTGCGCGTGTTCCCGGTGCGCACCTGTTCGGCGGGAGTCTTCAAGCGGCACAACCAGATCGGGCGGCCGTGCCTGCTCGGCTACATCGACAAGTGCTCCGCGCCGTGCGTGGGCCGGGTGAACGCGGCCGAGCACCGGCAGATCGTGGACGACTTCTGCGACTTCCTCTCCGGCAAGACCGACCGGCTGGTCAAACAGCTCGAGAAGCGCATGCTCGAGGCCTCCGACGAACTCAACTTCGAACTGGCCGCCCGCCTGCGCGACGATGTGCAGGCGCTCAAGCGGGCGCTGGAGAAGCAGGCCGTGGTGCTGGGCACCGGGACCGACGCCGACGTCATCGCCTTCGCCCTCGACGACCTCGAAGTGGCGGTGCAGGTCTTCCACGTGCGCGACGGCCGGGTGCGCGGTCAGCGCGGCTGGGTGGTCGACAAATCCGGCGACGCCTTGGACGTGAGTCGGTCAGGCCCGGAGGCGGCAGCCCGCGTAACCACGGAGGGCCCCGACTCAGGTCCGATCGAACCCGACACCCTGGAGTCCGGCGGCGAACTGCCCGCGCTGGTCGAGCAGTTCCTCACCCAGTTCTACGGCGAGCAGACCACGGTCGCCGCCCAGTCCGGCGACGAACAGCCCGGCGCCGTGGTGCCGCGCGAGGTGCTGGTCCCGGCCCTGCCCGCCGCCGCCGAACAGGTCCAGGACTGGCTGTCGAACCTGCGCGGCTCGGCCGTGCAGTTGCGGGTTCCGCAGCGCGGCGACAAGAAGGCCCTGGCCGAAACCGTGCAGCGCAATGCCCTCGAAGCGCTCCAGCAGCACAAGCTCAAGCGCGCCGGCGACCTGACCGCGCGCTCGGCCGCGCTGCAGGAACTCCAGGACGCCCTCGATCTGGACAGCGCCCCGCTGCGCATCGAGTGCGTGGACATCAGTCACGTGCAGGGCACCGACGTGGTGGCCTCGCTGGTGGTGTTCGAGGACGGCCTGGCCCGCAAGTCCGAATACCGGCACTACGCCATCAAGGAGGCCGCGGGCGAGGGCCGCTCCGATGACGTCGCCAGCATCGCCGAGGTCACCCGCCGCCGTTTCGCCAAGCTCCGCCGCGACCTGGACGCCGCCGAGGCCGCCGACCTCGAATCCGATTCGGCGGCAACCGAATCCGGCCTCCCCGGCATCGACCCCAAGACCGGCAAGCCGCGCCGTTTCGCCTACCCGCCCAACCTGTACGTGGTCGACGGCGGCGCCCCGCAGGTCAATGCCGCCGCCGAGGTCCTCGACGAACTCGGCATCACCGACGTCGCCGTCATCGGCCTGGCCAAGCGCCTGGAAGAGGTCTGGGTCCCGGGCGAAGCCGATCCGGTCATCATGCCGCGCACCAGCGAGGCGCTGTACCTGCTGCAGCGCGTGCGTGACGAGGCGCACCGCTTCGCCATCACCTTCCATCGCAGCAAGCGCTCGCGGCGGATGACCGAATCGGCCCTGGATGCCGTCCCGGGTCTGGGCCAGGCCCGGAAAACCGCTCTGGTCACGCATTTCGGGTCCGTGGCCAAGCTCAAGCAGGCTACGGTGGAGCAGATCACCGAGGTCCCCGGTATCGGCGTGGCGACGGCCAACGCGGTGCTCGCGGCACTACGCGGCGAGTAGCCGGCGCTTCGAAACCGAGCAGTTCCGTCCACGCCCGGTAGAGTGCGACACGCCGAGCAAACATTTCGCGACACGCCGTGTGTGCAGGTGAAGCGCAACAATCACATCTGTATCACTGATAACTCGTGAGCCTGCCGGGTAAACCGGCATCGGTGCAGGATGATCGAGGAAAGCCCCAGACACGAACCCCCGGTAGGACATGACGCGCGTCGAAGCCAGCAGCAGTGCGGTCGAGAACTCCAATGCGACCGATATCGGTGATCCCCAGCAGGTCGTCATCGTGACCGGATTGTCCGGCGCCGGTCGTGGCACCGCCGCCAAGGTGCTCGAGGACCTCGGGTACTACGTGGCCGACAATCTGCCCCCCGAACTCATCGGCCGCATGGTCGAGCTGGGGGAGAGCGCCGACCCGCCCATTCGCAAACTGGCCCTGGTGATGGATGTGCGCAGCCGCTTCTTCACCGGCAATCTCTCCGCGGTCACCGCACAACTGCGCAACTCGGGTGTGAGCACCCGGATCCTGTTCCTGGAAGCCAGCGATGACGTCCTGATCCGCCGCTTCGGTTTCGCGCGGCGACGGCATCCGCTACAGAGCGAGAGCGCCGACGGCACCCTCACCGCGGGCATCGCCGCGGAACGCGAGCGGCTGTCCTCGGTGAAGACGGCCGCCGATCTCGTGATCGACACGACGGCGCTGTCCATTCATCAGTTACACCGCAAGTTGGAGGAGGCATACGGGGGCGCCGCGCCGACCGCGCTCCAATTAACGATCCAGTCGTTCGGTTTCAAGTACGGAGTACCACTCGACGCCGACATGGTGTTGGATTTGCGTTTTCTGCCCAATCCGCATTGGGTGCCCGAACTCCGCGAACAGACCGGACAGGATGCCCCGGTGAGCGAGTACGTGCTGTCGCGGCCGGGTGCGCAGGATTACCTGGGCACCGCGCGGCACCTCGTCGATCTCACCACCGAGGGCTACCGCCAAGAGGGGAAGCGATACATGACCGTGGCAGTGGGTTGCACGGGTGGCAAACACCGCAGCGTGGCCATAGCGGAAGCATTGGGTGAGGAACTAGGCACCGGAGCGGACAACGGTTCGCGCGATGTGGTGCGCGTGGTACACCGGGATCTGGGGCGAGAATGAGCGGGCGCGAAACCAACCCGGCGATCGTCGCGCTGGGCGGCGGGCACGGCCTGTACGCCACGCTGACCGCCATCCGGCGGCTGACCCGCAAGATCACGGCGGTGGTGACGGTCGCCGACGACGGCGGCTCCTCCGGACGGCTACGCGCCGAACTGGGCATCCTGCCGCCCGGTGACCTACGGATGGCCCTGGCCGCGCTGGCCGAGGAATCCGACGGCATCTGGGCGCGCACGCTGCAGCACCGTTTCGGCGGCACCGGCGCGCTCGCGGGTCATTCCGTCGGCAATCTGATCCTGGCCGGTCTGACCGAGGAACTCGGCGATCCGGTGGCCGCGCTCGACGAGGCCGGCAAGATCCTGCGCATCACCGGACGGGTGCTGCCCATGTCGCCCATCGCCCTCACCATCGAGGCGGATGTGGCTGGGCTGGAAGGGGATCCGCGCGTCAGCCGCTGCATACGCGGTCAGGTCGCGGTCGCTACCACGCCCGGAAAAGTACGTCGCGTGCGATTGATTCCCTCGGACCCGCCCGCGAGCCCGGAGGCCACCTCGGCCATCGAGCACGCGGACGTGGTGGTGCTGGGTCCGGGGAGCTGGTTCACCAGCGTCATCCCGCACGTGCTCGTGCCCGAATTGCACGAAGCTCTGCTTCACACTCGGGCGCGGAAAGTGCTGGTGCTCAACCTCGCTGCGGAACCGGGCGAAACGGCCGGATTCTCCGCCGAACGGCACCTGCATGTATTGTCCCAGCACGCACCGGATTTCACGGTGGATCATGTTTTGGTCGATTCCGGTTCCGTACCCGAGGGTAGGGAACGCGAACATGTGGCAAGAGCTGCCGAACAGCTGCGAGCACGAGTAACCTTCGCTGATGTCGCCGAGGCGGGGACGGACCGGCACCACCCCGGAAAGCTTGCCGCCGCACTGGATCAGGTGATCCGGCAACCTCGGCCGGAATTGGCAGGGCTTCGAGTCGAAGGACGGCATATGGGCCAGAGTGTGCGGTCCGGGTTGGGTGGAAAGGAGCGCGTCTCGTGGCGATGACAGCGGAAGTGAAGGACGAGCTGAGCCGGCTCACCGTGTCTCAGGTGAGCTCGCGCAAGGCCGAATTGTCCGCGCTACTGCGGTTCGCCGGTGGATTGCACATCGTCGGCGGTCGCGTGATCGTCGAGGCCGAGGTGGACATGGGTTCCATCGCGCGCCGGCTGCGCCGCGAGATTTTCGAGCTGTACGGCTACGGCTCGGACGTGCATGTACTAGGCGCGGGCGGACTCCGGAAAACCTCCCGGTACGTAGTAAGGGTTTCCAAGGAAGGCGAGGCGCTGGCGCGCCAGACCGGGTTGCTCGATGTGCGCGGTCGTCCCGTGCGCGGTCTACCCGCGCAGGTGGTCGGCGGCAGCATCGGGGATGCGGAAGCGGCTTGGCGCGGAGCGTTTCTCGCGCACGGCTCGCTCACCGAACCCGGCCGCTCGTCGGCGCTCGAGGTGAGCTGCCCCGGTCCCGAGGCGGCGCTCGCGCTCGTCGGCGCGGCCCGGCGCATGGGCATTTCGGCCAAAGCGCGCGAAGTACGCGGCACCGACCGCGTGGTCGTGCGCGACGGTGAGGCCATCGGCGCCCTGCTCACCCGCATGGGTGCGCAGGACACCCGCCTGACGTGGGAGGAACGGCGCATGCGCCGCGAAGTCCGCGCCACGGCGAACCGCCTGGCCAATTTCGACGATGCGAACCTGCGTCGTTCGGCCCGGGCCGCGGTCGCCGCCGCCGCCCGCGTGGAACGCGCGCTGGAGATCCTCGCCGACGATGTACCCGACCATTTGGCCGCGGCCGGCAAGCTGCGCGTCCTGCACCGGCAGGCGTCACTGGAGGAACTCGGCCAGCTGGCCGACCCGCCGATGACCAAAGACGCTGTGGCAGGGCGTATTCGACGCTTGCTGTCGATGGCCGACCGGCGGGCCAAGGAATTGGGCATCCCCGACACCGAATCCGCCGTGACAGCGGAGTTGCTGGAAGAAGCCTGAACCGCCGCGAACCCCCGCGCATTCGATGCCGGGGGTTCGCTGCTGTCAGTAATAAATCGGTCCGGTCGGTTTGTGCTGCGGGCGATTTCGACATGCCGGACGAACCCGGCCGATAACCGCCGAGACCATTTCGTGACATACCTAGCACACTGGTGACACCTGCGTGTCGGTGATGTTTCCAGGCAGCGCTAGGGTAGTTGGAGCAACGGAAACGATCCGCTTGAAAGCTGAGGAGCGATAACGTGACTGTCCGGGTAGGCATCAACGGCTTCGGTCGTATCGGACGTAACTTCTTCAGGGCGGTCGAAGCGCAGAAAGCGCTCGGCCAGACTGACATCGAAATCGTCGCGGTCAACGACCTCACCGACAACCAGACCCTCGCCACCCTGCTCAAGTACGACTCGATCCTCGGCCGCCTGCCGCAGGACGTCTCGCTCGACGGCGACGACACCATCGTGGTCGGCGACCAGCGGATCAAGGCGCTCTCCATCAAGGAGGGCCCGGCGGCCCTGCCGTGGGGCGACCTGGGCGTCGACGTCGTCGTCGAATCCACCGGCATCTTCACCGACTCGTCGAAGGCCAAGGGCCACCTGGCCGCAGGCGCCAAGAAGGTCATCATCTCCGCGCCGGCCTCCGGCGAGGACATCACCATCGTGATGGGCGTCAACGACGACAAGTACGACGGTTCGCAGAACATCATCTCGAACGCGTCCTGCACCACCAACTGCCTCGGCCCGATCGCCAAGGTGCTCAACGACTCCTTCGGCATCGAGCGTGGTCTGATGACCACCGTGCACGCGTACACCCAGGACCAGAACCTGCAGGACGCCCCGCACAAGGATCTGCGCCGCGCCCGCGCCGCCGCCCTGAACATCGTGCCCACCGGCACCGGCGCCGCCAAGGCCATCGGCCTGGTGCTGCCCGAACTGCTCGGCAAGCTCAACGGCTACGCGCTGCGCGTGCCGGTCCCGACCGGTTCGCTCACCGACCTCACCGTGGACCTGGCCAAGGCCGCCACCGTGGACGAGATCAACGCCGCCATGAAGGCCGCCGCCGAGGGCCCGATGAAGGGCATCCTGAAGTACAACGTCGATCCGATCGTCTCCTCCGACATCGTGACCGACCCGCACTCCTCCATCTACGACGCGCCGCTGACCCAGGTCATCGACAACCAGGTGAAGGTCGCCTCGTGGTACGACAACGAGTGGGGCTACTCCAACCGCCTGGTCGACCTCACCGGTCTCGTCGGTAAGTCGCTGTAAACCTATGGCGATCAAGACTCTCCAGGATCTGCTGAACGAGGGCGTCGAAGGCCGGGGCGTGCTGGTGCGCTCCGACCTGAACGTGCCGCTCGATAACGGCGTCATCACCGACCCGGGCCGCATCATCGCGTCCGCGCCGACCATCAAGGCCCTCGCCGAGGCGGGCGCCAAGGTCGTCGTGACCGCGCACCTGGGCCGCCCCAAGGGTGAGCCGGACCCGAAGTTCTCCCTCGCGCCCGTCGCGCAGCGCCTCGCCGACGAACTGGGCCGCAATGTCCAGCTCGCCGGTGACGTGGTCGGCCAGGACGCCCTGGCCCGCTCCGAAGGTCTCACCGACGGCGATGTGCTGCTGCTCGAGAACATCCGCTTCGATCCGCGCGAGACCTCCAAGGACGAGGCCGACCGCAAGAAGCTGGCCGCCGCCCTGGTCGAACTGGTCGGCGACGACGGCGCTTTCGTGTCCGACGGCTTCGGCGTCGTGCACCGCAAGCAGGCGTCGGTCTACGACGTCGCCAAGCTGCTGCCGCATTACGCGGGCGGCCTGGTCGCGGCCGAGACCGAGGTGCTGAAGAAGCTCACCGAGGACACCGACCGCCCGTACGCGGTCGTGCTCGGCGGCTCCAAGGTGTCGGACAAGCTGGCCGTCATCGAAGCGCTCGCCCCCAAGGTCGACACCCTGGTGATCGGCGGCGGCATGTGCTTCACCTTCCTTGCCGCACAGGGCCTTTCGGTGGGCACCTCGCTGCTGCAGGAAGAGATGATCGACACCTGCAAGAAGCTCCTGGACACCTACGCCGACGTCATCCACCTGCCGCGCGATATCGTCGTCGCGGACAAGTTCGCGGCCGACGCGGACTCGAAGGTGGTGGACGCCAACGAGATTCCGGACGGCTGGATGGGCCTGGACATCGGCCCCGAATCCACCGACCGCTTCGCGGCGCTGCTGACCGAGGCCAAGACCGTGTTCTGGAACGGCCCCATGGGCGTGTTCGAGTTCGAGAAGTTCTCCGCGGGCACCCGCGGCGTCGCCGAGGCCATCGCCACGGCCACTTCGAAGGGCGCGTTCACCGTGGTCGGCGGCGGCGATTCCGCTGCGGCCGTGCGCATTCTGGGTCTCCCGGACGAGGGTTTCTCGCACATCTCCACCGGCGGCGGCGCGTCGCTGGAATACCTGGAGGGCAAGGAACTCCCGGGCATCGCGGTGCTGGAGGACTGAACCATGGCGCGTAAACCCCTCATCGCCGGCAACTGGAAGATGAACCTCAACCACCTCGAGGCCATCGCCCTGGTGCAGAAGATCGCCTTCGCACTGCCGGAGAAGTACTTCGACAAGGTCGACGTGACGGTCATCCCGCCGTTCACCGATCTGCGCAGCGTGCAGACCCTCGTCGAAGGTGATCGCCTGCTGATCACCTATGGCGCGCAGGACGTCTCGACCCACAAGGAAGGCGCGTACACCGGCGAGATCAGCGGTTCCATGCTGGCCAAGCTGGGTTGCTCCTTCGTCGTGGTCGGCCACTCGGAGCGGCGGCAGTACCACAACGAGACCGATTCCATCGTGCTGGAGAAGGCCAAGCGGGCGCTCGAGTACGGCATCACGCCGATCGTGTGCATCGGCGAGGGCCTGGGCATCCGCGAATCCAAGACCCACGTGGAATACAACCTGGAGCAGCTGCGCGGTTCGCTCAAGGGCCTGACGGCGGAGGAAATCTCCAAGATCGTCATCGCCTACGAGCCGGTCTGGGCCATCGGCACCGGCAAGGTCGCCACCCCGGCCGACGCGCAGGAAGTCTGCGGCGCCATCCGCAAGGAGCTCGCCGAACTGGCGAATCCCGAAGTGGCGGCGGGCGTCCGGGTGCTCTACGGCGGTTCCGTGAACGCCAAGAACGTCGGCGAGCTGGTCGGTCAGACCGATATCGACGGCGCTCTGGTCGGCGGCGCGTCGCTCAAGGGCGACGAATTCGCCACCCTGTCGGCGATCGCCGCGGGCGGTCCGCTGCCGTAAGGCAGTACGGGTTTCGAGGGCCGGGCATCACGCGATGCCCGGCCCTCGTTCGTTTCCGGCGCCGCTTCCCCTATGTTCGCGCTGATTGCAATCACGCTGATTTCCACGCTGCGGGAACGCGTTTGCCCCGGGGGCGCTCGCCTCCGCACAGTCACCGGATGACCACCCGCCGCCTCGCGCCCGTCCCGGCCGCGCCGATCTCGCTTCGGCCCCTGCTCTTCACCGTCTACGTCCCGGCCACCGCCTACGGAGTGGGGATGGGGGCCGCCGCACCGGTCATGACCTTGACGGCCCTGGACCTGGGCGCCTCCCCGGCGGTCGCCGGATTCACCGTCGCACTGGTCGGTCTCGGGCAGGTGCTCGGCGATATCCCGGCTGGGCAGGTGGTGGCCCGCCTCGGCGAACGTCTTTCGATCATCGCGGCCAGCACCGCGGGCGTGCTCGGCGTGCTGCTGTGCCTGCTCGCGCCGAATGTGCCGGTGCTGTGCGCGGGCCTGGTGATCGCCGGATTGTCCAATGCCATCTGGGGATTGGCGCGCATGAGCTACCTGGCGGAGGTGGTGCCGTTCGAACAGCGCGCTCGGGCCATGGCACTGTTCGGCGGGGCCATGCGGCTGGGCTTCTTCCTCGGCCCGTTCCTCGGGGCCGCCGCCATCCTCGGGGCCGGGCCGCGCGGCGGCTTCCTGGTGCAGGCGGTGGCCATCGCGCTCGCCGGTTACCTGATGGCGCGGTTGCCCGACCCGGAGACCGCTGCGAGCCAAGGCGATCGGGCCCCGGCGGCCTCCCTGCTCGCCATCGGCCGAACCCACTACGGCCTGCTGTTCACCCTCGGCGCGGGTTCGCTGCTGATGGGCGCGGCCCGCTCGTCGCGGGAAGTGGTGCTGCCGCTGTGGGCCGATCACCTCGGTGCGAGCGCCGCCACCGCCAGCCTGGTCTACGGCATCGGCGCCGGCCTGGACGTGCTGTGCGCCTACCCCGCCGGCCTGCTGATGGACCGCTACGGCCGCCGCTTCATCGCGGTCCCCTCGCTGGCCATCCTGGCCGTCGGCTTCTGGCTGGTCCCGCTCACCCATGCACCGCTCACCCTCACTTTCGCCGCGGTGATCCTGGGTATCGGCAACGGCATCGGCAACGGTGTCATCATGACCATCGGAGCCGACGTCGCCCCGGCCGCCACCCGGGCCGAGTTCCTCGCTGCCTGGCGCCTGACCCACGACGGCGGCTCCTTCGCGGGCCCCTTACTGATCAGCGGCCTGGCTCTGGCCGCCCCGCTGACCCTGGCCGTCGCGGTCGTCGGCGGCCTCGCGGCCCTCGGTGCGACCGCGATGGCCCGCTACATCCCCGTCTACATTCCGTGGCCCGTCGCCACCGAGCCGAAAACCCCGGTGGCCGAAGCGGCCTGAACCGCGGCCCGTAGGTGCAACTGGAATCGGGCGGAATTTATCTCCGGACCGGTGCGAAGCCGCAGGTGAGAACCCGTGCGGGAGGGCGCGAGCCGAGCCGGGAACCCGTGGGCGGCGGGTGCGGCTGCCGATAATCCGGTGGCACGCCGCCGTTCGACGATCGAAGAGGACCGACTGCCGTGAGTCTCGAATTCCTTTGGTACATACCCAATCAGGTCGAAGCGGGCCATCGGGGCGATACCGTCGCCGCCGACCACAACAGCCTCGATACGCTGACGGCGCAGGCGCTGGCGCTCGAGGAGTACGGGTGGAAAGGCGCGCTGCTCGGCGCCGGCTGGGGCCGGCCGGACACGTTCACGGTCGCCACCGCGCTGGCCGCCCGCACCACCGGGTTCGAACCGCTCATCGCCATCCGGCCGGGCTACTGGCGGCCGGCGAACTTCGCGAGCGCGGCGGCCACCCTGGATCAGCTGTCGGGCGGGCGGGTGCGGATCAATATCGTGTCGGGGAAGGACGATCTCGCGGCGTACGGGGAGAGCGAGGAGGATCAGGCGCGGCGCTACGGCCGCACGAAGGAGTTCCTCCAGATCGTGCGCCGGCTGTGGACGCGCGAGCGCGTCACCTATCGCGGCGAGCACTACCGGGTCACCGATTCCACTGTGGCGCCGCGGATTACGCCGCGCGAAGGACGCCCGCATCCGCCGCTGTACTTCGGCGGCGCGTCCGAGGCCGCCGAACGAGTGGCTGCGACCGAGGCCGATGTGCAGCTGTTCTGGGGCGAGCCCCTGGACGGTGTCCGGGAGCGGATCGAGCGGCTGCGCGCGCTCGGCGCGGAACTGGGCCGCGAGCACCCGCCGCTCGAATTCGGTTTGCGCATCACCACTCTGGTGCGCGACACCACCGAGCAGGCGTGGGCCGACGCCGAGGCCAAGGTGGCGTCGATGGCGGAAAGCGCGGGGGCACGGCGGAATTCGCACGGCGCGTCAGGCGTCGGCCAGCAGCGGCTGCTGGATCTGGCCGCGCGCGGCGAAGTGCTCGACGACAATCTCTACACCACCCCGGGCCGGTTCGGCGGCGGCGGAGCGGGCACCACCTGGCTGGTCGGCTCGGCCGAGGACGTCGCCAAATCCCTGCGCAAGTACCGGGATCTGGGCATCACCCACTTCGTGCTCTCGGATACGCCGTACCTGCCGGAGATCCAGCGGCAGGGCTCCCAGCTCCTGCCGCTGCTCGTCGACTGACCGCCCGAATCAGCGGGCCGAGCCGGTGCCGTGCACCCCGTGCTCGTCGATGAGCGCCAGCTCGGCCGCGCTGAACTCCGGGAAATCCAGTGCCGCCAGATTGTGATCGAGCTGGGCGGTGGAACTCGCGCCGATCAGCGCCGAGGTGACCTCGGGCCGGCGCAGCACCCATTGCAATGCCAGCTGGGCCAGCGACTGACCACGTGCTTCGGCGATCTTGTTCAGCGCGGCGGTGCGTTCCCGATAGGTCGCGTCGATGACGTCGGGGGACAGGAACGCGCTGTTCTCGGCACGAGCGCCCGCCGGAATGGTCTCGAGATACTTGTCGGTCAGAAGTCCTTGCGCCAGTGGGGAATACACGATGACCCCGAACCCGTCCGTGCGCGCCGTATCGAGCAGGCCCTCGCGCTCGGGACCGCGGTCGTAGATCGAATACCGGTTCTGGTGGATGAGCAGCGGCACGCCCGCCTCGCGCAGCAGTTCCGCGATGGAACGGGTGCGATCGGGCGCGTAGTTGGAGATGCCCACATAGAGCGCCTTGCCCTGCCGCACCGCACTGATCAAAGCGCCGGCGGTCTCCTCGAGCGGCGTATCCGCGTCGGGGCGATGGTGATAGAAGATGTCGACGTAATCGGTGCCCAGATCGCGCAGACTCGATTCCAGTGAGCCGAGCAGCGCTTTGCGCGATCCGCCGCGCTGATACGGGCTGGGCCCGATCGGATTTCCCGCCTTGGTCGACAGGATCAGCTCGTCGCGATGCGCGGCCAGATCCCTGGCCAGCACCCGGCCGAAGGTCTGCTGCGCGGCCCGGCGCGGCGGCCCGTACCGGTCGGCATTGTCGAAATGCGTGATGCCCAGGTCGAACGCGTGCAGCAGGATCTCGCGTTGCGTCGCATAGGAATAGTCGGTGCCGAACTTCTGCCACAGGCCGAAGGAGAACGCGGGCAGGTCCAGACCGGAACGGCCGCTGCGCCGGTAGGGCACGCGATCGTAGCGGCCGGGCGCGGCGGTGTAGGTCGGTTCGGCGGGGCTGGGGGTCATGGGTGTGATCGTTCCGTTCGGAGTCGGGACGGCAGGGATACCGCTCCATGCTCGCGGTCCGCGGCGGCCCGGTCAGTGGTTCGGCTCAGGCTGCGGGCAATACCTGACCTATCGCAGCGGGACGGCGACGATACAGGGCAGAGCGCGCACGAATATCCGGCCGACCGAGCCGGGGAGATGGAGACACGCATGACAGTGACCGTCGTCGTCGGCAATCCCAAGCCGGCCTCCCGCACCCTCGCGGCCGCGCGACTGCTGGCCGCGGGGCTGCGGCCGGACGCCGAGCCCGAGGTGATCGACCTGGTCGCCTTCGGCCCCGCCCTGCTGTCCTGGGGCGATGCGGCAGTAGCGGAAGCTGTTCGCACCGTGGCGGATTCGGAACTGGTGGTCTTCGCCAGCCCCACCTTCAAGGCCACCTACACCGGTCTGCTGAAACTGTTCCTGGAGCAGTTCGACGGCGGCACCGGCCTGGCCGGCGTGCTCGCGGTGCCGCTCATGCTCGGCGCCGGACCCGCCCACGCCCTCGCCCCGGACCTGCTGCTCAAGCCGGTGCTCGTCGAACTCGGCGCGACCGCTGCCCTGCCGGGCCTCTACCTGTCGGACCGCACCTACGAGACCGACGGCGTCATCGACGCCTACACCGCCCGCTGGCGTCCCGTGGCCGCCGCGCTCGCCGCCGCGCCGAATCCGGCGCACTGAGCCACGACGGTGACTGCTGGTCCGCGGTGATACGGCGCGTGCCGGTGCGGTCGGTCGCCGGATGCGACGGCGGGCCGGAACGAGCGGGTGCGTCGGGGTGCGGTCACCGGATACGACGTGGGTCGCCGGCACGAGGCCCGCACGTATAGGCCACGCGGAGAACGGTGTTCGGGAAGGCGGGTGGACATGACGGTGGCCGATACCAGCGCCGGTGCGGTGCTGCGGGCGGTGCTCGAACAGGGGACCGCGCCGCGCAGCGCCATCGCCAGGCAGGCCGGATTGTCTCCGGCCACGGTGACCGCGCAGGTGCGGGCGCTGGTCGCGGCCGGACTGCTGGTCGAACTCCCGGAGACGGCGGGACCGGCCGGGATGGGCCGCCCGCATTCGCCTTTGGTGCTCGACCTCGCGGGCAATGCCGTGATCGGCGTGCACATCGCCGCCGAGCATTGCACCGTCGCGGTGCTGGATATCGCCGGGGCGGTACGGCTTTCGCGCCGGGTGCCGCACGCGAGCCTCGATCCGGAGGTGATCCTCGCCGAGGCGGCCGCGCAGGTGTGCCGGGTGCGCGACGAACTGACCGAACGGGTGCTCGGGCTCGGGGTGGCGATCGGCGGCTGGGTGGACAGCTCCGCCGGGTCGGTCATCGATCACACCACGCTGCGCTGGCGCAATGTGCCAGTGCGCCGGCATTTCTCGGAAGCCACCGGGCTGCCGGTGACCCTGGACGGGCACACCAGGGCGCTGGTGCACGCCGAGCAATTGTTCGGGCACGCGCGCGATACCGCCGCGACGGTGGTGCTGTTCGCGGGCAATGTGATCGACGTGGCGTTCGCCGTGCACGGGCGCGTGCACTACGGCCCGCGCTCGGCGGCCGGCGCGATCACCCGCCTGGTGGGCGGCGAGACCGCCGAATCCGCCTTGGCCGCCTGCGCCGATCGGGTGCTGGTCGCCCGCGCCCAGCGCGCGGGCCTGCCGGTGCGCGGCATTGCCGAGCTGATCAACCTCGCGGTCGGGAACGCCTCGGCGCGAGCGCTTTTCGTCGCACGCGCCGAGGTGCTGGGGCGGGTGCTGGCGGTGGTGATCGACCTGCTCGACCCGGACACCGCCGTGATCGTGGATCCGGCCCTGGTCCGGGTGCCGGGCGTGCGAGCCGCCTATCTCGAGATGGTGCGCAGGTATTCGGCCTGCGAACGGCCCGAGGAGATCGTCACCGGGTCCTCGTTCTTCGGCCGGGTGCTCGAGACCGCCGCCGGCGCCGCCGTGCTGCATCGGCTCTACACCCGGCCGCTGTCGGTGATCGCCGAAATTCCCGGACCGGTGTCGGCCGCCACCCGGGCCGGACTTTGATTCGGAGTTATTTTAAGTCGAACGAATGTTGCCCCCGGACAGTGGTTTCCGCGAAAGTCTTGACATGAGAAATAGTGAAATCACCGTTCGCTCCGGCAATACCGCCTGTCCACGCTCCCGCGATTCCGCTATGGCATTCCAGCCCATTCCGATCAGGAGCGACCGATGCGATCCACCATTCACAAACTAGGCTTCGCGGTCGCCGCCGCGCTGCTGGCCGGAGGTTGTGCCACGAGCGGCGGCGGCGATACCGACCTGTCCGCGGCCCTGCCGACCGCCGTGCCGCCCGGCACCGAACTGTCCATTTCGGTGAACACCACCCGGGTCGCCCTGGAGGCGTCCGGACAGTCGAACTCGCTGCCGTTCACCGTCTCCGAATGGCCGGTCGTACAGGCCGGTCCGGACGTGATCCAGGCCTTCCGCGGCGGCGCCCTGGACGTCGCGAGCAATGCCGGGATCCCGCCCATCCACGCGCACGCCACCGGCGTGGACGCCAAGATCGTCGGGGTCAAGGTGCGCTCCACGCCGCTGTATCAGCTGGCCACCGCACCCGGCTCCAGCATCACCGGCCTGAACGACCTGCGCGGCAAGCGCATCGGCTTCTCACCCGGACAGGCGCAGGGCGTGGTGATCCTGCGCACCCTGCAGGCCGCCGGCATCCGGCTGGACGAGGTGCAGCTGGTGGAATTGAACAGCCCGCAGTTCCTGACCGCGTTGCAGGGCAAGCAGATCGACGTCGCCCCGCTGGCCGAACCGCAGACCACCAAATACCTGGCCCAGTACGGCGCGCAAGGCGCTCGCGCGGTGCCCACGCCCGCGGTGGACGCGCTGACCATCCTGTGGGCGCCGACCGCCGTGCTGCGCGATTCCGCGAAACTCGCCGCCGTCACCGAATTCGTGAAGGTGTGGGCGCGCGCCGATATCTGGGCCTGGGAACACCAGGACCAATGGCTCGACGCCTATTACGTGAAGGATCAGAAGGTCTCGGCCGAGGACGGCCGTCGTATTCTGGCCGCCACCGAGAAGCCGTATTACCCGGTGAAATGGGACGACGCCATCAAGTGGGAACAGGAGACCATCGATCTGGTCACCGGCTCCGGCTATTTCGGTAAGAAATTCGACGCCGCCGAATTGTTCGACAAGCGGTTCGAGGCCATCGCCGCCGCGGCGGTACCCGAGAAGTACCGGACCAAGGAGGCGCAATGACCATCGCGCTGCCGCGTCCCGCGGTCACCGTTCCCCGGCTCGATGACGGCGACGGATTCGTAGACCGGCGTCGCCTGCGCCGCTTGGGTTTACGCAAACCGGTGCCCTTCGCCCGCCTGCTCGGCGTGCTGGTGGTGCTGGCCGCCTGGGCGGCCGGCATCCACTTCGGCCTGCTCGACGAACACAAACTGTCCGCGCCGTGGACCGTGGCCGGCACCGGCTGGGACCTGTTCCGGGACGGCACCCTGGGCGAGAACGTGGTGGCCTCGTTGCGGCGCGCCTCGATCGGCCTGGGCGTGGGCATCGTCGCCGGCACCGGGCTGGCGTTGCTGTCGGGCCTGTCGCGGCTGGGCGAATCGCTCATCGACGGACCGCTCCAGGTCAAGCGCGCCATTCCGAGCCTGGGCCTGATCCCGCTGCTGATCCTGTGGCTGGGTATCGGCGAAACGTTCAAGATCGTGCTCATCACCCTTGGCGTGCTCATCGCCATGTATCTACAGACCCACGCCTCGCTCACCACCATCGACAAGCGGTTCGTGGAACTGTCGGAGGTGCAAGGGGTTTCGCGCTGGGAGTTCATCCGGCGGGTGGTCGTCCCGGGCTCGCTGCCGGGCTTCTTCCTCGGGCTGCGGCTCTCGGTCACCGGCGCCTGGCTGTCGTTGATCGTCGTCGAATCGGTCAATGCCACCGACGGTCTGGGCAAGCTCATGAGCAGCGCCCAGAACTACGGGCAGGCCGATGTGATCCTGGTCTGCCTGGTCCTCTACGGCGTCTTCGGCCTGGCGTCCGATGCCCTCATCCGGCTGCTCGAACGCAAGGTGCTGTCATGGCGTCGCACGATAGCGACCTAGGCGTTCGCACCCGGGAGCTGGTGCGCTCCTTCGGGAATCGCACCATCCTGGACGACATTACGCTGACCATCCCGCCCGGCCAGTTCGTGGCGCTGCTGGGCCGCAGCGGTTCCGGCAAGAGCACCCTGCTGCGCGCCCTCGCCGGGCTCGACCACGATGTCGACGGCTCGGGACAGCTGCGGGTGCCCGCGAAAACCGCCGTGGTATTCCAGGATTCGCGCCTGCTGCCCTGGCAGCGGGTGCTGCCCAACGTGCTCTACGGGCAGCCGCGCTCCCGCCGCGCGGCGGGCCGGGAAATCCTCGCCGAGGTCGGGCTGGCGGGGCGGGAACGGGCCTGGCCGTCGGAGCTGTCCGGCGGCGAGCAGCAGCGCGTCGCGTTGGCCCGCGCCCTGGTCGGCGCGCCGGACCTGTTGCTGGCCGACGAACCCTTCGGCGCGCTGGATGCCTTGACCCGCATCAAGATGCACGAACTGCTGCGCGATCTGATCGCCCGGCACACCCCGACCGTCCTGCTCGTCACCCACGACGTGGACGAAGCCATCACCCTGGCCCAGCGCGTGCTGGTGCTGGACGCGGGCCGGCTCACCGTCGACCTGCCCATCGAACTGCCGGGCGAGCGCGATCCCGGCGATCCGGAATTCCGGCGCCTGCGCCACACCCTGCTGACCGCGCTGGGCGTCGTCCCGGCCGCAGCCCTCTGAAGGAAACCCTCATGTCACGTAAACAGTTGCACCTCAATGCGTTTCTCATGTCCACCGGGCATCACGAGGCCTCCTGGCGGCTCCCGGAATCGGATCCGCACGCCAATACCAAGATCGAGCACTATGTGCGGCTGGCGCAGATCGCCGAACGCGGCAAACTCGATTCCATCTTCTTCGCCGACAGCCCGGTGCTGTTCGGCGACACCGGCCGCCGCCCCGCCGGGAAGCTGGAGCCGACCGTGCTGCTGACCGCCATCGCGGTGCAGACCGAGCACATCGGGCTCATCGCCACCGCCTCCACCAGCTACAACTCGCCGTTCAATCTGGCGCGCCGGTTCGCCTCGGTGGACTGGGTGTCCGGCGGGCGGGTCGGCTGGAACATCGTCACCACCGCCGGGGCCGACGCCGCCCGCAACTTCGGGCTCGACGATGTCCCGGACCATAAGCTGCGCTACGAGAAGGCCGCCGAATTCGTCGACGTGACAACGAAACTGTGGGACAGCTGGGAGGACGACGCCGTGCTGGCGGACAAGGAATCCGGCATCCACACCGATCCGGACAAGGTCCGCAAGATCGAGCACGAGGGCCGGTTCTTCAAGGTCGCGGGACCGTTGAACGTGCCGCGCACACCGCAGGGTTATCCGGTGCTGGTGCAGGCCGGATCATCGGAGGACGGTAAGGAATTCGCCGCGCGCTACGCCGAGGCGGTGTTCACCGCGCAGCAGACCATCGAGGACGGGCTCGAGTTCTACACCGATCTCAAACGGCGGGCGATCGCCATCGGCCGCGACCCGGACACCATCAAGATCCTGCCCGGCATCGTGCCCGTCATCGGCGACACCCCCGAGCACGCCCGGGAACTGGACGCCGAACTGGAACGGCTCATCTCGCCCGAATACGCCAAACAGCAACTGGCCCGCACCTGGGGCATCCCGGTCGAGGATCTGGACCTGGACAGCGAACTGCCCGCCGATCTGCCCACCGAGGACGAGATCCAGGGCGCCAAGAGCCGGTTCACCCTCATCGTGAATCTGGCCCGGCGCGAACGGCTCACGCTGCGCCAGCTGATCGGGCGGCTCGGCGGCGGCCGCGGCCACCACACCTTCGCGGGCACCGCCGAACAGGTCGCCGACACCATCGAGGAATGGTTCACCCGCGGCGCGGCCGACGGCTTCAACATCATGCCCGCCGTGCTGCCGTCCGGACTGGACCGCTTCGTCGACGAGGTGGTGCCGATCCTGCAGCGGCGCGGCCTGTTCCGCACCGACTACACCGAGACCACCCTGCGCGGCCACTACGGGCTGGAGCGGCCGGTCAACCAGTTCACCGCCGCGGAATCGCTCGTGGTCGCCGGATGAGTCCGGGCTCCGACTGTTCCGGCGCGGCGGGCCCGGATCCGGTGGGCGAGGGCTGGATTCGCTACCTGCTGCGGCGCTGCGCCGACCACCGCCGGACCGTGCTGGTCGCGGTCACGGGGGCGGTGGTGTCGGCGGTGCTCACCGCGGTGCTGCCGCTGCTGGTCCGGCACGTGGTCGACCGCCTCACCGTCACCGCCGCGTCGGTGCTGCCGTGGGTGGCGCTGCTGCTGGTGATCGGCGTCGTCCGGTTCGTGGCCGCCTACGGGCGGCGCACCGGATCCTCGCGGCTGTCGCTGGACGTACAGCACGACCTGCGGCGGGACCTGTTCGCCGCGCTGCTGCGCCTGGACGGGCGGCAGCGCGCGAGCCTCTACACCGGGCAGGTGGTCAGCCGGGCCATCACCGATGTGACGCTGATTCAGATGTTCCTGCAACTGGTTCCGCTGGTCGGCGGGAGCGTGGTGCTGGTGGGAGCGTCGCTGGTGTTGATGGCGACCCTGTCGCCGCCGCTGTGCCTGATCGCCCTGCTGGTGGTGCCGGCGCTGTGGTTCGTCACCCGGCGCAGTCAGCGGGAACTGTTCCCCGCCAACTGGGATGCGCAGGCCCGCGCCGCCGAGGTCGCCATGCGGGTGGAGGCGGCGATCACCGGGGTGCGGGTGGTGAAGGGGTTCGGGCAGGAATCGCGGGAACTGGAACAGCTGGAGTCCACGGCGCGTGACCTGTATCGGTCGCGGCTGCGCATCACCCGGATCACCAGCCGGTTCACCCCGGTCATGCAGGCGATTCCGGCGGCCGGGCAAGCGTTGATCCTGGTGGTCGGCGGACTGCTGGCCCTGCGGCAATCCATCACGCTCGGAACGTTTTTGGCGTTCATGACCTATCTGGGGTCGTTCGTGACGCCGGTGCGGATGTTCACCATGTTGCTGACGGTGAGCCAGCAGGGCAAGGCCTCCCTGGAACGGGTGCGCGAGGTGATCGAGGCCGCGCCGGCGGTGGCGCCGGCCGGCGCCGCTGCGACGACGGCCGTTGGGGACGCGCCGCGGATCGAATTTCAGGGCGTGGGTTTCGCTTTCGAGGGACGGCCGCCGGTGCTGGACGGTCTCGATCTGGTGATCGAGCCGGGCGAGACGGTCGCGGTGGCGGGCGCGGCGGGCTCGGGCAAATCCGTGCTGGTGCAGCTGCTGCCCCGGCTGTTCGATCCCGACGCCGGGCGAATCCTGGTGGACGGCAACGATATTCGCGAGCTGCCCGGCCTGCGCGCCGGCATCGCCATGGTGTTCGAGGACACCGCGCTCATGGCGGACACGGTGCGCGCCAATGTGGCCTACGGGTGCCCGGACGCCACCGACGAACAGGTCCGGCACGCCCTGTATCTGGCCGCGGCCGACGAATTCGTGCTCGCGCTGCCCGACGGGCTCGACACCGTGATCGGCGAGCGCGGGCAGCGGCTGTCCGGCGGGCAACGCCAGCGGCTCGCCCTGGCCCGCGCCCTCATCACCGACGCGCCGATCCTGGTGCTCGACGACGCCACCTCCGCCATCGACGCGCAGGTGGAGGCGGAGATCTTCGCCCGGATCGGCGCGCAGGTGCGCCGCCGCACCACTCTCGTGGTGGCACACCGCATCTCGACGCTCGCCCTGGCCGACCGGGTGGCGGTGCTCGACGGCGGCCGCATCGCCGAACTCGGCACCCTGCCCGAACTGCGGGCCACGGGGGAGCTGTTCCACGCCCTGTTCACCCCGCCCGATCCGGCGAGCATCGTCGCCGACCCGAGCGCCGATCGCGCCGCCGGGCCCACCGCCGCGCTGTGGGTGCACGCCGACACCGACGGCGACGAATCCCGGACCCTGGAACAGATGGCCAAGGCGTTCTCCCAGCGCGCCGCCGGAGCGCCCGGCGCCATGGGCGGGCATGGGGGCGGCGGCATGATGTCCAGCGCGCCGCCCAGCGGTGACGTGCGGGCGCTCATCGACCGGCTGCCCGCCGCGACCGGCGAACCCGAAGTGCCCGAGCGGTTCTCGCGCACTCCCGATCCGGCGTTCGATCTGCGGCGGCTGCTGCGCCCGTTCGCGGCCCCGCTGCTGGCGGGACTGGCGCTGGTGGGATTGGACGCGCTCGCGCAGATCCTGATCCCGTTCCTGGTGCGCTTCGGCATCGATCACGGGGTGCTGGCCGGGGCGCGCGAGGTGCTGCTGCTGGCCGCGGCCGCCGCGCTGGCGGTGGTCGCCGTGGACTGGGCCATCACCGTCGCGCAGGTGCGGGTCACCGGCAAGGCGGGGGAGCGGCTGCTCTACGGGCTGCGGGTGAAGGTCTTCGCCCAGCTGCAACGCCTCGGATTGCGTTTCTACGAACGCGAATCGGCCGGGCGCATCATGACCCGCATGATCACCGACGTGGACGGGCTGTCCACGTTCCTGCAGACCGGGCTGGCGGTCGCGCTCACCAGCACGCTCACCATCGCGGGGGTGGTGGTGGCGCTCATCGTGATCGACGCCGGACTCGCGTCGGTGGTGCTGGCGCTGCTGCCGATCCTGGTGCTGGCCACCGTCGCCTTCCGGCGCGCTTCGGTGCCCGCCTACAACCTGGCGCGCGAACAGGTCAGCGCCGCCAACGCCTACCTGCAGGAGAACGTCGACACCATCGCGGTGACCCAGGCGTATCGCCGCGAAGCGCGCAACCAGCGCGAATTCGAGCGCCGCTCCTGGGCTTACCGCGATGCGCGGCTGCGCAGCCAGACCCTGATGGCGTTGTTCTTCCCGTTCGTGGAGATCATGTCCCTGATCGCCACCGCCGCCGTGCTGGCCACCGGCGTGCACCAGGTGCGCGAGAACGCGCTCACCGCGGGCACGCTGATCGCCTTCCTGCTCTACATCGATCTGCTGTTCGCGCCCATCCAGCAGCTGTCGCAGGTCTTCGACAGCTATCAGCAGGCGGTGGTCGGCGTGGAACGGCTCGGCGTGCTGATGCGCGAACCGGCGGGCACCCCCGATGCCCCCGACGCCCGGCCGGTGGCCCGGCTGGCGGGCGAAATCGAGTTCCGCGGTGTGGGTTTCGCCTACGACGCGGCGGGGGCGCGGGTGCTCTCGGACATCGATCTGCGCATCGCGCCCGGCCGGCAGGTGGCCGTGGTCGGGGAAACCGGCGCGGGCAAATCCACGCTGGTGAAACTTCTTGCCCGCCTGTACGACACCTCGGACGGTGCGGTGCTGGTCGACGGGGTGGACGTGCGCGAGTTCCGGCTGCGCGACTATCGCCGCCGCCTGGGCGTGGTGCCGCAGGAGCCGTTCCTGTTCGGCGACACCGTGCACGAGGCCATCGCCTACGGCCGTCCCGCCGCCACCCCCGCCGAGATCGAATGGGCGGCCCGCGCGGTGGGCGCGCACGAGATGATCGCCGCGCTCGAACACGGCTACCGGCAGCCGATCGGTGCGCACGGCGCGGCGCTGTCCGCGGGCCAGCGCCAATTGCTGGCCCTGGCCCGCGCCCAACTGGTCGATCCGGACATTCTGATTCTCGACGAGGCCACCGCCTCACTGGATCTGGCCACCGATGCCCGGGTCCGCGCGGCCATCGAAGTGCTCACCTCCGGCCGCACCACCATCGTGGTCGCACACCGCCTGGCCACCGCCGCCGCGGCCGATCTCATCGTGGTGGTCGGCGACGGCCGCCTGCTGCAAACCGGCGGACACGACGAACTGCTCGCCGTGGACGGTCCCTACCGCCGTCTCTGGTCGGCCTACGTCGGCGATGCGGTCGGTCTCCCGAATCCGATCCGCTGACCCGGTTCTGACCGTCTGCCCACGCGGCGCGCGGGGCGCGTGGCAGTATGTCGGGCGTTATCGTCCCGGATCATCGATGAAGGAGACAGTATGGCGCGGCGCGACTCGCAGCACGAGGGTGACCACACGGAGCAGCGAAGCGAATTGCGTAACAGCAAGCTTCGATGGGCCGGACTGGTGGTGGCCGGCGTGGCGATCGCGGTCCTGGTGAGCGGCCGCGCCGTCGCGGCCCCGGGTCTGGCGCCGCAGCGCGCGGCCGGCTGCTCGGCCGCGGGGGAGGTGCAGCCCAACGGCAAGCAGTGGCTGCTCGAACCCGGCATGACCATCGACACCAATGCGAATTACCGTGCGGCGCTGGAGTCGAACTGCGGCACCATCTCCATCGACCTCGACGCGGCCCGGGCGCCCCGCACCGTGAACTCGTTCGTAATGCTGGCGGGCGAGCGGTATTTCGATCACACCCGCTGCCACCGCCTCACCACCGAGGGCATCTACGTCCTGCAGTGCGGCGACCCGACCGGCACCGGCACCGGCGGTCCCGGGTACAAGTTCGCCGACGAGAACCTCTCCGGCGCAACGTATCCCGCCGGCACCGTCGCCATGGCCAACGCCGGGCCGAACACCAACGGCAGCCAGTTCTTCCTGGTGTACAAGGACTCCCAGCTCCCGCCCAACTACACCCCGTTCGGCAAGATCAGCGGCGGCCTCGACGTCGTGCGCAATATCGCCTCCGCCGGCGTCAAGGGCGGTGGCGGCGACGGCTCCCCGGCCGACGACATCGTGCTCGACGCGGTGACCACCGCCCAGAACTGACCGGGCCCGCGCCCGCGCGTGCGATCACGGCACGCGCGGGCGGACCTGTTCGGCGACGAACCGGACGAAACCCACCGGGTCGGGTTCGTCGGCGGTGGGTTGCAGGATGACGCTGGTGGCCCCGGCTTCGCTCCAGCGGGCCACCACCTCGGCGATGGCTCCCGCATCGCCCGCCGCGCCGATGATTCCGGTGGTGTCGCGTTCGTTGGCGTTCAGTTCGGCGGTGACTCGCGCGGCGGCATCCGGGCCGGTGGCGGCCAGCAGATAGACCACGACCGGAATCGGCTGGGCCGCAGCCGTTTCCGCGCGCGCTGCCTGCACGATGCCGACCGCGTCGCGGACGCCCGCGAGCGTGGTCGAACTGGTGAGGATCACCCCGTCGGCGGCGGCTCCCGCCAGTTCCAGGGTGCGCGGCCCGGTAGCGGCGGCGTAGACAGCCGGCGCGGCGGCCGGCGGCCAATCCAAGGCGACATCGTCGAGCTGGACGTAGCGGCCCTTCACGGTTTGCCGCTCACCGGCGAGCAATCCGCGCAGCGCGTCGAGGTATTCGCGCAGCAGGGTCAACGGCGACCCGGCGCGCGCGCCGACCTGCCCCATCCAATCCTGCACCCCGTGCCCCACACCCCAGACGCCCCGGCCCGGGAACATGCGCTCCAGCGTCGCGATCTCCATGGCGGTGATGGCCACGTTCCGCAACGGCACCGGCAGCACGCCGACGCCGATCCGGACCCGCTCGCTCCACGCGAGTGCGGCTGCGGCGGTGGAGATTCCACCTTCGAGGAAACAGTCCTCCCACAACCAGAGTTCTTCGAGCCCGGCCGCGTCGGCCACGCGCACGGTCTCGCGCAGGCGTTCGGGCGGATTCTGCGGACGGAATACGGCACCCAGCGTCGTCATGGGTTCATGTCTACCGGAATTCGTTCGTAGCAGTCGTAATTGCGCTGAGCCAGGATCAATCCGTCCCGGAATTCCAGGAACGCCGCGATGTGCGCGCGCAGGGTGGCGCCGGGCGGAATGTCGCCGAGCGCGATGGCGGTGACGCCGGTCCACACCACTTCCAGCGCGACCTGATCACCCATGGCGACCGCGTTGCGCACCTGGAAACTCTGCTCGCGCAGCGTGCGGCGGCCCGCCTCGGCGGCCGCGCAGATCTCCTTCACGTTCCGGATGTTGCCGTCGGGGAACAGCGCATTCGGATACTCGTGATGGGTGGCGTCGGGATGGAAGAAGGCGGCCAGCTCGTCGCCGGCGGCGAAGGCGGCAACGGCCTGGTGATAGCGGATCGCGGTCTCGATATCGGGATGCCGGGCTGCGGTCATGCCTCCACGGTAGTGGCGTTCGCCGCCGCGGTATCGACGTTCGCACAGCCCGGCGGCCCGCCGGTTCAGGCCGCGCCCGCCGTGCGCCGTTCGCTTTCGGCCGCGGGCAGCCGGGCGGCCTGCACCGCTTGATACGCCAGCGCCACCATCAAGGTCATGTCGACGGCGCTCCAGCCCAGCGACATTCGATTGTGCACGAACCCGATCGACACCCCCGAATGCGGATCGGCCCAGCCCATCGACCCGAAGGCGCCCATATGCCCGTATCCGCGCGGCGCCCTGGGGGACGGGAAGCTGTGGTAGCCCAGATGCCAGAACGGCACCACCAGACTGCGATCGAGCTGATAGGTGCGAATGCGCTCGAGCTCCCGCACCGTCCTTGCCGACAGATACAGCTTGCCGTCCACGATGCCGTCGCACGCCAGCGCGCCGTACATCTTGGCCAGCGCGGGCGCGGTGCACACCGCATTGCCCGCGGGCAGCGCCGTATTCAGGATGGACGGCTGATCACCCCGGAAGATGCCCTCCAGGCCCGGCAGATAGATCGAGGCCAGCGGTGTGCGCACCGCGCGCGGCAACCGTGGCACCAGGCCCGCCACCGGCGCCGGAATACTGCGCTCCGCAAGGGTTTTCACCGACCCGACCAGATCCGCCGCGCGCGTGCGCGCCCCGGCCGGCGGCCGCCCCAGATGAATCCCGTCGATCCCCAGCGGCTCGGCCACCTCGGTCCGATACAGCTCCGCCATATCCTTGCCGGTGATCGCCCGCGCCAGCCCCGCCATCAGCCATCCGATGGTGAGCGCGTGATAGATCGGCTTCCCCAGCAGGTGATCGGGTTTCGCCGCCGCCAGCCGCTCCTCCATCAGCCGATGATCGAGAATCTCGTCCGGCGTCGTACCGGGCAGCGCCGACAGCCCGGCCCGGTGACTGAGCAGCTGCGTCACCGTGATGCCCTGTTTCCCATTGGCCCCGAACTCCGGCCAGTACTCCGCCACCGGCGCGGCGTAGTCGAGCAGCCCGCGATCCGCCAGCCGATGCAGCACGGTGGCCGAGACACCCTTGGATGCCGAGTAGATCATCGCCCCCGTATCGGCGGTCCACGGCGTCCCGACCGCGTCGGCCGACCCGGCCCACACGTCCACTACCGGCTCCCCGTGCACGTAAACCGCGAGGGCCCCGCCGTTTCCGCTGCGCCCGGCGAACAGGCGCGCGAAAGTCCGCACGGTGGAATCGAATCGAGGGTCGGCGTTGCCGCTCACCCCGGCGGGAAGCTCGCCCACGCTGGCGGCTGCGAATGCGTTCATCGATCCACGGTAACCGTGACGGCACGCCCCGGACAATAGGTGTCTGAGACAGATTTCCCGGCCGCTTCCTGGTCCGGTGAACGATGAATCGCCTGTGGGCCCGCGGAGTCGGCTGGTGCCGGCCCGGGCGGACCGGGTCAGCTCTGCCCGGTCGCCGCGATCCAGTCCGCGGTGGTGGTGAACCGGCGGTCGCTCCAATCGATGACCGGGCGACGGGAATGGAAGGTGTTCGCCCACAGGGCGATACCGTCCACGGTGAAGTCCTGCGCTAGCAGCAGGGGTGCGTCGTCCCTCGCGGTGAGCACATTGTCGTGCACCACCACTCCGCCGAGCGTGCCCGCGATCCGCAGGGCGGGCGGCGTGTGCGCCGCGGACCCGCCCATGGTCACCGTATTGCCGTGCACTTCGGCATCGAACACCCCGGTCGCCGACGCCGGCCCGGCCAGGCCGCCCAGAATCGTGATGCCGCCGTAGCGGCCGCCGCGACGGCCGTCGTCGACCGAGGCATTGAACCGCACCACATTGCCGAAGTTGGCCCGGTTCGCGGCGGCGCTGAACAGCAGAAAGCCCGGACCGTCGTTGCTGTAGGAAAGATTGTGCTGCAGAACGCAATACGAGGTGTTCTGGTCCAGATCGAACCCGCCGCCGGCGACGCCGCCGGTGCGATTGTGATGGGACACATTGTGTTCGATCACCACCTGGGTCGAATCGTAGGTCCAGATGCCGTACTGCCCCGCCACCGCCCGCGCCCCGTTGCCGTAAGCCACCGAGCCGCTGATCCGGCCGCTGGACACGCTGCCCAGCACGATGCCGCTGCCGGTGTTCACCGTCGCCGCCGGATCCCCGGTATTGCCGAACGCGGCCACCTGCGAGACGGTGACGTCGGTATTGGCGTAGACCGGTGCGGCCGCGTCGAATTCGGGTCCGTAGGTGGTCACGCCGGCGGCTGTATTGCCGTGCGCCGTCACCCTCCGCACCGTCACCGCGTGATAGCCCGCGTCGTGACGGGTGGTGCCGATCGACACCCCGTTGCGGAAGCCGCTGACCTCGAGATCCTCGATCACGATGCCGGACGGGCGGGTTCCGGGCCGGTCGGTGTACACCGCCACCCCGTCGGCCGCGCCGCCCGCCCCGACGACGGTCAGATCGCCGATGCGCACCCCGCCCGTGTCCTGCACCAGCACACCGGCCTCGGTGCTGCCGTCGATGGTGGCGCGTCCCGAACCGTACGAGCCGATCCACACCGGCCGCCGCTCGTCCCCGGCATCGGCCGCGCCGAGCCGCAGCGTTCCGGTGAACACGTCACCGCCGCGCAGCAGCACCCGCTCGCCCGGCGCGAGCGGCCGCCGGGTCACCCGATCCAGCGTCCGCCACGCGGTAGCGGGCGTGCGGCCGTCGGCGGCGTCGTCACCGTCGGCGCCGAGGTAATAGGTGAGCCGAGGATCGCCGCTCTCGATCGGCGGGTCGAAACCCTTCAGTGTCACGATCGCCAGCACAACAGCGGCGACGAGCGGCAGGCGCCGCGACTCGATCACTGTCCCATCACAGACCGGCTAATTTTCGGCAATGGGAGACGCGGTAGCCGCCGGTGCCGCGGGTTCGACCATCGCCGGCACGCGATCGGAAGTCTCCGGAGCATGCCCGAACAGCCGGGCCGCCACCGGGCGCGGCCGGAGCGGAAACTACCCCCACGGCACTGTTACCGTTGCTCATGACCAGCGACAGCCTGTCCCGCCGCCGGGAGGAGCTCAAGGATTTCCTGCGCACGCGCCGGGCGCGAATCACGCCGGAAGCGGCCGGAATTCCGGTGTCGGGGCGGCGGCGCACGCCCGGGCTGCGGCGCGAGGAAGTGGCGGTACTGGCCGGGGTGGGCGTGTCCTGGTACACCTGGCTGGAGCAGGGGCGGGATATCACGGTGTCGGCGGAGGTGCTCGACGCGGTGGCGCGGGCGCTGCGGCTGACGGAGGCGGAGCGGGCGCACCTGTATGTGCTGGCGGGAATGAATCCACCGGTGGTGGAGAGGCCGGCGCGCGCGGAGGTGACGCCGGAGATCCGGTCGCTCATCGATGGCTGGGGGCAGCGGCCCGCGGTGCTGCGGGATCGGTATTGGAATGTGCTGGCCTACAACGACATCGCGCGGTCGGTGTTCGGGTATGACAATTCGCCGCAGAACTGCCTGATCAACTTCTTCACCAATCCGCGCTATCGGGCGATGGACGAGGTGTGGTCGGCGGCCGCGCCCGCGGTGGTCGCCGCGTATCGCGCGGATTCGGGGCGGGCGCCCGATGACGCCGAATTCGGCAGGGTGACAGCGGATCTCGCGGCCGAGTGCGCCGATTTCGCCGCGTTGTGGGCGCGGCACGAAGTCGGGGTGCCGGTCAGTGACGTGAATGCGCTGCGGCATCCGGAGGTGGGTGAATTGACCTTCGTGGCAACGACTCTCACCCTCGCCGATCATCCGGCCTGGCATCTGGTGCTGTACGCCCCGAAGCCAGGGACCGGTACGGAGGCGCGGCTGGAGGGGTTGCGGCGCCTCCGTCTGGCGCCGCCGGCCTGACAGGGCTCAGGGTGGTGGTGCCACACCCACCATAAACACGCACTGTTTGCCGCCTCGGCGTCTCGGCAAGCTGAAGCCATGACGCACAACAGCACTCGATTCGACGGCAAGATCGCACTCGTCGCCGGCGGCACCAGCGGGATGGGCCTGGCCACCGCGCACCGGTTGCGGGCGGAAGGCGCGACGGTGATCATCACCGGTCGTGACAAGACCCGCCTGGACGCGGCGGTGGAGCAGCTGGGGGAGGGGGCCGTCGGAATCGCCGGCGACGCTGCCGATCTCGACGACCTCGACGATCTGGTGAACGCGATCCGCGAGCGTTTCGGCCGCCTCGATGTCGTCTTCGCCAATGCCGGCATCGGCGCCTTCCAGCGCTTCGACACCGTGACCGCCGCCGAATTCGATCGGGTGGTGGACAGCAATTTCAGATCGGTGTTCTTCACCATCCAGAAGACCCTCCCGCTGCTGCCCGATGCGGCCGCCATCGTCATCAACGCCTCGTTCGCCCTGCACCGCGGCGTCCCGGCCGCCGCGCTCTACTCGGCCACCAAGGCGGCCGTGCACAATCTGACCCGCACGCTCGCGGCGGAATTGGCTCCCCGGCGGATTCGCGTGAACTCGGTCAGCCCCGGCTACACCGACACCCCGGCCTTCCGCGCCGAAACCACCGCGGCGGCCCAGGCCGCGATCGCCACCACCGTGCCCGCGGCCCGCATCGGCCGATCCGAGGACGTCGCCGCGGCGGTCGCGTTCCTCGCCTCCGCCGAAGCGTCCTACATCAACGGCTCGGACCTGCTCGTCGACGGCGGCCTGATCGCCGCGATCCCGGACGAAATGCTCTGATCCGGTAGCGTCGCGACCGCGAGACGGGAGAGCGGCATGTCGATGCATCTGATCGAGGATCTGGTGGAGGGATCGATCCGGGTCCTGCACGCGGCCGCGCCCGCCCGCGATCGGGGCGTGCGGGACCGGATCGCCGAGCTGTACCGCTTCCAGGGCGAATTCGATTGCTCGCTCACGTATTTCCGGGTGATGGACATCCTGGTGGAGCGCGGATTCAGCCACCGCCTGCCCCTGGACGCGCACCCGGAGTACGCGCAGCGCCGCGATTTCTTCGATGGGCTGCGCGAATTCACCGCCCTGTCCGAGTTCGGCAACGCGGCCGGTGAGGCGTCCGGCGAACATTCCGACGAAGCGTACGACGAAGACTCCGACGACGAGTACGACGAACAGTACGACGAATCGCGCTGGCTGGATGAGGGTTACGTGGAGCCGCCCCACCTGTACTGCGATACCGGCACCGGCCTGTGGAAACAGCTCGTCGCGACCGGGAAACTGGTGGGCGACAGCGCCGAACCCCTGCGCTCGGTCCCGCTGCCGGAGGTGGTGCTCGAGGTGGCCCGCGCCGCGGAGCGCGCCGGGGATATCGAGCTGATCGCCCTCTGGCATGCGCTGGGCTGGCACGCCCTGCTGGGCCCGGCGACCTTCGACGACCCGCGCGATATTCCGGCCCTCAGCGAGATCCGGGACATCGCGCTGCGCTCGGGTGCGGCATCCTTCGACCTGCCGTCCGGGTTCCGTCCGACACCCGGCTTCTTCGCCGAGGACGAACTGGAACTGTGGTGGCTAGGCGAGTCGTGAACGGCCGTACGGTTCAGGACGTTTCGAGCGCCGCGAGCGCCTTGGCCAGCCGATTCGAGCGCGTTTTGTCGGTACGCGCGCGCAGCAGCTCCAGCACGATCGCGTACTGCCCGGTGCGGTCCAGCGCCTCGAACGCCGCTCGCGCCCGCGGCTGCCTCGATAGCGCCTCTTCCAGGTCCGGCGGCACCGTGAACGTCCGCTGCGACGGATAGGCCGCCGCCCATCGCCCATCGGCTCGGGCAGCCGCCACTTCCGCCAGTCCCGGCGCGCGCATCCGCCCGGCCGCCGTCAATTCGGCGACCTTGTCCACATTCACCTGCGACCAGTGGCTGCGCGGGCGTCGCGGCACGTACTTCTGTAGATAGAACCGTTCGTCGAAGCCCTTGCGCTGGCCCGAGATCCAGCCCCAGCACAGACCGACGTCGACGGCCTCGTCCTCGGTGAGCGACGGAATCCCCGAGCCTTTCTTGGCCATCAAAATCCAGACGCCTTCGGCCAGGCCATGATTGGACGCCAACCAGCTGTCGAAGGCCGCCGCATCGGCGAAAGGCACCGGTTCCATGCCTAGAGCATCGCAGACCCCACCGACAAGCCGGCGAATCAGGCCAGCCGGTGTTCCTCCACGGCCGCGCTCACTCCGGTCCCGTTGACATCGAGGAACAGGAGCCGTTCGGTGATCGACAAGGTGACGGTATTACGGCGGTCGATGGCCGCCACCGCGGTGTCGATGAACTCGCGGTCGAAGCTGTACACCGGAATCGACTCCGCGCGATGGATCTTCTTCCCGGTCAAGGCCGCCACCACCTTCACCGGATCCCGATGCGTGTACACCGCCACCCGATCCGCCAGCTTGCTGCCCCGATGCACCCGATCCGAATCCGGCGCGCCCACTTCGATCCAGCCGGTGACCCGCCCGGTGAGATCCCGCACCAGCACGGCGGGTTCATCGGTCGAGGACACCCCGCCGTCGCTGAAGGTGATCCCTTCCTCGTATTCGAGGCAGTACGCCAGCAGCCGGGTGAGCATGAACTCGGCCGTCTCGGAGGGATGCCGCGCGACCCGCAGTTCCAGCTCCTCGTACACGCCGCGATCGACATCGGCGAGGTGGACGGTGAAGTGGTGCAGGGTTGCGGAGAGGGCCATAAGAGCAGGAGCCTAGAGCAACCGCTCGGGCCGCCCGCACCCGGAACATCCACAAGATCTTCACGATTCCGGCGTGAATTCGCCCCGCCGGCCCCGCTACCGTGAGGCCGATGCGATGGAAGACGATGCGGTGGAAGCCGATTGCGGCCTGGTCGGCGGTCGTGCCCGGCACGGTCTGGGCCGTGATCAGGATCGCCGGCCTGGACTCCTGGTACCCGATGGTCCAGCTGATCGCCTTCACCCCGTACGTGACCGTCCTCGCCCTGCTGCCGCTCGCGCTCACCCTGTTGCTGCGGCAGCGAATCGCCGCGGTGGTCGGTCTCGCCGCCGTGATCGCCCTGGCCGCATGCGTGCTCCCGCGCTGGTTCGCCGACAGCGACCCGATCAATGGCGCGAAAGGCGCGGACCTGCGCGTCCTGTCCGCGAACGTCCTCGAGGGCACCGCCGATCCCGTGCAGCTGGCCGCCCTGGCCGCCGACGTGGATATCGTTGCGGTGCAGGAGCTCACCCCCGCCTTCGCGACCGCCTTCGCCGAGCATTTCCCGTACGCGGTGAGCTATCCCGCGGCGGGCGTCGGCGGTTCCGGCATCTTCTCCCGCCTCCCGATCCGCGACGCCGGCCTGCGCCACAACCCGTGGGGCTTCACCCAGGCCATCGCCGAACTACCGTCCGGCGTCCTGATCGAATCCGCCCACCCCGCCGCCCCGTGGGGCCGCGAAGCCGTCGAACCCTGGCGTGAGAGCTATCGCCGCCAGCCCGCCGCCACCCCGGACGGCGCACCGCGCATCCTCCTCGGCGATTTCAACGCCACCCTCGACCACTCCACCCTCCGCACCCTGCTCGACTCCGGTTACCGCGACGCCGCCAGCGTGCTCGGCAGGGGCTTCACCGGCACCTGGGGCCCCTACGACGGCGACCCGATCCCGGCGGTCACCCTCGATCACGTTCTGGCCGACCGCCGCATCGGCATCCGCGACCTGCGCGTCCTGGACCTGCCCACCTCCGACCATCGCCCGGTCCTGGTTACCCTCGTCCTCCCGTAGGCCTACCCCGCACTGCGGCGCATGGCCGCCCTCGCCTGCGCGCGATCCGCCAGGATCCGTTGCCGCCGTTCGGCCATCGCGGCGGCGGGGGAGGAGCCGGTGGTCACCGCCTGGAAGACGGCATGGGCGTCCTCCAGAGCATCCCGCGCGCCCACCCCTGCCGCGGGCGTGATCGCATGATCGGCATCCCCGATCAGCAGCACCGAATCATTCGGCGCGGCAGCATCTTCCAAGGGCACATTGCGCGCATTGCTGACATGGACCGCATCGGTCGCCCCCAAGAACGTCTCCAGCAGTGCCCGATTCGCCGGCGTAGCCGCGAGAATGTCCTCGGCCCATTCGTCTATCGGCCGCAACCCGAGATCATCACCCCCGGTGAGCGCCGGCCGGGGCAGCCGCACGAACCACAGCGCGGCCGGATCGCCGGGCCGCCAGATATGCCCCAATGTGCTCACCGGCGGTCCGGGCGCGGGCATTTCGGCGAAGAAGTGCAGCGTGGCGGGCGCGGTCGGCAGCTCCACCGGCACCGTTGTCATGCCGTACAGCACGACGTCGCCCGCGTATTCGGTGACGCGCTCGGGTTCGATGCGGGCCCGTACGGTCGAATCGATGCCGTCCGCCCCGACGAGCAGATCGTCACCGTATCCATCGACATCGGCAATGCCCGTCCCGTACTCGGCCTTCACGCCGGAGTCCGCGACGAAATCGCCCAGCATGCCGATGAGATTGCGCCGCAGCCAGAATCGATGCCCTCGCCCGGTGGTGGTACCGCGCCGCCCGAGTCCGTTCGCATACGACAACCCACCCGTGACCGGATACGACGCCGCGTCGATCGCCTCCTGCGCGACCCCGAGCTCGGTCAGCGCGTGATGCCCGCGATCGTCGATGAACAGGAACGCCCCGCCACCGGAACCATTCGATTGCCGCTCGTACAACGTCACCGGAAGGCCGCGCCGCGCCAGCCCTCCCGCGAGCGCGGATCCGGCAATGCCTCCGCCGATTACAGTCACCATGCCTCGAACCTCCTGGCTCCACACCGAGTACGGGTCAGCGAGCTGCCCGGCGCCCCGGGCGAAATCACGGCTCCCTTCAATAATGCGGAGCCGAAGCGGAATTCGGGGCCAGGTCGGGTTTCGCAGGCGTGGTCCGCCTGTTCCGCGCGGATGTCGAGCCCTCCGCGCGGGCGGGGGAGTGGGGTGAATCAGGAAGAGAGCGTGCTCGATCCGGTGCCCAGCACGCTGGAACCGTTGCTCGATCCGCTGGATCCGGTGGTGGTCGTGGTGGTGAGCGTCCACGTTCCGCAGCCGGCGGTGTAGAACGCGACGTCGGTGGCCTTCACCTCGACGGTGACCTTGCCGTTCACGGCCCCGCCGGTCTGGAGGATGGCACTCGCGTCCTCGGTGATGGCCGACAAACGTGCCCACACGCATACGCTGGCGGCCGTCGTGGTCGTGTAGGTGCCGGGCTTGATATCGACGCCGACCTTGAAGGTGGCGTCGTGATCCATCACCCCGCTGAGGGACGCCGAAGCAGTACCGGCGGTGCCGAGCACACCGGCGGCCACGAGCGCGATGCCATTGAGCCACAGGGATTTACGCATGATGTAGAACCTTCACAGCCATTTGAAACGTAAGTGTTTCACGGCAGGGTAGCGGCAGCGGCCGCGCGGCGGTGGTGTTTTCGCTGGACGTACCCATCGGCATTTGCGGATATTGCGATCTATGCATGAAAATCGCGCGTGTTCAACCGTCGGAAAGGAAAGACCGCCCGGACGAGCCGGGCGAAATGATCGTGGATCAATGGAAAGCCGCAGCGCCGAATCGGGATTCGAAGGCCGCTCGATTGGCGGAGATGGGGGAGCGATCCCACACCGCGAAAGTGACGTGGTCGAACGCCGCTCCGTTGGTGCGCAACCCCTGGTCGAATGCCGCGGCGACTTCGGCGGGATCATTACGGAACACGCCGCATCCCCAGGCTCCGAGCACGAGCGTCCGGACCTCATGACGCGCGGCCACCGCGAGCACCCTGGTGGCGCGCTCGATCAGGATCTCGGCCACGGGTACCGGCACGCCGTCGTTGCGCAGCGCCAGCTGTCCGGCGTTCGGCGCCGGCGAGGTGAGGAACGACAGCGGGAACGGCTGGGCGGCAAGCTCGCTCCGTTCGTCCCGGATGACCGGCACATCGGGGGAGTAGATCACGCGATGGCTGTAGCGCAGATCGCTCGAGGCGCGATGCGCGGCATAGTAATCGGGCGCTTCGAGCAGTGATCGATACAGCAGCGCACTGCGGCACAGGTCCTCTTCCTGGGCGCGCGCACCGCCGAGGTATCCGCCGCCGGGATTACGCGCGGAAGCGAAATTGAGCACCGCGATGGCGGTCCGTCCGTCGCGGTGCAGTCGGCGCGCCGCTTCGATGCTGCCTTCGGCGGTCACTTCCATGGTCCCGGTGAAAGCTCCGGTGCGGCCGCCGCTTACGTCGTCCTCGGGCGCGTAGGACACGGTTCCGGCGCGGGCCGCGGCCAGCTGCGCGCCGATCTCGACGAGCAGTCCCGCGGAGGTCCGATAGCTGCCCGCGTCGGCGATCCGCTCGTTCTCACTGGCGATTTGTTTTGGGCTCGTAGTCATTCCGCAGACCCTACGGCGCTCGCTCTCGACCGTCACGCGAATTTTAGTCGCGAGGACCAATTCCCGGCTGCCGGGTCGAATCCCCACCCGCGCCTACGATGACCGCATGGGCACCAGTCAGCGTTTGCGCATCGTCCCGTCGCAGTTCGCGGTCGAGCATCTGCCGAACTCCACCTTTCCCGAAGACGACGAATGGATCGCGCTGGTGCGAGCGCCCGAGGGGCTCACCGTGATTCGCGAGGCCCCGGCCTGGGCCGAGGGCGAGATCTGGAAGGGGTTCTACGGCGACGGCTCGCACGGCCTGGAGCAGCCGGGCATGCTGGCCGCGCTGGTCGGACCGCTGGCGGAGTCCGGCATTCCGGTCTTCGTCGCCTCGACCTATCACGCGGACCTGGTGCTGGTGCCCGGCCATCGGTTGCCCGAGGCGTCGGACGCGCTGCGCGACGCGGGCCATCGAATCGCTGATTGACCCGGATCGGCCCGCGGTGCGCCTCGATTCGCCGCTCCGGTTGCGGCCGCCGCGTCTCCGGGGCACGATAGTACTGTCTACGTACGTAGAGCGTATATGAGGGAACGTTCCGTGTCGTAGACGGCGGCTTGAGCCTGTCCAGACGTCCCCCTACGATCGGGTACCACTACGCACCGGAACGTGGCCCGGGAGCGGATGACGGCCGGGCCGTGAGGTGAGGAGACGTGGAACATGGCTGCTGCACGAGGCTTCGGTGACCTGGAAACGGTCGTCATCGAGCGCATCTGGGACCGAGCCGAGAAGACGACGGTGCGCGAGGTCTTCGACGAACTCGCCGCCGAACGCGATATCGCCTATACGACGGTGATGTCGACGATGGACAATCTGCATCGCAAGGGCTGGCTCGAGCGCGAGCGGGTCGGCAAGGCGTACGCCTACTGGCCGACGCTGACGCGCGAGGAGTACAGCGCCCGCCTGATGCGTGAGGCGCTGGGGAGCGGCGGTCGTTCCGAACTGGTCCTCGCGCATTTCCTGGAGCAGATGAGCGCCGAGGAATCCGAGGGCCTGCGCGCCGCCCTGCGCCGCATCTCCCGCTCCAAGCGCGGCTAGCGCTCGCTCCCCGTATACCCGCACCGGCGCGCCGGTGCGGGTAATTCGCTGTCCGGCTGCCGGTGTGCGACACGCGGACGAGATGTGGTCTGCGACACCCGGTCCGAACCCCCGCAAGTACGTACCCGGATAGTAGATTGTGTCGGGACGGTGTCGGTGGCATGGCAACGCTGTGTACTCCGCCCGCGAAAGCGACGCACGGTCGGGCGGATTCGAGGCGGGAGGTGCGAGATGGCGGCAGGCCGGGGCGCGCCGCGCCGGCACACCGTCCTGGTCTCGGGCCTGCTGATCGCCCTGCTGGTGGTGGCGGCGATCGCGGACTGTGTGCTGTTGCGCGGGGAAAGCCATCCGCACACCGCGATTCGGGTCGCGCCCAGCGTGCCGGCGGCGAGTCCGACCCCGCCCGCGGTCGTGCACGGCCACCCCGCGACCGTGCACGCGATCACCGTGGTGAAAGGTCTCTCCGGTGCTGCCGAGGACTGCGGTCCGCACCTGTGGCACTGCCTGAAGTCCGCCCTGCCCACCGAATCGACGGCTCAGATCGCCGTGCTCTCGCCGTGGGTGCTGCTCGCCTTCCTGCTCCCGGTCCTCGCCGCGGCCGCCGCGGCGGCCACCGAACGCGGCCCGCCCGGACCGTGGTCTGCCGTCGTCAGCGGCCGAATGCTGCTGACGCGCTTGTGTATCGCCCGACGCTGATCGGTCAGCGCCAGGCCGCCGCGGTATGCGCCGGCCGGTGTCCACTGCCCGCGCACGTCCGGCCGCCCGCGTGGCGGTTTCGATACAGGAAGCGACAGTCATGGACAAAGTTGTGCTCGACGAACTCACCTCGCTGCCCGGCGGCCCGGTGGTCGCCGCCCCCGGCGCGGCCCGCCGCCTCGGCGCGCTGGTCGGCAATACCCCGGTGCTGTGGGTCGGGGAACCCCTGGCCCCGGCCGGTCGCGGTTTCTGGGCCAAGCTCGAGGGCTTCAATCCCGGCGGTATGAAGGACCGGCCCGCCCTGCACATGGTGCGCCGCGCCGAGGAACGCGGTGACCTGGCGCCCGGCGCGCGCATCGTGGAATCCACCAGCGGCACTCTGGGTTTGGGTTTGGCGCTGGCCGGGCTGGTGCACCACCATCCGGTGACGGTGGTGACCGATCCCGGTCTGGAACCCATCGTGGCCCGTATGCTCGCCGCGTACGGCGCGCGGGTCGATCTGGTCGCCGAACCGCATCCGGAGGGCGGCTGGCAGCAGGCGCGCCGCGACCGGGTGGCCGAACTGCTGGCCGCCGAACCCGATGCCTGGTGCCCCGACCAGTACAGCAATCCCGACAATGTGGATGGCTACGAATCCCTTGCGCTGGAACTGATCTCGCAGCTCGGCGGCGTGGACGTGCTGGTGTGCGCGGTCGGCACCGGCGGGCATTCGGCGGGTGTGGCGCGGGTGCTGCGTGAGTTCGAGCCGGGCTTGCGGCTCATCGGCGTGGACACCGTGGCCTCCACGATCTTCGGTCAGCAGGCGGGTACGCGGCTGATGCGCGGCCTGGGCTCGAGCATCTATCCGCGCAATGTCGACTACGGCGCCTTCGCCGAGGTGCATTGGGTGGCGCCGGCCGAAGCGGTGTGGGCGTGCCGGGCGCTGGCCGCCAACTATCACGCCAGCGGCGGCTGGAGCGTCGGCGCGGTGGCGTTGGTGGCGGGCTGGGCGGCGCGCACGTTCGCGCCCGGCACCCGGATCGCGGCCGTGTTTCCCGATGGGCCGCACCGCTATTTCGACACGGTGTACAACGACGCGTACTGCGCCGAGCACGGTCTGCTCACCACCGCCGCGCCGGACGCGCCGGACACCATCGATCATCCGGGCGAGCGTCAGGTGACCCGGTGGACCCGCTGCGCCACGGTGCTCGATCCGAGCGGAGCGGCCGCGGAGCGCGCCTCGTGAGCGTGTGGGCGCGGTTCCGGGGCTTCGACACCGCCGCGCGCCTGCTCATGATCAACCAGTTCGGCATCAACCTGGGCTTCTACATGTTGATGCCGTATCTGGCCGGATATCTGGCGGGCCCACTGGGTTTGGCGGCGTGGGCGGTCGGGCTGGTGCTGGGGGTGCGGAATTTCTCGCAGCAGGGCATGTTCCTGCTCGGCGGCACGCTCGCGGACCGGCTCGGCTACAAGCCGCTGATCGTGGCCGGATGTCTGTTGCGCACCGGCGGTTTCGCGCTGCTGATCTTCGCCGAGTCCCTGCCCGGATTGCTGATCGCGTCGGCGGCAACGGGTTTCGCCGGCGCCCTGTTCAATCCGGCGGTCCGCGCCTATCTCGCGGCGGAAGCGGGTGAGCGCCGGGTGGAGGCGTTCGCGGTGTTCAACGTCTTCTATCAGGCGGGCATTCTCGCCGGTCCGCTGGTCGGGCTCGCCTTGCTGGCGGTGGATTTCCGGATCGCGGCGGGCGCGGCGGCGGTGGTGTTCGCGGTGCTCACGGTGGCGCAGCTGGGTGCGCTGCCCGCGCGTCGCGCCGCCGCGCCGGACCGTCCGGCCTCGGTGCTCGAGGATTGGCGCACGGTGGTGACCAATCGGCGGTTCATGGCGTTCGCGCTGGCCATGATCGGCTCGTATGTGCTGTCGTTCCAGGTGTATCTGGCGCTGCCCTTGCAGGCGGAATACATCGCGGGTGCCCGCGCGCAGACGCTCACCTCGGCCATTTTCGTCATCTCGGGCGTGGTCGCGGTGGCCGGGCAGTTGCGGATCACCGGGTGGTTGCGCGAGCGCTGGGGGACCGGGCGCAGTCTGGTCGCGGGCATGAGCGTACTGGCCGCCGCGTTCGTGCCGCTCGCGATCATGCCGGGTCCCACGGTTTTCGGGCCGCCGGTGGCGATCGGCGCGCTGCTGCTCGCGGCGGCGCTGCTGGCGGTGGGTACGGCGGCGGTGTTCCCGTTCGAGATGGACACCGTGGTGTCGCTGTCGGGAAATCGGCTGGTGGCAACGCATTACGGCTTCTACAACACGGTGGTCGGGGTCGGGATCCTGGTCGGCAATCTCGCCACCGGCGCTGTGGTCGGCGCGGCCCGCTCGGCCGGTGTGGAGTGGGCGGTGTGGGCGGGGCTCACCGCCATCGGCGTGCTCGCGGCCATTGCGCTGTACCGGCTGGATAAGCGGGGCCTGCCCGTTACGGCCGTTCCCGAGGGCTTCGATCCGGTGACGGACCGGCTTCCCGTGGTGGTGGCCGCCGGGCCCGGGCGGCATCGCCGGATCGACCCGGATCCGCCGACATTGCCGTTGGGGCGGCTGGTCGACTATCCGACCCGCCCGAGGCGTTGAGCGGCGGGAAATGGCGTTGAGCCGCGGGAGATGAGGAACCGGGTCCGGCTACGGCCGGACCCGGTCTCGTTCCGAACTCGTTGTCCGCGTTCCGGATTCCTCAGTCGCCCGGCAGTGGTTCGCAGATGGCCAGCCCGACCGCGATCGACAGGATCGACGCCAGGGGAATGAGCGTGGCCGCGGCCAGTGCGGCGGCCAGCGTGACCCGGGCACGCGTCCGGTGCAGCACCGCCGGCGGCGCGACGAGCCGCTCCAGGCGCGAGGCCAGCGCCGAGGGGGTGGTCCCGAACGCGGCGGTGGTATCGCCGCGGTCGGCGCTGGCCGCGTCCATGTCGGGATTGGCCGCGTCGGAGAAGGTCACGAGCGCGGCGACGACGGTGGGCCCGCCGTGGATGCGGGCCGCGGCGTCATCGGCGATCATCTCCAGCAGCCGCGCCACCTCGGTCGCCCCGGTGGTGAACAATCGCAGCCGTGGCGCGACCCCGGCCAGTCCCCGGGTGAGCGCCAGGATCAAATGGTGACGCCCGGTCAGATGCGCGCGTTCGTGCGCCAGCACCGCGTCGAGATGATCGTCGTCGAGGGCGGTGAGCGCGCCCCGGCTCACCACCACCGTGTGTGGTTTCCCCGCAACGTAATACGCGGCCGGCTCGTCGACTTCGAGCACGACCGCGTCGAGTTCGGGATGATGCCGTCCCGCCATCCGCGCCAGCCGGGCGTGCGCGTGCGTGGATCGCCGCGCGCGCACCAGCGCGTGCGCCAGCCGCACCGCCGTCACCACGGCGGCGATGGCGGCCGCGGTGGACAACAGCAGCAGGCTCCACTGGATCGGCCACCCGTAGCCGCCGACCGCGGCATCGTGCAGATGCATCAGGCAGCTGTCCATGAACCGTTGCGGCACCGAGGAGAGCTGATGGGTGAACAGGTCGATGAGCAGGATCGCGAACGCCCCCACCCACGCCAGCACCGTCGATCCGATCGCGCTCAACCAGGCCGCGACGGCGAATCGGGGAGCCGCCCCGCTCTGCCCGACCTGCAGCAGCAACCAGGGCGCGAGCACCGCGACCACGAATCCGTACAGGGCCAGACAGGCTGCCACGCTCACCGGCCCACCCCCCGTTCCCGGAGTTCACCAGCGCAGTCGTTTCCCACGATCGCCGGTACGTCCGGTCGCATCGATGCTCCTCCCGTTGGCAGTGCCCGGAGTTTACGGACCTTTCCTGAGTGGACCCTTACCGACTTGGCAAACCCGCTCGAAGAAACCGTTCGCCCAGCTCGCGGGCACGGGTGCGGAATTGGGGCGGCTCGTCGATGTGGAAGTCGGCGTGCAGGAACGCGATATTGAGCACCAGCCATTCGAAGGAATCGACGTGGGTGAGGATCCGGCAGCGGTCGCCCGCGAGGGGTTCGATCTCGCAGTCCTGGAACTTGAGGCGGTCGGCGACGAGCGCGGCGGGCGCGGCCACGGTGAGCACGGCGCGATGGCGGGGCGCGGTGAGTTCGGCGCGCAGATAGTCGGCGGCGGATCGGTCCGGGAGCTGCCGGGGCGTGAAAGGTGCTGCCGTGGTTTCGATTTCGCTGATCCGATCCAGTCGGAAGGTGCGCCAGTCCGCACGGTCGACGTCCCAGGCCAGCAGATACCAGCGCAGGTGCAGATGCACCTGGCGATAGGGCTCGACGCGGCGACGGGAGGTGTCGCCCGCGGCGGCGGTGTAGTCGAAGGTGACCAGTTCATGGTGCGCGGCGGCCAGGGCGAGGGTGGCGAGGGCCTCGGGATCCACCAGCGGCGTGGGTTCGGGGGCGGCCTCGAGGGTCTCGCGCAGCGCGGAAACCCTGGGGCGCAGACGTTTCGGCAGGAACTGGTCGAGTTTGCCGAAGGCCCGGTCGGCCGCCACGCCGATATCGCTGCGCTGGTCGCCGGTGGTGGCGCCGAGCACGGTCAGCGCGACCAGGGTCGCCACGGCTTCGTCGTCGTCGAGCACCAGCGGCGGCAGCGTGCGTCCGGCCACGAGCTGATAGAAGCCGCTGGGTCCGGGGCGGGTGGTGACCGGGTACCCGTAGTCGCGCAGCCGCTCCACATCGCGCCGGATCGTGCGCGGGCTGACCGCCAGCCGGGCCGCCAGCTCCTCGCCGGTCCAGCGGCGGCCGGTCTGCAACTGGGTGAGCAGGTCGAGCATGCGTCGGGTGACGTCGGGCATGCCTCCAGAATGGCCGAAATCGCGGTCAAAATGTGGCCGCAATCGGCTCTAGCGTCGAAGTATGAGCACTGCACGCAAGCCATCCGCCCCGCCTGAGCGGGCCATACGCATTCGAGCGGCGCGCACCAACAATCTGCGCGGGATCGATATCGAGGTGCCGCGCAATCGCCTCGTCGTATTCGTCGGGGTGTCCGGTTCGGGGAAATCGTCGCTGGTTTTCGACACCATCGCCGCCGAGGCCGGGTATCAGGTGAACGAGACCTATCCGCCGTTCGTCCGCAATCGGCTGCCGCGCTGGAGCCGGCCGGAAGTGGACACCATCGAGGGACTGTCGCCGGTGGTGGTGATCGATCAGAAGCGGCTGGGCGGCAACGCGCGCTCGACGGTCGGCACCATCACCGACACCTACAGCTATCTGCGATTGCTGTTCTCCCGGGTGAGCGAGCCGTATGTCGGTGAGTCCAGCCACTTCTCGTTCAACGATCCGGCGGGCATGTGCCCGACATGTTCGGGGCTGGGGGAGACCGTGGCCACCGATGTGGATCGGATCCTGGATCTGGATCGCTCGCTCGCGGACGGGGGAATCCTGTTGCCGGGCTTCGGGAACGGGCAGTACTGGTATCGCCAATACGCCGATATCGGCAGCTTCGACGCCCACACACCGCTGCGGGACTGGACCGCGGATGAGCGGCGGGCGCTGCTGTTCGGCGGGGAGGCCGCGGCCCGGCTGGGTACGCGCCCGCCACAGGATTACGAGGGCGTGGTGGAGCGCTTCGAACGCATCTACCTGCACACCTCCGATCAGATGTCCGAGCGCAAACAAGCTGTGCTGCACCGATTCACCCGCGCGCAACCGTGCCCGGACTGCGGCGGGGAACGGTTGAACGCGGCCGCTCGCACCGCCCGGGTGGCCGGTCACACCATCACCGAACTGACCCGGATGGAGATCGACGACCTCGCGGTGATCATCGAGCAGGTGCGCGAGCCGGCGGTCGCGCCCGTGGTTTCGGCGCTGCGAGAGCGGCTTTCGGCATTGACCGGCATCGGGCTGGGATATCTGTCGCTGGCCCGGCCCACCGCGACGCTGTCGGGCGGCGAATCGCAGCGCATCAAGACGGTGCGGCATCTGGGCAGCAGCCTCACCGAAATGCTGTACGTGTTCGACGAACCCACCGTCGGGCTGCATCCGCACGACGTGCGCGCCATGACGGCATTGCTGCATCGGTTGCGGGACAAGGGCAATACCGTGCTGGTGGTCGAACACGACCCGGATGTCATGCGCATCGCCGACCGGATCGTGGAACTCGGGCCCGGCGCCGGTGCGGCCGGGGGAGAGGTGGTGTTCGAGGGCGGATTCGAGGACCTGGTCCGCGCGGACACCCTGACCGGGCGCGCCTTGCGGCGGCGGCGTCGCGAGCACAGCCCGCGCCCGGCGCGCGGCAAGATCCGGGTCGCCAACGCCACCCGCAACAATCTCGGCGGCATCGGCGTCGATATCCCCGCCGGGGTGCTCACCGCCGTCACCGGGGTGGCCGGTGCGGGCAAATCCAGCCTGATGGCCGAACTCGTCGCCCAGCATCCGGCGACCATCGTCGATCAGCGGCCGGTCACCACCAACCGCCGCTCCACCCCGCTCACCTACACCGGGATCGCCCCGGCCGTGCGCAAACTGTTCGCCAAGCGAAACGGCGTGCGGGCCACCTTGTTCAGCGCCAACTCCGAGGGCGGCTGCCCGGCCTGCCACGGGCTGGGCGTCATCTACACCGATCTGGCGTTCATGGAGGGCCAGGAACTGGTGTGCGAGACCTGCGGCGGCAGCCGGTTCACCGACGAGGCGTTGAGCTACACCGTCGACGGGCTGACCATCGCCGATATCGACGATCTCACCATCGACGAAGCGGCCCAGCGGCTTCCGGATCCCGCGATCGCGCGCGCGTTGCGGCACGTCGCGCAGGTCGGTCTCGGCTATCTGCGCCTGGGGCAGTCGCTCACCACCCTCTCCGGCGGCGAATGCCAGCGGCTCAAGATCGCCCGCGAGCTCACCGAGACCACCGCGCCGACGCTCTACATCCTCGACGAACCGACCACGGGCCTGCACCTTTCGGATATCGACACGCTGCTCGAGGTGCTGGGCACGCTGGTGGCGCACGAGCACACGGTGATCGTCGTCGAGCACAATCCCGATGTCATCCGCCGCGCCGACTGGATCATCGACCTGGGTCCCGGGCCGGGGCGGCACGGCGGACGCATCCTGTTCGAAGGCACGCCGCAGGAGCTGGCGGCCCGGACCGAATCGAAAACCGGTCGCGCCCTGCGTGATTAGCCGCGACTGCCCAGGGCGCTGAGCCGGCGGATCGGCGCGATCAGCGCCCGGTAGACCGGCCGCACCACTCGTCCGGGCAGGAGGCGGTGGCGTTCCTCCCGCCACACCCGCGCCCGCCGGTGCCCCGCGATCGGCGACCATCGATCCGGATCCGGCGGTGCGGCGGTGAGAAATTCGATGCGGCACAGATGCTTGGTGCTGATGAACCCGTACTGGCTCGGGCTCACCAGCCGCAGCGGCGCCCCGTGATCGCTGTCGAGGGGCGCCCCGTCGAGCCGATCGGCGATCAGCACATCCGCGCCCAGCGCGTCCTCGAGCAGGACGACCGAGCGATATCCGTCCAGTCCCTGGAACACCACGTGACTGATCGGCGCGCCCGCCGCCACCAGCGGCTCGACCTGGGCGCGGTACAGCTCCCCGAACCCGTGCCCCTCCCACTTCAGTCCGACGGCCGACCAGCCTGCCACGCAATGGAAGTCGGCCGCCTGCTCCCGGCGCGGCAGCTGCGCCAGCTCGGCCATCGACAGCCGGAGAGGCTCCGTCAGCGCGCCGCCGATCTCGATCGCCGGATCCTCCGGCACGGGCGGCGGCGGATGGTGCAGATGCGTCCCGAACCGCGGAAACCCTTCGGCGGCACGCTGTCCCGGTGGAAGTGTCATCACAACCCCCTCGTCTCGCAGTGAACCTTCGATATAGAGCATACCTTCTAAATCGGGGCGTGCGCCGATCACCCGACTACCCTCGAGCCGGTGACCATCTCCGCGAGATACGAAATCGACACCGCCCCCGACCGTCTCGATGTGGACCTCGTGCACCACTGGCTCTCCACCGACGCCTACTGGGCACTGGGCCGCGAACGCGACATCGTCGAACGGGCCATCCGCGGCTCCCTGAACTTCGGCGCCTACGACACCGACGGCGCCCAGGTCGCCTACGGCCGCGTCGTCACCGACCTGACCACCTTCGCCTGGCTCTGCGACGTCTACGTCGACCCCGCCCACCGCGGCGCCGGCCTGGGCTCGCATCTGACCACCGCCATCCGGGACCACCTGGCGCCGTACAAGCTCAAACGCATCGTGCTGGCCACCCTCGACGCCCACGGCCTCTACGCCAAACTCGGCTTCGAACCGGTCGCCAACCCCGAAATGTGGATGGTGCTCAGCGCCCAGGGCTGAGATGCCTGGCATCCGCCCCGCGGGTTGGGCGGATTCGGCATGTCGGACGCATACCTTCCGGTCCTGTGGGCACGCGGTCAGTGAGACGTTGGGTTACAGAGAAAGTTCTGCCGATGAGTCCTGACATCACGATGCTCGCCGACGGTTCCGAAGGCGGCGGCGCCGCACTGGATCAGGTTGCGATACTTACCGGTTCGGCCCTGGTGATCGCGGCGGCGGTCGGCACCCTCGGCTACCTGCACCGCACCCGCCGGATCAGCTGGCTGGGCACCGCCGCCGACCGCCTCGGCGGCTGGGCCAACCGCCCCGGCTGGGTGGCGCTGCCGCTGGCGGTCTTCATCACCACCATTCTCACCGCCATGTTCGGCTTCATCTGGGACGTGAGCCTGCACATCGGACGCGGCCGCGACGAGGGCCCGCTGGCCAACCCCGCCCACTACTTCATCATGATCGGGCTGTTCTTCCTGTTCGTGGCGGGCATGCTGGCCATCCTGCTGCCCCTGGACGAGAAGCCCGGCCCGGCCGCCATCCGTATCACCCGCAATTGGTACGCCCCCGTCGGCGGCGTCCTCATGGCGGCGTGCGGGCTGTACGCGCTCACCGGCTTCCCCCTGGACGACATCTGGCATCGCCTGTTCGGTCAGGACGTAACCCTCTGGGGCCCAACCCATCTCATGCTGATCGGCGGCGCGGGCCTGTCCCTGGTCGCGGTGCTGCTGCTGGAATTCGAAGGCCGCCTGGACCGCCCCGACCCGGCCCGCACCGATGGCCGCTGGCTGTGGCTGGCCCGCAGCTTCGCCTTCGGCGGCCTGCTGATCGGCCTGTCGGTGTTCCAGGTCGAATTCGATTTCGGCGTCCCGCAATTCCGCCTGCTCTTTCACCCCTTGCTCATGACGATCGCCGGCACCATCGCCCTGGTCGCCGCCCGCTACACCCTCGGCCGCGGCGGCGCCCTCATCGCCACGGTCTTCGCCCTGCTGGTGCGCTGGATCATCGCCGTCCTGGTCGGCCCGATCCTGGGCGCCCCGCACAATGTGTTCCCGCTCTACCTCGGCATCGCGGTCGTCGTCGAACTGATGGGCCTGCTGCCGGTGCTGCGCACACCGCTCTGGTGGGGCGCGCTCACCGGGCTAGCCGCCGCCACGGTCGGCCTCTGGCTCGAAAACCTCTGGGTGACAGCGATGTTCGCCGATCCCTGGCCGACCTCGATATGGCCGGAAGCGCTGATCCTGGCCATCCCCGCGGGCGTAGCCGGCGGCCTGGTCGGCGTCCTGCTCGCCACCGTCCTGCGCGGTGACGCCCTGCCACGCCCCGCCCTGCGCCGCGGCCTCGTCCTGGCCGCCGTCCTGATCGCCGCCGCCTGCGTCGCCGACGGCCTGCACGTCACCGTCCCCGAAAACACCACGGCCACCGTGCGATTGACCGACGCCCCGCCCGTCGGCGACACCCGCATGGTTACCGCCGATATCGCCATCACCCCCGCCGACACCGTCTCCGCCGACCCCGAATGGCTCAAAATCCTCAGCTGGCAAGGCGGCACCGGCTCGGCCAGCCCCAGCCGCGGCCTCGTCATCGACCAACTCACCCGAACCGCCCCCGGCCACTACCGCACCACCACCCCCGTCCCCGCCGCCGGCACCTGGAAAACCGTCCTGCGCCTGCACGACGGCCGCACCCTCACCTCCCTGCCCCTCTACCTGCCCGACGACCCCGCCATCGACGCCCACGCCGTCCCCGCCCTCACCGACTTCACCCGCCCCTTCGTCTCGGAAGTGACAGTCCTGCAACGAGAACGCACCTTCGACCGCCCCGCCTGGCTCTACACCACCGCCTGCCTCATAGTCCTGGCCTGCTCCCTGATCCTCATCGCAGCCCTCTCCTGGGGCGCCGCCCGCCTCTCCCGAGCCCACCGGGCGCACCCACCCGTCACCGCGCAACCGCGACAGCAATCCGCCGAGGCGTGAACACCGGCGGCCCGATCAGCCCGGTCGCAGATCCAGCGTGCCGAATCGGTGCCCGGACCAGATCCGCCGCGAGGCCTCCTCGGGATAGGCCCGCGTGATCGATTCGGCGTCGTACACGCGAGTGGTCCGCGCCCGCCGGTCGAAACGCGGCCAGCCCGGCCGCGCGTCGGCGGCGAAACGCACCCAGTCACCGCGCATCCGGCGAGCGACTTCGCCGATCTCCGCGGCGGCATCCGGATACGCCCGCGGATGGGCGCGCACCTCATCCGGTCCGAGCGTGCCGAACACGAGCAGGAAATCCAGGCAATGCGAGGAACCCTGTGCGGCATTGAAACCCCAGGCCAGCTCGTACATCCACACCGGCCCACCACCGGCATGCGCGGCCTCGGCCAGATGCAGGGCGGGCATGCGAAACAGCCAGTCGGAGTGGAGAATCTCGAACCGTTCACTCACCGTGGCTGCCGGATAGGCGTCGCGATAGACCGCCCGGCCATCGCTGCCGGGGGACAGGTGATCGAATGCCGCCGCCACCCGAGCCTCGGTGAGTTCTCCCGCAGGCCGAGACATGTACAGCCGGGACTCATCCCGGGTATGCCCGATGAGCACGTCGACCCCGCGCGCCGCGCCCTCCGCTATTCCACGCCACGGCGCACACGGCAACACCTCACCATCGACCACCGGTGAGAACGGGGTGGGCGTCAACGCCATCGGCCCCCACTCCCGGAGCCGCGCCGGCATCCCGGCCAGCACCGCACCGCTCGCCTCGATCAACGCCCGCGGCGTGAGCTCCGCCAACTCCGCAACCGTGGCCCGCACGCCGAGCCGCCCCGCAATCGCATCCGACACCGCCCCCGCAAGCCGCGGCGAGAAACACGTACCCGCCATACTCTGGATGATCGCCCGCCGAAACAACCCGGCCGCCAATGGCATAACCAGCAGCGCGGCAATACACGCACCCCCGGCGGACTGCCCGAAAACCGTGACGTTCCCCGGATCCCCACCGAACCCGGCGATGTTCTCTCGCACCCACCGCAAGGCCGCGACCTGATCGAGTATCCCGCGATTATCCGGAACCCCGGCGATCCTGCCGAACCCATCCATCCCGACCCGATAGTTCATGCTCACCACAACCACCCCCGCCGCCGCGAGCCCCGCACCATCGCAATGCGGATTCCCCGAATCGTTCTCCAGATACGTCCCACCCTGAATCCACACCATCACCGGCATATTCACCGCACCGAGATCAGGCGACCACACATTCAACGTCAGGCAATCCCCAGACCCGTCCCCGACACAACCGGACACCGAGTCCATCACCGACCCCCGATTACCCGCCTGCGGAACCCGCGGCCCGAACGCCACCGCATCCCGAACCCCCTCCCACCCGACGACGGAAACCGGCGGCATGAACCGCCGCACCCCCACCGGCGGTTCGGCATACGGGATACCCCGAAACACCGCAACACCACGCTCGAACCTGCCCCGCACAATCCCTGCTGCAGTGCGGACCTCGCACCGGGTGTCACTCGAAAAGCTCTGCTCCACAGGCTTATCGAGCCTATCCGGGAAGCCGCCCGCGTTTCACCTCCGCAGTGAAGGCATCCCACTCGCTCGCGGCGAAGATCAGCGCCGGGCCGGTCGGATTCTTCGAATCGCGTACGCCTACCGCTTCGCCGGAGAGGAAGGCGACCTCCACGCATTCGCCGCCCGCGGAGCTGTGGCTGGATTTGAACCAATCGGCGTCGTACAGGTCAGCGTTCACTGTCGTGCCTCCTTGCAATCTCTCTGATCAGGTCGCGGCTCGGCCGTACATCCAGGCTGGCCTGTTGTAGCCGCTGGTACGCCACGCGGAATGTCTCGACGTCCGTTCGCTTTTCGAGGTAGGCGCTTCCCGCATAGCCCTCGCAGTACACCTGGCTCGGTTCTACCACCTGATTACCGGGCGCGTCACGTGCGAAATCCATGATGGTGAAGGGTGGTACAGCGGTACCGAGGGGGAGTCCGGCGTGGAACGGCATGATCCGCACCTCGACATTGTCGCGGGTCGACATGTCCGCGAGGTGGCGGCATTGGGCTGCCATCACGCGAGCGCTGCCCACAACTGTGCGAAGGACGTTCTCGTGCAGGACGATAACGAGCTCCGTCGGCTGGCGAGTTCGCATCAGAATGTGTTGCCGCTGCACGCGGCTCTGTACACGCCGTTCGATTTCGGGCTCGGTGTCATTGCTGAAGTAGAGACGATCCAACGATCGGGCGTAGTCGCGGGTCTGCAGGAGTCCGTGCACGATAAGAGGCTGGAATACGGCCAAATTCGTTGCGCTGGGTTCCAAGCCGACATACAGGTTGGCCCACGCGGGGATCAGATCGCTGTAGGCGTGCCACCACGACTTGGCAGGTACCTGCTCCGCGAGCCCACGCGCGACCGCTACGGCCTCGGAACCGACCCCGTAGACCTCGCACAGTGCCAAAACATCGGTCACCCTGACTTTTTCGGTCTCACCCCGCTCGAGGCGGCTCAAGGTCGGCCGACTCCACTGCACGAGCGCAGCGGCCTGTTCCAGATTCATCCCCGTGGCGTTCCGGGCGTCCCGTAGCAGCTTGCCGAGCTGCCGTCTCGGAAAAGTGGTATCGCTGTCCGCCACTGCCCCGTCCCCCATCGCCTGCCCTCTCATCAGGTCGAATAGTTTTTCTCACTCCGAGAGAAGCGTAGGACCCACATGAGAAGCAACCTGCGGATTTTCACCAATTCTCCCAGGTCGACACGCCCGCACCCTCGTCCGCCTCTTGCCCTTCATCGTTTCCGCATGACCAACTCCAGGCTCGACCAAGCCCAAATCGCAGTCCTCGATTCCCTCGCCCCCGGCGGTCTGCTCGCCATCCCCGCCCTCGCCCGATCCTCCCGGCTGACCCTGTGGCGCACCCGCAGCGCGGTCTCGAAACTCTCCGCCCGCGGTCTCATCACCGGCCGCCGCCGCGCCGGCATTGCCAGCTGGGAAATCACCGACCGCGGCCGCCGCACCCTCTCCACCCGCGCCCGCTACCACCGCTGACCACACCTCGGAGCCGACAGCGATGCTCACCGTGCTCTTCCTCGCCCTCGCGTCCTGGTCAGCGCTCACCGCCGCCACCGGCTACGCCCTCTCCGACCCCGCCCCGAAAAGCTCAGCAGCCCAGTCGGTCTTCACCACCCGCGACCGCATATTCCCCCGCATCCCCGTGTGCAACCTGCACCGCCTCCACGGACGCCACCGCGCCTGACAGCAGACTGCCGAATGGTGCGGCTCCCACACCGATCCCATCACCTGGTCGCGAAGAGAACCTCGAGACTGACAGGCTCGATCAGCGAACCGTCCGTCGCGAAACCCTCCAGAGCAACCCTCAGCTCATCCTCGAACTGCCGCCGCCGATTCCCCAACACCCGCAGCACCGGCATAGAAGTCGAATACAAATACCCGATCACCTGCTCCACCGTCCACACCCGCTCGAACTCGTGAACAACCCGATCAACTTCGGAAAACGGTGAATCCCGAAGCACTTCCACATGCGAACGCGAATCACCCCCGAACGGAAGCCCCACCCACCGCCCCCTCGACACGAACCGATCCTGAACCTCCTCCACCACCCCCTGCCACTCCGTCACCGGCCGCACCAGGCAACTGTCATTCGCAATCACCAACCCACCCTCTGCGGTGACCATCCCCTCCAACCCCCGCAACACCCCCACCCGATCCATCCAATGAAACGACCGCCCCATGGTCACCAACTCGAACCGCCCCACCCCCGAAGGCAACGCCCCCGAACTACCCACCACCCAACTAACATTCCCAACCCCCACCGCCCCCGCATACCTCGCCGCCTCCACGAGCATCCCCGCCTCCGGATCCACCCCCACAGCCTCCCGAACATACCCAGCCATCGGCACAGTCAATTGTCCAGTCCCACACCCCAAATCAAGCATCCGCCCCCCACCGTCCAACCGAAACCGCCGAACGATCTCCTCAACCAGCCAACCCGGATACCCAGGCCGAAACCGCGCATAATGCCAAGCCGCCCCCGAAAACAACTAACTCACCCACCATCAATGTGTCGTGTCGATGTGGCTAGTCAATCAGCTCGATGCCCCGGGCACGTACCTCTGCTCGGAGTTGGGGTGCAAGCAATTCCGCGCCCAGGACGCGCTCGAGATTCGGGAGACGATCGAGGTCGCCGAGGCTGACGACGTCGAACTGCTCACCCTCCCCATCCCAGTGCGGGCAGCATTCGAAATAGACCTGGCAGGCTCCGTCGAAGACGAGCTGTTCGACCCCTTCGAGGAGTTCGGCGGAAAGCTCGAGGCTCTCGAAGTACTCCTGCGCCTCCGGCACGACTTGGTCCCAATAGTTGTCGGCGGAGTACTGCCAGAGGTCACCATCGAATCCCTTGGCTTTCAACGCATCTGCGAGGGACCACGGCGCAAGCTTGGGCGACTCCCCGTACATGAGTTCTTCGATAACAGCCAGCTTGAGATTGAAGTCCACGAACCTAGTCACACGGCCAAGTTAGCGCCGGACTACGACAGCGTTGTCATGATGGTCCCTCCCGCGCCATAGCGCCTGAGACTGCCACCGTGTCCGGCGAGTTCGTGGACCGCATGACCGAGTCGGAGCCCGAAACGCCGACCCACCACCCGGATCATCCGGCACGGGCCGGCGACCGGACGCACTACTGGAAGAAAGCGAAAATTCCGCCGCACCGATAGAGCACAGGCACGCCCGCAGGCGATTCGGGCGCAAGCGCGCTGCCGGTACTCGAATTCGGGCCAGGCATCGGCCCCGCCGGGAACTCAGCACCCAAGAGACTGCCGATAATCGCCCCGGGCGCCGCACCGATACCGGACCCGGCAACCAACCCGACCGCCGATCCGGTAGCCATCCCGATCATTCCGTTAATGATCGCGGTCTTGCAGTACTGCGCCTGCTCCGCGGTCAGCGCGACCGGAGTAGCCGCCCGCACACCCTCTGCGCTCGGCGCGGCATTCGCCACCACCGACCGGCCCTCGCCCGGCGCCGCCTGCGCGGTGCCGGCGATAGCCGTGGTCGCGGCAACCGAAAACAGCGCTGTCGCCGCGAATTTGCTGATCGTCATTGATTCCCATCTCGTAAACCGGGGAAAGTGGATCTCCTCCCCGGATTCGGGAATATAGCCGCAGCTCATCCCGACAACAAAACGGCGTCCGAGACAGCCTGTGCCACGTGGCTATCTTCCCGCACTGCCCATCCAGCCCGGGACGTCCAAGGGTGTCACCAATTCGGAGCACCACATCGAAAGGTCAACGGCGACACGAATCTCAGATCCGCGTAACGCACCGAAATGTCGATGGGCGTGCCTTAGTCGGTTGGCTAGACCCACCAAGGATCCGGACATGGCCAGTCGACTTCATCGGCTTCGGTGTCCGACCATTCCTGCCACTCGATGTTGTTGGGCCGTTCACCGATGGTGTCATAGAAGTACCGCACGGCCGTTCTCAGATCATCGAGATCGATCATCGAATCTTGGGGAAAGTACCGTGGCTCGCCGAAGTCGAGGTAGAACACCGTCCTGTCGGACCGCGAGCCACCACGGCTGTGTAGATCCTCGGTTTCGCTGGCGTAGGCCAGACTGCCAACCCCCCGAACTCCTGCCACCCCAACGAACAGCACGGCGGTATGCGGTCCATTTGGCACCACCCACATGTATTGCGGGACACCGTCGTTGGACAAAGCCACCTCGTCGATCGCTGCGATCAACTCGTCCGCCGAAGCAGGGTAGAGCGGATTGTCGCAATGCTGGGGCTTGAAAACGACTTCGTACGGACGGTGCATCGATCGAGGACTCCTGCAGTTGGGCTGCGGGACAGCTTAAGTCCATTGAGCGAACGGTGCTCTACCGAATCAGCTAACCCCCGACGATCGTGCGCGCAGCGACTGAAGGTTGTTGCAGCAGAAAAGTTCCCGCGAAGAACCCCGGCCGAGATTGAGCGTCGACTGAGCCGCGTCATACTGCTGCCTGTAGTGCGCGGTCATGCCGCGGACCGCGCTGACCGCACCGGCCAGCGCAGGCAGGACGAAGGTCAACGGGCCGAGCCGATCTGGTGCCGGCCGAACGCACCAGATTGCCGATTACACGGCGTTTCGAATTCCGGACAGAGAATGTCCTACCTGATCATGGGAGCGCGAAATCAAGTTGTTGACGCACATGGTGGTCAGGCAGTGTGCGGCGTATGGACACCTCGCGCTCTGCTGTGCTGCGCCTGCAATTCGATATCGTTTGGGCACTGCTGGACTACCACCTCGAACGGCTCGAGACCGACGACTTCCTGTGGGAGCCGGCGCAGGTGGTGTGGACGCTTCGGCAGGACGAACGCGGCCGCTGGGCGCCGGATTGGGCAGATTCCGAACCGGACCCGATTCCGGTGCCGACCATCGGCTGGATCAGCTGGCATATCGGTTGGTGGTGGAGTGTCACCATCGACCATCTACGACACCGCAGTCCACGTGACCGTGATGATGTTCGGTGGCCGGGACCCGGCCCCGCCGTCGCCGAGTGGTTGCGTGAGTTGCGACTGCAATGGCTCGAGATCCTCGACGGCTGCACCGAAGCCGACCTCGATGCCCCGATCGGCTTTCCGTGGCAAGACGACCCGGCGAAGTCCGCCATCCATACGATCGCGTGGGTCAATGCTGAGCTGATGAAGAACGCCGCCGAACTCGGCCAACTGCGAATCCAGCGGGTGGCCGGTCTCCGAGCCTGACCGAAGCCCGAATCTTCGCTGGAACGCACTATTTTGCCGCTGACCGCGCGGGCCGAGCAAGCTGACAGAGAGTGATGCGGTGCTCCGAATCGACTACGGCCCAGCTGTTTTCGGTGCCGCCAATGGTCAGCGCTGCCAATGGCGAAGCGCGAAGTGTGTCGTTGGTCTGCGCTAGCGTTCGGCAGGTGAGGAATCTGGCTTGGTGTGATCACCTGGAACGTTCGGACGGGGCAACGTCGGCGCGCGTCGTCCAACCCGGCGGTAACCGCTTGACCAAGGGCCTTTTTCGAGCCGACTTTCATGTTCGGTGGCTCGACACCGGACAAGCCAATGCAGTATTGCCGGTGTTGCGGGCCTTGTTCCAACGGGAAGGGATGTCGACCGACGGGACCTTGTCGCTCCGAGAGGACGATGGGCGTTGGTGCCTGGACGGGGTGACCGTCGAGCTGGATTACGAGTCCTTCCTACAGCGGCATGGAGGGGGCTTCACAGATTGGCAGCTCGCGGTTGAGGGCGAATTGCGCGCTGAAGTTCAGCGGCTTGCACCGGGTGCCGTCACAGAAACCCAGTGGGACTACTCGGATCGATCTGGCCACTACTGCGACGGGCCCGACGATTGCCCCGGTTGTCCGGGGCTCAACCCTCCGGTGTGTAGCTGGCCCGCCTGATCGCAGGTCGGTCTTGGCTGGCATCGAAGTCACGATTCTGCCGTTGATCGCTCGGTCCAGAACGCTCGCACCACCCGCCGGCGAACGCACTGATCTGCCGAGTTGAGGGTGTCGCCCGAAGGACTGGCACGATGCTCAATCGTCTTAGGAGTGCTGGCAATTCGATCAAGGTTGCTGACGTCCGCCGCGGTCGATTCGGGGCGACGGTAGGGTCGACCGGTGACCGTCGGGAACATTTACTGGGGTGGGCAGCGCGAGGATGGGCCGACGGCAGCGGAACTCGCCTTCGCGATATCGCTGAACGCGCTCGCTCCAGGACTGGATTACTGGCTGCACGCCGACGACGACGGCACTCCGTGGCTCCTGGTATCCCTGGATCTCCTCGAGGGAGACGCCGTTCGCGGCACTCTGTGCCTGGACTTCGACGGCCGCGGCATCCTCGGCGGCTGGAGCCCGTCATGCCTCAATTGGGACGACGGAGTCAGGGCAGAAGAGGCCTTGATCGACCTGACGGGACCCGACAGTCTTGTTCTCCCAGCGGACGGATCATCGGTCGAGAACCTGGCCCGCCACGCCGCAAAGTGGTTCACCACGCCGAAGAAGGGACGATGGGCCGACTAACCCGGCTCGTGACCGGCGCCCAGTAGTGGTTACCCACGATGTCCCCTCATGCCGCCGACCGCTCGTTCGAAACTCGCCCAGCCGGTAGCCGGAAGTTGAACGGCCCGTGTTCATCTCGGCAGTGCACGCGCACTGTAGACTCGCTGACGGCCATGGAGTAGATCAGCGGTAGATCACCGACACGACACGTGGGAGGGCGCGGGTTCGAATCCCGCCTCCATGGCCCCGAAACTGCGGCGCGCTGTCATAGCGCGTGGTCCGCTGACCGAGCCGGTCAGCGAGAGCGGGCGAAGGTCGACAGGCTGAGCTGAAGTGGTGTCGACCGAACTCACCATTACCGATCCACGCGAAGTCCCTTGCCGCCGACCGGCAATCGCGACCGGCATGATCCCGGACCATGCCTGCGATGATCGAGATCGTGACATACGCACTGGAACTCTTCCTCGATTCGGCCGGCGACGCTGCCGTGCGGGAACTGTGGAACCGTCTGGAAGACGCCGGTCTGCCGAGCCTGGCCACAAGGTCACACGGGCGGCACCGCCCACACGTCACGCTCGCTGTAGCAGAGCAATTCGAGGTGGACGACCGTGCACGCAGTCTCCTCGAACAGATTCCCGGGACCGAGCTGACAATGCCGGTACTCGGCGCCTTCCCGGGCGAAGCAGCCGTCCTCTTCCTCGGGGTGACCAGCAATGCCGCACTCCTGAACGCTCACGCGGCACTGCACGCTGCCATCGCGTCGGGCAGTGCCGGATTGTGGGATCACTACCGGCCAGGGAACTGGGTCCCTCACTGCACCCTGGCAATGGACCTGAACGGGCCCACACTCATGAAAGCAATCAAATCCCTCTACCCCCACTCCGCCATCACCGCGCGAGCAACGCAGCTTCACATGGTGGAACTGGAAACCGGACAGGCGAACCCACTCTTCTGAAGCCGTCACCGAACCACACACCCGGAGACAACGCACGATAATGCCTTCGGGCCGTGCCAATAAACGCACCAACCGTGCGGTGGGCGGCCCGGCTGCCGCATCACAGATCTTCGAGCGGACGACTTCGGAACAGAGCGTCCATCCGGGCAATGTACTCCGGCGAGGGCTCCCGGTCGGGCACCGGATTATCCAAAGCATGCTGCCACCACGCGGGAACTGCGCCCGGTTCTCTCGGATAGCGCTCGAGCTCGAGCACGTAATCCCGGGCTTCCGGCTTGCCACCAGACCATGAAATCTCGGTGATGTAGTCGAAGCGTGTCGCAGCTCGACCGTCGGCCGAGATCTCCAGCTCGACTGTTATCCATGTCCCGGTATCCGGCTTAGCCATGACCGCCTTGAGTTTGATCAGCAGCTCGAAGACGTTGCCAGGGAACGACATCCGTACCGGCGTGCCGCCGTCGGTGACAGTCATCCTACCTTGGCCGATCCCGCCGAATTTGCTGAAGCGGAGGCTGAGCGGAAGCTTGGTCGAAAACTCGACCGCGAGCACGTCGACAACCTCCTGCAGCATCTCGATACCCGGCCCCGGGGAAGTCACCAATGCACCGCCTTTCACCATTCGCCCATCCGGGCAAGCATCTGACTACCGTGCAACGGCTACAGCTCAATCCAGCCGTCCTGGAGGTACGTGGATGGAAGGCTAACCGTACGGCGTGCCCGATGAGTTTGCGGCTCTCGTCCGGTCAAAGCTTGTGACACCCGAGGAAAGGACATCGCCATGTCGGAACTTCTCGTCGATTTCATCACCTCGCTCGACGGCTACGCGTCGGGTGAGGGATGGCCAGGGTTTTGGGGACTCGAGGGCCCGGAGTATCTCGCGTGGCTCGGCGAACAGCCCGAGGCCACCCATCTGATGGGAGCGAACACCTACCGGTTGATGTCGGGGTTCGCTGCCGGCGACGTCCCCGCGGGGCAGGACGAATTCAGGCCCGAGGAAGAGGCGTCCGTCGACGGGCTCACGAAAGCGGCCAAGGTGGTGTTCTCTTCCTCGCTCGAGGGCCCGCTGACGTGGGCCAACTCGACGCTGGTGCGGGAGGACGCCGTCGAAGCGGTCCGCGCCATGAAATCGACTGGCTCCGGGCTGCTCACCACGATCGGTAGCCTGAGCCTGTGCAGGTCCCTGCTCCGAGCCGGACTCGTGAACCGATTCCGGGTGGTGATGTTCCCGGTGATCACCGGTGCCACTGGGGCGGAACGCATCTACGACGGCTATCCGGATGTTGCCTTGGAGATGATCGATCACCGCACTTTCGATGACCGCATCCAGCTGGTCGAGTACCGGCCCCGGGTGCTCGAGCATCCGCCGCTCGGCACCTCGGCCTGACGCCTTACCGCCATACCGTGGGGATGGGGGCCACCCGTTCGAATGACGAGCCGGCCCCTGTCCCGGCCTATTCGGTCACGGCGGCCGGCGTCGCCTTCCGTGCCGTGAACTTCGCGTGCAGGAAGAAATACAGCTTCACATACTGCCCGACCAGCACCGCATTGATGATCGTGCCTTCACGGATGAAATGGGGTGCGCCGAGCAACGTCAGTCCGATGGTCGCCGAGAGTGCGAGCAGGGTGCAGTCGAAGACGGTTTTGATGTTTCCCCATTTCCAGCCGGTCTTGCGCTGGATGGTGTTGACGAACAGGTCGATCGGCATGAGGACCAGGTTCGCGCGGATCATCAGGAACAGGCCGAATGCCAGCATGGCGTCGGCGAAGATGAGCAGCACGACTTTCGCCGGGTATGGGCCGATGTGAATCCAGCGCGTCACCGCGAGGTTGAAGTCGAGCAGGAATGCCAGGACCAGTGCGGGGACGATCGAGAGCAGGTGGCCGGTCTTGAAGGCGCGGGGCCAGACCAGGAAGGTCAGGACCAGCATGATGAGTTCGAGGATGAGATTGAAATTGCCCTGGGTGAGGCCCGGGAAAACCAAGGTCATGGTGCGGGTGAGGCTGCTTTGCGGGGAGATGCCGATGCCCGCCCGGATGGCCAGGCTCAAACCCAGGGTGAGAACGTAGATTCCGGCGATGTAGGTGATCCAGCGGCGCACCCTGTTTCCGGTGTCGACTCCCGTGTCGTTGTCGTGCAGCATGATGGTCGCATTTCCTTTCGCGACGAATTGCTCTGGGGTGTGGGAGGTCTCGACCGCTATTTCATGAACCCGAATCGGTCCAGCGAGATGAACAGGGTGAGGAGTTTGTTGACCACCGGTTCGCCTTCGTTCCGGTTGCCGAGCTTCGCCAGCGCATCGTCGATGGCACGGGTGGCATCGACGAGCTGGGTCAGGTTCATATCGGCCATGACGCCGTAGAAGTCCAGCGGCAGTACGGCTTTCACCTCCCCGCCGGCGGTCACGACGCAGCCGCCCACCAGCGCGTCGAGCTCGGCGAGGTTATCGCGCATCTCAACGCTGTCGGTGCCGACGACCACGAAGTACGCCGAGGGCGCGGGCCAGAACGTGGAGACCGCACCGTCCTCGATCGACACGCCCTTGAACAACCCGTTGACGATGTGCCGCTCACCGTCGGCGTACCGCTGCACGACGGAGATCCGGTTCAACCGCACCCCTTCGTATTCGGGGACGACCACCCCGTCCCGCAGCGGCACCCAGATCTCCTGCGCGAATTTGAGATGGCCACGCCCGTACACATCGAAGAGCAGCACTTTCGCCTGCGCGCCGTCAGCCGAGACCTCGATCGGGGCGAGCTCGAGCTGTTCGGCGCGCAACCCCGCCAGGCCGGGCCGCGGTCGCTTCGCCAGCGCCGAATAGTCGATGCCGACCGCCTCGATCAGCTTGCGGTCCTTGGCAACCAGCTGCCCACCCTTGAACACATACCGCGGATTGATTTTCGAGAGGCTGTCGGTCAGCACGATATCGGCGAATCGCCCCGGGCTCAGCGAGCCGAGATCGCGGTCCTTGTGAAAGGAACGCGCGGTGTACAACGTCCCCATCTTGATGGCCTGAATGGGCGGCATCCCCATCTCGATCGCCAGCGAGATCACCCAGTCGATATGCCCCAGCCGCAGCACCCGATCCACCGAGATATTGTCGGCGCAGAGCTGGAAATTCTCCGCCGGCCAGCGCCGTTTCACGATGGCGCGCAACATGGTTCGAATGACTTCGGGGCTGCCGACGCCGAACTTGATCTGCGTGTTCAACCCGTAGCGGACGCTCTTCTCGATATCGTCCTCGTTCCACACATCGTGGTTGTTGTCGACGCCGATCGCGGGCATGTAGTTGAGCAGCGTGTCCGACAGCGCCGTCACACCCCAGTGGCAGTTCACGACCCCCGCATTCGCCCGTCCCAGCGCGGATTTCCGGAAGTCGTCGGCATTGCCGGTCATGTACGACAGATGCGCGAGCTCACCCAGCCCGATCACCGGATCCATGCCCAGCATCGCCTCGGTCACCTCGGTCGAGGTTTTCTTGCCCGGCGCGAACGCATACAGCCGGTAGGGGAGTCTTTCGTGGTCGGTGAACAGCGCTTTCGCCGCATCCACGGCCTCATCGCCGGCCGCGCTGGCGAAGTCGAGGGTTTCGCCGAACACCGTGGTCGTGCCACTGGGCACGATCGCCTCACCGAAGGCCGCCGGATGCGCCAGCTGGGATTCGAAATGCAGATGCGCGTCGATCAGTCCCGGAATCGCGTAAAGCCCTTCACCGTCGAAGGATTCGCGAAACCGTACGATCGACTCGTCCGGATTCAAGGCGATGATGCGCTGCCCGTGCACCAGCAGCGATCCCGGATAAACCGATTCGGTGTGCACATCGAGAATATTGAGATTGCGCAGCAGCAGATCGGCTTCCCGTTCGCCCTCGAGAATGCCGAAGATCGTCCGGACATGCTCGTCCTGGGCGGAAACCGCTGTGGCGGTCTCGAATTGAGTGTCGGTCGGCGACACGAATGCGGGCATGGCGGATCCTCACCTCGGAGCTCATGTACTTGCAGGTAGAGGCTGATTTCGGCAGCTGCTCGACCTGGCACTGATAGAACTCGATCCCGACCGTTGCTGACAAGCATTCGTTTTCGCGCAACCTGTACTCTTTTTTCGAACGGTATGTCTGGGAGGTAACACGATGCTCCACTCGCGAATGCTGCATTACATCGACGAGGTGGCGCGGCTGGGGTCGATCCGCGCCGCCGGCGCCAAACTGCACGTCGCGCCCTCGGCCATCAACCGTCAGATCCTGCTGCTGGAAGCCGAACTCGATCAACCCCTGTTCGAGCGGCTGCCCCGCGGCATGCGTCCCACGCCGGCCGGGGAAGCGCTACTGGCACACATCCGGCGAACCCTGCAGCAATACCGCGAAACGGTCGCCGATATCCGCGATCTGCATGCGCTCGGTCACGGTGAAGTCGTGATCGCCACCATGACCGGCTTGGCCAGCGGCGTCGTCGCCAATGCCGCCGCGGCCTTTCACTTCCGGCATCCGCAGGTCCGTATCTCGATCCGCACCATGACGACTCTCGAAGTCCTGCGCGCGGTGGAGAACAGCGAAGCTGATCTGGGGCTCGCGTTCAATGTCCCCTCCTCGAATCAGATCGAGGTCTGCTGGCAGATGAACACCAAGCTGGGAGTTGTTGTCTCCCAGCATCATCCGCTGGCTCACATGGACACGATCCCGCTCGCGCACTGCACCCCCTACCCGCTGATCTTCGCCGACCGGTCCATGGTGATCCACGGCATCGTCGCGGAAGCCTTCAGCAAGGCCGGTCTCGAGGTTCACCCGGCCTTCCACACCAATTCCATCGAGACGATGAAGCGCCTCGCGACTTCCGGCGACGCCATCGCCTTCCTCAGCGAATTCGACATCGCCGAGGAACTACGCGACGGCCGCCTGGTCTTCCGGCCGGTGCGAGATGCCTTCAGCAACAACATAGTTTCGCTCGTGCGCCGCGAGAAGCATGCTCACGGTTTGGCCAGCCTGCTGCTCGCCGACGAGATCGTGAGCGGGCTGCACCCCGCCGAACCGGGACCCGAGTAAGCGAGTGATCAAGTCGGTAAGGTCGTTGCGGTGACCGACGAAACCGACCTGATGCGAATGTTCCTGGTCGATCCGGATCAGCCTTTCCCGCCCGTCGAACTCGCGGACCCCACCGGACTGGTCGCCCTCGGCGGCGATCTGTCGCCGCAACGACTGCTGACGGCATACTCGGCGGGCATCTTCCCCTGGTACAACCCCGGCGAGATCATCCAATGGTTCTGCCCCGACCCGCGCAGCATCCTGCTGCCGACTGCCCTGCGGGTCACCAAGTCCCACCGCCGATCCGTCGCCGCCGCCGACTACGCCGTCACCATGGATCAGGCCTTCGCCGAAGTGATCTCGCACTGCGCCGCCCCCCGCGACGAGGAAGGCGGCACCTGGATCGGCTCCGACATGATGCAGGCCTACCTGCACCTGCACCACCTCGGCCACGCCCATTCGGTCGAAGTATGGCGCGCAGGCCACCTCGTCGGCGGCCTCTACGGCGTAGCCCGCGGCCGCTCCTTCGCCGGCGAATCCATGTTCTCCCGCGCCCGCGACACCTCGAAAATCGCCCTCTACTGGCTCTGCGCCCAACTGACCGCCTGGGACTTCCCCCTCATCGACTGCCAGGTCACCTCCTCCCACCTCGCCTCCCTCGGCGCCACCGACCTCCCCCGCACCGACTTCCTCCACCTCCACTCCCAAGCCGCCGCCCGCCCCGGCCGCATCGGCCCCTGGACTTTCGAAATCCCAGTCCCCAACTCTCCCAACCACTTACGGGCCTGAATCCTCACCGGCGAGCTTCCCGTTGCATCAAACGTCACCCCGGTACTAGCCTCACGATCACGCCCGCCGCGCGGAGGGGCCGCGCAAGCAATTCCATCTCCACCCGAGTCCCTCGAAGCCCAATGCGCAAGAGTTCGTCGGCCAAGGCCCGAGCCTGCCCCAACGGCAGCGCCCGTACCTGGCGCAGGACCCGCATCACCTTCGCCGGTGTCGTACTTCCGGCTTCGAGCTCGAGCACGGTCGGCCCATTCTCTGCCAGTATCGCTGCACGCACACTCGCCGGTGGCGGCCCGAAATCACACTCATACCACTCACTTCCACAGTTCCCGCACGTTCCGTGCAGGTCCCACTCCTGCTTCCCATCCGCCAGCACCTCGACAACGCTGGCGGCGGCCGAATGCCCGCATTCGACGCAATCCGTCCGGTACGGAGCGGACTCGACCACAGTTTCCATGGGCCGAACCTAAATCGAGAACCGATCGGCTGCCACTCTTTTGGAACCCGGATCCGGCCCGGATGGCGTGTCAACTGCCAATTCGAAGAGGTGCCCGGCGTCGGTCAGGACCTGTGGGCGACCGATCCCGATGTGTGGCTCGCATACGCGGCTACTGTAGCGAAGTGAATTTCATTCAAGGGGGATCTGTGATCGATCGACGTCGGCTTTCGGGGTGGGGACGTACCGCATCGTCTGTGGCGCAGGTACTTTCCACTCCTGACCTCGACATGGTCGCCAAAGCCGTGAGTACCGCCGGTCCGCGCGGGGTCATCGCCCGCGGACTCGGGCGCAGCTACGGTGACCCCGCGCAGAATGGTGGCGGGCTGGTCGTCGACATGACCGCGTTCGGCCGAATCCACCACATCGATCCCGATACCGGCATTGTCGATCTCGACGCCGGCGTCAGCCTCGACATGCTCATGAAAACAGTTCTGCCCCATGGCTTGTGGGTTCCGGTGCTGCCCGGTACCCGTCAGGTCACCGTGGGCGGCGCGATCGCCTCCGATATCCACGGCAAGAACCATCACTCGCACGGCAGTTTCGGCAACCACGTCGTATCGATGGACTTGCTCACCGCAGACGGCACGCTGCGCACTCTCGCACCCGAAGGCGCCGACGCGGAACTGTTCTGGGCCACCGTCGGCGGCATGGGCCTGACCGGCATCATCGTGCGCGCCCGGGTTCGGATGAAGCACACCGAAACCGCGTACTTCATCGTCGACAACGACCGCACCGACAACCTCGCCGAAACCATGGAGCTGCTCACCGGAGGCTCCGACGACGGCTACGAATACTCGATGTCGGTACCCGACACCATCAGCACCGACTCGAAACTCGGTCGCGCCGGATTCAGCCGCGGCTCCCTGGCCACCCTGGATCAGCTGCCACCCAAACTCCGGCGCAACCCGCTGAAATTCGATGCGCCCCAACTGCTCACCGTGCCCGATATCTTCCCCAACGGCATGGTCAACAACCTCACCACCCGCATCGCCGCCGAAGCCGCCCACCGGGTGTATCCGCGTCAGGCGCGCGGTAGGATCCAGAACCTGACGCAGTTCTATCATCCGCTGGATCTGCTCGGTGAATGGAACCGCGCCTACGGACGCCGCGGATTCCTGCAGTACCAGTTCTCCATGCCGTTCGGCGCCGAACAGCAGCTCGCGTCCGCGGTCCGCGCCATCGCGCATTCCGGGCATCGGTCATTCCTGAACGTGTTCAAACGCATGGGCGCCGCCAACCCGGCTCCGCTGTCATGGCCGCATCCCGGCTATATGCTCAGCCTGGATTTCCCACTCAAGCCAGGTCTGGGGGAATTCTGCGCGCGTCTCGATCAGCGGGTGCTCGATGCCGGTGGTCGCCTGTACTTCGCCAAGGACTCCCGCACCAGCCCGGAATTGATCCACACGATGTATCCGCGGCTCGAGGAATGGCGTCGAATCCGCGACGCCGTCGACCCCGAACGGATCTTCGCCTCAGACCTCGCCCGCCGCCTGCACCTCATCGACGACAACCTGGTCACCACGGGCAACTGACCATCGATAGGCGTTGCCTGCCAGTGGAATACGGTAGGCAACGCCTGTAAGTCGTCCCTGATCAGTAGTGGTATGTGAAGTAGCCCGATGTCCACTCGCCCCTGTCGACTTCGTACCTTGCGATCTGAAAACAATCGGGTTCATCGATGAAGCCGGGTCGGGTCCGCGCTTCACGGATGCGTTCCTGGGCGAGTTGCTCGGTGGAATAGACGCCCAGGAGCTTGATGTCGTCTTGTTGTTCGTCCCAGTCGAGATTTCCGTCATCATCGACGTGTCGTGCTGGTGACCCGTCCGACGGCTTGGCGTGATGGATGTGCCTTAGCAGATAGACGTCCACGCTGCGGGAGTCTATATCTGCCGAGATTGTTGCGCGCCTTAATTATCCGCTCGTCCCGCGTGGATCAGGGTCCGGCCGTGGGCCTTGGTCATCCCGGACGGTGGTGGCGAGGGTGGATCGTGGCGGTTCGAAGTCGGCGAACGCGCGGATCCGGGTGGCGGTGATGGGTGACCGGGCGAGAATGATCGAATGGAGTCGAGCGGGCGGGACCAGACGTCCCGGATTGTCGGTGAGCGGGAAACGCTGACCGGATTTCTCCCGTTCCAGCGGGATACCTTGGCGTGTCCAGGGCTTCCGCCGCCCAGTCGCGGCTACAAGCGGTCTCGCCTTCGAAGCTGTCGCTAATCAGGCTCGTTCGCCGCGGCTGTGAGTCACTCGATACGGTCAGTGAGCGCCGGCCCGGCGAGGGTGGCTACAGCGCGCGCTGGATCCTGATGCACATGATCGAGGAATACGCTCGTCACAATGGTCACGCCGACCTGCTGCGAGAGCGAATCGACGGTCGGACCGGCGAATAGGGCCGGTTCACCAGTCGCGGGTCGCGATCAACTCCTCCGAATCGGCGTCGCTGAATCCGTAGGCCGAGGCGATGAACCAGAAATCCTCGCCGATCTCATCCCGCGCCACCGTCTCGATCTCGCTCCCGGCCGCTTCGAACTCCGCCTCCAACAGGTTGAATTCCTCGGTCGCCGCCCAAGTCAGCGTGTACAGCGCAGCCAGATCCGCCGGCTTCTCGGCCTCGATCCGCTCGCACAGGCGCTGCAGGATCGCCACGCCCTTGTCGAGAACATGAGCAGGGAAGTACGAGTCGGCGTAGAGCGGTTTCAGGAACGTATGCTCCGCGACCTGCTGGTTCGTAATCGGCATGGGGCTCCGTCCGCGAGAACTGATGTCTTCGTGGACTTTCTACCTCATCCGCCGAGCGCGATGCGATGCTCGATCGCGCGCATCAGCCGTTCCTCGACCTCGCCGGGGTCGTGAATCGACAAGGCCTGGTTGACGATGAGCCAATCCGAGATGTCTTCTCCGCGGACATACTTGGAGAAACAGTTGTAAATCGCGTAGAAGGCGAACTCGACCGATTCGGGGAACCTCAGATCATCGTCCTGCAAAGCGGTGATCGGCTCGAGATACCGCCCACTGACATCCGCCAGATCCCGTCCAGCACAGACGGATCGAAGCGCATCGGCCGGAAGTTCGACATCCAGTTCGTGCCGCACCCCGGCGACCGAATCGCGATACCGAATCCGACCACGCTTGCCCCGCACGAACCCGACCCAGACCGACAGCGCCTCCTCACACAACGCCAGGTGGACCTGCCGCCGGTCATCAGCTCCCAGCTGAAGGAAGACCTGCCTCGACGTCACGAGCAATCCTAACGAGCAACCCTCCCGCTCCGCCTCTTCCACACGGCCATCCTGAACTCCGCCTATGTGACGCTGAGAGCACTTACCAGAACAGTATTGACCAGCGAAGTAGACGTCGCGATGCTCGACTTATGCGTACGGCCGATACCGATCTCACCGTCGAGAAGGTCGCCGGGCGGGCCGGTCCGTGGATCTGGCTCCGGTACTGCTGGGACGTGCTCCTCGGTGTCGTATCGGGGTTCGCACTGATCTTCGTCTCCATGCTGATGCTCGTCGGCGTCCTGTACTTCTGGGCACTACCGGTGGGATCGCTTCTCGCGCTAGCCATCTGGGCGGTGATCGCGATCGTCAGCACCGTACGCATGCACTTTCGAGGCCGGAACTCCGCCACGATTCGATTCCTGGTGGGGTTCGGGATCATCCCTTGCTACGCAGGTACGGTGACGATCATCGCCGCCTGCAACGAGGGCTGGGGCAATCCCTTCATCGGCTGACGTCACCGGCAGCGGCAATTCAGTTGCTCGGCCGGTAGTGTTCGGCTCGCCATGCGAGCAGGTCACGATAGGAGTGCGCGCTCCACTCGATGCTCGCCTCCGCTTCCGCTCCAGGCCGGGGAAGCTCTCCATCAGCGTCGTACACACCGAGCACGAACTCCCGAACCGGCCCGGAAGGAGCCACCAGCACCATCGACCGGCAGATGGTGTCGTACAGCCCTTCCCACGCGCGGATCACCCCCTCTGTGATCTCCGGGGCCGCCAGTTCCTGGAGCGACCCCTGCGCCGCGAACAATGGTGCGACGTACTGGAATTCAGGTGTCGCAACGAACTTTCCGTTCACCCGATGTTCGTCCAGACCGGTGACTTCGATTGTCGCGAGAACACTCCCGGAGCGCCTCAACTCCCAAACCGAGCCGATCTCTCTATCCACGAACGCCAATCTAGTTCGATCGGCCGCCAGCGGATCTGCACTCCTCGATCATCTGTTCCCGCCAGGCCACGCGTACGCACTTGGTGCACGACGAGAACAGTTGATCGGTTCGCCATCGGTGTGCGATCGATCGATACTGGCGAAATGACAAACCGTTGGGTGGGGGTGACCATCGATTGCGTCGATGTGCATCGGGTTGCTGCCTTTTGGAGCGCTCTGCTGGAGCGCCCGCAGGGTCCGTCCGAACCTGGTTGGGTGTACCTCGGACAGGCCGGTGATCCCCAGCCACGCTTGGTCTTTCAGCCTGTTGTGGAACCCAAGTGTGGAAAGGTTCGCCTTCACCTCGATATTGCCGTGGATGATATCGATGAAGGGGTCGCGCAGGTGGTCGCTCTCGGGGGGCGATGCACTGGCGAGCGGCACGAGTATGCCGAAGGGGTGGTCGTCGTGATGGCCGATCCTGAGGAACACGAATTCTGTCTGGTTCAGTACTTCTCCACCGCGCCGGTGTAGATCTGGCTATGGCCGTCACGGCGATTCAGGCGCATTCTGTGAAGTGCGCGGAGTGGGTTTGGCCAGGGTGGCGGGGGCTGGGCGGTAAGGAGGGACGCATGGAGGGTGCGCCGAGTAGGACGGCGATGTTCGCGGCTGTGTCGCGTGGATTGTTTCGCCTGGAGAACGCCTCGCCTTGGGTGTTGGACGATGTGCTGGCTCTGGTGCTTGTGGGCCCGGTTTGGCAGGAGTTGCGGGACCGGTTCGAGCCGTTGTTTCCCGGGCGGGTCGTTCGTGAGGCTCGTGCGGCCGTGTGTACCCGCAGCCGGTACGCCGAGGATCGGCTGGTTGCCGGTGGCTTCACGCAGTATGTGATTCTCGGTGCGGGGCTCGACTCGTTCGCGTGGCGGCGGCCGGATCTGCTCGGACCGATGACGGTGTTCGAGGTCGATCATCCTGCCTCCCAAGCTTGGAAGATCGAGCGGGTCAGTGAACTCGGGCTGCCGCTCAGCGCCTGTCAGGTGTTCGTGCCGGTCGATTTCGAGGTCGGATCGGTTCGGGAGGCACTGGGTGCGGCCGGGTTCGATTGGGCGCGGACGGCGATGTTCTGCTGGACGGGCGTCGCCCCCTATCTGACTGCGGAGGCGATCGAGTCGACGTTGCAGATGATCGCGGCGGCCGCTCCAGGGTCCGAGGTGGTGTTCTCCTATCTGGCCGACGACGCGGCGCTCGACGACCGTGGGATGGAGTACGACCGTATTTACAGACCTATCGCGGCTTCCGTCGGCGAGCCGCTTCAGCCCGGCTGGCCGGTCGCCGAAATCGAGAGCCTGGTAGCCAGGTGCGGGCTGAAGGTCGTGGACCACCCCACACGGGCAGACCTGCAGCAGCGGTACTTCGCCGACCGCACCGATGGACTACGGCCCTACACCTTCGAGACTCTGATGACTGCACGGGTCACCTGAGTTGTGCCGTCACTCGGGTTCCTCGGCGCACACGATGGCCTGTGCCGTGTCCGGGTTTTCGAAGTAGCCGACAACGCGGTCGTCGATGCAGGTGTTGACTTCGCCGAAGACGAAGGTGTGGCCGTCGCCTTCGCGGATCAGTAGCGGGCTGGCGAGGTATCGGGCCATTCGCTCGGCGTTGCTCAGCGGCGTGGTGGGGTCATGCCGGGTGCCGATGAACAGGACCGGGGGTGAATTCTGGGCCCGGGCGGGGTGAAACACCTTGGCGCTGCCTCGGTTCGGCCAGAACGCGCAGGTGTCGAGGGGAAATTCGGTGGGGCGGGGTTCGTAGTGATCGTAGGTGGTCGCGTCGTAGAGCGCCTGCTCGTCGGCTTGCCTGGAGCGGCGATCGTCGGTGGGCTGGGCGAAATCCGCGCAGGTGATCACTTCCAGTGCGTCGCTTGCTGTTTGAGCGGCGGATGAGGTCTGGCGGGGTGGTTCGCTGGTCTCCTCGGCCGTCAGATTGTGCATCGGGGTTCCGTCACCGTTGCGGATCGCGGTCAGGGCGTCGAGGAATGGCACCCAGCCGGTGGGCCACAGGTAGCTTTTGCTGAGGGCCTGCAGGATGTCGTCGGGGCCGATCGCGGCTGCGCCGGCGGGGACCGGATGGTCCTTGACGCTGCGCAAGATGGCACGGAAAACGTTCTCCGCCTGGTCCGGATCGGGTCCCAGGGGACAATCGGCGCGACCGGCGCAGAATCTCGCGACCCGATTGAAGGTGTCCTGGTAGCCCCTGCCCTGACCGATCCGCATTTGCGTGTGCGTCTCGGTGACGTCGACAACTCCGTCCAACGCGGCGGCGCGATAGCCCCGCGGATAGCGGTCGATGTACATGGCGGCGACCTGCGTGCCGTAGGACGCCGCAAGGATATTCAGCTGCTGCTTGCCGAGCACGCCGCGCAGGATATCCAGGTCGTCGGTGGCCTCATCGGAACCGATGTGCCGCAACACTTCCTTGCCGGTGCCGGCTATGCAGGAGTTCACGAACAGCCGGCGGGACTGCTCCGCGGCGGTTACCGGATCCTGCTGCTCGTCGAGCTGCTCTTCGTCCTGGCTGTTGCAGACAATGGCGGGCCGGGTCCGGCCGACGCCCCGTGGATCGTAGGACACGATGTCGAAGTTCCTGCGAATCTGTTCGGGGAACGGCATATTCAGCATGTCCAGCCCGGGCTCGCCGGGTCCGCCGCTGATCAGCACCAGGGTGCCGCGCTTGTGTTCGGTGGCGGGCAGGCGAGCAACGGCCAGGGAGACGGTTTCGACCGTGTCAGGGGTGAGTCGCCCCGGGGCGCGGTAGTCGAGCGGGGCCAGTACGCGGGCGCAGGTGCGATCATCCGTGATGTCGGGGAACCACGGCTCGGCTTCGGCCGCACAGGGTTCCCATGTCACGTGCTGGGTGTAGAACGCCTCCCGGGCGTCGGCGATCGAAATATCGGGCTTGCCCGTGGAGCAGCTTGTGGCCAGCAGTGCCGTGGCACAGACCGGGATAATCCACCACGTTATTATCGGCGAAACTCGCATGAATCAGTCCTTATCCGAGTTGTTCTCGGCCCCAGCCGGTGAACTTCGTATAGACGATGAAATTGGACAGGTACGTTCGGCCGATGGAATCGAATTCTCCACCGCAGGTGACCAACTGCAGTTCGCTGTCGCCATGGTCACCGTATACGGCCGTGTTCGGGAAATCGGTTTTGGGCACGAGTTGAGTGCGGTCGACGACGAATTCGGCCGTGGTGCCGTCTGCTCGCGTCACTTCGACGGTATCGCCGGGAGCCAAGGTATCCAGGGCGAAGAACACCGCCGGTGCTCGTGCGGAATCGACGTGTCCGAGGATTACCGCCGATCCGTGATCGCCGGGGGAGGGTCCCCACCCGTACCACGAGGGGCGATCGAAGGATGCCGGATCTTCGATCGTGCCGTCGGCCTTCATCGCGATGCGATCCAACCGGGTGGAGAGTCCGATTGCGGGGATCTCCAGCCGCATCGGCTGCGAGGCGAGGTGGGGTTCTGATTCCGGTGTCCCTCGGGAATCGCCGATGGCTGGTGGATCGAACTGGCGTGCAGTCGAATCCAGGTAGGCCGAGATCGCGAGCAAGGTCAAGATGATCGATGCGAACGAAGTGAGAATCGCCGATCGAGTCATAGGCCGCGTCCGAGGTCATTTCTGTGCGCGGGTTCGTGCTTCGCGCACCGCGAGTCCCGCGGTGAGCAGCGCCAGCAGTGCCAATACGGCGGCCGGTCCGTGATCGGTCAGGCGCGAGCCGCCCAGACCGGTCTCCGGATGACCCTGCGGTATCGAGGAATTGGGTGTCGAGCCTGTTCGGGATGTCAGTGTCGGTGCTCCCCGGCCGGTTCCGGGCGGTGGTGCCGAAGGGTTGGCGCCACGGGGCGTCGGGTTCGCGGGCTGAGGCGCAGGTTGCGCAGGCGATCCGCCCGGCGGCGCCGAGGGACCGCCCGACCCGGAGCCGAGCGCGAGCGCCCCGGCTGCCCCGGCGCTTCCCGCTGCGGCACTTCCCGCCGCTGCGCTGCCGAGCGCCGCGCTTCCCACCGCCGCGCTACCCACACCAGCGCTACCCAACGCGCTTCCGGAGACAGCGCTGCCGAGATCGGCGCTCGCCGAGGAACTTCCGCCGGCAATACCGCTACCACTGCCCAGAGCCAGCGCCCCGCCCGCCTCCTCCGCACTGCCGCCTGCCGCCGCACTGCCGGCCGCGCTCAGGCTCATCGAGCCGGTCTCGATGAGTTGACCGATCTCGACCTCGACGCCGGTATCTGCCGACCCTGTTCCGATATCGGCCGATGCTCGCGGTGCCCCGCATATCGCCAGCGCGACAACAGTGCCGGCAATCAAAAGACGTTGCTTTCGAACAGACTTCTCCCAGAAATCGCGCATGACAGATTTCCCATCTACCGGTACCTTCCCCCGGAAGCCCTGCTGCGGCAATTGATTCAACGCATCACCGATCGGCGCAGAATGCGCACGAAAAGCTGCGGCTCCGAGTAATTTCGATGCAACGTCGTTGTTGCCGTCTGGACCACTTCTTGGCATCGAACCGAATCCATGGAATGAGGATTTCGGACGGCATCGCCAATGCTATCGGCGAGAAAACCGCGGTCAATCGGTCCGAGCCGATTCGATCCACTTGACCATCCGGCGACCGGCATTCCGCGCCATTCGGCGAGCACCTGCCTCGCGTCCGACACGCGGAGTGACATGCGCGATCTTGGCCGGATCGGCGGCACCGGGGATGCTTGAGCCCGGAAACTCCCGTCGACCGAGGCGGTGGCTGTGCCGGACCGGCACCTACATCCGGATACGGCGATCTACGGCGACCTTCCCGTCGCCGAGATCGCGGCGGTGATCGGCTTCTTCGACGGCCTGGTCGAACGAGGCGCCGATCTGCGCACCGTGCTGCGCGAGGCGGCGCAGTTCTGCGGCGGCGCAGTGGGATTCGGTCCCCCGGGTGAGTCCGGGCAGGTCAGTGACGGCGGCCCGGAGATAAGCCTTGCCCCGATGCCTGACGGAGCGGTCGCTCGTTCCACCGCCACCGGGTCGCAGGCATGGATCCACCGACCGGACGGACCGCGTCCGCAGGATCCACTCATCGCCGACCGATTGGCGCGGACCTGCGTGGTCGTGCAGCGTCAGGACGCGGCCGATGCGATCGGCGCCGCGGATCCGGCATTGCTGGAAGTGGTCATCGACCGCGCCCGCTCCGCCGCCGAGCGCGCCCGCGCCATCCGCCTGCTCGGGCTGTCGCCGACGACACCTCTTACCGCGGTCGCCGTCGCAGGCCCCGGCGCAGAACAGTTCGCACGCCAGCTGGGCGAAGCCGGCACGCGACTGCTGTACACGCGCGTCGGTGCGCTCACTGCCATAGCCGTACCCGGCCCGGTTTCGATAGCTGCGGACATACCCGCCGGCACGCAGGTCGGCATCGGCAATACGTTGGAGGCGTCCGAAGCACCCGAATCCTGGGACCAGGCGCTGGCCGCCCTGCGATTCAGCTTCCCGGCCCGATATCCGCGCGCTTTTCCCAGCACCGTCCACCCGGCGTACTTCTACTACGCGAAGCTCGGAACCTTCGGGCTACTGTGCCGATTGGTCGAAAGCGCCGACATCACCGGCGCCGATATCGACGCACTCGACCGCATAGCCGCCGCGAAGAACGGCGCAACGATCATGCTGACCCTGCACACCCTGATCATGACCGGCTCCCGCCGCCGGACCGCCCGCATGTTGTTCTGCCACCACAATTCGATCGCCGCACGCGTTGCCCAAGCAGAGACAGAACTCGGCTTCCCCATCGATGGACCCTACGGACTGATGCGATTGGGCCTGGCGGTCTCACTGCACCACATCCGCGACTCCTCGATCGAACCGTGAACCATACGAAACACGCTGTGCGCCATCGATCGACGTGAATGTCACGGTGTGCGCCCGTCCGGCCCGGCGTCGTAGGCTCAGCGACCGTGGACTACCTCGGCTCGATTAGAAACCCTGTGCACGACGGACTGTTCCTGCTGCTGTGCGATTCCCGGACACGCTACGGCGGCTGGGATGTCCACGGCCCGGAATTGGCCTCCGAGGGCAGCCACTCCCTGACGCTCGACGGCCTCCGCGCATACGTCGAAGAAGCTCACGGCGACGGCCGCTACGAGGTCCATCACGACGCGGCAACCGGAACCCTCTGGATCTCACCCCCAGTGGAACCAGGCGTCCGCCCGATCCCCGCCGAAGCCCTCACTCACGAGCCCCGCCTGCGAACCTCCCCGCTGGCGCTCATCGACCTCCCGAGCGGCACGCTGGTCCTGGCCCTCGCCTACTCTCCCCTGAACATGACCACCGACGGTGACCACGCGGGCCTCACCCACGGAGACGGTGAACGCCTCGATATCGAATTCGGTACCGGCACCGTGGAAATCACCCGTGAACACACGATCACCGGCCAGGTGCTAGCCCTCCGCCCAGCGCCGAAACCCAACGGCCCGACCGTCGGTCCCGGCGAGGCACAGGGGGTGCGCTGAGAGACCTCAGGTTGGACCGTACATGGCGAGCGCGAAACCGATGCCGGCCAGAACTGCCAGCAGCGGGATGGCCAGCAGTGGCCAGATCACCAGTGGGCGCCTGAGCGACCAGTTGCGGACCATCAGCACCAGGGCGGTGGATCCGACGACGATTGTTCCGATTGCCATCAGGCCGGCTCCCGCGTCGACGAAGGTGCGGCATTGGCCGGTGCATTCGCTGGATGCTCCGCCGGGGGCGCCGAGGAAGCCGATGAGCAGTGTGGCGGTCATGCCGGCGAAGAACACCGCTGCTACCAAGGCCAGGGCGGCGATCAGGTCGATGGCGCGTAGACCCGGGCTGTTCTCGAACTCCACGTTCGCAGGGTAGTCCGGAACGATCGTTTGCCGCAGCGCACGGGGGCTGGCTGAGGCAGGTGGTGACGGGAGGCGGACTAGTATGTACGATCTACGTACGTAGACAGTAGATGAAGCTTGTGCCTCCTCGTCGGCACAGGGGCGCCGACCGGACTGGCGTCGGGCGGCGGGCGGGTGCGGTGTCCCTTGGACAGGACACCGGGCCCGCTCGTCGTCTATCCCGGGTCAAGGGGTGGCCAGGAGTTTGTCGGCGGCCGATTCTATGCGGGCTTCGTCCAGCAGGACGGTGTTGGCGGCGGGGCCGAGGGGGATGAAGCTGTCTTCGCTGGTTACCCGCGCGATGCGGCCTTCGTAGCCGGCGTCGAGGAGGGCGGCCAGGACGGCTTCGGAAACGCTTCCGCTGCGGCGGGTTTCGTCGGCGATGAGGACGCGGCCGGTGGCGCGGGCATTGTCGAGGAGGTCTTCCAGGGGGAGGGGGGAGAGCCAGCGCAGGTCGAGGACGCGGGCGTGGATGCCGCGAGCGGCCAGGCGGCGGGCGACGCGCAGGCTCATCGGGACGCCGTTGGCGAAGCTGACGATGGTGAGATGGGTTCCGGTGCCGTGGATTCGGGCGCGGCCGATCTCGGCGTGGCGGAGGGCGGCGGCGGGGGCCAGCCAGGCATTGTCGCCGGGGCGGTAGAGGTCGCGGGTGTGATAGAGGGCGATCGGCTCGAGGAAGACGCAGACCCGCCCGTCCATGCGGGCGGCGGAGACGCACGTGCGGAGCATGGCGGCGGCATCGTCGGCGCGCGACGGGGAGGCGATCACGATGCCGGGGATATCGCGCAGTGCGGCAAGGGAATTGTCGTTGTGGAAGTGGCCGCCGAAGCCCTTCTGATAGCCGTAGCCGGCGATCCGGACCACCAGCGGATTGCGGTACTTGCCGGCGGAGAAGAACGACAGCGTGGCCGCTTCCCCGCGCAACTGATCCTCGGCATTGTGCACGTAGGCCAGGTATTGGATCTCGGGAATGGGCACGAACCCGGCCAGGCCCGCGCCCAGCGCGGTACCGAGCACGCTCTGCTCGTCCAGCAGCGTGTCGAAGACCCGGCGCACGCCGAACTGCTGCTGCAGGCCTTTGGTGACGCCGTACACCCCGCCCTTGCGACCCACGTCCTCACCGAAGACCAGTACGTCGGGATCGCGGGTGAGCAGTTGCGCCAGCGTGTGATTGACGGCCTGCGCCAATGTCATCGGATCGCCCTTGTCACCGTCCGCGCCCGCCGTCCCGCGCAGCGCGTCGGTCCGCACCATCGTCGGCCGCGCGGGCGCGAGCGGCGCCATGACCGCGGCGGCGGAGGTGAGTTTCGGTTCCTCGCGCAGACTTTCGGCCGTGGCCGCGACCCGCGCGCCGAGATCGTCGTATCGGCGGATGAGTTCCCCGGGCGTGGCGACACCGGCCGCGATGAGCAGTTCCGCGGTCCGCGTCACCGGATCCCGGCGCAGATCGGCCGCCAGTTCGGCGGGACGCCGGTAGGCCGATTCCACATCCGAGCCCGCATGCCCGAGCAGCCGCACCGTCCGCAAGCGCAGGAAAGCTGGTTTGCGATGCGTGCGAACCCATTTCGCCGCCTCGGTCGCCACGCTCAGCGCTTCGGTGAGCTCGGCCCCGTCGGCGTCGAACCAGCGCAGCCCGGGCCGCGACCCGTACGCGTGCTCGATCCAGGTGCGCGGCGTCGGCACGCTGATCCCGATCCCGTTGTCCTCGCATACGAACAGAATCGGCATCGGCACGCCCAGATGCGCGGTGTGCACGGCGGTATTGATCGCCCCGGCCGCCGTTGAATGATTCGCCGACGCATCACCGAAACTGCACACCACCACCGCGTCCGCGGGCCACGGGCATGCCACCCCCAGTCCCGCCGCCCGCTCGAGGGCGAACGCCAGCCCGACCGCCCGCGGCAGATGCGAGGCGATGGTCGAGGTCTGCGGGATGACATGCGCGGCGTGACTGCCGAAAACCTTGTGCCGCCCACCGGAAATCGGATCCGCGGCCGCCGCCAGCACCCCCAGCAGCACATCCCGGATCGGGTCGATGCCGCCCGTCTGCCGGGTGCGCTGCACGAAGAACGCCGCCGAACGATAGTGCAGCAGTGCCGGATCGGTGACCCGCAAGGCCGCCGCGACCGCCGCGTTCCCTTCGTGCCCCGCCGACCCGATGCTGTAGTACCCGCGCCCGTCCCGCCCCAGCTGCCGGGCGATCAGATCCAGATGGCGCGCGGTGACCTGGGCGTCGAACAGTTCGAGGGCCTCGGCGCCGGTGCAGGGCGCGCCGGGCGCGAGTGGTTCGTGTTGTGCGCGAGCGGGACCGGGTCTCGCGGCGGTGACTTCCGCGCGAAACCATTGGTCCAGTTCCGCCTCCCGCTCGTTGATCCGACTCACCCTCTCGCCATTTGTCCGATATGTCGCTTACGCCGGGTCATCAGCGTAAATGTGGAACATCGATCTCCGCCGCAACTCCGCATTCGTCGGCCCGGCGTGCGATCCACGGTATCGAGAGTCGGGCCCGCGCGCGGCGGGTCCGCGCAACCCGTCGCGCCGTAGTGAGCGCGACCCGGTGCGCGAGATTTCTCCGCGATGTGGGTGGGTGGATCAGGTAGCGGGCCCGGTGGCGGCCAGGAACTCGGAGATGGCATCGGCCAGCGCCACCGGCTGATCGAGGGGCAGGCAGGTGGCGCTGTCGGCGATCTCCACCAGCGTGCCGTGCGGGAAGGACGCCGCCAGGCGGGGACCGTGCTCGCGCGGCATGAGCCGATCGCCGCCGGCCCACACCACCAGAGCCGGACCGGGGAAGGATTCGGTGGCCTTGGCCCAGCGCGCCAGATCCGCCGGCAGGTAGCTGTCCCGCAGCACCGTCGCCAGATCGCCGCGCACGGCGCGATCGGTGAAGCGCAGCTGCCATTCATCGGCCAGATCGCGGGGGAGCGGGCGCAGCGCGGAGACATCGGCCGCGCCCATCCGGGTGCGGAACCAGCGGGCGCGCATGGGCAGCGCCATCGCGTCCAATGCGCCGGGCACCTTGGCGGCGCGGGCGAACAGGCGGCCCGGAGGGCCCGGCGGATAGTTGTCGAAGGCCTCGCACGCGGTCAGCACCAGGCGCGACAGCCGCTCGCCCTGGCCTTCGGCGAGCATGACCTGGGCTGCGCCCCAATGGTTTTGGATGAGCGTGACCTCACGCAGGTCCAGGGCGGTGAGGAACTCGCCGGTCAACCGCGCCAGTCCGGCCACCGTGAGATCCGCGCCGGGCCGCATGGGCAGCCGGTGCGCGCCCAGCGGCATGGTCGGGCGGATGCACCGGTAGTGCGGTTCGAGCCGCGCCACCACCTCCCGCCAGACCCGCGCGTCCTTCATCGCGCCGTGCAGGAAAACCAGCGTCGGCCCCTCCCCGGAATCGAGGTATTCGATGGGCCCGCAAGCGAGTTCGACGGATTTCCAGGCGGTCATCGGGGCTCCAGGGCGGTGGTGACGGGCAGGGTGAAACGCATGGGGGCGATGTTCTGGGCGCGCATGATCGGAATAGGCGTGAAACGCAGAATCGCGTCGCGCACCCGCACCGGCACGGCCGATTCGAGCTGCTCCATCTTGCTGAGCCGCCGCGACCCCGCGACCAGCATGCGGGTGCGATCCCGGCGCGCGGCCTCGTAAGCGCGCAGCGCGCGCACCGGATCGGGGTCGGCGGCCAGGTGATGCGCGAGCACATACCCGTCCTCGATGGCCGAGCCCGCACCCTGGCTGAAGCTGGTCAGCATGGGGTGCGCGGCATCTCCGGCGAGGGTGAAACGGCCGGTGCCCCAGCGGTCCAGGAAATCCCGGTCCTGCGCCGGGACGCTCACGATGGCGGCCTCCGGGGTGACGGCGATGGCCTCGCCGATCTCGGGCGCCCAGCCCTCGAACGCGGTCACGATCCCGGCCTTGCCGCCGGTGTAGGCGCGCGCGGTCTCGACGCCGACGTTCTTGGTGCCCCACCAGTAGACGCGCCCGCCGCCGATATCCATCAACCCGAAGCGCTGGCCGCGACCCCAATAATGGCGGGCCACACCGTCTTTCACCAGCGGATGACTGAACTCGGTGGTGGCCAGCCAGCACACATAGCCGTACTCGTTGACCGGTTCCGGCCCGGCATGCTGCGCGCGGATCGCCGAGCGGATGCCGTCCGCGCCGATCAGCACATCGCCGGTGACCGTGCGGCCGTCGTCGAAGGTGACGGTGACGGCGTGCGCGTCCTGTTCGAAACCGGTCACGCGCGCCCCGAAGTGGATGGGCGTGTCGCCGATCGCGGTGCGCAGTGCGGCCATGAGATCGTCGCGGCCCACCGTGACGGCGGGGAAGCCCAGCTCGTCCTGCATGGACCGGAACGGCAAGGCGCGCAGCACCTTCCCGTCGGGGGCGTGAATGAAGAACTGCTCGGTGATGCGTCCCAGCCCCGCCACGGTGACGTCGATGCCGAGCGCGTCCAGCACGGCGGTGGCATTGCTGAGAATGCCCAGCCCCGTACCGGTCGAACGCAATTCGGTGGCCGCCTCGAAGATTTCGGCGTCGATGCCGTGCCGGCGCAGCGCGGCAGCCGTGCTCAGGCCGGCCACACCGGCTCCGATGATCAGGACTTTCATTTGATGCTCCTGGTGAGGGCGAGGTCCAGCAGGCGATCCGGCAGCAGGCGCGCGGCCAGGGTGCCGAGGGTGACATCGCGCCCCACCGGATAGCGGGTGCGCGGGCGGCGAGCGGTGAGAGCGTGCTCGAGGGCGCGCGCCACATCGACGGGCGTGGTCGCGCCGTCGGTGGCGGTGGCGGCATTGGCTGCGGAGAACGCGGTGAAACGATCCCGGTACAGGGCCGCGATGGGGGCGGGTGCGGTGTCGAGCAGCCGCGCCGCGGTCTCGGCCTGCTTGCGCCAGATCGGGGTGGCGATGGCGCCCGGTTCGACCACCGACACGGTCACCCGCTGCGGGGCCAGCTCCCGGCGCAACGCATCCGAGAGGCCCTCCTTGCCGAATTGGCTTGCGGCATACGCGCTCAGATACGGCAGCGCCACCCGGCCGACCCCGGAGGTGACATTGACGATGCGCCCGGCCGGACCGCTGCCGACGCCATCGGTGGCGCGCAGCAGCGGCAGGAACTGACGGATCATGGCGGCCACGCCGATCAGATTGACCTCCAGCTGATACCGCAGCTCCTCGATGGGCACGCATTCCAGCGGCGCGGACACGCTGATCCCCGCATTGTTGACCAGCCCGAGCAAGCCGGCGGGACCGAGCTGCTCACCGATCACCTTGTGCGCCTGGGCGATCGACTCCGCGGAGGTCACATCGATCTCCACCGGCCGCAGGTCCCCGGTCGCGGTCCGGGTCAGCCCCGCGGCGGCCTCCGGATCGCGCACGCCCGCGAACACGGTGAACCCGCGCTCGGCGAGCCACAGCGCGCCCGCCCGGCCCAGCCCGGACGAACAACCCGTGATCAGGACGGCATTACTGATGTCGGACAAGGCTTCTCGCTGTTCGATCGGTGGGGCAGCCCGAGGGCCGCATGGAGCACGGAGACCGAGGCGTCGGCCAAGCGCACGGCGCGCTCGGCGGACACGGCATCCTCGATATAGGTGAAGTTCCAGTGCAGGGTGTCGTGGCTGGTGTTCACGCTCGCCACGAAATTCCCGCTGATGGATATCCCGGCCACGAACTGCGCGCCGGACAACCGCCACCCGCCGATCCGGTCGGGGAAGTCGAAGCGGCCGATGTTCGACAGGCAGATATTGCCGTTGCCCCGCGCATCCACCAGCGCCACGGCCCGGGCACTGGTGGCGGGGGCCGCCGGGCAGATCACCGGCAACAGCGAAATCTGCGCCAGATGCTGACGGAATCGCTTGCGCCGCCGCAGCTCCCGGTTCACCGCCCGCGCCACACCCCAGAAATCGGAGCCCGGCCCGAACCGGGGCCGCGACGGCACCGTGGCGACATACGCGCCCACCTCGTCGGCGCCCACCGCCGGACGCAACTCGTCGCGGAAGTTCATCGGCGCGCCGATCGTCACCCGCGCGGCCTCGCCCGCCGCGATTACGTCCCCGTACGCCTGCGCCATGGCGGCCGTCAGCGCGCCGTGCACCGTGACTTCCTCGGCCGCACAACGCGTCACCAGCGCGGCGAGCGTATCGGCCGCGAGTTCACGGCTCAGCAGCCGGCTGTGCCGCTCCGTAGCGCCGACCGGACGCTCGGGCGGCAACCGGCGCGGCCGCAATACGAGCCCGGCGACCTGATCCACGAACCCGGACCCGAGCGCTGCCGCTACCCCCGGCGCGCGCTGGAACAATTTGGGCAGCAGGGCATCCGGTGCGGGCAGCGCCTCCCGCCGGACCACGGTCTCCGACAGCGCGGAGGCATCGATTGCCGCCGCATGCTCGACGAGTCGCCGGAGCAAGGTCAGGGCGGTGGTGGCGTCGGCGATGACGTGCGAGACCGTCAGTATCAGGTCGTGGGTTTCCGTGGTGGTTCCGGCGGCGGTCCGAATGTCGGTGAGCCGCAGCAGGGGACGGATGTCCGTCTCCAGGGCGGTGTTCAGTTCGACGCGGTCGACGTGCTCCTCCCACGGGATGTCCTGCACCGTCGTGATCGGGATGCGCGGGTCGGCTGCGGGCACGAAGGCCGGGGCGGTGCCGTCGGCGGCGCTCACGATGCTCACCCGTAGCAGGGGGTGTTCGGCGGTGAGGGCGTGGGCGGCGGCGCGCAGGGCGTCCGGGGGGAGGGCGCCGTGCACGCGGACTCGCGCCACCACATTGAGCGGCGAGAGGCGGTCGCACACGTGGTACCACCGTTCGCTCGCGCTCAACGGGCGCTGTATCTCGGTGTCCATCAATCGTTTCCAGAGCTCGATTCCAAGGCGGGGGTGCGGTTGAGCAGGTCGGCGAGCAGTCGCGCCACGGTCGCGATATTCGGTTCGGTCATCATGGAGAGGTGATCGCCGGGGATCTCCCGGATATCCAACCCGAAATTCGCCCAGCGTTCCCACCCGTTGTCGGCGTCACCGAACATGGTGCCCGCCAGACGATGTGCGGTCTCGAGGCTCGCGGGCAGGCCTTCGGTGGCCCGGAGCAGCGTGAACGGGCGCTGCACCGGGGCCATTCGATAGGCCAGGGCCGCTTGGAAATTGGCGTGGAACACCGCGTAGAGCCGGCGCACCAGCTGCGGGGAGGACTCCGGCGGCAGGATGCCGTGGTCGACCGACTGGCGCAGGATCGAGTCGAACAGTTCCTCGCGGTCGGTGGCGGAGGTGTCGAAGAGCTGCTCCAGGTCCAGGACGGCGGCCTCGCTGCCCTTGGCGTACCAGAGCAGTTCGCCGAAGAACCAGACGATGAGATCCTTCTCGTCCACGTGTTCGGGCGGCGTCTCACGCAATGCCATGGTGTCCAGCAGCACCAGTTGCTCGACGGCCGAATCACCCAGTTGCCGTGCGACTTCCAGGGCTACATAGCCGCCGAAGGACCAGCCGGCGATGTGATAGGGCCCGTGCGGGTGCGCGCGCCGGATCGCCGCCACATAGGAGGCGGCCAGCTCCTGCACGGTGGTGAGCGGCGTGGTGCCGGGGACCGCGCCCGCGGCCTGCAACCCGTACACCGGGCGATCGCCGCCCATATGCCGCGCCAGGGGCACGTAGCAGACGATATTGCCGCCGATGGGGTGGATCAGGAACAGCGGGGTCGCCCCGGAATCCGAATGCGCCAGCGGCACCAGCGGATCGAAGCTGCGTTCCGCGCCGCCCGTGCGCACCACCGCCGCCAGTCCGGCCGCCGTCGGCGTGGAGACGAAGGTCTCCAGGGGCAGTTCCACATTCCAGCGTTCGGCGACGGTCATGGCCACGCGCATCGCGCCGATGGAGGTGCCGCCCGCGGCGAAGAAGTCGGTGTCGGCGGCGAATTCGGCGGTGCCGCTGAACTCGGCCAGGATCGCGGCGATCTCCCGCTCCCATTCGTCGGCGGGCGGCCGCCCGGCCGCGACCTCGGTGGGGCGTTCCGCCAGGCGGCGCAGCGCGGCATCGTCGCGTTTGCCGCTGGGGGTCAAGGGCAGCGCGTCGATCCACTGGAATCGTGCGGGCACCATGTGGGCGGGTAGCCGCTTGCGCAGCTCACCCCGAAGCTGTTCGGCGGGGAGCGGTTCCGTGCCGGGTTCGGTGACCAGGAAGGCGTCCAGCGCCGCGTCGGTACCCGCCAGCTGCCGGGCCACCACCGCCGCCTGCTGCACGCCCGCGATCTCCGCGAGCGCGAACTCCACCTCCGCGCATTCCACCCGGAACCCGCGCACCTTCACCTGGGTATCGGTGCGGCCGAGGCAAACGATCTCCCCGCCGGGCAGCTCGATGCCCAGATCGCCGGTACGATAACGGATTCCGCCTCCGGAGTGCGCCACGAACCGCTGTGCGGTGAGCTCCGGCCGCCCCTCGTACCCGCGAGCCAATCCGGCGCCGGACAGATAGATCTCACCGGGCACCCCGGGAGCCACCGGCCGCAATCGCTCATCGAGCAACTCCACCCCGGCCGCTCCCACGACGCCTCCGACCGGCGGCAATCCCGGGAACCGCTCCGGTGAGCCGCTCATCGAATAGGCCAGCGCCACATGCGATTCGGTTGGCCCATACTGGTTCTCCAGCACCACGCCCGGGTTCGCGGCAGCCAGCGCCCGGATCTCCGGGGTGATCCGCAGCTGCTCACCCGAGGACACCAGCGCCGACAACGTGGTCGGATACGCCCCGGTCACCTTGGCCGCCTCGGCCAGCGCCTGCAATGCCACGTACGGCAGATACAGCCGCCGCGCACCGCTCTCGGCGACCACCCGCGCCAGCGCGGCCGGATCCCGCCGCTGCTCCTCGGTGATCAACCGCAATGTCCCGCCTTCGGCCAGCGTCGCGAAGATCTCCTGGAACGACACATCGAACGACAACGGCGCGAACTGCACCGTCACCCCGCCCGAGGCCGCCGTCGCCGACCGCCGCTGCCACCGAGCCAGATTCGCGAGCCCGCGATGCGGCATCGCCACCCCCTTCGGCTCACCTGTCGACCCGGACGTGAACAGCACATAGGCGATCGACTCCGGATGAATCGCGGGCAGCACGCCCCCGGCCGCGTCACGTGCAGGCCTGCTCGCGCTCGAGCCGTCTGCCGACCCGCTCGCAGCCGGGCTGTGCGCGGGCCCGGCCGCAGCTGAGCCGACCTGCGGCGCTGTGGCGTTGGACCAGTCGCCGGTTGGGGATCCGTCGAGCTGCGCCCGGCCGTGTGCGCGATCGACGTGACCGGAAAGACCAGAGGCGCGGTCGTCACGATCCGAATCCTGTTGCGGGAGCGCGCCCGCCGCGGCCGACTGGGCGGCGGCACGGACCGGCGGGAGCAGGTCCTGCACGTCGGTGAGGATGCGGAACGGGTGGGCGCGCGCGATCATCGCGGCCCGGCGGGCTTCCGGGTAGGACGGGTCCAACGGGACCACGGCGGCGCCGGCGCGCAGGATGCCGAGGACGACGGCGATCTGTGCGGGGGAGCGGTCGAGTTGTACCGCGATGCGGGCGTTCGCGGGGAGGCCGTCGGCCAGGAGACGCAGGGCGACGGTTTCGGCGGCGCGGTCCAGGTGCCCGTAGGTCCAGGTGCTCGAATCATCGACCAGTGCGGGTGCGTTCGGGCGCAGGGCCGCCATCGCTTCGATCTGGTGGACCGCGTCCTCGAGGCGGGCGTGGGCCGCGTCGATGCGGCCGTGCGGGTCACGCACGAGCGCGGCCAGGACACCGATGAAGAGGCGGCCGTATTCCTCGCATTGTGGGTGGCTCAGCGAGTCGCGGCCCGCGCTGATGCGCAAGGTGATGTCGTCGGTGCGGGGATCGACGGCGGCGGTGACCAGGAGCGCGAAGTTCGTTTCCTCGCGGATGCGGAAGTCGGCGAGCGCGAGGTCGGCCGCCGCGGTCACGCCGGTGAAGACGTGGTAGTTGACGAAATTGAAGGCGGTGTCGAAGGGGACGCCGCCGTGGTCGGCGATCATCGCACGCAGGGGGTAGCGGCGATGGGGGTGGCTCTCGCGTTCCTGGGCCGCGACGTGCCGTACCGCGTCGAGGCGGTCGATCGGGGCGCTCCCGAGCCGGACCGGGAGGGTGTTGAGGAAGAGCCCCGCCACCGAATCGCCGCCTACGCGAGCGGGTCTGGCGTGTGAGACCACGCCGGTGACGATGTCGTCCGCGCCGGTCATGGCTTGCAGGGTGAGGCAGTGGGCGGTGAGCAGGATCGATTTGAGGGGTAGTCGTTCGGTGGTCGCGGTCGCGCTGATCGCGCGCCGCAGCCAGCGGGGGAGCAGCGCGTTCACCTCGACCGGGCCGTCGGCGGCCGGCGGCTCGTAGGCGCGGGTCGAGGACAGGGCGGTGGCGGGGGCATCGGCCAGGAGACGGGACCAGTAGGCGCGTGAGCCGGTGTCGTTCCGCGCGTCCTGTTCCGCGCGGGCGTATTCGGCGAGCAGGGTCGCGGGGTACGGGGTGGCGTCCACCGGGGCGATATCGAAGCCCATCAGGTGCAGGTAGTCCTGGAGCAGTTCACGCACCAGATTGGCGACGCTCCACCCGTCGAGAATGGCGTGGTGGAAGCTGAAGGTGAGTTCGAACCCGTCGGCGTCGGGCAGCACCCGCATGCTGTGCAGTGGGGCCCGGTCCAGCACATAGGGTTCGGCGGTTTCGGAGGCGCCGATCCGCAATGTGCCAGGCACCTGGTGGTGCACGATCTGGATCGGCAGGGAACGGCCGGTGAGGTCGAACCCGGAACGCAGCGCGGGCTGCCGCGCCACCAGTCGCGCATAGGCGGCCCGGAACGGGGCCTCCTGCCAGGGCATCCGCAGCTGATAGGTGAAAACGTCCTGGTACAGCGTGGATTCGCGGCGCTCGAGACTGTGGAAGAGCATGCCCAGCTGCAGTGAGGTGGCGGGGAAGGCGTCCTCGACGTCGGCGAGCGCACCCCGGTCGATGAGCGGGATCAGTTCGAGGGCTTGCGAAACCCCGATATCGGCGACGGTCTCCCCCGCGTCGACGGCGGCGGCCAGATCGGCGATGGTCGGGCGGGCGAAGAACCGGTCGATATCGAACCGCAGCCCGCGCTGCTCGGCCGCCGTCCGCAGGCGCAGCGCGAGAATGGAATCGCCGCCGACGGTGAAGAAGTCGTCGTCCACGCTCAGTTCGCTCGCCTCGACGCCGAGGACCTCGGCCCACGCCGCGGCGATCAGATGCTCGGAATCGGTTTGCGCGGAACGGGTCTCGGATCGATGAAAGATCGGTGACGGCAGCGCCCTGCGATCGGCCTTGCCGCTGCCGGTCAGCGGAATCCGTTCCATGCGTACGAAATACGACGGCACCATGTACCCGGGCAGCCGCGTAGCCAGGTGCTCGGCGACCTCGCTGTCGGTCGCCGGGCCCGCGTAGTAGGCGACCAGCGTGGTGGCCTCGCCGTGCACTCGCGCGTCCACCACCACACCGGCCGTCACGCCCGGGCATTCGGCCAGCACATTGTCGATCTCGCCCAGCGTGATTCGATTGCCGCGCACCTTGACCTGGTCATCGAGCCTGCCCAGATATTCCAGATTCCCGTCCGCCAGCCAGCGCGCCAGATCACCGGTCCGATAACGCCGCCCGCCCGGCACTCGCTCGTCGGCGACGAACGCGGCCGCGGTCAGGTCGTCCCGCCCGTGATACCCGCGCCCGACGCCGACGCCCGCGATATTGAGTTCCCCGGCCACGCCGACCGGGCAGCGCCGCCCGGCCGGATCCAGCACCAGCAGCGCGATATTGTCGATCGGCCGCCCGATCGGCACCCGCGAAACCTGCGCGCCGACTTCGTAATACGACACATCCACGGTCGCCTCGGTCGGCCCGTACAGATTGATCAACCGCACGTGCGAGAGCCCCAGACCGGCGAACACCGCCCGGAACCGATTCGCCAGCGCGGGCGTGAGCGCCTCCCCGGAACAGAAGACCAGGCGCAGCGAAGCCAGCTCAGCGGCCGGTACTCCCTGCTCGGTCACGTGATCGAGGAACGGGCCCAGCATCGACGGCACGAAATGCATGACCGACACCCGATGCCCGGTGATGGCCGCCGCGATCACCCTCGGATCCCGCTCCCCGCCGTGCGGCAACAGCGCGACCCTGGCGCCGACCAGACCCCACCACATCAGCTCCCACACCGAGACGTCGAAGGTCGCGGGCGTCTTCTGCAAGATCACGTCATCGGCGGTGAGCGGGTAGGCGTTCTGCATCCACGTCAGCCGGTTGACGACCGAATTGTGCTCGATCATCACACCTTTCGGCTTGCCGGTGGAGCCGGAGGTGTAGATGAGATAGGCGAGATCGTCCGGCCGTGTCGAGGACGGCGTCGCCCCGGACCTGGATCGCGCTGTTCGCGGGTCGATCCGGGTGACGCCGAGCTCGCGTGCGGTGACCTCGAATTCGGGGCCGGCGATGAGGAACCGGGCACCGCAGTCGTCCACGATCGTCGCGATGCGGGCGGGCGGGTAATCGGGATCGATCGGCACATACGCGCCGCCTGCGGCGAGCACCGCGTGGACGGCGATCACCAGTTCGGGGGAGCGGCGCAGCAACAGGGGTACCGGTTCCTGGGCTCGCATTCCATCGGCTCGGAGCGCGCCCGCGAGGTCCCGCACCTCGTCGCCGAATTCCGCATAGGACAGTGTGGTTTCGATGCCGTCGATCAGTGTCGCCAAGGCCGGCGCTGCCGGGGTGCGGCGAATCTGCTCCGCCACCAGCGCATCGATCGTCGCGTGCCGATCCAGCGGACCGACTTGGGGCCCTTCGAATCCCGCGATTCGTGCGTGATCGGTGCCGAGCAGGGCGTCGAGTTCCGCCAGGGGCGTATCGGGCGCGTCCAGCGCCGCACGCGTCAGCGCGAAGACCTGCCGGATGACGTCGTCGATGGGGAAGTCGGCGTCGAACACGTCCTCGGCGTAGAACACATCGATCTCGATGGTGCCCTCCCGCCGGAACTCGCGCGCGGCGATGTTCAACGCGTCCAGGGACGACCCGGTGGACAGCACCGAGATCTCGTCGATGCCGTCGGGCAGTTTTCGGTCCGGCAGCGACATGTAGGAGTAGGTGACGTCGAACAGGCTGCCGCCGCCGTGGCCCTGTTCGCGTAGCGCTGCCTGGAGGTCGCCCAGCGGAAAACGTTGCCGCAGTGTCAGTTCGCTGACGGCCTCCGCCGTCAGCGCCGCCTGCTGCGTCAGCGTCAGCGATTCGTCGATATCGAGCGCCAAGGGCAGCATGTTGGCGGTGTGCCCGACCAGGTACAGGTCTTCCCGGCGCCGATTGAGCAGGGGCACGCCCAGCACGATGTCGCCATCGCGGTGGATGCGCCGCAGATACCAGGCCAGGGCCGTCGCCGTCACCGCGAACACCGATTGCCCGGTGGTGCGCAGCCGATCCCGGTCCGCCTTCGTCAAACGCAGCGTCCGCCGCCCGCGCGCCTGCTCCCGCACCGTTGTCCCGCGCGCGAACAAGGCGGGCGACAGGTCCGCCACCCGACCGGTCAGCGCGGCGGCATCCTGCTGGAATCGTTCCGAATTCCGGTACTCGCCTTCGGCTTTCAGGAACTCGGTATAGCTCTGCGCCGCGATCTCGGCGCCGGATTCCGCTCCCAGATAGTCCTCGCACCAATGCCGCAGCAGAATGGTCAGCCCCCAGAGGTCCACCACCGCGTGATGCGCGCAGACGTACAGCAGGAACGATCCACTGCCGTCGACCACGATCGCGGCCCGGATCAACTGCCCGTCCGGCGGCAGCACCGTCTCGGTGGTCCGCCGCACCCACTCCTGTGCCGCGGCGTCCGGATCCGCGGCCCCGCTCACATCGACCAGATCGATCGATTCGGCTTCGTCGCTGATCCACTGCGTCATGGCGTGCGCGTCGATGCGCATCCGCATCGCCTCGTGCCGCCAGCCTTCCCGGAACATGCACTCGCGCACCCGGTCCACGTCCAGCGGCGCGCTGATCCGCACATACCCGGCGATCTGCGCCAGCGGCAGCTCCGGAAACAGCGCCCCCACGGTCACGACATCGCGCTGATACCCCGTCAGCGGACGGATTTCCCTGTTCACGGCAGTCATCGCCGGCAACTCCCTCTGGGCATGCGAATGGAGGTCGGTCGCGATTGCGTGCGGCGCGACGAAATCGCCGGACGACTCGATCGGCCTCGGTTGTGCAGCGGGACAAATGAATTCCCGCGCCGATAGGCATCGGCACAAGTGGGAACCCGGACTCGACGGCGACTTTGCCTGTAGCCCTACGGGTTTCGAATGTAGACGTTCGCTGGGCGTTCGCGCGCTGTGATGATCTCCACAATCCGGTCGGTCCGGAAATCGCGCGGGCGGGAAATCCCGGAGATATGCCGGTCACGCGTCCAGTGGGTGGAATCCGCAGGGGGTCAATTGTGAATGGTCACAAACGAACCGCGGGCCGCACCGTGTCGATCGGTGCGGCCCGCGGCGGGGCTTCGTGCGAATATGGTCAGCCGATTTCGGTGGCCGCCTGATCGATCAGATCGGCGACGGCCTTGGGCTGCGAGGCCAAAGAGGCATGGCTCGCGGGCAATTCGACGATGGCGCGCGGGTTCATGCGCTGCGCCATGCGCCGTTCGTTGTCGGGATGGATCATGCGGTCCTCGGTGGAGACCTGGTACCAGCTCGGCTTGCGCTTCCAGGCCGGGGCGGTGACCGTGTCGCCGAAAGTGGAACCGACCGGGGCCTTCTGGGTGACGGCCATGACCAGCGCCTCGTCGGCGGGCAGATCCTGGGCGAAGCTCTCACCGAACTTGTCCTGCGCGATCCACACGTAGCCGTCCGAATCCGGGGCGATGGCCGCCACCGCGGCGGGCGGCTGCTGTTCGGTGATCTGGCCCAGGCTCTCCCCGGCATCGGGGGCGAAGGCGGCGATATAGACCAGGCCCGCCACATTCGGCAGGTCACCGGCTTCGGTGATGACCGCGCCGCCGTAGGAGTGACCGACCAGCAACACCGGACCGTCGAGCTGCCGCACCATCTTCCGGGTGCGTTCGGCATCATCGGCGAGCGAGGTCAGCGGGTTCTCCACCGCGTGCAGATTGTCGTATCCGCGCTGCTTCAGCTCGACGATCACCTTCGCCCAATGCGCCGCCCCACCCCAGAAACCGTGAACCAGAACGATTGCCGGCTTGTCCGCCATGACGTTGCCTTTCGGTTGTTCGAGCACTTGCGAGCAACGGCTACGCTAATCGGATGATGAGGCAAATACCATGACGAGAACGCCGGATGATTTTGCCGTTCGTCCGGAATCGGGCGTCGACTGCGATCCGGTGCCGGACGCGCTGTCGGAGCTGCTGGACACGGTGCGGCTGCGCGGGGACGGGGTGCACCGGTACGCGCTGGCGGACGGGGCACAGCTGGAGTTGCCCGCGCGGCGGGTGCTGCACATCGTGGAGTCGGGCACGGTGCGGTTGCGGGTGCCGGGTGAGAACGTCACCGTCACAGTCGATTCCGGGGACATGGTGGTGCTCGCGAGGGGCGACGCGCATCGGCTCGAAGCCGTCGGCGGGCCGGCGCGGTGGGTGACCGGGAGCTACGCCGTCGATGAAATGCTGGCCGCGCCTTTGCTTTCGGTGCTCGCGCCCGCCATTGTCATCGGCGGATCGGCGCCGGGGCGCGAGTGGCTGCCGTTGAGCATGAAACTGCTGCTGGTCGAAGTCACCGATCCGCGGCCCGGGGCGGCGGTCATGATCTCCCGGATTCTGGATCTGCTGTTCGTGCACGCGCTGCGCGCCTGGTCGGCCGATGCCGCCGCGCCCGGATGGCTCACCGCCGCACTGGATCCCGCGCTCGCACCGGTCATCACCGCCGTTCACCGGGATCCGGCGCGGGCATGGACCGTTCCGGAACTGGCCGCGCTGGCCAATATGTCGCGCACCAGTTTCGCCGAGCGGTTCACCCGCCGGCTGGGCAGCTCGCCCGGCGCGTACCTGGCCGATCGCCGATTGAGCCGCGCCGCGGAACTGCTGCGGTCGACCGGCGATCCGGTCGCGGCCATCGCCCATCGCGTCGGCTACGACTCCGAAGCCGCCTTCAGCCGCGCCTTCCGCAGGCGTTTCGAAGTGCCGCCCTTACGGTTTCGCAACAGCACGCTCACGCCGTGACCGGCCACTTGCCGTCGCGTAGCATCCCGGCGATCAGGGCGGCGATATTCCAGGCATCGTCGCCGCCGCGATGATGGGTGCCCTCCAAGGGCAATCCGGTCATCGCCAGGGCGCCGGCCATGCCGAAACGCCGGTGCGTGCCGCGTGATTCGGAGAAGGCCAGCTTGGCATTGGTGTGCACGCTGCCGAACGGATAGCGCACACCCGTTGCGGCGCACTGGCGTTCGAACTGCTTGCGGTCGTAATCGCCCCAGCTCGCCCACGGCCGCGAATCGGCGTGGAATTCACGGCGCAGCAGCTCGCACGCCGCGTCGAAGGAGATGCCGGTGGCGACCTGCGCGGCGGTGAGAGTGGTCAGCCGCGTGCAGAATTCGCTCACGGTGGAGCGCTCCGGGCGCACCAGGATGCTGTGCTTCTCCACCCGCTCCAAGGTCTCGGTATCGAGCACGCACAGCCCGATCTCGATGATCTCGCTGGGCATGCCGGGCGGGGCGGCCTTCTCCCAGCAGGTGGCCTCCACATCCACCACGTTCAGTAATCGTCGGTTCATAGCGCCGGACGGTACCGGCGCGAGACCGTCCGGCGATATCGAATAATCACTCGGCGCGCAGGCCCAGACCGGTGCCGGTGGCGGCATTGCGCAGGGTGAGCTCATCGGAATCGACGGTGGCCGTGGTCTTTCCATCGAGCACGGCCAGCACCTGGCGTTCCACCTCCATCACGTCCGGTTCGCACATCATGCGGGTGGTGCCGACCTGGAAGGTCACGTCGGTGCCGGACACCTCCGCCTTGCCGGTGAGCCGGTTGCAGCCCGCGCTGCCGGATACCGCGCCGTCGGGGGAGATGGTGATCGCCGGGCGTACCGCGTCCAGGGTGGCCGAGCGCGTGACCGCGTCCTTGCTGATCAGGGAGGTGACGATCCAGGTGGTGCCGACCAGCGGTTTGTCCGGCTTGGCGACCTTGCGATCCTGCAGGGTGACGGTGACGCCATTGCCCTTCAGGGTCAGGTCCGCGCCGTTCGGTTTCCAGTCGGGGGCCGAGCGCAGCAGGCCGTCCAGCCAGCCGTCGGCGCCTGCGCGGTCACCGGGGCAGGCCATCATGGTGGCGGCCAGATCGCCGACCTTCAGGGTATTGCCGTCGAGGGTGACCGGGCCGGTCATGGTGTTGCAGCCGGCGTTCGCGGTCAGGCGATCGTCGCGGAAGGTGAGGGTCAGCGGGCCGCCGCCGGGGATGGGCGTGCCCTCCACCCGGGTGGAGAGGTAGGTCTTGCCCATCAGATCCGAACCGGACTGCGAGCTGTCGTCATCGGACGAACAGCTCGCAGCGGCGAACGCGGTGACGGCGAACAGAGCCGCCCACATGCGAATTGCTGGCATGTAGCCGATCGTACGGGTCAGACCGGCATGCCCAGCGCAGACGCGAGGGTCTGGCCGATGGCGTTCACGAAAGCGCCCAGCGCGCCGGGGTCGAGAATGCCGCTGTACACATCGCGGTTATGGCAACCGGTCGGTACCTCGAGGCCGTTGAGCCGGTCGTTGAGCCACAGCGCCGCGCTCGCGGTATTCGAGACGGCGGCGATGCCGTGCTCGCTGAGCAGGTCCCGGGTGTAGAAGACGCGGGCCGACGGATCCTTGCAATAGGTGTCGTAGGTGTTGTTGACCGCGTTGACCGGCATCACCTCATCCATCGGAGCTTCGTAGATGTACAGCGGTGCGGTCGGCGTACCGCGATGACCCAGGCTCAGTTCGTCCAGCACCGGCTGCACCTCCGGTGAGAGCATGGGATCGCCCGGATAGTCGAACAGGCCCTTGATGTTCACGAACGGGAACGCCGCGAATTGCAGCGCTACGCACTGGTTCTCGTGCACGGCGCGGGTGGCCTTGCCGAGCGGGTTCATATAGCGGTCGATGAAGGCGTTCACCTGCGGGTACTCGCGCGCCACGCCGAACAGGCCGCCCATCACCGCGCCGCCGAACGCGGACGTGCCGTTGTTGTAGTCGATGGCCATGCGGATATCGGCCATCAGGCCGCCGGTGGCGCTGCCGACCAGATTCAGTTCCGGTGCGTAGGTCGGCTGGAGTTCGGCGGCGTGCGCGGTCGGGATCGCACCGCCGGAATAGCCCCACAGGGTGACGCGGGTGTCGGTACCGGACAGGGCGGCGGGCTCGAAGTTCTCCGCGGCGCGAATGCCGTCCAGGGTGATGCGGCCGCCCAGCGGACCCACCGCGTAGGCCGCGTTCGGGCCCTGATGGTCCGGGACCACGACCGCGTGACCGAGCTGCAGCATGGCCTGGACCTCGATGAACTCGGCCTGCATGACCGGGTTCAGGGGATTGGGCAGCGACCCCATCTGCAGGGCGTAGGAGGCGGCGCAGTTGATCGAGAGCGAGTCCTCGGCCATCTGGAACGAGACCAGTCCGCGCTGCCCGGTCGGTGCGGCGCGGTGCGGGACGATGACGGTGGTGACCGCCGCGATCGGCTCACCGCGGGTGTTCGTGCTGCGGAACGACAGTTGCCAGGCGTTCACGTTCAGCGGCAGCAACCAGAAATTGGCCAGGTTCACCTGGCGGGCGGCCAGGATCTCACCCGGCTGTGCGGAGGCCACCCGCGCCGGATCCGGTTGATAGAAGCCGGGATCCAGATACGGCGGCGCCGGCGGCACCGGGAACGGCAGGGCCGGCTGCACCGGAACCTGTTGTGCGGATGCGGTATTCGCCATCGCCGGGCAGGCGGCGACGGCGACCCCCGCCGCCACCGCCAGGCATGCCCGGGCGAATGCCGTGGACCCCGTTGTCATATCGAACTCCTCTGTGCCGCGCGCGGTGCGGCCGAGCGTCCGCCCCCATCTCAGATAGAGAGCGTTTGTTTCCTAACTTTGTGAGGCCGACCCTAGAATGCGGGCATGGAATGTGTCAACGGTCACGTCGAGCCGTATGTGAGTAGTGCGCGCCCGGCACGGCAGGATGTTCGGTCGTGAGCGAACAACCCCGCCCTCGCCGCACCCAGCAGGAGCGCAGGGCCGCGACCGTGGCCAAACTGGTCGATGCGACGACCGCCGCAATCGGCGAGGTCGGCTATCAGCGCACCACCGTGCAGGAGATCTGCGGACGCGCCGGGCTCTCGGCCGGGGCCATGTTCCGGCAGTTCGACACCCGGCTGGATCTGATCGTGCGGACCGCCGAAGAGGTGTTCACGCGGCAGCTGGCGGCGTATCAGGTGGCGATGGAACACCTTGGGGCGCAGGACAATCCCCTGGACACGGCGCTGCGGTTCCTGCGGCAGGCGCAGCAGTCCAACCTCACCCACGCGCTGCGGGAGATCTACCTGGCGGCGCGCTCGGACGCCGAGCTGCGCGAACGCATCGCGCCGATCGCCGAGACGTACTACCGCGAGATCGGGGTGACGCTCGAGCGGACCGGGGTGCTCGCCAACTTCCCCGCCTCGATCCGGGAATCGCTGTTCTTTATGTTACTGCACCTGTTCTCCGGCGAAGCCGTGGTGCGCGGGGTGTATCAGCGGCCCGATCTCGACGATTCGGTGCTGAAGCTGGTCGAGGACATGCTGGCCGTGTACGCGGCCCAGGGTGGGTCAGATCATCGCGCGGAGTAGGCCCTCCGGCTGGAAACCCAGGCCGCTCAATCCGGCGGCGTGATAGACGGTGCCCGGGCTGTGAATGGCGTGATGCAGGCCCGCGTGAGCGTCGCGCCAATAGCGTTGCAGCGGGCGGTCCATGCGTAGTGCGGCGCCGCCGCAGCGGGGATAGATGTCGTCGATGGCGCGGACGGCCTGCCAGGCGGCATTCACCTGATTGCGCCGGCCCTGCGCGCGCCTGGCGAACGAGACTTCCTTTCCGGCGTCGACGAGATCCCAGATCTGTTCGGCGTTGGTGATCAATCCTTCACGCGCGGAATTGATTTGGGCGGCGGCTTCCGACATGGCGTACATCGTGTACGGGTCGTCGCGCACCGCGGTGCCCTGGGCATTGATCCGCTCGCGCTGATAGTTGACGGCTTCGGCGAGCATGCCCTCGCAGATACCGATCGTGGCGGCGGTGATGCCCAGCGGGAACATGCACGACCAGGGCATCCGGTAAAGGGTCTGCGACAACCCCGCCTCGCGGACCTGAGTGCCGTCGATCAACCGGTCGTATTCCATGACGCGGTATTCCGGAATGAAAGTGTCCTCGATGACGAGATCCTTGGATCCGGTGCCTTTGAGCCCCACCACATCCCATGAATCCTCGATGATCGTGTACTCGCTGCGCGGAATGATCACGTGCAGCATGGTGGGCGGGCCGTTCACATTCCCGTTCGCATCACACTTCATCGCTCCCAGAAAAGCCCACTGACAATGGTCGGTGCCCGAGGAGAACCCCCACCTTCCGCTCATCCGATACCCGCCCTCGACCGGGATCGCCCGCCCGTTCGGCATATACGGCGAGGCCACCCACGTCCCGTCGTCCTCACCCCACACCTCCTCCTGCACCCGCGGATCCGCCATCGCCAACTGCCAGGGATGCACGCCCACCACCCCGTGCACCCACCCCGCCGGCGGATTCAACGCCGCCGTGGCCATCACCGTCTCCGCGAACTCCCGCACCCCCGTCTCCAGCCCGCCGTGCACCCTGGGCTGCAACATCTTGATCGACCCCGCCCCCTTCATGATGTCCACCGCCGAATCCGTGAGCCGCCCCAGCCGATCCGCCTCCGGCCCGCCCTTACGCATCTCCTCCCGCTGCGCCATGATCAGCTCCAGGACCGACTCCACCATCTCCGCCTCCGATTGCTCGCTGGAATTCGATGGTGCCGCACCGCGCCCCGCCGGAAGGCCACTTCCGCCATACCGCCTCCCGGCGGCCCGAGCCCGTCCGCGCCGTTATTCGGTTGCACCCCCACCCCCGCACCTGCGAACGTATTGGTACCGCAAGCTCGAAGAGCAAGCGAACAAGGAAAGTCCCGGCCTGCGGAGGCCAGCCGGTCTTGAAAACCGGAGGCGGGCAACAAGTCCCGGGGGTTCGACTCCTCGACTTTCCGTAACCTGTCCTGAAGGCAGCTCGATATGCTGTAGCGGTGTAGCGAAGTTCGGTAGGAAGATGGAGGAGTGGAATGGCTTTGACCGCAGACCGGCAACGCTTCTACCGCCATCGCAAAGCTATTGCTGTAAATGAGTACCTACTCGGTCACCCGTGCATTGATTGTGGCGAGAAGGATCCGGTCGTCCTCGAGTTCGACCATGTGCGCGGAACGAAGAGGGCGGGGGTGAGCCGCATGATCAGCGGCACGTACTCGCTCCAAGCGCTCTGGGAAGAGATTGCCAAGTGTGATGTGCGGTGCGCAAACTGTCACCGCAGGGTTACCGCAGCGCGCGGTGGTCATCGTGGGTATCTCGGTATGGAGCTTGAGGAGCCGATGAAAGTCGAGCGGCGTATCCCTGACGCGGATGCCTGTGGCACCTCGACGGGCTACCGCAGGGGGTGCCGTTGCGATGCGTGCCGAAAGGCTCAGCGCGACAGGGTGTCTATGTACAGGATGAATAAACGCCTAGCGGTGTAGGGGAGCTCGGAACCCCGGTGGGCTCATAACCCACAGGTCGTCGGTTCGAATCCGACCACCGCCACCAAACCCCGCAGGGGAATCGGCCAACGCCAATTCCCCTGCGGGGCCCCGATTCGTAGCTCAGCGGTAAGAGCGCCGCCCTGATAAGGCGGAGGCCGGAGGTTCAAATCCTCCCGAATCGACCGTGATCGCCCCACCGATCACCCGTGGCCCGTAGCTCAGTCGGCAGAGCGTCCGCCTGTTAAGCGGAAGAGCGCAGGTTCGAACCCTGCCGGGCCAGCACACATCCGACGGGAGTGGATCCCCGTCAGTGCGGGGCAAGCCGGTGCACGACGATTCCGGATTTGAAGGTCGTCGTCCCGAGCAACTCCAGGTGGGTGAGTTCGGCGTAGCCGTCGAAGAGGCGGTCACCGGAGCCCGCGATGGTCGGGAAAATCCAGAAGTGATACTCGTCAACAAGTTTCGCTTCGAGCAGCGTGCGGGACAGCGATCCGGTGCCGAACTTGAGAATGTCACCGCCTTCCTCCGCTTTCAGCGCCCGCACCGCGTCAGCGACATCTCCTTGCAGGACAGTCGCATTCCAGGTGGCATCGCCCTGAGCTAGCGTGCGTGAAGCCACGTACTTGGGCATGGCGTTGATCCGTGCGGTGTATGGATCCTCCTCCGGCCGAGTCGGCCACACCGCTGCGAACCCGGAATAGGTTTCCCGCCCCAGCAGCAACGCATCGGAAGCGAACAGCAAGCTCGACGCGTACTCACTATGCTCCGCATCCCAATACGGCCCACCCCACTTGTGCGGCTCGCCGACAACCCCATCGGTGGTTACGAACGTCGATTCGATGATCTTCCGCATGCCCATCCCTTTCAACTTCGAGTAGACCTCCGACCAGCCTCCCGCCCGCCGACGCCCCGAACAAGACACATCTGCTGCACGCAGCGTGAAGCATCGCTACGCCCCACCTCGAATGAAACCAAATGGCTTTCCGTGAACGAGCCTGTTAAAGTAGTCGCCGCGACGCGGGGAAGTTCCTGGATCTATAGCTGGGAACAGAGTTGAGTTCCCCGGCGTCGTCCAAAATTTCCCCAGTTCAGGGCATTCTTCTCCGCGGTTCACCGGTCATCCGAGCGGACACGATGCTGCCGGTAGCGGCGCTCAGGGTCATCGCGATTCCGCCCAGCACGAAGCCTTCGGCCGGTGCGGATGCGATCAGCGCTGGGATGACGATCATTCCGGCGGTTCCCGAGGCGCGCATGACCAGGTGGTTGATGGTGAGCAGGCGTAGGCGTAGCGGGGGTTCGAATGACGTCAGATGGGTCGCCATCGCGATACCGGTGATCGCGCTCAGAAACCCGGTCATGGTGGCGAACAACGTTATCCAGAGCACGGTTTGGGCGGAACCGATCGCGACGTACAGGACGCCGGTGGCGCCCCAGGCTGCGCAGAATCGGGCCGGGAATCGGCTGCCTGTGACGTGCAGGGCGGTGAGATTTCCTAGGACGGAGGCGATTCCGCAGGACGTGAGTAGCCAGCCGTAGGTTTCAGGGCCTGCATTCAACCGCTGGAGCAGGAGCAGGGGGAGCCCGATGGCGGACAGCGCCATGAGGAAGAAGCCGACGCTTTGAACTGCGAATGCGGTTGACAGGTGGGGATATTCACGCAGCAGTCGCCAAGTTCGGATCTGGGGTCGTAGCCCGGTACCGCCGAATTGTGTTTGTCCAGTGGGGGTTTCCCGTGCGAGAAACAGTAAGGCGACCGTGGATGCCGCGAAGGTGGCGGCGTCGGCCAGGAACAACGTGGTGATCGGTGCTATCAGCAGTAGCAGGCCGGCCAGTCCGGGGCCGACGATGCGGGCCAGGCGGCTGGTCAGATCCATCAGAGCGACGGCCTGCGGTCGTTCGCGGGGAATGACGAGATCGGGGACAAGGCTGCCGAGGCACGGGTCGAAGATGGCGCCGAGTATGCCGAGGCAGGTGACCATCGCCAGCATGGCCGGGGTTCCGCCCCCCTTCCCATGCCCAGGGGAGGCCGGCTACCAGCAGCGCACGGGTGGCATCGACGCTCGCCAGGGCGGTGAAGGACAGGCAGCGGCCGAGCAACCTGTGCCCGAAGGCGCCCATCACGATGTAAGGGATGGATTCGGCGACAGCTACCGCGCCCATCGCCGGCGGGCCTGACCGCTCCAGCGCCAGCCACATGACTGCCAGGGCGAAGAATCTGTCGCCCGTCTGGGAGAGCAGCTGTGCTGTCCATACGGTCAGCAGCGGTCCGCGGCGAAGCAGGCTGGGCGGCGGCACGGTGGGTGACCTGCTTCACGGGGTGCTTCGGGGGTGGTCGACTCACAGGCAGGGTGTATGCGATCACTGCGCTGACGACCGCATACACTGTCCGGCATGCGCATGTTCCTGGATATCCTCCTGATCATCACCAGCGTGTTGCTGGTGCTGCTGGTGCTGCTGCACCGCGCCAAGGGTGGGGGTCTGTCCAGTCTCTTCGGTGGTGGCGTGCAGTCGAGTCTGTCGGGGTCGACCGTCGTGGAGAAGAACCTGGACCGCATCACCATCTTCCTGGGTGTGATCTGGTTGATCTCGATTCTCGGTATCGGGCTCGAGATCAAGTTCGCGTAGTAGTCGCGGGGTAAGACATGAGCCCGGGCGTCGCGATTGCGGCGCCCGGGCTACTTGTGTTGGGGGAGAAGGGAATAGCGGGGGAACATGGGCTTGCCGGAGTCGCTGATCTCGTTCGCCGTGGTGGCCGCTCTGCTGACGGTCGTTCCCGGGGTTGATACCGCGCTGGTGTTGCGGGCCGCGGTGAGCCGGGGGCGTCGCTACGCTTTCGCCACTGCGATCGGTGTGGGGAGCGGGACGCTGGTGTGGGGTGCGGCTGCGGCTGCGGGGGTTTCGACGCTGGTGACGGCGTCGGAGGTGGGTTATGCGGTGTTGCGGGTCGTGGGGGCGATCTATCTGGTGTGGATGGGGGTCGGAATGATCCGGGCGGGGTTGCGGCGGCGTGGGATGGACGCGGGGGCGGTGGAGGAGGAGTCCCCGCCAGGGAGTGTGTTCGGGGCGTGGGTGCGGGGGCTGGGCACCAATCTGCTCAATCCGAAGGTGGGGGTTTTCTATGTGGCGATGCTGCCGCAGTTCCTGCCGGAGGGGGCACCGCCGTTGCTGATGGGTTGCCTGCTCGCGGTTGTGCACAATGTCGAGGGCATGGTGTGGTTCGCGATGATCATCAGCGTTGTGGGACTTGCGAAATCGTGGCTGAGCCGGGATGCGGTGCGGCGGGGGATGGATCTGGTGACCGGGACCGTCATGGTCGGGTTCGGGGTGAAGGTCGCCGCGAGCCATCGTTGACAGCGCGGCCACTTCGGCGGATCGAGGCTGGGGTCAGCCGACGCGGCACAGCCATTCGGTGCCGTAGTGGGCTGCGTTCCCGCCGTCCAGGTGGACCCAGTGGCCGCCGTTATCGCCGCAGGGCTCGCCTTCGACGTGGGCGGGGCCGGGCGGAGGAGTCGAGGGGGAGACGCCGGCGCTGCCGGTGAAGACGCCATCGGGCAGCGGGATGGAGATACCGGGGGCGGGCTGCCAGACGTCGGCCTGGGCGGTGCCCGCGGCGATCAGGGTGCCGGCACACGCGGTGGTGAGCGTGGCTGTCAGTACTGCTGCGAAGCGCTTCATGCCTGGCCTTTCTCGTGGAGCGGCTGCGGCGGTGGCAGACATCCGCTCTCCTCAATAGCTGAACGGTAACTACTCATCTTGGTGAACTGCGCGCAAATGCGGCAATGATCTGGGTCACCACCGATGGCGGCTACCGCCGGCGGAAATCTGCTCGACCCGGTTGCGCGGTGAAACGTACTCTGCGCGCATGTGCGTTTATCCGAGCCGGACCCATCTGGTGTGTCTGCCGTGCCGGGTGTCGTTCAAGGCCTCGATCGGGCGGGGGCCGGAGCGGTGTCCGCAGTGTCTGGGCGAATTCATCGATGCCGGACCGCATCTCGAAGTTCCGCGGAAGGTCGACAAGACCGGATGGCGGGTGCTGGGGGCGGTGCTCGAAGCGGGGATGGACTTCTATGGCGGGTGCTGTGGGACCGGGCCGGGCTATCGGCCTCGGACGCCGCGTGAAGTTCGGGAGCTTTTGGGCTGAGGGGCGGGCATCATAGGTTGATGGACTTGGTGAATGCGGTGGCGCCGAGCCTCGCGGGGGTGCTGCATCGCAATTTGTTGTGGATGGTGTGGAATACGGTGCTGGCTTGGATTCCGGTGATCCTGGCGTTGCTGGTGTTTCGGGCCAAGTCGGTGGATGATCGGCGGTTGCCGATCTCGCCGTTCTGGTGGGGCGGGGTGGGGTTGCTGTTGCTGTTCTTGCCTAATGCCCCGTATGTGGTGACGGATCTGGTGCATCTGCGGGATGACGTGCGGGCCGTGGGGGATGGGCCGGTGGTGAGTACCGTGCTGCCGGTGTATGCGGCGTTCATTGTCAGTGGGTTCGTCGCCTATTACCTGGTGCTGGCGGAGCTCGGCAGATTCTTGGCGCGGATGGGGCTCGAGGTTTGGCGGGTGCCGGTGTATCTGTGCATTCATTTGCTTTGTGCGGTGGGCGTTTTCCTCGGGCGGTGGGTGCGGCTCAATAGTTGGGAGCCGGTGGTGCAGCCGCGGGGGACACTCGAGCGGATGGTGCTCGCGCTCACCTGGGAATGGGCGCCGGTGTTGATCGGCGCGGTGTTCGTGGCGACCGCGGTGGGGCACTTCGTGACTCGCGCCGTGGTGGAGGCGGGTGTGGCGAGCGTCCGGCGCGGCGCCCGGCTGATCCGCACCATGCGGTACGGATCGCCGAGCACCGAGCAGGCGTGACCTACAGGCCCAGGCGTTCCTGAGCGATCACCCGCACCGCCTTCTTGTCCGGCTTGCCGAGACCGGTCAGCGGCAGTTCGTCGATGACCAGCACGTGCTTGGGCACCTGGACGGAACCCTTGCGCTGCTTGACCGCCGCCTGAATCTCGGCGGTCACGGTCTCGACGGCCGCCGGGTCCGCGGCGGTGGCGGCGTCCAGCACCAGCACGGCGGTGACGGCCTCACCCCAGTGCGCGTCGGGGACACCGACCACGGCCACATTGAGAACCTTCGGGTGTTCGGACACAACATCTTCCACTTCACGCGGGAAGACGTTGAAGCCGCCCGTGACGACCATGTCCTTGGACCGGCCGACGATGAACAGGAACCCGTCCTCGTCCTGCCGCGCCAGGTCGCCGGTCCACAGCCAGCCGTTCTTGAACGTATCCGCCGTCACCTCGGGCAGATTCAGGTAACCGGCGGCCAGCAGCGGTCCGGAGACGCAGATCTCGCCGACCTCGCCCGGCGCGACCTCGTTGCCCTCGGGATCGAGCAGCGCCACGCGCAGAATGTTGGAGGGCCGCCCGCAGGAGGTCAACCGCTCCTTGTCGTGCTCCTCCTTGCCCAGGTAGCTGATGGCCATGGGCGATTCGGACTGCCCGAAGTACTGCGCGAAGATCGGCCCGAAGCGATCGATGGCCTCCTGCAACCGATTCGGGTCGATGGCGGACGCGCCGTAGTACACGGTCTCCAGCGACGACAGGTCACGGGTCTTCGCATCGGGGTGATCCAGCAGCGCGTAGATCATGGACGGCACCAGCATGGTGGCGCTGATCTTGTGCTCCTCGATCGCCTTCAGCACCTCGCCCGCGTCGAAGCGCGGCAGCACCACGCACTGCCCGCCCAGCAGCACGGTCGGCACGAAGAACGCCGCGCCCGCATGCGAAAGCGGCGTGCAGATCAGGAATTTCGGCCGCTTCGGCCATTCCCATTCCGAGAGCTGGATCTGCGTCATGGTCGACATGGCCTGCGCCGTGCCGATCACGCCCTTCGGCTTACCGGTGGTCCCGCCGGTGTAGCTGATCGAAATGACATCGTCGGGCCGCAGCTCGGCCGCCTGCACCGGCCGCGGCTCGTACTTGTCGGCGGTGGCGAGCAGATCCACGCCCACGTCCGCGAGCGCCTCCGGCACCGGACCCAGCACCAGCACCTTGGTCAGCGACGGCACCATATCCACCAGCTCGCGCGCCCGCTGCACGAACGCCGGCAGCGGATCCAGCACCAGCGTGGTGATGCCCGCGTCGGAGAGCACATACGCGTGATCGTCGAGCCCGCCGATGGGATGCAGCGCTGTCCGCCGATGCCCCGCCACCTGCCCGGCGGCAATGGTGAACAGCACCTCGGGCCGATTCAGCGCCAGCACGCCGATCGGCGAACCGGTCACGATGCCGTGCTCGGCGAAGGCGTCGATATACCGGCCGATACCGTCCAGCACGTCACCGCCGGTGAGCACGTGGTCGCCCAGGGTCAGCACCGGCGAGTTCTTGTGCCGCCGCAGCCCCGACAGCAGGCTGTGCCCGTTGTGCACCGGCATCCGCAGCCGGACCTCGGGATCGATTGTGGTCATGGTGTTCTCATTCCGTGCGATCGAAAGGTGATCAGAGCGTGCCGGAGCGGTACAGGGTGACGGCGACCGCGCCACCCAGTCCGAGATTGTGCGCGAGTGCGGTGCGCGCGCCTTCGACCTGGCGTTCGCCCGCGAGTCCGCGCAGCTGCCAGGACAATTCGGTGGCCTGTGCGAGACCGGTCGCGCCCAGGGGATGGCCCTTGGAGATGAGCCCGCCGGAGGGGTTGACCACCCAGCGGCCGCCGTAGGTGGTGGCACCGGATTCGACCAGTGCGCCGGATTCGCCCTCGCCGCACAGGCCCAGCGCCTCGTAGGTGATGAGCTCGTTGATCGAGAAGCAGTCGTGCAGTTCGATCACGTCGACCTCGTCGATGCCGACGCCCGCGGTGGCGAACACCTTCGAGGCGGCCGCGCGGGTCATGGGCGCGCCCACCACGTCGATCATGGAGCCGGTGGAGAAGGAGGTGCCGTCGTCGGTGGCCAGCTCCTGCGCCAGGATCTCGATGGCCTGCGCCTCGAGGCCGTGCGCCTTCACGTACTCCTCGCTCACGACCACGGCCGCGGCCGCGCCGTCGGACATGGGGGAGCACTGCGAGCGGGTCAGCGGCCCGTGCACCGGCTTGTCACCGAGCACCTGCTCGAGGGTGTACGCGTCCTGGAACTGGGCGAGGGGATTCCGGGTCGAATGCTGATGGTTCTTGACCGCGACCGCCGCCAGCTGCTCGGGCGTGGTGCCGTAGCGCTTCATGTGCTCGATGGCGGCATTGCCGAAGAACTGGGTGGTGATCGGCGCGGCCGAGAACTCGAACAGTTCCCGGTTGACCTTCAGGTGCGCGTCGACGGTGGTGACCTTGGGCTTGGTGGCCGGGCCCGCCATGGCCTCCTTGGTCATCTGCTCGAAGCCGACGGCGAGGGCGATATCGGCGATGCCGGCGGCGACCCATTCGCGGGCGAACATGAGCGCGGTGGAGCCGGTGGCGCAGTTGTTGTTCACGTTCACGATCGGAATGCCGGTCAGGCCCACGTCGTAGAGGGCGCGCTGCCCGGCCGCGGACGGCTGGAAGACGTAGCCGACGGCGGCGCGCTGCACCTGGTCGTAGGTCACGCCGGCGTCTTGCAGGGCCCCGTTGACGGCTTCGGCGACCATCTGCGGGTAGGTCCACTCGCGCGAACCGATCTTGACGAACGGCGTCATGTTCACACCCACGATGAATGTGCGTCGCATTGTTCTGCTGTACTCCTGTTCTGCGGGAACGGTTTTCGTCTGCGTTCAGTCGGCGCGCGGAATGCGGCCGTCGAGGTCGGTGAAGCCGTAGTCCTCGGCGAGGTCGGCCACCTTCCAGGCTTTTCCGGTGCGCGCCTTGCGATTCGGGTCGGCCGCGAGGGCCACTACGGCGCGGCCGGGGAAGCGCGGGGATTCGGCGGTGGCGAGATCGAAGGTGCCTTCGCCGGGCAGGGTGACCAGGCGGCGGCCCTCGGCGTCGGCCGGAACCATTTGCAGCAGTTCGGTATCCACGATGCCGGGCCAGATCGACACCGCGGTGGCCTCGGTCTCGGCGAGATCGTGCGCGAAGTCGGCGGTGAGCCGGTCCAGCGCGGTCTTGCCGACCCCGTAGACGGCATTGTGCATGTGGCGCACGGCCCCTGGGGAGGACACGTTCACGATCAGCCCGCCGGATTCGATCAGCAGCGGCGCACCGAAAACGCTTGCCACGTAATGCGATCGGACCCCGATATCGAAGGTCTCGTCCCACGCCTTGGCCGGGACCTCCCAGAACTTGCGGCCCAGCCAGCGCGCGGCGCTCGGCGAGTTGTAGACATTGTTGACCAGCACGTCCAGGCGGCCCTGCTCCTCGCGCACCCGCGCGAACAGCGCCTCGACGGCGGCATCGTCCTTGTGGTCGCAGACCACCGCGATCCCGGTCCCGCCCAGTTCGTCGATCTCGGCGGCGGTGGCGTGCACGGTGCCGGGCAGCCGGCCGGGCGCGGTGGTGCGCCCGGTGACGTACACGGTCGCCCCGGCCGCGCCCAGCTCCAGGGCGATGCCCTTGCCGATGCCCCGGCTGGCCCCGGTCACGACCGCCACACGACCGGCGAGAATCTTGGGTATTTCGCTCACAACCTCCGGACACTACCGTTAAATGAGAACACGTTCTAGAAATTGGAGTCGGTAGTGGAATTGACGCATCGCTTCCTGGACGCCAACGGCATCCGGCTGCACGTCGCGGAGCAGGGGCAGGGCTATCCGGTCATCTTCTGCCACGGGTTCCCGCACACCTGGTACGTCTGGCATCACCAGATGGCCGAGGTGGCCGCGGCGGGATACCGGGCCATCGCCCCCGACCTGCGCGGGTACGGGCGGACCGAGGCGCCCGGAGAGGTCGAGGCGTACACCAACGAGGCCGTCATCGGGGATCTGCTGGCGCTGCTGGACGACATCGGCGCGCCCAAGGCGGTGTTCGTCGGGCTCGATTTCGGTGCGCAGCTGGTGTGGGAGCTGTCGCTGCGTGCGCCCGAACGGGTCGACGGGGTGGTGGTGCTGAACAATCCGTTCGCACCGCGCCCGCCCCGTGCGCCCTCGGAGTTCTGGACCAAGGCGGCGCAGCGGCACTTCCTGCACCTGTCCTACTTCCAGGAACCGGGCGTGGCCGATGCGGAACTGGCCGCCGATACGCGCGGGTTCCTGGCGCGGGTGTACTACTCGCTCTCCGGGGAGTACCACTACCTCGACACCTGGAAGAACCCGCCCGGGCTCGGCTACCTCGATGTGCTGCCGCAGGCCCCGGAACTGCCGTGGCCGTGGCTGTCGCAGGACGAATTCGACACCCTGGCACAGGATTTCGAGCGCACCGGGTTCACCGGCGGGCTGAACTGGTACCGCAATCTGGATCGCAACTGGGAGCTGACCGCCGCCTACGCCGATGCCAAGGTGGAGGTGCCGGCCTTCTTCCTGTACGGCGAGAACGACCCGGACATGGAAGGTTTCAGCGGTCGCGATCCGCTGGCCACGCTGCGTGCCAATGTGGCGGATCTGCGGTCGGTGGTCGAAGTGCCGGGTGCGGGGCATCTGGTGCAGCTCGAAAAGCCGGAGATCGTCGGCAAATTCGTGACCACCGCGCTGCGGGAACTGCACGTCGGAGCGCGCATCGCGCCCTGATCGGGGTCAGCTCGCGGCGAGCAGATAGCCGGCGAACCAGCCGGGGAAGGAGCGGCGCAGTTCGGCGGGGCCGGTCAGGGTGACGGCCTCGGTGCGCAGCAGATGACTCCAGCTGGTTTCGCCCAGCCAATAGCGGGTGAGCGCGTCGAGGTCGGCCTCGACGCGCAAAGCGATGGGATGGCCGCCGTCCTCATCGCAGAGCGTGACCTCCGGGGCGCGGGCGAGCAGGAAGTACGGCTTGGAATCCATTGCCGGGAAACGCAATTCCACCAGCGTGGGTTCGGCCGGGAGGTGCTCGGGCACCACCCGGCGGCGAATGTCCCAGAGCAGCGAATCCGGATCCAGGTGCTCGGGTAGCAGGCCGCGGTGATCCCATTCGGTCGCCCACATGCCCAATTCGCGCAGTACCGGCATCAATCCCGCGCCCGCCGCGGTCAGGTGATAGCCGTCCCCGTCGCGGCCCACCACGCCCGCGCGTTCCAGTTCCTTGAGCCGGATCGACAGCATGGATTTCGAGATGCGGGGGATGCCGCGGCGAATGTCGTTGAACCGCCGCTCACCCATGAGCAGTTCGCGCACGATGAGCAGCGACCACCGCTCCCCGAGCACCTCCAGCGCGCGTGCAATGGCACAGAACTGCCCGTATCCGCTCATACTTCGATGCTACGGGTCCGGATTTACTACCTCCGCCCGCGCGAATCCGCCCTACCTTCGAGAACGTGACTGAAGCCCCCACCGAAACCGGCCTCGAATTCCTGCGCGCCATCATCGAAGGCCGCCGCCCGCAGCCGCCCATCTCCGCCGTCCTCGACTTCGAACTCGTCGCGGCCGAACCCGGCGAGGCCACCTTCGAGGGCATGCCCGGCGAACAGTTCTACAACCCGATGAACACCGTCCACGGCGGCTACATGGCCACCCTGCTCGACTCGGCTCTGGGCTCCGCCGTCATGACCCGCATGCCCGCCGGAACCGCTTACACCACAGCCCAACTCAGCGTGAACCTGCTCCGCCCGGTACTCGCCGACACCGGCAAACTGCGCGCCGTCGGCCGGGCCATCCACGTCGGCCGCACCATCGCCACCGCCGAAGCCCACCTGATCGGCATCGCCGACGGCAAGCTCTACGCCCACGCCACCACCACCTGCGCGGTCTTCCCCGCCCGGCCATAACCGGCCGGGTGACGGACCTGCCGACCCTGGTCGTCGTCAGTGGCCCGCCCGGTGGGTTGGAATGCGATCCGGGTGATCGTTTTCGTCGCGGGCGCCGATTGCGCTGTGGCACAGTGGCGGATCGTCGTCGGTGCTCAGGTGGAGGTGGGGGAATGTCGGAATTTCCGGAGTGGTCGAAGCAGGCCGGGGCCGGGGTACGGTTCGATTGGGGGCTGACCGGAGCCCGGGCACTGGGGCCGGAGTGTGCGGCACTTGTGGTGGTGGACGTGCTGTCGTTCACGACCTCGGTGTCGGTGGCGGTGGAGGCCGGGACCCGGGTGCTGCCGTATCCGTGGCGGGACGGCAATGCCGCGGAATTCGCGGCCGCGCATGGTGCGCGGCTCGCGGTGGGGCGGCGGGCGGTGTCGGAGGAGCAGCCCTGGTCGCTGTCGCCTGCGGCGTTGCGGCGCGCGCCTGTGCCGGAGCGGTTGGTGTTGCCGTCGCCGAACGGGTCGGCGATTTCCGCTGCCGTCAGCGGGATTCCGGTCATCGCGGCGAGCCTGCGCAATGCGGCGGCCGTCGCGCGGTGGATCGCGGGGCAGGGGTGGGGGAGTGCGGAGCGACCGGTCGCGGTGATCGCGGCGGGGGAGCACTGGCCGGGGGAGTCGGTGTTGCGGCCGGCTGTCGAGGATTGGCTGGGGGCGGGGGCGGTGATCTCGGCGCTCACGGAGTTCGGGGTCGATGGCCTGTCCTCGGAAGCGCGGGCGGCGAAAGCCGGGTACGACGGGATCGGCGATATCGCGGGGCTCATTCGTGAGAGTGCGTCCGGGCGGGAGCTGGCCGCCATCGGATTCGCCGATGATGTGGCCATCGCGTTGGAGATCGGGGCCGGGAAAACCGTGCCGGTGCTGGTCGACGGAGCTTTCAGCGCGGCCGGGTGAGGCGGCTCGCACCGCGGCGATGACTCCGATCCGTCCGGGGATGAACTACCGTCGAGCAGGTGAAGCCCGCACGGATCGTGATCGTCGGCGGTGGTTTCGCCGGAGTCGAATGTGCCCGCCGGCTCGAGCGCAAGCTGCGGCCGGAAGAAGCGGAGATACACCTGGTCGGTCCCAGTGACGGCCAGCTGTACCTGCCGTTGCTGCCGCAGGTGGCGTCGGGGGTGCTGACCTCGGTCGCGGTGGTGGTGTCGCTGCGGCGGGTGCTGCATCGCACCGAGATCGTGCCGGGGCTGGCCGTCGGGGCCGATCCCAAGCGCAATCACATCGTGGTGCGGCAGCCGTCGGGTACGCATTGCGGGCTGGAGTACGACCAGCTGGTGCTCACGCCGGGGTCGATCACCCGGATCATCGATGTCCCGGGGCTGCCGCAACACGGCTTCGGCATGAAAACCCTTGCCGAGGCGGCCTATCTGCGCGATCACGTGCTGCGCCAGCTGGACCTGGCCGCCGTCAGCGATGATCCGGCCGAGCAGCGGGAACGGCTGACCTTCGTGACGGTGGGCGCGGGCTACGCGGGTACCGAGACGACCGCGATGCTGGCCCGGCTCACCAAAGCCGCCGCGCGCGAATACTATCCGCGGGTCGATCCGGCGGCGGTGAAGTGGTATCTGGTCACGCACAGCGGACGCATCATGCCCGAACTCGGCGACCGGCTGGCCGCCCGCGCGAAGCAGATGCTCGCCCGCCGCGACATCGACCTGGTGGCGGGCGCGTCCGCCGCCGAGGTGACCGAGCGTTCGGTCACGCTCACCACCGGTCAGGTCATCCCCACCCGCACCGTGCTGTGGACCGCGGGCGTCACCGCCAGCCCGCTCGCCGACCATCTCGGCGCGACCACCATCAAGGGCCGCATCGTCACCGACGCCGATCTCACCGTGCCCGGTCTCGAGGACGTGTGGGCCTGCGGTGATGCCGCGGCCGTCCCGAACCTCACCGCCCCGGGCGAATTCTGCGCCCCGACCGCCCAGCACGCGAGCCGGCAGGGCCGCCACGCCGCCGACAATATCGTCGCCACCCTGCGCGGCAACCCGCGCGCGCCCTACCGGCACAAGGACCTCGGCATGGTCGTCGACCTGGGCGGCTTCGACGCCCTGGCCCGCCCCCTCGGCGTCGGCCTACGCGGCGCACCGGCCCAATTCGTCACCCGCGGTTACCATCTCATGGCGCTGCGCACCTTCGCCGCCCGCGCTCGCACCGGATTCAACTGGCTGCTGCATTCCCTGGCCGGCGACGATTTCATCCGCATCGGCCTCGCCGACGACGCCCCGCACACCATCGGCGATTTCGAGGACACCGGCGACTACCTCACCCCCGAACAGGTGACCGCCATCCTCGACGAATGTCATCCGGGCTGATTCAGCGCGGCTCGAGCAGCACGATGGGTATGGTGCGCTGCTCGGCCTGACGCCGGTAGGAGTCGAAACCCGGGAACAGCGCCACGAACTCGGGCCACAACCGCGCCCGCTCGGCATCGTCCGCGAGGCGCGCTCGCACCGGGCGCACCTGCGAGCCGATCTGAATCGTGGTGTCCGGGTGGGCGAGGAGATTGTGGAACCACGCCGGGTGCACCGGCTGCCCGCCCTTGGACGCCGCGACGGCCACCGCGTCGCCGTCCGGATGGAACATGACCGGCGAGGTCCGCCGGACGCCGGACTTCGCGCCGAGGTGATCCAGCAGCAGGATGCGCGCCCGCGGCCAGCCCGGCAGCCGCGCCCCCAACCGGCCGCGTGACCAGCGATACAGCGCCACATGGACTTTCGTCGACCGGCGGCCGAGGAACACCCCGCGCCGGGTCGCCTGGTTGGAGCTGGACAGTACGAAGTTCCCGAGAATCCCCACGATCTCCATTGAACCCGATATCCGGGCGGGGCGGGTTCAGCCGAAGTGGATCAGCGTGTTGTTGCCGAGGGACACCCGCGCGGATTCGTATAGCAGGAACCAGGTTTCGCGTTCCCGATAGAACGGATGGGTGTCGGTGTGGTCCGCCCGCAGTACCGCCAGATCGGTCTCGGCCAGCTCCGCGCCGATCATCGTGATGCCGATATACGGGGCCACATAGATGAGTTCGCGCAGCAGGCCCTGCGTCGACCCGACCATGCCGCCGGGAATGATGTCGTCGTCGGGGTACAGCACCATGTCGAAATCGACCGGCACGTAATAGCCCTCGCAGTCCGAGTGACAGATCAGATGCGACTCGAACATGTAGGTCAGCGCTTCGACCGCGGGATCGCCGGTGGGGTCCTCGCCGTCCGCGACGGGCGCGAGCGTCTCCCCGGGATTCTCCACGGCGCGGGCGTACGCGCGGCGCAGATAGTGCACGAAACTGTATGGCAGGCTGCCGATCTCCTCGCGGCTGGTCACGGGACCGTAGGTCTCCGGCTCCTGGTGCGCCGGTAGTCCTTCCGAGGCCAGCAGCGCGTTCAGCGCCTCGAGCTCGTTGCGCAGATCCGCCAGATACTCGGGATCGTCATTGCTCATCAAGCTGTACGCGTACGCGTGCGTGCCCACCGCCAGTCCCATGCGCACGAGGCTAGCGGTGGGGTACGACATTCCGCGATCGCCCGGCTACGAGGCGTTCTTCAGGAAGGACACCGCATTGGCGGCCCCGGCCACCACGATGTCGATCTTGCCGTCGCGATCGAAGTCGGCCAGGACCGGCGTCTGCGGCTGGTTGGTGACGGCGTAATCGGCGGTGCGGGCGACAGTGCCGTCCCCGTTGCCGGTGAAGATCACCATCTTCGAGTCCAATACCGCCGACATGGCGGCGTCGAGCTTGCCGTCCCGGTCGAAATCGGCCACCGCGATACTGGTCGGTCCCAGCCCTGAGAAGGTGATCCGGTTGGTCTTCTTGAAGCCGCCGTTGCCGTCCGAGACCAGCACGGTGGTGGAGAAGGAGAACGAGTCGGCGGTGATCACATCGTCGATGCCGTCGCCGTCGAAGTCCCCGGCCCGCACATCCTCGGTGATGAGACCGCTGGTGCTGGAACCCTTCTTGGTGAAGCTGCCGTCCCCGTCGCCGAGGAAGACCTGCACCTGCTGCAGCAGATCGTTGTTGATCGCGATGTCGATCTTGTTGTCGGCGTTGAACTTCCCGACCGTGAACGAGGCCGCCGGACCGGGAATGATGGCCGAATCACCGGATTTGAAGGTGCCGTCCCCATTGCCCAGCCAGGTCTTGACGCCGGCGGGAATGAGGCTGAGCATATCGGCCTTGCCGTCGCCATTGGCGTCGGCGACGATCACCTCCTGCTGCGCGCCTTCGAGCGTGGTGTACTTCTGGCCCACCTTGAAGGTGCCGTCGCCATTGTTGAGGAAGACCGCGATGCTGGTCCAGGCCTGCGCCACCACGTCGATCTTGCCGTCGCCGTTCAGATCGCCCGCGCCGACCGCGCCGTAACCGTTGCCGACCGAGCCGACCCGCGCACCGGGACCGAAGGTGCCGTTGCCCTTGCCCGCCATCATGATCGGGCCGTCGCCGCCGAAGTCGGCGGCCACGATATCGGTGATGCCGTCGCCGGTGAAGTCCGCGCCGACGGTGCCGATGGGCGAGGGGCCGGGACCCCACGACGGGAACGATCCGCCGGAGGGCGAATCGACCTTGGGGGAGAACGCGATATGGCCCGCGGCCTGCGCCGTGCCCGGCAGGGCGAGCACGACGGCGGCGGCCGCGGCGAAGACGAGACGGGGACCGGAAATGCGACTGTGCATAGGTGTTCCTCAGTCGGGGTGACAACCACCGTGCGGTGGTGGCCACGGACTCTAAGGCACCTGTGATCAGGAATTATTCGGGTTCAACGCAATTCGGCCGATTGTCGGTACATGATCGTTCCGCTCGTGCAGAGTGCCCGAAACGTCAGTAGTTCGCATTCAGGTACTCGGCGGCGTGGGTGGTCCACAGCAGATCCGAGCCCGGCATGGGATGCCCGGAGTAGCGCACGTGCTCACCGTCCGGCCACGGGGTGAGGTAGCCGAGCACCCCGCGCACCGCCGCGGCGTAGCGGTCGATGTTCGCCACCGGATCCCGCATCAGGAATTGCAGCAGCTGGTCGAACAGCAGCCCGGTGAAATCGCCGATGCGCGCGCCCTCCAGCAACGCGAACGGCGAAATGCCGGCGTCGATGACGCGCAGCGGCGAATCGGCGGGGGAGGCGGTGATGATGTCGTTCGGATTCGCGTATTCCCGCACATCCAGCCCGATCGGCCAATTCCCGCGCTGCCCGTGCAGACCGTAAAAGCCGGGCCCGCAGAGATTTCCGGCCGATTGCCCGGCGCGGCGCATCGGATTGGCGATATTCACCACGAACGCGATCTCCAGCGGCGAGCCGTCGGTATTGCGGAACTCCCCGGTCCGCACCCCTTCGAGAATCCGCGACGCCACGATGCCGCCGAGCGAATAACTCAGCAGCCCACACACATTCGGCGAATCCTGAATAGCGCGCACCCCTGCCGCGACGCCCTTCTTGACCGAGGTGATCAGCGAGGGTCCCCACAATTCCGGCACCGGTCCGATCGAGGCCGGCCAATCCGGCTCGAAACAGCTGAATTTGTCGGTGTCGAACAGTTTGGCGACGTCGTGCAACATCCCCGCCGGGGTGCCGTCGGTATTGCGCTGCTCCCCGGTGCCGCGCAGCGTGATGATATCGATCATGTCGTTCCCCTCCGCACCGAGACCTTCGGCGCCGAGGCTCACGCTAGGTGCGCACGGCACCGCGCTCGCGAGTAGTTCACTACCCGAATACGCGCCGGGTTCGTACGCGAAAGCGAAGGTCAGCGTCGCAACGGGGTGCGGCGCAGATGTTCGAGCCCGGTGAGGTCCAGGACCCGCCGCACCGTAGGCGAGATGCGGTCCACGCGCACCGTCTTGGCATGCGTGCGCGCCGCGTCCTGGAGGCGGGCCAGCACGCGCAGCCCGGCCGCGCCGAAGAACGTCACCCCGCTCAGATCGATCTCCACGATTTCGGTGGTGTGATCGGTGAGCAAGCCGATCACCGCGATGTAGAGCTGATCGGCGGTAGCGCAGTCGATCTCGCCCGTGCACACGGCGTTCGCGCGCATGTCCGCGCGGTGGACGAGCACCGACAGCGGCTCAATCGGGCGCACGGGACGACCGTCTCGGCGGTGCGGAACGCTCGCGGAAAGGAATCACGGCACCACCTCGTCGGCCGTCCGGAAGCGTATGGAGAACGGGGCACACGGATGCCTCACGCCCCTCCATCCCATCGCATCGCGGGCGGCGGAGCTAGCGGTGCGAACGAACGATACCGGCACGAAAAGCGAAGTCCCGGGCTCAGCTGCCGCGCAGGGTCTGCGCCGGATACTCACCGTAGATCGCGAAGTAGTGGGCGGCGAACCGGCTGGGGCGCAGATACCCCCAGCGCGCTGCCACGGCCGTCACGGTGATCCGGTCGCCGGGCGCCGCCGCTCGCAGTTCCTCCCGCGCCCGCTCCAGGCGCACCCGGCGCAGATAGTGCATGGGTGTGGTGTCCAGATGCCGCCGGAAGGCCAGCTGGACCGCGCGCGGGCTGACATTGCTGGCGCGGGCGATATCGGCGACGCCCAGATCCAGATCCGGATTGGTCTCGATGAACGCGGTGGCCCGCCGCACGGTGGTGCGGGTGGCGTCGGCGCGATCACCGGTGCCGTCGGCGGGGCCGCCACCGGAGGCGGTGAGCAGCACGGCGGCCAGCAGCTGTCCGGCATTGCCGACGAGCAGCGATCCGACATCCGAATCATCGACCAGGGCAAGGGATTCGGTCAGATAGTCCACCGAGTGCTGCCAGAATCGGGCGGCCGCGGGCGGCAGTCGGCCGTACCGCAACCGGTCCAGCAGCCCCTCCGGGCTGCCGGTGTCCCCGGCCGCCTGCTGGAGCAGCGCCACGTCCAGGCCCACCGCCTGCACATGGGTGCCGTACAGGGTCGAGCGGTGCGCGCGGTGGGGATGCGCGGCCAGGAACACCTCGCCCGGACCGTATTGCTCGCAGCTCGCGCCGGTGTCGAATGCCATGGTGTGGCGCAGGATTCGGCACACCATCAGTGATCCGATGGGTTCCTTCTCGTATCCGGTGGTGAGGGAATTGCGCACGGTGTCGAAGCGCACCGGCCCGATATCGCAGCGTTCGAGTTCGAAGCGGAAGGCCGCCGGATCGCCCGATACGCGAATCCTGGTGTCGCCGAACAAAGTCGTGATGTACTCGCGAGCGCGCTCCGGGTCGGTGGTGCTGAACTCGCTCCGTACCGGCATGCCGGACATCCCTCTCGGTCGGTGGCCCCGCAGCCGATCAGTCCCCGTGCAAGGTCTGCTCCGGGCTTTCCCCGAATCGCCGCCGATACCACGCCTCGAACTGGCCGGAATGCGGGAATCCCCACCGCCCGGCCAGTTCGGAGATGTCGATCCCACTCGACGGATCGGCCCGGCGGAGTTCGCGATGGACCGCGGCCAAGCGTATCGAACGCAGGTAGGCCGTGGGGGTGGTGTCGAACCGGCGGCGGAAGTTCTGCTGCACGGCGCGCGGGCTCGTCCCGGCCGCCGCCGCGATATCGGCGACGGTGATCGGTTGCGCCGCATGGGATTCGATGAACGCCAGCGCGCGCCGCAGGGCCGCCGGGGCCATCCAGCCCGCGCCGGGGCGATAGGAGGCGGTCATGGCGGAGTTCGGGAAGACGGCCAGGGCGGCCCGAGCGACCATCTCCTCGACCTGGGCTTGGACCAGCGCGTGGCCGAGCGGGGAGTCGGCCAGCAGTAGTTGCCGGTGCACGAACCGGGTGAGATCGCGCCACTGGCGCGCCATGACGGCCGAAACCGGGGACATGCCGTCGAACCGGAGCGGGTCGGTGGCGCCGATGGTTTCGGCGACCCGCGCCACGGTCAGAAAAGGGATATTGACAAGGAGGGCGCCGACATCGTCCCAATCCGCCCGCATGCCGGACTCGCAGTCGAAGCGCGCGACATCACCGTGCCGTAACCGCAGTTCGCCGCCGGCGGCGGCCAATTCGACGTGGCCGTCGAGGGTGGTAAGGGCCATGAACCAGTCGTTCGGCGGCAGGTGGCCGCGGGTGGGCATGGTGTACCAGATCTCGGACAAGCCGACCGGTCCGGCGGTCCGGGCGCTCAGTCGAAAGTGGCAGGCAGCGCCGTCGCTTAGGAAAACGATCGGTCGGTCCGTTGCGTACAGCTGATTGAGCACCCGATGCGCGAGCTCGGGCTCGCGCGTGGTGAGCTCCAGCGCCTCGACGGGCATTGCCGCACCGCGATTCGGTCGTACGTTGTATGGGTACCGATACTTTCGAGACCCAGGGTGACACATCGACGTCGCACCCGGCACCGAGAACCGGAGAGTGGAGGTCGGGTGCGATGCGAATCGACGGCAACTGGATCGAGGGGACAACGGTCATCGTCGCGTCCGCGGCCGGCCCGGGTCTCGGCTGGGAGCAGGCGATCCGCTATCTGCCCAGTATCGACACCCCCGACATGCGCGACTGGCTGGATCATCAAGCGGTCGGCCGTGAGGGTGCGGTGGTGATGCCGGTGGCGGGCGAAGGCGCCAGCCTGCTGTCCGCACCGCATCGCGAAGTCTGTGTTCCCCCACACGAATTCGCCGTGTTCGCCATCGCGCTGAGCGATCGGGCGATGGCCGCGTCGGCGCTCGGCGATCCGCAATTACGTCCCGACGCCGACGGCGAAACCCCGCTGCGGCGCGCCGGGCTGGATCTCGCGCCCACCGCCGACTGCGCTCGCCGCGCTCGCCGTTTCGTGGATCAGGTGTGCGACGACTGGGGGCTGCCGTGGATGATCGGCCCCGCCCGCCTGGTGGCCACCGAACTGGTCGAGAACGCCTACCTGCACGCCCGTTCCGACGACGACATCGGTCTGCGGCTGGAACTGCGCGATCGTGACCTCACCATCGCGGTGACCGACGCCGATCCCTATCCGGCCACGCTGCACGCCGCCGACCCGCGCCGCACCGGCGCGTACGGATTGCATCTGGTCGATCGCGTGACCGCCGTCTGGGGCTGCACCCGGCAGTGGCAGGGCGGCAAGGTGGTCTGGGCCGGGCTGCCGACCGCGCGGCGATACCCGGAAAACCCCTGAGCCCGGCGGGAATCCGGGCCCAGGGGAAATGCTCAGCGGGGCAGGTCGGCCGCCGCGCCCTCGTCGAGCAGCCAGGTGGTGGATTCGCTGCCGATGGCCCCGGCCGCCGGAATGTCCAGCGGCGAAGCGCCATTGAGCGCCGCCGCCACCGCGGCCGCCTTCGCCTCACCGGCCACGATCAGCATCACGTGCCGCGCTTTGCGAATCGCGGGCAGCGTCAAGGTGATCCGCACGGCCGGCGGTTTGGGCGAATGGGTCTCCGCGACGACCAGCTCGTGCTCCTCGCGGGTGGCGTCGGTGTGCGGGAACAGCGAATTGATATGCCCCTCACCGCCCATGCCGAGCAGATGCACATCGAAGGCGCCGTGCTCGGCGAGATGCGCGTGCACGGTCGCCAGGTACTCCCCGGCGGCTTCCAGCGGATCCGGGTAGTCGCCGCTGGAGGTTTCGGTGGGATGCACCCGCGCCGGATCGACCGGCACGTGATCCAGCAGCGCCTGGCGGGCCTGCAGCTCGTTGCGTTCGGGATCGCCGGTCGGCACGAAACGCTCGTCGCCCCAGAAGATGTCGAGCTTGCCCCAGTCGATGTCGCCCGGGGCCTTGCGCACCCATTCCAGCAGCCCGATGCCGGTGCCGCCGCCGGTGAGCACCACCGAGGCCGAGCCGCGCAGACGCTGCGCCTCCACCACCGCGGCGACGAACCGGGCGGCCGCGGCCTGCACCAGTTCGTCCTGGGTGGCGAAGGTTTCGACGGCGGGCTTACTCATAGGTCACCCTTTCGAGTCCGGTGAGCGCCTCGGCGTAGATATCGTCGGCGTCCAGGTGGCGCAGTTCCTCGGCCAGGCAGTCGCGAGTCTCGCGGCGCGCCAGGGCGAATCGCTGATCGGGTTCGCCGGTGCGGGTGAGCGTGGCGGTGCGGCCGTGCTGCGGGCGGGCGATGGAGATGGACACCGACGGCCGCGACATCTCCACCTTCAGCTCGCCGGTGCGCCGCACCACCGGGCAGTCCAGGCGTGCGGCCAGCCAGCCCGCCAGCATGTCCAGCGCCGGTTCGTCGCGCAGACCCGAGATCGTCACCGACTGAACGGGTTCGAAGGGCGCTTCGTCCAGCGCCGCCGCCAGCAGCGCCCGCCAATAGGTGATCCGGCTCCAGGCCAGATCGGTATCGCCGGGCGCGTAGGAGCCGCGCCGCTTCTTGATGGTCGATTGCGGATCCGGCGCGAAGGTGGCGTCGGTGATGCGGCGGGTGGCCAGCCGTCCCACCGAATCCTTGGACGGGAAGTCCGGGGCCCCGCGCGGCCACCACGCCACCACGGGGGTGTCGGGCAGCAGGAACGGAATCACCACGCTGGATTCGTGGGCAACCAGATCGCCTTGCAGCCGCAGCACGATGACCTCGGCCGCGCCGGCGTCGCCGCCGACCCGGATCTGGGCATCGAGGCGGGTGGCCGCGGTCCGGTCCCCGCGCGCGAGCACTATCACCCGGCAAGGGTGTTCGCGGCTGGCGTCATTGGCCGCGTCGATGGCGTCCTCGGCCTCGGAGCTGTCCAGCGTGCACACCACCAGGGTGAGCACCCGGCCCATGGTCACCACGCCATTGGCCTCGCGCAGCTGCACCAGGCGCTTGGACACCTCGCGGGTGTCGGTATCGGGCATGTCGATGATCACGGCCGCCGCCATTCCCGCCCGCTGCGCGCGAGCATCTCATCGGCCGATTCCGGTCCCCACGTACCCGCTTCGTACGGGTCCGGTCGTCCGTTCTCGGCCCAGTGGTCGAGCGCGGGATCGAGGATCTGCCAGGACAATTCGACTTCCTCGTTGACCGGGAACAGCGACGGCACGCCCAGCAGCACGTCCAGGATGAGCCGTTCGTACGCCTCGGGAGAGTCCTCGGTGAACGCTTCGCCGTAGCTGAAGTCCATGTTCACATCGCGCACCTCCATGGAGGACCCGGGCACCTTGGACCCGAATCGCATGGTGATGCCCTCGTCCGGCTGCACCCGGATGACCAGCGCGTTCTGCCCGAGTTCCTCGGTCATGGTCTGGTCGAACGGCAGGTGCGGGGCGCGCTTGAACACCACCGCGATCTCGGTGACGCGGCGGCCCAGGCGTTTTCCGGTGCGCAGATAGAACGGCACGCCCGCCCAGCGCCGCGTTTCCACCGCGAGGGTGATGGCGGCGTAGGTCTCGGTCTTGGAGTTGGGGTCGAAACCCTCCTCCTGCAACAGGCCCACCACGGGCTCGCTGCCCTGCCAGCCCGCCGTGTACTGACCGCGCGCGGTGGTCTGGTCGATGGGTTCGACGAGCTTGGTCGCCGAGAGCACCTTGATCTTCTCGAGCTGAAGTTGCTTGGGCTGGAAGCTGACCGGCTCTTCCATGGCCGTGAGCGCCAGCAGCTGCAACAGGTGGTTCTGGATGACGTCGCGCGCCGCGCCGATGCCGTCGTAGTACCCCGCGCGACCGCCCAGGCCGATGTCCTCGGCCATGGTGATCTGCACGTGGTCCACGTAATTGGCGTTCCAGATGGGATCCCACAGCTGGTTCGCGAAGCGCAGCGCCAGCAGGTTCTGCACCGTCTCCTTGCCCAGGTAGTGGTCGATGCGGAACACCGACCGCTCCGGGAACACCCCGTTGACCAGGGCGTTGAGCTCGCGTGCGCTCTGCAGGTCGTGCCCGAACGGCTTCTCGATCACCACCCGCCGCCACGGCCGGGGCTGCCCGGTGGGCACCTCCGCCGATTGCGCCAGGCCGTTCTTGGAGAGCTGTTCGAGCACCACCGGGAACTCGTCCGGCGGAATCGAGAGGTAGAAGGCGTGATTGCCGCCCGTCCCGCGATCCCGGTCCAGATCCTTGAGGGTGGTGGCGAGCTTGTGGAAAGCCTCGTCGTCCTCGAAAGTGCCGCGCACGAAACGCAATCCCTCGCGCAGCTGCTGCCACACCTCGTCCCGGAAGGGGGTGCGGGCGGAACTGCTGATGGATTCGTGCACGAGGGCCGCGAAGTCCTCCTCGGACATATCGCGGCGGGCGAACCCGACCAGGGCGAACCCGGGCGGCATCAGCCCGCGGTTCGCCAGGTCGTAGATGGCCGGCAGCAGTTTGCGCCGCGACAGGTCACCGGTCACCCCGAATATCACCATGCTGCACGGTCCCGCGATGTGAGGAACCCGGCTGTCCCGCCCATCGCGGAGCGGGTTCACCGTCGTGACCGTTGTCGCCGCGCCGGAAGCCACCGTCAGTTGCCCCCCGCCGCCTGGAGCTGTTCGGTGGTGGCGACCAGCAGTTCGTCCCAGGACTTGACGAACTTGTCGACGCCTTCGGTCTCGAGCACGCCGAACACGTCGGCCAGATCGATGCCCACCGCGGCCAGCTGATCGAAGACGGCCTGCGCCTCGGCGGCCTTGCCGACGGCCGCGTTCGGCACGATCTCGGCGTGGTCGGCGACGGCCTCGAGGGTCTTCTCCGGCAGCGTGTTCACCGTGTTCGGCGCGACCAGCTCGGTCACGTACATGACATCGGAGTACTCGGGGTTCTTCACACCGGTGGAGGCCCACAGCGCGCGCTGGGCGTTGGCGCCGCCGGAGGCGCGCAGGCCCGCGTAGGTGGAAGTGTGTGCGCCGCCGTCGAATACGTCCTGGTAGGCCGCATAGGCCAACTGCGCGTTGGCGATTCCGGCCTTGCCGCGCAGCGCGAGCGCCGCCTCGGTGCCGATGGCCTCCAGGCGCTTGTCGATCTCGGTGTCCACGCGGGAGACGAAGAACGAAGCGACGGAATGGATCAGGGCCAGATCGTGCCCGGCGACCTGGGCATTGCGCAGGCCGTCGAGGTAGGCGCCCATGACCGAGACGTAGCGCTCGACCGAGAAGATCAGCGTCACGTTCACGCTGATGCCCTCCGCGATCACCCGCGTGATGGCCGGCAGGCCGGCCTCGGTGGCGGGAATCTTGATGAGCAGGTTCGGGCGGTCCACGATCTTCCACAGCTCGATGGCCTGCGCCACCGTGCCGTCGGTGTCGAACGCCAGGCGCGGGTCGACCTCGATGGAGACGCGGCCGTCCACGCCCTTGGACGCGGCGAACACGTCGGCGAACAGGTCGCAGGCGTCGCGCACGTCATCGGTGGTGATGGTCTTGACGGCGGCGTCGGCGTCCGCGCCCTGCGCGGCCAGCTCGCGCACCTGCGCGTCGTAGTCGTGGCCCTGCGCGAGAGCCCCCTGGAAAATGGTCGGGTTGGTGGTGACGCCGACGACATTGCGGGTGTCGATCAGGCCCTGGAGGTTTCCGGACTTGATGCGACCGCGCGAGAGATCGTCCAGCCACACCGAAACCCCGGCGGCGCTGAGCGCCGCGGTGTTCGTGTTCTGGGTCATGGAAGTTATCCCTTCACCTTGGCAAGCGAGCGGGTGGCGGCGGCGACGACGGCGTCGGCGGTGATGCCGAACTCGCGGAACAGGGTCTTGAAGTCCGCCGAGGCGCCGAAGTGCTCGATGGACACGTTCTCACCGTTGTCTCCGGTGAACCGGTGCCACGGCATGGCGATTCCGGCCTCGACCGTGACGCGGGCCTTGACCGAGGGCGGCAGCACCTGGTCGCGGTAGGACTGTTCCTGCGCGTCGAACCACTCCACACACGGCATGGACACCACGCGGGTGCCGATGCCCTGCGCCTCGAGCGTAGCGCGCGCGTCCACGGCCAGCTGCAGCTCCGAACCGGTGGCGATCAGGATCACCTGCGGTGTGGCGGTGGAGGATTCGGCCAGGATGTAGCCGCCCTTGGCGACGCCCTCGTAGCTGGTGCCCTCCTGGATCGGCAGGTCCTGGCGGGTCAGCGCGAGCGCGGACGGGCCGTCCTGGTGCGGCGGCTCGGAGACCAGGAAGTGCGAATGCCGTTCGGCGCTATCGCGTTCCAGGATGACGCGCCAGGCGTAGGTGGTCTCGTTGGCGTCGCCGGGGCGGACCACGTTCAGGCCCGGGATGGCGCGCAGGGCCGCCAGGTGCTCGATCGGCTGATGGGTCGGGCCGTCCTCGCCCAGGCCGATGGAGTCGTGGGTCCACACGTAGGTGACCGGGGTGCGCATGAGCGCGCCCAGGCGCACGGCGGGACGCATGTAGTCGGAGAACACCAGGAAGGTGCCGCCGTACGGACGGGTCGGCCCGTGCAGCGCGATGCCGTTCAGGATCGAGCCCATGGCGTGCTCGCGCACACCGAAGTGCAGGGTGCGGCCGTAGGGCTGAGCCTTCCAGTGGCCGGTGGAGATGTCCTCCGGGCCGAAGGACGGCTGGTTCGGCATGGTGGTGTTGTTGGATTCGGCGAGGTCGGCCGAACCGCCCCACAGCTCCGGCAGCACCGGGGCGAGCGCCGCCAGGACCGCGCCGGACGCCTTGCGGGTGGCCATCGCCTTGCCCGGCTCGTGCACCGGCAGCGCGTCCGCCCAGCCCGCGGGCAGGCGGCGCTCCTGGAGGCGATCGAACAGGGCCTTGTTCTCCGGGTTGGCGGCGGCCCACGCGTCGAACCGGTCCTGCCAGGCGGCACGCGCGGCCTTACCTCGATCGGCGGCCTGGTTGCGGGTGTGGCCGATAACCGCGTCGCTGACCTCGAAGGTCTGCTCGGGATCGAAGCCCAGGATCTTCTTGGTGGCGGCCACCTCGTCCGCGCCCAGCGCCGCACCGTGCGAGGCGCCGGTGTTCATCTTGTTCGGGGCCGGGTAGCCGATGATGGTGCGCAGCAGGATGATCGACGGCTTGTCGGTCACGGCCTTGGCCTCGGCGATGGCGGCCTCGATGCCGGTGACGTTCTCGCCGCCCTCGACCACCTGCACGTGCCAGTCGTAGGCGCGGTAGCGCGCGGCCACGTCCTCGGTGAAGGCGATGCGGGTGTCGTCCTCGATGGAGATCCGGTTGTCGTCGTAGAACAGGATCAGATTGCCCAGCTGCTGGGTGCCCGCCAGCGACGACGCCTCCGCGGTGACGCCCTCTTCCATATCGCCGTCGGAGGCGATCACATAGATGAAGTGGTCGAACGCGCTCTCGCCCTGCGCCGCTTCGGGATCGAACAGACCGCGCTCCCGCCGCGCGGCCATCGCCATGCCGACCGCCGAGGCCAGGCCCTGGCCGAGCGGGCCGGTGGTGATCTCGACGCCGTCGGTGTGCCGGTACTCCGGGTGGCCCGGGGTGAGCGCGCCCCAGGTGCGCAGCGCCTTCAGATCGTCGAGCTCGAGGCCGATACCCGCCAGGTACAGCTGCACGTACTGGGTGAGGCTGGAGTGTCCACAGGACAGCACGAACCGGTCGCGGCCCACCCACGACGGGTCGCTCGGGTCGAAACGCATCACGCGCTGAAAGAGGGTGTAGGCCAAGGGCGCCAGGCTCATGGCGGTGCCGGGATGGCCGTTGCCGACCTTCTGCACCGCATCGGCCGCGAGCAGCCGGGCCGTGTCGACGGCTCTGGTGTCCAGTTCGGTCCAGTCGGTGGGGTGGTTCGGCTGAGTGAGCGCGCGGATGTCGTCTGTGACTGACACGACCGAGGTTCTCCTGACCTTCTCGTCAACGATGCGGTTGTGGGCGGCGGGGTGATTCGCTGCGGGCGATACGGCGCGACACGCGCACCGATCTACCCCACCACCCTAAGGGTGTGTGATTCCCGACCATGCGGGAACCCGTGTTCACCGGCCGTCGTGTCTCGTTTCCGTGTCCTTCCGTGTCCAGTCGACTACCCGTTCGTGACCGTTCATAGCTGCTGGGCGCTACCCGAATCGGGTGTAGCCCGGGTCACCCGCGGGCCCGGCGCGATGGCCGCCGCGAATCATGGCGCGGGCGAATCGAACCCGGGCCTGGTCGGGAGCACACCTGCCGGGGGTCTACCATGCTTTGTAGTAGTGGCCGCGCCGCAGCGTTTCTCATCGAGGAACCGGCAGAGCGCGCCGCTGTTCCAGACCGGATCAGACCTGCGTGGCGTGCGAGGAGAAACAGTGCGAGTTGGGCAACAGCCGGGTGGCGCTCACGGCTCCTCCGGGACGGTGCTGGCCGACCGCGTCACGGGTAGCGGACCGCTGTCGGTCGCGACCCGCCGCGTTCTCGCCTACATCGCGCTGACCAAGCCCCGCGTCATCGAACTGCTGCTGGTCGCGACCATTCCGACCATGCTGCTGGCCGATCGCGGCAATGTCGACATCCGCCTCATCCTGGTCACCCTCTTCGGCGGCTGGATGGGCGCGGCCTCGGCCAACACCCTCAACTGCGTGGCCGACGCGGATATCGACAAGGTCATGAAGCGCACCTCCAAGCGCCCGCTGGCCCGGGAAGCCGTTCCCACCCGCAACGCCTTCGTCTTCGGAGTCACCCTCGGCGTGGTGTCCTTCGCGTGGCTCTGGTGGCAGGCCAACCTGCTCTCCGGCGCGCTGGTCGTGGCGACCATCCTGTTCTACGTCTTCGTCTACACCCTCGGCCTCAAGCGCCGCACCTCCCAGAACGTCATCTGGGGCGGCGCGGCCGGCTGTATGCCCGCCCTGGTCGGTTGGTCCGCCGTCACCGGCAATATCGGCTGGCCCGCCATCGTGCTGTTCCTGGTCATCTTCTTCTGGACGCCGCCCCACACCTGGGCCCTCGCCATGCGCTACAAAGAGGACTACAAGGCCGCGGGCGTCCCCATGCTCCCGGTGGTAGCCACCGAGCAGGTGGTCACCAAGCAAATCGTCATCTACACCTGGCTCACGGTCCTGGCCACCCTCGCCCTGGTCCCCGCCGCGGGCGTCATCTACGCCGCCACCGCCCTGGTGGCCGGTGCCTGGTTCCTTTTGATGGCTCACCAGCTCTACGCCGGCGTGCGCAAGGGCGAATCCGTCAAGCCCCTGCGCCTGTTCCTCCAGTCCAACAACTACCTCGCCGTGGTCTTCTGCGGCTTGGCCGTCGACTCGGTCCTGGGCTGGAACACCATCGGCCACACCGTCTTCGGCTGGAGCTGATCGCACCGGCGTAGTCGCCGAACCTGAGCAACGAAAAACCGCCGCCCCGTCTTCGAGACGGGGCGGCGGTTTTTCGTGGCTATCCGAACGGCGGCCGATTGCCGGGCGGTGGGCAGTTGGGGTCGAGGGGGTAGCAGGCCGGGGCGATGGTGGTTCGCGGGATGGTCGGGTCGGCGGTTTTGGAGGGGGTGGCCTTTTGGACTGTGGTGGGGGCCGGGTGGTGCTGTTCGTCTTCGTTGCTGGTGCCGCTGCGGCCGGTGCACATGACGGCTACCAGGAGGACGACGAAGATCAGGACTATCGCGCCGATGATGGGGAAGTCGCGGCGGCGGCGGGTGCGGCGCATGTCGCGGGCTGCCGCGCGTTGGTCGCCTTGGTCGCGCCAGACGGGGAAGCCGGGGGCGGCGGGCTGGGGTTGGCCGCCGGAATAGGCTGCGCGCGGGTCGGATTGGGTGACCTGGGGTTGTTTGCGGCGGCCGAAGAGGCCACCGAGGGCGGCGAGACCGCCGGTTCGGGCGGGGCGGGGGGTGGATCCGGAGCCGGGTGGGGCGACGGACCAGCCGCTGGGGCCCGGGCCGGTCGGCTGGGGGCCTTGGTTGGACCAGGAGGGGGATGGGGTGGGCTGGGGGCTGCCCGGCGGGATGTAGGTGCCTGCCGGCTGGGTGCCGGGCGTGCCTGCGCCGCTGGGGGAGCCTGAGCCTGGGCCGCCGTAGGCGGGAGCGCCTTGCGAGCCGGGACCGCCCTGGAACCCGGGGCCGCTCGGAGCGCCTTGGCCGCCTTGGGAACCGGGACCGCTCGGAGACCCTTGGCCGCTTTGGGAACCCGGACCACCTTGGTTGCCGGGGCCACCGGGGTGTGAGGGGCCGGAAGTGCCGGGGTTGTCGGAGGAGCCGGTGACCGCGCGGTAGGCCGCTGCTGCGGCGGCGGCCGTGGCTGCGCCGGCTACCGCAGCGGCCGCCGTGCGGCCCTTGCCGCCGGATCGACCACTGGATTGCTGGGCCGAGTCGGGACGGTTCGGGTCCGCATCCGTGCCGCCGGGCCGACCGGGGCCACCCTGGGCCGATGCGCTCCGGGGGTCCGCGGAGCCCGGATCACCCACGCCCGCAGGCGGAGTCGGCGGAGCGAGGGGCTGAACGGGGACCGAGGGGACCACCACGGTGGGAGCGGCGGACATGGGGGGCGGCGCGGAGCGGGCGGACTCGGGGACCGGGAAGCCCTCGGAGACCAGGTCGGAATAGGTTGCGGCGGCGGCGAATCCGAGGGCGCCGAGAGCCTGCCCGACCTGGCCGGCATCCCATGATGGGTCGGCGCCTTCGGCGATCTTGGTGAAATAGGCGCGGAGAGAGGAGGGGCCGTCGCCGATGAGGACGTCGATACCCGGCGGCAGCGCGCCCTTCTCGAGTTTGACGCGGCTGCCGAGCTGGGGGAGGAGCAGCACCAAGCCGCTGACGGGGACGTGTTCGCGGCCGGGCGCGGAACGCAATTGGCGGGCCAGCTCGACGGTTTGGCGCCGCACGCGCTCGAGCGGATTGTCCGCGGCGTCGACCGGCGCGGGTTTGCCGTCCACACCGTCGATGGGCGCGGGCTTGCCGTCGACGGTCCAGGCTTCGTCCTCGGCGCAGGTGAGCGTGCCGGTCACGCGTTCGGCGAAACCGCGGACGCCGATCACCACGCAGGTCTGCGGCGTCCACACCACCACGTCCGCGTCCTGCACCTGCAATACCGCGATGCCGGGGACCGCGTGCGGCCCGCTCCAGGACTTGAGCCAATTCATCACGGTCTGCTCGGTGCCCGACAGCCGCGACGGATCGTCGTTGCGGACCTTCACCAACATTCCGAACCACCCTCTGACCAGATGCCTCTACCTGCCGGCCGCCCGGAACGGTCGCCGCAAACACCTTACGGCGTCGCTATCCCAGGTTACGGCGAATCGTCTTGCGCGGCAGCAAGATCATTCTGCATACCCTAGGGCAAAGTCGGACCGCGGGAGCACTACAGTCCGGTCCCATCCGGGAAGCAGGGCGACCGACCAGAATGGTTCGAGGTGGCCGGCCGGGTTGCGGCTCCTCCCGCCGCGGGCCCGGCGCGATCGGATCGGGGTGCGTCAGCGGGTCAGCGCACCGACATAGCCGTCCGGCCGGATGAGCACCCGCGTCCCCTCGGTAGCCCCGTAGCTCTCGAAAGCGTGGCCGCCGGCGTCGATCACCGTCTCCGTGCCGGTGCGATCGGCCGGCCCGGCGTCCGTCCGCAGCACCGAGACGACCCGGGTCCGCTCGCTGCGTTCCTCGGCATCGACCGGGATATCGCCGAAGACGAGCAGCGTGGCGTGCGGGCCGCGCAGCAGATCGAAGAGGAACACCGCTTCGCCCGAGGCCGAGACCAGCGGTGCGTCGGGCGCGCGATCACCCGCGTGCAGCGCGCCCGGATCGGCGGCAGCGCTGGGCGGCACAAGGTTTCGATAGGTGAGATCGAGCTGCAGCGCATGATCGCGGTTCATGGCGTCCGCATCGCCATTGACCGTCTTGTCCAGGAGCTCGGAACTCAACCCCAGCACCTGCGCCGCGATGGCCCGCCGCTCGGTCTCGTAGCTGTCCAGCAGCGCCTCGGTCGCCGGACTCGGATCGCGCAGCGCCGCTTCGAGTTTCCAGCCCAGGTTGTAGGCGTCCTGAATGCCGGTATTGAGCCCTTGACCCCCGGTCGGCGGATGCACGTGCGCCGCATCGCCCGCGAGGAACACCCGCCCGTCCCGGAACCGCTGCGCCAGGCGGATATTCGGCCGCCACACCGTCGACCAGCTCAGCTCGCTCAGCACGATATCGGTGCGGTGAGACAGCCGGTTGACGAGCTCCTGCAGGTCGCTCAGCTCGGCCCCCGAGTCGTCGGCCAGCGGCGCCGCGAACTGGAACTTCCGTCCGCCCGGCAGCGGCGACATGGCGAAACCGTCCATCGGGGAATCGGGTCCGGCGAACCAGTACCCGAACTCGTGATCGAGCGCATCGGCCCGAACATCGCCCAGCAGCATGCGAATCGACTCGTCGGTGGTGCCCTCGAAGGCGATGCCGAGGGCCTTGCGCACCGTGCTGCGCCCGCCGTCCGCCCCGATGAGATAGTCCACCCGCACGGTCTCGCTCCCGCCCGCCCGCTCCAGCGTCGCGGTGACCCCGTCCGCGTCGGCGCTGAATTCGCCCAGCGCAGTGCCCGATTCGACGCGCACCCCGAACTCGCCGAGCCGCTCCCGCAGAATCCCCTCGGTATCGGACTGCCCGAGCACCCACGGATTCGGGAACGGCACGTCCGGGGTCGGCTGCCGCCATTCGGTCATCCGCCGCTCCATCACGAATTCGCCGCCGAGGTGCACCCGCATGGTCGCCTGCGGGCAGCCGGCCGCGAGCACCCGATCCAGCACGCCCAGATCGTGGAACACCTCGAGCGTGCGCGGCTGGATGCCGTCCCCGCGCGACCCGTCGAAGAACGTCTCCGCTTTGTCGACGATGCGCACGGCGATGCCGCGGCGCGCCAGATCGATGCCGAGGGTGAGTCCGGTGGGACCGGCGCCCACGATCAGTACCTGCGTGTTCATGCCTACTCCCAATAGTGAATCAGTATTCAGTGAATGTGAATTCAGTATTCAGAGTGGTAGCGTCCGCTGTCAAGAGGAGGTGCGGATGGCCGGCAAGCGGCAGGAGAAATCGGCGGAGACCGAGCAGGCGCTCAAGGACGCCGCGCGCAAACTCTTCGCCGATCGCGGCTATCTGAACACCAAGATCACCGACATCACCGCGGCGGCCGGAAGGGCCGCGGGCTCGTTCTACAACCACTTCGCGAGCAAGGAAGAACTGCTCCAGTCGCTCCTGAAAGACCTTGCGGTGGAAGGGGATGCGGCCTCGGAGCAGGACGAGCACAATCCGGACTTCACCGATCCGGACGCCGTCCGCTACCACGTCGCCAGCTACTGGACCTTCGCCCGCAAGAATTGGGCGGTGCTGCGCGCCATGAACCAGGCGGCTCTGGTCAACGAGGAATTCGCGCGCATAGTCAGCGGATACGCCCACGATCAGCGCCAAGATGTCGCCGACCACCTGGACCGCTTCCCCGCCGCCGGCCTGACCCTGCCCAGTACCGCCGACGCCAGCCTGGCCATGATGTTCCTGGCCGCCACCGGCCTGCTGCAAACCGTCGAGGACGGCGCGGTCGAACTCACCGACGAGCAGGCCATCGACGGCCTCACCCGCTTCATCTACCGCGGCCTCACCGGCCGCGACATCCCCTGAAGCGGAATCGATCCGCGCGGTCAGCCGTCACCGGGAGGCTGACCGCGTCACCCCGGGATCAGGGCAGCAGGACGATCGAGCCGGTTGTCTTGCGGCCCTCCAGATCCCGATGCGCCCGCTCGGCCTCGGCCAGGGGATAGGTGGCCCCGATCCGGATGCTCAGGCTGCCGTCCGCGATGGCGTGGAGGATATCGCCTGCGCGCCACAGCAATTCGGCCCGATCGCGGGTGTAGTGCACCAGCGTCGGCCGCGTCACGAACAGCGACCCCGCCCCGGCGAGCCGCTGCAGATCGAATTCCGGCACCGGCCCACTGGCCCCGCCGAACAACGCGAGCATGCCCCGCACCCGCAATGACGCGAGACTGGCCTCGAAGGTCGACGCGCCGACCCCGTCGTACACCGCCGCGACACCCACGCCGCCGGTCAATTCCCGCACCCGAGCGGCGATATCGTCCTCGTACCGCAGCACTTCGGCCGCGCCCGCCTCCCGCGACAGCTTCTCCTTGTCATCGGTCGACACCGTGGTGATCACCCGAATCCCGCGCCCCGCCAGCAACTGGGTCAGGATCAGCCCGACCCCGCCCGCCCCCGCGTGCACCAGCACCGCTTCGCCCGGCGCGGGCTTGTAGATCGACTCGATCAGGTAGTGCGCCGTCATACCCTGCAACAGCGCCGACGCCGCGACCTCCGGCGAAACCCCTTCCGGCACCGGAATAGCCACCGCCGCGGGCACGATCACCTGCTCGGCATACGACCCCGGCCCCGCGGCCCAAGCCACCCGGTCGCCCACGGCGAAATCGGTGACGTCCGCCCCCACGGCCAGAATCACGCCCGTACCTTCGGACCCCGGCACATACGGCACCGCCTGCGGATACCGCCCCGTCCGGATGTAGGTGTCGATGAAGTTGATCCCGATCGCCTCGGTCCGCACCAGCAACTGACCGGGCCCCACTTGCGGGTCCGCGACCTCCACATACCGCAGGACTTCGGGACCACCGTGCTCGGAAACCTGAATGGCGCGCATACCTTGTTGTACACCCGTGCCGATGTGACATATCCGGCGGCTCATCGACCGCCTGCGACGCATGGGTAAACTCCTGGGCATGAGCGCTACCGCCGCCCCGGCACCCGAGAAGTTGTCGCCGTCCATCGTCGATTCCGTGAAGGGATTCATCGCGGATCACGGCGGTTCGGCCACCGCGGTATTGCAGCCCATCGGCCGGATCGGCGTCCGGGTCACCCTGGTCGGCGCCGATGGCGTGCTCGGCGATCGGGTCGTCGGCGATCTGGCCTCGGCCAAGCTGCTGTGCGAAACCGTGGACGGGCTGACCGAGGCCGAGGAGTGGAACCGGGAGCTGGTCTCGGTGGTGACCCCGGCCAAGGGGCATTGGGCCAAGATGGCCGGCTGGGTCGCCAAGCAGAAGCGATTCCCGAAGGCGCGCAACGAGAAGTGAGACTTCCCGCCACTCGCGGGGGCGAAGCGCGGTCGGAGGTGACGTGGCCGGCCGCGTGACCAAACAGGCGCAGCTGCGCTCCGCGTTGACCGCCCTGTGCGCGACGCTGCGCCCCGGGGAGATGCTGCCCAGCGAACGCCAGTTGTGCGACGACTACCGGGTCAGTCGCATGACGGTGCGAGAAGTGCTGGGGCAGTTGGAATCCGAGGGCGTCATCACCCGGATCCCGGGCAAGGGCACCTTCGTGGCCGAACGGGTCGCGCGGTCGCGGCTGCACATGGCCTCGTTCTCCGACGATATGCGGCGGCTGGGCCGGGTGCCGAGCACCGTGGTGCTGCACACCGATCACGCCGTGCCGCCGCCCGCCTCGCAGACCGCGCTGGGGTTGGGGGCCAATGAGAAGGCCTTCCACCTGGTGCGCCTGCGGCTGGCCGACGGGTTGCCGATGTCCATCGACGACGGCTGGTATCGCGCGGATCTGCTGCCGGGACTGCTGGATCACGAACTGACGCAGTCGCTCTACGCGCTGTTCGCCGACCGCTACGGCTGCCCGATCGATCGCGCCGAGCAGAGCGTGCGCGCGGTCGCCGCCGACGAGCGCGGCGCGGGCTGGCTGGGCACCGAAACCGGTTCTCCGCTACTGGCTTTCGACCGTATCTCGTATTCCCGCGACCGGGCGGTGGAGCACGCGCAGTCGTGGTATCGCGCCGACCGCTACCAGGTGTACATGACCGTGCTGGCCGATCAGGACTGATCCCGCGAGATTCGAGCCGCTGCCTGGATCGGGCAGCGGCTCGCTCGTTTCCGGGACCGCTCAGATCGAATACAGCACGTCGCCGGTGGCGACCGGTCCGGTCAGCGCGTTCTGCGCCGAACCCGGGGCGGTGTCCATCACCACGACCGGTACCGCGGCGCTGAGCCCCAGCCGGCGAACGGCATTGGGGGAGAAGGTGATCAGCGGATCGCCCGCGTTCACCCGTGCGCCCTCGGCGGCCTTCAGCTCGAACAGGTCCGGCTTGCCGACGGTGTCGATGCCCACGTGCAGCAGCACACCGGTGCCGGCCTCGGAGACGATGACCGCGGCGTGCGGGTGCAGCTTCACGATGCTGCCGGTGATCGGCGCGACCACCGTGGTTTGCTCATCGGTGTCCAGTGGTTCGATGGCCACCCCCGCGCCCACCATTTCGGCGGAGAAGACGGGGTCGGGCACCTCGGACAGCGGCATGGCGCGCCCGTCCAGGGGCGCGAGGATCTCGGTGCTCATCGGTCTCAGAGCAGATCGTTGATGTCGTCGGCCAGGGCGTCGGCGGTCGGCCCGACCACGACCTGAACGGCATTGCCCGCCTTGACGACTCCGTGCGCGCCCGCTGCCTTGAGACCTTTCTCGTCGATCTTGGCCGAATCCTTCACCTCGACGCGCAGCCGGGTGATGCACCCTTCGACCTCGACAATGTTGTCCGTGCCACCCAGGCCCGCGACGATCTGATCAACTTTCGACATCTTTCCTCCATGCGTGTCGAGTGGACAAAGCTGGTTATAACCAGTATATGTCTGGTTATAACCAGTCACCATACCGGTGCGTGACGCCATTCACAGACTGAGGGACCCGCTATGGCCGACGCCGCCCAGAGCGTACGTAAGAAGATCGACCTGTCCGGACTGCAGAAACTCGGCCGCAGCCTCATGCTGCCGATTGCCACGCTACCGGCTGCCGGGCTGTTGCTGCGACTAGGTCAGGACGACATGCTGGGCCGCTGGTCGGCCCTGGAAACCGTTGCGGCCGTACTGGCGGGGGCCGGCGGCGCACTGCTGGACAATTTGCCGCTGCTGTTCGCGGTCGGCATCGCCATCGGCTGGGCCAAGAAGGCCGACGGCTCCACCGCTCTGGCCGCCGTCGTCGGATACCTGGCCTTCAACGGCGTCTGCAAGGCCATGGCCCCGGTCGTGCTGGCGGGCAAGACCGACGCCAAAGGCGCTCAGCTGCTGGTGAATTTCGGTGTCCTGGGCGGCATCGTGATGGGCCTGACCGCGGCGATCCTGTGGCAGAAGTTCCACCGCACCCAGCTGCCGGACTATCTGGGCTTCTTCTCCGGCCGCCGCCTGGTCCCGATCCTGACCGCCTGCGCGGCCGTGGTGATCGGCGTGGCCATGTCGTTCGTCTTCCCGGCCTTCAATGCCGGGCTCACCTGGCTCGGCAATACGGTCGCCGACAACACGGTGATCGGCGGCGGCATCTTCGGATTCGCCAACCGGATGCTGATCCCGCTCGGGCTGCACCATATCCTGAACTCCGTGGTCTGGTTCATCATCGGTGACTACGACGGCAAGCACGGCGATATCGCGCGCTTCCTGGCCGGTGATCCGACCGCCGGCACCTTCATGACCGGCTTCTTCCCGATCATGATGTTCGGTTTGCCGGCCGCCGCGCTGGCCATCTGGCGCAATGCCAAGCCCTCGCAGCAGAAGGTCGTCGGCGGCATCATGCTCTCCACCGGCCTGACCGCGTTCGTCACCGGCATCACCGAACCCCTGGAATTCGCCTTCATCTTCGTGGCCTGGCCGCTGCTGCTCATCCACGCGCTGTTCACCGGTTCGGCGCTGGCCCTGACCAATGCGCTCGGCATCCACGACGGCTTCACCTTCTCCGCGGGCGCCATCGACTACCTGCTCAACTTCGGCAAGGCCCAGCATCCGCTCTGGCTGATCCCGATCGGGCTCGGTTACGCCGCCCTGTACTACTTCACCTTCAGTTTCATCATCAAGCGCTGGAATCTGCCGACGCCCGGTCGTGAACCGGAAGCCGACGAGCTGGACAAGGAGAACACCGCCCTATGATCACCCGCACCGCCGTCGTGGCTTCCAAGACCGGACTGCACGCCCGCCCCGCCGCCCTGTTCGCCAAGGCCGCCGCCGAATCGCCTGTACCCGTGACCATTTCGGTCGACGGCAAGCCGGGCGTGGCCGCCGGTAGCCTGTTGCAGGTGATGACTCTGGGTGTCGAACAGGGCGATACCGTCACCCTCTCGGCCGACGACGGGGCCGACGCGGCCCTGGACAAGCTGGTCGAGTTGCTGGAGACCGATCTTGACGGCTGAGATCCGCGGCGTCGCCGCCGCACCGGGCGTCGCGATCGGGCCGGTGAAGTGGCTGGCGGCAGCGCCGGTCACCAGCCCGGACGACGCGCCCGGCGCGGACGCCGAAGCCGAGATCGCCCGGGCCGAAAAGGCTTTCGAGACGGTCGCCGCGCGCTACTCCGCGCAGGCCCTCGACGCCACCGGCCCGGCCGCCGACATCCTGTTCATGACCTCGGCCCTGGCGGCCGATCCGGCGCTGCTGGATCAGGTGCGCGCGGGCATCCGGGCCGGCGGGCCCACCGCGCACGCGGTCACCGAGGCGGTAGCGCATTTCGCCGAACAGCTGGCGGCGCTGGGCGGTTTGATGGCCGAACGCGCCACCGACTTGCGCGACGTCGGCCAGCGGGTGGTCGCCGAACTGCTCGGGGTGGCCCCGCCCGGAATCCCGGACAGCGACACGCCTTTCGTGCTCGCCGCCCAGGATCTCGCGCCCGCCGACACCGCGACGCTGGACCCGGAGAAGGTGGTCGGGCTGCTGACCATCGCGGGCGGGCCGACCTCGCACACCGCGATTCTGGCCAAGGCGCTGGGCATTCCGGCCGTGGTGGCCTGCCCGGACGCCGCCACCATCGCCGAAGGCGCCGAAGTGGTGCTGGACGGGACGAGCGGCACCGTAGAAATCGCGCCCGACCAGGCGCGCAAGGCCGCCGTGCGAGCCGAGCGGGAACGCCGGGCCGACGCGCCCACCGGTCCGGGCCGCACCGCCGACGGGCACGCGGTGCCGCTGCTGGCCAATGTCGGCAGCGCCGCGGACGCGCAACTGGCGGTGGAACTCGGCGCCGAGGGCGTGGGCCTGTTCCGCACCGAATTCCTGTTCCTGGACCGGCAATCCGCGCCCACCGTCGAAGAACAGACGGCGCAGTACGGCGAGATCTTCCGGATCATGGGGGAGCGGCCGGTCACGGTGCGCACCCTGGACGCGGGCTCGGACAAGCCGCTGCCGTTCCTGAATCTCCCCGAGGAAGAGAATCCCGCGCTCGGTGTGCGCGGATTGCGGTTGAGCAGCGTCGATGAGGGGACGCTGCTCGACCAGCTCACCGCGATCGAGCTGGCCCGCCAGGCCACCGGCGCCGCCGTGCAGGTGATGGCGCCCATGGTCGGCACCGTCGAGGAGGCGAGCTACTTCGTCGCCAAGGCGCGCGCGGCCGGGCTCGGCGGCTGCGGCATCATGGTCGAAATCCCCGCCGCCGCAATCCGTTCCGAGCATCTCGGTGCGGAGGTGGACTTCTTCTCCATCGGCACCAACGACCTGTCGCAATACCTGTTCGGCGCGGACCGCATGTCCTCGTCGCTGGCGGCGCTGCACAATCCGTGGCAGCCCGCGCTCGCCGCGACCATCGCCGCGGTGGTGGCGGGGGCGCGCAAGAACGGCGTCAAGGTCGGGGTGTGCGGCGAATCGGCATCCAATCCCGAATTTGCCTGTGTACTGGTCGGACTCGGTGTCGAGACGCTGTCCATGGCGCCCAGGTCGCTGGCCGGCGTGCGCGCGCAACTGGCCGGGGTGAGCCTCGAACAGTGCCGGGCCGCGGCCGATGCGGTGCTGGCCGCCGGGACCGCGGACGCGGCCGTGACGGCGGCCCGGAAAGCGCTGGGGCGAGATAGTTGACGATCACCCTGCGCGGCCGGGTCGTCACCCTCACCGAGGCGGGCGAACTCGCCGACGGTGTGGTGGCGTTCGACGGACCTCGAATCGACTACGTCGGGCCCGCAACGGGATTCGGCGGTGAACTGCCGGAGCCGGCGGACGAAGCGCCCATCATCCTGCCCGGGCTGATCGATGTGCACTGCCACGGCGGCGGAGGCTACGGCTTCCCCGAGACCGATGCCGCCGGGGTGGAGGCGGCCGCGAAATTCCATCGCGGGCGCGGCACCACCACCCTGGTCGCCTCGCTCGTCTCGGCCACCGAGGACGAATTGCGCGAGCGCATCGACGTATTGAGCGAATCCGTCGACGCCGGGCTGCTGGCGGGCATCCATCTGGAAGGGCCGTTCATCAGCGAACACCGGCGCGGGGCGCACGATCCCGACCGGATCGTGCCCGGTGATCCGGACATGCTGGAACGGCTCCTCGACTACGCGGGCGGGCGCATCGTCGCGGTGACCGTGGCGCCCGAGACCGCACGCTTCGACGCCATCGCCGATGTGCTGGCCGATGCGAATGTGGTGCTGTCGCTGGGGCATACGGTCGCCGACTACGAACGGTCCGTGCACGCCATGCGCCGCGGGTGGCGGGTGTCGATCACCCATCTTTTCAATGCCATGCCCGAGCTCGCGCACCGCGACGCCAACTTCCTGACCGCCGCCATGGCCGCCGCCGGGCGCGGGGACGTGGTGGCCGAGGTCATCGGCGACGGAGTGCATCTCGCCGACGGGACCGTGCGCATGGTGTTCGACACCCTCGGCGCGGACAATCTCGCCCTCATCACCGACGCCATGGCCGCCGCCGGATGCCCCGACGGGCGATATCACCTGGGCAGTCTGGATGTGGTGGTGCGGGACGGGGTTTCGCGCGTGTACGACCCGGACGGCGAAGGCGCCATCGCCGGAGGTACCGCGACCGCCGCGGATGTGCTGCGGCGCACCGTGTTCCACGCCGGCGTGGATCTCACCTCGGCCGCCACCGCCGCCTGCGCCACCCCGGCGCGGCTGCTCGGCATGGCCGACAGCATCGGCGCGTTGCACCCGGGCATGCGGGCCGACGTGCTCGTCACCGACCATCGATTGAAACCGCTGACCGTGTACAAGGACGGATCCCCATGGAACTCGTGATCACCGACAATGCCGCCGAAGCCGGGGTGCTGGCCGGCCGGATCATGGCCGACCATGTGCGCCGGGGCGCCCGCGCCATCGGCCTCGCGACCGGATCGTCCCCGCTCGGGGCGTACCGGGAGCTCATTCGCCAGCATCGTGAGGACGGGTTGAGTTTTCACACTGTGAAGGCGTTCCTGCTCGACGAATACATCGGGCTGCCGCCGGGGCATCCGCAGTCCTACCGGCAGTTCATTCGTGACGAGTTCACCTCGCACGTGGACTTCCAGGACTGGAACGTGCACAGCCCGGACGGCGAGGCGGCCGAGATTCCCGCCGCCGCGGCGCTGTACGAGACGATGATCGACGAGAACGGGCCGATCTCGGTGCAGATCCTCGGCATCGGGGCCAACGGGCATCTGGGGTTCAACGAGCCGGGCTCGTCGCTGGCCTCCCGCACCCGGGTCAAGACGCTCACCCCGAAGACCCGCGAGGACAATGCGCGCTTCTTCGACGACGATCTGAGCCAGGTGCCAACCCACGTCCTGACCCAGGGCCTCGGAACCATCAGCGACGCCGGCCATCTCGTCATGATCGCGACCGGGGCCGGTAAGGCCGAAGCGGTGGCGGCCGCGGTGGAAGGGCCGGTGTCGGCCTTCTGCCCGGCGTCGATGCTGCAGCTGCATCCGCACGTCACCGTGATCGTCGACCCGGACGCGGCGGCGAATCTCAAAGCCGTGGACTACTACCGGTTCGCGGTGGCCAACAAGCCGGACTGGCAGAGTTACTGATCCGGCGAAATCCGCAGCCGCACACCGGTTCCGAGGAACTGCCCGGCGGGCAGGCCGAAGGTCGCCCGGAACCGGTGGGCGAGATGCGAGGGGGTCGCGAACCCGGATTCGGCGGCCGCGGTGGTCAGGTTCGCGCCGGCGTCGAGCAGGGTCGCGGCATGCAACAGCCGCACCCACACGCGGTAGCGTCGCAGGCTGGTACCCAGCTCCTGCCGGAACAGGTGCAGGAAGCGCGATTCCGACAGATGCACCCGCGCGGCGATGTCGGCCGCGGACATGGTTGCCGCCGGATCGGACCGGATCCATTGTGCGGCAGTCGAAATCCGGTCGTCGATCCGTCGGGCCGAACTGGGGGCCGCGAGGTCCAGCCACTGTGCCGCCAAGGCGTCGGGAGCGAGCGTGGGCAGATCGTTGCGCTGGTCTGCGGTTTGGCCGGTATCTCGCACGGCCGCAACGGTTTCTGGTGCGTCCCGTGCGACCGAGCCTGCCTCGAGCAATTGCTCGCCCAGTGCTGCCAGTGTCGTCTGCTCGTCGTGTGCGATCGCGATAACGCCCGGCTCCCGCATCCGATCCAGGCAGGCGGCCGCCCGATCCGAGGCGGGATCCAGGTAGCAGAAGATCATCCGTCCACCGGCCGCGACCAGGTGATGAACCGTGCGCGGCGGAATCAGCGCGCTGCGCGCGGTCACCGGCTCACCCTTCCCGGCGCGCACCGTGAAATCCCCGTCCACGCCGACCGCCAGGCACCAGACCGACCCCGAATGCGGCGCGAGATCGAGGGCCGCGCCCGCGTACAACGCCTGCCCCGTCCAGAACCACACCGTGGGACAGCAGGTTCGTGACAGCGCCCGGGACGTCCGGACCGTCATGCTGACCTCCTCACCGTCTCTCAGGAGGTTACCCATGGCGACCGCCACCGCCGCCGTCCTCGCCGCGTTCTTTCTGCTGATGGGCTGCGCCGCCCTGGCCGTCCCCGCGAAAATCCTGCAACCCTTCGGTATTCGCGTCGACTCCGCGCCCGCGCGCTCGGAGGTACGGGCGGTGTACGGCGGTTTCGGCGTGGCCATGGCCGCCGTGCTCGTGGTGGCGGCCGTGAACGAGGGCCCGCGCACCGGCATCATGCTGGCCGTCGGCGCCGCGCTCGCCGGCATGGCGGCCGGTCGCCTGCTCTCCGCGGCCGTCGACCGGCGCACCGCCTTCTACCCGGTCTGGTTCTATTTCCTGATCGAATCCGTCGCGGCCGCGGCCCTGTTCACCTGGCACGGCTGAGCGCGGCGGCCACCCACCGATCTGGTTGGATGAACCCGGTGACCAGCGTCCCCTTCCACCTGATTCCCCCGCAGCGCCTCGACCGCGTCATGCCCGCCTGGGCCGAGCACTACCCGCAATACGACACCGTCGTCGGCTACACCGACCTGGGTCACGCCTTCCTGATGAGTACCCGCACCGGCGAATACGCCCTCCTCGACCCCTACTCACCCGGCGTCAAGCCCTACGGCCCCTTCCCGGACCTCCACGCCTTCGTGGACCGCGTCCTGTTCGACCCCAACGTAATCACCTACGTCCTGCAACCCACCCACGTCGCGGCCATCCGAGCCCTGCTCGGCCCACTGGCCGACGGCGAGATCTACATCGCCACCCCCTACCCCTTCCACGGCGGCTCCGAATCCCCGGGCGCCTACACCAAGGGCGGCGTCTGGTCCTTCTTCGATCTGGTGGCGCAAGCCCAAGACTTCGAATAGCCCACCGCCGAACGCGCTACGACCGCGCGGCAGGGTCACGACAGGCGGTTCCAGGCGGATTCGAGGGTGGCGCGGAAGTGGGTGCGGCAGTCGGCGTCGTCGAGGTCGGTGTAGTGGGAGAGCGGGGGGTCGGCGATGAGGGGGTCGGCTACGAAGCCTGAGCGGGTGTGTTTGAGGCGGTCGAGTTGCTGGAAGCGGCGTTCGGCGAAGACTACGTCGTGTGGGAGAGCGGAAATGCGGCTGGCTACGCGGGTTTCGGGTTCGGCGTCGTATTCGCCTACCACCACGAAGCGGCGGTCTACCAGGAGGAGGCCGGTGGCGTTGGGGGCGTGGTCGCGTTTGACTATGACGTTCTCGATGCCGGCGCGGGAGAGGCGCCAGAGGCGGTCCTCGTAGGGCCACATGTCCGAGATGTGGTCCACCACATAGATTCTGCGGATGTCCATGCGGTCGGGGGTGGGGCGGGCGGCGAGGCGCAGGAGGGCTTCGTGGTAGTCGTCGCCGGCGTCGCCGCTGATGGAGCCGAGGGAGGCGGTGTGGATCATGCGGACGGTGCGGGTGGCGTGTTCCACCACGGTGCTCATATCGCGGACGGTGCTCCATTCCCAGACCGTCGCGGTGCGTGAAGGCACTTGGGCGAGTACGTCTTCGGCGCGATCGAGCTGGCGCAGGGCGATTTCGCGCAGGGGCTGTGCGTCTTCGCCGGCGCGGGCGGCTTCCAAGAGGCGTTCCACCAGGCGCAGGCCGCGCTCGACGGCGGCGGCGTCCGCGCCGAGCAGGACATTGAAACGCATGCGCAGCTGATCGTGCCGGTGTTCGATGGCGCGGGCGGCGCCGGTGCTGCCATTGGACGGCAAGGCGGTACCCAGTGCGAGACTGAGCTTTTCGCGCAGCGACAGCTGCGGGACCCGGGTGCCGTTCTCGATCTGCTGAATGAGGCTGCGGGAGCATCCCGCTTTGGCGGCCAGTACCGCCTGGGTGAATCCGCGCTCTTTGCGCAGGCGCCGGACCAGTGCACCGACCGGTTCGTCCAGTCGGTCCGCTCGCGTCATGCAACCCTCCCGCCGTGCCCAGGGTGTGCCATTCGAGCCTAGTTCGTATCACGTTATGCCACCAGACATCCCATGATCTCTGACGATGTGAGCGGCCGATCGAAACGCGCAGGCAAATAGCCGGGGAACGCAGGCAATTCGATTGATCATCGCCCGTCGCGCTCGTACGGTCGAATTACGTCACCAATGGTGGAGGGGGAAGACAATGACGCTCCAATCGACCGACGATCTCATAACCAGCGATCGCACTCCCGAATTCGCGATCCGAATTCCCGGCGGCGAGCACTGGCTGGTCACCTGGCTGGAGGATCGGGAACTCAGCCGCGAACAGGCGATCGGCGCAATGATTCTCGACGAGACGCTCAGCGATCCGGCCACGGCGGCCGCGGAGCTGGGGCTGGAACTGGCCGCCGTGCACGCCGAGCAACTCGGCCTGGACCTGCGCGAAGCCGTGCTGCGGCTGTCGCTGCGCATGCTCGAGCGCGCGCCGGATCCGTCGGGTCATCCGGTGCACGTCGCATAATGATCGACATGACCGAGTACCGGGCGAGTCGCACGGCAGTACTGGTGTGTCAGGGTCGAGCCGTCGCGGACGGGCGGCTGGCGGTGGGCCGGTTCGCCGATCCCATCGCCAACGAATTGCTGGATGCGGCCGAGCGAACCCCCGTCGAACGCGTGCGTAACGGTGAACGCGCGCACGGGTTCGGCGAAAGCATGGAATGGGAACTGCTCGCCTCCACCGCCGATGTGATGACCACGCGCACCGTGTTCATCGACGACGCGATTCGGGAAGCCGCGAATCCGCAATTGGTGATTCTCGGCGCCGGTCTGGACGCGCGCGCCTGGCGGATGCCGGAATTGGCGCGCACCGAGGTATTCGAGGTCGATCAGCCCGCCTCGCAACAGGACAAACGGAAGCGATTGGGCGAACTGAAACCGGAAGCGGCGACCGTGCGTTTCGTGGCGGTGGACTTCGTGCGTGATTCGCTCTCGGATCTGCTGGAGGCTTCCGGTCACGACGCGAACCGGCCGACCACCTGGGTGTGGGAAGGCGTGGTGCCGTACCTGACCCCCGAACAGGTGGCCGCCACCGTGGATCTGGTGGCTCGCCGGTGTGCGCCGGGCAGCCGGTTCGTCATCACCTATTCGACCCCGTCGCGCACCGCCTCGTTCGGCCGGAAAGCCTTGCAGGCCATGCTGACTCTGGCGCGGCGCGGCAATCCGCTGCAGCACGAGCCGCAACGCTCGACCTGGCGTCCCGAGCAATGGCGGGACCTGCTGGGCGATCGCGGCTTCGTGATCACCGACGATCAGGATCTGCTGTCGATCGCCGAATTGCTCGGCATGACCATCCGCCGCCGGGAATTCCTGGCCCTGGGCCACTGCGTCGTCGCCGATCGCAATTGACCTTCAGTGCACACCGGCCGGCTTGTCCTAGTTGGTGATCGAGAAAGACCGGTCGGTCAGGCGGACTGGCCGACCGGCTCCGCCACCTGCGCGGGCAGCGGTTCACGGGTGCGCAGGGCCGCCCACAGGTAGGCGGTCGCCGCGACACAGGCCGCCGCGCCACCCACGTGAATCGCCACCAGCGCGGCCGGGACGTCGGTGAAGTACTGGATGATGCCGACCATCGCCTGCGAGCACACCAGGGCGATGACCACGATGAGGCGGGTGCGGATGGTCTTCGACATGCCCACCGCCGCAAGCCCGAACGCGAGGCCGACGAGCAGCGACAGGTAGGCGACGAGCAGTTCCGCGTGCAGATGCACCAGTGGGACGATCTCGACTTCGAGGCGCTGCACCGGACGCTCGAGGCTCTTGTCGCCGGCGTGCGGGCCCGCGCCCGTGACCAAGGTGCCCGCGACCAAAGTGGCGGACATGGCGACGGCGCTCAGGGCGGTCAGGATGCGCAACGGCTTGGGAGCCTGCGTGGTCTGCACGCCGTCATCGGGTTCGGCGGTCTTGCTCCACAGCACCGCGGCGAGCCAGACCATCAACATCGATGCCAGCAGATGGATGGCGACCGTCCACCACAGCAGACCCGACAGCACGGTGATGCCGCCGATGCCGGCTTGCAGGACGGTGCCGCCCGGCATCAGCCAGGCGTAGATCTGCACCTCGCGCCGGCGCCGCGCTCGGGTCACCGCGATCACCACCGCGGCGGCCGCGAGGGTGACCAGGAAGGTGAGCATGCGATTGCTGAACTCGACCGCCTGATGGATCGCGGGCACCTCGGCCACCGCGGTCGGCGTGAAGCTGCCCGGGAAGCACTGCGGCCAGGTCGGGCAGCCGAGTCCGGAGGCGGTGACGCGAACGATGGCTCCGGTCACCGAGATTCCGGCCTGGGTGATCAGGACCAGCAGGGCGAGGAGTCGCTGAACCCGGAGCGAGGGCATCGGGAACAGATCCGCGAATCGCTGAAAGGCGCGAGTTGGCACCCGACGATGGTAGCGGGACGGCATATCGCCCCGTCACCCGGCCTACTACCGAATGTCGTGGATCTCAGTCGAAGCGGAAGAAGCGGGTGGCGAGCCAGCCGCTGATGCCGCCCCAGGCGGCGAGGACCGCGAGGCCGTACCAGTCCACGCTGTTGCGCATGGCCTGCTCGAGGCATTCCGACAGCGCGCCGGAGGGGATGATCCGCGCGACCAGGCTGACCGCGGAGGGGATGTCGTCGGACATGAGGACGAGGCTGGCGGTGCCGAGCATGACGAACCAGAGGATGTTCGCCAGCGCGAGGACGATCTCGGCCTTGAGGGTGCCGCCGAGCAGCAGGCCCAGCGCGCCGAAGGTGGCGGTGCCGAGCGCGATCACGACCGCGCCCAGCAGCAGGCCGGTGAGGGACGGCCGCCAGCCGAGCGCGACGCCGATGCCGCCGAGCAGGATCGATTGCAGGACCACGACGATGAGGACGGCGAAGCATTTACCGGCCACGATGCCCCAGCGCGGAAGCGGTGTCGCGCCAAGGCGTTTCAGCGCCCCGTAACGCCGATCGAACCCGACCGCGATGGCCTGCCCGGTGAACGCCGTGGACATGATGGCCACCATCATGACCGCCGGCACCACCCGGTCCACGCGGTGATCCCCGAGCCCGTTCAGCGGCAGCAGCGTCAGCCCCACCAGCAGTGTGATCGGAATGAACATGGTCAGCAGCAACTGTTCCCCGTTGCGCAGCAACAGGATCAGTTCCATGCGGGTCTGCGCCGCCAGCATGCGGGCGCGGGTGGTCGGCCGCGGCGCGGGGGTGAAGGTCCCGGGCGCGAATCGATCGGCGGTGGCGGTCATCCCCGCAGCTCCTTGCCGGTGAGTTCGAGGAAGACGTCTTCCAGGCGGCGCTGGTCGATGCGAATGTCGGTGGGCAGCACGTCGATTCGCGCGCACCACGCGGTCATGGTGGCCAGCACCTGCGGGGTGATGTCGCCCTGCAGCAGGTAGGAGCCGGGCGCGGTCTCGCGCGGCGTGAACCCCTCCGGCAGTGCGGCTTCCAGTAAGGCCAGGTCCAGTTTCGGGGGCGCGGTGAACGCCAGCCGCCCCTCCGCACCGTGCGAGGTCACCTCACTGGGCGTGCCCTGCGCGACGACCTGCCCGTGGTCGATGATGACCAGCTGGTCGGCGAGCTGCTCGGCCTCGTCCATGAGGTGGGTGGTGAGCAGCACGCTGACCCCGTCGCGGCGCAGCGAGTCGATCAGCTCCCACACCAGATGCCGTGCCTGCGCGTCCAATCCGGCGGTCGGCTCGTCCAGGAACACGATCTCGGGCCGCCCGACCAGCGCGCAGGCCAGCGCGAGCCGCTGCTGCTGCCCACCGGACAAGCGCCGGTAGGGGGTCTTGCGGGCGTCCTTGAGGCCGAGGATGTCGAGCAGCCACGCCGGATCGAGCGGGTCGGCCGAGTAGGAGGCGACCAGGTCCAGCATCTCCCCGGCCTTGGATCCGGGGTACGCGCCGCCGCCCTGCAGCATGACGCCGATGCGCGGGCGCAGCCGATCGGAATCGGCGATCGGGTCCAGGCCGAGCACCCGCACGGTTCCGGCATCGGGGCGCACGAAGCCCTCGCACATTTCGGTGGTGGTGGTCTTGCCCGCGCCATTGGGCCCGAGCAGTGCCAGCACCTGTGCGCGTTCGAGCTCGAAGCTGATGCCGTCGACCGCGGTGGTCTCGCCGTAGCGTTTCACGACGCCGTCGACGACAACGGCGGGTCCGGAGGCTGCGGTCACGAAGAGACACCGTAAGGCGTGGGCCGCTGTGACGGAGCCGACACCCCCGGCTGATTGCGCCACGGCAGCACATTCCGGGTGAGGAAGATCAGCAGCAGGCTCACGATCACCACCGCGACCGCCGATTCGACGATCTGGAAAACGTAGAAGTCGGCGCCGCGCGGCATCAGGATCACGCTCACCACCGCCGAGAAGGCCACGGCGGGAACACGGAACGCCGGCCGGTTGGCCCAGGCCGCCAGCGGCACGATGGCCCACAGCAGATACCAGGGCTGCACCACCGGGAACAGCAGCACGATCGCGCCCAGCGATACGCCCAGTGCGCCAACGGGATGCAGGCGCCCGGTCCAGGTGGCCACCAGCATGCGGACGGTGATGAAGCCCGCGATGGTGCCCGCGATGGGGCGGGTGATGGACAGCAGCGCGGTGGTGTGATCGCCCAAACCGAGTAGCACGCCGCCGAATCCGGTGACCACGCCGATCGCGGTCGGCAGCGACATCCAGCTGCGCACCGCCCCGGCGACGCCGAGGGTGTGGATCCAGCCGAAGCCGAGCCCGCTGGCGTAGCTGATGAACAGTGTGGTGGCCAGCGCTATCGCCCCGAGCAGGGAGCCGGCCACGAGCACCTGTTTGAACCCGCCGCCCCAGCGCCGCGCCAGCGCCATGGTCACGAAGCCGAGCGCGATCAAGGAGGTGACCTTGATGGAGGACGACATGGTGATCACCACGGTCCCGAAGATCAACAGCGCCCAGGCATTCCGATCGAACGGATGGGTGTCCTCCACGGCGCGCAGGCAGAACTCCAGGCCCGCCAGCATGAGCCCGAGCATGAGCGCGTCATTGTGCACGCCGCCGACCAGGTGGAACAGCACGAGCGGGTTGGCCGCGCCCAGCCACAGCGCGCTCACCGGCGCGACGCCGCAGCGCCGGGACAGCCGCGGCAGCGCCCACACGATCAGGGCGACACCGGCCAATGCCAGCAGCCGGTGCAGCCATACCCCGGCGATGATGTTGTCCCCGGTGACGATGGCGATGCCCTTGCCCATCCACAGGAACAGCGGCCCGTAGGGGGCGGGGGTCTCGCGCCAGATGTTCGGCACGTTGTTGGTCAGCACATTGTTGAGCCCGAGCCCGTCCGCCGGACCCACCTCGTACGGGTCGAGCCCGCGCGCCGCGATCTCGCTCTGCGCCAGGTACGAGTACACGTCGTTGGAGAACATGGGCGGCGCGATGCTGAGCGGAATGATCCACAGCAGCAGCGTGCGATCCAGCTGCGACCTGGTCAGCCGGTGGACCGGATTGCCGCCCCAGCCGCCGACCGCGAAGCGGCCCAGCAGCAGCCAGGCCATCACCACCAGGACGGTGCCGATCATGCACATGGCCAGCGTCGAGGTGTGCGCCCGGGCGAAGAATCCGAGCACCCGCAGCCCGGACGTCGGATTCTGATGCACCGGCTGCGCGCCCACGCCCAGCGCCGCCACCGCCATGATGACCGCGCCGGTGGCCCCGAGCAGCCGGATCCGGGTCAGCTGCAGGGTTTCCCGCCGGTCGAGGCCCGGCACCTCGCCGTCGACGCTGTGCAGCACTTCGACGGTGTGGTCGGACGGCCGCACGTCCAGGCCGAGGGCCCGGCGTCCGATCTCGATCACTGTGCGCCGCGCGCCGTCCACTACCGCCACATTCGCGAAGCCTAGTCGGGCGCGGGCGCGGAATCGGCGTTCGGCCGGGCGTGGGGGAGCGGCATTGCGGTCTTGATACCCCTGGGGGTATCTTCCCAAATACCCCCGGGGGTATTTCTGTCGTATACCCCGGGGGGTATGAAAGGAACTCGGATGCGAAGTACAGCAACGGGCATCGCCGATGCCTCCCCGCCTGTTTCGGAAACCAGGCAGCTACCCGGCGGTGCGCTGGGCCGTCTCGGTGCGCTCATGGTCGACCGCTCCCGCTGGGTGTTCGGCTTGTGGCTGGTCCTCACCGTCGCGCTCGGTCTGGCCGCGCCCGCCGCCATGACCTCGCTGGCCGGGGCCGGCTGGCAGGCCGACGGGTCGGAATCGGTCCGGGCCCGGGAGCTCGCGCAACAGCATTTCGGCGGCAACTCCGCCGCCGCGGTGCAGATCGTCGTGCATTCCGGTAGCGAGGGCATCGACAGCGCACCGGTGCGCGCGGTAATCGGGGAGATCACCGGAATCCTCGGGGGCGACGCGCGATTCGGGGCGGTGGTGCTGCCGCAACCGGGGATGACCATCAGTCCGGACGGGCACACCGGCATTCTCATCGCGGGCGCGAACGGCACCACCGATGAGATGGTGGCCGCCGTCGACGCCGTGAAATCGCGGCTGACCGGGTTGTCCGGGGACGGCGTCGAGGTCTATCCGACCGGCGCGTCCGCGCTGTGGAGCGACTTCAACGAGGCCAATCACGACGCCATGCTGAAGGCGGAGATGTTCTCCTGGCCGGTGACGCTGGCCATCATGGTGCTGGCGTTCGGTTCGCTGGTGGCGGCGGGGCTGCCGCTGCTGCTCACCCTGACCGGGCTGATCGCTTCGGCGGGCGGGCTGGCCCTGCTGAACCAGGTCACGCCGATCTCGCTGTGGGCCATGAACTTCGCCATGATGTTCGCGCTCGCCCTGGGCATCGACTACGCGCTGTTCATCGTCTCGCGATTCCGGGATGCGGTGCGGGACGGAAACGTCACGCCGCGCACCGCCGTGGCGCTGACCATGGGCACGGCGGGCAAAGCGGTCGTGCTGTCGGGCCTGACAGTGCTGGTCAGTCTGTCGGCGGTGCTGGTGGTGCCCGCGCCGGCGGTCCGGACCACCGCGATCGGCATCATGTTCGCGGTCGCGTTCGTGCTGGCGGCCACGCTCACCCTGCTGCCCGCGGCACTGGGCCGACTGGGACGGCGGGTCAATGCCGGATCGCTGCCGTATACCGCTCGGCAGCAGCATCGTTCGCCGCTGTTCGCCCGCTGGGGTGAACTGCTGCACCGGCATCCGTGGCCGTTCGCGCTCGGCGCGCTGCTCGTGCTGATCGGACTGGCCGTCCCCGCGCTGGGGTTGAAGGTCGCCATGCCCTCGATCCAGGTGGTGTCCGAGGACGCGCCCGTGCGTCAGGGATACGCCTTGGTGCAGCAGGCATTCGGGCCCGGCGCGCCGGGAACCCTGCAACTCGTCGCACCGGGCGGGCAAGCCGCCGAGACCGTGCGGATCGCCGCCGCGCAACCCGGCATCGCCGCGGTCCTGCCGCCGCAGCCGGCTGTCGACGGCGCCGATTTCGTACTGGTGCAAGCCATCCCGGCAGCCGATCCCTCCGATCCCGGCATGGGTGCGCTCGTCGACGGCCTGCGCGCGGCCCTGCCCGCCGATGCCCTGGTGGGCGGCGCGGTGGCCGAGAACCTCGACCTGCAACAGGCATTGAACGATTACCTGCCGCTGGTCGTCGGCATCATCCTGGTGCTCGGCTTCCTGCTGTTGCTGATCGCGCTGCGCGCCCCGCTGATCGCACTGCTGGGCGCGGGCGTGAGCCTGCTGTCCACCGCCGCCGCGTTCGGCGTCGCGAAGCTGATCTTCCAGGACGGGCACGGGGCGAGCCTGCTCGGCTTCACCCCGCAGGGCTTCCTGGACGGCTGGGGGCCGGTCTTCTTCTTTGCCATGATCTTCGCCATCGCCATGGATTACACGGTGTTCCTGCTGGCCACGGCAAAGGAACACTACGAGCGCTCCGGTGATCCGGCCGTCGCGCACGTGGACGGGCTGGCCCATTCCGGCCGGGTGATCGCGGCCGCCGCAGCGGTCATGGTGGCGGTGTTCTTCACCTTCGCCTTCGTGGAACCGTTGCCGCCCAAGGAAATGGGCATCGTGCTCGGTGTGGCGGTGCTGCTGGACGCCGTGCTGGTCCGGCTGGTGCTGCTGCCGGTGCTGCTGCGCCTGACCGGACACGCCGCCTGGTGGTCGCCGCGCTGGCTGGCGAAAGTGCTGCCGGACATCAGCTTCTCGCACTGAGGGGCGGGGGTGTGCCGGAGATCTCGGGCCCGGCACACCCCTTCATATACCCCCGGGGGTATATTGGTGTTAACAGTTCCCCGGGAAAGGAAAACTCATGGCCGGCGACGCGGAAGCCAAGGCGCTCGTACTGAACCGTTTGCGCCGTGCGCACGGTCAGCTCGCGGGTGTGATCTCCATGATCGAACAGGACCGCGACTGCAAGGACGTGGTCACCCAGCTCGCCGCGGTCTCCAAGGCCCTGGACCGCGCCGGCTTCAAGATCGTCGCCACCAATCTGCGCGAATGCGTGTCCGGTGGCCAGGGCGACGGTGCCGAGCCGCTCTCGGTCGAAGAACTCGAAAAACTCTTCCTCGCGCTCGCCTGAGCGCCGGATCGAAGGATGTATCCATGACCCTCGCGCTCTCCACCACCCTGCCCACCGATTTCGCAGATGCCGTCGACCGCACCCGGAAAGCCCTGTCCGAACAGGGTTTCGGCGTGCTCACCGAGATCGACGTGACCGCCACCATGCGGGTCAAACTCGGGGTGGAGCTCGAGGAGTACCTGATTCTCGGAGCCTGCAATCCGCCGCTGGCGCACGCGGCATTGGAGGCGAACCGGCAGATCGGGCTGCTGCTACCGTGCAATGTGGTTGTGCGCGCGGATCGTTCGGGCGGCGGCGTGCTGGTCGAAGCCATGAACCCGGAACTGATGGTGCAGGTGGCGGGGGAGGATCCGGCCTTGCGCGCCATCGCCGACGATGCCACCGCGCGGCTGCGCGCCGCCATCTCGGCGCTGGGCTGAGTCCGGCATCCGGCACGGCACGCACTGCGGAATTGTATAGCGTGCAATCACTTTGAAACCCACTCCCGCCCAGGTCACAGCTCATTCGCCCTGCCGGTGTCGGACCTCGCCCATACGCTGGATGGATGGTTTCGGAGTCAAAGCGTCGAATTGAGGTGGCCGCCGCCGGGTTGCTGGCTCGGCACGGTTATCACGGCTTCGGCTTGAAGAAGCTCAGCGAGGCAGCGGGTTTGCCGTACGGGTCGATCTACCACCACTTTCCCGGCGGCAAGGAGGAGATCGCGGTATCGGCGGTGGCCGGGACCGGAGTCCTGGTGGGACGCATGATCAGTCAGGCGCCGGGGGATGTGTTCGGCACCACCGCAACGCTGTTCGATTTCATGGCCGCCAAGCTGGCCGGATCGGACTGGAGCGAAGGGTGTCCGGTGGGAACGCCCGCCCTGGACGGCGGCAGCGATGTGGACCGGGTGCGCGCGGCCTGCGTGTCGGCGTTCGAGGCCATGTCGGAGGGGTTCACGAAGCTGCTGGGGGAGATGGGATTACCGGAGGGGCAGGCCCGCGAACTGGCGACCACGGTGGTCGCCGCCTACGAAGGGGCGACCATTCTGGCCCGGGTGCGGCGCTCGGACGAGCCATTGCAGATAGTCGCGGCCGCCATGGCCCGGCTGATCCGCATGAGTTTCGCGGAAGCCGGTGCCGCCGAAGTGAATTCACCCTAGGGTGGGTTGCCTGGAAAGAACGTTCTAGCGATGCTCGAAGCATGAAGCGACTCATCCTCGACGGACCCGGCGCCCTGCATTGGGAAGACGGTCCCGAACCGGTCCTCGACGCGCCCGGCCAGGCCCTGGTCCGCCCGATCGCCGTCGCCACCTGCGACCTCGATCCCGCTGTCCTGCAAGGCCGGTTCCCCCTGCAAGGCCCGTACCCGTTCGGTCACGAGGGGGTGGGCGAAGTGGTCGCGGTCGGCGCGGACGTCCGCACGGTGGTCCCGGGCGATCGCGTGGTCGTTCCCTTCCAGATCTCCTGCGGCGACTGCCCCGCCTGCCTGCGCGGCCGCACCGGAAACTGCACCTCGCACCCGTTCATGTCCACCTACGGCCTCGGTGCGATGGGCGGGCTCGAATGGGGCGGTCTCTGGGCCGACCTGGTGCGCGTCCCGCATGCCGACGCCATGCTGGTCCCGGTGCCCGCGGGCGTGGATCCGGTGGCGGTCGCCAGCGCGAGCGACAATATCCCCGACGCCTATCGCGCCGTAGCGCCCCAACTGGCCGACGATCCCGGCGCGGAAGTCCTGATTCTCGGCGGCCCCGCCGCCTCGTCCATCGGCCTCTACGCCGCCGGCCTGGCCGTCGCCCTGGGCGCGTCCCGCACCGTCTACCTCGACACCGACCCGGACCGCCTGAAACTCGCCGCACAACTCGGCGCCGAAGCGCTGGAAGGCCCCGCCGACACCCGAGCCGGCCGATTCCCCATCGTCGTAGAAGCCGCAGGCGGCCGAAAAGCACTGGTGGCAGCCATCAATGCCACCGCCAACGACGGCTGGTGCACCAGCGTCAGCGTCCAAGCCCAGGACGTCTCCCTCCCCCTGCTCGGAATGTATTCGCGCTGCTGCACTTTCCACACCGGCCGCGCCCACGTCCGCCCCGTCATCCCCGAAGTCCTCGCCCTTGTCGCCGCCGGCCGCTTCGACCCCACCCCCGTCACCACCCGCATCGTCCCCTGGGCCGATTCCCTCGACGCCCTCCTGGACGCCCCACTGAAACTCATCGCCGTCCGCTGACGTATCGCGTGGCGCCCGATCTCGCGGGTACTCGGCCCGAGTAACCCACCCGGGCCGACGACGGGATCGCGAGGCGCACCATGCTCGACGACTTCACCGAATTCGACATCCAGCTCCCCGACACGGTGATCCACGGCCGCCGCGGCGGATCGGGCCCGCCGCTGCTCCTGCTGCACGGCATCCCCGAAACCCACCTCATGTGGCACCGCGTCGCCCCCGCCCTGGCCGCCACCCACACCGTGATCGCCACCGACCTGCGCGGTTTCGGCGCCAGCGGCAAACCCCCGAGCGCCCCCGACCACGCCCCCTACGCCATGCGCACCCTGGCGCTCGACCAGGTGAAAGTCATGGAACACCTGGGCTTTCCGGCCTTCGCCGTAGCCGGTCACGACCGCGGGGCCCGCTGCGCCTACCGCATGGCCCTGGACCACCCCGACCGCGTCACCGCCCTGGCCGTCCTCGACATCGTCCCCACCGGTGACTCCTTCGACCAGGCCGGCCGCGAATTCTCCCTCGCCTACTGGCTGTGGTCCTTCCTGGCCGCCCCCTTCCCGCTGCCCGAAACCCTCATCGCCGGCGCTCCCTCCGCCCTCGTCAACCACATGCTCGACGCCTGGTCCGCCGATCCCGCGGCCATTCCCGCGGAATTGCGCGCCGAATACATCGCCGCCTTCGCCTCCCCGCACACCGTCCACGCCATCTGCGAGCAATACCGGGCCGCCGCCACCCTCGACTACGCCCACGACCACGAGGACAAGGGCAAACGCCATATCGAATGCCCCGTCTTGGTCATGTGGGACCGCTACGGCGGCACCGGCCAATGGTTCGACCCCCTGCTGACCTGGCGCGAATGGGCCGGCAACGTCACCGGAAAACCCTTGCCCGGCGGCCACTTCCTTCCCGAGGAGAACCCCGACGAGGTGATCCGCGAACTACGCGCCTTCCTCGCCGCTCGTCCCTAGTTCCGCGCCCGCCACCCGCCCGACCACCCGCACTGAACGGCGCGATGGTTCTCTATTCTGTGTCGAATGGCTGTCCGTCCGATTCTGATCGCAGGTGATCCCCGACTGTCCACTCCGGCGGTTCCGGTCACCGAATTCGACGCCGAGCTCGCGGCTTTCGTCGAGGATTTGTTCGAAACCAATACCGCCGCGCGGGGTGCGGGGCTGGCGGCGAATCAGGTCGGTGATCCGCGGGCGGTGTTCGTGTACGACCTGGTGCAGGACCAGGAGCGGCGGCGCGGATATGTCGTCAATCCGGTGCTCGAGACGTCGGAGATCCCGGAGACCATGCCGGATCCCGACAAGAACGACGAAGGCTGCCTGTCGGTGCCGGGGGAGTGGTTTCCGACCGGTCGGGCCGACTGGGCGAAGGTGACCGGTGTGGACGTCCACGGCGAGCCGGTCTCGGTCGAAGGGACCGGGTATCTGGCGCGCTGCCTGCAGCACGAGACCGATCATCTGCTCGGGCATCTGTATCTGGACCGGCTGATCGGACGCAATCAGCGGGCGGCCAAGAAGATGATCAAGGCCAATGGGTGGACCGAGCCGGGCCGATCGTGGCTGCCGGGGCAGGACGCCGATCCGTTCCACGGCTGATCGGCGTCCCGGCGCAACTGCGGGGTTACCGGAAGCGGGCGGCGTGTTCGACCGCCCAGTCCCGGATATCGCGGGCGGGGGTGCCGGTGAGGTCCTCGACCGTGGTGGTGATCAGGTCCGAGCGGGGGCGGAATTCGGCCATCGCCAGCAAGGATTCGATGAGGTCCGCAGGTAGTCCGGCGGCGGTCATATTCGCTCGGGCGATGTCGAGCGGTAGTGGCTCGAAGCGCAGCGGCCGGTCGATCGCCGCCGCGATGGCCTGCACCTGATCGTCGCGACCGACGACTCGGGGGCCGGTCAGGACGTATTTCCGGCCCGTGTGCGCGTCGTCGGCGAGCACCCGGGCCGCCACGGCGGCGATATCGTCCTCGTGGATCACCGCGGTCGGTGCAACGTCCGTCGTGCGCACCACCCCGGTCTCGCGGATCTGCCCGGCCCAGGCCAGCGCATTGGATGCGATGGTGTCCGCGCGCAGCACCGTCCACGCCAGTCCCGAGGCTTCCAGCAGGCCCTCCAGTTCGGCATGCCGTTCCGGAATCGGATCCGATTGCGGCCCCGCGTCATTCACCGTCGAGGACGACAGATAGACCACCCGCCGCACGGCTCCGGCCAGGACCTCGAGCAGCCGCTTCGCACCGTCGGAGGAGTGGAACGGCCAGATCAGGAACACGGTGTCGACATCGGCCAGCGCGGTCGTCAGGGATTCGGGCGCCGCCAGATCTCCGGCCACGACCTCCACCGCGGCCGGCAACCCCGCCCGGCCGGGATCGCGGACCACCGCGCGCACGACGCTGTCTCCGGCGGCGAGCCGCTCCGCTACTCGACGGCCGACGTTCCCGGTCGCACCGGTCACCAGAATTCTGCTCACCAACCGCGCAACCTCGCGGTGAGCAGCGGAAATTCCGGATCGAGAGTGTGACAGGTCACATCCGTGTCCATCGCCGCTGGTCGCGCGAGATAGGTCAGGGAACCCTTACTGGAACGCGGAATGGAATTCCGTCACACTTGTGTTGTGAAAACCGTGGGTTTGCGGAATGCGGAAGCAGGCACCGGGCGCCGGAAGGGCGCCCGGGCTGTTGTCGTGCCCGCGCCGGCGGGCGAAGGGCACACCCGCGAGGCCGTCATCAAACTACTGCTGGAGGAAGGACCGATCACCGCGACCGCCATCGGCGAGCGGCTCGGCCTGAGTCCGGCGGGCGTGCGACGGCATCTGGACGCGCTGCTGGAGTCGGGGGAGGCGCGTGCCGCCCGCTCGGCCCCGTGGCAGCAGAAGGGCCGCGGCCGACCGGCCAAGCAGTTCCAGCTGACGGCTACCGGCCGGGGCAAATTGAGCCACGCCTACGATGACCTCGCCGGTGCCGCCATGCGACAGCTCCGCGAGATCGGCGGCGACAAGGCCATCGTCGAATTCGCCCGCAAGCGGGTCGGCGCGATCGTGGCCGGAGTGGACCGGCTGGGCCGGCACACCCCGGAGGCGACCGAGGCCAAGGCGGAGGAGCTCGCGGAAGCGTTCACCGATGCCGGGTTCGCCGCTTCCACCCGGAAAGTCGGTGCGGGCGTACAGATCTGCCAGCATCACTGCCCGGTGTCGCATGTGGCCGAGGAATTTCCGGAGCTGTGCGCGGCCGAGCTGGAAGCGTTCCGCGAGATTCTCGGGACGCACGTCCAGCGCCTGGCCACCATCGCCAATGGCGACTGCGCGTGCACCACGCACGTGCCGCTGCTGTTGCCCATGCCCACCGTGGCATCGGAATCGAATACCGCCGAACCGAATACCGCAGAAAACCCCGTTGCCCAGCCCGCAACGACTTCTACACACGACTCCGGAAGGAGTGCCGAATGACGACGACCACCGACCAGGCGCAGCCGCTGACCCAGGAAGAGACCATCGCTTCCCTGGGTAATTACGGGTACGGCTGGGCCGACAAGGATGTCGCCGGTGCCAGTGCCAAGCGCGGTCTGTCCGAGGAGGTCGTCCGCGACATCTCGGCCAAGAAGAGCGAGCCCGAATGGATGCTCGACTTCCGGCTCAAGGCCCTGCGCATCTTCGACAAGAAGCCCATGCCGAACTGGGGTTCCAACCTCGAGGGCATCGACTTCGACAACATCAAGTACTTCGTGCGCTCCTCGGAGAAGCAGGCCGCTTCCTGGGAAGAGCTGCCCGAGGACATCAAGAACACCTACGACAAGCTCGGCATCCCGGAGGCGGAGAAGCAGCGCCTGGTCGCCGGTGTCGCCGCGCAGTACGAGTCCGAGGTCGTCTACCACTCCATCCGCGAGGACCTGGAGAAGCAGGGCGTCATCTTCCTCGACACCGACACCGGTCTCAAGGAGCACCCCGAGCTGTTCCAGCAGTACTTCGGCTCGGTCATCCCCTCGGGTGACAACAAGTTCTCCGCGCTGAATTCCGCTGTGTGGTCGGGCGGTTCGTTCATCTACGTGCCGCCGGGCGTGCACGTGGACATCCCGCTGCAGGCGTACTTCCGCATCAACACCGAGAACATGGGTCAGTTCGAGCGGACGCTGATCATCGTCGACGAGGACGCCTACGTGCACTACGTCGAGGGTTGTACCGCGCCGATCTACAGCTCGGACTCGCTGCACTCCGCGGTCGTGGAGATCATCGTGAAGAAGGGTGGCCGCTGCCGGTACACCACCATTCAGAACTGGTCGAACAACGTCTACAACCTGGTCACCAAGCGGGCCAAGGCCGAGGCGGGCGCGACCATGGAATGGGTCGACGGCAATATCGGCTCCAAGGTCACCATGAAGTACCCGGCCGTGTGGATGACCGGTGAGCACGCCAAGGGCGAGGTGCTCTCGATCGCGTTCGCCGGCGCGGGCCAGCACCAGGACACCGGTGCGAAGATGCTGCACCTGGCGCCGAACACCTCCTCGAACATCATCTCCAAGTCGGTGGCGCGCGGCGGCGGCCGGGCCTCCTACCGCGGCCTGGTGCAGGTGAACAAGGGCGCCTACGGCTCGAAGTCGACCGTGAAGTGCGATGCGCTGCTGGTGGACAACATCTCCCGCTCCGACACCTACCCCTATGTCGACATCCGCGAGGACGACGTGACCATGGGTCACGAGGCCACCGTGTCGAAGGTGTCCGAGGACCAGCTGTTCTACCTCATGTCCCGCGGCCTGACCGAGGACGAGGCCATGGCGATGGTGGTGCGCGGCTTCGTGGAGCCGATCGCCAAGGAGCTCCCGATGGAGTACGCCCTGGAACTGAACCGCCTGATCGAACTGCAGATGGAAGGAGCCGTCGGCTGATGGCCGTGGAGAACGTTGCCGAGGCCGCCGAGGCTCGCACCCCGGCGTTGAACAAGGGCGAAGTTTTCGCTTCGTTCGACGTCAACGCCTTCGAAATCCCGTCGGGTCGGGATGAAGCCTGGCGCTTCACCCCGATGCGGCGGCTCAACGGCCTGCACGACGGCACCGCCGTGCGTGACGGCCAGGCCACCGTCGACGCCGTCGCGCCGGCCGGTGTGACCGTCGAGACCGTCGACCGCACCGATGCCCGCCTGGGCGAGGGCGGCACCCCGACCGATCGCGTTGCGGCGCAGGCCTACTCGGGCTTCGAGCAGGCGACCATCGTGACCGTCGGCGCGGAAACCGAAGTGGCCGAGCCGGTTACCGTGACCATCACCGGTCCGGGCGAGGGCAAGACCGCCTACGGGCACCTGCAGATCCGCCTGGGCAACTTCGCCCGCGCCACCGTGGTCGTCGACCAGCGCGGCAGCGGCACCTACGGCGAGAACGTCGAATTCATCCTCGGCGACAGCGCCGCGCTCAATGTCATCGCCGTCCAGGACTGGGCCGACGACGCCGTGCACGTCACGGCGCACCACGCCAAGCTGGGCCGCGACGCCACCCTGCGCCACACCAACGTCACCCTCGGCGGCGACCTGGTGCGCCTGGTCGGCAACGTCCGCTACGCGGGTCCGGGCGGCGACGCCGAACTGCTCGGCGTGTACTTCGCCGACGACGGCCAGTTCTTCGAACAGCGCCTGCTGGTCGATCACTCGCAGCCCAACTGCAAGTCCAACGTGCAGTACAAGGGTGCGCTGCAGGGCGATCCGACCTCCGACAAGCCGGACGCGCACACCGTGTGGGTCGGCGACGTGCTCATCCGCGCCGCGGCCGAAGGCACCGACACCTACGAGGTGAACCGCAACCTGGTGCTCACCGACGGCGCCCGCGCCGACTCGGTGCCCAACCTGGAGATCGAGACCGGCGAGATCGTCGGCGCCGGACACGCTTCCGCGACCGGTCGTTTCGACGACGAGCAGCTGTTCTACCTGCGCTCGCGCGGCATCCCGGAGGAGGTGGCGCGGCGTCTGGTCGTGCGCGGCTTCTTCTTCGAGATCCTGCAGAAGATCACCGTCCCGGAGGTCCGGGAGCGGCTCGAGGCGGCCATCGAAGCCGAACTCGCCGCTGTCGGCGTCTGACATCAACTTCCCCTCCCCGCAAAGGAATTCGAATTCGATGACCACCCTGGAAATCAAGGACCTGCACGTCGAGGTCGCCAACCCGGACGAGACCGGCGAGCCCATCAAGATCCTCAAGGGCGTGAACCTGACCATCAAGTCGGGTGAGACCCACGCGATCATGGGCCCCAACGGTTCCGGCAAGTCGACCCTGTCCTACGCCATCGCCGGGCACCCCAAGTACACCGTCACCCAGGGCTCCATCACCCTCGACGGTGAGGACGTGCTGGAGATGTCGGTCGACGAGCGCGCCCGCGCCGGCCTGTTCCTGGCCATGCAGTACCCGGTCGAGGTCCCCGGCGTCTCGGTCTCGAACTTCCTGCGCACCGCCGCCACCGCCATCCGCGGCGAAGCCCCCAAGCTGCGCACCTGGGTGAAGGAAGTCAAGGAGAACATGGCCGAGCTGGAGATCGATCCGGCCTTCGGCGACCGCTCCGTCAACGAGGGCTTCTCCGGCGGCGAGAAGAAGCGCCAGGAGATCCTGCAGCTCAGCCTGCTCAAGCCGAAGATCGCCATCCTCGACGAGACCGACTCCGGCCTCGACGTCGACGCGCTGCGGATTGTTTCCGAGGGCGTGAATCGTTACAAGGAGCGGGAGACCGGCGGCATCCTGCTGATCACCCATTACACCCGCATCCTGCGTTACATCCAGCCGGACTTCGTCCACGTCTTCGTGGGCGGCCGGATCGTGGCCGAGGGCGGCGCCGAACTCGCCGAAGAACTCGACTCGAACGGATACGTGCGCTTCACTTCTGCAGCTGTAGGAGCCTAGATATGACCACCACGGTGCCCGCTCTGGACGTCGCCCGCATCCGCGCCGACTTCCCGATCCTCAGCCGCACGGTGCGCGACGGAAAACCCTTGGTCTACTTGGATTCCGGCGCCACCGCACAGCGGCCCATGGAGGTGCTGGATGCTGAACGCAACTTCCTGATCCAGCGCAATGCGGCGGTGCACCGTGGTGCTCACCAGCTGGCCGAAGAGGCCACCGACGCCTACGAGGGCGCCCGCGCCGATATCGCCCGCTTCGTGGGCGTGAGCGCGGACGAGATCGTGTTCACCAAGAACGCGACCGAATCGCTGAACCTGGTCACCTACGCCTTCGCCGACGACCGGTTCCCGTTCCATGTCGGCCCCGGCGACGAGATCGTCATCACCGAGCTCGAGCACCACGCGAACCTGGTGCCGTGGCAGGAGCTGGCGCGGCGCACCGGCGCGACCCTCAAGTGGTACGGCATCACCGACGACGGCCGCATCGACCTGGACTCGCTCGAACTGTCGCCCGCGACGAAGGTGGTGGCGTTCACCCACCAGTCCAACGTGACCGGCGCCATCGCGCCCGTGACCGAATTGGTCCGGCGCGCAAAGGAAGTCGGTGCGCTGGTGGTGCTCGACGCCTGCCAGTCGGTGCCGCACATGCCGGTGAACTTCCGGGAGCTGGGCGTCGACTTCGCCGCCTTCTCCGGCCACAAGATGCTCGGCCCCTCCGGCGTCGGCGTGCTGTACGGCCGCTACGCGCTGCTCGAGCAGACCCCGCCGTTCATCACCGGCGGCTCCATGATCGAGACCGTGTTCATGGACCACTCCACCTTCGCGGCCCCGCCGCAGCGGTTCGAGGCCGGCGTGCCGATGACCTCGCAGGTGGTCGGACTCGGCGCGGCCGTGCGGTATCTCGAAGAGATCGGCATGGAAGCCGTTGCGGCGCACGAGCACACGCTCGTCAGCGCGGCCCTCGACGGGTTGAGCAAGCTGAACGGCGTGCGCATCGTCGGCCCTGCCGACAATGTGAACCGCGGCGGCGCGGTCGCTTTCGTGGTGGACGGCATCCACGCCCACGACGTCGGCCAGATCCTGGACGACGAGGGCGTCGCCATCCGCGTCGGCCACCACTGCGCCTGGCCATTGCATCGCAAGTTCGGCGTGGCCGCCACCGCCCGCGCCTCCTTCGCCGTCTACAACACCCTCGACGAGGTGGACGCGCTGATCGCCGCGGTGCGGAAGGCCCAGAGCTTCTTCGGAGTTGCATAGACCATGCGCATGGAGCAGATGTACCAGGAAGTCATCCTGGACCACTACAAGCACCCGCACCACCGCGGCCTCCGCGAGCCGTTCGGTGCGGAGGTGCACCACGTCAACCCCACCTGCGGTGACGAGGTGACGCTGCGCGTACAGCTGGACGACAATGGCGACGTGACCGACGTGTCCTACGACGGGCAGGGCTGCTCGATCAGCCAGGCGTCCACCTCGGTGCTCACCGACCAGGTCATCGGCCTGCCGCTGCAGCAGGCCATGAAGGTGGTCGAGGCGTTCGACGAGATGATCACCAGCCGCGGCACCGTCGAAGGCGACGAAGACCTGATCGGCGACGGCATCGCCTTCGCCGGCGTCTCGAAGTATCCGGCACGCGTGAAATGCGCCCTGCTGGGCTGGATGGCGTTCAAGGACGCCGTCGTGCGGATCACCGCCGAAGAAGAGGCCAAGAAGACCATGGGCAACGGGGAGTAGAGAATGAGCGACACCGAACAGCAGGCCACCGAGCCGCAGACCGAAGCCGTTGTGCCGCAGGCGGACACGGCCGACCCGGAAGCCGACCTGAGCCCCGAGGAGATCGCCTTCCTGGCCGATCTCGAAGAGGCCATGCGCGACGTCGTCGACCCCGAACTCGGCATCAATGTCGTCGACCTCGGGCTCGTCTACGGCCTCAAGGTCGAGGACAATATCGCCAAGCTCGACATGACCCTCACCTCCCCGGCCTGCCCCCTGACCGACGTCATCGAAGACCAGTCGCGCAACGCCCTGGTCCGCAGCGGCCTGGTCGAGGACCTGCAGATCAACTGGGTCTGGATGCCGCCGTGGGGCCCGGACAAGATCACCGAAGACGGCCGCGAACAGCTGCGCGCCCTCGGCTTCACCGTTTAGCCGATCACCGTGTGATCCGGTGCGGGGCAGCGGCTACCGCTGCCCCGCACCGAGATCGATATGCGTCAGCTTGTCCGGATTGCGGACCGCGTAGATACCCCGGATCCGCGCGGTGTCCGGATCGATATCCAGGACGACCACCACGTACGGCGAACCGCCGGACATGATGACCGCCGACGGATCGCCGTTGACCCAGCGGTAATGGACCCCCATATCCGGCACACCGGCGGAGATGCCCGGGCTGGTGACCAGTCGAATGATCTTGTCCGCCCCGTGGATCGGACGCAGCGCCGCCCGGGACTTGCCGCCGCCGTCCGACCAGAAGGTGGCATCGGGTGCGAGCAGCTCCAGCAGTGCGTTGACGTCTCCGCCGAGCTGCGCCGCGAGGAACTTCTCGGTAATGGCCCGCTGCACACGCGGATCGGCCTGATAGCGCGGGCGGCGCGCGTGCACATGCGAACGGGCGCGGTGCGCCACCTGGCGCACGGCCGCGGCGTCGCGCGAGAGGATCTCGCCGATCTCGGCGTGCGGGTAGCCGAATACATCGTGCAGCACGAACACCACGCGCTCGAGCGGCGTCAGCGTCTCCATGACCACCAGCATGGCCATCGAGACCGATTCCGCGCGCAAGGTGGGTTCCACGGCGTCGGCACTGTCACGGACCTCGGGCAGATCGGTGACCAGCGGCTCGGGAAGCCAAGGGCCGACGTAGGTTTCGCGGCGGCGAGATTCCTGAGCCCGCCGCGCGAGCGCGTTGTTCACCGCGATCCGCACCAGATAGGCGCGGGCATTGGCGATCTCCTCGGCGCCGGCCCGGTTGCGGCCCACCCAGGCCAGCCAGGTGTCCTGCAGCACGTCCTCGGTGTCGGCGACGCCGCCGAGCATGTTGTAGACGATGGAGAACAACAGCTCGCGATGCGCGGCGAAGATCTCGGTCGCTGCGGGGACGGTGCTCTCGGTCATCGGTTCTCCTTGTTCCGGTCTCGCTCCTGAGAGCGAACCGGGCGGCGAAACGTGACATCGCCGTCCCGGATGTGATCTGGATCGCTCGATGTCACACCGCGCGGCCGGATGCGCTCTCGGTTGGCGAAGGGATGAACCCCTCCTGTCACCGAGTGAAGGACATCGCCCGTGCTCCGAGAAACCGCATCATCCTCATTCCTCGCCACGCGCCGCGGCAAATCGACGCTGGCGCTGTTGTGCACCATCGCCTTCCTGGATTTCGTCGACGGCTCGATCGTCAATGTCGCCTTACCGGCCATCCAGCGTGACCTGGGCATGCCCGTCTCGACGCTGCAATGGATCACCAGCGGCTACATGCTCACCTACGGCGGCTTGCTGCTGCTCGGCGGCCGCTTGGCCGATCTGCTCGGCCGCCGCCGCGTTCTGGTTTCCGGCACCGTGCTCATCGCGCTCGCGTCGGCGATGGGCGGGCTGGCCCAGTCCGGCGGTCTGCTGATCGGTGCGCGGCTGGCCCAGGGGATCGGCGCGGCGCTCATGCTGCCCGCCGCGCTGTCGATTCTGACGACCAGTTTCCGGGAGGGCTCGGATCGCAATACCGCGCTGGGCGTGTGGGGCGGCGCGGCCGGACTGGCCTCCGCCTCCGGCGTGCTGCTCGGCGGGCTGCTCACCCAGGGACCGGGCTGGCGCTGGGTGTTCTACGTCAACACCCCCGTGTGCGTGCTGGTGCTGGCCGCGATCCCGCTGCTGATCGCCGACGATCGCCGCAATGAAATCCGGGGCGGCTTCGACGTTCTCGGCACCGCGCTCGCCACCGGTGGTGTGATGCTGCTCGTCTACGGCCTGGTGAAAGCACCCGAGCACGGCTGGGCCGATGTACGGACGCTCATCATGCTCGCGGTGGCGGTCGCCCTGCTGATCGGTTTCGTGATCAACGAATCTCGCGCCGCCGCACCGCTGGTCCCGCTGTCGATCTTCCGCATCAAGGGGCTGGCCGCCGCGAATCTGTCCTACGCGAGCATCGCCGCCGGCATGCTGGCCATGTTCTTCTTCCTCACCCTGTACCTGCAGTCCGTCCTCGATTACAGCGAACTCCAGGCCGGTCTGGCCTACCTGCCCTTCAGCCTGGCGCTCGCCGTCGTCGCCGGTCTCGTCACGAAGCTGTTCCCGCGCATCGGAACTCGTCCGTTCATCGTGGCCGGCGCCCTCGTCACCGGCCTCGGCCTGTTCTGGCTGTCGCGCATCCCCACCGACGGCACCTATGCGGCCGACGTGCTGCCCGGCATGCTCGTCATGGCGGTCGGCGCGGGCGCGGTCTTCGTGGCCGCCAATACCGCCGCCAATGCCGGGGTGCCGGCCGAACAGGCGGGATTGGCGGCGGCCCTGCTGAATACGGCCCAGCAGATCGGCGGGGCACTGGGCATCGCGGTGCTCACCGCCATCGCGACCTCCCGCACCACGAACGAGCTGACCGCCGGACACGCTCCCGCGGACGCGATGACCTCCGGCTTCCGGCTCGCCCTGCTGGTCGGTGGCTTCCTGGTGCTGGCCGCCGCGGTCATCGGGCTGCGCACCGCCGATTCGCGCGGCGACTCGACGGCCGGGCCGCTGTAGGCAACCGTCCAGTCTCGGGTGGGTGGATACGTTGGTGCGCATGGCATTGCGCACCGCGTTCACCGATCTCGTCGGCATCCGCCATCTCATCGTCTCGGCGGGGTGAGTTCTCGAGTTCGCAGCGATTCGTGATCTGCGGCGGAGGCGAAAGGGAACGTGTGGGGCTCTTCCGAAAGACCATGAGTCTGTCCACCATGGGACTGGTGTCCTGGCGTACTGCAGACGAGCGATCCGCGAAGTACGCGCGGCAGACACGTAATGCCATCCAGGCGGCGCCTTCGCTTCCGCAACCGCCGCGGCCGCCTCACGGGTACTGAATCGCTGGGATGACGGCCGCAGGACTTACTCGACGGGCTTCGGGGTCCAAGGCCAGGATCGAACGACCGCCGTCGACCGGAATGGTTGCACCGTTGATGAATCCGCCGTCCGGGGTCAGCAGGAATTCGGTGGTGGCGGCGACTTCGTCGGTCGTTGCGATGCGGCCCAGGGGATGGAGCTCAGCCATTTCGCGTTCGACGGCCGCTGCGGATTCCGGTGTCAGTGCGGCAAGGTAGTCGGTGTAGCGCTCGGTTGCGACCGAGCCCGGTGCCACCGCGTTCACCCGGATCCCGTATCGGCCGTATTCCACGGCGAGTGCTCTGGTGAGACCTTCGAGTGCGGCCTTGGCGGTGCTGTAGGGCAGCGCGCCGGGGACGGCTCGTCGGGCCTGATGCGAGCTGATATTGACGATCTCGCCCGGGGTGCGGGCGGCCAGGAAGCGCCGCACTGCGGTGCCGCATCCGACTACCGCCGGGCGCAGGTTGGCATCGATGAGCTCCAGGACTCGGTCCGGACCCGAGTCGTGCAGCGACGCGTCTCGGAAGACGGCGGCGTTGTTGACCCAGCCGGTGAGGGTGCCGATCTGTTGTGCGCGTTCGGCTGCTTGTTCGGTGATCTCTTCATTGCCGGCGTCTCCCGTCACTGCTGAGGCCAGATCCGTAGTCCAGGAGAGGTTTTCGGTGTCGCGGTCGACGATCACGACCGCGTGCCCGCGCCCCAGCAGTCGTTCCACGATCGCGCGTCCGATTCCGCGTCCGCCGCCGGTTACTACGTAGGACTGCGTCATATATCCGATGCTAGACAAACTGGCCGCTTCCATATGGCCGCGAATGATTGCCTGGGTCGAGGGTGCGGTATTTCGCAGGAGCTGGCGGGATGTTCGGTACCCGCGGTAGTGGTAGAAGCCATCGCTCGCCGACCGGCGCGCGGCGCGCCTCCACAGTGCTGCTCGCGGGTTACGTTGGTGGGTATGGGGCTGCGCACCGTCTTCACCGAACTGGTCGGCATTCGGCATCCGATCGTCTCCGCTCCCATGGGCGGGGCAGCGGGCGGGGAGTTGGCGGCGGCGGTGTCGAACGGCGGGGGATTGGGGCTGGTCGGGGCGAGTCGCGCCGATGCCGCGTGGGTGGCGGATGAATTGGCGATTGTCGCCGCGCGTACCGAGAAGCCTTGGGGCGTAGGTTTTTTGAGCTGGGGTGCGGAGGTGTCCGCGGTCGAGCGGGCATTGGAGTTCGAGCCGGCCGCGCTCATGCTGGGGTTCGGGGACCCGCGTCCCTTCCTGCCCGCGGTGCGGGCTTCGGGGGCCGTATTGCTGCTGCAGGTCACCGATATGGCCGAGGTCGAGGACGCGCTCGCGGTGGGGGCGGATGTGCTGGTGGTACAGGGCTCCGAGAGCGGCGGGCACGGCGCTCGGCAGGGCCGTTCGACGCTCACCTTCGTGCCCGCCGTGCTGGATCGGGCCGGCGCGGTGCCGGTGCTGGCCGCCGGCGGAATCGCGGACGGCCGGGGGCTGGCCGCGGTGCTGGCGCTGGGCGCGGCGGGCGCCATGCTGGGCACGCGGTTCCAGGCCACCCCGGAAGCCACGGTGAACGCCGCCGTCCATGCCGCCGTTGCCGCTGCGACGGGCGCGGACACCGAGCGCAGCAGCGTGCTCGACATCATTCGGGGCGCGCAGTGGCCGCGGCGCTGGACCGCTCGCACCCTGCATCACCCGGCGCTGGATCGCTGGCGTGATCGCGAGACCGAACTCGCACAGGATGATTCGGCCAAACGGGACTATTCGGATGCGGTGCGCCGGGGTGAGTACCCGCCCGAGCCGATCTGGGCGGGGGAGGCCATCGACAATATCGACGCGGTCGTCCCGGCCCGTGAACTGGTGGAAACCCTTGCCGCTGAGGCGGAAGCGGCGCTGCGCCGGGCGAGCGGCGCGGACGAGCTGTCGTAGGGGCGCGGTAGGGTATCCGCGAATCGAGCTGGAGGGGAACCGATGTCATACGCAGTCATGCCCTACGCCGTGGACGTGGACCGCATTCGCGCGGCGGTGGACGCGGGGACGAGCTTCCCGGATGGGTACGCGTTCAAGGATTTCTGCGCAGCCGAGGGCGCCATGCTGGCCAACGAGGGCTGGTGGGGTATGCGGTCCGCGTACTTCGATGTGGTCGATGCCGCGTTGAGTGAGCTGGGCGCGGGGTTCAAGGTGTCGCACCTGGTGTTCAGCGGTGCGCCGGTCTCTGTTCCGGTCGAGGACTTCCCGGTCATCGGTTATGTCGGAAATGATCGGGTCGGTGAATATGCCGACGCCCTGGCCGCATTGGATCTCGGCGGCGTGGACGCCGGCGTGCGGGAATCGATCACTCAGCTACGCGAGTGGTTCGAGGACTGCCGGGCGCGGGGGACCGGCTGGGTGAGTTTCTATCACTGAATCCGCGGCGCTGCCGCGCAGGTCGTCCCCGGAATCGCGGGCCCGGCACCGTAAGATGCGCGGGTGACCGGTTACGACGACTTCGACGGGTTCGAGCATTTCGACACCTCGACCCTGCCGCCGCGGCAGCAGCAGATCCTGTGCACCATTCGCGATTGGGTGCAGCGGCACGGGTATTCGCCCAGTACGCGCGAGATCGGCGACGCGGTGGGGTTGCGGTCCGGTTCGTCGGTTTCCAAGCATCTGAAGGCGCTGGAGGATCAGGGCTTGCTGCGGCGCAGCGAATCGGTGACGCGGCCGATGGATGTGCGGCTGTTCCTCAAGCCGGTCGCGGCGCCACAGACGGGGGACTCGGTGCCGGTTCCGGTGGTGGGCGATATCGCCGCCGGCGTACCGATTCTCGCCGAGGAGCACACCGACGACGTGTTGTCGCTGCCGCGCGAGCTGGTCGGTCGCGGCACCGTCTTCGGGCTGCGGGTGCGCGGTGATTCCATGATCGACGCGGCCATCTGCGACGGGGACATCGTGGTGGTGCGCAAGGAGAGCGAAGCGCACTCCGGTGAGATCGTGGCCGCCATGCTGGACGGCGAGGCCACCGTGAAGGTCTATCGCCGTCGCAACGGTCACATCTACCTCGAACCTCGCAATCCGGCCTACGAGGTCATCGACGGTGACGAAGCGGTGGTGCTGGGCAAGGTAGTCTCGGTCATGCGCCGCGTCTGAGCCGGACGGGAGTCCGAATCGAGGTCGTCCGTTCCGGCCCCGGGGTTCGGGGGCTTGCCCCCGAGAGTCCGAGCGGTTCTGGACTGGACATTGCGTGTGAGGTCGATCATGATTCGACCCGTCATCATCATCCATCATCGGGAGTACGAATGTCGTTGTTGCGCAAGGCCGGGATGGGCCTCGCCGTTACATCGATGGCCGCGATCGGCACCGTGGCAGCCGGGCCCGCCAAGGCCGCGGAGGCCGACGGTCCGGTCTTCACGGCAGCCTCCGGCGATCTGAACGGATCGCTGGCGCTGTCTCGCAGCACCAGGAACGTCGCGTACGCGGTGAACTACACCAAGAGCGGCGACGCCGATGCCGACGCGCTGCGGCAGTGCGGTGGCGGTGACTGCGAAGTGGTCGTGCGGTTCACCAATGCCTGCGGGGCCGTTACGGCGGATTCGAACGGTGCCTTCGGCTATGCCTGGGCGCCGACCAAGGTGGAGGCCGAGAAGGCCGCCACCGATGTGCTGGGCAACAAGTCCTTCCCGGACGTGGGCTCGGCTTCGGGACGCAATACCAAGGTCATCGTGTCTGTTTGCACGGACAACGCCCGCTGAGCGGGTTGTTTCGGCCTGACTGATGCGCCGCACCGGATTCCGGTGCGGCGCATTCGTTTCGAAACTGTCGTGTTTGCCGGGCCCGATTCGCCCGCAACGAACCCGCCGTGCCCGCGATGATGCAAGGGTGGACGAGCTCACCTATGAAGGCACTCGGTTCGGATTGCACGCGGCGGCGGAGCTGCTCATCGCGGGGCCGCAGTACAAACGGTTCGGCAGTATCCGCATGCGGATCGTGCTGGGCGGTTTCGCGGGGGTGAAATGGCCGGTGTCGATAACCGGGGCGGACCTGGTGTGGCCGCAGGGCCGCATCGCGCTGCACGGCACCTATCGGGAACTGGCCATGCACGCCGGCTTCGATGCCGAGGCCCCGCCGGAGGGACTCTATCGCGACGGCACCCATATGGATCCGGACGAGCCGTTCACCGTCGACGCCGACGCGGCGGCCATCGTGCACGACTGGTTCGCGGTGGGCGATACCGCGCTGCGCCGCTTCGCGCTCGAGCAGCCGGTGCTCTGGCCCGAGCACTTCGACCTATCGGTGGCCGTGGACGAAGTGAATTACGGTGTGTCGCCGGGGGATTCGCAGATTCCGCAGCCATACGCCTATGTGGGCCCGTGGCAGCCGCGGCAGGGTGATTTCTGGAACGCGTCCTTCGGCGCGGTGCGCACCCGCGCCGAGACCGGCACGGTGGAGAGTCTGCTGGACTTCTTCCGCGAGGGACGCCGGCGCGCCGCCGCCGCGAGCTGACCGGGGGCGCACCGCGCCGAATCAGGGCTTGGGCCGCCCGTGCCGGCCGTCGCCGGTGATCCGGCCGCGCCGGATCAGGTCGCGTTTGGTGCCGGGCCCGAGCGCGATCTGATCGGCGCCCGCTTCGGTCGATTCGTTCGGGTTCGGGCGCACGAACAGCGTGACCGTGGTGCCCTCGGTGAACCCGTTCTTGCGCATCATGCCCGCCGAGGCGGTGTTGTGCAGTTCCACATCGGTGACGATGCGCCGCGCCCCGTGCCGGAAGAGCGTGTCGCAGCAGACCGTCATGAGCCGTCCGGCGATCCCGCGCCCCTGCATTTCCGGATCGACCGCGATCCATTCCAGATATGCCCAGTCGTCGCGCAGTTCGAATTCCATGGAGGCGAGCACGAATCCGACCACCCGATCCGAATCCACCGCCACCCAGCAGGACTTGCCGGCACTGTCGAGGTGCTCGGCCACCGAGGTCAGCGACCACGAGGTGTAGGGCTTGGCGGAGGTGTCGAACACCTGGTAACCGAGGTCGATGACCTGACGCAGATGGCCGAGACCCATCGGGACGATAGCGATGTCCGGTTCGATGGCTATGTCGGATTCCATGCGGAACAGTTTGCCAGGTGAATGCTGTTTCGCGGCGAATCGTGCAGCTCAGGCGCCCTTGCGGGTCGCCGATTTGGTCGCCGTCTTCTTGGCGGCCTTCTTGGCCGGAGCCTTCGCCGCGGCCTTGGCGGCCTTGGCGGCCTTCGCCGGTTTCGCTGGTTCGGAACTCTTGGTCTTGCGCCCGGACGCTTCCAGACTGCGCTGCAACGCCGCGACCAGGTCCACCACCTCGGCGTCCATCTCCGGCGCGGCGGCCTCCGGGGCCCGGGTGACCTTGCTGCTCCCGCTGGCAATCGCCTCGTCCAGCATCTTCTTCAGCTCGATCTGGTACTCGTCCACGTACAGGCTCGGATCGAAGTCGTCCGACAGCGTGTCCACCAGCGTCTCGGCCATCTTCAATTCCTGCGCCTTGGGCGCCCCCACCCCGTCGAGCTTGTCGAACGCCACCGCCCGCACCTCATCGGGCCACAGCAGTGTCTGCAACACCAGCACCCCGTCGCGCACCCGCAGCGCCCCCAGCCGCGTCTTCTGCCGCAACGTGAAATGCACCAGCGCGACCCGATCCACCTCTTCGAGCGTCTTGGCCAGCAGCACATACGCTTTCGGTGTAGTGGAATCCGGTTCCAGGTAATAACTCTTGTCGTAGAGAATCGGATCGATCTGTTCCGACGGCACGAATTGCAGCACCGGAATCTCGTGTTTCTCCGCCGCCGGCAGTTTCGCGAAATCCTCGTCCGTGAGAATCACTCGATCGCCCTCCGGCGACTCGTACGCCTTGTCGATATCGGCGTACTGCACCGGCTGCCCATCGATGGTGCACAGCCGCTCATACCGGATCCGCCCCCCGTCGGCGGCATGCACCTGGTGGAACTTGATGTCGTGGTCCTCCGTGGCGGTGTACACCTTCACGGGGACGTTGACCAGCCCGAACGCGATGGAGCCCTTCCAGATGGACCTCATACCACCCCACTCTACGGATGACCATACGGGTCGGTCGACCGAATCGCCGTTGACGCGGGAATTGCAAGGGGCTTTCCACGGTGTGGAAAATCCGGGCGGTTCAGGATCGGGCTGAGTCGAATCGTTCTGCCGAAGAGGTTGTGCGCCTTACCGTTCCGGGCACCGACTTCCCGGAAGGATCCTGCCATGACGCTGCAATTGGACCCGCCGGTGTCCGTGCTGCCGGCCGTGCCGGAAGTTTCCGCGACACGTGGCGTGTCTCCGAAGGTGGCCGCGGTCGCGCGGCGCGTGGGCGGGGTGATCCGGAAATCGTCCGGATTGGTGCTGGTCCTGGTGTTGTGGCAGCTGGGGGCGCGGGGCTGGCTGGGGCCGACCACACCGGCGCCCACCGAGGTGCTCGAGGCGGGGCGGGAGCTGGTGGCCTCGGGGGAGCTGTGGCGGCATCTGGCTGCCTCCTCGCGCCGGGTGGGGGTCGGGCTGGCCATCGGGATCGCGATCGGGCTGGTGCTCGGGGCGGCGGCGGGGTTGTTCCGGCTGGCGGAAGATCTGGTGAACGGGCCGTTGCAGGCGTTGCGGATGCTGCCGACGCTGGCGCTGGTGCCGGTGTTCATCATCTGGTTCGGGATCGGCGATCCGTTCAAGATCGCGTTGATCATCGTCGCGCCGATCTTCCCGATCTACCTGAACGTGCTGGCCGGGATTCGCGGCGTGGACCGGCGTCTGGTCGAGGCGGCGGAATCGCTGGGCCTGAACCGGTGGCAGCTGACCACGCGGATCATTCTGCCGGGCGCGTTGCCGCAGATCCTGGTCGGTTTGCGGCAATCGCTCGGGCTGGGCTGGCTGACGCTGGTGGTCGCGGAGATGCAGACCACGCCGGTCGGGCTCGGCTTCCTGATGAACGATGCCAAGGAGTTCCTGCGCACCGACCAGATCTTCCTGGTGCTGGTGATCTACGCACTGCTGGGGCTGTTGACCGATCTGTTCGTGCGGGCGCTGGAACGCCGATTCCTGGCCTGGCGCACCGGATTCGAAGGAGAGTAGATGACCACGGCAGTCTCCGCCGCCGTCCGCATTCGGAACGCGACCCGGGTATTCGCCGGACGCACCGTCCTGAACGGCGTCGATCTCGATATCGCACCGGGTGAGTTCGTGGCCCTGCTGGGCGCGAGCGGTTCGGGCAAGAGCACGCTGCTGCGCGGGCTCGGCGGCCTGGATCGCGGCTTCACCGGCGTGTTCGACGCCCCGCGAACCAAGGCGATCGTCTTCCAGGAGCATCGGCTGATCCCGTGGATGACGGTGTGGCGCAATGTGATTCTGGGCGTGGACGGCGCGCGTAAACCCCGTGCGCTGGAAGCCCTGACCGAGGTCGGGCTCGCGCCCAAGGCCGATGTCTGGCCCGCCACCCTCTCCGGCGGCGAGGCGCAACGCGTGGCCTTGGCGCGCGCCCTGGTCCGCAATCCCGAACTGCTGCTGCTGGACGAGCCGTTCGGCGCCCTGGACGCCCTGACCCGGCTCAAGGCCCAGGCCCTGGTGGCCCGGCTGTGGTCCCAGCACCGGCAGGCGGTCCTGCTGGTCACCCACGATGTGGAAGAGGCGCTGCTGCTGGCCGATCGCGCCCTCGTCCTGCGCGACGGCCGCATCGCCGAATCCTTCGACATCACCGTGCCGCGCCCGCGCTCGGTGGTCGACCCCGCCTTCTCCGACCTGCGTCGCCGGCTGCTGCTCGCGCTCGGCGTCGATCCCGAAGCACCGACAGGAGCCGAGCAATGAGTGAACCGTGGCAGATCAGCACCGACGTCCTGGTGATCGGCGGCGGACCGGCCGCCTGCTGGGCCGCCGTGCATGCCCGCGAGACCGGCGCGGAGGTGGTGCTGGTGGACAAGGGCTATTGCGGAACCTCCGGCGCCACCGCGCCTTCCGGCACCGGCGTCTGGTACGTCGCACCGGAGGCGACGGCGCGCGCCAATGCCAAGGCCAGCCGCGAGGCGCTGGGCGGGCACCTGGCCGACCACTATTGGATGGATCGGGTACTGGATCAGACGTACTCGAACATGAACCGGCTCGCCGTCGAAGGCCGCTACCCCTTCCCTGTCGATCCCGCGACCGGCGAGCAGCTGCGCACCGGGGTGCAGGGGCCGGAGTACATGCGGCGCATGCGGGCCTGGATCAAGCGCCTCGGGGTGCAGATCCTGGATCATTCCCCCGCGCTGGAACTGCTGGTCGATGCCGATGGCGTGGTCCGCGGCGCGGCCGGATACCAGCGCCAAGCCGATCGCGACTATCGCGTGGCGGCGGGTGCGGTGGTGCTGGCCAGCGGTGGCTGCGCGTTCCTGTCCCGGGCGCTGGGCACCAATGTCGACACCGGTGACGGCGCGCTCATGGCCGCCGAGGTGGGCGCGCGATTCTCCGGCATGGAGTTCTCCAACGCTTACGCCATCGTGCCCAAGGGCTCGACCATCACCAAGACCGCCTACTACGGGTACGCCACCTTCTTCCACGAGGACGGCCGGGTGCTGGAGGGCGCGGGCTCGACCAAGGGACGTTCGGTGATCGCGCGAACCCTGTTGTCGGAGAAGGTGTTCGCGCAGCTCGACCGGGCGGATGCGACGGTGCAGGAGCAGATGCGCCTGGGTCAGCCGAACTTCTTCCTCCAGTTCGATCGGCGCGGCATCAACCCGTTCACCGACCGGTTCGAGGTGGATCTGCTGGCCGAGGGCACGGTGCGCGGCACCGGCGGCATCGATATCGTCGACGACGATTGCGCCACCACGGTTCCCGGCCTGTACGCGGCCGGCGACGCGGCGACCCGGGAGCGGATCTGCGGCGGCTTCACCGGCGGCGGCAGCCACAATTCGGCGTGGGCCATGTCCTCGGGCAGCTGGGCGGGACGCGGCGCGGCCGAATTCGCGCTGCGTGAGCGGCCCGCAGATCACGCCGCCCTGCGCGGTACGGGCGGGGCCGGATTGCGCCCGGCGGCAACCGAATCCGTGACCGCAGACGAGGTCGTGGCGGCCGCCCAGGCCGAGCTGATCCCGTTCGAGAAGAACTACCTGCGCCACGGCGACCGCATCGAACCGGCATTGACCGCGCTCGACGACCTCTGGGACCGCGCCGTGCAGGGCCTGGGCGGCGGCACGGGGGAGGGACGCGTGCGGGCCCGCCAGGCCGCCGCCATCACCGCCGTCGGGCGGCTCATGTACCGATCCACCTTGGCGCGCACCGAAACTCGCGGCATGAGCAAGCGTGCCGACCACCCCGGTCTCGACCCGGCCCAGCATCACCACATCCTCTCGGGCGGGCTCGACACGGTATGGACCGGCACGGCCGAAGCCGCCAACACCACGGCGGCGGTGGTCTGATGATCGAACTGGTACTCGCCGCCGACTGCATCGGCTGCGACAAATGCGTGGACGTCTGCCCCACCAACGTCTTCGACCGCACCGAATCCGGCATCCCGGTCATCGCCCGCCAATCCGATTGCCAGACCTGCTTCATGTGCGAGGCCTACTGCCCGACCGACGCCCTCTACGTGGCGCCCGACGCGACCCCGCTGCCCGATCCCGGGCTGATTCCCGAGGATCACATCGGCCGCTACCGCAAGGAGATCGGCTGGGGCAAGGGCCGCAGCCCGGGCAGCCTGGTCGCCGTCGGTCCCCGTCTGCCGCACGGCGCACCGCCGCCGCGGCTCTCCGAACTCTGAACTCCCCGAAAGCTTTTCCATGCGCTCCCTGAAACTCCTCGTCCCCGCCGTCCTGGCCGCTGTGCTGGTGCTGGTCACCGGCTGCGGCTCCGGCGGTGACGATTCGGCCACCCGCGCCGAGATCAAGACCCTCCGCATCGGCGTCATCGGCACCGGCAATGTCCTCACTGGCCCCTTGGGGTTCGCGCACCAGCGCGGAGTGCTGTTGCCGGCGTTGAAACCGCTCGGCGTCGACACCGTCGAGGTGTACAGCTTCCCGAACGGGCCGGACCTGAACCAGGCGCTGGTCGGCGGCCGGCTCGACGTGGCGACCTACGGCGATACGCCCGCTCTGGTGGCGCGCGGCAGCGGCTTGCAGACGCGGCTGCTGGGTATCGCCGCCGTCGGCTACAACGCGGGCGTGGTCGTCAAGAACCCGGCGTTCCAGTCATTGAAGGACTTGGCCGGCAAGAAGATCGGCGTGCAGTCCGGGTCCTATATCGACCGGTACCTCCAGGGCGCGCTGAAGGCCGAAGGCATTCAGGCCCAGCTGATCCACCTGCTGGCCACCGATGCCGAAGCCCCGCTCACCAACGGTGACGTGGACGCGGTCGCGTTGCCCGACGTCAACCCGTCCGCGTCCTTCCGGGCCTTCCTGGCCAAGGGATTCCGCCAGATCGACTCGGTCAAGGACAATCACCCGGAGCTGGCGGGCACGAGTTCCTCGGTGAGCAGCCAGGCGTTCCTGGCCAGCCATTCCGATTTCGGCGGGACCTGGCAAACCGCCCTCAACGAGGCCAACAAGTACGCCAAGGAGCACTGGGACGACTACGTGAACTACGAAGTCTCCCAATCCAAGGCGCCCGAAGCGGTGGTCCGGGCCACCGCCCAGCGCGACTACCTGCCCGAGGACCTGTTCTCGGCCCAGGGCATCAAGCTGCTGACCGGCACCAAGCAATTCCTGGTGGAGCAGAAGAAGATCCGCGAGGACTTCTCCCTCGAGGACTGGTTCTACCGTCCGGACCGGCCCAAGCAGGGCTGATCGGCGACTCAGCGCACCGCCGGCGCGACACCTCCCGGGAATGTCGCGTGGGCGGTGTTGGAGTATTCGGCCTGGACCTTGAAATAGCGGTCGGCCGGGCCGTAAGCGGCGTAGAAGGTGAACCGCCGGGCCGCGCCGGGACTCGAGTCGGCGAACGGGGCGTCCTCGACGAACCGCGCCAGCAACGGATCTATCCCGGCCGGAAAGGTCTCGGCCGTATGGCGCATCGGGAAGCAGATGCGCCGCATCCCGGACGAGGTCCAGGAGAAGGTGCGATACACGTTGAACGGGCTCGGGAGCGCGGCGAGTTCTTCCGGTGCCGCGGGATGCAGTTCCAGCTCGGCGAGCATCTTCGCGACGTCCTCGGAGCTCAGGGTGCCCGGTGGCAGGACCTGCGAGTAGAGGTTCATGGTGCGGTTGGCGAAATCGAATGCCATGATGCCGATTTCACCGCCGTAGCGTTTCAGATGACCGGTGTAGGCCGGAACCGCCTCGGGCAGCCCGGGCAGCGCGAGCACCTGATCGACGCCGAGGACCTGCGGGAAGATCAGCCAGAGCTTCTGCAAGCCCGTGCCCACCGCGAGATCGACGCCCGCCCGGCAGGGCCCGGCCGCGATCGTCGCGGTCAGCAGCGACTCGATCGGATGCCCCACGAAGTCCAGCAGCCCATCCGCCCGCAAGGTGTCGATCAGCTCCGATGGTTCCCCCGGAAACTGCACGCGCGCATTGACTTCCCGCTCCGGCACCGGATGCGTGGTGGTGCGGACACCCACGATCGAACTCGCCCACGCGTCGGCTAGCGATTCCAGGACCGGATCGACGACTTCGGGACGATAGTCCGCCTCCGCCAGCTCCGCATAGGTGCGGAGGTCGCGGCGAAGCTGATCGAGCGTGGTGGTGACCGCACTGTTCATGAGTGCCCCTACCTGGACGCGATGTTCCGCTCAGGATAGTCGGCGGCCGAGGCGGCTGCTGGAAGATAGCGGAATCCTTTCGCGATCAACGGAATTGCCAGGACCAGCTCGTTCAGCGGCAACGGGCCGAGTGCCGCAGGCGGCAGCAGGATCGACCCGGCGGTAGCGCCGCGACGCGGATGCCTGTGCCATGGACCCCGCGACCCGCGCCCCGGGGTGTGTCCCCGATGTCGGTATCGCGTGGCACGATTTCACACGTGACCAGCAGACCCTCTCCGGAGCAGCATCTGCGTGATCTCGCCCGATTGCGCCGCGTGCGCGACCGTATGGACCGTGAATACGCGCAGCCTCTCGACGTGGAGGCCCTGGCGCGCGACGTGCACATGTCGGCCGGGCATCTCAGCCGCCAGTTCAAGGCCGCCTACGGGGAATCGCCGTATGCGTATCTGATGACCCGCCGCATCGAACGCGCCATGGCCCTGCTGCGACGTGGCGATGTGAGCGTCACCGAGGCCTGTTTCCAGGTGGGCTGTTCCTCGCTCGGCACCTTCAGCACCCGCTTCACCGAACTCGTCGGCATGTCGCCCAGCGCCTACAGGAAGGAGATGGAGGACGCCCCGGAGGGCATGCCGTCCCTGGTGGAGAAGCTGGTGACCAGACCGATCAGGAATCGAGAAGCACCGGGCCCCCTCGGACCCATAGCGTGAATGCCATGGACATCAACATTCAATCGAGCTTCCTTCCGCAGGACGACCCCGAGGCGGCCCTGGCCTTCTATCGCGATGCCCTGGGCTTCGAGCTCCGCAAGGACGTCGGCTACAACGGCATGCGCTGGCTGACCGTCGGCCCGGCCGATCAGCCCGATACCGCGATCGTGCTGCATCCGCCGGCCATCGATCCGGGCATCACCGAGGACGAGCGCAAGGTCATCACCGAGATGATGGCCAAGGGCACCTATGCCGGCATCGTGCTCGGCACCAAGGACGTGGACTCCACCTTCGAGAAGGTGCAGGCCAGCGGCGCCGAAGTGGTGCAGGAACCCATCGACCAGCCCTACGGCGTGCGCGACTGCGCCTTCCGTGACCCCGCGGGCAATATGGTCCGTATTCAGCAAGTCAACTGATTCAGGAGACAGACAGCATGGCCGTGAGGAAGAAGACGCACTCCGATCTGCACGAGGCCGACAGCCACGATCTGATCCGCGTGCACGGGGCGCGCGTCAACAACCTCAAGGACATCAGCGTCGAGATCCCGAAGCGCCGGTTGACGGTGTTCACCGGCGTTTCGGGGTCCGGTAAGAGTTCGCTGGTGTTCGGCACCATCGCCGCCGAATCGCAGCGGCTGATCAACGAGACCTACAGCAGTTTCGTGCAGGGCTTCATGCCGTCGATGTCACGCCCGGACGTGGACGTGCTCGACGGCCTGACCACCGCCATCCTGGTCGATCAGCAGCGCATGGGCGCCGACCCGCGCTCCACGGTCGGCACCGCCACCGACGCTAATGCCATGCTGCGCATCCTGTTCAGCCGCCTCGGCAAGCCGTATATCGGTTCCCCGCAGGCGTTCTCGTTCAATGTGGCTTCGATCAGCGGCGCCGGCGCGGTGACGGTGGAGAAGCACGGGCAGCAGGTGCGCGAGCGCCGCAGCTTCTCCATCACCGGCGGCATGTGCCCGCGCTGCGAGGGCCGCGGCGCGGTCAACGACTTCGATCTGACCGCGCTCTACGACGAGAACAAGTCGCTCAACGACGGCGCGCTGACCATTCCCGGCTACAGCGTGGACGGCTGGTTCGGCCGGATCTTCAGCGGCGCCGGCTTTTTCGACCCGGACAAGCCGATCAAGAAGTTCACCAAGCGCGAGCTGAACGATCTGCTCTACAAGGAACCCACCAAGATCAAGGTCGATGGCATCAACCTCACCTACGAGGGCCTGATCCCAAAGATCCAGAAGTCCATGCTGTCCAAGGACGTCGAGGCCATGCAGCCGCACATCCGGGCCTTCGTGGAGCGGGCGATCACCTTCACCGCCTGCCCGGAATGCGACGGCACCCGGCTGAGCGAACTGGCCCGCTCGTCGAAGATCAAAAAGATCAGCATCGCCGACGCCTGCGCCATGCAGATCAGCGATCTGGCCGAATGGGTGCGGGCGCTGAAGGAACCGTCGGTCGCGCCCCTGCTCGAGAACCTCCAGCAGACCCTCGATTCCTTCGTGGAAATCGGCCTGGGCTATCTGAGCCTGGCACGCTCCTCGGGCACCCTGTCCGGCGGTGAAGCCCAGCGCACCAAGATGATCCGGCACCTGGGCTCCTCGCTCACCGACGTCACCTACGTCTTCGACGAGCCCACCGCGGGCCTGCACCCGCACGATATCCAGCGCATGAACGACCTGCTGCTGCGCCTGCGCGACAAGGGCAACACGGTGCTGGTGGTGGAGCACAAGCCCGAGGTCATCGCGATCGCCGACCACATCGTGGACCTGGGTCCCGGCGCGGGTTCCGGCGGCGGCACCATCTGTTTCGAGGGCGATGTCGACGGCCTGCGCGAGAGCGACACCATCACCGGCCGGCACTTCGACGACCGTACCAAGGTGAAGGACAAGGTCCGCAAACCCAATGGCAAGCTGGGAATTCGCGGCGCGACGGCCAACAACCTGCGCAAGGTCGACGTGGACATCCCGCTGGGCGTGCTGGTGGCCATCACCGGCGTCGCGGGTTCGGGCAAGAGTTCCCTCGTCCACGGTTCGATCCCCGCCTCCGAGGACGTGGTGTCGATCGATCAGGGCGCGATCAAGGGTTCCCGGCGCAGCAACCCGGCCACCTACACCGGCCTGCTCGATCACATCCGCAAAGCCTTCGCCAAAGCCAACGGCGTCAAACCCGCTCTGTTCAGCCCGAATTCGGAGGGCGCCTGCCCGAACTGCAAGGGCGCGGGCGTCATCTACACCGACCTCGCGGTAATGGCGGGCGTCGCCACCGTCTGTGACGTGTGCGAGGGCAAACGCTTCGACGCTTCGGTGCTCGACTACCACTTCGGCGGCAAGGACATCAGCGAAGTACTGGCCATGCCCGCCGCCGAAGCCGAACAGTTCTTCAGCGCGGGCGAGGCGAAACTCCCTGCGGCGCACAAGATCCTGGACCGCCTGGTCGACGTGGGCCTGGGCTACATCACCATCGGCCAGCCCCTGACCACCCTCTCCGGCGGCGAACGCCAGCGCCTGAAACTGGCCACCCACATGTCCGAGAAGGGCGGCATCTACATCCTCGACGAGCCCACCACCGGCCTGCACCTCGCCGACGTCGAGAACCTGCTCGGCCTGCTGGACCGCCTGGTCGACAGCGGCAAATCGGTGATCGTGGTCGAACACCACCAGGCCGTCATGGCCCACGCCGACTGGATCATCGACCTGGGCCCGGGCGCGGGCCACGACGGCGGCCAGATCGTCTTCGAGGGCACCCCCGCCGATCTGGTGGCTAAGCCTTCCACACTGACCGGTGAGCACCTCGCCGATTACGTAGGGGCGTGATCTGCGTCGTACGACATTGCCCGCGAAGCCACATCGATCGATCGGTGTGGCTTCGCGGTCCATCGGATTCGCCGTGGCAGCTCCCGGCCAAGTAGCCAGCACGTCAGAAAGGTGAATCCGAGCGGTCGGCAGGCGAGGAACATGCGGCAAGAGACCCGAGCCGAGTTGGACCAGCCCGCCGAGTGCCCGACGAGCGCGTCACGAAGGCGGTGAACGTGGGGAACGGTGTCAAGTAGGTGATTCCGCGCATTACGGCGGTTGCCATCTCTTCGGTGGGAAGGCTTGCGACGGCCGTTGAACCCGCCAGCGGGTATTTGGTACCCGGTACGCTCTGTCACCCCAGAGGCGGGCAGCGTAGCCGTTCATCGTTTCGCTGCTGTTCTTCGTGACCGGCTTTGTGCCACCATCTTTCGGCTTCGGAACGCCGGCCGCGGGCGCGAAGCAGAATCGCGAGGTTGTGCATGGCGTCGGAGTTGCCCACCTTCGTGGCTTTGCGCCACCAGTGCTCGGCCTCGTCGAACTGGTTGACCTTGTACGATGCACATGCCAGGCACAACATGGCCTGAATATCGCCCTGGTCGGCGGCCTTTCGATACCATGCGCGTGATTCGGTAGCACGTCCGCGCCGCGAGAGCAGGTTGGCAAGGGTGCACATCGCAATGACATGTCCACGCGATGCGGCCTGGCGCCACAAGCGCTCGGCTTCGGACAACTGTCCGCGCTCGGCGCATTGTCGGCCTTGCATGTACAGCACCTCGCCGTGGCGGTGGTCCTTATCGGGGATCGCGGGTGGCGTGATGACGACAGAGCCATCGGGGTTGTGGCGGATGCCGGGCACGGTGAACAGGCGTAAGCCGCCGGCGGCATTGACACTGCGACGCTGTGGACGTGGATGGCCACCACGCTGCAGGATCTCGTCGATTCGCGTGTAGAGCTCATCGAGCGTGAGGTCGGCGGTGGTGGCGGCTTCGAGGAGCGCTGCGGTGAAAGCGGTATGGGGGGCGCCTTTCGGTGCTATCGACGGTTCGTTGGCGGCAGAGGACGCGATGGTATAGGTGCCGCGGATGTCGATCTGGCCGTTGACGAGAGCGGCCTGGTCGCTCATGGCCTCGAACGCCCGTCCGGAGAAACAGCAATCGAGGATCAGAATGCGTGACTTGGCGCGGCTTGCGATCAGCTCGTTGCGCAGTAACGCAAACGACACCGAGCTCCAGTCCGGTTGGCTGGGATTGCTGCCGCGCAACGCCAGATACAGCTGGCCGCGCTGATCCAGTAAGCCGTGCCCGGTGTAGTACACCAGCAGCACGTCTTCCGCGCTCCGGACGGCGGCCACCGCGGCACCGACTTGCGTGCTCTGTTCGGGATCCACGAGGGCTGTGCAGTGCTGGTCAGCCAATCCGCCACCGGTGGGGGAGGTCAGGAGCCGAGCCATGGCCGCAACGTTGTTGCTCGCGGCCGGGATAGCCGGGAGATGGGTGTAGCTGCTCACGCCGATCAGAGCCGCGCGCCAGCCGCTTCTACCCGCTGCGGAGGTCACCGCTGCTGTCCCACGTCGGCTCGGATTGTGAACGGGCTCTTCAACTCCGGCATCCTCATCCATCCTGCCTCCGGGAACAGCACCACATGGATGGTTCCGGCGTCGTCGCGCCACCGAATCCCCCGAGTGACACCTGTTGGTGGTGGCGCAACGCTATTCTTGCAATCGGGGGTGGCGTTCACAGTCATTCTGCGACTGGGGGATCCGGTGAGATGGCGATTACACAATCTCGACCTACCGCAGCCGGGTTCTGTCGATGAGCTGGACGAGTTCCTGCGCGAAGCCGATGATGGTGCGCTCGACACCAACCGGAAGCAGGTGCTGGCAGGTATCCGGAGCATCGCCCGGAACTCACCGGAAGCTGCACTTCGCCTGCTCAGCAAGTTGAGTCGGCGTCGGATGGTGCCTCGCGAAGTGATCCGGGATGTAGTGGGGTCGTGGTTACGCTCACCGGAACACGAAGAATTCGAATCCGCATGGTCCATCGCGGACGAGTTGTTGCGCGACAGTACTTTACAGGTCTGGATGCGCGAACAGATCCGGGCCGGCCCCCCGGTCGTGTCGCCGACGTTCGGGCAGCTGGTCCGACGTCATCTGGCTGCTCAGGTGGACCAGCGCTTCGATTGGTACATGCAAAACGGTGCATCGGTGTGGCAAGTGCTGTTCGCATCCGGGCCGACATCTCGGCCCGAATGGTATTGTGCGCTAGGCGATTACGCCCTCTTGCGCGGCGATTCTGTGGGCGCTCGGCGACGTTATTCGCTTGCCCGGCAGTACGGTTCGTCCGGGGCGCGAGACCGTCTGGCGCGGTGGACCGATCTCATGTCCTATCTGAGGCTGCTCCGGGACGAGTTCGACCCCGAGGCAGCCGGTTCCGGCAATTACCAGCGGTTGTTGCAGTACGCCGACTGCGTCACCCGCGACCTCCCGGCCCGGAATCTGGAGGTGGTCACCTCCGAAAATGCCGACTACTGGCGCGCAGCCACTTTCGTTGTTGCTTTGCGACATCTGCGTGCGGACAATCCTTTCAGTGCATGTGTGGAGCTCCGTCGGATTACCGGTAAAAGCACCCGCTCCACCGGCGACCGTGTCATCGACGCCAGCGCCCGAATCCTTTTCGGTGCACTCGAGTCGGACGATCGGCTGATCACCTCGGGAGCACGAGTGCTGTTCTTCCGCTATGGAGATCGGTGGCCTGCCTACTCGATCGTCGATCCGCGCGTGGTGTTGGTTGCGGTGGCCCGCAGCGCACCGGCCATGCTGGAAGGTAGTACCGCCGCCGCACTCCGTGTGGCCACCGCACACCGGTCGCTCGCCCGAGCGATGGCAGTGCTGTCGCAGGAAAAGCAGGTGCGAGCCCGGTTGCTGGAAGCGCAGCGGCTGCTCGATGGCCTATCCGGAGAGTCCGCGGATAGGCTCCGCCGTATCGGCGATCGGATCACCGAGGTGATCGCCCACCGTGACCGGCAGCACCTGGATCGAACCCCGGACATCCTCGCATACGCCGCGCTGGAAAGCGTTGGTGTGCGGCATCCTTGGTCCGCCGCCGCAGAACTGATGTGGCACTCCCAGAACAGCTTCGGCTCAGGCGAACGATGGAGCCTGCACCATCTGGCCATCACCCTGCACGCGCGGGCCTACCAGCTCGAATCCGATAGCGACGACCGGGCTTTCGAATACTGGCGTTACGCCTTGGCAGGCTGGTCCCGACTGCTTGGCGACGAAGAGTTCTGGAAGGGGCTGCGAGTTCACCTGACTCGGGTCCTCGCAGCGGATGCTGTTGGGGACGTCGATGACGCAATTGCCGCAGCGCGAGCTGAACTCCCGGCCCAGGTACTAGAGCCGCATGCGACCAGGATTCACCAACTGCGCGGCAAACACCCGCAGCGGGCGCACGCACACTGTGAGATCATCCTTCAGGCCCCATTGCCCGCAGAGGCGCGGCGCCAAGTGATCGACTCCCTTATCGGTGTCGCGGTGGTGCAGGTCGGACAATTGGCGCACGACAAGAACTGGGACCGTGCGCTCATCGAAGCCCAGCAGTGGATGAGCGTCGATCCAACCAGCTTCCGGCTCGCCGAACTGCTGCTGGAAACATCCAACGACTATCTGCGAGCGCTCCCCAACGGTCCCGGTTGGGTTGCACTGGCACGCCCGGTGCTCGACGGTGTCGGTCTCCAGAGTCGTTCCGCCGTGCGCCGTCTCGATCTCGTCGACGAGCCGCCACCCGAGGTGGACACCGATGACCGCCGGGCCTGTGTGGCAGCGCTGGCGAAGCATGAATTCTGGCTCGGATGGCTGTGCTGGCAAGTGGCCGGCGAGTTGCTTGCGGAGCAGGCAAACGGTACCCCGGGGCGGCTGGCCGAATGCCTCGGCGGGTTCCTCGCTGCTGAAGCACATTTCTCGCGGGCCTTGTCCCTGGGGCTGCCCGCGACATCACCGTACGACAGGACCTTGACCTTGCGTCAAGGCATCGGGAAGACGGCTGTGGGGCTGCGCGAGGTAGTCACCCGCCCCGCCTGATAAGACAGGAGTGCAGTAATGAATCCCTGGGCGTGGAGCGACCGAAATCCGTACTACGGCACAGCATTTCATGAACTGGATCTGGCGCCGGACACCCAACGGGCAACAGTCCGAAAACGTATCGAAGCCCGTCGCACCCGAATACGCCGCAGCGCGGCGCGTTTCCCCGTGTTCGGCCGGGTTCTAACCGTCGCGGAAATCAATTCGGCGGCGCAGAGACTCGATTCCGCCTCCGAGCGACTATCGGACGAACTACGGACGCACCGGCCCGAACCACCGGTGGACGCTCCGGAGGAGTTGTCGATCCTCCGTGAACTCTCCGAGTTCTCCTCCACCGCACTGGAATACGGCACCGAACTGGTCGACTATCGGGTCTTGCCCAAGTTACTGCCTCCGATGGATTCCTTCCCGATGCTCGACGAAAACGACGAGGAGTTGTCATGAGCGTGATCGTGGGAATTGATCTCGGCACCACCAATTGTTGCGTCGCCGTCCCCGCAGACGCCGACATCCCGAACAAGGAAGTGCTGATCGAGCAGGGACGGCTGAAGCCGCTCGGCGGGGCTCTGATAGTCGCTGATTCCTACCATGCACTGACTACTCCATCGGCAGTCTGGGTCGGGCCCGACGGCACCACTCTGGTCGGTGCGGATGCCAAGCGAAAGGCTCGGGTGCCAGGCGCGCCACCCGCCATGTTCTTCAAACGCATTATGGGCACCGACCAGACGGTTCGTGCCGGCCATTCCGAACTCACCGCAGTACAGGCATCGGCGATGCTGCTGCGCCACCTGAAACAGTCCGCCGAGGAGACCCTCGGCGTCACGATCGATCGCGCTGTCGTCACCGTGCCGGCCTATTTCGAGGCCAGCGCCAAAACCAGTACGGCAGAGGCGGGTTCGCACGCTGGACTGGAGGTAGCGGAGACGCTCATAGAACCGGTCGCCGCCGCGCTGGCACACCGCCTTCTCGACGAGCAACATATCGACCGCCCACATCGATCGCTGGTCTATGACCTCGGTGGTGGAACCTTCGACACCTCGGTGGTGTTGTGGCATCCCGAGGAAGGGTTCACCAGCAAATCCTTCGACGGCGACAGGTATCTCGGTGGGTACGACTTCGACCAGGCCATCGTCGATTGGATGATCGAAATGCTGCCCTTTTACGATTTTGCTTCGAAGCCGGGCGATCCGAGCGACAACGAGCGGCAAGCCAGGCTGCTGGTGATTGCCGAGATCGCGAAGCACGAGCTGTCGAAACATTCCGCAACCGATATCGTCGACAACACCCTCGAAGATCGGTCAGGCAAATCGATGAACATCAATCTGACTATCCGCCGCAGCGACTTCGAGCAGCGAATCGGTTCCTACCTGCGGGATACGATCCAACGGTGCGACTCTGCGCTTCGTAAGGGCCGGGTCGAGTCCAGCCAGCTCGACGCGGTGGTGCTGGTCGGCGGTTCCTCACGTATTCCACTCGTATCCACGCTGCTGGAACAGCATTTCGGCAAAGTACCCAGCCATTACCATCCCGAACTGGTGGTCGCCATCGGCGCCGCGCTGAAGGCTGGCAGTCTCCCCGTGCGTGGGACGGTACTGGAACTCGACCGTCCGATACCGATGGGTACGAGCGTCGATATCAGCGGGCGAGTGCTGGGCGACGCACACAAGTTCGGCGACACTGTCGTTTCCCTGCGGCCCGGCGGTTGGCGGGAGCCCATCAGCGGCGACGACGGAACATTTCAGTTCCTTGACGTTCCTTTGGACGACACCGATACCTGCACCGTTCAGGTGCTGCGAGGAGAACAGGAGGTCGCCAATCAGACCGTCACGGTTTCGCGTGAAGACACCGGAGCAGCCAGCGTCGGCGACGCGCTCGCGCATGACTTTGCCATCGAACGGCTCGACCACCGGTTGCTGCCGATCGCGAAGGCAGGCACCACGATTCCGTATCGCGCGCTGCACCGACTACAGACGGCGACCACTGGTTCGACCCTGACAGTTAGGCTATTCGAAGGCTGGGTGCCGATCGGATTCGTGCGGATCCGGGACCTCCCCGATGATCTCCCACCGGGCACCGACGTGGAGATAGCCTTCGAATTCGCCGCGGACTGGACTATTCACGTCGATGTCGAGCTGCCAGGCCTGGACAGATCCGCTACCGGAATCATTGAGATACCCACCCGACAGGTGCCCGGGTGGGCCGACTTGCGCCAGCATGCCGCTAAGCTCGCCGACGATTGGAAACAGGCGCGCCGGGACGGACGCACAGAAGACGTGGCCAAAGCCGAATCGGACGTCACCAAGCGTCTGAACGCGATTCCCCAACTGCTGGAACAACAACGGGATCCAGCGAAGGCGCATCATCTGCTGCTGGAAGCTGAGACCATAGTGTGTCGTCTCCTCGAATCGGAGAGCATCGAGCGAATTCTCGAACCGCCACCCAACCGGTTTCACGGCAATCTGCGATCGCTACGACGGCGTATCGAGGAGCTGTCCGGCCATGACGAGGACACCGCCGAGGCATTCCTGATCCGCATGGCCAGCCTCGAGTCGGAAGGCCAGGCCGCTAGGGCAAGTGTCGATCTGGTCCGCTGGCGGCGGGTGAACCGGAGCTTGGAGGACGCTTTGGATGAGATCTGGCTGATTCCATTCATCCGGGACGCCGTTCGGAGACCGCCCGACTCGATCAAACGGGTGCTGCTCGAAATATGTGGCGACGTCGATACGGAGATTACCAATAGATTCCTCGAGCTTGAAGCAGACGCGGGCATGGAACAGCAGGTCCGCGATCTTCTCCCACATCAGCGGGATGCGTTCCGTGACGAACTGGCCCGGGTACGCGGAGCGATCGTGCTGGTGCAACCCGCTCGATCGACTGCGCGCACCGAATTACTCAACGAGTACGACAAATTGGCACCGTTGCAGCGGCGTGTGCGAGCCTGGGAACGCGAGGCCGGTGTCTGGGACTTGCAGCAGTAGCCGAAGCCCGTCCGTTGATGTCACTTTTGTACAGGGCGATCTGCACCGTGTCTGCCGCTTTCACGACGCCTAGCTGCCAATGATTCGAGGATTTCGGTCAGTCGCGCGAACAACGGCTGATACGTATCAGCAGTGTGAGGCGGTGAGCGGAATGGCGAATTAGAACGGTGGCGGCAGGTTCGGGTGATCGCCGGTAGCGTCGGCGCTCGGCCATCGAGGCATCGATGGCCGAGCGCTTCCACCGTTTGACCCCGTAGGAACAATCGTCGGGTTCGTGCTGGATTCGGAACCGCGCAAATATCTGCTCGGATCGTGCCGCCGGAGAAGTCGGGACACCGCACTGATCCTTCGCGAGCGAGCTGCCCGACGCGTCATCGCTGAGGTCACTGCGGGTCGCCGGGGCGTTCGAGCATGCTCTGCAACGCTTGTGTTACCTCTGGTGTATTGATCCGCTTGGCGTCCACGGTGATCTCGGTGCGGTCGTCGAGCTTGAGGGTGATCGCGATGTCGGATCGGCGCACGGTGAACCAGGCTGTCAATGAGCGGGCTAGAGCGGGAGCGATGCCGCCCGCGCCGACCGCAACGACGAGAACATCGTACAGATCGCCCATCTGGCCGGGGCGAAACTTGTTCGGGGGCAGTGTTACTCGCCCTCTCAGCTCGTCCTCGTTGTTGAACCACTCGAGGAGCTGGAACAGGTCATCGGCGCTGCCATTGGTACGGATAGTCAACTGGCCCTTAGCTTCCGGCATGGCATCCATCCTGCCGCGCCGCGCGTCGTCCGACACGGAATCGGGTGAGAAGACCATACGCTGTCCGGTCTTCCGTGGTTCGGGAACGTTTTGACGGCTATACCGCCCGCCGCTTTGACCCGTACGAGCGCATCCGCCTCGCGATTTTGGGCAGCCATGGCGCCCTTCCGACCTTTACAGGAAGCAGTGGTTCCTGACCATCCGGCAATTGCTCGGCGGGGTCAGCGGAGGGCTAGGGCCAAGAAGAAGTCGACGCGGTCCTCGAGTCGGGACAGGTCGCGGTTGGTGAGTTCCTCGATGCGCTGAATCCGGTAGCGCAGCGTATTCACGTGCAGGTGTAGCAGGTCCGCGCATTTGGTCCACGAACCGGAGACCTCGAGGAAGGTTTCGAGGGTGTGGACCAGATCGCTGCGATTGTCCTTGTCGTAGGTGGCCAGGGGATCGAGCAGCCGCACCCGGAACATCCGCCGCACCTCGTCGGGCACGCTGGCCAGCAGCAGCATGTGGGTGGCCAGTTCGTCGTGGCGGACCACACTGGTGGGGTTGGGGCGTTCGGCGGCCATCCGGCGCGCGTAGCGGGCTTCCTCGACCGCGCCGCGCAGTCCTTCGCCGTCGGCCTCGCCGCTGATGCCGACCGCGAGCCGGCTGCCCTGCAATCCCGGTTGCAGCGCTTCGATGGCGCGATGGATCCGGTCGTCGAGGTCGGTGGTGTCGCCCAGGGCCACCAGCACGATCGCCTCGCCGTCCACCACGCCCGCGGCCGGGCTTGCGCCGTAAAGGATTTCGCGCAGCACGGCCCGCAATTCACCCGGCCGCACCTGCCCGGAATCCGCGGTCGCCGCCACCGCCAGATACCGGTCCGAGAGCCCGAGCCCGGTCAGCTCCAGCCGCGAGATGATCTCGGCGGGCTTGGCGTCGGACACGATGAGCTCGATCAGTTCCTGTGCCAGCCGCCCCTCGGCGCTCTGCCGATCGTCCTGCCGCGCCCGTTCGAGGGAGACGACCGCCGCGAGTTCGCTGGTGAGCGCCCGGCGCTCCTCGGCCCAATCTTTGTGATCGCTTTCGAACACCACGAACCAGTCCGCGATCCGCGAGGTGCGGTCCGGATCCACCGCGAACAGTGAGTACCGGGTGTTCTCGTGCGAAACCACATGCGGTAGCCGCCGCGCGGTCAGCAATGCGGCCCGCACCTGGTCGGGGAGGGTTTTGCTGGCGCCCGCGACGACCCGGCCGGTCGAGGTCACCACCCAGCAGGGCGTGCCGAGCGTGCGATGGATCAGATCGAGCACCGAATCCAGGCCGCCGCCGGACACCAGCTGCCGGTGCCGGTCCAGAATCGCGGTCAGATCGGCCGCGCGACCGGTGGACAGGTTCCGGTTGACGGTCTCGGTGACGGTGGCGAAAGCGATGTGCTCGGGCACCCGGAACAGCGGGATTCGGTGTTTCTTACAGGCGTCGACGATATCGGCGGGCACTTCGCCGTAGAGCGCGTCACCCGCGGCCAGGCCCGCGACCTTGGCTTTAGCCAGGGCCGCCACGAACGTTTCACTGTCGGCGGGATCGCGCCGCCACTGCATACCGGTGAGCACCAGCTCCCCGCCGGACAGGTACCGGCCGGGGTCGGCCATATCGGTGGTGACGACCCATCTGACGAATCGATCGAGCTCGTCCTCCCCGGTAACGAGCGTCAGGCCCAGATCCGTCATGGCGAGCAGGGAATGCAACCGCATGATTGCTGAGGCTAACAGTGCATGACGCGATGGTTACCGAGCTTGGAGGTTAGTACGAACACGGGGGTGTGAAGCAGGCCACAGGTTCGGAGGTCTCGTCCCTGCCGCCGGATGCCGCTGACGGGTGTACTTACCGGCAGCAAGCAACGGATGGAGGTCGGATGTCGGGTCGCCTGGAATGGCTCGGGTCGCTGCCGCTGGAGGAGGCCGAGACGCAGCTGCTGACGTGCTGCGCGTCGCGGGTCTGGGCTCGGAAAATGGTGGCGAACAGGCCGTACGCGGACGAGTCGAGTCTGGTGGAGGCCGCCAGGTCGGGGGTCGGGGAACTGGCCTGGATGGATGTGGAGGAAGCGCTGGCGGCGCATCCGCGCATCGGTGAGCGAGCGGAAGCGGCTCGGGCGGAAGCGGATTCGGCCGGTCTGAGCGAGCGTGAGGCGCAGTGGTCGCAGCAGGAGCAGTCCGGTGCCGCCACCGCCGATCCCGAGGTGCTCGCCGAGATCGCGGCCCGGAATCTGGCCTACGAGCAACATTTCGGCCACGTCTTCCTGATCCGGGCGACCGGTCGCAGCGCCGCCGAGATGCTCGACGCCCTGCACCGCCGCCTGCACAACTCGATCGAGGACGAAAGAGCCGTGGTGCGAAGCGAACTCGCCGAGATCACCGTGCTGCGCATCCGGAAACTGCTGGGGCTCTTATGAGTTTGTCCACGCACGTGCTGAACGCGGCGACCGGGCGGCCCGCCGAGGGGCTCGCGGTGCGACTCGAGGCCGCCGGCGGGGAAGTGCTCGTCGAGGCTCGCACCGATGCCGACGGCCGGATCAAGGATCTGCCCGCCCCCGAGGCCGGAGTGCACCGGCTGATCTTCGACACCGGCGAGATCAGCCCCTTCTACCCCACGGTGACCATCGAATTCCGGGTCACCGATCCGGCGGAGCACTATCACGTCCCGCTGCTGCTGAGTCCCTATTCCTTCTCCACCTATCGAGGTAGCTGAACCATGTCGATCAAGCTAGGTCCCAACCGTTACGGCAAGGCGGAGACCCGCGTCGTGCGGGTCACCAAAAGCGGTGGCAAGCATCAGATCCGGGATCTGAACGTGGGCGTGGCGCTGTCCGGTGACATGGCGGACGTGCACCTGACCGGCGACAATGCCGCCGTGCTGCCGACCGACACCCAGAAGAACACGGTGTTCGCCTTCGCCAAGCAGCACGGCATCGCCTCGCCCGAGGATTTCGGCCTGCGCCTGGCCCGGCATTTCGTGGACTCGCAGCCGACCATCGACCACGCGCGCATCGAACTCGAGGAATACGAGTGGGAGCGCAATGTGGTGGGGCTCAACAGCCACCCGCACTCGTTCGTGCGGTCCGGCCGCGAAACCCGTACGGCGCTGGTGCATTACGACGGCAAGCAGGCCTGGGTGGTCAGTGGTCTGAAGGACATGACCGTCCTGAACTCGACCGGTTCGGAATTCCACGGCTTCATCAAGGACAAGTACACCACCCTGCGCGAGACCCGCGACCGGGTGCTGGCCACCGAGGTCAACGCCCAGTGGCGGCACGCGGGCACCGACGCCGAATGGGACAAGTCCTACGAGGTCGTGAAGCGTTGCCTGCTACAGGCTTTCGCCGACACCCACAGCCTGTCGCTGCAGCAGACCCTGTACGCGATGGGGGAGCGGGTGCTCGAGGCGGTGCCGGGCATCGTCGAGGTCAAGCTGCAACTGCCGAACAAGCACCACTTCGAGGTGGATCTGACCCCGTTCGGGCTGATCAACGACAACGAGGTGTTCTGGGCGGCCGACCGTCCCTACGGGCTCATCGAAGGCACGGTGGTGCGCGATGTCCCGTCCGCCGGACCGGCGTGGGACTGACTACGGGAGTTATGGCGATGGATTTCCTGCAACCTGCGAGCTGGGCCGATGCGCTCGCGCTGAAAGCCGAACGGCCGGAAGCGGTGCCGATCCAAGGCGGCACCGATGTGATGGTGGAGCTGAACTTCGACCGGCACCGGCCGGGCGCGCTGCTCGACCTGAACCCGTGCCGGGAACTGTTCACCGTCCAGGAGCAGAGCGACGGACGCATCCGGCTCGGTTCCGGCGTGCCCTACGTGAAGATCATCAACCGGTACGCGGACCGGCTGCCGGGCCTGGCTCAGGCCTCGCGCACGGTCGGCTCGCCGCAGATCCGCAATCGCGGCACGGTGGGCGGCAATCTCGGCGGCTGTTCGCCCGCCGGTGACGCGCATCCGGCGCTGCTGGCCACCAATGCGGTGGTCGAGGTGGAATCGGCGGCGCGCGGCACCCGCATGATCGATATCGACGACTACTACGTGTGGGTCAAGAAGAGCTCGCTCGAACCCGACGAGCTGATCCGCGCCATCTGGCTGCGGCCGGCCACCGGGCCGCAGTACTTCTCCAAGGTCGGCACCCGCAATGCCATGGTCATCGCGGTCTGCTCCTTCGGTATCGCGCTGCACACGGACACCAAAACCGTTGGGGCAGGGATCGGTTCGGCCGGCCCCACCCCGCTGCGCCCCGTCGCGGCCCAGGACTTCCTGGCCGAGAACCTGCCCTGGGACAACCCGGCCCCGCTGAGCGAGGAGCTCGCTCGCGAATTCGGCGTGCTGGTCGCCGCCGCGGCCAAGCCCATCGACGATGTGCGCGGTACCGCCGACTACCGCAAGCACGCGCTGTCGGTGATGGCGCGCCGCACGCTGGGCTGGGCCTGGAACGACTACATCGCTGAGAGGAGGGCGGCCTGATGCGGGTCGAATTCACCGTCAATGGCGCCCAGCAGATCGCCGACGACGTCTGGGAAGGGGAGAGCCTGCTGTACCTGCTGCGTGAGCGCGCGGGCCTGCCCGGTTCCAAGAACGCGTGCGAGCAGGGCGAATGTGGTTCCTGCACCGTCTATCTGGACGGCACCCCGGTCTGTTCCTGTCTGGTCGCGGCCGGTCAGGTGCAGGGGCGCTCGGTCCGTACCGTGGAGGGCCTGGCGAACGGAGAACGCCTGGACCCCATGCAGCAGGCCTTCGTCGAAGCCGGCGCGGTCCAGTGCGGTTTCTGCACCCCGGGTCTCATCGTGCAGGCGCACGACCTGATCGAACGCGTACCCGACCCGTCCGATGCCGAGATCCGCGAGGCGCTCGCCGGAAACCTCTGCCGCTGCACCGGATACGAGAAAGTATTGGACGCCGTACGGCTCGCGGCTGAGCGGAAGGCGGCAGGACAATGACCAAGCTTGTAATCGAGAACGCTTACATCGCACCGGTAGTCGGGGACGAAATCCCGAACGGCTACCTGATCGTCGGCGACGACGGTCGCATCGAAGCCCTCGGCGCGGGACCCGCGCCGACGGTGGTGGGAGCCGAACGCCTCTCCGGGACCGGATGCCTGGTGACCCCAGGTCTGGTCAACACCCACCACCACCTCTACCAATGGGCCACCCAGGGCCTGTACCAGGACGCCACCCTCTTCGAATGGCTGACCGGGCTGTACCGCCTGTGGGCCAGCATGGACGCCGAAGTGGTCTATGGCGCCGCGTCGGCGGGTCTGGGCTGGCTGGCGCTGACCGGCACCACCACCTCCACCGATCACCACTACGTGTTCCCCAAGGGCCGCGGTGATCTGTTCGAGGCCGAGGTGCGGGCCGCCCGCGAGATCGGCGTCCGGTTCCACCCGTGCCGCGGGTCCATGGATCGCGGCCAGTCCCAGGGCGGGTTGCCGCCGGACGAGGTCGTCGAGAACCGGGAAGAGATCCTCCTCAATACCGAGGAGATCATCCGCAAGTACCACGACCCGTCCTTCGATTCCATGCTGCGCGTGGCCGTCGCGCCCTGCTCGCCGTTCTCGGTGAGCGAGCGGCTCATGGTCGAATCGGCGCAGCTGGCCCGGCAGCACGGCGTGCGCCTGCACACCCATCTCGCCGAAACCCTCGACGAGGAAGAGCACTGCCTCGAGCAGATGGGCTGCACCCCGGTCGAATACATGGAGAAGATCGGCTGGCTCGGCGACGACGTGTGGTTCGCGCACGCGGTGCACCTGCACGACAAGGATATTCGCCGTTTCGCCGACACCGGCACCGGCTCGGCGCACTGCCCCAGCTCCAATGCCCGGCTCGGCGCCGGCATCGCCCGGGTGATGGATCTGCTCGCCGCCGGCGCGCCCGTCGGCCTCGGCGTGGACGGCGCGGCCTCCAGTGAGCTCACCTCCATGGCGGGGGAGATGCGCCAGGCCCTGCTGTTCCAGCGCGCCGTGCACGGCCCCAAGGCGCTCACCGCGCGCCAGGCCCTCGAGATCGGCACCCTCGGCGGTGCGCGAAACCTGGGGCGGCAGAACGAGATCGGCTCCCTGGAACCCGGCAAGCTGGCCGATATCGCCATCTGGCGGGTCGACGGCTTCCGCGCCGCCCTCGAGGATCCGGTGTGCTCGCTGGTCTTCGGCCCGCAGCCGCCGCTGGCGCGCCTGCTCGTCGGCGGCAACACCGTCGTGGCGAACGACGAACTCAAGACGGTCGCGCACGATCAGGTCGGGCGCAACGGCGTCGCGGCACGCGAGCGCATCATGCGTCAGGAGGCACGATGACCACCTTTCGTACCACCAACTTCCCGCACGAGGTCGCGGTGCCCGGCAAGGGCGGGGTCGGCGAGAGCCCGCTGCGGCCGGACGGGAACCTGAAGGTCAAGGGCGAATTCGCCTACACCTCGGATCTGTGGATCGACGGCATGCTCTGGGGCGCGACCCTGCGCAGCCCGCACGTGCGCGCCAAGATCCTCAGCATCGACACCACCAAGGCGCTGGCCCTGCCGGGCGTGCACGCCGTCCTCACCCACGAGGATGTGCCGGGCCGCAAGGTGTACGGGCTCGACCACACCTGGGATCAGCCGGTGCTGGCCTTCGGCGAGGTCCGCCATCACGGCGAACCCATCGCCCTGGTCGCCGCCGATCACCCCGAGATCGCCCGGCGGGCAACGCAACTCATCGAGATCGAATGGGAGCTGCTCGAACCGATCGTCGATCCGATGGCGGTCATCGAGAATCCGGACGAGCTCAAGGTGCAGGAGCGCGGCGGCATCACCCGCTACCAGCCGGTGCGCCTGGGCGATATCAATGTCGGCCGGGAACTGGCCAGCGTCGTGGTCAGCGAGGAGTACGAGGTCGGCATCCAGGACCAGGCGTTCCTGGGACCCGAATCGGGCCTGGTCATTCCGGCCGAGGACGGGTCGCTCGAGTTCTACGTCGCCACCCAGTGGCTGCACTGGGACCTGTCGCAGATCCTGCCCTGCCTGGGTCTGCGCGAGGACCAGGTCCGCATGACCATGGCCGGAATCGGCGGCGCTTTCGGTGGGCGCGAGGACATCTCGATGCAGATCCACGCCGGCATGCTCGCCATGCGCACCCGCAAGCCCATCAAGATGATGTACAACCGCGAGGAATCCTTCTTCGGGCACGTGCATCGCCATCCGGCCAAGATGCGGTACGAGTACGGGGTCACCGCCACCGGCAAGATCACCTACGCCAAGGTGCTCATCGTGCTGGACGGCGGCGCGTACACCTCGGCCACCCAGAACGTGGTCGGCAATGCCGCTTCACTGGCCGTCGGGCCGTACGAGATCCCGCATCTCGAGATCGACACCTACGGCGTCTACACCAACAACCCGCCGTGCGGGGCCATGCGCGGATTCGGTGCGGTGCAAGCGTGTTTCGCGCACGAATCCATGATGGACAAGGTCGCCGAGACGCTCGAACTGGATCCGGTGCTGGTGCGCCAGATCAATGCCGTCTCCGAGGGATCCAAGCTCGCCACCGGTCAGGTGCTGCACGCGCCGACGCCGCTCGCGGACATGCTGGACACTCTCAAGGACATGGAACTGCCTGCGGCCGTGGACAGTTCGGATATCCGCAATCTGCCGGGCGGGGCGTCGCAGACCACCCACGGCGAGGGTGTGTACCGGGGCATCGGTTACGGCGTCGGCATCAAGAACATCTGCTTCTCCGAGGGGTTCGACGATTACTCCACCGCGCGGGTGCGCCTCGAGGTCATCGGCGGTGAACCGGTCGCGCTGGTGCACACCGCGGCCGCGGAGGTCGGCCAGGGCCTGATCACCATTGAGGCGCAGATCGCGCGCACCGAGCTCGGCATCGAACGGGTGGTCATCCATCCGGCCGACAATGCGGTGGGCAGTTCCGGCTCGTCCTCGGCGTCCCGGCAGTCCTATATGACCGGCGGCGCGGTGATGACTGCCTGCCAGGCCGTGCGCGACGAACTCCTCGTCCTGGCCCGGAACCAGCTGGGCAGCCACGGTTTCCTGCAACTGGTCGGCGGCAAGATCGTCACCGACAGCGGGGAAGTGCTGGCCGCCATCGCCGACGTGCTCGGCGATCAGGTCATCGAGCAGACCCGCGAATACCACCATCAGCCGACCACCCGGATGGATCCGGTCACCGGCCAGGGCGACAGCCACACCCAGCTCGCGGTCTGCGTGCACCGGGCCGTGGTGGACGTCGACACCGAACTGGGACTGGTGAAAGTCGTTGCGCTGGACGCGGTCCAGGACGTCGGCAAGATCATGAACCGGCTCGCGCTGGAAGGTCAGATCCACGGCGGCTCCATTCAGGGCCTCGGGCTGGCAGTTATGGAGGAAATTCAGGTAACCAACGGCAAGGTGCGGAACCCGTCCTTCACGGACTATCTGATTCCCACCATTCTCGACACGCCCCCGCAGCAGCTGGAGATCCTCGAACTGCCCGATCCGCGCGCACCGTACGGTCTGCGCGGCGCGGGTGAACCGCCGACGCTCTCCTCCACGCCGGCCATCGCCGCGGCCATTCGCGACGCCTGCCGCAAGCGGGGCGGCACCGGGAACATCACCCGGGTGCCGGTACGACCGGAAGACATCATCCGGAACAGTTGATCAACAGGGGCAGACCGTGATTCGCGAGAGGGCGGATCACGGTAGGGACCCCACAACAGAACACCGAGTCCGCGCTCGGAAGGTGCAACTTCCGAGCGTAGGTCGGCTACGCCCTTAGGAGGGCAGCCATGACCCAAGTTCAGTCCCCGAAGACCGCCACAGCTACCACGGCTCCCAGCCGGTCGGCACTGGATCGCTTCTTTCACATCAGCGAGCGCAAATCCACTGTATCGCGTGAAGTGCGCGGCGGCATAACCACATTCGTCGCTATGGCGTATGTCATATTGCTGGTCCCGCTGATATTGGGCGGCGTCACCGATGTGGACGGCAGCAAGCTCAGCATCGCCCAGCTAACTACAGCAACCGCTTTCTCGGCCGGATTGTCCACCGTCCTGATGGGATTGGTCGGCAACGTTCCCCTCGCCCTGGCCGCCGGTCTCGGCGTGGTCCCGGTGGTCGCGTATCAGGCGGCCCCGCACATGACCTGGGCGCAGACCATGGGCCTGGTGGTGCTGATGGGCATCGTCATCGTGATCATGGCGGCCACCGGGCTGCGGACCATGATCATCAATGCGATTCCGCTGTCTTTGAAGAACGCCATCGGCGTCGGGATCGGCATGTTCATCGCCATGATCGGCCTCGTCTCCTCGGGCGTGGTCGGGCACGGCGCTGCGGGCGGGCCGCCGGTCACGCTCGGCGTGGACGGGCATCTACAGGGTTGGCCCGTGGTGGTTTTCGCGGTCGGGCTGCTGGTGATGCTGGCGCTGTTCATCCGCAAGATCCCGGGCGCGATCCTGATCAGCATCCTGATCTCGACGGTGCTGGCCATCGCCATCAACGCCTGGGCGACCATCGATCCCAAGGCGTGGGGGACCGTGGTGCCCGAAGCGCCGTCGAAGTTCTTCGCGGCACCGGATTTCGGGCTCATGCTGAATATCGACCTGTTCGGCGGGTTCGCCCGGGCCGGCGGGCTGATCGCCAGCGTGGTGCTGTTCACCCTGGTGCTGACCGGCTTCTTCGATGCCATGGGAACGGTTTTCGGCGTCTGTGACGAGGCCGGGCTGACCGACGAGAAGGGCACCGTGCCCGGCATGGGCAAGATCCTGACCGTGGACGGCGTCGCGCAGATCATCGGCGGCGCGAGCGGCGGCGCGGGGTCCACGGTGTACGTGGAATCGGCTACGGGTGTCGGTGAGGGCGCTCGTACCGGACTCACCTCGGTGGTCACCGGCGGATTGTTCTGCGCGGCGATCTTCTTCACCCCGCTGGCGGCCGTGGTGCCGATCCAGGCCGCGGCGCCGGCCCTGGTGCTGGTGGGCGCGCTGATGATGACCCAGGCCCGCAAGATCGACTGGTCGGATCTGGAGGTGGCGGTCCCGGCGTTCATCACCATCGCGCTGATGCCGTTCACCTACTCGATCACCAACGGTGTGGGCGCGGGCCTCATCGCCTACGTGGTGATCAAGGCCGCGCGGGGCAAGTTCCGCGAAATCCATTGGCTGGTAGGCGTGGTGAGCGTGGTCTTCGCCGCCTACTTCGGTATTTCGGCCATCGAACTGGTGCTCGGAGGGTAATCATGCGCGACATCGCGGCACAACTCCTGGAATGGCATGCGGCACAGAAGTATTACGCCGTGGCCTCGATCGTCTCCATCGGCGGCAGCGCACCCCGGCCGGTCGGCGCGGCCCTCGCGGTCGACACCGACGGCACCGTGGTGGGCAGCATCTCCGGCGGGTGCGTCGAGGGCGCCGTCTACGAGCTGTGCCGCGAGGCGCTGCGCACCGGGGAGACCCTGCGCGAAACCTTCGGCTACAGCGATGCCGACGCCTTCGCGGTCGGCTTGACCTGCGGGGGCACCATCGAAGTGCTGGTGCAGCCGGTGACCGCGCTCAACCGGGCCGCCATCGGGGCGATGCTGCGGGCCGAAGGGGCCGCGACCCTGGTCCGCGACGTGCACACCGGAAAGGCTGTGGCCCTGGGTGATTGGTGGACCGAAGGTGAAGCCTTCCACCCCACCGTCCTCGCCGAAGCCCGCGCCATGCTCGACGCCGGCGCCACCGGCCTGCGCACCATCGGCTGCGACGATGCCGAAGTCACCGTCTTCATCGAATCCTCGGTTCCCCTACCGCGGATGATCGTCTTCGGCGCCATCGACTTCGCCGCCGCCGTGGCCCGCATCGGCAAGTTCCTCGGCTACCACGTCACCGTCTGCGATGCCCGCCCCATCTTCGCCACCCGGGCCCGCTTCCCCGAAGCCGACGAAGTGGTCGTCCAATGGCCCGACCGCTACCTGTCCCGAACCCACGTAGACGCCAGAACGGTCCTGTGCGTACTCACCCACGACGCCAAATTCGATGTCCCCCTCCTGGAAGTGGCCCTCCGCCTCCCGGTGGCCTTCGTCGGCGCCATGGGTTCCCGCCGCACCCACGAAGACCGCCTGTCCCGTCTCCGCGAAGCCGGGGTGACCGAGGCCGAACTGGCGCGGCTCCGCTCACCCATCGGGCTCGATCTCGGCGGCCGTACACCCGAGGAGACAGCCGTCTCCATCGCCGCCGAGATCGTGGCCACCCGCCGCGGCGGCACCGGCCACCCCCTCACCACCAACCCCGGCCCCATCCACCGAGACACCATCCCCACCCCCACCATCCAAATCCCCGACACCGTGGAAATGTCAGCCGCATAACCACTTCCGGGGACCCGAAGAGTCCTCTCGGCCATGAGGGGGCCGAGAGGACTTTCGCGTGCCCGGAACTGCGAGGGCGCGGGAGCCGAGGGCGGCTAGGAGGGCGATTGCGACGGGGATGGTGAGGGCGGTGGTCAAGCTCCAGTGGTGGGCTATGAAGCCGATGAGGACTGGGCCGGTGAAGAAGCCGCAGTAGCCGAGGATGGAGATGTTGGCTATTGCGCGGGCTGTGGGGATGCCCGGTAGGTCGCCGCCGGCGGAGAAGGTGAGGGGGAGGGTGAAGGAGATGCCGAAGCCTAGTAGGGCCAGGCCGATCAGGGCTGGGATGGTGCCGCCGATGAGGAGGGCTGTTCCGAAGCCGATGCCGGCGGTGAGAGTGCCGGCGAGGAAGGGGCGGACGCGGCCGAAGGTTGCTACCAGGTGGTCGCCCAGTAGTCTGCCGAAGGTCATGCCGATCGCGAAGATGGCGAATCCGATGGCGGCGGTTGTTCCGCTGGAACGGGTTTCGTCGCGGAGGTAGACGGCTGACCAGTCGTTCGCGGCGCCCTCGATGAGGGCGACGGCGAATGCGAGTAGGCCGAGGATGAGCAAGCGGGTGGGCCACTGGCGGTTGTTGCTCGGTTCGGTGGCTTCCTGCCCGACACGGTCGACGGCTGACGGTAGTAGTTTGCGGGTGCGTATGGCCGCGATGGCGATCGCGAGTAGTGCGATGATCCAAAAGTGCAGCGTTAGTGAGAGATTCGCTCGTTCGGCGGCCGCACCGAGTAGGGAACCGCCGACCAGTCCGAGACTGAAGTAGGCGTGGATGCCGGACAGCAGCGAACGGCCGCTCAGCTTCTCGACCGCGACGCCGTGGGCGTTCATCGCCACGTCCACGACGCTGTTCGTCATCGCGAAAATGACTGCGGCAATGGTCAATCCGATCCGGTTGGGCACCAACAGCAGACCCGGTAGGCACACCGCGAACACGGGCACCGCGACCCGAAGTGTCGCCCTGCTTCCGAACCCCAACGTGACGTACTTGCCCAGCTGCAATCCGGCGATCGCCCCGATGTTCAACCCGGCGAACACGATGGCCAGCCCGGCGTCATCGAGTCCGGCGCTGTCTTTGACCGTCGGTATTCGCGCTGCCCAGCTGGCGAAGAGCAAACCGGAGAGCAGGAACATCAACCGCACCGACCACAACGCCGGCCGATAGCCCACCTGCAAGGCGGTACCGCTCTGGATGGACACGAGAACTCCTCTCGAAACCCCCGACGCCTGCGCCACACACGGACCCGTCCGAGGCAATCACGATATCGGCTTGGCTCGCAAGGGTTTTGCGCCTCATAGTGAACGCATGGGGATAGTCGATGAGCTGTGGGAGTCCGGAGAGCTGTCGCTGGTCGACGGGCTGTACCGACCAGGTGACGTCCCCTCGATCCGATGAAATTCTCCCTCCGTTGAAGGCGGCGCACCGGCGAGCCACGGCAGGATGAGTTGTATGACTTCACTTCCTGAAGGTTCTGCGCGTGCTGTCGATGGGGTTCGGGCGAGTGCCTACGACAGCATTGCCGAGGGGTATGACGCTGAGAACGAGAGTGGGTTGCTGCACTTGTATTACAACCGGCCTGCAATTTTGGAGCTGGCCGGGGAGGTGGCTGGGCGGCGGATTCTCGATGTGGGGTGCGGGTCCGGGGTTGTGCTGGGGGAGTTGCGGGATCGTGGGGCGGTGATGACGGGGATGGATTCGAGTGGGGGGATGTTGGAGCTGGCTCGGCGGCGGCTCGGACCCGAGGTGGATTTGCGGTTCGGGGATTTGGGTGAGCCGCTGCCGTTTTCGGATAAGGCGTTCGATGATGTTGTGGCGTCGTTGGTGTTGCACTATCTGGAGGATTGGGGGCCGGCGTTGGGGGAGTTGCGGCGGGTTCTGGTGCCTGGCGGCAGGTTGATCGTGTCGGTGGAGCATCCGTTCGCGAATTTTCTGGGGCAGCGGCTGGAGGGGAAAGAGACCAACTACTTCGAGACTCGGAACCGGGTGGACGAGTGGACCATGGGTGGGCAGACGGCTCGGTTGAGTTTCTGGGATCGGCCGTTGCATGCGATGACGGACGCGTTCGCCGAGGCGGGGTTTCGGATCGGGGTGATCAGTGAGCCGGCGGCGTTGCCCGGTGCGCGGGAGGTGTTTCCGGAGTTGTTCGATGAGCGCACCGGGACGCGGTTCCTGTGTTTTCTGTTCTTCGTTCTGTATGCGGAGTAGGGCTACTTCGTCAGGGGTTCTTGCAGTTCGGTCACCCATTCGCCGTGGTTGGCGGGGCATTCGAGGCTGATTTCGCGGGGGTAGCCGGCGGAGCGGTAACCGTTGGCGTCGATCCAGCGGCCCAGGGTTTGCAGGGTGGGGAGGACGGCTTCCATTGCGCCGCGGTGCAATATCGTCGCGGCCTGTTCGATCGGCGGCAGGTCGTGGATGCGGAGGCCGTCTTCGTCGCGCAGGGGCGCGGACACCTCTACGCCGGCGTGGACGAGGACGCCGCCGTCGGGTGCGTCTTCGTAATAGGCGATGCCGAGGCCGGAGGGAGCGATACCGGCGGCTTGCAGCCGCTGGAACAGCTCGTCGTAGAGGGGCTGAATGACGGGGGCGATGGCGTCGAAACCTGTTGCTATGCCGCTGAGTTCGGCGACGCGGATTGACGGCACGGATTTGAGGACGACGTCGTCGGTGGGCATCTGGCCCTCGCTTTCTATGGAGCGGAGCCGCGCCTCGACCTGGGTCAGCCGGGCCGCCGCCGCCGTCATCGCCGATTCCAGTTCGGCGCGCCGCAGCCGCAGCATGGCGCGCAGTTCCTCGGTGGTGACCTTCTCGTCCAGGATGGTCTGGACCTGCTGGAGGGTGAAGCCGAGATCCTTGAGCGCGATGACACGGTTGAGGCGGGCCAATTGGGCGGCGGTGTAGTAGCGGTAGCCGGTGGCCGGGTCGACGTGGGCGGGCCGCAACAGTCCGGTCGCGTCGTAGTGACGCAGCATCCGGACCGATACGCGGCCGTGCCTGGCGAAGTCTCCGATGGTGAACATGATGGATAGGAGTCAACCGCCTGACACGGTGTCAGGGTCAAGCGCCGCGCGGAACTATCCGGCGAACCGATACCGCCGAGCGGTCACAGCGCTGCTTGCACCGCCGCGAACAGATCGTTGGCGGGTTGGGTGAGCGGCCCGAGGGCATCGGGGGTGAGCGGCGGCAGTTCGCGGATCGCCGTGCGTAGGGAGGTGACCGCGACATTGGCGTCGACGTTGATCGTGGCGACGGTATCGGCGACCGCGGTGACGGCATTCGCCGCTGATGGATCCCCTTGCGCGGCTCGGGCATTCACGACGGGAAGCGTTGCGGCAGCGGCACTTTCACCGCCCGCGGCACTCCCACCGCCTTCGGTCGCGGTCGCCCCACCCAGCGCCCCGCCCGCGAATCCGCCGATCGCTGCACCCCCGACCAACCCCGCGATATCCACCGGAATGGCCACCGCCAGCCCGCCGAGCAGACACCCCGCCACCCCACCGACCGCCGCCCCGACCGGCGTGCCCGCGCCCACCGTCGGCAGCGCGCCGATGATTCCGCCCGCGACCGCCCCGACCGTCGCCCCCACCCCGCATCCCACGATTTCGAGGGGAAAGACCGCGACCTTCCCCACCACCGCACCGATGACCTGCCCCGCGGTGGTGGCGGCATTGCGGCGCGCGACTTCGTCCCGCGGAAACCCGACGCTGTCGAAGGTCGCCGCGATCTGCCCCTGCGCACCGTCCAGGTAACTCTGCGCCTGATCCCGGAGCCGAGGATCGATCCCCGCGGGCAGTCGAACCGTCTCGGAGCCCACCTGCAAGGTATCGGGCACGGCATCCTGCGCGGCAGCCGCCGTACCGGGGGCGAAGCTGAGCAGCGCGGGCACTGCCGTCAAGGCCGCGTATACGCGCAGAACAGTCATCGGCGCATCCCTCGATCCGGCGACCACCGTCGAGCCTCTCGGGAGCGGACCCGAACCAGCGACGGTCACACTGAGCGCTGATCTTACCTCGAACCGGTTGCACAGCAAGGCGATTCGCGAGCCCGGTCGATCTTCACCGGCGACTGGCCGAAGCCGGCGCGCCCGCCCGGTTTCCGCTCCCCGCGAGAGTTCGGTAAAGTCCGTGACCAGGGCCGTTCCGGCCGAGGTGGGGATTTCAGCGGGCGCCTGTTCCGCCCGGATACGAGGAGAATTGCGATGCCGTACGCGGCCGTCGGTCTGATCACGCTGGCACTGTGGATCTTTGCCCTGGTCGACATCATCACCTGCCCCGAGGACGGTGTCCGCCACCTGCCGAAGGGCGCCTGGCTACTCATCGTGATCCTGGTCCCGACCATCGGCGCCCTGCTGTGGCTGATTCTCGGCCGCCCGCTCTACGAGTCACGCGGCCCCCGCTCGACCACCCGCTTCTCCGAGTACGACCGCCCCGGCCGCTACGTACCCCAGGACCCGGAAGCCGACGAGGCATTCCTGCGCGGCCTGCGCGAGCGCGCCGAACAACAGCGCGCGGAAGCCCGGCGCCAGGAAGCGGCACGCCGGCAGGAAGCCGACCGCCGCCGCGAGCAGGGCGAACAGGTCTGACGCGTCAGCGCAGATCGTCGGACAGCGCCCGGCCGACCTGACCCAGTAGCGGAACGGCCCGCTCCAGCAGATCCTCGGTCATCCGCCCGACCGGCCCGGAAATGGAGATGGCGAGCCGCGCCGGCGCCTCGGGCACAGCCACGGCGATACACCGGACCCCCAGTTCCTGCTCGCCCTCATCGATCGCATACCCGGTATCGGCGGCGGTTTCGAGCTGGCGCGCGAATTCGGCCGGATCGGTGATGGTGTGATCGGTGTAGCGCGGCATCCCGGTGCGCTGCAACAGATCTCGCACTTTGTCGGCGGGCATCCCCGCGAGAATGGCCTTGCCGACCGCCGTGCCGTGGGGGAGCGCCCGCCGCCCCACCTCGGTGAACATCCGCATCGAATGCCGGGACGGCACCTGCGCGACATACACGATCCGATCACCGTCGAGCATCGCCATATTCGCGGATTCACCCAGTTCGTCCACGAGCCGGGTCAGATGCGGCCGCGCGGTCACGCTCAACATGTGAGCCGAACTCTCCCCGAGCCTGATCAACCGCGCCCCCAGCGCGTACTGCCGCGACGGTTCCTGATGCAGATACCCGAGTTCGACCAGCGTCCGAACCAGCCGGTGAATGGTCGGCAGCGGTAACCCCGATAGCTCCGAGAGCTGCGAAAGCCCCAGCATGCCGCCATGATCGGCGAGAATTTCCAGGAGCGCGAACGCCCGCTCGATCGATTGCACGCTGCCTGATCGCCCGCTGGAGGCACTCGCCGCAGTCACTGGCCCGCTTTCTCGAAGTTTCCGGATGGCGGAAGTTTACCGGGGTGTCGCCGCCCGGTCGGGTTGTAGCCTGATGCGCATGCGGCTACGCGCGGAATTCACCACCGAACCCTTCCACGGCGAGGGCGATCCGCCACCGCACGCCACCGAAACCTTACGGGCGCTGGAAAAGTCCGGCCTGGCTTGCGAATTCGGTCCGCTGGGCACCGCCGTCGAGGGCGAGGAAGCGGTTCTGCTCCCGGCGCTGGGCGAGGTACTGGCGCTGGCCTTCGCGCACGGCGCGTCCCGGGTGACATTGCAGGTCGAGCGCGATGACCAGTGACAGCGCCACGGTCGATCCGGCCCACCCGGCGCTGGCCATGCTCGCGCCCCTGCTGGAACGCGTCGGCGGCCGGCTGATTCCGGCCGCCGAATGTTTGCCCGACGATGTGCCCCTGGTGTGGGAGGGGCAACCGCTGGCGGCCGTCCGCTTCGCGAGCTCCGATTCCGAGTCCGAGGGCGGGATCCGCCGCCTGCTCAACGAGGTGGCCGCCGAATTCGGTACGCCCCTGGCCGATCTCCCGCGGGCGGAGAAGCAGCGGGCGGTGCGCCTGCTCGAGGAGCGCGGCGCGTTCAGCTATCGCAAATCCGCGGAAACGGTGGCCGAGGCGCTCGGCGTCACCCGGTTCACGGTCTACAACTACCTCAACCGCACCCGTTCCTGAATCGGCCTGCGCAAACCCGGTGAATCCCACTGCCATGCAGTGGGATTCGTCGTTTCCGTGCACGTCACACCCCCTGCGTGCGCTACTTGACCACAGAACTTCAACAAACTGTTGACGCGCCTTCGTGACCTGTGCCACTATTTCGTTATTCGGAAACTAACTTCCGCGATGCGAAAAGGTGCAGCTCATGGTCACTCTCGACGAGTTCAATGGGATGGCGGGTGATCGCCTGCGGCCGGCCCTGCTGGAATGCTGCGACGTGCCCGACTGGGTCGACGCCCTGCTGGATGCCCGCCCCTTCCCGGACTTCGCCGAACTGCTGGCCACCGCCGATCGCATCGCCGAGAAGTTCACCCCCGGCGACGTCGACCGCGCCATCGCCGCGCACCCCCGCATCGGCGAACGCCGCGAAGGCGACGGCAACGGCGCGGCCTGGTCCCGGCAGGAACAGTCCGGCGTCGCCGCCGACGTCGAGACCGCCGCGGCCCTGTACTCCGCGAATCGCCTGTACGAGAAGCGTTTCGGCCGTGTCTTCCTGATCTGCGCCACCGGCCTCACCAGCGCCGAGATCCTGGGCGCGGTCCTGCTGCGCCTGGGCAACGACGAACCCACCGAGGCCGCCGTGGTCGCCACCGAACTCCGCAAGATCGCCCTGCTGCGCCTGGGCAAGGTGATCCACGCATGAGCGCCCTCACCACCCACGTCCTCGACACCGCCCTGGGCCGCCCGGCCGCCGGCGTCGCGGTCCGCCTGCAGCGCGCCGCGGACGGCCGAATCGAACCCGATCCCGAAGTGTGCATGGCGCAGGCCGCCCCGCTGCTCGAACAACTCGGCGCGCGACTGGCGGGCAGCCGCCATTTCGCCGAGCTATCCCGTAACTCGAAGTGAGAGAGGCTATGTCGGACTTCACCAACCTTCCGGACCTGGCGCTGCGCAGCTACCGCTCCAGCGTGATCGCCGCCAGCGACGAATCCTTCGAGGAACGCGAGAACCTCATCCAGCCGTGGCAGCCGCGGTTCACCCCGGAGAGCTTCGGGCCCAAGGGACAGGAGTACGACGGCTGGGAGACACGCCGGCGGCGCACACCCGGAAACGATTGGGCGCTCATCCGCCTCGGCCTGCCGGGCATCGTGCGCGGCGTCGTGATCGACACCGCCTGGTTCAAGGGCAACTACCCGCCCTTCGCCTCGGTGGAAGCCACCCGCGTCGAGGGCTATCCGTCGGTCGCGGAACTGGAGGCGGCCGACTGGGTCGAGATCGTGCCCCGCAGCGCCCTGGAAGGCGATGCGCGCCACGAGTTCCCGGTCGCCGCCGACGGCGTATTCACCCACGTGCGGCTGCACATGTACCCCGACGGCGGCATCGCGCGGCTGCGGGTACACGGCGAAGTGGTGCCCGATCCGGCGTTGCTCACCGGCCTGACCGTGGACCTGGCGGCGCTCGAGAACGGCGGGCGAGTCACCGCCTGCTCCAACGAGTTCTACTCGGTGCCGGACAATATGCTCGCCCCCGGCCTGGCCCGCAATCAGGCCGAAGGCTGGGAGACCGCCCGCCGCCGCGACGACGGCAACGACTGGGCGGTGATCGAACTGGCCGCCCAGGGCGTACCGCAGCTCATCGAAATCGACACCACCAACCTGGTTTTCAACTCCCCGGGCCGGGTGCGGGTGCTCGGCATCGATCACAGCGGACCCGAACCGCTCCCGGCCGCCGACGACGCGGCGTGGGTGGAACTGCTCCCGGCCGTGCCGGTGCAGCCCGACACCCCGCACCGCTTCCGGCTGGCCGACGCCACGCGACCGGTCACCCATGTGCGCGTGGACATCTACCCCGACGGCGGGATCGCGCGGCTGCGCGTGCTCGGATCGCTCACCGCTGCGGGTGAGAACGAACTGGCGGCCCGCTGGTCGGTGCGCTGAGGTCCGGAAGACAGCCCGCGCGCGGCCCGCTCACGGCCGCGCGCGCTTCCGCGGCCTCACCACCGCCGCCGCCATGACCCGCCGCGTTCGCCAGGGCAGGGCAGCGAAGAGCGAGGTCATGGCGGCGGCGGTACCCGGGAGATCCTCGCGCCCGGACAGATAGGCGCGCTGCGAAGCCACCGGCAGCGCGAAGAAAGCGTCGAAGAAGGCCGGGAGGTCCTGCGGGGGCAGGGCCAGCAGCGCCCGCAACCCGGCCGCGCGCAGGGCGTGCACGGCTCGCGCGGGGGCGGGCCACAGCGAGTCACCGCGCACCACGGCATCGGCCGTTGCGAGCGCGGTGGCCACGCTGTATCCGGTGGCGGGGTGCATGAGCGCACCGGCCGCGCCGAAGCTGGTGGCTGTGCGGCGGCCGCCCTCGACCGGGAAACGCACCCGCTCGATCGCCTCGTCGCCGGTGAGTTCTATTCCGCGCGAACGCAATCGGTGCCGGAGCCGGTCGTGCAGTTCGCGCGGGTCCAGGGCCGGGCGGCCCGCGAGGCAGGTTTCCTCGAGGAGCACGTGCTCGTCGTCCAGGGGCACCGCGTACAGGAACGACGGCGGCGCACCGACTTCCGCGCCATTGTCGGCGCGCCAGTCCATGAACAGCATGTCCTCCTTCCAGCGATCCCGCTCCACGATCACCCCGAACGCCGTCTGCTCGGCACGGGCGGGGGAGCGGCCCACACCCCGCGCATCGATGACACGCCCGGCCGCCATGACGTTTCCCGAGGCGAGCCGCACCGACGGCAGGTCCAGTCCCCGCGTGCCCCAGCGGGTCGGCGGCACGATCTCGGCCACCCGGTCCGCGACGATATGCGCCCCTGTCAGGTCCAGCGAATCCTGCAGCCGCCCGGTATCGAATACGACGTACGGGCGGTCCACCACCGCCCGCCGGGTCCCCCACGCGACCGGCCGGTTCACGGTCGCGGCCACCGCCTCGGACGCCAGCCAGCCGGGCAGCTCGTCCGCCCAGGCCGCATACGTTGCGGTCCAGCGCCGTTGCGGTTGCGGTTCGATCACGGCCACCGATAAACCGTGGGAGAGCGCACGATGAGCAAGAGCCCGACCGGCGGGTCCCGCACCGCAGACGAGGAGATCGGAGGTCATCGGGTGATTGGATCATGAAGCGTGACCGTCATACGCTTCGGTAACGACTGTCGGCTCGGGAGCGGCCCGGCACGGCGCGAAAGGTTGTGCACATGACGTATCCACCAGGACCGCCGTCGGGTCCCGGCTACGGCGGCGATCCGCAAGGCGGCTACGGACAACAGCAGCCGGATCCCCAATGGTGGGGCCAGCCGGCGGCGCCGGGGGATCAGAGCAATCAGCCCACCTGGACCGGTCAGCCCATCGACCCGAACTGGCAGCAGCCCAATGCCGGTCAGCCGCAGGGGAATTGGGGCACCGATCCCGGATATCAGCAGCAACAGCCGGGGTACGGGCAGCAGCCGGGATTCCCGCCGCCGGGGTATCCGCAACAGCCCGGGTACCCGCAGCAGCCGGGCTATCCGCCGCCGAAGAAGTCCAATACCGGGCTGATCGTCGGCATCGTGCTCGGGCTGGTGGTGATCCTGGCGGTGGGCGTCGGGGCGATCGTGTTCGTCAATCGCGGCGACGACTCCGATCAGGCCGGGGGAGCCTCCAGCAGCCTGGTCAGCGCCACCAGCCCGCCCACCACCTCGAAGTCCGGGCCGACCGCGACCACCACCAGCAAACCGCAGACCGCGGGCAAGAAGTTCACCTACACCGAGTACGGGCAGAACTGGAACTTCAAGTTCGGTGACGTGACATTGCAGGCGGACTGGGTGACGGGGCAGGACTTCAACAACTGCCAGTCCATCGCCGATGGGCCGAAGCTGATCGAGCTGGGCTGCCAGTACGGTTCCTCGCTGAGCTGGAAGGCCGAGAACGGCGCGCTCATGATGAGCCAGCTCGTGCTCACCATGGGGGATGCGGCGAAAGCCACTGCGGCGGAAGACAATTTCGACGACAAGGACTTCCAGGTTCCGCCCGGCACGTACATCAAGGACTGGGAGTACGGGAAGTGGCGCGACGGGAGCTCCAAGGAGTTCCTGGTGATCACGCTGGTGACCGCGACGGCCGCCATCGACGCGGCGACCGCCGACAAGTACCTGCGCTATCGCAGCAGCGACACCATCGCCGCCCTCGAGTTTCGCTGACCCGCACCTACTCCGCATTCGGCTCGCCGGTAGCGGCGATCACTCGGCCCGAGTCGATCGCCGCGAGCAGCCGATCGTGGTCTGCCGCAGTCTGATCCGCGTACGCGAGCGCGAATTCGCCCATGGCGCGGTCGAATCCGTCGCTGGTGCCGAGATAGGCGGTGATGGCCACCCGGTCGCCGGATCGGGCATGACCGCGCGCGAGAGTGTGACCGCACAGGGCTGCGTACTGGTGCAGCTGCTCTGCGGACATGTCCTCGATCGTCAACGAGCCCTTCATATCTCGTAGTTGCCGCCAGTAATAGAACCGGCCGTCGGGGCCGGTCGCCCAGCCCAGGAAGATATCGCCGGCGGCTTGGGTGAGGCGCTGACCGTGCACGACGCGATGGCCCTGATGTTTCTGCGCGCTGCTGCGCAGATGCGGGGCCAGCACCGAGTTCTCGGCCTGTTTGACCTGTAAGAACAGTGGATCGCCGGTGGTGCGGCCGGTCAGCAGCGCTATGAAACAGCGGGTTCCGACACTGCCCACGCCGACCACCTTCATGGCGACATCGCGCAGCACATACCTGTCCAGCAGTACCCGCCGCTCCTCGGGTAGGGTGGCGCGATAGTCGGAAAGCACCGAATCCAGCGCGGTGCGGACTTCCAGTGGAATCGGTTGCACCAGAGGCGGATCCGGTTTGATGCGCAGTTCACCATCGGGCCCGGTCTCGGTGAGCTTGTCCAGGGCCTGCAAGCTGGTGCGGGAACGCGCCTTGTCGATCACCTTCGTGGCCAGTTTGCGGTTCTGGGGACTGAGCAGCGCCTGCACCTTCTCGGCATCCACCATCTCGTACCAGACATCGGTCTCGCCCAGCGCGGCCAACCGCGTCATGGCCTCCCGATACGCGGTCGCCGCGGCCGTCGCGGCAGATCCGGCGGCGGTGTCATCGCATCCATTGGCGCGCGCCGCGACCGCGACACTGGCGGCCAATCGCTTCACATCCCATTCGAACGGGCCCGGCAGCGTTTCGTCGAAGTCGTTGAGGTCGAAGACAAGTGCGCGCTCCGGTGAGGCGAACAAGCCGAAATTCGACAGGTGCGCGTCACCGCACAGCTGCACGAGCAATCCCGTGTGGGGGCCCGCCGCGAGATCTGCCGCCATGATCGCCGGTGCACCGCGATAGAATGGGAATCGCCCCGCCGCCATCCGTGCGTACCTGATCCGCACCAGATCCGGCACCCGCGTCAGCGCCTGCCGCTCCAGCACCGCGACCGGATCCTCCCGGCCTTTGCTCGCGCTCCATGCGCCGAGCGCGGACCGCGCCACCCGCTTGCGCGCTGCCTTCCCGAGCTCGCTCGACGCCATACCCGCAGTCCCGCCAGCAGTCGCCATGATCGGACTCTAATACCGGGACCGGGCGGATTGCGGCAGGTGCGCGGCGACTCCGCAACGCGGTCGCGGCTTGACAATTCCCGGATACCGGGACAGCATGGCCAGGTCAGCACCTCGCTAGGCGAGGCTCCTGTACGAACACAGGCCACTGATCCGACGACGTCGAGAGACGCCCAGGGTTAGGACAGGTCTTCCCGGATTAAGGGATGATCCAAAGTGGCTTCCCCGGCAGCGGGATACGTCGTGCAGTGCCGAAGCTCTGACGAGAGGGGTGCTTCCCGGACATCCGGTCCGGGTTCCTCCCCGCGGTTCTGGCGCATCGACACAGGTGACGTGCGCGTCCTGGCGGCAAGGAGGTGAGGGACGAATGAAGTCCGGCGATAGTCCGTATCCGAGTCCGGTTCGACAACCATCGTTCCCGGCCCGCCGCGACCGCGTAACCGCCTGACGCTTCGAGCCAGGCGCCGACTCAACGACGATCCATCGTCGAATGAGGGGGTCGGCGCATGCCCTCGACCAGGCGGCGGTGCGCGGAACGCATTGCGGCGGGCTGCCTTTCGCAGAGGAGTGCCATCATGGCAGTAGTCACCTTTCCCCGCGCCACCACCATCTCGCCCATCGCGTCGCTCGCCGAGGCCATCCGCCGCCGCCTCGCCCGGTGGCAGCTGACCGACCAGGAACGCCGCAACCTGCAACTGGCCCGCAGCCGGACCGCGGTCTACACCGCCTCCCTCGGCGGCCACCCCTTCCACGTGTAGCCGCTCTCGAACAAGGAGTCCGACATGCGGATTCTCATCTCCGGCGCCAGCATCGCCGGCCCCGTCCTGGCCTACTGGCTCACCCGCCGCGGCTACACCGTCACCGTCGTCGAGAAGGCCGCCACCCTGCGCAAGACCGGCGGCCACGCCGTCGACCTGTTTCGCCCATCCATGCGCATCTCCGAAATGATGGGCGTGCTCCCGCGAATCATGGAGCGCGCCACCGGAACCGACCGCCTCACCGTGCGCACCCGAGGACGTACGGTCACCCTCGACCAGGGCAAACTCTTCCAAGCCGCCACCGACCGGCACGTGGAGATCATGCGGGACGATCTCAGTGAAATCTATTACGACGCAACCCGAAACGACGTCGAATACCTCTTCGGTGACTCCATCGCATCGATAGCTCCGGAAGGTCGTGTCACCTTCGAACACTCCGCCCCAAGGGAATTCGACCTGATCGTCGGCGCCGACGGCCTCCGCTCGAACGTCCGCCGCCTGGTCTTCGGCGAAGTCCCCGAACACTTCCTCGGCGGCTACCTCGCCGTGGCATCCGTCCCGCGCGACCTGGCCGGTCCGGGCGTCTTGGACTTCCACCTCGAAGTCGGCCGCGCCGCCGGCATCTACACCGCCGACTGCCTCACCGACGCCCGCGTCATCTTCCTCTTCCGCCAAGACCGCATCGACTACGACCACCACGACACCACCGCCCAAAAACGCCTGGTAACCAGCACCTTCACCGGCCTGTCCCCGCGAGTCGACCAATGGCTCGCCGAACTCCCCGACACCCCCGCCTTCTACTTCGACTCCATCACCCAACTCCGCCTCGATCACTGGTCCCGCGACCGCGTCACCCTCGTCGGCGACGCCGCCTACTGCCCCGGCCCCGCGGTCGGCGGCAGCACCAGCCTCGCCATCGTCGGCGCTTACACCCTCGCGGGCGAACTGGCCAAGGCCGCAGGCGATCTCACCACCGCCCTGCCCGCCTACGAACAAGTCATGACCGATCCGGTCCGCGCCAGCCGCGCCTTCGCCACCCGAGCCGCCAAAACCCTCGTCCCCACCTCGGAACTGGGCATACGAACCCTCATCGGCGCAGCCCGCATAGTCACCGCCCTCCCCACCGGCCTGAGCCGCACCATCGCCAAACTCGGCACCCGCGGCCTACGCGTACACGACACCCTCCCCGTCAACGACTACCCCCTACCCCCGATCCCCACCCCTTCCTGATCACCCCCGGCGCTTCCGAAGCGAGCTCGGCACCGAACCCCGGTGCCGAGCAAGCCGTTTCGCCCGTCGCCTCAGATCCCACCGGTCGCGAGCAGCCCACCGTCCACCCGCACCGTGGTCCCCGTGATCCACGAAGACTCCGCCGAAGCAAGGAACCCGATAAGCCCCGCCACATCCTCCGGAGCCCCCAGCCGCTTCATCGGATAAACCCCCGCCGCAGCCTCCTCATCCGCCGAATACAACGCATCCGCGAACTTGGTCTTCACAACCCCCGGCGCCACCGCATTAACCCGAATCTTCGGCCCCAACTGCCAAGCCAACTCCTCGGTCAACCGAATCAACGCCGCCTTAGAAGCGCCATAGGCCCCGATGACTCCCGTGGACCGCAACCCAGCCACACTGGCCACATTCACCACGGCCCCACCATGCTCACCCATCCAAGCCTTATACGCCTCCTGCACATACCCCAGCGCCGCAACCACATTCACATCGAAGATCTTCCGCACCGCATCCAGATCCGCCTCCATCAGCGACCCGTACACCGGATTGATCCCCGTGTTATTGATCAGCACGTCAATCGACCCGAACTGCTGAACAACAGCCGCAACCTGCTCCGCCCGAGACCCCGCATCCCCGGCATTCCCCGCCACCGCAACAACCTTCCCGGCAAACCCCAGCCCCCGCAGCTCCTCTGCGGCAGCCTCGAGCGGCTCAGGCTTCCGAGCCGAAATCACCACATTCGCCCCCCGCCGCAGCAACTCACCCGCCACCGCAAGCCCGATACCCCGGCTAGCTCCGGTAACCAGCGCACTCTTACCGATCAGATCATCGCTCATGTGAGGGCACGTTACGTCAGACGGCCGGTCCATGCGATCCCGCCCCAGCTGTGGCTCGTACGGTCGTATCAGCCCGCTACTCCGGCCACAGTGAAGATCGATCTGGACGCTCTCGGATACGGATGAAATGCGGTCACATCACCCATCAAGGGGACTGCGGATATCGCCCGTCGTTCGGCGGGCGGGCATGCCGGTGAACTGCCGGCTGTTGGGTGGCGTGTCCGGTGTGGTGTTGGGTGGCGTGTTAGGTGGCGTGCTTAAGCACGCCACCCCAGCGCTTTGAAATTTGCTGATCAGAAAACTGTTTTGTGGCGGTCGGGCGTCAAAGGTCTTACCGTCCGGAAGGAACAATGGCACACGCGGCGGGCGGCGATCCCGCCCGAGCGCTTCCTGATGTGTCAGAGGCGCTGCTGGGCGATGATGCCGCCACAACCTCTTCGGGCGCGGTGGCACCGCCAGTGTCCGGGGACCGGTTGGCCCTGGCGTTTAATCGGATTTGGTCGAGAGATTCACAGGACCGAGTCCGGGGTGCTCCGGAACCCGTTGCAGCGGTGTGTAAGTCAGCTACGTTGGCGATCCCGCATTCGTCAGCGGGCTCGCAGCCCATGAGATGCTGAGATCTCGGAACCACCTCTGATGTGGTTCGCCTGGTTCGGTCGCAAGCCTTGGTTTCTGGTTCTCCAACCGGTGCATGTAGGCGACCGCCTCCCCGACCGTCCGTAGTGCAGCGAATTGCTGGTCTGGGATCTCGAGGTGATACCTGCGCTCGAGCTGTACTGCGATCTCGACGAGAGACAGGGAGTCGATGTCGAGGTCCTGGCTGAAGGACTTCTCGATCGTCACCTCCCCGGGGTCGATACCGATCACTTCTTCGATGACCGCGGCAATCCCGGTGATGATCGATTCTTGTGAGGTAGTCATGAAAGCTCCATCCCGAGGCGAGCCCGAAAGGCCCGGTATGGGGACCGAAGCCCGTTTCGCGTTGCTCTGGAGCTACAAGCTATCCATGACCCAGTGATCACTTGGTGGCGTCGGTGTACGAATCTGGAGTCACCGATTTGTGGTGGATCTCCAAATCCCGGCCGGGTAAACCCCTACCGTAGGGGCAGCCAGTGGGCCAAGAGCGTTCTCGGCAAGCCGCAATCGCCCGCCGGGGTCGGCCTCGTCGGTGCGAGACCGGTTGCAGCCCAGCTGTGCGGCGAGTAGGCGCGGTTACGCGGCGTTGGCGACGTTTCCGGATCCCGAAAATCCAGCGAGTTCGCTACCGATTTGCTCTCGAACGTTACTTCAGTCCCTTCGGGTGGGTCATCTTGCATCAGGTTCGAGATAGTCAGTGCTCGAATACTTCTCCGAACGTGTCGGCGGTGAGTATGCGGGCTGTCCACTGCTGAAGTTGGTCGATGGATGCGTTGTGGACTCGGTCTGCGATCAGGCTGGGGACGGGGCCGAATCGTATTCCTACGAGGTCCGGATCATGATGCTCTCGGTTCCTCTCACGCCGCCCACTCCCAGGAGTCGATGCGCCAGATCGAGTGCTCGCTGACCACTCCGACGCGCACCTCGTGCGGAGCCTGTCCAGTGGCCGGGTGGAAGAGTGCGGTGGCGGTCAGGGATTGGTCCCGGCTGTTCTGAAGATCGAACTCGATACCGCAGTAGTCGAGGACAGGTGCGGCGCCGCGGTACCAAATGCCTTGCCGTAGCTGGTTTATCGCCTGTTGCGGGAAATGGTCGAATTCGGTGCGCCACCTGTGTGAGAGGGTGTGGCGGATGAGAGAGCTGCTGCCGGTGTCGATCCCGCGGAGCAGGCGGCCGACTTGGGAATGCACCTGGGCGTGCTCGTCTCGGTGGTTGTCCTCGGATCGCTGTTCGTTCCGCTGGGTGAGTAGACGCAGGACGTGGAGCAGATCGCCGGAGAATTCCGTATCCCAGTGGTGGTAGGCGATTTCGGTGGTGGCGGCGAGCCCGGTGATCGGGAAGCCGGCGATCAGTGCGCCCGGCCTGGTTTCGTGCTCGCCGATCACCACGTGTGCCCGGCCCGGTGGCGCCAGTGGAAAGACTGGATCGATCACCACACCGTCGCTGAATTCGTATCTCGGCAGAAATGAGCGCAAATCGATTCGGCGGCTTTCGAATTGGCTGGTACGTTCCAGCCAGCGTGCCGATGCGCCGAGTTCCTCGAGTGGGTAGAGCACCCAGTTGTGCAACCCCTCGAATCCGTTGCAGTGCGACATGAAATTCTTGTAGAGGGTGTCGAAGTGAATGCCGAGCCGCAGCTCGGCGGCGTCGATCTGATTCGAGGACGCCGGGCGTCCCGGTGTCGCTCCCGTTGCCACAATCCGAGTCATGATGTCGCGGAATGCCACAAACTCCGACGGTATCAGCGCCAACCGCGACCTGCCTCGGGGAGACGGGGCACGGTATCGAATCGAACGAGCCGCGAACACGCGTTGACCGGGAATTTTGATCGGTATCGGCGGGCATCGCGTTTTTCGCGGGTGCTGGGCGTGTTGCGCGGGGATCTATTCGCCGCCGGCGGGACCGATGAGTGTCGGCCAGGTCCAGGATGGGTCGGGCGTGTCAGCGGGCAGACTGTCGAGCAGGTCGATGGCGGTTCGGGAGACCGGCCCGGTGAGCATGCCGACGGTGGCGTCGACGATATTGGCGATGAACAAGGCGCTGCGGGCCGGGTCGGCTGCTGCGGCGGGGTCGAAACCGGCGAGGGCGCGGACCGCGAGGGTCATGCTCAGTGACAACCGGGTGCGTACGACCGGAAGCGGCAAGTGATCGAGCTGGTCGGCCAGTGCCGTGAGCACCGCGCGCACGCTGCTGGTGACGGCCGGGTCGGCGATGGCGAGGGCTTGCACCCACGGGGGCGTGGAGGCCGCGTTCAGGAAGCGGGGATAGTGGCCGCCGGCCACGGTGGCGGTTTCGGCCAGTGGACGGATCAGCGCATCGACGAGTTCGCCGAGGCCGAGGCTGCGGGTGTCGTGCCCGAGGTCGGTGAGCAGTGCCCAGCGGCGCTGGTTCACCTGGCCGGTGTACTGCTCGAAGATCGCCTGGACCAGGCGTTCCTTGGTGCCGAAATGGTATTGCGCGGCCACTTTGTTGCGTTGCCCGGCCGCGGCGGACAGTTCGCGCAGCGAGACCGCGTCGATGCCGCGTTCGGCGAACATACGCATCGCCGTCGCGGCCAGGAGCTGCCGGGTGGAGGGGCTGTCGGACACCTCGACATCGTAGTGAGCTGTTCGGTATGCCCGCGAAGGCGTGGGGATCGCGGTGTCAATGGCTTGCCCCGCCGTGCGGATCGGCGTTTGACAGTAACGATTCTTAAGGCGTACGCCTTAACGAGTCTTCGATTTCGCCGACGTTGAGGAGATTTTCGGCATGAGATCCATTCGAACTCGCAGGACCACGATCGCGGCTATACGCGGCTTGGCCGGCGTCGTCGCGGTTGCCGCGCTGGCCGCTTTCGCGCCCACCGCTGCCGGGGACGAACCCGACGCCGACACCCCGTCGCATCGGGAGAGCACGGTCCGCGCGGGCTACGACTACGCGTTCCCGCTGTATTTCCTGTCGAAACTGCGGTGGGAGGCCTTGGAAACGACCGGCGGGCGCACCAGCACCACGCTCAACCATTTCGCGCACTCCCGCTCGGTGGCCGGACCCGAGGACAAATGGGCCAACGCACCCCTGGTCGACGGGCTGTATTCGACGGCGTGGATCGATCTGGCACAGGGGCCGGTCTACCTCGACACCCCCGACACCGGAAGCCGCTACTACGTCCTGACATTGATCGACTTCTATTCGAACACCTTCTCCTACACCGGAACACGGACCACCGGTAACCGGGCCCAGCATCAACTGCTGGTCGGACCAAATTGGAATGGTCAAGCCCCGGCCGGGATTTCGGTCATCCGCGCCACCACCAACGACGTCTACGTCAACCTGCGCGTGCAGACCAGCGGGCCCGCCGACCAGGCCGCCGCCAATGCCGTGCAGGACGGGTTCACCATCACCCCCGCCCCCGGTGCCACGGCCGGTGCGGCGGTGGCCCGGGTTCAGCCCGGCACCGGGCCGGAGAACTACCTCGCCGTGGTGAACCAGATGCTTACCGTGAATCCGCCACCGGCCCAAGACGATTCGCTGATCAAGCAGTACCGCAAAGCCGGGATCTGCGGCGAGAAGTGCGATTTCGGCAAACTCCCGAAACCGACGCGGCAGACCTGGGAACAGGTGTACCCCAGCCTGGGCCAATACATGGCGCAGTACGCCGCCGCGACCGCCCAGGCCAAGGGTTGGCTCGACTACAGCCCGCCCGGATCGCTGCTGGGCACCACCGAACAGCGCGATTACGCCCGCCGCGCCCTGTCGATCGGCAGCGGCACCGGCATGCTCGGCCTGCGCCGCGAAGAAGCCAACTACTGGATCACCTTCACCGACGGCATCGGCCGATACATGACAGGCGACAAGTCCTACACCTTGCGCCTGCCGCAGGGCGGCATCCCCGCGCAGGCATTCTGGTCGATCACGCTCTACGAGGTCAGCCAAGCCGGACAGTTCCTGACTCCCAACCCGATAAGCCGCTACGCCATCTCCGGTGATACCCCGGGCCTGGCAACGAATCCCGACGGCAGCGTCGACCTCGCGATCCAGTCGCAGGAACCCCAGGACGCTACAAGGAACGCCAATTGGCTGCCCGCTCCCGCGAATGGCAAGGCGTTCATACTGTTCGCCCGCGCCTATATCCCCGCGGCTTCAGTGATCGCCGGTGACTTCAAGATGCCGCAGGTCACATCGGCGGTTAGCTGACCAGCGGTTCGGTACTGCGCCAAATCGCTGATCGCCGGCGCCGATGGTCAGCGTCAACACAACTGTCAGTGGCCGGTGCGGCCGCCCATCGCCCTTCGGCACCGTGCCGGAAGGGAAATCAGGCGGCCGCGGCCTTCTCCGTCGGCCGGCGCCATTCTGGCGTGGTATGCCCTGATACCACGCCAGTGCGATGACGGGCGCGACCCGCGTCGGTCACACTCGCGAGATGAGCATCTCTGTGGTCGTCGCCGACGACCAGCCACTGATCCGTGCGGGAATCGTCATGTTGCTCACCGCCGAACCGGACATTGTTGTGGTCGGGGAGGCTTCCGACGGGCGCGATGCTGTCGAGCTCGCTGCCGCGCGGCGTCCCGATGTGGTGCTGATGGATATCCAGATGCCCGGCACCGATGGTATCGCCGCTACTCGTGCACTGACCGCCGATGACGCATCCCGCGAGGCCGATCACTTGACGAAGGTGTTGGTCCTGACCACTTTCGACGACGATGACGCGGTCTATGGCGCCCTGCGCAGTGGGGCCAGTGGCTTCCTGCTCAAGCATGCGGCGCCCGGCGATCTGGTCGTCGCGGTGCGCAAGGTCGCCGCTGGTGAGGCGTGGATAGACCCCGCTGTGGCTCGCAAGGTCATTGCCGCGCTCGGTGGCGGCAACGCGTCGGGGCGGCGATCGCCCGAACTGATCGAGCGGCTCACCCCGCGTGAACGTGAGGTTCTGGTGCTCATGGCGCTCGGCCTGTCCAACGCCGAGATCCGGGATCGCCTGGTCGTGAGTGAGGCGACCGTCAAAACGCATGTGGCGCGGATCGTCATGAAGACCGGGTCGCGGGATCGGACCCAGGCGGTCGTGCTGGCGTATCAGAGTGGCCTCGTCGTCCCCGGCCGTTGAGGAGGCTCGTTTCCACGTACGCGGGTGCCCGCGCGAGCGCACAATCTCTGGTGGAGATGCTTGGCCCCGACGTGGAACGTGAGGAACAAATGACGTCTGCTTCCACCGGTGTATTCGCCGCGCTGCAGGTGCCGGAGAACCGGAATCGCCTCGCTACAGGCACTTTGGTCGCACCGGATGTGGTGGTGTTCCCCGCGATCGCACGCGCGGCCTTCGAACAGGTGCACACCGGCCACGTGCTGGTGGTTCCCGCGGCCACCGGTGCCGCCGAACGTGTTGAGGTCGAACGGATCTCGGCGTACGGACCGGAAGATGCCGAGGAACTGTGCGCGGTGGTCCGGCTGGCCGCGCCCGCCGCGGTGGCACCGGATCAGCCGGTGACCGCCGCCGAGCTGCGCGAGGCGGTGCTGTCCAACAACGGTGACCTCGGCCAGGCGATGCGGCAGTTGAACTGCCTCCCGGTCGTCGAACCTGCCGAACAGACCGATCCGTCCGACTGCGATGACCCCGACTCCGCACCGGCCGCGCTCGTGCAGGTCCACCACGATCCGGAGCGGTTCGCGTTCTCGCTCTGCAACTTTCTGCGCTTCTGCTGACCGAAGTCCTGGCGCGCGAGTCGAGGAGCAATGGGTGCCGGGGTGAGACCGTCGCGGCGCGATGCGGTGGTCGCCGGTGTCGCGGCGATCCTGGATGTCGTCGTCTTCTCCGATCTGCTCTTGCCGTTGCCGCCCGGCTTGCACACCGGCGCGTGGCTGGTCGTGCTGTGGGCCGCCGTCGGTTGCGGTGTGCTGCTGTGGCGGCGGACGGCGCCGCTGACCGTCGTCATCGTGCTGTGCGCGCATGCCGTCGTTGCCGCGCCGCTGCTGTCGTACCGGCCGGTTCTGCTGGTGTGTGTGGCGCTGGAAGCCGTTGCCGCGCTGCGCTCACGGCGCGATGTCCTGCTCGGGTTGTCGGTGTGCACGGTGGCGGTCGCGGCATGGGTGGACGCCGAGATGCGCACGAGTCCGCTGGTGGTGAGCCATGCGAAAGCGGCAGGAGTCGGCGCGGTCTACTTCGGGCTGCTGCTCGCCGCGATCGGGCTGGGCCTGTGGCAGCGCAGCGGGGTGCGCAGGCATCGCGAGGTGGCCCGGCGCGGTGTGGAGGAAGCCCGCCTGGCGGTGCTGGCCGAGCGCCGCAGAATGGCGCGGGAGCTGCACGACATCGTCGGGTCGACCGTGACGGTGATGATGCTGCAGGCCGCGGGCGCGCGCCGGATCATGGCGACCGACCCGGTGCGCGCGGACGGCGCGCTGGCGGCGGTGGACGAGCTGGGGGTGCAGGCGATGGGGGAGCTGCACCGGCTGCTCGGCATCCTGCGGGCCGCCGAACCATCGAATGACGAACTGCAGCACGAGATTACGGATCTGCCCGGCTTGGCCGACGCGGGCCAGCTCTTCGACTCGTTGCGTGCCGCGGGATTACGGCTCGGCGTCACCGAGGACGGGCGCCGCGAAAGACTCGACCCCAGTGTCGATCTCACCTGCTTCCGCATATTGCAGGAAGCGCTGACGAATGTGGCCAAGCACGCGGGCGCGGGCGCACGCGCCGAGGTTCGGCTGAGGTGGGAGAAGCACACGGTCACGATCACCGTCGACGACGACGGCGGCGGGGCCGGTAACGCCGCCGGGAGGGTCGGCGGGAACGGGTTGATCGGGCTGTCGGAGCGAGTTTCGATCGCCGGCGGACAGTTCGAGGCGGGCCGCCGTGCCGGTGGCGGATTCCAGGTCTCGGCGACCTTGCCGTGCGGGCGCGCACGCGGCTGAGCGGCGACTCGGCGTACCGCGAGAAGTGGACGCCCCCATCGGCCTCCGGCGGCACGGCGTAATACCTGCGCAGACTGACGATTCGGGCTTCTTTTCTCGGCATTCTCGATTCGTGCCGATGAAGGGAGGTGATGTCGTGAAGAAGATCAAGGTGCGCAAGCCGGGAACGGTTCGCCTGACCGCTCCGCCGTATTGCTACTGCAACTGCTGCTGTGCGGCCGACGAAGCACAGTAGTCCACCCATTCTGGTTATCGCTAAGACGCAAGGCCGGAGACATCGGGTCTCTGGCCTTGTCCACCCCTTTCTCAGGACCGATCATGACTCTTCGCGCCGGCGAACACCGTATTCACTTCCACCCGTTGACTTTATTGCCCGAGGGCGCGGACGTGGTCGTCGGCCGGACCGATATCGATTCCTACGCGGTATTTCCCGCCGACGGCGCCGCGCTGCTCGCGGAATTGCGATCCGGACGCGGACCGGTGGACGCCGCGGAGTGGTATTTCCGGACCTACGGGGAATCGGTGGACATCGACGAATTCCTCGACACACTGCGGGAATTGGACTTTCTGGCCGACGCGGACGCCGCCGATGACGACCGCGAGCCGGTCCGTTGGCAGCGGCTCGGGCTCGCGTTGTTCTCGACGCCCGCCTGGTTCTGCTACGCCGTGCTGATCGCCGTCGGCATCGCCGCGGTGTGCGCCGACCCACGGCTGCTGCCGCACCGGCACCACGTGTTCTTCTCGCACTACCTGCTGGTCGTCGAAGCGGTACTGTTCTTCGGCCAGTTGCCGCTGACATTGCTGCACGAGTCGTTCCACGTCCTGGCGGGCCGGCGGCTCGGCCTGCGTTCCCACGTCAAGATCGGGCGCAGGCTGTATTTCCTGGTCTTCGAAACCGTCATCGACGGACTCGTCGTCGTCCCCAAACGCCGTCGCTATCTGCCGATGCTGGCCGGCATGCTCGCCGATGTACTCGCCATGGCGGCACTGACGACGGTCGCGTGGCTGACCACGACGCCCGACGGAGCGTTCACGCTCGTCGGCAGAATCTGTCTCGCCCTGGTGTTCACGTCGGTGCTGCGCCTGGTCTGGCAGTTCTATTTCTTCCTGCGCACCGATATCTACTACCTGGTCACCAGTGTGCTCGGCTGCGTGGATCTGCACACGGTCAGTGGCCAATTGCTGCGCAATGCCGTTCACCGGTGGATGGGCCGCACCGATCGGCTCGTCGACGAAAGCCAGTGGCACCCACGCGATCGGCAAGTCGCTCGATGGTACGCACCGCTGCACGCCATCGGCTATACCGCGATGCTGACCATATTCACGCTGGTGATGATTCCGCTGGGCTGGCGGTTCCTCTCCGGTGCGTTCCACACCATTTTCTCCGGCACCGCGAACGTCGCCTCTTTCGTCGATGCCAGTGTCCTGCTCACTCTCAATCTCGGCCAGCTGGCGACGGCGCTGGTCATGTTCGTCAAGGAACGGAAGCAAAACCGATGACAACACACGCCCCGACCGACACACGCGTTCTCGCGGTCGTCGATGCCGACCACCGCCTGCGCGGTCCGTACAGCGCGACAGGCAGCCTGCTCCGCGCCATCGCCCCGGACCTGCTCGACCATCATCCCGACCTGATTCAGCGGCACGACGTCGAATTGATCGCGGCCGCACCGGAATTGGCCGACCTGATCCGATGCCGCCGAGCGACCCTGATGGCCACCGCGGCACCCGAGGAACGCACCCGCTACTACCCGGCGGCCTATACCCAGCGTCTGGCCAACGGTATCGTCGACCTGCTCTCGGAGTACTGCCGCAGGCGAGCGGGCGGACCGTGGCAGGTAGTGATCCACAATGCGGCGCTGGCCGACCCGACCGATGAAGAGTTGCTGGCGATCCTCGTCCGCCGGGCCGATCCGTCCGTGCTGCAGGTCGTGATCCACCCTGGAGGCGACGTGGCCGAACACCTGGCGACGTCCGCGACGATGTCCGCTGTACAGCACAACCAGTGTGCGGCGGAACTGATTGCGCGCAAAGAATTCTCACTCCACCTGGGCGCGATCCCGTTCCACCTCGAACGCGGCTCCGATCCCGGCGGCGCGGGCGCGGAGGCCAACGAACGCGCCTTACAGCACTGCGTGATGCAGGGCTACTACGACGCCACCATCCGGTTCGGGCAGCGGGTGCTCGAACTCCTGGACTGGGAACGCGATCCGCAGCGATGCTGGCTGGCCACCGTGAAGATGTGCACCGCGCTGGCGGCACTGAATCGGCCGGCGGAGGCCGAGGAACTCTACGACGAAGCCTGCCGGCGCAGCACACTGCCGAGCGTCCACCTGCACGCCGCCTACGGCCGCGCGATGCTCTACACCCGCTTCTACGCCGGTAACCGTGACCATGCGCGCGCGAAGGCCTGGATCAACACCGCCATCGCCATCGCCTCGCTCGGCAGTGAAAAACAGCGCCGCGCTTACAATCTCACCTTCCAGGAGAACGGCCGCGCACTGATCGAAATGCATCTGGGTAATCTCGCGGAGTCCCTGCGGCTGGTCGAGAACGGGCTCGCCAGGCTCGACGCCGAGGTCGATCCTGGCCGGTTCGATCCGCACCGATCGGTGCTCAGCTACAACCGCGCCCAATTGCTGGCCCGGATCGGTTCGCCGCAGCAGGCCCTCGACGCGTACGCCACCGTTATCGCCATGGACCCCAACCACTCCGAGTACTACGGCGAACGCGCGGGGCTCTACCGCAAGCTCGGGCAGATCGACAGCTCGCTCGCCGACTACGCGCACGCCATCGCGCTGAGCCCGCCATACCCGCAGGTGCACTTCAATCGTGGCGATCTGCTGATGGAGCTGGCGGACTACGCCGGTGCGATAGCCGATTTCGAGCGCGCGCTCGAGCTGGACGACACCCTGGTGGACGCCTACGTGAACCGCGCCGCCTGCCACCTCGAACTCGGTGATCTCGATGCCGCGTCCCGCGATGTCGAGTCCGGCCTCGCCCTCGATCCGGACCAGGCCGAATTGCATTGTGTGCGAGGAATGATCGAGCAGCAGCACGGCCGGAGCGCGGCGGCCCGGCATGCGTTCGACCGGGCAAGACGGTTGGATCCCACACTGGTCGCCGCGTGGGCCAACGCCGGCGTCCTGGCCTTCGACGACGGCGACACCACCGAATCGATCGCCTGTTTCGACCGTGCGCTGGCGATCGACGACGATCCGGTGGTGCGGGCCAATCGCGGTATCGCACACGCGAGTCGCGGCGATCACGCGCAAGCCGTCGCCGATTTCGGCGCCGCCCTGGCGGCCGGCGATCCGGACAGCGCGCCCGAACTGCTGTATCGCCGCGGCCTCATCGAGCTGCGGTCCGGCGACCCGCAGGCCGGTCTGCGTGACCTGCGGGCCAGTGCGGCGGCCACGGATGACGAGTTCGCGCAGCGGGCCCGTGCGGAACTCGCGCGCATCGCCACTGCCGCGGCGCCGTCCGACTGAGACTCAGGAAGCCGCCGCCGCGAAGCCGTTGCGCAGGTCGGCGAGAATGTCCTCGATCCCTTCGATGCCGACCGCGAGGCGGACCAGGCCGGGGGTGACGCCGGCGGCGAGCTGCTGCTCGGGGGTGAGCTGGGAGTGGGTGGTGGAGGCGGGGTGGATGACCAGCGAGCGCACGTCGCCGATATTGGCGACATGGCTGTGCAGGGTCAGGGCATCGACGAAACGCTTGCCCGCGTCCACGCCGCCCGCCAGCTCGAATCCGACGATCGCGCCGACACCCTTGGGCGCCAGCTGCTTTCCGCGTTCGTGCCACGGCGAGGTGGGCAGTCCCGCGTAGAAGACCGTGGAGACTTCCGGTCGCCCGATCAGGAATTCGGCCACCGCCTGCGCGTTCTGCACATGGCGTTCGATGCGCAGGCTCAAGGTTTCCAGGCCCTGGCTGATGAGGAAGGCATTGAACGGGGAGATGGCCGCGCCGAGATCGCGCAGCAGTTGCACGCGGGCCTTGAGCGCGTAGGCGGGCGCGCCGAGGTCGGCGTAGACGACGCCGTGGTAGCTGGGGTCGGGTTCGGTGAAGCCGGGGAATCGTCCACCGCGCCAATCGAAGGTGCCGCCGTCGACGATCACACCCGCGATGGCCGCGCCGTGACCGCCCAGGTATTTGGTCGCCGAATGCACGACGATGTCGGCGCCGTGGGCCAGCGGCTGGATCAAATACGGTGTCGCGACGGTGTTGTCGACGATCAGCGGAATCCCCGACCCGTGCGCGACCTCGGCGATTCCGGGGATGTCGAGGATGTGGTTCTGGGGATTGGACACGGTTTCGCCATAGAACGCCTTGGTATTCGGGCGGATGGCGGCGCGCCACTGCTCGAGGTCGTCGGGGTCGTCGACGAAGCTCACCTCGATACCCAGTCGGGGCAGGGTGTACCGGAACAGGTTGTAGGTGCCGCCGTACAGCCGCGGGCTGGACACGATGTGATCGCCCGCCCCGGCGATATTGAGAATCGCGAAGGTCTCCGCGGCCTGCCCCGAGGCCAGCAGCAGCGCCGCCACGCCATTTTCCAGGGCGGCGATGCGCTGCTCGACCGCGTCCTGGGTGGGGTTCATGATGCGGGTGTAGATATTGCCCGGCTCGGCGAGACCGAAAAGCGCCGCGGCATGGGCGGTGTCGCGGAAGGCGTAGGAGGTGGTCTGGTAGATCGGCAGCGCGCGAGCGTTGGTGGTGCCGTCGGGGCTCTGCCCGACATGGATTTGCTTGGTCTCGAAACTCCAAGTGGCGGTGGGGTCTTCGGGCAGAGCTGCTTCGGTCATCGGGGCCTCCGGATGGTCGGGAAGTGGGACTACTGGGTGACGAGGGTGGTGTGGACCGGCGTATGGCCGGTGCTGAGATCCAGGACCGGGCAGTGCGCGTCCACCGCACGCTGCAATTCGGCATAGCGTTCGGCGGTCTCGGGCCCGCTGATGCGGACATTGACCCGGACCGCCTGGAATCCGGCGCGGACGTTGTCGTCGAGGCCGAAGAACCCGCGCACATCCAGATCGCCCTCGGCGTCGATGGCCAGCTCCTCGACCGCGATTCCCAGCCGCTGCGCCCAGAAGCGGTAGGTGACCACCTGGCAGGCGATCAACGAGGCGAGATACACCTCGACCGGGTTCGGTGCGGTGCCGTCACCGCCGAGCGCGGGCGGCTCGTCGACCCGAACCGTGTACTTGCCCAGCGTGATCGCGCTGCCCACGGTGCCCTCGGGTGTTCCCGAGGCCCGGAACACGACCTGGGCCTTGCCGGGATCCTCGGCGACGGCATGCGCGGTGGCGTCGACGATCGCATTCAACGACGTGTTCAGCTCGGTGGTCATGCCCCGTGACGGTAGGTCGTTCGCGCTGGGACGGCGAGGTTTACAGTCGCCTCGAGCTCAAACGAGCAACCGCTCAGCGCAATCTGCGCGGCCGGTCGTCGACGCTGCTCAGGCGGTAGCGGTGAGTGGTTTAGCACCCGGTCCCGGCGTGACCGTCACATCCTCACCCGTGGTCGCGAGGGTGTGGCCTTCGGTGCAGGTCAACGTCAATCGCACGGTTCCGCCGCAATCACGATGGTGGTAGTTCGTGGCGGGCCCGGCCTCGTCCGCGAGATGGGCATCGCCCCACTCGTGCAGCGCGGCCAGGATCGGGAACAGCTCACGTCCGGCCGCGGTGAGGTGATACTCGTGGCGTTCTCGCTGACCGGGCGCCTGATAGGGCTGCCGCACAAGCAATCCGGCCGCTACCAGGGAGTCGAGCCGCCGCGACAGTACGGCCGCGGAGACGTCGAGGTGCCGTTGCATCTGATCGAACCGGCGCAGACCGCGAAACACCTCGCGCAGCACGACGAGAACCCAAGGGCGACCGACGATTTCGGCCGTCCGCCCGACACTGCAATTGGAGGGATCCTGTTCGCTCCAGTCCATCCTCACACCGTACCTGACTTCCAATGAGAAAGTCAGGTACGCTCATCTGACTTCACAATCGAAAGTCAGGACGAGCAATGCCACTGGTTCGAATCTCCCTGCGCGACAACCTCGACCCCGCACACCAACGCGCCATCGCCGACGGCGTCCACAACGCCCTGGTCACCACCATCGGCATTCCACCCGGCGACCGCTTCCAGGTCATCGAACCGCGCCGCCCCGCCGACCTCGTCTTCGACCCCGACTACCTCGGCATCGAACGCCGCGACGTCATATTCCTCCAGATCACCCTGGTGCGCGGCCGCCCGCCCGAGCTCAAACAGCAGCTCTACCGAACGATCGCCGCCGAACTCTCGGCCATCGGCGTCCGCCCCGAGGACATCGTGATCACCCTGACCGAGAACGACCGCGCTGACTGGTCGATCGGCAACGGCCACGCCCAGCTACTGGACACGGAACTGCTTGCACGCCACGGAATCTCCCCGACCACCCCCGGTACGGACTGACTTCTCGACGCGCTGCCCGTCCAGCGTCGCCGGCGGGAACGATGACACACGTGGCGGACGGCGATGCTGTCCCTGGTCACTGACAATTTTTGCGCTGCGGAACCAGGTCACCAGTGCTGCCAATGCAGCATTTGCTCGCGCGGAACGCGGACCGCCGGTTTGAAGTCGGTGCCGATCGTGAAGGCGAGCGGCAGGAATGCGGCCAGCATGATGTCGTCATAGGGGACGCCGAGGATCGCGGACAGTTCGCGTTCCAAGGGTGCTTGGGCGGTGGTCCATACCGTGCCCAGGCCGCGTGCGCGGGCGGCGAGCATGAAGCTCCAGACGGCCGGGAGGATGGAACCCCAGGTGCCGGACTGGATTTCGACGGAGGAGCGATCGGTGCGGCCTTCTACCGCGGGGATGACGAAGGCCGGTACCCGGTGGATGTTGTCGGCCAGATAGCGCAGGCCGTCGAAGACGCGAGCGGTGCTGCCGGAATCGAAATGCATGCGGCGCAGGTCGTTTGCGGTGAGCGGCGCGGATTCGCCGATCGTGAGCGCGCGGCGGAAGATGTCGGCGACCTCGCGGCGCTGCGCGGCCTCGGTGATGGCGAGGAAGTGTCAGCGTTGCCGGTTGCGCCCGGTAGGAGCCTGCGTCGCGAGGTCGACGCATTCCTCGATGAGCCCGCGCGGGACCGGTCGGCTGAAGTCGAGGCGGCGGCGGACGGCGCGTGTGGTGGACAGCAACTCGTCCGGAGTGAGGTCGAGGGTCATGGCAGCTCCTGAAGCCCAGCGGTTTTCCCGTGATCGTCTGCCCGAAAATCATCTGTGCGCAGACGATTTGACCGTAGATCGCAATATCGTCTGCCGTCAAACAATCTGCCCACAGACGATTTGATAGAGTGGCCGGCAAGAACGAGGAGGACCATGCCGCCCGCCGAACCCAACTATTTCCCCGCACTCGCCGCCGAACGACCAGATATCGCCCTCTGCCGGGCATCCACCCTGGTGGCGCGCGCCGCGGAAACACACGCAGCCGCAACAGAATTGGGCGTCGGCCAGCATCTCGTCCTGAAGATGCTCGCCGAGGTAGGCGCCTGCTCACAACAAACCCTGAGCGCCGAACTACGGATCGACCGCAGCGTAATGGTCAACCTCTGCGACGACCTGGAGCGCTCGGGTTATGTACAACGCGAAAGGAATCCGCGCGACCGCCGCTCATACGCGGTGACCGTCACCGCGGCAGGGAAGCGCCGCTTGCGCACGGCCGAAGCCGCAGTCCCGTCCTTCCTGGACGAGACCTTCGCCGCACTCACCACCGACGAGCGGGCACAACTCACCACCCTCTTGGGCAAACTACTGTCGCCCGGATCGCGCTGATCGGTGAACCCGTTCAACAGGCTTGCACGGTCGCTTCGCGCAGCAGTGTGACGACGTCAGCGATATGGCCGTTGGTGTGCAGAGCGGTGAGCTGTCGGTGGGCACCGTTGCCGTCGCGCAGCACTTGGGCCAGGGAGTCGGTGACCAGTTCGGTCTCGCCGAGGTCGTCCAGGGCGGGCTGGAGGTGTGTGAGGAGGCGGGTGAGCATTTCCGGTGCTGCGATTACGCGTCGTTCGATGGGGTCGAGGGCGTTGCCGTCGAGGCCGAAGCGGGCGGCGTTCCAGTAGGCCGCGCGGAGTACCTCGTCTGGGATTGCGGGTGCGGGTTGGTTGTGTGCGAGGGATTCGAGGGCGGTGATGGCGGTGGCTCGGATCAGGGTGGTGAGCAGGGCCGTCTCGGCAACGGTGGCGGGTATGTCGCTGACGCGGATCTCCAGGGTCGGGAATGATTCGGAGGGGCGGATGTCCCAATACACCATTTTGCGGTCCAGGATGCAGCCGCTGGCGACCATCATCTCGACCATCGCGTCGTAGTCGGCCTCGGATTCGAAGTACGGGGGTGGTCCGGCGCTCGGCCAGCGGCGCCACAGTACGCTGCGCCAGCTGGCGTATCCGGTTTCGGTGCCGCGGTAGATCGGTGAGTTGGCGGTGAGGGCCAGGTAGGCCGGTAGCCAGGCGCGTACGTAGTTGCTGACCTGGAGGGCGGTTTCGCGGTCCGGCATGCCGACGTGGACGTGACATCCGCACAGGCCTTGTTCGTGGGCCAGCATGCCGAAGGTGTCGCTGATGCGGCGGTATCGAGGCGTGTTGGTGACTGGGAAATCCTGTGGCACCGTGGGTGGTATCGCCACGGCGAGCAGTTGGGCGTCGTTTTGCCGCGCGCATTCGGCGACGTCGCGGCGTAAGGAGCGCAACTCATCGAGCAGCTTCTCGATTTCCGTGTGGACGCTCGTGCTTGTTTCGACCTGGCATCGGGTCAATTCCAGCTGTAGCTCCACACCGGCGTCCGCGGCCGTTCGAGCTACCGCGGTGTTCTTGGCCACGGGCATTCCGGTACCCGGGTCGGTGAGCAGGAACTCCTCTTCGACACCCACCGTGACAGCGTGCGCATCCATACCGGGCGAAATGCCCTCAGCGGACCGTGGCAAACATCTGGTCACAAGATGTGGCGGACGACGACACGGGTGTCGGGGAAGAACGAAATGGCTGGGTTTGCTGGCTAGGCTTTCCGGATGAGCAGCTGGATCGTCGAGGGTAGCGCGGTCGACGATCAGGATGTGGTCCACCTGATCGTGGACATCCACAACAGTGGTGATTGGCGGCTGCGCTGCACCGGGATGCCGGCAATGCAGGAGCCGGCGCCCGGGCGGGCACGTTGCCTGCGGTGCGCGCTCAAGGCCGCCGAAGCGTTCCGGCTCGGGGAACAGCCGCTGCATGTGGTGAAAGAGTGGATGCGGGTGGACCATACGGCGTTTCCCCGGGCGGCGATGGCGCCTATGCCTGTGCCGCAACGTCGTTCGAGGTCGGCGGTAGCCGATGAACCGGACGGTAGCCCGAACGCCGAGCTGGTGCTCGATCTGACGGATCCGGACTTGCGCTACGTCATGACCGACGCATTGTCGAGGTGGGCGGCGTTGCAGCGCCGCAAGGCCCGCGCCGAACCGGACGAAGACCTGACCGATACTCGCAACCGTTGGGCGGATCTCGCCGACGCGGTCCGTATCCGTGCCGAAATCGTCGCCGACGGCGACTGATACGGGCACTGGGCCTTCGACCGTCAGAAATCGTCGGCGCAGCCGCAGGAACCCCCGGTTCGCAATTCAGCCGGGAGGCGGATGACCCCCGGCTGTGGTGTATCGCCTTCTATCTGTGCGAGAAGCAGATTCACTGCCAGCTCGCCCATCCGGCGGGTCGGTTGCACCATGGTGGTCAGTCCGGGCCGGGTGTACCGGGAGTATTCGATGCCGTCGAAAGCGATGACGGCCAGGTCGTCGGGGACACGCAGACCGGCGTCGTAGGCGGCGCGCAGCATGCCCATCGCTTGCAGATCGCTGGTGACGAATACAGCGGTCGGAGGCTGTGGCGTGTCGATCAATTCGGTGAGCGCGCGATATCCGGCAGCGCCGCCGAAGTCGGTGCGGACTATCGGCCCTTCGGGTAATCCGGCCGCCGCCAAAGCATTTCGATAACCCTGCACGCGTTCTTCGGCGGTGGAGACATGCGGCCCGCTCAGGCATGCGATACGCCGGTGACCGTGGCCGATCAGATGCCCCACGGCTTCCTCCGCACCGGCGACCGAATCGCAGAGCACATGGGCGCACCGTGCCGGGTCGATGATGCGGTCCAAGGCGACCAGCGTCATGCCCGCCTGCTCACAGGCATCGGCGATGCCGGTCTCCCAGGCCGAGGAAATAGCCAGCAGCCCTTCGACACGCCGGTCGATGAACGAGCGCACATACGCCTGTTCCCGATCCGGGTCCCCGGCGGCATTGCCCACGAACAGCGGATATCCCCGGGCGAACGCGGCCGCTTCGATCACCGCGGCGAGTTCGGCGAAGAACGGGTTCGCGCCGTCGGGTATGACCAGCCCGAGCGCGTGCCCCCGATTGGTGCGCAGGCTGCGCGCGGACACATTGGGCCGGTAGCCGAGTTCGGCGATGGCGGCTTCGATGCGCGCCCTGGTCGCGGGGGCGACCTGGCGTGGCCCGCCATTGAGCACGTAGCTGACCAGCGCGGGCGATGTGCCCGCCAGCCGGGCCACGTCGGCCCGTGTGACTGCCATCGAGTTGTCTCCTTGTCGCGCAACGTTTATCCAAGCATCGATCCCGCCGATGGACCGAATGGGCCTTGACAGAGCATGACCCACGTCACACACTACTGGTCAACTCGTGTTGATCAACACGAGTTGATACTACGGAACAGATGAGGTCGTTCACCGATGCACGCACGATTTCGCCGAGCGCTCATACCTTTTGCCCTGATCACTACGGTCGCTGCCCTGGCTACCGGTTGCGGCCGGGGCGCGGACTCCGAGGCCGGGGGCTTCAAGATCGCGATCGTCACCCGCAACTTCACCAATCCCTATTGGGCGGCCCTGCGCGACGGCGCGCTGGCCGAGGGCGACAAGCGCGGCGTGAAGGTCGTCGTGCAGGCCGGGCAGTCCGAGACCGATGCCGACGGCGAGAACGCCCAGATCTCCACCATGGCCGCACAGGGTTACGACTGCTTCGGCGTGGTGCCGGTGAACGGCACGAATGTCATCACGCCCTTGAGTGCGGTCGCGCGCAAGAACATTCCGATTCTCAACCTGGACACCCAGATCGATCCGAAAGCCTCCGCGGCGGCGGGCGTCTCGTACGCCAGCTTCATCGGCTCGGACAATCTCGATGCCGGCCGGATCGCCGGTCAGAAGATGCTGGAAGGTCTGGGCGGCAGTGGGAAAGTCGCGATCCTGCAAGGTATCGCCGGTGAACAGAACGGTATCAACCGCGATCAGGGCTTCACCGAGACCGTGGCCGGCAAGCTCGAGATCGTCCAGAAGGCACCCGCCGACTACGAGCAGGACAAGGGCCTGCAGGTGACCGAGGCGATCCTGCGCGCGCATCCCGACATCACCGGCATCTTCGCCGCCAACGACACCATGGGACTCGGTGCGGCACAGGCGATCAAGAACGCCGGCAAGTCGGGTCAGATCAAGGTGATCTCGGTCGACGGCATCCAGGCCGCGCTCGAAGCGGTCAAATCCGGCAGCCTTTACGGCACGGTGACCCAGTACCCGTACGCCGAAGGCCAGCTGGCCGTCCAGAGCTGCCTGGCGCGGCAGCAGGGCAAAGAGCTGCCCGCCCGCGTGGTCGCGCCGATCGCCTTCATCGGCAAAGACAATGTCGAACAGCAGATTTCGGCGTTCCCGCGCCCGATCGTCACCTTCGACAATCCGATCGAAGGGCTGCTGACGAAGTGATCGCCACCGCAGGCGGCGTCCCGGCCGCTCCCCGGGAACGCGCGGGTCGCACGGAGATCCTGTCCAGGATCGCGGAATACGCGGCGCCGCTGGCGTTGGTGGTGCTGTGGGTGGCGTTCTTCATCGCCACCCCGTACTTCCTGACGCTGGACAATATCGGCGATCTGCTGGTCGCTTCGACCATTCTGACCGTGCTGGCGCTGGGGCAGCAGTTCGCCATCACCGCCGGCGGGATCGACCTGTCGGTCGGGGCGAATCTGCCGTGGGCCGCAGCGCTTCTCGGGTACCTCACCACCCACGGGTATTCGCTGCCGGTCGGGATCGCCGCCGCGATTCTCGGCGGCCTGGCCGTCGGCGTGATCAACGGGGTGCTCGTCGGACGGTTCGGGATGACCGATTTCGTGGCGACCCTCGGCATGTTGAGCGTGCTCAGCGGCATCACCCTGCTGCTGACCCACGGCAATACCGCGGCCGTGAACTCGCGCTTCCTGCAACGACTCGCCCTCGACGGCGTCGGGCCGGTGCGCTGGTTCTGGCTGCTCGCGCTGCTGGCGGCCTTGGCAGCGGCGGGCATCATCTTCCGCACCCGGATCGGCACCCACCTGCTCGCGACCGGCGGCCGGCTGGAAGCCGCGCGCGATACCGGCATCGCGGTCAACCGGATTCGCTTGTTCGCCTATGCCATGTCCGGCCTGCTGTGCGGCATCGCGGGCGTGATGCTGGTGGCCCGCAACGGCGGCGCGGATCCCTCGCTGCAGACCACCTATCTGCTCAGCTCCATCGCGGCCGTGGTGCTCGGTGGCTCCTCGCTGGCGGGCGGTAAGGCATCGGTGCTCGGAACCGTGTGCGGCGCGGTACTTTTCACCTCGCTCGTCAACGGATTCACCATTCTCGGCATCTCGCAGTACTACCAGCCGGTCGCGGTCGGCGCGGTGCTGCTGCTCGCCGCAGGCATCTCCCGATTCCGAAAGTAGGTCAGGCCATGACGATTCCACTACTGGAGGCCCGGGATCTCACCAAGTCCTTCGATTCGGTGCGGGCCCTGTCCGGGGTGAGCCTGAGCATTCCGGAAGGCGAGGTCACGGCGCTGGTCGGCGACAACGGTGCGGGCAAGTCGACCCTGGTGCGGTGCCTCACCGGCGTGCAGTCACCCGATACCGGCCAGATTCTCTTCCGCGGCGAGCCGGTGCAGCTGCGCTCGCCGGAGCACGCCCGGCGCATGGGCATCGAGACCGTCTATCAGGATCTGGCGCTCATCGATGATCTGACGGTGTGGCAGAACCTGTTTCTCAACCGGGAGCTGGTCTATCCACTCGGTATCGTGCGCCGCCGGGCGATGATCGAGCGCAGCGGTGAGATCCTGCGCGATCTGGATGTGGATGTGCCGTCGGTGCGCACCACCGTGCGCAGGATGAGCGGTGGGCAGCGGCAGAGCATCGCCATCGCGCGCGCGGTGGCCTGGGGCAAGTCCATGGTGATCATGGACGAGCCGACCGCCGCGCTGGGTGTGCGGGAAACCGCCGCGGTGGAGCGGCTGGTGCGCGGGCTGCGGGAGCGGGGCGTCACCGTGCTCATCATCAGTCACGACCTCGGCCAGGTCATGCGGATCTGCGACAACGTGGTGGTGTTGCGGCGTGGCCGGACGGTGGCCGCGCAGCGTATCGACGAAGTGGATGGCGACCGGTTGGTCGCGCTGATCACCGGCGCCGCGCCCGGCAATCTCGACGCCGGTGTCGAGGCGGCCTCGTGAGTGTGGTCGTGCTCGGGTCGGTCAACCACGACGTGGTGTGCGAGGTGCCGCGGCTGCCCGGCCCGGGGGAGACGATCCTCGCGGCCGCGACGCGAACCAACCTGGGCGGCAAAGGGTCCAATCAGGCGGTGGCCGCGGCGAAGGCCGGCGCGTCGGTCGAGTTCGTGGCCAGGATCGGCGAGGATCCGGATCCATCGCTGCGGAAATCGCTGTGTGAGTACAGCGTCGGGCTCGAAGCGGTCGTGGAAGTCCCCGGCACTCGCACCGGGACCGCGTACATCACCGTCGCCGCCGGAGAGAACCAGATCGTCGTCGATCCCGGCGCGAACTTCCGGTGGGAGAGCGATGCCGAGCTCGACCGCTCCGTGGCCGCCGAGCAGATCGCGGCGGCCGAGGTCGTCGTGGCGCAACTGGAAGTGCCGATACGGGTGGTGCGGTGGGCCGCACGGCACGCGCGCCGGTTCATTCTCAATGCCGCGCCCGCCGTCGACCTGCCCGCCGATCTGCTGCGTCGATGTGATCCGTTGATAGTCAACGAATCAGAGCTGGCCGCGGTGACCGGCCACCCGATCACGACACCACAGGAAGCCTGCGTTCAAGCCCGCAACCTGTGCTTGAACGGTGTGCCCTCGGTGGTCGCCACCCTCGGTGCCGCCGGAGCCGTTTGGGTGCGTCGCGACGGCTCGTCGACCGTGTTCGCGGGATATCAGCCCGCGCCCCGCATCGAATCGGCCGATTCCACCGGCGCCGGAGACGCCTTCGCGGGCGCACTCGCCACCGTGCTCGCCGAAGGCGCCGACCTCCCCTCCGGGGTGGCTTTCGCGACCGCCGCTGCCGCGCTCGCGGTGCAGTCGCCCGGCACCCACGCCGCCTACCCCTCCCGCGACCAGATCATCGCCATGCTCCCAGCCGTTCCACCGGCTCGCGGCCTGGACTGATCTGCCCTACTCGCAAAGGATTTCGACAATTGCGTACCTCCGGAATCATTCACGCCGGACTCCTGTCCGCTCTCACCGCCCTGCGGCACACCGACCTCTTCGCGGTCAGCGATTCCGGTCTCCCGGTGCCTGTCGGCGTACCGGTCATCGATCTCGGAATCAGCTACGGATTGCCGCGATTCGAGCCGGTACTCGACGCCATACTGAGCGAGGTCACCGTAGAGGCGGCATGGGGCAGTCGCGAGGTGACCGATCACAACCCCGAGACCGCGACGCTGCTGAGTGAACGCCTGCCGATGGAGTTGCTCGATCACTCCGACTTCAAGGCTCGAATCGCCGACTGCCGCTTCGTGGTCCGTACCGGCGAGGCGCTGCCGTATGCGAACGTCCTTTTGCGCGCGGGAGTGCCCTGGCTGTGAGGCTTGGGACTGAATTGGTTTAGCGTGCAGCGTCTTTCGTGTGATCCGGGCAGCCTCAGTGCCTGTCCCGCGTAGCCTGATATGACTTAGTTCAGTGTCTGAACAAATGGAGATGCAGATGTTGACGCCGACCCCTGCGGACAAGTTCTCGTTCGGTTTGTGGACCGTGGGCTGGCGGGGGAGGGACCCGTTCGGTGAGGTCACCCGGCCCGAGCTGGACGCTGTGGAGGCAGTGCATCGGCTCGCTGAACTCGGGGCCTACGGCCTCAGCTTCCACGACGATGATCTGTTCCCGTTCGGGGCGTCCGCCGGTGAACGGCAGGGGCGTATCGACCGATTGCGTAAGGCGCTGGCCGACACCGGGATGGTGGTGCCGATGGTCACCACGAACCTGTTCACCCACCCGGTGTTCAAGGACGGCGGATTCACCAGCAACGACCGGGATGTGCGCCGGTTCGCACTGCGCAAGGTGCTGCGCAATGTCGAGCTGGCCGCCGAACTCGGTGCGCGAACCTACGTGCTGTGGGGCGGGCGCGAAGGCGCGGAATACGACAGCGCCAAGGATGTGCGCGCGGCACTGGACCGCTACCGCGAAAGCGTCGATCTGCTCACCGAATTCGTGGTCGATCGCGGCTACGACCTGCGGTTCGCGATCGAGCCCAAACCCAACGAGCCGCGCGGCGACATCCTGCTGCCGACCGTGGGCCATGCGCTCGCGTTCATCACCACCCTGGCCCATCCGGAGCTGGTGGGCGTCAATCCCGAAGTGGGACACGAGCAGATGGCGGGTTTGAACTTCGCCCACGGGATCGCGCAGGCGCTGTGGCAGGGCAAACTGTTCCACATCGACCTGAACGGCCAGCGCGGCATCAAATACGATCAGGACCTGGTGTTCGGGCACGGCGATCTGATGAATGCCTTCAGCCTGGTCGACCTGCTGGAGAACGGCGGCCCGGACGGCACGCCCGCCTACGACGGGCCCCGCCATTTCGACTACAAACCATCCCGGACCGAAGACCTTGCGGGCGTGTGGGATTCGGCCGCCGCGAACATGCGCACCTACCTGTTGTTGAAGGAGCGCGCCCACGCTTTTCGCGCGGACCCCGAAGTGCGACGGGCGCTGTCGCAGGCCGGAGTCGATGACCTGCGCACCCCGACACTCGCCGTGGGCGAGGGGTACGCGGAGTTGCTGGCCGATCCGGAAGCGGCCGATTTCGATCCGGACCGCGCCGGAGAACGTGGATACGGTTTCGTCCGGTTGAACCAGCTGGCACTGGAACATCTGCTGGGCGCACGGTGAGCCTGCCGACCGGGCCCGCACACCTGAGGCAGGTGCGCAGCGGAAACATGCAGGCGCTGCTGCTCGCCGTGCTCGACGGCCCGGCCTCGCGCGCCGAACTCGCCCAGCGCACGGGCCTGACCAAGGCCACGGTGGCCAGTCTGGTGGAACCACTACTGCGGCAACGGATCCTGACCGAGGATCCCGTGGTGAACACCGGTCGCGGGCGGCCGTCACGGCCCGTGCGATTCTCCGACACGGCTCCGGTGGCGATCGGCGCGGAGATCAACGTGCGCCATCTCGCTGTCAGCGTCCAGCGACTGGACGGGTCCACCGTGGCCGAGCGGCGCATCGAAATGGACAACCGCCATCGTGACGCCGACGACCTGATCGAACCACTGACCGCGCTGGTCCGTGCCGCCATCGCCGAATCGGGTGGGACATTGCTGGGTGTCGGGCTGGCCGTGCCCGGCATCGTGCAGGACGAGACAGTTGTGCACGCACCGAACATCCCCGGCCTCACCGGGGTTCGGCTGGGTGAGCACCTGGCCGCCGCGCTCGGCCTGCCCACCGTGCCGATGGACAACGAGGCCAATCTCGCCGCACTCGCGCACGTGTGGCCGCACCGCTCGGCCGGTGACGATTTCGTCTACGTTTCCGGCGATATCGGCATCGGCGCGGGAATCGTACTGGGCGGCAACCTGTTTCGCGGCCGCAGCGGCTTCGCCGGCGAACTCGGCCACGTCGTCATCGAACGCGGTGGCCGCCCCTGCCCCTGCGGCGGACACGGCTGCGTCGAGCAATACGCCGGCCTGCAAGCGATCTTCGCCGCCGCCGGCGCCCCCGGACTCCAAGCCCTGCACACCGCCTTGCGCCAGGGCGACAGCCGCACCCGATCCGCCGTCAACTGTGCCGGCTCGGCCCTGGGCACCGCCCTCACCTCCCTGATCAATATCTGCGATGTCGCCACCGTCGTACTCGGCGGCAGCTACGCAACCTTCTTCGACGACCTAGCCCCCGGCGTACGCGCCGAACTCGGCACCGGCGTCCTCGCCGCCGCCCGCCGCCCGGTCACACTCACCGCGTCCCCGCTCGGCCCCAGCGCGGCCGCGCGCGGCGCGGCGGCCCTCATCACCCGCCGCGCCTGCCACGAACCCGAACTCCTGCTGGCCACCGACATCGCTGGCCGATCCCGATTCCCCTGAGTCGCGGCACTACTCGTTCGATTCGATCATTCGGTCCGCCGCGGTCGCTGACCGGCGTGGTCGGCGCGGTCGCGGGTGGTGGCCATCAGCAGGGCGTAGAGGCCGCCGGCGACGAGGCTGCCTGAGAGCCAGGAGAAGTCGGTGTTGCCGAGGATTCGGGCGAGGGGGCCTTGCATGGCGGGGACCAGGCCGTATTGCCAACTCCAGCTGGCGATCAGCCCGGCGGCCAGGCTGAGCAGGCCGGGGATGTTGAAGCGGGCGTAGGCGGATGCGGTGGGGTCGCGGTAGAGGTCGGGGATGGACAGGGTGCGGCGGCGGATCAGGAAGTAGTCGACCAGCAGGATGGCCATCCAGGGGCTGATCCACATGAGGATGGAGACCATCCAATTGTCGAAGGCGTGGGCGAAGCTGTCGGAGTTGATGAAGATGGCGAGCACCAGGGCGGCGATCACGCCGGCGAAGAGGGTGATCTTCCAGCGTGCCACCCGGATTCCGATGGTCAGGGCCGCGAGCGAGCACGAGTAGAGGTTGAGGATATTGGTGGCGATCGGGCCGTGCATGATCAGCAGCAGCACCGGGATCGCCAGCGCGCCGAAGGTTCCGACGACCAGCGCGGAGGGGTCCGCGCTGCCGCCCGCACTGGCCAGGCAGGCGCCCAGCGCGGCCAGCCACACCGTGGGCACGTACATGCCGGCCGCGGAGGCCCAGAACACGGTGCGGGAGCGCAGTTGCGGGCGGGCGAAGCGGCTGTAGTCCGCGGCGTACGGGATCCAGGTCAGGCCCCAGCCGACGCCGATGGCGGTGATGAGTTGAGTAGCGGCGGTGAGCTTTTCGGCGGGGGTGTCGGCGGTGGCGGTCGACCAGTCCAGGTGGGTGCGCGCCAGGGCCACCACCGTCATCACCAGCATGACGGCGATGGTCAGCGGCACGGAGTACTTCTCGAACGCGCGGATCGCGTAGAAGCCGTACAGTGCCAGACCCAGCTGCACCCCCATGATGACCACCGCCACCAGGATTTTCAGGCCCAGTCCGCCGTGGATGCCGAGTTGGTCGAGGACGGCCAGTACGAGGTCGAGCACAACCCAGGTGTTCACGCCCACCCAGGCCATGGTGAGCAGTCCTTGGACCAGGGCGGGTAGTGCCGCGCCTCTGATGCCGAAGGCCGAGCGGCCCAGCACCATCTGATTGACGGCGGTGCGGTGGCCGATCACGTTGAACAGGCCGAAGACGGCGCAGCCGAACAGGTTTCCGATCACGACGACGAGCAGGGTCTCGAGCAGGCTGAGCCCGAGGGTGATGCCGAGCGCGCCCAGTACCCAGTTGAGCGGGGCGATATTGGCGCCGCACCAGATCCAGAACAGCTCCCAGGGCGAGCAGTCACGTTCCTGGTCGGGGATGGGCAGCACGCCGTGTTCGTCGAAGCGGACACCGGTCTCGGCCGGGGTGGTGACTTCGGCGGTGCCGGGCGGGTGGGAAGTGGACATAGCCGCGCTCCATTCGTAGTGAGGTACCTCATAAAAGCAGCGGAAATGCAGGGAGTGGGATGGTCATTCATCCACCAATGGCGGACTGTCGCTGTACATTCAGCTAGATGTTGACCATCTGCCGATTGGTGGCGGATCCCGCTCTCGGGCTGCGCGTGGTGACCCCGGAACTCGTCGAGGCGCTGGACGCGGAGATCCATTGGCTGCACACCACGGAGCTCGCCGATCCGTCACCGTATGTGCGCACGGGAGAACTGGTGCTGACCAACGGCCTGTGGCAATCGCAGGTCTCGTCGGATCGCTTCGTGGCCGCGGTGGCCCGGGCGGGTGCGGCCGGGCTGGTCTTCGGGCTCACGGCGCAAACTCCCGCCCTGCCCGAAGAGCTGGTGGCACTGTGTCTTTCGCACGGTCTGCCGCTGGTCGAATTGTGTATCGGCGTGCCGTTCGCGGCGCTCACCCGGGCTGCCGCACGGATCCAGAACGAGGTGCTGCAGGCCGAGCTGACCGCGACGGTACAGCGTGGGGACGCGCTGGCCACCGCGCTCTCGCGAGGCAGCGGCGCGGCGGGTGTGCTCGAAATCCTGCGTGGTGAAACGGAACTGCCGCTACTGGTGGTCGACCGCAAGGGCCGTCGGCTGGCCTCGATCGGCTGTGAGCCGACCGACGAGCAGGTGCGTTTGGCCGCGGCCGCGCTCAATCGCACCCCGCCGCCCCTGGAAGTGGATCTCCTCGGCAATGGCCCGGCGGCGCTGTACCTGGTGGAGGGCGCGATGGGGGAGATCGACGCCGGTCTGTACTGTCTCGAGCCCGCCGCGACGCTGGCCGTCGCCGACCGGGAAGCGCTCGCGCAGGCGGCGCGATTCCTGAGCCTGGAAGTCACGAAACAGCAGGCGGTGCATGCGATCGAAGCGCGTTTCGCCGCCGAATTGCTGGAGATGATCCTGTCCGGTCCGCGCAGCAGCGGGGAAGTGGTGCGGCGTTTGCGTGCCTACGGGGTACCGCCGGATCGGCCCTTGGGGGTGCTGGTGTCGGCGCCGGTGGCGGGATCGGGCGCGGATGCGCAGCCCGACGATATCGCGCACGCCGTCGGCGCGTTCTTCGCCGCGCACGGCATTCCGGCGTTCACCGCCGCGGGCAGCCGGGACGTGGTGTCGGTCTGCCTGTGGGAACGCTCGGCCGAGGAACTGACCCGCTTCGCTCGCGACCTGTCGGCCGAAACCGGCAGGCGCACGGCCACCGAACGGGTGGTGGTCGGTATCGGTGACATCGCCTCGGCGGCGGGACTACGTGATTCGCTGGTCCGTGCCCGCGAGGTCTGCCAGGTGCTACGTGCGCAACGGTCGCCCGACGTGGCGACCTTCGCCGACATCGCCACCTTCCGCATGCTGCTGGGCCTGCTCGACGACCAAGTGCGGCAACGCTTCTCGGACCAGGTGCTGGGCGCGGTCCGCGAGCACGACGCGCGGGCCCACACCGATCTGGAACACACCCTGCGGACCTTCCTGGCCCACGACGGCCAATGGGCGGTCACCGCGGCGGCCCTGCACGTTCACGTCAATACGCTGCGTAATCGCATGTCCCGCATCGCCGAACTGACCGGCCGCAATGTCGGCCGCCTCGAGGACACCATCGACCTGTATCTGGCGCTGGTGGCGGATTGACCGAGAGCTCCGCACCGTCGCCGGTGCGGAGCTCTCGTCATATTTTCTCAGTGCGGATAGACCGAGGCATCCACGTCGTAGGTCGGCAGGGGACGGTTGGGGGTGCCCTGGTCCTCGCGAGCCCACTGCGCCACCTCGCGGCAGCGCGCGAAGGTGACATCACCGCGATCCTGTGCGAACTCGATCAGGTTGCGCAGGGCCATCATTCGGCCGGGGCGGCCGGTGAGGAACGGGTGCATGCACACGTTGAACAGGCACCCGTAGTGGCGCATGCCGTCGAGTTCGGCGCGCCACATCTGCTCGACCTTGACCGGGGATTCGATGACCGAGCCGATCCGGGGTTCGGGCAGGTAGGCGTACTGCTCCCAGTCGTCGAGCGACCAGTGCACGGGCAGTTCCACGACCGGGCCGTGCGGGGTGTCGACGTGGTAGGGCCGGTCGTCGCCCATCAGCGAGGAATCGTAGACCAGGCCGAATTCGGTGAGCAGGGACAGGGTTTGGTGGCTGGCGCTCCACATGGCCGCGCGGTATCCGCTGATCTCGATGTCTTGTTTGGTGAAGACGTCGAGGGCGCGTTCGAAGTCGGCGCGTTCCTCCGCGGCCGAGAGCGTGGTGGGCGGGCGGTGGCTGTAGGAGTGGTGCGCCACCTCGTGCCCGCGTTCCACGATCGACGCGGCCAGGCCCGGGCGCTGTTCGGCGACCCAGCCGGGCACGAAGAACGTTGCGGGGACGCGCATTTCGTCGAGCAGGTCGAGAATGCGCGGCACCCCTACCTCCGGTCCGTACGCCTGATGCGACATCACCATCGGCTGGTCGGCGTAATGCCGTCCTTCGGCGAGGATGGGCGTCTCGGCGTCGACGTCGAAGGTCAGCGTCGCCACCGCCGCCGCGCCGCGAGTCCAGGTCGGTGCGCTCATTTGCCGCTGCGTTCGCGCCAGGCGGCGGCGCAGTCCAGGTTTGCCATGGGGTGCAGCATCTCATGATCGAATGCCGCCAGTTCGGTCCCGGCCGCGACCTTGCGGGGCAGGTCCGGGTTGGCGAGCGCGCCGGTGCCCAGCGACAGGATGTCGGCGTGCTCCCCGGTCAGCACGTCGGCGGCCTGCGACAGCTGGTGCATGCCGCCATTGGCGATGACCGGGCGGCCGGAGACCTCGCGGGCCAGCTTGGTGATGGTCGTACCGCTGGGCAAAGCGGCGGTCTCGAGGAAATTGCGGCCTTCGCTGGCGATGTGCAGGTAGGTCGCCTCGGTCAAGGCCGCGAAGATGATTCGCGCGTCCGCCTCGCCGCCGGGCCAGCGGTAGACGAAGTCGTTGACCTTGGTCTGCGACAGCCGGACGCCGACGGGATAGTCGCCGACGGCCTCGCGGATGGCGTGCAGCACCCGCGCGGTGAGCCGGATACGGTTCTCCACCGATCCGCCGTACTCGTCGGTGCGCTGATTGGTGTAGTCGGTGAGGAACTGATCGAGCAGATAACCGTTGGCGCCGTGGATCTCGACGCCGTCGAATCCGGCCGCGCGGGCGTTCCGGGCCGCGGCGACGAATCCAGCGATTACATCGTCGATATCGCGGGCGGTCATTTCGCGGGGCGCGTTCCAGGCGCCGCCGACGCCGCCGTAGTCGACCATCATTTCCCCGCGCGGGCGCACGGCGGACGGGCCGATGGTCTCGAATCCGCGCGCGTTGCCCTGGGAGATGGCTCCGGCGTGCATGAGCTGGGCGATGATCGGGGTGTCGGCCGCATGGACGGCGTCGACGATCGTGCGCCATCCGGCGATGTGCTCGTCGGTGACCAGACCGGGCTGGTTGAAATAGCCCTGACTGTGGGTGGCGTCGGGATGAATGCCCTCGCTGATGATCAGGCCGAATCCGCCGGTGGCATAGCCGCGGTAGTACTCGGCCATCTGCGCGGTCGGGGTGCCGTCGGGGGTGGCCGAGACCCGGGTCATGGGCGCGACCGCGAAACGGTTGCGCAGCGCCAGCGCGCCGAGGCCGGCCGGGGCGAGCGCGGGGTGGGTGAGTTCGGTGGTGGTCATCAGCGGTTCTCCTCGGGGGACTCTGGCAGGACGGTGAGTTGCAATGGCGTGGGCTTGGCCCCGTTGATGGGGTTGTGGTCTTGCGGGCAGGCCGAAACCACGATCAGGCAATCCATTTCGGCGCGGAAGGTGATGGCGTCGCCGGGCGCGGTGGGGGCTTCGAGCCAGGTCAGGGTCCCGTCGGCCGCGACCGGAATGCGCATGAAGACGTTGATCGGCTGCGGGATGAACGCGGGCGGAGCGTATCCGCGCTCGATCATGATCCGGTGCAGGTTGTCGGCGCAGCTGGCGTGGTGCGGATCGCCGTAGGCGGCATAGCGTTCCGGATCGCAGGCCGCGATCAGCATGTCGTGCAGGCCCGGAGAAGTGTCGGCGGCGTAGGTCAGGATCGGCCGGCGCCGGTTGGTCACGAACGCTTCGCCGAGTGCGGGAAACAGCCGCGCGGTGTGCGTGCGGGTGTGTGCGGCGCTGTGGTACTCGGTGAGATCGTGTGCGTTGTAGGCGAATACATCGCCCACCTGGCCGCCCTCGACGTCGGTGATCCGTAAATACTCCCCGGCCCGCACGGCCGTCAATCGGGCTCGCCCGGCCGGTACGGTGACCGGCTCCGAGTAGCTCAACGTTGTCATGGCTACCAGTCAACCGAATGTCCCGCACGTCAGGGAATGGATGAACACACAGCATTCGGCGATTGCGGTGGATGTTCCGACATGTCGGAGCGGGAATAGCCCTCGGTAGCGTCCTGTTCCATGACTACCGCTTCCGCTATGGCCTCGGCGCTTGCGGCGGGCGAGACGACCGCGACCGAGCTGGCCGGCCGCGCCATCGAGCGGGCGCGGCAACCGGATTCGGCCGCGGTGCTGATCACCGTCACCGCCGAGCGCGCCCGCTGGCAGGCCGATGCCGCCGACCGCCGACGTCTGCGCGGTGCCCGGCGCGGGCTGCTCGATGGTGTGCCGATCGTGTGGAAAGACCTCTTCGATCTACAGGGCACGGTGACGACCAAGGGTTCGGCCAGCCATCTGCACGACCAGCCTGCCGCCGTGGACAGCCGCTTGGTTCGGCGCGCCCACGACAGCGGTCTGGTCACCCTCGGCAAGACCAATTTGAGCGAATTCGCTTTCTCCGGGCTCGGAATCAACCTGTGCTTCGGCACTCCAACCAATCCCATCGACCCCGAACTGGTTCCCGGCGGCTCCTCCTCCGGCTCGGCGGTCGCGGTGGCCCGCGGCATCGTCCCGCTGGCAGTAGGCACCGACACCTCGGGATCGGTGCGCGTGCCCGCCGCCTTCTGCGGGATCATCGGATTCCGCGCCAGCCCAGGCAGATACGGTGTACACGACTTCGCACCGCTCTCACCGACACTCGACAGCATCGGCATCTTCGCCACCACCGTGCACGACATCCGCGAGCTCGACCGCGTCCTCGCGTCCCCTCGGGCCGTCGCCGCCACCCATTCCAGTCGATTCGTGATACCCGGCGGCGAATGGTCCGAAGACCTCGATTCCGTGGTAGCCGCCGACTTCAACGCCGCAGTCATCGCAATGCGTTGCGCCGGAGCCGATATCGAAGTCCGCGACCTCGACTCACTCCGAACCGCGCAGAAGCTCATGGACGACCACGGCACCATCGTCGGCGCCGAAGCCTACGCCCTGCATCGCCACCGCCTCGACTCCAGCCTGCCGATCGAACCGGCAACCCGCCGCCGACTCGAAAGCAACACGCACACAGCCGATTCCATCCCCGCCCTCTACACCGCGATGCCCACCCTGAGAGACGCATTCACCGCCGAACTCGATGGCGCGACCCTCCTGTGTCCCACCGTCCGCCACTCACCACCACGCCTGTCCCACCTATCCGACCCGGCCGCCTACGACAGCGCGAACGCCTCGACACTGCGCACCACCATGGCGCTCAGCTATCTGGGCACCTGCGGAATCACACTCCCCATCAGAACCTCGAACTCCGGCCCGGCATCGGGATTACTGCTGTCGCTGCCACTCGGATGCGACACCGACATACTCGCGCAGGCCAATTGGGTCGGCGACATCCTCGAGGCTTTGAACCCGTGTCGAACGCGGTGAGCCGGTCGACGCCGACGGTGTCGTTGACCTTCCGTGCCACCGCGCTCGGCAGCAGCGACGACGACCGCTGTGCCAGAGCGGCCAGCGGGGATCCGTGCGCTTCCATGCCGACCGCGTCGATCACCGAATCGGTGCCCCCCGCCCGGTGACATCCCGGATGATCGCGCCGAGGGGCCGGTCGAGTGTCGTGAGGTCGATGCACTCGATTCGACCGAGACCTTGCGATGGCCCTGCCATTCACGGCTTCCCGTCCAACCATGGCGCCAGCGCCTCGCCTCAGGAGTTCAGCGGACGATCCTCGGTCCAGTCCAGGAGCAGCCGGCGCTCCCGGAACAACCAGTCGCCACCGTCGCGCACGAAGATGTCCTGGTAGCGGATCTGCATGACGAATACCCGGGAACCGTCGTCGGTGTCGTAGACGTGCGAAGCGGTGCAGTAGGTTTCGCCCTGCACCACGTCGCCGTCGAACGTCAGCAGTTGATTGTCGACGACGTGGCGGGTCGCCCGGTAACGATCCAACGGCCGCATGGCCGCGGCGATGTTCGCACGGCCACGGACATCGGTGCGGGGCTTCTCCGGCCCCCACTCGACCACGAGCGCACCGTCCTCGGTGAACAGCCCGGCGAGATCGGTATCGCGCCGGCGGTCGGCGTAGGCGGCGTAGCGTTCCACCAGCTCGCGCAGCGCGAGGCGAGTGGGGACGTCGTTCATGGGTCAGCCTCCTCGATCGGGAACCGAGAGAATACGCCGAATCCGTTCGCGGACAACACCGTCGGTCCCGCCTGCCGGGCGAGCCGATACGGTGGATGCGTGCTGAACCCGCCGGATCGAACCTTCCCACCCGCACTCACCGCACTGTCCACGGTCGAGTTCCCCTACGACGAATCCTCCGGATCGATCGACTACGAACCCTACGGCGACTTCGACTCGGCCGCGGACACCACCGAGTGGCTGCGGGCCTGGACCGGCAACCAAGACCTCGACGGCGATGAGTTCCGGGTGTTCGCGCAAGACGGAACCGGCGGCCTGGTCACCCTCTGGCTGACCCGGGCCGGCCGCCCATTGACCGAACAGCCGGTGGTGTTCTTCGGGTCCGAGGGCCAGGTCGGCCCGGTCGCGAGCACCCTCGCCGATTTTCTCTGGCTGCTCGCCGGCGGCGTCGGCCCGATGGAGGCGGTCGAGTACGGTTCCGACACCGGCGTACCCCAGAAAGAATTGCGCGCCATCGCCGAAGCCCATTCAGGCATCCCCGCCCGGACGCCCGCCGAGATCCTGTCCGCCGCCCGTGCGGAGTTCCCCGATTTCGCCACGACCGTCGAATCCTGGTGCCGTTGACCGGATGGCTCAGCGGGCTTTCCGCGTGGGTTTTCAATCCGGCGGACCGGACGACGAGTCGAGTGCCCGGATTGTGTTCATCGCGAACGTAACTGTCGTTTCGGCGAGGCAGGAGCTCTATTTTTTAGCGGGAATGGTCCGTTGAGCGTGGAGTTTCGAGACCGACAGGTGCACGTGGGGCAGGACGGCGGAATCAGAAACTGATTCGTGTGCTGTGGCCCGGCGGGGCCGTCGAGGACGATGGAGCGGCGACATGTCGATCGAGCGTTTCGAGAGTTGCGAGTGGGAGTTCACGCGGCGGCGGTATCTGGATCTGATGCGGATCGCCGGGCCGGGTTGTCGGGATTGACGATTCCCCGCCCGCGCTGTGCGCGCGGATGGGGTTTCGTGCGGAGTAGTTCACGATCTTCCCTTCTTCCCGAGGAGTATCTGTGTCCGCAGCCCATGAAAACGATGCTGTCTCAGCGCCTTTGAAATTCGCTTACTGGGTGCCGAATGTCAGCGGCGGTCTGGTCGTCAGCAATATCGAGCAGCGCACCGACTGGAGTTACGACTACAACAAGAAGCTGGCTGTGCTGGCCGAGAACAATGGCTTCGAATACGCGCTGACCCAGGTGCGATACATGGCCAGCTATGGGGCGGCCTATCAGCACGAATCGACCAGTTTCAGTCTGGCGTTGCTGCTGGCCACCGAACGCCTGAAGGTCATCGCCGCGGTTCATCCCGGTCTCTGGCAGCCCGCGGTGCTGGCCAAACTGCTGGCCACCGCCGACCATCTCTCCGGTGGGCGGGCCGCGGTGAACGTGGTGAGCGGCTGGTTCAAGGGGGAGTTCACCGCTCTCGGCGAGCCGTGGCTCGAACACGATGAACGCTACCGGCGTTCGGAGGAATTCATCCGGGTGCTGCGCAAGAGCTGGACCGAGGACGCGGCCGAGTTCGCGGGCGACTTCTACCGCCTGCGCGGCTTCGACCTCAAGCCCAAACCGATTGCGGCCCAAGGGCGTCCGCATCCGGAGATCTTCCAGGGTGGCAATTCCACCGCGGCCCGGGCCATGGCGGGGCGGGTCTCGGACTGGTATTTCAGCAATGGCAAGGACTTCGACGGCATCACCGAGCAGATCACCGAGGTCCGTGCTTCGGCCGCCGAGCACGGCCGCACGGTTCGGTTCGGGCTCAATGGATTCCTCATCGCCCGCGACACCGAGGCCGAGGCGAAGGACACCCTGCGCGAGATCGTCGCCAAGGCCGACCCGGAGGCGGTCGAGGGATTCCGGGGCGCGGTGCAGCAGGCGGGCAGTTCCACCGGCGACAAGCGCGGTATGTGGGCCGATTCCACATTCGAGGATCTGGTCCAGTACAACGACGGATTCCGGTCCAAGCTCATCGGCACCCCCGAGCAGGTCGCGCGGCGGATCATCGAGTACAAGAAGCGCGGGGTGAACCTGCTGCTGCTCGGATTCCTGCACTACCACGAGGAAGTCGAGTATTTCGGCAAACATGTGCTGCCGATCGTGCGCGAGCTGGAGGCCGAATCGGCGGTAGGCGCGGGCACTCCCGAACCGGTGGGGGTGGCGCGATGACCACCGTCGAGCACAAGACCACCACCGACGCCGAACTGGACGCGATCTTCGGGCCGATCTTCGAGCGGATCGCCGCGGGCGCGGTCGAGCGCGAGACCGATCGGCGGCTGCCGTTCGAGGAAGTCGGCTGGTTGCGCGCGGCGAAGTTCGGGGCGCTGCGGGTGCCGGTCGAACTCGGCGGCTACGGGGTCACGGTGCGGCAACTGTTCCGGCAGCTGATCGCCCTGGCCGCCGCGGAATCGAATCTGCCGCAAGCGTTGCGGGTGCATTGGTCGTTCGTCGAGGACCAACTGCTGGCCGAAGACGGGCCGGAGCGGGAGCGCTGGTTGCGCGCGGTGGCGGAGGGCACGCTGGTCGGCAATGCGATCACCGAGCCGGGCGTCGGCGCGGTCGACCGCTACCGCACGCGCCTGACCCGCGACGGCGAGCACTGGCGGCTCGACGGGACGAAGTACTACAGCACCGGGTCGCTGTACGCGGATTACATTCTGGCGGCGGCGGATCGCGAGGGTGAGCGGGTCGGTGTGCTGGTGGACGCCAACGCCGAGGGGGTGCGCCAGCACGACGATTGGGACGGATTCGGGCAGCGGCTCACCGCCAGCGGCACCACCGAATTCACCGCGGTGCTCGTCACCGACGAGCGCATCCTCGGCCCCGGATACGGGACGCCGGGGCCCACCTACGCGACGGCCTACCTGCAACTGGTGCAGCTGGCGGTGCTGGCCGGGATCGCCCGGCGCGCCGAACACGACGCCCGTGACTGGGTGGCGGCGCGCACCCGCGGCTACACCCACTCCGCCGCGGACCTGCCGCGTCAGGATCCGTTGGTACAGCAGGTGATCGGACGGCTGTCGGCCGCCGCCTTCGCCGCCGAGGCCACGGTGTTTGCCGTCGCCGACGTGCTCGACGCGGTGCTGGCCGACGGGGCGCGCGACGAAAAGCAGCTGGTGGCAGCCGAACTCGCCGCCGCGCAAGCCCAACTCGCGGTCATCGACCTGGTACTGCCCGCGACCACGCTGCTGTTCGAAATCGGTGGCGCATCGGCGGTTTCGGAGCGGCTGCGGCTCGATCGGCACTGGCGCAACGCACGCACCATCTCGGTGCACAATCCGGCCATCCAGAAGGCGCGCGCCCTCGGCGATCACCTGCTCAACGACGCCGACCTGCCATTCGCGTGGAGTGCCGGTGAGCGCGTACCGGCGGCGGGAGCCGGGCAATGACCCGCCGCATCCGCTTCAACGCGTTCGACATGAACTGCGTGGCCCACCAGTCGCCGGGCCTGTGGCGGCATCCGGCAGATCAGTCGCATCGATACAAGGAACTCGGCTACTGGACCGAGCTGGCGAAACTGCTGGAGCGCGGGCGCTTCGACGGCATCTTCATCGCCGACGTGCTGGGCACCTACGACGTGTACGGCGGCAACGACATCGCCGCCCTGCGTCAGGGAGCGCAGATCCCGGTGGCCGATCCGCTGCTGCTGGTCTCCGCCATGGCCGCGGTCACCGAGCACCTCGGCTTCGGGATCACCACCGGCACCGGGTTCGAGCACCCGTATCCCTTCGCGCGCCGGCTGTCCACCCTCGACCATCTCACCGGCGGGCGGCTGGGCTGGAATGTGGTCACCGGGTATCTGCCTTCGGCCGCACGGAATTTCGGCGCCGACGACCAGCTCGACCACGACGATCGCTACGACCAGGCCGACGAGTACCTCGAGGTGCTCTACAAGCTGTGGGAGGGCTCGTGGGAGGACGACGCGGTGGTGCGCGACACCGCGCGCGGCGTCTACGTGGACCCGGCGAAGGTGCACCACATCGGGCATCGCGGCAAGCACTACACGGTGCCGGGCATCCATCTGTCCGAACCGTCGCCGCAGCGGACGCCGGTGATCTACCAGGCCGGGGCCTCGGCACGCGGGGTTCGCTTCGCCGCCGAGAACGCCGAGGCCATCTTCGTGGCCGGACCGTCCAAACGGGTGCTGGCGCACACGGTTTCCCGGATCCGGGACGCTCTGGAAGCCGCGGGCCGTGACCGCTACGCCGCCCGGATCTACGCCCTGGCCACCATTGTCACCGATGCCACCGACGACGCCGCGCACGACAAACACCGGGAGTACCTGTCCTACGCCAGTGTCGAGGGCGGGCTGGTGTTCATGTCCGGCTGGATGGGCATCGACCTGTCACGCTACGACCTGGACGACCCGATCGGCGAAGTGGAGAGCAATGCCATCCAGTCCGCGGTGGCCGCCTTCCAGGAGTTCGACGACGACGGCCGGGAATGGACCGTCCGCGATATCGGCCGCTGGGCGGGGATCGGCGGAATGGGGCCGGTCTTCGTCGGTTCCGGGGACACCGTCGCCGACCAGCTCCAGGACTGGGTGGCCGACACCGATCTCGACGGGTTCAACCTGGCCTACGCCATCACGCCGGGAAGTTTCGAAGACATTGTGCGCCATGTCGTTCCGGTGTTGACCGCCCGCGGCGCATATGCCACCGAGTACGTGCCCGGCACCCTGCGCAATGCCTTGTTCGGTGCGGGCGACCGGCTACCGCCGGAGCATCGGGGCGCACGCTATCGCCTCGGGGGCGCGGGCTCGACCGCCCTGCCCGACGCGGTGGCCCGGCCGGGAGCCGCCGCAACCGAAACAGCCGACCACGAGTCGCTCTCCTCAGCTTCCGATCTCGAAAGGGTGATCCCCGCATGACTTCTCAGCTCGATTCCACCCGTACCGCCGCCGTCATCGGCGCCGGGCAGACCGGCGTCACCGCGGCCCTGGGGCTGCTCGACGCCGGGTTCGACGTCACCCTCTACAGCGACCGCGACCAGCGTGCGCTGCGCGACGACGTCCCGGCCACCGGCACCGCGCTCGAATTCGGTGAAACCCAGCAGGCCGAAGCCGCACTCGGGCTCGACGCCTACACCGCCCGCGCACCACGGCACACCGGTCTGAGCGTGCGCATCGCCGGACCCGAGCGGGCGGAACTCATCGCCTTCGACGGACATTTCGACGGGTATGTGGGTGTCGCTGTCGATACGCGGCTCAAGGCCGACGAACGGCTGACCGCGTTCATCCAACGGGGCGGGCGTTTCGTCGTCGAACAAGTGACGCCTGAGCAGCTGGACCGTATCGCCGCCGATGTCGACCTCACACTGGTCGCCACCGGACGCGGCGGGCTGTCGGAGTTGTTCGCGATCGACGAGTCCCGTAGCCCCTACGCGGCGCCGCAACGTTCGTTACTCACCGTCACCGTCACCGGGCTCGGTTACGACGAGAGCGTGTTCGCGCACCGCAGCCGGGCGGGCGGGTCGCACAGTCTGTTCTCCATCCTCGCCGATCAGGGCGAAGCCTGGTGGGGACCGTACCTGCACAAGGACGTGGGCCCCAGCTGGGCATTCCTGGGCTGGGCCAGGCCCGGCAGTGACTGGGAGAAGCGTTTCGCCGCAGCCGATTCCGCGGACTCCGCGCTGCGGATCGTGCAGCAGCTCTACCGCGACTACCTCGACTGGGACCTGCCCGAGGTGCTGGCCGCACAGACCATCGCCGCGGATCCGCACTCCTGGCTGAAAGGCGCTGTCCGCCCGGTGGTGCGCGCGGGTGCCGGGCGCACCGCGGGCGGTCACGTGGTGGCCTCGCTCGGCGACACCTCCGCCGCGTACGACCCGATCGCGGGGCAGGGCGCGCAGAGCGGGCTGATCCAGGCTCAGCGCCTGGTCGCGGCAGCCGCCGTGCACGACGGGCCCTTCGACGAGGAGTGGATCACCGGTCAATACCGGGCGTTCCTGGCCGCGCGCGGTGACGCGGCGAACCGGGTGACGCGGTTGTTCCTCGGCGATCCCGAGTTCGCCGAGATCGGCGGCCAGCTGTTCGCCGCCGCCGCGGTCGAGCCGCGCTTCGCCGCCGCGCTCGTCGGCCTGCTGCATCGCCCGCAACCGTTCCTCGGCGTCGATTCCCTCGCTGCGGCAGGGCGATTCATCACCGAGGTCACCGGCCAGGACGCGGCCGAGCTGCTGGCTCGTTTCGAACCCGCCGGGCGCTTCGCTCGTTCCGCTTACGCCGGTGGCCTCGCCACCGCGTAACCGACTCGCCGATACAGGAGACGCCGTGACCACGACCGAGAATGCCCGAGGCACCCGATGACCGAGATCACCGACCGGCCGGTGACCGCACACGTGATCGCCGACGCCGACGAGGCATTGGCGGTCGCGGCACGGCTCGCCGCCCACTTCGCCACCGATGCCGCCGGCCGCGACGCACGCCGCGAGCTGCCACGCGCCGAGCTGGACGCGCTGTCCGCCAGCGGGCTGCTGGGCATCACCGTGCCGCGCGCCTACGGCGGCGCGGACGTGCTGACTTCGGTTGTGGTGGAAGTGTTCCGGCTGCTGGCGGCAGCCGACCCGAACATCGCCCAGATTCCGCACAGCCACTTCGTTTACGTGAACGCGTTGCGGCAGAACGGCGCCGCGGAATTGCAGCGCTATCTGTTCTCGGAAGTGCTGGCGGGCAAGCGATTCGGGAACGCGCAATCCGAGGTGGGCACCAAACACGTGCAGGACTACCGCACCCGCCTGCGGGCGCACCCCGACGTCGGCCACGTTCTCGACGGTGTCAAACACTATTCGACCGGTGCGCTGTTCGCGCATTGGATTCCGGTGCTGGCCAAGAACGATGACGACCGGATCGTGGTGGCTTATGTCCCCGCCGACGCCGACGGCCTCACCGTCGTCGACGACTGGGACGGCATGGGGCAGCGAACCACCGCCAGTGGATCGGTGCGCCTCGAGGGGGTGCGGGTTCCGTCGAATCACGTGGTCCCGCACCATCTCACCTTCACCGGACCGCAGCTCTACGGCGCTCGGGCGCAGATCCTGCACACCGCGATCGATGCGGGTATCGCGCGCGGCGCACTGTCGGAGGCCGTCGAGTTCGTTCGCACCCGCAGCCGGCCGTGGTTCGAAGCCGGTGTCGAACAGGCCGCCGATGATCCGCTCACCATCCAGCGTTTCGGTGAATTGGAGGTCACGGTGCGCGCGGCCGAGGCACTGCTGTCGGTGGCGGCCGACACCATCGACCGGGCCGCCGGCGATCTCGACGACGACAGCGCCGCCGCCGCGTCCATCGCCGTCGCCACCGCGAAAGCCGCCGCCGACCGCGCCGCTCTGGACGTGACCAACGCGCTGTTCGAGGTCTCCGGGACCCGTTCGGCGCTGGATTCACTGAACCTGCACCGGCATTGGCGCAATGCCCGCACCCACACCCTGCACGACCCGGTGCGCTGGAAACTCCAGCACATCGGCCGCTATCTGCTCTCCGGCACGCCGCCCCCGCGGCACGGCGTCCTCTGAGGGGCCTGGACAAGGGTCTCGCCTCGGCGCTCGATGGGTCCTACCGAGGCGCGACCCTCGTATCGGCTCGGACGGTTCCACCTGCTGGGCCGACATCACCGCCGTACCCATGACAACCGTTCTCACACCAGCGTGATTGACCCCGATCTTGGCGGGTATGTCGGAGACGCATGCGGCTTCCCTTTTCGGAGGCCCGAGAGTGAGACAAGGAGCGAGCCGATGCTCGGACTGGGAATTCTGGGTTGGATCATTATCGGTGGCCTGGCGGGATGGATCGCCAGCAAGATCATGAAAACTGATGCCCAGCAGGGGATTCTGCTCAACATCGTCGTCGGCATCGTAGGCGGTCTGCTGGGCGGTTTCCTGCTGAAGCTGCTGGGCGTGGACGTCGAAGGCGGCGGCTTGTGGTTCAGCTTCTTCACCTGCCTGGGCGGTGCGGTAATTCTGCTGTTCCTGGTCAACCTGGTCACCGGCCGCCGAAACGCATTGCGCTGAGATCCCCATGAGTTCGGATCCACGCGCCGAAAGACCCGCCCGTTCAGCCAGAAAACAAACACACATCGCCCGGACCGAATCAAACGATTCCGAGGACGCCGAGGTGCGCTGGCCGGAACCCAGCCGCCTCGAAGCGTGGTGGGACGAGGTCATGTACCCGACCCGACCTCCCGCCTCAGCGTGAATCCGCCTGACCCACCCGGCCATCCGCATAACTGCGACATTGCCGGGTAGGCGGGGACTACCCGCAACCAGGGTCAGGAGGTGATGGTGATGTCACCGATGTGCTGGTCACCCCAACGCAGTCGCGTTGGGGTGACCAGCTTTTCGCGAGCCGCGTTGTTCGCTACGGGTTTTGCGGCTGATGATGGCGCCTACGAGGGCGGCGAGGGGTGTCATGAGGACGGCGTAGACGGCGGCGGGTATGGCGATTCGGGGGGTTTCGAGGACGCTGAGGGCGAGGGTGATGGCTATGGCGCTGTTGTGGACGCCGATTTCCATTGATGAGGCGATGGCTTGTTGGGCGGGGATGCCGAATGCGCGGGGGACGAGGTAGCCGGTGGTGAGGCTGATCAGGCAGAAGAGGGCGGTGATGGCGCCTACGTCGAGGACGTATCCGCCGATGGCGGAGCGGTCGTTGAGCATGGCCGCGAGGACGAGGGTGGCCAGGATGGCGATGGAGGCGATGCGGACGGGGCGGTCCATGGTGGCGGCGAATCCGGGGGCGCGGTGGCGGACCGCCATGCCGATCACGACGGGGACGAGGACGATCACCACGACCTGAACGGTTTTGCCGAATTGCAGGCCGAGTTCGCCGGTCTGGTCGTGGGCGAAGCGGTTGATCGCGAGGTTGGTGACCAGGGGGACGGTGACCACGCACAGGATCGAATTGATCGCGGTCAGGGTGACATTGAGGGCTACGTCGCCGCGGAAGAGGTGGCTGAAGAGGTTGGCGGTGGCGCCGCCGGGGGAGGCGGCCAGCAGCATCATGCCGACCGCGAGCAAGGGGGAGAGGTCGAACAGTTCGACCAGGGCGAAGGCGACCAGGGGGAGCACGATGACCTGGCAGGTCAGGGCGATCGCGACCGCTTTCGGGGCGCGGGTGACGCGGGTGAAGTCGGCGGTGGTGAGCGAGAGGCCGAGCCCGAACATGATCACGGCGAGGGCCGGGGGCAGGGCCGTGGTGAGGAAGGAAGAGTTCATAGACCATCGAGTATGGAGAAGTGGCGGGAGACGGGCAGTGCCTTTCGATCCGAGCGAACGGCAGTTGACCCGGCTCGAGGATCAGATGGTCTGTAACCGCTGAACGTAGGCCACCGCGTCGCCCACTGTTTTCAGGGCGGCGAAGGTTTGGTCCGGGATCTCGAGGTGATACCTGCCCTCGAGCTGCACCGCGATCTCGACCAGCGACAGCGAGTCGATGTCGAGGTCCGCGCCGAACGACTTCTCGGGCGTCACGTCGGCGGCGTCGACGCCGGTGACTTCCTCGATGACCGTGGCGATCCCGGTGATGATCGATTCCTCGGTGGTGGTCATGGCATCCCCCTTCTCTACCTCGGTATCGCCAAAGGCTCTGAACTCGTTGCAGCCAAGTTCTTCCGCATTGCTGCCGAGGAGCTAGGGGGATTCGGGTGAACTCTTCTTGAGCTTTCGCCAGCCACCCGCACGGTTGTTCGCGATGTTGTGCCGGAACATGGCCAGAAGCGCTGGGGCGTTGAGCTGCTGCCCCTCCCAGACCGCGACGGTGCGCGCCGTGGTGTTGTCGTGACCACCGGTGATGATGTGCTCGGGATCGGGGACGATAGCGCCGTCGTAGAGGAAAACGTTGACGTGATCCTTGGTCGCCAGCAGCGCGCAGATATTGCCCTGGAGGACGAAGTACGGCCGCACGGTCCGTTTGATCGTCTCCTCGACCTCCGGGTCGGCGGCGTGCACGAGATCGCGAACTTCCCGGCAGATCGCCTGCTGCCATTCGGGCAGGGCATCGATATAGGCGTCCACCCGCGGATCGACTCGATAGACCATGATCGAGACGCTAGATGAATTCCGCACCGAACACCCGTCTATACCGCTATGCAGCATATGAACATCTGGGCCGTCGTCACGGCCGTGATCGCGGGATTCGTCGTGGCCAACGTCTATTACATGGTCACCGCCAAGCCCCTCGCCGCCGCGGGCAGCAATGTCGATACCGAGGGCCGGCCACCGGCGTGGAAGGTCGGCATCGAATTGCTACGCCTGGTGGTGCTGACGGTGGTCGTCGCGAAGCTGACGGTGGCGACGGGAACCGACGGCTGGTGGGCCGGGGTGAAACTGGCGTTGGGCCTGTGGATCGGATTCCCGGCAATCCTGTTGTCGGGCTCGATGATCTGGGAGAACGTGCCCTGGCGCGTCGCACTCATCCACGCCGGTGACTGGCTGCTCAAACTCCTGTTGATCACCGTCGTGGTGGCTTCCTGGAGATAGCCCGGTAGAACTGCTCGCGGTGGCGCCTATAACCCTGTGTCCGGACAGACGGCGCCGGGGATTCGGGGAGGACGACTGTCATGACCACCGACAGAAGCAGTGAGACCCATGGCTGCCGCCCGCAGTGAGCCGCGGCCACGCGGGGCGATGCTGCGGGTCGTCCCAGCTCCGGACGCGGCACCCGCGCGTTCGGCGATGCTGGAAACCGTGCGGGGACAAGAAGTTACGGCGGAATCGAGGCATCGGCTGGAGGCCGATGCCGAATTGATCGCCGCGCTGCAGGCGGTGCAGTTCGCCGGGCCGGTGTGGGAGACCTTCGCCTGCGAGCTGGCGAGGTATGCGCTCGGCGTGCTCACCGCGTGGATGAGTACCGGCCACATTTTCGCGGTCGTGCGCAGCAAACGGATCCCGTGCACGCCCGGCCAGGGGGAGCTCGAACGATTCATATCCGACACCGACTTCCGCGACGAGGTCGCCGATGCCGCGGTGAGCGAAGCCTTGCGGAGCTTCCGGGCGAAGTGCCTGGCTGGGGACGGGTGGAGTCGTGAGGGCGGTGCGAGCGTGGCGTCCTTCTTCATCGGAGGCTGCGTGATCGCGTTCGTCAACGAACTCAATCGGCACCGGAGGGCACAGAATCGTGAAGCCAAGGCCGTCGCCGCGGTAATGCGCCACGAGGCAGGGCTGCCCACCGAAGACCGATGGGCGCCACACGATCCGAGCCGGCAGGTCATAGACCAGGACGTACTGCGCGAGTACATGTACCGGCTGTCGCCGAGGGATCGAAACATAGTGTGGGGCAAAGCATCCGGCCTCACCAGCAAACAGATCGCACAGGTTTACGGCGAACGATCCACCCGCGGAGTCGATCGCCGGTGGTCGGCCCTGATGGCCCAACACGACTGGATCCGACGCCTGGGGGACAGGGAGTCGCAATGAACAACTACGACAAACACAACGACCAGGTACCGGGCGCCGGCGACATCGCGCGGATACGGGAACTGATCGGCAAGTCCTCCCTCGGGGACGCTGTCGCGCAAGCGATGCGCGCGCAGATACCCGCTGAACGCGGGCAGAACCTCGTGTCGGAGGCAGCCGGGCTCGACCCCGCGCCGACCCTGGTCGAGTTCCCCGATAACACTGCGGGAGAGCAGGTCTCGTCACCACGGGAGCCCCTCGATAGACCCCGCCGCTCACCTCGCCTCGACCGGCGCCACCGAAATCTCGTCCTCGCGACCGCCGCGGCTGTCGTCCTCGTACTCACCCTCGGCGTCGGGATCCTCACCGGGGTCAACATGCGCCAACAACCTGTCGCCGCCGATCTCGCCACGGTGGTGATCTCCGAGGGCCGGGAATTGCACGACCAGGTCGACACGGCCACCGGCGCACGGAAAGACGGCATCTACCGCCGGATCGTCGAAGCGAGCTGCGCGAGCGTCGTCCCCGCGGCGAAATGCCTGACCTACGAACAGTTGGACGCGGCGGGCACCAACACCGATCCCGTTGCTTTGGGCGTACCGGACTGGGCATTGGGCTGGGTCCGCTCGGCGCCCGACCGCACCCGGCAGCTCGAAGGACTCATCGGCGCGGGTTCCTGGACCTTCGACCCCACCGAAAGCCCGGACCAGATCCTCAACCAGTTGGTCACCGAAAGCACCGCGAGCTACGAAAGCGCCGGAATCCTGGGCAACACGACCGGCCTCACCCCCTACGACACCCTGATCGCCGCGTCCGTGCTCGAGCGTGAGGCGCTATCGCAGGACATGCCCAAGGTCGCGCGGGTGATCCTGAACCGGCTCCGGGCCAACCGCCCCCTGGAATTCGACTCCACCGTCATCTACGGGCGCCGCAACACCGAAACCGCCACCACCGACGCCGACCGCGCCCGCAAGACACCCTGGAACACCTACGCCATGACGGGCCTCCCGGCGACCCCGATCTCCGCACCGTCACCGGAGGCATTGCGTGCCATGGTGAATCCGGCAACCGGCCCGTGGCTGTACTTCGTGACCATCGACAAGCAGGGCACCACCTTGTTCACCGACGACTACGACCAGCACCTGCGCAATATCGAAAAAGCCCGGCAAAGCGGTATTTCACCCGGGAACTGATCGGGGGAAGCTGGCTCGGGCATCAGCGCGCCGCGGGACGTTTGCCGCCGATCATGCCGGGTACACGAGCCAGATGTAGTACCGATCGGTTGGTATTTCGAGCGTTCGGAAACGACAGGGGTGAGCGATGATTCGGGTCTTCCTCGTCGACGACCACGAGGTGGTCCGGATCGGCCTGCGCACCCTCATCGACGGCGAACCCGGTATGCGCACCGTCGGCGAGGCCGCGACCTGCGCGGAAGCCCGCACGCTGCTTCCGCATCAGCACGCTGACGTGGCGATTCTCGATGTGCGGCTACCGGACTGCAATGGCATCGAATTGTGCCGTGAGCTGCGCGATGTGCTGCCCGGTCTGCGGTTGCTGATCCTCACCTCGCACTCCGATGAGGAGGCGATTCTCGGGGCGGTGCTGGCGGGGGCCGACGCGTACCTGGTCAAGGACATCGGGCGGCGGGAACTGCTCGCGGCCGTGCGGTCGGTGGCGGCGGGCAAATCGCTGCTCGATGCCCATGCCACCGCCGGGCTGATGCGGCGGCTACGGGCCGATACCGGCGCGAGCAGGCCGGGATCGTTGCACGACCTCAGCGATCGCGAATACAAGCTGCTGCGCATGCTCGGCGCGGGCCTGACCAATCGGCAGATCGCCCGGCGGATGTTCCTGTCCGAGCGGACGGTGAAGAACTACGTGTCGCAGCTGCTGCGGAAGCTGGGTCTGGAGCGGCGCGCGCAGGCGGCGGTGGTGGCCGCCCGCCTCGGTCTCGCGTCCGATCTGCCCGATGTCTGTTGAGTCGCACCGCCCGGTGAGCTGGGCTTTTGCCCGGAAGTCACGAATTCTCATGACCTTCGATTCGCTGCCGGACCGGCCCCGGCGTGGGACAAGTGGATGAGGAGACCTGCTCATCCACTCGAAAGGACCATCCCCAGTCATGCAGCGTGGCAACCCCGGCCTGGAGACGATTCGAGCCGCGATCGGACTGGCTCAGCGCGCCCCATCGGTCCACAATTCGCAACCCTGGCGCTGGCGCTTCGACGGCGGGGAACTCGACCTCTACGCCGATCGGTCCCGGCATCTGACCGCGACCGACCCCGAACAGCGGGCGCTCGTCCTCAGCTGCGGCGCGGTCCTGCATCACCTGCGGGTCGCGCTGGCCGCCCTGGGCTGGGCCAGCGACGTCGAGCACCTGCCCGATCCGGCGGACCCGGACCATCTGGCCACGCTCCGGCTGACCCGGAAAAGGCCGCGCGGCACCGACTTCGGCCTGACCACCGCCATGGTGCACCGCCGCAGCGACCGCCGCCGATTCGCCTGCGGCGAGGTGCCGCAGCGATACGTCCGCACCGCCTCGGACTACGCCACCCGCTTCGGCGCAGCGGTGCAGACCGTGCCCGAATCGATGCGCCCCCAGCTCGGCAAACTCATTCGCACCGCCGCCGAACGGCACGCCGACGACGCCCGCTATCAGGTGGAACTCGCCGAATGGAGCGGCCGGCGCGGCACCCCCGACGGCGTCCCCGCGCGCAATGTGACCTCGGTGCGCACCGACGACCAGCTGCCCTGTCGTGCCTTCGCCGACCCCGTCCTGATCGATATCGCCCAATCCCACGACGACGCCGAATGGCTGATCGTCAGCACCGACCAGGACGACCGCCGCGCCCAGCTCCGAGCCGGTGAATCCCTCAGCGCCCTGTTGCTCGCGGCCACCGACCTCGGCCTGGCCACCTGCATCCAGACCGAACCCCTGGGCGTTCCCGATCTGCGCGAGGAAATCCGATTCTCCCTGTGCGAGAGCCGCTTTCCGCAGGCGATGATCCGCGCCGGCTGGGTCCGCTCCAGCGCCGCACCCCTGGCGGAAACACCGCGCCGTGGCACCGACGAGGTCTTCGCGGGCACCTCGTACTGACCCCGGCCCAGGTCAGAACGCCGTGATCGTTCCCGGCGCCCGCTCGGCCCTGGTCAGCGCGCGCAGCACCGCGGTCTGGCCGTGCCGGGTCACGGTGAGGCTCGCCAGCAGATGCAGTACCGGTTCGAAAACCCGCGCGGGGAACGCCGGTGTCGGTATGCCCGCGCTGACCGCCAGGTCGTCGGAATGCACCACGATCTCGAGCATGCGGGTGAGCAGGAAGTCGTCGAGCAGCATCGGCCGATCGAGGATGCCGATCAGCCGATCGGGCGCTTGCGTGAACAGCGCCGTCCGTTGGTGCTCGATCGCCGTCTCGACCCGCCGCACCAGCGAGTCCACGCCGTCGGCCGCCGTGGACTCACCGTTGCGGCGGATCCAGACGCTGATGTCCGCGTCGACACCGGCCTCGAATGCCGGTGAATGCGTGAAGAATTCGGTCACCGAGAGCGACGGCGCGACGGGCGGCTCGGAATCGAGTACCGGCGTCACGTGCAGGACCTGGGCGGCCAGATGCCCGGCGAGGCCGTGGAGACTGAATTCCGGCAAAGCGCTGGGCTGCTGCCAGGCGGCCGCGACCGCCGGATTCGCGAGCAGCGTTCCCGTCGCGGTCGCGGCCGATAGGTATGCGTCTCGTACGGCAGTCAATCGCCTTGCCTTCCAATCGGGTTCGTCCCGAGTCGGGCGGCCGTGGCAGACGAGGACGACGGACCATCCGTACCCTCTGGTCTATCGACGGGTCCGCCCGCGGCGTTTCAGCCCGCCCGGGAACCCGGAAGCGGCGGCGCGGGAGCGAAGTTCACCGGCACCGCGTACGGCGCGCGATGGAAGGCGCTCGGCCGCCATCGAATCTGATCCGGCGGTACCGCCAGGACGATATCGGGCAGGGCGTCGAGCAGTTGATCGAGTGCTTCCTGTGCGATCACCATGGCCACCGATTGGGCCGGGCAGGCGCGCGGTCCCGCACCCCAGGCCAGATGGGAGCGATTGCCGGTGCGGTCGCCGGTCAGTTCGGAGTCGTTGTTGCAGGCGGTGGAACTGATGATCACCGGCTGATCCACCGGCAGCCAGACATCGCCCACGATCTGCGGTTGCCGGGGGAAGCGCACGCACGAGTTGGCCAGCGGCGGATCGCGGAACAGGACCTCTTCGATGGCGTCACGCGTCGAGACCGATCCGCCGAGCAGCATGTCCCGAAAGAACTGGTCGGTCGTCATTCGCAAGAGCGTGTTCGCGATGAGATTCCAGGTGGGCGCGGTGCCGCGGGCATAGAGCACCGCTGCCAGCGCGACGATTTCGGCGTCGTCGAGTTCGACCGGATCGTGCACCAGCGCGGAGATCAGATCGCCGCCCGGAATCGCGCGTTTGGCCGCGACGATCTCGGCGATGGCGGCCCGGAACCGGCGATCGTGCGTATCGGCGGTCGCCGCGTCCGTCGATTCCTCCAGGCCCGTCATCGCCGCGGCCAGGCGCTGACCGGCCCCGGGTGAGAAACCCATGAGGTCGTTGATCACTCGCAGGGTGAGCGGGACGGCGTAGTCGCCGAGCAGGTCGGCCGCACCCGTCTCGCAGAAGTCGTTGATCAACGGCACGGCGATCGCTTCGACGGAGGTGCGCAGCCGGAACAGATCGATGTCGCCGAGCGCGGCGTTGTAGGCCGATCGGTACCGGACATGTTGTCCGGCATCGTGTTTGCCCGCGACGGGCGTCCACTCCATCATCGGCAGCACCGGGCATTGCTCGGGCACCGTGCTCTGCCAGGCGCGCGGATCGGCGGGAAAGTGGTCGGCGTCGTTGAGCACGTGCAGTGCGGTGCGGTAGTCCAGTACCAGACTGGCCGGTACCTCGTCGGCGACTTCCACCGGGGCCAGGGCGCCGTGCTCGCGCTTGAGTTGATCGTAATGGTGATGGGGGTCGGCGGCGAAGGCCGCTGAGTGCAGTCTCATCGGCGGCGCGGACCCGCTGGAATGTTGCTGCGGCGGCCCGGATTCGGCCGTTGACCTGCGGAGGATAGACCTGTCATGTGAGCGAGCTCCCTGGAACGAGTGTGCCGACCGCGCCGCGGTCAGCTGAGCAGCATCGAAGTCGTCCGAGGTAGTCGCATCGCTGTCCAGCTGTCGTGTCGCGGTGTATCTATTTGCCCTGCAAGAAGATCTGCATCGATGATTTCGACGTCGTCACTCGCCGCACGGTTCGGGTGAACCTGTCGCCGTGCGCCGGAAGGATCTGCGAAACATCAAAGCGGGTTGCCCATAACATGTTTCGATCACTTGATCATGCTACTACCTGGTCCGGGCGGGGGCGCTGTTGTCGAAAGGATGTGCGCGCGGCGCCGATATTCGGTATAGAAAGTGCCGATAATCGAAACTTGCTTCGAGTGAAGGACAGTCGTGCAGACCGTGAGCGCAAATCCCGCGACGGAGATCCTCGGCGCCGATGCCACCGCCGCGATCGATCTGGTGCGGGCCAAGGCGCCCGAGACCCGGTTCGGCAGGTTCACCGCGCGCCGGGTTCCGGACAGCGCCAAGTACATTCAGGTGAATCGCACCGATGCCTTGGGCGTCATCCTGACCGGCGGCTGGACCTTCCTGGTCGACCTCGCCAAACAGACCGTGGTGCGGGCCGCGGTGGACCCGGACAATTTCGACAGCAAGTCCGCCCTGCGCCTGGGCACTCGCTGCTGACCTCGCCCCGGCGGCGCTCATGCGGTGGCGGCGGTGGTGGCCGCATCGTATTCGCCGGCGTAGAGCCGCGCCGCGACATCGGCGAGCAGCTCCAGCGACTCCGCGGACAGCCCGCTCGCGGTAGTCAGCAGGCGGCGCAGCCGGGGTTGCGACATCTGCCCCGCCAGGCATCGATCGTGCTGCGCGGCAGCGTGTTCCGGCATGCGCGCCGGCACGTAGAAGTACTCCACATCGACGCGGAAGTAATGCGCCAACGCCGCGACCAGCCCGTTCGACGGCCTGGTCCGCACGCCATTGCGCAACTGCGAGAGATATCCGGCCGATAGCCGATGCCCTTGCGCGCGTAAGGCCGCCACCACTTCCAAATGGGTCATCGGCGCCGAATCCGCATTGTTCAGCAACCAATCCAGCCGCGCCGCGAACTGCGCGACGGCATGCTGCGACGCGGGTAGGTAGCCCCTTCGAACTGCGTGGACTGCACTGGTCATGTCGATAGTTCTCCGCTTCGGTCCGGGTGGAACACGACGGTCGGGAAGTCTCGGGCACGGTACCGGGGCCAACGCCCCACCGGTACAGCGACATTCCCGCAATCCCGAATTAGCGGCAACTTCGGCACGACAGGTCACCACCGTGGCACGGAATTGTCGTAGCGACACGCCGGAGCCCGGTCGATCTCGCAGTACCGACCGGGCTCCGTACGGTGATCAGCCTGTCCGCCGGGAATCAGCTGCGCTGGGATTCCTGTCGGCGCGCCTCCCATGCTGCCGGGATATCGTCGGCGAGCACCGGTGCGCCCAGCACGGCATCGTCGAATTCGAACGCGGCCAAGATCGCGGGCAACTGCTCGGCCAGGGCGTCGATGGCGTCGCGGAACTGCTGCTGGATGGCGCGGGCGCCGTCGATGTCCAGCAGCCCGCGGGTGAGATACCACGCCGCATGCTCGTTGAGATATTGCAATGCGAACACATCACGCACGGCGGCTATCTCGGGTTGATCTTCGTACTGGTGCAGCAGGTGCAGCGCTTCCTCGGCACAGTAGGCCTCGGCCAGATTGAGCGCTTCCGGAATGACCGCGAGCCGGTCGGCGAGCGCCTGGGTGGCCAGGAACTGCTGGGCTTCGGCGACGATCGTCAAGGTGCGAGCGCCCAGCAGTCCCAGCCGGCCGACGGGGTCGCCGGGATCGTGCAGCCCCGCTTCGGGGACCGGTTTGCCGGCCAGGTCCTTGGCCAGTACGCGTCCGGCGACGGAACCCAGGACGTGGCAATCGCCTTCGCCGGTGATGGCGGCATGGCAGACGCCGAGATAGTCGGCGACCCGATTGGCGCTGAACATGCCCTGGGCGGCCATTTTCAGCCGACTGTCGGTGACCGTCTGCAGGGCGTGCGGCTGAATGAAGTGCTTGGCCAGCATGACCCGGACGACGGTGTCGCGCGCGGTGAGATCACTGCCCGCGAGGAAGGTCTTGATCGAGTTGCCGTAGATGGTGCGGGCCACGGTGCCGGCCAGATCGGTGAGCAGGGTGTCGCGCACGTGTGGGATGTCGAGCATGAACGGGGTGTCGAAGGGGGTCAGCGGCACCACGCGTTTGGCGGCATAGCGCAGCGCGATGTAGAGCGAGGCGCGGGCGGCGGCATTGAGGCAGGACGAGAGCGCCAGCCGGCCCACGGTGAGCTGGCTGATGGCCGAGGCGAATCCGCGCTTGCGGCTGCTCTCGTCGCGCCAGGTCAGCACGCCGTGCTCGTCGATGGTGGCCAGGTCGTTGCTCAGCCAGGCGTCGCGTTCGACGCGCAGTTTGTCGAAGCTGATGACCGAGTTGTCCATGATGACCAGCGGCTGATGATCGAGCTGGGTGATGGAGACGCCCGGAGCCGGTTGGCCGTCGGCGCCGCGCAGCCGTGCGGTGAACAGGTGCACGCCGTGATCGGTTCCGGTGGGGTCGATATAGCGCGCGCCCACGACGCACACCCGGGACACCGGAATCCCGACGCTGGGCATGAATTTGCGGGCGCGCGGGTTGGGGGTGCTGATGACGAAGCCATCGCCGTCCCAGGTGGCAGTGGTCTGCATGAAGCCGATATTGGAGCCGCAGCCGTACTCGGTGAGCAGCATGACGCCGATGGCGGAGGCGTCGTCGAGATCCTCCAGATATGGTGCCGCCGAATCGGAATCGGTGAGAGTGGCCAGGCTGCCCGAGGCCAGGTTGTAGTGCCCGGAGATCAGCGGGATGAGATCGGTCGCCAGCACCGCCGACCAGTCGAACACGGCGAACAGGGACGGCAGATCGGTCGCGATGGCCTGCGTGCTGCCGATTTCCTTGACCAGGTAACGCAATTGGTCGTAGGCGTTCTCCCGGCGCAGCGCCTGACTCTGCTGCTCGGTGACGAAATAGTCCGGGTTGCTGAGGACCTGTTGCAGCTTCCGGTGGAAGTCCGAGGGGCCGTGCCGAAGGATTTCGGCCAGCGAGTTCTGCCGGGTGTGCCCATGGGTGTCCATAACCGCTCCTACTCATTCACAGATCCCGGCGGCAAGACACCCACCGGGCATGGAAGGCGATCGCGGCGCGGTCTCGCCCACCGGCATCGGTGTTGCGGGGCGTTTACGCGGGCAGCACGGGGTGCGGGGAGACGGGGGCGGCGGAATCACCTGTCACTGGCTCGACGCACCCCTGTCCATCGGCGGCAGGCCGGCCGCGGCACGGGCGGGCGAGTGCGCGCGGTGCGCGGGGGAGTCCGTGCGGTGGGGGCCTGGCGGGCGGGGTGTGGCAAACGGCGGGCGTGCGGCGGGTGCCGGGCGCCGGACTGTTCTCGTGGTCGGGGCAACGGGCGGCAACGTCATTGCCGCACAGTTGCTTTCGACCGACAAGTTCACAATTGCAGTGTGACACACATTGTGTGGCCACTCATAGTGAACATTCACAAAACGGTCAGCGGCGCAGGCAGCCGCCGCGATCGCGAGATCGGCTGCCCGCGTGGCACTACCGCCGCCGCGCCGGTGTGCGCCGGGTTGCTGCAGCTAGACGACGGCGAAGGGACGCACGGGCGGGAACTTCACCGGCAAGGTGGTCAGCGCGCGGTGGAAAGGCCCGGGCCGCCAGACCAGTTCATCGGGAGCGACCGCGAGCCGGAGGTCGGGCAGCAGATCCAACAGCTGGTCGATGACATCGTGCACGAGCAGAATGCCGTAGGGCCGCGCCTGGGCCGGGCAGGCGTGCGCGCCACTGCTGAAGGCCAGGTTCCAGCCGTTGTCCGCGAATGCGCCGGTATTGAGCGCGGGGTCGGTATTGCAGGCGGCCATGCTGATGATGACGGGCTGGTGCGCGGGCAGCCACACGTTGCCGAGCAGGACCGGCTGGCGCGGATAGGTGATGCAGTAGTTGGCCATCGGCGGATCGGTGGCCAGCCGCTCGTCGATGGCATTGCGGGTGGTCAGCGGAACCCCGCCCGCGGGGGTGGTGAAGCGGTCGTCGGTCATCATCAGCAGCAGGGTGTTGGCGATGAGGTTCAGCGGCGGTTCGACGCCGGCGGCGAACAACAGCACCAGCTGATGCACCATCTCCTCGTCGGACAGTCCGGCCGAATGCCGGACCAGCCGGGTGGCCACGTCATCGGCCGGGTGTGCCCGCTTCAACGCGGTGAGATCCAGCAGCGCCTCGCCCATCTGGGCGTTCACGGTGGCGGTGTCGACGCCGTCGAACATGGCGGCGCTGGCCGCCGCCACCCGCTGCCCGATATCGGGCGGACAGCCCAGGATCTGGCAGAAGACCGAGAAGACCAGCGGCAGCGCGTATTGGCTCAGGATGTCGGCTTCCCCGGCCTCGCAGAACGAATTGACCAGCGGGATGGCGGAATTGCTCACCATGGTCTCGACCGTGTACTGGTTGATCCCCTCCAGCGCATCGTTGATGGCCCGGCGGTAGCGGATGTGCGCGGCGCCGCTGGTGCGAATGGCATTGGGGCGGGCCTCGACCATCGGCAGGATCGGGCAGTCGGCGGGCACGCTCTTCTGCCAGGTGCTCGGATCGGCCGGAAAGTGGTCGGAGTCGCCGAGAATGCGCACCGCGGTCGCGTAGTCGATCACCAGCGTGGCGGGCACGCCCGGCCACATGTCGACGGGCACCAGCGACCCGTATTGCCTGCGCATCCGCGCATAGGCGCCGTGCGGATCGGCCGCGAACTCCGGGCTGTAGATCGGGACCCGGGGCCCGGCGCCTTCGATCGTGGACTGCGAATTGAACATGGCACCCTGATGTACGCGCTGCGGATACACGCAAGACTCCTTGAATTCGGTTGCGGCAGAATAGTACCCAGACCGCGATACATACCGATTGGTCCGATTTGCCGGGGTCCGCTCCAGGAAGGTGGGGCGCCCGAACCGAACTGAAATCGATCCACTTCGCACCCTGTGAACGTTAGTGTTCGCGAACCCCCGGCGATGATCATTTCCGCCCGGAAATGCGGGGTTCGCGAACAGGAGTTCCGGATGAGTGCAAGCAGTCCTGCGCAACGCCGAATCAGCTGGGCCGCAGCGGGTTCGGTGGCGGCATCGGCAATGGCAGTCTCGGGCTTCAGGCGGCCGGTTCCGCTTGGCCAACAATAGGTCGGCGAGGCGTTACGCTCATCGCCATGTCGGCGCGCAGCAACTCGATGAGCCCGCTGATGTCGAGTGCTTCGAACGCCTCGATGTACTTGGCGAGCAGTAGTCTCTGCTCGTCGTCGAGGGACCGTGCAGCGTCGTGGCCCCTGTAGTCGATGCGGGACAGTTTGATCCGAGACCGCTGCAACGAGCTGGTCACCGTGGCGATCGTGGTGTCCAGTATCTCCGCGGTCTCCGCAGCTGACCATGCGAGCACATCACGCATGATCACCACCGCTCGTTGTCGCGGTGCCAGGGTCTGCAGTGCGGCGATGAATGCCAGTCGCACCGATTCCCGTTCGATCATGAGGTCGGCCGGATCTCCGGAGCGCACCCGCTGAATGGACCCGCCCCGCGCCGCGTACGCGCGTACGGCCGGGTTCGATTCGGTCACCCATTCGGACAGATCCATCGGCCGTGCGCGGCGTTGCGTGGCTTCGGCCATGTCCAGGCAGACATTGGTCGCGATCCGGTAGAGCCAGGTGCGCAGCTGTGCGCGGCCTTCGAACGTCTCGTACCTCGACCAGGCTCGTAACAACGTCTCCTGGACCGCGTCCTCGGCTTCGAACGCGGAGCCGAGCAGGCGGTAGCAGTGCGCGGTGAGTTCGCGGCGGAACGGTTCGAGCTGCCCGCCGAGGTCCCGGACCGGTGCGAGATCGCAGTCGAGTGTCACGGCTTGCCCGCTGGATGAGGGACATCGCCGCGATGGCCGGCCTCGCTCACGCCGCCCAGCGACAGGTAGGTCAGGACCACCATCTTGCGCACGGCATCCCCTTCGGATCGACTATCGATCAGCCTGCCCAGCCCGGCGACGGCGAACAACGCGCAATCCTGGAACGCACGTTTAGCCGGGCTCAACGCCGGGATCGTGGGTAAGACGTGCGGGCGAACGCCTGCACATTCCGACCGGCAGGGTCGGCCAGGCGATCGCATGTACCTCGCCGTCACTCACGACTGACGTCTCATCCGAATCGGGGGATACGCGCGGTCGCGCGCGGTGGTCTGCTGACCGGTGAAGTCGAGTACTCGCCGACGATCAGGAGGTGGCCGCGGGATGACGACCTATCCGTCGATGCCGGTTCGGGCCTGGCGGGCCGGGCCGTGGAATCCGAATCCGTTGATGGACGGCCTCGATCGGATGGTGGCTTGGGCCGTGCTGGTTCTCGGGGTGGTGATGCTGGCGGCGGTTCCGGTGGGGGCGGCGGTGGGGACCAGTGCGTACAGCGATGCCGCCCTTCGGTTCCGGGCGCAGTACGCCACGAAGACCGCTGTTCCGGCGACCGTCCTCGCCGATCCGGAGCTCGGTGCGGTCGGCGACGATATCGGCCGTCAGGTGTCGTCCACGGCTACGGCATCGGTGCGATGGGTTCGGGACGGGGCCGCTTACACGGGGGAGGCCGACGTTCCGGCCGAAGCGCGTCGCGGGGAAGAAGTCACCATCTGGCTCGATCAGGCGGGACAACCGACCCAGGACCCCGCAGCAGCTCCGTCGCCCGTCAGCACCGGCATAATGGTCGGTCTGGTTGTGCTGCTGGGGATCTGGGGTCTCGCTCTGCTTTCGCTCTCCGGGCTCATGGGGATCCGTGAGCGGCACCGCGCCATTCGGTGGGAACGGGAATGGCGGCAGGGGTTGTGAGCGCCCGTCCGCTCAGGATTGCGAGAGCGCCTTGTCCAAGGCCTGCAATCCCGCCTGGAAGATATCGCGGCCGAACGTGTTCACCAGGCGGGCTTCGGCATCGGCGTCGGCGTCGAACCGGGTCTCCCAGTGCGCGAAGGTGGTGCCGTCAGCGGTGACGGGGGTGAAACTCAAGGTCGCGTGATACGACCGCACCCCGAATGGGTCCTCCTCGAATACGTAACTGAAGCTGCGCCGGTCGTCATCGATGGCGGTCAACCGCTCGACGATGAGATCTCCGCCCGCCGTCATGATCCGCCGAACCGCTCCGACCTCGGATTTCCCTGTGTCGGAGACGATTTCGCAGGAAGCGATCGCCGGATGCCAGCTCAGATCCCCGAAGTCCCGCAGCCGAGCCCAGACCTCCTCGGCGGGGGCGTTGATAACGGCGGATGCGAATGCGAAAGCCATGAGCCACTCCTGTCCACAGCGGATGCGATCGGGCCCGGCGGCCCGATCGTTCCCGCTCACGGTAGCTACGCTCACCGGGTTCACACAGCACTTCGGGGTTGGTTCACGCGATGGATTCGGCTACCGCGGTGACGATCTGGTCGGGGCTGGGGAAGCCCTGGCGGGACTTCGCGGCCACGACCGCGCCGTCGACGGTGACCCGGTAGACGCCGCCCGATCCCGGGGTGAGCACCGGTTCGATGCCGAGCCGGCTGTCGAGGGCTTCGGCGGCGGCGCGGGCGTGCTTCAGATAGCCGCAGGGCTTGCAGTAGGTGATGACGACTTCGGACATGATGGCGCTCCTAGTGGATGTGGTTGGTGGTCAGGCGTTTTCGTCGCCGGACAGGGTCCAGGGGCGGGTGGTAGCGCCCAGCCGGGTCCAGGTGTTGATGATCGCGATGTGCCAGACGAGTTCGGCCAGTTCCTGATCGGCGAACTCCTCCGCGGCCGCCTGCCAGATGTCCTGGCTCACTTCGCTGTCGGCGAGGCGGGTCATGGCTTCGGCGAGAGCGAACGCGGCGCGTTCACGTGGGGTGAAGAAGGGAGCTTCACGCCAGACGGCGACCAGGTTCACCCGGCGCCAGGTGTCGCCGCCGGCGATCGCGTCGCGGGAGTGCATGTCGACGCAGTAGACGCAGCCGTTGATCTGGGCCACGCGGAGTTTCACGAGCTCGCGGAGCGGCTTCTCCAGAGAGGTGCGTCCCGCGGCTCGCTCGAGGCCGTTCATGGCCTTGGCGATTTCGGGGGCGAGTTCGTCGACCGCGAGGCGGGTGGTGGGCTGGACGTAAGCGGTGGTCTTCGTTGTCATGCTTCAACGGTATGGCGATAATGGATCAATTGGAGGAGCCAATCGGATGTCGAAATTATGGTCCACTTCGGATGTCGATCTGCATCTGGTCGTCACGCCCGACACCGGGCGGCGGGTGGGTTTGGAGTACGCGCTGCGGGAGGCGATTCGTGCCGGCCGCCTGGCTGCCGGATCCCGGTTGCCGTCCACCCGGACCCTCGCCGCGGAACTGGGGTTGTCGCGCGGGACGGTCACGGCGGCGTATGACCAGTTGATCGCCGAGGGGCATCTGACCGCGCGGCAGGGCTCCGGAACCCGGGTCGCCGCATCGGTGACGACCCGTGCCGCCCCGTCCATGAGTGGAGTGCCGAAACCCGTTGCGGCACCGCGCTACAACCTGCGGGCGGGCAGTCCCGACGTGAGCCGGTTTCCCACCAGCGCCTGGCTCAGAGCGGCCCGCAAGGCAATCGGCGAAGCACCGGCCGACGCGTTCGGCTACGGCGATCCCCGCGGCCGTATCGAACTCCGCACCGCACTGGCCGACTACCTGGGCCGGACCCGCGGCGTCCTCGCCGACCCCGACCGCATCATCATCACCAGCGGCGTGCAACAGGGCTTGGCCCTACTCGCCAAGGTGCTCAACGCATCCGGCACCTCGACCATCGCCATGGAAGACCCGTACATCCCGTCCTTCCGCGACACCGTGCACGCCGCCGGTCCCGCCGTCACCTCGCTCCCCGTCGACGACGACGGCGCCCGCGTAGACCTGCTCACCACCGGCGAATTCCACGGCATCGGCGCCGCCATCGTGACCCCGAGCCACCAATTCCCCATCGGCTCGACCCTGAACCCGGCCCGCCGCCAATGCCTCGCCGACTGGGCCCGCGCCGGCCACCTCGTCATCGAAGACGACTACGACGGCGAATTCCGCTACGACCGCCAACCAGTCGGCGCCATCCAAGGCATAGCCCCAGACCACGTCGTCTACCTCGGCACCGCCTCCAAAACCCTCGGCCCCGGCCTCCGCCTCGCCTGGATGGTCCTCCCACCCCACCTCGTAGCTCCCGTAGCCGAAGCCAAACAGCTAACCGACAACCACTCCGAAACCCTGGGCCAGCTAACCCTCGCCGAACTGATCACCTCCCACGCCTACGACCGCCACATCCGCTCCTCCCGCCTCCGCTACCGCCGCCGCCGAGACCTCCTCGCCTCCCGCCTCAAACCCCGAGCCGGCCGGCCCCTCACCGGCTACGCCCTCTCCGGCATCGCCGCCGGCCTCCACGCCCTCATCCGCCTCGAACCCGCAGGCCTGACCGAACACGAAGTCCTGACCCGCGCAGCCGATTACGGCCTGGCCCTCGACGGCCTGTCCGGCATGTGGCTTTCGGAGAACTCGGAAACCGCACCCCAAGGAATCGTCGTAGGCTTCGGCGCACCGTCCGAAAGCGCCTACCCGGCAGCCCTGGACGCCCTGGTACGCACGCTGTCCTGACCCGAATTCGATAGGACGGTGGCGGCGGGCCGGAGCTGTGGTTTCCCGGGGAGATGTGGGATGCGTTCCTCGCCGGTGGGATCTGGGGAGCGGGTGACGGATCAGTGTGATTTCGAGGGTGGTCCGGGGTGGGGGTGGACGGTAGGAAGGGTGGATGAGTGGGGAGACCGGTGGGTGGTATCGGCGGTTCGGTGAGGTCGAGGCGCGGGGGAGCTCGGGGCTTTATGAGTTGTGGGCGTTGGGGATTGCGGACGATCCGGGGGTGTTGGGGTTGATCGGGCGGCTGCCTTGGGAGAAGCGGCAGCCGAATTTGGTGTTGAGTGCGGCGCGGTTTCTGGGGGTGGGGGACGTGTCGTATGGGGAGTTTCGGGAGTGGGTGGTGCGAAATTGGGATGCGGTGGTGGGGGTGGTGATGAGTAAGAGGACGCAGACCAATGAGGTGGGGCGGGCTGCGGTTTTGTTGCCGGTGCTGGCCGGGTTGGCGGGGCCGTTGGCGTTGATCGAGGTGGGGGCTTCGGCGGGGTTGTGTTTGTATCCGGATCGGTTCAGTTATCGGTATGAGAGGCGGGGTGGGGTTGATCCCGAAGGGGGAGCTTCGGAGGTTCGGTTGCGGTGTGGGATCAGTGGGGAGCCGCCTATTCCGGAGCGGTTGCCGGAGGTGGTTTGGCGGGCGGGGGTGGATTTGAATCCGTTGGATGTCAATGACTTCGAGCAGATGCGGTGGCTGGAGGCTCTGGTGTGGCCCGGGCAGCCGGAGCGGGTGCGGCGGTTGCGGGGTGCGATTGCCATTGCGCGGACGGATCCGGCGCATTTGGTGACGGGGGATTTGAACGAGACTGTGGCGGAACTGGTTTCGATGGCTCCGGACGGGGCGACCGTGGTGGTCATGCACAGTGCTGTGCTGGCGTATTCGAGTGCCGAGGAGCGGGTTCGGTTCGAGCGGACGGTCCGGGGGTTGGGGTGTCATTGGGTGTCGAATGAGGGGTGCGGGGTTATCGGCTCGGTGGCGGAGCGGCTTCCGGTGCCGGTGGCGGAGACGCCGGGGCGGTTCGTCGTTGCGTTGGATGGGGTGCCGTTGGCGTATGCCGGTGCGCACGGGCAGTGGCTGGATTGGTTCGCGCGCGGTTCTGGTCGGTGCGGATAATCGGAGCGTGCTCTATCCGCATTCTCCTGGGCAGCTCGATTGGTCGGACTTGGCGGCGTTGGTGCGCCGGTATCGGGATCCGGGAGTGGCATTGCCGGTGGGGGATTGCGGACGGATTCATGTGGGGGACAAGAGGACTGCGATTCGTGTCGAGCGGCGGAAGTACTTGGCCGGCCGGGTTTGCGCGCGAGCGGAGTGCGTGACTCGCGGGACGGCGGTGTTTCGGAAGACCCGGGGGTATGCGGTGACGCTGCCCGGGGAGATGCCCCGGGCGACACGGGAGGTGGTGCTGGCGAGTGCGCGGTTGACGCGGTTCGGGGATGCGTTGCGGGAACTCATCGAAGACGGCGGGCGGCGCGCGCAGGACGCCGTGCGCGGGTGGGGGTTCGATGGGCCGGATGAAGCGCCGCTCACCCCGCCCCTTCCGCAGTCCGACCACTGGGGCTGCCGATGCTCGGAGTTCGTGGGGCTGATGGAGGCCGGGCGCACACGGGAGCTGCTGTCGTTCGGTGACAACGAGATTCGGGCCGTGCTCGAGTGCCGGCCCGGTGGGCAGGCGGTGGGGAACAACCTGGGGTTTCTGCTCTATCACGTGCTGCATGTGTACTTGCGGACCAATCTGATCGTTGCCTTCGGGCTCGAGGGCAAGCCGGGGGATTGGGGGTCGATGGCGCCGGGGAGTTCGTTTCGCGGCGAGGTGATGCAGGACTGCGACGGGCTGACATTTCTGCCGGGGGCTCGGCGGCTCCTCGCCGACGATCTCTATGTGGTCGATGGCCACGCCACCGGACAACTCGTGGATGCCTGTTTCAGCTTTCTGGTGCACTACGAAGTGTTGTGCCGGGTCGCCGGGCGGGAGGCGGACTGGGCGTCGCGGATTCGTCCTGAGCTGGGACTCTATTGAACTGGTCGATTGGTTTTCGGTCGGATTGTCCGGTTCTGTGGACGGGTGGGGGCGGGTTCTGGGGAATCGCCTGCGGGCGCGGAGCCGATGATCGATAGTTGAAGTACTGCTTCACCTTTCGATGTCCTGCCTGCTGCCAGATGACCTCTTCGATGCGATGGAGCGACATGATGCCGGTGCCCAGCAACAATGGCGAGAAGATGCGGTCCGCCGGGCCGGCGGTGGATACGGTGCGATCGGGGAGATTGCCGGCGTTCAGTGGGCCGACCGGGCTCGGGAGCGTGCTGGCGCGGCGGTTCGTGGACGAGCCGGACGCGGTGATTGCGAAAAGTGCGACGCTGGGGAGCATGTCGGCTGAGAGTGCGCCAGTCGCCTTGGCTGAGGACGCACCGGTGGAGAGCCCGCGTGCGGCGAGTGCTTCGGTCGAGAGTGCGCTAGTTGAGGATGCACCGGTCGAAAGTGCACCAGTAGAGGGTGCACCGGTTGAGAGTGCATCAGTAGAGGGTGCACCGGTTGAGAGTGCGCCAGTAGAGGGTGCACTCGTCGAGAGTGCACTCGTTGGGAGTTCACCGGTCGGGGGTGCACCGGTCGAGAGTGCACCAGTGGCAAGCGCGACGGCGGGCGGCGTTGCGGAGGCTCGGCACGCTGCGGATCGGCCTAGCGGTTTCGCAGTGCGGGTATCCGCGCCGGGATTCAGCGCGGCCGGAATCCGGCTGGGGGAGGGCACGTTCCGGCTTCCGCTGCGACGGCTGACAGCGGATCTCGAACCGTGTCGCCTGGTGGAATGGGGGGATGGTTCGGCGTCGCCCGTACTCGTTCCCCCCGCGGCGCGGGTCGACGACCGGTTGGCCGAGGAAGTCGACGAGCGGCTCGTGGCCTGGGCCGATTCGCTCGGGTTCACGGCGGAGGAACTGGAGAAGCTGCGCAAGACGGGGTATGGACGGCTCGTCATGCTCGCGCACTCCGACTGCGACGATGCGGACCGGCTGCTCATCGCCGCGCAGATGAATGCCGCCTGGTGGATGGCCGACGACTATTACGCCGATGATTCGGCGCTCGGCGCGGACCCGACACGACTGCCGCAACGCCTGACGCTTGTGATGGCGGCGATGGACCCGCTGCCGGACGCGGGCGAATTCAGCGTGCCGCTGAACGAGGCCATGACATCGGACAAAGTCCTGCGCACCTTCACCTCCGCGATGGCGAACCTGCGCCTGCACGCGACACCGAGCCAGGTACACCGAGCCTGCTACGCCACATTCGCGATGTTCGTGTCCTGGACCGCGTACGCGGCCTGGCGGCACAGCGGCCAGTCGCCGGCGGCCTGGGAGTATCTGGCGGCGCGGCAGCACGACACCTTCTACACATCGATGGCATTGATCGACCCGGTGGCCGGCTACGAGGTGCCCGCGAATCTGTTCTACGACGACCGCGTCCGGCTGGCGGCATTCCGGGCCGGCACCGCCGCGGTCCTGATCAACGACCTGGTGTCGGTGAAAAAGGATGCGGCCGACCCCAACCCGGTCTGCAATATCGTGCTGCAGATCGCGGCGGACCGCGGCTGCTCGGTGGCCGACGCCACCGAGGTCACCGTCGAACTGCACAATCGAATGGTCCGCGACTTCGAAGCCGATATCACCGCCCTGCGCACCATCCCGTCCCCCGAACTGCAGGCCTTCCTGCGCGGCCTCCGTCATTGGATGGGCGGCTCGTTCGAATGGCACAACACCAACCCGAGGTACCGCTAGCGGCGGGTGAGAACCGAAAGCGTTCTACTCCAGCGGAGCCGACCAGCGCAGCCGCGTGCCGTCACCGCCGAGAATGGCGAACGTCCCGCCCATCTCCTCGGCGCGGCGCGCCAGGTTGGTGAGCCCGCTGCGAATGACATCGTCGGGGATGCCGCGCCCGTCGTCGGCGACGACGATGGTCAGGTCGTCGGCGACTTCGATTGTCACGGAGAGGGTTTGGGCGCCGGAATGCCGCACCGCATTGCTGACGGCTTCGCGGACCACGGCTTCGGCGTGATCGGCGAGGACCGGGGAGACCACCGACAGCGGCCCGGACACCCGCAGCGTGCCGCGGATTCCGGTGTCGGCGGTATGCCGGGCGATCACCTGCTCCAGCCGTAACCGCGTGCTCTGATCATTGCCCCCGTGCAGATCGAAGATGGAGGTGCGGATCTCCTGCACCACTTCCTGCAGATCGTTCACCACATCCGAAAGTCGTTGCCGCACTTCGGGAGTGTGTGCGCGAGCGATGGTGCCCTGCAGGCTGAGCCCGGCCGCGAACAATCGCTGGATGACGTGATCGTGCAGATCACGGGCGATCCGGTCGCGGTCGGTGAGCACGTCGAGTTCCCGCATCCGCCGCTGGGCCTCGGCCATCTGGATGGCCAGCGCCGCCTGATCGGTGAAAGCCGCCGCCAATCCCAGGATTTCGTCCGAGAACACCGGTGCGGCGATGGACCGCACGATGACCAGCACCCCGAAGGTACGGCTCTGCGCCCGCAACGGCAGGATCAGCGTCGGCCCGGGATCGGCGATCGGCTTGCCCAGGTCGATATCGACGGGATGATCGAAGCGCAGCGGCATGCCCCCGGCGAACACCTGCCCGACCGCGGACCCCTCGGTACGAACGAACCCGCTGCTCGGCCCGTCACCGGGACCCGACCACCGCGCGATCCGCAATTCGCCGCTGTCGTCGGGCTCCTCGTCGTCGGTGACCGCCAGGAACGCCCGCTCGGATCCGGTCAGCACCCGCACCGACTGCACCACCTGCCCGAGCACCTCACCGGCATCGGTGCTGGCCAGGAACGCGGTCGCCACATCCCGCGTCGCCTCGATCCACGCCTGCCGGGTGCGCGCCGATTCGTAGAGCCGGGCATTGTCGACGGCGATACCGGCGGCGGCGGCCAATGCCTGCACGATCACCTCGTCGTCCTCGTTGAACGGCAGACCGTTGCGTTTCTCGGTGAGATACAGGTTGCCGTAGATCTCCTCGCGAATGCGGATCGGCACCCCGAGGAAGGTGTGCATGGGCGGATGCCCGTCCGGAAACCCCACCGACGCCGGATGGTCGGCGATGCGGTCCAGCCGGATCGGATCGGGTTGCAGGAACAGCACTCCGAGCACGCCCCGCCCGGCCGGCAGTTCCCCGATCCGCGCCGCGGTCTCCTCGTCGATGCCCTCGTGGATGAATGCGCTGAGTTCGGCCCCGGCGCCGCGCACCCCGAGTGCCCCGTATCGGGCGTCGACCAGGCTGATGGCGGTGCGCACGATGGTGCGCAGTGTCTGATCGAGGTCCAGTCCCGCGGTCACCGACAGCATGGCTTCGACCAGGCCGTCCATCCGGTCTCGCGCGTCGATGATCTGATCGACGCGATCCTTGACCTCGGTGAGCAGCTCGCGCAGCCGCAGCTGCGACAGGGTGCCGCGCACCGAGAAGGAATCGCGAGGATCACCGGTCATCTGAGGTCCGTGTTTTCTGTGCGGGATCCGCAGCATCGTGGCGTACTGCGTGCTCGCAGTCTATTTGCGAGGACCCGCGGGCTCCGTTCGCGGTCGGATCGGCGGTCCCTACCGTCGTGCGGCGGCGCGGGCCAGCGACCGGTCGCGCTGCTCCTCGAAACGCGGGATCTGCACCGACCGCAACTGCTCCAGATAGACCGCCAGCCGATCGCGCGCCTGCTCTCCGCGCGGCCCGAAGTCGGTGCGGCCGAACACATCCCACTGCCGCAGCACCGGTTCCAGCACATCCTCGAGATGCTGGCGCAGATCGTAGATGCCGTGCTTGGCCATCAGCACCCCGTTGCGGCGGAAGTTCGGCATCCCGGTGCCGGGCATGCGGAAGTTCTCGACGATCAGGTCGATGGCCTCCATGGCCTGGTCGGGCACCAGTTCCAGGGCCGCCCCGCAGAGCGTGCGATAGAAGATCATGTGCAGGTTCTCGTCCAGGGCGAGCCGTTGCAGCATGCGGTCGGCGATCGGGTCGTCGCAGACCTTGGCGGTATTGCGATGGCTGATCCGGGTCGCCAGTTCCTGGAAGCTGACATAGGCCACCGAGTACAGGAATCCGGCGTGCGCGGCGGCGGTGGCGGCGTCCACGGGCGCGGTGAAACCGTGCGTCATATGGGCCATGCGATCGTTCTCCAGCGCGACCGGATCCACCCCGCGCGTGACGACCAGGTAGTCGCGCAGCACCACGCTGTGCCGGTTCTCCTCGGCCGTCCAGCGCCCCACCCAGGTGCCCCACGCACCGTCGCGTGAGAAGTTCTCGGCGATCTCCCGGTGATAGGAGGGCAGATTGTCCTCGGTGAGCAGGTTGGTGACCAAGGCCGCCTTGGCCACCTCCGAGAGCCTGGACTGCTCTGGGTCCCAATCGATTCCGCCGAGCTGCGCGAAATTGCGCCCGTCGTCCCACGGCACGTAGTCGTGGGGATGCCAGTCCTTGAACACCGACAGGTGCCGGTCCAGCGCCTGCGCGGCGACCGGTTCCAGTTCGACGAGAATCTCACGCTGCGTCAGCTCACGCGCCACGGGTATGGTCCGCCTTCCGGTCCGAAGTTGCTCTTGATCTCCCGGACCACCGTGACGGGGCGGCGGCGCCGGAGACAGGGCCGAAAGTCCCACCGGAAAGTGACTTTGATCTTGAATCCGTTCAGGGGACCGTGACCGGGGCATCACAGCTGGCGGGCGGGTCGACCAATCCGCACTCGGCCGGTTCGCGCACCGGCCGGTACTCGGCGGACACCCCGCCCCGGGCGATGACCTCACGATAGGCGGCGACCGCATCGGTGGGGGTACGCGTCAGCGTGGGATCGGTACGGACATCGACGGTGTAGAGCCCGAACCGCGGCGTGTACGAGCCCCATTCATAGTTGTCGGTCAGGCTCCAATAGTTGTAGCCGATGATATTCATGCCGTCCGCCCGCGCGCGCTGCAACCAGTAGACGGTGTCCCGCAAATGGTCGGACCGCGTATAGCCGTCGCTCCTCGGTTTCCCGTTCTCGGTCGGCAGCCCGTTCTCCACTATCCACAGCGGTTTTCCCGGGAATCGCTTCGAATAGTGCTGCAGCGCATAGTAAATTCCCTCGGGCCGCACGGGCAGATCCCACATGCCCGACGGTGCGGTGGCCGAGCCGTCGGACAAATTCACGGCGACGAGTTCCGGTGGTTCGTAACCGAAGTAGTAGTCCACCCCGACGAAATCCAGCCGATCGCCGATCAGGTCCAGCAGCGGCCCGTTGACCTGCGACTCCGCCCCGGCGACATACCCGACATTGCTGGTCACCATGGCATTCGGCTGCACCTGGTGGATGTAGTCGTAAATCTCGTTGTGCGCCTGCGCTACTCGCCCCAGCATCTGCCCGGCGTCGGTGTGATTCTGCCGCACCTCGTGCATGATGTAGGCGACCGGCTCGTTGACGGTCACCCAGATCGGATTGCGCGCCGCGTAACGGTCGACCACCTTGCGCATATTGCTCAGCCAGTCCGCCACCATTCCCGGATTGCGCCAGCCGCCGCGATCGGCCGCCCACCCCGGATACACCCAATGGTCGAGGGTGAGCATCGGCTGCATCCCCGCCGCGACAATGGCGTCGACGACGTCGTCGTAGAAGGCGAACGCGGCCGGATCCCACACTCCCGGCTGGGTTTCCAGCCGCGCCCATTCTACGCCGATGCGAAACACCTTGACGCCCAGCTGCTTCGCCAGTGCGATATCCGACCGATACCGGGAACGGAAGTCCACCGAATCCCCGAGCCGGTCCCACCCGGTATTGGCATCGATGTAGCGGGTCCAATTGCTGTCCGGTGACTGGCCTTCGGATTGAAATCCGGAGGCCGCCACACCCCAGCGGAAATCCCCGCCGAGCGCACCGGGCGGGGTTTCCGGGGCCGTGCGTGCGACCCCGCAGCCCGGTAGCAGTACCGCGGCCATGACGAGGGCGACCGCGACGAGACAGCGAAATAGTGTGCGCATGAGCACATCCCCGGGAGCAGTACTCGAAATGAGTGAATTCGGTGACTAACTCCTGGATAGCTGCAGTTTATTGCGGGGATATGCCGGGTCGATATCAGTCCATGGCGGGTACCGGCGCCGCTGCGGCCTGATTGGCGAGGTTCTCGGCGACTTCCCGCTCCCAGGCCTTGTTCGCCTTGGTGGTGTCGACCTCGAATTCCAAGCGCTGCACCGACTTCGGGTCGATATCGGCCACGTCGACGTAGAACTGCTCGTACCAGCGGCGCAGGTGGTAGACCGGCCCGTCCTCCTCGCACAGCAGCGGATTGTCGATCTTGGACTTGTGCTTCCAGATCTCCACGTCCTGCAGGAAGCCGATGCTGATGCCCTCCTCCATCTTCTCCAGCAGCATGTCCGCGGCGTCGTCGGGGATGCCGGCGGGCTTGTGCAGGGTCATGCCCCAGTTCAGTACGAACGAGTCGTTGCTGATCGGGTAGTGGGAGTTGATCAGCACGCTCTCGATCTCGAATCCGCCGAAGCTGTTGCGCAGCGGATTGATCATGTAGGACGGGCCGAAGTAGGACGCCTCGGAGAACAGCAGGCTGTCGCCGAACTCGGCGCCGACGCCGATATCGGTGCGCGGCTTGGAGTGCAGGTACTGGGTGGCGACATGGCCTTCGAACACGTTCTTGAAGAAGGTCGGGAAGGCGTAGTGGATGTAGAAGAAGTGCGCCATGTCCACGACATTGTCGATGATCTCGCGGCAGTGCGCGCCCTCGATCACCAGCGAATGCCAGGTCCACGGCGTCCAGTCCGCGCCGCGCACGCCGTCGGGGCCGTACACGCTCTCGATCACCGGGATGGTGACCTCCGGCGCGGGCTGATTGCCTTCGTGGTCGTGCCAGACGAACAGCTGCTCATTGCGCTCGAGCGTGGTCCACGCCCGGGTGCGGGCCAGCGGCGGCACTCGCCGGGCATACGGGATCTCGCTGCATTTGCCCGCGCCGTTCCAGCGCCAATCGTGGAACGGGCAGGCGATGTCGCCGTTCTTGACCGAACCCTTGGACAGGTCCGCGCCCATGTGCCGGCAGTACGCGTCCAGGATCTTGATCTCGCCGTCGCTGTCGGCCCACACCACCAGCTTGGTACCGAAAGCCTCTACGGAATGCGGCTTTCCGTCCCGGAAGGTCTCCGCCAGGCCGAGGCAGTGCCAGCCGCGCGCGAACCGCGTGGGTGCGTCGCCCACGTCGATCTCCCGGACGCCACGACCCTGCTTCGGTGCATTTGTAACCATCGTTTTGTCTACCTGCCCAGTGCGCCAACAGTTTCGGAACCGATCCAGCTTTGAGCCCGATCCGGGACTGCGCAAATTGCGAGCCATCACCGTGAGGCACCCGTATCGGCATCGAGCGTGGCAGAACGCGTTTCGTGATGCGCGGGCGTGTTCTAGTTCACTCGGCGGCACTCCCGGAGGTGCGGAGGGGTGGCGTGCCGTGGTAGGGGGCGGCGTGAGCGGGACCTGATTCGTGGCTCTCCGACGTGCCGGGCCCGCGACCGGCGCCGCTTGATGTTACTGGTCATTCTGAACGCAATCGCTGGTTTCTGCCTTTGGCATGCAAGTCCGGATCTATTATGTGACTCGTGATTCTGGTCGTGTGGTCAGGATCCAGTCTCGACGAGGAGCGCAGGCATGGACGGATTCAGCAGGCGGAACGCTTTGAAGATGGGCGGGGCGATGGGAGCGCTCGGTGCGCTCGCCATGACGGCCCCCGCGCGGGCGGAACCCTGGACCTGGTCACCGGAAGGTTCCGTAGCGGGTACCGGCGCGGGCGCGGATCCGCTCACGGTGTGGGATGCCGAGGCCGATCCGGTGGTCGCGGCCCTGCTCGACAGTGGCGACGTGCCGAGAGTCAATGCGCTGCTGCGGACTTGGACCCGCAATGGCCAGGCGCTGCCCGACGGGCTGCCGGCCGAACTGCGCGATTTCATGGAATACGCGCGCCGGCTGCCGCAGTGGGCGGACGCGGGCAAGCTGGCGACCGCGGTCGAATTCAACAAGAAGCGCGGGCTGTATCTGGGCGTGCTGTACGGGCTGGCCAGCGGGATGATGAGCACCGTCATCCCCAAAGAGGCCCGCGCCGTGTACTACTCGCAGGGCGGCCACGATCTGAAGGACCGCATCTCCAAGACCGCCAAGCTCGGTTACGACATCGGCACCGCGAACGCCTACGGCCCGGACGGCGAGATGGTGGTGACCTGCGTCAAGACCCGCCTCGTGCACGCCGCGGTCCGGCACCTGCTGCCGCAGTCGCCGCAGTGGCTGCAGTACTCCGGTGAGCAGGTGCCGATCAGCCAGAACGACATCATGGTCACCTGGCACAGCCTGCCCACCACCGTCATGCGGCACCTGACCGCGTGGAACGTGCCGATTCCGGGGAGCGAATCGGAGGCCTTCCTGCACTCGTGGCAGGTCGCCGCGCACATGCTCGGCGTGCGCGACGAATACATCCCCAACTCGTGGGCGGAGGCGAATTCCCAAGCAGCGCAAGTGCTCGACCCGATCCTGGCGGCGACGCCGGAGGGTGCGCAACTCGCGGACCGGCTGCTGCGGCTGGGCGTGAACCTCGACCTGACCATTCTCACCAAGCCGGTACTCGGCGCGTTCACCCGCTTCCTGCTCGGCGATGCCATCGCCGACGGTCTGGCCATCGCCCGGGAACCGGTCTGGGATCCGCTATTGCGTTTCAGCTGGGGCCCTTTCATCGCGGTCCGCGAGGGCGTGCTCACCGTGGTGCCGCCGACCCAGGAAGTGTACTGGCTCTTCGACGAGTTCCTGCGCCAGTCGGCGCTCTGGTACCTCGCCGAGTTGCGCATGCCCATCAGCATCGAAATCCCCACGGCCAACCGCGATCTCAGCCAACCACCGCGTTGACCTGCTTCGAAACTTCGGCGGGCCGGACCTCCGGCTCGCCGAATCGAATTCTTACCGAATCGACTGATTGAGCTGGAGGGTTCAGGGGATGGCACGATCGCCGCGATGGGTTCTGCGCACGGTGTCCGAGGGGTTCTCGGCGCTGGCGGTACTGCACAAGCGGGCATGTTCGACCCCCTGCGTCCCGGCGACGCGATCCGGTCCGCCCGTGACGCCGGGACCGTCGGGCCGTTCGTCACCGTCCTGAACCACGCGGTCCGGCGGGATCCGCACGCGGCGGCCATCGTCGACGAACTCGGCACCCGGCGTCCCCCGCGTGCTGTCCTGCTACGACACCTCCTCTCTCCGAGTGATTTCCGCGTCCGGCTCCTCGATTTCCCCCGACCTGAGCCGCCGCACCGCCGCGGCCTTCGGTGACGTGCTCTACAGCCTCTACGCCTCCACCGAGGTCGCAGTGGTCGCCGTGGCCACCCCGGCCGATATGCGCGCGGCCCCGGGCACCGTCGGCCGCCCACCGGTCGGCTGCCACGTCGAGCTCTACGACGAACACCGCAACCGGATCACCACCCCGGGCGCGGTCGGCACCATCTTCGTCTCCAGCGGCCTCAGCTTCACCGGCTACACCGACGGGGCACCAAGGAATCCATCAACGGCCTGCTCTCCAGCGGCGACCTCGGCCATTTCGACGCCCAGGGCCCGATATCGCCGAAGCGGCCGTGATCGGGGTTCCCGACCGGGATTTCGGCACCCGGCTGCGCGCTTTCGTGGTTCCCCCGCAATGCCACCGGAAAGCTGCTGCGCCGCAGGCTCGAAGCAGGCGGCGACTGAGCTCGGCGCGGAGTCGCCGGACAGCTCGCGTCCCGGGGTATCGTGCGAGCGTTCCGGCGTTGCGAGAGCACGGCTGACCTGGCAGGGGTGAGATGACGGATCGGGCGGCAGCATGGTGGCGGGAGCTGCCGCCGGCGGCGGGGGCCGCGGTGATGGCGACCGGGATTCTGTCGATCGGATTGCACCTCACCGGGTTCGAGGTGCTGTCGGTGGCGGCGCTGGCGCTGGCTGCCGTGGTGTGGGTGGTATTGGGAATCGATTTCGCGACGCGGCTGGTGGGTCAGCCGTCGCGCTGGGTGGCGGAAGCGGGTACGCCGCCGGGGCTGACGGGCGTGGCGGCGACCACGGTGCTGGGGACCCGCGTCGTCCTGCTCGGGTGGGATGGTCTGGGCGCGGCCGCGCTGGTGCTTGCGGGGATCTGGTGGCCGGTGCTGCTGGTCGCGGTCATGCGGCGATGGAGCCGGGTGATGCCGGGGTCGGAGTTCCTGGTGTGCGTCGCCACGCAGGGGCTCGCGGTGCTGGCGGCGAGCCTGGCCGGGGCGGGCGGGCCGGTGTGGTTGTGCCGGGCGGCGCTGGCCTGGTTGTGCCTGGGCGTGCTGCTGTATCTGATCGCGTTGACGCACTTCGACTTCCGGCAGATCTGGCAGGGCGCGGGGGATCAGTGGGTGTGTACCGGCGCGCTGGCCATTTCGGCGCTGGCGGCCGCGAAAATCCTTGCCGTGCACTGGCTGTCAGGGGCAGGGCATACGGTGCTGCTGGGTGCGCTCTGGGTGTTGCTCGGGCTGAACTGGGTGCTCTACCTCGTGCTGGGGATCGCCGAGATCGCACGGCCGCGCCGCGAGTACGACATTCGCCGCTGGGCCACCGTGTTCCCGCTCGGCATGACGGCCGTCGCGACGCTGACCGCGGGCACCGTGACCGGGGTCAGCGTGTCGGGGGCGGTGGGTCGCCTGCTACTGGCGATAGCCGTAGCGGCGTGGATCCTCACGCTCGTGAAGGGATTGCGCGGACGCCTCCGCTGATCAGGGCAATTGCCTGGTTAGAGTCGAAACCGATGATCAAACAGGAGGAGTTCGACGAGCGCCGGGACGCGGGTGCCCGGACGTCCCCGGAGCGGACCGAGCTGGATCGGCTGGGTCTCGCGTACGAGTTCGGGAAGCGGGTGCGGGCGGCACGCGAGGCCCGGGGCTGGACCGTGGCGGGGCTGGCTCGGCGCGCGTCGGTGATGAGCGCCGAGGTGGCGGCCATCGAATCCGGAACGCCCATGCCGGCTTCCGTCGCCGGGCGAGTGGCGGCTATCGCCGGGGTCGAGCTCGGTTCCGGCTGAGCTGGTCGCCGCGTCGGGTCAGCGCGGGCAGGTGGAGGCGATGGGGCTGTCGGCGAACAGGTCGCCGATCCAGGGCAGCCATTGATCGGCGACGGCGGTGGGTGCTTCGTGGCCGCCGGGGACGATCAGGTCATGGACCGGGGTGCCGAGCGCGCACATCTTGGCCACGGCCGAGTCGGACCAAGAGGTGCTGACCAGCGGGTCGGCGTCGCCACGGACGATATAGGTCGGGAAGGCGCTGGCGGACTTCGGGAGGTTGGTGCGGGCTTCGAAATCGGCCACGCGCTGGGCGGCCGCGTCATCGGCGAACCAGGCTTCGGCGGGCGTGGCCGACTTGCCCAGCTCGAGATCGGCGGCGGTGAGGTCGCCGGTGCACGCGGCCTCCAAACGCGGTGCGGCGGTGAGCAGATCGCCGTACATGACGCGGTCGTAGGTGAAGGCGGGATCGCCGTACCGGATCGCTTCGACGATGTACGGCAGGATCAGGTACTGGTCCGGGGCATTGAGGGTCCGGGTGCGAACCGGCTCGTCGAGGTTGAGTTCCAAGGCGGGGGAGAGCAGCAGCACGCCGTGGATCTTCAGTTCGGGCGCATAGGATTTCGCGGTCTCGGCGGCCGATTCGGCGGCGCGTCCGCCCTGCGAGGCACCGACGAGAACGGTGTCCCGGGCGAGGGGCATACCGGTCGCGTGCGCGGCGCGGGCCGCGTTCAAGACGTCGTAGCCGGAAGACGGGGTGTCCAGATACGGTGCGGCGCCGGGACCATCGAGACCCTGATAGTTCGTCATCACCACGGCGTGCTTGCCGGTCAGCAACTGGGTGACCAGGGGCGCGGAGCCGAACAGGGTGGGGGAGTTGGTCGGTGCGCACGCGCTGACCACGCCGGAGGTGCCGTGCGCCAGGGAGATCAACGGCCAGCCGCCGGGCGGCGCGGTGCCGGTCGGGACGAACAGCGCCCCCGACACCTCGATCGACGCGCCCGACGGTGCGGTCGACCGATAGCGAAGGTAGGTGGCGGAAGAGGCCGCCGCGGACAGCGACGCATCCAGGTTCTCGAGCGACCGCTGAGCTACCAGCGTTCCCGGTGTTTGCGCCGTCGAATCGGCGGGCTCGGTGGACCGGCCGCACCCGGCCAACACCATGATCAGCAGAATCGGGACCGCGACGGTTGCACGCACGCTGCACCTCTGGAGGGGATCGGTGACGGCTCTATCGGTCAGCCGCAGTATAGCTTCGCCGCCGTCACCGATCCCTGAGCGTCAGGCCCCTAGTCGGCGCCCCAATGCTGTTCCATCAGAATGCCTTTGGCGGCCAGCCAGGACACCGGATCGATCTTGGTCCCGGATTCGTCCCAGATCTCGAGGTGCAGATGCGGTCCGGTGGAATTGCCGCGGCTGCCCACCGAGGCGATCATGTCGCCGGCGTTCACCCGCTCCCCGGCCTGCACGTACATGTCGTTGACGTGCCCGTACACCGCGATGGTGCCGTCGTCCTGCTGCACCCGGATCCACTGCCCGAAGCCCGAAGCCGGACCGGCCTCGATCACGGTGCCGCCGAGCGCGGAATGAATCGGCGTGCCCAGCGGGTCGGCGATATCGACGCCGTAGTGGAATTCTCCCCAGCGGCTGCCGAATCCGGAGCTGATCACACCCGCGACCGGCAGCACTGCGGGCGCCTGCTGGAACACCGGCGTGGCCGGGGCGCCGACCTGCGGCAGCTCCGGCACCTGCACTTCGGGCACCTGTACCTCGGGCACCTGTACCTGCGGCAGCTGCTTCTGAATGTCCTTGATGGCCTGCTCGGCCTGCGCGAGCGGACCCGCGATCTCCACCGGCAGCCCGGTGAGCCCGAACGGCGTGAGCGCGGCAACCGGTTCGGCGACGGGCGAATCCGGCACCGCGGCCTCGACCGGTTCGGCCTCGGCGGCGTCGGGCGCCTCGGTGACGGGCGCGGCCTGCGCGAGCGCGGGGGCGAGCAGGCTGGTGGTGCTGAGCAGGGTGCCGGCGGCCACGGCCGCGCCGGTGAGGGCGCGCATCCGGGTGGTCACGGGCGGTTCGGCGCGATGGCTGCGTGGGGCGGCGGCAGCCTCGCCCACTAGTTCTTTCACGGACAGGGATCCGGCGGCGTGGCGGTGCTGCGACATACGACGTCCTGGCGGTCGATCAACGGTGTACCGTCGGCTCCGGCTCACTGCGGGGTAGTCGATATCGAACCGAGGCTGCGGCGTGACGAAAACTGTACCGCGCCAGGCGTACTCGTGATGATCGTTTCGGCCGCCGGTCTCGGTTCGCCCCCGCGGAATTCACCCGGAGTTCGATTCCCGGGAGTGGCAGCGCCGACCACTTCGTGCCCAAATGTTCGCTGTATCGAGATAATTGCCTCTGAACTGCAAAAATGATGATTGCTGATCTCGGTGGGGTGGGGCATCGTTGAGGGGTGCGGCGACGGTGGCGGGCGCTGGAGACAGCAACGGTGGGTGTGGCGGCGGCGGTGGCCGGGCTGACCGTGATGGTGCCGATCGACCCCACGGTCGGCGTCACGCAGGAATCCTCGGCCTGGGTCGATCTGGCGGTGTTCAATGTGCCGCGCGCGACGCTGGCGGCGGCTTTCGTGACGGTGCTGGCGGCGGTGTGCATCGTGATGGCCAGCGACGCGGTCGGCTGGGTGATGGTGGCGCTGGGCGCGGGCGGGTTGCTCGTGGATCAGGTGCTGTGGAGCAACGAGGTCGGCTCGCAATCCCTGCTGACCTGGATCGACTCGGTGCTCGCGGGCATGCTCATGGGTACCGTCGGCACCTTGGCCTGGCATCGGAAATCGACCGCGAGCGCCTTCCTGTTCGGCGCCATGAGCGGCATTCTGGTCGGTGATTTCACCCCGGCTCCGGCTCCGGGGCAGACGCCGTCCTGGCTGAATCGCTATCTGCTGGAAATGCCGACGATCGGATTGTCCGCGCTCGTGATGGTGGCCGCCGCGCTGTGCGCACTCGGGCTGCGGCATCGGCCGGCGGTGGTCCGCAAACTCGTCGACGTGATCCCGCTGCGCCCGGTGGTGGTGGCCGGCATCGTCTTCCCGACCATTCTGCTCACCTCCGAATGGTTCGCGCAGGAAGGCCGTGAGCTGCGCGTGCTGGTGGTGGGAACGGTGTTGATCGTGTCGGCTGCGGTGATCGGGGCGTTCGTTCTGCCCGGCCGCGACGGCGTCCTCCTGCTGCTGATGGTGGCCTTCGCGGCGGCGGGCAGCACCCCGGTGACCGTGCCCCGACCCGATTGGGCCGTACTGGTTTTCGTCGCGCTGGTGGGTCTGGGCCTGGCCGCCGGGCACCGGCGCGGACTGCCGCTGCTGGCCGCCGGCTTGATCGCCCTGCTGGCTGTGGGAGCCATCCTGACCGCGCTGACCGGCGCGCACGGCATGCTCGTCGCCGTGCTGAGCGGGATGGCGGTGGCGTTCGTGGGCGGCTACAGCCTCGGCGCGGCCACCCCGCTGTTCCCGTCCATTCCGCCGCTGTGCATCGGGGTGCTGTTCGTGCCGTCGGCGGCGGTTGCGCTGTGGGGCAGGGATTTCGATCGCATCGCCTACTCGCCGAGCTGGTATCGCCCCGCCGAGCCCGCACGCGCGATCGCGCCCGGCTTGGTCGCCCTGGCCATCACGCTGGGCTGCGCCGCCGCCATCGCGCTGGTGTGCCGGGTGCGCCCGCGCACCAAGGAAGCCATTCGCGATCGGTGGGCCCGCATGCAAGCCGACGCGGAACACCCTGGCACGATCACGTTTTCGGACAGCAGCCTGTCCTACTTGGCGGCGTCGAGGCGGGACGCGGCGAGCTGGACGAGAAGGTCCAGGGTGTAATCGAATTCTCGATCGCGGTCGAAGCGCGCGAGATGCGGTGCGGCGCGGGCGATCTGGGGCAGCCCGGAGGTCTCGAGGATGCGGCGGCGTTCGGCGATGCCCGCGATATCGTCCGTGCCGAAGGTCGGTCCGGCCGAGACCTCGCGCAGCAGCGTACCGATCAGGGTGGCCAGGAAAGTGCGCAGCAGGTGCACGGCTGCTTCGGGCGAGCAGCCCCCCGCGCACAGTACGGTCAGCACCGCCTCGGTGGGCGCCAGTCCGCCGAACGAGGACAGCTGCCGGGTCAGCACCAGCGTCGCGGCCTCGGGATGGGCGAGGGTGACGCGCCGGAATTCGTGCGCCAGGGCGCGCAGATCGGTATCGAGTGATCCGGTGGGCGCGGGCATCCGGAGCTGTTCGAGGAGATGTTCGGCGACCGCATCGAGCAGACCGTCCTTGCCGTCCACATGGTGGTAGAGGCTTTTCGCGTCCACCCCCAGCACCCGGCTGACCGATCGCATGCTCACCGCCGCAATGCCTTCGGAGTCGATCACCGCCAGCGCGGCGGCCTGGATCGCCGCGCGGGAAAGCTGCGCTTCGGCCTTCGGCGGCCGCCCGCGGCGCGGGGGCGAGGTGGCGGAACCGGTCATGGCGTTCATCATTCCTCACGCTTGCTTATTTCCACGGCGTGGGTTTACTCTACCGATTATTCCCACGCCGTGGGATTCTGAGTGAGCCGAGTGCTCGGGAGTTTCGCCATGACCGACCGTTTCGCCATTCCCGCCGCCGAGGTGCTGCGCGCCCGCGAGAAACTCGTCCTCGATCACTTCCACGACGAAGTGCGCCAGGACTGGGACGACGTGCTGGCGACCTTCCCGCATCCGCACTACGAGATCATTCCGACGCTCACCGTCCACGACGGCGACGCGGAGGTACGCGGTTACTACCACGACACCCGGGTGGCGTTCCCGGATCAGGATCACGAGATCATCGCCATGCGGCACAGCGCCGATGCGGTGATCGTCGAATTCTGGCTGCTCGGAACGCATTTGGGCCCGCTGGGCGGCATTCCCGCCACCGGCGGCAGGCATCGGACCCGGATGACGGCGTATTTCGTCTTCGACGAGCACGAGCGGCTGATCGCCGAACGCATCTACTTCGACACGCTCTCGATGCTCAAACAGCTGGTCGGCGCGCTCGAACTACGCGATCCGCGCACCTGGCCGCTGCTGGTGCGGGCGCTGCGCGGACTGCTCGCCATGTCGAGCAGTCCGGACCCGCGCCTGGTGAACACCCCGGCCGCGGTATGAAGGTCCGTCATCTCAACTGCGGCACCATGCATCCGCCCGCCACGCCGGACGGGCTGGTGTGCCATGTGCTGCTCGTGGAGACGGAAAACGGTCTGGCGCTAGTCGATTCGGGCCTCGGACTACGCGATGCCGAATCGCCCGCCCGGCGTTTCGGGCCCGCGCGGCATTACGTCCGGCCGGTCTTCGATCCGGCCGAGGCGGCGATCACGCAGCTGCGAGCGCTGGGCTACGACCCGCACGACGTCCGGCACATCGTGCTCACGCACTGCGATGCCGACCATATCGGCGGCCTGGCCGACTTCCCCTGGGCGCAAGTGCATCTCACGGTCGCCGAGGCGGCGGCGGTACAGCGGCCCGGGACATTCGCCGAGCGCGGCCGGTACCTTCCCGAACCGCGAGCCCACGGACCGCGGTTCGTCACACACGAACCGGCGGCGGGAGAGTCCTGGCGCGGCTTCCCCGGCGCCGAGGAACTCACCGGCATCGCGCCCGGCCTCGTGCTGATCAGCCTGCCCGGGCACACGCGCGGGCACGCCGCCGTCGCCGTGGACGCCGGCGCCCACTGGATCCTGCACGCCGGCGACGGCTTCTACCATCACGGCCAACTCGACGGTACTGCCTCCGCGCCCCGTGCCCTGACCGCGATGGAGCGCCTCGTTGCCGCGGACTGGCAGCGCGTCGAAGCCAACCACGCCCGGCTGCAAGAACTCTGGCGGGCAGCCGACCCGGACCTGCTGCTGGTCAACGGCCACGACCCCTACCTGTTCTCGGTCGCCTCCGCGGCGGGCGTGCGCCGATAGGGTGCGGCGATCTGCGGACCGAGCTGCGGCGCCGCCGTGGACTCGCGGCGCCGCACGGCCGCGGCCGCATCGGGCTCGTTATCGGCGGTGAGGCGGTAGACGGCGCGTTCCAGTATCGGCAGCACCTGGGCCACCTCGAGGGTGCCGTCCGCGCACTGCCCCAGCAGCGCGAAAGTCATATTGGACAGCACCACCGCGATGTCTTGCAGGTATTGCGGATCCGCGCCGCCCAGCACCGCCGCCGCGATGGGCAGCACGGCATCGAGCCCATGATTGTCCAGGCGCTCGGAACCGGGCCCGACGCGCGCCCGGTGGTAGGCCTCGAGCATGATCGGATGCCGCTCCCACGGCTCGAACACGTGCCGGATCACTCGCATCAGCCCCGCGTACACCGTTTCGCCCGGCGGCGGGGATTCCATTGCGACATAGATGTTCTCCTCCATCCACCGTTCGATGGCCGAGACGATCAGCTCGTCCCGGGTCGGGAACACCTTGTAGATGGTGCTCAGTGAAACCCGTGCCCGCCGGGCCACTTCGCGCAGTTGGACGGCGTCGTAGCCGTCGGATTCGAGCAGTGCGCGCACCACGTCGATGATCCGGGCCCGCAAAGCCTCTTCCGTCTCCCTGCTCACCCCGCTACAGTAACGCCGTTACCTGAGTAACCGAGTTACTCATCGTGCTTCGCCGGGTGCCGCGCCGGGTGAGTTCGCAGAGAAAGATCACGATGCCCGGACAGCAGAATCGGACCCCGTCGCGCCGCCGGCCGGTCACGCGCGCATGGACCCTGGCCGCCGCCACCTGCCTCGCCATTGCCGCGACCTGTCTGGCGGGAGCGCCCGGCAGTGCCGAACCCGTCGACGAGTTCTACTTTCCCCCAGCGCAATTCGATACCGCTCCGGGTGCGGTCATCAAGACGGCAAGCATGCCGGTGTATCTGGCGCAGCCGGGATCCGATGGCAGCTGGCCGATTCCGGCGCAGCGGGTCATGTACACCTCGCGCACCCAGGACGACGTGCCGGTGGCGGTGACGGGGACGTATATCGACGCGAGTCAGCCGTGGCGCGGTTCCGGGCCGCGGCCGACGGTGCTGATCGCGCCGGGGACGGTCGGGCAGGGGGATCAGTGCGCGTTGTCGCTGGCGTTCTCGACCGGTATGTATGCCGCGGTGACGCCGCCGACGTTCTCGGCGAATCAGGAGGCGCTGGCGGCGCTGGCCTGGAATTCGCTGGGGGCCCGGGTTTTCGTCACCGATTACATCGGGATGGGGACGCCCGGGATCCACACCTATGCCAATCGGATCGAGGAGGCGCGGGCGGTGCTGGATGCCGCGCGCGCCGCGAATGCGTTGTCCGGCAGCGGAAGTGAGACGCCGCTCGCCTTCTGGGGATACTCGCAGGGTGGCGGCGCGAGTGCGGCGGCGGCCGAGATGCAGCCGGCGTACGCGCCGGAATTGAATCTCAAAGGCACCTGGGCGGGTGCGCCGACCGCTGACCTGTCGGCGATTCTGGATCGCATCGAGGGCAGCTTGATCGGTGGTGCCGTGGGGTACGCGCTGAACGGTTTCCTGGCCCGCTATCCGGAGCTGAACGGTGAGTTCGATGCCCGGATCAATGCCGCCGGGCGCGGACTGCTCGAGGAGCTGGCCAACGGCTGCATCGGCGACATGATCCTGCGACATCCGTTCTTGCGCACGCCCGCCTTCACCGCCGATCAGCGGCCGCTGGTGGATCACATGCGCGAAATTCCCGCTGTCGGAAGGATTCTGGCGCAGCAGCGCACGGGCTCGCTGACGCCGGGCAGCCCGGTGCTGATCACCAGCGGCAGCAATGACGACACCGTGCCGTACGGACAGGCGCGGCAACTGGCGACCGAGTGGTGTGCCGCGGGGGCGACCGTCACCTTCCGGACCAATGGGCTGCCGCCGATCCTGTACGGCACCACCATTCCGAACCATTTCGGACCGGAGCTGATCGACGGCTTCGGCACCAACAGTGCGGTGCGCTATCTGCTCGATCGGCTCGCGGACCAGCCGCTCGCGGGCTGCACCTTCGACTGACCCGTCAACGTTCGACTCTCGAAAGTCTGCCATGCCGGAAATCTCGCGCCGCGCTCTGCTGACGGGCACGGCGGCCACCGCCGCACTGCTCACCGCCGCCCGTGTCGGTGCGGCCCCGCCCGGAATCGCCGCCCGGGTCAACGATATTCCGCTCACGCGCGAGGAACATCGAGTGGTGGTGGTCGGTTCCGGGTTCGGCGGTGGCGTTGCCGCGCTGCGCCTGGCCGAAGCCGGGGTGCCGGTGCTGCTGCTCGAGCGCGGCATGCGCTGGCCCACCGGGCCGAATGCCCGGACCTTTCCGAAGGCGACAGCGCCGGACAAGCGCATGCTGTGGCACCGGTCCAGTCCGGAACTGTTCGGCCGGCCGGTGGCTTTCGAGCCGTACACCGGGCTCGTCGAGGCAGTGCCGGGAGAGAACATGACCGCCCTGTGCGCGGCCGGCCTCGGCGGCGGATCCCTGGTGTACCAAGGGATGTCGTTGCAGCCGGCCGAGGAGGTGTTCGCCGCGCACTTCCCGTCCGGGCTCGACTGGGCCGCGATGGACAGCGTCTACTACCCCCGGGTGGCGCGGATGCTTGACCTCGCGGTCGCGCCGGACGAGCTCGTCGATTCCGAGAACTACCGGGCGGCACGGGTTTTCGCCGAGCATGTGCGCCGCGCGGGACTGCCGCTGTCGAAGATCCCGATGCCGATCGACTGGAACTTCGCCCTGGCCGAGCTGCGCGGGGAGATGACGCCCTCGTACACCAACGGCGACGGCTCGATGGGCGTGAACAATGGCGGCAAGCACACCGTCGATGTCACCTATATCGCCGCGGCCGAGGCCACCGGGCGGGTGACCGTGCAGACCCTGCACGAGGTCACCGACATCGAGCGCGGCGCCGACGGCCGCTGGATCGTGCACGTCGATCGCACCGATACCTCGGGCACCGTGCTGGAGCGGAAGATCCTCACCGCCGGCGCGCTCGTTCTCGCGGCGGGCAGCCTCAATACGACGCGCCTGCTGGTCCGGGCCCAGGGGCGCGGCCAAATCCCGGACCTGCCGGATGAATTGGGCGGCAACTGGGGTACCAATGCCGACCGGATCTATGTCTGGACCAGCCCCGGCGACGAATTCGGTCGCGAGCAAGGCGGTCCCGTCGTCTATGGCAGCAAGAACTGGACGGATCCGAATGCCGCCCACACCGTCATTCAAGCCTCCATCCCGCCGCTTTCCCTGGACGCGCGATCGACCATGCTCGTCGGCTACGGCGTCAGCGGCGGGCGCGGCGAATTCCGCTACGACGCCGCCACCGGCAGCGCCACGCTGCACTGGCCCGCCGACGGCGATTCCTACATCCAGGACAACCACATCGGTCCCGCTGTCCGGCGGATCGCGGGCGAGGGCGGCTCCCTCCTGGACACGAACGCGGTGTTCCCCTCGACCTGGCATCCACTGGGTGGCGCGAGCATGGGCACGGTCTGCGATCTCGAGGGCCGGGTGCTCGGCCAGTCCGGGCTGTACGTCCTCGACGGTGCGCTCATGCCCGGCAATACCGCGGCCTGCAATCCGTCGATGACCATCGCCGCGGTCGCCGAACGTGCTCTCGCCCAGCTGGTTTCGGTCGATGTCGGCCGGACGATCTGAACGGCGCTATCCGGTCGATCGGCAGGTCTGGCCGGCGGCTTGCGCGGCGCCGGTTCCCGATACGGAGGTGGTGGCCGGTCCCGCGCCGAGCGTCGGTGCGGGCGGCGCCGTGCTCGTCCGGGTCGGAGTGGCCGGTGCGGGGGTGCCCGCCGGGGTGGCGGCGGCGGAGCCCGCGGACGGTTCGCAAGGTGGTAGCAGTTCTCTTTCGACGACCGAGCGCAGCTGCTTGTCGGTTTCCTCGCGGGAGCCCGACGGCAGGCCCTTGGCGATCGAATACTGGCCGGTGGCACGGAAATCGGCGAGTTTCAGTTCCCGGCAGCCGCTCGGAAAGGCCGAATCGGGCGGCACGAGCGTGAGTTCGCCCGATTCGGTGACACAGCCGACCTGGTCCACGTCGCGGATCGACAAACCCAGCACCGAATCCGGCATGCCGCGCAGTACGACCACGCGTCCGTTGTCGGCGGCGACGAAATAGTTGGCGCGGATCAGGTTGTAACCGATCAGCAGACCTGCCGCCGTACCGGCGATCGCGAGTGCGGCGACCAGGCGCCGGCGTGACAGCCGGGGCGCGGGCTTTTCGGGATTCTGTTGTCCGGCAGGGTGTTCCGTACTCGCGTGGGATGCCTTCGGTGGTGGTGCGCCCGGAATCAGCATCGGATCCGGGGTCGGAACCCGGTCCGGAATGACCGCCGGTTGTGGGCGCGGTCGCGGTTCCGGAACCGGTGCGGGCGATGGGGCCGGTGCTGCGATCGCGCGGTTCAGGTCGGCGATCAGCTCCGCGCAATTCGGATACCGATCATCGGGGTTCTTGGCCAGCGCGGTCGCGATCACCGCATCGAGCCCCGGCGGCAGGCCGGAGCGGAACCGGCTCGGCGCCGGTGGGGGCTCCATCAGATGCGCGCCGATCACCGCCGCCTGATCCGAGCGCGGGAAAGGTGTTCGGCCGGTGAGGAATTGGAACAGCGTGCAGCCGAGGGAGTAGATATCGGCGCGATGGTCGGCGGGCCGGCCGGAGAATCGCTCAGGGGCGGCGTAGGCGAAGGTGGCCGAGACGCTGGAGAGCGTGACGGTGTCGTCGAGGGTGCGGGCGATGCCGAAATCGGTGAGGACCGCGCGCATGCCGTGCCGTGGATCGTGTTCCAGCAGCAGGTTGGCGGGTTTGACGTCGCGGTGCTGGACGCCGCGGTGATGGGCGTGATCGAGGGCGTGCGCGGCATCGGTGATCAGGCTGGCGGCTTGATCCAGGGGGAGGCCTTCGGGTGCCGACGACAGCAGTCGCAGGGTGTCCCCGCCCGGGATGTGCCGCATGGACAGCCACAGCGCGCGATCGTCCGGGCCGTTGCGGTCGTAGACGGGCACGATATTCGGATGGTCGAGGCGCGAGGCGACCGCGGCCTCCCGGTCGAAGGCGGCGCGGGTGCGCGGGTCCGCGGCCAGGGCATCGTTGAGGATTTTCAAGGCGACTTCGCGGTCCAGCCGGGGGTGGCGCGCCAGATACACCGCGCCCATACCGCCGGAGCCGAGCAACCGCACGATGGCGAAACCCGCGAACTCCGACCCCGATGGCAACACCACGACACCCCCCGGTTGTGCGTCTGCGCTGCACCGGCACGGGATTCGACCGGGGGCGACGCGAGTTGGATTCTTGCAGGGAATAACCTCGAGGTCGTGGTTTTCGTGAAGGTGTGCGGGTTGAGTTCGATCGGCGACGTCGAGACCGCGGTGGCCGCCGGGGCCGACGCGGTCGGGTTCGTGCTGAGCCGGACCAGTGTGCGGGCCGTGGAGCCCGCGCTGGTGAAGGAATTGGCCGGAAGCGTTCCGGCAGAGGTGGATTCGGTGCTGGTCGTGCACGATGTGAGCGCCGAGGAGGGTGCTCGGGTGGCCCTGGAGGTCGGGGTCGACGTGCTGCAACTGCACGGGCGTTACTCGAAGGCGGATTTCGAGGCGGCGGCCGCGCTGGGCGTGCGGTTGTGGCGGGCGACTTCGCTGAAGGACGAGCCGGATCTGCGGGTGGGGGCGTTCGGGGAGGAAGTGCTGCTGCTGGATTCGCCCAAGGCCGGGTCGGGGCAGCGGTGGGATCTGTCGGCGCTCACTGCGGCGCGACCGACCGGCCGGTGGCTGCTGGCGGGTGGTCTGGCTCCCGGCAATGTGCGGGACGCCATCGCGCAGGCTCAGCCCTGGGGCGTGGATGTCTCGAGCGGCGTCGAATCGAGCCCTGGGGTCAAGGACCACGACCTGATTCGCGCGTTCCTCACTGCGGCGCGCGCGGAGTAACCGAATCCCGGCCCGCCTGCCGGGTATCGGCGGTGATGACCTCCACCAGCGCCTGCTCCGGATCCGACAGCCGGGTGCGGCGATGCATGAGCACGAAATCCAGTTCGCCCAGTTCCGGTAGGCGCGAATCGGTCAGCGGGACGAGGTCCTCGGGCAGCACGCTCTCCGCATGCACCACGATGCCCAGCCCGGCCAGGGCTGCGGCACGTAGACCGAGCAGGCTGTCGCTGACACAGCTGACGCGGTAGGTGCGGCCCGCGTGGCGCAACGCGCGCAGTGCGAGCTCCCGGGTCAGGCTGGGTTCGGGATAGGTCACCAGGGGTATCGGATCGTCGAATTCCGTTGCGGCGGAACGACCCGCCCAGATCAGCCGATCGCGCCAGAGCAGCCGGCCGTGCCGTTCGCCCGGCAGCCGTTTGCCGAAGACCAGGTCGAGTTCCCCGGCGGTCATCCGCGTTTTGAGGTTCTCGCTCAGGCCCACCGTCAGCTCCAGGTCGACGCCGGGATGGATGCGCTGGAACTCGACCAGAATGTCGGGCAGCTCGCGGGCCATCAGATCGTCGGAAGCGCCGAGGCGGATGAGCCCGGTCAGCGTGGAATCGGAGAAATAGCGTTCGGCCTGGGCCTGCGCGTCGAGAATGCGGCGGGCGAACCCGACCATGGCCGCCCCGTCGGCGGTAAGCGCCAGATTGCGGGTGTCGCGGCGGAACAGTTCCCGGCCCGCGGCCTGTTCCAGGCGGGCGATATGACCGCTGACCGTGGATTGCCGCAGCCCGAGCAGGCGGCCCGCCGCGGTGAAGCCGCCCGCGCGCTCCACGGCCAGGAAGGTGCGCAGGAGATCCGGTTCGAACACCGGTGAATTATCACATTTCTCGTTCGGAGTTATCGGATCGAACGTCTATCGCGATCGGTCGGCCGGCTCCTACCGTTCCAAGGGTGAGCATCCTGGCCAAGCTTCGTATCGATCCGTTCCTGCTCGGCATCCTCGCCACCGTGGCGTGCGCGGCGGTACTGCCCGCGCGCGGCGAGGCGGCGGAACTGCTCGGCTGGGCCACCAAGATCGCCATCGCGGTGCTGTTCCTGCTCTACGGGGCGCGCCTGGAACCCCGCGAGGCGCTGGCGGGTCTGCGCCACTGGCGACTGCATGCCGCCGTGCTGGCAGCGACTTTCGTGGTCTTCCCGCTGCTCGGGCTGGCGCTGCGGGTGCTGGTGCCGTCGGTGCTGAGCGAGGACCTCTACACCGGGGTGCTGTTCCTGTGCCTGGTGCCGTCCACCGTGCAGTCCTCGATCGCGTTCACCTCGATCGCGCGCGGGAATGTGGCGGGCGCGGTGGTGAGCGCCTCGCTGTCGAACCTGGCCGGGGTGTTCGTGACCCCGCTGCTGGTGATCCTGCTGCTGAACACCACCGGCGAGGTGCGGGTTTCGGCGTCGGCGGTGCTGGCGATCGTCGTGCAGTTGCTGCTGCCGTTCCTGGCCGGGCAGCTGCTGCGGCCGCGGCTGGGCTGGGTGCTGCGCCGGCCCCCGCTGCTCACCGTCGTGGATCGCGGCTCGGTGTATCTGGTCGTGTACGCGGCTTTCAGCGCGGGCGTGGTGCAGGGCATCTGGAAGGGATTGTCGGCGAAGGATCTCCTGGCCACCGTCGCCGTGTGCGCCGCGCTGCTCGCGGTCGTGCTGTGCGCGACCGCGCTCGGCAGCCGGTGGCTGGGGTTCACGCGTCCGGACCGCATCGTCATGACCTTCTGCGGGTCCAAGAAGAGCCTGGCCACCGGACTTCCGATGGCGTCGGTGCTGTTCGCCGGGCATGCGGTGGGGTTGATCGTGCTGCCGCTCATGCTCTTCCATCAGATCCAGCTGATCACCTGTGCCGCGCTGGCGCGCCGGTACGCCCGCGCGGATCAGACCGAGGCAGCCGAGCCGGCGATCGCGCGCTGATCCGCTCAGCGGCGGAATTCCTCGACCGGCTGGAATTCCGCGTGCCGGTCGCCCATTTCATTGCGGTACCACCGCTCACGGCGGGCGCGCTGCACCCGGTCGGCGAGGGCGTCCAGGCCGGGCACGATGCGCCGGGCCGTCTCCGCGCCGAAGATCAAGGGGGCCTGTGCGATCGGGTGCAATATCCAGGGGAATCGATTCGGCATGGTATGCCGGGCGTAGGTCGCCGGAGGCAGCCACACGCCGGTGTAGCCGATCTGCACCCGATAGTTGAACTCGTCGCGAATCCGCTTGTGCCACGGGGTATCCGGCTTCGGTGCGAAAGCGGGCAGATACGATTCGACCAGTTCCTCGCCGTCCGCTCCGGCCGTGTGGGCGCGTTTGACGAACGCGGCGAACATGAGCCGCACCGAGTCGCGGAAATCGCGCGGATACCACTCGGGCTGCACGCCGAGCAGGTGACCGACGTACCGCCAGAAGTGCAGTGTCGCTTCGATTTCCCGGATCGTGGTCTGATACCCGATGCTCCAGAGCGCCAGCCCCGGCACCACACTGCCGCCCATCAGGGTGAGGGTGGCGTCGCCGACGCTGATCGGCACACCCCAGGCCGCGTGATCCCATTCGGGCCGCTGGGTCAGCTTGCGGCGGATGAACACGTGCATGATCCGCACCCGCATGGCGGTCTGACGGCCGCGCGCACCGGGATCCAGGCCGCCGGGTTCGGACACATCTATCCAAAACCGCACCGTCTCCAGTTGCCGCTTGTGCGCCCGCGCACCGGTATAGCCGCCGGTGTAGGCGAGTGGTTTTGCGATCGAACTCTCCGAGTACATCTCCAGGGTGCTGGTGGTGGCGAAGCTGAAAACCGAAGTGCCCCAGCGCCGGAACACTCGTGCGCCCAGCTCTGCCAGCTCCGGATCCAGCCAGTCGGGCGGCGTCTCGTACTCGCGGAACAGCCGCACCAGCGACGGCGGCGCGTCCGGCACCGACTCGATTCCGTGGGTGAGCGCGCGATCGAGCATGGCGCGCCCGGCCTTCGGGCCCAACTCGCCCAGATACACCTCGTCCACGAACGCTTCCGCCACCGGATCGGCCTGGTAGTAGGCCGCGCCGAACGCACTCACCAGGTCCTCGGAGGGTTGCGGATCGAAGCGGAAGACGCGCTGCCACAGCCGGCGCGCCCGCTGTACATCGGGATCGGAAATCCGCTCCCGATAGCGGAATTCGGTGGGTGCCGGGTGATCCGGCGAGAAGGCCGCGGTGTTCATACCGAAACTGTAAAATGAGTTCGTGCTCATGTTCTACTTCGATTTCGCGCCGCGTTCGTAGGCCGACGGTATGGCATCTGACCTGCGCAAGAGTCCGAAACAACAGCGTGCGCTGGACTCCCGGGAACGGGTTGTCGAAGCTGCCGCTCAACTTTTCGCCGAACGCGGCATCGCCGACACCTCGACCAATCGGATCGCCGCGCACGCGGGCATGAGCATCGGCACCCTCTACCGCTACTTCGCCGACCGCGAGGAAATCGTGGAGGTACTGCGCACCCGCTTCCTGGCCGAAATCGAGGAACGCTTCACCACCGCCGTCCTCGGCACCCTCGCCGGACCGCCGCGCGACGCCGTCGCCGCCAGCCTGCGCGCCATCGCCGACACCCTCGCCGCCCAGGAGGGCCTGGCCCGCGCCCTGGTCGCGCAGATCCCCCTCAGCGCCCTCGAACTGACCGACCTCGAACGCCGCCTGCTGGTCCTCACCCGCGCCTACCTGCTGCACCAGTGGGGACCCCGTGACAATGCCGACCTCGACGGCAAAGCCCTGGTCATGATGAACACCGGCCTGGCGGCCAGCTTCCGGATCGCGTTCTCGCCCAAAGGGATCGACCGCGACCGGCTGATCGAGGACACCGCCGCCATGATCGGGGCGTGGATCGAGAGTGAACGCGAGCCGGCGTGACGAGGGCAACGGAAGAGGCCCGCGATGCGTTATCGCGGGCCTGGCTGGATCACGCTGCGGCAGGGATGGGTCAGAGCACCACGCTGTAGTAGTCGGTGTCGAAATCCATTGCGTCCTTGGCGGATTCGACCAGGGCGGCAATCCGGATGAGGGAACCGGCGAGCAGGCCGGTGAAGGCGCGGCGGCCGTCGGCGGCCTCGTGGGGGCTGGTGGACTCCGATAGCTCGAGGGCGTCGGCCCACGCCAATAGCGCGGCCTCGGCTTCGGGACCGGATAGGTCGAGGTGGATGGTGCCGAGAAACTCCGGACGGTCCGCGCCGGGCGCGGCGAGGCGGGCGCAGCTGTCCCAGGTCCAGGTGACGCTCGGCAGATCGGTGCCGGTGGCGCTGGCGGCGGTCGAATTCACCAGTTCCGACACCGTATCCATGGCGGCGAGCATGAGGGAATCGGTCACACCGGGCAGGGTCTCACCCGGTCAGCGGGGAATCCGTGTGACGCGCCGGTGCGGGTGTCATCGATGGCCGGAATTGCCATAGTCGTGTCATTGACGCCATCCGGGCGTGGTCGCAGGCTGGAGGCATGCGGGTGGTGCTGATGGTGGTGTTCGACGGGTTCCAATTGCTGGACCTGTCCGGGCCCGCCGATGTGTTCAGCGGGGCCGCGTTCCTGGGGGCCACGCCCGGGTATCGGGTGGAGATCGCGGCGACGCCCGCCGGGCCGGTGCGGTCCGCGAGCGGGGTCGAGGTGATCGCACGACATGACCTCGCGACCTGGGACGAACCCGTCGACACGCTGCTCGTGGCCGGGGGCCTGTCGTCATGGGCGGCGTGCCGGGACGCGGCGCTGGTGGGCGGGATCGAACGGGTCGCCGGGATGTCCACGCGGACCGGGTCGGTGTGCTCGGGGGCGTTCCTGCTGGCGCAGGCCGGACTGTTGGAGGGCCGCCGGGCCACCACGCACTGGGCGGGCGGAGAACTGCTGGCGCGTGAATTTCCCGGTGTGCGCACCGAACCCGATCGGATCTATGTGCAGGACGGGCCGGTGTGGACCTCGGCCGGGGTGACCGCGGGGATCGATTTGGCGCTGGCCATCGTGGCCGCCGATCACGGGCCGGAGCTGGCCCGGGAGGTGGCGCGGTGGCTGGTGGTGTATCTGCATCGGCCGGGCGGGCAGAGCCAGTTCAGCGCACCCATCGCCGCGGGTCCGCCGAAACGGGATTCCCTTCGCACGCTTCAGGTTTGGCTGGAGGAGAACCTCGCCGAGGATCTGTCGCTGGCGGCGCTGGCGGCACGCACGGGGATGAGCACGCGGCATTTCTCGCGGGTGTTCGCCGGGGAGACGGGGCTGACGCCGGCCCGCTACGTCGAACGGGTGCGGATCGGCGCGGCGCGGCGGCTGCTGGAAACCACCGACCAGCCCCTGGATCGGGTCGCGGCTGCCGTCGGGCTCGGCAGTCCCGAGACGCTGTATCGGATCTTCCACCGCCACTTGGGAATTCCGCCGGGCGAGTATCGCGCCCGGTTCACTCGGTTCTGAAAGAGAGATCGTCTGATGACATTCCAGATCGCCATCGTGTTGTATCCGGGGCTCACCGTGCTGGATGCGATCGGTCCCTACGAGGTGCTGCGCAATCTGCCGGACAGTGAACTGCGGTTCGTGTCCAACGAGGTCGGGCCGATCGTGTCCGACAGCGGGGTGCTGGTGCTCGGGGCCACGCACACGTTCGCCGAGACGCCGGCTCCCGACCTGGTACTGGTACCAGGTTCCGCGTCGGCGACGGCGACGGCCATGGCGGACAAGGAATTGGTGGAATGGTTGCGGGCGGTCCATCGGACGACGCAGTGGACCACCTCGGTGTGCAGCGGCGCGCTGGTGCTGGCCGCCGCCGATATTCTGCGCGGGCATCCGGCCACCACGCACTGGGCGGCGCAGCCCGCGCTGGCCGCGTTCGGGGCGAAATCCCGGCCGCACGAGCGGATCGTGCGCAGCGGGAAGATCGTCACCGCCGCCGGGGTGTCGGCCGGGATCGATCTCGGGCTGTGGCTGGCGGGGGAGATCGCGGGGGAGGAGCGGGCGCAGCTGATCCAGCTGGCCATCGAATACGACCCGCATCCGCCGTTCGACACCGGCCACCCGGACAAGGCGTCCGCGGATCTGCTGCGCAAGGCGCGGCTGGAGATGACGAAAATCGCTGCCGGGCCGCGGCTTCCGGTCGATATCGCCACCTCGCTCTGGCGGCTCGCCCTGAATCGCGCACGCGACCGCAAGACCCGCGCCGCGGTGTGAATCGGTCGGTCCGCCAATCGAATCCGGTGATGGGGGTAGCGTCGGGGGATGGAGCGCCTCGAGGCCGGGTTCTTCGTGGACCCGCACGCCTACTACCGGCAGTGGCGGGAACAGGGGCCGGTGCGGTGCGTCGACTTCGGTGACGGGCTGCGGCGGTGGATCGTGCTCGGATACGCCGAGGGGCGGGCGTTGCTCGCCGATCCGCGACTGGCCAAGGACATCGACCGGCTGACCGCGCTAGTGGCGGCGAAACGGGGTGTGCCGCAGCGGGATACGCCGCTCGACCCGGGGATGCGGCACATGCTCAATGCCGATGCGCCCGACCATACCCGGCTGCGTAAAGCGGTGAGCAGGGCGTTCACCGGGCGGCGCATTGCCGGGCTGCGTCCGCTCATCGAGCGCACCGCCGAGGATCTCCTCACCGGGATGGCCGCCGCCGAGGAGGTGGATCTGCTCGAAGCATTCGCGGTTCCGCTGCCGGTGGCGGTCATCTGCGATCTGCTCGACGTCGCCATCGACGATCACGATGCGTTCCGGGAGTGGACCAAGGCGATCGTGGGGACGGTGTCCGCGCCGGCCGATCGGGTGCGGGCGCAGGCTCGGATGGTGGAGTTCCTGCGGAAGTTGCTGCGGCGCAAACGCGCTCAGCCGGGGGATGACCTGCTCTCCGTGCTCGTCACCGATGCCGAGGCGCGGCTGGACGAGGACGAGCTCATCGGGATGGCATTGCTGCTGCTCGTCGCCGGGCACGAAACCACCGTCAATCTCATCGGGAACGGTACGCTCGCGCTGTTGCGGGATCGGGCGCGGTGGGAGGAGTTGTGCGGCGATCCGGCCGGTATTCCGGCGGTCGTCGAAGAGTTCCTGCGCTTGGACGGACCCGTGAATCTGGCCACCACCCGGTACACCACGGAGCCGATTCCGGTGGGGGACACCGTTATCCCCGCCGGTGAACTCGTGTCCATCGCGCTGGCCGCCGCGAATCGGGATCCCGGGCAGTATCCCGCGCCTACCGCCCTCGCACCGGAAACCAACCAGTCGGCCCACCTGGGGTTCGGGCACGGGCTGCACTTCTGCCTCGGTGCGCCGCTGGCTCGGCTGGAAGGCGCGATCGCCTTCACCGCGCTGCTTCGCCGCTACCCGAAGCTTCGCTTGGCTGCGGCCGAATCGGAGCTGCGGTGGTATCCGAACCCGGTCATTCGCGGGCTGACGGCGTTGCCGGTGCGGCTGCGCTGACGTGCTCGGGTGAGCTGGACGGTCAGGACGATGGTCGCGATTGCGCTGGCGGAGAGGATGATCGGGAGGATCGACGTCCCGGTCTGATCCGCGATGCGAGCGATCGGGTTCGGGAAACCGAGCCGATCGAATGCCCAGCCCAGGGCCGCGAGCATCACCAGGAGCGAAGCGCCCACGCGCAGGACCGGCTGGGCTCCGGTGGCCGCCAACACCAGCAGCGGCGGCAGGGCGAGGGCGACCAGTAGTAGTTGCACGGCCTCGATGCCGAGATTGAATCCGAGCACGCTGAGCGCCAGTTGACCGGTGGACAGCTTCAATTCGGCCAGGGTGAATGCGAACGCCATGCCGTGGACCAGGCCGAAGGCTCCGGCGACCAGGGCTTCGCGGCCCGGGAACAGCGGGCGGATCGCATGTGCGCCGCCCACCAGAATCGTTGCGGCGATCAGTGTTTCGATCGGGCGGGCCGGGAGATCCACGCGGGTCAACGCGCTGACCACGAGCGCGACCGAGTGACCGATGGTGAATGCGATGGTGACGGCCACGATGTGCCGCACCGCGCGGCCTGCCCGCCGGTCCGGATACCAGCGACCGGCCTTTGCGATCAGCACCGCCGGCAGAAGCAGGGTGAACAGGAACAGGAGATGGTCGGTGCCTTCGAGGATATGGTGGCCGCCGAGGACGACCATGCCGGCGAAGCCGCGCCAGACGCCGGCATCGGTCAGATCCACCGAGAGCGGCGGGACGGTCATCGAGGCGGCGTCCACGCGCAGGACACCGATTTGCCTTGCCGCGTTACCGGATTCGACCTGTCCGGCTTGCCAGTCCTGGCGGACCGCGACGATGGCGGTATGCGTGACGACCTTGTGTATGACGGCGTCGTAGGTCAGCGTGAAATGGCGCATGCCGGCGCCCGCCGGTGGGGTGAGCACGGCGTGCGCGACCAGTTCCTTATCGGGGCCGGTCGCTGTCCGGTCCGTGTAGTCCAATCTGAGGTCGGTGATTCGGACGGTCCACGGCACACCCGCTGACGTGGCGGGCCGCAGGTGGTCGCGCAGATAGGTCGCCAGTCCGGTGCTCTCGGTGTCCGACAGCCGCGTGCGCAGGTCGACACGGATGCCGCTCGCCTCCGCGAGATCCATCGTGGGGATCAGCAGTTCGGCTTCGATCGCGGTTTCGCGCACATCGAGGAACACCTTGGTTCCCGGCATCGGATGTGCTTGCGCGGGTGCGGTATTCGGGTTGCACAGCAGGGCGAGCACCGCGCAACCCAGGACGATCAGTGCGGTTCGGAGCGTTCGTGTCACAGGCCGATGATGCGCGGATCACCGGGATCGCCGAATCGGCCGATCGACCTATTTCGCGGAGGCGACCTTGTCCACGGCGGCCACGAACAGCTTGTCGAAGGCCGCGGCGTCCAGTCCGGTGTCCATGGATACCGCCGAGAGGTTGACGGTCATCCCGCGCACCAGCGCAATAGCGTCGATCTTGATGCCGGTGGTGGAGCCCGCGCCGGAGCTGCCGCTGGTGCTGTACGCGACGGCCTGATCGGCCCGCAGCCCGGCGGGTAGCTGATGCGCCGTGAACTTCAGGTGAATGTCGCTGTTGCCCTGCCGGATAGTGATATCGGCGCACTTGCCGAGGATGGTGTTCTTGATCTCGGCGATATCCATCGCGCGGTCGATCACCGCCTCGGCGTAGAACACGCCACGATCGTCATCCGTCGCGGCGACCGCCGAAATGCTGCTGTCCGGAACGCCGGACATGACATCCCGGGTGTCCTCGGTGCAGCCCGCCGGCGTCACCGTCTCGTGGCTGACCGTGGTCGATTCCCCGGGCTGCGCGGCCGGAATGATCTCCGTCTTGGTCCCCGCCGGGAAATCCGATTCGGTGAGCAGTAGCTCGGCGCGCGGTGTGCTCGGTTTCGGCTGGGATGTAGTGGACCCGCTATCGGAATCGCCGCATCCGGTGGTCAGTACGGCGACCATGGTCGCCGCTACCGCTATTCCGCCCCATCGCATCCGGCGATGATAGTCGTTCCTCACTCGAGGAAACGCCGTAATTCGGCGGTCACGAATTCGGGATTCTCCTCGACCAGCCAATGTCCGGCATGCGGAACATCAACGGCCCTGACGATATTGGTCATGCGGGGTGACACGGTGCCGCGAACCGCGTCCAGTTGCCCCTGCGCGGTCATGAGCAGGGTGGGTACGGCGGTCGGTGCGGCGGCGGTGGTATCGCGAACATCCTGGTCGAGAGTGCGATACAGGTCGAACCCGCCCGAGAGCCGCTCGGGTTCGCTGTATGTCCGTGCGAATTCACTGATCTCCGCATCAGTGAACGGTGACCGGTCCGACGTGCCCCCGAAAGCCGTGCCGCCGAACGAAACCTGCGGATAGAACAGCGCCAGATACTCCCGCACATGATCACCGAGCACCGTCTCCGGCACGCGCCGCTGATTATGAAAAGCGATGTGCCAGCTCATGGTTCGATAGGTCGCCGCATCGATTGCCGGACCCGGCAACGGCAGATCGAGGTATCCCAGCCGTGCGGTATCCGCCGGGAACTGCGCGGCATATTGGAACGCCACCGCTGCACCGAAGTCATGCCCGATGACCTGCGCGTCACGCACGCCCAGCCCGATCATGAGCGTGTGGACGTACCGCGCCAGCGTGGCCTTGTCGTACCCGCTGGGCGACCCCGAACTATCGCCCAGCCCAGGCAGGTCCACCGCGTACACGGTGTGGTTCTCGGCGAGCGCCGGCATGATCGGCCACCAGCCGTACCAGGTCTGCGGCCAGCCGTGAAGCAACACCACCGGCGTACCCGTGCCGCCCTTCACGTAATGCATGCGAACGCCGTCGACGTCGGCGAACTCGTGCCGGAAGGTGCTTTCGAAAGCCGGATCGCCCGCGGTGGCGGCGGCATAGGGCGCGATGTCCGGTGACGGGTCCGAACAAGCGACACCACCCGTCACGATTGTCAGGCTGAGCAGGGCAGCGCCCGCCGCGCGAACGAACCGCTCATATCTGCCTGCCACCCGCATTGCGCTGGTCATCGAGACTCCTTAGGTCGAGAAGTGCCCAGTCTCGCCACCCACCCCGCGACCTGGCACGCCCTCTTGCGGTTTCGGCAAGATGAATCGCATGGACCGCACCACCGACGAAGTCCTCGACCAGGTAGGCCCCCGCCTCCGCGCCCTGCGCCAATCCCGCGCCATCACCCTCGCCGACCTAGCCACCCGAACCGGCGTATCCGAAAGCACCCTCTCCCGCCTCGAAAGCGGCCACCGCCGAGCCACCCTGGAACTCCTCCTCCCGCTCTCCCGCATCTACGACGTCCCCCTGGACGATCTCGTAGGAGCCCCCCGAACCGGCGACCCTCGAATCCACCTCAAACCCATCACCCGAGCCGGCATGACCTACATCCCGCTGTCCCGCCGCCCCGGCGGCGTGAACGCCTTCAAACTCTTGATTCCCGCCACCCGTGACCCACTGGAACCAACCCTCCAAACCCACGAAGGCACCGAATGGCTCTACGTCCTCAACGGCCACCTCCGTCTCGTACTCGGCGACCGCGACCTCACCCTCCCACCCGGCGAAGCCGCCGAATTCGACACCGCCACCCCACACTGGCTGGGCACCGCCGACGGCAATCCGGTAGAGCTCCTCATCCTCTTCGGACTCCAGGGAATCCGCACCCACATCCGCTGAACCTCAGCGCTTTTCGGTCAGCTGACGTACTCACGCGGATCGACGCGAGCGGCGACCGGCCAAGCCGACGTTTCGACCGCAGGATGCCCCGATACCGCGCGTACGGCTTCGTCGATGGTGCAGGCCGAGCAGATGTAGATGGGACGATCGACGGACATGCGGGTGCGTGCCGGCGCGAAACGGCCCCACGGTTGGGCGCAGCGTGGGCAGTGCGGGGCAACCAATCCGACCCCGTACACCGGGCCGATGGAACGCTTGTCGAGTAGTCGATCAGGTTGGTGCTCAATGTGATACGGAAAGATGCCCATGGCGTGCATGGCAGCGGCGGGATCCGGCAACCCTACGGTGGTCGAGCGGCCATCGGTTCTGCGGATATGCAAAGCGGGGCCTCCTCGCAAGGCCAACGTCTTTACGCGTTTGCGACGCCCTGCGATACCCCAGCCTCCGGTTTTCGCGGTTCGGACGATTTCGACGTGGTAGATGCTTTCTCGGGAAATTTTGTAACGGGGGAAGCCGAAGAACCCGAAATTGACGATCAGGCCGTTGGGTCCTGCGCTGATGCGCTGGCTGGTCGTGAGCAGAGCCTGCGCAGCGGTCAAGGCAAGCCCGACATTGAGGAGGATTTCCCCCCACAGTGGGCCTGGCACAGTCAAGTTGACGCCGTAATTGACGGAGAAGGTACCGATTCCGAACCAGAAGTTCGGCCAGTTGGTGACGCGGCTCGTGTAGACAGTCGCGACAGGCATTACATCAACTCCTGGATCATGCCGAGCACCTCGGCCTTGCTGTACCCATTCGCGCGTGCGGCATCGATCAACTGCCGAGCAGCCTGCTCCACCGGCGCCGAAACCGGAGCCTTGGCGGTAACCCGAACCCCCCGCCCCCGCCGAAAATCCACCACCCCCTCCTCCCGCAGCCGCCGATAAGCCGCCAACACAGTATTCCGGTCCACATCCAACGCCAGCGCCAATTCCGTTGCAGGCGGCAACTGTTCATTCACCGCCAACCCCCCGTTGGTCACCGCCCGCCGAACACACCCCGCAATCTGCTCCTGCAACGACACCCTGGATGCCTGATCGATGTACCACAACATGGTGCTAATGAAACTAGCACTATTTACCGCTCCAGGCGCGCCGAAATCCACCGGAGCCCTGTCCTTCTGCGTCTTCCAGGGTGTGGACTTGCCCAGGCGTACGGCGTGCCGTGACTACAGAGCGCTCCATGTCCATGGCTTGGCGACATCTCCACGCAGGCAGGAGATTCGGTGGATTGCCTGGTGTGCGGCGGAGGGATCGGCGGCTGCTCGATCGAGTGCGAAGCCGACCCAGCGCAGTTCTTGGATGTCGGCGAATAGCCGGAAGTTCGGGTCGGTTGTGAGGGAGTATCCGCCGTACGCGTCAACGAAGGTTCGGTAGGCGTCGGCTGAGATGCGTTCGAAGTCGGTGTAATCCACGGCGAGCTGTACGAGGTCCCAGGCTCGGTTGCCGACCGACACCTTGTCGAGGTCGAGCAGCGTGGGAATGCCGGACTGCTGAGGAACCAGGAGGTTTCCTTGCCATGCGTCACCGTGAATCACGCGGACCGAGTCGCGTGCCGGTGTCGAGGAGAAGGCCTGTTCGAGCTCGTCGTGATGGTTCAACAACCACGACCGATTCTCGGCATCGATTGCGTCCGCATGCGCCAGCCGGGTGCGGAGTCCAGCGAACGGATCGTATGGGGGTAGAACAGGGTCGGATGGGATGGGCAGAGTGTGCAGGGCCCGGAGCATCGTGCCCAGTTCGGCCGGAGTGGCGGGGCGATGGTCAGGGATCCAACGCCACCAAGTGACGGGCCGCGCGTCGATGACTATCGGCTGCGGGAGGTCGGGATTCGGTTCGACCGTGGGAATGCCGGAGCTGTTGAGCCAGCGGGAGATAGCGATCTCGCGCGCGGCGGCGTCACTGGTTCCGGGCCGTCCGATCCTGGCCGCGATGTCACCACCGACGCGGTAGATGGCGTGGGAGCCGTCGCGGATCAAACTGCTGCCAGTTGCGTTCAGGCCCGCGACGCCCGCGGCCCTGGCCAGTATGTCTGCCGAGGTAGCGGTCGTGCTCGGGCGATTCACTCGGTCGGTCTTTCCATGTACGGGTCACCGAGGATCGCGCTGCGGAGTTCGGTAACGCCGGAAATTCGGCGGTGTCGTGACGACGCCGCTGCGAGCTGCTGAAGTTCTCCGTGGAGTCGATGGGAGCTCAGGGTGCTGGCTGTAGCCACCGCTTCCAGTCCCAGTGCCACGGCCTCGGTAGGGTCGCCGAGTCGCATTGTGAGCGTTGCCAACCGGGTCAGCGAGAGCGTTCGGGAACGCGGGTAGTCGGCTCCTTGCAGTGCGACAGCCTTCCGGATGCGCGGTTCGGCCAGTTCGATGCGGCCGCGTTCACGTGCGATCGGGATGAGCGCCTTTCCCGTGCCGCCGAGGTGCTCGGCCGCGTCGTAGTAGCACAGCCACGGTGGGTCGTCCTGTGGTGTACGTGCGGCGAATTGTTCGTCGGCGCTGGCTACTTCGGCGAGTGCCTCGCTGGTACGTCCGAGGGCGCCGAGGTACTGGGCGCGTAGGGCGCCGAGCATGGCACGGGCGGTCGCGGTGAGCCGATCCGAGCGCACCTGCGCGAGTTCGATCAGTGACAGTGCGTCGTCGGTGTTCCCGATGTAGGCGGCTCTGCGTGCCATGTCGGCGAGGCAGGCCGCACGCAAGCCCCATGATCCTGCCGCGTCGGCACACCAGAGCGCGAAACGGAAGTAGCGGTCGGCAGTGAGATGATCGCCGGCATCGAACGCCGCGTATCCGGCGACCTCACTGAGGTTCCCGACGGCCACCAGTAGGGCTTGCCGGATCTGTGTCGTGGCCTTGCCGTCGATCAACGGAGTGAACCTCCGGAGGCTCTCTGCCGCAAGGGAATCCGTGGAGCCGCCGCCACGGGTGTTCTCGGCCGCCGCTGCTTCGCGGACAGCGCTTCGGACATTTGCCACATCGGCAGTCCCGACGTTGGGAGTCGCCGAAATCCGCGCCGGGTCGCTTGCCCGGAAATCGGCCGGCACGCGCGCCAGATCGAATGGGCTGAAGCAACTTACCGCTTGTGGTGCCGACGATCGAGGATCGCGGTGGCGGGCGGGAGTGAACCCGAGTTCGGCATCCGAAGCGTCGAGAACGGCCCGCAGTGCCTCCCGGTAGCCCTCGTTGGGCCAGCGCACCATCCCACGCTCATAGCGGGCAACCGTGTGGCTGTCGAAGTCTCGGCGCTCGCCCCGGGTACGCCAGAGATAGTCGTTGACGGCATCCGCCAGTTCGGTGCGGCTCATGGAACGCCCAGGCACGATCGGCGAGGGTGCGGCCTCGCGACGTCGTTGCAGCTGCAGGTTCGGTGGCATCCTGCTCCGATTTTGCCCCATAATCTGCCCTCTCACGAGATATCCGCGAAGCGCCAGGCTGAGATTCGAGGCCTTCGGCAACCGCTGGGGCTGGACAACCGGTCGAATGGGGCGATCATGAGGACGAAACCTGCCGCGCTGGGTTATCTGCGTACCGACGTCAGCGGTGTACAACAGCAATGGGACGAGACGCGAATTCGCAGTCTCGCAGCCAGATTGGGCTATGCCTTGCGGAAGACGGTCGCCTTCGGTGAGCGCACCGACCAGCCTGTCGAGCGGCTGGTCAATGTCGTGAGAAGACTGGATGCGGAGGCCGTTGTCGTTCCAGGTCCACACCATTTCGAAGGTCATCGGATTCCCGCCGAACTGGTACGAGTCGTCGATGTGATCACCGTTGATCCGGACGCGACCCACGCGCGAACGGCCCTTGGTGAGCTGCCAGAGCTGAACGGAGCCCCGTAGTCGCGGTGCGGTCCGTGTCGAGGTTCGAAGGTGGGGGCACGGTGAAGGCCCAGAAGTGGTGTGTTTCTGGGCCTTCGGTTGTTTGCCGTCAGGCCGCTACGAAGACGGTCAGGCGGTAGAGGACGGCGGAGCCCCAGTTGACGTTTACGTGGACGTCGATTGTTCCGTCGTCGTGTGGGGCGATTCCGCCGACGTTGATGAAGGCGGAACCGAGGAAGGGCATGTCGATGTTGCCGGTGTTTCTGGAGATTTCGACTACGGAGGCCCATACCCGGCTGGAGCGCTGGGTTTGGGGTAGGCCGAGGTCGGTGGACTTCAGCGAGATTTTCTGGACGCCGTTGCCGCGGTAGGTCCAGCTGCCTGCATAGACGTTGAGACTCATGGTTTTCCCCCCTGTGGGCGAAGGCGGGCGCCTTCGCGAGTGGTGTGTCGATCGGATGGTCGGATCGGCACGTTGCCTATGTTGCCGTGTGGTGGGGGTGGTGGAATGCGTAGGCGTCTACTCGAAATCTGCCGGTTTTGCCGTGTTGCTCCAGGTAGATCGACTGCCTGGAAGCGGAATCGCGAAGGCCCGGAAGCGTTGGGCTTCCGGGCCTTCGGAGGTAGTGCGGGGTCAGCCGCGGCGGCGGTTGCCTCCGCCGGTGCGGGAGAAGCCGGCGAGGCCGCCGGTGCTGCCCGCGGGGGCGGCGCCGCGGCCGGAGGTACGGGTGCCCGCGTTGGAGGAGGTGCTGCGGGTTCCGTTGCCGGATGCGTTGCGGCCGTTGCCGGTTGCGGTGCGGCCGTTGGTGGAGCCGGTGCTGTTGTTGCGTGCTGCGCCGGTGCCGGTGGTGCGGCCGCCCGCGTTGGCGGGCTTGCGGCCGCCGGTTGTGTTGTGGGCGTTGGAGTTGCGGCCTTCGCCGGTGGATTGGGTGCCGCGCGCGGGGCGTTTGCGGGCGGTGGGGGCGCCGACGGGGCTGTTGCGGGGCTGGTTGGTGCGGGGCTGGCCCTGGGCGGCGCCGCGGTTGCGGGGGCGGCGGCGGGGGCCGGTGGCGCGGTCGTCGGCCGTGTCGACGGGGTGGGATTCGACGTGGGGGAGAGCCACAAGGGGAGCCACGGTGCCGACCAGGGCCGCTACCGCGGGGGAGTCGGGGGTGACCGGCTGGGGCTTGACGTCGATCTTGGCCTTGCGCATCAGGGCGGTGAGGTCGGCACGCTGGTCGGGGAGGATCAGGGTGATGACGTCACCGGCGCTGCCGGCGCGAGCGGTGCGGCCGGAGCGGTGCAGGTAGGCCTTGTGCTCGGCGGGCGGGTCGACGTGGACCACGAGTTCCACGCCGTCCACGTGGACGCCGCGGGCTGCCACGTCGGTGGCGACCAGGACCTTGGCCGAGCCTTCGGCGAAGAGTGCCAGGTTGCGGTCGCGAGCGGGCTGGGAGAGGTTGCCGTGCAGGTCCACGGCGGGGATGCCGGAGACGGTGAGCTGCTTGGCGAGTTTGCGCGCCTGATGTTTGGTGCGGGTGAACAGGATTCGGCGGCTGGTGCCGGAGGCGAGGCGGTGCACCACGGCACGCTTCGCATCGGCGGTCTTGACCTCGAAGACGTGGTGGGTCATCGCGGCGACGGGAGAGTTGGCTTCGTCGACCGAATGCAGCACCGCTTCGGGCAGGAAGCGCTTGACGAGCTTGTTCACGCCGTTGTCCAGGGTCGCGGAGAACAGCAGCCGCTGGCCGTGCTCGGGGGTGGCGGCCAGGATGCGGGTGACGGCGGGCAGGAAGCCCAGGTCGGCCATGTGGTCGGCTTCGTCGATAACGGTCACCTCGACGGCGTCGAGGCTGATCAGGCCCTGCTTCATGAGATCTTCGAGACGACCGGGGCAGGCCACGACGATATCCATGCCGCGCTTGAGCGCCTGCACCTGACGATGCTGCGAGACGCCGCCGAAAATGGTGGTGACGGTCATGCGGTAGGCCGAGACCAGCGGGTCCATGGCCGCCGCGATCTGGGTGGCCAGCTCGCGGGTGGGCGCCAGCACCAGCCCGACCGGGCGATTCGGCACGCGCTTACCGGCCAGGTCACCGGCCAGGCGATCGATCATGGGGATGGAGAAGGCGAGGGTCTTGCCGCTGCCCGTCTTGCCGCGGCCGAGCACATCGCGGCCCCGCAGCGAATCGGGCAGGGTGTCGGCCTGGATGGGGAAGGGGGCGGTGATGCCGGCGGCGGTGAGCGCACGCACGAGCGGTTCCTTCACGCCGAGGGACGCGAAGGTGGCGGGGGTCGAATTCATAGGTGTTGCAGTGCCTTTCGGGCATCGGGTGGTGCCCGAGCCGTGCTGCGGACGACAGGTCCGCGCCGGGGGCACGAATGGCGAGATTGCCGATGGGCAAAATCGATCGCCGTAAGGAAAGCTTGCCGCGCAGTTGGGGCTGCTTGCGAAGTGGTAGCGATCTACGACGCTTGATGTGACCGTGTCACATCCATGATCAAAAACTTTGGTCGTCCGAGAGTCTAGCCGACTCGCGGGTAGCAACGTCAATCGGGTGATCGAGATCGCGTCGCGGGCGGCCCGGCGCGGCGAGCGCGAGGGCCGCGCCGACGGCCGCGATCACCGCCAGTACCAGGGTGGCCTGGGAGTTTCCGTGCACGAAGGATTCTTTGGCGAAGTCGGCGAGCGGCCGGCCGGCGGGTCCGGCGCGATCGGCGACGGCGAGCGCGGCGGCGAGAGAGTCGGCGACGGGTTCGCGGACGGCTTCGGGCAGCCGGGGCAGCGCCGGGCGGATGCGATCGCGGTAACCGGCCGCTAGCAGGCTCCCGGCCAGCGCGATGCCGATGGCCGCGCCGATTTCCCGGGTGGCGTCGTTCACCGCGGCCGCGACACCGTGCTTCTCGACGGGCGTGCCGGCGACGATGGCCGCGGTGGCCGGTGTCGCGCACAATCCCAGGCCGATACCGCTGATCAGCATGGGCCACAGCACCCCGAGGTACCCGGTGTGGACGGTGATGCGGGTCATCATGAGCAATCCCGCTGCGAGAATCGCCATTCCGGCGCAGGTCATCACGCGCAGGCCGATGCGTTCGGTGAGCCACGGCGCGACGATGGACAGCGAGACCACGGGCAGCATCATCGGAACGAGCGCCGCCGCCGACCTCAGCGGCGAATAGCCCAGGATCAATTGCAGATGCTGGACCAGCAGCAGGAACACGCCGAAGGTCACCAGGAATTGCAGTGTGAGCGAGACGATTCCGCTGGAGAACCCGCGTCCCGCGAACAGCCGGATAGGCAGCAGCGGATGGCTCACCCGCAGTTCGGCCAGCACGAACAGGACGAGCGCGACGAGCGCGCCGGCGAACAATCCGAGCGTGAGCGGGTCCAGCCAACCCCGATGCGGTGCTTCGGTGACGGCGGCGACGAACAGTCCCACCGCCAGCGCCGAGGCGCCCGCGCCCGCGAAATCTATACGCGGGCGGCTGGTGTCGCGAGATTCGGGAATCCACACCGCCGCGACCGCCAATACACCAGCGCCCACGGCCAATCCGACGAAGATGGCGGGCCATTCCCAGCGCTGCATGATCAGCCCGGAACCCAGCAGCCCCGCACCGCCGCCCGCGCCCGCGACCCCGGCCCACAATCCGATCGCCCTGCCCCGCAACTCCTCCGGGAACCCGGCCGTCAGCATCGACAGGGTGGAAGGCATGACCAGCGCCGCACCCGCTCCCGAGAGCGCGCGGGCAGTGATCAACCACGCGGGATCCGACAGCAGCAGCGGCAGTGCCGCCCCGGCGCAGAACACCACCAGCCCGGCGATCAGCACCCCGCGCCGCCCGTACCGATCCCCGAGCGTCCCGCCCGGCAGCACCAGGCAGGCCAGCGCGAGCGTGTAACCGTCCACCACCCAGGTCAATTGTGCCTGCGTGGCACCGGTCGTCACCGCGATCTGCGGCAGTGCGGTGTACAGCGCCGCCATCGACGCGATCACCAGGGCGACCGCCGCGCAGGACACCGTCAGGGTCCAGCGCAGGGCGCGTGCGGAAGGCGGCGCGGGCCGGAGTTCGGTGTGCGGGGCCGTCATCGGACCTCCAGGAAACGCTACTGACAGTAGCGCTACGCTACCGTCGGTAGCGTAACTCGAATGCCCTTGATCACGAAAGGGTTTGGATGAGGCATGATGCTCGGATGGACCAATCCGCGCGCGGCGACCACCGGGGCGAGCCCATCGATCCGCGCCGGCAGCGTTCCCGCGACCGATTGCTGGATGCCGCAACGCAATTGCTCATCTCCGGCGGGGTGCAGGCGGTGACGGTGGAGGCGGTGACGAGCGTGTCCAAGGTGGCGCGCACCACGCTGTACCGGAACTTCGGCAATAGCGCGGGGTTGATCGGCGCGGCCTTCGAACGGTTGCTGCCGCAGATCCAAGCACCGGATCCGGGTGATTCGGTGCGGCGGCAGTTGATCGATCTGCTGCTGCGCCAGGCCGCGGTCATCGATCAGGTGCCGGTGCATGTGACCACGCTGGCGTGGCTGGGGCTCGGATCGACCGGCGACGGGGACCCCTCCGACCGATTCATCGCCCCGGATTCCCTGCGCGCCCGGGTGATCGAGCGTTACCGCGAGCCCTTCGATCGAGTGCTGGACAGTCCCGCTGCCCGAACCGAACTCGGCGATTTCGACCGCACACTGGGATTGGCCCAGCTGCTGGGCCCGATCGTCTTCCTGCGTCTGGTGGAATTGCGTCCCACCACCCAGGCCGATTGCGAACGTATCGTCGACGATTTCCTGGCCACGCATCGCGCACCCGAAGGCGGCATCGCATGAGTATTCGCATGGGCATCAGCACGCCGGTGGTGCTGGAGATCCCGGGCCGTACGCCGGAATGGGAGCGGACGGCCGGGATCGCGGAGATCGCACGGATCGCCGAGACCGCCGACCGGCTGGGGTTCGACCATGTGACGTGCAGTGAGCATGTGGCGGTGGCGGAGCATTCGGCGTCGGCGATGCTGGGTGGGTCGAGGGGGACGCGGTATTGGGATCCGCTGGCGACGCTGTCGTATCTTGCGGCTCGGACCACGCGAATTCGGCTGTGCCCCAGCGTACTTGTGCTCGGCTATCACCATCCGCTGGCGATCGCCAAGCGGTACGGAACGCTGGATGTGATCAGCTCCGGCCGGGTGGTGCTCGGTGCGGGCGTCGGTACGGCGCGGGAGGAATTCGAGTTGCTCGGCGCATCGTTCACCGATCGCGGGCGGCGCGCCGACGAGTCGATCGCCGCGCTGCGGGCGGCATTGGGGGAGCGGAAGCCGGAATTCTCGGGCAGCTATTACCGATTCGACGGTCTGGTGGTGGAGCCGCATGCGGTGCAGGAGCGCATGCCGATCTGGGTCGGCGGATCCAGTGACGCGGCGGTGCGCCGGGCTGCCGAGCTGGGTGACGGGTGGCTGCCCGCCGGTGTCACGCCGGAGCTGGTGCGGGAAAAGCTGTCCCGATATGCGCCCGCCGCAAAGGATTTCGAGGTGGTGGTGGGTACGGCGGAAGTGATCGATCCGATCGCCGCGCCCGACCGGGCCGAAGCGGTGATCGGCGCGCTGGCGGCGGCCGGGGCGACCATCGTGCAGCCGCGGGTGCGGCACGAATCGCTGAACCACTATCTCGAGCAACTCGATGCGCTCACCCGGCTGAGCTGCTTCGAACCGCTCACTCCCGGAGCAGATCGATGACCTTGGTTTCGCTCAGCTCGCCGTGACCGGCGTCCACCAGCCGGGTGAAAATGTCGAGTGCGGCATGGCCCAGGGCGATCGGAGCGCCGACGCTGTCGGCCGATTCGACGCCGATGCGGGTGTCCTTCAGCCGTAGCGTGCCCGTGAACGGGATGTCCCGGTCGTGTGCTCCCTCGAGCATGGCATCGGCCACGCGGATCACGGTGGGGCTGGCCGCGACACTGCGGGAAAGCGCCTCCACCACCGTCGGCAGATCGAGACCGGCGAGCTCGGCGGTGCGCAGCGCTTCGGCGGTCGCGGCGATCTGAATGGACCCGAGCAGGTTCTGCACCAGTTTGTACGAGGTGCCCGCACCGACCTCGCCGAAATGGACGATTCGATTGCACAGCGGTTCGAGCAGCGGTCGAGCCGCCTCCAGGTCGGCGGTATCGCCACCGATGAACAACGCCAGCTCCCCGGCCGCGGCGGCGCTGGGCAGGCCGGTCACCGGTGAATCCAGGTACCGGAGCTGGTGTGCGGCAGCGTGTTTCGCCAGCTCCAGCACCCACGGGCGGGAGAGGGTGGAGCATTCCACGGCGAAGGTCCCGGGCGCGGCTGCGGCCAGCGCCCCCTGGTCGCCGAGCCACATCGCGCGGGAAGCCCGGTCCTCGGCCACCATCGAAATGATCATGTGGGCGTCGCGGGCGGCGGCGCGCGGTGACTCCGCCGCTCGCGCACCTCGCGCCACCAGCGCCGCCGCTTTGTCGGGCGACCGATTGAAGACCGTCACCCGATGCCCGGCGTCCAGCATCCGGCCCGCCATACCCGCACCCATTCGGCCCACGCCGAGAAACCCGATCTTCGCCACGGCGGGAGCGTACCGGCCATCGGTGCATGCGAAACCCGAACCCGCTGATCAGGTCCGGATCGGACGCGAGGGTGCGACGCCGACCGTGAGCGAGATCCGTAATCCCTCGGCGGGTGTGCCGACCACGGTGGCGAGTTCGGTATTCCAGCCGTCGCGGAACACCTTGTCGGTTTCCAGCGACACGTGCGCGAGTTCGGCGAGACTGCGCGCGTATCCCGGATCGAAGGAATAGACCGACTGGCATGCTGGCCGGGGCAGTGCGATCTGTGAGGTGAGCCGTGCCGGCTCTCGCGCCATCGCGGATCCCAGTGAATCGAACACCTCGAAGTGGATGTGCGGCCACCGTCCCGCATAACAAGCCGGGAAGACCGAGGTGAACGTGATGCCCCCGTTCGCATCCGCCACCTGCACGCCGCGCAGATAGTTCTGATCGGCGACCCCGCCGTCATACAGGGAGTACTTTCCGTCCCGATCGCAGTGCCAGACGTACACGGCCATCCCCGCCCCGGCCGCGCCGCCCCGTCCCAGATCTCGCATCCACAGTCGCAGCGTCATCGAAACACCCGGCGCCGCACCCGCGTACGGTCCGAAACTGGACCGGATGTCCGACCGCACCACCGCCGCGTCGAGCAGGACGTCGGGTCCGTTGCTGCCGTCGGCGGGATAGGGGCCGGGTCCTTCGGCGGGCACCGCCGCGACGCCGATGCCGCGCTGACTCGAATTCCGGGAAATGCTCATGGGTGCAGCGTGCGCCGTGGCGGCGGGATGCACGCGAGTACTCGACTACCCGAATGCCGCTACGCGGTGACCGCGCACGGCCGGTAGAGATCGAACAGGTTCGTGCCCCGCGTCTCCTACAGCCGGAACAGTGCGTCCGGTCCGCGCTGGGCCCACACCTGCTCGTATTCCGCGCGGGTGGCGGGCACGAAAGTGACGAAACGCAGTGCGGGATCACCGTATTCGTCATGGAAGACATCGAACTCGGGCCCGGTCGCGAGATGCGTCCAGGCCAGCAGGAATTCGATGCCCGTCCCAGGAATCAACGGCTCGGCATTCGAATACCCCTGCCCGTACGCGTACCCCCGCCCGTTCTCGATGATCCGCGCGGCCCCCACATGCACCAGATACGCCGCCTCATCCTCCTGCTCGGGCAGCGCCGACACCACGCACTCCATCGGCAGCACCGCCTCCACCCGCTGAAACCGCACCCCCGTGGTCGCCGCCGACACCATAGAAATACTCCGATGCCGATGGAACCCGACGGCGAACCCCCGATTCCGCCGATCCACCAACGGCCCCTGCCCATGGGTGACCGGGCCGAGGTGGCGTTCGACATGCGCTAGGAGCTGCTCGAAGCGATCTGGGTCGGCATACGGATATGACATCCAGCCGAATGCTAGTGGATCCGATTCCACAGCCGCAGAAGACGTCCGGTCAGTCGCGTGGCCGGATGATCGCGAATCGACCGTCGAGACGGCATTCGAGGGTGAATGGTGAGAAGACTTCCAAGGACACCGGCGGCGTGTACCGGTGCAGATCGATCAACTGTGTGTCGTCGTCGAGGTCGCCCAGCGCGGACTGCTGTGCGGGCGACAATTCGGCGCGCAGGTCACGCCATGCCCGTGGTTCGAGGTCGGGATCGTGGAAGCTCCACGGGTGCACCACGGATTCCCAGCTGTCGTCGGATGACGCCGCGGCAAGCACATCCGCAATGCGGTCCCACCAGCTCAACAGTGAGGTCGCCAAGTAGGCGTAGGCATCCTCGTAGTCCGTAGAGCACGCCAGGATCGGTCCCCACGCACCGGTTTCCCGATCGATATTCAAGTAATAGAAGTCGCCGTTGGCGGGATCATGCACCTCCAACGCGTTCGCCGCCTCACCGGGATCAACCGGGCCATTACAGGACCACCAGTCCAGACGCGGCCACGATGCGCCGGCCGGGTCAGCGGGCGTGAAGACGTAGTCGGCGCCCGGCCCGAATCCGAGTCCGTCCACCATGATCGCTCCGACTTGGCCGAGTAATGTCCGCTCCGGTTCCGGCAGATGAACCGGGAAGGCATCGAGCTCGGCCTCACTGAACCCGCGGAACAAAGTAATGCGATCCGGCTTCTCGACAGCCAGCGATCGCAGCTTGGCTACGAGCTCGGTGACGGCGACGATCATCGATATCCCCCAACATGTTTCGCGCTACTGCCAAGTGATCGTAGAGGGCACCCTCGTTCGGGCTGCGATCCGCGCCTCGTCAGCCGAAAGGTGCGGCCCGGAATCCGGCCAGAAAGGCGTCTCCTCGCCGACGACTTTGAACGACACGTAATAGGCATGGCCCTTCGAATCGAGTGTCGGCTCCTCGCCCGCCTCGAGCGTGCCGTCCGCACGGGCCACCTCGTGCCAGAAGTCGTAGTCGAGCCGGACCACAAACACTGGCCTACGGACGACCTCGTCGTACAGCCACGAACCCGTCGCAACGATCTCCCGGCCACCCATCATGACCGGATACTACGCAAACCCGGTCGTTCTTCACTGCGCCGTGAGGCTGGCCGTCGAACAGGCCGGCAGATGCTGGGCGCTGATCGCCCGGAACGTACTCATGGTCACGAATTCACGTAGGGCAAGCGGATTCTGGAGTTCGGTGGGGGCCACCGCGGGAACGTCCGGCGTGGTTGGGTACGTCCGCATAGGATTCGGGGCATGAGTTTTTCGGGGTTTTCCCCACGGCCTGAGCAGCCGTGGGGGCGTTCGCCGGGGCGTGCCGGGCCGTCGCTGTGGTGGGTGGTTCCTGGGGTTGCGGCGATTGTGGCGGGAATTGTCGGGGCGGCGGTTTTCGGGTTGAGCGCTGTGTTTCAGATGCCGGAGAAGGTTGGGCAGTTTCAGCGTATTCAGGCGCCGGGGGCTGGTGATGTGAGTTTGGTTGCGGATCATGACTATACGATTTATTTCGAGTATGGAGGGGCCTCTGAGGAAGGGCCTGGCAAGGATGTGGCTGTTACGGTTACCGATCCGGGTGGTGGGGTTGTTCGGTTGAGTGCCTTCAGCACTACGACTACCTATTGGATCAACGATTTCGAGGGTCGGGCCGGGTACAGCTTTCATACGAATCAAGGTGGGACCTATCGGTTGGCCGCGGAGTACAGCTCCGGCGTCACCGTTGCGGTTGGTGAAGGTGCGGCGTCGGGTGCGTGGAAGACCGTGGGGATCGCGATAGCGATTGCGGTGGTCGGATGCCTCGTCGGTGCGGTCATCATCGTCACCGTCGTTATCCGTCGCGCGCGCAATCGTGCGTCGTTCGGCTCCTTATGGGACCTGTGAGACTCTGGGCGGGTGTTGGAGCAACCGTCCAGAAGTGGGGCCGTGGGAGTCGAAACTGTTGTGCGGACTACGCGGGTGTGTCCTGGTGAAACGGTCAGTGGAACAGTTCTTTTGCGTGCTGGGCAGTCTGGCGGGGACGTTACCGGGCTTACGCTCGAAATCGTGACGTACTGGGGGACCGGGTCGGGTGATGCCCGGGGGCACTGCGTCATTCACCGGAGTGAATTGCTGCGCGACTACCACTTGGAAGCCGGAGAAAGCCGCACCGTCGAATTCGAATTGCCGTTGTCCTTCGAGACGCCGCTCACCATCGTCGCGGACGGGTCGCTGCCGGGCATGGAAGTCGAGATCGTTACCAGCGTCGGTATCGACGAGGGCCGCGACGTCGCCACCACCCCCATAGCCGTGCTGCCGCTGCCGGCGCAAGCCGAGATACATTCCGCGCTGACCACTCTCGGCTTCCGGCCGTATGCGGCGGTGCTCGAGGACGGCTGGCTTCGTGGTCTGGAACGTGAACTGCTCGTTTATCAGTCGGTCGACTTCGAGGCCGTGCCGGAACACTCGGGGATCGATCGGGTGCGCGTCTCATTGCTGGTCGGTGAAGACGGTGTCGAGGCGATCATGGAGTTGGATCCGCCGTCCGAGACGGTCTACGGCTCGCTGTACCTGGATCATTCGGAGGTCGGTGAGGACGACCTGATCGATGCGATGCGTGAACAGCTCGCCAAGTTCGGTGAGGGAGCGTGACTCAGGGCGAGGGCTCGGCGGCATAGCATGGCCTAATGGGGAGAAACAGCGAGTGGGAGATAGCGGATCGCGCGACAGTGGAGCGGCGGGCGAACTCGTTCGGGGCGCAGGCCGCTGTCTATGACGAGCATCGACCGGATTATCCGATCGCGGCGGTCCGCTGGGCGTTGGAACCCGTCGCGGAAAGCGGTGGAGTCTCCGTGCTCGATATTGGTGCGGGCACTGGCAAATTGACCGGTGTGCTGCTGGCGGCGGGGGCGGGGGTGACGGCGGTGGAGCCCGATGCGGAGATGCGGGGTGCGCTGGAGCAGCGCTACCCCGGGGTGTCGGCGTTGGCGGGGACGGCGGAATCCATTCCGCTGCCTGATGATTCGGTGGACGCGGTGCTGGCGGGGCAGGCGTTTCATTGGTTCGATCTGGGGCGGGCCATTCCGGAGATGGTGCGGGTGCTGCGGCCCGGCGGGGTGGTGGCGGCACTTTGGAACGGGCATGACGATTCGGTCGAATGGGTTGCCGAGCTGGATCGCCTGTCGCGCAGTTCGGTTTCGACGCAGCGATGGAACAGCGACGGGTTGCCGGAGCATCCGCTGCTTTTTCCGTTCGAGCGGAAGGAATTTCCGCACTCGCAGGTGCGGACCGCCGAAAGTCTCACCGCCACAATCGGAACCTATTCGCACACGGTGGTGATTCCGGAAACGGAACGGGCGGAGCTGCTGGACCGGATTCTGGATTTCCTGAAATCGCGACCGGAGACGGGCGGAGGGGAGTTCGAATTGCCCATGCGTACCAGGGTGATTCGCGCAGTGGCGCGGTGAGCGCGATGAGAACTGGGCGGTTGCACTGATAACTGACAGGCGACACGCGCATCGTGCGGTGACAGGCATTCGGGGGCCGGTGGTGTGATGGTGGGGGCATGACGGGTTACATCACTGAGGCGCAGACGGTTCTGCTGACCAGGGAAGCGGCCGACGCGGTCTCCGATGCGGTGAACGCGCGGGCCGAGAGCGAGGCCGGGGTGTCCTTGCCGCCGCTGGTGTGGGTGTGGAATCGCGGGGTGTTCGCGCTGCCGGACGCGGAGGGTACCGAGGTGGAATTCCGGGGGCGGGTGGAACCGGGGCGGTATCCGGCCGGAGTGCACGAGCAGTTGCTGGCGTGGGCGGCGGGACTGCGGCTGACCGAGATCACCACGCGGGTGGAGCGGGAGCACGGGCGGCGCACCTATTCGGGGTGGCTGGCGGGATCGCGGATCCGGATCAGCGGGCGCACCGATGAATTCCGGACCGACACGGCGTCGGTATAGATATGACGACTCATACCCTCGAATTGCCCGATGCCGACATCGTGTTCGACGTGCACGGGCCGCTGCCGACCGCCGACGGGCGGGCGCCGCTGCTGATGATCGGGCAGCCGATGTGCGCGGACGGATTCGCGGACCTGGCCGCGCAGTTCCCGGATCGCACCGTGGTCACCTACGACCCGCGCGGGCTCGGCCGCAGCAAGCGCAAGGACGGGCGTGTGGAGAACACGCCCCAGCAGCAGGCCGAGGATCTGCACGCGCTCATCGCCGAACTCGGGGCGGGGCCGGTCGAGGTGTTCGGCAGCAGCGGCGGCGCGGTCACCGGGCTGGCCCTGGTCACCGCGCACCCGGATGATGTGCGCACGCTGGTCGCCCACGAGCCGCCGGTCATTCCGGTGCTGCCGGATGCCGCCGCGTCCGAACGCGCCCGCGCCGGGGTGCGAGAAGTGTACGAGGCCAAGGGATCCGGCGCGGGCATGGCCGCGTTCATCGCCATGACTTCCTGGCAGGGCGAGTACACCGACGAGTACTTCGCCCAGCCCGCCCCTGATCCGGCCATGTTCGGCATGTCCACCGAGGACGACGGCACCCGCGACGACCCGCTGCTGTCCGACCACTCCTGGGCCGTCAGCGGATACCAGCCCGACGCCGCCGCCCTGACCGCCGCGCCGACCCGCGTCGTCATCGCGGTCGGCGAGGAATCCGCGGGCACGTTCACCGCGCGCACCTCCACGGCCACCGCGGCGCTGCTCGGTCAGGAAGCGACCGTATTCCCCAGCCATCACGGCGGATTCGTGGGCGGCGACCACCCGTACGCCGGTCAGCCGGAAGCTTTCGGGCGCAAGCTGCGCGAGGTCCTCGACGCTCAGGGCTGAACGGGTCGCGCGGGGGAATCGCAGCGGAGCACGCGACGGTTCCCCTCGGCTACGCCGGCCGGGACGGCCGATGCTCGTGCGGCAGCGGCGGCAGCGGCCGCGCGTACAGCCAGCTGTCCCACAGCGGTCGCAGTGATCCGGCGCTGTAATGCCCGGCCAGATCGGTGAATTCGTCGGTGGTGACCGAGGCGTGCCGGTACCGGGCGGTCCATTCCCGCAGCAGATCGAAGAACGCGCGGTCACCGAGTTCCAGGCGCAGGGCGTGCAAGGTCAGCGCGCCCCGCTTGTACACCCGATCGTCGAACATGCGCTCCGGTCCGGGATCGGCGAGCGTGAGGTCCTGGGGGAGCCGCGCCAGCATCTCGTGCGCGGCGCGGGCCTGCCGGTCGGCGCTGGACCCGCCCGACGCCTCCGACCAGATCCACTCCGCGTAACAGGCGAAGCCCTCGTGCAGCCAGATATCGCGCCAGCGGCGAATGGTGAGACTGTTGCCGAACCACTGGTGCGCCAGCTCGTGCGCGACCAGGCGCTCCGAACCCCGGTGCCCGTCACAGTGATTCGCGCCGAAGGTGGAGATGCCCTGCGCCTCGATGGGGATTTCCAGCTCGTCGTCGGTGACCACCACGGTGTACCCCTCGAACGGGTACGGCCCGAACTTGTCGGTGAACACCTCCATCATGCGCGGCTGCCGGGCGAAATCGTGCTCGAACTCCACCCGCAGCCGCGGCGGCAGAATCGCCTGCATGGGCACCGATCCGCGCGGCGCGTCGATGCGCTGCTTGCGGTACTGCCCGATCTGGATGGTCGCCAGATAGCTCGCCATCGGCTCGGATTGCTCATACACCCAGGTGGTTTGGCTCGCCTTGGTCTGCTTGCGCACGAGGGTGCCGTTGGCGAGCGCGTAGTACGGCGAATCGGTGGTGATCGAAATGCGGTAGCTGGCTTTGGAACTGGGATGGTCGTCGCACGGGAACCAGGAGGCCGCGCCATTGGGCTGACTGGCCACCAGCGCGCCGTCGGTCAATTCCTCCCAGCCGACCTCGCCCCACAGACCGCGAATCGGCTTGGGCGGGCCCGCGTACTGCACGACCATGGCCAGCACGCCGCCCGCCGGGATCCGCTGCTGCGGGGTGATGGTCAGCTTGCCGCGCTGATGGGTGTAGCGCGCCACTTTCACGCCGTTGACGAAGACCTTCGACACCGCCAGGGACTGGGACAGGTCCAGCGCGAACCGATCCCGCACCTCGGTGGTGACCGCGGTGATCTCGGCGCGCCCGGCCAGCCGGTTCGCCGCGACCTTGTACACCAGCTCCAGGTCGTAGCGCGACACCCGGTAGCCGCGGTTCCCGTTCTGGGGCAGATAGTCGTCGATGGGTGTGTCGGTGCCCTTGCCCGGCATCAGCGGCTCACCTCCGTAGTGGACGGCCAGGGTGCGATGGGATTGCCCCACCAGCGCGTCGACGGCGGCACCGAATCGCCGCGCATGACCAGCGACGCGGGGCCGATGGTCGCGCCCGCGCCGATGCTCGCGGCCGGCAGCGCCACACAGTGCGGGCCGAGGGTGGCGCCCGCGCCGAGGGTCACGGTGTCCATGGCCATGATCCGGTCGTGGAAGAGATGGGTCTGCACCACACACCCCCGCTCCACGGTCGCGCCATCGCCGAGGGTCACCAGGTCGGCCTCCGGCAGCCAATAGGATTCGCACCATACCCCGCGGCCGATCTTGGCGCCGAGTCCGCGCAACCACACGTTCAGTACGGGCGTACCCGTCGCGGCGCGCGCGAACCACGGTGCGGCGACGTGTTCGACGAAGGTGTCGGCGACCTCGTTGCGCCAGACGAACGAACTCCACAGCGGATGTTCTTCGGCGCGAATCCGGCCCACCAGCAGCCATTTCGCGATGACCGACGCGGCGCCGGCGACAGCGCCCGCGGCCAGCAGCACCAGGCCGCTGAGCAGGGCGGCCGCCAGATGACCGAGGGTCTGGGCCAGCCAGGCCAGGGTGAACAGCACGCCCAGGCCGATGCCGAAGGTCACCAGGACGGGGATGAGCCGGCAGGTTTCCACGATGGCGCGCGCCACCTTCAGCCGCCACGGCGGGTTGAAAGTGCGTGCGGTGTCACCGGTCTCGGCGGCGCGGCGCAGGCGGATCGGGGGACTGCCCAGCCACGACGATCCGGCCTTGGCCTTGGACGGGGCGGCCGAAAGCACGGCGACCAGGCCGTTTTTGGGGACGCGGCGACCGGGCGCGGTCATGCCGGAATTGCCGAGGAACGCGCGCTTGCCGACCTTGGCCTCACCGATGCGCAGCCAGCCGCCGCCCAATTCGTAAGAGGCGACCATGGTGTCGTCGGCCAGGAACGCGCCGTCGGCGACGGTGGTGAACTTGGGCAGCAGCAGCACGGTGGAGGCTTCCACGCTCTTGCCGATCTTCGCGCCGAGCAGCCGCAGCCAGCCCGGGGTGAGCAGGCTGGCGTACAGCGGGAACAGGAAGGTGCGGGCGGAATCGAGGAGGCGTTCGGTGGCCCAGGCCTGCCAGCCCGCGCGGCTGCGCACCGGATGATGGCCTTTCACCAGGCCGATACCGAGCAGCCGCACCAGCGCGATGGTCACCACCGCGTACACGCCGAGGCTGAGCAGCATGGCCACCGGGAGGATGGCGAACGCGCGGCCGAGCCCGGCGGTGAGGGTGGTGGTGTCGCGAATCCACCAGGCGATGAGCGCGCCGCCGGAACCCAGGCCGAGGATGGGGACGGCGGCCAGCAGCATGGAGGTGACGCCGAAGATGGCGACCCAGTGCGGGGCGCGGTCGGGGGTCCAGGCGGGCCAGCGGTGCTGTGCCTTACCGACTTTCACCGCAGGGGAACCGGCCCATTCCTGCTCCGCCTTGACCTTGCCCGATACCGCGGAACCGGGGGAGATCTCGGCATTGCGGCCGATCCTGGTGCCGGGCAGCAGGATCGAGCGGGCGCCGACCACCGCGCCGGGGCCGATTACGATCGGGCCGATGTGGACGGTGTCGCCGTCGATCCAATAGCCCGACAGGTCGACCTCGGGTTCGACGCTGCATCCGTCGCCCAGTTCCAGCATGCCGGTCACCGGCGGGAGGGTGTGCAGGTCGACGCCCTTGCCGACGCGGGCGCCGAGCGCCCGGGCGAAGGGGACCATCCAGGGTGCGCCGGACAGGTTCTCGGCGCCGCTGGCCTCCGAGAGCCGGACGGCGGCCCAGAGGCGCAGGTGGGTGGAGCCGCCGCGCGGGTGGGTGCCGGGCTCGACGGTGCTGAGCAGCAGCCGGGAACCGGCCACGCACAACGCCATCCGGCCGGGCGGGGAGATGAACAGCACGAAGGCGAACAGCGTCCACCACCACGACAGGTGCGGCAGCCAGGGTAGGGAGCCGGACCAGGCGGCGATATTGCCGACGATGGCCAGCCAGGTCAGCCATTGCAGACCGGTGAGCGTGGTGAGCGGGATGGTGGCGAGCACCTGGAACAGCTGGGCGGGCAAGGGAACCGGGGCCACGTGCCGTTCCTCGACCGCGACGGTCGGGGCGCTGGCGTCCATGAACGCGGCCAGCGCGCCCAGCCGGGGGTGGTCGTAGAGGTCGGCGACCGCGATGGTGGGCTGGCGTTCGCGCAGCGCCGCCACCAGTTGCGCGGCGGCCAGGGAGCCGCCGCCGAGGTCGAAGAAGTCGGCGTTCGGGTCGGTGACCTCCGCGCCGAGGATCGAATCCCACAGTCCGGCAACCCATTGCTCGGTCGGCGAGAGCCCGGCTTCGGCGGTCGCGGCGACGGCCTTGGGCAGCGGCCACGGCAGGGCGTCGCGATCGACCTTGCCCGAGGTGCGGGTGGGCATGTCGGCGACCACCGCGAGGCGGGGCACCAGGGGAGCCGGAAGCTGTTCGGCGAGAATCGCTCTGGCGGAGGCCAGGTCGTAGCCCGGCTCGGGGCCGGTCAGGTAGCCGACCAGGATCTTGTTGCCCGCCTTGGTGGTGCGGATGGCGGCCGCGGCGGCGGTCACGCCCGGCAGATGCTGGAGCGCATTGTCGATCTCGCCCAGTTCGATTCGCCGGCCGCCGAGTTTGATCTGGTCGTCGGCGCGGCCCAGGAATACCAGGCCCGCGCTGTCGTTGCGCACCAGATCGCCACTGCGATAGGCCCGTTCCCAGCCCACCGACGGCAGCGGCGCGTACTTCTCGGCGTCCTTGGCCGGATCCAGATATCGCGCCAGTCCGACGCCGCCGATCACCAGCTCACCGGATTCGCCCTCGCTCACCGGGTTCCCGGCCGCGTCGATCACGGTGAGATCCCACCCGTCCAGGGGCAGCCCGATCCGGATCGGCCAGGACCCGTCCAGCAGCGCCGCGCACGCGACCACGGTGGCCTCGGTCGGCCCGTAGGTGTTCCACACCTCGCGCTCGGAATCCTGATTCCCGGCCAGCCGTTCGGCCAGCTCCGGCGGCACCGCCTCGCCGCCGAAGATCAGCAACCGCACCGACTCCAGGGCCTCCGCCGGCCAGGTCGCCGCCAGCGTCGGCACCGTGGACACGATGCTGATCTCCCGCCGCACCAGCCACGGCCCCAGATCCGCCCCGGTCCGCACCAGCGCCCGCGGCGCGGGCACCAGGCAGGCCCCGTGCCGCCACGCGAGCCACATCTCCTCGCACGAGGCATCGAACGCCACCGACAACCCGGCTAGCACCCGATCCCCGGGCCCGATCGGCGCACCCTGCAAGAACAGCCGCGCCTCCGCATCCACGAACGCCGCCGCATTGAGATGCGTCACGGCAACACCTTTCGGCGTACCCGTAGACCCGGACGTGAAGATGATCCACGCGTCATCGGCAGTGGTAGGGGAGTTCCGCAGCTCATGATCCATGGCGGCAGCACTGTCATCCGCCGCGGTGTTCGGCTCGTCCGTGCCGTCCGTGCCGTCCGTGCCGTCCGTGGTGTGCGTGCCGTCCGTGGTGTGCGTGCCGTCCGTGGTGTGCGTGCCGTCCGTGGTCGACGGGTCGACAGCTTTCGCCGTGGCGGCTTCCGTAGCGGCGGAGGGAGTTTCGATGCCTGCGGCGGTGACGATGGCCGTCACTTTTGCTTCGCCGAAGACCAGGCGGGCACGTTCGTCCGGGTCGTCGGCATCGACGGGGACGTAGGCGGCGCCGGCGTGCAGGACGGCCAGGATCGTGATGTACAACGCGCGGGTGCCCGAGGGCATGCGGACGCCGACGCGGTCGCCGCGGCGGACACCGGCGGCGATCAGGGCGGTGACCGCGGTGTCGATCTCGGTGCGGAGTTCGGCGTAGGAGAGGACGAGTTCGCCGTCGTCGATGGCGGGGGCGTCGGGGTAGGCCGCGGCGGTGGCGGCGAGGATGTCGACCAGGGTGCGGGCCGGGGGCGCCAGCGCGGCCCGCAGCAGCGGGGACGCGTCGGGGGTGATGTCGGCCTGCGGTTGCGGCATCGGGTACAGCCCACCTCTCATCGAACGGCCCTGCGTTTCGGCGTTCGTTGTTTCATATGAGGGTTACCAATTGGCAAACACTTGGGTGGCCACCCGCTCACGGTACCCGTGTTTCAGAAGTCGCCTTCGCCCGGTTCCAGGGCGTGTCATGCCAGACTGGGGGCGTGAGCGACCCGGTGAACGATACTGACCAGGAACATAACGGCCATCCCGCGCCGCCCGAACGCGGTGTCGTCATCGGGCGCGGAATACTCTGGCTCGCAAAGTGGTCGGTCTGCCTGGTCGCCATCGCCGCCGCGGGCTGGGTGCTGGACTATCTGCTCGCCAAATTCTGGGTCGCCGTGCTGCCCATGGCCCTGGCCTTGGTGATCTCCACCATCCTGTGGCCGCCCACGCGCTGGCTGACCCAGCACGGGCTACGCCCGGCGCTCGCCGCTTCCATCACCACCCTGGGCCTGCTCGCCATCCTGGCGGGGGTGATCGCGGGCATCGTGCCGTCCGTGGTGGACCAGGCTCCGGAGCTGGCCTCGCAATCGACCAAGGGCGTCAATCAGGTTCGCGACTGGTTACAGGGGCCGCCGCTGAACATTCGCCAGGAGCAATTGGATTCGGCGGTCGACGCCATCGTCAGCCGCGTGCAGTCCAGCGCCGAACGCATCGCCACCGGCGTGTTCACCGGCGTCAGCACCGCCACCTCGGCCATCGTGACCCTGTTCCTGGTGCTCATGCTGGCGTTCTTCTTCGTCAAGGACGGACCCAAACTGCTGCCCTGGATCCATCGGAACATGGGCAGCGTGAGCGGCCGCCACCTCGAGGAGGTGCTGAACCGGGTGTGGGCGACGCTCGGCGGCTTCATCCGCACCCAGGCGGTGGTCAGCTTGATCGACGCGGTGCTGATCGGCGGCGGGCTGGTGATTCTCGGCGTCCCGCTGGCGGCGGTGCTGACCGTGCTGACCTTCCTCGGCGGTTTCGTGCCCATCGTCGGCGCGTTCGTGGCCGGGGCGCTGGCGGTGCTGGTCGCGCTGGTCACCAAGGGTTTCACCACCGCGCTTATCGTGCTCGCCATCATCATCGTGGTGCAGCAATTGGAAGGCAATGTGCTGCAACCCATCCTGCAGAGCCGCAGCATGCAGCTGCACGCGGTGGTGGTGCTGCTGGCCATCACGGTGGGCGGTTCGCTGTACGGCATCGTGGGCGCGTTCCTGGCCGTGCCGGTGGCCGCGGTGATCGCGGTGGTGTTCCGGTACGTGAGCGAGCAGATCGATCTCGCCACCGCGCCCGCGCCCGTGCCCGGCGACCCGGACCCGGAACCAGACCCTGCCGTCTGATAGGCGCGTGATGCCCAGCGGCTCAACGCAACTGGTCCGGTCCAACCTCTTGGTCCGGTGACCTGCAATCCTTCCGCAAAGGTGGGAGTCCCACCTCCGGTACTGCTAATCTTGCCCCGCCGTCGAGGTACGGCGTTCCGGCGACCCGCTCGCCGGCGCGCCCGCCTCCGAAACCGGCTGTCGGACAAGGATTGTGAGGTTGGCAGTTGACCCAGGGGATGAACACGCAGATGTCCGGGGGATCGGCGACGGGCGGCTGCCCGGTCCGCCACGGTTCGCCGAACTCCGTGGACGGACCCCGAATCCTGCTGGGCACTGAGGAATTCGCCGCCGATCCGCACGCCGCCTACCGGGAGATGCGGCGGCGGTACGGGTCCATGGTGCCCATCGAGCTCGCGCCGGACGTGCCCGCCACCCTGGTAATCGACTACCAGACCGCGCTGCGCATCCTCAACGATCCGGATCACTTCCCGGCCGATCCGCGCGCCTGGCAGCAGACCATCCCGGAGGATTCACCGGTCCGGCCGATGATGCAGTGGTACCCCAACGCGCTGCGCAATGCCGGCGCCGCGCACGCCCGCTACCGGGGGGCATACACCGCCGCTATCGACGGAATCGACCTGCACGGTGTGCATTCCGCGGTCGAGCGCATCGCCGCCCCGCTCATCGAGTCCTTCGCCGCCGAGGGCTCGGCCGACCTGGTGTCGCAGTACGCGCTGCCGCTGGTCTTCCAGGTGCTCAATGAAATGGTCGGCTGCTCCGCGGAATTGGGGCACCGCGTCGCCACCGGTATGGCCGCGCTCTTCGACACCGTCAATGCCGCCTGGGGCATGCAGACCCTGAGCGAGGCCCTGCTCGAGCTCATCGCCCTGCGCCGCGCCGAACCCGGCGACGACGTGACTTCCCGCATGGCGCACCACTCCTCGAAGCTCAATGACGAGGAAATGCTCTACCAGCTGGTCAGTTTCTACGGCGCGGGCATCGAGCCCATGCAGAACCTGATCACCAACACGCTGCTGCTCATGCTCACCGACGACCGCTTCGGCGGCGACGTCCTCGGCGGCAGCCTCTCCACCCGCGACGCCCTCGACGAGGTGCTCTTCAACGACCCGCCGATGGCCAACTTCTCCATCAGCTACCCGCGCCAGCCCATCCTGATCGACAATGCCTGGCTGCCCGCGCACCAGCCCGTCATGATCAGCCTGGCGGCCTGCAACAACGATCCGGCCATCGCCGGCGGCGATCGCACCGGCAATCGCTCGCACCTGGCCTGGAGCGCCGGCCCGCACGCCTGCCCCGCCCGCTCGGTGGCCTACGTGGTGGTCCAGAACGCGATCGATCAGCTCCTCGACATCCTGCCCGAACTGCGGCTGGCGGTGCCCAAGAGCGAGATCTCGTGGCGGCCCGGCCCCTTCCACCGGGCCATGGTGGCGCTGCCGGTCGCCTTCCCCGCAAGCTCCGCGCCAGCCCGCGCGGTATAGAGGAGCGCTACAGATGGAACAGACACCACTCGTACTGGACACCTCCGGTGCGGACATTCAGGGTGAATCGGCTCGAATTCGCGAACGTGGACCCGTCGCGCTGGTCGAGTTGCCCGGCGGGGTGAAGGCGTGGTCGGTCACCGATCAGGTCGTGCTCAAGAGCCTGCTCGCCGACCCGCGCGTATCGAAGGATCCGCGCCAGCACTGGACCGCCTTCCGCAATGGCGAGATCACCGAGACCTGGCCGCTGCTGCCCTGGGTGGTGGCGGAGAACATGTTCACCGCCTACGGGGCCGATCATCGCCGCCTGCGCAAACTGGTGTCGCCGGCCTTCACCGCGCGCCGCACCACCGCCATGCGCGAACGCATCGAGAAGATCGTCAGCGATCTGCTCGAGGACCTGGCCGCCACCCCGGCCGGTGAATCGGTGGACCTGCGGCAGCGGTTCGCCTACCCGGTGCCTATCCAGGTGATCAGTGGGCTGATCGGCATTCCGGAACACCTCGACGGGCCGATCCACAAGTGCGTGGACGGGTTCTTCGACGGCTCCTTCACCGCCGAACAGGCCATGGCCAACTATCTCGAAATGGGCCGGCTGATCGGTGAACTCGTGGCCTACCGCCGCGACAATCCGGGCGACGACATCACCACCGTGATCATCGCCGAGCGCGACGACGACGGCTCGGCGCTGACCGACGCCGAACTGGTGGACACGCTCATGCTGGTGATCAACGCCGGGCACGAGACCACCGTCAACCTCCTCGATCAGGCCGTGACCGCGCTGCTCACCCATCCCGAACAGCTGAAAGCCGTTGTCGGCGAAGAAGTGCCGTGGTCGGACGTGATCGAGGAGACGCTGCGGTACCAGGCGCCGGTCGCGCACCTGCCGCTGCGCTACGCGGTCGAGGACATCGAGATCGCGGGCCAGGTCATTCCGCAGGGCGAGGCGATCCTGGCGTCCTACGCCGCCGCCAGCCGCGACCCGAAGATCCACGGCGACACCACCGACGAGTTCGACATCCACCGCGCCACCAAGGACCAGCACGTGGCGTTCGGGCACGGCGCGCACCACTGCATCGGCGCACCGCTGGCCCGCCTGGAAGCCGCCATCGCACTGCCCGCGCTCTTCGCCAAGTTCCCGAATCTGCGATTCGCCACGGACGCGGCGCAACTGAGCCCCATCGGCAGCTTCATCTCCAACGGTCACACCGCGCTGCCGGTGTACCTGCACGCGGAGTAGCCCGCGGCGGGTGCCGGTCGGCCGCATCGACCGGCACCCGCGCGTTACAGCGGGGCCGCCGACCACCAGTGGTCGAAGAGGTCGCGGCCGGAATGGTCGCCGACCACATTGAGCGTGCAGTTCTTGCGGGGACCGTCGTCGAACTCGGCCAGCAGCTGGCCGGTGAGGCCACCGCCGCCGATGGCGGGCAGCTCGTGCACGATCACCCGGCCCTGTCCGGAAGCGCGCTGCCAGTGTTCGTCGAGGATGATCGTCCGGTCCGGCACCGGGCCGAAGCCCAGTTCGCCCTTGGCGTCGCAGCGCACCACCAGGCGCGAGACCGGATTGCGATCGCCGTTGCAGGACAGCGTGTTCGTGGAGTCCCGCGATTCGGTCACGGCGATCGGCTTGAGATCCTCGTCCACCGAAAGGCAGCGCAGGCCCTGGAATCCGCTTCCGGACACGGTCGCGGGGAGCAGTCCGGGAAACGCCTTCACGATGAATTCGTGTGCGCCCCAAGAATCCGGCGCGAGTGCGGTCGACGAGGCGGCCGGACCGGCGGTGGGCTCGGCCGATGCTCCGTTGTGAAGCCGGAGGGCGTAGAGGCCCGCGCCCGCCGCGAGCGTGACGGTCGCGGTGATCGCGAGCGCGACCGTGAGCCGGCGCGCAGGCCGCCGGGGACGCGCTGATGGTGAGGTGCCGGTGATCAGCGCCGCGGCCGCGGCATCCGCCAGCACACCGCAACTGTCGTATCGGCGGCCGGGTTCCTTGGCCAGCGCCGTGGCGATCACGGCGTCGATCGCGGCGGGCAGGGCCGCGACGGTCGCGCTCGGCCGCGGCGGCGGGTCCTCGAGTTGGGCGCGGATCACCCCTTCGGCCGTCGGGCGTGGGAAAGGCGGTGCGCCGGTGAGCAGTTCGTAGAGCGTGCACCCCAGCGCGTAGACATCGACGCGATGATCGGCCGGTGCTCCGGTGAGCTGTTCGGGGGCCGCGTAGGCGAGGGTCGCGAGCACCGAACCGGCCTGGGTGAGCACGGTCGAGTTCGCCGCACCGCGGGCGATGCCGAAGTCGGTGATCGCCACCCGATCGGGTTGTTCCGGAATGGTTTCCAGCAGGATATTGGCGGGTTTGACGTCCCGGTGCACCATGCCGGCGCGATGGGCGTGATCCAGGCCCCGCGCCACCGCGGCGATGATGTGCACGGCCCGCTCGGCCGCCACCGGCCCGCCGGTGCGGAGCAGAGCCGCGGCGTCGGTGCCGGCCACGAACCGCATGGCGATCCACAATCGGTCGTCTTCGATGCCCCGATCGTGGACGCCGACAATGTTCGGATGCTCCAGCCGCGCTACGAGCTCCGCCTCGCGGACGAAGCGGGACCGGAACTCCGGATCCGAACTGTGCTGCGCCGACAGCACTTTCAGCGCGTCCAGGCGCGGCAGCCGCGGATGCGCGGCCGCGTACACGGTGCCCATGCCGCCGCTGCCGAGCACCCGCTCGATCCGGTAGCCCGCGAAAAGCGTGCCCGGAGCCAGGATCCCGGGCGCGCTAGACACCGTTCACCAGCAACAGGTATTGCGCGGCGGCGCGCTGCTGGGCCTCGGTGAGATTGCGGCCCACACTGGTGGCGGAGTAACGCTCGAACAGCACATGGCAGTGGAATTGGACCGGCCACGCCGGAGTCTCGACATCGTATTTGGCGCAGTAGGCGTCGGGAACACCCTTGGGCGTGGCTACGTTCCTGCCGGACGATTCCTGGGCTTTGCGCATCTCCTTGCCGAACCCGCGGCGGGCGGCGACCGCGTCCGGATAACGCTCCAGGTAGTTGTATCCGTTGGTGGCGAGGCGTTCGACTGCCGGGTCGAGGTCGTAGTTCTTCATCAGCTGGGTGGCGCGCGGGCCGAACACCACGCCGCTGGATGTGATGGTGGTGCTCCAGCCGGCCAGGTCGTCGGTATCGGGGACGATGACGGTGGGCACCGGCCAGACGCCGGGACCGTGGGGCAGCAGCCGCGCCAGCATGCCGTCCTCGTCGAGGGGCAGTTCCGCCAGTCGCTGCGGCGGCGTGGGCGCGAAGGCGCGCAGGCGGGGGATCTGGAGGTCGAAGGCCTTGCGGATCAGCCCGGTCAGGACGGCCTGATCCGGTGCGGTGTGCTCGGCCAGCACGGTGATGACGAACGAGTCGTGTGCGACGGTTCCGGCCATCGTCGGGGCGCTCGGCCGCCAATGTCCGTACGCCCCCGGATAATCGGTGAACCGCACCGCGACATTGTCCGGGCTCATGGCGGCGTCGGTGGCATCCAGCTGCCGGGCCGCCAGCCGGGCCTGTTCGGCGTCCGGGAACCGCAGCAGCAGGACCGTGAGCAGGCGCACGGCGCCGACGGCCAGCTCGTCGATCTCCACCTCGCTGCCGGTGATCGTGTATCCGGCCAGCATGGAATGGGATTCGAGTACTTTGCGGACCGGACCGGCCAGGACCCCGACCGCTTTGAGCGGACTCGGCACCGGCCCGGTGCGTTTGGCCACGCCCTTGGACAGAGTCGCGTCCACTTCGGCCGGGTCGATGATGGCCTCGCCCATCCGCACCGATTCCAGGATGCGCCCGTACTTCTCGTTGCCCGCGGGCGGTGTCGGCGGACGGATGTCATTGCCGCCGATGTCGAACACCGACCGGTCGGGGACGGCCGCGACCGGATCGCCCGGGCGGGTGCAGCCGCTCGCCGCGATCAGCGCCGCGCCGAGCAGCGCCGCGGCGCGCAGCAGCGTCGTGCGCGAAATCATCGGTACCCCTTGCTATATCGGTGCATCGAGCCACCAGCGGTCGCGCAGTTCGGTACCGGTTTCCGCGCCGACGACCCGCAGGCGGCAGAAATTGCGATCGGATCCGTCGAAGCTCACTTCGAGCTTGCCGAGTGTCTTTCCCTCGGACGTGGTGTAGTTGCCCCAGCGCACGCGTCCGGTGCCGGACGGGCGAGTCCACGACTCCTCGCCTTCGAGCCGGGCGATGGTCACCGCCTCCGTCAGCGGGGTGCGATCGCTGTTGCAGGTCGCGGTGAGCAGGATGACGGGATCCAGATCGCCGGCGCACATCACCGCGGCCTTGGGCACCACCTCGTCCAGGGAGATGTACTTGTCCTTCTGCGAGGCGTCCATGTGCATGCACAGGTTGAGGTCTTTGTATCCGGGCGCGGTCGGCGCGACCGGCAGGAGCCCGGGGAAGGTCCCGGCAATGAGCGCGGCCTTGCCCCAGGCGTCGGCATTGATCACCGTCCGCGGATCCCGCGCCGGGGCCGGATCCCCGGATTCTCCGGCGATGGCGAGCGAAACGGCCACGGCGACAGTCGCAAGCATCGCCACACCGGTCAGCACTAGTCCGCGGCGGCCGATGCGCGGGGCCGGTTGCTCACCGTCCGGTTCCTCGAGCGCCGCCCGCGCCGCCGCCGCCAGTTCGCCGCAGCTTTCGTAACGGCCGGCCGGATCCTTGGCCAGCGCCTTGGCCACGACGGCATCCAATCGCGCTGGTACGGCGGGGTTTTGCCGAGACGGCAGCGGTGGCGTCTCGAGCAGATGGGCGTACATGACCGCGGCTGGGCTGTCGCGTGGAAACGGCACCGATCCGGTGAGCAGATGGTGCAGGGTGCAGCCGAGGGCGTACACATCGGCGCGATGGTCGACCGTCTCGCCGCCGATCTGCTCGGGTGCGGCGTAGGCCAGGGTCGCGGTGAATCCGCCGTCCTCGGTGGGGTTCTCGTCTTCGTCGGCGGTGCGGGCGATGCCGAAGTCGGTGACCAGCACGCGATCCAGCGTGCTGTCCGGTTCCGCGGCGAGCAGGATATTGGCCGGTTTCACATCCAGGTGCAGCAGCCCGACCCGGTGAATCTCGTCGAGACCTTGCGCGGCCTCGGACAGGATCCGGATCGCCCGCTCGACCGGGAGCCCGGATCCCGCACCGGCGATCAGCGCGGCCCCGTCCATTCCGTCCACGTACTGCATGGCGATCCAGAGCCGGCCCTCGTGCTCGCCGCGGTCGCGCACCGCGACGACATTGGGATGGTGCAGCCGGACCGCGACCTCGGCCTCGCGCAGGAAACGCACCCGGAACTCCTCGTTGCCGGCGTGCTTGTCCGACAGCACCTTCAGGGCGTCCCGGCGGGGCAGGCGCGGATGGCGCGCCAGGTACACCTCGCCCATACCGCCGGCGCCGAGCCGCCGTTCGACCCGGTAACCGGCGAATTCCGGGTAGTCGTCGTAACTCTCAGAAGGGGGCATTCGGCCACCACCGATCGTGCAGATCCTGTCCCGACTTCCCGCCGATGACCGCGACCTGGCAGAAATTGCGGGTGGCTTCCTGGAATTCGAGCCCGACGACGCCGGTAGGGCCGTCGGGCTGGTCGACGTCCTGCCAGTTCACCCGGCCCCGACCGGAGGTACGCGTCCAGCGCTCGTCGCCGATCGGATGTTCGTCGGTCAGGTAGTACGGGGTTCGATTGGTCGAGCACCGGATGTCGATATTCTTCACCGGGTTCTCGTCCCCGGTGCAGAGCATGCGCCCGATGCCGTCCGGCAGCTTCTTCAGATCGGTGGCCTGGCCTTTCTCGTCGACCGCGGCGCACCGGATGCCCTGATAGCCGGTGGATACCGGCGTGGCGGGCAGCAAGGTGGGCAGCGCCTCGACCATGAATCGATATTGGCCCCAGGTCACGCCGCCGGTGGTGGTGGCGGACGGCGCCGCCGCTTCGTTCGAATCACGTTGCAGGGCAACGGCGGCCGTTATCGCCGCGACCACGGCCAGAATGCCCGCGGTGACCGCCGCGAGGCGTGCGCGCCGAGGGGCCGGCCGCTGGATTCGCGGCCGCCGGATCGTCGTTCGCCGCACGGGTGCGGCGGTGACTCGCGGTGCCGGTTCCGGGCGAGTCGCGGTCGCCTGCGGGATGCGCAGCGGCTGGATCGCGGGCAGCGTCGGCTCGACTCGATGGCCGAACGCGCCCGCCACCGCCGCGGCCAGGGCCCCGCACGAGGAATAGCGCTCGTCGGGGTCTTTGGCCATCGCCCGGGCGAGGACCGCGTCGATCGCCGGTGGCAGTTCCGGGCGCAGTTCGTGTGCCGACGGCGGCGGTTCGTCCAGGTGCGCCCGCATGAGCGCGACCATCGAAGCGCGCGGGAAGGGTTTGCGGCCGGTCAGCAGTTCGAAGAGCGTGCAGCCCAGCGCGTAGATGTCGGCTCGGTGATCGACGCGCTGCTCTGTGAGGGTTTCCGGAGCGGTGTAGGCCAGCGTTCCCACCACCGTGCCCACGTCGGTCAGCGCGGTGCCCTCGCCGGCCGCGCGGGCAATGCCGAAATCGGCGACCAGTACGCGTCCGTCGTCGCCGGATTCGATCAGGAGGTTCGCCGGTTTCACATCGCGATGCAGCAGCCCCGCGTGATGGGCTTCGTCCAGACCCTGGGCCGCCTCGCGGACGAGCGTGATCACGCGCTCGGTGGGCAGCGGACCCTCGGCGTGCAGCAGCCGGTCGGCATCGACGCCGTCGACGAATTCCATGGCGATCCAGAGCCGGTCGCCCTCGGCGCCGCGGTCGTGTACGGCCACGATATTGCGATGCTCGAGCTGGGCGGCCAGTTCGGCCTCCCGCAGGAAACGGGCCCGGAACTCCGCGGCCGCGGCGAAACTCGGCGGCAGCACCTTGAGCGCGTCCAAACGCGGCAGCCGCGGATGCCGCGCCAGATATACCGCGCCCATGCCGCCGGCGCCGAGCCGCCGTTCGATCCGGTAGCCCGCGAATACCGTTCCGGGGGTGAGGGTTTCGTCCATCGGCCCTACTCGCTGTTCACCAGCAACGCGTACTGCGCCGCGGCGCGTTGCCGCACATCGTCGTAATCCCGGCTGCCGATCTCCGCCAGATAGCGGCCGTACACGAGCACACAGACGAACTTGGTCATCGATTCCAGCGAATTCTTCAGGTTCTCGCTGCAACTGACGTCCGGCAGCCCGGCCGGTGCCGGTACCAGCTGGTTCACGCCCTCGGTCACCCGACCGCGGATGGCGGCGAAGTGCTTGTGCGCCGCGGCCGCGTCGGCGAACCGGGCCAGCATGTCGAATCGGTTGAGCGCCAGCAATTCGAAGGGCTCCCGGCCCACGAACAGGTCGGCGCCGCGCGGGCCGTAGACGATCCCGCGTACCTGCAACAGGGTGTCCCAACCGGCATTGCCGTCGCGCTCGCCGAGGATCACCTGCGGGTACGGCCAGCGGCCGGGCGCTTCGGGAACCATCCGGCCGAGCATGCCGTCGCGATCGAGCGCGAGCTCGGTGAAACGGTCCGCGGGTGTCGGGGTGAACTCGCGCAACAGCGGAATCTGCGCGTCGAACGCCTTGCCCGCCAAGGCCGCCAGGGCGGCGCCGTCGGGGGTGCGCTCGCCCGCGAGCACGCTGATGACGAACACGTCGTGGGCGGTGGTGGCCGCCAGGGTCGGCACGGTCGGACGCCAGTGCGCGCGGGCGGACGCATGCCCCGGAATCGCGACGGCCACATTGTCCGGACTCACCGCGAAGTCCACGGCATCCATTTCCTGCGCGGCCTGTTGCGCCGCAACGGAATCCGGGAAGCGCAGCACCACGATCTGCAGGATCCGGCCCGCGCCGACGGTACCGCGCCGGGCGGCGACCGTGTCGGTGCCGCCCACCGTGAAACCGGCCAGCATGCCGCGCTTCGCCAAGACCGCGGCCACCGGATCCGCCAGCAGGCCCGCCGCTTTCGCCGGTGTCGGCAGCGGCACCGCGCGGGTGCCGCCGAGCGGAATGGTCAGGGCCGGGTCCACCGCCTCCGGGTCCGCCATGGCCTCGGCCATCCGGACCGATTCGAGCACCCGGCCCTGGTTTTCGGTGACGGCGGTCGGCGCGAGGACCGGATAGCGGCTGAAGGCGCCCACATCGAGCGCGGCCGGATCGGGTCCGGGTGCGGGCCGGCCGGACATCGCGCACCCCGACAGCGCCAGCGCGACCGTGATCGCGAGTATCCGCAGCGTTCTCACAGCGGCGCCTCCGTCCACCAGCGGGTGCGCAGCGTAGCTCCGGAATCGGCGCCGGTGACGACGATGTAGCAGAAATTGCGATCCGGCTGGTCGAAGTACACCCGGAGGTAGCCGGTGAGCTTCAGCTCGTAGCCCAGATACGTTCCCCAGTGCAGGTGTCCGGTGCCCGACGGGCGGGTCCAGCGCTCGTCGCCTTCGGCTCGGTCGAAGGTCGGGGGCGGGGCGATGGGCGAGCGGTCGGCATTGCAGGTCAGATGAACGGTGACCGCCGGTTCGCGATTGCCGGTGCAGGCGATCCGACCGACCGGCGTGAACACGTCGATGGGCCGGGTCCGCAGATCCTCGCCGACGGCGATACAGCTGTACATCTCCTGGTATCCGACGCCGAACTGCGACGCGGGCAGCAGCTCCGGAAACGCTTGCGCGACATAGGTGTAGGCGCCCCACGACACCGAATCCACGCTCGTCTGCGGCCCGAGCGAAGTCCAGTTCGGTGCGTGCGGCGCGGGGTCGTCACGGCCGAACGCGACCGTCAGCGCCATCGCGGACACGAAGACCGCGGCCAGTGCCGTCCCGATCAGCGCGCGCCGCCGCGGGCTGCGGGGCCGCGCGGCCGGCTGGGCGGCGATCCGCACCGTGGTCTCGGCGGCCGCGCGCGCCGCGGTCGCCAGCGCACCGCCGCTCGCGAAGCGATCGGCCGGATCCTTGGCGAGCGCGGTGGCGATCACGTCGTCGAAACCCGGTGGCGCACCGAAGGTCGACGGTTTCGGCGGCGGATCGTTGAGGTGGGCGAACACCACCGCCGCGGGAGTGTCGCGCGGGAAAGGCAGGAAGCCGGTGAGCATTTCGTAGAGCACGCAGCCGAGCGCGTACACATCGGCCCGGTGATCGCCGGTCTCGCCGCGGATGCGCTCCGGGGCCGCGTAGGCGAGGGTGGCGGCGAATCCCTCGGTGTGCGTGGCGGTTTCGCCGGCGGGGCGGGCGATCCCGAAGTCGGTCACCAGGACCCGATCGCCCAGGCCGGAGCGTTCCTCGACGAGGATATTGGCGGGCTTCACATCCCGGTGCAGCAGGCCCGTCCGGTGGATCGCGTCGAGTCCGTGCGCGGCTTCGGTGAGAATCCGCAGCACTCGCTCGATCGGCAGCATGCCCGGTGCGCGGCGGATGATCTCGGCGAGGTCGGGGCCTTCGACGTACTGCATGGTCAGCCATAGCCGGCCGGCGTGCTCGCCGCGGTCGCGGATCGCCACCACATTGGGATGCCGCACGCGCGCGGCGTTCTCGGCCTCGCGCAGGAACCGGGACCGGAAGGCCGGATCGGCGGTGTGCTCCTCGGCCAGGATCTTCAGCGCGTCCTTACGCGGCAGCCGGGGATGCCGGGCCAGGTACACCGTTCCCATGCCGCCGGACCCGAGCAGTCGTTCCAGGCGATAGCCGGAGAAATCCGCTCCAACGGCGACAGCCACCCGCACTGTCCTCTCGTCCCCACAGCGCGCCGGGACCCTTCCGGCACGACGCGCCTGACAGTACGCGACAGCGCAATCCGGGCACAACGGTTCGGCGCACACCGGTTGCCCGGGGGTTACACCCAGGGTGGTGATCGCCGCCACCTCGGGCGGTGGTGATCGAGTCCTCGGGGCTCTCCTGTCCGGAGCCGGGCGGGCGAACACTTGAGGCATCGATCCGCCCGACCCTGGAGTCCCCGATGCCGACCCTCAGCCCCCTCGCCGCCCCGGCGCATCGGCGCACGACGGTCGTCACCGCGGACGGCACCGGTCTCACGGTCCGGGAATACGGCCGTCTCGACGCGAGTCTCACCGTGGTGCTGCTGCACGGGCACTGCCAGCACACGCGGTCCTGGACCTATGTGCGGGACGCGCTGACCCGGCAGTATCCGAGCGCGCGGGTGGTCTGCTACGACCATCGCGGACACGGCGATTCGGCCCGCGCCGCCCGTCGCACCTATCACCTGGAACAGCTCGCCGACGATCTGCGCGAGGTGCTGGACGCCGTCGCCCCGCACGGGCCGGTCGTGCTGGTCGGGCATTCCATGGGCGGGATGGCGCTGCTGACCTATGCCGCGCGGTACGCCCACGAGATCGGCACCCGCATCATCGGCGTCGGGCTGATCGCGACCGCCGCCGGCGGACTCGCCGAATCGGGTTTCGGCCGCTTGCTCACCAATCCCGCGATCACGTTGTTCCAGGCCGCCGTGCGTCTCGCGCCGCATCCCATGCAGCAGGCGAAACTGCTGGCCTGCAAGGTGTTCGCGCCGCTGGTCCGGCTGGCCGAGTTCGGCGATCGCAAGGTCAGCCCGCGCGTGCTCGCCCTCGCCAACGCCATGCGCAACGAGACCTCGATCGTCACCATGGCGGGCTTCCTGCGCGCCTTCACCAGCTACGACCGCACCGACGCCTTGGCGGGCCTGTCCCGGATCCCCACCCTCGTCCTGTGCGGCTCCGCGGACCTGATGACCCCGCCCTCGCACTCGGTCGCCATGGCCGCCGCCGTGGACTACGCCGACCTCGTATTGATCGACGGCGCAGGGCATTCGGTGATTCTCGAAGAACCGGAACATGTGGCCACCGCTCTGACCCGGTTGATCACGCGGGCGCGGGTCGCGGTGGCGTCAACGGTGCGGAGTGATCTTTCGGCCGCGTAGGACCTGCGCTGCGGTGCGGCCCATTCGGCGCAAGCCGGACAGCGTGCCGGGCTGGGCGAGGACCGAGCGGACGGTGGTCGTGGTCGATTCGGGGAGCGGCACATTCGCGAAGCGGTCGGCGAGCCAGTCGAGCATGCGGGGCAGGGCGAGGACGGCGAGGCTGTTGTGTTCGCTGAGAATATCGCGCAGGTAGGTGACGCGGGCGCCGCCGTCGAGGTAGGCGCGGACCTGGGCGTCGACGGTTTCGACGGCGATGATCTGGTCGTTGACGCTCTGCACCACCAGGATCGGCATGGCGGGGGTGGCGGTGCCGAGGCGCAGGTCGCGCATGACCTCGTCCACGTCGGGGCGGGCGAGCAGGGCGGTCAGCGGGACGGTGGTGTAGTCGCCGATATCGCGGCCGGACAGGTGGGAGATGGCGCTGAATGTGCCTCGGGTGCGCATGGATTCGAGGAGCTGCCGCCCGGCAGGGGTGGTGTGTTCGTGCAGCACCGCGTCCAAGGCCGGATAGACCTGGCGGAGGGCGGCCATGGCCATGACGGGCAGCCCGGCGGCTCGTTTGCCGTTGATGCGCAGGAAGGCGGCCGCGGGATCGCCGACCGGTGAACCGGCGGCCGCGCCCGCGATGTTCAGTTCCGGCGCGTAGGTGCCGGCCAGTTCTGCTGCCCAGGCGGTCGCCATGCCGCCGCCGGAGTAGCCGATCAGGCCCAGCGCCGTGTCGAGGGCGAGTTCGAGCGGGGCGAAACCCAATGTGGCGCGCAATCCGTCGAGGGTGCGATGGCCCGGCTCGCGGGGTGCGACGTACGCGCCGAGCATGCCGCCGTGATCGGGGACGGCGACGATCCAGCCGCGGGCGAGAGCGGCGGTCATGGCGAAGAATTCGAACTGGGTGGGGCTGCCGAGGGCGCGTGCGCCGGCGCGCAGCGCGAAGGACGGGAAATAGCGGGAGGACACCGAATCCATGGCGCACTGATGGCTGAGTACCCGGGGCGGGCCGGGGGCCGGGTGAGGCGGGAGCATGACGGTGGTCGCCGCCGCGTCCGGTGCGCCGTGCAGATCCGTTGTGCGATAGAGCAACTGCCACGCGGTGAGCGGCTGCCGGATGCGGCCGAACGCCGCCACCGTGACCGGGCGGGCGTGCAGGACGGTGCCGGGCAGGGTCGCCTGCCAGCCGGTGGGCGGCCGGTAGAACGGATCGTCGGCGGGCAGCAGATCGGGTGCCGGAGTATCGAATCGGCGTGGATCGGTGGACCGGGGCCCGGTGGCGGCATCGGCGTCGATGCTCATGGAATCCCTCTCGTCGGCGCGCACGGAATTGTCAGTATGAGACCGCGGCGCGTGCCGAGTCACTGTGCCTACGAGCCGAATCGGTGTGATCGGCTTGTCCAGGGAGACAAAGTGGCCGATCACTCGCCGGATGGGGGAGCGGCTGCCAGGCTTCGGGCGCGTTCGGTGAGGTAGCGGCGTTGCGGGAGGCTGCCGGTGAGTTCCGCCGCATGCCGGTAGTCGGCGAGTGCGGCTGCGGTGTCGCCGGTCATCTCCAGCAGCTGGGCGCGAACGGCGTAAAAGCGGTGGTCGGTGCTCAGGCGGCTGTCGTCGGCGAGATCCGCGAGCAGCGCCAGGCCGGCGCGCGGGTTTTCGGCCATGGCGACGGCGACCGCGCGATTCAGGGCGACCATCGGATTGTCGGTGAGCGTGATCAACGCCGTGTAGAGCGCGGCGATCTGCGGCCAGTCGGTCTCGGCGGAGGTGGCGGCCTCGTCGTGCACGGCGGCGATGGCGGCTTGCAGTTGATAGGGGCCGGGCGGGCCGCCGCGCGGCAGGGCGGCGGTGATCAAGGCGATGCCCTCGGCGATGAGGTCGGCGTCCCAGCGGGTGCGGTCCTGTTCCGCCATCGGGATCAGCTCGCCAGTAGGACCCGTGCGAGCCGGGCGGCGGGCATCGGTGAGCAGCATGAGCGCGAGCAGCCCGGCCACTTCGTCGTCCTCGGGCAGGAGCCGGAACATGATGCGGGTCAAGCGGATCGCCTCGGCGGACAGATCGCGGCGGTAGAGCGCAGGGCCCGCGGTGGCGGCATAGCCCTCGGTGAAGATCAGGTACAGCACGTGCAGGACGGCGGCCAGGCGGGCGTCGCGTTCGGCGGCGCGCGGCATGCGGAAGGTGGCGCCCGCGGCCTTGATCGATTGTTTGGCGCGGGTGATGCGCCGGGTCATGGTGGCTTCGGGGACCAGGAAGGCGCGCGCGATCTCGGCGGTGGTCAAGCCGCCCACCGCGCGCAGGGTCAAGGCGATCTGCGAGGCGGGCGACAGGTCCGGGTGGCAGCACAGGAACAACAGGATCAAGGTGTCATCGGCATCCTCGATGCGTTCACCGGCCGCGCCCGAAGTCCAATGATCCGCCGGAACCTGCTGCGCGACAATGTCTTCGCGACGGCGGCGGGCTTGTTCGGCGCGCAGCATATCGGTCAGGCGGCGGGCGGCGACGGTGAGCAGCCACGCCTTCGGATCATCCGGCGTCCCGTCGTCCGGCCATTGCGTGGCGGCGGCCAGCAGTGCTTCCTGGACCGCGTCCTCGGCGGTGTCGAAATGGCCGTAGCGGCGCACCAGCGCGCCGAGGACCTGCGGCGCGAGGGTGCGCAGCAGGTCCTCGGCGGGCGTGGGCATCAGGACTGGATTTCGTCCGCGCCCTGGTCGATGGGCCGCACATCCGCGAACGCGCGGGCCGCGACCGCGCGCGGGGCCGGGCATTCGGCCAGCCGGAGCGCGATCTCGGTGGCGCGATCGAAGCTGTCGCACTCCACGATCCAATAGCCGGCCAGCACCTCCTGGGTTTCGGCGTACGGGCCGTCGGTCACCGCGACCGGCACCCCGGCCCGGGTGCTGCCGCTGACCCGCCGGGTGTGCACCGGCGCCGCCAAGCCCCGGGTGTCCACCAGTTCGCCGGACGCTTCGAGTTCGGCGTTGAACTTGCGCATGAACTCGACCATGCCCGCGAACTCCTCCGGCGTCCACGCGTCGTCACCGGTGGCCTGGCCCGCCATACCGTCGTAGTCGCGCTGGCTGCCGTAGGACAGGATCATGTACTTCATCGGTCTCACCTCCGTGATCGGGCGTCCCGGTGACGCCTTCTTCCGGAACGTCGAAGCCGTCCGAGGGATCCGGACATCCTGTTCGCAGAATATTTCGCCCGGGCGCGATTCACAGCAGATCGAGCAGTCGGAGATCCTCCACGTATTTGCCGATGAGCTCGCGCGACAGGTGCGGGATGGTGCCGGTCGGGCCGATCCGCGCGGTCCGTACGGCCGCCTGGAAGTGCTCGGCGGGCAGCGCCGCGCCCGGGAGCGGCGGGGCCGGGCGGCGGTAGGCGTGCAGCAGCGGCAGCACCGAATCGCGGCGGCGGCGTTCCGGGAGGGCCCGCAGCGCGGTCTCGAAACGGGCGAACCATTCGGCGTAGTCGTCGATGCGTTCGATGGGCTGCCCGGCCTCGATCAGCCAGTCCACGAAGGTATCGAGGGAGATGCCGTCGCGGTGCGGATTGATGACGTCGTAGGTGGCGAAACCGGAGACATTGGCGGCCCCGAGCACGGTGATGGCGGCGGCGGTGAAATCGGCGGGCAGGCCGTCGTAATGTGCGGCGCGGCGATTACCGTGGGAGTCGGTGGCGTAGAACGACTTCGGGGCGATGCCGGTGGCGAGCAGGCTCAGCATCAGGCGCGTGAACATATCGGGCAGATTGAACTGGCCGCGGAAACGGCTGTGCGCCAGGATCATGTCCGAACGGAACACCGCCACCGGCAGCCCGAAGCGGTCGTGGGCGTCGCGCAACAGTACTTCGCCCGCCCATTTGCTGTTGCCGTAGCCATTGGCGTATCCGTCGTCCACGCTGCGGACGGCGCTGAATTCGCGCACGTCGCCGTTCTCCTCGAAGGCGTCCGGTGCGACCTGGGCGGCCACCGCGACCGTGGACAGGTAGGTCACCGGTTTGCGCTGCGTGGTGAGGGCGAGGCGGATGATCTCGGCGGTGCCCACCACATTGGGGCCGAACAGCTGGTCGTAGGGGAGTACGTGGTTGACGAGGGCGGCCGGGTGCACGATCAGGTCGACGGTGGCGGCCAGGCGCTGCCGATCCGGTTCGGCCAGGCCGAGATTCGGCTCGCCGATATCCCCGGCGAGCACCTCCAGGCGGCGCGCCGCGAGATCGCGGTAGTGCGCGAGCAGTTCCGGATCGCCGCTGTCGAAGACCGTGTCCAGGCGTGCGCGGGCGGACTCGGCATCGCTGCCGCGCACCACGCAGATCACCCGGCCCGCGCCGTGGTCCAGCCGTTCGAGCCATTCCAGCAGGAGGAATCGGCCCAGATAGCCGTTGGCTCCGGTCAGTAGCACCGTGACCGGCTCGGCCGGGGCGCTGGGCAATGATGTTGCCGCGTCCAGGGTTTCGGCGTCGATGAACTTGTCCAAGGTCAACTCCGACGCCCGGATCTCACCGGGCTGCGCGTGCACGGAGGCGGCGGTGGGCCGGGTGCCGTGGCGTTCGGTCTCGATGTACTCGGCCAGCCGCCGCAGCTCGGTGGCCGGGCCGACGATCAATCCGACCGGCACCTCCACCTCGAAGCAATCGCGCAGCAGTGTCGAGAACGTCAGTGCGGACAGTGAATCGCCGCCCAGGTCGATGAATCGGGCATCCAGGGGCGGTTCGGCCACCGCGCCCAGCACCGCCTTCGCCGCGCGGACCACGGTCTCGCCGACCGGCCGGGCGGCGGCCCCGTTCCGCAGTTCGTCCATCTCGCCGAGCTGCTGCTTTTCGAGGTCGTCGTAGAGCGCATGCAGGCGATCGCCGAACCGCTCTTTCAGCTTGGGCCGCAACAGTTTTCCGATACCCGACAGCAGGCCGTTCTCGACCGTGAACGGTTCGGTTTCGAGCAGCAGCCCGCGCGGCAGCTCGAAGGACTCCAGCTGGTTGTCCTTGGCGATGCCCTGCAACGAACGAGCCAGCGCCCCGGGCAGTTCGGCGGGATCGAGCTCGAGCGCCTGCGGGGTCGGCACGATCACCGCCAGCAGGAACGCCCGCTCGCTCGCGCCGTACACGAAGATCTGCCGGATCAGGGGACTGGTCGCGTACAGCGCCTCCAGCTTGGCCACCGCCACGAACTCGCCCTGCGACAGCTTGAGCACATTGTTGCGGCGATCCAGATAGACGAGGCGATCCGGCTCCAGCTCGGCCACGATATCGCCGGTCCGATAGAACCCGTCGGCATCGAAGATCTCCGCCGTGACGTCCGGCCGTTTGAAGTATCCCGGAATCATCTGAGTCGTCTTGACCAGGAATTCGCCACGCGGATACGGCTTGTCGGTGGTGAAATAGCCGAGTTCGGGCACATCGGCCAGGCGGTAGTCCAGCACCGGCGGTCGCCGCACCTCGCCGTCGAGGATCAACCCGCCGCCCGCTTCGGTGGAGCCGTAGCCGTCGTGCAGCACCTGCTGCAGGACGGATTCGATGAACGCCTTCATCTCCGCCGACACCGGGGCGCTGCCCACCATGGCGCGGGCCAGGCGGCCGCCCAGGAATCGTTGCCGCAGGTCGGTTTTCACGCTCTCGTCGGCGGCATCGGGATCGACGCCTTGCTCGATGAGCCGCCGCAGTTCCCGCTGATACTGCTGGAAGACCAGATCGCACACGCGCGGTACGAAGAACAGTTCGGTGGGCCGCACCAGCGCGATGTCCTCGAACAGGGTCGAAAGATCGCTCTCGGCGGTGAAATACGTGGTGCCGCCGCGTGCGAGGGTTCCGGTCAACACCATCCGGCCGGCGACGTGACTCATCGGCATATAGCTGATGTTGACGACGGGGATCATGATCTCGGTCGGCCTCGCCCACATGTCGGTGACCAGTCGGCGGGTGTACATGGCGCCTTTGGGCGTTCCGGTACTGCCCGAGGTGTAGATCAGCAACGCGAGTTCTTCCGGACGCGGGTCCGCGGGCAGCGGGATCGGCGGCAGCTCACGGCCGCGGTGCAGTGCGGCGTCTAATGGCTGGATCGAGACCGGACTGCCCGCGGTGGCCAGCCTTTTCGCGGCCGCGGTGAAGGCCGCCGCGTGCCGGTCATCGGCGGGTTCGTAGTCGAAAACCTGTAGTGTGCCGACCGGCGCGCCGTCCAGGACGCAGTCCACGGCGGCGTCCAGCAGATCCAGGCTGATCGCGAGCAGCCGAGGCGAGGTCTCGGACAGGATCGAATGCCATTGCGCCGCCGCGGCGCTCGCCTGCAACGGCACGATCACCGCGCCCGCGCGAATGCAGGCCAGATCGAGCACGGTGGTGTCGAGCCCGGCGAACCCCAGCACCGCCACGAAATCGCCGGTGCGGACCGGCGTTTCGGGATCATCGTGCCAGGCGGCGGCGACTGCCCCGGCCCGATCCCACAATTCGCGGTAGGTGATGGTCTCGAATTCCGGCAGCCACTGCCGCACCCGTCGTCCCGCGTCGTCGGTGATCAGCGCATGGGCCCGCCAGCCGATGGCCGGGCGGTCCGCGTAGTGCGCAATGATCGTGTCCAGGGTCCCGGCCAGACTCAGCCCTGGTTCGCGCACCGCCACGGCGACCTCGGGTCTCGGCACCGCCGCACGCAACTGCTCGTCGCCCAGCAGGCGGCCGAGCAGATCGGTGAAGCGGATCGAGTGCTCATCGTTCCAGCTGGTCTTCGTCATCCCGGCCCCTCTCGCTCCCGTGCGCGCTTGCCGGGGAGCGGTACCCGCTACCAATTAGCTACGCTAACTATTCCACGATGGGCGGCCGCCCGGCCATTGTCAAGAGAATCCCGGCCGCACCCGCTCAATGGCCGCGGAAGGCTGCTTCCAGGCGGTCGCGACCCGGGGCGAGGAGGCGGCGGGCGGCGTCGAGGTCGCGGAGGCGGGCCGAGGTGGTGGAGAGGGTCAGGCCCGCCACGAGAACGCCGCGCCGGTTGCGGATGGGAAGGCTCAGACAGCCGGAGCCGGAGCGCAATTCGTCGACTTGCAGGGCGTAGCCGCGGTGGGCGGCGGGATCGGATTCGGCGAGGGCCAGGCGGCCGATGGCCGACGCGGTGAGGTCGGTGGTGATGCGCTGCTCGTGTTCGATGGGGTATTCGGGGTCGGCGTCCAGGATGCGGACGCGCGGGCGCGGGGTGGTGGTGCGCAGATAGCCGGTGAGGTGGATGCCGCCGCGGGTGTGCGCGCGGAGCTGCTCGAGGGTGTCCAGCACGGTGTCGGGCAGCGGTGCGGGGGTGGCCATTCCGGCGAGCTCGGTGACTTTGGCGCCGAGGGCGAAACCGCTCAGGTCGGGGGTGCGGACCAGATACTCCTGCTGCACCAGCAGATTCAGCAGCCGGTAGGCGGTGGCGCGGGGCATGGCGAGATTGCGGCTGATCTCCCGGGCGGTCACGCCCGGACCGCAGGCGGCCACCTCTTCCAGGACCACCAGTGCGCTCAGTACCGCTTTGGGTTGCCGCCCGCCGATACCGCCCGCCGTGCTCACTCCGGGCTCCGCACGGGTGCGGTCGCATCGTCGCCGGAGCCCGGAATACGCGCTCCGCCCAGCACTTCCGAGCCGATCGGCGTGTCGTGGGTGCCGAGCGGATGCGGGCCGTGCCGTCGGGCGCGCCGGAGTCCGGCCAGCCCCAGCGCTGTTCCGAGGGCGAGCAGCCACACGCCTGCCGCGCGCGGTCCGCGCCATTCGGCGACCAGGAACACCGACAGGCAGCCGGTGAGGCCGAGCGCGGTGCCGCACGCGAGTACGGCCGGACCGAAGCTGAATTCGCCGATGCGGCGCAGGAAGAACGGGACCGCGAGGCAGACCAGGGCGTAGGCGAGCACATAGCCGCCCGCCGAGACGACCAGGAGTATGCCGACGGCCTGGGTGACGCCCGACGCGAGCAACAGCAGCGGGATGCCGGTGACGACGGGCAGGGAGACGCCGATCGCCAGATGCGGGGTCCGGTACACCGGGTGTGTGCGATGCACGGCGGGCAGCACGCCGTCGATGCCCATGCTCATCAGCACGCGCACCAGCGCGGTCGAGGACGCCAGCGCGCAGGCGAAGAACGAGGCGGCGACACCGCAGTCCAGAATCGGGGAGATCCAGCCGACGCCGTAGAACGCCGACAGGGTGCGCACCGGGTCCGGGTCGCGGCCGACCGCGACGCCGGCCGCGCGAAAACCGGTGGCCTGCACCGAGGTCGCGGCCACCACCAGAACGCCCGCCGCGAGCGGCGACCAGATCAGCACGCGCGGGACCGCGGCGAAGGGCCGGCGGGCCTCCACCGACAGCGAGGCCGCGCTTTCGAATCCGACGAACGCGGTGATGGCGATGACGACCCCGACCACCAGTCCGGAGAACGGAACACGCTGCGGGGCGAGCAGTTCCCAGGCGATGGGGTGGCGGCCCTGGCCGCGGAACAGGACGACGACCAGTGCGACCAGCACCGCCACCGCGATCGATTCGACGAGCAGGCTCAAGCGCGCCGACATGCCGATGCCGCGCAGCATCACCACCGCGCAGGCCGCGCCGGCGGCGAGCACGCTCAACAGCGGGACCGATCCGCTCGAACCCGCCTCGAAACCCATCGCGCCCAGCAGATTCGACACCTGCAGACCGATGTGGGCGAAGGAGTACATGGCGATGAACCCGTATCCGAGGATCAGCCCGATGCCGCACAGGAAGGCGGCTGTCGCGCCGAGTCCCTTGGCCGTGAAGGTGTAGAGCGAACCCGCCGTCGCGACGCGTTTGGTGAACTGGTTGATGGCCGCCGCCACCGGCAGGGTCAGTCCGACGCCGAGGATCGCCGCCCACAGCGCCCCGTCACCGCTGGTGCTCACCAGCATGCCCGGCACCGTCGCGGCGGCCGCGCACGGGGCGATGGCCGACACCGATTGCGACAGCAGCCCGGCGAAGCCCAGACTGCGGCGGCGCAGCCCGGACATGGGCGAGGTGGCGTGCACCCCGCGCACCGGCGGCGGGTCGGCGATCGCGCGGTCGAGTGCGCTGCTACGGGCGTCCATACGCCCGGAAACTACGAAAACCATGTATCGCACCGGTTTCGGGGAGATGAGGACTGCGTGGTCGCGAACGAGACAGCTCCCGTGCCGGACGGTCTCATTCGCGGTGGCCTCGACCTTTACCGCCGCATCACCGTCCCGAAAAACGGTGTGCCGACAGTGTTGAGGGTCAAAGATCCTCGCTCTTCCGGAGGTGCCACATGGCCCCCACATCCCCATCCGGCCCGGCGTCACCGCCCGCCGGGCTGCGCGGTTCGCTCGGTCCCGGCGCGATCATCTTCATGGTGGTCGCGGCCGCCGCGCCGCTCACCGTGATCGGCGGCGGCGCGCCGATCGCCATCCTCATCGGCAACGGCGCCGGCTATCCGGCCATGTTCGTGGTGTCGGCGATCGTGCTGCTGCTGTTCGCGGTCGGGCTCAGCGCCATGAGCCGCCACGTGCCGAAAGCCGGTGCGTTCTTCACCTATATCGGGTACGGGCTGGGCCGCCCGCTCGGACTGGGCGCGGCCTACCTGGCCTGGCTGACCTACACGATGGTGCAGGTGGCCGTGTACGGATTCCTCGGCGCGGCGCTCCGGCGCTCGATCGTGGACATCGGCGGCCCCGAACTGCCCTGGTACGGCTACGCGCTGGCGATCGTCGCGGTGGTCGGTGTGCTCGGCTACCGGCATATCGAGGTGAGCTCCAAGGCGCTCGGGCTGCTGCTGATCGCCGAGGTCGGCATCGTGCTGCTGCTCAGCGTCGTGGTGATGGCCCGGGGCGGCGCGGAAGGGCTGTCGGCGCAACCGTTCTCGCCCGACACGGTGCTCTCCGGTTCGCCCGGGCTGGGCCTGATGCTGGCCATCGCCGGCTTCATCGGCTTCGAGGCCACCGCCGTGTTCCGGGACGAGGCCCGCGATCCCGCCCGGACCATCCCGGTCGCCACCTACGGCGCGGTGCTGGCCATCGGTGTGCTCTATGCGTTCGCGTCCTGGGCGCTGGTCATGGCGTGGGGGCCGGACGGCATCGTGGCCGCGGCCGCCGAGAACCCCGGCGATCTCATCGTCCGCACCGCGCAGGAGTATCTGGGCACCGCCGGTGCGGTCGCCGTCAACGTGCTGCTGCTCACCAGTCTGTTCGCCTGCGTGCTCTCCTTCCACAATGTGGTTGCGCGCTACCAGCATTCGATGGCCGCGACCAATGTGCTGCCGAGCGGGCTGGCACGCGTGCACGACCGCCACCGATCGCCGCATCTGTCCTCGCTCGCGCAGACCGGCACGGCGGGCGCCCTGGTCGCGGTCTTCGCGCTGTGCGGCCTCGATCCGGAACTCGAAGTGTTCACCTGGTTCTCCGGTGTGGCGAGTCTCGGCGTGGCGGTGCTGATGGCGGTCACCTGCGCGGCGGTCATCGTCTACTTCGCGCGCACCGGCAGCGATACCCGCCGCTGGCACACCCGGATCGCACCGGCGTTCGGGCTGCTCGGGCTGGCGGTGGCGGCCGGGCTGATCGTGGTGAACTTCCCGACGCTGATCGGCGGTTCGACCGCCCTCGCCGCGGTGCTGCTGGCCGTCACCGCCGCGTTCCCGCTGGCCGGAATCGCGCAGGCGTACACGCTGCGGCGCGCCAATCGAACGGTCTACGACGGCATCGTCGATGCCATCGCCGCCTGAATTTCCTTCCCAACCAGGAGTGTTCACATGTCCACCGTTGAAACTGCGCGCACCGCAATGGACTCCGTGCTCGCCGCGCTCGATGCCGCCGAGATCGATGCCGTGCGCGAGATCCTGAGCGCGGCCGGTCTGGTCGGCCCGACCGTCCGGTTCGTCTATGTCGGCCTGGACGAGCCGGACAAGGCCGCCGTGCTGGCGCATCACGACGGCGCCGGTCCGGCACCCGAACGGCTCGCGCGCATCCTGCTGCTGGACATCTCGACCGGAGTGTCCCGCGATGTGCTGGTCTCGCTCACCTCCCACGAGATCCGGGCCGACACGGTGCTGTCGGGCAGCGGCGGCCGGGTGCCGATCCTCGAGGAGGAGTTCGCGGAAGTCGGCGTCATCCTCGCCGGCGACGAAAGCTGGTGCGCCGCCCTGCGCGCCCGCGGCGTCGACCCGGCCGCCACGGTCTGCGTGCCGCTCTCGGCGGGCAGCTACGGCATCCCGGGCGAGGAGGGGCGGCGCATCATCCGGGTGTTCGCCTTCCGGCAGGACCATCCCGAGGATCACCCGTGGGCGCACCCGGTGGACGGGCTGTGCGCCTACGTGGACATCATCGGCCGGGAACTGCTGCAGCTCATCGACCATCGGATCCTGGACGTCCCCGACGAGCACGGCAACTTCCAGGACCCGGCCCTGGCCGCGCCGGGATTCGAGGACCTCAAGCCGATCGAGATCACCCAGCCCGACGGTCCCAGCTTCCGGGTCGACGGCGATCGCGTCGAATGGGCGAACTGGCGGCTGCAACTCGGCTTCGACGCCCGGGAAGGACTCATCCTGCGCCGGTTGCGGATTCGCGACGGCGAGCGCTACCGGCCGGTTCTCTACCGCGCCTCCATCGCCGAGATGGTGGTGCCCTACGCCGACCCGTCCCCGACCCGCTTCTGGCAGAACTACTTCGACACCGGCGAATACCTCTTCGGCCGGTTCACCAACTCGCTGCGCCTGGGCTGCGACTGTCTCGGCGAAATCCATTACTTCGACGCGGTACTGAGCGACGAACTGGGTATGCCGCGCACCATCCCGAACGCCATCTGCCTGCACGAGGAGGACTACGGCACGCTCTGGAAGCACACCGACCTGTTCACCGGCGTCAGCGAGGTGCGGCGGCAGCGGCGGCTGGTGATCAGCTTCTTCACCACCGTCGGCAATTACGACTACGGCTTCTACTGGTACCTGTACCTGGACGGCACCATCGAATGCGAGGCGAAACTCACCGGCGTCGCGTTCACCGCCGCCTATCCGCCGGAGGGGTCGGCGTATCAGAGCGAGGTCGCGCCCGGGCTCGGACTGCCCTACCATCAGCACCTTTTCAGCGCGCGCCTGGACATGATGGTCGACGGCGTGGCCAATGCGGTCGACGAAGTGGAGGTCGGCCGCGTGCCGGTCGGGCCGGACAATCCGTGGGGAAACGCCTTCACCGCCAAGAGGACTCGGCTGGCCAGCGAGGCCGAGGGCGCACGCGACGCCGACGCCGCCAACGGACGGGTGTGGCACATCGTCAGCACCGAGCACACCAATCGGATGGGCGATCCCACCGCCTACGTGCTGCACGCGCACCAGACGCCGACCCTGCTGGCCGACCCGTCCTCCTCCATCGCGGCCCGGGCGGCGTTCACCACCCGGCAGCTGTGGGTGACGCGGTACGCGCGCGAAGAGCGGTATCCGGCGGGAGATCTGGTGAATCAGCATCCGGGCGGCGACGGCCTGCCCGCCTATATGGCGGCGAACCGCTCGCTCGACGGCGAGGATCTGGTGCTGTGGCACACCTTCGGGCTCACCCACTTCCCGCGCCCGGAGGACTGGCCGGTCATGCCGGTGGACTACGCGGGGTTCAAACTCCAGCCCTACGGCTTCTTCGACCGCAATCCCGTCCTCGGCGTACCGCCCAGCGCCGCCGCGCACTGCTGCCATCCGCAATGACCGCTGTTTCCGTTGCGCCGCACCGCATCACGGCTCGATGCGGTGCGGCGCTGGCCGCGGGATCGGCCTTGCTGCACGCGGCGGGGACGCCGGGACACGGACCGTCCATGCCGTTGTTCGCCCTGGTGAATCTGATGAGCCTGGCGTGCCTGGCCTGTGCCTGGCATCTGTGGACGGACCCGCGGGCGCGCGTCTGGCAGGTCAGTGCGGGAACCAGCGCCGTCATGATCGCACTGCACCTCGCCATGCCGACCCACGGCGGTCACGGCGCCGGTGCGGCGTGGATTCCGCACGCGGCGACCGGGATCGCCGGGTGCGAGATCGCGCTCGCGCTGGGGGCGCTGGCCGGGCTCAGAGCAGGCGGCGCAGCAGCCGTTCCTTCAACCCGGTGAACGGGGGATAGGCGATGCGCAGGGTGTCCGGGCGCAGCGGCTTGTCGAGCACCGCCTTGGCGTGGCTGAAGGTCTCGATGGAGTACGCGCCGTGGTAGCGGCCCATGCCGCTCTCGCCGACGCCGCCGAAGGGCAGGCCCGCCACCGCCAGGTGCGCGTTCGTGATGCCGAAAGCCAGGGCGCCGGAAGAGGTTTCGGTGAGCAGCCGCTGCTTGGCGGCGTCGGAGCCGAGGAAAGCGTAGAGGGCGAGGGGCTTGTCGCGGGCGGTGATGAAGGCGATCGCCTCGTCCAGGTCCCGCACCCGCACGATGGGCAGGATCGGCCCGAAGATCTCCTCCTTCATGACCGGTGACTCCGGATCGACGTCGGCGAGGACGGTGGGGGCGAGGTAGCGGCTCGCGCGATCGGTGGCGCCGCCGGTGACGATGCGGCCGTCGCCCAGCAGCGCGGTCAGGCGATCGAAGTGCCGTTCGTTGACGATCCGCCCGTAATCGGGGCTCTGCTGCGGGTTTTCGCCGTACATATCGCGCACGGCCTGGGTGAGGAGCGGTTCGAGTTCGCGCGCGGTCTCGCCGATCGCGAGGATGTAGTCCGGTGCGACGCAGGTCTGTCCGGCGTTCATGAACTTGCCCCACACCAGCCGCCGGGCGGCGGCTGCCAGGTCGGTGCCGGGGTCGACGACCGCGGGGCTCTTGCCGCCCAGCTCCAGCGTGACCGGGGTCAGGTGCTTGGCCGCGGCGGTCATGACGATCCGCCCGACCGTGCCGTTGCCGGTGTAGAAGGTGTGGTCGAAACGCTGGTCCAGCAGATCGGTGGTTTCCTTGACCGCGCCTTCGACCACCGCGACCGCGGCCGTGTCGAGGTACACCGGCAGCCATTCCGCGATGGCCGCCGAGGTCGCCGGAGCCAGTTCGCTCGGCTTGACGACCGCGCAGTTACCGGCGGCCAGCGCGCCGACCAGCGGTGCCAGCGCCAGCTGCAGCGGGTAGTTCCAGGGGCTGATGATCAATACGGTGCCGAGCGGTTCCAGCACGGTGCGGGCGCGCGCCGGAGCCAGCGCCTGCGGCACCCGGGCGCGGCCGGGCCGCAGCCAGCGCTCCAAATGCTTTACCGCATGGTCGATCTCATTGATCGTGAACCCGATCTCGGTGGTGTACGACTCCAGCGCGCTCTTGCCCAGATCGGCGTGCAGGGCGGTGGCGAAGGCGTCCTCGCGCTCGACCAGCATGCGCTTCAGCGCGGCCAGCTGCGCCTTGCGCCAGGCGAGCGGTCGGGTGTGGCCGGTGGCGAAGGTATCGCGCAGGCGGGCGACGGTGCCCGCCGCGGCCACGGCCTCGGCAAGAACTGCGGAATCGGTCATACCGGTCACTATATGCGAAACGAAAGGATTCAGTTTCGTAATTCGGCGGTTTCCGTTCCCGCTCTGGGTACGCAGTACGCTGACGCCATGACAGCAGAGGCCACCGTCCGCCGCGGCCGACCCCGCGACGCCGCCCGGGATCAGGCGATCCTGGACGCGACGCTGGCCGTGCTCGCCGAAACCGGCTATGGCGGCCTCACCACCGCCGCCGTGGCGACCCGGGCCGGCGTCTCCACCGCCACCCTCTACCGCCGCTGGTCCTCCAAGGAAGCCCTGGTGGTCGCCGCCGCCTCCACCTACGGCGAGCATGCCGGCGACGCGCCGGACACCGGCAGCTTGGCAGGCGATCTGCGAACCATCCTGCGCGCCAAGGCGGTGGTGTCCACCGGTCCCAGCGGCATGCTCCTGCGCGCCTTGATCGGCGAAGCCTCGCACAACGGGGTGCTCGCGGAGGCGATGGCGGCGGCCTTCCTGCAACCGGTCCGAGACCGGGTGGGCGAGGCCGTACGACGGGCCACCGAGCGCGGCGAGATCGCGCCGGTCGAAAACGCCGACCTGATCGGCGATCTCGTCATCGGGCCGGTGATGAGCCGGTTCTTCTTCACCACCTCGACTCCGGACGCCTTCGACGCCGCCGATGCCGAGCGGATCGCGGACGGGCTGCTGCCCTTGGTGCTGCGCGCCCTCGGTGCGGCGCCGTCCTAGATCAGGGCCTCGGACTGCCACCGCGGCCGCCAATGCGGCACTGCCGTCCGAGTACGGCTAAGGTCCGGATTCGTGTTGCCGCGAATTACCTTGCCGTCCAACCGAACAACCGCTGCCATCTGGCTGGTGGCGGGTCCGCTCGTGCTGGTCGCGACCCTCATGTCCGTCCAGCGTGTGCTCGACGTCGGCGCCCTGCTGGCGCCCCTGGAGTCCACCGACATCATCGGGCAGCACGTCGATTTCGAGACCTTCTGGAGTTCGGCCGCCGCGCTCACCCGGGGCGAGGACATCTACCAGACCCACGCACAGCTGCGCAATCTCAACCCGCCGCTGGTCTCGGTACTGCTCGTACCGTTCACCGCACTGGATCTCGTCACGGCCTACCGCGTCTTCCTCGTGCTGATGCTGCTCATGGCACTGGGCTCGGTCCTCGCGGTCTGCCGCGAGCTGCGCCTGCGCCCCGCCGTGACGGCCTCGGTCCTGCTGGCCGTGCTCGCGTGGTGGCCGCTGTACGGAACGCTCATCCTCGGCCAGATCTATCCGCTGCTGCTGGCCGGCCTCGTCGCCGGCTGGATCGCGCAGCGGCGCGGGCGGCCGATACTCGCGGCCGTCTTGTTCGGTATCACCGTGGCGCTCAAACCCTCGCTGGCCCCGCTGCTGCTGCTCGCCGCCGCGCAGCGCAAGTGGTTGCCGTTCCAGGCCGGGATCGCCGCGGCGGCGCTCGCCTCACTGCTCGGGGTGCTGTGCGCCGGACCGTCGAGCGCCCGGGACTGGCTGAATATCGTCACCGCCGAAAAGGTCTCCGGGTGGGTGGACAACGCCTCGCTGCCCGGGCTCGCGGTGCGCTTGGGCGTGCCCGCCGCAACCGGGATGGCCTTCGGGCTGGCGCTGCTGACCGGCACTTTGTGGTGGTGCGGGCGGCATCGCGACCGCCTCGATCCCGGCGGCACGGCCCCGTGGGCGGTGCTGGCCGCCGCCCTGCTGCTCTCGCCGATCGCGTGGCACAACTATCTCCTGGTGCTCGTGCCGGGTGTGCTCGTACTGATCCCGCTCGGCCGCGCCGGAATCGCCACGATCGCACTCGTAGTGCCGGTCATCGCGGTCACGCAGAGCAACGAGATGCCGCCACCGGGCATCGCCGCCGCCCTGACACAGTCGCTCTACTGCGCGATCCTCATCAGCTACTGGGTAATTCTGGTGCGCGCCATAACCCTTCCGCTTCCGGTCTCCCCAGGGTCCCCGACCGCGCCCCCCGAGACCGGTCCGCAGCGGCCGCGCATTCACCACGACATCAGGCTATCGGCTGGGTAGGACATCAACTGGCTCAACGCCTCTCAGCTCGTTTGTCGACCACCTCGATTCACTGGGAGACAGAACCTAGTGGCGGGTTCGTTCAGCCGATGATGATCGGCACCAGGTACTTGCCCGCGTAATCGGCCAGTTCCGCGTCGGTGTGCACCTCGATCGCCCCGAGCGGCACCAGGATCATGGAATGCACTACGCGGCAGGCTATTTCGGATCTGACGGCGAGATCGTCCGGGGCGGTGAACAATCCGCGCCGGGCCGCGTCGGCGAGGATCTGCGCGGTCGCCGCCACGGAGAGGGCGAAGACGCCGTTGTCCTCGGCGGTGAGTTTCATGATCACGCGCTCGGGTTCGACGCTGAGCAGTCGCTCCACCAGAGGGTGTGCGCGCCATCGGGTTACGACGGTGGTGAACACCCGGGTGATCAGTTCGGTGATGTCGTCGTGCTGTGCGGGCAGGCCGGCCAGCTCGGCCAGTAGGCGTTCGACCTCGCGGCGCACGACGGCTTGCACGAGGTCGTCGCGGGAGCCCACCCGGCGGTAGACGGTGACCCGGTCCACGCCCGCCTGTTTGGCGACATCCTCGATGGTCGACTTCTTGACGCCGACCTTCTGGAACTGGATCAGGGCCGCGTCCAGGATGCGGGACTCGATGTCGTCGACCGCATCGGTGCGGGTCGGAGTCGGTTTCGGCGGGGTGGGCACGGGGGCAACGCTAGCAGCCGGACGGGGCCGTGCAACAAATCGTGGCGATTTGTGTCTGCAACATTGCAATGTGATTTGTTGCGTTGTACGGTCGGCGCATGGCTGAGAAGGTCGGCGCGGCGAGGCGCCACTACAGCGACGAAGCCCATGCGATTCACGCCCGGGAGGTGCGGTTCGACTTCGCGTCGGTGCCCATGCACTACATCCCCGGGGAGGTCCTGGCCACGCACATCGTCAATGTCATGCATCTGGTGCTGCCCGAAGGGGAACGGGCCATGGCGCAGGCGCTTTCCGAAGCGCTGCCGCATATCCGGGACGCGCGGCTACGGGAGGAGGTGACCGGGTTCATCGGGCAGGAATCCATGCACGCGAGCAGTCACGAGGCGGCGCGGGAACATCTGCAGTCGATCGGGCTGGACGTGGACGGGTACGTGAAACGCGTTGCGTGGCTGGTCGATCGGATACTCGGGGATCACGGGCTGACCGGGCGGGCGCGCGAGGAATGGCTCAAGGAGCGGCTCGGGCTGTTCGCGGGGATGGAGCATTACACGGCCGTGCTCGGGGAATGGCTGCTCGAGGCGGACGTGCTCGAGCGCAAGGGCATGCATCCGGCCATGCTCGATCTGGTGCGCTGGCACGGCGCCGAGGAAGTCGAGCATCGCAGCGTCGTCTACGACGCGTACATGTATCTCGACGGCGGGTACGCGCGGAAGGCGCGGACCGCGGTGCTGGCGAGCGCGACCCTGCTGCCGCTGTTCATCGTCTCGACCGCGCATCTGTTCCGGAAGGATCCGTCGAGCGACAAGGGGCGGTTCTGGGGCGCGCAGTTCCTCGATGCGACACGGCGCGGGGTGATTCCGAGCTGGACGGTGTTCTTCAGCGAGTTGCCGCGCTATCTGCGGCCGGGGTTCCATCCCTCGCAATTGGGGCCGATGGACCGGGCGCTGCGGTACCTCGCGCATTCGCCCGCGGCCCGGGCGGCGGGGGAGTGAGCGTGATCGAGCCGTCGGCGCCGGCCGGACTGCGGGTCCTCGGCGGGGTGATGGATGCCTACAAGCGGGTCTTCGTGAGCGGACCTGCGGCCGGTCTGCTCTCGCCGTCGAATCCGGTGCGGCGCAGCGGGTTCGACGCGGTCGTGTGCGTGGATCGGGTCGAGCGGGTGGCAGCGGATGTGGTCGCGCTGACGCTGCGATCGGCGACCGGCGGCGCGCTACCGGCGTGGCGGCCCGGTGCGCACATCGATGTGTTCCTGCCCTCGGGACGGCAGCGGCAGTACTCGCTGTGCGGGGATCCGGCCAATCGATGGCGGTACCGGATCGCGGTGCGCGCGATCCCCGGCGGCAGCGGATCACGAGAGATCCACGAATCGATACGGCCGGGACAGCGGCTGCGAATTCGCGGGCCGCGCAATGCCTTCGACCTGGTGGACGCGCCCTCGTACCTGTTCCTGGCGGGCGGCATCGGCATCACCCCGCTGCTGCCCATGTCGCAGGCTGCCGGGCGGCGCGGGCGGCTGGTCTATCTGGGTAGATCCCTGGACACCATGCCGTTCCGGCACGAGCTGCCCGGCGCGGAGATCCGGCCCGACGATCGCTACGGGGTGACCGATATCGCCGAGCTGATCGCGAGCGCCGAACTCGGTGCGGCCGTGTACGTCTGCGGCCCGCCGCCCATGCTGGAGGCGGCCCAGCGCTGCCGGTTCCGGCTGGACCCGACGGGTTCGCTGCACCTGGAACGGTTCTCGGCCCCGCCGGTGGCCGACGGCATGGCGTTCGACCTCACGCTGGCGCGCAGCGGCGCCACGGTGCGGGTCGGCGCCGGCGAGACCGCCCTGGCCGCCGTGCGCCGCCGCCTGCCCGATATCGGCTACTCGTGCCAGCAGGGCTTCTGCGGCACCTGCAAGGCGCGCGTCCTGTCCGGTGCGGTCGACCACCGCGATCGCGTCCTCACCGATTCCGAACGAGCCGATCAGATGCTGATCTGTGTGTCCCGCGCCGCGGGCGACGGTCTCGTCCTCGATCTCTGATTCCGCTGGAGAACCACTGATGCCCGAAAGTACCGAGCACGCCCATATCGTGATCGTCGGCGCCGGATTCGGCGGCATCGGCCTCGCGATCAAGCTGCGCGAGGCCGGATTCGACGACCTGGTCGTGCTGGAACGCGCCGCCGACCTGGGCGGGACCTGGCAGGCCAACACCTATCCCGGGTGTGCCTGCGATGTGCCGTCGCAGCTGTACAGCTATTCGTTCGCCCCCAATCCGGACTGGTCGCGCACCTACGGGCGGCAGCCGGAGATCCTGGCCTATCTGCGCCGGGTGGCCGCCGAGCACGATGTGGTGCGGCATATTCGATTCGGCGCCGAGGTGCTCGACGCCCGCTGGGATGACGACCGGTCGGTGTGGCGGATCGAGTATTCCGGCGGGCAGCTCACCGCCGACATCCTCATCTCGGCCACCGGCGTGTTCGCCGACGCCAAGTATCCGGCGCTGCCGGGGCTGGAGTCGTTCGCGGGCAAGGCTTTCCATTCGCTGCACTGGGATCACGCCCATGATCTGACCGGCGAGAAGGTGGCGGTCATCGGCACCGGGGCGTCGGCGGTGCAGTTCGTTCCCGAGATCCAGCCCCGGGTGGGAAAACTGCTGCTGTTCCAGCGTTCCGCGCCCTGGATCGTGCCGCGCCTGGACCGCGCGACCTCCGGGCTCGAGCGGTTCCTGCTGCGCCGGATTCCGTTCACCCAGAAGGCGATTCGCGGCGGCTGGTACGCGGCGATCGAGGGTTTCGGGCTGATCTCGCTGGTGGATAAGCGCTTCCGGCATCCTTATGAAGCGCTGGGCCGCCTGCAATTGCGACGGCAGGTTCGCGATGCCCGGCTTCGCGAAACCCTGACCCCGGACTATGTGATCGGCTGCAAACGCGCCATCTTCTCCGACGCCTATCTGCCCGCCCTCGACCAGCCCAATGTCGACGTGATCACCCAAGGCATCGCCGAGGTGAAGCCCCATTCGATCGTGCTGCGCGACGGCACCGAACACGCTGTCGACACCATCATCTTCGGCACCGGATTCACCGCCATCCCCACCGCTTTCGAACGTTTCACCGGCCGCGACGGGCGCTCCCTCGCCGACCTCTACCGCGAACACCCCCAGAGCTACCTGGGCGCCACCGTCGCCGGTTTCCCCAACTTCTTCTGCACCCTCGGCCCGTTCGGTGCGGCCGGAAACCAATCGGCCATCTACATGATCGAGTCCCAGATCGCCTACATCGTCGACGCCGTCCGCACCCTGCGCCACACCGCGACCCGTCGCATCGAACTGCGCCGGCCCGTCCAGGACGCCTTCCTCACCGAAATGGCCACCCGCAGTTCCACGTCGGTCTGGCTCACCGGCGGCTGCCAGAGCTACTACACCACCCCCGACGGGCTGAACGCCGGGCTGTACCCCAACTGGAGCTTCGAATACCGCCGCCGCACCAGGCGATTCGATGCCGAGTCCTACGAGATGAGCAGCTGATGGAGTGGATGAAACCGCCGTATCCGGTACGCGACCGGGTCGTGCTGATCACCGGTGCGGGGCAGGGCATCGGCGCGGAAACGGCCCGGCTGCTGCACGCGCGCGGGGCCGAGATCGCGGTGGTCGATATCGACACCGTGGCCGCCGAATCGCTGGCGAAATCCCTTGGGGACCGCGCTTTCCCGGTCACCGCCGATGTCGCCGACCGCGGGGAGATGGCCTCGGTCATCGAGGAGGTGGTCAACCGATTCGGGCAATTGGACGTCGTCGTGGCCAATGCCGGGGTCGTCCCGGCCCCGGCCACCCTGCGATCGATGGACGCGAGCGCCTTCGACCGCGTCCTGGACATCAACCTGACCGGCGTCTTCAATACTGTCCACCCCGCACTCGATCACGTCATCCGCGCCCGCGGCCACATCGTGGTCGTCTCTTCCTGCGCCGCGTTCGCCCCCGGTATGGGCGGTGCGCCCTACATGATCAGCAAGGCCGGCGTGGAACAGCTCGGTCGTGCGCTGCGCGTGGAACTCTCGGCGCACCGCGCCACGGCGGGCATCGCCTATTTCGGCATCGTCGATACCGCCATGACCCGGAATACCCTCGACGACAACGAGATCGGCCGCCGCCTCGAGGAACTGCTGCCCTGGCCCTTGAAGACCCGCATCACCGCCGAACAGGCCGCCCGCACCATCGCCGACGGTATCGAACACCGCGCCGCCCGCACCATCGCCCCCGCCGGCTGGCAGCCGTATGCCCTGTTCCGCGGCCTGATCAACACGGTCCTCGACGGCGCGCTCACCCGCGATCCCCGCGTGCACGCCCTGTTGCGAGAGGTCGAAGCGCGGACCGTCGTGCGGAGTCGGTGACCGGCGCTGCGGTCCCACCGTCGTAGCTCGTGACAGCGATGATCAGCGCGACGAAAGCGACCAGCGCACAGCCGGTGCGGGCGAAATGGAACTGTTCCCAGCGCTGCAGCACCTCGGCATAGTCTGCGGGCGGCCCGCTCACCGCCCAGACCTTGATGTGCTGGTTGATGGGGACATTGCCGAAGCGGGTGATGAGGAAGGAGGCGAAAGCCAGGACGGCGGCGACAGCGGCGAGGATTCGGGCCCGGCCGCCGGACCGTACCGCCAGGACGACCGCACTGAGGATGGTCAACGCCATGAGGGATTGCATGACCGGTCCGTTCACCCGCATGAGCGCGGTGTGGAAGGTGAATCGGACATCCAGGGGGACCTCGCGGAAGGCATAGAGCACATTGACCGCGCCGTATCCGAAGGCCCCGGCCAGCAGGCCGGGAAACAACAGTGCCGCCGCACGAACGATTTTGGAGGGCATGGAACTCCCATCGGGTACCTATCGCAACACCGAGTTGCGATAACATCAGGGTGCCCGGAACCCGCCAATATCGCAACAGGGAGTTGCAATGCCAGCTGACGCACCGCTTGGACGTGGGCCGAAGGTCCGCGCCGCCGTACTGGCCGCGGCCATCGCCGAACTCGCCGAACAGGGCTACGCCGCCTGCACGGTCGAGAACGTGGCCAAACGAGCGGGCGTCCACAAGACCACCGTGTACCGCCGCTGGCCGGAACGGGACGGCCTGATCGCCGACGCGCTCTCCGAAAGCGTCACCGCCGACATCGCGATACCCGACACCGGTGCGCTCGAAGACGACCTGCGCGAGCTCGCCCGCGGCCTGGTCGCCTGGGTGAAAAGCCCGGGCGGACAAGCGGTACTGGCCGTCCTGCTGTCCGAGCGCATCGGCGCCACCCGCCCACCGGACGCCGTCCGGCACATCTTCCGCGACCGCATCCGCCAGGCCCTGCCGGTGGTCGACCGCGCGGTGACCCGCGGCGAACTCCCCTCCGGCATCGACCCGTCCGAGCTGGTGAAGGCCGTGGTCGCCCCGATCTACTTCCGCGCCTTGATAACTCGCGAGAAGCTGACCGATGCGACCGCCGACAATGCGGTCCGTCTCGCGCTCGCCGGCGCGCACAGCGGCGTTTTCGGCTGACGTGCCGGATCGCGGCCGATTCGACGACGCGATAGCGGCGCGGTAACCGGGCGGGCAGTGCCTGGAATGTCAGAATCGTCGAGTCGTCGCCGGTCGGCTGGTGGGTGTCGGAGGCCACGTGCTCGTGATCGAAGCCGCGCGGGGACGCCTCGACGCTGCGATTCGACGACAGAATCGGTCACCGCTGGGTCGCGGAACGGTGACGAGCGGCCGCGCCGGTTGCGGTAGCTGAAAAGTGTCTGTGAAATGAGGTGACACGTAAATCGACGAATGGAGCAGACCATGCGCTTACATCCATCCGCCATCTTGTTGATCGCTGCACCGTTGCTGGCGGTCACCGCGTGTTCGAGCAGCCAGCAGGCCTCCGACACCGCCACTTCCACCTCGGCAGCGGCGGCGACATCCACCCCGACCTCGACTCCGTCCGAGCCGGGCTGCATCGACAGTGAGGGTCACGGGCCGGACAATGGGCAGCCCTGTGAGGCGAATCCGGCCGACGGGCGGCGCGTGCCGCTCGGAACGAGCACTGGGACAAAGGTTCCCGTGCCCGCAGATGCGTATATGGCTATCTACGCGCCCGCCGACTGGGCCGCTGGCATCGCCTGTACGGTGACCGATGGCAACGGTCAGCCGCTGGAAGTCCGGGCCGCGGGTGCGGGTGCGCCCGCGGACAAGCAGTTCGAGGGCCGGACCTGGACGGTCGCGGCGACTTATGGGGCTACCCCGGGCGATTCGACGGTGAAGTGCGCCGAGCGGGCCGCCGGATCGGTGCCCGCCGATCAGGGTCCGCTGTGGGTGCGCGTGCTGCCCATCGGCATGAAGTTCGGCCAGCCCACGGGCTGATGCGGAGCGCGCCACGGTGCACTACCGTGGCGCGCCCGCTGGTCCGGCGGCCGGACATCGAGCGAGCGGGCTGCTCAGGGCCGGGTGAGGAAGTCGGCGATCAGAGCGCTTGCCATTTCCGGCATTCCATTGTTCTGGCGTTCGGCGGCGGTCACCACGTCGTAATGGCGATAGCCGGGGATGATCTTGGCATTGGCGGGGAGCAGGCCGGCGTATCCGGCGTTCTGGAGCGGTGAATCGCCCGCCAGCAGCGTGAGATTGCGGGCGCCGGCGGGGGTGCTCTGCCAGCGGTCGCCGTGCAGCAGGAAACTCAGGATGCCGCCGCTGCGGTTCTGGAGCCGGCGCAGTTCACCGTCGCGGCCGAGGCCGAGCGCGAAAACCGTGTCGGTGATGATGCGCAGCGGGGTGTACTGCTCGAAGAAATCGGTCGGTTGCCAGCCCGGATTCATGGCGTGCGCGAATTCCCGCATATCGGTGACCTCGTGGTCGCGGTCGGTCGGATTGCCGCGCACCGGATCGATGCCGTCGATGGTCGCGGCGGGCATCGCGTCGTAGTTCTTCCAGCCGCACAGCTGGCCGTGGGCGGCGGGGGTGTAGTTCTGGCCGTAGCCGACCCGCAGCGGAATGATGAACAGGGTCGGGCCGAGGATCGGCACCGAGGCCAGGCCATTGGGGACCGGATAGGTTTTGCCGGTGGTCGCGCAGTCGTAGAACCCCAGCCCGGCCTGCATGACGTATTCGGCGGAGTTCTGGTCGAACAGCATGCCGAGCATGGCGGTATTGGTGAGCCGGTAGTCGCGCGGCAGGTTGTTGCCGGTGAACAGGTCCAGGTAGTCCTTGCCGTACATGGCCCGCATCCAGGCCTCGCTGCGCAGGTCACGCGGCACCAGCGCGCCCAGCTCGCTCACGTCGTCGGGTTTCTGATCGGCGGCCATCCCGGCCAGCTGGTAGGCGTTCATGATCTCGCTCGCGGAGATCACCGGCAGCTGCGCGACGCCGAGCCCGTTCTTCAGCAGCAGATCGACGGCGTTCTTGATGACCCCGCCGACCGAGGACATGAGCAGATCCAGCGGCGGCGCCCCGGAGAACCCGGCCGGATCGGTCATGGCGAACCCGTCCACCGGCACGCTGCCGCCGCCGCACAGGCTGTAGCCGGCGTCCTCGGTGGTGGCGGCGTTCTGATCGAAGTCCCACGCCATCATCGGACCGACCAGGAACGCGCCGAGCGAATGGCCGCCGCACGAACTCTTGTGGCGGTCAGCGGGATTCGGCAGCAGGTATTCGATGACCGCGCGCCAATCGTCCATGGTGAGCGCGAGACCGTACTCGCCGAGATAGTTCAGGTCCTGCGAGGCTTGATAGCGGTAGGTGCGGCCGTCGACCGGCTTGCCGCCGAAGTAGTAGTCCGCCGCCACCCGATAGTCACCGGCGCGCTGGGCCGCGTCCCAGCCGGTGTGGTCCTCGGCGCAATTGGCGCGCCGGTCCAGGGAAATGTATTCCACGTGCTTGCCCGACGCCGCGGCCTTGCGAACCACTTGCGGGCCTTGCGGATTCAGGTTCGCCGCACCGGAGAAGGTGCCCGGCTGCATGGACAGCACCGCGTCGGCGTCCCCGGACTGCTCCGGGCCGCCCTTGGACCGGTACCGCACGAACGAGATCCAGTCGCAGGCTTCGGGATGCGCCATGCTCGAGTACGGACTCGGATAGTGCAGCCGCACATAGGTCGCCTCGACATCGTCGCCGAGCGCCGGATCGCCGCTGACCGGAATCACCTCGGCGCGATCGGCGCCCGGAAGACCGGGCGCGGCAGCCGATTCCGGCACTGCCACGCCGGTGCCCGCGAACACCAGCAACGCGGCCACGGGAATCGCTGAAGTCCACCTCACCGCAGGCTCCCCACGAAATCGGCCAGCGTCTGCGCGCTGAGATCGGTCTTGCCGTCGTTCCGCACCGACGCCGCGCCGATGGTGTCGACATGGCTGTACCCGGGCAGCGTCACCACCTGCGCCGTCGGCGGTGGCGGCACCGCTCGCGTACTGGTGCGGATCACCCGCTCCATGCCCCCGGTGGTCTCGTCGAGGCACGCGCTGCGCCGCGCCAGCGCCCAGAACTCGATATTCCGGCCCGAAACGTGCGCGGCCGCAACGGTATTGGCCGCTACGCTGTCGGAGTTCACCGCGCCGCCGATGGCCCCCGGCTGCTGCACGATGACATGGTCGGCAGCGGCGGAACTCTCCGGCCCGCCGACCGGGCGATAGCGCAGATATCCGGTCCGATCGCACTCCGGCGGATGCGCCGGAGCGCTCGAGGCCATGGCGGCGGTCGGCAGGACGGGCGAGCGCCGCACCAGGCGGCGGAGCGGACGTCTCGGGGGACGGGAGGCAAGCGAAGCCACGAAGCGGCTCCTTTCGAGTGCGAAGGTCCGACGACCGGTATCGGAACCGCTGACCACGTCGTCGCGCTTCAGCACATCACCCCGCTGACGAGGCAACTATTCGCAAATCTCAGAAAGTTCGGCCTGGCGATAGTGCACGTGCCCGAACCGGCTCGGTGCTCGCCGGCGCAGGGGCGCTGTTCGTGCGCGTGGCGCCCGTCGGCGCGATGTGGGCTAGAACCCACGTGCTGAGGCGTGGGCCGCCGCGGGCATTGGGTAAAATCGGTGGTCTTGTGTGTCGAATGCACGCACAATCGTTCAGCTAATGCCTGGCAGCCCGCTTTTACCGAGGAGACGCTTGTGATCACCGCGACCGACCTGGAGGTCCGGGCCGGAGTCCGCACCCTGCTGACGGCGCCGGGCTCCGCGCTGCGGGTACAGGCCGGTGATCGGATCGGCCTGGTGGGGCGCAACGGTGCGGGCAAGACCACCACGCTGCGCATCCTGGCCGGTGAGGGAGAACCTTACGCGGGCAAGGTCATTCGCTCGGGCGAAATCGGATATTTGCCGCAGGATCCGCGCGAGGGCAACCTCGACATCCTCGCCAAGGACCGGGTGCTGTCGGCGCGTGGACTCGACACCCTGCTGCGGGACATGGAGAAGCAGCAGGCGTTGATGGCCGAGGTCGCCGACGACAAAGAGCGCGACAAGGCCATTCGCAAGTACGGGCGGCTGGAGGAGCGCTTCTCGGCCCTCGGCGGCTACGTGGCCGAGAGCGAGGCCGCGCGGATCTGCAACAGCCTGGCGCTGCCCGATCGGGTGCTGAACCAGCAGTTGCGCACGCTGTCCGGTGGTCAGCGCCGCCGAATCGAGTTGGCGCGCATCCTGTTCAGCGCGTCCGACGGCAGCGGCGGAAAATCCGACACCACCCTGCTGCTGGACGAACCGACCAACCACCTCGACGCCGACTCCATCAACTGGCTGCGCGGCTTCCTGCAGAACCACGACGGCGGGCTCATCGTCATCTCCCACGATGTGGAACTGCTCGGCGACGTGGTCAACAAGGTGTGGTTCCTCGACGCCGTGCGCGGCGAGGCCGACCTGTACAACATGGGCTGGAAGAAGTACCTCGACGCCCGCGCCACCGACGAGCAGCGCCGGGTCCGCGAGCGCGCCAATGCCGAGAAGAAGGCGGCGGCGCTCAAGCAGCAGGCGGCCAAGCTCGGCGCGAAGGCCACGAAAGCGGCTGCGGCACACCAGATGGTCAAGCGCGCCGAGCGCATGCTGGCCGAGGCCGATGACATCCGCGTGGCCGACAAGGTGGCCCGCATCAAGTTCCCCGAACCCGCGCCCTGCGGCAAGACGCCCCTGATGGCCAAGAATCTGACCAAGCTCTACGGTTCGCTGGAGATCTTCACCGGCGTCAACCTGGCCATCGACCGTGGCAGCCGGGTGGTGATCCTCGGACTCAACGGTGCGGGCAAGACCACCATGCTGCGCCTGCTGGCCGGCGTGGAGACCCTGACCGCCGGCGAGATCGATCCCGGCCGCGGCCTGAAGATCGGCTATTTCGCCCAGGAGCACGACACCCTGGACGATCAGGCCACGGTGTGGGAGAACATCCGCCACGCCGCGCCGGACGCGGGCGAACAGGATCTGCGCGGCCTGCTCGGCGCGTTCATGTTCTCCGGCCCGCAGCTGGAGCAGCCCGCGGGCACGCTGTCCGGTGGTGAGAAGACCCGTCTCGCACTGGCGGGCCTGGTTTCCTCGGCCGCCAATGTGCTGCTGCTGGACGAGCCCACCAACAACCTCGACCCGGTCTCGCGCGAGCAGGTGCTGGACGCGCTGCGCAGTTACGCGGGCGCGGTGGTGCTGGTGACCCACGATCCGGGTGCGGCCGAAGCCTTGAATCCGGAACGGGTCATCATGCTGCCCGACGGTACCGAGGATCACTGGTCCCAGGAGTATCTGGAGCTCATTCAGCTGGCCTGAGGTCCGCCGCCCTCCTCCGGGGCACGGGAACCGCAGTCCCGCAACGAGATCCACGCAACCATCCAGACGGTTTGAAACCCAACGGGTTTCGACCGTCTGGTCGGTGTTGGGCCCGAATTCGGTGCTGATTGACCGGTCTGTGAGGATTGCGTGATTCCGATCACACCGATTCATTGATCACGGCCGCTCGAGTCTCTAACCTGGAATGAGGCGCCCACGGCGACTCGGAGGAAGTCATGAGTGACAGGCCCGCACAGGGTAAAGCCGCATTGGGTAAGGGCACGCGCGTCACCGGAAAGTCTCGGGACCGCTTGCAATCCCAGCTCAAGAAGCAGTACGAGGCCGGTGCGAGCATACGCTCGCTGGCCCGGGAAACCGGGCGGTCGTACGGCTTCATCCACAACGTGCTAGTGGAGTCGCATGTGCAACTCCGCAGCCGCGGTGGTGCGAATCGGCGAAAGGCCGGTAAGGCCGCCAGTAAATAGCCTGGGGGTGAAGCTCGCCGGTCGAGCGGTGAAAGCCGCTCGACCACTTGCGATTTCGTGTGGCATCGGCCGGTACTGCGCCGGCTCGCCACCGAGTGTGCGTCCCGGTTGTGCCCCGGTCGCCGGCCTGCGCGGTCAGCGACCGTTCACGGTGCCGTCGCCGTACACCAGCAGGTTCGACAGGCTCTGGAAGATCGGCAGCCCGGTCTTGATCTCCAGGTAGGCGAACTGGCCCTGCGGGTTCACCTCCAGGAACCAGAACTCGCCGTCCCGGCCGACGCGCAGATCCAGCACGCCGAAAGCCAGTCCCAGCGCGCCCATCAGCGTGGTCAGGGACTTGCTCACCGAGGCGGGCAGGCGGTCGGCGGTGAACGCCACCGAGGTGTCCAGGCGCGAATCCACCCGCCCCACACCGGATTGCGAGTCGATCCGCACCACCCATTCGATGCCGTCCACCCACACGATGCGCAGATCGCATTCGGCGTGCACGTAATCCTGGAAGATGGTCGGCGAATCGCTGATCGTCGTCAAGCGGGGCAGATCGGCCGGCGTCACGATGCGCGTCTCGGTGAACGCGCCGCGCCCGGTGCCGGTGCGCTTGTAAACCACTGGACCGGGCCGGGATTCGATGAAGCCGCGCGCCTCGTCCGGATCATTGGTGATGAGCGTTTCCGGCACCGCGAACCCCGCGCGATGCGCCGTCTCCAGCTGCACGATCTTGCGGCTGGCGGTGCGGTCGGCGCCCGGGTCGTTGACCCACAGCGCCGGCATGGACCACAGCAGGCCCTGTAGGAAGCCGTCGCATTCGGCGCGGCGGTAGGCGTCGTCCTCGGCGCGGGCGCTGACCGGCACCGCGCACGGATGCGGGCGCCGCCACCAGACCGAGGTGACATCGTCCAGACCCAGGACATGGGACAGTGAGCGGGCGGTGCCGTCGCGGCCGAGGCGGAAAGTGCCGTGCTCGCGCGGGAAGTCGCGCATATCGAGTCGAATCGCGGTGTGCGCGTGATGCTTCCGCAGCGTGGCGGCGAGCGCGTCGCCGTGCAGGTCTTCGGCTTCGGTGACGATGAGCACCGACCCCGTGATGCGGGGGGCCATGCGGGGAACCGTCAATCCAGGCTGTCGCAGGCGACGCCGTCGTCACTGCCGTTGTGCGAGCGGGTCTGGACGCAGGTCATGGTGGCCCCGCCGATGCCGGGCGCGGGCGCGAGTTCGAGTCCGCGCGCCCAGATTTCGGTGAGCCGCCGCAATTCGTCGTCGCCGCGGGCGGGGGAGTACTGCTGGGGCAGGGTCAGCGGGCGTTCGGTCCGCTCGATGCGACGGCGCTGCGTGAAATCGGCTGTGACGCCGTCACGCACCCGCACCAGCACCGGACGGCCCTCGCAAGAGCCCTGCGCCACCGCAATATCCCAGTCGGTGACTTCGACGATATCGCTCCACCGGAAGGTCCAGGTGCCGTCGGAGACGCGCACGCTGACATGACGGTCGGTGGCTGCTACGAGGTAGCCGGATAGCGGTGGCGCGATGGCCCCGGGCGGGGCCGAAGTGCTGCGGTGGAGGGCGCCGGTCATGCTGAACTCCGATCTGCTCGGGATTTGCTGCGGGGCCGAGCGTGATCTGAATCATATCCCGCTACGCCCGCTGATCGGTCCGCATCGAGAGATTTCCGCGCACCCGGCAAACTTCGCCGGGTGCGCGGAAACCACTTGGGCCTAAAGATTTTCGCTCCGCGCCGGGGTGGACCCGCAGGCGCTCAGCGACTGCTCAGAGACCGAGTACCTCGGGCGATTCGGCGATCTCGCGCAATGCCGCCCCCGGATCCGCAACCAGTTTGCGGGCTCGTAGATCCATCACCCCGCCGACCACGTCGATCTGCGCCGATACGGTCCCGTCCAGCTTGGTGACGAGCTGGTGCATCTTGAAGATCTTGCCGCCGGCCCATTCGAACTCGCAGCTCACCGTGACTTCGTCGCCGCCGTGCAGCTCACGGAAGTACTTGATGTTGTTCTCCAGCACGATCGGCCCGATGCCGGAGGCGATCATCTTCTCCTCCTGGATACCGGCCGCCCGCAACAACTCCCATCGGGCGTGCTCGGCGTACTGCAGGTATACGGCCTGGTTGAGGTGGCCGTTGATATCGAGCTCATAGCCGCGAACGGTGACGGGAACGGAGAAAGCCATATAACCCACAACTCGCTGCCGACCGGTCGCATTTCCGAGTATGCCGTGGTCTGCGGCACATTTTCGGCGATTGCCGAGCTATCGGGCCTACTTGCGGTTGGCGTTGCGTTCACGCCACCAGTCCGGCGCGTCCACGAAATGGTTGTCGTACTCGTCCTGGGCCGCGGCCAGCTCCTCGAAGCCCGACTCGCCCTTGCTGATGCGGTCCAGTAGCCGGAAATAGCCGAATCGCTCGACGCCGGGCATGAGCGCGATCATGATCCGCGCCCCGCTGTCCGGGGTGGCGCCGAAGGCGTGCGGCATGAGCTTCGGGACGATGATCGACCCGCCCGCGCCGACGGTGACGATCTCGTCCCCGGCCAGCAGTTGCAGTTCCCCGTCCGCGACGTAGAACAGCTCGTCGGACAGCGTGTGATAGTGCGGCGCCGCCCCGTCCGCGCCCTGCGCCATGGTGACCTCGAGGGTGCTGACCGCACCGTGCGCCTCATTGGCGTCGATCAGCAGTCGCATGGTGACCGCGGGCGTCACGAGCACCTCGCCCTGCTGTGGCTGGCGGATGATGACCGGGCGCGAGGTGGTGTTCATGGCAGGCTCCGAACTATTCGGTGATTTATAATTCGCTACCGAACTATATCGGACCGAATAGAATCCTGTCCATGGGTGAAGCGAAGGAAGACGCGGTGGATGCCATTACGGCGCAGTGGCGGCGGGAACGACCGGACCTCGAGCTCGAGGCGATGAGCATCATCGGCAGGCTCGGACGGCTCTCGGTCGTCGCCGGTCAGCGGATCGAAGCCGTCTTCGCCGCGCACGGTCTGCAACGCGGCGAGTTCGATGTGCTTGCGGCGCTGCGTCGTTCGGGGGAGCCTTACGAGCTCAACCCGTCGGTGCTCGCGGATACGCTCATGCTCTCGCGGGCGGGTATGACGGGCCGATTGGATCGCCTGGAATCGGCGGGCCTGGTGCGGCGCAATGCCGACGCGGGGGATCGGCGGGCGGTGAAGGTGGCCCTGACCGATCGCGGCCTGGAACTCATCGACCTGGTGGTCACCGAGCACGTGGAGAACGAAACCGCCTTGCTCTCGGTGCTTTCCGCGCCGGATCGGGCGCAGCTCGACCGCATCACCAGGCTGCTGCTGGCGGACCTGGAGGCCCGCCCCTGAACGATTACTGCTTGCGCCGGACCGAGGCCTCGACGAGATCCAGCACGGCTTCGAGATTGTCGTTGGCGTGCCCGGAGGCGATCCGTGCGATCAGACCGTCCAGCACGAGATCGAGATAGCCGAGCAGGACCTCGGTAGGCACATCGTCGCGCAGCGCGCCGGCGGCCTTGCGGCGCTCGAGGCGGGCCACGGTGGCGGCGGTCAGCTCGACCGAGCGCTCTTCCCAGTTGGCGCGGAAATCGGGATCGTTGCGCAGCCGGCGGGCGATCTCCAGCCGGGTGCCCAGCCAGTCGAAATCCTCGGGGTGGGCGAGCATATCGCGCATCACCTGGATCAGACCCTGGGTGGCCGCGACCTCGGCCATCCGGCCCGCGTCCTCCTGGGCCAGCGCGAGGAACAGGGCGTCCTTGTCGCGGAAGTGGTGAAAGATGGCGCCCCGGGACAGTCCGGTGGCCTCTTCGAGGCGACGCACGGTCGCGCCCTCGTAGCCGAACTCGGCGAAGCAACTGCGGGCTCCGTCGAGGATCTGGCTGCGCCGGGCGGCGAGGTGGTCGTCACTGACCTTGGGCACTGGGCTCCTCCGAAACGTGTTGTGCGGGATCTCCGTACCGATCTTGCGACCGGGACGGAGATCCCGCACGAGCGACGAGCGAAGCGATCCGGATGGATCGCGTGGCGGGCGCCGGTGAAAACCGGTGCCTGCCACCACAACTCGGCTGTGAAACAGCCCTTCACAGCCGAGCGGCGGGCAATACTAGCCGCGAATCATGTTGCGCAGCACGAACTGCAGGATGCCGCCGTTGCGGTAGTAGTCGGCCTCACCGGGGGTGTCGATGCGGACGACCGCGTCGAACACGACCTTCTCGCCGTTCTCCTTGGTGGCGGTCACCTTCAGAGTCTTCGGAGTCACACCCTCGTTCAGCTTGGTGATGCCCTCGATGTCGAAGGTTTCGGTGCCGTCCAGGCCGAGCGACGCGGCGCTCTCGCCCTTCGGGAACTGCAGCGGCACGACGCCCATACCGATCAGGTTGGAGCGGTGGATGCGCTCGAACGACTCGGTGATGACGGCCTTGACGCCCAGCAGGCTGGTGCCCTTGGCGGCCCAGTCACGCGAGGAACCCGAGCCGTACTCCTTGCCGCCCAGCACGACCAGCGGGATGCCCGCGGCCTGGTAGTTCTGCGAGGCGTCGTAGATGAACGCCTGCGGGCCACCGGGCTGGGTGAAGTCGCGGGTGTAACCGCCCGAGACGTCGTCCAGCAGCTGGTTGCGCAGCCGGATGTTGGCGAAGGTGCCGCGGATCATGACCTCGTGGTTGCCACGACGCGAACCCAGCGAGTTGTAGTCCTTGCGCGCCACGCCGTGCGAGTCCAGGTACTGCGCGGCCGGGGTGCCCGGCTTGATCGGACCGGCGGGGGAGATGTGGTCGGTGGTGACCGAATCGCCCAGCAGCGCCAGGACGCGCGCGCCCTTGATGTCCGCAACCGGAGCCGGCTCCATCTGCATGCCGTCGAAGTACGGCGCCTTGCGGACGTAGGTCGAGTTCTCGTCCCACGCGAAGGTGTCGCCCTCGGGGGTGTTCAGGCCCTGCCAGCGCTGGTCACCGTCGAACACGGTGGCGTAGGACTTGGTGAACATGTCCCGGCTGATCGCCGACTTGATGGTGTCGTCGATCTCCTGCGCGGACGGCCAGATGTCCTTGAGGAAGACGTCGTTGCCGTCCTTGTCCTGACCCAGGGCATCGGTTTCGAAGTCGAAGTCCATGGTGCCGGCCAGGGCGTAGGCGATGACCAGCGGCGGGGAGGCCAGGTAGTTCATCTTGACGTCCGGCGAGATACGACCCTCGAAGTTACGGTTGCCCGAGAGCACCGCGGTGACCGACAGGTCGTTGTCGTTGATCGCCTTGGAGATCTCCTCCGGCAGCGGACCGGTGTTGCCGATGCAGGTGGTGCAGCCGAAGCCGCCCACGTAGAAGCCGAGCTTCTCGAGGTACGGCCACAGGCCGGCCTTCTCGTAGTAGTCGGCGACGACCTGCGAGCCCGGGGCCATATTGGTCTTGACCCACGGCTTGGAGGACAGGCCCTTCTCGACCGCGTTGCGCGCCAGCAGGGCCGCGCCCAGCATGACCGACGGGTTCGAGGTGTTGGTGCAGGAGGTGATGCCCGCGACCACGACGGCGCCGTGATCGAGCACGAAGTCACCGCGCTCCGGATCGGAGACCTTGACCGGCTTGGACGGACGGCCCGCGTTGCCCACGGCGGCGGTCGGCAGACCGTTGTCGTCGAAGGCGGTGCCGGGGGCGACCGGATCGCTGGCCGGGAAGGACTCCTCGATCGCCTCGTCCAGCGCGGTGTGCGGGACCGGATCGTTGGTGTAGGTGCGGATGTCCGAGCGGAACGCGCTCTTGCTCTCCGACAGCAGGATTCGGTCCTGCGGGCGTTTCGGGCCGGCGATGGACGGCACCACGGTGCTCAGGTCCAGCTCCAGGTACTCCGAGTACGCGGGCTCGTTGTCGGCGTCGTGCCACAGGCCCTGTTCCTTGGCGTACGCCTCGACGAGCGCGAGCTGCTCGTCGCTGCGGCCGGTCAGGCGCAGGTAGTTGATGGTCTCCTCGTCGATCGGGAAGATCGCGGCGGTGGAGCCGAATTCGGGGGACATGTTGCCCAGGGTGGCGCGGTTGGCCAGCGGCACCTCGGCGACGCCCTTGCCGTAGAACTCGACGAACTTGCCGACCACACCGTGCTTGCGCAGCATGTCGGTGACGGTGAGCACCACGTCGGTGGCGGTGACGCCCGGCTTGATCTCACCGGTCAGCTTGAAGCCGACGACGCGCGGGATCAGCATGGAGACCGGCTGGCCCAGCATGGCGGCCTCGGCCTCGATGCCGCCGACGCCCCAGCCCAGCACGCCCAGGCCGTTGACCATGGTGGTGTGCGAGTCGGTGCCGACACAGGTGTCGGGGTAGGCCTGGCCGTTGCGGACCATGACGGTGGGGGCCAGGTATTCGATGTTCACCTGGTGCACGATGCCGACGCCCGGCGGGACGACCTTGAAGTCGTCGAACGCGCCCTGGCCCCAGCGCAGGAACTGGTAGCGCTCGCCGTTGCGCTGGTACTCCAGGTCGACGTTGCGCTCGAGGGCGTCGGCGGTGCCGAACACGTCGAGGATGACCGAGTGGTCGATGACCATGTCGGCGGGGGAGAGCGGGTTGACCTTGTTCGGGTCGCCGCCGAGGGTGGTGACGGCCTCACGCATGGTGGCGAGGTCGACGATGCAGGGCACGCCGGTGAAGTCCTGCATGATCACGCGGGCGGGCGTGAACTGGATCTCGGTGTCCGGCTCGGCGCTCGGGTCCCAGTTCGCGAGGGCGCGGATCTGGTCGGCGGTGATGTTCGCGCCGTCTTCGGTGCGAAGCAGGTTCTCCGCCAGCACCTTCAGGGCGTAGGGCAGCTTCTCGGTGCCGGGCACGGCCGCGAGGCGGAAGATCTCGTAAGAGTTGCTTCCGACCTCGAGGGTGCCTTTGGCGCCAAAAGTATCGATACTCGTCACGTTCAGCTCCACTCGTCTGTGAATGGGGGCCACCGGCGGGGCTGTGCCGATGGCTCGTCGAGGCGCGGGCCTCGTCCGGTTTCCAACCCTAACAGTACGCTTGTCCTGTGAACGCATCGGGGAGGTCCCCGGGCATCGGAAGCAGCTTACGGCGTGCCGTGGTGAGGTGATGTGACAAGCGGTCGCGTACTGTGCGTTCGTGACCGTCTCGCGTAACGCGGTTTTCAGCCCGCTGAAGGCGGAGCTACCGCCGAACACCGACCTGAAGTCGATCCGCCTGGATCTGGCCGACAATCACGTCGCCGCGCCCAAGAATCGGGACCAGGACGGCCTGGCCGCCATCGCCGCCGAGGCGCGCGAGCACGGCATCGATCTCAATATCGTTGTGGTGCAGGGCAACCCCGGCATCGAGGCGAACCTGCGCGATCTGGCCACCGAGGTGGGGGTGCAGGAGCACGGCACCGTGCTGGTGCTCTCCGACGATTGGGTGGGTACCTACAGCGACACCTTCACCCGCGCCCGGCTGGAATGGGCCGAGGACAAGGCCAAGTATCGCGGGCCCGAGCACACCGAGGAGGCGGCGCGGGTCTTCGTCGATCGCCTGGAGCAGCCCGAGGGGCTTTCCTGGACCGTCATCACGCTGATCGTGCTGGCCGGGCTGATCGCCGTCATCGGCGGGCTGTACGTGGTGAAGACCAAGCGCGCCAAGACCGATCCGCCCTCGGAGCGACCGCTCACCCCGGTGGGCTGAACGCTCCGTTCGCACTGACCCTCCAGTACTGACACGCCGAACCGCCGGAAATCCTTCCCGCAGTTCGGCGTTTCGCGTTGCTGGAGATATGCCGCCTGATCAGGCAAATTGCTAGCAACGTCTGAATTACACCTTTGTCATTGTGGCGTGGCTGAGCCACCCGCTAATCGAAGTGACGTACGGTTTCGCGATGGCACGGTTGGGGATGAAGTGCCGGATGGGACTCCAGGGAGGTGTGATGCGACGACCGGCATGGGGGCGGATGCGCCCGGTTCATGTCGCCACAGAGTTGCTGATCGCGGTGCTGGTGCTGGCGGTCGGCATCGGCGCCGGACACGCGGCGCCGCCACCGCCCAATCCCAGCGACAGCGAGATCGCCGACGCCGGAGCACAAGTCGACGCCGGAGTCGGCCAGGTCGGTGCGCTCATCAACCAGGTCGCGACCGCCGAACAGCAGCTGCAGCAGCTCGACGATGCCGTGGCCGTGCGCCGTGAAGCCGTCAACAAGGCCCTGGTGGACCTGCAGATCGCGCGTGATGCCGCCGATGCCGCCGCCCGCGCGGTCGCCCAGTGCCAGACCGATCTCACCGCCGCCGGCGTGAAAGTCGATGCCGCCCACGGTGACTTCGACAAGTACGTGACCCAGGTCTACATGCGTCCCGGCTCGAATTCGCTGGTCAACTATCTCGCGGCTCCCACGCCGGAGATCGCCCTGGACCGCGCTCAGATCCTCACCATCAAATCCCTGAACCAGCAGCAGGTGGTCAACGGCCTGCGCCGCGCCCAGGTCGATCAGGCCAACAAGACCGCCGTCGCCCGCCAGGCACAGCAGACCGCCGACGCCGCCGCGGCCGATGCCGACGCCAAGAAGACCGAAGCCCAGAACGCCGTCACCACCGCCCAGGCCGAACTGAACCAGCAGGCCGCTCGCCGCAACGACCTGGTGGCCCAACGGGATTCGGCCCAGCAGCGCCTGGACGCCGCCCGCGCCACCGTCACCGGCCTGCAATCCCAGCGCGACGCCTACACCGCCTGGGAAAACCAGCGCCGCGCCGACGAGGCCGCGGCCCGCGCCGCCGCCTCCGAAGCCGCCGCCCGCGTCAACGCCGACCACCGCGCCAACGGCCTCGCCAACGACGCCGGCGCCGGCCACCGCCCGCACTCCCTCATCGACAATTCCCCCGCCCCCTCCCGCTCCGGCCAGCAAGCCACCCGCCCCTCCGGCTCCCGCTCCCAGCTCATCGAAGTGGTGGTGGACCGAGCCATGGCCCAGTTGGGTGAGGACTACGCCTGGGGCGGCGGCGACGAATCCGGCGCCACCCTCGGCATCCGCGACGGCGGCGTAGCCGACTCCTACGGCGACTACGCCAAAACCGGCTTCGATTGCTCCGGCCTGATGATCTACGCCTTCGCCGGCATCGGCGTCTCCCTCCCGCACTACAGCGGCTACCAATACACCATGGGCTCCCGCGTCCCCGTCTCCGAACGCGAACGCGGCGACATGCTCTTCTGGGGCCCCGGCGGCAGCCAACACGTAGCCCTTTACCTCGGCAGCGGCAAAATGGTCGAGGCTCCCCAATCCGGCGAAGTAGTCCGAGTCTCCCCGGTCCGCGAAGACGGCATCATGCCCTACGCGGTCCGCATCATCTCCTGACGCGCAGCCATTCCCTTCGGGTCGGCGTCCTGCCTACTGCCAACCTGCGTCGGTCAATTGCTTGGCCAAGTCGTCGGCCTGGCGAATGCCAGCCCGGTATGCCACCGGCCAGCCTGCGAGGGGATCTGGATGGATTGCGTAGGTGTTGAGGATGTCGATGGTCGCCGCATCCGGACCGAAGCGCACGACGGTGCCGGTCTCTGTTGCCGCCAGTTCGGCTTGCACCAGTTCCGGTGGAAACCGGTGTGCCAGCGGCTCGATGACGACCGCGATGTCCGAGTCCGCGGCCAGGTCGGCATTGGTGGGCGACCACACGCCACCGTCGATGTAAAGGCGGTCCCCAACCACGACGGGCGGAAAGGCTCCCGGGAATGAGCGGCTCGCGGTGACGGCGGTGGGCAGCGGTACTCCGCTGTCACTACCCCACACGTGCCGCTGGCCGGTGGCAGCGTCTACGACGGCTACTCGCAGCCTGTCGTCCGGCCAGTCGCTGCCGCCCACCAGCCACTCGATCGGTGCGAAATCGCTTGGCTGCGCGGGAGCTTCGGCCATCGCCAAACGGCCGACCTCGCGTCGTGCGGCGTCCCGGTCCCGGGACCGATCGAAAAGTACGCCGAACACGGTGGCTACCAGTTCGAATTTCACTACCGAAGGCGGTTGGGTGCTGCCGGGTGGTCGCGGATCGTCGGCGAAGGAATCGAGATCCCGGCCCGCGACCAATGCGGCGCCCACCACCGCGCCTGCGGATGTGCCGATTATCGAGTCGGCCGCCGCCAAATCGATGCCCCGGCGGCGCAATTCAGCGGCCAGTCCCGCCATCCACGCCGTGCCGGGAATGCCGCCCCCACCCAGTATTACCGAGCGCCGTCCCGTTTCCCCGGACGCTCGATCGACCATGCGACTCTCCATGCCGCGATCCTAAATGACCACGGCCGCAATGAAAGTCGAGAATTGGATAGTTTTGACCGGTAGCCGACACTGCGCAGACAGCCTCGTCGATGTCCACTGCGGCACTCCATTGTGTCGAGCCCCGACTTCCGGTGCTCCAATAGAGTCGCTCGCCGGAGGGTTGCCACGCGACCGGGAAACTACGTATCGAGTACTTATTTCAGTGAATATTCGAGGTCAGGTGGGGGTCGGGCAGAAAGGCTCACAAATCGCGGGCGGAGCTGGGGGTGGCGTCTCATCGAATTCGGCGTGGTCGACGAGGATCGCGATCAGCACGACCGCCCCGATCACCAACCCCGCCGTGATCGCTACGACCGCCCAATTGAGCCGCGGAAAACTGAAGACCTCGGTCCCGTCGTCCAGCACGAGCAGTACCACCGCCGCGCTACCCGAGGACCGGGCCAGTTGCGACAGCACCGCTCCGCGCCACCAGTTTCCGGTTCTTCCAGCCACGAGCCTGATCCAATACTCCGCAATCCGTCATGATCGACACTGTCAACGCTACGCCTGACCTGGGGCGATAGCTTTTCCCTATGCACTGTATGGCATTACGGGATCAGTACGGTTCGGTCTGCATCGGAGATCGAAATGGCTGCGGCGGATAACCGAACGCGCGGTGAACCAGTCTTTGCCGCCCTGCACAATCCGCAATCGCCGCCTGTCGCTGCTTACAGTGCAGGCATGACGCCTGATCTAGATCCCTCCACCGTTGTCGTGCACGCCGGCCGGCCCGCTCGGGTCCCGGACGCACCGCTGGGCGGGTCGCCCGTTTTCAGTTCGACCTACATCGCGGGTGGCGATATGGGCTATGGCCGTTTCGGCAACGACGCCTGGACGGCGCTCGAGGAGACCCTCGGCGCGTTGGAAGGCGGACGCTGCCTGAGCTTCGCCTCGGGGATGGCGGCCGCCGCCGCGATCTGCGACCTGGTGCCGGTCGGTGGGCGCGTGGTGGCGCCGCAGCATGCCTACAGTGGTGTGCTCGCGCTGCTGGATCAGCAAGCGGCGACGGGGCGGCTCACGGTCGACCGCGTGAGTGTTGTCGATACTGCCGGGGTGTCGGCCGCGGTCGCCGGTGCGGACCTGCTGTGGATCGAGTCGCCTACCAACCCTGCCATGGAGGTCGCGGACCTCCCGGCACTCGCGGCGGCGGGCCGTGCCGCGGGCGCAACGGTCGTGGTGGACAACACCTTTGCCACTCCGCTGCTGCAACAGCCGCTGTCCATGGGCGCCGACATCGTGCTGCACTCGGCGACCAAGTTCATCGCGGGTCACTCGGATGTCGTACTCGGCGCTGTCGTCACCAACTCGGATGAGCAATGGGCGGCCCTGGAATTGCGCCGTCGAAGCCTGGGCGCGATCCCCGGCCCGATGGAGGCCTGGCTGGCGTTGCGCGGACTGCGCACGCTCGCACTGCGATTGGAGCGCGCCCAGTCGAACGCCGCGTTCCTGGCGACGCGACTGCTCGAGCATCCGCGTGTGAGCCGGGTCCGCTACCCCGGTCTGCCGGACGACCCGGGCCATGCCCGAGCGGCAGCGCAGATGTCCGGCTTCGGCGCCATCCTCGCCTTCGAACTCGGCGGCGATGCTGCCGGGGCTCAACGGGTCTGCGAAAGCACCGACCTCTGGGTGCACGCCACCAGCCTCGGTGGCGTCGAGTCCATGCTCGAACGGCGGCGGCGCTGGGTCATCGAAGTCCCGACCATCCCGGCCGATCTCATCCGCCTGTCGGTCGGCATCGAACATCCGGATGATCTGTGGGCCGACTTGGCGCAGGCCCTGAAGTCCTAGCGCCGCACCGCTGATGCCGAAGCAGCGTGCCGGTGTCCGAATGATGCTTCCGCGCCGGGGGAATCGGTGGTAGCTTGACTTCCGACGGTTAAGTTACTGGCGGGTAACATGTACTTGTGTTGCCGTGCAGTGCATTTCGGATGCAGGGGGGTCGAGGGCTGTGAATGCCGCGACGATTACATTGGGGACCATCGGCGCTGTGATCACCGCGTTGTGCTGGGCGACGTTGTTCGTCGGCGCGCGGCGGATGGTGCGGATCATCGGTGCGGGACAGGCGGATCGGTCGCGGTGGCGGCCGGTTCTGCCGCGGGTGCGGACCGTGCTGGTGGAGGTCGCGGCGCATACCCGGATGAACAAGTTCCGGACCGTCGGATGGGCGCACTGGCTGGTCATGGTGGGGTTTCTGCTCGGGATGGTGCTCTATTTCGAGTCTTACGGGCAGACATTCGATCCGGAGTTCGGCTGGCCTTGGGTGAGCGAGACGTACGGGTATCACCTGCTGGAGGAGATACTCGCGCTCACAACGATTGTCGGGATCCTCGCGCTCATCGCCATTCGGCAACTGAATCATCCGCGACGGCCCGAGCGGCTCTCGCGGTTCGGTGGGTCGAATTTCAAGGCCGCGTACGCGATCGAGGCGATCGTTGTGGTGCACGGGGGCAGTGATGTGCTGGTGAAAGCGGGCCGGATCGCCACCTACGGGGGCGGGCACGCGTCCTCCGATTTCGTCACGATGCAGTTCGCACGGTTGCTGCCGGTCAGTCCCGTGCTGATCTCGGTATTCGCGTTCGTGAAGATGCTGGCCGGTGCGGCATTCCTGGTGCTGATCGGGCGCTATCTGACGTGGGGTGTTGCGTGGCATCGGATTTCGGCGTTCGCGAACATCTACTTCAAACGCGAGCGTGACGGCGGGGTGGCGCTCGGAGCGGCCAAGCCGATGATGTCGGGCGGTGTGGTGCTCGATATGGAGGCCGCCGACCCTGATGTGGATGCGTTCGGGGCGGGCAAGGTCGAGGACTTCAGCTGGAAGGCATTGCTGGACTTCACCACATGCACCGAATGCGGGCGCTGCCAGAGCCAGTGCCCGGCATGGAATACCGGAAAACCGTTGTCGCCCAAGCTGCTGATCATGTCGCTGCGCGATCACACGTATGCGAAGGCTCCGTACCTGCTGGCCGGGAATGATGAGAAGAAACTCGGCAAACTCACCGAAGCTGAACGCGCGGAAGGGGAGCGGCCGCTAGTCGCGCACGGAGACGGGGCCATCGATCCCGAGGTGTTGTGGTCGTGCACGACCTGTGGTGCGTGTGTGGAGCAGTGCCCGGTCGATATCGAGCATGTCGATCACATCATCGATATGCGCCGGTATCAGGTGCTGATCGAGTCGGAGTTCCCGTCCGAGCTCGCCGGGTTGTTCAAGAACCTGGAGAACAAGGGCAATCCGTGGGGTCAGAACGCCAAGGACCGGCTGAATTGGATCTCCGAGGTCGATTTCGAGATCCCGGTCTTCGGTAAGGACGCTGATTCCTTCGACTGCTATGAATACCTGTTCTGGGTCGGGTGCGCCGGCGCGTATGAGGACCGGGCGAAGAAGACCACCAAGGCCGTCGCGGAACTCCTCGCTACGGCGGGTGTGAAGTTCATGGTGCTGGGTCAGGAGGAGACCTGCACGGGTGATTCGGCGCGTCGTGCGGGCAACGAGTTCCTGTTCCAGCAGCTGGCGATGCAGAACATCGAGTTGCTCAACAGTGTGTTCGAGGGTGTGGAGCAGGCGAAGAAGAAGATCGTCGTCACCTGCGCGCACTGCTTCAACGCGCTCAACAACGAGTACCCGCAGGTCGGTGGCACCTACGAGGTGGTGCACCACACGCAGTTGCTGAATCGTCTGGTGCGGGCCAAGTCGCTGGTGCCGGTGTCGCCGGTGGCGCAGAACGTGACCTATCACGATCCGTGCTACCTGGGCCGGCACAACAAGATCTACAACGCGCCGCGTGAGCTGATGGAGGCTTCGGGCTCGACGCTGGTGGAGATGCCGCGTCACGGTGAGCGTTCGATGTGCTGTGGTGCCGGTGGCGCCCGCATGTGGATGGAAGAACAGCTGGGCAAGCGCATCAACGTCGACCGTGTCGATGAGGCGCTGTCCACGCTCAATGGTGGTAACGAGCCGTCGATGATCGCGACCGGTTGCCCGTTCTGTCGCGTGATGCTGACCGATGGTGTCACCGCGCGTAAGGATGGTGGCGAGGTCGGTCAGGGTGTCGAGGTGGTGGATGTGGCGCAGCTGATGCTGCAGTCCATCGACCGCATCGAGGCCGCGCAGCTGACCGAGAACCTCAAGGTTGTTCAGCAGCCCAAGGTCGAAGAGCCCGAACCGGTTTCCGAGCCCGAGCCCGCCAAGGCCGAAGCAGCCGTCGCCGAAGCTCCGGTGCCCAAGGAGGAATCGAAATCCACCCTGGCGAAGGGCCTGGCAATGAAAGGCTCGGCCAAGGCCCCGGGCAAAGGACTGACGATCACCGGCTAGGCTGACCCCGCTGGATCGAAATGCGCAGCGCTGCTGAGATATTCGATCCGCAGCGAGCGCGCCGCCGTCTACGGCTGATATCCCGATCAGCCGCGCGTGCCGAGCGCACCCATGATGTCGTAATGGGTGCGGATGAGGCCACCTTCTGAACCGTATTCGGCACGCAATTCGTAGAGGCCGAACATCGCGCCGGTGAAATACGGTTCGCCGACGTAAAGCATCGGCAGACCGTGGTATTCGAGGAAACCCGAGACCATGGCCCGCATGGTCGGATAGCGATTGTTGGCACGGGTCAGCGGATGGAGCATGTCGGCGGCGTTCTCGAGAATCGCGCAGGCGTGGTCGGGGTCGGTGCCGCGCGCCGAGATGCGGGGATCGGTGAGGGCCAGGTTGACGTAGCCGGTCGCGGTGGGAGCGAACAGCCAGCCGACCGCTCCGCCGCGGTGGACCGCCGCGGCAGCCAGCAGGTTCGCGATATTGGCGGGCTTCTCCTGGCTGTGCAGCGGAACCTGTTGGGCGGCCAGGTGATCGGCCTCGTGCTGGGTAGCGATCGCGCGAAGGGTATCGACGCCCTGGAAAGCGGAATCGGACCATTCCCAGAGTTGGCGCTGGGTATCGAAGTGGCCGATTTCGGCGGCTTCGAAGGTCAAATCGGGCCGTCCGGCGTAGCAGAAGCGGCCGGAGGCGCGATCCCAGACCGGTTGGCGCTGGGGAAGTTCGGCGAGAGCGGGCTCGGCATCGAGCAGGACGCCGCTCATCCCCATAGCGATGGCTGCCCCGGGCGCGAGCACGGGCAGTAGTGAATCGGGAATGAAACCGGGAGTGGCCCCGCGCGGAGCCCGGCCACCGGTATTGATCACCCGCTCGGTCGTGCCACGCAACAATTCGCCGGCGGCCCGTTCGAAAATGGCACTGCGCTCCGGATCCGCCACCGCCACCGGCACCGACTCGTCATCGATCATCAAATAGGTGTACGCGCGCCCACCATGATTGAACTTAGTCATCCCCCGCACACCCAGCACCGCCTGCGCCAGCAACGCCAGCTGATCAGCCGCCAGCCACGGATCCTCGAACCGATTCAAATCAACCAGCGCACTCGTCAGTTCCGGCACCTCATTCCGAACGCCGATCTCCCGCAGCCGATTCGCATGTTCCGTCCCCGCCCACCCCCGCAGCTGATCGTTCGCCCACGCCCACAGAAACGTCCCGTCCTCCGCAAACGACCCCAAATGCCCCGACCGCCCGAACTCCCGCCCCCCGATCCACACCTTGGCCACCTCCGCGTCCACACGGGTATGTCCCAGCGGAATCGCTTGCGAGAAAGCATCGTATTGTTCCATGGCTCCGCGCAGGCTCCCCCGAGCGAGAGACGTCAAAGCATCACTGAATGTCTCCACGCCCCGGACGCTACCAGCGCGGCGCACTGTGACCGCTTGTGATAGCCGCGCCACCCGGCCTGGTTCCACAATCTCCGGAAGAACCCCCGCGTAACTGTCGAATCGGTCAACGCGCCGGAACCGGGCTTGGCGCAGCAGCTTCGCGCCCATTGCCTCGATTTCTGTGGAGCTCTGAGCCGGCATCACACTTCGAATACGAGGAACAGGCGATCGTTGCAGCGTTGAATTCACTCGAGACCGGGACACTGCAGTGACTACTGGATCGGTTCAGTGGCGGCGTGGCGGTGTTTGTGCCATTTCCAGTAGATCAGGGCGAGGATTGCGACAATCGGGAGGGCGATGATGAGGTCCGAGTTGACCTGGTGGGCGATGGCTGTGACCGATTGGCCGAGCAGGTAGCCGGCCGTGACCAGGGCGGAGCCCCAGAGGATGGCGCCTGCGGCGGTGGCGAGGAGGAAGCGGCGGAAGGGCATGGGGGACATGCCGACCAGTTGGGGGAGCATGGTGCGGAAGAAGGTGCTGAAGCGGCCGAAGAGGATGGCCCAGGCGCCGTGGGTCTGGAGGAAAAGGCCGGCTCGGTCCAATTGGGTGCGGTAGCGCTGGAGGATGGTCCATTCCAGGACTCGGGTGCCGTAGCGGCGGCCGAGGAGGTAGCCGGTGGCGGCGCCGATGATGGCGGCGGCGATTACCAGGGTGAGGGTTTGGGGGAGGCCGAGGTGGCCTTGGCCGGCGGCTGCGCCGGCCAGGATCGCTCCGGTGTCGCCGGGGACCAGGAGGCCGAGGACCATTGCCTCCTCGGAGAAGACCAGGAGGGCGACTACGGCGTAGGTCCAGGCTGAGGGGAAGGCGAGTAGTCGCTGCACCAGCGAATCCATGGCGAATACGGTAATCGGGGGGTTGTGGGTTTGCGGGGAACCGGGGTGGGAATGGCGGGGTTGTCGAAAAATCGAATCGGACCGTCGGGCTGGCGAATTGTCGGGGGTGCTGCGGAATGTATTGCGGCGCTCTAGGATTCGGGTTCTGAAGGAATGGACTGTGGGATTCGGTGGCGATCAGCGGCGATGTCTTCCGGACCGGTTCGAAAGCCGGAGAGGAGCATTGACGATGGGCCGATTGGAATTGAACGGCAAGGTGGCGCTGGTGACCGGGGGGACCCGGGGGATCGGGTTGGCGACCGCGCGGGCGCTGCGGGAACGCGGGGCGCGGGTCGCGATTATCGGACGGGATGGTGAGAACGCGGCGAAGGTGGCCGCGAGCTTGGGGGACGGGGTGCTCGGGCTGGGGGCGGACGTGGGGGATCGGGCGGCGGTGGAGTTGGCGGTGGCGGCAACCGTCGAGCGATTCGGGCGGTTGGATGTGGTGGTGGCCAATGCGGGGGTGACGGCGCGGCTGGCCACGGTGCGCGCCATGCCGCCGGAGGAGTTCGAGAAGGTGGTGCGGGTCAACCTGCTGGGCGCGTACTACACCGCGCACGCGGCGCTGCCGCACATTCTCGAGACGCGCGGTCACATCTCGCTGGTGTCGTCCATCTACGCGTTCACCCAGGGTGCGTTCGTGGCCCCGTACGCGGCCAGCAAGGCCGCGGTGGAACAGTTCGGGCGGGCGCTGCGGGTGGAGCTCGCGCCACACCGGGCGAGCGTCACGGTCGCCTATTTCGGGTTCGTGGACACCGACATGGTGCGTTTCGAGGTCGACACCGACCCGCTCGGAGTGCGCGGAACCGGTTTGGTGCCATGGCCGTTGAATCAGCACCTCACCCCGGAGCAGGGCGCGGAGGCGCTGATTCGCGGCATCGAGCAGCGGTCCGCGCAGATCATCGCGCCCAGCCAGTGGTCGATCCTGTCGCTGCTGCGCGGCATCGTCAATCCCGGCGTGGACTTCGTGATGTCGAAGCTGCCGCTCATTTCCGAACTGGTAACGCAGGGCGATAGCCAGGGAGTCGCTGATCCGGCGCCCGTGGATCCGCCGGAGCGGCCCGCTGATCGGAAGGAAGCCGCCCTGCGCGGTGGCCGCGTCGAGTGATCTTTCTTGTCGGTGGGTCGCCGTAGAGTTGCGTACATGGGAAATTCGGTGCGCCGGCGGGCGGGCCCGGGCGAATTCAGTTGCGCAGCCGCCGGTTCGGATATCACTGTGTGTGTCGTAAGCGATTCACGTGCAGGGTCATGGGGAGTGGCCCTCCGGGGGAAGGAATGAATGCCATGAACGGCAACAAGATTCGCGGGGAGCATCGCGGCGGCCCGAGGTTTGCGAAGAGCAGCTTCAGTTACGGCGGCGGCGATTGCGTCGAGGTCGCGTACCACGACGGCCGGATCGCGTTGCGTGACTCCAAGGATCGGTACAGCCCGACCTTGTGGTTCACGCGATCGGAGTGGCGGGCATTCGTGTCGGGCGTACGCGCCGGCGAATTCGATTTCGGATTGTTGTGAGGCAGGTGGTGTCGCAGCGAATTCGCTGCGACACCACCACCCCTCGTGCGGCCGACCCCTCGTACAGCCGCGTGAATCAGGTCAAGTGATGGACATGCGGAGGATTTCGGCCCGGAGTGCGGCAATGAATTCGCGGGCGTCGGTGTCGAACAAGGCCATTCGCGTCAATGCGTCCCAGCGGCGTCGATGGGCGTCGACCTGTTCGGGGCCTCGGGAAACCATGTTCCCCGGGATCGGTTCCGCCGACGCGAGCGCGTTGTCCTCGTTCTCGTAAATGACGAAACCGTGCGGAATCGTGGTGCACGCCTCGATATCCTGCGGAATCACGCCGATGGTGACCGTATCGAGGGTCTCGATGGAAATGATCCGATCGAGCTGGGCCAGCAGCACCCGATGGGGGCCGGGCCGGAAGCGCAGTGCCGCTTCGGTAATGAGGAATTCGAACCGTTTGGCGGTGTCGTACAGCACGAGCTGCCGATGCAGGCGCGCGGCGAGCGCGGCCGCCAGGTCTTCTTTGGAATAGGGGGGATCGAAATTCGCGAACACCCGCCGTGCGTAGTCGGCGGTCTGTAGTAGCCCCGGGATCAGCGACGGCTGGAAGTTCCGCACCAGGTGCGCGTCTTCCTCGAATTCGCGGATGTCGTCCTGTAGGTGTGGGCGGCCGGCGAGCGAGGCCGCCCAGTCGTGCACCTCGGGCGAATGCGCCGCTTCGGTGAGAGTGCGTAGCGCGTGCTGGGATTCCGGTTCGGCGCCGACCTCGCGCGCCCAGTCCAGCACCTGCGGTAGCGACGGGACCACATGACCCGCTTCGATGCGCGAGAGCGTGGACTGGCTGATTCCGACCCGCTTGGCCAGTTCCCGGCCGGAGATCCCGGCCAGGTCGCGTAGGCGGCGTAGCTCACCACCGAGCCGCACCCGTGGGTGAGACTCGGGCGCAACCGGATTCGCGGCAACTGCCGCGGCGTCGGTCGCGCCCTCTTCGGGGTGATTCACTGGAACCATAGTGATTCAAATCGAATCACTTTGATTCCGATCAGTCAAGACGGGCGGAATAACCGGCCGGGCAAGCGGACTCGTCCAGGAGCGCCCGAGCGCGAGTATGCGCAGGCCGGCGGCTACGACCACCGCCGCGATGGTCGCGGCGAGTGATCCGGACCACGGCCGGGCGAGCAGGAATATCGCGGCCGCGCCCAAAGCCGCTGTGACGTACCAGGATCCGACGCGAATCAGGCCGATCGGGTCGCCGAGCAGCAGATCGCGCAGCAGTCCACCGCCGCTGCACGCCACCAGTCCGACCAGTACGGCGCTGCCCACCGGCAGCCCGGCGTGCTCGGCTTTGGTGATCCCGAGCGTCAGGTACAGCCCGATGGACACCGCGTCCAGCAGCAGCACCGCAATCTCCACGCGAACGACCAAGTGCGCGAAGACCATTCCCGCACCGGCCGCGAGAACCGTAACCAGCAGATAGCGGTCGCTGCGCAGGGCGGCGGGCGGTGCGCCCAGCAGCACATCGCGCAGCAAGCTCCCGCCGAGCCCGGTCACGAATCCGACGATGACCACGCCGAGCACGTCGATCCGCTCGGCGGCGGCCCGCACGGTCGCCGCGGCCGCCCCGCCGACCGCCCCGACCGCCACCGCCGCCAGATCCAAACCGACTGGAATGTGCAGTATTTCCCCGCTCACGACCGCGCCGCGGCGGTACTGGCGAAGATATTCGACCGCACCGGCTCCGGCCCGCCCGCGATCGCCTCGATCCACTCCCGGGTCGTGCACACCGCGGCGAATCGCGACTGCAAGGTCACCAGCACCGCCTCGTGCAACTGCTCGGCACCGACATTCCCCGCCTCATTGGCCATCCCGAGCGTCCCGGTGGCATCGGCCAGGAACTCCACCGCGAACCCCCGGTGCACGGCATCGCGCGCGGTGGACTCGTCGCAGTTCTGCGTCATGTACCCGGCGATCACCACCGTGTCGATCCCGCGCTCGGTCAGCCACTCCGCCAGCCCCGTCCCGGTGAAACTGGACGGCAGCCTCTTCTCCAGCAAGACCGTGTACGGCCGCTCCGCCACCACCGGATGCAGAGCGAAACCCGCACTGCCGACCGCGAACAGCGGTGATTCCGGGGGAGCGGCATGCTGAATCATGACGATCGGGATCCCGGCCCGCGCCGCCGCGTCCATGGCAGCGCCGATATTGCCCAGGCTGATGTCGAGCGGCGGATAGGCGATGGGCAGTCCGCCCCCGATGTATTCGTTCTGTACGTCGATCACGAGCAATGCGCGCTGCATGGATTCCGGGTTCCTTCCGAGTTAGCCGAGCGATGGCCGGTAGCGGCCTCGGCATCCAGCCTCGGCGATCCGGAAGTCCCTCGGGAGCACCCTGTTTCGCCCCGGGTCCACGCCACCCGGGGTCTGTCAGGCCCCCTTTAAGATGGCCGACCGTGGAGGAGATCCCGAAGATCGGCGCGTTCCTGCGCACCCGGCGGGCCCGGCTGCGCCCGGATCAGGTCGGCCTGGTCCCGTATGGGGACCGCCGACGCGTGCCGGGCCTGCGCCGGGAGGAACTGGCGCAGCTGGCCGGCATCAGCGTCGACTACTACATCCGCTTCGAACGCGGCCGTCTGGACAATGTCTCGGACGCGGTGATCGATGCGGTGGCGACGGCGCTGCGCCTGGACCCCGACGAACGCGACTACCTCTACAACCTGGCGCGCCCGCCCCGGACCGAAACGGCCGCACCGGGTCCGGCGCTGCGCCCGCGCCTGACCCAGATGCTCGAGGCCCTGGACCCCACGCCCGCCTACGTGGTCGGGCATCACACCGACATCCTGGGCTGGAACCGCGCCGCCGCCACCGTCTTCGATATCGACTTCGCGAATATCCCCGGCCCCGAACGCACCTGGGCCCACCTGGTCTTCCGCCATGACGCCGTCCGCGCGCTGTGCGCACCGGTCTGGCCGCGGGTGGCGCGCCAGATCGTCACCTACCTGCGCCTGCGCGCCGCCGCCCGCCCCGCCGATCCGGTCCTGCGCGCCCTGCTTTCGGAGATGACGGCGACCAGCGAACAATTCCGCCACATGTGGGACACCCAGGACGTCACCGATATCGCCCACGGCCGCTACCACCTACAGCATCCGCGCGCCGGTGACCTGCACCTGGATTACGAATTCCTCACCCTGCCCGCCGATCCGGGCGCGCGGGCGGTGGTCGTCTACAGCGCCGAACCGGACACGCCCTCGCACACCGCGCTACGCGCTCTCACCGGGCTCGCCTGAACTCAATTCCTCGATCCGCGACCGCAGGACCTCGAGCAGCTTGTCCGGATCATCGAATTCGGCGGGATCCAGCGGCGCGCCGAAGTGAATCCGCACCCGCTGACTGCGGTCGAACGCCTTGCCGTCCCCGCGCACCCGCCGCATGGGCAGCACCCGGTCGGTGCCCCACGTCCCCACCGGCACGATCGGAACCCCGGTCGCCAGCGCCAGTTTCGCCACCCCGGGCTTGTACGGTTCGTGCTCCCCGGGCCCGACCAGCCGCCCCTCCGGATAGATGATCAGCACCCCGCCGTGCCGCAGAATCGTCTCCGCCTGCGTCATCGCCGCCTGCCCCGACGCACTGTCCTTGCGCACCACCGGAATCTGCCCGAGCCGTCGCACCAGCCAGCCCACCACCGGCCACGACCACAACTCGGCCATGGCGATGGCGATCGCGCGCCGCCGCAGCGCACCCCACAGGAACACCGCGTCGAGCATCGAGATGTGATTGCTGGCCACGATCACCGGCCCGTGCGCCGGCACCGACTCGCGTCCGATCACCGTGACGTGCACGAACCGCGACCACGCCAGCCCGCGCAAGACCCGGCGCACCAGTTTCGTGGTCACCCACGCGCGTTTTCCCAGCCCCTTGGGGCGTCGTCCCGCGTCCTCGTCCATTCGTCCCCCAAACTGTTCGTTTGACAGCGAAACTACCCGGAGGAGTTGCTCGTGAAGGTCTTCCAGATCGGCGCCGCGGGCGGCATCGGCCGTCGTTTGGCCGCCCTGCTGACCGAAGTCGGCGACGAAGTCACCGGTATGCACCGCAATCCCGATCAGGCCGACACCATCACCGATTCCGGCGCGACCCCCGTCACGGGTGATCTCATCACCGACGGCATCGATGCACTGGCCGAAAAATTCCGCGGCCACGACGCCGTCGTCTTCTCCGCGGGCGCGCACGGCACCGGCATGGACAAGACCACCCTCATCGACGGAAAAGGCCTGGAGAAAGCCGCCGACGCCGCCCGGCTCGCCGGAGTGTCGCGATTTCTGCTGGTCTCGGTCTTCCCGGACGCCGGCCGCGACCGGGACACCAGCGAGGGTTTCGAGCACTACATGCGGGTGAAGAAGACCGCCGATGTGTATCTGTCCCGCACCGAACTGGACTGGCTCATCGTGCGTCCCGGCACGCTGCGCAACGAACCCGGAAACGGCCTGGTCACCGCGGGTCCGGCCATCGAATACGGGGACGTGGCCCGCGACGACGTCGCCGCGTTCCTGGCCGCGGCCCTGCATCGCCCCGAATTGAACCGGGTGATCGTCGAGCTGACCGACGGCACCACGCCCGTCGCGGAGGCCATCGATCGTTTGCTGGAATGAGACTGGCAGACTGCGAACCAGGGCGGCTGATCCCAACCAGGTGCGGCAATTACGGCAGATACCTGGAATAGTTGTGGCAGCACGCACAGAGACCAAGGCGAAAGCGGGGATGTTGGGTGACTTCGACTGATGGTGTGAGTGGGGCGACGATGGCGAAATCGGATACGCCGGCTCCCGTTTCCAGCACCCTCGAGCGCGATGTCCAGACGCTGGAAAAGGCGATCTACGAAGTCAAGCGGGTGATCGTCGGCCAGGATCGCCTGGTGGAGCGACTGCTCGTGGGCGTGCTCGCACGGGGACATGTGCTCCTGGAGGGTGTGCCGGGTATCGCCAAGACCCTCGCCGTGGAGACCTTCGCGAAAGTGGTGGGCGGCAGCTTCTCTCGTGTGCAGTTCACGCCCGACCTGGTGCCTACCGACCTCGTCGGTACCCGTATCTACCGGCAGGGCCGCGAGGAGTTCGACACCGAACTCGGTCCGGTGGTGGCGAACTTCGTGCTCGCCGACGAGATCAACCGCGCGCCCGCCAAGGTGCAGTCGGCGCTGCTCGAGGTGATGGCCGAACGGCACGTGTCGATCGGCGGCAAGACCTACCCGATGCCGAATCCGTTCCTGGTCATGGCGACTCAGAACCCGATCGAATCCGAAGGCGTGTACCCGCTGCCCGAGGCGCAGCGCGACCGCTTCCTGTTCAAGGTGGTCGTGGACTACCCGTCGGTGGAGGAAGAGCGCGAGATCATCTACCGGATGGGCGTGACCCCGCCGGAGCCCAAGCGGGTGCTGGAGCCGACCGAGCTGGTGCGCCTGCAGCAGCTGGCCGCCAACACCTTCGTGCATCACGCGCTGGTGGACTACGTGGTGCGCGTCATCGCCGCCACCCGTAAGCCCGCCGATTTCGGCCTGCACGATGTGGCCGGCTGGATCTCCTACGGCGCCTCGCCGCGCGCCAGCCTCGGCATCATCGCCGCCGCGCGCGCCGTGGCGCTGATCCGCGGCCGCGACTACGTGGTCCCGCAGGACGTCGTGGAGGTCATCCCGGACGTGCTGCGCCACCGCCTGGTGCTGTCCTACGACGCGCTCGCCGACGAGATCACCCCCGACGAGGTGATCCGCCGCGTGCTGCAGACCGTCGGCCTGCCGCAGGTGGCCCCGCAGGCGGTCGCCCCGACCGGCGCCGCCCCGGCCGCTCCGATGCCCGCCGCGCCGCAGGCCGCCGCGCCCGCCATGGGCCCGCACGGCGTCCCGCAGGGTGCGCCCGGGATCCCGCAGCCGCCGCAGCAGAGCATCCCGCAGCCGCCGAACGGTCAGCTTCCGGGCGTGCCCGGCCAGCCGCAGGCCAAGTGAGACGAGATTCGGATCCGGTTGCGCCCGTGACGAATCCCGTGTCCGGCGGTTCACCGCACCGCCCGCCCTCCTTCCGGGCGGGTGAGCTGAGTGATCCGCGTTTGTCCGCCGCCTTGAAGACCCTCGAGCTCACCGTGCGCCGCCGCCTGGACGGGGTGCTGCACGGTGACCATCTGGGCCTGATTCCCGGCCCGGGCTCCGAGCCCGGTGACGCCCGCATGTATCAGCCGGGTGACGATGTGCGCCAGATGGATTGGTCGGTGACCGCGCGCACCACGCATCCGCACGTGCGCCAGATGATCGCCGACCGGGAGCTGGAGACCTGGCTGGTGGTGGATCTGTCCGCCAGCCTCGACTTCGGCACCGGCCTGTGCCAGAAGCGGGATCTGGTGGTGGCCGCGGCCGCCGCGGTCACGCATCTGACCAGCGGCGGCGGTAACCGGATCGGCGCGGTCGTCGCCAATGGCGAACAGCTGATCCGTATTCCGGCGCACAGCGGCCGTGTGCACGCCCAGTCCATGCTGCGCAAGATCGCCACCACGCCGCACGCTCGTGACGGGGTGCGCGGGGATCTGCGCGGGGCCATCGAGGCGCTGCGCCGTCCGCAGCGCAAACGCGGTCTGGCCGTGATCATTTCCGATTTCCTCGGCGATATCGACTGGCAGCGTTCGCTGCGCGCCATCTCCGGCCGCCATGATCTGCTCGGCGTCGAGATCCTGGATCCGCGCGATCTGGAATTGCCCGACCTCGGCGATGTGGTGCTGCACGATCCGGAGACCGGCCGCACCCGCGAGTTCAGCGTGACCCCGCAGCTGCGCGCCGATTACGCGCGCGCCGCCGGCCTGCATCGCCAGCAGGTCGAGGGTGCGCTGCGCAGTTGCGGTGCGCCCGTGATGACCCTGAGCACCGATCGGGACTGGATCACCGATGTGGTGCGATTCGTGTCCGCCCGGCGCCACACCTTCGGCGCCTCGACCACCCGGCAGGTACCGCGGCAGTGAGTATTACTGGCTTCACTTCGTATGTCTGGTTCCTGTTCCTGGCCGTGATCGCGGCCATCGCCCTGGTGTACGTGCTGGTCCAGCGCGGGCGGCACAAGCAGATGCTGCGTTTCAGCAATATGGAGCAGCTGGAGCGCGTGGCCCCCGCCGGGCCGAAGCCGTGGCGGCACATCCCGATCGCGCTGCTGCTCACCGCGCTGGTGTGTTTCACCATCGCCGCCGCCGGTCCGACCGAGGCCAAGAAGGTGCCGCGCAACCGGGCCACCGTGGTGCTGGTGCTGGACGTGTCGCTGTCAATGGAGGCCACCGACGTGCCGCCGAGCCGCCTGCAGGTGGCGCAGAAGGCGGCCAAGGAATTCGCCGACGGCCTGACCCCGGGCGTGAACCTGGGCCTGGTCACTTTCGCGGGCACGGCCTCGGTGCAGATGTCGCCGACCACCAATCGCGAAGCGGTGAAGGCGGCCATCGACAACATCAAACTGGCCGAGCGCACCGCCACCGGTGAAGGCATCCTGACCGCCCTGCAGTCCATCGACACCCTGGCTTCGGTGCTGGGCGGCGCGGAGACCCCGCCTCCCGCCCGCATCGTCCTGATGTCCGACGGTAAGCAGACGGTGCCCGCCGACAACGACGTCGACAATCCCCGTCACGGTTTCACCGCGGCGCGCCTGGCCAAGAGCAAAGGCGTTCCGGTGTCCACGATTTCGTTCGGCACCACCTGGGGCACCGTCGAGATCCCCGATTCCGATGGCAAGGGCTCGCAGCGCGTCAAGGTCCCTGTCGACGACGACTCGCTGCGCGAGATCGCCAAACTGTCCGGCGGCGAGTTCTATACGGCCTCCAGCCTGGAGGAATTGAACGCCGTCTACGACACCCTGGAAGAGCAGATCGGCTACGAGAACACCCGTGGCGACGCCAGCCGCCCCTGGATGCTCCTGGCGGGCCTGCTGGTCGCCGCCGGTGTCGGTTCCGGACTGATACTGCGCCAGCGCATTCCGTAATCCGCGGACGCGAAAATGCCCGACGCTACCCGACCTCGGCCGGGTGGTTTCGGGCATTCGTCGTTTTTGTTCCAATGCCGAATGTGATCTTGACCCAATGTGGGCATCCCGGCCGACACCGGTTAAGTTCTACGGCATGTCGAACTCTTCCAGGTCGGTACTGGTTACGGGCGGCAACCGCGGCATCGGGCTCGCGGTCGCACAGCGTCTGCTCGCCGATGGACACAAGGTTGCCGTCACCCACCGCGGTTCGGGGGTGCCGGAGGGACTCTTCGGCGTGAAATGCGATGTGACCGATGCCGAATCGGTCGATCGCGCGTTCACCGAGGTCGAAGCGCACCAGGGTCCGATCGAGGTCGTGGTGGCCAATGCGGGCATCGTCGACAACGTGCTGTTCATGCGCATGAGCGAGGAATCGTTCAACAAGGTCATCGACGCCAACCTGACCGGTGCGTGGCGAGTCGCGCAGCGCGCCAACCGCAATATGCTCAAGCACCGTTTCGGGCGCATCGTCTTCCTCGGCTCGGTGGTCGGGCAGATCGGCGCCCCGGCGCAGGTCAGCTACGCGGCGGCCAAGGCCGGTCTGGTCGGTATGGCCCGCGCCATCACCCGTGAGGTCGGCAAGCGCAACATCACCGCGAACGTGGTCGCGCCCGGTCTCATCGACACCGATATGACCCGTGACGAGATGACCCCGGAAATGCGCAAGACCGCGCTCGATTTCATCCCCGCGGGCCGGATCGGCCAGGCCGAGGACGTGGCCGGCGTGGTCAGCTTCCTGGTCGGCGACGACGCCTCCTACATCTCCGGCGCGATCATCCCGGTCGACGGCGGCATGGGCATGGGCCACTAGGCTCTGCCCTACCCGCGCACTCCCTGTCCCTTTCAAAGAGGAGAACCGACCAACTCATGGGTGGATTGCTCGAAGGCAAGACCGTACTCATCACCGGCATCATCACCGATTCCTCCATCGCCTTCCACGCGGCCGCGGTCGCGCAGGAGCAGGGCGCGAAGGTGATCATCACCGGTATTCCGGAGCGGCTGCGGCTGATCGACCGGATCGCCAAGCGCCTGCCGCAGGAGGTGCCGCCGGCCATCGGTCTGGACATCACCAGCGAGGAGAACCTCTCGGAGCTGGCCGACAAGGTGCGGGAGCTGGCGCCCGAGGGCATCGACGGCGTGCTGCACTCCATCGCCTTCGCGCCCAAGACCCTGATGGGCCCGGACGCGGTCAACTTCCTCGACGCGCCCGGCCCGGACGCGGCCAAGGCGTTCGAGATCTCGGCCTGGAGCTACGCCTCGCTGGCGCGCGCCGTGCTGCCGGTCATGAACGAGGGCGGCTCCATCGTGGGCATGGACTTCGATCCGCGCACCGCCATGCCGTTCTACAACTGGATGGGCGTGGCCAAGGCCGCGCTCGAGTCCGTGAACCGCTATGTGGCGCGGGAAATGGGCGAGGCCAAGAAGATTCGCTCGAACCTGATCGCGGCCGGCCCGATCAAGACCCTCGCCGCCAAGGCCATCGCGGGCACCGCCACCGATGACGCCAAGCAGCTGAACATGCTCAACGAGTACTGGGACGGCGCCTCGCCCATCGGCTGGGACGTGGACGACCCGACGGTGGTGGCCAAGTCCATCGTCACGCTGCTCTCGGATTGGCTGCCGGGCACCACCGGTTCCATCATCTACGTGGACGGCGGCGCCAGCCACAACACCTGGTTCCCGGAAAACGGCTTCGCGGCCAACTGATTCGAGGAGGACACAGTGGCTGTCGAGTCCACTGCGCACGAAGTGGATGGGCTGCTACTGCTGTCTTTCGGCGGTCCCGAACGCCCCGAGGACGTGATGCCGTTCCTGGAGAACGTCACTCGGGGCCGGGGCATCCCGCCGGAGCGGCTCGCCGAAGTCGCGGAACACTATCTGCACTTCGGCGGGGTATCGCCGATCAATGCCTTGAACCTGGAGATCATCAAGGCGGTCGAGGCCGAATTCGCCGCGCGCGGTTGGGATCTGCCGGTGTATTTCGGCAATCGCAATTGGCATCCCATGGTGGAGGACACCGTGGAACGCATGCGCGCGGACGGGATTCGCTCGGCGCTGGTGTTCCCGACCTCCGCGTGGGGCGGGTATTCGGGGTGCCTGCAATACCACGAGGACATTTCGCGGGCGCGTGACGCGGTGGCGGACGCGCCCGATCTGACCAAGCTGCGGCAGTACTTCGATCATCCGCTGCTGATCGAGGCGTTCGCTGATGCCGTGCGGGCGGCGGTGGCGCAACTACCCGCGGACCGGCGGGCACGCGCCCGGCTGGTCTTCACCGCGCATTCCATCCCGGTGTCGGCCGACCACGCGTCCGGCCCGCCGCAGGAGCAGGATCTCTACAGCCGCCAGGTCGCCGAGGCGGCTCGATTGGTCGCCGCCGCAACCGGTTTCGCCGACCACGACCTGGTGTGGCAGTCGCGGTCCGGGCCGCCGCGGATTCCGTGGCTGGAGCCCGACATCGTCGATCACCTGGACGCGCTGGCGGCCGAGGACGTGGACGCGGTCGTGGTGTGCCCGGTCGGGTTCGTCTCCGATCACCTGGAAGTGATCTGGGACCTCGACAACGAGGCCGCCCAGCGCGCCGCCGAACTCGACATCGCCTTCGCCCGCGCCGCCACCCCCGGCCCGGACCCGCGGTTCGCGCGCCTGGTCGCGGACCTGGTCCAGGAGTACCTGTCCGATGCCGCTCCGGCCCGCCTGAGCGCGGTCACCGGTCTCGGCTGCACCGTCAACGGTGCGCCCTGCACGCCCGGTTGCTGCGCATTGCCCCCGCGCCCGGCCCGCCCGGCTTCGTAACCGCCGTTCCTTCGCGATCGTCGAATTCGCTCGCCCGATACCGGTCTATGCGACTGGGCACCCGTCCGGTAGCCCGCACGGGATACCATGCGAGCCATCACGATTCAGAAGGGTACATTCATGTCCAACCCCGGTGAGGGTGCGCAGGCCACGGCCGGTGAGCATCCGAAACCGTCGCAGCGCTCCAGCACGAAGTCGGTGACGGTTCCGTCGATTCCGGACTACGCGCCCGCCGTGCCGCCGCCGTTCCTCAACGAGTCCAAACGATCCGCGGGATCGCGCACGCCCCTCATTGCCGCGGGCGTGCTGGCGGTGCTCGGCATCGCCGGAACCGCGTTCTACGGCATGCGGGCGAGCAGCGCGCAGGACACCGCCGACGAACGCGCGCACACCATCGCCGAACAGCACAAGCAGGTCGCGGACGCCAAACAGGCCGACACCCGCCGCGCCGCCGCGCTGAAAGCGGCCTGCGACTACACCGTCACGCTGACCAGCTACGACTTCACCGATCCGGAACGGTATTTCAGCGCCGTGCAGAACGCCTCCACCGGTGTCTGGCAGCAGGAATTCACCAATTCCACCGCCGGGCTGCGCGATTGGATCGGCGGGCAGTTCGTGCGCAGCGCCGCCGTCGAAAGCCACTGCGGCATCACCGCGCTGGACGGTAAGAAGGCCGAGGTGCTGGCCTCGGTGAAACAGCAGCAGTGGACCGTCGACATTCCGGATTCGCATCTGGTGCCGCTCACCCTGGTGCTCGAGCTGGAAGAACAGTTCGACGGGCGTTGGCTGGTCAGCGAATCGCGGCCGGCTGTCTGAGATCATCGTGAGAACGTCCGCCCGATCCGCCCCTGGGCGCGCGCGGGCGGGCGGTCAATTGTATTGTCGCGCGGGTGAGTACACAGGGAAGAACTACTACGGCGCGACGTTCGCAAACCGGGCGCGCGGGTCAGGGCGGGGGAGCGGCGAGCAAGAAGCGGGCGCTCGGAGCGCCCGACGTCTTCGTCTGGTTGCCGGTGATGGGTTTGTTCATGGCGGCGGGCATTTGCGCCACCATCGGTCAATCCATCCTGCTAGCCGCGGGATTGGTGGCCGCGGCGGTGGTGCTGGTGGTGGCCGATATGTGGATCAACCGCTGAATCCGGCGGTCGAGCGTGATCTGCTCGAAAGCCACGTCGCGGAGTTCGATTCCGAGGTAGGCCGGCGCATGGATCGGCGCGCCGGCCGGACGGGATTCGGCGGGATCCACTGATCGGTGGACCCGAGGTTCCACCGGTAGCGGCTGTCGGCGATGTCGCGCGATGAACAAGATTCATCCCATGCGTAATCGCTCGATTGGTTTGGCTCGTTGGAGTATTCGGCACCCCGGGTGGGCGATCGTGAGCTGGCTGCTCTTGGTGGTGCTGTGTGTGGGGATCGGACTCGCGATCGGTGGGAAGGCCGCGGGGACCGAGGATTTCCGAGTCGGGGAAGCCGGGCGCGGCGAGGCCATGGCCGCGCAAGGCGGACTGCAACAGCGTGCCCTCGAGCGGGTGCTCATCGCGGCGCGGCCCGGGGCCGAGCCGGATACAGCCGCCGTCGCGGCGGCGGTGCGTGCGGTCAGCGACCGGATGCGAGCTTTGCCGGAAGTGGAATCGGTTGGCGCGCCCCAGTATTCGCGCGACGGTGCGGTGGTGCGTGTCGACGTCGTCATGGCGGGCGTCGAACTCGACGGCAAGAAGCACGTCGGGCCGCTGCGCGCGCAGACCGCGCAGGTGCAGGCCGCATACCCGGACCTGCTGGTGGAGGAGACCGGCGGACCGTCGATCAGCCGGGGCGTGGAGGAACTGCGCGGTCGCGATCTGTCACGTACCGAGCTGATCGCGCTGCCGCTCACCCTGCTGACGCTGCTGGTCGTCTTCCGCTCGGTGACCTTGTCCTTGGTGCCGCCGTTGCTGGCGATCTCGGCGATCGCCGCGGCCATCGGATTGTCCATGCCCGCATCGCATCTGGTGCCCGACAACGGCGTGGGCACCAACATCATTCTGCTGATCGGGATGGCGGTGGGCGTCGACTACACCCTGTTCTATCTGAAGCGGGAACGCGAAGAGCGCGCTCGCGCCCGCGGCAGACTGGACGCGGCGGCCGTCGTCGCACTGGCCGCGGCCACCTCGGGCCGGGCGGTCATGATCTCCGGGTTCGCGGTCGCGATCTCCAGCGCGGCAATGTTTCTGGCCGACGACGTGATCTTCTCCTCGATCGCCACCGCCACGATTCTCGTCACCCTGGTCGCCGTGCTCGGCTCATTGACGGTCCTGCCGGGGCTGCTGGTGCTGCTGGGCGCGCGATCCGATCGCCGCGGACAGCACAGCGCGATCGATTCCCGCTGGCATCGGCCCGGGCGGATCACGGGCGCGATGCTCGGATTCGTCGCTCGTAAACCCGCCGCGGCCCTGGCTGTCTCGGTGCTCGCACTGCTGGGTGCGACGGCGCCGCTGCTCGGACTCGAGCTGTCCGATATGGGGCGGGAGACCCATCCGCGGAGTATCGCCGCCATGCGGACGTTCGATCGGTTGAATCGAGCTTTCCCGGAACTGAAATCGATGCATCAGGTCGTGGTCACCGCCGGGCACGAGAGGTTCGACCAGGTGACCGGGGCACTGTCGGAGCTGGCCCGGCGTGCGCAGTCGGATCCGGCGCTGGCCGGAACCTCCGAGTTGCGCTTCTCGCCCGATCATCGGGTCGCCATGCTGGAATTGGCGGTGCCGCACTACGTGAGCGACCCGGCGGCGCTGGCATCGCTGGAGCGGCTGCGCGATATGTACGTACCCGCCACCGTGGGTGCGCTCCCCGATGCCGAATCGGCCGTGACCGGTGATGTCGCCCGCTATGCCGATTATCCGGAGCATCAGAAACGCCAATTGCCGTGGGTCGTCGGCGCGCTGCTGCTGGCCACCTGCGCGCTGACGATCTGGGCGTTCCGGTCGGTCGTCCTCGGGCTCGTCGGCGTCGTGCTCAACCTGCTGTCGGCCGGGGCCGCGCTCGGGCTGCTCACCGTGACCTTCCAGCACACGTGGGCCGAACGCCTGCTCGATTTCCACTCGACGGGAACCATCGGCTCCCGGGTGCCGCTACTGCTGCTGGTCATCCTGTTCGGGCTGTCGATGGACTACCAGGTGTTCGTGCTCAGCCGCATCGAAGAAGCCCGGCGGAGCGGATCACCGATGCGGCAGGCCGTGCTCGACGGCATCGGGGGTTCGGCGAGCGTGGTCACCTGCGCTGCCTTCGTCATGACAACCGTATTCGCGGCGTTCGTCCCATTGCACATCATGGAGATGAAGCAGATGGGCTTCGCCCTCGCGATCGCGGTGCTGCTGGACGCCTTCGTCATTCGGATCCTGCTGCTGCCCGCGCTCCTGCTGCTGCTCGGCGACCGCACCTGGTGGCCTTCGCGCCTGCCCGGGCGCACGCGTGACGTCGGTGACCGCGCATGGCAGAAAGTAGGCTGATCGGAATGGATCAACCGCAGGCCGAGGACCGGTTCCGGACACGGATACTGCATCGCTGGTACCTGGTCGTGTGGACATCGTTCGGCCTGATCCCGCCGTTGATCGCGGTATGGGATCGCGAGGCGGCGGTCAAGTACACGACATCGGCGCTCGTGTGCCTGCTCGCCCTCGCCTGGATACCCACCCTCCGGCGTACTCCGCTGCTGCGTCCCGAGATCTTCCTCGGCGTGCTCGTCCTGGTGCTGGGTGCGATGTCGTATCTGCTGCATGGCGGGGCCGCCCTGTTCATCGTCTCGCTGCCGCAGTTCTGGATCCATGCCACGAGCGCCCGGCGCGCGGTCGGCTTCACCGTGGCCGGCGGAGCGGCCAGCCTCACCGGGGCCGTGGTCCGGCAGGAAATGTGGACCGGCAATGTGGTTTTCACCGTGCTCGGCTGTGCCGGCGGCATCCTGGTCGGGCTGTTGCTGCATCGGATCGTCCGGCACAGCGACGAGCGCGCGCGGAAACTGGCTGTCGAATTGGCACGCGCCCAAGCCGAATTGGCGAGGGTGCATCAACTCCAGGGCGCGATGGACGAACGCGAACGGATCGCCCGGGAAATCCACGACACCCTGGCGCAGGGTTTCGCCTCCATCATCGTGCTCGCGCAGGCGGCGCGCGACAACCTCGGCGCCGATCGGGACCGGGCCGCCGAACAGTTGCGTTCCATCGAGCGCACCGCGCGTGAAAACCTCACGGAGGCACGGGTACTCGTCGGCTCCGATGCGCATCGCAGCGTCGCCGCGGTCGCGGACATGCTGCGCCGCACCGTGGACAGGTTCGGCGAGGACACCGGGCTGACCGTCGATTCCGAACTGCCCGATCTGGAATGCGATCAGCCGACCAGGATCGCGCTGCTGCGCTGCACGCAGGAGTCGCTGGCGAATGTGCGCAAGCACGCCGGCGCCCGCACGGTCGGCGTCGTGCTCGCCCGGCGTCCGGACGGGGTCGAGCTCGAGATCACCGACGACGGACGAGGTTTCGATCCGGCGGCCGCGCGCGGCTTCGGCCTCGACGGCATGCGCAAACGGCTCGCCGAACTCGGCGGCGAACTCACCATCACCAGCACGGCGGGCGAGGGGACCCGGGTGCTGGCGACGATTCCCCTGAATGCGCGGGTGTGACATGACCGAAAGACCGATTCGCCTGGTGATCGCCGACGATCACACGGTGCTGCGCGCCGGTGTCGTCGCGCTGCTGGAATCCGAGCCGACCGTGCGGATCGTCGGCGAAGCCGATGACGGCCGCGCCGCGATCGAGCTCGTCGAACGCGTGCAACCCGATGTGGCGCTGCTGGATCTGCGCATGCCCGAACTCGACGGGGTGGCCGCGACCGCCGCGATCGCCGCCCGCACCGGCACCCGCGTGCTGATCCTCACCACCTATGACACCGACGCCGACATCGAGCGCGCCGTCGAAGCCGGAGCCATCGGCTATCTGCTCAAGGACACCTCACGTGATCAGCTGGTCGAAGCCATCCACGCCGCATCCCGCGGTGAGACGGTACTCGCGCCGCGTGTCGCCCAGCGCCTGGTCTCGCGGATGCGCCGACCCGCGCCCGTCACGTTGACCTCGCGTGAGAAGGAAGTGCTCGAGGCGGTGGCCGACGGGCTGTCCAATGCCGAGATCGGCAGGCGGCTCGTGATCGGAGAGGCGACCGTCAAAACCCACCTGCTGCGGGTGTTCGCCAAACTCGATGCCCGCGATCGCACGCACGCGGTCGTCGTCGCGCTCGATCGGGGCCTGATCGCCCGCCCGCGACTCGGCTGAGCGAAGTGCTCACTTGAGCACATTGACCGCACGCGCGATGACGAGGCTCATGGTGACCAGGGCGATTCCCGATTGCACCATCATGGTCAGCTTGGCCCACCACGACATCGGCATCACATCGGTGGGGCTGAACGCGGTCGCGTTGGTGAAAGACAGGTACAGGTAATCGGGAAACTGGGGTTCCCAATCCGGCGGCGCGACTTCGGGATTCTGCATCTGGACGAACAGAAAATCCGGATACGGTTTGCGGGCGTGCGCGCGAGCGGCCGGGCCACCGCGATCGAAATCCCAATACCAGAGCGCGAATACCAGCACATTCGACAGCCACACCGCGACGCCGGAGCCGAGCAGCCCCGCCGGATCGCCCGAGATGGTACCGCTGATCAAACCGTGTACCAGCTGAATCACCGCCCAGATCATGGCGAATCCGAGCAGCGCCATCAGGGTCAGCCCGGCGTTGCGCAGCCAGCGCTCCTCCCGATCCAGCCGCAGCGGCGCGCCGACGACCAGCACCACGATCACGCAGAGCCCGAGTGCGGGCACCAGCCAGCGCGGTCCCGGCGTCAGCTGCGCGGGCATGTAGTACTGCAACACCAGAAACCCCACCATGGCGACGGTGGCCGCCCAACGTGATTCGCCCTCCGTGCGTCGCGCCCACGCCGGAACCTGATCGTCGTTATCGGTGCTGCTCACGCCCAGCAGTATCACCCGGGCGGGGCTCGCGGTCCGGGAGCGACGCAATCCGCCCTCTGTCGAGCAACCGCTTGGTGTGTCAGCTAGATTCTGGCGCATGAGTTTTTGGGGTGGGAAGTTCGGCTCCGCGAAGCGTGAGCAGGCGCGGCGGGCCGAATTCGGTGCACAAGCCTTGTCGATGGTGCGGGCGCAATCCGCCATCGCCGCAGCCGATTTCGATGTCGAGAAGTTCGAGATCGCCTACGTGACACATGACGGTGAACGCGGGTGGATGAACCTGACCACCGTCTTCCGCCGGTGCGCCGACGTCTCGCCGCGTGAGGCCGCGCATCTGCTGTTCGATTTCGTCACTTCCGGTCACGCGGGCGGGCCGATCGAGCCGCCCAGCAGTTGGGCCGCCGCGTCGGGGAAACTCCGGCCGCTCATCCGCCAGGCCGGTGAGCTGTCCATTCGTATCGAGGGGATGCGCGCGGGCGATCACATCCTGTGGCGTCCGGCGCTGCCCTGCCTCATGGAGACCATCGTCCTCGATGAGCCCTCTGCCATGCGCAAAGTGCACCCCAGCCAGTTGGCCGAGTGGGGAGTGGACGCCGAAACCGTCTTCGCCGCCGCACAATCCAATCTGAATGCCTTCGCTCATGACACGGTCGCCCGCTACGACCCGAACGCTCGCGGCGGCATCCTCTACCTCCCCGATTCCGATGGCGAGCAATACGCGGGCTCGCTGCCGCTGGTCCCCGGTTGGCTGGCCGGTATCGGCGCTCGCGCGGGTGCCCGTCCCATCGTGTTCATCGCAGGTAACACCGGCGTCCTGGTGGGCGCCGAATTCTCGGCACAGCACGTCGTGCATCTGGTGACCACCGCCCGAGAACTTTTCGACCAGTCGGTTCGCCAAGTTTCGCCCGTCCCGTACACCCTCGACGCTGCCGGTCGCCTCACCCCCTACCAGGTGCCGCGAGACCATCCGGCCTGGAAGGACATCCGAGCCGCCGAATCCCTTCTCGCCGCCAACGTCTACGGACAGCAGTACGAGACCCTCCGCGCCGAACTCGACGAAGGCGCCCTCGACGACTATGCCGCCAAACTCCTGCACGCGCGCAAACCCGACGGCACCGAAACCACCATCACCCCCTGGACCGACACCGTTCCCACCCTCCTTCCGCAAGCCCACAACGTCACCCTGACGAATCCGTCGACCGGTGAAACCTTCGGCGTCCCTTGGCAAACCCTCGCCGCCGCCGTGGACCTGCATCCGGTTCCCGGTCTGTACCCGCCGCGCTACCGCGTCGAGAACCACCCCGGCGAACCGGTCATGGCCCAGCTCCGCGCCATGTCCCAAATGATCTGACCCGCCGGGTGCGGGATCAGTCGTGCCCGTACCGGCCCGCCCGAGCAGCGCATCCGCATCCAGAGGCGATGCGCTGTCCGCCCGGCCGGTGACGGGCCGGTAACCTGCCAGGCATGAGTGCAGGTCTGTTCGGACTCCTCGACGACGTGGCCGTGCTGGCCCGGCTCGCGGCTGCTTCCCTCGACGACATCGGCGCGGCCACCGGCCGGGCGACCGCCAAGGCCGCCGGTGTGGTCATCGACGACACCGCCGTGACACCCCAGTACGTACACGGCATCACCGCCGACCGCGAACTGCCGATGATCAAGCGCATCGCCCTCGGATCGCTGCGCAACAAGCTGGTCTTCATTCTTCCGGCCGCCCTGATCCTGAGCCAGTTCGCGCCGTGGCTGCTCACCCCGATCCTGATGGTCGGCGCCACTTACCTGTGCTTCGAAGGCGCCGAGAAGGTGCTCGGCCGGTTCCTGCACCACGAGGGCCACGCCGCCGAATCCGGCCCCACCGACGAGAAGTCGATGACCGCCGGCGCGATCCGCACCGACTTCATCCTCTCCGCCGAGATCATGGTGATCGCCCTCGACGAGGTCGCCGACCAGTCCTTCTTCCCCCGCCTGATCATCCTCGCCATCGTCGCCGTGGTCATCACCGCCGCCGTCTACGGCGTAGTCGGCCTGATCGTCAAGATGGACGACGCCGGACTCGCACTGGCACAACGCTCTTCACGCTTCGCCCAGACCCTGGGCCGCGGCCTGGTGACCGGCATGCCCAAACTGCTCTCGGCCCTGTCCATCATCGGCACCGTCGCAATGCTCTGGGTCGGCGGCCACATCCTCCTCACCGGCACCGACACCCTCGGCTGGCACACCCCCTACGACCTGGTCCACCACGCCGAAGAAGCAATCCGCGACGCCGTCCCCGCCATCGGCGGAATCCTGGCCTGGCTGACCAACACCGCCATCTCAGCAGTCATCGGCTTCGTCGTCGGCACCCTCGTAGTCCTGATCGTGCAGGCCTGGCCCTTCAAGAAGAAGCACTGATTCCTCGGTCGGGGAACGCGTTTCGGTCGATCAAGCTGCCTGTGGTGTGTTGTCCGCCGCTGGTCGCTGCGGGCACAGCAGTAAGCAGGTCGCCTCACCCTTACCGAACGCGCGGTGGCTCGGCGGCGAGAGTGGCGCCGCCCAGCACTGCGTAGGACCCGGTGAGGGCGACCATCGGCAGACCCGCGCGTATCGGGACGTCACGGCGCGCCAGGTGCCACAGGCCCGAGGCGGTATCGATGGTGTCGACCGCGAGCGAAAGTCGGTGCCAGCGGCGGCGTTCGGTCTCGCCGCCGGTGCGGAAACCCAACCCCATCGCCAGCGCGCGAGCACCGTAGAGCCGGGTGGTGTAGGTGAGTTCGGGGGTCGGTGTGACGCCGAGGGCTGCTGCGAACGGGCGCGGGGCGAGCAGAGTGGTCGCGGCCAGCAGGAGTCGGCCGGCGGCCATCAGGTCCAGGACGCGGGTGCCGACAGGACGTGTCCGGTCGAGCGCGCGTTCGGCGCGGGTGGGGAACAATCGCGGCAGCAGGCGCAGCGCCAGCAGCGGATGCGCCGATAACGGGCGCAGCAGCGGCAGCGGATCGAAGTAGGTGTTGTTGGCGGCCATATTGTTCTCGCGCAACACGATTCGATCGACGACGTCGATTGCGAGGCGGTCTCCGCCCAGGGTGCCTTGCAGGGTGAATTCGATGAGTACCCCGTCGGTGGTGGGACCCCAGCGGTGAACGGTGCCGTGCAAATCGGGCACTGCGGCGAACACGCTGGTGAACAGTCGCCGGAATCCTGCGTGCCCGCGGGCTCCGCGCGAGAGCGGTTGCCGGTAGACGACATCGGAATCGATCCGCGGCAGGAAGTGCTCGATGAATCGGTCGCGGTCGCCCTGGGCCAGGCCGCGACGAAAGAAGTCGACGAACTCCGCGCGTGGGTCGACCTGCTTCGAGGGTGAGAGCGCTGCGGTGGTTTCCATGATGGGTGTCCTCGCGAAATGTCGAAGCTATACAAATCTGAAGCTAGCACTTCATAATTCTGAAGTACACACTGCAGGAGATTAGACTTCGATGACCATGGCCAAACGCTCCTACAACCAGTACTGCGGCATCGCCGTCGCGCTGGACCTCCTCGGCGAACGATGGTCGCTACTGGTCCTGCGCAATCTGCTGCTGGGACCCAAACGATTCAAGGATCTGCTCGACGGACTTCCCGGCATCGGCACCGGACTGCTCAGTCAAAGGCTCAAAGAACTCGACGCCGCCGGGCTGATCACCCGCACCACCCTGCCCCCACCGGCCGCATCGACGGTCTATCACCTCACCCCCGCCGGTGAGTCCCTGCGGCCGATGTTCCTGGAACTCTCCCGATGGGGCCTGGCCCGGCTGGGCGATCCCGCCCCCGGCCAGCATGTCGACGCCGAACTCGTTGCCCTGGCGATGGAGGCGCGGTTCGACCACGATGCCGCCGGGGACGATGCCGACGGTGTTTACGAACTGCGGGTCGAGGGGCAGGTGTTCCGTTTGTCGATCACCCACGGCTCCTTCGAGATTCGGGCAGGCGCCGCCGAGTCGCCTCGGGCGGCGATCACCACCGACCTCGCGACACTGGCCGCACTCAACAACGGAACCAGTTCGCTCGCGAACGCGCTCGAGACGCAGGCCGTCACAGTATCGGGCGACACGGGGGCATTGCCGTCGCTGGCGCACGCCTTCGGCATCGTTTGAGACGTCCGCCGAAACACGCGCCAACGCAGGAGCCGAGGCCCGGTGAACCGAGCTCCCCGGGCAATCACGCCGAGACCGGGCAAGCTCCATGCAGGACGATCCGGCAGACGGCGTCGAGAACGGCCGCGCGGGACGGGACACAGAGCCGTCCCGGGCGCGGCGCGCTGGCCCAATGCCAGCCCCGCACATGGTCGTCACCGGGCACCGGGATGTGTGTGCCCGGGCCGGGGAACACGGCGCGGTGCGCGGTCAGCAGATGCCGTAAGCGCAACGGAACCGGCTCGAACGGGGCCGGCGCCGAGGCGAGGAAGATCCAGTGCCGGTCGTGGGGGTCGGCGACCGCGGGGGTGGCGGGCAGGTCCGCCAGTTGCGCGCACAGCAGCCGGCCCAGGTCGGCGGGCAGGCCGATCGCTTCCACCGATAATCCATTGACCAGGTATAGGTCCGCATCCGCCTGCTCGACCGGTAGCCCGTAGCGACTGCGGAGCAGATGCGCGGATTCGTGTGGCGAACAGCAGGATTCGAACATCGGAGCCTCCCAACGACAGGTGGGCACCCGGCGGCGGGGACGTGCGGGATCCCATGCCTGATGACGAACGGGCAGCATCCCGATTCGCACCGGACCCGCGCCGTCTGGCCCCTGCATAGAGAGGGAGAAGGGGATGTGGGCCCGGCGCCGGGTGCGGGAACCAGTGTGCGCCTGGATATTTGCCGCCGCGATGACAGCCCGATGGCCATCGCATGACCCGCTGTAACGACACGTCAGCCAGCCGGCTACGCCCACAAGTGGGCTAGGTCACAATCGCGCGGCGAATCCGCGAATTCAGTTCGATAACCAAGGCAGGGGAGTGACGGCCAGCTCAGGCGGAATGGCGAAGTTCGTCGGCGACTCGGTTCAGTTGGTCGGCGATACGGGTAAGTTTCGCCGCGGACTCGCTGCCGTCGGCTTCCTTCGCCAGATCTTGGGCGGCCAGCCAGCGGAAGTAGGCGGACTTGCTCATCCCGAGCCGGGTCGCGCGGGCGGTGACACGGGAATTGAGCTCGGCCGACATCTTCACCGAGTACGGCTTCAGCCCGGGGTCGGTGTCCTGGGCGGTATCGAGGGGCAGGTCGACCGGTTCGTCGGTGAACACGAGGCTGTCCATCAACGCGTTCACCTGTTCGATCGTGGTGGGATCGGTGTGTTCAGTCATCGGAGTTCTCCCATTTCTCGAAGTCGGCCAGTCTGTCACCCTGCAACTCCCGGCCCGCCACCAGATAGAGGTCCGATCCTGCGATTCGTGCCAGAACCTCCACTGGTTGCCGATCGGCAGTACGCATCCAGATGACGACGTACTGACTGTCGGTATTGCGCAGCCATACCCTGCTACCACCGCCGAGCCAATCGGCGAGCGCATCGACGACCTGGTCGATATCGATACCGGCGACGCCGAGCAAGTATGCGAAGCGGTAGTGCCAGTCAATAGCCACCTTGTAGAGACTACCAGCCGACTACCCGTCGAGGCCGATCTGCTGTTCGCTGACACGGAGGTGATTCAGGCATGAGCGCAGAACCAGGTCGCGCCGATATTTTCGATCGCCGGGCGCAGTGGATTAGCTTCAAGGAGGCGATACTCCAAGGCCAGATCCAGTGCCATCGTGAGAATGGATCGCTCCGCGCCGCCGGCCAGATCGGCATAGTCATCGGCGGGGTCGCGTCGATAGGCAGACAACACCCGCTCCGGCGTGAGCTTGGTGGCCTCGATTGCGCCGAACCTGCGGCGCAGCGACACCAGATAGGGATCGATCCGTTGTAGCCCTGCCGGTCCCAGCAGTGTGGCGGTGTGGTGGCGGCTTATCCAGACGTCGAGAACGGTCGCCACGGTGAGCGGGCCGGAAGCCGGCCGCCCACCGTTAGCCACATCTTGTCTCGCTGCCGCGTCGACTGTCGAGAAAGCTCCGATGCGGGTGATCATCGCACGTCAGGATGTGCGCGAAAATGACCTCATGTGCCACCGGGGGTTGGACTGAAAGATTGCTGATATGCCGTCGGCGAATCAGCTGCCGGCGAGGCTGCGGGCGATGACGAGGCGCTGGATTTGGTTGGTGCCTTCGAAGATCTGGGTGATTTTGGCTTCTCGCATGTAGCGCTCTACGGGGAAGTCTTGGGTGTAGCCGTAGCCGCCGAGGACTTGGACGGCGTCGGTGGTGACCTTCATGGCGGCGTCGGTGGCGGTGAGTTTGGCGATGCTGGCTTGGCGGGAGTAGGGGAGGCCGGCGTCGCGGCGGCGGGCGGCGTCGAGGTAGGTGGCGCGGGCGGAGTCGACGGCGGCGGCCATGTCGGCCAGGACGAAGCCGAGGCCCTGGTGGTCGATGATGGCTCGGCCGAAGGCTTCTCGTTGTTTGGCGTAGGCGACGGCGTCGTCGAGGGCGCGCTGGGCGATGCCGGTGGCGACCGCGGCGATGCCGAGGCGGCCGGAGTCGAGGGCGCTGAAGGCGATGGGGAGACCTTGGCCGGGGGCGCCGAGGAGACGGTCGGCGGGGATGAGGGCGTTGTCGTAGGCGGCGCTGGTGGTGGGGACGGCGCGCAGGCCCATTTTCTCTTCCGGCTTGCCGAAGGTCAGGCCCGCGGTGTCGGCGGGGACCAGGAAGCAGGAGATGCCGCGCGAGCCTTCGCCGGTGCGAGCGAAGAGGGTGTAGTAGTCGGCTTTGCCGCCGTTGGTGATCCAGGCTTTGGTGCCGGTGATGCGATAGCCGTCCTCGGATTCGACGGCACGGCAGCGCAGGGCGGCGGCGTCGGAACCGGCGTGGGCCTCGGAGAGGCTGTAGGCGCCGATCAGATTGCCCGACAGCATGTCCGGGAGCCAGCGCTGCTTCTGCTCCTCGGTGCCGTAGACGAAGAGCGGGTGGCAGGACAGGCTGTGGACGCTGACCGCGACGGCGACGGCGGCCCAGCGCGCGCCCAGCTCTTCCAGCACCTGCAGGTACACCTCGTAGGGTTGCCCGCCGCCGCCGAACTCCTCCGGGTAGGGCAGGCTCAGCAGCCCGGCCGCCCCGAGCGCCCGGAACGCCTCCTCCGGATACCGCTCCTGCTTCTCGAACTCGGCGGCATCGGGTTCGAGCACCTTGTCGGCGATATCGCGGGTGAGTTCGATGAGGTCGCGGGCCTCGGTGGTGGGCAGCAGGCGATCGACTGGCATGCCATTACGTTACGGGTGACACCCAATTTCGTGCAAGGGAGCACGCAATTTTCGGAATTGGCTAGACTGAGCTGGTGGTTTCCGGTCTGCCTTTGAACAAGCATCAGGAGAAGAGCCTGCGCACGCGGGCACTGCTGCTGGATGCCGCCATCGACAGCCTGGCCGAGGTGGGGTATGCGAGCGCGTCCATCGCCGATATCACCGCCCGCGCCGGAGTGACGCGCGGTGCGCAGCTGCATCATTTCCATACCCGGCAGGAATTGTTCGCGCAGACCATCGACCATCTGACGCAGCGGCAGCGGGAAGCGCTGGGCAAGCGGACGCGCACGCTGGCCGTGACGGCGTCGGCGGGGGAGGTGCTGGTCGAGTTCGTGACCGCGCCGTTCGCGGGGAAGCTCGGCAAGGCGGCGGTGGAGTTGTATGTGGGGATCGCCAACGACAAGGAACTGCGCCGCGAAATGCTGCGCGTACAGCACGATCTGACGGTCGAACTGCTGGACGCCTGCGCCGCCCGCATCGAGGTGCCGCGCGATCGCCTCGAGGCCGCGTTCTGGCTCACCATCAACCTGGTGCGCGGCGCCACCCTCGATGAGATGGTGGGCCGGGATCGCCTGCGGCGCAAGCAGGTTCTGGCCGATTGGACCCGGCTCGCGGAGCAGATGCTCAGCTGAAACACCCATCCCGGCGGCCGCGATTATCGAGCCGGATGGTGTTTTCGTACCGGTTTGCGCTGTGCGCGACCGGGAATGGCCTCGGGGGAGGCAGCGCGATGGCGATCGATCGTCGGACCGTACTGCGGGTGGCCGGACTGGCGGCGGCGAGCACCGCCTTGGGGGCGTGGACGGCCAGCGGCTGGCAACAGGCGGAATCGGCGCCGGGACAGGTGGATTGGCCCGCGCTGCGCAAGCGCCTGCGAGGCTCGCTGCTACTACCCGAGGACACCGGGTACGAGCGCGCGAAACAGGCGTTCAATCCGCGATTCGACGACCGCCGGCCCGCCGCGGTGGCCGCCTGCGGCTCCGTCTCGGATGTGCAGGCGTGCGTGGCCGCGGTCGCGGGCACCGCCGTGCGGGCCGCCGCCCGCAGCGGAAGCCACAGCTACGCGGGCTATTCCACCCCCGACGACGGCCTGATCATCGACGTGGGCGCGCTGAACACCGTCGAGGTGCGCGCCGACGGCACCGCCGTGATCGGTGCGGGCGCCCGCCTGATGGACGTCTACTCGGGCCTGGCGAGTGCGGGCCGCTGCCTGCCGGGCGGTTCCTGCCCGACCGTGGGCATCGCCGGGCTCACCCTCGGCGGCGGGATCGGCGTCCTGGCCGGAAAGTACGGATTGACGTGCGACAGTCTGGTTTCGGCGCAGATCGTGACCGCCGACGGCACCCTGCGTACCGCGTCCGCGACCTCCGAGCCGGATCTGTTCTGGGCATTGCGTGGCGGTGGCGGAGGCAATTTCGGGGTGGTCACCTCGTTCACCTTCCGCACCCGGCCCGCCCCGCGCCCGATCGTCGCCAAGCTGTTGTTCGCGGCCGGTGCCGCCACCGCCGTGCTCGGCGGGTGGCAGTCCTTCACTACCGATGCCCCGGACGAATTCTGGTCCACCCTCGCGATTTCCGCCGGTGAGGCACCGTCCTGCCGCATCAGCGTCTGTTATCTCGGCACCGAACCCGACCTGAACTCGCTGCTGGACAAGCTGATCGCGGCCACCGGTACCCAGCCAGCCGACCGGTCGGTAACCGATATGGGGTATTTGCAGGCGATGCAGTATTTCGGCGGCTGCACGAACTATGCGGTCGCACAATGCCGTCCGTCCTGGAACGGCGGCGGCCTACTGGATCGCGAATCCTTCACCGCGTCCTCCCGGGTACTGACCAAACCTCTCGCCGATCCGGACCGCTTGACCGCGCTGCTCACCGGCCGCACCGGCATGGACATCCTGCTCGACAGCCTCGCCGGAGCCGTGAGCCGAATCGGACCCGCCGACACCGCCTTTCCACATCGAGGTGCACTGGCCACGGCGCAGATCTACGTCGGCGGCATCACCGCGGCCGATCGCACGGCGGTCGCCGAAGTGCGTGACGGCCTGGGACAACTCGTCGGCGATACCGGCTTCGTCAACTACATCGACCCCGACCTGAAGGATTGGGGCCGGGCGTACTACGGCGCGAACGCCACTCGACTACGCAAGGTCGCCGACCGGTACGACCCTGCCGGCGTATTCGATTTCGCCCAATCGGTATCGAAGCTCTGATACCCCGCTCAGAACGCGGACGGCAGTCGCGCGTAAACCCCGGGATATCCCGGTTGCGCCGCTCCCCGCGCCCACGACGTGACCCCCACCAGCTTCCCGTCCGCCAATAGCGGCCCGCCGCTGTCGAATTCCCCGGTGTCGGCCTCGGTGGATCCGGCGCAGACCATATCCGCGCTGTCGAACGCGCCGGGATAGGCGGTCGCACAATCGGCATCGGCCGTGAACGGCACGACGGCCGCCCGCAGCCGCGTATTCGAGGTGTCGCCGTCGGCGGTCCCACCCCACCCGAGGACCGTGCCCGAATCCGCGTGTGGCGCGGCGATTTCGACGACGGCCCGCTGCTGCGGCGCGCTCAAGGTGAGGACGGCGAGATCGTGCCGGTAGACCTCCACCCCGTCGATCGTCTCCTGCCGGAACCCCGGATGGATGCGTACGGCCTGCACCCCCACCGTGACCCCGTCACCCGACCGCAGCTCGCTCCGATCGAAGGTGACCGTCAGCGCCTGCGGCAGCACCCCGGCCAATTGCACGCAATGCGCGGCCGTCAGCACCTGATCGGGCGCGATGAGCGCGCCTCCGCAGAACTGCCCCGACGCCCGGTCCAGGAACAACGGACTCCCCACCGCCGCGAGCCACGGATACTCCCGCGCCGAAACGTCCGAACCCCCGATCACCGCCGCGGCGGGAGAAACGGCCAGGGTGGCGCCGGCGAGCAGCGTCGCTGCCGGTGTCGCGAGACGGCGAAAGACGGTCACCCCGCCCATTCAAACAGACCGGCATCTTCCTTGGCGGCCCGGAAACTGTCGGCCCCCGCGCGTACCGTCGGGTTATGACGTCCTGGTCCGAGTTCGCTGTCGCCGCACCGCACATCTCGTCGATCTTCACCCGCCGTCACGCCGCCACCGGCAACCTCTGCATGCTGGCCACCGTGCGCGCCGACGGCTCGCCGCGCATCAGCCCCATGGAGCCGCGCCTCTTCGAAGGCCAGCTCTGGGTGGGCGGCATGCCGGGCACCACCAAATTCGCCGACCTGGCCCGCGACCCGCGCTTCTGCCTGCACACCGCCACCGTCGACACCCATGTCGGCGACGGCGACGCCAAGCTGTTCGGCACCGTGCGCAATGTGCAGGACGAGGCGCTGCACCAGCGATTCGCCGATGCGTTGTACGCGGAAACCGGCTTCGATCTACGCGGTCAGAAGTTCGATCCGTTCTATGCCGCGGAACTCACCGGGGCCTCCGCCGTCGAGGTGGTGGACGGCGAGCACCTGGAGATCACGGTGTGGAAGCCCGGCAAAGCCGAATACACGGTGCGGAAGCACTGATGACGGTCGCCCCGAACGGGCACTGCGCGCAAAGTGGCAGCAATGGCATTGTTGCACGCGATGCAATAATGCGCGAGGTGCCGAAAACGGTGCATCCCAACGCTTTTGCGGCCGTCGACAGCTATCGCGAACGCCCCTCGACCCTACCCGGTGCGGTGGTGTGGACGCGCGAACCCGTCGGTGTATCCAGCATGCCGGTGTTCCCGGACGGTTCCATGGATCTGCTCTGGATCGACGGCAGGCTCGCGGTCGCGGGCCCGGACACCCAGCCGTATCGGCCGACTTTCGGATCGGCCACCCGGATCGCGGGCATCCGGTTCTTTCCCGGCTCCGCGCCCGCCCTGCTCGGCGTCCCGGCGCACGAACTGCGGGACAGCCGAATCGACCTCGCCGACCTCTGGACTCCGGCCGAAACACGTCGCGCGCACGATCTCCTGGCCCGCGCGCACAACCCGGCCACGGGATTGGAGGCCGTCGCCGCCTGGCGGGCCGCCGAAACGGCTACGCCCGACCCGATCCTGCACGCCATCGTCACCGAATTACGCTCCGGCGAATCGATCTCCGCCATCGCCCGCCACCTGGACCTGAGCCCACGCCGCCTGCACCGCCTATCCCTGGCGGCATTCGGCTACGGACCCAAAACCCTGGCCCGCATCCTGCGCATGCAACACGCCCTCGCCCTGGCCCGCGCGGGCACGCCGTTCGCGGAGGTCGCCGTCCGCTCCGGCTACGCCGACCAAGCCCACCTCTCCCGCGAGGTCCGCACCCTCACCGGCCTGCCGCTCGGTCACCTGGCGGGCGCACGCCCCGATCAGTCCTGAGCGGATTCACCCAGCGCCGCATACAGATCCACACCGTTCCCGTCCGGATCGGCCACGATCGCATACCGCTGCCCCCAGAACGCATCGAACGGCTTCACTTCCCCGTGATAGCCCGCCGCCACCAACTCGTCGAACTTCGCATCCACCGCACCGGGACTCCCACACCGCACCGCCAGCCCTATCCGCCCACCCGCCTTCGCCCGCCAGTCGGGATGGAACGACCGAATGACCTCCTCGGTATCGAACGTCAAGCGCATCCCACCGGGCAACCCCACTTCCACATGCGGTTCGTTCTCCGCCCCATCCCCGATCTCCAGCCCGAGCCGCCGGTAAAACCCCAGCGCCGCCGCCATATCCGAGACAACGATCCCGATCACATCCAATTGCACAGTCATACTCGGAACCCTAGGAGCGTCCGCGTTGCCCGTCTTGAACAAAACGGACACCCCGCGACGCTCGAGCCCGATCGGAGAGGGCGACGGAATTGGACCGCACCCACCACCTGCACGCCTCCTCGTTCGGCACCGCCGCAGCCGCGTACGCCGAGCATCGCCCGGACTACGCCCCCGCCGCGGTCGAATGGGCGCTCGAGCCCGCACCCGGACCACGCGTGCTCGACCTCGGCGCCGGCACCGGCAAACTGACCGGCACTGTGGCGGCGCTGGGCGTGGACGTCATGGCGGTCGAACCCGACTCCGCGATGCTCGCCGAATTGCGCCGCGCGCTGCCGTCGGTCCGCGCGCTGTCCGGCAGCGCCGAGCGAATCCCGCTGCCCGACGCCTCCGTTCACGCCGTACTGGCCGGAAACGCCATGCACTGGTTCGACATGGCCGTCGCGGGACCCGAGATAGCGAGAGTCCTTGCACCCGAAGGCATCCTGGCCGGACTGTGGAACGTCCTCGACGACCGCATCGACTGGATCGCCGGACTTGCCCGGGTCGGGGGATCCGCCGCCATCGGCCCCCGGGACACCCTCGGCAGCTGGCGCACCGCGACCGCGCACCTGCACCGCTCCGGCACCGGCGAAACGGTCGGCTTCGGCACCCCCGAACAGGCTGAATTCCCGCACACCCAACGCCGTGACGCCGACTCGCTCGTCGCCACCCTCGCGACCCGCGCGGGAGTTCTGGTGATGCCGGACCCGGATCGAGCTGCCACCCTCGGCCGCATACGGGAGTTCCTCGCACGAACGCCGGAAGCGAACATGGGCGAATTCGAGCTCCCGATGCTGACCGGCGTACTGCGGGTGCGGCGGGTGTCCGGCCGACATGACGATTCCCGGCCTGCGTGACTACGGCGTGGAATCGTCGGAAGGTCCTGCCAGTAGCCGTTTGAGTACCTTGCCGGTTTCGCCGCGTGGGAGGGAGGGGAGGAAGACGATGTCTCGGGGCACGCTGAAGCGGCTCAGGCGGTTTCGCACGTAGCGGCGGACCATTTCGGGGTCCAGGCCTGAGCCGTCTCGTTTGACGATGTAGGCGGCCAGGCGCTCGCCGAAGTCGTGGTCGGGTACGCCGATCACCGCGACTTCGCTGACCTGGGGGAGGTGGGCGAGGGCTTCCTCGACCGGGCGGGGGAAGACGTTCTCGCCGCCGGAGATGATCATTTCGTCGTCGCGGCCGGCGATGAACAAGCGGCCCGCCGCGTCGAGGTAGCCGAGATCGCCGGTGTCGAGCAGGCCGCCGACCTCGTCGGGTGGCGGGCAGTTGACGTAGCCGTCGAAGAGCATGTGGTTGCCGACGAAGATGCGGCCGGTCGCGCCCACCGGGACCGGCCGCCGGTTCTCGCCCAGCACGGCGATTTTCGTGCCCAGTGGCGGCCGTCCGGCGGTGGTGGGGGAGATACGCAGATCCGCGGGCGTCGCGACGGTTGCCCACGAGACCTCGGTGGAGCCGTACACGTTGTAGAGGATGTCGCCGAACACGTCCATGAACCGCAGCACCGTCGCCGCCGCCAGCGGTGCGCCGCAACTGGCCACCACGCGCAGGCTCGACAGGTCGTGGCGGGCGCGCACGGCGAGGGGCAGATCGAGGATGCGCTGCACCATGGTCGGCACCACCACGAGCACCTGGACGCCGTGCTCAGCGATCTGCCGCAGGCAGCTTTCGGCGTCGAAGTCCTCCGAGAGCACCACGGTATCGCGCAGCGCCACGCTCAATTGCAGGGTGGCCAGCCCCCAGGTGTGGAACAGCGGTGCGGCGATGAGCATGGTCTCGTTCATGCGCAGAGGAATTCGGGACAGCAGCGCCGCGATGGTGGCGAAGCCCTTGGCGTGCGGGCGGCGCGCGCCCTTGGGAGTGCCGCTGGTCCCGCTGGTGAGCACCACCAGTTTCCCGGGCCGTGCCGGTCGGTCGAAGCCGGATCCGCCGGCCGCCGCCAACGCCGCGATGGTGTGCTCGCCGGGCACCTCGTCAGTGCGGTAGCGCCGGATATCGGCGTGCAGGTAGTGCACGAGATGTTCGAGCTCGCTGTCCACGAACAAGGTCCCGAGCTGATGCCGCTGCACGAGGTCCTCGATGCGCCGCGCCGACAGTCCGGCGTTGAGCAGCACCACATCGACCCCGAGTTTGCCTGCCGCGACCATGGTTTCGACCATGCCCACGCGATTGCGCGCCAGCAGCCCCACCGCGTCGCCGGGTACCAGGCCGAGCCCGGCGAGGGCGCTCGCGAGGGCGTGACTGCGCTCGTGGATCTCGCGAAAGGTACGGCTGCCCCGGTCGTCGACGACGGCGGTTCGCCTAGGCGACGCGGCGGCGGCCGCCGCCGCGTACCCGCCCGCCAGATTGAATCCCCATTTGACCAGTCCGCCCAGTTGTTTCACCCCGCGATCGATCCGCCCGGTGACGACGCCGGTCGTCACCACCTGCCGGGCGATCCGCAATCGCCGCCGCATCGGCGCGTCCTCGCCATTGTCGATGATCGAAGTCGGGGCCCCGGCCGCCAGCTCGGCGAGCCGGCGCAGGGCATCCCGGGTCCAGTCGGTGACGACCGAATTCGGCTGTCCGGCAATGGCGGGATGAATCCGCCCCGGTGCGAAGTAGGTGACCGTGACCCGGGTGCCGTCCTCGCGCGCCCGGAACCGGATCAGCGCGAAGCTGCCCGTGTCCGGGCATTGGAGCTCGAGGCCGTCGCTGCGCCCGGCGCGCACATCGATGCACACCGTGCGGACGCCGGCCTCGGATGTCCCGACCCGCAGCTCCCACCGCGATCCGCCGTCCGGCGTGGTGACGCGCTCACAGCCGCCGATCCCGGTGCAGATCCGCGGGTAGACCAGCGGGTCGGTCAGCAACTCCCGCAGCGATTGCGCCGCCACCGGCAATTCCACGGTCGTATCAAATATCTCGGTTACCACAGTCTCGCGGTTCTGGCCGGGCCGATTCCACCATCCCGAATCGGCGGGAGCCCCTTTATATCCGCGCGCGCGTGGTCGGCTGACCAAGATCGCGGGGTTCTGTGACGGCCCCCTGCCGACGCCGGAATCGATTGTGGGAGTGGACCAAAGCGGTCACCGCGGCGGCGGGATCAGGCGAGCGACACCACCTTGGCCTGACCGGTGACGACGGTGTCGTTGCGATCGACCAGCGCGACCCGCACCTGCACGGTCTGTCCCGCGGCGAGTGGCGCGGACGCCCCGGAAGCGCCGGTGAGGACGACGACCGCGGTGTGCGCGCTGCCGTCGCAGGTGACTTCGCGCTGACTGCCGGTGGCGGCGGGGCTCTCGGCATTGGGATCGCCCGCCATCGCCTGAATGCTCGCGACCCCGGCCGAGGCATCACAGCTGTAGTCGACCTGCACATTGGCCGGGCCGACACCGCTGACGTCGATGCTGTTGGCGGCGGACGCCGGACCGGCGGTCGCGACCAGTAGACCGAGCGCGCCGAGCGTGGTGAGAAGGAGTGCTGACCGTCGGTAGTGCTGCTTGGACACCATGGATTTTCGACCTCCTGCGTAGCGGAAACGATTGCCTGACACATCGGAGTTGCCGAACACCTGTGAAATTGCCGAACCGAGCGGAGCAGAGATCGCGGGCCTCGCGCACCGCACTTCCATGGTCCCAGACCGCGCCCAGCCGGTCCGCCCCGGCACCGCTACACCGGTGGGTCGCGGGTCCAGGACCCGCTCCCGCCGCATCGTTCCGTCGGCTTCGTTGTCGCGGCGACCCCGCTGGTTCCGCTGTCGTGACTACTCCGCCGATTTCGCCGGCGCCGCCTCCCGCTGCTCCGCCAGTTGCACCGGCGCGGCCTCCCGTCGTTCGGCCCGCCGCACCGCCCAGCCGGGCGGCGTCGCCTCGGACTTCTCCCGCAAGGCCGCCTGCCGGATATCGAGCTCCCGGATACCGGTCCGCAATTCCGCGGGATCCTCCAGGGTTTGCAGTGAGCGATACCGGTCGGCCTGCGCCTCGTACACCGACCGCAGCATCCGGCATTCGGCCTGGTGCACATCGCAATTCAACGCCGTGTGGACGATGGTGCAGATAGCGGCGCCCAGGGCCAGGTAGGCCGGAAGGTTCCCGGCCTCCTTGGTGCCCAGCACCACCGACCCGGCCACGGTGGACAGCACCGCGGCCCCGACGACGAGAATGACATTGGCGGGCCGCAGCGTGGACAACCAGGTGGAGTAGGCCCGGGCGCGAACCCGGCATTCCCGCTCGCGAGCCGCGGCGACAGCGTGAAAGTCGAGCACCACCTTGATATTTCCGCACCGCGCCCACCGCCGCCACGATTCCGCCGAACCTCTTGACGCCCATCGATATCCGCCGGTCGCCTCGGTCCCGGAGTGGGTCGGGCCCGCCGCCTGGGATCGGGCGAACCGCTCAGCTCGCGGTGAGGTCCGCCGCCCGGCCCGGACGGGTGGGCGTCCAGCCGAGTTCGGTGCGCGCCTTGGCTGCGGAGGCGAGCTGATCGAGCATGAAGGCTTCCACCATGACGCCCCAATACTGTTGGGCGTCTTCGGGATTCCAGTCCACGACCTGCGCGCCGTGCCGTTCGGCGACCGCGCGCGCCGCGTCGGCGACCCGGACGGATTCGTCGAGGGCCGCGAGGTAGACCGACCCGGCGGGCGCGGATTCCACCGCCAGGGTGTACAGCTCGCCGAGGTCGTCGACGTGCACGACCGGCCAGCGGTTCGAGCCGTCGCCGAAGTGCCGCACCACGGGGCCGTCGGGCGTCTGCTGCGGGGCGAGCAGGATTGCGGGATAACCCTTTCCGGCGCCGTAGACCAGGCCCGGGCGGATGCGCACGGTGCGCACGCCGCGGGCGTTGCCGGTCTCCTCGATGAGCTTCTCGACCGCGGGCCGCCAGGACACCACCAGCGGCGGAGCCAGCGGGGAGTCCTCGGTCAGGGTCGTCTCGCCGGAATGGCCGTGCACCCAGATTCCGCTGGTGTACACGAAAGCCTTTCCAGTACCGGCGAATGCGTCGAGCACGGTCTCGGCGACGATCCGGTCGAGTTCGCCCGCCCGCTCGTCATTGCTGGAGGCCGCGTGCACCACCGCATCGACATCGGCGAGCGCGGAGGTGAGCGCCGCCGGATCGAACAGGTCGGCCACCAGCGTCTCCACCTGCTCGGGAACCTCGCGGCCGGCGCTCGTCACCGTGCCGATCACGCGATGCCCGCGGTTGAGCAGCGCCCGTGCCGCAGCGCCGCCGATCGCGCCGGAGGCGCCCGTCACCAGAACCTTCATCAGAGACTCCTTGCCCAGTCGGCGATCACTTCTATCGCCGGTAACCGATCTAGCCGCGTACACGGTGTGTAACGACGATAGAGAATCTATCACTGCTAGATCGTGAAGTCGAATCGCGTCTGTCACACTGCGGTTCGGCGCGGTGTCTGTATGTCGAGGCCATCGACACACAGGAGGAGATATGGGCGCGGACCCGTTCACCGTGCATCGCAGTCTGCTGTTCACCGTCGCCTACGAGATGCTCGGATCCGCCGCCGATGCCGATGATGTGGTGCAGGAGACCTGGCTGCGCTGGCGCGAGGTCGATCGGGCCGGGGTGCGCGATCCGCGGGCCTATCTGGTGCGGATGGTGACTCGCCAGTCCCTCAACCGGATTCGCACGATGGCCCGGCGGCGCGAGGATTATCTGGGGGAGTGGCTGCCCGAACCCGTGCTGACGGCACCGGATGTGGCCGAGGACGTCGAGCTGGCGGAGAGCGTGTCGATCGCCATGCTGACGGTGCTGGAAACGCTCGCGCCGACCGAGCGTGCGGTGTTCGTGCTGCGCGAGGTGTTCGATGTGCCGCACGACGAGATCGCCGGGGCGGTGGGGAAATCGGCGGCGGCGGTGCGGCAGATCGCGCGCCGGGCCCGGGAGCATGTGGCGGCGCGCCGCCCGCGCGTGCGGGTGAGCCGGGACGAGCAGCGGGTGGTGGTGGAGCGGTTCCGGTCGGCCGTCGAAACCGGTGATCTCCAGGGGCTTTTCGATGTGCTGGCCCCGGATGTGGTGTTCGTGGCGGACGGTGGCGGACTGGTGCCCGCCGTGCCGCACCCGATCGCAGGCGCCGCGCAGGTGGCCGCTTTCATCGCCCGCTTCCCCCGGCTGGCGCCCGGGGCGGTGGTCACGGTGGTCTGGATCAATGGCGCTCCGGCCCTGCGCATCGATGCCCGCGGCAACCTCGAGGCAGCGATCAGCCTGGTCGTGGAATCCGGGCTGATCACCCGGGTCTACGCGATCCGCAACCCGCACAAGCTCGTTCGGCTCGGCGAGGCCATGCGATTGAGCCGGACCTGACGGGCGGCGCGGTCAGCGCAGTCGCCGTCCCAGCACCTCGTCGTCGAAGGTGCGGTCACCGAGCCGGAAGCTGCGCCGCGCCACCGGTTCGAAGCCGAACTTGCGATAGAAGCGCTTGGCCCGGTCGTTCTCCTCGTTGACGCCCAGCCAGACCGCGGCGCACTCGTCGGCGCGCGCCGCGCGCACGACTTCGTCCATCAGCGCGGCGGCGGTGCCGGTGCCGTGCCGGGCAGGATCGACGTAGAGCTTGGACAAGTAGGCGGTGTGCTCGGACTTCCAGCCCGGCGGGCAGTCGGAATGCCCGATGCCGTGCAGCGCGAGGGCGTAGCCGACGGGCGCGTCCGCGGGTCCGGCGATGAAGACCCGGCACTCGGGATCGTTCAGGTACGCGCGAAAGGATCCGATATCGAGATGATGGGCGATGAACGCGTCGATGTCCTTGCGCGCCAGCCATTTCGGGCAGGCCAGCGGAAAGGTGCGCGCTGCCAGTTCCGCCAGCGCCGCCGCCCGGCCGGGAGCGTCACCGACCAGTCGGACGGTCGCCGCGCCGTCCGGTGTGGACATCGGCTCTTCCAGTAGGTGCGACGACACGGCGGGCATCTCGGCTCCAAACGCAAACGGTTAGTTGTGTTTCTCGGAGGCTAGCAATCGCGCCGCCGAGAACGCAACTAACCGGTTGCGTTCTGTAGGCTGGCCGATATGGGATGGGATACCGCCGGCCGCCGCAAGCTGCTGTTGGAGGCCGCCACGGGCCATTTCGCCGAGCACGGCCTCGCGGGCGCGCGCGTGGACGCCATCGCCGCCGCGGCCGGGGTCAACAAACAGCGCATCTACCAGTACTTCGGCGACAAGGACGCCCTCTTCGCCGAGGTCATGCGCCAGGCCATGGAGAACACCATCGGCGCCGCCGAACTCAGCGGTTCGGGCCCGGAAGCCTTGGTGCGCTACGCCGCCCGCCTCTTCGACACCTACGCCGCCCACCCCGACCTGGCCCGCCTGCTCGCCTGGGAAGCCCTGGAACGCCGCGCCCCCATCGCCTTCGACGACCGAGTCGCGGCCTGGACCCAGAAGACCGCGGCCCTGCGCGCTGCCCTACCCCACCTCGACGACGAATCCGCCCGCCACCTGCTCCTGTCCACCTTCACCCTGGTCACCGGCTGGTGGTCGCTACGCCAACTCCAAGCCGTCCTGCTCCCCGGCGCCTGCGGCGATCACCCCCGCCGCGAAGAACTCCTCGACCAGATCCGCCGCCTCGCACAGCCCGAGCACGGGGAAGTCTGAACTATCGCGCGTGCACCGCGGCCAGCCGGGCCGCACGGATGGCGTTCCACAGTGGGCGCAACAGCGTCTCCTGGGCCGCGGCCGCGCTCGCCGAGGTGGGCGCCGAAGCCGGTTCGCGCTCGGCGACGGTCAAGATGGCGGCCACCTGATCGGCGGAATCGAGAATGCGGCGGGCGCGCAACGGCATCGACTCGGGGTAGGCGTGGCGGGTGTGACCCTCCAACTCGGCCTCGATCAGATCGCGCGGCGGAATGCCGCCGGTGTCCATGCCGGTGGTGTGCAGTTGCATGAGCGCGTCGGCGGCATCGCGCACTGCCTGGCGCATCGAATACTCGGCCTCGCCGAGCGGCATATCGGGTTCGGAGGTCATCGGAATGACGGTCGTGTACACGGTCCAGCGCAGCGCCTCGTCCTCGGTCCACACCGGGACGAGACCGGTGCCCTGCGTACCGGGCGCGCCGAGCAGCAGTCCCTCACCGGCTTCGGTTGCGGCGGCGGCGAATTCGGAACCCACCGGCAGGCCACGCACATCCCCGGGTACCGGCAGCACCAGCCGCAACTCCGCACCCGGCGCGGCCACGGCTTCCCGGATCAGCTTGAGCAGCACCATGATTCCCGCGCCGGGGCCCGCATCGGCCTCGTCGTGCGCGGCCCAGGGTAGCCCGGTGTGCCCACCGGTCACCGGGTCGCCGGCCGCGACGCTCTGCCGCGGCGCCCAGGTGCGCAGGGCGTCGAGCAGGTCGTCGGGGGCGCTGCAGCCGGCCAGCCAGGACCCGGCCCACACCGTCAGCGTCGTACTCGGTGAGCTCATCCCAACAGAATAACTGGGGGACAACTGGGGCACGGGGCGGAAATCGATCAACCGTTCGACCACTGCGGGTCATGGTCCGGGACAAGGGATCTGAGGGTCGGGTGTGTCAAGTCTGAGGATCTGGACTGAATGTGTTCCGGAATTGGGCTCTCGGTCGAAACGGTGTCGGACTCGTCAGTAATGTCGGGTGCGGGCGGCGGCCGTCGGCGGTTGGACGGGTCGCGGTTCGGTGTTGTCGGTTCGGACGAAGAGGCTTTGGATGTTCGCGTGGTGGGGTGGTGTGGTCTACCGGCTGCGATTCGGGGTGCTCGGGGTGGTGGTGGCCGGGCTGCTGGCCTTGGGGGCCTACAGCGTCGGGGTGGCCGATCGGCTGACCGCGGGCGGGCTCGAGGATCCGCGGGCGGAGTCCTCGCAGGCGGCGCGGCTGGCGGATCAGGCTTTCGGGCGCAATCACGATGTGGACGTGGCGGTGCTGTACACCGCGCCGGAAGGCAAGACTGTCGACGATCCCGAATTCAGCCGGAAGGTCATCGACAATCTGAACCGGTTGCCGCGTGAGTATCCGGAGCAGATCGCGGGGATCAACGCGGCCTACTGGCGAACCGATACCGGGAAGATCAGCGGGGCGAAGGCGGCGACCAAGGACCGCAAACAAGCCATCGCGCTGATCGCGATTCGCGGCGACACCGACACCGACATGGTGCGGAACTATCGAGAAGTCAAGGACGTCTTCTTCATTCCGGGCGTGGATGTGCAGGTCAGCGGTCTGCAGCCGATCGCGGGGACGCTCAACGACACCATGGCCGACGACCTGCACCGGATGGAGCTGATCGCGCTGCCGGCGGTGGCGGTGCTGTTGTTCTTCATCTTCGGCGGGGTGGTCGCGGCGGCGCTGCCGTTGGCCATCGGCGGGCTGACCATGCTCGGCGCGCTCGGAATCGTGCGCGTGCTCACCGATTTCATCGAGGTCAACAGTTTCGTGTCCTCGGTGGTGACCATGATCGGGCTGGGGCTGGCCATCGACTACGGGCTGTTCATCGTGAGCCGGTTCCGCGAGGAGCTGGCCGCGGGCTACGACACCCGCGCGGCCGTGCGCCGCACCGTCATGACCGCGGGCCGGACCGTGGTGTTCTCCGCGACCATGATCATCGCGAGTCTCGGCGGCATGCTGCTGTTCCCGCAGGGGTTCCTGAAATCCATGGCGTACGGGGCGATTACGACCGTCTCGCTGGCCGCGCTGACCGCCGTCACCATCCTGCCGGCCGCGCTCGGCATTCTCGGCAAGCGGGTGGACGCGCTGGGGCTGGAGCGATTCCGCCGGACCAAGACCGCCGAGGAGATCGAGAATGGATTCTGGGGCCGCTCCACCGCCTGGGTGATGCGGCATCCGCTGAAGATCGGCGTCTCGCTGTCGATCATTCTGCTGCTGCTCATCCTGCCGGTGAAGAACCTGGTCTTCGGCGGGTTCAGCGAAAAGTACCTGCCCCCGGACAATTCCGTGCGCCTGGCCAAGGAACAGATCGACACCCTGTTCCCCGGCAATCGATCCGACCCCATCGAACTGATCTTCGTCTCCGCCGACAGCACCGCGGTGGGCGCGGCGTGGAAACAAGCCGATGAAGCGCCCGGCCTGGACACCCCGTTCGAGGTGCCGTCGCGCTCGATCAAGAACCCCGACGTCTATCGCACCAAAGCCACGGTCGCCGACGTCAACGAGGCCGGCGACACCATCGACTTCCTGCGGGCGATGGAACTCCCCGAGGGCACCACCATGCTCGTCGGCGGCCTGCCCGCCGTGCAGAAGGACAGCATCGACGCTCTGCTGGTCCGCATCCCGCTCATGGTGGTCCTGGTGCTGGCGCTCACCACCCTGCTCATGTTCCTGACCTTCGGCTCCCTGGTCCTGCCCATCAAGGCCGCCCTCATGAGCGCCCTCGGCCTCGGCTCCACCCTCGGCATCCTGACCTGGATCTTCCTCGACGGCCACGGCGCCACGCTGCTCAACTTCACCCCCCAGCCCATCCAGGCCAACGTTCTGGTGCTGATCATCGCCATCATCTACGGCCTTTCCACCGACTACGAGGTCTTCCTCATCTCCCGCATGGTCGAAGCCCGCGCCGCCGGCGCCACCACTACCGAGGCCATCCGCACCGGCACCGCCCACACCGGCCGCATCATCACCGCCGCCGCCCTCATCATGCTCGTCGTCACCGGCGCCTTCGCCTTCTCCGACCTGGTGATGATGCAGTACATCGCCTACGGCATGATCGCGGCCCTCTTCATCGACGCCACCGTCCTGCGCATGCTCCTGGTCCCCGCCACCATGAAACTCCTCGGCGACGACTGCTGGTGGGCCCCCAAGTGGCTCAAACGAATCCAGCAGAAAATCGGCCTCGCCGAACCCACCCTCACCCCCGACCACCCCACCCCGGACAAACCCGACCTCGTAAAGGTCTGACCGGCAACGGAATCGACGGCCGGGTTATTCGGGTTCGGTGACGAAGTCGATGAGGCGTTCCACGGCGCCGATGAGGGGGGTTTCGAGGTCGCGGTAGGTGGTGACGGCGTTGTAGACGCGGCGCCAGCCGTCTTGTGGTGTGCCCCAGCCCAATCGGCGGCAGATGCCGGTTTTCCAGTCTTCGCCGCGGGGGACTTCGGGCCAGGCCTCGATGCCTACCGCGGCGGGGCGGACGGCTTGCCAGACGTCGATGTAGGGGTGGCCGGTGACCAGGACGTGGGGGCCGAGGCCGGTGGTGAGGCCGGTTTCCTTGGAGCCGGTGACGAGATGGTCCACCAGGACGCCGACGCGGCGGCCGGGGCCGGGGCGGAAGTCGGTGAGGCGGGCGGCGAGGTGGTCGAGGCCTTCGAGTTGTTCGACGACGACGCCCTCGACGCGCAGGTCGTGGCCCCAGACGCGTTCGACCAGGGCGGCGTCGTGGATGCCTTCCACCCAGATGCGGCTGGCCTTGGCCACCTGGGCCTTGAGGCCCGCGACGCGGGTCGAGCCGGAGGCCGAGCGGGTGGGCTGCTGCTGGGGAGCGGCTTTGGGGCGCACCAGGGTGACCGGCTGGCCGTCGATGAGGAAGGCGGCTTCGCGGAGGGCGAAGAGGCGGACGCGGCCGGCGCGGTCCTCGAGTTTCACGAAGTCGCCGTCGTAGGTGCGGTCGAAACCGACTACGGCGCCGCAGAATCCGGTGGCGGCGTCCTCGGCGACCAGGTCGCGGTCCGCGACCACGGTGGGGACCTCGCGTTTGCGCGTCCTGGAATGCCCCGAGAAGATGTCGCCGTAACCGTGCTGCCCGTTCACGGGGGCGAGGGTACCGGGGCGGGCCGCGAAATGCGGTCGCGCCGCGCCCAATCGGGGCCCGAGTGTGGGGCACGCCGCAGCGGCCCGGGCGGATTGATCTGAAATGGGCGGTTCCGGCGGCAGGATGATCACGAAAAGCGGCCGCGAGCGGGCCCGCCGACTAGTGTTGGGTGGGTGGCCGCAATCGTTTGGCTGGTCGCGGGGATCCTCCTCGCGGCCGCGGAGATGCTCATCGGCGATCTCACGTTGCTCATGCTCGGGGGCGCCGCGCTGATCACGGCGGGGGTCAGCGGGCTGGCGGGGACTTCCGTGGTGGTGGACGCCGTGGTGTTCGGCGTCGCCGCGCTCGTGCTCATACTGCTGGTGCGCCCGTTCCTGTTGCGGCGCTTCGCGACTCCGCCCCCGCACCAGACCGGCGTCGCCGCGCTGCCGGGCAAGACCGCGAAGGTGCTGGAGGCGGTCGACGAGCACGGCGGCCGGGTGAAGGTGGACGGTGAGGTCTGGAGCGCACGGCCGTTCGACCCGTCGGAGACTTTCGAGGTGGGCGCGACCGTGTGCATCATGAAGATCGACGGCGCGACCGCCGTCGTCTGGAAAGGGCCGTAAATCATGGCTGTACTCATAGTCGCCGCGGTATTGATCCTGCTGGTCGTGGTCGTGGTGTTCAAATCGGTGGCGCTGGTGCCGCAGGCCGAGGCCGCCGTCATCGAACGACTAGGGCGGTATTCGCGGACCGTGTCCGGGCAGTTGACGTTCCTGGTGCCGTTCGCGGACCGGGTGCGCGCCAAGGTGGACCTGCGCGAGCGGGTCGTCTCGTTCCCGCCGCAGCCGGTCATCACCCAGGACAACCTGACGGTGCAGATCGACTCGGTCGTCTACTTCCAGGTCACCAGCCCGCAGGCCGCGGTCTACGAGATCTCCAATTACATTGCGGCCGTGGAACAGCTGACCATCACCACGCTGCGCAATGTGGTCGGCGGCATGACCCTGGAGGAAACCCTCACCTCCCGCGATCAGATCAACAGCCAGCTGCGCGGCGTGCTGGACGAGGCCACCGGCCGCTGGGGCCTGCGGGTGTCACGCGTGGAACTGAAGGCCATCGATCCGCCCCCGTCGATCCAGGAATCGATGGAGAAGCAGATGAAGGCCGACCGTGAGAAGCGCGCCATGATCCTCACCGCGGAAGGCCAGCGCGAAGCCTCGATCAAGACCGCCGAAGGTCAGAAGCAGGCGCAGATCCTGGCCGCCGAAGGCTCCAAGCAGTCGGCCATTCTGTCGGCCGAAGGCGAACGCCAGTCCCGCATCCTGCGCGCCCAGGGTGAGCGCGCCGCCGCCTACCTGCAGGCGCAAGGTCAGGCCAAGGCCATCGAAAAGGTCTTCGCCGCAATCAAATCCGGCAAGCCGACCCCGGAACTGCTGGCCTACCAGTACATGCAGACGTTGCCGCTGGTCGCCAAGGGCGACGCCAACAAGGTGTGGCTGGTGCCGAGCGATTTCGGTAAGGCTCTCGAGGGTTTCGCCCAGAACTTCGCCACCAAGGGCGCCGACGGCGTCTTCCGCTACGAACCGTCCCCGGATACCGAGACCGCCGAACGTCCCGAGGACGATTCCGACGAGGTCGCCGACTGGTTCGACACCGCCACCGACCCGGCCGCCGAGCGCGCGGTGCGCGCCGCCGAAGCCGATGCCCGCACCCCGGTGGAACCGACCGGCATCCCGCCCCGGCCGCGCCTGGAACAGCAACCGCCGCAACGGTATCGCCCGGATCCGGGTGACCCGCCCGCGCAACCGCCGCGCCCGCTGGGCCGTTGACGGCAACGAGCCCCTCGACCGTATCGATCGAGGGGCTCGCCGCTGTTCGGGGTCAGTTCGACGAACCCACGAACCGTTCCCCGGCGATGGAGCGCGACTCCTGCCCGTCCACTCCGACCGGCACCTCACCCTCGAGCGTGGTGCGGTACAACACCCGGGTCACGTCCAGATGGTCCAGATCGCTGGGCGCGAGATGCGCGGTGGCGCGATTGTCCCAGAACGCGAGACTGCCCTGCTCCCAACGGAATCGCACCGTGTAGGCGGGATCGGACAGCTCCGCGTACAGCAGTTCCAGCAGCGCGTCGCTCTGGCGCGGGCTCAATCCGACGATGCGGGTGGTGAACCCCGGATTCACGAACAGCACCCGTTCCCCGGTCACCGGATGCACCCGTACCACCGGGTGTTCGGTCACCAGCGGCGCGGCCGCCACCCGCTTGGCGTAATCGCTCTCGGCGTCCCAGGCCGGCAGCTTCCCGCCGAACCGGTGCTCGGCGCGCAGCCCGTCCAGGAACGAGCGCAGCGATTCCGGCAGCCCGGCATAGGCCGCCGCCAGGTTGGTCCACTGGGTGTCGCCGCCGCGTTCGGGCGCGATCTCGGCCCGCAGCAGCGACGCCGCCGGGGGATTGATCAGCGGCGAGACATCGGTGTGCCAATGGTTGGTGTAGCTGAACTTCCGCTTGCCGAACCGCTTCTCGTACAGGCGGCTGTCCACGGCCAGGATCTCCGGGTACTCGGTGGGCGCGTCGTCGTCGTAGGGATGCGACGGCGTGACCGCGCCGAACCGCCGCGAGAACGCGATCTGCTCGGCGTGCCCGATCCGCTGATCGCGGAAGAACAGCACCTTGTATTCGTGCAGCGCCGCGGTGAGCTCGGCGATCTGCGCGTCGGTGAAGTCGGCGCGCAGATCGATATCGCGGATCTCCGCCCCGATATGCCCGGCCACGGGTGCGATGGTGAAAGTGCCGGTACGGTTTTCGGCCACAGTGGTCATGATGAATTCCTCAGGGTTATCGGATGAATCGATTCACGCGGTGGCCCGCGCGTCCTCCCGGGCGGCGAACTGGCTCTCGACCGGTTCGAGCCCGTAATGCCCGCGCAGGGTGGTGGCGGTGTACTCGGTGCGGAACAGCCCGCGCTCCTGCAGGATCGGCACCACCCGGTCGACGAAGTCCTCCAGCCCGCCGGGCAGATACGGCGGCATGATGTTGAAGCCGTCGGCCGCGCCCTGCTCGTACCAGCTCTGCAGCTCGTCGGCGATCTGCTCGGGCGTACCCGCGAAGGTGCGATGCCCGCGCCCGCCGCCGAGCTTGCCGATCAACTGCCGCACGGTCAGCTCCTCACGCTCGGCCAGCTCCTTGACCAGGGTGAACCGGCTCTTGCCGCCTTCGATCTCGCTCTCGGCGGGCAGCGGCGGCAGCGGCGCGTCGAGCGCGTGCTCGGTGAGATCCACACCCAGCAGCGAGGACAGCTGCTTGAGCGCGTAATCGGGGGAGATGAGGTCGGTGAACTCCTGCTCGAGCGCTCGCGCCTGTTCCTCGGTGTCGGCGATGAACGGCACCAGCCCCGGCAGCACCTTCAGCTCGTCGGCCGAGCGACCGTACTTGGCCAGCCGCGACTTCAGATCGCGGTAGAACGCCCGCCCCTCGTCGATACTGCGCTGCGCGGTGAACACGGCCTCGGCGTAGCGGGCCGCGAATTCCTTGCCGCTCTCCGAGGATCCGGCCTGCACCAGCAGCGGCCGTCCCTGCGGGCCGCGCGGCGAGTTCAACGGCCCGCGCACCCGGAAGCGCTCACCCTGGTAATCGAGGGTGTGCACCTTGTCCGGGTCGGCGAAGATTCCCGCCTCTTCGTCGAGCAGGATGGCTTCCGATTCCCAGCTGTCCCACAGCTGCACGGCCACGTCCACGAACTCCTGCGCTCGCTCGTAACGGCGCGCGTGCTCAGGGATGGCGTCGAAACCGAAATTGAACGCCTCGTCCTCATTGCCGGAGGTGACGATGTTCCAGCCGGCCCGCCCGCCGCTGATGTGATCGAGCGAGGCGAACTTGCGGGCCAGATTGAACGGCTCGTTGTAGGTGGTGGACGCGGTGGCGATGAGCCCCACCCGTTCGGTGGCGGTGGCGATCGCCGACAGCAGCGTGACCGGCTCGAACACGGCGAGGGTATTGCGCTTGATGCGCGGCCCCACCGCCAGCCCGTCGGCGAAGAACACCGAATCCAGTTTGCCGCGCTCGGCGATGCGGCCCAGCTCCTGGAAGTGCTTCACATCCAGCACCCGGTGCGCCTCGGTGCGTGGATGCCGCCAGGCCGCCTCGTGGTGGCCGACGCCCATCAGGAAGGCGTTGAGATGAAAAGGCTTGCGTGACTGCGACATACGAATAGTCCTTCGGGAAGTTCGGGGATCAGGACTGGACGCGCCAGCGGGAGAGTCGCCGCTCGATGGCGACCAACAGCCCGTTGAAGCTCAGCCCGACCAGGGAGATGGCCACGATGCCCGCGTACATGTCGGGAATCTGGAAGTTCTGCTGCGCGGCGGTGATCAGATAGCCCAGACCCGCACGCGCACCGACCATTTCGGCCGCGATGAGCACCAGGATGGACGCCGAGGCCGCCATGCGGATACCGGTGAAGATGCTCGGCACCGCGGCCGGCAGCACCACCTTGCGGAACAGCGGCAGCGGCGAGAACCCCAGCGACACCGCCGATTTCACCAGCAGCGGGTCCACGGTCCGCACGCCGGTGATGGTGTTGAGCAGGATCGGGAAGAAGCTCGCGTACACCACCAGGGCGATCTTGGACGTCTCGCCGATGCCCAGGATGAGCACGAACACCGGCAGCAGCGCCAGCGCCGCGGTATTGCGGAACAGCTCGAGGATCGGGCTCAGGAACTCCGCGACCGGCCGATACCAGGCGATGGCCACACCCACCGGAACCGCCGTGCTCAATGCGATGGCGAACCCGGCCAGCGACCGGCCGAGGCTGGCGGACACGTGCTCCTGCAGCTGCCCGTTGCGGATCAGCTCGAGCCCGGCGTCGAGCACCGCGCTGAACGGCGGCAGGAATACCTCGTCCACCAGTCCGAGCCGGGGCGCGGCCTCCCACAGCGCCAGGAACAGCGCGATGACCAGCGTCGGTTTGACGATCCGCCAGCCCAGCCGGGCGGCCGTGCGAGCGATTCGCGCGGCCGGTGAGCCGACGGCCGCACCGGTCCGGGTCGCCGGTTCGACCGCGGGCGAAGCGGTGTCGGTGACCGGCGGCGCGGTGGTGACCGGTCCGAGAGCGATGGCACTAGACATGGCTGTTCCCGTCCGCGGCCAGGGCCGCTTTCTCGAGTCCCTGCGCCCGGGTGACCTCGTCGTGCAGCAGGGTCCAGATGTGATGGCGGATATCGCGGAAGCGTTCGCTGGAGCGGACATCGGGGTCCCCGTCGCGATCCAGGTCGATGTCCACCACGGCCTTGACCCGGCCGGGCCGCGAGGTCAGCACCGCCACCCGCTGCCCCAGATACACCGCTTCGTCGATGCCGTGGGTGATGAACAGAATCGTCTTGCCGGTGGTGCGCCAGATCCGCAACAGCTCGTCCTGCAACGACTCCCGGGTCTGGGCGTCCAGCGCCGCGAACGGCTCGTCCATGAGCAGCACCTCGGGATCGAAGGCCAGGCTGCGCGCGATGGCCACCCGCTGCTTCATGCCGCCGGACAATTCGTGCGGATACCGGTTCCCGAAGCCGGCCAGCCCGACCAGCTCCAGGTATTCGTCCGCGATCCGCCGGCGCTCACGACGGCGAACGCCCTTGGCCTCCAGGCCGAATTCGATATTGGCGCGGGCGGTGCGCCAGGGCAGCAGCGCGTACTGCTGGAACACGATGCCGCGATCCAGGCCCGGCCCGGCGATCGGTGCGCCGTCGAGGAGGATCTGCCCGGCCGTCGGCTTGCTCAGCCCGCCCAGCAGATCCAGCAGGGTCGATTTGCCCGAACCGCTGGGGCCGACCAGCACCAGGAACTCCCCGGCGCGCACGTCCACGCTGATGTCCTCGATGGCGGTGAGGGTGTCGCGCTCACCGCGGACCGGGAACTCCTTGCGCACTCCCGAGAGCGCGAGTTTCACGGTCGCCGTGGTCATTTCGCCACCTGCTCACCGCTCGGCCCGCTGCTCGCCGGATATGTCCCATTGGCGTACGGGTTGTCCTTGTTGGTGTAGATGTCCTTGGCCGCGACCTTGCCCGCGGGCAGTTCGCCATTGCGGACCAGCCAATCGACCCAGATCTGCAATTCGCGTTCGGCGATCACGCCGCCCGGCACCGGAATACCCGAACTCTTCCAGTACTGGAGCAGATTCACGTTCTCGTTGCGGCCGCGCTTCTCGATAATGGTCTTGAATTTGGCCAGCACCTCGTCGCGCGGCGTGAGCTGCAACCAGCGCGTCGCCCGCGCGGTGCCCTGCACGAAATCACGCACCGCTTCCGGATGTTCCTTGATGTAGTCGTTCCGGAAAACGTAGGTGCCGTAATCGAATTGCCCGAACAGGTCCTTGTCGGTGTACAGCGGGTGCACTCCGCCACGGCCCACCGCGGTATCCCGGAACACCGAACCCAGGGCCGCCGCATCGATCTGCTTGTTGCGCAGCGCGTCCTCGGTATTGGCCGGCGGCAGCACCACCAGCTGCACCTGCTTGATCTCCTGATCGCTCAGGCCCTGATCGTGCAGCCACTGCCGGGTGATGAATTCGTGGTGCGCGCCCAGGGTATTGACGCCGACCTTCTTGCCGATCAGATCGCGCGCGGAGGTGATGCCGGAATCGTCACGGACGAAATAGCCGGTGAACGATTGTTCGTCGGCGCCGTAGGAGCTCAGCACCGAAGTGACGGGCGCGCCGCCCGCGATGAGCTTCACGACCGCGCCGTTGAAGGCGCTGCCGAATTCGATCTGCTTCGTCGCGGCGGCCTGAATATTGGCCGGACCGCTGGTGGTGTCGCCTTCCCAATGCAGATCGATCTTGGAGAAGTAGCCGAGATCGGCGGCCAGTTCGAACGGCGTGACCTGGCCGGTGCTGCCCTGATACCGCAGCACGGTCTTGCCGTCGGCGGTGGTGCCGGCATCGGTTTTCGCGCACCCGGACAGCGTGGCGAGTGCGGAGGTGACGGCGAGCGCGGCCACCAGGGCGCGCCGCAGCCGTGAGCTACGGGAAATGGAATGCATTGCTGATTCTTTCGGTGAATTCGCCGGAGGCGACGTGGAATACGAACGAATCAGGCGTGACAGATGCCGTGCGCGACGCGCATGAGATCGAGTGCGCGGCGCCGGGTGAGATCGGAAGGGATCACTCCGAGTCCTTTACGGGAGTAGTCCTTGCGGAAGAGACGATGGTGCTCGAGGTTGCCCGCAATGGTGCGGTGCGCGCGGCGGGACGGCAACCTTCGTTTCACGATGTGGAAATCAGCGTGATTCTAATTCGGCGACGGAAAGCATTGGCCCACCGGCGGTTTGGAAAAGCGGGGCGATCCGTCCCGCGGCCACCCGCATGGCGGGCACGATGCTGCGCACCAGGGAGTCGTCCAGCCGGGCCGAGCGCGCCTGCACGCCCAGCGCGCCGCGCACCCGCCGGTCCGGGCCGACGATGGGCACGGCGATGGCCCGGATCGGATCCTCGGTGTCGATGAGCTCACTGGCGAATCCCGTGCGGCGCACCCGATCCAGCTCCACGTGCGGCAGGGCGGGCTTCGAATCCCACTGCGCGGCATGACCTTCGGCGATGGCCCGGCCGGGGGAGAAGGCCAGCAGCGCATGCCCGACCGCGCTGGCGCGCAGCGGCTGGCGGGCGCGCGGGACCTGGTTCGGGCAGAAGAACACCGGCGGCCGGGCCTGGAAGACGGTGACCGCGTCGCGATCCTCGGCCACGCTCACGCTCACCGTGATCTTGATGCCCGCGGCCAGCGCGTACAGGTGCGGGGCGGCCGAATCCAGACCGAGGCGGGTGAGCGCCGGGCGCGCCAGCGAGGCCAAGCCGTGACCGATGCGGTAACGATCGGTGGCCGGGTCCTGTTCGAGCAGGCCGCCGCGCACCAGCGCCTGCGCCAGCCGGTGCGTGGTGCTGACCGGCAATCCGGCCCGGGCCGCCAGCTCGACCAGCGACAACTCCGGATCGTCGCCCTCGAAGCAGTTCAGGACCTGGATGGCGCGATCGACCGCGCGGGTGCCGGAACGGGGCTCATCGGTGGGTTTCATGGCTGCTCCTGCCGGGTAGAACGACGTTCCCGGCACTATCCCCAGCGCCGCGACCGGCGGCAATGATTGCGCGCAGCGCGATCCCAGCCGGTCAGCGCACGAATTTCCAATTCTGCCGCGCGGGCGCGCCGGATAACGGCATCGTTTTGTGCTCGCTTTGTATTACGCGAGCCGGATCACTAAATTCACGTGACCTCCGTCACATTATCGGCCGTAAATTCGGTATTTGTAATTCGTTATCCATCCGATGCCATCTGCGAAAACCGCGCGGATCTCGCGTATTCCCATTTGTCAACCCACCGTGATCGCAACGTGATTCGCCGTGATTGTTCCGTTACCGTCGCTTTCGGCTCGGATAACCGAGCTCGAACTCGAATCGCCGAACACCGGCAAGCCCGTCCCGCGATTCGAACGCAACCGACATCCCTGGGGACGGGGACCCGCCGCTTCGAGCGCGGGCCGGAAGGGCGCAGGTAGGGAACCCAACTTATGCATCGCAACCGGAAGCTCACCTCCCGCATGCTCGCCGCCACCGCGGCCGTCGGCGCGCTCGTGTCCGTCCCGTTCGCGCTGTCCACCGCGACCGCGTCGGCCGCGAGCGGCAACTGGGACGCCGTCGCGCAGTGCGAGAGCAGCGGCAACTGGGCCGCCAACACCGGCAACGGCTTCTACGGCGGCCTGCAGTTCACCCAGAGCACCTGGAACGCCTACGGCGGCTCGGGCAACGCCTCCAACGCCAGCCGCGAGGAGCAGATCCGCGTGGCCGAGAACGTGCTCGCCGGCCAGGGCCGCGGCGCGTGGCCGGTCTGCGGCGCTTACCTGTAAGCGCTCCGGCTTCACAAGCAAGATCGAGCCCCCACCGTCCGACGACGGTGGGGGCTCGCTTCGTTGAGCAGTCATCGACTGCCGCTGCCGCGCGCGGCCGGTGCACAGGCGGCCGGGGCCGGTCGGAGTTGGGTTGGGGAGGGCCGGCTCTCGGCGGACGGTGAGAGGGGCTGAGCGGGGACGGTGGCGGTGAGGCGGGTGCCGGTGCCGGGTGCGGAGTCGAGGTCGAGGGTGCCGCCGATAACGGCCAGGCGGTCACGCATGTTGGTGAGGCCGGCGCCCGGGGGATGGTCGGTGGGGTCGAAGCCGGAGCCTGTATCTGCGATTGTGACCGTGAGGGTGCCGCTGGATTGGCGGGCGGTGATGGTGACCGCCGTGGCCGGGCCGCCGTGTTTGACGCTGTTCTGGAGGGCTTCGAGGCAGCAGTAATAGAGGGCGGTCTCGATGTCGACGCTGTAGCGGCCCAGGGCTTGGGCATCGACATGGACCGGTACCGGGCAGCGGCCGGCCGCTGCGGGGAGCGCGCCGCGCAGGCCGTCGGCGGCGAGGAGGGGCGGGTAGATGCCGTGGGCCAGGCGGCGGATCTCGGCGATCGCGGTCTGCACCAGGTCGGCCGCTTCACCGAGCAGCTCGGAGCAGCCGCCCGCATCGTCCGAGGCGAGCTGCCGCGCCAGTTGCAGCGTCACCGCCACCGCGACCAGATGCTGTTGCGCGCCATCGTGCAGATCGCGTTCCAGCCGCCGGCGTTCGGCGTCGGTGGCCGCGACCAGCCGCGCCCGGGAGGAGGTGAGCTGGTCGGCGCGCTCGGCGAGCAGCCGCTGCGAGGAGGCGAGCGCGTCGGCGTTGTGCTGGGCGGTGACGGCGATCTCGCGCATGGTGGCGGCGGTGTGCCAGAGCACCAGCAGGATCATCGCCACCACGGCGGGCAGCCCGATCGAGGCCACGTATTTCAAGGCCAGCGGCGGGTACACCACCAGCGGCGCGGCGATCACCCCGCACGCCGTCACAGAGCCGATGGTCACGAACATGAAGCGCCGCAACTGCTTCCGCCCCACATACGGCACCGCGAAGATGGCCGGCAGCAGCACCGCGACCACGTGGATGGGCAGCGTGAACGGCGACAGATACGACGCCACGATCGCCCCCGTCCACACCGCCACCGATATGGTGGTCGCCGACCCGGCCAGCTCCCCGCGCTCGGCCTGCCGCCTGGCCACCAGCAGCAGCGCGCCCTCCACCGCCAGCAGCACCACCATGGCGACCGCCCACCAGTTCGGCCCGCGCAGCGAGATGATCCCTGCGCACGCGATCAGGACCACATCGGTGCCCAGCAGGCCGAGCAGGAACACCCGCAATCTGGTGCGCGCCAGGGTGTTCGCGGTGGCCGCGGTCAGGGCGAGGGTGTCAATCCCCTCCATACCCGGGCGAGCAGTTCCGGGCTCAGCGTTTCCTTGTGCACGTAACCTGCTGCGCCGCACTGTGATACCTCGTCCGGAAGATCGGATGTGTCATAGGTCGACATCAACACCACGGCCAGCCCGGGCCGCATGATCCGCAACCGGCGGGTGGCCTCGATCCCGCCGATCCCGGGCATATTGATATCCATCAGCACCAGTCCGGCCTCATCGTCGCGGCTCAATTCGAGCGCGGCCTCCCCGCTGTCGGCCTCGCCCGCGACCATGAATCCCGCACTGGCGGAGACCATCGCCGCGGCCACGCGCCGAAAGGCGGGCCGATCGTCGACGATCCACACTCGCACCCGTGCAGTCATGACGCAATGGTGCGGTCCGAGGGGCGGACCGGTAAAGGGTGCACACACCCCTAATCGTTCTTGGAGGCCAGAAACAGCAGTACCGCGCTGACCCGATGATCCAGCGCCGGGTCCGCGGTCAGCCCGAATTTGGCGAAAATCGAATTGATGTGTTTCTCGACGGCGCGCTGGGTGAGCGAGAGCCGTTGCGCCACCACCCGATTGCTGCCGCCGCAGGCGATCTCGGCCAGCACCTCGCGCTCGCGCGTGGTCAGCAATCGCACCATGTCGTCGTCGCGCTGCCGTGACAGCAGCACCTCCATGATCGTCGGATCCAGCACCGATCCACCGCCCGCGACCACGTGCACCGCGTTGAGCAATTGCTCGAACCGCGCGATCCGCTCCTTGAGCAGATAGCCCCGCCCGGCCGAGCCGCCGTCGAGCAGCGCGGTCGCGTATTCGGGCTCCGCGTAGTGCGACAACACGATGACCGCGGTCTCGGGATGGGAGTCCCGCAGCAGCCGCGCCAGCCGCACCCCCTCGTCGGTTCCGGTGGGCGGCATGCGGATATCGGTGATGAGGACATCGGGGCGGTGTGCGCGCACCAGTTCCAGGGTGGCGTCGAAGTCGGTGGCGATGCCGGCCACCTCGATGCTCGCGTCGGTGGCGAGCACGCGTAGCACGGCGTCGCGGATCAACAGCGAGTCCTCGGCCACAACAACTTTGACGCCCGTTGCGTTCACAATGTCTCAGCATCCTCCGGCGGTGCACCGCGCGCACGGGTATTCGGCTACCCGGTTGCCGATGCCCCCGCTACTCGGGGCTCGGGGGTGCACACACCCCGCGCAGAAGTGGTATGTGCAGGCTGCTGTGCGCGCGGCGCTTCCCCGAAACTCGAATCGCACCAACCACCAGCACTTCTGGAGAATCCCGTGCGTGTTTCCGCCGAAGTTTCCGCCGCCGCCCAGCCCGCCGGGCCCCCGGCCGGTCGGTCCGCCCGAGCCTTTCCGCTGTCGGCGGCGCAGCGCGGAATCTGGTTCGCCCAGCACGTCGTCGGCGCGCCCCCGATCTCGGTCGCCCAGTACCTCGAGATCACCGGACCGCTGGAGGTGGAGGTCTTCCTGTCGGCGCTGCTGGCGGCGGGACGCGAATTCGGTACCGGATACCTGCGCCTGATCGAGATCGACGGCGAGCCCTACCAGTTGGTCGATACCGCGCAGCCGGAACTGCCGAAGGTGCTCGATCTGCGCGATTGCGCGAATCCGGACGCGGTGGCGCGGGACTGGATGAGCGAGGAGTACGGCACGCCGCTGGATCTGCTGCGGGACCGCCTGGTCGAGACGGCGCTGCTGCGCGTCGCCGACGAGCGCTGGCTCTGGTACACGCGCATGCACCACATCGTGATCGACGGCTATGCGATCAGCACCGTGGCGCGGCGCATCGCCGAGCTCTACAACGCGGCCGTCGCCGGGGAGCCGCTGCCGCCGGCGTGGTCGGAGGACCTGGTCGCCATCGTGGACGACGATGCCGCCTACCGGGATTCGGAACGCTTCCGCGCGGACCGGCGGTACTGGGCCGGACATCTCACCGGCTTGCCCGAGGCGCCGAGTCTCGCGGGCCGCGCCGCCCGGGTGGACTCGCATCCCCGGCGCACCGGGGCCATGCTGCCGCGCCGCACCGCCGAACTGCTGGAAGCCACTGCCGCAGCGGTGAATTCGAGCATCGCTCCGGTATTGGTGGCGGCGTTCGGGGCGTTCCTGGCCCGGATGACCGGACATGCCGAGATCACCCTGAGCCTGCCGGTGTCCGGCCGCACCACCGCGAAACTGCGCCGCTCGGGCGGCATGGTCGCCAATGTGGTGCCGCTGCGGCTGCGGGCGGATCGCACCGCGACCGTCGGCGAATCGATCATCGCGGCCCAGCGCGAGCTGACCGGCGCGCTGCGGCGGCAACGGTATCGGCAGGAGGACATCCTGCACGATCTGGGCCGCGCCGCCGACAGCACCACCGCGTTCGGGCCGGCGGTGAGCATCATGCCGTTCGTGCCGCACCTGCGTTTCGGCGCCGCGTCCGCGGTGGCGCAGGTGCTGACGCCGGGCCTGATCGAGGATCTGTACCTGGTGCTGTACACCGGATCCGAGGTCACCGGAACGCATATCGACTTCCTCGCCAATCCGAATCGGTACAGCCAGGACGAGCTGCGCGAGCACTACGACCGGTTCCTCGACTTCCTGCACGATTTCCTGGCCGCCGGGCCGGACGCACCGCAGTCCACCCCGGCCCTGCTCACCCTCGCCGAACGGGAACTGCTCGTGCCGGCCTGTGGCGGGGCGGCCGAACCCGCGCGCACCCTGCCCGAGATCCTGTCCGCGGCAGCGGCTTTCGATCCGGAGCGTACGGCGCTGATCGCGGATCGGGCGGTGCTGACCTACCGGGAACTAGACGAGCGGTCCGATCGCGTGGCGCGCCTGCTGCTGGGCCTCGGCGTCGGCCCGGAAGTGCCGGTGGCGGCGGCGATCTCGCGCTCGGTGGAGACCATCGTGATGCTGTGGGCGGTCGCCAAGACCGGCGCGGTGCATCTGCCCATCGATCCCACCTACCCGCCCGGCCGCATCCGGCATCTGCTCGACGATTCCGGGGCCGGGGCCGGGATCACCACCGCCGCGGACCGTCCGCACCTGCCGGATTCGATCGATTGGCTGGTGCTGGACGACCCCGAAACGGTGTCGCGCGGTGCCGCCTGCCCGGCCGGGGCGATCACCGATGCCGAGCGCGGCGGGGCCATCCACGCGGATCAAGCGGCCTATCTGGTCTACACCTCCGGGTCCACCGGCGTTCCCAAAGGCGTCGTGGTGAGCCATCGCGGCCTGGCGAATTTCGTTGCCGAACAACAGGAACGGTACCGGGTGCGCGGTGACGCGCGGGTCCTGCACGTGGCCTCGCCCAGCTTCGACGCCACCATGCTGGAACTGCTGATGGCCATCGGCGCGGGCGCCACCCTGGTGATCGCGCCGCCCGACGCCTACGCCGGACCGGCCCTGCAACGCGTGCTGCGCGAGCACCGGGTGACGCATGCCTTCCTCACCCCGGCCGTGGTCGCCACCCTCGAACCCGCCTACCTGCCCGACCTGCGCATGCTCACCGTCGGCGGCGAACGCGTCCCGGATGAGCTGGCGGCCCGCTGGATTCCGGGCCGGCGCCTGCACATCTGCTACGGGCCGACCGAAACCGTCATAGTCGTGCTCATCGGTGCTGCGCTCGCCGAGGGCGACGGCGTGAGTCTGGGCGGGCCGATCCGGGGCGTGCGGGCGGTGGTGCTCGACGACCTGCTGCGGCCGGTGCCGCCCGGGGTGTCCGGCGAACTGTATGTGGCGGGCATCCAGCAGGCGCGCGGCTACCACCGGCAGGCCGCGATGACCGCGCACCGCTTCGTCGCCGACCCGTTCGGCCCGCCCGGCACGCGGATGTACCGCACCGGGGACGTGGTGCGCTGGGGTGTGGCCGGAACCCTGGAATATGTGGGCCGCAGCGACTTTCAGGTGAAGGTGCGCGGCCAGCGGGTGGAGCTGGGTGAGATCGACGCGGTGTTGTCCGGGGAGGAATCGCTGGCCTACGCCGTCACCGTCGCCCAGCCCGGTCCGGGCGGGGCCGTCGTACCGGTGTCGTATGTCGTCGCCGCGCCCGGCGCGCGGGTGGATCCGTTGCGGCTGCGTGAGCGGATCGCCGGGGTGCTGCCGCGGCATCTGGTGCCGGCCGCCATCGTGACCCTGGACGCGATTCCGATCGATCCGGTCGGCAAGCTGGATCGGAAAGCGTTGCCGCTGCCGGACTTCGGGGCCGCCCGCCGCGGCTACCTGCGGCCCAGCACCCTGGTGGAACAGCGGCTCGCCGAGATCTTCGCCGACGTCCTCGGCCTGGAACGGGTCGGCGCGGACGATTCCTTCTTCGATCTCGGCGGTGATTCGCTGCTCGCCACCCGCGTGGTCGCCAGGGTCGAGACCGTGCTCGGTTCGGCCATCGCGCTGCGCGACCTGTTCGAAGCGCCGACCGTCGCGCAATTGGCGCGGCGCCTGCCCAACGTATCCGCGGCCCGGCAGCGGCCCGCCCCCGTGGCTCTCGAACGCCCGGCGCGGCTGCCGCTTTCGCCCGCACAGCAACGCATGTGGGTGCTCAACCAGCTCGACACCGCCTCGCCCGCCTACAACGTGCCGATCGCGCTGCGGCTGACCGGCTCGCTCGATATCGAGGCGCTCGCCCTCGCCATGGGCGATGTGATCGAACGCCACGAGGTATTGCGCACCGTCTACCCGGCCGACGCCGGCGGCCCGTTCCAAAGCGTGCGGCCCTATCGAATCGAACTGGCCGACTTCCAGGTTCTCGATACCCCGGCCGAACGGCTGCCCGCCGAACTCGAACGACAGGTGCGCGCCGGATTCGACGTCACCGACCGGATTCCGGTGCGCATCAGGCTGTTCCGCCTCGAACCCCGGCAGCACGTGGTGCTGCTGGTCATACATCACATCAGCGCCGACGGCCTGTCATTGGCGCCGCTGGCCGCGGATGTGATGGCCGCCTACATCGCCCGCTTACGGGCCGGTGCGCCGTCGTGGACGCCGCTGGCCGTGCAGTACGCGGATTTCGCGTTGTGGCAGCACGCACTGCTCGGCGACGAGCGCGACGAGGGGTCACTCGCCGCCGAGCAGTTGCGGTATTGGACGATGGCCCTGGCCGGGCTGCCCGAGCGGCTGGAACTCCCGGTCGACCGGCCCCGCCCGGCCACGCCATCCCTGCGCGGCCGTGTGCACGCCTTCGAGATCGATGGCGAAACCCACACCGCAGCAAAGGAACTCGCTCACGCGCAGGGCATGAGCCTGTTCATGGTCGCACACGCCGCCTACGCGGTGCTCCTGTCGCGACTGTCCGGCAGCGCCGACATCACCGTGGGCACCCCGGTGGCGGGGCGCGCGGATCCCGTACTGGACCCGATGATCGGCATGTTCGTCAACGATCTCGCCCTGCGCACCCGCATCGAACCGGACGTCACAGTGACGGAATTGCTGGCAGCCGTCAGAGCCTCCGATCTAGATGCCTTCGCGCACAGCGACATTCCCTTCGAGCGAGTGGTGGCAGCCCTGGATCCCGTGCGCTCCACCGCCCATCACCCGATCTTCCAGGTGATGATCGCTTTCGAGAACTTCACCATCCCCGACGCGAGCCTGCCCGGCCTGCGAGTCGAAGTCCTCGAAGCCGACCGGGGAACCGAACAATTCGATCTGGCCCTGACCCTGCGCGAACGACCGACGGGCGGAATGACCGCCGAACTCGGTTACGCCACCGACCTTTTCGACGACTCCACGATCCGGGACTTCGCTGACCGTTACGTGCGCGTACTCGGTGCTCTCGGCACCGACCCGAGGCTCCAGGTCGGCGACCTGGAGATCCTCGCCCCGCGCGAGCGCGCGGCCCTGTACCCCGTGCGCGGCGCGGCAACATTGCCGCCACGCACCTGGCCGGACCTGCTCACCAGTCGAGTCGCGGACCGCGCGGACACGGTCGCGGTCCGCAGCGGCGACGCCACCCTCACCTACCGACAACTGGACGAGCGCTCGAACCGGCTGGCGCGCCGCCTGATCGCACGGGGTGCGGGCCCGGAAACAGCCGTCGTGGTGGCACTGACACGCTCTCCGGAATCGATGACGGCCCTGTGGGCAGTCGCCAAATCCGGTGCGATGTACGTCCCCGTCGATCCCGGCCAACCCCGAGCCCGCCTCGAACACGTGATCACCGATTGCGCTGCGGTGTTGGGGATTACCGCACCCGAGCACGTGCCCGCACTGTCGCCCGTCCTGAATTGGCTGGTGCTCGAGCCGAATACCTTCGCCCGCGGCGATGCCTCAGGTCAGCTCGGTGCGGCCTCGGTCGCCTCGCACGTGCGAGCCGGCGCGGCCGCGCAGTCTGCTGAAGGGAAACAGGTCGCCGCGCACGAGCAGGACCGCGAGGGCCAACTGGCCGGCGCGGGGGAGCAGGTCGCTGGGGGCGAGCCGGGCGGCGAGGGCCGGCAGGTCGGCGCGGGGGTCGCTGCGGAGCCGTTCGGCCCGGAGTCGTCCGCTGCGCCGGTGACCGATGCCGATCGGGTGCGGTCGCTGCGGGCGGCGCATTGCGCGTACGTCGTCTACACCTCGGGTTCGACCGGGATTCCGAAGGGGGTGAGCGTTACTCATGCTGGGCTCGCGAATCTCGTGGCCGCGGCGCTGGACGCGCTCGAGCCCGGCGCGGACGGCCGGTTCGCGCAGTTGTGCCCGCCGGTATTCGACGTGTCGATCGAGGAGGTGACCGTGTGCGCGGTGGCCGGTGGCACGGCGGTGATCGTGCCGCCGGGGGCGTATGCGAGTACCGCGCTCGCGGAAGTGCTGGACGCGCAGCAGGTCACGCACCTCGAGGTGACGCCGGGCGTGCTGGCCACTTTGGCCCCGGAAGACCTGCCCGGTCTGCGGACCGTGGTGGTCGGCAGCGATGTCTGCCCGCCGGAACTGCTGGGGCGCTGGGGCGATCGGGTGCGGCTGGTCAATTCGTACGGTCCGACCGAAACCACCGTGTCGGCCACGTTCAGCCGGCCGATGCGACCGGGTGCGGCGGTGACCATCGGTGCGCCGGGTGCCGGATTCTCGGCGCTGGTGCTGGACGATCGGCTGCGGCCGGTGCCTGTCGGTGTGACCGGCGAACTGTATCTGGCGGGGCCGGGGCTGGCGCGCGGGTACCTGGGCCGATACGCGTGCACGGCCGAGCGTTTCATCGCCTATCCGTGCGGTGCGCCGGGCGAGCGCATGTACCGCACCGGGGATCTGGTGCGGTGGAACTCCGAATTGGAGCTGGAATATCTGGGGCGCAGCGACTTTCAGATCAAGTTGCACGGATTGCGGATCGAGCTGGGGGAGATCGATGCCGCCCTGACCGCGCTGCCTGGGGTGGCGCAGGCCGTCACCGTCGGACATACCGATGCGGGCGGTCATCGGGCGCTGGTCTCGTATGTTGTCGCGACACCGGGGCAGAACATCGAGGTAGAGCTGGTGACCGGGCTGTTGCGGGATCGCCTGCCCGGTTATCTGGTGCCCGCCCTGATCGTTCCGCTGCCATCGTTGCCGCTCACGCCGACCGGGAAAATCGACCGCAAGGCACTGCCCGCACCGGCGTTCGAGACGACGGCCGAGTATCGAGCGCCGCGCACTCCCGCCGAACTCGCACTGGCGGAACTGTTCTCGCAGGTGCTGGGTCGCGAACGCATCGGAATCGACGATTCGTTCTTCGCCCTCGGCGGCGACAGCATCATGGCGATTCAACTGGTGTCACGGGCGCGGGCGCGCGGACTGTACCTGAGTGCCCTCCAGGTGTTCGAACATCGGACGGTCGCCGCGCTGGGCCGCATCGAGAACCTGGAAGTCTCGGTGGCCGAACCGGATTCGCCGCTCGAATCACCCGGCGGCTACCTGCTGCCCGATATCGGCGCGCTCGATCTCGACTGCTGGCGTGTGCGTTATCCCGGTTTCACCGATGTGTGGCCGGTATCGCCGTTGCAGGAGGGGCTGTACTACCACGCGCTCCTATCGGGACCGGCCCTCGATCCGTACCTCACCCAGACGGTCGTCACCCTGGCAGGCGACCTCGATACCGCCCGGCTCCGAGCCGCCTTCACCACCGCGCTCGCCCGCCACGCGAGCCTGCGCGCCGCATTCGTCCTGGACTATCGCGGCCGGCTCGCACAGATCGTGACCGCCCCGGCTCCGATGCCCTGGCGCGAAACCGATCTGCGCGGCGAGACCGACCCGGCCCTGGCCTTCACCGCGCTGGCCGACGCCGACCGAACGGCGGGCTTCGATCCGGCGGCCGCGCCCCTGCTGCGCGCCACCCTCGCCCGCACCGCCGAGCACGAATACCGGCTGCTGCTCACCGCGCATCACATCGTGCTCGACGGCTGGTCCTGCTCGCTGCTGCTGAGCGAACTGCTCGCGCATTACGCGGGCGGAACGGACCTGCTGCCCGCACCCGCCGCCTACCGCGACTTCCTCGCCTGGCTGCACCGCTGGGACGCGGCGGGCGCGCGAGCGGCCTGGGGCCGGGCCCTGGCGGGCGCGGCCGAACCCACCATGCTCGTCCCACCCGACCGTGGGGGCGGACCATGCCCGGCTCCCGGGCATGTGGATTTCGGGTGGGACGTGGAGGGGACACGAGCGGTGGGCCGGCTGGCCGCGGCCGCGGGCGTGACGGTGAACACCGTCGTGCAATGCGCGTGGGCCATGGTGCTGAGCCGGTTCACCGCTCGTGCGGATGTCGTTTTCGGCGCGGTGGTTTCGGGCCGCCCGCCGGAGGTGCCCGGCGTGGAAGCGATGGTCGGGCTGTTCGTGAACGCCGTGCCGGTGCGGGTCGCACTGGACCCGGGGGAATCGGTGACCGAACTGCTGCGACGGGTGCAGCGCGAGCAGGCGGGGCTGCTGGAACACCATCATCTGGGATTGGCGGAGATTCGAAGCGCCACCGGCGCCGGGTATTTCGATACCCTGCTGGCCTTCGAATCGCATCCCGGCGGCGCGGACGCCGACGGGACGGTTGCCGTCGACGGTGTGCGCGTAGTGGACACCGAGGCGATTTCCGGAACCCACTATCCGCTGACCCTCGCCCTGCATCCCGGGGAGCGGCTGCGCGGCCGCGCCACCTACCTGCCCGGGCAATTGGACGAGTCCGCGACCCGCCGGATCACCGAACGGCTGGTGCACGTGCTGTCCGAGCTCGCCGCCCATCCGGACCGGCGCATCGGCGAGGTCGAGGTGCTGGCCGGTGCCGAAACCGGCGATTTGACCACCCGTTTCGGCACGCCCGCCGCGCCCGCGGCAAGTCTGCCCGAACTGCTGGCCGCCGCCGTCCACCGCAATCCCGGCGGGATCGCCGTGGTCGACGGGCACTGCTCGCTGACGTACCGCGAGCTGGATGAGCTCTCGAATCGTTTGGCGCACAGGTTGATCGCGCTCGGTGTCGGACCCGAGGACGTGGTCGCGCTCGCGCTGCCGCGCTCACTGGAGTCGGTGCTGGCGATCTGGGCGGTCACCCGCGCCGGAGCGGCGTTCGTTCCGGTGGATCCGGACTATCCGGCCGCCCGGATCGAGCACATGCTCACCGATTCCGCTGCGGTGCTGGGACTTACCCAGGCCGCACACCGGGACACGCTGCCCGAGGGACTCCATTGGGAGATCATCGATGACCACCTGGAATCCGGACCAGCCGCGGACGGCGACCCGCTCGAATTCGCCCTGCCGCTGCCCGCACAGCGCGCCTACGTGATCTACACCTCCGGGTCCACCGGGGTGCCGAAGGGTGTCGCGGTCACCCATGCGGGAATCTCGAATCTGGCTGTCACGCAGAGAGAAACGTGCGCACTCGACTCCGAAGCCCGGGTCCTGCACGTCGCCTCACCATCCTTCGACGCCGCGGTGTTCGAACTGCTCATGGCGCTCGGATCGGCGGCCACCCTGGTCATCGCGCCGCCCGGCGTCTACGGCGGCCCGGACCTCGCGCGACTGCTGCGCACGGAACGAGTGACCCACGCGGTCATCACGCCGGCGGCGCTGGCCACCCTCGATCCGGCCGGGCTCGACACCCTGCGCTTCGTGATGACCGCCGGTGACCGCTGCCCGGCGGAACTGGTGACCCGTTGGGCCGCAACCGAATCGGGCGCACCGCGACGGTTCGTGAACGGCTACGGACCCGCCGAGACCACCATCGCCTCGAATATCAGCGGGCCGCTGCACCCGGGCGAGCCGATCACCATCGGCGGTCCCGGCCGCGGACTGCATGCCCTGGTGCTCGACGGCTGGTTGCGGCCCGTGCCGGTCGGTGTGGCAGGGGAACTCTATGTCAGCGGTGTGCAAGTGGCGCGCGGCTACCACGATCGGCCGGGAGCCACTGCGGCCCGCTTCCTCCCGAGTCCCTACGACACACCGGGCACCCGCATGTATCGCACCGGAGACCTGGTGCGCTGGACGGCATCCGGCGACCTGGAATTCCTGGGCCGCGCCGACGCACAGGTCAAGCTGCGCGGCATGCGAGTCGAACCGGGCGAGATCGAATCGCTCCTGGTCGCGCAGCCGGGCGTCGCGCAGGCCGTGGTCCTCGTCCGCGACGACGGTGCGGGCGACCGGGTGGTGGCGTACCTGACCGGCGCCGCAGCGGAAATCGACCACACCGCGGTGCGGGCCGCCCTCGCCCGCACCCTGCCCGCGCACCTCGTCCCGGGAGCCTTCGTCGTGCTCGACGCGCTCCCGCTCACCGCGAACGGCAAACTCGATCGCGCGGCGCTGCCCGCACCGGCGGTCACCACCCGCCCCTACCGGGCCCCGGAAACGCCAGTGCAAGAAGCGATTTCGACCGCCTTCGCGCAGGCCCTCGGACTGCCCCGGGTCGGGCTCGACGACGACTACTTCGCCCTCGGCGGCAATTCCCTGCGCGCGCTCTCGGTCATCGGCCTGCTGCGTGCGGCCCTGGACACCGATATCCCGGTCGGCTGGTTGTTCGAAGCCGGGACCGTGGCGGCCCTCGCCCAGCGCATCGCCGACGGCGGCGACCCGGACCCGCACTACGGCTGGGACCTGGACGTCTTGCTGCCGATCCGCCTGGGCGGCGACCGGGAACCGCTGTTCTGTGTCCATCCCGCCTCCGGAATCGCCTGGTGCTACCGGGGTCTGGCGACCCTGCTCGCCCCGGGCCGGCCCATCTACGGCCTGCAATCGCCCGAATACACCGAGCCCGCGAACGAACCCGCGTCCATCGACGAGTTCGCCGAGCAGTACGCCGCGGCGATCCGCTCGGTGCAACCGCACGGCCCCTACCAACTGCTCGGCTGGTCGGTCGGCGGCGAGATCGCCCATGCCGTCGCCGCCCGGCTGCGCGCGGACGGCGCCGAGGTCGCGCTGCTGGCCATGCTGGATTCCGACTGGGGCTGCTACGACGATCTCGACGTGCCGGTCATGACCGCCGGCGAACTGGTGCGCATCATCGGACCCGACTTCGGCGTCGCCGATATTCCACCGGAGCTGTCGACCGAGGCCGCGGCCGCCCTGGTCGCCGCGCGCTTCGGCATCGACGCCGCGAGCGTCGCGCACGCCCTCGACCGCATCACCTACTGCTTCAACCGCACCGCGCAGATCAGGAGCGGACACCGGCGTCCGCTGTTCAACGGCGACCTGATCTATTTCACCGCGACCCGAGGCGTACTGCGCGCGGATCACGGCAGCGGCGGATGGCGGCAGTACATCGGCGGCGAGGTGGTGAATATCGATCTCGACACCACCCATGAGGCCCTGACCTCGCCGGATGTCCTCCCGGCCATCGCCGCGGAACTGAATCGGCGACTCGATACGTGACATGCAAGTGGTTACTTGCCTATAGTGGGCGGGGTGAGCGACGGTACCGATCCCGCCGAGGTGTTCAAGGCGCTGGCCGATCCCACGCGCCGGGTCATTCTCGACGAGCTCGCCGAACGGGACGGTCAGACGCTGTTCGAACTGTGCGGGCGGCTGACCATGCGGCACGGGATGTCGTCCACGCGGCAGGCCATCTCCCAGCATCTGGATGTGCTGGCGGCCGCCGGACTGGTGACCACCGGCCGCGAGGGCCGGTACAAGTTCCACTACCTGAATCGGGAACCGCTGCGAAACCTCACTGACCGCTGGCTGAAGGAGTAGACGATGTTGCGTATCAATGTGACGAGCGTGTGGGTGGATGATCAGGCCAAGGCGCTGAGCTTCTACACCGACGTGCTCGGGTTCGTGAAGAAGACCGACATACCGCTCGGCGGACACAGCTGGCTGACCGTGGTGTCGCCGGCCGCGCCCGACGGCGTCGAGTTGCTGCTGGAACCGGATGAGCATCCGGCATCCAAGTCGTTGAAGGAAGCCCTTGTCACGGACGGCATTCCGTTCACCTCGTTCGCGGTCGACGATATCCAGGCCGAATACGAGCGCCTGACCGGACTCGGCGTGCGCTTCACCCAGCCGCCGGTGGACCACGGCACCGTCACCACCGCCGTGCTCGACGACACCTGCGGCAATCTCATCCAGATCGCCGAGATGAAGTCCTGAGCAGGTGACCGGCTAGCTGTGCGCGGCGTAGATCGCCTGTGCCAGCTCGGATTTCAGGGCCTGGAAATCGGGTGTGGCGGTGACCGTCAGGGAGCGGACGCCGCCGGGTTCGTCGCCGGGCAATTCCACCCGGCGGTCCACGATCACCCGGCCCGGGCGGGCGCTCATCACGAGCACCCGGGTGGACAGGAAGACCGCCTCTTCCACCGAATGCGTCACGAACACAATGGTTTTCCCGGCCTGCCGCCACAGGCGCAGCAACTCGACCTGGAGCCGTTCGCGGGTGAGCTGATCGAGCGCGCCGAACGGCTCGTCCATGAGGATGATGCGCGGGTCGTTGATCAGCACGCGGGCGATCTGGGCGCGCTGCTGCATGCCGCCCGAGAGCTCGTAGGGGCGTTTGTCAGCGGCATCGGCCAGACCGACCAGCTCCAGGAGGCGGTCGGCTTCGGCGCGGCGGGTCTTCCTGTCCACGCCACGGCATTTCGGGCCGAATTCGACATTGCCGCGCACCGACAGCCACGGGTAGAGGGTGGGGGCCTGGAAGACCACGCCGCGTTCGGGCGCCGGACCGGCGACGCGGTCCGCACCCACCACCAGCGTGCCGGTGGTGGGTTCCAGGAAACCGGCGAGCATTTGCAGCAGCGTGGTTTTGCCGCAGCCGGACGGGCCGACGATACTCACGAACTCGCCGGGTTCGATGACCAGATCGGTGGGGGAGAGGGCGATGGTCGAACCGTTCGCGGTCTCATAGGTTTTCGAGACCCCGGTCAGCGCCACCCGATCCCGGGTGCCGACGGCGGCTGTCATTTCGAGCTCGCCGCGGCCGTGGCATAGACGGCCCCGGTGTAGGTCTCCGCGCTCGCCAGCCCTTGGATCTCGCCCTGGCTCAACAGGAATTCCGCCGACGAGCGCAGATCCGCCCCGAGCTGCTTGCCCAGGTAGGAGGCCCCGGCCTGGGTGGACGCGTCCACATAGCCGTACTCGGTGAGCTGCTTGCGGATATCGGCGACCGGAATGCCCAGCTGCGCCGAAATGCGGGTGGCGGCGTCCTCCGGCGAGCTGTTGATCAGCTTGACCGCCCAGTTCTGCGCGGCCGTCCAGACCTCGAGGAAACGCGGGTTGGCGGTGACGAATTCGGCGCGGGCGCCCTCGAGATCGTAGGTCGGCTTACCGGCCTTGGCGGTTTCGGCGGCGGTGGTCACCACGTGCCCGTTCTTGGTCAGCTCCGACAGCGTCGGCTCCCAGATGAACGCCGCGTCGATCCCGCTGTCCCGCCACGCCGCGGCGATGGCGTCCGGCTGCATATTGACCAGCGTCACCTCGCGTTCGATCCCGGCGGCGGTGAGCGCGGCCAGCAGACTGTAGTGCGAGGTGCTGGCGAACGGCACCGCGATCTTCTTGCCGCGCAACCCCGCCACGGTGGTGATCGCCGGATCCTTCACCACCAGTGATTCCGCCGCGCCGATCACATCGTGCACCCACACCACCTTCATGGCGATGTTCAACGGCGCCGAAATCGCCCGGGCGGCAGCGGAACTGCCGAGCAGGCCCATATCCAGGGAATTGGCTCCGAAGGCCTGGATCACGGTCGCGCCGGAGGCGAACTTGCTCCAGGTGATCTTCGCCTTGGGCAGGCAGGTCTCCAGCACCCCGGCATCCTTGACCACCAGCGCCCCATTGGGAATGTCCTGGTAGCCGAGTCGCACCGTGCCGGTGAAGGATTCGTCCACCGCGACCGGGCAGGCGGGCCGATCGGCGCTGCCGCCGGATTCGGTGCGCCCGGATTCCACGCAGCCGGTGAGCGAGACGGTCAGCGCGCCGGCCAGAGCCAGCGCCGCGAAAGTGGCTTTCACGCTTTGCCTTTCCACGGCACGAGCAGCGCGCCGATCCATTTGATGCCCGCGTCCAGACTCAGCGCGGTCAAGCCGATGACGATGATGCAGGCCATGGTCAGCGCCGTGTTCAGCTGCTGACCGGCCAGAAAGGCGAGGCCGCCGATACCGGGAATGCCATTGTTCAACTCGGCCGCCACCACGGTGGTCCAGGCGAAGCCGATGGCGACGCGAATACCGCCGATCACCTCGGGCAGGGTCGCGGGCAGCAGGACCCGGGTGGTGACCTGGAAACGGTTCGCGCCCAGGGACCGCGCGGCATTGATCCGATCGGCCGAGACGCCGTGCACGCCCGAAATGGTGGCGATGACCACCGGCGGGAACGCGGCCAGGAACAACAGCCAGATCTTGGAGGTGTCGCCGATCCCGAACCACACGATGAGCAAACCGATATAGCCCAGCGGCGGCAGCGTGCGCAGGAAGTTCAGATACGGCTCCACCACCGCGCCAATGGTTTTCGAGGTGCCGAGCACGAATCCCACGATCGGCCCGAGCAGCACGGCCGCACCCGCCCCGGCGGCGATGCGCTGCAGGCTGGCCACCAGGTGCTCCCACAGGAAATAGTTCTGCTCCCCGCGCACCTGACGCGGCACTCCCGGCGCGAGTTCGTGCCAGCTGTTGGCGCGCACGAACGCCGACCACACCGCCTGCGGGCCCGGCAGGAAACGCGGATCGACCAGTTCGACGGCGGCGACCACCCACCACAGGGCCAGGAAGACCGCCAGCGAGAACGCCCGCACCGCGATCGCCCGCACCCGGGGCGCGCCGAGAACGGTTCGCCGCCTGACGGTTTCCCGCGCTACAGGCGGGGCCGCGCCGTTCGCGCCGGGCGCACCGCGATCGGCGGCGATCGGGGGAGAGGACACGCGGGGACTGCCTTCCGGTCGGACAATGGGCGTGGACCGACGGCGCCGACCCCGGGCCGAAACCGTCCGGTGCGATCCTTGCGCGGTCCGGGCGGCGCGCACAGGGCCACGATCACCGTGATTCGAAGTCCCCGCCCGGTCACGGGAACGCCACCAGAAGTTCCCGCCTCGTTATCGAACCGCCACACGAACTAGCCCCGGCGTTCCTACGCTCCCACCCATGACAGTCACCTGGCCCGACGAAGTGGACGACATCCTCGGCGGCGACCTGACCTGCGCGCTGGCCTACCTCACCCCCGCCGGCGGCGTGGTCGTCACGGCGGTCTCACCGATCGGGCTGCGCGATCGGACGCTCGGCACCGTCGGCTTCACCACCTCGCTCGGCTTCGGCAAGAAACTCGAACGGATCGCCCGGAATCCCAAGGTGGCCTTGGCTTTCCATGCCCGCGAGCACGGGCTGGGCGATCCGGGCAATCAGCGGTACGTGCTGGTGCAGGGCACCGCGACCTTCGACGAACACCCCGATCAAGCCACCCTGGACGGTATCGGCGCACAGGCCACGCCCTATCTGGGCGCACCGCGGCGCGGCCGGTTCTGGGATCGCTGGCTCAGCGCGTACTACGCCGACCGGGTGCTGGTGACGGTCGCCATCGAGCGGATCGTGGTCTGGCCCGATCTCACCGCCACCAAGACGCCCGAGGTGTACGGCACGCCGCTGCCCGCCGAACCCGCGGCGCCGCAATCGCCGCCCGCCAAGGGCACCGGCCCGCGCGTGGAGGTGGCGAAGGCGGCCGCGCGGGTGACCAAGCTCCCGCATCGGCTGCTGGGCTATCGCCAGGCCGACGGCTATCCCGCCGTGGTCCCGGTCCAGATCACCGCCGCCGGACCCGAGGGCATGCACCTCACCGTCCCGGACTCGGTGCCCGAATCCGGCCGCCGCGCCGGGCTTTTCGCGCATTCCTATCGTCCGGCGCTGGTCGGACTGCAAACCCGGCAGCACACCGGCTGGCTGGAGGTCACCGCGCAGGACGCCGTCTACGCCCCGCACACCAGCTCGGGTTTCCTCGCGCCCCCGAACAAGACGCTGCTTCTACTGGCGAACGGTTTCATGGCTCGGCGCGGGCTGAAGAAGGCCGTTCGCGCACGGCGGAAGACGGAGTGACCCGCTAGAGACCATTCGGTCTGAAAGCTTCGTTACACTCCGCCGGTGATCGAAGGCACCATTCCTCTGCGCACCGCAGTCGTTCTGCGGGATACGGCGCTGCGCGTCGGCGCGACACCATGGAATATCGGGACCTTCACGGACATCGATCCGGCGGGGCTGGGCGACGACCGGCTGCGGGTGCCCATCGAATCGGCGTGGCGATTATGGGAACTCATCGGCGCCACCGGCGGGCCCGGCGCCGGACTGTGCGCCTCGGCGGCGGCCGAACGCGGCGTGCTCGGAGTGTGGGATCACCTGTTCAGCAGTCGCGCCACCCTGGCCGAAAGTCTGCGCGCGGTCATGGAATTCCGTTCCGCGGTCACCGATCCGGCGGTGGAATGGCAGGTCATCGAGGACGGCGGGCTGCTGACGGTGCGGGTGGGCGTGGCCGTGGAATCCGATCCGGTGTTCGTGCCGGTCGAGGAGTTCGTGCTCACCCTGATCCTGCGCCGGGTCCGCGAAGCCACCGGGCAGTACCTCGTGCCGGCCCGGGTCGCGTTCACCCATCGCGTCACGCACCGCCGCCGCGAGCTGGCCGACGAATTCGGTACCGGGCGTATCGATTTCGGCGCACCGTACTCCGAGATCACCTTCCTGAACGCGGCGCGGCTGCCCACCGGCGGTGATCCCGGCCTGGGTGAGGTGCTGTGCCGGTACGCCGGACTGTTGCAGACCACCTCGTACAAGACGCCGGACTGGCGGGACAAACTGCGCGCCGCCATCTCCGAGGCGCTGGCCTACGGTGACGCCGGGCTGGAAGCGGTCGCGCAGCGGCTGGCTATCAGCCCGCGCACGCTGCAGCGCCGGCTGGCGGAAATGCACACCACCTGGAGCGCGGAGATCGAGAGCGTGCGGCACGCGCAGGCCCGGGACCTGTTGCGCGACACCGCTCTTCCGGTGCAGGCCATCGCGGCGCGGGTCGGGTACTCCGATGCCCGCACCCTGCGCCGCGCTTTCCAGCGCTGGTCCGGTCAGACTCCCGACGCCTTCCGGAAGGAGGCCGCCGGGAGTTCCGTGCGCTGATACCCCGCGTGATCCGCGCACGGATCGGATGCGATCCGCCCGGGGCTCAGCGCCCCAGCACCTTGTGGAACAACTCCGCCGCCACGTCGGCCGCGGGGTTGATCAGGTTCGGGTCGTCGTAGAAGTCGATCTGGCCGATCGACTCCAGCCACACCTCGGACTTCTCGCCGGGCACGGTCGCGAAGAACTCGCGGGCGAACGGCGGCACCAGCGCGTTCTCCGAGTGCACCATGGCGAACGGCACCGCGATGCGGGCGGCGGCCTCGATGGAATCGAAGTCGCCGTAGGCGAACGACGCCACCGCATAGCCATTGGTGTAGTTCGGCACCGCGCCGCGCGGGGTTCCGTAGAATTCGTACGCCTCCCGCAGCGGCATACCCACATCGCCGCCGTCGGGCGCGACCGCCGGAATGGTTTCCGACACACCGGTTTCCCGCCACTTGGCCTCGGCGGCCCGGCCACGCTCGAGCACCGCCGGATCCGGCGGCATCGCAGCGGTATTGGAGTAGAACCCGGCCACACCGGTGAACGCCTGAATCCGCGGATCGTCCGCGACCGCGCGGGCCATATACCCCGCACCCGCGCACACACCCACCGCGACGACCGGCAACTGCGCGGTCCGCTCGTCGGCGGCCAGCGCGGTGACCGCGTTGCGAATGTCCTCGGCCTTGCCGAACCCGTTCTCGAACTGGCGCGGCTCACCCGCGCTCTCCCCGAAGGTCCGGTGGTCGAACGCCAGCGCCGCGAACCCGCGCTCGGCCATGGCCCGCGCATACGCCCCGGCCGCCTGCTCCTTCACCGAGGTCAGCGGACCGCTGGTGACCACCGCGGCGATCGGCTCCCCGTCGGGCAGATGCAACAGCCCGACCAGTTGATCACCGTTGCTGGTGAATGTGAATGGTTCGGTTCTCGTCACCGTGATCCCCTCGAATAGTTTCGGCTCGTGAAGCCTAGGGCCGCGGCCGAACCGGCCGGGGGGACAATTCGAGCCGCACCGGGAACAATCCGCGCCACTCCCACCGGATGGAAGCAGTTCCGCAGACTACTCTGCCGGGCTCAGAGCAGGAATGGGTTCGCTCGCATTGCGTACCGCCGCGGCACGCCAGTACCCGACCGCGCCGAGCACCAGCAGGACGGCCAGCGTCCCGAGGGTGAACAGCTCGAACTGGGCACGATCGACACCCCACACCGCCAGGAAGTCGTAGTCGAGTCCGAAGAGGCTGTCCAAGACGCCGGGGAAGATCGCCACGAACGAGCCGAGCACGACCCAGGCGAGGCAGAGCAGGCCCAGCGCCGCGAAGCCGCGATCGCTCACCGGCACCCGGAAAGGCCGGGGCTGGTCCGGGAATCGGGTGCGCAGGCGGATCGCCGCCGGAATCACCAGCAGGTAGCTCAGCAGGAAGGTGGTGATCGAAATGCTCAGCACGACCGCGAAAACCGAAGCGCTGGAACCGGTCACCTGCATCGCCACCAGCATGAACACCGTGGCCACGACGCCGGACAGGAAGTTCACGCGCAGCGGCGTGCCCAGCCGGTGATGGAAGACCCCGAAGAACCCGCCGAAGAACGCGCCGTCCGCGGCCGCGACCGCCTGCACCCGATCGCTGATGATCATCCACGCCGCGCCCTGACTCATCAGGATCACGATGAACAGCACGGCCGCGACCGTGGCCAGCGGCTCGGCGGCCGGACCGTAGACGGTGAACACGGTGCCGATGGCCTCGAGCAATCCGCCGATGCCGGTGATCTGGTCCTTCGGGACGACGACCAGGATCGCGAAGATCGGAATCAGGTAGCAGGCGGCGGCGGTCAGGCAGGACCGCAGCAGCGAGATGGGGACGTCACGCGCCGGGTTGTCCATCTCGGCCGCGGCCGCGCTGGAGGATTCGAAACCCAGGTAGGCGAACAGCAGGATCGGGGTGACCCCGAGCAAGCCGGTCATGGTGGGGCTGAAGTCGTGGAAGGAGAGTCCGGCGATACCGTGCTCGATCGCGTACGCGACGGTGGTGCCGACGAAGAACAGCAGCAACCCCAGTTTCAGGATCGCGCCGATGGTCGGAATCCACTTGCCCCGGCGCAGGCTGACGACGGCGGCGAGCACGGTCAGCCAGATGAAGCCGAGTTTGAACAGATAGTCGCCCACCGATCCCGCGGGCAGGCTGCCGACATGCTCGTTCCAGGTGGCGGCGGCGAGAAACGAGATCGAGCCGCCGACCCATACCGGTTGGGTGACCCAGGTGAGCAGTGCCGCGATCGCGCCGGCGCCGCGGCCGAAGGCCGTGCGGACCCAGGTGTAGGCGCCGCCCTCCTCGGTGAACGTCGAGCCGACTTCGGCGAAGACCAGACCGTAGGGCAGCAGGAAGGTCACCGCGAGCACCAGTGCCCAGGTGAAGGTCTGCGCGCCGAAGGTGGAGACCTGGCCGAGGGTTTCCAGGCCGACGACAGCGGCGATGATGAGGAAGACGATGTCGAAGCGGCGCAGGGCCTTGACCAGGTGCGCCGATTGTTCCGTCGCCAGGGCTGTCGGGGTGTCAATCATGTTCCGTCTCGATTCGGGGTGCCGAGCATTCTTTGAGATTCATCTCGATGAATGATGTTCAGCAAACAACGCCATCGTGTTCAGAACATGTGAACGACGCATTTCCCTGCCTATGGTTTTTTGATGCAGATCATCGAAAATGGTGAGTCCGGCGCGCTCGCGGCCCGTGTACGCGCTGATTCATGCGCTGAAGGTCGCCCGGATCCGGGTGGCGACCGCGCGTACCCGGGCGGTGCGCTGCACGCCTTTCAGGCTCGCGAGCACGACCGACAGCGGCTCGACCTCGTCGGCGATCGCGACGGTGACCACGCGACCGCCGTCGTAGGTCAGATCCGAGGCCGGCAACTGATTGAGGATGGAGAATCCGTGCCCGCGCGCCACCAGCCCGCGCACGGCTTCGTAGCTGCCGGTCCGATACCGGACGGTCGGCGTGATGCCCGCGGCGGTGAACATCGCGAGGAAGTAGTCGCGGCTCACCGGCAGGTCGAGCAGCACCATCGGGTCCTCGGCCAGATCGCGCAAGCGAATTGCGGTCTCGCCCGCCAGCCGATGATCCGGGGGCAGCACCACGTGCGGCGCGTAGGTGGCCAGCGTCTCGCACTCGAGATCGTCGGCGATGCCCAGGTCGTAGCACAGCGCCAATTCGCTGCTGCCGTCCCGCAGTGCCGTCCGCACGGTGTCGGGCCGCACCTCGACGACGTCGATCTCCAGCTCCGGATGTGCCTGTCCCACATCGGAAATGAGCCGGGGCAGCAGGAACGGCGTCAGGGTGACGAAGGAGGCCAGCCGCACCCGGCCGCGGACCGCGTCCTCGTGACCGCGCGCGGCGTCCAGGACATCGCCCAGATGCGCGAGCAGGCCGCGGGTATCGCGCAGCATCTGCTCGCCCGCGGCGGTCAGCACCAGCCCGCGTGAGCGCTGCCGGATGAACAGGGGCGTGCCGATCTGGTGCTCGAGTTGCGAGATCGACGACGAGATCGCGGACTGTGCCACCATCAGCCGTTCGGCGGCCCTGGTCATGCTCAGGAACGTGGCCGCTTCGACGAAGTATCGAAGCTGGGTGAGGGTCACGTCGGGGCGGCGCTGCGAATTCATGACATCGCCGTGCTCTCGGCCGCGTCGAAGTCGCCGAGGCGGCAGCCGAGCATGGCCTCCAGATACCCCAGCACGCTGTTGCGGGCGCCGATCGCGCTGATCCGGCGGTTGCGAGCGACGATGTGCAAGCCGAACGCGTCCTCCAATCCGACTGCCGTGCGGGCGATTTCGTCCGCGGACGCGGTGAAGGTGAACGCGCCGTGACTGCGGCCGATCTCGAGCGCCGTGGTGTACAGCGACACTTCCAGATCGAACAGCGTGGTCATCAGCACCGAGTGCCGGGGATTGCGGCTGGCGTGCACATGCAGTTCGTAGAGCACCACGCACAGCGGGTCGTCGGCGGTATCGGGGATGCCGAGTCGCACTGTCCGGTACAGCCTTTCGACCGGATCGGAGCACTCGCGCACGGCGTCGAGCCGGCGCCGGTAGAACCGGTCCACCGCCGCTTCGTGCACTTCGAGCAGCAGATCCTCCATCGAGGGGTAGTAGTAGCTGACCAGCCCCGCCGACAGTCCCGCCTCCTGCGCGACGTCCTTGATGCGCAGCCCGGTCAACCCGCGCTGGGCGATCGCCGCGGTCGCGGCGGCCACCATCTCGTGCCGCCTGTTCTCCTGCTTCTTCGGACGCGCCATGTTCAACATTATTTATGAACTGCATCAGAAAACAAGTTCAGGTTTGATCTCTCCCCAGGTGGACAGATAGTGCGGGCCGGACAATTATTTGAGATCAATCGCAAAGAACGGTGCGATCCGATCCCCACTCCAGTCAGGAGCCTGCCGTGCGTGATCCCCGCTACGACATCCTCTTCGAGCCGGTCCGTATCGGGCCGGTGACCGCCCGCAATCGGTTCTTCCAGGTTCCGCACTGCAACGGCATGGGCTACCGCGATCCCTCCGGCGAGGCCTACATGCGGCAGGTCAAGGCCGAGGGCGGCTGGGCGGTGGTGTGCACCGAGCAGGTCGAGATCCACCCCACCTCCGATATCGGGCCGTTCATCGAACTGCGGCTCTGGGACGACCAGGACCTGCCGGCTCTCACCCGGATCTCGGAGAAGATCCACGAGGGCGGCGCGCTGGCCGGTATCGAACTGGCCCACAACGGGCTCAACAGCCCCAACCTGATCAGCCGCGAGACCCCGCTGGGACCGCAGCATCTGCCGGTGGTCTCCTGGAACTACGACCCGGTGCAGGCCCGCGAGATGACCCGGTCCGATATCGCCGACCTGCGGCATTGGCATCGCGAAGCGGTGCGCCGGTCGCTGCGGGCCGAGTACGACATCGTGTACGTCTACGCCGGGCACGCGATCGGCGGGCTGCATCATTTCCTGTCCCCGCGCTACAACAACCGCACCGACGAGTACGGCGGCAGCCTGCGCAACCGGGTCCGGCTACTGCGCGAGATCCTCGAGGACACCCGCGAGATCTGCGAGGGCCGCGCCGCCGTCGCCTGCCGCATCTCGGTGGACGAACTGCTCGGCGACGCGGGCATCACCCGGGCCGAGATGGAAGACGTCATCGGAATGCTCGGCGAGCTTCCGGACCTGTGGGACTTCGTGCTGGGCAGCTGGGAGGACGACTCGGTCACCTCCCGCTTCGGGCCCGAGGGCGAGCAAGAGCCCTATGTGCGCGGACTGAAGCAGCTCACCACCAAACCCGTTGTGGGCGTCGGACGTTTCACCTCACCGGACATGATGGTGCACCAAGTGAAGAGCGGCGTGCTCGATCTCATCGGCGCCGCCCGGCCCTCGATCGCCGACCCCTTCCTGCCCCGCAAGATCGAGACCGGCGATCTCGAGGACATCCGCGAATGCATCGGCTGCAATATCTGCGTCTCCGGTGACTTCACCATGTCTCCCATCCGCTGCACGCAGAACCCCACCATGGGCGAGGAATTCCGGCGCGGATGGCATCCCGAGCGGATCAAACCCCGCTCGTCCGAGTCGACGGTGCTGGTCGTGGGTGCGGGCCCGGCGGGTCTGGAGGCCGCGCGCGCCCTCGGTCAGCGCGGCTACGCGGTCAGTCTGGCCGAGGCGACGCGCGAACTCGGCGGACGGGTGCGCACCGAATCGAGCCTGCCGGGACTGTCGGCGTGGATCCGGGTCGTGGACTACCGCGAGCAGCAATTGCGGCGGCTCGACAATGTCGAGGTCTTCCGGCAGAGCCCGATGACCGCGGATGACATCCTCGGCAACGACTTTCAGCAGGTGGTCGTCGCCACCGGCGCGCGGTGGCGGCGCGACGGCGTCGCACGCTGGCACACCCACCCGATCCCGATCGACGCCGGGGCCGAAATCCTCACTCCCGACGACATTTTCGGCGGATTGCGCCCGCGCGGTCGCAAGGTCGTGCTCTTCGACGACGACCACTACTACCTGGGTGGCGTGCTCGCCGAACTGCTGGCCCGCGAGAAGTTCGACGTCACCCTGGTCACCCCCGCCGCCCATGTCTCGCAGTGGACGACCAACACCATGGAAGTCCATCGCATTCGCAAGCGGGTGATGAACGCCGGCGTCGATGTCCAGGTCAACCGGGCCGTCACCGCGGTCGCCGCCGACGGTGTGACGACGACCTGCGCCTTCACCGGCCACGACGTCACCGTGCCCGCCGACAGCGTTGTATTCGTCACCGCGCGATTGCCCAACGACGGCCTGTACACCGAATTGCACCGGCGCAAGGACGAATGGCAGGCCGCCGACCTGCGCTCCGTGCGCGGTATCGGCGATGCCTGGGCGCCCGGGACCATCGCCGCCGCCGTGTGGTCGGGCCACCGCTACGCCGAGGAACTCGACGAGCCCGCCCGCACCGATCCGGTGCCCTTCCGCCGCGAAGTCACCGGCCTGTCCACCGAATCCGTGCTGCTGCCCTTCCCGTCCCTTGCCGCACAACAACTTTGAGGAGACCACCGATGCCTGCCGTCAACCCCGTTCCCACCGGCCCCGAGCTCGCCGCCACCATGACCCCCAGCGCCTATGTCACCGCCGCCACACTGCGGTCCGGAGATCCGCAGGAACACGAAAGCGCCCACCTCGCCAGTGCCGACCAGCGATTCAGCGTCGGCTCCTGGCGCGCCCAGCCCTACACCGAGTACATCGAGTCCTACCCCGGTGACGAGTTCACCCATGTGCTCGAAGGCTCACTGACGCTGACCTCCGACGACGGTGTGGCTCGTACCTTCGGTCCCGGCGATTCGTTCACCCTCGAACGCGGCTGGCGCGGGGAGTACCGGGTCGACGAACCGCTGCTCAAGCAGTTCGCCATCTACATCCCGGGGGAGTGACGATGAGAGCGCCTTCCTCGGTCGCCGACTGGTCGGCCCTGGCCGAAACACTCAGGCCGCGCACCGAACTGTTCATCGACGGATCCTTCCGCCCCGCCGCTTCGGGCGCGACCTTCGATTCGATCGCACCGGCCACCGGCGACGTGCTGGCGCGGGTCTGCGCCGGCGATGCCGCCGACGTGGATCGGGCCGTCCGTGCCGCCCGCTCGGCCTTCGAGTCCGGGGTCTGGTCCCGGGCGGCATCGGGCGAGCGCAAGCGGGTGCTGCTGCGGCTGGCGGACCTGATACTCGAGCATCGGCACGAACTGGCGCTGCTGGATTCGCTCGACATGGGCAAGCTCGTCACCGAGGCCGACACGGTCGACGTGCCGTCGGCCGCAGCCCTTTTCACCTACTACGCCGAAGCGCTGGACAAGATCCCCGGCGAGATCGCGCCCACCGATCCCGGCGCGCTGGCCCTGGTCACGCGCGAACCGCTGGGGGTGGTCGGCGCGGTCGTGCCGTGGAACTTCCCGCTCGATCTCGCGGTCTGGAAACTCGCCCCCGCACTCGCCGCCGGCAACAGCGTCGTCCTCAAACCCGCTGAGCAGTCACCGTTGTCGGCGCTGCGGCTCGCCGAACTGGCGGCCGAAGCCGGTCTGCCCGACGGCGTGCTCAATGTCGTCCCCGGCTTCGGCCCGACCGCGGGCGCGGCGCTGGGCCTGCACGGGGACGTCGACGTGCTCGCGTTCACCGGCTCCACCGCGACCGGCAAACGGTTTCTGCGCTACGCCGCCGACTCCAACCTCAAACAGGTGTGGCTCGAATGCGGCGGCAAGAGCCCCAATCTCGTGTTCTCGGACGCCGATCTCGACGCGGCCGCGGAGAAAGCGGTATTCGGCGCCTTCTACAACCAGGGGGCCGTGTGCTCGGCCAACTCCCGCCTGCTGGTGCAACAGGACGCGGCCGGCTACCTGATCGAGGCGCTGCTGCGGCACGCCGCCGCGATCCGCCCCGGCGATCCACTCGACCCGGCCTCCACCCTGGGTGCACTCGTTTCCGAGGAACACACCCGCACCGTCATGGGGTTCATCGACCGCGCCCGGGCCGAGGGCGAATTGCTGCTCGGCGGCAACCGCACCACCGTGGCCGGGCGGGGCTGCTTCGTCGAGCCGACCATCTTCACGGGCCTGCCCGCGGATGCGGAACTGGTCACCCAGGAAGTCTTCGGCCCGGTGCTGTCGGTGCAGACCTTCCGCGACGAAGCCGAGGCGGTGCGCCTGGCCAATGACAGCGTGTACGGCCTGGCCGCGTCGGTGTGGACCGACAGTCTCGATCGCGCCCATCGGGTGTCGTCCGCACTGCGCGCGGGCACGGTCTCGGTGAACACCGTCGACGCCCTCAGCGCCCAGACGCCGTTCGGCGGTTTCAAACAGTCGGGCTTCGGCCGCGATCTCTCGCTGCACGCGCTGGACAAGTACACCGGCCTGAAGACCACCTGGTTCGCCATTCGCCCGGCGGTCGGCTGAGCCATGGAATCGACAACTCTCCCAGTGCATCCGGAGGTACGAGTGTCCACCGAGAAGATCGACGTGCTCGTGGTCGGCGCCGGTCAGGCCGGTATCGCGATGAGCGAGCACCTCGGCGCCCAGGGCATCGCGCATCTGGTGGTCGAACGCGATCGTGTCGCCGAGCGCTGGCGTTCGTGGCGCTGGGATTCGCTCGTGGCCAACGGGCCGGCCTGGCACGACCGCTTTCCCGGGCTCGAATTCGATATCGCCGCCGATGAATTCGCCACCAAGGAACAGGTCGCGGACTACCTCCTCGCCTACGCCGACAAGATCGGCGCGCCGATCCGCACCGGCGTCGAGGTCACCTCGGTACGCCGGAACACCGGCCGCCCCGGCTTCCGCGTCGAGACGACCGGCGGCAGCATCGACGCGCGCTTCGTCGTCGCGGCCACCGGTGCGTTCCAGCGGCCGATCATCCCGAATGTCATCCCCGCCGACACCGGTATTCATCAGCTCCACTCGTGCTCCTACCGCAATCCGGAACAGTTGCCCGACGGCGCGGTGCTCGTGGTCGGCGCGGGCTCATCGGGCGTGCAGATCGCCGATGAGCTGCGGCGGTCGGGCCGTGCGGTCCATCTCGCCGTCGGGCCCCACGACCGCCCGCCGCGCAGCTATCGCGGCCGCGACTTCTGCTGGTGGCTCGGCGTGCTGGGCAAATGGGGCGCGGCGGCGCCGCCGCTGGGCGCCGAGCACGTGACGATCGCCGTCAGCGGAGCCCGCGGCGGGCACACCGTCGACTTCCGCGCGCTCGCCGCGGACGGGATCACCCTGTGGGGGACGGCCACGGCCTTCGCCGACGGGGTCGTGCGCTTCGGGTCCGACCTGCGGACGAACATCGAGAACGGCGACGCGAACTACCTGTCGATGCTGGCCGAGGCGGACGAGTATGTCGCCCGCAACGGTCTCGACCTGCCGGAGGAACCCGACGCACACGTGCTCGGCCCGCTACCGGACTGCGTGACCGAACCCGCCGCCGAACTCGTGCTCGCCGAAGCCGGTGTGACCACGATCGTGTGGGCGACCGGATTCGCCAACGACTACGGGTGGTTGCAGGTCGACACCTTCGACGAGCGCGGAAAACCGGTGCACCAGCGTGGGGTTTCGGCCGAGCCGGGGCTGTACTTCCTCGGCCTGCCATGGCTGTCGAACCGCGGATCGAGCTTCCTGTGGGGCGTCTGGCACGACGCCGGATACCTCGCCGGGCAGATCGCGATCCAGCGCGGCTATCTCGCGCACCGGGGGCAGGGCGAACGGTCCCTGTCCGCGGAACCATCCGTGAGCATCTGAAAGGAACTGTGCGCCTTGACTTCTCCCACCCACCGGCGGATTCGGCCGTTCAACACCAAGGACACCTACCCGGAGCAAAATCTCTCGAACGACCTGTGTCAGGCCGTGGTCGCCGGCGGCGTGGTCTATCTGCGCGGGCAGATCGGCCAGGACCTTCAGACCCGGGAGTCCGTCGGCATCGGTGATGCGGCGGCGCAGGCGGAGCGGGCGATGGCCAATATCGCCATGCTGCTCGACGAGGCGGGCAGCTCGCTGCGCGACATCGTGAAGGTCACCGTCTACCTGACCGACATCCGCTACCGCGAACCGGTGTATCGGGTGATGGGGCGGTGGCTCGAAGGCGTGTTCCCGGTCTCGACCGGACTCGTCGTCGAAGCCCTCGCCCGGCCGGAATGGCTGGTCGAGATCGACGCCACGGCGGTGCTCAGCGACCCGAAGGACGGCGGCGCATGACCCTGTCCCTGGTTGCCCGTGACCCCGGCACCGGGGTTTTCGGCATGGTCATCTGCTCGTCGAGCCCCGCCGTGGCGGCACGCTGTGCGCACGCCCGTGCGGGGGTGGGAGTTGTTGCCTCGCAGAACATTACGAATCCGGCGCTCGGTACGCGGGTGCTCGACCTGCTGGCCGAGGGGCGCGGCGCCGCGGCGGCGCTGGAAGCGGCGTTGGCTGCGGAGCGGTACCCGGAGCACCGTCAGGTGACCGTCGTCGATATCCACGGCGGCACCGCCGTGCACTCCGGCGCCCACAGCCTGGGCGTGTATGCCGAGGCCGTCGGTGAGCACGCCGTGGCGGCGGGAAATCTGCTCGCCCACGACGGGGTCGTCGCCGCGCTGCTCGCTGGCTACACCGGCAGCGATGCGGAGACCTTCGAGGACCGCCTGCTCGACGGGCTCAGGGCGGGGACGGCGGCCGGCGGGGAGGCGGGGTCGGTGCACTCCGCCGGTCTGCTGGTCGTCGACGATGTGTCCTGGCCGGTCACCGATCTGCGGGTCGACTACGCCGCCGACCCGCTGACGGATCTCGTTGCCCTGTGGGAGCTTTGGCGACCGCAGAAGGCCGACTACCGGATGCGCGGAATCGATCCGACGGCCGCGCCCTCCTACGGCGTTCCGGGTGACCTGTGACCACGATCGACGATGTGGTCACCGCCGGAGTGGCCGCCGCCCACCCGGGCCTGGTCCGGCTGTCCCGCGATCTCTACGACCACCCCGAAATCGCCTGGGAGGAGGTCAGATCGGCGCGCCGGGTGGCGGAACAGCTGGCGGACAACGGATTCGAGGTCACCGAGCGGTACTGCGATCTGGACACGGCGTTCGCCGCCCGGATCGGCAGCGGTGACCTGCACGTCGCGGTGTGCGCGGAATACGACGCGCTGCCCGGTCTCGGACATGCCTGCGGCCACAACCTGATCTCGGCCATCTCGGTGGGCGCCGCGCTCGCGCTCGCACCCGTCGTCGACGACCTCGGCCTGACGGTGTCGGTGCTCGGCACACCCGCCGAAGAGGGCGGCGGCGGCAAGATCGAACTCCTGGAACGCGGCGGTTTCGACGGACTGCACGCGGCGGCGATGGTCCACCCCGGCCCCGTCGACGTCGCCGTGGCCCGGCCGTTCGCGGTGTCGCACAGCCACATCGAGTATCGAGGCAGATCCGCGCACGCCGCCGCCTACCCCGAGCGGGGCGTCAACGCCGCCGACGCGTTCACCATCGCGCAGGTCGCGATCGGGCTGCTGCGCCAGCAACTGCCGCACTCGGTGCGGGTGCACGGCATGATGACGCGCGGCGGTGAGGCGCCGAACGCGATCGCCGAACACACCGCCGGCCGGTGGTACGTGCGCGCGGAAACGCTCGCCGAACTCGCCGAGGTGGAACCCCGGATCCTGCGCTGCTTCGAAGCGGGCGCGTGGGCCTCGGGCGCCGCACTCACCATTACGCCCGAGTCGAAGCCCTACGCCGAATTCCGCACGGACACCGAACTTCTCGCCTGCTACGAGCGGCGCGCGATCGCGGTCGGGCGCCGGTTCGGTTCCGGCGCGGACGCGATGATGGCCCGGGCTTCCACCGATATGGGCAACGTGTCCCAGCTCATCCCGGCCATCCATCCCTACATCGGCATCGACTCGATGCCCGCGGTCAACCATCAACCCGAGTTCGCCACCGCCACCGTCACGCCCGTGGCCGAAGCGGCGATCGGGCAGGGTGCGGCGGCGCTGGCGGGCACGATCGTCGACGCCGCCACCGATACCCGGATCCGCCATCGCCTGATCCGCGGCCACCGCGCGGACTGACGCAGGAGCACAGTCATGGTCGCATCGACTCCGTCCACCGTCCGCACCGAGCACGATCTGCTGGGCTTCCACGATGTTCCCGCCGACGCCTACTATGGCGTGCACACCGCACGCGCGCTGGCGAACTTCCCGATCAGCGGGGTGCCGATCTCCCGGCTGCCCGACCTGGTCGTCGCGATCGCCGCGGTGAAACAGGCGGCGGCGCAAGCCAATCGGGAGCTCGGCGAGCTCGACGGCGATATCGCCGACGCGATCATCGCGGCCTGCGCCGAGATTCGCGGCGGGGCGCTGCACGACCATTTCGTGGTCGACCAGATCCAGGGTGGCGCCGGGACCTCCACCAATATGAACGCCAACGAGGTGATCGCCAACCGGGCGCTGGAGATCCTCGGCCACGAGCGCGGCGACTACCGCCTCGTCCACCCGCTCGAACACGTCAATCGCGGACAGAGCACCAACGACGTCTATCCCACCGCGGTCAAGGTGGCGATCGGATTCGCTGCGCGCGCACTGGAACACGCGCTTCGAGTACTCGGCGAAGAGTGCCGGGCGAAGTTGGCCGAGTTCGCCGGGATGATCAAACTCGGCCGGACCCAGCTACAGGACGCCGTGCCGATGACGCTGGGGCAGGAATTCGGCGCCTTCGCGGTGACCATCGGCGAGGACGCCGATCGCCTCGCCGAAGCGGCCCTGCTGATCGCCGAGATCAACCTGGGCGGCACCGCGATCGGGACCGGGCTCAACACCCATCCCGCGTACCCGGGCATCGTGTGCGAGCACCTGCGCCGGATCACGGGACTGCCGCTGGCCACCGCCCGGGATCTGGTCGAAGCCACCTCCGACGTCGGTGCGCTCGTTCAGCTCTCGGGGGTGACCAAGCGGTCCGCGGTGAAACTGTCGAAAATCTGCAACGACCTGCGGCTGCTGTCGTCCGGACCGCGCGCGGGCCTGGGCGAGATCGATCTCCCACCCGTGCAGGCGGGTTCGAGCATCATGCCGGGCAAGGTGAACCCGGTCATCCCCGAAGTCGTCAACCAGGTCGCCTTCGAGGTGATCGGCAACGATCTCACCATCACCATGGCCGCCGAAGCCGGACAACTGCAGCTCAACGCCTTCGAACCGATCATCGCCCGCGCGCTGCTGGCCTCGCTCACCCACCTCACCGCCGCGGTGCGGGTGCTCGGGGACCGCTGTATCCGCGGCATCACGGCCAACCCCGAACGCATGCGCGAGTCCGTCCTCGGCTCGGCCAGCATCGCCACCGTGCTCAATCCGGTGCTGGGGTACGAAGCGGTATCCGCGCTGGTCACCGAAGCGATTGCCACCGGTGCCTCGATTCCGGAGCTGGTGCGCCGCTATGCACTGATCGACGACGCGGTGCTGACGCGCCTGTTGAGCCCGGAGCATCTGTGCCGTCGTTGATGTCAGTGCGGAATGAAACCGGCGGGGCGGGGTTCGGGGCGCGAGGTCAGGTGGGCTTCGATCAATTGGGCCACCTGGTAGGCGTGTTCGGTGGGTTCGAGGTGGGGGAGGTATTCGACCGTGCGGGCCAAGGCTGGTAGGTCGACGGACAGGTACATCGCCATGAGGGGATTGACGAAGAGTTCTGTGCCCGAGGTGCGGTCGGTGGCGTGGACGTCGCCGAATTCGCCGCGGAGGGCGCTGGCGATCTGGGAATGAACGATGCTGGGGCGCAGCGGTGTTTCGGCGAGGGCGTGCACGACGGCGGCGAAATAGGCTGTGCCTTCGGGGCTTTCTGCGGGGATGGACAGGGCGCCCAGGTAGGCGTGTTGCTTCTGCAAGGCGGCCAGGTTTTCCAGGACGTGGGCGTGGCAGACGCCGTGGTAGGCGTCGACGCCGAAACCGACGGAGACCACGAGTCGATTGATGTCCGGGAGACCGGCGACGGCCGCGAGGCTGGTCATATCCTCCTGCGGTGTGCCCAGCCCGGCTTCGTCGCCGCGCAGCAGAATGTCCGTGCCGCCGTCCACCAGCACGATGGTGTCGATGCCGAGCCGCTCGACCAGGGCCGCGTAGGCCGCGCGCAAGGGGCGGACGCCGGATTTGGGGAAGGCGTAGACCAGGGGATCGCGGCCGGTGCTCGCCAGCCAGCGGGCCAGGCTGCGCTCCGGGAAATAGTCGTCGTTGCCCGCCGATTCCGGGCCGATCGCGGCCACTCCGGGCGCGAACCAGTCGTGGAGCGCCAGCCGGCGCAGATTGCTGAAGGACAGATTCGCCAGATGCACCGTCTTGCCCTGCGCCTGCAAGGCCACGGCCAGCGGGAGTCCGCCGTACACGTCGAATCCGCCGCCCGCGCCCGCGATCAGCACCCGGGTGGCATCCCGCAGGCGGGTGAACAACGGCGGCTCGGCCAGGCGATACGGAGTCACCTCGACATGATGGCCGCGGAATCGAAATACGGCCAATGACTTTGCCATTCGATTCAATTGTGACCACGATCACAGACCGGGTTTAGGCGCTGGTGGGACCGGTCGCCCGCGCACCCGTGCCGGACCGCCACCGTTTGCGCGGCGATTGCATGGGTACCGGTCTGTTTCGTGCGAGAAACCACGGAACCGAACAAACCCGGCTTTCCGCTACGGAGGTCGGTCGCCGCGAGCGCCATGGGCAATGCCACCGAGTGGTTCGACTACGGCGTGTACGCGGCCACGGCGGGATACCTGACGTCGGCCTTCTTCCCGGGCTCGCTGGGCACCCTCGGCACCATGCTGGGCTTCGCGGTCTCCTTCGTGCTGCGCCCGCTCGGCGGCATGGTGTGGGGGCCGCTGGGCGACCGCATCGGGCGCAAAGCCGTGCTGGCGACCACCATCCTGCTCATGTCGGCGGCCACCGGCGCCATCGGGCTGCTGCCCACCCACGCCACGGCCGGCGTGCTCGCGCCAGTGCTGCTGATCCTGTTGCGCGTCGTGCAGGGATTCTCGACCGGTGGCGAATACGGCGGCGCGGCAACGTATCTGGCGGAATGCGCGAACGATCGCAAGCGCGGATTCCTGGGCAGCTTCCTCGAATTCGGCACGCTCGCCGGTTTCGTCGGCGGTTCAGCGGTGGTGCTGGCCTGTCAGCTGGCGCTGGGTTCGGACGCCATGTACGCCGGTGGGTGGCGGATTCCGTTCCTGCTGGCCGTGCCGCTGGGGCTGACCGGGTGGTATCTGCGCGCCAAGCTGGACGAGTCGCCGGTGTTCACCGAGCTGTCGGAGCAGGATTCTCGCGATACCCCGCCGGGTGGGTTGCGCGAGGTGCTCACCACCTACCGCCGTGAGGTGCTGACGCTGATCGGGCTGGTCGTCGCGCTGAACGTGGTGAACTACACGCTGCTCACCTATCAGCCGACCTATCTGCAACGCACGCTCGGGCTGGGTGAATCGACCACCACGGCCATGATGCTCATCGGGCAGGTGGTCATGATGGTGTCGCTGCCGTTCTTCGGGCGGCTCTCCGATCGGGTCGGGCGGCGGCCGATGTGGCTCGTTTCGCTGATCGGATTGACCGTGCTCGCGATACCCATGTACATGCTGATGGGGCTCGGAACCGCCTGGGCCGTCGTCGCATTCGTGGTGCTGGGGCTGTTCTACGTTCCGCAGCTGTCCACCATCAGCTCGACCTTCCCGGCGATCTTCCCCACGCATGTTCGATATGCGGGATTCGCGCTGGGTTACAACGTGTCCACCGCCCTGTTCGGCGGTACCGCCCCGCTGGTCAACGAGGCGGTCATCGAACGAACCGGTTGGTCACTGTTCCCTGCGGGATACATGGTGGCGGCGTCGCTGGTCGGCCTCGTGGCCTGCGCGTTCCTGCGCGAGACGGCGGGAACCTCGTTGCACGGCACCGAGATTCCCGCGACCGACACCGAGGCCGAGAAGGTCGCCGCCGGGGTCGCCGCCGTCGGAACCGAAGCCGCCGCTCCCGAGTCGGCGGCTGCCGCTCCCGAGGCAGCCGCGCCGGTGCGACCCATTCCGGCGGTGTCGCACCACGAACCACCGGCCCGCCCCGCCGGCGTCGCCGAGGCCTAGACGACGTTGGCGTCGATCAGCATGGTCCAGATCTCGCCCTGATCGACGACCGCGACGCCGAGCTTCTCGGCCTTGGTGAGTTTGCTGTCGCCCACGCCCGCGCCGGTGATGAGCATGTCGGTGCTCGCCGACACCGACGAAGCCGTTGTCGCCCCGGCCTTCTCGCACAACCGCTGGAAGGTCGGGCGGGCGACCTTCTCACCCGAGCGCGGGTCGCTGATGGCGCCGGTGATCACCACGGTCTTGCCCTCCAGGGGCGCGCCGGCGGCCACCACGGGCGGTAGATCCTCCTCGCGGACATCGAGGGAGACGCCGTTGGCGCGCAATCGATCCAGTTCCGGGCGCAGCCGGGTGAGGTGCGCGACCAGCGAGGCGGCGACCTTGGGGCCGATGTCCTCCACCGCCACGAGACGCTCCTCTCCGGCGTCGGCGACCTCTTCCAGGGAGCCGAAGCCGGAGCGGGCCAGGCGGGCCGCGGTGCCGTCGGAGGCCATCGGAATGGCCAGGCCGATGAGGGCGCGGCGCAGGCCGACCTGGCGGCTGGCATCGATCGAGTCGATCATGCGCTGCGCGGAAACCTCACCGACACGGTCGAATTCGAGCAGCTGTTCCTTGGTCAGGGTGTAGAAGTCCGACGGCTGTTCCAGGATGCCCGCCTCGGCGAGCCGCTCGATCCACACCGGGCCGATGGCGTCGATATCGGCCGCCGCGCGCGAAGCCCAGTGGATGAGCCGCCGCACCGTCTGCGCGGGGCAGGAAACGTTGGTGCAGAACAGTTCCCGGCTGTTGCCCTGTTCGGTGACCGGCTGCTGGCAGGACGGGCACACCGTGGGCGGCACGATCTCCTGTTCCGCGCCGGTGCGTTTGGCGGCATCGAGCACGCCCGCCACGAACGGGATCACGTCACCGGCGCGGCGCACCAGCACCGTGTCGCCGATCTTGATGTCGCGGGCGCGGATCACCTCTTGGTTGGCGAGCGTGGCCTTGGTGACCGTGGTGCCGCCCACGAACACCGGCTCCAGCCACGCCACCGGCACGATCTTGCCGGTCTTGCCGACATCCCAGATGACCTCGCGCAGCAGGGTGGTCTTCTCCTCGGCGGCGAATTTGAACGCCAGCGCGCCGCGCGGCGAGTTGGAGCGAGTTCCGGCCGCGGCGTAGGCATCCCGGTCCGCGAGCCGCAGTACCGCGCCGTCGAGGTCGTAGTCCAGGTCGTTGCGGCCGTCCTCGATCGCGCTGATCGCCGCCTGCGCCTGGGTGGCGTCGTCGCAGTGCCGCATCTGCGCACCGGCGATGCCGAGGGCCCGCAATCCGTCTTCCAGATCCAGTGCGGCATCGCCCGAGGAGTCGTCCAGATCGAATCCGAAGAACTGCAACCGCCGCTCGGCGACCGTGGCCGGATCCTTCGCCCGCAGCGTGCCCGCGGCCGCATTGCGCGGATTGATCAACGGCTTGTCCGGATGCGCCGTGTTGTACGCCGCGAACGTCGAGCGCAGCATCACTGCCTCGCCGCGCACCTCCACCCGCCCCGGACTGTCGATCTTCTCCGGCACCCCGTCGACCAGCGCCCGCACCAGCACGGTCACGTCATCCCCGGTGGTCCCGTCACCGCGCGTGATCGCCCGCGCCAACCGCCCGTCCTCGAACACCAGCGCCAGCGACAGCCCGTCCAGCTTCGGCATCACCACCACCGACTGCCCCGGGAACCGATCGAAGAACGCCGCCACCTGCTCGGGCTTGGTCGCCTTCTCCAGCGACAGCATCGGCCGCGAATGCCGGATCGGCGCGTGCAGTACCCCCGGCGCACCCACCTGCTCCAGCGGATTCGGATCCGGCGCCAGCTCCGCATGAGCCCCCACCAACTCCCGCAGCTCGTCCTCGATCAGGTCGTACTCGGCATCGGCGACCAGCGGCGACCCCTGATAGTAGGCCTCCCGCAGCACCACGATCCGGTCAGCGAGCTCTTGCATCCGTTCCCCAATTTCCACAGCTCCAGACGCTACCCACTCCCACCGACACCTGTGCTCAGCGACTCATGATGACCTTGAGCCAGCGCCGGATCGTGGCTGCCGATGCTGGTCATTCGTGGCGGAGGTAGGTGGTGGGGGAGCGGCCGACCATGGTTTTGAAGTCGCGGGTGAAGTGGGACTGGTCGGCGTAGCCGAGTTCGGCTGCGAGGGTGGCTAGGTCGATGGGGTGTTCGTCGAGGCGTTGGGCGGCTTCGTGGAGGCGGTAGCGCTGGATTACCCATTTGGGGGAGACGCCGATGTATTCGCGGAAGAGTTTTTGGAGGTGGCGTTTTGCTATGCCGGAGCGGTGGACGAGGTCGTCTACGCGCAGGATCGAACGGTTGGTGCGGGTTTCGTCGACTATCTCGTTCAGTAGAGGGGTGTGGGCCAGGTCGGGTGGAAGGCGGTCGCGGATGAAGGCTTCCGCTGTGGTGCGGCGGGTTTCGGTATCGGTGGGGGCGGCGAGGTGGTCGGCGGTGGGGCCGAGGATCTCCGCGGCGGGGAGGACGCGGTCGGTGAGGTCGGCGACGGGGGTGCCGAGGAGTGCGTGAAATCCGGCGGGGCGGAAGGTGGTTCCGAAGATCTCGCCGCGCCCGGACAGGGTGTCGGTGAATCGTCCGCGTAGTACGCCGTGGATGCGGCATTGGCCGTTGTCGACCACGAGTACTACCGCGGGGCTCGGGAGCACTTCCACGACGAAGGGGTCGCGGCCGATCAGGTCCCAGCGCACGGACCAGTGGTGGGCCACGATGTCGGTGAGATCGTCGGCGGCGGGGATCATCGCCTCGCGGTAGACGCCCGCCCCCGACTGCGGATCGAGCAGCCCACGCGCCGGCTCGGCGGTCCTGTGGTCCATGGCCCCTGCTGTTCGCGTTTGTTCAAGACGGCACCCGATCTCGACCATAGCGTCGAAGCCATGACGACACCGACTACCGCGACCGGCACCATCGAATCGAAATCCTGGGAACAGGCCCCGTTCGCCGACGCCACGGACGCACCGGCCCTGGGCATCTCCGAGGGTCACGACACCTACAGCGGCGCCATCGAAGGAGACGCCGAATGGCGGGGCCTCACCTGCACCGCCGCCGACGGCAGCGGCGCCTTCGACAGCCTCCAACGCATGAACTGCACCCTCGCCGACCGCACAGGCACCTTCGTGCTCCGCATGACCGGCACCTTCGACCCCGACGGAAACTCCCGCGCCCAATGGTCGGTCCTGCCCGGATCCGCCACCGGCGAACTCACCGGCCTCACCGGCACCGGCGGCTTCGACTCCACCGACGGCGTCCACACCTACACGCTCACATACGATTTCGAGTAGCCGAGGGAGGCGTGCCCGGTTCATGGCATCGGGTGCGCCGGTCCGGTTCGCAGCCAGGCGTGCAGGACCTCGAAGTCGGTGTCGGTCAGGCCCTGAAAGCAGTCGACCTGCCGTAGGAACGCGGGTGCGGGATGGTGTCCGGCCACCCACTCGCGGTCGGCTTCGGTGATCTCGTCGTCGACCCAGGCGAACGGGCGGCCGGCTGCCCAGGCCACGAGAGTGCGTGTCTTCCAAGACAATCCGAACCAGCGGTCTTCGTGAATCTGTGATGCGGTGGGCTCGGGCCAATGGGCCACGGGGAGCGGCGGCAGGCCCAATAGCGGTGCGAGGTGGGTGTTGGCTTCCTCTTCCCATGTTGTGGCCCAGACCAGTTCGCAGGGGAGGCCTGCCAGCCGGTGCCCGAGGGCGTGGGTCAACCGCGATCGGGCCGGCCCGGATTCGGTGGTGGGAGAGAGGTCGAGCGGGTCAGCTCCGAACGGGAGCAGTGGGCCGTCGACGTCGAGGAACAGCAATGGGCGTGACCCGTGAACAGCGTTGTCCGATGGGGTATTCGGTCTCACACTCGCGGTGTACCAGATGTTCGGCGATGGTGCCCGGGCTCAGGTCTGGCTGAAGACGGCGGCGAGGTCGTGTTCGTCGCCGCGCAGTTCGCCCATCGCTGTCGCCTGCTCGATGGTGATGCTGCCCGCTGCCAGACCCAAGACCGTTGTCGGGCCGCTGTGGAAGACCGTTGCCGGTCGCTGGGCGGGGTCGAGGGTGGTGTGGGTGCCGGTGTGGTCGACGCGGACTGCCACGAGCTCGCCTTCGACTTCCACGCCGATTACGGTCGGTCGCTCGGATCGTTTGCCTCGCAGCAGGGCTCGCAATGCGACCACGAGCCAGTGGGTGCGGAAGGCGTCCCCGCGCCGGGGTCCTGACTCCATCAAGGGTGCGCTCCAGGCCACGAGCGATTCGACCGTGCTGCGCAGTTCCTCGCCCCATGGCGTGAGGTGATAGGTCACACCTCGTACTCCCGGATCGAGCCGGCGCTGCAGCACGCCCGCACTCTCGAGTGCGCGCAGTCGATCGGCGAGCAGGTTGGTGGCGATGCCGGGCAGTGCTGCCTGCAGATCGCTGTATCGTGCTGGGTGGATGAGCAATTCGCGGATGATCAGCAGATTCCAGCGTTCGCCGACGATGTCGAGCGCGCGTGCCAATCCGCAATACTGGCCGTAAGTCCGGGAGGAGTCTGGTGGTCGCATTCCCGCTTCCGAGGGTCGTGTGAGGAACTGGGCCATCTACTACCTACGTACGGCGATAGTAGATATTGATCCACGACCATGCAAGATCAAGTCTGGGCAGTCGCTTATGTCGCGATTGCCCAGACCGTGCCGGACTCGGATCAGGCGGCGGCCGCGCGGAGTTTCTCGAGCAACGGTCCGGCCGCCTCGTCGAGGAACTGCTGCTGCGCTTCGTCGCCGACCTGCACGAGTGCGATATCGGTGAATCCGGCTTCCCAGTAGGGGCGGACGGCCTCCACGACCGCGTCCAGGTCCGGGCCGCACGGAATCGAGTCGGCGACGTCCTCGGGCCGGACCAGTTGGGTCGCTGCGGCGAACCCGTCCGTGGTGGGCAGATTCGAATTGACGTCCCACCCGCCGGTCGACCACCGGAACTGCTCGTGAGCACGCTGAACGGCCTTGTCCCGGTGCGTATCCCAGCTCACCGGCACCTGGCCGGTCACTCGTACGGCCCCGTCGCCGTCGCTGGCCTGCCGCCAGGACTGGACGAGATCCGCGTCCGGATCGGTGCTGATCATCTCATCCGCCAGCGGCGCGAACCGCTCGACCGATCGCGCACCGGACACGGCCACCGCGAGGGGCACCGGATCCGGCGGCAGATCCCAGATCCGCGCGGAATCGACCCGGTACCAATGCCCGTGCCGGTTCACCGTCCCGCCCGCGAGCAGATCGCGGATGATGCCGATCGCCTCCTCGAGCCGCTCGTGGCGTTCGGCCACACCCGGCCACCCCATGCCCACCACGTGCTCGTTGAGACTCTCCCCGCTGCCCAGCCCCAGGGTGAACCGGCCTTCGGCGAGGATCTGCAACGTCGCGGCCTGCTGAGCCACGATCACCGGGTGATAGCGCAGCGTCGGGCAGGTCACGTAGGTCATCAGCGGAATCGAATCGGTGGCCTGCGCGACCGCGCCGAGCATGGTCCAGGCGTGCGGTGCGTGCCCCTGCTCCTCGAGCCAGGGCGAGAAATGATCGCTGCTGACCAGGAAATCGAATCCCGCCTGTTCGGCGGCGACGGCGTACCCGACGAGTTCGCGTGGGCCGCTCTGCTCGGTCATCAGCGTGTATCCGAATCTGGTCACAGGCTCGCTCCTCCGGTCGTGGTTCGCTGGATACCGACGAGCTACCCGATGGCCGCCGATTGATGCGTGCGCCGCAGCAACCGGATCACCGCCCGATCGACGATGTCGCGCTGCGCCTGCGGACTGTCCGCGCGGCGCGCCCGGCCCAGGGCGGCGGCGATCGTGACGCCCTCCTCGAAAGCGCGCAGCACACGCGGATCGACATAGGAGGCGCGCACCACGGCGGGCGTATTGCCCAGCAATTCGGCCACATCCGACATCACCTGCCGCACCACGGTTTTGCGGCCCCGCACGGAACTCGGCGCGGTCACGGTCGCGAGCCCGGCGGCGGCCAGCACGGTCGCCTGCCAGGTGCGCAGATCCTTGACGCTGAACTCGGGCCCGGTGAGCTCCCGGAAGCGGGCGTTGACCGTGTCGGCGTGCACTTCGTGGAGGCCCGTTCGATCCCGGTAGACGAACAGCCGCTGCGTGTCCGTGCGAGCGGTCAGCAACGCCCGCAATGCTTTCGCCAAGGCGACATCGCACACTTCGGCCTGACACCGGATACCGCTCTTGGCCGGGAAATCGAGCGCGATCCGCGCGCCGTGCACCCGGACATGCTCGCGCAGCAGCGTCGCGACCCCGTGTGACCCGTTCGTCTCGGCGTACTCCTCACCGCCGACCCGCAGTACCCCCGAGTCGAGCAGCGTGATCGCGGCGGCCAGGACGCGATCCTCGTCCAGCCCCCGCCGATCCAGGTCGGCGCGCAACCGCTCGCGCAAGTCCGGCAGCCGGGTCGCCAGCTCCAGTACCCGGTCGAACTTCTCCTCGTCCCGTTCCCTCCGCCATTGTGCGTGGTAGAGATACTGTTTGCGGCCCGCCGCGTCACGCCCCACCGCCTGGATATGACCGTTCGGATACGCGCAGATCCACACCTTGCGCCAAGCCGGTGGAATCGCCAGCTCCCGAATCCGCCGCAGCGTCTCCTCGTCACGAACCACCTCACCGGCGCTGGTGACGTAGGAGAACCCCCGCCCCCGCCGTCGGCGCAAGATGCCGTCGCCCTCGATCGTGCTGTGCCGCAATCGCATTCGTCACACCGCCCGAGCCGATCGCCGGGCGTCATGGCGGAGAGCGCGAAGATCGGACAAGGCGGGCTCCTGGACGCGACGTGGACGGTGTGCTCGACGGTGATACCCCGCTCCTCGGCGATCAACCGGCGACATGCCCGTTTGCGCTCCCGGCCCACGGGTAGAGCGACCTCGTCGATCGAATCCGCCCCACCGCGACCCGCCCCGGCGAGCGCCGCCAGAACCAGGAGCTGTGATGAACCGGAAAACCGGCGATCCGCGTGAGCGCGCGGACCTCGACGACGATGCGCAGAGCACCGAATTCGCCGACGAACACGAGGCCGTGACCGCCGACCGGGACCCGGAGGGCGAGACCGAATCTCCCGACGGACTCGGCGGCATGGACCCCGACAACGGCACCGCCGTGTGACCGGAGCCGAAGGCGGTAAGGCTCGAAAAGGTTCTCGGCTGGGGCGCGGGGTGATCAGCGCTCGCCGGGCAGTGCCATGCGGGCGTCGACGACCAGTCCGGCGACGCCGGCGGCCAGGCACAGGGCGGTGATCGCCAGCTGGGTGGGGGAGGTGCGGTTGGTGAGCGCGTCGCCGAGCAGGACGGTGCCGATGGTTCCGGGCAGGATGCCGAAGACGGTCGCGATGACATAGGGGGTCATGCGGATCGAGGACAGGGCCGCGCAGTAGTTGACGATGGAGAAGGGGGCGAAGGCGATCAGGCGCAGTGAGCCGATCGCGAGCCAGCCGCGGCGGGCCAGGCGGGCGTCCACGGCTTGGACGGCGGGATGGGTGAGGCGGGCGCGGACCCGGTCGTGATCGAGGGCGCGGACCAGGACCAGGGCCAGGACGGCGCTGAGGGTGGTGGCGGTCAAGGCCAGCGTCAGGCCCAGTGCCGACCCGAAGAGCATGCCCGCGCTGAGGGTGAAGATGGTGCGCGGGAAGGGAAGTACGCACACCAGGGTGTGCAGGGCGAAGAAGACCAGCGGCAGCGCCGGGCCCACCGAATCGGCCCAGGAGCGGATCTGCTGCGGCCCGGGGTGGGGTGCGAAGGCGGCCAGGGCGAACAACACGCCGCAGGCGAGCAGGGCGACTACGACCCGCGGTTCGCGGAGCCGGCGCAGCAGCTCGGGCAGGCGGGTGAGCTGGGCGGACAGGCGGGTCCGGGGCCTGCTCTCGGTTGTTGGCACCGCGCCAGGTTACCCGCTGGTAGTGGGACTCCGTGGACGGGAATCACAATGCTGCGGTTAGCATCAGGGTAAAGACGATGAATGCTCGTTAACCGAAGTGCCCGTTGAGCTGTGGGAATGCAGTAGAAACCGGTCATCCGGTCAGTGAGTGGAAGAGGGAACAGCAGCTATGCCGATTGCTTCAGACTCGGGCACCGAACCGGTGCCCGGGTATGCCGCCTGGCGCAAGGGTGTCGCCGGGGTGCTGGCCAAGGCCCGCAAGGTGGATGTGTCCGAATTGCCGGACGAACCGGAGAAGCTGCTTGCGGTAAAGACCTACGACGGCCTGACCGTCGATCCGCTGTACACCCGTCGCGACGAGCTGCCCGAGCAGCCGCTGCCGGGGCAGTTCCCGTTCGTGCGCGGTGGCGATGCCGCCCGGGACGTGCACCGGGGCTGGTACGTGAGCCAGCGCTTCGGTGGGACCGATGCCGAGACCGTGAACCAGGAGATCCTGTTCGCGCTCGAGAACGGCGTCAGCGCCGTGTGGTTGAGCGTGGGCGCCGACGCGGTGCCCGTCGCCGACCTGAAGACGGCCGTCAAGGGCATGCTCTTCGATCTCGCGCCGATCACCCTGCGCGCCGGTGACGAGGTGAACGAGGCTGCCGCGCAGCTGTTCTCGGTGCTCGACGGTTACCAGGCCGAGGATCGCAAGGCGATCAAGGTCTCGCTCGGCGCGACCCCGCTGACCAGCCTGTTCGCTGGTTCGCCGGCCATCGACCTGGACGGCGCGGTGGCGCTGGCCCAGCAGGCGGTGGCCCGGCCGGAGACCGTCCGCGCCATCACCGTGTGCGGCGTGGCCTTCCACAACCAGGGCGCCTCCGATGCCCAGGAGCTGGGCGCGGCCGTCGCCGCCGGTCTGGAATACCTGCGCGCGCTCACCGACGCGGGCGCCGATATCGCGGATGCGCTGGGCCAGCTGGAGTTCCGCTTCGCCGCCACCGACGACCAGTTCGAGACCATCGCAAAATTCCGTGCCGCCCGCCGGCTCTGGGCCCGCGTGGCCCAGGTGTGCGGCGCGCCCGCGTTCGGCAATGCCCCGCAGCAGGCCGTCACCTCGCCCGCCATGATGACCCAGCGCGATCCGTGGGTGAACATGCTGCGCACCACCCTGGCCGCGTTCGGCGCGGGCGTCGGCGGTGCGGACTATGTCACCGTGCTGCCCTTCGACGACGCCCTGCCCGCCGGGGAACTCGGTGTCTCGCAGGCGTTCTCGCAGCGCATGGCCCGCAACACCCAGCTGCTGCTGCTCGAGGAATCGCACCTGGGTCACGTGCAGGACCCGGCCGCCGGTTCCTGGTACGTCGATTCGCTCACCGACGAACTCGCCGCCAAGGCGTGGGAGTTCATGCAGGAGATCGAGCAGGCGGGCGGTTACCTGGCCGCGTTGCAGGCCGGTCTGCTGGCCGAGCGCATCGCCGAGACCAAGACCCGCCGCGATTCCGATGTGGCGCACCGCAAGACCGCCGTCACCGGCGTCAACGAGTTCCCGAACCTGGGCGAGGAGCCGCTGTCGGAAGCGGCCCGCGTGCCCGGCGCGACCGCCCGCTACGGCGCCGCGTTCGAGGAACTGCGCAACCGCTCCGATGCCTTCCTGATCGCCAACGGCGCGCGCCCCAAGGCGCTGCTGGTGCCGCTGGGACCGGTGGCGGAGAACAATGTCCGCGTCACCTTCACCGCCAACCTGCTCGCCTCCGGCGGTATCGAAGCGGTGCATCCGGGCGCCATCGGCCTGGACGAGATCGGTAAGGCCGCAACCGAATCCGGTGCGTCGATCGCCGTGCTGTGCGGCGCCGACAAGCGCTACACCACCGAAGCCGGCACCGCCGTGGACGCCCTGCGCGCCGCGGGCGTCACCACCGTGCTGCTGGCCGGTCCGGACAAGGTGGTCGCCGACCTGACCGGAACCTCGCGCCCCGATGGTTTCGTGGCCGCCCGCATCGACGCGGTCGCGGCGCTGTCCGGCCTGCTCGAGAAGCTGGGAGCATAGGAATGAGTGAGATCAAGCATCGCATCGGCAATTTCGCCGAGGTGCCGCTGGCCGACGGTGACGCCACCGCCGCCCAGGTGAGCGCCGCCGAGGTGAGCGACTTCGTCGCCGCGGCCGCCACCGCCAATCACTATGCGCCCGAACAGCTCACCTGGGCCACCCCCGAAGGCATCGACGTGCCGCCGGTGTTCACCAAGGCCGACCGGGACGCCATCGCCGAGGCGGGCTACCCCCTCGACAGCGTGCCGGGCGTCTCGCCGTTCGTGCGTGGTCCGTACCCGACCATGTACGTGAACCAGCCGTGGACGATCCGCCAGTACGCGGGCTTCTCCACCGCCGCGGACTCCAACGCCTTCTACCGCCGCAATCTGGCCTCGGGTCAGAAGGGCCTGTCGGTCGCCTTCGACCTGGCCACCCACCGCGGCTACGACTCCGATCACCCGCGCGTGACCGGTGACGTCGGTATGGCGGGCGTCGCCATCGACTCCATCCTGGATATGCGGGAACTGTTCGATCAGATTCCGCTGGACCAGGTTTCGGTATCGATGACCATGAACGGCGCGGTGCTGCCGATCCTGGCGCTCTACGTCGTCGCCGCCGAGGAACAGGGCGTCAAGCCCGAACAGCTGGCCGGAACCATTCAGAACGACATTCTGAAGGAGTTCATGGTCCGCAATACCTACATCTACCCGCCCAAGCCCTCGATGCGGATCATCTCCGACATCTTCGCCTACACCTCCGCGAAGATGCCGAAGTTCAACTCGATCTCCATCTCCGGCTACCACATCCAGGAAGCCGGCGCGACCGCCGACCTGGAACTGGCCTACACCCTCGCCGACGGCGTGGAGTACCTGCGGGCCGGGCTGGACGCGGGCATGGAAATCGATCAGTTCGCGCCGCGGCTGTCGTTCTTCTGGGCCATCGGCATGAACTTCTTCATGGAGGTCGCCAAGCTGCGCGCCGGGCGGCTGCTGTGGGACGAGCTGGTCGCCAAGTTCGAGCCCAAGAGCGCGAAATCGCGTGCCCTGCGCACCCATTCGCAGACCTCGGGCTGGTCGCTGACCGCGCAGGACGTGTTCAACAATGTGGCGCGCACCTGTGTGGAGGCGATGGCCGCGACCCAGGGCCACACCCAGTCGCTGCACACCAACGCCCTGGACGAGGCGCTGGCGCTGCCGACCGACTTCTCGGCGCGCATCGCCCGCAATACCCAGCTGCTGATCCAGCAGGAGTCCAATACGACGCGCCCCGCCGACCCGTGGGGCGGCTCGTACTACGTCGAATGGCTGACCCACCAGCTCGCCGAGCGGGCCCGCGCCCATATCGCCGAGGTGGAGGCGCACGGCGGTATGGCGCAGGCGATCTCGGAAGGCATTCCGAAGCTGCGCATCGAAGAGGCCGCCGCGCGCACCCAGGCGCGCATCGACACCGGGCAGCAGCCGGTGATCGGCGTCAACAAGTACCAGGTCGAGGAAGACACCCCGATCGAGGTGCTCAAGGTCGAGAACTCGCGGGTGCGGGCCGAACAGCACGCCAAGCTGGAAAAGCTGCGCGCCGAACGCGATTCGGCCGAGGTCGAGCGGGCGCTCGCCGAATTGACCCGTGCCGCCGGTTCTTCCGAGGGCGGCATGGACAACAACCTGATGGCCCTGGCCATCGCGGCCGCGCGCGCCAAGGCCACCGTCGGCGAGATCTCCGACGCCCTCGAAAAGGTCTACGGCCGCCACCAGGCCGAGATCCGTACGCTCTCCGGCGTTTACCGTGAGGAAGCGGGCAAGGTGACCAATATCAGCAAGGCCATCGAGCTGGTCGAGGAATTCGGCGAGGCCGAAGGCCGCCGCCCCCGCATCCTGGTCGCCAAGATGGGCCAGGACGGGCACGACCGCGGACAGAAGGTCATCGCGACCGCCTTCGCCGACCTCGGCATGGACGTCGATGTGGGCCCGCTGTTCCAGACCCCCGAAGAGGTGGCCCAGCAGGCGGCGGACAACGACGTGCACATCGTCGGCGTCTCCTCGCTCGCGGCCGGTCACCTCACGCTGGTGCCCGCCCTGCGGCAGGCACTGGCCGATGTCGGGCGCCCCGACATCATGGTCATCGTCGGCGGCGTGATTCCGCCCGGTGACTTCGACGAGCTGTACGAGGCCGGCGCCGCGGCGATCTTCCCGCCCGGCACCGTCATCGCCGACGCCGCCATCGATCTCATCAAGAAGCTGGCCGGATCCCTCGGCCACGAGATCGGCACCGGCACGGACGCATGAGCGAGGCCGCTTGGGGGAGTGGTGAACACGGCGGGGGACCCCGCCTGGGCACCACTTCCGGGACCGGTGCGGCCGGCTCCCGCAGCGTCGCGGCGGGCGCGCGCCGCACCGTCGATGTCGATGCGCTGGCCGAGCAGGTGCGCTCCGGTCAGCGCGCCGGACTGGCGCGGGCCATCACCCTGGTCGAGTCGACGCGGGCCGACCATCGGGAACTGGCGCAGCAGCTGCTGCTGAAGCTGGGGCCCGAGTCCGGTGCGGTGACCTCCAATCGTGTTGGCATCACCGGTGTTCCGGGTGTCGGCAAATCGACGTTCATCGATGCGCTCGGCATGTACCTGATCGGGCAGGGGCATCGGGTCGCGGTGCTGGCGGTGGATCCGTCCTCCACCCGCACCGGCGGTTCCATCCTCGGCGACAAGACCCGCATGGCCCGGTTGTCGGTGGAACGCGACGCGTTCATCCGTCCCTCGCCCACCGCGGGCACGCTGGGCGGTGTGGCCAAGGCGACCCGCGAGACCATCGCGCTGCTGGAAGCCGCCGGTTACGACGTGATCCTGGTGGAGACCGTCGGCGTCGGCCAATCCGAGGTCACCGTCGCGAACATGGTCGACGTGTTCTGCTTCCTCACCCTCGCCCGCACCGGCGATCAGCTCCAGGGCATCAAGAAGGGCGTGCTGGAACTGGCCGACCTGGTCGCGGTCAACAAGGCCGACGGCAAGCACGAACTCGAGGCCAAGGCCGCCGCCCGGGAACTGCAGGGCGCCATGCGGCTCATCCATCCGCGCGAATCCCTGTGGCGGCCACCGGTTCTCACCATGAGCGGGTTGAACGGGCAGGGGCTGGACACCTTCTGGGATACGGTGCTGACCCACCGGCGCATCCTGACCGAAGCGGGCGAATTCCTGGAGAAGCGCCGCCGTCAGCAGGTCGATTGGACCTGGACCATGGTCCACGACAATCTGCTGCGCCGGCTGGCCGACAATCCGAATGTGAAATCCCTGCGTGGCGAGGTGGAGCAGCGGGTCCGCGACGGCTCGCTGACCCCGGCCCTGGCCGCCGAGGAAATCCTGCGCGCCTTCGACACGCACTGACCGGCGCTGCCGGACCGGTCGGCGGGCCGCCGTCGCCGGTCTGGCAGGCTCGTACCCGTGGACACCATCGAGATCCGGCCGGGAGCGCCCGCCGACGCGGAAGCCGTTGCGGTACTGCATATCCAGAGCTGGCGTACGGCCTACGCGGGCATCATGCCGCAGTCGTTTCTCGACAGCCTGCACCCGGACATCCGGCGTGACGTGTGGCGCGAGCGGCTCGTCACCGCCGATCCGGCGACCGCGCTGTTCGTCGCGGAATCCGGTGGCGAACTGCTGGGGTTCACCTATCTGGCGCGCCAATCCGACGGCCGCGTCCTGCTGGACAACCTGCACGTCCGCCCCGATCTCAAACGCGGCGGCATCGGCGGCCGGCTGCTGCGGCGCGCCCTGCACTGGACGGCCACGGAGTTCCCGGGCCACCCCATGTACCTGGAAGTGCTGAAGGACAACCATCCGGCGATCGCCTTCTACGAGCGTCACGGCGGCGTACGCGCCGTCGAACGCATCGGCCACTGGCCCCAAGGTTTCGATCTGGCCGAATTCGAATACGTCTGGCCCGCTACGCCCCCGAACAGCGAGTACCCTGAATAATCCACGTCCCGCAATAGGCCAGCAACCCACTGACCCGGTAGTCCAAGGAGATGGTGGCGATGGGGTGGGAACTGAATTGGATGCTGAACCTGCTCACCTATCTGAGCAGCATCGGCTCACTACCGCCCATGTCCCTGCGCAGATTCTAGGCATACTCGAGGGGTGAGCACCCGAATCGCGCGCCTGAGAGCCCTCATCGACCACCCCGGGACCGGCGCCGCGGAACGCGCTGCCGCCCAGCGCATGCTCGATCGGATGCTGGGTAGCGCGGATTCCGGCCGGAGCAGCGGCGACCGTGTCTACGGCGCCCGGCACGACCGCGTGGGCCGGCACGCCGATCTGGATGCCGTGGCCGAAATGATCCGCGCCGATATCGCTTTGGCCCGCACTTTCACCGATGACGACAGCGGTGAAGCGGTCGAGGAATACAGCGCCCTGCGCGCGGCTCCACCGGAAGTCGTTTTCACGGTGGATGTTCCGTTCGACGGCACCATCACCGTCACCATGAGCGAGCTGCCGCCCGGCTGGGAGCCGGAATCGATCCGGGCGGTCGCCACCGAACTGGCGGAGATCATGAACGCCTACAACCACAATGGCGAGGACACCGGACCGCGCTTCTTCGCCCGCGTGCTCGTCGGCATTTCGACGGTGCGGTGGTGAGCCCTCAGCCGCGCGGGGAAGACGGTGTGCCCGAACGCAATCGGGACGCCAGCACGGCGGCCTGGGTGCGTCGTTCCATTCCGAGCTTGGCGAGCAATCGGGAGACGTAGTTCTTGACGGTCTTCTCCGCCAGGAACATGCGCTCGGCGATCTGCCGGTTGGTCAGGCCCTCGCCGAGCAGGTCCAGGAGTTTGCGTTCCTGATCGGTGAGCATGGCCAGGGGACCGTCGGGTTCGGTGCTGCGTCGCAGGCGTTCCATGAGCGCGGCGGCGGCGCGATTGTCCAGCAGGGAGCGACCGGAGCCGATCTCCTTGATGGCCTTGGCCAGTTCCATGCCCTTGATGTCCTTGACCACGTACCCGCTCGCCCCGGCCAGGATGGCGTCCATCATGGCCTGCTCGTCGGTGAACGAGGTCAGGATCAGGCAGCGTAGGTCGTCGAGCCGGGACAGCAGTTCCCGGCACAGTTCGATTCCGTTGCCGTCGGGCAGGCGCACGTCCAGGACCGCCACGTCGGGGCGCAGCGCCGGAATCCGGGCCAGGGCCTGCGCCACATCGCCGGCCTCGCCGACCACGGTGAGTTCCGGGTCACCCTCGAGCAGATCGATCAGGCCACGACGGACGATCTCGTGATCATCGACGAGGAACACCTTGATCATTTGCCGCCGTCCGATCTGCCGTCCCGAACTGATCCCACCAACATAGCCCGCGGCGCCCGGCCCGGGGATGGACCAAAGTCCCTAATCAGACGACACCGGGGAGGTTTTCCCGGGGTGTGGTGATGGTTGGCCGAGGCCGAATACGCGCGCGGCATTGTCGTGGCAGACCCGCCGCAGCCAGTCGTCGCCGAGGTTCAAGCGCTCGAGCGCGTGCAGGGCGTGACCGTAGGGGTAGGGGATGTTCGGGAAGTCGCTGCCGAACAGGATGCGGTCGCCGAAATCGCGCAGGCGCGGGTACTCCGAAGCCGGGAAGGGATCGGCCGATTCGAAGAAGTCGGTGAAGTTCATGGTGGTGTCGAGCAGGACCGCGTCGTGCTCGGCCGCGATATCGAGGAACTCGGTGTACTCGGGCGCACCCAGATGCGCGATGATCAGCCGCAGGCGCGGAAAACGCCGCAGCAGCGCGCGAATCGGCCCGGGACCGGTGAATTTGCCCGGGGTGGGCCCGGATCCGCAATGGATGACGACCGGTACTCCCGCCTCCTGGATCAGACCCCAGACCTCGTCGAGCAGCGGATCGCCGGGATCGAACTGCCCGACCTGCACGTGCACCTTGAACACCCGAGTCCCGCCGTCCAGCGCCGCGCGCACGTACTCGCCCGCGCCCGGCTCGGGATAGAACGTCGCGGTGTGCAGGCAATCGGGGGTGCGGGCCGCGAAATCCGCCGTCCAGCTGTTGAGCCAGGCCGCCATATCCGGTTTGTGCGGATAGACCATCGAGGTGAAGGCGCGAACCCCGAACCCGCGCAACGTCTTCAGCCGCACCTGCTCCTCGTCGCGATACTCGATCGGCCATGCGCGCCCGATCAGCGGCCCCGCCGAATCGAAGTAGTCCCACACCTTGCGCATGACCGGTTCGGGCATGAAATGCGTATGGATGTCGATGATTCCGGGCAGGCCGAGCCGCGTGCGCAGCCCGGCCACGTAGTCGTCGTTCACGCCTGCTCCTCCGGCGGGTACACCGCGCGCGCGAAATCGCCCACCCGGCTGATCAAGCGGTCGAAGAACTCCTCCGGATCGGTCCCGATCACGATGTCCGCGTTGGGTTCCCGCTCCCACATGCCCGCCCAGTCCGCGACCGTGGTGGCCCGGGTGATGGTCCCCGCAAGCTCTACGTCCACCGTCGCCGGTCTGGTGCGCGCCAAGGCCGTATCCAAGGCCACCGCCGCCGCGAACGGATCATGCATATGCGCCAGATAGCCCTGGTCGTAGAGCTGATGGAAGTCGAAGTAGAACCGCACCGCATCGGTGAAATACCGGATGATCGGATTGCTCGCCGCCGAACGCACTTCCGGCCCATCGCTTTCCGACACCAGCTCCACCGGCGTGCTCCCGGCCCGCTCGGCCAGCAGCGCCACGTGCTTGGGCCGCATCTCGATGGTCTCGGTGATGTCGAGCGCGCACACCAGCGGCCGCCGATCCGCCGGCGCCGCGCTGAACGCGTCGAACACCTCCTTGGCGGCCTCCGGATCCACGTGCACGTTCCACTCGTTGGTGGGCGTGGTGTTGCCGGGATGGTTGAACGCCCCGCCCATGATCACCAGCCGGCGCAGCATCCGGGGCAGTTCGGGTTCGATCCGCAGCGCCAGCGCCAGATTGGTGAGCGGCCCGGTGCACAGCCCGATGATCTCCCCGGGATGGGCCCGGACCAGCTCCACCCACATTTGCGCGGCCGAGCGCGAGGACAGTTCCCGTTGCGAGGGCGGCAGTTCCGCATACCCCACACCTTGGGGTCCGTGCGTGTCCTCGGTGGTTCGCAGGGGAATGGCCAGCGGTTCCGCCGCCCCGAGCGCCACTTCGATCTCCCCGGCCCGGCACACGTCCAGCCAGGCCAGATTGTTCGCGGCCACCCGGTCCGCTGCCACATTGCCCGCGGTGGCGGCGATTCCGACGATCTCGGCCTCGGGGGAGGCGAGCAGATAGAGCAGGGCCAGCGAGTCGTCGATGCCGGTGTCGACGTCCATGATCATCTTCTGCCGCACGTGTCGAGCCTAGCCGCCGCCGGGAACTCAGTAGGTGGGCAGCTCGTAGTCCTCGGTCTGGTCGAGCATCTTCATCATGACCGGGCGCATGATCCGGGTGGTCATGAGCTTGCCCATGGTCGTCGCGGCCTTGAGCCCCAGTTCGGAGTTGGGCAGCATCATCTTGATGCCACCGCCCGGCAGCTCCTTGGCCTTGGCCAGGAATGGGGTCACGACCTGTTCGTAGCGGGTCAGCGCGGCCGCGAGATCGCCCGGGCCGGCAGCGATCTCACCGGCGAGCACATAGGCGCCGACCAGCGCCATGGCGGTGCCCATGCCGGTCATCGGGGAGCCGCAGAACCCGGCATCGCCCAGCAGCACCACGCGCCCGGCCGAGAGGGTCGGCATATCGATGCGCACCAGCTCGTCGAAGTAGAAGTCGGGCGTGGTGAGCATGCCGTCGAGGATCTCCGGCGCGATCCAGCCCGCGGTGGCCAGCATGTCCCGGATGAGCTGCCGTTGCGCGGCCGCGTCCCGGCGCAGTGCCGGATCCTGTTCGGTCCGCAGCGTGATGATGGCCTTGGAGGTCGCCGGATCGGCATCGGCGCGCACCCCGACCGAGGCCTTCGGCACCGGGTGGATGGTCATCCAGCGCGGGTCGGTCCCGGCCGGGGTCGGGATGGTGTAGAAGGACATGTATCCGCCCAGGTAGGTGGCGAACTGCTCCTCCGGCCCGAAAGCCAGCCTGCGCGTACCGGAGTGGACGCCGTCCGCGGCGATCACCAGATCGAAGCGCTCGCTCGTGCCGGAGGCGAAGGTGACATCCACGCCGGTCTCGTCCTGGGCGAGGTCTTCGATCCACTCGCCGTAGCGGTAGTCGAGTTCACCGCCCGCCGCGGCGACCGCGGTCAGCAGCACCTGGTTCAGGTCGCCGCGCGAGATCTCGATATCGGAGACCGGGCCCTTGCCGCCGAACATGTCGGCGCCCATCCGGTAGATCTCCTTGCCCGCGCGGTCGACCAGGATCATGGCCTCCTCGTCGAGCTGGTACTTGCGAATGCCTTCCATCAGGCCCATCTGCTCGGCCACCCGGCGGCTGGGTCCGCGCAGATCCACCGCCTGCCCGCCCGGCCGGGGAGCGTCGGCGCGCTCGACCACGGTGGTCGCGATACCGGCCCGCAGCAGTTGCAGCGCAACGGAATTCCCGGCGATGCCGCCGCCGGCGACGAGGATGCGGAGGTTGGTGGCGGTGGTGCTCATTGCTGACTCCCGAAGTAGTGGAGAACGTCTGTCTAAGACATATGTCTAACAGACTCTCGCACGCCTGTCTAGAACAAATGTCTAAGACGCTGGTAGGGTGGGGTTATGGGAAACCGAGAAGACCTCTTGATGGGAGCGCGCCGGGCGATTCTGGACCGCGGACTGGCCAAGGTCACCGCGCGCGATATCGCCAAGGAAGCCGGCGTCAGCCTCGCCGCCATCGGCTATCACTTCGGCTCCAAGGACAAGCTCGTCATGGAAGCCCTCACCGAGGGCGTCGGCACCGGGATCGGGGACGGCATCGACGCCGCCATCGCCGACGCGGGCGAGGGGCAGAGCCTCTGGGCGGCCCTCGGCGCTACCTGGAACGGGCTCACCGACGTGATCGAGCGCAATCGCGAAGAGCTGCAACTGAGCTTCGAGAACACCGTGCAGATCTCACGCGATCCCGAAGCCCAGCTCTACCTGGCCGAAGCGACCGGCAAGGCGGTCGCCGACATCGCCCAGCAGTTGCGCAGCGTGCACCCCGACCTGTCGGCCGGGCAGGCACGGGCGGTGGCCAAGCTGCTGTTCATGCTGTTCAGCGGGGCGGTCAATCAGCGGCTCGGCGCGCCCGCCGCGGATCACCTCGACGGTGACGAGCTCACCATCGCCATCGAGGCGCTGCGCGGCCGCTGACCCCGGCGCTACCCGGGCGGAATGTGACGCAGCCGCGCCATGGCGATGAACGCTAGCAGCAGCGCCGCTCCCGCCGCGATGGCCGAGGTCAGATGCATGCCGGTGAGGAAGGCCTGTTTGGCCGCCTCGGCCACGGCGGAGCCCAGTTTGCCGGGCAGGGTATCGGCGACTTCCATTGCCGCGCCCAGGGTGTCGCGCGCGGCGTGCGCGTCCGGATCGCGCAGCCCGTAGGGCAGGGTCTCGCCGAGATTGCTGCGGTAGATGGCGATGCTGATGCTGCCGAGGATCGAGATCCCCAGCGCGCCACCGAATTCCGCGCCCGTTTCGGACAGCCCCGAGGCCGCGCCCGCCTGTTCCGGCGGCGCGGTGCCCACGATCAGCTCGGTGGTGATGCCGAAAACCGGTGCGAGACCGAAGGACACCAGCAGCGATGCCGCGATGACCAGGCCCACCCCGCCGTTCACGCTGATCCGGGTGAGCAGCAGCAGCCCCACCGAGGCCATCGCCATGCCCCCGCCGATCATGTACGCGGGCCGCACGATCTTGCCGATGCGCGGGCCCAGCTGGGAGCCGATCATGAACCCCAGGCCCGCGGGGATGGTGCAGATTCCGGCGCGCAACGGCGACATGCCCAGCACCAGCTGGAAATACTGGCCGACGAACAGGAAATAGCCGAACGCAACGAAGATCGCGACCATATTGATGGTCAGCGCGGTGCGGAAGCTGGCCAGCCGGAACAGCCGCAGATCCAGCATGGGTTCGGTCGCGGTGAGCTGGCGGCGCACGAAGACGAAACCGATGAGCAGCCCGGCGGTCAGCGCGGACACCGCGGGCGCGCCCGGCCCGTCCTGCGCGGCCTTCTTCATGCCGAACACCACCAGCAGGACGGCGCTGGTGCACAGCAGCGCGCTGACCAGATCCAGTTGCCCGGCATGCGGATCGCGGAACTCGGGCAGTACCCGCGGCGCAAGCACGATGAGCAGCAACATGACCGGCACGGCGAGCAGGAAAACCGCTCCCCACCAGAAGTGTTCGAGCATGAACCCGCCCGCGAGCGGGCCGATCGAGCCGCCGACCGAATAGGACCCGACCCAGACGCCGACGGCCACCGAGCGCTGTTCGGCATCGCGGAACATGGTGAAGATCAGGGAGAGGGTGGAGGGGGCGAGCGTGGCGCCGGCGATGCCGAGCAGGGCGCGGCAGCCGATGAGCACGGGGGCGGAGGGGGCGAACGCGGCGATCACCGACACCACGGCGAAGGCGGCCGCGCCCACCATGAGTAGTCGTCTTCGCCCGATGCGGTCGCCGATGGTGCCCATGGTGAGCAGCAATCCGGCGACCAGGAATCCGTAAACGTCGATGATCCAGAGCAATTGGGAACTGGTGGGGCGGAGTTCGGCGCTGATCTGTGGGACGGCCAGGTGCAGGACGGTGAGATCCATCGAATACACCAGGCATGCCAGTGCGAGCACCGCCAATCCGGTCCACTCCCGGCGACCCACTGTGACCGTGCCGGAATCCGCCGCGGTTAGCAGGGGAGCAGGTGTGTCCACGATGACGACCTCCATACGCATGCCGGCAAGTGTGTCGGTATTAACGATGTCGGTTTCAGCATCTCATCTATTAACGGCACAAAAGCCCACTGTACGAGGGGAATTCAGATTTATCCGAGGTGTTCTTGCGGGTGTGCGTGCAGGTGATCGTGAAGCTTCCCGCACATTTGGTACCGACCGGTCAGGCTGTCCAAGCTGCCGGATTCGCACCGTATTTCGGCGCCGGAAACGGATAATCCGGATAGGCTGGCAAGGCCGGGCCCGCGGTGGTGATCCCGTCGTGAGTTACCGCGTAGCGAGCGTCCGGCAGGGCCGCCGGCGGATGCTCCGGAGTCCGGCCCGGCGCGGCGAGCAGCCAGGAGGCGGTGCGCGCCAAAGCGACTCGCACATCCCGCCCGATGCCGTCGTGTCCACGAGCCACGAGTGCGTCGAGCACCCCGGCCGCCAGCAAATACCCACTGGCGTGATCGAGGGCCTGCGCCGGCAGCGCGCCGACCGAGGCCTCGCTCCGCGAATCGCCTTGCGCGCCTTCGATGAGCGAGATCCCCGACGCGGCCTGCACGATGCTGTCGAACCCGCGCCGATCACCCCACGGACCGTGTTCGCCCCAGGCGCATACACGTCCGTATACAATTCCGGGATCAATTTGCCCGGCGTCTACTCCGGCTCGTAACAAAGCGCCCGGTCGGTAACCTGAGATGAGCACATCCGCATTCTCGAGCAGATCTCGAAATAACGGCCATTCGGTCCGAATATCAAGTAAGGTCGTCCTTTTCCCCTGGCAAGTATCCCGATATTGCCATTCGATCTCCGGCAGCCCCGGCGGATCGATTCGCACCACCTCCGCCCCCAGCAGCGCCAGCGCCCGCGTCGCCACCGGCCCCGCGATCACCCGCGTCATATCCACCACCCGCACCCCGCGCAGCGGTTGCAATGAGGTTGGGGCGAACCAGGTTTCGAGCGTGGCCTGGCTGCGCCGGTTCGCCCCTGGCCCGGGCGAGCTGCCACCGGCGGTGATGTCACCGCCGCCGAGGTTCTGCGCGCCGTGTGAACTCATTTCGTCACCGGAGCCCGCCGGCCGGCGTGGATTCGTGGTGTCGGCAGCTGATCGTGAGACATCGGGGAACGAGCCGCCGCCGGTGCGCCGATCTTCGCGAGGCTCGATTGCGACCAGCGGTCCCGCGGCGGCCGCGCGGCCCTGTGGGCTCGCCGCCCATTCGTGTTCGGTGCGTACCCGGACCGCGATCGCGCCGTGTTCGTGAGCGCGGTCCTCGATGTCGGACGCGGACAGGGCCGCAACGTGTTTCGTGAACTCCTCGCGTGAGGTGCCGGAGGGGAGGCCGAGGGCGGCGAGCAGGCGGGTGCGATGGTGCGGGTAGTTGGCGTGGGTGCGGATCCAGCCGTCGGCGGTGGTGAAGAAGCCGGACAGGGGAGCGAAGACATCGGGTGCGGCGCCGTTCTCCCGGAAGAGCCGTTCGCTGGCGAAGGCCGCGGCGATGCGGCCCGGATCGGGCACTGCGTCCAGAGGTTCGAGTCCGGCCGCCATCCGAAACCGGTCGGTTGCCCTGCTGTATGCGGTCACCGACCCGCCGGCGAGCGCCCACACCGGTAGCGTCGCAGCCAGATTCGCGCCTGGATCCACAGCGGGCATACTCGAACCGTTGACCCCGATCCCGGACTCGTAGGCGTGGACCAGATCCGTGTATTCAGCCACGAGCCCGACATTAGTGCTCAGAGGAGGCTTATCCGTGGTGGCAAATCTCACCGGCACCGACTGGCTGCGCGAACTGCGTCCCGACCCCGCCCCGCACACCGTGCTGGTCGGATTCCCGCCCGGCGGCGGATCGGCCACCGCCTACCGCGCCCTGGCCCGGCGCTTCGGTTCCGGCACAGCGGTTTTCGCGGTGCAGTATCCGGGCCGGCAGGATCGGCTGGGGGAGTCGCTGCTGACCGAACTGACCGAACTCGCCGAGCGGGCCGCCCAGGACATGCTGAGCTGGCCGACGACGCCGCGCTTGGCCATCTTCGGGCACAGCATGGGCGCCACCGTCGCCTACGAGGCCGCGCGCCGGGTGGAAGCCGCCGGCCGCGCCGTCGATCACCTGATCGTGTCCGGCCGCCCCGCACCCGATTTCGCCGAAACCGGACAATTACACCAAGGTCCGGATGCGGACCTGATCAGTCAACTGGAACTGCTCTCCAACGAACCGGCCTCGGTCGCCATCCTCCGCGAGGAACCCAGCCTCGCCGAACTGGTACTGCCCGCACTGCGCGCCGACTATCAAGCCGTCGAAACCTACCGCTACCTGCCGGGCGAACCCCTGGCCTGCCCGATCACCGCACTGGTCAGCTCCGAAGACCCCACGGTCACGCCCGACCAGGTCGCCGGTTGGCGCGCCTTCACCAGCGCCGACTTCGCCACCGAAACCTTCCCCGGCGGCCACTTCTACCTCGACCTGCCCGAAACTCAGCCCGCCGTGGCCGATTTCATCGCCCGCCGCCTGGCCAGCACCGCGAATCCGATCCAGGACGCCAGCACCACCAGCGCGACCCCGACCCGCACCAACTCCAGCGCACTGCGCGGATAGAGCACCCCGGTGATGTAGTGATCGATGAACCCGCTGGGCGGCAATCCGGCCTGCCCGGCGCGGTGCCGCGCCCAATTCTCCAGATCGGTCAGCGGGCAATCGAACCCGAACAACACCGTACTGAAACCCCAGGCGAAGGCGGCCAGATGCAGCCAGATCGTCCGCCGCCAACGCCAGGCCAGGAATCCGCCCACCACCACGTACGCCACGAACAGGAAGTGCACGATCGCGGTGGCGTCGGCGAGCAGCCGGTACAGCATGCCCTCCAGCCTACGAGGACAGCCGCCGCCCGTCCCCGAGGTCGGGCAGATCCCCGGTGGCGTACCGGGCGTAGGTGGTCTCCGGCTCCACCGTGATCACATCGGTTCTCGCCACCAGCTCACCGGGCACCAGTTCGCCATCGAAATGCCCGGGGCTGGGGACGATCACCGCCTCCACCCCCAACCGGTCCACCACCACGCCCAGCCGGTACACCGGGTCCGCGGTATGCGGCCCGAACACGATCGTCTTGCGTAACTCGTATCCCAGCCGCGCAGCCAGGCTGCGGATCTGCGCCTCGTCCCACTGCTGCCGCTCGCCGGACACATCCCGCCGCAGATAGCCGATCGCGCCTGGCCTCACCTTTCACCCCTTGCCCCGTTGTTTGCTCGTTCCGGCATGCCATGAGCGTGGCCGAAATCGTCTCCCCGTCCCAGCCACGGAACCACAACGGAGGTAATACGCTTCCGATACGCACGGTTGCACCCCCAGGGCGGAAGTGGCGATGATCGTCAGCAGATGGACCGGTAAGGAAGTCCGAGCATTGCGCACGGCCGCCCTACGGCTGACGCAAGAGGAGTTCGCCGATGTCGCCGGGTATGTCCCGGCCACCATCCGGAAATGGGAACGGGCGACCACCCACCGCCCGATCGTCGGCAAGTCGGCACAAGTGTTGGACACCATCCTCACCCGGCTCGAAACCCCGCAATTGGAACGTTTCACGTCGGCGCTCACCCCGCCGGACGGACGGCAGCCCCACGAGCAGCCGGCCACCAGTGACGGGCACGCCGCGCTCGACGACGGATCACGCACCGCGTTCGGTCTCTATTCCTGGGAGGTCGGTGACGCCGTGAAGAGGCGAGAATTCGGAAAACTGGCGGCGGTCGGCGCGACGGCGGCCTTTCTCGGTACCGGCGGCGAGCACGTCGGCATGAGCGATGTGCGGCGGCTGGTGCAGGGCGTGGCCGCCCTCGAACAGGAGGATCAGCGCATCGGCGGCGGCGCGCTGGTGGACTTCGCGGTGGAACAGCTCGCGAAAGCCAAACACCGCCTGGACATCTGCGCCTACGACACCCCCACGGGGAACGCCTTCACCAGCGCGGTCGGCGAACTGGCGGTCCAAACCGGTTGGCTGGCCTACGATTCCGCGCGACATCCACTGGCCCGGCGTTGCTACGCGGATGCTCTCGCCCTGGGCACCGAGGCCGACGACCGCGATCTCATCGCGCACGCCTGCCTGAGCGCCGCGACCCAGCTGATCTCCCTGTCCCGCATCGGATCCGGCAGCCCCTATCACGCGCTCAAACTGATCGACCGGTCCCGGGACCTGATGCGCGGCCGCCCGCCCGGCCGCATCCACGCCCTGGTCGCGGTGCGCGACGCCCAGGCATACGCCATGCTCGCCGACCGGCCCGCCTTCGAACGCGCCATCGCCACCGCCTGGCGCGAACTCGACTACGCCACCACCTACGAGGCACTCGCCGATTGCCCGCAATGGCTGCGCTTCGTCACCCGCCTGGAGATCGTCGGCCACGAAGCCCGCGGCTGGGCCGACTTGGGCGAATTCGACCGCTCCGTAGCGCTTTTCGAAGGCGCGACCGGCGGTGACGGCAGCGCCCGCAACGACGCCAATCTGCGCGCCTGGTCGGCCGCCACCCGGGCCCGCATGGGCGATCTGCACGGCGCGCTCGGCGAAGCGCTGCCGGTGGTGGTGGACTTGGCCGAGGTCTCCTCCGCCCGCACGCTGCGGGTGCTGGAACCGGTCCGGGTGGCCACCACCCACCTGGCGGTCGCCGACGACTTCGGCCGCCAGTTCGATCTACTGTCTCGGAAAGCCATCACCGCATGACCCTCCCGCTCCCCGGTCTCGAATTCCAGCACTTCACCCCCTCGCAGGCGCGCCGGCACCGAGACCTCGTGGAAGACGTGTTCCGCCGCTCCTACGTCGAGGCCATCGAATCCGGTGACCCGTTCGAATCCCCGGACGCGTTCATGGAACGCTTCGACGCCTACACCGCCCCGTCCCGATCGTCCGGTTTCGTGCTGGTGCTGGCGCATGTCGACGGTAAACCGGCGGGCCAGACCTGGGGCTGGCCCCTGGTTCCCGGCTCCGCGTGGTGGCAGCACCTGGTGCTGGACGAGGGGGACCTCGCCGAATTCACCGCCGAGACCGGGCGGCGCACCTTCGCGCTGTCGGAGATCATGGTCTGCGCCGAGTACGCCGGGCGCGGGCTGGCGCGCCGGCTGCACGACGAAATACTCGGCAGCCGAACCGAATCGCGCGCCACGCTGCTGGTCGATCCGGCCAACGAGCGCGCCTACGGCCGCTATCTGAGCTGGGGCTGGCGCCGGGTGGGCACCCTGCGTCCGTCCTGGGACGACGCCCCGGAATTCGACGTGCTGCTGCGGGAGCCGGCTCAGCCCTGATACACCGATTCGAGCACCAGATCCCGTAGCAGGGACTGATATTCGACGTGCGTGCGATGCTCGGTGGTCTGCCAGGTTCGGCCCTGCTCCTGCTGCATGTAGCGGCGATAGCCGGGAGCGCCCGGAACGCCGACATTGTCGGCCAGCACCACACTGCCCGGATGGAACCAGCCCGTGCCGATCAAGGTCCGCAGATCGGGGAGATAGGCATCTTTGTCATGGTCGATGAAGACGAAATCCAAAGTGCCGGGCCCGAACCCGTGATCGGCGAGCCGCGCCAGAGTCTTGCCGTCGTCACCGATGCTGCCGTCCACCACGCTCACCCGGTCGGCCAGACCCGCGTGCGCGATGACGGCGCGAGCGATCTCGGCATTGGCCGGATTGAACTCGACCGAGACCAGCAGATCGTCGGGGGAGAGGGCGCGGCCGGTGCGGACCGCGCTGTAGCCGCAGTACGCGCCGAGTTCGAGCAGCAGGCGGGGCTTGGCGCGCTCGAGCGCGGCATCGAGGATGAGGCCCTTCTCGTCGCCGATGTTCACCAGCAGGCGGTGGTCGCGGGCGTAGGCGTCGAAGGCGGCGAGCACGCTGTCGGGGTCGCCGGCGGTCGAGTGCGCCAGTACGTAGTTGCGGGCCGCGGCCTCCCGGCCGTCGCCCACCTGGCCCGTGCGCACGAAAGTCGGTGCGCCGAGCACGAATCGAATCCAGGACCATCGCAGGAACGGGACCCGGTCGCGCAGGACCGAGCCAATGCCTTTGCCGCGCATAGTGATCGATTATCGCCGACCCGGCGGGGTGGGGGAGGGGATTAGCGGATAGAGGCATCGCCACATGCGGATATGCGCAGTTTGTGATGTATGTCCGGGTGTGGCGAGGGGTGCAATGCACCGCCGTCTCAGGCATGAACCGATGTAGTTCCGCCAGGTCGTAGGGGGTGACGTCTATAAGAAGGCCCTTAGCGCTGGGTCGTTATCTAACATATCAATACGGAAATATGCGCATCTATGCATGAAAAAGCACCTCAACAGTCGTCACCACACCGAAAAGTCACGTTCAAAGAACCAGCAAAAGAGGGGAGGGGGCCGCCGCCCCCTCCGGACTCACCAGTTGGACGGTTCGTAGTCCTTGAGGAACACCCCGTGCAGATCGTCGCCGTCTTCACCGCGCACGATCGGGTCGTACACCCGCGCCGCGCCGTCGACCAGGTCGAGGGGAGCGTGGAAGCCTTCCTCGGCGAGGCGGATCTTGGTGTAGTGCGGCCGCTCGTCGGTGATCCATCCGGTGTCGACGGCGGTCATGAGAATCCGGTCGGTCTCGAACATTTCGCGGGCGCTGGTGCGGGTGAGCATGTTCAGCGCGGCCTTGGCCATATTGGTGTGCGGATGGCCCGGCCCCTTGTAGCCGCGGGCGAAGACGCCTTCCATCGCGGACACATTGACCACGTACTTGCGCTTGGCCGCGGCCGAGGCCATGGAGGCGCGCAGGCGCGAGATGAGGATGAACGGCGCGACCGAGTTGCACAGCTGCACTTCGAGCAGTTCGGTGGCATCGACTTCGCCGACGCCCTGCACCCAGCTGTTGGTGTGCGCGAGGTCGGGCACGAGTCCGCCCGCGTCGATGGCGACGCCGGCCGAAATGCGTTCGGGCGTGGCCGATCCGGCGACCAGCGCCAGGTCGGTGATGTCCTCGGCGGTGAGCGACGGGGTCAGCGACGCGGTGAGCGCGGTGGGGTGGGCCTGCATGGTCTTGCCGAAGGTGACGACGTCGGGCAGGGCGCCGGCGGGCAGCGGTCCGTTCTCGGCTTCGACGAGGGCGCTGTAGGCGCCGGCGCTGCGGCGCACGGTCTGGGCGGCATTGTTGATCAGGATGTCCAGGGGCCCTTGTGCGGCAACGTCATCGGCGAGAGCGACGACCTGGGCGGGATCGCGCAGATCGATGCCGACGATGCGAAGCCGGTGCAGCCAGTCGGCGCTGTCGGGCTGGGCGGCGAAGCGGCGGATGGCGTCGTTGGGGAAGCGGGTGGTGATGGTGAGGTGGGCGCCGTCGCGCAGGAGTCGCAGCGCGATGTACATGCCGATCTTGGCGCGGCCGCCGGTGAGCAGGGCGCGGCGGCCGGTGAGGTCGGTGCGGGCGTCGCGTTTGGCGTGGCTGCGGGCGGCGCAGTCGGGGCAGAGCTGGTGGTAGAAGGCGTCGACGCGGGTGTAGCGCTGTTTGCAGATGTAGCAGGGGCGCGGTCGGATGAGGGTGCCGGCGCTGCCGTCGGCGGTGCTGGAGCTGATGGGGATGCCCGCGGTCTCGTCGTCGATGCGGTTGGGCGATCCGGTGGCGGTGGCCGCGACGACTGCGCGGTCGGCGGCGGCGACGGCTTCCCGTGATTCGATCCGCTTGTTGCGCTTGAGCTTCTTGAACATGTGCCCGACGGCGCGTTGCACGGTGACGGAGTCCGGATGTTTGGCGTCGAGTTGTCCCGCTTGTTCGAGGACGCGCAGACAGGTGGCCAGCTCGTCAGGATCGATGGCCGGTGCGTCGGTCAGGTTTACCGGGGTGGTGTGCTCGGCCATCGGGAGGTGCGCTGGTCCTTCGTGTGCGGGGTGGGGGACGGACCATTCTCTCATCGTGAGCCTGGGCGACGGCCCGCACCCCGCTGCGCGGGTCAGTCGGTGCCGGCGCCGACGGGTTCGAGTTGTGCGGCGGCGGCGTCGCGGCCGAGTTCGCGGGCGCGTTCGGCGAGCAGGGCCAGGAGGTTGGCGGGGATTTCGTCGCGGACCTGGATGAGGGCCTGCCACACCGGGTCCGGGGTGTCGGTGGTGAGGGCGGTGAGGAATTCCTCGAGTTCGTCCATGCCGTCGATGATGTCCAGGACGCGGGCGCGGCCGCTGGGTTCCTGGGCGAGCGCGATGTCGACGAGGGTGTGGATGTCGTCGCTGCGGGAGGCGGCGAGGACGGCGGCCAGGAGTTGGTCGCGGGTGAGGTCGCCGATGGCTGCGGCGAGGGTGGGTTTGGCGCTGTCGGGGAGTGCGTCCACCAGGGGGAGCGCCTGGGACCAGAGTTCGTGGTCGGCGGTGGCGGTGATGACGGCGCGCAGCACTTCGGTTTCCTGCATGACGGGCAGTGCGGCCATGCGGCGGCGGTTGTCGTCGGTGAGGGCGAGTGCGATGGGGATGAGGGCGTCCCAGAGTCCGGCGGTGTCGGCGTCGCGGATGAGGTCGCCGAGGCGGTGGTCGTCTTGTTCGCCGACGCGGCGGGCGATGAATTCGAGTGCGGGCGCGGGCAAGTGGCCGGCGAGGGGTAGTAGGTCGACCCATTGTCCGCCGTCGAGGGCGGTGTCCATGACGGCGGCGAGGATGTGGTCGGTGTGGACGGCGGGGCGTTCGGCGAACAGGCGCAGGCTGTCGTGGCTCATGGCGCTGGTGATGGGCAGCAGGGTGGCCCAGGCGTCGAGTTCGGCGACGGCGGCGATGAGGGCGTCGAGGACGTCGCCGCCGAGTCCGGCGGTGATGTCGCCGATCCAGGCGCGGTTGTGGGGTGCGATGGAGTCGAGCAGGTCGATGCCTTCGGCCCACATGTTCTGGGTGTGGGCGGCGCGGATGACGCCGGGGACGCGGTCGGCGACGATGTGCAGGACGTTGTCGATGGCGGATTTGTCTTCGAGCAGGAATCCGATGCGGAGCAGGTCGACGTCGCTCATGATCGGCGCGGCGGCGCGTAGTGCGGGTTCGGGGACGACGTGCACGAATCGGCCCATGGTGATGTGGTCGCCGCGGGCGAGTAGGTCGCGGGCGACGTCGGCGACCATTTTGGGTGGGACGGCGGCGATGATGTCGGCGGTGCGGCGGGGGTCGAGCAGGACCGAGCATTCGGCGAGGAAGCCGGTGGGCAGTGCTTTGGCGATGTCGATGGCGCGTTGTGGTTCGACGGCGCTGGCGACGGCGGCGCACAGGACGGGTCCGAAGGCGCGTTCGGCCATTTTGGCGCTGATGCCGACGGGGACGAGTTTGCTGGCGGCGGCGATGCCTTTGAGCCGCTTGGCGTCTCGGTCGAAGAGCAGGTCGGTGGCGCGTTCGCGGAATTGGCGGATGGCGGCGGGTGGCAGGTCGACGAGGAAGTCGAGTTCGGTGGGGTCGGTGATGCCGAGCAGGCGCGCGAGTTTGGTGGTTTCGGCGACGGCGACGAGGTGTTCGCTCATAGTCCCAGTGCTTTCTTGACGGCGGGGCGCATGAGGCGCGGGACGATGTCGAGGGAGTTGCCGATGGCGGTGTCGAGGGTGTGGCCGCGTTGCTGGAGCGCGGTGGTGAGGAGGCGTTCGAGTTCGGTGTGGTCGGCGTCGGTGAGCTGCTCGAATGCCTGCGGTAGTGGCGCGCGGAGGGTGGTGGCGAGTTGTGTTGCTGGGTCTGTCATCGGCGTCTTTCCGGTTGGGAAGTCGGCTGGTTGTCGTGCCGGTGTGACCCCTGCGCACACCGGTGCGTACCGCCGGTACGTTTGTCGATACTGGCAGTACGGTATAGGTGAAGGCAATGCTGTCTCGCTGACCTCGGATGTGGTTTCGATCACTTGACTACCCGGTAAACAACGGGGCAAACCGGGCGGAACCGGGGGCTGTATGCCGTACCGGCGGTACATGTACACTCGGCGGGTGGCTCGTACCAGCGCCGGATCCCGGCCGGTTTCCCGTGACGACATCGTGGACGCGGCGATCCGGGTGATCGATCGGGACGGTCCGCGCCCGAGCATGGACGACATCGCCCGCGAGGCGAGCATTACCAAGCCGCGGTTGTACCGGCAGTTCGCGGACAAAGGTGATCTGTTCACCGAGATCGCCGATCGTATGTCGCGGCAGGCGTTTTCGGCGGCGGGCAGCGATATGACGCTCATGCTGCAGCCGCCGCGTGCGGCCCTGCACAAGGTGTTCACCCTGTATGCGCAGGGAATCCTGGAGCATCCCAATGTTTTCCGGTATCTGGGTCAGGCGCCGGTGTTGCAGCAGTCGGGTTCGGGTGTGCTGCAACTGGATCTGGGGCGGGCGGCGGCGCGGCGGTTGACGAAGATGGCGCATCAGGTCGCCGAGGCGGTGCCTCTGGATACCGCGGGTTTGGACTATCTGTCGCGGGCGCTGATCGGTGCGGTGGTGGCGATCACGGATCTGTGGCTGACCGATTCCGATACGCCAACGCCGGAGCGGACTTCCGAGTTCGTGGACCGGGCGACCGAGCTGGTGTGGGGTCTGATCGATGGGTATCTGCGCCGTCAGGGCATCGAGGCGGATCCGGACACGCCGATCTTCACGACGCTCGCCGAGGTCAATCAGTCCCGGGCGGCGGGCAATTGACACTCTGTTGACACTTCGCCAATAGCGCTGCATCCTTGGTCTCGACACGGCGATGTGTCGCACGCTGCAACGAGCGAAGGAACTTTCGATGGCACGCCCCGCCTGGAGCGACGACGAGGTCGAAGCGGTACGTGGTCTGGCGACCACTTTCTTCGAGAAGGAGGTGGTGCCGCACGAGGAGCGCTTCGTCGAGCAGGGCCACCCCGATCGCGCCCTCTACAACCGAGCCGGTGAACTCGGCCTGCTGTGCGCGGCCATTCCGGCCGAATACGGTGGCGGCGGCGGCACTTTCGCGCACGAGGCCGCGATCATCGAGGCCCAGACCCACGCCGGGGACGGTGCGCTGGGCATGTCGGTGCACTCCTCGATCATCGCGCCCTACATTCATCAGTTCGGTTCCGAGGAACTCAAGCAGCGGGTGCTGCCCAAGGCCGCCTCGGGCGAGATCGTGCTCTCGATCGGGATGACCGAACCCGGTACCGGCTCGGATCTGCAGTCCATCAAGACCCGCGCGGTGCGTGAGGGCGACGAGTACGTCATCACCGGTTCGAAGATCTTCATCTCCAACGGCTGGCTGTGCGACGGCATCATCATCGCCGCCAAGACCGACACCTCCCAGGGCGCGGCCGGCATCTCGCTGATCTACGCCGACGTCTCCGACGCCACGCCCGGCTTCAAGCGCGGCCGCATCCTGTCCAAGATCGGCGGCAAGGGCCAGGACACCGCCGAGCTGTTCTTCGACGGCCTGCGCGTGCCGGTGTCGAACCTGCTGGGCGAGGCAGAAGGCCAGGGCTTCTATCAGATGATGGCGATGCTGGCCCAGGAGCGCCTGGTCACCGGCATTCTCGCGGTGTCGATGACCGAGCGCGCGGTGGAGCTGACCATCGATTACACCAAGGGCCGTGAGGCTTTCGGCAAACCGCTGTTCGCCATGCAGAACACCCGGTTCGAGCTGGCCGAGTGCGCCACCATCGCCAAGGTGAGCCGGGTGTTCCTCGACGATTGCATTTCCAAGCACCTGCGCGGCGAGCTGGATATCCCCACCGCCGCCATGTCGAAGTACTGGTTGACCGATCAACTCGGTAATGTGGTGGATCGCTGCCTGCAGTTCTTCGGCGGCTACGGATACATGACCGAGTATCCGATTGCCCAGCTGTACACCGGCGCCCGGGTTCTGCGGATCCTCGCGGGCGCCAACGAGGTGATGAAGGACCTCATTGCCCGCTCACTCTGACGTCGCACCGCCGGCCCCGTCCGGCAGCGACCACGACACCGACGCGCCGTCGCGGCGGCGCCGGCTCGAACCCGACGAACGTCGGGCGCAGATCCTGTCCTGCGCCATCGACATGTTCGGCGAACGGCCGTACGCGGCGGTCTCCACCGCGGAACTGGCCGCGCGCGCCGGCGTGGCCCGGGGCTTGATCAACCACTATTTCGGCAACAAACGCGACCTGTACCTGGCCGTCGTCCGCCGCATGGTGACCCTGCCCCGCCCCGAGAAGATGGCCGTGCCTTCGGGCAGCACCCGCGAACGCGTGGAGGCCAGCGTCTCCTGGCTGCTGGACACCATCGGCGAACACGGCAGCACCTGGGTGAAGGTCACCGGTCACGAAGGCGTCGGCGACGATCCGGAGGTGCAGCGCATCCTCGACGAAGCCGACTACGCCGCCGCCGACCGCATGGTCCAGATGATGGGCCTGTCCGACTCCCTGCACAGCGCCGAACTCCGGGCCCTGGTCCGCTGCTACGGCGGCCTGGTCAAAGCCGCCGGCCGCGAATGGATAGTCCGCGGCAGCCTCACCCGCGAACACGTCCACGCCCTGCTGGCCGATTCCCTGGAAACCCTGGTCGCCCAAACCTTCCCGAAGGTCGACGGCGCGCACTGACCCCCGCGGCCGAGCCCACCGCGAGCCTGCGATATCAGGCGGCGGTGGGCTCGGCGCGCGTGTAGCCGGTGATGGTGCGGACTTCGGCGATCATGCGGGCGATCAGGGCGTGAGGTGCGGTGTCGGTCCAGACGAGGGCCAGGTGTGAGGGTGGGGCGTCGGGGACGGGGCGCCAGATGACGGTGGAGACCGGGATCCAGCGGGAGAGAGGTTCGGGGGCGAGCCAGATGCCTTTGCCGCGGGCGACCATGAGGAGGGCGTCCTCGAGTTTGGTGACTTCGGGGCCGCGCGGGGCGGGGGCGCCGTCGGGGCGGGGGTCGGCGAGCCAGTGGGAGAGGTTCTCCTCGGAGAGGAAGATGTCGGGGCGGATCACCGGGTCGGTGGCCAGGTCGGACAGGGAGATCGAATCCTGGTGGGCCAGGGGGTGTTTGGGGGAGAGGGCGACGGCTCGGGAGTCGGTGCGGATGGTGGCGTGGTGCAGGGCCGGGTCGCCGAGCGGGGTCCACATGAAAGCGGCGTCGCACTCGCCCGACAGCAGCAGGGCGCGTTCTTCCGGTGGGGTGTGGACGGTGACGAGTTCGACCTCGAGGCCGGGGACGGCGGCTTCCATGGCATCGGCGACTTCGGTGGCGAACAGGGCGGTCGCGTAGGGGCAGCAGGCGATGCGCAGCCGGCCCAGGCGGCCGGTTTCGGTGGCGCGCACCCGCTGCGCGAGTTCGGTGGCGTCGGTGACCAATTCGCGGCCGCCGCGCTCGAGTTCGACACCGGCGGGGGTGAGCAGCACGCCGCGGGAGGTGCGCACCAGCAGGGTGACGCCGATCGCGCGCTCGAGCTGCTGGATCTGCGCCGACAGCGTCTGCTGGGACAGGTGCAGGCGGGCCGAGGCGCGGGTGATGTTGAGCTCGTCGGCCACCACCAGGAACGACTGCAGCTGACGAATATCGAGAGCTATCACGCGATCACCGTACGGCAGGGGTGAAAGCGGCGCCGTGCGAGCCGGATTGGACGGTATCGGTGCTGGTGGAGCGGGTTTCGCTGGGCCACAGGGAAATTCGGTGGCCGCTACAGGCAGCTCCTGTTTCCGTTCCGGTCGCGGGCACAGCAAGCTGAAGGCAACAGCGAGCGACCCCGCCCGCTGCTCCTCGGAACACCCGCGAAGGACAGCTCGACATGATGCTCACACCGCCGTACGACACCGCCGCCGGGCACACCGGCGATCAGGCCGCGAGCAGCGGCGCGGCGGGTACCGCAACCGCTACCGCCGAACGGCATTCCGGGCGTCGCCCGTCGTGGCGCTCGCGCAACTGTTTCGCCGCGGAGTCCGCTGAATCGCGACGCACCTGATGGACCGTCCTCGCGATCTCGCCGGGAAGGTGGCCTTGGTGATCGGTGGCAGTAGCGAACTGGGTGCCGCGTGCGCGGAATCGCTCGCGGCGCGCGGCGCGGTCACCGTGTTCACCTACTCCCGCGGCGAGCACGCCGCCGCCCGCACCCTGGGCCGGCTCGACCGGTACGCGGTGCCGGTGGAAGCCATCCGCTCCGATGCCACCCGCTCCGATGATGTGGCCCGGCTGTTCTCGGGCGTGGCAACCCGGCACGGAGGCGTCGACATCGTCGTGCACACCGTGGGCCTGCGGCGGTCGAAGTCGCTGGCGGATTCCACCGACGCGGATTTCGACCGGCTGATCGACAGCAATACCCGCAGCGTGTACCACACCCTGCGGGCCGCCGCCCGCCAGCTGGCAGACCACGGCCGGTACGTGGTGATCGGCAGTGCGCTCGCGCCTGCCGGGCGCGGACTGTACGCGGCGGCCAAGGCGGCCGTCGAAATGCTGGTGGTCGCCGGTGCACACGAACTCGCGGCGCGCGACATCACCGTCAACGCGGTCGCGCCGGGTCCGATAGGCGATGACGCGGCCGGTGATCCAGTGCCGCCGTCCCCGCGTGGGCGGCTCGGCCAGCCCGAGGACGTGGCCCGGGTCGTGGACTGGCTGACTTCGGCCGGCGCGGACTGGGTTTCGGGCCAAATCATCCGCGCCGACGGCTGCACCCGCCAGATCCACTGAACCGGCAGGCACACCGCACCGACTCGCCACAGACGCGATTCCCGACGCCATCCGCCGCGCAGCCCGACAGCGCCGACCGACCGACAACAGCCGCCGCTGACTCGCTGCGCCCCGGACGGGCCTGCTTCCTGCAACCTCCCTCCCATTCCGCATCCCTATCGTCAGGAGCCTCAGACATGACTTCGGTCACCGAATCATCGACTGCCCCAGAAGAATCCGACCGCGTGTCCTGGCATCGCTGGCTGGGCGTGGGCGCGGTCGCCGTCGGCACCTTCGCCATGGTCACCTCCGAACAGCTGCCGGTCGGCCTGCTCACCTCCGTCAGCGGTGAACTCGGCGTCTCCGAAGGCACCGCCGGCCTCATGGTGACCGCGCCCGGCCTCATCGCCTCCGCCACCGCGCCCCTGCTGCCGGTCGCCATCGGTCGCCTGGATCGCCGCCTGGTACTGCTGGGCCTGATCACCCTCATGATCGCCGCGAACGTGCTGTCGGCCACCGCACCGAGTTTCGCGGTCCTGCTCGCCTCCCGCGTCCTGATCGGCATCGCCATCGGCGGCTTCTGGGCGCTGGCCGCGGGCATCGCGGTCCGGATGGTGCCCGACCGCTACGTCCCGCAGGCCACCGCCATCGCCTTCGGCGGCGCGACCGCCGCCAACGTCCTGGGCGTCCCCGCCGGCACCCTCATCGGCGAACTCACCGACTGGCGGGTGGCGTTCGCCCTGCTCGGCGGCCTCGGACTGCTGGTGGTGGCCGCGCTGCTGCTGCTCCTGCCGCCGCTGCCGGCCGGTGCGCCCGTCCACTTGCGCACCCTGGCACAGCAATTGCGCAACCCGATCGTGCGCACCGGCGTGCTCATGACCTTCCTGCTGGTCAGCGGACATTTCGCGGCCTTCACCTTCATCAGCCCGCTGCTGGTCGAGCACGCCGGCATCGACAAGGCGATGGTCGGGCCCGCCCTGCTCGCCTTCGGAATCGCCGGTATCGTCGGCAATTTCGTGACCGGCGTGGCCACCGGCCGCAATATCCACGCCACCCTGGTCGCCATCAGCGTCACCCTCGCCACCGTCCTGGTGCTGGTCGCGGTGCTGGGCGGCACCCCGATCACCGCGATCGCGCTGCTGGTGGTGTGGGGGCTGGCGTTCGGCGGCATCCCGGTCGGCGTGCAGACCTGGATCCTGCGCGCCGCACCGCAATCCACCGAGGCCGCCACCGCGTTGAACACCGCCATGTTCAACCTCGCCATCGCCCTGGGGGCGTTGTTCGGTGGAATCGTCACCGATTCGGTCGCCTTGACCGCGGTGCTGTGGTTCGGGGCCGCGCTCAGTGTGCTGGCCTCGGTGGCGGTGTGGCTCACCCCGTCGGTCACTCCCGTGCCGCAGGAAGCTGCTCTACCTTCCAACTGACCTGCGCGCCGGTCAGGAAATCCAGGAAGTCGGCCGGGTCGAAAGCCTGTGCCGGACTCAGGGTTCCGGCCGGTGCGCCCTCGGCGGCCAGCCGGCGGGCGGCCTCGGTCGCGATGACCGCGGTCAGCCCGTACCCGTCGGGACCGGTGACCCAGCCGCGCGCATACCGGCCACCGGCGCTGCGCGCGTGCGCGAGCATCAGCCATTCACCGGTGGCGCGTTCGGCCTCGCTCAGCACCGCCGGCACCGAATCGACCACGTCGGCGGTCAAACCGGTGAACAGCGCAGCGGCCTCGGCACGGATCGCACTGCGCACCCGGCGAGCGGCAACATGCCGGGGAATGGTGGCGATCCCCGGCAGCGGAAACACGCTCACCGGCACCGGATCCGGCTCACCCGGCACCCGCAGCGGAGCCGGAGCGAACTCGCTCACCGGCCGCCAATCCCCATCGATGAACTCGACCGGTTCGGTCGACACGATCGCCGCCATCGACCGCGCGGTACCCCGGGACGCGGCAGCCGGGCGACGCATATCGGCGATCAGCAACTCCTGCACCGGTTCCCCGAGCTGGGCGGCGGTGAGCGCGGCGATCAGATCCCCGGGACCACCGTCATCGGCCATCCCCGGCACCACGCTCACCCCCGCCCGCCGCGCCGCCGCGTCCCAACCGGTCAGGATCTCGTGCAGATAGCCCTGCTCACCGGTGGTGTCCACATAGTGCACACCGGCGGCGATCGCGGCCCGCACCACCGGCTCACCCCACAGCGTGAACGGCCCCGCCGCATTCACCACCGCCTCGGCCCCGGCGAAAGCCGCCGTGAGCGCGCCGGAATCAGCCAGTTCGGCGACCCGGATCTCCGCATCGGGCACCCCGGCGCCGAGGGCGGCCGCACGCAAACGGGTTTCGTCGCGGCCGACCAGGATCGGGGTGATCCCGCGCCGCCCGAGTTCGGCGACCACCAGACCACCGGTGAATCCGGTCGCACCGTGCACGGCAATTCTCATGACAGACAACTCCCTCGGTCGAAACGCTGAGCCGGAATCGGCCCGCCATCCACGCTAGGAATCTGCCCTCGGACGATCCATGCTCGTTGCTCCGGAATCGATGTCCGATCGTCCGGGCATCGGCGATCCGCCGGTACGGTGACAGGGGTGGACGTTCTCAGTGATGCCGTGGCCGCCATGCGCATCGGCATCCCGCACTCCAACCGCACCGAGAACCACGGCCCCTGGCTGCAACGCTTCCCGGCCGCCGACGGCGCCGGATTCCATGTGGTGCTGCAAGGTTCGTGCTGGCTCACCCCCGCCCACGGCCCACCCATCCGCCTGCAAGTCGGCGACGTGGCCTTCCTCCCGCGCGAACACGGGCACGCCATCGGCAGCCGCCCCGACCGCGACCACACCGAAACACCCCTCGCCGCAACCGAAACCACCGTGCTGCTGTGCGGCGCCTACCGTCTGGACCAGGCGCGCGCCCACCCGCTGCTCACCGAACTGCCCGACATCATCCATATCCCCGCCCGCGTCGGCCGCCACCCTGCCCTGCGCGGCGCGATCGACCTGCTCGGCTACGAAATCGACAGCGGTGAGGAATCCGGGGCCGTCGCACCCCTGCTGGAAATACTGCTGCTTTATTTGCTGCGCGCCTGGTTCGACGCCCACCCCGTCGATTCGGGATGGGCTGCCGCACTACACGATCCGGCACTGAGTGCGGTCTTGCGCGCCGTGCACCGCGACCCGGGCCGCGCCTGGACGGTGCAATCGCTCGCCGCCCAGGCCGGGATGTCCCGATCGGTGTTCGCGCAACGCTTCACCGCCACCCTGCGCGTCGCCCCGCAAACCTATCTGACCTGGTGGCGCATGACCCTGGCCGCCCGCATGCTGCGCGATACGGACGCGCTCTTGCGCACCATCGCCGAAAAACACGGGTACACCTCCGAATACGCGTTCGCCAAAGCCTTCAAACGCGAATTCGGCGTCTCACCCGGCCGCTACCGCTCCACCGCCCGCGACGACACCATCGCCGACGCGGGCTGAACCTCACACCACCGGCGCGGCGACTACTCCCGCCAGCCCGCCAATTCCACACCCTTGGCCGTATCCACCCGGAACCCCACCGTGATCTCCGCCGCGGCATTCGGTTCCAAAGCCAGCTCCCAGGTCAGCTCACCGAGTTCGGTGCGCTCCTTGGGATCCGGCCGGCAGATGACATCCTTCACCGCGATCCCGTCGTCACGTGACACCGGGATCTGATCCAAGACAGTGACTTTCGTGGCACGCGGTGAATGATTGGCCACCTTGATCCGATACTGCGCCTCGCGCCGCTTACTGCTGCCGATCATCGCCTTGCCCGCGGTACGGCGCACCAGCTCCCGCTCCACCCGGATCCGGTCGTCCACCCCGAGATTCAACTCCACCTCCTCACCCGGCGCCCAGACCTCGAGGCTCGTGGTGCCGACGAACTCGTCCTCGTGGAACACCGACGCCTTGCCCGGCCGCAACGCATGCTCGGAGGTATTGGTGGCGGTCGCGCGCAGGAACGCCTCCGTGCTCGCCACCGGAGCCGTCACATGATCCAGCGCCGCACCCAGATCGATCACCGTCACCGTGGTGCGATGCGCGGACCCGTCGGCCGGGACCGCGACCGTACGCGCGGGCCGATAGGTGGTGGCCGCGACCCCGTGCTCGACCGCGGCCTGCGGCGGGGGAGCGAACGCGGCCGCCTTCGACCTGCGCATCATCATCGGCGCGGCGGCTGCGGCCGGCATCATCGCGTCCACCTGCTCCATCGCCCCGCCGTACCCACCGGCGGCCACCGGCACCGGCGGCAACGGGGGCGGGCGCCGATCCAGATACCACGGCGAGAGCTCCGGCAATTGCGCCGAGATCGCCGGACGCGCGGTCGAGAGCGCCAATTCGCACTCCGGCCAATCCTCCCCGGTGTTCTGGGTGATCTCGGCATGCCAGGTCAATGTCAGCTGCTCACCGCGCAACCGGATGTCGTAGCTCGAACTCCAGCGCGCATCGTCGATCACATACGACAGCTCGACCTCGAGCGGCCCGGCGGCCCGCACCTCCAGATCGACCACCACCACCTGCCGGTCCGGGACGCTCTGGCGGCGCACCGCCGCCAATTCCCGCTCCACCGCATGCAATTCCTGCTCGCACGCCCGGCGCTGATCGGCCAGCTCCCGCTTACCGGCGAGCGCGTCCGACAGCTGCCGGGCCAGCGCGTCATTGACCGACGCGATCCGCTGCGGCTCGATCTTGCTGTGTGACAGGGCTTTCGCCAGCGTCTGCCCGGACTTGCGGCCGATCTCGGTCAGCAACTCGATGCGCCCGTCCGCGACGGTGTCGGCATCGGCCACCTCCGCCAGCCCGAGGCGGGCCTGCGCGGCCCGCTTCTCCAGCTCGTGCACCACCGCGTCCGGGGACTGCGCATGCCGGGCGGTGGTCACATCCACCCCCACCACGCTCGCCGCGCCGCGCCCGTTGACCCGCACCGAATCCCGCAGCAGACCCAGCGGTAGCCCGCCGAGCTCCACCCGCCGCGCCCCGGCCTCGAGTTCCACGGTGGTCCGGCGCGTGATTCTGGCCTGACCGGGATAGACGGTCACGGCGACGATCGGTGCTTGCACGGTGTCGGTCACCCGCGCGACGCTACCCGCCCGCCCCCACCGGCCGCACCGGGAATTGCCTGAGAGTCCGGCGTGTTGGCGACACGTATGACCGCAGACGATCTTGGTAAATACGGTGTCTGGCAACCCCACTCGACGGTGACGCCCGCCGCGGCCCGCGAAATCGAAGAACTCGGCTACGGCGCGCTGTGGCTGGGCGGCTCCCCGGCCGCTGACTGGGACGGCTACGACGCGCTGCTCGAAGCCACCGACACGCTCACCGTCGCCACCAGCATCGTCAACATCTGGTCTTCCACGGCCAAGGACGCCGCGGAAACCTACCACCGGCTCGAGGCCCGATTCCCGGGCCGGTTCCTGCTCGGGGTCGGCGCGGGCCATCGCGAGAACGACGGCGACTACACCAAACCCTATGACGCCTTGGTCGCCTACCTCGACGACCTCGACGCCGCCGGGGTCCCGCGACACGGGCGCGCACTGGCCGCGCTCGGGCCGCGCGTGGCGAAACTGGCCCGCGACCGCACCGCCGCCGCCCTGCCGTATCTGACCGTGCCCGAGCACACCGCCGCGCTGCGCGCCCAGCTCGGCCCCGACGCCCGCATCATCCCCGAACACAAGGTCGTCCTCGACGCCGACCCGGACCGCGCCCGCACCACCGGCGCCCCCGTCTTCGGCTTCTACCTGGGCCTGTCCAACTACACCGGCAATCTGCGCCGCTTCGGATTCGACGACGCCGACCTCACCGCCCCCGGCAGCGACCGGCTCTACGACGCCGTCATCGCCCACGGTGACGCTGACGCCGTCACCGCGAAGGTCACCGCGCACCTGGACGCGGGCGCCGACCACATCGCCGTGCAGATCCTCGGCGCCGCCGACCCCCTCCCGGCCCTGCGCGCCCTCGCACCGCTGCTGGCCCAGCGCACCGCAACACCCCGCCGGTAACCGATTCCCGGCGTGGCGCCGCCCGCCATCACCTACATTCGACAGGTGGGCGGCGTCCAGGGCTCCGGATCATCGTTCGATTCCCAAGGCACAGCGGGGGATTCGCCGCCGCCGGGGCGACCGGTCTCGGCCGGACTGCTGTGCCTGGCCGCGCTGCTGCTGCTCGCCGCCTCGCTCATGCCGTTCCTGACCTGGAAATACGCCGGAATGCGCACCGGCAGACGGGTCGAGCTGCAAATCCAGCGCGACGCCTGGCGCTACCGCTACGGCGGGGTCACCGCCGACCGGGCCGAATACCACACCGCCGCACAATATCTCTGGATTCCGCTGCTGCTGTGCGGATGTGCCGCCACCGCCGTCGCTGCCCTGCTGTACCTGCGCACCCGCCGGCGCGGACCGCAACCGCGCTCGGGCGCCGGATACCTCGCCGCGGGAACGACATTCGGAGTCGCGGTCGCGACGTTCGCCGCCGTCCTGCCGCCCAGCAACCGGCAACAGGACGGCGACTACACCTTCTCCTCCGGACTGTGGGCACTGGTCCTGGCCGCCATCGTCGCCGCGGCCGTCGTGCTCAAAGCCGTTGCGGCACCGGCGGACTCGTTCCCGTCTGCCACCCGCCGCGCCGACACCCGCACCGGCATCGCTCTGGTGCTGACCGCCGTCGCGGCCGTCCCGGGCGCACTGCTGGACCTCCTGCGCGACGAGGCGGGCGGATACTCCTTCTCCGCCTGGCGGATCGGCATCGACGGGGTGACCCTGTGGCGCTGGGACTTTCTGCCCCTCCTGGCCGGCGCGCTTCTCGCCCTGCTCACCGGCCTCGCACTCTGCGCCGGCCGAGCCGCGCGCGCACCGGCCATCCGGGGCGTCGCGGCCGTCGCCGCCGGCACAACTTTCGCCATGACGCTCACCGCGCTCACCGTCGCCGCGTCCTACCGCCTCGACGGCGCGGACGTGTTCTTCGACTTCGGTCCCTTCCACGGCGGCGACTATGCGGCCGGCTGCCGACTACTCGCCTGCGGAGCCCTCGCAGCAGCCGCCGCGATGGTCAGCGCCGCACTGAGTTTCCGGCGCTGACAGCTCAGCGCAGGCGTGACTCGCTCACGCGTGGGCGACGAGCTCCAACGCGATATTGTCCGGATCCCGGAACTCCAGAATCGCCATCACCCCCAGATCCTTGATCGGCTCGTGCGCGATCCCCAGCTCGTCGAGCAGCGCCGCCGCTGCCTCGAGCGCCGCCCGATCCGGCACCGTGAACGCCAGATGATCCAGCCCGCACCGATCTTCATGGAACCCGTCCTCGGCGACCGGCCGCAAACCTACCAACTGCGTGTCGCTCACCCGGTAGAGCACCCCACCGAAGAGGAACCACAGCGCCTGCCGGGTCGCCTCGTCCGCGTTCTCGGGGCACTCCACATAGATCGGCCAGCCGAACACGGCCTCGTAGAACTTACGCGAGGCCTCGATATCGGAAACCGTCAGCCGCACATGGTCGATGGAGCTAGTTGCGATAGGCATGAGCCGATGCTGCCACGCGCAGGCCATTATGGAAAGAACTTGTTTCGTAATAGGGGAATTCGATGCGGCCGCCGGCCCTGGTGACCGCATCGGCTGCGCCGCAACGACTCCTACTCCTCGCCGTCCTTCTTACGGGCCTTGCTCGGCTGTACGCGCGGCGGCTCGTTGGGCATCTTCGGGTAGACCGGCGGCCACGGGGCATCCATGAGCCCGGCGGCCATGTCCTTGTCCGACATCTCCAGCAGCGGGGCGATCGATTGCGGGGTGCGGTCGGCCCACGGGTCACCGAATTCGGCGACGCGGGCGGGCACGGTGGCGATGGTCAGCTCCTCCGGGACGATATCGGCCAGATCGTCCCAGGCGATCGGCGTGGAGACCTGCGCACCCACCTTCGGGCGCACGCACCACGCCCCGAAAACCGTTTTGTGCGGGGCGTTCTGGTTGAAATCGACGAACACCCGGGAGCCTCGCTCCTCTTTCCACCACGCCGCGGTGATGGTGTCGGGATGGCGGCGTTCGAGCTCCCGGGCCAGGGCCACCGCGGCCGCCCGCACCTGATAGCCGTCCCATTCCGGCTGCAACAGCGCGTACAGGTGCAGACCGCGCGAGCCGGAAGTCTTCACGCGCACATCGATGCCCAGCTCCTGGCACAACTCGCGCACCCGGAACGCGGCCGCGCGCAGATCCTCGAACGAGATGCCGGGGGAGGGGTCGAGATCGATGCGCAGCTCGTCGGTCACCCCGGTCGGCGGCAGCACCGCCCCCGCCGCGTCGTACACCGGCGGCGCGGTGCTGACCTTGTCGGCGTCGGCGTGCGTGGGCCAGACGTGAAAACCCAAGCAGCCCAGGTTGACCGCCCACAGGATGTGCGCCATATCGGCGGCCACCAGGGCGTCGCTGACCGTGCCGTTGGGGGTGGAGACCTCGGTGGTCCGCAACCAGTCCGGCACCGACTTGGGCACCCGCTTCTGGAACCACGATTTACCGCTCGCCCCATCGGGATAGCGTTCCAGCAGCAGCGGGCGATCACGCACCGTGCGCATCAACGGCTCACCCACGGCCAGGTAGTAGTCGACCAGATCGCGTTTGGTCTCACCACGTTTGGTGAAATAGATCTTGTCCGGATTGGAGATGGTGACGGTGCGCCCGTCCACCTCCACACTCATCGATTCGGTCACCGCCCGGCCGCTTTCGCGCTCTTGGCCTCGGCGAAGATATCGGCCAGCTCGGCCGGCGCCACCTCGTCGAGCTGGGCATAGGTACACGACTGCGGGGTGCGGTCGGTGCGGAAGCGCACCAGCCGCCCGCCGTGACGCAACCGGCCCGCCATCACATGCTCGTAGCGCACCTCGGCGACCAGTTCCGGCCGCAGCGGCTCCCACGACAGGTCCTTGCCGCCGGTCCAGCGCGACACCCCGCCGGGCATCTTGCCGTCGGCCTTGGCCTGGGCGGCCGCATCGGCCCAGCTCTTCCACGGATGATCGTCGAGGGCGTGCTCGCGCAACGGTTTCAATTCGTCCACCAACTCTTGACGGCGTTTGGCGGTGAAACTGCTCGCCACCCCGACGTGATGCAGGTTACCGTCGTCGTCGAAGAGCCCCAGCAGCAGCGAACCCACGCCCTGGCCGTCCTTGTGCCAGCGGAATCCGGCCACCACGCAGTCGGCCGTGCGCTCATGCTTGATCTTGAGCATCACCCGTTTGTCCTGCAGATACGGCAGATCCGCGGCCTTGGCCATCACCCCGTCGAAGCCCGCGCCCTCGAACCGGGTGAACCAGTCCTGCGCCACATCCGGATCGGTGGTGATCGGGGTGATGTGCGCCCGCGAGTCGTCCTCGGTGTCCAGGACGGTTTCCAGCAGTTTGCGGCGCTCGGTGAACGGCTGCTCGGTCAGATCCGCATCACCGAGCGCGAGCAGGTCGAAACCGACGAAGCTGGCCGGAGTTTCCGCGGCCAGCTTCTTCACCCGTGACGCCGCCGGATGCAGGCGCTGCTGCAGTGTGTCGAAATCCAGGCCGTTCGCGGTGACCACCACGATCTCACCGTCGATCACGCACTTGTCGGGGAGCACCTGACCCAGCAGTTCCACCAGTTCGGGGAAATACCGGGTCAGGGGCCGATCATTGCGGGATCCGAGCTCGATCTCGTCCCCGTCGCGGAAGACGATGCAGCGGAAGCCGTCCCATTTGGGTTCGAACAGCAACCCGGGATCGCGGGGCAGCTCCGAGACCGATTTCGCCAGCATCGGTTTGACCGGCGGCATGACGGGCAGCTCCACTCCGACCTCCTCGGTTCGAGTCCTTACCCGAGACGATCGTAATCCGAACCGGTCAGTTTTCGATCCACCCGTGCTGATCCGCGAACGCCGTCAACCGATCCCGAATGGTCAGGATCTCCCCGGCCGTGAGCGCCGGCGAGGCGTCCAGCAGCAGTTCGGTGATCAGCCGCTTGTGCTCGGTCGCGCTGAGCTGACCGCCCGCACCGCGCTCCTTCTTGTGCCGGACCGGCGGCGCGGCCTGCCCGGCGACCAGCGCCAGGTTGACCGCCTTGGGCCCCCGATCGCCCTCGGTCACATCGAATTCGAACACCCGCCCCTGCCGCAGTTCGTCCTCGTCCAACCCGATGTCGTTGACATGGACGAACACGTCCGGCCCACCGTCTTCCGGACGGATGAAACCGAAACCCCGAGAACTATCGAACGACACCAATTTCCCGATGGACACCTAAACACCCGCTCCTCGTCGCGTCCCTCTCGCGGTCACTCTAGTCCGCAACATGATCATTGTTGGAGGAAAGTGCCTTTTGCAACGAATTGAACACCGTCAGGCCCTGTCCCACCATGCCGTTCACCAGCTCGCTCACCCCGTCCGGGCCGTTGAGCACCGTCAGATTCGCATTCGACAACCCCGCCGAGGCCTGCTTCACGATCTCCGGCAACTGCTCGATCAGCAACTGGTCCAACGCGATCCGGTTGTTGCTGGCCGCCGCCTCGGCCTGGATCCGGGTGCGATCGGCCTCGGCCTCGGCCAGAATGCGCACCCGCTCGGCCTCGGCCAGCGCCGGCTTCACCACCTCGGCCTGCAACTGCTGCTCACGCAACTCCGCCTCCTTGCGGGCCTGCTCGGCGCGCGCGGTCAGCACCTCCTGCAACGCGGTGGCCTGCGCCAGCGGACCCGCCTGCGCCGCTTCGGCATTGGCCTTGTCGATATCGCGCTGATACTGCGCCCGCAGGATCGCCGTCTCGCGCTGATACTCCGCCTGCTTGCGCTGCGACTCCTGCTCGGCCTGGGCGGCCACCTGCGCCGCGGCGGCCTGAGCGACCTGCGCGTCACGCTGCACGGCGGCATTGTGCGGTGCGGCCAGCGCGGCGATGTAGCCCAGATTGCCGTCGTCGATGGACTGGATCTGGAACGAATCGACCGTCAGCCCGATCGAACCCATCTCGATCTTGGAGGCGATCAGCACCTCGTCGGCCAGCTTCTGACGTTCGCGGATGATCTCCTCCACCGTCATCGAGCCCACGATCGAGCGCAGATGACCGGAGAAGATGCGCCCGGTCAGCACGCTCATCTCCCGCTCCTGCTCGGACAGGAACCGTTGTGCCGCATTGACGATCGACTGCGTGTCGTTGGCGACCTTGAACGCGATCACCGCCCGCACATCCAGCTGGATGGCCTGCTTGGTGACGCAGCGTTCCCCGATCTCGGACTCGAACATCGCCAGCGACAGATAGCTCACCTTGCGGAAGAACGGCATCACCCAGGTGCCCCGCCCGATCACCACCCGGAACGGCGCGTTGTCCTTGGTGGTGCCGCCGGAGACGAGCATCGCCTCGTCCGGATCGGGCACGTGATAACCCAGCACTGCAACTCCCCTCGATTCATCGGGAGAAACCCTCTCCCGCTTGTCAATCGCCGGGCAGGGGAATCCACGCAACAACATCGACGACACGCCCCGGATGCACGCCCACCACCAGCACCGGGCTGCCCGCGGGCAGTGCCTCCTCGGATTGCGCGATATAGAGCTCGGTTCCCCCGCGGATGGCGACCAATACCTCCCCGAGCGTTCCCGCGCCGCGGATCGGCGAGGTGAGCGTACCCGTCAAACCCACTACCGGGTCGATCATCGCGTGAACTCCTGCTGCAGGTGGAAGTCCCAGCGTACGAGCAGGATCGGTGGGAGGGTGAGCGGGTTCGCGCGGCCGTGTTCGCCCAAGGGTTGCTACCGCTCGGTACGATCGGTGGAGTTCGCGTTCGGTCCAACAGCTTCGGCTGGCCGCCGCCCTCTTCGCGAAGGGAGCCCGTATGTGCGCGCGTGTCGCTGACAAAAGGTGCTGGTTACCCGCCCCTCGACCTGGCAGGCTGAAGCGGTGACAACCCCTCCGGATACCCAGGCGGCCGGTGCCGCCGACGACAAACTAGACGCGCGGGTCCTCAAGATCGCGGGCGTGGTCGTGATCGGCGCGATCATGTCCATCCTCGACGTCACCGTCGTGACCGTCGCGATCCCGAAATTCCAGCAGGAATTCGACACCACCTACGCCATCGCCGCCTGGTCCATGACCGGCTACACCCTGGCGCTGGCCACCGTCATCCCGCTCACCGGCTGGGCCGCCGACCGCTTCGGCACCAAACGCCTCTACATGGCGGCGCTGGTGTTCTTCGTGCTCGGCTCGGTGCTGTGCTCGACCGCCTGGAGCATCGAAACCCTGATCGCGTTCCGCGTCATCCAGGGCCTCGGCGGCGGCATGCTGATGCCGCTGGGCATGACGATCATGACCCACGCGGCCGGACCGCAGCGCATCGGCCGCGTCATGGCGGTGCTGGGCGTGCCCATGCTGCTCGGCCCGATCGGCGGCCCCATCCTCGGCGGCTGGCTCATCGACAGCTTCTCCTGGCACTGGATCTTCCTGATCAACCTGCCGATCGGCATCGTGGCGCTGATCCTGGCGTTCGTGATCTTCCCCGCCGACAAGCCCGAACCGTCGGAATCGTTCGACTTCGTCGGCATGCTGCTCGCCTCGCCGGGCCTGGCGCTGTTCCTGTTCGGCGTGTCCTCCATTCCGGAGGCGGGCACCGTGCTCGCGCGCAAGGTGCTGATCCCGGCCATCATCGGCGCGATCCTGTTGGTGGCGTTCGTCTTCCACGCCCTGCGCACCAAGCATCCGCTCATCGACCTGCGATTGTTCAAGAACAAGTCGCTGCGCTACGCCGTGCTCACCATGACCCTGTTCGCCATGGCGTTCTTCGGCTCGGGTCTGCTGCTGCCGTCCTACCTGCAGCAGGTGCGCGGTGAATCCACCCTCGCCGCCGGTCTGCTCATCGCACCCCAGGGTTTGGGCGCCATGCTCACCATGCCCATCGCCGGCCGCCTGGTCGACAAGATCGGGCCCGGCAAGATCGTGCTCACCGGTATCGCCGTGATGTCCCTGGGCATGGCCGTGCTGACCCGCGTCGGCGCCGACACCCCGTACGTGCTGATCTGCGGCGCGCTGTTCGTCACCGGTCTCGGCATGGGCTGCACCATGATGCCCACCATGACCGCCGCCATCCAGACCCTCACCCACGGTCAGGTCGCGCGTGGTTCGACCCTGATGAACATCGTCAACCAGACCGCCGGATCCATCGGCACCGCAACCATTTCCGTGGTGCTGACCAGCCTGCTCAACGATCACGAGCTGGCAGGGGCGGCCATCGCCTCCAACTACGATCCGTCCATCGCCCAGAAGATCCCGCCGCCGCTGCTCGCCGAAGGTTTCGACCAGGCCGCCGCGGCCTTCGGTCACACCTTCATCGTCGCCCTGGTGCTGCTGGTGGCCACCCTCATCCCGGCCTCCTTCCTGCCCCGCACCAAACCGGCCAATCCGGAAGGGGCGGAGAAAGCCGTACTGGCGCACTAGCGTCCCCACCGCGCCTCGCGACATCGCCCGCCTCGGCACCCGAGGCGGGCGATGCCGTTTCCGGCGTCCGAGCCGCGCGGACGGCGCGGATGTCGGTGGGTGCTGAGAGGATGCTCGCGACAGGTTGCCTAGCAGGGGGAAAGTACGTGACGGACAAGACTTTACGGGCGATCGGCGAGCTGCTGGGAACGGTGGCGGGCGCTTTCGCCGCCCGCCGCACCGGACCGGCGGACGATCTGGCGATCGCCGTGGACGGGGTCGGTCCGATCCGGCTGCCGGTGACTTCGGCGCAGGCCCAACGGTTGTGCGAGGTCGCACGGCCGGCGCGCTACGGCCGGCGCGAGCAGACACTGCTGGACGCGACCGTGCGCGATACCTGGCAGATCCCGCGCGATCGGGTGCGGATCGAGGAACAGCGGTGGGATCGGGCGTTGGCGCCGGTGCTGGAATCGCTGCGGGCCGAGCTGGGGTTGCCGCCGGCGTGCGAACTGTCGGCGCGGCTGCATTCGATGCTGGTGTACGCGCCGGGACAATTCTTTGCCCGCCATCAGGATTCGGAGAAGGCCGACGACATGATCGGCACGCTGGTGGTGACCCTTCCGTCGGTGTTCGCCGGCGGGGAACTCGTCATCGAGCAGCACGGGATGAAGGTCACCGACCGCGGATCGGCGCAGGAACTGTCCTTCGTCGCCTTCTACGGCGACTGCGCACACGAAGTGCTGCCGGTCACCGACGGATACCGGATCGCACTGACCTACAACCTGATCGCGCGCGGGCGCACCCGGCCGGACACCGCCGCATTGGTCCGCGAGCCCGCGGTGGCGTCGCTGGCCGAACAGCTGCGCGCGCACTTCACCACGCCGGTGGAATCATCGATGTGGCCGGCCCACCACGGAACCGCGAAACGTCCTCCGCGTCAGCTCGTCTACCCGCTCGATCACCAGTACTCCCAGCAGGGATTCGGCTGGGATCAGCTCAAAGGCGGCGATGCCGCCCGGACCGGGATACTGCTCGCCGCAGCCGATCTCGCGGGCTACGACACCTCGCTGGCACTCACCGAGATCGAGGACATCTACGACGAGGACTACACCACCTCCATGCTCATCTATCGCGAGCGCTGGGAGCGGGTGGAGAACGGCTGGAAATGCGTCGAAAGCGCCGAGGCGGACTTCGACGACGACGGCGAGATGCTCGACCCGATCATCACCGACCCTGCGGGCGTGCCGGTGCGATCCGCGCTGCCCTTGACCCCCGGCTCGGACGAACTCGGTGACCTGCGCTGGTCCACCATGACGATGACGTGGCTGATCGACCGCGCCGGGACCGCCGGCATGCCCGCCACCCGCACCGTCAGCACCGAGGAACTGTGCCCGGGCACATCGAACGCCACCCTCGACCCCTTCGCCTCCCAGCTCGAGGGCTACATGGGCAATGAAGGCAACACCGCCAACTTCTGGTACCGGCGCGCGGCAATCGTCATCCGGCCGCACCCGTAGCCCAGATGCCGATCAGAGCCGAGGGGGGACCGCCGCGCTGCAAATCAGCGTGCCCCAATGCTTTCCGCCAACTCCGCACCGAGCGGATACACCTTCTCGGCCGGAAGCAGGTTCTTGGCCCGATCCACCCGCCCGTCCCGCAGCTGCCCGGAAATCTTGTGCACCAGCGGAGTGAGATCCCGAATCTCCACCGTCCACTCGTTCACGTACTCCTCGATGATGTTGCGCGACAACCCGACCTGAATGCTGCGGTGATCGAGCTTCGCCCCACGGATCGAATACTCCGGATCCCACTGCACATGCACCAGCGCATGCTTGAACGCCGCACGCCACTGCACCGCATCGGCGTACACCCGCCGCTCCGGACTGGTCAGCACGCCCTGCCCGAGCGCCGCCTCCCACCCGGCCCGGGTGATCCGCACCGCGAGAATCCGCTCCTGCCCCGGCTTGCGCGCCCAATTGCTGCGCTGCATGAGCCACCGGAACGACGGCTTGATCCATGTCATCCGATTGATCGAGAACGGTTCGACGAACCGCTGCGCCGCCACCGCCGGTCCTGCGATCGCCTCCCCGAATGCCTGATACACCACGATGGTGTCGCGGTCGAAGTCCGCGCGAATTTCGTACTGATTCATAACGTCCGCAGACTATGACCGCGAAAGTTCGCGCACCACCGGATTTTCGCGCGCGGCCGTCAGAGCGGTCGGACGTCGTCGCTGCCGGACGGTTGCGGGCTCGGTGGTGGGGACGCGTCGCTGCCGGTGACGGGGTTCGGGCTGAGGCGGGGGTTGATCAGGTCGGCCATGGTGGTGGCGCCGCGGCCGGGTGCATGCGTGGTGAGGGAGCGGCGGACCTCCTCGGCATAGGGTGAGTCCCACCAGGGTTCGGTGCGGATCAGGGTCGGGGGTACGCCGGCGGGGAAGAGGACGGCTCGGCCGCGGGGGAGGGCACGCAGGTCTGCGGCGGTGAGTTCTTCGGTGCCCATGGTGTCGGCGCGATCGCGCAGGAAGGCGGCGTCGTCGATACCGGGGCCGAGAACTTTGAGGGTCGCGGCCGACCACAGCTCGTTCATGCCGCGCGGGCCCCAGCAGCGGATGCCCTGGGCCCAGGATTGCAGCAGGACCACGGTGGTGATGCCGTGAGCGCCGAAGCGGCCGCAGCGTTGCGGGAAGTCGTTCCAGCGCAGGGTATCTGCGGCATCGTCCAAGACCGCGACCACCGGGGTGTGCAGGCGGGAGCCGGGGGAGGCGAGAGCGCGCGACATCGCCACTTCGAGAACGGCTTCGGTGAGAGCGCCGACGAGCGGGGCGGCCGAGCCGTGGCCTTGGGTGGCGACGCAATAGAGGGTGCCGAGGCGGTCGAGGAAATCGGATTCGTCCAAGCGGATGCGGTTGCCGCCAGGGGTGATCCACGGGTGCATATCGGTGTATTGCAGGCAGCGCACCATCACCTTGGCGGTGCCGAAAATGCCGCTGCGCGTGCGTTCGTCGGTGTTGTAGATCGCGGCGATACCGGCCGCGGCGAAATTGCGACCATGCACCCGCAACAGCTCGACCGGTTCACTGTCCATCGGATTGGCGATCCAATCCCAGACCTGCACGATCGGACGGGAATCGAGGGAAGCAGCCAAGAACAGCCCCGCCAGCAACTCCTCGCCCTCGATGTCGAAATAATCGCGCGCCTCATTGCGCAGCTCACCATGAGCGAAATGCCCGGCAAGGTGCGCGGCACGTTTACGATCACCGGCCACCCACGCCAAAGGATCCCAATACCACGTGGGTTCGTCACCGAGCCGGCCTTCAGGATCGAACACCCGCACCGCACTGCCCTTGGCCTCACGAACCGCACGAGTGGCATCGACAAGCCGACGGTCAGCGGTAGTAGCGATGACCGGCCCCGGGGCATGCAACACCGCAGGAACAGCCCGAGCCGACGACTTCCCTTGCCGCGGACCCCAAATATCGAGATACAAATCCTCGAACGACCCGACCAACCGCCGCCCGTCGCCAACCGCCACCCCGAGCGGCAACCCCACCGGATCATCACGCCCCACCCGCACCCCCGCCACCCGAGCCCGCTCCCGCACCCCCTCCTCGGTCAAAAACCGCGACACCCCACCGGTCCCCAACGCATCAGCCTTCTCATCAATAGGCAACCGCCCCCGCCCCCGCCACCAATGCACCACCACCCACACCACAACCACCACCACCAAAGCCCCACCCACCACCCCGACCCGAACCGGATCGCGAGTCCAATCAGCTTGCCCGGCAGCAATTTCAGTGATCATGCCCATCGGATGCACCGCTACATCCTCGCGCACGCCCACCCACCCCGGCAGCGGAACAGGGGCGGACAACCCCATGCCACCACCTCCGTCCGGCGATCACCCAGTCCCGCAAGACATTCGATGCCGACCAGTCCGGCATCACCCCAACCGACCCCGCACACCGAACGCCGGAATCTGCCGGTGCCGCGCGTCATGCTGGCGCGCGTGGGGTACGAAGCGGTGCGAAGGCATTCGCGCAGGGGAAAGCTCGGCGGAAGCTATGTGCGCGGACACGGCCGCTTCACCGACCGCCACTTACAGCCGTGCGCCCCGTTCCAGGCTTCATGCTGAAGAATGCGGCACGAACCCGGCGCGCATTCAGATGAGCCAGTCGTTCGCGCCCGCGCGCTTGCCAGATGCCATCCACCCGGTGGCGCGCACTACCTCCCGTGCGATGTCCACGACACCGCGTTCGTCGGTCGCCACCCGCACTGTGCCCGCGGGTGCCTGCTGTTCCAACAGCCGTGCCTTACGGGCACTGCCGTCCAATTCTTGCGCCAGACCCGAGCCCAGCTCCCGGCGTCTGAGCCGCTCACCGGCTGTGGTGTCGTTGGCCGTGAGCAGGACTCGTACGATCCGCACATCCGCTCCCATCGCGCGCTCGAACATAGCGGTCGCCTCGGGCAGCACGCTCACCGTATTCATGTAGATCAGCCGGCGATAGCCGCGCTGCGCGAAGTTGGCCCACACCGCGGTCAGATTGCACGCGGTGATCTCCGCACGGAGCGGATCCCCCGCCGGAGCCGGATGCACCTGCCCTAGGTAATCACCATCGATGATCGCGTGCGACACCGCCGCATCCCGCAGCAACGCCGAGACTTCCCACCCCACAGTCGTCTTGCCGACCCCGGCCCGACCTCCGATGAGCAGCACCTCGGCACGATCCACAATCAAGAAGCATGCCAGCTGTAACTCGCTGCGCGCGAACGGGTTTTGATCGATCCACAGCAGAATTTCGCCGGATCGATCGCCGCCAACCCGACAGGCGATCGATCCGGCGCGCCGCGACCGGCGATCGGTGGGCAGGCCACCGATCGCCGGTCGGGAGTATGGAATTGTCAGCGCGAGAAGGTGTTTCGCAGGTCGGTGAGGCCGGCGCGGCGCTCGTAGGCAATCCAGGCGAAGATGGCGGCCAGGGCCAGGGGGAAGATCGCCGTGCCGGGCTGGTTGGCGATGAAGGCCTGGGTGGCGGCGGCGAGGACGGTGAGGACCGACAGGCCGGCGGCGGCCAGGGCAGTCAGGCGGGGGACCATCAGGCCGATGCCGCCGGCGACCTCGCAGATGCCGATGAAGATGAGCAGGCCGAAGGAGATGGTGAGGTTCTCGGGGGCGTTGTCCATCAGGGTGTGCGGAATGACGAGCTTCGGCCCACCGGAGGCGATGATGAAGAACAGGCCGAGCACGATCTGCAGCGTCCACAGGACACGATTGCGGATCTTGCCGGGGCGGTAGGTGAAGTCGGTGGCGTAAGCGGCGGAGGCGTTGGCGGTGGTCATTGTCGGTCCTTCAGGTCGGTCGCGCCGGGTTGGTAGCGCGTTCAACAGGTAGGACGGAGCGCCGTGCCGGGATTCATCGGTGCGGAACCAAGATTTTCGGCGGACTTACGAGAGGGGATGGGCGCGCAGCCAATCCAGCACCTCGGCGGCGTGACGATCGGGCGGGAAGATCGGATAGAAGACCCGCTCGATGCCGCCGTCACGCACGATCATCGTCAATCGCAGATACAGGTGCAGGCCGTCGGCGGTGAAGGTCGGCAGGCGCAGCGCAGTCGCCAGACTCAGGTCCGGATCCGACAACATCGCGAAGGGCAGGCGCAGACGTTCGGTCACTTCACGCTGATAGTCGGGGTGCTGGCTGGATAGTCCGAACACCCGGTCCGCGCCCGCCGCGAGCAGCTCGGAGTGGTGATCGCGGAAACCGCATGCTTGCGCTGTGCAGCCGCGAGCGCCCGGGATGTCGTGCCAGCCCGCCGGGAGATCGGTATCGGGTCGGCCGGTCAGCGGGTACAGGTACAGCACGGTGCGACCCGGGCCGAGCGCGGACAGTTCGATCGCAGCGCCATCGGTCGCGGTCAAAGTGAGCGAGGGAAGCCGCTGACCGGTCAAATGTGTTGCGGCACCGTCGTTCACCGGCACCCGTGGATCGGGCGATAGCGTGCACAGTGCGGGTCCGGCCGGGGCAGCGGGCGTGCCCCGGTACGCGGCCTCGCGCAACCGGCGGGTCAGGACGTCGCGGCGGGCGCTGAGCATTTCGATCTGGGTGGTCAGATCCTCGATGGCCCTGCGGTATTCGGCGAGGGAGGCAGGGCAGTCGTCGCTGTTGGTGCTGCCGTCGGCGAGGCAGTCGAGGAAGGGGCGGGTGTCCTCGACCGGGATGCCGAGGCGGTTGAGGCCGCGGATTTCCTGGACTGCGCGGACCGCGTGATCGTCGTAGTCGCGGTAGCCGTTGGCGCGGCGGGCCGGAGATACCAGGCCGAGGGACTCGTATCTGCGGATCGCTTTGGGGCTGGCGCCGGTGAGGGCCGCGAGTTCGCCGATCTTCATGGGTCGACGGTAAACCTTGCCCTCAGGGGCAGGGTCAAGGTCGGGGCAGGTGCGGGAGGGCGGTGGCGATGATTTCGGCGCTGTCGGCGCGCAATGCCTGTGCGGCGGTGCGGCCGGTCACCGCGAGATAGGTGTCTACCAGTCGGTTTCCTACCGCGTAGCCCGCGCCGGTCGGCAGACCCACCGGCTGGATGCCGTAGCGGCGGGCGGTGTCGTCGCCGTGGACCCACGCGGTGAAATTCGCCATGCCGGTCACGGCCAGTCCCGAAATCACCTTCGCGAACACGGCATCGTCATGCAGATGCGGCACACCGATTCGGGTGTAACCGATTTCGTCGCCGTAGAGCTGCCGGGCGAACGCGTCGGCCATCCCTTCCGACACCACATGCTCACCGACGGTGACGGTCGCCGGATCCCACACCACCCCGCCGGGACCGTAGCGCAGATTATGGGCCAGCTCGTGCACGGCGGTCGCCTCGAGCCGCGCCAGATTCTCCGGGAACGGCCACAGCGTGATCACGAGGAAACCCGAAATACCGCCGTTCCCGGTCACTCCGAGCACCGGTCCAATGAAATGCGCGTCACCGGGGTCACCCAGCACGAACAGCACGGTGATATCGGGAACCTCCAGCCCGGGCGTCGCGGCCAGCTGCACGGCGAGCGCGTCGTCCAGAGCACGCCGCAGCCGCTGCCAAGCCCCGCCCGCGTCCAGAACATCCAGCGCCTCCAGACACCGCCGTTCGTCACGGTCGATCGGGAACCCCGAACCCATCGCGTGCATGGCCACCAGATCCACCTCACCCGGGAAATAGCGGTACATCCCGCTCATCGGTTCCAGCATCGCCTGCAACAGCGCGGCGCGATCGGCCTTGGGCGCGAGCAGGATTCGCCGCATCGTCACATCGGTATCGAGCACGGTGATCGTCATGTCATCCGACGCTAAACCTTTCCGCAGCGGCAAGGTCAAACCGATTGCCCGGCAGTAACCCACCCCACATCGGGGTTGCGGTATCCGCCCCGGAGGTGTTTACTCGTCGACGCAAGGTGCCGTCGTTAGCTGAGGCTCCTTCACGGATACAGGCCGGCGATCCCGAACGTCGAGAGACGCCCCGGATCAGGACAGGTCTCCCCGGATTAAGGGGACACCCCGACCGGCTACCCACCCCGACATGGGTGAGTTCACGCCGTGGAGTGCTGAAGGTCTTACGAGGAGTGGTACTCGACCTGGCGATTCCCCGCCGATCCCGCTCCCTTGGCGTTCATTGCGCACGCGTGGAGCGGAGGTGGTTGTGATGCCCGACGGATCAGACAAAGTTCCGTTAGCCAATCGTTCACTCGGCGACACTCCCGCAATCCGCTGCACGCTGCCACCATCCCGGTAGCGTGCGATTTCGAGTGCGCCGACCTCTATCGGGAGGGCGTCATGACCACCTTGGAAATGCTGCTCCGGCTCGGCGCCGGCGTCGGACTCGGCGCGGTGATCGGGTTCGAGCGGCAGTATCGGGCTCGCATGGCCGGACTGCGCACCAACGCGCTGGTCGCGGCCGGAGCCACCCTGTTCGTACTACTGTCGGCACACGGCTTCAGCGGCACCGACGCTGACCCGACACGTGTTGCGGCACAGATCGTTTCGGGCATCGGATTCCTGGGCGCGGGTGTCATCCTGCGCGACGGGTTCAATATCCGCGGCCTCAACACCGCCGCCACGCTGTGGTGCGCGGCCGCCGTCGGCTCCCTCGCCGGCGCGGGCATGTTCACCACCGCGGCCGCCGGGGCGTTGGTCGTGGTCGTGGTCAACACCGCGCTGCGCACCGCAGCCCGCGCCGTCGACCGTCCCATCGACGACGGCACCGCGATCGAAGCGCTGTACGCGTTCACCGCCGACACCGACGACGCGCACGAAGCGCACGTGCGCGCCCTGCTCGTACAGTCGCTGACCCGCACCGACTTCCGGCTCGTATCCATCTCGAGCCACGACACCGACAACGGCCGCGTACAGGTGCGCGCCGAACTGACCGGCCTGCGCCGCGACGACCGCCAGATGGAGGCAGCGGTCAGCCGGTTGAGCCTGGAACCCTCGGTGACCAGCGTGGGCTGGCGCACCGTGCCGCAGCCGGAGGTGCAGGCATGACCACCACGACCTTTCCGTCCCGGGGCGTGCTCGAGCGCCCCCGCTCCCGCTGGGCCGATGTGGCGGTGTTCCTCGGCGCGGCCGTCCTGATCTGGCTGGTGGTGCGGGTATCGGCGGGCATGAACGTGCCCTTCCACGACACCGACGCCACCGCAACCATTTCCACCGATCCCGCCGAACTGCCCTACTATGCGGCGCGCTCGCTGCTGCGCATGTTCCTCGCGCTCGGGGCCTCGATCCTGTTCACCTTCGTCTTCGCCACCGCCGCGGCCCGGCTGCCGCGCGCGGAGAAGGTGATGCTGCCCGCGCTCGACATCCTGCAATCGGTGCCGGTGCTCGGCTTCCTGTCGGTCACCGTCGCCGGGTTCATCGCCCTGTTCCCGGGCTCCTCGCTCGGGCTCGAGGCGGCGTCCATCTTCGCCATCTTCACCTCGCAGGCCTGGAACATGGCGTTCGCGTTCCATCACAGCCTGGTGTCGCAGCCGCGCGAACTCGACGAAGCCGCCCGGAACCTGAGATTGTCACGCTGGCAACGATTCTGGCGGATGGATGTGCCCAGCGGCATGTTCCCGCTGGTGTGGAACGCCATGATGAGCTTCGGCGGCGGCTGGTTCTTCCTGACCGCGTCGGAGGCGATCAGCGTCAACAATCGCGAATACATGCTGCCCGGCATCGGGTCGTATGTGGCGGTGGCGGCCGGGGACGGGGCGTCCGGCAAGGTCGGGCTGGCCATTCTCGCCATGATCGTGATGGTGATCGGGTTGAACATCCTGTTCTGGCGGCCGATCACGGTGTGGGCCGAACGGTTCCGGGTCGAGGACACCGAAGCCGCCGACAGCCCGCGCAGCCTGGTGCTGGATCTGTTGCGGCGCAGTCACATTCCCGGCCTGCTCGGGCGGGTGTTCGGGCCGCTGGTGTATCCGGTCGATCGGTTCATGAGCGTGTTCGGGCTCGCCGAGCATCCGCTGTACGTGCCGCGGGCGCGGCGGCGGGCCGGGGATGTGGCGTTCACGGTGATCGTCGGGGCGGCGCTGGTGGTGGGCTGCTACTACATGCTGCACTACATCGATTCCACCGTCGGGTTCGGGGAGATCGGGCACGCGGCCGGGCTCGGGGGCATCACGATGCTGCGGGTGATCGTCGTGCTGATCTTCGCGACCCTGGTGTGGGTGCCGGTCGGCGTGTGGATCGGGTTGAACCCCAAGGTATCTCGGCTCGCACAGCCCGTGGTGCAGGTGCTGGCCAGCTTTCCGGCCAACTTCCTGTTCCCGCTCGTGGGCGCGATCCTGGTGGCCACCAACTCCAGCCTGCAATGGGCCGGCATCATCCTGATGGCGCTCGGCGCGCAGTGGTACATCCTGTTCAACGTGATCGCCGGCGCCTCCGCGGTGCCCAACGATCTGCGTGAAGCCGCCGCCAACCTGCGCCTGCCGCGAAACCTGTGGTGGCGCAAGCTGATCCTGCCCGCCGTGTTCCCCAGCTATGTCACCGGCGCCATCACCGCGGCCGGCGGCGCCTGGAACGCCTCCATCGTCGCCGAGATCGTCACCTTCGGCTCCACCACGCTGACGGCCACCGGCCTGGGCGCCTATATCGCCGATGCCACCGGCGGCGGGGACAGCCCGCGCATCCTGGTCGGCGTGCTCGTCATGAGCGCCTATGTCGTCGGCCTCAACCGTCTCTTCTGGCGCCGCCTGTACGCCCTCGCGCAGCGCCGCTACTCGCTCTGAGAACAGGGAGAATTCACATGACCTCCACCTTCACCCCCGGCGAAGTCCTCATCGACATCGACGACGTCGGCATGTCCTTCACCGGTGCGGCCGGGGAGCGCCTGCAGGTGCTCGATCACGTCGATCTGCAATTGCGCGACGGCGAGATCGTGGCGCTGCTGGGGCGGTCCGGGTCCGGCAAGTCCACGCTGCTGCGCGCCATCGCCGGGCTGCTCGCACCCACCACCGGGCAGGTGCGGTATCGGGGACGCAAGCTCACCGGGGCCAATCCCGGTGCGGCGCTGGTGTTCCAGTCCTTCGCGCTGATGCCGTGGCTGACCGTGCAGGACAATGTCGAGCTGGGCCTGGCCGCGCGCGGCATCGCTCCCGAGGCGCGCCGGCGCCGGGCGCTGGAAGCCATCGACCGGATCGGGCTCGACGGCTTCGAATCCGCCTACCCCAAGGAGCTTTCCGGCGGAATGCGCCAGCGCGTCGGGTTCGCCCGCGCCCTCGTCCTCGAGCCCGACCTGCTGCTCATGGACGAACCGTTCTCCGCCCTGGACGTCCTGACCGCCGAGAACCTGCGCACCGAACTGGTGAACCTGTGGTCCACCAAGGACTTTCCCACCAAATGCGTCTGCATCGTCACCCACAACATCGAGGAAGCCGTCCAGCTCGCCGACCGCGTGGTGGTCCTGGGCGCCAACCCCGGCCACATCATCGCCGAAGTGGTGATCGACCAGCCCCGCCCCCGCAACCGCCGCGCCCCCGGCTTCCAGGTCCTGGTAGACCAGATCTACGGCCTGCTCACCGGCCGCGACTCCGAAACCGCCGCCGTCACACCCGATTCCGGCACCCCCTTCACCATCCCCCTGCCCGCGGCCTCGGTGGGCGGCATCGCCGGCCTCCTGGAACTAGTCTGGGGCAGCGACGGCCGCGCCGACCTCCCCGTGATCGCCGACGAACTCAACTTCGAACTCGACGACCTGCTACCCCTCGTCGATGCCGCCGCCCTCCTGGGCTTCCTCACCGTCGACTCCGGCGACGTCATCCTCACCAATGTCGGCGCCCGCTTCGTCCATGCCGACATCCAAGCCTCCAAACAACTCTTCGCCGCCCAAGCCCGCCGCCGCGCCCCCCTGGTCCGCACCATCTGCAGCGCCCTCATCGGCAGCCCCGACGAATCCGCCCGCGCCGACTTCGTCCTGGACCTGCTCGAGCGCGGCTTCTCCGACGAAGACGCCAGAAAACAACTCGACATCGCCATCGACTGGGGCCGCTACGGCGAACTCTACGACTACGACACCGACTCCGGCCGCATCACCGCCGACCCCACCGCCGACCTCCGCCCCGACCCCGCCTGAGTGTCGTTGTCAGCTGCGCGGTGGCCGATCCGAGGTCGCCGCGCAGCACATAACACGCCCGAGAACGGAGAATTCGGGCAGGTCCGGATGGCTCGGGAACGCATGTTCGAATCGATAGCTACGTTTTTCTCGTGCCGTCCATCCGTCACGAGATTCCATTGCAGCTCCTGCGTAACCGGCCCCAAGTCGCGCCCCAGATCGCCCGAACGGTCGGTTTGTCCATCCCCGACCTCCCTTGCTGGCGGCCCGGTCCCGAGACGGTAACTCTGCTCTCCCCAGGTGAACTACACCTCGACCTCGTACTGGTCGGCACGAACGTGGACAAGCCCGAGTATGCGATCATCCACGAGGTCCAGAACTCCTGCGGCCCACCAGAACTCGACCGCATCGCATTGAGCTGGCCCGCCTACGTCACCCACGTCCGCCAACGACTCGGTTGCCCGGTCGTCCTGCTGGCGTTCTGCCCCGAAGAGGCCACCGCCCGCAAGATCGCGTCCCCCGTCGAGACCGGCCACCCCGAGTTCGTATTCCACCCGCGCACCTACTGGCCCGGAATGCTGCCGGCCATCACGACCGTCGCGGAGGCAGACCGCTGGCCTGAACTTGCCCTCCTGTCAGCCCCCGGACACCTGAGCGACCCCGAACGCCACAACGTCCTGACCATGGTCCTCGAAGCAATGCAGCACCTCGAGCCTGACCTGCGCGTCCACTACCATGACTACATCAGCAAATGCATACCCGCCCGGTATCGGAAGGAGTGGGAGGAGCTCGTGGCTATGGCAATCGAGAACTACCACTGGGAAAGCGATTTCGCGCACGAACACCAGGCCATCGGCAGGGCCGAAGGCCGAGCTGAGACATTGGCGGCAACCGTCCTGCGGATTCTCGATCGGCGGGGGCTGACGGTCGACGACACTGTCCGTGCGCGAGTCACTGCTTGTTCGGACGTCGATCAACTCAACGGCTGGTTGGATGCGGCTCTCGTCGTGGACTCCGCTGATCTGATCTTCGATCTCGATCGGCGGCCGTAGGCTGGAGGGTCGGCGGACGGTGGGCACCTTCGAGGTCGGTTCCATCGTGGAACGCCGCGAAATATTGCACGGACAGGTGTGGATGACGATGCCTGTTCGAGTGGTCGCCGACGATGAGATGCTGGCCGTCTGGATTGAGGATGGCGCACCGTTCACGTTTCCGCCACATCCGTTCGGTCCACATCCGTGGTCGGGGCAGGAACGGTGGGCCGGCAGTAGTGTGCTGCAGCTGTACCGGGCAGGGGATCGGTATTCGGTGTGGGGGTTCTTCGCCGCGGGGCGGGTGGATCGGTGGTATGTGAACTTCGAAAGGCCGTACCGCCGTGGGGATTCCTGGTTCGACACCGATGACCACGGTCTCGACATTGTCATCGTGGGGGATGAGTGGCGGTGGAAAGACCGGGACGATGTTGCGGAACAGGTTGCCGAAGGTCGGATTACCGAGGCCGATGCCGCGGCGGTGTGGCGGGAGGCGGAAGGGGTTGCCGCGGCCTTGGATCGCGGGGAGCGGTGGTGGATGGAGCGATGGGGGAAATGGCGGCCGGGGGTCAGTGGGGGGTAGGGGTACTGGGCCAGTGGGGGTGCCAGGGGTTTTCGGGGCGTTCGGTCTCTTCGAGGAAGATGCGGAGGCCTTCGGAGATTTTGCCGGCGGTGGTTTCGAGTTGTTCGGGGGTGAGGGGGGTGTTGAAGGCGGCGGCGTGCAGGAGTTGGTTGCGGGCGTGGTCGAGGTTCATGGTTGCCCAGTCGCGGCGGGAGAGTTCAGGCATGCGGGGAGACTACCTCGAGTAGAACGTATGTTCGAGTGTTCGAGGGTGGGAATTTTCTCGGCGGTGGGGTGTGAGTTGTGCGGTGCGCCTTGCGGTTCCGGTGGGGTGGGTGGGGCGAGGCGGGGTGGGGTCAGGCTGCGTGGGTGGTGGGGGAGGCGGTGGCGAAGGAGGTCAGGAGGAGGTTGCGGTAGAGGTCGCGGAGGCGTTCGTAGCGATAGCGGTTGTAGGCCAGGGGTTCCAGGGTCAGGCGGCGGGGGAGATAGCGCCAGGCGGCGCTGAGGGTGGTGGTGTAGAGGGTGAATTCGAGTTGGTGCAGGGGATTCCAGTGCACGCCGAGGAGTTGCCGCATGCGGGGGTGGGCTGCGCCGGAGGAGCAGATGGTCACGGGCCGCGCGGCGACGGCTGTCGCCAGTCGCCAGAGTGGGGTCAGGGCGGGGCGGGCGGCGGGTGGTACGAACAGGGTGGGGAGGGGGAGGGATTCGAAGCTGTGGCGGGCGAATTGGAGGAATTCGTTGTCGGCCAGCTGGGTGGTGGCTACGCGGTCGTAGTAGGCGCGCATGTCGGCGAGGGTTTCGGGGAGTTTGCCCCGGGCGCCGGGCAATTCGAGGTAGCCCAACTCGGCGCGCAGGGTTTGGTAGACGAGTTCCTCGTCGGCGGGGGTGAGCGTGCGCCCGCACAGGTGGATGTAGGCCTGGTGCACGGCATTGAGGCCGCTCACGGCGACCCAGGTCCACAATTCGGGGGTCAGGGCGCTGTAGCGGGTCCCGGCGAACTCGCCGACACCGGTGCCGCGCACATCGCGGTGCAGACGCTTGAGCTCCTCGCGGAAGGCTTGCGCGTCAACGGGATCGGTGAAACTCATCAGCACGGTGAACGCGGCGCTGCGCAGGCCGCGGTCGGTGAAATTGTCGGCGAACCGGCCGGTGCGATCGACGGCGGCGGCGATCTCGCGATACGCGACCTGATCGAGGGCCAGCCGGCCGAAGACGGCGGCGAGGGGCGAGCCGGTGAACCAGCGGACGTCGTCGGCCAGTGAAACCTGGTGCGGCACTGCACTCATGGTGACCATCCGAGATGGGAAGAAGAGAGGAATTTACTCTCACTGTATGCCCGGTCCCGGGTGCCGCCGACCCGTGGAAATCGAAATGTTGGCCGATCGTCACCGCGGCGATCACCGCGAGGAACTCAACCCCGATACATCGACCGATACGCCGCGATGGTCTGCACCAGATGATCCACGATCTGATCCCGCGACGCCCGCAACGTCCCGTTCAACCACGCCGAGAACATGCCCGCGTTCCCGCTCGCCATGGTCACCGCCGCCACCCGCCGCTGCACCGGATCCTCGATATGCGCGAACAGATGATCCTGGATCAACCGCGTGAACGCCGGCATCACCGCGATGGTCGTCTGCCCCAGTCCGGTCGAGGAGTACGGCTCCACCAGGAACAATCGCGACTTGCGCGGATCCTCGAGCACCTTGTCCACCAGCGCCTCCGACAACGCCCGATCCCGATCCGGATCGTCGCCCACCGCGAACGCCGTCATCGGTTCCAGGAACTCGTCGGCGATCTGCCGGTACAGCACGTCCAGGAGTTCGTCTCGGCTGCTGAACGATTCGTAGAAATACCGATCGGTCAAGGTCGCCCGCCGGCACACCGCCCGCATGGTGACCGCCCCCGCCCCGGATTCGCCGATCAGATCCAGCGCCGCGTCGAGCAGTGCCGCCCGCCGCGCCTCCCGGCGTTCGGTGAGCGTGGTTCCACCCCAGATGCGGGGCTCGGCGTCGTTGGAGGGCTGACCAGTGTGCACCGGGTCAAGGGTAGTGCCCAGCGCGGGCGGCTCGCGCACACCAGGCCCGCTGAGAGGTCGCCGCGCCGCTCGCCCGGCTACCCCAGCAGCTCGTCCAGATAGCACCACCGCCACGATTCGCCCGGCTCCACACTGCGCATCACCGGATGCCCGGTGGCGTGGAAATGCTTGGTCGCGTGATTGCCCACCGAGGAATCGCAGCAGGCCACATGCCCGCAGTCCAGGCACATCCGCAGATGCACCCACACCAGCCCTTCCTCCAGGCATTCCCCGCAGGCATCGGGCAGATCAGGCACCCGGGTGTGCGGTGCCGTGCGCAGATGCTCGCACCCGCCGGACACCACCGGGGCGAGCAGATACTGGTCGTCGTCGGAGTCGGCTTCGGCGATCCGGTCGATAGTGGATTCCTCGAGGTCGATGGTGGCCATCACCGCTTGGAGCACCTCGGTCTCGACGGTCCCCGAATCCCGCACCCGCAACAGCGTTTCGCGTTCGGCCGCCAGCATGGCCAGCCGCAGCCGCCGGTATTCGCCGCCCGGGGTCACCCGCTGGGATTCCGAGCGCCCCAGCAATTCCCACGCCGACCGCGCCCGGTACATCACCCGCATGCGCAGCTCTTCGACCACTTCCGGCGGCGTCTCCTCGACGATATTGGCCTCGAGCGCCGCCAGACCCGCCGCGGTGGCCTGCTGCAGCAGGTTCGCCTCCTGTAGCAGATCCTCGGCATGGCTGGGCCCGCGAAGTTTCAGCGCCCGCACCACCCACGGCAGCGAAATGCCCTGCAACAGCAGGGTTCCGGCCACCACCACGACCGCGAGCAGCGTCAAGGTCGCCACTTCGGGGGTATCGAGGGGCAGCAGCAGCGCCGCCGCGAGGGTCACCACGCCGCGCATGCCCGCCCAGGACACCACCGCGGGCCCGGTCCAGTTCGGCTTCGGCTTGCCCTGCCGCCGCCCCTCCACGTACCAGGCGAAATAGGTGGCCGGGAACATCCAGACCGGCCGCACCACGATGACCGTCACCAGCACCGCCGCACACGTGACGATCAGCGTGGAGTGCGGCAGATCGCTGTGCCAGGCGTCCTCGACGATATGCCGCACCTGCAAACCGATGAGCAGGAACACCGCGCTCTCCAGAATGAACGCGATGGTGCGCCAATTGGTGTGCTCGGCGATCCGCGAGGCTGCGCTCTGCCAGTGCGGCGCCCCGTGCCCGAGGATCAGCCCGCAGGTCACCACCGCGATCACCCCGGAGGCGTGCACCGATTCGGCCGGCAGATACACCGCCCACGGCGCCAGCAGCGACACGCTGGTGTCGAGCACCGGATCGGTGATGCGCTTGCGCAGGAACACCAGCACCGTGGCCGCGATCGCGCCGATCAGCGCCCCGCCGCCGGCCGCCCCGAGGAAGTCGAGCCCGGCCTCCCACATGGTGAACGTCCCCGCCATGGCCGCGACCGCGGTGCGCAGGGTGACCAGCGCGGTCGCGTCGTTGAACAGCGATTCGCCCTCGAGCAGCGTGGTCAGCCGCCGCGGCATCCCCACCCGGCGCGCGACGGCGGTGGCCGCGACCGCATCGGGCGGCGCCACCACCGCGCCGATGGCCACCGCCGCCGAGAACGGCACGGGCAGCAGCCAATACACCACCGCGCCCACCGCGAACGCCGTGAACAGCACCAACCCCACCGACATGAGCGTGATGGACACCTTCTTGGGCCGGAAGTCGACCAGCGAGGTGCGAATCGCAGTGGTGTAGAGCAGGGGCGGCAGCAGTCCCAGCAGCACCAGTTCGGGGTCGATGTCGAACTCGGGCACGAACGGCAGATAGGAGGCGATCACCCCCGCGATGGTGAGTACGAACGGTTCCGCGACGCCGATCCGCCGGGCCAGGGCCGCCAGCGCTACCGCGGCCGCCACCAATGCGATTAGTCCGAACGCCACCTCCACAAGGTCACATCGTGCCAGTTCGATCGCGCCCGTCGCGCACCGACCGGCCGGTGTGCAAGTCTGCGTTCACAACCGCGGCGCGGATTCCATCGCCTTGCCGCTGTCCCGCCACGCCCCGATGCCCCCGGTCAGGCTCGCCGCGTCATACCCCGCCCGCCGCGCCAGCGCCGCGAACCGCAGCGACACCTCACCCACCGGGCACACGAAAACCAGTGGCCGCGAACGCGAGAACGGTACCCCCTGGGCGAACATGTCCTCGAGCTGATCGTCGCGGATGTTCACCGCCCCCGGCACGTGCGCGATCCGGTACGCCATCGCACCCCGGGTATCGACGATGGTCGGTCGCGCACCGCGATCGAGCTCCTCGAGCGCATCCGGCGACAACTGCGGCGTGGCCTCGAGCTCGGCGGCCGAGGGCGGCTGCGCCCGAACCGCTTTCCCGAACAGCTCCGGCCGCCGCTTGCGGATATAGGACAGGTACGGTTCGAGCCGATCGCAGACGATGAACACCGCCGTCACCGGCCGCCCCGGATTCGAATCCGCCACGCCCGCCAGCTCTTCCAGCGCCGCCGCATAGGTCGCCCCGCTGGTCGGCCCCGCCAGCACCCCGTACCGCGCCGCCAATTCCAGGGTCGCGTCCACCGCCCGCCCTGCCTCCACGCTCACGATCCGGTCGTAGAACTCCGGCTGGAACAACCCCACATCCCACATCTCGGTCTCGGACCGGATTCCCGGAATGAAGTCCCCGCGCTCGGACACCACCGCGAGGGTCTTGAGCTCCGGATTGTGCTTGCGCAGGAACGTCGCCGCCCCGCGCGTGGACCCGGTGGTGCCCAGCCCGCCGATCAGATAGTCGACCCGCGTGATCCCGTCGCGCGCCAGATCCTCGTGGATCTCGCGCCCCGTCCCCTGATAGTGCGCCTCGATGTTCTTCTCGCTCGTGTACTGCGACGGGTGATACCACTGCCCCGGTGCCTTGGCCATCGTCGATTCGATCACCGAGTACACGTCGTTGGGCGCGGTCGGGTCCGGGCATTCCGACAGCCCGGGCAGCTCCTCGATATCGGTGTCGAACAGCTGCAACAGCTCTCGCACCTCACCCACCCGGATCCGGTTGGTCACCGCCCGCAACCGCACCCCGCGCATCCCCGCCAGAATCCGCAACGCCTTGGCGGTATTGCCGCTCGAGGCCTCGATCAGCGATTGCTCGCGCGCGACGATCTCGTCCAGATCGTCGCGAATCATGCCCCACGCCACCCGATCCTTGACCGACCCGAACGGGTTGAAGAATTCGAGCTTGGCGTACAACTCCACATTCGGCAGTGCGTGCACCGCCGGATCCAGCCGCAGCAACGGCGTATTGCCGATCAGTTCGGTGATGTGGTCGTAGCGCATTACCGCCCCCGCTCGGGCTGGTAGTCCCCGTCCCGGCACACCCGGAACCCGTCACGTTCGCGCGTCACCGCCAGCTTGGGCGGCAGTCGATGCATGGATGCGGTCGCTGCCGACAAATCCATATGGTAGGCAGCGGTATTGGGGAACACGATCAGATCCCCGGGTTCGGGCCGCGCCGGCAACCACACCTTGTGATTGGTGATCAGATCCCGTTCCAGGCACAGCCGCCCCGCCAGAAACACCCCCGTCGCACCGGTTTCGGTGCGCGGGCGCGCCGGTATCAGCAGCGGATCGACCATGACTTCCTGATCGGCCGGGGTGACGGTGTCGCGGCTGAGATCCAGATTGGCCAGCAGCGAGCCGTCGGCGGTCTCCTTGAGGAACTCCACCCGCGCCACCGTGATTCCCGCATGATCGACCAGCGCCTTGCCCGGCTCCAGCCACACCTCGAGAAGGTTCTCGGCGGCCACCTGCCCGAACTCGCGCCCGCCCTGTGATTCCAGTCCGGCCGCGAGGAGTTCGGCCAGCATGCGGTCGGCAGGAACGGTATTGGCGTACTTGTGGAACACCGGTGTGCCGTGCACGGCGCCGCCGTCGAGGTGGAAGCCGAAGGTATTGCCGCCCCACGCCATCGCTTCACCGCGACCCAGCAGCGCCTCGCGCAAGGCGATCACATAGTGGTCGAAGGCGTCGGCGTCGGCGGTGAACACCTGCCGGAACCCGCCGCCGATATTGAGCACCGACGGCGCGAGCCCGTGCTCGTAGGCGCGTTCGGTCGCCGCCAGACATGCCTCCACCGCCCGCACCCGCTCGGCCGGTTCCCCCGAATCCAGGTGAAAAGCGAACCCCCGGAACCCGATCCGCGCCCGGTCCGCTACCAGCACTTCCAGGACCTCGTCCAGCTGCCGCACCGGCACCCCGAACCGGCTCACCGGCGTCCCCGGAAACCCGCTCAACCGCACCAGCACCGGCGTCACCACCCCGAACTCCGCCGCCAGCTCGCCCACTCTCCGTAATTCCCACACATTGTCGACGCTGATGGTCACCCCCGTCCCGACCAGCTCCCGCAGAAACCCCTCACCCTTGGGCCCGGTCACCTCGATCCGCTCCGGTGCGAACCCCGCCCCGCCCGCACTGGCCAGTTCCTCCGGCGAGGCCACATCGATCCCGACCCCGGCCGCCTCGGCCGTGCGCACGAACGCCCGCGACTGATTCACCTTGTGCGCGTAGCAGATCCGATACCGCCCCACACCCGCTTCGAGCACCGTCCGCAACCGCTCCAGATTCTCGGCGAACACCTGCGGAAACACCAGATGCGCCGGCGACGACCCGCCCTTGAGCGCATCCTCGACCGCGCCGGGCGCATCCAGGAACGCGCGCACCAGCGGATGGATCTTCGCCGGCAGCCCCGGCGGCGCCGCAGCGGTCATACGGCCGTTTCGGAGGCGGCCGCCGCGGGCACCTGCGTGGTCGGGTTGTATCCGCTGTCGCGCAGTGATTCGAACGCCCGGAACCGATTGCGCGGCGACCGGAATTCGGCCACCACCCGTTTGCTGAGCAGATCGATATCGTGCACGCCGATCCCCATCGACTCCAGCACCCCGGTGATGGTGCGCACGCAATGCTGACAGGTCATGTCCGGCACCCAGAACACCTGATCCTCGGCGCTGGTTTCCTCGGTCTCGGAACCGGTTTCGGCGGGCACCTCCCCGACGGCCAACCGCCCCACCAGCGCGGTGAACGTCTCGGTGAACCGGTCCACCACCACCGGCAGCAGACTGTAATGCTCCCCGTCGAGCTGATGCGGCATGGCGGCCAGGCAGGCCGGGCGCGTCCCGGGCGGCAACAGCGCGTACTGCCGCGAGATCACATCCAGCTCATCGTGATATTTGGCGATGGCCTCGGCCACCGACAACCCTTCGACATTGGTGGCGCGCCGCATGACCCGATGCGCGTCGGCGATCGTGGAGTCCTTCATCGACCGCAGCGTGGCCACCGTCTCGGCCGAATACCGCACCGTCCCGTCCGGCTGGGTCGCCAGGGTCACCGCGATCATGCCGCGCCGGTAACTCGAGGCCTGCAACTCCCAATACCAGCGCGTCGCCACCGCCGAATAGATCCCCGAATCCCGCATCCCGAGCGCGAATTCGGCCGCACTGCGATACGGCGTCCACCGCGCCAGCAGCGCGTGCTGAGCCAGCGCCCGCCCGCACGCCTCGATCCCGACCCGGAAGATATCCAGGGGTTCGTGATCGGTGGTGGTGCCTTCCAGCACCGCGCGCTCGCGTGCACCCAGTGCCGAAATCCGCTGCGCCAGCGCTTCGTCGGCGTTCAGCGAGTGCCACAGCGCCAGCACGGTCTCGCGCATGGCGATCGGCACGATCGGCCCCAGCCCGCCGGAATGATAGAACCCGGTATTGGGCACCCCGTCCGAATCGGTCCACGTCATCCGATGCGTCGCCGACACCACCTGATCGGCCCGGCACGGCCGCATGAACCGTTCCAGATACAGCCGCTGCGAGAGCGTCAGATGCGAACCGGGCTCGGGACGCAATGGCGTACTGGTGTATTCGACGTGCCGCGCGGGCGGCGTCGCGGGCGGCGCGCCCAGTCCGGGCCGGGCCAGCACGGCCAGCACCCGGGACGCGGCGCGGCGATCGTAGCGCGGTTCGGAACCGTTCATCGTCAACCGACCTCCTCGGCAATCGTGGCGACACACTCGATGAACCGGTCGATCTCGTCGAAGGTGGTGTAGACGTGGGTGCTCACCCGCACCGAATCGGCGTCGGTCTCGCCGTCCGGCACACAGTGCGCGCCGGTGCGGACCAGGAACCCGTATTCGCTGAGCACGAAACCCAGATCGGCGGCGCTGATCCCGGCGAGGGTGAAAGACACGATCCCGTACCCGGTTTCACAGGGCGCGTACGCCGGTCCGGGCGCGAACTCCAGGCCCCGGACCGTTCTCAATCCGGCGATCAACGCGATCGTCAGCGCCCGGTTGTGGGCGGCGACGGCGTCCATGCCGTAGTCGTTCAGCACCCGCAAAGCCGCACCGAGTGCCAGAATGCCCGCGATGTTGGGCGTGCCGCCTTCCAGCCGCCGCGGCATCGCTCCCGGGTGCAGGCCGGAATCATCCAGCGTCACAGCCGAATTGCCGCCGGGCAGGAACGGGCTCAGTTCGCCGTGGCGGCGGCGCGCGCAATACAGCACCCCGGTGCCGGGCGCCCCGAACATCTTGTGCCCGGCGAACACCGCGAAATCGGCGCCCAGTTCGCGCACGTCGACCGGCAGATGCCCGCCGCTCTGCGAACAGTCGAAGCACAGCGCGATCCGCGGATCGATTTCCCCGCGCAATTCCTCGAGCGTGGTCAGCGCCCCGAACACGTGATGCAGATGCGCCACGGTGATCAACCGGGTGCGCGGGGAGAGCTTGGCGGCGATATCGCCGATATCGGCCTCGCCCATGGCATTCACCCGATACGGAACCAGCCGGACGGTCCGCCCGAAACCCTGCAGCAACTGCCGCAACTGCACCCACGGATACACGTTCGAGGCATGATCGCGCGGACTGTAGAGGATCTCGTCACCGTCACCGAGATTGGTCAGCGCCCACGCCAGCGCCACCGCGTTCAGCCCCGCCGTCGCCCCGCCGGTGAACACGATCTCCTCCGGTTCGGCCCCCACGAACCCGGCCATCCGTGCTCGCACGTCCTCGATCTCCCGGGTCACCCGCGAGGCCCACGGATAGGTCCCGCGCCCGGCATTGGCGGTCCGCGATTCGTGATAACCCCGCACCGCCGTGATCACCGGCAGCGGCTTCTGGGTGGTGGAGGCCGAATCCAGATACACCGCATCGGTTTGCGCGAGGGCGGGAAACTGCGCGCGCGTACCCGGCGACGCCGGCTCCCGGGCGGGGGAGGACCCGGCGGTGGACGCAGGCGCACAGGACCGCACCGTCGCTCCCTCCGAGGAGTACGCGATTCGACCTCACCCACGATACGCATGTTTCGATGTTTACTCGAAGGTTCTGGCAGACAGGCGCTTTCGTCGGTACCTTCTCGTTATTCCGCCCCGCGACGGTGCGGCGGGCCGCTCAGCGCTCGGGTCCGCCCGGATTGCACAGCGCGTTCACGGTGGCCTCGTACCCGACCGCGGGCCGCCACGGCTCCAGATTCCAGCTCGGCTTGTTCGGCGCGACCACCCGCGCCCACTCCCAGTGACAGAGGAACTGATCGCGCATGCCGGGAGTGTCGGCATCGGGGGACTGGGTCACGACCTCCTGCCACGCGCGTTCTCCGGCGGTGGGGAAGACATCGGCGCGACCGGCCTGGGTGGGATACACCAGCAACCGGCGGCCGTCGACGGCGTCGGTCCATTCGGTGCGCTCGATGAGCGCGGCATCGGCGTACGGATCGACCAGCGGCGCGGCCGAGGAGGTGGGCGCGGCGATCGGTTGCGCGGTGGGCGAGGAGGTTGCCGGAGCGGCCTGGGTCTCCGCGGCGGGCGCCACCGAACCGACCACCACGGGCGCCGATTCCTCGGCCGCGCCGCATCCGCTCAGTCCGAGCGCCAGCACGATCAGCGCGCCCGCCGGTCTCCAGCGCTGCCGCATGGCCTCGCCCCTTTCGCTCCACATTCCCGGCCGGACCATCGCCACGTAGCGGTGGCACTGTGGCCCAGACAGCCCCTACGATGTCACGCGCGGGGCGGTTCCCGAAAGTGGGGTTCCGGCCCGCCCCCGAGCTACCGGTAGTTTGCTACCTGTCGTCGTGAGTACACGACAAGGGGAACATTGGATCGACCATAGGGGCGCGAACGTGGTAGCGAGTGTGAAAGTCCTTGTGTGGGAGGTAGACAACTCCCTGTGGGATGGCGTGGTGTCCGATTCGACCGCCGGTGCGCCGCGGGCCGAAGCGGCGCGCGCCCTGCGCATCCTGGCCGAGCGCGGCGTCATGCACGCCGTGGCCAGTCGCGGTGAATGGGCCTGGACGGTCGAGCAGCTGCGCCGGCACGGACTGCACGAACGGTTCGCGGTGGTCGAGGTCGGCTGGGGCCGCAAGTCCGCCGCCATCGCCCGCATCGCGCAGACCCTGGGCGTGCAGCTCGAGCAGGTCGGCTACCTCGACTCCGAACCCCTCGAGCGCAGCGAGGTCGCGCACGCCCTGCCGCAGGTCCGCTGCTACGCCGCCCGCCACGTGGACGTCCTGCCCGCGCTCCAGGAATTCCGCGCCCCGGTCGGCGACGTCCCGCCGCCGACCTCGCCCATGGGCATCTCGCACATTCACGCCACCGACGAGCAGCGCCTCATCCGCTGAGCGCGCCGCGGAAAAACGACTCAGGCCGGGGTGGATTCGGCCGAACCGCCCGAGCGGATCTGCACGATCGGCAGCACCAGCGCGGCCGGCGCCGACGCCGGCACCACCGGCTGCTTGGGCGTCACCGGCGCGATGCGCTGATAGCCGCCGCCCTGCGCGGGCCGCGTGTCCTGCTCACCCTTGTTCGGCCACATGGCCGCCGCCCGTTCGGCCTGCGCGGTGATCGTCAGCGACGGATTCACGCCCAGGTTCGCCGACACCGCCGCCCCGTCCACCACGCTCAGCGTCGGGTAGCCGTACACCCGGTGATACGGGTCGATCACGCCGTGCTCGCGATCCGCGCCGATCACCGCACCGCCGAGGAAGTGCGCGGTCAGCGGAATATTGAACACCTCGCCCCAGGTGCCGCCCGCGACGCCGCCGATCTGCTCGGCCACCTTGCGCGTCACCTCGTTGCCCGCCGGGATCCACGTCGGATTCGGTTCGCCGTGGCCCTGTTTGGAGGTCAGCTTGCGGCCGAACACCCCGCGTTTGGTGTAGGTGGTGATCGAATTGTCCAGATGCTGCATGACCAGCGAGATGATGGTGCGCTCGCTCCAGCGGTACGGCGACAGGAACTGGATCAGCGTCAGCGGATTGCGCAGCGCCACCCCGAGGAACCGCAGCCAGCGCGGAATCCGCCCGCCGCCGTCGACCATGAGGGTCTGCAGCAGGCCCATCGCATTGGAGCCCTTGCCGTAGCGCACCGGCTCGACGTGGGTGTCGGGCGTCGGATGAATCGAGGAGGTGATGGCCACGCCGCGCGTGAAGTCGGTGCCCGGCATGACTTTCCGGGTCGCCGCGCCCACGATCGATTCGGAGTTGGTGCGGGTCAGCACGCCCAGGCGCTCGGACAGCTCCGGCAGCACGCCCTGATCGCGCATGGCGAACAGCAGCTGCTGGGTGCCGCGCGTGCCGGCCGCGAGCACCACGTGCTTGGCGGTGTAGGTCTTGGGCCGCTTGCGCACCCACGCGCCGGTGCGCTCGGTGCTCACGTCCCAGGTGCCGTCCGGCAGCGGCCGCACGGTGTTCACGGTGGTCATCGGAACGACCTGCGCCCCGGCCTGTTCGGCCAGGTACAGGTAGTTCTTGACGAGGGTGTTCTTGGCATTGTGGCGGCAGCCGGTCATGCACTCGCCGCATTCGATGCAGCCCGTGCGCTCGGGGCCCGCGCCGCCGAAGTACGGATCGGCGACGGTCTTGCCCGCTTCGCCGAAGAACACCCCGACCGGGGTCTGTACGAAGGTGTCACCGAAACCGAGATCGTCGGCGACCGCCTTGAACACCTCGTCGGCCGGGGTCATGTGCGGGTTCTGCACCACGCCGAGCATCTTGCGCGCCTGCTCGTAGTAGGGCATCAGCTCGTCGTGCCAGTCGGTGATGTCACGCCACTGCGGGTCGGCGAAGAACGGCGCGGGCGGCACGTACAGCGTGTTCGCGTAGTTCAGCGATCCGCCGCCGACGCCGGCTCCGGCCAGGATGAGCACATCGCGCAGCGGATGGATGCGCTGGATTCCGTAGCAGCCCAGTTTGGGCGCCCACAGGAACTTGCGCAGATCCCAGCTGTTCTTCGGCAGCTCGTCGTCGGCATAGCGCATGCCGGCCTCGAGCACGCCGACCTTGTATCCCTTCTCGGTCAGCCGCAGCGCGCTGACGCTGCCGCCGAAGCCGGACCCGACGATGAGCACATCGAAGTCGGTGTCACGCTGGGTCATGAGGAGAACTCCCTTGTCGTCGTCGACAGTGTGGCGGCGGTTACGCTAACGCGGACAGTAGCTACTGTCAACGTTAGCTGTTCGCTGTATCTATGCTGTTCGGGTGGACCGATTCAGCCGCACCCAGCTCGCCGAACTCAGCGGGGTACCCGCCCGCACGATTCGCTACTACCACTCCTTCGGTGTGCTGCCCAAGCCCGGACGCGCCGGCAAGGAAGCGGTCTACACCGGCGAGCACGTGGAACGGCTGCGGGCCATCGCCGCCATGCAGGCGCGCGGGCTGCGCCTGGAAGCCATCCGCGAGGTCTTCGAAGCCGACACCACCCGCGAGACCGACTGGCGCGAGGTGTTCGATCCGCGGCTGCCGCGCGAGGACGAGATCATCACCGACGAGCAGCTGAGCGAACTGCTGGGCGACCGCCGCCCCGAGATCCTCGACGAATTGCTCGGCCAGGGCTACGTGGTGCGCGAGGGCGAGGGCTGGCGGGTGCCCGAACCGGCGATGCTCACCGGCGCGCTGGTGCTCTACGACGTGGGCACCGATGTGGCGCTCTCGGGCGTGCTGCGCAAGCTGATTCGCAGTCAGATCGCGGTGCTGGCCGACGATATCGTGCAGACCTTCCGCGATGCGGCGGGCACCAGCTACGGCGGCGAGGGGCCGAGCGTGGACCTGGACCGGTTCGGCGACCGCTTGCAGGCCATCGCCCGCGAAGTCGGCGGGGCCACCCTCGCCGAGGAGATCATGCGCGCCGCACGCGAACTCGACAGCTGAGCCCATCGCCGCTCAGGGCACGGTGACGGGGGAGTCGCAGCTGGCGGGCGGATCCACCAGCACGCAATCCGAGGGTGCGCGCACCGGGGTGTAGGTGCTGGGCACACCGCCGGTGGTGACGATCTGGCGATAGGTGGCCACGGCATCGGTGGGGGTGCGGGTCAGCTCCGGATCATTGCGCACGTCGACGGTGAACAGGCCGAATCGCGGTGTGTAGGAACCCCATTCGTAATTGTCGGTGATGCTCCAGTAGTTGTAGCCGATCACCTTCATCCCGTCGGCCTTGGCCCGCTGCAACCAGTACACGGTGTCGCGCAGATGGTCGGAGCGGGTGTAGCCGTCGGCGCGCGGTTTGCCGTCCTCGGTGGGCATACCGTTCTCCACCACCCACAGCGGCTTGTCGGGGAACATGCGCGAATAGTGTTGCAGCGCGAAGTAGATGCCCTCGGGCCGGATCGGCAGCTCCCACATCCCGGCCGGCGGCGGCACCGACCCGTCGGGCTGGTTCACGCTGTTCTTGGGCGGCTCGTGCCCGAAGTAGTAGTCCACGCCGATGAAGTCGAGCTTGTCCCCGATGCGTTCCATCAGCGGCCCGTTGACCTGGGACTCGGCTCCGGCCACATAGCCCACATTGCTGGTCACCTGGGCGCCCGGCTGCACCTGGTGGATGTAGTCGTAGATCTGATTGTGCGCATCGGCGATCCGGTCCAGCATCTCGTCGGCATCGGTCTCGTTCTGCCGCACCTCGTGCATGATGTAGGCGACGGGCTCGTTCACCGTGACCCACACCGGATTCCGCGCCGCGAACCGATCCACCACCTTGCGGGCATTGGCCAGCCAATCGGCCACCATGTCGGGATTGCGCCAGCCGCCGCGCGCGGCCTCCCAGCCCGGATACACCCAGTGATCCAGGGTCAGCATCGGCTGCATGCCCGCGGAGATGATGGTGTTCACCACGTCGTCGTAGAACCCGAACGCGTCCTCGTCCCACCCGTCCGGTGTCGGCTGCACCCGCGCCCATTCGATCCCGACCCGGAACACTTTCACCCCCAGGCTCGCCGCGAGGGCGATGTCGTTGGGGTAGCGCGAGCGGAAGTCCACCGACTGCCCGTAGGTGTCCCAGCCCGGATTGTTGCGAATGTAGCGCTGCCAGTTGCTGTCCGCCGCATGGCCTTCGGACTGGAAGCCCGAGGCCGCCACGCCCCACAGGAAGTCCGAGCCCAGTACCCCGTGCGCACCGGGCGCGGGTGGGGTGGCGTGGGCGGCGCCGGCGACCGGCAGCAGCGTCGTGGCGGCAGCCAATCCGGCCAGGGCGAGACGGTGCAGCCGTGCGCGCATCGGGACTCCTTCTCGGGACAACGGGTCGGAAACGTCCCGATCGGAGCGTAGCTGTCAGTTAGCCGGATTCCCGTGCAGCGCGGTGCGTGTCGTGCTATCGGGGGATGGTGACCGGGTTCACGCAGCTGTCGACGCCATCGACCAGCGAGCAGGAGGCGGGCGCGCGGGTGGGCAGATACCCGGCCGGTACGCCGTTGGCCGCGGTGATGCCGCGATAGGCGTCCACCGCGTCGGTCGGGCGGCGGGTCAGGCTCGGATCGGTCAGTACATCGACGGTGTAGAGCCCGAATCGCGGTGTGTAGGAACCCCACTCGTAGTTGTCGGTGAGACTCCAGTAGTTGTAGCCCATGATGTTCATGCCGTCGGCCGCCGCCCGCTGCACCCAGTAGATGTCGTCACGCAGGTTGTCGGCCCGGGTGTACCCGTCCGCGCGCGGCGTCCCGTTCTCGGTCGGCATCCCGTTCTCCACGATGTAGAGCGGTTTGCCGGGGAAAAGCTTGCTGAAGTGCCGCAGCGTGTAATAGATGCCCTCCGGCTGCAACGGCAACTCCCACAGCGCCGAGCGCGCGAACCCGGCGTAGTCCGCCGCGGAGCCGGGGGACATCCCGTAGTAGTAGTCGATCCCGAGGTAGTCCAGCCGCCCCGCGATCCGCTGCAGCATCGGCCCGTTCACCGCATCGTCGGCCCCGGGGATGTAGGCGACATTGCTGGTGACCATCGCGCCGGGGCGCACCTGATGGATGTAGTCGTAGATGCTGTTGTGCGCCTGCGCCAGCCGGTCCTGCATCACCCCGAGCTGAGTGATCGGCAGCCCGCCGTTGCGCACCTCGTTCAACATGTACGCGGCCGGTTCGTTGATGGTCACCCACAGCGGATCGAACCCGGCATAGCGATCCACCACCACCCGCATGTTCGTCAGCCAGTCCTCGACCATCCCGTCGCGCGCCCACCCTCCGCGCTCGGCCGCCCACCCCGGATACACCCAGTGGTCCAGGGTCAGCATCGGCCGCATCCCCGCCGCCCGGATGGCCGCGATCACCTTGTCGTAGAAGGCGAATCCCGCGTCGTCCCACATTCCCGGCCGCGGCTGCAACCGTGCCCACTCCACCCCGATCCGGTACACGTTCACCCCCAGCCCCTTCGCGAGGGCGATGTCCGAGGCGTACCGCGTGTAGAAGTCGACGCTGTCGCCGTACCGGTCGTAGTCGGGATGGCTGTTGACGTACCGGACCCAATTGCTGTCCGGCGCATGGCCTTCCGACTGGAACCCCGAGGCCGCCACGCCCCAGTAGAAGCCGTCCCCCAGTGGTGAAGCCGGCCCGGGCGTCGCGGATGCGCCGGCGGCGCCGGTGAGCAGCGCGGTGAGCGTCGCGACGAGGACGAGGGCGGCGGGGCGAAGGAACGAGCGCATCGAACTCCTCGAGGTCAGGTCCGAGCCGAAAAGGACTGGGCGCGCGTCCAAGATAACCGCACCTCAGCGGTATCGGCGTCCTTTCGGCCGATGTCGCGCCCCGCGTGTACGCCGGCCGCGATGCACGTGCATTCCGAGTGGCGGGTGAATATTTGATCAGTCATTCTTTATCCAGGCGCCCGATAAACCGATAGCGGAGGCGTCTCATTCGCAGCTGCCTTTAACCATCAAATTACGGTTTGTTCACGAACCGGATACTTACCGAAGGCTACCCTGGACTTGCCTACAGTGTCGTGGGTGTTCATTTCTCGCGCTGATCGAGAAAAGACAATAGGGAGCGCCCCGTGACACAGCCAGTTTATGCCCGCGTACTGGGCCCGCTAACGCTTGCGCTGCAGAATCGGAATGCCACGCCAACCGCGCAGAAGCAGAGGCAATTACTGGCCTTGCTGCTGGTCCGGCATTCGTCCGTGGTGCCGGTATCCACGATGATCGAGGAATTGTGGAGCGAGAATCCGCCACGAAGTGCCGTCACCGTGGTGCAGACCTACGTGCTGGGTATCAGGAAACGCATGGCCGAGTTCCTGGACATCGAGCACGGCGAGGTCGCGGACCGGTATCTGCGCACGTGGAGCAAGGGATACCTGTTCGACGCACGCGACTGCGTGCTCGATGTGAAGGACTACCGGATCATGGCCGAGGCCGCCCGCTGCGCGGCCGGGGTCGGCAATGATCGCCGGGCTGTCGAGTTGTACACCGCGTCGGAGGCGCTGTGGACCGGCCCGCCGCTACTCGATGTCGAGGCCGGAAATCCACTGAATGCCGAATTGACCCATCTGCAGCAATTGCGGCTGGTGAATCAGGAAAGGCGAATAGAAGCCCAATTACGAATAGGTGACCACCGGGAAGTCTGTCCGGATCTGGCGCGATTGACCGCGGAACAACCATTGCACGAACGCATGCAGGCCTACTACATGTACGCGCTGTGCCGCGCCGGGCAGCGTTATCGCGCATTGCAGGTCTATCAGGATTTCGCGCAGGTCATGCAGCGCGAACTGGGCCTGGATCCGTGCTGGAAGTTGCGGCAATTACACCTCGATATTCTCAATGCCGCCGACGAATCGGTGGCCGAAGTATTGGAGTCCCGGCATGCGGGCTATCTGATCGGCTGGAACTCGACCTCGGAACTCGACCGACCCGCTTGACCGTAACTCTCCCAGCCGGGCCTCGAGGATCGCTCGAGCGCAGCGCTCGAGCGGTCTTGGAGCCGGGTGCCCGAAGCTCAGGAGCAGACATCGGAGCTTCGATCACCATTGTTCGGCGCGAAGGAGAGTTGCTATGTACGCCAACCGATTCGGGAGTATGCGGTGAGCCGGCGCGTGGTCGTCACCGGACTGGGCGTGCGGGCGCCCGGCGGATCCGGCAAGGACGGGTTCTGGAAGTTGTTGTCCGAGGGCCGCACCGCCACCCGGCGGATCAGTTTCTTCGACGCCTCACCCTATCGCTCGCAGGTCGCGGGTGAGGCCGATTTCGACGCGATCGCGGAAGGCTTGTCGCGCCGCGAGATTCGGCGCATGGACCGTGCCGCGCAGTTCGCGGTGGTGTGTGCCCGGGAAGCCGTCGCCGACAGCGGACTGTCCATGGACACGCTCAACCCGTTCCGGGTGGGCGTGAGCCTGGGCAGCGCGGTCGCCGCCGCGACCAGCCTCGAACAGGAATACCTGGTGCTGTCGGATTCCGGCCGCAGCTGGGTGCTCGACGAGAATCACCTCTCGCCCTACATGTTCGACTACATGGTGCCCAGCGTCATGCCGGCCGAGGTGGCCTGGAGCGTGGGCGCCGAAGGCCCGGTCGCGATGGTCTCCAACGGCTGCACCTCGGGCCTGGACTCGGTCGGGCACGCCGTGCAGCTGATCCGCGAGGGGTCGGCCGACGTCATGATCGCCGGCGCCTCCGACACCCCGATCACCCCGATCGTGGTGGCCTGCTTCGACGCCATTCGCGCCACCACCCCGCGCAACGACGACGCCGAGCACGCCTCGCGGCCGTTCGACAACTCCCGCAACGGTTTCGTGCTCGCCGAGGGCGCGGCGATGTTCGTGCTGGAGGAGTTCGAGAGCGCCCGTAAGCGCGGCGCGCGCATCTACGCCGAGATCACCGGGTACGCCACCCGCTGCAACGCCTACCATATGACCGGTCTCAAGGCCGACGGCCGCGAGATGGCCGAGGCGATCCGGGTAGCCCTGGACGAATCGCGCATCGACCCGACCGCGATCGGCTACATCAACGCCCACGGTTCCGGCACCCGGCAGAACGACCGGCACGAAACCGCCGCGGTCAAGCGCAGTCTCGGCGAGCACGCCTATCGCACGCCGATGAGCTCGATCAAATCCATGGTCGGCCATTCGCTGGGCGCCATCGGCTCGGTGGAGATCGCCGCCTGCCTGCTGGCCCTGGACTATCAGGTGGTGCCGCCGACGGCCAACCTGCACGAGCCCGACCCGGAATGCGATCTGGACTATGTGCCGCTGTACGCCCGCGATCACCGGATGGACAGCGTGCTGACCGTCGGCAGCGGGTTCGGCGGTTTCCAGAGCGCCATGGTGCTGCGCCGGACGGAAGAGGTCGCGGCATGACCGTCGTGACCGGAGTCGGCGTGATCGCGCCGAACGGCCTTGGCACCGAACAGTTCTGGGAGGCGGTGCTGGCCGGGCGCGGCGGCATCGGCCCGCTCACCCGCTTCGACACCGCCGGCTCGGGCGCCAAACTGGCCGGGCAGCTCGCCGATTTCGACGCCGCACAGCACCTGCCGAGCCGGCTGCTGCCCCAGACCGACATCTCCACCCGGCTGGCGCTGGTGGCGGCGCAATGGGCCATCGACGACGCCAAGGCCGACACCGGCGAGCTGACCGACTACGACATGGGCGTCGTGACCGGAAACGCTTCGGGCGGTTTCGAATTCACCCACCGCGAGTTCAACAAGCTGTGGTCGATGGGCCCCGAGCACGTCAGCGTCTACGAATCCTTCGCCTGGTTCTATGCGGTCAATACCGGCCAGATCTCCATCCGGCACGGTATGCGCGGACCCAGTAGTGCCATGGTCGCCGAACAGGCCGGCGGTCTGGACGCGGTGGGCCACGCCCGCCGCACCGTGCGGCGCGGCACGCCGCTGGTGGTGACCGGCGGCGTGGATTCCGCACTCGACCCGTGGGGCTGGGCCTCCCATGTCGCGAGCGGAACCCTCAGCACCGCAACCGATCCGGCGCGCGCGTACCTGCCCTTCGATGTCGAAGCCGCCGGTAACGTGCCCGGGGAGGGCGGGGCCATGCTCATCGTCGAGGACCCGGCCACGGCCCGCGCCCGCGGCGTTCCGCACGTCTACGGCGAGATCGCCGGGTACGCCCAGACCTTCGACCCCCATCCCGATTCCGGGCGGCCGCCGGGCCTGCGGCGCGCCATCGAACTGGCCCTGGCCGATGCGGAGGTCACGCCCGCCGACGTCGATGTGGTGTTCGCCGACGCCGCGGGCGTACCCGAGCAGGATCGCGCCGAGGCCGCCGCCCTGGAAGCGGTCTTCGGCCCCGCCGGAGTACCGGTCACCGCGACGAAACCCCTGACCGGACGGCTGTTCTCGGGCGCCGGGCCGCTCGACATCGTCACCGCCGTGCTCGCCATGCGCGACGGGGTGATCCCGCCGACCGCCGCCACCGTCACCCCCGATCCGGCCTACCGGATCGACCTGGTTCGCGGCGATGCCCGCCCGGCCACTATCGACACCGCCCTGGTGCTGGCCCGCGGCCGCTGGGGTTTCAATTCCGCGGTCGTGGTGCGCAGCGCCGACCGCTGAACTGCCATCCGACCGACAGCATGCCCGACCAACAGCAACTCGAGGAGCAGAGATGACCATGACGATCGACGAACTGCGGCGGATTCTCGTGGAGTGCGCCGGCGGTGACGAGACCGCGCCCGAACTGGCCGGCGATATCGCCGAGGTGGAATTCGAGGACCTGGGCTACGACTCGCTGGCGCTGATCGAGACCGCCTCGCGCATCCAACGCGATTTCGGAGTCACGATCCCCGAGGACCGGCTGGTCGAGGTGAAGACCCCGGCCGAGCTGATCGGCATCGTGAACAGCCAGCTGGCGGGTGCGCTGTGAGCATCATCCGGATGAGCCATCACCGGGTGGTGGAAGCGGCGTTCCCGGACGTGTACCGCCTGGTCGCCGACGTGACCTGGTGGCCGGTCATTTTCGAGCCCAGCGTGCTGGTGCGGCACCTCGAGCGCACCGCCGGCATGGAGCGATTCCGGTTGTGGGCCATGGTCAACGGCGAGGTGAAGAACTGGACCTCGCGCCGGGAGTTCCTGCCGCAGCAGCGGACCATCACCTTCGAGCAGGAGCGCAGCGCGGCGCCGATCGCCTCCATGGGCGGGCGGTGGACCTTCGAGGAGGTCGGGGCCCGCAGCACGAAAATCACCCTGGACCATCACTTCTCGGTGATTCCCGGTGGTGACGCGGAAGCGATCGCGGCCGCCGTGGACCGCAACAGCGTCACCGAACTGGCGACGCTGGCGCGCATCGCGGAGCTGGGCTACCCGGTGCCGCAGGTGGTGTGCGCGTTCGAGGAGAAGATCCCCCTGGACGTCCCGCTCGCGGAGCTGTACGACTTCGTCTACCGCAGTGACCGCTGGCCCGAGCACGTTCCGCACGTCGGGCGGGTGGAACTGACCGAGGACGAGCCGGGCGTGCAGCTGATGGAGATGGACACCGTCACCGCCGGCGTCGTACCGCACACCACCCGCTCGATCCGCATCTGCGTGCCGGGCGAACGCATCGACTACAAGCAGCTGCTGCCGCCCGCCATGCTGTTCGGCCACAGCGGCAGCTGGGAATTCACCGGCGGCGGCGACGGCGTGGTGGCCACCGCCCGGCACCTGGTCGCCATCAACCCGCAGGTGGCGCGCGAAACCCTCGGCGCGGGCACCGATCTCGCCGATGCCCGGGCCTATCTCGCCGAGGCGCTGGGCACCAACAGCCGCAATACCCTGCTGTGCGCGGTCCGCGAGATCGAGGGCCGCCGCGCCGAGTCCACGAAATCGGCGCTATGACACCCACCGGAACCCGGGCCGAGGCCCGCGCGGTCGTCACCGAGATCGCCGAGAACGTCTTCGCCTACACCCACGATCGCGGCGGCTGGTGCGTGAGCAATGCCGGCGTGATCGCGGGGCCGGACGGGGCGCTGGTGATCGACACGCTCGCCACCGAAGGCCGTACCCGTGCGCTGGCCGAGTTCGTGGGCGAGCGCGCGGGCGGGCCGGGCCGCACCATCGTCAACACCCATCACCACGGTGATCACAACTTCGGCAATCACCGGTTCGGCCCGGCGGCGGTCGTGGTCGCCCACGAGCGGATCCGGCAGGAGATGATCGACACCGGACTGGCCCTGACCCAGCTGTGGCCACAGGTCGACTGGGGCGATGTCCGAGTCACCCTGCCCGCCATCACCTTTGCCGACCGGCTGACCGTGTGGCTGGGGGAGCGGCGGGTCGAGGTGATCCATCTCGGCCCCGCCGCGCACACCACCAACGACGTGGTCGCCTGGCTGCCCGAGGAGAAGGTGCTCTTCGCCGGTGACCTCGTCATGTCCGGCGCCGCGCCGTTCTGCCTCTTCGGTTCGGTGCGCGGCACCCTCGACGCCATCGGCAAGCTCACCGCCCTCGGCGCGGAAACGGTGGTCGCCGGCCACGGCCCGGTGGCGGGACCGGAGATCCTCACCCAGACCACCCGCTACCTGCGCTGGATCGAAGCCCTTGCGGCGGAATACAAACCGCTGGGCCTGACCCCGCTGCATGTCGCCTCGGAAGTGGAACTGGGCGAATTCGCCGAACTCATCGACGCCGAACGGATCGTGGGCAATCTGCACCGCGCCTACGCCGAACTCGACACCCCCGAGATCGGTATCCCCCTCGACGTGCTGGGCATCTTCGACGAAATGGTCACCTACAACGGCGGGCAGGTGCCGGAATGCTGGGCGTGACAACCGAATCCGCCGACGTCTGCATCGCGGGCGGCGGCCCGGCCGGATTGATGGCCGGGCTGCTGCTCGCCCGCGCCGGCGCACAGGTCCTGGTCCTGGAGAAACACCCGGACTTCCTGCGCGACTTCCGCGGCGACACCGTGCACCCGTCCACGCTGACGGCACTGGACGAACTCGGCCTGGCCGAGGAGTTCCTGAAACTGCCGCACGTCGAAGTGCCGCAGCTGCCGATGGCCACCGCAATGGGCCCGGTGACCTTCGCCGACTTCCGGCGGCTGCCGGGCCGCTTCCCGTTCGTGGCGTTCATGCCGCAATGGGATGTGCTCAACTTCTTCGCCGAAGCCGCCGCCCGCTACCCCAATTTCCGGCTCGTGCAGCAGGCGGAGGTGACCGAGCTGATCGAGATCGGTGGCGCGATCACCGGCCTGCGCGCCCGCACCTCCGACGCCCGGCTGGAGGTGACCAGCAAGCTCGTCATCGCCGCCGACGGCCGCAATTCCCTGGTGCGGCAACAGGAGCTGCTCGAGGTCGCCGCCAGCACAGCGCCCATGGACGTGCTCTGGTTCCGGGTGAGCAAACCCGACGGCGACCGCCTGCCCGCGGTGCGCAGCGGCCGGGACTTCTTCATCGTCTGCCTCGATCGCGGCGACTACCTCCAGGTCGCCTACATGATCCCCAAGGGCGGTTTCGATGCCGTCCGCGCACAAGGGCTCGAAGCGTTCCGGGCCGCGATCGCCGCCATCTACCCGGCATTGACCACCGCCCTGGCCGCCGAACTCGTCGACTGGGATGCCGTCAAACCCCTCGACGTCCGCGTCGACCGGCTGCGCAGCTGGCACCGCCCGGGCCTGCTGGCCATCGGCGATGCCGCGCACGCGATGTCGCCCGCGGGCGGGGTCGGCATCAACCTCGCCATCCAGGACGCCATCGCCGCCGCCCGCCTGCTCGCCCCGATCCTGGGCACCGGCCGCACCCCCACCCCGGCCGAGCTGCACGCCGTCCAGCAGCGCCGCGAATTCCCCATGCGCGTAGTGCAATTCGCGCAACTGCGGCTGCTCAGCGATCTCTACCCCAGCGCCGATCGCCCCGGCACCGACAAACCCCTGCTGGCGCGCCTGCTGCGCCGATTCCCCGGCCTGTCCCACGTGATCGCCCGCGTGATCGGCCTGGGCATCCGCCCCGAATCCGTGCCCCCGAATCCGCGCGTGCCCCGCGTCGAAGCGATGAAACAGGAGAAGTGATGGCCACCTATCTGCTCGTTCCCGGTGCGTTCCACGGCGGCTGGGCCTGGCAGCGGGTGACCCCGCTGCTGACCGCGGCGGGCCACCACGTATTCACCCCCTCGCTGGTCGGCCTCGGCGAACGCGCCGACCTGCTCGGCCCGGACGTCGGCCTGGGCACCCACGTCCAGGACCTGATCGACCTGGTGATCACCGAGGACCTGCGTGAACTCGTCCTGGTCGGGCACAGCTACGCCGCCATCGTGGTCACCGCGCTCGCCGACGCGCTGCCCGGCCGCGTCGCCGAACTCGTCTACATCGACACCTTCGTCCCGCGCGACGGCGAGGCGGTCGCGGATGTCATGGCGCCCATGGTCGATGCCTTCACCGCCCTCGCCGCCGCGCACGGCGACGGGTGGCGGGTGCCCGCGCAGACCGAGCCCATGGGCGACGGCGGCCTCTACGGCGTCACCGACGAACCGGATCTGAGCTGGCTGGCCGCCAACCTCACCGCGCAATCGCTGAAAACCTTCACCGAACCCATGGTGCTGCGCAATCCCGAAGCGCTGCAACAGATTCCGGTGACCCACATCCACTGCACCGGCGGCGGCGCCGACTTCCAGGCCATGCGCGCCGCCATGCCGCGCACCCTGCCGCCGGCCGACCTGCCCGCCGATCGGCTGAAACTGCTTCCCACCGGCCATGATTGCATGATCACCATGCCGCGCGAGCTGGCCGGCTTCTTGCTCGAAGCCGCCCGTCAGTCGTCGCCCGCGTCATAGCTGGCGCGCGCCGCCAGCACCGCCGCGAGGTGCTGTTCGGACCACTGCGCGAGGCTGTTGAACACCGGCGACAATGTCTCGGCCAGCGCGGTGGCCTCGTACTCCACCCGCGGCGGCATCTCCGCGTAATAGGTCCGCACCAGCAGACCGTCGCGTTCGAGCTGACGCAGCCGCTGCGTCAGCACCTTCGGGGTGAGCCCCGGAATACTCTGCAGCACTTCGTTGAACCGCATCCGCCCGTGATGGGTGAGCACCCACAGCACCTGCGTGGACCAGCGCCCGAAGAACAGATCCACCACCGGCGTGATCGGGCACGGATCCACGGTGGCCGATGTGACGTCCGTCATAGCAACTCCCGCATGCTTTCCATTTGGTAACTACTATATTTTGGAAACTACTGTGTGACCAGGCGGTTCGACAAGTGCGAAACCGAAAGGAGCACAGCGATGACCGTGGCAGCGACAGATCGGCTCGGCCTCCCGCGACGGAGCGGGGACCGGCCGCGCACCAGGCCGCACAATCCGCATCAACAGCTCTCCGATATCGCGCCCCCGGACGTGCAGGAAGCCCTGTGGGACCGGATGATCACCCTGCCCGGGGTGCGTATCGGCGCGAGTCAGGTGTCCCTGCCGGACACCCGCGCGCTGTATCTCGAACCCGAGCTGGCCGCCGGTCCCGCCGACGCTTTCGTGGCGGGCACCGAATTCGCTCATCTGCACGGACATCGGGACGGCAGCCTGCATCTGTGCCTGCCCACCGACCTCGCGGCCGAGGCCATCGAAAAGGGCTGGGCCGAACAGCATCCCATGGCGCGCCTGGGCTACCTGCAGCCGACGCTGCTGCTGGTGTACGGCCCTCGCGACGCCGAGGAGCTGGCCGTGGTGTGGCGGATCCTCCGGGCCGCCTACGACAACGCGCGCGGCGGCGCACCGCGGTGACCACGCCGCCTCGAGCGTGACTGTAGGGCGCACACCCATCGTGGAGTCATGACCGACCTCATCGGAACCTGGGAACTGCGCTCCTACCACGACCTCGACGACAGCGATACCAAAAGCACCGGGCCGCTCGGTGATTCGCCGAGCGGCCTGCTGATCTACGAATCCGGCGGTCACATGTCGGTGAGCATGATGCGCACCGACACCGCCCGCGCCGCCGCGCCGTTCATGGGCTACGCCGGCACCTGGCGGGTGCGCGGCGAGGAGGTCGTGCACGCCATCAGCGTGTGCTCGAACCCGGCCTGGGCGGGCACCGAACAGGTCCGCCGGCTGACCCTGGACGGCGACGATCTCACCCTGATCGGCGCCGCCCAGGTCGACGGCCGCACCCAGCGCCGGATCCTGGCCTGGCGCCGCGTCATTCGCCCGTCCTGACCGATTCGCGCCGCCCCGTGCCGGTGCGAGAAACAGGGGAACACCACAGTGCACCGGTTCACCGTCCTCGACGAGGCCACCGGTGTCCGCGCCGAGCGCGGACACCGCCTCGGCTCAGTAATTACCCAGTCCGCCACAGACATTGAGCGCCTGCGCGGTGACGGCGGCGGCGCGCGGGTCGATCAGGTAGTCGACCATGGCCGCCACCTCCGTGGGCTCGACATAGCGGCCGATCGGCACGCGGGCGCTCACCCGGGCGTGCACCTCGTCGGTGTCGACGCCCCAGATGCCCGAGTACACCTCCCGAACCCGTTCGGCCATCGGCGTTTCCACGAACCCCGGGCACACGGCATTGACCGTGATCCCGGTCTTGGCGAGCTCCAAGCCGAGCGCCTTGGTGAATCCCACGACGCCGTGCTTGGACGCCGAGTACGGCGCCCCGTGCACCACGCCCTGTTTGCCGCCCGTGGAGGCGATGTTGACGATCCGGCCGCTGCCGCGCTCGAGCATGCCCCCGGCGGTGAGCGCGGCCTTGCAGGCGAAGAACACGCTGTGCAGGTTGGTGTTGATCACATCCAGCCACAGCTCGTCCTCGACCTGCGCGGTCTCGCCGCCGCCGCTGCGGCCGGCATTGTTGACCAGGATGTCCACCGGGCCGAAGGTCTGCACGGCGGCATCGACGTACTCACGGATCTGGCCGGCGTCGCGGACATCGCAGGCCACGCCGTCCACCGTGTGGCCCTCGTCCTGCAGGCGCTTGGCGGTATCGAGCACGCGCTGCTGGTCACGCGCGCAGATGAACACCGAGATGCCCTGGGCAGCAAAGCTTTCGGTGATCGCGAGGCCCATTCCACTGGTCGCGCCGGTGACCAGCGCGACACGCTGAGGTGCGGTCATTTCTCCTCCATCGGTGGGGTGTGCGGTTCGGCGGGGCTGTCCCGCTCTCAGCGTCGTCGCCCGGCCTATAGATCCGGTCAAACCGGCTCGACCCAGGCTCGAGGACCGTCGGACACGGTGGAGCACAGTCGCGGCCCGCCGAATCCGAGGCAGGCGCAACAGCATTCGAGGAGCCAGCATGACCACCGTCGCCAGCCGTGCGGAGCTGTACGCCGAGGTTCAGCAGTTCTACGCCGACCAGATGCAGCGGCTCGACAACCGGGACATCCCCGGTTACGCGCAGACCTTCACCGAGGACGCCGAATTCGAGCACACCCCCGGGCGGCCGCCGGCGCTGACCCGGGCCGGGATCATCGCCGACCTCGTCGCGTTCCACCAGCGCTTCGAAGCCGATCCCATGCAGCGGCGGCACTGGTTCGGCATGACCGATCTGCGGCCCCAGGAGGACGGCAGCATCGTGGCCACCTCCTACTGCCTGGTCGTCAAGATCCGCCCCGGTAGCGCGCCCGAGATCAACCCCAGCTGCGTCGTGCACGACGTGCTGGTGCGCGTCGACGGCGCCATCCAGACCCGTTCGCGCCGCGTATCGCACGACTGACCCGAAACCCCGCCTCTACCAAGGAGAAACCAGTGAGCACCGCACAATCGGACACCCGGCTCGCGCTCGCCGCGGCCGCGCAGGATCTGCTGTTCCGGGAAGCCCGCACCGCCAATACGTTCACCGACGAACCGGTCAGCGACGAACAGGTCCGGGAGATCTACGAACTGGTCAAGTTCGCGCCCACCTCGATGAATCAGCAGCCGCTGCGCATCGTGCTGGTGCGCACCCCCGAGGCGCGCGCCCGCCTGGTCACGCACATGCTGGACGCCAACAAGCCGAAGACCGCGAACGCCCCGCTGAGTGCGATCCTGGCGGCCGATCTGAACTTCCACGACCATCTGCCCAAGGTGTTCCCGCACGCGCCCGATGCGAAGGACTACTTCGCCGATCCGGAAGTGCGGGCGCATTCGGCGCGATTCAACGCGCTCATCCAGGTCGGGTACTTCATCCTCGGCATCCGGGCGGCCGGGCTGGCGGCCGGGCCGATGAACGGATTCGACGCCGCCGGCGTCGACAGCGAGTTCTTCCCCGCGGGTGACGCGGCCTCGCTGGTCGTGGTCAATATCGGCAAGCCCGGCCCGGACGCCTGGTATCCCCGGTCTCCCCGCCTCGCCTACGACGAGGTCGTCACCGTGGCGTGACGCCGCGGCCCGCAGGCGACGGGGTCGATGTCGTGTCGGTGCCCGCAGACTCACCGACACGACTCGAAAAGGGTTCCGGCACAGCGGGACCGGGTTCAGCTCGCCGCGGACAGCGCGCCGAGGACGGCGGTCAGGCTCTCCGGGGTGCGGATCGGATGACGATCGAGCCGGGGGAGTTCGCGTTTGGCGATGCCGGTGAGGACGCCGGCCGGGGGGAGTTCGACGATCGCCGTGATGGCGCTGCGGCGGATCGTTTCCGTGCACAGGTCCCAGCGGACCGGGCGCGTGACCTGCGCGGCGATCTTGGCGAGGGCGTCCGCCCCGGAAGTCACGGGCAGGCCGTCCACATTGGACAGCAGGGGGCGAAGAGGTTCGCGGGGAGCGAGTTTCGCGATCGCGCGCGCGACCGTGTCCTGTGCGGCGGCCATGAAATCGGTGTGGAACGCACCGGCCACCGCCAGCGTGACGACCTTGGCCGCGGCCGGGCGATCGGCGGTCAGTTCGGCCAGCGCCGGGCGCGGCCCGGCCACCACGATGTGACCGGTGGCATTGAAATTGGCCGGAACCAGGCCGAGTTTCGCGATGTGGGCGAGGACTTCCGCGCGGTCCCCACCCAGTACCGCCGCCATGCCGGTCGGCTCCGTCGCGCACGCCGCGGCCATGGCGTTGCCGCGTGTGGCGGCCAGGGCGATCGCCTCGTCCGGGGTGATCACGCCCGCCGCGGCCGCCGCCGCGAGCTCACCGACCGAATGCCCGGCCACCATCGTGTCCGCGCCGAGCGCGCCCAGCGCGTTCAACTCCTCCACGGCGAGCAGTCCGGCCGCGACGATCAGCGGCTGCGCGGTCGCGGTATCGACCAATTCGCCCGCTTCGGCAGTGGTTCCGAGTCGGGCCAGATCCAAACCGCTGATCTCCGACCACCGGGCGATGCGCTCCGCCGCGCCCGGCAGCGCCAGCCACGACATCAGCATCCCCGGCTTCTGCGCGCCCTGCCCCGGTGCGAGCAGCGCGAATCGCGGTCCGGGACTGGTCGTCACGGCCGCGGCCGATCGAGTCATCGCTGTCTCCTCCTGACGAGGCATTCCTCGGCGAACGCCAGCGACCGCAGGTGGAAGGTGCGCGCGGTGTAGCCGAGGCTGGTGTTGTGCCCGGCGTCCGGCTGCCGATCGACCACCACCCGGGGCGAATGGCGCAACCGCGAACGCAGTTCGTCGAGGGTGCGGTCGTCCTGATGCCACCAGCGTTCGTGCTCGGCGAAGGTGAACCGCACCGGCACCCGAATGCCTTGGGCGACAGCGGGAAAGGCCGATTCCCAATTCACGATGTCGAACTGCTCGGCCGCCGGGATCGGCGCTGTGATGGCGCGCGCTGCCCGGAACGACGCCGGCGGATAGCAGTCCAGCGGCAGCCAGCTGCGCGTCCAGCCGGGGCCGACGTTCTCGAGCCCCGCCGTGGACTGGACATAGCGGTGCCCGCAGCCGGAGACATCGATCCCCAGCAGATCCGATACGCGCTGCGACGCGGCGGTCACGAGTGCCAGCTTGCCGCCGAACGAGTGCGCGTGCAGGAAAATCCCGGCACCGGTGTCGAATCGGGACTCCAGGTCGCGCAGGGCGTGCGCGAGCGTGCGGGCCTGCTCGGCGACGGGCTGTCCCTCGGGCAGGGTGCGCGCGGACGCGCCGTAACCCGGCCGGTCGACGGCGACGACGGTGAAGCCGAGCGCGGCGCCCAGCTCGAGCAGCGACATCCCGGGCAGGGCGCGGCCGTGAAAGTACCCGGCGCGCATGCCGATTCCGTGTATGGCGACGATGGTGGCGCGCGGCGGCTGCTCCGGCACCGCGAGGAGGGCCGAGAGCCGCGCCGTCCCGCCGTCGAGCTCGATGCCCCGCACCTGCCCCGCATCGATGAGCGGGGCGACGGCGGTCATGCGGCGGCCCAGCTGTGCGACGGGACGTACGCGCCGGTGCGGCGCGGGCCGATCCAGCGCACCGGAGCCGGTGCGGGCGGTGCGATTTCGATGTCCGGCTCGGCCAGGCACAGCAGTGCGGCGAGTACCGCGGCTATCTCGATGTCGTCGGGATTGCCGCGTTCGATGCGGATCAAGGGGGTGTTCATGGGGTCCTCGCTGTCATTGTGGTTGATTGCCGTGCTTGCGAATCGGCAGATCGGCGTGTTTGGTCCGGAGCATGGCGAGACTGCGGATCAGCACCGACCGGGTTTCGGCGGGATCGATCACGTCATCGACCAGACCCCGTTCGGCGGCGTAGTAGGGGTGCATCAGCTCGGAGCGATATTCCGCGATCCGGTTCTGCCGCACCGCTTCCGGATCGCTCGCGGCATTGATCTCGCGCCGGAATATGACGTTCGCGGCGGCTTCGGCGCCCATGACCGCGATCTCGTTACTCGGCCAGGCCAGCGCCAGATCCGCGCCGATCGACCGGGAATCCATGACGATGTACGCGCCGCCGTAGGACTTGCGCAGTACCACCGACACTCGCGGCACCGTGGCATTGCAGTAGGCATACAGGAGTTTCGCGCCGTGCCGGATGATGCCGCCGTGCTCCTGTGCGACGCCCGGCAGGAAGCCCGGCACATCGATCAAGGTGACCAGTGGAATATTGAACGCGTCGCACACCTGCACGAACCGCGCCGCTTTCTCCGACGCCGCGATATCCAGGACGCCCGCCAGCACGTTCGGCTGATTCGCGACCACCCCGACGACATGCCCGCCCAGTCGCGCGAAGGCGCACACCACATTGGCGGCCCACTGCTCGTGCACCTCGAAAATCTCGTGGTCGTCGACGATTTCCTCGATCACGGCGCGCACATCGTAGGGGCGGTTCCCGTCGACGGGCACCAGATCGTAGAGTCCCTCGCCGCGCCGATCCAACGGGTCGAGGCACGGCACCGCGGGCGGATGCTGCCGGTTATTGGCCGGCAGCAACGACAGCAGATGCCGCACATCCTGTAAACACCCGTGCTCATCGTCGTACGTGAAATGGGTGACCCCGGTCCGCGAATGCACGTCGGCGCCACCGAGCTCGTTCATCGTCACCTGCTCGCCGGTCACCGCGGCCACCACATCGGGCCCGGTAATGAATATCTGCGCGGTTTCCCGCACCATGAACACGAAATCCGTCAGCGCCGGGCTATAGGCGGCCCCACCCGCACAAGGCCCGAGAATCACGCTGATCTGCGGAATCACCCCCGACGCCTTGGTATTCCGCTCGAATATCCCCCCGAATCCCGCCAGCGCGGTAACCCCCTCCTGAATCCGCGCCCCCGCTCCGTCGTACAACCCCACGATCGGCGCGCCCGCCGACAGCGCCAAATCCATCACCTTGTGAATCTTCTCCGCGTGAGCTTCCCCCAAGGCCCCGCCCATCACCCGGAAGTCCTGCGCGAACACGAAAACCGTCCGCCCCTCCACCGTTCCCCACCCGGTGACCACCCCGTCACTGAAATGCCTGCGCCCCTCCAGCCCGAACCCCGTGGCCCGATGCCGCCGCAGCGCCTCGACCTCCTGAAACGACCCCGGATCGAGCAATTCCCCGATCCGCTCGTAAGCCGTCAGCTTCCCCTTCTCGTACTGCCTCCGCGTAGCGGCCGCATCGGGCCCGTCCGACACCGATCGCTTGAGCTTCCCGAGCTCCTCGACACGTTCCCGCATGGCAGTCCTCACGGCGCTAGTACCCGTCCGAAACCGGTTCCCGAACAACCGATTCCGCTCTCCACTACGCCCGAGTCTGACTCACGGGTCCTCGAGTACCGCTCAAACGCCCCGCCGCCCTCTCCCGCCCGACCGCCTCGAGGTTGACTGTCATCAGGGACTACATCCGAACCGGACCAGAAAGAGCGCCACCCCCATGCCCGAGGACCTGCCCGTAACCCGGACGCTGACAATCCCCGCGTCCGAGCTCCACGAGCGTTTCTCCCGCTCATCCGGGCCTGGCGGCCAGCACGTCAACACCACCGACACCCGAGTCGAACTGTCCTTCGACCTCACCAACTCACCCTCCATCCCCGAACACCTCCGCCCCCGAATGCTCGACCGCCTATCCACCCGCCTGACCAACGGCATCCTCACCATCACCGCCTCCGAACACCGCACCCAACTCCAGAACCGCACCACCGCCCGCGCCCGCATGACCGCCCTACTCCGCGAAGCCGCAGCCAACCCACCCCCCGTCCGCCGCGCCACCAAACCCTCACGCGGAGCGAAGGAACGCCGCATCGCGGAAAAGAAGCGCCGTGGCCTCACCAAACGCAACCGCCGCGCTTCACCCGACGATTAGCCGCTCCAGGGTCCGGATAGGTAATCGGCTGACGTGAACCGGATGACTCTGAGAAGGTCAACCCCATGAAGATCGGTGTCGCACTTCCGCAAATGGCTCCCGGCTACGGCCCGGGCACGACCGTCGACTGGGCCCGGCGGATCGACGCGGGCCCGTTCTCGAGCGTTTCGGTGGGCGAACGGGTCACCTTCTCGAACCCGGAAATGGTTGCGACGCTGGGCGCGTGCGCCGCGGTGACCGAGCGGGTGCGGGTGCTGGCGAACCTGTGGGTGCTGCCGCAGCATCGGATGGCGATGGTCGCCCAGCAGATCGGCACGCTGGACCAACTCTCGAACGGGCGCCTGGAGGTAGCCGTCGGCGTCGGCGGCCGCGAGCACGACTATCGCGCGCTCGGAGCCGATTTCACACGCCGCCACCAGCAACTCGACGACAAGGTAGCCGAACTGAAGTCCCTGCTCGACGGCAAACCCCCCTTCGACGGCGCCGACCCCGTCGGCCCCGCCTGCGTCCAGCCCGGCGGCCCGATCATCCTCGCCGGCGCCATGGGCCCGAAGGCAATGCGCCGCGCCGCCCACTGGGCCGACGGCATCTCCGGCTTCAGCATCCCCGGCGACGCCGGCGAAATCGCCAAAACCGGCGACCTCGCCGACCGCTGCTGGTCCGAAGCCGGCCGCCCCACACCCCCACGCAAAGTCAGCGGCTGCTTCACCGCCCTCGGCGTCACCGACGCCCCCACCGCCCTCCGCTCCTTCACCTCCCGCTACCTCAACTTCCTGGGCCCCAAACTCGCCGACCTGATCGCCGCCACCACCCGCGCCTCGACCCCCGAAGCCCTCGCCGACATCCTCGACGGCGCCGAACAAGCCGGCTGCGACGAATTCATCCTGGTCCCAGCCGTCACCGACCTGAACTTCCTCGAAGTGGCGGCCGAGGTGGTGACGGCACGGTCATGACGCTCTCGAAATAGCTTGTCGGTGGTCAGCGCGACAGGTAACCGCGCAAGCTGATCCGCGCCGCTTCCTCGACTTTGGCGGCGATCGACTCCGGTGCAGCTTCCTCGGGTGCAAGGGAGTTGAGGACCGCGTCGACCGCCCCGATCATCGCGCCGGTGAGTGCTGCCGCCTGCAAAGTATCGACCTCGTGCGGGTACGCGGCCTGCAAGCCGGCTGCCAGTTGTTGCTGGAGAACGGTTCTCCGCAGCAGCGCCGCCGCTCGCAGGGCCGGCACCTCTCCGATCAAACGGGCTCGGAGAACGGTGAATTCGTGGTCGAGAGGAAAGCTCCAATCCGCGGCGGTGCTGAGGTGGACCATCGCTCGCAGCAGCAGGTCCGCAGGCCGCTCCGTGTGGTCGTGTGCGGCGAAGATCTCTTCCAGCAAATCGCCGTAGAGATCGTCGTCGGCGAAGACGACCTCGTCCTTTGCCGCGAAGTAGTTGAAGAACGTCGCATACGACACCTCGGCGGCTGCCGCGATCTCCGCGACTGTGGTCCGGTCGTAGCCCTTCTCGCTGAAAAGCCGCAGCGCGGCCGCCACCAGCGCCTGCTTGGTGCGGCGCCGCTTCTGTTCTCGCAGACCGACATCGGGGCTCACGCGCCCAATCATTACACAGAATTCAAAATTAGACTGTGTCTAGTTTTCTGTTAGCGTGACCGCATGGTCGAACGAACAGGGTGCGTCATCGTCGGCGGCGGACCCGCGGGAATGATGCTGGGATTGCTACTGGCGCGCGCCGGGGTCGAGGTGACGGTGCTGGAGAAGCATCGCGACTTCTTGCGTGACTTCCGTGGCGACACAGTGCATCCCTCGACGCTGCGACTGCTCGACGAACTCGGGCTCGGGGAAAGTTTCGCGAAGCTGTCGGCCGGACGACTCGAGCAGATGCGAATCCGAATCGGTGACACCACTCTCGTCCTGGCGGACTTCCGTCGAATCCCGGGGCCGCACAAGTACATCGCCATGGTCCCGCAATGGGACTTCCTCGACCTGCTTGCCACTGCCGCGAACACCGAACCCACCTTCACGCTACGGATGAACTGCACGGTCACCGATTTGCTCCGTGACGCAACCGGCAGGGTCACCGGAGTTCGCTACAGCGACGAGGGCAACACCGTTCACGAGCTGACGGCGGGGCTCACGATCGGCTGCGACGGCCGGTGGTCGTCGGTACGCCGTGCCGCCGGATTGCGCGGTGCGACCTACGACCTGCCCATGGACGTGTGGCAGGTGCGAATTCCGAAGGCGGACAACGCCCGTGACAGTGAGGTGTTCGGTCGATTCGGCCATGGCCGAGCGGCGGTCACCATGGACCGCGGCGAGTACTACCAAACCGCCTACCTGATCGAGAAGGGCACGGATGCCGCACGGCGCAACGAAGGTATCGCGGCATTTCGATCAGAGTTGGCCGACCTGTTCGGCTGGTCGGAAGATCAGGTGTCGGACCTGCGGTCGTGGGACGAGGTGCCGCTGCTGAAGACCGACATGATGCGGTTGTATCGCTGGTATGACTCCGGAGTCCTGTGCATCGGGGACGCCGCACACACCATGTCTCCCGTCGGCGGCGCCGGGATCAACCTCGCTGTTCAGGATGCAGTCGCGGCAGCCCGGATACTCTCCCGCCCGCTTCGGCAGGGCCGCGTCGACAACGAAGACCTGGCGCGCGTCCAGCGCCGCAGAACGCTCGCCGTCAAGATCACCCAGCGTTCACAGCACAACGAACACGAAATGTTGATCCGGCCTGCCCTCAACGGCACGCTCGACGAGCATCGCCTCCCGGCCCCACTGCGGGCTCTGCGGCATATTCCACCGCTGCGCGGCCTCACCGCCTATCTCGGCGGCATCGGACTCCGGCCAGAACATGCGCCGGCCTTTGCCCGCCCGCGGGCGGTGCGGTAACGCCGACACCGGCAAGATCGATACGGCACCAGTCGCACGCCATATGGAGGCCGTCGAAGCATGGGCATGACGCGGACATCGACCGTTCTCGGGATTATCGCTGTCGCAACACTTCTCAGCGCGTGCGATACCTCCACCGACAGCCACCCCGCTCCCACGTCGACCTCCGCCAGCGCCGCACGCCTCCCCGTATACGAATGTGACGAGGCAATCATCGTGCCGCCGGCGGGCTACAAAGACGGAGACACCGTCACGGTCACCGGCCGCGGCAACTGTCAACCCATGGAAGGCACTGTCGCACAAGGCGATACCATGAAGGGCCCCTGGCAGATCACCCGGCGCAGCCCGACACCGGCCACCTACAACTGCGGAACGCAACCGTCACTGATCATCGATTTCGACGGCAAACCCATCGAATCTCAGACCATGTCCGGCAATATCGGCAGCGCACCGGCCTACGTCAACGGCTGGGACTGCTACCCGTAAGGCCCCGAACATCCCGGTCTCCGGGTTCGGGCGGGGTCACGACCGGTTGCCGAGGCCGGTCATGCCCGCCCCGACTTTCGCCGCCAGTTCCTCCCGCTCGGCCTTCTCGATCACGAGGTATTCGAGCTTGTCGACCGCGGCGAACTGCTGTTCACGAAACGGGACACCCGGCGGCAGCGGCGCGATATGCCAATGAACATGCGAGACACCCTGCATGCTCCCGAAGCTGAACACGTAAAGGCGTTCGGTCGGCGTGATCTCGGCGAGGACCCGCCCGAGCCGATGAACACGCAATTGCAATGCGAGATAGTCGTTCTCGCTGAAGTCGGACACGACGTTGGTGACATGCCGCCGAGGTGCGAGCAAACAGTAGCCGTAGAGCCGCGGCCAGGGCGGAAAGAACACGACGCAATGTTCATCACGATAGGCAACGGTTTCGCGCTCGCGAGTCGTCTGCTCGTCGGCCAGCTCGCAGATGAAGCACTGCCCGGCGGCGTTCTCGGCTTGAACTCGGGCGATGTAGTCGTCGGCATCGAGCGTCTCGATGGGGTGTTCGAAACGCGTTCCGGCGCTGCATGTTCCAGAGGGTTGCATCGATGTGCTCTGTGGATCCACAGCCTCTATTCTCGACGGAGTCTGCATGGCTGCCTTGATGAATCGCCGCCGACTCGACCCGTACGGCGAATCCGCTCAGCTCAGGGTGTGCAAATTCGTCAAGTTGGTCAAGCCGCCAGTGGGTTCCTCACCGACCCCGTCGCTTCGCGATGTCGCTTCGGCTGCTCCGAGCCGACGGCGCTGTTCCAACAATGCGGTGAGACCGACGACCGCCGCAGGGTTTCCATTATCGATCGACCGGCGATACCAGAATTCGGCTTCGTCCAGCTGCCCTCGCCCTTTCAGTAGGAACGCGAGGCTGTGACCCGCGCGCGCATCGCCCCTGTCTGCCGCACGCCGATACCAGATCTCGGCCTCGGCCAGTTTTCCGCTCTGCCGCAACAGATCTGCGAGATATACCAACTCGCCGACATCCTCGGTGTCGGCGATGCGCCGGAACCAAGTCTCGGCTTCGTTCTTCTCGCCGCGATCGCGCAGCACCCTGCCGAGGTTGTACATCCCCTCGATGCTGCCGCCGGACGCTGAACGGCGATACCAGATCTCGGCCTCGGCAAGCTCGCCGCGATGTTCGAGCACCGTGGCGAGACCATCCAGCGCGAAAGTATCCCCGAGGTCGACCGCACGCCGGAACCATGACTCGGCCTCGGTGAACTCGCCTCGGCGCAGCAACACGATCGCCAACGTATGCGTCGCGACGTCATCGCCCTGGTCTATCGCGCGGCGACAGCACATTTCGGCCTCGACCAGCTGCCCCCGTTCCTGGAGCAACCGACCGAGATTGCTCATCGCTTGGACACTGCCGCCGTCGATGGCACGCCGGTAGAAACGCTCGGCTTCAGCGTGCTCACCTTTCATGTGCAACAGCGACGCGAGACCCGCCGGCGCATAGGTACTTCCGGCATCCACGGCCCGCCGGTACCAAATCTCGGCCTCACCGAGGTCGCCCTGTTGCCGGAGCACAATCGCGAGTTCGAGCAGCGAACCCGGCGCGCCGTGATCGACAGCCCGTCGACACCACATCTCGGCCTCGGCGAGATCTCCCCGTTCTTGGAGCAGCCGACCGAGATTGCTCATCGCATCGACGCAGCCACCAGTGGCGGCCTTCCGCAACCAGATCTCCGCCTCAGCTTGCTCACCGCGCGTATTCAGCATGATCGCGAGATTGTTCATCGCGTCGGCATCGTTCTTCTCGATCGCTCGCCGATACCATGTCTCCGCCTCGGCCGATTTGCCGCGCTGGCGCAACAGCCAGCCGAGGGTGTTCATCGCATCGACGCTGCCGCTGACTGCCGCACGTCTGCACCATGATTCGGCTTCGACGGATTTGCCCTGTCGACTGAGCAGTGCCCCGAGATCGAGCATCGCGTCCGTGTCACCGGCCTCGGCGGCACGCCGGTACTCGGCTTCGGCGGCATACGGTTCGGCATTTTGCACAAGTCTCGGCGTGGCCCGCACTGCCGGAGACGGAGCAGCCGCGTTGCTCGTCAGTGCCTCCGTGAGAGCGGTGGCGAACTCGCCGCAGCTCGCGAATCGGTCAGCGGGATTCCCCGCCAGCGCGGCTGTGATCACCGCGTCGACTCCAGCGGGGAGCTCGGGCATGCGTTCGCGGATCGAAGGCGGGCGTTCGCGCAATTGTGTGCGGTTCGCGATCGATGATCCATCCGGAAACGGCAGGTGACCGGACAGCAGCTGAAACATGGTGCAGCCCAGCGAATATACGTCCGCACGATGATCGACCTCGGATTCCGGGTCCAGGCGTTCCGGTGCCGCATACGTGAAGGTCGCCGCGACGCCGGAGGCGCTCACCGCATCGTCGAGTGCCCGGGCGATCCCGAAGTCGGTCAAGACCGCTCGTTCGCCGTCGCCGTCCCGGTCGATCAGGATATTGGCCGGCTTGACATCCAGGTGCAGCACGCCGTTGTCATGCGCATAGTCCAGAGCGCGTGCCGCGCCGGTGAGCAGCTCAGCCGCCAGCTCCGGGTCCAGACCCCCGGGAGCGGCAGCGAGCAGGGTGCCGAGATCTCCACCGGAGATATGGCGCATCGACAGCCAAAGATACGGATCGGTGAGGTTGTTCCGGTCGTACACGGTGGCGATATTGGGGTGTTCGAGGCGCGAAACGAGGACGGCCTCGCGATCGAAAGCCACCCGAGCCTCGTGCTCGGCGCCAAGTCCAGCATGCAGTACCTTCAGCGCCACATTCCGAACCAACCGTGGGTGCCGCGCGAGATATACAGCACCCATGCCGCCCGCACCGATTCTCCGTACGATCTCGTAGCCCGCGACCACCGACCCTTGTGTCAACGACACGAATCCCCTCCGACCTCGCAAGCACCCACCGTGTGCCGACAACCACTGAGCCGCAGCGTAATACAGTCCTGTGACACTTCGCCGCAGCGGCCGGGCCCGTAGTCTGGTGTTCGGCTGAGCGAAGTCAATCGCCGGTTGAGGCTGTCGGGGACACCGCAATCCGCGCTCGTCGGTGACGGATTGGTGGAGGGGGCACTGTGGGTGCGGGTTCGGCGCCGAGCGCGACGACGCGATACGAACGTGTAGGGCGGTGGGTGCGACATGGTCGTCGTGGTTTTCTGGGTCTGGCGGCCGGTTTGTGGCTGGTCGGGTGCATCTATGGGTTTTTGGCGACCCCTGTTCACCCGGTATGGCCGTGCTCGTCGGACAGGTATGCGGGTGAGGCGACACGACTGCTGGTTCTGGAACTGGTGATTGCGGCGACACTGGTGGTGGCGGTTTCGGCTACCGAACGTGTTCGGCCGGGGGAGGCCGCTGAATGCATTGGTGCCCAACGGATCTCAAGGCCGCTGTGGTCGCTCGGAATCCTCTGGTCCTTGTTCGTATTAATCGCGCTCCAGGTCACCGGTATCGCACCGTTCCTGGGGTACATTCCCATCCTTGATCTCTCAGAGGCCCAAGAGGCCGCATTGCTCCTGATGTGGGCAGCCACAATCGCTCTCGGCGCAGCTGCAGTTGCCCACACCCTCGCGGTCGGCGAGTACCTCACGAGGCCGAGACATGTGGTTTCGGCGAGCCGTCCACATCCGGCACCTGCTCTGATATTCGGCGTCGTGATCGGCATCGCGCTGGCTGTACCTGTGTGCGTATCGAACTGGACGAATCCGGACGTGTGCATGGCACTCGACGTCTGAATCCCTCGCGCGGCAACAGTAACCGTTCACCGCACTGCCCGTAGGGTGAGCACTCGTGGATTCAGGTGACAAGCTCGAGGACTTGCGATCGACGCTCTCGTGCGTTTTCGAGAAACTCGGCGCGGAAACCCTTACCGAACCAGACCGCGTTGAGCTGGTTGCGCGCGCCGAGGTGGTTCAGGAGCAGATCGACGCCATCCAGTACGCCGAGGAATGACCGAAACAAGCGCAGCTACCATTCGGCTATGGCCAAGAACGGTTCTGTTGCCGACATCCTGAACGAGCTGGACACCGACCGCCGCGAGCAGGTCACCACCCTGCAGTCGATCATCTTGGAGACCGAGCCGAGCCTCGAGGAACACGTCAAGTGGAGTGCGCCCAGCTATGTCCTCGATGGTGAGGATCGGGTGACCTTCAATCTGAAGAACAAGGACAACAAGGTTCAGCTCATCCTGCATATGGGTTCGACCCGCAAGGAAGACAAGAAGGCCGCTCCCGTGATGGAAGACCCGTCGGGCCTGGTGCAGTGGGCTTCCGATATTCGCGGCATCTTGAGCTTCGACAGCCTCGACGACATCAAGGCCAAGCAGCCGGCCGTCGAACAGATCCTTCGACGGTGGCTGGCGATCGGATAGCAGCTAGTTGTTGGCGCGTTGGATGGCGCGTTGAACCAGGCCGCGGATGCCCGGGAGCTGGATTGCGCGCAGCATCATTTCGCCGGCCCACACCTGGGCGCGTGACGACGGAGCGAATCGGCTGATTCCCTTGCGCGCCAATGCCTGCCGCTTGTCCACTTCCGGCCGCAGTGCCGTCTCCCAGGCGTCGAGGGCGGCGGATATGTCGTCGCCATGGTCTGCCAGCGCTGCGCCGAGCCGGTCGGCGCCGTCGAGGGCGAGGGCGGCGCCGTATCCGGCGAAAACCGTTACGCACCACGCCGCGTCGCCGAGCAGGACGACGCGGCCCTGGCTCCAGCGGTTCATCACGATCTGGCCGACCGAATCGAAGTAGGCGTTGCCGGGCGCGGTGTCGAGCTGACGGAGCGCTTCGGCGACACCGCCGCCGAGATCCCCGAACGCCTGGGTGAGGGCGGATGCGGCGCCGAGTGCGAGTTCGGCATCGGGGGCGGGGGAGCGGTAGGTGAAGAACGCCGAGGATCGATCCGATCCCATGTTCATCACCGCGGCCGTGCGTCCGGGACCGATATACGTGTTGCCGACGCCATCCGGGATATGGTCGGGCGCGGTGTCCAAGGGGAATGCGCCGACCGCATGGCCCAGGTCCACGAAATACTCTGACTCGGCACCGAATACGAGTTCTCGAACCTGAGAGTGGACGCCGTCGGCGCCGACGAGGAGCTCGGTGCTGAGGTGGGTGTCGTCGCTGAGCGTGATTTCGACCTTCCCCGGAGTTTGCACGACGGCCTGCACCGTAGTGCCGAAGCGAATATCGGCGAACTCGGCAACAGCCTCGTACAGCGCCGATTCCAAATCACCGCGAAACAAGCTCAACGCCCGATCTCCGACAGCGGCCTCGGTGACAGCGCTGGGAATCCGGAGCTTCTCCCGCCCGTCGGCGTGGACGAGAACCGAGTTGAAGAAGCCGATATCGCGCGGCCGCAACGCCGGCAACAGCCCGAGCCGCTCGGCAGCGTCGAACCCGGGCCCGTGCAGGTTCAGCAGGTAACCGCCACTGCGGCGACCCGGCGCACGTTCGACCACCACGACATCCCACCCTTGCTGATGCAATCGCAAAGCCGCAGCCAGCCCGGCGATCCCTGCACCGACGATCGCCGCCCGCCTGCCGGACGACTCGTCATGTTGGCGCGCAGCGCTTTCGAAGGCTTCCATTGCGACTCCTCGGTTCGATGTGCCGTCGGCGAGAACTTACGACCCTCGCCGTGCGTCAACTAGTAGTTGACGAATCGGGCAGCGTCAACTACTAGTTGACTTATGGATAGGCAAACGCTCGCGGGCGATGTAGTAACCGGCATCCCGGTCAGTCGAGGCGTCGCCACCGGTCCGGTCCGGCTGATATCCGGCGTCGACGACTTCGGCACGGTCGAGCCCGGCGATGTAATCGTCTGCCGCACAACCGATCCGTCGTGGACCGTCCTACTCGGTATTGCCGCTGCGGTGGTGACGGAAATCGGAGGCATCCTGTCCCATGCGGCGATAGTCGCCCGCGAGTACGGAATCCCGGCCGTGGTCGCAGCCGAAGGAGCGATGAAGGTGCTGGCGCAGCATCGAATCGTCTCGGTCGACGGAACCACCGGATCCGTCCGTGCCTCCGCTGCACCGACCGCCGATGCCCCCTGGCAGTGATCCGAAAGGCAATCCCCAGATGACGCACGTTTCAGCCAGTTCACTGCTCGCGCTGCACGCCATCCGCCTCGGCGGATTCGTCAACACACAAGCGGTCGCCGCCAGATACCGAATGCCCACCGGCCTCGCCGAGTCCCACGTGCGGACCTTCCGCGAACACGGCTGGATCAGCCACTTCCGTTTCGGACCCGACGCAGGCTGGTCCCTCACCACGAGCGGCCGCCAGGAAAACGAGCGCCAACTCGCCCACGAACTCGCCAATTGCGAAGCAAAAGCACTGGTGGAAACCGTCTATCGCGCATTCCTCCCCCTGAACGCACGCCTGACCCAAGCCTGCACAGCCTGGCAACTAACCATCCTCCCCGACGGCAGCATGCACGACAACAACCACGACGACCCGCAACACGACGCCCAAATCCTGTCCGAACTGAACACCCTCGCAACCGAATTAACCCCGCTGACAACCCAACTCACCAACCAGCTAGCCCGCTTCTCCGGCTACGACACCCGACTCACCACCGCACTCACCCAAGCCACCGAAAACCCCGACCTGATCACCGGCACCACCCCCACTTCCGCCCACCGCATCTGGTTCGAACTACACGAAGACCTGATAGCCACCCTGGGCATCGACAGGTCCCTCATCTCGTCCCCATAAGTGGGCAATCGAGAAGTTGTTGCCGTCATCCGCTTGAGCACAGCAGGATTCGCCCGTCATCGGTGCCGATGAGCAATTGCCCGTGCCCCGTTACAGTCACTGCGGTCGGTACGACAGGCATCCCGGCGACGATCAGGTGCTGGCGCTGAACTACCGTGCCGGAATCGAGTTCGAGCGCCACGAGTTCACCATCCTCGTAACCGATATACGCGAACTCGGAGTCGGCATCGAGGCAGGTGGCCCTGTGATCGGTGCGGAAGATCCAGTTCGGTTCGCCGGTTATCGTGTTGCGGCGCACGACGAACGATCCGCCGGGTTGCAGACCGTGACCGTGATAGACACTGCTCGCATACACCAGATCACCGTCCGCTGCCTCCACACCAGGACCCGCGAAATGTGCTTCGCCTGGCACCCATGAGAAAGGGAAGACTCGTGTGAAGTCAGCCGGTTGGGGCGCACGCGGGCATCCGGCCGCCGGTGCCTCTTCCAAAGGAGCTGTCGCCAGCCGTATTTCGTACTCATCGATCCCCAACGCGTCCTCGTTGGGCTCGATGTCGTAGAAGTACACCCGGCTGCCGCGGCGAATGCGAAGCCGGCTGCGTTCGGAGTTCGAACCTTCCGGCACCAGCGCCGGCGTGCCGTCGGCACAACGAACGAGCGACACCGGATCAGAGAGGCTCAGGGCATCGAGTTGCCGGCCGTCCTCGAGGCAGATCCGGGCCACCGATGGAGACTCGCCCAACCATTTGTGACCAGATTGGTCCAGGCCGTCTGTTCGTCGCCGACCACGACGATGTCCCGCCCACCGCGGTTGTCCGGAACGGTCCACTGCTGCTGCCCGGACGGCAGCCACGATTCGAGACCTACTCCGTCGAGCGCGGCGATGATCCTGCCGTCCGAGAGCTGCTCGATCGCACGAATATTCCGTCGCACTTCTCATCGCGAGGACAACTCCCCGATCCGCCGGCCGGCGTCAGCCCTCTTGTCCGGTCGCGGCAGCGGTACCCGTGGTCCGGCCAGTTCATATCCGGTGATCGAGTTCGATGGCACCGAACGCCAATCGGCGCGATGGACCACCGCGACATGCCCTTCCACCCAGGCGTTCTCATCCCGATAGTCGTCCGGCGGTGACATCTGCACCCGCAACCGATCATCGTCGAGCCATTGCAACCCCAGGACTTCGCGGCCGCTCCAATGCTCGATGAGCGAGGTAACCTTCCCTGTCTCCAGGTCCAGCAGGAGCAGCTCTCCTTCGAGGTGGTAACCACCGTCGTAGCTGCCCGAGCCGACAGCGAGCAACGGCAGCGTGGGATGGAAAGCCATAGCGTGCACCGGGAAACGAGCCCGCACAAAAGCACAGCCAGCCAGACTGTCGCGGCTGTATACCCCAACCGGCGACGACTGACCGAGATGGTCGTAAGCCCCCGCCACGGCCACCAAATTCTGACGCTCATCATCAACGACGAGCACGGGATCACCGGCTTCAGCGAAGGGACGGTCACCGAAAACCTGGTGAACCCGGAACACAAAGGACATAGCGATATCGTGCAGGCCCCGCCCGACACACCACGTACCCGGGTCAGCCGGTCCGCCGAAGCGAGCGCTCGAACACCTGAACCTGTCAATCACCGACTCGACCACGGCGGAATCAACTTGTCGGTCCGCGACATCCACTACTTCGCGATCCAGCGAGCGCCCCGCGAGAGCATCACATTCCTCGATTTCAAGGCCACAACGCTCGACCCGTCCATGCCGTTGCCACCGGGGCTCCCGGAACGCTGGTCGCATACGAAACCAGCAGATTCACTGTTGTGGTTACACGCCGAAGGCGAAGCAACTTTGGACCTCGTAGCCTCGATCGTCGTCGTGCTCAGGCAAGTATGCTGACCTGAGGACGGCCTGAATCGGCTCAGCTCGATGGGGGACGCTTACACCGCACTCTCGCGTTCGGCGAGGAATTTGTCGAGCAGCTCGAAGATCGCCGCCATCAACTGCGATTCCTGTTCGGGTGTGCGGTCGACGCCGAATTCCTTGTCCGGCAACGCGATATCTTCGATCAGTGCCCACCAGACGAGATTGCTTTCGCCGCGACCATAGTGGGCGAGTATCCACTCCCGGAAGCCGTTCAAGCCCTGCTCGCCATGACGGCGGGCCGCGAAGTCGTACCCGTCGAGGAAGCACACCACACCCCGCACAGACCCGTAGCCGATGTACATTCCGGGTCGTTGGGCGAACAGCTGAAAGTACTCACGTTCGCTGAGCTCGGCCTCACTGGTGATCTCGCGTCCGTTCACCATGAGCGGGCGCGCAGGCCCATAGAAACGAGCGGGGCTGTAGTCCTCCTGCATCCGGACACTCCACCACAACCTTCCCTAACCGACGACCCGCAGTCGGCCTACATCCGCAGTACCGTCCCGACCCATTGCGGGCCGGATCCTTCTACTCGCACGCCGCGCCAGATCCGGCAGGATCAATCCGCTTGGGGGCGTTGATATCCGCAGTTCACGGTCCGTCCCTGTTCGTCCACGACCGAGTACTCCTGCACCACCGTTCGCATGGTCGCCGCCTAGGTTGATCCACACCACCATGACGTTGCTCTGAACGCCTCGATCATGTGCGGCCACCTGGAACTGCGCATCGGGCGCAAGTCGGAGGGAACCGACAGCTCCGGGCTAGAAGCGCCCTATGGAGAGCAGGAACGATCCGAATCCCAGCGTCAGGCCGCCGCCCATGATCGTGAAGAAAAGCGCCAGAAATATGATGTCCCGGGCCTCGCCGTGGTCGAAGAACACCGAGGGCGGATGAATCGGGATCACGGGGGAGCGGGCCTGCACTTGTGCCCCCGGTTTCAAGCCATCCTGTATCACGCTGCAAGCGTGGCGAGTCCCGTCGGCATCGAGGTAGTACCCGACTCCTTCCGTGGCATCCTTACTGGTCTCACCCCAAAGTATGTCGACCGATTCGACATACACGGTCCGCTCTGTGCCATGCCCGGACAAGAACGCGAAACCGTTGAACACTACTGCCGAACCGTATCCGATTCCGGCCAGCCCGATCAGCACCACCAACAGCCCTGCCAGGGCGGCTAGCAGCTGATGCTCGGCGTCGGGCTGGAAACGACTATCCATATCCCATTCTGGGTCCTATCGGCAGGTGCACGAACGGGTTTCAGCAGGTCCCGTACGAGCGGGTTGCGACATTAGGTTGAAGGCCTCCATGCTGTGCGGTCGGCGGACGCTCTATCCCTGCAATGGGACGTCCGTGGTCAGCCGTTCCACGAGGAAGGTGATTATCTCGTCGCGGGCGGCGGTGGTCGGCTCGCCTTCGGCGTCGACCAGGTGGGCGGTGACCACGCTGTGCGGGCAGCCGACGATCTTCGAGAAGAATGGTGGCGGTGCGGGGTTCGCTGATTCGGCGGGTAGCACTCGGGGTTCGAAGCGGGGGCCCAGGGCGGTGGCGTAGGCGGCGAAGCGCTCGGCGGTGCAGAAGCGGTCGCCTTCGAAGCGGTAGGCGCGGACTACGAGATCGTCGCGGTCGAGACGGTCGCGGACGGCGGTGAGTTCTTCGGGTGAAATCTCCAGTCCGCCAGGCTCATCCAGTGGTAGCGACGGGTGGCATACGACCGGCGCCAGCACCGCGGGTTCGAGCGTCATGGTGAGCGCGAAATTGCCGGTGAAGCACATGCCCAGTGCGCCGACGCCGGGGCCGCCGCATTCGCGGTGGGCCAGGGCTGCGAGGGCGCGGAGCCAGATGGCGATGGGGCTGGATTTGCCTGCGCCGAAGGCTCGGAATTCTGCGCTGACGCAGGCTCGTTTGAAGACTTCCAAGCCGGCCTCGGCCTCGGGGTAGGCGCCGTCGCGGCCGAACAATGACGGCAGGTAGACGGTGAGGCCGGCGTTGCGCACCCAGCGGGCGAAGCGGGCTACATCGGGGCTGATGCCGGGCATTTCCGTCATGATGATGACCGCCGGTCCGGTGCCGCTGACGTACACCGTGCGCGTCACACCGTCGAGGGTGATCGAGCGCGGTGTGAAATCGGCGAGGTCGTCGTCGAGGGAGTCCTGTGGGGGAGATTGCTGCACATCGCAAACCCTGCCGCAGCAGGTCCGCGCGGCACCATTGGCGGGATCGCCACTCTTCGGTCTAATCTCGCCACATGATTACCCACCTCGCGCTGGACGGTGTGCTCGAAGGTGCGCTCGGCCTCGGCATCGACATCATCGACACGGCGGCGGGGATCGCCGGTGAGACGACGGGCGGGCGGCTGCGGCAGCGTGTCGTATCGCTCGATGGGCTGCCGGTCCGGTCCAGCGGTGGGCGGTTGATCAGCGTCGATACCGAAACGCCGTTCGGCGCGCTGGAGTTCGAACCCGGCGATGTGTTGGTGCTGCCGGGGCCGTCCGCGACCAGCGAAGCGCGAGTCGAGGAATTGCTGAGCCGACCGCAGACCGTGCCGATTCTCGAAAGCATCCGGCGCGCAGCCGATTCCGGTGCGACGGTCGCTGCCTCCTGCTCTGCGGTCTTCGTGCTCGCGGCCTCGGGTCTGCTGTCGGGCCGGGCCGCCACGACAACGTGGTGGCTGGCGCCGCTGTTGGCACGCGATTACCCCGATGTCACCGTGCAGTCTGATCGCATGGTGGTCGACGCCGGCGAAATCCTCACCGCAGGTGCCGCTTTCGCCCACGCCGACCTGATGCTGGCCCTCGTCGCCCGCCTCGGCGGCGGAGCACTGGCTGAACAGGTGGCTCACTACCTGGTCCTCGATGCCCGCATGTCGCAGTCGCGCTACATGGTGCTCGAGCATCTACGCTCCACCGATCCAGTCCTGCGCGCCGTGCAGCAACACGTACACGCCAATCTGCACCGCCAACTGTCACTACACGAATTAGCCAGTGCCGCAGCAGTTTCCCCACGCACCCTCACCCGCCGCATCCGCGACCGCGTCGGCGTCTCACCCACCCAATTCGTTCATCGCCTCCGAGTCGGCCAAGCAGTCACCCTGCTCACGACCACACGCGAACCCGTGGACATGATCGCAGGCGCGGTAGGTTACGCCGACTCAGCGGCTTTCCGGCGCATCTACCGCAGGCACACCGGCGAGACCCCGACCGCAACCCGCACCCGAGCGAGCGAATCGACTTGACCTAGGAACGAGTGTCCATCCTTGCGATGTACCGGCAAGCCCGCGGCCAAGGATCGTGGAGGAATTCCGCGCGGGTGCGATGCCAATGCCTGGCGCACAGCTCATCCAACCCCATATCCAGTCGGCGGCCCTGAAAGTTCGCAGTCGGTTCAGCGGCGCGCGACGCAGCGAGCAACTCCCTTTCCAAAGTCCAACCGCAGTGATCGAACGCCCACACCCCATCGCTGACGTAGACATGGCTGGGATCGGATTCCGCCGCCGGCCACAATCCGACCGCGGCAAACCCGCGCGCATGCAGGTCGAGGAAGGCGTAAGCGAGGATGTGGCAGGCCCCGGCGGCGAAGAACCACTGGTCATCGCGATGCCACGCCAGCTCCAGGTCAGCCCGCTCCAGGGGAGTACGCCGGAAGATCGAGCACGGAACATACACGCCACCAGCATATTTCGCGTCTCGACGTCTCGGTCTCAACCCGAGGTGCTTACCGGGGCCCTGGATCGCAATCCGACTGCTCAGCACACGGCTCGAGCGCTATGGTGCGGTCGGCAGGCTTCGGATCAGCGCGTCCCGCGCCGTCGACTCGTCCTCAACTTCTCCCGATCAGCGCAGAAGTACGTCGAATTCAGGTCGGATGTAGATCTGATCGGTGATCAGCGCGAACGCGGCGGCGAAGACGATCGTAGAGGCCATGGTGGCGAGCAGGACTCGGAGTGCTCGTCCTTGACCGTCGTTCGGATCCGTACGGTGCCAGGTACGCGGCGCGTGGGCACCTGCCGGGCGGTGAGCAGTTTTGTGATCGGAGAGCCGACGATCAATGCGGCTGTCAGACCGAGCGTGATCGGAACGACGGTCGCGAAGTTCCAGGGCGCGGCGTAGCCGCCTGCGAACATCTCCCCGCCGACGGCGTACATGACGTGCCACGCGTGCCAGCCGTCGATGACCCCGCCGCCGAATCCGGTGACGAGCCCAGCCACCAAGCCGACGGTCGCCCAGCGTACGAGGCTGGAGGTGGCTCGCTCAGACTGATGATCGAATTGCTGCGGTGGGTAGTTGATTTCGCGCATGGGATCCCTCACCCGCCCAACATAAGGGAATCTGTTTCGGATAACTTCACTTGCGTGCGGCCGGTATCCGGGGCCTCCAGCACTGAAAAGCGGCTGCATCCCTGGGTTTGTCCGGGGGTGACCTGAGGGCTGCTCAGGGTCCAACCGACGTCCAGGCTTAGCTGATGGCCAAAAGCCGGCCCGTCAGTGCCGGCCGCGCATCTTCACGCGGGCTGCGCGAGTTCTAGAGCCGCGGGGGATAGCGAGATGCGGCCCGCGAACTGTGGAATCGGATGTCGTCGGATGCCCAGGCTCGGTTCGACGAACTGCTTACGTCTGGTGCGCCTGTTCACGCCGTTGCCTTGGTGCGGGAGCATCTCGGGGAGCCGCTCCCGCATCTTCATGATTGTGTGGACTTGCTCGTCGTGCGAGCCGACGAAATCGGGCACCATCTCCCTGGTAGACCTGGTGCCGGCGCCGAGTGAGATCAGAAGGTGGGGCGCCTCATCTCGGCGACCGAGGCTCAATCCACTACTGCCACACCATGCCCGGGCTTTGTGAACCGCTGCCCGGAATCGACGAGGATCACGTCCCCGAAGGGGAGTAGATCGTCGATAGATGCGGCGAGCAGGTGCGCACGACTCGGAATGACGATGGCCTCCGCGTCCTCGCTCCACGCGATTGCCATGAGTTGATTGATGGCGGTGCCGCGCCGGGAGACGTCGTAGACGATGGCTGCGATGTTGTAGCCGAGTCGTGCTGCCGTGGTGTGTATTTCGTCCTCATCGCGGGCGCGGGCACCGGCCGAGATGGCACGTCGGATGAACCCGACGGCCGGCCGGAGATGGAGTGGTTGGATGTCGGCGATCACCGGACGCCTCCGTACTTGCGGTAGAACGGGCGGCGAATCGCGATCCCGCCACGCTCGGTCGGCTGCCACCGCGCCGGAACCCCATGCGTGTCGACCGCCAGGCCGTCGCGCGAGAGTCGTAGCAGCGCCCGGCGGACGGAGGATCCGGACAGTCCGGTGAATCTGCACAGTTCGCTGACCGTGAGGGCCGCTGCTGTCGCCGAGAAGGCCAGCGCTGCCAGTACTTTCGCTTCGTGGTGGGTGAGCGCCATCGGACCTGCCTCTCGGGGATTCGAACAGGTGCGTTGCCGACCGGCGGGCCGACGATGCCTTCCGCTCAGGCTCCGGCAGATCCCGCCTGCCAACTCCTACAATTTGTGGGACTCTCGGAGGCGGGATCCGAGTGGAATTAGAGGCCGTGATGATCGATGATTCGTCCGGTGTCGGCGAGCGAGTCGCCGAGGCCCGCAAACTCAAGGGTTGGACCCAGTCGCGCCTTGCCATGGAGACCGGGCTGTCGAAAGCGTTGATCAGCGCGGTGGAGCAGGGTCGGCGCGCGGCGACGCCGGCGTATGTGTCGGCGTGCGCGAAGGCGCTCCGCACCAGCGTTCCCGAGCTGCTCGGACAGCCGTATGCACCCACCACCACGGAAGACCGCGAGATCCATGCGGCGATCGCCTTGCTGCGCAATGAACTCGCCGCCTGGGACATGGACGCGCCCGATGTGACGGTACGGCCGCTCCCGGCCTTCTCGATCGAGGTATTGCAAACCCGGAAGTACCGGCGCGATGCGGCGTCGCCGAAGCTCGCCGCGATTCTGCCGCCCTTGCTCACCGAGGCTCGGGCGCTCGTTCACCGCAGCATCGGACACGATCGAAATCGCGCTTTCGTCCTGCTCGCCGAGCTCTACTACAACGCTCGCAGCCTCGCCCACAAACTCGGCTACCAAGACCTGGCCGCCCTCTCCGTCGACCGAATGACCTGGGCCGCAAACGAATCCGGCGACCATCTCTGGATCGCCGCCGCCCAGTTCCACCGCGCGACCCTGCTGACCAACGGTGGCGACTGGAAGACCGCCCTCGCCTTCCTCGAACGCTGCCGAACCCAGATCGAGGACCGCCTGGGTCTGGGCGCCGAACCCGACCTCATCGCCTGGGGCGGCCTGCACCTGCAATCCGGCCTAGCCGCCGCCCGCGCCGGATCACGCGACATGGCCGATGCCCACCTCGCCGAAGCGGTCGAGACCGTGAACAGAATCGGCCACGATCGAGACCAGGTCCTCGTCTTCGGCCCGACGAACGTGGGCATCTGGTCGGTGGCCCTGTCGGTCGAAATGATGGATGCCGCCGAAGCCCTCGCCCGTGCCCAGCAACTCGTCATCCCCGCCGACACCCCCAAATCCCGCTCCGGCCACCACTACATCGACGTAGCCCGCGCACACCTCCTGCACGGAAACAAATCCCTCGTCCTCCCCACCCTCCTGACCGCAAAATCCATCGCCCCGTCCATGGTGCGCTGGCATCCCATGGTCCACGAAACGATCCGCGTACTCGCCCGCGAAGAAGCCCGCACCAGCGAATCGGTCCGCAGCTTCGCCGCCTGGTGCGGCATTCGGTCATAGCTCCGAGCGGTGATAGGAGACCAAGGCCGGTCGGGCAGTACGGTGGCCGGATGGCTGTCACTGTGGAAACGCTGACCGTGATCGATGACGAGATCGTGGAGGCTTTCGCGAGGCTGGTGCCTCAGTTGTCGGGTACGGCGCGGCAGCTGGATCGGGAAGCGTTGGGGCGCTTGGTTTCTGCGGAATCCACTACCGTGTTGGTCGCTCGGAGCGGGGAGAAGATCGTCGGGACATTGAGTTTGGTGATGTTTCCGATTCCGTCGGGGTTGCGGGCGCGGATCGAGGATGTGGTGGTGGATGATTCGGCGCGGGGGCAGGGGGTGGGCGCCGCGCTGATCGAGGAGGCGAAGGCGCGGGCGCGGGATGCGGGGGCGCGGACGGTGGATTTGACGTCGCGGGCGGAACGGGTGGCGGCCAATCGGTTGTATGAGCGGCTCGGGTTCCGGGTGCGGGAGTCGCGGGTTTATCGCGTTCAGGGCTGAGGGGCGGCGAAGCGGTCGGCTATTTCGGCGGCGGTCACCTTCGCCAGATCCGCCAGGAAGGGCAGGCGTTCGGGGATCATCAGGCTGGTGGGACCGCGGAGTCCGAGGGCGAAGCGGCAGTCGCCGGTGGGGGTGAGGATGGGGAGGGCGATGGTGCGGAAACCGGGATCCAGTTCCTCGTTGTTGTAGGCGTAGCCGCGGGATTTGGTGCGGGACAGCTCTGCTCGCAGTTCGGCGGGGGTGGAGACGGAGCGATCGGTGCCCTCGTCGTAGGGGAGGGATTCGAGGAAGTCGTCGGGGGTGTCGGAGAAGGCCAGCAGGGTTTTGCCGAGGGCGCTGGCGTGCAGGGGGAGACGGACGCCCATCAGGGCGTGACCGTCGGATTCGCGCCAGCGGCTGGTGCCGAGCAGGACGGCGTGAATGCTGTGCCGGATGGCGACGGAAGCGCTGGCACCGGTGGTGGCGGCCAGTTGTTCCAGGCAGGGTTCGGCCAGGTAGATGCGGTGCTGCCGATAAGCGATCTGCCCGTATTCGGCCAGGGCGCCGCCCATTCGGTACCGGCTGGACAGCTCGTCCTTCTCCAGGAAGCCGGCCTGCACGAGCGCGGCCAGCAGACGATGGGTGGTGCTGACCGCCAGCCCCTGCTGACGCGCGACCTCGGAGACGCCGCGTTCCTCGCCGCTCCGGAAGCAGTCGAGAACCGATAGGGCGCGGGCGACGGTCTGCACTCCGGAGGCTTCCACGTCGGCGACGGTAGCACAACGACATGGCCGGGGATAAGCAGCAGGTTTCCATCAGGTGGAAAGCCGACGGTGATCGGCGGGTTTCGCTCGCGGTGCGCGAAAACCTGTCGAGAACACGCACTTTCACCGTCCCAGCCGAAACCGACCGTCTCATAACCCTTCCGGGCACACCCTGTCAATCCTTCCGATCCTCGGAAAGCATTACCTCGCCGCACTCGCCGACGCCCCCTACTGTCGCCAGTCATCGATCGATTGCGATCCATGACTCGGAAGAGGTGTTCCACGATGTTCCGCACACGCCGGCCAAACCGTTGGCGTCTCGCGCTCGCGCTCGCCCCCATCGTTGCTCTGGTGGCGGCGTGTGGATCCGGATCGGACACCGATTCCGGACCGCGAGCGGAGCTGGTGTTGAAGGTGGCCGATCCGGGCAATTCCGGACCGCTCGCGGTGGCCAAGCGCGACGGCACCTTCGACAAGGCCCTCGCCCCGCTGGGCGCGAAAGTCGAATGGGTCACCACCACACCGGGATTCAGTTCCATGTTGAAGCTGTTCAACACCAAGGAACTCGATGTCTCCGGCGCCGCGTTCAGCCCGGTGGTGGGCGCGCTGTCCAAGGATGTCGCCGTCCGCATCGTGGCCGTGCAGGATCCGGCGGGCAAGGACCAGAGCGGCATCATCGCCGCCAAGGACTCCGGTATCCACTCGGTGGCCGATCTGGTCGGCAAGCGCGTCGCGGTGAACCCGGCCGCCAAGGGCGAGTACATCCTGCTGAAAGCCCTTGCTCAGGCCGGAATCCCGGCCGACAAGGTGACTCGGGTGCCGCTGCAGCAGAAGGACGCCGCCTCGGCGTTCGCGACCGGCAAGGTCGATGCCTGGGCCTCGTTCCTGGTGCCCTACCAGGAGGCGAAAGCCAATGGCGGCGTGGAGATCGCGACCGAGCAGAGTATCGGCTCCAAGGACAACTCGGTGGTGGTCTTCCGCACCGAGATCCTCGACAGCCGCCCCGATGTGGCCGCGAAATACCTGGAAACCCTGCAGTCGCTGACCGCCCAGCAGCACGCCGACCCGGCCGGTTTCGAGAACGTCTTCGAACAGACCGGTCCCCGCGCGCTCAGCGGCGCGCGCCTCGCCGACGCCCTGCGCGTGGGCGGCGAGGTCACCGTGCCCCGCCTGCCCGCCGAATCCGATGCCGCCGACCTCGCCGATGTGGTGAACCTGTTCGCCGACAACGGCGTCATCAGCCGCAAGATCACCGCCGCCGACATCTTCTACGACCTGAAGTCCAAGCTCACGCCCGATCAGCTCGCGGCCCTGAAGTCCGGCCGCTGACATGGCCGTCCTCATCGCCCCGACCGAGCAGCTGTCGCATCTCGCGCCGCCGCGCAATCGCGTCGAGAAGCCCAGACCAGCATGGCTTTCCCTGCCCCTGCGCTTCCTGCTGCCCGCGCTGATCTTCGCGAGCTGGTGGATCGGTTCCGCCACCGGCGCGCTGTCCCCGCAGGTGCTGGCCGGTCCGCCGAAGGTCTGGTCGGCCTTCACCGAACTGCTGCGCAACGGCCAGCTGGTCGATTTCGCCCTCGCGTCCTTCACCCGCGCCGCCCTCGGCGTCGCGCTGGGCGTCACCGTCGGCCTGCTGCTCGGCCTCGTCGCCGGATTGTCCAGCCTCGGTGAGGAATTGGTGGACTCCACCATGCAGATCGTGCGCGCCGTCCCGTTCCTGGCGCTGGTGCCGCTGTTCATCGCCTGGTTCGGCATCGACGAGCTGTACAAGGTCCTGCTCATCGCAGTCGCCACCGTCGCGCCCATGTACGCCTACACCTATCTGGGCGTGCGCAATGTGGACCGCAAGGTGGTGGAGGCGGCGCGCGGCTTCGGCCTCACCGGCGTCCGCCTGGTGCTGGAAGTGATCCTGCCGTCGGCGCTGCCCGGCGTGCTCATGGCCTTGCGAGTGTGCTTGTCCATCAGCATCACCGGCCTGATCGCCGCCGAACAGGTCGGCACGACGGAAGGCGTCGGTTACCTGGTCACCCTCGCCCAGGAATACAACCGCACCGACTACATGGTGCTGTGCGTGGTCCTCTACGCCGTACTCGGCCTCGTATTCGATGGCCTGGTCCGCATCGCGGAACGCTACGCCATGCCCTGGCGCGGACAGGTGGCCATCCGATGACCGCCCCGATCGCCGTCCAGCTCACCGGACTGCGTAAAGCCTTCGGCGACAAGGTGGTCCTGGACGGCGTCGACCTGACCGTGCGCCGCGGCGAGTTCGTGGTGCTGCTGGGCCCCAGCGGCACCGGCAAGACCACCCTGCTGCGCCTGCTCACCGGCCTGGAAACCCCGGACAGCGGGGAAGTGCTCGTTCCCGCCGCCCGCACCACCGTCTACCAGGAACCGCGCCTCATCCCCTCCAAACGCGTGCTGGCCAATGTGGTTGTCGGACAGCGCCGCTCGAAACAGTCCCGCGACGCGGGACTGCGCGCCCTGGCCGAAGTGCACCTGGACGGCAAGGCCCGGCAATGGCCCGCCACCCTCTCCGGCGGCGAAGCCCAGCGCGCCGCCCTGGCCCGCGCCCTGGTCCGCGAACCCGAATTGCTGCTGCTCGACGAACCTTTCGCCGCCCTCGACGCGCTGACCCGGCTGCAGATGCAGGACCTGGTCGGCGATCTGGTGGCCCGCCACCGCCCGGCCGTCCTCATGGTCACCCATGACGTGGACGAGGCCATCCGCCTCGCCGACCGGGTCCTCATCCTCGATCGCGGCCGCTTCGCCGTGGACACCGAAATCGAACTCCCGCACCCGCGCGACCACACCGACCCGGACGCCCTGCGCTATCGCACCGCGTTCCTGGCTCAGCTCGGCGTCGGCCGCAACACCATCGAAACCGCCAGGAGCGCTTCATGACCGACACCCTCTGGTACACCCGCTGCCCGGTCCCCACCGCGAGCGGCCTCGCGCACAGTCTCGGCTGGCTCGGCGAGAACGCGCAGCGCAACGGCCTGGAATTCGGCGTTCTGCAGGACGCCGGCCCGGAGCTGGCCAAGTTCCACTTCGACCACGCCCTCTCGGGCCTGATCCGCGAAGGCGGCAATGTGCCCGCGCTGGCGGCCCGCGCCGCCGGTTCCCCGACCCGGCTCATCGGTCTCACCTGGATCGACGAAGCGCAGGCGATTCTGGTCGGCCCGGACTCGCGGATCGCCGATCCCGCCGGTCTGGCCGGAGCGCGCATCGGCATCCCGGGATGGGCGCAGGATCAAGCGCGCAGCTTCCCCCGCGCCATGGCCCTGCACGGTTTCTCCAGCGCCCTGCGGCTCGCGGGCCTGACCCTGGCGGACGTGCGAGTCACGGAGCTGAAGGTCGAGCGGGATCCGCAGGTGCGCACCGAGGTTCAGCAGCGCGCCCGCAACATCACTTGGGGTGTGGAGGAACTGCTGAACGGCGAGGTCGACGCCATCTACGTGAAGGGCGCTCGCGCCCAGGAAGTCGCGAAGGAACACGGCCTGCGCGTGGCGGTCGACCTCGACGCCACCGACAGCAAACGCCTGCGCGTCAACAACGGCACCCCGCGCCCGCTCACCGTGCACCAGGAACTCCTCGACACCAATCCCGATGCGGTGATCGGCTTCCTCGCACAGAGCCTGCGCGCCGCCGACTGGGCGGGCGATCACGCCGAGGGGGTCCGCGAGGTGCTGCAACGCGAAACCCTTTCCGGTCCCGAAGGTGTCGTCGCCGCCTACGGTGACGCCTTCCATCGCGGATTGCATCCGTCGCTCGATCCCGAACGCGTCGAACTGCTCGGCGTGCAGAAGCAGTTCCTCTACACCTACGGCTTCCTCGCGGCGGACTTCGACCTCGATTCCTGGGTCGCCCACGAACCCCTGACCCGCGCCCGTGAACTGGTCGCCGCCGGAAAGGTCGCGGCATGACCGAGTACCTGTGGCGGCTGCCCAGCCGCGGTGACGGTCGCCGCGCCGATCCGAAGTACCGGCACCGCGGCGTCTCCGGCCTCGACGATCTGCGTCAAGTCGTCAACGCCGCCGAACTCGCGGGTCTGGACGGCGTGCTCGCCCCCTACGACCCGCTCGGCGAGGAATCCTGGATCGTCGCCGGGGGAGCGTTGCGCGGCACCCGGTACGCGGGCGTCACCGTCGAATTCCAGCCTGGCTTCGGCACTCCCGTATACGCGGCGAAGCTCTCGGCCACTCTGCAACGCCTGTCCGCGGGCCGTCTGAGCTGGCGGCTGGCCGTCGAGACCGACGCACACGAAGCCCGCAGCCGCGGCGACCGCCTCACCGGCGACGACCGCTACACCCGCGCCGCGGAATTCCTGACCGTCGCGCGGGGCGTCTGGAACCAGGAAGCGGTACCGGGCGCGGGATTCCGCGGCACCGGTTTCGAGTTCGCGGGCGAACACTACGACGTCATCGACGGCGGCTTCCGGGGCATCCTGTCCGGTCTGCCCTTCCCGACCGTCTACCTGACCGGCGATTCCCCTGCCGCACTGGATCTTTCGGCCCGGCACGGCGACGTGCACGTGTTCACCGAATCCCGCGACGACCTGGGCGAACGGCTCGCCGCGCTGCGCGTGCACACCGAGGCGACCGGTCGCCATGTCCGGGCCGGGCTCGAACTGCCGATCATCGCCCGCGAAACCGAGGACGAAGCCTGGGCCCGCGCCGAACGCCAATGGCGCGAAGTCCGCCCCGACGGCCCCGGCGCGAGCTCGCTGAGCCTCGGCGACGGCCGCTGGGCCGGGTTCGAGGCCCTCGGCTACCCCCAATCCATCGGCCTGGTGGGCAGTTACGAGCAGGTGGCCCGCCAGCTCGAGGTGTACGCGGCGGCGGGCATCGACAGCTTCACCCTCAGCGGGCACCCGCACATCGAGGAGGTGCATCGCCTCGGCGAACACCTGCTGCACCTGGTCGATCCGGCCGGACGCACCCTGAAGGAGGCCGTGCTGTGACCATCGACGTCTATTGGCGCATCGGCATGGAAGGCGATCACGCCTCCCTGCGCACCCCGCGCCGCTACAACCGCGGCAATGCCGGCGGCTACGGCCCCGGCAATATCGCCCCCGCCATTCGCGGCGGCGAACTCGACGCCTACAGCTATATCGACCATGCCGCGGCCGTGGTGAAAGCCAGTGAGTCCGCGGGCTTCCTGGGCGGGCTGCTGCCGTCGTTCCCGGTCACCGAGGACCCGTGGGCGATCGCGTCCGCGCTGGCCGCCGAATCCTCCACCTACCGGTTCATGGTCGCCTTCCAGCCCGGCTTCCTGCACCCGGTGCAAGCCGCCCGCATGTCGGCCAGCCTGCAACGCGCCACCGGCGGGCGACTGGTTTACAACATCATCAGCGGAGGCGGCGGGCCGGCCCAATTGTGGTGGGGCGACAAGGTTTCCCACGACGATCGCTACGCCCGCACCAGCGAATTCCTCGATGTGCTGCGCGGGGTGTGGGACGGCCGCCCGTTCACCCACGACGGCCGGTTCTTCCGCACCGAGGACGCCGCGCTGCCGCCGCTGCTGGCCGGGCAGCCCTTCCCGGAGGTGTACTTCTCCGGTTCCTCACCCGCCGCCGTGCACGCCGCCGGACGCCACGCCGACTACTACCTGTCCTGGCTGGAACCGTACGCGGACCTGCGCGCCAAATTCGACGGCGTGCGCGCCCACGCCGAGAAGACCGGCCGCACCCCGAAATTCGCGGTCCGCATCGACATCGTCGCCCGGCACACCGAGGAGGCGGCGTGGGCGGAGATCGAGAAGGGCTGGGCGTTCGTCGACCGCGATGCCGCCAACCGGGCCGCCCAGGGTGATTCGGTCGGCGCGGCCCGCATTCAGGGCTGGGTCCCGGAAACCATCACCGGCTACCGCGATCTGGAAGTGCAGCCCAATGTCTGGTGCGGTTTCAGCCTGATCCGCGGCGGGCCCGCGTTCGGTCTGGTCGGCAGCTACGAACAGGTCGCGCAACGCCTGGACGAACTGATCGACCTGGGCGTGGACGCGTTCATCCTGGCCGGCAACCCGCATCTGGAGGAGGCGTACCGGGTCGGGGAGGAAGTGCTCCCGCTGCTCGGCCGCTCCCGCCTCACCGCCCCCGAATCCGCTTCCGTGCTCCAACTCGCCCACTAGGGAGTCGCTTTGACCACCATCGAGACCGCGCTCACCGATACCGTCCGGGACTTCGTCGAAACCGTCACCCGCGATGCCGCCAAGGCGTTCCGGGTGCTGCGCGAGACCGGGACCGTGACCGGCAACGGCACCGTGAACTTCGTCGAACGCGTGCCCGGCGCCGAGATCGCCGTCGCACTCAACGAACCCGGCCCGTGGGCCGACGACCGCACCGTGCATCCGGTGGTCGCCACGTTCGACGGAGAAGTCCTGTCCGGCAAGGGATCCGCCGGATTCGTCACCGGCTATGCGAAAGTGTTCCGGGCGCACCCCGAGATCACCTCGGTCGTGCACGTGCACAGCCCGTGGCTGGGCGGGTGGGCGCAAACCCATCGCACCTTCCCGATCCGCTATGCCGCGGTGCAGCGCCTGACCCTGTCGCGCGCCATCCCGCCGCATATCGACCGCAGCATCGGCGCGGGGGACTTCATTCTCGAGCGTCTCGCCGAGGATCCGGACCTGATCGCCATCTTCGAAGCCAATGGCGGCGCGAACGTCATCGGCCGCAAGGGCCTGCTGGATCTGGCCCAGCTCGTCGTCCTGCTCGAGGAAGGCGCGCAATACCAGGCCATCGCCGAAACCCTCGGCGGCTCGGTCGATTTCGACAAATCCAACCTCGCCGTCCAATGGTCGCGCACCGGCCTGGCCGACGAAGCGCGCCGCCGCGGCCTGCTCTGACCACCCTCACCCCAGGAGAATTCCCCGTGACCGTTCGTGTCGGCTACTTCCCGCACAACAACTCGCTCTTCGTGCTGCGCCACCGCGGCATTCTCGAACGCGCCCTGCCCGACGTGGAATGGGTGGACCTGCGCACCCTGCCCGCTCCGGCCCGCGTGGACGTGAAAACCGCGCTCCCGTCGCAGCATTCGGACTACCTGTACTCCGAACCCGGTTACGACTTCATCGGCACCGGCTTCACCCCGCCCGTCACCGCGCTCGCCAACGACCGCGACATCGTCTACGTCGGCATCTCCGGTCCGCGCGTGGAGAACGGCCGCCTGGTCACCAAGGCGGGCAACGGCATCGAAACCGTCGCCGACCTGAAGGGCAAGCGGGTCGGCATCGCGCACGGCTCCTGGCAGACCACCCTGCTGCTGTTCGCCCTCGATCAGGCCGGACTCGGCTGGGCCGATATCGAACCCGTCGACACCGACGTGCACGACGGCGGCGCACTGCTGCTGTCCGGCGACCTCGACGCCTGGATCGGCGCCTACCCGGGCCTGACCGCCGTGGAGGCCGCCACCGAACTGCGCACCCTGGTCGACACCGAATCGGTGTTCTCGCACCCGTCGCTGTGGTTCACCCGCCGCGACTTCGCCGAATCCCAGCCCGAAGCGCTGCGCGCGATCATCACCGCGCTCCAGGAATCCGACGCCTGGATCATCGAGAATCCCCGCGCCGCGGCGCAATACTTCGTGGACGACATCACCGCCCGGGGCGGCACCGCCGATCTCGACGCCTGGGAAGCCGCGCTGCGCGGCCGGCCCTTCGGCGTCGGCCCCGTCACCCCCGAATTCCTGGCCGAACAGCAGCGCGCCGCCGATCTGCTGGCCGCCAACGGGCTCCTGCCCAAGCGCATCGACGTGACCGCGGCCGTGGATCCGGAGATCAGTGTCTTCGTCGGCGCCCAGCGGAGTCCGGCCACCGCACACTGAGCGGAGCGCGCATCCGGCTCGCTGCCCCGGTCCGCGGTGAACGGCCGGGACGGTTGCGGGCGTACAGGATTCGCGGACCCGACTGCTCGGGGTCGGGGTACGCGAGCAGATAGCGTTCGGCCAGGTCGTCCGGGCCGAGATCCTCGAGCGCGGCGAGTCCAGTGCGTGCGAGGCAGGCGGCGATCATGTCCCGCTCCGATTCCGCATCGTCGATCGCCGACTCCAGGATCGGGCGGCCGTCGTGACCGAGGACGGTCGCCCCGTCCGGAGCTCGTGCGGGAATGCCGTCATGGTCGAAGACGATCGCCGTGCCCGGGGCCCGTGCAGCGACGTAGTGCAGATCGGCGGTGAGCGCCGGATCGGTGAGCGCCGCGCCCGCACCCAGGCGGATGAAGAACGCCGGCGCGCGATCGTCGAAAGCGGTTCCCCGGAGCGCGTTTTCGAAGGTGTTCGACCCAAATGCCGCGAATACGCGCACACCCGGGTACGGATTGTGTGCGGCGAACGTCTCGAACCCCGAGCCGGCCAGTACCACCTGCTCGATGCCGCCGCTGACCGCGTCGGCGAGCCGATCCTCGGCGAAGCGGCACCGCGCCGCCGTGTACAGGCGAGCTTTCGCGCGGGAGGCGGGTCCGGCGGGCGCGGGGCGTGCGGTCGGCGGCATCGGTCGGACTTTCGCTCGGAATCGATTGTCGCTCAGGCGGGTTCGCCGTCGGGCCGCTGACCCGGGGTGGGCGGTTGCGGTCCCTTCGGCGCGTGCCCCATGAACGGCGGGACCGGCATCCCGGGCATCTCGGGCAGCTTCGGCATGTTCGGCAGCGGCGGGATCGGCGGCGTGGGCGGCATTTGCGGCATCTGGGGGAGGTGCGGCACGGGCGGCGCCGGCGGAATCGGCATCGCGCTCGGCCCGCCGCCGAACCGCTGGAACGCGGCCTGGCGGGAAGTCCCGAAGATCTCCCCGACCTCGGCCCAGGTCCGCCCTTCATCTCGGGCCTGCTGTACCAGCGACCGCAGCACGTCGTCGACGACGCTGTCGAGACTGCGCGCCGCGCGCAAGGCGGCCATCACCGAAGGCGTCGGAGTGCCCGCCGCCGGGTGCAGGACCTCGGCCAGAAATTCGGCGTTGGTAGTCAACATTTTCGCAAGAACCGCCCGCTCATCAGCGGTATCGCGGTCAATCGTTTCGCTCATGTGTCAAGGATGCGTTTACGCCGGACCCTTGTCAAGGTTGCATTTACATCACCGGCCAGCCCGCTACGCCGAAGGTGAGCCCGCGGCGGAAGTGATCCAGTCCGAGGGTGATGTAGGGGACGGTGTCGGCGGGCAGGGCGTCGAGGGGGAACCAGCGCAGTTCGGAGCATTTGTGAGGCTCGGCATTGAAAGGTTCGCCCTGCCAGGTGGTGGCGTGGAAGAAGAAGCCGACCCGGCCGGGGCCGCCGGGCGGGCGATAGTGCAGGACGGTGGACATGCGGATATCGTTGCGGTGCAAGGAGATTCCGATTTCCTCTTTGGCTTCGCGGATGACGGCGGCTTCCACGTCCTCGTCGGGTTCCAGCTTGCCGGACGGCACGTTCCAGAGGCCGTCGCCGTAGCCGGTATTGGCGCGGCGGGCCAGGAGTACCCGGTCGTCGCGGGTCGCGATGAGCAGGACGTCGACGAAGCTGGTGTAGGCCATTCATCCATTGTCCGGACCGGATTCATCCTCGGTTATCCGGCGTGGATAGCGTTGCCCTCAGCCGGAAGGGGCCGAGGGTATGGAGCTTCGACATCTCGTATCGTTCCTGGCGCTGGCCGAGGAACTGCATTTCGGGCGGGCGGCACAGCGCCTGCATTTGACGCAGCCGAGCCTCAGCGCGCAGCTGCGGAAGCTGGAGCAGGCCATCGGGGTGCAGTTGGTTGCCCGGAATTCGCACGAGGTGCGGTTGACCGCGGCGGGGCGGGAGTTCGAGATTCAGGCCAGACAGATTGTGGCGCAGGTGGAGCGGGCCGCGGAAGCCGCCCGGGCCACCGCGCAGGGGCGGGCCGGGACGGTGAATATCGGCTACAACGTGGTGGCCAGCCGGCATGTGCTGCCGGAGGCACTGGTGCGGATGACCGCGCGGCATCCGGATATCGCGGTGTCGTTGTGGGAGAAGCGCACCGGGCCGCAGCTGGCCGCATTGTCGGATGGTTCGCTGGATGTGACCTTGGTGTACGGGCATCCCAGCACGGCCGAGTTCCGGTATCGGCGCACGCTGCATCGGGTGCCGCTGGTGGCGGTGGTGGGGCGCGGGCATCGGTTCGCGGAGCGGGCGGCGGTGCCGTTCGCGGAATTGCAGGGGCAGCAGTGCGTGCTGTTCGCGCGGGAGCAGTGCCCGGCCATGTACGACACGATTTTCCGGGCGGCGGCGCAGAATCGGATCAGTTTGACGGTCGGGCACAGTGCGGACGATCCGGGGGCGACGGCGCATATGGTGTCGGTGCGGCCGATGGTCGGGTTCGCTTCGCTGCCGCGGGCGATCGCCATGGGGATGGGATCGCCGGACAGTCCTTCGGTGGCGGTGAAGTTGCTGGATCCGGTTCCGACCTTGGACCTGTACGCGGTGTGGCGGGCCGAGGAGACCAATCCGGCGGTCCCGCTGTTCCTGTCGTGCCTCGAGTCGGAACCGGAGCGGGTACCGGCCTGATCGTTTCAGTCCGGACCGCTACTTCAGGCCGGACCGCACGAAGCCGTCGGTGATCTGGCGCTGCAGCACCACGTACAGCAGCAGCACCGGCAGGCAGGCCAGACCGGCGACCGCCATGAGCGGGCCCCACTGATCGCCCTCGGCGCCCATGAAGCTGCGTAAACCCAACTGCACCACCGCGTTCGACCGGCGCAGCACGATCGCGGGCCACAGGTATTCGTTCCAGCCGTTGATGAAAAGCAGCAGGCCCAGGGCCGCCAGGGCGGGGCGCAGATTGGGCACCACGATCGTCCAGAGAATCGCCCAGGATCCGCGCCCGTCGACCCGCGCCGCATCCACCAGTTCCTTCGGGAACGCCTCCAGATGCTGTCGCAACAGCAGGATCGCCAGCGCCGAGCAGAGGGTGGGCAGGATGACCCCGGCCAGGGTGTCGAGCAGCCCGAATCGGTTGAGCAGCAGGTAGCTCGGCAGCATCGTCACGTGGAACGGCACCAGCCAGGTGCCGACGAACGCCAGATAGAGCAGCCGCTGGAACGGGAAGCTGTAGAGCGCGAACGCATACGAGGCGAGCAGGGCGATGAGCAGTTGCCCGAGCGCCGACCCGGCCGCGACCAGGAACGTGTTGGTCAGCAGCCGGGTCAGCTCCACTTTCGCGGCCGCGTCGGCGTAGTTGGCGAACGACAGCGGCCACGGCAGCGGCGCCAGCGAGGCGATGTCCTCCGGCCGGCGCAGGCTGGTCGCGAACAACCAGTAGATGGGGAACACGGCCAGCACCGCCAGCCCGCCCAGCAGGACGTGCCCGCCGATCCGCGCGATCCGGTCAATCATCATGGAAGGACACCTTTTCCGACATCCACACCAGCAGTGCCGCGACGACGGCGAAACCGGTGAACAACAGCACTCCCGCCGCGGCGCTGAGCCCGGCGTCGAAGCTGTGGAAGGCGTACTCCCACAGCAGGTAATAGATATTGGTGGTCGATTGCGCGGGCCCGCCCTGGGTCATGGAGTCGATGAGCGGGAAGGTGAGGATCGGCGTCAGCAGCACGGTGGTGAGCACCAGGAACAGCAGCGTCGGGCGCAGCAACGGCAGCGTGATGAACCGATGCACCTGCCAGCTGCTCGCCCCGTCCACCCGGGCCGCCTGCTCGTATTCGCCGTTGATGGAAGCCATTCCGGCCGCGACGACCAGGTTGGCGAAGCCGAGCAGTTGCCACCCGGTGACGACGACGATCACCCACGGCGCGGTGGCGGCGTCGTACACCCAGTTGCGATCCGAGCCGAGCAGGCGATCGACGAAACCGCTGCCGGGATGCAGCAGCCATCGCCATACCGCTGCGGCTGCGACCGGAGCGACCAGGAACGGGGTGAAGATCATCGCCTGATACAGCGTGCGCGCCCGCCCGGACACCTTCCGTGCGGCCAGGCAGATGATGACCGGCAGTACCACCGTGAACGGCAGCAGCCCGAGAATCAGCACGACGGTCCGCCACACCGAGTCGCGGAACGACGGAAGTTCCAGCAGCCGTTCGTAATTCGCCCCGCCAACCGCCACCGGGCTGGTGCCCGGCAGCAAGTTCCAGGAGTAGGTGGACAGTTCGAGGGCCTGCACCAGCGGGCGATAGGTCCACACCACCAGCAGGATCAGGGCGGGCGCGAGATACAGGTAGGGCACCGCGCGCCTGCGCAGCCGGCGCGCGATCACCGGCGCATGATGGCGGCCAGGCGCGCCAGCTCGGCGGCCTCGTCGCTGTCGTGGATCGATTGCGCCGCGGTCGTTTCCACCGCCATCATGACCAGCGCGGAATCCACGATATCGAGGCGGCTGAACCCGAACCCGGTGCGCGCCCGGTACCGGCCCGCCGGCGGCATGGTCTCGAGCCGATAGGACGACGCCGGCCCCATCCACACCGGCACGCCCGCCAGCATGCCCGCCCCGGTGAGATGGTTGTGCCCGCACAGGATGACCCGCACATCGGTGCCCGCGATCACCTCCGCCAGCGCCTCGGCATTGCGCAGTCTCAACGTCTCGGCGGCCGCGATGGCCGACGGCAGCGGGGGATGGTGGACGGCCAGCACGGTCCCCAGTGTCGCCGGGTTCCGCAATTCGGCTGCCAGCCAATGCAATTGCTCGTCCTCGAGCCACCCGTCATGCCGTCCCGGCGTCGTGCTGTCCAGCCCGATGAGCCGCAGTCCCGCGACCTCGGTCACCGAGTCGTGCGGCGTGAGCGGATCCACGCTGCCGGGCGCGAGGTCCAGCAGGGTCTCCCCGAAGGCGACCCGTTCGTCATGATTGCCCATCAGGTACACGACCCGGGCCCCGAGCTCCGCCGCGACGGGTTCGACCGCCGCCCGCAACCGCCGATACGCCTCCGGCGCACCATTGTCGGCGAGATCCCCGGTCAGCATGATCGCGTGGATCGGTCCCTTCGCGACCCGCACCTGTGCCAGCACCCGCAGTAGATTCTCGTGACTGTCCACCACACCGTGGACGTGTTCTCCGGCCGCCCGCAGGTGCGTGTCGGTGAGCTGCACGATGGTCACATCACTCATGAGATCGGCATCAGTTTCGCGCCCTCGCCGCGGGCGGCGGCGAGCGTGGTCTGCGGATCCTTGCCCTGGAAGACCACGGCTTCCACCGCCTCCATCATGCCGTCCCGGATCTGCAGATAATTATTGCCCGGCAACGACACCCACGGTTCCATCACCGCCAATTGCGCCAGATTCGGCGCCAGCAGCGGATTGCGTTTCGCCCAGTCCCGGAGGCCGCTGTCGACGTCCAGCAGGCCGGTGCGCAACGGCAGGTAGCCGATATTCTGTGCGATCCGGATGTAGGCCGATTCACTGGTCAGGAATTTGATCAGCTCCCACGCTGCCCGCTGCTTGACCGGGTCGTTGGACAGAATGTGCAGTCCCGCACCGGAATTCGTCGGGATCGCGGTCTTGTCCCCGAACCGCGGCATGGCCGCCGATCGCAGGTCCCATTTGTCCTTGGCACCGGTGACGAAGGTGCCCTGAATGGCGCTGGATTCGAGAATCATGCCGATCTCGCCCCGCGCGAACGCCTCGTAGCCCTGCTTCTGATTGAGCTTCGGCATGGCACCGGCAGTGACGAGATCCTGTGCCATGCGCGTGACCTCGACCGCCGGCGTCTCCGCGAAACCGAGCGTGCGCCGGTCCTCCGACACCACCCGGCCGCCATTGGAACGCACCATCGACTGGAAACACCAATCCTTGGCGCTCTTGGTCAGGCAGTCGATGTACACCCCGCCCTGCCCGGTCTTCTCGGCGATGGCCTTCCCGGCATCCGCGACCTGCTGCCAGGTCCCCGGCGGCCGGTTCGGATCCAATCCGGCGCGCTCGAACAACGAGGCATTGAAATACAGCACCGGCGTGGAGAATACGAACGGCACCCCGTAGGTGTGCCCGTCCCAATCGTCGAGGGTGCGCGCCCGCGCCGCGAACGGCTGACCCTGACCCTCGAAATTCCGGTCCACCTCGGACCGTCCGACCAGCGTGTCCAGCGGTTTGGCGCCGAGCTGGTGGATGGTGAAATCCAGATCGCTGAACCCCAATTGCGCCACATCCGGCGGATTCCCCGCCACCAGCTGATTCTGGATACTGGAAATGGTGTCGGTCGCCGGATTGGGGCTGTTGCCCTGCGGTTTCTGCGTCGTCACCTTGATATTCGGGAACTTCTGGCCGAACTCGGCGATGAGGGCGTTGAACGTGTCGGTCCACGCCCCGGCCACCCCGTAGTTGTAGGACTCGAAAACGATCGAAACCTGCTGGTCGGCACGTAATTCCGGAATCGGCGCGGCGGTGCCGCCGGTGCTCGCGCCGTCGCCGAACCCGCACGAGGCGGTCGTCAGCGCCACCGCGAACATCAGCCCGAGCGCCCGCCCGGTACCTTTCGTGAACTTCATGCGCCCAGTCTCGAAGCGTGACCGGGAAGAGCGCGCCGCGATAGGCGATAGCGATCGGCCGATCGATGCGGTGCTCGAGGATTGAGACACGTGCGATGTAATGACCCATTTTCGGGGATCGTCGGGAACACTGGCCGCGTGCGAGTGGTGATTGCGAACCGGGGAGAGATAGCCGTCCGAGTGGCGCGGACCGCGCGGGAACGCGGGTACGCGACGCTGGCGCTGTACACGGCGGAGGAATCGGGCAGCCTGCCGGTGCGGCTGGCCGATGACGCGGTGTGTCTGCCCGGCGCGGGGGCCGCCGCCTATCTGGACGTGGCCGTGGTGGTGGCCGCCGCCGCGACCGCCGGGGCGGGTGCCTTCGTGCACCCCGGTTACGGATTCCTCAGCGAGAGTGCGGAGCTGGCTGCCGCGTGCCAGGCGGCCGGGCTGGTGTTCGTGGGTCCGGAACCCGGGGTGCTGCGCGTGTTCGGGGACAAACTCGCCGCGCGAGCGGTCGCCGAACGCGCCGGTGTGCCGGTGCTCGCGGCGACGCCGGTGAACGGCGGGCTCGACGCCATCGTGACGCTGCTGGCCGCGCATCCGCAGGGAGTGATGGTGAAGGCCGCCGCGGGTGGTGGTGGGCGCGGTATGCGAGAACTGCACGATCCGGCCCGGGCTGGCGACGTCTATGAGCGGTGCCGCGCCGAAGCGCAAGCCGGATTCGGCGACTCCGCCGTCTACGCCGAGGCACTGGCGATCGGCGCACGGCATATCGAAGTGCAGGTCATCGCCGATGGCACGGGCGCGGTCGCGCTCGGTGACCGCGATTGCAGTGTGCAGCGCCGCCATCAGAAGCTGATCGAGGTCGCCCCAGCGCCGGAGCTCGCGGCAGGCCTGCGGAATCGATTGCACGACTACGCCGTACGGATCGCCGAATCCACCGCGAGCCGGGGCGTGCTGACCGTCGAATTCCTGGTCGCCGGGGACGACGCGTGGTTCCTGGAAGTGAACCCGCGCCTGCAAGTCGAGCACACCGTCACCGAGGCCGTGACCGGCGTGGATCTGGTTGCGGTGCAACTGGACCTGGCGCAGGGCCGGACCCTGGCCGAGCTGGGACTGCCGCTGGACACTGCGCCGAGCGGGTATGCGGTGCAAGCCCGCGTCAATGCCGAACTGCTCACCGCCGACGGCACACCCCTGCCGAGTTCCGGCGTGATCACCGAATTCAGCGCCCCGACCGGCATCGGCGTCCGCGTCGACACCGCCGTGCGCCCCGGCATGCGGCACGGCGTCCGGTTCGATTCCCTGCTCGCCAAGATCATCACCCACGGCCCGTCCTACCCGGCTGCGCTGCAACGCTGTTCGGACGCGCTCGCCGAGACCGTGATCACCGGCGTGGACACCAATCTCGGCCTGCTGCGCGCGGTGCTGGACGAACTGCCGAAGGCCGGGGCGGTCGGCACCGCGTGGTTCGAGGAGCAACTCGACGTATTCCACACGCGGGCAACCGATTACCAGGAGCCCGCACCCGAAGCCGAACCGGCCGGGCACGCCGACGCCCCCGAACTGTCCGGCGAGGAACAGCCATTGCGCACGCCGATGGGCGCCACCGTGGTGTCTCTCGCGGCACCGGGCGCACTACTCGCGGCCGGCGCCGAGGTCGCGGTCCTGGAAGCGATGAAGATGCAGCACGTACTGCGCGCCGAGACGCCCCTGCGGGTCCTGCGCCACACCGTGACGCCCGGCGACGTCGTGGACCCGCACGCCGTCCTGCTGGTCTGGGAAGCCGCCGAGCACGACGGCGAGAGCGCCGAATCGACTGTACTGGACCTGGATTCGATCCGCTCGGACCTGGCCGAAGTGCGTGCCCGGCAGCACACCCTGACCGATGCCGCCCGCCCCGAAGCGGTCGCCAAACGTCACCGGCTGGGCCGCCGCACCGCCCGCGAGAACATCACCGACCTGGTCGATCCCGGCAGCTTCGTCGAATACGGCGGCCTGGCCATCGCCGCCCAGCGGGCGCGCCGCAGCCTCGAGGACCTGATCGCCAACACGCCCGCCGACGGTCTCGTCGCGGGCGTGGCCACCATCGACGCCGACCGCTTCGGCCCCGACCGCTCCCGTGCCGTCGTGCTGTCCTACGACTACAGCGTCCTGGCGGGCACCCAGGGCGTGCGCAATCATGTCAAGACCGACCGCATGCTGGAACTGGCTCGCGAGCAACGGCTTCCGGTGGTGTTCTTCTGCGAAGGCGGCGGCGGACGCCCCGGCGATACCGACCACGGCGGCATCTCCGGGCTCGATGTCACCACCTTCCGCGCCATGGGCGCGCTGTCGGGTCACGTGCCGCTGATCGGCATCGTGTCCGGCCGCTGCTTCGCGGGCAATGCGGCGCTGCTGGGCATGTGCGATGTCGTGATCGCCACCCCGGACGCCAACATCGGCATGGGCGGGCCCGCCATGATCGAAGGCGGGGGACTGGGCGTGTACGCGCCCGAGGACATCGGCCCCATCGACGTCCAGCGCCGCAATGGCGTCGTTCACATCGTGGCCGCCGACGAGGCCGAAGCGGTCGCCGCCGCCCGCCGCTACCTGTCCTACTTCCAGGGCGAGACCGGTGAATGGCAGGAACCCGACCCGCGGCTGTCCCGCCACGTCGTCCCCGAGAACCGCTTGCGCGCCTATGACATTCGCGCGGCCATCGAATCCATCGCCGACGTCGGCTCCTTCCTGGAACTACGCCGCGACTGGGCGGTGGGCATCGTCACCGGTCTCATGCGCATCGAAGGCCGCCCGTTCGCGCTCATCGCCAACAACTGTCATCACCTTGGCGGCGCGATCGACGCACCCGCGGCCGAGAAGCTCAGCGCGTTCCTCGGGCTGTGCGCCGCCCATCGCCTCCCCATCGTCTCCCTGTGCGACACACCGGGTTTCATGGTCGGCCCGGAAGCCGAAAAGGACGCCACCGTCACCAAATTCAGCCGCCTGTTCATCGATGCGGCGGCCCTGGACGTCCCCTTCGGCACCGTGATACTGCGCAAGGGTTACGGCCTGGGTGCGCAGGCCATGGCCGCCGGGTCCTTCCGGGCCCCGCGCTTCGTGATCGCCTGGCCCACAGGTGAAATCGGCGGCATGGGCCTGGAGGGCGCGGTCCGGCTCGGCTTCGCCAAGGAGCTGGCCGCCATCGAAGATCCGGCGGCCCGGCAGTCGGCTTTCGACGCGCTGGTGGCCGCCGCCTATGCCAGCGGCAAAGCCCTCACCGCCGCGACCGCCCTGGAACTCGACGACGTCATCGACCCCGCCGACACCCGCCGGTGGCTCCGCACCCTCCGTTGACCATTGCCTCGATTCACTCGGCCGTCGCGGGCTCCGGTTCGGGCTCGGATTCGCGAGTGGCCGGAATGAAGGAATAGGCGAGGCAGACGAGCGCGAACAGGAGATAACCGAGCGCGACCTTCGGTGCGGCCGCCCAATCCACCTCGGCGGCGTGGATCAGGCCGATCCAGCTGAGCGCCGCACCGACGGCCGCGGCGAGAGCGGCTGCGCGGAAACGTTTGTCGAGGATGAACGTGACGATCGTGCCGAGCACCAGTCCGGCGAGCACCGCGCCCGCGCCGAGGGTTTTCAGGCCGTCGTAGACCACACCAGCTTGCCCGAGGGCGGCGGATCCGACCTTCTCGGCCGAGGTACCGGCGGCGCTGAGCGCATTGTCGATCTGTCCCACACCCCATTCGGCGAGGTTCGGGAGCAGCGCGGCGACCACGGCCACCGCGTGCAGCCGCGGGACGGCCTGGAATGCCTGCGCACCGATCAGCAACCCGATGTACAGCAGAATCGGCACGATGGCCGGAATCGGCAGCACCGTGGCCAGCAGCCCGAAAAGCCCGAGCAGGCACATCAATCCGATGGCCGCCCCGCTCGCGAGCGAATACCCGGTGCGCCCGCCCGCGTCCTTCCACCCGGGATGGCCGATATACACCGCGGGCGGGAACGGCGACCCGAACCCGGAACCGATGATCGCCCCGCAGCCGTCGGCGAGCAGCACACTGCGCAGGTTGTAGTTGTCACCGGCCGCCGCGGCGCTCTCCACATTGCTCATGGCCTCGGTGAAGTTGTACACGCCCAGCGGAATCGCGGTCGCCAGCAGCGGTGCGAGATTCGAGAGCCCGTCGAAGAGCAGGTTCAACCGCAGATCCGGCAACCCGATGGCGATATCGTGCGCGGCCTGCGTGACATCCGGCACCGACATGTATCCGCCGATCCAGCCGATCGCGGTGCCGACCAGCAAGGCCACCAACCCCACCGGAATGTTCCCCGGCAGCTTCACATCGGTGAAGAACCCGATCAGGATGATCGCCAGCACCGGCAGCCCGATCCACGCCGCCTCCCACATCTGCGCGGCCGGGCGCATGGCGATGAAGGTGATCGAGATGCCCGCCAGGGTGCCGAGCATGGCCGCGCGCGGCGTGATCCGGCGAATGTACGGCCCGACGAACGCGCCGATCATGACGATCACGCCGATCATGAACGCCCAGGCCAAACCTGCCGACCAGGCTTTCAGCGGGTCGCCGCTCTTCAGGTAGATGGGCAGCATCACCACGAACACGACGATGAACATGTGCGGCACGCTCGGCCCGTACGGCAGCGCGGTGACCGTGGCGCGGTTCTCCCGGCGCGCCAGCCGCCGCGCCAGCAGCATGTAGTACAGATTGCCCAGCACCAGCGCGATTCCCAAGGCGGGCAGTACGGTTCCGAGCACGTCGGCGCTGGGAATCTTGACCACCGCGATGGACAGCGTGGTCAGGGTGAGCACATTGACGAGGATGTTGAACGAGAGCCCGAAGAAGGCGTTGGTGTCCCCGCGCGTCCACCACGGCAGCGCCAGGGGAGTGTCGGGTCCGGTTTCGTCGGTGAGCTTGGTTTCGACGGACATGGTGCTTCCTAGACCGGGGTGTTCGAAGGTGACAATGCGCCGAGGACGGCCGCCGAATCGGCGACCCAGCCGAAGATGCCGCCCTGCGCGGCGATCATGTCCAGCCCGGCACGCTGGAATTCGGGGAAATAGGAACCGACGCAGTCGGATACGACCAGGCATTCGTAGCCGCGGTCATTGGCCTCGCGGACGGTGGTGTGCACGCACACCTCGGTGGTGACGCCGGTGACCAGCAGCGAGCGGATCCCGTCCCGCTCCAGCACGGCGGCCAGTTCAGTGGCGTAGAACGCGCCCTTGCCGGGCTTGTCGATCACGGTTTCCCCGGCCAGCGGGGTGAGTTCGTCGATGATGTCGTGGCCGTACTCGCCGCGCACCAGAATCCGGCCGAATCGTCCGGGATCGCCGATGCGCTGGGATGGGTTGCCGCGCAGCAGTTTCGCGGGCGGGCAATCGGAGAGATCCGGCAGATGGCCTTCGCGGGTGTGGATGACCGGGATCCCGGCCGCGCGGGCCGCGCCCATGAGCGCCGCGAGGGGTTCGATGACCGCGCGCAGCAGGCTCACGTCATTGCCGAGGCTTTCCCCGAACCCGCCGGGTAGCAGGAAATCCCGCTGCATATCGATGACCAGTAGCGCCGTGGTGTCCGGAGCGAAGGGAAAAGGTCCGGGCCGGGCCGGGATCGGGGGTGGTGCGCTCATCGTCTTTCCTTCTCTGCGAGCCGGTTGAACAGGTGCGCCGGGGACTGGCGCGGCTCGTCGAGGATGCGGGCGGCCGCGGTGAGCACGGTGTCGTCCGCGAGCGCGGGCCCGAACACCATGGCCGACAGCGGCCGGCCGTCGGCGGTCACCCCGATCGGCACCGCGATGGCGGTGAGATCCAGCAGGTTCCCGAAGTGGGTGTAGTGCCCGAGCTTGGTATTGGTGGCGATGGGGTCGGCCAGCACCTGGTCCACGGTGAAGGTGGTGCCGATGGTCGGGACCACCATCACGTCGAAGTCGTGCCACAGCCGGGCCACCCGCGCGCGTAGTTCCTGCAGCCGTTGCTGCGCGCGGAACACGTCCACCGCCCGGAAACGTCTACCGCCGGTGAGGATTTCGCGGATCACCGGCAGGAACGCGTCCGGTCGCTCGGCGAGGAACTCGTCGAACTCCACCAGTCGTTCGGCGACCCACGGTCCGGCGTAGAGCAGTTCCCCGGCGGCGAGGAAAGGTTGCAGCGAGGTGGGCGTACATCGGAATCCGATGCGCCGCAGCCGATCCCGGAACGCCAGATGCGCGTCTTCGAATTCCGCGTCGCCGAAGAACTCGAGCTCGCTGATGCCGGGCAGCCCGACCCGCAGCGTCGCGCCCTCGTACATGGGCCCGCGCCGCCGGCTCCACGGATCGTTCGGGTCCGGCCCGTACATCACCGCGAACACCCGATCGAGGTCGGCCACACAGGAGGTCATCACGGTCATGCAGTCCAGGGACTTGCACGCGGGCACCAGCCCGACCGTGCTGATCAGCCCGCGTGACGGCTTCCATCCCACGATCCCGTTGAGCGCCGCCGGCACCCGCCCCGACCCGGCGGTGTCGGTGGCCACGCAGAACGGCACCTGCCCCAGCGCCACCGCCCGCGCCGACCCCGAACTGGACCCGCCGCAGATCAATTCCCGCCCGTACACGCTGCGCGGAATCGGATATGGCGTGCGCGTCCCGTTCAACCCCGTCGCGAACTGATCGAGATTGGTCTTCCCGACGAACAGCGCACCCGCATCCAGTAGCCGCTGCACCGCCGGAGCCGTTTCCTCTGCGATATAAGCGAAGTCGGGGCACGCCAGCGTGGTCGGCCACCCCGCCACGTCGATACTGTCCTTCACCCCGAACGGCACCCCGTACAGCGGCAGCGTCCGCGCGCCCGGCCGTTGCTCGATCTCGGCCGCCGCGGCCAGCAACCGCTCCCGCGGCACCGGCGTGATCCAGGTCCCGTCCGCACCCGCGGCCGCCATGGCATCGGCGACCCGCGCGGCGGTGGAAGTCGGTGACCCGCTACCGCTTTCGTGCGAAGCCAGGATCTCGGCGATGGTAGGTCCGGGTTTCCACATCCGTCGATTGTGGACACGTTGTATGAAGCGAAACGGCTCGCAATGTATCGACCGTGTAAGCGCAAGCGGCGGCGCCACCTCGGCACACCAGCTTTACTGGTACGGCCATACCAAGTCTGTGATACGGTCGTACCATCAACGATGATGAGGGGTGGCCATGGCCAAGATCGGGCGGTTCAAGAACGAGCAGGCGCGGACGGACTTCCTGCGGTTCTACGCGGAATACGAAGCGACCTGCACGGTTCCCGCGACCACAACGGACGTCTCGACCTCCTTCGGGTCCACGCATGTGCGCATCACCGGATCAGGCACCGCGACCCCGGTCGTACTGCTGCACGGTCTCGGCGGCAACAGTCTCTACTGGCAGAAATACGTCGAGCGGTTCGGTGACCGCAAGGTCTACGCGCTCGACACCATCGGCGCCGCCGGCCGCAGCGTGCAGACCGAGCCGCTGAAAGGGGAAGAGTCCTTCGCCATCTGGTTCACGGACGTCCTCGATGCTCTCGGCCTCGACCGTGTCCATGTGGTCGGGCTCTCGCACGGCGCCTGGCACGCCGCTCTCATCGCGCTGCACGCGCCCGACCGCCTGGCCTCCCTCACCATGATCGAACCCGGTGGCATGTTCGCCAAACCCAAGACGAGTGTCCTGCTGAAAATGCTCTGGCTCGGCATCCAAGGACCGGAGAAGGGCTTCCGCAAAGCCGGCGAATGGCTCACCCCCGGCGTCACTCTCACCGAGCTCGAAACCCGAGGCGCCAAAGCGGCACTCGGCTACCGTATGGGCCTCGGCTGGGCGCGAGTGCTGAAAGACGAAGAGCTGCAAGCTCTCTCGACCCCGGCCCTGGCGATCTGCGGCGCGGAATCCATCGTCTCGTCCCCGGAAATCACTGCCCGCCGCCTGTCCGAGCACGCCCGTCACGCCGAAACCGAAATCTTCCCCGATACGGCCCATGGCGTTCTCGACCAGATTCCCGATCAGGTCATCTCCCGAATCCGGACCTTTCTCGGCGCGCACGACTCCGCCCCCGCCGAAATTCGGTAGCGGCCGCCCCCCCGAACCCGGTTACAGTTCCACCCGACGAATCCCACCGAGACGGAAAGGCACGGCCATGACTCGCATCCCGACCACCCCGCTGCCTTTCTCATATCTCCTCCCGGAACCCGCACCCCTCCATCAGCATTCGGCGCACTGATCCACGCTGAGCGAAGCCGAAGCGGTCGAGGCACCAGTTTGTGGTACTGGTCATCAGCGGGTTCGAGTCCCGTCGCTCAGCCCAGGAGGGCGAGGAGCCTGGTGGCTCAACCTGTCTGTAAAACAGGTGCTTTCGCGGGTGGGTTCGATCCCCACCGCCCTCACTACAGTGGTGTGATGATGTCGCATGGTGCAGCCGGCCGGACCTATGTGGTGACCGGATCGGCGTCGGGGATCGGGGCGGCGACGGCCGCATTGCTGCGCGGGCGGGGTGCGAAGGTGATCGGGTGTGACCTCGAGAATGCCGAGGTGTGCGCCGATCTGTCGACGCCGGAGGGGCGGCGGTCGCTGGTCGATCAGGTCAGTGCGTACGGGACGATCGATGCGGTGCTCGCGATCGCCGGGGGCGGGCGGACCGGGCTGCTGGAGACGAATTATTTCGGGGCGGTGGCGACGTTGGAAGGGTTGCGGCCGTTGCTGGCGGAGAGTTCCGCGCCCCGGGCGGTGGCGGTGTCGTCCACCTCGTCGCTGGCTCCTGCGGACGAGCGGATCGTGCAGGCCTGCTTGGACGGGGACGAGGCCGCGGCGGTGGAGTATCTGGCGGCCGATCCGATCGGCGGCGGGCCCACCGGTGGGTACGGGATTGCCAAGCGGGCCTTGAACAGGTGGGTGCGGCGGGTCGCGCCGACGCCGGAGTGGGCGGGCGCGGGCATTGCGTTGAACATTGTCGCTTCGGGCGTGGTCGATACCCCGGCGGCGGCGTGGATCTTCGCCGACGAGCAGGTGCGGGTGGCGATCGAAGGTGCTGCGCCGCAACCGTTCGGCGGGTTTCCGGGGCGGCCGGAGTGGATCGCCGAACTCATCTGCTGGCTGGCCGGACCGGAGAATCGGTTCGTCACCGGGCAGGTCGTTTTCGCGGACGGCGGTTCGGAGGCCGCGGCGGTGGGCGACCTGCACTGGCGGTAGCCGCGGCTACGTTGCGGTGAGGAATCGTCCGGCGTGCAGGGTGGTGCCGAAGCCCGGGGTGAATTCGCCGCTGGCGTAGACGAGTTGGCCGTTGACGATGGTGGCGGTGACGGCGGCGTCGTTGCGGTTGACCATGCGATCGATGTGCCTTTCGCCGGGGTAGGGGGCTTCGGCGTAGGCGCCGGCGGATCCGTCGAAGCCGGCCGGGTCGATGACGGTGACGTCGGCGCGGGTGCCGGGGCGGAGGTAGCCGGCGTCGAGGCCGTACCAGTCGGCGAGTTCGCCGGTGAGGCGGTGCACGGCCTGCTCGACGGGCATGAAGCCGCGGTGGTGCACGCGTTCCAGCAGGCGGATGCCGAAGTTGTAGAAGGCCATATTGCGCAGGTGGGCGCCGGAATCGGCGAAACCCACCTGGACGTGGGGGGACTGCTGGAGGGTGTCGAGGACGTCGTCGCGGTCGTTGGCGATGGTGGTGCGCCAGCGCAGTTTCGTGCCGTGCTCGACGGTGAGGTCCAGGAGGGCGTCGGCCGGGTCGATATCGCGGCCGCGGGCGACTTCGGCGAAGGACAGTCCGATGACGGAAGTGTCGGGGCAGGAGACGATTTCGGCGTCGTCGAGGTCGCGATGCCAGACTCGGGGGCCGAAGCGTTTCGAGACGTCCTTGCGGAACTGTCGGCGGTAGGTTTCATCGGCCAGCAGGTCGTTGCGGTCCAGCACATCGCGGATGTTGAGAGCCGCTGCGCCGGAACCGAATTCCTCGAAGATGACCAGGTCCACGCCATCGGCGTACACCTCGAACGGAACCGGCAGGTGCTGCCAGCGGAAATCGCCGCCCGCGCGGTTGGTCACGGCCGCGACGGCGGTGGCGGCGCGGGCGACGGTGCGATCGGCTTTGATGTCCGCGGCCGAGATCAGGGTCGTCTTCAAAGGTTTGCGGCCCGGGCGGCCGAGGCTCTGCTGCAGGTAGAGAGCGATCTCGGCACGGCTGTTCAGGTTCGGGGTGCTCTGATGCACCCGTCCTCGTTCCCGCAGTACCGAATTGAGCGCGCGGTACTCCTTCCAGGTCGCGTAGGTGGAGGGCAATTGGCGTGCGGGATACCGGGTACCGTCCAGTTTGGAGAACGAACTGCGGATGGTGGACAGTCCGACGAACCCGGCATCGAGGGCGTCGGTGAGCATTCGCCGCATGCGATCCAGTTCCGTGCGCGTGGGCCGCTCGGCGGCATCGACCGATCGGCCCAGACCCATGACGGCGGCCCGGATATCGGAATGACCGAGGAACGCCGCCACATTCACGCCCAGCGGCAAGGCATCGATCGCCCGCGCGTACCCGGCCGGATCCGCCCAGGTCTTGGCTTGTTTCACCGCATCCAGCACGAGCTCACGCGGCAGCGCCTCGACCCGGGCGAACATATCGGCACAGTCGTCGGCGTCGCTGTACACCGTCGACAGCGAGCAGTTGCCGAGCACGATGGAGGTGACCCCGTGCCGTGCCGACTCGCCCAGCCCGGGACTCAGCAGCACTTCCGCGTCGTAGTGGGTGTGCACATCGAGCAGGCCGGGCATGACCCACCGCCCTCGCGCGTCGATGGTCCGCGCACCCTCGGCCAGTCCGGGCGCGACCGCGGCGACCACCCCCGCGCGTATCCCGACATCCGCGGCGATCGGCGCGGCGCCGGTCCCGTCGAACACCGAACCCCCACGGATGACGACGTCGAATTCCACCATCGCGGTTCACCTTCTGACTGAGACAACCGTTCCGCCGATACTGGCGAGTGTCGGCCGCCGGGCCCGGTGTGTCAATGTCGTACGGCGCGTGCGAGTATCGATTCCACCTGGGCGCCCATGGCCGCGCCCGCCGCGTGCAGCGGTTCGCTCGACCGCAGTGTCCGGCTCAGGATGAACGCCCCTTCCAGCGCCGCGAGTATCGCCAGGATGAGCGCCCGCGCCTCGCTCGCCTCGACGCCGCGCGCGATGAAATACGTTGTGCCCTCGTCGATCCAGGACGTGATGACCTCCGCCGCGACGGCCCGCAGCTCCGGTTCGCTGTCCGCGATCTCCCCGGCCACGGTGCCGACCGGACACATATTGAGCCATCCGCCCTGCTCGATCACCTCGGCGGCGGCGGTGAACGCGGCCGGCACCGCCACCCGCAGCTCCTCGTGCGGATCCATCAGCAAGGGCAGCAGCTGGATGTACGCCGCCCCGGAACTGCGCAGGGCCTCCGCCGCGATCTGCGGCTTCCCACCCGGGAAGTGGTGATACAGCGAACCCATCTGCGCCTGCGCCGCTTCGGTGATCTGTTTGACCGTGATCGCGCTGTACCCCCGCACGCGCATCAGCTCCGCGACGGCCGTCACCAGCCGCTCCCGGGTATTCGTTGACATCTTCTCCGCCACTGCACCAGACTAGAGCAAAAGCTCTAGAGCAAACGCTCAAATGGAGGGGTTATGCCGAGAATCGACCTGCCCGCCGGACCGATCCATTACAAAGACCAAGGTCAGGGCCCTGTCGTCGTCCTGTTGCACGGCCTGCTGATGAACCACACGGTGTGGGATGAAGTGCTTCCGCTGCTGCCGGAAGGCTTCCGCTACGTCCTGCCGGACCTGCCCCTGGGCGCGCATCCGGAACCGATGCGCGAGGACGCGGACCTGAGCATGCGCGGCCTGAATCGACTGATCGCCGATTTCCTGGCCGCCCTCGACCTGACCGCCGTCACCCTCGTCCACAGCGATTGGGGCGGCGCGCTGTTCCTCACCGCTTACGGCATGGACGAGCGCGTAGCAAACCTGATCGTCCTGCCCTGCGAGGCATTCGGCAATTTCCCGCCCGGCCTGCCCGGCAAGACCGCCATCGTCGCCGCTCGCCTCCCCGGCGGAATCGCGCTCGCGCTCCGGCAATTGCGCATCCCGTTCCTGCGCAACAGCCCACTCATGTTCGGCTGGATGGCCAAACGCCCGCTGTCCGACGAATTGGTACGCGGATGGACCGAACCTGGATTACGGGACAAGCGCATTCGGCGCGATCTGCTCTCCTATACCCATTCCCGCTTCCGCAAACCCGAACTCGTCGCGAATACCGAAGCGCTTCGCGACTTCTCGGGCAATGCTCTCGTCCTGTGGTCGTCGGCGGGCAAGGTGATGCCCCGGGAGCACGGCCGCCGGCTCGCGGCCCTGCTGCCCAAGTCGACCCTCGTCGAGCTGGACGACGCCTACGTGCTGTCCATGTTGGACCGTCCCGCCGCGGTCGCCGCCGCCATGGGTGAGTTCCTGACGCAATCCTGATCGAATCCCGAGTCGTTCCCGCGGGACGCCGCGGCGGGTGACCGACCCGCTATCGACCGTCCCGGACAGGCGATATCGTCCCTGGTCTCCGTGCCGACCGTCAAATCGACTGGGCCACAGTAGGTCTTGAAGCCTGCATCGCGATAGTGTCGAATTACTTGGCGTCAGAAATGATTCTGCTAGGGTGGCTGCGCCGAGCCTCGGATCGGACGGGAACGACAAGAGAATTGATGAATCCAGAGACACTGCCGCAGTCCTCGCGTGGGTGCTCGCTGCCGCGCTCGTCCTTGCCCTCGCCGCCGCGGGATTCGCGTGGCGCGCGGTCGCACAGCAACGATCCCGCGCACGGGAGCTCCGGCAGGAGCTGGCCGCGCAGCAGGAGGCGTTCGAACGCGAACTCGATGCCCGCGAGGCCGACCTCGCCCAGCGTGAGGCGGCCGCACAGCAGGCCGCCGCGCAGGCCGCCGTCGCCGCGCGCGGGGAAACCGAGATCGCCGCGCGCGAGGTGACCCGGGCCGCGGTGCGCGCCTTCGGCACCTCCGTGGTGAGCATCGGCGCCGACGTGGGCCAGGTGCTCAGCGGTGCGCTGCGTGTGCATCGCGACGACGAGGTGTACGAAACCCTCACGCGCATCGACCATTCCGTACAGCAGATGGTCCGCCAGGCGCAGTCCTATGTGATCGTGTGCGGCGGCCTGCCCGGCCGGCGCTGGCCGCAGCAGACGCTGACCGACGTGGTCGGCGGCGCGATCGGCCGCGTGCGCGACTTCACCCGGGTGCGCCCGACCCAGCTGGATCGCCCGGTGGTCAGCCGCGCGGTGGAACCGCTGGTGCACACCATCGCGACGCTGCTCGACAACGCGCTGCGCTATTCCCCGCCCACCTCGTTCGTGGATGTCGGCTTCCAGGAAGGCCATCACGGTGTCACGGTGATCATCGACGACGCCGGCGTGCGGATGAACGCCGAACAGCTCGAAGAGGCCCGCCAGTTGCTGGCGGGGGAGCGCACGGTCGATATCCACCAGCTGGGCCCCTCGCCGCGCGTGGGCATTCCGGCGGTGGCGGCGCTGGCGCGGCGCTACGGTTTCGCCGTGTACGTAGACGGTCCCAATGTGTACGGCGGTATGCGGGCGATGGTGTTCGTGCCCGACACGCTGCTGGTCGCCGGTGCGGCCGGCCCGGACACCGTGCAGGTCTCGCCGATCCCGGTGTCCTCCATGGTCGTCGAATCCCCGCGCCCGGCCGCCCCGGTGGAACCGGTGGCGCTGGTGCAGACGCCGCCCGCGGTCGCCCCGGCTCCCGTCGCCCTGGTTCCCGAACCGGCCCCCGCGCCGGTATCGATTGTCCCGGAGCCGGATTCGGCCGACGCGCCGAACGACATCACTCCGGGCGGCCTGCCCAAACGCCGCCGCCGCGCGGTGAGCGCGGTCCCCACCGAGTCCGCGCTCACCACCGGCCCGGCTCGCCCCGAAGTCGTCGCCGCCTGGCACAGCGGCTCCCAGCGCGGCCGCGCGGCCGCGATCGACCAATCCGAAGGGATGCGTTCCTGATGTCCACACCCGGTACGGCGGTCACCGACAGCAACAAACTGGCTTGGCTTCTCGAAGACCTCAAGGTCACCGGGGTGCGCTTCGCCGTGCTGCTGTCCGAGGACGGCCTGCGGATCTCCAATACCCGCGGTATCACCATCGACGATGCCGAACGTTTCGCCGCCGCCGCCTCCGGGCTGCGGTCGCTAGGCAAGGCGCTCGCCGAATTCTGCGGCGGCGTGGCCGATAACGGGGTGCGGCAGTCCATGACCGAATACGGCGAGGGGATGATCTTCATCACCGCCGCCGGCGCGGGTGCGCTGCTGGGTGTTTCGACCACCCACGATGTGGACGTCAGCCTGATCGCGCATCGGATGAACGAACTGGCCGTGCGGGTCGGTCACGAACTCGGCAGTATGTCGCGTAACCGAGCGGACGCCGGACGCCCATGAGCCGCCCCCGGCGCGATCCGGACCTGGTCCGGGCGTATGTGCGCACGGGTGGGCGGTCGCGGCCGACGCGCCACCTGGATCTGGTGACACTGGTTGTCTCCGCGAAGGATCCGGGGGTGGGCGCGTCGACCGACGCCCGCCGCATCATCGAGGTGTGCCGACGCGGCGCGCTCTCGATCGCCGAACTCTCGGCATATCTGGACCTGCCCCCGTCCGTGGTGAAGATCGTGACAGCCGATCTCCTCGACAGCGGTCACCTGGTCGCCCCCGCTCCGGCAGAAGTACTGCCGGACACCGCTCTGCTCGAGGAGGTACTCAATGGGCTCCGCGCTCTCGCCGTCTGAGCTCGTTGTCGACTATGTGCCGCAGACCGTGACCCGATCGGTGAAGTTGCTGGTAGCCGGCAACTTCGGCGTCGGGAAGACCACGTTCGTCGGCAGCGTGTCGGAAATCCGGCCGCTGCGCACGGAGGAGACGATCACCGAGGCCAGCGTCGGCATCGACGATATGGCCGGCCTGCCCGGAAAATCCACCACCACCGTCGCGATGGATTTCGGCCGTATCACGCTGAATTCGCAGCTGGCGCTCTACCTGTTCGGCACACCCGGGCAACGCCGGTTCCTGCCCATGTGGGAGGAACTGTCGGTCGGTGCGCTGGGCGCGCTGGTGCTGGTCGACACCCGCCGCATCGAGAAGGCCGACGAAGTGCTGTCGGTGCTCGAGGAACGCGGCGTGCCCTACTCGGTGGCGGTCAACGAATTCGAAGGCGCGCAACGGTTTCCCCTCGAGGAGATCCGCGACGCCCTCGATCTCGCCCCCGGCACCCCGCTCACCAGCCTCGACGCCCGCGATCGCATGCGCAGCCTGCAATCGCTGATCACGTTGGTGGAGTATCTGTTCCAGCGGCAGACCACCGGTCTCACAGGACGTTGAACGGAGCCTCCCGCGGACCTTGATCCAGCGGGATGCTCCAGCCGGGGCCGGTGGCGGGCAGCGTCCACACCGGACCCGGGCTCGGCGGCTGCGCGCAGTCCGGCGGTAACTGCACGGGCGGCGGGGCCGGCGCGGGATCGGGTACGGCGGGAGCCGGTGCGCCGCAATCGAGCACGCACGATCCGGGCGGACCGGGCACTCCGGGTTGCGGATAGTTCGGATCCGGCACGGCGAGGAGCCCGATCGTCGGCACGCTGACCACCGCCGTCACCCCGAATCCGATCGCGACAAAGAGCGCCATCGACTCGACTCCCTTCCTCGAAGCTGCGACAGGCTGGCGATAGCCGTTGCCGGGCCGGATAAACCCGCCGGTATCGCCCGGACCGGCTACGTGGCGGGCGGGAGTTGTCGGTACGCTCATGCACCGTGACGCCGGGGCTGTTGCCGTCCTGGCCGCGGTGGGTAGGAGGTTGTTCGTGCCGCTGCTGCACGGGAATGTGTTGGCCGGCTACACCATCGAGCGATTGCTCGGGGTGGGCGGTATGGGGGCGGTATATCTGGCGCGGGATCCGCGAAGTGACCGGTCGGTTGCGTTGAAGGTGTTCAATGACGCGTTCGCGGCGCGGGAGCAGGGGCGCACGGCGTTCGCGCGCGAGGCCGGATTGCTGGCCGGGCTGGACCATCCGAATATCGTGGGGGTGGCCGATCACAGCGGGAGCGGCGATGAGCAGCTCTGGATCGCAATGGAATTCATCGACGGGATCGACGCGGCGCGACTGATCGTCGACGGGGGCGCGCTGCCGCCGGAGCGGGCGGTCGAGTTGATCACGCAGGCGGCGGACGGCTTGGCGCACGCGCATACGGCCGGGGTGGTGCACCGGGATGTGAAGCCGGCGAATCTGCTGGTCGAGCCGTCGGATTCGGGGGACGAGCGAGTGCTGGTCACCGATTTCGGGATCGCCCGGGCGCTGGGGGAGACCGCGACCGCGGGGAATATGACGGCGACTTTCGCCTATGCCGCGCCCGAGCGGTTCCAGGACGCGCCGATCGACGAACGGGCGGATGTGTATTCGCTCGGGTGCACGCTGTTCGAATTCCTCACCGGGCAGCCGCCGTTTCCGCGCAATGATCCGGCCGCGGTCATGATGGCTCACCTGTTCGAGCCTGCGCCGCCGGTGAGTGCGATTCGCCCGGAGTTGCCGGCCGCGCTCGATGCGGTGCTGGCGACCGCGCTGGCCAAGGATCCGGCCGAGCGGTACGCGGATTGCCGGGCCTTCGCCAATGCCGCGCGTCTCGCCCTGACGACGACCGATTCGCCGTCACCGGCCGCGCTCACCACCGGCGGCTCCTCTGCGCTGACCACTGACGGCTCCTCTGCGCTGGCCACCGACGGCCCGTCCGCGCCGACCGTCGACGGCCTGTCCGCGCCGACCGTCGACGGCCTGTCCGCGCCGACCGTCGACGGCCTGTCCGCGCCGACCGTGCACGGCCCGTCCACGCCGACCATCGACGGTCCGTCCGTGCTGACCGCCGCCGGTACCGGTGTGCCGCCCGCAGCGGCCCGGCCCGTACTCACCCGCCGTCCGCGCGTCCTCCCGGTGAGTCTCGGAACCGCCGCGGCCGCGACGCTGCTCGCCGGTGGTGTTGCGGTGCTCGCCTTCGCCATGTCGCCCGGCCGGGATCATTCCCACGGCAGCGCAACAACTCCCGCCGCCGCACCCCAGTCGCCCGCCACCTCGCAGGTTCCCGATCGCGTGCCCGTGGCCGCGCCCGCCCAGGTCCCCTCGGCGCTCACCGAATCGACCCCGGCCATCGAACCCGTTGTGGCAGAAGATGTTTCCGCGGCAGCGCACGCCCAATGCCAAACCTACGTGCTGCTCGTCCAGCAGAACGGTCTGGAAGGCGCACTCGCGACCCTCGAAGCCGAGCCGTCCTGGGCTCTCGCCACACCCGCGGAGCAGGCGATCGCGCGCGAAGCGGTCCGGTTGGCTGCACGCGGAGAATGCTCCTGAGGCTGCCCGCTCGCCGGCGAGCGGAAACGCTTCCTGGATGGCCAGCTCGCCGGCATCGAAAACGCTCCTGAAATGGAAATAGGAAGGAGATGCACTCCTTCCCACTTCTAACTTATATCGCACCCCGGGGCTTGCGGCAAGACCCCGGGTATGCCGCAGAATCGCTCATCGAAGCTCGAACCTGCGGAAATGGAGTTGTGAATGGGTGCTGCCGACGTGAACTCGCCGACCATCGATGCGTTCGATCTTCCGGAGCGGCTCGCCGCCAAGGCCGATCCGGCGCTGATCGCCGCGGACCGCCGTCACTTCGCGGCCATCGGGGCCAGTCTCGAACAGTCCATCGCGGATCTGTCCGACCGGCTCGAGGCCGTGCGCAAGGCGCCGGTATCGCTCGGGCAGGAAGCCGTGGAACGGGACTACGAGGTCCGTCAGCTCAATAACCGCCTGCGTGGCCTGCGTCGCTTCGGTCTGGATCTGTGCCTCGGGCATTTCGTGCGCGCGGACGATCCGGAGCCGGTGTACGTGGGACGGCTCGGGCTGACCGACAGCGCGGGCGAGCGGCTGCTGGTGGACTGGCGTTCGCCGGCGGCGGAACCGTTCTTCGCCGCCACGCACGGCAATCCGATGGGGTTGATCCGCCGCCGCCGGTATCGCTGGACGCTGGGCCGGATCAGCGACTATTGGGACGAAGTGTTCACCGCCGATGAGCTGGAACACAATGCCGCGCTCGACGACCAGTCGGCGTTCATCGCCAGCCTGGGCAGTAATCGGTCGGCGCGCATGCGGGATGTGCTGGGGACCATCCAGGCGGATCAGGACGCGATCATTCGCGCTGGTTCGCAGGGTGCGCTGGTGGTCGACGGCGGTCCGGGTACCGGTAAGACCGTGGTGGCGTTGCATCGCTCGGCGTACCTGCTCTACGCCGATCCGCGGCTGGGGCATCGCCGGGGCGGGGTGCTGTTCGTGGGCCCGTCGCGGCCGTACCTGTCCTATGTGGCCGATATCCTGCCCAATCTCGGTGAGGAGGGCGTGCAGTCCTGCACACTGCGCGATCTGGTGACCGAGGGCGCGACGGCGCGCATCGAATCCGATCCGGAGGTGGCGCGGTTGAAATCGTCCGCGGCGCTGGTCGGAGCGATCGACGCGGCCGTGAAGTTCTACGAGACGCCGCCGAAGAAGGGCATGACGGTGGGCACCGACTGGGCCGATGTGTGGCTGAGCCCTTCGGATTGGGCCGAGGCGTTCGACGCGCCCGAGCCCGGCACCCCGCACAACGAGGCGCACGAGCAGATCTGGGAAGTGCTGGTCAGCATCCTGGCCGACAAGCACGACGACGATATTCCGCTCGATGAACTGCGCGAATCCCTGTGGCGGAACAAGGAATTGCGTAAGGAGCTCAATAACGGCTGGACGCTGATCGAGGCGGCGGACCTGGTCGCCGATCTATGGTCGGTGCCCGCCTACCTGCGCAAGTGCGCGCCCTGGCTGACCGCCGAGGAGGTACGCACGCTCCAGCGCGCCGATGCCAAGGATTGGACCGTCTCCGACCTGCCTCTGCTCGACGCCGCCCGGCTGCGGCTCGGCGATCCCGAAACCGACCGGCGCAAACGGCAATACGAGGCCACCGTCGCGGTCGAACGCGCTCGCATGATCGATGTCATCGGCGACCTGATCGCCTCGGCCGTGCACGACGACGGCGAGGGACTGATGACCATGCTCCGGCAGCAGGACCTCAAGGACAGCCTGGTGGACGAATCCGCCCTGCCCACCGTCGAACCCGATCAGCTGGCCGGGCCCTTCGCGCATGTCGTGGTGGACGAGGCGCAGGAACTCACCGACGCCGAATGGCAGATGCTGTTGCAGCGCTGCCCTTCCCGCAGTTTCACCATCGTCGGCGACCGCGCCCAGGCGCGGCACGGTTTCGTGGAATCGTGGCAAGAGCGCCTGGAGCGGGTCGGCTTCGACCGGGTCACGGTGGCGGGCTTGACCATCAACTACCGCACCCCCGAGGAGGTCATGGCCGAGGCCGCCCCGGTCATCCGCGCCGCGCTCCCGGACGCCAATGTGCCCACCTCGATCCGCAGCAGCGGCATCCCGGTGGTGCACGGCCCGGCCTCGGACCTGCCTTCCATTCTCGATGCCTGGCTGGCCGGACACGAGGAGGGAATCGCCTGCGTCATCGGCGATCCGGGCTTCGAGTCCACGGCGCGGGTCCGTTCGCTGACCCCGGAGACCGCGAAGGGCCTCGAATTCGACCTGGTCGTGCTCGTCGATCCGCAGGACTTCGGGACGGGCATCGAAGGCGCGGTCGACCGCTACGTGGCGATGACCCGGGCGACCCGGCAGCTGGTCGTGCTCACCTCGTCCTGAACTCGGGTACGGAAAAGCGCTGTCACAGGCCGAGTTTGGTGACGGCGTTGTCTTCCAGGGGATTGGCGGTGCGGATGTAGCCGTGCACGGTGCGCGGGTTGGACCAGCGGCCCTGCCGCATGATCTCGCGGTCGCTGGCGCCGCCCAGGGCGGCCTGGGTGGCGAACCCGGCGCGCAGGGAGTGGCCGGAGAACAGGTCGGGGTCCAGGCCGGCGCGGGCGGCATAACGTTTCACCAGTTCGGCGACGGCGCGGCCGGACATGGCGGTGTCGCCGATGCCGCCGTGGCGGGAAATCGCCGGGAAGAGTGGGAGATCCGGGTCGGTGAGGGTGGTGCCGGTGAATCCGTGACAGCGGTGGATGGCGGTGGCGGCCGGCTCGCCGTCCACCCAGGCGGACAGGGCGAGCGGGTGCGCGGCGTGGGCTTCGCGCAGGCGGATCCAATCGGCGAAGGCGCAGACCGGGCAGGTGTGCGGGCGCTGGCCGCGGGGCAGCACGACGCGTTGTTCGCTGACGCCGGTCGGGTCGGTCTTGGTGGTGGGCAGTTGCAGCAGCAGCATCGGTTCGCCGCTGGTGTGATCGGTGTCGACGCGGACATCCGAAATGCGCAGGCCCGCAAGCTCGCTGCGGCGGAGGGCGCCGGCGAAACCGACGAGCAGCAGCAGGCCGTCGCGGCGGCGGGCGGGTTCGGTCGGCCAGCCGGGTGCCGGCAGTTCGGCCAGGAGTTGATCCAGGGTGTGCAGCAGCACGGGGCGTTTGCGTTTGGGTTGGGTGCGGCGGGTGCGGCGAATACCGCGCAGCGTCAGGCGGACGACATCGGCCCTGGTCGGAGACGGCAGTCCGTTGGCGGCGTGCACGGCGGCGATCGCGGCGGCCTTACGTTCGAGTGTGGCGGCGCTGAAAGCCCATTCGCCGTTGTCGCGCCGGGCGTCGGCGGCTGCCGCGAGATAGACGGCCACATCCAGCGGGTCCGCGGGTAAGGCCTGTCGTGATTCGCCGAGGCACCAGCCCGCCCAGGCGATCCAATCCGTGCGATAGGCACGCAAGGTATTCGCTGATTGTGACGCTTCCAGATACCGGCGCAGCGATCCGGCCTGATCGTCGTCGAAGCGTTCCCGAACCAATTGCAGCGCTGCGGTATCCACCAGCACGCTGCGCACACCCCGCCGCAGTTCGGTGCGGACCGCGTCCGGCACCGCGATGATCGCCCGGCCCCCCGCGCGTTCACCGTTCTCGGACTCCCCGCCGTGCTGCGATTCCATCCGGCCGACCATGCCCCCGACCCTACGTCACCCCGGTCGGTCGGTCCTCGACCGCGGACCTACTCGGCGCGGGACAGCACCACGATCGGAATCTCCCACGGCACCTTGGCCTGGAAGTCGGCCACGAACGGCGCCATCGCAACCACGCCCGCCCAGAGCCGTTGCCGTTCCGCCCCGCTCGCGACCTCGGCGACCACGGTCCAGTTCTCGTCTCCGACCTCCACCGACGCGGCCGGATCCGCCACCAGATTGTGATACCACCCGGGCCGATTCGGTCGGCCGCCATTGGCCCCGAAAACGACCAGCCGCTCCCCATCACGTAGATAGGCGAGCGGCCAGGTTCGCGATTTCCCGGTTCGCGCGCCGGTCGTGGTCAGCAGCAATAGGTCCATGCTCGCGAACTGCCCACCGACCTTTCCGCCATTGGCCCGAAACTCCTCTATGACGCCCCGATGTAATTCCTGCCGTGCCGTATCAGCCATGCCGACCATCAACCATCCTGTGTCCCAATATATTTCGTGATCGACCGGATCGTATCGGAAAGGGCGCGGGTGTCGGTGAGATCAGCGAGGACCGCATGCGCATCGACCAGACTCCGCGGATCCGCACCACCCGCGGCCACCGCGATCACCCGCGCTCCACCCTCCAGCGCCGCGCGGATATCCCCCGGGCTGTCACCGATGAGAACGGTGTTGTGCGGTCCGAACCCGGCCCCGAACCGGGCACTCGCCCGGGCTTGCGCGAGCGGCACCAGCGCCGGTCGATGGCCATCGTCATCCCCATAAGCCCCGGCCTCCAGATCCAAATGGGCGTCCAGCCCGAACGTTTCGAGCTTCATCCGTGCGATAGGCCGGGTATTGCCGGTCAACACCGACTGATGAATACGCGGGTCCTCCGCCAGATCCCGCAGAGCACCGGCCGCCCCGGGCATCAACAGCCCGGTCCCACGCAACTCCGCCTGCCGCCCGGCATAGTCCTTCTCGAACGCCGCCGCGAACTCCGAAAACGCCGGCGCCCGAGCAACATTGTTCATCTCCAGCGCTGCCGCATAAATCTCGATATCGGTCCGCCCGGTAGCCGGCGGCATGTGCGCCAACTCCAGCCCCGTCACCAACTCGAAAGCAGTCGCAAAAGCAGCATTACCCACCCCGCGCGAGATGAGCAGCGTGCGATCGATGTCCCAGAGCACGAGTATCGGACTGTCGGCATCAGAACTGAATGTCATGCATTGTCCTCGGATCAGGCGGTCAACAAGGCTCGGGCATTACGGATTTCGGGAATACCGATCAATTTGGCGGCCAGTAGGAACATGGCGGCACCGAGAGCGGCACCTGCGCCGAGCATGAGGATATCGGCCGCCGGTCGACCCGGCAGGGCATGGCGGGTGAACAGCATGGCGACCAGGCAAGCCCAAGCCGCTGCGGTGCTGGCCCAGACGACCCGGGTGAAAGTATCGGCGACCCGGGTGAACCCGAGAAGTCCATAGCGTCGGCGCAGCAGCAGGTGACCGGTCGCCGCGCCTGCGGTGCAGGCGAGTGCGCTTGCGACGCTGAGCATCACGACCACCGTCCGGTCCGGAAGATAGGCTGCCGAAAGCACGATGACGATTACTTTGACGCCGACCATGACGAGATTGACGAGGGTGGGGGTGCGAGTATCGCGGTTGGCGTAGAAGATTCGCATTTGCAGCATGACCAGGGCAAAGGGCGCCAGGCCGAAGGCGGAAGCGGCGAGTGCGGCACCGATCAGGCGAGCCGAGTCGGGAGCCACCCGTCCCGTGAACACGACTTCGGCGAGAGTCGGGCCGAGCAGGATGAATGCGGCTGTGGCGGGGATCAGCGCGACCACGAGGTAGCGGGCGCCCCGCCCCAGGTCGGCGACGACAGCCGCATGGTCGTTCGCTGCGGCGGCCCGGGCGATACGCGGCATGAGAATGGTGACCAGGGATGCCGCGAGAATGCCGTAGGGAACCTGGAGCAGCAGATCCGCGTACATGGTGACGGATACGCCGGCGTGCGCGAACGCGACCCGCATACTGACCGCCACACCGATCTGACTGACGGCGGCGTAGGCCAGCAGCCAGCCCAGTATCGGGAGTCCGGCACGGACGGGCCGCAGCGTGTACGGGACGGGGCGGGCCTGCCAGTTCCAATGGAATCCACTGCGGCGGAGTGCCAGAATCACCCAGCACGCTTGACCGGCGATGCCCGCGGTGGTGCCAAGGCCGAGGGTGAGGAGCTGTGCGGTGGTGATGGTGGCGGGCGTCAGCGTGACCGGGCCGGGCAAAAGCGCGAAAACGGCGCAGGTCAGCAGGACGACCACATTGTTGACCACGGGCGCCCAAGCCGCCGCGGCGAAGCTGTCGCGAACATTCAGGACCGCGGTGGCCAGCACGGCGACGGCGTAGAAGAAGATCTCCGGCATCAGGAGATACGCGAACAAGGTCGCAAGATGGCGCTGCTCGGGGTCGGTGACGACGCCGCGCACGATGAGCGGTGCACAGGCGACAGCCGCCACGGTGAGCAGTGCCGCGGCCAGCAGTGCCGCCATCAGTAGTCGCTGGGTGAACTCGTGGGAGTGCTTGCGGCCGTGGCGGCGAGCGCGCGTCAGGATCGGGACGATCGCGCTGGCGAAGACGCTGCCCAGCAGAAGTTCGTAGACCATATTCGGCAGATTGTTCGCGCCGTTGTAGGCATCGCCCACCGCTGCCGCGCCGAGCAGTGCGGCCAAGGCGAGAGTGCGGGCGAACCCGGTGATGCGGCTGACCGCACCGGCCAAGGCGACGTGGCCGCCGGCCCGGGCCAGGGTGCTGGGATTGGCGTTCGTCGGGGAAGGCATCGCTTCCGATGCTGCCGTGCTGGAGTGATCTTCGCCAGCAATCGGTTCTGGATGGTCAGATGGTGGCGGTGATCGCGAGGGCGGTGTAGGGCATGGTGAAGGTTCCGCCTCGGGCGTCGATGGCGGCGCCGACTGCTTCGAGGATGGGGGCTTGTTGGGCGGGGGAGAGGCGGGTCAGGGCGCCTTGGGTGGGGAGCATGTCCAGCCAGGCTTCTCGGGTGTAGTCGAGGGTCCAGTCGAAGCGCCATTGTTCGGGGGCGGTGAAGCGGGTGGTTTCGCGGATTCCCTTGGCGGCGAGGTCGATCATGCGTTGGTAGGCGTCCAGGGCGGAGGTTGCGGCGCCGGGGTCGAAGGGGGAGTCGGGGACGGCGCGGCGGAAGGCTGTGACGAAAGCTTCGGTGATGGGGGCGGGGGGTTGGAAGGCGTTCCAGAACAGTACGATTCGGCCGGTCGGGCGGAGGGCCCGGGCTGCTTTGGCGGCGCCGGCGAGCGGGTCGATCCAATGCCAGGCCTGGGCGGAGATGACGGCGTCGAAGGTGCGGCCGGCGGGGTCCCAGTTCTCGATGGTCGATATCTCGGTGGTGACGCCTGTGCGCCTGGCGTATTCGGCCATGCGGGGATCCGGTTCGACGCCGAGGACTCGGCAGCCTCCGGCTTGGAGCTGGCGGGCGGCTATGCCGGTGCCGCAGCCGATATCGAGGATCTCGGGGCCGGGGCTTTCGGTGATGATGCGGTGGATGAGCGCTTGCGGGTAGTGGGGGCGGGTGCGGTCGTAGCGGTCGGGGTCTATGCCGAAGGATTCCGCTACCTGCCGTAACCGGTGGGGTTCGGGTGGTTCTTCCGGTCGTATAGTGGGCATGTGCCCACCATAGTGGGCGCTTGCCCACTCGGCAAGGAAAGTGGGTGCGGGAGAAGGGAATCGGGGACGGTGCCGACTGGTGTGGCTATTCGGGACGCGCGTGAGCAGTTGTTCGAGGCGGCGGAGCGGATTCTGGTGCGGGAGGGGCCGAGTGCGCTGACCAGTCGGGCGGTGACCGCCGAGGCCGGGTGTGCGAAGGGGGTGCTGCATCGGCATTTCGCGGACTTCGACGATTTTCTGGTCGAGCTGGTATGGGATCGGATCGCGCGGGTGCGGCGGCAGTCGGGTGAGTTGAGTGCGGCGGCGGGGGCGGGATCGGTGGTCGAGAACCTCACGGAGGCAATCACGCTGGCATTCGGGCCGGTTGCCGTGGCGGTTGTCAGCCTGGTTACGTTCCGGGACGAGGTGCGTGCCCGGCTGCGCGAGTCCCGGCCGGTCGGAATTCCGCTGGTTGCCGATATCAGCGAGATGATCGCGAACTATCTGACCGCTGAGCGTGCGCTGGGGCGACTGGAACAGTCCGCGGATATCGCCACGCTCGCACCCACTCTCGTCGGTGCGGGGCATCTGCTGTTCGCTGACCGCTCCGGAACTGCGCCCAGTCCAGAGGCCGTGCGGACCATGGTGGTGGCGGTCATCGGTGCGGCGGTGGGGTAGGTCGCGGGGGACCTACCCCGTTCGCATCACGCGTCTCGCGACAACCGCGTCAATTCGACAGTGGCCGCGCGCAATTCACCGATCGAGTCGATGGGCGAAACGTAGCCGACCCGGGTGACCGCCGCTCCGCGCGGCGTCGTCACTCGCAAATCCAATCCGAACCGGTCGGCTCGCTCGCATACCGCGGCGGTGGCATCGGGATAACCGCCCCGGGCCCGCGCCATGTCCAGCAGCGCATCCGCATGATCGTCGTTGAGATGCGTGATGGCTCGCCCTGCCGCCGGAATGATCGGATCCGCCACTGCCGCCGCGTAATCCTCGGCGCCGGCGGAATCCATCCGCCCGTACCCGCCGACCCATCGCACCCGCTCGACCCGCAATACCCACAGGGTGAAGTCCGAGAAGTCGATGTACACCTTCGCCGCGGGCACCGCCGCCAGATGCGCTTCCCGCGCCGCGATCGCTTCCTCCCCTTCCGGCCGCACCACCCGGCCGGCCAGGGTGACCCGCGCCGCCGCCAGCGGATCCGCGGGCAGCTCCGGCTGCACGATCGCCAGACTGGCCCGCGCATCGGCCGCGAGGTTGCGCCCGTGCTCGGCCATCCGGGACACGCACAGCACCGGCTGCCCGTCCAGCAGCCCGTACGTGACGAAAGAAGCCCAAGGCGTTCCGTCGCCACTCAACGTCGCCAAGGTCCCCGTATTGGTTCCCGCCGCAACGGTTCTGGCTTCATCGGCCGCCGACGGCCGGGCGGCATCCAGGACGTCCGTCAGCGGCGGCGCGATCGAAGGGGCATCGCCCGGGTCACCATGATCGAGAGGCATAGCTCGAAGGCTACGCGGTTCGCCGATCAGATTCGCCCGAGGAACTCCCGGATGTATCCCGCGATCTCGTCCCCATGGGTTTCCAGCGCGAAATGCCCCGCATCGAGCAGATGCAGCTCCGCGTCGGGCAGATCCCGCAGCCAAGCCCGCGCCCCGTCCGCCCCGAAAATCTCGTCGTGCTCACCCCAGGTGATCAACGTCGGCGGCTGGAATTCGGCAAAATACTTCTGAAATGCCGGGTATCCATCGAGATTCAGCTTGTAATCGGCGAACAATTGCAGCTGAATCTCCTTGTTCCCCGGCCGATCCAGATAATGCTGATCGAGCGTCCACGTATCCGGGCTCACGCTGGCGAGCCGATCCGCCGGCACCCCGTGCGTGTACTGCCACTTGGTGGCATCCAGCTCCAGTAGCTTCCGCACCTCCGGCTCATGCGTCGCCCGATCGTTGGCATGCGCGAACAGCACCTCCCAGAACGGCGTGAACCCTTCCAGATAGGCATTACCCGACTGAGTGATGATCGCCGTGACCCGCTCCGGATTCCGCGAAGCGATCCGCAACCCGATCGGCGCACCGTAATCCTGGATATACAGCGCGAACCGCTCCACCCCGAGCGTATCGAGCAACTCCAATGTGATCTCGGTCAGTTTCTCGAAGCTGTACTCGAACTCGTCGACGGCCGGCATAGCGGACTGCCCGAACCCGACATGATCCGGCGCGATCAAATGATAATCGGCGGCCAACGCCGGAATCAGATTCCGGAACATAGCCGAACTACTCGGAAACCCATGCAGCAGCACCAAAGTCGGCTTGGACTTATCCCCAGCCTCCCGATAGAAAACGTCCTGCCCCTGAACCTTCACAGTGCGATGCTGAACAGTCATCGATCCTTCTTCATCGAGATAAAACGCCCGACCGGACGCCCCCTCAACGTAAGCCCGCCCAACCCCCACCCCAGGGGACCGATCCCGCCGACAACCGGTCCCGACCCGCCACCCCATCCGAACGGAACCACCCCTACCGCCACCCCCGAACATCCCCCTCGATCCGCTCCACGATCGCCCCCAACTCCCAACCGACGTCCAACCGCACCTCCTCCACGAACGGCAACGGCTGCCACCCCCGATACCACTCCGCCATCTGCCCCACCGAAAACATCTGCGCCTGAGGCCGAGTCGCATGCCGCACCACGGTCTCCTCGAACGAGAGATCGAAACAGTAGTGCAGCGCACACCCCGCCACCCCACCCAACCGCTCCAACATCCCCCCATACCGCCCCGCATCGAGTATCCCCTCCACAATCACCACCAGCCCCCGCTCCAACCCGAACCTGGCAATGTGCTCGATCAACTCGACATTCACCCCACCCGAAACATCCCCCTCCCGCAACATCAGCCGCCGCACCGTATCCTGCTGCACCACAAGACATTCGGCCCGCCCGAACCGCTGCTGCACGGCCATTGCCGTGGTCGATTTGCCGGAGCCGGAGTTGCCGCGGATCACGACGAGGACGCTGGATTCGTTCACTGGGGCGCTCGGGTCTGGGCGAGCAGGGTGTTGAGTTTGCCGATGAAGCGGGGGAGGTGGGGGTCGGTGGGCGGGAGGCCGGAGGGGGTGAGGGGCCACCATTGGCCGCCGTCGAATTCGGTGGGGTCCAAGGGGTAGGTGCGGGTGTGGTCGCCGCGGATGACGTACCAGAGGGAGACGTCTATGTGGCCGGCGGTGAGGCCGACCGTTGTTGTCCAGGTGAGGAATACGGAGTGGGGGCCGACTACGTCGAAGGTGGGGGTGAGGGCGAGTTCTTCGACGGCTTCCCGGTGGGCGGTGGTGGACGGGTGTTCGCCGGGGTCTACGTGCCCGCCCATGGGGAGGTGGAGGCCGGCTTTGCGGTGGCGGCCGAGGTAGATGGCCTGGGCGTCGGGGTCGGTGAGGACGACGTAGGAGACCAGGTGAGGGGAAGGCGTGGCGGGTTTGGTGCGGCGGAAAATGTCGTCGGTGGAGTCGAGCCAGGCCGAAACCTTTGCGGCGTGGCGTTGTTCGAGCTCGTCGTACGGGGTGATACCTGCGATGAGGGCGGCTACCGCGGCGGTGGCAGGTTGCATGGGGGCGGAGCCTACGCGCGGGGTGTGACAGGGTGCGCCGAACGGCTGAATGGAACTGAGCGTTCTCTTTCCCTTTTCAAGGTATAACGCAGCGGGGGACTTGCCGCAAGGGGTGGGGGGTGGCGCAGAATCGCTTCTCGTTGTTGATCGAGTGCGGGAACGGGAGTGTGGATTGCGAGTCTTGGACACCGACGTGGTTATTGTCGGGGCGGGTCCTAGCGGGCTGATGCTGGCTTCCGAGTTGCGGCTGGCGGGGGTGCGGGCTGTGGTGCTGGAGCGGCATCCGGAGTTGTGGGATGTGCCGAAGGCCAGTGGGATCGGGGGGCGGATTCTGGATCTGCTGCGGTATCGGGGGTTGTTGGAGCGGTTCGAGGCGGTCAGTTCGGATCCTTATCCGCCGTTGCGGTTGCCGTTCGGGGGGATGCACCTGGACTTCACCCGGATGGCGGAGGCGCCGATGAAGGTGTTGCCCATGGCGCAGATGGAGATCGAGCGGTTGCTCGCCGCGCGGGGTGAGGAGTTGGGGGCCGAGATTCGGCGGGGGCATCGGGTGGATGCGGTGCGCCAGGACGAGGAGTCGGTGACGGCGGAGGTTACTGGGCCGGAGGGCGCTTATGCGGTGACGGCGCGGTATCTGGTGGCCTGTGATGGTGGGCGGAGCCGGATTCGCGAGATGGCGGGGATCGTGTTCTCGGGCACCACGTATCCGGAAGTGGTGCGGTTGGCGCAGGTTTCGGTGGGCGAGGGGGTGACCGTGTATGAGAACGGTGATCTCGAGGTCCCCGGATTCGGCCGGGTCGCGGCGGGATTCACGCGCACCGAGCACGGTCAGCTGGCATTCGCGAGCACGCCGGACGGGGCATTGCATCTCTCGACCACCGAGGACGAGACCGCGGAGTACGACGACGATGTGGTGATGACCCTGGAGGAACTGCAGGACAGCATTCGCCGGGTGCTCGGCGCGGAGATTCCGATGCGGGACGCGAAGCGGTTGTCGCGGTTCACCTTCAAGGATCGGCAGGCCGAACAGTATCGCGCCGGGCGGATCTTCGTGGCGGGCGATGCGGCGCATCTGTTCCCGTCCACCGGCGTCGCGCTCAATGCGGGCATGCTCGATACAGTGAACCTGGCGTGGAAGCTGGGCGCCGCGATCAACGGCTGGGCGCCCGAAGGGCTGCTGGACACCTATCACGACGAGCGTCATGCCGCCGGTGCCCGCACGCGGATGCAGGCGCGGGCTCAGGTCGCGTTGCGGCGCGGGCAGGACGCCGCGGCCGAGGCGCTGCGGGAGCTGTTCCAGGAGTTGACCACCGATGAGCCGGCACTGCGCCGGGTGGGTGATCTGATCGCGGGCAACTGCACTCGCTACCCCCAGTCGGGCTCCGAGGAGCATGCGCTGATCGGCACCTTCGCGCCTGATCTGACATTGCGGACCGAGCAGGGCGCGAGCAGTGTGGCGGCGCTGCTGCGCACCGCGCGGCCGCTCCTGCTGGTGCTGGCCGACCGTCCGGACCTGCGGGAGGCCGCCGAAGCCTGGCGGGATCGCGTCGAAATCCACACCGCCACAACGGATGAGCGTCCCGCCGACGCACTGCTCATCCGCCCGGACGCTCATATCGCCTGGGCCGCGGCCGTCGACGAACCCGCCGACTCGGCCGCGGATTCGCTGCGCCGGGCGCTCACCGGCTGGTTCGGTGCACCGCTGACCGCCGCCGTCCGGTAGTCCGGCCTCGGCTGCTGCGATCGTTGATCCGCGATCGCAGCAGCCGAGCGGATCCTCTCAGCCCTGCACGGCTGCTTCCGGCACCAGCAGCTCGGCGATCCGCCGCGCCTGACGGTAACCCGCTGTCTCCGGCGGAGATTCGGCGAACATCGTGCCGAACTGCTCGTCCACCCATTCCGCAGCCGACGAACCCGGCCACAACACCCCGCCGCGCAAGCGCTCGAGCACCTTCTTGTTCTTCAGCAAGGTATCGAGCACCCCGCATTTGTCGAGCGTGTGCAGCTCATAGGGCTCGGAGAAGAGCGTCCGCACGGCATGGTCATCGGTGAGGACCAGATGGGTGATGGCTCGTTTACGGTTCTTCAGAAGCGAATCCGCGAGCCCGAACAGATAGCCGCGCTGGGCCAGCACCGCACCCAGATCCGCCGCATCCTCGGTCAGCCGATCCCGTCCCGCGGCCGCCGCGTAGTCCCGAAGCTTGGCCAGATGACTGGCTGAAGCACCGTAGCGAAGCGCCACGGCCCGATAGGCGAGCAGCGCGGCCTCGGGCCCGTCCCGCAGCGCGATCGCGTCGCAGACCGCCTCCAGATCGGCATTCTCGGCGACGGCGACCGCGTAATGCAGATCCACATCGGCGAACAGCCCCGAACGCCGGCAAGCCGCGAGGATTTCGGTGCGCGCGTGCTTCACGCCGTCACTGTGCTTGGTCCAGTAGAACCCGGTGCCGCTGTCGAAAGTCGTGTACGCGGCACTGGTCCAGAAGGCGGCCCGGTGCCGGACGGGCAGGGCCGAGGCATGGGTGTCGAGCACGCTCGACGCCGCTTCCGGATCATCGTTGGAAGCCCACTGCCGGGCCGCCATCAACCCGTTCATGCCGCCGATCGCCTCGGCATCGGTGATGGTGTCCTGCCGCACCGACCAGGCCGGAAACCCCAGCAGCGGATGGCAATACGCGCCGGCGACCGGCCGGCTCACCTGCGGGCCCGTGCAGCCCAGCTGCTTCGCGTACAGGTCCGCGCCGACCGCCTCGGCATCGGTGAGCAGCCACGCGAAGGGCCGATCGCCGTGCCCGGGATGCCGATAGACCCGCACCCGCACCGCCTGCTCGAGGGGATGCCCCGGCGTCACCTCGGATTCGGCGCCCGCGAGGAACGGAGCCAGCCCCGTCCTCGCCAGCCGCTCCCGAACGGCATCATCCGCACGCCGATAGTCGTACTTGTTCAAGGGCACGCGCAACGTATCCCGCTCGACCTGCTGCGAATGGCGCACACCACGTTGTTCCCGCAGCAACGCCAGCGCGGCGTCGCGATCGGCGAAATCGCGGTAATGCGGGAACACCAGCTCGGTCTCGGCCGAAACCTCCCGACCACCATCGAAACCCGCTGTCGTCACCTCGTTCTCGCCGATCTCCTCGAGCAGCCCGAGCACCCGCACCGGCCCTTCGAACCGCTCGGCCACACCCACGAATGCCGCCCGCAACGCCCGCTGCCAGCGCGGATCCACCCACAGCTCCCGCAACAGCGCGACCGGCACCGGCAGCCCGCTGCGCACCCATTTCTCCACCCGCCGGTGTATCGCCAATTCGTGGTCGGCCAGCCATAATTCGAGATCGGGAACGCTGTTCACCGCGCCGATGCTAATGGCCGCAGCCGAATTCAGCTCAGCCGGAGGGTGGCGGCGATGAGCTGCCACAGCAGTTCGGTGGCCCGATCCACACTCGCGCGCGGCACCACGCGCAGCTGCTGCGCGATCCCGTGCCGCAGCCCGCCGATCACGTAATGCCCCGCACTGTCCGGGTCGATACCGGCCGGAATCTCGCCGGTGGCCTGTCCGGTGCGGATATTCGCCGCCGCCGCGTCACCGAGATTGAGAATGTAGACCGCTTCCAGCTCGGTCAGTCCCGGATCGGGCGCGGTCCGATTGAGCAGCAGCGAGGCCAGCGGATGCTTGAAGTGGTACTCCACGAAGCACCGCGTGCGTTCCCGCTCGCGGGTCGCCCAGTCCGCCTCGGGTAGCCGATCGTCGGCGGTGGCCCGGCTGAGCCCCTCGTAGAAGTCGTCCCAAACCGCCGCCAGCAGGCCCACTTTCGACCCGAAATGGTGGTACACCGCCCCGGTGCTCAACCCGGCGCGCTTGGTCAGCGCGCTCAGTTCCAGGCTTCCGCGCCCGCGCACCAGTTCGTCGCGGGCGGCATCGAGAAGTTGTTGACGTCCGATCGGTGCGCGTGCCACAGTCGAAGCATAACCGAATTCGGTTATGTTATGGCTTCTGGAGGGAGTCGGCATGAGCGCGGACGTGTCATCGCTGGTCGATCTGAACGGCGACCTGGCGGGCACCTATCGGCGGACGGCGAGCAGCGGCGCGAGTATCGATCCGGCCGTGGTGGACGCGGATCTGGCGGCGCTGGAACGGGACGGCTATGTCATCCTGCGCGACCTGCTCACCCCGCAGGAGCTCGCCGAAATCCGCGCGGCCGTGGAACCGCTGCTGGATCAGACCGGTCGCAATGCCTTCGAAGGGCATGGCACCCAGCGGCTTTACAGCGTGCTGAACAAGACCCGCGCCTGCGATCGCATCGCGGACCATCCGCGCGTGCTGGCCCTGCTGGACCGGCTGTTCTTGCCGAACTATCTGCTGTCGATGCTGCAGGTCATCAAGATCCTGCCGGGGGAGTCGGCGCAGATGCTGCACACCGACGACGGCTTCTACCCGCTGCCCCGGCCGCGAAAGTTCCTGGGCGCGGCCACCATCTGGGCCATCGACGATTTCACCGCCGAGAACGGCGCGACCGACCTCATCCCCGGCAGCCATCTCTGGGATGACCGGCTACCCGGCGACGCCGCCCGCGTACCCGTCGTCATGCCCGCGGGTTCCTGCGTCTTCTTCGGCGGCACACTGTGGCACGGCGGGGGAGCGAACACCACCTCCGCGCCCCGCCTGGCCTTGACCGCCCAGTACTGCGAACCGTGGTTGCGCCCGCAGGAGGCGTTCACGCTGTCCATGACCCGCGACACGGTTCGCGCTGTCTCCGAGGACATCCGGCGCATGCTCGGCTACAGCATCCATCCGCCGTTCATCGGCCAGGTCGACGGCATGCACCCCAAACGACTGCTCGAACCCGGCGCGCCGGCGGTCTGAACCTCTGATCAATCGGGCAGCGTCGGCACCGAAAGCCCTTCGCCGCGACCGAGTAGGGCCGCGCGGGTGACGGTGCCCGCGCCGAACCGATCCCGCAGTGCGTCGAGCGTCGAGTCCAGGGAGTTCTCGGCGCGCTCCGCCAAGGGCAGCGACAGTTGCATGGTGTCGGAGTAGTCGAGATTGGTCAGCGCCAATCCGATCAGCGTCAGCCCGCGCTCGTGAATCATCGGCAGTGCGGCCTCGAGCAGCGTGCGGGCCGCGTGCAAGACCACCTCCCCGCGGTCGGTCGCCTGCATCAGGGTGTGTGACCTGGTGGCCCGGCTGAAATCGTCGAATCGCAAGCGCAGCACCACGGTTCGGCAGACGCGTTTCGCCCGCCGCAGCCGGTGACCGAGCCGATCCGCCAGTCCGTGCAGATACGCCTCGACCTCCGCATCCGTACGCGCCCTCCGACCGAGGGCCCGCTGCGCGCCGATGGACCGCCGCCGCCGTCCGGTATCGACGCGTCGCGGATCGCGGGCCCAGGAAAGCGCGTGCAGATGTCTGCCGGTCGCCGGCCCGAGCACCGCCGCCAAGGGCCCCTCACCCAATTCCGCGAGCTGCCCCACCCGCGTGATCCCGCGTTCCCGCAGTTCTCGTGCGGTCACCTCGCCGACGCCCCACAGCCGCTCCACCGGCAGCGGATGCAGAAACTCCAACTCCCGATCCGGCGAAACCTCCAGCAGCCCATCCGGTTTGGACACCGCACTGGCCACCTTGGCCAGGAACTTGGTCCGCGCCACCCCCACCGAAATCGGCAACCCCACCTCCGCCCGCACCCGCGCCCGCAACCCCTGCGCGATATCCACCGGCGCCCCCGCGATCCGCCACAACCCGCTCACATCCAGAAACGCCTCGTCGATCGAGATCCCCTCCACCTCCGGCGTGGTGTCCCGGAAGATCTCGAAGACCGCCTTGCTGGCCTGCGCATAAGCCGACATCCGGGGCGGCACCACGATCGCGTGCGGACACAATCGCAGCGCCTGCCGCGAATTCATCGGCGTCCGAACCCCGAACGCCTTCGCCTCGTAACTGGCCGCCAGCACCACCCCGGACCCCACCAGCACCGGCCGCCCCCGCAACCGCGGATTGTCCCGCTGCTCCACCGAAGCATAGAAGGAGTCGAGGTCGGCATGCAGAATCGCCGCCTGCTCGGGGCGCTCCCGCTGCCTCTGCTCAGATCCGGACACGAACATATGTTCGCATACTCATCGGTCTTATTGGCTGGCGCCCACAGGAAACGATCAAGCTTCGCCTCGGTTGCATTTCTTTCTACCTGCGCAAATGCGCTCCGAGAAGGTGCAAGCTGTAGGCATGAAGCTTGGGGGCGAACAGGACACCGGATCGTTCTACGACGGTGGCGACGCACCTGCCGGCGCGACCGCGGCCGAGGTGGATCCGCAAGCGGTCGTGGTGAACAAGTCCATGGAGCCGGCTGTGCCGACGGTCGTACCGGCCCCGCCCGATCTCACGATCATGCTCGACCGGCTCTACAACGAGGCCACCCGGCGCGAAGAGTTCCGGTTGCTGCGGCGCATCGGCTACAACGATGATTCCCCGGACGGGGTCGGCGAGATTCTGGTGCCCGCGGATCTGGCGAACTGGACGACGGACCTGACCTCGGTGCCGGCCTTCTTGACCTGGCTGGTGCCCAAGACCGGGGCGCACCTGCCGGCGGCGATCCTGCACGACGGGCTGGTCCTGGACAAGGGTGAGCCCGCCAGCTACATCGCGGCGCGCGAGATCCACCGGGACGAGGCGGACCGGATCTTCCGGGATGCCATGGCCAAGACCGGAACCGGACTGATCCGGCGCTGGCTGGTCTGGTCCGCGGTCACGGCCGCGACCATGCACCATGGGCGGCAGGTGGATTGGACCCCGCTGCGGAAATGGCACTACCGGATCGCCCTGTGGGGCACGCTCGCGTTGATCGTGCTGGTGGGGATTTGGTGCACCCTGGATATCCTCGACATTCCGGGCATCCCCGGCGCACCGTGGATCGGCGAGCAACCCTGGCATGCGCTGATCGGCGGCGCGGCGGGGGCCGTGGTGATTCCGCTGCTGCTGGGCATCACCTGGGGCAAATTCCGGATCGCGGGCTGGATCATCGGTTCGCTCGTCGCGCTGGTCATCCCGGCGGTATTGCCGATCGTATTGGTGGGCGCGCTCTTCGCGGCCGTGAACCGGATCGAGGAATGGCGGCCCGCGGTAGCCAAAGCGATGGGAATCGCGTTCATCGCCTTGGCCTTCGCGGTGTTCGTGGCCTCGTGGTGGCTGGCCTGACCGATCAGCCCGCCGCGGCCGCCGGCAACCGCTCGATGCCCGGATCGGTGCGCGCCGCCCGGGCCGCCAATGCCGCCAGCACCGGCAATCGCGCATCGCCCAGCGAGGAAGCCCGGTTGCCGAGGTGATTGGTCACGAACGCGATCGACAAACCCAGCCCCGGCATGGCGATACCGCCCGAACCTCCGATACCGAAGTGCCCCAGCGAATCCCGGCGCAACTTGGTGCCCACGATCGCACGGTGATAGCCCAGTGAATGGTTGGGCGCCGCGCCGAGCACATAGTCGAACTTGCTGTTGAACGGCATTTCGGTAATGCGGGCAACGGTTTCGGGCTTCAGCAGCCGCTGATTGCCGACCCACCCGTCATTGGCGATCGCCGCGTACATGCGGGCCACCGATCGGGCGGTGAACACGCCGTTCCAGCCCGGCATCATGGCATCGAACGGCCGGTCGGAGAACTGCGCGGCATTCAGCATGCCGTCGTAGACGACCCCGCGCAGCGAACGCAGCGGGGGAATCGCGGCGGCGACGCCCAGCAGCCGATCCACCGGAAGTTTCGCGATATTGGCGCGCGGCCCGAGCCGAGCCACCCGCCCCCGCTGCTGCGCGGGCACTCCGAACCAGAAGTCGCTGTCGCCCAGCGGAACCGCCAATTCCTCGCGCACCAGATCCCGGAAGTCGCGTCCGGTGGCCCGCTGCGCGATCTCCGCGACCAGCGTCCCGAACGTGATGGCGTGATATCCGGAAGCCTTGAGGCGCAGCGGATCCGGCGCGCTCGCGGCGAGCGCGGCGGCCACCGCATCGTGCTCGTACAGATCGTCCGTATCGGGCAGCAGCCCGCGTATCCGCTGCAATCCGGCGCGATGGCGCAGCACATCGCGAACGGTGATCTCACCCTTGCCCTGCGCCGCGAACTCCGGCCAATAGTCGGCCACCCGCGCGTCGTAGTCGATGAACCCGCGATCGGCGAGCCGGTGCAGCACCGTCGCCGCCACACCCTTGCTGGTCGAGAACGACAGCGCCATGGTGTCTGCCCGCCACGGCCGATCGGGGGTGGCCCACCCCGCCCAGATATCGACCACGGGTTCGCCGTGCAGATAGACCGCGACCGCGCCGCCGCCCTTCCGCGGGGCGCCGAACAGCGAGAAGAATTTGGCGGCAACCGAGGTGAATCGGTCGTCGACGAGCATCGCAGCCGACATTTCCAGACTCCTTTGTCTGTACAGGTCGCCCGCATCCGAGTGTTCAACAGTTGCAAGCGCCTTTGCTAACAACTCTCGACGATACGGGCGACCTGGGAACCGGACAAGAGCTCGGCTCAGGTGCGCCGCCGGGCCGGATTCAACCGGATCTGGATATCGCCGGAAGTGGATTCGGGTGCGGGCTGCGCGGTCACCCGTACGCTCACCTCCCGGCCGGTGCCGTTCTCCACGAACGAGAATGGCGGGCGGCCGTCTTGCAGATGCTTGTCACCCCATTGCATGAGCGACATGAAGACCGGCAGCAGGTCCTCGCCGGCGGCGGTCAGCCGGTATTCGTCGCGGGCGCGGTGGCCAGGTTCCCGATAGGGCACGCGCGCGACGATCCCAGCGGCCTCTAGCTGCTTGAGTGCCCGCGACACCGCCGGTGCGGAGGTGCCGATCCGGCTCACGAAATCCTCGAATCGGGTGGTGCCGTAGAAGCATTCGCGCACCACCAGGAACACCGTCTTGGTGCTGAGCAGGTTCAGCACGCGTTCGGCGGAACAGCCGTCACCGATCGACCAGGCGTCCCGGTCGCGTAGTCGCTCCTCGAATTCCATCGCCACACCGCCAGTGTAACTAACGCTTGCGTTATTCAGCAGGAGCGTGGTTCCATCTAACTAACGACATCGTTACCTAGGAGGAAGTGATGGTTGCAGTAGCGGGCAAGGTGGCCGTGGTGACCGGCGGCCGACGCGGGCTCGGCGCGGCGCTGGTCGACGAGCTGCTGGCACGCGGGGCGCGCAAGGTGTACTCGACGGCCCGGTCGGCCTATGCCGACGAACGGCCGCAGGTGGTCACCGCGGAATTGGAGGTGCGGTCGGAGGAGTCGGTCGCCGCCCTCGCGGCGCTTGCTCCCGATGCCGAGCTGGTCTTCAACAATGCCGGCGTGCTGCTGCCGGGCGGTCTGGTGACCGCTCCCTTCGAAAACATCACGGACACTTTCGATGTCAATGTGTTCGGCCTGTTGCGTGTGGCTCGCGCCTTCGCGCCCGCACTCGCCGTCAATGGCGGGGGAGCGCTGGTGAACATGCATTCGGTGCTGTCCTGGCTGGCCGGCGCGGGCGCTTACGGCGCCTCCAAATCCGCGGCCTGGTCGGTCACCAATTCACTGCGGCTCGAACTCGCGGGCCAGCACACCCAGGTGCTCGGGGTGCATGCGGGCTTCATCGACACCGACATGGTCTCGGCGCTGGATCGGCCGAAGGCGACGCCCGCCGAGATCGCCGCGCGCATTCTCGACGGCCTGGAGGCGGGGGATACCGAAGTGCTCGCCGACGATGTCACCGTGACGGTCAAGGCCGCGCTGTCGGGCCCGGTCGAACGCCTGACCTTCACCGCCGCCAGCTGAATCCGCACCACTTCCAGGAGAATCGAACCGCCATGCCGCTGTGGACCATTCACCACACCCCGGGAATCTTCACCGCCGAGGAGAAGCACGAACTCGCTTCCCGCATCGCCGATCATTACGAGCAGGTCGGGCTACCGCGCTTCTACGTGGTCACGCTGTTCCAGGAATCCCAGCCGGAGAACTTCTTCGTCGGCGGCGAACCCACCCCGGTCGGGGTGCGCGTCATCATCGACCACATCGCCCGGCGCAACCCCGACGCGGAATCGCGCCGCCGGACCACCCGGTGGATCAACGGCATCCTGAAACCGCATCTCGACCGGCACCCGGACCTGCATTGGGAATTCCACGCCGACGAAACCAGCGAGGAACTCTGGATGATCAACGGACTGGTGCCGCCGCCGGGCGGTTCCGAGGCCGAAAAAGATTGGGCCGAACGTAATCTCGCGGTGCCGTACTGATCAGCGGGCCGCGCGTTGCACCTTCGCCCGGGCCGCCGCGAACCAGGCCTGGGTGTCCGGCAGCCCCGCCGCGATCTCCTTGCGGGCGCCGTTGAAGCCGTAGAGCGCGCCGGCGTATCGGGTCAGGATCGAGCCCTCGTGTTCCTCGAGCTGCTCGAGGGCTTCGGTATCGCCCAGCAGGTAGGCGACTCCCGCGGCGTCGCCTGCGGTCCAGACGTCGCGATAGTCGTCCCAGCCGTGCTGCTTGACGGCGATCGCGCGCTCGACCAGCTCCGCTTGCAGGGCATCGCGTTCGGTGTCGCTGGGCCGCCGTGATTTGAGGTGATCCCAGTTCATCGCTCGAGTATCCACCACGCCGCGGGCGCGCCGATGGCCGGTTCGCCCGGGGCGCACTCCTTGACAGTTAGTGACCGATCGGTTGCAATGTTGTTGTGAGCTACGACACGATCATCAAGAGCGGCCGCTGGTTCGACGGAACCGGAAACGCTTCCGCCATCCGACATCTCGGACTGGTCGGTGATCGCGTCGCCGCGGTCTCGGCCGCACCCCTCGACGAAACCGGTTGTCCCCGAGTCATCGACGCCGCGGGCAAATGGGTGCTGCCGGGCATGATCGACATCCACACCCACTACGACATCGAGGTGCTGCGCGCGCCCGGGCTGACCGAGTCGGTACGGCACGGGATCACCACGGTGATCCTCGGTTCGTGTTCGCTGTCCACCGTGCACGCCGAGGCGACCGATGCGGGCGACCTGTTCGGGCGGGTGGAGGCGATTCCGCGCGAGCACGTGATCGACGCGGTGCGCGACAAGACCTGGAAGTCGGCGCGCGAGTACGTGGCCGCACTGGAAGAACTGCCGCTGGGGCCGAATCTCGCGGCGATGATCGGGCATTCGGATATCCGGACCGCGCTCATGGGATTGGATCGGGCCACCCGCAAGGAAGTCCGGCCCACCACCGGCGAACTCGCGGCCATGGAAGCCGCGCTGACCGAGGCCCTCGACGCCGGATTCGTGGGCATGTCGGCCCAGCAGCTGTTGTTCGACAAGCTCGACGGTGAGGTCGCACGGTCCCGGACCTTGCCGTCGACCTACGCCGGCGCGCGGGAACGCCGGCGGCTCAATGCGATTCTGCGGCGGCGCGGGCGGGTATTGCAGGGTGGACCGGATGTCACCTCGCCGCGCAGCATCGCCGCCATGACCTTCAGCAGCGTCGGACTGTTCCGCAAGCGGTTGAAGACCACGCTGATCTCGGCGGCGGATCTCAAGGCGAACCCGCTGCTGGTGTACCTCATGGGCACGCTCACCCGGGTGATCAACGGGCTGGGCGGTGACTTCCGCTGGCAGCATCTGCCGATCCCGTTCGAGGTGTACGCCGACGGCATCGACCTGGTCATCTTCGAGGAATTCGGATCCGGCGCGGCCGCATTGCATCTGGCCGATCAGGTGGAGCGCAATGCGCTGATGAGCGACGAGTCCTACCGGCGGCGGTTCCGCAAGGACTACGACAACAAGTTCGGGATCCGGGTCTGGCATCGCGACTTCTTCGATGCCGAGATCGTCGGCTGTCCCGATGCGCACGTGATCGGCAAGACGTTCGGCCAGGTGGGCGAGGAACGCGGCGGCCTGCATCCGGTGGACGCGTTCCTGGATCTGGTGGTCGAGCACGGCACCAAATTGCGCTGGCGCACAACGATCTCCAACCATCGGCCCGAGATGCTCAACAAGCTCAGCGCCCACCCCGGCGTGCAGCTGGGTTTCTCGGACGCGGGCGCACACCTGCGCAATATGGCCTTCTACAACTTCGGCCTGCGTTTCCTGCGCCGGGTGCGGCAGGCCGAACAGGCCGGGCAGCCCTTCCTCACCCTGGAGCACGCGGTGCGCCGGGTGACCGGTGAACTGGCTGACTGGTACGGCATCGACGCCGGCTATCTGCGCGAGGGCGACCGCGCCGATCTGCTCGTGGTCGATCCGGACGGCTTGGACGACTCGCTGGAGGCGTATGCCGAATGCCCCGTGCCGACCTACGGCGACCTGCCACGTATGGTCAATCGCAATGACAAAGCCGTGTCGGCGGTGTTCGTCGGTGGCCAGTACGTCTTCGGTGACGGGATGCCCGCCGAGGTGCTGGGCACCGCGCGCACGGGCCGATTCCTGCGAGCTGGAGGGTAATTGACGACCGCGCGACGAACTCAGGCCGAGCGCCGCGCCACCACCATCAGCAAACTCGTCGATGCCACCATCGAGGCCATCGCCGAGATCGGATATCACAATGCCTCGCTGGGCGAGATCAGTGCGCGCGCCGGGGTTTCCAAGGGCGCCATCTTCCGCCATTTCGAATCCCGGACCGATCTGGTCGTCGCCGCCGCGGACGAGGTCCGCCGCCGGCACCTGCTCGCCGCCGCGGAACTGCGGCTGCCCGAGAACTCCCTGAGCCCGGCAGATCTGATGACGATCATGCGCCTGATCCGCCGCGAGATCCGGGACACCACCAATACGGTGTGGCTGGAACTGCTGGTCGCCGCCCGCACCGAACCCGAACTGCGGCTGCGCCTGGAACCGGTGCTGCGGGACATGATGCGCGAAGTCGAGGAACTCGCCGTCACCGTCCTCACCCCGGACGTGTCCGCGGACACCGCCCGGCTGATCGCCACCTCGCTGACGCACATGTTCGACGGCGAGGCCATCTTCCGGCACACCTTCCCGCGGCCCGAGCTCGAGGAAGCGCGCATCGAGCAGATCGCGGATGTGTTCCACCAGTTGACAACCCGGCCCGGTGCGCCCGCCTGAATATTGGCTGGACCTCGATCAGGTTGAACCGGATCATCGTCGGAATGACTTCCACACCACACGAACGCCTGCGATTGGTCGGCCGCGAGGTGCCCGCCGCCGGTGAGCTCACGTGGGTGATGAACCTCGACGATTCCGATACGCCCCGCGACATCATCGACGCCATCGGGCTCGCGCCGTACGTGAGCGGTGAACAGCCGCACGCGCTTTCGGTGGAGCTCGAGGGCGTGAAGCCCGAAGCGCCGCTGTGCCCCGACACCGCGCGCGTACTGCGCACCAGTGACGACGACGGCACCCGCACCACATTGGCGGCGGGTGACGGCTGGACCCTGCGCGTCGTGCGCCGCACCAGCGGCAGTGCGGCTCTGCAGATCTGCGCGGCCACCGAGGAGCTGGCCCGCAGCGTGATCGACACGTGCAGTCAGGACGCCACGGTCGAGCCCGAAGCCGACGACAGCCAGATCACAATGGGCTTCTGGCACTACGGATCCCACGGCCCGCAGCGCCGCGAACGCACCATCAGCGCCGCGGCCTGGTCTCAGGTCGCGGGCAACTACGGCACCGATATCGGCGCGGCACTGCAGAAGTTGATGGCCTTGCGCCCCGAGGAGATCAGCGGCCGCCTGCTCCTGCTGCACGGCCCGCCCGGCACCGGCAAGACCTCGGCCCTGCGCGCCCTGGCGCGCGAATGGTCGCAATGGTGCCAGGTGGATTGTGTACTCGACCCCGAAGTCCTCTTCGCCACCCCCGGCTACCTCATGGAAGTGGCCATCGGCGTGGACACCTACGACCAGTCCAAGCGCCGCTGGCGGCTCCTGGTCCTCGAGGACTGCGACGAACTGATCCGCGGCTCCGCCAAAGAATCCACCGGCCAAGGCCTTTCCCGCCTGCTCAACCTCACCGACGGCATGCTCGGCCAGGGCCGCGACGTGCTGGTCGCCATCACCACCAACGAAAACCTCTCCCGCCTGCACCCCGCCGTCATCCGCCCCGGCCGCTGCCTGGCCCAGCTCGAAGTCGGCGCGCTCTCCCCGGCCGAGGCCACCGCCTGGCTCGACCGCGAACTCCCGGATCGCCCCAAGCCTTTCGTCGGCCCCGACGGCCTCACCCTCGCCGAACTCATCGAGTCCCGCGACGACCGCACCCGAATCCAAGCCACCCCGACCGACGCGCACCCGACTCCCGCCGGTTACCTCTGATCGGCGGGGGCGGCCGGTTCGGCCCCGCCGTTCTCGACAAAGCGTAACCAGTCAGTTACGCTTCTGGTTGTGGACGAGGTGGCGGGAGCGATCGCGGATCCGGTACGGCGGCGCATCCTGGAGCTGCTTCGCGATCAGCGGCTGACGGCCGGGGCGATCGCGGAGCAATTCGACATCAGTCGTCCCGCCGTGAGCCGGCATCTGCGGGTGCTGCGCGAGAGCGGCTTGGTGCGGGACGAACTCGTCGGCAGGCAGCGGTACTACCTGCTCGACGCCGAGCCGCTCGCGCAGATCGCCGACTGGATAGCGAGTTTCGCGGCGCGACCCGGTTGGGAACAGCATCTCGACGCACTGGAAACCGAGGTGTACCGCACCCGGCGTGAACGCCGTGCCGGCACCGCTGACGAAACACACGCAGAGGAGACCGCATGACCCTGACACCCACCGGCCGCCTGCTCGGCGCGGAGCAAGGTCGCGACCTGGTTTTGACCCGCACCTACCGCGCGCCCATCGACGACGTGTGGGCGAGCGTCACCGAGTCCGAACGGACCGCCCGCTGGTTCGGCCCGTGGACCGGTGATGCCGGACCGGGCCGAACCATCAAGGTGCAGATGGCTTTCGAAGAAGAACAGCCGTGGATGGACATGCAGGTCGACATCTGCGAGCCACCGCGCCGGCTCGGAATTTCAGCCGTGGATGACGACGGCTCATGGCGTCTGGAACTCACCCTCACCGAGACCGACGGCGTCACCGAGTTGCGATTCGTCCACCATCTGCTCACCGAGGCGGAGATCGCCCAGATCCCCGAGGTGGGCCCGGGCTGGGAGTACTACCTGGACATGCTCGGAGCAGCACGTGACGATTCGCCACGCCCCGACTTCAACGACTATTACCCGAGCATGGCGGCCTACTACGAGAGCCTGGCGCCCGATGCCTAACTGATTCGTTGACACCCCTGCTCGCCGGTGGTCCAATTGGCGATAGCAGGGAGTTTGCGATGACATCGTCCGACTTGAATCCGGTGGATGCGCGAACCTGCGATGTATGCGTCGTCGGCGCCGGAATCGCAGGGTTGAACGCCCTGTTCGTCGCGAGCCGGTATCTGCGCCGGGACCAGAAAATCATTCTGGTGGACCGGCATCCGCGGGCCGGGGGAATGTGGGTCGACGCCTATCCGTACGTCCGGCTGCACCAGCCGCATCCGCTGTTCACTGCGGGCGACATCAAATGGACCATTCACAAGGAACGGTCCTACCTCGCGACCAGGACCGAAGTGCTCGAGCACTTCGCGCACTGTGTTCGGGTCATCGGGGAACGCGTGCAGGTGGAGGAGTACTTCGGCGTCGACTACCGGTCACACGAGGAGACGGCCGGCGGCGTGCGCATCACCTGCACCGATGCGGACGGCCGGCCACTGGTGATCATGGCGGACAAGCTGATCAAGGCATTCGGGGTGAACGTCGCGCCCAAGGACCCGCTCACCGTGTCGAGCGACCGGGTGCGGTCGGTGTCGCCGAACTATTGCGACGTACGCAGCGGAGAAATAGCCGACAGCGACGAACCGGTGTGGATCATCGGCGGCGGCAAGACCGCGATGGACACCGCGTCGGCTCTGATCGCGGCCCGCCCGGACCGGGAGGTGAACCTGGTCGCCGGGCCCGGGACCGTATTCCTGGACCGCGATCGCATCGTCCCGCCCGGGCCGCGCCGGTATTGGGGCGGCCTCATGCCGAACCGGCTGTTCATCGAGGTCGCACGCAAATTCGACGGCACCAACGAGAACGAGGTCCAGGCTTGGCTGCTGGCCAATGCCGGACTGTCGGTCACCCCGCAGGCGGACAACTTCTTCGCGGGACTGTTGTCGGAGGCGGAGCAGGCGACCATTCGAGCGGGACTGCACACGGTCGTCATGGGTCACCTGCGGGACGCGGTCGACCGCAATGGCGCCGTCGACCTGGTCTTCCGCAATGGCGATACCGTCGCGACCCCGGCCGGCAGCTGGATCGTCAACTGCACCGGCTACCTCTTGCACACGGATACGCCCTATGAACCCTACGTGTCGCCCGGCGGACAGGTGCTCTCCATCCAAACCCGTTCGGCGACCTTCGGATTCCTCTCCTTCGGCGGCTACTTCCTCACCCACCTGATGTTCCGGGACAAGCTGCGTGAGGTGCCGCTGTTCGCGTTCGACGGGGACGAACTACGGAAGAAGACGGTTACCGCCGCTCCGCTGGCCTACGCCGCTCTGACGCTGCACCTGCACAATCTGAGCCTCATCTACGAGGCGCTCGGGCCGTCGGTGTTCCTGCGGTGCGGACTGGATTTCGACCGGTGGTATCCGCTGCATCGGCGCATGGTCGATTCCGCGTATTTCGCGCGGACGCATCGGCGCGACCGCGAACACCAGCGCCAGACCCTCGAAACGATGGCCGAGCGATTCGGTATGCGCTGCGCTGCCGTCGTAGGGGACTGAAAACCGCTCTCCGCCAGAAACTGGGACGGCTGTACAGGGGTGCCCAGTTTTTGAAGGGGTTTCGTTGATTATCGTTACGTTTGCTTAAACCAAACGGAACGAAATGAATTGCAGGTCGAAAAGGGGATTCGGCGAAGCCTGACCGCCGATAAGGTTCACTTATCGGGGGTCAGGGCTCGATGGGAGGATTTGGGGCGCAATGGGTTTCGTTTCGTGTTGTTCCGTTGGAAATGACGGAACCAACGTTACGATTCTGCTCGTGTCGACGACTTGTAACTACCCGGGATGTGTCCGACCGATTACTCGCGGAGGAGGGCCGGGGCGGCCATCGGAATACTGTGATCACCCGGACCACACCCGTTGGCGGGCGTGGAAAGAGCGGCAGCGCAGGCAAAGTGCGGAGGGTGAGACCTCGGCCGCGAACGTCACTGTGACGCAACAGGGTCCGGCTACCGTGGCTCGATTGCGGGCCGATGAATTGTTGGGGCAGTTCCGCGGACTGGCTGATCAGCTGGGAAATACCTTGTCGGCGGCGGTCGCCGAATTGTCTACGCTGGCCGACCCTTCGGTGGCGGAGGCGCAGGTCCAGGCGGTGCAGGCGGATGCGGCGCGGCGGATTGCCGAGGCCGAGGTCGCGACCGTGGCGGCGCAGCAGGCGCGGCGCGATGCCGAAGAGGCCAGGGCGGCAGCGGAAGCCGCGGCCGATGATGCGGCGGCGGCCGCCGAGAGCGCGGAGGCGCGGATCGCCGAGGCGTTGAGTGCGCGTGACGACGCACTGGGCGAGATGGAGCGGGCCACCAAGCAGGCCGCCGATGAGGTGTTCGCCGCGCGCGCCGAGGCCGAAGCCGAGATCCGCACGGTGCGACGGGAAGCCGCCGAAGATGTGGAGCGGGCGCGGCAGCAGGCGACGGAAGAGATCGAGTTGGTGCGGTCGAAAACCGTGACCGAGATCGAGGCGGCGCGACGGGACGCCTCGCAGCGGATCACGGCCGCGGCGGCCGAACGGGACCTGGCGGTGCAGCGCGCGGCCGATGCCGAACGCGCCATCGATCGGGCGGAAGCGGCTGTCACCGAACGCAATCAGGCGCTGAGCGAGACCCGCGATGAACTCAAGCGGGTGCGGGACGAGCTCGAGCGCTCCCGTGCCGAACTGACCGAGGTCCGCAAGCAGGCGGCGGCCGATATCGCGGCGGTCCGTGCGGAATCCGCCGCCGCACTGGACAAAGCGGGCAAACAGGCGGCCGAACGTCTGGCTACCCTCGACGACGCCCGCGCGCAAACCCTCGCCCGGGCCGAACGCGCCGAACAACAGCTCGATCAGCTCCTGGCCGAACGGCCGGCCGCGGCCCGCGAATCCCGGTAGTTCGTCCCGAATAGGGCATTCGTCCGATAGCTTCCGCGCGGCCGGGCTCCTAGGGTTCACCTTCGGGTCGGGGTGGTTCGGGTAGGAGGAAGTTCGCGGATGATGCGGTCGCGGAGTCGCTTTCGAGCGGCGATGGGTGCGTTGATGGTTGTGGTGGTGCCGGCGCTGGTGGTGACGGCGTGCTCGACGAAGGATACGAGTTCAGGAGCGTCGGCGTCCTCGTCGGTGAGCCGGACGTCGGTGAGCGCGACCAAGACGGTGACGCCGACGAGTTCGGGTGCGGCGCAGGGGAATCAAGGTGGTTCCGGCGGCGGGCAGGGTGGTTCGGGTGGTTCCGGTGGCGGCGGCGGATCGCAGTCGGGCGGCGGGTCCGGTGGCGGCGGCAATTCGGACGGGGCGGGATACCCGCCCGGATATGTGGACGGCGGGCCCATCAACGGCAAGCAGCCGGACGGTTCCGGGTACTACGCGGATCCGACCGCGCCCGAATCGCCCTACATGCACTCGCCGACGCCGGCGCCGAACCCGCACACCGGAAACGACGCGGCCTGTGGCGTCGACTGCGGGGTGATCAAGAACTGCGCGTCGCAATACAATTACTACGGCGATCCGCGCACCCCGGCCGAGATCGATGCGATCGGGCAGCGGGATGGCAAGTGCCCCACGCCGATCAAGGGCACCGCGACGACCTCGCCGCCGGTGACCACCACCACGGCGCCGGCCCCGGAAACCACGACGACCGTGGCTACCACCTCGGCCGCTCCGACGTCGGCGGCGACCACGTCACCAGCGCAATAGCGAACCCGTAGCGCCCGCATAACAGCTGTGGACCGCATCCTGAATGCTTCGTAGCGGAAGCTCCGATGTTGCTCGCATTTGCCCCTTACAGCGGTATCGTCATCTGCAAGACGGCACCGCTCCGACCCCGGTTCTGCAATGATCTTCGATCGAGGTTCGTTATCCGGCGGGCCGCCCGTGCAGGGATCCACCGAACAGGTGCACGGAAGGGTAAAGGGGTGCGAGACTTGAACATCGACGCCATGCGAGCACGGCAATCCCGGCCTAGTGTGGCGCGCGTCTACAGCTACGTGCTCGGCGGGCGTGACAACTATGGGGTTGACAAAGAAGTCGGTGACTTCTTCATGGGCGATCTGCCCGGTTCCGAGCTACTCGCGATCACCAATCGGCAGGCCATGTTGCGCGCGGCGCGCAATATGGCCAATGTCGGTATCACGCAGATCATCGATATGGGCTGTGGCCTGCCCACCGATGTGAATGTCCACGACGAGTTGCGCAAGGTGCATCCGGACGCCCGCGTGGTCTATGTCGACAATGATCCGTTCGTGGTGGCGCACGGTCGTGCGCTGCTCGCGGTCGATGACAATATCGCGGTCTTCGAGGCCGAGGTGGGTGATCCGGCGAGCATTGCCGGAAACCCGGAAGTGCAGCGGCTCATCGACTTCGACCAGCCGGTCGGGATCATCTTCGGGGCCGTGCTGAGCTTCCTGGAGGACAAGGAAGACCCGGCCGGAGTGGTGCGCTACTGGGCCGAGCGCCTGGCGCCCGACAGCCGCGTCTACATCTCGCACTTCCGCACCGGGCACACCCAGAACCGGGAAGCCGCGGCCACCGAGCGCAAGATCCTGGAGGCGTTCGGGCGCGGTACCTGGCGCACCGATGCCGAGATCGAGGCCATGTTCGGCGATTTGGAACTGCTCCCGCCGGGTGTGCAGCCGTGCGCGGAGTGGCAGCCGGATGCCTCGGCGGTCGAGCACGAACTCAATGACTACGAACTGCTGATCGTCAGCGGGATCGCCCGCAAGGCATAGCTTTTCGACCATGCTGTGCGGTGGGCGCGAACCGGCGCTCATCGCACATCGTCGTTTCGGCGCACCGCCGCGTCAGCGCGGCTTGCGCCACATCGGCCACAGGAGCGGCCCACCCGCGGTGGCATCCAGCTCGCCGGTCACCTCGAAACCGAAACGCTCGTAATACGGCACGTTCTCGGGCTTGCTCGATTCCAGATACGCGGGCACGCCCTCGGCATCACACCGATCCAGGCGCGACGCCAGCAGCGCGTGCCCGTAACCCAGGCCCCGGGCGCTCGGGAGCGTGCCGATCGCCTGCAAGTACCAGTGCGGTTCGCGCGGATGCGCCGCCGCCATCACCTCGGCCAGCTCCCCGGCCGCGCCCAGCCGCCGCCCGAAAGCGCGGATCAGGTTCGGCAGCGAACGCAAGGTCGAGGCCTGCGAGGCGTGCCATTTCCCGGGCGGCGCCCAAAGCGTCGCTCCCGCAATCCTTCCGGCATCATCCTGCGCGACCTCGACGCCGCCGAGCCCGAGGAAATGCGTCCGCGTCTGCCCGGCGAAGAGCTGTGCGGCGCGCCGCGGCCGGGCGCTGTCGTCGGGGATGAGCCATTCGAACACCGGATCGTCGGCGAAGGCCAGCCCGAGCACCCGGGCCAGCTCTCGAATATCCGTTTTCACTGCGGGACGAACGGTGACATCCATGTCCTCACGGTACTGCTTCGGCTGCGCCGGCATGCCCCGCCGCGAGATGTCCGGCGGCGGCGTGATCGTGGGTGGGGACGATGCGCACGGTATCGCGGACCAGGTGCAGGCGGTGCAGGGTGCGGAAGGTCTCGTCGCGATCGGCGTCCACGAATCGGCCCGGCAAAGCCGACTTCTGCCGGATCTCGGTGACCTGCAAGGCATCCCAGGCGGCGTCGCCGGCCAGCAGTACCCAGCCGCGCGCGGTGTGGGCCAGCACGCCGATACTCCCCGGGGTGTGCCCGGCCAGATCCACCAGCACCACGCTGCCGTCGCCGAACAGGTCGTGACTGCGCTCGAAGGTCAGGACGGGCGGACCATCGAGTTCGTATTCGACGATCGGGCGGTCCAGCAGCGAGTCCCGGACGCCGCCCGCAGGCGCTACCGTGCCGCCGGCGATCCACTCGTGCTCGACGCGATGCAGGTGCACCGGCAGCCCCGGCAGGTCCAGTAGCCCGCACACGTGATCCCAGTGCGCGTGCGTCGGCAGCGCGAAATCCGGTGCGGGCAGGGCGGGTTCGCGGCGCAGCGCCTCGACGGTGGGCAGGGTGGCGGCGGGCGGGCGCACCACGCGGCGCAGCAGCGGCGGCAGCTGGGCGATGGCCCGGTGCTCGGCATCCACGCACACGCTCGGGTCGACCAGGAAGGTGGCTTGCGGATGCCGCACGACGAAGGTGGTCAGGGCGGTCTCGATGTGGCGCGGCTGGAAGACGCCCTCCACGATCATGGCGGTCGGTACCGGGCGGCCGACCTGGGGGAGCGCGGTGACCCGCACCGTATTGCGCGGTGTGGGCAGCCCCGCGTCGGTCAGTGAACGGAGGAACCGCTCGTCCCGGGGGCGCGGGCGGACCATGCCGTGCAGCAGACCCGCTGCGGCGGAGCAGCATTCGGTGAGGGTGGGATTGCGGACTGGATCGGACATGACCGAACGCTAATACTTAAGGTCGACATGAAGTAAAGGGGCAAATCATGAACAGCACCACCTTGCTGAAGATCGGCGATGCCGCCGCGGCGCTCGGGATCGAGGCGCACGTGCTGCGGCATTGGGAATCGGTCGGGCTGCTCGCGCCGCCGCGCACCCCGGCGGGCCATCGCGGTTACGACGAGCAGACGCTGTATCAGGCCCGGCTGATTCGCATTCTGCAGCGAACCGGGCTGTCATTGGACCAGATTCACGCTCTGGGCCGCACCGACCTATCGGGCCGTCAGGAGCTCATCGCCGCACGCCGGGCCGAGATCCAGGAACGCGTCGTCGTGCTGCGGCGCACCGACCTTTTCCTCGAGCATCTGCTGAGCTGCCATCATCCGGTGATCTCGGAATGCCCGGAGTGCGCGGACTTCGCCCGGTCCGATCGCACCGGGCCTCGTCCGCTGGTTCGCGATTGACCCGTCAGTCCTGCCGGTGGGCGACGAACACCGGGATCACCCGGGTAGTGTTCGCCTCGTAGTCGGCGAACTGCGGCATGACCTCGACCATGCGGGCGTAGAGCGCGTCCCGCTGCGGACCGGTCACGACTTCGGCCTTGGCGCGGAACTTCTCGACGCCGATCTCGATCTCGAACTCGGGATTGGCGCGCAGATTGTGGTACCAGGCCGGGTTCTTGTCGGCGCCGCCATTGGAGGCGATGAGCACGATGCCGTCGCCGTCTCGCACGAAGACCAGCGGATTGGTTACCGCGCGACCGGATTTCGCGCCGATGGTGGTCATCAGCATCATATTGTCGCGGCCTTCGAACGGGCCGCCGACCTTGCCGCCGTTGGCCCGGAACTCCGCGATCACGCCCGCGTTGAAATCGTTCATCAGCACTCTCCTTGTCGATCGTCTCCGAGGCAGCAACCACCCCGGAACCGACCTCATTCCCGAGCCGATGATCAGAGCGCGGTCACCCGGATGGGCGCGCCGTGCGCGGGGACATGGGTGATATTGCGGATCTTGGCGCGCTCGCCCGCCGCGCCGTCGGGCAGTTCGAGGCGATAGCGCGTCAGCACTTCGCGCAGCACCGCGGTGCCCTCCATGAGCGAGAACCCGGCCCCGATGCAGCGCCGTACGCCGCCGCCGAACGGGAGCCAGGCATTGTGACCGACGCTGCCGTCCAGGAACCGGTCCGGCCGGAACGCGGTGGCGTCCGGATAGTTCGAGGTGCTGCGATGCGCCAGCAGGATCGAGGTGGAGACCACGGTGCCGCGCGGCAGGTCCAGGCCGCCGATGGTCAGGTCGCGGGTGAGTTTGCGGCCGGTGGCGGCGATGACGGTGTGCCGCCGCATGCCTTCTTTCAATGCCGCTTCCAGGTATTTGTCGTCGCCCTCGCGGGCGGCGCGGCGCGCGGTGTCCTGGACGACCGGGTCGGCGGCGAGTTCGTGCAGCGTCCACGACAGCGCGGATGCGGTGGTCTCGTGCCCGGCCAGCAGCAGGGTGATGAGCTGGTCGCGCAGTTCGGCATCGGAAAGCGGTGTGTCCGAGGGATGCTCGCCCGAACCGACCGCGAGCAGCCGCGACAGCACATCGGTGCGCCGGTCCAGGTCCGGGTCGGCGCGGCGGGCGGCGATCTCGCGATAGAGCAGCTCGTCGATCGCCCGCTGGGTGTCGCGGAAGCGCTTCCACGGCCCGAAGCGTTCCAGGCGCGGATACTTCCAGCCCAGGAACACGATCGGATTGAGGTTCACGATCTGGCGCAGGCGCGGGGCGAGTTCCGCCCGCCGGCGCGCGTCGGTCAGCCCGAACACCACCCGCATGATGACCTCGAGGGTCAGATCGTTCATCTGTTCCAGGCTGTGCACGGTCGAACCGGTGGCCCACCGCTCCGCATGCTCCTTGGCGATGGCCTCCACCATGCCCCGGTAGCCGCGCAGCGCCGAACCCGCGAACGCGGGCATGAGCAGGCGGCGCGACCGGGCGTGTTCGGCTTCGTCGGTGAGCAGCAGCGAATGCTCGCCCATGACGTACAGCAGCAGCCGATTGCCTTCGCCCGCATGCAGATCCGCGGGATCGGCCGCGAAGATCTCGCGAATGTGCTCGGGCTTGGAGAACACCACCACGTGCGATGCGTACGGTTCGATCAGCCGCAGCGTGAACACCTCGCCGTAGCGGCGCGCCGATGCGATGAGCAGCGGGGCGCGCCATTTCGCGTACAGCAGAGTCTGAATGGCGCGCGGCACCGGCGGACCGGGCGGATAAGCGAGGTTCACGTGATCGTCCCTTCGCGCACACCGCATCGGCGCGGCAGCTTTCCCCTGTGGTCCAGCCTAGATCGCGGCCGCCGATCCGAGAACGGTCCTGCCGCCGCGGAACTAGGACCGGTGCTGACCTACACGGTTCCTATCGTGGAAGGCATGACGAATATCGAGCCCTTCCGAATCGCGGTCCCGCAGCACGATATCGACGATCTGAACGCCCGCCTGGCCGCGACGCGCTGGCCCACCGAACTGCCGGGCGTGGGCTGGGATTACGGCATCCCGACCGAGTACGTCCGCGAACTGTCCGACTATTGGCGCACCGGGTACGACTGGCGCGAGCACGAAGCGGAACTCAACGCGCACCCGCAGTTCGTCACCGAAATCGACGGCCGGCGACTGCATTTCACGCATGTGCGTTCACCCGAAGCCGATGCCCTGCCGCTGGTGCTCGTGCACGGCTGGCCCTTCGAGGATTTCAGTGAGGTGATCGGTCCGCTCACCGACCCGGCCGCCCACGGTGGCGATCCCGGTGACGCCTTCCACCTGGTCATCCCGACCCTGCCCGGATTCGGTTTCTCCGGTCCCACCCGGCGTCCCGGCGACGCGGCGACCGACCGCAGCGCCGAATCGATCGCGAAACTCATGTCCGCCCTGGGTTACTCGCGCTACGGCGCACAGGGCGGTGACGCCGGTTCTTTCATCGCACCGCAGCTCGGCCGGATCGCCCCGCAACACCTGGCCGGTATCCACCTCAACGACCCGATCACCATCCCGTCCCGGGACGACGACGGGTCGTCCTACAGCCCGGAGGATCAGGAAAAGCTCGCCAAGCTGTCCGACTGGTCCAGCCAGGACACCTCGGGCTACGCCGGAATCCATTCCACCCGCCCGCAAACCCTCGCGCCCGCCGTCAACGATTCCCCGGCCGGCCTGCTCGCCTGGGTCCTCGACGTGGTCAACACCTACAAGGATCCGGCCAAGGCCACGCCGACGGACGCCATCGACCGCGACCTGCTGCTGACCAATCTCTCGATCCTCTGGTTCACCGACACCATCGGCTCCTCCATGCTGCTCTACAAGGAGTCCCAGCAGTGGGGCGCGGACCTCTCCAACTCCGGAGTGCCGACCGGCATCGCGCTCTTCCCCGGCAACAAGACCATCCGCGGTTCGGCCGAAAAGCAGCACACCGTCACCCACTGGTCGGAATTCCCGCGCGGCGGCCACTTCGCCGCCATGGAAACCCCGGACCTGCTCACCACCGACCTGCGTGAGTTCTTCCACAAGCTCCGCTGAGGCCAGGGGCCGTTTTCGCGCCGTTCTGCACCCGGTGCGGACATGCCGTTGGCGCAAAGAGCCAGGTAAACGGATATTCCGGTCATATCATTGAGTCCATGCCCACCAATCGGATCGAGGGGCGGATCACGGTGTTCGCCGACTGGGCTTGGCAAGCGCTGCTGGTCAGCGGCGCCTGCTCGGTGCTACTCGGTGTGATCACCATGGTCTGGCCGAACAAGAGTGAAACCGTGCTGGGCACGCTGGCGGGCCTGATTCTGCTGGCCACCGCCGCCGTGCAGTTCGTGGTGGCCTTCGGCGCGCACATCGCCACCGCGCTCAAATGGCTGGAGTTCTTCGCGGCCGTGGCGGCGACGGTGCTGGCGCTGTGGTCCTTCAGCAGCGGACAGTGGATCTCGTTGCTGTCCTTGTGGATCGGTATGGGCTGGATGATCCGGGGCATCGTGCAGGCCATCGCCGGCGCGTGGTCGGAGCAGCACGCCGGATCCGGTCGTCAGGAAGTCCTGGGTCTGGTCACCGCCGCTATCGGCATGATCCTGGCGGTCGGACCGTTCCAGACCGCGACCGCGTTCTCGGTGGCGGTCGGGTGCTGCGTCGCGGCCCTCGGCGTCAGCGAGATCCTCACCTCCGCTCAGCTGATCGTCCCGCAGCGGTCCGCGACGACCTAGTTCATTCCCGGCGGTCATTCCGAGGCGGTGTAGACGGAACCTGCGGCGCGGCGCACGTCGGTGTCGGGGTGCGCGCGGAGCGTGAACAACAGGTCGGTCCACGGGTTCGTCCAGCCGAAGCGCTTGCCGCACTGGGCGATCAGCGGGACCGCGGCCAGTGCGGTGGTGTGCCGGGAGCTCGAGGCCAGAGGGGCCGCGAGCGCGGTCCAGGAGCCGGCCGGGATGTTGTCGAATTCGGAGGCGACTCGTTCGCTCAGGCGATCCGCGGGCCGGCCGGTCAGGATGCCGGTCGCGTAGGGGGCCAGGGCATCGATGGCCGATACCGTCGCTTCCGTCTCGGTCCAGCGCACCGCGGCCATCGCGATGTCGATGAGATGCGGGTGCCAGAACGGATCCGCGGCCAGCAATGCGATCACCGGCGGCGCGGCGGAGCGCGCGGTGTCGCTCACCCGGATGGTGGCGGCGAGGAAGTCGAGCAGGGCCGAAAGCCTTTGGCGGGCGGGCAGATCGCGGTCGGGAAGCGTGACCGTGGAGTCTCGGAGCACGGTGACGGCGGTGGTGAGGGCGGTGGGATCGCCGTCTTCGACGAGCGCGGCCAGCAGGGCGCGACCGGCCTCGCCCCAGAGTCCGACGACGTTCAGGTCGGTGAGCAGACCGACCAGGAGATCACCGGTGCCCGGCGGGGTCCAGCGATGCCAGCGGGTGAGGGCGTTCAATGCCTGGCGAGCGATACGCGGATCGGGAGCGGCGGCCAGGTCGCGGAGGAATGCGGCGAAGCGCGGGCGTTGCGGGGGCGGCAGCAGGCCGGGGGTGATTTCCAGGACGGCCGTGGCGGATTCGGGGTCGGCGGCCGCTTCGGTGAGCAGCTGCCAGGCCGCCGTCCGGTCGAACAGGGAACGGGTGGCGAAGACGGCGGCCCGGCGCACATCGCGATGGGTATCCGGGCGATTCCAGACCTCGGTGATGGTGTCCATCGCATCGGGGGCGCGCAGGGCGGCGAGCAGGCGCAGGCCTTCCTTCGCCGCGGTCACCTTCCGCGAATCCACCAGGGGCGCGAGCGTTCCGGAGAGTTCGTCGGCGGAGATGTCACGAGCGCACGCGGCGATCGCGCTCACCGCGACCCGGGCCCGGTCACCGTCGACGAACCCGGACAGCAGCGCGATGGCACGGGCCGGTTCATCGCTGGAACCCAGTGCGGTCAGCGCGGCCTCCACGATCACCAGATCGGGTGAGTTCAGGTGGCCGTACAGCCAGGTGAAACTGCCTGGCAGTCGGCCCAATTGCCGCACGGCGCCGGCGCGCTCGTACAGGCCCGCGGTGGTGCTGCGGGCATAGGTGTCGAGCAGCCGGGCGTAGCGTTCCACCTGCGCGGGCGGCCAGTTGCCGAAACCGGTGGCGAACATGGGCACGAAGCGGATCTTCTTGGACAGGAACCGGCCCGCGGTCGACTTGCTCAGCAACAGGTCGAGCAGGTCGGTGCGCCGGTAGGCGATCAGGTTGCGGACTTCCGGGAGGGCGATGAGCGAGCGGTCCCGGCCCAGGATCTCGTCCAGATGGGCGTCGCGGGTGGCCGGATTCGCCAATGCCAGTGGGAGTGCGCGGCGGACGATGTCGTCACTGTGGGCGGAGCAGGCGCGTACCAGCAGGCGCTGTAGTTCCGGGAGGGCGAAGGCGCGGCGGTCCAGTCCGGTCGCCAGGCGGATCGCCAGGTCCCAGCGGTCCCGGTCGGCGTCGGCGCGCAGCCGTGCGCTCAACGCCGCGTACAAACGCTGTTCGGCTCCGCGGGGCAGATTGCGGTGCAGCCCATACAGATTGACGGTGCTCGACAGTTCCGCCAGCCGGGTCAGCATCCGCAGCGAGACGTCGGTGTAGGCGGTGTCGCCGGTCGCGGCGCCGCGCAGCAGCAGGGTGCGGGCGAGTTCGCCGACAGCGGAGGTGGTCTGGTAGGACCGGTCGCGGGCTTGCAGGGCGTCCTCGGCGAGCTGTTCCAGAGCCGGGAGATGCGCGGTGCGCCACAGCGAGGCCGGAATCTTGTTCACCGCTTGTAATGCGCTGCTGCGCACCGGATCCTGTTCATTGCGCAGCCGTCCCAGCATGCCGAGCATGGTTCCGACGACCTCGGGGTCCCGGCTGCCGGCGGCGGCCGTGGCGAGCCGCGTGTACGCCAGGGCGCGTTCCTCGGCGGTCGGCCGCCGGATCGCTTCGGCCAGCCGCGGTTCGGCTTCCGGCCACGGCAGCCGGGCGTGCAGCGCATCGGCTACTCCGGGTACCTCACTGCCGGGCCGGGCCAGCAGGCTCCGGACCAATTCGATGCGTTCGCGCCGGGGAATCGCGTCGAGGACGGCCAGATCCACCAGGGCGGGTGCGAGCCCCGGCCGGGCGATCAGCGGACCCGCGAGTGCGGCACGACGGGCCGGCGGCAGCGTGGTCAGGAACCGCTGCCGCCGATGGACGGGGCAGGCGCGATAGAGCTCGGCCAGCCGCTCGTCGGGCAACTCGCGCATGGCACGCCACAGCGCAGGACCCGCCAAGCCCCGGCCGTTGCCGGTGGGATGGGTGATCAACCGGTGGACCGCGTCGGCGTCATGGCGTGCCAAACGTCCTGCCACCGGGTTCAATTCACCGATCGGAATCCATTCCACGGCCCGCGCGGACAGCGCCAGCAATCGATCCGGATCGAATTCCACGGCGGCCACGGCATCGGCGGTGAGCCGCCCCCACCATTCGCGCCAGTCGTCGCGTCCCGCGTCGGCGGCCATCGCTTCGACCTGCTCGAACACCACCTCGATATGCCGGTGACCGAGCACCGCCCAATTCGGAACGGCATAACCGAGTTCCGGCAGCAATGCACGCACCGTCGCGGCCGGACAGTACGGCAGGACCCGCGCCGCTTCACCGTCCCCGAACAGGGTTCGCAGTTGCGGCAGCAGGGCGGCGGCCAGCTCTTCCCGGTCCCCGGCGGCCAGGGCTCGGCGGATGTATTTGCGCGTGCGATGAGACAGGTGCGCCAACCTGCCGGACACCACCGCCGGTTCCACGCCCATTCGCACCAGCGCCGCCAGCGCGCGATTCACGCAGCCCGGATCGGCCGAATCCAATTGGGCGAAAAGGTGATCGCGCGCCCCGCCCAGCTCGGCCATCCGGATCGCGGTGAGCCGCTCGTACCGGTCCCCGCCACCGAGTTCGGCGAGCAGCCGATCCAATTCGGCCGTGCCCGCCAGCCGCCGCGCCTCGCCCGCGATCGTATGCAATCGCCGCGGCACCGACATGCTCGCCGTCGACTCCAGCCACCGCTTTCCCGCACCAGTCACGCCCGCCACGTTACAAAGATCAACCGGCGGTCGCCGGTTCAGCGCGCCGGAATGGTGGTGGCCAGGCCGGTGCCCGGCCAGCACTGGAATCCGGTCGGCAGCTGCTTGCCGCTGTTGAGCATGTCCAGGCATTTGGAGACGAGCACGTTCGGATCCTTCAGCGATTCGGCCAGGATCCGGTTGGCCTCGGCTTCCGCGGCGGCGGTCTTCTGCTTCTGCTCGGCGATGCGGGTGTCGGCGATCTGCGCCTGATACGCATTGATCTTCGACTGGGTCTGCTGATCGAAGTGCACGATCGAGATGATGACGTTCTGCACCTCGATCTGCGCGCCGATCTTGACCTGTAGCTTGTCGGTGGCCTGCCCCGACAGATCGGTCAGGTTCGGCCCGCCCGCGTTCTGCGGTTCCAAGGGGTTGTAGGCGGCGAAGATCTCGTTGAGCGTGGCATTGAGCTCCCGCGTCACCAGGCTGTCCTTGATATTGGCGATGGTGTGATAGTCGCGGAACAGTGCGTCCGCGGCCGCGTGATGGATACGCCAGCGCACCGTATTGTCCACGCACGCCGTGGAATTATTGGCCAGCCGGATGGCGCTCCCGCCCGAGCACCGGTCGTCCTTGAAGCCGCCGATCTGGTTATTGGTCTGAATGGTGCCGTCGAGTTCGGGCACCTGCTGCCACGGCCACACCGCGTGCAGGCCGTTCTCCTTGGTGCCCACCGGTTTCCCGAACGAGGTCACGATGCCGACATTGCGGGTGGAGACGATGCTCAGCGACGACATGGCCAGCAGGATCAGGCCGGCGACGACGCAGCCGAGCGCGGTCAGCAGGGTTGAGCCGCGGCTGGCGTACGGACGGCCACGCCGGCTCAGCAGCACGAGTACGGCGGCGCCGAGAAAGACGACGGCGAACAGGAACAGCCACGGCATGGCGTACTCTCCTCGGACGGTGCGGTCGGGCGAGACCAGCTTGGCACGGGAGTCGGTGAACGGCCGGTGTTCCCAATCGAATTCGGATAGTCTGGACGGCGTGTCGGAGATCGAGCGACTATCCGTTGTCACTCGCGTGCCCCGCACCGATATCGCCGCACTGGGGGATCTCGACGAGGGGGACTACGCGGTATTGCGCGCGGCCTGCGAACACGCCCTGGATTTGCGGGAACGCGAGTTGAGCGCGGCCATCGACAAGGGTCTCGGCATGGTTCCCGCCCTGGTGCGCAATGCGATCCGGCGGTTACTGCTCTCCTGAGGCGAATCATGACCAGTTTGGCGGCACGTGCGGAAGTGGTGAAACTGGCGCGCGAATTGCACACCGCGCCCGAGGATCTGGAGTTTCTGCTCGAATCGGATCCACAGGCCGTGCGGCAATTCCGGCGGGGCCTGCATCGCGGTTTGGACGCCAAACACCGGCCCATGTTCGATCGCCTCGCCAAAGCCAGTGCGCTGCTGCCGAATTCCCTGGCGGTGACCATCGCTACCCGGTTCTTCGGACCGGTGCTGTGCGGCATGATCGCCCCGTCGCTGAGCCCCGAACGCGCGCAAGCCCTCATCGGTCACGTGCCCATGCGATTCCTGGCCGACCTCGCACCGTACGTGGATCCCGAGGCCGCCACGCCCATTGTCAGCGCCTTGGACGTCGAGGTGATGGTGCCGGTCATGCGGGAGATGCTGCGGCGCAAGGACTATGTCACGCTCGCGCGCTTCCTGGTCGCGGCCACCGACCAGCAGTTGCTGGAGGTGCTGCCGCACATCGACTCGGGTGCGGACATGCTGCTGGTGGCGTTCAATGTCGAGCTGGACACGGTGTCGGACCGGTTCGAAACGGTCATGGCGGCGCTGCCGGAAGAACGCATTCGCGAGATCATGCAGGCGGGTTACGAACAGGACATGGTGGTGGAGGCGCTGACCTTCCTGCAATTCCTGAGCACCGAGACGCTCGGCCGGGTGGCGGACACCATCGCGGAGATGGACACCGAGATCCTCACCCACATGGTGGAGACCGCCCATCGCGAGAACGCCTGGGCGGAACTGATTCCGATCACCCTCGCCATGTCCGAGAAATACCGGATGCGGCTGGCCGAGCTGGACGTCTGGGACGAGGAGAAGATCGCGGCGATCACGCGGGTGGCCGAGCGCAACGGATTGTCCGCCGAACTCGAGCAGCTGATCAACGCGGCGGAGGAGTCGCGCGACTGACCCCGTCGAGAACGCAGGCCAGCCCGAACGCGAACTGCTCGGCCGGCCCCGGATCCTCGGCCTCGAGCACCCGCTTGGCCAGATGCGGGTACTCACCGGATTCGATGACCGCGCGCACGTACGGCCCGACGCTGGCCCGCCATTGCTCCTCGGTGAGCCCGGTGCGTTGCTGCACTTGGATTTCCGCGAGTTCCTGGTTGACCGCACCGAAGACGTACGACATCACGGTCTGGACGATTTGCGAGGCCAGGGTGGCGTCCGAGGTCAGCGGCGTGACCGCGGCCAGTGCTCGATCATGGCGGCGCAGCGCGTTGGGGCCCAGCGCGGGACGGCCGGACAGCTCGGGACCGAGCCAAGGGTGCCGCAGCAGGGTCGCGCGCAGCTGGTTCGCCAGTTCGGCGAGGTCGGCGCGCCAATCGCCCGAGGGTTCGGCGAGCGCGGTCTCGCCCTGTACGGCATCGATCATCAGATCCAGCAGTTCGTCACGATTGGCGACATAGCGGTAGAGCGAAGCGGTGCCCGACCCCAGATCGGTCGCGACCCGGCGCATCGAAACCGCGGGCAGCCCTTCGGTATCGGCGACCGCGCAGGCGGCCCGCACGATGCGATCCACGCTGGGCGCCCGGCGCGCGGGTTCGCGGCGGTCCTTGCTCCACACCAACTGCGGGTCGGTCATCGGCGTCCTCTCCGGATTCGTTGCGCACAGCCTAACACTGTGGTTACGGTGTAACCAGTACGGCTACGGTGTATCCATAAGGAGATTTGCGATGGCGGACAAGCACGTTCCGGTACTCATTGCCGGTGGCGGATCGGTCGGGCTGGCGACGGCCCTGTTCCTGGCGGATCGCGGGGTGCCGCCGCTGGTGGTGGAGGCGCAGGCCGGGCCGTCCACGCATCCGCGCGCCACCGGACTGGGGTCGCGCACGATGGAGATGCTGCGGGCCCTCGGGCTACAGGAGGCCGTGAACGCGGTGAGCGTGGACATGGTCGGCGCGGGCCTCGGCAAGACCTACGCATACAGCCTGGCCGCCACCGATTTCGGTGCCATGCCGGTGGTGGCCACCGCGCGCAAGGCATGGGGGAAGGACGAGGTGAGTCCGGGCCGCACCCGCGGCACCTGCCCGCAGCATCGGCTGGACTCGGTCCTGCTGCCGGCCGCGCGGGAACGCGGTGCGACGCTGCGCTATTCGACCCGCCTGGCATCGCTCACCCAGGACGCGGACGGCGTGCACGCGGTGCTCGACAGCGGGGAGACGGTGCACGCGGACTATCTCATCGGCGCGGACGGCCTGCGCAGCACGGTGCGCACGGCAGCCGGCATCGGCGTCAGCGGCCCCGGACCGCTCGGAAAACCCATGGTGAGCATGCTCTTCCGTGCCGACCTCACCCCGTACCTGGCCGGTCGGCAGTTCGTGACCTGCAATATCGAGAACCCCGGCGTGACCGGAATGATGGTGACCGTCGACGGCGAGAAGGAATGGATCCTGCACGTCGCGGCCGCCGAGGAGAAGGTGTTCCCCGAGGCGCGCTGCCTGGAATTGATCCGGGCCGCGATCGGCGACGACACCGCCGAGGTCGAGTTGGTGAGCGTACTGCCGTGGCGGCCGCGCGGATTCCTGGCCACCGCATTCCGCTCCGGCCGGATCTTCCTGGTCGGCGACGCCGCGCACGCCATCCCGCCGATCGGCGCGTTCGGGCTCAATACCGGTTTCGCCGACGCGCACAACCTGGCCTGGAAGCTCGCCGCCGTCGCGCACGGCCAAGCCGGACCCGCGCTGCTGGACACCTATGCCGCCGAACGGGAACCGGTGGTGCGAATGACCTTCGAACAAGCCCTGCTCCGATCCGCCGACGCACGCCTGCACTGGGACGACAGTCCCGAAACCGTCGCCGAACGCATCGCCAAGGGCGTACTCAACGCGCCGGTCGTACACCTGGGCTACCGCTACGACTCGACCGCGATCATCGGCGCGAACCCGGAACTGCCCTCCACCGAAGACGTTTCACTGACGCTGGACGGCACACCCGGTTCCCGCCTCCCGCATCGATGGATCGAGCAAGCCGGACGCACCGTCTCCACCCTCGACCTGATCGGCCCCCTGTTCACCCTCTTCACCGCCGACGAGCATTGGGCGCGGGCAGGGGAGCAGCTCGAAAACCTCACCGTGCGCCGCATTCCCGCCGACGACGCCGCCTGGATCGGCAGTCTCGGCATCACCGCACAGGGTGCAATGCTGGTGCGACCCGACCACATCGTCGCCTGGCGCACCACCGAATCCGCCACGCGCCCGGCCGAGGAACTCGCTCGGCTCCTGAATCGGCTGTGCGCACAACCGGACCCGCACCGGGACTGAGCATCCGTTCGACAATCATCGGCTCGTGGATGCGTGAGAACCAGGTTGACGGCGTGCGCAACGGGCGCTGATCGGGCTTGCATACGCCGCAGGGTTGCATCACCCGCAACCTTGCGGCATCCCCAGGGATGAGTGTCAATACCGCTGAGGTCGAATCGATTTCCGGTCCGGCGGTGGATGTCGCGGGACCGGCGGCGACCGTACCGTGACGATATGTCCGTTCAGGCCGTCTCACCCGTCGCCGCCGGGCGGCGCATCGGGGAGGTCGATACGCTGCGCGGGTTCGCGCTCTTCGGCATCCTCGTCACCAATACCGTCGTCTTGACCATGCTGATCTCGTTCCAGGGGACGGGCACCGATCTCACGGCCGGATTCGACGGCGGCTGGGATCGTTTCGGGTACGCCGTCATCGAGGGGCTGTTCCTCGGGAAGTTCTATCTGTTGTTCGCGTTCCTGTTCGGCTACTCGTTCACGCTGCAGATCGCGGCGGCCGAACGGGCGGGGGCGCGGGCGGTGCCCCGGCTGTTGCGGCGCAGCGGGGCGCTGTTCCTGATCGGGCTCGCGCACGTGATGTTCCTGTGGCTGGGCGACATTCTCACCCTGTACGCCGGATTGTGCGTGCTGCTGATCCTGTTCCGGAAGGTGCGCGCCCGCACGGCTCTGATCACCGGGATCGTGCTGTACGCGCTGTTCATGGCGCTGGCCTTCCTGCCGTCCTCGGGCGGCGGCGATATGTCCGGGCTCGGCAATGTGCTGGACGTGGCGGCGATCCGGAACGGTTTCACCGGCGGCTTCGCCGACACCTTCCGCACTCAGCTGACCACCGCGCCGGTCTTCATGATCTTCACGTGGATCGGGCAGGGCGTTCCCGCGTTCGGCATGTTCCTGATCGGCATGGCCGCGGGCAAGCGGCGGGTGTTCGAGGACGCGGAGTTGCTGCGGCGCTGGACGCCACGCGCCCTGCTGCTGGGATTCGGTGTGGGGCTGCCGGTCGCGCTGGTCACCATCGTGCTGTGGACCATGAACGGCAAGGTGCCGACCTATTGGTATGGGCTGCAGGAGCTCTGCAATCCGCTGCTCACGCTCGGATACGTGGCGGGCACCGTGTGGTTGACGCGGTCGCGGTGGGCCGAGCGGGTGCGGCTGCTCGCACCGGCGGGGCGGATGGCGGCATCGAACTACCTCTTGCAGTCGATCGTGTTCATGCTGCTGTACACCGGATACGGGCTGGCGCTGGGGGATCGGGTGCCGCCGCTCGGGGTGATGGCCATTGCGGTCGTGATCTTCGCCGGGCAGGTGTGGCTGAGCGACCGGTGGTTGCGGCGGTACGCCTACGGTCCGGTGGAATGGGTACTGCGCGCGGCGACCTACCGGTCGGTTCCGGCTTGGCGGAAGTCCTCGGCGTGAACGGTGGCCCACTGGGCGAAAGTGCGTGGGGCGCGGGCGGTGAGGCGCTCCACGTCCGGGCGGACCACGGATTCGTCGATGGCGCCGCGCACATAGAAGTCGAAGAAGGCGTCCACGTATGCGGCCGGGGTGGTTTTCAGCAGCTCGGCCCGAGCCTGCTCGTCGGTCAGGCCGACGCATTCGAGCGGGCGATCCAGCACCTGGGCGAGCAAGGCGATCTGTTCGGCCGGGCGCAGCGCTTCCGGGCCGGTCGGGAAGACGAACTCGCCGTGTAATGCCTTGTCGCGCAGTGCGTGTGCGGCGACGGCGGCCAGATCGTAGGGGTCCAGGCAGGCGGTGCGGACCTGCGGGAACGGTACCCGGATGAGATCGCCTTCGCGCATTTGCGGCAGCCAGCGCAAGGCATTGGAATCGAAGGCGCTGGGGCGCAGGATGGTCCAGGTGGTGCCGCACCGCTGGGTTTCCGCCTCGGCGGCCATCATGTAGCGGGTGACGGCGTTCGCGGTATCGCCGGTTCCCGCCGAGACACCCGACAGTTGCACTATGTGCTCGACGCCGGCCCGGGCGGCGGCGGTGGCCACGCCCGGATAGCCGGGCAGCAGGAACACCGCGCGCACACCGGCGAAAACGGGCGCCAGCGAATCGGGTGCGGTGAGATCGGCGGTCACGGCTTCGACGCCGTCCGGCAGCGTGGCCCGCCGCGGATCTCGGACCGCGGCCCGGACCGGTTCCGGGCCGCCCGCCAGGGTGTGCGCCAACTCCGCGCCGACATTGCCGGTCGCACCCGTCACCAGAATCATCCGCCCTCACCTTCGCCCGTCCCCGCCCGCGATAAGGAATACCTGAAAATCGTACGCGGAGAATGGATCTCCACGATTCCTTTACGCGGAGCGAACGGATCAGGACAGGTTGTAGGCGACCGGATGACGCGGTTGATACAGCCCGACCTCGCCCGCACCGGGCACCAGGAAGCTGGTCAGCAGCCCCCAGCCGGCGTCGGTGACCTCGGCGGTGAACTCCACATCGGCCGCGCGCAGGTCGGCCACGGTGGCTTCCAGGTCGTCGCACATGAAATAGATTCCGGCGGTGCCGCTTTCGGGGGCGGCGGCCGGATGGACGGCCAGTTCGGCCGGCGGGGATTTGAAGATGAGCCAGCCGCCGCCCGCGTCCACATTCGGCAGTTTCAGCACATCGCGGAAGAAGGCACGCGCCCGATCGGCGTCGGAGGCGTAGAGGATGGTGTGCGCTCCGTTGATCATCCGCCGACGGTAGCAGGGGGCGGGGCCTCGTTCTCGCAGGTGAGGCGTGGGCCGCGCGTCAGCCGGCGGTGGGGATCGGGGTCAGCAGGGTTTCGGTCAGCAGGTGGGCGAAGGCCTCCGGTTCGTCGGTGAATCCGCTGTGGCCGCCGGGGAATTCGGTGACGGTCGTGCCGAGCCGGGCGGCGATCTCGGCGGCCGGGCGGGCCGGGAGCTGGGTGCCGGTTTCGCGGCCGGATGCCAGCACCAGGCGATCGGTGACGGTGGCGAGCGCTGCGTAATCAGGGACGTGCGAAGTGAACTGGCGCAGTTCGTGTTCCATCATGATCGGCGCGTTGGCGAACAGGCGGCCCAGCATGTCGGCGGCGCGGGGCGGGAGATCGGCCGGGTCGGGCATCGGCTTCATGGTGCCGCCGATGCCCTCGATGAATCGCGCACCCGCGGCGGCCACGCCCTCGGTGCGGAACAGGCGGTAGACCTCGTCCACAAACGCGCGCTGTTCCTCGGCGTCCGGCAATACCGCGAAGCAGGGCGGTTCGTGCGCGACCAGTTTGCGCACCCGGTCGGGGTGGCGGGCCAGCAGATCCAATCCGACGATCGCGCCGCCGCTGCCGCCGAAGACGTAGGCGGGCTCGTCGGTGAGGTGGGTGAGGAGGTGGTACGCGTCCTCGCTCTGCACCTCTACCCGCTGATCTTCGGGGCCGTTGTCGAGGGTGCTGCGGGAGTATCCGCGCGGGTCGATGGCCACCAGGGTGAAGTGCGCGGTGAGGATGTCGGCGATCGCGTCGACGATGGCCGCGTCGCCGCCGCTGCCCGGCAGGAACAGCAGTAGCGGGCCGGTCCCGCGCACTTCGTAGTACAGGTTCGCGCCGGGGACGCGCAGGGTCTCGGATCGCATGTGAACTCCTTGGTTCCGCATCAAACTATGACTCGTAGGTACTTTCCTAAGATACATAGGTTTGGCGGATGTGCAAAAGGGCGGCCCGGCTCGACCGGACCGCCCTTGCTCTTCGGAGCGGCTCAGTCGATCGCCGCTCCGAACCACTTGCCGAGATGCGTGCGCAGGTCGTGCTGATCGTCACCGATCCACGCCACATGACCGTCCGGTCGCAGCAGCAGCGCGGGCACGTCCAATTCCTCACTCACCTCGGCAATGTGGTCGACGCGGTCCGCCCAGCCGTCGACGGACAGCCCGCCGGTCTGATCGAGCAGCAATCCGCGCCCCGTCCGCAGCAATTCGTAGAGCCGCCCCTGCTTCAAAGGCACGTCCCGCAATCGCTTTCCGAGCAGTTCGGGCCCCTCGCCGAAGTCGTAGCGGATCGACACCGCGATGAGCCGCTCGAGCAGATAGCGATTCACCTCGTCGAAGTCCATCAGCTTCGCGACCAGGTTGCGCGCGGCCTGCGGGCCCGGTTCGAGGGTCGTCAATTCCACCTGTGCGCGCGTGTTCTCGAGTACGTCCGCCGCGACCGGTCGCCGTTCGCTCTCATAGCTGTCCAGGAGCGTGTCCGGAGCCCAGCCCGCGATCTCCGCGGCCAGCTTCCAGCCGAGATTGAAGGCGTCCTGCAGTCCGAGGTTCAGGCCCTGCCCGCCCTGTGGCGGATGAATGTGCGCCGCATCCCCGGCCAGCAGCACGCGGTCCGCCCGATACCGGTCGGCTAATCGTGTGGCATCGCCGAATCGGGACAGCCAATGCGGTGAATGCGCCCCGAAGTCGGTCCCCGCCCACACCCGCAGCTGCTCCTTGAGCTCGTCGAGAGTCGGTGGGACCGAACGATCTTCGGCCACCTCGGCCGCAGGAACGCCCACCCGATACCTGCCGTCCTCGAGCTGCATCGCACCGAACCGCAACTGCGTCTTGCGCACCTCGTTGACCACGGCCGTCACCTCCTCCAGCGGCGTGGTCAGCTCCACCTCACCGATCAAGGTGTCCACTCGCGAAGGCTCGCCGGGAAATTCGATGCCCGCCAGCTTCCGCACCGTACTGCGACCCCCGTCGCACCCGACCAGATACCGCGCCCGCACCCGCGCACCATCGCCCAACTCGACGTCCACCCCCTCGGTGTCCTGCCGCAATCCGGTCACCTCGCACCCGAACCGAATCTCCACCCCCAGCTCCGCCGCATGCTCGAGCAGCAACCGCTCGGTCACAGGCTGCGGCACCCCCAGCACGAACGGATAAGTCGTATCCAGCCGCTCCGGCTGCGGCTTCCGAATCCCCGCGAAAAACCCACCCACCGGATACTGCGTCCCCACCGCCAGAAACCGCTCCAGCAACCCCCGCTGATCCATCACCTCGACAGTGCGTGCATGCAACCCCAGCCCCCGCACCACTTTCGTAGGCTCCGGCTCCTTCTCCACCACAACCACATTCACCCCCCGCATCTTCAATTCACTCCCCAGCATCACCCCGACCGGCCCGCCGCCCACAACGATCACATCGAACATGAACACCCCATTCGCCAAAGTTTCTCGGAATTCCCGCAGGTACTGGCTTCGGCACGAGATTCTGCACCACCCCCGTCCCCTTGCCGCAAGCCCCCGGATGCGTTATATGTTGAAGAGGGAAGGAGAACACAACTCCTTCCTTTCGCATTTCACCCCGCCGTACGCGCAAGCGCTTCGTACAACCAATGATTGGCGGGAGTCGGTTGACCTTCGAGTTGGTTGAGGCCTGACGATGATCGCGTGACCGCCATGACCACAACAGCCGCAACGCCGGACCCCACGATGGAGGCGATCGGCGCAGCCGTAGGCATCGGACGGGCAGGCGATGTCGAGTCAGCTCGGCGCGATCTGCTGGCCATCTGGGAACAGATCGGCGTTGCGGGCGATCCGTTGCATCGTTGCACGCTCGCGCACTACCTGGCCGACCTCTACGAAGACCCCGCCGAATCGCTGGTGTGGGACGTCCGCGCTCTCGATGCCGCCGATGCCCTCACCGACGACCGGGCCCAGCAACACCATGCAGGCCTCCAAGTCGCTGGCTTCTACCCGAGCCTGCATCTCAACCTGGCCGACAACTTTCGTCGCCTGGGCGCGTTCCACGCGGCCGCCGACCACATCGACGACGCCGAGCAGCACACCGCAGCACTTGCCGACGGGCCCTACGGTGACACCATACGAACGGCTATCCACGAGGTGAAGCAGGCCATCGCTAACCGGGACACCGCCCGGCGAGCTTCCGCGCCCGGCCCCACCCGGTGACGCACAAGAACGCCGCGCCAATTCGCCTATGCTGATCGGCTTTTCGCGGAATGTGCGTTCCGTCACAGTCCCTTGATCCTCCACCCGACTGGAGGTCCTAGCGTATCGGCGAACGAATGACGCGTTCGTGATCGGCTTCGGAAGGGAAAAGAATGGCTACCACGCAGAACGAGATCGTCGCGGGCATAGCGCTGATCGTGGAAGAGGTTACGGGGATCGAGGTTTCGGAGGTGACGGTGGAGAAGTCGTTCGTGGAGGATCTGGATATCGACTCGCTGTCGCTGGTGGAGATCGCGGTGCAGTTGGAGGACAAGTACGGGGTGCAGATTCCGGATGAGGATATGGCGAGTTTGCGGACCGTAGGGGACGCGGTGACGTATGTGCAGAAGATGGAGGCGGAAAAGCCGGAGTTGGCGGCAGAGCTGGAATCCAAGTTCAAGGAAGGGCAGGGGCGGTGACGGAATCGCTTCCCACGACTTCGTGAGGTGCTCGATCGGTAAGTTGGTCGGAATCGGGGAATTGGCGCGCCGCACCGGGGTGGCGGTGCGCACTATCCGGTTCTATTGCGATGAGGGGCTGCTGGAGGTCACGCGTAGTGCGGGCGGGCATCGTATGTTCGATGGCGAGCGGGCGGCTGAGCGGTTGTTGCTGGTTCGCCGGTTGCGGACGCTGGGGCTGGGGTTGGATTCGATCGCTGAGGTGGTGCGCGGGCAGTGTTCGGTAGGTGAGGCTGTCGCGGCCGAAAGTGTGCGGGTGGAGGTCGAATTCAGGTCGCTGGCTTGGCGGCGGGCGGCGTTGCGTGCCGTCGAGGCGGCGGTGCCGGTGGAGCGGAACCAGCGGCTTGCGCTGCTCACCGCTGTGGAGGACGGTGCTGCGGCGTACCGGTGCCTGGTTCGGTTCTGGCAGCAGGTGCTCGCGCCGATATCGCAGCGGGAGGTCGACGGCTGGGTGGATTGGAATGTCCCGGAGCCACCCGCTGATCCTTCCGCCGAGGATGTCGTCGCATATGCCGAGCTGGCCGTGCTGGCGGCCGATGCGGGCCTGAACGGTGCTGTGCGGCAACAGCTCTTCCGGCATCGGCCGGAAACCATTCGGGATCTGCGCGGACTGTATTCCGAGGTGGGCGGGGTGATGGCGGACGTGGTGCCGCTGGTGTCCGAAGGTGTGCGTCCGCGGGGAGGCGCTGAACTCGACCGATACGTCGGAGCGCACGCGGGAGCGCGGGGTGAACGTGATTCCCCGCGCTTCCGCGAACAATTGCTCGGCAATGCCACCGACACCGACCGTCGGATTCACCGCTATTGGGCGTTGACCACCCGATTCCTCGGGCCGCGAATCACCGTCGGGCAGGCGCACAACTGGGTGTACGACGCCTTGGCCGGCTCGGCCGCCGCTCAGCCGACCGGCTCATAGTCACGCGCCACCAGATTGTCGACGCACGCTCGAGCCACTTCGACGTCCTGGTCGGCGGTGCCGCCGGACACACCGACCGCACCGATGACGCGGCCGTCGGGATCGGTGATGGGCAGTCCGCCGCCAAAAGTGATCAGTCCGTCGTTGCTCACCTCGATGCCGTAGATAGGGCCGTCGGGGCGGGACAGTTCACCGAGCGTGGCGGTCGGCATGCGGAACAGCAAAGCCGTCTTGGCCTTTCGATGCGCGAGGTCGATGGAGCCGAGCAGGGCGTCATCCATGCGGGTGAAGTGCAGGAGGTGTCCGGCCGCATCGACGATGGTGATGTTCATGGGGACGCCGAGGGCGGTGGCGGCGGCGTGGCCGGCGGTCGCGAGGCGGGTGGCGGTGGCGAGGTCGATCGTTGTCATGGGAATGACTGTGGCGCGGAACAGACGCCGCAAACAGGGTGGTGTGGTGGCCGGGGACCGCGTTCCTGGGGATGACAGCCCCAGGCAGCGGGCGGCGCCGGAGTGCGAAACTGGGCGGTGTGAGTGAGCTCGGCGATTTCCTGAAGGCGAAACGCGCGGCCTTGACGCCCGAACAGGCCGGGCTGCCCGCGGTCGGGAATCCGCGCCGGGTCAAGGGATTACGGCGCGAGGAAGTCGCCCTGCTGGCGGCGGTCAGCGTCGACCACTACACGCGGCTCGAACAAGGCCGGGTCGCGGCCGCCTCGGAGAATCTGCTGGCCGGTATCGCCCGCGCGCTACGGCTCAGCGACGAGGAACACGAGTATCTGCGGATGCTGGTCGGGGCGCGGCCGCCGCGCCGTAAGTCCGCGGAACCCCGGGTCGGTGGGCCATTGCGGGATCTCCTGGATGTGCTGCCGACGCCCGCGCTGGTGCTGGGTCCACGCACCGACATCATCGGCTGGAACGCCTCCGCGACTGCTTTGTTCCTCGACTTCGTCGAAATACCGGTGCAGCAAAGGGCTTTGGTGCGGATGGTGTTCCTCGAGCCGCGTATGCGCGGATTGTTCCTGGACTGGGAGCAGGTCGCGGCCGAGGCGGTGGACCGTTTGCGGATGGCGGCGGCGCGCACGCCGGGTGATCCGCGGCTCGCGCAGTTGGTGGGCGAGCTGTCGGTGCACGACGCCGACTTCCGGCGCTGGTGGGCCGGGCACGGGGTGCGGGCCATGGCCGGTGGGCGCAAGCGGTTGCGGCATCCGGTGGTGGGGGAGTTGGAGCTGGATTGGCAAGTGCTCCAAGTGCTGTCCGCCAGTGAACAGACGTTGGTTACCTATACGGCGGCGGCCGGGTCGCCCAGTGCACAAGCCCTGCGGATTCTCGATTCCTGGTCGGCTCCGGCGCACCCCGGCGCGGTTGACGCAGATCACTGACCTCGATCCGGAAAACCTCTACTACGGCCCGTCGTGGGCGTCCTACTATCTGGAACAGGAAGATTCGACGAGCAAGGGGGCCCGCGATGCGAGCGATCACTCGAACCTGGCACTACCTCAAGGCATTCCGGCGTGCGCGCAAGAATCGATCCGATCTGATGGGGTGGCTCATCCGGCGGCCGGCATTGCTGCTGAGCACCATGTTCTACGAGTCGGCGCTGCTGCTGAGCAATCGCCTGGATCCGAATCTGAAGGAGCTGGCCGAACTCAAGGCGGCCGCCCTGGTGAACTGCCAGTTCTGTCTCGATATCGGCTCCACGCTCGCGCATTACAGCGGTCTCACCGAAGCACAGGTGGCGGAGCTGCCCAAGTATCAGACCAGTGACGCCTACTCGGAATTGGAGAAGCTGGTGCTGGCCTTCGCCGAGGCGATGACGGTGACTCCTTCCTCCCTGGATCTGGAAGACGTACGCGCGCAACTGCTGACCCGGTTGTCGAAGGCGCAGGTCGCCGAACTGGCCGCCGCTGTCGCGTGGGAGAACCAGCGGGCCCGGATCAATCAGGCGCTCGGGGTGCGGCCGACCGGCATGGCGGAGGGCATGGCCTGCGCGCTGCCCGAGCCCGGAAAAGCGGTGTGAACCGGTTCGATTCGCGGCGATGACTTTCCAGCGGTCGTACCGTCGACAGTGGTGTCCGTACCGTACGCCCGCTGGGAGCAACCATGACCTCGTCCTCGCCCGTCACCTCCGGAACCCTGGCCGTCCCCGACGGCCGCCTCTACTACGAAGTCCGCGGCAGCGGTCCGCTCATCGCGCTGGTCGGCGCGCCCATGGAGGCGGAACCGTTCGCGGCCGTGGCCGACGCGCTGGCAACCGATCACACCGTGCTGACCATGGATCCGCGTGGGCACGGCCGCAGCGAACTCGATGATCCGAACCAGGATTCCACCCCGGAGCTGCGCGCCGACGATCTGGCTCGGCTGATCACCCACCTCGGTGCCGGACCGGCCGCCGTATTCGGTTCCAGCGGTGGCGCGGTCACGGGCCTGGCCCTGGTCCTGACCCACCCGGAGGTGGTGCACACGCTCATCGCCCATGAGCCGCCGGTGCGCGAATACCTCGACGATCGAGCCGAATTGCGCGCCGTCACCGCGGATATTCTCGCCACCTACGGCACCGACGGTCCCGTCCCCGCCATGCGGAAGTTCTTCGCCCTCACCGGAATTTCGGTGCCCGACTTCATGATCGAGCAGATGTTTGGCGGTGAACGCGATCCACGCGTGGTGGCGGGTGAGCGTTTCTGGTTCGAGCACGAATTCAACGGAACCGTCGAGTTCCGCCCCGATTTCGAAGCCCTGCGCGCGGCGCCCGCCCGCATCATCATCGGTATCGGCGATGCCTCGGCCGGGCAATTCTGTGACCGCACCTCGCGGGCGCTGGCGGCGGGACTCGGCATCGAGCCGGAGCTCTTTCCAGGCGGGCACGGTGGCTTCACCGAGGACGCCGAGTCCTTCGCCAAGCGCGTGCGCGAGGTGCTGTGACCCTCAGTTCCAGTTGTCGATCTTGACGTCGTAGGGGTCGGGCGCGCCCTTCCCGGTCTCCACCGAGGACTTCAGGCTCACCAGGTACACGGCCCATTTGGTGCTGCAGTGGTGCATGAACTCGACCGGTTCCTTCCAGCCCTCGTGCTTGAAGAGCACGCTGGTCCAGTCGTCGGTGCGGTCGAGGGCGAAGTCCACGGTGGTGCCGAGCCATTCCGCGGGGCCGTCCACCACCTCCCACCGCACCCGCTTGCCGGGGTCGAGCTCGAGCACCTTCATATCGACGCTGCCGGGCCCGAAACGGAACTCGATGATGCCGCCGAGGTCGTCGCTCTTACCGCGGGTGTCGCTGGCCCACCAGCCGGACAGGCCTTCGACGGTGGTCAAGGCCGAATAGACCTCGGCGGCCGGCGCCTTGATCGCGACCTTGTGCAGGATGTCTACCATTTCGACTCTCACTTTCCGGATTGCTGATCTTTTTGGCGCTGAATCGCTTCCGCGATCCGCTTGATGCGCCGCAGCCTGGCATCCCAGGACTCTCCTACCGCGGACAATTGCGCGACCGCGCGAGCGAGTTGCGCTTCGTCCACCCGATATCGCCGTTCGCGTCCGGTGGCCGTGGCGTGCACCAGGCCGACCCGGTCGAGGACGGTGAGATGTTTCGCGATGGCCTGCCGGGTCACCGGCAGCTGCTCGCTGAGACTGGTAGCCGTGCCGTCGCCGGTCACCAGGAGCAGGTCGAGCATCCGCCGACGGGTCGGGTCGCCGACCGCGGACCACAGGTCGTCGTCGACGGGCGTGTTCACTTCGCCGACGCCAGCCGTGTGGTGTACTCGCCTAGCTGAGGCACGAACTTGTCCCAGCCGGTCGAGTGATCGAGGTACACCTCTTCCAACTTCGCCGCCTCCCAGCCCATTTCGCGGAAGCCGGTTTCGGTGAGCTTGACCAGCGTCCCGGTGCCGGAGGGGATGAGCTCGAAGGTGACCAGCAGCGAGTCGGCCACCTCGTCGGCCACGTTGTCCGGGTAGCACCACCGGAAGGCGAACAGCCGCGGCGGGTCCGCGGCCACCACCCGCATGACGGCCACATGCTCGCGATCGCCCCAGGCGAGTTCGCCGACCGCCCCTTCCTCGGGCTTGAAGTCGGCTTCGTCGCTCCACCATTCGGATACGTGCTCGGGACTGCTGACCACCTCGTAGACCACTTCGGGCGAGGCCTCGATATGAATCTCACGCTCGATGCTGCCGAACTCCATGCCGTCCTCCTCGTGCAACCTTTTGTTGCATATAAAGCTAGCCCGCCGATCACTGATCCGCAACCCTTGGTTGCATATCGTCCTGATCCAAGATCGGACTTGTGGCTGGACGCTTGATAGGTTGGCGTTCGTGCGAGGTGTCATGAGGGGGAGCCGGCGGCTCCGTACGAGCTGGCTGGTAGCCGCCATCGCCGCGGGAATCGTTGTAGGGCAACCGAATGCGCAGGCCTCGCCTTTCGCGCCGGACTGCTCGGCGGGCTGGGATGTCAGCACCGTGATGAGCGGGCGCGGCGAACTGGAGAACCTGGATTCCGATGGGCGAGGCGGGTTCTACGTCACCACGATCCTGGCCGGGGAACTGCTGCACGTCGCCGCCGACGGCACGGTCGAAACCCTGGCGGCGGGGTTCGACCATCCGGCCGGCGTTCGCTTCGACGGCCGCTACGTCTACTTCGTCACCGGTGACGACTTCAGCGCCGCGCCGGGACAGCTGTACCGCTACGACACCACGTCGGGCGAACTGGTCTCCTTGCTGTCAGGCTTGAGCATGGCCAACGGCCTGCTCCTGCTGCCCGACGGCGATCTGCTCATCGCGAACAGCTCGTTCGCCGGTGAGCCGCAAGGCATTTCGCGGTACCGCCCGTCGACCGGCGAATACACCAAGGCGTGGTCGTCGGTGCAGTCCCCGAACGGTCTCGCACTGTCGGAAGACGGCACCGCGATCTATGTGAGCTCCCTGATCATGCAGATCCAGCGCGTGCCATTGGACAACCCCCGCGCCGCGACCTTCGTGACCGGCGTACCGAAGCTGCTCGCCCTCCCCGACGACATGCAGGCCACCCGATCCGGCCTGCTGTTCTTCGGCGATCACGGCGTGGGCGCGGTCTACCGCACGAACACCGCCACCGGCGAAACCTGTTCGATCATCGAGGGTTTGATCAAACCCTCCACCGTGCGCATCCCACCCGACGGCGTCAGCTCGGTCCGAATCGCCCGCGACGGCGACGGCTGGTCCCTCTACGTCACCGCCATGGACGGCGTCCTGCGCCGCCTCCGCCCACCACCGGGCATCGACCTCACCCCGGTCGCAGATCGTCCTGGTAGCTGATCCGGACCGAAGCGCGGTGCGGAGTTATTCGAGCGGGGGGATCAACCAGCGGGCGTAGGTGTTTTCGGGGGAGACGGTGATCAGGTCGGCGACTTTGACTACGTCGGCGGGGATCTGGCCGTCGAAATGGTCGAGGCTGGGGGTGATTACGGCGTCCGCTTCCATGCGGGTGATGGCGGTTCTTACTCGGGTCAGAAGCCGGTCGGTGTCGGGGCCGAGAACGAGGGTCTTGCAGAGGTCGTAGCCGAGTCGGCCGGCGAGGTGACGAATTTGCGCCTCGTCCCATTGCTGTTGCGCGCCCGACACATCGTGCCGGAGGAAACCTATGGCCGCAGGTTGGGGCCGCATGACTCCTCCTCGGGAAGCCGTGATGCTGCTGATTCAACGCTAGGCCCTGGTTGCGAGGCGCGGAAGGATAATGCGGAATGCTATCGACCAGCCCGCAGCGTGTCGGAATGGTGCTGCGATTAGGGTCGACGGCATGGCTGAGGTGCATCGAACGACATTGGTTCCCACCAAGATCGAACTGCTCGCGCAGTGGTTGCCGAAGCAGGAGTGGTATCGCGGCGATGACACGCCGAAGTTGGTGAGAGCGGGCGGATTTCGCATCGACGATCCGGCCGGCGAGGTCGGCATCGAGTGCTATGTGGCGGTCGATGAGAACGCGGGCGTGGCCTATCACGTGCCGATGACCTACCGCGGCGCGCCGCTGGCGGATGCTGAGACGGCATTGATCGGCACCACCGAACACGGCGTGTTGGGCACCCGGTGGGTCTACGACGCGACCGGTGATCCGGTATTCGCGGCGCAGGCGGCGGAACTGCTGGCCGGGCGAGTGCGGGCGCAGGCGCAGAGCGAGAGCGATGCGGTGGATTCGAGCGTGCACGTGTCGGTGGACGATTCCGGCGCCGCCCGTGTGGTCCGGGTGCTCGTCGAAACCACCGAGGAACCCGAGGACGGCGGATTCGTGTCCGCGCCGTGGACCAACGGTCAGGGCGAGACCGTGCGCGGTGTACTGCTGACCGCGGACTGAACCGCGAAACGTGAAGGGCCGGGCTGATTCAGCCCGGCCCTTCACGATCGGTGTGCGCCGCTCAGCGGGTGAGCGCCGCCGCCTGCTCGGCCAGATCCAGCAGCGGCTGCGGGAAGATGCCGAGCACCAGGGTCGCCGCCGCGGTGAGCGCGATGACCGTGGTGGTGAGCGTCGGGAAGACGACCGCCGGCCCGGGCTCGGGGGCGTCGGTGAAGAACATCAGCACGATCACGCGGACGTAGAAGAACGCCGCGATCGCGCTGGTGACCACGCCGACGATGACCAGCGGGGTGGCCCCGCCCGACGAAGCCGCCTGGAACACCGCGAATTTGGCGATGAACCCGCTGGTGAGCGGAATGCCCGCGAACGAGAGCAGGAACAGCGACAGGATGATGGCGAGCCAGGGGGAGCGCCGGCCCATCCCGGCCCAGGCGGTGAGCGAGGTGGCCTCGTCACCGTTCTCGTCGCGCACCAGACTGACGATGGCGAACGCCCCGAGCGTGCCCAGACCGTAGACGGCGAGATAGAACAGCACCGAGGAGATGCCCGCCGTATTGGCCGCGACCAGTGCGGTGAGAATGAAGCCCGCGTGCGCCACCGCCGAATACGCGAGCATGCGCTTCATATCGGTCTGGGTGACGGCCAGGATCGCACCGACCACCATGGTCGCGATGGCGACGGCCGCCAGGATCGGCCGCCAATCGTCCCGCAGATCCGGCACCGCGACGTAGAGCACGCGCAACATGGCGCCGACAGCCGCGATCTTGGTGGCGGCGGCCATGAACGCGGTCACGGCCGTGGGCGCACCCTGGTACACGTCCGGCACCCAGGACTGGAACGGCACCGCACCGATCTTGAACAGCAGCCCGACCGCCAGCAGGGCGATGCCCAATACCGCCAGCGTGTGCGAGTTTCCGCTGTCCCGGGTCACCGCGTCCGCGATCCCCGACAGGCGCACCGTGCCCGCGTACCCGTACAGCAACGCCATCCCGTAGAGGAAGAACGCCGACGAGAACGCCCCCAGCAGGAAGTACTTGAGCGCCGCTTCCTGCGAGAGCAGCCGGCGCCGCCGCGCCAGCCCGCACAGCAGATACAGCGGCAGCGACAGCACTTCCAGCGCCACGAACATGGTCAGCAGATCATTGGAGGCCGGGAAGAGCATGAGCCCGCCGACCGCGAACAGCGTGAGCGGGAAGACCTCGGTGGTGGCGATTCCGGCTCGGGTGGCGGCGATTTCGTCCGAGCTGCCCGGCGTGGCGGCCGCCTGCGGGGTGAACGCGTCCACCCCGCGCGACGCCGTCAGACTCCAGGTGCCGGGGCCCTCGCGCCGGATCGGCATCCGGTCGGCGCGCCGTTCGGCCATGAACAGCAGCCCCAGCATGGCCACCACCAGAATGGTGCCCTGCAAGAACAGGGTCACCCCGTCGATGGCCACCGCGCCCACGACCGCCGTCTCCGACGTACCGCGCAAGCCGATGACCGCGCCCAGCGCCACACCGAGACCGCCCAGTCCGAGCGCCAGCTGGATGTAATACCGAGACACCTTGGGCGCGAACGCTTCCACCAGCACCCCGGCCACCGCCACGCCGAACACGATCAGCATCGGCGACAGATCCCGGTATTCGATGGACGGCGCCGGCACCACCGCCGCGAGCGGGGTATCCGCTCCGGCGGCGAACAACAGTGAGCCCGCACTCATTTGTGTGCACCTCCGGTCTGGGTCTGCGCGGCTTCGGGCTGCACCGCCGGTTTCGGATCGTGCTGCCCGATGGTGGTGAGCGTGTTCGCCACGGCCGGATCGATGCGGTCCAGCACCGGCTTCGGGTAGAAGCCGAGCACCAGCAGCGCGATCAGCAGCGGCGCCACCACGACCATTTCGCGCGGCAGCAGATCGTAGAGCCGCTCGTTGCCCTTCTTCACCGGGCCGGTCATCATGCGCTGGTACATCCACAGGATGTAGAGCGCGGCCAGCACCAGCGCCGTGGACGCCAGGATCGCCGCCACCGGGTAGCGGGTGAAAGTGCCGATGAGGACCAGGAATTCGCTGATGAACGGCGCGAGTCCCGGCAGCGACAGGGTGGCCAGGCCGGCGATGAAGAAGGTGCCCGCCAGGATCGGCGCGACCTTCTGAACGCCGCCGTATTCGGCGATGAGCCGGGTGCCGCGCCGCGAGACCAGGAATCCGGCGATCAGGAACAGTGCCGCCGTGGAGATTCCGTGATTGACCATGTACAGCGTCGCCCCGGAGCCGCCCTGGGTGGTGAGCGCGAAGATGCCCAGGATGATGAACCCGAAGTGCGAGATCGAGGTGTAGGCGATCAAGCGCATGACATCGGTCTGCCCGATGGCCAGCAGCGCCCCGTAGATGATCCCGATGACCGCCAGCACGCTGATGAACGGCGCGTAAGTCGAAGTGGCGGTGGGGAACAGCAGCAGGCAGTAGCGCAGCATGCCGAAGGTCCCGACCTTGTCGACGACGGCCATCATGAGCACCGCGCTGGCCGGTGTCGCGGCCACGGCGGCGTCCGGCAGCCAGGTGTGCAGCGGCCACAGCGGCGCCTTCACCGCGAACGCGAACATGAAGCCGAGGAACAGCGCGTTCAGCACCGCGGGCCCGGCGCCGAGCTGTCCGGAATTGGCGGCTTCCATGACCACCCGGAAATCGAAGGTGCCCTTACCGTCCACGCCCAGCTGCTCGCGCGCGGTCAGCACGTACAGCCCGATGACGGCGGCCAGCATGATGAGCCCGCCGAACAGGTTGTACAGCAGGAACTTCACGGCCGCCCGGGACCGCTGCGCGCGCACCGCCAGATCGCTGGTGCGCGGGCCGAAGCCGCCGATGAGGAAGTACATCGGGATGAGCATGACCTCGAAGAACACGTAGAAGAGCAGAATGTCCAAGGCGGTGAAGGAGATCAGCACCATGGACTCGACCACCAGCGTGAGGGCCATGTAGTAGTGCGTGACGCGGGGCCCGGTGCCCACCGCGCGCTCGTCCTGCCAGCCGGCGAGGATGAGCAGTGGGACGAGTCCGGCGGTGAGCAGCACGAGCACCAGGGCGATGCCGTCCAATCCGAGCGTGTAGCCCGCCCCGAACGCCGGAATCCATTGGTGCGATTCGACGAACTGGTAGTGCTCGCCACCCGGCTTGAAATCGATGGCGAGCCAGATCCCCACACCCAGCGTGCCCAGCGACACGATCAGCGCGAAGGCCCGGGCCGCGGTCCGCCAGGCGGCGGGGAAGAACAGCACCAGCAGCGCCCCCACCATGGGCGCCGCCCACAATGTTGTCAGCCAAGGAAAGTCGTTCAAAACAACCTCACCGCCAGCAGGGCGGCAGCCACCAGGGCCGCGCCGGTGAACATGGACAGGGCGTAGGAGCGCACGAATCCGGTTTGCACACGCCGGATCCGGGCGGACAGTCCGCCGATGACCGCGGCCGTCGTATTGACCAGGCCGTCGATGCCCCGGTTGTCGACGAAGACCAGCGAGCGGGTCAGATGCTGACCGGTGCGCATGAACGCCGCCTCGTTGACCGCGTCGCCGTAGAGATCACGGCGGGCGGCCTCGATGAGACCCGATGCGGCCGGGGCGGTTTCGGGAATCTCCTGTCCGGCAAACTGGTCATAGGCGACCCACACGCCCGCGGCGACGACCGCGAGGGCGAAGAAGGTGATGGCCCAGACCGGAATGACCGGTTCGCCGTGATGGCTGCCGACGACCGGCTCCAGCCAGTTCGCCAGCGAGGAACCCCACGCGAACACCGCGCCGGAGGCGACGGAACCGATGGCCAGCAGGATCATCGGACCGGTCATGGACACCGGGGCCTCGTGCGGATGCGTGCCATCCTTCCACCGCTTCTCACCGAAGAAGGTGAGCAGCATGACCCGGGTCATGTAGAAGGCGGTGATGCCCGCGCCGACCAGCGCCGCGATACCGGTGACGATGCCGCCCCAGCCGCCGTGCGCGAACGCCGCCTCGATGATCCGGTCCTTGGACCAGAACCCGGCGAACGGCGGAACGCCCAGGATGGCAAGGTATCCGAGCCCGAAGGTGACGTAGGTGATGGGCAGCAGTTTGCGCAGCCCGCCGTAGCGCCGCATATCGGTCTCGTCGTCCATGGCGTGCATGACCGAGCCCGCGCCGAGGAACAGCCCGGCCTTGAAGAAGCCGTGCGTGAGCAGGTGCATGATGGCCGCCGCGTATCCGACCGGGCCGAGACCCGCGGCGAGGACCATGTAGCCGATCTGGCTCATGGTGGATGCCGCGAGGGCCTTCTTGATGTCGTCCTTGGCGCAGCCGATCACCGCACCGAAGATCAAAGTCACCGCGCCGACGGCCATCACGCCCGCCTGCGCGCCCGGCGCCAGATCGAAGATCGGGTTGGACCGGGCGATCAGGTACACGCCGGCGGTGACCATGGTGGCCGCGTGGATGAGCGCCGACACCGGGGTCGGGCCCTCCATGGCGTCCCCGAGCCAGGACTGCAGCGGCACCTGCGCGGACTTGCCGCACGCGCCGAGCAGCAACAGCAGCCCGATCGCGGTGAGCGTGCCTTCGCTCGCCTGGCCCGCGGCCCCGAACACCGTCTGGAAGTCGATGGTCCCGAAGGTCGCGAACATGACCATCAGCGCGATGGCCAGGCCCATGTCGCCGACACGGTTGACGATGAACGCCTTCTTGGCGGCCGTTGCGGCGGAAGGCTTCTCGTACCAGAACCCGATCAGCAGATAGGACGCCAGGCCGACGCCTTCCCAGCCCAGGTACAGCACCAGGTAGTTGTCGGCGAGGACCAGCACCAGCATGGCCGCCAGGAACAGGTTGAGGTAGGCGAAGAATCGCCGCCGTCCCGGATCGTGCGACATGTACCCGATCGAATAGATGTGGATCAGCGATCCCACACCGGTGATCAGGAGCGCGAAGCACATCGACAACTGGTCGAGTTGCAGCGCGAAGTCCACCTTCAACCCGGTGACCGGCACCCATTCGAACATCGAATAGTGCACGGCCCGTTTCGCGTCCGACCGTCCCAGCATTTCGGTGAACGCCCACACCGCGACCCCGAAGGAGCCCAGCGCCAGCGCGGTCCCGACCCAATGTCCCCACTTGTCGGTGTATTTGCCGACCAGCAACAGGAATACGGCTCCGCCGAGCGGCAGAGCGGGCAGCAGCCACAGCATCATCTGTGCGGTATCCATGTCAGTACCGCAGCAGATTCGCGTCGTCGACCGAGGTCGAGCGGCGGGCCCGGAAGATGGTCATGATGATGGCCAGGCCGACCACGACCTCGGCCGCCGCGACCACCATGGTGAAGAACGCGAACACCTGCCCGTCCAGATTGGCGTGCAGCCGGGCGAAGGTGACGAAGGCGAGGTTCACCGCATTGAGCATGAGCTCGATGCACATGAACACGACGATGGCATTGCGCCGCACCAGTACTCCGGCCGCGCCGATGGTGAAGAGCAGAGCCGAGAGATACAGGTAGTAATCGGGATTCACCGCAAGCCTTCCTCGTGGGAGTCGTTGCCGTTGTCGCTCACATTGCGCGCCGCCGCTTCGGTATGCGCGCGTTCGCGCCGATGCCGCAGAATCGTGCTGACCGACAGCTCCTCGAAGGAACCGTCCGGCAGCCGGGCCGGCGCGTCGACGGCATTGTGGCGGGCGTACACGCCGGGCGTCGGCAGCGGTGTGACCCGCTTGCCTTCGCGGAAGCGCTGTTTGGACAGTTCCCGCTGATCCTGGCGGGGGCCGAAGCGTTCGCGGTGCGCGAGCACCATGGCCCCGATGGTCGCCGTGATGAGCAGCGCGCCGGTCAGCTCGAACGCCCACACGTAGCGCACGAAGATGAGTTCGGCCAGGGCCCCCACCGTGTCGTTGCCGCCCAGTCCGGGACCGGTCAGCGCCACGCTCTTGTCAGACATTCCGCGCGCCACCGCGGCGATGACGAGCAGCCCGAAGCCGATGCCCACCACCAGCACCGCGATCCGCTGGCCGCGAATGGTTTCCTTCAGCGATTCCGCCGAATCGACGCCGACCAGCATGAGCACGAACAGGAACAGCATCATGACCGCGCCGGTGTAGACGACGATCTGCACCACGCCCAGGAACAGCGCGTCCTGGGCGATGTAGAACACCGAGAGCGTGATCATGGTGGCGGCCAGGCAGAGTGCGGAGTGCACGGCCTTGCGCGCGCACACCATGCCCAGCACGCCCGCCACCGCGACGACCGCGAGGGTCCAGAACAGCACGGCCTCACCGGTGGAGGTGCGGGTGATCAGTTCCGGTTCGGCAGCCAGCAGGGAGATCATTTCGCCGCCCCTTCCGCCTCGGCCAATTCGCTGGGCGCGCCGGGCACTTCACCCCGGTAGTAGGAGCCCTCGTCCGCACCCGGGTACATGGCGTGCGGCGGGGCCAGCATGCCGTTGCGCAGCGGTGCGAGCAGATCGTCCTTCTCGAAGATGAGGTCGGCGCGATTGTCGTCGGCCAGCTCGTATTCGTTGGTCATGGTCAGCGCCCGGGTCGGGCACGCCTCGATGCACAGGCCGCAGCCGATGCAGCGCAGGTAGTTGATCTGGTAGACGCGGCCGTACCGCTCACCGGGCGAGAAGCGTTCGTCCTCGGTGTTGTCCGCGCCCTCGACATAGATGGCGTCCGCCGGGCAGGCCCAGGCGCACAGTTCGCAGCCGATGCACTTCTCCAGGCCGTCCGGATGCCGGTTGAGCTGATGCCGGCCGTGATAGCGCGGCGCGGTCGGCGTCTTGACCTCGGGGTACATCTCGGTGTTCGGCTTCTTGAACATGGTGCCGCCGGTGACCAGGAAGCCGCCGAGCGGTTCCAGCAGACCGGGTTTCGGCTTCTCCGCGGGCGGTTCCTTCGGCATGGGCGGCACCGGGAACGCCGAGTAGGCGCTGGTGGCCTCCTCGTCCGGGGCCGCCTTGGTGCGATCGTCGCCCGCGTGCCCGGCCTTGAGCACGAGCCCGATCAGCAAGCCCGCCACCAGGATTCCGCCGATGATCATGCCCGGCGTCTGGACCTCGATGCCCTCGTTCTGCAGCGCCCGCAGCGTGGCCACGAACATCACCCAGGCCAGCGAGACCGGGATGAGCAGCTTCCAGCCCAGGTTCATGAACTGGTCGTAGCGCAGGCGGGGGAGCGTGCCGCGCAGCCAGATGAACACGAACAGGAACGTCCACACCTTGGCGGTGAACCACAGCATGGGCCACCAGCCGGAGTTCGCGCCCGCCCACAGGCTGATCGGGAACGGCGCGTGCCAGCCGCCGAAGAACAGCGTGGTGGCCAGCGCGGAAACCGTTGCCATATTGATGTATTCGGCCATCATGAACATGGCGAACTTGAGCGAGGAGTACTCGGTGTGAAAGCCGCCGACCAGCTCGCCCTCGGCCTCGGGGAGGTCGAAGGGCGCACGGTTGGTCTCGCCGACCATGGACACCGCGTAGATCAGGAACGACGGCAGCAGCAGGAAGACGTACCAGGTGCCGTACTGCGCCTCCACGATGCCGGAGGTGGCCATGGTGCCCGAGAGCAGGAACACCGCCGCGAAGCACAGCGCCATGGCGATCTCGTAGGAGATGACCTGCGCGGTGGAGCGCAGCCCGCCCAGCAGCGGGTAGGTGGACCCGGAAGCCCAGCCCGCCAGCACGATTCCGTACACGCCCACCGAGGCCATGGCCAGGATGTAGAGCACGCCGACCGGCATATCGGTCAGCTGCAACGGGGTGCGATGCCCGAACATGCTCACCTCGGGCCCGAACGGGATGACGGCGAACGCCATCACGGCCGGGATGAGCGAGATGATCGGGGCCAGAATGAAGATCGGCTTGTCCACGATGGCCGGGATGATGTCCTCTTTGAGGAGCATCTTCACGCCGTCGGCGATGGACTGCAGGCTGCCGCGCGGGCCGACCCGGTTGGGGCCGACGCGCATCTGCATGAACGCCACGATCTTTCGTTCCGCGTACACCGCCAGCATCGGGGTGAGCAGCAGGAACACGAAGATCCCGATGGACTTCACCAGCACCAGCCACCACGGGTCGTGGCCGAACATACTCAAGTCACTCACGGTGATCCTCCCGTCGGATACGCACGATGTGGCCGGGTGTGGTGCCGAGCTGCACCAGCACGTCCGAGCCGGCGGAATTCATGGGCAGCCACACCACGCGGTTCGGCATCTCGGTGATGACCAGCGGCAGCGTGATGTGCCCGTGGTCGTTGCCGACCGTCACGGGATCGCCCGTGGTGGCGCCGATCTCGGCGGCGGTGTGCGCGGACAGCCGCACCACCGGGGTGCGGGCCGTGCCGGCGAGATTGGGTTCGCCGTCCTGCAATTTGCCGCGGTCGATGAGCATGCGCCAGCCCGCGAGCACCGCGCTGCCCGGGTGCGGTTCGGCCGGCGGCTGCGGCCGGATGCCCGGCGTCGCGGCGGCGGGGCCGTCCCATACGCCCAGGTCGGCGAGTTCGGCGCGGGCGTGGGCGGCGTCGGGCAGACCCAGCCGCACACCCATTTCCTGGGCGATGGCATCGAGCACGCGGTATTCGGCGAGCGGTGCGGCTTCGCGGCGGACCGTGGAATCGCGCAGCGCGGCGTCGAATTGGCGGTGGCGGCCTTCCCAGGTCAGGAAGGTGCCGGTCTTCTCCATGGCCGAGGCGACGGGGAAGACCACGTCGGCGCGGTCGCTGATATCGCTGCGCCGCAATTCCAGGGACACCACGAAACTGGCCGCGTCGATGGCCCGCAGCGCCGCGTGCGGGTCGGGCATATCGCCGACCTCCACGCCGCCGATGACCAGCGCGCCCAGGGTCGGCGCGGCGGCGAGGATGGCAGAGGTGTCCTTGCCGATGGCCGCGGGCAGTTCGCCGCAGCCCCAGGCTTCCCGGAGCTGGTGCCGTGCAACGGGATCCGCGACCGGACGGCCGCCCGGCAGCAGCACCGGCAGCGCACCGGCTTCCAGCGCACCGCGTTCACCGGCCCGCCGCGGAATCCAGGCCAGCTGCGCGCCGGTCTCGTCCGCCAGGCGCGCGGCGGCCGAGAGCCCGCCCGGAATCCCGCCCAGGCGTTCACCGGCGATGATCAGCGCGCCGGGTTCCCGCAGCAGGGCGCCGATTTCGTGCAGGCGGGCGTATTCGGCCGCGATGCCCTCGGTCGATCCGGTGCGAATGGCATCCAGCAGATGCGGTTCCACCCCGGGCGCGGTGGCGATCAAGGTCCCGGACATGCGCTGCAAACCGCGAGTCACGTAAGGGGCCATGGAGAAGATGGCCGCACCGTTCTTCCGCGCCGACTTGCGCAGCCGCAGATAGACGATGGGCGATTCCTCTTCGGCCTCGAACCCGACCAGCAGCACCATCGGCGCGCGTTCCAGTGCCGCGTAGTCGACGGTGATGCCCTGGCCCGCGATCCGCGCCGCCAGGAAGTCGGCCTCCTCGGCCGAATGCGCGCGCGAGCGGAAGTCGATGTCGTTGGTGTCCAAGGCGACTCGCGCGAACTTCGAGTACGCGTAGGCGTCCTCCAAGGTCACCCGGCCGCCCACCAGTACGCCGGCATTGCCGTGCGCCGCGGCCAGTCCGCGCGCGGCGGCGGTCAGCGCCTCCGACCACGAGGCCGGTTGCAGTGAACCGTCCCAGCTGCGCACCAGCGGAGTGGTGAGCCGGTCGCGTTCGGTGGCGTACTGGAACGCGAATCGTCCCTTGTCGCAGTTCCATTCCTCGTTGACCTGCGGGTCGTCACCGGCCAGCCGCCGCATGACCTTGCCGCGCCGATGGTCGGTGCGCTGCGCGCAGCCCGAGGCGCAGTGCTCGCACACGGCCGGGCTGGACACCAGGTCGAACGGCCGCGCCCGGAACCGGTAGGTGCTGCCGGTGAGCGCGCCCACCGGGCAGATCTGCACGGTATTGCCGGAGAAGTACGAGTCCAGGGGCTCCCCGGCGGCGATGCCGACCTGTTGCAGCGCACCGCGATCCATCAATTCGATGAACGGGTCACCGGCGACCTGCTGCGAGAACCGGGTGCAGCGCGCGCACAGCACGCAGCGTTCCCGATCCAGCAGAATCGCCGAGGACAGCGGAATCGGTTTGGGGTAGGTGCGCTTCTCGCCGTCGAAGCGCGATTCGGCCCGTCCGCTGGACATGGCCTGGTTCTGCAACGGGCATTCGCCGCCCTTGTCGCACACCGGGCAATCCAAGGGGTGGTTGATGAGCAGCAGCTCCATCACGCCCTCTTGGGCCTTCTCGGCGGCGGGCGAGGTGAGCTGGGTGTGCACCACCATGCCGTCGGCGACGGTCATGGTGCAGGAGGCCACCGGCTTGCGCTGGCCTTCCACCTCGACCAGGCACTGGCGGCAGGCGCCCACCGGATCCAGCAGCGGATGATCGCAGAAGCGCGGGATCTGGATGCCGATGAGTTCGGCGGCCCGGATGAGCAGGGTGCCGGGCGGGACGGAGACCACGGTCCCGTCGATGGTGACGCTCACCAGCTCGGCGGGCGCGAGGTCCCCGCCGGTGCCGGCGCTGACTGTGCTGGTCATCGCACTCCTTCGGCGGCCCACGCGGTCGACCGGGCCGGATCGAACGGGCAGCGGCCGAGGCGGATGTGCTCGGCGTACTCGTCGCGGAAGTACTTCAGGGAGGAGAAGATCGGGCTGGCCGCGCCGTCGCCGAGCGCGCAGAACGATTTGCCGTTGATGTTGTCGGCGATGTCCAGGAGCTTGTCCAGGTCGGTCTCGTGGCCGGTGCCGTTCTCCAGTCGTTGCAGCAACTGCACCAGCCAATACGTGCCTTCGCGGCACGGCGTGCATTTACCGCAGGATTCGTGGGCGTAGAACTCGGTCCAGCGCAGTACGGCCCGCACCACGCAGGTGGTTTCGTCGAAGAGCTGCAGCGCCTTGGTGCCCAGCATGGATCCGGCCGCCGCCACGCCCTCGTAATCCAGGGGGACGTCGAGATGCTCGGCGGTGAACAGCGGCGTGGAGGATCCGCCCGGCGTCCAGAACTTCAGGGTGTGCCCCTTGCGGATGCCGCCGGCATGAGACAGCAACTCGCGCAGCGTGATTCCGAGCGGCGCTTCGTACTGCCCGGGTCGCGTCACGTGACCGGAGAGCGAGTAGATGGTGGTGCCCGGCGACTTCTCGGTGCCGAAGCCCCGGAACCAGTCCACGCCATTGGCGATGATGGACGGTACGGAGGCAATGGATTCCACATTGTTCACCACGGTCGGGCAGGCGTAGAGCCCGGCGACGGCGGGGAACGGCGGACGCAGCCGGGGCTGGCCGCGGCGGCCTTCCAGGGAATCGAGCAGTGCGGTTTCCTCCCCGCAGATATACGCGCCGGCTCCGGCGTGTACGACCACTTCCAGGTCGTAGCCGGAGCCGAGGATATTGCGACCCAGATAGCCCGCGTCGTAGGCCTCGCGGACCGCTGTCTGCAGCCGGCGCAGCACCGAGACGACCTCGCCGCGCAGGTAGATGAACGCGTGCGAGGCCCGGATGGCGTACGCCGCGATGATCACGCCTTCCACGAGGGTGTGCGGCGAGGCCAGCATGAACGGAATGTCCTTGCAGGTCCCGGGTTCCGACTCGTCGGCATTGACCACCAGGTAGTGCGGTTTGGTGATGCCGTCGGGTCCGGGGCCCTGCGGGATGAAGCCCCACTTCATGCCGGTCGGGAAGCCCGCGCCGCCGCGACCGCGCAGCCCGGAGTCCTTGACGGTCGCGATGACCTCGTCCGGTTGCATGCGCAGCGCCTTGGGCAGGGCGCGGTAGCCGTCCTGGCGGCGATAGTTCTCCAGCGTCCACGATTCCGGATCCGCCCAGTGGCGGGTGAGTACCGGCGTCAGGGTCACTTCGCGCCTCCGTCGGTCGAATCGTCTTGCACCGCATGCAAACCGGCGAGGGTTGCCGCGCCCGGATCGCCGGCGTTGGCATTCGGCCGGTCGTCGGTGTATCCGGCGAGTATCCGGGCGGTCTCACGGAAGGTGCACAGCGGTGCGCCGCTGCGGGTTCCGGTGATCTGCTCGCCCCGGCGCAGCCCGTCCACCAGCGCCCGCGCCTTGTCCGGGGTCTGGTTGTCGAAGAACTCCCAGTTGACCATCATCACGGGGGCGTAGTCGCAGGCGGCGTTGCACTCGATGTGCTCGAGGGTGACCGCGCCGTCGGCGGTGGTCTCCCCGTGCTTGATGCCCAAGTGCTGCTTCAGTTCCGCGAAGATCTGGTCGCCGCCCATGACCGCGCACAGCGTGTTGGTGCACACGCCGACGTGGAAGTCACCGGTCGGGGTGCGCCGGTACATGGAGTAGAAGGTGGCGACCGCGGTCACCTCGGCATCGGTCAAACCCAGCTGCTCGGCACAGAATTCGATGCCGGTGCCGGAGACGTAGCCCTCCACCGATTGCACCAGGTGCAAAAGCGGCAGCAGTGCCGAACGCGAATGCGGATACCGGCCGATGATCTCCTTCGCCTCCAACTGGAGACGATCGTGCACCTGCTGCGGATAGGGGATGGGGCGCACGGTCAGGTTGAGCAGGATCTCGGTCATCGGTCCACACCGCCCATCACCGGGTCGATCGAGGCGACCGCGGCGATCACGTCGGCGACCATGCCGCCCTCGCACATCGCCGCCACCGCTTGCAGATTCGTGAACGAGGGGTCGCGGTAGTGGACCCGGTACGGGCGGGTGCCGCCGTCACTGACGATATGCACGCCCAGCTCGCCACGCGGGGATTCCACGGCCGTGTACACCTGGCCGGGCGGCACCCGCAGTCCCTCGGTCACCAGCTTGAAGTGGTGGATGAGCGACTCCATGGACTTGCCCATGATGTTGGAGATGTGCTTGGGGGAGTTGCCCAGCCCGTCCGGACCCAGCTCCAGATCGGCCGGCCACGCGATCTTCTTGTCCTCCACCATGATCGGACCGGGGCGCAGCTTGTCCAGGCACTGCTCGACGATCTTGAGCGATTCCTTCATCTCGTTGACGCGAATCAGGTAGCGCCCGTAGCAGTCACAGCCGGTGTCGACCTGCACATCGAATTCGTAGTTCTCGTAACCGCAGTACGGCTGGGCCTTGCGCAGATCGTGGGGGAGACCCGTCGAACGCAGCACCGGGCCGGTGATGCCCAGCGCCATACACCCGGTCAGATCCAGATACCCGACATTGCGGGTGCGAGCCTTCCAGATCGGGTTCTCGTTGAGCAGCAATTCCATGTCGCGCAGGCGCTTCGGCATGAGCTCGAGGAGTTCACGCACCTTCTGCACGCCGTCCTCGGGCAGATCCTGCGAGACGCCGCCCGGCCGGATGTAGGCGTGGTTCATGCGCAGGCCGGTGATGTTCTCGAACACGTCCAGGATGAGTTCGCGCTCGCGGAAACCGAACAGCATCGGGGTCAGCGCGCCCAGCTCCATACCGCCGGTCGCCAGGGCCACCAGGTGCGAGGAGATGCGGTTGAGCTCCATGAGCATGACGCGAATGACGCTGGCGCGCTCCGGAATATCGTCGGTGATGCCCAGCAGCTTCTCCACGCCCAGGCAGTACGCCGTCTCGTTGAAGAACGGCGACAGATAGTCCATGCGGGTGACGAAGGTGACGCCCTGCACCCAGCTGCGGTATTCGAGATTCTTCTCGATGCCGGTGTGCAGGTAGCCGATGCCGCAGCGGGCCTCGGTGACGGTCTCGCCCTCGATCTCCAGAATCAGGCGCAGCACCCCGTGCGTGGAGGGGTGCTGGGGGCCCATGTTCACGACGATGCGTTCCTCGGCCGCGCCGTCCAGGGCGGCGGAGATCTCGTCCCAGTCGTTGCCGACGGCGGTGAATTCCCGTTCGGGAGTGGGAGAGACGGGTGTATCCGGCGTACCTGTCTCGGTACGCCGGGTGTCGATGTCGTTCATCAGTGGTATGCCCTCCGCTCGTCGGGCGGCGGGATGCGCGCGCCCTTGTACTCGACCGGGATCCCGCCGAGCGGGTAGTCCTTGCGCTGGGGGTGTCCGCGCCAGTCGTCCGGCATCGCGATCCGGGTCAGCGACGGATGACCGTCGAAGAGGATGCCGAAGAAGTCGTAGGTCTCCCGCTCGTGCCAGTCCGTCGTGGGGTAGACGGCATAGAGCGAGGGGAGATGCGGATCCGCGTCGGGCACCGAGACTTCCAGGCGCACCCGGCGGTTGTGGGTGATCGAATTCAGGTGGTAGACGGCGTGCAGTTCCCGGCCCTTGTCGTCCGGGTAGTGCGCGCCGCTGACGCCCAGGCACAGCTCGAAGCGCAGCGGCTCCTTGTCGCGCAGGGTCTGGGCCACCAGCGGCAGGTGTTCGCGCCGCACGTGCAGGGTGAGTTCGTCCCGGAAGACCACGATCTTCTCGATGGCCTCGGTGAACACGCTGCCCAGCGCGACCCGCAGATTGGCGACCAGGTCGTCGAAATAGCCGCCGTAGGGCGGCTCGGAGCCGCCGGGCAGGCTGACCGTGCGCACCAGGCGGCCGTAGCCGGAGGTGTCGCCAGTGCCGGTGACGCCGAACATGCCGTGCTGGACGCCGATCACTTCCCCGGTGGCCGGTTCCGAGGCGGAATCCGGTGTGCCGGAGGCAGTTTCGGCGGGCGGTTCGATCGGCTGATTCGATTCGCCGTGTGCTTTCACGGCTTCCTCCGGGGGACTCTCCGTACCTGCGGCTGAATCGAATGTCATCGCAACAGCCCCTTCAATTGAATGGTGGGCGTGCTGGCGAGTGCGGCGCGTTCGGCTTCGCGGATCGCTTCCTCGCGATCGACGCCGAGCGGCATTTCCTGAATCTTCTCGTGCAGCTTCAGGATCGCGTTCAACAGCATCTCCGGGCGCGGCGGGCAGCCGGGCAGGTAGATGTCGACCGGCACGACGTGGTCCACGCCCTGCACGATCGCGTAGTTGTTGAACATGCCGCCGCTGGATGCGCAGACACCCATGGCCAGTACCCATTTGGGTTCGGTCATCTGGTCGTACACCTGGCGCAGGACGGGAGCCATCTTCTGGCTGACCCGGCCCGCGACGATCATGAGATCGGCCTGGCGGGGCGAGGCGCGGAACGCCTCCATGCCGAAGCGGGCGATATCGAATCGCCCGCCGCCGGTGGCCATCATCTCGATCGCGCAGCACGCCAGACCGAATGTGGCGGGCCACAGCGAACTTTTACGCAGGTAGCCGGCCATTCCTTCCACTGTGCTCAGCAGGAATCCGCTGGGCAGTTTCTCCTCGAGACCCATGTCGAACTACTTCTCCATCGGATCGACCCCGCCAAGCGCGGGGTTGGTTTTCGGAATCCCCCTGTGCGGCAATCAATCCCAGCTGAGCCCGCCCCGCTTCCACTCGTAGGCGTAGGCCACCGAGACGTTGAAGATGAACAGGGCCATGGCGGCCAGGCCGAACAGGCCCAGCGAGTCGAAGTGCACGGCCCACGGGTAGAGGAAGACGATCTCGATATCGAAGATGATGAAAAGCATGGCGGTCAGGTAGTACTTGACCGGAAAGCGTTGTCCGGCAGGACTTCCGGGTCCGCCGCCGATGGCGTGCGGAGTGGGCTCGATACCGCACTCGTACGGTTCGAGCTTGGCCCGGTTGTAGCGTTTCGGGCCGATCAGCGACGCCAGGAACACGGAGAAGACCGCGAAGGCGGCGGCGACCGCGCCCAGGACAAGCGTGGGTGTTTCGATGTTCACAACAGCACTACCCCTCCTGCGAGCTGGACGACGCGAAATACGGACGCAGCTGTCGGCGCGCGGGGGCGGATGGACTGATGCGCCTCCCGTGCGCGGTGTGAGCTAGGGCACAGACTACAACTCACGCGACAAGATACATGACGATTCACCACTGCGTTTGATCGAATTCAGAACAGTCTTTTATGACCGAATAGACGCAATCGCCACCGTCACGTGACAGAAACAACTCTCGTAACTCTCAGGGGTTCCACCCCTGAAACCCCAGGTCATCCGGGCCCACTTCGCCCACTTGGGCTTCACCTCCGAAACCTGGTCACGCGGGTTCGGATCGCCCGAGTGGGGTTCACCTCCGAAACCTGGTCACGGGGGGTCGGATCGCCCGATTGGGGTTTCAGGGGTGAGACCCCTGAAAATCTCTTGTTCAACGCCCGCCTCAGGCGGCGGAACGGCTCCGGAGCACGCCGAGGACCGCTTCGGTCAGGCGGATCGGGTCGATGGGGTGGGAGACCGCGGCATCGGCGCGCGACCAGTTCGCCAGCCAGGCGTCGTCCGGGCGACCGGTGATGACGACGATGGGCGGGCAGTCGGCGATTTCGTCCTTGAGTTGCTTCGCCAGGCCGAGGCCGCCGGTGGGTGCGGATTCGCCGTCGAGGATCAGCAGATCGGGCGCATCGGTGTCCATGTGCTCGATGACCACCGGACCGGTGGCGACCTCGAGGTACTCGAGGGGCGGTAGATCGGCATGCGGCCGTCTACCCAGCGCCAGCATGATCTGGCTGCGGGAATCGGCGTCGTTGCTGTAGACCAGCACCCGCACCGAGGAGGAACGCTTCGCTTCGGCCACGCCCCGCATGGTACGTCCTGACTATGGGTGCAGGTGGCAGCTTCGCGTGAACCCGTGTGCGCGTCGCGTTTTCGCCGGACGTGAGACAAGTCGATCGCAATCGATACCCAATTCACGCCCGGTAGCATCCGGAAAATGCGGGGTGACATCGACGAACGGCTCATCGAAACCGACGCCTGGACCGATGAGATGGTGGGGGCGGCCGGGATTCCGGTGATCGATGTACCGCTGGTGACGGTGGGCGGCGGTATCGGATCGTTCACGCTCTTCGACACCTTGCGGATTTACGGGGTGCCGAGGCGGGCGATGGCGGTGCTGAGTCCGCAGGACGCCCCGTGGCAGTCCTACGAATATCTGACCCGGGTATCGCAGATTCCACGGACGGAACGGCTGCGCAGCGATTCCGGCGGGATGCCCGAGAATATCTGGGGATTCCCGTCCTATGCCGTCCGCGAGGCAATAGCCGACAAGTCGCTGCATCCGCTGTGGAATGTCCTGGCGGAGCCGGTATTCGCCGATTACTACACCCCGCGCGCCGGCCAGGTCCTGGCGGGAATGGAGCGCGAGGCGAAACGAATCGGCTTCGCGCAATCGCTGTTCAAGGGACAGGTGCGCATGGTGCGCAAGCGGCGCGGCGGCGGGTATTACACCATTCTCACCCCACCGGCGGGGGCCACCCGGACCAAGCGAATTGCTTTCCGCAGCACCTATGTTCACATCGCCATCGGGTATCCCGGACTGCGCCTGCTACCGGATCTCCAAGCGTATCGGGAGAAATACCGCGATCCGACGCGGGTGGTGAATGCCTACGAGCCACACGAGCACGTTTATCAAGCCCTGCAACGACGTCCCGGAACCGTCATGGTGCGCGGCAGCGGAATAGTTGCCAGCCGGGTGCTGCAACGCCTCATCGACGATCGCGATCGTCTGGGCCTCCATACCCAGATCCTGCATCTGTTCCGGACCTATGTCGCCGGCCCGCACGGTTCGAGTGTTTTCATGCGCCGCAAGGGTGGTGACGGCTGGGCGTATCAGGGCTTCAATTGGCCCAAGGCGACCTGGGGCGGACAGTTGAAGACCCGGTTACGCAAACTCGAAGGCCGGGAACGGGCCGCCCTGCTGAAAACCATGGGCGGCACCAACACCCCGGCGCGCAAACTCTGGCAGCGGCAATTGGCGCGCGGCCGCGCCGAGGGCTGGTATCAGATTCTGGCCGGGGAGGCCCGGGACCTGCGACCGGATCGCACCCGGCCCGGCGTGGTCACCACCATCGACCCGGACCGATACGCACCCTTGCCTTTCCGGCCGCCGGAGCGCCCCTTCGATATGCACGCCGACTACGTCATCGACTGCACCGGACTGGAAGCCGATATTCGCGAGCACCGGCTGCTGGCCGACCTGCTCGTGCACACCGGGGCGCGCCGCAATCCACTGGAGCGGCTCGATGTCGAACCCACCTTCGAGCTCATCGGCGCCCGCAGCGCACCCGGCCGGCTGTACGCTTCGGGCAGCGCCACGCTCGGCGGGTACTACGCGAGCGTCGATTCCTTTCTCGGATTGCAGTACGCCGCATCGGAAATCGCCGACGATCTGGCTCGGCTCGGCTTCTGCCGCAGATTGCACGCGCTGCGCTCGGTACACCAATGGTGGCTGTGGATGCTGAACAAGAAGCTTCCGGAATGACCCCGACCCTCAACGGCCGTTTGCAGACCCGGGTGCTGGTGCTCGGCGTGGTCGGGTTGCTCGTGGCCGCGGTCCTGACGCCACTGTTGCCGAGCGGTGCGTTGTCGCTGGGACAGACCTACCGGATGACCTTGTCGATTCTGGCGGCGGTCGTGATCGCCGGCATCGGGTGGGAACTCCTGTACCACTTCGTGCAGCAATTCCGATGGGAGAAGGACTGGCCAACCCTGTTCGGGCTGGTGACCATCGTGAACGAGGGTCTTCTCATGGGGCTGCTGGTGTACCGGACGACCGTCGTGGTGCCACGGGACCTACGGCCCTCGGCGCTCGCTTTCACGATCGATTTCGTCCTCACCTGGCTGGCGTTCTGGCTGTTCGTCAACGGCCCGATCCGGGTACTGCTGCCACGGTGGCGGTTCAACGGAGGCCGGATCGTATGACGGGGCGGGTGGAGGTGTTGCCCGGCGGGCACCTGGTGGCGTGTGTGGACGGTGTGGTGCTGGTCGTCGCGCATCGGGAGGACGGGCCGGTCGGGCCCGGCTCGGAATCGATCGCGGTGCTGGACAAGCTCGGGGAGCTGGTGCAGGAGGCGGCCGCGCGGGAAACCCGCCGCACCGGACGCACTTTCGCGCGGCTCGTCTCGACCTGGCTGATGGGGCGCGAGGACGAGGAGCAGGTCGAGTTCGGTGTGCTCACCCCCGGATCGCGGGCCCTGGCGGTGTTCCTGCACGGCGGAATCACCGCGATCCTCGAAGGGGCGGACGGGCGGGTAGTCCTGCACGGCAGCGATGCGGGATTCACCGTCGATCGGGTGGTGGATCCGATCCCCGCGCGTGCGGCCGCGGTATTCGTGGATGACGATCCGGCACGCGACGAGCTGCCGGAGCCGGGCGTGTGGTCGCTGCGCGAAGGCCGGATGCCAGGTTCGGGTGCGGTTCTGTGGCTCGGCGACTCGGATGCATCCGCGGCGAGCAACCCGCGGATCGCGCTTCGCGAACGACCCGTCGAGGCGAGCGACAACCGCGACGTGAGCGGGGCGAAAAGCCCTGTGGCGGCAGCGAATGCATATCAGCACGCAATGCCGTCCGCCTCGGGCGCCGAGGCGCAGGTGACTCCGGCGCGGGCTCGGAGCGGCGTGGTGGTGCGCGGGTTCAAGTGTGCGCGTGGGCATTTGAACGACCCGCGGGTGTCGTTTTGCACCACGTGCGGAATTCGCATGGACCAGTCCACCTGCGTGCTGGTCGAGGGCGCGCGGCCACCGCTGGGCGTGCTGCTCCTCGACGACGGCCATTCGTACGTACTGGACGAGGACCTGGTGATCGGGCGGGAACCGGAACGATCGGAGCGGGTGCGGCGCGGCGCGAAACCGGTACGGCTGGCCGACGTCTCGGGCGGCATGTCCCGGGTGCACGCCGAGATCCGGTTGACCGAATGGGAGGTGACCGTGCTCGATCGCGGTTCGGCCAACGGAACGCACATCAAGCTGCCGGGGCGGGTCGAGTGGGCGCGCGCCGTGCCGGGACATCCGGTCGCGCTGGAACCGGGCAGTCAGGTGATGCTGGGCGGTCGCGTGTTCACCTTCGATTCCCAGCATCAGCCGCTGTGATGGCACGGTCCGGTGGCGGCCTGCCGGGTCAAGCGGCCTGAACATCCGGATCGGCCGCGCCGGGATCCCCACCTGCTCAGCCTTGCGCCCCGCCCAGCGCGTCCGCGCCCCGACGCCCTCGCGTCCGGTTAGGTATCGCCGCGTAATCTTTGCTGTTCACCCGCGGCAAATCGCGCGATCCTGTTAAGCATCGATGGTCCCGAGGGTTGGCGGTGGACATATGCGAATCTCCGAAATCCTGCGCCGGAAAGGCGCCGGCGTAGTCACGACCGCACCCGATGCAACGGTGCGCGAACTGCTGAGAGTGCTTGCGGTGCACAATGTGGGCGCGGTCATCGTGTCCCCGGACGGCGGTCTCATCTCCGGGATCGCCTCGGAGCGCGATATCGTCCGGCACCTGCACACCTATGGCGCGGACCTGCTGGACCAGCCGGTTTCGGCGATCATGACCGCGGCCGTGCACACCTGCTCGCCGGAGGATCGGGTCGAAACCCTGAACGCCACCATGACCGAACACCGGGTCCGGCATCTACCGGTGGTGGCCGACGGGCGCATGGTCGGCATCGTCAGCATCGGCGATGTGGTGAAGAGCCAGATCTCCGAACTGCAGACCGAACGCGAGCATCTGGTCCGCTATCTCCACGGCTGAAAAGTGGGGATTGTTCACCGGTCGGACAGCTGAAAGAGTGTTTACCGACGCTTCGGTCACCCGCATCGCGGATACCTTCGCGCTCGACCTTTTGTTCAGCCCGATACCCCGGTGACGGGGCATCGACCCTCGAGAATGTGACTGCTCCACCACATGAGTGCTCCACTGTCGGCGAATCGAATTCCCGAACTGGTGTCCATCATCATCCCCGTGTACAACGGGCTGCCGGATCTCGACGAACAACTCGACGGACTGGCGCACCAGGATTACACCGGCGAATACGAAGTGCTGGTGAGCGATAACGGGTCGAAAGACGGGCTGCGCGAACATATCGAGGGACATCCGCTCACCGCGAAACTGCGGTTGCGGTATGTCGACAGTTCCGCCAAACGCGGGGCGCCGTTCGCGCGCAACAATGCGGCCGCCGTCGCCACGGGTGATTTCCTGGCATTCGTGGATCAGGACGATCGGGCGCACGCGGGCTGGCTGAGCGCGATGGTGCGCACCGCCGCCGAGTTCGACGCGGTGAGCGGAGCCATCGAAAGCGACAGCCTCAACGATCGCAAGTCCTCGACCTGGCGTCCGGTGCCGCCGCCGGAGCAGGGCTTCGCCACGCATTGGATGCCGTTCGCGAACGGGAACAATACGGCGTACTGGCGCACGGCCTTCGAAAAGATCGGCGGCTACGACGAATCCCTGTTCACCGGCGCGGACGATGTGGACATCTCGTGGCGGTTGCAGCAGTCCGGGCAGAAACTCGGGCATGCGCCCGATGCGATGATCGCCTACCGGCTGCGCCGGAATTTCCGGGACGCGTGGAGCCAGTGCTTCGATTACGGGTACACCTACGCCGAGGTGTGCATGAAGCATCGGCCGCTGGGCTGCCCGCGAATTCCTTTCCGCGCCACGCTGCTTTCGCTGCTGACGGCGGTCGTGTGTAATCCGCTGAATCCGTTCACCCGCAAAATCGTGCCGACCGGGTTGTGGATCATGCACACCGCCGGGCTCATCGGGCGCGTGCGGGCCAATATCCGGCACCGCACCTATACCGGTTAGCCGGCGCCGCCGACGCGGTTCGAAGGTTGTCGGAGCGCCCGATTAACCTTCGAAGCCTTGGGTGTGGCGGCGACGGGTGAGGTGGATGGGCAAGAATCGGCGGCATCGGGAGCGGCAGCGGGCCGCGGCGGGCGATGCGGGGTTCGTGCTCGGCGCGTCCGGGCTCGGGGACGACGCGACCGCGGAGCAGATCGGTCAGGCGATTCTGGCGGGCGCGCTGGCGGTGGCCCGGGGCAATGCCAAGGCGGCACGGCAGTGCGCCGACGATCTGGGCCGATTGCCCGCGCTGGGTGCGGGCGCGGATTCGGCCGCGCGGCAACTCGTTTCGGCGGTGTTCCGCAACGGGTGGCTGCCGGGCGATATCGATCAGGTGGCGCGCCGCCGGGTGGACGAGTTCGCGCGGAGCTATCTCATCGACGCGATGGCAGCCCACGTACGGCCGTTCCCCGCCGAGACCGTCGACCCGACCTGGCTGGCCCAGCTCGACGAAGCCGGAGCCACGATCTGGTGGTCGGCCGGAGAACCGCACTTCGGACAATGGGCGGGCAAGCAGTTGCTGACGCCGGTCGAAGCGCTCACCACCGTGCTCGAAGCGTTCGCCCTGCTCCTGCAACTTCCTTCGATGCCGCTCATTCGCCCCCTGCCCGGCACCGCGAAACCGGAACTGCGCAGCCATCACGCCGTCGACGAGAAGGTGCTGGGCCGGGTGCGCGGTCTGCTCGCCAAAGCCGAATCCACCGCCTTCCCCGAGGAAGCCGAAACCCTCTCGGCCAAAGCCCAAGAGCTGATGACCAGATACGCCATCGATCAGGTGCTGGTCGATGCCGATCACCGCACCGTCGATCTGCCCGGCGCCCGCCGCTTCTGGCTCGAAACCCCTTACGTCGATGCCAAAGCGCTGCTCGTGGACGCGGTCGCCAAAGCCAACCGTTCCCGTGTCATTCTGTCCGCCGAATGGGGTTTCGTGGCGATCGTCGGCGACGAAACCGACCTGGACGCAGTCGAACTCCTCACCACCTCGCTGCTGGTGCAGGCGACCCGGGCCATGATCGCCTCCGGCAACGACGACGACCGCAGTACTCAGGCGCGCAGCCGCACCTTCCGCAAATCCTTCCTCATCGCCTACGCCACCCGTATCGGCGAACGCCTGGCTGCCGCCGAACAGGCCACCATCGCGAAATCCGCTGCCCCCGAACGCCTGCTGCCTGTTTTGGCAGCGCGCCGCCAGGACGTGGACAAAGCCTTCGATACCTATTTCCCCGCCGCGAAATCCTCCCGCATCTCCGCCGGCAGCGCCGAAGGCTGGCAGGCCGGGCGCGATGCCGCCGACCGCGCTCAGCTCGCCGCGCACCGTCCGATCGGCAACACCCGGTAGGGGAGGGACTACTCGTCCAGCGCGTCGATGAGAGTCAGCAGCGCCGATCGCAGTGCCGCCCGCTGCTCCGGATCGAGACGTTCCATCGCGACCGCGAAGCGTTGAATGCGGGCCGAGGTCAGGCCGCTCACCAGGTCGTGGGCCGATCCGGTCACCGAAAGCAGTTGGGCGCGGCCGTCTTCCGGATCGGCGTCGCGGGAGACGTAACCGGCCTTCTCCAGGCCGGTGATCATGCGGGACATGGTGGGCGCGCTGACCCGTTCCACCTGCGCGAGATCGCTCAAGCGCATGGGACCCGAACGGGCCAGCGTGGCCAGGGCGGAGGCCGAGCCGGGGCTCAGCGCGCCCAGATCCCCGGAGTGGCGCAGGAGCCGGATGGTGCGGCCGATCGCGTGGTAGAGATCGGCGGCTTCGGTGAGCTGCTCGGTGTCGGCTACACTCGCGGACTCGGTCAGCACATCCTCCTGCGTCATGGGGTCAGATTCCCGCGCGGTCGGCTTCGCGGAGTTCGGTGGCCTCGTCGAGAACCTTCGGAGTACCGGCGAACCACGACGCCACCGCGCCGATCAGCATCATAAGGGCCGCGCCGAGGAACACGACCACCAGGCCGGAATGGAACGGACCGGAGATCAGGTTCGGGAAGAACTCGCGTCCGGTGAGCACATCGGCGTGCACGCCCGGCTGGTTCAGCACGCCGCTGTGCCCCAGCAGTTCCTCGATCGGGTTGTAGCCGAGGAAGGCGGCGAACAGGCTGCCCACCGGGGGCAGATCCGCGACCTGCCCGGCGACCTGGGCGGGGACGCCCTGGGCCTGCAGGCCCGAGTTCATGGCGTCCGGCAGCGGACCGGACAGGCCGATGATCATGAGCGAGAAGAAGATTCCCATGGACAGCGCCATACCGCCGTTGAACAGGGTGCCGCGCATGCCCGAGGCGACGCCGCGCTGGGACGCCGGGACGCTGTTCATCACCTCGGCGGTGTTGGGGGAGGCGAACATGCCCGAGCCGAGGCCGTTGAGCAGGATGATGGCGGCGAAGGCCCAGTAGTTGAAGTCGGCCGGAATCACGACCAGCAGAACGAAAGTCGCCGCGGTGATGACCATGCCGAGGGTGGCGAACAGGCGGGTGCCGTACTTGTCCGACAGCCAGCCCGACACCGGTCCGGCGGCCAGGAAGCCGATGGTCAACGGCAGCAGGTAGATACCGGCCCACAGCGGCGTGGCCTCGTAGTCGTAGCCGTGCAGCGGCAGCCAGATGCCCTGCAGCCACACGATCAGCATGAACTGCAGGCCGCCGCGGCCGATCGAGGACATGAGGCCGGCCAGATTGCCGAACGCGAACGCCCGGTTCTTGAACAGCGACAGCTGGAACATGGGCTGCGCGACCTTGGTTTCGATCCAGCAGAACAGCACCAGCAGCGCCAGCCCGCCGGCCACGGCGCCGATCACCCACGGATTGCCCCAGCCGGTGGCCGAATCACCGTACGGCTGAATGCCGTACGTGATGCCCGTCAGCAGTGCGGTGAGTCCCAGCGCGAACGTGACCGTGCCGGGCAGGTCGAGCGATCCCGGCGTCCGTGCCCCGAAATCGTGCAGCGATCGGTACGACCACACCGTGCCGAGAATGCCGAACGGCACGCTCACCCAGAAGACGGCCTTCCAATCCCACTCCGACAGCACGCCGCCGATCACCAGGCCCAGGAACGAACCGGCCACCGCCGCAACCTGATTGATGCCCAGCGCGAACCCGCGCTGCTGCACCGGGAACGCGTCGGTCAGGATCGCCGTGGCGTTCGCCATCAGCATGGCGCCGCCCACACCTTGGATCACGCGCCACACGATCAGCCACATGGCGCCTCCGCCGTGCGTGAACGGATCGAACGACAACGCGATCGCCGACACCGTGAACACCACGAAGCCGAGGTTGTAGATCCGCACCCGCCCGAACATGTCGCCCAGCCGGCCGAACAGCACCACCAGCACCGCCGATGCCAGCAGGAATCCCATGAGCAGCCACAGCAGATAGCTCACGTTCCCCGGCTCGAGCGGATTCAGCCCGATGCCGTGGAAGATGGCCGGCAGCGAAATGATCACGATCGAGGAGTTGATGGTCACCATCAACATCCCCAGCGTCGTGTTCGACAACGCCACCCACTTGTAATGCGGATGATCCCGGTCGACTCGAAGCCGCCGTCGAATGGTCTTCACATCATCGGCGTCCAAGCCGGTGGTGGGAGCCGTAGCCATCTGAGCCTCCCCAGGAGTCGAACAGTGCGAACAGCGTCCCAATATAGTTGCATTACGCTAACTAACGAAATCCGGCGGTCGGTTCGCCTGGTCAACCCATCGAAACCGGCGTCTGGCTCCTGCTTCCGAATCGGCGGTTGATTGCCCACCCCGAGCGGATTCATGGCTCGGGGTGGGGAGTCGATCAGCTGAGGCGGACTTCGGCGGTGGCGAGGCCGAAGATCTTGCGGCCGTTGGACTTCGCGGTGATGACGAGGACGGCGGTCTTGGTTTCGGGGTCGAGGGATTTCACGCGGGCGGTGAACTCCACGGTGCCGGCGGATTCGGCTTCGATGATGGTGTAGTTGGAGAGGCGGACGTTGTAGCGCAGGAGGGCGCCGGGGTCGCCCAGCCAGTCGGTGACGAAGCCGGCGCCCAGGGCCATGGTGAGCATGCCGTGGGCGATCACGTCGGGGAGACCGGCCTTGGCGGCGATGGCTTCGTCCCAGTGGATGGGGTTGGCGTCGCCTGCCACGCCCGCGTAGTTGACCAGGTCACCGCGGGTGAGACGGGCGGTGCGGGGCGGGAGTTCGGTTCCTACCGAGAGCTTTTCGAAGTCGACGGCAGTGCGGGGGAGGCGGTCGCGGCTCGCGGGGGAGTGGGGGCCGTAGTCCGGGGTGGAGGGGGTGGCCGGGTCGGTCACCGTGGTGCGTTCGATGCCGTGCATGATCACGCGCTCGATGGCGGGGGTGATGTCGGCATCGACGTCTTCGGCGGTGAGGCCGAGGACGGTGGTGTGCATTATCTGGACGATTTCGCCGGATTGGGCGGTGAAGGTATTGGTGACGGTGAGCAGGTCGCGACCCGCGACGGTGCGGACCGCGGTCAGTTCGACGTCGCTGGTGACGCGGTCACCGGTGACGACCGGCTGATACATCTCGAAGACCTGATCGGTCTGGACGTAGACGCCGTATCCGGTGATGACGGATTCGAAGAGGCGGCGGTTGGCCAGCATGGCGACAATCGAGAAGAACGTGGTCGGGGCGACCAGTCCGTCGTAGCCGAGTTCGTTCGCGGCGGCCTCGCTCCAGTGCGCGGGATGGAAGTCCTGCACGGCACGGGCGTATTCGCGGATCTTCTCGCGACCCACCTCGTAGTAGTCGTCGAGGCGATAGTGGTGCCCGACCAGCGCGGCCGTATCGAACGTCGCTTCCACCAAGGTGCTCCTAACTTCACATTCCCCCGGCATCGCCCGAAAATTTCTCCGGAAATCTCCGGACGATGTGTCGAGATCCGGTCGGCGGCTCCGACCTTGGGCTGACAGTAGTTCAAACCCCTTGCCCAGGAGATCATCATGACCACCCTGAACACCTTCATCTGGTTCGAGCAGTCCGCCGAGGAAGCCGCCGAGTTCTACGTCGCGACCGTCCCCGGATCCAAGATCCACGAGGTCACCCGCAACGCCGACGGTTCCGCCTTCATCGTCACCCTCGACCTGGCCGGCCACGCCGTCACCATCATGAACGGCGGCCCCGACCACCCCCTCACCGACGCCATCTCCCTGCAGATCGTCGTCGACACCCAGGAAGAGATCGACCACCTGTGGGCAGCCCTGACCGACGGCGGCGCCCCCGGCCCCTGCGGCTGGCTCACCGACCGCTACGGCCTGAGCTGGCAGGTCGCCCCCGCCGCCATGCCGACCCTGATGAGCGGCACCCCCGAACAGGCCCTCGCCGTCGCCATGTCCCTCCGCGCCATGTCCAAGATCGACCTCAAAGTCCTCCAGGACGCCTACGACCGCGCCTGATCCACACCCCCACCCGCATCGCCGCCCATGTGAGTCATCGCATGGGCGGCGATGAAGGTGTGTAAGCGGGATACCGCGGGTGTCGGGCGATGCGTGCCGGAAACCAGTCCGATGCTGCGGGTGGGCGGGTTCCGCAGAGTCACCCGGTGCAAGTCAGGGTGCGGCGTCTCCGGTGCGGGGAGCAGCGCGATGCCCAGCCCGTGGCCGACCAATGCGCGCAGGGCGTCGAATTCGGTGATCTCGAATGCGACGGCCGGAGTGAATCCCGCTTCGGCGCACCGGGAATCGAGCAGCCGGCGCAAGTGATAACTGGGTGGGTTGGCGATGAATCGTTCCTCGGCCAACTCGGCGAGGTCCACGGATTCCCGTCCGGCCAGCCGGTGCCGGCGAGCGACGTACAGTTGAATGGGCTGATGTCCCAACACCGTCGAGGGTAGATCGTCGGGCGCCGGAATCACCACGGCCAGGTCCAAGTGGCCGGTCCGTATCTGTTCCGCGAGTGCCTCCCCGTGCGCCTGCACCAGATGCAATCTGATTCGCGGCGCGCTCCTGTGGAAGTCCGCCAGCAGCGCCGGCACGCTGACCGGCCCGAGACTGAGCGGAAATCCGAACCGCACCAGACCCGTTTCGGGATCGGCGTTCCCGCGCACCACATTGACCGCATCGTCCAGGCCGCGTACCAGCTCCCGAGTCCGCTCGAACAACTCGCGTCCCGCGGGCGTGAGCGTGATTCCACGACCGACCGGTTGGAAAAGCTGAATCCCGACCGCCTTCTCGACCGCCTTCAGCCTGCGGCTCAGGGATGACTGCGGCACCCCCAGCACCTGCGCCGCCCGTGTGACGTGCCCCTCACCGGCCGCGGTATCGAAGGCCGCGAGCAAGGGCGCGAGCGCCTCCAACTGCGCATACGGCGACTCATCCATATTCGGATCGTATTAGCCCGCAATCGATATTGGACGGATGAATCCGCTCGATGTGACGATTCCCGCAGCACCAGAGCGGGAGGCGTCAAATGGCAGCACAGGCAATGGAATCCCCTGCGGCTCCGGAGGTTCTGGATGTCGCACTGATCGGCGGCGGCATCATGTCCGCGACGCTGGGCGCGATGCTCGCACGCCTGCAACCGGACTGGTCGACAGCGCTGTTCGAGCGCCTCGATCACCTGGCCACGGAGAGTTCCGATCCCTGGAACAACGCCGGTACCGGGCATTCCGGATTCTGCGAGCTGAACTACATGCCCGACCCGGACGATCCGGCCAAGGCCGCGGAGATCGCCCGGCAGTTCCGGCTGTCGCGGGAATTCTGGAACACGCTCGGGAACCAGGATTTCGTGACTCCGACCCCGCACCTGGATGTCGTCTTCGGCGCGCGGGATGTGGATTACCTGCGGGCCCGATACAAGACCATGACGGCGCTGCCCGCGTTCGAGTCGATGGAGTTCACCGAGGATCCCGCGCAGATCGCGCAATGGGCGCCACTGCTGATGGACGGCCGTGAACCCGGCGAGCCGATGGCGGCAACCCGCTTCGCGGGCGGCACCGACGTGGATTTCGGTGCGCTCACCCGGTTGCTCGTGGACGGCATGAAGACCGCGGGCACACAGGTCCACCTCGGCCAAGAGGTGATCAAGCTCCGCAAGGAGGCCGACGTCTGGTCGCTCACCGTGCGCGACCGAACGACCGAGCGCCGTCATACCGTTCGAGCACGTTTCGTCTTCGTCGGGGCGGGCGGCTACGCCCTGAATCTTCTGCAACGGGCCGGGATTCCGGAAGTAGATGGCTATGCGGTCTTCCCATTCGGCGCACAGTTCCTGCGCACCGACAATCCAGACGTGGTCGCCCGTCACCAGGCGAAGGTGTACAGCCAAGCCGCGCTGGGCGCACCGCCGATGTCGGTCCCACACCTGGACAAACGGCTGGTCGACGGCACCGAATCACTGCTGTTCGGCCCGTACGCGACCTTCAGCACCAGGCTGCTCAAGCACGGCCGCCTCATCGACCTGTTCACCACCATCCGCCTCCGCAATATCGCGGTGCTGCTGGCCGCAGGCCTCCAGAATCTGTCCCTGGTGGGCTATCTGCTGAGTCAGCTCGTCGCCACCCGCCGCCGCAAATTCGCTGAGCTGCAACGTTTCTATCCCTCAGCCGACCCGGCGGACTGGACCCTGATCCAGGCCGGCCAGCGCGCCCAGGTCGTCAAACCGCACCCCGGCAAGGTCGGCGAGCTGACCTTCGGCACCGAACTGGTCGCTGCCGCGGACGGCAGCATCGCCGGTCTGCTCGGTGCATCGCCCGGAGCGTCGACGGCACCGGCGATCATGGCCGACCTGTTGGGCCGGTGCTTCCCCGCCCGCTACCTCGAGTGGGAACCGGCTCTCCGGGGCCTCATGCCCACGCTGCCACCCTCTAATGTCGAGTTGTGAGCTTCGAGGAACTGAGCAGGTTTCAGCCCGTGGTGGATGTGCGGCCCGTGGATGAGCCGTGGCCTGAAATGGTTTGGCCGATTGCTGACGGTACGGAGCTTGTGGGGGGCACGGTGGTGCTGACGCCGCTGGATCCGGCGAAGGATGCCGACGGGCTGTTTCATGCGCTCGATCATGATGATGTGTGGGCGCATGTGCCTTGGCGGCCGGCCGGGCCGGAGGAGTTCCGGGCGCATCTCGAAGGTCGGTGTGGGTTGCCGGACTGGCAGGTTTGGACTGTTCGGCTGCGGCGGGGGGTGTCGGGGATCGACGCGGATCGCGTGGTGGGGGTTTCCGCGTATCTGGGGGTTTCGGTGCGGGATGCTGCGCTGGAGATCGGGTTCACGCTGTATGACCCGGCGGTGTGGGCTACGAGTGTCAATCCTGAGGCCAAGCTGCTGCTGCTCGAGCATGCGTTCGAGAAGTTGAATGTCGGGCGCGTGCAATTGAAGACCGATGTGCGCAATCATCGGTCGCAGCAGGCGATCGCGCGACTGGGTGCGCAGTACGAGGGGGTGTTGCGGCGCAACTTCCGGCGGTCCGACGGCACGATTCGGGACAGTGTGTTGTTCTCGATCATCGCCGAGGATTGGCCGGCGGTCCGGGCGCGGTTGACCGGACGGCTTGCGGGGCAATGACAGTGCGGGGGGTCAGTACGTTGTGGCCGGCGGGCGAGGCGGACGGGGAGTTCGCGGGGGTGGTGACCATCGCGGATCTGAAGCTCGATCATCGGATCTTTGCCGCCGATCCGGATGAACCGAATCCGATCTGGCGGCAGCCGGTGCGCGATGCGGCGACCGTCGCGTATCGGCACGAGGTGTTTCGGGATCTCGAGGACGAGCGGATTCGTGCGGCATTCGAGGCCTTCGGGGGCGGAATGTATTCGGTGCGAAGACATTCCCGTCAGGGCCGGAAGCTGGAACAGCGGGATCGATGGCAGCTCGATGCCGAGGAGGTGTACTGCCGCACGGTATCGGAGCTCGCCGAGTCGCTGCGCGTACTGCCGGTGCGGTCGCGGGCGCTGCGCCGGTTACGGGATCAGCTGGCGGGATACATCGCGGGGGACTGGTTCCGCAGCCTGGTCCGCGACCGTGCGGAAGTGCGTGCGGTGCTGGACGAGATCCGCTACACCGTTCAGGTGAACGGCCGCAAAGTAGTGGTCGATCGTTACCGTGGCCAGCCGGACTACACCGAGACCTTGGCCGCCGCCTTCGCCCGCTTCCGGCCCGGCGATGCGGAAGAACCGGAACCCGTGGTCGATCCGTGGCCGGACATGAACGAGGTCGAGGAACAGCTCATCGCCGCCGTCACGGAACAGTTTCCGGAGGTGTTCGAAAGACTTGCGCGGCATGCGCGGCGGTTCCGGGACTTCGTCGATCCGATGCTCGAGCGGGTCGATGCCGAAATGCGTTTCTACCTCGGCTATTCGCGATTCGTGCGCGGACTCGGCGAGCGCGGGCTGACCTTCTGCTATCCGGAGGTCACCGAACGGTTCGACGGCATCGTCGCCGAGGGCGCGTTCGATGTGATGCTCGCGCGGGCGCGGCACGGGGATCCGTCGGCGGTGGTGGTGCGCAATGACATTCGACTCGACGACCCCGAACGGCTGATCGTGGTGACCGGCCCGAACCAGGGCGGGAAGAGCACCTTCGCGCGAATGGTCGGCCAGCTCGCCTACCTCACCGCCCTGGGTTGTCCCGTGCCGGGAACCCGTGCCCGAATGCTGCTGTCGGACAAGGTGTTCACCCACTTCGTGCACGAGGACGATATCGCCGACACCGGTGGGGCGCTGGCGCAGGAGCTGGCCAGGATGCGGGAGATCCTGGACGCGGTCACCGACCGCAGCGTGGTGGTGATGAACGAGAGCTTCAGCACCACCACGGCCGCCGATGCGGTTTCCATTGGAGGCGAAGTAGTGCGCAGACTCATCAACCGGGGCGCGACGGGGGTGTACGTGACGTTCCTGGAGGAACTGGCCGGCTTCGGCCCGGAGGTGGTGAGCATGGTGGCGGGCGTGGATTCGGATGCCGACGCCACCCGGACCTTCCGGATCGAACGCCGCCCACCGGACGGCCTGGCCTACGCCGCGGCACTCGCGCACCGGCACGGGCTGACCTACGACGCCATCCGGGAGCGCGTGCGATGATCCCGATCGGACTGCTCCAACCGCCCGGACAGCGGGTGCCGGTCGCGCGCAATGGCGATGCGGTGGCCGAGGATCTGGGTCTCGCGGACCTCTACACGGCGATGGCGGCCGGTGACGATTTCATCGCCGAGGTGGCGAAAGCCATTGTCCCGGTGAGCCTCACCGATCCCGATATCATTCGCTACCGCCAGCAGGTGCTGGCCGACTTCTGCGCCGATCCCGCACTGCTGCACGAGTTGTACGCCGTCGCCACCGAGGCCACCACCGTGCGCCGGTGGACGGTCATGGCGCTGCAATCGCTCGAGGGACTGGTCGGCCTGCTGCGCCGGCTCCGGCAGATCTGCGAGAAGCACCCCGTCGGCACCTCTGCGGGACTGCGCCGCTTCCGTGAGATCCTCGCCACCCAGCTCGACGACGACTACCTCGCGATACTCGAAAAGCACCTTGCAGCACTGTATTTCGAACACGGCATGCTGTTCAGCGCCGCGCTCGGCACCGGCAACAAGATCGACCACGTGATCCTGCACGAACCCCCGCCGGCGGCCAAGCGATCACTGTTCGGCGCTCGCGCCGGCAGCACCTTCACCGCGTTCGAGAACTTCGAATTCCATGACGGCGATCCCCTGAAGATCGTCACCGCCCCCGCCCTCGCCATCGTCAAAGCGGTGGTCGGCCGGGTCGCCGAGAACGTACAGGGCTTCTTTCACCGGCTCCGCACCGAATTGGCCTTCTATCTGGGTTGCGTGAACCTGCGCGACCGGCTGACCCGCACCGGCGTCCCGACCTGCTTCCCGACCCCCGCACCCCTCGGCCACCCGAGCCTGTCGGCCACCGACCTGCGCGATCCGATTCTGACGCTTGGCGGCACCGACGTCATCGGCACCGATATCGACGCCGCCGCAATCACTTTCACGGTGGTGACCGGAGCCAACAGCGGCGGCAAATCCACTTTCCTGCGCGCCGTCGGCTGCGCCCGCCTGATGTTGCAGGCCGGCATGTTCGTCACCGCCCGCACCTGCACCGCCGATCTCCGCGACGGCCTGTTCACCCACTTCGTGCGCGCCGAGGACCCGGCCATGCGCCACGGCCGCCTCGACGAGGAGCTGGCCCGCCTGCGCGCACTCACCGACCAGCTCCGCCCGCACGGCATCCTGCTCTGCAACGAGCCGTTCGCCTCCACCAACGACCGCGATGCCGCCGCCATCGCCGACCCGATCCTGTCAGCGCTGCTCGATGCCGGAGTGCAGATCGTGCTGGTCACCCACCTGCACGAGTTCGCCCGGCAGCGCTACGCCGCCGGACACCCGACGGACCTGTTCCTGCGTGCCGGACGCGATCCCGGCGGACGGCGCACCTACCGGCTGACGCCCGGCGCTCCCGAGGCGACCAGTCACGGGGCGGACATCTTCGCCCAGGTCTTCGGGTACGCGCCGGGCGCGAATCCACCACGCGGACAGGATCAATAGCCACACGCTCCACAGGACGTACCCGGCGAAATTGACCTGCTGCGTGCCGGGTACACCCCACGGCGCGGCCACGCCGACCGCGATCGCCGCCGCGGAGAGCACTCCGAGGGCCGCGAACCAGCGCGGAAAGCCACTGCGCGACAACCGGATCGCGACGATTGCGGTCCAGGTGGCGGTCAGCAGGTAGCCCAGCGTCTCGCCGACGAACGAGCCGAGCACGACGTTCACGGTTTCGAAGGCCCGTGCGGCGGTGGATCCGTCACCGTCGGCCAGTGCGGTCTCGGCGATGAACGGGACGAACAACGGCCAGCGCAGCAACCCGACCACCTGAACGGCGGCAGCGGCGACACCGGCCCGGACGCCCCAGCGCATGAGCGGCGAGTCATCGGTCCGGCCGATGGCGATCGCGATGGGGGCCAACAAAAACGCCCCGATCGCCAGGACCCCGAACCAGGCCGTGACCGCGGTCTGGTTCGCCCGGAACAGCGTGAGCACCTCCGCCGTCGGCCGACCGAGGACGTGCGGGTAATCGAATGCCGCCGACAGTCCGGTGAACGCTGCATTGGCGCAGACGACGGCGGCGATGAGCAGGAGCGCGGTGGATATGCGAGAGCTTGCCTTCATATCCACGACGGTAAAACGGATCATGGGTTCCAATCAAGAGCAGTGCTCACATTTTATTGCATCGTTCTCCAGCTGGTAATCTCCCGGGGATGATGAGGACTTCATGGCGAGGGGCAGTGAGTCTGACGGTCGCGGCGGCCTGCGTGACGCTGACGGCATGTGGCGGAAGCGGTTCCGGACCCGGTACATCCACCACCCAGCGAGCGACGACATCGGTTTCAGTACAAGCTGATTCGTCCACGACCAGCCCTGCCGCCACCGCGAGCCCGGCGGTGACGGTCGGCGAGGTGCCCGGCGATCCCAAGGCCGCCGCGGCGCTCAGCCCGTGGGTTCGCGACCTGGTCTCCGGTGATCTCGATCAGCTCGTGCGCAAATGCTGGACCATCGAACCGGGCAACGCGCGCGCCATGTACGCCGACACGCCGGGCATTCTCGATGCGGTCGCCCAGCCCGGCCTCGACGGCCAGTTCGCGGTGATCTGGAAGGGCTCGACCCGGTCGGTCAGCGTCAAACGCAGCGAAATCGCCTCCGGCTACGCCTGTCCGCGCGTCACCCCGATCGGCACCCCGGCGAGTTTCAACGCCGCCGACGCCCGGTACGCCGTCTACCGCTACCTGTCCCGCTGGGTCGGCAAGCCGGTCGACGCCGACGATGTCGAAGGCAAGTATCCGCTGGTGTGCGCCGGTTCGACGCTGTCGAACAATCCCGGAAAGCTCACCGGCACCGTCGGATTCGGTGACATCACCGTCCCGTTCACGAATCCGGACAAGGTCGAGGCGTCGGTCCCGGTCACCAATTCCTCCGGCGTCACGACAACGACCACCTTCACCCTCGATATCGGCTCGGAAGGCTACTGCATCAGCGACATTCGTCCCTGAGCCGCCGCACCGTCAGCGCCCGGCCGACCGTTCACCCCGCAGGGTGGTCACGATGCTCGTCACCGTGGCCACCGTCTTGCCGTCGCCACGGGTGATATCGCACTGGTAATGGGTGATGGTGCGCCCGGAATGCGTCGGATACGCGCTCGCCCGCAAGGTATCCCGCCAGACCGGCCGCACGAACACGGTGCGCAGATCGATGCTGGTGAACGATTCACCGGCCGCGACCACCGTGGAATGCGCCGTGCCGATCGCCGCATCGGCCAATTCGGTGAGCAGCCCGCCGTGCACCGTGCCCTGCTGATTCCCGTGCAGTGCCGGGTCGGTGTCCAGCTCCACCACCGCGCGCCCCGCGTCGATCTCGGTCAATCGGATGCCGAGCAGCCGGGAAATGGCGGTGGGATACCGGAATTGGCAGGTCTGCCCCTCGCTCAGCGTGCCCGCGAGCTGTGCGCGCAGATAGTCGAGGACCGGCAGTTCGGTGGTGGAGAGGGTCATGACCCGGGACGCTAGAGCCGCCGAGGCAGGACGATCAAGAAATTGTCCTAGGTACAGTGCGATCATGCGCACCTACCGGGAGGTCGCCGCGGAACTCGCGGCGCAGATCGCCGACGGCCGATGGGCGCCCGGCCACCGTCTGCCCACGCACCGGCGGCTCGCGGCCGAGTACGGCATCGCGGTCGCGACCGCCACCCGGGTGTACGCGGAGCTCGAGCGCGGCGGGCTGGTCGTGGGCGAGACTGGACGCGGCACGTTCGTCCGCGATCGCTCCTTGCGTTTGAGCTCGGCATCCGAATCGGGCGGGACCGATGGCCGGGAAGGGACCGCGGTCCGCGCCGATCTGGCCTTCACCCAGCCCCTGTCGCCGAGCCGAGCCGATCTGCTGCGCACTGCTTTACGCGAACTCGCCGGCGCCGGGGACCTCGATGCGGTGCTGCGCCAGCAGCCACCGGGCGGACGACCACACGATCGCGAGGTCGTCGCCGACTTCCTCCGTAGCCGCGACATCCCGGCACATGCGACGGAAGTGGTGCTCACCAATGGCGCCCAGCACGCCTTGGATCTCGTTGTGCGCGCGATGTTCTCGCCCGGCGACGTGATCGCGGTGGACGACCTGACCTACCCCGGGTTCAAGTCCCTCGCTCGAGCGCACGGCCTGGAACTCGCCCCGATCCCCACCACGGCGACCGGCCCGGACCTGGCGGCCCTGACCCGACTGTGCGCCCACCGCCCCGTCCGCGCCATCTACACCATGCCGACCCTGCACAACCCGCTCGGCTGGGTGCTGGACGCGAGTCAACGCCGCGAGCTCGTTTCGATTGCCCGCCAACACGATCTGCTCCTCATCGAGGACGCGGCCTATGCCTTCCTCGCCGACCCCGCACCCCGCCCACTCGCCTCCGCCGCACCGGAACGAACCTTCTGGCTCTCCAGCCTCTCCAAGAGCGTCGCGGCGGGCCTGCGCTTCGGCATGCTGGTGATCCCACCCGCGGCGGCCCCCGCCATCGGCCGCACCCTCCGCACCACCATGGCGAGCCCATCCGGCCTGATCTCGGCTGTGGCCGTCCGCTGGCTCGCCGACGGCACCGTCGACTCCCTCGAACACGCCGGATGCCTTGCCGCCGGACACCATCAACGCATCCTGCACCGCGAACTCGGCCACCTGCACCCGATAGCGCACCCGCGCTCCTACTTCGCCTGGCTCCCGATCGACCCGGATCAGCGCATGGACCGCATCGCCGCCGAGCTTTCCCGCCGCGGCATCCGAGTCTGCACCGCCGACCTCTTCGCGACCACACCGCACGTCCCGCACGGGCTCCGCCTCGCCCTGGGTTCGCCCGCCACCGAGGAACTCCCATCGGTGCTCGCCGAAGTCCGCGCGGTCTTCGACACGGTGGAGCCGCGTTGAAACCCGCAGTGAGCAAAGCGCTTTCGGTAGTGTGAACCGGTGAGCGTCGAAGCAACGGCTGCTGCCCCAGCGGAGAACGTCAGATGGCGCACGGCGATCCCGATCGCACTGTACGCGCTGCTGGCTCTCACCTTCAGCGGCCTGCTGGTCGCGGTGCAACCCCATACGGGAATCGACGCCGCGACACTGTCATTGGTCCAGTTCGGCCCCGCACTGGCCGTACCGACCACACTCCTGATCATCGGAACCAGGCGGCGACAAGCACTCCGCGCCTCGCTCCCCGCACCGGTCGCCGGCCGATGGGTGCTCGCGGGCCTGCTGTGCACCCTCGTCGCAGCAGCGATAATCGGAGCAACAGTGGCGATCGCTCTCCTCCTGGACGACCAGCCCCTGTTCGGCCCGCACCCCCTCGGCGGCGCACCCTTCGTGGTCTTCGCCCTGCTACAAGTCCTCGGCGCGCTCGGCGAGGAAACCGGCTGGCGCGGCTTCATGCAACCGATACTGGAATCCCGCTTCAAGCGTCTCGTCGCCGTACTGATCACCGGAACAACCTGGGCCCTCTGGCACGTACAGGCCTACACCCAGGGCCCGGTGGTCGCCCTGTCCTTCTTCACCGCCGCCGTCCTGTTCGCCGCCCTACTCGGCTACCTCGCCAACGGCACAGTGCGCCAGCGCATCCTGATCGCAACCACAGGCCACTGGGCAATCAATGTCGCCCTCGCACTGGCCGTAGGCGACGACACCGCCACCCGCCCACAGGTCACCTACATCACGATCGGCGCGGCAGCCGCCATCCTGCTCGTGCTCATTCCGTGGACCGCCACCGCGAGGCCCGTGCCGCCGACGCCGACCGGCGTTGTTCCCCCACTTCGCGATACCGCGAGGGACTGAAAGTCCCGAAGTACTCCTCCCATACGCTCCCGGTCCGCCTGGCCGGCACACCCATGTCGGTAAGAAGCTCGTCGATGTAATGAATTACGTGCATTCCGAGGTAGTAACCGTCCGATCGTGCCGGATAGGTCGCGGCGAGCCAGGTGTGAACCCGATCGATCTCGGTTCGCATCTCCGGCACGGCCGGCACCGCCAGCTCGCCGCGGAAGTGCTGGGCGAGCCAGTGCGCGGCGATTTCCGAGGTCAGCTGACATGCGGTGGAGGACGAGTAGCCGATGAAGCCGAGGCGCTGTTCGGCCGGCGGCAGGATATGCCGGTACAGGTGAAATCTGCTGTCCGGCAGGATCTCCGAGCGCAGCTCCTGGTCCAGGAAGGGGAATTCCTGACGCCACCCGGTCGCGAAGATCACCACGTCTGCGGGTAGTTCCTCACCATCGGCGAGAATCAGGTGATCCTCGCCGAATGCCGTTTTCGCGCTGCGGCGCAGACCGATTCGGCCACCGCGCGCCAGTTCGTAGAACTCGGGCGCCAAACCCGCGTTCTCCAGGCCGTGCGGCAGCCGTTCGTCGGGGATCATGGGCGCGGGCATGCGCAGGAGCCTGCGGATCAGCAGGCCCATCACCGGCCACAGCACCCAGGCGAGCCATCGCCCCTGAAGGAACCGTTCGAGCCGAGTGCGGCGGTGATAGGGCAGGAACAGTTCGGTGACCCGCCCCAGGAAAGCTTGGTCGGCGGGAGTGCCGTCGGGGAGGTACCGGGGCGCCATCCAATGCGGGGTACGGAACACCAGGGTGCATTGCGCGGCGGTGCGGGCGGCCCAGACCGCACAATCCAGCGCGGATTTGCCCGCGCCGACCACCGCTACCCGCTTACCCGTGATCAGTGCGGGATCGAGGGCCTGACTCGAATGCACCACGACCCCAACGAAGTTCGATGCGCCGGGAAAGTCCGGAACATTGGGCTTGCTGTAGGTCCCGGTAGCTATCACCACGAAATCGCAGCGCAGCTGCTCCCGGCCCACTGTGCCCTGGACCTCGATCTCGAATCCGTCGTCGCGGCGAACGATCCGGGACACCGTGGTGGACAACCGGAGCAGTGGTGCGAGCTCGAACCGGTCCACATACGAATCCAGATACTGCCGGACCTGTTCGGCGGTCGGGAACACCTCCCCGGAATCGCCGTAGGGATGGTCGGAGAAGGCGTAGGTCTCGCGCGAATTATTCGTCCGCAGACCGGGATAGGTCCGCGAAGGAGCCCACACGCCGCCGACCGTCGGCTCCTGCTCCAGGACCGTCACATCGAACCCGTCGTCGCGCATGACTTTCGCGGTCACCAGCCCCGCGATGCCCGCTCCGATGACGACGACCTGCCCACCAGCCATTGCGGAGCCCCCTCCCGACGAATCCCGCCGTCAGCCTAGTTGGGTGCGGGCGCGCCTGTCGGTGCCTTCGAGTTCGAAAGCGTTCTCGCCCACTTCGGCCGGGTTCACGATGTGGGTGAGGAACAGGCGGGCGGCGGGGGTGGGGGTGCGGGTGGTGACGGCGTGCCAGGGGCGGGTGAGGGGGGTGCCTTCGAGGGTGATGACTTCGAGGCGGCCGCTTGCGAGGTCGGTTTCGATGGCGTCGGAGTGGATGAGGGTGATGCCGAGGCCCTCGCGGGCGGCGGCCAGGGCGGCGCCGTGGGTGCCGAGAGTCAGTGTGGGCGGGCGGATTTGGAGACGGTCGAAGAGGGCGAGGGTGGTGTCGCGGGTGCCGGAGCCGGTGCCGCGCAGGAGCCAGGTGGCTTCGAAGGGGTCGGGCCAGCGGTCGGGTGCGCCGACGACGACGAGTTGGCTGGGGCGGCGGGCGCGGGTGACCAGGCCGGTGTCGCGGGGTGGGCGGCCCGCGACGACGAGATCCGTTTCGTGGTGGGTCAATTCGAGGAACAGGACGTCGCGGGGCTGGATGGACAGGCCCAGTTCGATGTCCGGGTAGCGGGTGCGGAAGGACGCCAGCAGGCGCAGCAGGACGTACTCGCCGGCGGTGGCCACCACGCCGATGCGGAGGCGGCCGGTCTCGGCTTCCCGGACCGCGGCGTGCGCCTCCTTCATGAGGCCGAGGATGCTGCGGCAGTAGTCGGCGTACACGCGCCCGGCCTCGGTCAATGCGATGCCGCGACCGGATTTCGCGATCAGTTTGGCGCCCAGCTGTTTTTCGATGTGCGCGACCGCCGCCGATGCCGCGGCTTCGGTGATGTGCAGCTGTGCGGCGGCGCGGCGAATGCTGGAGTGGCGGGCTACGGCGAGGAAAGTTTCCATGCGGACCGCGCTCACCGTACCCATCTTCAGACGGTAGCAAACTCGACTAAAAGGTTGAGGAAGACCAGGAATTATCCAATTGTTTGTGGTTAACGCCGCCGTCATCCTTGGAATCACAAGTGGCCCAACCCGCTTCGCAGGAGGAATGATGGCCGGAGCTGTCGATGACCAGAACGGGCGCGGCCGGTGGGATCCGGGCGTGCAGACGTATGCCTCGATGGGATACTACGCGCCGGACTATCAACCCAAGGACACCGATGTGCTCGCCGTGTTCCGGGTGACGCCGCAGAAGGGCGTGGATCCGGTGGAGGCGTCCGCGGCGGTGGCGGGCGAATCCTCCACGGCCACTTGGACGGTGGTGTGGACCGATCGGCTCACCGCGCACAACCGCTACCAGGGCAAGTGCTACCGGGTGGACGAGGTGCCGGGCCGGCCGGGGGAGTACTTCGCCTATGTGGCATACGATCTCGATCTCTTCGAGGAGGGGTCGATCACCAATCTCACGTCCTCGGTCATCGGCAATGTATTCGGATTCAAACCGTTACAGGCATTGCGGCTGGAGGATATGCGTATTCCCGTGGCATACGTCAAGACCTTTCAGGGTCCGGCGCACGGAATCGTTATGGAACGGGAATATCTCAACAAATACGGCCGCCCGTTCCTGGGCGCCACGGTGAAACCCAAACTGGGTTTGTCTGCGCGTAACTACGGCCGGGTCGTCTACGAAGCCTGCAAGGGCGGACTGGATTTCACCAAGGACGACGAGAACATCAACTCGCAGCCGTTCATGCGCTGGCGGGATCGCTACCTGTTCGCCATGGAGGGCGTGAACCGCGCCATCGCCGAAACCGGTGAGCTGAAGGGGCATTACCTCAATGTCACCGCCGCGGACATGGAGGACATGTACGAGCGCGCCGAGTTCGCCAAGTCCCTGGGCAGCGTCATCATCATGATGGACCTGACGGTCGGCTACACCGCCATGCAGTCCATGGCCAAGTGGGCTCGCCGCAACGGCATGCTGCTGCACCTGCACCGGGCCGGGCATTCCACCTACACCAGGCAGAAGACGCACGGGGTGAGCTTCCGGGTGCTGGCCAAGTGGTGCCGGCTGATCGGCGTGGACCACGTGCACGCGGGCACGGTGGTCGGCAAGCTCGAAGGCGATCCGCACACGGTCAAGGGCTTCTACGACACCCTGCGCGACGGCTACGTTCCGGCCAATCCGCAGAACGGCATCTTCTTCGACCAGGACTGGGCGAGCCTGCCGGGCGTGATGCCGGTGGCCTCGGGCGGTATCCACGCGGGGCAGATGCATCAGCTGCTGGACCTGTTCGGCGACGACGTCATTCTCCAGTTCGGCGGCGGCACCATCGGCCATCCGATGGGGATCGCGGCGGGCGCGGAAGCCAACCGGGTAGCCGCGGAAGCAGTCGTCAAGGGCCGCAACGAAGGTCGCGATCTGCTCAAGGAAGGTCCGGACATGCTGCGGCGCGCCGCCGAGACCTGCCGGCCGCTCCAGGTCGCCCTCGATGTCTGGGGTGACGTCACCTTCGACTACACCTCCACCGACGCCCCCGACGCCGTGCCCACGGCCACCCGCTGACCGCCGCGTCCAGTCAAAGTCAGGAAATCGCCATGCATTTGCGTCAGGGCACCTTCTCGCACCTGCCCGATCTCGACGACACCGAGATCGCCGCCCAGGTCCGCTACGCGCTGCTCAACAACTGGCCGGTGAGCATCGAATACACCGATGATCCGCACCCTCGCAATGTGTACTGGGAGATGTGGGGCCTGCCGCTGTTCGATCTCGACGAACCCGACGGCGTGCTCGCCGAGATCAACGCCTGCCGGGCCACGTTCCCGCACCACTACATTCGCGTGAACGCCTACGACGCCTCCTACGGCCGCCAGACCACGGCGTTGAGCTTCATCGTGCAGCGCCCGGCGAACGAGCCCGGCTTCCGGCTGAATCGATTCGACACCGACGACCGCCGCCAGCATTACGGGTTCCACTCCTATGCCCAGGACGCGCGTCCGGGTGAAAGGTACGGCGGCTGAATGCTTCTCGGAGGCGGAGGTTTATCGTGAGCGCGGAACACCCCGCGGCAACGGACGGCCGCGGACCTGCACCGGGCCGTCCGGCGAGTGGGTTCCAGATGCATCGGCCCGGGGCCACGAGCCTCGCGCCGTTGCGCGGTACGGCCGCCGCGGGTCCCCGATCGGAGGATCCCGAGGCGGCCGGCCACCTGACTCCGCTGCCCGACGACGCGCTGCTCGACCTGTCCACGGATGTGGCGGGCAAGGACGTCGAGGACACCCTGGCCCGGCTCGACGCCGAACTGGTCGGCCTGGCCAATGTGAAGCGCCGGGTGCGGGAGATCGCGGCGCTGCTGCTCATCGACCGCGCCCGCCAGCGTTTCGGGCTGCAGGCCACCCGGCCCACCATGCACATGAGCTTCACCGGCGGTCCCGGCACCGGCAAGACCACGGTGGCGCTGCGCATGGCCGAGATGCTGCACGCCCTGGGCTACATCCGCAAACCCAAGGTGCACACCGTCACTCGTGACGATCTGGTCGGCCAGTTCATCGGCCACACCGCGCCCAAGACCAAGGAAGCCCTCGCCAGAGCCGCCGGGGGCGTCCTGTTCATCGACGAGGCGTACTACCTGTTCCGGCCGGAGAACGAACGTGATTACGGGCAGGAGGTCATCGAGATCCTGTTGCAGGAGATGGAGAACGAGCGCACCAGCCTGGTGGTCATCTTCGCCGGTTATCCGGACCGGATGGAGACGTTCTTCTCCGCCAATCCGGGCCTGTCGTCGCGGGTCGCGCACCATATCGAGTTCCCCGACTACACCCACGGCGAGCTACTGGCGATCGCCGAGCTCATGGTGCGGCAGGAGAACTTCCACTTCGATCCGGCGGCGGCGCAGGCGTTCTCGCAGTACCTGGAATTGCGCATGACCAGGCCGCGTTTCGCCAATGCCCGCAGCGTCCGCAACGCACTGGACCGCTGCCGCCTGCGCCAGGCCAAGCGCCTGGTCGAACTCCATCGGCCGGTGAGCCGAACCGATCTGATCACCCTGACGGACAGCGACGTCTACGGCAGCAGTGTGTTCGCCGATGCCCCCGCGGACGAGGGGGCTTCCGGATGAGGAAATGAGCAGGGTATGCCCGAAGGATTGAAGACCCTCACCCGCTACACCATCGAGCAGGAGCATCGGCATCCCGGATCCTCCGGAGAGTTCTCCGCGCTGCTGAACGTGCTCGCCACCGCGACCAAGATCATCGCCAATCAGGTGACCAGGGGCGCGATCGTGGGGTCGCTCGGCGCCTCGGAAGCGGGGAATCTGCCGATCACGGTGCACCGCAAGATGGATGCCATCGCGCACGACATCATGGTGGCCGAATCGCAGTGGACGGGGTTGCTGTGCGCGCTGGTCTCCGAGCAGCTCGCCGGCTTTCACGCGGTGCCGGGCGAGTACCGGCGCGGTAAATACCTGCTCACCTTCGATCCGCTGGACGGTTCCAGCAATATCGACGTGAATCTGCCCGTCGGAACGATTTTCAGTGTGCTGCGCGCGCCCGAGGACAATGGCGAACCGAGCGCGGTGGACTTCCTGCAGCCGGGCGTGCGGCAGGTGTGCGCGGGCTTCACCCTGTACGGGCCCGCGACCATGCTGGTGCTCACCACCGGTAATGGCGTGGACGGGTTCACCCTGGACCGGGAGGTGGGCGCGTTCGTGCTCACCCATCCGCGCATGCGAATCCCGGAGGACACTTCGGGATTCGCCATCAATGCCGCCAACGAACGCTTCTGGGAGCGCCCGGTGCGGCGCTATGTGCACGAATGCCTGGAGGGCGTGGACGGTCCGCGCGGGCGGGATTTCAATATGCGCTGGGTGGCCTCGCTGGTCGCCGATACCTTCCACATCCTCACCCGCGGCGGGCTGTACATGTACCCGCGCGATACCCGGCATCCGGCGCGTCCGGGCCGGGTCTCGCTGCTGTACGGTGCCAATCCGATCGCCTTCGTGGTGGAACAGGCCGGGGGAGCGGCCATTACCGGGCACGAGCGGGTGCTGGACGTGCAGCCCGAGGAACTGCATCAGCGGATCCCGTTCATCTTCGGCTCCCGCAACGAGGTCGAGCGCATCGAGCGCTATCACCGCCAGCCGGACGAGGGCCCGAGTTTCGACGCCTCGCTGTTCGGTTCGCGATCGCTGTTCCGTTCGGCGGGGCACTGAAGTTCGGGGACACAGAGTTCGCGGTTCGCCAGAACCGTTGTCCGGCAATCGAGGAGGTGCCATGTCGGTCAAACATCCCGTGGTCGCGATCACCGGGTCGTCCGGTGCGGGGACGACCAGCGTCACGCGGACCTTCCAGGAGATATTCCGCCGCGAGGGAATCAATGCGGCCATCGTGGAAGGGGATTCGTTCCATCGCTACGACCGCAACGAGATGAAATTGGCCATGGCCGAGGCCGAACAGCAACGCAACCTGACCTTCTCGCATTTCGGGCCGGAGGCGAATCTGCTGGGCGAACTCGAAACCTTGTTCCGCGATTACGGGGAGACCGGGGTGGGGGCGGTACGCAAATACCTGCACGATGACGATGAAGCCAAACCGTACGGGCAGCCGGCGGGCACGTTCACCCCGTGGGAGGAATTGTCGCCCGGTTCGGATCTGCTCTTCTACGAGGGCCTGCACGGGGCGGCGACCAGCGGCGATATCGATGTGGCGCGGCATGCCGATCTACTGGTGGGGGTGGTGCCGATCGTGAATCTGGAATGGATTCAGAAGGTGCACCGCGACCGCAACGAACGCGGGTACGACGACGAGGCCATCATCGACACCATCCTGCGGCGCATGCCCGACTACGTGAAGCATATCTGTCCGCAGTTCTCGCGGACCTACGTGAACTTCCAGCGGGTGCCGACCGTGGACACCTCCAATCCCTTTACCGCGCGCACCATTCCGACCGCCGATGAGAGTTTCGTGGTGATCCGCTTCGCCGATCCGAAGGTGATCGACTTCCCGTATCTGCTGTCGATGCTGCACGATTCGTTCATGTCGCGGCCCAATTCCATCGTGGTGCCGGGCGGGAAAATGGACCTGGCCATGCAGCTGATCTTCACGCCGCTGATCCTGCGGCTGATGGACAAGCGACCGAAGCGCTTGCGCTGAAACGTGAAACCGGCGGCCGTCCCGTAGTGGGTCGACCGCCGGTGGCTGGATCGGGAAACGCTCAGAGCGCCTTCGGGACATTCTTGGTGTTGCTCTTGACCTGGAACGCGCTGACGATCTCCATGATGCCCAGGAAGATCAGCCACCAGCCCGCCACCAGGGTCAGGGTCAGGATCGAGGTGAACGGCACCGCGATCAGCCAGCCGCCACCGATGATCAGCACGATGCCGAAGAAGATGGCCCAGCCGCGCCCCGGCATGCCGTCCGCCGACAGGCCGACGATCAGCGAGGACACGCCGCGGAAGATCCAGCTGATGCCGATCCAGATGGCAAGCAGCAGAACGGCGGTCGCCTCGCCCTGATCCCGCCAGTCGTGGAAGCACAGGAAACCCAGGATCAGCGACAGGATCGCGCTGACGAACGCCAGAATCCGCATGCCGGCGCTGATGTGCGTGCCGAACGCGGCGATGAGCCCGAAAACACCGGACACGATCAGGTAGATGCCGAAGAGGATGCCCGCGACGAGCAGGGTCTTGCCCGGCCACGCGAGAATCAGGATGCCCAGCACCACCGAGAGGATGCCGGTGACCAATATCGACTGCCAGGCGCTGCGGGCCAGGGCATGCACCGGCCCTTCCGTAACTTCCTCTTTGCTGGTTGTCATGTTCGTCAGACTAAGCCGACGTCAGACTGTATTGCGGTTTATTTGCCAGGTGTTGCGCGCCTGTGATCACCGACGCAATTCACCCTCATTCGACCTCCACCGCCTCGCGCTTGATCTGCCGCTTCACCCAGCGGATATCCGCACGCCAGGTATAGGCCGCGACCAGGGCCGATCCCAATGCCGCCGCGCCGAGCATGTCGTCACCGGCGACCACCAGACTGACCAGGCCGCCGAAAAGCGCGCCGAGTGCGAACGAGAAATATTGCAGGGCGTATCCCGCCCAATCGCGGGCCGTGCCGCCGCCGACCAGATGGCGTTCCACGCCCTGCGCCAGCTTCACCAGCGTGCCCGTCACGTAACTCACCGGAATGGAAACCTCGCCGTTCTTCACGAACGAGGTGTTCAGGGCGCCCATTCCGAAGGCCACCAGCAGGATCGGCGCGAGACCGATGCTCTTCTCGCCCAGGGTGATATCCACGATCGACGCCGCGATCAATGCCGTGGTGGTCAGCACGGTCGCGCCGTGCGGGTGGTTGGTCCACCAGTACCGGCGGCACAGCGACGCCACGAAAACGCCCATCAGGAAGCACAGGATGATGGTGGCCGCGCCGAGGGCCAGGGTGTGGTCGCCGGTGAAATTGCCGATGATGGCGCGTTCGGTATTGCCGGTCATGAAGGTGACGAAATAGCCGATCGAATGCACATACGCGGCGGCGCCGATATAGCCCGCGAGCACCGACAACACCGCGGACAGCCGCATTTCCAGGTCCCAGAAGGGAGTGCTCGAATCATCCTTGGCCGGATTCATGGCAACAGGCTAGCAACCTCGACATGAGCGGAAGCTGAGCGCTGACGTGCGGTACAGTGCTGATGTTAACCGGAATTCTCATCCGGTCGCAGGGAACGAACAAGGAGTTGCCATGACCTCCGCCGTCATCGTCGACGTCGTACGCACCCCGTCGGGTAAAGGGAAATCCGGTGGTGGACTGTCGGAAGTGCACCCCGCGACGCTGCTCTCCGGCGTGCTGTCGGCGCTGGTCGAGCGCACCGGGATCGATCCGGCCATGGTCGATGATGTGATCGGCGGTTGTGTCACGCAGAGCGGTGAGCAAGCGTTCAACATCTCACGAACCGCGGTGCTGGCCGCCGGTTTCCCGGAGGCCGTGCCCGCCACCACCGTCGACCGGCAGTGCGGATCCTCGCAGCAGGCGGCGCATTTCGCGGCGCAGGGCGTGATCGCGGGCGCCTACGACGTGGCCATCGCGTGCGGCGTGGAGTCCATGTCGCGGGTGCCGATGTTCTCCAACGCGCAGGGCAAGGACGCCAATCGCGGGCCGATCGCGCACCGCTACCCGAACGGGCTTGTGCAGCAGGGCATCTCGGCGGAGGTGATCGCGGCGCGCTGGAAGTTCGACCGGGCCGCGCTGGACGAGTTCGCGGCGCGCTCGCATCGGCTGGCGGCCGAGACCGCGGCGGCCGGCGGTTTCGACAACGAGCTGGTGGCCGCGGGCACGCTGACCGCGGACGAGACCATTCGGCCGACGACCACCGTGGAGGGGCTGGCCGGACTGCGACCGGCGTTCGAGGACGCCGAGTTCAAGGCCCGGTTCCCGGAGATCGAATGGTCCATCACGCCGGGCAATTCGTCGCCGCTCACCGACGGCGCGTCGGCGGCGCTGATCATGAGCGAGGAGAAGGCGGCGGCGCTGGGGTTGAAGCCCCGGGCGCGCTTCCACTCCTTCGCGGTGACCGGTGACGATCCGCTGCTCATGCTGACCGCGGTGATCCCGGCGACCCGCAAGGTGCTGGCGCGGGCCGGGCTGAGCATCGACGAGATCGACGCCTACGAAGTGAACGAGGCGTTCGCGCCGGTGCCACTGGTGTGGGCGCGCGAGGTTGGCGCCGATCCGGCGAAGCTGAATCCGCGCGGCGGGGGGATCGCGCTCGGGCATCCGCTGGGAGCTTCGGGGACGCGCATTCTGGCGACCATGGTCAATCACCTGGAGCAGACCGGCGGGCGGTACGGGCTGATGACCATGTGCGAGGCGGGCGGGCTGGCCAACGCCACCGTCATCGAACGCCTCTGAGATATTCGCGCCGATTCCCGGGGCTGTCGGTGTCCGGTCGTAAGGTGGGCACCGACGGAACGGCGTGGGTATCGGAGGCGTGGTGCGGGTTTCGTGGGATCAGGTGTTCGCCTGGCGGATGCGGCGGCAGTTCGTCGATCCGCGCGACGGCGATGATGCCGTGACGATCGCGCGCCGGTTGTGCGGGGTGCAGGCGCAGGTCACCTCCGCTGCGGAAACCGCTGTGGCGCTGCGCCGTTCGAGCGGTGAACCGGGTGCGGTAGTCGCGGCATTGAACGAAGGCCGCCTGATCAAGACTTGGGCCATGCGCGGCACATTGCACGCGCTCACCCCGGATCTCGCGCCGAGCGTGCTCTCGGTGATGGCCTCGGCGCGCACCTGGGAGAAGCCCGCCTGGACCAAGGTTTCGGGGGCGACGCCGGAGGATGTGGCGGCGCTGGTCGCGGCGGTGCGGGAGATTCTGGACGGCGCGGTGCTCACCCGCGACGAGCTGGTGTCCGCCATCCTGACCGAGCCCCGGTTCCATCCGATGGAGGAGCATCTGCGGTCCGGCTGGGGTTCGATGCTCAAGCCGCTGGCCTGGCAGGGGGCGTTGTGCCACGGTCCGGCCCAGGGCACCTCGGTCACCTTCGCCAGTCCGGCGCAGCTGATACCCGGCTGGTCCGGGATTCCGGATCCCGACGCCGCCGCGCCCGCGGTCATCGCCGCCTATCTCGGCGCGTACGGGCCGTCCACTCCGGAGACCTTCAACGCCTGGATGTTCCGGGGATTCCTGTCGAAGAAGACTGTGCGCCGGTGGTTCTCGGATCTCGGGGACCGGCTGACCGAGGTGGACGTGGAAGGCCGGTCGGGGTTCGTGCTCACCGAGCACGCCGCGGAATTGGCCGCGACGAAACCCGCGCACTCGGTGCGATTGCTCGGCCCGTTCGATCAGTACGTGCTGGGCCCGGGAACCAATGACACGGTGCTGCTACCGGGTGACCATCGAGCCAAGGTCAGTCGGGCGGCGGGCTGGATCTCGCCGCTGGTGCTGGTCGACGGCCGGATCACCGGCACCTGGGACAGCGATGGCGACGACATCGTGGTGTCCATGTTCGACGGGCTGCCGATCCCGGATCTCGACGGGGAAGCCGAGCACGTGGCCCGGGCGCTCGGGCGGGCGAAACTAGCCATCCGGAACGATTGACCGGCCGCCGATCTCAGGGCCGGATTCAGGGGATGTCCGGATGTCTCGGGGTGGGCTGATCCCTAGCGTCGAGACATGCGATTCCTGCCGATCTTGGGCATCCTCGTCATTCTGACCGTGACAGGTTGCGCCACCGTGCACGACAGCGGTACACCTACCAGTGTGACGCCCCCGGCGGCGGTGTCCGCCAAGCGAATTCAGGACGTCCAGCGCGATATCGACGCTCTGGTGAAGTCCGGCGTCACCGGTGCGATCGCGACCGTAACCGAGAACGGGCAGACGGTGACGCTCACCGCCGGCGTCGCCGATCGCGGTACCGGCGCACCCATTCCGGCCACCCCCGACCAGCAGGTGCGGGTGGGCAGCATCTCCAAATCCTTTGTCGGAGCGATCATGCTCCAGCTGGTCGACGAGGGCCGGGTGCGCTTGGACGAACCTGTCGACACCTATCTGCCCGGCCTGCTCCGAGGCCAGGGCGTGGACGGTCGCACTATCACCGTCCGGCAGATCCTTCAGCATCGCAGCGGCCTGCCCGAATTCAGTGACGCACCCGAGATCGACGAGTACCGCGCCGCGCTCGAATCGCGTACGCAGACGCCCGCCGCGGAAGTCGCGCTGGCCCTGCGCAATCCGGCCCAGTTCGCGCCCGGCGCGACCTACAAGTACACGAACACCAACTACATCGTGGCCGCCATGATCATCGAAAAGGTCTCCGGGCGCGCCTATTCCGAGGAGCTCGCGGGTCGTATCCTGACACCGGTCCAGCTGACGAACACGTATCTGCCTCCCACCGGGGAGCACGACATTCGCGGGCCGCACCCGCACGGCTACGCCACCATCGACGGGGTGCGCACCGATGTCACGCTGTCCGAACCGTCGATCCCGTGGGCGGCCGGGGCGCTCGTCTCCACCGGGGCCGATCTCAACCGCTTCTACCTCGCACTGCTGGCCGGGCAGATCGTGGCGCAGGCGCAGCTCGCCGATATGCTGACCACCGAATCGCCCATTCCGGACACCGATTTCAGCTACGGCATCGGGATCGGCACCGCCCAGCTCTCCTGCGGTACCCGCTTCTACGGCCACACCGGCGGCATCACCGGCTTCCTCACCAACGCGTACGCCACCAAGGAGGGCCGCGCGGTGACCCTCGCGCTCACCGAGGCGCCCGAGGAGCAGCCGGACATGATGAGCCTGCTCGGTCATGCCCTGTGCCCGTAGTCATCGCCCCGCGTGCAGTTCCGCGGCGAGCGTGAGCAGTTCGGGCATGTGCGGGCCATCGGTGGCGGCGCGGACGATGGCCTCCGCGAGCGGGAAAGTGCCGACTTCCAGCACGTGCTCGGCGTCATCGGGATTGGTCGGCGCGGAAGTGAGCGCCACCTCGGCCGTGCACCACAGCCACGCCTTGTGCGGATGGGGCTGCCACGGCTGATACGGCTCGGCATGGTCACTGGTCCCGTAATGCGCCCCGAACCAGTGCAGGGGACCGGTCAGTTCGGCGCCGGCCTCCTCGCGAAGTTCCCGAATCACGCAGTCCAGCACCGATTCCGATGCCTCGCGGGTGCCGCCGGGAATGAACCAGACATCGCGGTCGTCACGGCAGAGCACGATGCGATCGCCCACGAAGCTCACCACATGGATATTGGTGACCAGGTCGTCGTGCGGCAGCTCGGTCGAGAACTGGACATCTAGGCCACCCCATTCCCAGCGAGTGGGCGTGTGCAGCAGCGGAAAACGCTCGGCGAAGGTCACGAATCGACAGTAGTCGGCGTTCGGCGGAACTGCCTCGGACCGTAGGTCGCCGCCCGCAGCACCCATTCGACGGGACCGTACCGGTGCCGGCGCACGTAGAGCCGGGCCAGATAAAGCTGGGTGGCGTAGATGCCGAGCGCGACGGCCACCACCGCCCAGTCGTCCAGGCGTCCGGCGAGGGCGAATCCGTAGCCGGTGAAGATGATCGAGGTGATGACCGACTGGCTGATGTAGGTGGTGGCCGCGATCTTCCCGGCGGGGGCGAAAACCTCGGCCACCCGGGGCCACGCGTGCACGGCGCGAAGCAAGGTCGCGGCGTACGCGGCGGACAGCAGCGGCGCGGTGATCACCCCGACCCCGGCGAGCACGGGCCAATGGAACACCGCGTTCAGCACCGATACCGGACCGCCCACCCCGAACCCGATCCATTGCACCCGCGGCAGCCACGGCAGATACCGCGCCGGATCCTCCAGCAGGCGTGCCTTTCCGGCGGCCAGGCCGAACAGGAACAGCGGCAGCACCGCCACTATCGCGAACAGCATGTGCAGCGGCAGACTGTCGCTGAACAACTCCCATCGCCACGCCGCCGCCTCACCCCAGCCCGCGCGCATGATCTCCAGTTCGCGCGTGTGCTCACCGGAATCGCCCGCGCCGCCATCGGTGTCGGCCAGCAGCACGAACACGGTCATCGCAATGGCGGCGCACCCGAGCAATCCGGTGGCCGTCCACGCTGCCGCCCGCGGCCGTAACCGGCTCAGCAGCAACAGAACCAGCCCGATCACCCCGTAGCTGAACAGCACGTCACCGATGAAGAAGAACACCGCGTGCACCGCCCCGAGCGCCATCAACGCCAGGCACCGGCGCACGGTCCGCGCCCGCCCGCTCACCCCGGCCCGCTGTGCGGCCCGGAACTGCAACGTCAGCGAGTACCCGAACAGGAACGAGAACAGCACATAGAACTTGTTGTGGAACAACGCGTCCAGCACGGTCAGCACCGCGCCGTCCGGGAAGTCGGGCCCCGACATGACGCTGATGTTCACCAGCAGGATCCCGCCGAGCGCGAAGCCGCGCAGTACATCCAATTCGACCAGCCGCGGCACCGATTCGACCGCCTTGCCCTCCGTCATGGATCGACCGTACGAGCCGGACCGGCGGGCCGGATCGCCCGCGAGAGCTACGCGGCCTCCGTGCATACCCTGAGTCGGCCGCCCGGATGCGGGGTTGGAACGGGTGTCAGTATTGTGCCCTCATGACCTTTGTCATCGACTACAGCGTGGAGATCGACGCGCCCAGCGATCTGGTGTGGCAGGTGCTCACCGACGTGGACAGCTACGGCGAGTGGAACCCCTTCGTGCCCGCCTGCTCGACCACCTTGGAACCGGGTACGCCGATCGACATGCAGGTGCGGCTGGTGGGGCCGAACCCGAAGGCGCAGCGGGAGTACATCCGCAGCCACACCCCGGGCAAAGAGTTCAGCTATGCCATGAAGCCGGCGCCGCTGGGGGTGTTGCGCAGCGAGCGGTCGCATACGGTGACCGCGCTGGCCGACGGTAAGACGCGGTACGACTCGCACTTCCAGCTCGAGGGGCCGTTGAGCCCGGTGGTCGGCGGACTGCTGGGCGGGGCGCTGCGCAAGGGGTTCGGGAGCATGACCGAAGGCGTGCGACTGCGCGCGGAGTCGTTGCGCGCGGCCGAGAAGTAACCGAAACGGGAAAAATCCCTGCCGCGATCGCGTGGCAGGGATTTTCGTATCGGGTCTCAGGCCTCGAAGACCACCACATTGCCGAAGCTGTCGCGGGCGCCGCTGTCCTTCTCGATGGCGGCCGCCAGGTCCTCGACGGCTTCCCAGGTGCGGGGTTCCTCGTCGTCCAGATTGCCGATGGTGTACCAGGTCGCGGTGCCGCGGTAGCGGACCAGGCCGTGGCCGGTCGGGTCCAGCTTCACGTCGAGAGCTCCGGAAACCGTGCCCTCCTCCTGGGTCATCACGGCTGCCGCGCTGTGGATCTCGACGATGGCGTCTACTTGAACCCTCCTCTATCGACGCAGTCCTGCACGGCTGTCTTCAGTGCGGTCTGCTCTTTGGAATCGACGTTCAGGCCGTACTTTACTTTCACCTGGAGGTAGTGCGCGATATAACCACACCGGAAATTGCCCGGCGGAAGGTAAGTGGACGGGTCCTGGTCGCCCTTGGAGCGATTGGCGGTCGGGTCGGACGCGGCCAGGTTGATGGCGTCGTTGGCGATATTGCGGCGGGTGTCCTCGTCCATCTTGGCCGCGCCGGAACGCCACGCTTCGGCCAGCGCCACAATGTGATCGACGTCCACGCCGGCGGAGTCGGTGATGAACTTGTACGGCTTGAGGCCGTTGGTCTTCTTGTCCGGCACGCCGTACTGGTCCTGCCAGCCGCCGTCCTTGCCCATGGTGAACTTGCAGGTGGCGGCATCGAGCTTGACCGAGCCGGAGGCATCGCGCAGCAGCATGACCTCGCGCGTGGTGCATTTGCTGTATTGGGCGTACTGGTCGCCGAATCCGTGCTCGGGCTTGTTGGTGTCCCAGTGCGGGAACTGCTCGCGGCTGTAGCCGGTCATCGGCAATTCGTCGGCGACCTTGAGTTTGCCGAGCAGCGCCTTGACCTCGGTGGCCGAGCCCGCCACGGTCGGATTGGTCTGGCCCGGGACCGTTTTCGACGAATCGCCCGATTTGTTCAGCAGCGCGGCGACGACTATCAGCACGATGACGAAGAGGCCCGAGCCGATGGCTCCGAGCATCTTGGTGAGGCTTGACGGCTTCTTCTGCAACATATCCCGACCACCGTCGCAATCCACTACCCGAAACAGCAAGTTACGCCGCGGGTTCGGAGACGGGTCTCACACCACTCGGTCCACGGCGAACACAGCGTTACTTACATAGTGAGCTTCGTCAAGATCGAGAACAACGGAGTCACAGCGGATTTCGGCGTGGCGCGGCGAACCGCCCGGCGAGTCGTCAGATCTGATGCAGCCAGGCTATGAAGAACGCGATTGCGCCGAGGAAAGCCAGCGCCGCGACGGGCACCGGCCACCACGGTCCGGTGCGGGTGAGCAACCGCCGTGCGAGTTGCCTTTGCAGTATGCCGATTCCGGCCAGCAGCAGGAACCAGAGCGGGAGCATGCCGACGCCGAGCAGGGCGTGCACCGCCCAGGCGCCCGCCAAAGTGGGGCCGCCCCAGGAATGTTCGTAATCGCCCGCCGCGACGAGCGGGTAGGCGATGCCGCGCACCGCCGCCACCAGGGCCAGGAAGACCGCGAACCAGGCGACCAGTCCGATCGCCGCGGCGAGCGCCGTGTGCGCGGCGGCGCGGAACCAGCCGGGGGAGTTCGACGCGAAGGGAATGCGCAGGGTCCGGCGCGTCACGCGGGCGCGAACCCCGGTGGGCGCGAAAGCAACCGGCAGTGCGAGCACCGCGTAATACGCGGACCGCACTGCCGGTTGTAGGTTCGCCATCATCCCACCGTAGCGCGCCCGTACGACGCGCCCGAGGATCCGAGGGCTACGCGTTGTTGAGCTTGTTGAGGCGCTCGCACGCCTCCAGGTATTCGGTGATCAGGCGCTGCACCACATCGGCGGAACGCTCGACCTTGTTCATCAGGCCGACCACCTGGCCGACCGGATTGAAGTTCACGTCCTTGGCCTGCTCCGGGTAGCGGTGGCCGCGCTTCACGCCGTCCAGGGCCACCATCATCTGCAGCGGCATGGGCAGCGGGTTCGGGGTGTCGTCGCGCTCCCACGCCTCGGTCCAGTCGTTCTTGAGCATGCGGCAGGGCTTGCCGGTCCAGGACCGCGAGCGCACGGTGTCGTGGCTGGTGGCATCGAGGTAGGTCTGCATCTGCGCGGGCGGCACATTGGCCTCCTCGACGGTCAGCCACAGCGAACCGGTCCACGCGCCCGCCGCGCCCATCGCCATGGCGGCGGCGACCTGACGGCCGTTGCCGATACCGCCGGCGGCCAGGGCGGGCATATCGCCGATCGCGTCGATGACCTGCGGCCACAGCACCACCGAGGAGACCTCGCCGCAGTGGCCGCCGCCCTCGGTGCCCTGCATGACGACGAAGTCCAGGCCGGCGTTCTTGTGGTTGAGGGCGTGCTTGACCGAACCACACAGCGCGCCGATCAGGCGGCCGGAGTCCTGGATTTGCTTGATCACGTCATCGGGCGGGGTGCCCAGGGCGTTGGCGACCAGCTTGGCCTTGGGGTGCTTGAGGATGACCTCGATCTGCGGGGCGACCGTGGTGGCGGTCCAGCCCAGCAGCTGGTTGTGGTGCTCCTCCGGCGGCAGGTGCGGGACATTGTGGTCGTTGAGCAGCTTCTCGGCGAAGTCGCGGTGGCCCTGCGGAACCAGCTCGCCCAGCTTGGATTCCAGCTCCTCGGGGGACAGGCCGTCCACGCCCTTGCCCTCGTACTTGGAGGGGATGACCAGGTCGACGCCGTACACGCCGGTGACGTGCTCGTCGAGCCACTGGAGCTCCACTTCGAGCTGTTCCGCGGTGAAGCCGACAGCGCCGAGCACGCCCAGGCCGCCCGCATTGCTCACCGCGGCCGCGACGTCGCGGCAGTGGGTGAAGGCGAAGATCGGTACGTCGATGCCGAGGCGATCACAAATCTCGGTACGCATGGTGCAGTGGGCTCCTCTGAACTTTCCGGCACTGGAATGTTGTGCCCACCACACTAGAACATGTTCTACATTCAGGCCAGAGTCTCGACGCCTAACCCTCGGTAGGGGTCAACAACTTGTTTCAGTTAGCGGGGACAGGAGGCCGGCGGCGGCAAGATCGTCGAACAGGAGTTGGTCCACCGGCGGGACCTCGTCGCGGTCGGCGTAGGTGAACCAGGCGACCTCTTCGATCTCACTGCTGGCGGCCAGGGTGCCGAGGTAATCGGCGGTGTAGCAAGCCATTCGGACGACCGCGTCCGGGATCGGGGCCTCGTAGGTGCCGACGTGTGCGACCGACGCCGGGGTCAGCTCGACGGTCAGTTCCTCGCGGATCTCGCGGACCAGGGTCTCCAGATCCGATTCCGCGCCTTCCCTTTTGCCGCCCGGGATATAGAAGACGTCCTTGCCGCGCGGGCGGGCGCACAGGATCTTGCCGTGTTCTATCCGCACCCACGCCACCGTGTCGATCAGCCGCTGCTCGGTCTGCATTCCAGCAGCGTAGTCAGTGGCTAGCGGATGGCCTGGGCGACCAGCAGGTCGACGGCGCGGGTGACGCGATCGGTGTCGCCGGTGATCCACCAGTCCTGAATGAGGCCGCGCACGCCGGAGACCAGCAGGGTGGCGGCGGCCTGCGGATCGGCGATATCGGGGTCGATGCGGCGCAGGGCCTCGGTGAGGGCGTCCACCACGACGTGAATGGCCGATTCGGCGTACGACTGGAACGGGCTGCCGGGGACGACGGCCGCGCCGAGCACCTGGAGCAGGACTCGGAGGCTGGTTGCGCCCGTGCCCGCGGTATTGACCTCGAACGATCCGGCGAGGCGGGCGCGCAGCATGTGCGCGGAATCGACGTCGCCGAAGAGTGCGGCGATATCGGGGCGCTGGGTTTCCAAGGCGGACACCAGCATCTGCTCCTTGGTGCCGAAGTAGTGGATGAGCATGCGGGAGCTGGTGCCGAGGTAGTCGGCCAGCGGGCGCAGGGACAGTTCGGCCAGGCCGTATTCGGCGATATAGGCGATGACGCCGGCGAGCAGGTCGGCGCGGCGGGCGTGGTCGAGGGGTCTGGGCACAGGTTGACTGTAGCGGTTGGTACAGGTATCCATGTCGGCATGGGTGTAACAAGTGGTACAGAAACGGGTGTGGTGGTGACCGCGATGTCCGCGACCACCTGTCTGGGCGCGGACCTGGACACGACCTGGGCGCGATTGCTGGCCGGGGACAGCGGGATTCGCGCGCTCACCGATTCGTTCGTCACCGAGCACGACCTGCCGGTGCGGATCGGCGGGAAGCTGGTCGCGCCGCCGGGGGAGCAGCTGACGCGGATCGAGCAGCGGCGGATGTCGTTCGTGCAGCAGCTGGCGTTGGTGCTGGCGCGGCGGGTGTGGGCGGAGGCCGGGCAGCCGTCGGTCGATCCGGAACGGCTGGCGGTGGCGGTGGGGACCGGGCTCGGGGGCGGGGAATCGCTGGTACACGCGGTGGATTCGATGCGGGCCGGGGGTTATCGGAAGGTGCCGCCGATGACGGTGCCGATGGTCATGCCGAACGGGTCGGCGGCCACCATCGGGTTGGAGATCGGTGCGAAAGGCGGGGTGTATGCGCCTGTTTCGGCGTGCGCGTCCGGGTCGGAGGCGATCGCGCACGGGTGGCGGTTGATCCGTACCGGGGAGGCCGATGTGGTGGTGGCGGGCGGGGTGGAAGGGCATATCGACGCGGTGCCGATCGCGAGTTTCGCGATGATGCGGGCGATGAGCACGCGTAATGACGAACCCGAGCGGGCCTCACGGCCTTTCGACCGGGATCGGGACGGGTTCGTGTTCGGGGAGGCGGGGGCGCTGCTGGTGCTGGAGTCCGAGGCTCATGCGCGGGGGCGTGGTGCGGAGATTTTGGGGCGGGTTCTCGGGGCCGGGATCACTTCGGACGGTTATCACATCACCGGTACCGCGCCCGATGGTGATGGTGCGGCGCGGGCCATGCGCAAGGCCATTGCGACGGCGGGGCTTTCGGCGGCCGATATCGACCATGTGAACGCGCACGCCACCGGCACTCCCATCGGCGATATCTCCGAGGCCAAGGCGATCACCGCTGTCACGCCCGGGGCGTCGGTGTACGCGCCGAAATCCGCGCTGGGTCATTCCATCGGTGCGGTCGGTGCGCTGGAAGCCATCCTCACCCTGCGGGCACTGCGGCAGCAGATCGTCCCGCCCACGCTGAACTTCGAACACCACGACGACGGCATCGAATTGGATGTGGTCGCGAAATCTCCACGCCTGCAACAGCTCCGGTACGCTCTGACCAATTCCTTCGGCTTCGGCGGGCACAACGTGACCCTTGCTCTGGGCGTTTGATCGACCCGCCGTGATGCACCGCTATCGGGTGTGTGGTTTGATCCTGGCGTGATGTTCATGTCGCAGTCGTGGTGGTGGCCGGAGTTCCGGCAGCCCTGACTCGCGCACGCGTATCGGCTGCCTGGTAGCAGCAGCCGTACGCCACATCCGCCGGCTGATGCGCGCCGGGCAGCCTCGAATCGAAAGGTATCGAGGCTCATGTCTCTCGAAGAAGTCCGCACCCAGATCGACGCCATCGATGCCCGGATCGTCGAATTGCTCGGCGCCCGGCAGCAATTGGTCTTCCGCGCCGCCACCTTCAAACGCAATCCCGACGAGGTCCGCGCACCCGACCGCCGCGCCCGCATGATGGTCCGCCTGCGCGAGCTCGCCGAGGAGCACGGTGTGGCGCCCGACCTGGTCGAGCAGGTCTACACCACCATGATCGACGGATTCATCGAGCTGGAACAACGCCGCCACCGAGCGCTCGTCGCCGACGGAACCGCCGCTCGATAGTTCCCGGCCGCGAAGTCGGTTGTCACACCCGCGAAGTCCGCGGTGTCTTCATGAGGTACCGATGCCGCGCCCCACGCGGCACCCGACCGAAGGACACCCCATGGAACCCCGCATGAACCTGATGACAACCGACATCGGCGGCAAGCTCTACAAACGAATCGTCGGCGCGGCCCAATTGCTCCACCAATCCAACGTCCCCGAAAACCTCCTGCAACTGGTCGAACTCCGAGCCAGCCAAATCAACGGCTGCGGCTTCTGCGTGGACATGCACGCCAAGGACGCCGCGGCCGGCGGCGAAACCCCCACCCGCCTCAACCTGGTAGCCGCCTGGCGCGAAGCCACCGTCTTCACCGACCCCGAACGCGCCGCCCTCGCCCTCACCGAAGAAGGCACCCGCCTCGCCGACACCCACCAGGGCGTCTCCGACGAAACCTGGTCCGCCATCCGCAAACACTTCGACGAAGAACAATCCGCGACCCTCATAGCCGCCATCGCCCTCATCAACACCTTCAACCGCCTGAACGTAATAGCCCGAGTCCCCGCCGGCACCTACGAACCCGGCATGTTCAACTGAGCCCCTCAGTACGCGCTTTCGCCGATGAGCTGGTGGCGGTGGCGGCGGTGTAGTTCGAAGATTTCGGCGTCGGAGTAGCGGGTCCAGTCGCGTTTGGCACTGAATTTGGGGCGCATGGCGCGGATTCGGTCTGCGCACCAGAGGATTTCGGCTTCGATGGCGTTGGGGTAGGCGCAGCCGTGCCAGAGCGGGGAGACCGTGATCGAATGGATCGACTCGCGGTTCCCCGCGACGGCGACGACGGCTTTGGAGTATTGGGTGGCGGCTCCGCGAACGAGATAGTCGCCGTCGGAGAGCAATTCGTCCTGGACTCGGCAGTATTTGTGCCAGGTGGAGCTTTCCAGCAGCATGATGGCTTGCTCGCGTGGGGTCAGGGACCAGCCGCGGGAGGAGACGTACGCCTCCGAGTGGCGGCCGCCGAGTTCCGACAGGGCCTGCGAGTAAGCGTCGTACAGTTCGCGGCCGACCTCTTTCGCCGGGACCCGGCTGCTCCAGTCGTTGGCGAACTCCAGCCGGGACGGGAGGTTGCCGCCGTCCAAGGTCATGACCACGTTCGGGCTGGAAGACACCGGCTGGGAGGTGACCAGCGCGAGCGGCGGGTACTCCTCCTGCGGCGGTGACGCCGAGACCGTGTAACTCGATTCCTGGTGCAGCGGTTGCGAACTCACATTCACCGTCACCGAAACCGCGACGGAAACATTCGGCTGCCGGTCGTCGTCATAGTTCCCGCGGTCGATAACGCTGATCCCCATGACGAAATCCAATCCCTGCCCAGCACACCTCTCGGCGCACCGTATCAAAACCGACCGCCCCACGCAGGCAGTCTCTTCCGATAACTCATGCTTAGCGTATGAATGACCAGGGAGCGCCGGTCCTGTACGCGATCGTCACCGGCTCATCGAGAGCACCGGAGATCGAGGCGCTAGTGGAAATGGCGCAGGCCGCCGGCTGGGACGTCTGCGTCGTCGCCTCCCCATCAGGCCGCCGTTTCATCGATACCGACCACTTATCAGCGAAGACCGGCTGGGCGGTTCGAAGCGAATACAAGCAACCCGGCACACCGGACCTACTCCCACCCGCCGACGCGATGATCGTCGCCCCACTCACCTGCAACTCGGCCGCGAAGTGGGCCGCGGGCATCTCAGACACACTTCCCCTCGGCCTGCTCGTCGAGGCAGTCGGCCTACGAAAACCGATTGTCGCAGTTCCCTATTCGAGCGACGCCCAGATGAGCTTCCCACCGATCCAGGCGGCACTGGCCAACCTCAGCCGATACGGGGTGACGATCGTGCCGAGCGAGCAGGGAAAGTCGCTCCCACTGACGGAGGCTTGGCAGATATTGCAAAGCCGTCTCTGACCGGATCTCCCACACGCCCGTCAGACCAAACCGGTGCCCACTGCCCGTCGTGGTACTGCAACCAGTGCGCAGGTTGCCCTTCGGCTTCGGCGATCGACAGAAACTCCCGATAGACCGGATCCTTCGCCACCAGCCGCCCCCGCACAGTGACCCTCCAATTGGCAGGACTGTGCGGCGAACTCAGCACGAGGCCGGAACCAGCAAGCCTGCACAACGCGCGGCGAACCGTCCCTGCCGTCAGCTCGAGCTTTGCCGCAAGCTCCCGGACGGTCATAGCCGAGTCGGGTCGGACCGCAATTAGAACACCCAGCACCCGCGCCTGGATTTCGGTCAAAGCCATCTCCCGATCCTTCCGTCGTCCGTGATCGCCACCGGTGTCCTGTCGTTGTCCAGCCCGCAACTGCCACTACCAGCGTCGATCAAGCGAAGGGGCGTTCCTACCTCGTTTCCAGGACGTTTGGGACGTCCGAGTTCTAAGGTCTGATACGTCCCCCGGCTGAGGAGGAAGATGAATCAGGGCCTGCGACAAGCGATGACAAAGGCGAAGGTCACCGAGCAGCAACTGGCCGAGAAGTGTGGCGTCGACGTCAAAACGGTTACTCGGTGGGTGACCAATGAATCGCGTGTCCCGCACGCCCGTCACCGCTGGGCGGTCTGCGAACACCTACAAGCGGAGGAAGCAGACTTGTGGCCTGCAGCTGTCCAACGAACCCTCAAGGTCGGCCCGGATCGAGAAGTGGTTCAGGTCTTCCCATATCGATCCGCCGCCCCGGCTTCCCTGTGGCGGTCGTTGATCACGAATGCCAGGCAGGATCTCACCTTCGCTGGATACACCAACTACTTCCTCTGGCTGGAGCAGGCGAACCTGGCTGCTCTGCTCAGGCGAAAAGCACTGGCAGGCTGTCGAATTCGGATTCTCGTCGGTGATCCGGCCAGTGCGGCGACCTTGGCGCGTGAGCGTGAAGAGAACGTCCCGCTCACGCTCTCCACTCGTATCGCGGTGACACTCGCCGAGCTGCGAAAGCTGCAGGATGTCGACAGTGTCGAAGCGCGATTCTCGGATGGTCATGTCAACCTGTCGGTGTTTCGATTCGACAGCGACATGATCATGACGCCGATCCTTGCGCGGCGCGTTGGTCACGACTCGCCCATGTTCCATTTGCGGCGCGAACATCCGGATGGCATGTTCGATCGGTTCTCCGAGCATGTCGACGAACTCTGGTCCCGAGGCCGGAACGTTTGGGAGGTCGGATCGCATGACAAGGCGTGACTACGAGAACGATCCGGACGCGCCGCCCCCGAACAGCCTGGTGCCGGCCGCATCCGTGGTCGTTGTGGACGAGTCCGGCCGGGTGCTGTTGCAGCGGCGGGTGGACAACGGGATGTGGGCGTTGCCGGGAGGGAAGATGGAGTTGGGGGAATCGCTGGCGGGGTGTGGGGTTCGGGAGACCAAGGAAGAGACCGGGATCGATATCGAGATCGTCGGGATTGTGGGGACGTATACCGATCCGGGGCATGTGTTCGCGTATGACGATGGTGAGGTGCGGCAGGAGTTCTCGATTTGCCTGTTGGGCAGGCCGGTTGGGGGGTCGATTGCGGTGTCCGACGAGTCGACCGAGGTGGCTTGGTTCGCGCCGGAGGAGATCGATGGGCTTCCGATGGTCGGGAATATTCGGCGGCGGGTGGATGACTGGAGGTCGGGGGCGGCGCCGGTCGTTCGATAAGGCTGCGCAAGTCGGTGTGGCACAAGATGATCGATAGGTGAGATCGAATCGCACTCGGCGGCGGCCGCCGTTGGCTGGACGGGGGCGTGCGATGCGCCTGCAGCGGCCGTCTGGGGGACGCCCGTGGCGTACGCGGGTGGTGGGAGCGGTGCGGGGGTGGGCTTCGCCGGGGTGGGTCGGGCGGGTGTTGCCGTTCGTTGCCGTGATGGCAGCGATTGCTGCGGTTTTGTATGGCGCGCAGAGTTTACGGCTCGCCGAGGAGTCCAGTCGGCAGCAGTATCAGCTGGTGCGGCGAGAGCAGGCTGTGGAGCGGTTTGCGCGGGCTGCGGAGGTGCTTGGGGGTGCGGATTCCACGGCTCAGGGGCGGTTGGGAGCGATTTATTCGCTGGATCAGATTGCTGGGGAGTTTCCGGGGGATCGGTTCAAGGTGGTTTCTGTGGTGGCGGCGTTTTTGCGGGAGCAGGATCATAGTGGGGTTCCGGGGGTGGTGATTACGGCGCGGAATTGTGCTGGGAGGGGGAGTGATTCGTTGAATCCGCCGCGGTTGGGGGAGGAGTTCAAGGCTGCGGTGGCGTTGGTTGTTCGGTATAACCATTTGGGGGAGTTTGCTGATGAGGCGGTGGATTTGAGTTATACCTGTTTGGAGGGGGTGCGGTTGCAGCGTCGGGGGGTGGGGTATATCGATTTCAGTGGGGCTTCGTTGGCGTTTGCGGAGTTGGGTGGGAATGATTTGACTACCGTGAAGTTCTCGAATACCGATCTGGGGGATGCTCAGTTGGGTGGGTCGAGTTTGCGGGGGAGTGTGCTGTCGGGGTTGCGGTTGACTCGGGCGAGTTTCTTGCATTCGAATCTCGAGGGGGCGCGGATCGGTAATTGTGCCGCCGATGGGTCTGGGTGGGAGGGGGCGGTTTTGCGGCAGGCCGAGTTTCATAATGTGGATTTGAGTGGGGCGCATTTGAGTGAGGCCGATCTGACCGGGGCCACGTTGCGGCAGGTGACGCTGAATGGTGCGGATCTCACCGGGGCGACGCTGACGGGGGTGCAGTTCGACGGGGTGCGGTACGACGCGAAAACCAAGTGGCCGGTGGGGTTTTCGCCGCCGCCCAGTAGTTAGGCGGGGTTGGCCCGGAGGGCGTTGGTCATGGTGCGCAGGATTCGCAGGGCGTCGGCCTGTTCGGCGCCGGTGAGGTCGGCGACCATTCTGAGCTCGACGGATCGGACCGCGGCGGTGGCTTTTTCGAGGTGGCGGCGACCTTTGGAGGTCAAGCGGGTGGGGAGGACTTTGCCGACGGGGGCGGCGGCGGGCCTGGTGACGTGACCTTCGCGTTCGAGGGTTTGCAGCAGGACGTTCATGGTTTGGCGCGTCACGAAGGCCCCGCGGGCCAGTTCGGAGTTCGACAGGCCCGGGCGTTGGGCGAGCAGTTCGAGGCAGGCGTAGTGGGTGACGTTCATGCCGAGCGGGCGCAGCACTTCCTCCATGGCTGCGCGGAGGGCGCTGGACGCCTCTTTCAGCAGGTAGCCGAGGGATGTGTCCAGGTCTACGCCGACGCCTTCTTGACTCATGTCAGTATTCTGACATAGCCTTGGGCATGTCAGAAAACTGACACACACGTTGAAGGAGCAGGACAATGCCCGCAATCGGTCCCGATTTCATTTCGCTGCAGGTGCGCGATCTCGATGCCTCGCAGGCGTTCTACGAGCAGTACCTGGGCCTGGTTCGCTCACCCGCCGGACCGCCGCATGCCGTGGTGTTCGAGACGAAGCCGATCGCGTTCGCGCTGCGCGACATCGTCCCCGGCACCGACCTCGCATCGGCGGCATATCCGGGTATCGGCGCGGCGATCTGGCTGCACGCCACGGACGTTCAGGCCATCCACGATGCCTTGGCGGCAGATGGGCACACCATCGTCGCCGAACCGATCGACGGCCCGTTCGGCCGCACATTCACCTTCGCCGACCCCGACGGCTACCGCATCACCCTGCACGACCGCGCGTGACCGACGAGCCGGGCCGAATCCCTAAGGGAGAATGTCGGTTTGAACCCGCGGGTCCAGTTTGCGGAGGGTATCGGGACGGTCGGTGAGACAGGGCCAGTCCCGACTGACCGCTTCGATGGTGGCGTGACCGGCGGGGATGAGCGCGTCGGCATCGGGCCGATCGGCCAACGCGGCCCCGAGATGATCGGAGGCCGGGCGATCCAACGGCTGAATGACCGTATTGGGCAGATCGAGCAGCACCGCGAGAATGTCGAGACGCCCGGAGGGGATGAGCGCCCGGGCGGCGGCGAGGGCGGTCGCGGGGACGATGATGGTGTGGCCGGCATCGGCGGTAGCCCAGACCACGGATTGCACGTAGGCGACTCGGTGCGCCCAGGCGGTGAGGGCGGCGGTGTCGAAGACGACGCCTCCCAGCGTGGAGCCGGCGGTGGTCATGCCGCGCCGGCGTGGTCGCCGGGATCCTCCTTATCGGGTAAGGGGGGTAGCCCCTGCACGGCGCGGGCGCGGTTGATCAGGTCGAGGGGCGGGCGGCCGCCGAGCGCGTTCTCGAGTCTGGCGAGGGATTCGGTGCGATTGACCCGGGCTCGGACGGATTCGGCCACGAAGGAGGAGATGGATTCGATGCGGCCGGTGGCGCGCCAATCGTCGAGGGTGGCGGCTATCTCCTCGGGCATCGACACTGTGATCTTGCGGGTGCGACGCGCTCTAGCCATACCGGAATGGTACTTCGGTATGGACAGGGCGACGAGATGACAGACCGTTCGCCTCGGGATTCGGATTCCGGTGATCCGAAACCTGCCGGTCACGCGGCGATCCGGGTTCGATACGGTGGGCGTGTGCCCGCATCCGGCGGGCGGCCTCCCCATTACCTGCGTCAAGAGGACACAACCTAGATGGATCAGAGTTCGATCGTGTGGGACGACGGTGCGTTGGTCACCATCGACCAGCGGGCATTGCCGCAGGAATTGCGGGAGTTGCGGATCACCACGGTCGATCAGGTCATCGATGCGATCAAGACGCTCGCCATTCGCGGCGCGCCGGCGATCGGGGTGTCGGGGGCGTTCGGTGTGGTCATCGCCGCGCTCGCCAACAGCGCCGACGGAGTCGTGGATACGGCGGCCGTGACTGCCGAGGCGACGCGGATCGCCGATGCCCGGCCCACCGCGGTCAACCTCGCCTGGGGTGTGCAGCGCGCATTGAGCAAGCTGCCCGAGGGCGTGCAGGCAGTGCTGGACGAAGCGCTGGAAATGCAGGCCGAGGACGGGCGCACCAATCTCGCGGCGGCTACACACGCGGCGGATCTGCTCGAGCAGCTGTGCGCGGATCGGCCTCTGCGCCTGCTCACGCACTGCAATACCGGCCGCCTCGCGACCACCGCTTGGGGCACCGCGATCGGTGCGCTGCGGGTACTGCACCAGCGCGGCAAGCTCGCCGAGGTGATCGTGGACGAGACCCGCCCGCTGTTGCAGGGCGCGCGACTCACCGCGTGGGAGATGGCCGAAGCCGGTATCCCGCACCGACTCACCATCGATTCCGCCGCTGCCTGGGCGATGGCCACCGAGAACCTGGACGCGGTCATCGTCGGCGCGGACCGCATCACCGCGGATGGCGCGGTAGCCAACAAGATCGGCACCTACATGCTGGCGCTGGCCGCCAAGCATCACGGAATCCCGTTCATCGTGGTCGCCCCCGAATCGACACGTGACATCTCGACGGCGCGCGGCAGCGACATCGTGGTGGAGCAGCGCGCGGCCGCCGAGGTGACCGGATTCGGCGGCGTCACAACGGCTCCCGCGGGCACACAGACCTTCAACCCGGCCTTCGATGTCACGCCGGGCGAGCTGGTGACGGCGGTCGTCACCGAGAACGGCGTGCTCGTCGATGCCGCCGCCGCGGACGGCGCGGTACCGCCCGCCGAACTGGCCGGACATGCACACGGTGCAACATTGCGGGCCGGGCGGGAGATCGCCGCCATCGCGCGGAATCTGTACGCGAACGGCTGGATGCCCGGCACCGCGGGCAATATCTCGGTGCGCCAGGGCGATACGGCCGTCATCACCGCGAGCGGACTGTCCAAGGGCGAGCTGACCGAGACCGATACGGTCACCGTCGCCGTCTCGGACTCGCGGCCGGTGCGCTCCGGCGGCCGCCGCCCGTCGGCCGAAACCACCATCCACACCGCCGTTTACCGCACGCGCGGCAGCGAGGCCGTGGTGCACGTGCACCCGCCACACGCCACCGCGCTGTCCATCGGTGCAGCGAGTGCCGACGTGCAGACCGTGCGGTTCTCCGGATATGAGCTGATCAAGGGCCTGGGCGGAATTCGCCCGGACGCCATCGACATTCCGGTGTTCCCGAATCACGCGGACGTGCCGCGCATCGGCGAGGACATCGAGAAGTACCTGACCGAGCATCCCGATGCCCCGCCCGTGCTGTTCATCGCCGGGCACGGCATCACCGCGTGGGGCGAGAGCCTCGCGCAGGCGCGCGACCGTGCGGAATGCCTCGAAGGCATCTGCGAACTGACCACATTGACCGGGCACCGTGAGATTCCGGTGGGCGACAATTAGTTCCGAGAAAGGAACCACGATGACTCTGCTGCAGATCATGAACGATCAGGACGCCGCCGACGTCAAGCTGCGCACCAGCGACGACGCCGAGATCGCCGCCGAGCTCGGCAAGCGCGGCATCACCTTCGAACGCTGGCCGCTGCTCGAGGGGCTGTCCGGCGACACTTCGACCGAGGACCTGCTGGCCGAATACCGGTCGCGCATCGATGCATTGAATGCCGACGGACGCTACAAGTTCATCGACGTCGCCCGCATCCACCCGGACGAGTCCGATCCGGAATGGCCCGCCAAGGCCGCCGGGGCGCGCACCAAGTTCCTCGACGAGCACCGGCACGCCGAGGACGAGGTGCGGTTCTTCGCCGCCGGTCAGGGCTGCTTCTACCTGCACCTGGGTGACGAGGTGCTGGCGACCGTGTGCACCGCGGGCGACCTGGTGTCGGTGCCGGCGGGCACCCTGCACTGGTTCGACATGGGCACCACGCCGGAGTTCGTGGCCGTGCGGTTCTTCGAGGAGGAGGACGGCTGGATCGGCGACTTCACCGGTGACAAGATCTCGAGCGGTTTCCCGACCCTCGACGAGTTGACCGCGGCATGATCAAGGCGATCGTTCTCGACATCGAAGGCACCACCAGCCCGACCAGTTCGGTGCGGGAGGAGCTGTACGGGTACACGCGGGATCGATTGCCGCAGTGGCTGGCCGAGCATCAGGGCGATGCGGGGGCGCCGATCATCGAGGCGACTCGGGTCCAGGCCGGGCGGCCGGACGCCGATGCGGCCGAGGTCGCCGCGATCCTCATCGACTGGCTGAACACCGATGTGAAGTCCGAACCACTCAAGGCGGCGCAGGGCATCATCTGCGCCGAGGGGTTCCGCAACGGGTCGCTGTTCGGTGAGTTCTTCCCGGATGTCCCGCCGGTGCTGCGGGCGTGGCGGGCGGCCGGGCTGGAGCTGTACATCTACTCGTCGGGTTCGGTTCGCAATCAGAAGGATTGGTTCGCGTTCGCGCGCGGCGGGGATCTGTCGCCGTTGATCAGCGGCCATTTCGATCTGTCGACCGCCGGGCCGAAGCGGGAAGCCTCGTCGTACGAGAAGATCGCGAGCGCGATCGGGGTGCCGGCCGAGAGCATCCTGTTCCTGTCGGATCATCCGGACGAGGTGGATGCCGCGGCGGCGGCCGGTTGGTCCGCCATCGGGGTGACGCGGCCGGGTGAGCCCAATGCGCCGCGTCCGCCGCATCGCTGGATCAGCGACTTCGGCGACGTCGAGTTGGACTGAGCACGGATCGAAAGCGTCGGGCGGTTCCGGTTTCCGGAGCCGCCCGTTCCCGTTTCCGGACTCAGACCTGATGGATTTCGGCGACGGCGATACCGGTGTACGGGTCACTCGCGGCAGTTGCGACGTCGAGTGCCACTTCGAACTGGGCGTCGGCGCCCCGGATTCCGGATATCGTCAGCGCTCCGCCGGCCGCCGCGTCCCGGGCGGCGTGCAGCGCCCCGATCGATCGCAGTTCGAGCCCGCCCGCGCGCACCAGCACATCTCCGGTCCGGATCCCCGCCCGATCCGCGCGGCCGTCGCGATCCACGGCCTTGACCAGCAGCCCCGTGACCTCGGGCAGGCCGACCGCCCGGCGCGCGTCCATGGCTCGATGCGCCGACGCCAATGTCATTCCCAGCCGGGGTGATTCGGGACCGCTCACCGAACCCTCGTAGGACACGAGCAACTGCCGGAGCAGACCGGCGAGCATCTCGCGCTGACGCGGATCCAAGGCGGCCAGCATGCGGTCCTCACCGCGTACGTGGGCCGGGGTGACGCGATCCATGAGCGCACGGCCGGCCGGGGTGAGCGCGACCAGGGTATTGCGGCGGTCTCGCGGATCGGAAGTGCAGGTCACCAGGTCTTGTGCAGCAAGGCGATCCACGCGGGTGCTCATGGTGCCCGAGGTGAGGCCGAGTTCGCGCATGAGCCGGCGCTGCGGGACGCCGTTCGGATCGTCGAGTTGCCGCAGGGTCGCCAGCGCCACGTAGTCGGGACCGTTGAGGCCGAATTCGGCGAAGGTGGCTTCGATTTCGGCTTCGAGGGCGCGGCGGACCCGGCCCAGGCGTTGCACCACCGACAGCGGCGAAAGATCGAGCTCCGGATCGATCCGGCTCCAGGCGTCTACGAAGCGGTCGACCGAATCCTGCGGGCTCGGTGGCGGTTCCGGTGGAGCGGAGCTGGAACGGTCATCTCTGGACACGAGCATGGTTCGAGCGTACCTTCTGGGCAATGGCTTTGGCCAAAGCTATTTCTGAAAGCGATCTCTCACAAAGGACTTCGGCAATCATGGATATGCAATTGCGGGGCAAGCGTGCCCTGGTCACGGGTAGTACGAGCGGTATCGGGCAGGCCATTGCCCACGGACTGGCGCGGGAGGGGGTCGCGGTCGTGGTGCACGGCCGCGACCCCGAACGTGCCGAGGCGACGGTGGAAAGCATTGTCGCCGAGGGTGGTAGCGCGGCCGTCGCGCTCGGTGACCTCTCCGACGACGAGGCCGCGAGCTCGGTCGCCCACCAGGCTGCGGCTGCATTCGGGGGGATCGAGATCCTGGTCAACAATGCCGGCGGGCTGGGCACGGACGGTTGGGAATCCGCTGCGGCGGAGGATTGGCTCGCGCTCTACGACATGAATGTGGGATCGGCGGTGCGCATGATCCGCGCCCTGTCCCCGGAAATGCGCGCGCAGGGCTACGGCCGGATCATTCAGATCGGCAGTGCCGCCAACCCGAATCCGCTGCCCGATCGGGCCGCCTACAGCGCCGCCAAGGCCGCGCTGGCGAACCTCAGCGTCAGCCTGGCCAAGGAGCTGGCGGCGACCGGCGTCACCGCGAACACCATCAGTCCCGGGCCCACTCACACCGCTGGATTCCGGGAATTGACAGCGCGATTCGCCGCCGGGCACGGGCTGCCGGACGTCGAGTCCGCGACTCGTATGCTGCTGGACGGGCCGCTGGCCGCGCCTTCGGACCGGTTGGCCGAGCCCGCCGAGATCGCGGCGCTGGTCGCGTTCGTGGCCAGTCCCTACGGGGCGTCGATCAACGGCGCGAACCTGCGCATCGACGGCGGACTGACGCCGACCGTCAACTAGGTGTCACCGGTCAGGGCACAACGACGAGTTTGCCGGTGGCTCGGTTCTCCTCCATATATCGATGGGCAGCGGCGATATCGGCGAGGGCGAAGGCGCGATCCAGGTTCGGCTGATACGCCCCGGCTTCGACCTGGTCGATGACGCGCTGCAAGATCGGCGCACCCGCGCTGCCCTTGTAGTCGTCGCTGTGGAAGGCGGTGAGTCTGGTGCCGGACGGGATCATGGCGATCGGCTCGAAGCCGGGGATCAGCCAGCCGCTGAGCGAGCCTGCCATGCATACGGTTCCGCCACGCCGGACCAGGCGGAGCGATTCCGGCAGCGAGTCGGTGCCGACCAGGTCGAGTACGTAGTCCGGGCCGTCGGGCCAGATCTCGTGCAGGTCCGGCGCCGGTGAGCCGGGGAGGACGTGGGTGACTCCGGCGGCGGTCAGCGTGCTCGATTTGGCGGGCTGGCGGGTGGTGGCCGCGACCTCGAGGCCGGCGGCGGCGGCGATCGTCGCGGCAGCCAAGCCGACCGATGCGGTGCCGCCCCGGATCAGCAACCGGCCCTTGGAATCCGGTTCGATACCCAAGGCGTCCAGGGCGCCCTGGGCGGTCAGGTAGGTCTCGGGCAGGGCGGCAAGGGTTTCCCACGGCAGGGTGGTGGTGATCGGCATGAGCAGAGTGGTGGGCAACAGGGCGTATTCGGCGTAGCCGCCGTCGAACGCGCGACCCATCTCACCCATCACCGCCGCGACCGTCGTGCCTTCGGGGAGCGCCGGATCGGTCGATACCGCCACGGTGCCCACGCATTCGATGCCGAGCACGCGGGGAAAGACCACGCTCGGCGAATGCCCTTGGCGGGTCCGCAGTTCCGATCGATTCAGCCCGGTCGCGCGCACCCGCACCAATGTCCAGCCCGCCCGCACCGCCGGGATCGGGACCTCGTGAATCTCGAGCACCTCGGGGTCGCCCGCCCGGGTGCAGACCGCCGCTCGCATCGTCGTATTCAGGTTCTCGCGCATGACATCTACTCTTGTCGGGCAGCACCGTGGCCGAACACCGATAGAAAGCCAAGTTATGCCCGATGCCCGCCAACCTGTCCCGGCGGCAACCACTTCCCGGCTGTGGCCCTCCGGCGGGATGCATCTGTGGCCGTCCGGCGGCACCAGTTCGGCACATGCCCACGACCGCGGGCACCTAGTGTACGCGGCCCGTGGCGTCCTGTCGGTACACACCGAGCACGGGACCTCGATCGTGCCTGCCAACCGAATCGCCTGGACACCGGCCGGTTTCACGCACTATCACCGAGCGCACGGTCACACCGATATGCGAATCGAATTCCTCCCACCGGCGCTGGCCCGCCTGATACCGGACCATCCGGCGGTGTTCCTGGCCTCCGCTTTGGTCCGCGAACTCCTGCTCACCCTCACGGGCCCACGCAATCTCGAACGCGAAGCCGACCCCGCCGCCCGGGCGCGATTGCGCCGCGTGCTCGTCGACGAACTCCGTGAAGCCCCCGAACAGCCGCTACAACTCCCCGAACCCCGAGACGACCGCCTCCGCGCCATCGCCCGCCTGCTGTACGAACACCCCGGCGACAACACACCTTTGGCCGACCTCGGGCAGCAGGTCGGCGCCAGCCCCCGCACCCTCAGCCGCCTGTTCCACACCGAACTCGGCATGACCTTCTACGAGTGGCGCACCCAGCTCCGCATCCACCACGCCCTCGTCCTCCTCGCGGCCGGCCACGACACCACCCGCGTCGCCCACGCCTGCGGCTGGTCGAACCCCAGCGGCTTCATCGCCGCCTTCACCGCCGTCATGGGCACCACCCCCGGTTGCTATCGCGGCGCGTCTCGCTCGGGCCAGCCGCAATAAACTCGGTGCGTGCTCAGGTCGAGCGGAGGCCGGCGGTGATCATGGCGACGGCGGAGTGGATGTAGGCGTCGGGGTTCGGGGAGCCGGTGCCGCGGGCGGCGTCGAGGATGCCCATGAGGATGATGCCGACGATGGCGCGAGCGGTGTGCTCGAGCTCGAAGTCGCGGCGCAGCAGGCCCTGATCGGCGGCACGGGTGAGATAGCCGGCGACCAGGGAGGTGGCGTAGTCGACGAGGCCGAACCAGCGGGTGGTGAGTTCGTCGTCGATGGTGGTGGCTTCCAGGGCAAGGAATTTCGCGAGGCGCGGATGCTCGGCGAACACGGTGTTGATGCGGGAGCCGACGGTGCGGAACTGGTCTTCGAATTCGGTGACGGTGGTGGCGTCGGTGACCAGGCCGGGGGTGAGGATTTCGGCGAGCAGCTGGTCGACGCCGTAATCGATGACGGCGTCGAGGATCTGGCGTTTGCTGTCGAAGGCCTTGTAGAAGGTGCCGAAGCCCAGGCCGGCGTGCGCGGAGATGTCGGCGATGACGGTGGCGTGATAGCCCTTGTCGAGGAACACCTCGTAGGCGGCTACCACCAGTTTCCGGCGGCGCGCTTCGATCTCCTCGGCGGTGGCGCGGGGACGGCCGCGTTTGCGGAGAGGCTCGGCGTCGGCGGTCATCCGGTGAGGATATCCGACCGCCCGCGCCGAGCCCGGCCACCGCGAGGCGGGCGTCAGGCCAGGGTGGCGGCCTGGTCGTGGACGAACGGCGAATGCTCCAGATCGGAGAACTTCGATCCGGCCCCGGCCTGCCGCACCCGCAGGTGCAGGTCGGCGCGAATGGCCGGATCCGCCAGCGGCAGTGCGGGATCGGCGTCCCAGGCATTGAGCATCATGCCGTAACCCTCGGGGCTGACCAGCATGGCGGCCCCGCTGCGGCCGGGAAAGGCGAGCAACCGGGTGGCCGCGCGCACGGCGGCCTCGGCCAGCCGGATGCTCAGTTCGGACGGGTGGAAGCCGGCGATGTCCCGCAGTTCCGGGGCGAGATTGCGGGCGAAGGCGACGGCCACCACGCGCAGCGCGGGACTGGCCACCAGCATCGGCCAGGCCGGGGTGACGGGGGAGCGGAGCAGGAAGTCCACATTGGCGCGGCCCTCGAGTCCCAAGGCCATTCGCGGATACCAGCTCTCGGCAATGGCCCGGCATTCGGCGAGCGTCCGGGGCGCATTCTCCGGTGCAACGCCCACCAGCTGCGCGAAAGGCACGTTCTCCCGGACGAATTCGTCCTGTTCGGCCGGGGTCAGACCGGAGCCGAACTGCGCGTAGCACTCGACGATGCTGACCAGCCCGAGTGCGTGCGTCCACAGCGCCATGTCCAGGTCGGTGCCGTGATACTCCTGTCCGCTGATCGGATCGACCCCATTGATGTGCGAATGCACCCGGTACAGCGTGCGCCCGGCCCGGATCGCCGATTCGCTGTCGCCGAAGGCCGCCATCTGGAAGAAGGTGATCGAGCGCCGCGCCCGGGTCAGCGGACGGGTGCGCATCACGCTGTGCGTCGACACCGATTCCGCCACGGCCGGATCGAACAGCACTTCGACGGCCCCGCGCAGAATGGCGAGCACCAGGCTCAGCGGATGGTCCATCATCCGCCAGGTCACCGAGTCCGGCCCGTAGAAGCCGTTGTCGGGCCGGGGCGCGGACCGCACCGCCGCGACCCGCTTCGGGTCCTTCACCAGGTGCTGATTCGCGATGCCGAGTGCGCGTTCGATGCTGGCCGCCATGACAGAACTCCCTTGTCCGAGAGGCGAATCCCGCCTCTCGAATATCGTGACAGGAGTATCATGATAATTCAATCACGAAAATATTGGAGTCCCGGCGGAGCATTGCGGAGTGCCCTGAAACGCGAAAACGAGCGTGCCCGCACCGAAGAGTCGGTGCGGGCACGCTCGCGCTGCGGAAAGGCCCGGCTATACCCGAGCGCCGCCCGCGGCTCGCTCGATGAGGTACTCGACCAGGGTCATGAGTACGTTCTTGGCCGAGCCGCGGTCGCGGGCGTCGCAGAGCAGGACCGGGATGTGCTCGTCCAGGTCGAGGGCGTCGCGTACTTCGACCGGGGTGTAGAGCGGGGCCCCTTCGAAGCAGTTGACCGCCACGGTGAAGGCCACGCCGCGGCGTTCGAAGAAGTCGATCGCGGCGAAGGAGCCTTCGAGGCGGCGGGTGTCGGCGAGGACCACCGCGCCGAGGGCGCCGCGGGCCAATTCGTCCCAGAGGAACCAGAATCGGTCCTGGCCGGGCGTACCGAACAGGTACAGGACCAGGTTCTGGTCGATGGTGATACGACCGAAATCCAGGGCGACGGTGGTGGTGGTCTTACCCTCCACGCCGCGCAGATCGTCCACGCCGGTGGACATTTCGGTGATGAGTTCTTCGGTGCGCAGCGGAGTGATCTCACTGATCGCCGACACCATGGTCGTCTTGCCCACGCCGAAACCGCCCGCGATGAGGATCTTCACCGAGGCGGCCAGCGGGCGCGCATTGTCAAAGTTTTCGGATGCCATCGAGTACAGCTCGCAGAATGTTGAGGTCACCGGGCGCCGCCTCCGGGGAGACGGGCGCGCGGAAGTTGAGGATATTGTCCGAGATGAGGTCCCCGACAAGGATTTTCGTCACCGCCAGCGGAAGCCGGATGGCGGCCGAAACCTCGGCCACCGACAACGGCAGGCGGCACAGCCGCACGATATCCGCGTATTCGGGTTCGACACGCCGCAGCGGCGGGGCGGCGTTGGGCACCACCACCACCGTCAGCATGTCCAGATCGTGTCCCGCGCCCATGGTCCTGCCACCGGTCCGTGCATAGGGGCGCACGAGCGGACCGGCCGCGTCATCGAACCATTGGTGTTCCCCCGGCCGCGGCATCATGACAATCGAGGATTCCCTTGTCCGGCCAGGTTCTGGCGCGGTGTGGTGGACAGATAGTTACCGACCCGCTGCACGGTCAGGTTCATTTCATAGGCGACCATGCCCAGATTGGCCGAGTCGCTGGCCTGCAGGGCGAGGCAGGCGTGGCTGCCGGCGGCCGTCACGAACAGCACCGCCCGGTCCAGTTCGATGACCGCCTGGCGCACGCCGCCGCCGTCGAACCGGGTGCCGGCGCTGCGCGCCAGACCGTAGAGCGTGGAGGACATGGCGCCGAAATGCTCGGCGTCCTCCCGGCTCATGGCCGTGGAGCGGCCCAGCAGCAATCCGTCGGTGGAATGCACCACGGCGTGCCGGACACCCGCGAGCCGATCCACCAGATCGTCGAGTAGCCAGTTGAGATCACCAGCGTTGGAGGTGGTCACCGTCGCCTTCCTGTCGGTCTGAGTAAGAACCTGACTCAGGCCCGAAAGCACCGGGATCGGCCCGGCGGCCCTGCCTGGTTCCGTTTTCGATGGCGGACATGAGGTCTCGGGCCTGCTCGGCCGTCCGGGAGGATTGGGCAGGCGCCTCGGGCGCCGTCTTCTCCTGCGCCAATTCCGGTGCGAGACTTGCCTGCCGGCGCCTACGCGGAAGCGCGGGCCGGACGTCGGAGCCAGTGTACTGGGAGCGATCGCGTTCGCGCGGGCGGAACTCGATTTCCGGTTGCTGGGCCGAAACTTGTTGCGCGCGGGCGGCCCTCGGATCGACCGGCGGCTCGTAGCGCTCGGGCTCGGCGGGCTCGAAACTGCGCGGGGCCTCGAACGATTTGAACGGCTCGAACGGCCGTGGCGTCTCGAAGGACATCTGGCGCTCCGGGAATTCGGGGGCGGCCGGAACCGGCGGCAGGGCCTCGATGACCTGGCGCGCGGATTCCAATTGCCGGGGCTCGGGAGCGACCGGTTCGGGTCGCCGCGGCACCACCGGGATCTCACCGGTGCGCCCGGCGGCCACGGTGAGCGTGTTCGGCACCAGCACGATGGCCCGCACGCCGCCGTAGTCGGATTCGGTGAGCCGCACCGAGATACCGTTGCGCTGCGCCAGCCGGGCGACCACGAACATGCCGAGGCGGGAATCCTCGGACAGCGTGTTGACGCCGAAATCCGGTGGGTTGCGCAGCATGTCGTTGATTCGCGCCATATCCGGCTCGGGAATGCCCATGCCCTGGTCCACGATCTCGATGGCCACGCCCTTGCCGACCACATTCCCGCGCACCTCGACCTGCGACTGCGGCGGCGAGAAGTGGGCGGCATTGTCGACCAGCTCGGCCACCAGGTGCACGAGGTCGGCGACCGCGGTGCCGGCGACGGCGATCTCGGGCAGGCGGGCGATCTTGACGCGCGTGTAGTCCAGCGCCTCACCGACACCCGAGCGCACCACCTCGACCAGCGCCACCGGATTGCGCCACTGCCGGCCCGGCTGCCCGCCGGCCAGAATGATCAGGTTCTCGGCATTGCGGCGTTCGCGGGTGGCGAGGTGATCGAGCCGGAAGAAGATCTCCAGCAACGCCGGATCCTCCTGCTTGGACTCGGCCTCGTCGAGCACCTCGAGCTGGCGGTGCACCACCACCTGGCTGCGGTGGGCGATATTGAGGAACACCGCCTTCACGCCCTCGCGGGTGCGGGCTTCGGTGATGGCGGCCTCGACCGCGGCGGCGTGCGCGTGGGTGAACGCCTTGGCCACCTGGCCGATCTCGTCCGCGCCGAAGTCCAGCACGGGGGTCTCGGCGGCGGCGTCGACGGTCTGGCCTTCGCTCAGCTTGGCCATCATCTGCGGGAGGTTCTCGTCCGCGAGCTGCATGGTCTGGTCGCGAAGCCGCTTGAGCCGCCGGATGATCCGGTTGGCCAGCAGCAGCGCGACCAGGAACGCGGACACCGAGACCGCGAGCATGCCCGCACCGGCCAGCGCCGAATCGGTGGCATTGCGGTCGGCGGCGTCGGCGGCCAGGCCCTGCGCGTACTTGCTCTGCCCGTCCCAGAATTCCAGCAGCGACTTGTTGACCTGCGCGACCGTTTCCTGCCACTCCTGGTCGGTGAACGTCAAAGGCGCGGGCTCACGGGTGGTTCCGGCCTTGACCGGCGCGGCGGTGATGGGATCCATCGCGCGGGCCAGCAGCGAGTTCTCCATCATGACCAGCTTGGTCCAGTTGGGGCTGCCGGTCACCGCCTTGGCGTAGTCGGAGTTCTTGTTGTCCTCGTCGGCGACCAGGGCTTCGACGTTCACCCGGTAGGCACCGACCAGGCGGGCGAATTCGATGGCCAGCTCCGGCGGCAGCACGCCGTTGTTGATCAGCACCTCGGCCAGCGCCGCGGCGCGGGAGAGCATTTCGGAGGCGGAGACGATCTCGAGGGTCTCACCGATCTCGACCGCGGTCTCCGGGTTCGGGGCCGCGCCCGTGACGGCCTTGGTGCCGACCGACACCAGGTCGAGCAGATGGCCGTAGAAGCTGTACGCCTCGGCCATCTGCAAAGCGTTGCCGTCGATCTGGGTGCGCACACCCGCCAGCGCCTTGGTCAGGGTCTGGAAGCCGCCGACATCGCCCTTGACGCCGTCGGGGCCGAGCTCCTCCATGTCCGGAGTGGTCTTGGCGATGCCGCGCAGCGCGTTGTCCAGCCGCAATCGCGCCTGCGCCAAGCCTTTCGGATTGGCGTCGCCGCCGGCCAGCTGCGACAACGTGATCTGGCGCTCCTGCTGCACCGCGCCCACCAATTCCTTGGTGAGCGGGGTGGCGTCATTGAGCGCGTCCGCGAAATCGCGCGCGTTTCTGCCCTCGACCACGAGGTATCCCGCGCCACCCACACCGATCACGAGCAGCGCGAGGCTCGGGACGAGTGCGATGGCGAGAACACGGGTCCGGACACCGAGCCTCGCTCTGAACATCGCCAAAACGTAACGGTGCGTATGTAACACTCGTGCGCGAGATCCCGTTGAGCGGGAACATGATTGACAAGTCGATTCATGCATGTTCCGGAATGACGATCAGTTCTTCGCGATAGCTCGGAAGTCGCTGGAGCTCAGCCGAATTCGCCGCGCCGGGCGCCGGTGGACAGAAACGTGCCGACGCGCTGCACCGTCATGTTCATCTCGTAGGCGACCATGCCCAGGTTCGCGTCGGCCGTGGTTTGCAGTGCCAGGCAGGCGTTGTCGCCCGCCGCGGTCACGAACAGCACGGCGTGATCCAGCTCGATCACCGCCTGCCGCACCCGGCCGCCGTCGAACCGCTGCCCGGCGCTGCGGGACAGGCCGTAGAGCGTGCAGGACATGGCCGAGAAATGCTCGGCGTCCTCCCGGCTCATCCGCGACGAATTGGCCAGCAGCAGCCCGTCGGTGGAATGCACGACGGCGTGCCGCACCCCCGCCAGCTTCTCCACCAGATCGTTCAGCAGCCAGTCCAGATCACCGGCATGGTGGGTGTTCACCGCGTTCTCCTGTCCATCCGCCGGACGCGCCAGCCGCGCCCGGATCGCTCTCCCGCGCGCGCCTGGTGCCGTTCTCGATGGCGGAGAACAGATCCCGCGCCTGATCGGCACCGCGCTCGGGTACTTCGCCGCGTGCGGGCGGCATGCTCGCGCCCGAGTCGTGCGCCAACTCCGGCGCGAGAGCGGCCTGCCGCTGCCGCTTGGGCAGCGACGGCTTGAACCTGTCGTGATCGGCCGGCGTCAGGTCGGTGCGCTGCAAGGCGGGCAGCAGGTCGCGCGGGCTCGACGCCACCTCGACCAGGAGCTGGGCCGGGATCAGGATGATCGCGCGGATGCCGCCGTAGTCGGATTCGGCGAGCCGGACCGAGATGCGGTGGCGGGCGGCCAATTGCGAGACCACGAAGACTCCGAGGCGGGAATCGTGGGACAGGGTGGTGATGCCGAAGTCGGCGGGGTCGTTGAGCTGGGCATTGATTCGCTCGAGTGCGGCGTCGGGAATGCCCATGCCCTGATCGGTGATCTCGATCGCGACACCGCGGCCCACCGTATTGCCGGTGATCTCCACCCGCGACTGCGGCGGGGAGAACGACGCGGCGTTGTCGATCAGTTCGGCGAGCAGGTGAATGAGGTCGCCGACGGCCGGGCCGGCCACGAAAGCCGTTGGCACCCGCCCGGTTCGCACCCGCGTGTACTCGATGGTCTCCCCGACGGCGCTGCGGATCAGATCCAGCAGGGGCACCGGATTGCGCCACTGGCGGCCGGGCCGGCCACCGGCGAGGATCACCAGGTTCTCGGCATTGCGCCGCTCCCGGGTGGCGAGATGGTCCAGCCGGAAGAAGGTCTCCAACAGCGCCGGATCCTCTTGACTGGATTCGGCTTCGTCGAGCAGCTCGAGCTGCCGGTGCACCACCACCTGGCTGCGATGGGCGATGTTCAGGAACACCGCGCGCACGCCTTCGCGCGTGCGGGCCTCGGTGACCGCCGCCGTCACCGCCGCCGCGTGCGCGTGCCCGAAAGCCGAGGCCACCTGGCCGATTTCGTCGCGGCCGAAATCCATGCGAGGCGCCTGCAGCTCGTCGTCGACGGATTCGCCCGCCGCCAGCCGCCGCATGGTCTCGGGCAATTGCTCGTCGGCCAGCGCCAGGGTGCGGTCGCGCAAACGCTTCAGCCGCCGGATGATCCGGTTGGCCAGCACCAGCGCCACCGCGATCGCGCCCAGCGCCACGATCAGCATGCCCGCCGCCGCCAGCAGCGATCGGCGAGTGGTGTCGGCGGCGGCGTCCCCGGCCAGGCGCTGGGCCTCGGTGTTCTGGGCCTGCCACAGATCTGCCAGCTCCCGGTCGACCGTCGCCGCGGCGGCCGTCCATTCCGCCACCGTCAACGGCAGCGTGGCGGCCCGGGCGCCGGGGGAGCGGGGCAGGGTGCGTTGCGTGAGTACGGCTTCCATCGCGCCCAGCTGCTGCCACGCGGACCCGCTGACCAGTTTCTCGGCCGACGCGGCCTGGTCGGAATCGCTGTCGCCGACGGACTGTTCGATGCGCAACCGGTAGTACCCGGCCAAGCGCACGTACTCCGCGGCCAGCGCGGCGGGCAATTCCTCGTCGGCGACCAGCGTCGCCCCCAGCGCGGTCACCCGGCTCATCGCCTCCAGGCTGCGCAACACCTGTTCGGCCTCGGTGAGCTCACTGGCGGTGGCGGCGTCGGGCGCGGTCTGTTCGGCGATCCGCACGCCCGCGAGCACGAGTTCGGGCATGCCGCTGTAGAACTGGTACGCGTCCTCGACGGGCAGCGTGCCCGCGTCGATCCCCGCGCGAATGGTGGCCAGCTGCCGCCCCAGCCCGCCCATCGCCTCGGTGCTGTCCTTCATCGACTGCGGCCCCAGATCCGACAGCCGCGACTGCGCCGGGGCGAGGCCCCGCAGCGCCTCGTCCAGCCGCGCCCGCGCTGCCGTCAGCTCCCGCACGTCGGTGGCCATTCCGGCAGTGCGCCACAACGTGATCCGCCGTTCCAGCTGCACCGCGGCGATCATCTCGCGGGTCGGCCCGATCCCGTCGCGCAATTCGTCGGCCCAGGTCCGGGCATTGTTGGAGTGGTCGATGAGGACACCGGTCGCGCTGATCCCGATGACGACCAGGGCCAGGCTCGGCACGAGCGCGATGGCCAGAATCCGGGTCCGCACACCGAGCCGCGGTTTGAGCATTGCCCGAACGTAGCCATCGCGCGTGCGGGCGCGCCCGGCGAGTCCTTTTGAGCAGGACGTCGTTTGACTACCGGAACGCCCGTTCGGTAAGCCGTCGGATCCCGAAAGGCAACGTGCCACACGACTTTCCGGAAAGCCCACCCGCGACCCCTCAGGCGCGGGTGGGCTTTCCGGGTTTCAGCTGGCCGACATGGCCGAACCGTACCGGGCGAAGGTGTGTCCCTTGCTGGTGCAGGAGAAACTGCCGTGGAATCCCACGGCGCACTTCGCGCCGGCATGCTCCACCCACGGTCCCCACGTATCACTGCCCGTCGCCACCTGATCGATGCTCGGGTTGCCGCCGGCCATGGTGTAGGCGCCGGGGGCGAAACCCGGGTGTCCCGGGGCCCAGGGGACGTCGATGACGATCTGGGTGACCTGGAACGGGAGCGGGATATCGACCTGGCCGACCCTCATCGTCAGCCAAGCCGAAGCGGCGAGATCGCAGCCGACGGTGCCGTCGGATGCGATGGAGCAGCTGAAGGTGCCGGCCCGGAAATACAGTGGCGCCGGATCTTCGGCCTGGGCCGTGCCCGCGAACGGGACGGTGACCAGAGCTGCGGTCGCGAGAAGAGCCGCGACCCGATACGTGAAGCTGCGCATGAAGAACAATCCCTTCCGAACGGTGAACTCGATGGTTGCTATTCGGTGGTACTGCTGCGGGATTCTTCGTCACCGACGCGCGGGGAGTTACAGATCAATTTTTGAAACGGGCAAACCGGTCGGATGCTGGGCCGTTAGTCGTTCATTGGTGGATGCAGAGTCGGTCCGCCGAACCTGGGTGCAGCAGAGAGCAAGGGTGATCGGAACCGCACACAGCGCGGGGGCGATCAACCGACCAGGAAGGTGAAAGACAATGACCAGTGCCCCCAAGCCCGCGCTGAAACGGGCCGTGATGGTCGCCTCGACGTTCGCGCTCGCGGCCGCCGGGCTCCAGTTCGGGACCGCTCCGGCCTACGCCGTGGCGACCCCCACCACCAAATACGAGTGCAAGGACGTGCAGACGCCCGGCAGCCTGTTCCCCGGCGACGAGGTCGCCTGCACGCTGACCGTCAGCACCACCGGCAACGACTCGTTCACCAATGTGATTGCGGAGCTGACGGTTCCGCAGAGCACCACCTACCAGTCCGGCGGCAACCTGCAGGGCAAGAAGGTGCAGTTCACCCTCGGTGAGGTGACCAAGACCAAGAGCGCCTCGGCCACCATGACCGTCATGGTCGACAGCAAGACCGCCGCCAACACCGCCATCTCCAGCGAGGCGGAGGTCAAGGGCTTCGCCCCGAACGGCGCGTTCCAGTCGAACGCCTCGTCCAACACCCTGACCACCACCCTGCCGGTCGGCGGCGCCACCGGGCAGCTGGTCGCCAAGCAGGACACCGCGTCGGTGAACACCAACGGCCAGGCCGAGACCCCGATCGCCGATCTGGTCGACGCCCCCGCCGGCGTGACGCCGAAGATCGAACTGGTCACCAGCGCCGAGCCCAAGAAGGACTACGTCGCCTTCTCGATCGCCGCCGACGGCAAGTCGATCTCCTGGAGCGCGAAGTGCATCGCGGCCACCACCGAGACCCAGGCCTTCACCGTCAAGATCTCGGCCAACGGCCTGACCCCGGTCGAGTCGAAGGTGACGGTCCAGATCGGCAACAACGTGGTCAACCGGGGCCTGCTGCCCACCGACCCGTGCGTGCTGAAGCCCTGATATCCAACTCGAACAGCGCATTCGACGCGGCTCCCCACGGAGCCGCGCCGAATCGACATTTCCGGCCCGAAACCCGACCCGACCGGCCCGAGTTCGGTAGTCGGCATCCGGGGCCCGCCCGCCGGGGTAGATTGTGTGTACCGGCAAGTTACTTGTAAGTAGGAGGCGACGATGCCCGTCCCGGCACCCGCGGTGTTCGAACGTCTGCGGACCTTCGCGGCGGTGGATACCACCGAGGACCGCGAGAATCGAGCGATCACCGAGGTTTTCACCGGACAGACCCTGGGCACCGTGCCGGTCGGCACCGCCGCGGATGTCGCCGAGGCCATGGCCAAAGCCCGTGCGGCGCAGGTGGAATGGGCGGCGCGCACGCCGAAGGCGCGGGCCGAGGTGTTCGAGCGGTATCGCGAACTGGTGGTCGAGAACCGCGAATACCTGATGGACATCGTGCAGGCCGAAACCGGCAAGGCGCGCTGGGCGGCTCAGGAAGAGATCATGGGGCTGATGTTCGCGGCCCGCTATTTCGCCCGCGTCGCACCGCAATTGCTGACCTCGCACAGTGTGCCCGGCGCGTTCCCGGTGCTCAATCGCGCGGCCGTGCGGCATGTGCCCAAGGGTGTGGTCGGGGTGATCGCGCCCTGGAACTACCCGATGCTGCTCTCGATCGGCGATTCCATCCCGGCGCTGCTCGCCGGTAACGGCGTGGTCGTGAAACCGGACAGCCAGACGCCGTATTCGTCGCTGGCCAATGCCGAACTGCTCGCCCGCGCCGGGCTGCCGCGCGATCTGTTCGCGGTGGTGACCGGACCCGGCACCGTGGTCGGCACCGCCATCGTGGACTCCTGCGACTACCTGATGTTCACCGGTTCCTCCGAGACCGGCCGCACCCTGGCCGAACAGTGCGGGCGGCGGCTGATCGGCTTCTCCGCGGAACTCGGCGGCAAGAATCCGATGATCGTCACCAAGGGCGCGAAGCTCGACAAGGCCGCCAAAGCGGCGGTGCGGGCCTGCTTCTCCAACGCCGGGCAGCTGTGCATCTCCATCGAGCGGCTCTACGTGGAGCAGTCGGTGGCCGCCGAATTCACCGACCTGTTCGTGGCCGCGGTCAAGGAAGCGAAACTCGGTGTCGCCTACGACTTCTCGGCCGATATGGGCTCGCTGATCTCCAATGCCCAGCTGGAGACGGTCACCAAGCATGTCGCCGACGCGGTCTCCAAGGGCGCGAAGGTGCTGACCGGCGGCAATGCCCGCCCGGATCTGGGTCCGCTGTTCTACGAGCCCACCGTGCTCGCCGACGTCACCGACGAGATGGAGTGCGGCCGCAACGAGACCTTCGGCCCGCTGGTCTCCATCTACCCGGTGGCCGATGTGGAAGAGGCCATCGCCCGCGCCAACGACACCGCCTACGGCCTGAACGCCAGCGTCTGGGCGGAGAGCAAGTCCGCGGGCGAGCGCATCGCCGAACGCCTGCACGCCGGAACCGTGTGCGTCGACGAGGGTTACGCGCCCGCCTGGGGCACCACCGGCGCGCCGATGGGCGGGATGGGCATCTCCGGCGTGGGCCGGCGGCACGGTCCCGACGGGCTGCTCAAGTTCACCGAACCGCAGACCGTCGTGGTCACCCGATTCCTGAATCTCGATCCGCCGCCGCTGCTTTCGCAGGAGAAGTGGCAGCCGCTGCTCATGACGCTGGCGCGCGGCATCCGCTTCCTGCCGGGTCGCTAGGGCACTCTGCCGGCCGCCCCGGCCCTGCGTAGGCTGGGGCCGGTCGAAAGGAATGCCGATGCCGGACAACCCGCTGGCCGCGCCCACACCCTGGGACGATATCGCCGACGGCTACGACGATGTGATGACCGACCTGATGCGGCCGTTCGCGGTCGAGGCGCTGCGGCTGGCCGCGCCGGCGCGCAATACCACGATCATCGACGTCGCCACCGGCCCGGGCACCCTGGCCCTGCTCGCCGCGCCGCTGGTGCGCGAGGTCGTCGCGGTCGATTTCTCCGAGGCAATGATCCGGCGGCTGCGGCATGCCATCATGCGGGCGGGGACGACCAATCTGCTGACCGGGGTCGGCGACGGACAGGAATTGCGTTACGCCTCTGGACGTTTCGACGTCGCGTTCTCCATCTTCGGTCTCATGTTCTTCCCCGATCGCGCCCGCGGTTTCGCCGAACTGCGCCGGGTGCTGCGGCCCGGCGGGCTGGCGGTGGTGTCGAGCTGGGCGCCGGTCGCCGATTCGCCGTTGATGACGCTGCTGTACGAGGCGGTGCACGCGGGGAATCCGGAATTCGCGGTGCCGCAACCGAATCCGCTCACCCTGGAGAATCCGGAGGTGTTCGAGCGGGAGCTGCGGGCAGCCGGTTTCACGGACGTGAGCGTGCGCCCGCACACCGAATCCTTCGCCTATGTGTCGGCCCGGCAGTTGTGGGACAAGCTCACGAGGGGGAGCGCGCCCATGCACATGGCTCGCAGCACCACCGATCCGGCGGTCTGGAAAGCCCAGGAGCAGGCCATGATCGACCACCTTGAGGCGCATTACACCCCGGGCGAGGCGCTGTCCACGACGGCGTGGCTGGGCACGGGCGTCGCCCCGAAAGCGGAGTAGGGGCGCGGTGGCGCGGCCGGCCCGGAGAAACCGGCCGCGCCACCGCTTCTCATCCGGTCAAGTCGATGCCTCTGGGCGGAGCGGGAGCCGCTTCCAACACCGCCGTCTCGGTATCGGTGAATAGTCTCGACCGGATGATGAATCGGACGCCTTCCGGCGCTTCGAGGGAGAATCCGCCGCCTCTGCCGGGAACGACATCGACGGTGAGGTGAGTGTGCCGCCAGTATTCGTATTGGTCGGCGCTCATCCAGAACGCGGTGTCCGGGAAGACGCGGCCCAGCATTACATCGGCCGCGCCCACCCGGAACTCGCCCAGCGGGTAGCACATCGGGGAGCTGCCGTCGCAGCAGCCGCCGGATTGGTGGAACATCACCGGGCCGTGATGGGAGATGAGCCCTTGCAACACGTCGGCGGCCGCCTCGGTGATGCTCACCCTGGACACGGAACCCGTCTTCATTTGACGTCCTCCCCATGGCCTGAGCCAGGGGGATTCCAACCCCACCAAGCGGAGATTGGGCAGGTTGTCCCTCGCGGTTTCCCTGCTGGTTCCTGCTTCACAGACCCGGTGACCCCGAGGTCTCCACAGGCTGTCACCGCAAGCCCTGCGGCGAGAACACCCATCGAATACCGTTTGGTTATCACGGCATCCCGCTGCACTGTAGCATCGGGTAACTCCGATCACGGTCTAAATACACCAGCCCCGCAGATGAATTCGGGGGTATGTGTGCTACGCCTTCAAGATCAGAGGCCCCGCTCCTTCGGTGAACGTGGGACCAAGGGTTCTCTGCTGATAGCGGTCCGGCCTGCGCGCCGATCATGGTCGAATCGTCGAGCGGGTTACCGCCCTTGATGGCCTTGGTGCGTTCGATACAGCGCGCCATGAACTCGTCGTAGATGGACGAATGGATCAGCGCCCGTGACGGGCACGTGCACACCTCACCCTGGTTGAGCGCGAACATGACGAACCCTTCGACCGCCTTGTCCAGGAAGTCGTCGTCGGCCGCGGCCACATCGGGGAAGAAGATATTGGGCGATTTGCCGCCCAGCTCCAGGGTGACCGGGATGATGTTCTCGCTCGCGTACTGCATGATGAGCCGCCCGGTGGTGGTCTCACCGGTGAAGGCGATCTTGGCCACCCGCGGGCTGGACGCCAGCGGCTTGCCCGCTTCCACGCCGAATCCGTTGACCACGTTGAGAACTCCGGGCGGCAGCAGATCGGCGATGAGCTCGACGACCAGCAGCAGCGAGGCCGGGGTCTGTTCAGCGGGCTTGATGACGACGCAGTTGCCGGCGGCCAGCGCGGGCGCCAGTTTCCAGGCCGCCATCAGGATCGGGAAGTTCCACGGAATGATCTGCCCGACCACGCCGAGCGGTTCGTGGAAGTGGTAGGCGATGGTGTCCGCGTCGATCTCCGAGAGCGAACCCTCTTGTGCGCGAACGGCTCCCGCGTAGTAGCGGAAATGGTCGACCGCCAGCGGCAGATCCGCGGCGAGGGTCTCGCGGACGGGTTTGCCGTTCTCCCAGGTCTCGGCGACCGCCAACCGCTCCAGGTTCTCCTCGATCCGGTCGGCGATCTTGTTCAGGATATTGGCACGGTCGGTCACCGACGTGGCACCCCAGGTCGCCGTGGCCCGGTGCGCGGCTTCGAGCGCCATATCGATATCGGCCGCCCCGGAACGCGCCACCTCGCAGAAGGTTTCACCGTCGATCGGCGAGGGATTCTCGAAGTAACGGCCTTCTATCGGGGCTTTCCAGTCGCCGCCGATGAAGTTGTCATAGCGGCGGCTATAGGCGACGATGCTGCCATCGGCGCCCGGTTCGGCATAGATCATGGCGCGGCTCCTGATCGCAATGCTGCGGTGACGGGGGTCACTATGAACCGGTGTGGTTGGCGGCAGGTTGCCGCTGGGTTGGTGAAAAGTAGGCAGGTCACTGCAACCCGGTTGGCGCCGCGCCGGCGTCCGGAAAGCGTTGCGGCTCAGCCTCTCGTGGCGGTGTGCAGGCGCGCGGCGGCCAGGGCGCGGCGGCTGTCGCCGGGCGGCAGCAGGAACATGGCGTGCTCGTGGATCTCGATATCGTCGGGGCAGCGCTGGCCGAAGCGCAGGGCGTGCTCGGGATTGCGGTCGGCCAGCACGGCGGTGCGCAGGCAGACGTCGAGATGCTCGCGCCATTGCACGATGCCCGGGATATCGGAATCCGGTAGCAGCGGACCGCGATACAGGCGCACCGCGGTGGTGAGATCACCGGCTTCCAGCGCGGCCAGCAGTTCCAGCGCATCGCAGCCGATGGGTTCGGTGAGCATGTAGCGGCGGTCGGCGATCTGGCCGTCGGTGGCCTGGCGCAGGCGCGAGACGTCGGCCTTCAGGGTGCTCGCCGCGACGGACCGGTCGCCGTAGACGGCCTCGCGCAGGCGTTCCGCGGTGAAGCCCTCGGGTTCGAGCGCCAGCAGGGTGAGGATCTCCAGCTGGCGCGGGCGCATGGCGACCGGTTTCCCCGCCTTGTACAGGTGCGGGCGGCCCAGGCATTCCAGGCGGGTGCGGGGCGCGGGGCGCGACTGTTCCACGTGCACACGGGATTCGATGGCGGTGACCAGCGCGCGCACGGTGGTGAGGATCAGCGGATGCGAGCGGTCCCAATAGGTCGACAGATCCAGCACGCCCAGTTGCCGGCCGTCGGCGGCGCGGATCGGCGCGCAGTAGCAGACCCAGCCGTGCAGGGCCTCCACCAGATGCTCTGCGGCCCAGACGGATCCGGGGCGGCCGGTGTGCAGGGACATGGAGACGCCGGTGGTGCCCATGTACGGTTCGTCCCAGCAGCCGCCGGGGGCGAGGTTGACGGTTTCGGCGCGGCGGCGCACGGACCGGTCGCCGCAGCTGAAGAGCACGGTGCCGACCTCGTCGGTGACCACCGCGATCATGCCCGCGTCCTCGGTGATGGCGCGCAGCTCGCCCGCCAGTTCGGTGACCGGCGTGCGCAGCGGCGATTCGGCCCAGCGCGAACCCAATTCGTCGCGGTCGGTGGCCGGGGCGACGGCGCGGGAGGGATCGACCGTGCGTAGCGAACGTTCCCAGGACTCCACCACTTCGTGGCGCAGCGTGGGCACGGCGTCGAGCTGGCGGGGGCGACCGGTCGCCTTGCCCATCCCGGTGGCCCAGCGCGCCCACGCCTTCTCCAGCTCGGCACGATGCTCCGAGCGAGCGGGCACCTGCGTCATCGCACAATCTCCTCGCGGGCAGCCGGACTTGCGATACCCCATGATGGCGCGTGCCCCCATCGCGTGCAGCCCAATTCCGGGCACAGCGCGCGTTAATTCCGCCGAGTTCGCTTCGCAGTGTTCGCCGAGTCGGCGTTCGCGCAGCCCGCGGGCGGCGAATCAGGCTGGTAGACAGGAATCCATGGTGCTTCCCTTCCGCTTCGGCGTGAACCTCACCGTCCCCGGCTCGCGGGCCGCCTGGATCGAGAAATGCCGCCGCGCCGAGGAACTCGGCTACGACGTGATCGGCGTGCCGGACCATCTCAACCTGCCGGCGCCGTTTCCCGCGCTCATGCTGGCGGCGTCGGTGACCGAGCGGCCACGCTTGAACACGTTCGTGCTCAATACTCCTTTCTATAATCCGGTGCTGCTGGCGCGGGACGTGGCGGGTCTGGATCAGCTCACCGACGGCCGGGTGGAGCTCGGGCTGGGTGCGGGCTACGTGCAGGCCGAATTCGATGCCGCGGGAATACCGTTCCCCTCTGCGGGGGAGCGGGTCCGGCATCTGGAACACACCATCGGCACCCTCCGCGAGCTGTTCACGAACCCCGAATACCAGCCGGCCCCCGCGCAACCGGGCGGTCCGCCCCTGCTCATCGCGGGCTGGGGTGAACGGGTGCTGCGCCTGGCCGCCGAGCGCGCCGACATCATCGCCTTCACCGGCGGGCACGCCGCCGACAGCGGGCACATCAGCCTCGCCGATTCCGCGACCACCGCCAAGAAGACCGACTACGTGCGCGAACTGCTCGGCCCGCGCGGCGACCGGGTCGAATTGAACCTGCTGATCCAGGCCGTGGTGGAACCGGAGGAACGCGACGCGGCGCTGGAACGCCTCACCACCCACCTGCCCTTCGGCCTCGCCGACGATCCCGCCGATATTCCGACCCTGCTCATCGGCCGCCTCGACGAAATGGCCGCCGCGCTGCATCAGCGCCGAGACCGCTTCGGCTTCAACTACTTCAGCGTCCTCGAGCACAATATGGAACGCTTCGCGCCGCTCATTCCGCTGCTGCGCGGCGAATAGCGGGCGCTCCCGGCACGTTTGACGATCTTCCAGCGAGGCATTGCGTCGGCAGAACGACGAACTCGGCTAGGAGGAACGGATGTCGGGCGCTTTGTGGACGGTGATCGTCATTGTGGTGATCATCGCGATTCTGGCGGTGGTCGCGCTGGCGCTGCTGCCGCGCATGCGGAGCCGCAGGTTGCGGGACCGGTTCGGGCCGGAATACGACCGGACCGTGGCGGAGGCACAGAACCGGAAGGTCGCGGAACGCGAGCTGACCGAGCGGGAGAAGCGGCACGAGCAGCTGGAGCTGCGCGAGCTCAGCGAGGACGAGAAGCGGCGCTACGGACTGCAATTCGCGCAGGTGCAGGAGCAGTTCATCGATGATCCGGTCGGCGCGCTCGGTGCGGCGGATCAGCTGCTGACCCGGGTGATGGGCGAGCGCGGGTATCCGACCGGCAGCTACGACCAGCAGGTGGCGGATCTGTCGGTGACGCACGCGCGGCCGCTCGAGGAGTACCGGACCGCGCACGAGATCGCGAGCCGGGCCGGGCGCGGTGAGGTGTCGACCGAGGATATGCGCTCGGCGATCGTCTCCTATCGCGCGCTGTTCGTGGATCTGCTGGACGGCCGCGACGCCGGGCAGCCCGCACATCGGAAGTAGAGGACGGAATCATGAAGATCAGCAGGGACCGCCGCAATCAGCCCGAACCCGATGCGGGACAGACGCAACCGGAAGTGGACGCGCGGCTGCGCGCGGACGACGCTCCCGACCGGCAGGTGATGCGGCCCGGGCAGGAGATGCCGGCGGGCGAGCCGGATCAGACGCGGGCACGACGTGACGCGGAGACCGGTGAGCTGCGGCCGACGCCGGGCGATCCGCAGGCGGGACAGCATGGATTCACCGAACCGCAGCGGCACGGCGGGACCCCGCCGCAGCACGCGGGGGCGCCGGGCGAGCCGGGCGGTGGGTCGCCCGGCGGCGCTCAGGTCGCACCCGGACTCGGCGGCGAGCGAGCGGATAATACGGTCGCGCAATCGAATCCGCACTCCGGCACGGGACATCCCGGCGGGAACGGCGGCGAGCGGGTGCTCGCGGAAGCCGATCTGGGCCGCCTGCGCGACGAATGGCGCGAGGTGCAGACCATGTTCGTCGACGATCCGCGCGATGCGGTGACCCGGGCGAACGGTCTGGTCGAAGGCACTATCCAGCAGCTGACCGAGTCCTACGCGCAGCGCCGGCAGGCGCTCGAGAACCGGTGGGCGCGTGCGGAACACGACGACACCGAGGAGCTGCGCCAGGCGCTGCGCGGGTACCGGCAGCTGTTCGATCAGTTGCTCGACACCGCGGGCGCGGCGACGAACATGTAGCTCTTCTCCTCGACCCGCTGTTTGATCCGCCACCGTCCGTCCAGCCGCACGAAGGTGTCGTGGTACCACAGGCCGCACAGCATGAGCTGGGTGTGCCCGTCGGAACCGGCCACGAGCATCGGGTTGTGGCACATGGTGCGGGCGGTGGCGTGGTCGCCGTCCACCCGGACCGAGGAATTGGCCAGCAGATGCTGGAACGCCGAGAAGTGCGGCATCACCCCCGCCAGGAACTTCTTGGTCGATTCCAGATCCCCGGCGGGCCCGCCCATCGCGGTGTAGTCGATATGCGCGTCGGGGGTGAAGATCTCGTCCAGCAGGTCCCACTGGTGGGTGTCCACCGCGTGCGAGTACCGGACCATGAGGTCCTCGATTTCGAAACGGTCCGAGATCTCCTGCAGGGACAGCATGATGCCTCCGTGGTGCGAAAACGTGTGCTGGGTCGGAGCGCCAGCGTACGGAAGTCCTGCGGCTGATCTTGTGTTTTCCCAAAGATCCCGGGATGCAATGCATCTCGTCCAGACCGGTCGTCAGTGTTCGTGCGGTTCCGGTTGCAGGGCAAGGCGATTGCGGGTGGGGTTCGCCGGGTCGTACAGGACGCGGACCGGGTGTCCGGCGGCGAGCAAGGGGGTGGGGTCGGTGTCGAGGGGGTCGCTGTCGGCGGTGTAGGTGCGGCCGGTGGGTTTGTCGACCCAGTACACGTTCACGCTGAAGCGGGTCGGTCGGCCGGTGCTGGAGTCGCGGGCGGTGATCTGAACGCGGGCGTGCCGGGCCGGAATCCAGATCTCGCGGCCGTTGCCGTCGAGCCACGCGCCCAGGTGCCGGCGGGCGCGGGCGCTGCGATAACCCCAGCCGGCGGCGGCCGCGAAGAGCGATCCGAAACCGCCGATGAACACCGAAGGTGAATAGACCGTGGTGAAGTCGGCCAGGCGGGCGTGCGCGGGGTCGGCGGGATCGTAGGCCACGGGGACGCGATCACCGGTGCGGTAGTGGTGCAGCACGGTGCTCACTGTGGTGCGGGTGGTGTACTGCTTGCCGTCGGCCGCGGTGTATTCGACGATGCGCGCGCTGCCCTGGGAGTCCGCGGTGACGATGCCGTCCACCCGTTCGGCGCCGGCCAGCCCGCGCACATTCACCGCGGCCCACACCAATGCCGCTGCGACGAGCGCGATTCCGAGCGCCACACCGAACAGTGCGCCCCGCGTTCCCGACATCACCTGTCCGGACATACCTCCAGGATCGCGCATAGCGGTAGAACATGCTGATAGATCTGCCAAACGTCCGGATCGTCGCTATTGCCCGGTTCACCGTCCTGAGACCCGTTCGCACCGGCCGTTGCCGAACCGAGATCCGTGCTCCGGCCCGGGAACTCCGCCCCAGGTGGGAGGATGGGCTTCCACGCATGGCCGCCCACGTTTCCCCGACGGGTGGCAGCGGCGGCCGTGTCCGAGCGAGCGGGGCCGAACATGCGATTGCCGAAATCAGCCGAAACCATTGCGGGACAGCATCCCGACGGCAAACGGCGATGGGGACGATCCCGTCCGGTCGTGGCCGCCCGCACCGAAACCTGCCAGCGCACAGGCGAACCCGGAAAACCCTCGCCCGACACCCGGGACCACGGTCTCGGCGATCGGGCCGCGCGCCGCCAATTGGCCCGCGCGCGCACCGCGATCGATCCGGTGCTGCGCGCGGCGGTGAACTCCCTGGCCGAACCCCTGGACCTGATGGCGGCCTACCACTTCGGCTGGTGCGACGAACACGGCGCGGAAACCACCGGCACGCAGGGCAAAGCACTGCGGCCGGCGCTGACTTTCGCCGCGGCGGCGGCCTGCGGCGGGACGGTCGAATCGGCCCGGCACGCCGCGGCCGCCGTCGAACTGCTGCACAACTTCTCGCTCGTCCACGACGACGTCATGGACACCGATCCGATGCGCCACGGCCGTCCGACCGTCTGGCGGATCTGGGGCGAGACCAATGCCACCCTGCTCGGCGACGCGCTGCAGGCGCTCGCGCTGGGCGTCCTGTCCGACGGCGTACCCGACGAAGTGTGCGGCGAGGCCGTGATCCGGCTGGCGCGCGCCACCCTCACCCTGTGCCGGGGCCAGTACGAGGACTGCGCGTTCGAAACCCGTGCCACCGTGACCCAGGACGAATACCTGACCATGGCGGCCGGGAAAACCGGTGCGCTGCTGGGCTGCGCCTGTGCGCTCGGCGCGCTGTGCGTGGGCGCCGACCACGCCGTGGTTTCCGCCATGCACACCTTCGGCTGCCAGCTCGGCCTGGTGTTCCAGCTCGTCGACGACGCCATCGACATCTGGGGCGATCCGGCGGTGACCGGAAAACCCGCCCACAGCGACCTGATTCATCGCAAGCAGTCCTTCCCGGTGGTGTGCGCGCTGGCCTCCGGCACCGGGGCGGGACGTGAGCTGGCACGCATGTACCAGTCACGCCAGCCGATGACCCCGGCCCGGGCGGCCCGCGCGGCGGATCTGGTCGAGGCGGCCGGTGGGCGGCAACGCACGCTGGTCCGCGCCGCCGCCGCGCTCGAGACCGCGCTGGCCGCCTTACCGCCCGAACCGCAGGCCGGGGATCTGGTCGCGCTGGCGCACCTGGTGGCCTATCGCGATCGCTGAATCACCGATCGCGCCGCGGGACTCCCCGGTTTGTGGCCGCCGCGACCGGCTACTGCCTGAGCAGGCACAACGACGCGGCTCCGAGGGCTGCCCCGGCGACGCGCTGCGAGCACGACCGGCTCCGTGCCCGAGCCGGCACGGAGAGGATCGACGGTGAACGCGACGGGTGAGGAGCACGCGGGCGCCCAGGGGCATCGGGACGTCATCGCGCAACCGCATACCCGCGCCGAGGGCGAGCCCATTCTGGAGGCGGAAGCCGAAGCGGCGCAGGCGCGTTCGGCCCGGCATCCGCTGGGCCGGCCGGGGCGCAAGTTCGATCGGCGGTCCCCGTTCATGATCGGCGTGATGGGCGCGGCGGGGGTGGCCACCACCTATGCGCTGATCCAGGCGGTGCTGGCGGCCGGGCAGGTGCTGACGCTGATCGGAATCGCGCTGTTCCTGGCGATCGGGCTGGAACCGGCGGTGTCCTGGCTGGTGCGGCCGTGGTTTCCGCGCTGGGCGGCGGTCACCACGGTGTTCCTGGTCATGGTGGGACTGTTCGCGGGCTTCCTGGCGGCCGCGATCACGCCGCTGGTCACCCAGGGGCGCGGCCTGCTGCACCACGCGCCCGACACGGTGGCGCACCTGGGCGAGCGGTATCCGCTGGTGGCGGAACTGAATACCCGGTTCCAGCTGCAGGATCGGGTGCAGCGCACGCTGACCCAGAATTCGAGCGATGTGGCCGGCGGGGTGCTGAACGCGGGCCGCACGGTGTTCAGCCTGCTCACCTCGACGGTGATCGTGCTGGTGCTCACCGTCTATTTCATGGCGAACTTCCCCCGCATCCGGGCCTCGGTCTATCGCCTGTTCCCGCGCGAGCGGCGACCGCGCGCGATTCTGCTCGGTGACGCCATCTTCGCGAAGGTGGGCGGTTACATCCTCGGCAATGTGCTCATCTCGCTGATCACCGCCGTGCTGACGTTCTGCTGGCTGTACTCGTTCCACGTGCCGTATCCGCTCATCCTGGCGGTGCTGGTGGCGGTGCTGGATCTGATTCCCGCCGTCGGGTCGACGCTGGCCGGGATCATCGTCGCCCTTGTCGCACTGACGGTTTCGCTGCCGGTGGCCATCGCGACGGTGGTGTTCTTCATCGTGCTGCGCATGGTCGAGGACTATCTGCTGGTACCGCGCATCATCGGGCGCACGGTGCAGGTGCCCGCGGTGGTCACGGTGGTGGCGGTATTGATCGGCGGGGCGCTGCTCGGCATCACGGGCGCGCTGCTGGCGATTCCGGTGGCGGCGGCGCTGCTGGTGCTGCTGCGCGAGACGGTCTTCCCGTCGCTGGACGAGGAACGGCAGGAATGAGCCGGATTGCGAGCGTTCCGAGGGTTTCGCGGAGGAGGAGATTTTAGTGTAACCGCCGGTTACAGATAACTCGAACTCCCCGCAGTGAAGATTTCTTCACGCAGCATAGCAGGCCGGCGGCATCGGCTCACCCGGGCGGGCGATATTCGAGAGAGACCGGTCGGAAACGCTGACAATGTGTGCCATGGCCAAGCGCTGTCTACTGCTGCAGTTACGCCCGGAACAAGCGGCCTCCGATCAGGAATACGAGGCGATCCTCGAGGCCGGTGGGTTGCGGGCCGCACAGGTGACGCGGATCGAGATGAATCATGAACTGCCCGATCTCGACCTGGACGAGTTCTGGGGCGTGATCGTCGGCGGCGGGCCGAGCAATGTCAGCAATCCCGAGGACAAGAAGTATCCGTATCAGCTGCTGTTCGAGCCCAAACTGAAGAAGGTGCTGGTCGAGGTGGTGCGGCGGGATCTGCCGTATCTGGGGGCGTGCTACGGGCTGAGCATTCTGGCCGAGGTGCTCGGCGGGCGGGTCAGCGAGGAGCGGTTCGCGGAGTCGGCGGGGCCGCTGACCATCGAGCTCACGCCGCAGGCGCGGGAAGATCCGCTCACGCGCGACCTGCCGCCTTCGTTCCGGGCGTTCGCCGGACACAAGGAGGCCTGTCAGGAGGTGCCGCCGGGAGCCGTGCTGCTGGCCAGTTCGCGCGAGTGCCCCGTGCAGATGATCCGGGTCGGCGAGAACGTCTACGCGACCCAGTTCCATCCCGAGCTGGACGGTCACGGCCTGGCCCTGCGCATCGAAATCTACCGGGACCAAGGATATTTCGATCCGAGCGAGGCCGAGCAGCTGACCGCGATCGGCCATCGGGAGGTCATCGTCGCACCGCAGCGCATCCTGCGCGGGTTCGTGCAGCGCTACCGCGCCGATTAGGCCCGAAAACGAGTACGCGACTACTCGTGTGCGCGGCGAACGATCGCAGCAGGCTGGGAATCCGGAATACCCGCAGGAATTCCACGGACCTAGGAACGCAGCATGAGCACCATCGATGCAGGCGTATCGCACCGCTTCCCCGAACCCGGCGTCTACCGGGTCATCGTCCGGCGCGGCGATTTCGCGACGCGGATCGAATACCTCACCGTGGACGCCGAATCGGACGTCCTCCGCTACGACTTCGACCTGGCCGGCGCATCCGGCCGCACCCTGATCGCGGATTGCTCCCTCGGGACGCCGGCGGCGGTGATCGCACCGGAGGGCTACGTGAACTTCCACGCCTCCTCCAACAGCGGCTACGGCGTGACGGTCACCGACACCGAGAACCGAGTCGTCTTCGACAGCGCCTACCTCACCACCGGCGAGTGCGCCTGACGCCCGAACCGATGTCGATCCACCGGGGCCGGCGACCCTTCGGCTACTGTCGCGGAGCATGACCGAAATTCGCGAGCTACCCGAAGGACGGACCGATCTGGCGGCTGCCGCCCTGCTGGAATTACGGCCCCGCTGGAGTACCGACACATTGGTCGAGTTGATCGATGAGCGGTTGCGGCCGGCCGGGTACCGGCTGGTGGGCGGGTTCGACGGGGCGCACGAGTTCGCGGTCGCGGCGCTCGGATTCCGGGAAGCGTTCAATACCGCCTGGGGGCATCACGTTTACGTCGATGATGTCTCGACGCTGCCCGAGGCGCGTGGTCACGGGCATGCCGAGGCCTTGCTGACGTGGGTGATCGCGGAGGCGCGGCGGCTGGGATGTGAAGCGGTGCATCTGGATTCAGGGGTCGGAGCGCAGCGGGCCGCCGCGCACCGGCTGTACATGCGGAATCATTTCGCGATCACCTCCCATCACTTCACACTGGAACTGTAGGGGTCAGCAGAGCGGGTCGGGCTCGTCCCAGGCGAAGAGGCGCCAGGTGGGCAGGCCGGGTGGCAAGTTTTCGGCATCCGGGTCGATCGGTTCGATCTCGACGCGGTAGTCGGGATTCCATTGACGCAGGGCGGGGGCGAAGCGGGCGATGATGTCGGCGGGGGCCGTGTAGCTGGCGGTGAGATGCTTTGGGCCCGAACCGAAATCGATGTGAACCACGAAACGTCTGGGCAGCTTTGCGGGATTCATGCCAGCTCCCGGCGGCAAGGAACCATTCGATACACCCTTCGGGTCGGTCGCTAGTCCATTGCGGCACGAGGCTACCCGCGATCTTGTCAGCAAACAACCGGTGAACCGGTGCGTCCCGCTGCCACTTGCGCTGGGCTGCATCGATAATGAATGTCGGTGCTGGCTCGTGCGGCCGATTCCTGCTTACACACCGATGAATTCCGGTGGCGCGCGGAGTCTGTATCCGCAGGAGGTAGTGGCATGTCCGAAATATTGGATGCGGCCGAGTTACGGCAGATCTGTCTGGAGGCGGGGGCCGAGGACGTCGGGTTCGTGGCGCTCGAGACCCCGGGCCTCGAGGGCGAGGTCGAGTATGTGCGCGAAGCGCTTCCGAGTACCCGTTCGCTGATCGCGGTGTGCGTGCGGGTGACGCGGGAGAATTTCCGGAGCCGGGCGGCGAGCAGCGTGAACACCGAAATCGATACGGCCATACCGGTGCTGGATCGGATCGGGCACCGGATCAGCCTGGCATTGCAGGATCGGGGCTATCGCGCGCTGTATCCGTCGGTGACGTTCCCGGTGGAGGTGCAGCGGCTGCCCAGCCGGGGCTGGACGGTCTCGCACAAGCCGGTCGCGGTGGCGGCGGGGTTGGGGCATATGGGGATTCACCGCTGCGTGATCCATCCGCGGTTCGGCAGCTTCATCGGGCTGGGCACGGTGCTCACCGATGCGGTGATCGCGCCGTACAACCGGCCCATCGAATGGAATCCGTGCCTGGGCTGCTATTTGTGCGTGGCGGCCTGCCCGGTGGGGGCTATTCACAATGACGGCAGTTTCGACTTCAACAGTTGCTACACGCACACCTACAACCAGTTCGTGAACAATTTCGCCGACTGGGCCGAAACCATGGCCGACAGCGCCGATGCCGGCGACTACGCCGAGCGTATGAGCCCGCGCGAGACGACCATGCAGTCGCGGCGGCAGTATCGATCGGGGTATTGCGTGGCGGTGTGCCCGGCCGGATCGGAGGTGATCGGGCCGTATCTGGCCGATCGCAAGGGGCATCTGCAGCAGGTGCTGCGGCCGTTGCAGAGTAAACCGGAGAACATCTACGTGAGCGCCGGCTCCAATGCGGAAACCCATGTGCGCAAACGGTTCAAGGCCAAGATCGTACGGCAGGTGGACAGCGGGATCATGCCGCCCGACGATGTCGACCCGGCCCCGGAGGCGTCGTGAGCGACGAACAGCGGCGCTGGAATCGGCTGCATGTGCCGGTGGTGCGGGGGACGAAGGAGCAGCCGCATCCGACCGTGGCGGCGGCGCTCGCACAGCAGGCGGAGCAACCCACCGGCGAACCCGGGCCGCTCGAGGCCGGGTGGCTGCGGGAGCTGTGCCTGTCCGCCGGGCTCGACGATGTCGGATTCGCGGACTTGGCGACGCCGGGCCTGGAAGGTGAAAGGGATTACGTCCTGGAAGCTTTGCCGGGCACTCGCACGTTGATCGGGTTCTGCCTGCGCACCAGTCGCGACAATCTGCAGAGCCGGTCGATCAGCGCGAGCAATCGGGACGTGGCGACCACGCAGGAGCTGGCGCACGAGGCGGCCCGGCACATCTGCCTGGAATTGCAGCGGCACGGCGTGCGGGCCATGTATCCGGCCGCGGGGTTCCCGGCCGAGATCCACCGGTTCCCCGATCGCAGCTGGGTGGTGTCGCACAAGCTGGTGGCGGTCGCGGCCGGACTGGGGCAGATGGGCTTGCACCGCAATGTGATTCACCCGCGGTTCGGCACCTTCATCGTGCTCGGCACCATCCTGATCGATCATGCGGTGACCGAGTACTCGACGCCGGTCGCCTCGAATCCGTGCATCGATTGCGGGCTGTGCGTGACCACCTGCCCGGTCGGGGCCATCCATGCTGACGGCGGCTTCGACTTCGACGCCTGCTACACCCACAACAATCATCACGAGCTGTCGAACTTCGCGGGCTGGGTCGAAGACGTGGTGGACAGCGCGGACGCCGCCGACTACCGGCGGCGGGTGACGCCGAGCGAAACCCTCGCGGTGTGGCAGAGCCTGTCGTTCTCACCGCAGTACCGCGCCGGGTATTGCGTGGCGGTGTGCCCGGCCGGCACCGATGTGCTGGGCCGCTACCTCGACGATCCCGAGACCCATGCCCGCGAGATCGTGGCGCCGCTGATGCGCAAACCGGAGTACGTGTACGTCGACGCGGGCTCCGATGCCGAGAAGCACGTGGTGAATCGGTTCCCGCACAAGACGATCCGGCACGCGCGCCGGGTGGAGGTGCCGGAACCGGAGATCGATCCCAGACCGGAGCGTCATGCCGACCCGCGCTGAACTCCGGCGGGATCTGCCGATCTTCGAGATCTACGCCGGGGCGAACGGCGCGCGAGTGGAACTGCATCCGTGGTTCTTCGTCGAAGGCAGGCAGTACCTGGGATTGACGCGGGTGCTGCCGCCCGGAACCGGGAAGGGACCGGCGCATATTCACCGCGGAACGACACAGCATTCGTTCCTGCTGGACGGGGACAGCGCTCGCTATCGGTGCGGGCGCAGGGGCGGCCGGCTGGTGAAAGACGAGGTGCTGACCGTCGAGCCCGGTGCGCCGCATGTCGATCCGTACAACGACACCGACCGGCCCATCGTCGTGCGGACGCTGTACACGCCGGGACCGGTCTGGCTGATGTCGTTCGGCAAGACGCTGGGCCAGTCCATCCGAGACGGAAAGGTCAACGCACAACAGGAACTGCGACTACTACATCTGCTGATGATGCTGGGCACGACCGGCTCGGTGACCTACGCCGCGACGATCCCGATCACCGTGCAACAGCGAGTACTGCTGCCCTTGGCGGGCCGCCTCGCCCGCCGGCGGGGCTACGCGCCCGCCGCCGGGTTACGCGCCCACATCTTCCGATGAGGTCGTTCGGGAGTTCGGGTCACAGGTCCGCTGGGGCCAGGGACAGATTCCAGAACTCGGCGTAGCGGCCGTCCTTGTGCAGCAGTTGCTCGTGCGTGCCCGATTCCACCAGGTGGCCGCGGTCGAGGAAGAGGACCTGGTCGGCATTGCGGACGGTGCGCAGGCGATGGGCGATCATCACGACGGTCCGGCCGGTCAGCAGGCGTTCGATGCCCGCATCGGCCGCGGCCTCGTTGATCGGGTCCAGGGCCGAGGTGACCTCGTCGAGCAGCACGATCGGGGCGTCCTTCAGCAGCGCGCGGGCGATCGAAACACGTTGGCGTTCACCGCCGGAGAGCCGGGCGCCGGCTTCGCCGACCTTGGTGGACCAGCCGTCGGGGAGCCGGTCGACGACCTCGTCCAGGCGGGCGGCGGCCGCGGCGGCCCGCACCTGGGCCGCGGTGGCGCCGGGATTGCCCAGGCGGACATTGTCTTCGATGGTGCCGTCGAAGAGGTATACGTCCTGGAAGACGACGGCGATTCTGGAGATCAGGTCCTCGGTGCTCATGGCGCGGACGTCCACGCCGCCGATGCGCACCGTCCCCCGCGTGCACGTCGTGGAATCGCGCGAGCAGTTGCAGCACCGTGGTTTTACCCGCGCCCGAGGGGCCGACGATGGCGAGCCGCCGGCCTGGCGGCACCGAGAGCGACAGGTCGTCGATGACCGTGCGCTCGCCGTGGCGGAAGGTGACGGCGTCGAATTCCAGGTCGTGGCGTTGCGGCCGTACCGGTTCCGCAGGCTCCGGGAGCGGCTCGGTGTGCAGCAGCGTTTCGAGTCGGGTCAGTACGGCGCGGGCGGCACGCAGCTGCCCGCCCATTCCGGCCAGTGACAGCAGCGGGTCGGCGCAGCGGGCGGCCAGCACCAGGATCGCCAGAACCGCTGCCGCACCGATGCTTCCGTCCAGAACCAGGTAGGCGGCCAGGACCAGGAGAGCGGTGAACGCGGCTTGCACGGTCAGGGTCAGCCCGAGGATGCCGGGCAGCGCCGAGAGCGCGGAGCGGCGCGAGGCGCGTTCCAGGTCGCTCAGTGCGTCATCGAGCAGGCCGAAGCGTTCGGTGGTGCGCCCACCTGCCCGCAGCACCGGTTGGGCCTGCAGGTATTCGATGACCCGGCCGGTGGCTTCGTGGGTGCGTTCGGCACCGGCGGCATCGGCGGCCGCGGTCGAGCGCCCGGTGTAGATCTGCACGATGACCACGAGCGGTACTGCCAGCAGGGCGGCCAGACCCAGCCTCCAATCGACGGCCAGCATGACGGCCACGATGGTCAGCGGTGTCACCGTGGCCGCGATGAACGGGGCCAGCAGGTGGGCGATGACGCTCATCGCCTCCAGCACACCGCGACTGGCGAGCACGGCCACCTCACCGGTCCGGCCGGTGCGGTACCAGCCCAGCGGGAGGCGGGAAAGGTGGTCGCCGAGGCGGTGATACATGCCGCGCAGCAGCGTGGTGCCGACCCGGAAGCCGGACAGATCGCTGCGGTAGCGCAGCACGGCGAACCCCGCGACGGCCAGTCCGAACGCGATCAGCCAGGGCCGTGCGTCGGCGGGGCGGTTGCCGAACAGGGCGCGCAGCAGGGGAATCAGCAGGGCGTAGGACAGGCCCTCCGCGACGGCGGTCACCGTCATCAGGGCCACGGTGCGGCGGACCGGGGGCGCGTATTCCGGGCCCAGTACGCGAAGCAGTGTGCGGATCATCGGAGTTCTCCTTGCAGTGCGCCGGAACGGATTTCGTCGCCGCCGGTTCGATGCGAGTGCCAGAATTCGGCGAACCTGCCGCCGCGGGCCAACAGTTCGGCCGGGACGCCCTGTTCGGCGATGACGCCGTCGTCCAGGACCGCCACCGTGTCGGCGTCGGCGATGGTTTCCAGACGATGAGCGATGACGAGGATGGTGCGGCTGCCCGCGAGCGTCGACAGGGTGCGGCGCACGGCCTGTTCGGTGTGCGGGTCGGCGAAGGCGGTCGCCTCGTCGAGCACCAGCACCGGCGTGTCGGCGAGCAGGGCTCGGGCCAGCGAAAGGCGTTGCGCCTCACCGCCGGACAGTCCGGCGTCCACCCCGATCACCGAGTCGTAGCCGCGGGGCAGTTCGAGGATGCGCTCGTGGATACCGGCCAGGCGGGCGGCGCGGACCACCGCCTCGGGATCGGCGTGCGGGACGGCGAGGGCGATATTATCCGCGATGGATGTACGGAGCAGGCGGACGTCCTGGAAGACGAAGGAGACCGTGCGGTAGAGCTCGCGGCTGTCGAGTTCGCGCAGATCGACGCCGCCCAGCCGGATCGAGCCGTGGGTGGGGTCGAAGAAGCGCGGAAGCAATTGGACGAGGGTGGATTTGCCGCCGCCGGACGGGCCCACCAGGGCGGTGAGCGTGCCGGGTTCGAGTACCAGATCGACGCCGCGCAGGACCTCGTGTTCGGTGTCGTAGCCGAAGCGCACGCCACGGAATTCGATCCGATACCCTTGTGGCGCAAGGGGTTGCGCGGGTTCGGGCAGAGACGGTTCGCCCAGGACGTCCCGGATACGACCTACCGCCCGATTCGCGGCCTGTATGCCGTCGAACCCGTGGCCCAGGGCGGCCACCGGAGCGGTCAGGCCCAGCCCCAGCAGCAGGAACGGCAGCAGATCGGCCGGGGACAGCGATCCGTTGACGATCAGCACCGACCCGCCGGTGAGCACCACCAGCAGCACGAACGGCGGCGACAACACCAGTTGCATACCCGCCGCGATCGGCGCCAGCCCGCGCACCCAGCGGTAGAAAGTGGCCACGAAATCGTCCACCGCCGTGCGGAACGCGTGATGGGCGCGCCCGGCGCCGCCGAAGACCTTGACCACCGCGATACCCTGCACGAACTCCACGACCGCACCGGCGACCCGGTCCATACCGGCGTCGAAGCCTTCCTGTTCGCGCAGGCGGGGCGGGGTCATCATGAGCGGGACCAGGGCCACGGCCAGCACCACCGGGATCAAGGTGATCAGGGTGAGCCGCCAGTCGATGCCGAACAGGTAGATCAGCGACAGCAGCGGCACCACGAACGCGGAGATCAGCTCGCCGGGCGTGTGCGCGATGAACGGGTGCACGGCGCTCACGTCGTCACCGACCAATCGGATCAGCTCACCGGTCCGGCGACGCGCGAACCAGCCCAGCGGAACGCGGCCCAGCCGTGCGGCCAGCTGGCGGCGCAACGACAATTGCACCCGGCCGTCGAGCAGGTGACCGATGCCCGAGGACGCGGCCGTGAACAGCAGGCGCACCAGCAATCCGGCCGCACCCGCCAGCACCACCAGCCAGACATGATCGCTCTCGATCGGGCCTGGCGACAGGAGCACCCGCCCCAGTTCGGCCACTGCCAGCAGCGGAGCCAAACCCGCTACCGCGCCGATCAGTTGGAACAACACCACCGCGGCGAACCCGCCCGTATAGGGGCGCACCACCTCGGAAACACCTCGCATGACATCCTCCGGACTTCGCGGCGACCGCCGTGGTCCGGCCGCGTACCGATACCCTGGCAAGCGTGGGCACCGACGCGCTTTCGGAAATCTGCGGTCCGGCACGGACACCGGTGGCGTGGGTACGGCCCGGCCATATCGGATATATCGGCCCGGATCTGGGCGTCGACCCGCACGCGCCCTCGGTCGGCATGCTCAGCGTCGGCTTGGCGGCGCCCCTGATCGTGCACACCGCACACGGGCCGATCCGCACCGGGAGTTCGTTCGCGCCCGCCCGGACGACCCAGCGCGCCGTGGCCACCAGCGGGTGGATTCTGACGCTGTTCATCGATCCCTCGGGTGCGCCCGGCGCCGCCATCGGGGATGAGATGACCGCTGCCGCCGGACGTTTCGGTCTCGGCCATCGGCGGGAGCGGGAACTGATCGAACTGTGCCAGGCGCCGGTGGTGGATCCGGATCTGATCTACGCGCGAGCGGTCGCGGGTGCGGGTGTCGTCGCCGATCCGCGCATCGAACGTATCGCGGCCGGGATTCGCGACGATCCGGCGCGCACCTTCCGCGCCGAGCAGGTGGCCGCCAATCTGGGGTTGTCGACCACGCATTTCCTGCGGTTGTTCACCCAGCAGTGCGGCACCACGTTTCGCGGCTATCAGCGCTGGAATCGGATGGTGCACACGGTGCGCGGGGCGGTGGCAGGGCACGATCTGACGCGCTCGGCCATGGACGCGGGGTTCGCCACGCCATCGCATTTCAGTGAGACGTTTCGGGGCATGATCGGATTGCCCGCGACGCGGATCCTGCGCGCGGGCATCCGATTCGACCTCGGGGCGCCCGCCTAGCCCTTGTCGATCGCCAATTCTGTTGCACACCAACCGGTTTCGCTTGTTTGCCAACTTCGAATGCGTGTCCGGTTCGGGACCAAAGACCCTTTTCGGGTGGGAGCGGGTGCGTTGCACTGGACGTATCCCACCGGCATGGACGAAATCACTACCAGCGCAGAGGAATCCGAGCCGGGTAAAGGGATAAGCCGGACGGAAGAAGGCGCATCATGCCATTGTCAGCAGCCGACCTCGCCAGCCTGGGGGAGACGCCGATCACCATACGGTCGACGGCCTTCTCGAATGTGTTCATCCGGATGGATGGATCGGGGGTGACCAGCGCGACCGATGCCGGGGGCGGGCGCGTCAATTGCCAGTACACGGCCGGGGCGTACGAGAAGTTCCGGGTCCGGGCGCAGAGCGACGGGTCGCATGCGTTCGAGTCCGTGGCGTTTCCGAAGGTGTTTCTCCGGCTGGACGGCAGCGGGGTGACCTCACAGACCGAGGCGGGAGGTGGAAACGTCAACTGCCAGTACGGGTCCGGGGGAGTCGGGCCGTACGAGAAGTTCCATCTCAGTCCGCAGTCGGACGGGTCGTTCTCGTTCGAATCCATCGGGTTCCCGAAGGTGTATCTGCGGTTGAACGGCAGCGGGGTGACCGCGTACAGCGCCAGCGGCGGCGGGATCGTCAACGCGCAGTTCGCGGCCGAGGGCGGGATCCACGAGAAGTTCGTGCTCGCCCTCGCCGATCAGCGCCTCGACTTCCAGATGCAGCATCAGCAGCAGACGCAATGGTGCTGGGCCGCGACCTCGACCAGCGTGGCGGCCTACTTCAACGCGGCGACGCCGTGGACGCAGTGCACCGTCGTCAATGCCGAAGTGGGGCGCAACGACTGCTGCGGCGGGGCGGCCTCGACGGCGCCGTGCAATCAGCCGTGGTGGCTGGATCGAGCGCTTACCCGGGTCGGGCACTACAACCAGATCACGACGCCGTTGACCACTGCGCAACTGGCCGCCGAGCTGAATCAGTCCTTGCCGGTCGGGGCGCGGGTCGGCTGGTCCGGCGGCGGCGGGCACTTCATGGTGTTGCGGGGCCGATTCACCTCCGGCGCAACCGAATACGTCAGCGTCGCCGACCCCTGGTACGGGGACTCGGACGTCACCGACGACACCTTCCGCAATCGCTACCAGGGCACCGGGACCTGGACCCATTCCTACAAGACCAAGCGCTGAGGAGCACGCCATGCCATTGCAACTGCCCGAACCGCCCGCCGAGGTACCCGAGAAGGTCAAGGGGCGACTGCACGCCTTCGCCGACGGGGGCAAGTTCTCCACCAAAGCGTTGAAGAGCGCACGCAAGGAGCAGCTCGCGCTGACCACGCCGCACGAGGTCTTCACGATGGGGCTCGATGATCTCGCCGCCGGGGCGGGGCTCGATCGCGCCGAGTCGGTGGGCTGGCGGTATCTCGTTAGCGATGGGAACCAGGTCATCGCCAGTGCCGAGACGGCGCCCGCGGCCGATGGATCGCAGGAGGTTTCACAGTTCACCGAGGGGCCGTTCGTGCTCGGCACCGACAAGGCCGTCAAGGTCGTCCGCAAGCTGCCGCAATTGGAGAAGAAGGGTTACGAGCTGCGGCTGCTGCGCATCCCCGCGCTCTATGTGATGGCGCTGTGGCTGCACTCGCCGAGCGACGATCTGCTGGTGCCGCTTGAGCCGTCGCCCATCGGCAAGGAAGGCAAGCCCGTTCCCACGGGGGACTTCCTCGCCGAATTGGGTGAGCTGGCGCGGAATACGGTGACGCCGCCGGCGTGAGTGGTCAGGCCGCGACCGGCGTCGGCCGTCGGTCGCGGTCCGTGGGGGCCGGGTCCGGCGGCACGCTTTCCGGATGCACCGGCAGCAGGGGGTGCAGTGCTTCGCGCCAGTCGGCGCGGGTGCGGAGTTCACGCAATCGCACACCCGCGATGCGCGTGAGAATCAGGCCGATGGCGATGGCCGCGAGCGCCGAGATCGCGCCGCCCGCCGCGAAACCGATACGGGCGCCGTAGGTGTCGGTGATCCAGCCGACCAGGGGCGCGCCGATCGGGGTGCCGCCGGTGAAGACCATCATGAACAGAGCCATCACGCGGCCGCGCATGGCCGGGTCGGTGGCCATCTGGATCGAGGAGTTCGCCGTCACGTTCACGGTCAGGCCGAACATGCCGATCGGGATCAGCAGTAGCGCGAACAGCCAGAAGGACGGGGTCATGGCGGCCACGATCTCCAGCAGTCCGAACACGATCGCCGCCCCGACCAGCATCCGCAATCGCGAGGTCGCCCGCCGGGCCGCCAGCAGCGCACCGGCCAGCGAACCGGCCGCCATCAGCGAATTGAGCAGGCCGTAAGTTTGGGCGCCGGAATGGAACACGGTGTCGGTGAACGCCGTCAGCCAGATCGCGAAATTGAATCCGAAGGTGCCGATGAAGCCGACCAGCACGATCGGCCACAGCAGTTCGGGCCGGCCCGCGACATACCGGAGTCCTTCCCGCAGCTGACCTTTCCCGCGCGGAGTACGTTCGACCTGCCGCAGCTCGGCGGTCCGCATCAACAGCAGGGCCGCGATCGGGGCCACGAACGACAAGCCGTTGAAGACGAACGCGTATCCGCTGCCGACCGCACCGATCAGCACGCCCGCGACCGCCGGGCCGACCAGGCGGGCCGATTGAAAGTTGGCGGAATTCAAACTCACCGCATTGGCCAGCTGATCCGGTCCCACCATCTCCGAGACGAACGTCTGCCGCGCCGGATTGTCCACCACGGTGACCAGGCCGAGCGCGAAAGCCGTTGCGTAGACGTGCCATACCTGCACCTGACCGGTCAGCGTCAGCACACCCAGCACCAGGCCGGTCACGCCCATCGCCGACTGCGTGAACAGCAGCAGCGGCCGCTTGGGCAGCCGATCGACCAGCACACCGCCGTAGAGCCCGAACAACAGCATCGGCAGGAATTGCAGCGCCGTCGTGATCCCGACCGCGGCGGCCGATCCGGTGAGGGTCAGCACCAGCCAGTCCTGCGCGATCCGCTGCATCCAGGTCCCGATATTCGAAACGACCTGACCGGTGAAGAACAAGCGGTAGTTGCGATTTCGCAGGGACGCGAAGGTGGTGCGCGGGGGAGACGTGTCGCCGGGTGCGTATCGAGCATCGGTCTGGGGCGGCACAACTCCCGGCCTCACAGATTTACCTCCTGGGGGTGCGACTTGCTTCAGGTACGCGGGGTTCCGCTCCCTGAACCGCTATCGCCCGGAGGGGTGATGATGACCGCCGGCGCCTGGCAGGCGCGCGGACTCGGATATCGCCAGCGGGCTCGGGACAGGCGCTACGACATCGTCGTCGTGGCCGAGGGAGCCCATTTACTTTCCTTAGGCTAATCAATTTGCTACGCAGATGCCACTGATTTTGGCGAGGCTCACAGCATTGACAAGTCGACTAGAACCGGTTGCAGTTAAGCGCTCGGCACGACGCCGGGAGCAGTCGATCGGGGGAATTCGATGACAACGATGGTGCGCGCGGCGCTGGCGCTGGCGATCGCGGCGGCGGGAATGACGATGGCGCCGGCGCGCGGCCTCGCGGAAGCCGACACCGTCTGCCGCGAGGTGAACCTTCCGGTGCAGCTGTCCGGGCGGACCGAACGGATGTGGGGCGAGGTCTGCGATCCGGCGGGCGGTCCGTCGACGGTCCTTCAGGTGCTGATTCCCGGCATCACCTACGACCATCACTACTGGGATATGCCGGGATTCGACGGCAAATACTCCTACGCCCGGTATGCCGCGGCGGCAGGTTATTCCACGCTGGCGATCGACCGGCTCGGGACCGGCAACAGTTCACGTCCGGCCGCCCTCGAAGTCACGACCGTGACACACGCCGACTCCGTGCACCAGCTGGTGCAGGCGGTGCGCAATGGCGAACTGGGCGCGCGCTGGGACAAGGTCGTCACGGTCGGCCATTCGCTCGGCACCTTGATCGCCGAACAGGAAGTCGCGGTCTACCGGGACGTGGACGGGGTGATCGCGACCGGCTGGCTCATTCCGCCCGGCACGGTCGCGAGCATCGGAATGCTCGCCAGGCACGGGGTGGCCGCGCCCGAAAACGGTGTCTCGCAGGAGGATTCGCTGCCGTTGTATCTCACCATGACACCGGGCAGCCGTTCGTTCTTCTATACGGAGGGCAACTACGACCCCGAACTGCTCGCGGCGGACGACCGCTACAAGCAGACCGACACCATCGGCGAGATGATGACCATTCCCGTTCCTTGGATCTCGGCGGGCCTGGCACCCATCTCGGCCCCGGCCCTACTGGTCGTCGGCGAATCCGACGCGTTCTTCTGTACTCCGCCGGAGCACACCGCCTGCACACCGGAACAGGCCGTGGAATCGCAGCGACCGTTCTACGGCCCGCGGTCGAACCTGCAAGCCCACGTCCAGCCGGGGTCCGGGCACAACGTCGCCCTCTCGCTCAACAATCACGACGGCTACGACGCGATGCTCGCCTGGATTCGAGCGAACTTCCAGGACTGAGTACTCCTGATTCTCACAAGCCCGCCAAGCCCTTGCCGGCCAGGCCGGCGCCCAGGAGCAGCAGGACGGCGGCCATCACCTGGGCGTTGTAGGTTTGCAACCAGCTCTTCAGACTGCCCAGCGGGCCGCGCATTCGGTCGCCCGCGACGGCGTAGGTGAGCACTGGGCCGAGCACCGTGGACGCGGCGATCAGGGTGAAGACCGCCACGGCGACGATTTCTGTGCCGGAGGCCTGTCCGCTACCGCCGATGGTCGCGCCCGCGGCCAGTCCCAGTACGAGATTCTTCGGATTCGCCGCCGCGAGTGCCGCGCCCAGCCCCGCGGCCTTCAGGGTGCCGAGCTGGTCGACGGCTTTCATCCAGCCCGGCTCTTCGCCGTCGCCACGGCCGCGCCACTGGCGAATCGCCAGGAGCACCAGCACGATTCCGAGAGCGATCTTGACCCAGGCGATGACCGGCGAGGTGGATCCGCCGCCGCGTTGGCCATCGCCCGCTTGCGCCACCGTCACGGCTATCGCCGTCACCACGACTATGCCCGCCACCCAGCCACCGGCGAAGCCCAGACTCGCGCGACCGGCATTGGCGGACAACAACATCAGAATGGCCGCGATGATCGGGATCGGCGAAATCGCCACACCCACCGCCAGCGGCAACAGTTCACCCAGTAGCGCACCCACGGCATCAGGTTGCCAGAAGATTGCCTTGGATTGGCTCATTGCAAGGGCTCGCGGCGCGCGTTTCGCTACCGCCACGGGCGGACGGGTCCACCTGGAAGACTTCGAGCGGGCAGCCGATACGACCGGAGAAACACCGAATCCCTCTGCGATGCAGAGGGATTCGGGATGCGTGGTGTCCGGAGGGGGACTTGAACCCCCACGCCCTAATACGGGCACTAGCACCTCAAGCTAGCGCGTCTGCCATTCCGCCACCCGGACCGGTGATGTGACACAAAGATTAGCCGAGGCTTGCCGCAGAACGGAAATCGATGGTCTGACCTGCGGCGTAGCCTGGGTGCCGGGGTTATTTCTTGACGAAAATGCCTGCGATGTCAGCGTTCTTGATCTGGGTGTCGCCGTTGGCTTGGACCTTGCAGAGGGCTTGCACGGAGGCCATGGTGAAATCGACTGTCACGCCTGCGGGTTCGGATTCGTCACCGGACTGCTGCTTGATGAACTTGGTGACGGTGACGCGCTGGGTGTCGGCGCTCTGGGTCAGATACTCGCTGCATTTGGTGTCGCCGCCCTTGTTGAGGGCCTTCTCGACGTCGGAGCAGCCGGACAGCAGGGTCACGGCGAAGGTGGCGGCGGCCGCGGCGGTGGCCCAGCGCAGGGTGGTCATGGTCAGTCCTTCGGATCGTGGCGCGCCGGAGGGGGTCGGCGCGATCGCCCGTCAGCGTAGAGCGCCGCGACCCGGCGACAATCCTGGCTGGACCCTGATATTCGCCGGATATGTGTGAGTTGCGTCACTGTTCGGCGGCACCGGCGGCTCGCCAGACGCGGGCTTCGCTGATATTGCCGCGGCGTTCCAGCACGGCGGCCAGGCCGGCCATGGCGCGGACGTCACCGTCGTGGGCGGCGCTGCGCCAATAGCGTTCGGCTTCGGCGAATTCACCCTGCCGGAAACGAACCACACCGAGATCGTAGGCGGCGCCGGTGTGGCCGAAACTTGCTGCCTGACGCCATAATTCGCATGCCTGCTGGACTTCGCCGCGACCGTGCATGGCCACGCCGAGGTCGTAGAGCGCGCCCTGGTAGCGGCCGAGTTCGGCGGGCGGTTCGGGCGGCGGCGGGGTGGTCGCGGTGGTCAGTTCGACGACCAGTTCACCGAAATCCGGGGGACCGACGCCGGTGCTGCAGTGCAGGACCGTGCAGGCGGATTCGCGGGTGACGAGCATGCCGTAATTGCCCGACCACGACAGCACCGCGCCGGTGTCGTCCACCCAGACCGGGGTCAGGGTGATGACGGCGTCGGCGGTCGGGCACACCTGCAGGTCGATGCCGCCGGTCATGGCATCACTCCAGACGTCAACCCCCATCAACTGGCGACCGCTCAGCAGCACATGACCGGCGTCCACCGCTAGCCCGATGCCCAGACTCCGCACCCCGCGACGCGGCGCGACGGCCCGCAGATTCAGGCTCACGGTGGTGGGGGAGAGCCCGATCGGTGCGCTGTGCAGCGGATAGACCTTGGCTCCGTTCCAGGTCAGCGGCTCGCCACCGCTGTAGCAGTCGGCCAGGGGCGGCGCGGTCGATACCGGTTCGGCGTACGAGTACGACCCCTTCATTGCCCCGCCTTCCACCGGTGCGCACGTGCTGTCGCGGCCCACCGTAGCCCCTGCGACGCAGGTTGAACCCGGTATTTGCCAGGTGTCCATGCCAGCTAACTTCTGGTCGGACGACCTGCGTTTTCGGAGGCTCTAAGCGGGATCGCTGGAGTAGTTCCCCTGGTCCGCGCGGTGTGTCGTAACCGCGTGGCGGCCGGTGTCCTGTTTACTCGTCGGCGACGTACCAGCGAACGAGTGAAAGGTAAGGACATATGGCTCTGCCCACCATGACCCCCGAACAACGCTCCGAGGCGCTGGCCAAGGCCGCCGCGGTGCGCAAGGCGCGCTCCGAGTTGATCGCGCAGGTCAAGAAGGGGTCGGTCAGCCTGGCCGAGGTCCTCAAGCGTGCCGACAAGGAGGACCTGGTCAAGAAGACGAAGGTGGCCGCGGTCATCAAGGCCCTGCCGGGCATCGGCCCGGTCAAGGCCGCCAAGCTGATGGACGAGGCGGAGATCCCCGCCGATCGTCGCATCGGCGGACTCGGCTCGCGCCAGCGCGCCGCACTGCTGGAGGCGTTGAACGCCTGATGCCAGGAGGTCGCCGCCGGCCGGAATCCGGCCCGGCGGCAACCACTCCCGGCCTCGCACAGGTTCGACAAACCCGCAGGAAACAGGCCGATTTGGTCCACACGGTCTGATCCGATAACCTTGCTGAGCACCACCGGTCCGGGTGGCGGAATGGCAGACGCGCTAGCTTGAGGTGCTAGTGCCCGTATTAGGGCGTGGGGGTTCAAGTCCCCCTCCGGACACCACAGAGCGAGGGTTCCTTTCAACGAAAGGAACCCTCGCTTTCGTTTCAACCCCTCTCGCCGCGATCTTCGCGCTGGCTCTGGTGGGTCGGTGCGCCGAGGCGGAATCGTGGGCGGGTGGGTGCCAGGGGTGCACTCGGGCCGGTTCGATGGGTGCGGAGTGCGGCGCCGAGTGCACGGGCTGTCGTCTCGGAATCGTGCTGTGGAGTCCAGCCCAGTTCCGTTCGGGCTTTGGCGGTGTCGAGCAATGCCACTCGGTCGGCCAGGGTCAGCCAGCCGGGGTGCAGCGGTTGGGCGCCGATTCGCCAGCTTGCCAGCGCCGCAGCCGTCAGCACACGGCGTGGCATCGGGAGCCGGAAGCCGCCGAAGAGGTGTGCGAGCTGATCGGCGGTGAGCACCGGGTCGGCGGCGAGGTTGAAGGCGCCGGCGGCTCGCTGTGTGAGGGCCGCTCGCACTGCCGCGGCGACGTCGTCCGCGTGCACGACCTGTAAGCGCAGGCCCTTCCAGGCTGGAATCGGCAGGATCGCGCGGCCGATGAGGGAGCGCGGGAACCACGGCGGCAGTGCCCAATTCGCAAGTTCCGCTGCCGCATCCGGCTGGAGCACGCCGCCGGGGCGCAAACGGACGATCCTCGTCGATGGATGTACTTGCTGAAATCGATCGAGCTGGGATTCCAGCACTGCCTTGTCGCGGCTGTAAGCGCTGGCCGGCACGCCGTGCAGGGGCCACGTCTCGGAGACGGTGTCCCAGCGGGCGGCCGGTGTGTAGGCGGCTGCGGACGAGACGCAGATCAGTTGCGGGACTGCGGTATCGGCTGCCGCGGCCAGGACATTGGCGCTGCCGGTCCGGTTGGTCCGCTGTCGGGGCGGGTCCGTCGATCGCGGATGGATGGCCCAGGCCAGGTGCACCACGGTGGTGGCGCCGGCGAATTCCGTGCGCAGGGTGCGGAGGGCATCGGGCGAGCCGATATCGCAACGGATCCAGCGCACACGGTCATAGGGGTGCACGGGTGGCGGTTCGCGCCGGGCGATACCGATCAGATCCATGTCGTCGGTGCTCAGCGCCCGCAGGAGCGCGGTGCCTATGTTGCCGGTAGCGCCGGTGATGACAACCTTCATTTCTCCCTGTCCCGCTTCATCGGGTGTTGACCGGTGTCCAGCCGCGGGTTCCGCCGACGTGTTCGAGCAGACCGAGGCGGGTGAACTCGTCGAGCCAGCCGCGCATCGGCCAGCGGCCCCAGCGGCTGAAGAAGATGCGGGCGTTGGTCAGGATGTCGGAGAGGTGTTCTGTGGGTGGGTTCGAGACGGGATGGTGCTGATGATAGGAATGCGCACCGCCGATCCACCGGATGTCGATGCCGGCTTGCGCTGCGCGGTAGGCGAAGTCGGTGTCCTCCGCGCCGTAGCCGCGGTATCGGGTGTCGAATCCGCCTGTCCTGCACCAGGTTCGGGCGGTCACGGCGAAGGATAGGGACCAGAACAGGTTGGGGTCGGCCCCGGTCAGTACCTGGTCGTCAGCGGGTGCGGGGCGAGCCGGGTGCGGGTCGCGGAGCCGGGGCAGCGCGCGGAGGTCGTATCCGGGATCCGGGGGTGGCGGCAGGTAGGTGACCGGCCCGCACAGCAGCGTGTCGGCGTCGGGGTCGCCGGCGCATACCTCGTGGTATCGGGCGATGGTCCGGTGGTCCGGCATGCAGTCCACGTCCAGGAAGATCAGCAGCTCGGCATGGTGCCGCAGGGCGGTGCGGGCGCCGAGATTGCGGGCGGCGGCCAGGGGGAGCGGTGCGCGGGCCGGCATCGATATGCCGCGGGCGGGCCCATCGCGGACGGTGTCGAGCACGTCGGGGTCGTTCATGGCTACGACGATGTAGTCGTCGGGGCTGCGATCGCTCAGTGTCACGGCCTCGATCTGGTTGCGCAGGTGGCTGATTCGCTGCGCCGCGATGGTGATGAGTGCGGTTCTCATGACGCGAGGGCGGTGCGGCGGACGGCGTCGATGATGGCGGCGGACCGTTCGGCCGCGCCCTCCGTCTCCCACGCTCGCCAGCGCCGGGCGTCGAGCATCGCCGTGCGCGCGAGCAGGCCGGGCCATTCGGCCGGGGTGGGCCAGGTGCGGGAAACCGTTGCCAGACCGGCGGTTTCGAGGGTGTGCGCGGTGGCGTGTTGTTCGCCGAACGGGCGCGGTGCCGGGATGACCAGCGCCGGGCGCGCGGCGGCCGCGATATCCGCGATGGTGCCCTGTCCGGCGCGGGCGACGACGAGGTCGGCCGCGCACAGCTGGGGCCACAGATCGTCTACCCAGTGGGCCGAATCGGCTGTGCGCCAGCGATAGTGCGGATGATCGCGCGCGGCCGCCTCGACGGCGGAGGTGTCGAAGGCGTCACCGCCCGAGCCGGAGATGATCATGACGGTGGGCCGGTGCGCGCGGGGACGGGCCACGGGCGAGAACGCGGGAGCGGCGAAACGCGTGATCCCGCCGACGTAATGGGTCTTGTGCTCGTGCCGCCGCAGCCATGCGGGCCGGTAGAGCTCGCGCGGCCAGGCCGCGATCAGCGCGTCGGACAGCTCGTGCACCAGGTGATGGGGCGGGTCGGTGCGGGTGCCGGGCAGGACCATCGTGATCACGGGAACGCCGTGCAACCGGGCCAGCAGAGCGACTTCGACGGATACATCGGTGACCAGGGCCTCGGGTCGCACGGCGGCGATCCACCCGGCGATGGCGGCCATGCGAGCCCGGAGTCCCGGATCGTGCCGCGGCACCCAGTGCAAGGTGCCCGAGGCGGTGACATCCCGCGGATCCGAAGCACCGTCGTCGGACGGCAGCCGCAGCACGCGGTGGAACGGTCCCGTCGCATCCGGCAGAGAGGTCAACGCCGTGACCGGTGCGTCGAGCTGTTCGCACACCGCGCGCGCCCGCATCAGATGTCCGTGGCCTTGGTGGTGGATGTAGTAGCCGATCATGCCAGCGCCACCCCGCCCGCAGCCGCCGCCGATCCCGCGAGGGCGAGGTAGCGGCGCACATAGGCGTCGGTCGTGCGGCGGTGACCGCAGGCGTGCACGGCCCGCCGGCGTACCTGCGGTCGGGGCAGGCGAACGGTTTCCGCGACCGCCGCGGCCATCGCGGCCGTATCGCCGGGTGCGACGAGCCGCCCGCAACTGGCGTCGATGAGCTCCGGAATGCCGCCGCGCGCGAAGGCGAGCACCGGGGTGCCGCAGGCCAGCGCCTCGGCCACCACCAGCCCGTACGGTTCGTCCCATACCGGCGTGACCAGGGCGGCGGCGCACGAACCGAGCAGTGCCGCAAGCGGTCCGGACTCCAGGTGACCGTGATAGAGCGCTCGTGCACCTAGTCTCGGTGCGATCTGCTCACGGAAATAGCGGACGTCCCCGATCGGCCCGGCCAGGTGCAGGCGCCGCCCGGCCAGCCGCGCGGCCTCGATCGCCAGATGCGTGCCCTTCTCCGGGACGATGCGACCCGACCAGATCAGATCGGTCCCGCCGGATCCCGGCGGCCAAGCGTTCAGGTCGATGCCGTTGCTGATGATGTCCACGTCCGGCAGCACATGCCGCCACGAATCCGCGGTGTGCCGGCTGACGGCGACGAATCGCGAACCGGCGCCGCCGGTTACGGTGACCGCCGATTCGAGCCACGGCGTCGGCGGCGTATGCAGTGTGGTCAGCATCGGCACCGTCAGCGAGGGAGCCATGGCGACGGGCAGATAGTGCAGGCTGTGATTGTGGATCACGTCGAACCGGCGGCCGTCGTCGGCGGCGAGTTCCATCATCAGGTCGAGGTAGGCGTGGTGATCGGCCAGGAAGGGCTCCGGCGGCATGGAGACGTCACCGGCGGCGGCCGCGCTGACCCGGATCGTCTGCACCGGAAGCGATTCCGCGCCCAGACCCGGATCGCTCCCCGGGGCCGCGAACAGCGTGACCCGGTGCCCGTCGTGGTGCAGGGCGCGGGTCAGATGCCAGAGGTGCGATTCGAGACCGCCCGCGAACGGCTGCACGATCGGATACCGGTTCGAGGCCACCACCGCGATGCGCAAACCGGGACGCGCTCGCGCGCTCACCGCAGCAGGCTTTCGTACAGGCGCCGGTGCGCGACCGCGATCGACTCGCGTTCGGCCCGGCGCTCCGGCCAGTTCGCGCGCGGCGCGGGCGCACGATAGGTCTCGATGATCGCCCGCCGCAGCGAGCCGGGATCGAACCGCCGCTCGTCGAATCCGTAGACGGCGCAGCGCCGTTGCTGATGGTAGAAGCCGCAATCGGGCGCGACGACAGCGGTGCCCAGGTCGTGGCACGCCTCGAGCCAGCCGGAATGGGTGCCGAACCGGTACGGCAGCACCGAGACGGTCAGTGACGAAAGGTATTGCCACAGTTCCGCGTCGGTGAAGTACGGGTGCACGCTGACCCGCACGCCGGGCCGTTCGCCCAGCGCCCGCAGGGCGTCGCCGGTCTCCGGGTCGTACCAGTGGTTACCCGGTTCGAACAGTTCGTCGTGGACGTCGATGCGCAATTCACCGCCGGGCAGGGCCGGAACCGTTTCGCACAGGGTCTCGAGCACCGGCAGCGGATCCATGTTCGCGCGCAAGCTCTTCACGTGCACGCCCACCACGAACCGGCGCTCGCGCGGGCGGGCCGCGCGCATCAGTTCCGGTGTGACCACGTGCGGGTGCGCCAGGACCTGGGCGGCGCGTTCCCATCGTCGCGCGATGGTTGCGGCGGCGCCCGGGGTGAGGGTGATCAAAGCGTCGGCCGCGGGAATCAGCGTGTCGAGCAGGCGATCGTGGGACGCCGGATCGGGTTGATGCGGATTGCGCAGGTCGTGGACGGTGTACACCAGCGGCTTCCGGTAGGCGCGCAGCAGCTCGATGATCTCGCCGAGCGTGCGGGGCGGTACGGCGTCGAACCCGAAATGGATGTGGAAGAGGTCGAATTCAGCATGGTGCTCGCGAATCCAGCCGGGTTCGAGCATGACCGGCGGCCACCAGCCGCCGGGTACCTTACGGCCGTCGGCGGGCGCCGGATCGGCCAGGCGGATCACCGTGTCGCGGCCGTGCACCGGTGACAGATGGCGCACGTACACATGGGACGCCGGTACCGATGCCACGCGGATCAGGCCCGGTGATGCGAGCAGCGCCATCTCGTTCCCTCCGTTCGCGCAAGACCACCGAACCCGATCTCGATCTTGCTTGGAGCTACCCGAGCGGACGCGCAGCAAACTGCGGGAGCTCGCAGTGATGTGGAGGATCTCTCGTAATGGCGAGGAAGGTCCTACGCGTTGCCGCGCAGGCCCCGGATCGCTGCCTCGACCCGGCGCAGGTCCCGGACGAAATCCGCGTAGGCCGCGGTGCGGTCGGGGGCGCGCAGGACCGCGGACGGGTGCACCGTGGCGATCACCGAAAACCGTTCGGCCGTATGGGTTTCGCCGCGTTCGGCGGTGATCTTGAAGGTGGGGCCGAGCACGGCGTGTGCGGCGACCGCGCCCAGGCAGACCACCAATTGTGGCCGGACGGCGTCGATTTCGGCGTCGAACCAGGGTGAGCAGGCCACGATCTCGGTGCGGCCGGGCTGTTTGTGGATTCGCCGTTTGCCGCGTTCTTCGAATTTGAAGTGTTTGACCACGTTGGTCAAGTACAGGCGGTCGCGATCGATACCGGCCTCGGCCAGGGCGCGGTCGAGTAGCCGGCCGGCGGGGCCGACGAAGGGGTGGCCGTCGATATCCTCGTGGTCACCGGGCTGTTCACCGACCATGACCACGTCGGCGGAGGCGGGGCCTTCGCCGAAGACGGTTTGGGTCGCGTGGCGGTAGAGGTCGCAGCCGTGGCAGGCGCGGGCGGCCGCGCGCAGGTCGGCGATATCCGCGCCGGTTGGGACGTACTCCGCCGCGCCGGGTGCCCGCACAGGCGTCTCCTTCGCCGCTCGACGTTGGTGGTCACCGGCGATCTACCCGCTATGCGCGGCGGTATTCGATGATTCCGGACTCCGGCGTGCCATCGAATGCGACGGCACGCGGGCCTTCCGCTACCACCAGTAGGTCACGACCTCCCAGCTTTGCAGCGTGCCGGGGGTGTCGCAGTGCGCCCACGACTGCTGCGGGCCCCACACGACCGGGCCGCGCCGTTCGTACGTGGCCCAGCTGCTGCCGAACCAGCCCCACCAGTAGCGGCATTGGATCTTGACCTGGTGCTGCCGGCCGAACCAGTTGCACGTCGAATACGCCGAGGTGTTGTTCACGGGGTAGGCATTGCATTCCGTTTGCCATGGGTCCTGCCACGGGTCCGCTGCCGCGGGCGCGGCGCCCATCAGTGCCGCCGAGCCGAGCAGCGTGGCTGCCGACAGGCTGATCAGCGTCTTCTTGCCGAGCGATCTCATCACGACCTCCATCAGCGTGGGGTTCGATACCCCGACCCTGATAGGCCCACGCGAAATTCGAGCTTCGGCGGACCGTCGCACGTGCCACGGACCGCCCTTACGTGACTTACGTCACAAACCGGCCGTTGTGCGTTACAGGGGCGCGGCGGGTTGTCCGGGGTGGCCTCACGCCACAGGGGGATGCCGTGCCGTACCGCGGTACTACAACGGACGAGAATCCGGTCGATAGCTTCGAATCGTCAATCCCCGCAGCGGATTACGAGTGGCGGGGAGTATCGCTGATTCAGCTCTCAGGAAAGATCCCATGACGACATCTGCCTTGGTTCCCGAGCCGTCTCCGACGTCCTCTCGACGCGGCGCCGACGGCGATTACGCTCGACTGCTGCGCCGGGTCTCCGCAGCGGGGCTGATGGAGCGGCGGCCACGCTATTACGCGATTCGGCTGAGCCTGGTCGGGTTCGCCTTCATCGGCGGGTGGGCGGCATTCGTGCTGGTCGGCGACTCGTGGTGGACGCTCGCGGTGGCCGCGTTCCTGGCGGTGGCATTCGCTCAGGTCGCGCTCGTCATGCACGACGTGGCGCATCGGCAGGTGTTTCGGACGCGGCGGCCCACGGAGATCGCGGGGCGGGTGGTCGGGAACGCGGGGATCGGGTTGGGGTACGGCTGGTGGCAGGACAAGCACACGCGGCATCACGCCAATCCCAATCACGAGGAACTCGATCCGGATGTGGCGCCGGACATTCTGGTCTGGTCGCAACGCCAGGCCCGGGGTAGCCGGGGGTTGGCTCGAATCATCGGGCGGGCGCAGGCTTTTCTGTTCTTTCCGTTGCTGTTGCTGGAGGGGCTCAATCTGCATGTCGCCGGTGTCCGGGCGCTGCGGCGGCGGTCGCTGAAGCATCGCGGGCTGGAGGGCGGGTTGCTGCTGGTTCATGCGATCGCGTATCTGGCGGCGCTCGCGGTGGTGCTGCCGGCGGACAAAGCGGTCGCGTTCTTCGTGGTGCATCAGGCACTGTTCGGGCTGTACATGGGCTGCATCTTCGCCCCGAACCACAAAGGCATGCCGACACTGACCGGGAACGAGCGCCCCGACTATCTGCGCCGGCAGGTCCTGACCTCGCGCAATGTGCGCGGCGGGACGTTCACCGATATCGCTCTCGGTGGGCTCAACTATCAGATCGAGCATCACCTGTTCCCGAGCATGCCCACCCCGAACCTGCGCCGGGCCCAGCCGATCGTCCGCGCCTATTGCGCCGAGATCGGCGTCGCCTACCACGAGACCGGGCTGATCTCCTCCTACCGCGAGGCGCTGAAACACCTGCACGAAGTGGGTGCACCGCTCCGCGCCGCCGACCGCTGACCACCGGCGCCGCGCGGCGATCACCACTTATTTGCTGGCGATACGCTGTGGTCATGGAACCGCCCGAGGTCAGCCTCGAAAACACCGACGCCGTGTACGACTATTACCGCGATCATCGACAGAATCTGGTGAAAGCGAAAGCCGCGTACTGGTTGCTCGGGCGTCGATTCCAGCCGCGCGTGCACTACGCGGACGGTGCCCGGAAAGCCTTGCGGGACTTCATCTCCGCAGGCCGACCATTGATCATCTCGATCAACCACCTGTCGGAGAAGGACCCCTACACGGTGAGCGCGGCGGCCTGGCGCAGCCCATTGCGCCCCGTGATCGGGCACACCCGGGTGCTGGCCAAGCACGAAGTGTTCGCCGACCGGAAAATGCGGGGCACCCTGGACATGATGGGCGGCCTGCCGGTCTTCCGCAGCAAGGACCACGAAAGCGCCTCGGTCAACGCCGCGTCGGAACGCTTGATCGACACCTGCGCGGTTGTCTTGGCGCGCGGCGACAGCATCGCCCTGTTCCCCGAGGGCACCTGCAACTACCTCTACCACACCCGGGTGCTCGAACTGGGCGGCGGCATCGGCCACATCGTCTGTCGCGCACGCACACTCGGCGCGGATCCGGTGCTGGTCAGCCTCGGACTCAGCTACGGCCCCCGCCCGGATCCCGCCGCCGAACTGAGCAAAGCGGACGTCCGGTCGGCGAGCTTCTTCTTCGAGATGCCGATCGGCGAACTGCCGTCCCAGCCCGCCGACATCACGCGCCTGGCCCACACGCAACTGCAAGCCGCGCTCGACGGAGCGGTCGCCGCCTACTGAGCCCCTGGTAGCGGGGGTATCGCGAACCGATCACATATCTGCCATTGACTAATGGCACATTGGTCGGTGATGCTGTGGCGTATGACGAGAAGCGGGTCAATGGCGACCTCCTTACCCCGGGTCGCCACGGAAGTGCCGGACCGGGCATCGATGCGCACGCGGGTCGCCGCAACGGCATCGGTGCTGGGGTTGCGGCAGGTCAATGCGTTATTGCCGGATAATCGGCTGGGGATCGCGGCCGGGCGGGGCTTGATCGCCGGGATCATGGGGGCATTCGGGCCCACCCTGCCGGGGACGCGGGTAACCCAGGTCCGGGCCGGGGACGTGCGCGGGGAGTGGGTGCGCGCGGCCGGGGTCGAGCACAGCGAGCGCGCCATCTACTACATCCACGGCAGCGGGTACGTGGTGTGTTCGGCACGAACGCATCGCGGTCTGGCCTCGCGGCTGTCGAAGGCCACCGGCCTCGCGGTGTTCGTGGTCGACTACCGGCTCGCGCCCGAGCATCCCTTTCCGGCCGCGGCCGAGGACGCGGCGGCGGGATTCCAGTGGCTGCTCGCGCAGGGGTACCGCGCGGAAAACCTTGTCATCGGCGGGGATTCGGCAGGATGCCATCTCACGCTGGATCTGCTGTTGCAGCGCCACGCGGCGGGAGCGGCGCAACCCGCCGGGGCTTTCATGTTCTCACCGCTGCTGGATCCGACGCTGACGCTGGCCGAGAAGCGGGATCGGGTACTGCCCGATCCGATGGCGCCGGCGTGGGTGGGGCGCAGGCTCATCGCCAAATACACCGGCGAGGTTCCGGCCGATTCGCCGCGCTTGCGCCTGACCGTTCCGGCCGGCGCGCTGCTGCCGCCATTGTTCGTGCAGGCCAGCGCGGGGGAGATGCTGGCCGACGACGCCCGGCAGATCGATGCGATGGCCGCGGCCGCCGGAACGCCCTGCGAACTCGAACTGTGGCCGGGCCGGATCCACGTTTTCCAGGCACTGCCGCTGCTGGCGCCCGAGGCATCCGATGCGGTGCGGCGTGCCGCGAAGTTCGTGACTACCGCACTGACACAACAGGTTTCACTCACTACAGAAACGGCGGTCTGATCATGTGGCCGATCGGCGAAATCGCCCTGGCGCTGGGCGGACCGCGGCGCTCCCACCATGCGAAGGCGGTGGTCACCGGAGCCGGCAGCGGTATCGGCCGGGCGTTCGCGCTCGAGCTGGCCGCGCGGGGCGGGGAGGTGCTGTGTGCGGATATCGACAAGGAACGCGCCGATGAGACGGTGCGGCTGATCGAACGCGAGCACGGCCGTACCGCGCATTCCCTGTTCTGTGACGTGTCACGTCGTGAGGACGTGGAGAGCTTGGCCTTGCACGCGGAACTGGTGTTCGGCGGGCCGCCCACGTTGGTGATCAACAATGCCGGGGTCGGCATCGGCGGAAAACCGGTGGGCGACATCGGGTTGGACGATTGGCGGTGGGCGCTGGGCATCAATCTGTGGGGTGTGGTGCACGGGTGCGAGATCTTCGCGCCGCAGCTGCGGGCGGCCGGACGGGGCGGGATCATCAATGTCGCCTCGGCGGCCGGGTTCGCGGCCGCGCCGGGGATGGCCGCGTACAACGTATCCAAGGCGGGCGTGGTGTCGCTGTCGGAGACCATGGCCGCCGAATTGTCCGGCACCGGGGTCACGGTCACCGCACTGTGCCCGACCTTCGTCAAGACGAATGTGGTCGCCGACGGCCGCATCACCTCCGGATCCTCGCGCCTGGCGGGCGAACTCATGCGCCGGACCGGTTTCTCACCCGAGCGCGTCGCCGCCACCACGCTCGACGCCCACGACCGGGGTGCGCTGTATGTGCTGCCGCAGCTGGACGCCCAGCTCGTCTGGCAGCTGAAACGGCATTTCCCCGCCCTCTACACCCGCGCGCTCGGCGTGCTGAATCGTGTCCTGCCGCAGGACGATCCGGCCGGCGCGACCATCGAGAAGACAGGAGTCCGCTGATGTCGTTCGATTTCGACGCCATGCTGGCCAAGATCAAGTCCAAGCAGTGGGCGCTGGCCGATATCGACTGGGACGCACCGGGAGCCGAGCTCATCGAGCCGGAACTGCACGCCAAGCTCAAACCGTTCCTGGCCGATCTCATGTGGATCGAGAATGTGGGGGCGCGCGGGTTCGCGGCCATGGCCAAGAAGGCGCCGACCCCGGTCCTGGCCGAGATCTACCGGTACTTCCACGCCGAGGAACAGCGGCACGCCAATGCCGAACTGGCGCTCATGCGGCGCTGGGGGATGCTCGACGGCGATGAGATCCCGGCCCCGAACATCAATGTGAAGCTGGTCATCGACTTCCTGGACAAGCACGCCGACGGTATGTCGCTGTCGTTCCTGGGCACCGTCATTCCCATGCTCGAGGTGGCGCTGGACGGTGCGTTGATCAAGTTCATCACCGACGAGATCGAGGATCCGGTCGCGCAGGAGGTGTTCAAGCGGATCAACAATGACGAATCGCGGCATCTGGCCACCGATTACGCGGTCATGGAACTGCTCGGGCACGCCGGCGCCCGCAAACTCGCCATCGATCTGGTGGGCGGGTGGATCAAACCGTCGCTGCTGATCGGCGTGCTCAGCTATGTGCCGCTGCTGAACAAGATGCGCGACAATATCGTCGAGATGGGCGTGAACGAGGAGAAGCTGTACGCGGCGATGCTCCGGTTCAAGCAGGTGGGGGAGCGCACCCCGCTCGCCAATCGGGTGCCCATGTACCGGATCGTCAAGATGCACAGCAATTGGGTGATCAACCGGGACCATCCCTATCACCTGTTCGCCGATGCCATGGTGAAGCTGACCGCCCGCATTCCCGAGCGGCTGCTGCCCGCCGAACCGACCTGGTCGCAGGAACTCACCTACGAGCCGGTCGCATGAGCGCGGCGGTCAAGCCACTGGACGTGGCGATCATCGGGGCCGGGTTCGCGGGGATCGGGGCCGCTATTCGATTGCGGCAGAAGGGCGTCAGCGACTTCCTGATCTTCGAGCGCGGTGATCGGGTCGGCGGGACCTGGCGGGACAATACCTATCCCGGCGCGGCCTGCGATATTCCGTCGCGGCTCTACTCCTATAGTTTCGCGCCGAATCCGAACTGGTCGCACACCTACTCCGGCAGTGCGGAAATCCTCGGATATATCGATTCCATGGTCGAGGAGTTCGGTATCGGACCCTCGATCCGGTTCGGGCACACCGTCACCGGAGTGGAATTCGACGAGACCTCGGGATTGTGGAGCATCGGTTTCGCGGCCGGTCGGCGGAAGGTGAAGGCGCGCAGTATCGTGCTCGCCTCGGGGCCGCTGTCCAATGCCGGATTCCCGGATCTGCCCGGAATCGACAGCTACCAGGGGCACAAGATTCACAGTGCCCGCTGGGATCACGACTACGACTTCGCGGGTAAGAAGGTCGCCGTGGTCGGCACCGGAGCCAGTGCGGTGCAGATCATTCCGGAGCTGGTGGAGCGGGCCGCATCGGTGAAGGTGTTCCAGCGCACGCCCGGCTGGGTGCTGCCGCGACTGAACCGGCGCACCAATCCGGTCACCAAGCAGCTCTACCGGCAGGTGCCCGCCGCGCAGTCGCTGGCGCGCGAGGCCTGGTTCTGGGGGCACGAATCGGTGGCGCTCGGGGTGGTGTGGAATACGCCATTGACCCGGGTGGTGGAGCGGATATCACTGCTGCACTTGCGGAGTCAGGTGCGTGATCCGTGGCTGCGCCGTCAGCTCACCCCGGATTTCCGGGCCGGCTGCAAGCGGCTGCTGATGAGCAGCGACTACTACCCGGCGTTGCAGCGCGAGAACTGCAAACTCATCACCTGGCCCATCGCGGAATTGTCGCCGCACGGGATTCGCACCGCCGAGGGGATCGAGCACCGCTTCGACTGCATCGTGTTCGCGACCGGGTTCGAGGTGTCCAAACAGGGCACGCCGATTCCGGTGACGGGGCGCGGCGGCCGGGTGCTGGCTGATGAATGGCGGGGCGGCGCATACGCTTTCAAGAGCGTCACGGTGGCGGGCTATCCGAATCTGTTCCTGACCTTCGGGCCGAATTCCGGGCCGGGGCACAATTCGGCGCTGGTGTACATGGAGGCGCAGATCGACTATCTGACCGATGCGATCCGGCTCATTCTCGACCGGGATCTGCGCATGCTGGAACCGCGCCGCGATCGGCAGGACCGCTACAACGCCGGAATTCAGCGGCGGTTGTCGGCGACCACCTGGAATTCGGGTTGCCGCAGCTGGTATCTCACCGAGGACGGTTTCAATGCCACCATGTACCCGGGGTTCGGCACCCAGTACGCCCGGCAGCTCGCCGGGGTCGACCTGGCTGATTTCGAGCTGACTCCCCGGGATACTGTCGACACCAGGTAATCGGCGCAGCGGAAAGGGCGGGTGCGACACAGGTGGCGGACTACCGCATCGACGATCTCGCCCGTGCCGCCGGCACCACCGCCCGCAATGTGCGGGCCTATCAGGAACGCGGCCTGCTGCCCACGCCCGAGCGGCGCAGCGGCCGCGCCCTGATCTACGACGACACGCATCTGGCGCGGCTGCGCATCATCGACGCGTTGCTGCAGCGCGGGTTCACCATCGCGCACATCGGCGATTTCATCACCAGCTGGGAGACCGGCAAGGATCTGTCGGAAGTGCTGGGGCTGCAGCAGGCGGTCACCACCACCTGGGGCAAACCCGATGCGCCCATGGCGATTCCGCGGGAGCTGGTGAACACCTTCTTCGGCGACACCGACGAGCATCAGGTCGAGGCCGATCAGCTGAGCCGCCTGGAAAAGCTCGGGCTGATCCGCCTGGACGCCGAGACCGCCGAACTGACCCGGCCCGATCTGGTCGAGACGTTCGCCGCGCTCAGCGCCTACGGCATCACCCTGCCCGGCCTGATCGACCTCTACGAATCGGTCGCCGGACGGCTCGAGGACATCGCACGCCTGATGGTGACCGCCGCCAAGGATCACATAGTCGCCGAGCACGGCCCCGGCTGGCTCCCGGAAACCGATACCGAGATCGCCGAAACCACCAAGATGCTCAACCAGTTCCGCGATCTGGGCACCCGCGCCGTCCGCGACGGTCTCGACCAGGCCCTGGATCGGGTCCTGGAAGCCGAACTCGGCGCCTATCTCGAAACCGCCGCGCGCCGGCGCGCCCAGCCCGACTGATCAGCCCAGCGTGAACGTCGCCGCGCCGCTGACCTGTTCCAGCTCACGCTGGGACCCGTCGTCGTACAGCGTGACGATCTTCGCCTCCACCCGCCCGGCCCCCGGCCCCATCCCGAACCCGGTGATCACCCCATCGGGCGCCTGCTGCACCACGCCGCGCTCGTTCACCTGATTCGACTGCCCGCTGGCGAGCCCGGAATCGAGGTTCTTCCAGCGCACCGCGATCCGGTACGTACTGCAGAACTCCCCGTCCTGCACGATCCGCACCTTGACCCCGAACACCCCGGACTGCTGCTGCGGCACCACCGTGGCATTGATGATCGCGGCACAGCTGGGACCCGGGATACGGGTGACGGTGGTGGAGAAGATGGTGGCCTGATCACTCGGCACAGCGGTGGCGGGACCGGCGAAACCGGTCAGGATCGCCGCGGCCGAGGTGGCAACCACGCCGGCGCGAACGAGCATCGACTTGCGAACGTGACTCTGCGTTGCACTCATGCCCGATCTGTCGGCCCCACCCCCGCAGTCATTAGCAGACGCAAGCACCCCAGCTTTTGGGGGCACTCCCGCCGTTAACACCGGAAACACCCAGTGCGACAGTCGATCCCAGCATCCGGTCGCGGCGCGTCGAGTCAGCCGAGGACTGCGGTGAGGTCCAGGTGGGAGAGGCGGGACTGGTCGGAGAAGATGTCGATGGCGGTGATGCGGTCGGCGGCGACGGTGAAGCTCATGATGGAGAAGGGGTGGCCGTCGAGGGTGTTGACCAGGCCTGCGGTGCCGTTGACCAGGGCGGGGTGGGGGTGGGCGCGGGTGGCCATGCGCTGGAAGGTTTCGGCCAGGTTCGCGACGGCGAAGGCGCCGTGGACCAGTCGGAGGGTGCCGGAGTCGGCGCGCAGGACCACGTCGGGGTCGAGGAGGGTGAGGAGGGCTTCGAAGTCGCCTTCGCGGGCGGCGGCCAGGAAGGCGTCGACGATGCGGCGCTGGGCGTGGCGGTCGGGGGTGGGGGTAGGCAGGTCGCCGCGGATGCGGCGGCGGGCTCGGCTGGCGAGCTTCTTCGCGGTATGAGGGGTGCGGTCCATGATGGGGGCGATCTGGTCGTAGGGCATGGCGAACATGTCGTGCAGGACGAAGGCCAGGCGTTCGGCGGGGGTCAGCGATTCCAGGACGATCAGCAGGCCCAGGCCCATCGAATCGGCCAGCAGCGCTTCGTGTTCGGGGTCGGGGGTGGAGTCGCTGGTGATGATCGGGTCGGGGAGGTGAGCGGCTTCCAGGGGTTCCTCGTGGCGGGTCTTGCGTGAGCGCAGCATGTCCAGGCAGACGCGGCCGACGACGGTGGTGAGCCAGCCGCCCAGATTGTCGATCTCGGCGGAACCGGTGCGGGCCAGCCGGAGCCAGGCTTCCTGGACGGCGTCGTCGGCGTCGGTGAGCGAGCCGAGCATGCGGTGGGCGACCGCGCGCAGGTGTGGGCGGTGCTGTTCGAAACTGTCGGCCAGGGCGTCGGGCACGGTTCCTCCTCGAGAGATACGTCCGTATCGATGACGGATCGCGCCGGGGGAATGTGACAGCGGCGGTTGGATATCGGCCGGTACCTGGGCTTTCTCGGCAATCGGTCACCTTTTCGCGCCGCCGCCCGTCAGTGCGGCAGACGGATCGAGCGAAAGGAGTACCGACGGTGAACGCGATCGAGATACACGGCACCGTGGCCGACGGATTCGAGGATGTGCGAACCGAATTCGCCGCCGTGGTGGCCGCGGAGGACGGGGAATCGGGGGCGCAGCTGGCGGCGTATGTGCGTGGGCGGCCGGTGGTGGATCTGTGGGCGGGTGCGCACGTCACCGGGACGACGCTGACCGGATTGCATTCCTCGACCAAGGGTGCGGCGGGACTGGTGGTGGCGTTGCTGATTCAGGACGGCGTGCTCGAGGTCGATCGCCCGGTGGCGGAGTACTGGCCGCGGTTCGGTGCGGCGGGCAAGGGTCGCATCACCGTCCGCGAGGTGCTGACCCATCGCTGCGGTGTCATCAACGCCGATGGCGGGTTCACGGTGGCCGAGCTGGCTTCCGATCGCGTCATCGCCGAGCGGCTGGCGGATCAGCGGCCGTTTTTCGCACCGGGTACGTCGCAGGGGTACGGCGGGTTCGTGACCTACGCGATCGTGGGCGAGGTGGTGCGGGCCGTCACGGGCAGCAGCATTCAGGAGCTCTTCGAGCAGCGGATTCGCGCACCCTACGAATTGGACGTGTTTCTGGGGCTGCCGGAGGAACTGGACGACCGCTACCTGCCGATTCTGCCCTGGCGCGCCACCCCGGAAATGGAATCGGCATTCGAGGCGAATTCGCCCAACCCGTACGGCATTCCAGGAATCGCCTACAACCTCAATGCCCGCGGATTCACGCCCGCCGATGTCATGACCCTGCCCAACGACGCCCGATTGCGACGGCTCGGCCAGGCCTCGGCGGGCGGGGTCGGCAGTGCGCGCGGCCTGGCCGCCATGTACGCCGCCGCGATCTCCGGCCTCGGCGACCTGCCGCCCCTGCTGTCCCTGGACACCATCGCGCGGATCACCGAAATCCATTCCAGTGGAACAGATCTCGTACGCGGTGATAACGCCCCCTACGCCCTGGGCTTCGAAGCCAAGACCCTCATCCACCGATTCCTCGGCGCGCACGCCTTCGGCCACACCGGCTCCGCCGGATCGGACGGCTTCGGCGACCCGCACACCGGCCTCACCTACGGTTACACCCGCCGCCGTGCCGCCTTCGCCTTCACCGCCCCCGAAAACGCCCGGCTGGCAGCCGTTCTGCACAGGAGCCATCGCTGATGACCACGAATTCGCTACTCCGTTCCCGCATCCTGCGTTCGGCGCGCTGGCTGCCCGCGACCGCGGTGCTGGCCGAGACCGCCGTCGGTTCCTACTGGGACCTGGCCCGCATCACCTATGTCCGTGATGTTTTCGGCAAACTCGGCTATCCCATGTATTTCGCGACCATTCTCGGCGCGGCGAAAGTCGCGGCACTGGCCGCCATTCTGACCCCGGGCCATCCCCGCACCAAGGAGTGGGCCTACGCCGGACTGGTTTTCGTCTACGGCGGGGCGGCGGCCTCCCATATCGCCGTCGGCGACGGACCGGACAAATGGGGCGGCCCACTGGTTTTCGCGGCCTCCACCTTCGCCGCCCGCGCCGCCCTCCCCTGATTCCCGGTCCGGCCGGACGGCAGTAGGATCCGCGACTGCGTGAAACCGCCCTCCCCGAACCCGGGGAGGGCTCCGCGCTTTTGCCCTGCCGCGCCCGGGCGACGAACTAGTCTGTTGCGGACAAGCTGTTATCGGTCAAGGGCTCGAAGCGGTGATTGGATGGACGGAGATGTCCCACTGGATCAACCACATACGTCCCGGATCTACGATTACTTCCTCGGCGGCAAGGACAACTACGAGGCCGACCGGATCGCCGCGGAAGAGATCCTGAAGGCCTGGCCGGATATCCGGGTGGCCGCGCGGGTGAATCGCCAGTTCATGCATCGCAGCACCCGGTTTCTGGCCGAGGCCGGCATCCGGCAGTTCCTCGATATCGGGACCGGGATCCCGACCGAGCCGAACCTGCACCAGATCGCGCAGCAGAGCGCGCCGGACGCCCGGGTTGTCTATGTCGACAACGATCCGCTGGTGCTGGCGCATGCCCGCGCGCTGATGGCGGCCACTGCGCCGGAGACGGTGACCTATATCCAGGGCGATGTCACCGATCCGAATTCGATTCTGCGCGCACCGGAACTCGGTCGGCTACTGGATTTGAACCAACCGGTCGGCTTGAGCATGATCGCCCTACTGCATTTCGTCGAGGCCGATGTAAACAAGATCATTTCGACCTTCCTCGATACTCTCGCGCCGGGCTCGTATCTCGCGATCTGCATCATCACCGGCGATTTCGCACCCGAGCAGCTCGCCGCCGCGCAGGACGTCTACCGGGTGCGCCGGATGCCCGCGCAGATCCGCAAGCGCGACGAGGTGCTCAGCTGGTTCGAAGGGCTCGAACTGGTGGAACCGGGCGTGGTGCCGCCGCACCGGTGGCGGGTCGAACAGGCCGACGAGATTCCGGCGTCCTTCGACGCGAAGATCAATTGCTATTGCGGGGTCGGCCGTAAACCGTAATGCCGGGCGAGTCGGCGCAATACAATGCGATTGTCTTTCATCGCGTTTGTGCAGTAGTCGTATTTCGACTCCTCTCGAGAGGGGTGCCGGTCGAATGATCACCGCCAGAATCGCCGCCGTTTGCGCCGCCGCCGTCATCACCGCCGCGGCCGGGCTCGTCGCGGGCTCGGGCGCCGCCGAGGCCTACGGGCCGTGGTCGTGCGCGGCGGACAATTGGATGCAGCCCACCGCCGAACTGTTCGGCACCTGGAACACCGCCACCATCACCGATCCCGCCGATGCCCGGCTCAACGATCCGCTCACCCAGTTCGAGCTGGAGGTGAACCTGACCGCGGCCATGGAGCTGGGGCTCACGGTGGCTTCCGAAGCCATCGACGGCGTGTACTGGTCACAGGACTCACAGCAGATCACCTACGAGCCCGCGCGCCGCTTCGAGCTGGCCTGCACCGGGCGCGACAACCTCTGCTGGATCGCCGACGACCTGCGGGTGCGCTACAACCAGGAAGCGGTGCTGGGCATCGAGTTCCTGGCCGCCGACAACGAACGCGCCGACGGATTCCTGGTGCGGGTGCCCGGCGTCGACAAGACCCGCCTGCACGACGCGCTCCTGGCCGATCCGGCCGCGCGGGATCGACTAGGCGGCGGTTCGGTCACCGAGGACGGCGCCCTCATCCTGGTCGCCGATCGCGGCGATCTCGACACGGTGCGCGGGTTCGTCGAAGGGCTGGGCGCGCAATGGGATCCGGGGTCGGTTCGCTACGGCGACCGGCAAATGGTCACCGGCTACTGTGAGCCCGGAGTCTATTTCTGATCGCTACCGCCGGGATGCACGGAATCGGTACGGCTCGCCCGAATTGAGAAAGTTTCCGGGTTGCCGAATCGTTGGACGGAGAAGCACCGATACTGGTGAGTTCCTCTGCCGCGGAGTGCATCTCGACCGGTAGCGTTGACAGGGTGCTGGTCGAGGATGTCCAGCCATACGGGATGTGGTGCGCAGTGTGGGATTTCGAGGTGTCATCGGAATTGTCGATCGGCGAGTCGGTCTTGACCGAGTTGCAGGCGCGGGCCGTCGCGGACGGGGTGGCCTTGCGGGTGGGGCTGGTACTGGAGCAGAACGGGGCGATCCTGCTACTACAGCGGGACGAGTACCCGTCCACGCGCAGCCCGTTGAATCTGCCGGGAACCATCGTGCGCCCGGGCGAGCGGCTCTCCACCGCAGTCGCGCGGGCGCTGTATGAGGAGACCGCCCTGACCGTGGTCGATATCCAGCGGCATCTGGGCAGCTTCGACTACCTCGACAATGCCGGTAAACCGGTGCGACGCGAGCATTTCGCGGTCGGGGTGGCAGCGACCGGGCCGATCCGGCTGTCGAATTACTTCAGCTACCGATGGGTTCCGCTCGACGGCGAACTGCCGGTGACGCCGTCGATCCGGGCGATCCTGTCCGGCTATCGGAGCTGAGGGCGCGGCTCCGGGCCCGGAACCACCGGTTCGCGGGCCCGCGCGCCTATGCGCGGCTGTCGCGGCGCACCGCCGAGACCGCCTTGCGGGCGGCCACCAGCACCGGATCCCAGACCGGTGAGAACGGCGGGGCGTAGCCGAGGTCGAGAGCGACCATCTGTTCCACGGTCATGCGCACGGTCAGGGCGACGGCGGCGATGTCGATGCGCTTGCCGGCGCCTTCGCGCCCGGCAATCTGGACACCGAGCAGGCGACCGGTACGGCGTTCGGCGAGCAGTTTGACAGTCATCGGCGCGGTGCCGGGGTAGTAGCCCGAACGGCTGGTGGATTCGATCATCACCGTGACGTATTGCAGGCCGACGGCGCGAGCGTCCTTCTCGCGCAGCCCGGTTCGCGCCACCTCGAGATCGCAGACCTTGCTGACGGCGGTGCCGACCACGCCGGGGAAGGTGGCGTAGTCGCCGCCGACGCCGGAACCGATGATCTGGCCGTGCTTGTTGGCGTGGGTGCCGAGCGGGATATGGCGCAGGGTGCCGGACACCAGGTCCAGGACCTCGACGCAATCGCCGCCGGCCCAGATGTTCTCGTGGCCGCGCACCCGCATGGCCAGGTCGGTGACCAGGCCGCCCGCCGGGCCCAGGGGCAGTTCGGCGGCGCGGGCCAGATCGGTGTTGGGTCGCACTCCCAGCCCGAGCACCACCACGTCGGCGGGGTATTCGGCGTCGGTGGTGGTGACCGCTTCGACGCGGCCGTCGGCGGCGGTGCGGATGCCGGTCACCTCGGCATCGCCGATGACCTTGATTCCCATGCCCTCCATGGCTTTTCGCACCACCACGCCCATATCGGGGTCGAGGGTGGACATGGGTTCGGGACCGCGATTGACCATGGTGACCTGGTAGCCGCGATGGATGAGCGCCTCGGCCATCTCCACGCCGATATAGCCCGCGCCGACCACAACCGCGCGCCGGCCCGGATTCGATTCCAGGGTGTCGATGAGGGCCTGACCGTCGTCGAGGGTCTGCACGCCGTGCACGCCCGGGGCGTCGATGCCCGGCAGCGGCGGGCGGATGGGGGTCGCCCCGGTGGCGAGTACCAGTTTGTCGTAGGACAGCCAGGATTCGGCGCCGGATTCCAGGTCACGCCAGCGCACCCGCTGTCCGGGCACGTCGAGTTCGAGGACCTCGGTGCGCAGGCGCAGGTCGATATCGCGGGCCCGGTGCTCGGCGGGCGTGCGGGCGATGAGATCGTCACGAGCGCCGACCTCGCCGCCCACCCAATACGGAATCCCACAGGCCGAATACGAGGTGTAGTGCCCGCGCTCGAAGACCACGATCTCAAGCTCACCCGCGTTCTTCAGCCTGCGCGCCTGCGATGCCGCCGACATTCCGGTCGCATCCCCGCCGATCACCACCACGCGTTCGCTCATGCGGTTCACGTTACGAGACGACGGGGCGACAGCGTCACGCCGACCGGCCGGTCCGGGCGGTTAGTTCTCGTCCGCGCGGGCCATACCGGTTCTCGCACTCAAAGGTCGCGCCAGGTCCTCGAGCGAATGTCCTTCCGCGCGAACGCCGAAAATCAGTTCGACCAGTCCGGCCAGCAGCATGGCGAGTGCCCCGATGGCGAAGGCCACGGCGATGCGGCCGGGGTCGCCGTCGGCGCACAGCTTGGCGAAAACCAGGGGACCGGTCACTCCGCCCGCGATGGTGCCGAGGGCGTAGAAGAAGGCGATGGCCATGGCGCGGATCTCCATCGGGAAGATCTCGCTCACCGTCAGATAGGCGGCACTCGCGCCGCAGGAGGCGATGAACAGCACCGCGCACCAGCAGGCGGTCAGCGTGAGCGCTGACAGGTGGCCGCCACGGAAAAGCCATGCGGTGCCCAGCAACAGCAGTGCCGAGCCGATATAGGTGCCCGCGATCATCGGCACCCGGCCGACCGTGTCGAACAGTCTGCCCAGCAGTAGCGGACCGAAGAAATTGCCCAGGCACAGCAGCGCGAAATAGTAGCCGACGTGGTCGTCCGGAATTCCGAACGATTTCGACAGGATGAGCGCGTAATTGAAGGTGATCGCGTTGTACAGGAACGCCTGCCCGATGAAGAGCGAGAATCCGAGCACCGCGCGAGTGGGGTAGTCGCGGAACACCACCCGGGCGATTTCCCCGAATCCGGTCCGGCGGCGCTGCTCGATCTCGATGCGCTGGTCCGAGACGTCCTCGAGGGTGGCGCCGGTTTGCGCGCGCACCTGGTCCTCGATATCGGCGACGGTGGCTTCGGCTTGTTCGTCGCGGCCGTGAATGAACGCCCAGCGCGGGCTCTCCGGCACGTGCCGGCGCACCACCAGAATGATCAGGCCGAAGATCGCGCCGAGCCCGAAGGTCAAGCGCCAGCCCACATTCGGGGGAAACAGATCGGTGTTCAAGGCGACGATGGACAGGAGTGAACCGCCCAGCGCGCCCAGCCAGAACGTGCCGTTGATGACGATGTCGATGCGCCCGCGCAAACGGCGTGGAATGAGTTCGTCGATGGCGGAATTGATGGCCGCGTATTCGCCGCCGATACCGAATCCGGTCAGGAAGCGGAACAGCACGAACCACCACACCGAGAACGACAGGGCGGTCAGCGCGGTCGCGGTCAGATACAGCGCCAGCGTGATCAGGAACAGTTTCTTGCGGCCGAAGCGGTCGGTCAGCCAGCCGAAGAACAACGCTCCCGTGCCCGCACCCGCCACATACATGGCCGCCGCCAGCCCGGAAACCTGTGCGGCGCTGATATTCAGCCCGCTCCCCGGTTCCGACAGCCGGCTCGCCACACTGCCCACCACGGTGACTTCGAGCCCGTCGAGCATCCACACCGATCCGAGCCCGATCACGACCATCCAATGCCAGCGCGACCAGGGCAACCGGTCGAGCCGAGCCGGAATATCGGTGGAAATGGTTCGCACCCCGCACCGCCTTTCGCTCGTCGCCCCGACCGCAATACCCGGTGCGCCGCCGCCCAATCAGCGACCGCCCTCGTCACTTTCAGCCGGAATCCGCACACCCCGGGGCGAGACGTGTATCCCGGCTGCGGGCACGTCGGGGTGCCGGGGCGGGTGCGGGTCGAGTCAGCCCGTGCGGCGGTGGCGGGCGAGCTGGATTTCCAGCAGCAGGCGGTCGGCGGGGTCGTCGAGATCGATGCCGGTGAGGTCGGCGGCGCGGCGCAGCCGGTAGCGCAGCGTATTCGGGTGAATGCGCAGGGAAGTGGCGGCGCTGCGGACGTCGCCGTGTTCGCGCAGGTAGGCCTCGACGCTCTCGCGCAGGTTGGCGGCGTGCTCGCGGTCGTAGTCGAACAGCACGGTCAGGCGGGGATCGTGCAGGTCGGGGCGGGCCGCGACCAGGTCCAGGATTTCGCCGAGCAGTACGGCGGTGCGGGAATCGGCGAGGGTGGTGACGCGGGCGGCGGTGCCGGAATCCAGCACGCGGTCCACCTCGCGGCGGGCGCTCGCCACCGCGCCGAGGTCCGCGACGGGGAGGGCGATCGCCGCGCGTAGTGGCAAGGCGCGCAACACTTCCAGCTGCTCGACGAGCTGGCGCGCCCAGGCGGTGACGGCGGTCGCGGACTGATACGCCGGGAGCAGCACGTAGGCACGGTCGCCGATCACGGTGGCTTGTGCGTCGCGGCGGAAAGCGCTGGCGTGCAAGCGCATGGTGCTGCCGAGGGCGGAATGGTCGCGGGCGGTGGTGGTGTCCAGGCGCGCGAAACCGATGACGGCGGCGGGACCGGTGACGGGGATGCGCAAGGTGTCGGCGACCGCGGGGATATCGAGCTCGCCGCGACCCGCGCCGAACAACCGCTGGACGAGCAGCGCTTCGGTGGACGGCGCGGCGAGGCTGCGGGAGATGATGCGGGCCGCGATCGCGGAGGCTCCGCGCAGCACTTCCGCCGCGCCCGGTTTGAAGGGCCGTTCGCCTTCCTGGAGCCAGATGGACCCGAGAACCATTGGCGCGGAGGGCGTTCCATCGGCGGACTGGCGAATGCTGACCACCAGGCGATGCTTGATATCGGCCTGCGGCGGCAGGTCGATGACCTCGTCGGTCTGCCGCAGCCGGTCGAAAACGCCCCATTGCCGCAGCACCCGCAGGTATTCGCGCGGCCCCTCGCGCCCGAGGATCGACTGGATGCGCAACCGGTCGGCGGCCTCGTTCGACGCCGAATAGGCCAGCACATGCGAGCGCGGATCCTCGATGGACACCATGCCGCCCGCATGCTGGGCCACGATCCGCGCCAGCCCGAACAGGTCGGTGTCGGCGGCGAGTTCGTCGCGCAGCACGCCGCCGGGTTCGTCCGCCGCCACTGTCCCGCCTCTCCTCGATCGGTCGCCCGACATCCCGTCCGGCGCGGCGAGCGCGGCCCCGGGCTCGGCGGCGGCCGACCGCTGATCCGGCGCACCGCGATCGGGCGAACCTCGGCGCTCGTCAGGGACCTCGGTAGGCCGAACGTACAACAAGGCGGGCGGCAGGTTTGGCCGATCGGCTCAATCCCCGGCCGGGGTGCGCGGAGTTGACTCGCCGTACCGCCTCGAAGCCCGAGGCGGTCCACACCCGCCCCGCCCGCTCGATCGCGGACCCCGACAGAGCACAAGAACACCCGGCCCGGTGCCGCACCGACCGACCGAGAAACGTACCCGGTCCTTACCGCACCGGCCGGCCCAGCACCCCGCACCGGCCCGGTATCGAACCGGTCGGCCGAGCACCGCCCCGCACGTTGTCGAGCGCCTGAACTGTTCGAACGCGGCACACCGCCCGAGCTGTTCGGGCCCGGCTCACCAGATGACCGTCCCGGCCGATCGCCGCGCCGGTCGCGATTCCATACAGGAGGATTCATGGACGCCGTCACCAGTCCGCCCCGGCCGGTGAACGAACCCGTCGGCACGTTCGCGCCGGGGAGCCCAGAACGCGTTCTGCTGCAGGCGAAGCTGACCGAGTTGGCCGCGACGCCGGTCGAGGTGAATCACGTCATCGGCGGTAGACATCGACGGGGGGACGGGGCGGTCACCGAGATCGTGCAGCCGCATCGGCATGCGGCGGTGCTCGGTAGTTGTACCGCTGCCACGCCGCAGGACACGCGGGATGCCATTGATGCGGCTGCTGACGCCGCGCCCGAGTGGCGGGCGATGGCGTTCGAGGATCGGGCGGCGGTGTTCCTGCGGGCGGCCGAGTTGCTGTCGGGGCCGTGGCGGGAGACCCTCGCGGCGGCGACCATGCTCGGGCAGTCCAAGACCGCGTATCAGGCCGAGATCGACGCGCCGTGCGAGCTGGTGGATTTCTGGCGGTTCAATGTGCATTTCGCGCGGCAGATTCTCGCCGATCAGCCGATTTCGTCGGCGGGCGTGTGGAATCGGGTGGAGTACCGGCCCTTGGAAGGGTTCGTGTACGCGATCACACCGTTCAATTTCACGGCCATCGCGGGCAATCTGCCGACCGCGCCGGCGCTGATGGGCAATACCGTGCTCTGGAAGCCCGCGCAGACCCAGGCGGTGGCGGCCTATTGGACCATGCGGTTGCTCGAGGCGGCGGGGCTGCCGCCGGGCGTGATCAACCTGGTCAACGGGCCGGGGCCGGAGATCTCCGAAGTCGCGCTGGCCGATCCGCGGTTGGCCGGTATCCATTTCACCGGTTCCACCGGGGTGTTCCAGGAGTTGTGGCGGACGGTCGGGGCGAATATCGCGGGGTACGAAGGCTATCCGCGGCTGGTGGGGGAGACCGGCGGTAAGGACTTCGTGCTCGCGCACAGCTCCGCCGATCCGGAGGTGCTGACCACGGCATTGGTCCGGGGCGCGTTCGACTATCAGGGGCAGAAGTGTTCGGCGGCGTCGCGGGCATTCGTGCCGAAGTCGGTGTGGGAGCAGATGTCCGGCGATTTCATCGACAAGGTGTCGGCGCTGACCTACGGCGATGTCACCGATTTCGCCAATTTCGGTGGGGCGCTGATCGATCGGCGGGCCTTCGACCGCAATGCCGCCGCACTGGAACGGGCCAAGGCGACCGCGAGCCTGACCGTGCTCACCGGCGGGCGGGCCGACGACAGCGTCGGCTACTTCGTGGAACCGACCGTCCTGCTGGGCGATGATCCGGGCGACGAAGCCTTCCGGACCGAGTACTTCGGTCCGATCCTGGCCGTGCACGTCTACGACGACACCGCGCGCGGCGGCTTCGACGCCGTGCTGGACCTGGTGGATCGTGGTGCGCCCTACGGCCTTACCGGTTCGGTGATCGCCGACGACCGCGTCGCCGTCACCCGTGCCACCGAGCGGCTGCGGTTCGCGGCGGGCAATTTCTATATCAATGACAAGCCCAGCGGCGCGGTGGTCGGACAGCAGCCCTTCGGCGGGGCGCGGGCCTCGGGCACCAATGACAAGGCCGGGTCGGCGCAGAACCTGCTGCGCTGGACCTCGGCGCGCACGATCAAGGAAACCTTCGTGCCGCCCCGGGACCACCGGTATCCGCACCAGGCGATCGACGGGGAGGCCTGATGTTCGCGACCGTGCTGCGCCCGGGACTGCTGGCGGCCGCGCGCTCACCGCGCGTGCGGCGCACCGTCACCGGGATGACCTCGACCCGGAAACTGGTGGAACGCTTCGTGGCCGGGGAATCGGAGGCGCACGCCGCCGCGGCCACCCGGCTACTGCGGGAGACGGACCGGTTGGTCACCATCGACTACCTGGGCGAGGACACCACCGACCCCGCTCAGGCCGCCGCCACCGTGGACCACTATCGCGAGCTGCTGCACACCCTCGCCGACCTCCCGGCATCCGGGGAAACCGTTCGCCCCCTGGAGGTTTCGCTCAAACTGTCCGCCCTCGGCCAGTCCCTGCCGCGTTCCGGGCACGCCATCGCCCTGGAACACGCGCACAAGATCTGCTCGGCGGCCGACGCGGCGGGCGTGTGGGTGACGATCGACGCCGAGGACCACACCACCACCGAGTCCACCCTGGCCATCGTGCGGGAGTTGCGCCGCGAGTTCCCGTGGCTGGGCACGGTGTTGCAGGCCTACCTGCACCGCACCGAGGACGACTGCCGCGAGTTCGCGGGCCCGGGATCGCGAATCCGGCTGTGCAAGGGCGCCTATCGCGAGCCCGCGTCCGTCGCCTTCCAGTCCCGGGCCGAGGTGGACGCCTCGTACCTGCGCTGCCTGGACGTCCTCATGCACGGCCGGGGCTATCCGATGATCGCCACCCACGACCCCGCCATGATCGCCGCCGCCACCGCATCCGCCCGCGCGCCCGGCGACTTCGAGTTCCAGATGCTCTACGGCATTCGCGACGATGAACAGCGCCGGCTGGCCGCCGCCGGGCATCGCATGCGGGTCTATGTCCCCTACGGCGACGAGTGGTACGGCTATTTCATGCGCCGCCTGGCCGAGCGCCCCGCCAATCTCGCCTTCTTCCTGCGCGCCCTGCGCCCCGGCGCGCAGCGGTGAGCCCGGCCGGGCGTGTCGGATGAGGGGCGAGACGCCCGGCCGGTTGTCCTATCGGCCAACCGCTTTGAACTTTATTTAACCAATCGGCCGATCCGCGGGTATGTCATGGTCGGATTAGCTGAGCCTGCTCGAGTATGACCTGCGTTACCCGCATCGGCGCGGGGCGCAGCGGAACGAAAGGATCCCGCATGTCCATTGCGGAGTTGCGCGGCCAGATCTTGCGCCGCAAACCGATTTCGGACGTCGATGAGGACACCCCCGCCGATGAGCGGCTGTCCAGACATCTCGGCCTGTGGCAGCTGACGGCCATCGGGGTCGGCGGCATCATCGGCGCGGGTATCTTCTCGCTGGCCGGGTCGGTGGCCCACAAGACCACCGGGCCGGCGGTGCTGATCTCGTTCCTGATCGCCGGTGTGGCCAGTGCGTGCGCGGCGCTGTGCTACGCCGAATTCGCGGGCATGGTGCCCAAGGCGGGGTCGGCGTACACCTACGGCTATGTGTCCCTGGGCGAATTGGCCGGGTGGTTCATCGGCTGGGATCTGCTGCTGGAGTACGTGGCGGTGGCGGCGGTGGTCGCCATCGGCGTGTCCGGGTACTTCAACTTCCTGCTCGATCAGATCGGCATCACGCTGCCGGACTGGATGCTCGGCGCGTCCGGCACCGGCGACGGGCACGTGGTGGACGTGTTCGCCATGCTGTTCTGTCTCGGCACCGCCTGGGTGCTCTCGCGCGGCATTCGCAGCGTGGGCCGGTTCGAGACGGTGTTCGTGCTGATCAAGGTGGCGCTGGTGCTGCTGATCATCGGCTTGGGCGTGTTCCAGATCGACAGCGCCAATTACAGCCCGTACTTCCCGTACGGCACGAGTGCGGTGTGGACGGGTGCGGCGACGGTGTTCTTCGCGGTGTTCGGCTACGACGCCATGAGCACTGCGGCCGAGGAATCGACCGAGGCGAAAAAGCAACTGCCCAAGGCGATTCTGTATTCGCTGGCCATCGCCATGGTGTTGTACGTGGCGGCCACCCTGGTCCTGACCGGCATGCAGAAGTACACCGAGATCAGCCCCACCAGTGGCTTCTCCACCGCGTTCAAATCGGTGGGCATGCCCGGTATCGCGAACATCATCGCGATCGGCGCCATCGTCGGCATCATCACCGTCGTACTGACCTTCATGCTCGGCGTGACCCGAGTCTGGTACGCCATGAGCCGCGACGGACTGCTGCCGGAATGGTTCGCCAAGACCCATCCGACCCGCAAGGTGCCGACCCGGGTGACCTGGATCGTCGGTATCGGCGCCGCGATCCTGGCCGGTGTGCTGCCGATCAATACCGTTGCCGAACTGACCAATATCGGCATTCTGATGGCGTTCATCGTGGTCAGCGTGTCGGTCATCGTGCTGCGCTACACCCGCCCCGACGAACCGCGCGAATTCCGGCTGCCGCTGATGCCGGTGGTGCCGATCGTGGGCATCGGGTTCTCGGTGTACCTGATCTGGTCGCTGCCGTGGGAGACCTGGGTGCGCTTCGCCGGCTGGCTGGTGATCGGCCTGGTCATCTATTTCGGCTACTCGCGCATGCATTCCCGGCTCGAGCGCGGCGGCGCGGTGGCGCTCGAGGAGAGTTAGACGGATTGCCGGGACAGGCGGGCCGAGCGTTCCGCCTGTTCCCGGTTCGCGCCCATGCCGACCAGGATGTCGACGGTCGCCGGGCCGAGAACCGTTGCGACGCTGCGGCCTCCGGAGCCCAGGTTACCGGCGATCTCCAGCAGGACGGTGCCGTGCAGCAGGGCCCAGAGCCGGGCCGCCACCCGGCGCGGCGGGTCGGGACGCAGGTGACCGGTGGCGATCATGCGTTCGGCGGCGGTGACGGCGTGTTCGAAGGTTTCCGCGCCGATGGCGTCGGGGGGAGCGGATTCGGTGAAATCGCAGACGTATTGACTGCCGCCGACCGAGGGCCCGGTGAGGCCGAACATCAGGCGGTAGCGCTGGGGGTTGGCCAGGGCGTAGGCGCGGTAGGCGGCGCCGAGGGCGAAGAAGTCGGCGATGGGGTCGTCGGTGGCGGGGACGGCGGCCAGGGTGGCGCCGAAACGGGAGAACGCCTCGGTGACGACGGCTACCAGCAGGTCGGTCATGCTGCCGAAATGGGTGTAGACCGCCATGGTCGAGACGCCCGCGGCGGCCGCGACCCGGCGGGTCTGCAGCGCTTCGGCGCCATCGGTTTCCAGTAGCTGGATGGCGGCTTCGACCAGTTCGGTGCGCAGGGCCGGGTTGCCACGCCGAGCGGGTGGGCGGGAGCCGGAACTCATCGTTGAATCACCTCCATAACAGCGTTATTCTAGGACACATAACGCTGTTATTCCTTTGGAGGTCTCCAATGGGCAATCGCTATCTGAACGGCGGCTTCGCCCCGATCGACCACGAGTACACTCTCACCGAACTACCGGTCACCGGCCGGATTCCCGAGCATCTGAACGGGCGGTACCTGCGCAACGGGCCCAATCCCATCGGGGAGGTGGATCCCGAGCTGTACCACTGGTTCATGGGCGACGGGATGGTGCACGGCATCCGGCTGCGGGACGGGCGCGCGGAGTGGTATCGCAATCGCTATGTGCGCGGGCCCAGTACGTTGCGGCGGCTCGGCGAACCGGTGCGGTTCGAGTCGAATCCGTTGGCGGGCATGGGTTCCAACACCAATGTCATCGGGCATGCCGGGCGGTTCTTCGCGCTGATGGAGGCGGGGGCGGCCAATTTCGAGCTGGACGGCGACCTCGACACCGTCGGCATCTGCGATTTCGACGGCACCCTCGGCGGCGGGTACACCGCGCATCCCAAGCGGGATCCGGAAACCGGTGAGCTGCACGCGGTGTCGTACACCTTCCTGCGGCCGGGCACGGTGCAGTACTCGGTGATCGGTGTCGACGGGAAGGCCCGGCGCACCGTCGACATCGCGGTCACCGGATCGCCGATGATGCACGACTTCTCGCTCACCGAGAAGTATGTCGTCTTCTACGACCTGCCCGTCACCTTCGACACCGGCATGGTCGCGGAGATGATCGCCCCGCGCTGGCTGCGACTGCCCGCCCGATTGCTGTTGTCCGCCGTGATCGGCCGGGTGCCGATTCCGAGCCCGCCGCGCCCGAAGACCGCACCCGGCTATCAGCGGCTGCCCTACAGCTGGAATCGGCGGTATCCGGCGCGGATCGGCGTCATGCCGCGCGAGGGGTCGGAATCGGTGCGCTGGTTCGAGATCGAGCCCTGCTATGTGTTCCATCCGATGAACGCCTACGACGACGGCGACACCGTGGTGCTGGACGTGGTGCGGTATCCGAAGGTGTTCGACACCAACCGGACCGGACCCGACGACGGTGCGCCGAGCCTGGATCGCTGGGAGGTGGATCTGGCCGCGGGGCGGGTGCGGCAGAGCCGGTTCGACGATCGGGCGCAGGAGTTCCCGCGCATCGACGAACGCCTCGTCGGTAAGCGGCATCGGTTCGGGTATGTGCCCGCGGTCGGCACGGGGCTCAGTGGTGAATCGACCTTGTTCAAACACGACCTGATCAACGGCAAGACCTTCACCCGCTCGTTCGGAACGGGTAAAGGCTTGGGCGAGTTCGTGTTCGAACCCGCCGGTCCCGATGCCGCCGAGGACGAGGGCGTGCTCATGGGCTTCGTCTACGACGCGGCCACCGATCGCAGCGAACTCGCCATTCTCGATGCCGAGACCCTGGATTCGGTGGCCTCCATCCAGTTGCCGCACCGGGTGCCGGCGGGGTTCCACGGCAACTGGATTCCGGCGACCTAGACCGTCATTCAGTGCGTGCGGGACGGGTGAGCAGCACCAGGCTCACCGCGAGCACACCCATCCCGCACCAGGACAGCAACGGCAGGCGCTCGCCCACGACGGTGACGCCGAGCAGGGCCGCCACCGCCGGTTCGGCCAGGGTCAGGGTGGTGGCGGTGGTGACCGTGGTGTGGCGCAGGCCGTACCCGAACAGGCGGTAGGCCAGGAAGGTCGTGAACACCGCCAGGTGCAGGGCCACGGCCGCGCCGCGCGGGGTGGTCAGCCAGTGGATGCCGGTGCCGAGCACGACCGGCAGCACCAGTAGCGCCGCGCCGCCGAACATCGAACCCATGACCGCGCCGGAATCGTGACCGCGACCGATCAGGCGGCCGCCGACCATCGAGTAGATCGCGTAGGTGAGGCCGCCACAGGCCGCCAGGAGGACGCCGAGCGGATCGATCTCGTGCCGGTTCTCGCCCAGCGATGGGCCCAGAACCATGACGGCGCAACCGCTTACCGCCAGCACGGTGGCCATCGTCCAGCGGGCGGACGGACGGCCCTGACCGGTGAGCCAGGCGAGCAGGCCAGCGAACACCGGTGCGCTGCCCAGCGCGATGACCGTGGCCATGGCGACACCGGTGCGGGCGACCGCCGGATAGAAGGTGACGGGATATCCGGCCACGGCGATCGCGCCGAGAACGAGCAGCCCGCGGTCACCGGCGCTGATGCCGACCGTTGATCGGGGGCGGCCCGGCCGCCCGCGGGTGGTGAGAAACAGCAGCAGACCGCCCAGGACCAGTCCGGCCGAACCTATTGCGGCAGCGGATGTTCCGGCCGGAGCGAACGACGCGGCGGTTCCGGTGCTGCCCCACAGGACGGAGGCCGCCAGGATCGGGGCGGGGCCGCTCCAGAAATGGACGCGCGCGGGGGATGAGACGAGAGTTGAGGTGCTGGTTGGCACAGTCGTGTACTCCGTGTCGAATTCCATTGGGGAGGAGTCGAAACGAGCGCACGACGATATCCACGCTGAAAGCAGGGATCAGCGGGAGCGGGAAGCGAGAGCCGGCCGGTGCGCCCGATCAGGCGACGGGCGGCGGGGTGACGGTGTGCCAGAAGGTACCCATGCGGCGAGCGTACCCGTAGCGCGGGGTGCGGCGCGAAGGTGAGGGGAGTGAATTCACCGATTCGGGACGTGCTCCGCGAACCGATGAACTTTCCTTATGAGTTCACCCAGGCTTGCGAATAATCTTCGGTACCGTTGCGGTGTGAAGAAGGTTCCTTCGGCTGCCGCCAGCACTCGCGCGCTTCCCACCGGCGTCGGCGCCGCGCCATCGCCCCGGCAGGATCCGCCGGGACCCGCCCCCGTTCGAGCCCGTTCCCGGGTACAACACCCGGCCTCGACGTCCGGTCCCGTGCGACCGGCGCAACTCGACGAGATCGACCGGATCCTGCTCGACCAGCTGTCCCGCGACGGCCGCATGACCAATCACGCACTGGCCGAGGCCGCCGGGATCGCGCCGTCGACCTGCCTCGGGCGAGTGCGATCGCTGGTGGAACGGGGCGTGATTCGCGGATTCCACGCCGATATCGATCCGGCCGCGCTCGGGCGCGATCTCGAGGCGATGATCGCGGTGCGGCTGCATGCCGAGGCGCGCGGGGCGTTGGCGGCATTCGGGGCGCAGGTCGCGGAATTGCCGGAGGTGGAGAACGTGTATTTCATCGCGGGCGCGGACGATTACCTGATTCACGTCGCGACCGGGAGTTCCGGGGAGTTGCGGGGATTCGTCCTCGACAATCTGAGCGCGCACCCGGCGGTCGCCTCGACGGAGACGATCCTGATCTTCGAGCATGTCCGGCCCGGCGGGCGTCCGGATCTGTCCTGAACCGCCCGCCGGGTGCCGCTCTCAGGCGGCCAGGGTGTGCGGGGTGTATCCGTGTGCGGCGGCGACGGATTCGGTGAGCAGCAGCCCGTCGTGGGTGCTCAGGCCCGCGGCCAGGCCGGGATCGGCGGCGGTGGCGGCGCGCCAGCCGCGGTCGGCCAGGGCCGTGACGTACGGGAGGGTGGCGTTGGTGAGGGCGATGGTGGAGGTATTGGGCACCGCGCCCGGCATATTGGCCACGCAGTAGAAGATCGAGTCGTGCACGCGGTAGGTCGGGTCGGCGTGGGTGGTGGGACGCGAATCCTCGAAGCAGCCGCCCTGGTCGATGGCGATATCGACCAGGACCGAGCCGGGCTTCATCTGGGCGACCAGGTCGTTGGGGACCAGGGTGGGGGCCTTCGCGCCGGGGACCAGGACCGCGCCGATCACCAGATCGGCGGAGCGGACCAGGTTTTCGACCTCGAGCCGGTTGGACATGATGGTGCGGACCTGACCGTGGTACAGGTCGTCGATCTCGCGCAGGCGGGCGATGTTCACATCCAGCACGGTGACGTCGGCGTGCATGCCCTGCGCGACGGCGATGGCATTGCGGCCCGCGACGCCCGCGCCGAGCACGGTCACCTGGGCCGGGCGCACACCGGGCACGCCGCCCATCAGGACGCCGCGGCCGCCGCCGTGCCGCATCAGGTTGTAGGCGCCGGCCTGGGGCGCGAGCCGGCCCGCGACCTCGCTCATGGGGGCCAGCAGCGGCAGCGATCCGTCCCGGGCGGTGACGGTTTCGTAGGCGATCGAGGTGATGCCGGAGCCGAGCAGGGCGTCGGTGCATTCCTTGGACGCGGCCAGGTGCAGGTAGGTGAACAGCAGCTGCCCGGCGCGCAGGCGCGAATATTCCTCGGCCACCGGCTCTTTCACCTTCAGCACCAGCCCAGCGACGGCCCACACCTCGTCGGCGGTGTCGAGCACCTGGGCGCCCGCGCAGCGGTAGGAGTCGTCGTCGAACGCCGAGCCCGCGCCCGCACCGGTTTCGATGTACACCTCGTGGCCGCGGGAGACCAGTTCGTGGACACCGGCGGGCGTGCACGCCACCCGGTATTCGTGGTTCTTGACCTCGCGGGGGATTCCGATCCTCATGAACCGAAAGTATGAATATTCTGCGAGATCAATGCTAGACGGCTGAAGATGATTCTCGAATCGGCAATTCACCGCTACAGATCTTCGAATGAGACCGCCACCACAGTGCGTCAGCCGAAGCATCTTCGGTCTGCTACGTCGGCGGGTTCCAGCCGTCGTCGACGGGCCAGCCACCGCTGCGCAAATGTTCGCGCACCCGCGCCAGATCGGTTTCCCGGGGCATCTCGTCGGTGAGCCGGGTGATGAGCACGCCGACGTCCACTTTGCCGGCGGGCCACGCCCCCTGCCGCACCAGCGCCTCGGCCACCTCGCGGATCTCGGCCTCCGACAGCCGCCGCGCGAGCAATGCCACCAGCGGTACGTAATCCGCGTCGGGCACGCCCTGCGGGTATCCCGCACGCAACCATTCCACGATCTTGGCGACCAGGTCCGAAAGCCCCATTGCGTTGCCGCGCGGCCGGATTCAGAGGTCTCCGGGCCGGGCCAGCGGCCAGCCACCCGCCGCCAGCCGGGCCGCGACACGCGCCACGTCCTCTTCACCCGGCTTCTCGTGCGCCAATCTCGCGATGGCGGACTCGATCTCGGCGCGTTCCACCACGCCGTCGGTATCGGCGGACACCAGTTCCGCGATCACCTCCTCCACCTCGGTCTCGGTGAGCTTGCGATGCAGGACCGCGAACAGCGCCACATAGTCCTCACGCGGGACCCCGTGCGGGTAGCCCGCGCGCAGCCAGGCCAGCACGGCGCCGAGAATCGACCGGTTGGTGGTCATGGCTCACTTCTTCCGGGGTTTCGCGCCGAACAGCTGGATGTCGAAGGTGTGGCTGATGAAATCCCTTGCGATGAACAGGATTCCGGCGACCACCACCACGACGGTGACGGCGAAGCACAGGTAGGCGATGGTGCGCGCGAGCGTATCGCGGGCGGTCGCCGGGCCCGTGGCGGTGGCCGGTTCCAGCGCCCAGAGCCGGACGCCGACCGCGAAGAGCAGGGGCACGCCCGCGCCGAGCACGAGCGCGATGGCGGTCACCTCGCCGAGGGATTTCGCGATGGTGGTGAAGGTGTGCACGATCGTGCTCCTCAGTGCGCCGCGCCGGCGCGTTCGCGGGCCGACGGCGGGACCAGGCCGTCCGCCCAGTCCTCGTTCACATTGCTGGTGTCCACGCGGTTGCGGCGCGAACGCAGATACATGTAGACGGCCGCCAGGATCAGCACGCTCAGGTCGATGAGCACCCCGCCCAGACCGCCCACCAGATCGGCGACCCACCAGCACAGCGCGCCCACCAGCCCGGCCAGCGGCAGGGTCAGCAGCCAGGCCACAGCCATCCGGCCCATCACGCCCCAGCGCACTTCCGCGCCGGGCTTGCCCAAGCCGGTGCCGAGGATCGATCCGGTCGCGGTCTGGGTGGTCGAGAGCGGCAGGCCGAATTGCGCGGAGGTGAGAATGATGGCGGCCGAGGAGGTTTCGGCGGCGAAGCCCTGCGGGGAGTCGATCTCCACCAGGCCCTTGCCCAGGGTGCGGATGATGCGCCAGCCGCCCAGATACGTGCCCGCCGCGATGGCGACCGCGCAGGCCACCTTCACCCACAGCGGGATGTCCGCACCGGAGCTGAAGGTGCCGTGCGCGACCAGCGCCATGAAGATCACGCCCATGGTCTTCTGCGCGTCGTTGGTGCCGTGCGCGAGCGACACCAGCGACGCCGAACCGATCTGGCCCCAGCGGAATCCGGTGCGCACCCGCCCCGGATCGGAGCTGCGGGTCAGCCGGTAGACCAGATAGGTGCCCAGCGCGGCGACCAGCGCGGCCACGAACGGGGCCAGCACCGCCGGCACGATGATCTTGTTGATCACGCCGGTCTTGGCGTCGCCGGTCCAGATCACCCCGCTGGCGCCCAGGGCCGCCAGCGCCGCCCCGATCAGGCCGCCGAACAGGGCGTGCGAGGAGCTGGACGGAATACCGAAGAGCCAGGTGAACAGATTCCACAGGATGCCGCCCACCAGGCCCGCGAACACTATGTGCAGCAATGCCATATGGTGCACGCCGCCGATGTTCAGCAGCCCGCCCGCGACGGTCTTGGCGACTTCGACCGACAGGAACGCACCCAGCAGGTTCAGCACGGCCGACAGGGCCACGGCTGCCCGGGGGCGCAGCGCACCGGTGGCGATGGAGGTGGCCATCGCGTTCGCGGTGTCGTGGAAGCCGTTGGTGAAATCGAAAGCCAGCGCGGTGATTACGACAATCACCAGGACAATGAACTCGGCGCTCACGCAATTCAGTGTCGGCCCGGATGATGCTCGCGAACCCGGCGCGAGGAGCTGTTCACCTGATGTTCAGGCGATGGCCGCGTGTCACCGGGCGACGGTGCGGAAGAAGTTCCAGATCAGTTCCGCACCGTCGAACTGATGGGTGACGGGGCCGACCAGGGCGCGCGGAAGGTATTGCGGCCCATCGGGCCAGCTGTGACCGCCGCCGGTGACGGTGTAGAGCTGGACTTTCGCGCCGTCGGCGCAGTCGGCGGATTCGACCGTGACGGACGTGCCGTCGTCGGTGGTGGCGGGCAGAGCGGTGGAAACGGCGGGGCCGCAGGCGTTCTTCGTCCGCCACAGCTGCTGGGTGGCGGGCACCGACAGGACGGGGCTGTGGCCGCTGCCGCCGAGATTGCCGGAGGTGACGCGTACGGTGCCGCCGTCGTAGGGGACGATCGGGTCGGCGGTGCCGTGGATTTCCAGGACCGGCAGGGAATGCGCGGGCGCGCAGGCGGATTCGTCGGCGGCGGGCAGGGGGCCGGAGACGGGGGCGATGGCGGCCAGCCGATCGGCCAGGCGACAGCCCAGCAATTCGGTGAACATCGCGCCGTTGGACAGGCCGGTGGCATAGACGCGGGCGGGGTCGACGTGTTCGCCGGCGACGAGCCGGTCGATGAGGGCGGCGACGAACGCGACATCGTCGATGCCGGCCGCGCCGGCCTTGGTGTCCGCGCCGCGGCCGTCGTTCCAGGAGCGTTCGTAGCCTTCGGGATAGACCGCGACGAAACCGTCCCGGTCGGCGAGGCGGTCGAAAGTGGTGGCGCGGGACATGTTTGCGGCCGTGCCGCCGCCGCCGTGGAAGATCAGCACGGCGGGCCGGAGTCCGGCTGGCGCCGCGGTGGGACGGTGGATCAGATACTCACGGTCGATGCCGCCGGAGCGGAAGCCGGCGCGGGTGTCGGTCTCGGAGCGCGCGAACGCGCACCCGGCACACAGCAGCAGTGAAATAGCGGCCGCTGAAACATATTTGGGCCAACCCACCTTCGCGAGGATAGCCTCGTACCCGCCGGATACGCCGTCGGTGAACGCCAGGGGTGCCGCTGATGCGACGGGCCGAGAATGGCGGTGTCCGGATCGGATCGTGGAGGGTTTTGATGGAGAACGTACTGCTCACCCCGCCGGATGCGGCGGAGGTGCGGTTACTGGCGCGCGGTGTGGTGTCGGCGGCGCGCGGGGAGCAGGGGCTGACGCCCTTGCAGGAGTTGCTGATTCCGGCGATGTTCCTGTCGATGACGGGGCATCCGGTGGAGTTGGCCGAGCTGGAGCCGGTGGGTGCGGGGGAGTTCGCGGCCGGGCTGGCGCGGCGCAATCGGATCTTCCGGGAGCGGATCGTGCAGACCATGCTGCTGGCGGCGCTGGTGGTGCGGCCGTTGCCGGAGTCGGTGGCGAATCGGTTGCGTGAGTTCGCCGATGCGCTGGAAGTCGACGACGACATGATCGCGGTGGCGCAGAAGTACGCCGAAGGCGCGGTGGATCTCGCGGCGGTGGACTTCTCGCGCAACGGGTATCTGGGCGGGGTGCACGCGCAGCGGCTGGACGCGCTGCACACCACTGCGCTGGACAGTTCGTGGAGCGCGGTGGTCGATGATCCGGCGCTGGCGGGGCGGTGGGCCGAATTGTGGGAGCTGCCGGTCGGGACGCTGGGGCGCGGGGTCGCGGATTTCTATCGCGATCGCGGGTTCGTGACGCCGGGTAAGCCGGGGTCGGCGCCGCCGCTGCTGGCGCAACACGATTGGGTGCATGTGCTGGCCGGGTACGGGACCACCCTGGAGAACGAGATCGAGGTGTTCGCGTTCATGGCGCGAGCCAATGACGATCCGCGGGCGTTCTCGCTGCTGGCGATGGTGATCTCGCTGTTCGAGACCGGGTATCTGAAGGCGGGGGCCGGGCTGTTCGAAGCCAACGAAGGGCATCTGAGCACCGGCGGGATGGCGTGCCGGCTGGGTGACGCGATGCGGCGCGGGGCGCTCACCAAGGGCAGCCACGACTTCCTGGACCTAGATTGGTTCGCACTCGCTGATCGGCCGATCACGGTGGTGCGCAACGAGATCGGTCTGGTTCCCAAGGATGCGGTGGCGGTGTCGGCTGGTTCGGTCGGGCCGTGGCAGGCAGGCGGCATCACGCCGTATCAGCTGAACTCGGCCCGGACCGCGGCGGAATCCGAAGGCCGCGTCTATGTTCCGTGGCAACCGGATACCTCGCGCGACTGAGCGAACGCGACCCAGCTGGTGGACGCTTGGCCCGCGCGCTCATCTCGCGCGATCTGGGCCCGGGGGACTGGTGGATGCTGGCGGGGCGGACGCCTTAGGCGACCGAGCGACCATAACCCGGCTGGTCCCCGCTGACAGGGCGGACACTTTAGGAGGCTGTGCGACACGACCCGGCTGGTGACCGCTGGCGGGGAGGACGCCGCTGATCGAGCTGTGCCGGTCACGCGCGATCCCACAGTGGCGGTGCTCAGACCGAGCCGAGTAGTTCCAGCATGCCCGATACCGCAGCGGGCCAGGTGAACTGCTCGGCGCGGTGCCGGGCGGCCCGGCGGCGCTGGACCGGAGGTTTGGCCAGCACGTCGGTGACCGCCTCGGCGAACGCGCCGGGGTCGTCTGCGGCCACCGCGCCGCAGTCGGCGGTGACGATATCGGCGAGTGCGGAGGAGCGGCTGGCGACCACCGGGGTGCCCGCCGCGAGCGCTTCCAGGGCCGCCAGGCCGAACGTTTCGTGCGGCCCTGGTGCCAGCGAGATGTCGGCGGTGGCCAGCAGCGTCGCCAATCGGGTGCGGTCGTCGATGAATCCGGTGAAACGCACCGCCGGCTGCCCGTCGCCCAGCGGCGGAATCATGCGAGCCCTGCGTTCCAGGGCTTCCCGCCGCGGCCCGTCACCCGCCACCACCAGCCGCGCTCCCACCCCGGAACGCCGCAGCTCACCCACCGCTTCGATACTGCGATCCACCCGCTTCTCCACCGACAATCGCCCGCAATGCACCAGCAGCGGAAACTCGGCCGCCGCCAGATCATCCCGCAACGCGCGATCGTGCCGCAGCGGACTGAACATGTCCAGATCCACCCCCAACGGCACCAGCTCCACATTGGGCACGTCGATCCGCTCGAACTCCTCCCGAGCGAATTGCGTTGTGCACACCACGATGTCGTAGTTCTGCGCCGTCCGCCGATTCGCCACATCCGCCGCCCGCCGCGCCGCCGGCCCCGGCAGCACCTGCCCCAACAGCCGATCCAGCCGCTCATGCGAAATCATCACACTGGCCACGTCCCGCCGCCGCGCCCACCGCCCGAACCCCCGCAACGTCAACCGATCCGACACCTCGAGCGCATCCGGCCGCAACCCCGCCAAAATATCGGCCACCCGCCGCGGATGCGCCGCCCGATACCCCCCGGTCCACGGAATAGCCGGCGCCGGCACCGTAATCCTGACCGCCCCCGACGCCAGCACCTCCTCACTCCGCCGCGCCCCCGGCACGATCAACACCACTTCATGCCCCGCCGCCGCATACCCGTCCCCGAGATGATGCAGTGCGGTGCGCAACCCCCCGGAGCGCGGACCATAGAAGTTCGCCAACTGAACTATGCGCACGCCGCCGATCGTTGCAGCACAGCAGGTTACCGACGGGTCCCGTCACCCCAACACGACGTGAACACCGAACGAAGAACCCGGGAACCCGGCTCGCGGGCACTGGTCTGGCCGCTTGACCTGTTCGCGCGGTAGTTTCGGGGCATGGCGTTCAAGCGGATCGATCGGCGGACGGTGCCGGATACGGTGTTCGAGCAGTTGATGGGGGAGGTGCTCGAGGGGGAGTTGGCGCCGGGGGTGGCGTTGCCGGCGGAGCGGCAGTTGGCGGAGGCGCTGGGGGTGTCGCGGCCTACCGTGCGGGAGGCGTTGCAGCGGTTGGCGCATTCGGGGTTGGTGGAGGTGCGGCAGGGTGGGTCTACGACGGTGCGGGATTTTCGGCGGCATGCGGGGATGGATGTGTTGCCGCGGTTGCTGGTGCGGAAGGGGGAGATCGATCCTGCGGTGATCGGGTCGATTCTGGAGACTCGGCAGGTGCTGGGGCGTGAAGTCGCGGGGCTGGCGGCGGAGCGGGCGGGGGCGGGGTTGGGTGAGTCGCTGGAGGGTGCGCTGGATGCGCTTGGGGGGCAACAGGATCCGGTGGGGCAGCAGTTGGCGGCGGTCGCGTTCTGGGATCTGCTCGTGGACGGGGCGGATTCGATCGTGTTCCGGTTGCTCTACAACGATCTGCGGGCGGTGTACGAGCCGGCGGTGGCGGCGCTGGCGGGGTTGATGGCTCCGGAGGTGAGCCGGATCGAGGCGTATCGGACGGTGGCGGCGGCCGTGACCGCGGGGGATGGGGCGGCGGCGCGGGATTCGGCCGGGCAATTGCTGGGACTGGCGTCCGCGGAGTTCGAGGCCTTCACGCAGCGAATGGGCACTGTCGAGAGCTGACGCGTGACGGGGGCAACGCTGCGGTCGGCTTCGGCTACAGGACCTGCCGCGTACAGGACCTGCCCCGGTGGGACTCGTGGCTAGGACTGATAGGCCTTCCGCCAGGAGTATCCGACTCGGCCATACAACGGCCGCGGCACGTGAGCAGTCGACGCGATCACCCAGTGTCCGCACCTCCTGGCCCGCGCCCGCGAATACCAGCGGCGCGGCACCATCCGCGAAGCCGAACGCCTACTCCAGGCAGTCGCCCGAACCTGCCACTCCAAGGCCACGGCGCTGAGGGTCCTGAGCGGGTCGTTTATCCGGCGGTGTGGCGGTGCTCTGTTGCGGGTCGGCGGTTTGTGACTATATTGGTCTGACCACTTGGCCACCTGGCCAACGAGGACGTTTCGACAAGGCGGTTGGGCATGACGGCGCTGCAAGAGGTGCGATCCGGATCGGTGCTGGTCGAGCGGGCGCGAGCGGCGCAGGCGGGGTGGGGTGCGCTGGGGGTCGAGGAGCGAGTGCGGGTGCTGGGGCGATTGCCGCGGGTGCTGGCGGGGAATTCGGATCGGATCGCGGATGTGATCGTGGCGGAGAACGGGAAGCCGCGGGCGGAGGCGCTGGCACACGAGGTGGTGCCGGGGATCGCGTTGGCTCGGCAGCATCTGGGGGCGGCGGTGGCGACGTTGGGGGCCGGGCGGATCACGGCGCTGACCGCGCCGCATCGGAGAACGGTTCGGCTGCATCGGCCTTACGGGGTGGTGGTGGCGATCGCGCCGTGGAATCTGCCGTTCTTGATTCCGTTCAGTCAGGTGTTGCCGGCGCTGCTGGGCGGGAACGCGGTGGTGCTCAAGCCTTCCGAGTTGACGCCGCGGGTGGGTGCGGTGCTGGTGGAGGTGCTCACCGAGGCCGGGGTGCCGGAGGGGGTGTTACAGCTCGCGGTCGGGGACGGGGCGATGGGGGCGGAACTTGTTGCGGCGCGGCCGGACAAGGTGCTGTTCACCGGTTCGGTGGCGACGGGGCGGAAGGTGATGGAGGCGGCGGCGCGTTTCCCGATACCGGTAGGACTCGAGCTCGGCGGGGTGGACGCCGCCGTCGTGCTGGGGGACGCGGATCTGGAGTTCACGACGTCGGCGATCGCGTGGGGTGCGAATTTCAATGGGGGACAGGCTTGTTGCTCGATCGAGCGGGTGCTGGTGCACCGGGATCTGCACGATGCGTTCCTGGCGCGGCTCGAGGACAAGGTGCGGCGGATCGATGTCAGGAACGATCTCGCGCCGGCCATCGACGAACGGCAGCAACGGATCTGGCAGCGGCACGTGGATGCGGCGCGCACGGCGGGATTGGACGTGCGCGGTGGGGAGCCGCTGCCGGGTCGACATCTCACGCCCGCTTTGATCAGTGGCGATGGAGTGACCGCGGCAGAGGTGTGGACCGAGGAGACGTTCGGCCCCGTGGTCGCGGTGGCCCCGTTCGACAGTGACGAGGAGGCCGTGCAGCTGCACAATGCCACCGACTACGGGCTGACCGCGAGCGTGTTCTCCGCCGATGTGGACCGCGCCCGCGCCTTGGCCGGGCGGCTGCTCGCCGGATCGGTGGCGATCAATGATGTTGCCGCGACCCTGTATTCGACGCCCGAGCTGCCCTGGGGCGGGGTCGGGCGATCCGGCTTCGGGCGCTCACACGGCGTCGACGCGCTGCTCGACGCCTGCTGGGTGCAGGTGGTCGACGCACCCCGCGGTCCGGTCTTCGGGCCGAAACGCCCCTGGTGGTATCCCTACGGCCCCGAACTCGAGGACGCGTTCCGCGCCCTCGCCACCGGTTTGGCCGCGCCCGGCCCGGCCGGATTGGCGGGCGGCGCACAGCGGGCTGGCCGCCGCTTGCTGTCCATGCTCAGCCGGCAGCCGAAGTTATGAGCGCCGATCGATTGCCGCCGGCCGCCCACCGCACCGCTGCTTGCTCTCGGTGTCTGGCCACCGCACCGTCGCTCGCTCTCGGTGTCTGGCCACCGCACCGCTGCTTGCTTCCGGTGTCTGCCCCACCGCACCGCCGCTCGCTCCGGGTGTCTGCCCCACCGCACCGCCGCTCGCCCTCGTTGGCCGCACAACGCACCTGCCCGGTCACGGCCTCACCTCGCCCGCCGCGACACCAGCGCGCGCGAAATGTTCGAGACCGACTGATCGCTCCCGAAGCCGAGCACGTCCGCCCGCCGATCGACTCACGCCACGGCGACAGTTCCCCCGCCGCCCTCCGAATCCGAGGTCTGTAATCCGATGTCTGCTCTCCTACAGAACAATCCGCGCCTGACCCCGGGCGGTGACCATGTCGAATCCTGGTTCGTGCGCGCCAATGATCCGCATTCGCCGCGCGCGCTCTGGATCAAGGCGACCGTGCTCACCTCCCGCGACGGCACCGCCATCGCTCAGGCCTGGTGCAGTGTGTTCGACGGGGATCGGGTCAAGGCGTGGTGTGCCGATATCCCGCTGGCGGACGCCGTGTTCGACGCGGGCGAGAACGGGCAGGATCTGACGGTCGGTCCCTTGCGGTTGCGGATCGATGCCGATGGCGGCAGTTCGCGCGGAGCCCTGGCCGACGCGTCCGCGCGCGTGGAGTGGGGATTCGAGTTCGCCAAGACCCCGATCGTCGGGGAACCGCTGTCCATGTTGCCGACCGACCGGTTGCTCGACGCCAAGTTCCCGAGCAACAAGCTCGTCACCCCGTTTCCCGTCGCGGCGGTCAGCGGCTACCTGGAGTGGGCGGGCGAACGCTGGAACCTGGACGGCTGGCACGGCATGCAGGGACACAACTGGGGCACCGCGCACAGTCCCGAATACGCCTGGGGGCATTGCGTTTTCACCGACACCAATGGCGGTGCACCGTTCGCGGTACTGGAAGGTGCGTCCGGGCGCACCCGCCTGGGCGGCCGCGTCACACCGCTGCTGTCCATGCTGGTGATCCGGCGCGGCGACGAGGAATACCGCTTCGACCGCATCCTCGACCTGTGGCGCCAGCAGCCGCGCCTGGACTTCCCCGACTGGACCTTGCGTATGCGCGGCCGCGACGGCACCGCGACCCTGCGCATGCACGGCGCGCCCGCACGCATGGTCTGCCTGGCCTACCGCAATCCCGCCGCCCCCACCAGCTATTGCCTCAATTCCAAGACCGCCGCCGTCTCGGTGCACGTCGAACCGATCAACGGCAATGCCTTCCAGCTGCGCAGCGAGCATGCGGGCGCGCTGGAGTTCCTCACCCCGCAACCGCATCCCGCCGTGCGGCCGATCGTGTGAACGGAGTTCCTCCGCTATGCCTTTGACCTTCTTCGAAACCATGAGCGGCGAGTTGTACGACGCGGACGGGCGACCGCATCACGTCGCCATGGATCTGCGCTGCGAATCCGGTCGCGCTCTGGGTTTCGTCACCAATGGCCGGGCCCGCATCACCGGCACCCTGCGCGCGGCACCGTGGGTGGACGGCGCGGCGGTGACCGGCACGTTGATCGCGCTACCGGTCACCAGACGGCTCATGAGCTACGAACTGGACTTCCGCGACGGCGACGACCGCGCCTGGCGATTGACCGGCCGCAAGGATGTGCGCTGGGGCCGCGGCACGCACGCCAGCCTCACCAATCTCGACACCACCCTGTGGTGTGAGGGCCGCGAGATGGCGCACGGGCGAATGCAGTTCTTCGCCAACGACTATCCGAGCTTCCTGCGCTCGTTCCAGCCGTGGGTGTCGCTGCGCGCCGACCTGCCCGACGGTGCGAAATCGGGCCCGGCGTTCACCGACCGGCAACGCGCGACCGTACTCGCGCTCGCCGAAACACTCTTCGCACCCGACGGCGCGGTTCATGCGGCCGACGCGAGCACCGTCGACCGCGCCGACGCCCTGATCGCCGATATGCCACCGCTCATGCGCTCGGGCATCCGCGTGGCGCTGCGCTCGCTCGAGGCCGCCGCCCGCACCCGGCACGGAAAGGGCTGGGCCGCTCTGTCTCCCGAGGTGCGCCACGCCCTCGTCGCGGACCTCCGCCGCAGTCGGGCCCTGCGGCATGCCCTCGATGCCGTCGAGTCACCGCTGCGCATCGCCCATTTCAGCGATCGCCGCTATCTCGATGCGATCGGCGCGCCCCGGTACGCGGGCGCCGTCGCGTTCACGCCCGGCCCCGGCGAGGACGAAACGATCGGAATCGATTCAGCCGGACCGCTCGCCCTCGGCGTTCCCGGCATGCGACCCGGCCCAGGTATGCCAGGCGAAACCGGCTCGCCCGGCAAGCAACCCGGACCGGGAGTGTCGCGCGCCTTCGGGCACACGGAGACAGCTGTGCACGGCAACGGCACCGCCGCCGTGCAACCCGGCTGGATGGCCAATGTCTCCACACCGCGGCAGCTTTCGCGGCGGGAACTGGTCGACTGCGATGTGGTGGTGGTCGGTTCGGGTGCGGGCGGGGCGGCGGTGGCGGCGCGGCTGACCGAGCGGGGTTTGGGCGTGGTGATCGTGGAGGAAGGGGAGTACGCGAGGCGGACGGAGTTCGCGGGGGAACTGCTGGACCGGACGCGGAAGTATTGGCGGGACGGGGGATACAACCTCGCGGTGGGCAATACGGTGCTGGGGATCAGTACCGGGCGGGTGGTCGGCGGTACCACGGCGATCAATTCCGGGACGGCGTTCCGGACGCCGGAGGCGGTCCTGGAAGAGTGGCGCGGGCTGGGGTTCCCGTCGGATTTCGCGCCGGAGACGTTCGGCGGATACCTCGACGAGGTGTCGGCGGAGCTGGGTATCGCCCCGGCCGAGCGCCGGTATCTGGGGCGGGTCGCCGACATCATCGGAGCGGGTGCGGATGCGATGGGCGCGGCGCACGGTCCGTTGCCACGCAATGCCGTCGGCTGCGACGGGCAGAGTCAGTGCGTGTACGGCTGTCCGACCGATGCCAAGCGCAGCGCCAATGTCAGCTGGGTGCCACGCGCGCTGAAAGGCGGGGCGCAGTTGTTCACCGGAATGGGCGTCACCCGGGTGCTGATGAACGGGCAGCGCGCGATCGGCGTGCTGGCCGAGGGGCAAGATGCGCACGGTGCACCGCGCACACTGGAGATCCGCTCGCGGGCGGTGGTCGTGGCGACCGGCACGCTCATGACGCCATTGTTGCTGCGCCGCAACGGCATCAACCTGCCCCACCTCGGACGCAACCTCTCGGTGCACCCCTCGCTCGGCGCGATCGCCGTCATGCCCACCCCTGGCGATCCGTGGACCGGTATCCCGCAGGGGTATCACGTGGACGGCATGGGCGACCCCCTGGTCACCTTCGAAGGCGTCACCGTCCCACCGCAGTTCGCGGCCGCCATGCTCCCGTTCCACGGCCCCGAACTGGCCGAATGGATGAACCGCTGGACCTATACCGAGCAGTTCGGCGCGATGGTCCGCGACACCGGCACCGGCAGCGTCGGCCACGGCCCCGGCGGTGCGCCGCTGGTGCGGTACCGCCTCACCCCGCGCGTGCAAGCCGCACTCCAGCACGCCTGCGCGGGATTGGCCGAACTGTTCCTGCGCGGCGGCGCGGACGCGGTAGCCCTGCCCGTCGCCGGTCTGCCCGCCGTCCGCGATCTCGCTCAGGTGCGCGCGCTCGCCGGGATGTCCCTGCACCCGCGGCAATTGCGCATGATGGGCCCGCACCCGCTCGGCACCGCCCGCATGGGCGCCGACGCCCGCACCGCGGTGGTGGATTTCGAGCATCGCGTGTTCGGCACGAGCGGCCTGTATGTCGCCGACGGTTCGGTCGTCCCCACCTCGCTGGGCGTCAATCCCCAGGTCACCATCATGGCCTTCGCCCTGCGCGCCGCCGATGCGATTGCCGCCGAATTGCGGTGACCGGCAATCGATCCCACCACAACCTCGGGCTGGCGCAGTGTCAATGATCTTGGTACACCTAGAGAAGCACAAGGGGTGATCCGGATTACTCCGGGGAACGGGGAGCCATAGTGGGATCCAGAGCCGAATTGGAGCAGGAGCTGGGTGGTCCGCTGGCCGCCCTGGACCTGTTGACCGAGGCCGAGACGGCCGATCTGCTCGATATCTTCAAGCAGGCGCAGCGCACCGAGGCCGCCGCCATGGTGGAGGCGGTGGACAAGACCGTGGGCGCGCTGCCCTGGCCGTTGAGCACCGCGGCCAAGAAGATCATGTTCGGGAACAAGCTGGGATAGGCGATGAGCGATCTGGTCACCCGGGCCCAGCTGGAGCTGCTGTCCCGGACGTTGCACGTACCCGTCGCCCGGCTCGAGCATCTCGAGAAGCTCGGCGCGGACCACCTGTACGAACTCAACGAAGCGCTCTCGAAAAAGATCTTCGCCCAGCACAATGCGACGTTCTCGCGGCTGAGCATGCTGGTGCCGATCGTTCCGCTGAGCATTTCCATGCCGCTGGTGCAGCGCATGGTGCCGCCGGTGATGGCTGGGCGCGCGGCGGGCGCGATCGGGGTCGATCATCCCAAGAAGGCCGCCGAGGCGGTCACCATGCTGAATCCGGCGTACGCGGCGGCGGCCGCACCGTACATGGATCCGCACGCGGTCGGGCAGCTGGCCGATATCGCGCCGGTGAAACCGGTCATGAAGATCATCAACGAGCTGCTGGGGCGCGGTGACTACATCACCGCCGGGCCGTTCCTGGCCTATGCCACACCGGAACTCATCCGGGCCGTGGAAACCGATGTGCACGACGACGAGGCGCTGATCCGCTCCGCGTCGTTCTCCTATTCGGCCGAAAACCTCAGCATCATCGTGCGGCATCTCCTCGAAGATCCCGGCCAGCGCATCCCGAAACTGGTGCGCACCATCCTGACCGGGTCCGAGGAACTGCGGCTGGCGGGGCTGTCGGTCTTCGCGCGCTGCGATGCCGATGTGATCGCCGGGATCGGGGACATCCTGTTCGATGTCGGTTCGGCGGAGGAGATCGCGGATCTGACCCGGACCTTCGTCACCGCCGGGGCGATGCCCGAGGCGCTGCGGTTCATCGGGCAGCTCAGCCCCTCGGCGCTGGATCTGCTGGCCGCCAATCCCGTGGTGGGAGAAGCCGACTACATCGAGGCGATGGCCGTGGCGGTCGACGGCAGCACCGATATCGCCCGCTGGCGGGGGCTGCTGGAACTGGCCGAGCGCACCGAAACGGCGACCGCGCGCCGCATCGGGGGACGCCTGTCGCATCTGGACACCGGCACGCTGGCGCAGCTGCCGACGGTGGTGGCGGGCGGGCATCTGTGGCCGCCGCTGCTGAAGGTGCTAGCGGTGGCCGAACCGGACGCACAGTCGCGGGCCGGTGAACTGTGGTCGGCGCTCCCGGCATTGGAACGCCACGAGCTCGAGCAGCGGATCGCCGATCTGGGTTTGAGCGAGCAGTTGACGGCATTGACTGCCACATTGCAGTTGACGCACTGACGCCGTCGGGCCCCGCCATCGAGAGGTGGCGGGGCCCGAAGAATCTCGGCGGCAGTGACTACCGGACCGGCGTGGCCGAAAGATTCTGCACGCCACGCAATTCCTCGAAGACCCGCGCGAACGCGGCCGCCCCGTGCCCGGCCTCGACCTGGCGATCCACCAGCCGGGACAGCGGTTCGAGCAGATCGGTGGCCGTGCCGGAGTCCTGTCCGGCGCGCACGATGGCATCGAGTGCGGCTTTCTGGAACGCCAGGTGCTGTACCTCGGCGGTGTAGTCGCCGGAGTCGATGGTGGCGCCGTAGGCCGGCAGGCCCTGCGCCATCGCGGTCACCCACGGCGTGGCCCGGGCCGCGAACTCGGCCGCGCCCACCCCGGCCGAGCGCAGCATGGCCGCCCCGTGGAAGAACCCGCCGAACATGGCGTACATGGCCGACAGCAGCGCGAAGTCCCACAGCGCCGCCAGACCGGCGTCGCCGCCGAAATACTCGGCCGCGCCGAGCAGTTCGAGCACCTCCCGCCGCGCGTGGAAGACCTGCTCCGAACCGCTGTAGAGGATCGACGATCCGGGCGTGCCGATCATGGACGGCACCGCCATGATGCCGCCGTCGAGGAATTCGATGCCGTGCGCGCTCGCCCATCGCGCCAATTCCCGCGATTCCTCCGGCGCGGTGCTGGTCAGATTGATCCACTGCTTGCCGGCCAGTTCGCCCGCGATCGGGTCCAGGGTCTGGTGCACCGAGGCGTGATCGAGCAGCACCGTGATGAGCACGTCGCCGCCCCGCACCGCCGCGGCCACCGACTCCGCCTCGATCGCTCCGGCGGCCACCAGTTCCGTCGCCCGCCCCGGCGTGCGATTCCAGACCGTGGCCGATACCCCGCCGGCGAGGAAGGTCCGCACCAGCGCGCGCCCCATATCGCCCAGGCCCAGTACGGTCACGGTGGTGTGCTGAGTGTTCGTCATTACCCGAGATCTCCTTCGACTCCGTTGCTGTTGGGCGCGCGCTGGAATCAAGGTTGCCGTGGGTGGTGTTGTGCCACAAGTACGCACTATTTGCACAGGCACTTACCGTTTGGTGAGTCTCCAGATGACAAGGACGGCCGGTGGGCGAGAAGAGATACGGGCCATACTTCTGCGGTATCGACGCCGCGATGGATGTGGTGGGCGGCAAATGGAAATCGCTCATCCTGTGGGAGCTGCACGAGCACGGCACCCGCCGCTTCGGCGAACTGCGCCGCAACCTGCCCGGCGTCTCGGAGAAGATGCTCAACCAGCAGCTGCGCGAACTCGCCGAGGACGGCATCGTGCACCGCGAGATCTTCGCCGAGATCCCGCCGCGCGTGGAGTACTCGCTCACGCCCGAAGGCGCGGAACTGAACGCGGCGCTGGCGCCACTGGGGGTGTGGGGCCGTCGCCGCGCCGAGCGGATCGGCGCGGCACGCGTGTATGTGCCGGACGCCGGAACGTCCTCGGGTGCCACGACATTCGAACCGGCCGCCGCGGCACCCGAACGAACCGCGTGAAGCCCACGCTCACGCGGGTGCGCCGAACCGAACGAACCGCGTGAAGCCCACGCTCAGGCGGGTGCGCCGAACCAGCGGGTGAGGGCGGTCGCGAGCCCGTCGGTGGTGTTGCCCGTCCAGGCGACGATACCGTCGGGGCGGATGAGCAGGGCCGGGAATTCGCGTGGTTCAACGGTTTTCGCGGTGAGCAGCTGAACGCGGTCGGCCCACGGGGCGACGGCGGCGGCCAGGGCCGGGGAGTCGCCGAGGTCGAGCAGCAGGGCGCGGCCGTCGGCGAAGTGCTCGCCGACCCAGGTGCCGTCGGCCAGCTCGAGGTCGGGGTAGAGCTTGCCGATCAAGGGGTTGTCGTCGCCGAGGTCGTAGCGGTGCAGCACGCCGGAGATCTTCTTGAAGACGGTGGTCGCGCCGTCGGTGGTGCGCAGTAGTTCGGCCATCACTTCGCGCAGGGCGCGGGAGCGGGGATCGGTGCGCATGAGGGCGACCTGCGCGCGGGTCCAATCCAGCACCCAGGCGCCGATGGGATGGCGTTCGGCGGTATAGGTGTCGAGCAGATCCGCGGGCGCCCAGCCGCGCACGGCGGCAGCCAGTTTCCAGCCCAGGTTGACCGCGTCGCCGATGCCGAGATTGAGCCCCTGGCCGCCGAACGGGGAGTGCACGTGGGCGGCATCGCCGGCGAGCAGGACGCGGCCCTGGCGGTAGGTGGCGGCCTGACGGGTGTTGTCGGTGAACCGGGTGGCCGAAAGCACCTTGGAGATGGTCACTTTCGTGCCGGTGACTCGTTCGTAGCTGCCTTCGAGTTCGGCGATCGTGATGGGCGCGTCGCGGTCGGCGGGCGGGCCGTCGAGTTCGACGGTAAGGAACCGCCCGGGCATCGGCCCGTTGACGTAGATGCCGCCGGGCCCGCTGTGCCAGCCCTGGGGCACATGCTCCGCGCCGGTCATCTCCACCACGGCCTGCCGTCCGGTGATCTCGGCTTCCAGGCCGGGGAAGTCGAATCCGGCGAGCTTGCGCACGGTGCTGCGCCCGCCGTCGCAGCCGACCAGCCATTCGGTGCGAATCCGGTAGTCGCCGCAGTCCACGATCACCCCGGCCGCGTCCTCCTCGATCCCGGTGACGGTGGCCCCGCGCCGCACCGGCACCCCGAGTTCGGCGGCGCGCTCGCCCAGTATCGCCTCGATGTGCTGCTGGGCCACGAACCAGGCCTCGACGGCCGGGCCCTGGTCGGCGAAGGCGGGATCGTCGAGGTCGATGACGTCGCCGAAGAATTGCAGGCCCGCGAAATGCCCGCCGACGATCCGCTTTCCGTCCAGCACCGGCGTCCGGCCGCTGCTGTCGCGGAATCCCGCGAACCGTTCGATCATGGCCTCGTGCCGTTCGCGCAGGGCGGGCAGCAGGCCGCGCCGGGCCAGCGCCCGCGCGGTGGGCACATTGATCGCGCCTGCTTTCACGGTCGGGTCCATCTCGGTGAGCCGTTCCAGCACCAGCACGTCGACCCCCGCCAGCCGCAGCTCACAGGCCAGCATGAGCCCCACCGGTCCGGCTCCCACTACCACCACTTCGTGTGTCTCGTTCATGGGAACGACTGTGCCGGTGCGCGATTGCCCGGCGCTTGCACCGTCTTGCGCGCCGCTTGCGCCCGCCCCGGACCGACCGCCGCGTGCCGGAGAAGCCGCCCTCGACCGGGCCGGATCTTCTACCATGGCCTCGTCGACAGCGGGACGGAAGGGGAGAGTCGGATGACCGGCGAGACAGTGGCGGTGGACGTTTCGATTCCGAGCATCGCTCGGGTGTACGACTATCTGCTGGGCGGTCACGACAATTACGAGGCCGACCGCCGGGTGGGCGATTTCTTCATCAACGATCTGCCCGGTTCGGTGGCGATCGCGCACGCCAACCGGCAGGCGCTGACGCGGGCGGTGGCGGCCATCGCCGCGGACGGGATCGATCAGTTCATCGATATCGGCAGCGGGCTGCCGACCGTCGACAATGTGCATCAGGTGGCGCAGCGGCATCGGCCCGGTGCGAAAGTGGTCTATGTCGACAATGATCCGATCGTGCTGGCGCACGGGCGGGCGCTGTTGCAGACCGATGACCGCACCACGGTGATCCAGGCCGATCTGCGCGAGCCGGAGGCGATCGCACAGCATGCCGACGTGCGACGGCTGATCGATTTCGACAAACCGGTCGGTGTCATCTTCAGTGCGATCCTGCACCACCTCAACGACTCCGAGGACCCGCGCGAGCTGGTGCGCTGGTGGGTGGACCGGGTGCCCGCGGGCAGCGAGTTCTACATCTCGCACTTCCGCACCGGCCACAACGAGGAGACCAGCGCCGCCGAGGAGAAACTCCAGGAGACCTTCGGGCGCGGCCGCTGGCGCAGCGACGCGGAGATCCTGGCGCTCTTCGGCGACGATCTCGAGATTCTGCCGCCGGGCCTGACCTACTGCTCGCGCTGGCGTCCCGCGCCGGCCGCCACGGGCGTGGACACCATCGGGGTCGCCGAACGGGAACTGACCGTGTGGGAGCACCTGATCGCCTGCGTGCTCGCCCGCAAACCCTAACCGCGCCCGGCCGTCACTGCGGCGGCCAGTGCTTCTCCATCCAGCGATCGGCCGCTTCCTTGGCGTCCTCGACGCTGCGCGCCGACGCTTCCCGCCAGCCGGCCCGCCACGCGCAGGTGGTCGCGCTGGTGGCCTTGATGTGGGCGCGGGTGTCGCCGAACTCCTTCGACAGCCACCAACCCGTCTCGTCGCCTTCGAGTTTCCAGCCGTCGGTCGCGTCCGACGGCTGAATCGGCCCGTACGGACCGCTCGGCGTCACATCTCCCACAATGGACATTGTGGCGCACGCGCGGTGGAAGTTCGGCGGCATGCCGGTCTTCCACCGCCGCAAGACTTCTCGCCGGGGCTCAGCCCCAGCCGCGTGAATCCTGTTTCAGCGCAGTGTCGATGGCCAGGCCCGAGGCCACCACCATGCTCAGCAGCGGCTGCGGCAGCTGGCGGTGGATCTGCACCACATAGTTGTCAGCGGTGGTGAACATGGTCTTCATCAGGCCCTCCCACGTCTTGGTGATGCGGGCGATCTCCTGACCGGTGTGGTCGTGGATCATGAAGTTCCAGGCCCGCCAGTTCTCGGCCTTGATGCCGCCGATCTGCTGGCCGTTCACCAGGAAGGCGAAGTTGATCTTGCCGATCATGTTCTCCTGGATGATCTCCCCGATCGGCTGGCCGTTGCCGGCCTCCAGCAGGAACTTCGACTTGAAGACCTTCGCCGGGCGGGTCACCCGCAACTGGGTCTGCCCGTGCGCGTCGCGGATCTCGAGCTTGTGGGTCATGAACTGGTCGTAGCTGGACAGGAAGCGCACAGCCTTCTTCAGCGCCGACTGCCCGACCTCGACCACCGCGCCGAGCTGACGGCCGTGCTGGTCGAAAACGCCGTACTCGTTGGCCATCTCGATGAGCTTGACCTTCTGGTTCACCACCAGCACCGGCTCGCTGAACAGCGTGCCGCCGCCGCCCTGGGTGGGCGCGATGCCCACCTGCTGCTGCACCTGGCGCTGGATATCGGCGGGATTGTTCGCCGATCCGATCTCGAGTTCCCACGGGGTGGCGTCACTGCGATGCTGCCCGTACTCCGGCTGGCCCTGCGGCGCGTACTGCTGGCCCTGTTGCGCGTACTGCCCGCCTTGGTGGGCGTACTGCTGCTGTGGTTGCTGTGCGTACTGCTGCTGTCCCTGATGCTGTTGCTGAGCGTGCGGATGCTGGGTTTGCTGCGCGGGCTGCTGCGGGGGCTGGGCCGGTTGCTGTTGCGGCTGAGTGTGATTGGTCCACTGCGTGCCGTCCCACCACCGCAGGACGGTGGAACCTTGACCTTCGGGATACCAGCCCGGGGGATGACTCATGGCGGCATCCTAACCATCTCTTGTGAACCTGCACGGTTCGCCTTTTTCGTCGCATTCGCGCCCCTATGATGGGCGGCTGACGCCGGGGCGAACGGTCCAGGCGGTCGGGAAGCGGGGAAATCATGTCCGGCGCAATCGAATTCGCGTATCCAGGCGGTAGCTCGACCCGGACGGTCTTATGACGGATCTGGTCACCCGGGCGCAATTGCTGCTGCTGGCGAGGACACTGCACGTACCCGTGGAACGGGTGGCGCATCTCGAACGGCTCGGCGCGGCGCGGCTGCACGAATTGCAGGAGCGGATCTCCGGGCGGCTGTTCGACCAGCACACACCGGTTTTCGACCGCATCTCCGCGCTGGTGCCGATCATTCCGCTGTCGATCTCGCTGCCCATCGTGCAACGGCTCGTACCGCCGGCGATGACCGGGCGCGCGGCGGGCGCGGTCGGGGTGCGCCATCCGCGCAAGGCGGTGGACGCGCTGCTGCGGCTGGATGTGAGCTACGCGGCCGATTGCGCACCGTACCTGGATCCCCGCACGGTCGGGCAGCTGGCCGACGACGCACCGCCGGCACCGGTGGTGGCGATCGTGAACGAGCTGCTCAAACGGCGTGACTATGTGACCGCCGGACCGTTCCTGGCCTATGCCACACCGGAATTGGTGCGCGCGGCCGAGGCGGGGGTGCCCGATGACGAGGGCCTGATCCGGTCGGCGTCCTACGCCTATTCCGGGGAGGCGGTGTCGGCGGTGGTGCGCCAGCTGCTGACCGGGCCCGGCCAGCGCGTCCCGCAATTGCTGCGCACCGTGGTCGACGGGTCCAAAGAACTGCGGCTGGCGGCACTGTCGGTGTTCGCGCGGTGCGCACCGGATGTGGTGAGCGCGGTCGGGGACATCCTGTTCGAGGTGACGCCGCCCTCGGCGGTCGCCGATCTGATCGTGACGTTCCTGGGCGCGGACGCCACCGCGGACATGCTGCGCTTCGCCGGGCAGCTGGGTCCGGCGGCGCTGTTGAAGCTCGGTATGAACCCGGTGCTGGCCGAGATCGCCGGGCAGCTGATCGTGACCGTGGACGGCAGCAGCGATCTCGCGCTGTGGCGCGGGGTGCTCGAACCCCTGGCCCGCACGCCCGCCCAGGTGCGGCGGCTGGCCGGGAACGAGCTGGCGAATCTGGATGCGAGCACGCTGGTGATGCTGCCCGCGATCGCGCAGGCGGGGCGATTGTGGGCCCCGCTGCTGTGGGTGCTGGCCGCCACCGACGTGGACGTGCAGGCGCATGTCGGCGAACTGTGGGCCACCACCACCCGCCTGGATCCGGATCTGCTCGAACGCCGCATCGCCGATCAGCGGCTGGATTCGCTGCTGGCGACGCTGACCACGACATTGCGCTTGCTGCGATCGTAATTCCGCACCGCATCGTTCGAACACGGGAGGTGACAACTGATTTCGCGAGGTGAGGGTAACTCCCGGGGTACGCCCGAAATGGTCTCGGCACCTGACCGCCGGCACGCGAACGGGACCGGCGACGGCTCCCGAGCCGGGCGCTGAAATCTCGGAGAGGCGGAACAGTGGTAGACATTGGTGCGTGTCCGAAACCGCCGAACCCAGCACCTCCCGCGCCGTCTCGGAAGTGGTCGACCTGGTCAGTCAGCTGATCCGGTTCGACACCTCCAATACCGGCGAACTGGAAACCACCAAGGGCGAGCGTGAATGCGCGCAGTGGGTGGCCGATCAGTTGCATCAGGCCGGGTACACCACCGAGTACGTCGAATCCGGGGCGCCCGGGCGCGGGAATGTGTTCGCGCGGCTGAAGGGCGCGGACTCCTCGCGCGGGGCGCTCATGATGCACGGGCATCTGGACGTGGTGCCCGCCGAGGCCGCCGATTGGAGCGTGCACCCGTTCTCCGGTGCGGTGCGCGACGGTTACGTGTGGGGGCGCGGCGCGGTCGATATGAAGGATATGGTCGGCATGATGCTGGCCGTGGCCCGCCAGTTCAAGCTCGAGGGCACGGTGCCGCCGCGCGATATCGTGTGGGCGTTCCTGGCCGATGAGGAGAACGGCGGCCGCTGGGGTTCGCAGTGGCTGGTGGACAATCGCCCGGATCTGTTCGAGGGGATCACCGAGGCGGTCGGCGAGGTCGGCGGGTTCTCGCTGACGGTGCCGCGCCCGGACGGCACCGAGCGCCGCCTGTATCTGGTGGAGACCGCCGAGAAGGGGCTGGGCTGGATGCGCTTGCGCGCCAAGGCCCGCGCCGGTCACGGCTCGTTCCTGCACGAGGACAACGCGGTCACGATTCTGGCGCAGGCGGTCGCGCGGCTGGGCACCCACACCTTCCCGCTGGTGGTCTCCGATTCGGTGGCCGAGTTCCTGGCCGCGGTCGCCGAGGAATCGGGGCTGACGTTCGATCCGGCGAGCCCGGATATCGAAGGCCAGCTGGCGAAGCTGGGCACCATTTCCCGCATCATCGGCGCGACCCTGCGCGATACCGCCAATCCGACCATGCTGCGCGCCGGTTACAAGGCCAATGTGATCCCGCAGACCGCCGAGGCCGTGGTGGACTGCCGGGTGGTGCCGGGCCGGCAGGCCGAGTTCGAGCGTGAGGTCGACGCGCTGATCGGCCCGGACGTGGAACGCGAGTGGATCACCAAACTCGATTCCTACGAAACCACTTTCGACGGCCATCTGGTCGACGCCATGAACGAGGCCATCCTGGCCCACGATCCGCAGGGCCGCACCGTGCCCTACATGCTCTCCGGCGGCACCGACGCGAAAGCCTTCGCGCGCCTGGGCATCCGCTGCTTCGGGTTCGCGCCGCTGCAATTGCCGCCGGAGCTGGACTTCACCGCCCTGTTCCACGGGGTCGACGAGCGGGTTCCGGTGGAGTCGCTCGAATTCGGCACCCGGGTACTGGAACACTTCCTGCTGAACAGCTGAGACGAAAGGACCACTCGTGCCCGACTATTCGTACAACCCGTACGCGCCGCTGCCGCAGCTGCCCGAGTTCACCGTCACCTCCGCCGATATCAGCGACGGCAAGCCGCTGCATCTCGATCAGGTCAGCGCGCTGGGCGGGGCGGGTGGCCGCGATGTGTCGCCGCAGCTGAGCTGGAGCGGATTCCCGGCCGAGACCAAGAGTTTCGCGGTCACCATGTACGACCCGGACGCGCCGACGGCGTCGGGGTTCTGGCACTGGGTGGTGGCCAATATTCCGGTGACCACCACCAGCCTGGAGAACGGGCAGGCCAGTGCGGGCGGATCGCTGCCGGAAGGGGCGATTCATCTGCGCAACGACGCGGGGCTGCACCAGTACACGGGGGCGTTCCCGCCCGCGGGGCACGGGGCGCACCGGTATTTCGTGGTGGTGCACGCGGTGGGTGTGGAGCGGCTCGAGGTGGACGAGAACGCCTCGCCGGCGTACCTGGGGTTCAACCTGTTCATGAACGCCATCGGGCGCGCGACGATCATCGGCACGCACGAGCAGCTCTGAGGTAGTTTCGTTGCGGCCCCGGACCTTTCGGTTCGGGGCCGTCGCGGTTTTCCGGGGTCAGTGCGGGCCGAGGCGCTGGGCCAGGCCGCGGATGCCGGCGGTGAGGTCCTCGGCGGCCGGGGCGTGCTCGGGGTCGATGAGGTATTGCACCAGCATGCCCCCGATCAGGGTTTGCAGGACCGCGCCCATGGCGCGATCGCCGTCGCCGAGCGCTTGCGCCAGACCTTCCCGCGCCTGCTCCTGTGCCGCACCGGTTTCGGCGGCCAGTTCGGGGGAGTGCAGCGCCTGGGCGAGGCTTTCGGCATTGGCGGCCCACACCGCACGGTCCTCGGTGAAGGAGCCGATCAGCTTGTGCCAGAAGGTGTTCAGGCGTTCGGCGTAGTCGGTGTCGGCGTCTTCGGCGGGCAGGGTGTCGAGCAGGTGTGAGACCGCGGCGGCGGTGGATTCCAGCATGGCCTGGTTCAGCAGTTTGTCGCGGGTGCCGAAGTGGTAGTTGATGGCGGCCAGGTTGGCGCCGGAGGCGGCGACGATATCGCGCACGGTGGTGCGGGCGTAGCCGCGTTCGGCCAGGCATTGCTTGGTCGCGGCCAGCAGATCTTCTCGGGTTCCCACGCCGACCAGGGTAACAGCGACCGAACGGATGTTTGTGACGATCGTTTCAAACAATTGTTTGTGACAGGTGTTTGAAACGTGTGTATGGTCGGGCTGGACACGATCCCTCCGCTCGAAGGAACACCGAAATGACCAGGCGGCGCGCGCTTTCCCCGTTCGAGATCAGCTATTTCAGTACCGGCACCCGCCTGGGCAGCGTGCCCATCGGCGGGATGCCGCTGTTCATCGGCTCGCTGGTGCGCGGGCGAATCGACGCCGGGGTGCTCGCGCGCGTGCTGGCGGAACTGGCGGGCGAGCATGTGCTGTTGCGCAGCCGCGTGGTCGCGGGCCGGGACGGCGGACAGTACTTCGAGGTCGTGGACGGGTATCGGCCGCCGGTCCGCGAGTACGCCGGGGAGATCGAACAGCGGTACCGGCAGCTGCTGAACACCCGCCCGCAATGGCGTGACGGATTGTTCGAGGCGGTGCTGCTGCGCGGGGCGGAGGCGACGCGGATCGTGCTGATCGTGCATCACGGCATCAGCGACGGCCGCTCGGCGTTCGCGCTGCTGGACGAGATGTGGCGCCGCTACACCGCACTGACCACGGGTTCGGCACTGCCGCACACCGATTCGGATCTGGCGCTGATACCCGGGGTGGACGAGCAGCTGGCGGCCGTGGTCGACGAGGCGGCGGTGGATGCGCTGCTGGCGCAGTTCCGGGCGGCCGCGGCCGGGTCCGACGCGGGCGCGGCGCCGCGCACCCTGCCCGTGGACGGTGACGGGATCGGGGATCCGGCGGGGCGGTTCGCGGTGCGGCGCATCGAGTTGGACGAGCGGGCGACCGGTGCGCTGGTCGAGGTGGCGCGTGGGCGGGGGATCTCGGTCAACAGTCTGCTGAGCGGGGCGGCGCTGGTGGCGGTGCGCGCGCAGTTCGATCCGGCGGCCGGGGCGTTGGCGTTGCTGTGCGGGCACGCGGTGGATCTGCGCCCGGTGCTGCCCCGCGCGGTGGCGGCCTCGACAATGCTCAATTGCGCGGCGGGAGCGGGCACTCCGGCGTTGGTGGATGCCGGCGCCGATCCCGTGGCGGTGGGCGTGGAGGTGCACGCGCGCATGGCCGAGGCGCAGGCCATGGGGTTCCCGGCGCTGTTCATGCGGGCCGCGCAGCGCGAGCTGGACGCGGTGACCGCGGCGGCGTTCGCGGCGCAGCCGTCCATCGCATTGTCGAATATGGGTGCGCTGGCGGCGCATTCGATGCCCGCCGGGGTGGAGTTCGTGCGCGATGAGATTTCGGCCATGGCGGGTGGGATGCCGCCGAAGATGACGCTCTTCACCGTGGGCGGGCGGTTGCACATTCAGGTGGAGTACGACACGGCCGAGCACAGCCACGGCCAGATGGGACGGGTCGCCGAAGCCATGTCGGCGCAGCTGCGGCGCATCGCGTCGGGGGTCCGTGCCTGACGCCGAAGCGGGCCCGGACTTCGAGAAGTCCGGGCCCACCGGGGTTTTCGATCGCCGGGCGATCAGCCCAGGTCGATCACGTTCTCCGGGGCCGGAGTGGTGTACAGCGCGGCGATCTCCGCGGCGTACTTGCTGGTGATCGGGTTGCGCTTGAGCTTGAGCGTCGGGGTGAGTTCGTCACCGCCGGGCTCCCAGCCGGTATCCAGGATCACGAACCGCTTGATCTGTTCCACCCGGGCGAGTTTGGCATTGGCGGTCTGCACCGCCGCCTTGATCTCCTCGATGATCTCCGGGCGGGTGGACAGCGCTTTGAGATCGGTGTCGGGGGTGCCCAGCGCCTTGGCCCGCACCACGGCGGTATCGGGATCGAGCACGACCAGCGCGGCGATGAACGGTTTGGCGTCACCGATCGCCACCACCTGCCCGACCAGCGAGGACGCGGCCTTGACGGTGTTCTCGATATTGGTGGGGGACAGGTTCTTCCCCGACTCGTTGATGATGAGTTCCTTCTTGCGATCCACGATGGAGACGTAACCGTCGCCGTCGATGGTCGCCACATCACCGGTGTGCAGCCAGCCGTCCCCGTCGATCGCCTCGGCGGTCTTGTCGGGCATCTTGCGGTAGCCGCGGGTGACGAGCGCGCCGCGCAGCAGCAGCTCACCGTCCTCGCCGAGCCGGATCTCCACGCCCTGCATGGGAATTCCGACGGTGCCCGGCTTGGGCTTGTCCAGCGGGGTGTAGGTGCCGACGCCGGAGGTCTCCGACATGCCCCACACCTCGGTGACCGTGAAGCCCAGGCCCAGCATGTATTCCAGGGTTTCGGGCGGGATCGCCGCCGCGCCCGAGGCGGCGACCTTCAGCTCGTCGAAGCCGAGCGCGTGGCGCAGCTTGGACAGCACCAGCGCCTCGGCCAGTTTGTGCTGCACGTCCAGCAGCAGGCCGCGGCCGGTGCCGGCCAGATCGGCGCGCGCGGCATTGACGCCGACGCCGATCGCCCAGTTGGCCAGGGATTTCTTCACCGGGCTGGGTTCGGTGGCCAGTTTGGCGTCGATCCCGGCCTTGATCTTCTGCCACACGCGCGGCACGCCGAAGAACGCGGTCGGGCGGGCGTCGGGCAGCGCGGCGGCGATCTCGCGGGGATCGGGCACGGTGGTCATCTGCACGCCGGTGAACAGGTTGGCGCAGTGCCCCGAAATGCGGTCCGCCACATGGGCGGCCGGCAGGTACGACACCGACCGGTCGTCCAGCCCGACCGTGAGCGGCCCGGCGACCAAGCCCACGATCTGCGCGACCACGTTCTCATGGGTGAGCTCCACACCCTTGGACGGGCCCGTGGTGCCGGAGGTGTAGATCAGCGTCGCGACATCGTCGGGCTTGACCGCCCGCCAGGCCGCGTCGAAATCGAAACCCTCGGCCGGTGCGGCCTCGACCTCGGCCAGGGTGATCGTGCCGTCGGCCGAACCCTCCACCAGCACAATGTGTTCCAGCTCGACGCCGGCCCCGCGCACCGCGTCCAGGAACACCGGTTCGGTGATGACGACCTTGTTCTCAGCATTGGTGAACAGGTGCTTGATCTGCTCGGGGGAGCTGGTGTTGTAGATCGAGAACGGCGTCGCCCCCAGGTGCAGCGCCGCGGTATCGACCAGGTTGAACTCCGGCCGGTTGGTCAACATGATCCCGACGGTGTCCCCGTGTCCCACCCCCAGCCCCGCCAACCCGGCCGCGATGACCTTGACCCGCTCCCCGTACTCCCGCCACGTGATCGTGGTGGTTCCCCCCACCGTCCGTATCGCCACCTGCTCAGGCCGCAGCGTCACCGTCTCCTGAAACGCCTCCGGAATCGTGAAGACCGTTTTGCCCGATTTGTGCGTATAGCCGATGTCTGTCGTCATATCCCTTTTCCCGATGTGCCTCTCGCTTCACCCGCCACGCGCACCCATCCAACCTGCGCGAACCCCTGACGTCCGAGAGAACGACCAACCCGACCCACGCTCATTGTGGCGCGCCGGTGTGGCGCGGCTCACTCATCGTAGCCATACATTGACAGTTGTGTCTCGGGCTACATGTCCGGGACCTACCAACCCAGGTATGCCGCCGCGGCGATCTCGTGGAGGATCAGCAAGGAGATTGCCGCGATCCCGACCGTGGCGGTCGCGATGCATACTCGTCGGAACAGCAGGATCCACGTCCAGGCCCGAACCGGGGGGAGATCGTGCTGGCGGCGGACTCGCTTCGCTTCCAGGTACTTTCGCGCTCGCGCGCTGCGAGGTACGGTCCGCAACGGCCGGGATCGGACATCGATCCCCCTCGCGGTCAGCGCCTCGACCTTGTGCGGGTTGTTGGTCAACAGTCTGACCGTCCGCAATCCGAGTCCGTCGCGCAGAAGTTCAGCGACATCGTCGAACCGCCGCAGATCGTGGGCGACGCCCATCGCCTCGTACGCCTCGAAGGTATCGCAGCCGGTCTCGTCCGAAATCCGCAGACCCATTGCTTTCACGATCAGCCCCGCCCCACGACCTTCTTGTTCGAGATACACCAGGATGCCCGCGCCCTCGCATTGGATAAGGTCCATCGACTGTTCCAGTTCGGCGCCGCAGTCACAATCATCGGAACGGAGCGCATCACCATAAAGACATCGAGAATGGATTCTCACCAACGGATCCGCACATTGCTCGGCGTCACCGAATATCAGAACATATCCACCATCGATACCCCGAAATTCCATCACCCGCACCGATATCTCCGATCGTTTCCGGGTGAGGAAATGCCGAGTATCGGATATTTCGCGCCAATTCACCGCACTCGGCGAGCCGGGCGTACCCACACCGTCGACCGAGCTCGACCGCGGCCCGGCACCGTCAGCCGCCGCGATCGAATCGATACCTCGAACGCCCTCATCGGCCGCCTCGACGCCTTCGGATCCGATCGGCATCTCCATTCTCAAGCTCATCTGACCGCCTCGCATCCAGAGCGGAAACCCGCAGCGCCCGAACCATGTTTCGCCTAGACAGGTAGACCTGCATCGGAACTGACCTGCGCAGACGCCACCGCGCCTCCCGTCCTTGCGATCGGGAGGCGCGGGGAACCGAACAACGGCCGACCAAGACCGTCGGGCACAGTCGATTTCAACGCGGGAGGGTACTACAGTCCACCCCGCGCAGTCCGGCTACGGCTGGATCCGACAGCGTGTCGACACGCAGCGTCGCGGCACCTGCCAGGCAGCGGGGCCAGGTCAGATCAATGCCGCCCCGACGCGCTGAATGCGCCGCACGCCCAGCACCGTGATCACACCACCGGCGGCGATCACCGCAGCAGTGGCCAGCCGATCCAAGCGGCTTCCCTCCAGTCGACCGATTCGCGGCGTCAGCGCGATACGACTCCGACCACGTTCCGGAATCAGGTGGCCTCTTGTTCGTTTGGCCTCGAAATACCGACGAGCCCACTCGGTTCGAGGATGAAAATGAAGCGGAACAACTTCCACTTCCAAACCGGCCGAAACAAGCGCTCGCACCTTGTCCGGGTTGTTCGTCAACAACTGAACCGATCGCACTCCGGACTCCACCAGAAATTCAGCGGCAGCGGAGTAATTTCGTGAATCCGACGGAATCCCCAGCGCCTCATAACTGGCGAAGGTATCGGCACCGGTGAGCTGGCCGTGCTGATAGCCCAGCGCCTTCGCGACCAGGCCCGCGCCGCGTCCTTCTTGATCGAGATAGATCAGCACACCGGTGCCGGCTTCGAAGATGAGGTCGAGCGACATATGAAGTTCATCGCCGCAGTCGCAGTCGTCGGATCCGAGAACCTCGCCATACAGGCATCGCGAATGCACCCGCACCAGGCAGTCGTGCCGCGGCAGGCCCTCACCGAAAACGATCGCGTACCCGATGTCTTTGCCGGACAAGGGTTCCACTCGCACCAGCAGCGTGCGGCCTCGGCAGGTGAGGTAGTGACTCGTATCCCGCTCGCGCGCCCCGTCATCGAGCACATCGTCCGGTCGCGACATGTCCGCTCCTACATCATCGGACCCGCGCCGACGCAGGTTCGTGCAGTGCGTAAAAGCCCCGCGGGTCGATATTCCCATCCAGATTACCTTGCGCGCCAAGCGGAAACGTCGACTGTTCAGGAACGACGCGTCACCTTCCGGTCGATCGCGGACAGCTCCGGCATCGAGTCGGGGATGTTCGAGGCGGTCGGACGCGCGGCCATTGCCGCCGTGGCCCAGACGAAGTCGGCGCCGGCCGCGGCGGTACCCGTGGTCATCAGCCGATGGACCAGCGCCGCGGAGAAGGCCGACGAGGAACCGGCGGTCGCGGCCATCGCTGTATCGAACCGCTCGATGGTTTGGGTGCCGGCGGAAGTCCGGACGGTGCAGTGGGCCCCGTCGATCAAGCACACCGCACCGACCCCCAGTTGCAGCAGACGCTCGGCACTGTCGCCCGGGTCGCGAGCGGGCCAGAGTTCGGCAACCTCACGGCTGGTGCCAATCACGTAGTCGACGGCGGCCAGGTGCGTGTACAGCGATCGTGGCAGCGGCGCCGGGGGCGAAGCCGCCAGGATCACCCAGGGCGGGTCCTGCGCCTCGCGCGCGGTGATCAGCACCTGTGCGACGATTTCCCCGGGCTGTTCGAGCGTCACCACGACCGCCGCCGAAGTCTGGATCGCGAGGACGATCGGCCCTGCTTCCAGATCGTTCCCGGTCAACCGAATGCGGTCTTCCTTGAAGGCGATCGTCGCGACTTCTCCATTGCGCTGCATCATGACCGTGGCCAGCGGTGTCCGAGCTCGAGCGACTTCTTTGATCAGACTGGTGTCGATGTCCTGCTCCTGCAAATACTTCAGGACCGCTTCGCCATCGGTGTCGGCGCCGACCGCGGCGATCAGCCGGGCGTCGATTCCCAGCCGTGCCAGTGCGACAGCCCTGTTCAACCCCTTGCCGCCCGGATGACGCAGGAAATCTCCCCAGACGGCCATACCCGCACCGGGGATCTCGTCCACAATGTGAATCTGGTCCATTGCCGCGTCACCCACCACGGTCGCAGTGCTGCTGCGGGGGGAGATCCCGATGGCGCCGGACACCAGCAGTTCGGCGAGCGCGGTGAAGGCTTCGAATTCCGGCGCATCGCGTAAAGCGCGTGCCGTCGGGTTGGTTCCGACATCGGCTACCCCGAGCGTCTCGTGCAATCGACGCCATTGCTGGGCCAGGTAGCGCCGCCGATCGTCCAGGTTCGCCCCATACAGCTGATCGAGCTCTATTCCGGCCGGCGGATCGCCGCGCAGGATGTCCAACCCGAGCTCGGCATCCACGATCAACAGTTGCGAGGGAGGCAGTTGGCGCGCAACATGCGCCATCATCTCCGGCAATGCCTCCGCCGGCGTCAGACCATGCAGGTAGGCATAGCGTTTCGTCACGCTGAGTTGCAGGAGCGTGGCCGTGTCGATCTCGGTACTTCGTAAACGGGCCGAGCTGAGACCTGACCGCTTCCTCAGACCCATCAGTACGCTGCGCACCGCGACCACGCGGGGATCCTGCGGTCTCGCCGCAGGATTGGAACGCCCTGAGCTCTGATTCTTCGCCATGCAATCCCCAACGATACCGCCGGGAGCGTCGGCGAACAGCTCGAATGTCAAATCCCTTGCGGCACCGGCAATTGCCTTGTTCACGCAGAGGAATGACAGCAACTAATCAGCCACCCGAATCGAACGAGATGAGACCGGCGGTCAGGTTTATCGTACAACGGAACCGTCAAATCCCTTGTAGTAGCGGCAAATGCCGGTGATAGACGGCAAATGCCATACTGGGCTTGGCGAAATACAGCCCCACCAGACAGTTCGGGAGGTTCTGGTGATGGGATCAGTGCAACCGGTACGACGACTCCGGCGGTGCGCGCGGGCTACGCGCGGGTCGAGAGCGGCGCACGACGGCGGCGAGGTATCCCACCGGAGATGCGCCTTTCGCTGATTCGCCGTCCAGGGAACCACATCCGCTTCGGGAGCGTGTCGTGCTATACGAGAGCAGTCGATCCATCACCAGCAGCATCAGCCCGGAGTGGGCGCGCCGCCTCGCCGATCGCGAGGAACCGGCCTGGAAGCTGAGCTGGCGCCCGGAGACGCTGCTGGACCACGACATGGCGACGGCGGCGATGCGCCTCACCGAGATGTGCAGCGGCGCAGACGAACCCGGAGCCGAAGCGGCGACGATCGCGGCGGCGCTGGGGACCACCGTCCAACACGTGCAGGCGGTACTGCACCAGCGCCTGCGGGAGCGGGGGAATCTCGGGTGACCATCTTCTACTCCGACTGGCAGATGACCAGCGAGCTGACCTTCGAGGCCGCGCATCGGGTCGCGGACGGGTGGGAGTACGACTGGAGGGTGAGCTGGTTGCCGCAGCGGTTGCTCACGCGGGCGCAGGCGTTGGCGGGAATGGAGCTTGCGGAGATCTTTTCGGGGAACCACTACCAGCGAGATGTGATTCTCGCCGCCCGCGCCATCGCCAGTGCGGGGGAGTTGGGGATCGCCGTGGAGGAGGCCATGGCGGTGCTGGAGGGGAGACGGCGGAATCGATGATCGTAATTCCGGCAATTCGGGTGGATGCTGGAATTCTAGAAATACCAACCGCCCGGAATTCGATGAGGGATGACACAACTCCGCCGCGGGCAATCGTCGGCGACGGGAGCAGCACGACGCGAGATGCGGTGAGCGCCGCGCTCGCGTGGACGGCCCGAGGAGGACCCCCGTGACAATCGATATCAGCAGCCGCGCCATGGTCAGCGATCTGACTCCCGAATTCGCTTTCCGCGCACACGGTTTCACCGAAGAGGTGTGGCGGCTGAGCTGGCTGCCCGAGCACCGGCTGACCTGGGAGCAGGCGTGGGCGGGGATGGAGCTCGACGAGATTCTCTCCGACCCGCACATCGTCGACGATCACGGTGCGCATGCCACCGCGGCCGATCGTGCGGCCCGGCTCGGCATCGGGGTGGAGCATGCGGTGCTCGTGCTGGCTCGGCGTATGGCCGAGCGCATGCACCAGGACACCGGAGTCGTGGTTCCGCTCGAGAACGAATTGCCCGGGGCCTCCGGGGGCGGGCGGTCGGCTGCGGCACTGGCGGCGCGATCGCGGCATCCGTGAGCCGGGTCAGCGAGGGAGATCGCCCGGAAAACAAATGCACCCCATGCGGATTCGCACGGGGTGCATCGAGTGGTGGTTCGGGTCAGGCGCGAGTGTGATGCCCCGCTCCGACGGCCTCCGACAGGCTGGAGTAGCCGTGGGCCCGGAGTTTCTCGGCCAGGCCGCGGTGGATGCGGCGGGGCCAGAACGGGCCACCGTAGATGAAGCCGGTATAGCCCTGCAGGAGTGAGGCTCCGGCAAGGATGCGCTCCCACGCCTGGTCGGCGGTTTCGATGCCGCCGACGGAGATCAGGACCAGTTTGTCGCCGACGCGGGCGTAGAGACGGCGCAGGACCTCGAGCGAGCGGTCCGCGACCGGGGCGCCGGAAAGGCCGCCGGCGCCGAGGGATTCGACCTCGGCGGCAGGAGTGGCCAGGCCATCGCGGCGGATGGTGGTGTTGGTGGCCACGATGCCTGCCAGGCCCAGCTCGACGGCCAGGTCGGCGACGGCGTCGATGTCCTCGTCCGACAGGTCGGGGGCGATCTTGACCAGAACGGGGATGGTCACCGAATCCAGCACGGCCTGCAGGATCGGGCGCAGCGACTCCACCGCTTGCAGGTCACGCAGACCCGGCGTGTTGGGGGAGGACACGTTGACGACCATGAAATCGGCCAGCGGGCCGAGCAGTTCGGCGCTGATGGCGTAATCGGCGGCCGCGTCCTCGGGTTCGGTGACCTTGGTCTTGCCGATATTGGCGCCCAGCGGAACCCCGCCGGGCAGCCGGCGCGCCAGATGCTCGGCCGCGGCGGCCGCACCGAAGTTGTTGAACCCCATGCGGTTGATCAGCGCGCGATCGGCGGGCAGGCGGAACAGGCGCGGGGCCGGATTGCCCGGTTGCGCCTGCGCCGTCACGGTGCCAATCTCGGCGTAGCCGAAACCGAGGGGGCCCCAGGCGTCTGCGCCTTCGGCGTTCTTGTCGAAGCCGGCGGCCAGGCCCAAGGGCGCGGGGAAGTCCACGCCGAACAGGCGGGTGCGCAGTATGGGGTCGTCGGCGACGAGAAGTCTCGCGGTCACCGCGCGGCCCGGGGCGAACCGGGTGGCGAGTTTCATGGCCGCGAAAGCCAGATGGTGGATGCGTTCCGGCGGGAACAGGAACATCACCTTCAGCAACAGGGCGTACAGACGCTCGGACATGCGGGTTACATCACCGCCTCAGGGGTCGGGGCTAGCAGGGAGCTTTTTCGTCGGCGTAGGAGTACCCGCCGGCTGCCGTCGGTATAGGCGCGGACCCGCGACAGTTCCCAGCCGCCGTATTCGGCCTGGATGGCCAGGCGCATGGCGGTCGTCACGCGGTTGACTTCCGGGGGTAGTCGCAGGGGGACGTATTCCCATTCGTCGCTGGATTCCTCCCAGCCCGCCGGTAAGGTGCGCGAGTGTCGCGCAGAATGTGAGGCCCGAGCCATCACTGCCCTCTCTTCCGCTGGTCCGCGCCGATCCGTTGCAGACCGTCACCGGTCGCGGATCCCACGAACAGGTCGCCGGTGGCGTTGTCGATGGTCACGGTGTCGGGTTGGCGCACTGTCGGGAAACGCCCTACCTCTACCGGTATACCCGTCGACAGGTCGTAGCCGACGACTTCGTTGGTGCCTGTCAGCGTCACCCACACGGTCTCGGAGCGATCGTCGTAGGCGAGTGCGTAGGGCGAAGAGCCTACCGGGAAACGCTGGTGCAGGACCAAGGGATCGGCGGTGTAGACCAGCAGTTCGCCGCCCGCGGTGTCGATGACGATGCGCCGGCCGTAGTGATCGCCGATCATGTTGGTGGCGCCTTCGCCGGCGCGCAGGGTCAGCCCGAGCCGGTTGTCGGACAGGTTCAGCGCGGTGACGGTGGTCTGGCGGCGATCGAGGACCACGATGGCGTCCTCGCGCGCGTCGATCACGTCGGCGGAGACCAGTCCCGAAATGGTGTGGCGCACAGTGCCGTCCGCGTCCAGCAGCACCACCTTGCCGGTGCCGAGCCCGACCGCGAGGCTGCCGTCGGAGCGCAGCGCGACCGAGCGCACGTCCCCGTCCACGGCGATCTCACCGATGGCGGCGGTGTCGGCGTTCACGCGCAGCACCTTGCCGGGCACGGCGACCAGCACCTCGTGCGATGCCCCGGCGGCGAGCTCGTTGGCGGGTCCGGGCAGCGCGAGCGTGCGTACCGACCCGTCGGCCGCCCGCAGCCGCAGCTGGGTCCGATCCCCGCCGACCAGGGCCAGGGTCCCGCTGCCGGGCACGGCGAGCAGTTCGGTGATGGCGGAATCGGCGCTCACGGTCCCGGCGGGCGCGGCGGCCGCGGGCGCACTGGCCGGGGTCGCGGGATCGCGCTGCGCCTTGTCCTCGACGCCGTCGCCGGAGGAGCAGCCGGCCAGCAGGGCTACTGCCGCCGCGCCCGCGAGGGCAGAGGTCATCCAGCCGCGACGGCGCATGCAGCGAGCTCCTTACCTAACCGACTTACCTACCGACGTAATCATGCGTGCTCTCTAATCTGAACATGATCCCTGACCCGGCCCGGTCGGCGGGGGTATGCGCGGCGGCGCGCCGCGACCGGGATTCGCGCACTCGATGCCGTATTGCATGACGTGACATGGGGTTTCGGGCCGGTGTCGGTGACAGCGGTTACGGTGGAAGGCAACAGCGGGCTGGGACAGGGAGTTTGTGTTGGTAGGCGACCACACTTCGGGCTTCATCGTCGAAGACGTGACCGTGGGTCGTTGGGCGCACGGGTTCGGCGCGGTGGGGGACGGACGGTCCTTCGCGTTCCGGACGGTGCGCGCGACCTTGACGCTGGAGATCTACCGGGAGGATCTGGAGACCGCGGTACCCGCCGCCGAGGATGTGGTCGCGGTCGCGACCGCCCAGGTCACCGATGTCGATCTGGACGACGAACGGTCGGTGGTGGCGCTGGTGCGCGACCTGGTGCCGCTGGCGGTACCGGTGCCGGCGGCCCAGCCGCGCGAGGCCACCACGGTGCGCGCGCTATTGGGTCGTCTGGGCGCGGTCATCGACGGCATGTGACACGAAGATCACATCTCTTCGCTCGCATGACAAACTAACGGCACACAACCGCAGTTCGAGCATCCGAGGAAGTTGATGGCATTCCGACGACCGGCCGCCGCCGCATCGATGATCGCCGTGCTGGTCGCGGCCGTGACCGCCTGCGGCGGCTCCTCCGACGAGGAATCGGTCGCCGCCGCGCGCTCCTCGGCGTACGCGGCGCTGAGTTCGTCCTCGGCCGCGGCCGCCGTCTCCTCGGCCCAGCGTCCGCCGCTGCCCACCGCCGCGGAATTGGACGCGCAGATCAAGGCGGCGTTGAATCCGGCGCTGCCCGACAGCGACCGGACCGCGCTGATCGAGGACGGGGAGGCGTTCAAGGACGCCATCCCGGACATGTACAAAGCGCTGCAGGACAATCCGAAGGCCGTGTACGGGGTGCGTGATCCGGTGTTCGACAATCACGACGGCACCCTGACCGCGACGCTGAGCCTGGACAAGGACGGCACCGGCAGCAATGTGCGCACCACGGTGGTGCATTTCGTGAACAAGGACGGGCGCTGGAAGATCTCGCGCACCGACCTGTGCGGGATCCTGCGCTCGGCGGACTACACCACGGCGGCCTGCGGGTAATGCTCGAGGCCGGATCCCTGCGGTGGGGGCGCCTGATCCACCGCAACCGGTACCTGGTGTTCGGATTGTTCGCTCTGGTGGTGCTGGCCTCCGGGTTCCACGGCCGGGATCTGGGCGATCATCTGACCCAGGAGGGCTGGTTCGACGAATCCAGTGAATCGGTGGCGGCCTCGAAGCTGGCCGATGCGACGTTCGGGCGCGATACCGACAGCGATCTGATCGTGCTCTACACCGCGCCGGCGGGGCGGACCGTGGACAGCCCCGAGGTGCGTGCGGCGGTGACCGCCGATCTCGAGCGGCTGCGCACGACCGAATCGGCCCGCATCTTGAAGATCGACTCGTATTTCGACGGCCCGATGATGGGCCAGTTCGCCGACGCCGACCGCACCCACGCCTTCGCCAGTATCGGCTTGCGCGGCGACGGCGGCACCGACACCGTCGAGAACTATATGGCGATCAAGAACCAATTCGGTTCCGGCGCAGCAGGTTCCGGGCCGGGTGGGACGACGGTGCAGCTGGCGGGTATGCAGCCGGTGGTGGAGGGCATCAATACCGGGATGCAGCGCGATATCGAGCGCGCGGAGCTGATCGCGCTGCCGATCGTGGCGATCCTGCTGTATTTCGTGTTCGGCGGCGTGGTGGGGGCGCTGCTGCCGGTGCTGATCGGCGGCATGACGATTCTGGGCACCCAGGGCATCATGCGGATGCTGACCGATCACATTCAGGTCAATGTGTTCGCTTCGGCGGTGGTCACTTTGGTGAGTTTGGGGCTGGCCATCGACTACGGGCTGTTCGCGGTGACCCGGTTCCGGGAGGAGCTGGCGGCCGGGCGCAGCGTGGAGGAGGCGACCGCGCGCACGGTGGCGACGGCGGGGCGCACGGTGCTGTTCTCGGCGGCGATCATCGCGGTGTCGCTGGGGGCGTTGTTCATCTACCCGAACGGGGTGCTGCGGTCGGTGCCGCTGGGCGGGATCTCCTCGGTGCTGCTGGCGGCGGTGCTGTCGGTGACGGCATTGCCGGCGGTGCTGAGCATCGTGGGGCGGCGCATCGATCTGTGGGGCTGGCATCGGCTGGCCTCGATCCGCACCGCCGAGCAGATCGACAACGGATTCTTCTCGCGGCTGGCGTTGTTCGCCATGCGCAAACCGGTGCTGGTGATCGTGCCGATCGTGCTGGGGCTGCTGGTGCTGATCATCCCGTTCCGCAATATCGAGTTCGGCGGGCTCAGCGAACGCTATCTGGCCTCGGGCAATTCGGCGCGCGTAGCGCAGCAGGACTTCGACCGGCTGTTCCCCTCCTTCCGCACCGAACCGCTGAAACTGGTTGTGGTGGACGCGAATCCGCAGCAGCTGTCCGATATCCGCTACGAGGCCAACCAGGTCACCAAGCAGTACATGACCGGGCCGTTCGATCCCGCGGCGCCGACCAAGGACGGGGTGACGGTGCTGGCCAGCGGGCTGGGCGACAAACGTGACGCCGACACGGTGATGGCGGCCCTGCGCGCCATTCCCGAACCGGGCGGTGTGCAGGTGATGGTCGCCGGTGTGCCCGCGCTCGAACGTGACAGCATCCTGGGCCTGATCAAGGGCCTGCCGCTGCTGGCGGTCATTCTCGTCGCCGCCGCGCTGGCGCTGATGTACGCGGCCTTCCGCTCGCTCGTGCTGGCGGTCAAAGCCGTGGTCATGAGCGCGCTCAGCCTCGGCGCCACGCTGGGCATCCTGACCTGGATCTTCGTCGAAGGCCACGGCGCGTCCCTGTTCGATTTCACCCCCGGTCCGCTGATGTTCGCGGTCCTGGTGCTGATCGTGACCGTGCTGTTCGGCCTGTCCACCGACTACGAGGTGTTCCTGCAATCGCGGATGGCCGAGGCCCGCGCCGACGGCGCCGCACCCGCGGAGGCCATCCGCTACGGCATCGCCCACACCGGCGGCGTCATCACCTCCGCCGCGGCCATCCTCATCGTCGTCACCGGCGCTTTCGGATTCTCGGACCTGGTGTTGATGAAGTACATCGCCTACGGCATGATCGCGGCATTGTTGTTGGACGCCACGGTGATTCGCATGCTCCTCACCCCGGCGGTACTGAAACTGGTGTGGCGATGACCGTACTCAAGGGCGCGAACCTGCTCCTGATGTTCTTGCTGGAACTCGCCGTCCTGGCCGCCGCCGCCTGGTGGGGCGCCACCCTCGACGCCCCACTCGCCCTCCGCATCCTCGCCGCCCTGGCCGCCCCGGCCCTGTTCATCACGATCTGGGCCCTCTTCGGCGCCGCCAAGGACGCCCGCTACCCGCAAACCGGCTGGCGCCGCGCCCTTCTGGAGCTCGCCTGGTTCGGCGGCGCCGCGCTCCTGCTCGCCTTCGCCTGGACACCGCTCGCCGGCGCACTGTTCGTCGCGATCTGGATCGTGAACGGACTCTTGCGCATCTACTGGAGGCACGAGCACCCGATAGCGGACGCATGAGGTCGAGGCCGACCGCTGCGATCCACCGGTTTCGGATCCGCCGAACACGGCTGCCGGATGCCGGTACCATTCCTGGTATGAAAGCGAATACGTCGATCACCATGGATGAGCAGATCCTCGACAAGGTTCGCGCCGTATCCAAGGCGAGCGGTGAAGGAATCAGCGCGTTCATGGAGCGGGCTGCCCGCCGCGAACTCATGTATCTGGCGGGACAGGCTGTCACCGACTGGCAGCGTAAACGCGGCATCGACGTCGAAGACCGGGCGCTAGCCGAGCTGGCACTGGACGAGGCCGCCGTGGCGGCCGTCAGGGGCGGCGAGGCCGGCTAGTGGCCGTGCTGCGTGGGGAGATCCGTTCGTATCTGCCCGGTGTGAGCGGCCGGGACAAACCCAGCGCCCTGTCCGGTGAGCGGGTGCTCGTCATCTCCAATGATGGCGCGAATCGAGCGATGCAAACGGCTGTCGTGCTACCGGTTCAAGACCGCATCGATCCCGATCTGGCGCCTTCTGCGCTGAGTCTGGTGATCCCCCTGGGTGACCTGGACCCGATGGCTGGCGGCGCGGTCCTCGCCTACTGGCCGAAGACGATTCCGATCGCCTGGTTCACCGACCCCATCGGCATGGTCAGTAAATCCACGATGCGACAGGTGTTCGCGGCGCTGGTGGATTACGTCGGGGAATGACACGGCGCGCAGATAAGCCGGGCCGGACGGAGATACGCTGCGGCATTCTCCGTCCGGCTGCCGATCAGATGCCGAATGGTGGTGCGTAGCGGACGGTTCCGGTGGGCAGGGGTGCGCCGGTGAGGGACAGGGCCATGAGGGCGTCGGCGGGGATGTCGATGCTCAGGCGGATGCCGTGGGCGAGGGCGTTCCGGAAACCGAAGCGTGGGTAGTAGTGCGGGTGGCCGAGCACCACCACGAACTGTTCTCCTTGTTCGGCGGCGGCGTGTAGCAAGGCGGTGGTTACCGCGTGGCCGGCGCCGGTGCTCTGGTGCTGCGGGAGGACGGCGACGGGGGCCAGGCACAGGGCCGGGGTGTCGCCGATGTGGCAGCGGGTGAGCAGGGCGTGGGCGACGGGGGTGTCGCTCGGGTCGGTGGCGACCATGGAAAGGCCGGGGAGCCAGGCGGAGTCGGCGCGGAGGGCATCGACCAGGTCGGCTTCTTCGGGGGTGTCGAAGGCGGCGAGGACGATCTGGCGGACGGCGGGGATGTCGGTGGGGGTTTCGGTGCGCGTGGACCAGTGACGTGTCGTCATGGGGTGGGTGCTTTCGTGTTCGGGGAATCGGCCGCCGCGCGAAGAGGTTTCGCGGGGGCCGGTGGGCAGGACCGTCAGGCCGTCGCCGGGGAGGCCGGGGAGTTCCGGTGTGCGGCAACGGCAGTGCGCGCGGTCATCAACCCCACCTCCATTCCTCGATCGGTACGAACACGAACGCCATCGAGCCTAACGCAACAGTTGGGCAATCGCCCAGCAATTGTGGTCGGTGCCGCACCTACCCTGCGTGCGCCATCGGATGCCGCAGATCCCGGCTCCCGTGGCTGCGGTGGGAGCCGTGTCCGCCGGTTCCGACCTCGGTCCCCGCGGCGCGCACGAACCGGATGTCAGCCACGGACCGGAAGGACCAGCTGCGCCCCGGTTTCCGGGTGGTCGAACACGTCGACCGGGTGGCGATAGACGCGGGTGAGCAAGGCAGTTGTGAGGACCTCGCGGGGTGGGCCGTCGGCGACGATGCGACCGGAGTCCAGGACGGCGACGCGGTCGGCGTAGGCGGCGGCGACGCCGAGGTCGTGGACGACGACTACGACGGCGGCGCCGGCGGTGGCGCGGTCGCGGGCGAGTTGCAGGATTTGTTCCTGGTGGCCGAGGTCGAGGGCGGCGGTGGGTTCGTCGAGCAGGATGGTGGGGGCGTCCTGGGCCAGGACGCGGGCCAGGGCGACGCGGGCGCGTTCACCGCCGGACAGGGCCGGGAAGGGGCGGGCGGCAAGGTGTTCGACGTCGGTGGCGGCCATGGCGGCGGCGATGGCTTGCTCGTCGTCGGCTTGGCGGGCGGTGCGAGCCCAGGGGGCGCGGCCCATGGTGATGATCTCGCGGGCGGTGAACGGGAAACCGACGGTGTGGGATTGGGGCAGCACGGCGCGGCGGCGGGCCATGTCCAGGTGCGACCAGTGCGCCAGCGACTGCCCGTCGAGTTCGACGGTGCCTCCGGTGAGGTCGAGTTCGCCCGCCAAAGCGGCCAGCAGCGTGGACTTTCCGGCCCCGTTGGGTCCGACCAGGGCCACGATCTCCCCGGCGGCGACCGCGAAGTCGACGCCGTCGAGGACTTTGCGGCCGGTGCCGCGTTCGGCGCTGACCCCGCGTGCCCGCAGGGTGACCGATCCCGGGGCGGGTCGTTCGGGCAGCGCCTGCGCACGCGCGAAAACCGTTCCGAGGCTGCGTTTCACACTGCTCATGCCCAGCCTCCGGAACGGGCGCGGGTGCGGCGCAGCAGCCAGAAGAAGAAGGGTGCGCCGACCAGCGAGGTGATCATGCCCAGGGGCAGGTCGGCGTTGTGGACCAGGGAGCGGGCGCCGATGTCGGCGGCGACCAGGACCAGGGCGCCGATCAGGGCCGAGAGCGGGATGAGGACGCGGTGGGCGGGGCCGACGAGCATGCGCACCAGGTGCGGGACGATGAGCCCGACGAACAGGATGATGCCGGTGAAGGCGACGCCGGCGGTGGCCAGGATCGCGACCACGACGATGACGTTGCGGCGCAGGCGTTCCACGTCGACGCCGAGGTGGCGGGCGGCCGATTCGCCGAGGGCCAGCAGGTCCAGTTTGGCGGCCATGGCCAGGGCGGCGAGCACGCCGAGCAGGGTCAACGGTGCGACGACCGCGACCGATTGCCAGGTGGCGCCGTTGAGGCTGCCCATCTGCCAGAACACCAGCTGATCGCGCGCGGCGGGCGAGGCGCTGAAGAGCAGGAACGAAATGAGCCCGCCGGCAAAGGCATTGACGGCGACACCGGTCAGCACCAGCGTCACCACTTCGGTGCGGCCGTTCGATCGCGACAGCAGATACACCAGCACCGTGGTGCCGAGCCCGGCGACGAACGCACCGGCGGCCACCGACCAGGCGGCCGCGAACGCGCCGCCGACCACGATGACGGTGCCCGCGCCGACCGCCGCACCCGCCGACACACCGATAACACCGGGTTCGGCAAGAGGATTGGCGAACACGCCCTGCAACAATGCACCCGCTGTAGCGAGCGCGGCACCGACCAGCACGGCCAGCACGACCCGCGGGAATCGCACTTCCCACAAGGTCACATACCCGGCCGGATGCGCGGGCATCGGTCCCCAGTCCAGGCCTATCCGGTGAAATACGCTGCCCGCCACCTCGGCCGCGCTGGTCGGCACCTGCCCGATGGTCGCGGAGATCAACGCCAGCACCACCAGCCCGGCCAGCGCCGCCGCGAAAATCACTGCGACCCGCGACCACCGGCGCTCCCGCCGCGGCCCCGGCATCGCACCGGCCTGCGCCGCATGCGGTTCGGTCGCCGCGACAGCGCCGGGTGAGATGGCATCTGATTCGCCTGCGGCCGTATCGGAGTGACGCGCCGACTTCGGCCGGGCGGATTCATCCGCGGCGGTATCCGCGCTACCGGATGCGGCGGTGGGTTCGGGTCGGTCGGTGGTGCGCGGGGCGGGGTCGCTCATGCGTTGGTCTGGCCGTAGACGGCCTTGACGAGTGCGGCGACGACGCGGCCGGTGTTGGGGCCGAAGGACAGCAGGACCGTGTCGGCCATGTCGATGACGCGGTGATCGCGTCCGGCGGGGGTCTGGGCGATGCCGGGGATCTTGGCGAGCCCGTCGACGCCGCCGACCGAGGCGAGGCCGTCGGTCATGGTGAGGATGATGTCGGGGGCGGCGGCGATCATGGCTTCGGAGGTGATGGGCACGAATTCCTGTTCGACGCCCGAGGCGGTGGCCGCGTCGATGCCGCCGATGGCCGCGATGAGCGAATCCGAGCCGGAGCCGGGACCGAACATCATGGTGATGGCGGAGCTGCGCAGGTACAGGAACGCGATCTTGGGTTTCGAATCCTGCTGGGGCACCGAGGCGGTCGCGGCTTTGATCTCGTCGCTGGTGCGCTGCGCCAGTTTGGTCCCGGCCTCACGCACACCGAGCGCGGCGGCGACCGCTTCGATCTGCGGCACGACCCCGTCGATGGTGCGCTTGGAATCGAAGTAGACGACCGTGATGCCCAGTGCCTTGAGCTGGTCCCGCAGTGCCGGGGTGACGGCGGTGGTGTCGGTGAGGAACACCGTGGGCCGCAGTGCCGCAACGGCTTCCACGCTCAGCGTCCCCGACCCGCTGGAGACGGTGGGCAGTTTCTCCACGGCCGGGAACGCGGCGGAGTTGGAGCGCCCCACCAGTTTCGAGCCCAGCCCGAGCGCGACCACGGTCTGCGCGAGCGTGCCGTAGCGGTCGGCGGCGATGATGCGGCTGGTGTCGGTGACCGTCACCTCGCTGCCGTCGAACGATGTCACCGTCGCCGGCAGCACCGCCGCCGGTTCGGGCCCGATGGCCACCGGATCGAGGCCCCCGACGGTCGCGGTCACCGGCCCGTGCTGCCCGCTGCCACCGCTGCCGGAGGTGCACGCCACGCTGCCCGCGACGAGACCGGCACCGAGCAGTGCGATCACGACATTGCGCAGCAGGCTGGAGTGGGCTTTCACACGACACCTCATGCAGGCAAGGCTAGCCTGGCCGTTTCCGGACGTGCACGCGCGTCTCCCCGGTCGGTGAGGTCCCGGGCCGTCATTCGGTGCGCGCGCTCACATCGCCGAGGGCGGCGGCGATGGCGCGCGGCAGCTCGAGGGTTTCGGCATTGAGCACCCCGGTGAGCTGCCCGATATCGCGGGCCCCGACCAGCAGGCTGGCGATGCCGGGCTGATCGCGCACCCACGCCATGGCCACGGCCAGCGGTGAGGTGCCCAGCCCGTCGGCGGCGGTGACGACCGCATCGACCACCCGCACCGCGCGATCGTCGAGCCCGGCGGTGATCTCGGCGGCGGTGGCTTCGTCGGCGCCACGCGAATCGGCGGGCACCCCGTCGCGGTATTTGCCGGTGAGGATGCCCCCGAACAGTGGCGCGGTGGCGATCACGCCGATGCCGTGATGCTGTGCGGCGGGCACGAATTCGTGTTCGGGTCCGCGCGCCAGCAGCGAGTACGGGGTGTATCCGGCGGTGACCGGGGCGGCCGCGGCGAGGGTGGCCAGCTGCCAGCCGTCGTATCCGCTGGCGCCCGCGTAGCGCACCCGCCCGGTGCGGACCGCGTATTCGAGGGTGCCGGCGATCTCTTCCAGGGGCGTGTGCGGATCCCACGCGGCCACGTTCCACAGATCCAGGTGATCGGTGCCGAGTGTTCTGAGGCTGTTGTCGAGCTGGCGCATCATGGTGCGCCGCGAGGCGTCCACACTCCAGCGCAGCGGGGTGGGCGCGGGCCCGGCGGCCGGATCCGAGCGCAGCGGCACGCGGCCGGAGTGCACGCTCAAAACCAGTTCCTCGCGCCCGATTTCACGCACCAGCGTCCCGAGCATGTGTTGCGCGGCGCCGTCCCCGTAGGCGGGGGAGGTGTCGACGAGGGTGCCGCCGGCTTCGGCGAACGCCTCGAGTTGCGCCGCGGCGTCCTCGGCGTCGGTTTCCCTGCCCCAGGTGTGGGTGGCCAGGCCCAGCCGGGAAACTCGCAGTCCGCTGCGGCCCACCGTCCGCTGTTCCATCACCGCGCTTGCACTTTCGTCACACGCGTCAGCCTAAGCGCACCTGTCACGGTTCCCCGGTTATGACCGTCTTCCGGCATGGGCGGGTTGGAGTGTTCACCCGTTCCGGTGTCGGGGTTCCCCGCCCAGACGGTAGGGTCGCTGCGGTGTTCACGGCGCGCGCGGCCGAAACAGCCGCGGCACACCGCCGTGGGTGGACGAATTGTCCACCGGCAGCCGACGATTGACCGATTCTGGAGGGTTTGTGGGCGAGGCGATGACGTGGGTGCAGGCCCTGACTTTGGGTCTGGTGCAGGGCTTGACGGAGTTTCTGCCGGTTTCCTCGTCGGCGCATATGCGCATCGTGTCGGGCGTGTTCTTCGGTGACGACGCGGGCGCGTCGTTCACCGCGGTCACCCAGCTGGGCACCGAGGCGGCGGTGCTGGTGTATTTCGCCAAGGACATCTGGCGGATTCTGGTGGCCTGGTTCACGACTCTGTACTGGAAGGCGACCAAGCGCGAACCGGTGCCGGTGGCCTGGCAGGACGCGCCGACGGTGGTGCTGCCCGCCTACACCGGCGGCGAACCGCCCCTGGATGTGGACGCCCAGCGCCGCTTGGACTACCGCATCGGCTGGTATGTGATCATCGCCACCATTCCGATCGGTGTGCTGGGGTTCCTGTTCAAAGACCAGATCCGTACCGGCGCAAGGAATCTGTGGCTGATCTCGACCATGCTGATCGTGTTCGCGCTGGTGATCGCGGCCGGTGAGTACTACGGCCGCAAGGAACGCGCGATCGATCAGCTCACCACCCGTGACGGCCTCGGGATGGGTTTCGCGCAATGCCTGGCCCTCATCCCGGGCGTGTCGCGTTCGGGCGCGACGTCGACGGCCGGTCTGTTCCTGGGCCTGACTCGTGAAGCGGCGATGCGGTTCTCGTTCCTGCTGGCCATTCCGGCGGTCGTCGCCTCGGGTTTGTTCTCGCTGCCGGACGCGTTCGAACCGGCCGGTGAGGGCCTCAACGCCTCGGGCGCGCAGATCCTGGTGGCCACCGTCATCTCGTTCGTGGTCGGTTACGCCTCGGTGGCGTGGCTGCTGCGGTTCGTCTCCGATCATTCGCTGAACTGGTTCGTCGGCTACCGCATCATCCTCGGCTTCACGGTGATGGGCTTGCTGGCGACCGGCGTCGTTTCGGCGACCTGACGACTAGGCTGTCACGGTGACGGTGATCCTCTTGCGGCACGGCGTGTCCACGTCCAATACGGCCCACACGCTGGCCGGTCGCAGCGCGGGCGTCGATCTGACCGACCGTGGTCGTGAACAAGCCCAAGCCTTGGTGCAGCGGCTGGGTTCGCTGCCGATCGACCACATCGTGTGCTCGCCGCTGTTGCGCTGTCAGCGAACAGTCGCGCCGCTGGCCGACAAGCTCGGCCTCGAGGCCGAACCCGACGAACGCCTGCTCGAGGTCGATTACGGCGAGTGGACCGGGCGCGCGCTGTCGGAACTGGTGAGCGAACCGCTGTGGAAGATCGTGCAGCGGCAGGCGTCGGCGGCGGTGTTCCCGGGTGGAGAAGGCTTGGCGCAGGTACAGTTTCGCGCCGTGGCAGCCATCCGGGAGCTGGATCGGGTGTTCGCCGAGAAACACGGCGGTGACGTGCTGTGGGTGGCGTGCACCCACGGTGATGTGATCAAGTCGGTGCTGGCCGACGCCTTCGGTATCCACCTCGACGGCTTTCAGCGGATCGTGGTGGAACCGGCGTCGATCAGCGTCGTCCGCTACACCCCGATGGCCCCCTACGTGTGGCGGGTCAACGACACCGGCGGGGACCTGTCCACGCTGGCAGCGATTTCGCCGCGAACCGGTAGCGAATCGCGCTCGGGGCCGGTGCCCGGAGGTGAAACGGGTACCACCGGGAGTACGGATAATGGGGTAGCGGAACGCCCCGATTCATAGTGTGAGTGAGCTGTCAGGAGGTGCAATGGGCCGAGCAATCCATATTTTCCGCACCCCCGATCGTTTCGTCGCCGGCACCGTCGGCGAGCCGGGTGACCGCGCCTTCTACCTGCAAGCCGTGCAGGAACCGCGCGTGGTGAGCGTGCTGCTGGAGAAGCAGCAGGTCAAGGTGCTGGCCGATCGGATGGGGTTGTTGCTGGACGAGGTGGCGCGGCGCTTCGGCACCGAGGTGCCGCCCAAAGCGGCCGAGGTCGCCGACAACGCCCCGCTGGTGACCCCGATCGACGCCGAATTCCGGGTCGGCACCATGGGTTTGGGCTGGGACGCGGACGCGAACGCGGTCGTGGTGGAGTTGCTGGCCTTGACCGAGACCGAGGTCGACGAATCGGTGGTGCTCGATGACACCGAGGAGGGCCCGGACGCGGTGCGGGTGTTCCTGACCCCGATCCAGGCGCGCGAGTTCGCGTTGCGTTCCACGCGGGTGATCGCGGCCGGGCGGCCGCCGTGCCCGTTGTGCGGGGAACCGCTCTCGGCGCAGGGGCACATGTGTGTGCGCACCAACGGTTACAAGCGCGGCGACATCTTCGGCGCCACCGGCATCGAGGACTGAGTGATGAGCAGCGACCCGCTACGCACCGGCGAGCTGACGGTGATCGGGCAGGTCACCACGGCCTCGAATGTGACGCTGGTGTGCGATGTCGCCGGCAGCGAGCTGCGGGCGGTGTACAAGCCGGTGCGCGGGGAGCGGCCGCTGTGGGATTTCCCGGACGGCACCCTGGCCGGGCGGGAGGTGGCCTCGTATCTGGTGTCGGATGCGCTGGGCTGGGGCGTGATTCCCGAAACCGTGCTGCGCGAGGGCCCGCTGGGTCCGGGCATGGTGCAGCGGTGGATCGATATCGAAGAGGATCCGGCGGTGCCGGATCTGGTGGATCTGTGCCCGGCCGGTGAGATCCCCGACGGGTATCGGGAAGTGTTGCGGGCGTTGGATCCGGCGGGACATCCGGTGTCGCTGGTGCACGCCGATGATCCCCGGCTGCTGCGCATGGCGGTGCTGGATGTGCTGATCAACAATGCCGACCGCAAGGGCGGGCACGCGCTGCTGGGCGCGGACGGCGGCGTGTACGGGGTCGATCACGGGATCTGCCTGAACGCCGAACCGAAACTGCGGACGGTGTTGTGGGGCTGGGCCGGTGCACCGGTGCCGCCCGAATTGCTCACCGACATCACGGTTTTGGTGAAGGCGCTGCCCGGGGAGCTGGGCGGTCGCCTGGGTGAGCACATCACCGACGCCGAGATCGAGGCCCTGGAGGCGCGCGGGCGGGCGTTGCTGGATGATCCGGTGATGCCGTTGCCGGGGTCACAGCGGCCGATTCCCTGGCCCGCGTTCTGACCCTCTGCCGCGGGGCAATCGGGTGGTTATCGCTGTGAGCGAACAGTCCGAAAACGTTGCCAGCATCATGATTTCAACCATTGACGGTATTCGTCGTTTCACTAAAGTGCAGGTCGAACCCGCCACTGCGCGGTGGTGCCCGATTCGTCTGGCTGGGGGCGGGCGGGGTGCGGCGCGCCTGCGGGGTTAACCTCGATCCATGCAGTCCTGGTCCGATACCGCTGTCCCGACCGTCCCCGGATCCGGACCAGCGTTGCGTCTGTTCGACACCGCCGACAAGCAGGTGCGTCCGGTCACTCCCGGCGCGACCGCCACCATGTACGTGTGCGGCATCACCCCCTACGACGCCACCCATCTCGGGCACGCCGCCACCTATCTGACCTTCGATCTGGTCAACCGGATCTGGCGCGATGCCGGGCACGAGGTGCATTACGTGCAGAACACCACCGATGTCGACGATCCGCTGTTCGAGCGCGCCCAGCGCGACGGTATCGACTGGCGGGAGCTGGGCACGCGCGAGATCAACCTGTTCCGTGAGGACATGAGCGAACTGCGGGTGATCCCGCCGCGCGACTACATCGGGGCCATCGAATCGGTGCAGGAAGTCGTCGAACTGGTCGACAAGCTGCTGGCTTCGGGTGCGGCGTACGTGGTCGAGGACGCGCAGTTCCCCGATATCTACTTCCGCCACGATGCCACCGAGCAGTTCGGGTACGAGTCCGGATACGACCGGGCCACCATGGAGGTGCTGTTCGCCGAACGCGGCGGCGATCCGGACCGGCCGGGCAAGCGGGATCCGATCGATGCGCTGCTGTGGCGGGCCGAGCGCCCGGGTGAGCCGTCGTGGCCGGCGCCGTTCGGTGCGGGCCGTCCCGGCTGGCATATCGAGTGTGCCGCGATCGCGCTCAACCGCGTCGGCACCGAATTCGATGTGCAGGGCGGCGGCAGCGACCTGATCTACCCGCATCACGAATACTCCGCCGCGCACGCCGAAGCCTTGGTCAAGGGCCGCCGGTTCGCCCGCCATTACGTGCACGCCGGCCTGATCGGCCTCGACGGCGAGAAGATGTCCAAATCGCGAGGCAATCTGGTGTTCGTGTCCAAGCTGCGCCGCGCCGGCACCGACCCGGCCGCCATCCGCCTGGGCCTGTTCGCCGGGCATTACCGCACCGACCGCGAATGGTCCGATGCGGTACTCGCCGAAGCTCTTTCGCGCCTGGACCGCTGGCGCTCCGCGGCCGCCCTGGCCTCGGGCCCGGCCGCCGGGGACACGATCGCCCGCCTGCGTCAGCATCTGGCCGATGATCTCGACACTCCGAAAGCCCTTGCCGCCGTTGACGCCTGGGCGCAGCAGGCGCTGAACTACGGTGGCCCGGATGCCGAGGCGCCGGGGCTGGTCCGCGACGCGGTCGACGCGCTGCTGGGCATCCGCCTCTGATCGACGACCCTCGAACTCCCTGCTGGGCCCCGGATCCGTCCGGGGCCCAGCGCTTTCGTACGGGCCGTCCGCGTCGGTCCGTTCTGCGGAGTGGTTGACGCGGGGACGGGGCGGCCGTTGAGTCGACGGGGGCTGGCGTGCGTGCAGGCGCAGCGGATTTCGTTGTTTCCGGGTGTGGGCGTTGCAGGCGCACGGAGACGAGGCCCTCGCGGCCGATGACGCGGAGGGGGTGCGCGGTTGAAAGACGGAGTTGGCGGCGACGTTGAGGGTGGGGCGTGTGATCCGACTGAGAACTGCCGAGCTCGATCATCGCCTCACCGGTCAGCACGGCCCGTATGTGGCCTCGGATACCACCTGCGTCACGTCTGTTCGACCCTCGGTATCGCCGCCCGCGTGGAGCTGGCTCGCGCTGTCGCCGCCGATGCGGCACCGTCGGCCACCGCCGATCGGGTGGATTGATAGCTGTAAGCGATTGTTACGCGGCCGAATTCATCGATCCGACCGGCTGGTGGCCGCGTTACGGTGAGGCTCTGACCCTCGACGAGGAGGTAGACGGTGGACGCGGTGCCGGGATTCGAGCGATTGCGTGCGGTGTTCGAGCAGGGGCGTGCGGTGCGCAAACAGGTGCGGGCGGGCGGGCAACTGCTGGGGGCGATGCGGCGTGATCCGCGCATCGTGCGGGACGTGGTGGCCGGATTGACCGGCCGCGCACCCGAACCGGCACCCACGGCATCGGCGAGCGCGGCGGGCGGAGCCGGCGGGGCCGGCGGGGCTGGCGGGGCCGCCGAGGCGCATGTGCCGCCCGCCGGACTCGCCGACTACACGCGCGCCGCGCACGCCCACCAGGACCTGGACACGGCCGCGGATCTGGTGACCGCGTATCTGACGGGCTTGGACCGGATCCCGCAGTGGGTGACCTTCCATGCGGGCTGGCGTGGCGATCCGCCGGGCCACGCGGTCGCGGGCGCGCAGTTCACGCAGGTGGCCAAGTTCATGGGCATCCCCGCCGATATCGCCTGGACCGTCGCCGCGGCGACACCGGCGGGTCTGGAATTGCACGGCACCGGCCCGCAGGGCCTGCGCCTGGGATTGTGGATCACGGTCGCGACCGCGCCCGCCGGTTCGGTCGTGTATCTGGATGCGGGCCTGGCCGGTCCGCCGATCGACGGCCCGCTGGGCGCGACGGTCACCCGCGGCCTGGGTGACGCATTGCGCGAATCCTTGGCCGCGCTGCCCGCCGTGGTCGCGGCCGCGGCACCTGAGCTCACCGGTCCCGTCGTGGCGCGCACGCCGGTGCTGCATCACGCGTCCGGCCGCATGCTGGAACCGAACACCCCGGTCCTGGTGGGCGTCGGGCAGATCGTCAACCGTGTCCCGGACCCGGCCTTCGTGGACCCTTCGGAGCTGGCGGTGCGCGCCCTGCGCCGCGCGGCCCTGGACGCCACGTCCCCCGTCGCCGCCCCCGCAGGTTCCTCGCCCTCGGCTGTCGGCACTATGCCCGGCGATCGTTCTGCCACATCCCGCTCGGCGCGGTCGGACGCAGGGGCGTCCCAGGATCACGCGGCCGCGACCACCGGTCCGGGTGGCGGCGCGCATATCGAATCCGGTTCGCCGGGCACGGATTCCGATGCCCGCCCGGCCGAGACCGGTGTGCTGCCCGAGCCTGCGCGGCGGCTGCTGGCGGGCGCGCAGGCGGTGTTCTCGGTGGCGCCGACGTCGTGGCAGTACCGGGATCTGGGGGCGATCGTCGCGGCCGCGGTGGGTGCCGGTGAGGTGGTGACGGTGCAGTCGAGTCCGTTCGGCGGTGACGGCGGACAGTTGGTGATCAACGAAGCGGCGGCGGCGATCGCGGGCGGGGAGTTCGAGATCGCGCTGGTGACGGACGCCGAAGCGGGGGCCACGCAGGCGGCGGCGCAGCGGGCGGGGATCGAATTGGCGTGGCCGGCACAGGATTCGGCGGTGGCGCCGACACGGACGGTGGGAATCGACAAACCGGCCAACAATGCGGCGGAGACGGCGGCGGGCTTGCTGGCGCCGACGACGATGTACGCGCTGCTCGAGTCGGCGAACCGGCATCGGCTGGGGCGCACGGTGAGTGAGCACGCGGGCGCGGCGGCGCAGTTGTGGGCGCGGTTCTCGGCGGTGGCGGCGGGCAATCGGTTCGCGTGGCAACCGCAGGAGTTGACCGCCGAGCAGATCGCGACGGTGGGTCCGGAGAATCGGATGATCGCGGCCCCGTATCCGAAACTCGAGTGCGCGAACCTGACCGTGGACATGGCGTCGGGGTTGATTCTGTGCAGTGTGGCGGCGGCCGAGGCTGCGGGGATCGCCCAGGACAAGTGGGTGTTCATTCACGCGGGCGCGTCGGGGACCGATGAGTGGTTCGTCAGTGAGCGCACCGAATTGGCGGCCTCCCCGGCGATCGCGGCACTGGGTGCGGCGGTGCTGGGGCATGCGGGGGTGACGATCGAGGAGGTCGCGCATGTGGATCTGTACGCGTGTTTCCCGGTGGCGGTGCAGATCGCGGCGCGGGAGCTGGGATTGGCACCCGAGGATCCCAAGCGGTCGCTGACGGTGACGGGTGGGCTGACCTTCGGGGGCGGGCCGGGCAACAATTACGGCGGGCACGCGGTGGCGAGTCTGGTGGGGCGGTTGCGGGCCGAGCCCGGATCGTTCGGGCTGGCCACTTCGCTGGGCTGGTATCTGACCAAGCATGCGATCGGCGTGTATTCGATGGTGCCGCCGCGCACCGGGTTCGCGCATCTGCGGCCGGTGATCGAGTATCCGCCGGCGCGTCCGGCCCGCACCGGGTATGCGGGTCCGGCGGTGGTGGAGGCGTACACGCTGCCCTATGACCGCGACGGCGTCCCGGAAGCGGTGATCTTGAGTGTGCTGACCCCGCAGGGGGCGCGAGTGCTGGTGCGCGGCACCGATTCCGAGCTCCTCGCGACCGCGACCGATCAGGATCTGCTGGGTTTGCCGGTGACCGTCGACGGGGATCAGGTGACGGTCACCGGGGAGCAGCCGGTGCCGTTGCCCGCGCCGCCGCCGGCTCCGGTGCTGGTGGAGCGCCGTGGCCACGTCATGATCGTCACGATCAATCGGCCGCAGGCCCGCAATGCGGTCGATCTGGCGACCGCGCTGGGTCTCGAGCGCGCCATGGACGCCTTCGACGCCGACCCGGACGCACGGATCGCGATCCTCACCGGTGCGGGCGGATATTTCAGTGCCGGAATGGATCTCAAGGCCGCCGCGCGCGGCGAGGTGCCGGTCACCGAGAAGCGCGGCATCCTCGGCGTCATCTCCGTCCCGCCCCGCAAACCGCTCATCGCCGCGGTGGAGGGTCCGGCGCTGGCCGGTGGCTGTGAGCTGGCGCTGGCGGCGGATCTGATCGTGGCCGCCAGCGATTCGATCTTCGGTATTCCGGAGGTGAAGCGTGGTCTGGTCGCGATCGGCGGCGGGGTGCTGCGATTGTCGCAGCGGCTGCCGCGCGCGGTGGCGATGGAGCTGGCGTTGACCGGTGACCCGATCAGCGCCGAGCGCGCCGCGCGGATCGGGTTGATCAACGAGGTCGCCGCACCCGGTCAGGCCCTGGATGCCGCGTTGGCGCTGGCACAACGGATCGCGGTGAACGCGCCGCTGAGCGTGGATGCCAGCAAGCAGATCATCGAGCAGGCCCCGGACTGGTCGATGAGCGAAGCCTTCGCCCGCCAAGGTCAGGTGGCCGCGGCGGCGGTGTCGTCCGAGGACGCGGGCGAGGGTATGCGCGCCTTCGTCGAGAAGCGGCCGCCGGTGTGGAAGGGCCGGTGAATCCGGTTGCGGCACAGCGTGTCCCACCTGGCGACACCCACTGTTGATGACGGCCGGGGTGAGCACGCATACTCCGGCACACCAGCGATGCCCCTCGGCCGGTGGCGCGCTGACCGATGTGAGGACTGATGAGATGACGGCTGCGAATTCCCAGGCGCGCGTGCGCACCCTGCGACGTGACGGACTGACGCTCTCGGCCCGGCATTTCGGGCCCGCCGAGGCGCCACTGGTGCTGCTGCTGCACGGTTTCCCCGATACCCCGCACAGTTTCGACGCCGTGATCCCGGCGTTGCTCGAGGCCGGATATCAGGTGCTGGCGCCGTGGTTGCGCGGCTACACCCGCGAATCGGCGGATCGGCGTGCCCGCTACGACCTGATGGCGGTCAGCGCCGATATCGCCGCCTGGCATCGCGAGCTGGGGTCCCCGCCCGCGCATCTGGTCGGCCACGATTGGGGTGCGTTCGCGGCCACGATCCTGGCCAAACAGTCCCCGCCGCAGTGGCTTTCCCTGACCCTGCTGGCGATCCCGCCGTTCGGCGACGGCATGCCCGCGGCCGCGGTGCGGTATCTGCCCCGGCAAACCCTGCTCTCCTCCTACATTCCGGTGATGCAGTCGGGTGCGTCCCCACGGCTGCTCACCCGTGATCACGCGGCGTTCGTGCGGGCGTTGTGGCGGCGCTGGTCACCGGGCTGGGCGTTCACCGACGCCGAATTCGCGCCCACCGCCGCGGTGTTCACCGATCCGCTGATGGCGTGGTCGGCGACCCGCTACTACCGTTCCCTGTTCACCGTGCACCGTGCCGCGACCCGCGAATTCCAGCGCCTGCTGGTGGCGCCGTGGCCCGCGCTGCCCACCCTGGCCTTGGCCGGTGCCCGTGACGGCTGCCTGTCGCCGGACCTGCAACGCGTGCTGGCCGAGCGGGCCGGGGCGACCCATGCCTCGATCGCCGGAGCCGGGCATTTCCTGCATGCCGAACGCCCCGGTGAGGTGGCCGCGCATCTGCTGCCCCATCTGCGCGCGGCATCGGTACCGGTCGGCTGAGGGCTGCTTCGGCAGGACGGCCGCCTGTTGATCGTCGCGGCCGCGGCGGTCAATGTCCGCCGTGCCCACCGTTTTCCGTGCCCGCGTGATCGGTCGGCATGGTCATGGGTGTCGCCTGCCGGCCGGGGTCGAGGAGCAGGAATTGGCCCATCATGCCCGCGTCCTCGTGGTGCAGCAGGTGGCAGTGGAACATGTACGGGTAGGTGGGGTCGGCGGGGCCCGGGAAGTGCATGACGAGTTCGTAGGTGCGGCCGGGTTCGGTGTAGACGGTGTCCTTGAACCCGGCCAGTTCCGGTGGCGGCGGGGCGCCGTCGATGGCGCGGATGCGGAAGCGGGTGTCGTGGACGTGGAAGTTGTGCGGCCAGTCCTCGAGATTGCGCACCGCCCACACTTCGGTGGCGCCGGTGGCGATGGTCATGTCGATACGGTTCATGTCCATTTTCAAACCGTTGATCATGAACCATTTCAGGTCGAAGGTGCGGTCGATCGCGGCGGCGGTGAGGGCGGCCGGTGCGGCGGTGAGCGCGGCGGGCAGCGCGGGTGAACTGGGCAACCGGGTGGCCGCGCGCAGGGTGAGCACGTCGAAGGTGTCGTCGAACCCGAACCGTTCGGGCCGGTCGATCCCGGCTCGCATCGTGACCGGGAGTGCGCGCAGCATCACCGATTCGCTCGCGCGCGCCGTGACCACGATCTCGGCGCGCTCGCCGGGACTGAGGGTGATGCGTGGCAGCGCGACCGGTTCGGTCAGCAGTCCGCCGTCGGTCGCGATGAGATCGAATCGCCGGTCGTCGGAGAATCCGAGCTGGAACACCCGGCTCGAGGATCCGTTGAGCAGCCGCAATCGCACCCGTTCGGTCCGCACGTCCAGGTGCGCGCCGCTGATCCCGTTCACCACCGTGGTGGTCCCGAGCAGCCCGAAACTGTTGCCGCGCCGTTCGTCCAGCGTCCCGTCCGCGGTGAGTGTCTTGTCCTGGAGGATGACCGGGATATCGTCCACCCCGTACTCGCGTGGCAGCCCCAAGCCTTCGCTGTCCTGGTCATCGATCAGGAATAGTCCCGAAAGTCCCCGGTACACATGCTTTTCGGTATTGCCGTGCGGATGCGGGTGATACCACAGCGTCGCCGCGGGCTGTTCGATGCGCCAGCTGGGATTCCACTGACCGCCGGGCGCGATCATCTGATGCGGTCCGCCGTCGCAGGAGGCCGGTACATGCATCCCGTGCCAATGCACACTCGTCGCCTCACCGAGAGTGTTGCGCACCGCCACCGCGACGGTTTCCCCGCGCCGCGCCCGCAAGGTCGGCCCCAGCATCGCCCCGTTGTATCCCCAGGTGGGCGTGGACTTTCCGGCCACGATCTCCGAATTGCCCGCCTGCACGGTCAACGCGAACCGCCGCACGCCCGCCGCATCCACGCTCCCGTGCTCCACCGGCGGAATCGGCAACGGCCGGGTGCCCCCGGAACCGTTCGCAACAGTGGATCCTGCACCCCGTGCACATCCGCCGGCAGCGAACGCGACGGGCAGGGCGGTGGCGGCGACGAGCAGTCGTCGTCTCGAGAGCACGAATTCTCCTCGGGTCGGTGATCCCTCCACCCTCGCCGCCCACCCCCACCCCCGGCTCCCTCCGAGAGGCCGCACCCCACCCCGATTTCCGGCCCCCGAGCACCTTGCGCACCCTTGCACCCTCTGCTAAAAGCTCACGTTGCCGCTGGTCGTTGCCGCTGGTCGTTGCCGCTGGTCGTTGCCGCTGGTCGTTGCCGCTGGTCGTTGCCGCTGGTCGTTGCCGCTGGTCGTTGCCGCTGGTCGTTGCTCGCGCGGCGGTGGGTGTACGCGTCGCGGGGTGGTGGTTTGTTGGGTTCTCTAGGGTGGATGGGTGCGCTTTCCCCGTGGTTTCCGTGACGTGTGGCAGGCCGGGCGTGTGCTGCCATTGGTGGTTACTCCGGTGTTGCTGGTGGCGAGCACGTTTCCGGGCGAGTATCGGGTGCCGTTGAGTTATTGGCTGCTGGCGATGTCGTCGGCGGTGGTGTTCGCGGTGGGTGGGCGGTGGCCGTTGCCGGTCTCGCTGGTGTTGTCGGGCCTGGCGGTGCCCTTGTTCTTGATCCCGGCGTGGGGTTTGTCGGGGCTGGTGCCGTTCCTGGGGGCGGTGGCGCTGGTGGAGGTGGTGGTGCGGTGCGGGCGGGGCGCGACAGCACTGGCGGCAGTGTGCTGGACGATTGCGGTTGTGGTGGGCCGGTGGGGTGGGCATTCGCCGTCGTTCGGGTTGGTGAGCGCGGTAGTCGAGGCGGGCACGTTCGTGGCGTTGCCGGTGCTGCTGGGGTTGTATCTGCGGGGACAGCGGGCGTTGACGGCGTCGCTGCGGGCACGCGCGGCCGAGGGTGAGACGCGGGCGCGGGCCGAGGAGCGGATCGCGCTGGCACGGGAGTTGCATGATCTGGTGGCGCATCACATGGCGTCGATCGTGTTGCGGGTGAAGGTGGCCCGGCAGGTGATCGTCTCCGATCCGCCGGTCGCACAGGTGCTCGACGATGTGGCCGAGACGGCGACCGGCGCACTGGCCGATATCCGGCGATTGCTGGCGGCCTTACGGGATCCGGCATTGAGCGAGGTGACTTTGGTGGATGCGGCCGCGGTGCGCGGGGAATTGGCGGCGGCGGTGGAGCGGGTGCGCGCGGCGGGATTCACGGTGGAATCGGACCTGTCCGCGCCGGTCGAGGGACTGGATGCGATCGCGCGGTTGACATTGCTGCGGCTGGCACAGGAGTCGCTGACGAATGTGATGAAGCACGCCGACCGCCGCCGCCCGGTGCGAATCGTCTTGACGCCCAGCGAGTCCGGCATCCGCCTCGAGGTGCGCAGCGGCATTCCCGATCGCGATCTTCCGACAGGCGCCTCACCACCGATATCGGGCCGCGCCGGACAGCCACCGCTCGGGCACGGCATGGTCGGGATGCGCGAGCGCGCCGAACTCGCCTGCGGCACCTTGACCGTCGGCGCGGTCGGCCACGAATGGCAGGTCCTGGCCGAATTGCCCACCGCTGCTCCAGCATCGGCACCCGGTGACGTCACTGCCGCAGTCGGTCCCGCCGCGGGTTCGAAGTCCACAACCACGGTCGATTCCGCTACTGATTCATTTGCGGGTTCACAGGCCGCGTCCACGGTCGATCCCATTGCCGGTTCGCATGCAGCGTTCACGGCCACTACCGCTGTCGATTCCGCCGCGAGTTCGGATGCGGGTTGGCCGCTTTCTTCCGGCGGTGCGCCGACGTCCCCGGCGGGTGGTGCGCGATGACGCGGATTCTGCTGGTGGATGATCAGCGGCTGGTGCGGGCGGGTTTGCGGATGCTGGTGGAGGCGGCGCCGGATCTCGAGGTGGCGGGTGAGGCGGCCGATGGGGTGGCGGCGGTGCGGGCGGCGGCGGAGTTGCGTCCGGATCTGGTGTTGATGGATTTGCGGATGCCGGGTTTGGACGGGGTGGCGGCGACGCGGCAGATCGTGGCGGCGCGTCCGGAGTCGAAGGTGCTGGTGCTGACCACGTTCGACGATGACGAGCATTTGTTTCCGGCGTTGGCGGCGGGTGCGGCGGGGTATTTGGTCAAGGACACCGAGCCGGCGGATCTGCTGGCCGCGATCCGGCGGGTGCGCGACGGTGAGTTGTTGTTCTCACCGTCGCTGCTGCGGCGTCTGGTGGATCGCGCGGTGGCCGCACCGGCGCATCAGCGGGCGCCCGCGGCCGAGTTGACCCCGCGCGAACGTGATGTATTGCTGCTGGTGGGTGCGGGTTTCGGCAATCAGGAGATCGCCGACCGCCTGCATCTGGGCGTGACTACGGTCAAGAAACATATCGCGCAGTTGATGGACAAGACCGGCTGCGACAATCGCGTCCGCTTGGCCGTCTACGCTGTCGACCACCTGCGCTGACCCGGCACGAGTATCGGCGAAACTGCGTGCGGTAGGCCGGGTTTGGTTCAGGGCAGGCCGAGGGCGGTGACCGCGGGCGCGAACATGACGTTCTTGATGGCGGTGATGGTGCCCGGATCCTTGACTCCCAGCGGCGCGACGAGCGCGACCGCGGTATCGGTGAGCTCCTCGAGCGGCCCGATGGCGTCGACGATGTCGTAGGCGAGCGCGTCGAGTCCGCCGAAGCGCCGTCCGGTGGTCATCGACGCCACCGCCGCCTTGGGCGCGAGTTTGGCTTGGATGAGCGCGGCCATGCCGGCGGTGAACGGAATCCGGATGTCGGCTTCGGGGAAGCAGAAGAATCCGCGGTCTTCGCGCATGACCCGGAAGTCGTGCGCGATGGCCAGCATGGCGCCCGCCCCGAACGCGTGTCCCGGCAGCGCGGCCACGGTCGGTGCGGGGAAGGTGAGCAGGCGCGCGAACAGCGCGTGTACCTGCGCCACATACCATTCGGCGCGGTCGCCGTGGGCCGAGAGCCAGTCCAGGTCCAGGCCGTTGGAGTAGAACTTGCCGCTGCCGGTGGTGATCAGGGCGTGTGCGCCGTCGGCGAGCACGCTGTCGAGGTGCGTGTTGACTGCGGTGAGGAAGTCGGGCGAGAAACGGTTCTCGTCGTCGCCGAGGTCGAGGATGGCGATCTTGTCGCGGTAGCTCAGGGTGACGGTCATCGGAATTTCCTTCGGTGTTCGAGTGCGGCGAGTGCCGGTCAGGGGTTTCGGGGTGGTCGCGGGGCGGGTCCGATCTCGAGGACGGCGCGTACGGCGGCCCGCAGTTGGGTGCGGGCGACGGGGTCGGCGAGGCGGCGGCGGTCGAGCAGGACCGCGGTGGGCAGGTCGACGACGCAGATGGTGAGGGTGTCCACGGCCTGCCGGTCCGCGCGCCCCCACATGGCGGTGGCCAGTTGTTTGAGCAGATCCACGAGTGCCCGGTCGAGCCGGTCGAGTTCACCGCGCACCTGTTCGGGCAGGTCCTCCCCGAGGAAGTCGCCGCGCCGCACGCTGAACAGCAGCGCCGAGGAGGCGGGATACCGTTCGGTGAACACCACCGGTGCGTCGGCGGCGGCGACGACGGCATCGGCCGGGTCGGTGTGCGCGGCTTGCGCGTCGACGAGTTCGGCTTGCACGTCCAGGAAGCGTCCGGCGGCGCGAATCCAGGTGCGGCCCAGCAGTTCCGCGCGTGAGGTGAAGGTGTGGTAGATCGCCCCGTTGGATGCTCCGGTCGCGGCGGCGACCGCCCGGATGGTGACCGCGGCGGCGCCGGAGCGCACGGCGAGGTCTTCGGCGGCATCGAGGACCGCGTCCGGATCGTGGGTGCGGGGGCGGGGCATACCCGAACCATAACAGAGCAGATGCTCTGTTATCCAGGGCTGGTATCGACGGCGATCGCGCGCGTGCCCGCCGTCGGTGTACCGGCGGGCACGATCGAGGTGCCGGATTTCAGCCGGTCACCGCTTCCCCGCTGCTGGGTTCGTGTACTCCGTCGGCGAGGGTGGGGGAGTACATGCGTTCGATCTCGGTGGCGTATTTGGCGGCGATGGGTTTGCGGCGCAGTTTCATGGTGAGGGTGATCTCGTCGCCGCCGGGTTCCCAGAACGCCGGCAGGATGGTGAATCGTTTGATCTGTTCGACGCGGGAGAGTTTCGCGTTGCCGGCCGCGACGCCGCGCGCGATCTCGGCGACCACTTCCTTGTCCGCCGCGAGCGCCGCGGCCGACCCATCGCTCAGATGGTGTTGTGCCGCATAGGGTTGCGCGGTTTCGGCGTCGATGACGATGAGCGCGGTGTTGTAGGGGCGCGCGTCCCCGATGGTGGCGATGGCTCCGATCAGCGGGGTGGCGGCTTTGATGCTGTTCTCGATATTGGCCGGGGACATGTTCTTGCCGCCGGCGTTGATGATGAGTTCTTTCTTGCGGTCGACCACGCGCAGGTAGCCGTCGGCGTCTTCGGTGATGATGTCGCCGGTGTGCAGCCAGCCTTCGGCATCGAGCGCGTCGCGGGTTTTGCCGGGTTCGTCGCGGTAGGCGCGCATGACCAGTGGCCCGCGCACCAGGAATTCCCCGTCCTCGGCGATGCGTGATTCCAGCCCGGGCAGCAGTTTGCCGACCGTGCCCAGCCGTGCCGCCTGCGGCGGGCTGACGCTGGCGATACAGGTCAGCTCCGACATCCCCCACACTTCGGAGATGGGGATGCCGAGCCCGTAGAAGAACCCGAGTGTTTCCGGCGGGATCGGCGCGGCCCCCGACAGCGCCCATTTCACTTGATCCAGGCCGAGTTTGGCGCGCAGTGTGGACAGCACCGCCGCGTCGGCTTTCGCCCATTCGGCGGCCTGCACCTCATCCAGGGCCGCCCCGGCCAGTTGCGCGGCCGCCTTGCGTCCGGCCACTTCCAGCGCCCATTGGAGTGCGGCTTTGCGGGTGGGGTCGGTTTCGCTGGCGACGGAGAATTCCACGGCCGCTTTGAGTTTCTCCCACACCCGCGGCACCGCACCCCAGATGGTGGGATGCACGTCGGCCAGGGCGGCGGGCAACTGGGTGCGGTCGGGCACGACGGTGATCTGGGTGCCGTAGTACTGGTGCAGGTACAGCGCGGTGACCCGGTCGGCCATGTGCGCGGTCGGCAGGAAGGAGGTGATGCGGTCACCGAATTCCACGGGCATGACCGAGGCGTAGGCGCGGCATTCGAAGGCGAGGTTGGCGTGGGTGATCTCCACGCCTTTGGGGTTGCCGGTGGTGCCGGAGGTGTAGCAGAGGGTGACGATATCCTCGCCGGTCACCGCCTGCCAGGCGGCGTCGAAGTCGAAGTCCTTGCGCCCCAACGCGATCAATTGCGCGACGCTGAGCGTGCCGGGTACGGCGCGGTCGACGCACACGATGGTTTCGATGGGCACCCCGCTGGCACGTACCCGGTCGACGTATTGGGCTTCGCAGATGACGATCCGGTTGCCCGCATTGGTGAACACGTATTCGAGTTGCTGCGCCGAGAGCGTGTTGTACACCGAGAAGGAGGTGGCGCCGGTGTGCTGGGCGCCGACTTCCAGCGGATAGAACTCGACCCGGTTGGCCATCATCAACGCCACGGTGTCCCCGCGCCCCACCCCCAGCGCCGCCAATCCGGCCGCGACCGCTTTCACCTGCGCGGCGTATTCACCCCAGCTCAATTCCACCTCGCCGCCGATCGCGCGGACCGCGATCGCGTCCGGGTCGATCGCGGCCACCCGCTGAAAGGCCGCACAGGAGGTCATCGGTTCACTCATCGCAGATCTCGTTCCAGTCCACCACCAGGTTCAGCACCGACGGTAGAGCCGCGCCCGCCCCCGCACCCGCCGAATCCGGAGATTGCCGCAACCGCCGGTCACGGTTGGCCACTCGGGCGGACCAGGGCCAGGATTTCGCTCAATTGGGTGATGAGGCCCGCCAATCCGAGGGTGTCCCCGCCGATCTGCACCGATTTCAGCTCCGCCGGCGCCGGCAACGCGTGCACGATCTTGGGCAGCGCTTCCACCAGTTGCGCTTGCACGGTGCTCGCGCTGCGCTGATTGGCGTTGTCGATGCCGAGACGTTCGCGCTCGATCCCCAGCAGCGCCTCCTCGTGCGCGGCCCGGGCCCGGGCGTGGGTGAGGGCGAGTTCGGCCTCGACTTGCAGCCGCCGCAATTCCTGTGCCAGGCGCGCGTTCTCGGCGCGTTCGCCGTGCTGTTCGCGTTCGAGCCGCAATGCGGTCAATGCCGCCTGTTGTGCGAGTTCGGCGACGGTGGCGGCGTCGTCGTGTTCGCGGGTGGTGCGCCGCAATTGTTCGGCCGATTCGCGATCGAAGCGGGCGGCTTCGTGCCAGGCCCGCAGTTCGGCCAGTTCGCGTTCGTTCTCGATGCGCTGCTGTTCGCTGGTGCGCGCGGCCGCCATCTCGCGGGCGGTGACGGCTTGCTGGGCGTCGAGTTCGGCCAGGCGCGCCACCCGGTTCTGTTCGCTGCGGTAGGGCTTTTGCAGGTTCTCCCACAACGTGTTCGAGCTGACGACCGCTTCTTTGATCTGCACGGTCACGATCCGCAAACCCAGTCCGCGATCGGCGCGCCCGTCCCCGTCTCCTTCGGCGACGGTGCGCAACCGGGCGGTCAATTCCTCGATGATGGGTTGTTTGTCGCTGAGCACATCACGCACCCCGAGGGTGGACACCTTGTCCTTGATGGCGGCCTCGGCTTGCTCCCGCAATTGCACGTTCACCAACCGCATCGGATCCTGCGCGTCGGAGAAATCGAGTTTGCGGTAGGCGGTGGCGAAATCGTCGATGATCCACTGCACGTACCCCTGCACCAGCACGCCCTGCAATTCCGAGCAAATACAGTAGGCGTTGATCAGGATCGTCTGGATCGCGCCCGGCACCACCAGATACGAGTCGGTGGCCGGGTTGAACCGGAACGACACCCCCAGCCCGATGTGCAGGGGTTCGCTGCGTCCGCGCCGGGTGTGCACGACGAACGCGTTGGGCGGCACCAGCACCGTGCGCCACCGCCAGAACCCGCTCACCCGCACATCCACCGGCCCCTGCACCGGTGTCTCCCGCGCCGGCCCGACCCGGTTGGCGCGCTTGGCCATCACCCCGCGCCCGCTGCCCGCCGGCGCGGACCCCGATCCCGCCAATTCCTCCTCCAGCACCGCCTGCTGCGCCACCACCTGGTCGAGATACGAATTGCTCTTGGTCGCCATGCCCGGCACGCTACCGCCCGCCACCGGCCCCGCCCACACCTTTCGTCCGCCCGGAATCCGTTCCGCCGCAACACTGTTCGAGCGATCACCCGGCAACCACCGTGATCCCCGAAAGCGGTGTCCGAACGCTGTCGCCCGGCGGCTTCCGTCCTAAGGGAACGTTAGGAAACCCCGAGACCCCTTCAACCGGCGTGTGTCGCCCGCCACAGTGGGTGCGGATGCGATGAGGCATCACGCTAGTGAAGGAGAACCCAGTGACAGCAACAGCGCCGGGCGGGGAACGCCGGGTCGTCGCGAACGTGTTGCGCGGCTCGATCGGCAATCTCGTCGAATGGTACGACTGGTACGTCTATGCGGCGTTCAGCGTGTATTTCGCCAAAGCGTTCTTCCCCGAAGGGGATGCGACGGCACAGTTGCTGTCCACCGCGGCGGTGTTCGCGGTCGGATTCCTGATGCGGCCCATCGGCGGCTGGGCATTGGGCCGCTACGCCGACCGGTTCGGGCGGCGCTCGGCGCTCACGCTGTCGGTGACGGTGATGGCGGCCGGATCGCTGCTGATCGCGGTGACACCGAGCTTCGCCACCATCGGATTGGCGGCGCCGGTGATCCTGCTGCTGGCACGCCTGCTGCAAGGACTGTCGGTGGGCGGGGAGTACGCGACCAGCGCCACCTACCTGTCGGAGGTGGCCTCGGCGGGCCGGCGCGGATTCTATTCCAGCTTCCAGTACGTGACCCTGGTCGCCGGACAGCTGATCGCGCTCGGTGTGCAGATCGTGCTGCTGCAGTTCCTGACCAGCGCACAAATGTATGCCTGGGGCTGGCGGATCCCGTTCGTGATCGGCGCGGGCGCGGCCGTGGTGGTGATGTGGCTGCGGCGCGGCATGGACGAATCGGAATCCTTCCGCAGCGAATCCGCGCGCACCGGAAACGATGCCGCGCAAGGCAAGTCGGGGCAGGGGTCGCTGAAGGTACTGCTGCGGTATCCGCGCGAATGCCTGCTCGTGGTCGGGTTGACCCTCGGCGGCACGGTCGCGTTCTACACCTACACCACCTACATGCAGAAATACATGGTCAACACCTCCGGCATCGCCAAATCGACGGTGGCGTGGATCAACTTCGTCGCACTGCTGGTGTTCGTGGTGCTGCAACCACTCGCCGGTGCGCTCTCGGACCGGATCGGACGGCGCAAACTGCTCATCGCGTTCGGAGTGGCGGGCACGGTGTGCACGGTGCCGATCATGACCGTCCTCGGGCACACCACCTCCGCGATCCCGGCGTTCCTGCTCATGCTGACCGCGCTGGTCATCATCACCGGCTACACCTCGATCAACGCGATCGTGAAAGCCGAACTGTTCCCCACCCGCATCCGCGCCCTCGGGGTCGGATTGCCGTACGCGCTGACGGTGGCGATCTTCGGCGGCACCGCGGAGATGATCGCGCTCGCGCTGAAGAAGGCCGGGCACGAATCGCTGTACTTCTGGTACGTGTCGGGCTGCATCCTGATCTCGCTGCTCACCTACTTCTTCATGCGGGAAACCTCCGCGGATTCGGCCATCGACGCCGAAGCGCAGGCGGCGCGGGCCGGTGACGAGGCCGCGGCGGTGACGGTCGAGAAGGTCGCGGCCCGCTGAGCGGCGGACCGGGGAGGGACAGGACGGCACCCCGGAGCCCAGGATTCGTACGGGCCGTCCTGGAACGAAAGCCCGTCCCGCTGTTCGAGGAAGACCCGAACGGCGGGACGGCCTCCGCCGATATCGTCGCCCGGTGCGCCGACGCGGGCGACGGCCCACGCCCCCGAGCCCGGTGACCAGTCGGTTTCGATTGCAGGAGAGAATCAGCCCATGCGTTTGGCGGTGGTCGAAGACGATAACGGAGTCGGGGACGCGCTCGTCGAAGCGTTCACCGCGCGCGGCCACCACACCGATCGGATGCGGCGCGGAACGGATCTACTCACCGCGCATCGCGGCTACGACGCGGTGGTACTCGATCTCGGATTGCCCGACGCGGACGGGTTGACGGTGCTGCGGCAGCTGCGGGAAGTGAGCACGGTACCGGTGGTGATCCTCACCGCGCGCAGCGATGAACGCTCCATCGTGCGCGGATTACGCGGCGGCGCCGACGATTACGTGGTGAAACCGCCGCGGATCGCCGAATTGCTGGCGCGCATCGAGAACGTGACGCGCCGCCATGTCGCCGTCTCGGGGCCGGCGAGCCAGCGCATCGTGCAGACCGGGGATGTGCGGGTCGACCTCGAAGCGCGCCGGGTCGAGATCGCGGGAGTTCCGGTGACCTTGACCGCCAAGGAGTTCGAACTCGTCGAAGCGCTGGTGGAGCGCCCGGGGGCGGCGGTGTCGCGGCAGCAGCTGATGGATCGCATCTGGGGTGATGCGTTCGTGGCGGTCTCACGCACCCTGGATGTGCATATGACCGGGTTGCGGGCCAAGCTCGATCGGCCGGGGCTGATCACCACCATCCGCGGCTACGGCTACCGCTGGGGCGAATGAGCGGTGCGTCGCCGGCTGCTGATCGCCTTGACCGTGTTCGCCACCCTCGCGGTGCTGGCGTTCGCGGTACCGCTGTGCCTGACCGCCGCGACCAGCCGCACCCAGCAATTGGCCGGCGACCGCATCGGTGACGCGGACCGGTTCGCGGCGCTGGCGGTCACGGCGGGCGCGCTCGGCGACAATCGGGGCTTGGCGGCGGAGGTGAACCGGTATCACGACCTGTACGGGGAACCGGTGCTGGTGGTGGATGCGCGCGGACTGCCGATCGTGAACGCGGGAGTCGACGCCGCCGATCCGGCGATCGCCGCCGCGGTAGCGGCCGCACGCCGCAATCAACGGCCCGCCACCCCGGCGCGGCTCTTGCCGTGGGGGCCTTCGACATTGCTGATCGCCCGGCCGGTCGGCAGCGACGTGCATGTCGATGGCGCGGTCCTGATCACCGTGTCGACCGCTCGCGCCCGCACCGACATCGCGCGGGTGTGGGCGATCGTGGCACTGGGCGCACTCGCCGCCATGGCCGTGTTCACCGCACTCGCGCTGATCCTGTCGCGGTGGGTGCTGCGCCCCCTGGCCGGGCTGTCCGCGGCGGTGGCGGGATTGACCGCGTCGCTACCCAAACCGCGCACCACCGCCGCCATGACCCGCCGCCACGGCGGCCCGCCCGAACTGCGCGCCGTCGCCGAATCGGTCGACACCATGGCCTTGGCCGTCCGGGATTCCGCGGCCGCGCAACGCCGCCTGGTCGATGACACCGCGCACGCCATGCGGAACCCGCTCGCCGCGTTGACCATCCGCCTCGATTCCCTCGAACCCGCGATTCCCGCGACCGCGGCCGCCACCTTCCACGGCGCGACCCGAGAAGTGGAGCGACTCACCGCGCTACTGGATGACCTGCTGACCCTCGCGGTCGCGGAAGGCAACGCGGTCACACCGGCCCGCCGGGTCGAACCCTGCGACGTGCGCGCGGTCGCCGCGGACCGGATCGACGCCTGGCACACGGCATTCGATCAAGCCGGTATGACACTGTCGCTCGAGGACACGGTCCCGGCGGCCGATCGCCGCGACGCGCAGACAGGCAGCAGGTACGAACTTGCCGGACAGGACAGACACAGACTCGCCGACCGCACAGGCAACGGACACGCTCCCGCCGACCACGCAGGCAACAGACAGGGTCTCGCCGACCACGCAGGCGCCGGACAGGGTCTCGCCGGCCGAGCAGGCGAGCGGCACGATCTCGCCGGAAGGACAGGCGACGGGCACGGTTCTGTCGAACGAGCGGGCGAGGGCCACGGCCTCCCTGGCTCCAGCAGTGAGGCCGTGTCCAGCGTCCCCGCCGATGTGCTGGCACAGATCCTGGATGTGGCACTGAGCAATTCGTCCCGCTACGCCGGGCCCGGCGCGCACACCCGCATCACGGTCACCCCGGCACCGAGCGAGGTCACGATCATCGTGGCCGACGACGGCCCCGGCGTACCCGAGTGCGAGCTCGCCGATCTCACGACCCGCTTCTTCCGGGGCAGCACCGCCCACGGGATCGGCGGTTCCGGCCTCGGGCTCCCGATCGCGGCGGCGCTGGTGAAATCCGTACACGGCCGCCTGGCGGTCGAGCCGGTCACGCCGCATGGGCTGGCAGTGGTCATCGGTTTGCCGGTGGGGGAGAGCTCATGAGCGGCGACCAATCGGCTGCCATGTCCGCCGCTTCCGGCATTCCCACCGGCTCCGGTCCCCGCCGACTGTCCCGGCGCGGATTCCTGCGCTCCGGAACAGCTTTCGCCGCGCTGGCCGGGTTGGCGGGCCCTCTGGGCCTCACCGCCTGCTCCGATGATTCCGCCCAATCACCGGTGCGGCTGGCGGCGGGGGAGGTGGGCGGCTTCTATCACGCGTTCGCGCAACAACTTTCACGTATCGCCGCATCGACGGGGCTGCGTATCGATGTCATTCCCACCGCAGGCTCGGTCGACAATCTGGCCCTACTCTCACGCGGCGAAGCCGATACAGCCTTGATCCTGGCCGATTCCCTCGACGACAATCCCGACCCGCCACCGGCCATCGGCCGCGTCTACGAGAACTACCTCCAACTCGCCGTCGCCGCCACCGGCCCCCTCACCACCCTCGCCGACCTGCGCGGCACACGCGTCAACCTGGGAGCATCCGGATCCGGCGCCACCCACACCGGCGAAAAACTACTCCTGGCCGCCGGTCTCACCCGCACCGACGTCACCATCAGCCACCTACCGCTACGAGACGCCGTCACCGCCCTCACCACCGACCGCCTCGACGCCCTGCTGTGGGCCGGCGGCGTCCCGACCCCGGCCCTGTCCGACCCCGCAATCCGCCTACTGGACCTCACCGGCCTGGCCGACCCGATGCGCGACCGCTTCGGCTACCTCTACGACCCGGTCCTCATCCCCGCCGGCACCTACCCGAATTCCCCACCCGTGCACACCATCGGCGTCGCAAACCTGCTCATCGCCAGCCCCAGCCTGCCCGACACCACCGCCGCCACCCTCACCGAACTGCTCCTCACCCACCCCGATTCCCTGGTACCGGCCGAAGCAGCAGGCACCCAGTTCCTCGAGGCCCGCTCACTCATCGGCACCGGAGTCGCCCCCTTGCATCCGGGCGCGATAGGCGTATATCGCCGCAATCACGGATGACCGGGGACACCAGCCCCCATTCCGTCACTGTGACGAATAACGTTGGGGGAGTACAGGAATCGCAGGGGAGAGGTCCCACCCATTGCGATGAATGCTCCACCCGACGCTAGCCCAGCCCCGATCATGCAGCACCCGCCGAACGACAGAACGGCAACACACACTGCCATCGGTCCGATATGCGCCCAAATGCATACACACCGTGGCGATGTTCGGACGCACGGTCACCACACCCCTTGCCAGACTGTCGAATATTACGTCACAGTGACGTATCAAGGGTGAAGATCCAAACCACAGGGGAGCGGCAGCTGAACCTCCAATCAGCCCCAATCCAGCCAACCACCCGAAACAGGAATATTTCCACCAAAGGGCCGCTGGAACGAAAAATAAACTCCCGCACCGATTTACACCATTCCGCAGCCTCCAATAGCAGCACACACCAACCAACACAGGAAGTCACCGCCCAGCAGCAGAACTCACCGAACAGTCACCGAATCCATCTGCAACACAGCAGTTTTCCCCGCTCCAGCCCCCGCCGTAAATACGCCGATAATCAACATTATGTCAAGTTATCGTCCCCCGGGCGGGACAGGTCCTCACCTGAGCCGCTCAGCGTTGGAAGGATCGGCGGTAGGTCATGGGGGTTACGCCTACCTCGCGGGTGAAGTGGTGGCGGAGGTTGCCGGCGGTGCCCATGCCGCAGAGTTGGCTGATGCGCTCGACGGGGAGGTCGGTGGATTCGAGGAGTTGGCGGGCGCGGGAGAGGCGGGCCGAGTGCAGCCAGCGGAGTGGTGTGGTGCCGGTGGATTCGGTGAAGCGGCGGGCCAGGGTGCGGGTGCTCAGGCCGGCGGTGCGGGCGAGTTGGGTGACGGTGAGTTGCTGGTCGAGGTTTTTGGTGGCCCACTGCAGTACTTGTCCGAAGCCGTCGCTGTCCGAGCGTGGCATGGGCTGTTCGATGAATTGGGCCTGTCCCCCGGCGCGATGGGTTTGCACGACCATGCGGCGCGCGACCTGGTTGGCGATGTCGGCGCCGAGGTCGGTGCGGACCAGGTGCAGGCACAGGTCGATGCCGGCGGTGACGCCCGCGCTGGTCAGGACGTCGCCGTCGTCGACGTAGAGCACCGACGGGTCGAGCAGGACCCGGGGGTATCGGGTGCGCATGAGGTCGGCGTAGCGCCAGTGTGTGGTGGCGGGGCGCCCGTCGAGCAGGCCCGCGGCGGCCAGTGCGAACGCGCCGGTGCACAGTGACACGATTCGCGCTCCGCGGGCGTGTGCGGCCAGGAGTGCGGTGTTGAGCCGGTGGTCGACGATGTCGGCGGCGATGTTCTCGGGGTTGAGGCCGGGCACGATCACGATGTCGGCGTCGTGCAGGGCGTGCAGGTCGTAGGGGGTGTCGAGGACGAAGCCGTGTGCGATCCGGGTCTCCCCCGGGTCTGCGGCGCACATGCGCAGTTCGTACCACGGGTCGGCGATGTCGCGGCGCTGGATGCCGAATACCTGTGCGGCGATGGACATCTCCAGCATGGGCATGCCGTCGGTGACGGCGACCGCGACGATTCCGGGGGTGCTCACTCCACCAGAGTACTGGCAGAATTTCCATCAATGTGGTCATTTTTGCCACTCGTGGGTGCGCGGCGGCGCGATCAGGCTGAATCTTGTGATTAGGACTGAAGTTTCGCAGCGTGTCCGGCTCCCCCGCCCGATGGCTTTCGGTTTGGCCGCGACGGTGATCGGTTTCTGTTTGGCGGCCTCGGCGGTACCGTCGCCGATCTACAAGCTGTATGCCTCGACCTGGCGGTTGGACACCTCGACGGTGACGTTGATCTATGCCACCTACTGTTTCGGTGCGCTGGCGTCGCTGCTGGTGCTGGGCCGTGTCTCCGATGCGGTGGGCCGGCGACCGGTGATCGCGGCGGGGCTGGCTGGGTTGACGGCCTCGATGGTGTTGTTCGCCTTCGCTTCCGGTGTCGGGTCGCTGTTCCTGGCGCGGGCGGTGCAGGGTTTGTCGACGGGCATCGTGATCAGTGCCGCGGGTGCGGCCCTGCTGGAGTTGTACGACGGCGCGGATCCAGCGCGGGCGGGCCTGTACAACGTGGTGGCCAGTTCACTCGGCGTCGGTTCCGGTGGTTTGCTCGGCGCGGTCCTGGTGCAGTACGGCCCGTCTCCGATGGTGACGCCGTTCGTGCTGCTGGCCGTGCTCGCGGCGCTGTTGCTGGCGGGCAGTGTGCTGATGCCGGAGACGGTGGTCTCGCGCAGTGGTTTCCGGATCACCGCGCCCGGGGTGCCGCGGGCGGCGCTGGCCCCGTTCACGCTGGCGGGTTTGGCGATCGCGTGCGCGTGGTCGATCATCGGGCTGTTTCTGGGTCTGGTCGGGGCGATCGTTCCGAGCCTGCTGCACACCGGCAGTTATCTCCCGGCGGGTGTGGCGATTCTGGTGATGGGGGGCGCGGGCACGGCCGCGGCGATCTCGACCCGTAAGCGCACGCCGGCTTCCCAGATCGGGTGGGGTATGGCGATCATGTCGGCGGGCATTCTCGTCTTGGCGGTGTCGGTGACCGGTAGCGGTTCGGCAGCGGCGTTCCTGTGCTCGGGGGTCGTGATCGGATTCGGTATGGGCAGTGGGATGTTCGGTGCGCTGCGCCTGCTGGGTGCGGCCGCCCCGCCGGATCACCGCGCCCAGGTGATGGCGGCGTTCTACCTCGTGGCCTACGCGGCCATTTCCTTGCCCGCCATCGCCGCGGGGTACACCGCGCGTCATCTGGGCGCCGCGCCGACGATCCAGCTCTTCGGAGCCGGCATCGTCGTCGTCTCCCTCGCGACGCTGGCGCTGGCTCGCCGCCGGGCGCGCTCGGACACTCGAAGCGCCGGGCGAAGCTTCGTCGCTTCCTCCAAATGAACGGTGGCCGAACGACTCGAGCATGGTTGGTTGAAACGGCTCCGCTCAAGACTTGAATGAGTCATACTTCGGGATATGTCCAGTAGTTCGGACTTCGAGCGGATGCTGCGTGCGGCGTCGTTGCGGGTGACAGCGCCGCGCGTCGCCGTGCTGAGCACCGTGCACGCGAACCCGCATGCCGACACCGACTCGATCCTCACCCAGGTGCGCGGTGCGCTGGGCACGGTGTCGCATCAGGCCGTGTACGACGTGTTGCGGGTGCTGACGGCGGCGGGCTTGTTGCGCCGGATTCAGCCCATGGGTTCGGTGGCCCGGTACGAGACCCGGGTCGGGGACAACCATCACCATCTGGTGTGCCGCTCCTGCGGGATGATCACCGATGTCGATTGCGCCGTCGGTGAGGCCCCCTGTCTGACCGCCTCGAACGACAACGGGTTCGTCCTGGACGAAGCCGAGGTCATCTATTGGGGCCTGTGCCCCGAATGCTCGAAAACGCAAGTGCCGCAGTCGTGATCGCAGCCCGATCGCACTACTCCCCCGAAAGGAACCGCCGTGTCTGTTGAACACCCGCCCATCGGAGAGGCCAGCACGGAACCCGCCGCGGGTTGCCCCGTGACATCCCGCCTCAAGCCGCCGACCGAGGGTGGCAGCAACCGGGACTGGTGGCCCGACCAGGTCAATCTGAAGATCCTGCAGAAGAACCCGGACGTCATCAACCCCCTGGGCGCCGACTTCGATTACGCTGCCGCGTTCAACAGCCTGGATCTGGCGGCGGTGAAGGCCGATATCGAAGCGGTCATGACCACCTCGCAGGACTGGTGGCCTGCCGACTTCGGGCATTACGGGCCGTTCTTCATCCGCATGGCCTGGCACGCCGCGGGCACCTACCGCATCCAGGACGGGCGCGGCGGCGCGGGCGCGGGCATGCAGCGCTTCGCTCCCCTGAACTCCTGGCCCGACAACGCCAGCCTGGACAAGGCGCGTCGGCTGCTGTGGCCGGTGAAGCAGAAGTACGGGCAGAAGATCTCCTGGGCCGACCTGATCGTGTACGCCGGTAACGTCGCCCTGGAATCGATGGGCTTCGAAACCTTCGGGTTCGGTGGCGGCCGCGTCGACCAGTGGGAGCCCGAGGAGGACGTGTACTGGGGTCCCGAGCACACCTGGCTCGGCGATGAACGCTACAGCGGCACCCGCGACCTGGAGAACCCCCTCGCGGCGGTGCAGATGGGCCTGATCTACGTCAATCCCGAAGGCCCCAACGGCAATCCGGATCCCCTGGCCGCCGCGGTCGATATCCGTGAGACGTTCGCGCGGATGGCGATGAACGATGTGGAGACCGCGGCGCTGATCGTGGGCGGGCACACCTTCGGCAAGACCCACGGCGCCGGCCCGGCCGATCACGTCGGCCCCGAGCCCGAAGCCGCGCCGTTCGAGGAGCAGGGCCTGGGCTGGCGCTCCAGTTTCGGCACCGGTGTCGGCAAGGACGCCATCACCTCCGGGCTCGAGGTCACCTGGACCCCGACCCCCATCACCTGGGACAACTCGTTCCTCGAGACCCTCTACGGCCACGAGTGGGAGCTGACCAAGTCCCCCGCGGGCGCCAACCAGTGGACCCCGAAGGACGGCGGCGGCGCCGGCACGGTCCCGGACGCGCATGTCGCGGGCAAGACCATCGCGCCCGGCATGCTCACCACCGACCTGTCGATGCGGTTCGATCCCATCTACGAGCAGATCACCCGCCGCTGGCTCGAGCACCCCGAAGAGCTGGCGCAGGAGTTCGCCAAGGCCTGGTACAAGCTCACCCACCGCGATATGGGCCCGGTGGTGCGCTACCTGGGCCCGCTGGTGCCCTCGGAGACGCTGCTGTGGCAGGACCCGATCCCGGCGGTCGATCACGAGCTGATCGGCGCCGCCGAGATCGCCGACCTCAAGTCCCGCATCCTGGCTTCGGGTCTGACCGTGGCGCAGCTGGTTTCGACCGCGTGGTCGGCGGCGGCCTCGTTCCGCGGCAGTGACAAGCGTGGTGGCGCCAACGGCGGCCGGGTGCGCCTGGCCCCGCAGTCGGGCTGGGAGGTCAACTCCCCCGACGAGCTCGCGCAGGTCGTGCGCACGCTGGAAGGCATTGCCGAGCAGTTCAATTCCGAGCAGACCGGTAATGTGCGGGTCTCGTTCGCGGATCTGGTGGTGCTGGGCGGTGTCGCGGCCGTGGAGCAGGCGGCCAAGGCCGGCGGTGTCGAGATCGAGGTGCCGTTCGCACCCGGTCGCACCGACGCCACCCAGGAGAACACCGATGTGGAGTCCTTCGCGGCGCTGGAGCCGACCTCGGACGGGTTCCGCAACTACCTGGGCAAGGGTCACCGGCTGCCGGCGGAGTACCAGCTGGTGGATCGGGCGAACCTGCTGACGCTGTCCGCGCCGGAGATGACCGTGCTCGTCGGTGGCCTGCGGGCGCTCGGCGCCAATCACGGTGGTTCGCAGCAGGGTGTGCTCACCTCGACCCCGGGTGTGCTCACCAACGATTTCTTCGTGAACCTCCTGGATATGGCGACCGAGTGGAAGCCGTCGGCCGCCGATGACGGCAGCTACGAGGGCGTGGACCGGGCCACCGGCAAGACCGTGTGGACCGGCAGCCGTGTCGATCTGCTGTTCGGGTCGAACTCGCAGCTGCGCGCCATCGCCGAGGTGTATGCCACCGATGACGCCAAGCCGAAGTTCGTGGCCGACTTCGTCAAGGCGTGGGACAAGGTGATGACCCTGGATCGCTTCGATCTGGCCTGACCGCTCCCCCGTGCGCCCCGCGAACCGAACCCGGTTCGCGGGGCGCACGGCGTTTATCGGGCCGGTTTCTGTGGCCACCGCACATCGGCGACCAGACCGTAGTGGTCGCTGGCGAGGATGCCGGTGAGCGGTTCGCAGAAGGCCAGATCGACCTCGAGCAGCCGGCCCGCGCCCTCGGGCCGCAGGAACGGATCCCCCACCAGCACATAGTCGATGCGTTGCGGCGGCACGTTCAGGAACCGCGCCTGCGGATTGGTCAGCGGGTCCATGGTGCGCCCGGCCTCACCGGGCCGCAGCGTCGACCACGCGTCCACGTAATGGGTACTGCGGCCTTCGATCACGGCGTTGGCGTTGAGGAACCGCATCTCGTCGGATTCGGGTTTGGCGTTGAAGTCCCCGCACAGGATCGGCGGCAGCGGCGTGGTCGCCGGGTCGTGCCGGGCGCGGATGGCCTCGTCGATCGCGAGGACCTGCCGCACCCGCTGATAGGCCTGCGCGGGCGGCGGCGCGAGATGGGTACTGAACACATCGGCCCCGCCGGTGCGGGCGTAGAGCAGTTCGGCCTGCATGGTCCAGGACGGGTGCGGGTCCGGCGGGGACGGATCGACCGGTAGCGCGATCACCTCGTGCCGGTCGATGGGCCAGCGGCTCAGCACCGCCGAGCCGAAGCGCAGGGTCGGGCGGTCGGGCAGGAACGGCAGCGGGTATCCGCCGAAACACCAGTGCCAGTGTCCTTGCGGTGCGTGATCGACCAGCCAGGCGGCGGTATTGCCGCCGGGTTCGGCGGTGTCCTCCCATACTTCCTGCAGGCACACCAGGTCCGGGTCGAGCCGGTCGAACCAGGCCAGGATCTCCTGCCGACGCCGCTCCCAGTGCGGTTCCAGCAGCGATCCCATGTTCAGCTGCGCGATCCGCAGCACTCCCGCCTGCGCCATACCGGTTCCTTCCTACGGTCCAGCCCTCGAGACTAGGCGCTCGCGGCGGATGTGTGCGAGCGAAATGCGTATGGGCCGTGCGGTTCTCGGCGTGCGAACAATCTCCGACAGAAACTGAAACGTGTTCTAGTGTGGAGCGGGTGGAGATCACATACGAAGGCACCCGGCGGGAAATCCGCACCGAGCACGGCATCCTGCGCTACCACGAAGCCGGCGACGGGCCCTCGCTCATCCTGCTGCACGGCTCCGGCATCGGCGTCACCGGATGGCGCAACTATCGCGGCAACCTCGGCGTCCTGGCCGAGCACTTCCACTGCTACGCACTCGAATTCCCCGGCTTCGGCGTCAGCGACCCCGTCCCCGGCCACCCCGTCCTGACCGCCGTCGACTCCGTCATCTGGTTCATGGACGCCCTCGGCCTGCAATCGGCTGCCCTCATCGGCAATTCCATGGGCGGCGTCGTCGCGGTCAATGTCGCCGTCAAACACCCCACCCGGGTGGAGAAGATCATCTCCATCGGCGGGGTCGGCACCGGACTGTTCGGCCCCACCCCCAGCGAAGGCACCCGGCTGCTGCAGCAGTTCGCCGACGCCCCCAGCCGCGACGGACTGCTGCGCTGGCTCGAATGCATGGTCTACGACCCGAAGGTGCTCACCGACGACCTCATCGAGGAACGCTGGAAAACCGCCGAGCATCCCGAATCGCATGCCGCGCTCAAAGCCATGTACGGGTCGGAAGCCTTTGCCCTCCAACAGCAATTCCTCACCAACTCCCCCACCCCGCCGTACTGGGCGCTGCTGCATCAGGTCAAATGCCCGACCCTGCTGGCCTGGGGCGCCGACGACCGGCAATGCCCCCTCGATATGGCCCTGGTGCCGCTGCGCGTCATCCCCGACGCGGAACTGCACGTCTTCCCCAAGTGCGGGCACTGGGTCATGTACGAAGCCAAGCAAGCCTTCGAACGAGTGAGCCTCGAGTTCCTGCGACGCTGACACCGGCCGGGGCGGTGACAGCACCGCCCCGCACACGCCTCAGCGACGGACGAACACGGCCTCGTGACAGGCGGTCAGCAACGCGACCAGCTCCTGGCCCTCCGCCTCGTCCAGCACCGCGAACACCGGCAGGCTCAGCTCGTCGGTGAGCGCCTCGGCCTGCATCCAGCGGCCCTTCAACTCCGGGGTGATCTCCTCGAACGGTTCCGCCCAGCCGTAACTGCGCGCCTGATCCGGACCCGACGCCAGCGGCGAACCCGCGATCAGCACCGCCTGCAACGGCGTCAGACCGCTCGCACGCACCGCCATCAGATGCAGACCGCCGCGCAGCTCCCGCAACGCCTGGATCAGATGCAGAATCCGCGCCGGCGCGTCCTGCGCCTGCGGCAGCGCCCGCCACCCCGCGAACAACGGCACCCCGGCCGGATCCGCCGCCGACACCACCTTGTCCAGGAGCTCGGCCAGCCGTTCGGCCGGTGCGAACCCGGCCAGCTTGCGACGTCCGAAATCCTGGCAGGCCCGCAGATAGCCCTCCGCGCCCTTGGCCGCCGAGGTCGCCGCCGTCGCCTCCCAGGCCGCGCGCACCGGACCGGCCGGGAAGAAACCGAACGCCGCGACCACGATCTCGGCGGGCACCTCACCCAGCACGCCCGCGCGGCCGCGGGTGTAGGCGGGCAGGAAGCCGGGCACCCCCACCTCCGCGGCGAAGGCCTTGGCTTCGCGGGAGAACATGAATCCCCCACCGACCTGCTGGATCTGATCCTTCACGGCGGACGCTACCGACATGTCCGTTCCTCTCTGAGCGGAAAAGCGTATTCGGCTCCGACACTATTTCACCGGAATTCGGACGGCGTACAGGGGCCGCCGAAACCGACCTTCCGGGACCAAATGAACTCCGCCCCAATCACTTTCGAATGCCGTAACCTCGAGAACGAGGAGAGGTGGGCACCATGACCGACCAATCGCGAGCCGGCACGCCGGTTCCCGCCCGCGCACGCCCCAACTACGTTGCCGCCGAACGTTCCTCAGCTCACACCCGGACCTCCCGGCCCCAACCGTTAATTCAGCTAACGTTCACGCGGTGCTAGGACATTCACACGCGACCAGCGGCGCCCTCGCCTGGTCGGCAGCAGCCGCGGCGCTCCCGCTCACCGTATTGACATACCCCGCAATGCAATCCGGCGCCATCGGCGGCGTCGACCTCGTCATGGGCACCTTCCTCACCGCCGGCGCCGCCCTGCTCCCCGACGCCGACCACCCCAACGGCACCATCTCCCACGTCCTGGGACCCGTCTCGCACGCCGCCTGCAAAGCCATATCGATCATCTCCGGCGGACACCGCCACGGCACCCACAGCTTCCTGTTCGTCGCCCTCGTCACCTACGGCACCTGGGCCGGCGAACACTGGATCGGCCGCAACTTCACCCTCGCCCTCGTCTTCTTCCTGCTCGCCCTCGCCATCCGCGCCCTCAACCTCGCACCCACCGGCGACAGCATCAAAGCCTGGGGCACCGTCGTCATCCTCGCCGCCTGCGGCACCTTCGCCATCGACCACTGGATCAGCGACAAACCCGCCTGGCTGCCCTTCTCCGTCGGCCTCGGCGCCCTCGCCCACCTCATCGGCGACTGCCTCACCGACCGCGGCTGCCGACTGCTCTGGCCCCTCAAGATCCGCACCCGGCTACCCATCATCGACCGCACCGGCAACAAGATGGAAACCCTTGTCGTCGTACCACTCTTCGCCCTCGGCACCCTCGCCCTGCTCTGGTACACCATCACCCACCAGCCCTGAACGAACGGGACACGGGGGCCATGCCCCCGAACCCCCGGAACCACACCGCGAGAGCACCGTAAGATCGCCGGAATGAGCGATCGCGAGGAACTCAGCTGGGAACTATTCGGTGACGCGAGCCGCGAGCTCGCCCAGACCATCGCAGACGACGGATTCGAACCCGACCTCATCCTCTCGATCGCCCGCGGCGGCCTCTTCGTCGCCGGATCCCTCGGCTACGCCCTCGACGTCAAAAACCTCCACGTCATGAACGTCGAGTTCTACACCGGCGTCAACCAGCGCCTCGACCTGCCGGTCATGCTGCCGCCGGTCCCCAGCAAAGTCGACCTCACCGGCGCCACCGTCCTGGTCGCCGACGACGTCGCCGACACCGGCAAAACCCTCAAACTCGTCCGCGACTTCTGCGCCGACCATGTCGCCGAAGTCCGCTGCGCGGTCATCTACCAGAAACCGCACTCCGAAGTCGACTGCGAATACGTCTGGAAACGCACCGACCGCTGGATCAACTTCCCCTGGTCCGTACTGCCCCCGGTCGCCAAGCACGAAGTCCGCGTCCTCGACGCCTGAACGACGAAAACACAACGCGCCGGGTTCGATTCGAACCCGGCGCGTACTCGTTCGCTACGAAACGACCGATCAGACCAGCTCGGCCGACAGGATCGTGATCGGCTCGGTCGGCACGTCACCGTGACCCGCCTTGTTACCGGTCCGCACACCCTCGATCTGATCCACCACGTCGGTGCCCTCGACAACCTTGCCGAACACCGCGTAACCCCAGCCGTCCTGGCCCGGGTAGTTCAGGAAATCGTTCTTGCTGGTGTTGATGAAGAACTGCGCGCTCGCCGAATGCGGATCCGACGTACGGGCCATCGCCACCGTGTACTTGTCGTTCTTCAGGCCGTTGTTCGCCTCGTTGGTCACCTTGTTCGGAGCCGGCTTCTGCGACATATCCGCAGTCATGCCGCCGCCCTGAACCATGAAGCCCCGGATCACGCGATGGAACACCGTGTCCGCGTAGTGGCCCGCCTTGACGTAGTCGACGAAGTTCGCGACGGTCTTGGGCGCCTTGGCCTCATCGAGTTCCAGGGTGATATCCCCGGCGGAGGTCTTCAGGAGCACTTTGGTCATGCGCCCCATCGTATGGGAGACCCGGAACGGATAACCGCGCGGCACCGCAAGACCGCGATACGAACCACGCAAATGATTGCGGCACAACCACACTGGGCAACCCAAGGCTTGTTCGCCTTCGACACGATCACGGCGTCGGCGACCGTCCGAGGGCCAGCCCTCTTGTATTGGAAGCTCTTTAGTCGATTCGGTTGGACCGGAACGTTGATCGAGTGGTGAGGCGAGTATCTTTCAGACGAGAGAGACATGCGTAGATGCGCATAGTGTCATCTCCTAATCAGAGATACGTTCGGCCAGGGTGGCCGCGGCTCACGCTTCATACAGCTCGAGCGGTAGATCATCCGGATCCGAGAAGAACGCGAAGCGCTTGCCGGTGTACTCGTCCACCCGCACCTCCTCCACCGGCACGCCATGGGCGGCCAATTCCGCCAGGGCCTCCCCCACGTCCGGCACCAGGAACGCCAGATGCCGCAGGCCGGCGGCCTCCGGGCGCGAGAGCCGCGGGGGCGGCTCCGGGAACGAGAACAGCTCCAGCTGCCCGCCGTCCGGTAGCGCCAGATCGAGCTTGTACGAACGCCTTTCGGCCCGATAATGCTCGGCCAGCACCTTCAGTCCGAGCACCTCGGTGTAGAACGCCTTCGACTTCTCGTAGTCCGAGGCGATGATCGCGACGTGATGGATCCGCTGCAGCTCCACCCGGCAAACGCTAGACCACCCCTCCGACAGAAATCAGCCGGCGCGGCGGCGGCCTCCCCTCCCCCAGGCTGTTCTTCAGGTCAGTTCGCTCTATTTCTTGCGCCACCCCGACCTACCGAGCCACACATGCGTAGATGCGCATATTTCCATTAAAGTATGTAATAGATAGAGAATGGCCTGCCACGACGCAGCTCCGGTACGGCTAGATCGCGAGGGCGGCGGCCGCGGCGGCGAGCAACATCCCGCGATACATTCCGCCGAACAGGACGACGTGCACCAGCAGCGGATGCAGCTGGTGCAAGGGAATGCGTTGCCGCCAGCCGGAACTCAGCGGCGCGGCCTCGCCGTAGGCGGCGAAGACGCGTTCGAGCTGGGGCGATCCGAAGAGGGCGAGCATGGCGAGGTCGGTTTCCCGGTGCCCGCCGTGGGCGGCCGGATCGATCAGCCGCACTCCCCCACCGGTCCAGAGCACATTCCCCGACCAGAGATCGCCGTGAATGCGGCTCGGCGGTTCCGGTGGCCCGGCCAGGTCCGCGATTCGGTTCATGACCTGTTCGACGAGCCGGACCCCGTCACGGCCGAGATGAGGCGCGGCGGCGGGCAGGTAGGGCGCGAGGCGGCGTTCCGCGTACCAGCTCCCCCATTCGCCGGCGCTCGGTGAATTGTCCAGGGGCAGTTCGGCGATATAGCCGGGCCAGGGTGCGCCGTAGCCGGGCGGACTCGTGGCGTGGAGCTGGGCCAGGGCGCGGCCGAAGGCTTCGGCGGCATCGGCCGAGGCGGGTCCGGTTGTCAGCCAGGGCAGTACGAGCACGCGATCGTCGGCGGCCAGGACGTGCGGGACGAGCCGGGCGTCGCCCGCGTCCAGCCAGCGCAGGCCGGCGGCTTCGGCTTCGAGGACGCCGGGGTCGCCGTCCCGGTCGAGGGATTTCACGAAGAGGTCTGTCCCGCGCGCGGTTTCGGCGCGGTGCAGGGTCCATTCGTGGTTGTGCCCGATGGTGTCGAGCCGGGTGATGGTGTCGCCGAGCAGCCCGCCCAGGTGCGCGGTGAGGTCCATGACGACCCATTCTGGCCGATGCCGACCGGTCGCGTCGCTGACTCGGCTAATCGGCCGGGAGGACGATCCGTTCGCGCATGAACGCGCCGGTGACGGCGTCGGCCGGGAAGAAGGCTTCGATGGCGAGTTCGGCGACGGTGACGTTCATGGGGGTGCCGAAGACCGTGGTGACGCTGATGAACGCGAGTTCCTGCCCGTCGAGCCGCAGTCGCAGTGGGACGACGGCCTGGTCGGGTTCGGGCAGTCCGGGTGCGTCTTCGCCGCCGGGGTAGGCGCGGAGTTCCTCGAGCAGGGCGATGAGTTCGGGTGCGCCGCTGACGTCGATCTGGCGTTGTAGTCGTTCGAAGAGGTGCCCGCGCCATTCGGGGAGGTTGATGATGGCGGGTGCGAGTCCGTCCGGGTGCAGGCTCAGGCGCAGGGCGTTGACGGGCTGGGCGAGCAGTCGCGGGTCGACGCCGGCGAGGAAGAGGCCGATGCCGGCGTTCGCGTCGACCATGTTCCAGCCGGCGTCGACGGCGAGGGCGGGGTGTGGTTCGTGGCCGGTGAGGATTTGGCGGATGGCGCTGCGTACGGGTGCCATGGCGGGGGTGTCCAGGTCGGGTTCGGTGTAGACGGGTGCGTATCCGGCGGCGAGGAGCATGCGGTTGCGTTCGCGGAGGGGGATGTCGAGTTCGTCGGACAGGTGCAGGATCATCTGCCGGCTCGGGACGGCGCGGCCGGTTTCGATGAAACTGAGGTGCCGCGTGGAGGTTTCGGCTCGGCCGGCGAGTTCGAGCTGGCTGAGCCGCCGGGTGGTGCGCCAGTGTCGCAGTAGATCCCCGGCCGTCTGTGTACGCATGTCCCGATCCTACGAACGGGGTGCGGGGTGATCCATTACCTGCCGGGTAATCGCGATGGTGACGAAAGTCTGACGTGGGTGGTGGGCGGGGAACGGATCGCGGCGGGCCTCGCGTTGTATCGGTGTGCCACCACGAGGAGGTCCAATGGCCAAGGAGTACATCAAGAACCCCGCCGCGGTCGACGCGCTGTCGCCGGAGCAGTATCGGGTGACGCAGGAGAACGGTACGGAGCGGGCGTTCACGGGCGAGTACTGGGACAATCACGAGCCGGGTATCTATGTCGATGTGGTGTCCGGTGAGCCGTTGTTCGCGTCGGTCGACAAGTTCGACAGTGGGACGGGCTGGCCGAGTTTCACGCGTCCGGTGGAGTCGGGGAATGTGGTCGAGAAGCGGGATCTGTCGCATCTGATGATTCGTACCGAGGTGCGGTCGGCGCACGGTGACAGTCATCTCGGGCATGTGTTCACCGATGGTCCGCGGGCCGAGGGCGGGCTGCGCTACTGCATCAATTCGGCCGCGCTGCGTTTCGTTCCGCTCGATAGATTCGATGCGGAAGGCTATTCCGAGTACAAGGCTCTTTTCACGAAGGAGGAAGTGTGACCGACACGCGTAAGGCGATTCTGGCGGGTGGCTGCTTCTGGGGTATGCAGGATCTGATCCGTAGGCAGCCCGGTGTGCTGGCGACGCGGGTCGGCTACACCGGTGGCCGGAACGATCACCCCACCTATCGCAATCATCCGGGTCATGCCGAGGCGATCGAGATCGAGTACGACCCGGCGGTGACGGACTATCGTGCGCTGCTGGAGTATTTCTTCCAGATTCACGATCCGACGACGAAGGATCGGCAGGGGAATGATGTCGGTACTTCGTATCGGTCGGCGATCTTCTATACCGATGCCGAGCAGCAGGCGGTGGCACTCGACACGATCGCGGACGTGGAGGCGTCGGGTCTCTGGCCGGGCAAGGTGGTGACGGAGGTGACGCCGGCGGCTGATTTCTGGGAGGCCGAGCCGGAGCATCAGGATTATCTGGAGCGTTACCCGAACGGGTACACCTGTCATTTCCCGCGTCCGGATTGGAAGCTGCCGAAGCGGGCGGCTGCCGGTCAGTGATCGGGTAGTCGAATAGTCGCGGCGCCGCCGGAATTTTCCGGCGGCGCTGTCGTTTTCGTGGCGCTAGTGGCCGGGGCGGTGGATGGCGTAGTCGGCGAGGGTGATGGGTGGGTGGCCGCCGAGTTCGTGGATGGCGGGGGTGACCTGGTAGAGGCCGGTGCCTTCGCTCAGGAGGCGGAAGATCTCCCAGAGTTTGGTGAGGTGGTCGGCGGCGTGGCGGGTGCCGTAGTACTCGAGGGCCCAGGCGTGCCAGGTGTCGGGGTCGATGTCGCGGTAGGTGCGTCCGAGGGTGCGGGCCGCGGTGCCGATGGACTGGACGTCGCCGGTGAGGTGGACGATCGGTTCGGTTTTTCGTGCGGGGTCGGCGAGGAGGGCGGCGGCGACGCGGGCGACGTCGGCGGCGGCGACGAGCGGTAGTTCGGTGTGCTCGGGTCCGAGCGGGAGAGTTAGCGTTCTCGGGTCGCCGGTGTCGGCGATGAGGGCGAGGTTTTCGTGGAAGACGGCGGCGCGGAGGTGGATCGCGCCGATATCGGCCCAGTCGAGTATCTCTTCGGCGACCCAGTGCTGGCGCATGCGCGGGGTGAAGGCGTCGGGTCCGGCGGCGAGCTGGGAGACGGCGACGACGCGTTCGAGGCCGGTTTCGCGGGCGGCGACGGCGAAGGCGCCGGCGGCGTCGAGGAGGCCGTCGATGACGGGGTAGGTGAAGTAGGCGGCGCGGACGCCGTCGAGTGCGGTTCGGGCGTCGGCGAGGTCGCGGAGGTCGCCGACGAGGACTTTCGCGCCGAGGGCGCGGAGGACGGTCGCGCGTTCGTCGTCGCTGTGGACGAGGGCGCGGACGGGTATCCCGCGTCCGAGTAGTTGCGCTGTGAGATGCCGCCCGGTCGACCCCTGTCGTCCCCCGGCGGCACCGGTGACGAGTACCGGCTCCATCTCCCCACGGTACGGGCTTCCCCGTTGCGCCACAGCCACTTCCGCCGCTCCGCTCCCCCGGCGGGTGTTGACCTTGGTACCTCACCGTGGGTTTTGTCCGATTTTGCCACGGTGGTGTACCAAGGTCGATTCTCAGGCGGGGCGTTCGGTGCGGGCGGGTTCTTGGAGGTCGGCGGCGAGGAAGGTGAGGTGGCTGGGGTGGCGGGGGTCGAGGAGGAGGCTCTGGTCCTTGATATTTCGGTTCACGGAGGGGGTGAGGAAGTAGCGGGGCCAGCTCGCGCGGGTGATCGTGACGCGGAGGCGGTGCCCGGCGCGGAGGATCGCTTCGGTGGCGGTGATGTCGATATCGAGTTCGTGTGGGACGCCGGGCTTTACGGGGAGGAGGCTCTCGGCGGTGAGTGGATGGTCGGGGACGAGGAGCGCTCCGTCCCGGTAGCGGCTGTTCTTCTCGTCGATGGCGCGGCGGGTCGAGCGGAGGGCGCCGCGGGCGAGGACGGAGGAGGTGCCGTCGGGGGCGACGTCGCAGACGGTGGCGGCCCAGAAGGCTTCGGTGCCGCCGGCTGCTACGCGAAGGTGCAGGTTCAGGGGGCCGGTGAGGAGGGTGTCGGTGTCGAGGGGCGGGCTCGTGAAGGTCAGGGCGGCGGTTTCGTAGGCGCGGTCGTCGATGGACCAGGAGCGGCCGAGGAGGGTCGGGAGGCCGCAGAGGATCCAGCTCGTCGTCTGTGAGGTGAGGCCGGGGCGCTTGCGGGGCAGGCGGATTCGGCGCGGGTGCCGGTCGGGGTGGGCGGTGAGGGAGCCGTCGCTCGCGGCGTGCGGGGCCGCGCCGCTGGGTTCGGGCGAGAGGTACCGGGTACGGGTCCGGGCGGCGGGCGGGGTGAAGCTGTCGCGGCTGACCCAGCCGCCGCCGATCTGGCGGAGGGTGACGGGCCCGTAGGCGTCGATGCCGTTATCGATGCCTTTCACCCAGCGGTCGAAGAAGGCGCACTGGAGCTCGTCGAGGCGCTGCGGGTTCTCCTCGGCGCCGAAGCCGCTGCCGGGATTGACGTGGTAGCCGTCTTCGATGACGAGTTGTGCCGCGCCGGGCGGTAGTCCGAGGCGTTCGTAGAGGGCGGGTGCGGAGCGGGAGAAGACGTCGTGCCAGCCGGCGTGGATCCAGGTGGCGGCGGTGAAGTTCTCGAGCCGGGGGCGGCGTAGGCGGGCGTCGTCGTGGTAGAAGTGCTCGCGGTGCCCGTCGTCGAGGATCGCGCCGGTGATGTCGCCGAGGCGGGTGAAGGGGCTGGCGGCGCGGTCGCGCAGGTAGCGGGCGGCGGCGCCGGTTTTGAGCAGGCCGGGGATGGAGGGTAGCCATTTCAGGCCGTTCACGCCGGCGAACCAGGCGAGGGTGAACATCGATTGGGTGCCGCCGGTGAGGATGAGGTCGCGGGTCGGGTCTTCCGAGCCGACGAGGGAGAAGACGGCTTTGAGGCCTTCGGGGCGGTGCCCGGCGGTCTGGAGTGCCGTCAGGGCGAGGTAGGAGATGCCGGTCATGGCGAGATCGCCGTTGCACCAGGGCTGTTCGCGGACCCAGGCGAGGACTTCGAGGTGGTCGCCTTGTTCGCGGTCGGACATGATCTCGAGGCGGCCGGTGGAGGTGCCGGTGCCGCGCACGTCGACGGCGATGTGCACGTAGCCGCGGGAGATGAGGGTGCGGCTCGCGCGCACGGATTCGAGGGCGCCGCCGCCGAGGGCGCGCAGCATTTCCCGGCCGCCGGCGCGGCCGTGCGGGGAGGGTGGGACGAGGCGGTAGACGAGCGGTGCGGCGATCGAGACGGCGTTGATGACCGGGTTCGCGCGGGTCATGAGGGTTTTGTTGTAGGGGGTGAGGGTGATGACGGCCGGTAACGGGGTGGTGATGGCGTGGCCGTCGCGGTCGGCGGGGCGGGTGATGTCGGCGGACAGGACGGTGCCGTCGCTCATCCGGATGGCGGTGCCGCGCTCAAGGTGGATGCGCGGGTAGCGGGCGGGCCCGATCGGGAAGCGGGCGTTCGGCGGGAGCGGGACGCTCCGCGCGGGCAGGGCGGGCGAATGCTGGTGCGGTTGCGTCATTGTCGGCTCCTTTGCCGAGTCCGCCCGCCACCTCGCGGGCGCGTTGTCTCAGACGGTAGCGCGCCCGCGGGGTGTGTGTCATCGGTGCGAAGTGCCGAATTCCGGTGCCCGGACGGTGCATTCGACCAAGGTCCGGAAACGTTGCCGGACAGAGACTTTCACGTTATCCGGCACGCCGCCGAGGTGTCGGGGGCCGTGCGGGATTCACAGTTCCCGGATCACCCGGGCCGGATTGCCCGCGGCGAACACCTTGTCCGGTAGCGAGCGCGTCACCACGCTGCCCGCACCGACGACAGTATTCGCGCCGATGTTCACCCCCGGGCAGACGATCACTCCGCCGCCGAGCCACACATTGTCACCGATCGTGATGGGCGCGGCCGTCTCCCAGCGTTGCCGGCGCAGTTCGTGATCCGCCATCGGATGCAGGGCCGTGAGCAGTTGGGCGCGCGGGCCGATCGACACGTCGTCGCCGATCGTCACCGGGGCGCAGTCCAGCACGATCGCGTCGTAGTTCAGGAAGCTGTTGCGGCCCAGGCGGATCAGATGCCCGTAGTCGCATTGGAAGCGCGGCATGATCCAGGAGCCCTCCCCGATCTCGCCGAACAGATTCTCGAGGATCGTCCGGCGCTGCGCGTCCTCCCCCGCGCGCGTGGCATTGAACTCGTCCAGCAGCTCCTGGCAGCGGCGGCGCTCGGCGAGGAGTTCGGGATCGTTATCGCGGTAGAGCTCACCGCGCAGCATGCGGTCCTTGTGTTCACCCACCCGACCCATCCTGCGCGACCGCGCCGTGTGTCGCACCCGCGTGTCTCTGGTATCACGGAGAGCGTGAAGATCGGATTCTCGCTCCCGCAGCACGGTTCGCAGGCCCGGCAGGGGGCGCAGGCGGCGCGGTTCGCCGCCGCGCTGGAAGCCGCCGGGGCCGACAGTCTCTGGGTCGGGGAACGGGTGCTGGCGGCGGCCGCACCGAGCGTGGGGTACGCGGGCAAGGACACCATTCCCGAGGAATTCGATTCCGTGCTGGATCCTTTCGTGATGCTCGGGATCGCGGCCGCGGTCACCGAGCGGGTGCGCCTGGGCACGAATGTGCTGATCGCGCCGCTGCATCGGGCGGCGTTCCTGGCGCGGTCGCTGACCACCCTGGACGTGGTCAGCGGCGGGCGGCTGGTGCCGGGGTTCGGGATCGGGTGGTCGCCGGAGGAGTACGAGGCGGCGGGGGTGCCGTTCGCGCGGCGCGGGGCGCGCCTGGAGGAGACTCTCGATGCGCTGGAAGCGATCTGGACCACCGATCCCGCCGGGTATCGGGGGCGGTTCGTGACGGTGCCGGAGCATCGCAGCGCCTTGGCGACGGTGCAGCGGCCGCGGCCGCCGATCTGGCTGGGGTCGTTCACGCCCGCCGGTCTGGCGCGGGTCGGGCGGCGCGCGGACGGATGGCTGCCGGTGGCGCCGGTGCCGGGGCCGCCCGGGTGGGGTAAGCAGTTGCTGAAATTGCGCGCCGTGGTGGATCAGGCGGCGGAGGCGGCCGGGCGGGATCCGGGGGCGATCGGGACCATCGTGCGGGTGAACGTGGCGGCGGGGGCCACCGTCGCGGCGATCGCGGACACGATCGAACAGGTCGCCGCCGATACCGGGTTCGACGATTTCTTCATCGATCTGATGTACGTGACCGATTCGGTGGACGCGATGCTGGAGCTGGCGACCGGGCTGCTGGACCGGCTGCGCTGACACGCCCGGCCCGACTGCGGCCGGGTGCCGGCGTGGCGGCGGTAGCGTCGAGCTCCGGAAGCGCTGTAGCCCGGCCGGATACGGAAGGTGGCAGTCATGGCCGAGACGGTCCAGGAGTACTTGGAAGGGTTTCCCGGCGAGGTGCGCGCGCAGCTCGAGCAGGTGCGCGCCACCATTCACCAGGCGGTGCCCGGGGCTACCGAGACCATCAGCTACGACGTGCCCGCCATACAGATCGACGGGCATTCGGTGGTGTATTTCGCCGGGTGGAAGAAGCACCTCAGCGTGTACCCGGTGCCGGAGGGGGATGCCGCGTTCGAGGCGGCCATCGCACCGTATCGCGCGGGCAAGGGGACGCTGAAGTTCCCGCTGGACAAGCCGATTCCCTTCGCGCTGATCGGTGACGTGGCCGCGCGGCTGGCCCGGCGGCGCGGCCACTGACCCGTCAATTACGGGCCGAATAGCGCGAGAGGTTGAACCCCTGCCAGCTGTCCTGGGAGAGCCGGTCGCGGATCGCGCGCGCCAGATCCGAGCGCAGCGGCTCGGGCAGCCGGTCAATGGCGGGCAGCGCATCGGCCGACAGTTCGCTCAGATAGTGCGCATCGATGGCTTTGCCCGCCTCGCGCCGGTCGATATTGCGGTCGGCGATGAATCGTTCCGGATTCAGCACCGCCAACCCGACCAGCAGACCCAGTGCCGTCCCCACCGCGGCACGGGTCATCCAGCCGCGCCGCAGGGACACCAGCCCCGCCAGCACCAGCAGATAGACCACACCGATCCAGAATTCGAACCCGATCACCAGCAGCCGCAGCACGGTGAACCCGTACGCCTGCTGATAGGTCCACATCCGATGCGCCGCCGAGGCCACGATCACCAGCGACAGCCCGCCGACCAGACCGAGCAGCCCGCGCAGCCAGACCCGGTCCGCCGCCGATTCCCGTGCCGCCCAACGCCATACGGCCGCGATCAGCAGCAGCGTCACGATGGTCACCATCGACAGCTGCCAGAACCCGCTGCGCGCGTACTCGGCGTAGGTCAGCCCCGCCGTTCGCTGCACATACCCGTCCCCGCCGAACAACACCACCACCTGCGTGGCCACGAACACCGCGAACACCACGCACAGCGCCGCCACCGGGATCGCCCATTCCAGCCGGGCGAACGTGCGCCCGCCATCCTCGGCGCGCGGACCCGGCGGCGGACCGGCCAGCAGATACAGCGCGCCTGCCGCGCCCATGGCACCGAGCACGAACACGATCACCCAGCGCGCGACCGCCGCGCCGTCGAGCCGCGGCGTCAAACCCGCCACCAGTTCGGCGAACACCGCGTCCGCCCCCGCCAGCAGCGGCACCACCACGATCAGCAATGCCACCGTCCCCAGCACCGACCACACGATCCGCCCCGACGCGACCGCCGCCTCCTCCCCGCGCCGCCAGCGCATCCGCTCCACCCCGCGCGCCACCCACGGCAACGCAAACAGCGCCGAAATCGGCACCGCGAGCACCTCGAACACGATCCCGTACACCGACCGCCGACCCAGCACCGCCAGCGACCCGGCCAGCGCCGCCCCCACGGCACAGACCACGAAAAGCCAAGTCGCATCGCGGAACACCCCCACCGCCAGCAATACCAACGCCAGCGCCGTCCACACGATCCGCTCCCGCCGCACCGCGGCAGGACCTCTCGAGCCCACGCCGCCCGAATGACCGGACTCCGGACCGGAACCGTTCCCGCCAGCCGCCCCCGACCCGCCCGCGACGTTCGCGCCGCCCATTCCCGGCTCATCGGCATCACCCGGCCCAGCCGATCCCACGCCACCGACGGCGTCGGCACCGACTACTCCCCCGCCCCCGACGGCACCGGGACCGGCCACTCCCCCGTCATCGGCGGCATTCGATCCAGCTGTTCCCAGAGCATCAGCCGCGCGCGGTCTGGCCGCGCTCCCGTCGTCAGCAACGCTCGATCCAGCTGCTTCCGACTCATCGGCGACGGACCGCCTCGCCACGCTCGAGCCATCAGCCACGCTCGAACCAGCCGTTCCCGGAGCATCGGCGACGGACGGCCTCGCCACACTCCCGTCACCAGCAACGCTCGAACCAGCTGCTTCCGACTCATCGGCGACGGACCGCCTCGCCACGCTCGAGCCATCAGCCACGCTCGAACCAGCCGTTCCCGGAGCATCGGCGACGGACGGCCTCGCCACACTCCCGTCACCAGCAACGCTCGAACCAGCTGCTTCCGGAGCATCGGCAGGAATCCGCCCGCTCACTCCGGAATCATCGGCGACGATCGGCCCGGCCGTTTCCGGTCCAGCGGTGTCGGTCCGAGCCGGATCATGCTCGGGCGCATCGGGTTTCGTCGCGTTCGTGTCCGGGCTCGCCTCCGCACCTGGGCGGCGGGCCGCGCGATCCACCGCGAAAACCGCACCCGCCGTGACCGATCCGGCCAGCAGCCACCCGATCCCCGGGCGATCCAGCGGAACGAACACGGCCGCGGCCACACCCGCGAGCGCGATCGCGGGCAAGGTGCCGCGCGGCATCGGGACCCGTACCGAACGCGGCGGTACCTGGTGAGCTGTCGCGACGGGCCACGGCAACGCCCCGACGCCGGGACCTTTCGTGCCAGCTCCCTGGGCTGCGGGACCGGTTGCTACCGGCATGCGCCAGTGCGGCGCGGCGACGGGCAGCGACTCGATCGGCACCGAGGGCTGCCCGGTGGCCGGTGTCCAGGCCGCCGGCCACGCCGACTGATCAGTGCCCGGGGTGTTGTCCGAGGCGACGGTCGCGACCACGCTCGGCTCCGCCGTTGCCGGACCGTGAGCGGCCGTGAGAACCGCATGGGCGGCTGCGGTGTCAGCGGGCAGACCCGTCGGGGTGGAGCCGTCGGCTCCGTTGGATCGCGCCGGCGAGTCGTCCACGCGGCGTTCAGGGTTCGATACCTGCCCGCCACCGCCCGGTGGATCGCCCGGCAGGGGTTGCACGGCATCGCCATTTCGTGTGTGGGCCGCAGCGGTATCCGGTGCGGCGGCCCGATTGTCCGGGCTCGGCGCGCCCATTTCCGGATCGGGTGGGATCCGGTCGGCGGATTCGGGTGTGGGACTCGGTTCGGCGGGTTCCGGTGTGTCCGGCATCGGTGTCATCCTTCGGTAGGTATGCGGGAGCGGCCCGGGGCCACTCGGCGGGACGGGAAGGGTTGGGTGGGAAGGGGTTACGGGGCCGGGAGGGTGATGCGGATACGGGAGCCGGGGTCGGCGACGGCGATGGTGCCGTTGTGCAGGTGCACGATCCAGCGGGCGATGGCCAGGCCCAGGCCGGTGCCGCCGTTGGTGTGACCGCCGCGGGTGAAGCGTTCGAAGACGCGGGCGCGTTCGGCCGGCGGGATGCCGGGGCCGTCGTCCTGGACTTCGATGACCGTGCCGGTGCGGGCGGCATGAGCGTGGATGCGGACCTCGCCGTGCGCGGGGCCGTGGCGGGTCGCATTGTCCAGGAGATTGAGCAGGACCTGATGCAGGCGGGCGCGGTCGGCGTGCACGAGCAGGCCCGGATCGCCGAGGTGGATGGAGAAACGGACGCCGCGGTCGACGGCGGCGGCCATCACTTCGGCTTCGGCGACAACCTCTTTCAGCAGCGGTTGCAGCGGGACGGGTTCGCGGTCGAGATGGACGGCGCCGGCTTCGATGCTCGAGAGCGCGAGCAGTTCGGTGACCAGCAGGCTCAGGCGTTCGGTCTGGGCGAGGGCGGTGCGCAGGGTGGCCGGATCCGGTTCGGCGACGCCGTCGACCAGGTTCTCGAGAACCGCGCCCAGAGCCGTGATGGGGGTGCGCAGTTCGTGCGAGACGTTCGCGATGAAGTCGCGGCGCTGCTGATCGGCGGCGGCCAGGTCGGCGGCCATGTGATTGAACGCCTCGGCGAGCTGCCCGACCTCGTCCTGGGAGGTGGCGCGCACCCGGCGCGAATAGTCGCCCTGCGCCATGTGTTTGGCCGCGGCCGTCATCTCCCGCAGCGGGCGGGTCATGCCGTGGGCGAGCAGCTGTGAGGTCACCAGGGCCAGCAGCATGGCGGCCAGGGTGGTCTTGGGCGGCAGCCAGCCGATGCGCAGCGCGAAGAAACCGAACGCGACCGCGCCCGCGCCGACCATGAGAATGGCGAGCTTGACCTTGATCGAACGCACCCGATCGAGGGGCCGGGGCAGCCAGCCGCGAATCCAGTCCGCGATCGCGCCCGCGGCCGCCCGCACCATCGCAACGATCCTCATCGCGACTCCAGGGCGTAACCGACCCCGTGCACGGTCCGGATCAGATCCGCGCCGAGCTTGCGGCGAAGCGCCTTGATATGGCTGTCGACCGCGCGCGTCCCCGACGCATCCGCCCACCCCCACACCTCGCTGAGCAGCCGCTCGCGCGCCAGCACGGTGCGCGGCCGTTTCGCCAGATGCACCAGCAGCTCGAATTCCAGCGGCGTCAGCTGGGTTTCGGTCTCGGCGCGCCATACCCGCCGCTGATCCAGATCGATCCGCAGATCCCCCGCCACGATGGTCGCCGCGGGCACGGCGGTGCGCTCCACCCGCCGCAGCAGCGCGTGAATCCGCGCGGTCAGCACCCGCAGCGAGAACGGTTTCGTCAGATAGTCGTCCGCGCCGACGCCGAGCCCCACCAGTACATCGGTCTCGTCGGTGCGCGTGGTGAGCATCAGGACCGGCACCGGCCGCCGCGATTGGATCCGCCGGCACACCTCGAGCCCGTCGAAACCCGGCAGCATCACATCCAGCACCACCAGATCCGGATCGACCTGTTCGAAGGCCGCCACCCCCGCCGGCCCGTCGTGGGCCAGATCCACGGTGAAACCCTCGGCCCGCAATCGCGCCGCGATCGACTCGGCGATGGTCGGCTCGTCCTCCACCACGAGGATGCGCCGGCCGGTGCGCTGACTGTGTTCCATGCAGGTGACCCTAGGAGGTCGGCGTGGAGATGGTCGGCATCGCGTGTGAAGATCCTGTGGAGACGCCGCTCACGGCACCTGCGCAGCGGATCCGAACCGCCGCGCCGTAACATGTCCGGGTGCGCTCACCGACGGATCACACCGCGCCCCTGCGCGGCGCTGCCGTCGGCGCCGCGTCCGGAGCGGTCGCGATTCTCGCCCACGCACTCGGCGGCGGGACCGCGTTCCCGGACGGTCCGGCGCTCACCCTGTTGTTCGCGGCCTGCACGGTCATCGGTGTCGTGGTCGCCTCGATCCGGCTTCGTCATCCCCTGCTCGCGGTGATGGGCATGCTCGCCCTCGGGCAGACCGTCGGGCACTTCGCGTTGACGATGTCACCGGGCCACGCCGGGCATCACGGCCTCACCCCGACCATGCTCACCGCGCATCTGCTGGCGATCCCGCTCGGCGCGTTCGTGATTCGCGCCGCCGAGGCCGGTCTGCGCCGGGCGCTGACCAGTGTGCGACGGTTCATCCTCACGCTTTTCCGCGCCCCGCGTCCCGCGCCGGCGCGGCCCCGCCGTATCCGGCACGACGATCGTGCGCGCGTGCGGCGTCTGCTCGTCAGCCCGGGTATCGCGCGGCGCGGCCCGCCCGCACCCCACGCTTCACTTCTCCACCTCGTTCCGGCCTGACCGGACGAACCTCACCGGACCGGAGGGCTCGGCGCGATCGCGAGATCCGCTGCAGCGCCGACACCGTGCGGTGACCGCCGCTGAGCGGCAGCCGACCCCAGGCGGGATGCGACACCGCGCAGGACCGGCGGCACGCCGTCGCGGCGGACTCGGATCGCGTCGTCGACGACCGGCCTCAGACACGGCCGCGACAGTGCGCGGCCACCGGCCTCCGCTACGGTTCGTCCTGCTCAGCGCGTGGTTATCGCCCGCACCGGAGTCCTGCTTCCGGCTGGGTCCACCGTGGTCCTGCACGCGCGGACGGCCGTGCCTCGAGGTGGATTCCCCTGTCTCCCCGACGAATCGGAGTTCCGTCATGTCCCAATTCCCGCACTGCCACCGCTTCCGCCTGCGCACCGGCGGTTTCGCCCGCCGCCTGGGGGTCGCCACCGCCGTGTCCACCTTGGCGCTGCTGCCGGTGGCCTGCTCGTCCTCGCCCTCCTCCGATAGCGCGGCCAAGGCCGCCGACCAGGTGACCATGACCGATCAGTGGATCAAGGCCGCCGACAGCGGCATGTCGGCCGCGTTCGGGCAACTCGCCAACAAGAGCGACCGGCCGGTCCAGCTGGTGGCCGCGTCGAGCCCGGCATCGGCGCGGGTGGAGATTCACGAGGTGGTGGCCGACGCGCCCGGCGGCGACAAGACCATGCGCCCCAAGGAAGGCGGGCTCACCATTCCCGCGCACGGCACCGCGACCTTGAAGCCCGGCGCGGAGCATCTTATGTTCATGGATCTGAAGGGCCCGCTGCGCACCGGCGCGGAAACGCCCATCACGCTGACCTTCTCGGACGGTTCGACCACGACCGTCACCGCGCAGGTGCGTGATTTCGCGGGCGGTAAGGAGAACTACGCGCCCACGACCGGCAATGCCGCGCACGGTGGCTGAGCCGATTCCCGCGACCGCCGATCCGGGCGCGGGGTCTCGCGCGCGGGTCTCGCGCCGGCGGCTGCTCGGCGGTGGCGCGGCCGCCGCCGGGGTCGCCGGTGCGGCCGGAATCGGCTGGGCCGCCGCCACCGCCGGGCATCGCGAGCACGATCGGGATGCCGGTCTCGACACCGTGCCGTTCTACGGTCGGCATCAGGCGGGCATCGACACCGAACCTGCCGCGTATGTGGCGTTCGTTGGGTTCGATCTGGCGCCGGGCTCCGATCGCGACGATGTGATCGGCCTGCTGAAGATCTGGACCGACGACGCCGCCCGCCTCACCCAGGGCCGTCCCGCACTCGCCGACACCGAACCGGAACTGGCCGCCCGGCCCGCCCGGCTCACCGTGACGGCCGGATTCGGGCCGCGCTTGTTCACGGTGGCCGGGCTCGAATCGCAGCGCCCGTCCTGGCTGAAACCGTTGCCCGCGTTCACGATCGACAGGCTCGATCCGGCCTACACGGGGGCGGATGTCATGTTGCAGGTCTGTTCCGACGAGGCCACCACGGTGTCGCATGCGGTGCGGGTGCTGTGCAAGCACGTGAAGTCGCTGGTGACGGTCCGGTGGGTGCAGCGCGGTTTCCGCAATGCCCCCAAGGGCCGGACCATGCGCAATCTGATGGGGCAGGTCGACGGCACCGTCAATATCGCCCCCGGCACACCGGATTTCGATCGGCTGATCTGGTGTGACGACAGCGCGCGTCCCTGGCTGGCCGGCGGCACCTCCCTGGTGTTGCGGCGCATCGCCATGGATTTGGACGCCTGGGACGAGCTCGATGCCGACGGGCGCGCGATCACCATGGGCCGCACCGACTCCAATGGCGCTCCGCTCGGCGGCACCGGCGAATTCGACGAGCCGGATTTCGCCGCCGTGGATCAGTTCGGCATTTCGGTGATCCCGCCGTCCTCGCATATCGCGCGGGCGCACCATCAGAACGACACCGAGCGGTTCCTGCGGCGCGGCTACAACTACGACGACGCACCGGCCCCCGGGCAGGTGTCGAATTCGGGGTTGCTGTTCGTGTCCTGTCAGCGCGATATCGATGCCCAGTTCCTGCCGGTGCAGGCGCGCTTGGCCGAGTTCGACGCGCTCAACCGGTGGACCACACCGGTCGGTTCGGCGGTCTTCGCGATTCCGCCGGGGGTGCCCGCGCCCGGTGGCTACCTGGGGCAGCAGCTGTTCGAGAGCTGACCGGGGCCGGCCGGACCGCGTATGAGGAGGCGGTCCGGCCGGTAGCCCCGCGACGCCCGGGCATGGCGGCCGGTTGCCCGGGGATCGCCGTTAGGGTGACCGCATGACCGTGCTGCGCTCGATTCCGCTGTTCGCGCTCGCCGCCGTCGCCGAGATCGGTGGGGCGTGGCTCATCTGGCAGGGTGTGCGCGAGCATCGGGGCTGGGCGTGGATGGGCGCGGGGGTGCTCGCGCTCGGGGTGTACGGGTTCGTGGCCACCTTGCAGCCCGATGCCAACTTCGGCCGGATCCTCGCGGCCTACGGCGGGGTGTTCGTGGCGGGCTCGCTGCTGTGGGGCATGGCCCTGGATGGTTTCCGGCCGGACCGCTGGGATGTGATCGGCGCGCTGGTCTGCCTGGCGGGTGTCGCGCTCATCATGTACGCGCCTCGTTCTACGTGAAACCAACTGGGGGCGAACTGCATTCACGCATCCGATGCAAACCTTCCGGTCCGATGCCGTCGTGCAGTCGATGCAAACTCGCAGTGCGCCGGTCGATTACGCGCCGCCGCCCAGTAGCGCGTCGACAATCCCGCGGGCGGTCGGGATCGCGGACTCGTCACCCATCTGCGTGGCGGTATTGGCCGCCGAAACCAGGGCATCGAGCTGGAATGCCAGCGCGTGCGGTTGCTGCCCGGTGAGCAGCCCCTGCTCCTGGGCGCGGCGAATCTCCTTCTCCAGCACCGCCAGCCAGTCGTGGTGATCGGCGGCCAGCGCATCGCGCACCGGGCCGGGACGGCTGTCGAACTCGGCCATGCCCGCGACCCGGAAGCAACCGCCCGGCATGGCCGGCTCACCGATGTAGACGAACCAGTGCTCCATGTAGGCCCGTAGCCGTTCGATGCCGCGCGGCCGCGAGACCGCCGGGCGCCACACCACGTCGATGAACACCTCGCGCGCCGATTCCACCGCGGCCAGTTGCAGGTTCTCCTTGCTGCCGAAGAGCGTGGCCACCCCGCTCTTGCTGACTCCCAGATCCGTGGCCAGCCGCCCGAGACTGAGCCCGTTGAGCCCTTCGACGGAGGCGACCTCGGCCGCGCGGCGGGCGATGGTGGCGCGGGCACGCGCGCCCTTCAGCAATCTCTGATCGGAAATCTGCTGGTCGGAGGTCTGGATCGGATCGGCCACCCCACCATCATGACACCGCGGCCTTGCAAATACGAACGATCGGTCGTACTTTTCAGAAATACGCACGATCGTTCGTACACTTCCGGCTTCGCTTCGAAAGTTCCCCCATGACAGACACATCCGCGCGGCACACCCCCGCGCCACCCACCGCCCACCCACCCAGAAACGCCGCCGCGGCTGCGACGGCCCCTGCCCCGTCCGCGTCGACTCCGGACGGGGCAGGCCCAGGCGCAACCGGTGCGGACGCCTCCGCCCGCTCGGCACGCCGGGCCCTGCTCGTCGCCTGCGGGGCCGCGTTCGTCGCCTTCCTCGACCTGTCGGTGGTGAACATCGCCTTCCCCGCCATCAGCCGCGATTTCCCCGGCACCGCGGCCACCAGCCTCACCTGGGTGGTCAGCGGGTACGCCGTCGCGTTCGCCGCACTGCTCACCCCGGCCGGGCGGCTCGCCGACGCGCTCGGACGCGGGCGCGTATTCCTCTACGCCCTGGCCGCTTTCGCGCTTACTTCACTGCTGTGCGCACTTGCACCCGGTGCAGAATGGCTCATCGCGGGCCGCTTCCTGCAGGGCGCGAGTGCCGCGTTCCTGATTCCGGCCGGGCTCGGGGTCGTGCTCAGCACCACCGCGCCCGAACGCATCGGCGTCGCCATGGCGGCGTGGACGGCGGCGGGCGGGTTCGCCGCGACCGTCGGCCCGGCCGCGGGCGGCGCACTCGTCGATTGGTTCGGCTGGCGTTCGGTATTCGTCATCAATGTGCCGATCGTGGCCCTGCTCCTCGGATTCGGGCTGAGCCTGGCGCGCGGGGAGGTTCGTCACGGTGACGGCCTGCCCGATCTGCTGGGCACCGCCGCCACCGCGCTCGGCATCGGTGGCGTGGTCGCGGCCGTCACGCAAGGACAGCCGTGGGGCTGGACCGATCCGCGCACGCTCGCCTGCGGAGTCGGCGGCCTGGCGCTGATCGTGTTCGCGCTGTGGCGTTCCCGGCGCCATCCGCGCCCGGCCATCGCGGTCGGGCTGTGGCGCAGTCACCGCTACGCACTGGTCAATGCCACCGCATTCGTCTTCGGCGCCACCATGTTCGCGTGGCTGCTGGCCGGACCGCTGTGGCTGGACGCCATCTGGCACTACTCGGTACTCGAGTCGGCGGCGGCCATGACCGTCGGCGCGATCGCCTCGATGGTGACCGCCGTGGCCGCCGGGCGCGCACCCGAGGCGGCACAGCGCCGGCTCGGCGTGCTCGGCGCGCTGATGTTCGCCGCCTCCACCCTCTATATGAGCACCGGCATGTTCGACACCACCCCAGAACTGTGGAAGGGCTGGATTCCCGCCGGGATCCTCGGCGGCGACGGCATCGGCCTGATCGTCACCGTGCTGGGCACCACCGCCGCCAGATCGCTGCCCCCGCAACGCTTCGCCGCCGGGGTCGGCATGAACCTCACCGCCCGCCAAGCCGGTGGCGCACTCGGCGTGGCCGTCCTGGCCGCGGTCTTCGCCGCCCACCCGGCCGACCCCCTGGCCGCCTTCCACACCCTGTTCGCGGTCTGCGCCGGCATCGCCCTCGCCGCGGCCGTGCTCGCCGCGCTGCCCGCCCGATCCGAGGAGAACCTGTGAGCCACACCGCCATCGCCGCCACCGGCACCACCGCGCCGGCCACCGAGAACCCGACGCTGACCCCCGCCGGCATCGACGCACCCGCCTCCGCGGGCGCGCTCACCGAGGCCGATGACCCCATGCTGCTCGACGACCTCACCGCCGCCGCGCTCCTGCAGTACGTGCCGTGGCGGCGCTTCGCGGTCATCGGCGATTCCACCGCCGCGGGCACCGGGGACTCCTGGCCCGGCTACCGCGACATCCCGTGGGCCGATCGGGTCGCCCACGCGCTCGCGACCGCCCATCCCGGCAGCGCCTACCTCAATACCGGCCAGGTCGGCGCGCTCATCGCCGAAGTCCGTGCCGGGCAACTCGACGCGCTCCGCGATTTCGCACCGGATCTGGTGCACATCAGCTGCGGCGGTAACGACCTGTTCCGGCGCGACGCGGATCTGGCACAGGTGGAACGCGAGCTCGACGAACTGTGCACGCTCGCGGCGAGCACCGGGGCGCGGCTGTCGATGTTCACCCTCGCCGATGCGCTGCGCGGCAAGTTCATCGCCTTCCGCCCGCTGTTCGAGGGTTTCGCCGAACTGGTGCGGCGCGTGGCCGCCCGCCACGACGCGATCCTCACCGAGTTCTGGGCCCACCCGGGCGCACAACGCCCGGACTGGCTCAGCGCCGACCAGATCCACCTGACCATGGCCGGGCACGCGGTGGTAGCCACCGAGATCATCAAATCGCTGGCGTACCGGGCGAACTCGGCACACTGAGCGATCGCCTCTGCGCCTGGGACGGTGCGCGGTGCGGCGGTTCCCGCCTCGCCCGCACCGTTCCGCCGGAGCGCTCCGGCGCGGTGGACGAATCACGGTGAGCGGGACGCTGGCCTGAGGCCGGGGCCGGTCCTACTCTCGTGCGACACAACGATTCGACCAGCAGAAGAGCAGGACGTCGCGGTCGGGTGCGCGCCTCCGCTGGACCCGGGACGCCGATCGCCGACCGGCCGCGGTCGCGTCCGGAAGGAGATGCACCGTGGCACAGGCCGTCCGCTTCTACCAGACCGGTGGGCCCGAGGTATTACGCTGGGAGAGCGCCGAAGTCGGCGAGCCGGGGCCGGGCCAGGTGCGGATTCGACACGAGGCGGTCGGCTTGAACTTCGCCGACACCTATTTCCGCACCGGCCTCTACCCGGCGGCGCTGCCGGCCGGTATCGGCGTCGAAGCAGCCGGCGTGATCGAGGCGGTCGGCCCGGGCGGCAGCGAATTCCGGGCGGGTGACCGCGTGACCTACACCGGCAGCCCCCTCGGCGCCTACAGCACCGAACGCGTCTTGCCCGCCGAGCACCTGATCCGGTTGCCCGCAGAGATCGCCTTCGACACCGCCGCCTCGATGACCATGCGCGGCCTCACCGCCGCATACCTGCTGCGGCGCATCCACCCGTTGCGCGCCGGAGACACCGTGCTGCTGCACGCGGCCGCCGGCGGCGTCGGCTCACTGTTCACCCAGTGGGCGAAACTGCTGGGCGTCAACGTGATCGGGACGGTGTCGAATGCGGACAAGGCCGAGATCGCCCGTGCGAACGGCTGCGAGCACGTCGTGGTCTACACCCGCGAGAACCTCGCCGAACGAGTCCGCGAGATCACCGGCGGCCAGGGCGTGCCCGTGGTCTACGACAGCATCGGAAGAACCACCTATCAGTCCTCACTGGAATGCTTGGCACGGCGCGGACTGCTCGTCTGCTTCGGCACCGCCTCGGGCCCGGTCCCCCCGATCGACGCCATGCAACTGGCGGTGCGGGGTTCGCTGTTCGTGACGCGCCCCGCGCTCGCCGACTACATCGCCGATCCTGCCGAACGAGCCGAACTCGCGGGTGAGCTCTTCTCCCATGTCGCCGCGGGCCGCATTCGCGTCGATATCAATCAGCGCTTCCCGCTCTCGGAAGCCCAGCAGGCCCACCGTGACCTGGAGGCCGGTCGCAGCGTCGGCACCTCGGTCTTCGTGCTCTGAAACGCCGAAACGCCGACCGGTGCGACGATGTCCACCTCCCCGAGGGCACAACTGAAAGTTGTGGTTCGCGGGTAGTCTGCGGGCATGTTCAATTCCGCCCTGTCGCCCGCCGACGAGCCCCTCGATTCGCGGCGGCTCCAGCAGTTCCTGTGCGTCGCAGAGCATTCGGGGTTCAGCCGGGCGGCCGAGCAACTACATCTGAGTCAGCAGGCGCTCAGTAGCTCGGTCGCGAAACTGGAATCACAGCTCGGGGTTTCGTTGTTCGATCGCAGCGGACGCCGCGTGCGGCTCACCCCCGCCGGTGAGGCGCTGCGCGCGGGAGCGTCGGTGCTGCTGGCGGCCGGTCAGGTGCTGGCGCGTCAGGTGCGTGAAGCCGCCGCGCAGGCGCGCCGGCCGTTCGTCGTGGCCCACACCCCGGCGGTGACGGCCGAGGAAGTGCACGGGGTGCTCGAGCCCATCCGCCACGGCCTGCCCGAGGTGTCGGTCACCGCCGTGCAGATGTTCCCCGGCGATCTCGAATCCGCCGTCCGGAACGGCACCGTCGATCTCGCGCTGCGGCGCGGCACGACCACCTCGACCGTGCTGGCGTCGGCGGTGATCGCCTACCATCCGCTCAATATCGCGGTGGCGCGCGGACATCGGTTCGCCGAGCGCCGCAGCGTGGCGGTGGCGGAACTGCGCGGCGGGCCGATCGTGGTGTGGGCGCCCGCGGGCAAGTCGTTCTACACCGACTTCATCCTGAGCACCTGCCGCCGCGCCGGTTTCGAACCGACGCTCACCGTCAACCGGATCCAGGGCACCACGCCGGTCACCGCCGTACTCGACTATCCGGACGCGGTCGCCTTCGTCACTACTGCCCCGGGACCGGCGCTCGGGGGCGCGGTGCGGATCATCGCCCTCGACGATCCGCCCTTGGCGCCGGTGCAGGCGGTGTGGCTGCCGCATACGCGGTCGGCGATCCGTGACCTGCTGATCTCGATGGACAAGCAACAGTTGTGATTACACCAATAGATTGTGTTTCCTATTTGTGAATACCGTTCCTAGGGTCGAAATCGCAAGCCAGCGAATCGATACGAAGGAACTCCACCATGAGCAACGCATTGACCGGCAAATCAGCGATCGTGGCCGCGGGCGCGAAGAACCTGGGCGGGCTGATCAGCACGTCCCTCGCCGGACAGGGCGCGAACGTGCTGGTGCACTACAACAGCGCGAGCACCGAACCCGACGCCGACAAAACCGTCGCCGCCGTCCGGGCCGCCGGCGCCGAGGCGGTCAAGTTCCGGGCCGACCTCACCGTCCCGGCCAATGTCGTGGCGCTGTTCGATGCCGGAATCGACGCCTTCGGCTCGATAGACATCGCGGTCAACACCGTCGGCAAGGTGCTGCGCAAGCCCATCGTCGAAACCACCGAAGCCGAATACGATTCGATGTTCGGCATCAATGCCAAGGCCGCCTATTTCTTCCTCCAGGAAGCCGGTAAGCGCCTGGCCGACAACGGCAGGATCGTCACCGTCGTCACCTCGCTGCTCGCGGCGTTCACCGACGGCTACTCCACCTACGCCGGCGCCAAATCCCCCGTCGAGCACTTCACCCGCGCCGCCGCCAAGGAGTTCTCCGCCCGGGGCATCTCGGTCAACAATGTCGCGCCCGGCCCCATGGACACCCCGTTCTTCTACCCGCAGGAGACCCCGGAGCGGGTGGAGTTCCACAAGTCCCAGGCCATGGGCGGTCGCCTGACCCGCATCGAGGACATCGCTCCGCTCGTGCGATTCCTGGTCACCGACGGCGGCTGGGTCACCGGCCAGACCATCTTCGCCAACGGCGGCTACACCACCCGCTGAACCGGCCACCGGCCCCCGGGCGCATCCACCGGGGGCTGCTCGCGACCGCGTGCCAGCCACGGCGGATCCGCCGATCTCACCCGTTTCGGGTGGTTCCTTCGCCCGAGCGGTCACCGACACTCGGAACGGCCCGGCCCGGAACACACCATGCCGATTCACCCCCGCGGCCACCGCAGGACCGTGGATGCGAAGGAGATGCACATGCGCGCAGGAACAGCCCGCTCATCGGCGATCGCCGCGATCGCCGCGATTGCCGTCCCGCTGGTCGCTCTCACCGCCCCGTCCGCCTCGGCCCAGCAGCCCACGCCGGCCGCGGATCAGCCCACCGCGGTCCGCGCAGGCCAGCCTTTCCGTGTAGAAGCCGACGCACCGTATATCAGCATCACCATCTGCGTGCACATACCCACGCCGGGATCGGCCACCTTGGATTGGTGCTGGCCGTAACGCAATCGCCGGATATCGGACCACCACCGCGGCCCGGGTCGCGCGGCGCCTGCACGGCTGCGGCGGCGAGCGCTACCGGACCCGGACGCCATATTGCGATTGCATTTGCAATAGCAAGGTCTACCTTGAACTTCTCGTATTGTGCTCTCGTTTGCCGTATGCCAGGATCGACCGCATCGGCGCGGGGGAAGCGGTGTGAGGCGGCCGAAATGCTGCATCGGCGCAGCACTTTTCGACTGTTCGGTACACCGTAAGGAGCGCGATGGGCGCCATTCTCTTCAGCAAAGATGTCCCGGGAACCCTCGGATCACTGTACGAGACCATTGTCTCCCCGGGCACGTGGGAGCACTGGTTCGGCATTCACCGCGATTTCGTGGGCACCCCGCCGGTGCGACTGGTCCAGGGTTCGACCTTCGCCTCCGAGGTGCTGCTGCACGGAATGAGCGAGGAGGTGGAGTGGACGGTCACCAAACTCGACGCGCCCAACCAGATTTCGTTGCGCGGCCACGGGCATGACGGCGTGCGGTGCGACTTCAGCTACTGGCTGCAACCGTGCGACACCGGCACCACCGTCACCGCGAGCATCGTGTTCTCGGGCCCGTTGATCACCCCGAGCGTCTCGACCGCGCTCGAAGCCGTCGGATACGACCAATTGGATTGCACCCTGGGGCAACTCGCCGAACTCGCCTACGCCCTGCACAACTGAGGCGCCGGGTGGCGGAAGCGCGGTCGCTGCTACCGGAGAGCCTGAGCCGGGTCTGGGCCGAGGCCGCGCCGGCGGGCGGGCTCGGCGCGGTGGAACACGTCGTGATCCTCATGCAGGAGAATCGGTCGTTCGATCACTATTTCGGCGGGCTCGCCGGAGTGCGCGGCTACGGGGATCTGAATGCGCTGCAATTGTCCAGTGGCCGTTCGGTTTTCCATCAGCCCGATGGTGACGGTTTCGTGTTGCCCTATCCCACCTCGCTGGAGAATATCGACGGCACCGATCATTCGGCGCGCACCGGGCATCAGGCGTACGCGCAGGGCCGCTACGACCAGTGGATTCCCGCCAAAGGCCCGGGCACGATGGTCCGCTACGACCGCGACTCGCTCGAGTTCTATCACCAGCTCGCCGAGGCGTTCACCATCTGCGACCGCTACCACTGTTCGGTGAACGGCCCGACCGACCCCAATCGCATGTATCTGTTCACCGGCACCGTGCGGAATCCGCTGGCGCTGGAGAACTTCGCCTTCGACTGGCAGCCGAAACTGTTCGGCAGCGCCCGCCGCATCCGCTGGATGCGCCGGTTGCCGCCCCGGCTGCTGGACCTGTACTCACCGCATGTGCGCGAAGCGATCTTCGGGCTGTCCTGGACCACCTACCCCGAACGACTCGAACGCGCGGGCGTGAGCTGGCAGGTGTATCAGGAGTGGGACAACTACGGCGACAACTCCCTGGAATACTTCGCCCCGTTCCGGGTGGCGGCACGGGCCGCGCTGAAATACACCGACGCCGGACGCGGGGTGCCGTTCGAGAACTTCCCCTATTACTACGACGTGCTGCGGCAGCGCCCTGAACGCCGGCCGCAGCTCGAGGCCGCGCTGCGACGCGGAATCGACGAATTGCCCGGCTACGAAAGGCAATTGGTGCAGCGCGGGCTGTTGCGGGAACCCGAGGGCACCGTCGTCGACCGGTTTCGCACCGATGTGGCGGCCGGCCGGTTGCCGAAGGTCTCCTGGATCGTGCTGCCCTACCGGTTCTCCGAACACCCGAGTATGGGACCGCGCAACGGACAGGCGATCGTGCACGACCTGCTCGACAGCATCTGCGGCGACCGAGAGGTATGGAACAGCACCGTCTTTCTGCTCAACTACGACGAGAACGACGGCTACTTCGATCACATTCCGGGTCCGGTGCCGCCGCCGGGCACGCCCGAGGAGTACTTCGGATCGGTGAATATCGGTCTGGGCAGCCGTGTTCCGCTGCTCGCGGTGTCGCCCTGGAGCAAACAGGCGGTCTGTTCCGAACTGTTCGACCACACCTCGGTGCTGCGCTTCCTCGAACGGGTGACCGGCGTCGCCGAACCCAATATCAGCCCGTGGCGGCGCGCCATGTGCGGCGACCTCACCACGCTGCTGGACTTCGGCCGCACCGCCGCGCCCACCCTGCCCGCGGCACGCGCGGCGGCGCCCCAACCGGAAAACGGCGTGCCCCAGCGGGTTCCCACCCAGCAGCGGCTGCCCGAACAGGATCCCGGCCGCAGGTCCCGCATCCCGCTGCCGTACCGGCCGCGCGTCACCGCCCGCCAGCACCCCGCCGCGGGCACGCTGACCATCGCCCTCGGCAACGAGGGCACCGCCGCGACGCACTACGCGATCCATCCGAACGCGTTCACCGCCGCGAGCACGCCGCAACTGTTCGACGTCGGCCCGGGCGGCACCGTCATCCGGGAATTCCGCGCCCCCGCCGGCTACTACGACTACACGGTCTACGGTGCGGACGGGTTCCAGCGGCGCTTCGCCGGTGGCCTACACCGGATTTCGGGCGCGTGGGAAGTCACGGCCACCACCGCGCAGACCGCAGACCGGCAGCTCACTGTGACCATCCGCAACGATGGACCGACCGCGGCGGCATTCGTGCTGCACGCCAATGCCTATCGCGACGACGGCCCGTGGCCGGTCGACGTTCCCGCCGGCCGGTGCGTGGATCGACTGTTCAGCCTCGACACCGAACCGGCCGGAGCGGGCTGGTACGACTTCACGGTCACCACCCCGGCCGACCCCGCCTTCCTGCGCCGGATGCGCGGCTACGCCGAGAACGGCACGCCCGGTATGACCGCCGCCGACGCCGCACCCTTCGATCGGCTGCTGCTGGATCGATCCGTCTACGAACCCGGTCGCGACCTGATCGTGCACTACAGCACGAAACATCCGATCGGCCGGCATCGCCTGGCCGTCTATCCGGATTCCGGCGCGGCGACGGACACCGTTCCCACCTCGCCACCCGTACGGCAGATCATCTTGCCGCCGGGGCGCATCCGCGACGAGGTCGCCGTCGAGCTCCCGCCCTCCGGCGTCTACCTGCTGCACCACCTCGACGACACCGATACCGCGCTGGCACAACCGATCCGCTTCCTGGTGCTGTGAGCGCGTCAGTGCCAGAGGGCCGCGACGAACACGTTCACGATCGCCAGTCCGCCCGCGGCGTGCGTCATCCACGGCACGGCCTTGCCGCGCTTGGCATCCGCGCGCCCGACTTCGGCGAAGCCGGCTACCGCGACCGAGATCACCAGCTTCACAACGATCTTGGTCATATTGGGGTCCTTGCCGAGCGAATCGATCGACTCGGCCAGGCCGACCAGGATGATGCCGGTCAGCAGCTGGGCCCGCGCGCCCCAGACCATCAGCTCGGACACGCGCGGCTGAGCGGCGGCGTATCCGCCGACCACGGCCGCCATACCCAGCAGATGAGCGACTACCACCAGGTTGTAGACGAAGTCCATAGCGCACACGGTAGTTGATCACCACGCTGCAACGACAGCCGGTAGTACGGAAACCGGCAGCTGATCGGGCCGACCGCCGGGTTTCACCGGGAAAGCCTTCGGGTAGTCCACACCCAGGGCTCTTCGATGTTGGAGGGTCAACGGTTCGTGGGCGATCAGTCGGCTAGGAGAACTCAGGTGGCGGTTGTACTCGTGCTGCGAGCACGCGGACTGGGTGATCTGCTCACCGCGGTCCCCGCGCTGCGCGCACTGCGCCGGGCCAGGCCCGACGATCACATCGCGCTCGCCGCGCCGCACCGGCTCAAACCCATCGTCGATCTGATCGCCTCCGTCGATGAGATGGTGCCCGTCGGCGAAGCCACCGGCATGCGCTGGGACGGCACGCCGCCGGCGCTGGCGGTGAACCTGCACGGCGCCGGCGCCGACGGGATCGTCGAACTGGTGCGCACGCGGCCCGCACGCATTCTCACCTACCGTAATCCGGCCTTCCCGGAGTTGGCCGGACCGGACTGGCAGCCCGATATGCACGATGTGGACCGCTGGTGCCATCTGCTCGAATCCGACGGGATCACCGCCGACCGCCGCAATCTCGGCCTGGTCCCGCCGGTCGCCACCACCAGCCATCGCGATGCTGTGGTGGTGCACATCGGGGCGAGCGCCGCCGCCCGGCGCTGGCCGGCCGACCGCTTCGCCGCCGTCATCCGGCATCTGCTGGTGCAGGGGCGCGAGGTCATCCTCACCGGCGACGATTCCGAACGCGATATCGCCCTCGAGGTCGCCCATCGCGCCGGGCTCGCACCCGCGCGGGTGGCGGCCGGGCAGCAGAACCTCATCGAACTCGCGGCCACCGTCGCCGAATCGGCGCTCGTGGTGTGCGGGGACACCGGGGTCGCGCATCTGGCAACGGCTTTCGGCACCCGCACCGTGCTGCTGTTCGGGCCCACCCCGCCCAGCCGCAACGGTCCGCCGCCGCATCTGCTCGGCCGGCACGCCGTGCTGTGGGCCGGGCAGACCGGCGATCCCGACGGGCACGAGGTGGATGCGGGGCTGCTGAAGATCGGGGTGCCCGAGGTACTCAACGCGGTGGACAAGCAGCTGCGCAAAAGGCCTTGGCCCGGAACGGGATTGGATCGGCGCGGGCAGCAGGCGTATCGGCGGGTGGGCTGAGCGCCCACCGGCAGGAGGGGCTCGGCGCGCGTCAGGTCCGGCGTGAGATGACCATGAGGTATTCGCACGGCGCGTCGGTGCGGTTGGCGAAGCCGTGGTCGGCGTCGGCCTGGAAGAACACCGAATCCCCCGCGTGCAGGGTTTCGCTGATGCCGCCGATCGCGACCGTGAGGGTGCCGGACAGGACCACCAGCTGCTTCTCGGTGCCCGGCGGATACGCCGGCAGCAGACCGGTGGAGACCTGCGCGGGCAGATAGTGCGCGACCAGCTCGCCCGCCCCCGCACCCGGCACCGGCGAGACGATATACCGTTCGAAACCGGTGTCCGGATCACGAAATACCGGGCGCTCGCTCTTGCGCAACACCACCGCCACATTCGACGCGGCACCGGCCGGACCTCCGACCAGGTCCGAGAGCGAGGCGCCCAGCGCGTGCGCGATCCGCGAGGCGACGCCGATGGTCGGGCTCTTCTCACCGCGTTCGACCTTCGACAGCATCGCCCGGCTCACCGATGACTGGATCGAGAGCTGCTCGAGGGTCAGGCCCGCCTCCTCACGGCGGCGGCGCACATTGATACCGAAAGCGCCCGCCAGATCATCACTCTGCGGTGGCTCGTCCGCGTGCGCGCCGTACTCGGCCAATCGTGCTCCTCGATCGATGGATGCGTCGCCGCCCACAGTGTATGTTTCTCCAAAAGTAGATCACATCTTCTATAGAAGACTCGATCTATGCGCTCAACCCGATGGAGGTTCCCATGCGTTTCGTCTCGAGTGGCCGGCACCATGCCCGCTTCGAATTCGGTGAGCTGCAGGTGATTTCACTGCGGGACGGGTACATCGACATGCCGCCGACGCGGTTGCGCGACGAGGACGGGCGCACCTTCTACCAACTCCCGGCCGCGGTGCCGCTGGTCGAGGACAATCTGCGGCTGGCGGTCAACGCCTTCTATATCAGCGACGGCGTGCGCTCACTGCTGATCGATACCGGCGGGTCGAATGTCTGGCACGACCCCACCATGGGATTGATCTACGACGCACTGGAGGAAGCGGGCATCGACCGGGCGGCGATCACCGATGTCGGCATCACGCACCGGCACGAGGATCACGTGAGCGGGCTGATCGCCCCGGACGGCACGCAGGCATTCGGGAAACTCGAGCGGATCTGGATGGGTGCGGGCGACATCTCCGTATTCGACGGCCGGCTCGAGCCACTGCACGAGCGGGTCGTCGCCGTCTCGGCACCGATGCCGATCAACGACTGGGCCACCGCGATCCCGACACCGGGCCACACCCCCGGGCACACCGTCTTCGAGATCAGCGGCAGCGCCGGGCACCTGCTGGTGTGGGGCGACACCGTGCACGTTCCCACCCTGCAGTTCGATCGCCCGCGGGTGACATGGGAGTACGACGGCGACCAGACGCAGGCCCGGGCGGCACGGGCGGGATTACTCGAACAGCTCAGCCGCCCGGACCATTTCGTCGCCGGGGCGCACCTGGACTCCCCGGGCATCGCCCGCGTCACCCCGGCCGGGGACGGGTATACGCTGCAGTACCTCGCACCACCGATCGGCTGATCGGCCCGGCCGCTATCCAGGCGCCGACGTCCGGTCGGCCGGCCAGGCGTTGACAGTGAGCGCGAGCATCACCAGGGCGATGCCCAGCACTTCGGTGACCGTGGGCCACTGTCCCAGGGCGATCGCGCCGACCACGGTCGCGGTCGCCGGGAGCAGCGCCAGCAGCAGGGCGAAGCGGGCGCGCCCGACCCGCTCCAGCACCAGCTGATCGAGACCGTAGGGGACGGCACTGGACAGGATGCCCACGCCCGCCCCGAGCAGCCACACCCGTGGATCGGTGAAAACGCTTGCGTCGATGAGGGTTTGGCGGGTGAGCAGGATCGGGGCGAGCACGGCTGCGGCGATGGTCATGCCGACGGCCAGGGAATCCATGCCCGCACCGGCATCGGCCACTCGCTTGCCCAGCAGGATGTAGCCCGCCCACATGGCCGCCGCACCCAGGGCGAAGACGGCGCCGGCCGCGTCTGCCCGCACAGTGACGCCGGCCAGCAGCACCACACCGAGCGCCACCAGTAATACAGCCACCCCGTCGCGGGCGCGCCGCGAACCGAGGGTGGCCACCGCGATCGGCCCCAGGAACTCGATGGCCACCGCGGTACCGAGCGGGATCCGCGCGATCGCCTCGTAGAAGGCGATATTCATCGCCACCGTCACGACCCCGAACCCAGCCGCCACCGCCACCGTGCGCCGCGTCCACCGATTCCGCCACGGCCGCCGCCAGGCCAGCAGGACCAGCCCCGCGCCCGCGGCCCGCAGCCAGGCGACCGTAGCGGGCTCGACGGTATCGAAGAGGAACACTCCCAGCGCCGCCCCGGCGTACATCGACACCGCGCCGACCACGAACACCAGCGGCACCGACCACCCCGGCAACCGCCTGCGGCGCGGCGGGGCGGTCTCGACGGTCGCACTCATGCCGACACCTTAACGGCCGCCCCTGATGCCGGAACCGGGCCGACCGCAACGGAACTCGCCGTCCGGCACCGCCCAGTCACTGCGGGTGTGATGCCGGCCGAAGCGATGCCGGATGCCGATGCGCTGATCCAGGGGGCACGGTTACGCCGGATGCGATCCCGCCCGAAGCCGCACGCGAGTGCCGATGCGATGACTCGGCGGAGCGCGGCGGACAGTCGGTCAGGGCTCCGGAGCGTCGGTGCGGGCGGTCGAGAGCGCGGCGGAGTAGGCGGCGATGGCACTGGGCCAGAACTGCTCGAGATAGTCGCGGGCATCGGCCAGGCCGCGCGGGTCCAGTGAGTACAGCCGGCGATTGCCCGACGGCCGCACCATCACCAGGCGCGCATCCCGCAACACCTTCAAATGCTGAGAGATAGCCGAACTGGTCACCCCGAGCGCTTCGGCGAGCTCCCCCACCGACCTGTTTCCTTGCGGCAAAGCCTCGAACACGGCCCGCCGAGTGGGGTCGGCGAGCGCGCTCAACACTTTCACTCCGTTAGTCGGCACTTAAACAGACTGCCCGCGCACCCCCGCTGCGGTCAATACAGCACGCCCGGGCATTTCCCTACGTCATTCCAGAATCACCGGCGTGTCGTTATCGCACCGTGACATATCAACTGGGCTTTTGTACCGATGTGGCGGTCGCCACACGGTTTCTGAACGGCAGCTGAGTTGGCATACCTTCGATGCATGCCCGTAACCGTTCCGTTATCTCTCAGCCGCAAGGCCGGCAAGTACCGGACGGCCGCAACTCGTGCAGTGGCCGTTTCCGCAGTCGTCGCCTCCTCCCTCGGAGTGCTGGCGGCCGCCGACCCGAGCGCCGCGGGCGAACCCGTCAGCGATCAAGTAGCGAACACCGCGACCACCGTTGCCGCTCCCCTCGCCTTCACCCCGGTGGAAGCGCAGATGCCGCAGATCGTCCCGCAGGAAGTCCTGGACTTCCTGAACAACCTGCACGTCGAGCAGGCCCGCCCCAAGACCGTGCGCCCGGTGGCCGGTCCGCTCACCTCCGGCTTCGGCCAGCGCTGGGGCGCCGCGCACAACGGCATCGACTTCGGCGACGGCTTCGGCGCGCCGATCCGTGCCGTCACCGACGGTACCGTGATCGAAGCCGGTCCGGCCTCGGGCTTCGGCCTGTGGGTGCGCGTGCAGCAGGACGACGGCACCATCGGCGTCTACGGCCACATGCAGGACATCCTGGTGCAGGTCGGCCAGCAGGTCCGCGCCGGTGACGAGATCGCCACCGTCGGCAGCCGCGGCTACTCCACCGGCCCGCACCTGCACTACGAGGTGCACACCGCCCCCGGCGCGCCCGTCGACCCGATCCCGTGGCTGGCCGGCCGCGGCATGGACGTCGGCGCACCCGTCGACTGATCTCCCGGCCTCCGGGAACCGAATGAGGGGTTCCCGGAACCGCCTCCCGCACAAGCGTTTCCAGCACGGCCCCGGCGCACCCCGCCGGGGCTGTTCTCATACCCGGGTACTACGGGCGAACCGCACCGCCGGGTGAGGCGGCACGCGGATCGGCGACCATAACGTCACCGACATGAGCACCGCGCCTCTCGCCCCCGGCACCGACCGGTCCCGCCGCCCGCATCGCCCGCTGCTGTGCTGCGCCGCCGTCATGGCCGCCCTCGCCGTCTTCTGTCTCCTCGCCATGGCCGTGGACGACCGCATGCTGCTGGGCGAATCGGTGTGGGTGAAACCGCTCAAGTTCGCCGTCGCGTTCGTCCTCTACACCGGCACCCTGGCCTGGCTGCTGTCCTTCCCGCATCGCGGACGGCGGCTGACCTGGTGGATGGGCACCGTCTTCGCCGTCACCGGCATCGTGGACGTCGGATTCATCGTGGTGCAGGCCGCGCGCGGCACCTTCAGCCATTTCAATCTGCAAGCCGACGCCTACAACCAGATCGGGCAGAAGGTCTTCCAGTCCGGGGTGCCCGGGCTGTTCCTGGCGAACGTGATCATCGTGGCGGTGCTGTCGTGGCAGCGCATCCTGGACCGTCCGACCAGCCGCGCGGTGCACGCCGGGCTGTTCATCGCGGTGGCGGGCATGTTCCTGGGCTACTTCATGGGCTTCAGCGGTAAGCAGCAGGTCACCGACGCCTACGGGCGGCCGGTGGAGCTGGTGGCCGGGCACACCATCGTCGAAGGGCAGCCGAGCGTGCGCGACGGGGTGGGCGGGATGCCGATCACCGGCTGGAGCACCGTCGGCGGCGATATGCGCATCCCGCACTTCGCCGGACTGCACGGCATCCAATTGCTGCTGCTGGCCGTGTTCGCCCTGGCCTGGCTGGGCCGCACCCGCGTGCCGTGGCTGCGGAACGAGCGCGCTCGCGCCGATCTGATCTGGGTGCTCGCGCTCGGCTACGCCGGACTGGTGGGCGTGCTGCTGTGGCAGGCGCTGCGCGGGCAGTCGCTCGTGCACCCCGATGCCGCGACCCTCGCCGCGTTCGCCACCCTCGCCGCGGTCATGGCCGCGGGCGCCGCGCTGGTCTATCTGGTGCGCGGCCGCGGCACCCGGGCGAACCCGGCCGCCGCACCGTCACTTCCGGTCGCGGGCACCGACGTCACCCAGCCGATCCCCGCGCACCTGATCAGCGCAGCCGCTCGGCATCGCGCGTGAGTTTCACCAAAATCGCCGCCAATTCGGTCAATTCGATGGTGTCGGCTCCCTCCGCGACCGCCGTGGCCACGTCCTCGGCGGCGCAGCGGGCCGCGAACCAGCGATCGGAGAGGTCGGCGACCTCCTGGGCGCTGAGTACCACCGAATCCTCGGGAATACCGGTGCCCTTCACGCTGTTTCGATGTTCGTACGCCCGCTGCCGGCAGGACTGACGGCAGTACCGACGACGACGGCCGAGTTCGGATTCGGCGATCTCCCTCCCGCACCACAGGCAGGACAGCAGGCGCGTGCGCGACATGGTCCGTCACCTTAATGGTTTCGGCGCTCGCGCGGGTGGTGGGCACGCCGGGCGCGAGCATCGGCGCGCGACCGGTAGAATGGCAGGGTTCTCCGCAGGGGAACCGAAACGTGCGCGGCGGCGTTGACATGATGACCGGACATCACGACCGGGCATGACACCACGCCGTCGCAGTATCACTGATCTAGAACGTTGCCGACAGGCGAGAAGGGACCGCACTCATGGCAGATCGCGTACTCCGTGGCAGTCGTCTCGGAGCGGTGAGCTACGAGACCGACCGCGACCACGACCTCGCGCCGCGTCGGATGGCGAAGTACCGCACCGAGAACGGTGAGGAATTCGACGTTCCCTTCGCCGATGACGCCGAGATCCCCCCGACCTGGCTGTGCCGCAACGGCCAGGAGGGCATTCTGCTCGAGGGCACCACGCAGGAGCCCAAGAAGGTGAAGCCGCCGCGGACCCACTGGGACATGCTGCTCGAGCGCCGCAGCAAGGAGGAGCTCGAGGAGCTGCTCCAGGAGCGGATGGATCTGATCAAGAGCCGCCGCCGGGGCTGAGACCCCCGAAGACGAGAAAGGCCCCCTCTCCCGAGCCGGAGAGGGGGCCTTCTGCTGTGTGCCGATCAACCCGGCGTCAGTGGCTGGCGACCTTGCGGTACTGCAGCAGCGCCAGCGGCACCGCGATGGCCAGGATGCCCAGCGAGCACATGACCGAGTACTCCACGCAATGCTCGGCGGGCCAGCCGTCGGCGGGCACGAAGGTGGGCGGGGAGCCGTTGTCGAACAGCTTGCGCCCGGCCGCCGACACCGCGGTGATCGGATTCCATTCCGCCACCGTGCGCAGCGGCCCCGGCAGCGACTCCCCCGAGATGAACGCCGAGGAGATGAAGGTGAGCGGGAACAGCCAGATCAGGCCCGCGCTCTGAGCCACTTCCACGCTCGGCGACATGAGCCCGGTGATGGCGCCCACCCACGACATGGCGAAGGCGAACAGCAGGATCACCGCGAAAGCCAGGACGGCATCGGCGATTCCGCCGTTGATCCGCCACCCCACCACATATCCGCAGCCCACCATGACGCTGAGCGCCAGGATATTGACCACGGTGTCCGACAGCGTGCGGCCCATCAGCACCGCCAGCCGCGACATCGGCAGCGTCCGCATCCGGTCGATCATGCCCTTGTGCAGATCGTTGGCCAGGCCGACGGTGGTGAAGGCCGCGTTGAAAGCGACTGTCTGAGTGAAGATTCCGGCCAGCAGGAACTCCCGGTACTGACTGCCGCCCAGCGAAGCCCCGAAGACGTAGGCGAACAGGAACACGAACATCAGCGGCTGGATGGTCGCGGTCACCAGCAGGGTCGGCACCCGCAGGATGGTCAGCAGATTGCGGTAGGCGACGGTGGCGCTGTCGCGGAAGACGCGGGGCAGCAACATGAGTGGTCCGGGCGCGCCGGCTCTCCCCGTCGCGGCCGGAGCCGGCGGGGTGGCGTTTGCGGTGGTCAAGACAGAATCTCCTCTTGCACATCGTGGTTGGTGCGTACCGGCGGGACGCGTTCGGCGGATTTGCCGGTGAGTGAGAGAAATACGTCGTCGAGACTGGGGCGGTGCACGTGCGCGTCGAGCACGCACACGCCCGCGTCGTCGAGGCGGCGCAGCGCCTCGACCATGGTGCGGGTGCCGTCGCCGACCACCACGAACACCTGGTCGGCCCCGGCGTCGTGGGCCGGTTCGCCGACGCCGATCCCGGCCAGCACACGCAGTGCGGGCGCGGGATCCTGGCCGGCGGCCAGGGTCACGGTGAGTTTGTCGCCGCCGATGGAGGTCTTGAGTTCGTCGGCGGAACCGCGCGCGATGACCCGCCCGCGGTCGATGACGGTGATGCGGTCGGCCAGTAGATCGGCCTCTTCCAGGTATTGCGTGGTGAGCAGGACGGTGGTGCCGTCGTCGACGAGTTCGCCGATGACGCGCCACATGTCCAGGCGCCCACGGGGATCGAGCCCGGTGGTGGGTTCGTCGAGCACCACCACCGGCGGGCGGCACACCAGTGCGCCCGCCAGATCGAGCCGGCGCGCCATACCGCCGGAGTAGGTGCCGGCGCGGCGGCCGGCGGCGTGGGTGAGCCCGAGCGCCGACAGCAGTTCCTCGGCGCGTTCGGCGGCGCGTTTGTGGCTCATGCCGTAGAGCCGGGCCACCATGCGCAGGTTCTCGAATCCGGACAGGTTGGCGTCGACCGCCGCGTACTGCCCGGACAGGCCGAGCCGGGTGCGGGCGCGCGCCGGGTCCTTCAGCACGTCGATGCCCGCGATCCGGATGCTGCCCGAGCTCGGGCGTAGCAGGGTGGTGACGATGCGGACCGTGGTGGTCTTGCCGGCGCCGTTGGGCCCGAGCAGTCCCATCACGGTGCCGGACGGGATCTCGAGGTCGATCCCGTCCAGGACCCGGATCTTGCCGTAGTACTTGACCAGTCCCGTGACTTCCACCGCGAGGCTCATCGGGTTTCCTCCCGTCCGGCGCGAGCGGCCAGCTCCGCCAGGTGATCCCGCAGTACCGGTCCGATGACGGACAGCGCTTCGGGGGTGGTCATTCCGGAATGCCGGCAGCGCACCTTCTGGTCGTGCACCGTGCCGGTGACGTACGGCTCCCACGCGGACGCGCAGCGCTCGGGGTCGGCCAGGTTGATCTCGTCGTCGGCGGCGGTGAAGAAGAGCAGATCGCCGTCGAAGACGCGGGGCCGGAAGCCGTGCGCCTGTACCGCGCCGTTGGTGTAGCCGGTGTAGAGCCGTTCCAGGTGTTCGACGGTGAGCGCGGCGAACGGGCCGGGGCGGCTGCGCAGCAGTTCGGCCGCCTCGTGCAGGTTCATCCGCGGGTCCACGTCGGTATCGCCGCCGAGCAGGTCGGAGCCGAATTCGCCGATGATGTCGGCCACCGACGGGACGGCGCTCTCGAGCCAGCGGTCCGAGAGCTGGTAGCTGTCCATCAGCCCGAGCAGCGCCACTTCGTCGCCGCCGGCCTGCAACTGCACCGCGACCTCGTGGGCGATGAGCCCGCCCAGCGACCAGCCCAGCACATGGTAGGGGCCGTGCGGCTGCACCTCTTTCATGTGCGCCACATAGTATTTCGCGGCTTCGGCGATGGTCGGATGGCTTTCCTCGCCGCACACGTGCGGCGCCTGCAGCCCGTACACCGGCCGGTCGTGCGGCAGGTGCGAGACCAATCCGGCGAAGCACCAGGACAATCCGATGGCCGGGTGCACGCAGAACAGCGGCGGCACCGCACCGTCGGTGACCGGGCGCAGCGGCAGCAGCGCTTCCAGGGCGGCCAGCAGCGCGGCCCCGGCATCGCCGTCGGCGTCGGCGAGCCGGCGGGCGATGGCGGCCGGGGTGGATTCGCCGAACATGGCCTGCACGGGCAGGTCGATACCGGCCGCCCGTACCTGCGAGACCACCTTGGTGGCCAGCAGCGAGTTGCCGCCGAGTTCGAAGAATCCGTCGTCCGCGCCCACCGATTCGATGCCCAGCACGTCGGCGAACGCCGCGCAGAGGGCTTCCTCGGTCGGATTGGACGGCGCCCGGTAGCCCTCGCGGGCCGCGAACACCGGTTCCGGCAGGGCTTTGCGATCGAGCTTGCCGACCGGGGACAGCGGGATCCGGTCCAGCAGCATGATCGATTGCGGGACCATGTAGTTGGGCACCAGCTCGGCCACGTGCGCGGTCAGTTCGGCCACGGTCGGCGCGGTCCCGTTGCGCGGCTTGACATACGACACCAGCGCGGTGGACCCGGCCGGGGTGCGATGGCCGATGGTGGTGGCGAATTCCACCGCCGCGTGCCGGGCCAGCGCGGCGTCGATCTCGCCGAGCTCGATCCGGAAGCCGCGGATCTTCACCTGATGGTCGGTGCGTCCCACGTACTCCATATCCCGTGCGCGCCCGCCCTTTTCGAGCCAGCGCACCAGGTCGCCGGTGCGGTACATGCGCTCGCCGGGTTTGCCGAACGGGTTGGCCACGAACCGCTGGGCGGTGAGCCCGGGCCGGCGCAGGTAGCCGCGCGCCAGGGCCGCGCCCGCCAGGTGCAGTTCACCGGTGACCCCGCCGGGCGCCGGGTGCAGGCGCGCGTCCAGCACGCTGGCCCCGACCCCGCGGATGGGTCCGCCGATGGTGATCTGCCCGCCGGGCGTCATGGGCTGCGAGATCACCGTGACGATGGTGGTCTCGGTGGGCCCGTACACGTTGTAGAGCTTGCGCCCGGGCGCCCACCGGGTGACCAGGTCCGGCGGCAGGGCTTCGCCGCCGACGAGCACGTGCCGCAGCGCGGTCACGCCGGTCGGATCGACGGTGCCCAGGGCGGAGGTGGTGATGAAGGCGTGCGTGATGCCTTCCTCCTGGAACACCTGCCCCAGTTCCTGTCCGCCGACCACCCCGGGCGGGGTGATGACCAGGGTCGCGGCCCCGCCGAGCGCGAGCAGCAGATCGAGCATGGCGGCGTCGAAACTCGGGGTGGCGAAGTGCAGGACGCGGCAGCCGGGCCGCACGTCGAAGCGCTGCGCGGTTTCGGCGGCGAAGTTGGACAGGCCGCCGTGGGTGACGACCACGCCCTTGGGGATGCCGGTGGAGCCGGAGGTGTAGATGACGTAGGCGGGGTTGTCCATGCGCAGGGCGCTGGTCCGCTCGTCGTCGGTGATCGGGGCGTCGGAGGTGGTGAGCACGCGCCGCCGGAAGGAGGGCGCGTCCAGCACGGTCCAGTTGGCGCCGTCGGGCATGCGTTCGCGGTGCGCGGACAGGGTGATGCCCACGGCCGCACCGGAATCCAGCAGCATATGGCTGATGCGCTGTTCCGGATAGTTGGGGTCGACCGGCACGAACGCGGCGCCGGCCTTGGCGATGGCCAGCATGACCGCGACCGATTCGGCCGAGCGCGGAATGCCCATGGCGACCAGCACTTCCGGTCCCACCCCGTAGCCGATGAGGACGCGCGCGAGGCGGTTGGTCCAGCGGTCCAGGGCGTCGTAGGAGATCTGGGTGCCCGCCGCCCGCACCGCGATGGCGGTCCGGTTGAGGTTGGCGGCGGCCTCGAACACCTCCGGGAAGGTGATGGGCAGGCCGGCTTCGGCGCCGCGCACGGGCGCCAGCGCCGACCATTCGGCCTCGTCCAGCAGTTCCAGATCCCCCACGGCGGTGGCCGGATTCGCCGCGGCCGCGCCGAGCAGGCGCACGAACCGGTGGGCCAGGCGCTGCGCGGTGACCGCTTCGAACAGGTCCGAGGCGTAGTTGACCGACACGGTGATGCCGTCGGGTTCGCGCCGCTGCGTCCAGGATTCGGTGAGGGTGAACTGCAGATCGAATTTGGCGATGCCCGGGTCGGCGTCGTCGGCTTCGATGCGCATGCCCGGCAGCTCCAGTACCCGCACGGGCTGGTTCTGCACCGACAGCATGACCTGGAACATCGGGTGATGTGCTTGCGAGCGGGCCGGATTGAGCACCTCGACGAGCCGTTCGAACGGGACGTCGGCGTGCGCGAAGGCTTCCAGGTCGGTGTCGCGGACCGCGCGCAGCAGGTCGGCGAATCCGGCGCCGCCGTCGACGTCGGTGCGCAGTACCAGGGTGCCGACGAACATGCCGATCATGCGGTCGAGCGCGGGGTGCCCGCGTCCGGCGATCGGGGTGCCGACGGTGATGTCGTCCCCGGCGGTCAGCCGGTGCAACAGTGCCACCAGTGCCGCGTGCAGCACCATGAACATGGTGACGCCGTGTTCGGCTGCCAGGGCCTGCAATTCGCGGTGGGTGAAGGCGTCGATCTTGCATTCGACGGTGCCGCCGCGATAGCTGGGCACCGGCGGGCGCGGCCGGTCGGCGGGCACCGCGAGCAGTTCCGGGATGCCGTCGAGGGCGCGCCGCCAGTAGTCGAGCTGGCGGCTGATCACCGATTCGGGATCGTCCTCGCGGCCCAGCACATCCTGTTGCCACAGCGTGTAATCGGCGTACTGGATGGGCAGGGCGGGCCACTGCGGTTCCTGGCCGGCGGTGTGGGCCCGGTAGGCGGCGGCCACATCGGCGGCCAGGGGTTGCAGCGACCAGCCGTCCATGGCGATGTGGTGCACGACCAGCACCAGCACGTGCTCGTCCACGCCGGTGCCGGTCAGGCGCAGCAGCGCGGCCCGCAACGGCACCTGGTTGGCCAGGTCGAATCCGGCCGCGGCGGTGCGCCGGATCTCCGCGGGCACCTGGGCGGCGTCGACGGTGCGTACCGGCAGCCCGATGGCGGCCTCGTCGGCGTCGAGCACGCGCTGGCAGGGTTCGCCGTCGAGTTCGGGGAACACGGTGCGCAGCGTTTCGTGCCGGGCTTGCACCGCGTGCAGGGTCGCACGCAACGCCTGCACGTCGAGTTTGCCGCGCAGCCGCAGCGCCACCGGAATGTTGTACGCGCCCAACGCTTCCCCGTGATCGCCGGAGGCGTTGAACTTCTCCAGGAACCACAGCCGGCGCTGGGCGGCCGAGAGCGGAATGCGCTGCGGCCGGGTGCGTTTGCGCGGTTCGGGCAGCAGATCCCCCGAAGGCGTCCCGGCGTCGAGCTGCGCGGCCAGTCCGGCCACGGTCGGCGCGGCGAACACCGCCCGCACCTCCAGCCGTACCCCGGTCGCGGTGGCCAGGCGCGCCACCAATTGGGTGGCCAGCAGCGAGTTTCCGCCGACCTCGAAGAAGCTGTCGTCGGCGCCGAGCGCTTCGGCCCCGACCAGATCGCCCATCACCTCGGCGACGAGCCGCTCGGTGTCGGTCTCGGGGTCACGTGACACCACGGCCACCACGGCCTGGGGTTCGGGCAGCGCGTCACGGTCGAGTTTGCCGACCGGGGTGAGCGGGATCCGGTCGAGCAGGGTCAGGCTGCTCGGGACCATGTGCGCCGGAAGGTGTCCGGCGCAGTGCGCGCGCAGTTCCTCGAGATCGAGCGCCGCCGCGGCGTGCCCGTCCGGTCCGGCCGCGGCCCCGCTGATCGCGGGCAGCCCGTGGGCGGGGGTGTGGGTGCCCCGTCCGGTCGCCGCGCCCGCGGCGAGGTCCGCCGCGACCGGCAGCACATAGGACACGATGCGGCGGACGCCGGCGATCTCGCAGACCTCGGTGTGTGCGAAGCGGATCGCGGGGTGCGCGGTGAGCACGGCGTCGATCTCGCCGAGTTCGATCCGGAATCCGCGCACCTTGACCTGGTGGTCGCTGCGCCCCAGGTACACCAGTTCCCCGTCGGCGGTCCAGCGCACCACGTCTCCGGTGCGGTACATGCGGGTGCCTTCGGGTCCGTGCGGGTCGGCGACGAACCGGGTGGCGGTGAGCCCGAGCCGGTCGAAATAGCCACGCGCGGAACCCTGTCCGCCCAGGTACAGCTCACCGGGCACGCCGACCGGGACCGGGTGCAGGCGCTCGTCGAGCACCAGGGCCCGCGCGCCGCGCACCAGGCTGCCGATGGTGACGGTCTCGCCGGGGATCATCGGCCCGGCGATGGTGATGACCACGGTGGTCTCGGTGGGCCCGTACCCGTTGAACATCATGCGCCCGGGGGCCCAGCGCGCCACCAGTTCCGGCCCGCACGCCTCGCCGCCGACCATGACGGCCCGCAGGTTGGGCAGCGCCCACCGTTCACGGTCGATGGTGGCGAGGGCGGCCGGGGTCATGAAGGTGTGGCTGACCTCTTCGCGATCCATCAGCTCGGCCAGTTCGTCACCGCCGTAGATGTGCGGCGGCACGATCACCATGGTGGCTCCGGAGCCGACCGCCAGCAGCAGGTCGAACACGGCGGCGTCGAAGCTGGGCGAGGAGAAGTGCATGGTGCGCGATTCGCGATCGACCCGCATCCGCTCGCGGATCTCGTCGGCGAAATTGGACAGGCCGCCGTGAGTCACGGCCACGCCCTTGGGTTTTCCGGTGGACCCGGAGGTGTAGATGACGTACGCCAGGTCGGCGGTCCACAGGGTGGTGGTGCGGTCGGCGTCGGTGACGGCGCCGTCGTCGTGGGCTTCGAGTTCGTCGAGCAGTTCGGCGTCGTCGAGCAGCAGCCATTCGATGGCGTGGTCGCCGCCGGCCTGGTACAGCCGGTCGGCGTGCCCGGTGAGGCTCACCCCGACCCGGCAGCCGGAGTCGGTGAGCATGTGCCGCACCCGGTCCGCCGGATAGTTGGGGTCGACCGGCACGTACGCCGCGCCCGCCTTGGCGACGGCCAGTACGGCCAGCACCGATTCCACCGACCGGGTCAGTCCCAGCGCCACCCGGTCCCCCGGGCCGAGATCGCGCGAGATGAGCGCGCGGGCCAGGCGATTGGAGTAGACGTCGGCTTGCAGGTAGGTGAGTTCGGTGTCCTCGTAGCGCAGGAACACCCGGTCCGGGTTGAGGTGCGCGGTGGCCGCGAAGTAGGCGGCCAGGCTGCACTGCGGTTCGGGCGCGGGTCCCCAGGCGGGGGTGAGCAGTTCGCGTTCGATCTCGGTGCGGGCGTCGATATCGCGCACCTTGATGCGCGGATCGGCGGTGACGGCGTCGAACACCCGGACCAGGCGATCGGCGAGGGTGCTGACGGTCTGCTGCTCGAACAGTTCGGCGGCGTAGACGAATTCGTAGATCCGGTCCTCGTCGTCGGCGCCGGGCAGCACCCGCAGTTCGAGGTCGAACTTGGCGAGCGCGATATCGAGTTCCTCGGCGGCCAGGCCCAGGCCCGGCAGTTGCAGCGCGGGCGCGGGTTCCTGCACGGTCAGCGCGACCTGCAGGGCCGGGCGCAGCCCGCCGGCGCCGCCGCCGATCTCCTCCACGATGCGTTCGAACGGCACCTCGGCGTGCGCGAGCGCGGCCAGTTCGGTATCGCGGTCGGCTTGCAGCAGTTCGGCGAAGCTGCGGTCGGGGTCGACGTCCGAGCGCAGCACCAGGGTGTTGACGAACATGCCGACGAGCTCTTCCAGGCGCGTGTCGGTGCGCCCGGCGACGGGGGTGCCGATGACGATGTCGCGGCCGCCGGTGACCACCCGCAGCAGTACGGCCATGGTGGAGCGCAGCACCATGAACAGCGAGACGCCGTGGGCGCGCGCCACTTCGGCGAGTCGCCGCTGCACGTCCTCGGGGACCTCGAAGCGCACCGCGCCGGCCCGCTGGGTGGGTTCGGCCGGGCGGGCCCGGTCGTAGGGCAGCGGCATTTCCTCGGGCAGGTCCGCGAGCGCGGTCCGCCAGTAGGCGAGCTGGATGGCGGCGGCGCTGTCGGGATCGCCTTCCTGGCCCAGGCATTCGCGCTGCCACAGGCTGAAGTCGGCGTACTGCACCGGCAGTGGCGTCCAGGCGGGTGCGACGCCGCCGTGCCGGGCGGTGTAGGCGACCGCGAGGTCCCGGGTGAGCGGGCCGAGCGACCAGCCGTCGGCGGCGATGTGATGCAGCACGATGCCGAGCAGGTGGCGGCGATTGCCGGTGCGCAGCAACGTCATTCGCAGCGGGATCTCGTGCGCCAGGTCGAAGCCGCGCCGGGCCAGCGACCGCAGCGCCTTGCGGGCGCCGACATCGTCGGTCTCGACGGCTTCCAGCACCGGCAGGCAGCGGGCGGTGTCCAGGACCCGCTGGTAGGCGCCGTGCTCGTCCTCGGGGAAGACGGTGCGCAGTACCTCGTGCCGTTCCACCACGTCACCGAGGGCGGCGCGGAGGGCGGGCAGGTCCGGATCGCCGTCGATCCGAAGCACGAAAGCGATGTTGTAGGCGCTCGATTCCGGGGAGAATCGATTGAGGAACCACAGCCGCTGCTGCGGCAGCGACAGTGGCACGCGCTCCGGACGCGGGGTGTGCACGGCCAGCGCCGCCCGCTGCGTCCGGGGCGCTTCCGCCAGCCGGGCCGCCACGCCCGCCACGGTGGGGGCTTCGAAGATGGCGCGCACCGGCAGCTCCACCCCGAATTCGGCGTGCAGGGCGGCGGTGAGCCGGGTGGCCAGCAGCGAGTTGCCGCCGATCTCGAAGAAATTGTCCTCCGCGCCGTGTACGGGTGCGCCGAGCACGGTGCCGAACACCTGCGCGACCTGCTGCTCCATCTCGGTTTCCGGGGCGCGGGAGGGGGCCGCGGCCACGAAATCCGGTGCGGGCAGGGCCTTGCGGTCGAGTTTGCCGGACGGGGTGACCGGCAGCGTCTCGAGCACGGTGACCGCCGAGGGCACCATGTAGCCGGGCAACCGGCCGCGCGCGGTGTCCAGCACCGCGGGGATGTCGAGGTCGGTGTCGGCGGTGAGATAGGAGACCAGGCGCGGGATGCCGCGTTCGTCGTGGTGGACGACGGTGAGCGCGAAGGTGACTCCCGGATGGTCGCGCAGCACGTGATCGATCTCGCGCAGTTCGACACGGAAACCACGGATCTTGATCTGGTCGTCGGCGCGGCCCAGGAAGCGCAGCTGCCCGACGCCGTCGGAGACCACGAGATCGCCGGTGCGGTACATGCGTTCGCCGCGGCGGCCGTGCGGGTTGGCCGGGAACTGCTGCGCGGTCAGCCCGTGCCGGCCCAGGTAGCCGCGGGCCAGGCCGGGTCCGGACAGGTACAGCTCGCCCGCCACGCCCGGCGGGACCGGGTGCAGGCGGCCGTCGAGCACGAACAGCCGCATGCCGCGCACGGGCAGGCCGATGGGCACCGGGCGGCCGGCCACCATGGGTCCGGTGGCGGTGGCGGCGACGGTGGCTTCGGACGGGCCGTACATATTGTGCATGCGCCGCACCGGCATTCCGGCCGGTCGCGCCTCCGGATCGGTCCAGACCCGGACCAGGTCCTCCGGGCAGGCTTCGCCGCCGACGATGACCGCTTCCAGGTCCGGCAGGTCCGCGGCGGGCACGGTGCCCAGTGCGGCCGGGGTGACGAAGGCATGGGTCACCCGTTCTTCGCGCAGCAGCGTGGCCAGTTCGGCGCCGCCGTAGATGCCGGCGGGCGCGACCACGATGGTGGCCCCGGCGGCGAAGCCGAGCAGCAGCTCCAGCACCGAGGCGTCGAAGCTGGGCGAGGAGAAGTGCAGGGTGCGTGCGGCATCGGTGACGCGGAACAGATGCATCTGCTCGTGTGCGAGGGAGGCGATGCCGGCGTTGGTGACGACGACGGCCTTGGGTTTGCCGGTGGAGCCGGAGGTGTAGATGAGGTAGGCCGGGCCGCCGGTGCGCAGCGGATGGTGCCGGTCGGTGTCGGTCACCGGGCCGTCGGTCTGCTGGGCGCATTCCGCGGCCAGGGTGTCCGAGCCGAGCAGCAGCCAGTCCACGTACGACTTGCGGTGCCGCCCACGGCTTCCGGGCCAGTCCGGCATTTCCGCGCGCCGTTCGGCATTGGTGAGCCCCAGCATGGCGCCGGAGTCGGCGAGCATGTGCGCGATGCGATCGGCGGGATAGTCCGGGTCGATGGGCACGTAGGCGGCGCCGGTCTTGGCGACCGACCACACCGCGAGAATGCTCTCCAGGCTGCGCGGCAGCGCGATGGCGACCACGACCTCCGGGCCCGCGCCGTGTTCGATGAGCACCCGCGCCAGCCGGTTCGAGCGTTCGTCGAGTTCCCGGTAGGTGGTGTCGTGGCCCTGGTAGCGGACCGCGACGGCGTCGGGCACGCGTTCGGCGGTGTCGGTGAGCAGGCGCGCCAGGGTGCTGGCCGGTTCGGCCGGGGACCCCATGATGGGCACCAGTTTCGCGGTCTCACGCGCGTCCAGGATGGGCAGGTCGCCCACCGGGACGGCCGGGTCGGCGACCGCGGCGGCCAGCAGCGCGGCGAAGCGCCGGGCCAGCGCCTCGACCGTGGCGTGGTCGAAAACGTCGGCGGCGTAACCGAATTCGGCGGTGAGCGGGGCTTCTTCGGCGCCGCTGCCGACCGGTTCGTGCACGGTCAGCTGGAGATCGAATTTGGCGATGTCCATGGCCATGGGCAGCACTCGCGCCGCCACCCCGGGCAGGTCGACGCGCAGTTCGGGGCTGCTGTCGTAGGACAGCATGACCTGGAACAGCGGGTGCCGGGCGGCGGAGCGCTCGGGGTTGACGACCTCGACGAGGCGTTCGAACGGGACGTCGGCATTGGCGAAGGCATTGAGGTCGGTGTCGCGGACCTCGGCGAGCATGCGATCGAAGCCGGCGGCCGGGTCGATGCGGGTGCGCAGGACCAGGGTATTGACGAACATGCCGACCAGGTCGTCCAGCGCCGGATCGCTGCGCCCGGCGATGGGTGTGCCGATGGCGATATCCGTCGAATTGCACAATCGCGCAAGCAGTGCCGCCAGTGCGGCGTGCAACACCATGAAGGTGCTGACGCCCCGTTCGGCGGCCAGCGCGGCCAGATCCCGCCGCAGCTGCGCCGGGATGGCGAACTCCACGCGCCCGCCGTCGGTGGAGCGCTGCCGGGGCCGCGGGCGATCCAGGGGCAGGTCCAGCTGGTCGGGCAGATCGGCCAGCGCGGCCCGCCAGTAGGCGAGCTGCCGCGAGAGCGCGCTCGCGGGATCGGCTTCGTCGCCGAGCAATTCGCGCTGCCACAGCGCGAAGTCGGCGTACTGCACCGGCAGCGGCGTCCAGTCCGGCACCTGCCCGGCGGCGCGCGCGGCGACCGCGACCATGATGTCGCGGGTCAGCGGCGCGACCGACCAGCCGTCACCGCTGATGTGGTGCAGCACCACCAGGAACACGTGCGTATCCGGTCCGGTCGCGTACAGCGCCACCCGGATCGGCGCCTGACTGCGCAGATCGAAACCGTACCCGGCGAACTCGGCCACCAGCTGGTTGACGTCGGCGTCGATCGCGTCGACCGGTTCGAGCGTCAGCGGGATCTCCGAGGCCGGATGCACCCGCTGGCACGGACCTTGCGGGGTGTCCGGGAAGATCGTGCGCAGGCTCTCGTGCCGCTCCAGCACATCGAGGAGTCCCGCGCGCAGGGCCGGAACATCCAGCGGCCCGGTCAATTCCACCGCGAGCGGCATGTTGTACGCGGCCGCGTGCTCGGCGAACCGGTTCAGGATCCACAGCCGCTGCTGGGCCAGCGAGAGCGGGATGTGCTCCGGGCGCTGTCCCGCCAGCAGTTTCGGCGAGGCCATCTCGCTCTGCGGGGATGCCAGCCGGGCGGCCAGCGCGGCCACGGTCGGCGATTCGAACAGATCTCGGATGGTCAGCGCGGCCCCGACGGCCGCGTTCACCCGCGCGATCGCCCGCGCCGCCGACAGCGAGTTACCGCCCAGATCGAAGAAGTTGTCCGCCACCTCGATCTCGTCGACGCCCAGTACCTCCGCGAAGACCCCGATGACCTGATGCTCCACCGCATTCCGCGGCCCCGCCTCGGCGGGCCGCGCCGGCCGGCGCACCCCGATGACCGGTTCCGGCAAGGCCTTCCGATCCACCTTGCCGTTGGCGCTGAGCGGTAGTTCGTCAAGCACCATGATCGCCGACGGCACCATGTAACTGGGCAGCGTCCGCCGCAGCACCGTCGTGAGTTCGGCCGCGAGTTCCGCCCGATCGGCGGCCTCGGCGGTGGTCCCCGCCACCGCGGTACCGGTACCGCCGGAGGCGGGGGTGGCCGCAGCAACACTGCCGCGACGTGTGATCGAACCCGCCGGTCCGTCGGCCGCGCCCGGCGCGCCGATCTGCTTGCGCCCGTGCATATCCGGCGCAGCCGTGCCGACACCGCCGGTGCCGTTCGCGGTATCGGCTCCGGCCGGCACGCCGCCGGAGGGCAGGATGCCCTGCGCCGCCACGGCGTAGGCGATCAGTTCGTCGCCGCCGCGCCCGCGCCGGGCCACGCACACCGCGCGGGCGACGCGGTCGTCGGCCAGCAGCGCGTTCTCGATTTCGCCGAGTTCGATGCGCAGGCCGCGGATCTTGACCTGGAAGTCGCTGCGGCCCAGGTATTCCAGGACGCCGGTGCGGCCGCCGCTGCGCCAGCGCACCAGGTCGCCGGTGCGGTACATGCGGGTGCCGGGGGTGAAGGGGTTGGCGACGAAACGGTCGGCGGAGAGGCCGGGGCGGCCGAGGTAGCCGCGGGCGAGTTGCACGCCGGCCAGGTACAGCTCGCCGACGACGCCGGGGGCGACCGGTTGCAGGCGGGCGTCCAGGACGTAGGTGCGGGTGTTCCAGACCGGGGAGCCGATCGGGACGTCGGTGGTGCCGGGCGCGCAGTGCCAGGCGGTGACGTCGACGGCGGCTTCGGTGGGGCCGTAGAGGTTGTGCAGTTGCGGCGCTTCGGCTCCGGTGCCGAGCGCGGCGTGGAACTCGGTGACGGTGGCCGCGGGCAGGGCTTCGCCGGAGCAGAAGACGCGGGTCAGGCCGGTGCAGCCGCGCACATCGGTGTCGGTGAGGAAGACCGAGAGCATGGACGGCACGAAATGGGCGGTGGTGACGTTCTTCTCGGCGATGACGCGGGCCAGGTAGCTGGGGTCGCGGTGCCCGTCGGGGGCGGCGATGACCAGGCGGGCGCCGATCTGCAAGGGCCAGAAGAACTCCCACACCGACACATCGAAGGTGGCCGGGGTCTTCTGGAGCACCACGTCGCTGCTGTCGAGCGGATAGGCGTGCTGCATCCAGCGCAGCCGGTTGACGATGGCGGCGTGGCTGACGCCCACGCCCTTGGGCTTACCGGTCGACCCGGAGGTGAAAATGACATACGCCAGATGGTCGGCGCGCAGCGGCGTGATGCGGTCGGCGTCGGTGATCGGCCGGCCGCCGCGCTCGGACAGGTCGGCGGTGTCGATATCGAATCGCGGGGCGAGCGCAGGCAGTTCGAGTTCGTCGCGGGCGGCGGTGAGCACGCACAGCGGCCGCGCCTGCTCGAGAATCGCCTCGATGCGATCGGCCGGATGGTCCGGATCGATGGGCAGATAGGCGGCTCCGGCCTTCACGATGCCGTACATGCCGACGAGCAGGTCCAGGCTCCGGCGAATCGCCAAGCCCACCACGGTGTCCGGTCCGGCCCCACGCGCGATGAGCTCGCGGGCGAGCCGGTTGGCGCGCTCGTCGAACGCCGCGTAGGTCAGGGTGTCGCCCTCGAAGTCCAGGGCCACCCGGCTCGGGCACATGGCGGCCCGATCGGCGAACAGCCCGGCCAGGGTGCCGTCCTGCCGCGCGACCTGCGTCGAGTTCCATTCGTGCAGTACGCGTTCGCGTTCGAGGTCGGTGAGCACCGGCAGGTCCCCGACGGGGGTTTCCGGCGCGGCCAGCACCAGCCGGCGCAGGAAGTCCACGAACCGCCCGTGGTGCATGGTCAGTTCGGCGTCCCCGTACAGCCGCGGGTTGGCCTCGAAGTCGATGTGGATGCGGTTGCCGACCCCGTTGTACAGGTTGATCGACAGATCCTCCACGGGCCCGGTGGAGAGCACATTGATGGCCCCGACCAGGCTGCCGAACTTCAATTCGCTGTGGAACAGCATGAGATTGACCATGGGCCCGAAGAACCCGCGGGCATCGCGCGAGTATCCGCATTCTCTGCGGATGTCGTCACTGCGATACCGCTGATGCCGCAGCGCCCCGGTGATCTGCAGTTCGACGGCCCGCACCGTATCGGCGAGGGTGTCGGCTCCGGTGAAGCGCACCCGGATCGGCACCACGTTCGACACCACGCCGCCGGAGCGCCGCAAGGCCACGGTGGTGCGCGCGGACACCGGCAGGCTCAGCACCACGTCCTGATGTCCGGTGACGGCCCGCACGTAGCAGGCCAGCGCCGCCACGAAGATGGCGGAACTATTGCTGCCGAAGGTGTTCGACGCGGCTTCGACGGCCGCTTCCAGTTCCGGTCCGAGCACCGCGGTGGCGGTGCGCCGTCCGGAGTCGGAAATGGGCGCGAGCATCCCGTTGCCGGACAGCGTGATCGGCTCGCCGACCCCTTCCAGCTGTTCGCGCCAGTACTCGGCATCGTTGCGGAAGCGGGTGGTCTCGCGGTAGCGGCCCTCGTCGGCGTAGATGGCGGCCAGCGGGGTGGCGCGTGAGACGACCGGTTCGGTCTGGTTCTCCAGCGCCGTGTAGATCTCCGCGGCGCGGGTGGTGCCGTTCATGGCCCCGTAGCCGTCGATGACGATGTGGTGCCCGCGGGTGTACCAGATCCAGTCCGAATCCCCGGTCCGCAGCACCACATTGATGGTGAGCGGATCGTGTTCGATATCGATGGGCGAGCTGGCGTGGTCGTTCATCCACGCCAGCGCGGCCGCGCGCGGGTCCGGTTCCTCGCGCAGGTCCAGGCGCTTCCAGCCGGGCCGCCAGGTGGGGTCCACCACCTGATGCGGTTCGCCGTCGATCTCCAGCAGGCGCACGTGCCCGACCTCGGTCTCCGACCCGAACCGCTCGATGGCGTAGAGCAGCCGGCCCACGTCGAGGTCGCCGTGGATCTCCACGTATTGCGCGATGGTGAGCGGGATGTCGGGCCTGATGCGCTGCGCGTAATAGAGCGCGGCCTGCGCGGGAGAGAGCGCGAATGGTTGAGCCGAGAATTCACCAGATGAACATTGGTCGACACGATCGGTGGCCAATGAACTCATCAAACACTCCGTTCTGCCGCTGTTGACGCAACTCCCCGAGCCCCGAAGACCGATCACGGCCAGCGAATGCGCGCACGCGCGAGCCGTAGGACGTGATCCACGCCCTATGATTCGGAGCACCCCGCCGAGTGGATCGGTGGTGATCTCGAGTTGCTCGCAACCAACAGCATTGGCGGAGCGCAGTATTAGGCTAGTTACCTCATGGCTAACCTCGCGATAAGGTCGCAATTCGCAGAAGAAACCGCACCAACTCGGGCAAAACGCGCCAAAACGGGCTGACTGAACAGCACTCTGGCTATGCGCTGGCGAATTGAGAATCGCCGCCGCGGGACGGCCCTCGTCGCACGAGCCCGCGGTCTATCCGATGATGTTTCCGGGCCGGATGGTTACCGGCCCACCTGGTCGCCGGCCGGCGTCGCAGGGGTGCGCGTCCGCCGCCGAATCACTGCCGCCACAGCGGCAGCCGCGGCCAGAATACACAAGATCCGTTCGGGCGCGGGGCCGAAACGGGTGGCGAGTGTCGTGTCCGTTTGCAATTGCAGTTGCGCCACCAGCGCCGCCGGAACGAACTGTTCAGTCTGCTGTTGGATGGCGCCGTCGGCGGTGATGATCGCGCTGACGCCGGTGGTCACCGAGACCACCACGGCGCGGCCGTGTTCCACCGCGCGGATGCGCGACATGGCCAGCTGCTGGAAGGTCATCTCGCTGTCGCCGAAGGTGGCGTTGTTGGACGGCACCGCCAGAATCTGCGCGCCCGCCTCCACCGCTTCCTGGAAGGCGCGGTCGAAGACCACCTCGTAACAGGTGGCGATGCCGATGGCCACCGGCGCGCCGCCGTTCGCGGGCCGCACGTGCACCACGCCGTCGCCGGAGCCCGGGACGAAATAGCCTGCCCGGTCGGCATAGTCGGAGAAGTGCCGGAAGAAGCTGCGCATCGGGAGGTATTCACCGAAGGGCTGGATGATCTTCTTGTCGTGCCGCTCCCCCGGCCCGTCCGCGCCGTTCCACACGATCACCGAATTGGTGGTGGTCCGATCGTCGTTGACGAGTACCGCCCCGACCAGAATGGGGGCCTTGATGTCTCGTGAGGCCTGGGTGATGAGCGCCCGCGCGTCGGCATTGCGCAGCGGATCGATATCGGAGGAGTTCTCCGGCCAGATGACCACGTCCGGCTGCGGGGCCTGGCCCGCGGCAACGGCTTTCGCCAGTTCCTCGGTGCGCTTGACGTGATTGTCGAGAACCGCGCGGCGCTGGGAATTGAAGTCCAGGCCCAGGCGCGGCACGCTGCCCTGGATGGCGGCGACCGTGATCGGCCGGTTGCCGTCGTCCGGGCGGGGCAGCGCGGTCCGGAGGATCACTCCGGTGAAGGGAACTATAGCCACAAGCATTGCCGCAGCAACAATCCGCGTCCACGATGTGGGACGCGAAGCCCCCCATCTGGGAGAATCCGACACACCGCCCGACACGCCCACAGCGCCCGTTTCCGGCAGCCCGCGCACGATCAGCGCCGCCAGCGCGGTGCCCGTCAGCGCCACCGCGAAACTCACCAGCGGCGCCCCGCCGATCATGGCGAAGGGCAGATACCACCCGTCGGCCTGCCCGAAAGCCAGCCGCCCCCAGGGAAACCCGCCGAACGGAAAGCTCGACCGCCCCCATTCGGTCAACGACCAGGCGGCGGCCACCCACAGCGGCCACCCCGGCAACCGCCCGACGAGCCGCACCAGCACCCCGAACAACCCGATATACACCGCGCACACCGTCGACAACGCGATCCACGGCACCGGCCCCACATAGATCCCGGTCCACGGCAGCAACGGCAGGAAGAATCCCAAGCCCGCCAGGAACCCGTACCCGAATCCCCCACGCAGCCGCCCGTTTCCACGCACCGCGAGCACCAGCACCGCGACCCCCACCGGAGCCAGGAACCACAGCGTCCGCGGCGGAAAACTCGCGAACAGCAACAGCCCGGCGACCACCGCCGCCACCGCGCGCGACAGCACCGGATGTCTGCCGAGGACCGCGATTACACGCGCGCCGATCCCCGGCTCGCCGCCCCTGACGCTGCTGGCGCCGGAACCGTCGGAAGCAACCGGATCCGCACCGGATTCCACTGCGAAACCTTGACTTTCGGTCGGAGCGATACCGGTCCCACCCTGCCGGTCGGGGCTCACCGCATTCGCGGCTCCGGACGCGTCGTCGCGCGGCCCGGTCGCCCCGGACGGCCCGGCTGCCGCGAGATCGCCGGATTCGGCTGCGCCGGAGGAGTTTCCGGGGCGGGACTCAGGCGGCATGGATGGTGACCCCGCGGTGCACGGTGCGCAGGCAGCGCGGCAGCGGGGCGCCCGGGTGCAGCGGAGGCAGGCCGGGAACACGGGAGCGCGGGTCGGTGGACCAGCGCTGGACCGTATCGGAGGCGGCGGCCACGACAAGCTCCTCGGCGTCCCAGATCGCGTACGACGCCGGGGCGCCGGCGACGAGGGTGCCGGCCATGCCGTCGCGGACGCCGCCGGCGCGCCAGGCGCCGCGGGTGGCGGCGGCGAAGGCGGCGCGGGGGGAGATCTGGTGGCCGGGGGTGCGGTGGTGGGCGGCCGCGCGGATGGCTTCCCAGGGGCTGAGCGCGGTGACCGGGGCGTCGGAGCCGATGGCCAGGGAGATGCCGGCGGCGGCCATGGCGGAGAAGGGGTTCAAGGTGGCGGCGCGGTCGGCGCCCAGGCGGGTGGCGTACATGCCGTCGGGGCCGCCCCAGGCGGCGTCGAAAGCCGGTTGGACGCTGGCGATCACGCCCCATTGGGCGAGTTTCGCGATCTGGTCGGCGTCGATCATCTCGGCGTGCTCGAGGCGATGGCCGCGCGAGGCGACGGCGGGGCCGCCGAGCTGGGTGACGACGCGTTCGAAGCCGGTGACGACCGCGTCCATGGCGGCGTCGCCGATGACGTGGAAGCCGGTCTGGATGCCCGCTTCGGTGCAGGCCAGGATGTGCGCGGTGATCGCGTCGGCGTCGAGGTAGGCGGTGCCGAGGGTGTCGCGGTCGGCGTAGGGGGCGCGCAGCAGGGCGGTGTGCGAGCCGATGGAGCCGTCGACGAACAGGTCGCCGCCGAGGGCGTGCACGCCCAGTTCCTTGACCAGGGTGCGGGCTTCGTCGGCGGTGCGCACGGCCTGGCCCCAGTAGGCGCGCACTTCCACGCCGTGGGTGAACTCGAGGAGTTCGCGCACGTCGGTCTCGCCGGAGATGTCGGGGCCGGCGCATTCGTGCACGGCCACAATGCCGTTCGCGGCGGCGGCATCCAGGGCGGCCCGGCGGGCGCGGTCGCGCTGGGTGCGGTCCAGGGCGCCGAGGGCGGCGGCCCGCACGCGGTGGTGGGCGTCGGCGCGCAAGGGTTCGCCGCGGGTGAATCCGGTGGCTTCGGTGATGCCGGGGACCGTGTCGAGCAGTGCGGCGGAGGCCATCGCCGAATGTGCGTCCACGCGAACCAGATACACCAGCCGGCCGGGTGCGGCGGTTTCGATTTCCTCGACCGACGGCGGCCGCCCTTCCGGCCAGGTGGTCTCGTCCCACCCGTCGCCGAGGAGCGCGCCGCCGGGGTGCGCGGCCGCGAAAGCCGCCAGCAGCTCCAGGCATTCACGCAGCGAGGCCGCCGCCGACAGATCCAGTCCGGTGAGTTTCAATCCCAGCGCGGTGACGTGCACGTGCGGGTCCACGAAGGCGGGCGCGACGAACGCGCCGCCGAGGTCCACGATGTCCGCGTCCGGGTGCAAGGCCCGCCCCGCCCGGTCCAGTCCGACCCAGCTCACCACCCCGTCGGTGACGGCCATGGCCGTCGCGTCGGGATTACTGGAACTGTAGACACGACCGCCGACAAGCAACTGGGTACTCACGAGTTTCCAGTCTGCCCCACGCGCGCGTCCCGCCCGCAACCGCACCGGCCCACTGTGACCTGGGTCCAATACGAAAGGGCTGGGCGCCCATTGGACACCCAGCCCGCCAATTACCGATAGCCGTCGGCTATCTGAAGACTTATCGCGGATCGATGGCCCGGAAGCCGCCGTTCTTGCCCTGACCGTCGTCGTACCACTCGTTCACCACGGTGGCGTCGATGACCTCACCGTCCGGGTCGATGACCACATTGCGGTACCCGTAGGGCCCGACCGCCGTGGCGACCCGGCTCAGCCGTCGCGCCGCGAACGCCGCCACCACCGGCCGCAGCACGAACCGGGTGAACGGCACCAGCGCCAGCAGACCCAGCATCGAGGTCAGCAGGCCGGGCACGAACATCAGCACCGCGCCCACGGTGACCAGCGCGCCGTCGGCGACCGCCGTGGTCGGCTCGACCTCGCCGCGCGCGGCCTTGCGGAAACCCTCGAACACCTTGCGGCCCTGCGAGCGCACCAGCACCAGCCCGGCCGCCGAACCCAGGGTCAGCAGCGCGATGGTCGGGAACACCCCGATGAGGTGCCCGAACACCACGAGCGTGGCGATCTCGGCGATGAAGTACAGCGCGAACAATACGGCGGGCATGGCGGCGATCCTTTCGATCGATCTACCCTCCCCAACGCGCGAGCCCCCGATTTTTCTCCCGCCTGCGTCCCGCCTCACACTCAGGCGCTGCCGGGACGAACCAGACCGGTTTCGTAGGCGAGCACCACGGCCTGCACGCGATCGCGCAGGTCGAGCTTGGTCAGCACCCGCCCGACATGGGTTTTCACGGTGGCCTCGGACAGGAACAGCGCCGCGGCGATCTCCGCGTTCGAGCGCCCGGCGGCGATGTGCTCGAGCACCTCGCGTTCGCGCGCGGTGAGCGCGTCCAGCACCGACGGGTCGCGGCCCGCCCCGGGCGCATCGGCGATGAGCCGGTCCAGCAGCCGTTTGGTCACCTTGGGCGAGACCACCGCATCGCCCGCCGCGACGCTGCGGATCGCGGACACCAGATCCTCCGGCGGGGTGTCCTTGAGCAGGAACCCGCTCGCCCCGGCCCGCAGCGCACCCAGCGCGTGCTCGTCCAGATCGAAGGTGGTCATGACGAGAACCCGGCTGCCGCAACCGGATTCGATGATGCGCACGGTCGCGGTCACCCCGTCGATGACCGGCATCCGCACATCCATCAGCACCACGTCCGGGCGCAGTTCGGCGGTCCGGGTGATGGCGGTGGCCCCGTTGTCGGCCTCCCCCACCACTTCGATATCGGGTTGCGCGCCGAGCACCATTCGCAATCCCGCCCGCATGAGCTCTTGGTCGTCGACTACCAGCACAGTGATCGGCACGCTCATCAATCTATCGGCCGCACACCGCAACCGGGGCAGCCCCGTCCCGGAGACGACACGATCCGTTCCCGGTACCCTGTCGCGATGGCCTACGCACCGAACGCGGCACGGCGCAGCGAATCGAGCCGCCGCGCGGTCTTGGCGGCCACCGCGGAGCTGTGTGCCGAGTTCGGGTACGGCCGGTTGACCATCGAGGCCATCGCCGCCCGGGCCGGGGTCAGCAAGAAGACGATCTACCGGTGGTGGCCGTCCATCGGCGCGGTCGTGGTCGAGCTCATCGACGAAACCGCGGACGAGGTGGCTACGCATCCCGATACCGGTGATCTGTTCACCGATCTGCGCACCCAGCTCGGCAATGTCATCGCCCTGCTGTCGCCGCCGGAGACGTCGCTGTTCGCGGGGCTGATCGCGGCCGCGCAATCCGATCCCCAGCTGGCCGGTGAACTGCGCGACCGCCTGATCCAGCCGCGCATCGAGGAATTCCACCGCCGGATCCGCAGTGCCAAAGCCCTCGGCCAGCTGCCCGCCGACGCTGATCCGGCCATCGCCTTGGATCTGCTCTACGGGCCGATCTACCACCGGTTGGCGTTCCACCTGGGCATGCCCGAAGGCGAATACCTGGATTCGCTCATCCGGCACACCCTGCGCGCACTCGGCGGCTGACCGCGGCTCGGCGCTCCGCCGGCGGCTCGATAGCCGGGCGCGCCGGTCCAGGCAGACGGCTCAGGGCGCGCCCCCGTCTAGTCGATGTCGGTGCGATCCAGCGGGATGGTGGCGCGCACCGACCAGCCGCCCTGCGGATTCCGTCCCGTCGACAGCGTGCCGCCCAGCACGGCGATGCGTTCGCGCATGCCGACCAATCCCAGTCCGCTGCCGGGGATTCGGAGCGCGGGGCCGAGCGTCCCAGCGGCGCCGGAAGTGGCCGGGCCGCATCCGCTTCCGGTCTGACCGCGTCCGCCGCCGGTCCCCTGCGTGCGAGCCGGGGCGGGCGGGCCCGGGATATCGGACGGGCGCGCCCCCGGCATCGCCTGCCCGGCGGGCACGCCCGCGGTGGCTTCCAGGCTGGCGGGGGTATGCCAGCGCGGCCCGGAACCGTTGCGCGGCTCGGGGCTCGGCGTCGGTTCGGTGGCGAGCCCACGGGAATCGACGATCTCGACGAGCACATCGGTGTCGCGGCGGGCGACGGTGACGCGCGCGGACGGTGTGGGACCGGCGTGGCGCAGGGTGTTGGTGAGCGACTCCTGAACGATCCGGTGAATACCGAGGCTGACTTCCGGACTGACGGTGTCGATTTCGCCGGTCAGTTCCAGGGAGACCTGCAATCCGGTATTGCGCATCATCTCCACGACCTTGGCGATGCCGGCGGTCCCGTGCTGCGGAAGTTGTTCGGGGGCATGCTCGGTGCGCAGCAACTCGACGGTCCGCCGCAGTTCGCGCAGGGCGTCGCGACCGGTGCCGGCGATGGTGGCGAGGGCTTTCTCGGCGGTGTCCGGGTCGTGGCGCAGGGCGTAGCGGGCGCCGTCGGCCTGCACGATGATGACGCTGACGGCGTGCGCGACCACGTCGTGCAGTTCGCGGGCGATGCGGGTGCGTTCGGCGGCGACGGCATCGTGGGCGCGGCGTTCGCGGTCGTAGTCGGCGACGGCCAGGCGGGCGGCCACCTCGTTGTCGTAGGCGTGGCGGGCGCCGACGAATTCGGCCAGGGTCCAGCACAGGGCGTAGAAGAGGGCGGTGAACGCATTGTCCGCACCCTCGGGCTTGCCCAGCATCGCATAGGAGAACACGCTGTCGAGCAGCAGCAGAGCCAGGTAGATCAGTCCCTCGCGCCGCCCCACATAGCCGACCAGCGTGTAGAGCATGATCCCCAGACCCAGCAATGCCGGATGCGCCGCATCCTGGTCGCTCCCCGCCCAATTCGTCACCGTGAGCGTGGTCGAGGCCAGCACCAGCGCCAGCGCCGCCGCCTTCGGATAGGTCCGCCGGAACACGAGCGGCGCCACCAGCAGCACGCTGAGCACCAGGTAGGCGACCTTGTTGCGACTCTCCCCCACCGCGAGCACATCGATGACGAGCAGTCCGAGCGCGAGCAGCGAATCGGAAACCATGGGCTTGCCACGCAGCCACAGACTGAACCGGCGCACCACCCCACCCTAGTAGCTGCGCCCGGCATGCCCGGATTCCGCGCGGCCGCCGGCGTCCGCTCCGCACGGAAACCCGAGCGACCGGGCTCCTTCGTCGGCGTCCCGGCGACCAAGGCCGATCGCTCGTCATCCCCCGGGACGACCCAAGTCGGCTTTAGTGCACGGAGCGCGGCCAACAGACACCGGCAGCCGCGGGTCACCCGGCGGCGAGCAGCAGCGACGGCGGACAGCGGACAGCGGGCAGCGGGCAGCGACGGATGGCGACGGACAGCAAGCAGCGGCGGGGGACGACGGGCAGCGGTGGCGGTTTGCCCGGAGTTGGCGCGGTCTGGTTGGGTTCCGGTGTGAGTCTTGCGGACTGGGCGGTATTGCTTACGGCGGCGACGGCGGCCGGATGGGTCGACGCGGTGGTGGGCGGTGGCGGGCTGATCGTGCTGCCGACCCTGTTCGTGGTGCTGCCCGGTGTGGTTCCGCAGACCGCGTTGGGCACGAACAAGCTGGCGGCTTTCTCCGGTACCAGTGCCGCGGTGATCACGTTCGCTCGCAAGGTTCCGCTGAATTGGAAACAGCTGCTGCCCGCGGCCGCCCTGGCGGCGGTCGCCGCCGCGTGTGGGTCGGCAGCGGTCGGGCTCATCGACCGCGCGTTGTTCATCCCCATCGTGATGGTGGTGCTGGTCGGCGTGGCCATCTTCGTCACCGCCCGCCCGGCCATCGGCGTCACCATGGCCACGCATCCGCCGACTCGCCGCAAAACCCTGCTGGTCCTGGGCCTGGCCGCCGGTCTCATCGGTCTCTACGACGGCATCCTCGGCCCCGGCACCGGCACCTTCCTGATCATCACCTTCGCCACCCTGCTCGGCACCGAATTCGTCCGCGCTGCAGCCATGGCCAAGGTCGTCAACTGCGGCTCCAATCTCGGTTCCCTGGTCTTCCTCGGCGCTACTGGGCACGTGCTGTGGACCCTCGGTCTGGCCATGGCGGTGGCCAATGTCGCCGGTTCCATCGTCGGCTCCCGCATGGCCCTCGCGCGCGGCGCCGGTTTCGTCCGCATCGTGCTGTTGGTCGTGGTGATCGCCATGGTGATCCGCCTCGGCTGGCAGCAATTCGCCTGACCCGCGCGGAACTACCTCACCGCGGCGACGAAACGGCCCGGCCGGGAACGAATCCCGGCCGGGCCGTCTGCGCGCTTCGACATCACCGCCGAACGAAATCGCGTGACGATCCCGCCGCTACACCAGCACCTCGTCGTCGGCCGCGGTCCCGGCGACATCGGATGCCGTAGCGGCGGCATCGCTTCCGTCGTTCCCCGGCCCGTCCGGCTCGGCAGCGTGCTCCGGCTCGGTGGTGGATCCGACGGTATCGACCATGGACCCCGGATCGACCGCGGCCGTCTCCGCGTTCTCGCCCTCTCCGAACGCGTTCCCGGCCCGCATGTTCCGCACCGCTTCCTTGTACAGCTTCCCGGCATCGGCGTATTCCAGTCGGGCGCTCGCCTCCGAGATCGGGCGGAACACCGACGAATTCACATGCAAGCGCGATCGCCACGCCGGCACCACCACGTTCGGCCGGGGCGGCAGCGGCGCGGCGATCTCCTGCACCACGAACTCCCCGGACCCGCCGCGCGCGGGCGCAACAGGCTGCGCGGCCCCGGCCGACGGGCGCGCCGCCGCGTCCCCGGACGGATCCCCTTCGGCACGCGGCGAATTCCCCGACGGCCCGCCGCTCTCGCCGGGGGCATCCGCGCGCGGACTCACGATCGCGGCCCCCGCACCGCGCACAGCGGCCGCCAGATCGTGCAGCCGTGCCGCCGCGGACGGACCGGACCGTTCCACCTGCCCGGCACCGCGACCCGCCGCCTCGGCGCCGGCCCCGTCCTGCCCACTGTTCCCGGTGCCCCACACGACGGCGCTCCGGCGCAACGCACTGGACGCGACAGACTCCGAACCACTGCCCGCGACACCGGAACGGCTCGATTCCCCGCCGTCGCGACGCTGTCCCGAATCCGGCGATGCGTCCGCCGCCCGGAAACCGCCCGGCGCCACCGACTCCCGGCTCACACCCGAAGCTTCGGTGTCACCGAGACGCCGAGCGCCCGGCGTGCCATGCGAGTCGTCACCGTGACGCATGGGATCGGCCTCGGCATCCTGAGCCCCACGGCTCTCGGTGCCCGCGGACCGCAGCTGCGGCGCAGGTCGGTAGCCGTCGACCCGCACGTCGTTCGAAGGCCCGGCAGAGCGCGCACCGCCGTTCCCGCCGGCACCGTCGATTCCACGCCGGGTGGCGTCATCGAGGTGGTGCGAGGTGTCGCCCCGTGCGGCATGCGAGCCGGACCAGCCGGACCGATCGTCCTCGGCGCGAGCGTCTTCGGCGCGGATCTCGTCGGTATCCGCCGAAGCCGAGTCGGATTCGCCCGCGCGCAGGGCCGCTTCGCGCACTCCGGACAGCCCCGATGCGAACGCGTGGGGGCCGACCTCGTCATCAAGGGGATGCAACGGCACCGAGGACTCCGCGTCGACCCGGGTATCCGCGCGACGCCGATTCTGGTTGTCGCCGGCGAGATCTCGCGTATCGGCCAAGACCGGTTCCAGGCCCGGGCGTTGATGCGCAGCGGGATTGTCGTCGGCCGTGCGAGGGCGGGAAGCCGAATCCGCGGGCGAGTCGGGCCTGTCGCGTTCGCTGTCGGCACCGGTGGGCCCGGCGCTCGCTGTCGCCGACGCGGCCGGGTCGCCAGCGGTTTGCCCGGGAGCCGGATTGAGCCAGGGGGCAAGGACTTTGTTGGTGACCTCGCCGATCTGACGGTGCAGGCGGTCGGGGTCGGCGGCGCCGGCGGGGTGGGCGAAAAGGGCGGTCAGGGCCCCGGAGACGGCGCCGACGACCGCGCCCACCAGTGCGGCGGCTTCGACCTCGTCGAGTTCGTCAGGGAAGGCCGCACGCAGGTGGTGGGCGATCTCCATCTGGGCGGCGAGCTGGGCGTGCGCGGCACGGCCGCTCACGGCGGGGACGGTGCGAGAGACCTTGGCGCGCAGCACCGCTATCCGGGAGGCCAGGTTGTCGCCGAGATGATCGCCCGGGTTGTCACCGGCCGCGCGCAGGGCACGCAGCAGGACTTCCACGGGGCGTTCGTCGGGGCGGCGAGTGGCCACGGCATGGGCTGCGGCGGAGACTCTTTCGTCGGGTTCGGGGAAGAGCAGCTCTTCCTTGCTGGCGAAGTAGTTGAAGAACGTCCGGGTGCCGACTTCGGCCGCGGCGGCGATATCGGCGACGGTGGTCGCCTCGTAACCTCGGCTCTCGAACAGTTCGACGGCGGCCTCTTGCAGGGCGCGGCGGGTACGTTCTCGTTTGCGATCGCGGAGTGCGGATGGCGGCACGCGGACGGACAGTACGGCATTCGCGCAGCAAAACGCCGCATATCCAGGGCTTGTCGGGCGCGTTTCATACTGTGCCGGTTCGCACTTCGTGCATTCTTGCAGCGTGTGCCACTTTGCACGTTGTGTATTTCACTCCGGGTGAGCGTGTTGTTGATGCCCCTGCCGCTCGCCCTCTAGCGTGGAGCGGGTGAGCATCGCAACCAAGGTCGTGGACGAGCAGTTCCGCGCACTGCCATTGGCCGCGCTCGCCGACGCCGCGTTGTCGGCGGCGCGGGCGGCCGGGGCCGAGTACGCGGATCTGCGGGTGCACCGACTCCTGCAGCAGTCCATCCGGTTACGTGACGGCCGCGTCGAATCGGTGCGCGACAGTACCGATCTCGGTATCGCGGTCCGCGTGATCGTGGACGGCACCTGGGGTTTCGCCTCGCATGCCGACCTGTCCACCGCATCGGCGGCCGAAGTGGCACGCCGCGCAGTCACAGTAGCCAAGACTTTGCGGTCCCTCAACCGCGAGCGTGTGGAGCTGGCTCCGGAGCCGGTGTACGCCGACGCCGAATACGTCTCGCCGTACGAGGTGGACCCGTTCGAGGTCGCCACCCCGGATAAAGTCGCACTGCTGCTGGATTATTCGGAGCGGCTCAAGTCCGCGGACGGCGTGGATCACGTGACGGCGAGCGTGCTGCAGGTCAAGGAGCAGACCTTCTACGCCGACAGTTTCGGCTCGCGCATCACCCAGCAGCGGGTGCGCCTGCATCCGGACCTGGAAGCCATCACCGTCGATCCGGCCGCGGGCGTGTTCGAGACCATGCGCACCCTGGCCGCCCCGGCGGGCCGCGGCTGGGAGTACGTGACCGGCGCGGACGGAACCTGGGACTGGGCGGGCGAACTCGCGCGCATCCCGGAGTGGCTGGCCGAGAAGGTGAAGGCCCCGACCGTGCAGGCCGGGCCCACCGATCTGGTCATCGACCCCACCAATCTGTGGCTGACCATTCACGAGTCCATCGGCCACGCCACCGAGTACGACCGTGCCATCGGCTACGAATCGGCCTACGCGGGCACTTCTTTCGCCACCCCGGACAAGCTCGGCACCTTGAAGTACGGCACGCCGATCATGCATGTGACCGGCGACCGCACCGAAGCCCACGGCCTGGCCTCGGTCGGCTGGGACGACGAGGGCGTGGCCGGGCAGCGCTGGGATCTGGTGCGCGACGGCATCCTGGTCGGCTATCAACTCGATCGCGTCTTCGCGCCGCGGCTGGGCCTGGAGCGCTCGAACGGCTGCTCCTACGCCGACTCCGCGCATCACGTGCCGATCCAGCGCATGGCCAATGTGTCGCTGCAACCGGATCCGGTCAACGACACCAGCACCGCCGAACTCATCTCCCGGGTCGAGGACGGCATCTATATCGTCGGCGACAAATCCTGGTCGATCGATATGCAGCGCTACAACTTCCAGTTCACCGGCCAGCGTTTCTTCCGCATCCGCAACGGCGAACTCGCCGGCCAGCTGCGCGATGTCGCCTACCAGGCCACCACCACCGACTTCTGGGGTGCGATGGAAGCCGTCGGCGGCCCCTCGACCTGGGTGCTGGGCGGTGCGTTCAACTGCGGCAAGGCTCAGCCCGGACAGGTGGCGGCGGTCTCGCACGGCTGCCCGTCGGTGCTGGTGCGCGGCATCAATATTCTCAATACCCGCGCCGAAGCCGGGCAGTGAGGAAAGGACTTTCACGGTGAGTGTGCTCCCCGCCCCCGAGGTCGTCGAACGCGCGCTGCGGTCCGCCCGCGCCGATGAGACCGTGGTGATCGTCACCGACGCGCACGAGGCGTCGCTGCGCTGGGCCGGAAATTCCATGACCACCAATGGTTCCTCGGTCGCGCGGGACTGGGCGGTGGTGTCGGTGTTCCGCGACGGCCCGAATGCCGCGCGGGTCGGCAGCGTCAGTTCGACCAGTGTCGATCCGGCCGATATCGAGGCCGTGGTGCGCGCCAGCGAGGAGGCCGCGCGCACCGCCGAACCCGCGCGCGATGCCATGCCGCTGCTGGCAGCCGACGCCGTCGAGGCGGGCGCGCCCGATCAGCTGCTGGACTGGCAGGGCCCGCCCGCGACCACCGATATCGGGGTATTCGCGGGCCTGGCGCGCGATCTCGCACCGGGATTCGACGAAGCCGACACCCTCTACGGTTTCGCCCACCATCAGGTGCATTCGACCTGGCTGGGCACCTCCACCGGGGTGCGCCGCCGCTGGGTGCAGCCGACCGGTTCGCTCGAGATCAATGGAAAACGCGGCGCCGGAACCGATCTGGCCAGCGCCTGGGTGGGCGCGGGCACCACCGATTTCGCCGATGTCGACACCCCCGGCCTGCTCGCCGAACTCTCGCGCCGCCTGGACTGGTCCAAGCGCCGCGTGCAGCTGCCCGCCGGCCGCTACGAAACCCTGCTGCCGCCGTCCGCGGTCGCCGATCTCATGATCTACCTGGCCTGGTCCATGGAGGGCCGCGGCGCGCACGAGGGCCACACCGCCTTCGCCCGGGCCGGCGGTACCCGAATCGGCGAGCGGCTCACCGATATTCCGCTCACCCTCTACTCCGATCCGAGCGCGGCGGGCCTGCAATACCGGCCGTTCGTCGCGACGCCCGCCTCCTCGGAATCGCTGTCGGTGTTCGACAACGGGCTCACCGCCCAGCGCGCGGACTGGGTACGCGAGGGCGTCATCGAATCGCTGGTGTATCCGCGTGCCACCGCCGCCGAATTCGACGCCCCCGTCACGGTGCCGGGTGAAAACCTGCTCATGACAGGCGGTTCCGACGCGACACTGCCGGAGATGATCGCGAACACCGAACGCGGGCTGCTGCTCACCTGCCTGTGGTACATCCGCGAGGTGGATCCGGCCACGCTGCTGCTCACCGGTCTCACTCGCGATGGCGTGTACCTGGTCGAGAACGGTGAAGTGACCGGTGCGGTCAACAACTTCCGCTTCAACGAGAGCCCCCTGGATCTGCTGCGCCGGGTCTCCGAAGCCGGGCGCACCGAGATCACGCTGCCGCGCGAATGGAAGGACTGGTTCACCCGCACGGCCATGCCGCCCTTGCGGATTCCCGACTTCCACATGTCCTCGGTCAGCCAGGCGACATAGCTATCGGAAGGGACGCCATGCTCGCACGCGACCGCTCGGCCCGGATCGGCTTGGGCGGTCGCGCCGGTTGGAACGCGCTGGTGGCGGGCATGGCCGGGCTCGGCGTGCTGGAAGCGGCGATCCTGCACTTCGCGGGCACGGCTTTGCTGCCGTCGATGGCCGCCCATCTGCTGGACCTGGTGGTCGGCGTCCTGACACTGGCTTTCCTGCTCGCTGCCGCCTCCCCGCTGTGGACGCGGATCCGGATCGACGACACCACGATTCACGCACGCTTCGGCTGGCTCGGCTCCCTCGATATCGCCCGCGCCGAAGTGAGCGCGGTGGGCCCGCATCGCGCCACCCCGCAACGCCCGGCCCAGCTGGGCATGGATTTCGACGCCGAGTCCGGCTTGCTGTCGTGGGTTCGCTCCCCCACCTCGCCCCTGGTGCGCATCGACTTCGATGTATCGCTGCCCGCCCGCACTCAAGGCTGGAAACGAATCGAAGCCCGCTCCCTGCTGCTCAGCGTGGACGACGCCGACCACGCCCTCGCCGCACTGCACGGCTCGCCCCGATGAATCCGCTCCCGGTCCGCTGAACGAACTCGGGGCGCCGCTCGGCGCGGGCACCTGCCCGGATTGCGCTGTCGGCGAACGGGTTGTCGCCTCGCCGCCGCGCGCGCATCCTGAATTAGGGACTGTAATCATGTAATCGGGGACGGTGATCGTCGTGGACGACGAAGCGACCTTCTCGTCAGCGGCGAGACCGGACGATACGTCAGGCAATGGCGCAGCGGGAGAGCCGGGACCTGCGATGCTCGGCGGCCCGGCCGACGCCGAAGCCATGGATTCCTACTCGCGAACCGTGATCGCGGTAGCCGCCTCGGTGACACCGCACGTGGCGAGCGTGCAGACCCGGCGCGGAGGCGGCTCGGCGGTGGTGTTCACCGATGACGGATTCCTGCTCACCAACGCGCACGTGGTCGGCTCCGCACGCAACGGAACCATCGTGTTCGCCGACGGCGTCGAATCGAAATTCGATGTGGTGGGCGTGGACCCGCTCTCGGACCTGGCGGTACTGCGGGCCCGCAGCGGCGCACCGGACGCGGCGCTGCTCGGAGACGCGGACAACCTGGTCGTCGGGCAACTCGTGGTGGCCGTGGGCAGCCCGCTCGGATTGGCCGGATCGGTGACCGCCGGGGTGGTGAGCGCTCTCGGCCGCTCGGTACCGGTAGGCAACAACCGCGCCGCACGGGTGATCGAAGACGTGATCCAAACCGACGCCGCCCTCAACCCAGGCAATTCCGGCGGCGCCCTGGCCAATTCAGCCGGTCGAGTGGTCGGCATCAATACCGCCGTCGCCGGCATCGGCCTGGGCCTGGCCATCCCGATCAACATCACCACCCGCCGCATCATCACCACCCTGCTGCACGAAGGCCGGGTACGCCGCGCCTACCTCGGCGTCGTCGGCGTCCCCGCACCCCTGCCCGACGCCGTAGCCGCCCGCACCGGCCAGAACGCCGGCCTGCGCATCGTGGAAGTGGTCCGCGGCGGCCCCGCCGAACGCGCCGGCCTGCGCCGCGGAGACCTGGTGCTCAGCGTCGCCCGCCAGGAAGTCCGCGACGCCCAGGGCATCCAGCGCCAACTCTTCGCCGAGGCCATCGGCCGCTCACTGCCGGTGACCGTACTGCGCAACGGCGCCATGGTCGACGTGATCGCGGTCCCGGTCGAACTCACCGTCGACTAGGCGGTCATCGTTCGATGGCGGCTGCGCTGAATCCCATGCCTCGCATGGTGGTTCGCAGGTGTGCCTCGAACAGGGCGTCCGGGTCGGAAACCAGCTGGGCCAGGGTGCCGAAGGCCTCGGCAAGGAGGAACCCGGTGATGGACGCGAAGGCGCTGGTGATGATGCCGGGTATCGGGGAGTCTGCGGCGGCTTGCGTGTCGAGCAGGTAGGCCAGCAGTGGTCCCACCGACATCGCCGGCACCTCGGTCTGCTCCGGATCCGCCATCCCGGCGGCGACGGCCTCGAGGTAGGCGCCGGTGAGTGCGTTGACGAATCGGCGTGCCGCCGGCCCGGTCTCCTCGGGCGCGGCCTGGTATCCCGGGATCGGGGTCCCGCCGATCAGGGCGAATTCCGCGGGGTGCGCGAGTACCCATCGGCGCATCGCGTGGCATACGACTCGCCAGTTGCTCGCCGGACCGCAGTCCGCGGCGCGCTGGGCTTCAGCGATCGCGTCGGCCAGGTGGTTATAGGAATCGACGCACAGCGCGGTGATCAATGCCGACTGGTTCTCGAAGTACCGGAACGGCGCTGTCGGCGACATCCCCATCTCGCGGGCGATGGCGCGCAACGACAATCCGCCCGTCCCTTCCGTGGCCAGCTGCCGCCGAGCCAGCGTTTTGATCTGGGCGATGGTCTCGGCGCGGCGGAGCTCCCGGCGAGAAGTAGCCGTTTCGGGCGGCATGGACATCAGGCTCCTTGTACGGCGTGGAGGCGGACCGAGCCCGCCCCGGCTGCCCACATCCTACAAGAATCGTAAGCATCGCTCACAGAAGCCATGGCTGTCTATATCGCGATTAGCTGGGTTGTCCATCAAAAACAACCCTTGCAGTTTGTGAGCAGTGCATACAAAGTAGATACTGCTAACAAATAGGCGGGCTGCCGCGACAACCCACGCTGCGAAGGAGTTTTCGTGCGTGAACTCAACTTGCTGTCTCCCGGCACCATGGCCTGGCTCGATCGCCGCGACCCAGAACTGGAACGCGAGGACGACGTGATCGTGCGCCCGTTCGTCGCGGCGCGCTGCGATGCGGACTCGATCCCGACCACTCCGGCGCTGCTGCGGCTGGTGCGACTGGCCATGAAGGCGAAACTGCTCGATCCGATCGTTCGCGACGGTGTCGGCCCGACACCGTTCGCCGCGCCGTGCGCCCTCGGGCACGAATGCGTCGCCGAGGTGATCGAGGTCGGTGCGGCGGTCACCGCGGTCGCGGTGGGCGACAAGGTCGTGGTGCCGTGGTCGATCTCGTGCGGGCAATGCGCGCCGTGCCGCCGCGGACTGACGACGAAATGCGTGGTCAGCCGAAGCGAATCCGGCCGGGAACGACCTGTCGCGTGCTACGGAAACGGGCCGGTCGCAGGCGGATACGGCGGAATGGTCAGCGACCTGGTGCGCGTGCCCTACGGCAATCACATGCCGGCCCGATTACCCGACGGGCTCGACCCGCTCAGGGTCGCGGCCGCATCGGACAACCTCACCGATGGATGGCGTTGCGTCGCACCGTTTCTGCGTTACCGCCCCGAGGCGTCGGTATTGGTCGTCGGCGGGCTGGCGAAATCGGTGGGCCTGTACGCGGCGGGCATCGCGGCCGCGTTCGGTGCGAGGGTCGACTATCTCGACTCGAACCCGCGCCGGCTGGCGATCGCGGAATCATTGGGCGCCCGCCCCACCCAACGGCCGGGCCTGCTGCGGTTTCCGCGCGAACGCGGCGAGTACGACCTGGTCGTCGACGCCTCCAACCTCACCAACGGCCTCACCTACGCCGTGCGTTCGACCGCACCCGGCGGTGACTGCGTAGTGCCGAGCTACCACCTCGGCGCCTTCACTCCCGTCCCGCTCATGCACATGTCATGGACCGACATCACCTTGCACGTCGGCCCCTCACACCCCGCGGCGAGCCTGAGCGACATGCTGACCTGGATCCACGAGAACGCGTTTCCCGCCGAGAAAGTCACCACCGTCATCGCCGATTTCGACGACGCGCCCCTCGCCTACGAACAACGCGCGACCAAATGCGTGCTCTACCGCCCGCCCCTCACCTGACGCCGGCATCCACGTCCGAAACTATTTCGGGAAATTTTTCGCCCCGGATGTCGAGAACGCCGGTTCGGCTCCGTCCCTGGGATGACGAGCGACCACGAGCGGTCGCCGCGACACCGACGAAGGAGCACTCGCCATGGAACCGAACGAGATCGCCGAAATCCTGAACCGCCCGCTCAGCCAGGAACTGCTGGCCCGCGATCTGGCCCGGCTGGCCTATGTCGCCACCGACGGCACCCCACGCGCCATTCCGATCTCGTTCACCTGGAACGGCGCCGAGATCGTGCTGTGCACCACCAAGAACGCCCCGAAGTTGTTCGCACTGCGCAAGAATCCGATGGTGGCGCTGACCATCGACACCGAGGTTCATCCGCCCAAGATCCTGCTGCTGCGCGGGCGCGCCGAGCTCGATGTCGTCGACGGCATCCCGGAGGAGTTTCTGCAGATGAACGGCAGCTACGAGATGACCGCCGAGCAGCGGGTGGAATGGGAGGCAGAAGTGCGTTCGCTGTATGACGGCATGGTGCGCATCGTCATCACCCCGACCTGGGCCAAGCTCATCGATTTCGACACCACCCTGCCGAGCGCGGTCGAGGAACTGGTCCGCGAGCGCGCCGAACGTCAGCACGCCTGAGCCGGCACGAACACTTCGAGGAGACGATCATGGCTAAATACCTGCTGCTCAAGCACTATCGCGGCGCACCGGCTCCAGCCAACAATGTGCCGATGGACCAGTGGACGCCGGAGGAAGTCACCGCACATGTGCAGTACATGCAAGACTTCGCAGCCAAGCTGGAGGCCACCGGGGAGTTCGTCGAACATCGGGCGCTGGCCCCGCAGGGCGCCTGGGTCCGTTCCGACGGCGAGGGCCGCCCGCCGGTCACCGACGGGCCGTTCGCCGAGACCAAGGATTTGGTCGCCGGGTGGACCATCATCGACGTGGAATCCTATGAGCGCGCTTTGGAACTGGCCGCCGAACTGTCCGCCGCGCCCGGCGCCGGCGGCGTCCCGATCCAGGAATGGCTCGAGATCCGGCCCTTCTTCACCGCGCTGCCCACGGTCACCGAGTGAACGAGGCGCTGCTGCGGGATCTGGTGCCCGCGGTGATCGGCATCCTGGTCCGGCGCGGCGCTGATTTCGCCTCGGCCGAGGATGCCGTGCAGGAGGCGCTGATCCGGGCCTTGCAGACCTGGCCTGCCGACCCGCCGCACGATCCGAAAGCCTGGCTGGTGACGGCGGCCTGGCACCGGTTCCTCGATGCCGCCCGCGCCGAAACCGCGCGGCGCGGCAGGGAACTGGTCATCGACGCCGAGCCGCCGCCAGATCCGGTCCCGGGCACCGACGATTCGCTGTGGCTCTACTTTCTGTGCGCGCACCCGGCGCTGTCGCCCGCGTCGGCGGTGGCGTTGACCTTGCGCGCGGTCGGCGGCCTCACCACGCGGCAGATCGCGGCGGCCTATCTGGTGCCGGAAGCGACCATGGCGCAACGGATCAGCCGCGCCAAGAAGCGGCTGGGCGGGGTGCCATTGAACCAACCCGGGGATCCGGCGACGGTGTTGCGGGTGCTGTATCTGGTGTTCAACGAGGGCTACGGCGGCGATGTCGATCTGTCGGCCGAGGCCATTCGCCTGACCCGGCAGCTGGCCGCCGCCACCGACGAGCCCGAGGTGGCGGGTTTGCTGGCGCTCATGCTGCTGCATCATGCCCGGCGGGCGTCCCGGCTCGGGCCGGGCGGGCGGCTGGTGCCGCTCGCGGAACAGGACCGAAGCCGCTGGGACACCGCGCTGATCGCCGAGGGGGTGACGATCCTGCAGGCGGCGCTGGCCCGCGACCGTCTCGGCGAGTATCAGGCGCAGGCCGCGATCGCCGCCTTGCACGCCGATGCCCGCGTCGCCGCCGAGACCGATTGGGTGCAGATCGTCGAGTGGTACGACGAGTTGCTCAAGCTCACCAACAGCCCGGTGGTGCAACTCAATCGGGCGGTCGCGGTCGGTGAGGCCGATGGGCCGCACGCGGGATTGGCGGCGCTGGACCAGGTCGATCCGGGGTTGCCGCGCTACACCGCCGCGCGCGCCTATCTCGTCGAACGTACGGGTGATCTCGTACAAGCCGCCGAACTGTACGCGGCGGCGGCCCGCGCGGCCACCAGCGAGCCCGAACGCGACCACCTCACCCGCGAGTGCGCCCGCGTGCGGCAGCTATCACGTTCGTGAGGAAATCGTGGACGCGTCTGTGAGCACATCTTGGCCGGTCCGCGAGTACCTCGTGGCCGGTCCGTGAGCACCTCGTGGCCGTGTCCGTGAGCACGTCGCGGCTTGTTCGCGAGCACGTCGCGGCTTGTTCGCGAGCACGTCGCGGCTTGTTCGCGAGCACGTCGCGGCCTGTTCGTGAGCACCGCGGCTCCTGGGCGGTGCGACCGGCACGCGGTTTTCGCTGCTCGGAATCGGCTGTGGGTGGCGCGAATTCAGGAGGCCGAGCGGTGCAGTTCGGCCGACGTCGACTGCCATACCTCGGCCAGCTCGTCCAGGGGGATCTCCAGGGCGCGGGCGAGCGCGACGACCGTACCGAAGGCGGGGGTCGGCAGCCGCCCGGATTCGATCTTGCGCAAGGTTTCCGGCGAGATGCCCGCCGCGGCGGCGACCGCGGTGAGTTCACGTTCGGCGCGGGCGGCGCGCAGGGCGGCGCCGAGCCGGCGGCCGGCCTCGAGCTGGGCGGGAGTCAGCGGCAGTCGGACCATGCGGGCCACACTACGGTTGGTATTTAAATACCGCAAGCCGCTATGGTCGGTATAAAAATACCGAGCATTGGAGGTTCGTCATGGTGGAACTCAAGTCTGCCGAGGAGATCGCACGTATGCGAGTGACCGGCCGGTTCGTCGCGGATGTACTCGCCGAACTGCGCACGAAGGCGCAGATCGGGGTCAACCTCTTGGAACTGGAAGCCATCGTGCGCGAACGCATCCGCGAACGCGGCGCGGTGTCCTGCTACGTCGACTACTCGCCCTCCTTCGGGCGCGGACCGTTCCGCAACACCATCTGCCTGTCGGTCAATGACGCCGTCCTGCACGGACTTCCGCACGATTACGCGCTGCGCGACGGCGATGTGCTGAGCATGGACCTGGCCGTGAGCATCGACGGCTGGGTGGCCGATTCGGCGGTCACGGTCATCGTCGGCACCCCGGACCCGGAGGACGTGCGTCTGGTGCGCGCTACCGAGGAAGCCCTGGCCGCCGCTATCGAGGTGGCCCGCCCGGGTAATCGGATGGGCGATATCTCCGCCGCTATCGAAGCGGTCGCCCGCGCCAACGGCTACCGCGTGAACACCGAATACGGCGGCCACGGCCTGGGCCGCACCATGCACGAGGACCCGCACGTGTCCAATGCCGGCCGCCCCGGACGCGGCTTCCGCCTCACCCCCGGCCTCACCCTGGCCATCGAGCCCTGGTTCGCCCGCACCACCGACCGCGTCTACACCGATCCCGATGGCTGGACCATCCGTTCCGCCGACGGCTCGCACACCGCCCATTCCGAGCACACCATCGCCATCACCGACTCCGGCGCGGAGGTGCTCACACTGCCCGCCTGAACCCAATTTCCGGCCCCTGACCGGGCGATTTCATCCCACTCTCCGGGTCTGCCCCTGCCGTGAGCTTGACCACAGTGCTGTGATCCAGTTAACGTTCCGTTCACTAAGCGCCCGCTTAGCTGCTCCACGTGACCTGAACCACGCATCCGGTCCGAATGATCCAACCATTCGGGTTCCAAGTTGGTTCAGGGAGGCCCTGAGAAGGACAAGATGAGGAAGATCGCCGCCACCTCCGCCCTGCTGATCGGCACCGCCGTCGTCGGGTGCGGAACGGCCACCGCCGCTCCGGCCCCCGCCGCCGCCGAACCGGTGAACTACGCCGCGCAGATCAGCGAGAAGAACGCCGTCATCACCACCGATGCCGGCTCCCTGACCGCCGAGAACGGCGTCTTCGCGATCAAGGCCGCCGACGGCACCGTGCTCGGCGGCACCGAATTGTCCTTCCGCGTGGACGATTTCGTCTTCCCCATCGCCGCCGAGATCAACAACCACACCGCCACCCTCACCCCCCAGTTCGATCTCGCCCACGCCACCTACAAGCCGGTCGCCCTCCCCTACGAGAACCAGGCCCCCTGGAAGTCGGAGTACGAGCGCGAACAGGCCGCCTGGAACCGCATGACCCAGACCATCACCATGGGCGCCACCATCGGCACCCTGGTCGGCGGCATCGGCGGCGCCGGCCTCGGCTGCCTCCTCGGCGCCGGCGTAGCCTTCGCCGCCACCATCCCCCTGGCCGCCATCTTCGGCCTCGGCCCCCTCGGCGGCTGCGTCATCGGCGCCAGCCTCACCGGCTTCCTCGGCACCGTAGCCGGCCAGCTCTTCGTCACCGCCCCCGTGGTGATCGCCGCCGCCGTCCAGTACTTCACCACCATCAACGCCCCCGCGCCGTCCGCGGCCAAGTAACCGCGGGCTCCCCACTGACGTGAGCCGCGCCCGGCAGTCCCCTCGTGCCGAGCGCGGCTCACCTCACGTCCGGACAGTCGCGGTGTAACCCAGGCCCTTGACGGCGGCGACGATGTCCTCGGGCGCGACTCGCTCGGAGTCGGCCTCGACGGTACAGCGCCGCTTCTTGACCGAGGTGGTCGAGTCGAGAACGCCGGCCAGATCCGCGAGGGCATCGTCGATCAGCAATGCGCAACTGCCACAGTGCATTCCGTCGATGTCGAAGATGTAAGTGATCATGGGTACGGCTCCGGTGGTGTCGCAGGGTGGTTTCGTGGTCAGACGACGGTGATGACGCCGGAGTACATGCCCATTCCGCAGGTGTAGTCGAGTCGGCCGGGATCGAGTACGCCCAGTTCGACGCGCGTTTCACCACGCACGGGCAGCGTCTTCTCGATGCCTCGGGACGGAATGACCAGGGAACGGATGCAGCCCTTGGCGTTCTCGGAGTTCAGCACGAGGATGGTCGGCAGCCCGGCCTTCGCTTGGACGTTCCGGGGTGAGTAGGCGCCGGGGCGCACCGTCACCACAACCGTCTGCACGCCGTCGGATACCGCGGTGGCCGTCGCATCGGCGGCCGATGTGGTCAGGCCGGCGGCCTGCGCGATCCGGCTTGCGGCCCAAGGACTTCCCGCCAATTCGAGGCCACCGTTCAGGGTGATCAGCCCCATGGCGAGCACCGCCAGCCCGGTGGCCAGCGCGAGACGTCCGCGCCACACCGTCGCGGCGACCCGCGCGGCATACCCGAGCAGCGCGAACAGCGGGCCGGTGCCGAGTACGAACACGGCCATGATCGCGGCGCCCCAGAACGCCGAACCCGAGGCCAGCGCCAGGGCTTCCACCGAGAGTGTCACGCCGCACGGAATGAGCACGGTGACCAGGCCCAGGACCGCGGGCGCCAGCGCCGACCGCGACCGGCTGCGCCGGCGCACCAAACGCATCCACGACTGTGGCGGTTCGACGACGATACTCCGGAAACCCGGTACGCCCAGCTGCGCGAGGCCGAACACCACGATCAGCAATCCGGCGCAGATCTGCAACCACGATCGCACCCCGGCCGAGAGCTGGACGGCCGCGCCGAGCGCACCCAGCAGGGCGCCTAGCAGCGTATGCGACAACAGCTTTCCAGCCAGGAATCCCATGACCGGCGCGAGATCGTCGCCGAGGCGCGCGGCCCATCCTGCCGATGCCGTTCCAGCGGTAGCACGCGACGTCTGTTCCGATGTTGTGACGGCCGTGGCGGATTCGGCAGCACGCTGGCGAGTGATCAGACCTGTCAGCAAGCCGCCCTGTACGGCGGCACATGACACACCGCCGGCGAACAAACCGGTGGCGAGAACGGGAAGAAGGTTCACGAAAAGAGCTCCTGGCGAAGTGATTACGCAGACATGACCGATTTCGGCAGGGGTGCGGTAGAGGCGCACAGCACTGCCGTCATCGTGGCGGTGTCACCACGATGATCGAGATCGGTCTATGTCCTGAGCACGCAGAGTTCGGCCAGGCTGGGTGGGCGACAAGGAATCTCGGGCGGTCTCAGGACCAGCCCGCCGTCAGGTCCTCTACGGTCGAGCCAACTCCGCGGCGCCGATATCACCGCTACGTACAGCAATACGGCCAGCACCGTGACGCACACCAGCATCAAACCGGCCGGCGGCATCGTCGGCCCGGACGGATCGGCGAACATCGCAACTGGACCGTTCAGCACTTCGAAACCCGCGCCATCGGAGGTGATGCCGGGATGCGCCACGACATCGGCCGAGCCGACACCAGGCTCCATGACCATCGGCATCGGGTCCGCACACATCGCGCAGTGCGCGAGGCCGAGCCCCGCCAGTGCGACCAACACCAGAAGCAACCGCGCAAACCGCACGCGTGCGGCGCCACGGTCCACTCGGTCGTCGATCACGCGAGCGATAGTACTAAGTAGCTACGTAGTTCGCACACCAGCGGCGAGCGGGCCGGCAGGCGCGGAAAGGAATTCGATGATCGTGCGGTTCACCGTGTCGGGCTGTTCGAGATAGCCGTAGTGTCCGCAGTGGTCGATCTGGGTGTAGCGGGCGGCGGGGATCGCGGCGGCGACTTCGCGGCCGAGTTCGGGCGGGACCATGCGGTCGTCGGCGAAGCCGATGACGAGGGTGGGGACGGTGATACGGCGGTAGTCAGCCAGGCGGTCGCGGGAGCGGTCCATGCCGAGTTGGGCGCGCACTCCGGCCGAAGGTTTGCCGGATGCGGTGAATTCGAAGATATCGAGCCATTCCTGGGCTTTGCCCGGTTCGGCGAGGGTGGCCGGGGACAGGTTCAGGATGGCTTTGATGGCGGCCGCGTAGGACGGCGGCAGTTGCACGCCTTCGTCGATCAGCGCGCGTTCGCCCCGATTGAGCATCTGCGCAACGGGATCCGGGCGGCCGGTGGCGGCCATCAGCACGGCTTTGCCGACCAGGTCGGGGCGGGCCAGGGCCAGTTCGGCGACCACGCGCGAACCCATCGAGGTGCCGACCACGGCGGCGGGCCCACCGCCGAGATGCTCGATGAGCGCGGCGATGTCACCGACCATGTCCTCCATGCGGATGCCGGCGGCGCTCTCGGCCGAGGGCGCGATCCCGCGATTGTCCAGGGTGGCCACCCGGAACCCGGCCTTGACCAGTGCGGGCACCTGGTATGTGCGCCAGACCCGTCCGGGACTGCCGGATCCCATCACCAGCACGACCAGTGGACCCGAACCGGTCACGTCGTAGTTGAGCTGGATTCCGTTCAATGTGGCGACAGGCACGCGTGATCTCCATGGTTTCGATAGGGGCAAGTGACGATGCGCCGCGGTGCTCGGTCAGCGAGCCGAGGGCCCCGCGACCGGTCTAGTTATACTGCTTGCTAAAGTTCGCAATCAATCGAGCGGTCGTCGCACCGCTCGCCCGCCGTCTGCAGAAGGAGTGGCGCACATGCCGGGACTGCAACGGCCGCTCTATCAAATGAAGGCCGAGTTCTTCAAAACCCTGGGCCACCCGGTGCGCATCCGGGTACTGGAATTGCTCAGCCAGCGTGAGCACGCGGTCTCGGAGATGGTCACCGAGATCGGCGTCGAACCGGCCAACCTGTCCCAGCAGCTGTCGATTCTGCGGCGCGCCGGTCTGGTCACCGCCCGCCGCGAAGGCCTCTCGGTCACTTACGAACTCACCAGCTCCGAAGTCGCCGAACTCCTCGCCACCGCCCGAGCGATCCTCACCGGCGTGGCCACCGGACAGGTCGAAGCCCTGGAACGGCCGGCCTGACCTTCACACCGGATCGCGTGGGCAGCCGCGCGGCCACTGATTGCAGACTTTCTAAACTAACTATCTAGCGGTTTCGTAAAGGAGAATTCGCCGTGACCAACCAGTCCATCGCCGTCCCCAGCGCCACCGCGGCGCCGACCGAGCACGAGCGCATCCTCGCCTGGGTGGCCGAGGTCGCCGAGCTCACCGCACCGGAGCGGATCGTGTTCTGCGACGGGACCCGCGCCGAATGGGACCGGCTGACCGGGTTGCTCGTGGACAAGGGCACTTTCGTACCCCTGCAACGCAAACCGAACTCGTTCTGGTGCGTCTCCGATCCCGACGATGTGGCGCGGGTGGAGGACCGGACGTTCATCTGCTCCGAGCGCAAGGACGACGCCGGCCCGACCAACAACTGGGTCGATCCCCTGGATATGCGCACCGTCATGACCGAGCACTATCGCGGGGCCATGGCCGGGCGGACCATGTACGTGATCGCGTTCTGTATGGGGCCGCTGGATGCCGAGGATCCGAAATTCGGTGTGCAGATCACCGATTCGGAGTACGTGGCGGTGTCCATGCAGATCATGACCCGCTCCGGCACACCGGTCTGGGAGAAGCTCACCGCGGGAACGGAATTCGTCAAATGCCTGCACTCGGTGGGGATGCCGCTGACCGATGGACACGCCGATGTGGCGTGGCCGTGCGACAAGACCAAGTACATCGCCCATTTCCCGGAATCGCGCACGATCTGGAGTTACGGCTCCGGCTACGGCGGCAACGCGCTGCTGGGCAAGAAGTGCTTCGCACTGCGGATCGCCTCGGTGATCGGCCGCGACGAGGGCTGGCTGGCCGAGCACATGCTGATTCTGAAACTGACCTCGCCGCAGGGTAAGACGCACTACATCGCCGCCGCCTTCCCCTCCTCGTGCGGCAAGACCAACCTCGCCATGCTCGAACCCGCGCTGCCGGGCTGGCGGGCCGAAACCGTCGGCGACGACATCGCGTGGATGCGGTTCGGCGCGGACGGACGGCTCTACGCGGTGAATCCGGAAGCCGGGTTCTTCGGCGTCGCACCGGGCACCGGCGCCAAGACCAATCCGAACGCGATCGCCACCATCGACCGCGGCAATTCCCTGTTCACCAATGTGGCCCGCACCGACGACGGCGACATCTGGTGGGAAGGGCTGACCGACCAGCCGCCTGCGCATCTGATCGACTGGCACGGCAACGACTGGACACCGGACTCGCAAACCCCTGCCGCGCACCCGAACTCGCGCTACTGCACCCCGATCGCGCAGTGCCCGTCGGTCGCGCCGGAATGGAACGATCCGGCCGGGGTGCCGATCTCGGCGATCTTCTTCGGCGGCCGCCGCGCCTCCACCATCCCGCTCATCGCCGAATCCTTCGATTGGGCGCACGGGGTCTTCACCGCCTCGGTGCTGTCCTCGGAGACCACCGCCGCCGCGGCCGGGCAGGTCGGAGTGGTGCGACGCGATCCGATGGCGATGCTGCCGTTCCTGGGCTACCACGTCGGCGACTACTTCGCGCACTGGCTTTCCCTCGCCGACCGCGAAGGCGCGCAACTGCCGAAGATCTTCCAGGTCAACTGGTTCCGGCGCAGCGCCGACGGCAAATTCCTGTGGCCCGGGTTCGGTGACAATGTGCGGGTCCTGAAGTGGGCGCTGGACCGCCTCGACGGCGCGGCGTCCGCCGAGGAGACGCCCATCGGGTACGTGCCGAGCCCCGGCGCGCTGGACCTGGACGGCTTGACCCCGGCCCAGCGCGAACTCGCGGCCGCCGCATTGGAAGTCGATACCGGCGAGTGGGTCGGGGAGATCGCGTCCATTGACGATTGGTACGCCACCATCGGCGGCAACCGCTTGCCCGAGACGCTGCGCGAACAACTGGCCGCGCTGAAAACCCGTCTCGCACACGCGCGTTCCGACACCGCCGCCCGCTGATCGTGCGCGCACTCCTACCCGCCTGGACGGACTGGAAGCCCGCGCTGCGCTCCCCCGGCGCGGACCTGCTATCGGGATTGATCGTGGCGCTGGTGGCGCTGCCGCTGGCGCTGGGTTTCGGCATTTCCTCCGGGCTCGGCGCGGCGGCCGGTCTGGCGACCGCGGTCATCGCCGGTGCGGTGGCGGCGGTCTTCGGCGGTTCGCGGTTCCAGGTGTCCGGACCGACCGGGGCCATGACCGTGGTCCTGGTCCCCATCTTCCACCGGCACGGGGGGAGCGGGGTGCTGGCCGTGGGGCTGATGGCCGGCCTCGTGCTGGTGGTGCTCGCGGTCGCCGGGGTGGGCCGGGCAGTTCGATACATGCCCGCCCCGGTGATCGAGGGTTTCACCGCGGGCATCGCGGTCGTCATCGCGCTGCAGCAGTTCCCGTCCGCGCTCGGCATCGGAGAGGCGGACGGTGAGAAGGTGTGGCAGATCGCGGCCGACGCGGTGCGCCGGTACCTGTCGCAGCCGCATCACGCGGCGCTGCTCACCGCGCTCGGGGTAGCCGCGATCATGCTGATCGGCGGGCGGTACTTCCCGAAGCTGCCGTTCGCGCTGCTGGCCGTGGCCGCCGCCACCGTCCTCGCGCGTGGCTTCGAACTGGACCTGCCTCGAATCGGCGCGCTTCCGTCCGGATTGCCCTCTCCCACAATGGGATTCGTAGAGATAGACCGGCTGGGCTCGCTCATCGCACCCGCCTTGGCCGTGGCCGCGCTCGCCGCGCTGGAATCGCTGTTGTCGGCGACCGCCGCCGATTCGATGGCGGTCGGCACGCGGCACAATCCCGACCGGGAACTGTTCGGGCAGGGGCTGGCCAATATCGCCGCACCATTGTTCGGCGGTGTCCCCGCCACGGGTGCCATCGCCCGCACCGCGGTGAATGTGCGCTCCGGGGCCCGCACGCGCCTGGCCGCGCTCACCCACGCCGGAATACTGGCCGCGATCATCTATCTCGCCGCGCCACTCGTGGCCGAGGTGCCGCTGGCCGCGCTGGCCGGAGTGCTGCTGGCGACCACGGTACGGATGGTCGAGACCGCGTCCCTCTCGGCGATCGCCCGCGCCTCCAAGGCCGACGCCGCCATCATGGCCATCACCTTCGTAGTGACCGTGGCCCTCGATCTGGTGACCGCGGTCGCCGTCGGCGTCGCCATCGCGGTATTGCTCGCACTACGCGCGGTCGCGAAAGAAGCACGGCTGCAACAGATCCCCATCGAACCGCCGATCGAGGACACCGAACATCTGGCCGAGGAACACCGCCTGCTGCACGACCACGTCGTGGCCTACCGCCTGGACGGACCACTGTTCTTCGCCGCCGCCCACCGCTTCCTGCTCGAACTCGCCGAAGTCAGCGACGTCCACGTGATCATCCTGCGCATGTCGCACGTGACCGCGCTCGACACCACCGGCGCACTGGTCCTCAAGGACGCCATCACCAAACTCGAGCACCGCCACATCACCGTACTGATGTCAGGTCTGCGCCCCGACCACCAGCGGCGCCTGGCCGCCATCGGCGCACTCCCCACTGGCGGCCCCACGCACCTGTTCGACCACACCCCCGACGCCATCGCCCGCGCCCGCGAACTGGCGCCGACCCTCTCCCGGAGCACCACATGACCGCACCCACGACGCCCACCCTCCCCCAGCGCATCCGCTACATCACCGGAGGCGTTCTGCCGCAATCGATGTCGGCGTGGGTGATCGAAGATCTGACCGGCCCCGGCGCGACCCGCCGCTACCTGCTGCGCATCCTGATCCCGATCATCGCGCCCCTGTGCCTGTTCCTGCTGATCCCCGGCCCCCTGTGGATCGGACTGGCGATGATGGCCCTGCTGTACCTACCCCTCATCTACTTCACCACCGCCCTGATGTACGTCTATCGCCGCGCCCGCCTCGTCAAACACGGCCTCGACCCAGCACTGGCCGACCAACGCGAACGGCAACGCAGCGCCGCGGCACGAGACGCCTACGAAAGACGCCACGGCCGAGGCTGATTCACCAGGCAACTACTCAGAATGAAACCGACTGCCCCGCAAGCCTACTCGAGACGGCCCAGGCGCGAATCGCGGCGTTGACACCCACCCGATCATATCTACTATCTGCGTACGTAACTAGTAGAAAGAAGGGTTGGGACATGGCAGACACCGCCACCCACCGCATCCGAACCGTCACCATCCAAGCCGGAATCGCCGCCCTGGCAGCGGGTGCGGTCGCGTTCGCCGCGGCACCCATCGCCACAGCTGCGGCACCCAACACCCCCTCGAACCGATCACGCGCCCCCACGACGGACACGGCAACGGCAATGGCGGCCACCTCAATCACGACAAGGCACGACAGCGCCCCACACGGCAGCAACGGCTATCAGCCGTCAATTCCGCTGCCGCGAACCGACAGCTGGTAACCCGAACCCGTTCACCATCCACAAAGCGCAATGCGGTGCCACATCGATGGACGCACCGTCGATGTACCCGCCGGGCCGCTGAGGTTGATGATTTGTCGGGGGTGGTCGCTATCTTGGCGATATGGGTTGGTACGGCGCTGGCCGCTTCCTCAGACCAGGCGACAGTCCGCCCGGCGAGTCCGTCGCGGAGGGCAGCATCTACGCAATCCTGAACTTCGTCCTCGGGACGGGTACGCGAAACTACCGAGTGGCTGGACGCTATGAGCTCCGCGCCGACATGATGTTCATGATAGGCAACCGCGAGGGCCATCCTCTCGTCGTAGAGTACGACGGCGCCTTCTGGCACCGCGATCGCGAAGAGACCGATACACGAAAGATCTGCGAAACCCGCAGTCTCAGCGAGCGACACGACATCATTCGACTTCGCCAGCAACCTCTACCGCGCCTACAACCAGCCGACATCAGCTTTCCACGGAAAGCCGACGCCATGACATGTGCGCGTCTTGCGCTCCTCCACATCACTCACCGACCCAAGTACTTTGCACCCGAAGACGCTATCGTGCGCCGGATCCACAGGTTCCTCTCGTTCGGAGCGATCCCACTCCAGGACGACTGGATCACCTGTGATGCCTGCCTGGAACTGAACGACGTTCTACAAGAACATCATTCGTTCACTCACCAACTCGATCGCAACCTCAGGAACTCAGGTAGAAGCCGTTTCGTGGAACTCGCCGCTGAGCACAGCCAGCTTGGTGAATACGCCGAGGATATCTGGCATCCAGACAACCGTAAGTGGGAGCTAGCCGAGACTCGGTTACACGAGAAGCGGGGATTCAGGGCTCGGTTGTACCGGCAGCGCGAAGCCGAGCGGCCTCCGCCACCTCCACCGTCCCCAGTGGGCTCCACCATCCCGCTGATTACAAAACAGGAGTCGGGTTGGGTCGAAGGTCCCTGAACCCTGTCGACCGCCTCACCGAACAGCGATGCAGCATTCAGTGCGTTCCGAACACGGCACCGCTCGAAAACCCTCCGGGCCAACCGATCACCTCTACTATTGCGAAGCTGACCGCACTCGAGGGGAGACATACGATGGTCGAATTCCTGCAGCGTGGAACGCGGCAGCTGGGTTATGAACTCAGCGGCACCGGCCCCACGATCGTGCTCTCGCACGGTCTCGCCGACTCCCGCGACACCTTCCGTCACCTCACCCCGCTACTGGCCGCGGCCGGCTTCCGGGTCGCCACCATCGACCTGCGCGGACACGGTGATTCGACTCCCAAGTGGGACAGCTACACCCAATCCGACACCGCCGACGACATCGCCGCCCTCATCGACCATCTCGGCGCCCCCGCCACCGTCGCCGGTTCCTCCTTCTCCGCCGGCGCCGCCGCCATCCTCGCCGCCGACCGCCCCGATCTGGTGAACGCCGTCATCCACCTCGGCCCCGCCACCCGCCCGGTCCGCCCCACCCGTTCCATGCTCCGCCCCGGCTACCTGCGCGGCATGATCCTCGTAGGCGCGACCATCGGCCTGCGCAGCCCGAAGTTGCTGGGCCGCTTCATGCGCGACATCGCCTACGCCACCCACCGCCCCGACGATTTCGACCAGTACCTCGAAAAGCTCGTCACCACCATGGCCCAACCCGGCCGCATGGCAGCCGCAGCCGCCATGGCCATAGCCCTCCAATCCCGCACCGCCGTCAACGCCCTCCCCCGCGCCACCCAACCAACCCTCATCGTCATGGGCACCCAAGACTCCGACTTCCCCGACCCCGCCGCCGAAGCCACCGCCATCGCCGCCCTCCTCCCCGCCCCGCAAATCGTCATGATCCCCGACGCCGGCCACTACCCCCACGGCCAATTCCCCAACGAAGTAGCCGCCGCGATCCTTTCGTTCCTCGACAAGGAACCCACCGACTCGACGCCGCAGAACTGAGCGCCCGCCTGCTCGAACACACCTCACGGCCGACGACCCCCGAACGGGTGTGGTCATCGCGCGGTGTCGATCGGCCGACGGGGTAATCCGCTGCGACACGCCGCAATTTCGGCGGCTGAAACGTCTCGGGCCGGGTCACCGATAAGCCCAAGGTGGTGACCCATGGCTTTCACTGAGTCCGAAGCGAAAGTTCTTGGTGCACTGTCGGTTCTCGGATCGGCAGGCACATTGTCCGTACCGCAACTATGTCGCGTGACGCGGCTACCGGTGACCTCGATACATCGTGCGCTGTTGCGGCTGTCGCGGAGCGGGCTGGCGATGGGTACGACGGACGGGTGGTGTAGCACCGCGCGGGGGCGTATCGCTATGACACGGCCTGTCTATCGCGAGTACGTCGGGGCGCGTCCATGACGGATCATGTGATCGGGTTCGTGCGCAAGGATGTGTCGGGCGGGGCGTGGGAGCGGGATCAGGCTCGGGTTTATGACCTTGCCGCCGAGTTCGGGTGGTCGGTGGTGCTTGTCTACCACGGGGATTCGGATCGTGCGCGTGGGCGGGTGATCAATCGGCTGATGAATCTCGCGTACAGCGAGGATGTGGGCCGGATCATCGCGCCGAGTGCCGCGCATTTCGATGACGGTGAACTCCCGGCGCTGGTGAAGATCGCGGAGGTGATCTGCGCGGATACGGGCACGAGATACACCACTGCGGCGGCCGGGGCGCTGGGCATCGCTTCGGCGAAGTGACCCGGGGCCGAGGGGCGGTCCCGGGTCACGCCGGGCTACGGAAGCAGCAACGTACCGAGGAAGCTGTTCACTGCCTGAATGACGTCACCGATGAAGTGCGGGATCATGCCTTGCCTCCTTCTCGAAAGATGCTTGTAGATCAACTCGATTCGCCCGCCGAGCGGGTCCCGATCGATACGGGCGCTGATGAGGTATTCGTTGCCGACGCCGAGAAGGATGGACGGTCGGTTTCAGCGAATGCGGGCGGCGGTTCGGTTTCGCGTCGGCACGGCGGGGTAGTCCGCGATCATGACCGTGACACACGAGGCTCTCACCAGTCGAACCTTCGGATCGCGCTCGATCCCGAGCACCGGCGGGTCGATCACTCGACGCCACGACGACCGGCTCGCGCGCGCTCAGGCCCGGCTCGCCGCCCTCGCCTGCGGCAGTGCGATCACCGCGGTCACCGTCATCTCGCTGATCCCGCCGCACCTCTAGGAATCTGCCACCGAAGCTCGCAATCGACGGAGACCTCGCTGCAGGAGGGTGAGGTCCCAGAGACTCGCGGGAGTGCGCTCGGGGTCCATCAGTTCGTTCTCCGCCAGCGGGCTGTCCTCGTTCTGGACGGTGTCCGGGTCGAAGCGCACCAAGGTGCGGCCGGGCTTTCGCAAGGCTTCGACGGTGGCGAGGAGTGAGCCTGTGCGGGAGAGCGTTTCGTCGAACAAGGCGGGAACGACATCCAGGTGCTCGCACAGCAACTGCCGGCGGATATCGAGGATGGTCGCGCGCAGGTCGGCGGCATCGGGGGTGGCGTCGGTGACCTCCACGATCAGATCGCACTCGCTGTCGAACCCCATCGAACGGTTGTTGAGGTTGGATGAGCCCACCCGCAGGATGCGGTCGTCCATCACCAGCACTTTCGCGTGGACGTACACGGGAGCGCCGCCTTCGGTGACGGGATAGTAGACGCCGAGCCGACCGCCGGTGTCGGCTTCCCAGAGCAGGTGCAGCAGCCGGCTGCGCGCGCCGTCCATCGCCAGCTGTTCCAGCCAGCCATCGGCGTGCCGGGGAAGCACCACAACGATTTCCGGACCGTCCGGTTCACGCAGCCGGGCGGCCAGCGCTTCGGCCAGGGTACGCGAGGCCAGGTATTGGCTCTCGATGTAGAGCGAGCGGGAAGCGCTCGCGATAGCGGCCAGGTAGAAGGCTTCGATCTCCCGGGTTTCGATCCGGTCGGCATGTGCGGGCAGGGTTCTGGCGATCCCGACGTCGACATTGCGCATGATCGGCACAAGACCGCGCGGCCACGGTCTGCTACCGGGATCATCGACGGGTTCGAGCTCCTCGCCCGTCGCGGCCTGCCAGCGCGCACGAGCCAGCTCCCCCATGGCGCGCGCCGCCGCACCGTCGACCGCGGTGGTCGCATCGTGCCACGGACCGTAGACGGTCCCGTTCGGCTCGGTGCGATAGTGGTTCTCGTCGCGATGATCGCTGGTGTCCCAGCGATCCACGGTCATGTCGATCCCGCCGCAGAACGCCAGCGCATCGTCGATCACCACGATCTTCTGATGATGCGCCGAACCGATCGGGTGCGCACCGTCGATCTCGAGATGCAACCGCCGATCGGTCATCCAGTTGATGACGAAGATCGGCGTCATCCCCCGCCCGATCGCCGCGAACGCACCGAGATTCCACTTCAGCAGATAGATGTCCAGATCCGGTCGCTGCCTGGGCAACCAGGTCAGGAACCGGCCCAAGGTGTCGGGCCCGGCCAAGGTCTTGCCCTGCGGTTCGAACTTGATCCTGGTGTCGAAATCCCACCCGATCAACACGATTCGCTTGCGCGCCTGCAACATCGCCGACTTCACGTACCGGAAGTAGTCGGCCGCGTCCACGATGCAGGCCAGCCGATCGGCCCGCGCGATCTGCCAGCAGGTCTCACCGGGAACCAGCACCGGTCGATCAGTACCCGTCACGATCTCCCCTTCGCCCGCACCCCACGCCTCAAAAGGCCAACATTTCAGACAGTACCGTCCCTCCACGCCGCCGGCGGTGCGAGCACCGCCCGCAATCACCCATCAAACCGCACCTGACCAGCGCCGCAGCGATAGACTGACGTGATGACGACCACCGACGCCGCCATCGCGTGAGCCCGCGCGGGTGTCACGGAATCCGCACTGCGCCACAGCTTCCCGACCATGGATGATCTGGTGCTCGCGGTCCTGGCGCGACGCGAGCGGCTGTGGATCTTCTTCGGGCCGCGCGGGCAATGAAAAAGCCCCACACCGATTTCGGTGCGGAGCTTTTCACGAACTCGATCCCGCGGAATCAGATAGCGCGGACGTCCTGGGCTTGCGGACCCTTCTGGCCCTGCTCCACCGAGAACTCGACACGCTGACCTTCGTCGAGAGTTTTGTAACCCCCGCCGCTCACCGCCGAGTAGTGAACGAAAACGTCCGGACCGCCACCGTCTTGAGCGATGAAGCCGAAGCCTTTTTCACCGTTGAACCACTTCACACTGCCTTGGGCCATGTTGTAAGCCACATCTTTTCTGTAGTGAGCCGGGCAAATTCTTGATGAGAAGCCCGTTCTCGATCACTGACTATGCCACGAAAGTCCTCGATCGGCAGCATCGTGCGGCGGCGTGGAGTCTGCCGCGCGGGCTCCACGGGACGAAATCGACTGCCGCGAGCGACTATTCGAGATAATCTTGCAGCAATTGCGAGCGTGACGGGTGGCGCAGTTTCGACATCGTTTTCGACTCGATCTGCCGGATTCGCTCGCGGGTCACCCCGTAGACCTTCCCGATGTCGTCGAGGGTGCGGGGCTGTCCGTCGCTCAGTCCGTAGCGCAGGCGCATGACGCCGGCCTCCCGCTCGCTGAGCGTGCCGAGCACCGCTTCGAGCTGCTCCTGCAACAGGCTGAACGCCACCGCGTCGAGCGCGACCACCGCCTCGGAATCCTCGATGAAATCGCCGAATTGGCTGCCGCCGTCATCACCGATGGTCTGATCCAGCGAGATCGGTTCCCGGGCGATCTGCCGGATCTCGAACACCCGCGCGGGTGTGATGCCCAGTTCCTCGGCCACCTCTTCCGCGGTGGCCTCACGGCCCAGTTGCTGAAACAGGTCGCGCTGGACCCGCGAGAGCCTGTTGATGATCTCCACCATGTGCACGGGGACGCGGATGGTGCGCGACTGATCGGCCATGGCGCGCGAGATAGCCTGCCGAATCCACCAGGTGGCGTAGGTCGAGAACTTGAATCCCCGGCTGTAGTCGAACTTCTCGACCGCGCGCACCAACCCCAGATTGCCCTCCTGGATCAGGTCGAGAAACGCCATCCCGTGTCCGCTGTAGCGTTTGGCGATCGACACCACCAACCGCAGATTCGCTTCCAGCAGATGGTTCTTGGCGCGCACACCGTCCAGCGCGATCCAGGCCAGATCCCGGCGCCGCGCCGCATCGAGCCCCGGCGACAGCGCGGACTCGACCCGCAGCTTCTCCGCGGCGTACAGCCCGACTTCGATCCGGACCGCCAGCTCGACCTCTTCGACCGCGGACAACAACGGAACGCGCCCGATCTGCTTCAGATACGCCCGTGTCGAATCGCCGGTTTCGCTGAAATCCTGCGCCACATTCGCCTCTCCGAGAAATTCGGGTGGCATCGCGATTCGAAGACGAACCGCAGAGAGGCCTCGAGTGGCTCGGCAATCACCGGAACCACCAACCAGCCTACTAGCCGACAACGTTTGCGTACGGTGAGACGCGACGAGGCGGACCTCGAGCGTCCGGGGCCGTATCGGAGCGATTACGCCGCGGCGGTGCCGAAATGCTGCCGATAGCGTTCAGGGGTGGTGCCCAGGCGGCGGGTGAAGACCCGGTGCAGGGTTTCGCCGTGCCGGTAGCCGATCTGGCGGGCGATCGCGCCGATGGTCAGCTCGGTGGATTCCAGCAGGCGGCGCGCGGCTTCGATGCGCAGGTCTTCGACGAAAGTTCCTGGCGTGCTGCCGGTTTCGGCGCGGAAGGCGCGCGCGAAACCGCGTTCGCTCATGCCTGCCCGGCGCGCGAGGGCGGCTACCGAGAGATCTGCGTCAAGGTGGTCGGGTAGCCACTGCTGTACCGCGCGGATGGCGGGTGTTCTGGCCGGTTGGGCGCGTAGCTGGGCGCTGAACTGCGCTTGCCCGCCCGGGCGCCGGGTGAACACCACTGCCACGCGCGCGATCATGGCGGCGGTTTCGCGACCGTGGTCGTCCTCGACCAGCGCCAGGGCCAGGTCGACGCCCGCGGACATGCCCGCCGAGGTCCAGCGGTTGCGATCGCGGACGTAGATCCGGTCCGGCTCGACGGTCACCCGCGGAAAACGCTGCGCCAGTATGCCGGTCGTGGTCCAGTGGGTGGTGGCGCGATAGCCGTCCAGCAGTCCGGCGGCGGCCAGCAGCAACGCTCCCCCGCACACCGAGGTCACCCGGCGCGCCTTGCGGGCCAGGGCGGGCAGCTCCGGAATCACTTCGGCGGCACCGGAACCGGCGACATCGCCGCCGACCACGACAAGGGTGTCGAAGTCGTCGCCCGCGGCGATGTCGGCGAGCGAATGCGCGACCGAGAGGGTCAGTCCGCCATCGGCGTTGATCGCCCGGCCGCCGGGCGAGGCGGTCAGCAGGCGGTACGGCAGCCACGCCGGACCGCCGTTCGTGCTCACCGGATCGTCCCCGGCGGTGCTCGCCTCCCACCGCAGCTCCGGCGGCAGCTGGTCGGGCGGACGCGATGCCAGATCGTTGAGGAGCGCGAACACATCCATGGGCCCGGCCAGTTCGGACAGCTGCATGCCTTGGAAGACAACGAAAACGATGGTGCGAGCCGCCGGCATCTCGCCATCATCGCAGCCGGTGCGGCGAACTGTCACGGTCAGCCGCTGATCGATCCCGCCGTATCCCGCACGGCGTGGCGGTCGAGGAAGGGAATCATCAGCGCGGCCATTCGCTCGGGGAACTGCGCATGGGGGTAGTGGCCGCCCTGATCGATGACGGCGACCTGACCGAGCCCCGGCGGCAGCGCGGCGACGATCCGGTCGCCCTCTGCCACCGGATCCGGGTAGTCCGGATCCTCCGAGCCCATGATCACCAGTGCGGGACAACGCACTTCGCCTATCCGGGACTGGGCATCGGCGGGCGAGGTCTTGCCGGTCTTGCGGAATTCGGCCCATCGGCCCGGCTGTTCCAGCAGGTCCCGCAATTCGCGCAGGTAATGGTCGTGGTCGGCGGGTCGGGTCGGGTATGCCACGCCGCCGAGGTACCGGAACCACAGCCGGGGCGAGTTGAACACCTGCGTACCGATCAACTGCGTGATCCCGCGCCGGTAACGCCGAACCGACCACAGTGCACGGAAGTCGAGCGCGGGGACCAGTGTGAACGGGTTGATCTCGACGATCGCCGACACCGACTCCGGCGCCTCGGCGGCCGCGATGGTGGCCGATCCACCTGCCAGCGAATGCCCGACCACGATCGCCGGTCCCCCGAAATGCCGGATGACGCCGAGGATGTCGAGGGCGACATCGGTCCGGCTGATCGCGGCCTTGCCGGTCACCGACGGCCAGTCCAGGCTGGATTCACCGTGCCCGCGCATATCGACGTTCACCACCCGGTATCCGGCCGCCGCCAAGGGACCCATCAAATGCCGGAAGTCCTGACGCCCGCACCCCATCCCGTGCGCCAGCACCACCAGGGGGCCTTCACCGACCACGTCACATGCGATCCGCCCGTGCTCGAGCGATACGAACTCGGTCATTTTCCGCTCCTACCAACGTTTTTCGACGACCTGCCGCGGATTGCGGCATGCGGGAATTGAACGCCGCGCAGGTCCTCCAGCCGAGCCCGCTGGCCGGACCGATCAGCCGCATGACCGTTGCGATCAGACACTGACCACACCGGAGCAATCGCACCGAACCACAGGCAGCGAGCCGCTCCCGGCCGCGACGGGTGCGCTGGCGCGACATGATCGGAGTTTCAGGACAGCCGGCCGGGGAAGGCGAATGCCATGGGCGGTGACGAAAACGAGGGCGATAGACCTGACGATGAGCAAGTGTCGGTGTTACTGATCGCGGACCCGGGCAAACCTGCCGCGGTCGCCGAGCAACTGGCGGAGCGGCTACCCGAACTCCTGCGCAGCCGTGACCGTTCGGGCCGCCGCTGGATGGCGTCTGTGCGCTCCGAGCCTTACCTCCCTGACGAGCAAGCCGATCTCGCCGAGGTGATCGATGCCGTCGACCCGTCCGCCGAAACCGAGGACCTCGTCATCTATCTGACCGATCTCCCCCGCCGCGCGGACACCCTGCCGATCGTGGCCGAGGTCAGCACCGATCACCGATTCGCGCTCGTCTCCGTACCCGGCGTCGGCGGGCTCCGCCTCGAACAACGCCTGCACACCGTCACCGAACTCGCGATCAGCCGCATGCTCGGCGACCCGGAACTCACCGCCGCCCGCGCCGAACGCAAGTTTCCGTCCACGCCGATCCCCGGCGGCACCAGATACTTCGCCCCGCCGGGACTGCGCCGGCTGCGGCTGCTGTCGGGAATGGTGCGAGCCAACCGGCCCTGGCGGCTGGTCACCGGACTGTCGAAGGTGCTCGTCGGCGCGTTCGCCACGGGCGCGGTCGCACTCGCCACCAGCACCATCTGGCAGTTCGCGGACACCATGGGCCCTTGGCGGATGAGCGCGGCAACGGTTCTGTCGATGATGGCGCTGATCCTGTGGCTGATCCTCGATCACGAACTATGGGAGCGCCCGAAATCCCGGGCCGATCGCAACCGCTCGGCGCTCTACAACGCGGCGACCGCGCTCACCCTGATCACCGGCGTCGCCGTCCTGCACCTGGCCCTGTTCGCCATGTTGCTGGCCACCGCGTCCCTGACGCTGCCCCCGGGCCTGTTCACGCGCGAGCTCGGACATACGGTGACCTTCACCGACTACCTCACCCTGGCCTGGCTATTGGCGTCGGTCGCCACCATCGGCGGGGCTCTGGGCTCCGGTCTCGAGGACGACACCGCGGTCACCGAAGCGGCGTACGGGATCCGGCAACGCCAGCGCCTCGGTCATTCGGGCAGTCCGTCCCGCCAATAGAGTTCGACCGGGTTGAAGCCGGGCGGGTCGGGAAGACGCGGCGGGATGCGATGAAATCCCGCTTCTTTCATGGTGTTTCGGACGATGTCGCCGTCGATGTATTTGTCGTGCACTTCCAGGACGACCCGGTCCACGCGGTCCATCCACGGCTGCGGTTCGGCGAAGATGTCGACCTCGCTGCCTTCCACATCGACTTTCAGCAGGTCGACGTGGTCGAGGCCGTGGCGGTCGAGCAGTTCGCCCACGGTGCGGGCCGGCAGGGTGCGGGGCGGGAGTGCGAGCACGTTCTCGAGCCGCCACGGTCGCCGCCGGCGGGTTTCGTAGACCTGCGGTACCGCGGTGCAGGTGTCCCAGAACGCGCTGACCACGAATTCGAGTTCGCTCGCGCCGCCTGCGACCGCGCAGTCTTCCACGATCCAATCGCCGCCGGACAGTTCTCGATTGCGTTCGAGCACCGCCCGGCTCTCGGCGATCGGTTCCACGGTCAGCAGCCGTCGCGGTCGATAGCGGGCGGTCAGGTAGGCGGCTGCCTGCCCGGTGTTCCCGCCCAGGTCGACGACGGTGTCCAGCGAGCCGATGCGTGATTGCAAGGCGTACACGGCGTCGAGTTCGTAGAACCGCTGCAGAAAGACCTGCCACATGATCAACAGGTCACTCTGATTGCGCCGCACCACGATCGGCGCGCGCCCGCCCGGCACCGCGAAGTCGAACCGGATCAGCCGCTCGTCCGCGAGTGGCCGACCGGCCGCACCCAGGAGCCGCCGTGCCATCCAATACGGCGCGCGCACCCGGCTCCGGCCTCGGCCGATCCCCGCGGCGACCTTCATATCCCGTCCGGCGGCGAGGCTCTCGCGCACCATGACCCGCGCCGTGCCGACGCCGAACACCCGGTCCGCATCCGACCGTAGATAGGCAAGTCCCACAACGCCTCCCTCGAAGTCACCGTCCTCGGATGAGTCCTGCTGTCCGTGAAAATCGGCTACGTGGGTCGTTCACCCAGGAAGTAGACGACCTCCCAGAGGTGGTCGTCCGGGTCCGCGAAGTAGCCCGCGTAGATTCCCCATGGTCGTTCCAATGGTGCGCGCACGAGTTTGCCGCCCGCTTGCCCGACTCGGTCGAGTACCCGATCCACCTCGTCGCGCTCATCGACGAAGTAGCCCAGGCTCATCGGAGCGCCAACTGTGGGCCCGAGCGTGACGCTGGCATCCTTGGCCAGATCGGCGCGACCGTACAGCGACAGGATCAAGCCGCTGTCCAAGGTGAACATCGCGGCGGTGCCGCCTGGATCCTCTTGGTTGCCAACGTATTCGGTACCGATAATGCCTTTCGAGGACAACCCCAGCGCGTCACGGTAGAAGCGGAGCGACCGCTCGATGTCGGCGACGCCGAGCGTGATCGCGGCGATATTGGCCTGCATTCCGGATCTCCTTTGGTCTCTTTACCCTTGGGACGAGAGTCAATACCGGAGCCTTGCCTGGGGTCTTGAACAATTCGGACAGGCCGCACCGCTCGTCAGCGGGCCGGGCAGTGGGATCGATGCGGCGGCGGGTCGGTGCGGGCGAACAGGCGCAGGATGATTTCGCCCAGCAGGTTGGACAGGTTGTCTATCTGGTCTTCCACGGCTTGGCGCGCTTCGGGAGTGGGGGCGAGCAGGAGTTGTTCGCCGCCGCGCCAGGCGTATTCGCGCCAGAGCTGAATCGTTTGGCCGAACGCGATGGCGGTGAGCGGTTCGGAGTCGTAGGGCGCGCGCATGGCGGGGTCGGCGTCGCCGTAGAGGACGGCCAGTTCTTCGACGGTGCCTTGTTCGGCGGCGGCGAGCAGCGCGTTGATCTTCTCGTGGTCGGGTTTGTAGGAGGCGCCGTCGGGCGCGGTGACACCCATTTCGGCGATGACGATCGGCAGGTCGTGGGTGATGTGGGCGTTGTACGCGGCGGCCACATTGCCGAAGACGGTGAGCGAATGGTCGTCGGAGGCGCGGAAGTTCTGTTTCCACGATTCGGGAACCAGGTCGGGGCGGTCGCGCCGGTAGTAGTTGTCGATGGCGTCGAAATAGTGGTGGGCGTAGGTGGTCGACCAGTCGTTGACGTGCGCGGTGTGCTCGAAACCGCCTTGCTCCCGGGCGATTTCGCGTTCGCCCTTGGTGGTGTGCAGGTAGCTCAGCAGCAGGGGCGCGTTATCGTCGCACTCGCGTTTCATGACCGCGGCGCGGGCTTCCATATCCGCGATGGTGTCGTCGATACAGCTGTCGGCCCCGCTCGGGCACACCCCTCGGGCCGGGGTGTGCGGCACCGGCGCGGGCGGTAGCTGGTAGGTCCACGGCAGATACGGCCCGCCCTCGGGGAACAGCTGGCGCGAGATCTGCAGCAGCGCCAGGGTCGGCGGCAGCCCGGCGGCGCCCAGCACCAGTCGCGAACCGAGCGAATCGTCGATCTGCGGCGGATCCGCTTCGGCGGGAACGACACCGAACGTTCCGAGCATGCACAGCACACACCCGGCGATCACCGACGGGAAACGCTTCACTGACACCAAGATCTCCTATTCGCGCAGAGCAGCAGAAGAACCGGACCGTCACACAGGTAACCAATCAGTAGCTGCAATGAGCTTAGTCAGGCTGCGGCGATAGCCGACCGCCGCCTCGGGCAGGGGCCGGGGTGTACAGACCGGCAAGCATTGACTAAATTTTTAAACAGGCCATTGCGGCCTGTCGCGTGTGGGGCAGCACACGTCGATTCGAACGCTCCGGATGTGCGCCGGTAGCGGTTCGACTCCCGAAGCACCTCACCGAAAGAAAGCTGAGCATGACGTTTCGTATCTCCACCGTGACCGCCACCCTGGGCGTCGCGGCCCTAGCCGCCGGCTTCGCCTCCACTCCGGCCACTGCCGCGCCGGCGGAGGGTCCCGGGATTCACTATCAGGCGAGCCTGGCCGGGCGCTCGGTCGTGATCACCACCGATGGCGGCGGACTGGCCGCGCGCGACAATCAGTTCCAGGTCCTCGACGACGGCGGCCGGGTGATCGCCGCCCTGCCGCTGGACTATCAGATGCACGATCGGGTGTGGCCGATCGCGGCGGTCATCGAGGGCAATCGCGCGACGCTCACCCCGAGCACCGATCCCGCCGCCAGCACGCCGGTGCCCGCGGGGACGCCCAAGCTGGATTCGATCGATGCCACCGCGAACCCGAATTTCAATCAGGCCCTGAGCAATCTGTCGAGCGCGACCGCCATCGGCGCGGCGGTGGGCACGCTGATCGGCACGGCGATCGGGGCGGGCGTGGGCTGCCTCGCCGGTGGCGCACTGGTAGGCGCGGGAGCGACCGCGGCGACGCTGGGGACCTTGACGATTCCGGGTGCGATCGGCGGCTGCATCGTGACCGCCGCCGCGGCCGCGCCGCTGGGTGCGGCGGCGGGGCTGGTCGCCATCGGCGGGCCGATCACCGTGATCGCGCTGATCCAGTTCTTCGCCGATCTGGCCACCCCGCCCGCCCCGGCGCGCACCGCCTGACCGGCCCGCGAACCGGGCGCGGCGCATTGCGACCGCGCCCTGTTCGCGGTGTCGCGAGACGGTCGAAAAACCCTGTGACGTAGCACAACTCGGGCCGCATGTTTCGGGAATGAAAAATACTGCTCATATTCGAACCAGTGCTTGACTAACTTTTTAGTCAGGTGTGATGATCGGCCCATGACAACGACCACCGACGATCAGAGAACGCCCGGCGACTCCGGGACTCCACCGTGGCGAATGCCCGCCGAATGGGATCACCACGAGGGCTGTCTCATGGCATGGCCGACGCGAAAAGAGTTGTGGGGACCGTATTTCGCCGAAGCGAAGGCGGAATACGCGGCGACGGCGAATGCGATCAGTCAATTCGAGCCCGTGCTGATGATCGCGGCGCCGGGGCAGGCACACGAGGTGCGGCAGGCGTGCGGAAGCGCGGTGGATGTCGTCGAATTGGCCATCGACGATTCCTGGATTCGCGATTCGGGGCCGTCGGTGGTGCTCGCGCCGGACGGGCGGCGCGCGGCGGTCGACTTCCGGTTCAACTCGTGGGGCGAGCGGTTCCTGCCCTACGACCAGGACGCCACCATCAGCGCGCGAGTGCTCGAAGTGCTGGGTATCGAGCGGATTGCCTCGACGATGATCCTCGAGGGCGGTGCGATCACGGTGGACGGTGAGGGGACCTTGATCACCACCGAACAGTGCCTGCTGCACCCGAACCGGAATCCCGGGATGTCGAAAGCCGAAATCGAAGCCGAACTGCGTGCGCGACTGGGCATTTCGAAAATCATCTGGCTGCCGTACGGGCATTACGACGACGCGCATACCGATGGGCACGTCGACGGGGTCTGCACCTTTGTGCGGCCGGGCGTGGTGGTCGCGCAGACCTGCGAGGACCCGGCCCTGCCCGACTTCGAAAGAATGGCAGCCAATTTGCGGGTGCTGCGCGAATCCACCGATGCCGCCGGGCGGCCGTTCGAGATTCTCGAATTGCCGGAATTCCCGATCGTGACGTTGCCGGACGGCACGAAGACAATGGTGGCGTACGCGAATTTCTATATCGCCAACGGCGCGGTGATCGTGCCCATCGCCGAGCACGAACTCGACGAACCCGCCCTGAAGACGCTGCGCGCGGCGTTCCCGGACCGGGAAGTGGTGGGCGTGCCGAGCAATATCATCGCCTACGGCGGCGGCGGCACCCATTGCATCACCCAGCAGATTCCGGCGGCGGCGCTATGAGCGAGTTCGTCATTCACACCGCCATCGACACGCCACTGCGTTCACCGGCGCGGACCGAACCGCCGACCCGCGAAACCCTCCGCGTCGGCGCGGTCCAGACCGCGTGGCATCCGGACCCGCGGGAACACCGCGCCGTGCTGGCCGCCGGCGTAGCGCACGCCGCCGAGCTCGGCGCGCAGGTCGTCTGCCTCCAAGAGCTCACGCTCAGCCCGTATTTCGCCACGGTCCCCGACAGCCCGGACGCCGCCGCGCATCGCGAGTCGATCCCGGACGGCCCCACCACGGCCTTCGCGACCGAACTCGCCACCCGCCACGGCATCCACGTGCACGCCTCGCTCTACGAGCACAGCGACGACGGCCGCGGCTTCAATACCGCGATCCTGGTGTCCCCCACCGGCGAGCTGCTGGCCCGGACCCGCAAGCTGCACATTCCACGGTTCCCGGGCTATCACGAGGACCGCTACTTCGATCCCGGCGACACCGGCTATCCGGTCGTCGACGCGCTGGGCAGCAAGTTCGGTCTGCCGACCTGCTGGGATCAGTGGTTTCCGGAGCTGGCGCGGGTGTATTCGCTGCGCGGCGCCGAAATCCTGGTCTACCCCACCGCGATCGGCAGCGATCCCGATATCGAGAACTTCGACACCGAGCCGATGTGGCATCAGATGATCGCCGCCAACGGCCTGGCCAACGCGACGTTCATGATCGCGGTGAATCGCATCGGCACCGAGGACGGCATCACCTTCTACGGGTCCTCGTTCATCTCCGATCCCTACGGGCGCACCCTGGTGCGCGCCCCGCGGGACCGCGATGCCGTGCTGGTCGCCGACCTGGACCTCGATCAGCGCCGGGACTGGCTCACCTTCGGGCTGTTCAGCACCCGCCGCCCCGCCAGCTACGGCGATCTGACCGCCGAACTCTCCACCGCCGAGGCATAAGACGCCGACTACTCGTGCCCGGCGGCCGGCCGGGCACCCCAGATGGACCCGCTACACACCCCCGAGGGATCGCACAATGCGTATAACGGCAATGAAATTCGCGGCGCTGGCCGCGTGTACCACGACACTCCTCGCGGGGTGCGGCGGACGACCCGAGTCCGGTGGCGCCGCCATCTCCAATGCGGCGTTCCTGAACCTGCCCGTCACCACCGATGCCGCGGTCGGGTCCGCGGACAGCGCCACCTGGGCGCTCTACCGCGATCCGACCACCGTCGATCCGGCCCAGGCCTTCGACTATCCGGAGAACACGGTCGTCTCGACGCTGTGCGACGCGCTGTTGCGCCAGCAGCCCGACGGCTCGCTCGCGCCGGGCCTGGCCAGCGAGTACCGGTTCACCACGCCCACCACGCTGGTGCTGAAACTGCGTGCGGGCGTGAAGTTCTGGGACGGTCAGCCGTTGACTCCGGCGGATGTGGCGTTCAGCCTGCGCCGCAATATGGATGCCAAGACCGGCGGCTTCTACGCCACGGTGCTCAACCGGGTCACCGCGGTGACCACCGAGGGCGCCGACACCGTCACACTCACCCTCAGCAGCCCCGACTATTGGCTGCCGGGCGAGCTCTCGTCGATGGCGGGCATCGTGATCCAGGAGAAGTACGCCCTGGACAAGGGTCAGCGGTACGGCACCCCGGACGGCGGCGCGATGTGCACCGGACCGTACAAGCTGGGCGAATGGACGGCGGGCCGTACGCTCAAAGCCGTTGCCAATCCGGACTATTGGGATACCGGGATGCGGCCGCTCACCGCCACGATCGACTTCCGCGGCGTGTCCAGCGCGGCCACCCTGACCACCGGGCTGTCGACCGGTGAGATCAGCGGCGCGTACATCACCGACACCTCGACCTTCCGGGAGTTGCAGCAGGTCGCCAACACCAGCATGCACGTGGGCCAATCGGGCGAGACCGAGTTCTTCATCCCGGCCGATCTCACCGGCGTGCTCGGCGATCTGCGGGTGCGGCAGGCACTGTCGCTCGCGTTCGACCGCAAGAGTTTCGCCGATGCCGTCTACGGCGGCAACGCGGTCGCCCCGCGCATGTCGACCAATCCCGGCACCTGGGGCTATGCCAAGGACACCTTCGCGGCCGCCTGGAACGCCGCGACGGAACCCGCCACCGATCTGGCGCGCGCCAAGCAGTTGATCCGGGATGCCGGGGCCGAGGGCAAAACGCTGGTGATCGGCACCTCCACCGGCTTGGCGACGGTCAATACCGCGGCCAATGCCTGGCTGGAAGCGGCCAATTCGATCGGGCTGAAGGCCAGCCTGCACAATGTCTCCCCGCAGAACTACATCAACTTCTTCACCGATCCCAAGGCGCGCGAGGGCGTCGACGGCTTCAGCACCACCACCTACGGCGATTACGCCGATCCCGCAGCCTTGATCGCCAGCTACACCGAACCCGAAGGGGTGCAGAACTATTCGGGCTACGACAATCCGGACCTGCATGCCGCGCTCACCAAGGCGCGCGAACAAGCCGATCCGGTGCAGCGGGCGGCGGCGACCATCGAGGCCGACCGGATCGTCATGTCGGACCTGCCGTGGATTCCGATGGTGCATCCGGCCCTGTTCCTCATCACCAACGGCAAACTCACCGGCGCGCCGTCGTCCTTCGCCTACATGCAGGCGCCGTGGCTGGCCAAGCTCGGGCAGGGGAAATGAGATGCGCCGCTTCCTGATCCGGCGCGGGGCGCTGCTGCTGGCCACCATGTTCATCGCCAGCATCGCCATCTACGCCGCCATGTATCTGGCTCCCGGTGATCCCATCGCCGTGCTCACCGGCGGCCGGCAGCTCAGTCCCGAAGCGCGGGCGATCGTGGCCGAGCGCTATCACCTCGATGACCCGCTACCGGTGCGGTATTGGTATTGGCTGACCTCGGCGCTGCACGGTGACCTCGGCTATTCACTGGGCACCCGGCAGGACGTCTCGACCTTGATCGCGCAGCGCGCCCCCACCACGCTCATGCTGGTCGGGTACACCTCGGTCCTGATCGTGGTGCTCGGCATCGGGATCGGGGTGCTGAGCGCGCTGCGTCCGGGCCTGACCGACACTCTCGCACTGCTCACCACCACCGTGCTGGCCGCCGTCCCGTCCTTCGTCGCGGCGCTCGCCTTGATCAGCGTCTTCGCCGTGAAGCTGGGCTGGCTGCCGGCATTGGGCGACGGTTCCGGGTTCGGCGGGCGCATCGAACATCTCACCCTGCCCGCGATCGCGCTGGCCTGTTCGTCGCTGGCGCTGGTCGCCCGGATCACCCGGGCGGCGGTGCGCACCGAAGCCAAACGGCCCCATGTGCAGACGGCGGTCAGCCGGGGCCTGCCCGCGAGACATGTACTGCGCAAACACATTCTGCGCAATGCCGCCATTCCGATCACGACCGTGACCGGGCTGACCCTGGCCTCACTCATCGTGCTGGTCTCGATCGTGGAGCAGGCGTTCAATCTCAACGGGCTCGGCGCGACGCTGGTCACCGCCGCGCAGAACAAGGATTTCGCTGTGGTGCAAGCCATTTCACTGCTCATGGTGGTGGCGTTCGTCGCCGTCAACAGCCTCGTCGATTTCCTCTACGCGCTGCTGGACCCGCGCGTGAGCCTCGGAACGGCGGCGGTATGACGACCGCGACCGGACCCGTGGCCCTGATCACCGAAGCCCCGCCGCAGCGCCGCCGGGGCGTGAGCCTGCGCGGGGTGGGCTGGATCGGTTACGCGGGGGCGGCGATCATCGTGCTGGCCATCGGCATCGCGCTGTTCGGGCCGCTGCTCGCGCCGTACCCACCCGATCAGAGCGATCTGTCGCACGCCTTCGTCGGGCCGACGCCCGCCCATCCGCTCGGCTACGACTCGCAGGGCCGGGATCTGTTGTCCCGCTTGCTGGTCGGGGCGCGCTCGTCGATGCTGGGCGCGTTCATCGTCACCGTCGTCGCGATCGTGGCGGGCAGCGCGCTCGCGGTGATCGCGGCCTGGCGGCGCGGCTGGACCGACAGCGTCATCTCCGCCGGCTCGGATCTGGTGTTCGCGTTTCCCGGGCTGCTGCTGGCGGTGCTCGGGGCAGCGGTCTTCGGGCCCAGTCAATGGTCGGCCGCGCTGGCGTTGGCCGTCGCCTACACCCCGTATGTGGCGCGGATCGTGCGCGGCGCGGCACTGCGCGAACGCTGCCTGCCCTATATCGAAGCCCTCGAAGTACAGGGCAGCAGCGCCTGGTCCATCGGAGTACGGCATCTGATCCCCAATATCGCGCCCCTGCTCGTAGCCCAGGGCACCATCCTGTTCGGCTGGGCCGCACTGGATCTGGCGGCGGTCTCGTTCCTCGGACTCGGCGTGCAACCGCCGCAGGCGGACTGGGGCGTCATGGTCTCGGAGGGCGAAACCGGTGTGCTGCAGAGCTATCCCGCCGAATCGCTGATCGCCGGTATCGCGCTGGTGCTGGTCATCGTCTCCTTCAATGTGCTCGGCGAACGCCTCAACGACAGACAGGACAGGGACATCTCATGACGGCGGCCATCCCGCAGGCCGGGGCCCGGAGTACCGCCATCGGTGCGCCGCTGGTCGCGGTGGACGGATTGAATCTGACGCTGACCGTGGACGGGCGGCCCCGGCAGGTGCTGCGCGAGGTCTCGCTGACCCTGGAACGCGGCGAGGCGCTGGGGCTGGTCGGGGAATCCGGGGCGGGCAAATCCATGACCTTACGGACCATCGCGCGGCTGCTGCCGGAACGCGCGCAGGCCACCGGCTCACTGCGCTTCGACGGGCAGGATCTGCTGGAACTGCGCGGGGAGGCATTGCGCCGCATGCGCACCGAAATGGCGGTGATCTTCCAGGATCCGCGCGCGCACATCAATCCGGTGCGGCGGATCGGGGATTTCCTGGTCGAACAGGCACGGACCGTCGCCCATGTGGACCGGCGCGAGGCGACCCGGCGGGCGCAGACGATGCTGTCGGAGGTCGGAATCACCGATACCGCGCGCCGCATGCGGCAGTATCCCGGCGATCTGTCCGGCGGACTGCTGCAACGGGTCATGATCGCGTCCGCGCTGCTGGGCCGCCCCAAACTCATCCTCGCCGACGAGCCGACGACCGCGCTGGATGTGACCACGCAATCGGAGGTGATGGCCATCCTCGACGAGCTGCGGCACGACGCCGGGGTAGCGCTGTTGTTCATCACCCACGACCTGGATCTGGCCGCCGCGGTGTGCGATCGCACCGCCGTCATGTACGCGGGACAGATCGTGGAAGCCCAGGATTCCGAAGCGCTGCACCACAATCCGCGCCACCCGTACACGGCGGCGCTGGCCGCGGCCCGTCCGGACCTGCACGGTCCCCGCCGGCGGCTCGCCGCGATTCCCGGGCGGCCCATCGGGGCGTGGGAGGCCGAGCGCACCTGCGGGTTCGCCTCGCGCTGCCCCTTCCGGGAACCCGAATGCACCGAATCCGGCCCGGTACCACTGACTCTCGAATCCGATCACGCGGTGCGCTGCCTGCGCGCCGGCGAGATCGGACCCCGGCTGCGAAAGGACGCCGAATGACCGACCACGCGCTGCGGGTCTCGCATCTGGGCAAGAAGTTCGGCACTTTCACCGCCGTGGAGGACGTGTCGTTCGAGCTTCCGGCCGGCGCCTCCATCGGAATCGTGGGGGAATCGGGTTCGGGTAAGACCACGGTCGCTCGCATGATCATCGGCCTGGAACAACCCAGTTCCGGAACCATCGTCTGCTGCGGCAACGACCGCTCGCGCCCCTCCCGCTCCACTCGGGCCCGGCGGCTGCGGGCACGGGAGGCGCAGATCGTCTTCCAGGATCCCTCCACCAGCCTCGACCCGCATCGCACGATCCGGCAGACGCTCACCGAGGCGGTGCGCCTGCATCATTCCGCGCACGCGGCGAGCGCCGAAGTGGACGAACTGGCCGATATGGTCGCCCTCGACGCTCGCATGCTCGCCTCGCTGCCCGCTCAGCTCTCGGGCGGGCAACGCCAGCGGGTCGCCATCGCGCGCGCCCTGGCCGCGAAACCGCGCGTGCTGGTGCTCGACGAAGCCGTTGCCGCACTGGATGTCTCGATCCAGGCCCAGATCCTCAATCTCCTCGCCGATATCCGCGACAGCACCGGCATCTCCTACGTCTTCATCACCCACGATCTCGCCGTGGTCCGGCAGGTCACCGACTCCTGCCTGGTGATGCGCGCCGGACAGGTCGTCGAGACCGGGAATACCGAGGAACTGCTGCGTGAGCCCCGGCATCCCTACACCCGCGCACTGCTCGACAGCGTGCCCCGCCCCGGCTGGAAGCCGCGCCGGCGCGCCCTCACCCCGGAACCGCTCCCCGAATCGCCCGTAGGACAACCATGTTGACCATCCGATCCACCGCCATCCCCGACTCCCCCGCGCGCGCGGCGAAACCCGTGCGCGAACCGCTGCGGGTAGCGCTCGTGCAACACCGCCACCACCCGAATCCCGATGATCTGCGGGCGGAACTGGACACCGGCATCCGGCTGGCCGCCCAGCAGGGCGCGCGCGTGGTGTTCCTGCCCGAACTGACCCTCGGCGCGTATCCGGCCTCGATCCCTGGCGGCGACAACCCGGTTCGCGCGGCCGAGCCACTGCGTTCGGGCCCGACCTTCGCTTTCGCGGCCGCGGCCGCCGCCCGCCACGGGCTCCTGGTACACGCCTCGCTCTACGAGAACTGTTCCGACGCAACCGATCCGGCCTCCACCGACGGGCTCGGATACAACACCGCGATCCTGGTCTCCCCCGACGGCGAACTCCTGGCCCGCACCCGCAAGCTCCACATCCCGGTCACCGCGGGTTATTACGAGGACACCTACTTCCGGGGCGGCCCGGCGGGCGAGGACGCGTACGCCGTGCACCGGCCCGGGCAACTCGGCGGCGCGGGCCTGGGCATGCCGACCTGCTGGGACGAATGGTTCCCCGAGGTCGCGCGGCTCTACGCGCTGGGCGGGGCGGACATACTCGTCTATCCGACGGCCATCGGCTCCGAGCCCGACCATCCCGCATTCGACACCCGCCCGCTGTGGCAGCAGGTGATCGTCGGCAACGGCATCGCCAACGGGACGTTCATGGTCGTACCCAACCGGTGGGGAACCGAAGGGCCCATCACCTTCTACGGCTCGTCCTTCATCTCCGACCCCTACGGCCGCATCCTCGCGCAAGCTCCGCGCGGGGAATCCGCGGTGCTGGTGGCCGATCTCGATCTGGACCAGCGCCGCGATTGGCTCGCACTGTTCCCGTTCCTGGCCACCCGCCGCCCCGACACCTACGGCCGGCTCCTCGCGCCGGTCCACCCCCACCGTCTTGACTAATATTTTAGTCAGAACTAGGGTGGGCGCGGTGATGTTCGGACGCTATGCCCTTCAGGCGACCCTCGGCGACGGCGGCATGGGCCGGGTGTACCGGGCCTACGACGCCGAGACCGATCGGGTGGTGGCGGTGAAGGTGCTGCACGAGCACATCGCGGCCGATCCGGAATTCCGCGAACGGTTCCGGCGGGAGGCGCACGCCACCGCCCGGCTGCGCGAACCGCATGTGATTCCGATCCACCGGTTCGGCGAGATCGACGGGCGACTGTATCTGGATATGCGGCTGATCGACGGCATCGATCTACACACGCTGTTGAAGCAGCGCGGGGCGATGCCGGCGCCGCTCGCGGTGTCGGTGATCGATCAGGCCGCCGCGGCGCTGGATGCCGCGCATGCCGAGGGCCTCGTCCATCGCGATGTGAAGCCGTCCAATCTGCTCATCAGCGGACGGGACTTCGTCTATCTCATCGATTTCGGGATCGCGCACTCGGCGGGCGTGCACGGGCTGACCGAGACCGGTTCCGCCATCGGCACTTTCGCGTACATGGCCCCCGAGCGGTTCCGGACCGGGCATGCCGACGCGCGCTCGGATGTCTACGCCTTGGCGTGCGTGCTCTACGAATGCCTGACCGGTGCGCGCCCGTATGCCGGTGAGAGTTTGGAGCAGCAACTCACGGGGCATCTGAATACCCCTCCCCCGCAACCGAGTCTGGTGCATCCGGGAGTCGGCGCGGCTTTCGACGAGGTCATCGCGCGCGGACTGGCCAAGCTCCCGGACGAGCGTTATACCAGCGCGGGAGCGCTGGCGACCGCCGCGAAGCAGGCGCTCGCGGCGGGTTCGCCGCCGATCACCAAGGGCCCTAGGCATTCTCGCACCGCCGCTACCGTCGCAGCCCCGCGCTACACCATGCCGCCGGCGAATCATGCCGCAGTTCCGGCGAATCATGCTGCGGCCCCGGCGAAGCACGCGGCGATTGCGGCGGCCGCACCGGTCCGGCGACGACGGCGCGCGGTGCTGGCGGTCTCCGCGACCCTGCTCATGGCGCTCGCACTGACCGCCGGCGTCCTGTATTTCTTCGGCACGCCCGAGGATGAATCGACGCCGACCGGAGAACATCCGAGCCTGTACTACACCGACGATCCCACGAGCGAGACCTTCGCGCCGAGATCGACCGAATAGCAATCCCTTTCGTATCCCCACGAACGGATACGCGACCGAGCCGCGCCCGGCGATCCCGGCCGCTCATCACGTCTGACCAAATTTTTAGTTAGGAATAGGCTGCACCGGTCCCGCGAGGCGCCGGTGCGGATCCGCTGCCCGGCAGCGGCGATTCATGAGGAGTGATGCAATGCAACGGCGGCGATTCGTCCAAGCGGGCGTGGGTGTGCTCGGCGGACTGCTACTGGCGGCCAAGACCGCTTCGGCCGCACCCGATCTGGGTACCGGCAGCAGCGGACGCAACGGGGCCGGCGACAGCACCGGGGCCTGGCTGATGCCCGAGGAAGGCGACCCGCACAAGCGCACCTGGATGGCCTTCGGCGCGGCCGCGCACTACGGGGACGTGCTGCCGGAGGCGCAGCGCAATCTGGCCGCCATCGCAAGGGCCATCGCGCAATTCGAGCCGGTCTCCATGCTGGTGCGGCCGGAGGAGATGGACGTGGCGCGCGGCCTGATGGGCGGCGGCAATATCGAACTGGTGCCGGCCGGGATCGATGATCTGTGGATGCGCGACACCGGGCCGGTGTTCGTCAAACGCGGGGGCGGCAAAGCCGGTGTGGACTTCAACTTCAACGGCTGGGGCGGCAAGCAGGAGCATGGACAGGACGCCGGAGTGGCCGCGCTGACCACCGGCCGGGCGGGCGTCGAGCGGCTGACCACCGGGCTGGTGCTCGAAGGCGGCGGCATCGAGGTGGACGGTCAGGGCACGGCGATCATCACCGAAAGCTGTGTGCTGAACGGCAATCGCAATCCCGGCTGGTCCAAAGCGGATGTGGAGGCCGAGCTGGCGCATCTGCTGGGTTTGACGAAGATCATCTGGTTGCCGGGTATCGCGGGCAAGGACATCACCGACGGGCACACCGACTTCTACGCGCGATTCGCCCGGCCCGGCGTCGTGGTGGCCGCACTCGACACCGACCCCAAGTCCTACGATCACGAGGTCACCAAGCGGCACCTCGAGATTCTCAAGACCGCCACCGACGCGCGCGGGCGGCAGGTTCAGGTCGAGGTCATCAAGGCGCCGACCAGCGTGCGCCCGGAATACAAGTCCAACGACTTCGCCGCCGGGTACATCAATTTCTATGTCTGCAACGGCGGCGTGATCGCCCCGGAATTCGGTGACGCCGAAGCCGATTCGGCCGCCAAGGCCACCCTCGAGCGGCTGTTCCCGAACCGCCGGGTCGTGCAGGTCGGCATCGACGGCATCGCCTGGGCGGGCGGCGGAATCCACTGCACCACACAGCAAGAACCCGTGGACTAGAACACCCGGGTCTCGATCGCGCCCGGAGCGGCTCCCCCACGGCCGTTCCGGGCGCGCGGTCACCCGCATCCCGCCGTTCGGACTCCGGATCCGTAAAGTGAGATCCCGTGTCCGACCGTCAGACCCAAATCCTCGAAGCCGCGATCCGCGTGATCGCGCAAGACGGCGTGCGCGGGCTGCGCATCGAAAAGCTCGCCGCCGAAGCCGGTGTCTCCACCGCACTCATCTACTACCACTTCAAGGACCGGGCCGGAGTGCTGCACGCCGCACTCGGATTCATCAACGCGCAGGCCGAGCGCTACACCGACGACGCGTTCGCGCACGCCAACCCGCGTGCGGCGCTGGAACAGTCACTGCTGCTCGAGATCCAGGACAGCCCGGACGTGCGCAACAACAGCATCGCCTGGGGCGAGTTGCGGGCGAGCGCGGTCTTCTCCGAGGAACTGCGGGAGCAATTGCGCGAGACCACGCGGGTGTGGGTCGACGATGTCGCCGAGCTGATCACCCGGGCACGCGATGCCGGGCACGCGGCTGCCGATCTCGACCCGGTCGCGGCGGCGGATCGGCTCACCGCGCTGGTCGAGGGTTTGAGCGAGCGGTGGCTCAGCGGATCGCTCACCGCCGAACGCGCCCGCGAACTGCTCTCCGGTGCGATCGTCACCGAACTCGGCCGGAACTGAAGGGCCGCAACTCGATCAGCGGGATAGCCGCGGACCGAGCTCGGTGACGATCGCGCCCGACAGCGATCGCCGGATCGATTCGAGGCTGGCCGAGCCGCTGAGCCAGCGGGCCGTCAGGCCTTCGACCAGGGCGGTGAGGCGCTCGGCCGCATCCAGGGCGAGGCCGGGCGTGCCGGGCCGCATCGCCCGGCCGATGACATCCGCGACATGGTCGATCCAGCATTGGGTGGTGGTGCGCAAGGGTTCCCGCAGGTCCGGGGTGAAGACCGCGCTGGCGCGCAACTCGCCCCAGGCGACGCAGTTGCGGCGCACATCGGCGGAATCGTCGATCTCGACCAGCAGCATCGATTCCAAAGTGGCCAGGGGACAGTCGTTCTCGGGCGCCGCGTCGATATGGGCGACGGCTCGCTCGTCGAGATGTACCAGGGCACTGTGCAATACACCCGCCCGGCCACCGAAGTAGTGATAGATCAGGCCGGCGGACACGCTCGCCTCGGCGGCCAGCTTCTCGATGCGCAGCCCGCGCACGCCGTCCTGCGCGATCACCCGGACGGCGGCTTCCAGGATCTGAATTCTTTTGTCGGACACAGAATCTCGTGAAGGTCCTAGAGCGCCGGCTGCTGCTGGGTGGTGCAGTGGATGCCGCCGCCACCCGCGGCGATGCCGTCGATATCGATCTGCACCACCGTCCGCTCCGGGAACAGCCGCTCGAGGGTGTCCTTGGCGGCCGCATCGGACTCGGCGTCACCGAACTGCGGGGCGATCACGCCGCCGTTGCAGACATAGAAGTTGATGTACCCGGCCGCGAAATCCGAATGGTCGCGGTACTCGGGACGAACCTCCGACGGGCCTTCGATCACTTCCACTTGCAAGGGATTTCCGTGCACGTCGGTGGCGGTCTTCAGGATCTCGAGGTGCCGCTGGGTGACGTCGTGATCGTAGGAGTCCGGATCGGTGTCGAGTCCGGCCACCACCACGCCGGGGCGGGCGAATCGCGCGTAGAAATCGGTGTGCCCGTCGGTGATGTCCTTGCCCGCGATGCCCGGCAGCCAGATGATCTTCTGCAGGCCCAGCAAGTAGCGCAGTTCGGCCTCGACATCGGCCTTGCTCCAGCCGGGGTTCCGATTCTTGTTCAGCACACAGCTTTCGGTGATGATCGCCGTGCCCTGACCGTCCACTTCGATACCGCCGCCCTCGAGCACCAGATCGGTGTGCAGGGTCTCCACCCCGGCCTGCTGGGTGACGAACTCCGCCACCTTCGCGTCGCGCGCGTGCTCCTGTTTGCCGCCCCAGCCGTTGAAGTTGAAGTCGACACCGGCCAGTGCCCCGCCGCCTTTGACGAACACCGGCCCGGTGTCACGCATCCACAGATCGTCGAGCGGCGCGGCGATCAACTCCACCGCGGCATCACCCAACAGTCCACGCGCCAGGTCCATCTCGTCGGCGCGGACCAGCATCGACACCGGTTCGAAGCGTGCGATGGTTCGCGCGATGGTCGCCAGGTCACGGCGCACCACCGGCAGCAGTTCGCTCCCCCACACCTGCTCGCTTGCCGCGAACGCCATCCAGGTGCGGGTGTGCCGATCGCCTTCCTCGGGCATCAGCCATTGCCGGGCGTCGTGCTGGATACGCCCCGGCGCTCGCGTCCCACTCGATTCACCACCGGATTCGGAGGACTCCTCGTCGCACGCCGCCAACAACAGACCGGCGGCCACGACCGTGCTCGCCTGGAAGAACAGCCGCCTGCGCATCACGCCACTCCCCTGTCCGGTCCGCATCAGGGCCACCCGCAAACGAAGCAGCCTCGGGCACTCTATCTTTTGACTAAATAGTCAGTCAATCTCCGTGAACGGCAACCTCACTCCCGCCGGACCAGCATCCCCCGAGAACACCGGGCGGCCCCGCCGACACGCCCACGAGTCCATCACCGGCCGCGAGTTATGTTTGCAGGATGATTGCCGACTGTCGTACGGTCGGCGCAGCGTAAAGCTCCACCACCGCCGATCCGACGGAGGCTCCGCGTGCGTGCAGATCGGTTCACCGACCCGGAGACGCGCACTCGGCGCGCCGAAAGCCTTCCGGGACAAGCACTCCGGATCGCGACCGTCTTCACCGCCGCCGCCACCGCCGGCCTGGCCAGCGCGATGCCCATCAGCGCCGGCTGGTTCGCTTCCGCGCCGCGCCAAGTCGACCTGATGATTCGCAGCGTCCCGCTGGCCATGGCGGCCGGAGCGATCGTCGCCGTCGTGGTGGCGGCCACGGTGGCCAGTGTCAACTCCCGCCGCGCCGCCTGGCTCGCCATCACCGTGGCCCTGCTCGGAATTCTGATCAACCACACCGGCCTGCCCTGGCTGGACATCGACTCCATCACCACCTGGAACTACATCGATTCCCTGTGGGCGGGCACGATTCTCGGCAGCCTGCCGGTGGTGATCTGGAACGAACCGCCCGCGGTGGGCGCCTACCTGTTCGGCTGCGTGGGCTCCCGACTGCTCGGCGATCTCACCCAATCCGCGGCGGTCACCGGCCCCGTCAACGTCATCGAACGCCTGATCGGCGGAGCGCCCCCGATCTGGCTCATCGCGATCGCACTGACCCTCCTTCTCGCCTACCTGCTGCTGTGCGAACCATTGACCCCCACCCCGCCCGCACCGCCCATGTACTTCTATTCGCAGGTAGTCGCCGGCCTGATCGCCGTGGTCACGATCAGCACCGTCTCCACCTGGATGGCCCACCGAGGCGAAAGCCCCCTCGTCATCGCGGCCGGAATCGCACTGGTCATCGCCGCCGCCCTCACCGCCGCCCTGATCCTGCCCGACCGCGACGGCATCCTCCTCCTGCTCATCATCGCCCTCACCACCTCCTGCAGCGCCGTGGTCACCGTCCCCCGCCCCGAATGGACCGACCCCGCAGTCCTGGCCCTCGCCGCCATCGGCCTGTTCACCTCACTACGAAGCCCCAAGCCCTGGATAGCAATTGCGGCAACCGCCACCCTCGCCGCCGCCGCAACCCTGGTAGCACTCGTCGGCGGCGGAGGCGGCACCGCCATCGCCGGCGTCCTAGCAGTCGGTTTCATCAGCGGCTACACCATCGGCGCCGCCGTCCCCCCACGCGCCACCAGCGCCGTCGTAGCCATCGCCATCCTCTTCGTCCCCGCCATCTCGGTAGGCCTCCGCGGCCGCTCCTTCGGCCGAGTCAGCTACTCCCCCTACTGGTATCGCCTCCCCTCCATCCCCACCCAACCCGCCCCCGGCGTCGCCGCCCTCCTCATCACGGCAGGCTGCGCCCTCGGCATCCTGCTACTCACCCGCCGCCCCATCACCCCGCAAACACCCACCCACCACACCGACACCCTGATGTGAGTTTCGGCCCTTCTGCACCGAAGCGCTCTACGCAGCGCGAGGCTGTCAGGATCAGTACATGGAAGTCACCGCGCAATGGGTCCGCACCTGGTGGACCAAACAGTCCCGCAGCGGCGCCGCCGCGACGCGACGCAACCAACTTCCGGTGGCCTTCCCACTCCCCGAAATTGCCGCGCCCTTGACCCACGAAGTCGTTATGCGGGAATGGCATTACGACTTCGAGCCGGAATCGTCGATCCTGTACGCCCTGCCCGACCGGAGCGAGGTGGCGATCAAGGAAGAGGGTTCGACACTGCGGGTCATGCCGGCCAGCGCACAGCCGAAAGGCGTCATCCGGCGACGCCCGCCCGCGGTCCGGATACGAGAAGGCGAATGGCTGCGTTGGCAAATCACCTACCGTCACGCCAGCTTGCTCGGCCGCGGTCCCTGGTACTACCGATTGGACACCCTCAACGTCGCCTACGGCCCGGTGACAGCAAATGTCTTCCTAGGAACACCGAGCCGCTTCGTCGATGAGCGCGCCCAACTGACCACCTATCACAGGCAGCGCAGCGCCAGATGACTCCAGCACAGAAGGGGCGCCATCCGATGCGGACGATGCTCTAGCCGCAGGTCGTGCAATGCCTGGCGTTCACGAACATGGACACCAGGATGCGTTGCGGCGGACCAGGTTTCGATCCGCACAGGCCGAGGCCCGGAACGGTGCATCGGCAGCCCGCTCAGACGACGCGAATCAAGTCACAGCGCTTACTGTTTCGCCGATACGGGGACACCGACTCGTCGGTCAGTGAGGCCGTTTGAACCAGGCGCCCGCTTCAGATCGAGCGAGCAGGATGATGATCGCGAGGTTGGGGGCGAGATTGAGGAGGCCACCCACACGGCTCAGGACGAGGAGAAGTCCGAGGCTCGCGAAGATGATGGACGCCACGCGCAGGCCATTGCCGTTGACGGTGTAGCCGAACGCCAGGATGGCCAGGAAGTAGGCCGGGAGAAAGACTCCCACCAGCGCACCGCACAGTTCGTAATTGCCGGTGACGCCCGCGACGACCGGCAAGGCAATGCCCAGCAGTCCGTAGAGCCACGAGATGATTCGCGCGGCACGGACCGAGCCGGGCATTTGGGTGGGGTGGGCAGGCGGATCGCCGCCCGCGCCATGCGGAAATGGTTCATAGGCTCGATCGCCCGGCGTGGCGGCGTTGTTGCCGAGATCCACTGCTCTTCCCTGTCTCTCCCGTTCCGGCTGCTCACTCGCCGGATACTCCGGGAACAGTACAGCGAGCAGAGCCATCACGGCCGACCGGACGCACCTGCTCACGACGCGCCGGGCGGCGGCCTGGAACGTCACCCTCGAGGCGGTGAACGCTGCCATGTGTGGCTCGAGCTGAGGGCGGCATCGGTGGCCGCGACCGCGATCGATCGGCCGAATTCCGCGCGCATGTTGGGAACGTGCACAGCCGTTGCCTGCCCCGGAACTTCGTCGTGGCCGGGTGCCGTTATCAACGCCAACTGGGGAGCCAGAGCTGGTTGTGCCAGGTGCTGGCCGTGATCGGTGTGCCGGTCCACAGCCAGATGCGCTGATCGACTCTGCCAGTGCGGAGTATCGGAAGATCAACGAGCAGTGTCGATTCGGGGGTGGCCGAACGTACTGCACTGCCGAATGCATGGTGATCGTCCGCCGTCTCGAGCCGCGTTTCCAAGGTCTGCTTGACGTGCAGAACATCCACTACTGCCGCGACGCGCGCGATTCGACCGGAGGATCCGACAGAACGCGCGAGGTCGAATCCGCGGGGTTCTGCGGTTGATCGTCAATGATTGCCAGTCATGAGTGACCTCGGCCAGCAGTGGACTCAACCCAAGGTCTGCGATCAATGTCCACACCCCATCTCCGAACACACGGTGTGGAAACCAGACGAGCAGTGCGCCGGCTGGATGCATTGCCGTGCGGCGGACTGCTCATGCTGGCACGACTGGCCGCGACTCACCCGCGCCTGATCGAGGCAGAGGCTGACTACATACGACGGTAGTGAGCGCTCATGCCGCGTCCCGGGCGTTCGGAACCGGCGGCGGGCTCGGCCGACGAGTGCACGCAAATGCAGGCTGCTTGTGTTGAAGCCTCGCCCGTAGAGGGTCGGAAGTGGCCGAACTCGAAGAGAACGATGAGGGTTTGAGCTGAAAAGCTTCTGCGCTGCTTTCATCAGCCTTCGGAGTCGGTACGGTCGACGATCGTGCAGTTGTCGCCAGTTGGATGGCTGCGGCGTTGCGCGGCAATGGCATTCGAACAAAGGATCAGCACTTGAAGCTCCGCAGGGGTGGGCGCATCGCCATCGCGGTACTCGCCGTAACTACCGCACTAGGCCTGTCAGCATGCGGGAGTGGCGACAAGGCGGCAGCCTCCAAACCTCCAATGACCTCGACATCGAAAGGCATTGCTGCCCAAACCTATCCACCAACTCCGACCACAGCAGACCTGAACAACGCGATGCAGCGAGTGCTGGATCCGAGCGTTCCCGACTCCGAGAAGCTGGATCTGATGCAGGGCATGCAGGCCGATCCGGGCCTGCCCTCGCGAATCATCGAGGCCTACAAGCAGAACAACGCCTCCATCACCGTCACCGGCGTCACCGATCTGGGCAACGGCACCCTCACCGCTGAAGCACAAGCCGCGATCAACGGCGGCGCCGCGCAGCAAGCCGTCGTGCCCTTCATCGCCGAGGACGGCAAATGGAAAGTTCAGAAGGAATGGATCTGCAACATCCTGTCGCTCGGCAATCAGACCTCGCCAGCATGTAGTTGATTCCGAGACACCCTTACATCTCGCTGGTCGCGCCGACCGAACCGGTCAGCGAGGAGGGGTGATAGTCGGCGGCCGAAGCCGATCTGGCACCGGCCCCAACGTACCAACATGCCGCATGGCGCGCTGGCCAAACCAGCCACCGCCGATGGGCGAAGCCCAACGGGCCGAGCCGATTTGGCGTCGGCCGAACGCACCAGACTGCCGAATGCAGTGCCTCTATTCACCAGTACGGGGGTTTCAGCGCGATGATCTCTTTGTCGGTCAGTCCGTTGGTGTCAACAATCTGGTCTGGGTGAACAAGTCCGACCGCAGCTCGTAGGGCGTGGAACTGGTCGTCGGTCACCGTCCACGGGCTGTCCCCGAGGCGAACGATGGTGCCACCGCTGCGCGGTTCGATGGAGGTGACAGCATTCTCGGGAAGCAGCGTGCTGTCGAGCGGTGTGTGGGTCTCGATCAGGTTCAGCCATCCGACGCTGGTCATCGCGAAGTGGCTGATCGTCTCCTGATCGATCTTCCGGTAGGTCGTAAATTTGCCCAGTCGTTGCGATACAGCGGTCGCGATCTGGTCCGCCTGTTTGGTCACGTAGTAGAAGGATGTCGGTTCGAACCAGCGCAGAACCGCGTCGAAGAGCGCTAATCCCACTGCTCCGGTTGTCGCGCGGGTGGTGAGTCCCGCTTGGGCGAGTATCGGTTTGGGGCGGATATCGAAGGACAGTTGGGTCAGCGTTCCGTCCTTCGATGGGACCGGATACGCGGGCATGGTGAGGACCGGCGTCGCCGCAATCGATGCGCCGTAGGGGGTACTGACGACGAAGTGGATGAAGCTCGCGGACGGAATGTAACCCTGATCGTCGCGCGATATCCGGAACAGTTCCTCGAACCCGGCTTGGTCAGCGGGCACGATGACCCGCTCCGACTGTTTCATCAGACGGCATGACCAGGGACCAGACCAGACCGGGTCGAGCCCCGCCAGGTCGGAGATGAGCCCTTCGAATCGGCAGGCCGCAACCGCGTCAGTGTCGACACGGTCATATACGCGTGCCCACACTCGAAACACCATGTTGCCCTCGGGCGCAGGAAGTTCGAGATCTGCTGAATCGGTCACAATCGCCTCCAATGCCGCACCAACCACCACAGAACCGGGTCAAACCTCGCAAACAACCAGTAAACATCCTGTGTCATGCATGCGGCCTCAGACGGCCGGCGCTTCATTGCGCGGGTGGCGCTGGTGGGCTTCCCCACCAATGAATACCGCGGTCGTCTGATCGGAGGCTGCCCGCGACTGTTCCCAGCGGTTCACCAATATCGAAATCTGCGACGTCGCGGCCGTACCGCCGCGGATCCGGTGCTGCGGTCAACTGCGGGTCGTACATGCTCGAAAAGGTGTTGCTACGAGGGTCGTAGGTCGAGCACCGCAACCCGATCAGGCCATCGAAATACGGGGATCGATAGACGACTGCGAAGGTCCATTCGTCTTCGACCCAGGCGTCCTCGACAGCGATGCGCGCGGCTTCTGTGACGGTGCTGGTCATGAGGTGTCTCAGGCACGAGGAAAGAGCCTGCTCGGCCCACTGAGGAGATTCCACCGCAGTGAATTGCTCGCTGAGGCGGCGATGGGCATCAGTGAGAACTCGGGGCTGAGGCTGAAACCGATGGTTGGGCTCGGGATCCACATGATCATTGTGCTGCCTTGGCACTCGATACCCGTGCACCAGTCCTTCCGGCAATCCGAGGCGACCCACGGCGTACGCCAAACAACGCACTACGTTGCCGCGACCCGCGCTGATCGAACCGGCCAGCGCGGCGGAGAGAAGAGCAAGTAGCGAAGGCGGTCTGAGGTCGTCCGAACGTCATGCACTGCCGACGAGCGACCGTTTACCCCTCGCCCCAGGATCTTTGATGATGTTCAGGGTCCTGCAGGGTCTATCAGACCGATTCGATGGGCAGCCACAGCTCGCAGGTCGCGGTGGCGAAGTCATCGGCGCGCTCGAGGACCGCGACGATCGAGGGCCCGGGTCGCAACCGCCAGGGGTTGGCGGGGAACCATTCGGTCGCGGTCGCGGCCCATGCATCCTGCAGAGTCTGCGGGTGGGGTCCGCTGGTGTGGAAGACCGCCCACCTGCCGGCCGGTACCTCGATCGCGTCGAGGTCACCCGGGATCGGAGTGTCCTGGGAGATAGCGACTCCGTGCAGGTAGGTCAGTTCGCTGCCCTCGGTGGCGTCGGGGTCGACGTCGTCGGAGACCTGCAACAGGCCCGCCGGTTCGGTGTCGCCGAGGGCCTTCAACCGGGCATGTTCCTCCAGCGGTAGCGCGGTGATATGCCGCTGAATGTGCGGGTTGACGCCCCGGTGGATGAGTGGGACCCGGGCTGAGTGTCCGATGAGCCGGAAAGCGGGACGGTCGACGATGCGGGTGTCCATGGGGATGCTCCCTTCGACGGTCAGGCGGAACCTGAGCTGTGGTTGTGTGCGAAGAGGGCCTCCGTCGCGGCGGACGTCGCTTGGGCGGGCGCCGTGAACTGCTCGGAACGCCCGCCCGAAAGCCTCGGTCGAGCCGTATCCGTGCCGGACGGCGATGCTCAGCAGATCTTCCTGGTCCCGGACGACGTCACCGGCGGCGATCGTCATGCGGCGTCGGCGTACATATTCCGACAGCGGCATACCGGCCAACGACGAGAACATCCGGCGCAGGTGGTATTCGGTGGTGCCGAGTGTCCTGGCGGCTGCGTGGACGTCGAACTCTTCGGTGAGGTGTTCCTCGACCAGAGCCACAAGCCGGTTGAGTGCCGAGATCATGAGGCCTCCCTTCGACATCAACTCTGGTGGAAGGCACCCCTACCGTGCCCGACTATTCCGATCCGATCCGATCATCTGATCACGCGCGTCGGCTGGCGCGCGCTCATGCCGCGACCCGGGCGACCCCGAGGCTGACCAAGATCGTCGCGGACGTGTTCCACACCGGCGAGATCGACTCGGCGCTCGAAGGCAGTGGACTGGTGCTGTCCGGACTGGGCGTGCCCAAAGGGACGAAGCCGGGCGTCCTGACCGCGGGCGCCCGGTCAGCGGTGGCGTCGGGCGCCCGCGTCATTTGGCTGGGCGCGTACGGCACCGGCCCCTCGGCCGCGGTGGCAAGCACGCTCAACCGGCTGGTCCTCAAAGGACTCGGTGCGGAGGTCGCCGACAAGGTCGAGTCGGACGCCATCGTCACCGAAGCCGGCGGGACGGTCTTCCACGCCGGCCCCCTGTCGAACAAACCGATCAGCCCGGACCGGCGCGCCGTCGGGCTCGATGCCTCCCCCAGGAGCATCTTCCGAATCATGGTGAGCCGCAACACCGTTGCCGCCGCGATGCTCGACGAAGCGGAGAACCCGCGGTTCCCGGGCCGGATCGCTGTTCCACTCACGCGCTGACCCTAAGGCCCATGGGCGGCGCGCCCGCAGGTCGCTCACGCCGCGCGCGGCAGCGGATTGTTCTGGGGGCACCAAGAACTCGAAGCACGAACTCGAGAACCCGGGTTCTCCGCAGTTCGGGCGTACCGTCCGTCCGCTCCTGCCGCCTATCGCGCGGTCCCGAACGCGCTTTGGCGACCAGAGCCCGGCTGACTGCCTGAGCCGCCGCCGTGGCGAATCCACGCCCGCGCCACCGGACGCGCGCCGGGCGAGATCAGAGACCGCAGGGCGTGCCGGCCGCATCCAAGGCAGCGGTGAGGGTGGGATCCCCCATCACCCTGTAGAAGTCGTCGAGGTTCGTCGCGGTCTCGAGCCGACTCAGCTGTGCCACAGCAGTATTGAGCCCGTCCTTCACCGCACCCGGGTCTGCGGCATCCGCTACGACGCGCAGGTCCGCGGCTGTCTCGAGATAGATCTGTCGCAGTTCGGAGAACGAGCCCGGACCGCCGAGTGCTGCGAGCCGGTCGTTCAAATCGGTCCAGGCCTCGTTGAAGGCGGCACAGGTCGTTTTGTCGTCGACCGCTCGCGCTGCACCGGCAACCACGGTGAGGCCACACGTGACGACCATCAGCGCCGATACGATAAAAGCTGCTCGTCGCACCACATTCCCCTTCTGCCCGAGGCGATCTCCGGCATCGGACATCTTCTCAGCACGGCGAACTGATGTGCGACGACGGGGTCCTGGCCCGCGCCGTGCAGGCATCAGCGGAAGGCCGTTTCGAGGTTGAGACTTACCAACGCTGTTGTGCCACCAGATCGAAATCCGAAGCGACGAGTGTCCTGGCCCGAAGTCACAGTCGACTTGTCCCGCTTCACGCCGCTCGGCTCTGATCGGAGGCAGGTGTCCGTCGGCAAACATCCGCCTCGGCCGCTGATCCCTCGATTCAGGACGCTGCGGCATCCGCTGAGTTCGTCGATGCATGTCTCGTCGACGGCTACCGGTATGGGGCCTGGTTTAGTGGGTGGTATCCAGCACCGGCTCGACCGATTGCAGCAGGCCCCAATCGAAGAGTGCCCGGTAGGAGCGCCTGTGCCCAGATTCTGGGTCGGCAGCCTCGAATTCGTATCGGTGCCCGGTTGAGCCGAGGTCGATGTCTTCGACGAACGGGCCCAGTTCGGAGTTCAGAAACTCCTCCTGTGTGCACGACCATGGAGTCAGGTCCGTGACGGAATCCAATTGCGGCACCGGAACTCCTGGCTTTCGCAGCAGTCGATGAAGGAGATGACGAGGACCCACCGCCCTGAACTCGAACTGCGTGCCGGGCCAGAACGTTAGATCCCACCGAGCCGATCGGACTTCTCTTTCGCCGTAGAGCTCGATGTGCTCCGAATCCGGTGTCCCCCAAGCAGTTGCATATTCGGAGAGTGTCGTGAAGTTGTTCGTAGCGTCACCGAACCACCACCGTGTCTCGGCGATCGCCGTGTCGGCATGCGTCGCGCCGACACGCTCGAGCAATTCCGCGGCCTGCGCTGGGGCACTCCGACACATCGAGTGAAGCATCGACAACTGAAAGTCGTACAGCGTTGTCACAGGTTCGCCGGCCATCTTGCCCTCCCGTTGCCGCGATCGCAGTCGAACGTACCAGCTCGCCGATACAGGCCGTTCAAACCGATCGGTACGGGCAGAATGCACGTGCACCGCACCGCCAAGTGCCGGACCTCCTTGCAAGGCGAGTGGCCGAACTTGCGTTCGACCATGGCGACAGCCTCCGAATCGACCGGACCGAAATGTGGTTCTGGTGGCGCGTCACCGAATCGGCTGACACCCTGGGAACAACCAGTAGAGCACTCAACTGCCGCGGCCCGCAGGTTCGGGACGGCCACGGTACCCGCTGGCGAACGCACTGGTCTGTCGGCGTTCGTGAGTTCGCTGCGGTCATACTGGGACCGTGGCAACAGTTGTGGCCTTTCACGCGCACCCGGACGACGAGAGCATCCTGACCGGCGGCACGCTGGCGAAACTGGTTCAGGCCGGTCACCGGGCGGTGATCGTGGTTGCCTGCGACGGGCATCCGGGGCCGTTCGACGGCGCGGTCGCACCTCGATTGCGCGAATTGCGTGCCAGCGCTGACATTCTCGGTGTCGCCAGGGTCGAACACCTCGGTTATGCCGACAGCGGACACGGGCCGATCCTGTATCCGGATCCACCGGGACGAACCCGATTCGCGCGCGCCGATATCGGGGAGGCCGCCGAAAGGCTGGCATCGATTCTGACCGAAGAGCAGCCGGAAATCCTGCTCAGCTATGACCGCAACGGCGGATACGGTCACCGCGATCATGTCCGGGTCCATGAAGTTGGCGCCAAGGCTGGCGATCTGGCCGGTGTTGCGCGAGTGCTGGATGCGACGCTACCGCGAGAGCTGCTGCGACAGTTGACGATCCCCGCACAATGGCTCGGCTATGACGCGAGCGCCATCCGTCAGGGTTACACCGCTCGCAGCGACATCACTCACCGCATCGATGTCGGGCCCTTCACGGAGCTGCGTCTGCGCGCGCTGGCCGAGCACCGAACAGTGCTCGACAGCGCCAGCCGCTTCGCCACGATCGCACGTGCGCTGCGCCGCATCCCGAAACCATTGCAAACACGCCTGTTTCGATGGGAATGGTTCAGCGAGGAGGGACACAGTCGGCCGCCATCCGGGCCTGTCGACGACATCTTCATCCAGCCGATCACAAACCAGTAATTCCCGTACGCCGACACCAAACCGTCGGTGCCACTATGCACTGCCGAGCATCCACCACTGCCGCGACAAGGCCGTTCCGAGGCTTGACAGCTCGTAGGTTCCGGCGGCTTCAGACCGGATGCAGGGCAGCATATTTCGCGCGCCGATCCCATCCGTCAGGAATCGGGACCGCGTCCCACCGCGATGCCTCATAGGGACGGGATGCGGAGTCAGGAATCCTGGTTGGTGTTCGTCTTGATCCGGACAGCACTGCCGAAGAACTTCGCCGCGCCCAGCAAGCAAGCACCCAACACGCCCGCAGTGATGGGACTGGGCTCGACGCCCAACGCCCAGAACAACGTCCAGAACACGACGAGCGCGGCCAGCGCCCCGACGCCACTTAGGTACAGGTTGCGGCGCTTTTCAATAAGTTGATCTTCGGTCATGCAGCGCACCATAGCCGGATTCGGCTCGGGTTCGCCACCGCGTAAAATCTTGTCGCACACCTGCAGACAAGCGTCGCCCTAGGTGAGTGCACGTTCGGGCGGCAGATGAGGTGCCAGCGGCCGCGCGATCCGGAAGAGGATGTCGCACAACTGCTCTCGGGTCGTGTAGCGACGTTCCCAGCTACTCACCTCCATCTCCACCGCTCCCACCGGAGCCGCGTTGCGTTCCCCGAACGGAGTGTCGAAGACCAGGTTGCAGCTGTGTTCGGGGGAGGTCACCTGCGGCAGGCTCATCGAGCGGCGCCCGTTCACCGTGATCTGGGTGAAGGTCTCGTGGAAGCCCGGGTAGTAGTAGGCACGCAGAAATCCACTTTGACCGGCGCTGATGGTGAACAGGTAGCCGTCCTGGCTCCACATGCAGCTCTTGTGTGATTCCAGCACGCTGAAGCCCCCTGGCTGTTTGGCGGCTGGGTCGAGGCCGGCGGCGGCGAATACCTCGTCCGCGAGGGTGCAGGGATCCCACACGGTGATCGGCGCATCGGCTGCCGGAGCCGGAAGGGGCGTGGGCAGCGGCGGGAGTGTCCAGTCGAAGGTGCTGCGGGGCAGGGCTTTCGGTACCTCAGCGGCCAGTACAGTGATCAGCGATTGCGCGCTCGACCGCAGATCGGCCTGTAGGTAGCGCGAGTGGTTCACCGGAACCTTGTCTCCGCCTGTCCAATCCATTCCGGACATGCCGACATCGATTTGCAGGTTGTCGATCTTGGCGACCGCTCCGGCTCGATCAGCATCCAGGAACGCGCCCCCGACCCAGGTCAGCGCCTCATCGCCCACACCTGGAAGTGGTGTGGTCGTGTCCAATTCCGAGGCGGGCACTGCCGGTTTCACCGAGGTGCTGATCGTGCGAATGGGCCGGTCGATGGAGACGCTGATATCGATGGTGCGTGAGAGCGGGCCGGCGGCCGGAACCATGGATCCGCGCGGCATCGGGTCTTCGAACACGATCCGGCATCCGACAACACGCACATTCGCGCTCTCGACATCGGTGCGCGTCGTAATCAGGTGCCTGGAGGCGCGATACAGCTCGTCGCCGACCACTTCCCGCAGGGTGGCAGTCAATGCGGGTTCGATCTCGGCGCAGGTGGGCAGGGAGACGAACCCGGTGTAGCCGGCGTCCGAGTCGTCTCTGCCGCAGCCGGATCCGCCCGCACACACTCCGATCAGCATCAGCGAGACCACGAGCCGACCCGTCACCGTGCGCATACCCACCCCGTAGAAATTCGCGCCGGTCCCCGACGTGGCGGTTGATCTTGCCACATTCGCTGTCCGACCAGGCGAACGCATTTATCTGCCGCGCCCCGGGCGCACGGAACCGGTCGCGGTTCGGCAGCGAGTGCAAGCACTAGCCGATGTGCGAGCTTGTCTGGTTGGGCGGATAGTTCTGCGAGCTGGTGGAGCGATTCGGGTGGCCGGTCGATCACCTATATGCAACGGGTCCGACGACCATCGCGTCATCGAGGAGTTCCGGGACGAACCGCACTTGGGTGAGCTTCGCGGCCAAGGCGAAAGCTCCCGGCAGCGCCGCGAAATAATCACTGTCCCAATCACTCTCGTCCCGGTCGTACTCGTCGTCGAGATCACCCTCGTCCTCCCGCATGTCCAGCTTCATGCCCAGTTCCCGCATGAACCCTTCGAGCCGATCGGGATCGGAGCCGTATCGAAGGTGGGGGCAGTCCAATGGGTGATAGCCCGTGACGATCGTGCCGTCGATCGCGTACGCGAAGCTGTCCTCGGCGTAGTCGTGCCGAGTAATGGCCAGTACCTCACAATCACGCGACAATTCGGCCAGGACATCGTGCAGCGTGGCCATCCATCCGATCGGCTCGATGGCCACGCTCCACGCACCGACCCGCACGACACCTACGGCGCCTCCCCCGGACCCTCCGCCGGTCTCGATGCAGAACTCGCTGGCCTGCTCCATGAGCCCATCGAAGCCGGATTCCTTGCCGTGGTCCTCGCCGCGGCTGAAGCGGCGCACCACTTCCGACGGGTCGAGCCCACGAAAGAAGGCCACGGTGAAGATCTCGCCCAGCCGGCAATCACCGCCGTGCAGCCACCGGAATGGGGCCAGGAGGTCGGAAGTCGTCATAGCGTGCATGGTGGCAGGTGCTACCGACAGCTGCCGAAAGTACGGTACTGCTGCGGTCAGAAGCTGCCATTGCAGATCGACACGAAACCTCCACAAGTTGCCCTGAAGTCGCAGCCCTTCGAACCACTAGGCTTCTGCTGACAGCAAGGGGGCGGGGTGCGTCGACTATCCGCGATGGTGTGGCGGCTGTTGTTGGCTGGGGCGGTTGGTTGCTTGATCCTGCTGAGTGCAGGCTGGGCGCTCACACGCAGCGTGCACCTACCGGTCGCATCCAGCTGGGATTGGGATGGAAGCGTTCATTTCGTCGTGGGTTCCGGGCCTGACGATGCCATTGGAACCGGGGGTTCGTTCTTGCCTGCGGGCGACGTCCTGCTGACGAGCGTGCCGGAGGAAACCCCGCGCCGGGCACTCGTGGACTCGAGTAGCACCATCACGACCATGCTGGATTCGGGTGCGATACCAGGCTTGCGAATCGGTGATCGAGTGGTGTGCGGTCTCCACGTCGACGGGTCCGGCGGGGGCCCGGGGGTTGGAGGGCCAAGCTGGACCGTCACGAACTGCCGGCGCTCGTAGTCTCTGCGGTTCAAGCTGAGTGCAGACACAGGCTCGCCTAGCCGTGCCATCTCATGAGGTTGGTGCCGCCGGCCGAGTCGGCAGCTCACCTAGTCCTCGCGGTAGTCGCTTTCCTCGCGCCCGTCTCGGGTGGTGACGGTGACCAGTGGCCGTTCACCGGGCTGGGCCCGGATCAACGCCAGGACCAAACCGTCGTTTCCGATCTCCGGATAACACGATTCGAGCGTCGTCAGGACGCGCACGGACACCACGTCCAATGCCGCCGTTCCGGTGACCGCGTGCCACACGAACTCATGGTTGATGCTCGAGCGCATATCGCTCGACTGTTGCGCCAACGGCATGGTGGGAAAGTTGGTCACCCGTCGCTCCGGGGTCGGGATCACTCCGCCGATGATCAGACCCGGTGAGAGCCACTGCTCACCCTTGCGCAGAATGACGGTGACGTACTGCCCGTCGTCGGTGCGAACGTTCACCGCCGCAGCACCGTCGTCCTCCCGGACGACCGAGTCCACCACGCGGGCGCTCTCGTCGTGCTCGGACACGGCCGCGAGCGCGACCGCGAGGGCCGGATGCATCGAACGACTACCTTCGTCCATGGGGGCCAGCATCGCAAACGACCAGCCGCGTCCCGCTACACACCTATCGGCTCGGCGATACCGCGATCGCCAGCTGCGCGCCGCGCATAGTAGATCCCGAGCAGTTAGCCCTTGAGATCGACTTCATGGAACCAACGTCATGAGACACCACACCTAGCCGTGTCCCGTCAACGGGCAAGCAAGGTCGTCATGGAGCTACAAGACTGGATTTGCTGTGGCCCGAATGGAATTCGAGGATTACTTCGATCGAGGTGGGTGAACTGGCCGAGACGGCGACCAAGCCGTGCACGATGTGGTGCCAGAGCGAGGATGCGGTGAATTTCCGGAGCATGGGACCTCCTGGTAGAGCGGATATCGAGGGAGGGCTAGGTATTTCGGGTTCGCATCGGTAGTTTGCGGAGGCCGCGGGCGTCGACGGTGCGCATGAGGGTGGTCACCAGGCGGGAGCGGAGGCGTGAAGCGGGGTACCAGAGGGGTTCTCGGGACAGTTCTGGTCCGCGCGGCACTGTGATGGCTTGCTGGCGGCAGTATTTCTGGATTCCGGCTGGGCCGCCCCAGCGGGTGCCGATGCCGGAGGTTTTCCAGCCGCCCATGGGGAGGGTGAAGTTGAGCAGGTTGGCGAAGGCGTCGTTGATGTTGACGGCGCCGGCTTCGAGGCGGCGGGCTATGTGTTCGCCGTGGGCGCGGTCGCCGGTCCAGACGGCGGCGGAGAGGCCGTAGGTGGAGTCGTTGGCCAGACGGATGGCCTCGGCCTCGTCGGGGACTCGCATAACGGGGATGAGCGGTCCGAAGGTTTCCTCGGTCATGCACAGCATCGAATGGTCGACGTCGACCAGCACGGTGGGTTCGAAGAAGGCGCCGTCGGCGGCCGGGCGGCCGCCGGTGAGGATCCGGGCGCCCTTGTCGCGGGCGTCGTTCACGTGGCGGGTGACGATTGCGGTTTGCGCGGGGGTGGCCATCGCTCCGATGTCGAAGGCGAAGTCGCGGCCGTCGATGCCCTGGCGCAGCTTTTTCACCTGTGCCACAAGCCTTTCCACGAAGCGCTCGTAGACGGGCGCTTCCACGTAAACCCGTTCCACCGAGATGCAGGCTTGCCCGGAGTTGAACAGCCCGCCGTAGACGATGCCGGCGGCGGCGCGGTCGATGTCGGCGTCGGCCAGCACGATGGCGGGGTCTTTGCCGCCCAGCTCGAGGCTGTAGGGAATGAGCCGTTGACCGCAGGCGACGGCGATGGCCCGGCCGGTGCGGGTGGACCCGGTGAACTGAACGAAGTCCACCGTGTCCACCACCGCCGCACCGGTCGCGCCCGCGCCGGTCACCACCGAGAACACCGGCGGCGCACCGATTTCGGTCCATCCGCGCGCCAGTTCGACGGCGCTGAGCGGGGTCACCTCCGATGGTTTCACCAGCACCGCCGATCCGGCCAGCAGTGCGGCGAAGGCGTCGAAGCAGGGGTTGAGCAGGGGCAGGTTCCAGGGTGTCACGATGCCGACCACCGGGTGCGGGCGCAGGGTTCGCACCAGGCGTTTGGTGCGCCCGATCGGGCTGTGCGGGGTGGGGTGCGCGTCGGCCAGGAACCGTTCGGCGTGGCGGGCCCAGTATTTGGCGAGGTTGATGGCCGCGGGCGCTTCGATCGCGGCGTCGAAACGGGTCTTGCCGGTTTCGGACTGCACCACATCGGTGAGCCGATCGGCATTGTCGACCAGCCAATCTTGCAGGCGTAGTAGCCATTTCGCGCGGCCTCGTACGCCCAGGGCTTCCCATGCGGGCTGGTGGGCTCGCAATTCCCGCACCGTCGCAAAGACGACGGCGGCCGGTTGGTCGGGCACCCTTCCCACGGGGCGCCTGTCGGCGGGATTGCGCACGTCTATCACGCCGGGTGCGATGGCGGCGGTGTCCCGGGTTGCGGCGTCGGGCATGTGAACGCTCCTCGATAAGCGAAGTACGACAGTGTGATTCGAAGTTTCAGGACGGTCGCAGCCGAACCAGCGTCTTACCGGTATTGGCCCCGCGCATCATGCCGAGGAACGCCTCGAGCGCCTGCTCGATGCCTTCGGTCACGGTCTCCTCGGTGCGCAGCGTGCCCTCGGCCAGCCAGCCCGCGGCGGTGCGCAGCCATTCCGCGGACTTGCCGGTGTGATCGCCGAGCAGGTACCCGCGCAAGGTGATTCGCTTGCGGATGGCCAGGTGCAGATTGCTGGGACCGGGCGTGGGGTCGGCGTCGTTGTATCCGGAGATGGCCCCGCACAATGCCACCCGCCCGAAGGTGTTGAGCACCGACAGCGCCGCTTGCAGGTGTTCGCCGCCGACATTGTCGAAATACACGTCGATGCCGTCGGGCGCAGCGGCCCGTAACCGCTCCTCGAGCCCACCCGCCCGGTAATCGATGGCGGCGTCGTATCCGAACAACTCGCACAGGCGCGCGCATTTGCCCGGACCGCCCGCCGAGCCGATTACCCGCGCGGCTCCCAGTTTGCGGGCGATCTGTCCCGCGACCGACCCGACCGCGCCCGCCGCACCGGAGACGAACACGACGTCGCCCTCGCGCACTCCGGCGATTTCGGTCAGCCCGATGTATGCAGTCAACCCGGTCGCACCGAGCACACCCAGATAGGCCTGCGCCGGTGAGCGTTTCACGTCCACCCGCTGAACGTCGGCAGCTTCCAGGACGGCATGCTCACGCCAGCCGTCGAAGTGGATCACACTGCACCCGACCGGCAAGGCCGGTGCCCGCGAGGCGATCACCGTGCCCACCGCCGCGCCGGTCATCGCCGCGCCCAGTTCGAACGGCGGCAGATAGGACTTCCCGGCGTTCATCCGCCCGCGCATGTACGGATCGACGGAGAGCCAGTCGTTGGCGACCAGTACCTGCCCGGGCCCCGGATCGGCGAGGGTGCGTTCGACCAGGGCGAAGTCCGCGGGCTGGGGCACACCGTGCGGGCGGGCCAGCAGCCGCCATTCACGCGTGGAAATCGGCACGGCACAGTCTCTTTCGCTCGAACAAGCGCGACCCGGACGGCCGCGAGGCAGGCGGGACGCGGGTCATGGGGCACCCAGCGCCTGCCGGTACAACGGGCTGTCGACGCTGTAGTAGTTGCAGTGGAATCCGCTCGGAATCACGAACGGGATGTGCACCAGGGCCAGTGGCCCGGCGGCCAGATCGCCGGCGTCGAACACCGCGAGCTGGGTGTCGGCGGCCCCGGCGCGATGCACGAGGGTCACCGCGTAACCGTCCAGTTCGCCGGTGCCGCCGATGCGGGGCGCGAAGATGAGTTCGCCCGCCGCCGCGCCGTCGCCGAAATGGTAGAGATCCTCCGAACCGTCGGCGGTGTCCACCCGCACCACCGAGTCCATGCCGTCGGCGCGGCCGTCGGCCGAATGCAGGTTGCTGTTGGCGAAGGCGTACCGGCTGGGTGTGGTGGCGAGCCGGTCGTCAGGCCGCGGGAACTGGATGTCGCGATCGTTGAGGATCTCCTCGCGGACCACGGCGGTGGCCGCGGCGGGGTCGATGATCCAGCGGCGCAGGCTCTGCCGCGTCTCCCGGTGCGGGCGGCGGGTGCCGTCGAGGCTCGGGAACAGCGAAGTGCCCTCGGCCGCGGCGAGATCGGCGATCAGGCGGCCGTCCTGCTCCCACACATTGGCCTGATGCATCATGTGCCGGGGCGGGGCCTCGAACCAGCGCACGTCGGAAGCCCCGCCGCGGCGCGGCATGACGCCGAGCAGGGTGGGCCGGTCCGGATCCCAGGCCACCATCGGACCTCCGGAGATCGCCCGCCGGAGACTGACATCGAGCGGCGTCACCGGGAACACCACGTGGTTCGCGGTGACGAAGAAGGTGTGCAGCATGCTCTGATACGGCACCGGCACCGTTTCGGACGTGATCAGCTTCCCCTCGAAATCGATGATGTCGTAACGTAATTCGGGAGCGGTGCCCTTGCGCCGCGCCACCGAGCCGATATTGATCATCTCCCCGGTGCCGTGATCCACCGTCGGGTGCGCGCCGAAGGTGGTGGTGACGACGCCGCCGTAGTGTTCCTCACCGAGGGTGTCGAGGGTGCGCGGGTCCAGTTCCACCGGCGGCGCGCCCTCCATGAGCGCGAGCAGCTTCCCGCCGTGCAGGACGATATTGGTATTGGCGGTGTTGTAGCGGGTTCCCGCGGCCAGCGGATCGGTCGTCGCCGGATTGCCGTGCACGCCGAAAAGCCTTCTGCCCTCTTTCATTTCCAGCAGCAGCTTGCCGGTGCGCACCCACCGGTTGCGCAGCGAGACCCGGCCGTCGGCGAGGAAGAAGGCGTACACCATGCCGTCGCCGTCGAACCAGTGGTAGTCCTCGGCGGTCGGTGGATACAGCGGTTCGGCCCCGTTGCGATAGAACACGCCCGCCAGGTCGGCGGGCAGTTCGCCCTCGATGAACAGGTCGGGGGCATCGACCTCCATGCGATTGGGGCGGTGATGCCCAGTGAGGAACGGGCTTTCGCGATAGCGGCTGTAGGCCATGACGGGTTCCTCACCGCCCCGATTCCAGCAGGCCCAGCGTGGTGCCCACCGGATAGTCGCTGTCCACTTCGGCCGCGCCGTGACGCAGCACGCCGCCGGTAGGTGCGGGAATCTCGGTTTCGACCTTGTCGGTGCCGACGGTGTAGAGCGGGTCGCCCTCGGCGACGGCCGCGCCGTCGGCGACGAGCCAGCCCAGGAAGGTGCCCGCGGTCATGGACACGTCGAGTTTGGGCATTCTGATTTCCATTGGTACGCATTCGCTTTCGTCTGCCGGACCATCCGGGTCCGGACCGGCTAGGTCTCCAGGCGCAGGGCCAGGCTCGGGCAGGCCGCGACCGCTTGGCGGGCCCGGTCGAGCAGCTCGCCGGGCAATTCGTCCAGCAGCACCCGTGCCACCCCGTCGTCCTCGACGGTGAACAGCTGATCGGCGAGCGCCTCGCAGAGGCCGTGCCCGACGCACAGGTCCCGGTCCACCACTACCTTCACGACTGGCTCTTCCTCGCTCATCGGGTCAGGACGGTGCAGCCGCTCAAACCGGGCGCGCCGTAGACGTGGGACAGTGCAACCCGGGGCGCGACGGACACCTGCCGGGCCCCGGCGGTGCCGCGCAATTGCAGGACGTTCTCGTGGATTTGGCGCAGCCCGGAAGCGCCGATGGGTTCGCCGTTGGCCAGGCAGCCGCCGTCGGTGTTGACGGGCAGGCGGCCGTCGAGCGCGGTGGCTCCGCTGTCGATGAGCTCGGTCTGCTCGCCGTGCGCGCACAGCCCGGTCTCGGCCAGGTGAATGATTTCGGCGCCGGCGTCGGTGTCCTGCAACTGGGCGATATCGACCTCGCCGGGCTCGATGCCGGCGAGTTCGAAGGCGGCGCGGGCCGCGTCCACGGTGGGGCTGTCGCCGCGCCGCAGCGACAGCGACGGGCTGAGCACCTCGAACGAGCCCGGTCGCCGGGTCCGTACCGCGACTCCGGCGACGAAGACCGGGTCGGGGCGGAATCGCTTGGCGGCCTTGGCATCGCACAGGATCAGTGCGGTCGCGCCGTCGCCGGGCGAGCACAGCATGTACTGCCGCAGCGGATCCACCAGCAGGGGTGAGGCGTCGATATCGGCCACGGACAGCGGTTTGCGCCGCCAGGCCAGGGGGTTGAGCGCACCGTTGTGGAACGCTTTGGCGGCCACCTGGCTCAGCAGTCGTGGGGGCAGGTCGTGTTCGTGCAGGTAGCGCTGGATCTTCAGGGCGAAGAACTGGGCGGTCACCGCCAGGCCGGTGGTGCCGTACCAGCGGCCCAGGCCCATCTGCTCGGTGGAGATGGTGAACGCGCCGCGCGGGTGCGCGTCGAAGCCCACCACCAGGGCCAGTCGCGCCGCACCGGAGGCGATGGCGTGCACGGCCGAGACCAGCGAACTGCTGCCGGTCGCACAACCGTTGAGCACGTTGACGAAAGGCACGCCGGTGAGGCCGAGTTCGGTGACGAGGGTGTCGGCCGAGCCGCCGGAGAGGCTGCCGCCGACCGCATAGTCGAGTTCGTGCCAGGCCACCCCGGCATCGGCGAGGGCGGCCCGTACGGCGGCCACGGCTTCGGCGCGCACGGTGGTGTCCTGAAAGCGTCCGAAGGGCCGGCAGCCGACGCCGATAATGGCGACTTCGTTCGGCGCCATCACAAGTCTCCGTTCAACGGCGCAAAGGCGAAAGTGGATGCGGTCTCCCCGTTTTCGACCGGTACGCGCACAGCGACCAGCTGCATCGGCATGCCGATGCGCAGCCGCCCCGGATCGGATTCGGTCAGCAGCGATTCCACGATCAGCTCGCCGGGCAGTTCCACATAGCCGAGCCCGAACGGTTCGAAGTCCCCGGAGCGCACATGTGGCGGACTGGGTGGCGGGAACCGCTGCACGGTCCAGCTCCACAGCACCCCCCGGGTGGCGAGCCGTGACACCGTGATGTCGGCGGAGCCGCAGCGCGGGCAGCTCGGGGCGGCCGGGAAATGGTGATCGCCGCAGGCGGCGCATCGGCCACCGCGCAACCGCACCCCGTCGTCCACCGCCTCCACTACGTGCGGGTCGATCACCGGGGGCAGGGGCTCGGCCGTCACTGTGGTTCCTCTCTCGCCGGTGTGCTGCCCGCGCACACCTCTTTTGTGTACGACGACATCGCCGCGCACCGTGGCCTGACAGGCCAGCCGGACGGGTCTGCCACTGCGGGCGCGCAATTCGCGCACGGCCTGGGTCTCGCTGTCGCCGGGTTCGTCCAGATGCTCGGCGTGTTCCAGGACTTCGACGTGGCACACCAGGCAATCGCCGAGCCCGCCGCAGATGGTGGGCCAGCGATATCCCGCCGCCGTGGCGGCCGCCATGATGGATTGCCCACGGGCGGCGGGGAATTGGATACCCCGGGGCCGCACGGTCACGGTCGCCGCGTCACTCTCGCCCATGCCCGTTCACCCGCGCCTGGTCCGGCTCCAGGGCTGTCCCCGGTCCGGATCGATCTCGCGGTCCAGGCCCAGCACCCGTTCGGCGATGATGTTGCGCTGGATCTCGGAGGTGCCGCCGGCGATGGTGAGTCGGCGACTGTCGAGCAGCCCGTGGGCGGCGGGCGTCAGCTCCCCGGTCTCGGTGTACGCCGCGCCCGGTCCCGCCAGTTCGAAATCGAGTTCCGCGATCCGCTGCGACAGCTCCGATTGCGCCAGTTTCGTGATCGATCCGGCTGCGGCGCCCGACATTCCGGCCCCGGCCACACCAGCGCGCCGATTCGTCCACTCCAACGCCCGCTCGCGCACCAGCAAGTCGGTGAGGCGATCACGCGCCCCCGGTTCTCGCCAGGCCCCGGAGCGCCGGGCGCGGGCCAGCACCGGCCCCAGCGCCACCCCGCCGGCCTCGGAATCCCCAGAAAGCCCGGATCTTTCGGCCCCGAGCGTGGACAGCGCCACCCGCCAGCCCTCCCCTACCGGCCCGAGCCGCGCGGCATCGGGCACCACGACCCCGTCGAGAAACACTTCGCAGAAATGCTCGGTACCGGTGAGCTGCCGCAGCGGGCGCACGGTGACCCCGGGCGCACTCATGTCCAGCAGAAAACAGGTGATCCCGGCATGTTTCGGCACGTCCGGGTCGGTGCGCGCCAGCAGCATGCCGTACCCGGCCAGGTTCGCGAAGGAACTCCACACCTTCTGCCCGTGCACCACCCAGCCCTCACCGTCGCGCCGGGCGCGGGTGGATAGGCTCGCCAGATCCGATCCCGCCCCAGGTTCACTGAACAGCTGGCACCAGATGTCCCGGCCTCCGGCGATCCCGGGCAGATACTCTTCGTGCTGTTGCGCGCTCCCCCACTGCATGATGGTCGGCCCCACGAGCGTGCGAGACACGAAATAGGGTCCGGGCAGATCGCATCGGTAGCGCGCCAGCACCGCCGCCACCGTCGCGGCATCACGATGGTCGAGTCCCGCCCCACCGAACTCCCGCGGCCAATCCGGCACCGCCCAGCCCCGCTCGCACAGCGCCGCGTGGAACTCGCGCGCCGCCTCCGGATACGCCACGGCCGGATCGATCGCACCGTCACCGGCCGCCACCGCGTCCAGCCACTCCCCCGGCAATCGCGACCGCATCCAATCCTCCACCGCCGCAGCGGTTATGCCGTCCTCACGCGCCGCTGCCATGGCGTTCCTCCTCGAGATCGATGAGCGCGGCGAGCCGATGCCGATATGCGGATGCGCCGCCGGTGAACGCCGCCGTCTGGTGCGCGCGGCGCAGATAGCGATGCGCCGGATGCTCCCAGGTGATGGCGATCCCGCCGTGTAACTGCACGGCCGCCTTGGTGACCGCGGTGGCCGTGCCGGAAGCCAGTGCGCCCGCCACGGCGAGATCCCGCTCGGTCCGCGGGTCGGTGGGGGCCACGGTCAGCTGCCACGCCGCGCCGTACACGGCCGACCGGGTCAGTTCGACCTGCGTCACCAGATCAGCGAGGCGATGTTTGATCGCCTGGAACGATCCGATGGTCCGGCCGAACTGGACGCGACGGCCGACGTACTCGACGGTCCGCTCGAAGGAGCGCTGAGCCACGCCCAGTAGATCGGCGGCCATCACCAGGTGAGCCCGTCGCCGCACGGCCTCCAGGTCCGCGCCGTCGAGGATGACCGATTCCGGTGTCACGTCCCGGCATTCGATCCGCCCTAGAGGCTGTGCAGGATCCAGCGCTGACAGATCGGTGACAGTGACTCCGGGCGCGTCCGCGCGCAGCAATGCCAGCACAGGCGCGCCGTCGATGAGCGCCGGGCAGCCGATCAGACCGGCACCGTCCAGATTCAGCACCGGCTCCACCACGCCGCTGAGCCGCATGCCGTCCGATCCGCTGATACCCGGCAAGGGGTCCCGGGCCGCGCCGAGGAATCCGGCGCTCAACGCGATGCCCGGCCAGGGCCCGGAACCCGCACCGGGCGTGCCCGATTCGCCCGCCGCCCCGACGAGGGCCGGGCCGAGCGCAGCGCCGGCGAGCAGCGGGCCGGGATACAGCGCCGCGCCCGCTTCCTCGGCGAGAATGGCGAGATCGACCGGAGTGGCACCGGTTTCGTCGCGGGGCCGGGCGAAGATTATGTCTTCCGCCCCGAGCCCGCCGAGGAGCGTGCGCCAGCCGTAGCCGGGGCTCCGGGTTGCCTCGGCGGTGTCGAAGAACCGCCGCAGTACCCCTCGCAACGCGGCGTGTTCCTCGGTGAAGGCGAACACCGGAGGAAAGTCGGCGACCGGTGCCAGGTCGGTGCGGGTCATGACGGGCCTCCCACCGCGGCATTGCGCCGCTCCGCCAGGTACTTCCGGCGCAGGGCCCGTTTGTCGATCTTGCCCATGGCGGACCGCAGCTCCCCGTCCACGAATTCCACCCGGACGGGACATTTGTAGTGCGCCAGCCGATCCCGGCACCACGCGACGAGTTCCGCCGCGGCGGGCGGCTCCTCCCCCGCCACCACCAGTGCGCACAGCTGCTCGCCCAGATCGGGGTGCGGGATGCCGATCACCGCCACATCGAACACACCCGGATGGGCGCGCAGCACCGCCTCGGACTCGGCCGGATACACATTGACTCCGCCGCTGACGACCAGATCGGCGGCACGGTCGGTCAGATACAGGTAGCCGTCGGCGTCGAGGTAGCCGATCTCGCCGATGACGAACCAGTCGCCGTCGAGGTAGGCGCGCCGGGTCTTGCCCGGATCATTGTGGTAGGCCGGGCGGACGCCGAGAGTCGACCGGGCGCACACCAATCCGGGTTCCCCGGCGCCCAGCGGCACACCTTCCTCGGTGCGCACGCTCAGTTCGTATCCGGTCATGGCCCGGCCGACCGAGCCGGGGTGGGCGAGCCATTCGGCGGAGCCGATGAAGGTCACCGTGCCCACCTCGGTCGAACCGTAGGCTTCGGACAAGACCGGGCCGAACCAGTCGATCATCGCGTGTTTGATATGGACCGGGCACGCCGCTCCGGTGTGCACGATGGACCGAATACTGCTCAGGTCGTAGCGTTTTCGCGTCTCCTCGGGCAGCGCCAGCAGTCGCGCGAAATGGGTGGGGACCATCATCGTCGATTCCACGCGATGGTCTTCGATGAGGCGCAGCACCGCCTCGGCATCGAAGCGGCGCAGGATCACCAGCGGGTTCCCGACCGCCAGACCGCGCACCCCGCCGATCGGCCCGGTGTGATGCATGGGCCCGACGATCAGATGCCGCCCGCTCGGCCGCACCGGCGACTGCTCGAGCCGGCGCACATGCTCCACCATGGTTTCCCCGGTGGGGTACATCTGTTCCGGCAGCCGCACGCCCTTGGGCAGGCCGGTGGTGCCGGAGGTGTAGTACAGCGGCGCGGCGGGGGCGATCAGCTCCGAGGGTTCGGCGTCAGGGAACCGCGCGAGTAGTTCGTCCAGACTGTCGACGCCGTCGATTCCGGTTGCGCCCCAAGCGATCACCCGCACCGTATCGCTCGCTGCACGGACGGTCGCCGCCGTGTCCGCCGAGCACAGCACGGTGCGCACGGCGGCATCGTCGAGGATGTGCCGTACCTCGGCGGGGGTGAGCTGATAGTTCACCGGCACCACCGACAGTCCCGCGTACGTGGTGGCCAGGTGCGCGAGCGCGGTGTGCACGCTGTTCCCGGCCATGATCGCGACCCGGGCGTGCGGGCCGATCCCGAGCGAGAGCAGCAGGCCGACGGCGCGGTTGACCATCGAATTCAAGCGCGCCCAGGTCCATTCCAGGTCGCCGTCGGTGACGGCGACCCCGGCCGGATCCCGCAGCGCCGCCGCTGCCAGACCGTACGCCACGCTCAGCTCCCCACCCGCGCCCGCGAGCGCGCCAGGGTGGCGCGGGCCGCGGTGAGAATGGCTTCGGTCCCCGGCACGAACGCGTCCTCGAGCGGTTTGGCATACGGGACGGGCGTATTCGCCCCGGCGACGCGGGCCACCGGCGCACCCAGTTCGTCGAAGAGCCGCTCGCCGATCAGGGCGGCCAGTTCCGCGCCGAAACCATTGCGCCGCACCGCCTCGTGAATCACCACCGCGTGCCGGGTGCGCGCCACCGAGGCCAGGATCGTCTCCTCGTCCAGGGGCACCAGCGAGCGCAGATCGATCACCTCGGCCTCGATGCCGTCCGCGGCCAGCACCGCCGCCGCGGCCACGGCGTCGTGCACCTGGCGGCCGTAGGAGAGCAGGGTGATGTCGTCGCCGGCGCGCAGCGTGTTCGCCACCCCCAGCGGCACATAGTGCCGGCCGACCGGAACCGGTTGCGGCGGTGCGAAATACAGCAGGCTCTGCTCCACCATCACGCACGGGTCCGGATCCTCGATGCAGGCGGTGAGCAGCCCCTTGGCGTCGGCCGGATTGCTCGGCACCACCACCTTGATGCCCGGGATGTGGGTGAGCCAGGCTTCCAGCATTTCCGAATGCTGTGCGCCGAACTGCATTCCGGCTCCGGCCGCACAGCGCACCGTGAGCGGTACGGTGGTCTGCCCGCCGGACATGTAGCGCAGTTTGGCGGCGTGATTGGACAGCTGGTCCATGCAGACGGCGAGGAAGTCCATGAGCATGATCTCGGCCACGGGCCGCATTCCCGCCACGGCCGCGCCGATGGCCGCGCCCATGATGGCCTGCTCGCTGATCGGCGTGGCGCGTACCCGGTCGGTGCCGTACTTACTGGAGAGCCCGGCGGTCACCTTGAACACGCCGCCGCCGGGATCGGCGATGTCCTCCCCGAGCAGGAATACCGTGGGGTCGTGTGCCAGTGCGTGATCCAGGGCGCTGCCGATGGCCTGGAAGCCGAGCATCGGCTGGGTTTCGATCGCGGGGCCGTTCATATCAGCGCCTCCTGGTACACGTCGGTGGTGAGTTCGGACAGCTCCGGCGGCGGGCTGGCGGTGGCGAACTCGACGGCGTCGGCGATGAGCGCCCGCTCCGCGGATTCGATGCCCGCCAGCTCGTCTTCGGGCACGCCGTGCTCGATCAGGTACTCGCGCAGGCGGATCACCGGATCGGCGGCGCGCGCGGCGGCGAGCTCACCGGGTTGCATGTATTCGTTCTGATCCGACATCTGATGGCCGTAGAACCGGAAGGTCATGGCCTCCAGCAGGGTCGGGCCCGCGCCCGAGCGCGCCCGTTCGATCGCCTCGCGCGCCGCGCCGTACATGGCGATCGGATCATTGCCGTCCACCCGCACGCCGGGGAAGCCGTAGGCGGCGGCCCGGTCGGCGATGCGGGCGACGCTGGTGCCGTCGGCGTAGGCGGTGTGCTCGGCGTAGCGATTGTTCTGGCAGCAGAACACCACCGGCAACCGCCACAGTCCGGCGAGGTTGCAGGCTTCGTGGAAGGCGCCGATATTGCCGGCCCCGTCACCGAAGTTCACCACCGTCACCTGATCGGTGCCGCGCAGCTGGGCGGCCAGCGCCAGCCCGGCCGCGATGGGCAGCCCGCCGCCGACGATGCCGGTGGTCACCATCAGCCCGGACGCGGGGTGGGTGATGTGCATCGGTCCGCCCTTGCCCTTGCAGGCGCCGGTGGCCTTGCCGAAGTATTCGGCCCAGAGTTCGCGCAGCGGAACGCCTTTGGCGAGCTGGTCGTGCAGACCGCGGTAGGTGGTCACGACCTGGTCGTCCGGGCGCAGCAGCGTGCCGAGCGCGGCGGGGATGATCTCCTGGCCGCGGGGCGAATAGTACTGGGCGCTCACCTGCCCGGCCAGCACCAGGGCCCGGAACTTCTCGTCGCACAGTTTGATTCGGGTGGCTTTGCCGAAGATCGAGAGCAGCGTCTCGCGACCGATCTCGGCGGGAATGTCGGTATCCGACACGTCGACCCCATCTCTTGGTTGGTCCGAACAGGTGTTTCGTGGCGCGCGAGCGCGGCTAGTCGGCGAGGTACCGGTCCAGGTCCTGATGGAACTGCCGGATCCGGACCTCCTGGTAGTCGGCGAGCGTCACGCCGGGCTTGGTCATCGCCTTCAAACCCCGTTGCACGCGGGGCAGATTCGACAGGTCCTGGTTGAAGACCGGCACCAGGCCGCCCAGTTCCGGGGCGGCGCCGAAGTCCTCGTCCACGCCCAGCCAATGGATGGCGGCGCCCTTCGGCTTGGGCACCCCGGGCGGCAGCGGCACCAGCAGCATGATGTCCATGACGCACTGATCGGGATCGTTGCCGTAGGGCCGGAAGCGGTAGGTGATGGGCGCGCCGACCCCCGCCCACGGGCACATATTGGGGAACACGAAATACTCGATGGCATCGACGATCTCGGCATCGCTGAAGACCGACACATCCGCACCCGACGTTTCGGCCAGCCGCAGCCGCAGCGCCTCGGCCACCACCGGCCGGGCCGCCTGGCCCTCGGGTACGTGAATGGCGCCGACGCCCTCGGGATAGAAATCACGGAACATGGCTTCGAGCACGTCCTGCGGCTCGAGCGTTTCCAGATGCGGACTGTTGACCGCCTGCGGGGTGATCATCCGGTTGAAGCCCGGCTGCCCGTCCGCGCCCCGGTACACGTCGTACTGGGTGTTGCTGTCGCCCAGGTATTCCAGCAATTGTGGGTGGGTGGAGATGACGTGATAGGACTCGATGAACGCCTCCAGCGCCACCTTCCAATTGCAGGCGATCACCTTGGCGACGTGCACCGCCTTGAACCGCTCCTCCAGTTTGAAATAGGAGAAGTGCTTCTCGATCTCGCCCAGATAGGCGGACAGCGGCGCCGCGTCCGGGTCGGGATTGACGAAGACGAATCCGGCCCATACGCCTGTCTTCGCCTGCGGCAGTGCGAATTTCTCGTCTTCGACGTGCGGGAAGTCCCAGCGGCTGGGCACGTCGGTGAGCGCGCCGTCGAGGTTCCAGGTGAAGCCGTGGAACGGGCAGCGCAGCTGTTGCGCCTGCCCGGTCCCGTCGCAGAGCCGGGTGCCGCGATGCAGACAGGCATTGTGATAGGCGCGGATCTCGCCGCCGCGGGTGCGGACCACGATCATCGACAGGTCGGCGATGTCGTAGACGATGTAGTCGCCCGGTTCGGGGATGTCCTCCTCCCGGCAGGCCAGCTGCCACACCTTCTTCCACAGCCGTTCGACCTCGCGGCGGTGGAATTCGGGGCTGAGGTACCGGTCCTTGCCGATGTCCTCGGAGCCGAGATATTCGTAGGACTCCTCCAGCAGCGGCGGCGGCACCTGCCGGGTGTCGGTGGCGAGCAGGCTCTGCACGCTCGGCCCGGGTGAGCGGGCCTCGCCCGGAGCCGGCCGTCCCGGTTCTCGAAGGTCGGTCATGGGTTCCTCCAATGAGAGCGAAAAGTATTGGCGGGCAAGCAGGCTCGTTCAGTCGCGCGCCGCCGCCATCAGCTGCGCGACGTACTGCTGGGCGGCCAGGCCGATGAAGGCCGAGCCGTTGCTGGTCCACCCGCCGTCGACGAACAGCACCTGCCCGGTGATGTAGCTCGCGGCCGGGGAGGCCAGAAAGCCCACGGCGGCGGCGATATCGGCCGGTTCGCCGAGCCGGCCCAGCGGCATGGCCGCACCGATCGCCTGTTGTAAGCCGGGATCGCCGAATTCCGCGCCGGTGCCCTCGGTGACGACCAGGCCCGGCCCCACCGCGTTCACCCGGATCTTGCGCGGTGCGTATTCGATGGCCATCTGTTTGGTGAGCGCCACGATGGCGGCCTTGGACGCGGGATACATGCCGCGCCCCGGGCCCGACATCTGCGCCAGCACCGAGGTCAGATTGACGATCGCTCCCCCGGCCGCGCCGAAGTGCGGCGCGAACGCGCGGGCGACGAGCCAGCTACCGATCACATTGGTGCGCAATACCGCATCGACTTCGGCGAGCGTGGAATCGTCCAGGGTGCGCGAGCGCCAGATCCCGGCATTGTTGACCACCACGTCCACCGCACCGACCGCCGCGGCCAGCTTGGCGACCGACTCCTCGTCGGAGACATCGCATTTCACCGCCTCTCCCCCGGTATCGGCTGCGGTCGCGGCCGCGGCGGCCTCGTCGAGATCCACCGCGATCACCTCGAATCCGTTGTCCCCCAAGTGTTTCGCCACCGCCCGGCCGATTCCGTGACCGGCGCCGGTGACCAGGGCTTTGGACATCCCCGACCCTCCGTTTCAGGCGACCGCGGGCACGATCACCGCTTGTCTATGACACGCATCACTATTATATTGGCCAGATAATTAGTCAAGACATGTTCGTCTGCGCCCACTTCGGGCGGCATCCCTGGAGGCGGCTTTGACCGACACCTCACCCCGCACCGTCACCGACTTCGATCCCCTGGATCCCGTTGTCCTGCAATGCCCTTACGACTGGCATCGCACGCTGCGCGAGCAGGCCCCCGTGCATTTCGTGGCCGCGCGCAGCATGTGGTTCGTGACGTCACGGGAACTCGTCGCGGCCGCGCTCGCCGATCACGCGGTGTTCTCCTCGAATTTCGGGCTGCCGCAACTGCCCGCGCCGGAATCGATCAAAGATCAACTGGCCGAGATCGAAGCGCAGGGCTGGCCCGCGGTGCCGACCCTGCTCACCGCCGATCCACCCGAGCACCACTACTACCGGCGCATGCTGGCCAAGGCGTTCACGCCGCGCTTCGTCGCGCGGCTCGAACCCCGGATCCGGGAGATCGCAAGGTCTTTGACCGCCGCGCTGCCCGCCGGGGAGCCGGTCGAGTTCGTGCGGCAGGTGGCCGCGCCGCTGCCGCTGCGGGTGATCGCGCACGTGCTCAATGTGCCCGAGGACCGGATCGACGATTTCAAACGCTGGTCGGATCAGTTCACCGCCACCGTCGGCGCGGAACTCGACGAGGCGGGCCGGCTCGAGCAGGCGCGCGGGCTGCTGGAGTTCCAGCGCTTCTTCGCCGCCGAACTCGACGAGCGCCGCGCCGCGCCGCGCGATGATCTGCTCAGCGCCCTGGTGCACGCGCCCAGCGCCGCCGACGGTGACGAACCCATCGGCACCGCAGCGTGTTTGAGCATCATCCAGCAACTGCTGATCGCCGGGAACGAGACCTCCACCAAACTGCTCACCGGGGTGCTCGAGCAGGTCGCCCGCGATCCGAAATGGTGGGGCTGGCTGCGCGATGATCCCGCCTCGCACGCCGCGCTCATGATCGAGGAGGGGCTGCGGCTGCTGAGCCCGGTGCAGAGCATGTTCCGCATCACCAAATCCGAGGCGCGCCTGGGCGACTACACCATTCCGGCCGGGCAGCTGGTTGTACTGGGCTTCGGTTCCGCCAATCGCGACGAGACGGTGTTCCAGCGGCCCGAAGACTTCGATCCGCTGCGGCCGGATGCCAAGTCGCACTTGGCGTTCGGGGCAGGCATCCACGCCTGTCTGGGTGCGCCGCTGGCCCGGCTGGAAACCCGGATCATGCTCGAGGAACTGGCCGCGCGGTTCGGCGCGGCCGGTTTCGGTCCCGGCAACGACTTCGTGTACGAGCCCAGTTTCATGCTGCGCGGGTTGAAGAAACTGTCGTTGATCTTCGACACCGACGCCGCCGACCGCCCGGCCGCACGTCGATAGGCCGACCCATGACCGTCGAATCCGGCCCGTCCGCCGACCGCGCGACCCAGCAGCTGGCGCGCTGGTCGCGCGCCTACGCCGACCGGCATCCGGGCGCCGCGCTGCGCACCGTGGGCGGTCAGTTCGTGCTCGGGGTGCGCAGCTGCCAGTACCTGTTCCTCGATATCGCGCGGCGGCGCTTCCCGTTCGGCGAGTTCGTCGAGCAGGCCACGTTCATGGCGCGCACCGCCGTGGTGCCGACACTGTTCGTCACCGTGCCCATCGCGGTGACGCTGTCCATCCAATTCGGTTTGCTGGCCGGGCAGCTCGGCGCCACCTCGCTCGCCGGGGCCGCCAATGGCCTGGCGGTCATCCGGCAGGGCGCGCCCCTGGTGGCGGCCATTCTGATGGCGGCCGCGGTGGGTTCGGCCATCAGCGCCGATCTGGGCTCGCGCACCATTCGCGAGGAGACCGCCGCCATGGAGGTGATGGGGGTGTCGGTGATCCGGCGTCTGGTGGTGCCGCGGCTGGCGGCCAGTGTGGTGGTGGCCGTCGCGCTGACCGGATTCACCTGCTTCATCGGCTTTCTCGCCGGCTACGGTTTCACGGTCATGCTGCAGGGCGGCACCCCCGGCAGCTACACCTCCACCTTCGCCTCCTTCGCCACCGTCGATGATCTGGTGCTCACCCTGATCAAGGCGACGGTGTTCGGCGTCATCGTCGCGGTGGTGTCGTGTTACAAGGGCCTCGATGCCCGGCACGGTGCGTCCGGGGTGGCGAATTCGGTGAATGCCGCTGTGGTGCAGTCGATTCTGCTGCTCATGCTGGTCAATGTCCTGATCAGCCAGCTGTATCTGATTCTCTTCCCCAAAGCGAGTTTCTGACCGATGGCGACCTACACCGCGCCCGGGGTACGACCGCTGCTGACCGGCGCGCACGCGACCCGGCGGCAGCTGGCGCGCATCGGGCACATGGTGGCCTTCTTCTTCCGCGCCGTGGCCGCCGTTCCGATCACCTTGCGCCGCTATCCGAAAGAGTTCTTCCGGCTGCTGTCGGATGTCACCTGGGGCAACGGCTCCATCGTGGTCGGCGGCGGTACCGCGGGCGTGGTGCTGGTGGTGGGCGGGGCGGCGGGCGCGATCGTGGGCATCGAGGGGTACAACGCGCTGCAATTGCTCGGGCTGGGCCCGGCCACCGGGTTGATCACCTCGCTGGCGGCGGTGCGGGAATTGGCCCCGCTGATGGCCGCGCTGGCCTTCGGCATTCAGGCCGGTTGCCGGTTCACCGCGCAATTGGGGGCCATGCGCATCTCCGAGGAGATCGACGCGCTGGAATCGGTGGCGATCCGGCCGATTCCGTATCTGGTCACCACCCGGGTGCTGGCTTCGGCGCTGGCGATCCTGCCGCTGTTCGTGGCCTGCCTGGCCTTGAACTTCCTGGTCTGCCAGCTGGTGGTGTTCGTCTCCAGCGGTCAGGGCTCGGGCACCTATCTGCACTATTTCTCGCTCATGCTCAATGGCCGCGACATCGTGTTCGCGGTGGTCAAGGTGTGCGTCTTCGTGGCGGTCATGTCGACCATCCAGTGCTATTACGGCTTCTACGCCACCGGCGGCCCGCGCGGCGTGGGTATCGCGGCCGGGCGTGCCATGCGCGCGAGCATCACCATCATGGCCGTGCTGAACATGCTGCTGACCATGGCGTTCTGGGGCATCGACGCCGGCGGCCGGCTCGGAGGTTAGACACGGTGCGGGGCAATGATTTCGAACTCGACGGCCGGGGGCCGTCCACCCGGCTGCTGCTGGTGACCGGCGCGCTGTTCCTGGTGCTGTGCACGGCCGCCACCCAACTGCTGCTGGCCGAATCGGAGGGCCGGCTGGATCCGAAGGTCCGCGTCACCGCGCGGCTGGTCAGCGTCGGCGACGGTCTGCCCGCCAAATCCGATGTGAAGTTCCGGGGCGTGCTGGTCGGCATGGTGCGCGCCGTGATCCCGGCCGGGCACGGCGAACCCAATGTGGTGCACATCGACCTGAAACCCGACTACGCGCAGGGGATTCCGGGCACCGTCACCGCACGGATCGTGCCCGGCAACGCCTTCGCGGTCTCGACGGTGCAGCTGGTGGACAACGGCCCGGCGCCGGCCATCGGCGACGGCGCGGTGATTTCCGAGGATCACACGCTGCCCACCCAGCTGTTCCAGACCACCCTCGCCAAGATCCGGGAACTGCTGAACGCGGTGGGCCGCACCGACACCGACCGGACCCTCGGCCTGGTGCGGACTCTGGCCGATGCCACCGCCGGGCAGGGCGTGACGCTGACCGCCGCGGTCGACGGCCTCAACCGGGTGGTAGACGAGATGAACAAGTTCAGCATCGCCGACACCGGCCCGGCCACGCTGCGCACCTGGGAGCAAGCCCTCGCGGCGTTGGAAGGAACCGCACCCGAACTGGTCGACGCACTGCACAGCACGGTCGCCCCGATGCGCACCGTGGCGCGGCGGCAGCAGGAGCTGACCGCGTTGCTGGCGGGCACCGGCGCGACGGTCGACACCCTGCGCACCGCCATGGACAACCACACCGATGAACTGATCGGCATCACCACGCGATTGACGCCGGTGATCGGCGTGCTCGCCGACGGCTCCTCGGAGTATCCGGCGGTCATGCTGCGCCTGAACACCGTGGTGGACAAGTTCTTCCAGCAGCTGTGGACCCGCACCGGGGAGAAGCTGGCGTTCAGCTTCAAGCTCGTGGTGTCGCTGACCCCGCTGCGCATGTACGTGCGCGCCGACTGCCCAGTCTACGGCGAATTACGCGGCCCCAGTTGCGATACCGCGCCGGAGACCACCCCGGTCCTCGAAACCACGGGTCTGCCCGATCCGCGCGCGTATGTGCCGCCCGACGGCATTACCGTGCCCGCCACCGCGGCCGAACGGATCCTGCTGGGACCGCTCGCGAACCCCACTCCCCCGGCGTCTTTCGTCCCCGGCGTGACGCAGCCCGGCGAGAGCGGGGGCGAGCGGTGACCCCCGTGCGGCGGCAGGCGCTGTGGCTGGCCGCGTTCCTGACGGTCTGCCTCTCGCTGACCTGGACCATCTTCGTCACGCTGCGGCGCGATGTGCCCGGGCCCACCACCACCTACACCGCGATGTTCACCGATGTGTCCGGGCTCAAAGCCGGATCCGATGTGCGGATCGCCGGGGTGCGGGTGGGGCGGGTGGATTCGGTCGACCTGGACGGCGATCGCGCCAAGGTGCGCTTCCGCGTCCAGCGTGAGCAGCACGTGTACGGCAATACCCGGATCTCGGTGGTGTACCAGAACATTGTCGGGCAGCGTTATCTCGGCCTCACCCTGGCCGATTTCGGGCAGCCCGGCGAACTGCCCGCAGAGGCCGTGATCCCGGTCGAGCACACCGAGCCGTCGTTCGATATCACCAACCTGCTCAATGGTTTCGAACCGATGTTCACGCTGCTGGATCCGAAGAATCGCGGCAACCTGTCCACCGCGCTCATCGACGCGCTGCAAGGCGACACCCGCGCCATGGCGACGCTGATCACCGAGACGTCCGCGCTCGCCCAGACCGTCGCCGGGCCGGACGAATTGCTCGGCAAGGTCATTGTCGGTCTCGACCGGGTGATGGCCGATCTGGCCGAGCAGGGCACGCGATTGCAGACCACGCTCGCCCAGGTGCGCACCGTGGTGGACGGGCTGGCCGCGCGCCGCGGTGAGCTCGTCGCCTCGACGGGCGCCATCGCCGGAGTGGTCGGGCAGCTGTCGCGGGTGATCACCGGGACCGCCCCGGATCTGAACCAATTGTTCGCGCGCCAACCGGGATTCCTGGCCACCCTGGTCGGCAATCCGGACGGCATGGCCACTCTGGGCGCGAACTTGCCCGCGGTGTTCAAGGGCCTGGCCCGCATCACCGGGGACAGCGCCGCCATGAGCGCGCAGGCCTGCGACTTCAACTTCACCATCCTCGACTTCCTGACCCCGATCGTCCCGGCCATCGTCGACGGCGCGACGCCGGGCGGGCAGCGCAAGTACTCGGCAATGTGCAGGTGACACCCATGGCAACGAAAGTGCGAGCCGCACTGACCCGCATCCGAATGTTCCAGCCGGGCAGACGGATTCCCGTGCTGCGCGGGCGCGCATTGGAGTCCTTCGACACCGCCTGGCTCGGCGGGCTGGCGCTGCTGGCCCTGGTGGTCGCGGTGGCGGCCACCACGCTGGTGACCACCCTGCACGTCGGGCAGGTCGAATACAGCGCGGAATTCGGTCAGGCGGCCGGGATCCGCTCGGGCGATCAGGTGACGGTGGCCGGGGTGCCGGTGGGCACGGTCAGCGGCACCGAACTGGCCGGGGATCGGGTGCTGGTGCGCGTGAAGGTGCGCGGCGAGGTGCGCCTGGGCGCGGACAGCCGGGCCGCCATCACACTGACCTCGGTGCTGGGCGCCCGTCAGGTCACGCTGCAACCGGCCGGTACCGGGGAGCTCGCCGATCGGCGAATCCGGCTGGCGCGCACCAGCGTTCCCTATGACCTGCAGAAGCTGCTGCAGGATTCGACCAGTACCTTCGAGCAGGTCGACGCCGACCGGTTCGCGCAATCCATGCGGGCGTTGTCGGCGCAGTTGCGCGAGACACCGGCCGTGCTGCCCGAGGCGCTGGCCAATGTGCAGAACCTGTCGGCCATGATCGCCGACCGGCGCGATCAGATCGGCTCGCTGCTGCGCAATACCGCGCGCGTCACCGGCGTGCTCATCGACCAGCAGGCCGATCTGGCCGCCCTGGTGGGCCAGGGCAATGCGCTGGTGCGCGAGGTCGTGAGCCGCCGCGACGGCGTCACCCGGCTGCTGGACGCGGCCACCGCCCTGGTCAGCACCGCCCGCGACGTCTCGGTCGGCAATCGAGGCGATATCGACCAGCTGCTCACCGATATTCGCGCCATGACCGCCATGATCGGCGATCACGACGCGTTGCTGCGCAATATGTTCCAGGCGCTGCCGCTCGCCATCCGCAATATCGCCAATGCCACCGGCTCCGGCCCGTACCTGGACTTCCTGCTCCCGGGCGGACTCATGATCGACTCCTGGATGTGCGCGATCAGCGCCAATGCCAAGCAGTCCGACTGGCCCGAGCATTTCCAATACTTCAAGGACTGCCGATGAGAGCTCGCCTGCCGCGCATCGCCGCGCTGCTCGCCCTGGCCCTGGCCGTGTGCGCGGCCGGTTACGCCCTGCTGCCCGCGCGGTCCGGCGGCGGGCAGCGCACCATCGTCGCCCAGTTCGACAATGCCATCGGGCTGTATCGCGGCAATGCCGTGGCCGTGCTCGGCATGCCGGTCGGCACCGTCGAGCAGATCACCACCAAGGGCGATTACGTCGAAGTGGTGCTGAAAGTCGATGCGGGGGTGAAGATTCCCGACTCGGTGCAGGCCGTGACCGTCGGCACCTCCATCCTGACCGAACGCCACGTCGAACTGACCCCGGCCTACACCGGCGGTCCCACCCTGGGCGACGGCGCGGTGCTCGGACTGCGGCGCACCCGCACCCCGATCGAATTCGACCGGGTGCTGAAAATGGTGGAGAAGCTGGGCGGTTCGCTGGGCGGCGACGGAAAGGGCGGCGGCCCGGTAGCCGATATTCTCGACTCCACCGCCACCCTGGCCGCGGGCAGCGGGCCGCAATTGCGCACCGCGCTCAGCGGGCTGGCCGCGGCGCTGCGCACCGGCGCGGACGGCGGGCAGGCCACCGCGGAATCGCTGACCGCCATCGTCACCAATATGAGCGCTTTGGTCGATGCCGCCGCCCGCAATCAGCAGGTGCTGGGCGACTTCGGTTCCGGCGTCCGGCAATTGAGCGATGTGCTGGCCGAGGAACAGCTCGGGCAGGGCAGTACCGGTCGGCAGCTCAACGAGGTGCTGGCCGCGATCACCGCCCTGTTCACCGACCATCGTGACGAATTGCGCGCCACCGTGGCCAGCAGCGAAGCCTTCACCCGCGCCCTGGTCGACTACCGGCGGGAGCTGGCCGAGGTGTTCGATGTGGCCCCGCTCGCGGTGGACAATGTGCTCGGCGCCATCGACACCCGCAACGGGTACCTGCGGGTGGGCGGGCACTTCGACTCGGTGTTCTTCGACAGCTCCATGACCAAGGAGGTGTGCAATCTGCTGGGCTTGCGTCAGCTCGGCTGTGCCACCGGCACTTTCAGCGATATGGGCCCCGATTTCGGCATCACCTCGGTGCTCGGGGCCATGACCAGGATGAACCGGTGAGCCGCCGGTTCGCCCCGGCCGTGCTGGGGGTGTGCGCGGCACTGCTGAGTGGTTGCGCGGTCACCGTGGCGGATCTGCCGCTGCCCGCGCCCGGCGTCAGTGGACCCAGCTACCACCTGACCGCGGTGTTCGGCAATGCGCTCAATCTGCCCGACCGGGCCAAGGTGCGCGTGGCCGGGGCCGATGTCGGCGAGGTGGAGTCCATGACCGCGCGCGACTACACGGCGGTGGTCTCGCTGCGCATCCTCGACAGCGTGCGGCTGCCGGCGGGCACCACGGCCGAATTGCGTTCGGCCACACCGCTGGGCGATATCTTCGTCTCACTGGTGCCGCCCGCCGGCACCGCCGGCGCGGCGACGCTGCGCGACGGCGACACCATCCCGATCGGATCCACGGTCACCGCCGCCACCGTGGAGGAAGTGCTCTCGGCCACCACCCTGCTGGTCAACGGCGGCGTCATCCGCAATCTGACCCGGGTGCTCAACGGCATGGGCGAGGCCATGAACGACGGCGGCGACCGGCTCACCGCACTCATCGGCCGCTCCCGGGACTTGTTGTCCACCATGGCCGCCCGTTCCGAGGACCTGCGCGGGGTGCTGACCCGGACGGCGGCGCTGGCCGACGCCCTCGATGCCCGGCGCGATGCCATCGAGGAGGTGCTCGCCTCGGCCGCACCGGCGTTGACGGTGATCGCGGAGAACACCGCGCAGATCGTGGACCTGGCCGACCGCATCTCGGCGGTGACCGCGCAACTGGCGAAATTCCCGGCGCTGCAGGGCACCGACACCCGCGGCATCGTGCACGACATGAACGTGCTCGCCGGCGCGTTCAACGAATCCGCGGTCGACCCCCGGGTCACCATGGCCAATCTGCTGCGGGTGCTGCCGCCGACGCTGAAGTTCTTCAGCGCCAATGCCGCCCACGCCGATGTGGAATTGCGGCAGGTGGTGCTGGGACCGGTCGACGATCCCGCCCACCTGGCCGATCCGGCGTTCCGGCTGCCCGAATCCGCGGACTGGGCCAATTTCGCGGGCTCGCTGGCGTTCGTGCTCACCCAGCTGGGCAATCGCGTGTATGGCGGTGGGCGATGAGCAGTCTCGAATCGCCCGCCCGCTGGCTGGTGCGTGCCGCCGGGGTGGTGCGCGGTCATCGGCTGCTGCTGTCCACGCTCGCGCAGATCGTGCTGGTCGCGGTGGCCGGCAGCTACATTCTGTTCGGGGCGCTGCGCACCGACCCGTTCGCGAGCCAGATGTCCATCCGGGTGCGGTTGACCGAATCCGGCGGGCTGCTGGCCGGGCAGGACGTCACGTTGCGCGGGGTGCCGATCGGCAAGGTCGCCTCGGTCGAGCTCACCGGCGCCGGGGTGCTCGCCGTCGCACGGGTGGACGCCGGTGCGCGAATTCCCCGCGACGGCACCGTGATCCGGGTGTCGGGCCTGTCCCCCGCCGGTGAGCAGTACCTGGAGTTCACGCCGTCGGGCACCGACGGACCGCTGCTCGGCGACGGCAGCGAGATCGCCGAGGACCGCACCGCGACTCCCGCGCCGCTGTGGCGGGTGCTCGGCAATATCGACGGCGTGCTGGCCCAGACCGATCCGGCGAAACTGCGGGCCGTCGTGCGGGAGCTCGGCGTCGGGCCGGACGGGCCGGACAAGCTGCGCGATCTGCTGTCCGGTGCGGGCCTGCTCATGTCGACCCTCGACGGGGTGCTGCCGCAGACCATGACCCTGTTGCGCAGCAGTCGGCCGGTGTTCCAGATGATCGGTGCATCGGCGGACGGAATCCGTTCGACCACTGGCAATCTCACCGCCACGCTGAGCGCCGTCGGCGCCCGGGACGGCGGGCTGAATCAGCTGCTGGATCTGGCTCCGCAGGCGTTGCGGACCATGGACGCGATCATCGCCGACAACTCGCCCACCATGGTGGCGCTGCTCGGCAATCTCGCCACCGTGGCCCAGCTGTCGTATGTGCGGGTGCCCGCGCTCACCGAACTGCTGCGCAAGGACCGGGGGTCGGTGCTCGAGGCGGCGGCCTCGATCATGCACGACGGGGGCGTGTGGGCGGTCGCCAATCTGTACTTCCGGCATTTCTGCGATTACGAGCATCCGCGCGATGTGCCGTTCCAGCCGGACTATCCGGAGCCGTATCTCTACACCTATTGCGCCCAGGACGATCCCGGGCAGCTGGTGCGCGGGGCCCGCAACGCACCCCGGCCGCCCGGTGACGACACCGCCGGACCACCGGCCGGATACGACCCCATGCGGCGCACCGATCCGACGCCGATCGGACCGCACACCATCCCCCTGCCCTACGGCGGGCCCACCATGCCGCCCGAATCCGAGCCGACGCGCCGGGGCAATTAGTTTCCGCGAAGGAGTGCCATGCCCGACACCACCGATGTCCTCGAGGTAGCGACCGAAGCCGAGGACGAAAAGAAAACCGAAGAGCCCCAACCGGATTCGCCCCCGGAAGCAGCGGAAGAGGCGAAGAGCGCGCCGCGCAAGCGGGGTGTGGCGCCGATGCGCAGAGTTGCCGGTGTGCTGCGGTCCGCCCGCACTCGCCGGGCGCTGCCCATCGCGGCGCTGCTGCTGATCCTCGGATTGGCTTCCACCACCGGGTATTACGGCTGGCACTACCGACAGGATCGGGCGGTCGACACGGCCGCCGCGGCCGCCCTGCAGGCCGCCAACGCTTACGCCGTCACCCTGACCTCGGTCGACACCACGAAGCTGGATGCCGATTTCCAGGCCGTCCTGGACGGCTCCACCGGCGAATTCCGGGATACCTACACCAAATCCAGCGCCCAGCTGCGCCAACTGCTGATCGATCACAAGGCGACCGGTTCCGGTGTGGTGCTGCAATCGGCGGTCGAATCCGCCGCCGCCGACGAGGTCGTGGTGCTGCTGTTCGTCGATCAGACGGTCACGAACACCGAGATGCCCGATCCCCGCATCGACCGCAGCCGCATCGTGATGACCATGCGCCTGGTCGACGGCCACTGGAAGGCCGCCAAGGTCGACATCCCCTGACGACGGGCTCCGCCGCCGGATCCGAGAGGTGAAAGATGAACACAACCAAGCCCACTCGCACGCTCACCGCCGTGCGCGACGACCTGATCATGCGGTCCATGCTGACCAAGGTCGGCGACGTGCCCGAAGGGGTGCTGCTGCCGGTGCTGCGCGTGGTCGCCGACGATCGCGCCGCCGTGGACGCCGCCTGGACCGCCGTCGCCGCCGGGCGCACCGGCAATCGGCTGCTGGAGGGACCGCGCTGGTCCTGGAAGCGGCGCTACGGGCAGTTCGTGCGCGAACTCGAATGGACCAGTACCGAATTGACCAAGGTACTGCCCGCCGAGGAGGTCACCGACCTGGTCGCGGACGCGGTATCGCTACGGCTGCGCCGCTGGCTGCGCTACCTCCTGCCCGCGTTCGGCTCGGTCCGCCTGGTGCCGCGACGCCTCTACCCGGCGGTCATGGACGCCGGGGTGAGCGTGGCCACCTTCCTGGTCGGGCCCATCCACCGGGTCGGCGAAGAAGCCGACGGCACCCTCGTCTACGAGATCCCCGAATGCGCCATGCACACCTCGGTGTCCTCACCTCAGGCGCAGGTGAATTCGTGCCTGATGGGCTGCAAAGCCGCCTGCGAGCGCGTGTTCGACGCGCACTCGGCAATGCCGCTGGAGTTCGATCCGCACCTGCCCGGTCTGTCCTGCACGCTGCGGGTGCATCCGGCCGCGTCCCTGCCCGCCACCACGACCGCCTGAGCGGCGGCCCCATCAACCCTTCAGGAGAGGCCATGTCCGGTCCGGCCGACGCCCCCGCACGCCCACGCGACTACATCCCGCTCTACGACGAATTCGATTATCCGGTTCATGATTTCGACGGCGCGCTGCCGGAGGGCCTGCGCGGCACCATGTATCGCAACGGGCCCGGCAAGATGGAGGCCGGCGGGCAGCCGCTCGGTCACCTCTTCGACGGCGACGGCATGCTGTCCATGTACGCCATCGGCGACGGGACGCTGCACTTCCGCAATCGGTTCGTGCGCACCAAGCACTACCGCAAGTCCCTGACCGCGCACGGCGCGCCCTATCGCGCACTGGGCACCATGCGCCCGGGCGGGGTGCTGACCAACGCGCTGCAATTCCCCGCGAATGTGGCCAATACCAGCGTCACCATGCACGCGGGCAAACTGCTCGCGCTGTGGGAAGGCGGGCGGCCCACCGAACTCGACCCCGACACCCTCGACACCCTCGGCGTGCACGACTTCGACGGCGGCCTGAAATGGATCGGCGCGTTCTCGGCACATCCCAAGTGGGACAACCGAACCGGCGACATGTACAACTTCGGGCTGGCCATGTTCCCGCGCCCCGGCCTGGCCTGCTATCGCGTGGACCGCACCGGGCGGCTGCACGAACTGGGCCGGCTGGATCTGCCGACGCCCATGTTCAATCACGATATGGGCCTGACCGACCGGCATCTGGTGTTCGTCATCCCGCCGCTGGTGTTCCCGCTGCGCAAGTTCCTGGGCGCGGGCCTGGCGTTGCGCAATTTCATCGAGGCCATCGACTACGACGCCCGGCGCGGCACCATGATCGGCCTCGTACCCCGCGACGGCGGCAGACCGCGCATCCTGCACACCGACGCGCTCATGCATCTGCACCTGGCCAACACCTACGAGGACGGCAGCGACACCGTCGTCGAACTGCTGAACTACCAGGCCACCTGGGAAGAGCTCAACGGCCAGCTCAGCAATGCGCAATCCGGCCTCACCGGCGCCAAGCCCTACGGCGGGAAGCTCATGCGCGTGCGAATCACCCCCACCGGCCGCGTGATTCACGAACCGGTCTCCGATCTGCAAGGCGACTTCCCGGCCTACCATCCGGCGTACGCGAGCCGCCGCAATCGCTACGTCTACCTGGCGGCCGGCGCCGACGGCACCCCGCACCCGAGCGCGATCGCCAAGATCGACAACGACACCGGCAAGGAATCCCTGCACCGGCTGCCCGAGGACACCGCCGCCCACGAACCGATCTTCGTGCCCCGCCCCGGCTCCGGCGGCGAGGACGACGGCTGGCTGCTCGTGCTGACCCAGCCACGCTCCGGCGACTCCGCGTCCCTGCTCGTCCTGGACGCCCGGGACCTGTCGGCCGAGCCGCTCTACCGCGGCCGCCTGCGCCATCACATGCCGCTGACCTTCCACGGCACCTTCACCCCGCGACTGGCGCAACCGGCGTGATGGCAGGTATCGGACGTCGATAGCCGGCGTGCCGGGCATACTCGGGTGATGGAGCTCAACGGACCGGTCAAGGACGCGGTCGAACAGGTGGTCGCCGCGGGTGTGCCCGAAAAGGTCGGCAGTCTCCGCTTCTGGTTCGGCGAGCAGCGCTGGGAGTGGTCGGACGAGGTCGCACGGCTGCACGGGTACGAGCCCGGGGAAGCCGAGCCGACCACGGAGTTGCTGTTGTCGCACAAGCATCCGGAGGACCGCGGCCGGGTCGAGGCGGAGTTCGTGGCGTCGGTGCGCGACCACGGGCCGTTCTCGAGCCGGCATCGCATCGTCGACCGCGCCGGCGACGTGCACCACGTGATCGTGGTGTCGCGGCCGATCACCGACGGATCGGAGCAGGTGATCGGCACCGAGGGGTTCATGGTCGATGTCTCCGACGTGCTCGCCGACCAGCACCGTCAGGCATTGAACGACACCCTGCCGGTGGTGATCGAGCAGCGCGCGGTCATCGAGCAGGCCAAGGGGATGCTGATGCTGGTCTACTCGCTCTCCGAACAGCAGGCGTTCAGGGTGCTGCGCTGGCGTTCACAGGAAACCAATCTCAAATTGCGCGAAATCGCGACGCGCCTGGTCGAGCGCGCGCACGAGCTGCCGATGACCGCGCAGTGCCGCAGCCGTTGCGATCATCTGCTGCTCACCTTGCATCTGTAGCGCGCATCACCGACGACCGGACTACGGCGCGATCGCGGCCCGCACCGCCCAGGACAGACAGCGGCGCAGCACCGTGCGGTAGGCGGGCACATCCCAACTGCCTCGATCCGGTTCGCCGAGGTCCGGCACTCCCAGGTCCTGGAGATCGAAGCGGCCGCGGCAGTGGCCGAGGGTGAAATAGCAGACGGTGCCGGGGCCGTGTTCCTTCAGATAGAGCACCGGGCGCGGTTCGTCGAGGGTGGTGTGGCCGTCGGCGAATCCGGTGGACTCACCGACGAATCGGGTGTGGGCGAGCACTCGCAGTGGTGGCCGTAGCTCGCTGATGTAGAGCTCGTCGGTCACTTCGAACGGTCCGATGCCTCGCATCAGCGGATGCTCCGGTTCGGTCGGGGTCACCGTGTACGGGGCGATCGGGGGGTGACCGAGGAACCGGCTGCCCAGCAGTTCGGTGACCTCCTCCGGGATCGGCGGCGTGCTGAAAAGGGTTGCGGCCGTGGGCGGGTTGCGCACGACGGCGGCATTGGTGCCGTGTAGTGCGAGCCACCGGCCGCCGCGGGACAGGAACCCGGCCAAGGCCGCGCTCTGTGCCGCGTCGGGAACCCGGTTGCAGGTATAGGTGATGAGGACGTCCGCGGCGTCGAGCGCGTCGATCCGGGCGTAGTCCTCGAACACCCGGGTTCGCACCTGCTCGAAGGCCGCCAGTTCCGCGAGCAGGCACCGTCGCGCGTAATCGAAGTCGTGCCACTGGCCACCGCAGATCAGCACCGCCTCGATGCGGCGGGTGCCGTCCGGCTCAGAAGTCGAAGCGATTGGTGAAACCACCGTCGATCACCAGGTTCGTGCCGGTAACCTGCCCGGCCGCCGGAGAGGCCAGGAACGCCACGGCATTGGCCACATCCTCGGCGGAGGCCAGCTTGCCCAGCCCGGTGGCGGCGACCGCGCCCTGATAGAGCTCGGGCATACCGTTCTTGATCTGCTCCCACACGCCCCCTTCGAAATACACCGGGCCGGGTGAGACCGAGTTCACCCGGATCCCCTGGGGCGCAAGCTCCTTCGCCTTCGCGGCGGCATGCTGCAACATGGCCGCCTTGAACGCGCCGAAGCTGTTGGCGGTGGGCAGGATTCCGGCTTCGAGGGCCGAAGTGGAGGCGATGGCGACGACCGCTCCCGCTTGGCCGGCCGTCAGGTACGGGGTGGCCGCGTCGATCAGGGTCACCAGGCTCATCAGATCGGTGGCGAAATTGTGCTCCCACGACTTGTCGTCGGCGCCGACCGACGCCGAGGCATTGGCCACCACGATATCGAGACCGCCGAGGGCTTCGGCGGTCTCGTGCACGAACGCGGTGAGCTCCGCGCGGTCCGCGACGTCCAGAACCCGGTGGTACACCGAGCCTCTGGCCTGCGCGGACAGCTTCTCGGCGGTCTCGGTGAGCTGCCGCGCGTCGCGGGCGCAGATGCTCACCGAAGCGCCTTCGGACAGCAGGGTACGGGCGATGGCAAGGCCGATGCCGCGGCTGCCTCCGGTGATGAGGGCGCGCTTGCCCTCGAGATCGAGATCCATGAACGCTCCTTGCCGCCGGGCGCGGAATCGACACACCGCCCGTATTAGCTAGCTGGACAATTAATTTCTAACAACAGTCCGCGCCCGGGTCAAGATGCGATGCGAGGGATCGACGAAAAAGACTGAGATGCAATGTGATCGACGAACCTACCGCGCCGATTCGAGCAACAGCGTCTCGAACAGTTCGGTCAGCCGGTCCATGGCGATCGGGTCGGTCGCCGCGGCGGCATGGGCGAATCCGTCCACCACCGCACTCACCAGGCGCGCCACTTCCCTCGGATCGAGGTCCGCCGGGATCAATCCGGCCGACTGCCCCAGCCGCACCGCATCCGACAGCCCTTCGTTCATGCGCTCGCTCACCGCCGAGAACGGTTCGGACAGTTCGGGATAGCGTCGCGCGTCGATCGGCGCCGTGGCGACGAAGCCGGCGAGCTCCGGATACTGGTGATTGATTCGCATGGACGATTCCAGCAGCGCCCGCAGCAATCCCCGCACCGACAGCGGCTCGGTCAGATGCTGATGCGTGTTGTCGATGATCCGCCCGTACACGTCCGCACACACCGTCTCGAACAACTGCCGCTTGGTCCCGAAGTGATAGAACACCGCACCCGCCGTCACCCCGGCCTCGGCGGCGATCTGACTGTTGGTCGCGGGACCGTAGCCATAGCGGGCGAAACACTGGATGGCAGCCTCGATCACCCGGGCCCGGGTATCGGTGCTATCGGTCCCGGCCGGACGGCCCGGACCGCTCCGAGCCTGTTTGCTCTGCGTCATCCGGCCATTATCGCCGATATCACGCCGCTATCCGATTCGAGCGCCGCCCGGTGCGAGCGAGATCGGCGGCGCTGCGCCTGGCTGTCGCCACGACGGCGGCCAGGAGGACCGCCTCGCCGGCATTGCCGAGTGGGGGCAGGGTGACGGCGGCGGCCGCGGTGCCGATGAGCAGGACGGCTGCGAGGGCGAGCCAGGGCCGGTTGGTGGTGCGCCACAGGCAGATTCCCGCGATCGATATCAGCAGGCTCACGACGAGGGCGGGTATGGGTGGACCGGCGTGGGCGGTGGCTGTGTAGCGGAGGGTGTCGGCGAAAGTGCGGGGTTCCAGGTGCAGGCCGGGTAGGGCGGTCAGGACGCGCCAGGTGAGCAGTGCGAGGGTGAGCAGTCGGCAGCGGGGGCGTGGCCAGCCGAGCAGGTTGATGGTGACCCACATCGCGAGCAGTGGCGTCAGTACGGCGTGGCCGATGAAGCGGAAGGTGCACAGGGTGTGTAGCGGTTCGCCTGCGCCGAGGAGGGTGCCGAGGCCGAATACGAGTGAGTCGTAGGCCAATCCGAGTCCGACCAGGGCCAGGGGTAGCGAGTGCGAGGGTCGGTCGCCGCGCGGGAGGCGGGCCACGCATGCGAGTTCGAAGATGCCGGTCAGTACCAGGGCGAGGGAGACCAGTGGACCAGCCTTTCAGGATGTGCCGCGACGGCAGCGCGGCACCAGCGATCGCAGCGCGGGCGCGGGCGATCGCGGGCTGTTGGGGGGCGTTCAGGCCGGGTCGCGCCGCAGGTACCGGCCGCGGGGATCGCCTTGTACCCGGCCGTCGCCGAAGATGCGGTGGCCGCGCAGAAAGACGTCGGTGACGCGGGCGGTCATCTCGAAGCCTTCGAACGGCGTGTATTCCTGGGCGGATTCGGAATCGGTGGCGCGCACGGTCCAGCGGGCGTCCGGGTCGACCAGTACGATGTCGGCGTCGAAGCCGGCGGCGATGGTGCCCTTGCCGCGTAAACCGTAGCGGCGGGCCGGGTTCCATGCGGTCAGGGCGGCCACGCGCGAGAGTGGCAGTCCGCGTTTGCGCCCCTCCCCTACCAGGCCGGGCAGCAGGTATTCGGCGCCGCCGAAGCCGGATTTGGCGGCGAACACGTCGTCGCGATCGGGGCCGAACTTCTGTTCGTCGCGGCAGCAGGCGTGATCGCTGACCACCCAGTCGATCTCGCCCGCGAGCAGGTGCCGCCACAGGGCTTCCACGTCGGGGCGTTCGCGCAGCGGCGGGTTCACCTTGCCGCCGATTCCGTGGGCGGTGTCCACGTCGGCCAGCAGGTGGCCGATGGTGACCTCGCGGCGGAAGTCGACCTGCGGGAAGGCCTTCGCCATGGTCAATGCGGCGGCGACCGCTTTGGCCGAGGACAGGTGCAGCAGGTTGATGTTCGCCAGGCCGGTCTCGTGGGCGAGGTAGGACGCCATGGTGATGGCCAGGCCCTCCGAATGCGGTGGGCGCGAGGCGCTGTAGGCGCGCAGGCCGGTCAGGGTGGGGTCCTGTTCGACCAGTGCGGTGTAGGCGGCCATGATCTCGGCGGTCTCGCAGTGCAGCGACAGCGACAGGCCGGGGCCGAAACGCTTGCGGGCGTGCTGGATTCCGCGCATGACGAATTCGAAGTGGGCCAGGTCGTAGCGTTCGGTGGCCGGGATCATCAGGAAGTCGGCCTGATCGGCGGAACGGCCGTGCAGGCCGTGACCGCCGTAGAACATGAAGATCTTGAACGAGATGACGCCGAATTCTTTTATGAGTGAGGGGATTTCGGCGATGTGCTCGGTGGTCATCGGGGCCAGGTGCAGGGCGTGGTCGACGAAGGCGCGTCCGGCCATGCGGTCGAGCACCTCCGGCACGAAGTCGCGGTACGCGCCGCCCCGATTCAAGTAGTAGCGGCCGGTGCGCATATACGTCAGGGCGGTGGTGACCCCGCCTTGCGCGCAGGCCCGGCTCTCGCTGTCGGTGTCGGCGGCCAGATCCTGGTAGATGCCCCAGTGCTGGTGGGCGTCGATCACGCCGGGAAAGGCGAGCAGGCCGTCCGCGTCGAGCACTCGATCCGCCCGCGCCACCGGCAGATTCGGTCCGACCGCGGTGACCACGCCGCCGGAGACGGCGATATCGACAGCGGCGGGGTCGTCGGTGGACGGATCATCGGGACGCACCACGCGCGCGTTCTTGATCAGCAGGTCTGCGTCCGCCACGGTCGCGCTCAAGTTTCTCTGTGGGAAACGTCTTTTCCGACTCGGCGATCATCGCAGTATGGTGTGCTGATAGTCAACGCCGCGAACCCATTCGAGTGTTTCGCATGGGGAAACTTGATGGCGGTGGAGCGAGGAGGGTGGCCGATGGAGGGCCCATTGTCGGGACTACGGGTGCTGGATACGGCGACACTGTTCGCCGGACCGCTGGCGGCCACGCTGCTCGGGGATTTCGGGGCGGAGGTAGTGAAGATCGAGCACCCCCGCGGTGACCCGGTCCGCAGCCACGGCGCGCAGCGGGACGGCGTCGGCCTCTGGTGGAAGATGCTGGGGCGCAACAAGAAATCGGTGACGCTGTATCTCGGGTCGGACGAGGGCCAGGAGCTGTTCCGGCAGCTGGTCGCCGACGCCGATGTCGTGATCGAGAACTTCCGGCCCGGCACCCTCGAACGCTGGGGGCTCGGGTATCCGCAGTTGCGGGAACTCAATCCAGGTCTGGTGCTGGCCCGGGTCACGGGATTCGGTCAGATCGGGCCGTATTCTCGCCGACCGGGATTCGGCACTCTCGCCGAGGCGATGAGCGGTTTCGCCGCGCTCACCGGCGAGCCGGACGGGCCGCCCACCCTGCCGCCGTTCGGTCTCGCCGACGGGATCGCCGCGCTGGCAACGGCTTTCGCGGTCATGACCGCATTGCGGGCCCGCGCGGAGAGCGGGCACGGGCAGCAGATCGACCTGGCCATCATCGAACCCATCCTCACCTTGCTGGGACCGCAGCTCATCGCCTACGACCAGCTGGGCGAGCTGCAACCCCGGATGGGAAACCGGTCCTCCAACAATGCTCCCCGCAATATCTACCGCACCGCCGACGGCGGCTGGGTGGCGGTCTCCACCAGCGCGCAGTCGGTGGCGGAGCGGGTGATGCGCCTGGTCGGGCGGCCCGATCTGATCGATCAGCCCTGGTTCGGTTCGGGAGCCGAACGCGCCGCGCACGCGGACGAACTCGATGCCGCGGTCGGGGCATGGATCGCCGAGCGTGACACCGATGCGGTGCTCTCGGCCTTCGAGAAGGCCGAAGCCGCCGTCGCTCCCGTGTACACCGCCGCGGACGTGCTGGCCGATCCGCACTTCCAGGCGCTGGGCACCATCGCCGAGGTGCCCGACGCGGAGCTGGGCCTGATCCGTATGCAGAACATACTGTTCCGGCTCTCGGAGACACCCGGTGCGATCCGCTGGGCGGGACCGCCGCTGGGCGCGCACACCGCACAGGTCCTCGCCGGCTACGGGGTGGATGCGACCCGGCTGGCCGAGCTGCGCACCGCCGGGGTGGTCCGGTGAGTCGCCGACTCGATCCACTGGTCACCCTCGTCCGAGACGGGGTGCGGCTGATCGAGCTCGGGCAGCCGTTCTTCACCGGCATGCCCTGCTCCCCCAATCACCCGGGCTTCCGGATGACTTTGGCGCGCAGGCACGGTGACATGGTGCGCGCCGACGGCGGCTCGGCCGCCAACGAGGTCATCGTGACCGGCGGTCACGTGGGCACCCATATCGATGCCCTGAGCCACGTCAGCCATGACGGGCTGCTGCACGGCGGTATCGACGCGGCGGCGGCACAGCGCGGCGGCCGGTTCACCAGCCACGGCGCCGAACACCTCCCCGGGTTCCTGTGCCGCGGCATCCTGCTCGATATCGCCCGCGTGCACGACACCGAAACCCTGCCCGGCGGTTACGAAGTGACGGTCGCGGACCTCGAGGCCGCCGCCACCGCCGCGGGCGTCGCACCGGAACCCGGCGATGTCGTACTGATCCGCACCGGGTGGGCGCGCCTGTTCGACGACCCGGCGGCCTACCTCGGATCCGCCGGCGGAGTGCCGGGCGTCGGGGTCGCGGCGGCGCGCTGGCTCGCAGCACGCGGCGTCGTCGCCACGGGAGCGGACACCACCGCCTACGAGTGCATCCCACCCGACGCGGGTCACAGCGTGTTGCCCGTGCACCGGGCGCTGCTGGTGGACGCGGGCATCTACATCCTCGAACACTTGGCGCTGGAAGAACTTTCGTCCCTCGGGATTTCCGAGTTCGTGTTCGTGCTCGCTCCCCTGCGCATCGTCGGCGGCACCGGCTCGCCGGTACGCCCGCTCGCGGCGGTGACCCGATGAACCGCCCTGCCCCATCGCAAAACACAGCGGCTGCGGCCAGCCGCACACGGCGGTTGGCCCGCACCGGGGGTACCGCCAGGAATTACGCGAAGGCCGACGCCACGTGGTCCCGCGATCGGTCCGTGAGAGGAAGGTTCGCCGATGAGTGAGAGCACGGTGGTGGCGCGGTTGGCGGACTTCGCCGAACAGGTCCGGAGCAAGGGGGTGGGCGCGGAGTTGCGGGCCGATGCGTCGCGGCGGGTGCTGGATGTGCTCGGCAACAGCCTTGCGGCGCAGCACACTCCGGCGGCCGCGGCGGTCGCAGCATTGATCGGCGAGTGGGGCGGTGCGCCCCGGGCCACCGCGCTGGGGATGGCGGGCCGGTTTCCCGAGGCGAGTGCGGCGCTGCTGGGCGGGACGCTGGCGCACGCCCTGGATTTCGACGACACTCATCTGCCGTCGATATTGCATCCCTCGGCGTCGGTGGTGCCGGCGGCGCTGGCGGTCGCCGAGGCGGTCGGAGCGTGCGGAGCGGCGCTGCTGGACGCGGTCGCGGCCGGGATCGAGGTCACGGTGCGCCTCGGGATGGCCGGATACGATGATCGCCTGGGTAATTCGGTGTTCTTCGAGCGCGGGCTGCACGCCACCGCCATCTGCGGGACGCTCGGTGCGGCGACCGCGGCCGCCATGTTGTACGGGCTGTCCGCCGACGGCATCGCGCACGCGCTCGGCATTGCCGCGAGCATGGGATCCGGGTTGCTGGAGGCGAATCGGACCGGCGGCACGGTCAAGCGGGTGCACTGCGGTTGGGCGGCGCACGCCGGGGTCAGCGCGGCCGGATTGGCCCGGCACGGCCTCACCGGGCCGCCGACCGTCATCGAGGGCAGATTCGGCCTGCTGCACGCGTTCTGCGGTGAGCAGGCGCGGGTGGCGGCGATCCTCGACCGGCTCGGTGACGAGTGGGAGCTGCCCGGCGTCTTCTTCAAACCGTATCCCTGCAACCATTTCACGCACGCCGGCATCGACGCCGCGCTGCGCCTGCGGGCCGCCGGCGTCACCGAGGACGCCGTGGCGCGGCTGATCTTGGGCACACCGACGCCGGCACTACGCACCATTGGCGAACCACCGACCGCCAAGCGCAGACCGGAATCCGGTTACCACGCGGCGTTCTCGGGCCCGTACACGGTGGCGGCGGCGCTGCTGGGCGGCGGCGGTCTCGGGGTCTTCCACGCCGACTTCACCGACGCCGCCGCCCGCGACCCGCGCCGAATCGCCTTGGCCGCCAAGGTCGAATGCGTCTCGGACGCACGGTGCGACGCGGTGTTCCCGCACCAGTTCCCGGCCGTCCTGACCGCCGAACTGCACGACGGCCGCACGCTGACCGAACGCGTGGAGGTCAATCGCGGCGGGCCGGGCAATCCGCTGTCGGCGCACGAGCTGGCGACCAAGTTCCGGCTCAATCTCGAGTCCGCGGGCAGCGCGGCTCCGGCCGACGACATCAGCGAGATCGTCTATGCCCTGGCCGGTCTCGACGACTTGACGAAACTCCTTGCCGTGATTCGCCCGCCGGAGTAGGAAACCGGCCGATCTCCGGAGGGGCCCGACCGCTGCGGCGGCCGGGCCATTCGGCATGCCCGGCCCGCAATCCGGAATCCGAAACACGCTGCAGGAAAGCTCTTTTCGACACCCTCAACCCATTGACTCGCGAGCGTTTCAGACCCCTAATTGTCGCCATGAGAGAAACATGGTTTCTCGATGAGAGACAAAGGAGTCATCCGTGAGAACCAGAGCCCTGGCCGCCATCCTCGGCCTCACTGCGGCCCTCGCCGCCTACTGCGGAGCGGTCCAGCCCGCCGCGCACGCCGACGCCGCGGTCACCAAGGTGGAGAACAAGGTCGATATCCGCTGCGCATTCCAGACCCTGCACCAGAGCAGCGACTGGTACTTCCCCGCCGGCAACCCCAAGGCCCTGCTGTGGTTGCAGCACGGGTTCACCGGCTCCAACGACGCCATGGACGACACCGCGCGCAAATTCGCCGAGCAAGGGTTCCTCGTCTTCGCCCCGACGCTCCCGACCGCCAACCTGCTCGGCTGCACCATCGCCAATCTCGGCAACAACACCGATTTCCTGCACAATGTGGCCGACCTGTTCGGCAAGGCCGGCGATCCCGGCGACAAGCTCGGCCGCAGCTTCGCCGACGCCAGATCCAAAGCCGGGCGCGGGAACCTGACCCTGCCCACCGCGATGGTGTTCGCCGGGCATTCGGCCGGCGGCGAAGCGGTGCCCTATGTCGCGCAGCAATTGCGGTCCGGGTACGCCGGCGCGTTCGCCAATCTGCGCGGGCTGATCCTGTTCGATCCGGTGAAGAGCTTCATCGGCAACAACCTGAGCAGTTCGCTCAACCATCTGAGCAACAGCACCCTGCCGGTGCTGGCCATCAGCGCTCCGCCCTACAGCTGCAACAACAACGGCTCCGGCACCGCCGAACTGCAAGAGCAGCTGAACCGCTCGTTCCTGGGCGTGCGGCTCACCAGCGGCGCGCACATCGATGTCGAGGCCGCCAGCGCACCCGGGCCGGACAAGACCGCCTGCGGCACCCCGCAGGACAAGAATGTGGCCGCGCTGCAGAAGCTCTCGACCGGTTGGGCGAACGATTTCGTCAGCGGTTCGACCACCGCGGATTACTACCCCGGCGGCGGCTACTACGAGGGCCTGCGCACCGCGGGCACCATCGAAACCCTGTCCTGATCCCGCTCGGCCCGTGGTGACGGCGGAACACCGTTCGCACCACGGGCTTTCGCCCGTCCGTGCTCAGGCTGCCGGAAATCCTCCGGCGCGTCCGAGCAGGGCGGGCACCGGCTTGCCGAGCACCTCGCCCAGCCAGGCGCCGGTCTCGTTGACACGGTCCATCCGGACACCGGTTTCGATTCCCATGCGGTCGAGCATGTACAGCAGATCCTCGGTGGCGATATTGCCGGTCGCGGCCGGCGCGAAGGGGCAGCCGCCGACGCCGCCGGTGCTGGCGTCCAGGACGCGGGCGCCGGCCTCGAGCGCCGCGATCGCATTGGCGTATCCGGTATTGCGGGTGTTGTGGAAGTGGCAGCGCACGACCACTTCCGGGGCCAGCGCGGCGGCGCCGGTGACCAGCGTCCGGACCCGGTCCGGGGTGCCGACGCCGATGGTGTCGGCCAGCGCGATCTCCTCCGGTCCGGCGGCGGCGACCCGGCGCACCAGATCCAGCACCCGCTGCGGGGGCACCTCACCTTCGAACGGACAGCCGAAGGCGGCCGCGATGGTGACGGTGCGGAGCAAGCCGGAGGCGGCGGCGCGATCGGCCAGCGCGTGCCAGCGGTCGATCCCTTCCTCGGTGCCGCAGCCCTGATTGCGGTGGCTGAAGGTATCCGTCGCCACCACGACGACATTGATCTCGTCCACGCCGCAGGCCAGCGCCCGATCCAGGCCGCGCTCGTTGAACACCAGCCCGGCATAGGAGACGCCATGACCGCGCGGTACGCCCGCCATCACCGCTTCGGCGTCGGCCATCTGCGGAACCCGTTGCGGGTGCACGAAACTCACCGCCTCGATACGGCGCAGCCCGGCCGCGACGGAGCGTTCGATCAGCCGGACCTTGTCGGCGGTGGCGACGATCTCCGATTCGTTCTGCAGTCCATCCCTGGGCGCGACTTCCAGCACGGTGACTTCCACGGCGACCTCCCTAACTCGAACCTTGCCGCGTTGTTTCTCTCAGGGATACAGTGTATCCACTTTCGCGTACCGTACCCCGCCCGCGCCCCGATTCGATTGCGGCGGCGCGGGTTCCGAGATGGAGGGCCACCATGCCAGCCGTACCGTCCCCGACCGGCCCGCTGCGCGATCTGCGCGTCATCGAGATGGGCCAGCTGCTGGCCGGGCCGTTCTGCGGCCAACTGCTCGGCGATTTCGGCGCGGAGGTGATCAAGCTGGAGGCGCCCGGCATAGGAGATCCCATGCGGCAGTGGGGCCGCGAACAATCCCAGGGCAAATCCCTGTGGTGGCCGGTGGTGGCGCGCAACAAGAAATCGGTCACCTGTGATCTGCGCGATCCGGAGGGTCAGCGGCTGGCTCGTGAGCTCATCGCCCGCGCGGACATCGTGATCGAGAACTTCCGGCCGGGCACTATGGAGCGCTGGGGGCTGGGCTATGAGCAGCTGCGCGAAGGCAATCCGGGGTTGATCATGGTGCGGGTCACCGGGTACGGCCAGACCGGGCCGTACGCCCCGCGCGCCGGGTACGGCTCGATCGGCGAGGCCATGGGCGGAATCCGTTACACCACGGGCGATCCGGACTCCGCCCCGGCGCGCACCGGCATCTCGATCGGCGATTCACTGGCGGCGGTGTTCGCGACCATCGGCACCCTCGCAGCCGTGCATCACAAGGACCGCACCGGGCAGGGGCAGCTGGTCGACTCGGCCATCTACGAAGCGGTGCTGGCCATGATGGAATCGCTGCTGCCCGAATACGCCATCACCGGATACCAGCGGGAACGCACCGGATCGGTGCTGCCCAACGTCTCCCCCAGCAATGTGTATCCGACCGCGGGCGGGGAGATGATCCTCATCGCCGCCAATCAGGACTCCGTCTTCGCCCGGCTCACCGAACTCATGGGCCGGCCCGAATTGGCCTCGGATCCACGATATTCCAATCACACCGCCCGCGGCGCGCGCATGGACGAGCTCGACGACCTGATCGCGGAATGGACCCGCGGCGCCGACGCCGACGACCTGCTCGAGCGGCTGCACCGCGGCGGCGTGCCCGCCGGGCGGATCTTCACCGCGCGCGATATGTTCGCCGACCCGCATTTCGCGGCCCGTGAGGCCATCGCGCGCATCGCCCATCCCGAGTTCGGCGAGCTGCCCATGGCGAACGTGGTGCCCAAGCTCAGCGCCACCCCCGGCAATATCCGGCACGCCGGACCCGAACTGGGACAGCACAATTCCGAGATTCTCGGCGGACTCCTCGGGCTGGACGCCGAGCAGCTCACCAAACTCGCCGCCACCGGCATCATCTGAGGGCCGCGCGATGCAGGATCTGAACGAGGACGCCCGCACCGCCGGCTACGGACTGCCGCTGGGCGCGGGCGAACGCCCGGCAGTGCTGGTGATCGACGTGTGCGCCGCCTACCTCACCGACGGCTCACCGCTGCGCGCCCCGGTCGAAGACGCCGTCCGCGCCACCGCCACCCTGGTCGCCCACGCGCGAACACATGGATATCCGGTCGTCTTCACCAGGGTCAGCTTCCGCCCCGGCACCGCCGACGGCGGCCTGTTCCGGCGAAAGATCCCCAACCTGGCGGTCTTCGAAGAGGGCAACCCCCTCGGCGAATTCCTCGACGACCCCCGCCCACTCCCCCGCGAAGCCGTCGTGACCAAGCAATACCCGAGTGCCTTCCACGGCACCGCCCTGGCCGGCAACCTCACCGCCGAACGCATCGACACCCTGCTCATCACCGGCCTCACCACCAGCGGTTGCGTCCGCGCCACCGCCACCGACGCCATGCAGCACGGCTTCCGCAGCCTGGTCGTAGCCGACGCCTGCGGCGACCGCGACCCGCGCCTGCACGACGCGAACCTCTACGACCTCAACGCGAAATACGCGGACGTGATCACCCTCGACGCCGCCCTGCGCCTGCTGTCGCCGCCCGGCCCCGCCTGATTCCGGACCGGTCGAGGCGTACGGGTGGCGGACTCGGCAACGTGCGTAGTCGATGCGTAGCCGGTGCCGATCGGACTACGCGCGTCACGTGATTCGCAGGTGGGGTCGGATACGGGACCTTTGAACGGTACCGCTGCGGTACCGCATCGAAGGAGACCCGATGAGCTATGTGACAACCGAGGACGGAACCCGGATCTTCTACAAGGACTGGGGACCCGCGGACGGCATTCCCGTGGTATTGAGCCACGGCTGGCCGCTCAACTCCGACAACTGGGAAAGTCAGGCGCTGTATCTCGCCGAGCACGGCTGCCGGGTCATCACCCACGATCGGCGCGGGCACGGCCGGTCCACCCAAACCTGGACCGGCAATGAAATGGACACCTACGCCGACGATCTGGCGACCGTGCTGGCGGCGCTGGATCTGGCCGGGGTGACGCTGGTCGGGCATTCGACCGGCGGCGGTGAGATCACCCGGTACCTGGGCCGGCACGGCTCGGCGCGGATCGCGAAACTCGTTCTCGTCTCGGCTGTTCCGCCGTTCATGCTGCGCACCGACGACAACCCCGAGGGGCTGCCGATCGAAGTCTTCGACGCCATCCGCGACGGAGAGCGGGCGTCACGGGCGCAGCTGTATCGCGATCTGGCCGACGGGCCGTTCTTCGGGCACAACCGCCGGGGCGATATTCCGCAGGGCATGCGCGACGCATTCTGGGCCCAGGGGCTGGCCTCGGGGCACCGCAATGCCTACGAATGCATCGCGGCGTTCTCGGCCACCGACTTCCGTGACGATCTGGCCAAAGTCGATGTGCCGACCCTGGTCATTCACGGTGACGACGATCAGATCGTTCCGTTCGCCGTGGGCGGCGAACGGTCGGCCAAGCTGGTCGCCGGCGCCGAACTGAAGGTCTACCCGGGGGCGGGTCACGCCCTGCCCGATACCGAGAAGCAGCGGCTGTCGGAAGACCTGCTCGCTTTCATCCGCTCGTGATCAGCGCAAAGGACCGGACATGAACAACATTTCGCACCAGCCGCCCGTCGTCCTGATCCACGGACTGTGGATGACACCGTCGAGCTGGGACACCTGGGCGCAGCGGTTCCGCGAGCGCGGTCACGAGGTCATCGTGCCGGGCTGGCCGGGCATCGGGGACCGCACGCCGGCCCAAGTGCGCGAGGATCCCCGCGCGCTGGAAGGCGTCGGCTTGCGCGAGATCGTCGATTCCTACGACGACATCATTCGCGCCTTGCCGGAACAGCCCATCGTCATGGGTCATTCGTTCGGCGGCATCATCATCCAGATGCTGCTCGATCGCGGTCTGGGTATCGCCGGTGTCGGCGTCGCGCCCGGTCAGACGGCGGGTGTCACGGTGCTGCCGTTCTCGACGCTGCGCACGGGTCTGCCGGTGCTGTGGAATCCGTTCCGCAAGAACAAGGCGAACCCGATCACCAAACGCCATTTCCACTACACCTTCGGCAACGACCTCTCGCGCGCCGATTCGGATCGGGAATGGGAAGCGAGCGCGATCAATTCGTATAATCGCGTGTTCTTCGAGGGTGTGCTGTCGCTGCCGAAACCCGAGACGGGCATCACCGCCGTCGATTTCCGCAAACCCGATCGCGCGCCGCTGCTGCTGATCTCCGGTGGCATCGACCATGTGGCGCCGCCTTCGGTGCAGCAGGCCATGCTGAAGAAGTACGCCGCAGGACCGGCACTGGTCGAGCGGGTGGAGTACCCCGGCCGGACCCACCGCCTGGTCAGCCAGGACGGCTGGGAAGAGATCGCCGATCACGCGCTCGACTGGGCCTTGCGGCACTCGGCGAGCCGTTTCCCGCAGTCCCGGTAGCCGGGGATGCCACCATGACCGGCGTCAAGATCACCCATATCGGCGGGCCCACGGTGCTCATCGAGGTGGACGGGTGGACCATCCTCACCGATCCGACCTTCGACGCGCCCGGCCGCCGCTACGGCTTCGGGCTCGGCACGCATTCGGTGAAAACCGGTGCGCCCGCGCTGACGCCCGCCGACCTGCCCGCGCTGGACGCGGTCCTGCTGTCCCACGACCATCATGCCGACAATCTGGATGCGGCCGGCCGCCGCCTGCTCGACACCGTTCCCGTGGTGCTGACCACCGTGAGCGGCGGCAAACGGCTCGGTCTCGCCCACGCCCGCGGCTTACGACCTTGGGAGCGAACCACTTTGAGCAAGCCCGGGACCGGTGCACTCGAGGTGATCGCCACTCCGAGCCGGCACGGCCCGCCGCTGAGCCGTCCGCTGGTCGGGCAGAATCTCGGCTTCGGCCTGCAACGACCGGGCGAGCAGCGGGTGGCGGTGTGGATGTCGGGAGACTCGGTGCTCTACCGCGGTCTCCTGCAGGTCGCCCGCCGGCTCGATGTCGATATCGCGCTATTGCATTTGGGCGCTGTGCGATTCGGTCTGACCGGCCCGCTGAAGTACACGATGGATGCCCGCGACGCCGCGCGCTTCATCGACCGCCTCGCCCCTCGGGTCGCGGTGCCGGTGCACTACGAGGGCTGGAGTCATTTCAGCGAGGGCTACAGCGCCGCGCAAGCACTGTTCGCACGACAACCCCCGGATATCCGCCGCCGGGTGCGCTGGCTCGAGCTCGGCGAACCCGTCGTCTTCCAGCCCGATTCCATTCCCTCCCAGAAGGATTGAACGATCATGTCCCGCACACCGTCCCCCCGCCGTCTGCTGACGGTGCTGGCCGCCGCCGTCATCGCCACGGCGCCGCTGGTCCCCGCCCTCGCCACGGCCGCACCGGCCGACCCCACCATCGTGCTGGTGCACGGCGCCTTCGCCGACGCCACCAGCTGGGACGGGGTGGCCGCCGAACTGCGCGCACGCGGTTATCGCGTGCTCGCCGTGGACAATCCGCTGCGCGGGCCCGGCAACGACGCCCAGGCCGTGCAACGCGTCCTCGACACCATCGACGGGCCCGTGGTGCTGGTCGGGCACTCCTATGGTGGCGCGGTCATCACCAATACCCATGACACGAAGGTGAAAGCCAACGTCTACATCGCCGCGTTCGCACCCGCCCAGGGCGAATTCGTGCATGGCCTGCTCAGCCCGATCCAGTTCCCCGGCAGCCGGATCCTGCCGCCCGCACTGGAAGTCAAGGCCGTCGCCGGCGGCCTCGACGGCTACATCGCCGAACCCTACTTCCGCGACATCTTCGCCCAGGACGTCAGCACCGCCACCGCCGCCGACATGTTCGCCCACCAGCATTCGGCGGCGCTGTGGGCCAACCTCGAACCCAGCGGCACACCGTCGTGGGCGAGCACGCCGAGCTGGTATCTGCTCTCGCAGAACGACAATGTGATCCCACCCGCCTCGCAACGCTTCATGGCCTCGCGCGCCGCCCCGAACACCACCACCGAAATCGCCGCCTCGCACGCCTCGCTCGTAGCGCAGCCCACCGTGGTGGCCGACACGATCCAGGCCGCCGTCACGGCGACCCGATGAACCCCACCGTCCGATGACGGCTCGCTGGTACCGGTGCGACCCGCGCCGGTACCAGCTTTTCCCGAATCACCCGCTACCGCAGCAACCCTGCATGATCAACCTGCGACAGACCTTGCGCGCGTGGCCATTTCACGCGGACGGAAATGCTAGGCTGCTGCTCTCTGTTTCGTGCTGGGGAGGGTGCCGATGTTCGTGCCGCTGTGGGCTGATCGGCGCGAGCGCGTGGTTGCCCGGCCGTGAGCAGCCGGACACTACTGATCGGCCGCGACACCGAACTGGACGAACTCGGCGGGCTCGTGGCTGCGGCACGCAATGGGGCCGGGCAGTCGCTGCGCTTGCTCGGTGAGCCCGGGATCGGCAAGACCGCGCTGATCGACGCGGTCATCGAGCGCGCGGCCGCTTTTCGCGTCCTGCGGGTGGACGGATACGAGGCGGAACGAATCCTGCCCTACGCCGGTGTGCAGCGGCTGCTCGACCGGCTGGGCACCGAGTGGTCCGGACTGCCCGAACCCGAGGAAGAAGCGCTGGCCATCGCCTGCGGTCGTCGGTCGGGTCAGGCCCCCGATCGGTTCCTGGTGGGACGCGCGCTGCTGGCCCTGCTCGCGGCCACCGCCCAGGAGCAGCCGGTGCTGTGCGCGATCGACGACGCGCAGTGGATGGACCCGGAGTCGTTGGACGCCTTGGGTTTCGTGGCCCGCCGGCTGCACGCGGAGGCGTTGCTGCTGTTGTTCGCCACCCGGGAGGATCCCGCCGTGGACGTCCACTTCGGCGGCATTCCCCATCGGCCGGTTCCGGAGCTGGAACGAGCCGCCGCTATCGGGTTGCTGACCGATCGTCTGGGCACCCGGTTCGATCCGCGTGTGGCCGCCGGCATCGTGGACGATCTCGGCGGCAACCCGCTGGCGTTGTCCGATCTCGCCGACGAGATGAGCAATCAAACCCGGCCCGAGCCGTCCCTGCCGTCCGCTCCGCTGGGAGCCGGTCCGCGGCTGGAACGGCTGTATCAACGCCAGGTGCGGGCCCTGCCGTCGGCATCGCAGCAGTGGATCCTGCTCGCGGCGGCCGAATCCACCGGCGACCTCCGGCTGATCGATCATGCCGCCACCGCGTTGGGAATCGGTGAACACGCCGGGGAGAGCGCTGATTCGGCGGGTCTGGTGGTCATCGACGGGGTGGTGCGCTTCCGGCATCCGCTCATCCGCGCCGCCGTATACGGGGCCGCTCCCGCCGCCGACCGGCGTCGAGTGCACGGGGCCCTGGCTCGTGCGGCGGCCGCGCTGCATCTCGACGACGCCGAGGCCCGGCATGCGGCCGAAGCCGCCGCCCGCCCGGATGAGCAGGTAGCGACGCAGCTCGCCGCCGCGGCTGTCCGTGCGGCCCGACGCGGCGGCCTGCTGTCGCAGGCGAAGTTGCTGAGCAAGGCCGCCGAACTCACCGTGGACGCCACGATCCGATACGAACGTCTGCTCGCGGCGGCCGAAGCGGCCGCCGAGGCCGGGGCCGGTCCGGCCGCGCTGGACCTGCTCGACCGCGTCGATGCCGAGGCGCTCACCGACCCGGTCCTGGCCGGGCGCCGCCTGATGCTGCGCGCGACGCTGTCGGTCTTCACGCTCGACGCGCAACTCATCCCCCACGCCACCCGCGACCTGGCCACCGCCGCCGAGCTGTTCCACGGCCTGGATCGAGAGCGCGAACTCCTCGCGCTGCTACACGCTTTCGAGGTCGCGCTGCCGGCCGAACGATGCCTCCGCGGCATTACCGTGGCCGAGCTCGGCGCGCGGATGCGTGCGGCGGTCACGCCGGACGACGGTCTGATGGGCACGGTCCTGACCGGGCTGGCGGCGCTCATCCTGGACCCCTACGAGGAGGCGATCGGCCCGATGCGCGCGGCGGTCGCGGCGCTCGCCGAGCTCGAGGATCCGCGAATCCTGTTGTTCGGCAATGCCGGCGTGGCTTTGACCACCGCGCTCTGGGACGAGCGGGCCCGCGATCGGCACCTGGACACGGTGGAACGCGTCGCGGTGACCATCGGAGCGCTCAAGGCCGTCGACCTGAGCCTGTGGGTCCGGTCGCTGTGCGATCTCGATCGCGGTGACGTGACGACGGCGGGCCGGACGATCGAACGTGTACGAGACACCCGCCGCGCCATGGGATATCCCGCCGAACATGTCATCAACAGCGCCTACCTCGCCTGGACCGGAGCGGATCGCACGTTCGTGGAACAGCTCGCGGAAGCGACACTGGTCTTGGGGTTCGGTGGCGTGCACACCTCGACGACGCTCGCGCTCGCCATCCGGGATCTGGCCGAGAGCCGCTACGACGAAGCGTTCGACACGCTGACGGCCTTGCGTCCCAACGCTTTTCTGCAGACGGGTCCGCTGCAGCTGCCCGAGTACGTGGAAGCCGCGACCCGCAGCGGGCACCCGGCCGAAGCACAGCAGGCCACCGCGGAACTGCTGCGAATCGCCGCGAGCAGCCAAGCACCCTGGGCCCGCGGGGTAGGCGAACGGTGCCTCGCGCTCAGCGGGCCGGCCGCACAGGCCGAGAGCCACTTCCAGGCGGCACTGGAAATCCTCACGACCACCGACACTCCCGGCGACCTCTACCGAACGCATCTGCTCTACGGCGAATGGCTGCGCCGCAAACGCCGCCGCAAGGAAGCAGGCCTGCATCTGCGCCGGGCCTTCGACGGTTTCCAGCGTGCGGGAACGACCGCCTTCGCCGCACGAGCCCAGCGCGAACTGGCGGCCCTGGGCGATAAACCCGCACCGGCGGAGACACCCTCGACCCCATCTCGATTGACCGTGCAGGAATCTCAGGTCGCGACGCTGGCCGCCGCGGGCGCCACCAATGCCGAAATCGCGGCGACGCTGTTCATCAGCCCGAACACCGTCGACTATCACCTGCGAAAGGTGTTCCGCAAGCTCGACATCTCCTCCCGACGGCAATTGCGGGAGCTGCCGGAAACCGAGTTGCACGCATGACTACGAACATCACGTGGTCCGCGTGGCGGGCTCGATGCGAGAGTCTCGAATAGACCCGCGATCGCACCGAGGAGATGCCGTGCCGCACACGACTTCCCTGCCGTTTCTCGGCCGCCAGCAGGATATTGCGTGGGTGCGCGGGCTGTGCGCGGCGGCCGTGTCCGGACGTAGTGCGGTGGCGGTGCTCGAAGGCGGTGTCGGCATCGGCAAAACCCGCCTCATCACCCATGCGCTGTCCGAGCTGGACGGATTCGATCTCGTCGCCATCGCGGGAATCGAGGCGGAGTTCGAGCTTCCGTTCGCGGCGCTGCAACGGCTGGTCCTGGCCAGGCGGGCGGTGCTGGACGAACTCAGCGAATCGCATCGCACGTCCCTGCTCGTGGCCGCCGGGCTCGCGGACGGGGTCATTGCCGATCGCTTGGCCATCGGGATCGCCCTGCTGGCGCTGGTAACGACGCTCACGGCGAAACAGCCCGTGTTCCTGTGGATCGACGACGTCCAATGGGTCGATGAAGAATCGTTGAGCGCCTTCGCGTTCGTCGCGCGGCGGCTGCTCGCGGACCCCGTGGTCATGATCTACTGCCGCCGCCTCGATACCGACGAAAGCGTGTACCTGACCGGGCTGCCCGTGCACCGGCTGCACGGCCTGGACATCGAACCCGCGGTCACCCTGCTGCGCTCGGTGGTCGATACGAAAGTCGAACGCGTGGTCGCGGAGCAGATCGCGCTGGCGACCGAGGGAAACCCACTGGCGCTGCGCGAGTTGACCAGCGAGTTGAATCAACGTCAGCTCGACGGTGCGGCATTGCTTCCCGAACCGGTGCCGCTGGGGGCGCGTCTGCAGGCGTACTACCTTCGCCAGGTGAAGCTGCTGCCGGAGCAATGCCAGCACTGGATGCTCATCGCCGCGGTCGAAGCCGACGGCAATCTGCGCACGATCACCGCCGCGGCCGAATCGGCGGGATTGCCCCGCGACTCGTCCGGTGCGGCCGAACTCACCGAACTGGTCGTGGTCACCGATCGAGTCGTGTTCCGGCACCCGCTGATTCGATCGGCGGTCTACGCCGGGGCCACCTTCGATCAACGCCGCGAGACGCATTCGCGGCTCGGCCGCGCGTCCGCGGAGCTGGGGCTCGAGCATCGCGCTCTGCTGCACCGGGCCATGGCCACCGACGGCATCGACGACGAGCTCGCCGAGCGCCTGACAACCGCCGCGGCCGTCTCCGGGCAGCGCGGCGATTTCGCCACCCGCACCCGCCTGCTCCTGCGCGCGGCGGCCGCCAGCACCGCCGCCGGGCGGGCCGCACGCCAGCTCGCGGCCATCCAATCCGCGATCTTCTCCGGCGCCTTCCGGCAAGCTCACGCGCTCGCCGCGGACATCGACGAGCAGTTCCTGGGCCCGGATCAACGAGCCGAACTCGCGTTGCTGCGCAACGAGATTCGCTTGCCCACCTTCGAGCCCGGCGCGCTCGGCGTCCGCGCCGCCGCTTTTCTCCGCCTTGCTGTCGCGCTCGAGGACGCGCACCGGCACGCGGAAGCGGTCGGCGCCATCGCGATGGGCATCCGTTCCACGTGGTTGTCGACCCACCTCACCGCCGACGCCGCCGCAGCCGAACTCGCCTACGTCGCACTGCGACTGGTCGCCGACGACGTTCCCGACGCCACGGTCCTGTCGTTGCGCTGCTACGCGGAGTTCGTCCTCGACCATCCCACGGCATTGGCCACCTACCGGACGGCTACCCGTTCCTCATCGAGAACCCTTCCACCGACCTGCGATACCTGCACAGCAATAGCGGCGCCGTCCTGCATATCGCCACCGCGCTGATCGACGACGCCTCCCGTGACGCGGTGCTGGCCGGTCTCGAGGAGTACGCGCGCCGCGACGGCGACAATTTCCTGCTCGCCAATGTCGTTTCTTTTCGGTGCCTGTTCGACCTCGAGGTCGGCCGCGTCGCCTCCGCACGCGCACGCCTGGCCGAAACCATTGTGCTGCTGGGCGCTTCCGGCTATCCGGAGGATCACTTCTCCCTCGTCGCACTGCGCGCCGGACTGCGCGGGTGGACCGGAGCACCCGCCATCGACGCCAAGGAAGCCGCGATCGCCATCGACGCCTGCCGGTCGGCGACCTTCGGGGCCGGGGTCGACCTGTGGCAACGCGCCGAACTGCTGGGGTACCTCGCGATCGGTGACTTCTCCAGCGCATTCGACGCCGCGCGCCAATTGCTCGACGCCGACCCCGAACCGGCCGCCTGCGTCCTCGCCGATCTCGTCGAAGCCGCAGTCCACGCGAAAGAACTCAGCACCGCCGCGACGCTGCGAGACCAACTCGTGCGACGTTCCCAACTGCTCGACACCCCACTCGGCGCCGGGCTCCGGGAACTGGTCGAGGCCGCCCTCGCCGATGACCCGGAACCCCATTACGAGCGAGCCATTCACCAGCTCGCCCGCGCCGACGCACCGATGTACACCGGACGCGCCCACCTCCAGTTCGGCGAATGGCTACGCCGCCGCCGGCGCCGCACGGAAGCGACCACCCACCTGGAACGAGCCGCCCACCTCTTCGGCACCCAGAACGCTGCCGCCTGGTCCGCCCGCGCGGCCCGGGAGCTGACACCGCTCGGCATCGCCACCGTGGCACCGCACCATCAAGCCGTACCCCTCACCCCACAGGAGGAAGCCATCGCCAACCTGGCGGGGCGCGGGGCCACCAACCAGGAGATCGCCGACCACCTGTTCCTCAGTGCCAGCACCGTCGACTACCACCTGCGCAAGGTATTCCGGAAACTCGACCTCACCTCACGCAGGCAGCTCGCCGCGGCACTGCACCATTGACCACCGCACCCGCGATGTCAGGGCGGAATTCGGCCGGGCTTGCTCGCGTCGGCTTGACCGGCAAACCATGACACCGTAATTTCGGGCGAATCAGCTCGTGAAATGTTGGAAGGAGGCGAAGTCGGATGTCGAACAACTCCGATCTGCGCCGCCTGGCGCACCGGACTGCCTGGACTCCGGGTCGGGTAGCGCACGGCTCCTGAGCAGCGTTCTCGGCGGACGCTCTGCGGCGCCGGGCTTTTCGATCTCTGTCACCACTCGCAGCACATCCGCATGTGCTGATTCGCGCTCCGGATTCTCCGCTGCGCCAGACAAATAGAAAGCCTCTGACATGGCGACCAGGGTTATCGTATCGACCGCGCACCGGCCCGAGGATGCGCGATGGTAGGGCCGCGGATAACGGTCAATGGGAAAGTGCTGCCGATTTCTGCGGCCGGACCGCATATGACGTTTCTGGATTTCCTTCGGGAGAACGGCCTCACCGGGAGTAAGGAGGGGTGCGCCGAGGGCGAATGCGGCGCGTGTTCGATTATGGTGGCCCGCCCGGGTGTGCACCGGCCCACCGACTGGGTCGCGATCAACTCCTGTCTGGTGCCCGCCGCCGCGCTCGACGGCCAGGAGATCGTCACCGCCGAAGGTCTCGGGGCGATGAGCTCGGCGGGCACGGAATTGCACCCGGTGCAGCATGAGATGGCGGTGCGTGGTGGATCGCAATGTGGTTACTGCACACCGGGATTCATCTGCAGTATGGCCGCCGAGTACTACCGTCCCGACCGCTGCGCCGGCGTGGGGCCGGACGATCCGCAACCGGAGGCGCCCGCGGGTGAACACGGTCCCAACGGCTTCGATCTGCATGCGCTGAGCGGAAACCTCTGCCGCTGCACCGGATATCGGCCGATCCGTGACGCGGCGTTCGCGGTCGGTGCGCCGAGCGCCGAGGATCCGCTCGCGCGACGCCGCGAGCAGGCCCCGCCCGCACCGGTTGCCACCGAAGTGGCGCGTGAGGGGCGCACCTTCCGGCGGCCGGATACCTTGCCCGAGGCACTGCGGCTGCTGCGCGACCATCCGGGCGCGGTGGTCGTGGCCGGGTGCACCGACTGGGGCGTGGAGGTGAATATTCGGGCGCAGCGCGCGGATTACGTGATCGCGATCGACCGTCTCCCCGAATTGCGGGAGCTGCGGGTGCAGTCCGATCACCTCGAGATCGGAGCCGCCCTGTCGCTGACCGAGATCGAGCGGCGGCTCGACGGGCGCGTGCCACTGCTGTCGGAGCTGTTCCCGCAGTTCGCATCCCGGCTCATCCGCAACGGGGCGACGCTGGGCGGCAATCTGGGCACCGGGTCACCGATCGGCGACGGCCCGCCGGTGCTGCTCGCGCTCGGTGCGTCGGTGCTGCTGGCCGATGCCGACGGTGAGCGCGAGGTCGACCTGGCCGAGTTCTTCACCGGTTACCGGCGCAGCGTCCGGCGTCCGGATGAGCTGATCCGGGCCGTCCGCATCCCGCTGCCGCTGTCGCCGGTGACGGCATTTCACAAGATCGCCAAGCGGCGTTTCGACGATATCTCCAGTGTGGCAGTGGCTTTCGCGTTCGATATCGCGGACGGCAGCGTCCGCGCGGCGCGCATCGGACTGGGCGGTGTGGCCGCCACCGCGATCCGCGCCCGCGATACCGAGGCCGCGCTCCTCGGCCGGCCCTGGTCGGCGGCGACCGTCGATGCCGCCGCGCAGGTGCTGCGATCCGAGGGCACCCCGCTGACCGATCATCGCGCGAGCGCCGAGTATCGCTCGGCCATGCTCGGCGAGAGTCTGCGAAAGCTGTACGCGCACACCATCGAGGTCCAGTCATGAGCCATCTGTCCCAGCGGCCGGACGCCCCCGTCGTCGGCGTCTCCATGCCGCACGAGAGCGCCGTCCTCCATGTCACCGGAACCGCGCTCTACACCGACGATCTGGTCTATCGCACCAAGGATGTGCTGCACGCCTACCCGGTGCAGGTCATGACCGCCCACGGCCGGATCACCGCGCTGCGCACCGCGCCCGCGCTGGCCGTGCCCGGTGTGGTGCGGGTGCTCACCGCCGCCGACGTGCCCGGCGTCAACGATGCCGGCATGAAGCACGACGAGCCGCTGTTCCCGGACGAGGTCATGTTCCACGGCCACGCCGTCGCCTGGGTGCTGGGCGAAACGCTGGAGGCGGCCCGGCTGGGCGCGGAAGCGGTAGAGGTGGACGTGCAGGAGCTGCCCGCGCTGATCACGCTGCCGGAGGCGATGGCGGCCAACAGTTTTCACGGCAGCCGCCCGGTCATGGTGTGCGGCGACGTGGCGGCCGGATTCGCCGATTCGGCCCGGGTGTTCACCGGGGAGTTCCAGTTCTCCGATCAGGAGCATTTCTACCTCGAGACGCATGCGGCGCTGGCGCAGATCGACGAGGCCGGGCAGCTGTTCATCCAGAGCAGCACCCAGCATCCCTCCGAGACCCAGGAGATCGTCGCGCACGTCCTCGGACTGGCCAGCCACCAGGTGACGGTGCAGTGCCTGCGCATGGGCGGCGGTTTCGGCGGTAAGGAGATGCAGCCGCACGGGTTCGCGGCGATCGCCGCGCTCGGCTCCCAGGTGACGGGCCGGCCGGTGCGAGTGCGGCTCAACCGGACTCAGGACCTGACTATGTCCGGCAAGCGGCACGGCTTCCACGCCACCTGGAAGATCGGCTTCGATGCCGAGGGCCGCATCCAGGCGCTGGAGGCCACCCTCACCGCGGACGGCGGCTGGAGCCTGGATCTGTCCGAGCCCGTGCTGGCCCGCGCGCTGTGCCATATCGACAACATCTATTGGATTCCGCACGCGCGCATCGCCGGTCGCATCGCCAAGACCAACAAGGTGTCCAACACCGCCTTCCGCGGCTTCGGCGGACCGCAGGGCATGTTGATCATCGAGGACATCCTGGGCAGGTGCGCGCCGCTGCTGGGCCTGGACCCGGCGGAGTTGCGCGAGCGCAACTTCTACCGGCCCGGGCAGCACACGCCGTACGGGCAGCCGGTGCGCAATCCGGAACGGATCGCGGCCACCTGGCAGCAGGTCACGAAGGACGCCGCCCTCGCCGATCGCCGCCGGGAGATCGCGGCGTTCAATGCCGCCCACGCCCACACCAAGCGCGGCCTGGCGATCACCGGCGTCAAGTTCGGCATATCGTTCAACCTCACCGCCTTCAATCAGGGCGGCGCGCTGGTGCTGATCTACAAGGACGGGTCGGTCCTGATCAACCACGGCGGCACCGAGATGGGCCAGGGTCTGCACACGAAAATGCTGCAGGTGGCCGCGACCAGCCTGGGCATTCCGCTGCACCGGGTGCGGTTGGCGCCGACCCGAACCGACAAGGTGCCCAATACTTCCGCCACCGCCGCCAGTTCCGGGGCGGACCTCAACGGCGCGGCCGTGAAGAACGCCTGCGAGCAGCTGCGCGAGCGACTGCTGGCGGTGGCGGGCGCCCGGCTCGGGGTGGACCCGGCGGAGGTGCGCATCGCCGACGGCGTCGCCCGCGTCCGCGGCGGCGACGGCCGGCTCGCGTGGGACGATCTCGTTCGCACCGCCTATCTCGAGCGAATTCAGTTGTCGGCGGCCGGTTTCTACCGCACCGAGGGCTTGCACTGGGACGCGCGGTCCTTCCAGGGATCGCCGTTCAAGTACTTCTCCTACGGCGCGGCCGCCACCGAGGTGGAGGTGGACGGCTTCACCGGCGCCTACCGCATCCGGCGCGTCGATATCGTGCACGATGTCGGCGACAGCCTCTCCCCGCTGATCGACCTCGGCCAGATCGAAGGCGGATTCGTGCAGGGTGCGGGCTGGCTGACCCTGGAGGAACTGCGGTGGGACACCGGCTCCGGACCCCGCCGCGGCCGGTTGCTGACGCAGGCGGCCAGTACCTACAAGTTGCCGAGCTTCTCGGAAATGCCCGAGGTCTTCAATGTGACGTTGCTGGAGAACGCGACCGAGGAGGGCGCGGTGTACGGGTCCAAGGCGGTGGGAGAGCCGCCGCTGATGCTGGCGTTCTCGGTGCGCGAGGCATTGCGGCAGGCCGCCGCGGCGTTCGGGCCCGCGGGCGTGGCGGTGGATCTCGCCTCCCCCGCGACGCCGGAGGCGGTGTACTGGGCGGTCGAGGCGGCACGGCGCACCGCCGGGCGCAGTGAAAGCAGCACCGGCGCAAGCACATCGATCAGTGTCTGAGATGACCTGGGTGGCCGCGGTCGCGCGATTGCGGGCGCGGCGGGAGCCCGGCGTGCTGGTGACCGTCGCGGCCGTGCGCGGGCACGCGCCGCGGCGCGCCGGTGCGAAACTCGTGGTGGGACAGACCGAGACGTGGGGTTCGATCGGCGGCGGCAATATCGAGGCCGTGGCGATCGATCGGGCCCGCGAGCTGATCGGCATGCCCGAGGCCGAGCCCGAGCTGATGGAGTTCGCCCTCAACGACAAGGTCGGCAACCGGCACGGCGTGCAATGCTGCGGCGGGACCGTCACCGTCCTGCTCGAAACCCTGCCCGTGGTCCCTGCGGTCGCGATCTTCGGCGTCGGGCACGTCGGGCTGGAGCTGGCGCGCATCCTGGCTCGCCACCACCTGGACCTGCACCTGATCGACACGCGCCCCGAGCAGCTCACCGGCGACCGGCTCGCCGTACTGGCGGACGCGGTAGCGCAGCTCCACATCCACCACACCCCGCTGCTTCCGGAGGAAGTCCTCGCAGAACTACCGACCGGCACCCACGTCCTGATCATGACTCACGATCACGCCGAGGACGCCGCACTGTGCGACGCCGCCCTGCGCACCACCTGCCTCGGTTCGATCGGATTGATCGGCTCGGCCGCCAAATGGGCCCGGTTCCGCCAACGCCTGGCCACCGAAGGCGGCCACGACCCCGCCACCATCGCCCGGATCACCACCCCCATCGGCCTACCCGAAATCACCGGCAAGGAACCCGCCACGATCGCGGTCAGCGTCGCCGCGGCCCTGCTCCGGACCTTCGAATCGAATGCGCCGCATGGTTGATGGCTGTCCGGACGCCGGAGTCATTGCCGCCTAGGACGAGGTGTCCTCGCTCAGCGCATTGGCGTTGTAGGCCAGCAGTTCCCAGGTGTGACCGTCCGGGTCCTCGATCGCCCGGTTGTAGAGCCAGCCCAGGTCCTGGACCTCGCGGGGTTCGGTAGCGCCCGCGGCGAGCGCCGCGTCAGCCAAGCGGTCCACCTCTTCCCGCGATTCGGCGCCGAGCGCATTGATCACCTCGATCTGCCCCTCGGCGGTGGCGCGCTTGGTGAAGGCCGCGAACGCTTCTCGCGTCATCAGCTGCACCATGATCGACTCCGCGAGAACCAGCTGGGCGGAGGTGTCCCCCGTGAAATCCGGATTGATGGTGCCGCCCATCGCCGTGTACACCTTCGTGCTCGCGTCCAGGTCGCTGACCGGCAGGTTGACGTAGATCTGCGTGATTGCCATGACGTGCCTTTCCAAGAATTCTCTGGTGTGCCGGGCGTCCCGGCGACACCACAAAACCTAGGGACGCACCTCGACCTCGGTCTTGTACAGAAGCGACAGCATCTCCTCGTCATCGCCCTGCTGCAGTTGCGTAGCCGTACGCCCGATGAACCGCACCATCGAACGCGCGAGATGCGGCTGGTCGTGATACCCCGCCAGCTGCGCCACCTCGCTCGCCGAAATCCCTTGCCGCAGCAGCAATACCGCCTGCCTGGCCCGCTCGATCTGCCGAATCGCCCCCTGCGTCAACCCCGTCGCCGCAGCCACCCGCCGCTGCACCGACCGCGGAGTCACCAGCGTCGCCGCCTCACCACGCAGCACATCAGTCACCAACGGATCACGCACCAACAGCCCAGCCCGAACCAGCCGATCCGCAAAAACCTCGGCATTGCCGTAATCCGGGATCTCCCACTCCTCCCCCTGCAACACGAACGACCGCGCTGTCGTATACGAACTCGACACCGCGCTATCGACCAACGCCGACACCGGCATCGGCGCCAAAAACGCCCCATGCCGGAAAATAATCCCGAACGTCTCCCCCATCCCAGACCCCAACTCCAACACCGTAGGCCCGGTCTCCGGCCCACGAACCGAAACGTGCGTCTCCCCCCGATCCCGCCAAACGACAAGCTCCCAATTCGAATTCGCCACCGACCGCATCCGCGGCGCCACCACCCCCGAATCCGGCCCAGCCCGATACACCCGCTCGACATACGGCGAATCGGACAAGCGCTGCTCGACGCCACCGTCCGACTGGAGACTCACAACCCGAAACTAACACCGGCCACCCTCCACCACCGCGCGAGGGGACATTCCCTACCGCCCGGGTCTGGGTAGCACCGGAGCTAGCCGAAGGTCGGCCGCGGGATGCGTGGGTAGGATCCGATTCGAGGAGGCTCGGATGGGATTTGCTGTGCGGCAAGATGGTTCGACCGCGTTCGTCAGATCGCGTATCCGGAAGATTGCCTTCATGCTGTTGGGCCTCGCGGCGATGGCCACGATGGTCATGGTGGTTCTTGTCCTAGCACTGTCCGAACTCGCCGGCGCGGCTGAATCTCTGATCGGCCCCGACGTCGTGCGAGAGGAACTGTCCGAAAGCGAAGCCAGGACCAGCATGATCAACCTGTTCCAAGCTCACATCCCGGACGACTGGCATCTGAGCGTGATGACATCGACTTGCCACGACATGAGGCGATTGCCCATCTGCACACTCGACGGATCGTTCACCGGCCCGGCATCCGAATTCACTCTCGACTCCCCCATCTTCCAAATCAAGAACGGCCGGACGGGAGCGCAACCGGCCACCCAACTCGTCACCTGCGAGGATCTCGCCGCCAGAAACCTCGACCTGGCAGCCGATCTCGACTGCGCGAGCCAGCAGACCCTGGTCCTGACCGAACTGACCGGCGGCCGCGCGCTGCCTGGAAGCCGCGTGCTCATCGCACGCTCCGCCACCGCGACCACCCTGCGAATACGAGTCAAGGTCGTCTGACTCGACTCGCTGACCAGCCGCGAAAGATGGCGTCGTGTACCAGGGTTTGAACCTCCACCATGCAGCAACCTCTGCCGATGGATCTCGGTGGCGGTTATCGCGAGCGCGGCAACAGAAGCAGAGTCAACGCCAATCCGGCGCTCACACTCACACCGGCGATGACCACGGTGCCGATCGACCGCGTGATCGCCGAGATACCGAGGGTCAGGACAAGACTGATCGACAACGCCAGTACCACTGTCCCCCAGTCGATTCCGATGATGTGCATAGGCCTTTCGTTGCTCGCTGTCATATCCGGGGAGTACCCATTCTGCCGTTATCAAACCGTGATTCTCGATCTCGGGCACATCGGGCTGCGGATCACGGCGGAGGCATACCAGACAGGCATCGTCCATCGACACTGAACATCTATAGAAATAGCAGTCAGCTATTTCTAGTGCGCCTGACGGAATCATGGCTTGTCGAGAGGGTTTCAGCCTGAACGGCACTACCCTCGCGTTCAAATAGTGTTCAATGCTAGTGAACACATACTGATCATGGGTACGGGAACAGGGGTTCGCGGATGCACGACAAAGTGGGGCCGGCGCTTCGGCAGGCACGCCTGGCTCGAGGGCTGGGTCTGCGCGAACTCGCCGGTGCCGCGGGCATTTCGGCGAGTCAGCTGTCGCAGATCGAGACCGGCAAGTCACAGCCATCGGTCAGCACGTTGTACGCGCTGGTCACTCGGCTCGACGCCTCACTCGACGAACTGCTGGGCATCGACCGGGGACGGGCCGGGTCACCGGGCTCGGCATCGCGGCGCGACGGCACGCGACAATCACCCGGCGTCGTGCAGCGGGGTGCGGACAACCCCGTTCTCGAAATGGCGAACGGGGTTCGATGGGAACGGCTCGCGGTCGGCCCCGCCGCCGATGTCGATGTCCTGTTGGTGACCTACGAACCGGGCGCCGCGAGCTCGGCCGACCGAACCTTGATGCGCCACCAGGGAACCGAATACGGATACCTGTTCTCCGGAGAGTTGACGCTGCTGCTCGACTTCGACCGATACACCATCGGGGCCGGGGACTCGCTGTGCTTCGACTCCACTCGGCCGCACATGTACGTCAACCAGAGCGCGGAGCCGGCCCGTGGATTGTGGTTCGTCGCCGGTGGCCGAGGACCGGACCGCATGCGCGACTGGGTTACCGAGCAACTCGGCGCCGCGGTCTCCGAGGCCTCACCGCGCCTCGAGAACGCCGTCGATGTGCTCAACCTGTTGGCCGCCGCCCGGCACGGGCATACCGGCCCCGGCGGCGAAACCGTGCAGGTACAGGACACCTCGCGCGACTGAGCGCGATGAGAAGGAAGAACCATGACCAAGAACACCGAAGTTCGCGCGATCATCGACGGCAGAACGATCTCACGAGATCAGTTGCGCGCCTGGGAATCACGCAGGAACCGAGCCGTGCTCGGCAAGCTCGCCCACCGGCTGGGTCCGCGCGCAATGGCCGAACTCACACCCGACCCCTTGGAACGGATCCTGGCCGCCCCTCTCGACGTACAGCGAACCACCTTGACCGCCATCAAGACCGGGCTCGGTCACGCCGGGATCCTCGCGATGCTCAAACGCGAACTCGAACTCTCCGACCGGGTCGCGCGCACCAGTGTCGCCGTCAGCCGAGGACGCACCAAACACGCCGTCACCCGCCTCGCGGTCGATGGCTACTCGGCCGAACGATTCGCCGCCTGGTTCGACAACCTGACCGCTACCAACGACGAAACCGCCATGATCGACGCCTGCCCGGACCACTACCTGCTCCGCGGACTCCCCGACGGCCGTCAGGAAGTCGTCGAAACCACCGGCGGCTCACCGGCAGCCTCTCGATTCCTCGTCGACTACACCGCCTCCGACACCCTGACCATCCCCATCGACCCCCGCCACCCCATCCAGATCGCCGGCCACGCCGTACTCGACGACGGCCTGGTCATCGGCGGCGTCCGGCACCAATTCCGCGACAACGACGGCACCTGCGAAGCACTTCTCACCGTCCAGTTCCCGGCTTCGACACCCAACCGCCTCATCCATCAGCATCAATGGCATCTGGCAACGGAATTCAGCAACTGGCTCATCGCCGCCGCACCCACGGCCGCCCTCATCTGACGAGCTCGCCGAGTCGCTGAATGCCACTCTGCATGCCTTCGACTGCGACTTTCGAGCGTTCACCGACGACGCAGCACGGATATTCGAGGACAAGGCCGCAACGTCCGGCGCGGGTGCCTCGGATGATCCGTGTGGTGCGCTGTATTGGGAGTTGGCATGGGCTGTCGTGCATTTGGCCACGGTTCGTATCGGCGGCTATGGGGTGATCGAGCATCCCGGGCCCGGCTCACTGGAGACCTCGACCGATTGAATGGTCGCCTACCAGCGCGAACCACGATGCGGCACTGCGCAAAGTCCGCTGCCCACCTGAGCGGACTACCGGCTTACACCCCAGGAAAAGTCGAGTACCGGGGTTCGAATACTGTTGGCGCTCAAATCTTCTCCCACGCCGCAGCAATCAGGAAGGCCAGCAAAGCCTATGACGACCAGTTTCGCCGGTGACAAAGTACCCGAGAAGTTCGAGTCGCTGGGACTGACCTTCGATGATGTTCTGTTACTCCCCGCGGAATCGGATGTGATCCCCAGCGGCGTCGATACGACGACGAGACTGTCGCGCAACATCACCCTGAACATTCCACTCGTATCGGCCGCCATGGACACGGTCACCGAGGCCCGGATGGCCATCGCGATGGCGCGGCAGGGCGGGATCGGGGTGCTGCATCGCAATCTCTCGATGCAGGATCAGGCCAGGCAGGTGGAGATCGTGAAACGCTCCGAAGCCGGCATGGTCTCCGACCCGGTCACCTGCTCGCCGGACAGCACCCTCACCGAGGTCGATGCGCTCTGCAAACAGTTCCGTATCTCCGGTGTGCCCGTCACCGATGGGGACGGCGTCCTCATCGGCATCATCACCAACCGCGACATGCGTTTTCAGCGCGACCGTGAACGACCGGTTCGTGAGGTGATGACAACCGCGTCATTGGTCACCGCGCCGGTCGGCGTCTCGCCCGAGACCGCGCTGGAACTCCTCGACACACACCGGGTCGAGAAGCTGCCGATCGTCGACGGCAACGGCAGATTGACCGGGTTGATCACCGTCAAGGATTTCGCCAAGGCGGACCAGTACCCCTCAGCCGCAAGGGATTCCAGTGGACGGCTGCTGGTCGGCGCCGCGGTCGGCGTGGAGGAGAACGGCTATCAGCGCGGCATGCTGCTCGCGGACGTCGGCGTGGACGTGATCATGGTCGACACCTCGCACGGTCACCAGCGCAACGTTCTCGACACAGTCGCCAGGCTCAAGAAGGATCTCGGCGATTCCGTCGACATCGTCGGCGGAAACGTCGCCACGCGGGCCGGAGCTCAATCCTTGATCGACGCCGGAGCCGATGGAGTCAAGGTAGGAGTCGGCCCCGGCTCCATCTGCACCACCCGCGTCGTCGCCGGGGTCGGCGTGCCGCAGGTCACCGCAATCTACGAGGCGTACCTTGCCTGCTCGGCCGCGCAAATCCCGGTGATCGCCGACGGCGGGATCCAATCCTCGGGCGACATCACGAAGGCCATCGCCTCGGGCGCCAGTACCGTGATGCTGGGCAGCCTGCTCGCGGGCACCGCCGAATCCACCGGCGAACTCGTGTTCGTCAACGGCGAGCAATTCAAGGTCTACCGCGGCATGGGCTCGCTGGCCGCGATGAAAGGCCGCGGCGAAGGCAAGTCCTATTCCAAAGACCGCTACTTCCAAGACGATGTGCTCTCCGAGGATCGCCTCGTACCTCAAGGCGTGGAGGGCCGAACCCCCTTCCGCGGTCCACTGGCGAACGTCGCGCATCAACTGGTCGGCGGACTGCGTGCCGGAATGGGCTTCACCGGTTCACGAACGATCGCCGAACTCCAGCAGGCTCGACTCGTGCGCATCACATCCGCCGGGCTGCGGGAAAGCCACCCCCACCACATCACCATGACCGCCGAGGCCCCGAACTACACACGACGACACTGATCCAAGCGTCCACGAAGTGTCGCGAGCAAGCACGACCGGTGATCCACCGCGTTGCCACTTACGCCCTGTCGGCGACCCTGCATGGAGAAGATGCCGGCAGCGCTGATACGTGAGGCCGGGCACGGCCGAGACCCCGCCACCGGAGCCGCGCTTGTTCTCCATCGCGAGACGATCTCCGTGACACACCGCGAGTGCCGCGGTTACGGCGCGAGGTCCGGCGACTCGTACAAGCTGGTATCCGCCTACCGGAGAAGCTGTCCGCCTACGGAAATGGAGGAAGCCATGCGAGCTGCCGTGGCGCAGGATCTGACCGGCATCGACGGGCTCACCGTCACCGAGTGGCCGACTCCGCCCGAACCGGCAGCCGGGCAGGTACTGGTACGAGTCCACTGCGCGGGCGTCGGTCCGTGGGATGTCGGAATGCTGAGCGGCGGTTTCCCAGGGCTCGCAGCGCCGTTCGTTCCGGGCCAGGAGCTCTCCGGTGTCGTCGAAGCGGCCGAGCCCGGCTCCGAAGTCCAACCGGGACAACGGGTTTACGCAACGACCTTTCCGACCGGTGGCGGGCTCGCCGAGTTCGCGCTCGTCGATTCCGCCCGGGTGGCCGCGATGCCCGCCGCACTGGATTTCCCCGAGGCGGCGGGTTTGGTGATAGGCGCGGGCACCGCGTATGAGGGACTCATCGACAAGGGACGGCTGCGGGCCGGTGAAACGGTCCTCATCACCGGCGCGGCGGGTGGCGTCGGCAGCAGCGCGGTGCAGATCGCGGCGGCCGTGGGCGCCCGCGTCCTGGGGGTCGCCAGTTCCGGTAACCACGACTACCTGCGCGGCTTGGGCGCCTCCGACGTGTTCGACTATCACGATCCCGAGTGGGCTGCGCAGGTCCGGCACGCGGTCCCGGGCGGCGTCGATCTGCTGTTCGACGGAACCGGAGGACAGACCCGCGACAGCGCCCTGACCACGATCCGCGATGGCGGCCACGCTGTTTCGATCATCGCCCAGGCTCCGCTAGGCGAGCTGGATCGCGGAATCACCGGAGAGACCTTCGCGGCCCACGTCGATCGGCAGCGCCTCGACGCCCTCTCCCGCTTGGTCCAGGCCGGCCAGTTGCGTCCGGCCATCGAGGCGATATTCCCGCTCGAGCACGTCCACGATGCGCTCGCCCGCGTCGCCGGTGGACATACGCGAGGCAAAATCGTGGTGCAGATCGCGGCGTAGCTCGGCCGACCACGAACCTGCATCCCGCGACGCTCGGATCGGCTGGGGCTGAGCCGAGCGGTTGCTCGCGGTCGGTTCGGCACCGATCGGACGGGTATGCGTTCGGTGTGTCCACTCCCTTGAATCGCGCCGTGAGCACCCCGCTGCTTTACTTCTTCATCCTGGGCGACGTCCTGGGGGCCGGGGTGTACGTGCTGGTCGGCTCGGTCGCGCAGGTGTCCGGTGGCGCGGTCTGGCTGCCGTTGCTGATCGCCCTGGTCCTCGCGGCACTCAGTGCGGGTTCCTATGCCGAGCTGGCGACGAAGTATCCGCGGGCGGGCGGATCAGCGCACTACGCCACTCGAGCGCTGGGTCCCGCGGCCGGGTCGCTGGTGGGCTTCTGCATGCTGGCCGGCGGCATCGTATCGGTGGGCGCGCTGGCCCGGGCGTTCGCCGGCGATTATCTCCAGGCTCTCATCACGGTGCCGATACCGCTGGTGGTGGTCGTCTTCCTCCTCGCTCTGGCGGCGCTCAATATCCGCGGTATCCGAGAATCGTTGCGCGCCAATGTCTTAGCGACCTTGATCGAACTCAGCGGACTGGTGCTGATCATCGGCTTGGGCATATGGATCATGGTCCGCGGGGACGGGGACCCCGGCCGGTTGACGGAAATCGGCACCCCGGACCGCGGCGTGATGTCCGCGGTGCTCGCGGGCACGGTACTGGCCTTCTATTCCTTCGTGGGCTTCGAGACCTCGGTGAATCTGGCGGAGGAAGTCCGCGATCCCCGCCGCTCGTACCCGACGGCGCTGTTCGGTGCGCTGGGCACCGCCGGCGTCGTCTACATCCTCATCGGTGTCGTCGCCGGCGCGGCAGTGCCCACCGAAGAACTGGCCCGATCCAGCGGACCGCTCCTCGAGGTGGTGCGGATCGCCGGCGGGGTGCCCGATCGGCTGTTCAGTGTGATCGCGCTGGTCGCCGTCGCCAACGGCGCGCTGCTGACCGGAATCATGGCGTCACGATTGACCTACGGCATGGCTCGCGACGGATTGCTGCCCGCCGCGCTGGCCCGCGTGCTGCCCGTGCGCCGCACCCCGTGGGTCGCGATCCTGGTCACCGCGTCGATATCCCTGATGCTGGCCCTGACCGGCGAGGTCGCCACCCTCGCCGAAACCCTGGTACTCCTGCTCCTGGTGGTCTTCGCGGCGGTGAACTGTTCGGTCCTCATCCTGCGCCGCGAACCCGGCGAACCCGGCCACTTCCGAATCCCGACCGTCATACCGTGGCTCGGATTGGCATCCTGCCTGTTCCTGGCGACGCGCATCGACGGACAGATCTGGCTGCGCGGGCTGATCCTGGTCGGCGCCGGTGTGCTCCTGGCCCTGGTGAACGGACTGCGTGCGCGCCAACGCGCAAGTGCGGAACGCGAATACGCACGTTCTCGCTGACCGTCCCGAGCACCGGCATCGTTCTTGGGGGTCGGTCAAGATAGCATCGGGGCCGGGACTAGGTCAGGACTGGAGATGCCTCGCAACAGACGTCCGCAGGATCGGGAAGAGAAGCGTGCGGAGATCGTGGTGGCTGCTCGGCGGTTGTTCGTCGAGGAGGGATACGACGCGGCGTCGATGACGCGGATCGCTCGCGACGCCGGCGTGGTGTCGAACACGCTGTACTGGTACTTCCAGGACAAGGACGCGGTCTTGATCGCGGTCCTGGAAGCGGTTCTGGCCGACTCGATGGCCGCCTACAGCGACATTCTGGACTCGAGCCTGGCTGATCGGCTGCTGTGGCTGGTCGGGGAATTGGAGCAGCTGGGCCGGTTGGTGAGCACGGTGCACACGCGCGCCGCCGAGTCCGCGGCCATCGGTGAATGGCACGAGCAGTTCCACGCGCTGGCCGAGGGATTGTTCCGGGCGGAGCTGATCGAGCTCGGCGTGCCCGGCCACGAGGTGGATCCGCTGGTCACGATGGGCGTTTTCGTTGTCGAGGGCTTGCTGACGCATCCGGCGGAGCAGGCCCAGCGGCGCGCGGTGATCGAGACACTGCTCAACAGTGCTCGCGGTCTCGCCGCGGCCGCCGGGTGATTGCCCGATCAGTACCGACCCGCGGGGCGGTCTACTGCGTGGTGTGCGGTGTAGTCGAATTGTGTTGCCAGGAAATAGAGTTGGTCACGCACGGCGCCTTCGAAGTGCTCGTCCACATAGATGTCGAAGTGGTCGCAGGGATAGTTCTGGACGTGCACGTGCGCCAGGCCCTGCGCGCGCCGTTCGGTGGTCTTCGCGGGCGCGGCCGCGTCGTTGTCGCAGACGCACAGCAGCGTCGGAGTGCTGAAGCGGGCCAGCGCGCGACCGGGCCGATAGAGCGGAAGGCGCAGTGCCAACCGTGCGGCCAGGGCATTGGCGGCATCGAATTCGCCGTCCGGGCCGCGCAATACACCCCACACGGTGTCGCGGCCCACCGCAGCGACGGGTTCCTGGCCACCATCGTTCTCGGTCAGCTCGATGTTCTTCGACACCTGAGCCCGCACCGACGGCAGCCGCTTCAGCACCGCACTGGTGCGCCACGAGAGCCGGGTCCCCGCGGGCAGGAGTGCCGAAGCACCGGCGAGGGCGTCGGGTGAGGCGACGAACGCGGGCATCCACGACGTTCCGGCCATCGGCAACAGGATCGGCTTGGCACCGAACCAGGAACCGACCGTATCGAGAATGCCGGCGACGGTCAGCGCTACCACACTCAACGGGCCGGCCTGGATACGCGAGCGCAGCGACGCCGGTCCGTCGGTGAAGGGACACTGGGCCACGACCGCCGCGATACCGGTGTCCTCGGAGGCGACCTGAAGAACGTGACCGCCTCCGAAAGAGCTGCCCCACAACGCGATCCGTTCGACATCCACGTCCGGCAGTGTGCGCGCGAAGGCAAGGGCGGCATGCCAATCGGCACGTTGCCGGCCGATATCGAGCAGCTGGCGCGGCATTCCGCCGCTGGCCCCGAGATGCCGGTAGTCGAACACCAGCACCCACCACCCCGCCTCGGCGAACCGTTGCGCGAAGGCATCCAGACGCATCTCCCGCACGGCCCCCAGCCCGTGCCCCATGATCACCATCGGGCGCGGGCCGTTCAGATCAGACGCGGTGTACAACCATGCCGCGCACTCGTCCTGACCGGAGCGGAACGAGACCTCGCGCCGCCGCACCGCCACCGCCTCGCGCCGCTCGGCAGGCTCACTGATTTCCATGACTCGCGTCCTCCGCTCCACCATCACTCTTCTTGAACGCCATCCAAGAAGGGGGTTGCGGTAACCGTAGAGACTTCTTGAATGGCAGTCAAGAAGCTGGCCGGCGCAGAGGCATCAATAGCTGCACAGCTTGATCCACTCGTCATCGGGATCTCGGTTGTCACGGACGAACAGCCCCGCCCCTCTCACGTACGGCACCGCGAGGTCGAAATCGCCCGTGCGGTAAACGATCCAGGTGCGCTGCTTGCCGTTGAGCAGGCGCGCGTTCTCGGCCCCGGACAAGAATCCATCGAATGCGAAGTCATGAACCTCGTCCTCGATCGTGCCCGCCGAGATAAATGCGTACTGATAGGTGTATGCATAAAAGAACCCCCAACTACCCACCGTCCCGGAACAACTCCCGGAGGTGCTCCCGGAGAAGCTGTCTGCCTGAGCGGTCCCGGTAGACAAGCCCGCAATAATCCCGAATGCTCCGAGCACCAGCAGTATTCGCTTCATTATCCCCCGTCCAGCAGGCCGGATGCCCGCTCCGAACAGAGCCGACCGTAGGGTGATCGCTCTGGCGATTCCCTTACGGATCCCATAAAACCGCTGGTCCGCCACCACGTGGGCGAGCCGCGCCGCCGATCGGCCCGGGACGCGCCCAGGGTGAGGCCAGTGGGATTCCCAGGCGCGAGAGGTTGTGCGGGCGCGCGACTCTGGTTGATGCCGCAGTTCCGATCTGGGCTGCGCGTGTCGAACTCGAAGTGGAGAGAATGATGTTCCGGAATCCGCGTTGGGCGGTTGCCTTCATCACCATGGCGATCGTGACGCTGGTGACAGCCCCGATCTGGGCGGCGGGTCCGCTGTGGGACGCAGCAGGGCCTACGGTCGTTCTCGCTCCTGGTGGGTCCGCAGACGTCGACGCTCGGCAAGTGCCTTTCGTCACGCCGATCGTGCTCGGAGCACCGATCCCGAGTTCGTGATCAGGTCGCGCTCTTCCAAACTGGAGCATTTCAAGACAGGATGATCACTCTGTGGTTGCTGGAGCCGGCCGGCTCGGATCCACCGTGGAGAAGGCAGGCGAGAGTGGCGTTTCGGGGGCAGGTCGAGTTAGTCGGACGAGGACCGGAATCGGCTGCCCTGGATCGATTGGTCGCAGCGATCCGCACGGGTGAGAGCCGGGTACTGGTCTTGCACGGCGGGGCGGGCGTCGGCAAATCCGCGCTGCTGGACTACGCGGAAGGTGTGGCGACCGATCTGCGAGTGATGCGGGCGGTCGGTGTCGAGTCGGAGATGGAGCTCGCGTACGCCACCCTGCATCAATTGTGTGTGCCGGTGCTGGATCGGCTGACAGCCCTGCCGGAGCCGCAGCGGCACGCGCTCGAAACCGTTTTCGGGCTGCGGGCGGGCACTCCTCCCGAACGGTTCCTGGTCGGGTTGGGGGTGCTGAGCTTGCTCTCGGACGCTTCGGAGAGCGGCCCGCTGCTGTGCGTGATCGATGACGCGCAATGGATGGATCGGGCCTCGGCGCAGGTGCTGGGTTTCGTAGCCCGCCGGCTGCTGGCCGAATCGGTCGCCCTGGTTTTCGCGGCCCGGCAACGGTCCCATGATCTTCTCGGATTGCCGGAGCTCGAATTCACCGGACTGAACGAAACCGACGCTCGCACCTTGCTCGACACGGCGACTCCTGCCCGGCTCGATCACCGCATTCGCGATCGGATCGTGGCCGAGGCCAGGGGCAATCCCCTTGCGCTGCTCGAACTTCCACGAGAGCACACCGTCACCGACCTCGCGGGCGGGTACGGGCTGTTGCCCACCGACAGCGTGCCGGGACGGATCGAGCAGAGCTTCCTGACCCGGATCGAGGAGTTGTCCGCGCCCAGCAGGCTGCTGCTGCTGATCGCGGCCGCCGAACCGGTGGGTGATCCCGCGCTGGTGTGGCGCGCCGCCGAGCGGCTCGGAGTCACCCCGGCCGCGGCACTCGACGAACAGACCGACGAACTACTGTCCTTCGACATCCGCGTCACGTTCCGGCACCCGCTCGTTCGCTCGGCGGTGTATCGCGCTGCCGCGGAAGAGGATCGCCGGGCGGTGCATCGTGCATTGGCCGAAGTCACCGATCCGCAGGTCGATCCGGACCGTCGAGCCTGGCATCTGGCCTCGGCCGCGGCGGAACCGGAGGAGACCGTCGCCGCGGAACTGGAACGGTCCGCCGATCGGGCGCAAGCCCGGGGCGGATTGGCCGCCGCGGCCGCGTTCCTGCGACGGTCGGTGGACCTGACCGCCGATGCCTCGCGCCGCGCCGAGCGGGCGGTCGCGGCCGCCGATGCCAGTGCCCGGGCCGGTGATCTGGATGTGGCGCGCCGGCTGGTCGATCTCGCCGACATGGAGGTGGGCACCGAATTGCTGCGTGCCCGAGCACAACTGGTACGCGGCAGGATCGCACAAGCCGCCGGATTCAACGATCAAGCGCCGCCGATCCTGCTGGCAGCGGCACGGCGGCTGGAACCGTTCGACCGCGATCTGGCCCGCGAAACCTATTTGCTGGCCTGGGGCGCGGCGGCGTGGGGCGCCGCCGACAGCGCGAGCCTCACCGCGATTTCCGAAGTGATCCGGGAACTTCCGGCCCCGCCGGCGAATCCGCGGCCGATCGACCTGGTGCTCGAGGGCTGCGCGCTGCTGGGCACCGCCGGCCGGGGCACCGCGATCGGACCGCTGCGGCGCGCGATGACCGCGCTCGTCGATCTACCTGTAGCGGACCTGCTCAAATGGGGTTGGGCCGCCTGCGGACTGAGTCCGGCGGTCTGGGACGAGCGGGTGATGATCGAAACCTACACGCGCGCAGCGGAAGCGGTGCGCACCGCCGGAATCCTGACCGAGCTGCCGATCTATCTCGCCTCGCTCGGCGCGGCGACGTCGCTGATCGGCGACTTCACGGCCGCGGCGGGAATCGTCGCCGAATCCGAAGGCATCGCGGCGGCGACCGGCATCCCCCTCGCGCCGTACACCACGCTCATCCTGACCGCCATGCAGGGCAAGGAGTCCGAAGCCACGGCCCTCATCGCCGCCACCATCGAACAGACCGCGGCCGACGGCCAGCTGACGGGAGTCACCACCGCGCAATGGGCGGCCGCGGTCCTCTACAACGGCCTGTCCCGCTACCACGACGCGTTGTCGGCGGCCCAGGCCAGCACCCGGATCGCTCAGCTGGTCGTATCGGTGTGGGTGCTGCCGGAGCTCATCGAAGCGGCGGTCCGGGTGGGTGACGACCGGGCCGCGAACGACGCCTTGGACCGGCTCACCGATGCCGCCGCGGCGGCCGAAACCGACTGGGCGCAGGGGATTCTGGCGCGCTGCCGGGCGCTGCTGTCCGACGGCGTCAAGGCGGACGACCAGTACCGGGAGGCCGTCGAAAGGCTGAGCCGGACGCTCATGCGCCCGGAGCTGGCGCGTGCGCACCTGCTGTACGGCGAATGGCTGCGCAGGCAATCCCGCCGGGTGGACGCGCGGCACCAATTGCGCACCGCCTACGAGATGTTCGACGCGATCGGCATGACGGCCTTCGCCGAACGCGCCCGCCGCGAACTGCTCGCCAGCGGCGAGAAGGTCCAGAAACGGATCGTCGAGGTTACCGGTGAGGATCTGACGCCGCAGGAAAGGCAGATCGCGGTACTGGTCGGTGAAGGTCTGTCCAATCCGGAGGTGGCCGCCCGGCTGTTTCTCAGCCCGCGCACCGTCGAATGGCATCTGCGAAAGATCTTCACCAAGTTGTCGATCACTTCCCGGCGGCAGTTGCGCGGGGCCCTGCCCGTTGCCGACTGAGGCCACCGGTGGACGCTTCGACGCGTTCGCGATGACCTTCCGCACCCGTGTCGCGATCCCTGGTCCGAGAGAACCAGGGTGTCTCCCGGGGGCCACCGGCAGCCCGGATCCCCGAGTCTGATCGCACCGGTTCATGGCGCCGGGTGTCCTCGACCCAGGGAGATGAGGCAGTGATGTCAGATCAGCCGTTGCGTGGAGCCGCCGCGCTCGTCACCGGCGCCAGCGGCGGCATCGGCGCGGCGACCGCGGCTCGATTGGTCCGTGAGGGCGCGGCGGTCGCCCTGATCGCACGCAACCGCGAACGCTTGGCCCGGCTCGTGGACGAGCTCACCGCACAGGGCGGGCACGCCGTCGCGGTGCCGGCCGATCTCACCGTCCCGGTCGAGGCGTACCGGGCGGTGGAGCAGGCCTGTGATCGGCTGGGGCGTCTGGACATCGTGGTGAACAGCGCCAGCACCATGGTGCTGGAAACGGCGCTGCACACGCCGATCGAGGAGTGGGACCGGATGATCTCACTCAATGTGTCGGGGCTGCTGCACGTTACCCACGCCGCTGTCCCCTACCTGATCGACGCGGCCGCGACCTCGCCGCGGCGAGTGGCTGATCTGGTGAACGTGGGCTCGGCCGCCGGGCGGGTCGCGCGGCCGGCGGGCAGCGTCTACCACCTGACCAAATTCGGTCTCAACGGGTTCACCGAATCACTACGCCAGGAACTGCTTTCGGAGGGCGTGCGAGTGAGTGTCGTGGCTCCCGGACTGGTGGACACCGCCGCCCGGCACAGGTCGCGCGAGGCTGCGGGTCGGCCGGAACGACTACGGCCGGAGGATATCTCGGACTCGATCGCCTATATCGTCACCCGCGATCGCCGCATCGCAGTCAACGAAATCGTCGTTCGGCCGGGCGGCCAGCTCTGGTGACCACGCGACCGGTCGGCGCGGGTGTCACATCGGCGTCGGCCGGGTGGTCCTTGTTCTCGGCAGGCGCCCGGTCGAGTCACGAGGTAAGAGCACGGAATACCGGGTTTCAGACGGCTCCCCCACGGAGTACGCGTCAAGCAGAGCGCGGCTGGTCCCACCCGCCGCCGGGCGCCTGCCATTCGAAAACGGCCACGGGCATGGCATGACGGCCCCGGCCCCGGATCAGTTTTCCAGTGCGCCGCGGATTTCCTTGCGTGAGGTGATCCCGAGCTTGCCGAACACCTTGCGCAGATGCCATTCGACCGTGCGCGCGCTGAGGAACAGCTCCGCGCCGATTTCGGAGTTGGTCAGGCCCTCACCGGCGAGCCGCGCGATCTGGGCTTCCTGCGCGGTCAATGCCGCGTGGGCTTCGATCGTGCTGTGGCGCACCGATTCTCCGATGGCGAGCAGTTCCCGGCGGGCACGCTCGGCGAACGCCTTGGCGCCGAAACGATTCAGCATCTCGTAGGCCGTCCGCAATTGCGCTCGGGCCTCGGCCCGCCGCTGCTCGCGCCGCAGCCACTCGCCGTACACCAGGTGGGTCCGCGCCAGGTGCACCGCGATTCGCGTGCGGCCCAGATGCTCGATGGCCTCACGGTACAACCGGTCTGCGGTTTCGCCCTCGCTGAGCAGGGCGCGCGATCGCGCCGAAACGCCCTGTGCCCAATCTGTTCCGCTGGCGTCGGCGCGTTCGGTGAGTTGCCGGACCGCGGTCTCGCCCGCAACATGGTCTCCGGCGTAGGCCGCCGCCTCCACCAGCTCGAGCAGCACGAATCCGAGCATGCCGAGGTCGTCGTGTTCGGCGGCCTGCTGCGCGCTGCTCAGCGCGGCTCGATAGTGGCCGAGTCCGTTGTGGAGCAGCGAATGCAGGTAATGGCCCCCACCAAGCGTTCGTCCCTCACCCCAGGCGGCGGCCAGGGCGACCTCGGTATCGATCAGCGCGGGCGCCTGCGCGTCCTCCCCGCGCCAGGCCACGAGCAGCAAGGTCGTGTACATGATCGGAGAGTTTCGCGTCACCTCGAGCAGCGCCCGGGATTCCTCGACAAGTACTGCGGCGATGTCGAATTCGCCCGCGTGCAGGTGCACCCCGGCGCGGTAGCTCAGCGCGAGGGGGAGGAAGTTCAGCGCTCCGGTTTCCCGAGCGGCCCGCACCGCCCGGGTGGACAACTCCTGCCAGCTCTCGTCGTCCCACAGTTCTGTGGCCGTCGGCCAGGTCAGCCAGAGCCAACGCATACTTCGCTCGGCATCGGCTCCCCCGCCCTCCCAGAATGCGTGGAGGGCGCGCCGCAATGACGCGGCGCTCGCGGAGTAGCCGGTCGCGAACCGCGTCGCCAAACCGGCGAGCAGCGCGTCTGCCGGGTTGTCCGGCGCGCCCGCGTCCGGCAGCGCGGCCAGCGCCTTCTCCGCCACCATCCGCAATTCGCCGTGCCGGACGAGACGACTGGCGAAGACCGCCGATCCGATCGCCTCGAGATACGCGGCGCGGGCCTGATCGGGGTAGCACGGTGTGAGTCGGGCCGCCGCATCGAGCAGTAACGGCAGCGCTTCACCGCCTCGTCGACGCGCGAAGACGATCTGGGCCCGCAGCCGCGCGACCCGTGCGCGCTGGGCTTCGTCCAGCGGGCCCATTTCGGCGGTGGCCAGCAGTTCGTGTGCCGCGTCGGGGATTCCGGCTTCGAACGCGGCCTGTGCGGCGGCCACCGCACGCTCACCCCGCTTGCTCGGATCGGGTGTCAGCCCGGTCGCCCGCCTGAGGAAGGCCGCCGCCGCGGCGATCCCGCCGCGGGCCTGCGCACGCTGTGCCGAGCGCTCGAGCGCGTCCGCGACCGCCTCGTCTGGCTCGACCGCGGCATTGGCCAGATGCCAGATCCTGCGATCCGGATCGGCCGCCGGGTCGGTCACTTCCGCCAGCGCGCGGTGCGCCTCTCGACGCTCTCTCGGGTCGGCCGCCCGGTACGCCGCCGATCGCACCAATGGATGCCGGAAACGAACGTGCGCACCGAGTTCGATCAGTCCCGACATCTCCGCCGCCGCTACCGCATCCGATTCGATGCCCAAGAGCGCGGCCGCGCGGCGCAACAGCGCGGCATCACCCACCGGCTCGGCCGCGGCCAGCAACAACAGCCGGCGCGGCGGTGCCGGCAGTGCGACGATGCGTCGCAGGAAGCTTCGCTCGATCTGGCTGGCCACCGGTTGCGCATCCGGGCGGCCGAACCCGCCGGCCAGCTCCGCGGCGGTCAGTCCTTGCGGTAATTCCAGCAGCGCCAAGGGATTACCGCGGGCTTCGGAAACGATGCGATCGGTGACACGCTGGTCGAGCCGGCCCGGGACCGCCGCCGCGAGCAGGGCGCGCGCGTCGCTGTCACGCAGGCCGCGCAGGACGAGTTCGGGAAGACCGGCCAGCGGATCGTCGTCGGATGCCGGGGTTCGCACCGCGAAAACCAGCGCCACCCTTTCGGCCAGCAGACGGCGGGCGACGAAAGCCAGCGTCTGCGCGGACACCTGGTCCAGCCACTGCGCGTCGTCGATCACGCAGACCAGCGGCGTGTCCTCGGCGACTTCGGCCAGCAGGCTGAGCATCGCCAATCCGACCAGGAAGCGGTCCGGGGTTGTGCCGCTGCGCAGTCCGAACGCGACCGCGAGCGCGTCCCGCTGCGGCTCGGGCAGCCGGTCGAGGTGGCTCAGCATCGGCGCCGCCAGCTGGTGCAGTCCGGCGAAGGCCAGTTCCATCTGGGATTCGACGCCGGTCGCCGGGGCGATCCGGCACCCTATCGCGCCTCGCACCAGATATTCGAGCAACGCGGATTTGCCGATGCCCGCCTCGCCGCGCAGCACCAGTACTTGGCTGTGGCCGGATGCGGCCTCGGCGAGCAATCGTTCCAGCGACTCACATTCGCCACGCCTACCGCGCAGTCCACGAAGCGGATTGCCGCCCGACATCAACCATCACCGCCGAATCGAAGGAGCCCAACCACGTCCACGTTAGGCCCGCTAATGATCTCATCCGAGCCTCGGCCTCCGAGCATGCCCCGGGCATTGCGGCGCCGGGCACGTGTCCCTGGCCCGGGTATCCCCGGGGGTCCGCCCGGGATTGCCAAGGGCGCGAGCAGGACCCGGCCGGGACGACGGTGAGAGGGCGGCTCAGCAGCCGCTCCTCGAGATCGCCGAGCCGGAGGGCGGTCGAGGCCAGATGAAAGGACGACGCAATGTGCCCGTCGAGCACCCTCACCGTCCCATCCGAAGCGAGTATTTCGCCGCGCCCCCTCCCGCCGGAGCCGAGCGGGTACGTGACGGACTTCCAGGGCCTACGGCCGCGGCTGTTCGGGATCGCCTACCGCGTACTGGGCCGGGCGGCCGATGCCGAAGACGTCGTACAGGATGTGTGGCTGCGCTGGCAGGGCGCGGATCGGGCCGTCGTCCGGGATCGGGTCGCGTTCCTGGTGACGATCACCACCCGGCTGACCCTCAATGCCGCCGGTTCGGCTCGGGCGCGCCGGGAGATTTCGGTCGATCACTGGTTGCCGGGGCAGGTGCTCGACGCCGAGGACCCCGCGCGGGCGACCGAACGATCAGCCGATCTCGAACAGGCGGTTCTGCTTCTGCTGCAAAGGCTCTCGCCGATGGAGCGGGCCGTGTTTGTTCTCCGTGAGGCGTTCGATTATCCCTTCCGCGATATCGCCCAGCGGCTTCGGATCAGTGAGGCCAATGCCCGCCAGCTCGGGCGGCGCGCTCGCACGCATCTGGGCGGACCTCGCTGCGAACCGGTGCCTCGAGCAGCCCGAGACCGGCTGCTGAGCGCATTCCTCGAGGCCGCACGCAGTGGCGCCGTGGTGGGCCTGGAACGGCTGCTCACCGACGACGTCGTCACAACGAGATCGTAAGTCGGCCAAGGTATCACAGCCGCCGTCACGAATCCGGGAACCACCCGGTCCTTGGTTTCGACACAACCCGGAAAGGCTCACCGATGACGAAACCCATCCTCGAACCGTCGGCGCAACAGTTCGCCGACGCCACCGCCCGACCGCCGCTCCTGTACGAACTCGGAGTCGAAGGCGCCCGCAAGGTCCTCGATGACGTGCAGGCGGCGCCGATCGACAAACTTCCCGTGCGGGACAAGTGGATCACCGTACCCGCCGAAGTCGGGGATGTACGGGTCCGCATCGTCAAACCCGTTGACGCGGAAGGTGATCTGCCCGCGATCCTGTACATCCACGGCGGCGGCTGGGTGCTCGGCAATGCCGGCACGCACGACCGGCTGGTCCGGGAGCTGGCCGTCGGGGCCCGGGCCGCGCTCGTGTTCGTGGAGTACGACCGGTCGCCCGAGGCGCGCTATCCGGTGGCGATCGAGCAGGCCTACGCCACCGCGCGGTGGATCACCGAACACGGTGCGAGCGAAGGTTTGAACGCGTCCAGGCTGGCGGTGGCCGGGGATTCGGTGGGCGGCAATATGACCGCAGCCGTGACGATCCTGGCCAAGCGCCGCGGCGATGTGCGGTTCGTCCACCAGTCGCTCTACTACCCGGTCACCGACGCCGGTCAGGACACGCCGAGCTACCGCGAGTTCGCCGACGGCCCCAACCTCACTGCCAAGGCGATGGCGTGGTTCTGGGACGCGTATCTGCCGGACCCCGAAGGCCGTGACGAGATCACCGCCTCACCGCTGCGGGCCCGCCTCGAGGACCTGGCCGGGCTGCCCGAGGCGTTCCTGGTCGTAGACGAGAACGACGTCCTGCGCGACGAGGGAGAAGCCTACGGCCGCAAGCTCACCCAGGCCGGAGTGCGGACCACCAGCCTCCGGTACAACGGCACCCTGCACGACTTCATGATGCTCAACCCGGTGCGCGACACCGCGGCCTCCAGCGCCGCGATCGAACAGGCCATCCGCGTGCTGCGGGCCGCGCTGCACTGACTCGACCAACCCCCTCCCCGGAAGAGAGAATGAAATGACCCATCAGAAGCCCACCGTCGTCCTCGTGCACGGCGCGTTCGCGGAATCCGCCAGCTGGTCCGGCGTCGTGGAACGGTTGCAGGCCAGATCCCTCGAGGTGGTCGCCGCCGCCAACCCGCTGCGCGACCTGCCCGGCGACGCCGCCTATCTACGTGATGTGATCGCGAGCATCGACGCCCCCGTCGTGCTCGTCGGCCATTCCTACGGCGGCCTGGTCATCACCGAAGCGGCCACCGGCAATGACAAGGTCGCCGCGCTCGTCTACGTCTGCGCGTTCGCGCCCGAAGCCGACGAGTCCGCGCTGGAACTGTCGGGCAAATTCCCGGGCAGCACCCTCGGCGAGGCACTCACCGCCTATCCGATCACCGATGGCGGTAACGAATTCGCCATTCGGCCCGAGGCGTTCCATCACCAGTTCGCCGCCGACGTACCGGCCGCCACCGCCGCGGTGATGAGCGCGACCCAGCGCCCAGTCACCGAGCTCGCCCTGACCACGGGATTGCCGTCGCGGAACCCGGCCTGGAAATCGGTCCCGTCCTGGTTCGTCTTCAGCGACGCGGACCTCAATATCCCGGTGGCCCTGCACCGTTTCATGGCCGTCCGGGCCGCGGCCAAGGGCACCCGCGAGGTACCGGGCGCTTCGCACGCGCTGGCGGTCTCCCAGCCGGACGCGGTGGCGGCATCGATCCTCGATGCGGTGCGTGCGACCACACCCGCGCACGCCTGACCGGCACCCTCTGCACGTCACTGAGCCGCAGTCGGCCGAAACCGGCTGCGGCTCAGCGTGTTTCCTCTTCCCCCAACACTTCAGGAAGTACTGTCCATGAGCACGAACTCACGTCCTGCCGACCGGAGAGGGCCGCTGCGGGTCCGGATGCGCGGCCGGTCGATCGACGAACCGCATCGGGCGGCGACGGGGCTGGAGCTGCTGTTCGACCTGACCTTCGTGGTCGCGGTCGCCGGTATCGTCGCGCAGCTCGGTCACGCCCTCGGCGCGGGGCATCCGATGCCGGCGCTGGCGCCGTTCCTCCAGGTGTTCTTCGCTATCTGGTGGGCGTGGATGAACTTCACCTGGTTCGCCTCCTCCTACGACACCGACGACGTGCCGTACCGGCTGCTGACCCTGCTGCAGATGGCGGGCGTGCTGGTGCTGGCGGCCGGTGTGCCCGCCGCGTTCGAGCACGACGACTACACCGCCATCACCATCGGCTATCTGGTGATGCGGAGTTGCCTTGTCGTGCAATGGTTACGCGCGGCATACGGGGACCCGGCAGGCCGCCGCACCGCGCTGCGCTACGCGACGGGCATCGTGGTGCTGGAGGCGCTGTGGCTGGTGCGGCTCGCGCTGGCACTGGCCGGCGTGCTGCCGGATCTCGCGTCGCGGCCGGTGTTCCTGATGCTGGTGGCCGCGGAGCTGGCGGTGCCGGTGTGGGCCGAGCGGGAGGGCGGCACCGCGTGGCATCCGCACCATATCGCCGAGCGCTACACGCTTTTCACGATCATTCTGCTCGGGGAGAGCGTGCTCGCGGTGTCCTCCGGAGTGGCCGAGGCACTCGATGGTGGTTTCCATCCGGCACTGGTGGTGGTCGCGTTGTCGGGGCTGGTGCTGCTGTTCGTCCTGTGGTGGCTCTACGACCTACAGCCAGGCGGTGCGGGCCTGGCCGAACGCCGCACCTGGTCGTTCCTGTGGGGCTACAGCCATTACGCGATCTTCGCGGCGCTGGCGGCGCTCGGCGCGGGGTTGGAAGTGGCCGTGCGCGAGAGCGACGGCCGCGGTACGTCCGTACTCGCCGGTGGCTTCGCGGTCGCGATTCCCGCGGCAGTGTTCCTGATCCTGTTGTGGGCGGCGCATGCCGGGTTGCCGTCGGTGTCGCGCCTTCGCCCGCGCGTACTGTGCACCGGGGCGGCGCTGATCCTGCTCACCCCGCTCGCCACCGCGGGCTTCCCGGTCGCGACGGTGGCGACGATCGCCCTCGTCGCCGCCGGGGCCCTGGCGCTCGCCCTGCGTGCCCCGGCGGTGTGAAAAGGGGTATGGGCGCTCGAAGCGCCCGTACCCCAGCATTATTCGACCAGCTTTCCCGCGCTGGAGACATCCCGCATGAGCGGCGCGATGTCCTCGGGAACCTCGGGAATCGGTTCGTGTTCGAGCCGCCCGGGTCCCGACCACACCAGGTTCACCCGCAGTGCCGGATCCAACTCCGGATAGTCGGAACGGTTGTGGCAGCCGCGGGTCTCGCGTCGTTCGAGGGCGGCCTCCAGGGTGGCGCGCGCCGCGAGCATCGAGGACTTCAGATCGAAGGCGTGCGCCAGGTCCTGGAATCCGGCGGCATCGGGGTGCACACCGATATTCGCCGCTCGCTGCTCGACCTCGCCGAGTTCGGACAACCCCTGGCGCAGGCCGGCCTCGTCACGTACCACGCCGGCGTGTTCGGTCATGGTGTTGCGCAACGCCCGTTGCAGAGCGCGAACGTTTTCTCGCCCGTCGGCCGCCAGCAGGCCGTCGACTTCGCCACGCGCCTCGTCGACCGCGCCGGTCGAACGTTGTTGCGCGGACAGCTCGTTCGAGTACCGGGCGGCCGCCTCACCGACGATGCGGCCGTAGACGAGCAGCTCGATCAGCGAGTTGCCGCCGAGCCGGTTCGCACCGTGCAGGCCGCTGGAGGCCTCGCCGATGGCGTAGAGCCCCTCGACCCCGGTGCCGTGGTCCTCGGATCGAACCCACACCCCGCCCATCGAATAGTGGGCGGTGGGCGCGATCTCGATGGGGTCGCGGGTGATGTCGAGCATCTGCAGTTCGAGCATCGTCTGATAGACCCGTGGCAGCCGCCGCATGATGGTCTCGCGCGGCAGATGCGAAACATCGAGCCACACACCGCCGTTCGGCGTTCCGCGCCCTTCCTTGATCTCGGTGTAGGCGGCGAGCGCGACCCGGTCCCGGGTGGACAGTTCCATGCGTTCGGGGTCGTATCGTTTCATGAACCGTTCCCCGGCGGCGTTGCGCAGGATGCCGCCTTCGCCGCGCGCCGCCTCGGACACCAGTGTGCCCGCGGCATTCTCGGGTTCGATGAGCCCGGAGGGATGGAACTGCACCAGCTCCGGGTCCCGGATGCGGGCCCCGGCCAGCACTGCCAGGCGGAACGAGTCACCGGTGTTCTCGTCGCGGCGCGAGGAGGTGCGCCGCCAGATCCGGGTGTGTCCCCCGGCTGCCAGGATCACCGCGTCGGCATGGAACACATAGCGGGATCCGGTGTCGAGATCGAACCCGTACGCGCCGAAGACCACGTTGTCGCGCACCAGGATCCGGGTCACATAGCAGGTGTCGATGATCGGGATGCCGAGCAGCGCGGCGCGGTTCACCAGGGTGCGCTGAATCTCGAGCCCGGTGTAGTCGCCGGCGAAGGCGGTACGCCGGTAGGTGTGCGCGCCGAAGAACCGCTGCGAGATCCGCCCGTCGGATTCCCGGGCGAAGGGCATTCCCCATCGTTCCAGGTCTTCGATACCGCGCGCGGCGTTCGCGGCGACCACCCGCACGGTATCGGGGCGGGCCAGCAGATAACTCTCGGTGATGGTGTCGGCCGCGTGCTGCTGCCAGCTGTCCTCGACGTCCATGGTCGACAGGGCGGCATTGATACCGCCCGCGGCCAGGGTGGTGTGGGCGTCGGCCTTGGGTCGTTTGCCGAGCACGATGACGTCCACGCCGCGTTCGGCCAGCTCGATCGCGGCGCGCAGGCCGGCGCCGCCGGTGCCGATGACGAGCACGGACGTCGCGAACCGGCGTTCGTCCGGAGTAAACATCGTTTCATTTCCCTTCGAACGGAACCGATGCGCGGGCGGCGCACGGCCGCCCGCGCGGTCAGCTCACTGACGAGCCAGCCACTCCGACAGCCGGATTCGCGCCAGGTGCGCGCCCGGTCCCGGCAGCAGGCTGTCCTGCTTCAGGACGGCTCCGAAGTAGCGGGCCTGCGGGTCGGTGATGACCTCGCGCACATCCTTGCGTGCCCGCAGTACGGTCCCGATCCACTGGTCCATACCGAACACCTCGGGTCCGCCGATCTCGAGGGTGCCGTTGAGGGGTGCGCCCGCCGCGGTCGCCCCGACCACCGGCGCCACTTCCTCGGCGGCGATCGGCTGCACGCCCGCGCCCGGCAGCCGGATCTTGCCGTCGACGGTCGCGGAATCGGCGATGCCCCCGGCGAATTCGAAGAACTGCGTCGAGTGCACGAGCGAATACGGCAGGCCCGAACCCTTGATCAATTCTTCCTGCGCCACCTTCGCGCGCAGATATCCGGACTCGGGCAGCCGGTCGGTGCCGACCACCGACAGCGCGACATAGTGCCCGACGCCGGCCGCCTCGGCCGCCCGCAGCAGATTGGTGGTGGAGGTGCGGAAGAAGTTCATGACGTCGTCGTCGGCGAACGACGGCGAATTGGAGACGTCGACAACGACGTTCGCATCCTGCAGCACCTCCTTCACGCCTTCGCCGGTCAGCGTGTTCACGCCGGTGTTCGGGGCGGCCGCTACCGCCTGGTGGCCGTGCTCGTTGAGACGGGTGACGACCTGCGAGCCGATCAGGCCGGTGCCGCCGATGACGACGATCTTCATGCTCGATCCTTCCGTGTGACTGTTGCGGTGGGGCTGGTGAGAGTGCCCTGTATCGAGGACAAGGCAGACCGCGAACTCGTGACATCGACCTCGCGGGCGAGCCGGTCCGCGTCGAGGACGGCCCGGGCGAACTCCGCCGGGGCCTCCTGCGGCACGTTGTGTCCGACACCGTCGAGGACACGATGTTCGTAGGGGCCGGTGAACTTGTCGCGGTAGGACTTTCCGTCCTTGTTCGCCCCGTCGAAATCGCTGCCGATGCTGATGGCCGGGACGGTGAGGGCGGGCGCAGCGGCGAGTCGCCGTTCGTAGTCGTCGTAGCGGGGTTCGCCCGGGTCCAGGCTCAGCCGCCAGCGGTAGTTGGAGATGACGACGTCGACATGGTCGGGGTTGTCGAAGGCGGCGGCGGTGCGGTCGTAGGTGGCGTCGTCGAAGTCCCACTGCGGGGAGGCGCGCTGCCAGATCAACCGATTGAATTCGTAGCGATTGCGGCTGTAGCCGCGGCGGCCGCGTTCGGTGGCGAAGTAGTACTGATACCACCAGCCGAGTTCGGCCCCGGGCGAGAGCGGCTGCTGCTGGGCCTCGCGCTGGGTGAGGATGTACCCGCTGACCGGCACGATCGCCCGGCATCGCCGCGGCCACAGCGCGGCGATGATGTCGACTGCCCTTGCGCCCCAGTCGAATCCGCCGAGAATCGCGGACTCGATGTGCAGGGCGTCCATGAAATCGACGATGTCGCGGGCGATGGCGGACTGCTGGCCGTTGCGCACGGTCCGATCGGACAAGAATCTGGTGGGACCGTATCCGCGCAGGTACGGCACGAGCACCCGGTATCCGGCGTCGGCCAGCAGCGGGGCGACCTCGATGAAGCTGTGCACGTCGTAGGGCCAGCCGTGCAGCAGGATGACCGGTGGCGCCGTGGCGGGACCGTATTCGAGGTAGGCGACGTTCAGCAGGCCCGCGTCGATCCGCTTCGGTTGGGGCGTGGTCATGCGACTACTCCCGGTCCTCGGGCGCCACATATTCGAATGTCGGTCCCGCCGTGGTTCGTCCGTCGCCGCTGGGCATCTTCATCAGTGCCTGGGCTTGGGATTTCAGGGCGTACATCGCACCCACCGCGTCGCGCATCTGCGATGGGCTGCCGTTGAAGGTGTCCTCGAGGAGATACAGCAGCAGGCAGTAGGTATTGTCGAATTCGCGCTGCGCGGCCCGAATGGGGCTGTCCTCGGGATAGTCGGTGCTGCGCGGATTGGCGCGCATCGGCTGAACTTTCGTGAAATCCAGCTGGATCGGTTCGCCGGTCGGACCGGACTGGGGCGTGTCGCCCGGGCGGAAGCGCCGGCCCTCCTTCAGTTCCAGGAAGCGGTAGTAGTGCGCGACCTGGTCACGTTCGGGGTCGAAGACGTCCTTGTCGCCGTCCCACACTTCGGTGGGGGAAGCTCCCTCGCCCTGCTCGATGATTTCGGACAGCGCGGCGAGCGCCGACTTCAGGTCCCGCACCGGAATCACTTGTCCGCCACCGCTGCTGAAATGCATTTCGCTGAGTTGCCGCTTGGGATCGCCGCTGAACACCGTGTCCTCGCCGAGCGTGTCGACCAGGGTGCACAGCCCGTTCTCGATGGCCGCGTAGAACTGCCCGATCGTGTGGTAGCGGTCGCCTTCGGGCTGGGCGTCGACCGGTGCGGGTCGCTCGACGGCCAGAAACAGCTCCAGCGATTCCGGACCGAACGGTGCCAGGTTCAGCTGTATGGACGGGTCACTGTGCGGCAGCGGGTGCGGGTACGACGGCAGCAGCTCGGGCGCGTCGAGTTTAGGTGCACCGCCCACGGCATTGAGCAGATTCGCCGCCAGCGCCAGATGCAGCATCTCCTCCACGAACACGCTGCCGATCACCTGCGCCGCTTCGGCATTGGCGGCCGGATCCAGGGAGTACAACGCGCACAGATAGGGCGGAATGGTCGCGTGTTCCAATTCGATCGCCCATTGCAGATGACGCCGCAAGTCCTCCAGCGTCTCGATGGGGTCGGCGATACCCATGGTCGAACCTCTTCTCGGCAAATCGTCCGGATGTGTGTCGACAACTTGGACAAGGCGTCTCGGCGAAGCGTGACAGTCGGCCACACCTGCCCCGCAATCTCGGCGGGTGGTTGTCACAACCCGCGATCGTCCCCGGTCCTTGTTTTCGACCCTGCAGAACGGCTTTGAGGAGTACCGATGACCGAGGCAGCATCGACAGCGAAGAGCAGCGTGTGGCAGACCGCGTTCACGGTCGTACAAGAGGCCGCCCCGCCGTTCATTCCTGATGGGGCGCATGCGATGACGGTGGTCGTCGCCTATCCGCCGGGTGATCCCGGCGCGCCGCCGCACCGGCATCCGGGCGGGCCCGCGTTCGGCTACGTCGTCGAGGGCGAGATGCGATTCGAACTCGAAGGGGAGGCGCCACGCGTCATCCGGGCCGGAGAAGCCTTCTGGGAACCGGGCGGCGACGTCATCCACTATTCGGACGGCAACAACCGCGACGATATCGGGCTGCGCTTCGTCGTCACCATGATCTGCGATCCGGCCCAGCCGATGCTGGCGCTCGTCGAGGAAGACGAACTGCGCGCCCGCGCCGGCCGGCGTGTCCCGGCCGCACCGAAAGAATAAGCGAGGGAGTCCGTTTCGATGTCGAAGATCCTGCTGCAAACGACGATCACCGCGCACCCCGACGATTGGAGCATTACCCGGTTCGCATTGCTGGCCGCCGAACTGCGGGCCGCCGGCCACGATGTCACCGCCCGCGACCGGGCCGTGCACGGCGCGAACGATCCCATCCTGAGCCGTCTGGACGACTCGGACTTCGACCAATTGTGGCTGCTGGCAGTCGACACCGGCGACGGGCTCACCGACACCGAGACGGCGGCCATCGTCCGGTTCCGCGAGAACGGCGGCGGGGTGTTGACCGCGCGCGATCATCAGGACCTGGGCAGCTGCCTGCTCGGACTCGGCTCACTGGGCGAGGTGAACCATTTCCACCAGCGCAATCCCGATCCCGCCCGCGCACGCGACGACCAGGACACCCCCGCAATCTCCTGGCCCAACTACCACTCCGGGGCTAATGGCGACTACCAGCCCGTATTCGCCATGGCACCGGTGCACGACCTGTTGCGCACCGGCGCCTCCGGGAGCGGCCGCATCGAATGGTTCCCCGCGCACCCGCACGAGGGCGCGGTCTCGGCGTGCGCACCCTTCGCCACCGTCGTCGCCCAAGGCCGCAGCATCGTGTCCGGCCGCCGGTTCAACCTCGCGGTCGCGCTGGACGGGGAAGTCGCGGCGGACGGCCGGACCATGGGCCGGGCGCTTGCCGAATCGACCTTCCACCATTTCGCCGACTACAACTGGGATCTCGACCGGGGAGCACCCTCGTTCGTCAGCGAATCACCCGGCACCCAGATCAAAGCCGACCCGGCCCGGCTGACGACCTACCTGAACTACATCCGCAACATCGCGACCTGGCTCCACCCGATCACGGCGGAGGGCAGATGACGGCTGTCCCGACTAGGTTTATCAGGTGGAACGTGAAGTCTTCGCCGCACGGCTTGCCGCCGCCTCGGCAGCGGCCGTGCGGTGCGCACGCACCCAGCTGATCGAGGATCTCCCGGCGCCGCTGGCATTCAGGGTTCGGTTGAACCAGTCCTACGACGGTATTCCGGCACAGCCGGGCGAAATCCGGTTCGCCGAGGACGATTCCCGGAGCCGCGCTATCGCCTTGCACCGCTGCGACTTCGAGACAGTGGTCGACACATTGTGGCGGCGCGGCCACGTTCCCCAATGGGTGAACCTCGCCGTTGTCGGCATCTCGTACACGGCGACGATCATCGAAGTCATCTGCTGCGGCCGGTACAGCGCCGACGAGGACGAGCTCTACCAGATGCCCGGTGGCACAACGCCATTCCATGCAGTCGGCCCCGTCCTACCGCCCGCCCACGACGGCAACCGATTCAGCATCCACACGCGTAGCGAGTGCTGGGGCCACGAAGACCTGGAGACTCTCAGGTCATCCCCGGACCAGGTGTGGTCATTGAAAATCGAAACCTCCGACTTCGACCACCGAATGCTCGCCGCCGTCCCCGATCTGCCCAACGTGGAGATCATCGAACATACCGCATGCACCCTCACCACCGAGGTATCAGCAGCCTTCACCCGCTTCCCGAAACTACGAATCCTGCGACTGGACCTGGAAGCCAACCATTTCCATCTCGGCGCCAGCCCCCTCCCCGCCCTCACCAGCCTCGAGCTGCACGGCCGAGACACCATCCGATTGGACCTCTCGTTCCCGAAATCCCTCTCCCGCCTTCGCCTCACGGCATCTGGAGTCACCCCCACCGCTCGATCGCCCCTCCGTGTCACCGACCTCGATCTCCACCTCCCCCACAGCTCAGACGGCGCCATCACCGACCTGCTGAACGCCATCTCCCCCCACCGAAACCCTGAGCCTGCGCGGCACCCCCGTCACCGATTCGATCCTGCCAGTCCTCGAGTGCTACCACCTCACCCGCATCGATCTGACCGCCACCCAGGTAACTACCGCAGCACTGAACGACTTTCGGACCCGGCACCCCGACTGCACCCTGTACCCCCAACCACCGGCATCGAAATCGATTCGGACCGCTGACATCTGGGCCTATCAGCACATCCAGCTGCACAGACCACACAACGACCTCGACGCGGTCGAAGGAAGCCCGCCAACCACCAGCTGAGGAACAATTGCATCCGTGCCGTATGCGTGTGCGGCCCGAGTCAGAGATCCGATGGAAGCCCGGCGTCGTAGATCGCGAGGGTGTCGGACGCTGCCCGCAGTGCATCGACCACGACCGGTGCCGTCGTACGGAAGAGCTGCGGGTAGTCGATCTCGCCCTGGGCAGGGTCGACCGAATAGGCGAGTCGTTCCTCGCCGATCGAGAACTCGGCGGTGACGTGGGCGTTGTTGCCACGCGGGTCTTGGCGATACCAACCACCGTCGAGATGCACGGCAACCAAGCCGTGTATCACATGACCTTCGCCGTGAGCCAGCCGCTGATAGCACAAGGCGGTCGGTATCCCCTGCGCCCGCAACAGCGCGGTGAGCAGATTCGATTTCGCGTAGCAGAGCCCAACGCGATGTTCCAGCACTTCCGACGCGGTGAGCGTAACCCGAGGATCGCGTACGTCATAAGAGTGTCCGACCTTGTCGCGAACCCATTCGAATGTGTTGCGCGCGTAGTCGATCGGGCTACCTGACTCGGACCACAATGCCACTGCGAGCGCTCGCACCGCCGGATGGTCGACCTCGATGATCTCATCACCCAGCAGGTAGTCATCCGGATCCACATCCGACCGCATGAAAATAGACATGTCTGCAATATTATGCAGAGCTTCGAGTGCGCCACCGAGCGGCCCCGACTTCACCAGTCCGTGACTGGCGGGTAATAGGGCATGCGCGGTCGGCGATGAACGCAAGAGGTCCGGGTGAGCGGATCGAAATCCGCAGTAGTTGAGGTTAGGCCGCGATGACCGAAACTCCGTCCAGTGATTCGGTTCCGGTCGATCGCGCGGGAGCCAACCGATTCGGGGCCCTCCTACCGCTGAGATTGCCGCGGGCTGTACTGATCATGGCGACGGTACTGGCAGTGGTCCTCATCATCGATGTCGTTACCGAACAGTTGGCGATAGGAACCCCCGCCGCACCGCACCCTGAGATTCCCACCGGATTGGCCAGCGGCAGTTCTGCGCCGGTAGGCCCCTGGCGGCTGACCATGTCCGACTACAGACTCGCCGGGGACCACTACGAGGTAACGGTGAAGGCGCGCAACGAGAGTTAACAATCCGCGGATCTGGCCGCGCTGAAGTTCTTCGGCGGCGCTACCAACCGCAACGGCTTCACGGATTCGAACAGCCAAGCCAGCCTGAACTGCTCATCCCATGACAGCCCTGCGCTACCCCGGACAGGAATGATCGCGCCCGGCGCCGACACGACCGGGCGAGTGTGCTTGCCGATCAACACATCTCGATACCCATCAGGTGGGATGTGGAGCCAGGTCAGTGCATACATCGGCGACGGCACGTCGGTCGATTCACCCATCGTCACCGATCTCATCAGCGGCCAGGTCAGTTCGTACGGCGGTAATGGGGGCAGTGTCCCCGACGGCGACCATGTCTCGGCGCAGGTCCACGCCGAAATAGGCGATATCCGCACCGAGGGCCCCGCCACGCACATCAAGTTGGCCTTGGCCCACGGCCGCCTCTACCGCGATTGGCTGCTCTACGTTGCCGCCGGCGGCGGTCGTGAATGCGAACCCGGATCGGATCACCACGTGCTCCTGGAACCTGCGGGCCCCCGAACGGTCCTGAGCGGCGACACAGTCGAACTCTGCGTGCTCGGCTCACTCGAAAGCTACACAGTCGGACTCACCCCCCGCGTGTTCTGGGAGTTCCCCCGCGCGAACTGAACCAGACCCCGTGCGGCCCCGAAGCCGCACGTTCATGCGACGCGATCAGTCCTGATCGTTGGGCCGTTATGACCCGAAGTTGATCCGAGCGCTCGGGTGCGCAGCGGTGATCCGGTCGCGGACCTCTCGGCGGAACCGGTTGCCGTCGAGGTCGACGGTCTCGAGGTCGGGGAGTGTGTCGAAGTCGGGCGGCAAGTCTTCGAGGCCGTTGAAGGCCAGGCGGAGGGTTCGTAGCCGGCGGAAGGTCCCGATGCCGGCGAAGTGCTCGGGCTTGATCCGGCGGCGCTTGCCGTCGCGGCGCCACCTGTCGATCCGGAGTTCCTCCAGACCGGTCAGCTTCATTGCGAACAGCTCCCGGAGGAAGACGTGCCCGGGCTCCGGGCCGCGGCCGGCCTGCCCGCTGAAGCCGAGGACCCGTAGCTCGGGTAGGCGGCCGAGGTCCGGCAGCGGCTCGCGTAGCAGGCCGAGGCTGCCGCCGAGGTCGAGGTGCACCAGCCGGGTCAGGTGGAGCAGGCTGTCGGGGACGGTGTCGAAGTTGTTGCAGCTCAGGTCAAGTCGGCGCAGGTTCGGGAAGGTGGTGACCACCTCGGGGAAGGTCACCAGGTACCGCGCGGCAGTACCGGACATCGACACCTCCTCGACGCCGTTCAGGCCGCGCGCGGAGTCGGGGAACACGACGTTGGTGCCGTCGGCGATCAACTTCCGCAGACCGACCAGGCCGCCGAAAGTGTCCGGCAGGACGAACTGTGTCGACTCGGGCGGCATCCCGCCCGGCTCGTACTCCGCGTCGGTGCGGACGGACAGCGAGGAGATGTCGAGTTCCTCCAGCGCCGACAGCCGGCCGATAGTGGCGGGCAGGGTGAACTCGACCTCGTTCTGGTCCAGGGACGAGTTGCCGGAGACTCGAAGCACCCGCAGCCCGGCCAGGTCGCCGATCGATTCGGGCAGGGCGGTCAACTCGCAGTCGCACACCGACAGGAGCTCCAGCCCGGTGAGCGACCCGAGCTCCGCGGGCAGCTCGCGGATCGGATTGCGGTCCAGGATCAGGGTGCGAAGCCACGGCATCCGGAGCACGTCGGTGGGGAACGCCTTCAGCTTGCGCCCGGTCAGATCGAGATGATCGGCCCGGTCGGCCAGTGCCCGGGACAGGTGATCGTTCAGCGCCGCGGTCGCCGATTCGCGCGCCGATCTAGCCCCGGGCCGCAGGACGGGCAGTCCGGCACGGAGCCGGTCCAGGAATGCGTCGATGGCCAGGCGGCCCTCGTCGTCGACGACCTCGGGCACGAACGCCTCGTCGAGGCCGTTCCCGGCGACGAAGTCGACGTCCCGGTCGCAGACGCCGAGGTTGTCCACCCAGCGCGCGCCGGGGGCCGTCAGTGCCATGTAGTGGTCGGAGTCGATGACCCAGGGGGTGTCGACCACTTCGGCCGTCAGGGAGCCGTGGTTGTAATAGCCATATACCAAATGCGTGAAAGTGCCGTCGTGGATACGGATCTCGGCATCGCCACCCTCCAGCGTCTCGGCCCGGGTACAGCCACCGACGTAGAGCCCGGGCCGGTCCTCGTAGAGCGCGATCGGGCCGTTGACCGTCAGGTCACCGGTCACCACGATCAACTCGACATCCACGTCGCCCTCGTCATCCACGCCGCGCAGCTCGGCGATGGCGGACAGGAAATCCCCGTCGAGGGTGAGGTCACCGTCGAAGAACAGCACCGTGGGATCGTCGGGATCGTCTCCCGCACCCTCGAATTCGGTGGATAGCACGCCGCCCAAGCGCGCGTCCACATCGGCGTAGGGCAGGAGGTCGGGCATGGAAAAGGTCGACATGCGGTGAGCATATGTGCGTGGCCCGGCTGCGTCGCTCGTTCGACGGGCAGCCGCTCGCCGACAGGGTCAATCGCCGAAAGAGATTGTCAGTAGGCGGCATTGGCTCCGTACTCGGCCTGCGCGCGTGGGATGGCAGTCCATCTCCCCCGAGCAGCTCCGGATCCCCCGTCGGAGGCGTCAGTCCTCGACTCCGTATGTCACGAACGCGTAGACCCCGGGAGCGCACTCCTCGACGCGCGCCGCCACTCTCGCGCCCTCCCGTTCCCAGCCGCGTTCCACGTCGGCCCAGACTTCTTCGGGCATTCCAGCGTAGGCAAACGAGGAGTACAGCAGGATTCCCAGCGACCTGGCCTCCTCCTCGTCGTAGCCGTAGTTCGACGGTTCGACCGGAAACCCCTCACCGTCAGTCATTTTCAGGCCCGCGCATACTTCTCGAACGAGCTCGAACACCCGCTCCTGCTCCACCGCAGACAGATCCGCGCCGTCTTTCCGAGAAACGAAAAGCGCTGGGCCATAAGCCGACATGGATACCTCCTGATCATCGAGCCGCATTCAATCAGATAGGCCCCGAGCCATCGATGCGTGCATTCTTCGGCCGTCGAGCAGGATGTGTACATGATCGCACCCAGAGTCACCTACGACCCGGTAGCCGACGCCGCGTACATATACCTGGCGCACGAGATCCTGCCCGGTGGCGTGGCGAAGACCGTTTCGGTTGATCCGATGACGATCGGCGGCATGGTCAACCTGGATCTCGACGCCGAGGGCCGCATTGTCGGGATCGAGGTGCTGGGCGCCAAGTCGAGGCTGGATCCGCATTTGCTGTCCGATGAGTGACCGACGTCCGCACGAGCCGTGCGGTCATTTGCGCACCACGTAGCGCAGATGCAGGACGCCGGGATCCTCCAGCGTGCGAACGAGATCGAGTTCTATGTGCTCGGCGGGGAGCCCGTCGAACAGTCGTCGGCCGCGACCGAGCAGGACCGGCCGGAGCTGGATGTCGATCATGTCGAGTACGCCTGCCTTCAGGGCCTGCTGGCCCGTGTAGGCGCCGTGCATCATCACGTTCCGCCCGCCAGCGGCCTGCTTGGCCTGCTCGACACAGGCGGCGATACCCTCGGTGACGTAATGCACTCGCTCGTAAGGGTTTTCGGGCGGCGGCCGGTGTGTCGGCACGAAGATCGGCACCCCGTCGTGATGGTCTCCGCCCCAGTACCCGGCGAAGTCTCCGGTCCGTTTCCCGGTGATCACAGCTCCGGTCGCCATGGCCTCATCGAACACGAGCCGGCTGTTGGGGTAGGTGGGGCGGAAGGTGTGGGGCACGTCCGCATCGGATGCGCCGCCGCCGCTGAGCCAGTCCATCAGCCGCATCCCGTTGGTACCGGCGGGGTTCTCGGCGTTGTCGTCCGGACCGGTGATGAACCCGTCGAGTGACATGGCCATGGTCAGGAATACTTCAGACATTCCGTTTCCTCCTTCACATCCGATTGCCGGTATGCGTGTAGAGGTTCCACGGACTCTCTCCGCATATCGGTAATGTTCATGGCATCTCGCGTTCTGGTTCCGCTCGTCTCGCTCACGGAGAGGAATCTCGCATGACGGTGCTCGTGGCAGGCGCCTCCGGTTTCGTCGGCACCTGGTTGTGCCCGAAATTGGAGCGGGCAGGACATGCGGTGCGGGCCATGACGCGCCGGCCGCAGTCCTATTCGGGGGCGGGGACCGCAGTGCTCGGAGATGTCGATGATCCTGCCTCGCTGCGGCAGGCGATGGAAGGGTGCGACAGCGCCTACTATCTGGTGCATTCGCTCGACGACCCGAACTTCGAGCAGCACGATGCCGAAGCAGCGCGGCGCTTCGGCCGGGCCGCCGCCGACGCGGGGCTGCGCCGGATCGTCTACCTCGGTGGATTGGGCGATGATCGCGACGACCTGTCCCCGCATCTGCGCAGCCGCCGTGAGGTGGAGCGGCTGCTCGGCGCGGCGGACGTGCCGGTCACCACGCTGCGGGCGGGCGTGATCGTCGGGCACGGCGGTATCTCCTGGGAGATGACTCGCCAACTGGTGGAACACTTGCCCGCGATGGTTACCCCGAAATGGGTGCGGGTCAGGACGCAACCCATCGCGATCGCCGACGTGGTCCGCTATCTCGTCGGGGTACTGAACACTCCGGAAGCCGTCAGGCGCACCTTCGACATCGGCGGGCCCGAGGTCCTGTCCTACAGCGATATGCTCCGCCGCCTGGCGGCCATCGAAGGCCGTCCGCTCGTGGTGATGCCGGTCCCGCTCCTGTCGCCGCGGCTGTCCGCTCTATGGCTGTCCCTGGTCACTGATGTCGACGCCCGCACCGGGCGCTCGCTGATCGCCTCCATGACGAACGAAACGATCGTGCGCGACAACAGCATTCGTGACGTGGTGCCCTTCGAGCCGCTGGACTACGACGAGGCGGCATTGCGGGCGCTCGGCCAGCGGGCCAAAGCTCGGCGGGCCGCGTGACAGCGGCACCCTGGCGGCGCGCCGCGGTCGCCGGCTGCACCGCGCTCGGGGCCGGGCTGCTGCGCGCATCGCTGTCGGCGCGCCCGGACAGCCGAGCGTTCTACGGCCTGAGCTTGGCGACCGCCGCCACATGGGCCGTGAGCGGTACGGTCCTCGGTCCGCCACGGCTGGGAAACAAATCGGGCGCACTCTTCGCGCTGCCGATCGGCGGTGCCGCGTTCGGGGTGTTCTACGGTTGCGCGCTGGTGGCCCGCCGCATTCCGACGCTGAGCCGGGCGATCGCCGATGTACTGCGCTACGCCGACGAGGCTCCGTCGGACCGGACGCTGTTCATCGCGCTGGTCAGCGGGGCAGGCGAGGAACTGTTCTTCCGGGGACCGGTATACGACGTGGCCGGAACGCACCCGGTCGCCGTATCCACCGGCGTGTACTGCCTGACCACCACCGCCACCCGCAACCCCGCCTTGGTCCTCGCCTCGGCGGTGATGGGCACGCTGTTCGCGCTGCAACGCCAGGCAACCGGCGGTGTCGTCGCGCCCCTGCTCACGCATCTCACCTGGTCCACCTTGATGATTCGCTACCTACCCGCGCTTTTCCCCACCTCCCCGGCGGCCCCACCGAGTCAGGCTCGACCGAGGCTCACCGGCTGATCAGGACGTACGGCAAGTCCTTGAACGCGGGGTCAAAGCTCCTAGTCTGGTCCGCCGAGCACGATCGGCCGGTACGCCAGCGCCCTGTCCACGATTTGTTCCGCGGTCAAAGGTGGTTCGGTGAAGTCCCAGAAGATGTAGTCCGAAATATTCGGGTCTGATACCGAATCCTGGATCCGGCCCAGCCATTCATCGAGCTGCTTCTCGCTACCCGCGGCGTTCTGGATGAGACCGACGAGCTCGATGAGATGCTCGCGATCAAGCTCGGCCATGGCTTCCTGCTCTTTTCGTCGTGAGGTCCAGCCCAATCATCGCAGGGAGCGGTTTCCGGATAGTCGTTGGCGTACGCGGTCGATCGCGGGGTCGAGTAGTCGAGCAAGCGTCGACCCGCCCCCGCCACCCGTAGCAAGGCGTCAAAACTGTTGCCGTACAGCGTTATCGCGGATGGAAATCAGATTGCACGCGATCCGCGAGCGATCCTACGATCAACACGCCAGCCACACAATGTGGCTGACTCGACCAAGGGGGGACGATGCTCCGCAAAATCATTGGGATCGCCACTATTCTCGTCGGTGTAAGCGTCGGCCTGACCGCAACCGCAAGTGCTGAAACGGTTTCTGGACCCTACACACTGCTCGTCGAGTGCGAGCGGGTAGCTGCGGGCTCGTTTGGCGATACCCACTGCGAACAGAGCCACGGACTCTGGTATGTCGTCCGATAGGTAGACGTAGGCGCGGGGCCAATCATCCGACTGCCCCGCGTTGCGTTGTGTCCGAATACGTGCGGCGTGCCGAGATAATCTCTGTGCGTACGGATTTCGGGCTGGCCGCGACGCCGCTCGTACGGCGTGCCAGGGCCTCGTCGGCCTTCAGTCCAACGGATCGACCGAGGTACGGGGGCGGTGGATCGGCGCCTCGGTCTACGAAGAAATCTTGACTCTTCGCGCGGTCGGCGGGCAAAGGTAAACCCTTGACGTCACAAACCCCGCCGACCGGTGAAATAACCTCACCCAGAAGCTATTTCAATTGATCAGCAACGAAGTTGGCTATCGTCGAGTATTCCCGGCGGCAGAAAAGAACGCACGATGCAGGCCGAACCGGTTTGGATCCACGGAACACCGTCAGCGGTCGGACGCGCCGCTGGGGCGCCCGGGTCGGATGCACTCGGCGACGGCTCCAGAACGATTGCCGCGCCCGCCTGGCCGGTGCTGATGGTCAGCGCCGCTGCAGCTGCGGTGACCGCACCGGCGGTAAAACGCTTGATGGACAACATATTCCCCTCCTCTACAGAATGTTCGATCCCATACTGGACAAGGCAGTTGCGCCTGTGCGCCCGATGATCTTCCTCGTCCACACCTGGCTTTACCTCGATCGGAGCCGTATCAAACCCGATCTCGTAGCCCGGTTCCCACGCAAGATCGCGATGAGACGGTAACGCCGCCAACAAGAACGGCCGACTCCGACGCCCGCGGTTGAGCTCCACAGCGGCTCCGCACCGCACCGACTCTGCACATCGTGAGAAGTCCAGCGCCCGACCCGTTGATCCTCGCCCCCACCGGCCGAATCGGTCAGCGCGACCAGCGGCATTAGCGCTTCTTCGGCACTCTTCAAGTGCGGGTGGAGCCTCGGCGGCAGCACGAGGTTCTGAACTGCGGTTCGGTATGCCTGGTCGTGGCATGCCTAGGCACGGTCGGGTGGTGGTTGTGGTGCAGCAGTGCGGCGAAGCTTGCAGAGCAGGCCGGAACGGTTCCCGGCCGTCGTATCAAGGAGCAAGACCATGAGTGTTTGGTTCATTACCGGTGCCTCCCGCGGCTTCGGACTGGAGATCGCCCGTGAGGCGCTGGACCGCGGCCACCGGGTCGTGGCGACCGCACGTTGTTCCGAGGGCATCGGCGATCTGCTGCCCGACGCCGGTGACCGGCTGCTCGCCCTGGATCTGGACGTGACCGACCAAGCGCAGGCCCACCGGGTGGTGGACGCCGCCGTCGAGCGGTTCGGTCGCATCGACGTCGTGGTCAACAACGCCGGACGGGGTCTGCTCGGCGCGGTCGAAGAAGTCTCCGATCCCGCGGTGCGCGCCGCTTTCGACGTGAACGTCTTCGGCGCCTTGAACATTCAGCGTGCGGTCCTGCCGCACCTGCGCGTGCAGCGGCACGGACACATTGTCAATATCAGTTCCGTCGCCGGTGTGGTGGGGATTCCCGGTTGGGGCCTCTACAACGCGACCAAGTTCGCCATGGAGGGGTTCAGCGAGGCCACGTCCCAGGAACTCGCCCCGCTCGGCATCAAGGTGACCTTGATCGAGCCCGGCTACTTCCGCACCGACTTCCTCGACGATTCCAGTCTGGACACCGAGTCCACGATCATCGACGACTACGCCGACACCGCCGGAGCCACCCGCACACACGCCCGAGGCGTGAACCACGCGCAGCCCGGTGACCCGGTCAAGGGCGCCAAAGCGATCGTCGACATCACCGAGGTCGTCGAGCCGCCACTGCGCCTGATCCTGGGCTCGGACGCCTACGGTTTCACCCAGGCCAAGCTCGACACCCAGATCTCCGAACTACGGACCTGGCGCAAGGTCTCCGAATCCACCGACCACGACGACCAGGCACCGGCTGGCCGGCCCTGAACCACTGCGCGGATCTACGCCCCGCGACAGCAGGCGCGGTTGGACGACAATGCGACATTCGGCACATCAGTGCGTTCGGCCCGGCCGAGAACGCCTCAGCGCGTTGATCTTCGGCCCTGCCGCGTGGCCGCTTCGAACCGCGCGCCTCGCGGCAGCGCCGGATGTTCTGGCTGGGCTTGCTCCTGACGTAGCGTCAGGTCCTAGCGTCGGCGGTGCTGGCGCAGGGTGCGTCAGTGGGAGCGAGACGAAAGCAGATGGCGGAGTCGAGAATCGAGCCGGTATGGAAGATCGGTGAGCTCGCGTCCGAGGCTGGATTGACGGTGCGGGCATTGCATCACTACGACCGCATCGGATTGGTCTGCCCGGCCAGGCGCACCACTACCGGACACCGGCTCTACACGGAAACCGATGTCCGACGCCTGTATCAGGTCTTGGCACTGCGGCAGCTGGGGCTGAGCTTGGATCAGATCATGAACGTGCTCGCGGGCACCGTGGCAATGGCTCAGGTGCTGGGCGCGCATCGTGATCGTCTGGCGGCTCAGCTGGCCGTGCTGCAGGACTTGCATGCCCTGGTGACGAGGCTGGCTGCAACCGCGGAGAACGAGCCCGACATCTGCGCCGATCGCTTCCTGGCACTGATCAGGAGAACTGCCATGATCGATGACACCGTCAGGACCTACTTCACCCAAGACAATGCCACGGCTTTTACCGTCCTCTATTTCGCGCAGCTCAGGGCCAGGCAAGGTGCTCTGGAGCTGTGGTACGCCGCGGATGCGCAACTCACGGTCGGGAACACCCCGCACGTTGGTCGGTTGGCGATCTTCGAACAGCTCGTTCGATTCCCGCAGGCTGACTACAACGTCAGGGCGATTGATGTCCAGGCAGGCAACGGTATCCCTGCGCTCGTGCGGGTGACCGGAGATCTGATGTTGGAAGGGATGTCCGATGCTCGTCAGTTCGAGACCTCGTTCACGCTGAACGACGCTCACATGATCGAAAACCAAACGTTCCAAGGCATTTAGATCGCGATTGCGCGACTCCGAAGAGCGCGTTCTCGAGCCGCAAGTTCATGGCAGTGCAGCATGCCGGGGCAGGCCGAGGCAGGAACTATCGAGATCGAAGACGGTCGGCCCGTTGATCTTCGGGCCGACTGTTTGACCATTTCGAACCGCGCGGGTCGCGGCAGTACCGGATGTTCTGCGCGACCGGGCAGTGAACCCGCGTTAGTCGCTCATGGCTGCCGCCAGCTCGGTGCATAGGCCATCAAGTTCGGAGGCATGGATCTGGGGCGCATCCGGAGAATCGGCGTTGTGCCATGCCACATCTCGTGCCGTTCCGACGGGCCGGGTGAGGACGTGTTGGTGTAGGTGTACCCCGGCAATGCTCAATCCCGCGACGAAGGTGAAGACATGGGCGGGTTCGAGAACCTGCCGCAGGGCGCTGATCGACGAGCGGACCGTGCGGGCGAAGGCAATTGTCTCGGTATCGTCGAGTCGGTCGAGTGTCGCAGCGTGGCGCCGAGGCTCGACGAACAGATACCCGGGCCGGACCCAATCGCCCTGTGCTGGACGATGAGTCACCACCACCAGCTCATCCGCGAGCACCACTGGGCTCACCAATGGCCCGAATCCATTGTGTTTGTCGCAGATCACGCATCCCCGCATACCGGTGACGATATCGCTGTGCTGGCAGCGGTGCTCAGCCTCAGCACGAGCTTCGACGAGGCAAGACCGCGCGCCACGCGGCAATGCAGGATGTTGGTTGGTCCGCTACTCCGGTCCGCCGAGCACGATTGGCCGGTAGGCGAGCGCCTTGTCTACGATCTGCTAGGGGGTCAACGGCGGATCAGAGAAGTCCCAGAACAGATGGTCGGAGATGTGTGGGTCCGCCACCGAATCCTGAAGCTGCGTGAGCCATTCATCCAACTCTTCCTCGCTTCCTTCGACGTTCTGGATGCGTGCGACTAGTTCGATGAGCTGCTCGCGATCGAGCCTGGCCATGGTGCCCGCCTTCGTTCTGAGTTCTATCCACGATCGCAACGAGGACGCGGGGGGTGCGGACCGTGCACGCTCGTCGGTAATATGGTGCGTTTGGCCGGCACCAGTCCGGCTCTGCCCGTTGATCTTCGCCCCATCCGCGCTGGCCGGTTCGGTCAGCGCACCACGCGGCAAAGTAGTGCGTTCTTATTGGCGGGTCTATTGGTACCGGCTGTCAGCACTCCCCCGATGACAACCGGTACCAGAGACAAAGCGCGCACCTGACAAATGCCGCGAAAGTGCGTGCGGCCCGCAGGCTATGGTCGCGGCCCGGATCCGGCGCCAGGCTCGGGGTTGTCGTCACGGCGGAGCGTGATCGCCGGTGTGGGTTCGACCCCGGCGGCACCGAACAGCGCCGTCACTTCACGACCCCAGGCGGGATACATTTCGACTTTGCGGGCGTGGAGTGCGTAGATCTTCTGCGACAGTTCGGGGTCGGGATCATCGGACAACCGCACTGACGACAGCTTCGCCAATCGCGGCAGGATGTAGTCGTCACCCTTCAGATGCACGGGGTCGTGCAGGTAGCGCTCGAGCGCGTCCAGGTCAGGGATCGCCGTCAGGTAGGCGTGAGTGAAACCGTCAGCCGGGTCACCGAGATCCTGTCCGACAGTGGAGAACACCGTCGACTCGACTGCGGAAGTGCGTCGCATCGCGGCCAGTACTTCCGCTCTCTCGTCCTCGGCGACACCGGGCTTGAAGCTGAACCGCAATAGGTTGATTATCATCGTCCCTCCAAGGTTGAACTGCACTAGCTAGTGCAGATTAGCGCACGCGTTGGTGCAATCGCTATGGTTGTTCCGTGCATGGAGCGAATCTGGCCGGCCCTAGCGGGCGGATCGACAAGCGGCAAGCGATCTTGGATGCCGCGTTCACAGTCTTTGCCAGGGACGGGTATCACCTGGCAGGTGTCGATGCGATCGCCGGCGAAGCGGGAGTCGCCAAGCACACCATCTACAACCACTTCGGTGATAAGGAGGGCCTTTTCCGCGAGGCGGTTGCCGCTCTGTCCGACCAAGCGCTGACGCGAAACCTCGCCGCGGTCGAACTGCTCAGTGGGCGTGGCGATCTCGCTACACTGCTGACCCGGACCGGGCTCGGGCTGGCCGAGTGTTACTGCGATGAGCGTTCCGAGGCGCTGCGGCGGCTACTCCACACGCAGGTATCAACAATGCCGGATCTACTCGATATCGTCAGGGAAAGGGCCACCGACCGGGTCTACGACGCGTTGGCGGCGCAGTTGGCCAGGCTTGCCCTGGCAGGCAAGTTGAAACTCGACGATGACCCCGCAATCGCCGCCGAGCAGTTCGGCGCGTTGCTCACCGGCCCTCTGGAAAATCGTTCCCGTCTGGGAACGAGAAAGGTCTCTCGACCCGAGCTCCGTCGAGTCACCAAAAACGCCGTCGCAACCTTCCTCCGCGCCTTTGCCAACGATCGGCAAGACAGCCCGGACACGCACCAACCTCAAAGTACGTAGCCATAATTCCATTCCCAGCCCAATCTCCGCGGACCGCAAGCGTCGCCGACGCCATCCGACATTCGGCACGATGGTGCGTTCAATCGACTTCGAATGGGCTCGGCAAGTTGACCTTTCGCCGCGGCCCGCTAGCCGCTCTGCCCCGAGCGATAAGCGGCAAGAGAGAGCGTGATAGAACGCGACCTGGCAGGCGTGCGCACTGAAGCCGGCGGGCCGAGGCAGCGGGCTTATTTGCGTCAGCGGAGCTCGAAGTCTAGTCCAGGCACGACGACGTGCCCGGAGGGCAAGACGGACAAGGTCCTAACAGAATCTCCTCGGACTCGAAGGGTGCTCGACGCACACTGCGGCGCTGTCAGGGGCGGGTGGTGAGGGCGGGCCAGAGGGTGGTGGTGAGCTGTTCGGGCAGGCTGGCGCGCGCGGCGGCATCGCCGCGCAGGAACGCGCCGAAGACCATGGTGGCGATGGTGCGGGTGTCGATATCGGCGCGGACCGCGCCGCGCTCGATGAGCTGGTGCAGGACGTGTTCGGCCTGGGTGACGCGGGGTTCGACGGCGCGGGTCACGACGCCGGCGAGGAGTTCGGGCACGCGTTCGGCTTCGCTGATGAAACCCGCCCTGCACGAAATCGGCCGCGCCGCAACAAAAACGGCCGGTAACCTGACTTGGCTCAAGATCGCTGATCTTGGGTAGGGTGCTGGCCGTTGAGCTGCGGTTTCGTCGTGTCAACGGCGAATCTGCGCACTAAGCCGACCGGTTCCAGGGGTCTGCCCATCGATTCCCGGTTACGGCTTCAGTGACAAGCCGGGCGTTGTTCGTCGACGAGGTCCGGTCATTCTCCCGGCGGTTCCGCTGATGGTCACCCATTCTCGGTAAGCGGCTGGCTGAAGATCAACAAGTGCCCATCGGGCGTCCGTACGTTGAAGTCGCGCATCCCGTAGGGCCGGTCAGCCAGTGGCTCGACGATGTCGGCGCCGCGGGCGCGCAGCTCGTCATGGCAGGAATCGACGTCGTCGACGACAACCACCACCCTGGCCGGGCCGACGCTGCTTTCGGCGTATAGGTGGAACTCGGCGGTGTCGCGGATCACGGCCGCGTAGCTAGGTGGGGTCTCCCAGGTGAATATGGTGTCGAATCCGAGCACGTCCGTGAAGTACGACCGCGCTGCCTGCACATCTCGGCACGGAAGCGCCGGAACCGCCACCCGCATGACCATTCCGTCACCATAGCTGACTTTGGCTCAGGATCGCTGATCTTGGGTAGGGTGCTGGCTGTTAGCGGTTCCTCTCGGTGGTAAGGGGTAGCTCTGCACGTTCACGATAGGACCTGCAGAGGCGGGCCGTGCGGTCAACGGAATTCCGTACCGATCGTGAGATATGTTGCGCCACAAGATCGCATTACAAATGCGCGCCTCAGCGAGAATGCTCGCTCATCGGCATGTTGGTGCGTTCGCCGGCGAGCGCCACGGGACGGCGCTGGCCACTTCGAACCGCGCGGGTCGCGGCATTACCGGATATTGCCGGTGTTCACCGGTTCGGTGTGTTCATCTCGTGCCCGCGGTCGTCGATTGGGTTGTGGTAGTTACCAGAAGGCGTCAGATCTGGAGTTGCTGTGCTACCCAATTCGCGGTGGCTGGGGTCGAGCGCAGGGTGGAGTGCCCGACAGGGGCGGCGCCAGGGAACAGATCCTCGTAGAAGTTCATATTCACGCCCGGCTCAGTGAGATTGGTGCACACAGTGGCTGGTGTCGCGAGTTCGTCGTTGCGGGTGGACAGCACCGAGTAGCGGACGCCGGGCTGCGTGATGGGACCGTTGAAGACGGCCTGGTACACCGGTGAGGACGGCAACATCTGGACGAGGTTGGCTTTGTCGGGGGCGATCAACGCCAGGACGGTGCCCAGGAACGGGAACGCGGACAGCGCTTGGACCGGGCTGATGGGTGAGTTCTTGATGCCAAGCGCGCTGAAGAACCCGGCGCCGTCGCAGCCTCGCACTTCGGGGGTGAGAAGTACCGCGTGTGCGACGACGGGGGCGCCGCCGAGGACTTTGAGGAAGTAGTTGGCGACGATCGTTCCCGCCGAATGCGCGATGATGTCGACCTGATCAGCGCCGGTGGTCCGGCGCACCTCGGTCACGAAGTCCGCGACTTGCTGTGCGGCGCTGGGAATGTCGCCGGTCCAGCGGTTGCCGTTGATGATTCCGCCCTGGAATAGGAATGCGCAGTGCCCGGCTGCGCGGACGGTGGTCAGCATTGTGTCCCATTGAGTCGCGGTGTCGGCGGTGGTTCCGTCCCCGCCGGGCAGCACCACGACCGGACGGGGGTGCGCAGAGTCCGGTGTGCAATCGATGGGCGGTTCGATCGTGTTGCCTGCGGGTACGACCGCTGACCCGGAACCGGTGTCCGGGGCGGCGGGAACGGGTCCGGCTGCCATCACTGCGACCGTGCCCGCGCTGATCAGCGCTGTTATGAACTTCGCGGTGAATCTCATCTTTCGACAGCCCCTTCGGCATCAGCTTCGTGATCGACCCCCGACCGAGTGCGAATCTCGCACCAGCACACGACGATACAGCGACAACGGCAATTCGGCAGCCGCTGGAATACGTCGGCGAATTCGGACGAGTATGAGCCCAGCAATCATTCGCAGGTTGGGTGCCGCCAGTTGACAGGTTGGGGTCACCCGCCGTGACTGCTACTGTCGGCGCAATACTCAAATACGCCGCAACTCAAGTGATTTAGGCATCTGGTAGGGGGATCGTTGATCATGAGGCTGGCTGCCGCTGCCATCGTTACAGCGGCACTGATCACGGCAGGTTCCGCGGTTTCGGAGGCTTCGCCGTTCGGGATCGCGGTACTTCCTCGGCCGGTCGGCCAATTCGCCGTCGGGACAACGACTCTGCATCTGGTCGATCAGAATCGGCCCGATCCTTTCCAAGCGGATAGGGTGCGTGAACTCATGGTGTCGGTGTTCTACCCGGCTACCGATGTCGATCGGCGCTCGCGGGCACGCTACCTGTCGACGCAGCTGATGACCGATGTCGACAGACAACTCGGGTTCCAGCTGCCAGGTGTGTTCACGAACTCCTACACCGACGCGGACGCGGCCTTTGGTGGGAGCTATCCGGTGGTGTTGTACTCTCCGGGCGCGGGAGTCACCCGCCTGATGGGTACCGGACTGGCCGAGGATCTAGCAAGCCGCGGCTACTTGGTGGTCACCCTCGATCACACCTATGAGACCACCCCGGCGGTGGAGTTTCCCGGCGGCCGATTGGTTCAGGCGGCCGCGATGCCGAGCGGGATCACTCCGGAAGTCCGCAAGAAGTTCATCGATGCCAGGCTCCTGGACACCACCCTGGTACTGGACTCGCTTGCCCGAGTGGCACACGGGGACAACCCCGATGCCGAACACCGCGCGCTACCCGTGGGCCTGGGCACGGTTCTCGATATGAACCACATCGGAATGGTCGGGCACTCCTCCGGTGGCTATACCGCCGTCGAATCGATGCACGAAGACCCTCGTATCTCCGCCGCCGTCGATTTGGACGGGCAGATCGGTGTCGATGACGACTTCGGTCGCGCGGTCACCGAGGGAGAGGATCGCCCGGTGCTGGTGATGACCAGTCAGCAGATCGAAGAAGTCGGGGATGCCGAGCCGTCACTCGACGCCTTCTGGAAACATTCGACCGGCTGGAAACGGCAAGTGACCCTGCGGGATTCGGCCCACTACGACTTCACCGACATGCCGTTGTTCATACCGTCCCCGGCGCGCACGGCCGCGACCAAGTACGCCGGGCCCATCGCCCCGGCCCGTGGTACGACACTGGTTCGCACCTACGTGGCAGCAATGTTCGACAAGTTCTTGCGCGGGCGCGGCGATACAGTCCTCGAACAACCACCGACAGAACCCGAGTTGACCGTCCTCCGTTGAAGAGCACTGCACATCTGTTGAACCGTTGAGCCGCATCCGGGGCTCGTGTAGAGGGGGGTGCTTGATCCGAGCCAGCCAACTTTGCCACAGGCCGACGCGACGTAGGCAAGAGCGGCACACCGGCCCCGCAGTTCCACCTCAGAGGTGACAGCCCGGCCATGGTCAAAGCCGATGACCACGCACCATGGTGCTCGGTCATCGGCAGTAGCGTGCGTTCCGCGCGTCGTCGTGAGCGGCACGCCCGTTCGCGCGAAACCTTGACAGTCGGTTCTGTTTTCGCCATGATCAGCCGCTGTTGATGTTGCACCTGGGGGTTGATCGCGTGTCGCTGTTGAAGAACTCTGCCTTGGCCATCGCGGTCCCGCTTGCAGGGACGTTCATGATGTGCGGAGCGGGGACCGCGCAGGCGGGTACTGATTTGTATGGCGCGGTCTCGATCGGTGTTATGCCCTTTCGGATCGGGGTGGCGGTGGATTATCCGAGTCAGGAGGCTGCGGACCAGGCTGCGAAGGATGCTTGTGGCAGCAAGGTCGTCAACGGGACGACTCTCGAGTGCAATGTTTTCGGGCAGGTTCACAACGAGTGCGGTGTGTTGATCCAGCGCAATATCGAGGGTGGTGTGCTGCCCGGGTCCAACCAGCCCATGTGGCGGTTCGGGAAGGGGGCGACCGCCGAGGCCGCCCAGAAGAATGCGGGATATACGCCTGGCGTCAATCTCAGTAAGGGGTTTCCGATTCTGTTGGGCCTCGGCGGGTACTTCGGTGACGAATTCGTGCTGGATACGCTGTGCACCGCGAACGCTGGGTGAGGGATCGGTAGCTCAGGGGATCTCCACTCGCACTGTGGGATCGGTGCGTGGGCCGACTTCGTAGACGTAGCGGCGGGCTTCGGTGTCGCCGAGTTGGGCGAGGAACCACATCGCGGTCCAGCGGGCGGCGGCGGAGACGGTTTGGGCGCGGGGTGCGGTGGCGGGGTGTAAGTCGGGGGATGCGCCGGGTGGGTTGTCCTCGTCGGTGAGGCCGAAATGGTTGGCGCCCAGGACGTTTACGAAGACCGCGGCGGGGGTGCCGGACATGCGGGTGAAGCTGTCGTGGGCTTCGGCGGGCTCGCTCACGCCGTCTTCGGTGCCGTTGATGTACATCACGGGAATGCCTTGTACGGCAACCGAATCGATGTAGGGGCCGATGGTGGTGTTGGTGCCGTGGCCGGCTATCGCACGTAGTTCGGGTGGGTGGCGGTAGGCGGGGCCGAAGCAGAACGGCATCTGGCAGCGGTCAGCGGCGGCGTAGAGGGCGGTGGCGCCACCGTAGGAGTGGCCGGCTATCACCAGTTTCGAGGGGTCGATGAGGGCGCCGAGGGTGGAGTTCGCGGCGGCTTGCGTACGGGCCCAGGTGAGTACGTCGTCGACCTCGTATTCGCTGGGCAGGCTGTAGCCGGGCATCAGGAAGTGTTCGGGGGCGACCACGACGAACCCGTAGCGGGCCAGCGCTTCGGCGAAGGTCGAGTAGTAGGAGCGGTGCACGTTCGCGCCGGTGAGCAGAAGTGCCACCGGGAGGCGGTGATCGGCGTGGGCGGGATGCCAGACGGTGGCCTCGTCCGTGCCGATGCGGGCGTCCTCGTGGGTGACGTCTTCGGCGGCGGCCGTGGGTGCGGCGGTGAGCAGGAGCAGGGACAGGGTGGCAGCCAGTAAGGAGCGCACGAACCCCCCGTTTCGATTGTGGAAACAGTGTTTCGATGTGAAACTAGCGACGGAGCCTACACCGAAACAGCGTTTCGCAGAAGAGAACAGGGAGAGTTGGATGGGCGCGCACCCGCACGGCTGGTGGATTCTGTTGCACCTGGTGTTGTTCGTGTTCTGGCTGGGCGGGGATCTCGGGGTCTACTACTCCAGCCGGTTCGTGATCGACCCGGAACTCACCCCGCCCGCCCGCGCCACCGCCTTGGCCGTGATGAGCGGCCTGGACCTCGGCCCGAAGATCTGCCTGGTACTGTTCCTGCCCAGCGGGCTCACCCTGATGGCCCTGGAACCGCACGGGGCCTCGATCTTCGGCATCGACTTCTTCCCCTGGTGGGCCGTGGCTGCCGCCTGGCTGCTGGCCGCGATCTGGTTGGCGCTCACGGTGATTGCGCATCGCACACACGGCCGCTTCCCGATCGTGGTTCGCGCCGACCTCGCGATCCGCTGCACGATCGTCACCGCCATGGCGGCCGCCGGGCTATACACACTCTTTGCCGACGAACCGTTCGGCGTCACCACCGAGCCGCGCTGGCTGGGCGGCAAGATCCTGCTCTATGCCACCGCCATCGCGGCCGGTCTGGGCATCCGAATAACCTTGCGCCCCTTCGGATCCGCCTTCGCCACGATCATGACCGGCGGGTCCACCCCGGCGGTGGAGCGCACGCTACGGCGCAGCGTGGACGGCTGCCTGCCCTATGTGTGGGCGATCTGGGGCAGCGTGCTGGCGGCCGCCGCACTGGGGGTGCTCAAGCCCGGCGCGCACCTGTGACGCGGTGTGCCCGAACGGGATTCAGCCGACGTAGCCCAGCTGCGCGGACACCGCACCGGCCGCTTTCTGCAACTGCGGCGCATAGTCCTTGATGTGCGGTTCGAAACGCGAGAGCGGACCGCACACGCTGATGGCCGCGACCACTCCGCCGTCGTGATCGAGCACCGGCGCAGCCACCGAGGCCGCGCCGATCTGCCGCTCCCCCAACGAGATCGCGAAACCGCGCGAGCGGATCTCGGCCAGCTCGTTGCGCAGTTTGCGTGGCGTGGTGATGGTGGCGTCGGTGAACGGTGTCAGCTCGTGCCGATCCAGGTATTCGTCGACTTCGTCGGTGCGCAGGTAGGCCAGGATCGCCTTGGAGGAACTGCCCGCGTGCAGCGGATACGGCACGCCGAGCGCGACTTCCATGCGCAATTCCTGATCGGGCACCACCTGATCCACGTACATGCGGGTGTCGCCGCGGCGAATGGACAGGGTGGCCGTCTCACCGGTGGCGGTGGCCAGGCGGCGCAGTTCGGGCGCGGCCATCACTCGAAGATCGGTGCGGGCCAGATAGGCCCGGCCGAGCGCGATGGCGGCATGACCGAGGGCATAACGCCGCGTGGTCGGCTCCACCGTGACCAGTTCGCGATTGCGCAGCGCGGTGAGGATGCGGTGCACCGCGGCCTTGGTGATGCCGAGCTCATTGGCGATCTCGGTGACGCCGAGGTCGGGCCGCCCGGTCCGGCCGAACAGCAGCAATACGTCCATGGCCCGCTCCACGGCGGCGATGGAACGACTCGGATTCTCGGCCTCGGTGTCCGACACGGGTACAGCTTAGGCCACTCCATTTCCCGATGGGAAACGCCCCGCCGAATCCGCCGCCGCCGCACTGCTTCCCGCTCAGCCCTTGCCGAACCACCATCGCAGCCGTTACCTTGTGCGTAACAGCGTTTCCTCTATCGAAACAGGATCTGCAGTGGACGCGATGAACCTCCGCGGCGTGCTCGCCCAATGGGCCACCGGCGTGGTCGTGGTGACCACCACCCGCGACGACGGCGACCGCCACGGTATGACGGCGAGTTCGTTCACCAGTGTGGCGCTGGATCCGCCGCTCGTCTCGATCTGCCTCGCCTCGGCCGGCACGACGGCCCGGCTGATCCGCTACAGCGGCGTCTTCGCCGTCAATGTCCTGGGCCACGATCAGCAGGACATCGGCCGCCGTTTCGCCGCCGCCCCGCACAGCGCGGACCGTTTCGCGGTCGGTGACTGGACGACCGCCGCCAGCGGCGCCGCGGTGCTCACCGACGCGGTCGCTTGGCTGGATTGCCTTGTCGCGGCCTGCTATCCGGCCGGCGATCACACCATCGTGCTGGGCCTGGTCCAGGAGGCCCGCGCACCCCGGACCGCACCCCCGCTCATCTATCACGACCGCACCTACCACGAGGGGATCAGCCGATGACCGGCGAACGACTGACCGGCGAGCGACTCGTCGAAGACATGACCGCACCGGAGCGCGACCGGGCCCGCCGCGTCGAAGCCGTCCTGCCCGCACTGCGCGAGGCCGCCGAGAACGCCGACCGCACCGCCACTTTCCCGCCCTCGCACCTGCCGCTGTTGCGCGAGGCCGGACTGCTCGGGCTGGTCGTGCCGGAGAAATTCGGCGGATTGGGCGGCACCCTGCGCGATCTGGCGGCCGCCACCTTCGCCATGGGCACCGCCTGCCCGTCGACCGCGCTGGCCTATTTCTTCCACAACACCAGCGCTTCCCGGGGTCTGCTGCCGCTGGAGGCCATCGACGCCGGGCTCTTCGCGGCCGAGGAGATTCCGGCGGTCCGGGCCTTCGCCGAGAAGGTGCTGACCCGGATGGCCGAGGGTGTCTGGCTGGCCAATTTCGCCTCCGAGGCGGTGAAGACCGCCCAGGCCAATATCACCATCGCCACCACCGCCCGCAAGGTGGACGGCGGCTGGATCCTGCAGGGCGAGAAGTCTTTCGGCTGCGCCACCGGCGTCGCCGACTACTACCTGACGTCCGCGAAATTGGCGGGCTACGACACCGCCGAGGGTCTCGCCACTTTCTTCGTGCCGCGTGACGCGCCCGGGGTGAGTGTGCGCGCACCGTGGGACGGACTGGGTATGCGGGCCACCGCCAATAACGGTATCCGGCTCGATGAGGTGTTCATCGCCGAGGACGAGGCGCTGGCGGTGCCGGGCGCGTTCACCAAAATGCTCACCATGAGCCGGGGCAGTTTCGTCGGCAATCAGCTCGCCATCGCGGCGGTGTACACCGGCTGCGCGCAGCGGGTGTACGACGAAACCCTGGCGGCCACCACACGAAAGACGTTCGCCGACACGGGCGAACCCATCGCGTCCTCGCCGGTGCATCAGGTGCTCATCGGGGAGATGACCCGGCAGTTGCAGACCGCCTACCTGTGGCTGCGCTACCAGCTGGGCATCGAGACGGTGGAGCCGCCGATCAAGCCCAAACCTGAGGTGTTCACCCAATGGCGGCTGGGCAAGGGCGCTGTCACCGAGGCGTGCTTCCAGGTGGCGCTCGGGGCGCTCAAGGCCGGTGGCACTTCAGCGGCCTCGATGGACGGTGTGGCCGGACGGGCACTGCGTGACCTGGCCATGGGCTTGGTGATGACCTTCCCGGCCGAGCGGGGCGTTCTCGAAGTCGCGCGCATCGTCACCGATGCCAAAGCCAACGAGTTGTTCGCCACCGCGCCCGGAGCGGAGGCCGTGCGATGACCGCCGCGCTGCCCGCCATCACCGATCTCATCGACGGCGAATGGGGCACCCCCGCAACCGATCTCGGCTTCGATCTGGAGAATCCGGCGACCGGTGAGCCGGTGGCTCGCGCGGTGGCCAGCGACGCCGGCCGGGTCGAGCGGGCGCTCGCCGTCGCCGCCGCGAGCACCGGCTCGATCACCCCCGAGGTGCTCGACGCCATCGCCGACACCCTGGAGCACCGACTCCCATGGATCGCCGAGGTCGACGCCCGCGCCACCGGGGTCCCGATCCAGCAGACCCGGCTGCTGGCCGTCATCGTCCCGGGCGCGTTCCGCCTTGCCGCCGAACAACTTCGGGCGGGCGCGCTGCGCGCGGATCGCGACCACATTCAGGTGCACCGGCTGCCGCTGGGACCGGCCTTGTGCCTGGTGCCGTGGAACGCGCCCGCGCCGATGGCCGCGCACAAGGTGGCCAATGCCCTGGCCGCGGGCTGCCCGGTCATTCTGAAAGTCAGCGAACTCGCGCCCTACAGCGCTGTTCCGATCGCCGAGGCCATCGCCGAGCACGTGCCGCCGGGCATGTTCCAGCTGGTGCAGGGCGGCGCGCAGTCCGGCGCGCGATTGGTGGACGACGAACGGATCAAGGCCGTCTCCTTCACCGGCGGCCTGGTGGGCGGGCGGTCGGTGGCGGCCGCGTCGGCTCCGCTGCTGCGCCCGTGCCAGCTCGAACTCGGCGGCAACAACCCCTTGGTCGTGCTGCCCGACGCCGAGACCGACACCGCCGCGCGGATGGCCGCCGAACTGCTCACCACCCTCAACGGCCAGTGGTGCCGGGCGCTGGGCCGGCTCATCCTGCCCGCCGCGCGCGCCGCGGAACTCCGCGAGGCCATCGGAAAACGCCTGGCTGACTTGCGCATCGGGCCGCCGCTCGATCCCGGCACCGAATTCGGGCCGCTCGTGCACTCGCGGCACGTGCGCGCGGTCCGCGGCGTCCGCACCGCCGTGTCCGGCCGCCGGGCCCAATCCTTCGGCACCGCACCCGAACACGGCAACTATGTGCTGCCGACGCTGCTGGACAACGATCTGGCCGACGAGGTGTTCGGCCCGGTCGCCGGGACCGTCACCTACGACACCGTCGAGCAGGCGGTCAGCCTGGCCAATGCCGGGCAGTACGGACTCGAGGCCTACGTGTGCGGCGTCGACGAAGACGCGGCACTGGCTGTCGCACAACGTATCCGGGCCGGAGAGGTGAAGGTGAACGGTTCCTCGGTGATGAGCCTGCACCTGATGACGCCGCGCCCGGCGTGGGGCTGGTCGGGGCTCGGTGAGGAGGGCACGGCGGAAACACTGCGCTTCTTCACCGGTGCGCGGGTCGTCGGCGTCGAGGGCCGCTTCGCCCTGCACACGTCGTGAGCACCGTCATCGTGGTCGGGGCGGGGCCGGTCGGTTTGACCGCGGCGCTGGTGCTGGCGCGGCGCGGCATCGACGTCCTGGTCCTGGAGCAGGGCGTCACCCTAGCCGCGGAATCGCGGGCCTCCACCTTTCATCCCCCGACCCTGGAGATGCTCGACGCGCTCGGGGTGATCGAGCCGCTGCTCGAGCGGGGCATCGTGGCCCGGACCTTCCAGTACCGGGAGCGCGGCGGCGACGCTATCGCCACGCTGGATCTCGCTGTGCTGCAAGCGGATACGACCTATCCGTTCCGGGTGCAGTGTGAGCAGAGCAGGCTCACCCCGATTCTGCTGGCCGCGCTCCCCCGCTGCGCCGAAGTCCGGTTCGGGCATCGTGTCGAAGGGGTGTACGCCGGGGACGACGGCGTGGTGGTGCACACGAATCACGGTCCGCTGCGTGCGGACTGGGTGATCGGCGCGGATGGCGCGCATTCGGTGGTGCGCACCGCCGTCGGGGCCGGATTCGACGGCAGCACCTACCCCGAGCGGTTCCTGGTGGCCTCGGTGCAGGAGGACCTGACCGAGATCCTGCCCGGGATCGCGCCCATCAACTACGTGTTCGATCCGGTCGAATGGCTGGTGCTGCTGCGCACGCCCGACTATTGGCGGGTGCTGCTGCCCACGCCCGCCGACACCGCCGACGAACTCGAAACCACCCGGCTGCCCGGCCGATTGGACACGGTCGCGGCGCTCGGACGGCCCTGGCGCATCCGGCATGCCTCGCTCTACCGAGTGCATCAGCGGGTCACCGATCATTTCCGGCGCGGCCGGGTGCTGCTCATCGGCGATGCCGCACACGTGAACAATCCGCTCGGCGGCATGGGCATGAACAGCGGCATCCACGACGCCGTGCAGATGGCCGGCACGCTGGCCGATGTGCTCGAGGGCGATGCGGAAAGGGGATTGGATATCGTGGCCGCCCGGCGGCGGGCGGTGGCCGTCGACCATGTGCAGCGGGCCAGCCACGACAATTGGCGCCGATTGCGCGGGCACGATGCCGGTTATGCCCAGCAGTTGCGGGAGCTGGCGGCCGACCCCGCAGCCGCGCGCGCCTACCTGCGCCGGGCCTGCCTGCTCGATTCCCTGGAGCAGCGATCGTGACCAGTACTGGTTCGGCCATCGTCCGGGAGAATCCGGCCCGGCCCAGCGAGATCGTCGGCTCGGTGCCCATCACCGCACCGGAAAATGTCGAAGCCGTTGTTGCCCAGGCTTTCCGGGAGTTCCGAGACTGGTCGGCTCAGCCGCTCGCCGACCGGTTGGCCGCCCTGGCAACCGCCGCCGACGGGCTCGATGCCGCACGCGGCCGGCTGAGCGAGCTGCTGGCCCGCGAAACCGGGAAGCCGGTCGCCGACTGCCGGGGTGAAATCGGTTTCGCCGCAACGTATCTGCGCTGGGTGTGCGCGAACGCGACACGGGTGCTCGAATCCGACCCGGCGTCGGTGGACGACGCGCACGGCCGTATCGTGGCGACCCGTGCGCCGTTCGGCGTCATCGCGGCCATCACCCCGTGGAACGCGCCGGTCATCCTCACTGCGCTCAAACTGGGCCCGGCGCTGGCGGCGGGAAACACGGTGGTGCTCAAGCCTTCTCCCCTGGCACCGCTGACCGTCACCGAGATGGCCCGCCTGTTCCCGGGCACCCGGGTCATCCACGGCGGCCCCGATACCGTCGCCGCGCTCATCGCCGACCCACAGGTGGGCAAGGTGACCTTCACCGGCGGCGCACAGGCCGGCCGCAGCATCGCCGCGGCGGCGGGCGCGGCGCTCACACCGGTCGTGCTCGAACTCGGCGGCAACGATCCGGCCGTCTTCCTCGACGACTTCGCGCTCTCCCCCGACGATTACGAGCGACTGGTGCTGGCCTCCTTCGCCACCGCGGGACAGGTTTGCATGGCGGCCAAGCGCCTGTACGTCCCCGAGCGCCGGTTCGACGAGTTCACCGAGGCGTATCTGGCTGCCGCCCAGCGCATCCTGACCGTCGGTGATCCCCTCGACGAGAAGGTCACCATGGGCCCGGTGGTGAGCGCGGCCGCCGTCGAGCGCATGAACGACCTCATCGCCGATGCCTGGAACCGCGGCGGCTGGCTCATCCCGCTCGCGGGCCTCCCCGCCGATACCGCGGGCGGCTACTACGCCACCCCCGCGCTCGCCCTCGACCTGCCCGATGACGCGGCCCTGGTCCGCGACGAGCAATTCGGCCCCCTGGTGCCGATCCTCACCTACCGCACCGAGGAGGAAGCCCTCGCTCGCGCCAACGACTCCGATTACGGTCTCGGAGCATCGGTCTGGTCCGCCGACGAAGCCCGCGCGTTCTCCGTCGCCGCCCGGCTCGAAGCCGGATTCACCTTCGTCAACACCCACAACCGCACCGGCATGTCATTGCGCGCCCCGTTCGGCGGCATCAAGCGCAGCGGTTTCGGGCGCGAATACGCCGACGAGGGCCTGCTCGAATACACCCAGACCACGATTGTCCACGCCCCCGCCGCATTCCGCCCCGGCGGCCGGGGCATGGCGGCCCGCGCCTACCCCGAATAGCCGAGACCGCCGCCGAGTGACCGCGGCGACGGCCGCGTTCCAACGCGGCCGTCGGCGGTCACTCGGTCGTTCAGGGCGCTCGATCGGCCACGGAATCCACTACGGCGCGGGACGCGAGCCGGGGCACCAGCCAGCCGGCGAGTTCGCGATGCGCCGGATGCTGTTGATAGGCAAGTAGTTCCGACTCGGAATCGTGCTCGGTGATCAGGCACAGATCATAGGACACCGGCGTGCCGAGCGCGTCGAGGGTGACGCGCAGGGCGCGCAGGTGCGGGATCGCAGCCGGGAGCGCGGTGAGCAGCCGCGCCGCTTCCTCTCTATCGGCGCGCTCGTGGAACTTCATGAGCACCACGTGCGTCAGGACGCGCACGCTCACCGGGTTCCCGCACCACGCCGGCGGAACAGGACCACGCCGACGGCCGCGGCCACCGCGACTACCGCCGCGCCGATTCCGACCGCCACCCCGGCGTTGTCGTCGTCGCTGTCCGAGGATGGCGCGGCCGCGGGGCTGGAGGTGGGCGGTGTCTGCTTGGCGCCGAAGGTGAGTGGGACCGAGGCGAGGATGTGCGAGGGGTCGGTCAGGCTGGTCACGGAGACCGTGCACGCACCCGCCGACGTCGCGCAGTCGGTGCCGTTGATCGCGGCCACCAGCGTCAGAGTGCGATTGCCGCCGTTGGGTTGCCACACTCCTTGCGCGTCGGCGCGGCCCATGAGCGATCCGGTGAGATTGCAGTCGGTGGGCTGGACGATCTGCGGTTTGCACTGCCCGACCGCCACGGTCGCCAGATTGGCCGGCAGGCCGTCGAGATTCACGGTGACGGTGTGCCCGGCGGCGAGACCGGCGGTCTCACTCACCCGCAGTGTGGCATCGGCGTGGGCGGCGGGTGTGCTCAGCAGCAGGCCGCAGGCGGCAGTGGTCAGCAGCAAGGCGCAACGGGTCGCGGAACGATTCATAGGGTTCTCCTCGGGGGATGCCACAGACGTCGCCGGTCGGCGAGCGCGAAAACTGCGATGATCGACAACAGCACGGCGGTGACCGTCCACAGCGCGGCGGACGGGCCTCGGTTCTCCGAGTCCGATTGCACCGCAACGGAAATCGGCACGGAGGTGACGGCGACCGGCGGCGCGCCTGCGAATCCCACCGGCACCTGCGCGGAGTTCGCGTCGATGATCGATTGGGGTTCGCTGCCCGGCAACGGCGCGGCGGCGAGCACGCACTGCTGGGTGGTGCAGTCGATATCGCGGAAGCGCGGCCGTACGGTGAGGGTGACGGTCGGGAAGGTGCCGTCGGCGGCGATATTCACGAAGGTCGCGCCGCCGTCCAGATCGCAATCCTTCAGCCCGTTCTTGTAGCCGGATTTGCAGAGCCCGACCGCGACCGCCGCCAGGCCCGGTTGAAAGCCGCTGCCGTCCAGCGTGATTCGCTGCCCCTCGGTCAGCCCGGTACTGGCGCTCACCACCAACGACGCCCGCCCCTCGGCGTGAGCGGGCGGAACGGCGGAGGTGAGCGCCGCTGCGGCCAGGGCCGCGGCTATCGGCAGGGCTCGCCGGTTCGACACCGCGATGGACGGACGCTTCGCCTTCACCGAGCCCGGCACTGCACGCGATACCGGCGGACGGGTTCGCCTCTTCGGGAGCGGGCTGATACTCACTCGCAAAACGGAACCGGGACGCGACGTCGTCGGCGCGGCAATGGCGTTCATGGCGTGGGATGCGCGGATTGCCGCGAAACGGTTCACGAGGAGCCTCCTTCGAGCGCGGGGGCGGCGCTGCGAACCACTGCGGCCGGCGCGAGCATTCGGCCGTAGCACGCCGCCGCGAGAGCGATAGGGACCGCGAGCAGGGTGAGAGCGGTGCCGGTGCCGACCCATCGACCACACACGGTGACCGCGCCGAGTCCCACCACTCCCGCGACGGTCAACAGCCCGAAAGGCACTGCGGCACTGCCGAAGCGACGGATCCGGCCCAGGTACACGGTGTCCAGCCCGTGGGCGGCGCGAGCGGCTGCCGCCAGTGTGAGACCGAGACCGACGGCGGCCGTAGCGCGGCCGGGCGCCGTGGCCACCAGCACCGGGCCGCCCGCAGCCAGTAGCAACAGGATTGGGATCGCGGTCGTATGCGGGCCGGGCAGCGCAACCACGAAAACCGCGGGCAGCGCCGCCAACAGCAATAGTGCGGCTTGGTCGGCGGTCAGCGCGTCCCAGCGGAACAGCAGTAGGTGCAGCGTAGGTAGAACCGTGCCGCCGACGAGCACGCCGAGGCCCGCGTAACCGAGTGTCATCGCACCCATGGTGACCGCGGCCACGGCAGTCGCCGAACGGGTTCCGCCGACGAGACCCGCGCCGGTGGCCGGTTCGCCTCCCGTAGCGCGACTGGTAGGCGTGGCCGAACCGGTTCCGCTACTGGACGCTGGGCCGGTGGCCGGTTCGCCTCCCGTAGCGCGGCTGGTAGGCGTGGCCGAACCGGTTCCGCGACCGGGCGCCGAGCCGGAGGAGGTGTGGGTTTCGTTTGCGGCGGGCATCGAATCGAGTTGGGCCCGAGTTGGTTCGAGGATCGACAACGGCACGCCACAGAGCACGGTCGCGATTCCGGCCACGAGCAGGGCGGCGTCAGGGTGCCGGGTGCCCGCCGCGGCGAGCGCGGCGGCCGCTGCCAGACCTGCGGTCATGGCCAGATGCCACGCGGTGAGCCACGAACGGCGCGAACAGGATTGGATGCGTGCGGTGACCAGCAGCGGACCGACCGAGGCGGCGGCGAGCAGGATCGCGGTCGTGAACAGCAGCGGCGAAGTCGTCGAACCCGCTGCGGCGACGGCCGCACCGGCGGCGATCGCGCATCCGCCCGCTCCCCGGGCCGGGAGCGGGAATCGGGTGGCCGCCGCGCCGGTTACGGAGCCGAGCAGCAGGGCGGTGAGCGCGAGGTATCCGACCGCCGCACCGGGAATGCCGAGCGTGCCCCCGAAAGGCTTGGCGAGCAAGGCGAGCTGACCACCGGCGACCGGGCCGGCGCTTGCTGCCGCGGCGAGCAGGGCGGCCCGGCGGATCGTGGCGGCTCTCATCGCGGCGCCCGGCGGACACGCGAATCGGTTCGGCCGCTGGTGGATTCGGTACTGAGTCGGGATGACGATTCGCAGGTCGTCACGTTCACCTCCCGCGAGCGTTTCTCTGATGGAAACGCGGTTTCGGAATTGCCATATTGAACCCGCGCCCGGGAGAGGTGTCAAGGCGGCCGGGCGCAATACCGCTGAAACCGTGGGCGTTTGGACCACCCAGTTGTTACGGCGCGGGGAAATCCGGCGGCAGCCCTGGACAGATCACCGCCCCCGGTACAGAATCCCAAGAGAGGAAACGTCGTTTCGATGTACGAAACGCAGCAGCGGAAGGGTGCCTGCCCATGACCCGAGTCGCGGCCGCCCAGCTCGCCGCCGGAACCGATCCCGAGGCGAATCTCGAGGCCTGCCTGCGCATGATCGACGCCGCCGCGGCGGCGGGAGCCGAACTGGTGGTGCTGCCCGAGTTCTGTAATCACCTATCCTGGTACGACGATCGCGCCCACGCCCGGCGAATGGCGTGCCGGCTCGGGGATTCCTTCCTGAGCGCCATCGCCGCTCGCGCCGCCCGGCACCGGATGTACGTCAAGATCGGCGTCACCCGCGCCCGCACCGACGGCCGGACCACCGGCACCAGCCTGCTCTACGCCCCCGACGGCGCACTGCTCGGTGAATCCGACAAGCAGATCCTGATGGGCGCGGAGAACGACCATCTCGACGCGGGCACCGACGATTCGCCGGTCATCGAGACCGCGCTGGGCCGGATCGGCATGTATGCCTGCATGGAAGGCGTCATCAGCGAGGTGACCCGGTCCTTGGTGCTGCGCGGTGCGCAATTGCTGCTCAACAGCCTCAACTCGTTCGCCATCGATGAAGCGAGCCTGCACATTCCGGTGCGCGCGGCCGAGAACAAGGTGTGGGTGGTGGCAGCCAACAAGATCGGCCCGCTGCTGCCCGACGCCCAGCTGCCCGCCATCGCCGAACGGCTCGGCGTACCGGCGGATCGCCTGCACGGTGCGGGCGAGAGCCAGATCGTCGCACCCGATGGCACCCGGGTGGCGGTCGCGCCGGTGCGGGGCGAGGCCATCGTGATCGCCGATATCGACCTGCGGCAGGCCGACGACAAGCGTGACGCCGGTGGCACCGACCTGCTCGCCGATCGCCGCCCGGAGCTGTATCGCCCGCTGGTCACCGCGACCGGTATCCGGCAGGCCGCGCCCGGTGCGGATGCGATCACCACCGCCATAGCGGCACCCGATGCGGCACTGGTGCACGAGTTGGCGCAGCGGGGCACCGATCTCATCGTGCTGCCCGGCCCGGCGACCGTCACCGTGCTGGAAATCGTTGCCGCCCTGCGCAATACCGGCAGCCACGTGGTGCTGAGCCGGCGCGAGGGCGACGCCCACCACGGCGTCCTGGTGAACGCCGACGGCATCGCCGGTCGGCAGCCGCAATTGCACCGTAGCGCCCGGCACCCGTGGGCGGTCGAACTCGGCTCGGAGCTGAGCGTCTTCGAATTGCCCTGGGGCCGATTGGCTCTGGTCGTCGGCGACGACGCCCTGTTTCCCGAGACCTTCCGGCTGGCCGCCGTCGCGGACGCGGATGTGGTCGCTGTCCCCGGCATCGCCGGGCAGCCCTGGGAACTCACGCTCGGCCTGCCCGAGCGGGCCGCGGAGAATCGGCTCAATGTGGTCGCCGCCGGCCTCGACGACCACGGGCTGACCGGCGGAATCTATGGCCTGAGCCGGGATTTCACGCTCTGGACCACCTGGTCCGGTCCGTTCACCGGCCGGATCAGCCATCCGGAGATCACCGTCGTCGAGCCCGGAGCAACCAGCGCGCACGCCGTCATCCGCCCGGCCCAGGCCGTCAACCGCCTGGTGTCGCGCGGCACCGACCTGGTGGCCGGCCGCCCGCGCCGCCCCTTGGACGCCATGGCCGCGTCCCGACCGAAAGCCCGCGCGTGACAACGCGATCGACAACCGCACCGGAGCACCCATGAGCGAAACCCTCAAACACGTCGAAGACATGGTGGACGGCACCCCGCGCGCCGATGTCACCGAGACCTTCGAGGAATGGCGAAACCTGTTGAGCGGCTTGCGCGATCGCATTGCCGCCCGCTTCGAGCTGACCCGCGATCCCTCGACCGCCGACCTCGACAGCTACGGCAATGCGGCGACCGGCCCGTCCGGCAGTCTGGCCGCCTACTCCGGGCCGGAGATCGACTGGCTGGTGCACTCCTGGATCGGCGACCCGCGTACCGGATTCGTGAACCTGCACCTGACGGCGTGGCTCGGGCCGCAGATCAATGTGCCGCACTTGGGCACCGCGCTGCTGCTGTGGCCGGACGGCTGGTTCTACACCGATGCCATCCCGCGCGGCGATCTGGTCGGCGACACCGGCTATTTCGACCGCTACTACACCGGCAATGACGCCCCCTGGCTGGAGTTCAAGGAAGCGCATCCCGATTTCACCTGGTTCACCAGCCGCACGGGTTTCATTCGCGCCAGCCTGTCCCCCACCGCCTACTGCTATTCCTTCCCGCCCACCCGCCCGAACCTCGATACGGTGGCCGATATCCTGACCGCCCGCGTGGACCAGTGGCTGGGCTGGGTCGAGGACGCCGAACCCGTACCGCACGAGGAACGGGCCGCACTGGCGGACCGGGATCTGGCCGTGCGCCGCAATATCGCCGAACGTGATCCCGCGAACGTGATGGGCGAGCGGCTGTTCGGGGCCGAGCTGACCGGACGCCTGGTGCGTGCCTTGTGGGGCGGGGACCGCGAACTACCCAGGCCGGCCGCATGACCGCCACGACCTCGACGCGGCTGATCCGTTCGCTGTGGTGGTCGGCGCGCACCGACGGCACACCACCGTTCGACACCGCCCATCTCAAGGTCTACTACCCGGCGGCCGTCGCGGGCGACGACACCGAACGGCTCACCGGCGTCTTCGCGCCCGACCCGGCCGGTGCGCCCTATCCGGTGGTGGTCTTCCTCTCGGGAGTGAACGTCGGGCAGGACTCCTACCGCCGCTTCGCCTGCGCCGTCGCCGAGGCGGGCTTCGTGGTGGTCACCATGGATCGCGTCGCCGAATTGTTCGGCGGGCAACGAGGACTCACACCGGGGGTGGAACTGGATGCCGCCCGGCCCGACGCCTACGGCACCCGCCCGACCTGCCCGGCCATCGGCGCGATACTGGAAGCGCTGACCGAACTCGACGCCCACTCACCCCTGCGCGGCGCCCTCGATCTGGACCGGGTCGCCTTGGGCGGGCATTCCGCGGGCGGCACCGTGGCATTGCAGTCCGCACGCTATTTCCCTTCCATCGCAGCCGTTTTCGCCTGGGGCGCACACACCATGGTGGCCACCATGCTGGGCTGGGGGCCCGGGACGGTGCTGCCCGCCCAGGTCAACGGTCCGGTGCTGCTGGGCGTCGGCACCCGCGACGGCGTCATCCAGGGCAGCGCCGACCGTTACGGCGAAGACGGGGCCGAGCGGCCGGATCCGGTGCGCCGCACCTTCTTCGAGGCTCTGCCCGAGAGCGGTGACCATCTGCTCGCGGTGGTGCCGGGCGCCAACCATTTCGGGATCGCCGATGCCGACCCCACCGCCGCCCGCGCCTTCCTCGACCTCCCCGGCGAAGTGGATGCCCTGGCCCCGTTCGCCCGCTTGGTCTCGACGTTCCTGCGCACGCATCTGTGCGCGGACGCCGCGGCCGCCTCCGCGCTGGCCTCGTTCGAGGACGACGCCGTACAACTCCATCGGCGTTAGGAGCGCCCCACGATGCTCAAGAACTTCTGGTACGCGGTCGAATTCGCCGATCGCGTCGGCCGCCAACCCCACAAGGTCACCTGTCTCGGCCAGGATTTCGTGCTGTATCGCACCCGGTCCGGGGCGGTGACCTGCCTGTCGGATCTGTGCGTGCACCGCGGCGGCGCGCTGTCGATGGGCACGGTCACCGGCGATTGCATCGCCTGCCCGTATCACGGCTGGCAGTACGACGCCGACGGCGCGTGCGTGAAGATCCCGGCCAATGCCGAGGAGCGCAAGATTCCGCGCAAGGCCCGCGTGGACGCCTATCCGACCGTGGAGCGCTACGGCATGATCTGGGCTTTCCTCGGCGATCTGCCCGAGGCCGAACGCCCGCCCATCCCGGTGCTGCCCGAACACGACGATCCCGCGTTCCGGGCCGTCCAGTTCGAGATGGAGATCAACGCCAACTACGAACGGGCCTTCGAGAACGTGGTGGATGCCGCGCACACCCCGTTCGTGCACGGCACCTCCTTCGGCAATCCGGACAAGCCGCAGATCCCGGATTTCCGGGTCACGCAGACGGAGTGGTCGGCGGAGGCCGATATCCAGCTCAGCCCGCCGCTGCCCAAGGGACTGTGGGGTGTGCTGGCCAAGCGGCGGCCGCGTCCGGAGTACGTCACGGTCACCAATGCCTGGTACCTGCCCAATATCGTGAAACTGCACGTGCGGCTGCCGATCGGCGATCTGCTGCTCTACGACTTCAATATCCCGCTCTCGCAGGACCGCACGCTGATCAAGATTCTCGGGTACCGGAACTTCTTCACCGGATCGTGGGCCGACGGCAATACCCGCAAACGCATCGAGAAGATTCTGCTGCAGGATCGCCCGGTGGTGGAATCGCAACGGCCCGAGCTACTTCCGTTCGATCTGTCCGACGAACTGCACGTGCGCAGCGACAGCCTGCAGGTGGCCTATCGGCGCCGGCGGCTGGAGCTGATCAAACAGGGCTGGTGGGTGGGCGATGACGACATCATCGTCGGCGACGGGCCGCGGCGCACCGCGACCGTGATCGCCTCCCCCGCCCGACGCGACAATCCCGAATTCGCCAGTGCCTGGGTGCACAAGGCCCGCAGCGGAGGAAACGCCCAATGAGTCTGCCCACCGCCCTCGCCGACCGCATCGGCGACGCCCTGACCTCGGCTCTCGGTCTCGAACTCGCCGAGGATCTCCCGTTGACCAGTGCCATGTCCCCGGAGCCGGTGGGCCGGCTGCGGGTGCTGCGCGGCGGTCCGATCGACAAGGCGGTCCGGGTGGACCTGGTGGTGCCGCCCATCGGGCTGGACAGTCACATGATCTTCGCGTTCACCGGAACCGATTCGGCCGTACCGCATTTCACCCTCGATGCGGTCTACGGCGGCGACTATCACGCCATGCATCTGGATCTGATCCCGCGCGCCGATCTGGCTGTGCACTTGGAATACCTCGATGCTGCGTTCCTGCCGTTGACGCCGCTGCTCGAGGACGCCTGGCGCATCGAGGGCGTTTCGCCCGCCGCGATCGGGCCCCGCCAGCGCGCCATGATGTCGCCGTGGATGGTGGTGTGCCGGGCCACCGCCGACGCGTTCCGAGCCCTGGACCCGATTGTCGATGCCTATCTGGCGCACTGGCTCTCCCTGGTGGACAAGGGAGTTCCGGCGGTGGACGGCGATCCGGCCGTGCGTGATCGCGCCAACCGGGCCAATCTGTTCAGTCCCGCGGTGGATCCGGTGTGGACGCAGGTCACCCGGCTGCTGGGCGCCGAGCAGGCCGAACGCGTCCGCGGTGAACTCCTCGCGTGAATCCCCCGCCGCATCCGGCGAGAAGGAAGGTTGAGCGATGAGCGCTCCCAGCAACTTTCAGCAGCGCATCGAAGGCGAATGGGTGGGCCGCCCGTCCCTGTTCGACGGTCAGGGCACCTGGCGCGGATTCGAGGACATCCGCCGGTCCTCGGTGTTCGACGACGGCGTCACCACCTATTACATGGACGGCGGCCTGACCGGCGGCGGGGAGCTGGCGGGACGGTTCGCTCTCGGTGCGCCGTTCGCGTTCGGCGTACGCGACTCCGACGGCGACCGGGTCTACACCGGACCCGACTTCTACGGATCCGGGCAGCCCTACGGCGGATTCGTGGACGCCAACTATTACGGGCCGGGCTGGCAGGTCTCGCTCAATACCTGGAATCAAACCATCGGCGACACCCAGATCTACTCCTCGCAGCTGTTCCAGGGCCCCGCGCTGGTGGGCGTGTTCAACGGCCTCTACACCCGCGACCCGGCCTTGGCGGAGCGACACCTCGAAAGCGAAACCCGCTGCGGTCCCTCGGTTTTCACCGCACCGACCAAGGAGAAGAGCGCCTATGCCGGCGAGCTGGAACTGTGGAGCGCCGATCAGAAACCACTCGGCGGGCTGCACATGGAGCTCACCATCGAACCGCTGAATCTGCTGGTCGCCGAGCATCACCTGGTCATGTCCGGGCCGATCGCCTCGGATTCGCGCATCACCGTTCGACGCGACGGCGTGCGCTCCTTCCACGAAGGACCGGACGTGTGGGGCAACGGGAACTCCTACGGCCGAGCCAATTTCGTGCGCCTGCACACCAGTGAGGGGCAGCGCTTGATCGGCCGGGAATTCATGATGGACGCCGAACCGGGCATGGGTGCGGGACGGCGGCTGGCCGTGGTCTATCAGATGTTCGATCACAACAGCCTGGCCGTGGTCATGCACGGTGTGCTGGAGCGCGCATGAGCACCATCGTGATCACCGGCGGCACCCGCGGCATCGGGCTCGGGATGGCACGAGCCCTGCTCGCCCAGGGGCACCGGGTGTCGGTATGTGGTTCGGATCCGGAGCGAGTGGAGCGGGTGCGCACCGAATTGCCCGATACCGCACTGGTTTCCACCGCCGATGTCACCGATCGCGCGCAATTGCGGCGACTGTGGGACGCCACCGCTGACCGGTTCGGCCCGGCCGAGATCTGGATCAACAACGCGGGCATCTCCCACGATCGCAAACCGCTGTGGCAGTTGCCCGCCGACACCGCGAACCGGGTCGTCGACACCAATCTGCTGGGCGCACTGCACGGCTCCGCGGTGGCCATCGAGGCCATGGCGGCGGCGGGCGGCGGCCACGTCTGGAACATGGAGGGCCTGGGCAGCGACGGGCGCACCGTGGCCGGGCTGGCCACCTACGGGGCGAGCAAGCGGGCGGTCACCTATCTGACCACCGCGCTGGCCAAGGAGGTGCCGCCCGGGGTATCGATCGGGCTGCTCAGCCCCGGCATGGTGGTGACCGATCTGCTCACCCACGGTTACGCCGACCCGGACGAATTGGCGAAGGCCCGCAAGGTGTTCAACATTCTGGCCGATCCGGTGGACACGGTCGCGCCCTGGCTGGCCGCGCGGGCCGTCTCCCAGCGCAGTAACGGCGCGCACGTGCGCTGGCTGACCACCCCCAAGGTGATCGGCCGTTTCGCGCTGGCCCCGTTCCGCCGCCGGGACCTGTTCGCCGCATGAGCGCGGCCATCGACTACCCGGTCTCGCTGGCCGTCGAGGACTTCGTGCCGGTACTGCTCACCACCGCCGGTGTGCTGAGCCTGCGCCGGGCGTTCCCCCGCGGCCGCCGTATCACCCTCGCCGCGGCGCTGATCGGGGCGGGCGGCACCGCCAAGGCCACCGCCAAACTCATCGCCGCCTTGGACGGCCCGCACCTGAACTGGCTCAGCGGCATGCTCTTCCCGCTGCTGACATTGGGTTTCGGGCTGCTCTGCCTGGAACTGGCCCGGACCTCAGACGGCCGAGTGCCGCGCTGGCTGACAGTGCTGGTCCCCGGTCTCACCGCGGTCTGCGCCCTGGGCGCGGTATTGGCCGGCGATCCGTTGCCGATGCTGGTCTCCACCAGCGTGTTCGCCACCCTCGCCGGCATCCGGCTGATCGGTCGCGCGCGCGAACGCGGGGACACTGCCACCGCCGCACTGTTCGGCGTGCAACTGCTGGTCTTCTTCATCCTGGGGCCGCTGGCCTCGCGACCCGACCAGACGGTGGCCCTGCAATGGGTCGAGCAGCTGTGCAATACCGCGGCACAGGCCGCGTATCTGATTGCGGCCCGCCGGCTTTCGGCCGCACCCCGCCCGACCTTCCCCTCGCAACCACAGGAGACGAACTCATGACCGACGCGCTGGGCTGGCGCCGCAAGTTCGGCGTCATCGCGCCCTCCACCAACACCATTGTCGAACCCGACTTCTACCGGATGACGGTGCCCGGCGTCACCGCCCACTTCGGCCGCATCCATATTCGAGACCAGGATATGAGCGACGACGCGGGGATGGGCCGGCTGCTCGAGCAGATCCGGGCCGAGATCACCGGCGCGTGCGAGCGGGTGCTCACCTGCGCCCCGGACTACATGGTCATGGGCATGTCCGCGGAGACCTTCTGGGGCGGGGTGGAAGGCAATCGCCAGTTCGTCGAGCAGATCCACGACATCACCGGATTGCGAGTCGCCACCGGCGCGGAAGCCTGCCGGCGGGCGCTGAACCTGTTCGACGCCAAGCGGATCGGCGTGGTGACGCCGTATCAGCCGGTCGGGGACGAGAACGTCGTCCGGTTCTTCGGCGAACTGGGTTTCCAGGTCAAGAACATCAAGGGGCTGCGCTGCCCGACCGCCGTCTCGATCGCGCACGTCACCGAGGACGAGCTGCGCGCCGCGCTGCTGGAGGTCGACGGCGAGGACATCGATGCCTTGATCCAGTGCGGCACCAATCTGTCCATGGTGCGCCTCGCCGACGAGGCCGAACGCTGGCTCGGCAAGCCGGTGATCGCCATCAATGCCGCGACCTGGTGGATGGCGCTGCGCGACAACAATATTCCCGACCGGGTGGAGGGCGCGGGCAGGCTGCTGCGCGAGTACTGAACCACACACGCGAGACCGGGCGCTCCAGCACCCGGTCTCGCGGCGCAAGGGCGCTACCGCTCGTCAGTAGTCGCGCAATAGCCGGCCCATCCCTTCGAGGCGATCGCCGAAACCGTGCTCGCGCAGGGCATGCCAGAGCGTCGCAGCATTGATGGCGATCACCGGTTTGCCCAGTTCGGCTTCCAGCCGGTCGGCCTGGGCCACGAAGGAGAGGTTGGTGCCGACCTGGACGATGGCCTGCACGTCCGGGCCGTCCAGTTCGGCGACCACGGTGCGCAGCCGCTCCTCGTCCACCCGGGCGATATCCATCGCGGTCGGACAGCGCAATCCGGTGATGGCGGCGACCTCGAACCCCGCTTCGGTGAAGAACCGCCCGACCTCACGATCCGCGATCGGCTGATATGGCGAGAAGACCGAGATCCGGCGACAACCCAACTCCCGCAACGCAGCCCGGCAGGAACTCGCGCCGGTGGTGACGGGCAGGCCGGTGCGCGCGCCCAGTCGCGCCTCGAACGCGGCGTTGCCTGCCACTCCACCCCAGAAGGTCTCCGCGGACATGCCCATGACCATGCGGTCCGGTTCGGCGGTGAGCACGTCGCGCACCGCGGTGTCGATGGAGGCGCGGATCTGCCCGAGCAACCCCTGGAAATCCTCGTCGTCGCCCATGCGCGGGTCCGGGATGTACATCGATCCGGTGCGGTAGGCGACGCCGGGCACGGCCGCGCGCCAATAATCGTGTTCGACAACGGTATTGGTGCTGGGCACGATGACCCCGAACACGGCCCGGGGTCCCACGGCATTGGTCATCGTCGATCCTCGCTGCTGGCGCGCTTACCGGTGGTGCGCCCCGAACCGGCGGAGGCGAAGGCGCTGTCGACGGCCCGGTGCGCGCGTTCGCGATCCACCGGACGATCCAGCAGCAGCACATCCAGCAGCAGCGGCGCGACCACCGCGGCCGCCAGTTCCTCGATCCGCGCCGCGTCGCTCACGCCGTCGGCCCGCAGCGCCGTGCGGAACGGTTCGAGCAGATCCGATACGTAGCGCCGCCGCAGTTCCGCGCACTCCGGGTCCGCCGACGAGGCGGTCACCAGTGCCCGCAGGAACGCCGCTACCGGCTTGTCGCGCAAGCGATCACACAGCAGGTCCACTTCGGTGTGCAGGTCCGCCGCGACGTCGCCGGTGGTGCGGAGCGGCTCGTGCGGGGCGACCGCGATGAGCGCGGCCAGCACGTCGCGCGGCGTCGGCCAGTGCCGGTAGATGGTGGTGCGCGCGATCCCCGTCGCCGCGTGCAGGCGCTGCGGCGTGAGCGCGGTCGCGCCCTCGGTCAGCAGCAGGTCCAGGGCGGCGGTCAGCACGATGGTCGCGGTGTCGGTGGCCGGGCCCGTGGGCCGTCCAGGTCTGGTCACGAAAATTTACGATACACCTTGTAGTGCTTATTAATAAGCACTACATTTTGTATCGATAAATTCTCTCTTCAGGAGGACCTCATGCGTCCACATGTAGAACTCATCGACGACCGCGACCTGATCGAGCATCCCGCCGAGTTCGAGCACGCCGAAGGCACTGCGCTGCAACGCAATCTGAGCTACGACGAGGAGGACGGCTCGGCCTCGCTCAGGGTCCGGTTCACCAGCGACTGGTCCCGGCCGGCGGGCGTGCACTTCGCGGAGACCGAATGGTATGTGCTGTCCGGTGAGCTGACCATCGGCGAGGAAACCCTTGGGCCCGAGGCCTATTGGATGGCGCCGATCGGGGTGTGGACCCCGGCGATCACCGTCGTCGCCGGGACCGAGATCCTGCTGTTCCGTGAGTACGGCGACTGGCATTTCGAGCTCGCCGACGCCGATCGCGAGTCGGTGCGCCCCGATCAGCGACTGGTCGTGCTGAACTCCGCCGACATGCCGTGGATCGATGTCAAGGACGGCAGCCCTATGCGCTTCGACCTCGGCGGCACCCCGGTGCCCGGCCTGTATATCAAACTGCTGCACCGTGATTCGGAGACCGGGTTCTACACCCGCCTGATCAAGGCCAAGCCCGGCTGGCGCGAGGAGCCCCTGGCCCACCACCCCTGTTCGGAGGAGGCGTACTGCCTCGACGGGGGCTTCGACTACAACTTCGGCAAGATGTGGCCGGGTACCTATTTCTGGCGGCCCGCGCTCATCCGGCACGGCGACTTCACCGCCGACGCCGAGCAAGGCTGCACCTGGATCGTGCGCTCCGATGCCGACCTGGTCGACTGGTACACCGACAATGCCACGGTGACCATGTCCGGTGACGCCACCAACTGGGGGCCGGGCTTCCCGCAGAGCCTGGCGCCGCAATTCATCTCACCGGTGCGCTCCCGGTCGATCGGAGCGTGGGCCGAGCCCACCCACCAGTAGCCCGAATCCGTTCAACCGCTTTGGGATTCGAGTAGGCGGCGGGCCTGGCGCACTACCGCGAGATCGACCATCCGGCCCGCGTCGTCGAGCAGCACTCCCCCGGCGGCGGCCTCGTAGCGGCGCACCAGCTCCCTAGCTTGCTCCACTTCGTGCGCTGCCGGGGTGAACACCGCGTTCACCACCGGCACCTGGTCGGGGTGGATGCACGAGCGGCCCCGGAAGCCCAGGCGGCGCAGCGCCACGGTGGTCTCGCGCAGGGTGTCCAGATCCCGGAAATCGGTGCGGGCCGGGCCGATCGGCGGGTCGATGCCCGCCGCCGCGCTGGCCAGCACGATTTGCCCGCGCACCGCGAGCAGTTCCCGCTCGTCCGGGCCCGGGGTGATGCCGAGGTCGGCCCGCAGGTCCGCTTCCCCGAGCTGCAGGCGCGAAACGCGCGGCGCGGCAGCGATTTCCCGCGCCGCGTACACGGCCGCCGGACTCTCGAGCACCGGGCACAGGCGAATCGTTCCCGGTCGCGTCTCGTATCGCGCCAGCAGCGCGCCTGCCGCCCGGACCTGTTGTGCCGATTCGGTTTTGGCGAGCGAGACCGCCTCGATCGCGGTCCGCGCGAGCGCGCGCAGCTCGGCCGCGCCCCACTCCCCCGGATTGACCCGCACCCAGATCCGGCGGCCCGAGGCGGCGACTGTTCGTAGCCAGCTCACCACCTCCGCCCGCGCGGAGTCCTTGTCCCGCAATGGAACCGCGTCCTCGAGATCGAGCAGTACGACGTCCGCCGAGCCCGCCAGGGCCTTGTCGAACAGGTCCGGGCGATTGCCCGGCACGTACAGCGCCGACCTCATCCGCACACTCCGCCGAACCCAGCCGCCACATCATTAGAGAAACGCCGTTCCACACATGGAAACGTAGTGTTCAAATCTCTCCCTGTCCAGATCGCCGCGCTCGGCTTGACAGCACGTCCCCGATGCCCGCTAATGGTCACCCAATATCGAAACGCCATTCCGGCAGCGGAAACCGGCGTCTGCCGTGGGAGTCTCCATGTTCCTTCGCCGCCCGGCCGCGTTCGTCCTCGCGCCGCTGCTGCTCGCCGCCGCTCTGGGCCACGGCGCCGCCCGCGCCGACACCGTATTGCCCGGCTCCATCGAAATCCGTTGTTCGGCAAGCACGATCGAGCAGAGCGCCGATTGGTACCTCCCCGCCGGTACGCCCACCGGCCTGATCTGGCTCCAGCACGGCTTCGCCCGCAGCAACGCCCACGTCGCCGACCTGGCCACCCGCTACGCCGCGGCCGGATACCTGGTCTTCGCCCCCAGCCTGCCCTTCATGAACCTGAACGGCTGCACCCTCCAAAACCTCGGCGACAACACCGGATTCCTCGACAATGTCGCCGCCCTCTTCGGCACCGCGACCGACCCTTCCGGCCCCTTGGCCACCAGCCTCGCCGCCGCCGCCCGCCGCGCCGGCACCACCCCACCCGCCCTGCCGCACCAGCTCGTGTTCGCCGGCCACTCCGCAGGCGCGGAAGCGGTCGCGTTCGTCGCCGACCGCCTCCGCACCAGCTACCCCGAAACCTGGACCGACCTGCGGGGAATCATCCTGCTCGACCCGGTCCGCTCCTTCCTCGGCAACAATATCGACCAGGCCCTGAGCGGCATCGACACCACCGATCTCCCTCTGCTGACCATCTCTGCTCCGCCCGCGCTTTGTAATGCGTTCGGCTTGGGCACCTTTGCGGTCCAATCCCGCCTGCACCGCGCGTTCGTCGGCGTCCGCCTGCCCACCGGCAAGCACACCGACGCCGAAGGCGCCAGCACCGACCTACTCGGCAGTCTGCTGTGCGGTTCACCGGATTCCACCGCCACCACCGCCCTGCAAACCCTCGCACTCGGCTGGACCCGCGACTTCTTCACCGGAACCCCCACCCCCGGCCTGTACCCGGCCGCTGAAGCTACCGTCGCAGCGGCACCCCAAGCCGAAATACTCACCGGCGCGTGACCGGGCCGTGCTCTTCTTATTCGCCGACTGCGCCGGCCGCCTCGAAAACGCGGTCCACGCACCGTGATCCGAGCACCTGCAAATCGCAATGCCTCGCCTCGGCCAGGCGCTGCAATTCGAGCAGGGCCCGTAGTGCGCGGATGCTGAAGAACGTGACGGAGCGCAGGTCCACGACGACGGTCTCGCCGGCGCGTAACGCGCCGAGAACCTGAGTACGGAATCCCTCCACGGTCAGAGCGTCGAGCTCACCAGCGATAACGCAGATCGGGACCGCGGCGGAGGTCTCGATGGCAGGCTTGCTGCCGCGTACAAATTGAGAGGTCATTACGAGACCCGGACTTTCGTCAGCAAGGGCAAGCGGATACCACCGGATAACGGTCGGGACCCGCCGCCGGACACGGGCTGCACCTCTCAACCCTGCTCACCGGGTTCCCGCTTCGCCGGCGTCCAAACGAATGCTCACCCCATGGCGATGACGAAGCGGCGCGGCGGCCCTCCGATCGGAGACCGCCTTCGTCGCTGACCCGCTAGCGGGCGATCGGGATATCCGAGCCCTGCAGCCGAGTGGCCAGCAGCGCCTTGCCCTTCTCGCCGCCGGTGCGGCTTTCGCTCTGGGCGCGCCGGAAGAAGTCGGCGAGTTCGTCGTCGCCGTCGCGTTCCGCATCGGCGATGTAGGTGTCCAGGCGCAGCGCATTGTCCAGTGAGGCCTGCACGAACCAGAGCAGGTTGTAGTCCTTGTCCCTGGTGCCGGTGATCGTGCCGGTTTCGTCGCTCTTACCCATGTCGATCGTTCCTTCCCGATCCGGTGCTCGTTTCCCCGCCCTCGCGGGGCGCTTACCCTTTGGGCATGCCCCCAAACGGTGTTCGGCAGGCCGCGGTGCGTCTGTCCCGCGGCCGGCGCACCGGGCGCAATGGGCGGGGCAGATGGCGCATTTCGCACCAGTACGCCCAGGCGACAGTCGTGTAGGCCGCGGCGGCGGCTCCGGCGGGTATCAGCGCGCCGGCAATGGCCAGCATGGGTATCGACATCAGCGACTCCGTCCGGAGTGGGGGTTTTCCCGCCCACGCTGGCGGTCGATCATGATCGCCCTACCCTGATCGGATTGCGCCCCAACATATCCCACGCGCCGCAAACTGTGTGTCGCGCCACTGAAATACGATTCGGCTATCGACGAACGCAATGCGGGATCCGTGACCTGCCGGTGACCTTGCTCGCCTAGGCTGGCGCGTAGTCGATCCTGTCGTCCGGGCGGCGTGGGGGCAGCGAGGCGGTCACGGCGGGGGCCGGATCCAGTGACGAGGTCGACTTCCGGCGTTCACGATTGCCGCGAGTTGATGATGCAGCTTGCGCCAGCGAGATCGGGCGCCGGGCAAGCGATTCGGAGATGTGCGATGACTGCTATTCCGCCCGAGCCAACTACTCCTGCCCGCGGTGACGGGAAAAAGCGCCCCGTGCCGCTGATTTCCGAGGACGCCGAGGACGTGCCCACGGTCAACTGGCCGGAGCCGAGTGAGCTGGATTCGTGGTGGGAGGCTGTTATGCGGCCCTCTTCGCGCGGGGGCTCGGACTAGGGTTCGCGTGAGCCCTCGGGCACATCGGGCTCTTCCTGTGCGAGCCGCTCGGCGTGTGATTGCCCCTCGCGCTGTCCGCGCTCGGTCACTTCGTCGCGGTCGGTGGCCTGCCGGTCGGGTGGAGTGACGGGCTCGTCGCCGTCGTCATTGCGGATCTCGTCCGAGTCCAGGCTTTCGGTGGGGCCGAGGGTGTCTCCAGGTCCGGATTCAGGTCTTATGCCGCACGGATGCCCGGATGGGCTCGAGCGAAACCGATCATGATCGACCCGGCGGTGAAAACCCTTGGGAATTTCACTCCTCGATAGCCTCGAGCAGCATGGTGAGAGCGGTACAGATCGCCGCTGTCAGGACTTCCTCGGGCTCACAATCGAATTGCTCGTGCCGGGCCCATTGCTCGTCCTTGGCATCCACGGCCAGCCAGACCGAGCCCGCGGGCTCGCCGTCCTGGGCACCGGGTCCACCGACGCCCGTGACCGACACCGCGATATCGGCATCGAGCAGCGTGCGCACCCCGGAGGCCATGGCTCGCGCAGCAGTCTCCGAAACGACCGGCACGTCGGGGACTCCGAGCACCTGATGCTTGACCTGCTCGCTGTAGGCCACCACCCCACCGCGCAACCACTCTGCCGAGTCGGGTGCCGCGCCGAGCGTGGACGATAATTTCCCACAGGTCAACGATTCCGCGACCGCCACGGTGCGACCGGTCCGACCGGCTACTTGGGCCAGCCGATGCGCGAGATCGTCGATCGCGGTCATTGCCTCATCCTCTCGAATCGACTGGGGAATCCGTGTCGTACGCGGAGACGGCCCGGTGGCTGCCGCGCCGGCTGCCCGCGTAGGCCCATGCCCGCACCGTCGCCAAAGCGCGCGGCAGTATCTCGACATCGGCGGGGCAATTGCGGACCGGGTCGAAATAGCTTGGTGCGCCGCCGATTTCCATCTCGGTGACCAGCAGTTGAGCCAAGGTGCGTTCCGGCCCGGAACGCGGAGATGCGGTGAGTTCGAAACTGGTCGGGCCCGAGCGGATGCGCTCGGACAGATCGGCGAGATGCGCGGTCTCCGGCTGCGGCGCGATCGGTCGCGCGGTCAGCCATTCGGCCGGTCCGTCGCCGAAGCGGTAGGCCATCAGGCTGCCATAGCGTGCCGAGGCCCACCCGCGTGCGGGCTGAGGCACCAGTCGGGTGAAATCGCCAACGCCGGTGGTCGCCAGCGCCAGATCCCACGGCTCGCCGTCCTGATCGAACACACGAAAAGCCAAGCCCAGCACATCCGGAACCCCGCCGGGCAGCCCCAGGCCTTTCGAGATCCGCACGACCGCAGAACATTCCGACGCACCGAGCAGCTTCTGGTAATACGGGTCGATCGCCTGCACCCGGCCCGCGAACGGCATCCCCGCGGGATGGAAAACCCGTCCTCTGCGGGCACGAGCGGTGAGCTCGAAAGTTCTGGAAACGGCGGTGTCGGCTAAGCCCACGATGTTCTCCCGGTTACGAGATCGCGTTCACGGTTCGCTCACAGCGGTACCCAGTCACGGTCGACTGAATCGCGAGCACCTGCGCACCGGGCGGTAACGCCTGTCTCAGTTCGCGGCCTCCGGTGGCGTGCGGACGTCGTCGAGCATCTCGGCCCACCGATCGGCGACATGGGCGCGGCGGCGGGTGTCGTCGTTGAGCATTCCGGCCAGGCCCAGGCCGCGGGCGGAATCGAGGAAGGCCTGCACGGTCGTGCGCACTGTCGGGTCGTTGCCGTCCAGGTGCAGCAGTTCGATCAGCGCCCAGAATCCGCGGGCGCCGACCTCGAGTTCCATGGCCGCGACCCGGGACCGCAGGGCGGGGTCGTCGGAGGCGGCCATGCACAGTTGCAGGGCGGCGGAGAACGTGCTGCCCTGGTGCATTTCGACGACCGTGTGCACGATCTCGCGGGTGCGCTCGGCCGCCGGGTAGGAGACCTGCTGCAGTGCCTCGATCTGGCTGATGCGCTCGTTCAGGATGTGCTGGACCGCCGCGGTGAACAGTCCGTCGCGGTCCTTGAAATGATGCTGGACCGCGCCGCGGGTAACGCCGGCGCGTTCGGCGACCTCGGCCATGTTGGTGTACCGGAAACCTCTGGTGGCCAGCACATCCAAGGCGGCTTCGACGATGCGCTGGTAGGTCGCCACACCGTTCTCGTTCTGCGGCTGCCGAGGGGTCCGGCTCGCGGGCTGGCGGGCCGGGGTCATCGCCGCTCTACAGGTCGAGGGTCAGGCATCCGTCGGATCGGGAAACACATGGCAGAAAGTATCCCTGTTCCAATTCGGCGGGACTCAGGGCGGTCGAGCGGTGGTCGGGCGTGCCGTCGAGCACCCGCACCGCGCAGGACCGGCAGAATCCCTGCTGACAGGAGAAGGTGGCGTCCGGCCGCGCGGTGAGCAGCGCAGCGAGTGCGGTCTGCTCGGCCCCGACGGTGATCTCCTCGCCGGTGGCGGCGAGCCGCATCCGGAATTCGCGACCGTCCACCACCGGTGCGGCCGAGAAACGCTCGTAATGGAATTCGATCTCGGGGCGGTCGGCCAGCGCGGTCCGCAAGGACTCGATCATGGGCGGCGGGCCGCAGGTGTAGACGGCGGGCACACGGGTGAGATCGCCTAGTAGGGTGTCTGGAGTGGCGATTCCGTCCTCGTCGTCGAGATGAACGGTGACCTTGCCGCCGAAGCGCTCCAGTTCGCCCAGGAACGCCAGGGATTCGCGGGTGCGCCCGCAGTAGATCATCGACCAGGGCAGGCCGAGGCGGTCCAGGACCGCGAGCATCGGCAGGATGGGGGTGATACCGATGCCGCCCGCGATCAACCGCACCGGCGCGGGACGCTGGTTGAAGCCGCCGACGGCGAGCGGGAAAGCGTTGCGGGGCTTGCTGATCCGCACCACCGTGCCGATCTCCAGCGTGCGGTGAACCTCGGCGGAGCCGCCGCGACCGTCGGGAATCAACCGGACGGCGATGCGGTACCGGCTGCGATCTCCGGGATCGCCGCACAGTGAATACTGCCGCACCGCACCGGAATCGAGTCGCAGATCGATATGCGCGCCCGCCGACCAGGCCGGCAGCGTCTCCCCGCCGGGTGCGGCCAGGGTGAGTGCGACGACGTTCTCGTCCTGGGCCACCACCTCCCGGACGGTGACGACCGCGTCGAAGAAGTCGGTCGCGATCCCGTTGCCCGGTTCCGGGGCGGTCAGTAAGCGTTCGGCCCACTGCAGCAGGTCGTAGCCGGCGGTCACCGCCAGCAGCAGCGGGTCGCGGCGGAACCGGCCGTAGGCGTGCGCGGGAACGTCGAGGTCTCGGTACTTGGTGAACACGGGATCTCCTATGCCGCACGGGATTCGATGGTGGCCAGATACGACAGCGCCTGTGCCATCGATCCGGTGTCGTCGGGCCGGAAGGAGGGTTTCAAATAATCCAGTGCCGAGCCGATCACCGTGCGCGCGGTGGGCAGCATCCCGGCCCGTCCGTCGCGCAACACCGTCAGCAGCACCCGCAGGCGCGAGGATCGCACGGCGGGATCGTGTTCGACCATGTACCAGACGAACCGGCTGGAGATCCAGATGACGAGCGGGAAGATGACCACCATCGTGCGGACCCGCCGCCAGTAGCCGGGGTCGAAGTACATCGCGACATCGTGGGCGACGGTGCGGTGTTCCATCTCCTCGGCGCCGTGCCAGCGGAACAGCGCGGTCATCCCCGGATCCGAACCGGCCTCGTCCCAGCGGCAGTTCAGGACGAAGTGCCCGAGGAAGGCGGTGAAGTTCTCGAACGCCGCCGTGATCGCCAGCCGGTTGATCAGGTGCCGGCGGCGGGCGCGGTCGGTGCGGAACTCGCGCGGTCCCAGCACCCGGCCCAGGAGGTAACGCGACTGCGCCAGCAGCGGTCCGGGATCGATGCCGTTGCGCTGGAAGTAGTCATCGAGCGAATCCTCGTGCGCGTTGGCGTGCACGGTTTCCTGTCCGATGAATCCGAGCACGTCCTCGCGCAGGCGCGGATCCACGATCTCGGGCAGCGCTTCCTTGAACGCCGCGATGAAGAACCGCTCCACTTCCGGGAACAGCAGATGGTAGGCGTTGAGGGTGTGCCCGGCCACCGGGTGACCCGGGATCCAGTGCAGCGGAGTCGCCGACAGGTCGAAGTCGACCTTGCGGGCTTTGAGTTGCAGGGGGCCGATGTCCACGGTGTCCATCGGGAAGCGATTCTTCTTGCCGAGCTTCATGATTCGGTTCCGTCTTTCAAATACTCGAGGATGTGGCCGGTGACGGCCGCGGGCTGTTCCAGGTGCGCGAAGTGGCCCGCGTCCGCGACCACGATGCGGCGGCTGCCGGGCGGCAGTTGCGCGAGCGCGCCGGCGCCGGTGGCGGGCAGGCCGCAGGTGTCGGTCGCGCCCTGCAGGACGAGAGTGGGATTGCGGGGCGAGCCGAACGCCAGGCGCTGGGTGCGGGCGTGCGCGGAACCCCGGCGGTACCAGGGATTCCAGACGGCCCGGTAGTAGGTGAACGCCGCGCGTATCCGGTCGCCGCCTTGCAGTGCGAGCAGGCCGCGGCGGCGGTGTTCGGCGAGGTCCGCGCTCGGCGCCCACAACCGCCACAGCAGCGAGATCAGCCATCGCCCGATCGTTTCCGAGTACGGGACCGATACCACGGGCATGTACCAGCTGCGCGGGGCCTGGCGCAGCATCGTCGGGAGCTGTCGCGGGGAGGTGAGGAGTGCCTTGATCGTGGCCAGTGGCGGGATGGCGATCAGCACGGCTCGGCGGAACAGCTCGGGATGGCTGCTCGAGGCTGCGCTGACGATGGCTCCGCCCCAGTCGTGGCCGATGAGCACCGCACGCGCATCCGCTCCGATCGCGTCGTGCACGCGCACCACGTCGGCGACCAGCGCACCGATCGAGTAGTCGTCGTCGCGGGCCAGAGTGGTGGGTGCGTAGCCGCGGGTGAACGGCGCCACCGCGTAGTAGCCGCGTGCGGCCAGCTCGGGCCCGAGGACCTCCCACGTCCATGCGCTGTCGGGAAAACCGTGGATCAGCAAGGCGGCCGGATCGCCGGGATCTCCCCACGCCAGCGCCGTGATGTCGACGTCTCCGAAGGCGAACCGCGGCACCTGTGGTGCAGTCACGCGTCAGCTCCTCGCTCCTCGCCGCAACCCGGTGCCGAGTCCGGCGGACCGATCTTGCGGGATTCCATTCACTAGTGCATTGTTTTATGCGTTACAGACAGTAACGTCAAGTCGCGAATTGCGAGGGAAAGTACTTCCCATCGGGTTTTCGCGGACTGTCGAGGCTCCGAACAGTGAGCATTCACCGGTGCATGCCGGGTGGGAGAGGAACTCGTGTGGCCGAGTACGACATGATCGTGCGCAACGGGATCTGGTTCGACGGAACCGGAGCCGCACCGCGGACCGCGGACATCGGCATCGTGGCCGGGGAGGTGGCGGCGATCAGCTCCGCTCCCCTGCCGGCGACCGCGGCGACGGAGGTCATCGACGCCACCGGCCAGTGGGTCGTGCCCGGCTTCGTCGACATCCACACCCACTACGACGTGGAAATGCTGGTCGCGCCCGCGCTGACGGAATCGGTGCGGCACGGCGTCACCACCGCCGTCATCGGCAACTGTTCGCTCACCACGATCATGGCCTCCGATACCGAATGCGCCGACATCTTCAGCCGGGTCGAAGCGGTGCCGCGCGAGATCGTGATCTCGACCCTCGACGCGCACCGGACCTGGTCGAACCCGGCCGAATACGCCAAGGCCGTCGACGCGTTGCCGCTCGGACTCAATATCGCGGCCTTCCTGGGACAGTCGGATATGCGGATCGCCGTGATGGGCATGGACCGGGCCGTCGACAAGGCCGTCGAACCGACCCCGGCCGAGATCGAGCGCATGACAACGATTCTCGAAGAAGCGCTCGACGCGGGCTTCCTGGGCATGTCGGCGACGACCAACCCGATCGACAAGCTCGACGGCGACCTGTACCGCTCGCGCACCCTGCCGACCACCTTCGTCAAACGTCGCGAATTCCGCGCACTCAACAAGGTGCTGCGCCGGCGCCATCGCATCCTGCAGAGCACCCCGTCGATCATGCCGGTGCCCAATATCCACAAGTTCTTCCTCGCCGCCAGCGGGCTGCTGCGGCGCGATCGCCTCAAGGTCTCGATGCTCGCGGCCGCCGACTCCAAGGCCTACCCGCCGCTGGTCTACTTCATGATCTACGGGCCGCCGCTGCTGAACAGGTTGCTGCGCAGCGACTTCCAATGGCAGCACGTGCCGGTGCCGTTCACCGTCTACGCCGACGGCATCGATCTGGTGGTGTTCGAGGAGTTCGGGTCCGGCTCGGCGGCAATGGACATCAAGGATCAGCTCGAACGCAACGAGCTGCTGCGCTCGGAGGAATACCGGCGCTGGTTCCGCCGCGACTACGAGAACAAATTCTCCCCGAAGATCTGGCACCGCAACCTCTATGACGCCACCATCGTCGACTGCCCCGATCACAGTCTGATCGCCAAGAGCTTCGGCCGGATCGCCGACGAGCGCGGCATTCACCCGGTCGACGCCTTCCTGGACCTGGTGCTGGAATACGGCCGTTCGATCCGCTGGCGCACCACGATCGCCAACGACCGCCCGAAGTACCTGGACAAGCTGGCCAAGAGCCCGAGCGTGCACATGGGGTTCGGCGACGCCGGCGCGCACCTGCGCAACATGGCCTTCTACAACTATCATGTCCGGCTGCTCGAACGCGTCAAAGCCGCTCAGGGGCGGCGCAAACCGTTCCTCACCATCGAGCGCGCGGTGCACCGGCTCACCGGCGAACTCGCCGACTGGTACCAGCTCGACGCAGGCTATCTACGAGTCGGCGATCGTGCTGATATCGCCATCATCGATCCGGCCGGGCTGGACCAATCCGTCCACGGGCTGTCCGAGCAAGCCGTTCCCGAGTACGGCGGCCTGCGGCGCATGGTCAACCGCAGCGACAACGCGGTGCGGGCCACCATCGTCAACGGGCGCGTCGTGTATCGCGAGGGGACCTTCGCCGCCGGACTCGGCCGTGAGTGGGGTCCGGGCAGGTTCCTGCGCGCGGCCGAAAAGGTGCGTGGCGCTACCGTTCTCGCGGACTCGCCGGTCGAGTGAACACCCGCGCGCGGGGTCCACGCCCAGTGTCGGCACGCGTCCGCGTTGCTGTCCCATCTCATGTCGAGGAGAATGTCGTGATCGCCACCGTGGCGAGTCTGCCGCGAGCCGCCCGCCAGGTGTGGTCGGCAACCTTCGGCTCCGGCGCCGAGTCCTATCAGCCGACTCCTGTGACCACCGTGTACCGGAAACCGCACGCGCACCTGCGCCGCTACGAGGGCGCTGCGGCGGCCACCGGCAATCCGGTGCTGCTGGTGCCGCCGCTCGCGGTGACACCCGCGTGTTTCGATCTGCGGCCCGGTCAGAGCTTGGCGCGGTACCTCATCGAGCACGGGCGACAGCCGTACGTGATCGACTACGGCAGTTTCGGCGCCGCGGATCGTGAACTCGGACTGGAGGATTGGACCCAGGGCATCCTCCCGGACGCGATCCGGGCGGTGGCCGCCGCACACGGTGGGCCGGTCGATGTGATCGGCTGGTCGATCGGCGGCGCTTTGGCGATGATCGGCGGCGCTGCGCACGCGGACCTGCCGCTGGCCTCGATCACCGGGCTGGCCACCCCGATCGATCAGCGGCACACTCCGCTGCTCGTGCCCGTCCGCCTGGCCGGGCGGATCACCGGCGGGCGCGAGATCGCCTGGGCGACAAAGCTCATGGGCGGCATCCCGCAGGAGTTCGTACGAGTGGGATTCCGCCTGCAAGCCCTGGACCGCGAACTGCTGCGCCCATGGTTCCTGCTCACCCACGCCGGGGATGCCGAGGCGCTGGCCAGGATGGCGGCGATCGACCGGTTCACCGCGACGATGCCCGGCTATCCGGGACGTTCCTACCGGCAGATCCATCGCAGCTTCATCGTGCGCAACGAACTGGCCAGCGGATCGATCCGATTGCGCTCGGACCTGACCGTCGACCTGGCGAAGCTGACCTGCCGGGTGCTGCTCGTCGGCAGCGAATCCGATGCGCTGGTGCCCGCGGCGGGGGTCCGCCGCGGCGTCGATATCCTCACCGGGGCAACGGAAGTGCGATTCGAAACCGTGCCCGGCAGTCACCTCGGCCTGCTCGCCGGTCCGGCCGCCGCGACCACGACCTGGCCCGCCGTGCTCGACTTCATCAACGGCTGAGCCGGACCAGCTGTACAGCACCGGATTTGAACAACGGCTGTTTGGACGCCGGATCCCAGTCGGTGCGGGTGAGCTCGTTGGCCGCACGCTCATGGGTGGCGTCCTCGGTGTCCCAATAGCCGTAGTGGAACGGTACGAACACCACGCCGGGGCGGATATCGGAGATGCGGGCGGTGGCGGTGATGCTGCCGCGCGGGGTGGTCAATCGGACGTGGTCGCCGTCGGTGATGGATCGGGCGGCCGCGTCCAGTTCGGAGATCTCGGCCCAGACGTCGGGTGCGGCGCGTTGCAGTTGCGGTACGCGGCCGGTTTTGGTGCGGGTGTGGAAGTGGTAGATGGTGCGGCCGGTGATGAGTGCGAAAGGATAGTCGTCGCAGGGTGTTTCGGCGGGCGGTGAATAGGGCGCGGGCTTGAGCATCGCCTTGCCGTGCGGGTTGCGTTCCCGATAGGCCGATTCGCTTACCGGTTCGCCGGTGACGAGGTCCTTGCCGTAGGTCTCACAGGTGTCCGGGTCCGCGAAGAAGACTCCGTCGGTGTACAGGCGCTCGGTTCCGGCGGGATGCGTAGTGTTGCAGGGCCATTGGATGCCTTGGTCGCTGAGTTTGTGGTAGTTCAGGCCGGTGTAGTCGCAGGGGCGTCCCGCACTGCATTGCTGCCAGGCGTGGAATGCGCCTTCGGGATCATCCCAGGCGGGCAGGGGTTGACCGGCGCGGTCGCGCAGTTCGAGGCGGCGGGCGAAGTCGACGAAGATCGCCAGATCGGATCTGGCTTGTCCTGGCGGAGACACCGCCTGCCCTGAAAAGTGGACCGTGCGATCGGCATTGGTGAAGGTGCCGGTCTTCTCGCCCCATGCGGCGGCCGGCAGCACCACATCGGCCAGTTCGGTCGTCTCGGTCGGGAAGATGTCCTGCACCACCAGGAACAGGCTCTCTGCGGACAGGATGCGGCGGATGCGCGCCAGCTCCGGCAGGGACACCGCCGGGTTGGTGGCCGAGACCCACAGCATTCCCAGCTCACCGGACTCGGCCAGTCCGATCATCTGCATCACATCGGTGGGTGGTTTGCCGTGATCGAGCTTGTCGGCCTCCACATTCCACAATCGCGCCAGCTCTTCCAGGTGGGCGCGGTTGGCCCAGTTCCTGAATCCGGGCAGGTCACCGTCCGCGCCGCATTCGCGGGTGTTCTGTGCGGTGGGCTGGCCGTTCATCTGCAGGACACCGCACCCGGGTCGTCCCAGCATGCCGCGCAGCAGGTGAATGTTGTTGACCTGCACCGCCGCTGCCGTCGCCTGATGCGCCTGGTAGAAGCCTTGCAGGACCGTCGATACCAGGTGTTCGGCGGTGCCGATGAGTCGTGCCGCCTCGCGCAGACTGTCCGCGTCCACCTCGCACACGGCTGCTGTCCTCGACAATGGCCAGTCGGCGACCGCTTTCGCGAGATCGTCGAATCCGATGGTGTGCGCGTCGATGTAGTCGTGATCGATCCATTCCCGTTCGATCAGTTCGTGGATCAGTCCGTTCATCAACGCCAGGTTGGTGCCCGGCAGCGGCGCGAGATGGACGGTCGCGGCCGCGGCGACGGGGGTGCGGCGCGGATCGACGCACACCAGCGCGGGCGGCTGGGGTCCGGCGAGGCGGTCGAGAATGCGTGACCAGAGCACACTTTGGGTTTCGGCCATATTGTGGCCGTAGAGGGCGATGACGTCCGCGTGATCGATGTCGGTGTAGGAACCGGGCTGGCCGTCGCAGCCGAAGGACTGTTTGAGGCTTTCCGCGGCGGTCGCGGTGCACAGCCTGGTATTGCCGTCGAGATGGTTGGTGCCGATGCCCGCCCGTGCGAGCGTGGACAGCGTGAAGTACTCCTCCAGGAACAGCTGGCCGCTGGTGTAGAAGCCGATCGCGTCGGGTCCGGGGCCGTCGAGCAGTTGCCTGGTCCGGTCGACGATCCGGTTCATGGCGGTATCCCAGTCCGTGGCGACCAGACGCCCGTCGACCCGGATCAGCGGTGTGGTCAACCGCTCCGCCGATGCGGTGGCCTGCCATCCGTACAGGTCCTTCGGATCCAGGCGGCCCCGATTGACGCGGTCGTGCGCCCGGCCCCGCACGCCCACGATCCGGTCGTCACGCACCGCGATATCGAACGCATCGCCGTTGGAATGCAGCACCGACGCCGACGGCACCCAGCGCTCGACGTCCTCGACCTCGACGCCGTCCTCCAGGCACAAGTCGACGCGGGTAGGCCACCCCGCACCTTTCGCATAGGGAGTCCGTTCACCCCACGGGTCCCCGATCCGCTGCGGCCGAGCCTCTCCGGCGCCACTGCGCCCGATTCCGCGCATGATCTCCTCCTCCGTCTCCGTAGGGAGCACGTCGGAGCGCTACCCGCTATCCCGGGCTTCAACCCCTGCCCGCAGCCGAGGGCCGCCGCGCACGGGACCGTTTACCAGGAGTTTTCAGTGGTACCACTGCACCAACCGAGCCGCCGGGCGTAAAGGAGTGCGAGATGAACACCTCAGCGGGCAAACAGAGCGACAACGGCAGCGTGTCGGTGTTCGATCGCTTCGCCACCAGCGTCAGCGCACTCGCTTCGCGCGCAGGATTTTTCGTCTTCTGTGTGGCGCTGGTGCTGATCTGGGCGCCGTCCATCCTGCTCTTCCCGAGCATCGACACCTGGCAGCTGGTCATCAACACCGCGACCACCATCATCACTTTTCTGCTGGTGGCGCTGTTGCAGAACACTCAGCGCCGCAGCGACGCCGCAGTGCAGGACAAGCTCAATGCGATCGCCGACGCACTGGCCGCTTTCATGGGCGAACTCAGCACCGAATACCCGGAGCTCGGACGCCACCGCAGTGAACTCGCCGACGCGGTGGGACTGGAGAAGCGCGAGGGCTCACACCAAAAATGACCGCGAGAATCGCGGATTCGCCTCGGTGACGGTGCTCGACGCAGGCACCGGGCAGGTTTGAAACGCCCGGCGCCGGGAATCGCCTGCCCGTAAACGCCACCAGCGCAAAGGGATCGAACGCGCGATCGGCCACACCGAAGTCGCCTGTCGGAGAAAGCGAGCCCGCCCGAAGGAGCCCGACATGACCACGACCCCGGTTGCCGAAAGTGGCGGCGATGCTGGAACCGACACTCCGTGGCCTCGCGTCGGCGGGGTGGTCCTATGGTTCGACACCGCCAAGGGTTTCGGGTTCATTGCCCCCGACCGGCAGCCGGAGCGGCGCGTATTCGTCGAATACTCCGATATCGACACTCCCGGCTATCGCACCCTGACCGAGCATCAGGCGGTGACCTTCACCCTCGAGCGGGACGAGCGCGGGCTCCACGCCGCGACCGTGCGGCCGCAAGCGAACAACGCATGACCCCCGCCGAAAAACGTCTTCTCGCTTCGACATTCGTGGCCCTGCGACTGCTGCGCCGAATGATGGACGAACAAGCCTCACTGTGTGCCGGCTACGGACTGCCGCACGACATCAAAGCCACCCTCGCACGCCTCGACGCCGCGATGACGGTCCTGCGGGCTCGCCTCGACGTCGATCCCGACGATGCCGACCTGCGATTTCGTCCCGGCGAGCGGAGCTGTCCGATGCGGGACTCGTTCCCGTTGTCGCCCGCGGCGGTGCGCGGCGCGTGGATCGGCGGCAGCGGAAGGCATCCCCGCCGGCGCGCCGACCTGTCCGGGCCCAGGCGCGTCCGCCCGAATTCCACGCCACCACAATCGTGGGGCACCGGCGGGGTCGAATAGCCGCCGCACCTGGAGATACTCGCTCCCCTGCGCCTGATCGTGGCGACGCTGACGGTTAACTGCCGCAGATCCGGTTATCGCCGAGGCAGAAGCATGCGAAGGAGGAGACGATGGATCATTCGGTGGCCCCGGTACTCGACGCCCTGGCCGAATACCAGCGGCTCGGCCGCTACGGGTTCACTCCGCCCGGGCACCGGCAAGGTCGCGGTGCTGATGAGCGGGTGCGCGAGGTGCTGGGTGGCGCCCTGCGCGCGGATGTGCTCGCGGCGCCGGGCATGGATGATCGGCTCGCGCGCGGGCATCGTCTCAGCGATGCCGAGGAGCTGATGGCCGATGCGGTGGGCGCTGAATACGCGTTCTTTTCCACCTGCGGGAGTTCGCTTTCGGTGAAGGCGGCGATGATGGCGGTCGCGGGCGGCGACGGCGGGCTGATCCTGGGCCGCGACAGTCACAAGTCGATCGTCGCGGGGTTGATCTTCTCGGGGGTGCGGCCGTATTGGATCACCCCGAGATGGGATGCTGAGCGGCACTTCTCGCATCCGCCGTCACCCGAGCAGGTCCGCCAGGCGTGGCAGGACCATCCCGAGGCGGCGGGGGCGCTCATCGTCAGCCCCAGCCCGTACGGCACCTGCGCGGACCTCGAGGGCATCGCGGACGTCTGCCACGAGCACGGCAAACCGCTCATCGTCGACGAGGCGTGGGGCGCGCATCTGCCGTTCCATGCGGACCTGCCCACGTGGGCCATGGACGCGGGCGCGGATATTTGCGTGGTCAGCGTCCACAAGATGGGCGCGGGTTTCGAGCAAGGGTCGGTGTTCCACGTGCAGGGCGACCTCATCGACCGCGCCCGGCTGACCGAGTGCGCCGACCTGCTGATGACCACCAGCCCGAATGTGCTGCTGTACGCCGCGATCGATGGCTGGCGACGGCAGATGGTCGAGCACGGCCGCGAATTGCTCGGCGACGCACTACAAGTCGCCGCCTACGGCCGCGAACGCCTCGGCACCATTCCGGGCATCACCGTCATGGAAGACGAACTGCTGGGCGTGGAGGCGTCCCACGACCTGGACCGCTTGCAGATCCTGATGGACGTCTCCGAGACCGGCGCGACCGGCTACGAGATCGCCGACTGGCTCCGCGAGCACCGGCTCCTCGACCTCGGCCACAGCGACCATCGCCGCATTCTCGCGACCCTGTCCATGAGCGACGACAAACACAGCCTCGATACCCTCCACGACGCACTCGCCGCCTGGCGCGTTCAGTGCAAAGACCCGAAGCCCCACGGCATCCGGCTGCCCGCACCGCGCGAACTGCAACTCGACACCGTGATGTCGCCACGCGACGCGTTCTTCGGGCCGTGCGAAACCGTCCCGGCCGAGCAGGCCGCGGGTCGGATCGCGGCCGAGCAGGTGACGCCGTACCCGCCGGGGATTCCGGTGATCGTGCCCGGCGAACTCATCGATGCCGCGGTCGTCGACTACTTGCGCACGGGTATCGCCGCCGGAATGAACGTCCCCGATCCCGCGGACCCGGAACTGCGGACCTTGCGCGTGGTAGCACATGACGCCGGCGATCCGGCGCACCGTTAGCAAGCACGAACGCCCTTGCCATCGAACCGTTTCCGTCGCGAGTGACGGGGTAGGCGGTGGAAAGTACCGACAAATTGAGGAGATCACATGAGCACCATCACCGCGTCGGAGAACGTCGAGGTCCCGTTGCACACCGCCTACAACCAGTGGACGCAGTTCGAGTCCTTCCCGGAGTTCATGGAGGGTGTGGAGCAGGTCGAGCAACTCGGACCGACGCGCACGCACTGGCGGGTCAAGATCGGGCCGGTGGAGCGCGAATTCGACGCCACCATCACCGAACAGCATCCCGATGAGCGGGTGGCCTGGCATTCCGACAGCGGGCCGTGCCATGCCGGCGTGGTGACCTTCCACCGCATCGACGACGACACCACCCGCATCATCACCCAGATGGATATCGATCCCGAAGGATTCATCGAGAACGTCGCCGACAAGACCGGCGTCCTCGACCATCGGATCAAGGGGGATCTGAAGCGGTTCAAGGAATTCATCGAGAACCGGCCGCACGAGACCGGCGCGTGGCGCGGTGACGTGCCGCGGCCCGGTCAGTGAACAACGCAGGGGCACAGCTGGTTTCCGTGAAAGGCCACTGAATCGAGGAGTGAGTTGCGATGACCGAACTGAGCGCGCTGGCGCTGGTCTGCACATTGAAGAAGTCCCCCGCACCGTCCAGCAGTGATCTCATCGCTCGCCAGGTGCTCGACGAGCTCGCGGCGCATGACGTCAAAGGCGCCACCTTGCGAGTGGTCGACTACGACCTGGCGCCGGGCGTCGAGGCCGACGCGGGGCCCGGGGATGAGTGGCCGACCATTCGCGCCGACATTCTGGCCGCGGACATCCTGGTGGTGTCGACGCCGACCTGGCTCGGCCACATGTCTTCGGTCACGCAACGCGTTCTGGAGCGCTTGGACGCCGAGCTGTCCAATACCGACGATGCCGGGCGGCCCGTCCTGACCGGGAAGGTCGCCACGGTGGCGGTCGTCGGCAATGAGGATGGGGCGCACAAGATTTGCGCCGATCTGTTCCAGGCGCTGAACGATATCGGGTTCAGCATTCCCGCTCAGGGGTGCACTTATTGGAACGATCAGGCCATGGGCAGTACGGATTATCGCGATCTGGACGAAACGCCGTCCGCGGTTGCCGCTGCCACCTCGACCCTGGCTCGGAATGCGGCGTATCTGGCGCGGCTGCTCGCCGAGCAGAACTATCCGGGAGAGTAACGTCTCAACGAGTTCGCAAGCGCCGGATCAGCTTTCCGGCCTCCGGCGCTTGCGGTGACTCGTGTCGCACAACGGGTAGATGGCAGAACGCCGGCATTGACACAGGGCCACCACGCAGCGGTCGCAATGGATGGTCCGGCCATCGGCGGTAACCACGTCGACGGGCCCCTCCACCAGGGCAGGCCCGTCGGCGGTGTAAGTGATTGTGCGGCGGCTATTTCCGGGGTCGGTCGGCACGGATCACCACCAGTTCCTCTCTGAATTGACCGGGCGAGATCAAGCCCCGTTCCAGTAACCACCCGAAACGGCCATTGAGCACCGGACCGAACGGCACCTCGGCGCGGGCTACGACGGCAGCCTTCAGACCGGAATCCCGGAGCTGGTGGAGAGTGTCGTCGACTCCGCACAGGGCAGACTGCACCATCAGCAATATGCCGGTGCTGGAGAGCAATTCAGGCGCGAGCAGGCACAGCGAATCGATGGCCGAACGACCGTCGGCGCCGGCGTCCCAGCTGCGCGCGGCGCCACGCGGCGGCTCACCGCCGGGGCAGGGCACATACGGCGGATTACAGACGATCGCTTCGAAGTTCCTGCCGCGCAGCGCGGTTCGGAAATCGCCGTGGATCAGTTCTATGGGGCGCCCGCGCATCCGGGAGTTCAGCCAGGCCGTGACCAGCGCGGACCGTGAGATATCCACGGCCGTCACGGCCGTCGCGGGAATCCGGGTGGCTTCGATGGCAAGCGTTCCAGTTCCCGTGCAGACGTCGAGAATACGGCTGCCCGGCGGTATCGCCGCACCGTGCATGGCCGTTGCCAGCAAACGGGTATCGGCTTGCGGCCGGTACACACCGGGCATGCGAATCAACATCACGTGTTCCGAGTAGCCGCATATTCGCGCTCTATTCGCGGTGGGGCCATCGAAGTATCGCCCGCGGCATCGGGCTCCGGATTCCCGAGCAGCGAACTGCGGTCGGCGCGCCAGCATTCCAGTACATGGTCGGCGAAGCGGTCTTCCAGGAGTCCGGTGGCGCGAATACCGAAAGCCATCGAGGCGTCGAGTTCGGGTTCGCGCTCCAGCAGATCACCGATCACCTCGCGCCGCATGAGTTGTTCGTGTACGGCGTCGGCTTCGACGTGTTCGCGATAGAAGGTGATGCACGCGGGGTCGGCATCGAGCCGTTCGAGTGCTTCGACCATGCGGCGCGAGGCGGGCGAGGAGGTGATTTCCACAGACGCGAAATGCCCGACTCCCGCACCGCGCAGCTCACGATGTAAGCCGAACAGCGACATCATGTTCACGAGCGCGAGCATCGGTGCGGGCACCACGTCGAGGTAGTGCAGATAGTCGGAGTTCAGTCCCGCGCCCTCAAGCAGATCGGCGAAGAGCCGCTGATGAATTCGGTCCGCACGACCGCCGCCGAACTCGTCGAACTCGACCGCGACCAGCGCTGCTTTGGCGCGACCGCGCAATCGCGGGATCAGCCAGGCATAGGGATCGGCTTCCTGGTGATGCAGGATCGATCGGTGCACGAAATACTCGCGCACCTGCCATGGCTTGCCCTCCTCGCGCAGGAACGCCGCGACACCGGACTCTTCGTCCGGCACCAGGAGTAATTCGTCGAGCTCTGCCATGACGCCATCGCCTTCACCGGCATCGGCGTACAGCGCGTCGAGGAAGTGTCGTTCCAGTCCCGCACGAAGGCCTAACAGTCCGGGATCCCATTCCCAGCCGTCATCGACTCCGGCGAAACCCTGGTAGTGCAGCGCATAGCAGAGGTACAACGCCAACTGCGGATCGCGATCGTAGGGGTCGGCCGGCGCGGGTAATGCGGGCACGGGCGATCCTGCAGGCTGGCCGAGCGTCTCGAGCACCAATGCTGACAATTCGCCACAGGGTTGCGGTAGCGGCGTTCTCGCCACGGACTCGGTCCGCACCATCGTCTCCTTCGAAGCGGGTACAGCTGACTGCCTCGATCTACCCGCTACCGATCCAGTCAATCGGGACGATTCGGCAATCGGTCTCGGGGTAGTACCGGACCGACAGGGGGACCTGGTGCGAAGGAGTTGTCGATGGCGAACCACGGAACTACGCCGCGCGGTACCGCGGGCCGGAATCGTGCCGGTTCACGCTGGGGTCGGGGAACCCCGAAGCGGCATGCGGGCGAAGGAATCGAAGACGGCACCAACGTGGCGGGACTCACCCTGCTGGGACTGAGCATCGTCGCCCTCGCCTTGGCCCTGGTCTCCGCGGGCTACGGATTCGGAGGATGGGCCGTTGTCGGCGGGGTCGCGTGCGCGGTGCTGTTCATCGCGGGCGCAGTGCTGCTCTTCCTGGAATGGCGACGCCGGCATCGCGGCAGGAATGCCGATCCGGAGATCCGACAGGGACATTGACCCTTCCCACAGCCGGCGGCATCACGCTTGCCGGATTAGCACCGATTTGCCGGGGTAAGGCACCGGCGGAGGCACCGGGCGACGGTGCCGCGCACTCGAAGGAGGAGCCATGCTCGGACTAGGGATTATCGGCTGGATCGTGATCGGCGGACTTGCCGGCTGGATCGCCAGCAAGTTCATGGGCACCGACGCTCAGCAGGGCATCCTGCTGAACATCGTGGTCGGCGTGATCGGCGGTTTGATCGGCGGATTCCTGTTGCGCCTGTTCGGCGTGGACGTCGAAGGCGGCGGCCTGATCTTCAGCTTCCTGACCTGTCTCGCGGGAGCCGTCATCTTGCTGTTCCTGGTCGGCTTGGCCACCGGACGGCGACGAGTCTGAACCGTCCCGCCACGGGAGCACAGCCACGGCGGTCCTGACCGCCTTGCGAGAGCGGGCCGGGTTTCACACCCGGCCCGTTCGCCCAATCACCCCTACCCTGAAAATCGACCGATTCATGTGGACCCTCGAGAAACGGGAGTGCCGATGGCGGATGAAGCGGTAGGGATCAGCGCGGTATTCGACGCCGTCGTCGCCCAAGCGGACACCCCGATGTGGGTGGTCACCGTCGCCGCGGGCGATCAACGCGCAGGCTGCCTCGTCGGCTTCGCGACCCAGGTCAGCATCGAACCCCGCGTCTTCCTGGCCTGCCTGTCCAAGGCCAACCGCACCTACGAGATCGCCCGGCACGCGACCCACCTGGCCGTACATCTCCTCGGCACCACCGCACTCCCCCTCGCCGAACTCTTCGGCAGCGAAACCGGCTCGGAGATAGACAAATTCGACCACTGCGAATGGGAGGAGGGCCCCCACCTGCTGCCGATCCTCACCGGCGCCACAGGCTGGTTCACCGGCAGAATCACCCGCACCGACGACTTCGGCGACCACGTCGGCTTCCTGCTGTCCCCCACAGCCGCCCACCTGCGCAAGCGCCCACCGGCTCCCTTGCGCTATCACGCCGTAGCGAGCCTGACCCCGGGCCACGCGGCCGACTAGGACCGGTGTGTCGCCAGCGGCATGGCCGAGGCGCGGCGCGCCCTCGGCGGCGAACGCCCCGACCACGTCCCTCAAACCGACCGAGCTGCTTTCTTAACCCGCCCGGTCTTCGTCGAATAGCCCCAAACAACCGCGCCCAATCAGAACGCCCGAGACGCATGCCCGGCAACCGATCCGGGCCGACGGCCGAGACGTTTAGGCTTTGAAGATGGCCAAGCCCGCTGCCGACCGCGCCGAGGCCCGCGCCCGAGAGCTCGCGCGACGCCGCGAGCAACTGGCCGCCGGCCAGCCCGTCACCGCGGCCGACGCGGCGGTCGCGGCCGCACGAGCACAGCAGTCCCGAGCGAGCTCACGCGCGGCCCACCTCAGGGCGGCCGCAGCTCACGAGCGCGCCGCCGCCGTCCACGAACGTGCCGCAAAAGTTCATGACAACGCAGCGGCGAGCGACGAGCGCATCGGTGTCGACCACCGGCAAGCCGCCGCCGACCATCGACACGCGGCGGATGCCGACCGTGCGGCGGCCGCTGCCGCGCGTCTGGCGGCCGACGCCGACAGCTGACGGGTGTGGCGGCTCCTTCACAACCTCACTGCCCGAATACATCCCGCCCGGGTAGTCGGCGGGCGGTCCAGCGTGACCGCCGTAGGCGGGTGGTACCTGCCGTGTGGTGGCATCCCAGGGTTGGGGATGGGTCGGGGATGACGCGGGTGGCTTCGGGGCCGCGATCGGTGTCGGTGGCGAGGTAGGCGACGGGCTGGCCGGGGGCGAGGGTTTTGTAGCCGGGGACGTCGATGGTGATGTAGTCGACGAAGACGGCGGGGCCGCCGGCGGCGGGGGTGAGGAAGCCGAAGCCTTTGGCGGTGTCGAACCAGGACACGTGGGCGCGGCGCCAGCGCGGCGGGCACGTGGGTGTGGCGGGGTCAGTAGGCGAGGCAGTAGTCGTCGTCATCATCGGCATCGGTGTGGTCGTAGTCGCGGGGGCGAGGGGTGATCCAGTTCTGGTCGATGCGGTCGGCGATATCGGCGGAATCCCAACCGGCCCAGTCGCTCTCGCCGGAGGGGTGCAGGGCTGCGATGTCCAGGCCGAGGTCGTGGTCGCGGTCGTCGACGAAGGTCTGCCGGTCCGCGCGATCGAAGTCGCTGCCGACGGGAATGACGGTGCTCATCACGGTCTCCTCTCTCACCATGGGGGCAGTGCGGGAAGGGATCGGAAGAAGAGGGCCGGGTGAGCCCGCAAGCCTTGCGCTGAGCGGGCTCACCCGAGGGGGACGAGGTTGTGAGAAATGTCTGCTGCGAGGGATGTTCGACAGGCATCACCTCTCTTCGGTCGGGCCGAGGGCCGCTTCCGGATCAGGCGTTGATGGCCTGACGGTCGTGGCCGTCGGCGCGGTTGATCTCGATCTTGCGCGGCTTGGCCTTCTCCGCGACGGGGACGACCAGCCGCAGCACGCCGTCGCGGTAGTCGGCGCGGATGGCGTCGGTATCGAGGTTCTCGCCCAGGAACAGCTGACGGGAGAAGACTCCGCGGGTGCGTTCGGCCGCGATCATCGACCGGCTCTGATCCAGTTGCGGCCGTGCGGCTTTGACGGTCACCACATTGCGCTCGACATCCAGGTCGAGGGAGTCGGGGTCGATGCCGGGCAGGTCGAACTCGACGAAGAACTCGTCACCCTCGCGCCAGGCATCCATCGGCATCGCGGCGGGCCGCGCGGGGGTCCCGAAGACCTGCTGGGTCAAACGATCCAGATCACGGAAGGGATCGGTACGCATCAGCATGGTCGCCACCTCCAGCTCACTCCATTCTCGTTCGTAGGAGACTCAGATAACCTCTGTCATCTGACATAGATAATTTTTAGCACTCGGCATAGTCGAGTGCAAGTGGGTTCGAAAGATAATCTTCCGGCCGGACAGCTCAGCCGCGCGGGATGCGTTCGTGCACGGTGAGCAGGATGTGGTCGAACGCCGCCACGACACCCGGCGCGGGCGGCGGCACGGCGGGTAGCTCGGCGATCAGCGCCGTGGCCAGGTCCCGCAGTTTGACGTTGGTCTCCTGTGAGCGCCACACCAGCACTTTGAACGCCTGCTCGGCATCGATGCGATAGAGCCGCATCAGCACCCCCTTGGCCTGCTCGATCACCGCGCGCGCCTCGATCATTCCGGGCAGCAGCCGGTCGAGGGTCTCGCGCTCGGTCTCGGCCAGGGTGTCGGACAGATCGATGTAGTAGCCGCTCGTCCCGGCCGGGGCGCCGTCGTCACGGCTGATCCGGTCGGCCACCACCATCACCTGATGCTCGCGGCCACGCGTGTCGATGAATCGGTGCCGGCTCGAGAACGGCTCGCCGTCGGTGATCGAGCGGGTGATCGCCTCGGCCACGTGCGCACGGTCGTCCGGATGTTTGTGCGACAGCAGCAATTCCGTCGTCGGCTCGACCTCGCCGGGATGGTAGCCGTGCATGCGGTAGAGCTCCGGCGACCATTCCCACCGCTGAGTAGCGAACCAGAACCGGAAACTACCCGTGCGCGGGCTCGGCCCCGGCTCGCCGGATGATGACACCGGATCGCCCGGCTCAGCAGTTGCATTCACCACCGAATTGTCCCTGTCAGCACCCATTTACGCGCGCCTCCCGCGCCGGAAGCCACGTCGCACATCCGGCGGCCCGTGGATCGCAACTCGGCCCGCGGGTGGCGCCCGATGGGGATCGCTCCGTCGACGCGATCCGAACGAAGCCTTGACTCGGGATAGCCGCTGGATCGGCAACTAATGGGTAAGCCGACCGTATGGGCGTCGCTGTGCTGCGAGGCAGGGCATACGACGAATCGCTGACCGCCCCGTGGCACCCTGGGAATTACGACAGCAAATGAATTAAGACCGGCCAGCAACAGCCGTGTCGGCGAGAGGACGTGTGATGGTCGCTGAACCGCAGATCACGGTGCCGGTGCCGATCGAACAGGCGTTCGAGGTGATAGCCGACGGTTGGCTGTTTGCGTTGTGGGTGGTGGGGGCCTCGCATATTCGCGGGGTTGACGAGGGCTGGCCGCGGGTCGGCACTCGCATTCATCACAGCGTGGGGTTGTGGCCGTTGACGGTCGAGGACTCGACGACGGTGGTCGCGGTGGATCCGCCGCGCAGCATCGAATTGGAGGCCGCCGTGTGGCCCGCGGGTACGGCTCGCATCTGGTTGACGCTGGATGAGGAGTCGGCGGGCCGCACCACGATACGGATCGCCGAACGGGCGCACCGCGGGCCGGTCGCGCTCATGCCGGGGTTGCTGCAGGATGCGATGCTCGTGCCGCGCAACCGGGAATCGTTGCGCCGCTTGGCCGCGATCATCACCGGTCGCCAGCAGTCCAGCTGACCGAATTCTTGCCGCGCCGTTCGCGTTTCCGTGGCCCGGGCTCGGGTAGGCGGTCCGAAACAGCGGACTGGCTGGGGCCGACGCCCGCCGGGAGCGGGCCGCAGCGGCCGCGTTCCCGGACGGGCGGCGTCCATCGGTCGATCTCATTGCGCCGCAGGTCAATTCAGGCCGGTCAGCTCCGGAGCGATCGCCGCGAGACGGGTCTGCGTGGCCGAGACGACGCCCTGCCGGTTCTTGTGCGCTTCCTCGTAGGCGAGAACCGCGCGCAGCTCGGAGGGCGAGTCCAATTCCTTGACGGCCGCGACGGTCTGGGAGACGTTGAGGTCGTCGTAATCGCGGATCGGCAGTTCACCGGGCTCGAGCACCCCGGTCGCGGTGCGGACCGAGCGCAGTGCGTCGGCGGTGCCGGCGGCTCCTTCACGGCGGGCGACCTGCTCGGCGGTCTGCAGGGCGGCGTCACGGGAGGCGCTGAAGGTCTTGGCCGCGACCTCCCTGGCGTGCGCGCCGCGGGCCAGCAGTTCTTCCAGCGCCGGCGGCGCGGACCGGAAGGTGTCGAGCACCCGGTCGATGCCGCGTGCGGACAAGGAGGCCGGAATATTGGCCACCTTGATGGCCGTTCCGGTCGCGACCTGCAGCGGAGTGCGGCGCAAGGCGGCCGGGCCGCCCAGGGCGTCTTCGGCCAGCACCGTGGTCAGCCAGTTCACCGTCGCGGTGTGCGCCTTGATCAGTCCGTCGGCCAAGGTGACGACGCTGGAGAGCTTCGCGTCCTCGGCGAGGGCCTTGATATAGCGGGACCGGTCGAGCAGCTGGTGCTCGAGCGACAGGTCGCCGAGCAGCGCTTCCTCGAAAGGCCTGGTCTGCTCGCCCAGCGCCTTGAACATGGCCAGGACGCGGCCCAGGAACGGGCCGACCACCGCCGGTACGCCGCCCAGCTCGCGAATGGCGGATTCGATGGCCTCGACGCGGGCGCGCCCGTTCTCGGCGTTCTCGGACAGCTCGCGGCGCACTGCCTCCGTCCGCGCCTGCGCGATCCGGGTCTCGGCGATCTGAATCTCGGTATTGGTCAGATCGCGGACCGCCCGCAGCTGCGTCAGCAGGGTTGTGGTGTCGCGTGTGCTCATGGGTATCTCGTCCTTCGTCAGGGTTCGATTGGTCGGCGCAACGATGCACCGTCCCTCGCACTACCCGGAGTTGCCGATCGAAAACAAAGTGCTGCAATCGATTTCGATTGCGAATTCCGTCGATACCCATGCCGGATACAACTTATCGCGTGTGTTTCGAATTCGGCCGTGCGCGCGCCGCGAGTAGACTGGAGGCCGGCTTCGCGAATTGTTGATCGACCCGCGCTGCGCAGACCTGGCAAACGGTTGCCGCGGCTATCCCAGGCGAAAGGAGCGCTGCGGGCAGAATGAGTGAATCCGTGGACACCGAGGTCCGATGGAGCCACGCCGCCAGCGACGGGTGCGCGGTCGTCACCGCGCACGGCCGCCTCGACACCAGCAGCTACCGGCGCTTCACCGACGATCTGGTGAAATTCACCGTCGAAGGGCCCCGCGCGGTCATTGTCGTCATCGACGATTTGCATATCGCCTCCGAGGCCTTGTTGACCGCGTTCAGCCGCGCGTGGATGCGGGGCGAGGACTGGCCGGCCGTCCCGATCATGATCGTGTCGGAGTCCGCCCTGGTGCGAGAATGCTTGCACGCCAGCGCAATCAGCCGGTTCATACCCGTGTACGCCGGTGTGCGCGATGCCACCGCCGCCGTGGACGACCCGCGCCGACGCCGCACCCACCTCACCGTGGCCCGCCGGCCCAGCGCCGGGCAGGACGCGCGCCGGTTCGTCACCGAGATCTGTGAGCGCTGGAGCACTCCGGAAGTGCGGGTCGACGCCCATTTGATCGTCACCGAATTCGTCGAGAACGCCTGCCTTCACAGTCGTGGCGATGCCGATCTGACCGTGCGGCTGGAGCTGTACAACGGGCTGTTCGCCATCGCCGTGGAAGACGAGGACCCGCGCGAGGCGATACTGCGCGAACCCGCTGCCGACAGCACCCGCAGGCCCGGGGTACACGCCATCCCAAGGCATTTGGGCCTGCACACGGTGAGCCGCCTGGCGCGCCGGTGGGGCTGTTCACCGCGCCGGCCCACGGGCAAGGTCGTGTGGGCGGTCCTGCCCACTCACGCCCGCCCGCGGCAATAGCGCGCACGCGGTCCCGCGCCGGGCGACGAATCAGCTCTTGATCCAGTCGATGGCGATCGCGATGAGTGCGGCGTTGAAGAAGAAGCTGACGATGCTGTGCACGATGACTCGCCGGCGCATGGAGCGCGTGGTGACCGTGACGTCGGAGACGGCGAACGAGGTGCCGATGGTGATCGCGAAGTAGAAGAATTCGGTGAACTGGGGCAGCGGGCAGTTCGGGAAGTCCAGGCCGCCTTCGGCGGTGTTCTCGCGCGCGTAGATCTGGGCGAACGCGGAGTGCAGCAGGAACCACGACAGCACGATCGTCGCGGCGGCCAAGCCTTGCAGGAGACCGTCGGCGTGGACGTCGTCGCGGGCGGTGCCGACGATGAGGCCGCCGGCCAGGCCGAAACAGCTGACCAGGACCGCGAAGAACTGGGTGTACCAGCGGGGACTGCTCAGTTCGGCGATATCGTCCACCGGCTGTGCGGGCAGTTCGCGGCGCAGGACCGTCCAGCCCGCGGCCATGTAGACGACCGCGACGATGTTCCAGGCGAGCAGCGGCGCGGTCACCGGCTCGTCGCGCAGGAACAGCGTCAGCCAGGCGACGCCGAGAATCGCGAGGATCAGTTCCAACGCCCACAACAGTTTTCGCACTGCCCGCTCCTTCGACGAGCCATGTCGATGCTCGGATCCCTGTCAGACGTTACCGCTGCGGGCCGACGCGATCCGGTAGCGGCGGGTCGGCCGTACGGGCGGGATCGAGCCTGGATCAGATCGCACCCGCGTCGAGTGCCTCGCGCAGCGTGCGGAATTCCGAGGCGAGGGCATCGAGGGTGTAGTGGGCGTTGAGCCCGCTGGGGTTGGGCAGCACCCAGATGGCGGAGTCGCCGATCCGCTCGGGCTGAGGGCCGATCGTGGTGCGCGGGCGACCGAAGGCCGTGCGGTAGGCGCCGATACCGAGTACGGCCAGCACCTGCGGCCGGTAACGCTCGACGCGTTCGACCAGGGCGAGTCCGCCGGTGCGCAGTTCGTCCGCGGTCAGTTGGTCGGCTTTGGCGGTCGTGCGTGCGGCCACATTGGTGATGCCCAAGCCCAGCTCGAGCATCTCCCGCTGTTCGTCGGGGCGCAGTTGGCGGGGCGTGAAGCCGGACCTGTGCAGGGCGGGCCAGAACCGATTGCCCGGACGAGCGAAATGCTGTCCGGTGGCCCCGGACCACAGGCCCGGGTTGATGCCACAGAACAGCACGCGCAGGCCGGGACCGATCACATCGGGAATGGTTTTGTCCTGCGCCGCGGCCAGATCCGCGGGTGAGGGCCGGGACGGGGAGCAGGAGTGCATTCCCTCAGCAGATCACACCGTCCCGATCTCCCCGAACCTGGTGGCCGGGGTCAGTTGACCAGGCGCGCGTGCGCACCCCAATGCTTTTCTCGCAGCTCGCGTTTGAGGATCTTCCCGGCTCCCGAGACGGGCATGGCGTCGAGGATTTCGAGGCTGCGGGGCGCTTTGTAGGCGGCGATGAGCTGTTTGGTGTGCTCACGCGCCTGCTCCAGGGTCACGGTCTGCCCGGGGACGCAGGTGACGACCGCGTGCACTCGTTCGCCCCATTCGGCGTCGGGCACGCCGATGACCGCGACGGCGGCGATCGCCGGATGGGCGGCCAGGGCGTTCTCCACTTCGGCGGAGTAGACGTTCTCACCGCCGGAGACGATCATGTCCTTGAGCCGGTCCACGATGTACAGGTAGCCCTCGTCGTCGAGGAAGCCGCCGTCCCCGGTGTGCAGCCAGCCCGCGCGCAGGGTCGCGGCGGTCTCCTCGGGTTTGTTCCAGTAGCCGAGCATCACGTGGCCGCCGCGTGTCACGACCTCGCCGACCGTGCCGTTCGGCAGGGTGTGGCCGTCCGGGTCGAGGATTCGGATCTCGCTGTGCGGCGCGGCTTTTCCGGCCGCACGCAGGCGTCCATCGCGATGATCGCCCGGGCTGAGCAGGGTGATGATCGGCGCGGCCTCGGTCTGGCCGTACGCCTGGACGAACCCGGCGTGCGGGAACAATCGCATGGCTCGTTGCAGTACCGCCTCGGCGATCGGTGACGCGCCGTACATGACGTGTTCGAGGCTGGACAGGTCGAATTCGCCGGCGCGCGGATGATCGACCAGCAGCTGGATCATCACCGGCACCAGCACGCTGGAGGAAACCCGGTGCTGCTCGATCGCGTTCAGGGTCGCGACCGGATCGAAGGCGGGGATCATCACGTGCGTGCCGCCCATCATGAGCACGCCCAGCCAACCGGCCAGATCCGCCAGATGGAACATGGGGGCGGCGTGCAGGAACACCGCGCCCGGCGCCATCAGGTACCCGGTCGCGACACCGCCGAGCGCCGAGGTCGCCAGGTTGGCGTGGCTGAGCATGACGCCCTTGGGGAATCCGGTGGTGCCGCCGGTGTAGAAGATCCCTGCGAGCGCATCACCGCCGCGCCGGGCATCTTCGACCGGGTCGGCCGCCGCGATCAGCGCCTCGTAGGACTCCATGCCTTCGGGCGTCGGGCCGTCGCCGCAGTGGATCACCGTGGCCAGTCCCGGGAAGTGCTCGCGCAGCGCGGGCACCACGGCCGCGAACACGTCGTCCACCAGGAGTACGCGGCTGTCGGAATCGGCCAGACTGTAGGCGATTTCGGGCGCGCTCCAGCGAATGTTCACCGGGTTGAGCACCGCGTCGGCCCACGGCACCGCGAGGAGGTATTCGTGGAAGCGGTCGGAGTTCAGCGACAACATCGCCACCCGATCCCCCGCACCTACGCCCAGCCCGCGCAGCGCGCCGGCCAACCGGCCCACTCGTTCGAAGACTTCCCGGTTGGTGCGGCTGCGTTCACCGCAGATGGTCATCACGCCGTCGGGGTTCTGCTGGGCGGCGCGGTGCAACCCCTGCGTCAGGTACATCGAGAATCCTTCGTCGAACAACGGTGGTCGGTGTCATGAGTATTCGCGGGCCGATGTGACCTGCGCCATGGAAACAGCGTCGAACTCCCCCACCGGATCTTGTTGATTTCTCCAATCTCCCGGACGTACTGTCGGCACACCATGAGCGCCCACCGCCCCACCGCGAAACAGCGGATGATCGGCCGGGTACTGGACCGCCTGCCCGAGGTGACCACCCGGGTCGTCACCCGCGCCCGCGCCGAAATACCCGGCTATGCCGAGCTGTCCGCCACGACCATCGCGCGCAGTACCGAGACAATCCTGACTCGCCTCGCCCACGCACTGCTCGACGCGCACCCGCTCACTCCCGACGACCTCGCCGCCCTCCGGGAGTTCGGGGAAACCAGAGCGCACCAGGGAATTTCACTCGCCGAAATCCAGAACGGCTGGCGCATCGCCATACGCGAGATACTCGCCGAACTCACCGCAGCAGCCCGCGCCGCCAAAGCCGCCGACCGGCTGCTGCTCGACATGACCACCGACCTGCTCGACCTCGTCGACCAAGCCACCATCGCCTACAGCGCCGGGCACCGCGAGGTGGAAATCGCCCTGGCACGCAATGACGAACAGTTCCGCGCGGACTTCACCCGCGCACTCCTGCTCGGCACGCTCAGCCCCGCCGATCTCCAGGTTCGAGCCCAGCAATTCGAACTCGACCCCGAAGGCGAGTACTGCGCCTACCGCGCCCGCATCCCGGCCGATGAACCCACACCCGTTGTGTCACAACGCAAAAGTCGATCGACACCACAGTCCCGCCCCTTCACCACCACCATCGACGGCGACCTCGCAGGCTTTGTGGAAATCACCAGACGCACCGAAACCCCCGACCCCATCGCCTACGGCCCGCCAACCCGCCTCGCCGACCTCGACCGCTCCTTCCGCCTCGCCACCCGCATCCTCACCACCGCCCAACTCTTCGACCTCCCCGGCCCCCTGGACCTGGACCACGTCGGCCTCCTCCCCGCCATCGCCGCCGACACCGACCTAGGCGCCGAGTTGGCCCGCCGCTACCTCGACCCCCTGGGCCACACCGAAACCGCCCAAACCCTCATCACCACCACCGCCTGCTTCCTCGACACCGGCATGCGCGTAGACACCACCGCCGAGCGCCTGGTAGTCCACCCCAACACCGTCCGCTACCGCCTGTCCCGCTTCGAAGAACTCACCACCACCAACCTCCGCTCCGCCGGCACCGCCCTCCAGATCTGGTGGGCGATCCAATACCGCCGCGCAATGCATCACGACTGAGTGTCCGCCTCGCGTAATGCATTTCGCCTGCTCATTGCTTCATAGATCAAGGCTCTCGCGGCCTTTCCGGTGACCGCCTGACTGGCCAAGGTATCGAACGCGCGGCCGTAGATGGCGAGCTCCCGAGGTTGGGTGATAGTCAGCTCTGCAGCTGTTCCCTCGACCATCACCAGACGATCGTCGTACATCGCGAAATTGCTGGAAACCACAAGCATCTCAGCCATGGCGGGCACGATGCCGATGGTCACTCTAGGTAGCCCGATCGCCGCGACCAGCCTGTCGAGCTGCCCGATCATTACATCATCACCGCCGACGGTCCCGTACAAGGCTTGCTCCGCAATGATGAAGTGGAACCGGTGATCACGCTTGTAGAGGATCTGCTGGCGCTCCATTCGCTTGGCCACACCCTCGGCCAGGTCGTTCGGTATCCGATAAAAGTCTATTCCAGCTTTGAGCTTCGCCTCGGCGTACTCCGGAGTCTGCAGGAGCCCTGGAACGATCTGCGGCTGATAGACGCGAATGTGCGCGGCCTCGGCTTCGATTCGGAGCGACTTCTGCTGCCGGCGCTTCAACCCCGTGCTGAGAACCCGCCTCCACTCGACGTATGCGGCGTCGATGTGGTGGCGGGTAGCCAGCAGGTCCGGAAGTTGATCGAGGTTGCCTGTGTGCTCGCAGTACGCCTGTAGATCGGCGTCGTTGGGCTTGGTGATCGCCGACTCGAGCTTGGACACTTTCGACTCGTGCCAGCCCGATAGCTCGGCGAGTCGGCGCCCGGTAAGCCCCGAAGCGCGGCGAAGCTCCCGAAGACGTGCTCCGAGAGCCTCCCGCGCGTCGTACACGCTGTCGGTCACTGGCGGGCGAACTCGCTTTCGATGTAGTCGGCGTACGGGATGGCCGACTTCCAGAGTCGCTGCCTGACTTCCGCACAGTAGGCCGCGATCCTCGGATCGGTCGTCACCGCCAACCCGGCCGGCGTTCCATCCGCGTTGATCAGGTTGTACGCCACCCGTTCCGCATCCATGAGCCACCAATCATCCGGAGGCACTTCGCCTGCGAGATGACGGGGCAGGTAGCGGATGTCCTCGCCGTCGTCCACGCGGACCTTGGTGACCGAGAGAAGCCAGCGGTGATACTCCGTGTGCGGCACAGTTACCACCCGGACCCTGGAGACTGCCACACCTCTACCGGTGGCCTCTCGAATGAGATCAGGCCATTCCCTGCTCGGCGCAGGCGCGGCCTCCTCCCCTGAGAGGTAGCGCCGTATCCGCTCGGCTTCCTCGGGCACCGCATAGCTGTCTCGCTGTTCGAGGTGGAACGCCGAATGCCGGCATGCGGCGAACAGACTGGGCCAAAGCCCTGGTTCGTCCCTAGACCTCAGCAGCACCGTAAAAGGTCCTTCCCACCTTGGGTGCTTCGACTGCGGTTTCGTGGGGATGGAGGGTCATCTGCGAGAGCGTATCGGGTTCCGTAATCGGGCGGCCGGTGAGCGTGAACGTGCCCCTGCCGGTATCGGTCAGCTGTGTGCCGATGAACGTGTCCGGCTCCGCGAATCCCAGGAGGAGATGCGGTATTTCGATCGTTTCCGCATCCCTTGTCCCCCATCCGACGATCACATACGACCCCTGATCTGTCGCGTACAAGGTCGGGCACTCTCCGACGTCCGAGCCACCCCTACCCAAAAACGTCAACCGCATCGCCGCTCCCCTAACTAACGTTCTGCCACTTGAGCTTTCGACACCTCCAATGATCCATCAGCAGTGCTCCGGTGGGAATGTTTTGCCAAGTTTGCTGCAAAACACTGCAAACCAATAGCCACGAACGTCGTCCCGTTCGTAGCGTCGGTTCATGGCGTCTGGAGGCGGTCGCAGTCGTCTCGGCCACGGATACCTCACCCGCGAAATGAGGGGCGCACATGAACGACCACGAAGGGAACCGTTCGCGACTGTTCGCCTTTCCAGGAGGAACACTCGAGCTTCAGTCCTACGAAGATGAGGGCGACGGATACCAAGGCTTCTACCTGGAAATTCACGGCAGCACCGGACCGGTTAACCACCAACAGAGGGATGTAATGCGCTGGCGACCAACATGTCTCGGATATCTGCGGACCGACGTGTCCGGCATCGCCCAACTTTGGGACGAGAGCCAGATCCGCAGACTTGCCGAACGGTATGGGTATGACCTGGCTGCCGTCATCCTCTACGACCCGAACACAGGTCGGCCGCCGTTGGCTCGTCTGAAATCGCAAGCAACACGCCTGGATGCCGAAGCGGTCATCGTGCCGAGCCCAGAACACTTCGAAGACAGCGAGATTCCGGGCTCTCTGGTGCAGCAGCTCGATGTGATCACCGCGAGTCCCGAAGCCACGTACGCCCGCCGGGCGATGCCGCCGCTCCGGAACCTTCCACCCGCGCGGGCCGGTGGGGCTTGACACCAGCACTGTCGCTGATGCGCATTGAGTACCGGCGCAAACATCGAACTCCCCGCTCCACAGTCTCGATAGCCCAAACGAGGCAGCCGTGCGGATACCGAAGGTCGAAAGGACGTTCCACGATGCAGCTTCTTGACAGCCGTGCCCATACGCAGCTGATCGGTGCCAGTGAGCGCGAAGCGTTCCACCTCGAACTGAAGGACAGCTACGACTCACCTGGGGAGAACGAGGCCTTTCGCAATTGGCTCGAAGGCGGACCCGGCGATGATTACGGTTGGTTTCAAGGATGGTTGGGGACGGTCCGGGATCTGACGGCCCGGGGAGCGGCTATGCGCCGTGTTCGGGTTGTAACCGAGCCGCACACCGACTACATCCGGTAGGAGTTGGAAGTCGCGCGGCTCAATGCAGAGGTCGGCGAGCAGATCGGTTATGTGCCAAGGCATCTGGTTGACGCGACTCGACTCACCGATTTCGATTGGTGGCTGCTGGACGATCAAACGGTCACCTTCACATTGTTCATGCCCTCCGGTCGGATCGCCGGCTCGGTCGTCACGGAAGACCCGCGGATCGCTGCCTACTGCCAGGAGGTTCGGGACTACGTCTGGTCGGCGGCTGTGCCCTACGCCGAGTACGTTGCCCTCCATCCAGGACGACCAGCGCAGTAGAGGAACAACGGCGGAGCTCTCGGACCAGGCTCCGAGCGCTTCGATGATCACCGGGCGGGGCACACAGATAGCAGACACCAGCGCGCAGAACTGTCTGAGACGATATACAGTGTCGAGGGGACAAGGAGGTCTCATGCCGCACACCACACACCATCAGTCGGGGCACGCCGTACAGAAGCTGGCGAAGCTGATCGATCGCGATCGCGCTCACATCACGGGCGAGTTCGATATCTCGGCCGGCTATGTGAATCTGCTGGGCAGCGAGAACCGGGCATCCGGAATCGGCCAGAGCATCATGCAATCGACCTTGTATCCGCTGATCTATCGGCCGTGGCGCGCGTTGGGTACGCGGCTGATGCTGGGGCGGTCGGTGGCTTCCGAGCGTGCGCTCGCTCGCGATCTTCTGGATCTCGAGGTCGGCGACAAGGTACTCGATGTCGCCTGCGGCCCCGGCAATTTCACTGACTGGTACGGGGATGTCGTCGGCTCCGAGGGGCTGGCGGTGGGTTTGGACCTCTCGCCCACCATGCTGGCGCAGGCGGTGGCGGGTTCGCGCAGTCCGAATGTGGCTTATCTGCGCGGTGACGCGCTCGAATTGCCGTTCGCTGATGGTACTTTCGACTCTGCGAGCTGTTTCCTCGCACTGTTCCTGATGCCCGATCCCCTGCGGGCGGTGAGCGAGCTCGCCCGCGTGGTGCGGCCCGGCGGGCACATCGCGATCATGGCGCCGACGGCGGGGCCGGGGCCGCTGGGCATGGTCGTGCGCAGCTCGAATGTCGTGCGGGCGGTCTCGGGTGTCACGTTCGTCGGTCGTGCGCAGCTCGCGGCGGCGCTGACCCGAAATGGGCTAACCATCACCACGACTCGGCACATCGGCATGGTCACCTACGTGGGTGCACAGAAGTAGCGTCGCCGCGGGCGGCAACCGTCGCGCAGGGTGATTCGATCGGCCGCCGGATCGGTTATCGAATCGGTCGTGGAACGGGCGTTCGGAGAAACGAACACCATTCCTCTGGACGATCTTTCAAGCACGGCTGTAGCGTGAATTGACGATGCAGCAGGGTGATGGGGGCTCGGCGTGAGGCTCGATCCGCTCATCGGTTCAGCCTCACGATAGGTAGCACGTCAAGGAGTACTTCGATGCGTCGACCAGCCCGAACCTCGATCGGCACGAGACTGTTCGCGGCATCGACGCTTGTGCTCTTGTCCTCGGCATTGTTGCCTGCCTTGTCGGCTGCTCCCGCCGCGGCATCCCCTGCTGCTCAGCTGAACCGGTACTGCACCGACCACGGCGCCGTCGACCAGCTTCCCAATGGGCGCACCGTGTACTGCACCCAAGTCCAGCGCACGGATGCCTTCGTGTGGTCCTACAGCCGCGATCCGATCCCCAGCGACCCGAACGCCAGGCAATACACCTGCGACGAACAAGCATGCCGCTGGCCGGATGGCTCGTTCGTACCGAACTACCAGCGCTGCGGAATCCTGTGCGGCGAGCCGCCTACCAGCGGCGACATACAGAGTGGTCTCTACGACTGCTTCAGCACCGGCACGGACTTCGAGGACTGCGAGAAGCGCATCCGCTGATCTCGACGGCACTCAGGGAAGGCGATTCGATGGTTGAGCTGAACGCGGAAGACGCCCGGCAAGCGATCGCCGAACACACCGAGCGCCTGGCGGAGTCGGCTGCCGCGGCGGGACCTGAGGCCGCCGTGCCGACGGCCCCGAAGTGGACCATCGCCGATCTGGTCGAGCATGTGGGCCAGACCCAGCATTGGGTCGCGGAAATGGTCGAGCGCCGGATCACCGACCCCGGCCGATTGCCTACGGAGATGGTCCCCCTGCCCGCCGACCCTCGCGAATGGCAAGACTGGCTGGCGAATTCCGCTCGTCGGGTGACGAGCGCATGCTCGGATGACGCGCTCGATACACCGGTGTTCAACCCCGCCGCCGACGAGCGTTCCGGGACGCGATTCTGGCTTTCCAGCCTCCTCAACGAGGCTGTCGTCCACGGCTTCGACGCCGCCGCTGCGGCGAACCGGGCCACCGACATCGATGCCGGCATCGCGGCCGCGCTCGTCACCAATCATCTGGCGATGCTCACTTCGCCCACATGGGAAATGCAGCGGCCCGCATCCGCGCACGCTCTCCGCGGTACCGGTCAGACCTTGCAGTGGCGGGCCATCGACATCGGTGACGACACCGGTGCCTGGTTCATCGAGCGCCGGCCCGACAAGCCGGCATGGCAGCACGCAATCCGACCTGCCGATGTGACGGTGAGCGGCCCGGCCCAGTCGCTACTGCTGATCCTGACCCGCCGGCTTCCCCTCCCCGCACAGCAAGTGGGGGGCATCGAAATCAACGGCGATATCGATCTCGCCCGGCATTGGCTCGACCACACCGCCCACGTCAGCGGCTGACAGACACACCCCAGGCAGCCTGAACACGGGCACCATCGACCAGCCCATCACGCCAACGGGCAGACTGGCCTGATGGACTCATCGCATCCGGTATCCGAGGACGACCGCCAGTGAGCGCTCCCTACGTCCGGCGCGCGGTGCTGGACCGGCGCGAGGTGCCGTCCTTCGATGAGTATCCGTTCTCGCTGCCGGCCGTGCGGGGGCTCGCCGAGCTGGAGTTGCATCCGCGGGTGACCTTCGTCGTCGGTGAGAACGGCAGCGGGAAGTCGACGTTGCTGGAGGCCATCGCCACCGCGTGGGGTTTCAACCCTGAGGGCGGTACGAAGAACTTCAACTTCGCCACGCGCAGCTCGCATTCGCGACTCAATGAGCATCTGCGGCTGGTGAAGTCGATTCACCGGCCGCGGGACGGGTTCTTCCTGCGCGCCGAGAGCTTCTTCAATGTCGCCACCAATATCGAGGACCTGGACCGCGAGCCCGCGCCCGGACCGCCGCTGATCGACTCCTACGGTGGCGTGTCGTTGCACGAACAATCGCACGGGGAGTCGTTTTTCGCGCTGCTGATGCACCGGTTCGGCGGGCACGGATTCTATGTGCTCGACGAACCCGAAGCGGCCCTGTCCCCCAGCCGCCAGCTTGCCATGATCGCCCGCTTGCACGAACTGGTGAACGCGCGTTCGCAGTTCCTGATCGCCACCCACTCCCCCATCCTGATGGCCTATCCGGATGCCTGGATCTACCAGATCGGCGAAAACGGCTGCGAACTGGTCGAATACGAGGACACCGAGCACTACCGAGTCACTCGCACCTTCCTCGACAACCCGGCGAAATACCTCGACATGCTCCTGGAATGACCCCACGATATTTCGAGACTCCAGCGGGCAGTCTATCGACGAAGGGGGCGGTCCTTCGAAGGAGTGGACGATATGACACAACGGCTTTCGACAGCCGATCCCCAATGGTCGGATTGGATGCGGGAAAAGGACAGCCTGTGGAAGTGCCCGGCCGATCGCGTGCTCGTCGGGCGTGAACATCGCGGTGACGAGAACGGTAAGACCAGGTATCGATATGCGCGGCTGGTACTCGGTGAGGGAAACGACGCGGTCACCGCCACGGTCACGCCGGGTGAATGGAGCAGCCCGATGCGCGAGTCCGGCAGCCGATTCGTCGCCGAGGACAGCCGGGTGCTGATCGGGCGCGAGCATCAGGGTGATGAAGCCGGGGTGACCCGGTATCTCGTCGGCACCGTGGAGATCGACGGTCAGCCGGTGTCGCTCACCGACACCGGCTGGTCGGAATCCATGTCCGAGTCGGAGAGTCAGCTGGTCGCCCGCGACGGCGAGGTCATGATCGGCCGAGCGCATTCCGGCGACGAGAACGGTGCCACGCAACATCAGAACGCAGCGCCGATTCTCCCGGACTGACCATGGCGCCGGCTCCCGTTGTCACCGGCAGCGGGACGCCCGGAGTGGACGACTCGTGCAAGCCGATGCGGGCGTGCAGGCGGCGCAATGGTTTCGGCGCCCACCAGTTCAGGTCGCCGGCGATGCGCATGAACGCCGGCACCAGGACGCCGCGAATCAATGTGGCGTCGATCAGGACGGCCAGCGCGGTGCCTATGCCGAACATCTTCATGAACGACAGGCCGGTGGCGAACGACAGCAGGGTCACGGCGAGCAAGGCTGCCGCGCTGCTGACCAGGCGCCCGACCCGGCTCAGGCCTTCGATGGTGGCCTCGGTGGTGGCGGCGCCGGCATCGTGCGCCTCCTTGATGCGGCCGAGCAGGAATATCTCGTAGTCCACCGACAGGCTGAATGCGGTGCAGCACAACAGCACCACCATCGCGATGTTCAGTGGGGCGGGCGTGAAGCCGAGGACGCCGGCCAGATGACCGTCCTGGAATATCCAGACCATGGCGCCCAGTACTGCCGAGAGCATGAACAGGTTCAGCACCAGCGCCTTGATCGGCACCACAATGCTGCCGGTGAACAGGAACAGCAGCACCAGTGTGGCCGCCGCCATGATGCCCAGCGCAAGTGGCAGCCGGCCGGTGATAGCAGTGCGGCTGTCGATCAGCGACGCTGTCGGCCCGCCCACCGCATGCTCACCCGGTAGCGCCCGAATCGCGCGCACCAGGTCTTGCGCCGCCGGCGTCTGGGCACCCGCCGACAGCTGCACCCGCATGAATCCGGCTGTCTCCGAGGTGAATCCGGCGGCCGCCGGCCCCGGCCCGGCCAGCAGCGCGCCGCCCGCGTACCGCCCGAACGCACCGTCGACCTGCACGACGCCGGGCATGGCCGAGATCTGGCGGGCCAAGGGTTCGAGCGTCTGCGGGTCGTTGTCGGACAACACCGTCACCGCGTCGGCGATGTCGGTCGGATAGCTCTCACGGATCGAGGTGGTGACCTGCCGGGCAGTGGAGTCGGCCGGCAAGGCGCGTTCATCGGAGGTCGCGAGCTGCGCGTGCGTGAACGGGATGCCCATCAGCAACAGCAACACGATCACGCTCAGCGCCGCCCGCAGCGGGCGGCGGGTCACCGCCGCCGCGATGCCCCGCCACAATCGCGATGGCTGGGCCAGCCGATCCTGCCGCCGGGGCAGTCCCAGTGCGTCGACCCGTGTGCCGAGCAGACTCATCAGTGCGGGTAGCACGACGATCGCGCCCAGGGCTGCCAGCAGCACCACCACGATCGCGGCGATGCCGACCGACCGGAGGAAGGCGGTGGGGAACACCAGCATTCCCGACATCGCGACGGTGACCGTGGCCGCGCTGAACGCGATGGTGCGCCCGGCCGTGGCGACCGTCTCCACGACGGCCGCCCCGGGCTCGTGGCCGCGGTGGCGCTCCTCGCGAAATCGCGACACCATCAGCAGGCCGAAGTCGATCGCCAGTCCGAGCCCGAACGCGGTGGCGACGGTGAGCGCGTAGACCGACACGTCGGTTACGTGGGCCAGCCAGAACAGCACGAGTGTCGTGGACAGGATCGAGACGAGGCCGACTGCCAGCGGCAGCAGCGCCGCCACCACGCCGCCGAACACCACGATCAGCAACAGCAGGGTCGCCGGCACCGCGATCGATTCGGAGACAACGAGATCCCGGTGCACGCGGTTGTCGATGTCGTTGGTCACGCCGAGCTTGCCGCCGGCCCGGACCTGGATCACCGGGTCGTCGGCGGGTAGCTGGTCCACGATCTCGCTGGTCAGCCGCGCTGCGGTATCCGGACTGCCGTTGGGGTGCAGCAAGATCAGTCCTGAACGGCCGTCCCTGCTGCGCAAATCACTTGAACCGGCGCCGGATTCGATGCCCGAGCCGGTAGGCCAGTACGAACCGATCACCGTCACCGGTTCGGTGGCGAAGCGTTGCACCACGTGCCCTACCGCGGTCGCCACCGCGGGATCGTCGATATTGCCGCTGCGCGCGGTCACCTGCAGCACCAGATCCGGTGAGCCCCCGAACCGGGTATCGAGGATGTCCTGCACCCGCGCGGACTCCGAGTGCTCGTCATCGAAGCCGCCGACCTGCAGTCGCTCGGAAACCCCGGAACCGAGCACCCCGGCGAGTGCGAGGAACGAGACGGTAACTGCCAGCACCAGTTTGGGATGCGCGACGACGAGCAGAGCCAGACGTCTCAGCATGGCAGGCTCGCTTCCGCCCGGGCATAACGGCGCAGCAGCGACCGCAGGTGACCGAACAGTTCATCGCTGCTCTCGACAAGGTAGAAATGACCGCCGGGAAAGGTCCGCACCGTGCTGTGACCGATGGTGTGCCCGCGCCAGGCCGCCAGGTCGAATTCGTCGACCATCGGGTCGGCGTCGCCGCCGAAGATGTGGATCGGGCACGGTAGCGCCGGTCCGGCGCTGTCGCGGTCACCGGCGCACAGCCGCAGGTCGTCACGGATCACCGGAAGCATCGCGGCCAGCAGCGGGGAACATTCCAGGAGTTGCGCCGGCATACCGCCGAGATCGGTGAGCAGCCTGATCAGTGTCGCGTCGTCGAGCCCACCGGTCAGCGGTAGCGCCAGCGGCAATCCCGGTGCGGCACAACCGGATACCAGCAGCGCGCGGGGCGCGGTACGTCCGGCACGGTGGCGGCGGCAAGCCAGCCGGTAGGCGATCTCGGCGCCCATACTGTGCCCGAAGAACAGATGCGGTCCGGTGAGGTACTCGTCGAGCTGGTCGTCGAGGTCCGCGACCAGTTCCGCCATATCGGTGCGACAGGGTTCCGCGGCGCGGCGTTCCCGTCCGGGCAGCAGCACCGGGCAGACCGTCGCGTGCGGGTGCAGCGCCTGCTGCCACCCGCGGAACAACGAGTCGCCGCCGCCGACGTGGTGGAAGCAGAACAGCCGCAGGCCGGGTTCGCTCACCGCCCGATCCAGGTAGCGGGTCATCGCAGTGCCGCCATTTCCTCGGCGAGCGCCTGCACGGTCTGCCGGATCTGGTCCTCGGTGTGGCAGGCGGTGACGAAGAATCGCAGCCGGGCTTTCTCTTCGGGCACCGCCGGATACAGGATCGGGTTGACGTTGATTCCGCGCCGCAGCAGCGCCGACGACAGAGCGAGGGTCTTCATCGAATCGCCGACGATGCAGGGGATCACCGGCGTCGCGAAGCTGTCGCCGGTGTCGATCCCGATCTCCTTGGCCAGCTTCAGGAACAGCTCCGACCGGTCCCGCAGCTGTTCGAGCAGTTCGGGCCGCCCCCGCAGTTGCCGCAGCGCCGCGAGGGAGGCCGCCGCGTTCGAGGGGGTGATGCCGACGCTGTAGATGAACCCGGGCGTGGTGTATTTGAGGTATCGGATGAGCGCGGCACTGCCCGCCACGTACCCGCCGCAGCCGGCCAGCGCCTTGGACATCGTGCCCGACCACAGTTCCACATCGCCGCGGTCCACACCGAAATGCTCGCCGATGCCCGCGCCGGTCGCGCCGAGGACGCCGATGCTGTGCGCCTCGTCGATCATGAGCAGCGCACGGTGTCGTTTCTTCACCGCGATGATCGCGGGCAGATCCGGAATGTCGCCGTCCTGGCTGTAGATGCCCTCGATCACGATGAGCACGCGCCGGTACTGGTGGCGGATGTCGGTGAGGATCCGGTCGAGCGCGGCGTGGTCGTTGTGCGGGAAGGGCCGCCGGGTGGCGCCGGACAGCTTGCAGCCCTGCACGATACTGTCGTGGGCCAGGCTGTCGTGGATGATCAGGTCGCCCTCCCCGACCAGGTGCCCGATCACGGTGACATTGGTGGCATGCCCACTGACCAGTGCGATCGCGTCCTCGGCGCCCAGCAGTGCGGCCAGTTCACGTTCGAGTTCGGTGTGAATCGGCTTCTCGCCCGACAGCATTCGGCTGGCCGAGCAGGAGCTGCCGTAGCGCGCCACCGCGTCCTGCACGGCCGACACGACCGCGGGGTGTCCCGACAGGCCGAGGTAGTTGTAGCTGGAGAAGGTCAGCACCTGCTCGCCGCCGATCGTCGAGGTGTCCCGGCTGATGCCGTCGTTGACGAGGAAGTACGGGTTGCTCATGCCCATCTGTTCGGCCAGCGCGATGCGCTCGGCGATCGCCTTGACCTCGGGAAAGTCCTCGATGCGGTGCTGGGCTTCGACAGCCGCGCTAGGGTGGGCGACCGGTTCGGGGACGCCCGGTCGCGGTTCCGGGACGACCGGCTCCCGACCCGGCACGAGCGCGATCACGTCGCCGAGAGTTGTTGCGGGCGTGTACCACTCGGGTTCGACGACCAGTCCCGGGAACTTGCGGCCGAGGGCGTTGAGCAGATCGGCGATCATGATCGAGTCGAATCCCAGGTCGCCGGACAGGGTTTGGCCGCTCGCGAGTTTGCCCGCGGGGAATCCGCTGACCCGGGCCGCCTCCGCGCGCACCGCCTCGGCGACGTCCGCTCCTTGCGGCTCGTGCGAATCCGGCTGCCGGTCCGGTGACTGGGCGGACGGGATGTGCGTGGGGGCCGAGCTGCCTGTGGCCACGGCGGTGAGAACCGCGGCTTGTTCCCGAAAGAGTGCGATCAGCTCGTTCATGACGCCTTCCGTGGTCGGTGCGGTTGCGGGGGTTTCGAGCTCGGGAGTGGCTGTGTCGTGTTCGATCCAGAAGCGGGTGGCGGTGGAGAACTCGTGACCGCCGAGCCGGTGGCGCACCCGGGCCGCATCGTCGTAGAGGACATCCCAATTCGGGTTCAGGCCGTCGCGGTAGAGCGCCGCGATGGTCGCGGCCAGCTCGTCGCCGGTCGCATCCGGTCCGGGGCAGGGCGCCGGCACCGGCCGGTCGATCCCGTGTGCCCGGGCGATCATGGGAGCCAGCACGCGCCGCGGACCGACTTCGATCAGATGGGTGGGCTCGGCGCGCATCGCGGCCGCCGCCGCGTCGGCGAATTGCACCGTGGCGTGGACGTGTTCCACCCAGTAGGCGGCGTCCATCGGTTCGCCGGGCTCGAGCAGGCGTCCGCGGACGGTCGAATAGATCGGGATCTCGGGTTGCTGATACCGGCATTCGGCGGCCACCTCGGCGAAGGCCTCGAGCATCGGCCGCATCAGCGGTGAGTGGAACGCGTGCGAGACCGGCAGTGAGCGCACCGTGATCCCGCGGTCGGCGATCTGTGCCCCGAGCCGGGCGACGGCGTCGGCGGCGCCGGAGATCACCACCTCGCCCGGGCCGTTCACCGCGGCGATGGCCACTGTGGACTCGGTGGCGATCAGCGCACCCACTTCCTCCGCCGTACCACGCACCGCCAGCATCGATCCCGCGCCGGTCAGCTGTTGCATGAGTCGCCCGCGCGCGCAGATCAACCGGCACGCATCCTCCACGCTCAGCACACCGGCGAACGTGGCGGCCGCGTATTCGCCGACGCTGTGGCCCAGCAGCCAGGCCGGCTCGACGCCGAGCTCGGAGAGCGCGCGGGCCAGCGCGTACTCGACGGCGAAGATCGCCGGCTGGGCGAAGTCGGTGCGATCCACGAGTTCGCTGTCGCCGAGCAGCAATTCGGTCACCGACGACCCCAGGTGCGGGGTCAGCTGCGCGTCCACCGCCGCCAGCGCCGCCCGGTACGCCGGACTGCGTTCGTAGAGCGCCCGCGACATCCCCCGATACTGTGCGCCCTGACCGGGAAACAACCATCCGATCGACAACGGCTGCGCGACACCGCAATCGACGTCTTCTCCCCCGGCGGCGGCATGCAAGGCCGACACCGCGTGCGCGCGGTCGGTGACCGCCACGCCCAGCCGGTACCGGCCCGAAGACCGCGCCAGATTGCTGGACCAGCACAGCCGGTTCAACGCGGCGGGGTCGTCGCCGATCCGCGCGGCGAGCTGGGAGGCGTTGCGCCGCAACCCGTCCCGGTCGTTCGAGGAGACGGTGAGCACGCCGCCGCCGTCGGTCGCCGCCGGAATCGAGGTCTCCGGTGCGCTGGACAGCAGCATGTGCGCATTGGTGCCGCCCATGCCGAAGCTGCTGACCGCGCCGTGAATCAGGCCCTGCGGCAACGGCATCGGCTCGGCGAGCAGCCGCAGGCCGTGCTCGGCCAGCCGCAGCCGTGGATTCTCGTCGGCGGCGTACCGGGTGGGCGGCACCAGGCGGTGGCGCAGGCTCAGTGCCACTTTGATCAGTCCGGCGATGCCGGCCGCGCCCTCGGTGTGGCCGAGGTTGCCCTTGATCGATCCGAGCGCACACGGCCGGGGCCGCGGCACCGCGTGCACCGCGCCGAGCGCCTTGGCCTCGATCATGTCGCCCAGCACCGTGCCGGTGCCGTGCGCCTCGACGAAGGCGACTTGCGCGGCGTTCACCCCGGCCCGCCGGTAGGCTTCGGCGATAACCTGTTGCTGTGCCCAGCGATTGGGCGCGGTGATGCCGTTGCTGCGCCCGTCGTTGTTCACCGCGCTGCCGGTGATCACGGCGTAGATCGGCAGCCCGTCCGCCTGGGCGTCGGCCAGCCGGCGCAGCACCAGCACCGCCACGCCCTCACCGCGGCCCATCCCGTCGGCCTTGCCGCTGAACGGTTTGCACCGCCCGTCCGGGGCCGCGACGCCGGCCTGGGTGTAGAAGACGTTGAGGGCCGGCGTGATCGCGATATTGACCCCGGCCGCCAGCGCTTGATCGCACTCTCCCGCCGCCAGCGCGGCACACGCCTGATGCACCGCGACCAGGGAGGACGAGCAGGCGGTGTCGATCGCCAGGCTCGGGCCGTTGAGGTCGAGGTGGTAGGAGATCCGGTTTGCGGTCATGAAATAGCCGTTCCCGGTGCCGATCTGGGGTGTGATGCGGGTGTAGTCGCGCATGTGCACGGCCGCCCACTCGTTGGCCATGACGCCCACGAAGACACCGGTGCGCGACTTGGCCTGGCGGCGGGGATCGAGCGTGGCGTCTTCGAAGGCGCGCCAGGCGGCCTGCAGCAGCAGTCGCTGTTGCGGGTCCATGGCGGCCGCCTCTCGGGGTGTGATGCCGAAGAACTCGTAGTCGAATGCGTCGGCGTCGCAGAGGAATCCGCCGTTGCGGTTGTTGACCGTTCCGGGCCCACCGTCCGGGTCGTGCAGATCCGCGGCCTGCCAGCGCTGTGCGGGGACTTCGGTGACGGCGTCGGTCCCGGCCAGCAGCAACTGCCACAGCGCGTGCGCGTCCGGGGCCTGCGGGAAACGGCAGTCGAGACCGACGATCGCGATGGGTTGTGCGGTGTGACGCGGCGTTGTGAGCTCCGGCTCCCTCATGCGGCCGACTCCCGGTCTCCGGCGGCCTCGTCCGCGATGAAGCCGGCCAGGTCGACGATCGTCGGGTAGTCGAAGACGATGGTGGCGTCGAGTTGCAGCTCCCACCGGTCCTCGATTTCGCCGCACAGGCTCACCGCGCACGCCGAGTCGAGGCCGAGTTCAGCCAGCGGCACGGTGGCATCGACGGCGTGCGGGGGCGCATCGAGATAGGCGGCGACCCGGCCGACCAGCCAGGTGACGATCGAATTCTGTTCGCGGATCATCGTGCGATGGCGCATCATGGTGTGCTCCTTTCGGTTTCGGTCGGCCGGATCAGGCGTTCGCGGCAGCGCGCAGCCTGCGCACGGACGGTTCGATCTCTTCGTGCAGGACCGCGTCGAGCGTGTTGTCGAGGAAGGCCGATCGCATCGAGTTGCGCTGCACCTTCCCGCTGGTCGTGCGATGCACACTGCGGTGCTCCACCAGCACCACGTTCGGCGCGGGCAGCTCGAACGCTTCGGCTATCGCGGTGCGGATCCGGGCCGCCAGTTCGGCGGTGGTGCAGTCGCCCAGCGCGGCGGTCCGTACGCCTTGGATCAGCACCAGCCGCTCCTGCCGGCCGGTATCGACACCCACCACGGCGCCTATCGCGTCGGCCAGCGCCGGATGCAGTGCGCGGACGGCGTCCTCGATATCGCTCGGGTACAGGTTGCGGCCGTTGACGATGATCAGATCCTTGATCCGCCCGGTCACGAAGATCTCCCCGGCGTGGATGGCGCCGAGATCGCCGGTGCGCAGGTACGGCCCTCGCGCTGCCAGGCGCGCGCCGAATTTCTCCGCGGTGTCCATGGGCCGGTTCCAATAGCCCTGTGCCACACTGGCTCCGGCGATCCAGATCTCTCCCACGTGTCCGTCGGGCAGTGCCTGCCCACTGCGTGGATCCACGATCCGGATCTCGATGCCCGGCCCGGGTTTCCCGTTGCCGACCAAGCGGATACCGGCGTCGGCGGGCACCAGTCGGCGATCTTCGAGCGAGGCCCGGTCGAAGGTCACGGTGGTGAGCGGGTGCCCGGCCCGGCTGGCCGACGCGACCAGCGTCACCTCGGCCAAACCGTAGGCGGCGACAAAGGTCTCGGCGGCGAATCCGGCCGGGCCCAGCCGCTCGATCACGGTCTCGAGGGTCTGCGGCCGGATCGGTTCGGCGCCGGCCAAGGCCACCCGCAGCGACGAGAGATCCAGTGCGGTCAGCTGTTCCGCGCGCACTCGCCGGGCGATCAACTCGTAGGCGAAGTTCGGTGCGACCGTCACCGCGGCGCGATAGCGGTGGATCGCGTCGAGCAGGATCGTGGGCCGTTTGAGGAAGGTCAGCGGTGACATGAACACCAAGCTCCCGCCGCTGTAGAGGGGCTGTAGCAGCATGCCGATCAAGCCCATGTCGTGAAAGTGCGGCAGCCAGCCCACCCCGGTATCGGCGTCGGTGAGATCGAGGACCGCGCTGGTGACGTCCGCGTTGTGCAGCAGATTGCCATGGGTGACGACCACACCCTTGGGCTCGCTGGTGGAGCCGGAGGTGTACTGCAGGAAAGCGACTGTGTCGCTGTCGATCTCGGGCATCGCCCAGGCGTCGGCATCCGCGAGCCCGGCGGTATCGGTCGCGGTGATCGACACCGGAACACCCGCTTCCCGCACCCAGGCGGTGAGCGGCTCCGCGAACGCGCCGACGGTGAGCACCAGTTCGGCGCCGGTGTCGGCGAGTATGCCCGCTACCCGCGCCATACTGCGCGCGTCGTGCGGGATCGGAGCCGGTACCGCGATGACTCCCGCGTAGAGGCAGCCGAGAAAGGCCCGCAGGAATTCGAGGCCGGGCGGATACAACAGCAGCACCGGCTGACCCGCCTCCGGGCGTTGTGCCAGCCAGACCGCCATCGCCCGCGCATCCCGATCGAGTTCGCGATAGCTGACCGCCTCCTCGGCCAGCCCGCGCTGCTGCTCGCGCAGAAAGGTGTAATGCCTTGTATCGCCGTACGCCTCGGTCTGTCGACGGACGTGCGAAACGAAAGTCGAACGCATGCGTGCACTCCCCCAGTGGTCTGATTCGTGAATGGACGCGGCTGTTCCGCCGCCCCCCTGTCGATCTCCCCTTGCACCTTGCATAAGGAATCTTCTATGCCGAAGCACGCACGAAACAGCCACCCAAGGTGGAGATCACCATCACCCCGCGGGGGCCGGGTTCACCGGCGCGGGTGAATACCGGTCATAGCGCCCGCAGCGCGGCGGCCGCAGGGCGGCGCGGAGCCGACGGGAACCGTTCGGCCGGATAGCCCAGGCGGGCGATGAAGAAGACCCGGCCGGGCAGATCGAAGCCGGCCTGCAGCTCGCGACGCAGATCCTCGTGCTGGATGACGACGCTGACCGGATGCAGCACCAACCCGAATGCCGTTGCGCGCAGCCAGTAGTCCAGCAACACCCCGCCCGCCGTCACCAGATCCCACTCCGGGTCGGCGGAATCGGGCAGGCTCATGGACACGATGACCGGCGACCGCCGGACGATCGCGGCGAGCTTTCCGGACAGCAATCTCGGGAATCCGGTCAGCCGTAGAGCACTCATGGCGGCCGGGGCGAGCACCACCCTGCGCAACAGCAGACTGCCCGTCGACAGCGGCCCGAACAACGTGGTGAAGGCATAGCCGTCACCCCGAATCCGCGCTTCGGTCTCGGTGCGGCGAATGAACGAATACGCCTCCCGCCACGCCGCCCGATGAGCAAATTCACGGCCGCCGTGCCGAGCAACGAAGGCGGCGAACAGGTTTCGGTCTCGCTCGATGGTCAGGTGGCGAATGTGGACCCGGGGTTCGGCGACCGCGCCCCGCATCCCGAGTTCCCCGAGAACGGTGGACGGCACCGCCCGATCGAGGTACGGACCCCGGTTCGTGTGCCGTCGCCCTGCTATCGACCGCAGGTCATCGAGAGATCCATCCGGGGCGCCGTTGAAGTGGAACCGCGCCACGCGCAAGGGAGTCCAGGTCGGCGGCAGCTCGGACAGCTCGGGCATCGACTCGGTGTCGACCACCCAGCCCTGCGCCGCAAGCGCCAGATGCAACAGCCGCCAGAACAGTCCGCAACTGACCCGCATTTCCGCGCGGTGAGCGGGCAAGGTCCGCAGCTCCCGGTCCCGGTCCGACACCAGCAGGAGGGCTTCCGGCCCCAGGCGGACAAGCACCCAGGGCTGGCAATTGTGCGACGACGGACTGGTCGCCGCGATCTTCAAAGCATTCGCGAGAGCATCGTCGAAATGAGTCGTCAGCAACGCAGCCCACCCCCGTTGGTCTGATTCGTGCACCGGTCGCGGCAGCATCGCCGCCCCCAGCGATCCCCCGCACCGAAAATCTTCGGTCCGGAAGCACCCACGAAACAGACCCCCAAGGTGGCGCTCACCATCACCCCGCAGAACCGAACTCACCGCAGCAGGTGAGCTCTCGCTGTTTCGTGATCAGCAGTGCCAGATTAGGCAATTCATATTGTGGCGCAATCGGTTCCGGCTTGGAGCAGCAGCGGGTCGTGGACGCCGATGAACCGGCCTTCGCGCAGATCACCGGTCAACGGCACCACCGCGGCCGCGACCCGCAGCTCCGGATCCAAACCAGCCCAGACCCGTTCGAGCAGCTCGGGCCATGGCGCGTTCACCTGCACCGCGACCGGTTGTCCGCTGGTCACCACCGTCGCGGTATCGCCCGCGTAGGTGGTCGTGGCGTAGCCTTCGCCGACGGCGAGTGCGGGCACATGCACCAGATTGTGCAGTGATGACGGCGCATCGGGCCACCGCCGGTGCGCCACCGCCCCGGACATGATCACCTCCCGCACGTCTGCCCCGTCCACGATCGCGGTCGCGGTGATGCGCGGGGTCAGGATCGGCGGATCGGGCTCACACTCCAATTCGGTCAACGCCTTCCACATCGAGGCTCCGGCAGCGACATTCGCTACGACCTCACCGACCTGGGTGCCATTGCCGACCACGATCCGATCATCGCCGGTGCGCATGATCGCGACGTAATGGCGCAGCGGGTCCGACGGTCCTGCCGTGGTGTCCACGATCTCGAGCTCGTCCGGGCCGACGACCATCCGCCGCGACCGGCTCGCCTCGCTCCGGCCGGTCAGCCAGTACGCGGCGAACCCTGCGCCGTCGGCATCGCGCCCGAGCACGATCCCACGACCGGGATACCGGTATCGCACCACGAACTCATCGAAACCCAAGGTCATGAGCCGGGATTCTAGGGCTCGCTTCCTCCCAGGGGTGTTTCGAGGTCAGTCGGCGGGTGGGCGCGTGATCGGCTCGGTTCGGCGATGCCGGCCGGCCGGGGCCGCCGGGGGCAGCCATACCGACGGAAGTCGCAGGGTCGGGGCGTCGAGGCAGGCGTTGAGGTAGTCGCGGAAGGCTTCGAGTGTGCCGTAGCGGGCCAGGATCTGTCCCAGCAGCTGTTGTGCGTCGGTACTGAGAATCCGCTGCTGCATCCGGTGGTCTCCCCGCTCTGTGCCGCGACGTTGTGGATCGACATGTGTGCAGGCATTCTGCCCCACCGACACCAGCTACCGCCGGGATATCTGTGACTCCGGAAGGCCGGTTTCACGCCAAAACGCGCCATTCATCCGGTATTCGCCCCGCTCGGGTCCCGCTTTCGGAATACCGTCGCAGACGGGGAATCCTCGACAGGCTTGCGTCTTGCGCGGATACGGTTATCGAGGCGCAGTCATGTTTCGGATTCCTCCGGACGCCACCGCGTTTCGTCCCGCGGCGGCGTCCCGGTGTCCCGCTCGACGCCGCCCGCTAGAGCGGGACACCAGCGCGAATGGAGGGGAGACTGATCGGTGGCGGCCGCCGGGCAGGGCGAGCCGCCGCCGATCAGTCGAGGACACCCACGGCTACGGCGAACGAAAGAAAGGCATCCCACGCCTCATCGGAGAACCACAGTTCGGGGCCACCAGGGTATTTGGAATCCCGTACTCCCACTTCACCGACGGTATGGCAGACCTCGATGCACTCCTGGACTCCTTGGCTGTAGCTGCTTTTGAACCACCCGGCGTGGGCGGGGTCAACGTTCACGCCTCATACTCCTTCGCGATCCTTCTCAGCAGCAGGCGACTGTCCTCCGGGCTCGAGGACGCGTCGTGGAGTGCTGCCGATACCGCACGATAGCGCTCGAGGTCGGCCGCTTTCTGCAGATAGATGTCGGCTGTGAGAACGCTCTCGAGATACACGACAGGGGGCTCGACCGGGCGGCCCTTGCTGTCCGTACCGAAGTCGAGAATCACGAACGGGCCCGGGAGCAGGCCCATGGGGATACCTGCGCCGAATGGGAGCACGCGCAGTTCGATATTGGGGCGGGTCCCGGCATCGGCCAAGTGGCGCAGTTGTTTTGCCATGATGCGAGGGTCACCGACCAGGCGCCGCAATGCGGATTCGTGGAGGACGACGTCCAACGCGACAGGTGTCGTCTTCCGGGTCACGATCGCCTGTCGTCGCAGCCGCAGGTCGACGAATCGGCGGATTTCCGCATCGGGCACGTCCCGCAGGTGATTTCGAGTCATGGTCCAGGCGTAATCGGGCGTCTGCAGTAGGCCGGGAACCAGTTCCTGGTATGAAACCAGCTGTCTTGCTGCGGCTTCCAGGCCGACGTAGTGGTCGAAGCGGCCGGGAATGGGGTCGCCGTATTCCTGGTACCAGGTCTTCGCTGCGGCTTGCTCGGCGAGGCGCTTCATTGCGGCGGTGTCCTCGGCAGAACAGTCGTAGATCTCGCAGAGGTGCGCGACGATTCGGACACGCACCTTGTCAGCGGTGCCCTTCTCCAGACGGTGCAGCGTGGATGTTCCGATCTCCACCACCTTGGCTGCCTGCGCCATGGTCATGCCGACCTCCTCGCGGTACTGACGCAGGAATCTCCCGAGCTGGCGTCGTGGCAGGGTGCTGTCTTCGTCGGCCATCGCTGGTTACCCCCAGGTACCGGAAAGGCTGGACCGCATCGAACGAAATCAGTGTGGCACCGGAACCGGAAACGCACCTGGGGAAATGGCAATTCTCGTTTGGAATTCCAGGAACTGCTCGCTGCCGCCCACCTGCGGTGATGTCGTATTTCCGTACCGCCACACCGAGTTCCGGCCGGGTGGGAACGCCCACAATCCGAGGGGTTTCACGATGGTGTCCGCCGTCATTCAGCTTGTCCTCGTCACTGCCGCCGTACTGGCCTGCCTAGCCGTGATCGTCTGGGGGATCTCCGCCGACCATGCCCAAAACCCGCCCGCGCCAACGGATTCGTTCCTGGTCGCGGGCGGGCGGCGATTCCATCAGGTCCCGGTCGGCAACACCCGCCGCCTGCGCGGCCGGCATCGAGCCGGGTGACGGCATGTACTCACGGCTCACTCACTACCGCATCCCCGCCACCGTTCAGCTGAGCCCCATCACCGTCAAATGCCTGCTGTGGCGGCACCGGAATTGCGTCGAAGGCGACTCGCCCGCCCCCTCACCGGTTTCGTGCAACGCCAAGCGGCAACTCGTCACGATCCATCGCGACAACGCCTGGACCTGGACGCTCCCGGCCCCCGATGATCGGGACACGCTTCACCGCCGGTGTGCTCAACCGGACGTCCTCAGCCCCTGAAACCACGACGGCGTACCGGGCGCCTGTCCCCAGCGACGCCGGATCCCAGGGACATCTCGTCGGCCACCCGATGCACTCGGCCGCGCGCCACGAGTTCGATGGTGGTGGCCACCGCGCACGATTGCGCCAGCAGCAGGCCCACTAGGACCAAGATCTGGACGGCGGCGGCCTGGACTGCGGAGCCGCTGGCGAGGAGCACGCCGACGAAAGCGCCGGGGAGGGTTACCAATCCGACGGTGCGGGTCTGGTCGACGCCGGGGAGCAGGGCGGTGGTCGCCGTCGGGCGGATGATTTCGAGGCGGGCGTCGCGGTCGGTGAAGCCCAGGCTCATCGCGGCCTCGACTTCACCGCGGCGCAGCTCGAGGGTGTCGAGTGCGGCTTTGGCGGACAGTGAGGTGGCGGTCATGGCGCCGCCGAGGACTATTCCGCCGATGGGGACGATCGCGACGCCGGTGAGGGGAACGACGCCGCTGATCAGCATGGCGGGCAGGGTGGTGAGGGTTCCCGTGGCGAGTGCGAGTGTCAGCCAGCTCGCGGAGCTGCCCGCGCGGGCTCGGCGTGCCGAGGTGACCGCGGCGGCGGCGAACATGACCGCCAGCACCAGCAGGGATGACCAGAGGTGAGCCAGCGCGGCGGCGAGTACGAGTGCGACGACGGCCAATTGGAGGACGGCGCGGGCGGCTGCTGCCGGGGCGGTACTGATCGGGCCGAGTCCGGCGAGCCGGTAGACCAGCGCCGTGGCCAGTACCAGAACCGTGCACAGGACGATCAGTCCGGCATCGGGTGTCACCACGGTGTTCAGGCCGCACCTTCGATTCGGGGCTCGTCGGCGGAGCTCACCTGGGCGCGGCGCTCCCACCTGATCTCCATTCTGCGGTATCCGAGCAGGCAGATGCCGAGCCAGAGCGCGCCGAGCAGCCAGCCGCCGAGCACATCGGTGGTCCAGTGCACTCCCAGATACAGGCGGGAAAGCCCCACCGCGAGAACGAATATCGCCGCCGGCACTACTACGGCCAGCCGGGCGCGCCGGGTGCGCAGCAGGCTCACCACGACGATGGTGACCGCACCGACCACCACGAAGGACCCGAGGCTGTGGCCGGAGGGGAACGCCGGGTTCGTCACCTCCACCAGGTGATCGGCGACCGGCGGCCGGGCTCGGCCGACGGACCGCTTGCCGAGGTAGGACAGCCACGAGCCGCCGATGCCCGCGACCACCACGAACAGCGCGGGCAATCGATGGCCGAACCAGAGCAACGCCACGCTCACGGTCAGTGCCACGAGCGTCATCGTCGCGCCGCCGCCCAGGTCGCTGATGGTCCGCATGGCGGAGGTCATGGCCGCTGATCGGTGATCGACCATCCAGTCGAGAATAGGCTGATCGAGGGCGCGCTTGGTGTGCCCGGCAACGACGTTCAAGGTGAGCGCGGCCAGCACGGCCGCCGTGGCCACCAAAAGCAGCACCGGAACGGTCACCAGGCGCAACGGTGCGTTGTCGGCGCTCGTCGTGACGAGATGGATCCACGACCTCCCCTCGGCCCTCGCCGAGCGCCGTCGGCTTCCGGCCGGGACCGTGTCCGCGCGCTCAGTCTCGGGCACCCGGGCCACCCCCGTGAAGGTATCCGCCTGCGCGTTGAGCACAGGGATTTCGACCGCGACCACGAGGGCGTCGGCAACGAAGCGGCGTCCGCGTGTGCACACCGGGTTCTCGATCTAGTCGGTATCCCATCCCGGCCATTGTGTCCCAGTCGCTCGCACGATCGACACCGAGGTGATCGATGCCGCAGTGTGTGGATCGCGGGCGTGCCGGTCGATCGAGGATCTCTCAGACCAGCAGGGACCGTGTTTCGGGGGCGGTCGGTGCGGCGAGGACGGCCGCGGTGTCGCCGCGTTCGACGACCCGGCCCTCGGAGAGCACCAGAATTCGGCTGCAATGGCGGGCGACCATGGTCATGTCGTGGCTGACGACGAGCACCGCGGTATGGCGAGTGATCCGGCAATGCTCGAGCAAGTCCATGATCGACGCGGCCGTGGCGGCGTCCAGGGCCGAGGTGATCTCGTCGCAGATGAGCACGTCCGGCTCGGCGGCGAGAGCGCGGGCGATGGCGACACGCTGGCGCTGACCGCCGGACAGTTCGTCGGGGTATCGGTTCGACATGGATCGATCGAGGTCCACGTCTGCGAGAAGTTCGGCGGCGCGTTCGGTGATCGCCGCACGTCCGGTCATCCCGTTGAGCCGTAGGGGGCGTGAGAGGGCCTGCCCGACAGTGTGTTTCGGGTTGAGGGTGGACAGCGGGTCCTGGGGGATCAACTGGACGCGGCGGCGGTCGCGGCGGGAGCGGCGCGCCTTTCCGACTGCGACCGGTCGTCCGGCCACTTCCAGGCTGCCGCGCGATTCGCGGTGGATGCCTGCCAGCACCCGCGCCAGAGTGGTCTTGCCCGCGCCGGACGGGCCGACCACCGCGACGGACTCGCCGGCCGCGAGGTCGACAGCGACGGAGTCGAGCAGGGTTCGCCGCCCGGCCCACGCGCGTAGGTCGTTGCCGCGCAGCGCGATCGAGTTCCCCGGGGCAGCCGCTGAGGCGGTGGCGATGAGCTGGGTCTGCCTCGGCCGGGTCGTTCCCAGCGGGATCACGGTGTCGGCGACGCGATGCAGGACTTCGGTGTCGTGTCCTGAGACCAGTACCGTGACGCCGTCGTCGGAGGCGAGTGATCGCAGTAGTTCGGCGATCTCGGTGCGCAATCGGGCGTGCAGCCCCGCCAGCGGTTCGTCGGCGATCAGGACGCCGACCTCGCGCACGATCGCGAGCGCGAGCGCCAATCGGCGTTGTTCGCCGCCGGACAGCTCGCCCGAACGCTTACGCAGGCATTGCGATGGCAAGCCCACGCGATCGAGCACGGCGGCGGCGTCGGAGCGGGGGGCCGCCTCGCGGAAGAGTGCGTCGATACGCATCCGGGGGTTCAGGGCGGCGCCGGGATCCTGGGTCACCAGTGCGAGATGACGACGGCGGAAATGCTGGAGCGCAGCCGATTTCAGCGCGAACACATCCTGGTCGGCGACGTGCACCGTGCCGCCCACGCGGATGGCGCCGACCGGCAGGTGCCCCAGGATCGCCCGCATGAGCGTGGTCTTTCCCGATCCCGAAGGACCGGCCAGCGCGGTGACACTGCCGGAGGGTAGTTGCAATGAGGTCGGCGCGAGCAGCTGAGCGCCCGAAGCCGAACGCACGCTGAGATTCTCGACGATCACCCGGGCGTTCACAGACTGCGCCGCCCTCGTCCGAATGCCGCTACGGCACCGTTGACGCTCACCGCGAGCAGGCCGATCGCAACGGCTGGCGCCAGCACCGCGGCGGGGTTCAGCAGGATCCCGGAGGCGTTCTCCCGCACCATGACCGCCCAATTGGCGTCGCCGAGGGTGGCGGGAAGTTGCAGGAACGCGGCGGTGCTGACCAGATACATCGCCTCTACGAAACGCAGGCCGAGCTGGGTGATGAATGTTTCGCGCAGGTTGGGCAGCAGTTCACGAAAAACTATGTACCCCAGATGTTCTCCCCGAGCTACAGCGGCTTCGATGAACCCCGACCGCGCCACTCCGCTCGCCGCGGCCGCGAAAACGCGTGCAGTGTAGGGGGTTCCCGCGATCACCGAGACGGCGATCAGTCCGGGCGCGCCGGATTCGGGCCAGGAGAGCATGAACAGCAGGATCGCCAGCACCGGCGGCAGCAGCATGCCCAGGTCGGCGGCGCGTTCGATCCAGGCGCCCAGGCGTGGGCGCAGCGCCGCGCAGGAACCGAGCAGGGCCGCCAGCCCGGTCACCAGCAGTGCGATGGTCGCGGCGAGCAGCAGCAGACCCCAACCGCCGCACAGCAATTGGCTCCATACGTCCCGGCCGAGACGATCACCGCCCAGCCACGCATGACCGCCGGGCCGCTGGAAGCTGATCCCGATCCCGTGATCGACCGCGTAGGGGGCCAGCGCGGGCCCGGCGAGAGCGAGCGCGCCGATCAACACGGCCGGGACGACCGCTAGCCACCAGCGCCGCCGCCGCGTGACCGGCATCGTGTACTCACCCGTCACGTCCGTCCTCGATTCGCCCACGCGCGCACGGCATCCGCCGCCAGCAGCACGCACATGATGGTGGCGCCGGTCATGGCGACGACCGCCGCGACCAATGCGGTGTCGCGGTCGGAGACCGATCCGGCGATCATCGCCCCCATGCCCGGGTAGTTGAACACCGTCTCCACGACCAGCGCCCCGCCGAACAGCGTGCCGACCGAGGTCGCGAACGAGGTGGCGATGGTCGGCAGCGCGAACGGCAGGATGTGGCGCAGCAGCACCGTCCGCTCCGGAAGTCCGTTGAGCACAGCGGCTTCCACGTGCGGGGCGGTGGCCGCGTCGGTGATCGCGCCGCGCACCACCCGCAGATTCCACGCCGATTGCGGGATCGCGAGCGCGGCGACCGGAAGGATCAGCATCGACGCGGTCGCCGGATAACCCGACCGGTCGGTGAAGGTGACCGCGGGCAACCAATCCAGCCACAGCGCGAACACCAGCACCAACAGGGTCGCCACCACGAATTCCGGAATGGCGATGACGAACGCCGAACCGGGCTGGAGCAGCCGAGCCGCCAGACCTCGTGGCCGTGCGGCCCACCACAACCCGCACAGCAGCGAGATCACGATCGTGACCGCCATCGCCGTCGAGGCCAGCAGCAGGGTTTGCGGGAACTTCGACGCGAGCAGGTCATTGATCGGCACTCCACGTGCGGTGGTCCCGAAGTCACCGGTGAGCACGCCACTGAACCAGTGCCAGAAGCGCACCGGCAGTGGACGATCCAGGCCCAGTTCGTGTTCCTTGGCCGCGATGCGTTCCGGTGTGGCATCACGGCCGAGCACCGCACGCGCCGCGTTGCCGGGCAACAGGTTCACGACAACGAACACCAGGGCCAGCAATGCGATCAGCAGTCCCAGCCGGCGCGCGATCAGTCCGGCGAAGCCGATCAATTCGACATCCACACCCGCTCGAGCTGCACGCGCCCGTACCCACCCAGTCTGGGCAGATCGCGCACCGACCGTGCCGCCACATCGATCCCGTCGGCCATACCCCACACGATGTAACCGCCGCGCTCGTGCTCGATCCGCTGGATCGTCCGGCTGGCGGCGGCGAACTTCTCCCCGGCCGGCGCGGCGAGGGCGTCGGTGTACGCCTGGTCGAAAGCGGCGTCGTTGAACCCGGTTTCGTTCCATTTGGTGCGCGAGTACATCACCTTGCTGGCGAAGAACACCACCGAATCGTTGGTGCCCCAGTTCGCGGTGTACAACGGCGCTTTGAGCCAGGTCTGATCGTAGAAGGCGTTCGCGTCCTGCACGACGACCTCGATCGACACCCCGATGTCCTTGGCCTGGCTCGCGAACACCTTCGCCGACTCGACCTCTCCGGGCGCTTCCTGCTTGGTGATCAACTGGTAGGTCTTGCCGGTATCGAACTTGGCCTCGGCGAGCAGCTGTTTCGCCCGCGCCACATCGCGGGTGCGCTGGGCGATCGACTTGTCGATGCTCGGGTCGGCGGTGCCCAGCACATCGTTGCCGATGGTGCCGTAGCCCGAGAGCACCTGGGCCACCATGGCTTGACGGTCCACCGAAAGCCGCAGCGCTTCACGAACTTTGGGATCGGCGAAGGGACCGTCGGCGGTGCGCATCGCGATCACGACCGCGATGTCGTCGGGCCGGCGGATCACCTGCAGATCGCCCCGGCCCTCGGCGGTGCGCCCGGCGATCGCGCCGACGCTCGAAGCCAGGTCGATCTGCCCCGCCAGTACCGCGTTCGCCATCGACTCCGGGCTTTCGAACAAGGTCACCTCGATCGCGTCCAGCAAGGGAGCGCCACCGTGCCAGGCGTCATTGCGCACCAGGCGCGCATTGCCGTTGGCGTAGCTGTCGAGCTTGAACGGCCCGCTGCCGACCGCCTTGGTGAAGTCGGTAGTGCCCTTCGGCACCGTGAAGGTCATGAGCCGCAACAACAGTGGCAGCTGACTGTTCGCGCTCGCACAGGTCAGCACCACCGCGTTCGGCCCCGCGACCTTGATGTCGTCGACGGAAGCGACCGGCACCTTGGTCTCCCCCGCGATCTCCCGCAACCGGCGCAGCGACCACACCACGTCCTCCGAGGTGACCGGGCGACCATCGTGGAAGGCGGCGCCGTCGGCGATGGTGAAGGTCCAATTGCGCTGCGCGGCATCGGATTCCCACTTCGATGCCAGCCGCGGCGCGACATTCGGGTCGGCTCCGGGAACCGTCAGCGGATCGTAGACCAGCGACATGATGAGAAAGTCGCTGTCGTTGCTGAGGGTGGCATGGGGATCGCGTTCGGCCTTGGCGGACTTGCCGATCGCGCCGACGCGCAGGGTACCGCCGCTGCGGGGTGCGCCGGGGTCGGTGGACGTGTCGCTGCCGCAGGCCGCGAGCGTCAGGATCGCGCCGAGTCCAAGGCCGGCTTTGAAGAGCTGACGCCTGTTCACATCCACTGCCGACCCCATCCGCTTCACGATTGATAGGTTAGCCTCCGCTAACTCGGCATAGGCTAGCTTGGCGATTATCGCCAGGCAATATCCTCTACGCCGTTAGCGCCGGCACCGGGGTCTTGCCGGAAACAGATCGTTCCCCACTGGAATCCGGCCCCGATGGCCGACAGGACGAAGGTGTCTCCGGGGTGCACGCGATGCTCGGAACGGGCTCGATGCAATGCGGTGAACACGCCCGCGGACCCGGTATTGCCGAGGGTGTCCAGGGTGATCGGGGCTCGCTGCATGGGCACGCCGAGGTCGGTCATGGCCGCGGTGAGGATATTGAGGTTGGCCTGGTGCAGGAAGAAGTGGTCGATGTCGGTGACGGCGAGTCCGGCGCGGTCGGCGGCGGCGCGGATGCTGTGCGGCAGGCGGCTGGTGGCCGTCTCCCAGACCGCGCGGCCGTCCATGCGCAGGAAGTGCTCGCGCGCGGCGACGGTCCGGTCGGTGGTCGGCAGACGGGATCCACCGGCGCGGATCTCCACGCTGTGCGACAGCTCGGATCCGAAGTCCCAGGACAGGATTCCGGCGCCGGGCGTCTCGCTGCGGGTCAGCACGACGGCGGCCGCGGCGTCGCCGAAGAAGACGCCGGTGGTGCGGTTGCGCGGGTCGGTGACCCGGGACGCGCAGTCGGCGGCGATCACCAGCACCGCGTTCGCCGAGACCTGCAACAGGTGCCCGGCCAGCAGCATCGCTTGCAGGCCATTGGCGCAGGCGGCCTGGGTGATGTCGATGGGGAGGGCGCGGTGCGCGCCGATGCGTTCCTTGACCATCAATGCCGTCGAGGGCAGGGGCTGGTCATAGGTGTAGGTCGCGACGATGACGGCGTCGAGCTCGCCGGGTGCGATGCCCGCGTCGGCGAGTGCCGCCGGGGCCGCCGCGACGCACATGTCCGAGACGGCCAGTTCCGGTGCCAGCCGCCGGCGTTCGCGAATGCCGGTGCGATCGACGATCCACTCGACCGAGGTGTCCAGCGTCTCGGTGAGTTCGGCATTGGTGACGACGGTGGCGGGCAGATGAACGCTCGAACCCGCCACCGCCATCGGCAGCGGACGGGCGAGCTGCGACCGGAGCGCGGCCGAACGCGGCTGATCGGCCGCCGTGCACGCGAGGGTCATGCGTGGATCCCGTCTTTCGTTGCGGCGGTGTTGTATTCGGGGGCGATCAGCTGGTCCAGGTCCACATAGAAGCGCCCGGATTCGCACGGGGCCCCCAGCAGGATGCGGCGGGCGGCCGCGGTGACCAGGGCGCCGCCGAGCGCCACATCGGAGGCCAATTGCGGCCAGCTGCTCAGCGTCCGGCCGATTTCGCCGAAGGAGGCGGCGAGTTCGGGGCTGATGCGCTCGGGATCGACCATGGCCAGGATGAGATCGGCCTTGGCCTGGGCGGTCAGCTCGCGTAGTTCGGCGGCGCGCAGGTCGCCGATTCTGCCGTGCAGCAACGGCCGGTCGGGTTCCAGATCGAAGCGCTCGATGTCGAGCATGCCGCGGTCGTTGCAGTCCATGATGACCGGAATCCCCAGTGCGCGTGCGTATTCGCGGGCCGCGACCTTGATGTAGGGGGTGTCGCACTCCTCGACCAGAAGGTCGATCGGGGTGTCGTCGCCCTGGAAGAACTCGGTCATGCCGTCGTCGGTGAGCCCGGCCGTCATGATCTCGATGTCCAGGTAAGGGTCGATCTCGTACATCTGGCGCGCGCACAGCACCGCTTTGCCGAGGCCCACGTGATGCACGCCCGCGCGCAGCCGGTTCATGTTCGACAGGCTCAGCTCGTCGAAGTCGGCCAGCCGGAATGCGCCGCCCACGCCTTCGAGCGCCAGGGTCACGGCGGCGCTGTTCCCGACGGACAGTCCGATGATCCCGATGCGGTGCTCGCGGAGCCGGCGTTGCTGGGGGCGTTCGATTTTGCCGCGATTGCGGTCGGCGCGCACCAGCCGGAACTCCTCCCGCGGCAGCACGTGGACCAGGCGGCCCGACCACGGGTACCAGAACCAGCTGCCGTAGGCCCACGGCTCCACGCCGGCCAGCTGTTGTTCGATCTTCCGCTCGAGTTCCGGGCCGGTGTGGCGAAGCTGCGGTTCGCGGCAGCGGATCAGTTCCGCCAGCTGACCCTCGATGGTGTCGCACACTTCGGTGACCCGCTCCGATTCCAGCAGCGCGGTGAGCGCGGCGTAGTCGGCGGCGTGCGCGGGTTCGAGCAGGACGGGTTGCCACACTTCGCGATCCGGTGCGGCCGCGGCGGTGAGCGGTACCGGCGTAGGCCGGTGTCCGGTCTCCTCCGATGACCACGCGATCGGGTCCGCCGCCACGAGCGCGGGGAACTGATCGCGCAAGGTGGCCACGAGGTCGGTGTATTCCCCGGCGCCGTCGGCGGTCCGGTGCAGCAGGATCACCACGTCCTCGGTGTATCGCTCGACATAGCAGCGGGTTCCGGGCAGCGGGTGGAATCCGAAGCGCCCGTGGAACAGGTCCTGGCCGTCCTTGGTACCGGAGGTGCCGATCATGAGCTTGGCGCCGAGATGGTGTGCCGCGCCGATGGCGAGCGCGTTCAGATAGACGCCCAGTCCGAGTTTGCGGGCTCGATGCTCGACCACCAGCCGGCTGTGCTCGTAGGTATCGGCGAACCCGGCGTTCTCGGCGGCGAGCACCTGCCGGTATCGCTCTTCGCCCAGGTGCGCGCGGGACTGGAACAGTTCACCCGTCTCCGGTGTGGACAGGCGGATGTAGCCGAGCACCGGACCTCCGGGATGCCGGCGGGCGATGAAATGCCATGCCCCGTAATCCAATTCCTGGTCATCGACATGGGCACCGCTGATGTCGCGGAATTCCGGTCGCCTGCCGTGGTCGTAGAGGATCCGTGCGCGCAGTTCACGGATCCGGTTCACCTGGTGCGCGTGATCGTCACCGTGCCGCGGTATCCGGAACGCTGAAACATGCCATCGCACATCATGATTGCGGTCACGGATATCACGTCGTTCGATAGACATGCGAAATCCGCCAGCTGCCGACACGGCAAGGGTCCTTTCCGGAAGGTCGTGCATCGAGTGAGTGAGCGACTGTGGGACTCGAAGTGTTCGGTGACACCGGCTTCGGACCACATGCTCGGTAGCCAGATATTAGCTGCCCAGGTGCCGCGGCGCTGGATTGCATTCTCTTGCGGCGCGGCGAAATTGGCCGGAAACCGGCCGGAGAACGAAGATTCTGTCCCAGAACCGTTGAGAACAAGCCGACAAACGATCTTGATGCTGAAAGTTAGCTGCCGAACTTCGATGAAATTGGCCGAATACGGTCGGCCCGGATCACCTCGAGTCGTCGCCGGCGCGGCCGGTACCGAGCCACGCCATCGCAGCCGCCGTGAACGCGGTGATGCCACAGGCGAGCGCCGGTTCGGCGAGCGGCGCGAAGTGCGGCGAGTGGTTCATCGGAATATCGAGCTCGACGGTGCCCCGCTGTTGTGCCGCCGCGACTTTCGCCGGATCGGCACCCCCGAAGAACCAGAACGACAGCGGCGCGCCCGCGGCCTCGGCCAGAACCCCGACATCCTCGCTGGCGGGGAATGCCCCCATTTCCCGGACCTGCTCCGCACCGAGCGCGGCGCACAGCGCGGCCCGGGTCCGCTCCAGCGCGACCGGATCGTTCACGGTGATGGGCAGCCGGGTCAGCTCTTCGATCGTCGGCATCCGATCCGCGCCCGCGGCTTCGGCTTCCGCGCGCACGATCCGCCGCACCGCCGCGAGTACGCGGGTTCGCACTTCGGGTGAATACGTGCGGACGCTGAGGCCGAGCCGGGCCTCGTCGGCGATGATGTTCTCCTTCGTGCCCGCGTGCAGGGTGCCCACGGTGACGACCGCCTGGTCCGTGGCGGCGACCTCCCGGGACACGATGGTCTGCAGGCGCAGCACGGTCGCCGCGGCCAGCACGATCGGGTCGACCGTCGTCTCGGGCCGCGAACCGTGCCCGCCGCGCCCGTGCAAGGTGATCAGCAGACTGTCGTTCGCCGAGAGGATCGCACCGGCACGCGTCGCCACGGTGCCCACCGGAATCGGCAGGACATGCTGGGCCAGTACGATCTCCGGCCGCCCGAAACGCTCGAACAGCCCGTCGTCGACCATGGCCTGGGCGCCCGCGCCGATCTCCTCGGCCGGCTGGAACACGCCCAGCACGGTCCCGGACCAGCGCTCCCGGAACGACGCCAGCCGCTCGAGCGCGCCGAGCAGGCAGACGGTGTGCATGTCGTGCCCGCAGGCATGCATGAGCGGCCGCCCCTCCGGATCGGTGGCGACCGAGGCGTACGGCAATCCGGTTTGCTCGCCGACCGGCAGCGCGTCCATGTCCGCGCGCAACAAGATCCGCGGACCGGGCCCGTTCGCCAGCCGGGCGACCACCCCCGTCCGGCCGACGCCCTCGACCACCTCGTAGCCGAGCGCCTTCGCGCGCCGGGCGACCAGCGCCGCGGTGCGGTGTTCGGCGAACGAGAGTTCCGGATGGGCGTGCAGGTCCCGGTACAGTTCCGCGAGATCGCTGCTGACCCGGGCGACGCGATTGCTGATCGGCGGCACCCTGTCAATGATCCACCGCGCCGGCTGGAACAGAACAGTTTCCCGGTTTTCCGTCGCATGCCTTCGCGAAACCTGTCGGTACCTTCGCACCGAGGACTACGCTGTGCGATAACTCATGTGCTTTTCAGACGATCGAAACGGTGATGGGATGAACACGGATCTCGCGACGGATCAGCCCCACACCTCTCGGGTCTACGACTACTTCCTCGGCGGCAAGGACAACTACGAGGCCGATCGCCAGGCCGCGGAGGAGATCCTGAAGGTGTGGCCGGACATTCGGGTCGCGGCGCGGGTCAATCGCCAGTTCATGCAGCGCAGTACGCGATTCCTGGCCGAGAGCGGCATCCGGCAGTTCCTCGATATCGGCACCGGGATTCCGACCGAACCCAACCTGCACCAGATCGCGCAGGCGACGGCCCCCGACGCGAAAGTCGTGTACGTGGACAATGATCCGCTGGTGCTGGCGCATGCCCGCGCCTACATGACGGGCACCGAGCTCGGCGCCACCACCTATATCTACGGCGATGTCACCGATCCCGGCTCCATCCTGAAACCGCCGGAACTGAGCGATTTCCTCGACCTGAGCCAACCGGTCGGCTTGAGCATGATCGCCCTGCTGCATTTCGTGGAGGCCGACGTCCCCGCCATCCTGTCGGCCTTCCTCGACGCCCTCGCTCCCGGCTCCTACCTCGCAATCTGCACCATCACAGCCGATTTCGCCCCCGACGCGGTCCTGCGCGCCCAGGACGTCTACCGCGTCCGCAACCTCCCCGCCCAGGTCCGCACCCGCGACGAGGTCACCTCCTGGTTCGCCGGCCTGGAGCTGCTCGACCCGGGCGTCGTGCCGCCCCACCGCTGGCGCGCCGGAGAGACCACCGACTTCTCCCCCTCCTTCGACGCCAAGGTCTCCTGCTACAGCGGCGTAGCCCGCAAACCCTGACCGACCCGCGAATCAGTCCAAGACGCCCGCGGCGACGCCGGCGGTGAACGAATCCCATGCCTCGGGTGTGAAGAGCAGCGGCGGACCGGCGGGGTCCTTCGAATCACGCACGCCGACAACTCCTCCCGCCAGCCATGCGACTTCGACGCAATCCCCCTGGCTGCCGCTGTGGCTGCTCTTGAACCACACGGCTCCCGGTAGGTCAGTGGTCATACTCGAACTCCTTCGTGACTCGACGAACCAGCTCGCGGGTTGGTCCGTCCTCGAGCGCGGTGCTACGAATTGCCGTCGCCAGCTCACTGTAAAGCCGTACCTCGTCGGCCTTTTCCAGATAGACGTCCTGGGTCGGACCGCCTTCGATGTACACGATGGGCGGCTCGACGTTGTCGCCATTGGCATCGAATTCGAGCAGTGTGAACGCTCCGCGCGGCATGCCCCAGGTCAGTCCGGCGGAGAACGGGTGGATCCGGACCGTCACATTGGGCAGCTTCGATACCTCGGCGATGTGGCGCAACTGAGCTGCCATAGTCGCCCGGCCACCGATCACCCGATGCAACGCCGACTCGTGCAGCAGCACCTCCAATTCGATGGGCCGCGTCTTGCGAGTCACTATGGCCTGCCGCTTCATTCGATGCTCGACCCGGCGGTCGATATCGCTGTTGCTGGTGAACCCCGGGTAGGCACCGATCACAGCCCTGGCGTACTCGGCTGTCTGCAAGAGCCCCGGAACATGTTCGTGGTAGGTGATCAGCCGGCGCGCGGCGGCCTCGAGACCGGTGTACATGTTGAACGCGTCCGAGTACAGCCCGCCGTAGGCGTGATACCAGCTCTGGGTGCGCGCGATCGTCGCGAGGTCGATAGCGGCCCGAAGCTCGGCAGCGCCGACTCCGTAGATCTCACACAGGGCACGCACATCCTGCTTACGCACCTTTTGCGTTTGCCCGGCCTCGATCCGCTGCAGCGCCGACGCCGACAGGTCGGACAGCTTGGCGGCCGCCGCGATCGTGAATCCGTTGGCATCCCGGCATTCCCGTAAAAACCGGCCGAGTTGCCGCCTCGGCAAGGTGGAACCCGCCGCAGCGCCCACCGGGTCTGCATCATCATCGCTGGCCATACCGACTTCCTCATCGTCGAAACCGGGTGGATCGGGTCACGAAATCGGGTGCTGCGTAGAGCATTATCGGGCAGAGCCCTGGCCTTTCGGGTGACTTTCGATCGGGTACCCGATTTCTCTCGAACCGCTTCCTCGGCGGTGGTGTGCTGATGTCACAACAGCGGCAGGGAGGAGATCGCAAATGTCCGGCGACAACCCGTGGTCGGTTCAATCCATCATCGGTCGCATCGAGGCCGATCGGTCGCACAACCCGGGCGGCAGGCGGGCACGCCGGCGTCCCGCTCCGCATCGCAAGCTCCGGCGCAACTCATGGCGATATGCCCTGGCGGCACTCGAAGTGGCCCTCTTCGGCGACAGCACAATGCGATTGGCGGGCCGCCATGCCGCACGATGACCCCGCCGGGATCGAGCTGCAAGTCATCCAGGATGTCCTCGACACCGTGGAGACGCGAATCCGCGCGGCCGAACAGTGCGGCCTGCGCCTGACGGTACCGCGCTCCCGCGTCTACGCCGCGGTCCTGCTCGCGGTCATCGTGAGCGCCAGGGAAACCCATCGAATCCCAGCCACCCTCGACCACGCGGCGATCCTGGACGAAATCCTCGACGGCGCGGAACCATTCGGGACACCGGGTGCGAATCAACCCGTAGAGCAGGTAATCCGCAACCACGCAACGCCGGTGAACTGAACCGTCATCCACCCTCCTGGACATGGGTGACGGGTTACCGTAGCGTGAGCGCAGGTGCCCGATCCGGGCAGCTGAGTGCGGTTCGATGTTCGATCCAGCTGTCGACCCTGTCAGCAGTTCCAGGAAAGGAACATTTGAGGTCGCGGCAACACGCATGCCGACGCGTAACGAGATCGATTCCGACATACGCACGGAGGCTCGCGAGATGAATTCCGATGAGCCTGACGGTCTTGCTGCCGCCGAATTGCCCACGCTGCCGGCGACTCTGATCGGCCCGAATGTCCGGGCACACCAATCGACAACCTGGAGAACACCTTTGAGTCAGCCACCATGCGCCGGGCCCCGACTGTTCAGTCACGAAGACCCCGCCGTCGATAGTTCACACATTGCCGCGCCCACCGACCACCGACCGATATTCTCCGCTGTGCCCACACCGCAAGAGGACTCGAACAGCGGCGCGTTCGATCCTCATCCCGCCGCCGGTCCGGTGGGCCGTCCCGCCGGAGGAAGAGCTCGGCCGTCCTCGCGATAGGACCGCGTCCCGCTACCGCAGCTGTCGCGGAAATCTACATTTTTCAATGGAGATACCCTCGTCCAGCCGCCGTAGTGCCTGCCCGCCTGGACTCAGCGTGGCTGATCGGGTGATCCGTGCGCGTCGAGGGCGTGCTGCAGGGTGGCGTTGAGGGCTTGAGCCTCGGCGAGCTGGTCTTCCAGAATCACGATCCGGCACGCCCCGTCCAGGGAATTGCCGGCGTCGACCAGCTCGCGCACCCGCGCGGCGATGCGCAGCTGATAGCGCGAGTAGCGGCGATGGCCGCCTTCGGAACGCTGCGGGGTCAGCAATCGAGCATTGTCGAGGGACCGCAGGAATGCCTGCGTGACGCCGAGGATCTCCGCCGCGCGACCCATGCTGTAGGCGGGGAAATCCTCGTCGTCGAGCCTGTCCACCCCGCCGGTGCCGGGGGTGGGGTTCGTATCCGGTTGCTGCACAACACCTCTCAGGGGAATTTGAAACGACGGGAGGCCCCGGCGCGGGTGCGCCGGGGCCTGGAAACTACGTATACGAAAGGGTCGAACTGTTCACCGGCCTCCATGGGCCGATGGCGTACACCGCGCCCGGGGAGGCGCGAGTCGCGAAGCAGGGTGTCGGCTAATCAGTGGCACCACCTCCAATTCGTATGGAACTTGCCTTCAGGTCTCTTCGTCGCTGTGCCTCGCCCTTGCCGGGGGCGGTCGGGCAGCCAGAAAGCCAGCCGGACTCACGCCTGCCCCGGCAAGGGCGAGGGGTACCGCATACCAGGTAGTTCACCTACCCAGTCCTTCGATCTCTCACTTCAACGACAGTGAAATTACACAACCGCCAAGGGAATGTCTATAGCCTGCACTACAGATTTCCGGACCGCTGCATCATCGAATTGGCGTCGGCTCAGACTGCTTCACCTACCACTCCAGAGCAGCCGCCGAGAACCGACTCTTGCACATTCCTATGTTGAGTGCTAAAACTTATCTATGTTAGATGACATAGATTATCTGATCTTCCTTCGACAGAGAATGATGCTAGTTGGAGGTGACGACCATGCTGATGCGCACCGATCCCTTCCGTGAACTGGATCGCTTAACCCAAGCCGTGTTCGGCACCCCGGCGCGGCCGGCCGCGATGCCGATGGACGCTTGGCGAGACGGGGACGAATTCTTCGTCGAACTCGATCTGCCCGGCATCGACCCCGATTCCCTCGACCTGGACGTCGAGCGCAACGTAGTCACGGTCAAAGCGACTCGCCCGGAACTGGATCCGGGCCGGTCGATGCTCGCCGCCGAACGCCCCCACGGGGTGTTCTCGCGGCAGTTGTTTCTGGGTGAGAACCTCGACACCGATCGGATTCGCGCCGAGTACCGCGAAGGCGTGCTGCGGCTGTCGATCCCGGTCGCCGAGCAGGCCAAGCCCCGCAAGATCGAGATCACCCGCGCCGAGGAGCGTCAGGCCATCAACGCCTGACATCTGCGCCGAGGGGGTTCCGATCATGGTGGCGGAGACCGGCACACGCACCGAGTCGCTCTCGTGGCTCGACGAACGACTGCTCGCGCTCGATCCGGACGTCGAGGAGTTGTTCGCCGAGGTCGAGGACATTCTGCGGGCCGCGGTGTGCCGGCCGCCCGGCCCACGACCGGCACCCCGGCCCTTGCGAGATCGGCCTCTGATTCAGAAGCCGGTACGCGGTCCGGGTGGCCGGATTCCCGTGGCGGACGGCCGCGGTGGCCGCGACCCGCCCAGGCTCACGGTATCGATCCGAAGGAACACACAGTCAGGAGGTGATGCCCGTTCCAGCACGAGCCCAGTCTCCGGTTGGCGTGCGTGCCAAAGAGTCTCGGCCCTGAAAACCGCACTCTCGAGCACCTGTACCCCTTGCCGGAACACACTCCGGCGGTCAGTGCACCGCCTGTCGACAGGCAACACATGTGGGCCCGAGTACTCCCCTCGCGCACGCCCCCGGCGACGCCGAGACTCAGTGAAAGCGAGTCGCTACGGCAGAATCGAATCGACGTAGCCGCCGTCGACGCGCAGCGCGCCCCCGGTGGTCGCCGAGGCGAACGGGGAGCTGAGGTAGACGACCATATTGGCGATCTCATCCGGTTCGATGAGCCGCTGGATCAACGATTGCGGGCGATGCAGGCGCATGAATTCACGCTGCGCCTGATCCCACGGCAGCGCGCGATCCACCAACTGATAGACGAAATCCTCCACCCCGGCGGTGTGGGTCGGCCCGGCAATCACAGCGTTGACCGTGACTCCCGTCCCAGCGGCGTCTTTGGCGAAACCGCGTGAAAGCGCCAGCAGCGCAGTCTTGGACACCCCGTAATGGATCATCTCCTCGGGGATGACGATCGCCGAGTCGCTGGCGATCTGCAGAGCGCGACCCCAGCCCCGATCGATCATGCCCGGCAGGTAGGTCCGAATGAGACGGGCCGCGGCGAGAACATTGACCTCGAAGTAGGTGCGCCACTGCGCATCGGTGATCTCGCGCGCCGGGACCGCCCCGAAGATGCCCAGATTGTTGACCAGGATATCCACCTCGGGCAGCTCGCCCACCAGCTGATCGACGCCCTCGGCGGTCGCGACATCGGCTGCCACGCCGAGCACTTCCCCACCCGCCGAACGCAATTCGGCGACCGCCGCCTCGACCCGGTCGGCAGTGCGCCCATTGACGGCGACCCTGGCACCGCTACGGGCCAGACCTGCGGCAATGGCCAGCCCGATGCCCTGCGTAGAACCGGTGACCAACGCGGTCTTCCCACTCAGATCAATGTTCACGAGCGACACTCCCTCCGCCGGCCTTCCAGCACACGAATCAGAACAACCATCTAAATGTTTGCTGCATGGATGCTAGCGTGAGTGGCGCCAAACGCTCTTCGGAACCCATCGCCATGCAGTGCAGCGACAACGTGTCGGGGTAACTACCTCACTCACGGTTCGGCCAGCTAGCGACATCACATGAACCGGCCTCTGGACGGAGCGGACGATGATCACGGCGGAAGAATCATTGCTGGACAGTGCTTTTCAGGCGGGGACGCTGGTGCGCAGCGAGGAACTGCCGGCCGCGTTGTGGCCCGAGCACACCGGTGCGGGCTATCGGGTCTGGTATCAGGGCATCGGCTATGACGGCACGGGCCGGATCGTGTCCGGGTCGGTGTTCGTTCCCGAAGGCGAACCACCCGCCGATGGCTGGACGGTGATCAGTTATGCGCACGGCACCACCGGGCTGGCCGATCACACGGCACCGTCGATCGCCGGGTTGTCCCGGCCGGAAAGCCGTCATGTGGCCGGGTGGCTGGCCGCCGGTCACTGCGTGACGGTCACCGACTACGAGGGGCTGGCCTCCCCCGGGCCGCACCCGTATTTCAACGGTGAGGCCGCCGCGGACGACGTGGTCGATATCGTGCGCGCCGCGCGCGGGCTCGGGCACCGGCTGGATCCGCGCTGGGTCGCGGTCGGTTTCTCCCAGGGCGGGCATGCCGCGCTGTTCGCGGGTCTGATGGCCACCAAGTACGCCCCGGATCTCGACTTCCGGGGCACGGTGGCGTTGGCTCCGCCGGTGGAACTGCCGCTGATCGTGGACTTGCAAACCGAGGCCGACGCCGCGCCGGTCACGCTGTTCCTGCCCTATCTGCTGGCCGGGCTGCGCATCACCCGCGGCTTGGCGACCGAGGAGTTCATGACCGGCCTCGGGCAGCGGCTGATCGGACTCGCCGAACATGCCCCGGTGCGCGATATCCATTACGCGGTCACGGTTTTGACCAATGCCGACATCGGCACCACCGCGCTGATCCGGCGGCCCGGCGTGGCGGACATGCTCACCGCCTGCCGAGTCCCCGCCGCCCGATTCGACCGGCCGGTGCTGCTCGCGGCGGGCACCGCCGACGCGGTGTTGCCGATGGCCGCGGTGGAGCGCTTCGTCGCCGCCGCCCGGCGCGCGGGCTCCGACATCAGCCAAATCACCTGCGCGGGAGCAGATCACACCGGCATGCTGTCGGCCACGCCCGAACTGCACGACTGGGTCGGCCAGCGGATGACCACCGCCCCGCAGACGCCCGGGCACGGGTTCAGCCTCATGGACATCACCGGCGACGGCTATCTGACCGTCGACGATTTCGACGCCTTCGCACTGCGGCTGGCCCAAGCGTACGGCGAACCCCCGGGCTCGCCCCGGGCACTGGCCGTCCGGGCCGGATACCGCGCGCTGTGGCGGTCGATGGCCGAGCGGGCCGACGCCAACCGCGACGGGCGGATCACCGAGGCGGAGTTTCGCGCCTGGCTCGACACGCACTGGGACAACGACGCATTCGATGCCGATATCGCACCACTGGCGCACGCGGTCCTCGAGCTGGCCGACGCCGACCGCAACGGGGTGCTCGATCGCGAGGAACTGGTTCGCCTGCTCGTCGGGTGCGAGCAAACACCCCTGGAAGCGTCCGCGATTTTCGACCGGCTCGACCTCGACCGCTCTGGGACCATCACCACCGACGAACTCGTCACCGCCATCCGCGAGTTCTGCCTGAATCCCACCGCGGATCAGCCCGGTGCCTGGCTCTTCGGGCGGTTCTGATGATTCTGCGACTGCTGCACCCGGTATCGGCCGCTCTGGGTTCTCTGCTACTGCTGCTGGCGGCACCGGTTCTGCTGTGCGCCAAGGCGATTGTGCACTTGCCCGGCACGCCGGACCGGCTGCGTGCCCGCGCGCGATTGCTCCTGCTGGCGGCGGTCTTCCTCGTGGTCTTCGAGGTACTCGGCGAGATCGGCGTCACCGAGCGCCGTCCCGGCCGCCCTGGCGGATGCGACCTGCTGGCCGTACAGAACCGGCGACTGCGCCGCTGGGGTTTCGCCCTGGCGGGTTTGCGGCTGGTACCGGACCAGCAACCGACGGTGGCACGGGACCGGCCCTTGATCGTGCTGGCCCGCCACGCCGGGATGTTCAACAGCCCACTGGTCGCCCACCTCATCGACACCGACCTCGGCCGCGACATCTACTGCGTCGCCAAAACCACGTCGGCGCTCACACCCGGGCTTCGGCGTTCCTATCTCGGTTCCGGGGTGCGGCTGTTCCGATTCGGGAACAAGCGCGGCAGAGCGGCGGCTGCGAGTTGCATGCGCGGCCAAGCCGCGGGCGCGATGCCCTCGGACGCGCTGCTGATCTTCCCGGAGGGCGCCAACTACACCGCCACCCGCCGCCGTGCCGCGATCTCGGCGCTGCGCGATCGAGGACGGCACCGGCTGGCCCATCAGGCCCAGCGCTGCCGACACGTCCTGCCGGCTCATCCCGCCGGCGCCTGGGCATTGGTCGAAGCCGCACCGCACGCCGACGTACTGATCCTGGCCCAGACCGGACTGGAAGACCTCTCGGGGCTCGACGGTCAGCTCGACTATCCGCTGATCCACACCGGCACAGTGCATTACACCTGGTGGCACACCCACGCCCAGGACGTGCCGCGCGATCGCGAGCAGTTCGCGCAGTGGCTCAACGACCGCTGGTACGAGGTCGATTCCTGGATCGGCGCGGTTCGCGGTCGTCCACGGCGCGATTCGACCACCGTCATCTGGACCGGCACGGGATCGGTTCACACGCAATCGAATTCGACTCTTTCCGCCCTGGAGCAGTCATGAGCGACACCTTCTCGGCCACGCCGGGCACCGCGTTCGTCCTGGGCGGCGGCGGTCTGCTCGGCGGCTACCAGGTCGGCATGCTGCGCGCCCTCGACGAACACGGCATCACCCCCGACCTGGTGATCGGCACCTCCGTCGGCTCCATCCAGGGCGCGATACTGGCGACGTACGGGTCCCGTGACGCCATCGACGCGCTCACCGACTTCTGGCACGAAGCGCTCACCCGCAAAGTGATGGGCGTCCCGGTGCGCGCACTGCTGTCCAACCTGGTCCGGTTGCGCCCCGCACTGGCCACCCAGGACGCGCTGCGATCGGTACTCGAACGCCATGTCGGGGCACACACCCTCATCGAAGATCTCGATATCGCGTTCCAATGTGTCGCCGCGTCCATCGAACGTTCGACCGCACGCTATTTCGACCACGGCCCTTTGATTCCCGCGTTGCTGGCCTCGAGCTGCATTCCAGGGCTGTGGCCGCCGATCGCGATCGGCGAGGAACATTACATCGACGGCGGCGTCGTGGAAACCGTGCCGCTGACCCGTGCTGTTTCCTACGGAGCGACCGACATCTACGTGCTGCGCCTGCGCCAGCGCGAACTGCCGCTGCGGGCGCCACGACTGCCGTGGCAGCTGGGCCAGACCGTCTTCGAGGTCTCGCGCCGCCACCGCCTCGGCCAGGTGATCAATATGCGGCCCACCGGGGTCACCGTGCACCTGCTGCCGACCGGCGAAGACCTGCTCGAACCGCCCGACACCGGCCTCTACACCACCGTCACCGAACAACTCGAGGTCTTCGAACGCCGCGTCACCGCCGGCTACCGCAGCACCATCGACTATCTCGAGGCACCCGCCGACCGCAAGACCGCAACCATCCGCTCCCGCACCAGAACTCGTTCGAGCGCCGATCACACCATCCGCTTCGCACCGCACCGGCCACCCCTGGCTTCCGACTTCGTCCGAGCGAAACTGGCGAAGTTCTTCGAACTCCTCGACACCGACCGCGACGGCCGCATCGACGCCGCCGACTACAGCGCGGTCGCCGACCGTGTCTGCCTCGCCTTCGGCCACCCCGTCGACAGCCACACCGGCCGACGCCTGCGCACCACCTTCGCCGACCTGTGGACCGGACTCTGCCGCACCGCCGGCGTCACCCTCGAAACCCCCATGACCGCAGACGATTTCGTGCACGCACTCGGCGCACTCTCCACGAACCCCGCCGCCTACGACGCCACCGTCCTGCCCGCCGTCGCCGCCATCCTCACCGCCGCCGACCACGACCGCGACTCTGTCCTCAACACCGTCGAACTCGCCACCCTGCTGACCGCCTTCGGCGTCGGCCGCGACGAGATCGGCACCGCCGCACTACGTCTGGACACCAACAACGACGGCGTACTGAGCTTCGACGAACTCGACGAGGCGTTCCGCGACTACTTCACCACCGACGAACCCGGAGCAGCGGGCAATCTACTGTTCGGACGGCTCGAACCCGGCAGCGTCCATTGACCAAGCACGCCTGGATCGCTACGGCATCCCCGGCTGCCTCGCGGTGTCGGCGCGGGCTGACTACCGATATAGATCAACGTCTTCCGGTCGTTCACGCAGTTCGGTGAACCCTCTGCGCGACGCCGATCGGCGCGGTACCGTCGAATCTTGTTGGTGACCAATAAATCTGGACTCGACGGGCATCGGGTGCATCCGAGGTTCGCCGAAGATCGGTGGGAGTCGTCCCAATGAATGTGCTCGACGATCTCCTGACCCACCTCGACGACCCCACGACCTCCAAGCGCTCCGATGATGTTCGGCGGCAATTCGGAGAGCGCGGTCTCGCCAGCGTTGGTTTCCTGGTTCCAGAGTCGGCGATCACACAGGTGCGACAGGAGGCCGAGCTATTGGCCGCCGCCCACGGCGTCCGGCGCGATCTGCGATTCACCGAAACCGGGAACACCGCCCGACATATGCGCAACGTGCGCCGCCACGCGATCCACGCGCACGGCCGTGTACTGCCCGCGCTCTACGAGGCCGCCTGTCTGCGCGAAGCACTCGCCACAATCGCCGGCGAGCCAGTGCTACCGTGCCCATACCAGCCGGAGCAGTACGTGATCACCGAATTGATCGCCGCCGGTGATACTCACGGATGGCACTGGGACGACTACAGTTTCGCCCTCGTCTGGGTGCTCGAATGCCCGCCCGCCGAAGACGGCGGCTTCGTACAGTTCGTACCGAACACGGTGTGGGACAAGAACGATCCATGCCTGGCCCGCCAATTCATCGGCAACCCGATCCATTCCGTGGAGTTGAAACCCGGCGATCTATACCTGATGCGCACCGACACCACCTTGCACCGGGTCTATCCACTACGGGCCGGCCGTCGCCTGATCGTCAACATGGCCTACGCGTCCCAGGCCGACCTGACCAAGCCGATCAGCCACGAAACCATGGACGCGCTGTGGGAAGCGACGTGAGAACGTCGAACGCCGGGCGAGATCGACGAAGCGTGCCGACTCGGAGAAGAGACACTCACAACGGTCGAGCAGACGACCTCGGACCGCGTTCTGGTCAAGGTGACGGTATGAAGTGAGCATGACTCGTATCGGTGTCGCCGGCCATATGAACATCACCGCGGACACAGCGGTGCTGGTTTACGACGAGATCACCCGGATGCTGGCTGCCGCAGGACCTTCCAGCGAACTCGTCGGCATCAGCTGCATCGCTCGCGGTGCAGACAGCGTCTTCGCACAGGCCGTCCTCGACCTCGGCGGCCGGCTCGAAGTGGTATTGCCCTGCCGGAGCTACCGCGAACGCAAGGTGAAGCCCGACCACGCCGAACAATTCGACGCGCTGCTCGCCCGAGCGGACGTAGTGAACGTTCTGGATTTCGACGTTGCCGGTGCCGAAGCATACGAGGCGGCCAATGAATCGCTCGTGGGATCGAGCGACCGTCTCATCGCGGTGTGGGACGGCAAACCCAGCGAGCAAGGCGGCACCGGCACGGTGGTCGAATTCGCCCAGAGCAAAGGAGTCCCGGTCGATGTCGTCTGGCCGGCCGGATCCACCCGCGCCTGACCGACGGTGTTCATTCGCAAATGGCTTGGCAGTCGGTGACCGCGAAGGTGCAGTTGCTGATCACGCCCTTACCGATGTGCCTTCGCCTGGCCGTAAGCGGCAACTCGATCTGCGCTCAGCCCAGTGCGGCCAGCAATTCCACAACGAGTAGAGCGGCAGCGGTGACGAGGACCGTCACGACGACCACCGATCCCGTCGGGTAGCGCCACGCTATGAGCGTGACCGCTGCCGCGGTAATGACGAGAATTCGGAGTGGGCTACGAAAGCGGGCCACGGCGGATTCGATTGCGAGCGGGTTTCGGTCGGTGCGACGCGCTCGTATCGCGGCGAGTGCACGGTTGTATTGGGCGCGAACCGCGGTCGCGGATGCGGAGGGTCCGCTGAGGAATCCGATGAGCGCGATCACCACGCCCAGAGTGAAAACCGCACGGAGCGTGGTGCGTAGCGGTTCCAGGAACGCATCGATCATGACTGCGGCCACTGATGGGGAGAGCGCGTCGGCGGGTAGCGCGTGTAGGTAGGCCGATCGTGCGATGCCGATGGTGGCGGCGAGTATCACCATGGCCACCGCCAGGGCCGCGCCTGTCCACGAAAAGGCCCGGCGGCGACCGCCTTTCGGTGCGGCCCATACCGCGATGACGGCGAGCAGCGTGGTGATCCACGGCAGCAGGTCGGCGGCGCGGTCGAGGATCGATGCCCAGCGTTGCGCCTTGACCAGTTGCGGGGATTCGAACAGGACGAACGACTCGTCGATTGTGGGTACGCGTTCGGCGAAGGTGAAGCCGCGATCGGTCAGGGCGGTGCGGACGCGGTCGATGGTGGGGGCGAGGGATATCGAGACAGTGCCGGTGTCGTTCATGTCGATGGCTTCGCGCGTGTCGCCGGTCAACATCGTGACGAGCGCTTGGTGCGCCTGGCGGTTGGCTTGGGTCCACAGGGTGGTGAATTCGTCCGAGTTCAATACGGATTCGGTGGTTTCGTGGACGAAGTCGTGTGCTTGTTGCTCGATGACCGGGGCCAGGCCGACGACGGCCGGAGGTACGCGTGGGGAGTCTTCGGCGATGGCCCGTAAGGCTTGTGCGGTAACGGTTTCGACGTCGAGGCGGGCCATGATGGTCGTGGTGATCCGGTCGGTGAGTGCGGCGAGCAGGGTCGGGTCGGCGCTCAGTGGGGCGACGGTCTGGACGTAGCGGTCGGTGTCGAGCAGTTCGCCGTGGAGGAATCGCGCCAGGACCGAGGCCAGGGCGAGTACGCCGACCAGGATCACTGAGACGAGAGTGAGGGACCAGCGCAGGGTGGTTCGGCCGGTGCGGCGGGTTGCGAGTTCTCTGCGCAGGCGGGTGAGTTCTTCGCGTTCGTCCGGATCGAGGGCGCCGGCGCGGTCCTGGGGGTCGTCTCGCGGGTTCATCGGGTCAGTTGCCGATCCGGCTGCCGACCGTGTGGACGATCACCACCCGGGGGTTCCATGGCACGAGATCGTCTACGCGGCTTTGTAATTCGCCCACGGGCGGGAGGTCGGAGGGCCCGAATATCTCGATGGTGGCTTTGTCGCTGTTCAGTGTCACCTGGGTGACCTCGGCGCCCTGGACGCCGCTGAGCCAGGATCGGGTGGCTTCGGCGATTTGATCGGCCCAGAGGGTGGATAGGGAGTTCACGACCATCGGGATCGCCACCAGGAGCAGCGCTGCCGCGAGCACCGCGTACGCGCGTCCGTGTTTCGCGGCGCCCGCACCTGCCTCGCGGGCGAACCCGGTGGCGATGAAAACCGCTGTGGCCGTGACGATCATGGCCACCATGTTGGAGGCGAACAGGACGAACGCTCCCAGTGCGAGCGCGGGTGCGTTCGAACCGAGGCAGACCCCCACGACGCCCAGTGGCGGCACCAGGGAGATCGCGATCGCGACACCGGGCAGCACATCGCCGACATCGCGGCGGATTATCGCGATCACACCGACGAGCCCGGTGGCGAACGCGGCTGTCAGGTCCATCAGTTTCGGTGAAGTACGCCCTGCCACTTGAGAATTGGTGAGTACATCGGCGGGATTGGGTAGCAGTTTCGCGACCAGGAAGCCGATCGTCACCACCAGCACGATGCCGGTGGCGACCAGCAGCAGGCTGCGGGCGATCAGCGACCCGCGCCCGGTCGCGATGCCCAGCGCGACACCCAGGATCGGCACCGACAGCGGCGCGACGATCATCGCGCCGATCACGGTGGCGGTGGAATCGCCCACCACCCCCGATACGGCGATCACGCTCGACAGCACGAGCATGATCCAGAAGGCGGAGCGTTTGGCGCCGGTATCACCGCTACCCAGGTCGAGCCGATCCACCAGCTCATCGAGAGTCCGGCGCTGACTCTCGGGTGCGAGCACTCCCATGACCGCTCCTTAACCTGAGGGCCAGCCGCCGTTCGCGCGGCTCATGTCGGCGTCTTTGCCCGCCAGATGCTGGATGCCGAGTTTCTCGGCGAACAGGTGACGCTGGGTGATCCAGCCCAGCACCGACAGACCGATCCAGGCCAGGGTGACGGTGACCTGCTGTATCCCAGGGTCGGGATTGCGTAGGAAGGCAAGGGAATCACTCATCCGCCCGAGCCCGCTGAGCACCATGCTGGCGCCGCCGATCGAGGTCAGCCACAGCAGCGCGCGGGCCCGGAACTTCTCGGCCAGGAACGCACCCGCCACGCACACCGCGAGCGCGACGATCATGCTCAACGCGAAGTTCTTGTCGCCGGGCTGCAGCACGGTGGCCAGTTTCGTGCCGATCATCGCGCCGGTGAGGCCGCCTATGAAGTAGGAGGCGAACCGGAAGACCAGCGAGGTGACCACCCACGAGGACACCGCGCCGATCAGGCCGATCAGGATCAGCCAGGAGAACGAGGCGTTGAAAAGGTCGGCGATCATCCAGCCGAGGCCGAATCCGATCGCGAGGATCCCGAGGTGCACCGACCGGATCCCATAGAAGCACAGCAGCGCCCCGACCAGGGCGACCACGATACCGTTCACGTGCGTTCCTCTCGCCAGTCGAGCTGCGAACCCGTCGGTCGCGGGCCGTACGGCTGATGAGCGACTACCGACCGGCCGACGCTACGGGGTACCGACCGCCGGCGCCTCACACCCTTCGGGTGAGATCCGACAAGCGCCAAAGTCGTTTGCGTGCCGGGAGTGGCTGATGAGGAAGCGGCTGATCGAGGGTTATGCGGTCGAGACCTGGAGGTCACGGAATAGGCGCGATTGTGTTGACTGCGTGAAAACTCTCCCCAATCCCATTGCTAGGAGATTGCGGAGTGACGTAGTTTTATGTTCCGTAGCTCGCGGTACCGGCATTGTGAATGCGGCACCGCCACCATTCTCAGCTCGTCGCGGCGCGGATGAACAGGGTCGGGGGACCCGCTTGCGAAGGATCTGCCATGAGCCAACTTCCTTATTCGACAAAGAAATCGACGATCGCCACCGAGCGTGTCGGCGAGCGGCCGAGCCGGGTTCTCGTTGTGGACAGCAATCCGGCCATGGCGGAGATCGCGGCGCTCGTGCTGGGCAAAGCGGGGCATGAGGTGCGGGTTGCGCCCAGCGGGGAGCAGGCGGTGGCTGTTTCCCGGCGGTGGAGTCCCGATCTTGTGCTGCTGGAGCTGGCGTTGCCGGACGTTTCGGGGACACGGTTGTGCCGGGTGCTGCGGCAAGAAGTCCAGGTTCCGGTGATCGCGTTCTCGCTCGATGGCGACCCGGAGGAGATTCGCGAGCTGTTCGCGGCGGGAGCGTTCGGTTATCTGCCCAAACCGTTCCGGACCACCGAGTTGCTCGATCGTGTCCGTGCGTGCCTGACCCCGCGGTTGTCGGCCTGACCGGAGCATCGACCGCGCTGACGACTGGCCTGTGCGTGCGGTAGCGCAAAATCGTTCGATGGTCCGGATTTCCGACATCACCGCCCTCGACGCGTGGCTGAACGAGCACTACGAGTTCGACGACGGCGTTCCGACGGTGGTGGAGCAGTCGAGCGATGGTGCGGTGACGCTCAGGTTCGACGAGTACGTCGAGCGGGGGTTGCGGCCGGGGGATGTGTCGGTTGTCGATGTGTACGAACTCGTCGCCGAGGCACCCTTGGAGTTCGACGCTCCCGAGAGCCCGCAAAGCGAACATCGGATCGAGGATGCCCAGGCGGATGCGAACGGCCGCTTGGTTATTCGGCTCTATGACGGGTGCCTGGTTGCCGAGGCGGTGACGGTTCAGCGAGTGCGGACAGAACGCCGGCGCACCGAGCCGTGGGTATCCGACGAATTCACCGTCACCACCGATGATCGCCACGACGATCGATTCTGGTCCGCGGCGGTGAGCACCGCGCTGGGCGCACCCGTGGTGTGGCGGATGCTCGCCGCCCCGACGCCACGCGAACCCGGCTCGGATATCGACGGCTGCTTCCTGCAGGCCCGGGATCGATTGGCGGAGACCGACTATGGCGTGTTCTGTACCCGGCACTCCGATGGCAGCGTGACCTTGCGGCCCAACGGCGACACCGATCCCGCGCTCTGGCGAGCGGTGCGGTTCGTGGCGGCCGAGTTCGCGACGGTCCGCTCGGGCAACTGCGTCTTCGGCTCGCACGATTGGGTGACTTATCTGACCACCGGACAGTTCCCGCCAGATGAGAGGTTGCGAGGCGCAACACCCTCCCCTGCCGCCGTTCGGTCGGACGAGTCCTAGGCAGGGCGAGCGCGCCTGCCATCAGGCGACGTCGGGCATCGGTGTCACACTTTTCGTTCCTGCATCGTCAACTCAGCAACTAGGTTCCGCTACTCGAGAGAACGAGGCTGAGGATGACCATCGACGACCTGCGCACCAGCGTCCGCGGCGGGGTACTGCTGCCCGGTGACGCGGACTTCGAGCCGGCCGCGCAGCCGTGGAATACCGCGGTGGCGCAGTCGGTCGCGGCCGTGGTCGAGCCCGCCGACGCGCGGGATGTGGCGGCGGTGCTGGAATACGCGGCTGCCGCGGGCCACGTGGTGGTCACCCAGCCCACCGGGCACGGCGCGACCGGCGATATCGACGGTGCGATCCTGGTGCGCACCAAGCATTTCGACGGCGTGGAGATCGATGCCGAGCGCCGGATCGCCCGGGTCGGCAGTGGCGTGCAGTGGGGGCGGGTGCAGGCCGCAGCGGCCGCGCATGGGCTGACCGGGCTGGCCGGCAGCAATCCTGTGGTGGGCGTGACCGGGTACACGCTGGGCGGCGGATTCGGCTGGTTCGCAAGGAAATACGGCTGGGCCGCGGACGCGGTGCGCGCGATGGAGGTCGTCGATGCCGCCGGCAAGCCACAGCGAGTCACCGCCGAGTCCGATCCGTTGCTGTTCTGGGCGCTGCGCGGGGGCGGCGGCGATTTCGCGATCGTGACGGCCCTGGAATTCGAACTGTTCCCACTCCCCCAGCTCTACGGCGGCCGGATGATGTGGGCGGCCGAGCGTGCGCGTGAAGTGTTCGACCTGTTCGTCGAGCTGACCACCGGGGCGCCGGAGGAGCTGTCGGTGTGGTTGCAGCGGTATCAGATTCCCGGTGCCGCCCCGACCGTCGCGATCGATTTCGCCTATCTCGGCGATCCGGCGGAGGGCCGTCGGCTGACGGCTCGTCTCGATGCGCTCGGCGGCATCGTGGCCGATTCCCGTGGTCTTCTCACTCCTGCCGAGATCGGGCGGATCACGGCCGAGCCCACCGACCCCAGCCCGTCCCTCTCCCGCGGCGAACTCCTCACCAATCTCGGCGATGCGGTGGTCAAGACGCTTATCGACGAGCCGGTCGCCCCATTGCTCAATATCCAGATCCGCGCGCTGGGCGGCGCCCTGGCCCGACCGTCGGCCGGTGGTGGCGCGCGCGGTCCGGTCACCGAGCCGTATGCGCTCTACTTGCTGGGCCTCGGGCTGCCGCACCTGCGCGAGGCGGTCGACACCCGATTCGGCGAGATCAACGATGCGCTGGGTTCGCACCTGACTGGCGCCAAGCCGTACACCTTCCTCGCACCCGGCGAGTCCGCCGCCGCGGCCTTCGACCCGCAGACCCTGGACCGGCTCCAGCAGATCAAGCGCCACCGTGACCCGAACAACGTCATCCGCGCCAATTTCCCCGTGCACGCCTGACCACCCGGCGCATTCGGTGATCACTTAACGCCCACCACCCGATGCCCCAATGTGCCGCTGCGCAATACTGATTCGATGGGTACCGACGACATCCCGCAGCCCGCCGCCCACGGCGCGCTCGCCACCGCCATGGCGAACCTGGAACGTACGCAGCGCCGCTTCCCCGAGGGGCAGCGCCGCATTTTCCTGGCTGCGCTCGATGCCTTCGCCGAACGGGGGTTCCATGCGACGACGACGCGGGATATCGCGGCACGGGCGGGGCTGAGTCCGGCCGGGCTGTATGTGCACTTTGGATCGAAAGAGGAAGTGCTGCATCAGATCTCGGTGTCGTCGGTGCGGCTGACCCATAACGTGGTGAGCGCCGCCGCGACCGCGCCGGGGACGCCGGTGGAGCGGTTGGCGGCGATGGTGCGGGATCTGACGGTGTGGCACGCCGAGCATGCGGCCACGGTGCGGATCGTGCTGCATCATCTGACGGACCTGACGCCCGAGCATCGGACTGAGGTGACCCAGATTCAGCAGGCCATCTACGAGATCATGGCCGCGCTGGTGACCGAGGGCGCCGGCACCGGTGACTTCGATGTCGCCGATCCCGGCGCGACCACCCTCGCCCTGACCTCGCTGTGTGTCGACACCGCGCGCTGGTATCAGCCCGGCTACCGGCGCACCCCGGCGCAGATCGGCGAAGACAATGCGACGGCCGCGCTGCGGGTGGCCGGGGTGCTCCAGCCCTAGGACGGGACGGCGACAGTCCGAGCCCGACACCGAGTGCGAGCAGGGGCGGTCGCGGTTTCGCGTGCGGGGAGCCGAGATTCACGGTCGCCGAGTTCGGTGGCCACCGTGGCGATGGTGTTCACCAGGGTGTCGAGGCGGGTGGCGAGTTCGGCGCGTTGGGTGGGGTCTCTGGTGGTAGCCGTCGTCGAAGAACAGTCGCCGGGCTGTGGCGAGCAGCTGTGCCCGAGTCTGGGCGTGGCTTTCCGTACGGCTCAGTCGCGGCATCGATCCGGACGACCACTGTCCCAGGTCCTGACCAGCGACCCGGTCATAGCATCGATCCTCACCGGCCTCACCCTCGGCAATCGCACCCCGACGGTCCCGATCACCCTCGTCACCGGGGACAACGACGACATCGTTCCCGCCGTCCCCGACCCGCTCCCTCACCCAGCGCTGGTGCGCGGCGGGCGCGAGCGTGCAACTCATCGAATCCCCACTGCCGACACTCCTGCCGGGGTCGATCCTCGGCCATACCGCCAACCTTCTTCACCAACACCACGACCTGGATGCACGACCGCCTAGCCGGGCAGCCAGCACCATCCACCTGCCGATGAGCACCCCGCCGACCGTGGGGCGAAAGCGCTGACGAGAGGCCCGGTGACGTTCGTCATGACATATCATGATTCGCTGGACCTCGAGTGCTGTTCAGGTTGCACGGTGAATGCGAACCATTTCGTTCCCCCGATCACTGAGGAGTTCCGATGAGCAGCGAACGCACCAAGGAACTGTTCCAGCAGCACCTCGAATACTGGAAGACCGGCGATCTCGATGGCCTCATGAAGGACTTCCACCCCGACGGCTTCATGATCAGCGGCAGCGGAATCGTTAAGGGTCTGGACAATATTCGCGATTTCTACGCCTATGTCTTCGCCAACGTCCTGCCCGACGATGTGCGGGCCGGGCTGGTGTTCGACAAACAGCAGTACGAGGGTGATGCCGTGTTCAGTGAATGGTCGGGTCCGGGCATCAAGTACGCCGCCGACACCATGGTTGTCAAGGACGGCCTGAAATGGGTCGAGACTTTCGCTGCCGTCTACGAATAACCCACTCCCGTAACTTGTTCCGAGAGGAGACCGGCATGTCCACCGACGAAACCCGAGCGGTGCTCGAACGCCACTTGAAGGCGTGGCGGGCGGGCGATATCGACGCCGTGATGGCCGACTGGGCCGAGGACGGCGTCCTGGTCAATGCCGCCGGCATCTTCGCCGGCAAGGACGCCATCCGCCCCTTCTACTCCGAGGTCTTCGGCACCTATTTCCCCGACGACGTCCGCGCCGCCGTCGACCTCGACCACATCAAAGTCGAAGGCGACGTCGCGTTCTGCGAATGGCAGGGCGGCATCGCCGAATACGCCTGCGACACCATCATCGTCCGCGACGGCAAGAAGGTCGCCCACACCTTCGCCGCCAAATACACGACGTGACCCCCCTTCACGCCAAACATTACCGGGGTCATCGATGTTGGGGTTGAACTCGGCAACGGCATCCCTGCGCTCGCACGGGTAACTGGAGATCTGATGCTGTCCAGTGCTCGTCAGTTCGAGAACTCGTTCACGCTGAACGACCCTCACATGATCGAGAACCAAACGTTCCAAGGCATTTAGGTCGCGATTGTGCGACTCCGAAGGGCGCGTTATCAAGCCGCAAACCATGGCAGTGCAGGATGCCGGGGCGGACTGAGGCAGGACCTATCGGAGACCGAAGGCGGTCGGCCCGTTGATCTTCGGGCCGACTGTTTGACCGTTCGAACCGCGCGGCTCGCGGCAATGTAGTACGTTCCCGGACGGTGCGACTGGAGCCGATTCGAGTTGCTTTGCAGGCTCGGCTTGAGGGGCTGGTCAAACCGCCGATCGATTTTGGCAGGCGGCGGCTATGTCCAGAATCAGTTCGGAGAACTCCGCGGGCATAGCGAGTGGGAGGTAGTGCCCGGCGCGGGGAACAACCAGTAGTCGGCCTTGCGTGCAGGCGGCCAGCGTTCGACGCTCACCGATACGGAAGTGATCGTGCGCGCCGTTGATGAGCCATACCTTTCCTGGAAATGCCCGCAGGCTGGCTGCCAGGTCGAAATCTCCAAGCGCGGCAACGACATCGGGGATCACCTCGGTGGCGATGCCGCCGCGTTCGATATCGTTCGCCACTCGCAGGGGCAGCACCTTTTCAAAGACTCGGCGGCTGATTCGGTCACCGCCGTCGGGGCGCGTCGACAACGCTGTGTGCATGGCCTTGAAGGGCATTGCCAGCATTCGATTGGGCGGGCAACTGGCTCCGGCGACGATCAATCCCGCTACCCGAGTCGGGTCCGTGGCCGCAGCAGCGGCACTGGTGAAGCCGCCCAAGGAGTGTCCCACCAGCACTGCGCGGCCACCGACGCTGTCGAGGCCGTCGTGGATCGCGGTAATCGCCGCGTCCAGGGTGAACCGTTCGCCTCGACGACTCCCGTGGCCCGGCAGGTCGACCGTGGCAACCTGGCGCTCGACGGTCAGCCGTTCGGCGACCGCGGGCCAGCAGGTGCCGCTGAGTCGGATGCCATGGACGAGAACGACGGGAATGGGGGACATGCTCACTCCTAGATTGCAACGCAACGTTGCGTTGCAATCTAGCCGCCTCGTCGGTGATATGCAACGCCACGTTGCGTTGTATTGTTGGCCAGGTGGAGAGATTGGACCGCCGAGCTGAGAACGGGCCCCGGAGAGCGCGGGAGATCTTCGCGGCTGCGCTGAGCTTGCTGTCCGCCGAGGGCTATGAGGGCCTGACGATGGAGGCGGTCGCAACGCGGTCGGGCGTGAACAAGACGACTCTCTACCGCTGGTGGCCTTCGAAAGACGCACTACTTGCGGCCGCGCTGAACGATTCCGATCTGCTGAGCTTCACGGTTCCCGACACCGGAAATCTGCGTGAGGACCTGCTGGCGGTAGCGACAGGGATCCGTCATCTGCTCACCGACGAGACGACTGCCCCCATCGCGACCGCCGTACTTGCCGCCGCGCCAGGGAGACCACAGCTGGCAACGATCAGCCGCGCCTTCTTCGCCGGTCGTCTGGAACGGGAACGGCCCATGTTCGAACGGGCGGTCCAACGCGGAGAACTTTCCGGGTCCGCAGACCCCGCAGCGATCATGGACACATTGGCCGGCTCGATCTGGTTCCGCATACTCCTGCGAGGCGAGGCCGCGTCTCCCGAATACCTGCGCGGCATAGTCGATCTCGTTCTATCGGGCACCGAAACATCTTGAGTACTGGCACCTGCCGACCTGCACGCTCCCGTTCCAACCCGCATCAAACGAACAAGACACGCTCCATTCGGCATGAGCGCGCACTTGAGTCCACCAGAGCCAGCCTCCAGACCGAGGCATCGGTGCCGGCACGGAGGCTGCCGGGCACGATTAGGACGAGGAACGGATGCGGCCATGGTTCCCAGCAAGAGCGGAGTCGGTGGCGGCCTCAGCGGTCCCGTAGGTGGTACGTCTCATCGCTGCCATGCGTGCAGCAGGTCCTCCGGACCCCAGTGCGCGGCGAGCGGCAGGTCACCTTCGACGCCCGATCTCGAGACCGCTATGAGTGGGGTATCGAGTTGTGTTCCGGGAACGGCGAGTACAGCTCGGGCCAAGGCGTCGTAGTCATGCCGGTCGAACGGATGGTCCTCGAGCCATTTGATCGATCCGACAAAATGAACCGCGCCTGCCACGGGTTCGCGATCGGCGCCGATCAGGTCGATCTCGGGATTGTTCTGCCGGTTCCACCAGCCGCCCACTGCTTCGGTATCGGGCCATCGGTCATCAGGTAGTAAGCGCTGCAATGATTCTCGGACCGCCGGCTCGATCGCGCGACCGCGCCATGTGGTCCACGAGCGCTCGATCCGCTCCAAAGCCAGATCGCCCCTGCCCCTTTCGACGAGCGGGATCGCTCGCTGCAGGAAGGCGAGCCAGAAGCGAAGATACGAGTCGGCGATGCGGTAGCGCTTGTTCTTGCTGCCAGGCTTCGTCGACAGCGGGATATCGGCGGCCACGATTCGCTTGTCCTGCAAGGTATTCAGCAACGGGGTCAGTGTCCCCGCGGGCAGTGCGCCAGTGCCTCCTGCGGCAGCGGCAATGGTGCTGAAGGTGCGTTCGCCACTACCGACCGCTTCGAGGACCGCTCGCGAGCGCGAAGACTCCGGAAACTCACCCAGCAGCGACAGTTCACCCGCGACCAGCAGGGGTGAGAGCGGATTCGCCGTGGCATCACGCAGGAAATCGGTGCGGGTCATCCCCGGCCGCCAGGATTGCACGATCTCGGGGAATCCACCGGTGATCAGAAGAGCGTCGAACGACTCGGCCGGGGACAGCCCCGTCATCATCTGCACATCGGCCACGTGCATCGGCTGCACGGCCATCTTCGTCGCCCGTCCGAAGAAGGGCCGGCTATGGGTTTGCAGAGCCTCCATCACCGAGATGTCACTGCCGACGAGGATCAGCAGCACGGGTTTGGCCGACAGATGCCGATCCCACACCGTCTGCAGGGCGCCTTCGAACTCCGAATCCTGTTCGACCAGCCACGGCACTTCGTCGATCACCACGATGCTGACAGCATCGTCGGGCAGGGCGATGGCCAAGGTCCGCAACGCCTGGTTCCAATCCGACGCCGAGATGCCCGCAACCAACTCCGCCCCGCGCAATGGCGAATGCGCGAGAGTGGCGATGAAGTCGTCTCGTTCGGACACCGGATTCCGCCCTCGCGTCGCCTGAAAGACGACATAGGGCAGCCCGGATAGGTCACAAAACTCCTGAACCAGCCGCGACTTCCCGACCCGGCGGCGACCGGTCATGATCACCGCACGCCCCCGGGTCGCACCAGTGCCGGCGACCACCAGATTCAACTGCATACCCAGCAGCTCCAGATCGACCGCGCGCCCTTTGAACTCCACCGCCAACCTCCCCGAACTTCGTACGTCGATCTAACCTTACATATATCCAATCTAAGTAAGATTCAATCTATGTAACCCAGGCCACTCAGTCCAGGGTCTCCCCTTGCCGGCCCCGCGAGAACCAGGGGGCCGGTCGCAGATGACGATCGAGCGGGCCGCACAGCCGGCTTCGACAGCAGGTAAAAGACGTTCTGCTGCGACATGCCGGACAACCCGGCCAGCCGAGTCGGCGTGTAGTAGTCCGGGTCCGCGGCACGCAGCCTCAGGAGAAGTTGCGACCTGGCGCCCTTGACCTTCTTCCCTGCTTCGATAACTCGGCCGTACTCGAGGAAGTGCTTCCCGATCAAATCATCGCGCTCTGCGTCATTGATGGCACATCGACCGACCGTACAAACCACTGGTAGACGCCGCTTCCCACTTCAGCAACAGAGGGAACCCTGTGGTAGCTGACCATTTGCTCAACTTCGAAAATCCCCGGCTTGCCGCATCTACGACCCGCCGACTCCCGTCGTGGGGTACTACCGGCACAACCCAGGACAGGGACTCGAACCTTCCAACTCATTACCAACTTCTGAGCGCAGGCGCTGCGGGAGTAGCCGGGACGGAGAGGGACACACGCCCATTGAAATACGCTTTGCACCAGAGGATTTCGCGTCTTCTCGGGACACTCGAGGACAGCTGAGGACCCCAGAAATCCTGCGATCTTGTGCCTGGTCGCCGCAGGCTCGGGAGCTAGTCTTCGGCGGTCAGCCAGGCGCGCAGGTCGGTGACCAGTTGGAGTTCGGCGGCGACCACGGCGCGGTCGGCGGTGTCGAGGTCGAGTTTTTCGATCTCGGCGACGAGTTCGGCGACGCGGGTGGGGTTTTCGGCGGCGGCGGCGATTTCGGCGAGCATGGCCAGGGCGCGGCCGTGTACTACCGGTGGGGCGGTGTCGCCGAAGCGGCGGATGCCGGCTTCGATGGCGCGGGTGGCGGCTTTGTCGTCGAGTTTCTGGTCGCGCAAGATGGTGGCGTTGTCCAGGACGCGGGCCAGGCCCTCGAGTGCTTTGGCACCGCCGTATTCGGGGTCGGGTTCGTCGTGCTGGACGTAGATGATGGTGTTGCCGACGGGATCGACGACGGTGAAGCGGCTCTGGCCGGGTTTGAAGCGGGTGATGCGGGGCGTGCCGCGGGCGGGGATCTTGCCGTAGCGGGCGCGCAGGGCGGCGGTGAATTCCACGTGCCAGGGCTCGATCTCGTCGACGAAGACCACGCAGCCGATGTGCGCGGCCTCGGCGTCGATGCCTTTGGGGGTGGGTCCGAAGTGCAGTTGGAAGCCGTCGCGTGCCACGGCGCCGTAGGTGTAGGGGCGGGTCTGTTCGTAGGTGACGGTGTAGCCGAGTGTGCGGTAGAAATCCAGGGTTTCGGGCAGGTCGCCGCCCCAGAGCATGGGGGTCGAGATGTTCGCCATCGGGTGCCTCCTCGCGGTTTTGCTTCGCCGCGATCCAAACTACGGAGAGACATCGGTCCCACGCACATAGAAATTTTCGCGGGCCCGGTTAGGCTGCGTGCGTGGAGAACCCGTTCGGGGCCGTGGGCACCGCCAACTACGTCAATCTGGTCACCTTCAAGAAGGACGGCACGCCCGTCGGCACCCCGCTGTGGGCCGCGCTCGACGGCGGGAAGATGTACATCTGGACCGTCACCGACAGCTGGAAGGTGAAGCGGATCCGGCGCAATCCGCAGGTCACCTTGCAGCCGTGCGATGTGCGGGGCAAGACGCACGGGGAGATCGTGAAGGGCACCGCGGTGGTGCTCGATGCCGCCGGCAGCGACCGCGCCCGGGCGCTGATCCGCAAGCGCTACGGCATCATGGGCATTCTCGCCATCGGCGGCAGCCTCATCCGGCGCGGCAAGAGCGGGACCATCGGTATCGAGGTCACCCCCGCGTAGCGGCTAACCGGCGGCCGCATCGGGGGTGATGGCCAGGCCGACGGAGCGATCGGGGCCGCGAAAGAGCTTGTGGCCCTTGATCGCCAGGCTGCCGATCCAGCCGTATTTGCGGCTCACCACCTCCCGCACGTGTTCGGTGCCGGCGGCGTCGAGCACCTGCGCGGTGCCGGTGACGATCTCGGTGCCGCGCACCCGTCCGCGGTTGTCGCAAACCTGTAGCGTGACGGCCGGATTGCGCCGGATGCGCTTGACCTTCCAGGTGCCCGGGTTGGTCCAGACCACGATCCGGTCCCCGTCGGGAGCCACCCAGACCGGCGTGCCGACCGGGGTGCCGTCCTTGCGGTAGGTGGTGATCAGCGCGTATTTGCCCTGTGCCACATCATGCCAAGTCATGTCCTCCACGGTAGGAATCCGGCGGTGCGGGCGCATCCGCCCGCGGACGGCCATCCCGCTACGCCTGCGGACGTAGCCCGGCGCGCGAAAGCACCGGACCGCCGGGGACCCGGTCCGGTGTTCGCTCGCGGCGTCAGCTCATGGGTTGTCCCCCGCGATGATGGCCCCGATCAGACCACCCACACCGCAGCCGACGATCGCGCCGATCAGGAAGAACCAGATCCCGATCAACACACCTACCAGGCAGCCGAGGATGGCGCCGGCGACGATGGTTCCGGCGCTGGCGACGTTCGCCAGCGCGGCCACCTGGGTGGTGGGCGCGGCGATATCGGCGGCGTTCTCCGGTCGTACCGTCAATACGGTTCCGCTGGAGTCGATTTCGGGCACCACGCTGACCGTGCGTTCGGCGGCCTGATAGGTCAGCGGCAGCGCGGCGAGCACCTCACCGCCGGTGCCGAGGATGTTCACGGCGCCGTCGGAGAATTCGAAATGTCCCGCGGTGAGAGTGGTGGTGAGGGCGGAACGGTCCTGGGCCAGCGCGATCTGATATCCGACTCCGCGGTCGACTCCGCTGATGCCCGGTCCGGCGACGGCGGGTTCACCGTGTGCGGTGGCGGTGGCCACGCAGAGCGCGGCGATGGAAAGCATTGCTGTAGCGGCTAATTTGGCAATTCGCATTATGGTTACCTGCAATCGAAGAGCCGATTCACCCCATGCTCGAGTAGGCGTTTCCGCACGGGAACACCGAATGGGTTGACTCGATTGCGCGAACACGAGGACGCGGCGAATCGGGAATACACTTCCAATTTTTCGGCCCAATAAGATGATTGGGTTGCCCAGCGCCTCCCCGGGTGACACCGGAACCATTCTTATGATCCGCTTAATGTCACACCCGGGGAAGATCAGGTGCCGGGGTTGTCCGCCCTTGTCCTGCGCGCCGCCCGACACGCCGCCCATCGCGTGTCGTTATTCCGCACCGAAATGCGGAATTCGCCTACTCCAGTTCGCCTTCGGTTTCCAGGTAGACCTGGCGCAGTCGCTCCAGGGTGGCGGCTTCGGGCTGCTCCCAGAGTTTCCGCTCCGCCGCCTCCAGCAACCGTTCGGCGATACCGTGCAGCGCCCACGGATTCGACTGCTCCATGAACTTGCGGTTCACCTCGTCGAAAACGTAACTGTCGGCCAGTTTCTCGTACATCCAGTCGGCGACCACATTGGTGGTGGCGTCGTAGCCGAAGAGATAGTCGACGGTGGCGGCCATTTCGAACGCGCCCTTGTAGCCGTGCCGGCGCATGGCTTCGAGCCAGCGCGGATTGACCACGCGCGCCCGGAACACGCGGGCGGTTTCCTCCGACAGGGTGCGGGTGCGCACGGCGTCGGGCCGGGTGCTGTCGCCGATATAGGCTTCCGGGTTCTTGCCGGTGAGCGCGCGCACCGCGGCGACCATGCCGCCGTGGTACTGGAAATAGTCGTCGGAGTCGGCGATATCGTGTTCGCGGGTGTCGGTGTTCTTGGCCGCCACCGCGATTCGCTTGTACGCGGTCCGCATGTCGTCGGCCGCGGGCGCGCCGTCGAGGTCGCGGCCGTAGGCGTAGCCGCCCCAGGTGGTGTACACCTGCGCCAGGTCCTCGTCGGTGCGCCAGCTCTTGGAATCGATGAGCTGCAGCAGGCCCGCGCCATAGGTGCCGGGCTTGGAGCCGAAGATGCGGGTGGTGGCGCGGCGTTCGTCGCCGTGCTCGGCCAGATCCGACTGGCTGTGCGCGCGAACGTAATTCGATTCCGCGGGCTCGTCCAGCCCGGCCGCCAGCCGCACCGCGTCATCGAGCAGGGCAAGCACGTGCGGGAAGGCATCGCGGAAGAAACCGGAGATGCGCACGGTCACGTCGATGCGCGGGCGGCCCAACTCCTCGAGGGAGATGGCTTCCAGCTTGGTGACGCGGCGGCTGGCCTCGTCCCACACCGGGCGCACGCCCAGCAGCGCGAACACCTCGGCGATATCGTCGCCGGAGGTGCGCATGGCCGAGGTCCCCCACACCGAAAGACCCACCGAGCGCGGGTATTCGCCGTGATCGGCGTGGTAGCGCTCGAGCAGCGAATCAGCCATGGCCTGCCCGGTTTCCCAGGCCAGCCGCGACGGCACGGCCTTGGGATCGACGGAGTAGAAGTTGCGGCCGGTGGGCAGCACGTTGATGAGCCCGCGCAGGGGCGAGCCGCTCGGCCCGGCCGGAATGAAGCCGCCGTTGAGCGCGTGCAGGATCCGCGCGACCTCGACGCCGGTCTGGCGCAGGCGCGGCACCACCTCGGTGGCGGCGAAGCCGAGCACCTTGCGCACGTTCTCGAGCCGCAGCGGCTCGTCGGTGCCGACCAGGTCCTCGGTCAGCGGATCGATGGCCTGCACGTCCCAGTCGTTCTGCTGCAACGCCGACACCAGCTCGCGAGCACGCGCCTCGAAGGTATCGACCCGTTCGCGCGATTCGTCGCCGCTTTCGCTGAGCCCCAAGGCTTCTCGCAGGCCGGGCACGTTGACCTCGCCGCCCCACAGCTGGCGGGCGCGCAGCATGGCCAGCACCAGATCGACCTCGGCCTCCCCCTCCGGGGCCTGGCCGAGCACGTGCAGGCCGTCGCGGATCTGCACGTCCTTGATCTCGCACAGCCAGCCGTCGACGTGCAGCAGCATGTCGTCGAACACGTCCTCTTCGGGGCGTTCGGCCAGCCCGAGGTCGTGGTCCATCTTGGCCGCGCGCATGAGCGTCCAGATCTGCTGGCGGATGGCGGGCAGCTTGGCCGGGTCCAGGGTGGAGATATTGGAGTGCTCGTCCAGGAGCTGCTCGAGGCGGGAGATGTCGCCGTAGGTTTCCGCGCGCGCCATCGGCGGGATCAGGTGATCGACCAGGGTGGCGTGGGCGCGGCGCTTGGCCTGGGTGCCCTCGCCCGGATCGTTGACCAGGAACGGGTAGATCAGCGGCAGATCGCCGAGCGCGGCATCGGTGCCGCACGAGGCGGACATGCCGAGGGTCTTGCCGGGCAGCCATTCCAGATTGCCGTGCTTGCCCAGGTGCACCATGGCGTCGGCGGCGAAACCCTCGCGCGCGGCGATCCAGCGGTAGGCGGCCAGATAGTGGTGCGAGGGCGGCAGATCCGGGTCGTGGTAGATAGCGACCGGGTTCTCACCGAAGCCGCGCGGGGGCTGCACGATCAGCACCACATTGCCGAATCGCAGTGCGGCGATGACGATTTCGCCCTTGGGGTCCTGCGAGCGGTCCACATACAACTCGCCCGGCGGCGGGCCCCACGCTTCGATGACGGCCTCGCGCAGGTCCTCGGGCAGGGTGGCGAACCATTCGGCGTACAGGTCCGCGGAGATGCGGATCGGGTTGCCTTCCAGCTGTTCGGCGCTCAGCCAGTCCGGGTCCTGGCCGCCGGCGGCGATGAGCGCGTGGATCAGCGCGTCGCCGTCCTGCTGCTCCAGGCCCGGGATCTCGCCCGCTTCGCCGAGATCGTAACCGGCCGAACGCAATTCGTTCAGCAGCTTGATCGCCGAGGCCGGGGTGTCCAGGCCGACCGCATTGCCGATGCGCGCGTGCTTGGTCGGGTAGGCCGACAGCACGATGGCGACCCGCTTCTCCCCCGCCGGAATGTGGCGCAGCCGCGCGTACCGCACCGCGATACCGGCGACCCGCGCGGCGCGCTCGGGATCCGGCACATAGGTCGACAGGCCGTCGGCGTCGAATTCCTTGAACGAGAACGGGACCGTGATGATGCGGCCGTCGAACTCCGGCACCGCCACCTGCGTGGCGACATCCAGGGGCGAGAGGCCGTCGTCATTGGCTTCCCACTGCGCGCGCCCGCTGGTGAGGCAGAGCCCTTGCAGGATCGGCACGTCCAGGTCGGCGAGCGCGCCCACATCCCAGGCTTCGTCGTCACCGCCGGCCGAGGCGGTCGCGGGCTTGGTGCCGCCGGCCGCCAGCACGGTCACCACCAGTGCGTCGGCCTGCCGGAGCCGGTGCAGCAGGGCCGGTTCCGCGGTGCGCAGCGAGGCGCAATACAGCGGGACCGCCCGCGCGCCCTGGTCTTCGATGGCGGTGCACAGCGCATCGATGTAGCCGGTGTTGCCCGCCAGATGCTGGGCGCGGTAGTAGACGACCGCGACGGTCGGTGCGCCCTCGGGCAGCTCGCGTGAATCGCGTTCCAGCTCACCCCAGCTCGGCATGTCCACCGGGGGTTCGAAACCGTGGCCGGTGAGCAGCACGGTGTCGGACAGGAAGTTGTGCAGTTGCCGCAGGTTCTCCGGGCCGCCGGCCGCCAGGTAGTTGTGCGCGTCCGCCGCGACGCCGCCCGGGACCGTGGAGATCTCCATGAGCTCGGCGTCGGGGGCGATCTCACCGCCCAGGGCGACCATTGGAATGCCGCTGGCGCGCACCGTGTCCAGGCCCTCCTCCCAGGCCCGGCGGCCGCCGAGAATGCGCACGATCACCAGGTCGGCGCCCTCGAGCAGGCCCGGCAGATCCGCGGGCAGCAGGCGCGCGGGATTGGCGAGCCGGTAGTCGGCCCCGCCGGCGCGCGCGCTCAGCAGATCGGTGTCGGAGGTGGACAGCAGCAGAATCACAGTTCGGCCTTCCTTGGGGTTGCGCGCCCAGCACGGTACGGCGCCCGCCGGGAAGGTCTGACTGTCACAGTGGCGCGACCGCACCGGAATTGCACCGGTTTCTTCTGGTCCGACGAGCCAGGGGATGGTATCGCGCCCGGGTCACGGTGCTGCAAAGGTGCAGCGCGCGGGTCTAGGAGACCGATCGGTCCGGGCGTACGCTGCCGGTATGCCGAAAACTCCAGGATGGGTCCGGCGGAACCGTTTTGCCGCCTGGTCAGGATACTTTTGCGCCTTGGTTGCCTTCGCAACGCTGGCAATGGCCTTGACGGCCGCCGGCTCCGGTCACGCGCAGTACGCCATGCTCGCCGGCATCATCTGCGCGGCAACGATCCTCTTCGCGATCACCATCATCAGCACCACCGTGCATCGCGATCACGTGCAACGCCACAATGTGCCCAGTCTCCTGATGGACAGCTGGGAACAGTCCCCGGCCTTCGCAACTCGCCGGGGTGCGGCGCCGGCCATCGAACCGCATCAATCCGCCTGATCCCCACCCCGCGGCGGGTGTCGGCGCATACGCACCGGCGCCCGCCGTAGGCTTGTTTCCGTCATGACGCGCACCGATCCCGATTCCTGCCCCGGCGTGCTCCGCCTGCACCAGGCCGCCGACGGCCCCCTGGCCCGCATCCGCGTCCCCGGCGGACACCTCACGCCCGGGCAACTGCAGGCGCTCGCCGAAGCCGCCCGCGATCTGGGCGACGGCAATATCGAACTCACCTCCCGCGGCAACATCCAGCTGCGTCAGGTCCACGACGCCGCCGCGCTGGAAGCCCGGCTCACCGCCGCCGGTCTGCTGCCCAGCGCCACCCACGAGCGTGTGCGGAACATCATCGCCTCCCCGCTCTCCGGACGAGTCGGCGGCTGGACCGATGTGCACACGCTGGTCCCGGACCTGGATCGCCGCCTGCAAGCCGACCCAAACCTGGCGCTGCTCCCCGGCCGGGTCCTGTTCACCCTCGACGACGGCCGTGGCGACGTCAGCGGGCTCGGCGGCGATATCGGCATCCACGCCCTCGACGAGAACACCTACGCCCTCCTGCTCGCCGGCGACGACACCGGCCTGCGCGTCCCGCCCCACGAGGCCGTCGACCTCATGCTCCGCGCCGCGCACGCCTTCCTGGAATTGCGCGACGGGCACTGGCGCGTACACGAGGTCCCCGACGGGCGCGCCCGCATCACATCTCACTTGCGCACGGCCGGTACCGATCTCGGCTCCGACAGCACTGCCCCGGCGGATGGGACCGCACCCGAAACCTCCAGCCAGGCGCCTTCGGCCCCGAACGACGAAGAGCCCGCCGCACCGCACGCGGCAGATCCGTCCTCCATCGGCGATCTCGTGAATCCGAGTGCACACCAGGATATTCCGATCGGCTGGCTGACTCAGGCCGACGGCCGGGTCACCCTCGGCGCGGGCGTGCGCCTGGGCTCGCTGCCCGCCCGCACCGCCGAGTTCATCGCCGCGATCGAGCGCCCGGTGTACGTCACTCCGTGGCGCAGCCTGGTCATCACCGATCTCGACGAATGGGCCGCCGAACAGGTCGTGCGCGTCCTGGCCCCCATGGGTTTGATCTTCGACGCGAACTCCCCCTGGCTCGAGGTCTCCGCCTGCGCCGGGCAACCGGGCTGCGCCAAATCCCACACCGACGTGCGCGCCGACGTGACCGCAGCGGTCGAGTCCGGCCGCGTCGTGCACGAGAATCCGGATGCACCAAGGCAATCCGACGCGGACGGACTCGACGCCGACGAGGTCGTGGCAGCGGGCCGTCAGCACTGGTCGGGCTGTGACCGCCGCTGCGGCCGCCCCCGGGGCGAGGTCACCGACATCGTCGCCACCCCGGACGGTTACCGAATCACTCCCGCGGGCTGACACCAGGAGCATGTCCACCGAGAAGTTCAGGCCATCGGCGCGGCGTCCTCGAGCCGCCACCGTTTGTCCATGACTTCGGGGCCTACACCGTAGAAGCGGAACATCAACTCGAAGGTGTCGCCCTCGCCGGTTTCGATGCAGTTGGCCTCCAGGCCCGGCAACGCACGGGGACCGAAATACACATCGACGGAACCGTCGTCGTTGACCACGAGACCGGGCCGCTGGGACGAGACGGAGTAGGTGGTGTTGCCCCGGATGAAGGTGTGGTCCTCACCGTCGTACATGGTGACCGACCAGTACTGCGAGACGGGGACGTCGGCGGGCACCCGCAGGCGATAGGTGCGGTCGGAGCGCAGGATGTCGCCGTCGCGATCGCGCAGGCTCACCAGATAGAACTGGCCGGCACCGAGACGTTTGAGACCGATGAACGCCATGTGGTAGATCACCGCGCGGTCGGTGTAGGGGTAGACCGCGCCGTTGGTGAAATTGTTGCTCTGTCCCTCGATGAAATCGCGGCCGGCGGGGAAGAACCAGTGCGTGTCCTCGTAGAAGGCGGGCTCGGTGCGGTAGACCTCACGGATCCACGCATGTGCCTCGCGCACAGCGTCTTCCAGGAGAGCAACCCGCGCCCGGTCGGGGTCGAACGGCGTACCGCGCCGGATGCCGACGGCGGCCAGCATTTCGGCGAAAGCACGGTCGCGCGGCAGCCACGGTTCGGCCTGCACCACGCGGTCGAGGGCCTGCCAGAATTCCAGGTCGTACGGGATGCGAGTGTCGATCAGTTCACCGTGCAGATCCCGGCGCGGCGTCTCCGGCGCGGTGTGCGCCGCGGCCAGCGGGTAGATGCGAATGCCGCGGCAGTATTCCAATCCGGCGTCCAGCGCCTGCTGGGTGTTCTCGGGCAGGACCGAACGCAGCAGCGCGTACACCTGGTTCGTATCCGAGCGCAGCACGAGGAACCCGTCCGGCACGGGTCCGTCGTAATCGGGCGGCAGGATCAGATAGCGCGCGCCACGGCCCCGGTCGGCACCGAATTTGCCGACGTCCTCGAGCGGCACCTGCCAGATATTGCAGAGGCTGCCATTGAGGACGTGTTCCTCGGTGCCCGCCGGAATATCGAGCACCAGCGGGCCGTCGCGGCCGACGTCCAGGAAGGCCATGTAATAGATCAGATCCGGATTCGGGGTGAGGGTCTGATTGCGCCAATCCAGCAGTTTCGACCAGTACAGGAATTCGGCCTTGCTGTCCGGCGCCATCACCGAACGCATGACCTCGAAGTTCACCGCGGCCATACCCCATACGGCCGCCTCCACCGCCCGCCGATACACGGCACGATCAGCGAGATCCCGCTCTGCGAACCCGGCCATCCTCCGCCTCCTGGAAAGTTCGGAAACCGCCGCGGATCGGGTGCGGCCCAGCCAGTCTCGCTGCCCGTCGCCCCGGGACGCATCACCCCGTGCGGGTGAAAGCGGGCGTGGTGCGGCGAATGCGGATCGGCGCTGGCACAGTGGATAGACACGCGGATCCGGGAGGGTCGGATGGCTGTTTCGAGGCTCAGTGACGAGGAGATCGCCGGGATGTCCGACGAGGAGCGGCGGGCGTTGATCGCGCGGTTGCGGCTGCCGCCCGAGCGGGTGCTGCCGCGGCCGGGGCTGGTGACGTGGAATCGGCGAATTCGGTTGACGCTCATGGTCGGCGGGTCGATCGCGTTGATTCCGTGGATCGTGTTCCTGGCCATGACGCTGCCGATGGAGTATCACGCCAGGAACTGGTCGATCACGTGGGTCGGGTTCGACATTCTGCTGGTGTTGATGATGGCCACCACCGCCTATGTGGGCTGGCGGCGGTGGGCCATCTTGCCGTTGCCCGCGTGCGGGACGGGACTGTTGCTGCTGGTCGATGCCTGGTTCGACATCATGACGGCGGATTCGCGGGACATGTGGGTGTCGGTGGGCACCGCGCTGATCGGCGAGATACCCCTAGCGGTTCTGCTCATCAGCGGGGCGCTCATGTTGTTCCGGTTCCTCGTGCTCGTGCACCCGCTCTACGATCCGGCGGTCAGTGCATGGAAGGCGCGGCTACCGTTCTGACCGGGCGGACCGCGTGCAGTTCCATGGTGCAGCATTTGACGCTGCCACCGGACTTGAGCAGTTCGGACAGGTCGATGCCGATCGGCAGATAGCCGCGGGCGCGCAGCTCGGCGGTGAGCGTGGTGGCGCGGTCGGTGAGGAAGACGTGGTAGCCGTCGCAGACACCGTTGAGGCCCAGCACATTCGCGTCGTCCTCGGTGGCGATGACGGCATCCGGGTAGAGGTCGGCGAGCAGCCGGGCGCTCTCGGGGCTGAAGGCGGCCGGGTAGTAGGCCACCGTGTCGCCCAGGACCATGAGGGCGGTGTCGAGGTGGTAGAAGCGCGGGTCCACCAATTCCAGTGAGACGACCGGCAATTCGAAGAATTCCTCGACTTCGCGGTGCGCGGCCGGGGAGGTGCGGAAGCCGGTGCCGGCCAGGATGCGGTCTCCGGCGATGGCGAAATCGCCCTCGCCCTCGTTGGTTTCGGCGGCGGGGGCGACGCGGGTGAAGTTCCGCCCGGCCAGCCAGCGGTGGTAGGCCGGGCCTTCGGCGGCGCGTTCGGGATTGGCGAAGCGGGCCGAGAGGGCGCGGTCGCCGATCACCAGTCCGCCATTGGCGGCGAAGACCATGTCCGGCAGCCCGGGCACGCCCTCGATGGTCTCGACCTGGTGGCCGTGGGCTTCGAACGCGGCGCGCAGGCCGTCCCATTGCGCCAGGGCCAGGTCCCGGTCGACCGGGGTGGCGGTGTCCATCCACGGATTGATCGCGTAGGTGACTTCGAAATGCTCGGGCCGGCACATGAGATAGCGCCGCGCGGTCGGGCGGCGGGTGCCGGCGGGTTCGGGGGTGTGGAGCGTGGCTGCGATGGTCAACGAGGCTCCTCTGGAGTTGGGCGCGTAGCGCGGTTGCCACGAAGGTAATCGGCGTAGCGTTGCGTTCGGAACACCGATTCGTTGCGTGATCTCGGCACATCGCGGAGATTCATTGCGCCCGGACGACAGGGGTGTGGCATGGATGAACTCGACCGCAAGATTCTCGGCGCGCTGCTGAAGAACGCGCGCGCCTCCTTCCAGGAGATCGGCGCGGTGATCGGCCTGTCGGCGCCGGCGGTGAAACGCCGCGTGGACAAGCTGGTCGCGGGCGGCCAGATCACCGGCTTCACCGCGGTGGTGAATCCGGCCGCGCTGGGCTGGCGCACCGAGGCGTACGTCGAGGTCTTCTACCGCGACAACATCTCTCCGGCCGAACTGCGCCGCGGCCTGGAACCCATTCCGCAGGTGGTCGGGGTGTGGACCATCGCCGGGGAGGCGGACGCGCTGGTGCACGTCATGGCCACCGATATGGCCGAGATCGAATCCACCGTGGAGCGCATTCGCGAGAACGCGCGGGTGGGCCGCACCCGCAGCAGCATCGTCATGTCACGGCTGCTGGAACGCCCGCGCCCCTGAATCGGATATCGGCCCCGCGTCCGGCTCCGGGTAGCTGGCGGGGTTGCGGATGTGACCCGCTCCACGGCCGTCCGGCGGCGAAATCTAGGGTGGACGGCATGTCCGACGTGCGTACCAGCTACATCAAAGACGGGGCCGAGATCTATCGGCGCTCGTTCGCGACCATTCGGGAAGAGGCCGACCTGGCGCGATTTCCGGCGGATGTGTCGCAGGTGGTGGTGCGCATGATCCACGCGTGCGGACAGGTCGATCTGGCCGCGGACGTGGAGTTCAGCGCCGATGTGGTGGCCGCGGCGCGCGCCGCGCTGCGGGCCGGTGCGCCCATTCTGTGCGATGCGAACATGGTGGCCTCCGGGGTGACGCGCAAGCGGTTGCCCGCCGATAACGATGTGCTGTGCATGCTCGGCGACCCACGCCTGCCCGAGCTGGCCGAAACGCTCGGCAATACCAGATCCGCTGCCGCGCTGGAGCTTTGGCGCGATCGCCTGGACGGTGCGGTGGTGGCCATCGGCAATGCGCCGACCGCGCTGTTCCATCTGCTGGACATGCTCGACGCCGGCGCCCCGAAACCCGCTGCGGTGCTGGGCATTCCGGTGGGATTCATCGGGGCGGCCGAATCCAAGCAGGCGCTCGCCGAGTACGGCGGCGTCGAATTCCTGACCGTGCGGGGACGGCGCGGCGGCAGCGCCATCACCGCCGCGGCCCTCAATGCGATTGCGAGTGAACAAGAATGAGCGGCAAGCTCTGGGGTGTCGGGCTCGGACCCGGCGATCCGGAACTGGTGACGGTGAAGGCGGCGCGGATCATCGGCGCGGCCGATGTGATCGCCTTCCACAGCGCCAGGCACGGGCGCAGCATCTCGCGCGCCATCGCCGCGCCGTACATGCGCGCAGGGCAACTCGAGGAGCATCTGGTCTACCCGGTCACCACCGAGACCACCGATCATCCCGGCGGGTATCAGGGCGCGATCGACGAGTTCTACGAGCAGGCCGCCGAACGACTGGCCGGGCACCTGGCGGCGGGCCGGTCGGTCGCGCTGCTCGCGGCCGGTGATCCGTTGTTCTACAGCAGCTTCATGCACATGCACCGCCGGTTGGCCGACCGGTTCGACACCGAGATCATTCCCGGCGTCACCTCGGTCAGTGCGGCCTCGGCGGCGTTGGGTACGCCGCTGGTGGAGGGTGATCAGGTGCTGTCGGTGCTGCCGGGGACCATGTCCACCGAGGAGCTCACCCGCCGCCTGCGTGATGCCGATGCCGCCGCGATCATGAAGCTGGGCCGCACGTATCCGAATGTGCGTCAGGCGCTGGCCGATTCCGGTCGCCTGGATGACGCGTATTACGTCGAGCGGGCCAGTTCCGCTCGCCAGCGGGTGCTGCGGGCCGCCGATGTGGACGAGGCGAGCGTGCCGTACTTCGCCATCACCGTGGTGCCCGGGCCGACGCCCGCGACGCGGATTCCACTGAGCGACAACGCCGTCGGCGCCGTCACGGAAACCGCTGCCGAGCAATCGAATGCGATCGGTGAAGTGGTCGTCGTCGGCATGGGCCCCGGCGCGTCGGGCTGGACCACCCCCGAGGTCGCACGAGCACTGTCGGAAGCCACCGACATCGTCGGCTACACCACCTACGTCAACCGCGTCCCCGAACGCGCCGGCCAGCGCCGTCACGCCAGCGACAACAAGGTCGAATCCGAGCGCGCCGCAATGGCTTTGGACCTCGCCAAGCAGGGCGCGAAGGTCGCCGTGGTGTCCTCGGGCGATCCCGGCGTCTTCGCCATGGCGGCCGCCGTGATCGAGGAGTCCGCGGACCCGCAGTGGCGCGAGGTGCCGGTGCGCGTCCTGCCCGGCGTGACCGCCGCGAGCGCCGTCGCCAGCCGCATGGGCGCACCCCTGGGCCACGACTTCGCCATGATCTCGCTCTCGGATCGTTTGAAGCCGTGGGAGACCGTCGCCCAGCGCATTTCCGCGGTCGCCGCGGCCGATATGGCGTTCGCCGTCTACAACCCCGCCTCCACCCAGCGCCGCTGGCAGGTGGCCGCCATGCGCGATCTGGTCCTCGAGCACCGCAAGCCGGAGACCCCGGTCGTGATCGGCCGCGATGTGGGCGGGCCGGCGGAATCCGTCCGCGTGGTCACCCTGGCCGAATTGAATCCGGAGGAGGTGGACATGCGCACCCTGCTGATCGTCGGCGCGTCCACCACGACCGTGTTCGAGGCCGCCGGTGGGCCCCGGGTGTTCACCTCCCGGCGTTACGGCAGCTAATATCCCATAGTGGAACGTGAAGCGGCTCGACCCGAGTAAGGAGACGCGGTGGCAGAAGACAAAGCCCGACGCTCGCTCAACTCGACGGCCGCTTCGCTATTGGGGTTCCTGCATCAGGGCGAGATGTCGGGGTGGGACCTGGTCGCGGTGGCCCAGGCCCGCATCGGCGACTTCTGGACCATCACCCAGAGTCAGGTGTATCGCGAGCTGGCGGCCATGCATCAGATCGGATTGGTCGAGAAGGGCGAGTCCGGGGCGCGCGACCGCACGCCCTATCGGATCACCGAAGCCGGCCGCGATGCGTTCGCCGAGTGGATCGCCCGCGATCCCGGTGCGGAGACGATCCGGGTGCCGTTGCTGCTGACGCTGTCGTTCGGGGAGTTCGTGGAGCGGTCCCGGCTGGATCGGATCATCGCCGCCAATCGGGTGATTCACGAACAGCGTCTGGCCGGGTATCTGTCCGGTCATGACGAGCAGCAGCTCTCGCCGTTCGAACGGGCGACCTTGGATTTCGGGATCCGCTACGAGCGCGCGGTGCTCGACTGGTTCGACCGGCTGCCCGAACTATTGGATCGCAAGAGCCGGTTGTCCTGAGATTCAGCGCAGGCCGCGCAGCCAATCCCAGGCTGCGGCAACGGTTTCCACGCTGAGCGCGCCCACCGGCAGGGCGGGGCGATCGATCACGACGACGGGGAGGGCGAGGGCCCGGGCGGCTTCCAGCTTCGCTTCGGTCAGCGCTCCCCCGCTGTCCTTGGTGACCATCACGTCGATGCGGCGGTCGGTGAGCAGGGCGGTTTCGTCGGCGAGGGTGAACGGTCCGCGCGCGAGCAGGATTTCGTGGCGTGCGGGCAGCGTGCCGTCGGGTGGATCGATGGCGCGGATCAGGAACCAGGCGTCCGACTCCGCGAAGGCCGCCACACCCTGGCGGCCGATGGTCAGGAATACCCGATCGCCCATCCCGGTCAACGCTTTGGCTGCCCCGGCCAGGTCCGGCACCCGCACCCAGTGGTCACCGTCTTGTTGCCGCCACGCCGGACGGCGCAGATGCAGCACGGGCAATCCGAGCGATCCCGCCGCTGCCGCCGCATTGGCGGTGATCCCGCCGGCGAAGGGGTGCGTCGCATCGACCACAGCCTCGACCCCGTTGCCGGACAGCCATTCCCGTAGCCCGTCCACTCCCCCGAACCCCCCGACCCGTACCTCCCCCACCGGCAGCACGGGTTCGCGAACACGACCGGCGAGCGAGGAGACGATCTCGAATCCTCGCTCGCCGGAGACGATGTCGGCCAGTTCCCGGGCTTCCCGGGTCCCGCCCAATATCAGTGTCTTCAGTCTTCACTCACCTCGAAGCGCGGCCGACCCGGAGTCGACCAGCGGCTGTCCACCGACCACCAGCAGTCCGATCAGCGCGCCCGGGAACGCACCGATGCCGAACAGGAACGCACCCAGGATCGCGCCGACGATGCCGCCGACGGCCGACCGCTGCAGCTCCCGCCAGAACCAATCCGAGCCCGCCGAAATATCCTTCGCCTCGCTCGGCGCGACCGCCGGGCTCAACGCCAGCTGCTGCCCGTCGTTCTCGATCCGCGCGGACACCGCCTGCACCCCGGAAGGCCCCGCGAGCGGGAACTCCGCGACAACAGCGCCCGCACCGTTCTTCAGCGTGACAACCTTACCCTCGGCATCCACGCTGAACGCCCCACCGGTCACCTCGGCGAGCAATTCCTTCCCCGACTCCGAGGACTTCAGCGTGTAATCGACACCCTGCGCCTGCCCCTGCGCCGACTGCGCCTGCTCGACAGCGGCGGGCGCGGCGGTCGAGGTCCCCGCGGCGACGGTGGTGGCGGCAACCGCCAGGAAGGCGGTGGCCACGAACTTCTTGTAGATCATGAATCTCCCAATGCGATTGGTACGCAACCCCTTACTAATCGGGTCACCCACCGCACCCTACCTTTGAATATTCGATGTTTCACTATGAATGCTTCGCACGTGCACCGGATTTCGAGGAAAGGCACCGCTCGTCCCACCCGCATGTCACAATTGCGCACCCCGCCCGAATCGACCCTCACGACATCGGTGACAGTTGTCGTTGACAGTATCTTCTTGCGGCGCAGACCATCTCGATTCGAGACGTGTACAGGATGCGTTTGAAAGTGGAGGTGGCGGTAACTCCCGCAGCGTAGATGCCATCGCGAGCCGATGCTTTCCCGCTGCCGGTCCCACAGTACGGTGATCCGGTCATCTCTTCGGGCGAACCCCGGTCATCTGCCGCAGCCGCGTCGATTTCTCTGCCCGATCGTCATGGAATGCGCGCCGCCCTCACGCTGCCAGGGACTGATCACCGATGACCGGACCTTCCCATCTAGCCGACCCCACCCCTGCCGCAGAGGTCGAAGCGTTCATTGCGGACCTCGATCAACTCGTGCAGCAGGTATTTCATCTCGGCCTGCAACTGCATCGCTTCGCAAGGCACAGCGGCTGATGCCGTACATCGCAGGTCTCGGATGCACCACGCCGCGGCCATCCCGACCCGGATCGGGGGATTCCGCCGGTGACGGTCTCCCCCGACTACGACTCAAGGTCCTGCAATGGCTGCGGCGAACTACTCCGGTGCTGCGGTCACCGCGGGTCCGGCGGTCCGGGCTTACCTCGTCAGGTGGCGGGTGAAGAACCGGTTCGCTTCCGCACCGGCGTAGTGCGGGACGCCGGTGTGTCCGCCCATGTTGGCGTGCAGGGTTTTCTCCTTGGAGCCGAAGGCGTCGAACAGGTCCAGGGATCGCTGCCGGTCGTTTCCTTCGTCGTCCCATTGCAGCAGGACGTGCAGCGGGATGGTGACCTGACGGGCCTGTTCGACGATGGTCAAGGGGACGAAACTTCCGGCGAACAGGACTGCGGCGGTGATGCGCGGATCGATCGCCGCCAGCCGGGTGGCGATGGAGATGACCCCGCCGGAATAGCCGACCGGCCCGCCGATTTCGGGTTGGGCGAGGAGGGCGTCGAGGGTGGTCTGCCATTCGGGGACCGCCTGGTCGACCAGCGGGAGGATGAGCCGGTCGATGATCTCCTCATCGACCGGTCCGCCGGCCGCCAGGGCCTGCCTCAGGTCGGCCAGGGCTTGATCGGCGGCGGCGGAGCGGGGACGGTCGCCGCTCCAGGGCAGCTCGATGGTGGCGGTGGCGAAACCGGCTGCCACGGTGTGACGGGCGCGGTCGAGAAGCCGGGGGTAGGCCTTGCGCAAGCCGAGGGGCGGCGGGCTGACCAGGATCAGCGGTGCCGGGGCGGTCATGGAGGCGGAGGTCCACAGAATGCCGGGGATTTCGCCGAGCTGGAATTCGCGTTCGCGGAGGTCGTCGTCGAGACGCTTGTCGGTAATGAATTGCACGGTCGTGCCTTTCGGGAGCTGTCTGAACGGCGCTCCCGGACGACCTATCGCCCGACCGTGACCCCGGAGGGGAGCACCCATGTCGATACTGCGTTCACGGATACCACCTCCTCGTTCACTGGCACGGCCCCGGAAATGTAGCAGTCCCGCGCAGGGTGCGCCATCGAGTTTTCGTCGCGGTGCCGAGACCGCGAACTTCGATGGTGGCGAGGCTGATCGGGGGCATAATTTCGGATGTGAGCGATCCGTCGGGATTGGGTTACACACCCGAGTGGGAGCACATCGCCGCGGTGCGGCCGATGGTGGGTAGCTTCCGGTTCTGGTTCACCACCGACCGCTGGGAGTGGTCGCCGGAGCTCTACCGGCTGCACGGCTACGACCCGGGCGAGATCGAGCCGACCACCGAATTGCTGATCAAGCACAAGCATCCGGATGACCATCACGATATCGCCGAGGCCATCACCCGTTCGATCGATCAGGGCGAGCCGTTCTCGAGCCATCACCGGTTCCTCGACACCGCGGGCGGGGAGCACAACGTCATGGTCGTGGCCGACCGCATTTTCAATTCCGAGGGGCGGCCGGTCGGCACCACCGGCTTCTATATCGATCTGTCCGACGAACGCGCTGACGCGGAACGCGATGTGCTCAATGAGCGGATGCCGGAAATGGTGCATGCCCGTGCGTACATCGAGCAGGCCAAAGGGGTGCTGATGCGCATCTACGGCATCAACGCCAATCAGGCGTTCCGGGTGCTGGTGTGGCGGTCGCAGGAAACCAATACCAAACTGCGCGACCTGGCCGAGCAGATCTTGCTCGATCTCGGACAGCTCTCGCCGCCTCCGGCGGCCACTGTCGCGGCCTTCGACCATCTGCTACTGACAGCTCACGAGCGCGCACACCATCGAAACACCTGATCGGACAGCGCACCTGTCCGCGCCCGGCATCGGCCATGCTCCGCTAGTCATGAGCCCTGGGCCAGGCAGGTGCACTGCGCTTACTCGGGATCGGCGAGATGGCAGGCGCCTCCAAGCAGGCCCACACGACTTTCCCGCCGCCGGGCCGAGGCGTGCTGCCCCATGCGCGTGTGGCTGCGGCCACGAGGTGCAGGCCGTAGCCCCGCTGCGGGCCGTCGGCGCGGGGGACGTGGGCCAGGGGAAGGTGCGAGTCGGTGTCGCTGACGGCCACGGCCAGTTTCTCCGGCCGCCATTCCAAGCGCAGCCCGATCCGCTCGGTGGCGGTGTGCAGGACCGCGTTGTCCACCAGTTCGGTGACCACCAGCCGTGCGGGCTCGCCGACCTGCACCGCCAGCGCCCAGCCCGCACAGGTGTCGGTCACGAAAAGCCTTGCCCGCTGGGCGCAATCGGCACCGGCCGTCAGCTCCAGGGCTGCGCGCCGCCGCGGCGGCGTGGTCCGGGAGGCCGCCGTCGCCGCGGCGACCGACGGATGTACGGGCACGAACCGCGACACCGCGCTGGCCCTCAGGCGCATCCGGAGGTTCGCTGCCGGCGCGACCAGTAGCAGCGGCACCGCCGGCCAGTTCTGGATACGCATCCACGCGTTGCTGAACGCGGTGAACAAGGCATCGGTACCGAAACCCAGCTCGTCGAGCAGCACCACCAGCGCCGACGGCTCGTCGAGCGCGAATTTGACCAGCGTGTCGGTGAACTCGCGATACCCGGCCAAGGTCAGCAGGCCGTGCGGGCGCACGACCATCACCGTATCGAGCGTGTTGTCGGTGGTCGTCTCCCAACCGATGTCGTCCATCCTCACCCGGCGGTCCCCGCCACCGGCGGACTCGTACCGAGATCGAGGTAGCCGTCCAGCGCCGCCACCTCGAGCACCCGCACCAACAGCGGCCCCGCGGACCGCAGCCGCAGCCGGATCCGACGCTCGGCGCACACATCGGCGAGCTCGGCCAGCACCGCCAGCCCGGCCGCTCCCAGCAGCGAGACCTCCGCCAAGTCGATGACCAGCTCCTGTCCGGTCCTGACCTGGTTCCCGGCCGCGGTCAGCATGGCAGCGAGCCGTGGCTGGGTGAGCAGGTCCACCTCCCCGGCCACCGTTACCCGCACCCCACCCGGCACGGCGTGAATCACACAGCGCAATCCGGGCACCGACCCCATGGGGTCAGCGCCGCCAAACCCGTTGGGAAACATGCCGAACACCCTAGGAGCGCTGCCTTTCGCAGGTGACGGAATTGCCATAACCGATGTCAATCCCGCCAGACATGCCCGCGCGACGCCGACGAACCCGAGGGGCCACGATAGGGATCCGATTCGCGGGTAGTCCACCTCACGAGATCCGAAAGCGTTTCCCCGCACCCGGATTCGCCCACAGGAAGGTCCCGACCGATGACCACACACCAGCACCACGCACCGGCCACCACCCCACGGAAGACGAGTCTGCTGGCCGCCGCCACCTTGCTGACCGGCTTTTTCGGCTTCTGCTGCATACCCCTGCTGCTGGGACCGGTTGCCCTGCTCCACGTCAAACAGACCGGGGAGAAGGGCCGAGGGATGGCCATCACCGGCATGCTCGCCAGCCTCGCTTGGATCGCCGCCCTCACGGTCCTCGCCCAGTAGCGCGACAGCCGGGCCCGCCCATTCGGCTCCCCAGCGGTGCGCTACGCGGCCTTCAGCAATCGGCTTGGAAGGGAAAGCATCCGGGCAGCGAGGTCGGGTGCGGTCGTTCGGCGGACGATGCCGGGGTACCCGCAGGTGCGTTGACCGGGGTCCCGGCTCCGGAATCCTTCGGCGTGGCGCCGAGGTGCAGGTTCACATACACCAGTAGCGCGCCGATTACCGTGACGCACAGCGCTATTGCTCCGGCCACCGCGGAGTTGAACCGCCGCTGCGAGGGATCCGGCGTGCGGACGACCCGGGACGGCAGCGGTCTGGATTCGAGTTCGGAGCGGAAAGTCCTTGGCTCGGGCGCAAGCGGCCGGGATTGGACGGGCAGCGGGTCCGGACTGGGCGCGACATCGGCGTGGTCGCGTTCCGGCGGTGGGGACGTCGGGTTGTCCAGCCAGGAGAACGGGTCACCGCGCCAGGTCAAGGTCGGTGCCACATCGGGTACGGGTATGCGATCGGTCGCGGGCACGGCGGCCGCGGGCAGCGGAATGGTCGAATGCGGTGTGAGCTCGTCGGGAAATCCCTGCTCGACGAGATCGTCCACGGTGACCTGATGCGCGAAGTTCAGAATCGAGAGCAGCGAATGGACCTGTTCGGCGGTCCAGCAGATCGCGCGATCCTCACCGTACCGCTGGAACCAGCGCCGCAGATCCTTGAGCATGCCGACACGGACGTCGGCGGTGGCCGACCATCGCCCTCGATCGAGGGCCAGCTTGTGCTTGGGCTGCGGCACCACCAGCACCAACCCGAGCACGAACGCATCGTCATTACCGACCTCGCCGGCCAATGCCTTGGCGAGAAACACCCCCTCCCGCGCCTGCTCGACCGGATTGATGTCGTTGCCGCGCAAGGCAACCGGGTCCCCGTCGATGCCCGGCATCGACCAGGCCTCATCCTCCGGACACGACAGCGTGCCGTCGACCGGCCGGCGAATGGCCTCGACCTCGATCACCACACACAGCTTCGGGGTGATGACCAGCAGATCGGACTCCCCCACCTCTCCATCGTCCCCACGCTCGGAAACAAAGGCCCCCGATAGCGCGACCCCACCGATCAGAAAGGCGCCGTTCCACCCGCGCAGCCGCTCGAGCACCGCCTTCTCCGCCTCGGTAATGCCACGTCGATCCCCGTTGAGGACCAGCATCGGGGTTCACCTTCCTCGCACGATCCATGCCGAAACCAGCTACAGCGCATCAAGATATCCGCCGCTTGTTACGGCCGATCACCGTGATGGAGACTGAGCGGTCTTCGAATGCCGTTGCGCCCGAACATGATCAGCAGGCACGGATTGTCAGTTACGGGAACCACGGTGGCGCGTTAGGCTCCCACAACCGTTTGCAACCTCGAGGCAAACACGCAGGCTGGAACCTAGCTCAGGGGAACAGTGAACTACCCGCCACCGAATGGGCCGTACGAACACTATCGGCCGCAGCAGCCGCCTCCGCCGCGCCAGCAGTATCAGTTCCCCCAGCAGCTACCTGCTTATCCGCGACCGAAGCAGCCCTCGACGCCGGTCTGGGTGTGGGTGCTGGTCGGGATGCTCGTCTTCTGCTTCGGAGGGTGCGGTGTCCTCGCGTTGTCTGCGGGCGGCGACTCGAAAGCCAAGAGCGGCAAGACAACCACTCAGGCCGTAGTCAGCAGCGCGCCCGCGCCTGCCCAGCCGCCCGACGGTCAAACCGCAGCACCCGCACCCGCGCCAACGTCGACCAAGCCGAAAGGTGCACCTGCGCCGGCAGGTTCGGCGGTTCGGGATGGACAGTTCGAGTTCACTGTCCTGGGCATCGAGCAGGGCGAAACCCAAGTAGGCAACGGACTTTGGGACGCGAAGGCCAAGGGCGAGTTCATCATCGTCCACATCTCGGTCAGCAACATCGGCAAACGAGCGCAAACGTACTTCGCCGCGAACCAGCTACTCTTCGATGACCAGGACCGGCGCTTCGAATCCAGTTTCGAGGCCGGTATCGCTCTCGAGAGCGGCTCAGCCAGCGAAGAACTCAATCCTGGCCAGCAGTTCACCACCTTCGTCGTATTCGACGTGCCGAAAGGCCTTGTCCCGGTTCACATGCGGTTTCACGACTCCATGTTCTCCGGTGGCGCGAAAGTAGCGCTGCGATAGCCTCTGCGACAGCATGGGTGAATCCGGTTCCCACCGGCCCCGCTCCGAGGTCGGATCGGGACGGGGCTACCATCTGGCTCGCAGTAGGAACGAGCTGGAGGACGGCCTTGGCGAAGCGCATTGTGGTCACACTCGTCGACGATTTCGACGGCACCTCGACCGCCGACGAGACGGTGACCTTCTCGATCGATGGAGTCGGCTACGAGATCGACCTGTCGACTGAGCACGCCGAACAGCTGCGCGCGGTGTTCGGCGACTGGATCACCCACGCCCGCAAGATCTCCGGCGGCAAACGCCGGCCAGCCGCGCCCAAACAGCGCACGGCCACCAGCCGGCAGGAAAGCGCGGCGGCACGGCAGTGGGCTCGCGAGCAGGGCCTGCAGGTCTCGGCGCGCGGCCGCATCTCCGCCGAGATCCTCGCGGCTTATCACGCCGCGGGACACTGACCGAGCCTGCTCGGCCTTTGGGGCCGATCCCGACCGGATCGGTCGGTACAGCGACCAGCACGGAACCTCGAAGTCGAGCGAATCGCTAGGGTCGCGGTGGTGGGCAATATTTTCAGCGCGCAGTCGGTCGGCCTGAAGGTCTACTTGGCCAACGGCGGCACAGACGTGTTCTGCGACGTGATGGCGCTGGCCGGTTCCGGCGTCGCGCGCACTCCGTGGCAGCAGAACCTGGTGCTGCACTTCTGCGATATGGCGCGATACGCCCGTGGCGTCAGCGGATTCGATCTCGCCGAACTCCCGTGGACCTCGGACCATCGGCGAGAGCAGGAATTCTTCCTCGCCATCCTCGATCGCGCACGACAGCGCACCGGATGGGACAGACTGCACTACATTCCGGCGATCGATGACCGTCTCGAGGCATTCGCGCAGATGGTAGGCGCGTTCGATGCCCGCGAGATGACCGGCTCCGATTTCGGAGATTGGACTCGCGCACCGAAACCGCATCATGTGGAGCAATGTGTCCGGCACGGAGTCTTCCAGGGCGAGTTCCTGTGTCGTCTATGCGACCCCATGCTCCAGCCCATCGACGCACCCAGGGTGTGGGAACTGACGAGCACTCGCATGGACGGCGATGTCCTCATCCACCGTGAAATACGGCAGATCCCAGACGAGGTAGAGGCCCGCGTTCTTGAGGTTGTCGGCGCTCCTGAGCCCGGACACGTCGCAGTAAAGGTCGAAAGTACGGTGTTAGAAAGGGTTTCCGTGATCATCGAGGCCCCACTGGATGATCGCGACGACCATTGGCTCAGCCGAGCCGTCGCCTGACCACCACCGCCGGCGCAGTACAACACGGCATTCCCGAGGAGTTGGGATACCAATCTCACGAGAACGCTATGGGGTCAGTCGGGCACGACGCAGATAGTGAAGTCGAGCCGGGGATAAACGATAGCTGTTGTGCCGCAGCGGTTTGCATCAGCGACGCCATCAATCACCTCGGTGATGCGTTCAGCTCCTGGGAGGTGCGCGCCGCACTCGACGCGCTCGGGATTGCTGTCCTCGCTGAGGTTCCAGCAGCTGCCCGGTGTCATGTTGTAGGTGAAGCAGTACAGGGCGAGACGGTAACCGTCGTCGGTGCGATGGTGGTAGCTCAGTGTCGCTTGCGGGCCGCAGCGCTGGTCCTGGGTGTCGGCGGTCAGCTGATACTGCTCGATCAAGCGATATTTCGCCGCCGTGGAGTTGCAGTCGGCGGGGCCGCCGGTGTTGCTCGCCACGTCCCTCGAGGCGCAGCCACCGATCGGTACACCGTCGTAGAGGTTGGGGTATCCCGCCGCTGTCGGCGCGGCGATCACACCGATGACGCTCGCTATCGCGGCCGAAGCGAGCAAGCCGGACAACCTCACGCAAAACCCCCGAGCGGTTCGAGTACCTACCGGAAGACACAGTAGCGCAGCGGGATCCGGCAAGGACGGCGAATGATCTTGAACGTGTACAGGTTCAATATGACCTGTCGATCTTCTGCCACCCGCGATGCCTGTTCAGGTCAACGCTGCCGGTCCGGCCCCGCCACCAGGCAATTGCCCTCCGGCCCGTATCCGAGTACCACCGACCAGCGATTCAGGTCCGACCTGCCGCCCGGTCGAGCAGAGTGACATCGGCTCGAGCTCTACAACAAGGCCGCGTCGAGCAACGCGATAGTCCTCGTATTGCTCTCGTGCAGGATGGCGGTGATACCCACCGATTCCGCGCCGGTCACCGCCATCTCGGAATCGTCGACGAATACCGTCTCGCCCGGGTCGACACCGAGTCGCCGGCACGCGAGCAGATAGATCCGCGGATCCGGCTTGGCCATCCCGACCTCGTGGGAGTACACGATGTCATCGACAAGGTCCTCGAAACCGTAAGCGGCGCTCTCATGTTCACGCGCGCCGACGAAACTGTTGCTCAACAGCCCCGTCCGGAACCGAGGCCGCAATCCGGCCAGGTAGTCGATGAGCTCGAAGTTCGCGACACCGAGGTACTGCTTCCACATGTCCGTCATCACCGCATCCGCGATTCGGTCGTCGACCGACAATCCGCTGCGGATCGCTTCCCGCACTTGGGATTCAGTGACGGTGCCGCGCTCACCTTTGGCCCAGATCTCGAACAGCTCCGGTCCGAGGTCCTCGAACGTCAACCCCAATCGGTCCAGCCAATCCGCGATGAACGTCATTTCCGAGTTCACCTCGAGGACTCCACCGATGTCGAAAATGACCGCCCGCACCCCCATGGCCGAAGTCTACCGGTGCACCAGTCGGCTGCACCCACGCGGCAACCTCTCGAATCTGTCCCGACCGAGTGGGTGTCTATGCGGCTGGGTGCGTAATCGGCTGTGGCCGTGAGCTATCCGACAGCGATAAGCCAGGAAGTCCCGACCCTGCCCACGAACTGATCGATATCTTCGCGGGACAACGGCGGTCAGGCCCGCCGACTCGGCTCTGACTCAACCCGCAAGAGCCCGTTGGACGGCATCGGGGGCGATGAGGTGGATCGCATCATCGACGATGTCGGCGAACGCGTAGCCTGCCGCCCACACCTCAACGATGGCGGCGAACGGGTTCCCGAGTTCAGCGAAAGATCGCCCGGCCACCTGCGGACGGTCAACTGTCGACGGCACCGTCAGGTCTTGTTCGCTCGCACGACGCCAGGCTGTATCCAGATTCAGGTGCCACACTGCACGTTTGACGAACGCGTCGTGCTGGTCAGGGCGAAAGACGTTCGGGCCCCGCACACGACCGAGGTTGCGCTGATCGGAGAACAGCTGCCGTATCACTTCAGCGTGCGGATGGGGCATGGTCGCGCGCATCGGCGCGGGCAACGGCCCGCCGACGCGCCACACGATGCGGTCGGTGCCCGGTACACCCCAACCGACGAGATGTTCGACCGCGAGACGCGCAGCCGCTTCGGCGCGGGCAACTCCCTCCGGGTCCTGGCCCAGCACCGTCGCCACCGATACCGGCAGCTGGTCGGTGATCGCGGTCTGCGCGGCGATCGAACCAATGGTGCCGCAGTCACCGCAGGTCCAGGCATCGTCCTCCCACCGCATGTCCATGTCGTAGCCGCCGACGGTGCCCCTCCCGTTGCAGCGCGGGCAGGCAACCAGTTCGGTGGTCCGGAATCTGCGGCGCGGATCGGGCGTGAAAACGACCGGCTTGTCGGCGCGCTTCGGGCGCATCACACGTTGGGACAACCACTCGAATTCCACCGTCGCGCTCACGCCCTCCCCCGATCTTCGAACCGCCGGTGACCTGTTCGATCACTCGGACACCCTGCGCCGAGCCTGACACGGGCGGTTCAACGGCACAATCGAATTTGAGTCGCGATCAGACAATCACGTTCGGTGTTGCGATCGGGTCCGCAGGGGGCAACAGAACACCCACGCGGGGCCGCGGGCGCGGACTTTACTATCCCTGGAATGGACCACACCGCAAACGATCTCGTCTGGTCTGAGCTGGAACACAATTACGGTGACGCCTCGGACACCCCGGACCTGCTGAGGCAGTGCGCCGACCCCGACTCCGATACGGCGCTGCGCGCGCTTGCCGAGGTGTCCAACAAGCTCTACCACCAGGGTGGCTGGGTCTGCTCGGCAGCGTCGGCCGCGCTTCCGCTGCTGGCCGAGCTCGCCTCCGATCGTGCTGTGCACCATCGGCACGAGGTGGTGGAGTTGATCGGGCTGCTGGCTCGTGAGGCTGTCACGGTGTCCGGCGAGTTCGTGGACCGCGAGTGGCTGCCCGCACTGGACGCCGTCAGGCCACAGTTGCTCACCCTGCTGGGCGATCCGGACGTACTCGTGCGTCGCCACGCGACTTTGCTTGTGGCGGAAGGCATCCGGCACCCGGACTCGGTGGCGGCGCTGCGCCGTCGTTGGGCGGTCGAGGTCGACCGGGCCACCCGAGCCGATCTCGTGCTGGCGTTCGGCGCCGCCTGCACGTGGGCCTCGGACGCGGCGCTGCGAGCCGAGCTGGTCGCGCTGCTGGCCGAGGACGATCTTCAATTGCGCCTTGCCGCTGTGCACGCGTTGGCCGAGTCCGACCCGACGGTCGCGGCGCGTCAGGTCAGCACATTGGTGGAGGCGGTGCTTGACCCCGGCTCCGCGTTGTGGCCGGACTCCGCGTGGATCGGCGGCACACCCGCCACGATCGTGCACTCCACCGGCGCGCTGCTTGCCGCAGATCCGGTCGCGGCCACCGTTTTCGCCGTCGGGACAGCCCGCGACGACAACCCACAACGCCGAGTGGCCGCCCTCGGGCACACCCAGCAGGTGCTCTCGCAGTGGCGCACCACCACCGACGAGTTGCTGCCGTTGCTGACCAGGAGTCTCGGCGATGAGGCGCCAGAGGTCCGCTACCGTGCGGCGGCGCTGCTCGCGTGTCTGGGCCCGGACGCCGCCGCACAGGTTGACCAATTGCTCACCCGCACCACCGATTCGGCGCTGCGGGGCTCTCCCGATCCGAGCACCGTCGGCGACGCGGCGGTGTGGGCGCTGGCCCGGCAAAATCATCCGGGCTGTCTGCCCGGCCTGCTGGAACGGCTGTCCGGCGACCGGCTGGGGTTCAACACCAGGCTTGTTCACTTCGGACGGGACATGCCCCGGATGGGCCAGCCGGCCATCTGCGAGGTGCTGATCCCGTTGCGCCACCATGCCGAGGTGCTGCTCGGTCCGCTCGCTGCCCGGCGAGACCTCGCCTCGAATCTGTGCCGGGTGGTCCAGGCGTGGGGTCCCTCGGCTGTCTCCGCTTTGCCCGCCGTAGTGGACGCGGCAGCCGACGGGAAGCTTCTCGCCGTGGCCGCGATGGCGATGGGGGCCATCGGCCCGGCGGCCGCGGACGCCGCGCGTACCTTGCCTCGTGACGTGGATCTGCCGGCGGTGACGTGGGCGCTGTGGCGCACCGGCGCCGATCCCGAACTCGGCCGTACTTCGTTGATCCACCGTCTGTCGCGACCTGAGCCCCGGCACAATGTCATCGCGTTGGTCGCCGACCTCGGCTCTGACGCTGCCTCGTGTGCCGACACCCTACGCACCTTGACCAGCTCCGCTGACATGTGGACGCGGGTCGAGGCCGCCCACGCTCTATGGCGGATCACCGGCGACCCGACCGTACCCGCCGCCGTTCTCACCGAGCTGTCACAACCCTTGGCACAGGGCGACTGCCTGCCCGCCCGCATTGCCGCCCTGTGTCACCTGGCCGACATCGGCGAGGTCGACGATCGCACCCGATCGATGGCCCGGGCCATCGTCGAAAACCCGCGGCGCATCGCCTATTTCGGAGGATGGCGCACCTTCACCGAGGACGAGCGAATCAGGACCGCCGCGTCAGCGCTGCTGCACTGACCAGCGACCGTGCCGCATCGGCGATCATCCTGCTATCACCCGGGTGGGGTCATGGTGAGTGCTTCGGGCACGACCGCGAATACGGCGTGCAATCCGGAGGTGAGGGTGCCGGCGTTTCGGGGCCGGCTGTGACTCCAGGTGTCGAGGGCGCGGTGGAACGCGGCGAGGAGGATGTCCAGGGTCAGGCGGGGGCGTGGGTCGGTGGTGGGGTCGAGGTCGAACCGTTCGGCCAGGATGGTCAGGGCTCGTTGGATGGTCGTGTCGCAGAAGTGCAGATTGTGTGCGCCCATGGCGGGGGTGGTGCGGGCGAGGTGGTGGCTGCGCGCGGCGCGGTCGGCCCAGCCGTCGGCAGGCATCTTCTCGACTGCGGCCAGCAAGGTGTCCTGAAGTGTCAGCAGGAGCGGCCGGGGTTCGGTGGGCCGGTCTGCCAGCTCGGTGAGGAAGACCGCCCAAAGGTCTTGCAGGGGCGCCATGGCGACGTCTTCTTTGCTGGTGAAGGTGCGGAAGAACGTGCGCTTGGATACCTCGACGGTGTCGCAGAGCTCATCGAGGGTGGTGCTGTCGAACCCGCGGTCGGTGAACAAATCCAGGGCGGTGTCGATGAGCGCCTGCCGAGTGCGCTGTTTCTTCCGCTCCCTCAGAGGCAGCTGGTCGGTCGCGTCAGCCATAGCTATCACCCTAGCGCCCATGAGCAGCTTTTGCCCATACACAGCGTTTGCCACTGAGTGGCACATTATCGTCGCGGTCGGCATCAGCGACCGCCCCCGAGGGGTATCCACCATTGAAAGGCGTTGTCGCATGCGCGCATTGGTTGTCGATCGTTCCGTTCCATCGGGCCTGCGGATCGGAGAGGTTCCGGATCCCGATCCAGCTCCGAACCAGGCTCTGGTGCGAGTGACAGCGACCTCGCTCAATGACGGTGAGATCCGGTTCGTTCTCGCCGACGCCGCCGACGGCGCGGTACTGGGCTGGGACGCGGCCGGGATCGTGGAGCGGGCCGCGGCCGATGGTTCCGGTCCGGCGGTCGGCACCCCGGTGATCACTCTGGGCGCCGCCGGCGCGTGGGCGCAGTTGCGAGCGGTTGATACGGGCTTGCTCGGAATCGCCCCTGCCGGTGCGGATCTGGGAACACTCGCCACGATCCCCGTCGCGGGCACGACGGCACTGCGCGCACTGCACCGCCTCGGCCCGATCCTGGGCCGGCGAGTACTTGTGACCGGCGCGACCGGCGGTGTCGGCCGGTATGCGGTGCAACTCGCGCGCATGGGCGGCGCGCACGTCGTGGCCGCGACCGGGGATCCGGCCCGTCACGGCGACCAACTGCGAGCGCTGGGCGCCAACGAGGTCGTGACCGATCCCTCGGCACTACGCGATCCCGTGGACGGAGTGGTGGATCTGATCGGAGGCCACCAGCTCGTGGACGCCTACCAGCGGTTGAGCGAAGGCGGCACGCTGGTTGCGGTCGGTCACGCGGCCGGGCAGGACGAAAGATTCGAGTTCGGAGCATTTTTCGGCGATCAGGGCCGTCACGATCGCTCGATCACGACGTTCTTCCTCCTCTCGTCCCCGAACCTGGGCCCGGATCTGACCTGGCTGGCAGAACAGGTGACCGCAGGGACCCTGGACGCCGGCATCTCCTGGCGCGGTGATTGGGACCGAGCAGCGGAAGCTGCCGAGCTATTGCTGGCCCGCCGATTGCACGGCAAAGCGGTCCTGGAGCTACGGTGAGACGCGAATACTACGACAGTCCTGGACATAGCTGTAGAGGAATCCCTTTGGCCCGCCCGGGGTTTCGTCCGTCGCGTCTGTCCGATTTCCATGCCGATCAGTTTCACCTACGTGGCTGGATCGAGTAGCAGTCGCGTCGCTTCCACCAGGCGTGGATCGATATCATCGCGCTGGTCTGTTCACCGACCCCGATGAGGACACATGGCGCACGAACTCGACGCGGTGATAGCGAGATTCGACGTATTGAGCGACCTGGCGCGAGAGCGTTTGCTCCCTGTCGTCGCGCTCGAACGAGGATTCGGCCTGGTGCCGCTGGTGGCCACGGTGGTCAAGAAGCTTGCCGCAGAGCTGGTTTTGCCCGATCGTGGCCGCGCGGTCGTACAGATACGCGAGCTGCACCCGCTGTTTCAGCAGTGGTCGGGCGCGGGGCCTATCGTGTACGCGGGCAACGATGTCCATGCCGGATTCGGGTCGCAGTCCGCGATGATCTGGCAAGACCAGCGGGTGGTATTCAGCCAGACGGGGTATCCCTACAGCGGGCCGATCTCCATGGCGCTGTTGCGACTGGGCGTGACAGGGGGAATTCTCTAGTACGACGAGTTCGACATCCTCGGGCTCGGGCGACACCGCTCCACCGCCGGCTGGCTCAACGACGCGACGCCGGGCGGTCAACGCGCTGGCTCGCATGACGATCGGGCTCGATGACCCAGGCAAACGCGCAACCGGCTTTTGGCATGCCGAATCGAGCTGTCCCTCCCCCGCCATGCGGTGGCTCAGCGGCCCGGCAGTTGATTGCGGGGATCCAGCCAGTCCGACAGCTCGGGAACATCGGTGCGGGCCACGCCGGTGAACGCGGCGGGCCGCTTGGTCAGGAACGCTTTAATGCCTTCGACGAGGTCGGTGCTCCGTAAGGCGTGCGGAATGGACTTGCGGTCGAAGGCGAAAGCGGCTGCCGGGCTGCCGTACGCTGTCATGGCGGTGAGGCCGCGCCGGATCACCGCGGCGGATGCGGGCGCGATCTCGGTGGCGAGCTCGCGTGCCAGGGCATAGACCGCGGCCGAGAGTTCGTCCGCGGGATGCAGACTGGTGACCAGTCCTGCGGCCAACGCTTCCTCGGCATCGACCAGACGTCCGGTCAGCATCCATTCCTTCGCTTTGGCCAACCCGACCAACTGCGGGAGATACCAAAGCGATCCGGCTTCCGGGACCAATCCGCGCCGGCCGAATACGAACCCGAATCGTGCATCGTCGGCGGCGAGCCGGAAATCGGCGGGCAAGGTCATCGTGATCCCGACGCCGACGGCCGGTCCCTGCAACGCGACGATGACCGGTTTGTTCAGATTAGTCATCGGCCGAGCCACCCGGGTCGCCCACTCGACCCACTCCGGGGCATCCATGTCCTCGTCCGCGCCCTCGGCCAAATCCATTCCGACACAGAAGTATTTGCCGGTCGCGGCCAGCACCACCACCCGGACTTCATCGTCCGAGTCCGCCGCGATGAACGCAGCACCCAGCTCATCGGCCATCTCGGCGGTGAACCCGTTACGCGCCTCGGGCCGGTTGAGCGTGATCGTCGCGATGGCGTCCGCCACGGCATAGGTAATCGTCGTGTACGTCATGCGTCGATACGGCCCATCTCTGCAGCGCTGCAAGGAAACAGATGTTTCCTCATGGTCTTCGTTCAACCTATAGCGGCCCGGTCGAGCTGTCACCGTGTATGTGAACGCGGCGTCTGGGCCAAATCCACCGTCTCGAGGGATAACCTGCCGGAGGAGGTCTTGCGGTGGTAGATGACCAGCTCTTCGAAATCCGAGACGGCAGTTTCTCACTGGCCGGTGAGCGCCCCGGCGAGCCGATGAGCGCCGTACGGGCTGCCGCCTGTTGGCTGTACAGCGACGTGCAAGCCGATGGTCGCGAGGTCGTGGAGTTGGTGGACCGCCTGTCACGCCTCACCCAGCACATCGTCTCCGATGACGATGAACCATATGAACGATCGGGCAACGCCTGGTACGCGGTGATCGACGCGGCCGGGGTGACGCTCGAGAACCATTACATCGACTACCCGCCCCTCACACTCTCGCACGCCGACATGCTCGAAGTTCTCGGACAGTTCTGGGAGTGCTTTCGACTGGCGGGCAAACGCAGTTCACTCCGTCGTGGTGTCGACCGGTCCACCAGAACCCGCGGACGAGCACCCGAAATTCCGTTCCCTCTCGAACCGCCCCGAATCCACAAGCGGTAGCCCAGAATGGCAGACCTCAACGCGATCGCGTCGGGTCAACTGCCGAAACGCAACACCGAGGGCGTCGTGCCGGGCGCCCACAGCGCGATGAGCGCGTCGATCAGCGACTGGTGTTCGGCGCCCTCGGCCCGCATGTGCTTGTCGAGCAGGTCCTGACCGGTCCAGCGCTCCAGAATCACCAAAGTGTCCGGGCTGCTCATGCTTTGCAACAGGTCGTACTGCTCGCAACCATCCTCGCGCTCCACGACGGCCTTCAAAGCCTCGAATGCTTCGGCGAATTCGCCCGCCCGCCCCGGCGCAACCTGAATGGTGACGATGTGCTGGATCGGCATGAACCACCACTCCTCCCAACAGATTCCGCCACGGTACTCGGAGATGGTGGCCACGCCGGGCTCGCCGAAGTCCAGAGACCGTGGATAGTAAGGCCCGCCCCCGATGGGGGTGGTGCGCCTCGCCATTGAGACGCACCACCACCATCGAGGTCACTCGTCGCCGTTGACGAGAACTGCCTTATCCGGGCACCCCGGTCCGATCCCTCGAGGACCGAGCTATGCACCCATTGCCTGCATACCCGGTCGCCGAGCACCGACCCCTGCGACCGCGTGACATGCGACACCCCCTTGTGGCGAACAGCGGAACTGATGGTGTTCAGAACGTGCCCGTGGCGGACACATCGTGGCCAAAGTCCGGCATTGCCCCCTGTAAATCCTGTGTTCCAAGTGCCCGCAGGAACTGCCGGTAGGATCTGGAGGCGAGCACACGATGTGCGACTTCAGTTTTTTTCTGTAGTGGAATCGAGGTGGTGACTTATATCCCAGGCCATGTAGCCGTCCGTGTTCCCCCATGTCCCGATCGTGCGGACATGTTCGGGGCGGACGTCGTGCTGGCCTGAGTTGCGTCACCTCCCCTGCAGTACTCCCGGGTGCAGCTCCCGTCTGCCCCGGGTTTCGTGTCTTCCAGCCCCGGCGCGGTTGACGGCGAGCTCTCTCGATTTCCGAACAGGAGCCCACCGTGCCTTCCCCCGCGCTCGACAACGAGCCCCAGGACATCCCCGAGCCGTCTACCTCTGCGCCCTCGAGCGGGCCGTCGAAGCTGACGGCGGCCGCCAGGATCGCCCTGGTGGTCCTGCTGACCGGCGAACTCATGAACATCGTCGATGACTCTGTCGTCGTCACCGCCATCCCGACCCTGCAGCAGTCCCTGGGTGCCGGACCGGCGGCTGTGCAGTGGGTGACCGCGGGCTATGCGCTGACCTTCGCGCTCGCGTTGATCACCGCCGGCAGGCTCGGTGATATCCATGGTCGGCGAAAGATGTTCTTACTAGGTGCCTTTGGGTTCACCCTCGCCTCTCTGCTGTGTGGGCTGGCGGCCGGCCCTGGGATGCTGATCGCTGCGCGCGCACTCCAGGGCGCTGCCGCGGCGGTGATGATTCCGCAGGTCTTGGCCACTCTGCACACGACCTTCGCCGGTGCCAGCCGCAGCCGGGCTTTCGGTCTTTACGGCGCGGTGCTGTCGTTGGGCAGTGTCGCGGGACCTGTGCTGGGCGGATTTCTCACCCAAGCGAATCTGTTCGGATTGTCTTGGCGGCCGATCTTCCTGATCAACGTGCCCGTGGGAATCGTGGTGATCCTGCTGGGGCGCAAGTTCGTCGCCGAAACCACCACGACCGAGGCCCATCGCCTCGACCTGGTCGGGGTGGGCCTGTCCGCGACAGCGATGGTGCTGATCCTGTTCCCGCTCACCGAGGGACGAACCCATGGCTGGCCGCTGTGGTGCTGGTTCATGCTCGCCGTCGGCCTGCTCATACTCGGGGTCTTCGTGCGCTATCTGCGGCACGGCACGGCACGGACAGGGCACCGCTGGTGGATCTGTCGTTGTTCCGGGACAAGCACTTCCGTGGTGGCCTGTCCGCCCAGTTGATGCTCGGACTGCTGTGCGGGCTGTATTTCATGACCTGGGCCCTGTACCTGCAGTGGGGCTTGGATATGAGCCCGGCCATGTCCGGCTCGGCGTTCGTGCTGCTCGCGCTCGGGGAATTGGCCGCTGCGACGCTCGCGGCGAAGACCGCCGGACGTTTTGCCCGCCGCCTGCCGCAGACCGGCGTCATGATCGCGCTGGCCGCGATCACGGTCTACGGACTCCAGATCAGCGGCCGGCACGGTGATTTGACCCTGTCGGCGATGACCGCGCCGGTCGTGCTGCTCGGATTCGGGCTCGGTATGGTCGGCGGACCGATCGCCGATCTGGCTATGGCGAAGGTTCCGCACGAGAGCGCCGGTTCGGCCTCGGGCCTGTTCAATACCGCGTTCCAACTCGGCGCCGCGTTCGGTGGCGCACTGACCGGACCGGTGTACTTCGCTGTCACCGGCGGTTCGTCCGACCATGTGCTGAACCATGACGGATTCATCGGTGTGCTGTGGACGGCCGGCGGTGTACTGACGGTGATGTGGGCGTTGATGTTCTACCTGCCCCGGCAGGGCTTACGACAGGTGCATCAGGTTGCCCGCGGTGGTGAAGAGGCTCTTTCCGAGCTTCACGACCGGGATGCCGATAGGCGCGAGAATGATGGTGACGGACAAGATGATTCCGACCAGCCAGACCAGTCCCGCCACGATTCCCAGCACTGCGCCGAGCACGGCTCCGAGAATGCCCAATACCGCAGCCAATAGTTTGTTCAAAGCTCCCATGATGACCTCCTGAGTCATTCACGGCATAACCCGTTGAGCCCATCACATGCAGCGAGCCAGCGGCTGCGGGAGCGGCACTTTCGGCTCCCCTGTTCACCCGTAGTGACGAGGCGGCCACTGCCGTAGCGAATTCTGTTCGCGTGCCAGGAATTCGGCGAAGGTGCTGGCGGGGCGTGCGGTGAGATCGCGGACGGTGGAGGTGATCTCGGCGGCGGAGCCGTTCGCGACGCCTTCGAACAATGCGGCCACGTCGGCGGCGAACTGTTCCGGTAGCCCTTGGGTGATCAGGTTGTCGGCGAATTCCTTTGCGGGCCGGTCGATATAGGAGATCGTGCGCCCTACCGCGCGCGAGAGCAGTGCGGCTATCTCGGCGTGGGTGAGTGCTTCGGGGCCGGTCAGGACGAATCGCCGGGCGGTCAGGGAATCGTCGCCGAGGACGGCCGCGGAGCAGTCGGCGATATCGGCGCAATCGATGTAGGACACGCGGCCGGTGCCGTATGCGCCGAGCAGGTCGTCGCCGCTGGTGAACGCGCCTGCGCCGGTGAGGAAGTTCTGCATGAATCCGCTCGGTTGCAGAATCACCCAGTCCAGTCCGGATCGTTCGAGGCGGGCTTCGATCTCGGCGTGCGCGCCTTCGGCCAGCGGGCCGCCCGCCCGTGCGCCCATGACCGAGATCTTCACGATGCGGCGCACGCCCGCGTGGACCGCCGCGTCGATCACGGCACTTTGGTGGGCGATCATCGGCTGGGGTCCCGGTGTGGGTTGTGCGCCGGCCGAGCACAGGAAGACCTGGTCGACACCGGTCAGTGCCGCGGCGATCGAGGCGGGGTCGTCGAAATCTCCGACCACCAGATCGCAGTCGAGGTCGCGTGCGCGTTCGGGTGCGCGCACCAGCGCTCGGCAGGGCATGTCCCGCTGCCGCAGCCGGCGGACCACGTGGCGTCCGATCGAGCCGGTGGCGCCTGTAATCAGGATCATCACGAAACTCCAACTAAAATCGAGGAACCCTCGGAATATATCTCGAGGCACTCTCGACTTAAAGGGGTCTGATGGAAGAGGTCAGCTCGAAGCCGCGCCGTCCGCGCGCGGACGCCCTGCGCAATCGCCTGCGCCTGCTCGCCGCTGCCGACGAAGTGTTCAGAGCGGCCGGTTCGGACGCGCCGCTCGATCAGGTCGCCCGGCGCGCCGAAGTCGGCATCGGCACCCTCTACGGCCACTTCCCCACTCGCCGCGCGCTCATCGCGGCGCTGCTGGCCGAACGCAATCAGGAACTGTTCGACCACGGCGATCGGCTGATCGAGCAAGTGGTCACCATCGACACCGTCGGCGAGTGGGTGCGCGCGGTGGTCCGGCATGCCGCCACCTATCAGGGGCTGGCGGTGGTGCTTGCCGAAAGTCTCGGCGACGATGCCAGCGAAATGCACGAATCCTGCGTGCGGATCAGCGATATCGGCGCCGAACTCCTCAGGCGCGCGGAAGGAACGGGCACACTCGCACCGGACGCCAGCGCCCAGGATGTGTTCACCCTCATCAGTGCGGCCGCGTGGACGCGCGAACACGCGGGAGAAGGCCAAGCGGAACGGTTGATCGTACTAACGCTCGATGGATTGCGGCGCCAAAACCATCCAGCGCGTTGATCTTTCATATGCCACGCGCCGACCGGCTCGATAGCTGCGGATCGCGGTGATGCCGTGCATCCAGAAGACGTCGACGCGATAGCCTGCTCGGCAACGGCGAACGAGGTCGCGGCGACAGGTGCTACTTGTGGTCGATCCGGCCGATCGGATCGGCGGTGCCGGCCAGGTCGGCCTGTAGCTTTTCCCATGCGGCGGAGTCGATTTCGAGGGCGCTGCGCAGATAGGCCCAGGCGGCCTCGCGGATCAGGGCGACGCGTTCGGGGTTTTCGTCGGTGGTGTCGGCGGCGTTGTAGGCGTGGATGCCGCCGAGCAGGTGTTCGCCTCCGAAGACGGTGAGCAGGCTGCTCGCGCCGGGGCTGTGAGTGTACACATCGGTGAACCAGTCGGGTCCGCGGGTCGAGAGCTGGGATTGATCGTGATCGCCCGCGACCACCAGCACTGGTGTGGCAAGTCCGCTGAAGTCCGGGTTCATGAAGGGGAAGTTCGCCACGGCGAACGGAGACAGATCATCTCCACCAAGGCCCGCAGTCGCAAGCAGCACACCGGCTTTCACACGAGCGTCGGTCAGATCGGGACCAGGCTGCCCGTCCGCGCCGAGGACGCGGGCACCGAGCAGCATGCCGACGGTCTGCCCGCCCCAGGAGTGTCCCGCGACGGTGATCCGCTCGCGGTCGACACGCTCACTGAGGCCCGGAATCGCGGCGAGGACCTGCTCGAGGTCGTCCAGCACCCGCACCACGTCGGTGACGCGGATACGCCAGATATCCGGGTAGCGCGGATCGTCAGGAGTGACGCCGAGGGTCCGCGAATCCAGGAATGTGGGCTGGACGACGACGAATTCGTGTGCGGCCCAATGGTCGACGAGCGGGTCGTAGGAGGACATGGACTTGCCGAACCCGTGCGCGAGGACGACGACCGGCAGGCCGGATCCGGAGACGGGCGCGGACACGCGAACTTCAAGGTCGACGCCGCGCTCGGGCGCCGGCAGCGTGACGGGCTCGAGGCTGATGATCGGTGTGGGGGCGAACATGCGGAAGATCCCTTCGAGGGCGATAGACTCCCAAGCGGAGCACTGTTCCGAATATACGGAGCGCTGTTCCGCTTGACAAGTGCAGCCGAAGGAAAGGAGTGCCGCGTGAGTGAGCCGTCACCGGCCCAGGCCAAGCGCGCAGATGCCCGGCGCAACGAAAAATCCCTGCTGGACGCCGCGGCCGCAGTCTTCGTCACCGATGGCGTGGACGCGCCGGTGCGCCGCATCGCCGCCGAGGCCGGAGTCGGCATGGGCACCATCTACCGCCACTTCCCCACGCGCGCAGACCTTGTCGCCGCCGTCTACCGCCATCAGATCGACGCCTGCGCCGAGGCCGGCCCCACCCTGCTCGCGACCGCGCCCTCCCCCTTCACCGCGCTCCGCCAATGGGTCGAACTCTTCACCGACTTCCTCACGACCAAACACGGCCTCGCCGCCGCGATGCGCAGCGACCCCGACGGCATCACCGCCCTGCATGCCCTGTTCCTGGACCGCCTGGTTCCCGTCTTCGAAAACCTCCTCACCGCGGCCCGCAACGCGGGCGAGGTCACCACCGATTTCAGCGCCTACCAACTGATGCGCGCCATCGGCGATATCTGTGCCGGCGCCGAGCTGACCGACCCGAACTACGACCCCCGCCTCACCCTGCGTCTACTGCTCGACGGCTGCCAGAAATAGAAACGCGCGCTCACTATGCTGGCGACGTGTTCATCGCAGGCATCGGACCGTTCACTGCACTGCCAGGCCCCGAAGGCGAGAGCATCTGGTCTCCAGCGGCTGCGATCGGCAGCAGCCTGTTCGACGATCCGATCGAGGTGAATGTTCTTCTTCCAGAGGGGCAGTCGGCCGATGCAGCGCTCATTACGACGGTTCTGGGCGACCTGGACCACTACCTGCTGCTCGGCCTGCGTTTCCTGCACACCGAGCTGACCGCCAACCCCGAATCCTTCGGCTCGACACCCGAGGACGCACGTCGATTCGAGCGGTTCGATCCCGCAACCTTCCCGGTCGACCGCCCGCAACTGAACTTCTACGAGGGCGCCGAATGGCTCCTGCGCTTCGCCGAGGGCGGCCTGCCGATCTGCGAACCTTACGGCGTGGCAGTGGTTTTCGTGAACCACGAACCGGCGCGGATCGAGGATCTGAGCGACTCGGCATCGATCTGATCGGTTCATCGACCTGTCCCAGCAGTCTGCGACGATGTCGTCGACGGAGCCGTCACCGAAGCGGAGCCCGGCAGCCTCGTGTGACGCCGATTAGCCAGGCGTTCGCGCGCTTTGCTCGAGCGGCGGTTGGACCGGTCCATCGCGGGTACGCAACCTTCACGACCGCATTTCCGACGTCCACGGGTAGTGAAGGGAGATTTCGCATGACGACGAGTGGAGGAGCCATGTATCCGTCCTCGCGTGAGCCGGTGCCGCGGCAATGGCGCAGGCCACGCCACCATGCCGGTGAGGGCATCGAGGACGGGGTCAACGTGGTCGGCGTGTTTATGTTCCTGCTGGGGATCCTCGCGCTGGCGCTTACTCTGGTCGCGGCCGGGTATGGCTTCGCCGGATGGGCCACGGTGGCCGGCATCGCCTGCGGGTTGCTGTTCGTGGGTGCGGTGGCGGTGATTTCGCTCGAATGGCATCGCCAGCACGCGGATGACGGGCCCGAACCCGAAGAGCGACAGGGGCATTGATCCCGCGACGATTGGAAGTGATGTTCATGGCGATCTGCCAGACCTGCGGAAACGACTACGACAAGGCTTTCACCGTAACTCGCGACGGCCGGTCGGCGACCTTCGACAGTATCGAGTGCGCGGCGGCGGTGCTCGCGCCCGAATGCGCCCATTGCGGTTGCCGGATTCTCGGGCACGGTGTCGAATCCGGTGACAGCATCTTCTGCTGTGCGCACTGCGCCGAACGCGCGGGGCATTCGGCACTGGTCGATCGGGTCTGAGCCTGGTAATTCCGCCGAACACCCGATGGTTCGCTGAATATGCTTGATCTGACGTCTCCGACTGATTGCCTGACGTCGCAATGCCGTTGGGCGAAGGGGGAATCGGGATGGTCGGGTCCGCATACGAGGCTGACATCGACGAGGCGTTAGTGCGATTCGGCGTGCCGGGAGCCGGCTGGGCGGTGATCGCCGACGGCCGGATCGCACAAACCGGCGTGTCCGGAGTCCAGACTGCCGGTGAGCGGCAGCCTGTGACAGGCACGACGAGATTTCAAGCGTGCTCGATCAGCAAACCGGTTGTGGCGCTGGCGATGTTGCGACTGGTCGATCAGGGCGTGCTCGATCTGGACGCCGACATCAATGGCATATTGCGCTCGTGGCGGTTGCCGCGCAACAGCGACTGGCAGCCGGTGGTGACGCTGCGGCAGCTGGTGAGTCATTCCGCGGGCCTGACGGTGGCGGGGTTCCCGGGTTATCGCCGTACCGAGCAGCTGCCGACCACGGCGCAGATTCTGCGAGGGGAGTTTCCGGCGAATACCGCCGGAATACGAGTGGACACCGTCCCCGGCGCGCAGTTCCGTTACTCCGGGGGCGGAACGATCGCGATGCAGCTGCTCCTCGAGGAAGTGACGGGCGCCCCGTTCCCGGCGTTGATGCGCGAACTCGTGCTGGACCCGATCGGTATGGCCGACAGCGATTTCACACAACCACCGCCTCCAGCGCTCTACGACGTGCTGGCCTCCGGGCACAGAGCCACCGGTGCGGTCGTCTCGGGCGGCTGGCACGTCTACCCCGAGCAGGCCGCCGCCGGCCTGTGGACCACCCCGAGCGACCTCTGCAAGTTCGCCCTCGCCGTCCGGGCCGCCTACATGGGCGCGCCGGAGGGTCTCATCCCACAACCCCTTGCCCGCGAAATGCTGACCCCCCAGATCATCTCGTTGACGCCGGACCCGCTCGGCGACCTGAACGCGGTCGGCCTCGGCCCCTTCCTCGCCACGAACGGCCCCGCGAGATTCGGCCACAGCGGCGGGAACGAAGGCTTCCGATGCCACCTGCTGGCCTACCGCGATATCGGCGTCGGGGCGGCGGTGATGACCAACAGCGACCACGGAACCTATGCGATGCAACGCGTCTTCGCCGCCATCGCCAAAGCCCACGACTGGCCGGACTTGCCGATCGAGATCGAAACTCCCGACCTACCCACCGAATCGACCCTGGCAAGCTTCGAGGGCCGCTACCGACTCCACACCGGATTCGAATTCACAGTCACCCCAACCCATCACGACCTTCAGGTCACCTTCGACCGACAACCCGAGATGACCTTCAGCTCCCCGAAAGCGAACAGCGAAGGACCCCCACTGTTCGTCTCGGTCACGTCCGAAACGGCTCTCCGCCTCGACGGCGACACGCTCGTGTTCCTCCAAAACGGCCAGGAAGTCGCCTGCGAGCGCCTCCCTGCGAATGGGGATCGGGAGCCATCGATTCGGCCCGACACCATTCGTTAGCGCGGCGGGCTGACCTCGGCAGTAGGCGAGCGCAGCGACATCGGACGGCACACCCGAACTCCCCCAGCAAAATCCGACAACCCTCTCATCGCTCGTGGCGATGCCGCAGCGCAGTTAGTTCGAGCAGATGCCCGCGTCACCTCAGAATCCGCATGATGCGTACTTCCGACGCGTACTGTCCCGCCCCGCTGACGCGGCGTCGATCATCAGCCCGCTCCTTCCCGGACCTGTTGCAGCACAAGTGGAGTGGGATTCCCTCAAGCTGTTGTCAACCAGCTTCGTGTCCGAGGACTTACGTTCTCGCTACGGCGATCTGCTCTTTCGCGCCAGGATCAACGACCGTGAGGCCTATCTGTACGCACTGATCGAACATCAAAGCGGCAGCGACCCTTTGATGGCGTTCCGCATGTCCGAACTCATCGATCTCGACGACCCCACCCGAGTGGCGCTCGGTCCATACCTGCCGCACCTGAGGTTCCTCCTCGACGACATCACAACAGTCGATGTCGAAGCCATCCGGGCTCGCCACGCCACACCCGCGGCCACGTTGATGCTCGTGCTACAGAAAATCGCACCTGCCAACGACCGGCTCGGCACCGAACTCATGCCGCTGATCACCGAGTTCGTCGGACTGCTGGCGGGACCCACCGGGGTCGATGACCTGCGATGCCTCCTGAAGTACATTTTCTATGTAGGAGAAACGAAAGCCACCGATCTCGATCCACTGATCGACCAGCTCGGCGAACAGGCCAAGGAGGCGATGATGACCACTGCCGACCAGCTCCGGGCCGAAGGCGCGGCGCGCGGGCACGCTGAAGGGCGGGCCGAGGGCCGGGCTGAAGCGTTGACCGAGCTGCTGACCGCCAAGTTCGGGACCCTGCCGGGACCGGTCGCCGCCACCATCGCAGCGGCGAGCTCCGAGGAACTGCGTGCATGGACGGTCCGGGTGCTCACAGCAACCCAGCTGGAGGATGTTTTCTCCTGACCACGGAGAGCTGGTCAGCGATCACCATGCGGAGCCGGTGTGAACCTGGGAGCGTGGCACTGCGCTGGTGATCGACCACCCCGCGTCTACGGCGGGTGCGCCGCACGAGGTATCGAAAGTGACGCTGGAATGCGGGTCGGCCCACTGACTGGTGGGGTAGCTGGTGGTCTGGAAGGCGGGAGTGGTGCCGGGTTCGTTGAAGGTGGTGCAGCTGACCTGCGCGGAGATCAGGTAGGTCTCGTCGTTGTCGTTGGTGCAGGTGGCACCTTCGCACCAGACGCCGGGTGCCACGTAGTAGGCCGCGGTGGCGGGTGGTGCGAGCAGAACTGCTGTGGCGCAGGTGATTCCAGCGATCGCCGCTAGTGTTGTGAAAGTCCGAGATTTCATCGATTTTCTCCCCCGAGACGATTCTTGCTCTCTGCGACGGTCACACCAGTTCGTCCGCGGCGCAAGCGAATTATGCTCCGTCGCTTGGTGATATGTGCTGTTCGATTACTTCATTGGATCGACCACGAGACAGAACGGTGAGTGTTTGGGAGGATGTCGGCGGCGGTGTTGCGGGTCGAAGCGATCGCGGAGCCGTCGCAGCGCAATGCTCGCCGCGCGGAACGCGATTCCCGCGCACCATCGGAACCAGTCAGGTTGATATGAGCGAAGAGCCGACCACCATCGAACTCGACGAGGCCGTCTTCACCGGACCGCCCAAGACGCTGGCCGGCGGACTGGTCAAAGCCCTGCGGCCACGGCAATGGGTGAAGAACGTTCTGGTGCTGGCCGCGCCGCTGGCCGCCGGCACAATTCCGGGCACCGACACCTTCGCCATCTCCGATCTCACCCGCGATCTGCACATCGCTATCGCGTTCGTGGCGTTCTGCCTGGCAGCGTCGGGCATCTACCTGGTCAACGACTCCCTCGATGTGGAAGCCGACCGCGCGCATCCGACCAAACGCTTCCGCCCGATCGCCGCCGGGGTGGTTCCGGTGCGCCTGGCCTACGCGCTGTCGGTGGTGCTGCTGACCGCCTCGATCCTGATCTCGTTCGCGGCGACATGGCAACTGGCCGTGGTGATGACCGCCTACGTCGGCATCCAGCTGGCTTACTGCTTCGGTCTCAAACATCAGGCGGTCCTGGACGTCTGCATCGTGTCCTCGGGCTTCCTGCTGCGCGCGGTCGCCGGAGGCGCGGCGGCGAATATTCCTCTGTCGCAATGGTTCTTGCTGATCGCGGCCTTCGGTTCACTGTTCATGGCCGCGGGCAAACGCTATGCCGAGCTGAAAATCGCGCTGGACACCGGCGCCAAGATTCGCAAGTCGTTGCAGTACTACACCCCCACCTACCTACGCTTCGTGTGGACCTTGTCCGCCACGGCGGTCGTGGTCTTCTACGGCCTGTGGGCGTTCGAGGCCGGTCATCAGGACAACCCGTGGTTCGCAATCTCGATGGTCCCCTTCACGATCAGCATCCTGCGGTACGCGGTCGACGTCGATGGGGCCGGAGCGGGTGAACCCGAAGAGATCGTGCTGGGTGACCGCACTCTGCAGTCACTTGCCCTGGCGTGCGTGGCAACGATCGGTGTGGCCGTCTACCTCACCTGATACGCGGCGATGGCGTGGCTCTGCGAGGGGCTCATAGGCCTCGGTCTCGAGACTGTCGTGACGGACGACCACGGCTCGGTATTCCTGCAGCAGCATCGCGATCTGTGGATCGTGGATCGGGTCGAAGGGGCGATCCGCGGCGCGGCGGTGCTCTGCGAGAGCGGAGGTGAGTCGCCCGGCCCGCCGGTAGCCCGGTACGTGGAGCACGGTGAGGGAGGCCAAGTGGTTTTCCTGTTCCCTGAAGATGTCGACGCGCGAGCTGACCAGCCCGAGCATTCGGGCTACCAGCAGCGGAACGCCGACGATCAACTGCGCCGCCATCTCGATCAGCGAGATGGCGAAGAGCGCCGACCACAGAAGCAGAGCGAGCAGTTCGATCACTTGCCCGACAACGACCACCGCCAACAGGAATACCAGCAGTAGCGGGAATTTCCACACCCAATCCCAGCCGTTGAGCCGGTCCAGGTTCTCTTCGCGCTCGGCCTGCCGTCGCTCCTTGCGAAGGGTTCTCGGCAGGGGCTTTCGCCCCTCTTCCGGCCCCATGGCGTGCGCCGCTCCCGCGGGCACCGCGTAGCGGAAATAGGTGTTCTCGATCGCGATATGGAACGGCTGAACCACCCTCCGCCACGGAGTGAACCTGCGCCGCAGATACCAGAGTCGATAGTTCCCGTCCCGGATCCTCACGACGGCACTACCGCTGATCGACGCCGCGTCGGGCGCTGCCGCCGCCGGAGCCGCCGCCCTGTTGGCCACTGCCGCCTCGGGTTTCACAGGGCTTGGTGTTGGACTTGGTTCCTGGGGAAGAGCAAGGAGTGCCCGAGGCGCCGCCCCCGCCGCCGCCTGAGGGTTTGGCAGCAGCGGTGTAGGCGGGCTGCGGGGTTTCGGGTGCTGCCGCGGAGGCGGTGCCGACGGTCAGTAGTCCGAGTGCGCTGATCATGGCGGCGGCGATTGCGGTTTTCATGTCGTTTTCTCCTTCATCGGGTGACAAGATCACTCTGTCGGGAGGGTGTTAACGAAACCTTGTTGATCGCTTATGAGGGTCCGCGTACCGCGTTCGGCGACAACGCGTTTCGGTCGTTGTGGATGGTTCTGTGCCAGGCTGGCGAGGTGGACCCAGCAGGAATGAATGAAGCCGATACCCCGCAGGCGATCGGGTCGGCGGTGAGTAAACCGGGGTGGCGGACGGGGAATCCGATCAGGGTTGCTGTGGTGGCCCTGCTGCCGATGGCGTTCGTTGCCGGGACGGTCGTCGCCGAAAAGGTTGTGGATCAACCCACTACGCGGGGCGGGAAGATTCTCGCCATGAGCAATTTCCTCGGGCTCTCCGCGCTGTGCGCGCTCGGTCCGCTGGCGGTGGTGGCGCTGATCGGGGCGATTGCGTTGCAAAATAACGACATTCGCAGGGGAAATTGGTTCGCGAAGGTGGCCGGTACGGCTGCTGTGATCGTGTGCGTCCTGGTCGTCGTTGCTGTTCTCAGCGATGCTTTCGGCGCCGGCTCGCGGCCGTACGAGTGGCATCCGATGTATTCGCCGCCGGCGGCCCTGCTCGCGGTCACCCCGCATCTGGTGATCGCGATCGCCAATATCTACGTGCTCGTTCGGCTCTCGAAGCGAGATCATCCCGCTGGCTAGAAATATGCGGTTCGCTAATATCTAGCCGTGAGACCTGTTGTCGTACTGGCCCTCGATGGGGTGGTGGGCTTCGACCTCGCGATTCCGGGGCAGGTGTTCGGCACCGCCAATCTCATGGTCGACAGCCCGGTGTACGAGATACGGATCGCGGCGCCGGGGCGATGTGTGCGCACTGCAAGCAGTTTCGGGGCGCTCGAGCTGCGTACCGAGTGGGGGCTGGAGGCGCTGGCGGATGCCGACACGATCGTTGTGCCCGGTCTCAGCGATCCGCTGACCGCGCCTGCGGGGGCGGTGCTGGACGGGCTGCGGGCGGCGTGGGCTCGGGGTGTGCGGATCACTTCGGTGTGCAATGGCGCGTTCGTGCTGGCGGCGGCGGGGTTGCTCGATGGCCGGCGCGCGACCACCCATTGGCAGGATGCGGCCGAGCTGGCGCGGCGCTATCCGCGCGTCACCGTCGATCCGGCGGTGCTGTATGTGGAGGATGGCAATCTGTGCACTTCCGCGGGAGTCGCCGCCGGCCTGGATATGTGCCTGCATCTGGTGCGCAACGATCTGGGGGCGGCGGTTGCGGCCGACACCGCGCGGCACATCGTGATGCCGCCCCAACGGCAAGGTGGGCAAGCACAATTCATCGTTCATCCCGATCCGGGTTCGGGTGCGAGCGGTCTCGGCGACACCTTGCATTGGATGACCGCCAATCTGGACCGGCCGCTGACGCTGGCGGAGATCGCCGATCACGCCGCGTTGAGCGTGCGCAGTCTCAACCGGCATTTTCGGGCACAGGTCGGGACCACGCCGCTGCAGTGGCTGTTGCACGCGCGGATCCGGTACGCGCGGGAGTTGCTCGAGACGACCGATCATTCCGTCGAAATCGTCGCCCGCCGTACCGGATTCGCGACCGCGACCGCTATGCGCCACCATTTCACCCGGCATACCGGTATCGCGCCGCACCATTACCGGGCGAACTTTCGCACCGCTCGCCCGGCCGAGTCGGCGCACCCGGCCCGGCCGGAGTCGATGTGGGGACGCTATTCGCCCCACAGGCAGAATGCCGCGGCGAGTTCCATATCGGTCACGCCGCGTTCCTGACGCTCACGCAACAGCTCACCGCCCAGGGTATAGCGCGGTGCCGCGGCGTCCGACCGGGACGCGCGCTCGACGATCGCGTCGACCAGCGACCGCACCATGTCGAGGCGTGGATAGGCGCTGTGGATCCGCTCCCCCGCGGCCGCGGCGATTTCGGCGCCCCGCCCGAAATCCATTCCGATCCCGCCCCGGGTGAGATAGGCCAGCAGGCCGCGCCGTTCGGCGATGCCGGGCGAGGTGTGCAGCGCGATCGCCTCCCAGACCGCATCGACGTCCTTTTCCGGGACCCCGTGCTGTCGCAGGACCGACGCGGCCAGGTCCGCGCCTTCCACCTCGAAACGTGTTGTGCCCTTGGCGAGTTCACCGGCGCCCAGGTCGTGCATGACGGTCGCCGCGAACAGCAGATCCCGGTCGTAGGCGGCGTCGGTCAGCGCGCCCTCGTGGGCGGCCAACAGCTCGGCGAAGAAGAAGCTACGGATGCTGTGGTTGGCGATCGAAGCCGACTCCGAGGAACGCACGACGGACAGAATCGCCTCGGCCAGTGGACTTTCGGGAAGTTCGAATGAAGTCATCGCCCCTCCCGTCAGTTCGCCGCAGGCGTCGGGTCGCCCCAGCCCGCTGCGGCGACGAAATCGAACCAGGTGAGTTCCGGTGCGTCCTTGTAATACAGCGAGCGCAGCTGCCCGGGGAAGGTGTGCGGGCTCCCCTTCGCCGGATTCGCCTGCACCTGAGCGGCAATGAGCTCACCGAGGGCGTAACCCAGATTCTCGCGAGGCCACGCGGCGTGCACCCGCTCGGCGAACCCGGCCGGCAATTGCTGCTTGCCGACGCCGAGAATGTCTGCGGCGATCCCTTGCTGCGTGACGGCCTCGACGGGACCGAAGTGGGGCGCCAGTCCATCGCTGGTGTGCAGCGCGATCGCATTCCACACCGGTTGCACCCGGGCCGGTTCCACCCCGCGCGCGGTGAGGAACGCCGCCGCCGCGTCCGCGCCATCGACCTCGAAACGCTTGTCGTTGTTGGCGAATTCGGTCACGCCCAGATCGTGCAGAATGCAGGCCACGTAGACGAGTTCCTCGTCGTAATCCACCTCGGCCCGCAAACCCGATGCGGCGGCGAGCTCACGCGCGAACAGGTAGCTGCGCACCGTGTGGTTGTACACGAACGACGGCGACACCGAACGCGCGAGAGCGTCTGCGGCAGTGGCCAATTCGGTATCCGGAACCGCGAACCCGGCGCGGGCGGCAGCGTCGATAGTCATGGTGATCCTCTCCCGGGGACGCATCCCCACCGTGCTCTGTTCGATCGAGCTTCTCGATTCTCACCGCGCCCCGGACACCCGGACAGTGGCCGGAATGCCGGATATCGCTAAAAACTGGCCAGCCACGATAGAGTCGAGGCATGGGTATCGAACGGTCCGCCGTTGTTCCCGCGCCGCTGTCGGAGGTCTTCGACTGGTACGCGCGTCCCGGTGCGTTCACGCGCCTCACGCCACCGTGGCAGCCCATATCGCTACGCGAGGAGACGGATTCGCTCGCGCGGGGGCGGGCCGTGCTGGGTTTGCCGGGCGGATTGCGCTGGGTGGCGCGCCATGACCCGGACGGGTACGCGCCGCCGAATCGGTTCGTCGACGAGATCGCGCGCGACGGGCTGGCGTCGCTGCCCGCGGCGCTGGCGGTGCGCTGGCGGCACACCCACGAATTCGAGGCCGTGGACGACGAGCACACCCGCGTCGTCGACCGGATCGATACGCCGATTCCCGAGGCGCTGCTGTCGGCGACCTTCGAGTACCGCTACCGGCAGCTGGCCGATGATCTCGCCGCGCACCAGCGTGCCGCCCGGCACGGATTCGGTTCCTCGGTCATCGCGATCACCGGCGCCAGCGGGCTGGTCGGCACCGCGCTCGCGGCGTTCCTGAGCACCGGCGGGCACACCGTGGTGCGCCTGGTCCGGCACACTCCGCGCAATGACGGTGAGCGGCAATGGAATCCGGATGCGCCCGAACCCGGCCTGCTCGACGGCGTCGATGCGGTCATCCACCTGGCGGGCGCGTCGATCGCGGGCCGATTCACCGAGCGGCATCGCCGGGAGATCGCCGACAGCCGGATCGGCCCCACCCGCAGGCTGGCCGAACTGGCGGCCAAGACCGGTGTGTCCACGTTGGTGAGCGCCTCGGCGATCGGCATCTACGGCTACGACCGCGGCGACACCGTCCTGAGCGAGGACAGCGAACGCGGTGCGGGTTTCCTGGCCGATGTGGTCAGCGACTGGGAGGACGCCACCGGCCCGGCCGCCGACAGCGGTACCCGAGTTGTGAAGGTGCGCACCGGAATCGTGCAATCGCCGCGCGGCGGGACCTTGCGCCTGATGCGCCCGCTGTTCTCGCTCGGGCTCGGCGGCCGCATCGGCGACGGCCGGCAGTGGCTGTCGTGGATCGGCATCGACGATCTCATCGATATCTACCACCGGGCGCTGTGGGACACCGAGCTGTCCGGGCCGGTCAATGCCGTCGCGCCGGAGGCGGTGCGCAACAGCGAATACACCAAGACGCTGGCCGCCACCCTGCATCGCCCCGCCCTGCTCCCGGTCCCCAGCTTCGGCCCGGCCCTGCTCTTGGGCAAACAGGGCGCCCAAGAACTCGCCAATGCCAGCCAGCATGTTTCGCCGACCCGGCTCCTCGCCGTCGAACATCGTTTCCGCACACCGGATCTGGGTTCTGCGCTGAGCCATCTGCTGGGCACGGACCAACCGGACTGACCACGGGGACAGGTGGTGGGCACGCCTCGCGCATCCCCGCCCACCACCGCTCCCGTACGATCTTGCTCATGCGAGGCACCGTCTTGTACGCGCCGTTCGACATCCGTTTCGAAGAGCGCCCCGATCCGCGCATAACCGAGCCCACCGATGCGATCATCCGCACCGCCGCGACCTGCGTCTGCGGATCGGACCTGTGGAACTACCGCGGCATCAACCCGGTCACCAAACCCCGGCCCATCGGCCACGAATACGTCGGCATCGTGGAAGAGGTGGGCGCGGCAGTCACCTCGGTGCGGCCGGGCCAATTCGTGGTCGGCGGGTTCGCGTACTCCGACAACACCTGCGCGAACTGCCGGTACGGATACCAATCCGCCTGCACCCATGGCGGTTTCATGGGCACCTGCCAGGCCGAGCTGATCCGCATTCCCCAGGCCGACGGCACCCTGGTCGCACTCCCCGGCCAGCCCGAGGCCGATCTGATCCCCAGCCTGCTGACCTTGTCGGATGTGATGGGCACCGGCTGGTACGCGGCCGTAGCCGCCCAGGTCGGCCCCGGTTCGACCGTCGCGGTGGTCGGCGACGGCGCGGTCGGGCTCTGCGGCGTGCTGGCCGCGAAGGAGCTCGGCGCCGAACGCGTCATCGCCATGAGCCGGCACGAGTCGCGTCAGAAACTCGCCCTGGAATTCGGCGCCACCGAGATCGTCACCGAACGCGGCGAGGAGGGCGTCGCTCGCATCAAGGACCTCACCGCCGGGGTCGGCGCGGACGCGGTGCTCGAATGCGTCGGCACGAACGAATCCATGGTGCAGGCCCGGCATTCCACCCGGGTCGGCGGCACCGTCGGATTCGTCGGCGTTCCCCACGATGTCGAGATCAGTGGTGAGGAACTGTTTCGCACCCATGTGGGTCTGCGTGGCGGGCCCGCGCCGGTGCGGCGGTTCCTGCCCGATCTGATCGCGCGGGTGCTCGAGCGGCGCATCGATCCGGGCAAGGTGTTCGATCTGACCCTGCCTTTGTCGGAGGTGGCCGAGGGTTATCGGGCGATGGATGAACGGCGGGCCATCAAAACACTGCTGCTGCCCTGAGTTTCGCCCCGCCGCAGTACCGTGAGAAACACGAGAAAAAATGCGGGGGTGATTAATGGAGTTACCCCGTATCGCCCGGGCATAAACATACCTATAACCATGTGATCACGAACCGGTGTGAACAGGACATTCTTCCTTGCTGTGCGCACGTCGCGGTGACAGTGTGGAGGGCGGTTTGGCTCAATTCAACCTCAACGACGAGGAGTTTTGAAATGAGTAACAAGCTTTCCCCCGATGCTTCGATACGAAGTGCGTTGGAGCTGCTGAGCAGCAAACGTGGTAATCCCGCACCGCTTCGGCTCGGCAATTCGGAAAACAATTCCCTTCATATTGTTCTGGTGGCTCCCCCGTATTTCGATATTCCGCCCGCCGGATACGGCGGCGTGGAGGCGGTGGTGGCCGCGCTGGCCGATGAACTGGTCGAACACGGGCATCGGGTGACCTTGCTGGGCGCGGGCCGGGCCGGCACCAAGGCCGATTTCGTGCGGGTGTGGGACGAGCCGCAGACCCAGCAGCTGGGCCAGCCGTATCCGGAGATCGTCAACGCGCTCAAGGCGTGGCAGGTGATCGAGGAGCTGCACCGGCGGCATCCCATCGACGTGGTGCACGACCACACCTTCGCCGGACCCGGCAATGCGGCGGCGTATCGCATGCTCGGCATTCCGACCGTGGTGACCGTGCACGGGCCCGTCGATGCCGAAATGCACGAGTACTACCGGGCATTCGATCGCAGTGTGCGGCTGGTGGCGATCAGCGACCGGCAGCGGGAACTGGCGCCGGACCTGAACTGGATCGGGCGCGTGCACAATGCGATCCGGCCCGAGGAATGGCCTTTCCGGCCGGAGAAAATGGATTACGCGCTGTTCCTGGGCCGGTACGCGCCGTACAAGGGGCCGCATCTGGCCCTCGAAGCCGCCCATGCCGCCGGCCTGCGGCTGATCCTGGCGGGCAAATGCAACGAGCCGCCCGAACGCGCCTTCTTCGACGAATTCGTGCGCCCGCTGCTGACCCCGGACGACGATGTGTTCGGTGAGGCCGACGCGACCGAGAAGCGGCAACTGCTGGCAGGTGCGCGCTGCCTGCTGTTCCCCATCCAATGGGAGGAACCGTTCGGCATCGTGATGATCGAGTCCATGGTGTGCGGCACTCCGGTGATCGCACTGCGCGGCGGCGCGGTCGAAGAGGTGATCGAGCACGGCGTCACCGGGTTCATCTGCGACGATCCCGACGAGCTGCCCGACGCCATCGCGCGCATCGGGGAGATCGATCCCTTCGCCTGCCGCGAACGCGTCGAGCGGCTCTTCGCCACCGACCGTTTCGCCGCCGGCTACGAAGCGGCCTACCATCGGGCCGTCGCCAAGGCCCCGAACCGGCCCGCGCACACCGTTATTCGCACCGCCGAACGCCGTCGTCCACCGGTGATCGCGCCCCGTGACACCGAGTTGCCGAGCGTGTACCCGTGACGGTGCTCAATGCCGGGCCGCCGACCCCCATCGACGGCGGCACCGGTCTCGTCACACTGGTGGAGGCGAGCACCTTCTGCCTGTCCGATCAGCTCGGCGACATCCACCCGGGCACCGCGCACGGCCTGTTCTATCGCGATGCCCGGGTGCTCACCCGCTGGGAACTACGCCTGGACGGGCAACCGCCGGAACAGCTTTCGGTGGTGCTGCGCGATCCGTACCGGGCGCGGTTCGTGGCGCGCAAACCACCACCGCACGGCGTGGCCGACGCGACCGTGCTGGTGCAGCGGCGGCGGATGATCGGCGAGGGCATGCGCGAGGCCATCACGGTGCACAATCTCGGGTCCGAGGACACCGCCATGACCGTAACCCTTACCGCCGACGCGGATTTCGCGGATCTGTTCGCGGTCAAGGAAGGCCGCGGACACGGGCACGGGTGCGAATACAGCGTGGCCGAAGGGGCGTTGCGGCTCACCGGGCGCAGCGGCTCCGGCCGCGAACTGGCCATCACCGCCGACGGGGAGCCGGAGATCCAGCCGGGATCGCTGTCGTGGCAGATCGTGGTGCCCGCGCGCGGGGCCTGGCATACCGTGGTGCACTGCCAGCCCATCGTCGAACATCATGCGGCGCCGATGAAATTCGATGCCACCGACGAGGACAGTCCGGCCTACAAGATCCGGCAGTGGCGGGCGACCACCACCGCGCTGACCGCCAGCGGCAGCGGGTTGAACACCATCCTGCAGCGCACCGAGACCGATCTGGGGGCGCTGCGGCTCGATGATCCAGAGGACGGGACGGCGTATGTGGCGGCGGGCGCGCCGTGGTTCATGGCGCTGTTCGGGCGTGACAGCCTGCTCACCTCGTGGATGGCATTGCTGCTCGATTCGGCGCTGGCCGTGGGGACGCTGCGGCAGCTGGCGAAACTGCAAGGGAAGGAAGATGATCCGGTCACCGAGGAGGAGCCGGGGCGGATCATGCACGAGCGGCGGTACGGGCCCGGTAGTGAGCGGGTGCTGGGCGGCAGCGTGTACTACGGCAGTGTCGATGCCACGCCGTTGTTCGTGATGCTGCTGGCCGAATGCCTGCGCTGGGGCGTGGAGCCGGGGGCGATCCGGGAACTGCTGCCGGCGGCCGATGCGGCGTTGACGTGGATCGATACGCTCGGGGACGGTGATGGGGACGGGTTCGTGGAGTATCGGCGCAAGACCGATCGCGGACTGGCGAATCAGGGGTGGAAGGACAGTTGGGACGCCGTCGGATTCGCCGATGGGCAGCTGGCCGAACCGCCCATCGCGTTGTGCGAGGTGCAGGGGTACACCTATGCCGCTCGGCTCGGACGGGCCGATCTGGCGGAGGCGTTCGGCGATCACGGCGCCGCGGCGCGGCTGCGGGAGTCGGCGCAGGAGTTGCGGGAGCGGTTCGACGAGGCGTTCTGGATGGCAGGCGAAGGGTGTTACGCGCTCGCCTTGGACGGCCGTAAACGGCAGGTCGATGCGGTGTCCAGTAATCCCGGGCATTGTCTGTGGACCGGGATCGTGCCCGATGAGCGCGCGGCCGAACTCGTGGAGCGGCTCGGGGGCGCGGATCTCAACAGCGGATTCGGTTTGCGCACACTGTCTTCCACCGCCAGCCGGTTCAATCCCATGGGATACCACAATGGTTCGGTGTGGCCGCACGACACCGCCATCGCGATCGCGGGGCTGCTGCGCTACCGGCATATTCCCGGTGCGATGCAGTTGGCCGAACGGCTGGCGACCGGGCTGCTCGAAGCGATTCTCGAGTACGGCGCGCGGCCGCCGGAGCTGTTCTGCGGGTTCGCGCGGACCGAATTCCGTTCGCCCGTACCGTATCCCACCTCGTGTTCGCCGCAGGCGTGGGCGAGCGCGGCGCCGCTGCTGCTCATGCGGTCCTTCCTCGGGTTGCAACCCGATGCGCCGAGCCGCACCCTGACCATCGCGCCGCGTCTGCCCGAACGCGCGGGCACGGTGCGGCTGGCGGACCTGCGGCTGGGGTCGGCGATCATCACCATCGAGGCCACCGGGACGAGCGCGAAAGTCATCGGGCTGCCTGATGATTGGCGGCTCGAGGAGCAGTGAGGGTCACTCGGCGGGCTTCACCACCGACCATTGGGTGACCGGGAGCTGGGGACGCCAGGAGGTGAAGCCGCCCAGGGGTTCGGCGCGATAGATCTGGAAGCGGCGCAGCGAACCACCGTGGGCGGCGGCCAGGCTCGTGACCAGGGCCTCGGATTCGGCGGTCACGGCGTTGGCCACCAGGCGGCCGCCGGGGCGCAAGCGCTCCCAGCATGAGTCGAACATGCCGGGCTGGGTGAGCCCGCCGCCGATGAACACCGCGTCCGGGGCCTTCAGATCGCCGAAGGATTCCGGGGCGGCGCCCAGGACCTCGATGCCCGGCACGCCGAGTTGCGCCGCGTTCTCCGTGATCTGCTTGCGGCGGCTGTCGTGCTGTTCGAAAGTCACTGCGCGGCACGAGGAATCGGTCCGGCACCATTCGATCGCGATCGTGCCGGAACCACCGCCCACATCCCACAGGAGTTCACCGGGCGCAGGAGCCAGCGCGGCGACGGTCAGGGTGCGCACCTCGGCCTTGGTGAGCTGACCGTCGCCGCCGTAGACCGTGTCGGGCAAGCCCGGCAGGCGAGTCAGCCGGACCGCCCCGGGATCCGATATCGCTTCGACCGCAACGATATTCAGCGCATCGCCTACAGGATGCGCCCAGTCCGCGGCGGTACCGTCGAATACGCGCTCCCCCGGCCCGCCCAGCTGTTCGAGCACGGTCAGCCGCGACCCGCCGAATCCATTGGCCGCCAAGAGGTTCGCCAGCTGCGCGGGCGTCGCCGCATCGGAACTGAGCACCAGCACGCGCCGGCCGTCCGCCAATTCCGGCAGCACCGTCTCGATCCGCCGCCCCACCGCACTCACCACCGGCGTCTCCGCCAACGCCCAGCCCAGCCGCGCACATGCCAGCGAAGCCGACGATGGTTGCGGCAGCACCCGCAGCGCTTTCGCGCCGACCAACCGCGCCAGCGTCACCCCGATCCCGTAGAACATGGGATCGCCACTGGCCAGCACACACATACGCCGCCCCGCGAATTGCCGCAGCAATCCCGGCAACGCGGGCACCAGCGGCGACGGCCACGCCACCCGCTCGGCACCACACGACTCATCGGGCACCAACTCCAGTTGCCGCCCGGACCCGAACAACACCTCCGCCGCCGCGATCTCCCGCCGCGCGGCCCCGCCCAGCCCATCGAACCCGTCCGCGCCGATACCGACCACGGCGATCACGCCCGCTCGAGGAGGCAACTCGAGAACGCCGTCACCACCGCTCGGCAGAGTCGATCCGGCCTCGCCATCGCCGCGGGATGAGGTCGCATCGGCGCTGGTGCCCGAGAACGAGCGACCTCCGCTCTCGTCCGGTTGCCGACCAGCGGTGGGGTCGCTCATCGCGGCGCTCGTCGCCACAACGACTGCGGGACAAGGCGCATGGCGATGAAGACCAGCTTCAGTCGCTTGGGCACCGTCACGATGCGCGACCGCTTGTACAGGCCCGCGATCACACCGTCGGCGACCTGGTCCGGAGTGCTGGACATGGGGGCCGGTTCCATGCCCGCCGTCATGCGGCCGATGACGAACCCGGAACGCACCAGGAGCAGGTGAATCCCGCTGCCGTGCAACGCATCCTGGAGGCCGTTGACGAAACCGTCCAGGCCCGCCTTGGCCGAACCGTAGACGTAGTTCGCCCGGCGCACCCGGATACCGGCGATCGAGCTGAACGCCACCAGCTGCCCATCTCCCTGCTCCCGCAGCAGATTCGCGAGCAGGGTCAGCATGTTCACCTGTGCCACATAGTCGGTGTGCACGATCGCCACCGCATGCGCCGGATCCTGTTCCGCGCGAGCCTGATCCCCGAGGATCCCGAACGCCAGCACCGCCACGCCGATCCGCCCGTGCTCGGCCACCACCCTCTCCAGCAGCGCCTGATGCCCACCAAGATCGTCGGCATCGAATTCGACCGTCTGCACCGCGCTGGCCTCGGCGGTCAGCAACTCACGTCGCTGCTTCTCCAGATCGTCGCTGCGGCGCGCCGCCAGAATCACCACACGCCCCGGTGCCAGCCGCCGAGCCACTTCGAGCCCGATCTCACTGCGTCCACCCAACAGCAGAATGACGCCCGCGTCGACGTCCCGTGATGATCCGAATGCCATGGCCCACAGTTTGCCATCCGCCCCGGAACACACCGCGTGGCGAGCGTGTCGAAACCGCCGATTGCTAGCGTCATGGCCATGACCACCACCTCCACCCGCCCCGGACTGACGCCGGCCGCCACCGAATTCGTCACCGAACGCCACCTGGCGACCCTCACCACCCTGCGCGCCAACGGCACCCCGCACGTGGTCGCGGTCGGGTTCACCTGGGATCCGGAAGCGGGCGTGGCGCGTGTGATCGCCGATGGCGCGTCGGTCAAGGTCCGCAACGCCCGGCGCTCGGGCTATGCCGCGGTCAGCCAGGTCGACGGAGCACGCTGGATCACCCTCGAGGGCAAAGCCACCGTGTACGACGACCCGGCTTCGGTCGCCGAGGCCGAGGAGCGCTACGCCGGCCGCTACCGGCAGCCGCGGGAAAACCCGACCCGCGTGGTCATCGCCATCACCGTGGAGAAGGTGCTCTCCAGCAGCGGCTTCAAGCCCACCGCTCCCTGAGCCGGACGCGGAGTGGGCTGCCGGGATCGGTTCGGTCCGGTTCTGGGCTACCCGTCGCCGACCGCTCGAAGGGATCCGGGATGATTCGGCGGTGATTCGTGTATTGGTCGCCGAGGATGTCCGTATCCTGCGCGAGGCGCTGATCGGCCTGCTCGCCCTCGAGGACGACCTCGAGGTGGTGGCCGGTGTGGAGTCCGGGGAGCAAGCCGTCGACGCGGCGATGCGGCACGGGGTGGACGTGGCGGTGCTCGATATCGAGCTGCCGGGGATGGACGGTTTGCAGGCGGCCGAGGTGTTGCGGGATCGGCTGCCCTCGTGCCGGGTGCTCATCCTGACCGGTGTCGGGCGGCCCGGGAATCTGCGCCGGGGTATCGCCGCCAAGGTCGCGGGGTTCATGCTCAAGGACGCGCGCCCACAGGATCTCGTCGACGCGATTCGCGTGGTGGCACGGGGTGGGCGGGTGCTGGATCCGCAACTCGCTTACGCGACACTGGATGTGGCCGACAGCCCGCTCACCGAACGCGAGACCGATGTGCTGCGCGAGCTGGCCACCGGCGCCTCACCGCGCGAGGTCGGCACCCGATTGCATTTGAGCTATGGCACGGTCCGGAACTATCTGGCGTCCGCGGTGACCAAACTCGACGCCCGCAATCGAGTGGATGCGATCAATCTCGCGACCGGAGCCGGCTGGCTGTGAGACGCACGCTCACCTGGGCAGGGTGGCGGTGAGGGTGAACCGGTCCGAATCCCGTTCCGTCGCAAGGTTTCCACCGGATTCGGTGAGGCGCACGGTCATATTGGTCAGGCCGGTGCCCTGACGTTCCAGGGGTACGGATGCCGCACGATTGTTGGTGATCTGCATCCGCATCGCGTTCTCGTCGGCCGTCACCCGGATCGAGGCCAGATCCGCTTCAGAGTGGCGCACGATATTGGTGACCGCCTCTCGCAGGACGATCGCGAGCACCCGGCTCTCGGGCGCATCCGGCGCGACATCGATGCTGACCTCGGCCCCGGTCGCCTCCAAAACCGAACGGGCACCGGCGATCTCCGCGGTCAAGGACAACTCGGCGGGCCCGCGCGTGATCGATCGAACCTCCTCGAGCGCCCGGCCAGCCAGATCTGCCAGCTGCCGTAGCTCGTCGGCGGATTCCGCGGACGGGCGGCGCGCGGCGAGTTCGGCGTTGAGGGTGAGCGCCGACAGGGTCTGCCCCAGCAGGTCGTGAACATCACGGGCGACTCGGAGTCGTTCGGCGACCACCGCCATCCGCAGCGCCTGCGCCCGGGTGCGCTGCAGCTCGCGATCGACTTCGGGGATGCGGCACAACACGTAGACGTAGGCGACCACGATCACCGACGTGACACTCCAGTAGATCCGCCACCCGAAATGAATACCGTCCCAATGGAAGGTCCAGGCGGCCGCCAGCGAACAGACCAGTACCAGCGCCCACGTCCAGATCGCTCGAATGCGAACGACCATGGCGCCGAACATCAGAAGGAACGGTGCGGCAGTGGCCGCCGGCCAGGCCGGGAGCACCAGGGCCGATCCGACGACCACACCGTGCAGCGAGAGCGTCCACGGCCAAGCGTGTGGTTGGGCAGGGGTCGTACGGGGCGCACCGTGATGAAGCTGAAGAGCACCCGAGATGATCATCAGGACAATGATCAGCACGAACTCACGGCGGCTCACCCCGAGCTGCGCGATGTTGATCAGCGGCATCAGACTGCAGTTGATCAGGAGAAAAAGCAGGAACCACCAGGCGAATCGCACCTCGGACGTTGGCGGCGGTGCGTCGCCGGTCGCCGGTACGGCGGCGCGCTGCGCGTCGGCGACCGATCGGACCGTCGTGAGCGCGTTTCTGCTCGACTCGGCGATACGGGTCAGTTCCACCCGGCCGGGTGCCTGGCGCAGCTGCCGGATGATCGCGCCGAGTTCGGCTCCGAGGGTGTCGTGCAACCGGGCCGCCGTGCGCAACTGCTCGGTGGCGACCGCGACGGCGGCCAGCTTCCGCCGTTCGCGAGCGGTTCGATCGAGCTGCCGGACCAGGTACACCGCGGCGTAGAAGGTGAGACCCACGTTGAGGTCCACGACGAGGGCACTGACCGCTCCGAACCAGCCGTCGAGTACCCGGTTCAGCACGGATTCGCCGACGACGACCGCGGCGAACAGCGGCCAGGCGAGGCGTGGGCGGAGGGTGAGCGCGATCGCCGCTCCGAGTAGACCCGCGACCGGTCCCCACGCGGCGCCGAGCCACAGGTAGGGCGCGAAGACCAGGATCGCTTGGAGACCGAGCAATGCCGTCGGCCGCCATCGCCCGAGACTGATCACCGCTTGCAGCGCGATGATCGCCATCAGAACGATCGTGCCGATGCTCGTGAAAGGCGATGCCTCGCTGATCAGTGCGCCGGTCCGGGCCACCAGCTGCCCGAGCAGCATCACCGCCACAAGTATCCATCCGGGCTGTCGGCCCACCGCTCGCCTCCAGCACCGGTCGTTCGCATCACGCAGGAATGTGCATTTTGCACGGGCATTGCTGCATCGGACACTGCCGCTCAGCTACCTGCGCGGCGAACACTACTCATATGACGGAAATTCAGCCATTCAAGATCGACATCCCCCAGGCCGACATCGATGACCTGCGTGATCGCCTGCGCCGCACCCGATGGACCGGCGAGCTTCCCGGCCAGGGCTGGGACCGAGGCGTACCCGTGGACTACCTCCAGCAGCTCGCCGGTTACTGGGCCGACGGCTTCGACTGGCGCACCGCCGAAGCCGAACTGAACGAGCTACCCCAGTTCACCACCGAAATCGACGGCCAGACAATCCATTTCGCGCACGTGCGATCGGACAACCCCGAGGCCGTTCCGCTGCTGCTCCTGCACGACTGGCCCGCCTCGTTCATGATCTTCCGCGAGGTCGTCGAACCGCTCTCGCGGGACTTCCACCTCGTAATTCCCAGCATCCCCGGCGTCGCGTTCTCCGGTCCGCTCGCCACCGCCGGCTGGCACGCCGGGCGGATCGCCGCCGCGTTCATCGAACTCATGTCCCGCCTCGGGTACCAGCGGTACGGCGTGCAAGGGCAGGGCGGCGGCGCCTGGGACGCGGTCGAAATCGGACGGCAGGCGCCCGAACGCGTTGTCGGCGTGCATGTCAACGGCCATGTCACCTTCCCGATCGGGCAGGACGGCGAGATGGACGGCCTGACCGACGCCGAGATGGCGCGCCTGGGCAAACTGCAGCACTTCCGCGACGACATGATGGGCTTCGCCATCCAGCAGTCCACCCGCCCGCAGACCCTGGCCTACGGTCTGCACGATTCCCCGGTCGGTCAGCTCGCGTGGATCGTGGAGAAGTTCCGTGAATGGACCGACCCCGCCGTCGAACTGCCCGAGGACGCGATCGGCCGGGACAATCTGCTCACCAATGTGAGCCTCTACTGGTTCACTGGCACCGCCGGATCATCGGCCGGCCTCTATTTCGACAACGCCCACAACCCCGAGGCCTGGACCCCACGCGAGCCTGGGATCGTGCCGACCGGAGTGGCCTTGGCACCGACCGACATCACCATCCGCCGCTTCGCCGAACGCGATGCGCCCGTGACTCATTGGACCGAACTCGAACAGGGCGGCAACTTCCTGCCGATGGAACAGCCCGAACCCTTCGTCGCAGATGTGCGTGCGTTCTTCCGGGGACTGGGCGCTATCGAATGACGGCGGACCCGGAGGGCCGCGCAACGGTCACTCCGTGGCTCGTCGTGCCGGACACCGCGGCCTTACTCGAATTTCTTATTGCAGTCTTCCGCGCCGTGGAACTGGTGCGCATCCTCGACGACGCTGGAGCCGTCAGCCATGCGGAAGCCCGCATCGGAAACACGGTGGTGACTATGTTCGATCGCAAGCCGCAATGGTCACTTGCACCGCAGTTCCTGCGGGTCGATATCGACGACACCGCAGCCGTCTACACCAAGGCACTCGGCGCCGGGGCGCGGTCGATCACCGAACCCACCGCGCTGGCCTTCGGTGAACTCGTCGCTCGCTTCGCCGATCCCTGGGACAACATCTGGTCGGTACATCAGCGGCTCGAGAAAGTGACAGCGGAAACAATGGCCGGCCGCTGGCAGGACCCCGCCTATGCGCGCAATCTGCGCTACACCCGCGAGTCCCTGCACCGCGAACTCGACAGCGGGGCAACACAATCCCCGTTCGACTGAATTCGATCCGGAGTTCAAGAGCGCCGACGCCCGCAGCGCCGACCAGTGTGGTCGGCGCTGCGGCACGACGGTCTGTTCCCCTGGTTCCCAGCACCAGGGTGTTCGTCGTTCCGCATTGGCCCACAACATAATCAGGCCGATACGATTAGGGCAATCGCCCGATGGCAGCTGGTCTCCCTGCGCAATAGCATCGAGCGTGTCGCAGGGGAGAAAACGCCCTGCACTTCACTCCCAGGATGGTCCACTGTGCGCTGGATACGATCAGGCGTCTTCGCCGATCCGCCACTGGAACTCACAGACGCGGAACGCAAACGGGGTGAGCGGGCAGCCCAGAAAGCGGCCCGAGAGGCGCGGAAGTCCCTGGCAAGGACGAAGCGGTCCCAGTATCGACGCTACCGGAAATCGGCCGGCGACAGGTATCTGGACTGGCCGCGGTGGCGCATCGCCTACGTCGACGAATATCGACGCGGACCGCTCCCCGAGTCCACCAGGGGTGGCATCTCCGCAGGGGACAGTTTCATGGGGAGCTGACGGGCGGCGCGGCCGCTGCGAAGTCATCCAGACCATTGAGTCGTGTGTTCTGTGCAGCCCGAATCAACCAGCGCCCCGACTGTTGTACGAGTATCGCGGTGATGAGACCACGGCGATCCTCGCCTACCGGAGAGCCCGGCAGGACGTGATCGGGCCACGCCCATACGGTGTGCACCAACATCACTCCCGGAGTAAGCGGCTGGATGCCGACAACCGTTTGGCTGTAATTCTTCTTCTGCGCCAGCACGGATTCGGGTACATCCTCGTGTCCACGCACGTTCTCTTCCCTCGATCGCCACCACACACCCCGATGGGTGATGAAGTCGCAGTCCTCGGTGAACAGCTCCCCCCACTCCCCCATCCTGTGCTGAACCCAGAGCTCGGTGTAGCGATCGAACAGTTCTCGGATCACCTCGGTGTCATCAAGCATGAATCGATCGTGAAACATCAACCATAGTTGAGGTCAAGTCGGTCTCTTGCCGAATACAGGACACTTACCCGGTGTATTCCGTTGCTGCATATGGTCATTCGTCCAGCGATACCCTGGGCCTGTCCACATGGATCGACGAGGGAGGCACGTCATGACCGAGAAGGAACCAGCACCGAAAGACCCGGGCCCGGTGAACGCCACGGAAGATCACGCCGAAACCGAGGACAGCAATGCCATCCCCGAGAAAAAGCAAGAGGGGCCGACGGTACGGGTTTCACCGGTCGTCGATTACGGCATCTGAGGTAGCGCTTGCTGCTTGATCCTCCGCGCCTGAACGGCGCAGGCCAGTGCACTGTCCTGCCGCGAGGCGCGCGGTTCGAGACGGCCAAGCGGTCGGCCCCAAAGATCGACGGGCCGACCGTTTTCGATCTTCGTACCCACCCCGCCTCAGTTGCCCCGAACGTCCTGCACTACCGAATGAGCAGGTCAACTAGTCCGGCGAAAACACCATGGTCGCCTTGGTCCCCGAACCGATAGGCTTCCCTTCGTCATCGTAGACATCCACGCGCAGGGTCTCTCCTTCGTAGGCGTGAGACAGGTGCGGAACGTCGATATTCAGCCGCCGAGCCTCGAGTGCTGTTTTCGGAACTGCCTGAAGCTCAGGGATGTTGGGGAGTATCCATCGGTACGAGAAGTTGCCCTCCACCGGCCCCTCCGGCCCGATCACATTTGCCGTCAAGTCGCTGCGCTGCCCGGATCGCAGAAAGGTCGAGCCTGATATCACAACGGAGCGCTCAGCAGTCGTCATGGCCGGATGCTACCGAACCCTGACTACAGCTGTGCGGGGCTGCGGAGTTGAACGCACCATGATTCCGCGACCCGGGTGTTGGTCGGCCATCCAAACTGTTTGGCCGATAGCGCTTCCGAGTGCGCGCTATTGCCGATGGTCGCGCCAATCGGAGAGGCCTGCGAAGCGCACGGAAGATCAACGGGTTGTGCTGTTTCCGGTACGGCACAGGGCGTGATCGACCAGGGCCATGGCGGTGTTCTCCTGGGCGATCTGATGGTCTTCGGTGTCCTGCAGGAGGGTGGACATGGACACCACGACGCTGCGCGTGCCGTCATCGGTGACGCCGTCTCTGGTCTTGTAGCCGGGGATGTCGCCGCCGTGCATCCAATATCTTCCACCGCAGGACAATTCGATCGAGAACAGGCCCAGGCCGTAGCGGGCTCCGGGGAAGATCGATTTGACCTCGGGGTCGGTGTCGACGGTCGTCTTCATTTCGGCGAGTTGTTCGGGGCGCAGGAGTTTGCCGCCGAGCAATGCCCGGAAGAAGGTGTTGAGGTCTGCGGTGGTGGTGATCAGCGCGCCGGCGGCGGCGGCGAATACGCCGATCCGGTTGTCGGTGGTATCGACCAGTCCACCCGTGGGCCATTGCGTGTATCCGGTGGCGTGCGGGGCGGGAACCGTGACCGCGCTGCCGGGGTAGCTGGTGTGCGCGAGGCCGAGCGGGGTGATGATTCTGTGGTCGACTTCCTCGTACCACGGTGTGTCGGTGACTTTCTCGATGATCATGCCCGCCAGCAGGTAGCCGGTGTTGCTGTAACTCCAGCCGCTTCCGGGGGCGAAGTTCGGCGGGCTCTGTACGGCGGCGGCCACCACCTGATCGGCCGGAGGTGGTGTGGTGAGGGCATAGCGGTGAAAATCCTCCGGGGAGGCCAGCTCGTACGGATTCGGGTACGTCAGTCCGCTGGTGTGGTTGAGCAATTGGCGCACCGTGATCTTGGTGCCGTCGTTGCCGTTACCGTGCACCACGCCCGGCAACCACTTCTCGACTGTGTCATCCAGGGCGATTTTGCCCTCACCTACCAGCTGTAGCAGCACGGTGGCGGTGAATGTCTTTGTCGCGCTCGCGGTCCGGAAGTACCCCTCGCCCGAGACCGGACTCCGACTCACGGTATCGGCGACACCACTGGTCACCACCGTGCTCTTGCCGTCAGCGGCGACCAGCCTGGCCTGCACACCCGTGATACCGACGTCACGAATCGCGTCGGCATCGCGTTGCAACGTGGTCGCGTCGGCCGCGGTGGCCGATGTCGTCGCACTGGGTGCGGCGACAGGCCGGTCGGGCTGGCAGGCGGTCGTCACGAAAGCCGCGACGACCAGCATCGACCCGGCGGTGCCAAACATCTTCGATCTCAACGGATTCCCTTCGGGCAATCAGGCAGTTACAACACCACCACGGTAGGATTCCGCGCCGCCGCGCTCCATCCCGCCGAGACCTCGATCGCCACTACAGTCAGCGCCCCGTCCACGGTGGTGCCAGCACTACCCTGCCGGTCTTCCTCCAATCAGATAGGCATCCCGCGAACATACTCATCTGCCGCTGATCGCTCGGTCCGCGGCGGCCAGCGCCGCCAACTGAAGATCAACGGCCCCGGTACATCTCGGGGCCGTCGCTGTGTCCGCCCATGCCGAATTTCGCTCGGTTGTTCGCAGCACAGATTCAGGGCCGCATTCAGCGAGGTCTGAGCTCCTCAGCTATTTGATCGAGGCTTGCCACTGTGATGTTCCAGCGATCCTCGTCCTTGTAGTCGAAGTCAGCACGAAGAACCAGATCGGATCGATTGATCTGGAGTAGACAAGACTTCCAGCTGGCATCGCCTTGCGCCGACATCGCAGCCCGTAGCTCCGCAACGCGTTCCAGAACATCCCAAGAGTCGGGCATGTTTCCCTCCCAGCCACCGTCGGCGGTATACACCCAGCCCCACAAGGACGAAGTGCCTCGACCGAACGCCACTACCACGGTGATCCCGCTCCAGTCGACTTGTTCGTACGCCGAGTCGCCGACGATCAGCTCACAAATTTCGATCCGCAGCTTATCGACGCCATCGTCGCCGAGCGACCTCGCCATCGCCAGCCCCTCCCTGTCACCACATGCACGTCGATCGATATACCGATTCGGAGACTACAGAACGGAGGGCTTAGAACGCCCGGTCATGCCGCTGATAAGGCTGTTCGAATCGAGCGAGCCATGTGGGATGTGATCGGAGACATGCCCGCTTCGGGCACCTTCGCTGATTGTCCGGAATAGTCTCGGGCCGGGAGGTGGTCAATGTGATCGGTCACAAGCGAGGTGTCGTCGCCTCTGAGGTGCGGGAGATTCTGAACTACTTCGGCAAGTGCCCAATCTGTGGGCACCCGGCGCGTGCATGGCACATCACCGCGGAGTTCGACGACAACCAAGTCGAGAGCCAAGATGTCGCGGAGTGCGGTGGTTGGTGCGGCTGGAAGGGCCCAGTCCGACCGGTCGCGATGACCGCCGGCGCATTGGTGCTCACCAAGGAGCGCAAGGAGTTCAGAGCAGTCCCCCTGGGTCTTCCTTCAGCCTGAAGGGCGAACATCCTGCATTACCGCTTACAAGGCCGTTCGCTGTGTTCCGAGTCCTCGCCTCAGGGTGAGTTTTAACTCGGGTGGATGACCATGACGCCCTTAGGCTGAGCAAGTAAGCGACTGGGAAGGGGAGCCCATGGCCAAGCAGTTCCCGCATCTGGATGAACCCTTGCGGCGTTCATCGAGGCGCAAGCGATGTTCTTCGTCGCCACGGCACCGTCACAGGGCGGACGAGTCAATCTGTCGCCCAAGGGATATCAGGACACCTTCGCGGTACTCGACGATCACACTGTCGCCTACCTCGATCTGTTCGGCAGCGGCGTGGAGACCATCTCGCACCTGCGCGAGAACGGCCGCATCACGATCATGTTCTGCTCGTTCACCCGCAACTCCCGGATTCTGCGGCTGTTCGGCGCAGGGCGCGTAGTACGACCGGACGACCCCGAATTCCTAGAGCTACGAACGAATTTCGGACTCGACCATCCGGGTATCCGCGCAGTCATCGTCGTCCACCTCGAGCGCATCGCCGATTCGTGTGGGTACTCCGTCCCCTATTACGAGCTCATTGGTGAACGGCCAGTCCTCGACTCCCATCACGCCAGGCAACCAGAGGAGAAATTCGCGGGACGGATCGCCGGAGACAACGGACACAGCATCGACGGCCTCCCCGCACTGGATCCGGACCATCCGGTGCCATCCCAGGTGCCTCGCTAGGAACCATCGGAACGCAATCTTCCCGCTCCTCCCCTCCAGCATCTAGCCCAGAACTTCGAACAAGCTTGTACCGCAACGGAAGCCGGACAAGTCAGTGGTCTGCGCAATGATGATGGCCATGAACGCAGGACTACTTACCGACGTCTGGCGGCGGCTGCTCGCCGACCCCCCGCAAGTCGTGGGTGCTTTTCGAGCACGGCACCTGTGTCGTGCTCACCGCTCCGGACGGGGATCTTGCCGAGCAAGCCACCACGATCCTGGCGAAGTTCGGCCCCGTTCGTGCCGGATCGGCGGCAGGCGATTTCGGCGTGATCAATCCCAAGGATGTGGAGGGATGGGTGGTCACCGGGCACCACAACGATGTCCTCACCTACGTCGGTCCCGATGAGCCCCAGGATCGTTCGCAGATAGCAGTCGGGCTGTGCGGTCGTACCAAGCGCCATCGGGACGGCACCGAGCTGCACGTCGTCCATGTCGAGGACCGGCGGTCGAATACCCCTGATCCGAAGGAGGAATGATGGCTCGCGAGCATCGGGTGAGCGCGGACCGGGCCGCCCTGGCCGGCCTCGAGGATGTGCTGACGTGCACCGGGCCGACTTGCGGTGACACTATCGACTGGAGTTCCTGCGCAATCTCTTTCCCGGCCGACTACCGCGCCTTCGTGACCGCCTTCGGCGACGGCTCGATCGAGGACATCATCAGCATTCTCGTCCCTGATGTCGCCTCGGCCCAGCCGCACGCCGCTACGCTCGCGCGGATGTCGGACGCAGCGGCCGAGTGGGAGGACCCGCTCGGTTGGGAGTACGAGTGGGCTCCGGCGGACCGGGGCCGGTATGAGCGAGCGGACCTGCTCATCTGGGGCGGAACCTGTACCGGTGACACGCTGTGCTGGGTTACGACCGACCCGGACCCGGATCGATGGCCGGTCGCGGTCTACGCGCGAGGGCGGCTCGAGTGGGCGGTGTATCCGTGCGGCATGGCCGAGTTCCTGGTGAAGCTGCTGCGCAACGAGTGGCCGCGGAACCCGATCAGCGATGATTCGTTCGAAAACATTGTGGCCCCACGCTTCCAACACGAGAAGGACGAGTCGGCCGCGTATGCGGTTGGGGTTGATCCCTGGGAGCCATCGGAAGCCACGTAGAACACGCACACGGTTGAGCTGTTGCGTGCGGAACCGTCTACGATTTCCTGCTGCGCATGCCGTCGTACGCCGCGTCGGCAGTAGCCGTCCAGTCAACTTCGAGCTGTCGAGAATGTTGTCGTCGCGGTAGCGGCCGAGCAGCTCGTACATTTCGTCGCCGCAACGCGGCCCACACCGCTCACCATGATCGCGTGGACAGGCCAAACGGGTCACTTACCGAGATCGCCGATAGGTCGAGCGCTCATCGGCTGGGCACGAGCCGGCGAAACGAAACGCCCCACCGCTGAACGATGCTCAGCGGTGAGACGTTCGGGTTCGCCGGAACGGCGAAGGGAAGTACCTGCCAGGGTCAGAGGCGGGTGAGCCCGTGGGGCCGTTTGTTCATCGATTCGCAGCCGTCCGCGGTGACGACGACGATGTCTTCGATGCGGGCACCCCACTGGCCGGGGAAGTAGATGCCGGGTTCGATGCTGAACGCCATGCCGGGTTCCAGGACCAGGTCGTTGCCGGCGACGATGTAGGGCTCTTCGTGGACCGAGAGGCCGATGCCGTGGCCGGTGCGGTGGACGAAGTATTCGCCGAGACCGGCGGCGGCGAGTACGTCGCGGGCGGCGGCGTCGACGGATTCGGCGGTGACGCCGGGCTTGGCGGCGGCGACGGCGGCGGCTTGCGCGCGTTCCAGGAGGGCGATCTGGTCGGCGATTTCCTCTTCGGGTTCGCCGAGCACGTAGGTGCGGGTGGAGTCCGAGTAGTAGCCGGGTTCGACCGGGCCGCCGATGTCGATGACGACGACATCATCGGGTTCGATGACGCGCTGGGAGACCTCGTGGTGCGGGTCGGCGCCGTGCGGGCCGCTGCCGACGATCACGAAAGCGGCTGCGGTGTGGCCTTCTTCGATGATGGCCGCGGCGATGTCGGCCGCCACTTCGGCCTCGGTGCGCCCGGGGCGCAGCCATTCGCCCATGCGGGCGTGCACGCGGTCGATGGCGGCGCCCGCGCGGCGCAGGGCGTCGATCTCGCTGTCGTCCTTGAGCATTCGCAGTTCGCGCAGCACCGGGGTCGCCGAGATGGGCAGTGCGCCAAGGTGATCGGCGATGGGCAGCAGATGCAGGGCGGGCATGGCGTCGTCGACGGCGGTGCGCGCGCCCGCGTTCAGGATGCTCTTGACGATGCGGTAGGGGTCCACGCCGTCGACCCAGTCGACCACCTGCAGGCCGAGTTCCCCGGCCGCGGAATCCTTCAGCGAGGCCAGTTCCAGTTTGGGGATCACCACCGACGGGGTCTCCCCGCTGGCCGGAATCACCAGGCAGGTGAGCCGTTCGAAGGATTGTGCTCGCGAACCGATCAGATACCGCAGATCCGGTCCGGGGGTGATGAGCAGTGCGTCCAGGTGGGCCTCGCGGGCGAGTTCCGCCGCCCGCTCCAACCGCGCCCCGTAGATCCGTGCCGCGAACCGTGACTCGTCATGAGAGCTCATGTCGATCCAACCTACCTGTTCGGGCAAACCACGCGCAGCCCAGTGGGGCCCGCCGGGGCCGGAAACCGATAATGTCCCCAGGTCCCGGTAATGTCGGACGGCATGAGCACCCCTGCCGCCGGTCCGCTGCTGCTGCTCGACGGGGCCAGCCTGTGGTTCCGCGCGTTCTATGCGATTCCGGAGAAGATCACCGCACCGGACGGGCGGCCGGTCAATGCCGTGCGTGGGTTCACCGATATGGTCGCCGCGCTGGTCAAGCAGCATGCGCCGAGCCGCCTGGTGGTGTGCCTGGACCTGGATTGGCGGCCGCAGTTCCGGGTCGATCTGATCCCGTCCTACAAGGCGCACCGGGTGGCCGAGGACCAACCTGTCGCTGCCGCAGACGGTTCGGTGGCCGAGGAGGTGCCCGACACCCTCACCCCGCAGGTCGGCATGATCATGGAAGTGCTGGCGGCCGCCGGTATCGCCACGGCCGGCGCGGACGGCCTCGAAGCCGACGATGTGATCGGCACCCTGGCCACCGTCGAGCGCGACAGCGAGGTGATCGTGGTGAGCGGCGACCGCGATCTGCTGCAATTGGTGCGCGACACCCCCGCCCCGCCGGTACGCGTCTTCTATGTGGGCCGCGGCCTGTCCAAGGCCGAGCTGTGGGGCCCGGCCGAGGTGTCGGCCAAATACGGTGTGCCGGAAGCGATCGCGGGCCCCGCCTACGCCGATATGGCCGCCCTGCGCGGTGACGCCTCCGACGGGCTGCCGGGTGTGGCGGGCATCGGCGACAAGTCCGCCGCCCAGCTCATCTCCCGATTCGGTTCGGTGGAGGCCCTGCGCGCCGCCGCCGCGGACCCCGATTCCGACCTGGCCAAGGGCGTGCGCGCGAAACTCGTTGCCGCCGACGACTATCTGAAGGCCGCCGCCCCGGTCGTCCGCGTCGTGCAGGACGCGAAAGTCGAATTCTCCGGCTCGGACCTGCTCCCCCGCACCCCCGCCGATCCGGACGCCCTGCAGGCCCTGGCCGTCACTTACAACGCCGAAAGCCCGGTCAAGCGCCTGATCGCCGCCATGGCCAAGCGCTGAATCTCGCTGACACAGCGCGAGATCCCGGCCGAAAGCACACCGGGATGACGGTTGGCCGGACGGCCGGAATGACGGCGGGTAGGCGGGATGACAGTAGACCGGCGGAACGCCTGACAAATGGAATGGGCCCGGTGGTGATTCGCTCGAATCACCACCGGGCCCACCACGTTTCACGCCGGAACTCGGCGCCCCTCCCGATCCCCCGGGGTTTCAGGGACTTGCCCCTGAGAGCCCGGGAGTTGTTCTAGCTCGGGCGCCCGACCTCGTACGTGCCGTCGTCCTTGGTCACCTTGATGGTGACCTTCTTGCTCTCGCCACCCACCTTGAGCTGGCATTCGAAGGTCGCGTCCACCTTGACCTTCTGCCCGGACGGGCAGCTGACGTCCTGTACGTCCTCGATGCCGTAGGAGTCCTTGAGTACCTTCTGCACCCCGGTCGCCACGGCCTTGTTGTCGAGCTTGTCGGTGGCGGTCAGGAACAGCACCCCGGCGATGATGCCGCCCAGCACCACCAGCAGCACCGCGACGCCGCCGATGATCAGGCCGGTCTTCTTCTTGCCGCCGGGTTGCTGCGGCTGCGGCCACTGCTGGCCCGGCTGCCCGGTCTGCTGGTTCCAGTCCGGCTGGCCCTGCTGCGGCCACTGCGGCTGACTCTGCCCCCAGGTCTGCGCGCCGGGCTGCACCTGCGGCTGCGGCTGGCTCTGATTCCAGTCCTGCTGCCCGGGCTGGCCCTGCTGGGGCCACTGCGGCTGGCTCTGTCCCCACTGCGGCTGGCCCTGGACCGGCTGCTGCGGCTGGCTCTGCCCCCACGGCTGCTGGCCCGGTGCGGGCTGGCCCTGCTGCGGGTCGCCCCACTGCGCGGTCGGCGGCGCCGGCTGCTGCGGCTGTCCACCCCACTGCTGACCCGGAACAGCACCGCCGGGCGCGGGCTGGCCGCCGCCCCACTGCTGCGTCGGATCGTTGCGTCCCTCCCCTGTGCCAGGGGCGTCGTTCGGTCCGTACGGGCCGCTCATTTGCTTGCCTCCATCGCAATTCCGTTGCACAACACGCTAGCCCCCCGAGCGGGAACACGCTCGTGAACCCACCGCGGTCGCCTACGTTCAGGAAATCAAATCACAGTCGCCCAGGCTAGGCGGCGTCCACCGCCACGACACCCCGCCGGATGGCGCGCACGGCCTTGGCCGCGGTGGCGGCCACCTCCTCGTCGTCGGCGGTGGAGTGGATCTGGTCCAGCAGATCGATCACCTGACGGCACCATCGTACGAAATCGCCTGCCGACAACGAGTTTCCGCGATCGCCGCTGGCGAGCAGGGCGTCGGCGAGGTCACCGCCGGCGGCCCAGGTGTGCACGCCGGAGATGAAACCGAGGTCAGGTTCGCGGGTCGGTTGCAATCGGTGTTTGGCTTCGTCCGAACGCAATTGGCTCCAGACGCCGATGGTGGCGTCCACGGCGCGGCGAATCGGTGCGGTCGGTCCGGACGCGCCGAGATAACCGCCCTCCTGCCGGGATTCGTACACCAGGATCGATACCACCGCCGCGAGCTCGGCCGGACCCAGACCGCGCCACAGGCCCTGGCGCAGGCTTTCGGCCACGACCAGGTCGGCTTCGGCGTAGATGCGTGCCAGCCGCCGCCCGTCCGCGGTCACTTCGCCGTCGGCGACGTAGCCGCGTTCCTGCAGCAGTCCGAGAATGCGATCGAAGGTGCGGGCCAGCGAGTTGGTGGTGGCCGCGACCTGCTGGCGCATGGATTCGGTTTCCCGGTCCACCCGGTTGTAGCGTTCGCCGATGCGCGCCAGTTGTTCCCGGTCCGGCCGCGAGTGCGCCGGATGGTTGCGCAGCGCGCGCCGCAGCGCCTGCAGTTCGTGATCGTCGGAGGCCCGCGACTTGGGCCCACCGCTGCGTCCGCGCCGCGGCACGCTGATCCCGGTGCTGCGCAGCGCCGAGGCCAGGTCCCGGCGCACCCGCGCGGTCCGGTGATCGACGTGCTTCGGTAGCCGCAGTTTGCCCAATGTCTGTGCGGGCGTGGGGAAATCGGCGGCCGACACCCGGCCCGCCCACTTGTCCTCGGTGAGCACCAGCGGTCGCGGATCGCCCGGTGTCATATCGGGTTCGAGCACCACGGCCAGGCCCTGACGCCGCCCGGACGGAATCGCCACCACATCCCCGCGCCGCAGCGCGCCCAGCGCCGACACCGCGGCCTGCCGCCGATCGGTACGCCCCTGGCGTTCGATACTGCGTTCCCGCTCGCGGATGCGTTCGCGCAGCTGGATGTATTCGAAGAAGCTCTCATCGCCCAACTGCGAGCGCAGTTTCCGCATCTGCGCCTCGTTGCGTTCGATGCCGCGCACCAACCCGACCACCGACCGGTCGGCCTGGAACTGGGCGAAGGACCGCTCCAGCAGCGCCCGCGATTCCACCGCGCCCATGCGATCGACCAGATTGATCGACATGTTGTAGCCGGGCCGGAACGAACTGCGCAGCGGATAGGTCCGGGTGGAGGCCAGACCGGCCACCGCACTGGTGTCCACCTCCGGCTGCCACAGCACCACCGCGTGCCCCTCGACATCGATGCCGCGCCGCCCCGCACGCCCGGTGAGCTGCGTGTACTCCCCCGGCGTCAGTTCGGCGTGACTCTCGCCGTTGAACTTGACCAGGCGCTCGAGCACCACGGTCCGCGCGGGCATGTTGATGCCCAATGCCAGTGTCTCGGTGGCGAATACGGCCCGCACCAGGCCCTTGACGAACAGCTCCTCGACGGTGTGCCGGAAGGCCGGCAGCATGCCCGCGTGATGCGCCGCGAATCCGCGATGCAGCCCCTCGCGCCACTCCCAGTACCCGAGCACCTCGAGATCGCTGCGCGGCAGGTCCCCGGTGTGCTTCTCGATGATCGCGTCGACTTCCTCGCGGTCCTCCTCGCGCGAGAGGTCCAGCCGCGAGCGCACGCACTGTGCCAGCGCGCCATCGCAACCCGCGCGGCTGAAGATAAAGGTGATGGCCGGCAGCAGCCCGTCCTCGTCCAGCCGCGCGATGACCTCCGGCCGCGGGGTGGGCCGGTACATGCGCCGCCCGCCGCCGCGCCCGCGCCCGGGCACGCCCCAGTTCTCCATCCGGTCAACGGCTTCGCGCTGTTTGATGAAGCGCACCAGGTCCTGGTCCACCACCACTTTGGCGTCGCTGGACTTGGGATCGAACAGGTCGAACATGCGCCGCCCGACCATGACGTGCTGCCACAGCGGCACCGGCCGGGTCTCGTCCACGATGACGGCGGTGTCGCCGCGCACGGTTTCCATCCAGGCGCCGAATTCCTCGGCGTTGGAGACGGTCGCCGACAGGCTGACCAGGCGCACCTCCGGCGGCAGGTGCAGGATGACTTCCTCCCACACCGCGCCGCGGAAGCGGTCCGCGAGGTAGTGCACCTCGTCCATCACCACGTACGAAAGGCCCTGCAGCGCATCCGAGCTCGCGTAGAGCATATTGCGCAGCACCTCGGTGGTCATGACGACCACGGGCGCGTCCGGATTGATGGACTGGTCTCCGGTCAGCAGGCCGACGGTGTCGCGTCCGTAGCGCTCGGTCAGGTCCGCGAACTTCTGGTTCGACAGCGCCTTGATCGGCGTGGTGTAGAAGCACTTTCCGCCCGAGGCCAGGGCCATGTGGACGGCGAATTCACCGACCACGGTCTTGCCCGCGCCGGTGGGCGCGCACACGAGCACGCTGTGCCCGCCCTCGAGGGCTTCACACGACTGCTGCTGGAAGGGATCCAGTGCGAATTTCAGTTCGGCGGCGAATGCCGCCAGTTCGCCAGTAAGCGACCTTGATGTCACTTGTCAGAGCGTATCGGAGTAGTCCGACGTGGATCGCGTGGTTTTCTCCGGGGATGTCGCGGGTGTCGTCGCGCCGACCGGCTCGGGAGTCTCGACGGGCGCGACGCCCTCGACGCCGGAGGTGTCGCTCAGCGGAGACGCCTCGTCGTCGGAGAGTTTGCTCCAGTCCTCGTTCAGCTTCGCCTTGCGCTTGTCGTTGATCCGAGCGATCTGCACGGCGACCTCGAACAGCACGGTCAACGCCAGCGCCAGCGCCAGCATGGAGAACGGATCCTGCGGGGTCACGATGGCCGCGAACACGAACAGGCCGAAGATCAGGCCGCGCCGCCATTTGGTGAGGCGTTCGTAGGTGAGCACGCCCACGAAGTTCAAACCCACGATGATCAAAGGCGTTTCGAAGCTGACGCCGAAGATGATCAGCAGCTGAATGATGAAGCCGAAGTATTGCGAACCGCTCAACGCGGTGATCTGCACGTTGTTGCCGATGGTCATCAGGAACGCCAGCGCGTGCGAGACGATGAAGTACGCCAGCACCGCGCCCGCGACGAACAGCGCGGCGGCGGCGGTCACGAAGGACACCGCGTACTTGCGTTCCTTGGCGTACAGGCCCGGGGTGATGAACGCCCACAGCTGATACAGCCAGATCGGGCAGGCCAGCACCACGCCCGCGGTGACGCCGACCTTCAAGCGCAGCATGAACTGTTCGAACGGCGCGGTGGCCAGCAATCGGCAGGCGCCGTCGGGGCTGAGCGCGGCGCGCGAGGACGCGGGCAGCTCGCAGTACGGTCCGGTCAGGATGTCGCCGAGCGCGGTGATGCCGAACAGCGAATGCGAGTACCAGTAGAAGCCCAGGAGCGTGGTGACCGCGATGGCCGCCAGCGCGATGAGCAGGCGGGTCCGGAGCTCGGCCAGATGCTCGACCAACGACATGGTGCCGTCGGGATTGGTTCGCCGCTTGCTGCGTCGCGGATCGAACGGAATACGCATGTAAGTGCTGCCTCGCTGCGAGTGAACGCCCCGGACCTGGACAAAAAGCTATCCCGGGATGAGCGCCCGCTCACCCCGGCACCGTGGCCTGGATCAGGCCTGCTGCTGGTCGCCCTGCGGCTTGGTGAGGTTCGCGGCCGGCGCGGCGGTCTGCGCCTGCGGCAGCTGTGCCTGCGGCTGCGGGGCCGCGGCGGGGGCGGCCTCCTCGGCCTTGCCCTCGGTCTGCATCTGGTTCATTTCGCTCTTGAAGATGCGCAACGACCGGCCGAGGCCACGGGCGGCGTCGGGCATCCGCTTGGCGCCGAAGAACAGCAAGAAGACCAGCGCGACGATCAGCAGATGTGTGGGACTGAGCGAGCCCATCGTTTCCTACCTCCAAAGACTGTGGTGTTTCAGATGCTACCGGACATGCATATGACGGCTGCACCCGTCAAGTGGTCGGAGCGCTCGCGTGAACGCCCGGTGAACGCCTAACTCGCCGCGGCGGCGGTCAGTTCCGCCAGCAACTCCGCGCCCGACCAGGTGCGACGGTCGCCGTCCTCCGCCCGGTGCACGAGTTCGATCAACCTGCGGTTCACCGGCGTGGGTATGCCGACCATGGTGCCGAGGCTCACGATCTCGCCGCAGAGCCAGGCGATCTCGGTCTTGCGGCCGGCGGCCAGATCGTCGGCCATGGACGAGCGGGCCACCGGATCGATGGCCAGCACCTTGCCGGCAACCCGTTGGAAGAGGCCGTCGGGGAAGGTGAGCAGGCGGGCCATCAGCTCGGGCGGCAGCGGGGTGAGCCGGGCCGGGCGGATGCGGGCGTGATCCATGGCGATCAGGGCCTCGCGCTGGGTCAGGGCCAGGCAGCGGCGATAGTCGCGATTGCCCAGCTCCTCGCGCAGCGGGCGGCCGGACAGCGCGTTGATCGGATTGTTGAGGTTGAGCAGCAGCTTGGCCCACTGCACCGGCAGCAGGTCCGGGTAGCGCTTGACCTCGAGGCCGGATGTGCCGAAGACCGGGGCGAACCGGTTCAGCACCGGATCGTCGGCGATGGCCACCCCGCCCGCGGTGCCGCGGTGGAATCGGCCGCCGGGATGGTGCACGACATTGAACATGACCATGCCGGGCAGCACCACGCACGCGGGCAGCACCTCGCGGATCACCGCGTCGTTGCCGATGCCGTTCTGCAGGCTGATCACCACGGTGCCGGGCTTCAGCAGGCCCGACAGCTGGCGTGCCGCGGATTCGGTATCGGCCGACTTCACCGCGATCAGCACCAGGTCGGCATCGCCGGAAGGTTCGGTGGCGGTGCGGAATCGGCCCGCCTCGACCCGGAGGTCGTGGCCGTCGAGGTCGGTGAGCCGCAGGCCGTGGGCGGTGATCTCGTCGAGCATGCGGGGCCGGCCGACGAAGGTGACGTCCGCGCCGGCGGCCGCGAGCGATCCGCCGACGTACACCCCGATACTGCCCGCGCCGAGCACCATCACGCGAAAGCTCAAGCGGGACCGACCTCCTCGAGCCCGGTCGGCGCGAGCGCGTCCGCGGCGTCCGGTTCGTGGGCCAGCGCGGCGTAGGCGGCCAGCGCGGCGCCCGAGCGCTCGCGGACGGCGCTGACCAGTTCGGGCGGCCCGAGCACGGTGACGCCGGAACCGAAGCCGAGCAGCAGGCGGGCCATCCAGTCGAGGGTGGCGAAGCGCATGGTGGCTTCGATGCTCTCGTCCGCGTGGGTGGTGACCTTGTGCATGGGGTACTGGTCGAGCACCCAGGCGTAGTCGGGGCGAATCAGCAAGCGCGCCAGCGGGACCGCGGGATCGTCCACGAACAGGTCGAGGGCGGAGGTCTCGTCGGCGGCGGCCTCGGCGGGCGGGCGCGCGGGTTCGTCGAGTTCGGTGGCCTCTTCGATGCGGTCGAGGCGGAACAGGCGCACGCCTTCGGCTTCGCGGCACCAGGCGCGCAGGTAGGAGTTGTTGTCCACCAGCACGATCCGGATGGGGTCGACCACGCGTTCGGAGACCACGTCGCGGCTGGCGGAGTAGTAGACCAGGCGCAGGGCGTGATCGCGCTCCAGGGCGGACCGGACGGTCGCCACGGCGGGGGCCTCGGTGGGGACCGGGACGGTGATGGCGTCGAATTCCAGTCCGGAGAAGGCGGATTCGATCTTCGCGATGGCCGATTGCGCGGCGCTCGGGTCGACCATGCCGGGCAGGTCGGCGATGGACCGCAGCGCCACCAGCAGCGCGGTCGCCTCCAGGGAGGTCAGCCGCAGCGGCCGGTCGATGCCCGCGGAGAAGGTGACCTCGATGCTCTCCTCGGAGAAGGACAGGTCGATCAGGTCACCGGGTCCGTAGCCCGGAAGTCCGCACATCCACAGCTGATTCAGGTCGGTCATCAGCTGTTTGGTGGTGACGCCCAGTTCGGCGGCGGCTTCGGCGGCGGAGATGCCCGGATTGGCCTGGAAGTACGGGATCATGTTCAGCAGCCGGGCCAGGCGGGTGGACAGCCGGCTCCCGGCCGCCGCCGCATTCCCCCGCCGTCCATCGGACGCGCGCGTCACGCCGACACCTCCGTCCGTTCCAGCACCGACTCGAGCCGGGCGATCACATTGTCGCGCAGGTCATCCGGCGCGAGCACCAGGGCGTCCGCGCCCAGACCGGTGATGAGGCGGGCCAGCCAATCGCGCGAGCGCACCGGCACTTCCACGATGGAGCCCTTGCGGCCGCCGATCTCGCGCTCCTCCATGGTGGCGCCCAAGCGGCGGATCTCCTGACCGCGCCCGTCGGCGACCCACACCGTGGCCGAACCGGTGATCGGGGCCTGCCCGGTCACCTCGGCGACGCGAGCGCGCACATCCACGCCTTCGGGCTTGTGCACCACATTGGCCGGGCCGTATTCCACGATCTCCTCGCCAATACGCGAGACCCGGAAGACGCGTTCGGCCTGGCGCGCGTTGTCGAAGCCGACCAGGTACCAGCGGCCGTGATGGGTGACCACACCCCAGGGCTGCACATCACGTTCGATGGGATCCCCGTGCGACTGCCGGTGCTGGAACTTCACCGCCCGGCCCGCGTCGATGGCGGCCAGCAGCTTGCCGAGGACGGGTTCGGAGCCACGGGTGCGCGCCGGCACCGCGGGCACGGAGGCCACTCCGGATTCGGGTTCCACGTGGATGCCGGCCGCTTTCAGCTTGAGCAGCGCGCCTTCCGCGGCGGTCGCCAGTTCCGGCGATTCCCACAGCTGCACCGCGACCGCGACCGCGGCGGCTTCCTCGCTGGTCAGGTCGATATCGGGGAGTTCGTAGGAGTCCCGGTTGATCCGGTACCCCTCGACGCTCGAATACCGGCTCACCGGGCCGATTTCCAGGGGAATGCCCAGATCGCGCAGCTCGTTCTTGTCGCGCTCGAACATGCGGCTGAACGCCTCGTCGCTCGCGGACTCCTCGTATCCCGCGACACTTTCCCGGATCCGCTCGGCGGTCAGGAACTGGCGGGTGGACAGCAGCGCGATAACCAGATTCATCAACCGCTCGACCTTGGATATCGCCACCCGTAAGAGAGTAATGTGCCCGCCCCGCCGCCGTGGTACGGCGGGTCCCAAAAATCGCCGGACCCGCCGAGTGAGATCCCTTCGGGGATGCGCGCGGCTGCCGTCGCCTCCCCCTTCCATGCCACGGGCCGCGAACCCGTCCGGGTTCGCGGCCCGCTGTGCACTCGGGGATCGCCGCGCAATCGCGTTGCGCTACACCGATGTTCGCGACTACATGGAGGCGATGAGCCGGTCCACGCGCTCGTCGACCGAACGGAACGGGTCCTTGCACAGGACCGTGCGCTGCGCCTGATCGTTGAGCTTGAGGTGCACCCAGTCGACGGTGAAGTCGCGTCCGGCCTCCTGAGCGGCGGTGATGAAATCGCCGCGCAGCTTGGCCCGGGTGGTCTGCGGCGGCGTGGTGACCGCGGCATCGACCGCCTCGTCCTCGGTGACCCGCTTGGCCAGACCCTTGCGCTGCAGCAGGTCGAAGACGCCGCGGCCGCGCTTGATGTCGTGGTAGGCCAGATCCAGCTGGGCGATCTTGGGATCGGACAGCTCCATGTTGTAGCGGTCCTGGTAGCGCTGGAACAGCTTGCGCTTGATGATCCAGTCGATCTCGGTGTCCACCTTGGCGAAGTCCTGCGCCTCGACCGCGTCCAGGGTGCGGCCCCACAGGTCCACCACCGCGTCGACCTGCGGATCGCGATCGCGATTGTTCAGGTGCTCGACGGCGCGGGCGTAGTACTCGCGCTGGATGTCGAGGGCGCTGGCCTGCCGTCCGCCAGCCAGCCGCACCGGGCGGCGACCGGTCAGATCGTGCGAGACCTCGCGGATCGCCCGAATCGGGTTGTCCAGGGCGAAATCCCGGAACGCCACGCCCGCCTCGATCATCTCGAGCACCAGCGAGGCCGTGCCCACCTTGAGCATGGTGGTCGGCTCGGCCATGTTCGAGTCGCCGACGATGACGTGCAGGCGCCGGTACTTCTCGGCGTCGGCGTGCGGCTCGTCACGCGTATTGATGATCGGCCGGGACCGGGTGGTCGCCGAGGAGACGCCTTCCCAGATGTGCTCGGCCCGCTGCGAGAGGCAGAAGGTCGCCGCCTTGGGCGTCTGCAGCACCTTCCCGGCGCCGCAGATCAACTGCCGGGTCACCAGGAAGGGCAACAGCACATCGGAGATGCGGGAGAACTCACCGGCGCGGACCACGAGGAAGTTCTCGTGGCAGCCGTAGGAGTTGCCCGCCGAGTCCGTGTTGTTCTTGAACAGGTAGATGTCGCCGCCGATACCCTCTTCGGCGAGACGCTGTTCGGCGTCGATGAGCAGATCCTCGAGGACCCGCTCGCCCGCGCGGTCGTGCGTCACCAGCTGCACCAGGCTGTCGCACTCGGCCGTCGCGTACTCCGGATGGGAACCGACATCGAGGTAGAGCCGGGCGCCATTACGGAGGAACACGTTGGAACTACGGCCCCAAGAAACTACCCGGCGGAATAGATACCGGGCCACCTCGTCAGGACTCAACCGACGGTGACCGTGGAAGGTGCACGTCACCCCGAATTCGGTTTCGATCCCCATGATTCGTCGCTGCACCCTATCGACATTACAGCGATGTTGTGTGCTACCAGGGTGTACTCGGACAGGTACTGCAAACGGGTTCACAACGATTTAGCACGGTCTGCAACCCGGCAGCACGCGCACGCAGCGAAAAAGCAAGGCCCCTTTGCACTCTCCCATTGAGAGTGCAAAGGAAATCGTCCCGAATAGCGGGATTATTTTGTCGTCGTCACCACACCGGAACTCCCCGCCGGAGTCCGTTCGACCGTGCTGCTCGACGGGACGGCCGAAGTGGTCGTCACCGGGGTGGTTGTCGTGGTCGTGGTGGTGCTGGACGAGGCCGGCGTGCTGGTCGGCAAGGCGCCCACGTGGATCGAATGCGCCCGCGCGCTCCAGGAATTCGGCAGATCGCCCTTCGTACCCTTCTCGACCCGGTAGGTATCGCCGCGATAGTCGTACCTGTCGAACAGCGTCACGAAGGTGCCGGTCCGGTTCAGCACCGAGACCGTGGCCGCATCGATGTGCTGCCCGCGCAGATCCGGTGAACCCTCGGCGAACAGCGACATCTTGCCGTTCCCGTCGCTCCCGGTGAACAGGCAGATCTTCTTGTCCGGGCAGCGATCGAACCCGTCACAGCCGCCCTTGGTCTTGCACATGTCCTCGACCTTGGCGGGCAACGTCTTCCCCGACACCGTCAGGTCGTTGCCGCCCTTGCCGGTGACGACCACCACCGGCTGGTCCTTGTCCGGTTCGGCATTGAGGTTCTCGACGAACACCTGGCACGCGGCGGTGAGCGCGATACCGGCCACGGTGGCGACCGCGGCGACGGCCGCGGTCTGCACGGTGCGCCCGGCGCGCAACGTGGTGGCGATGTAATCGACCACGGGAACGACCAATTCGCAGGTCGTCTCCTCGGCCTTCTTCACGATCTGATCCTGATCGGCCTGCTTGCATCCGGTCACTCCGACGCTCAGTACGAGCAGCGTCAGCAGCGCCACAATCCTTGTCACACAGGCACAATCGCGAACGGGGGTGTGATCGTAAACACGTTCGGCCGCGATTCCTCCCGGAATCGCGGCCGAACGTGGGGGCCCGGTGCCGTGCGGGCCGAATGTTGGTGCGGGGCTACGGGTTGGAGGGGTCTCCGGCCGACGGTTTGTCGGCTTCCGCGGCGGCCTTGGCGTTGGCGGCCTTGCCCGTGACCAGTTCTTGCAGAACCGAGCCCTGGATGCGGCGGAAGGCGCGGCGGGGGCGGGCCTGTTCGAGGGTGGCCACCTCGAGCGAGCCGACGCCGACGGTGCGCTTGTCCTTGTCGCCCTCGGGGGCGGCCTTCTGCAGGGCCGCCGTGGCGACGGTGACCGCGGTGTGCAGGTCCATGCCGGCTTTGTAGGAACCCTTGAGCGCGGCGATGATCGGATCGGTATTACCGCCCATCACCACGAATTCCCGTTCGTCGACGATGGATCCGTCGAAGTTGATCCGGTACAGGACCGAATTCGACTCCTGCTCCGGGTATCCCACCTCGGCGACGCAGATCTCCACCTCGTAGGGCTTGAGCTGATCGGTGAAGATGCTGCCCAGGCTCTGCGCGTAGAGATTGGCCAGGAAGCGGCCGGTCACGTCGCGGCGGTCGAACTGGTAGCCCCGCAGGTCCGCCTGCAGGATGCCGCCGCGGCGCAGCGCCTCGAACTCGTTGTACTTGCCGACCGCGGCGAAACCGACACGGTCGTACAACTCGCTCACCTTGTGCAGTGTCGCCGAAGGGTTCTCGGCGACGAACAGCACGCCCTTGTCGTAGGTCAGCACGACGACACTGCGGCCCCGGGCGATGCCCTTGCGCGCAAGTTCGGTCTTGTCGCGCATGATCTGTTCGGCCGACGCGTAATACGGCAGTGTCATGCTTCGCCGCCCCCTTCCGCAGCCAGGGCGGCACGATCGGCGACGATCGCCCGCGTGATGTCCTTGAGCCGTTCCTCGGACACCTCGGCGGAGCCCTCGGCGTCGATGACGATCGCCGTCGGGTAGATGTCCCGCATGGTGTCGGGACCGCCGGTGGCGGTGTCGTCGTCGGCGGCGTCGAACAGCGACTCGACCGCGTTGCGCAGCGCCTTGTCCTGATCGATGCCGCGGCGGTAGGTCTTCTTCAGCGACGACTTGGCGAACAGTGAACCCGACCCCACCGCGGTGTAGCCGAAGCGCTCTTCCGAGCGCCCGCCGACCACGTCGTAGGAAATGATGCGCCCGGCCTTGTCCGGGTCCTGCGCGGCGGGATCGAACCCGACGAGCAGCGGCACCACCGCCAGGCCCTGCAGGGCCGCCGGCAGATTGTCGCGCACCATCTTCGACAGCTTGTTGGCCTTGCCGTCGAAGGTGAGGGGGACGCCTTCGATCTTCTCGTAGTACTCGAGCTCGACCGCGAACAGGCGGATCATCTCGATCGCCATGCCCGCGGTGCCCGCGATGCCCGCCGCCGAGTAGGTGTCGGTGATGTACACCTTCTCGATGTCACGGCTGGCCAGCAGATTGCCCTGGGTTGCCCGCCGGTCGCCCGCGATCAGCACACCGCCGCGGTAGGAGACCGCGACGATGGTGGTGCCGTGCGGGGCGATATCGGAGGGCGCACCCCCGGTCAGGGGTGCGCCGGAACCGTGGGAACCGTTGCCGGGCAACAGTTCCGGTGCGGACATTCGCAAGTATTCGGAGAAAGAGGATTGGGCGAACCCCGTCTGGAGCCGCAGGGGGTCACCTTGGGTCACTGGCCGCCCTTCTGCACATAGGCGCGGACGAAGTCCTCCGCGTTCTCCTCCAGGACGTCGTCGATCTCGTCGAGCAGGTCGTCGGTCTCTTCAGCGAGCTTCTCGCGACGCTCCTGTCCAGCAGCACCGTCCCCGACCGGGCCCTCGTCCTCGTCGCCACCACCGGCGCGCTTGGTCTGCTCTTGTGCCATAGCAGCCGACCTCCTCTGTGATCATCGGCGAGCACCGGAAAGATCCGATGCTCGTGCAGTCAACATTACCCACGGTCGGCGACAACATGCCGGATTAGCCGCAATGTGCTCTTGCTGCTATCACTCCGACGCTGTCGCGGATCGGGGTCAGTGGGTGAGTTGCTGAACCAGTTCCGACGCGGTGTGGACACCGTCGAGCAACTTCCCGACATGGGACTTGGTGCCGCGGCGGGGTTCCAGGGTGGGGATGCGGACCAGGGAGTCGCCGCCCAGGTCGAAGATCACCGAGTCCCAGCTGGCCGCGGCGATGTCGGCACCGAAGCGGCGCAGGCATTCACCGCGGAAGTAGGCGCGGGTGTCGGTGGGCGGGTTGGTCATGGCGTCGACGATCTGCTGCTCGGTGACCAGGCGCTGCATGGAGCCGCGGGCCACCAGGCGGTTGTAGAGGCCCTTGTCCAGGCGGACATCGGAGTACTGGAGGTCGACCAGGTGGAGTTTGGGGGCGGCCCAGGTGAGGCCCTCGCGGTTGCGCATGCCTTCCAGCAGACGGAGTTTGGCGGTCCAGTCCAGCAGGTCGGCGGTTTCCATGGGGTCGCGCTCGAGCAGGTCCAGGACGTGGGCCCACTTCTCGATGACGTCCTGGACGCGAGGGTCGTCATTGCCTTCGCGGTCCATGAACTTCTCGACGCGATCGAGGTAGATGCGTTGCAGCGCAAGGCCGGTGAGCTCGCGCCCGTCCGAAAGGGCAACGGTGGCACGCAGAGTGGGGTCGTGGGAGATGGTGTGCACCGCGGTCACCGGGCGAGCCAGCTGGAGATCGGAGAGATCCTCGCCGGCTTCGATGAGGTCGAGCACCAGCGCGGTGGTGCCGACCTTGAGGTAGGTCGACCATTCCGACAGGTTGGCGTCGCCGATGATGACGTGCAGGCGCCGGTACTTGTCGGCGTCGGCGTGCGGTTCGTCGCGGGTGTTGATGATGCCGCGCTTGAGCGTGGTCTCGAGGCCGACCTCGACCTCGATGTAGTCCGCGCGCTGCGACAGCTGGAAGCCGGGGGTGTCACCGGACTGGCCGATGCCCACCCGTCCGGACCCGCAGATCACCTGACGGGAGGCGAAGAACGGGGTCAGGCCCAGGATGATCTGGTTGAAGGGGGTGTCGCGGCTCATCAGGTAGTTCTCGTGGGTGCCGTAGGAGGCGCCCTTGCCGTCGACATTGTTCTTGTAGAGCTGCATGCGGGGTGCGCCGGGCACGCTCGAGGCGTACCGGGCAGCCGCTTCCATGACGCGTTCGCCCGCTTTGTCCCAGATAACCGCGTCCAGGGGGTCGGTGACCTCGGGCGCGGAGTATTCGGGATGGGCATGATCGACATAGAGCCGGGCGCCGTTGGTCAGGATCATGTTCGCCGCGCCGACCTCGTCGGCGTCGATGACCGGGGCGGGCCCGTTGAGCCGGCCCAGATCGAAACCGCGCGCGTCGCGCAGCGGGGATTCCACCTCGTAGTCCCAGCGAGTCCGCTTGGCGCGCGGCACGCCTTCGGCCGCGGCATAGGCGAGCACCGCCTGGGTCGACGTGAGAATCGGGTTGGCCGACGGCTCCGTAGGCGTCGAAATGCCGTACTCGACCTCGATTCCGATGATGCGCTGCATGGGTTCGAGCCTAGGCGAACACCACACCCGGGCGCGGGTGGACTGTCCGGGTTGGGGTCATTCGCGAGTCGGATGCCGCATCGTCCCGCAGGCCGATCCGGAATGAGCGGCCCGCCCGGCAGAATGGCGCGCATGGTCGAATCGGTCTCCCCGCAACGCGTGACGCCCCCCGCCACCGGCGCGCCGGAGGCACCGAATCCCACTCCCCCGCAAGCACATTCGTCCCGATTGGCCGCCCTGGACGTGCTGCGCGGCATCGCCATCCTGGGCACGCTCGGCACCAATATCTGGATCTTCACCAATGCCGAAGGGCTGCTGGGCTATTTCGCCCACAGTGACGAACCAGACGGCGCGTGGCTGTGGGCGGAACGGTTCCTGCAGCAGCTGGCACAGGGCAAGTTCCTGGGCCTGCTCACCATCATGTTCGGCATCGGGCTGGCGATTCAGCAGCGTTCGGCGGTCAAGTCGGGGCGACGCTGGCCGGGCGGCTATCCGATTCGCGCGGGCCTGCTGTTCCTGGACGGCCTGCTGAACTTCTTCCTGGTCGCCGAGTTCGATGTGCTGATGGGATACGCCGTCACCGGCCTGGTGGTGGCGTTCGTGCTGGCCACGAGCCCGAAGGCGCAACGCCGCTGGCTGATCGTGGCGGCGAGCATCCATGTGACCATGCTGTCGCTGCTCGCGGTCGCGATGGCCTTCGCCCCCGCCGACAATGCCCCGGCCCGCGAACCCCTGGACCCGAATCCCTATGCCGACGGCTCGTTCTGGGACCTGGTGGTCTTCCGCTGGGAGCATCTGCTGATCTTCCGCCTGGAGCCGATCCTGATCTTCCCCATGTCGATCGCCCTGTTCCTGCTGGGCGCGCGTCTGTACCGCGCGGGCGTCTTCCTCCCCGAGGGCGCGCGAATCCGCAAGCGGCTCATGATCATCGGTTTCGCCGTCGCCGCTCCCCTGGACCTGGCGCTGGGCATGATCGGCGGGGACCTCATCGTGTTCACCCGCTACGGCCTGGCCCCGTTCGTCGCGATGGGCATCCTGGCCCTGGTGGCCGAGGTGTACGTCCGCCGCCCGGCTCCGGGTCTGGTCGGCCGCCGCTTCGCCGAGGTCGGCCGGATGGCGCTGAGCTGCTACATCCTGCAGAACCTGGTCGCGGGCGCCATCTGCTACGGCTGGGGTCTGGGGTTGGCCGCATTGGTCTCCCCGAACGCCCGCGTCCCGTTCACGGTCGGGGTCTACCTGCTGGTTTCGGCGCTCATGCTGGTCTTCGCGCACCTGTGGCTGCGCCGTTTCGAGCGCGGCCCGGTCGAATGGCTGTGGAACGCGAGCTATCGCGCGCTCACCGAACGCCGTCAGCCCGCCGCGGCCTGAGCACCCGCCCGGGCGATCACCTCGGCCACCACGCTGTCACGCGAGAGCGGCACGTCCAGGCTGCGGGCATTGCCCTCGATGAGCGCCAGCACCGATTCGGTGAGGATCCCCTCGACCTGCTCGGAGGTCAGGGTGTCGTCCGAGCGCCAGCTGTTGACCACCCCGTCGACGAACCCGACCATGCCGAATGCCATGGGCCGCGCCCGATTCCGGTCCAGCCCGAAGCGCGCCAGGGTGTCGGCGAACAGATCCGCCAGCTGCCCGCCGATCCGGTCCCGTGCCCCCGCCAGCGCGCTCGAGGAGATGTGCTGCGGATCGGCGGCGGTCAGGAAGCGATGCAGGTTCGGATGCCGTTCCACCCAGCCGACATAGGTCCCGACCGCCCCGCGCACGGCATCGCGCACGGTCCCGTCCGGCCGTAGTCGCGGTAGCAGTTCGGCCAGCAGCGAATCCAGGATGTGCCGGCGGATCGCCTCGTCCAGGTCAGCGCGGCCGTCGAAATGCCGGTACACCACCGGCCGCGGCACGTGTAGGCGATCGGCGATCTGCTGCACCGAGATCTCGATGCCGTTCTCCTCGATCACGGCGGTGGCGGCATCGAGCATGTCGGCCCGCCGCCGCGCTTTGTGCCCGTTCCAGCGGGTACTGCGGCCGTCCTCGGCCTGGTTCTGCTTTCTCGCGCTGATCCCGGTCACGCCGCTCACGATACCCATCCGATCGTTGACCGATACACGGTGTACCACTAATCTGAGTGTAACAGCTTGTATCAGTTATCGAGCGAGGAGCTGTCATGGGCGACAACGCCGTCACCGCCGACACCACAGCCGCACTACTCCCCCGCGAATCCTTCGCCCAGCGCCTGCTGCAGGGTTCGGTGAAGAAGTCCTACGACCCCGTGGTGGATCTGGACTGGGACGCCCCCCTGGATCCGGACAAGCTCTTCCTGCCCGCGGAGGTGATCTCGCTCTACGGCACCGCGCTGTGGGAGCAGATGACGCCCGAGCAGCGCCGCGAACTGTCCCGCCAGGAACTGGCGAATGTGCTCTCGGTGGGCATCTGGTTCGAGAACCTGCTCAATCGCCTGCTGCTGCGCGAGCTGATGGCCAGCGATCCGACCTCACGGCACGCGCACTACACGCTCACCGAGATGGGCGACGAATGCCGGCACATGATGATGTTCGGCAAGCTCATCGACCGGGTGGAGGCACGCCCGTACTGGCCCAATCGCTATGAGCGCCTGACCATCAGCGCGTTGCAGCTGTTCCTGCGCGGGTCGATGGTGTGGGTGGGCGCACTGGTCGGCGAGGAGATCTTCGACGCGATCCAGCGCCGCACCCTCGACGATCCGCAATTGCAGCCGGTGGTGGCGCGAGCCATGCGTATTCACGTGACCGAGGAGGCGCGGCACATCGGTTTCGCCCGTGACGCGCTGGCGCGGCGGGTGCCGGCCATGTCGAAATCCGAACTGGCGTATACGCGCTTGTGTGTGGCGGTGGCCGCGCCGCTGTTCGTGCATCTGATGACGAACTGGCACATGTACAGCCGGGCCGGGATCGAGGACGGGCGTGCGGCCCGCCGGATCGCGCGCGGCAATCCGCACGCGCAGCGCACGCTCGGCACGGGGGCGGCGAATCTCGGTGCGTTCCTGGAGAAGCAGGGCCTGATCGGGCCGCTCGGCAAGCGGATCTGGCGGCGCCGGGGGCTGCTGTGAGGTTCCGGCGGCGGGAACGTGCCCGCGATCGGAGCCGAAGCGCCTTGCGCGGGTGGGATACCGGCGACGGCACCGCCGCGGGGTCATTGGAACCCGAACCCGCGCCGGAGTATTCGGGCCCGGCGCTGCTCGACGCACCGGGACTGGAGCTGTCGGTCACGGTGGCGCTGAGCGGTCATCTGGACCCGACAGACGGCCATTTTCATTGGTACGGGCGAATTTCCGCCCCGGAAACGGCCGATCTGCCCGATCCCGGGCGGGGCCAGATCTTCCTCACCCTGCCCGGCGGCACCCCGGTCGCCGGTCGGCTCCAGGAGCGTGATCCGTGGGGCAATCTGCGGGTCACCGGGATCGGCGCGCCGCCGTTCCCCTTGGCCGAGGACGATATTCCGGCCTGATCGAAGCCGTCAGTCGAGCCCGATCAGGTCGGCCATCGCCTCGACGGAATAGTCGAAGAACGGTTCGGCCGGATCCATGCTCCCCACCAGCTGGCCGAACAGTTCGAAGCTCACCGCGCCGAACAGCTGCGTCCAGGCGATTACGAGGCGCACCACCACCGCGTCCGGTACGCCGGGCGCGAGTTCTTTCGCCACCCCGGCGGCCTGCGCGGCGAGGCGCTCGTCGAGCGTCTCGGACCGCTGGGTCAATTGCCCGCTCTCCCAGGCTCGATGGACGATTCCGAGCACCGTGACCGGCACCCGGGAGGCGTGCGCGATGGTGGCCTGCGGCGCTTGATATCCCGGCACCGGCGAGCCGTACACCAGCGCGTATTCGTGCGGGTGCGCGATCGCCCAGTCCCGTACCGCGTGCGCCACCGCGCGCCATTGCGCGCGCGGTGAATCCGCCTGCGCCGCCGCGGCTTCCACGGCCCCGCCGATGGCGTCGTAGGCCTCGATGATCAGCGCGGTCAGCAGTTCGTCGCGGCTCGGGAAGTACCGGTACAGCGCCGAGGACACCATCCCCAGCTCGCGTGCGATGGCCCGCAGCGAGAGTCCGGGCGCACCGCTGTCGGCCAGTTGCCGGCGCGCGGCGTCGGTGATTTCGCGGGTGATCTCGGCCCGGGCACGCTCCCGGGCGGTCCTGGTGACGCTCATGCGAACAGTGTGCCACATTCCGGATCATCGAAAACTTTCGAGAGCACCGCTCTTGACATGACGGAACCGGCACGTGCACACTGGTCACACCAGAGAGCACTGCTCTCGAATCGGATTCACGAGGAGATCGTCATGGACGCCCACACCGCCGCCACCCGCAATATCGCCCCCACCGGCATCGAGCCGGTCATGAACCGCATGTTCAACCTGCTGCCCAAGCTCGGCATCAGCGTCGCCGGTTCCCGCCTGCTGGCGGTGCGCGGCCGCAAGAGCGGCGAATGGCGCACCACCATGGTGAACGTCCTGACCGCCGAGGACGGCACCCGCTACCTCGTCGCCCCGCGCGGCCACACCCAGTGGGTCCGCAACCTGCGCGTCGCCGGTTCGGGCGAACTGCGCCTGGGCCGCAAGGCCGAACCGTTCACCGCCGTCGAGGTCGCCGACGCCGACAAGGTGCCCGTGCTGCGCGACTACCTGAAGCGCTGGGGCTGGGAGGTCGGCAAGTTCTTCGAGGGCATCACCAAGAACGCCACCGATGCCGAACTGGCCGATATCGCACCCGGCTTCCCCGTCTTTCGCATCGCGTGAACACGATCAGTGGCACACCAGCGCGGAGAAATCGGGCGAATCCCCGCACTGGTGTGCCACTCGTTCAGCGCAGCGTGTCGAGGGATTCGTCGTCGCGGACGACGCGGGCCTTGCCGTCGGCGGTCAGGACGATGGGACGCTGGATGAGGCGGGGGTGGGTGGCGAGGGCGTCGATCCAGCGGTCACGGTCGGCGGGGGTCTTGCCCCAGGCGCGCACGCCCAGTTCCTTGGCCTCGGCCTCGGCGGTGCGGGTGATCTGCCAGGGTTCGAGGCCGAGTTTGCCCAGGACAGCACGGATTTCGTCGGCGGTCGGCGGGTTGTCGAGGTAGCGGCGTTCGACATAGTCGGCACCGGTCTCGTCCAGCACCGCTTTGGCCGTGCGGCTCTTGGAGCACTGGGGGTTGTGCCAGATTTCGGTTACTTCGGATGCCATAGCCGCAGCCTAGGCGGTCGCCCGGGGGCGGCCGCGTTCAGAGCCAGTCGACATGCCAGTGGTAGGGGCGCATCCAGTAGAGACCGGCTTCCGGGATGGGACCGGCCCAGCGCTGCGCGGCTTGTTCGTAATGCCAGCGGTATTCGGGCGCGGGCTCACCCTCGTGGATTTCGCGCAGATGGCGACGCCAGGTGTTGAGCATCGGCGGAACCGCCATCGGATCCTGCCCCGACGCCCAATCCACGCACCGCCCCATGAGGGTGTCGACCGCGTGATTGGCGGCATTGCGATCGCCGGTGCTCAGCGAATGCAGGTACGCGGCAACAAGGTTGTAGGCGATCCCGTCGTGCACGGACGTCTGCCCGTTCTCCAGCGCCCAGATCCCCAGATGTGTCGGCCCCTGCTCGTCGATCCACACCTCGTGCGCCTCGGCCACCCGATTGTCGAAGATCAGCGACATCAGCAGCCCCAGCACCGCTTTCCCCACGATCAGCGGATCCGGCTTCCCACTCGCCATCGAATCATCGATCAGCGCACGATAAGCCGCCGCCGCGATCCCCGGCCGCTGCGCATCCAGCAACGCGTCCGCTGTCTCCCCACCGGCCACCATCTCCGCCGGCGGCTGCGCATGCGGCGTGGCGCTCTCCGGATCACTCCCCGAAACCCGCAGGTACTGGGTCGCATTCGCATCCGCAGGCGACGGCGCGTACGTTCCGGCCAGCGGCGGCGGTATCGCGCCGGGCCCGGTGAACGGCGGCCCGCTCGGCGGCGGACCTCCGAAAGGACTTGCGCCGGCGGGCGGAACAGCGGACGGCCCCGCCGCGGGTATGGCGACGGTGGGAGGTGTGCCCGCCGGTCCCTGGGACGGAATGGCCACGGTCGGCGGAGCGCCGAAAGGATCAGCCGCCGATTCGGGTGCCGCGAATGGACCACGCGGCGGGACGCCGGCCGGACCCGAGTTGGGCGGCGTGGTCGCCACCCCCGGGAAAGGGATGACGACAGCGGACTGCCCGCCGGTCGGCGACTGGATGCCGAAGGAATCGGCGGCCGCCGAGGGCTCCACAGCGGTGAATCGATCCCGCGGATCGAACGAGTCGGCGGGCGCGGGCGAATTAACGGCGACATGCGGATCGGGACCCTCGGGTGAATCCGCAGGCGCATAAGGATCCACGGCGGCGAAAGGATTCACGACAGCGGGCGAGTCTGCGGCAGCGAAACCGTTTTCAGCGCCGAAGGACTCCGCCGCAGCGAAACCGTCCACCGCATCGAAGGGTCGCGCGGCAGCGGAACCGTTCCCGGCACCGAAGGATTCCCCGGGAGCGAAACCGTCCACAGCACCAAGGGGTTCGGCCGGGGCGAAACCGTCCACAACACCAAGGGGTTCGGCCGGGGCGAAACCGTCCGCAGTACCGCGGGGTTCGGCCGGGACAGCAGGGTTCGCGGAGGCGAGGGGGTTTGCCGGGTTGAACGGGTCTGCCGGAGCCAGGGGGTTTGCCGGGGCGAAAGGATCGGCGTTTGCGAAGGAGAGCGGGGCGGGGGGTGTGGCGTTGACGGCGGCGGCGTGGTCCAGGTATTCGAGTGCTACGCGGGCGAATTCGATGTCGTGGCTGGTGAGCCAGGCACGGCCGGAGCGTAGGAGGTCGATGAGGTCGGGGCCGGCGCCGTGTTCGATGGCGGCGCAGACGCCGTAGTAGCCGTAGGCGCGGTATTCGTCGTAGCCGTCGCTTTCGGCGACCAGGAGGCGGGCGTAGCGGCTGGCCAGGTCGTGGCGTTCGATATCACCGAGCAGGGTGCAGGCGGTCATGGCGGCCATCAGGACTTCGCCGTGATCGGCGTGGGCGCGGCGTAGTTCGATGCAGCGGTCGGCCATGGTGACGGCGCTGTCGGCGCGGTCGAGCTGGGTGGCGGCCTCCACGGCCATGGAGTACATGCTGGCCATGGTGGCGGGCGGGATGTCGGCGGGGAAGCGGGCGGGGCCCTGTTCGGCGATCCGCAGGGCCTGCTCGAATTCGCCTGCGGCGAAGGCGGACCGGAAGCGGTAGGAGACGATCCAGCCGTAGTCCTTGGGGTCCGGTGGCGCGGTGAGCCCGTCGTCGAATGCCGTCAGCCTGGCCAGCGCGTCCGGTGCGCGGCCCGCGTCCAGCATGCCGCTCGCCTCGTTCATCACCTCGACGAACGCATTTCGATCCACAGCCTCCACGCCTTCCCACATCATTCAGGCCCGGATCGTATGGCGCACTGCCAGACCGCCGGGCCCAGTGAGGGCAAGGTCATAGTTTGGAAACCCGCGGTATGACCGCGGGCCCGCCGATAATGCCCCGCCCCAACGTAATTGCACCTTACCGGCGTCCGCCAGGGTGCTGCCAACGAGCGGGTCTGCGTGTTGCGTTCGCCGGTGGCGTGGGGTTCGGGCCGCGCCACCGGTGTGCGTGCGCAACGGTTTTCAGCCCGGAACCTTGTCCAGGAAGCCCTGCACGCGGCTGATCCGCCCATCGGCCAAGGTGATCACGTCGAAGCCGATCACCAGGGGTTCGTCCGCGCCCGGCGCGCCGAGGGTCCAGGTGAACCGGGCGATGTCGTGGTGCCCGTCCACCGGCCCGAGCCCGAATCGCAGTCCGGCGAACTGGGCTTGCGCGCCGGCCACCATCGAGTCGATGGCGTCGGCGCCGGTCAACTGGGCCAGCGGGTCGGTGAATTCGGCGTCGGCCGTGTACAACTCGTCGATCAGCGCTTTGCGCTTGCCGGCGTCCTGCTCGTTCCAGGTGTCGATGTAGCGCTGGGCCATGTTCTCGTATTCGCTCATGTACCAAGCATCTTCGCCGCGGCGCACGGAAGCGATTACGCGTCAGGTAAAGCTTCCGGAGACGGCCGTCACAGCCAGTCGATGACCCAGCGCGAGGGGTGTGACCAGTAGAGGGGTCCCAGCGGCGCGGTGTATCCCAGCCGCTGTTCGGCCGCCTCGACCTGCGCGAACACCTGCGGCGGCGGGGCGTCGTCGTAGATCTCGGTGAGATGCCGCCGCCAGTTGGTCAGCATGCGCACCACGACCTCGGGTTCGCGCGCGACGGCGTATTCGGTGCAGTTCGCCATGATGGTGTCCACGGCCCGGGTCGCGGCGGCCTTGTCCCCCGAGGACAGCGAGTGCAGGTACGCCTCGATCAGCCGGTAACCGATGAGATCGTGCGCCGAGGTCTGTCCCTGCTCCAGCGCCAGCGTGCCGATCTTGGTGCCGGGCCCGTCGTCCACCCACACCTCGAACGCTTCGCGCACCCGATTGTCGAGGATCAGCGCCTGCAACAGCCCGAGCAGTGATTTGCCCATGATGAGCAGATCCGGCCGGCCGGTGGCCAGGGCGTCGGCGATGAGCGCCCGGTAGGCCGCCTCGGCCCGCGCCGGTTGTCCCGCCGCGAGGAGTTCGTCGGCGTATTCTCCCGCCGCGCACTGCTCGGCGGGCGGCTGCTGCGCCATCGGAGCCGCCTGCGGGCCCTGTCCGGGCGCGAACCGCACCCCGCTGACCCGGTCGACCGCCTCGGCCCGCTCCCGCAGCGCCGGGAAGCTCTCGATGAACCCCAGCGCCGCCTGCGCCTGCTGATTCTCGCTCCCGCGCAACCATTCCCGGCCCGCCAGCAGCACGTCCATCACCTCGGGATCGTGCTGTTCGGCCACCAGCTCGCACAGCTGCTGATACCCGTGCGCCCGGTACCGCTCGAACCCCTCGCCCGCGTTAACCAGCAGCATCGAGTACCCCCGCGCCAGGTCGCGCCGCCCGATCCGCCCCAGCAGCGTCCCCGCCGTCATGGCCGCCATCAGCACTTCCTCGCGCTGATTCTGGCTGCGGCGCAGCTCGATACACCGATCCGCCATCCGCACCACCGCGTCCGGCTGCCCGAGCCGCGCGGCCGCTTCCATGGCCTCGGAGTACATGGTCCCCACCACCGGCGCGGGCACATCGGCCGGGAACCGTTCGGGTCCGTGCTCGGCCAGCCGCAGCGCCCGCGCGTAATCCCCGGTCTCGAATGCGCCGCGGAACCGGTAGTAGTGGATCCACCCGTAATCCTCGGGCGGCAGCGGCGATTCCAGCCGCGCGTCATAGGCATCGAGCAGCGCCAGCGCTTCCGCCGCCCGGCCTGCCTGCAGCAGCTGCGTCGACTCCGTCATGACGGCGACGAACTTCTCGCGATCCACGCGCGCACTCCCCTCCGGTCGAACCACGGAGTCTAGGGCACGACCGGATCGGCGGGCGATCTACACGTCGAAGTACAGCTCGAATTCGTAGGGGTGCGGGCGCAGGTTGATTTCCGCGATTTCGGTGTCGCGTTTGATCCGGATCCAGGTGTCGATCAGGTCCTCGGTGAAAACGCCGCCCTGGGTGAGGTATTCGTGGTCGGCTTCGAGCCGGTCGATGACGGCGCCGAGGCTGCCGGGGGTCTGGGTGACCTCGGCCGATTCCTCGGGGGTGAGTTCGTAGAGGTCCTTGTCGATGGGGATGGCGGGCTCGATTTTGTTCATGATGCCGTCGAGTCCGGCCATCATCATGGCGGCGAAGGACAGGTAGGGGTTGCCGGAGGAGTCCGGGCAGCGGAATTCCAGCCGTTTGGCGTACGGGTTCGCGCCGGTGACCGGGATGCGCACCGCGGCGGATCGATTGCGCTGGGAGTAGACGAGATTCACCGGCGCTTCGTAACCGGGCACGAGGCGTTTGTAGGAATTCACCGTGGGATTGGTGAAGGCCAGCAGGGACGGCGCGTGATGCAGCAGCCCGCCGATATAGTGGCGCGCCAGATCGGAGAGCCCCGCGTAGCCGGCTTCGTCGTAGAACAGCGGCGTGCCGTCCTTCCACAACGATTGGTGCACATGCATTCCCGAGCCGTTGTCGCCGAAAAGCGGTTTGGGCATGAAGGTCACGGTCTTGCCGGACTCCCAGGCGGTGTTCTTGATGATGTATTTGTAGAGCATCAAATCGTCGGCGGCGGCCAGCAGCGTATTGAATTTGTAATTGATTTCGGCCTGTCCGGCGGTGCCGACCTCGTGGTGGCCCTTCTCCAGTTCGAATCCGGAGACCATGAGGTTGGTGCACATCCGGTCGCGCAGGTCCACATCGTGGTCGTACGGCGCGACCGGGAAGTATCCGCCCTTGGGTCGGATCTTGTAGCCGCGGTTGATGGTCCCGTCCGGGTTCAGCGCCGACCCGGTGTTCCAGTCCGCCGAGGCCGAATCCACCTCGTAGAACGCCTTGTTCATGCTGGTGTCGTAGCGCACCGAATCGAAGATGTAGAACTCGGCCTCGGGCCCGAAGTAGGCGGTGTCGGCGAGTGCGGTGGAGCGCAGATATTCCTCGGCCTTGCGCGCCACATTGCGCGGATCGCGGCTGTAGGCCTCGCGGGTGTGCGGATCGTGCACGAAACAGTTGATGTTCAAGGTTTTCGCGGCCCGGAACGAATCCAGTTGCGCGGTGCGCAGATCCGGCAGCAGCAGCATGTCCGATTCGTGGATGGCCTGGAATCCGCGCACCGACGAACCGTCGAAGGCGATGCCGTTGTCGACCAGATCGTCGCCGAACATACTTGCAGGAATGGAGAAGTGCTGTTGCACGCCGGGGACGTCACAGAACCGGATGTCGACGTATTCGACTTCCTCGGTGTCGATGTAGTCCTGCACTCCGCTGGTAGTAGGTGGGATCACTGTGGGGCTCCTCGTACAGCCGCACCGCTGCCCGATCGGACGGCCCGGTCGGGGTCCGGTGTCCTCTTCGTGCAATTCACGATACGTCCGACGCATGATCAAGATTCCCGAATCGGACCGGGCCACAGCCTTTGTCACTGTGCACAAATCGCCCCGGGCAGATCTTGCTCATTGCCACTTACCGCAAGCGGACTTTGTGCGGTGTGCTGTATGACACCACGGGGCCGTGGCGGCCCCGCCCACGCATGAGCCAGAGGTAGGTCGTGAGTTCATCCATGGCGGCGCAGCCCGCGCCCGCAGCGGCGGCACAGCCGGCGCCCCGCACCCTGTGCGAGGCGTTCCAGTCCAATGTGACCCGGTATCCGGACGCGGTCGCGCTGCGCACGCTGGGCGGGGCGGTGGCGATCACCTGGGGCGAGTACGGGCGGCGGGTGCGGGCCATCGCGACCGGGCTGGCGGCGCGGGGCATCGGCGCCGGGGACACCGTGGCGCTCATGATGACCAACCGGCCGGAATTCCATCTGGTCGATACCGGCGTGCTGCACACCGGGGCCACGCCGTTCTCGGTGTACAACACCAATCCGGTGGATCTGCTGGTCTACCAGTTCGGCAATGCGGGCAACAAGGCGGTGATCTGCGAGCAGCAGTTCGCGCCGCAGGTGCTGGCGGCGGTGGAAAAGGCGGCGGCGCAGGGGATCACGGTCGAGCACGTGATCTGCGTGGACGGCGCGCCGGAGGGCACCGTGCCGCTGGCCGACATCGAGGCGACCGAGGCGGCGGACTTCGATTTCGACGCGACGTGGCGCGCGGTCGATCCGCAGAGCGTGCTCACCATCGTCTACACCTCCGGCACCACCGGGCCGCCCAAGGGCGTCGAGCTCACCCACGTGAACTTCCTCGAGAACGCCCGCGTGGTGGACGAATTCGGCGGCGGCACCCCGGCCGATCGCGTGGTGTCCTACCTGCCCGACGCGCACGCCGCCAATCGCTGGGTGGCGCACTATCTTTCGCTGATCTCCGGCGGCCAGATCACCACCAGCCCCGATCTCAAGCAGGTCGCCGCAGCCCTGATCGAGGTCCGGCCCACGGTCTTCCTCGGGGTGCCGCGGGTGTGGGTGAAAGTCAAAGCGGCGCTGGAGGAGAAGCTCGCGGACGAGAGCCCGGTCAAGCGGAAGCTGGTGGGCTGGGCCATCGCGACCGGGCGCGCCCGCGCCCGCGCGGTCTCCGACGGCCGCGCCCAGGGCGTGCTCGACAAGGTGCGGTATCGCGTGGCCGATCGCCTGGTGCTCTCGTCCATCCGGGCCCGCCTGGGCCTGGACCAGGTGCGCATCGCCGTCACCGGATCCGCGCCGATTCCCAAGGACACCCACGAGTTCTTCCTGGGTCTCGGTCTGCCGTTGTGCGAGGGGTACGGCATGACCGAATGCACCGCGGCGGCGACGCTGGGCCGCCCGGACCGCATCAAGATCGGCACGGTGGGCACGCCGGTGCCGGGCGCGCAAGTCCGCATCGCCGAGGACGGGGAGGTCCTGGTGCGCGGGCGCATGGTCATGCGCGGCTACCGCAACGCCCCCGACAAGACGGCCGAGGCCGTGGACGCGGACGGCTGGCTGCACACCGGCGATATCGGCGAACTGGACGCCGAGGGGTTCCTGAAGATCGTCGATCGCAAGAAGGAACTCATCATCAGCGCGCACGGCAAGAACATGTCGCCGACCAATATCGAGAACACCGTCACCGAGAGCACGCCCCTCGCGGGCACGGTGGTGGCGATCGGCGAGGCCCGCCAATACAACACCGCGCTCATCCTGCTGGATCCGGATCTGGCCGCCGCCTTCGCCGAACGCCATCAGCTACCGGACCGCAGCATTGCCGCCCTGGCCGCCGACCCGACCGTGCTGAAAGCCCTGCAAGAGGGCATCGATGCGGCCAATGCCAAGCTCTCGCGGGTGGAACAGATCAAGAAGTTCGCGGTGCTGCCGGAGGTGTGGAATCCGGGATCGGACTGCCTCACGGCCACCGGCAAACTCAGGCGCAAACCCATAGCTATTGCCTATGCGGATACTATCGAGGCGCTGTACAGGTAGTAGGAGAGTTGATGCAGGCACGAACCCGGGACCGGGCGCTCGAGGAGCTGTACCGGCGTGCGGTCGTGGTGCGGGACGAATTCACCAGCGTGCTGCCGCCCTACCGCACCCTGCCGCAGCGATTGGTGGAGAGCGGATTCGAACGCGGCATCAAGCTGAACGTCGAGCTCTACTTCGACTATGTGCGCAGCGGCGTGACCCCCTCCCACGACGACACCCGCGAACTGGTGGAGATCGCGCTGGGCCGGGTGCGCGACGGCGAACCCCTCGAAGAGGTGCTGGGCCGCTACCGCTACGGCGCGGAATTCATCTGGACGCGCCTGCGGGTCGCGGCCGACGAGACCGAACGCGAACTGCTCACCGACGCCGCGCTCTCGCTGCTGCAATACGTGACGCTGGTGACCGAGCGCATCGCGACCGCCTGCCTGCAACGAGCGCACGATCCGCGCTGGGAACTGCTGGATCGCCGCCGGGCCATCGCCGACGCGCTGCTCACCGGGCGCGATCCGATCGAATGGGCCGAGGAACCGGCCATCGCGGTCCCGGACGCGGTGCTCATCGCGGTGTTCCGGCTCGGCGGCGGGCGCGGCACCGACACCAGCGAGCTGCGCCATCGCATCGAGGCGATTCCCGGGGTGTTCCTGCGCCTGGACAGCGGCGGCTGGACCGCGCTGCTGCCGCTGCAACCCGGCGACGATGGCACCGCCACCACCGCCGCGCTCGCCGCCCGCCTGCCCGCCGCCGTGCCCGGGCAACCCGAGCGGCCCGCGCCGTTCTGGGTGGGCGTCACCGCAGCCCCCACCCGCGCGGCGATTCCCGAACAGTTCGCCGAGGCCCGCATGCTCGCCGAACTCGGCCGCTGCCTGGATCGTTCGCAGATCGTGTGCCGGCGCGCCGATCTGATGTTCGAGTACACGGTCGCGGCGGGCGGTACCGCGCGGGCCGGGCTGGCGGCGGTGCTGGCCCCCCTCGACGCGCAGCCGCTGCTGGCCGAAACCCTGGAAGTGTTCGTGGACACCGGTTTCAACCAGCTGGCCACCGCGCGGCTGCTCACCATCCACCGCAATACGGTCACCTACCGGCTGGCCCGCGTGCACGAACTCACCGGCCTGGACCCGCATCGCCCCACCGATGCCATGACGCTGTCGGCGGCCCGCATCGCCCGCCGGCTCGAGGCCGCGTCCTTCACGCCGTAGCCCGTTAGGCAAGTGCACAATTCGCTCGCGCGCAGTCTTGGCGATTGCCGATGGCGGCACGCCAGGGCTGTGCGGTGTGCTGAATCCCGACGACGAGGTCGGCCCGCGACGCCGTGCGAACGGTGGTGCGCGGCGGCCTCCCGACCGATCCGCAGAGGTAGATCTTGAGAAGCAAGCCCAGGCCGCCGCGTCGCTGCCGAGTCGCGCCACTGGCGATCGCCGGATTCTCCGTGCTCGCCCTGACCGTGTCGGGCACGACGTCCGCCCACGGCGCACCGGTGTTCGGCCCGGTGCCGGACGCGCCCGCGAATTTCGGCCTGCCCGCCGGCTACCAGCCCACGCCCGCCAGGTACGGGGTGGAATATCAGCTGGGACAGGTGGTTTCGCTCTCCGACGGCACCCAGCTGCAGACCGAGGTGCGATATCCGACCGATCCGGCGACGGGGCAGCGGGCGGCCGGGGAATTCCCGGTGGTCGTCAACTTCACCACCTACGGCGCGGTCACCAGCGCGCTCACCGCCGCGATCACAAGCGTCATCGACGAACTGCACATTCAGCTGCCGGATCAGCTGAAGGACGCGCGCCGCATCATCAATCAGGCCACCTCCATGCAGGACGTGCTGGTGCGGCACGGCTATATCGAGGTGACCGCGGACGTGCGCGGCACCGGCGGTTCCACCGGGGCGTGGAGCCCGGCGTCCAAGCAGGACGGCAAAGACGGTGCCGAACTGGTGGATTGGGCGGCCAAGCTGCCCGGCTCCAATGGCAAGGTCGGCATGTACGGGTATTCGTTCCCGGGCCTGTCGGCCATGCGGACCGCCGAAACCGTCGGCCCCGGTTCGCCGTTGAAGGCGATCGTGCCGTACGCGGTGCCCAACAACATCTTCGACGAGGTGCTCAATCAGGACGGCATGATGAGCCCGCTGCTGCTCACCGTCATCTCGCTGATGGTGCCGTACATGAGCCTGATCGGGCCGTTCCTGAGCGCGACGGTGACCCCGCAGCTGTTCCTGAAGTCGCTCGGTGATCATCTCGCGGCGCTGGTGGGCCAGGACAGCACGGTGAAGCTGCTGATCGACGCCTACACCGGTGGGCGCACCGCCTACGACAACGAGTTCTGGCAGGATCGCCGGTTCGAGACGGGGCTGCGCAATCTGGTCGACAACGGCATCGCCATGTATCAGGTCGACGGGTGGTGGGATCTGTATCAGGAAGGCGCGGTGCGCAATTACGCGCAATTGCAGAACCTGGCCGCCGGGCGCGACCAGTTCGGGCCGATGGCCGCCGATCAGAAAGCCGACGGCCGCTACCAATTGCTCATGGGCCCTTGGTATCACGTCGGCCTGGGGGTGGGGCCGGGGTCGCGGATGGACACCGATCAGATCACCCTGGCCTGGTTCGACCGGTGGCTCAAGGACATCGACAACGGCGTGGACCGGACCGACAAGCCGCTGCACGTCATCGATGCCGGCAATCATGCCGCCGATACCGCCCGCTACCCGTTCGAGCAGGCCGCCGTACAGCAGCGCTGGTTCGACGGCGACCGCCTGACCGCGGCCCCGCCCGCCGCCGCGGACGCCTCGGATCACTTGGCGTACACCGGAATCGACAATATCTGCAATCGTGAGACGCTCGGCCAGTACACGGCGGGCCTGCTGGACTTCGTGTTCCGGGTCTTCACCGTCTCCAACCCGTGCACCGAATGGGTGCAGGGGCCGACCGCCGGGCTGAAGTACACCATGGATCCGGTGACCGAGCCGACCATGCTGGCCGGGCCGTCGAGCGTCTCGCTCTACACCTCCTCCACCGGCACCGATGCCGCCTTCCAGGTGTGGCTCGACGATGTGGCTCCCGACGGGACGGCCGTGAACATCACCGGCGGTGCGCAATTGGCGAGCCAGCGCACGCTGAACGAGCAGAAGACCTGGCGCAGCGCCGACGGCGCCATCTACGCGCCCGAGCACACGGTGCTGAAGGAGAACGAGCAGCTGCTCGTTCCCGGTGACGTGGTGAAGCTGGACATCAAGCTGCGGCCCACCTTCTACCGTCTCGAGCCGGGCCACGCGCTGCGGCTGCGCATCACCAGCGGCACGTTCCCCTCGACCATTCCCAATCCCGCGGATCTGGGCCGCCTGCTGGGCACTTCGCAGCAGATCCAGCGGAATGCGGTGTACCCGTCCAGTCTGGTGGTCCCCCTCGCACCGGCGGGCGAGTTCACCCACTGACCCCCGGGGAACCGGGAACCGGTGGCACGGCCGGTCGCCGCGGCCGTGCCACCACCCCCGGGAAATTGTCTCAGACAATTCATTGACACCCGGGCGCGCGACGGCACAAGCTGGACTCGACCCGATGGTCCGAGACAGGGAGTGCCGCAGTGTCGCCGCAGATTTCCGAACCCATCCAGCGCACCGTCCGCAATGGCGAGGTCGAGCTCGCCGTCTACGAATACGGGGTGTTCGACGGCCCGACGCTGGTGCTGGTGCACGGCTGGCCCGATACGCACCGGCTGTGGGACAACCTGCTCCCCCGCCTCACCGATCGCTTCCATGTGGTCGGCTACGACGTGCGCGGGCACGGCGGCAGCACCGATCCGGGCGATCACCGCGGGTTCCGGATTCCGGAGCTGGCCAAGGATTTCCGCGCGGTCATCGATGCGGTGAGCCCGGATGAGCCGGTGCACGTGCTGGCCCACGACTGGGGTTCGGTGACGGTGTGGGATGCGGTGTGCGAACCGGACGCGGAACTGCGGGTGGCCTCGTTCACCTCGGTGTCCGGACCGAATCTCGATCACGCGGGCCTCTGGGCGCGGCGGCGGTTCGCGCGGCCGACGCCGGGCAATCTGGCCGGACCGCTGTCGCAATTGGCTTCGGTCGCTTATCAATTCGCGTTCATGACGCCGGTGGTGCCGGGTGCGGTCATGCGGCTCGGTGGCGAGCGGATGTTCCGGCTCGGGTTGCGGCTGGCGCAGGGCACGCCCATGGACCGGGTGACGCTGGCCGAGACCTTCCCCGACGATGCCGCCAACGGTTTGCAGATCTATCGCGCCAATCTGGTGGTGGGCAAGGTGCTTTCGGCGCGGGAACGGCGCACGAAAGTGCCGGTGCAGTTGATCGTGCCCGCATACGATCCGGCGGTGCGGCCCGCGGTGTTCGACGACGAAGCCGAATGGACCGAGCGGCTGTGGCGGCGGGATCTCAAAGCCGGTCACTGGGTGCCGTATTCGCATCCCGAGGCCCTCGCCGGCGCGGCGATCCAGCTCATCGACGCGGTGTCCGGCCAGGAACCCGCGCGTGAGCTGCGGCGCGCCGAAGTGGGCCGTCCACGAGGCCGGGCATTCGAAGATCACCTGGTGGTGGTGACCGGAGCCGGATCGGGCATCGGCCGCGAAACCGCCCTCGCCTTCGCCCGCCTCGGCGCGGAGGTCGTGGTCTCCGATATCGATCCCGCCGCCGCACGCGAAACCGCCTCGCTCATCGCCGAATTCGACGGTCTCGCCTACCCGTACGCGCTCGACGTGGCGAACGAAGCCGCGGTCGAAGCCCACGCCGAGGAGATCGCGGCCGTGCACGGCGTGCCCGATGTGGTGGTGAACAATGCCGGTGTCGCGCAGGCGGCCCCGTTCCTGCGGACGCCCAGCGCCAGTTTCAAACGCGTCATCGACATCAACTTCTTCGGTGTCGTCCACGGCTCGCGCGCCTTCGGCAAGTTGATGGCCGAGCGTGGATGGGGCGGGCACATCGTGAACGTGTCCAGCATGGCCGCCTACACCCCACAGCAGGGCTTCAGCGCGTATTCGACCAGTAAGTCGGCGGTCTTCACCTTCTCCGATTGCCTGCGCGCGGAATTGGCGGCCGACGGCATCGGCGTGACCACCGTGTGCCCGGGGATCGTGCACACCAATATCGTGCGCACCACCGAGTTCTCCGGGGTGTCGGCCGAACAGCAGGACCGGCGGCAGCGGATCTTCGACCGGCTCTACCGGATGCGCAGCTATCCGCCGTCGAAGGTCGCCGGAGCGATAGTCGCCGCGGTGCAACACAATCGAGCGGTGGTACCGGTCACGCCGGAAGCCTGGGCCGCGTACTACGGCACCCGGCTGACCCCGCCCAGCCTGCTGCGGTTCGGCATCGCCCGAGCCCGCCTGGCCTGAGCTGAGTGAACGCCGCGCAGGCCCCCTGCACCCACGCGGCGTCCCATCACACCGGATCGGTCAAAGATCCGGAGGTATCGGATGATTCACATCCAGCACCAGGCGCTCGCCGCGCGCCGCCCGCGAGACGCAGAGCAGCATGTCGCCCTGCGCGCGCTGGGCGGCATTGAGCACCGTGTCGCGATGCTCGACGGTGCCCGACAGCACACGCACCTTGCAGGTGGTGCAGAAGCCTTGGCGGCAGGAGTAGGACACCGCCGGTTGCTCCTCCGCCACCACCGACAGGGCCGTGCGATCGGCAGGGACGTCGAGAACTCTTCCGCCCCTGCCCAATTGGACGGTGAACGGCGCACCGTCGACGATCGGCGGCGGCGCGAAGCGCTCGCAGTGCAACTCCACACCCGGTGCGCCGGCGACGCGGGCCGCCACCACCTCGAGCAGAGCCGGTGGGCCGCACACGTATACGGCCGTCGGCCCATCGATATCCGGCACCAGCTCGGTACCCGTGGGCAGGCCCGCGCGGTCGTCGGTACGCACGGTGACCCGCGACCCGTAGCCGCTGATCTCATCCAGGAACGGCAGCGAACTCCGGTGCCGCCCGGTATAGATCAGCGACCAGTCCAGCCCGGCCCGCTCCGCCGCGCGCATCATCCCGAGGATCGGCGTGATCCCGATACCTCCGGCGATAAACCGCAACCGGCTTCGCGCCCCACCCGGCCGCGCCCCACCCGGCCGCGCCTCACCCGACTGCGCCACGCCCGACCGCGCCACGCCCGACCGCGCCTCACCCGACCGCGCCACGCCCGACCGCGCCTCACCCGACCGCGCCACGCCCGACCGCACCCCACGTCGCAGCGCCCCGCCCGACCGAACCCCACCGGCCGGCGTCCGGTCCGGGCGTGCTGCGCCCGATCGATTCGCGCGCGGGCACGCATCGCCGGGCTCGGCCGGTGCCGAGTTCGGCGCAGACGCCTCAGCCGCCGGTTGCGGCGGCCGGATCACGCTGAACGGGAAGGCGTTTCGCGGGCCGCGCACCCCCACTCGGGTGCCGACCGCCAGCGCGTCGTGCAGTTCCACCGATCCGCTCCCGCCCGGGATCCGCCGAACGGCGATGCGATAGTGGAACGGGTCGTCGAGGTCCCCGCACAGCGAGTACTGCCGGACCAGTCCCGACGGCAGCACCAGATCCACGTGGGCGCCCGGCCGCCAGGGGCGCAGGGCCGCTCCGCGCGGGTGCGCGAAGACGAGGCTGACGACCTCTTCGTCCGCGGCCACGATCTCCCGGTCCACGAGCACGAGTTCGCGGATTCCGGTTCCGCCCGGTGCGAGTGGCGGCCGCCCGCGCGGCGACAGCCACGCCAGCACCCGCGCTCCGGGCGCGATGAGTTTGTCCGCGACCATGAGCACCGGATCGCGGCGCAGCGGCGCCCAGAACGCGGGCGGCACACCGCGCCTGCGCATTTCGGCGATCCGGCCCTCGATGGTCTGCGGCTGCGGCGCCCGGGTCATGAAGCGTGCGCGATCTTGGCCGCGGGCGATTGCGCCAGATACGCGACGGCCTGCGCGGTATCGCCGGTGTCCTGCGGGTCGTAATCGGCCCGAACGAACGACGCGAAACCCCGCCCGATCAACCGCCAGCGTGGCAGCACACCCCGCCGCATACCACTGTTGACCTCCCGGACCACCCGCACCGGACCCATATTCGGCAGCGTCGGATCCTGCCGTACCAGCCACCAGGCGATAGCGAGCAGCCCGACCGGCAACCCCACACTGACCCCGAGATAGATGGTCACCAAACGCGGTCGCCGCGCCCCGAAATACCGCGCCACATTCCACGCCACACTGCGATGCTCGACCTCCTCCGCCCCGTGCCAGCGGAACAGATCGGTCAGCGCCGGGTCCGCGCCGAGCGCTTCGAAGTCCTGATTGAGCAACCAGTCCCCGCCGATCGCGGTGAAATGCTCGATCCCGGCGATGGCCGCCAGCATCTGCACCACCACCCGGTGCCGCAGCGGTTCCGGCAGCGTATCGAGGCGGATGATGGCCCGGTCGAAGAGGTATTCGACCTCGGTCAGGATGGGTTCCGGGTCGATCCCGTGCCGCCGCAGGAATTCCCAGATCGCCTGATTGTGCGATTCGGCGTGCACGGCTTCCTGCCCCATGAAGCCGATCATCTGCTCGCGCAGTTCGTCATCGGCGACATACGGCAGCGCCCGCCGGAACATCTCCACGAATCCCCGCTCCCCCAGCGGCAGGATCAGGTTCAGCCCGGAAATGGCATGGGAGGCAACGGGTTCGCCCGGGATCCAGTGCAGCGGCGCCCGCCGGAAGTCGAATCGCACCGCGCGCGGGCGCAGCGCCACCGCGCCTGCCTTGTCGTTCATGGTCCTCACCCCTTCGCCGCGGCCGCCGGACGGCCCCGTTGCCGCCCGCGTCCGCCACGGCGGATCGAGTCCCCTCCAGAGTATTACTGTCCCAGACAATTTCGCTACCATGGTCATCCACGGCATGACACACTGGGACGGTCGATCTTCCGGAGGTCACGAATGCCCGAACCGCGCCAGGGTGGATTGCGACGATTGCGCCGTCGCAGCGCGTCCGAGAACACCGGACAACCGCCGACTTCGCCGATCCTGCGAAACGCCAAGATGGCCACCCTGCCGGTGGCATACGCCGCGCGCAAAGCCGGGGGTCTGGGCCGGCGCGCGACCGGAACCTCCAAAGCCCAGGTGGATCTGGACATCCAGGCGCGCACCGCCCAGCACATGTTCGAGGTGCTCGGCGAGCTCAAGGGTTGCGCGGCCAAGTTCGGGCAGTTGCTGGCGCTCTACGAACTCGCGCTGCCGCCCGAGCTGGGCGCGCCCTACCGGGAAGCGCTGAGCCAGCTGCAGGATTCGGCCCCGGCCATGCTGCCCGCCGCCGTCGATCAAGCCATGGCCGCCCAGCTCGGCCCGGACTGGCGGGAGCTGTTCGCCGACTTCGATTTCCGGGCCACCGCCGCCGCCTCGGTCGGGCAGGTGCATCGCGCGACCTGGCACGACGGGCGCACGGTGGCGGTCAAGCTGATGTACCCGGGAGCGCGGGAATCGGTGCGCTCGGATCTGGCGCAAATCCGGCGCATGGCGCCGCTGGCGACCATCTTCATGCCGGGCGCGGACGTTAACTCGGTGGCCGAAGCCTTCGTCGCCTGCATCGACGACGAACTCGACTACACCCGGGAAGCCGAAACCCAGCGCGTCTTCGCCGACGCCTTCGCCGACGATCCGGACTTCGTGGTGCCGCGCGTGGTGCATCAGCAGGGCGATGTGGTGATCAGCGAATGGCTGGACGGGATTCCGCTGAGCCGGGTGATCGCCACCGGCGCGCAGGCCGAACGCGATCGGGTCGGCATGCTGGTGCTGCGGTTCGTCATGAGCTCGTTCACCCGCACCGGGCTCATCTACACCGACACCCATCCCGGGAATTTCCGGATCATGCGGGACGGGCGGCTGGGCATCGTGGACTACGGGGCATGCTCACCCTTCCCCGAACACTTCCCGCACCTGTTCGCCGAGCTGGCCGATTGCCTGTTCAACGGCACGCACGCCGAACTGGACGCGGCGCTGCGGCGGCACGGCTTCCTGGAGGCGGACCGGGAATTCGATATCGAGGCGTTCGTCGCGCTGCTGGAACCGATCAGCGCGCTCATGTTCCCGCGCACCGTGCACCTGACCACGCCGTGGTTGCGCGAGCAAGTCAAGCGCGCCACCTCGCTGCGACTGTCCAATGTGGCGCGGCAGCTCACCACGCCCGCCGAATTCACCGCGCTCGGGCGCACGCTGCTCACCACCATCGGGGTGCTGTGCCAGCTGAACGCCGAGGGGGCGTTCCGGGACGAATTGTTCGTCTACTGCCCCGAATTGGCGGGGGTGTACGAGCGTTTCCTGCTGCGTGAGGGCGCCGCTACAGGTGCATCCACTTCGGCCACAGCTGCTCCCACGCTTGTTTCCGTCCCGTGCACTTCCAGATGGTGACGTCCTGGGTATTGCCGGGGAATCCGATGCGGGTGTTCACCTTGCCGACCGGATCCACGTGCTCGAACTGGGTGCGCAGCACGGCTTCGTAGCCGCCGACGGCGAGCACGGCGGTGGCGTCGTCGGGCGGGGTGCCGAAGTAGCCGAAGCCGCGGCTGGGACTGTAGATGGGCGGGAGCTCGTCGCGGCCCATCTGGTCGAGAGCGGCTGCCTGCCAATAGGTGTCGGTGAGGATGATCGCGTGATCCTTCTCCGCGGGCGGTAGCGCGTCGTACACGCGGACGACCTCGTCGGTGAGGTCGTGCCAGCCGAAAGAGCCGTAGACGCCGATATTGATGGCGGCCTCGGCGTCGTCCTTGTAGGGCTGGATCGAATCGGCCGAGCGCCAAGGCGTGGCGTAGAGCACGAAACCCGTTGCGCCGAGGGCCAATACGGCGGTGGCGGCGATCAGTGTGCGGCGCCAGATCGGTTGCAGGCGTTCGGCGGTGGTGACCAGGCCGACCGCGCCGGCGGCGATCATGACCGCGTACATGCCGGCCGCATAGTAGATGCGGCCGCCGGTGACCAGGAACGCCACGTACAGCAGGATCAGGGTCGCGCCCAGGAATCGGTACGGGCGCAACGAATCCCACAACAGCAGCACCCACAGGCCCCACAGCAGCAGGAGGGCGCCGAGGTAACCGGCGAGGCTGACCGACATGGGCACGAACAGCAGGCGACCGCCCAGGATGTCCTGTTCGGCGCCGATCACCTTGCCCATCTCCAGCTGTGGCCAGTCATTGTGCGCTTGCCACAGCAGTTCCGGGATGGTCGCCAGCAACACCACGACCCCGCCCGCCCACAGCAGCGGGCGGCGCACCAGCTCCCGGGGACCGAATATCAGGCTGCTCACCGCGACCGCGATCCAGAAGAACGGGATCAGCCATTTCACCTGCATGTCCACCGCGGTGACCAGGGCGGCCAGCAACAACAGGCGGTCGTCACGGGTGCGCACCCAGCGCACCACCAGCCAGGTGATGATCACCCACAGGGCGGTGTCGACGGCATTGGTGGTGAGCATGGTGCCCTGCAGCAGCAGGAACGGGGAACTGGCGTAGCCGAGCGCGGCCAGGGTCTGCGCCCAGCGGCCGCCGCCGAATTCGCGGGCGAGCATGGCGCACAGCACGATCGCGAGGACGGTCAGCAGGACCGAGGGCAGGCGCAGTACGAAGAACGAGCCCGGGGCGATGAGGTCCATGAACCGCGACAGCAGGGGCAGCACCGGTCCCTGATCGGCGTAGCCCCACGACGGCCGCCGGCCCGCTGCCAGGAAGTACAGCTCGTCGCCGAAGTATCCGTATCGGGTCGCGGACAGCAGCAACACCACAGCAGCCGGTATCGCGACCGCGGCCACCGCACGCCACGACATGGGCGGGCGATCCTCGGGGGCGGCGTGACGCCCGGATGATCGGGGCTGGGGCGGGCGATCGACCACGTCGGTCAACGATTCTGCTCCTCGACTGCGGGTACTGATCCGGTTACCAGCGAATCTACAGCGCGCGACCGTACCTCCAGGTCCGCGAAACGCCTCCGGGCGCGCGCCCGCCGCCGGGCCGTACCAACCGGCCTATACTCGATGCCGTATCAGCCTGCCGTGCAACGCATTTCCGCGAAGGAGACCGGCATGTCCGAGCAAACCCCCGAAACCAACCCGTACGGCACGCCCACCACCAGCGGTCCCGAGCCCATCCGCTCCTATCAGGGCACCGTCAACAAGATCGTCCGCACGCTGTTGCGCGTGCCCATACTGGGCCGCCAGGTCGGCAAACGCCTGGTCGTTCTGTACGTGACCGGCCGCAAGTCCGGCAAGGTCTACGACGTGCCCGTCGCCTACACCCGGCACGAGGGCGCCCTGCTGGTCGGCACCGCCAAGCATCCGTGGGTGCGCAATATCCGCAAGGATGTGCCGATCCAGATCTCGATGGGCGGCCCGAAGATCACCGCCGACGCCGAGGTGTTCGAGGACGCCGAATCGGTGGTGCGGCTGTCGACGGTGATCGCCCTGGACAACAAGCAGTGGGCCAAATTCAACGGCATCGGCTTCGATGCGGCCGGTCAGCCCAATAAGGCCGACGCCTACCAGAGCTGGCAGCAGGGCGCGGTCGTCATCAGCATCACCCCGCGCTGATCACGCGGACTTGCGCGCCTGCACGTAGTACTCGACCTTCAACGCGACCAGGAACTGCCGCACCAGCGGCGGCGCCCAGGACACCGAGGCATCCTGCCCGACGACGGGGTCGGTCAGGGTGACCGTCTTGCCGCGGGTCTCGAATTCGAACTTGCCCGCGGCCCGAATGTTCTTCACCCAGTCCACATCCCGCCCGTAGGTGAGCGCGATCCGGTATCCCCCGTCCCGCGCGAACACCGCCACCGGCACCCGATACACCTTCCCCGACTTGCGCCCCGTATGGATCACGATCCCGAATCCCGGCAGTACCCGCGCCGCCACCCCCAGCACCGGATTCGTCACCCGCTTGTTGATCCTGGCCAGCGCCTGCGGAAATGGCATGAGCTCGTCCTCTCCGACGAAAACTGTTGCGCCCCAGACGCTACGCCCCCGCACCCCGATCCGCCCGCTATCGCGCCGCGCCTCCCGCATAAGGTTCATCACAACGGGAAGGAGCCGTGAAGATGCCGGAATTGATCGCCGTCTACAACGCCGCGGGCAAAGAAATAGGCGCCGCGGACCGTGCCGACGTCTACGCCCAGGGCCTCTGGCACGCCAGCGCCGGCGTCCTGGTCCGCTCCACCGACGGCAAACGCGTCTACGTCCACCGCCGCACCGACACCAAATCCGTCTTCGCCGGCATGCACGACTGCCTCGCCGGCGGCGTCCTGTCCCCCCACGAAGACCCCGCCGAAGCCGCGATCCGAGAACTCTCCGAAGAACTCGGCATCCACCTCCCACCGCACGCCGACCGCCCCCTCCCGGTCGCCGGCGCCTCCTGGGACGGCGAATGGCAAGGCCGCCCCATGCGCTGCCACCTCTTCGCCTACGAACTCCGCCACGACGGCCCCTTCACCCACCAGCCCGAAGAAATAGCCGACGGCTGGTGGTGGACCGACGAAGAACTCCGCTCCCACCTCGAAAACCCCACCTGGCCCTTCGTCCCCGACACCCGAACCCTCATCCCCGACCTGCTGCGCTGACCGGCGGCCGAGACGGTGGGCAATTGGGTAGCCAGGTAATCGCCTGATCCCACTCAATTACATTGGCTTACAAACGATCCCGTGCTCGAACAGTTGAAACAGCGATACACCATCGAACGATTCGGTTAGTACATCGCTGTTGTGTCGATGCAAAAAAGAGGGGGATCAACGTGATCGAGGTACCGGCAATCGTCGCCTATCTTGCGGGCGCGGCGGGACTTGCAGGGGGACGCTGGATAGACCGCAATTTCGATCGGGCGCTCGAGGCGCTCACCGATGCGGTCATCCGAAAGATCGGCGGGCAGCCCGTCTCGCAACTGCGAGACAACCCGGACAGCGTCCGGGCCCGCAACCAAGTCGCCGACGCGATCACCCGCGAGGCAGCAACCGACGAGAAGTTCGCCCAGGAACTGGCCGAAATCCAGCGAAAACTCGACAACCTCGACGGACGAGCCTGGATCGCCCGATTCGACAACTCCACCCACATCGTGACCCAGTCCGTAGGAACCGGCCTCGCGGTCGGCAACGACTACACCCACAACGTCAACACCACCGTCGACGTCCCCGGCTCAGACGACCTCTCCAGAGCCCCAGCCTGGACCCGAACCCTCCTCTGGATCGGTTACGCCATCGCCTTCTTCGGCTTCTTCGTCATGATCGCCGCAATGAACCACGGCCCCTCCGACACCAGCGCCCAAACCGGTTTCGCCATCTTCGCCACCGGCGGCGTCCTCATCGCCTTCGCCCAACTCGGCGCCCAAACCTCCAAACCACGCCGCAGAGACCGAATATAACCACGCCGAAAACCCAATTGACACAGAGATATTCCACTGTGAGCATCGCGTGGTGGAGACGCTGCGAATTATCAAGGGGGATGCGACGTGTCCTCAGGCCAAGGGGCCGAAGGTCATTGCGCATGTTTGTAATGATCTAGGTGGATGGGGGAAGGGGTTCGTGCTGGCGGTGTCGAAGCGATGGGCGGAGCCGGAGCGGGCTTATCGCGAGTGGCATCGTGGGCGGGCGGGGAACGATTTCGGGCTCGGTGCCACGCAACTGGTGCAGGTTCGCGAGGACATCTGGGTGGCCAATATGGTTGCGCAGCGCGGGATTCGAAGGGGTAGTGGCGGGGTGCCCATTCGGTATGACGCTGTCGCGCAATGCCTTTCCGCAGTCGCCGAGCATGCGGTGCGCCTCGGGGCGAGTGTGCACATGCCGCGCATCGGCTGTGGGTTGGCGGGCGGCAAGTGGGAGCGGATCGAACCGATCATCGCCGATACACTGTCGGCTCGGCAGGTCGCGGTCACGGTGTACGACTTCGACTGACCGCTCGCGCGATTCTGCACTGCATCCGCTTCGGAGTACTTGCGGATCAATCTGCCTACCGTCGATTCGCGCCGCTACGAGGCCGCGCGCGTCAGCTGTTCGACAATGATGCGGGCGAAGTTCGTTTCGCCCAGGCCGGTCGGGTGCAAGGGGACCACGCCGTCTTGTGGCCGACGGGCGACGATGCCGTTGACCCAGTTCTCGGTCGGATCACAGCTGTCGTGTCCGGCGGCGGGGCCGATCAGGTCGACGAATTCGGCGTGGTTTTCGGTCGCTGCTTTGCGGGTGAGGTCGGCCAGGCGGTCGACTAAGTCCTGGAGGTAGGTGGCGTCTCGGGGCCAGACCGGTTGCGAGGCGCAGCCGCCGTCTCGGGTGTAGAGGCCGTAGCTGGTGATCAGGATGCGCGCTTTGGGTGCCTTGGCGTGAATGGCGTTCAGTACGGCCACGATCGACGGTCCGACGGCGTCTACCGCTTGTGCGCCGCGGTCGATGCCGTCGGCGGTGAGGGTGTCGTGGCAGGAGGTGCCGCCGGGTTCGGGCTGGTGGTTGACGCATTGGTTGGCGATGGTGAGCAGGCCGGTGTCGTTGCCGCCGATGGTGAGGGTGACGAGCGTTGTGTCCGCAGACAGGGCGTCGAGTTGGATCGGGACGGTCGATTCGGCTGTTCTGCCGGTTTGCGGGGTGGTGAGGATGTTCTCGGTGCGGGCGCCGGTGCAGGTCACGTCGCGGAAGACCTTGACGCCCAGCTGGTTTGCCACCAGTTGCGGGTAGTTGACGGCGCTGCGGTAGCAGGGCTCGCCCTTGGCCGATGGGGAGATCCCGGGGCCGGCGGCGAAGGAATCGCCGAGTGCCACGTATTCGGCCAGGAGTGCGCTGTCCGCCTTGTGCTCGTCACCGGAGGGCGACTCGGCGGAACACCCGCTCACGACCGCCACGCCGATGGTCAGCGCCGCGACTGCGGCACGTACCGGGGTGCGCGGGGAACTCGGCAACCACATACCGACCACCATAGGTGCCCGGGCCGGGGCTTCGAACTGCCCGAGGGCCGGGAAACGCAGTGAGCCCACCGGATCCCGCGCGATCCGGTGGGCTCGGGTACTACGGTGCTTACTTGCCCGCAGTTCCGGTGAACAGACCCTGGATGGTCTTGATCAGAACTTCGGACAGGAAATCCGCTGCGGATCCGGACACGTGGTACTCCTCATCTATCTACTGACATGTCAGACGTGTGAAGCATGCATGATTCACATTCTCCGGGGTGGCGTTTTCGCGAAGAAAGTCAGGAAGACTGCCGCCGGTCCGCACGAGGATTCCAGATAGAACATGTTTCAGCTGGAGTTATGTTCGGTGAGTGGGACTATGGGGTGGGTCACAGGGTTAACCGCTGGAGGCGGCGGAGCCGGCCCAGGCGGCGAAAGCGCCCGGGTTACGGGTTTGCAGCAGGACGCGGCCGGGGCCGACGAAGTCGAAGACGAAGCCTTCGCCGGATTTCAGGGACTGCAGGGAGCGGCCGGAGACGGCGCGGCGGATGGTGAAGTTCATGGCGAGGTCGTAGGCGACGACATGGCCGGTGTCGATGGTGACCGGTTCGCCGGGGGCCAGGTCGATGACGTCGATGGCCCCGAAGACGCCGAGAACCACCTCGCCTTGGCCGTGCGCGCGCAGGCCGAAGCCGCCTTCGCCGCCGAAGAGGTTGGACAGGCCGCCCCATTTGGCTTCGACCGCGACGCCGTGCGAGTTGGCGATCCAGCCGCCGCGGCTGATGAAGAAGGGGCGGTCGGGGGTGATGGCGAGGGCGAGCATATCGCCGGGCAGCGCGGGGGCCACGTCCACCCAGCCGCCCTGGGGTGGTGCGGTGAACGTGGAGACGAAGAACGATTCGCCCGCCAGGACCGAACGCTTGAGGCCGGCGAGGATGCCGCCTTCGGCCTTGGCGGCCAAGGTGACTCCGGCCGAATGCGCGACCATGGCCCCGCTCTCGACCCGCATGGGTTCGCCGCCGGCAAGGAAGCAGCGGGCAATGGTCGAGGAGGGATTGTGCCGCAGTTCTACCTTCATGACCGCGACACTAACAGCGTGGACCGACTACCGTGCAGGGTCGAACAACCTGCTCGCGGTACCTATTTGCCGCCCTCGGCGAGCGTCACCGGCTGCGGTGCGTAGCTCGCGCCGTTCACGTCCACGCCTTGGGTTTTCAGCAGATCCAGGGCTTTGGTGACGTACTCGGTGGAGTAGGCGGCCGCGTCGGGATCCTTGGTCAGCACCGTCGCGCCTTCCTGGTTGCGGGCGGTCTTGGCGATGGACACGGTGCGATCCCAGGCCGCTTTGTCGATCATGCCGATTCCGTTGGGAGACGGCCAGATCAGCTTGTTCACCTCGGTGATCTGCCATTGCTGATGGCTCGCGCCCAGCGTCGACCCGGCCGCCACCGTGATATCGCGGCACTTCTCCACATTGTCCCGGCAGAAGGCCCAGCCCTTCAGCGACGCCGCGATGAACTTCACCGTCCGATCGGCGTAGTCCTTGTCCTGCAGCTTCTCGGTATTGGCCCAGATGGCGTCCTGCAACATGGCCACGCCCTGATCGTTCCAGTCCAGCGCCGTGAAATCGGCTGCGGTGTACAGCTTTCCGGTGGCCGGGTTCTTGGTCTCGAGCAACTGCGCGTACTCGTTGTAGGACATGGCCTGCGCGGCGTCGATGTCGCGGGCCAGGAAGGCGTTCATATCGAACTGCTGCTGCACGAGCTTCACATCCGTGGACGGATTCAGCCCGGCCTTGGTCATGCCCGCGAAGAGCTCGAATTCATTGCCGTAGCCCCAGTTTCCGACCTTCTTGCCGCGCAGATCGGCCGCGCCGTTGATGTTCGCGGACTTGAACGAGACCTGCTTGGTGCCCGAGCGCTGGAAGATCTGCGCCACATCGGTGATCCCGGCCCCGGCCTCCCGGGAGGCGAGCGCCTTGGGCACCCAGGCGATGGCGTAATCGGCCTGCCCCTGCGCGAGCACGGTCTGCGGCACGATATCGGTTCCACCGTCGAGGATTTCGACGTCCAGGCCCTGTTCTTTGTAGAACCCCTGGTCCACGGCGGCCAGATACCCCGCGAACTGCCCCTGCTTGAACCACTGCAATTGCAGCTTGATCTTGGTCAAGCCGTCGGCGGTGGTCCCGCTGTCGGAGGCGCTGCATCCGGTCAGGGCGGCAAGGCCCAGTGCGGCGGCGGCCAGGACGGCTCGAAACCGGTATTGCTTTACGGTACTTCTCATTTGGATCTCCCAGGGATGGTGCGGGGTCTGCGGGTGAGCTGCTCGAGCAGCAGCACGGCAGCCAGGAACACCAGGCCGAGCGCCATGGCGGCGACGACGTAGGCCCAGGCGCGCGGGTAGGCGGTATTGGCGGCGGCCGAGGTGATGCGGCTGCCGAGCCCGTGCTGCAGCCCGCCGAAGTATTCGGCGATGATGGCGGCGATCACCGCGCCCGGGGCGGCGATGCGCAGCCCGGTGAACAGGTGAGGCAGCGCGGCGGGCAGCCGGACGGTGCGGGTGATCTGCCAGCCGGTGGCGGCATAGGCGGTCATGAGGTCGGCGTGCACGCGCGGGACTTGACGCAATCCCTTTGCGGCGCTGACGAACACGGGAAAGAACACCACGATGGTGGCGACCAGGCGGCGCGGGGTGTCGGTGGTGGTGGAGTACATGGAGTTCAGCAGCGGCGCGAGCGCGACGATGGGCACCGCCGCCGCGCCGGCCGCGAGCGCGCCCAGAATGCCGTCGGCGACGGTGAACCGCACCGCCAGCACCGCGGCCGCGATCCCGAGCACCGCGCCGACGATCAGCCCGATCAGCGCATTGGATCCGGTGGCGACGGCCGCTTTGAGGATCGCGTCGAAGTTGTCCCCGAAGGCTTCCGCGATCGCTGACGGTGCGGGCAGCAGGAACGACGGCACCCCGGCGGCGACGGTGAGCACCTGCCACAGCAGCAGGATCCCCACCCCGAACACCACCGGCGGCAGCCAGGTCGAGAGCACTCGTGTCATCGAATATCCCGTCCCGCAACGCTTTCGGCATCCGCGTGCCCATCCCGCAACGCCGCGCGCACGGCCGCCACGGCGGTGAAGAACTCGTCGCTCGAGCGCACGTCCCCGTCGCTGTCGCGCCCCCACCCGCCGGTGTCCAGCACCGCGGTGATCCGCCCCGGCCGCGGCGACATGACGACCACCCGGTCCGACAGGAACACCGCTTCGGGAATCGAGTGCGTCACGAAAACCACTGCGGCCCCGGTCTCTTCGGCAATCCGCAGGAGTTCGCCCTGCATCCGTTCCCGGGTCATCTCGTCCAGGGCCCCGAACGGTTCGTCCATCAGCAACAGCGGCGGTTTCCGGGCCAGCGCCCGCGCGATGGCGACGCGCTGCTGCATCCCGCCCGACAGTTCGGCCGGATAGCGCGCCGCGAAGTCGGACAGCCCGGTGATCTCGAGCAATTCCGCACTGCGCGCGCGTCTTTCGCGCTTCCCCACCCCGTGCAATTGCAGCGGCAGTTCCACGTTCTCGGCGACGGTGCGCCAATCCAGCAGTCCGGCCTGCTGGAACGCGATCCCGTACTCCTGATCGAGCCGGGCCTGCCGCGCGGTCTTGCCGTGCACCACCACGGTTCCCGTACTGGGCTGCTCCAGGTCCGCGATGATCCGCAACAGCGTGGACTTCCCGCACCCGGACGGCCCGATGAGCGAGACGAACTCCCCCGCCGCCACGGTCAAGCTGATATCGCTGAGCGCGGTGACCTGCCCCGCCGCGAAGATCTTCCCCACCGCGCCCAATTCGACGGCGGGCGTCGAATCCGGTCTGGACGTATCGCTTTCGGCGAGGGGTGTGCCGACGGTCAACGCGAACCTCCTGAAGAATCACCGGACCCGGCGGGCCGGTTGTACCGGCGCAGTGCGAGTTCGATGAGCGAAACGATCCCGGTCAGCACCACGCCGAGCAGGGCGGCGGCGATGACCGCCGCGTACAGCCGGGCGGCATTGCCGGTGGACTGCTGGGAGAAGACGATGATCTGCCGCCCGATCCCGCCCGCGGTGCCGGTGGAGATCTCCGCGACCACCGCGCCGATCACCGCCGCGGCCGCGCCCAGCCGCAGCGCGGGCAGCAGATGCGGGACGGCGGCGGGTAACCGCAGGTGCAGCAGCGTGGCCCACCAGCCTGCGGCACAGCTGTGCAGCAGCTCCACCGCGGCCTTGGACGGCGATTGCAGCCCGCGCAGCATGCCGATGGCGACCGGGAAGAACACCAGGTAGGCGGCGATGACCACGATGCTCATCCACGGCTTCCAGGGCTGCCCGGCGAGATGGATCTTGCCGCCCCACCCGGCGACCAGCGGCGCGAGGGCGATGAGCGGAACGGTCTGGGAGACGATCACATACGGCAGCAGGCCGCGCTCGACCCACCCGAACCGCTGCATGAGCACGGCCAGCGCGATCCCCACCACGGTGCCGAGCACCAGCGCCAGCAGGGCCAGTTCGAGGGTGAATCCGGCGGTGCGCAACAGGGTGCCGCCGACGGTGGACTTACCGTCCTTCTCCCCCAGGACGGTCACCACCGCCCACACGTGCGGCAGCGCGCCGTCGGTGGTGCGCGGCAGGATCCGCTGTTCGCCGATGCTGACCCCATTGGCCGGCACCAGGTATTTGATCAGCTCCCACACCGCGATCAGCAACCCGAACGCGGCGATCGGATAGAGCAGCCCGCGTACCCCGGGCCGGACGCCGCGCCGCCTGGGCAGCACCGCAACCGGGTCCGGGGCAAGCGTTTCCGATAGGTCGGACAGTGCGGTCACGAGATGTTCTCCGTCGCCGTCACCGGATGCGCCAGCCGCGGCAGCACCGATTCGCCGTACGCCTCCAGCGTCGAGGTCTTGGCATCGTGCTGGAGGTAGACGGCGAACTGGTCGACGCCGAGCGCCTCCAGCTCCCGCAACCGCGCGAGATGATCATCAGGCGTGCCGAGCAGGCAGAACCGGTCCACGATGGCATCGGGCACGAAGGCGGCGTGGGTGTTGCCCGCGCGCCCGTGCTCGTTGTAGTCGTAGCCCTGCCGTCCGGCGATGTAGTCGGTGAGCGCCTGCGGCACGTCACTGTCGGTGCCGTATTTGGTGACGATATCGGCCACGTGATTGCCGACCATGCCGCCGAACCAACGGCATTGCTCCCGAGCGTGTTTCAGGCTCGCGGCGGTGCCGTCGGTGATGTACGCCGGCGCCGCCACGCAGATGGTGACCGCGTCCGGATCGCGTCCGGCGCGTTCGGCGGCGGCCCGTACCCGGGCGATGGTCCATGCGGTGATGTCCGGGTCGGCGAGCTGGAGAATGAACCCGTCGGCCACCTCTCCGGTCAGATCCAGGACGCGCGGCCCGTATCCGGCCACCCACACCGGCAGCGCCGACGCCGCCGCCCACGGGAACCGCACTTCGACCTCGCCGATCCGCGCGGCCCGCCCATTGCCCAATTCCCTGATCACGCCGATGGATTCGCGCAGCTCGGCCACCGTCGCCGGTTTCCCGCCGAGGGTGCGCACCGCCGAATCCCCGCGACCGATCCCGCACACGGTGCGATTGCCGAACATTTCGTTCAAGGTCGCGAAGGTGGAGGCGGTGACCGTCCAGTCCCGGGTGGACGGATTAGTCACCATCGGCCCGACCACGACTTTCCGTGTGGCGGCGAGGATCTGGCTGTAGATGACGTACGGCTCCTGCCACAGCAGATGCGAGTCGAACGTCCAGACATGCGAGAAGCCGTGCGTTTCGGCGATTCTGGCCAGTTCCACGACGCGTGAGGCGGGCGGCGTGCATTGCAGCACCACTCCGATATCCATGCGGCACCCTCCTTTTCGTGCGCTGGGGTCGGTCAGATCAAGTTCTGCGAGAGTCCGCGTTTGACGAACCGCCCGTGCCCGGTACTGCCCAGGTACGCTCCGTCGTCGATGATCACGCGCCCGCGCGAGAGCACCGTGTCCACGTGCCCGTCGATCTCCACGCCCTCGTAGGCGGAGTGATCCATGTTCATGTGATGGGTCTTGCCGAGCCCGATGCTGGTGTGCCCGTTCGGGTCGTAGATCACCACGTCGGCGTCCGCGCCCGGGCTGATCACGCCCTTGCGCGGGTACATGCCGAACATGCGCGCGGGCGCGGTGCAGCAGACCTCGACCCATTTCTCCAGCGAGATGCGACCGTCCTTGACGCCCTGGAACATCAGGTCCATCCGGTGTTCGACGCCGCCGATGCCATTGGGGATCTTGCTGAAATCGCCCAGCCCCAGCTCTTTCTGGCCTTTCATGCAGAACGGGCAGTGATCGGTGGCGACGCTGGTGACGTCCCCGGTGCGGATGTAGCGCCACAGCTCGTCCTGATGCCCTTCGGCGCGCGCACGCAGCGGCGTCGAGCACACCCATTTCGCGCCCTCGAAACCCGGTGCGCCCAGCTGTTCTTCGAGCGAGAGGTACAGGTACTGCGGACAGGTCTCGCCGAAGACGTTCTGTCCCCGGCCGCGCGCCTGCGCGATCTGCTCGAGCGCCTGCTTGGCCGAGACGTGCACGACATACAGCGGCGCGCCGGTCACCTTGGCCAGCATGATGGCGCGGTGGGTGGCCTCCTCCTCGAGCTCCCACGGGCGTGAGGTGCCGTGGAAATACGGTGCGGTATCGCCCCGCCCGAGCGCCTGCTCGATGAGCACGTCGATGGCGATGCCGTTCTCGGCGTGCATCATCAGCAGCGCCCCCAGCTCCGCGCTGGTCTGCATCGCCCGCAGGATCTGCCCGTCATCGGAGTAGAAGACGCCCGGATAGGCCATGAACAGCTTGAAGCTGGTCACCCCTTCGGATACCAATTCCGCCATGCCCTTGAGGGATTCGGCGTTGACGTCCCCGACGATCTGATGGAATCCGTAGTCGACCGCGCACTGCCCCTCGGCCTTGCGATGCCACAGCGCCAGGGTGTCCTGCACCCGCTCCCCCGGCTTCTGCACGGCGAAGTCCACGATGGTGGTGGTGCCGCCCCAGGCCGCGGCCCGGGTGCCGGTTTCGAAGGTGTCGGAGGCTTCGGTCCCGCCGAACGGCAACTGCATGTGGGTGTGCGCGTCCACGCCGCCCGGGATGACGTATTTCCCGGTGGCGTCGATGACGGTGTCGGCGGTGGCGGCCAAGTCATGGCCGAGCGCGGTGGATCCCGGCTGGATCACCGCCGCGATGGTCTCGCCGTCGATCAGTACGTCCAGGGGCTGGGATCCCGTGGCCGACACCACGATTCCGCCGTGGATGAAGACCTTGCTCACGGCTCCACCAGCTTCCCGTAGGCATCCGGGCGCCGGTCGCGATAGAACGCCCACCGATCCCGAACCACCTTGATCAGATCCATATCGAGGTCCCGCACGACCAGCTCCGGGCTGGTGTCGGAGGCGACCTCGCCGACGAACTTGCCCTCGGGATCGACGAAGTAGCTGGTCCCGTAGAAGTCGTCGTCGCCGAGGTCCTCGATGCCCACCCGGTTGATGGCCCCGATGTAGTACTCGTTGGCCACCGCCGAGGCCGGCTGCTCGAGCTTCCACAGGTAGCTCGACAGCCCGCGCGAGGTGGCCGAGGGATTGAAGACGATCTGCGCCCCGGCCAGCCCGAGGGCGCGCCAGCCTTCCGGGAAGTGCCGGTCGTAGCAGATGTAGACGCCGACCTTGCCGACCGCGGTGTCGAACACCGGCCAGCCCAGATTCCCGGGCCGGAAGTAGAACTTCTCCCAGAACCCGTACACCTGCGGAATATGGTGCTTGCGGTATTTGCCGAGGTAGCTGCCGTCGGCGTCGACGACCGCCGCGGTGTTGTAGAGGAACCCGTCCTGTTCCTTCTCGTACACCGGCAGCACCATCACCATGCCGAGTTCCCGGGCCAGCGCCTGGAAGCGCTCCACCGTCGGCCCCGGCACCGATTCCGCGTAGTCGTAGAACTTCGCGTCCTGCACCTGGCAGAAGTACGGCCCGTAGAACAACTCCTGGAAGCAGATCACCTTGGCCCCCGCCGCCGCGGCCTGCCGCGCGTACTCCTCGTGGGCCTTGATCATGGACTCTTTGTCACCGGTCCAGTTCGTCTGGACCAGCGCCGCTCGAACGATTGCCATGCTTTGTGATACTGCACCTGAAACGGATTTGCTTGTGTTACAAGATGAAGGAAACAGTTTCGTGACCGTAAATTGTGTGGGCCGGTGCTCGGCCCCCTCCGTCTCCGCACGCAGAATCACACTGTGACAACCGAACTCGACCCCCAGCAGCTGGATCCGGCGACCGCCCGGCAATCCGGCGCTGCGGGCGGTCGGCGTGTCGCTGCCGGCGGCGCCGCGTTCGATGCCGCCGAATTGCGGGCCGACGTGCACGACCGCACGGCCGCGGGCATCGCCGGGGCGGTCGGGCGGCGGATCCGCTCGGGCGCGCTCGCCCCCGGCACGAGGCTGCCCACCGTGCGCGAGGTGGCGCGCGAGCTCAAGGTCTCCCCCGCCACCGTCACCCAGGCCTGGCGCGCGCTCGCCGCCGCGGGGGTGATCGTGGCGCGCGGGCGGGCGGGCACCTTCGTGAACGCGGACCCGCATCCCGCCGGGCCGCCCGCCGCCGGGGGCCGCTACCGGCGGCTGCACCCGCACTCCGACAGCACTTTTCGCATCGACCTCTCGCGCGGGGTCCCCGATCCGGCACTGCTGCCCGATCTCACCGCCGCGCTGCGGGCGCTCGGCGGGGACGACAGCATCGACGATCTGTCGGCCACCTATCTCGGCGACGCGGTGCTGCCGGAGCTCGAGCGCCTGGTGCGCGCCGACTGGCCGGGCCGGGCCGAACGCCTGACCGTGCTGGACGGCGCGCTCGATGCCGTCGACCGGCTGCTGTCCGCGCATGTCCGGCTGGGCGATACCGTCGTGGTCGAGAATCCGTGCTTTCCGCCGTTTCTGGATCTGCTCGGCCGCCTCGGCGCGCGCCCGGTGCCCGTCGCCATGGACGGCTGCGGCCTGCTGCCGCACGAGCTGGCGATCGCGCTCGCCACCGCCACCCCGGCCGCCGTACTCCTGCAGCCGCGCGCCCAGAACCCCACCGGCGCTTCACTTTCCGCGCAACGCGTGCGCGAACTGGCCGATGTGCTGGCCGATGCGGCCGTCACCGCCGGGTCCAGTCCGCCGATCATCGAGGACGACCACAGCTCCGGCATCGCCCACGCCCCGCTGCGGTCGCTGGCGGCCCGCCTGCCCGGGCGCACCGTGCACATCCGGTCCTATTCCAAATCCCACGGCGCGGATCTGCGCCTGGCGGTCGTCGGCGGTCCGGCCGCGCTGCTCGATCCCGTCGTCGAACGCCGCATGCTCGGCCCGGGCTGGTCCAGCCGCCTGCTGCAACGCGTCCTGGTGCACATGCTCACCGACAGCGCGGCGCGCGATACCGTCGCCGGCGCGCGCACCGCCTACCGCGCCCGGTCCGAAGCCTTGCGCAAAGCCCTGTCCCAGCACGGCATTCCGGTCGCTCGCGCGGACGGCATCAATCTCTGGGTTCCCGTCGCCGACGAGAACGCGGCGATGATCTCGCTCGCGGCCGCGGGCATCAAGGCCGCCCCGGGTGGCCCTTTCGAGGTCACCGAGCATCCCGAGACCGATCATCTGCGCCTGACCGTCGCCGCACTGCACCGCGCGGACGTGGACGAACTCGCGGCGCATTTGGCCACGGCCGCCGCGGCCCTGCCCACCTACCGGCGGGCCCGCCGCGCCTGAGCGGATTCGAATTCACACCCCGCCGGGTTCGAACCCGCACCGAATGGTTATCACGCACTGTGAGATGGATCATCGAAACCCGTCGGTTCGTCAGAGCGATGAGCTCTACGATGCCGATCAGCTATCGACCAGCAGCATGACGGAGGGAAACGCAATGATCGCACGTACCACCGGCCGGGCGGCCGCACTCGCAGCGACCGCCGGAATCGCGCTCGCACTGGGCACCGGCGCGGCGCACGCCGACGAATGGCCCGAACAGCAGCCCAACAGCCCGATCTCGGTCTTCGAGACCAAGAACTTCCTCACCCCCGACAACCCCGCCTACTGGAACCCCTTCGATTTCGGCAACCGCCTCACCTCCCCCTACGGCACCAGCACCCGCATCGTGTGCAACAGCTTCCACGGCGTGACCATGTCCTGCTGGCAGGCCGACCAGGACGGCAACCCCCACCAGCTCCAGAAGCTGCCCTTCAACTTCCCCGCCCTCCCGGGCTACGGGCGGCTCGACGGCGGCAGCAATTTCGTCTACCCGGGCTACATCCCCGGCGTCAGCTGAGCGGCAAGCGGTTCGGCCCGGACGCACGAAAGCGGCGCATCTCCGAAAGAGGAGATGCGCCGCTTCGTATTCCGGCTTACAGGTACTGGCCGGTGTTCGACTCGGTGTCGATGGCGCGGGAAGCACTCGCGTTCTTGCCCGTGACCAGGGTGCGGATGTAGACGATCCGCTCGCCCTTCTTGCCCGAGATGCGCGCCCAGTCATCGGGATTCGTGGTGTTGGGCAGGTCCTCGTTCTCGGAGAACTCGTCCACGATCGAATCGTAGAGATGCTGGATGCTCAGGCCCGGATTGCCGGTTTCCAGGACGGACTTGATGGCGTACTTCTTGGCCCGGTCCACGATGTTCTGGATCATGGCGCCGGAGTTGAAGTCCTTGAAGTACAGGACTTCCTTGTCACCGTTGGCGTAGGTGACCTCCAGGAAGCGGTTGTCCTCGCTCTCGGCGTACATGCGATCCACCACGCGTTCGATGGTGGCCTGTACGCACTTGCCGCGATCGCCGTCGAATTCCTGCAGGTCGTCGGCGCGCAGCGGCAGGGTCTCGGTCAGGTACTTGGAGAAGATGTCCTGGGCCGCTTCGGCATCCGGACGCTCGATCTTGATCTTCACATCGAGACGGCCGGGACGCAGGATGGCCGGGTCGATCATGTCCTCGCGGTTGGAGGCGCCGATCACGATGACGTTCTCCAAGCCCTCGACGCCGTCGATCTCCGAGAGCAGCTGCGGCACAACGGTGGTCTCGACATCGGACGAGACGCCCGAACCGCGGGTGCGGAAGATGGAATCCATCTCGTCGAAGAACACGATGACCGGGGTGCCCTCGGACGCCTTCTCACGCGCCCGCTGGAAGATGATCCGGATATGCCGCTCGGTCTCGCCGACGAACTTGTTCAAGAGCTCGGGGCCCTTGATGTTCAAGAAGAACGACTTGGCTTCCTTGGCATCCTCACCGCGCGCCTCGGCGATCTTCTTGGCGAGCGAGTTGGCGACGGCCTTGGCGATCAGCGTCTTACCGCAGCCGGGCGGGCCGTAGAGCAGCACGCCCTTGGGCGGCCGCAGCGCGTACTCGCGGAACAGATCCTTGTGCAGGAACGGCAGTTCCACCGCATCGCGAATCTGCTCGATCTGGCGCGAGAGGCCACCGATGTCGTGGTAGTCGACATCCGGCACCTCCTCCAGGACCAGATCCTCGACCTCGGCCTTGGGGATGCGCTCGAAGGCGAAGCCGGCCTTGGTGTCGACCAGCAGCGAATCGCCCGGGCGCAGTTTGCGAATCGGGCGATCCGGATCTTCCAGATCGTCTACGTCCACCAGCGCGCTCAGCGGCCCGGACAGCCAGACCACGCGCTCCTCGTCGGCATGCCCGACGACCAGGGCGCGACGCCCGTCGTCGAGAATCTCACGCAGCGTGCCGATTTCACCGATCTGATCGAACAGCCCCGCTTCCACCACGGTCAGCGCCTCGTTGAGACGCACGGTCTGACCGTAAGTGAGAGTGGAGGTATCGATATTCGGCGAACACGTCAGCCGCATCTTGCGCCCGGAGGTGAAAACGTCGACCGTCTGATCGTCGTACGTACCAAGCAGGACACCGTAGCCGGACGGTGGCTGACCGAGCCGGTCGACTTCCTCACGGAGAGCGACCAGTTGCTGGCGCGCTTCCTTGAGGGTGTCCATCAGTTTGGTGTTGCGAATCGTCAGCGAATCGACGCGCGCTTCCAATTCCCGTGTGCGATCCGGCGAGTCGGCGAGTTGCCTCCGGAGTGCAGCCGCCTCGGCACGCACGGCCTCGAGTTCCCTCCAGGCGGCCGAATCGGAATGTTCCATGGGGCTCATGATGCTGCTCCTCCCAGTCCCGGTCTATCAACGCTACCGGGCGATAACCGTTCCCGCTTTCCGACATGGTTTCGTCGTGATCACATCTAGGCTGCGGCGGACCTTTGCGGCAGGCATGTTAGCCTGCCCTAACCTGTTTCCGGCGAGTTAATCGCCGGCCGAGCCGAAAGGGTGCCCGTCGATGCTCCTTCCCGAGAGTCGTACCCGTATATCGGGCAACGTCACGCGGACGCTTCGTGTTTCCGTGGCTACCGTCGCGGCGGCGCTAGCCGTTACCGCAACTTTGGCTGGCTGCGGCTCCGACGACAAGGGTTCCGCGCAAAGCGGCACGAGCGTGTCGGCCTCGGCGTCCGTCGCGTCCGCCGCGCCGGCCCCCACCGCGGCCGAGTTGCAGGGCGTGCTGACGGCCTTCGCCGATCCCGCGAAACCGGCCGCTGACAAGGCAAAACTCGTCGTGGACGGGGACAAGCGGGTGGCCCTGATCGAGACCATGAACAAGGGCTTGGCCAACTATCAGGTGAGTTTCACGGTCGGCGAAATCAAGACCGAGGGAAACAAGGCCGACGCCAAGGTGGCGGTGGTTTCCCCGCACGGCACCATGCCGGACGTGCCGATGGCCTTCACCTACGCCGACGGCGCGTGGAAGCTGTCCGACGCCGGGGCGTGCACCATCCTGGGCATGGCGCGCGCCGCCTGCCAGCCGTAATTCGTTCCGCTTCAGTCGAAAGGCACGTTCGCACATGCTCGCTCGCACCGCCCGCCTCTCGTTCGCCGCGTTCGGTATCGCCGCCGCGCTGACCTCGGCCACCGGCCTGGCCGGGGCCGCCGACGCGCCCGCCGCGGCGGAATTGCAGTCCCAGCTGGAACGCTTCACCGACCCGTCGGTACCGACCGCGGACAAGGCGAATCTCATGGTCGGCGGGGCGAACCGGACCGCCAATATCGAGAAGATGAGCCAGGGACTGGCCAACTACGGCACGATCGGCTGGGGCGTGTCGGGCGTGCAGGCGAACGGCGACACCGCCAACGCGACCGTCGCGATCTCCTCGCCGCACGGCACCATGCCCGGCGTGCCCATGACCTGGACGCACACCGAGGCCGGCTGGCAGCTCTCGGAGAGCACCGCGTGCACCATCCTCGCCATGGGCAAGGCACCCTGCTGACTCGGGCCGCACCCGCGTAGGAACGACAGGAATCCCCCGCCACCGGAAGGTGGCGGGGGATTCGTCTCAGAGTGGGTGACAACTGATTTCGCGACCCGAGGGTAACTCGCCGGGCACGCCCGAAATCGGAGTCGCACCTGACCGCAGGCACGCGTGCGGGTCCGGCGACGGCTCTAAGCCGTGCGCTGAAGTCCCGGAGAGGCGGACTAGCCCTTGGAGGGGCGGCGCTGCGGCTTGGGGGCGACGACGCCGTCGGCGAGGCGGCGGGCCTTCACCAGGAACGCGGTGTGGCCCTGCATGCGGTGTTCGGGGCGTACCGCGAGACCGACCACGTGCCAGGGACGCACCATGGATTCCCAGGCGAGCGGCTCGGTCCAGCACTGCTGGCGGCGCAGGTGCTCGACGACCTCGGACAGCTGCGTGGTGGTCGCCACGTAGACCAGCAGGACGCCGCCGGGGATGAGCGCCTTGGCGACCGCGTCCAGCGTGTCCCAGGGCTTGAGCATGTCCAGGATCACGCGGTCGACCTGCTCGCCGGAGTATTCGGCGACATCGCCCAGGGTGACATCCCAGTTCGCGGGACGTTCGCCGAAGAAGCGCTCGACATTCTTGACGGCGTGCTCGAGGTGATCGTCGCGGATCTCGTAGGAGATGACCTTGCCCTCGGGGCCGACCGCGCGCAGCAGCGAGCAGGTCAGTGCGCCCGAACCGGCGCCGGCTTCCAGCACGCGCGCGCCGGGGAACATATCGCCCTCGTGCACGATCTGGGCGGCGTCCTTGGGGTAGATGACCGCCGCGCCGCGCGGCATGGACAGCACGTAGTCGGTGAGCAGCGGGCGCAGCGCCAGGTACTGGGTGTTCTTGGCCGAGGTCACCACGCAGCCCTCGTCCGCGCCGATCAGATCGTCGTGCTCGATGTGCCCGGCGTGGGTGTGGAACTGCTTGCCCGCCTCCAGGATCACCGTGAACTTGCGCCCCTTGGCGTCGGTCAGCTGTACCCGGTCACCGATCTGGAAAGGGCCGGTTCGTCTGGCCGTCATGAAACTCCGTTCGCTGTTGGTCTGGGCGGGGTCGCCGCGATTTCGCTGCTCGATGAGCACCGCACCTTGTCGGTGCCTGCGTCTAGCCTGCCAGGTATGTCGGTACCCGCTATCACTACCCCGGAGACGGCGGGTTTCGCCCCGCGTGGTCCGGCGCTGTCCCCTTCGCGGGCAATCGATTTCAAGCAGTGCCCGTTGAAGTACCGGCTGCGCGCCATCGATCAGATTCCGGAGCCGCCCTCGCGCGCGGCGGTGCGCGGAACGCTCGTGCATTCGGTGCTGGAAGCCCTGTTCGACCTGCCCGCCGGGGATCGGGATCTGCCGGGCGCGACGACGCTCATCGAACCCGCGTGGAACGCGATGCTCGAGGCCCGGCCCGAGGTGGCCGAGCTGATCGCCGAGGACGACCGGGCGGTCTTCCTCGCGGAAGTGCGCGGGCTGGTGGACGTGTACTTCCGGCTGGAGGATCCGTCCGGCTTCGAACCGGAGTCCCGCGAGACCTTCATCGAAACCGAACTGGCCGACGGCACCCCGCTGCGCGGCATCGTGGACCGGATCGACCGCACGCCCGCCGGTGCGCTGAAGGTCGTCGACTACAAGACCGGCCGGGCTCCGGGGATCGATTACGAGACCAGGGCGCTGTTCCAGCTGAAGTTCTACGCCCTGGTGCTCATGCGCATGTTCGGGACGGCTCCCGGGCAGCTCGAGCTGATGTACCTGGCCGACGGCCAGACCCTCACCTACGAGCCGGATGCCGAGGAGCTGTCGCGGTTCGAGAAGATCCTGTCGGCGCTGTGGTCGGCGATCGTCACCGCCGCCGAAACCGGGGACTTCCCGCCCAATCGCAGCTGGATGTGCCAGTTCTGCGATTTCAAAGCCCTGTGCCCCGAATTCGGCGGCACCACACCGCCTTTCCCCTCCGGCTCCTGACCCGCGCGCCCCGCCCGCCGTGCGTCGGCACGGCGGGCGGGCCCGCTCTCAGAACGCCCGGCAGGACCGGATGTCCGTGGCCAGGATCGCCTTGGCGCCGAGTTCGGCGAGCTGATCCATCAGCTCGTTGCCGTTCTTGCGCGGCACCAGCGCACGCACCGCGACCCAGTTCGGATCGGTGAGCGGCGACACGGTCGGCGATTCCAGACCGGGCGTGATCTGCACGGCCGCGTCGAGGAGTTCCTTCGGGCAGTCGTAATCCAGCATCAGATACTGCTGGGCGAACACCACGCCCTGGATGCGGGCGACGAGCTGATTGCGCGCCTTGTCCTGCTGGTCCGCGCCCTTGGCCTCGATCAGCACGCTCTCGGAATCGCACAGCGACTCACCGAAGGCGACCAGGTTGTGCTGGCGCAGGGTGCGGCCCGAGCCCACCACGTCGGCGATGGCATCGGCCACGCCGAGCTGGATGGAGATCTCGACCGCGCCGTCGAGGCGAATCACCTCGGCCTCGATCCCGCGCCGCGCCAGGTCGGCGAGCACCAGGTTCGGGTAGGAGGTGGCGATGCGCTTGTCGTAGAGGTCCTCGACCTTCCATTCCCGGCCCGCGGGCGCGGCGTAGCGGAAGGTGGAGCGGCCGAAGCCCATGGCGAGGCGTTCCTGCACGGGCGCACCGGAATCCAGCGCCAGATCGCGGCCGGTGATGCCGAGATCCAGTTCGCCGGAGCCGACGTAGATGGCAATGTCCTTGGGCCGCAGGAAGAAGAACTCGACCTGGTTGGCCGGATCGAGCACGCTCAGATCGCGGGCGTCGGAACGCTTGCGGTAGCCGGCCTCGGCGAGGATGGCGACGGCGGATTCGGAGAGCGCGCCCTTGTTGGGTACGGCGACGCGAAGCATGGGGTGTCCTTTCGGGACGGTGGATGGGAGGAGACGACTACGGACCAGCGAGCGCCGCGCCCGTGAGCGCGGCGATATCAGCCGTCACAGATGTCGGTAGACGTCTTCCAGCCGCAGGCCGCGGCCCACCATCAGCACCTGCACCCAATACAGCAGCTGCGAGATCTCCTCGGAGAGCGATTCGTCGCTCTCGTGCTCCGCGGCCAGCCACACTTCACCGGCCTCTTCCAGTACCTTCTTGCCCTGCGCATGCACGCCGGCGTCCAGGGCGGCGACGGTCCCGGACCCCTCGGGGCGGTTGACGGCACGATCCTGCAGCTCGGCGAACAGGGCCTCGAAAGTTTTCACGGTCGAACATTCTTTCAGATCGCCGCACACTCCCTGCAACGCACTCCCGCCTCCCGATCTCCGCCGTCAGGACGGCGTCGCCGCGGCGGCCCGCTGCCGCGCCCGATACACCGAAGGGGCGACACCGAATTGCGCGGCGAAGGCTTGGCGCAGCGTCTCGGCGGAGGCGAATCCGCATTGCGCGGCAATATCGTCGAGCCGCAATCCGGTGCCCGCCAGCAATCGCGCGGCGGCGTCCACGCGCATGCGCCGCACATAGCGGGCCGGGGTCTCCCCCAGTTCGGCCACGAACAAGCGCGTCAGCTGCCGTTCGCTGAGTCCGGCCGTCGCACCGAGCGCCTCGACGCCGAGGTTCCCGTCCAGGTGTCCCGCGATGTGCTCCACCAGCCGGTGCACCAGCCGATGCGCCGGTTCCGGATTGCCCACGAACACGCTGACCTGCGCTTGATCGCCCGGCCGCCGCAAATAGGTGACCAGGCCCATGGAGACCCGCCGGGCCAGCTCCGCGCCGTGGTCCTCTTCGATGAACGCCAGGGTCAGATCCAGCGCGGAGGTCACCCCGCCGGAGGTGGCGATAGCGCCGTGCCGCACGAAGATCGGCTCGGGATCCACCTCCACCTCGGGATAGGCGGCGGCCAGCTGCGCGGCGTAGAACCAGTGGGTGGTGGCGCGGCGGCCGTCGAGCAGTCCGGTGGCCGCCAGCACGCTGGCTCCGGTGCACACCGACGCGACCCGGCGCGCCTGCCGGGCCAGCCGCCGGATGTGCCCGACGAACCGGTGGTCGGCGGCGGCGTCCAGATGGCCGAGCCCGCCGGAGACGACGAGGGTGTCGATGGCGGCGTTGAACTGTTCGACGGCGCCGTGGGCGCTGAGCGTCAGTCCCGAATCGCATTCCACCGCAAGCCCGCCCGGGGTCACGATCGCCATCCGGTAGGGCGGCGTGGCCCCCATGCGATTGGCCATGTCCAGGGTGGAGGTCACCGATGCGATGTCGAGCAGCTCCACCCCCGGGTAGCCGACCACGACGACCAGCCGTTCCGCCATACCGCCGATCCTAGTGAATCCGCCACGAATCCCAGCGATTCGGTCATTCGCGGCAGCCCGTCTGGTCCGGCCCCGGGCTGCGGCGCGACGGTGATTGTCATGCACGACACACCGATTCGGCCCCGCGCCGTCACCGTCTGGCCCGCCGTGGCCGCCCTGCTGCTGGCCACGGCCACCGCTTTCGATCTGAGCACCGGCGTGGATCTGGCGCAGATCGTCGCCGCCTCCGCCATCGTCTATCTGGGCAGCGCCGCGCTGGCCGACCCGCGCGCCGCCTGGCCGGTCTTCCTCGTCACCTTCGTCGTCATCGGCGCGGCGAAAGCGACCGGTTTCGACGGCACCTGGGTGCTGCTGGCGCTCGCGGTTCCGCTCGCCGGATACGGCCTGCTGCGCCGCCGGGACATCACGCTGCAAGCCGTGGCCATGCTCGCCTTCGGCGCGGTGGCCGTGGCGGCACTGCTCATCGACGAGCGGGCCGGCGCCTACCTGGTGGCCGCCGGCCTGCTCGCCCACACCGCGTGGGACATCCACCATTTCCGCACCGACCGCGTGGTGGTCCGGTCCATGTCCGAGTTCTGCATGGTGCTGGACACGCTGCTGGCGCTCGCCATCATCGCGCTCGAAATCGCTTGAGCGCGTGCGGCTATGCCATGGCGAAGCGCAGCAGGGCCTGCATATCACCCTGCTTGATCTTGCCCTTGCGGTCCAGGACCTCCAGCTGCCAGTTCGGGCCGTTGCGGAAGGCCCGGGCGATGGCATTGGCATTGTCGGTGCCCAGCAGGGACGGCCAGATATCGGCCACCTGCTGGGTGGACCCGCCGGAGGCGTCGTAGATCTTGAAGGAGATGTTGTTGGCCTTCTCGAAGCTCGAGCCCTTCTTGAAGGCCGAGGCCACGAAGATGATCGAGTCGATGGCCGTCGGGACATTGGCGAAGGTGACGTGCACCGTCTCGTCGTCGCCGGAGGCCGCGCCGGTCTGCTCGTCACCGGTGTGCTGGACCGAGCCGTTGCCCAGCGGGTCCAGCGAGTCCAGCCCGGCGAACCGCACCGGCTCCGCGCCCTGCATGAGAATCGCGACCAGATCCAGGTCGACGCCCTTCTTGCGTTTGGCGATGCCGAGCAGTCCACCGCTGACGCCGCCCGAGGGATCCCAGCTCACCCCGACGCTCATCTTCGTGATCCCCGCGAGATCCGCTGCACCATCTTCTTTTCGAAGCGTAATCACAGCACACACCCTACCGACGAAATCGGACATGGGTGTGGCGCAGCGGAATCCCCGGGGTGACGAACATCAGACTTCCAGCAACTCCGCGAGTTCGGCTACTGCGGTGCGCAATTCATCGGCGAAGCCGAACATTTGCTGGGAGACCGATTTCGGGGTGGCGAGGTAGAGGTTCCAGCGGTCGGGCAGCAGCACGTACGCGATCCCGATGCAGGTGGGACTGGTGGAACCGAACCCGAAGTACCGGATGTTCACCGAGGGTGCGGAACTGGTGCTGAGGTAGTCGTCGCGGGTGATGCGCCAGCCGGGGCTGTCGTAGAACGCCATGGGCGCGGTGGCGCCCAGCTGCTCCCCGCGCCGGCGCTGGATCATCTGGAGTTCCCACAGGTGCTGTTCGGGCGCTTCGCCGCGCTGGCATTCCTGCGCCCGCCGCACGTGTGCCTGCGCGGCGGCGCGCGCGGCGGACCGCTTGCCGTCGGCATCCACCTCCGGATCGAGCATGGCCGCGACGAATTCGAGGATCTCGGGTGTCACCACGCGCATGGCCTCGGTGCGGCCGTTGCGGAACTGGCGGGTCGCGATGGACTCGTAGGTGGCTCCCGTCAGCCCCTTGCTGCGCCGGTGTGCCAGCTGATAGCTGAGCTGTGCGAAGGCATCCGGGGAGATGCCGAGGCTCTTGGCCTTCGCGGTGCCGAAGTCGAAGGACACGGTGGTGGTGGCGGTGTCGGCGGCGTATTGCGCGAAGGCCGCGGCCGCGGTGGCCACCGTCGTCTTCTGCTCGGCGTCGAGGACGAATTCGATCGGCTCGACCGCGGGCAGGCCCTGCGGTTGCGCTCCCGCCGCCGTGGCGTGTTCGGTCACCGCCGTTTCCAGCAGGGTGTCCACGAAGGACAGGATGGTGGTGCCGTCCAGTCCGCAGTGCTCGACATTGATGCCGGCCTGCCCGTCGGAGAAGACGATGAACGACACCGCCTTGTCGAACCAGCGGTTGCCGCTGTCGCCGTGCAGCAGTTGATCGCAGGCGTGCAGTTCGTCGCGCGGGGCGAAATCTTCCAGGCACACGCAGAACAGCGCGGTCTCGATGGTCTCGAACGCGGCGGAATTGGCGGGCTGCAAGGCATTTCGCACCGGCGCCCACTCCACCCGGGCCATGGTGGTCAGATGCCCGGCCGAGGCGCTGATCGGCGGGCGGCGGGTGCCGGCCTTCATGACCGCGCGCAGCCCGTCGGCCAGGTCCTCGGGCGTGTACGGCGCGCCCGCCGGCCCGAGCACGTCCATCCGGAACATATTGCCGCGGTAGAACACCACGATGTGCCGGGCCTGCGACGGCCCCGGCCATTCCTCGGTGTAGGGCACCCGCACGGTGTCCTGCGGATCGTCCGGAATGCGCGTCTCGGAGAACAGGAATTTGTTCTGCGCCATGTTCAAACGCGTACCGCGCTGGGTGACCGGCGGGATCTCCTCCTTGTCCAAGCGCAGCTTGTAGTCGACCGCGGCGGTCACCAGGGCCGCCGCCCGCTCGGCCTGATCGGCGGTGGTGGAGGTCGCCAGCACCGTGTCGTCGCGGAACAGGAAGAAGAAGTTGGCGTTCAGGGCGATGCGGTCGCGCCGCCCGAGGTAGCGGTTGGGCCAGAATTCGTCCAGCCAGCTGCCCACGCCCGGGGTCGCGTCGAACCGTTGCAGGTCGGCGTGCAGGGTGCGGGCGGGGCTGTCGGGCCGCAGCAGATCTTCGACGGCGGCCGCGGTGGCGGCGTATTCGTCGTCGCCGAGCAGCGGCGCGGACCAGTGCAGGAACCGGGTGCAGCTCTCCTCCAGGGTGGGGAGCGGCACGCGGGGCAGCTGATCGTCGTGGGCGAAGGTCCGTTCGCTCAAGAGAGTTCCTCGGGGTCGATGGATAGGTTCACGGACGGTCTGGACAGGTAGAGCTGGGCGTACAGCCAGCCGTCGGATTCGAGACCGGCGGCGTCGATCCCGTTGTCCTCCAGCGTATTCAACACTCCGGCCTGTTCGTCTGCCGAGGCGAATCTGCGCTGCCGGAACGCTCCGGGCATGCGCTGGGTGCGGTACCCGAGCGCGCCCAGCCGGGCGGCGATGGGATCGAAGGCGAACATGCGTAGCACGAAATGCGCCATCCAGGGGAGCTTTCCGCCATGTGCGGTGGCCACCCGCACCAGGGTGCGGTCGGTGATGTAGCCGACGCAGCCGGTGGAGATGACCAGGTCGGCGGTGGCCAGGATCTGCCGCTGCGGTTCGGTGGGGTCGCCGGCCTCCAGGTCCGCGTGCACGGTGTCGTCGAGGAAACCGGCCTCGTGCGCGTATTTCAGGGCGGGGCCGGAGGCGTCCATGCCGATGAAGCGCACCCCGGGCAGCCGGTCGCCGGTGCCGAGCAGTTCCCGGTCGGCCGCGATCAGGTCGTCGCCGTCGTGTTCGGAATAGTGCCCGGCCAGTTCGCTCATGCCCAGATCCAGGCGCAGCAGGGCCGCGTTCACCCCGTACGAGCAGCCCAGGTCCAGCACGGTGGGCGAGCCGATGCCGGTGGCGGCGCGATGGTCGGCGATGAACTGCCGGAAGTGCGGCGCCGCCAATTCCGGTATGCGGTAATCCAATTCGGCCATGCGGGCGTAGTAGGCGCGGGGATCGGGCCGCTCGTAGATGTCGTCGAACGAGGCTTTTCCGGTGTTGTGCAACGAAACCGGCATGCGGTCCCCTCTCAGTCGAGCAGTCCGTCGCCACGGACGGTGGCGGCGGCGAGATGATCAGGCAGCACCCGGCCGAAGAGCTGGCGGGTGCGTTCCACGGTGCCGATGACGCCGGGGCTGTCGCTGTAGGCGAAGATCGCCGAATGTCGTTGCACCGTACCGCCTACCGGCGCGACGCGGTGTAGCGAGAACCGGCCTTGGAACAGCTGCAGATCGCCGGGGCGCAATTCCAGCCGCCGGATCAGATGCTCGCCCCGGTCGGTGAGGACGTCATTGACGTCGCCGAGGTTCTCGGCCGTACGCGAGCGAATGTTCGGGCAATATTCGAACACCCCACCGCATTCCGGCTCCTGGGTGAGCATGCTGACGGTGAACTCGTTGGTGTCGAAGTGCCACGGGTGCGACATGCCCGGCGCGACCACGTTCAAGCAGAGCCCGGCCAGCGGATCGGTGTATTCGTGCAGCTCATCGAGGCCGAAACAGTCCGCGACGAAACGCTGGAAGGTGCGGCTGGTGTAGAGGCGGTGGATCAGCGCGTCGGCGGGGATCAAATCCCTTGCCACGAAGGCGTTTCCGCGCCGCAGCACGATCCGCCCCGGATGGTCGGCCGGCAGGTCGGCATCGAGCGGAATGTTGTAGGCATTGACCTGCTCGACGGTGTAATACGCCTGCGGCGCCATGGCCACGCCCTCGGAGCGCAGCGTCCGGATCCGCTCCGGGGTGATGAACCCGCGCAGCACGCAACACCCGTCCGCCGCCAGCTCCGCCCGCGCGGCGCGCACCACGGCTGCCCAGCGTTCACTGCCCGGTGCGTCCAACGGATAACGAACGAAATCCACGCCGGGTACATCGCACGCGTCTACCCAGCCCCCGGTCCCAACCATGACGACCATTCTGGACGCAGCAACCGCCGACACGCCCGGAATGTCCATCGATTGTGGATTGCCACTTTTTCTGTGTGCCAATAATTTTCATGCGATCGTGACGTGACACAAATCCCGTCGCTTCGCCGCGCCGGGTGGCCGGCCGTGTCCGCTGAACGACCCCCGAGATGCCGAATGCTCGCAGATAGCCGAGGATGCCTGATATGTCCTTTGTCAATGGTTCGGTGTCGTATTGGTTCCGCGAGCTCGGGGAGGTGCGGGCGGGGGCGCCGCTGTCCGGGCACGTGCAGGCGGATGTGTGCATCGTCGGGGCCGGGTACACCGGGCTGTGGACCGCCTACTACTTGAAGAAGGCGCAGCCGGATCTGCGGATCGTGGTGCTGGAGAAGGAGTTCGCGGGGTTCGGGGCGTCGGGGCGCAACGGCGGGTGGGTGGTCGGGGAGATCGCCGGATCGGCGGAAGTGTACGCGCGGCGGCACGGGCGCGATGCGGCGGTGCGGTTGCAGCGGGCCATGTTCGAGACGGTCGAGGAGATCGTGACGGTCGCGGCGGGCGAGGGTATCGACGCCGATATCGTCAAGAGCGGGCAGACCACGGTGGCACGGAACGCGGCGCAGCAGCGGCGGCTGAGCGAGACGCTCGCGCATGCGCGGGACTGGGGTTGGGGTGCGGACGATCTCATGATCGTCGAGCCCGAGCAGCGGATCCGGGTCGCGCAGGCGACGGGAGCGTTGTGGACGCCGCATTGCGCCCGGGTGCAGCCGGCCAAGCTGGCGCGCGGGCTGGCCGAGGTGGTGCGGGGGCTCGGCGTGGTGATCCACGAAGGCACCGAGGTCGAATCGGTCCGGGCCCGAACGGGTTCCGCGCCGGCGGCGGCCGTCACGGCGCGCGGGACGGTGACCGCGGACTACGTCATCCGGGCCACCGAGGGCTTCTCCGCGGCGTTCGGGGCGAGCCATCGCGATTGGCTGCCGATGAACAGTTCCATGATCGTCACCGAGCCGTTGCCGGCGGCGGTGTGGGACGAGATCGGCTGGGCGGGAGCCGAATTGCTGGGCGATATGGCGCACTACTACATGTACGCCCAGCGCACCGCGGACGGGCGGATCGCGTTCGGCGGGCGGGGCAAGCCGTACCGTTACGGCAGCCGGATCGACGACGCGGGCCGCACCCAGGAGTGGACGGTCGAGGTGCTGCACGGCATGCTCGCCGACTTCTTTCCCGCCGCCGCCGACGTCCCCTTGGAGCATGCGTGGTCGGGGGTGCTGGCCGTGCCGCGCGATTGGTGTTCGACCGTGGCGCTCGATCACGCCACCGGCCTGGCCTATGCGGGCGGATACACCGGCCACGGCGTCGCCGCCACCAATCTCGCCGCGCGCACCCTGCGGGACCTGCTGCTGCGCCGCGATACCGAATTGACGAGTTTGCCGTGGGTGAACTGGCCGGTGCGGCGGTGGGAGCCGGAACCGCTGCGCTGGATCGGCGTGCAGCTCATGTACTCGCTGTACCGGGCCGCCGACCATCGCGAATCGCGACTGGGCCGGACCTCGCGCATCGCCAAGGCGGCCGATCTCCTCTCCGGGCGTTGACCCCACACCGGTGCGCGCACCCGCGCGCACCGGTGCAAGCGCACCCGTACGCACCGCATTTCCGCTGCGTAACAATGCTTTTGGTGCCGTTTGACAGTTCTCCGGATCCGGGTACACCGGAAGGGAGAGGACTTTCGCCATGGGTATCGACGGCTCCTGGAACACCATCACTCACGCATTGAACGAGGTCAGCGGCCCCGGGCGGCGCGGCACGGAATGGACCACCTACCTGTGCCCGGTCCACGAGGCCGACGGCCGCCGCCATCATCCTTCGCTCGGCGTCGTCTACAACCATCAGCGGCAGCGCACGGTGGTCCGCTGCTTCGCGGGGTGCTCCGATACGGACGTGCTCGAGCGGCTCGGCCTGCACGTGCGCGATCTGTTCGATCGCCCGCCCGATCCACTGGTCCCCCGCCGCACCGGACCGCCCCCGGCGCTCGCCGTCGCGGACCGCGCGATCCTGGCCGCGGGCCTGCCGTTGTCGGTGCACAAGCCGAACCCGGGCCCGCGCCTGCGCCGCCCGATCCGGGTCGCCGCCTACATCTATCGCCGCCCGGACGGCAGCGCCGCCGGCCGGGTCATCCGCTTGCGCACCCTGCACGCGCGCGGCTTCGCCAAGTCCTTCTATCAGGAGCGGCGCACCGAATCAGGGTGGGAGCCGGGCGGTTTCCCGCGTTTTCCGTTCCAGCTCCCGCAGCTGCTGGCCGCCGTGCGCACCGGCCGCGATATCTACGTCTGCGAAGGTGAAGCCGATGTGCTGACCGCCACGCACGCCGGGCGCACCGCGACCTGCAATGCGGGCGGCGCGAACGCCTGGCATCCGGAGCACGCGGCCTGGTTCCGCGGCGCGCACCGGGTCTGGATCGTCGCCGATCGCGATGCGCCCGGCTACCGGCACGCGGCGCGGGTGGCCGAATCCCTGCGCGACCTGGTGGGCGAGCTGCGGGTGGTGCAGGCCCGCGACGGCAAGGACCTCACCGATCACTGCGATGCCGGGCACCAGATCAGCGAGCTGGATCCGGTGCCGATCCTGGATCAGCACTATCGCGCGCTGTGACCGGTGCCGAATCCAGCTGGGCCACCAGTGTTTTCGGCGCGACCATCCGGTAGGCGTCCTCGACGATCTCGGCGATCTCAGCCCAGTCCACCGCGACGTCCAACCCGACGCCCAGCCACCCGCGATGCCCCACATAGGGCGGCCGGAAGAACCGTTCCGGCACGCTGCCCACCAGTTCCTCCTGCACGCCCGGCGGTGCGGCGCACCAGAATCCGAGCCGGCCGCCGTGATGTTCGTTCGAGAACATGACGAACGTCTTCTTGCCGCGTACGAACCAGGTCGGTTCACCGTGGCTGAGCCGTTCGGTCACCTCGGGCAGCGCCAGGCACAGCGCGCGCAGCGGCTCCAGGACATCGGTCATGGTCGAAGGCTAGGCGGTCGCGGCGGGCCGGCGCTTGGAGAAATGGGAACCGCGATGGTCTCAGGCGTGGCGGGCCCGCACCAGATCGTGCAGATGGTCGGCGGTCAGCCCGATGAGCGAATCACGAAAGATACGACCGGGCGCGTCGGGGACGGCGATCTCGCACGGAATCACGATCACCGTGCAGCCCGCGGTCTCCGCCGACACCGCACCGGTCGGCGAATCCTCGATGGCGATGGCCCGCTGCGGCGCCACACCCAGCAGTTCGGCCGCCCGCAGATACAGATCCGGCGCCGGTTTGCCCTGCGCGACCTCGTCCGCGCAGACGGTAGCGACGAAGTTCTCCCGGCCGAGCGTATCGAGCCCGTACTCGGTGAGCGAGCGTTTGGTATTGGTCACCAGGGCCATCGGCACACCCGCCTCCCGGAACGCGGCGAGCGCGTCCTGCGCGCCCGGCCGCCACGGAATCGGATCATGGAACAGCTCGACGACCCGCCGCTCCAGCCACTCCCCGGCCTCCCGCACCGCATCCGGCGTGGGATCCAGGCCCAGGCTGTTGAACAGGATCCGCAACGCGTTCGGCCCGGAAGCGCCGATCAGGGCATGCCGGATCTCCTCGGTCATCTCGCGCCCGAGCTCCACCGACAGCTCGCGCACCGCGATATCCCACAGCTTTTCCGAATCCAGCAGCGTGCCGTCCATATCCCACAGCACCGCGTCCGCCCGCGTCACCGAACCACCCGTCCCTTCCACTGCCCTGACCCGCACACCACCTGACAACGGCCCGCACGCGGCGGGCCGTTGTCCAGCCTAACCAGGGACGACCGTCGCCGCTTACCCGCGCTGTGAGTCGGCGATCACCAGACGGCCGCCGTCACCGGTCACCCGGAACCAGCGGCGTTCGGATTCGGAGTAGCCGTTCTTGTGGGTGTAGGTGACGGTGCCGACGACGGTATCGCCCTGCTGGGTGAGCCCGGACACGCTCACCGCGCTGAACTGGCCGAAGAACGCGGAGTAGGAATTGAATCCGCCCGCCGCGGCCTGATATCCGGGCGAGAGCATGGCCCACGCACCGTTCACGTTGCCGGGGAGCTGACCGTAGTAGCTCTGTACGAACGCGGTCTGCGCGGCCGCGTTCGGCGGGCCGAACGGCGTGGTGGTCGGCGGGGGTGTGGTCGTGGTGGTCGGTTTGCCCGAGCTGGACGGCGGCGGGGTCGAGGACGGGGGCACCGTGCTGGACTGCTGCGGAACCTGCCCGGCGGCGCTGGTGCGCGGGGGCTGTTGTCCCGCACCGCCGTCCGACGCGCCGCTGCCCGCCGAACCGCCGGTGCCGCCGCCCGTGCCGGAGTCGCCGCCGGTGTTCGGGTCGGCCTGCGCCGACACCGACGCGCCGCCGGTGGCGATCGGCGGATTGTCGCCGCCGCCACCGCGATTGAGCGAGGTCGCGATCACCACGGCGATGAGCACCGCGGCCGCGACGCCCAGGGCGATCAGGGCCAGGCGACGCCGATTCCCGTCGGCCGCACCGGAATTCGAGGTGAACGGCACCGGCGGCACCGGAACGCCGGGCGCGGTGCCCCGGCCTGCGCCTTGGCTCGTGCCGATGAACTCGGTCGCGTCGCCGGAGTTCGCGGTGGAACCCCCCGTACGGGAACCGGGCAGGACGGTGGTGGCGTCCGAACCCGCCCCCGCCGCAACGGCTCCGGCTCGTCCCGCGTCTCCCCCGGTGCGACCTGTTTCACCGGGACGCCCCGGATCGGTGCCGGTGCGACCGGAGCCCGTACGGCTGGCCGCGGCGGCCATGCCCGCGGCTCCGGCGGCGATCCCGCCCCCGGTGCCGCCATTGCGGCCCTTGCCGCCGGTGCGCCCGCCACGACCGCCGGTCCCGGTGGGACGCGGCCCGAAACCGCCTGTCCCCGGACCGGATTCGTTCTCCCCGGCCACCGGCAGCACCTTGGTGGCGTGCAGCGGCGCCACGGCCCGCCCATCGGCGACGGCCTGTAGTCGCTCGGCCGCCTGCTCCATGGTCGGCCGGTCGTCGGCCTCGGCGGCCAGCAGATCGATCAGCACCGGCCACAGCGCGGCGGCGTGCGCGGCCACCGGAACCTGCGCCCGCGCCACCGAATGCAGCACGGCGAGGGGGTTGTCGCCCTCACCGAACGGCGGCGCACCCTCCACCGCCGCGTAAAGCGTTGAGCCCAAAGCGAATACGTCGGACGCCGGTTCCGGATTCTCCCCGCGCGCCACCTCCGGCGACAGGTACGCCGGTGTCCCGGCGAGGAATCCGGTGGAGGTGACGGTGACGTCGCCGGTGGCGCGGGAGATCCCGAAGTCGGTGATCTTCACCGTGCCGTCGTCCGCGACGAGAATGTTCGCGGGTTTCACATCGCGATGCACGATCCCGGCCTTGTGCGCCGCGGCCAGCGCCGCGGCCACTTTCGCCCCGATCCGCGCCACCTCGGCGGGTTCCAGGCGCCCCTTCTCCCGCATCAGCGCGGCCAGGCTGACCGCGTTCACGTATTCCATGACCAGCCAGGGCTGGCCGTCCTCCTCGGCGACGTCGAACACGGTCACCGCATTGGGATGATGCAGCCGCGCCGCGATCCGCCCCTCGCGCATGGCCCGCATCTTGGCCTCGATGGCCGCCGACCGGGTCAGGCCCGGTCCGAGCAACAGCTGTTTGACGGCGACCGTTCTCCGCAATCGCACGTCGGTCGCACGCCACACGACCCCCATCGCACCGGTGCCGATCGGATCCGTTAGTCGGTACCGCCCCGCAATCAACCGGTCAGAACTCATGTGGTTGGACCCCTCCTGCTGGCTATCGCGCCGAGCAACCCCTGCAACTCTGCGCGATAGCCCGGAAACCTCTTGAAAATCTTAGGCGTTGAAGTACTTCGCTTCCGGGTGCAACAGGACGAAAGCATCCGTCGACTGCTCCGGATGCAGCTGCAACTCCTCCGACAGCATCACTCCGATCCGTCCCGCGTCGAGCAGGTCGACGAGCTTGGCGCGATCCTCCAGGTCGGGGCAGGCGCCGTAACCGAACGAGTACCGCGCGCCACGGTATCCGAGTTTGAAGTAATCCAGCACATCGGACGGATCCTCATCGGCGACGGAATGTCCCTCCAGGGTCAGTTCTTCCCGGATCCGCCGGTGCCAAAACTCGGCGAGGGCTTCGGTGAGCTGAACGCCGATGCCGTGCACCTCGAGGTAGTCGCGATAGTTGTTGTCCGCGAACAGCTCATTGGCGAAGTCGGCGATGGGCTGACCCATGGTGACCAGCTGGAACGGCAGGACGTCCACCTGGCCGGTCCGCTCCGCGTCTTCCCGCGAGCGAATGAAATCCGCGATGCAGAGGAACCGGTCGCGTTGCTGACGCGGGAAAGTGAAGCGATACCGTTCCGGCGCATCGGGTTTCGGCTCGGTGAGAACGATCACATCACCGCCCTCGGAGACCGCCGGGAAGTAGCCGTAGACGAGCGCGGCATGCTGCAGCACGCCCGAGGAGGTGAGCCGGTCCAGCCAATACCGCAGCCGCGGACGGCCTTCGGTCTCCACCAGTTCCTCATAGGACGGCCCGTCGCCGCCGCGCTGGCCGCGCAGGCCCCATTGACCCAGGAACAGGGCGCGCTCGTCGAGCAGACCGGAGTACTCGTTCACCGAGAGCCCCTTGACGATGCGGGTGCCCCAGAACGGCGGCACCGGCACCGGCAGGCCGGCGGCCACGTCCGAGCGCGCCGGCACCTGCACCGGCACCTCGGCGGCCTTGCGCTGCTCCGCGATTCGCTTGGAGCGCTCATGCCGGGCTTTACGTTCGGCGGCCTTCTCGCGTTCGGCGATGGCCTCCGGCGAATTGCGGTCGATGCCCCCGCCGCGCTTGACGGTCATGATCTCGTCCATCAGCCGCAGGCCCTCGAACGCGTCGCGCGCGTAGTGCACATCGCCCTCGAACACCTCGGTCAGATCCTGCTCCACATAGGCGCGGGTGAGCGCCGCACCGCCCAGCAGCACCGGGAACTGTTCGGAGACACCGCGGGAGTTCATCTCCTCGAGGTTCTCCTTCATGATCACCGTGGACTTCACCAGCAGCCCGGACATGCCGATGACGTCGGCCTTCTTGTCCACCGCGGCATCGAGGATCGCCGAGATCGGCTGCTTGATACCGAGATTCACGACCTCGTAGCCGTTGTTGGACAGGATGATGTCGACCAGGTTCTTGCCGATGTCGTGCACGTCGCCCTTGACGGTGGCGAGCACGATGCGGCCCTTGCCCGAGTCGTCGGTGGCCTCCATATGCGGTTCCAGATGCGCCACCGCGGTTTTCATCACCTCGGCGGACTGCAGCACGAACGGCAGCTGCATCTGACCCGAGCCGAACAGCTCACCGACCGTCTTCATACCGGACAGCAGCGTTTCGTTGATGATCTGGAGCGGCGGAACCTCTTTCATGGCCTCGTCGAGGTCGGCCTCGAGGCCGCCTCGCTCGCCGTCCACGATGCGCCGGGCCAGCCGGTCGAACAGCGGCAGCGCCGCCAGCTCCTCGGCGCGCGAGGCCTTGGAGGAAGCCGTGGACACGCCCTCGAACAGCGCCATCAGCTTCTGCAGCGGGTCGTAGTCCTCGGTGCGCCGGTCGTAGACCAGGTCCAGGGCGGTCTGGCGCTGCTCCTCGGGAATCCGCGCCATGGGCAGGATCTTGGAGGCGTGCACGATGGCCGAATCCAGTCCGGCCTCCACGCACTCGTGCATGAACACCGAGTTGAGCACCTGCCGGGCCGCGGGGTTCAGGCCGAAGGAGATATTCGAAAGACCCAGCGTGGTCTGCACATTCGGGTGCCGCCGCTTGAGTTCCCGGATGGCCTCGATGGTTTCGATGCCGTCCCGCCGCGACTCCTCCTGGCCGGTGCCCAGGGTGAAGGTCAGCGTGTCGATGATGATGTCGGACTCGTCCAGACCCCAGTTGCCGGTGATATCGGCGATCAGCCGCTCGGCGATGGCCACCTTGTGCTCGGCGGTGCGCGCCTGGCCCTCTTCGTCGATGGTCAGCGCCACCACGGCCGCACCGTGTTCGGCGACCAGCGCCATGGTCTGCTGATACCGCGACTCCGGTCCGTCACCGTCCTCGAAGTTGACCGAGTTGACCGCGCAGCGCCCGCCCAGATGCTCCAGACCGGCCTTCAGCACCGGGGTTTCGGTGGAGTCCAGCATGATCGGCAGCGTGGACGCGGTGGCCAGCCGGGAAGCCAGCTCGGTCATGTCCTTGGTGCCGTCGCGGCCCACGTAGTCGACGCACAGGTCGAGCATGTGCGCGCCGTCGCGGGTCTGGTCCTTGGCGATGTCCAGGCACTTCTGCCAGTCCTCGGCCAGCATGGCCTCGCGGAATGCCTTGGAGCCGTTGGCATTCGTGCGCTCGCCGATCATCAGGATGCTGGCGTCCTGCTCGAACGGCACCTGGGTGTACATCGAGGACACGCTGGGCTCGTGCACCGGCTTGCGCACCGCCGGCGTCACCTCGCGCACCGCCTCGGCCACCTGCCGGATGTGCTCGGGGGTGGTGCCGCAGCAGCCGCCGACCATGGCCAGCCCGAACTCGGACACGAACTGGGTCATGGCGACCGCGAGTTCCTCGGCGGTGAGCGGATATTCGGCCCCGTTCGCGCCCAGGATCGGCAGGCCGGCGTTCGGCATCACCGACACCGGCAGCTGGGCGTGCTTGGACAGATGCCGCAGGTGCTCGCTCATCTCGTCCGGGCCGGTGGCGCAGTTCAGCCCGATCATGTCGATGCCGAGCTTCTCGAGCGCGGTGAGCGCCGCGCCGATCTCCGAACCGACCAGCATGGTGCCGGTGGTCTCCACGGTCACGTGGGTGATGATCGGAATCCGGCGCCCGGCCTGCAGCATGGCGTTGTGGCTGCCGGTGACGGCGGCCTTGACCTGCAACAGGTCCTGGCAGGTCTCGATCAGGATGGCGTCCGCGCCGCCGTCGAGCATGCCGAGCGCGGCCTCGGTGTAGGCGTCGCGGAGCGTGACGTAGGGCGCGTGACCCAGGGTCGGCAGCTTGGTGCCCGGGCCCATCGAGCCGAGCACATAGCGCGGGGTGCCGTAGCTGGTGGGGCCCATCTCGTCGGCGACCTCACGGGCGAGGCGGGTGCCGCGCTCGGACAGATCGCGGATCCGGTCCGCGATGTCGTAGTCGGCGAGGTTGGGGAGATTGCATCCGAAGGTATTGGTCTCGACGGCGTCGGCACCGGCCTCGAAGTACGCGCGGTGAATGTGTCGCAGCACGTCGGGGCGGGTTTCGTTGAGAATCTCGTTGCAGCCCTCGAGGCCACGGAAATCATCGAGCGTGAGATCCGCGGCCTGCAGCATGGTGCCCATCGCACCGTCCCCGATCACAACACGTTGTTTCAACGTGTCCAGTAGGGTGGTGTCGAATTCGGCGCGGCTGCGTACAGACATGTACTCAAGAGTAGTGGGCACCCCGGCTGTGTTCTATTTGCCCTCCGCTGCGCTCCGGGCGGGTCCGCGGCCCTTTATGTCGCGTTCTTCCCTCCCTCCGCTCCTCCGCTTCGCTCCCCCGCTCCACTCGGTCCAGAACGCGACGGGCCGCGAACCTCGGTGCGCACCTTCGACGGTGGTCAGGGGTTCTGCGATTGCGCGTCGCTGATACGTGCGAGGACCGTACGCACTAGGCTGACCGGGTGAACGCCAGTGAATCCCCGGTGCCAGCCGAATCGGACCTGCCTACGCTGCGGGATCCGGTCCTCGTCGCTGCTTTCGAAGGGTGGAACGACGCCGCCGATGCCGCCAGTGGGGCGGTCGAACATCTGGAGCTGATCTGGGACGCGCAACCCCTGGCGGAACTCGACTCCGAGGATTACTACGACTATCAGGTGAACCGGCCGACGGTACGCCAGGTGGACGGTGTGACGCGGGCCATCCAGTGGCCGTCGGCCATGCTCTCGGTGTGCTCGCCGCCCGGTAGTGATCGCGATGTGGTTCTGCTGCGCGGGGTGGAACCGAATATGCGGTGGCGCTCCTTCTGTAATGACATTCTCGAATTCGTGGAGCAGCTGGGCGTCTCCACCGTGGTGATCCTCGGCGCGCTGCTGGCCGATACCCCGCACACCCGGCCGGTGCCGGTCACCGGCACCGCGTACAGCAAGGAAGCGGCCGAGCGGTTCAACCTGGAACAGACCCGCTACGAGGGCCCGACCGGTATCACCGGGGTGCTGCAGGACGCCTGCGTGCGCGCGGGCGTACCCGCCATTTCGTTCTGGGCCGCCGTACCGCACTACGTCTCGCAGCCGCCGAACCCGAAGGCGGTCATCGCACTGCTGCACCGGGTCGAGGACGTGCTGGATGTGGAGGTCCCGCTGGGCGGACTGCCCGAGCAGGCCGAGGAGTGGGAGGCCGCGGTCAATGAAATGACCACCGGCGATGAGGAAATCGCGGAGTACGTGCGCTCGCTCGAGGAACGCGGCGACGCCGACGTGGATCTGAACGAGGCCATGGCCAAGATCGACGGGGACGCCATCGCCGCCGAGTTCGAGAAATACCTGCGGCGACGTGGCCGCGGCGGCTTCGGTCTCTAGCGGAATTCATTCGCGCGTCACTTGGGTGTGGTTGCCCTAACCTAAAAAGGTTGTCGCTACACTCCTCGCAATGACCTCGCCTCGGATCGTCGCGCACCTGAACGCATTCGGCGACCGGTCGGCAGTAGTCGGTGACGGGGTCGGCGAGCTGACATATGCGCAGCTCGCGGCCCTGGTCGCCGAGTTCGCGGACCGGCTGGGCGGCGAACGTCGGCTGGTCGCGCTATCGGCCCGCAACGACATCGGTTCACTGGTGGCGTATCTCGGCGCGCTGCACGCCGGATGCGCGGTGTTGCTGACCGGTTCGATCACCGATGAGCTGCTGCGCGTCTACGATCCGGATGTCGTGGTCGAATCCGGTGATACGGACGGGATTCCGCAGGCGCGGGCGCGCCGGACCGGCTCGGCGCACGTCCTGCATCCGGATCTGGCGCTGCTGCTGAGCACTTCGGGGTCGACGGGGTCGCCCAAGCTGGTGCGGCTGTCCTATGCCAACCTGCTGTCCAATGCCGCGGCCATTGTCGAGTACCTGGATATCGGGGAAACCGACCGCGCGGCAACCACACTGCCCTTCTATTACTGCTACGGGCTCTCGGTCGTGCATTCGTATCTACTGCGCGGCGCGAGCCTGCTGATGACCAACCGGTCGGTCCTGGAGCCGGAGTTCTGGGACGCGTTCCGATGTCACCGCGCGACCTCCTTCGCCGCCGTCCCCTACACCTTCGACCTCCTCGAACGCGTCGGCTTCGAGCGAATGACGCTGCCGCACCTGCGCTATGTGACGCAGGCGGGCGGCAAACTGGCCGCCGATCGGGTGCGGCACTACGCCGGCCTGGGCGAGTCCCGAGGCTGGCGTTTCTTCGTCATGTACGGGCAGACCGAGGCCACCGCGCGCATGGCGTACCTGCCGCCGGAGCTGGCCGCCGCGCATCCGGACTGCATCGGAATCCCGGTCCCGGGCGGGTCTTTCACGCTCGAGCCCCTGGCGGAGGGCGGCGACGAGCTGGTCTATCACGGCCCCAACATCATGATGGGCTACGCCGAATCGACCGCCGAACTGGCGCTCGGACCGGCGCTGACCGGCTTGCGCACCGGCGATCTGGCCTGCCGCACCCCCGAGGGCCTGTACCGGGTGATCGGGCGCCGGTCGCGGTTCGCCAAGATCTTCGGACTCCGGATCGACCTGCAACGCATCGAATCCGGGCTGAGCGCAGCCGGATACACCGCCCTGTGCACCGATGACGCCGAAACCCTGGTGGTGGCGGTCGCGGGCCGCAATGCCGCCGCGGCCACCCAACTCGCGGCGCAATTGTCTGGATTACCGGTTTCGGCGGTACGGGTGTGCCTGGTCGAGACCATCCCCCGCCTGCCCAATGGCAAACCGGATTATCAAGCCATAAGGGAACTTCCGGGCATTGCGCCTATTCCGCGCGCCGATGTGCGCACCCTGTTCGCCGATGCGCTGGGCCTGGACACCGCCCAGGTCACGGCCGAATCCACCTTCGCCGATCTGGGCGGCGACTCGCTCACCTACGTCGCGCTCTCGGTGAAACTCGATCACGCCCTGGGCCAGCTGCCGGTCAACTGGCAGACCATGACGGTCGCCGAATTGGAAGCGCTCCCCCACCGCCGTCGTCGCTTCGGCCGCTCCCTCGACACCTCTACGCTACTGCGCGCGCTGGGCATCATCGCCGTAGTCGGTTCGCACATCAAGGTTTTCGAGCTCTGGGGTGGCGCGCACGTGCTGCTCGCGGTCGCCGGGTTCAATTTCGCGCGCTTCGCGGTGACCGCCGCGCCCGCCCCGGCCCGGTTGCGTCGTTCCCTGCGCACCGTAGCGCTCATCGCCGCGCCGACCGCGGCCTGGGTGGCAGGCACGATGGTCTTCAGTGATTACTACGGCTGGCAGAACATGCTGCTGCTCAACAAGATCCTGGGCCCGCACGACAGCCCGACCGCCGGTCACCTGTGGTTCGTCGAGGTGGCGGTGTATTTCATGCTGGCCGCCGCGCTCCTGGTGCGGATCCCGTTCGCCGATCAGCTCGAGCGCCGCGCGCCGTTCTGGTTCGCCTTGGGACTGTTGGGCATCGCGCTCGTGGTGCGTTACGAACCGATGCGTTTCTATACGCCGCACGATATTCCGTTCTCGCCGCTCACCTTCTGGTTCTTCGTGCTCGGCTGGGCCGCCGCCAAGGCAACCACGGCGCCGCAGCGGGTGCTGCTCAGCGGCGTGGCCTTGCTCACGGTGCCGGGCTATTTCGGTGAGCCGGAACGGGAACGGCTGATCCTGGCCGGTCTGCTCCTGCTGGCGTGGCTGCCGTCGGTGCGAGTGCCCGCACTGGTCGCCGGGGTGGCGGCGGTGCTGGCGGACGCGTCACTGTTCGCGTATCTGCTGCACTGGCAGGTGTATCCGCTGTTCGGCGAACGGCATTGGCTCGCGCTGGCCGCCGGGGTGGCGGCCGCGCGACTCATGGCCTGGGCGCGGAGCGTGGCGGCCGCGCACCGGCCGAGCGGGTCAGTGTTCCGACGGCCCAGACCTGGGCCGCCGCCTCATGAGCCAGTTTCGCGATCAGGATGTCTCGCGGAATCGTCTGGCCGGCAAGGTGATCGAGTGACGGCACCACCACGTGGTGGGCATCTGCGCGCTTGAGTTCGGCGGTCAGTTCCGCGAACGCGGTGCCGTCGCCAGGGGTCGATTCATGGAAGGTGGCGGCGAAGCACATTCCGGCCGACTGAGCGAGGCCGCACATGGCGTCCTCCAGCTCATCGGTCCGGCCGTCGGCCAGATCGTCACGCACGTACCCATAGATCAACGCTTCCACCCGAACCTCCGTTGGATTGGGGATCGCTGTTCTGAAGTGTGCCCGTCTCAAGCTTGGCGTACTCGAAAATGCAATTGCAGATGTCAACCCACTGACATCCAGATGCCCTATCCGGGTCCATCCGGCGTTAACTGGTGAGATACTACAGAGCGTGTCCGCAGGTGACGATCGACCCGTCTGGGCTGTCCGAATGCGTGCCGAACGCGATGCTCGGGGGTGGTCACAGGCCGACGCGGTACGCGCCATGAGAGGTAAGTCGACCCACAATCTGCCAACCGACAGCACACTCTTGCGCAACTGGCGGCGGTGGGAGTCCGGGGAGTCCCGGCCCGACGATTTCTACGCCCCCATCATCGCCGCCGCCTTCGATACCGTGACGGCGGCGTTCTTCCCCAAGGCGCGGCCGAACCGCGACGACGAGCTGCTCTCGGCCACCGGAATGGACACCCTGGAGTTCATCGGCCGGCTGCGCATGTCCGATGTCTCTTCCGCGACACTGGATGCCATTCGCATTACCGCCGACCGGCTGTGCTCGGAGTACCCGTGCTGCGACCCGCACGAACTGCACGCCGAGGGTACAGCCTGGCTGCGGCGCATCACGTCGCTACTGGACGGTCGTCTCACTCTGGCCCAGCACCGCGAGGTGCTCGTACTGGCCGGTTGGGTTGCCCTACTGGTCGGTTGTGTCGACTACGACCTGGGCTGGCGCACCGCCGCCGAGGCCACCCGCCGGGCAGCGCTCTCCCTGGGCCAGGAGGCCGAGCACGCCGAAATCATCGGCTGGGGTGCGGAAATGGCCGCTTGGTTCGCACTCACCCAGGGCAACTACCGCGGGGCCATCGAAACCGCCGAGGCCGCGCACGGGGCCACCGAACGGCTCGGGGTGGGCGTGCAGCTGGCCGCCCAGCGCGCCAAGGCCTGGGCCCGGCTCGGCGACCGCAAAGAGGTGGAAATCGCGCTGGGACAGGGCCGTTCGATCTTGGACCGGCTCGACAATCCCGCCAATCTGGAGAATCACTTCGTCGTCGACCCGCTCAAGTTCGACTTCTACGCCATGGACTGCTGCCGGGTAGCCGGTGACAATCGCCTGGCCGAAAGCTATGCCCGCCAGGTCATCTCGAACTCCACCCGGCCCGACGGCAGCATTCGCAAACCCATGCGGGTATCGGAGGCGCATCTGACCCTGGCGGTGGTGGCGGTGCGCGAACGCAATCTGGAGCTCGCCCTGGACGAGGGCATCCGGGCCTTCGCGGGCAAGCGGCGCTCGCTGCCCTCGCTCATGTGGATCGCGGGCGAGGCGGCGCGGGAGATGATCGAGTACTTCCCCGGGGATCCGCGCACCCGCTCCTACCTCGAGCAGTTGCGCGCGCTGGCCGCGAGTTAGGCGGGCAGGCCCAGGCCCTTGGCCAGCACCGGCCAGGAGGCGAAGAACTCTTCCCGGAACAGGCCCCAGGCGTGCATGCCGACCGGGGCGAGGTGCACGGTGACCGGAATGTCCAGGCTCGCCAGGCGGTCGGCGAAACTGCGTGTGCAGTAGGAGGTTCCGGCTTCGGTGGGGCCGTCGACCACGAAATGCTCCGCCAGATCGGACAATTCGGAGTATTCGCCGCCGATGTCGTAGGGGCCGGGCAGACCGGTGCCGCTGGCGATGAACAGCTCCATGCCGCGCAGCTGTTCGGCGTGCACATAGGGATCATTGGCGACCCAAGCCGGGTCACCGACCGGTCCGTACATATTGTCGGCATTGCCGCCGTACACGCCGACCACCAGGCGCACGAAGGCATTGCCGACCGGATCGCTGATCTGACTGCACCCGCTGTAGGCCGCCGCCGCGCGAAACCGGCCCGGCGCGGCGATGGGCAGCGCGAAAACGGCGGTGGCGGAACCGGACACGCCCGCGACGGCGTTCACGCCATTGGTGCCGAGCAGGCTGTCGATCAGCGGCGGCAGCTCCCACAGCAGGAAGGTCTGCCATTTGTTCACGCCCAGCTTCGGGTCCGGCGCACGCCAATCGGCGTAGTAGGCCGCCCGGCCGCCCACCGGCTGCACCAGATTCACGTCCCGCGCGGCCAGGAAGTCCAGCACCTCGGGCGCGCGGGCCCGCCAGCTCTTGTCGGTGAGCCCGGCGTCGGCGCCGTTGAACAGATACAGCGTGGGCCGCGGCCGGGAATCGTCGGCCGGGCGCTGCACGTCGACGCGGATGTCCTTGTCCATGGCCGCGGAGTACACCCACAGCGTCCAGTGCTTGGCATCGGACCGCTCGAGCTTCGAGATCCGGGAGCCGTCGGCGGCCACGACGGTCTCGCCGGCGGGTTGCGCGTGCGCCGCGACCGGCCACAAGGCGCTCGCGATCACGAACCATCCGGCTGCCCAAGCTGTTCCGATCCGGCGCATGCTGTCCCCTGCCCGCTCGTCCCGCGCGGTGATCTTATCTCCGATTAGGCTGCTGTTCATGGACTTCAGTCTGTGGACCTGCGCCTTCCGAGGGCATGAGACCTACGCCCCCACCGAGCCCGACCTGGCGGTCCGCCTGCATGTCACCACCCCGGCCGGGGAGGCCTGGCGTTGTCTGCGCTGCGGCGATTTCGTTCCCGGCGAGCCGCGCCGGACGGGCCCGGCCGACGACGCGCCGGAGGTGCCGCGCGGGCGGCTGCTGCGCGATCGCATCATCATGCGGCTGCTGGCGGCCGAGCGGGTGGGGCGGGCGCTGGTGCTGATCCTGCTCGGGGTCGGCGTGCTGAAGCTGCGCAGCTCCCAGGAATCCTGGAAGGCGGCCTGGGACAAGGAACTTCCGCTGCTGCGCCAGCTGGCCGATCAGGTCGGCTGGGATCCGGACCATTCCAAGCTCGTGCACTGGATCGACGAGGCGTTCAGCTTCTCCCCCACCACGCTGGCCTGGGTGGCGGTGGGCATCTTCGCCTACGCGGGCATCCAGATCCTCGAAGGCGTCGGGCTCTGGCTGGTCAAGCGCTGGGGCGAGTACTTCGCGGTGATCGCGACCTCGATCTTCCTGCCGCTGGAGATCTACGAGCTCACCGAGAAGATCACCTTCCTGCGGGTGGCGGCATTACTGGTCAATCTGGCCGCCATCATCTGGCTGCTGTGGTCCAAACGACTCTTCGGGCTCAATGGCGGCGCGACGAAGTACTACGCCGAACATCACACCGAAAGCCTGCTGACGGTGGAACGTTCGGCCGCGGCCGCCCAATAGCGGCCTATCGCAAAGGGACCCGGTACATTGCGCGTGTACCGGGTCCCTGCGCGTCGGCGGCTCAGCCCAGCGGCTGGGAGAAGCGCAGGTGGTTGCCCCACGGATCGGCGAAACCGCAGTCGCGCACGCCGTACGGCTGGTCGACGAGCGGCTGCTCGACCGGCACCCCGGCCTCCGACAGGCGGGCGAAGGTGGCGTCGACATCCTCGGTGCTGAAGATGAGGGTGCCCATGGCGCGGCTGGCCAGGCGGGCCAGGGTGGCTTCCTTGGCGGCCTCGTTCGGCACCATGTCGGGGCATTCGAGCAGCAGCTCGAGGCCGGGCTGGGCGGCGGGGCCGACGGTCAGCCAGCGCACATTGCCGAAGAACGGCATGTCCTGGCGGACCTCGAAGCCGACGACGTCGCGGTAGAACTCGAGCGCCTGGTCCTGGTCACCGACCAGCACGGCGACGTGGGTGAGGTTGAGGTCTTTGCCGATGGTCATTGCTGTCCTTCTCTCTTGCGGGGTGGTGCGGAACCGTGTCGTGGATGCAGACGGAGCCGCATGGCAAAACTAATCGCCCGCACCGACGAATCGGGGTAGCCGAACCGAACGAATCGGGCGGTGGGCGCGCCGACACCCACGGCAATTCGGGACCGGTCGGTGCGCGGTATTAACCTTCTCCGGTGACCGAGTCCGCTGACGGATTGCTGCCCGACCCGAGAGGGGTCGGTGCCGTGGAGTTCGCGCATGCCGACCGGCTCCGGTTGTTCTCCTTCGCCACGGCCGAGAAGCGGGGGGACTACCTGTGGGTTTTGCGTGCTTTCGATACCGCGCGGGCCGCCTACATCGTGTTGCTGCACGCCTCCGACGTGGTCGAGACGCTCAATCGTTGCCCGGGCGCACCGGGATTCACCGCCACCGAGGTGGGGCCGCTGCTCGAGCAGTTGCACCAATGGGGCGTCCTGGAACGCAGCTACGACGGGACGCGCGCGGCCACGCTGGCCGAGTACCGGAACCGGCATTTCGTGTACCAGTTCTCCCAGGCCGGATATCAGGCATATCGGGCGGTGTCGGATGTGCTGGAGGCGCGACTGGACGAAGCGTCGCTCTCGCGGCTGGTGCTGCCGGAACTGCTGACCGATCTGCACACGCTCGCCGAAGCCAACCGGACCGGTGACGCACCGCGCGTGTACCGCCTGCTCAATCGGCTGGACCGGGCGCTGACCGATCTCGCCGAACGCGCGGCCCACTTCTATCTCACCCTCGGTGATCTGGTGCGCACCACCGAGGCGACCCCGGAGGCGTTCCTCGCCCACAAGGACGCCCTGCTCGCCCACATGCGCGAATTCTCGATGGACCTGGCCCGTTTCGCGCCGCGCTTGGCGGGCGCGATCCTCGAGGTCGAGGCGACCGGCGTGGACGAACTCATCGAACGCGCCGCCCGCATCGACGAACGGGTGCTGCTGAATTTCGAAGAGCGCGAAGCGGATTGGCGCGCCCGCTGGTCCGGCCTGCGCGGCTGGTTCCTCGCCGACGGCGAAGGCGGCGTCACCGAATGCGAACGCCTGCGCGAGGCCACCATGAGCGCCATCGCCGCCGTGCTGTCGCTGCTGCGCCGGGTCACCGAAACCCGCAAGGGCGGCGTGAGCCGCGAATCGGCCCTGCGCCATCTAGCCGGCTGGTTCACCGCCGCCCCCTCCGCCGAAGCCGCCCACGCCCTGTTCGACGTCGTCTTCGGCCTCGGCAGACCCCGCCACCTCGCCATGCAGCATCCCGACGCGGACGTCATCCCCGCCATCCGATCCTGGTGGGACGCACCACCTTTGGAGATCGCCCGCACCCTCGCCGAAACCGGCCGGCCCCCGACGCCCGGCGCCCCGGCGCGCCTGCAACGCAATGACGCGAGCATCCGCCGCCTCCGCGAAGCGCAGTTGGACGCACAACGCGCCCGCGCCGCCGCGGCACGCTCCCTCGCCGCTTCCGACGTCTACGAACGCGAACTCGACGAGGGCGAGACCGAGGTGCTGCTCAAGCTGCTCGATGCCGCCTCCACCGCATGGGTCCCGGTCAGCGGCAAGGTCGGCACCACCGGCTCCGACAATGGCGTCACCCTCACCGTGTCCCCGCACGAAGGCTCCACCGCGATCCGCACCTCTCGCGGCCTGCTGCACCTCAACGGCCGCAAGCTCGAGGTCCGCGAAACCGCCGCACTGCGCAAAGCCAAGGCGGCTCGAGGAGTCTCCGGCCGCGGCCGCACCGGTCGCGACAGCGGCCCTGCGACGAGCGAAGGCGGGGCGATGCCGGAGGTCGTGAGCGGCTCGGCGGCAACGCCCGATACCGCCGCCGCGGCTGCCGAGCGAGAGGACGTGGGCTGATGCATGCGCGGTCCATCGATTCGCTGGCGCTGGACAGCTATCAGCGGGCGGCGCGGGTGGTGCTGGCCAATCATCTGATCACGCGGTCGTATCCGGATCGGATTGCGCTGCCGTTGATTCGGCGGTGGGCGACCGAGTTGCGGGAGGATCTGGCCGAGCTGTTCGGGTATCGGCTGGAGGTCACCGAGACGACGGCGCGGCTGTTTCCGGTGCTGGATCAGCTGGAGTCGGGGCGGCCGGCGCGCACGCCTGCCGAGCGGGTGTTCGATCGGCGGCGGTACGCGTATCTGGCGCTGGCCCTCGCCGCGCTGGGGCGGGCGGGCGATCAGATCACCTTGTCGGAGTTGGCCGATCAGGTGGCCGCGTATACCGAACGGGTCGAGGGGCTCGAGCTGGCGCCGGACCGGGCGGCCGATCGGGACGCGTTCGTGGACGCGGTGGGATGGTTGTCCGCGCGCGGTGCGGTCACCCTCGCCGATGGCGACGCGGGCGGCTGGGCGAGCGATCCCGAAGCGGGAGAGGCGCTCTACGACATCGACCGGGCCGTGGTGTTCGCGCTGTTCCGGCCGCCGCGCGCGGTGCAGCATCTCAACAGCGTGACCGGGCTGCTCGGTGAGGAGGCCGGGGGCGGCGATACCCGCGCTCCCGCACAGGCTCTCGCGGCGCGCAAGGTGCGACGGGCGCTGGTGGAGCAGCCGGTGGTGTACGCCGACGAACTCGATCCGCCGGGCCGGGAGCTGCTGGCCCAGGAAAAGCTGGTCCGCGAGGTCGAGCTGGTCACCGGGTTGCGGGCGGAACAGCGGGCCGAGGGGGTGGCCTTGATCGACAGTTCGGGGCGGCTGTCGGATGTGCGGTTCCCGAGCACCGGCACGCTCGCGCAGGTGGCGCTGCTGCTGGCCGGTGAGATCGCGGACCTGGTGCTGGATCTGGACGATCCGGTGGCGCGGCGGCCGCGGCCGGAGACGCCGTTCACCGATCTGGCCGAGCAGCTCGACGGGGCGATTCCGTTCACCACCGTGTTCGCGCCGCTCGCCGATCCGGTGGAAATGTTCGTGCCGGAAGAGGATTCCGGCGACGAGGAACAGGAACCGGAGATTCCGGACTACCCGTTCGTCGAAGCGTCGTGGATTCGCGACACCGTGCAGATGCTCACCGGCCGCTACGGCAATACCTTCTCCGCGCAATGGCAGGCCGACGTGCCGGGGCTGACCGCCGAGGCGGTCGGGCTGCTGGAGCGGCTGCGGCTGGTCGAACCGGTGGACGGCGGGCTGCTGATCCTGCCGGCACTGGCCCGGTATCGCGGCGCCATCGTCACCATCCGCACGCGCGCGGAAACCGAATTGTTCATCTCGCCGACGCAAGTCGGCACCGAGGACGACACCGCCTCGATCGAGAAGGGATCCCGGAACTGATGTCCGACCTCATTCACGGTGGCGTCCGCTTCGTCCCCACTCGCGCGGGCATCGTCAACCTGTGGGACTACCGCGATCAGGAGTTCTGCTTCGCCGACGGGCGCCTGGTGCTGCGCGGGCCGAACGGGTCCGGCAAGACCAAGGCCCTGGAAGTGCTGTTCCCGTTCGTGTTCGACGGGCGCATCGAACCCCGGCGGTTGAATCCGTTCGCCGGTGAAGAGCGCACCATGAAGTCGAACCTGTTGTACCGCAAGCAGGAATCGGCGTACTCGTACGTGTGGATGGAGTTCGCGCGCGGCGACTGGGCCGAGCCGGAGGTCGTGACCATCGGCATCGGCATGCGGGCCACCCGCTCGCAGGACAAGGTGACGCGCTGGTATTTCGTCGCCGACGGCCGGGTGGGCGTGGACTTCTCGCTGCTCGGGCCGGACGATCGGCCGCTTACGCGGAAGCAGCTGGCCGAGCAGATCGGCTCCGACGCCATCGTGGACCGCCCGGTCGAATACCGCGCCGCCATCGACGCCCGCATGTTCGGTCTCGGCCAGCAGCGCTACGACCAGCTCATCAATCTCATTCTCACCCTGCGCCGCCCGCAGCTGGCCAAGAACCTGGACCCGCGCGGCCTGTCGCAGGCGCTGACCGACGGCCTGCGTCCGCTCGACGAGCAACTCATCCTCGATGCCGCCCGCTCCTTCAGCGATATGGAAGAGGTCGGCCGCACCCTCGAGGGCCTGGTCCAGGCCGACAGCGCCACCCGCGCCTTCGTCGGCGTCTACCGCAAATACCTTGCCGTCCAAGCGAAAACCGATATCGACCAGGTCCGCACCCGCCTCGACGCGGTCACCCACGCCGGCACCGCCCTGCACGCCGCCGCGGCCCTGCGCCAGCGCCGCGACGCCGACCGGGCCGCCGCCGAAACCCGCGCCGAGGACGCCGACCGCGCCTACGAACAGGCTCTTTCCGACCGCGAAACCTTGCAGCGCTCCAGCGCTTACGAAGGCAAACAGCAACTCGACGACCTCGCCGACGCCGTCCGCCGCCTGGAAACCTCTTCCGCGGTCCACCGCGACAAGGCGTTGAAGGCGGGCCAGACCGTCGATCAGCGCGCCGAGGAATCCGAACGCGCCCGCGCCGCCGTCACCCACGCCGCCTCCGCCCTCGCCCGCGGTGAGGACGAACTGCGTTCCGCCGCCGAGGAAGCCGGCATCAACTGGACCGCCCTCCCCGAACAGGCCCGAGCCGACCACCTCACCACCACCGTCCGCTCCCACGCCGAAGAACGCGACGCCGACGTCCGCGCCGTCCGCCGCGCCCTCACCCTCGTCGACCAGGCCGCCAACGAACGCACCCGAGCCGAACGCGCCGTCCAGCGCGCCGCCGAGCTGAAGGACTCCGCCGCCGCCGAACTCGCCGAAGCCGAAGCCTCGGTAGCCCTGGCCCGCTCCAATACCGCCCTCGCCCTCCGCGATTGGTGGGACACCCACCGCGACGTCTACTCCCCCATCCGCACCGGACTGTACGAGGCGATCAGCGACGCCCTCGCCCAGACCGGAACCGAACCCGCCACCGGCGACCTGCCCGCGACGCCCGCCGAGGTGCTGGCCGAGCGCACCGAGCCGCTCACCGAGGAGATTCGTACCCGGCGGCAGGAGGCGCGCGGCCGGGCGGCCCAGGCCACCGAACTCGCCGGGCGGTTGCGCACGGAACGCGAGCAGGTCGCGGCCGAACGCGATGACGCCCCACCGGCTTTCGCGGGGCGCACCGATGCGCGTACCGAGAGGTCCGGCGCGCCGCTGTGGCGGCTGGTGCGTTTCGCCGATCATGTCGAGGCTGGTGACGCCGCCGGTATCGAAGCGGCTTTGCAGGCGGCGAACCTGCTCGATGCCTGGGTGTGCGCGCAGGACGAGTTGCCCGCGCATGCTTCCGAGCAGTTCCTGGTTCCGCTTCCGGCCGCCGAACGACCGGCCGGTCCGACGCTGGCGGACGTGCTGGTCGTGGAGGACGACAGCGAGACGTTGACCGTCCCGCGTGACATCGTGGCGGGCGTGCTCGCTTCGATTGCGTTGCACCGCGTCGCGGCGAACGGGACGAAGGACACGAAACCGGCAGCCGCGCCCCGGAGTTCGGCATCGGTCGCGGCGCTCGAGAACGACGGCGCAGCCTCCGGGACCAGCACGACCGGCGACGGTGCGGCGAGTTCCGGAAGTTCTCGTGCGAAGGCGGAGCCCGCTGCGGCCTCGTCCACCGGAGGCGCTGCCGAATCCGGTAGCGGCCCGCACACGGTGTCGGGGGTCGAGGCGCAGCCGGTGAGTCTCGGTGGCGGGGCGGTTGTCTCGGCGGATGGGCGGTATCGGTTCGGGGTGCTGGTGGGGCGGCATTTCAAGGGGGATGCGGAGTTCATCGGGACTACCGCGCGGGCGCGGCGGCGGGAATTACGGTTGGTGGAGTTGGCCGCGGCCATCTCGACGGCCGAGCAGGACGCGCTGGATGCCGCGAGCGAGGAGCGCACGGCCACCGAGGACCTCGGGCGGATTTCGGCTGCGGCCAAGGCATTGCCGCGGACCACCGCCATCACCGCGGCGCTGCGGATGGTGTCCGAGGCGGCGGGTGTGCTGCGCACCCGGGCCGAGGGGACGGCGCAGGCGGAGCGGGAGCTGGATCAGGCTGTGGCCGAATACGCTGCCGCGGACAAGAAGGTGCGCGGGATCGCGGCCGATCACAAGGTGCCCCGGGATCCGGCGGAACTGGACGCATTGGCCGCCGCCGTCCGGCATTTCGAGAACGCGGGCACCGCGCTGCTGCGATTGCGCGGGGACCATCAGCGCGAGCACGAGCGGTCCCGGGAAGCCGGGGACCGGCTCGAGGAGGCCAAGGATCTCGCGGAGGCGTTCGCGGAGGAGGCCGAGGCGGCGCGGTCGGGATACGAAGAGCAGCAACGGAAACTGGAGACGCTGCGGGAGGCGCTCGGAGCCGGGGCCGCCGATATCGATCGGGAACTGGAGCTGGCGCGGGAGAAGATCGACGCGGCGCGGGCGGAGCAGAAGGCGGCCCGTAAGGCGGCGCACGAGGCCATCGAGGGGGTCGGTGCCGCCGAGGGGGCGCATCGGGCCGCACACGCGGCGCTGGGGACCGCTTTGACCGAATTGCTGGCGGACGTACGGCATCTCGCGCCGTACGCGCGCCCGGATCTGCTGAGCCTGCTCGGCGCGCCCGCGGACAGCCGGTGGCCGAGCAGCGACGCGGCGTGGTCGACGCCGGAACAGTTGCTGTACCGGATCGAGAACAGTGATCCGGAACAGGAGCCGAAGGTGCTCCCCGACGAGGTGGCGGCGCTGTTCGAGAACCTGGCTACCGCAACGGCTTCGGTGCGGGCCGGGGACGCGGCGCGCAAATCGACGCGCAGTGCCGTCACCACCGCTTTGCAGGAATTCGACGCGGCGCTCACCGCGGCCCGCCAGGATTACCGCCTGAATTGGGATGCGGCGGACGGGCTCACCGTGGTGCAGGTGCACGACGATCACGGTTTGTCGTCATTGGCGGATTTCGCCGAACGCATCAATGCCGCGCGCCGCGATCAGGAACTGCTGCTCACCGACGCCGAACGCCGGATCCTGGAGGACGCCCTGCTCACGGGGCTCGCCCAGCAGATTCACGAACGCACTTCCGACGCACGCGATCTCATCTCCCGAATGGGCGCGGAGATGAAACAGCGGCGCATGTCCTCGGGCAATACCATCGGCGTGCACTGGGTGCTGGCCGACAATCTCCCCGAAGCCGCGCGCGCGGTGTGCAAGCTCCTGGATCGCGACTCCGCCGACCTCACCCCGGACGATTTGTCGGCTATTCGCGCACATTTCGCCGCCGAGATCCGTTCGGCCCGCGCGGCGCATCCGGAACGCTCGTATCCGGAGATTCTGGCTACCACCCTGGATTACCGTACGTGGCGGGTGTTCTCGTTCACCATTGTCACCGCGGACGGCTCCGAGGACCGGCTCACCGTCGCCCGGCACTCCACGCTGTCCGGCGGCGAACAGTCGGTGTCGCTGCACCTGCCGCTCTTCGCCGCCGCGCACGTGATGCTGGATTCGGCCGATCCGCAGGCCCCGCGCCTGCTCGCCCTCGACGAGGCGTTCGCCGGCGTCGATGACAACGGACGAAGCGAACTTCTCGGTCTCTCCGTGCAATTCGACCTGGATCTGTTCATGACCGGCTACGACCTGTGGATCACCTACCCGCACGTACCGGCCTGCGCGCACTACGATCTGGCGCACTCGGCGGCCGAGAACACCGTCAGCGCAACACTGCTGGTGTGGGATTCCGACGATTTGCTGGCCGAGCACGACGGGTCCGATTTGACGGCTGCTCTGGGTTCGCCGAACCGTCGCCGCCTGCCGCACGGCCTGGAGGGTGCAATGCCCCTGGACACCGAGCTGGTACCCACGTCGTAAACGGGTCGCGCGACGGCACATTCAGCGTGTCGGAGCGCGGCGCGCCGTAAGGATTGGACCATTGGCAAATCAACAGTTTCGCCAATGGCGGTTCATCGACTAAAAATATCTCCCGTGCCACTCCCTACCGGAATCACCTGTCAGCCATCGACGCTCCGCGTGCAGGAGGCCCGATGACGATCGAACAGCCGCGCGAGGACGAGGTCACCCAGCTGGCTCGACGGGTAGAGAAAGCCCGTGGGCGGCTGGCCTACCAATACGATCCCGCTCTCACCGACGCGCTGTCGGAGAACGAGCTCGTCGCGGAGCGCGAGCTAGCCGAGCGCATGCGCGAGCAGGAACGTGCTCAACGCTGGAAGCAGGCCGAGGCGGCGGCCGGTGCTGCCGACCGGGCTCGGCAGACCACCGAAGAAATCGAGAAGGCCGACATTCGCGATTTGCTGCTCGCCCGCAAGGCGATCGCCGCCCAGCGGCGTGAATCCAGCCCGCACGCCAAACTGGCGTCGCTGTACAAACACCGGGCCTGGAGCCAGCGCGCGCTCGCCGGTGTGGTCGCGGCCGGCATGCTCTGGTCCGCGGTCAACGTGCAGCACAATATCGCTCCCGGCGGTCCGAGCGATCCCCTCTACTGGTTCAGCTATCTGCTCGAAGGCATGATCTCGGTCTGCCTCGTGATCATCATGATCGGCACCAACAAGGTCGCCGAATGGGGTGTGATCGACAGCCGCCGCCAGGTCGTGGTCGCCGAGATGGCGCTGCTGAGCCTGACCGTCATCCTCAACACGTATCCGTATCTGCGCGACGGCAGCTGGTACGACGTGGCCGTGCACGCCATCGCCCCGGTGATGATCGGCGTCGCGCTGCTCATCCACAATGCCGCGGCCTCGCGCTACGGTCTCGCCATCGTGCGCGCGACCGACCAGATCCGGGACTTACCGGATCCGGGTGAGCAGATCCGGCGCTCAGTGAACACCATGGTGTCCTGGCCCAGCCGCCCCACGCCGCCCCAGGCACCAGTCCCTACGCCGGCCCTGACGGCGGGCACCGGTGACTCCGAAAAGGCCGTCAAGGACGAACCCGCGGTAGTGGACGCCGACGAACCCATCGTCAAGACCACCCCCAAGGAAACCGTCAAACCCGCCGAAAAAGACACTCGCACTTCGGCGACCGGCAAGTCTCGTCCGTCCGCGGACGACGAGAAGTCACCCCTGGCGGATCTGACCGATCCGGGCCCGCCGCTGAATGTCTACGACACCGGCCAGTTCCGGATCGCGGAAACCCTCGAACAGGAACTCGCCGAACTCCAGGCGGCCCGCCGCCGCGCCCGCGCCGCCTCGCGCTCGCGCAACGGTTCCGGCATCCTCGACGACTGATTCCGGCGAATCCGGCAGGGCGGCAGTAGCACCCGCGCCGCGGTCTCGGTGCCCCGACAGCACCGAGGCCGCGGCGATCCCCTCCGCCACCGCGGCCTCGTGATCGAAACGTTAGGCCCGGTGCCGGTCTCCCGGTCCGTCAGGCGGCGCCGCGGCGGACATCGGTCGTGGTCACGGGCTCGAGCGGGTTTTCCGGACCGGAACCGGAACCCTCATTCCGGGGATTCGGAACGCGGATCGGCAAGCGAGTCCAGAAGGGTCGCGGCCGAATCGGTTTCGGCCATCTCCAGGCGGCGATAGCGCTCGACCGCGCCGCGCAGCGCCGTCACGGCGCCCGCGCGGTCACCCGACGCCGCCCGGCAACGTCCGATGCCGTCCAGCGCGGCGGCATCCCAGAGCACGTTGCCGATCACCCGCGCGAGTTCCAGGGCTTCCTCGTGCAGCGCCAGACCGGCTTCCGGATCGCCCGCCAGGCGCCGCACGGCCCCCAGACGATTCAAGGTCTCGGTGACGCCGGAAAAGTGCCTGAGTTCGCGATAGGAGGCGAGTGCGGCCCGCAGCAGTTCCTCGGCGGCCGCCGCGTCCGCCGGCTGCCGCACCCAGCCCAGGTTCGCGAGCGAATCGGCCACGCCCACCCGGTTTCCGGTGATCCGGTAGGTCTCGAGGGCCTCGGTGATCGCGGCGACGGCGCACTCCGCTTCGCCGGCGCGCGCCCGGACCCGGCCCACGATATTGAGAGCCGACGCCACCCCATCCGAATTGTCCAGCTCCCGGTAGATGGCTTGCGCGCGTTCGGCTTCCGTGAGCGCGCCCTCGTGCCGCCCGCGCACATATTCGCAGTAGGCGAGATTGGCGGAGGTGAACGCCTCCCCGGACCGATTCCCGGCCGCGCGGAACAGGCTCCGGGCTTCCCGCAGCAGTTCGATCCCCGCGAGGTAGTCGCCGTCCAGGTGCTGCGCCCAGGCCAGGGCGCTCACATTGACCGCCGCCGCGCCCGGCTGCCCGAGCGCGCGATTGAGCCGCGCGGCCTCCCGCAGCATGTCGTGGGCGGACCCGCGATCACCGGTCAGCAGCCGGATCCAGGACAAACCGTTGAGCACCACGGCGATTCCCTCCTGATCACCGATCTCGCGCTGCAATGCCAGCGCTTGTTCCAGCGCCTCGGCCGCGCCCGCGTAGTCGCCCTGCAGATGCCGCGCCCAGCCGAGATCGCTCAGCGCCCGGCCTTCTCGATGGCGGTCGCCCAGCGCCCGGTACCGCGCCAGGACGTCGGTGAGCAGCCGTTCCCCCGTGGCGAATTCGCCGTCCAGCAGCCACAGCGCCGCGCGCAGCTGTTCGGCCGCCGCGGTGACTTCGGGTTCGGCCGTGTGGACGGCGAGCGCGTCTCCGAGTAGTTCGGCGACCACCCCGTAGTCGTCGGCCAGGTACGCCACGGCCCCCAGGTCTTTCAGGGCGAACGCCTCCGATCCGCGCGGGTCGATGCTGTCGGCGGCGACCGCCATCCGGCGCTGCACCGCCATCGCGTGCGACCGCCAGTTGCCGTGCAGATACAGTTCGGCGACAAGCGCTTTCGCCATCGCCATCGCCTGGGACAGCGGCCCGGCCGCCGCGGCGTGGCGCAGGCAGGCGAGCATGTTCGCCCGCTCCACGCGCAGCCACGACGACGCCGAGCGGAAGCTGGCGAAGTGCGGCTGCGCGGGGGCCGCGTCCGTCCGCGCCGGCGGGCGCGCGGCTGCCGAGCGCGTCCGGGCGCCCGCACCGGTGTCGGGATGGCTCGCGGTCCCGGTGTGCCGGGTTTGCGTGGCCGCGTGCGCGGTGTGCAGGTAGTAGGCGAGGACCCGGGCGCCCGCGTCGGCCCGCTCGGCCGGATCCGTGAGAAGGCCCTGCGCGTATTCGCGCAGCAGATCGTGCAGCCGGTAGCGGCCGGGTGCGGTCTCGTCGATCAGATGCTCGACGTACAGCTCCTCCAAGGCTTTTCGCGCCTCGTCCACCGTGGTGTCGTCCAGCGCCGCGACGGCGTACCGGTCGAAGTCCGGGCCGGGGTGCGCGCCCAGACGCCGGAACAGGCGGCGGCGGTCGGCGCTCAGCAGTCCGTAGGAGGTGGTGAAGGCGGCGCGCACGGCGCGCGGTCCGGCTTCGAGTTCGGCCAGCCGGTCGTGTGCGCGCCGGAATTCGGCGGCCAGGTCCGCGACGCTCCAGCGCGGGCGATGGGCCAGCCGGCCGGCCAGCAGCACGATCGCCAGCGGGAGATAGCCGCACAGGTGCACGATCTCGGCGGCGCCGGAAGTGTTCTCGGAGGTCGCGGGCCGATCGGCCAAGCGGCAGAACAGCTCCACGGCGGCATCGCGCTCGAGGGGGTCCAGGGTGATCGGGGCGGCGCCGTCGAGGGCGAGCAGCCGGCGGCGGCTGGTGATCAGCGTCAGGCAGCCCTCGGCCGCGGGCAGCAGTTCCTCGATCTGCGCGTGATCGCGCGCGTCGTCCAGGACCAGCAGGATCCGTTTGCCGTTGACCCGGTCGCGCCACAGATCACGGCGCGCGGCAATCGTTTCCGGCAGATTGCGCGGATCCACGCCCACATCGGTGAGCAGCGTGCCGAGCACGTCCGCCGGGTCGGCCGGATCCCGCCCCGGGGTGTGGGCGTTCAGCTCCACGAAATACCGTCCGTCCGGGAACCGGCTCGCCAGCAGATGCGCGGCCCGCGTCACCAGCGCTGTCTTCCCGACCCCCGCCATCCCGTCCACGGTGTGAATGTTCACCACCCGCCGCGCCCCGGCCGCGTCCACGATCCGCCGCAGTTCCGCCTCGCGCCCGACGATGGTCCCCACATCCCGGCGCAGCGCATTGACCACGACCGGCGTGCGCCGCAGCGTCGGTTCCCGCTGCGCCGCACTCCACACCCGCTCCCATTCGACCAGGTCCACCAGCTCCGCCCCCGCGCCGTCGGCCCGCATCCGAGTCAGCTCGAACAACGTCAACAGCACCGGAACCAGCGTGTCGAAGCGCGAGGGCACATTCCGCCCACTGCGCCAATCGCTCACCCGCTGAACGGTTCCCGACCCCCGCTCCCCCATCGGCCGCGCCGCCCGCATCCGCTCCTCGGCGGCCCGCGCCACCCGCTGCAACGTCGGATTCCCCGCCGCCTGGAACAATTCGGTCAACCGTGCCGCGAACACCAACCGAGCCGGAGCCCCCGACTCGGCCTCTACCTCGAACCTCACCCCAAGATCTTCTCCCGAGCGCGCAACCCTGCCCACCCGACCCCGCTGCGACCTCAGTGACCGCCGGGGTGCGCCGCTTCGGCGGGGACGACGACGGCGGGGCGGGGCTGGTCCGGGCTGCCGAAGTGCTGGGCGTAGCCGAGCCAGCCGGTGCCGACGAAGACGGCGAGGAGGACGGCGGTGGGGAGTTCGAGGAGCATCCAGGCGATCGAGTAGGACGGGTCCTGGGGGGTGGGGCGGGTGATGCGAACGGGCGGGCGTTGGTGGCCCATATGGCTGAACCTCGATCGTTGCTGCCTGCCTTGCCTGCCCACCCATGCCTCCATAGCTAGAAATGTGCCACGATCAAGGATGCCGAACCGGCAACACGCGCACAGCGGCGAATGAGCGGACATTGAGATGTCCGGTGCCATCCGGATTTTCGGGTGGTGCGATGTGCGTGGCGGCCGGAGCGTCCGGCGGTGCGGCTACGGCCGGACCGGGTACAAAGTATGCACAAAGTGCGGGGCTACGGGGGCACAATCATCGGACATTCCGGTGGACACGCCCGAAATGTCAGCAACCGGTCAGGCCGGAGAAGTCGCGCGGTACAACGTGATTGCGGTCGGCGCAGCTGCCGAGGGCGTGGTCGGGGTGCAGGCCGAGGTATTGGCTGCGGGTGCGGGTGCTCCAGCGGCGGGCGGCGGCGGAGCGGGTCTTGTAGAAGTTGATCATGTAGCCGCCCTCGTAGACGCGCAGCAGGGTGTAGCCGCCGGGGTATTCCTTGACCGCGGCGACCTCGAGGAATTCCACGTTCACCTGGGAATCGGCGCGGGTCACCCGGTTTCGATGGGTGTGGCCGCTGTGGTGCAGGAACACGCCGGGCGATGCGCGGTAGATCTCGTGCAGCGCGGCGGCATTGGGGCGGTCCAGTACGAATCCGGGTCCGCCCGGATTACTCACGGCCGCATGCCTGGTCACCGGATGATGTCCGAAAACCAATGTCGGACGGTCCGGGTCGGCGGCCAGCAGCTCGCGTAACCGGTCCAGTTGCGCGGCGTCCAGGGTTCCGCCCGAACCCCGCGGGCGGGTGGTGTCCAGGCCGATGAGTCGCATTCCGCCGACGAAGTATTCGACCAGCTGCCGATGCGGGTGGAACACCGCACCGAAGTGGTCGGCCTCGCCCTTGGGCGGCATATCGTGATTTCCCCGGCAGACGAAGTAGTCCCGGCCGTGTACGCCCCACGTATCGAGCTGCGCTCGCACCGCACAGGTCTGCTCCCGCGTCCCGGAATCGGTCAAATCACCTGCCACCACAAGGTGATCCGCGCCCCGGTCCGCTCCGCGTAGCTCGTCCAGCACGGCCTGGAACATGAATTCCGGATAGTGAGCGGTGGCATGCCGCAAGCCCTCCGCCAGCCCCGAAACCAGCAGCCCACTGCTGTCCTCACCGAAGTGCAGGTCATTGGCCAGCGCAAAAGTGCGCAGCAAGCGCCCCGGCGGCGGCGTCAAGGTGCGGAAAACACCCGTGGATTCCGGGGTTCCGGCGCGCCGGGTCACCAGGGTGCGCGCCGACCGCGCCCGGTTCCCATCCGAGTACGCCTCGAACCGGTACTGCCGCCCCGGCTCCAGCCCATCGATCTCGACCCAGTGGAACGGTGTGCGCCGCGCATCGAAATGCCTCACGCGCAGCACCCCGTCGACCGGACCCACCCGCACCTCGGTATCGGCCCCCACCGGCCGCAATCGCCCCGCCCGATTGCGTGTCCGGGTGGTCCAGGTCAAAATCACCGACCGGTCGGTAATCGTCACGACCTCCAGATCGGACGCCACCACCGCATCCCGCCGCACCCGCCCCGGCTCCCCCATCAGCACCGGTCCCGGCACCCGGACCGCCACCGCCGCGGCCCCCGACGCCGCATTGGCCAGCCACATCGTTCGAAGAATCGGGTCCATGGTGGCTCTCCCTCCGCCGTCCGGCCGCCCTCAGAACGCTACGGACCCCAGTTGAACGCCCGCCCGCACCGACATGACCGGTCAGCTTCCGGCACCGGACATTTCACCCCCGGGTGCGACGGCGCCCGATGAACGCGGAGCGGGTTTCCGAGTGCCCCCGGCGCATCCGGAAACCCGCTCGCGAACGCTGGACGATCCCCTCGCACCGCCCAGAGTCGTGTGCTCACACCGCGACGCGGTGCAGCGGTTCTCGCGACACGATGTTTCCCGACAGCGCCGCCACCACGGTGAGGACGCGGGCGCGCATATCGGGGCGGACGCCGGCGGCGTCCAGGGCATCGCCGAGATGTGTTGCGGTGCGCTCGAAGTGGTCGCGGGTGATGCCGCGCGTGTGGTGCACGCGGTGCAGCGGCAAACCCGTGTAGGCGATCGGGCCGCCCAGCACGGCGGCGAAGAACTCGACTTGCAGACGCTTCATCCGCGGCAGGTCGGTGCGGGCGAAATAGGCGGCCAGGTCGGGTTCGGCCAGTACCCGGCGGTAGAAATCGTCGACCACGGCCGTGAGTGCGGGGTGGCCGCCGATCTGGTCGTAGATACTCGTCATCGTCTCCCTCTCGTGCGGGGTACCGGGTGAGACGATCGAAAGGGTGTGTGTCTCAGCCCGATACGGTGACCACGCTAGGGAGAGCGGAGTTCCGGAGGCAGCAGGATGCCCGGTCCGGACGGCATAACACCAGGTCAGCGGGTTGTGCCGGTTTTCCGGACCGGAAGCGGAGCAAGCGGGGGCGTCCGGACCGGACGCCGGAAGGTCAGCGCGCGCTGGCGTCGGGCAGGCGCGCGGGGCAGGGCACGCCCGGGACGGTGGCGAGCTCGAAATGCCACCACTCGTTGTCGAACGTGCGGCACAGCCCCCAGCGGCTGCCGTTGTCCTCGAGCCATTGCGCGCCTTCGCGCGGGCCGACGTCGATGGCCTGGCCGGAGACGTGGGTGGACTCCTCCGGCGGCAGCACCCAGCGGCGGGCGGCATCGGGGCTGCCGTAGGTGCGAATCCCGTCCTCCCACAACCACTGTTGCTGACCGGGCGTCCGGTATCCGGAGGTGATGGAGAGCGTGACGCCCTGCGCCGCGGCCTCGGCGGCGGCGCGATCGTAGGCGGTGGCCAGCAGCGGGTCCAGGCCCTCGGTATCGCCGGAAACGGCGGTGGCCGAGGGCAATTCGCCCGCGCGGGCGGCCGGTGCGGCGTGCGCCGAGGGCAGTACACCGCCGACCAGACCCGCTCCGGCCAGTACGGCTCCCGCAACTACCCGGCGGTGCACCCGCATTCGTCGCCTCCTACGGCTCAGACTCGTTCCTTGGACCGGGTGCGCACGCGCAACGCGATCGGCTTCTGGGTTTCGGCGAAGAAGTCGTTGCCCTTGTCGTCGACGACGATGAACGCCGGGAAGTCCTCGACCTCGATCTTCCACACCGCTTCCATGCCGAGCTCAGGGTATTCCAGAACCTCGACGGATTTGATGCAGTCCAGCGCCAGTCGCGCGGCGGGGCCGCCGATGGAACCGAGATAGAAGCCGCCGTGCTCCTGGCACGCCTTGGTGACCTGGGCGGAACGATTGCCCTTGGCCAGCATGACGTAGGAACCGCCCGCGGCCTGGAACTCGTTCACGTAGGAGTCCATGCGGCCGGCGGTGGTGGGGCCGAAGGAACCGGAGGCGTAACCGTCGGGGGTCTTGGCCGGGCCGGCGTAGTAGACGGCCATATCGCGCATGTACTCGGGCATGGGCTCGCCCGCGTCGAGGCGTTCCTTGATCTTGGCGTGTGCGATGTCGCGGGCCACCACCAGCGGGCCGCTCAGCGAAAGCCGGGTCTTCACCGGGTATTTCGACAGTTCGGCGCGGATCTCGGACATGGGGCGGTTCAGGTCGATGCGGACCACGTCGCCGCCGAGGATCTCGTCGGTCTGTTCCGGCAGGTACTGGGCGGGCTCGCGTTCGAGCTGCTCCAGGAACACGCCCTCGGCGGTGATCTTGGCGCGCGCCTGGCGGTCCGCCGAGCAGGACACGGCGATGGCCACCGGCAGCGAGGCGCCGTGCCGCGGCAGGCGGATCACGCGCACGTCGTGGCAGAAGTACTTGCCGCCGAACTGCGCGCCGATGCCGAACTCCTGGGTCAGCTTGAACACCTGCTCCTCGAGCTCCAGATCGCGGAACCCGTGGGCGGCCATCGAACCCTCGGTGGGCATATTGTCCAGGTAGTGCGCGGAGGCGTACTTCGCCGTCTTCAAAGCGAATTCGGCGCTGGTGCCGCCGATCACGACCGCCAGGTGGTACGGCGGGCAGGCCGCGGTGCCGAGCGAGCGGATCTTCTCGTCCAGGAACTCCAGCAGCCGATCCGGGTTCAGGATCGCCTTGGTCTCCTGGTAGAGGAAGGACTTGTTGGCCGAGCCGCCGCCCTTGGCCATGAACAGGAACTTGTACGCCGGATGGGTGGGATCGCCCGCGTCCGAATACAACTCGACCTGCGCCGGCAGATTGCTCCCGGTGTTCTTCTCGTCCCACATGGTGATGGGCGCCAGCTGCGAGTACCGCAGGTTCAGCTTGGTGTAGGCGTCGAACACGCCGCGCGAAATCCACTCCGCGTCATCGGCTCCGGTGAGCACGCCCTCGGACTTCTTGCCCATCACGATGGCGGTGCCGGTGTCCTGGCACATGGGCAGGATTCCGCCCGCGCTGATGTTGACGTTCTTCAGCAGATCCAGCGCCACGAACCGGTCGTTGCCGCTCGACTCCGGATCGTCGATGATCTTCCGCAGCTGCGCCAGATGCGCCGGCCGCAGGTAATGGCTGATGTCGTGCATCGCCTCCGCGGTCAGCATCCGCAGCACCTCGGGCTCGACCTGCAGGAAGCTCCGCCCACCCGCCTCGAACGTGCTCACACCCTCGGTGGTGAGCAACCGATACGGGGTGTCGTCGACACCGATCGGCAACAGATCCGAGTACAGGAAATCAGGCGCGCTCACGCGAATCGCACTCCTCGAGCAGGGCTGGGGGCTGTCAGCCAACGGTTCAAGCAGAGTGACTCTATCCACCGCCCCCGCCCACCCCGCCCTCACCCCCGCACCGCGTGCCCCCGATCACACCCGTCCTCCCCCACCCCGCAACCACCGCCGCGCCCCCACCCACCCCAACCCCGTATGCAATTGCATTTGCACACACAAAGTTTGCTGAGAACCACACCGAGGTAGCCGAAAAGCGTGTCAAACTCGGCGTGTGGCAGTAGTTCACAACGCCCGGCCCAGCCGCCCGAACCTGACCCGCAGATCCCAGAACATCACCAAGACAAGACCATTGCAGGCGATCCTCGGCGCCACCTTCAGCCGCCTGCGCGTCGCCCGGCACATCACCCAGCAACGCGCCGCCCAGGCCCTGCACTACGACCCGTCCCGCATCAGCAAACTCGAATCCGGCGAATGCCTCTGGAACGAGGACATCGCCGGCGGCCTGCTGAACCTGTACCAGGTAGACCCGGCCGAATCCTCGAAGTACCTCGCCTGGGCCCGCCAGGTCCGCGACCCCTGGTGGCCGGACGCCTGCGACGACGGCGACACCGGCCTGGACGACCTCCTCGACCAAGAACCCATGCGGCGCATCCGCGGTTACGGCCTCACCACCGTCCCGGAGCTGCTGCAGACCGCGGACTACGCCCGCGCGGCACTCGAACTCACCCTCCCGAACGCGCCCGCCGACCAGATCGAGCAGCTGGTCGCCGCCCGGCTGCGCCGCCAAACCGTACTCCGGCGCGCCGAGCCGCCGATCGTCTGGCTGGTCGTGGAGGAGACCGCGCTAAGGCGGCGCATCGGCGGAGAAGCGGTGTGGCACAGGCAGATCGAGCATCTCATCGCATTGCTGGACGAATTGCCATGGTTGCGAGTGCAAATCATCGACGAGGCCGAACAGGGCCCGCTGCTGGCGCACCACGAGTATTCGCTGCTGCGCTTCGTCGACGCCGCCCTGCCGGACCTGGTCTGCGTGCGGGAGCTGACCGGCACCATGTGCTTCGACCTACCCGGCGACACCAAGCGCTATCTGGAGACCTCCGATGCGCCGGCGGCGCGGGCCGCGCCGCCGCGGGAGACGGTCGATCGGCTCAGTGCGCTGCGATGATTCGCTGGTTGCGAACAGGTACAGGTTGCACCTTCAACCGGGGCGGTGTTACCTGTCAGGATGCGTTTGTCTGCGGCGGGGAGGCTTTAGCATGGCATCAGAGACCGGGAGTGGAATCGTGACCGAGACCCGTTGGCTCGATGATGTCGAGATGCGCGCGTGGCTGGGGTATGTGTTCACGCGGGATCTGATCGCGGCGGCGGTGGGGCGGGACTCTCTGCGGGAGTCCAATTTGACGTATGTGGAGTACACGGTGCTGGCGCGACTGGCGGACGCACCGGATCATCGGCGGAGTTTCGCGGAATTGGCGGGGGTGCTGGAGTGGTCGCAGAGCCGGCTTTCGCATCAGATCACCCGGATGGAGAAACGCGGACTGGTTGCCAGGGAGTCGATTCCCGATGACGCGCGGCGGACCGCGGCGGTGCTGACGGCCAAGGGGGCGCAGGTGCTCGACGGGGCGGCGCCGTCGCATGTGGACAGTGTGCGGCGTCACATGGTGGACGTACTCGACCGAGGTCAGCTGGCCGCTCTGGCCGATATCTACGACACGCTGCTGGCCCATCATCGAAGACCGGCGACCGGGAACGATCATTCTTCCTAGCGAGATACTCGCTGTTTGGTTTGGCACACACCGGGTACTGGGTAAGACTAGGCTCGGCACCGGCTTCCGACGGCGGTCGGCACCGAGCGCACGGCCGGCAACCCGGCCACCGTTGTGAGCATCCGACCTGGCCTTAGCGAAAGGGGCAGGAATTTCCATGTCCGACGTGTCCATCGGCCTCTCGCCGGATTCACTGCCGGCGAGTTCCGTCGAGAATCTGCTTCCGCAGCTGGTCGAGCACCTGCGGCAGAACCGCACCGAACTGCGTGAAGAGTGGGCGCGTCGCATTACCGATGCCCAGCTGTTGACCGCCATGACCCCGGAGGAAATCTTCTCCGAAGCCACCTCGGTCTACGACAACTACGTCGAGGTACTCGAGACCGGTAGCGTCGAAGCCCTGCAGGCCTACGCGCGCGACCTGTCCGAGCGCATCATTCCGCGAGGCGTCGAGACGGACGAAGTCGTCGGCATCGTGCTGCTGCTGCGAGATGTGCTGGCGCGCAGCTTGTTCGAGAAGTACCAATCGGACTTCGAATTGCTCAAGCGAGTGCTGGACGCCTACGAGCCGGCCGCCAACCGCATCGCCAATACCGTGGCCGTGTCCTTCGTGCAGGAACGCGAACGCGTCATCCGCCAGCAGCAGGAAGCCATTCGCGAACTCTCCACCCCCGTGCTCCAGGTCCGCGAACAGCTGCTCATCCTCCCCATCATCGGCGTGCTGGACTCGCAACGCGCCCGCCAGCTCACCGAACAGCTGCTACGCGCCATCCGCGCCAACCGCGCCAAGGTCGTCGTCATCGACATCACCGGTGTGCCCGCCATCGACTCCACGGTGGCCAACCACCTGGTGCAGACCGTGGACGCTTCCGGCCTGATGGGCGCCAACGTCATCATCACCGGCCTGTCCTCGGAGATCGCCCTCACCCTGGTCACCATCGGTCTCGACCTGTCCAAGATGAACGCGGTCGGCGACCTGCAGGGTGGTATCGAAGAAGCGGAGCGGCTGCTCGGTTACGAGGTTTCTCGTGTGACCGATCGCGACGGACGGTAACCGGGGCTCCCCCATGCCGGTACCCATTCTGAAACAGGGCACCTATCTCATCGCGTCGGTGCAGAGCGCACTCACCGACGCCGATACCGAACGCTTGCAGGACGACTTGATGAAGTACGTCAGCAAGTATCGAGCACAGGGCATCATCGTCGATGTCACCGCAATCGACGTAATGGACTCCTTCGCAGCCAGATCGCTGCGTACCATCGCCCACATGACCAAGCTGCGCGGCGCGGAAACGGTCATTGTCGGGCTGCAGCCCGAAGTCGCTTTCGCCATGGTGCAATTGGGCTTGACCTTCGAGGGCATGCACACCGCGCTCGACCTCGAGGAAGGGCTCGCCTGGCTGAACACCAAGGTGGCCAGCCGAACTCAGCCGGTGAGCGCGCGGGCGCAACAGCAGGCCAACCGCTCGCAGCAGCAGATGAGCAACCGCTCGCAACAAGACGGTCGTGATCGTGGCCGCTGAAAACGTGGTGATCGCGGTAAAGGTGTCCAATGACATCGTCACCGCTCGGCAAGCGGGACTGGAGCTGGCAAGCAGGCTCGGGTTCTCGCTCTCCGATCGCACCATGATCGCCACCGCTATCTCGGAGGTGGCGCGCAACATCACCAGTTACGCCGGTACCGGGGAGATCCGGCTCACCGTGCAGGATCGCGAAGGCCGCCGGTCCATGGTGGTCCAGGCCTCCGATCAGGGCCCGGGCATTCTCGATATCGACCGCGCCATGGAGGACGGCTATTCCACCGGACGCGGTCTGGGCCTGGGTCTTCCGGGCGCGCGCCGCCTGATGGACGGCATGCTCATCACCTCCGATCCGGGCCAGGGCACCCTCGTCGAAATGTGGAAGTGGGTGCCCAGCGGTGCGTGAGGACGGGTTCATCGGCGCGATCGAATGGGCTGTCGCGGGACGCGCACTACCCGGGCAGCGGGTGTCCGGGGACCGATCCGTGGTACTCGATGCCGGTGGCGGCTCGGTGCTTTTCGCGGTGCTGGACGGGCTCGGGCACGGAGCGGCCGCCGCCGATGCCTCCGATCGCGCCGCGCAGGTGCTGGCGGAGAACCGCGCCGAACCCCTGGACGTATTGATGCTGCTGTGCCATCGCGCCATGTCCGACACCCGCGGCGCGGCGGTCTCCCTCGCCGTGTTCGACACCAGTGACAAAGTGACCTGGCTGGGTGTCGGCAATGTCGAATCCCGCATCGTGGCAGCGGCTCCCGGCAAACCCGCCGTGCGCGCCACCGCTCTGCTGACCGGCGGCATCGTCGGCTATCTGCTGCCGCCGAATCTGCAACCGCAGACGGTGGCGGTGCGGCCGGGCGATCTGCTGCTCATGTCCACCGACGGGATCACCACCGATTACGCGGACGGAATCGATTTGGGGAAGCCGACTTCCGAACTGACCGCCGGGATTCTGGCGCGCCACGCCAAGGACACCGATGACGCGCTGGTGCTGGCCGCGCGGCATCGCGGACACACCGGGCCGAAGAGCCGCACATGAGTACGGTGCTGGCGGCATTCCGCGAGGCGTACACGAGTGCGCTGCGTTTGCACCTGCGGGCGCCGAATCAGAACACCCTGGCCGAGGGGTACGAACTCGGGCGACGGGCGCTGGTCGAGGGGGTGAGCATTCTCGACCTGACCGAGCATCACTTCCGGATTCTGGAGCAGGAGGGGCTGCTGCCCGGACCGGACACGACCGACCGGTCGGAAGCCGCGCTGGAGTTCCTGCTGCAGACCATGGCCGCGCTCGACGTCGCCACCCGCGGCTTCCTCGACGGCACCCGGCGCTACGAGCAGGAGCGTTCGCGCGCAGACGATCTCGCCGGGCGCGATGCCTTCCGCACGGCGCTGGTGGAGTCGTTGCAGGACGGGTTCTTCGTGGTGGACGCGCAGGGCACGCTGATCGAGGTGAACTCGGCGTTCGGCGCGCTCACCGGATACGGCCCCGACGATGCGCCGTATCCACTCCCCCATCCCTGGACCATTCCCGAATCGCCGCGCTATCCCGATCTCGGCACCGATGCCGCGCGGTTCGTCATGCCCATCCGCCATCGCGACGGCCGGCAGCTGTGGCTGGCGGTCAGCACCAGTTCGCTGGTGAAACCCGAGAACGGCGAACGGATCTTCGTCGGCACGCTGCGGGACGTCACCGCCGAGCACGATGCCCAGGCGCGCGACCAAGCGGTCTCTCGCCTCGCCACCGCGGTGGGCGCGGCCACCAGCGTGGTCGAGGTGCTCACGGTCGGGCTGGAGGAATTGCGCCGGGCGGTCGGGGCGGAATCGGCCGTGGTCTCGGTGTGGCCCAACCGGCACACCGGGCCGGAACTGTATGTGTCCGAGGATGTTCCGCCGGTCGCCGAGTACGGGCCGCGCAATGCGGCGTGGGCGGGCGGCACCCGTGAGGACGAATCCGGCCATGCCAACGGCACCCGGCCGAGTGTGAACCCGCCCGACGGCCGGGAATCGCGGCAGGTCCTCGACGCGCGAGCGCGCGCACTGCTGGACCGCGCCCGATTGCGGCCGGGCCGAACCCTGTTCGCGATTCCGGAGGGCTCGTCCAGCTCGGAGGGCATCGTCGCGCCGCTGGGCGAAATGGCGGATTCGGCGCTGTGGCTGCGGTTCCCGGCGCCCCGGGTGATCACGCCCGGCGATTGGGCGCTGTTCTCGTTGCTGATCGGGCACCTGAGCCTGGCCGTGCAGCGCGCCCGTAACTTCGATCAGGCCCGCTCCACCTCGCTCACCCTGCAACGCGCCATGCTCGGCCCCATCGAACTGCCGCCGCGCTTCTCGGTGCATTACGAACCGGCCTTGCCGCCCTTGGAGATCGGCGGCGACTGGTACGACGTGGTGCGGCTCGAGGACGGCACCATCGGCGTGGTGGTCGGCGATTGCGTCGGCCGTGGCCTGTCCGCGGCCGTCGTCATGGGCCAATTGCGCACCGCCGCACGGGCTCTGCTGCTGCGCGGCGCGGGCCCGGCCCAGCTGCTCGCCGAACTCGACACGGTCGCGGGCCGCATTCCGGGCGCCATGTGCACGACGGTGTGCGCGGCCATCCTGGACCCGGTGCGCGGGCTCGTGCGCTATTCCAGCGCCGGTCACATGCCGCCCGTGCTGGCCGAACCCGGTACGCGCGGAAGGCTTCTGGAAGGCGGCCGCGCCGTCCCGCTCGCCACTTTCGATCCGGCGCGGCGGCCGGAGGCGACCACCGCCATGGCCCCCGGCTCCACGCTGGTGCTGTTCACCGACGGCCTGGTCGAGCAGCGCGGGGTCGATATCGACGACCGCTTCACCGAGCTGGCGCACGAATTGACCGATGCCGCCGGGTTGTTGCCGCGCGAGGTCGCCGACGCCGTGCTCTCGCGACTGCGCCCCACCGGCGGCTACGACGACGACGTGGCCATGGTGGTGTACCGGCAGCCGCCCAAACCGCTGCACCTGGATCTGCCCGCCGCCGCACACGAATTGTCCGGTATCCGTAGGGCGCTCAAGTCCTGGCTGGCCGCGGCGGCCATTCCCGCCGATGTCGCCACGGATCTCATCGCGGCCGCCAACGAAGCGGTCAGCAACAGCATCGAACACGCCTACCGGGACGGCGAACCCGGCCGGGTGGAGCTGATCGCCGAATCGGGCATCGACACCGTCACCCTGGTGGTCACCGATACCGGCAATTGGCGTCCGCTGCCCGCCGATCCGGGACACCGGGGGCGCGGGATCGCCATGATGCGCGCGCTCACCGACCAATTGGATATCGATCACACCGGACCGGGCACGCGGGTCCGCATGCTCTTGAAACTCCCGGCGGTCGCTTTCTCCGCCGGGCGTGTCTGACGACACGAAGGCACAAAAGAGACATCGCCGACGTGTCCGTTACGGAAACTACGCGGTAACCGGGCTTTTCGCGCAACCGCCCAGTTTCTCGTCGACCGTAAAGTGGTAGAGGATGCAGCACGAACGGACGGATCATGGCAGATTGTTCTAACGTGACGAACGCAACCGGAGACGGATACCCCATGGGCGACACAATGACCACTGCGGTCTCCGACGCCGGCGACGAAGGCGTCCAGGTGCTCACCGTGACCGGTGAGGTCGATCTGGCCACCGCGCCGGCGCTCGAGAACGCGATCGATTCGATTCTGGGCGGCAAGCCGCGCGGCCTCGTCATCGACCTGTCCGATGTCGGCTTCCTCGCCTCGGCGGGGATGGCGGTGCTGGTGGCGGCGCATCAGCGGGCCGGGTCCACCCGGATCGCGGTGGTCGCCGACGGCCCGGCCACCAGCCGGCAACTCAAGATGACCAGCCTCGATCAGGTGTTCGCGCTGCACACCACCCTGGGTGACGCGCTGACCTCCCTGCGCGGGCAGCAGAACTGAGGCGACGCCGGGCGTGCGCGCCCGGGCAGCCGAAACGAAACGGTCCCGGCCCCAACGTAATTCGTGGGGCCGGGACCGTTCGCGTAGGCCGGGTCGCGCCGGCGGCCGGGACGACGCGGCGGATCAGACGAGGTCGCGCAGCTGCTCGATGAGCTTCACGCGCTCGGCGGGGGTGCCCGCCAGCGGGACCACGTTCAGCACGGTGACCCCGGCCTCGGCGAAGGCGGCGACGCGTTCCTTCACGAAACCGGCCGAACCGATCAGGCAGGTGTCGCGCACCAGATCGTCCGGCACCGCCTTGGCGGCCTCGTCCTTCTTGCCGGCCAGGTACAGCTCCTGGATGCGATCGGCTTCCGCGCCGTAGCCGTACTTGGTGGCCAGCGCGTGGTAGAAGTTCTTGCCCTTGGCGCCCATGCCGCCGATGTACAGCGCCAGATGCGGTTTCACGAATTCGCGCAGCGGTTCCACATTGTCGCCGATGGCCAGCGCCGGGCCGGCGTAGATCTCGAGCTTGCCGCGCGCCGGATCACGCTTGGCCAGACCGGCTTTCACCGATTCGCCCCACACCAGATCGGCCTTCTCCGGCAGGTAGAAGATCGGCTGCCAGCCCTCGGCGAGTTCGGCGGCCAGTTCCACGTTCTTCGGGCCGAGCGCGGCCAGCAGCACCGGAATGTCCTCGCGGACAGGGTGATTGATGAGCTTGAGCGGCTTGCCGAGCCCGGTGCCCTGGCCCTCGGGCAGCGGCACGGTGTAGTACTTGCCCTGGTATTCCAGACGCTCGCGCTTCCACACCTTGCGGCAGATCTCCAGGACCTCGCGGGTGCGGCCGATCGGCGCGTCGTAGGGCACGCCGTGGAAGCCCTCGATCACCTGCGGGCCGGAGGCGCCCAGGCCCAGGATGAAACGCCCGTCGGAGACGTAGTCCAGACCGGCCGCGGTCATGGCGGTCAGCGTGGGCGTGCGGGTGTAGAGCTGCATGATGCCCGAGGCCAGCTGCACCCGCTCGGTCTTGGCCGCCAGGTAGCCGATCGCGCTCGGGGCGTCGAAGGAGTACGCCTCCGGCACGAAGACGATATCGAGACCGGCCCGTTCCAGGTCGGCGACCTCGGCGGCCACCTCTTTGAAGCCGTCGGTGTAGTTGATCGACAATCCGATACGCATGACCGGGACCTTACCCACTATTGGCGGCCCGACAGCGTCCGGGGCACGGCCGGACGGGTACCGGCGCCCGCGGCCGCAGGGGGTGAGCGCGGTACGGTGGGAGCGGAACAGCTGGGCGGTAACCGGGCAGCGCGCGATGACCAGCTGAGCGGTGACGGGCGCAGCGCGGCAGCGCACAGCCGGGCGGTTGCCGGGGCAGCGCGGGAACCGCGGGCGCCGACCGGTAGCGTGGTCGGCGAAATCGCTCGAATCGCACGCTATCCCAAGGGAGGCCACCCCTCATGACTCAGGACACCGCGCAGGAAATCACCACGTTCGGTGACGCGACACTGCAGGGGTACCTGGATGAGCTGGCCGCGAAGGTGCCCGCGCCCGGCGGCGGCGCGGTGGCCGCCCTGCACGCGGCCCAGGGCGCGGCGCTGGTCGCCATGGTCGCGCGCTACACCACCCGCGCCAAGGATGCCGACAATCGCGAGGTCGTCGACCGCATCATCGCCGCGGCCGATATCGCCCGCGAGCGCGCCCTGGCGCTGGCCGACGCCGACGCCACCGCCTTCACCGCGGTCGGCAACGCCTACAAGCTCCCCAAGGACACCGAGGAGCAGCAGGCCGCCCGCACCGAGGCCATCACCGCCGCCCTGCTCGGCGCGGCCCGAGTCCCCGCCGCCGTGGTCGCCGAGGCCGACGAAATCGTCTCCCTCGCAACCGAACTCCTCCCCATCGGCAACCCGAACGTGGTCACCGACATCGGCGCCGCGGCCGACTGCGCCCGCGCCGCCGCCGCCAGCTCCCAGCTGAACATCGCCATCAACGTCGCTTCCCTCGGCACCGGCTCCGAACCCGAGTTCGCCCCCGTCCTGACCCAGATTGACGAGGTCATCGCCCGCGCCGACGCCCTTCACGCCGACGTGGTAGCCGCCATCACCCGCTGATCAGCGCCCGCACCCCGCCCCGCGCCCGGTTCCGATTGGAGCCGGGCGCGTCGCGTCGACATGGCCGGCCCGCCGTCCGGCAGGTCCACTCGAGCCGGTGGGATCGGCCGCTACTCGCCCTTCAGCGCTTCTGGCCTGCGGAGCTCGGGCGATCAGGCCGCCGACCGCACCGTCCGCTACTCGGCCCGGGGTGTGGCCAACGCGGGGGCTCGGCTGGGCGTGGCTGCTCCCCCAATCGGGGTTCGGGCAGGTAATCCCCGAGAAATTTTCCCCCTTCCGACCGGGAGGTTCTTTACCCGACACGCGGCGAACGGCATAAGCCCCACGCCGTTGGGTAGGTCACGAAGCGAGAACATTTCCGGTTGGTACGGATCATCCGGTCATAGGCTGAGGATCCAGAACCACACCCTGGCGGAGGGATGGACCATGCGGAACGCGATTCGCATTCTGATCGTGGGGACCGTGCTCGCGGCGGTGACCGCGTTCGGATCGGGAGCCGCGGGTGCGGTTCTAGTGACATCGGATCTCCCGGCGGTGCAGGCGATTTCGCCGGGGCCGGGGCAGACGGTCGGAATCGCCGCACCGGTGAGCGTGCGATTCTCCGAGCCGGTGACGGACAGGGCTCGTGCCGAGCGCTCCGTGACCGTGAGCTCCGAAACCAGTCTGGCCGGGCACTTCTCCTGGGTAGACGACCGGAATCTGAGGTGGAGTCCGGCCGGCTTCCTGCCCGCCTCCTCACCCATCACGGTGTCGGCGGGTCGCCTGCACACTCAATTCCAAACCAATGGCGGGGTTTCCGCCGACGGTGACATGTCCAATCACACGTTCACCGTGTACATCGGCGGTGCTCCGGTGCGCACCATGCCCGCGTCCTACGGCAAGTCCGGCTGGGAGTCGCCGAGCGGGACTTTCCCGGTGCTGGAACGCTTCCGGTCGGTGACCTTCGATTCGCGCACCATCGGCATCCCGCTCAGTTCGCCCGAGGGTTATCTGATTCAGGGCGAGTTCGCCGAACGGCTCACGTGGGGCGGCGTTTTCGTGCACTCCGCGCCGTGGTCGGTCGACTCCCAGGGCAATTCGAACGTCAGCCACGGCTGCGTGAATCTCGCTCCCGCCGACGCGGAATGGTTCTACGACAATGTGGGAATCGGCGATCCGGTGACACTGCACTGGTGAGTAGAAGATCCCGGGAGCCGGGCTCCCGGGACCTTTCCGTGCGGTAGGTCGCGGCGGATCAGCGCTGGGTCTCGGCGGCCTGCACCACGTGACGCATGAGCAGCGCGGTGGTGACGGGGCCGACGCCACCGGGCACCGGGCTCAGCGCGGACGCCTTGCCGGTCACGGACGCGGCATTCACATCACCGGTGATACTGCCGTTCTCGTCCTCGTTGGTGCCCACGTCGATGACCACCGCACCTTCGCGCACATGCTCACCGGTGATCAGCCCGGCCCGCCCCACCGCGGCCACGACCACATCGGCGGCCGAGGTCACCGACGGCAGGTCGGTGGTGCGCGAATGGCACACCGTCACGGTCGCGTTCTCGGCCAGCAGCAGCTGGGCCAGGGGCTTGCCGACGATATTGGAGCGCCCCACCACCGCCACGTGCCGCCCTTCGAGCGGAACCTGATGGAACTTGGCCAGTTCCACCACGGCCTCGGCGGTCGCGGGCGGGAAGCCGGGCAGTCCGGAGGACAGCAGGCCCAGCGACAGCGGGCTCACCCCGTCCACGTCCTTGGCGGCCGCGATGGCCGGGCTGACGTCGTCCAGGCCGATGCCCTTGGGCAGCGGGGTCTGCAGCATGATGGCGTCCACCGACGCGTCGGCCGACAGTTCGGTCAGCTTGGCGCGGATCTCCTCGGCGGTGGCGTCCACGCCGAGATCCACGTTCTCGCAAGCGATTCCATTGCGTTCGGCGGCGCGATTGAGCGACTTCACGTACCAGGCGCTGGCCGGATCGTCATTGGCGATCACCAGCGCCAGCCGCGGGGCGGACCCGGCCTCGGTGAGCGCGGCGGCGCGCGCCTTGGTGTCGGCGTTGATGGCGGCGGCGAGATCCTTGCCGATGAGCGAAGTCGTATCCACGGGGTCACAGCCTATCGGGCCGTCTGCAGCGGCCCGCATTCGACGCGGGGCGGCACGCCTGCGACACGCCTCCGCGCGCGTCCCCGGCCGAGATCGCGCCCAAACCTTCGAAAATCACGTCGGCAAATACCCGACAACCGCGCTGGGCAGTCGTATCGTGTCCCCATTCGGTACCGAGCCAATTGCCAGCAAAGCGAGCAGATAGCCAGCAACAAGCGTGCGTGACCCCTCCGAAAGGTCGACAGCAGTGCAGATCGCCAGGCGTTTACCCACTTTCCTCGTGGCCACCGCGGCCGCCCTGACCCTGTTCGCGCCGGGCGCCGCCCACGCCGATCCGGGACCGCTCTACAACTCGGCACAGGAGAACTTCACCGAAGGCGACGAGGCCGCGGGGCTCGCGGACCTGCGCCAGCTGCTCGCCGAATCGCCCGATGACACGCACGCGCTGTCGTTGCAGGCGATCTGGTCGGATTTCACCGGCGATTTCATCACCCGCGAGATCGCGCTCAACCGGTTGCAGGGCCTGGATCCGAAGCTGGCCGACGGCACCCGCACCGTGTTCCGGGCCGTGGGCGCCGGCGTCGGCACCCTGCCCAATCCGATTCCGGCCATTGCCGGTCCGCAAACCGGTATCGCCGTGTGCGGGTACGGGCTGCTGCCCGACGGTTCCATGCGCCCCGAACTGGTGAACCGCCTGCAGGCGGCCTGGTTGCAGGCCATCGCCTCGCCCATGTCCCCCATCCTGGTGTCCGGCGGCAATCCGCAGAACGGGATCACCGAGGCCGCGGCCATGCAGGGCTGGCTGATCGGGCACGGCATCCCGGCGAGCCGCATCGTCGCCGATCACCGCGCCGGGTCCACGGTCCAGAACGCCCTGTTCGGCACGGCCCTCCTGCGTGAGGCGGGCGCGACCAGCGCGATCGTGGTGACCTCCCCCAATCACATCCGCCGCGCGGTCTCGGACTTCATCGTCGCGGGTATGCCGGTCGTCGGCGCGACCACCTCGCTCGAACAGCTCGTCTCCCAGCTGCCGCCGCCCGCGCGCCAGCACCAGCGCGGCATCTACCTCGATGCCACCCGCACGCTCCGCCTCCCCACCGAACGCTGATCTCCGCAGCGAAGCCCGGCCCGCCACCCCGTGTGGCGGGCCGGTCTTTTCGTGTGGATGCCCCGGCCTGCGCCGCACCGGCACCGGCCGTGCACAATGGCTCGGTGAACCCGCCCGAGATCGACACCCGTGACACCGACGCGTTGGTGGCCAGGCTGCGCGCGGCGGGCTGCGTGTTCGCCGAGGACGAGGCGGCGCTGCTGCGCTCGGCGACGACCGATCCGGTGCGGCTCGAAGAGCTTGTCGCACAGCGCATCGCGGGCTTCCCGCTGGAACATCTGCTGGGCTGGGCCGAGTTCCGCGGCCGCCGATATGCGGTGGCGCGCGACGTGTTCGTCCCGCGCCAGCGCACCGGATTCCTCGTCGAGCAGGCGATAACGCTCGGCCGCACCAGGTTTCGGCCGGCGGCCTCCGAGGATGTCGCGGGAGTTCGGCCCGCCGACCCCCGCTTGGTCGTGCTCGATATGTGTTGCGGTTGCGGGGCGCTGGGTGCGGCGCTGGCGAGCGAGCTGGGCGCCGAGGGGATCGGGGTCGAGTTGACCGCGGCGGATATCGAACCCGCCGCTGTGGCGTGCGCCCGGCGCAATGTCGAGGCGGTCGGCGGCCGGGTGGTCGAGGGTGATCTTTTCGCTCCGGTACCGGCTGAGCTGGCGGGGCGGGTGGATGTGCTGCTCGCGAACACGCCGTATGTGCCGTCGGCCGAGATCGCTTGGATGCCACCGGAAGCGCGTGATCACGAGCCGCGGCGGGCTTTGGACGGCGGGGCGGACGGGCTCGATGTGCTGCGCCGGATCGCCGCGGTGGCGACGCAGTGGCTCGCGCCGGGTGGGCATCTGCTGGTCGAGGAGAGCGAGGAGCAGGCTCCGCACGCGGCGGCGGTGATGCGCGAATACGGGCTCGTGGCGACCGTCGCGGAGGATGACGGGCTGGGTGCGACCGTGGTGATCGGTACGCGGGCATGACGATTCGCGGGATTCTGTTCGATATCGACGACACGCTCATCGACTATTCGGCCACCGCCCGGATCGGGATCCTGCGGCATCTGGCCGCGGAGGGGTTGCTCGAGCGGTTCGACTCCCCCGATGCCGCCGTCGCGCTGTGGCGGGAGCTGGAAGAGGAAGAGTATCCGCGCTACCTGGCCGGGGAGCTGACCTTCACGGGGCAGCAGCTGGTGCGCACGGAGCGGTTTCTGGCGTATCTCGGTGTGGCCGTGCCGGATCCGGTCGAATGGTTCGCGCGCTACGCCGCGTGCCGGGACACCGCGTGGAGCGCGTTCCCCGATGTCGCGCCCGCCTTGCTCGAGCTGGCGGAGACCAGTGCGCTGGGGATCGTGTCGAATTCCTCGCTCGACTATCAGCTGGGGAAGCTACGGGCCGTCGGCATCGACGCACACTTCGGTGCGGCAGTGCTGTGCTCCTCGGAATTCGGTGCGGCCAAACCGGATCCGAGCATCTTCCACGCGGGCTGTGAGCTGCTGGGGCTGCCACCCGAGCACGTCGCCTATGTCGGCGATCGTTTCGACGTGGACGGTATCGGCGCGAGAGACGCGGGCCTGCAAGCGTTCTGGCTGAACCGGGCCGCCGATCACGTCGATGTGCTCGACGGCGTGACCGTCATTCCTTCACTGGCTCAGCTGCGTTCCGCTTACGCTGCCGGTTCCCGGCCAGCGTGACGGTCACGATGGCCGCCACCACCGGCGCCACCACCACGATCAACAGTCCGATCATCGCTCACACCCTTCTCCGTTGTCGTGATACCTATCGCGAGCAACGAAACGGGCGTTAATGCACGACGGGCCCGCACGGAGCGTTCTCCGCACGGGCCCGCGCCGCGAATCCCTATTTGCGACCGGTGAATTCGTCCATCGAGTGGTAGACGCCGACCGTGTTCAGGTAGAAGTCGCGCACCTTCAACGGCAGCAATCCGGAGATGGCCCGGTTGAGCTTGGAGGTCCACGGCAGCACCACCAGCGCCGAGCCCTTCTTCATCTCGTTCCAGGAGGTGTCGACGACCTCTTCCTGCTCCAGGATCGGGGTGAACCAGAATCCCTTGGCGCCGTCGAACATTCCGGTATTGATGTAGGTCGGGCACACGGTGGTGAACTTGACGTGCTCGTTGCCGGACTGCTCCAGCTCCAGGCGCACCGAATCCGACCAGCCCAGCGCCGCCCACTTGGAGGCCGCGTACACGCTCATGCGCGGGTTGGCGACCAGGCCGGCCGAGGAGGCGATATTCAGCACCCGGCCCTCGACGCCCTTGTTGGCCACCATCCCGGGCAGGAACTCCAGGGCGATGTACATCGGCGCCAGGGAATTGATGGCCATGGTCTTGTCGATGTCGGCCTTGTTGCTGGTCTCCCAGAAGTAGCCGTTGCCGCGCACGATGCCGGCATTGTTGACCAGCACGTCGATGCCGCCGACCGCGTCGCGCACGGTCGCGCCCGCCTCGGCGATGGCCTCGCGATCGGACACGTCGACCACGTAGTGGTGGATCCGGCTGCCGCCGAGCGCGGCCAGCTCGGCCGCGGTCTCCTTGAGCGCCTCCTCATTGATGTCCCACAGCACCACATCGCTCGCGCGCTCACGCACCGCCCGCAGCGCGAAGGACTTGCCCAGTCCCATGGCGGCACCGGTGACCAGGACCTTCTTGCCCTCGACCGTCTTCATACCCTGGAGTACCCCTGTCTCGTGTTCAGCAGATCACTTCTGCCGCAACGTCTTCATCACGCCCAGGTAGAGCGTCATCGTCTTGGCCCACAACTGCTCGGACATCCCGGGGAGCGGCGCGATGGGCAGTACCCGCTGCACCGCGATGGTCTGGGTGTCGATGTATTTCAGCAGGCCCTCGGGACCGTGCCGGCGGCCGGTGCCGGAAATCCCGAGTCCGCCCGACGGTGCGGCGACCGAACCCCAGGCGGCGATGAAGCCTTCGTTCACGTTCACCGAGCCGGCGTTGACGCGCGCGGCGATCTCGCGGCCGTGGTCGGTGTCGCGGCTCCACACGCTGGCATTGAGGCCGTAGGCGGTGTCGTTGGCCTGTTCGACGGCCTCGTCGTCGGTGCGCACCCGGTAGACCGAGACGACCGGTCCGAAGGTTTCCTCGCGGTACACGGTCATGCCCTCGCGCACGCCCTCGAGGATGGTGGGCTCGTAGAAGTACGGGCCCAGGTCCGGGCGCGCCTTGCCGCCCGCGAGCACCGTCGCACCCTTGGCCACGGCATCGTCGACGTGCTTGCTGACGGTGTCGAGCTGGCGCGGGAAAGTGAGCGAGCCGATCTCGTAACCGAAGTCGAGGGTCTTGCCCAGGCCGAGATTCTCGGTGTGCTGGACGAACTCGGTGACGAACTGGTCATAGACCTTGTCGTGCACATAGATTCGCTCGATCGATTCGCACAGCTGCCCCGCGGAGGCGAAGCAGGCCCGCACCGCGATCTTGGCGGCCGCGGACACGTCGGCGTCGGCCAGCACCAGCAGCGGGTTCTTGCCGCCCAGTTCCAGGGAGTAGCCGATCAGCCGCTCGCCCGCCTGCTGGGCGATGGTGCGGCCGGTGGCGCTGGACCCGGTGTAGTCGACGTAGTCGGCGCGCTTGATGGCCTCGGTGCCGACCACCGCACCGCGCCCCAGCACCGCCTGCCACAGCCCCTTGGGCAGGCCCGCGCGCTCGGCGATATCGATGGCCCACAGCAGCGTCAGCGCGGTCTGATTGTCCGGCCGCCCGATCACCGCGTTTCCGGCGAGGAGAGCGGGCAGCGCGTCCGAAGCGCCCAGTGCCAGCGGGTAATTCCACGGCGAGATGACCGCGACCACGCCCTTGGGCCGGTTGCGCACCTCCACCTGGGTGAGCACCGGCATCACGCCGCGCGGTTTACGGTGCGCCAGAATGCGTTTGCCCTCGGCCGCGTAGTAGCGGGTATTGACCGCCACGTCCGACACCTCGTCGAAGGCGTGCACCCGCGACTTGCCGGTCTCGAGCTGGATGATGTCGAGGATCGTGTCCTGCTCGGCCAGCACCAGATCGTGAATGCGGCGCAGCAGCGCGGCGCGCTCGGCGACCGGGACCTGCGCCCACTGCCGCTGGGCGGCCCGCGCGGTGGCGAACGCGGTCTCGACATCGGCGACCGAGGACTGCGGCAGGTCGACGATCTTGGCTCCGGTGGCGGGCGCGAACACCTCCACGGCGGGCGCGCCGCCCGCGACGGCATGGCCGAGCAGGCGCTGCACCAGGTCGAAAGGCAGCGCATCGGCAGCTGCGAGCTGCGGGGCAGTCGTCATTGGTCGCCCTCTCGAGGGTTCGGAAACCATTTACTGAACATCGGTGTTACATGAACACCAGTGTTAGATTAATGGGCGTGACGCACCCCATGTCAACCCTCCCGGTGATCCCTGTGAGGGTTCCCAACCCGGCACCCACCGGCCGCCGATGACCAGCGCACCCGTCACCCCGGCCCGGCGCGGCCGACCCCCGCAGACCGAGGCGCAGGCCGATCAGGTCCGCGCCCGCATCGTCCTGGCCACCTCGGAGGTGTTCGCCGAGCACGGCTCGCGCGGCCTGTCGGTGGCCCGCATCATCGAGAAGGCCGGCCTGGCGCGCCCGACCTTCTACCGCTATTTCGCCAATGCCACCGAGCCCCTGCACGCCCTGCTCGCGCTCTCCAACGAGGACCTGGTCGGCGGCATCGGCAATGCGGTGGCCGACAGCGAGGAGCCGGTGCAGCTCGGCATCAACATGATCGAGGCCTATCTGTATTGGGCCAACGGTCACGGGCGCATGCTCGGCCCCCTCTTCGCCGAACTGCACGACCCGGGCTCCCCCGTTTCGGCCTACCGCGAGCAGGCGTTCGAAGACCTGCGCGCCCTCATCCGCACCAAATTCGACGCCTTGGGCCGCCCCGCCCCGGTCGATCTGAACCTCGAAACCGCCTTGCAGATCTGCGAATTCGCGGTCTTCCGGATTTCGGCCGCGGCGCCGCACGGGGAGCCCGATCCGGCCACCGTGGCGGCCGCGCGGGTCACCATGATCCGGGGCGTGCTGGCCATGCTCGGCACGCGTGAGGACGTGGAGTACGCCCTCACGGTGCCGGGACTGTTCAGTCCGGAAGGGCAGTCCGGCTAGCCAGGATCACCCCCAGCGCGGCGGTTGCGAGAGCGGCGCTGCACCAGAACGCCGCGGCGGGACTGCCGGTGTGGTCGACGACCGGTCCGGCGGTGAGCGGGCCGACTACCGCGCCGATATTGAACGCGGTGGTGGCCAGGGCCCCGGCGAGGCGCGGCGCGACGGGGGCGGCGGTCTGCACGATCGTCGCGATCAGCGTGGAACCGATGCCGAACGCCGCCGCCCCGGACAGAATCGACATGACCAGGACCCCGGTCAGCGAGTGCGCGACGAGCGCGGCCAGCAGCCAAACCCCCACGAGCGCAAGCGTTCCGGCGATGGTGATCGATCTGCGGTGACTGTCGCTGAAGCGGCCGGTGAGGGTGACGCCGGCGAACGATCCGATGCCGAACAAGGCCAGTGCGAGCGGCACCCATCGATGGTCGCCTCCGGACGCCTCGGCGGTGACGGTGCCGAGGTAGGTGAATCCGGCGAAGGTGGCGGCATTGACGAGAACGCCCGCCGCGACGGCGATCCGCACCGGCCGCAGGCACACCGCCGACCATTCGTGCCGGATCGAGAAAGCCGCACCGTCCCCGTCGCGATCGTCACTGCCGAGCATCAGCCACACCGGAACCAGCACTGCCGCGCTGAGCACCGCCACGGCCCAGAACGCGGCCCGCCACCCCCACAGCTGCCCGAGCAGGGTGCCCGCGGGCACACCGGCGATGCAGGCCACCGTCACCCCGGACACCACCACCGAGGTCGCCCGGCCGAGCAGCGCCGGGCCGGCCAGCCCGGGCAATGCGGCCAGCGCGACGGCCAGGAACCCGGCATTGGCCACCGCCGCGACCACGCGGGTGGCGAGCAAGAGCCCGAACCCCTCGGCGAGCGCGCCCACAAGGTGTGCGGCACAGAACAATCCGAGGAACGCCGTCGCCGAATACCTGATCGGCAGGCGGCTCACGGTCATCGCCATCACCGGCGCGCCGAGCACCATGCCGGCCGCGTACAACGAGGTCAGCAGTCCGGCCGCGCCGAGCGACACCCCGACATCGCCGGGAATCTGCTCCAGCAGCCCCGACACCATGAATTCCGATGTGCCCTGCGCGAATACCGCGACAGCCAGCACGAACACCACAATGGGCATGAGTGAACTCCCCTGAGCAAGGACGGCACTCCGTACCAGTGGCCGCCCGAGATGAATTGCGGCACAGGACGAATCAGGCCCGGGCCGCAAGAATCGGCATCATCCGGCATTGCGCGATGACCGCACGCCACCGGCCGCTCGGCGACCCGTGGGAATCATGCTCGCAACGCCGCCCGGCACGTCAGGCCGAGCGGCTACCTTCTGGATGCCTCCGGAGAATTCACGCCGCCACCTTAACAACCCACCCGTCTCGCTTCGATCGGCCGCCCGCTCCGGACCCGCGTCCGCAGCCCCCGATCCCCTCCGTGCGACCATTGGGCAATGCCGACGGCGTGCGAGGTCGCAGCCCAGCCGCTCACCGCGAATTGCGCTCGGATCTTCGCGGCTCGCGATCACCTCTTGCTGGGGATCAGCCCGTTCAACAGCTATTTCAGCCGCGAGCGCATTGCCGAGGCGACCGGGTGGGCGGCCCGCGAGTTCGCCGGGCGCCTGCAATTCCATCTGCCGGATACGCCGAGCGAGTTCACTTTGCGGGCGCTCGGCATGCCCGAGGAAAAGGCCCGCAAACGCGCGCACGAGAACGGCTTGAAGATGCGGAACCGGATCCGGGACGGGCTCGGCGCGGCCGGTCTGGGCGGTATCGATGATCGGGTGATCGGCTGGGATCGACTCGAATCCAGCCCGGCGTTCCAGGCCCTGCACGGCCGGGTGTGCGCACTCTTCGACTCCCACCACGGTTTCCGCGAACTGTGCCTGGAGACTTCGCGGAATGTGCTGCGGCACCGCCTGCCCGGTGACTCCGAGCCCTCGCTCGCGCAATGTCTTGTGGCCACACGGTATTTCCTGGCCGAGATTCCCCTGCTGCTCGACACTCCCGCCATCGTGAACTGTGCGAGTTCCCTGTACGCCTACCATCGTCGAATCCCGTTCGTGGACGCGCTCTTCCACGGCGAACTGCCGCTGCGGCCGAGTCCGGCGCAGGGCTATCTGCTCCTCACCCTGAACTAGAACGCGTTCCTGATATGGTCGGGCGGAGGGCCGCTGCGATATCCGCGACGCACCCGAAAGCCACTGGGAGGGAACACCTATGCCGTTCGTCACCACCGATGACGGGGCCGAGATCCACTACCTCGACACCGGCGGCGACGGTCCCGCAGTGCTCTTGATCCACGGCTATTTCCTCGATGCCACCCAATGGCAGCCCCAATTGGCCTCGCTCAGCCCTGATTTCCGCGTCATCGCCATCGATACCCGAGGGCACGGCGAGACCCGCGATCCCGGAACCGAATTCGATTACGCGCGCCTGGCGGCCGACGCCTGGGCCGTGGCGGACGCGCTCGGCGTCGATCAGGTGGTCCTGGGCGGCCTCTTCCACGGCGGCATCGTCGCCCTGTGGGCCGCGCTGCGATCCCCCGAGCGGGTCCGCGGCCTGATCCTGATCGGCACCCGCGCCGACGCCTACAACCCCGCCGAATACGCCGGCTACAAATCGATCATCCTCAAACAGTGGGTGCGCGGCGACCGCCCCCTCGAGGAGGTCTCGCTGCCGATCGCCGCGCAGATGATCGGCGGCGACCCCGAAATCCACCGTGCCCCTTGGCTAGAGAAGTGGCATGCCGCCGATCGGCGACGGCTGGAACACGCCACCAACGCCCTGCTGGAGCGGAAAGGCATCGAGGACCGCATCCACGAAATCACCGCCCCGGCACTGCTGATGCACGGCTCACACGACGCGGTCTACAGCGAGTCCGCGATGCGCCGGCTGGCCGGGCAGCTCGGCGGTCCCACCCGGCTGGAGACCATCGATGCCGAGAACGCCACCCACGCGGTCACCTGGACGCACCCGCACCTGACGGACCCGCTCATCCGCGACTTCCTTGATTCGCTCCGTCCACCGGACGTCCTCGAGCAGGCACACTGAACCGATGGGGCTGGACTACACCTTCCAGGTTTTCGTGCACCGCGACCGCGCGGTTCCGCTACTGCGCACGATCGCCGAGAACATGGCCGCCCGCAACCGGCCCGACCGGACCGTGGTCGAGATAGCGGGAGAGCGGATCACCATGCCCTGCACCACGAATTTCCGCTCCGGCACCACGGTCCGGCTGGACCCGGACGCCGGCCGGAACTACCTCGAGCTGTCGCTGGAATTCGAACCCGACGACGAGCTGCGCACCTACCACCGAACCAGCGGCGGCGGCCCGTGCGTGATCGGCGTCATCTACCTCCTGGTTCAGGACGCGTCGTGGCTCGCACCGGACCATCTGGAATTCGGTTTCACCGCCGCCACCACCGGGATGAGCATCCTGTTCCAGATGTCCGGCTCGGTGCGGAACTGGTTCGCCGACCTGACCATCGACAACGGCGGGCCCCTGTGCCTGATGGACCAGGAACAAGGCCCGGAACTGGGATATTCACCCGGTTACTTCGACGTCGTCTCGGCGGGCACACGCCGGGTGCACAAACACGTCAACGGCTCTCGCCGCGAGATCGCCATGCACTTCGGCCTGCTGCCGGATTGACGGATACTCCTACACCGGCGGCGCGCTGTGACGGGTCACCAGGCGGTGGATGAGGCGGGCAGCGGTGCGGGCCGTGCGGTTATCGATATCGTATTCGGGGTTGAGTTCGGCGATGTCGACGGCCGCGAGTTTGCCACTGGCGGTGACCTTGTCGCAGACGCGCTGGATGATTTCGAGGGGGACGCCGTAGGCCGCGGGGGCGCTGACGCCCGGGGCCACGGCGGCGGGGAGGACATCCAGGTCGATGGTGAGGTAGAGGATGTCCACGCGGTCGAGGAGGGCATCGACGAAGACGTCCACGGTGTCGGAATCCGTAGTGCCACAGTGATCGTCGAGGAGGTACCGGACGTCGTAGCGGCGCGCGGTGTCGAAGAGCGCGGCGGTGTTGGCGGGCTGGCTGATGCCGAGGACGCGATAGACGCAGTCGGCGCCGGCAGCATGTTCGGCCTCGAGGATCTGGCGGAAGGGTGTGCCGGAGCTCGGGATCGGGTCGGCGCGCAGGTCGAAATGGGCGTCGAGATTGAGGATTCCGAGGCGGGGACGGTCGCGGCGCAGGGCCGAGGCGGCGACGCCCGAGTAGGTGCCGAACGCCACTTCGTGTCCGCCGCCGAGCACAATGGGCAGATCACCGCGGTCCAGGACGGCGCTGACGGCGGCGGCCAGGCGTTGCTGACCGCCTTCCAGATCGCCGTCGGTGACCGCGATATCGCCCGCGTCGAACAGCGAAAGTGGTTGCGCCAGAGCCATGGAGGACAGCGCGGTGCGCAGTGCGGCCGGTCCACCGGCAGCACCGAGGCGGCCACGGTTGCGGCGAACGCCCTCGTCGCTGGCGAAACCGATGAGAGCCGAACCGGTTTCGGCCCCCTCGGGGCGATAGGGCTGGATCGCGCGATGCCAGCGCAGATGCTCGGCACCTGGGCCGTCGTCGCGGCCGGTCCAAGGTGCGGGCGGGATATCGACCCGCACAATCGGATCCGCATGGTTGCTTGCGGGATCAGCCATGTCGTCCCTCCTGGCGATTCTCGGTGGGCTTGCGCTGTGCGGGTACTGCTTCGGAGTTCAGCGCTCCGCCGGTCACGCGGCGACTCCCGGCACGGCGAACACGGTTTTCATCGATTGCCTCCCGCGACCAGGTCGCCGTCTTTCCACACCTCGCGAATGAGGGGAACGCCGGGGCGGTAGGCGAGGTGAATGTAGGACGGTGCGTCCAGGGCGAACGCGTCGGCGCGGGCGCCGATGCTCAAGCGCCCGATGTCGGTGCGGCGCAGCGCCGCCGCGCCGCCCGCGGTCGCCGCCCACACCGCTTCGGCGGGAGTCATGCGCATGTCGCGAACGGCCAGCGCGATACAGAACGGCAGGCTGGTCGTGTACGACGTGCCGGGGTTGCAGTCCGCGCCGAGCGCCACGATGACACCGGCATCCAAGAGCGCCCGGGCATTCGGGTAGGGGTGGCGGGTGCTGAATTCGGCGCCGGGGAGCAGGGTCGCCACGGTGGAACTGTTCGCGAGCGCGTCGATATCGGCGGCGCTGGTGTAGGTGACATGGTCGACCGACGCCGCCCCGAGCTCGACGGCCAGCCGCACACCGGGCCCTTCACCGAGCTGATTTCCGTGCACGCGCGGGACGAGCCCCTGTGCCATACCGGCTTTCAGCACCGTGCGGGACTGATCCTCGTCGAAGGCCCCGCGTTCACAGAACACGTCGATCCATTTGGCGTGTGGCGCACAGGCCGGGATCATGTCCGCGACCACCATCGACACGTAATCGTCGGCGCGCCCGGCATATTCGGGCGGCGGCACATGCGCGGCCAGTAGCGTGACCTCCTCGCTGACCTCGCCCGCGATACGCACCCCGCGTAGCTCATCATGGGCGGTCTGGCCGTAGCCGGTCTTGCATTCCATGGTGGTGCTGCCGGACCGCAGCGCCTCCTCGACCAGCCGCCGCGCATTGGCGGCCAGCTGATCGTCGGCAGCCGCGCGGGTCGCGGCGATCGTGGTCCGAATTCCCCCGGCGGAGTAGGGAATTCCTTCCATCCGGGCCGCGAATTCCTCGGCCCGCTCCCCGGCGAACACCGGATGCGAATGACTTTCCACGAACCCGGGCAGCAACGCCCTCCCGCCCAGCGCCACCGCACGATCCGCGGCGGGCGCGCCGGCGCTGTCGCCGACCCACACCACCTTCCCGTCGGCGAAGGCGATGGCCGCGTCCCGGCGCAGGCCGAGCGGCCCCTCCCCCAGTTCGGGGTCATTGGTGACCAGGGTTCCGATATCGGTGACCAGGGTGACGGGGCCGCCCACGGTGTATTCCTCTCAGACTCGCGCCATGTCGGCGTCCGGCGGATAGATCATGGCGGCGGGCGGATTGGCGGTGCGCCGCGCCAGCGGGTAGTACAAAGCGGCCGTGACCACGATGCCCACGATCCAGGAGATGTCCGCGCCGCCGAGCTTGTCGGTGAGCGGCCCGGTGTAGAACTTGGTCGCCAGGAACGGGATCTGCACCGCCACGCCCACCACGTAGCAGGCCAGCGCGGGCACGTTCCACGCCCCGTACCGGCCCTTCGGGTCGTACAGCGCGGGAATGTCGATGCGCTCCTTGGAGATCAGGTAGTAGTCGATCAGGTTGATCGCACTCCACGGCGTGAACACCATGAGCAACGCCAGCACGAAGTTCTTGAAGTTGGCCAGGAAGTCGGCGCTGGCGGCGACGGCGATCAGGGTCGCGGTGGCGGTGAATCCGACGATGTAGAGCGTGCGGGCCAGGCTCGAAATCTTGCTGCGCCCTTCGAAAGCCGTCACCGTGGTCAGGATCGACATGAACCCGCCGTAAGCATTGAGCACATTGACTGTCAGCTTGCCGACGACGATCACCAGGTAGATGAGCACGGCCACCGCCGCCGGCCCGGCCAGATCGCCGATGAAGCCGACCTGATCCTTCATGAAGCTCTTGCCCGCCACCGCGGCGATCAGCGCACCGAAGGTCATCGACCACTGCGAGCCGATCACGGTGCCCAGGAAGGTGGACCAGAAGGTGGTGCGGTCACTCGTCGAGCGCGGCAGATACCGGGAGTAGTCCGCCACGTACGGGCCGAAGGTGAGCTGCCAGCTGGCGCCCAGCGAAATCGCCAGCAGGAAGGTCGAGACCGCGAACGGCTTGGTGCCGAGGTGATCGGCCACGTCGTATTCGGACACCAATCGGATTGCCAGATAGGTGAATCCGACGATGCCGACCACGGTGGCGATACGCCCGACCACATGGATCAGGTTGTAGCCGGTGACCGCGATGATCGCGGTCAGCGTCCCGAAGATCACCATGCCCAGCACGGGACTGTCGATGTGCAGCACCTTGGCCACCGCCTGCCCCGCCAGCACGGTGCCGGTGGCGGCGAAGCCCAGATACATCAGGATGGCCAGCAGCAGCGGCACCACCGCGCCCCGCACCCCGAACTGGGCGCGGCTGGAAATCATCTGCGGCAGACCGAGTTTCGGGCCCTGCGCGGAATGCAAGGCCATCACCGCGCCACCGGCAACGTTGCCGATCAGCAGGCCGATGATCGCCCACAGCGCGTCGGCGCCGAAGATGACCGCCAGCGCGCCATCGACAATGGCGGTGATCTGCATGTTCGCCCCGAACCACAGCGTGAACTGGCTGCGCGGACTGCCGTGGCGTTCGGCGTCGGGAATGACGTCGATGGTGTGCCGTTCCGGGGTGAGAACGACCTCGGCGGGACCGTCTTGCGTCATGGTCTCTGCCTTCTTTCTGACTGCGACCGCGGTGGATCTAGTGCTGCTCGGACATCGGAATGCGGACGCCGCGCTCGGCGGCGGTCGCGATGGCGTGGTCGTAGCCGGCGTCGGCGTGCCGGATGACGCCCATGCCGGGGTCATTGGTGAGAACGGCCTCGATCTTGCGGGCCGCCAGTTCGGTGCCATCGGCGATGCACACCTGGCCGGCGTGGATCGACCGTCCCATACCGACGCCGCCGCCATGGTGAATGGACACCCACGACGCGCCGGAAGCGGTGTTGACCAGGGCGTTCAGCAGCGGCCAGTCGGCGATGGCGTCGGAGCCGTCCTTCATGGATTCGGTTTCGCGGTAGGGGGAGGCGACCGAACCGGAGTCCAGGTGGTCGCGGCCGATGGCGACGGGGGCGGACAGTTCGCCGCTGGCGACCATCTCGTTGAACTTCAGGCCCGCGAGATGGCGTTCGCCGTAGCCGAGCCAGCAGATGCGCGCGGGCAGGCCCTCGAACGCGACCTTCTCCCCCGCCATGGTGATCCAGCGGCGCAGGTGCTCGTTCTCGGGGAACAGTTCGAGAATGGCCTTGTCGGTGGCGGCGATATCGGCGGGGTCGCCGGACAGCGCGGCCCAGCGGAACGGGCCCAGGCCCTCCTCGAAGAGCGGGCGAATGTAGGCGGGCACGAAACCGGGGAAGTCGAAGGCGCGATCGAAGCCGCCCTTGCGGGCTTCGTCGCGAATGCTGTTGCCGTAGTCGAAGACTTCCGCGCCCTTGTCCTGGAAGCCGACCATGGCGGCCACATGCTTGGCCATGGAGTCCTGGGCCTGTTCGGTGAACCAGACGGGGTCCTTCTCCGACATGGTCTTCATGTCCGAGAAGTCCACGCCGATCGGCAGATACGCCAGGGGGTCGTGCGCCGAGGTCTGGTCGGTGACGATGTCGATCGGGGCGTCGGCGGCCAGCAGCGCCGGAAACACCTCGGCCGCATTGCCTTCCACGCCGATGGACAGCGGGCGGCGCTCGTCGCGGGCCGCTACCGCCAGTTCCAGGGCGTGCTCGATATTGTCGGCTTTCACGTCCAGGTACTTGTGCGCGATGCGGCGGTCGATGCGCGTGACATCGCAATCCACGCAGATGGCCACGCCCTCGTTCATGGTGACCGCGAGCGGCTGCGCGCCGCCCATGCCGCCCAATCCTGCGGTGAGCGTGATGGTTCCGGCCAGCGTGCCGCCGAAGCGCTTGCGGGCCACCGCGCCGAAGGTTTCGTAGGTGCCCTGCAGGATGCCCTGGGTGCCGATGTAGATCCACGAACCGGCGGTCATCTGCCCGTACATGGTGAGACCGAGTTCCTCCAGCCGCCGGAACTCCTCCCAATTCGCCCAGTCGCCAACCAGATTCGAGTTGGCCAGCAGTACGCGCGGGGCCCATTCGTTCGTGCGGAAGACGCCGACCGGCTTACCGGACTGCACCAGCATGGTCTCGTCGTTCTTCAACGTCTTCAGCGTCGCGACCATGGCGTCGAACGCCGCCCAGCTGCGCGCCGCCCGCCCGGTCCCGCCGTAGACCACCAGGTGATCGGGATGCTCGGCGACCTCCGGATCGAGATTGTTCATGAGCATGCGCAGCGCGCCCTCCTGCTGCCAGCCCAGGGTGGTGAGCTCGCTGCCGCGGGGCGCGCGCACGGTCCTGGCCTCGTGGCCGGGCGAACTGATGTCCATGGTGGTGTCCTCGAATCTCGACTGGTTGCCGCGGCGGTCCCCTGTGACGCCTCCCGCGCCGGGCCCGTGCTGTGTGCTGGGTCGCACCCTGCACCAAGTTGTATAGTCCTGTCTATACAACTGTCAAGCCGGGGGTTTCCGGGCCGGTAGGCTGCGGGATCGAAGCGGATCGTGGGCGAGGAGCGGGTGCGGGCATGACGACGGGCGACGGCGAACGGGAACTCGCCGCACTGTTCGCGGAATCGGGCGGCGGCACCATGCCCGCCTACGAGCGGGTCAAGCAGCTGGTGACGGCGCAGATCCGGGCCGATCGCTGGGTGGAGGGCGATCTGCTGCCGTCGGAGCATCAGTTCGTTGCGGCGCTGGGGCTTTCGCGGATGACGATCAACCGGGCCTTGCGGGAGTTGACCGCGGACGGTTTGATCGTCCGGCAGGCCGGGGTGGGGACGTTCGTGGCCGCCACGAAGAAGCCGTCACCGCTGTTCGAGGTGCGCAATATCGCCGATGAGATCACCCGCCGTGGCCATCGACATCGCACCGAGGTGGTGCTGATGCGCGCCGAAACCATCGACCCGACCCACACCTTCCTCCGGGAGTCACTGGGCCCGAAAGCATTTCATTCGGTCATCGTGCATTTCGAAGACGACGACCCCATCCAGGTCGAGGACCGCTACGTCAGCCCCGCCCAAGCCCCCGGCTACCTCGACCAGGACTTCGCCACCACCACCCCCAACGACTACCTCAGCCGCGTAGCCCCCCTCACCCGCGGCGAACACGTAGTAGAAGCAGTCCTCGGCAGCGCCGAAGAATGCCGCCTACTACGCATCGACCGCACCGAACCCTGCCTCCTCATCCGCCGCCGCACCTGGTCCGAACAGGGCCCGGTAAGCGTCGCCCGCCTGGTCCACCCAGGCTCACGCAACCGCCTCGAAGGGGTCTTCGAACGCTGACCCGGCCTCGCCCCGCCCGAACCGCCGCCACGGCAACAGAACCGCACTACCCAGCAGCACCACCGCCGCGACACCGAGCGCAACCCGCGTGCTCGCCGCACCGGCGAGGAACTCACGAGGAAGCCGCTCGACGCCCACCACACCTATTCTTCGGCCCGAGATGCCGTCGAAGTGTTTGCGGCGTGCGACGATGCTCGCCGTGGATTTACCGATACTCGTTGAACATGGGGAGCCCTGGGTTGTCGTGACCGGTGTCACCGACTCCTGGTTCGTCAGTGAACTCGCCGTGCTGCGTGCGCGGGGCGGGGTCGAGATTCGCTTGGACGCACGGGATTTGATGGAGCCTGCCACGCTGTTTCGGACATTTGCCAGGGTGTTCGATTTCCCCGGTTACTTCGGCCATAACTGGGATGCGTTGGCCGACTGTCTCACGGATCTCCATGGGATCCGGCATGGTGAACACAGCATCGCGGTCCTGATCGAGAATGCCGAATTCCTGCTGTCGGCCGAGCATCTGGGTTTGTTCCTCGACGTGCTCTGCCAGGCAGCGTGGCAGGTGAATCTGCGCCTGGACGCGGACGGCATGCCGCAGGACGAACCGCCTTCGGCCCTGCATTTCGTGCTGCTGACCGACAAGATTCCCGCCGACACGTTCATCACCCCACTCGGTGACCGGCCCGGCCTGGCGATCACGCGCGCCGGTGAGCGGGTCCTGATCACCTTGCCCGACGACTTCTGGCTTCCGACCGCGTACTGACCCGCGGCGAACCGTGCCTGCCGATCCGCCGCCGCACCTGGTCGAAGCCGGGGCCGGTGAGCGGAGCCCGGCTGACGCGTCCGGGCCCCGCAATCGCCTCGACGGTCCTCGGACACTGACTCCGACGACCCGTCCTGTCCGCGTCAGATCAGGGATACAACGGCTTTGACGCCTGCCGCTGCTGCCTCGGCCACCAGGTCTTCGATGGCCTTCTGCAGGAGGTCCGATACCTGTTTGGCGAGTAGGTCCTGGGCCACGATGTGCCACTTCAGCTGGGCACGTGAGACTTCGGGCCAGTTGTCGCGGATCGACGGGTTGTTGCCCGAGGTGGTCCAGTCGCTGTCGCGGTTGGGGCCGAACGGGTTCGCACTCGTGCCCTGGGTGTGTCCCTGCTGCGACAGGGTGTAGGCGATGCCGGATGGCGTCATGATCGCGACGGCCAGGGTGTAGTCGTAGCTGTCGAATCCGCTGTCGTGCAGGTGGCCGGTGAATGTCCAGTCGCCGTGATCGTTCATGACCACGCTGATCGAGCCGCCCAGCGCGGTGCCGTCATCGAAGGTCACGTTGATCGGGTGTGGCGCTCTACCCCAGGTCTTGGTGTGCGGCAGCAGCACGAACGACGCGTCGTCGTCGCCCACCGGGAACCAGCCGTTCCAATTCGGTGACCCCGCGGCCGGCCAGAAGTTCGACCACACCTTGCCGTCGAGGCCGGCGACGTACAGGCTGACCGAACCTTCGTCCGAGCGCGGATGGATCGCGGTGACCGGCGTACCCGGTGTGAATACGTTGTCCCCGAGCGGGAACCAGTTCGACCACTGCGGTTGGCCGGGCCGTTCGGGCCAGAATGCCGACCACACTTTCCCGTCTTCGGCGACGCCGTACAAACTCACCGCGCCCTCGTCCGAGCGCGGATGAACCACGCTCACCGTCGCCGACTGCGGGAATCCAACCGGATTCCCCAGCGGGAACCACCCATTCCAGTTCCCCCCAGCCGCCGGCCAGAAATTCGACCACACCTTGCCATCCAGCCCGACCACATACAGACTCACCGCCCCTTCGTCCGACCGGGGGTGAATCGCCGCGACCGGGGACCCCGGCGTAAAAGTATTGTCGCCCAGTGTGAACCAATCCGACCATTGGGGTTGGCCTCCGCCGCCCTGCGCGGGCCAGAAAGCGGACCACACTTTCCCGTCTTCGGCGACGCCGTACAAACTCACCGCACCCTCGTCCGAGCGCGGATGAACCACCCTCACCGTCGCCGACTGCGGGAACCGAACCGGATTCCCCAGCGGGAACCACCCATTCCAGTTCCCCCCAGCCGCCGGCCAGAAATTCGACCACACCTTGCCATCCAGCCCGACCACATACAGACTCACCGCCCCTTCATCCGACCGCGGATGAACCGCCGCGACCGGAGACCCCGGCGTAAAGATGTTCTCGCCCAAGGCAAACCAATCCGACCAGCGACCAGAACCGTTGACTGCAGGCCAGAACGCCGACCACACCCTCCCGTCGTTCGCGACACCGTACAAACTCACAGCCCCCTCGTCCGACCGCGGATGAACCACACTGATCGCACTGCCTTCCGGGAATCCAACCGGATTCCCGCCAATACCGAACCACCCGTTCCAATTCGGCGCCGACGGTGTAGGCCAGAAATTCGACCACACCTGCCCATCCCGCCCAGCCACATACAAACTGACGGCCCCCTCATCCTTACGCGGATGAATCCCCGCCACACTGAACCCAGCCATTACGTTCCTCCCCCGGACTGCGCTGGCGAATCTCACCACCGCACTTGATGATTGCCACCCCATCGAATCCCACCCGGCCTCCCCCGTCCCGCGTACCCCACTACCCGAATCCCGCGATCTCATTACGCTGGTCCGAGCCCGCCGGACCGACGAAACTCTGGGCCACGATGGTGTGTCGGGCCGGGTTCAGGTGCGTTCGAAGCGCATGGCGGGGTCGGTTAGGCGGCCGTAGCGGAGGGCGGGGAGGTCGCGGAGGTAGTTCATGTGGAGTTTCCAGGGGGCGCGGTCGCCTTGTTTGGGGAGGGTGGCGAGGGCGCGGAGGACGTAGCCGGGTTCGAAGTCGAGGAAGGGGGCGGTGGGGACCGAAGGGTCGCGGATGGGGGTGGCTTTGATGTAGCCGTGGGTGTCCATGTGGCGGAGGAGGCGGGTTACGTATTCGCAGACCAGGTCGGCTTTGAGGGTCCAGGAGGCGTTGGTGTAGCCGATGATGAAGGCGTAGTTGGGGACGTCGGAGAGCATCATCGCCTTTGTAGGCCATGGCTTCCGGGAGGGCTACTTTGCGGCCGTCGACGATCAGGTCTATGCCGCCGAAGGGGATGAGGTTCAGGCCCGTTGCGGTGATGACGATGTCGGCTTGCAGGTCGCGGCCGGAGGTCAGGTGCAGGCCGGTTTCGGTGAAGGTGTCGATGTGGTCGGTGACCATTTCGAGTTCGCCGTGGCGGATGGCGCGGAACAGGTCGCCGTTGGGGACCAGGCACAGGCGCTGGTCCCAGGGGTTGTAGCGCGGGTTGAAGTGGGTGTCGATGTCGTAGCCGGGTGGGAGCCAGCGGGTTTGCAGGCGGTGGATCCAGGAGCGCATGCGCTTCGGATAGCGTTGCGAGACTTGATACATCAGGGTGCTCAGGCCGACATTCTTGGCGCGGGCCAGGGTGTAGGCGAGCTTGGCGGGCAGGAAGCGGCGGGCCCGGTCGGCGAAGGCGTCGCGGGCGGGCATGGAGATGATGTAGGACGGGGAACGCTGCAGCATGGTGATGTGGGCGCCCTGTGCGGCCAGCGCGGGGCCGAGGGTGACCGCGGTGGCGCCGGAACCGACGATGACGACGCGCTTGCCGGCGACATCGAGGTCCGACGGCCAGTGCTGGGGGTGCACGATCGGGCCGCGGAAGCGTTCCGTGCCCGCGAAATCCGGGGTGTAGCCCTGGTCGTAGCGGTAGTAGCCGGAGCAGGAGAACAGGAAGTTCGCGGTGATGGCGACCTCTTCGCCGTCGTGTTCGGCGATCACCGTCCAGCGATTGTCCGCCGAGGACCATTCGGCGCGGATCACCTTGTGCCGGTAGCGGATAGCCATGTCGATGCCGTTGTCGGCGGCGGTGTCGCGCACGTATTGCAGGATCGAATCACCGTCGGCGATGGCCTTGTCGCCCAGCCACGGCCGGAACCGGTAGCCGAGGGTGAACATATCGGAATCGGAGCGAATCCCGGGGTAGCGGAACAGATCCCAGGTGCCGCCGCTGGCGTCGCGCATCTCCAGAATGACGTAGGTCCGCCACGGGAACGCGCGCTGCAGGTGGTAGGCGGCGTCGATCCCGGACAGTCCGGCGCCGACGATGAGCACATCGACGTGCTCGGGCGAGCTGGTCATGCACTCAGAGTATCGACTCAGACAGTGCCGGTGGGCTGGAGCGGACTACGAACGGGAGAAGAAATCGGCGATGGTGGCGGCCACCCGCTCGGGTGCGACCTTGTCGATGCCGAAGTGGTCCAGGCCCGGGAACGTGTGGCGTTCACAGCGCGGAATGGTTTGCGCAAGCAGAGAATGATCGGGATCGGTGCGAGGATGCCGGTCCTTATCGCCGTCGAGCAGCAGTACAGCAGCAATGATCTCGGCGTAGTTCGGGTAGGTGTCGTCCAAGCGGACGATCTCGCGATGCTCGCGCAGGTTCTCCGCGAGCAGTCCGATGACCATGTCCTTCTCGGGGGCTTTCATGAACATGGGCATCATGCGGCGGAACATGAAGCGCGGAATCTTGCGGATCTGTTCCGGACCGAGCGCACGCACGAATTCGATGAACGCGTCGAAAGGCTTGTTCTGCGAGAGGTATTTCTCGTAGGCGGGCATCCAGTCCGCAGGCAGGTCACCTTCGACCGAAATACCGGGTTCATAGAGCGCGAGCTTGGTGATCCCCGGATTCCCGCGCGCGGCTTCGAGGGCGACCAGTCCGCCATAGCTGTGACCCACCACCAAGCTAGCGCCCGTTTTGTCCTGTAGCGCGCGCAGATCCGCACAATCGTCGGCGACGCTGTAGCCCGGCCCTTGCGGCCCACTGGCCCCGCGCCCGCGTCTTTCCATGGTGTGCACGGTGAACCGCTCCCCCAGCGCCTGCGCGAACCGGCCGTACACGAACGCCCGCGTCAAGGTGCCCGGCAGCACGATCACGGCCGGACCCGACCCGATGCTCAGGTACGCGATCCGCGTCCCGTCCGCCGACACCACGAAATCCTCGGCCTGCTCGACCTCAGGTTCCAGCTCGGACATGCGCGCCCTCCAGCGTTCCGCGCCGGCGCACCCGAATGCCCCGCACACCAACGCCTTTCCCCGCCCGAGCCTACGCCGCCGCACCCGGGCACGGCGCGCCTATTGCGCGCGCAGGCCGCTGGCACGCAGGACACGCCGGGCGATCCCGGCCCGGATCGCCTCCTCGGTCCCCAGCACCCGCACGTGCTTGCGGGCCCGAGTGATGGCCGTGTACAGCAGCTCCCGCGTCAGCAGCGTCGATTCGGGCCCGGGCAGTACGACCGACACATTGTCGTACTGGCTGCCCTGACTGCGGTGAATGGTCATGGCATACACGGTCGTAACGCCGGGGAACTGCGTCGGATGCACCAGGTACGGCTCGGTGCCGCGTTGCAGTGCCGCGCGCAGACTGCCGTCGGGGCCGCGGACGATGACGCCGGTGTCGCCGTTGTAGATGCGCGCCTCGTGATCGTTGGCGGTGACCAGCAGCGGCTGCCCGGGATACCAGTGCCCCGCACCGGGATCGGAGCTGATGCCGGCGGCGGTGACCCACCCGGCGGCCAGCCGGTCCCAGCGATCCACGCCATACACGCCCTGCCGGTGCGCGCACAGCAGGCGGTGCGATTCGAGCGCGGTCAGGGCGGCGATGGCGTCGCCCGCGAGCGCGGCCTCGGTGGCGGCCTGCGAGGCGCGCAGGACATTGGCGCGCACCTCGGTGATGTCGTCGGGATGGTGCAGGGCCAGTTCGTCCCCGCCCGCCGCCAGCAGTTCCAGCGCCGTGTCGGCGTCACCGGCGCGGACCGCGACGGCGAGATCGGCGATGCGTCCGCCGAAGCGCCGCCCACGCGTGAGCCGGACGATGCCGCCGCGCAACCGTTCCCGCTCACGCGGTGACAAGGCGTCGGCCACCGGGCCACCGGCGGAACCCGAGACCGTGCGCGCGTCACCCGACCCGGTGGTGGCGTGCTGGATTCCCGGGTCCGGCCCCGTGACCTCCGGTCCGCCACCCGCGAGGATCTCGTCGAGCACCGGATTGTCCTGTCCGGGAACGGGTCCCGCGACGAGGTCGGCGAGCACCGCGCCCGCATCGACGGAGGCCAGCTGATCCGGGTCACCGACCAGCACCAGGCGCGCGTCCGGGCGTACGGCCGGGAGCAATCGGCTCATCATGGTCAGCGACACCATGGAGGTCTCGTCCACCACGATGACGTCGTAGGGCAGCCGGTTGAACTCGTTGTGCTTGAAACGCCCCGCCCCGCCCCGCTGCCAGCCCAGCAACCGGTGCAGCGTCGCGGCGGTCAACTCGGGCAAGCCGATGTCACCGGCCTGTTCACGGACCGATTCCTGAAGGCGCGCAGCGGCTTTGCCGGTCGGCGCGGCCAAGGCGATGCGCAGGGCGGGTGCGTTCGGCAGGGCCTGCTGATGGGCGACGAGCAACGCCAGCACGCGGGCGATGGTGTGCGTCTTGCCGGTACCCGGTCCGCCCGCGATCACGGTGGTCCAGCGCGTGGTGGCCAAGGCGGCAGCCAGCCGCTGCCGGTCGAACTCCCCGGAACCGGGCTGCGGCGGGAACAGCCGATCCAGTTCGCGGCGAATCAGTCCCGCGTCCACCATCGGTCGCGAGGCCGCGCGCTCGATCAAGGCGGCCCGGATCGTCTCCTCCTGCCGGAAGTATCGATCCAGGTACAGCAGCGGGCTCGCCTCCGACCCGGCGGCGGGTTCGACCAGCCGCAACGGCCGCAGCGGACCCGCCGGGCTCCCGCAGACCAGAGGACTCACCCGCAGCGCCGCGATCACCGCGTCCACATCCGGCCACGGCAAGGTCGAGGGATCGATGGTCGATTCCTCGGTACCTTCGGCATCCACACCGATCTCGTGCATGCGCCGCACTTCCAGGCACACCGAACCGGAGCGCACCGCGCGCACCGCCAGCGCCGTCGCGAACAGCACCAGTTCCGACTGTTCCCGGCCGAGCCGTCCCAATCGCAGGGCAACGTGCAGGTCGGCGGCGGACAGCACTCCGGCGGCATTGAACACCTGCAATGGCCCGGTTCCGCGCTGCGCCAACTGAATCGAGGTCATGCGGTCACCTCACCGGCGAGCAGCAGAGAGAGTTCGACCACCATCTGCGGCGGCGGCATCCAGTCGAAAACGCCCGCGCCGTCCGGGGTGCGGGGACCGACCATGCCGCGGACGAAGAGATACCGAATGCCGCCCAGATGGACGGCCGGGTCGTAGGTGGGCAGCCGCCAGCGCAGGAAGCGGTGCAGGGCAACCGAATACAGGATCGCCTGCAGCGGGTAGTGCGAGCGCATCATCTCCGCGGCCATGCGTTCGCGGGTGTAGTGGGCGACGGTGAGATCACCGGTACCGAGCCGGTTCGTCTTGTAGTCGACCACGACGAAAGACGGTTCCCCGGACGCGGATCGGACACGCAGGACGGCGTCGATACTGCCGGTGAGGTAGCCCCGCAGCGGGGTGGCGTCCAGGTGCGCCAGTTGGTCGGCGTACGGGGCGAAGATGTCGTCGGCGGGCAGATGACGGCGCAGCAGATCACCGATGTCGGGCACGGTGACCCGCGTGGTCACGGCATCGTCGCCGCCGGTGAGCGGCAGCTCGAAGTCGAGTTCGCTCAAACGATCCCGGGTCGGAATGCCCGCGAGCGTGCCGATATTGCGGTCCGGTCCGGCGCCGAAATCGATGGGCGTGTGCATGACGGCCAGCAGCGCGGCGGACAGCACGTCGGGATCGGCATCGAACATCTGCTCGGTGACGGCGTGCTCGGTGCGGGCGCGGATTTCGGCGGCCAGGTCGGCGGCGTCCGTATCCACGTATTCGAGCACCTCGTGCACGAGCGTGCCGAACTCCGCGCCGTAGGGCAGCGTGTTCATCAACGACGGTGCGGCGCCGGCGAATTCGTCGACGGCCTCGGCGAGCACCGTGGGCGTCGCGGGTTCGTCGGCGATACCGCGCCCGTCCGGGACGTCACCGGCGGGCATGGCATCGTGGGCGCCGGCGGTGAGCGCCGAGTAGGAGGTGCGCCGCCAGTCCTGATCCAGGGTGCGGTCGAAAGTGGCGACCGCGAGGTTTTCGGTGGCGGTGGCGGTGTGATCGCGGCGCAGGCGGGCCGGGACGGCCTGGCTCACCGGTTCGACGGCGATCACGCCCGGCTCCGCCCCCGCCGCCCATTCCGAGAAACGGGACAGCACCACCGAATCGGCGGGCACCGGGGCTTTGTCGGCCACGGCGGGGCTGCCGGGTTCACGCCCCAGCAGCATGCGATGCAGCGGCGAGGTCTGGGTATCGAACGCCGGAGCCCACCAGGCGACCACCTGCGCGCCCGCACGGGTCAGCGCCACATACAGCAGGCGCAGTTCCTCGGCGGCTTCCTCGGCTTCGGCGTACAGGCGGCGATTGTTGTATCCGGCGGCGTCGGGGCCGCCGACATCGAGTACCCGGCGGCCCTGCTCGTCGTGGAAGAGCAGGGTGGGCGGGTTGCGCATCTTGGCGGCGTCCCAGGCGAAAGGCAGGTAGACGATCGGGAATTCGAGGCCTTTGCTCGCGTGCACGGTGGCGATCTGCACGGAGGCGGCGTCCCGGTCCAGGCGGCGGCTGCGCCCGGCGACGCTGCCCGATGCCGGATCGCGGACGCGGTCGGCGAGCCAGCGGGTCAGCGCGGTCAGGCCGAGGCCCTCGTGCATGGCGGCTTCATCGAGCAATTGCGCGAGATGCCGCAGGTCGGTGAGCTGCCGTTCACCGCCGTCGAGCGCGAGCAGGCGAGGAGCCAATCGGGTTTCGGCACTGAGCTTTTCGAAGACGGCCGCGAAACCGATACGGGTGAACAGGCGTGCCGATTCGCGCAGCTGGGCGCTGAGCCGGCCGACCAGATCGGCTCCGCCGGCATCGATTTCGGTGGCGGACAAGCCGAGCAATGCGGTGCCCGCCGCGAGACGCACCCGGTCGCCGCGGTGCGGCTGCTCCAACGCGTGCAACACCCACAGCCATTCGACGGCGGCGGGCGTACCGAACACGCTCGCGCCACCGGCCAGCACCGAGGGCACCCCGGCCCGTTCGAGTTCCTTGCGCACCAGATCCGAGTGATTGTGATTGCGCACCAGCACCGCGATATCGCCCGGCCCGATCGGCCTTTCAGCGGCGGTGCCGGCGTCGATGCGCATTCCGGATTCGAGCAGCCGCACGATATCGGCCGCCACATCCACCGCGATGCGTTCGCGCTGCCGCCCGACCGTCGGATACCCGGATCGGTTCAACGCACCCGCGCCGGTGCGCGGAAAACACCGCAGCCGCAATGGCACAACCTGCTCCGGCGCGCCCGCCAGCCGCGAGAACGGCCGGGTGGCGGCCACCTTGTGCACGGTGATTTCCTTGTGCCCCAGCGCCGCTCCGCCTTGCAGGTGGTGCAGCGCCGCCAGCAGCCCGGCGTCACTGCGCCGGTTGGTGGTCAGTTCGAGGCGATTGTCCGCGTGCGCCACCGCATCCAGGTAGCTCAGCACTTCCGCGCCCCGGAAGGCGTAGATTGCCTGCTTCGGATCCCCCACCAGTACCAGGGTCGAATGCCCGTGGAAGGCCCGCCGCAAGATATCCCACTGCAGCGGATCGGTGTCCTGGAATTCGTCGACCAGCGCCACCCGGAAACGCTCCCGGATCCGCCCGCACGCCCGCGGCCCGTGTTCGGGATCGGCCAGCACATCGTGCAGCAGCACCAGCAGATCGTCGTAGTCGCGTAATCCCGAAAGCCGTTTGCGCCGAGCCGTTTCCGCGCGCGCCGCCGCCGCGAACGCCACCCGCTCCCCCGCCGGATCGTCCTCGAGTTCCCCTTCCGGCACCAGGATCGCGTGCCCGTCGCCCACGGCCGCACGGGCCAGCCGCTGCGCGTCGGCGGGGCCGAACGGCGCTTGCCCGCGCGCGTACCGGCTCAGGTAGAGGTCATCCGCGACCGTGGAAACCACGTCCTCGATGCTCTCCACCAGCCGCACCCCGGGGTCGTGCTCGCCCGCCAGCCCCAGCTCGTCCAGCATCCGCTGACAGAAGCTGTGCGTGGTCGCGATGGTCCCGGAATCGAAATCCGACAGCGCCGCCAGCAATCGCTCCCGCCGCGCCGCCACCTCCGACGGCGTGGCCTGCGCCAGGTGCCGCACCAGCTCATCGCCTTCGGCCCGGGCCCGCTCCGGCTCGGCCAGCGCCGCGGCGACACCGACGAACCGATCCCGCGTCCGTTCCCGAAGCTCCTGCGTGGCAGCGCGACTGAACGTCACCAGCAGCAGCTCGGAGATATCCACCCCCAGCTCGGCGACGAACCGCACCGCCAACCCCACGATGGCGTACGTCTTCCCCGTCCCGGCACTGGCCTCCAGCACGGTCGTACCCACCGGCAACGCACCGGTCAGCACGAACCGCCCTTCGGCCTCCGCGGCCGGATCCACGTCCCGCACTACCTCCGCCACACCGCCGAGCGCGCCACCGAACAAATCCGTCTCCCCCTCCGAGCCCTCGCCACCGTCCGGCAACGGTTCAGCCGCAGCGGACGCATCACCCCGTCCATCATCGTCTCCGGCGACGGCGGCATCCGAAGCGGCGGCGATCTGCTCCGATTCGACCGGAATGCCCGCCGGCTCGTCGGCCGGGGCGGGATCGGCGGCGAACAGGTCGGCGTACTCCGGTTCCGGACGACGGTGGCGGCCTTCGCCCCCGGCGCTGTCACCCCGCCGGCGCGCGCGGGCGGCGGCCGGGCGGTCGATGTCCAGGTCGGTGCGGGAGAAGAGGTCGTCGGTCATCCGCGGCTTTCGGAGTGTGGGTTCACGGTTGGCCTTGATTCTCGTTGGTGAGCAAGGGATTCCAGAGGCGGCGCGCCAGTTCGCCGAAGCGGGTGGTCTCGGCGTCGGAGTGCAGCAGCGTGGTTTCGGGGTCGCCGGTGAGGTGATGGAAGCGCGGGGCGGGACCGTGGATGTAGCGCAGGTAGCGGTCGGTGTGTTCGCCGAAACGGCCGGGACCGTCCTTGCCGCCGTCGAATTCCTGTTCCGCGGCTTGCAGGGCTTCTTCGTAGGTGGCGCCGGCGAGGCGGCGTTCGGCGTAGACCGAGGAGGCCGCGGGGGCGATGGGCAGGGGTTCGGTGAGGCCGAGGTCGCGCAGGTCCACCAGATCGCGCAGCAGGGTGCGGGCGGTGGCGGCGTTGGGGGCGGTGAGGGTGGATTGCCAGGCGGGGCGCGACATCTTGCCTCGGCCGATGGTGATGGCGCGCCAGCTCTGGTGCGAGCCCGCGGCGGCGAGGGCGAGCAGCCGCACCCAGGCGGCCATGCGGTGCTTGGGCGCCAGGCGCGAATAGGTGGTGCGGAGCAGGGCGTCGTCGTGGACGTCGGGGACGGTGCCGGTGAGGCGGCGGCCGTCGCCGAGATCGACCGCGATATCGATGGTGCGGGCCGGGATTTCGTGCAGCGGCTGCGCGACCCGGACCAGGCGGTCGACGGTGGATTCGACTTCATCGAGCACCGCGCCGCCGAGCGCGAACGGCGGCAGCGTGCCGCGCCGCCATTCGGCCGCGCGCAGGATGTTCGGGTCGACGCCGGTGAGGCGGGCGGACAGCATGCGTTCGCCCATGCTCCATTTGGTGAGGCCGTCGAGTTCGATGGGCAGGCGGTCGCCGATCTCCTCTTCTTCCTCCGGGACGCGAATCCCCAAGCGCTGCCACAGGAATGCGCGCACCGGATGTTCGGCGAAGGCCACCAGGTCGGCCAGTTCCACATCGCCGGGTTCGGGGACCACCAGGGGCGCGGCCAGGAAGGCGGGGCGGTTGACCGGCGGGCGGCCCGCGGCGCGAGCGCCCGCCAGGGCGACGGTGTCGAAGCTGAAGGGGGCGTCGGCGCGGAAGTTGCGGCGATCGAAGGGCTGCAAGGGATGTCGCGTGACGACCTGATCCATGGCGGGCGCGCCGACGTGGGCGCGCACGGTGTCGAGCACCTCGGCCAGGGGGATGGCGGGCGGGCGGTGCGCGCCGGTGACCGGGTCGGATCCGGTGTGCAGCAACACGAGTCGCTCCCCCGCCGCCATGATGGCGTCCAGCAGCAGCTGCCGGTCCTCGCTGCGCGGATCCCGGTCGCCGGGGCAGCGATGGCGGGCCAGCACATCGTCGCCGTCGACGCCGCCCGAGCGCGGGAACACCTCGTCGTCGAGTCCGAGCAGCACCACCACACGATGCGGCACCGACCGCATCGGCACCATGGTGCACACGGTCAGCTCGCCGGTGCGGAAGTTGGCGCGCGAGGCCCGGCCGGAGAGCCGGGCGCGCAGCAGGGCGCTGATATCGCTGAGCCGCAAGGGGGTTCGCCCCGCGAATTCCAGGGCGGCGGCCAATTCTCGCCGGGCCTGCACGCCCATCCAGGTCTGCGTGTACGACACATCGGTCAGCAGATCGAGGGCCCGCCCCAGTACGGCGGCCCAGTCCTCCGCCGGGCGCGCGGTGCCCGCCGGTTCCTCCAGGGTCGGGCCGCGCAGATCCCGCAGGCATACCGCGAGCCGGTCCACGAACTCCGCGAACCGGCCGGCCAGATCGATGTCATTGGAATCCACATCGTCCAGCGGCAGCACCAGATCCAGCCAGTCCTCGGTGGACTCCCCGGCCGCGACGCCCAGCAGGATCCGGTCCACGGCCGCGTTCAGGGTGTTCTGCGCGAAGTCCCCGAGCCCGAACGCCTGCCGCTGCCGCTGCCCGATCCCCCAGCGCGCCCCGGTCTCGGCGGCCCAGTCGCGCAATCGCTCGATATCGTCGTCGTCGAAGCCGCAGCGCAGCCGGACCGGTTCCGCCGCGGCCAGATCCAGCACCTCGGTGACGGTGACCCGGCCGTCGGCCAGTTCCAGCAGCGTGCCGATCACCCCGAGCACCGGGTTCACCGCGCGTTGCGCGCGATCGGCCAGCCGCACCCGCAGCCCGTGCGCCGGATGCCCGGGTTCCGCGCCCTCGAGGGACCACTGCCCGAAGGCGGCGCGCACCAGCGGCGCGTAGCTTTCCACATCCGGGCACATGACGATCACGTCGCGCGGTTGCAGCGTGTGGTCGGCGGCGAAAATGCCGAGCAGGCTATCGCGCAGCACCTCCACCTGCCGGGCCGCGCCGTGACAGGAGTGCACGGTCACGCTGCCGTCGGCGAGCGCGGGTTCGGGCATGAGCGACCAGCGGTCCTGCCGGATGGCGGCCTGCAATTCGCTCAGCAGCGTGCGCGGCGCGACGGTCTCCGGCCGCGGGTGATAGGTGTCGATGTGGTCGTATCCGGCGAGCCGCTCCTGCAACTCGCGCACGTCCCGCCCCAGCGCCGCCAGCAGCGGATGCCGCACCCGCACACCGGAATTCGGCGTGATCTCGGCATCGGCCAGCTTGGTCCACAGCGCGGGCGAGGGATGCACCAGCCACAGATGCACCTGCCGTCCCACCGACAATGCCGACAACACTTCCAACTGGTCCGTAGTCAACCGCGTCACGCCGAACAGCGAAATCCGCTCCGGCAGTGACACACTCGACGGCTCCGCCCGCAACCGCGCACACGCCGCCGCCAGCCGCTCGGCCGGACCCGGCACGCCCACCGCCGCCCGCAGCCGCCGCCACAATTCAGGCTGCCAGCGCAGGTCTGCGGGCAACAGACCGCCCGCACCCGCACCATCGCTGTCGATACCGGCCGCCCAGTCCAGGATCATGGCGGGGCGTTGCGCCGCGTAGGTATCGAACAGGCCCGCGATCCGCGCTGCGGTGGCGTAGCGCCGGCCCACCCGGTAACCGTTCGCGTCACCGTGTCCGAGGTGACGGGCGAGCACGCCCGCCCAGGGTTCGTTCAGCACTTCGTCGAGGACCGGGAGCAGTGCCCATACCAACCGGTCGGGCGCCCATGGGTCCTGGTCCGGGTCGATGCCGGTGGCCTCGGCCAGGACCGCGCCGACCAATCCCGCCGGGTCCGCGAAGTCGATATTCGCCGAAATCCCGTCGGCGAACGACCCGCTACCGAGAACCGTGGCCAGCCGCTGATTCAGCCAGCGCTCGATCCCCTTGGCCGGCACCGCGACCACTTCGGGGGTGAAGGGGTCGCCGAGCGGATCGGCGAGCAGCTCGGCCAGCGCGTCGGCGAGCGTGTCCGCACGCTCGGCCCGATGAATGTGCACGAGCTGTGTTTATACAGTCGGCGAACGACATGCAAACACCCGGCATCGCGGCTCGCCGGGTGACACCCGCCACACGCCTCGCATTTGCTAGGGCGCGTCACTCTGAAATTCGACTGTGGTATGCGACAGTGCCTTTCGGGTGGAGGCCGGAAAGTGGTAGTGAAAGGCTGGTTCGCGTCGATGTCTGCGTCGGTGATTCCCCTGGTTCCCAGAACCGGATTCACGGTCCGCCGAGTCGGTGATCGCTGGGAGCTCGTCAACTCGCGTCACTACGGGCGCGGCGTCGTACTGGCGGCATGGCCGCGCGATCATCACACCGAGGCATTCGAGCACTGCTATCGGCTCAACGGCCGCAGCATCGAAGAACTACGCGCGGCGTTCCGCTAGTTCACCGAAAGCCCGTGCGCGAGCGTCGATTCGATAACACACGGGGCGACTGAGCTCAAGACGTGCAAAGCGCCCTTTGTGATGGCTATTGTGTCTCTTCGTGCGTTCTCCGATGGCCCGGCGCGTGGCCACCTCGACCTGTGTCCTCGCCGCAGCGGTATTGATTCCGGCTGCCCCGGTATTCGCCCCGAACGCGGAAGCCCTTCCGGTGGCCACTCAGGGCTGCCTGCCGGGCTTCGATTGCGATATGTCCAATCGCATCAGCGCCGCCGACGCCTATCTGAGCTCGCGGCCCGGCGTCACCGGATATGTACTGCGCGATCGGGTCAGCGGCGGCATTTACCGGAATGGCAACGCGGACACCATGTTCTGGACCGCGTCCACCATCAAACTGGCGATCGCGGAGGATCTGCTGAATCGCGCCCGGATCGGGGCCATCAATCTCGACGGCGGGGACCGGGCGCTGCTCGAGTCCATGCTGGCAACCTCCAACGACCACGCCGCCGACGTGCTGTGGAACAAGTACGCGGGCGTGGATCGCATGTCGTTCAACAACGCCTTCCGCGCCAACGGCATGTCCGGACTGGTCCCGCTGCCGCCCACCACCACCATCGAGCAGACGAAGCTGTTCCCCGACTGGGGTTTCCAGCAGTGCAGCCCGGCCGACCTGGATCGGCTGATGGACAACGTGCTCACCCGCATGCACCCCGACGACCGCGCCTACCTGGTCGATCGCATGCGCCGGGTGGACACCAACCAGCACTGGGGCGTGTGGGGCGCGGGCGCGTCGATGAACCCCGGCCTGAAGAACGGCTGGTCCAACGAGGTCGGCGGCTGGGTGGTCAATTCGGTCGGCTTCGCGGGCCCGAACGAGCGCTACACCCTGGCCGTCATGACCGAGCAGGGCAACGAGGGCGGCTACATCGAAGGTTCCGAAACCACCACGCAGCTCGCGAAACTCCTGCTCGCGGGACGCTGAACAGGTCTCGTTCCAGACACGACCGGACGCGGCGGTCACGACAATCCCCCTGAGCTACCGCTCGTATTGTATTTTCGGGGTGAGTGTCGTGATCGTCCGTTTCCCGATTGGTCCTGATTGGTCCTCGTGCCTCACGCCGTACTACCGTTGAGCGTGAAGTGTCGTAGTTTCACCGTCTGGCTAGGAGCAGGGACTAGATGAACGCCGATAATTCCGTCGCACAGCGCCATCGGGTGGTGGTGATCGGGTCCGGGTTCGGTGGCCTCTTCGCCTGTAAGCACCTGCGCAAGGCCGACGTGGACATCACCCTCATCTCCAAGACCTCCACGCACCTGTTCCAGCCGCTGCTTTACCAGGTCGCGACCGGCATCCTGTCCGTCGGCGAGATCGCCCCCGCCACCCGCATCGTGCTGCGCAAGCAGGAGAACGTGCGGGTCATCATGGGCGAGGTCGACGATATCGATCTCGAGGGCGGCACCGTCACCTCGCGACTGCTCAACTCCGACACCGTCACCCCCTTCGACTCGCTCATCGTCGCCACCGGCGCGCAGCAGTCCTACTTCGGCAACGACCACTTCGCCACCTACGCGCCCGGCATGAAGACCATCGACGACGCGCTCGAACTACGCGCGCGCATCCTGGGCTCCTTCGAAGAGGCCGAACTGGCCACCGACCAGGAGACGCGCGACCGCTTCATGACCTTCGTGGTCGTGGGCGCGGGCCCCACCGGCGTCGAATTGGCCGGGCAGATCGCCGAACTCGCCGACCGCACCCTGGACGGCACCTTCCGCAATATCGACACCCGCGACGCGCGCGTCATCCTGGTCGAGGGCGCGGGCGCGGTGCTCGCGCCGATGGGCCCCAAGCTCGGCGGCAAGGCGGCCAAGCGGCTGGAGAAGATGGGCGTGGAGATCCAGCTCAACGCCATGGTCACCAATGTGGACGCGCGCGGGGTGACCATCAAGGAGAAGGACGGCTCCGAGCGGCGCATCGAATCCGCCTGCAAGGTGTGGTCGGCCGGCGTGCAGGCCAGCGAACTGGGCAAGATCCTGGCCGAGAAGTCCAAGGGCACCGAGATCGACCGGGCCGGGCGGGTCGTGGTCGAACCGGACCTGACCATCAAGGGCTATCCGAACGTCTTCGTGGTCGGCGACCTGATGTCGGTGCCGGGCGTGCCCGGGCAGGCGCAGGGCGCGATCCAGGGCGGCACCTACGCGGCCAAGAACATCAAGGCCGAGGTGCGCGGGGATCAGAAGCCCGAGGAGCGCAAGCCTTTCAAGTACTTCGACAAGGGTTCGATGGCCACCGTGTCGCGTTTCAACGCGGTGTGCCAGGTCGGCAAGCTCGAGTTCAGCGGATTCTTCGCCTGGCTGGCGTGGCTGGGCCTGCACCTGTGGTACCTGGTCGGCTTCCGCAGCCGGTTCGTCACCGTGCTCGAATGGTTCGTCTCGTTCCTGGGCCGCCACCGCGGGCAGATGGCCGCCACCGAGCAGTGGGTGTTCGCACGCCTGGCCCTGGAGGCGCTCGACGATCCGGACGAGGCGCGGGAGCTGCACAAGCAGATCGGCGGCGAATCCGCCACGGGCAACGGCAAATCCGTAGCGAACAGTCCGACCGGTCAGCCCGCGGAGAAATCCGCGAGCTGACACGCCGACCTCACCGGGCGGAGAGTCCCGACCAATCCGGCGCACCGACCGGATCCGAATGTCGAACATCCATCGACATTCGTGAGAAAGGTCATCCATGGGCAAACGCCAACCGGTTGATCAGATTTCGCCGCGCAAGCGGCGTATAGGTTCCCTCGCCATCGCGGGCGCGCTGCCGCTGGTCGCGGCCTTCGGCAATACCGGAAACGCTGCGGCGGAAACGGTTTCGCCGGACGAGAGCCAGCCCGCCATGGTGGAGAACCAGGTTCCGCAGGCCGGCGCGCAGCCGGGTGTCACCCTCGACACCCCGTTCGGGCAGGTCACCGTGCCGGTGCCGCAGGCACTCGCCGACGGTGCGCAGAACTATCTCGAGAACACCACCCCCACCGCGCTCGGCGTGGAGGGCAAGGCCCGCGAGGCCATGGCCGCCGAACCCGGCATCATGGCCGATCCGGCCGCCGCGCCGGTGCTGCGGGTGGGCCGCAATTCCTCCACCGGCGTGCGGGACATCCCCAACGCGCCGCTGGCGCCGGTCGATACGCAGAACCTGCGCTCGCCCGACCCGCTGCGGGCCGCCGAGGTGGCGCCCATCGCGGCGCCGGAGGGCAAGCTGCGCTTCGGTGACACCCAGGTCGACATCCCGACCTGGCTCACGGCCGAACAGGCCGCACAGGTCAATGCCGTGGCCGCGGCCGCGGAAGCCGAACTGGCCCAGACCCTGGACTCGGCGGGCTTCGAGCCCAGCCGCTCGGACCGCATCGCGGCCCAGACCGTCGGCACCGCCGCCGTCGGCGCGGCCGTGGGCGTGGGCGTGGCCGCACCGGTCGAGGTCGCCGGGATGGTCATGGGCGGCTTCGTGGGCGCCATGGTCGGCACGCCGTTCGCGCCCGCCGGCTGGGTCTTCGGCCCGGCCATCGGGGCCACCGCGGGCGCGTCGCTGATCGCGATCCCGGCCGCCACCGTGGGCGCGACCATCGGCGCCGCCGTGGGCGCGGCCAACGGCTTCATGGCTCCCGCTACCGAGGGCGCTCCGGTCACGGAGGCCGCTCCGGCCGCAGACGAGACCGTCGCTTCCTGACAGCTGTCGTTCCGGCATGCGTCCAGCCGGAATCCACGACGGTCACCGTGTGGATCCCGACCGAAAACGTGCCGGGATGACGAGGCCGAGTTACCCAGGGCCGGAACCCCTTACCAGGGGTTCCGGCCCTTTGCCACTGAAAGCCCATACCTTTGGCTACTTTTCGGCAAAAACAAACCTTTCGGGTCTTCCGGGCAGGCACCAATCCAGGTGACCGACGGGTCCGAATGTCGGGCGTCGATGTTCCCCGGAAGAAAGGTCGTGCATGGCCGCAGGTAAGCACCGAGCCCTCAACCCGCATCGCAACAAGGTCGGCAATGTGGTGGCGGCGGGAGCGGTTCCGCTAGTCATGGCGATCGTCGGAACCGGAGCCGCCAACGCCGCACCCGCTGCGCCGCAAGCGGTCACGGCTCACGACGACGCACCCCAGCAGTGGCCGGCGGCCGACGCGCCGAATGTCATGCCGTACGAGGGCCTGCAGATCCCCAACGACACCAAGAGCTCCATCCAGTGGTCGCGTGCGATCCCGGACAAGAGCTACCTGGCGCCCGTCGGAGTACTGCATCCGCCGGTCCCGGTGGCGCCCGTGCCACCCATCGCCCCGCCCCCGGGCAAGTTCCGCTTCGGCGACGTGCAGGTCGACGCGCCGAATTGGATCGACTCCGAGCAGGCGATCCAGATCAACGACAATGCCGCCCAGGCGGAGGCGAATCTCGCCACCTTCCTGGACTCGATCGGCATGGAGCGCAGCCGTTCCGACCGCATCGCCGGACAGACCGTCGGCACCGCGGCCATGGGTGCGCTGGCCGGAGCGAGTTCGGCGGTGCCGTTCGCGCTCACCTCCGCCACCGTCGGCGCGGCCGTCGGCCTGGTGGTCGGTCTGCCGTTGTTCCCCGTGGGCCTGGTCGCCGGTCCGGCGCTCGGCGCCGCGGCGGGCGCGGCGATGATCGCGGTGCCCGCGGCCGTCGCCGGTGCGGCGGTCGGCGGTGTGGTCGGTGCGGTGAACGCGTTCAACGCGCCACCGCGAGTCGTCGGCAACTGAATTCGGTCCGACGACCGTCGTTCATTGCAGCGGATAGACGCGCGGCGGGAACCGGGGGTGAGGTCCGGTTCCCGCCGCGTGGCGGTTTTCGGCTGTCGCCGCCGTGAACGTCAGACGCGCAACAGGCGCGCGGTGCGGGTGTAGAGCGAACCACCCGCCGCGAGGGGCAGCAGGGCGGCGTCCAGGCCCGCGGTTTCGGCCGGGCGATCGTCCGGATAGGTGAGCACGCTCTCGAGCGCACGCGGGGCCGACAACGCGTCATCGGTCGCGGCATCCGCACCCAGATCCAGGCGATGCCGCAGCATCGGAACAGCACCGAGATCGGCTTCGAGAGCGCCGCACCAGTAGCCGTGATCCTCACCGGTGCGGCCGATCTGGACCCGCTCGCGCAACCTCAAGCGCGCGCCCTCGGCCAGCCGGACCGAGGTCAGGGTCTCGTGTTCGGCCCCGCCCGCGACCACCGTGGGCTCCGGATCGAAATCCAGGACGCCGCCCGCCGCCACCTCGAAATGCCAGCGCGCCAGGGACTTGCGGGTCTCCCGGCCCGGCAGCGCGATGGTCGCGGCCACCGAACGCACCCGCAAGGTCGCGCCCGGACCGACGGTCACGGAGATATCAAGCACATCGCCGCCCAGCGGGGTCGCGGCCGTGCCGATGAAATGCACGGTGTCCACGCCGGTGCGCCGCGCCGACAGGCCGCCCACCGCTTCGATATGCGGCAGGGCTCCGGCCGACGCGGCGATCCGCAGCTCAGTGCGCACCGCATGCCTCGATGCAGTCGATGCAAAGACGCACCGGATGCTCAGTGCGAATGCGCAACGCCCGCATCCTGTTCGGCGGCCAGCCGCAGCTGCTCGCGCACCCACTCCAGCACCGGCGTGGCGGCCGGGTCCTCGGTCAGCGAGGTGAACACGAACGGGCGGCCCTCGCGGACCTTCGTCGAATCGCGGTCCATCACACCCAGATCCGCGCCCACCATCGGGGCCAGATCGGTCTTGTTGATGACCAGCAGGTCCGACCAGGTGACGCCCGGGCCGCCCTTGCGCGGCACCTTGTCGCCGCCGGCCACGTCGACCACGAAGATCTGGGCGTCGATCAGGCCCGAGGAGAAGGTGGCGGTCAGATTGTCGCCGCCGGACTCCACCAGGATCAGATCCAGCGGCGGGTTGGCCTCGATCAGATCGTCGATGGCGTCCAGGTTCGCGGTGATGTCGTCGCGGATCGCGGTGTGCGGGCAGCCGCCGGTCTGCACCGCGGTGATGCGCTCGTCCGGGAGCACCGCATTGCGGCGCAGGAAGTCCGCGTCCTCGGTGGTGTAGATGTCATTGGTCAGCACCGCCAGCGAAAGCTCGTCCCGCAATTGCCGGCACAGAGCCGCCACCAGCGCCGTCTTCCCGGAGCCGACCGGCCCGCCGACCCCGATCCGCACCGGCTCCCCGGCCGTGCGCTCCCGCTTCGGGCGGTCGTGGTGATGGTCGTGCGGTTCTCCGTCGATGAAATGAGGTGGCATGGCACCCATCCTGGCGGACGCACGTAAACCGCGTGTTACCCACCCCGCCGACCAGCGCCGACCCATCGCACGGGGTGTGTGCGACACCGCAGACCAGGCATCATGGCAGCCCCTCGGGGACATCGCTAACGTAGAAAACGGGACGATTCACACCGCTCACCCATAGCTCGATCCGGGCCGGGCCGCTCCCCTCGTCACCCACGGCTGCGTGACGCACGTTCGAAAGGCAATGCACGACAAAGCGTTTGGAGCTCGATTGCTTATGACAACCTCACACCCCGCCCCCACCGCCGTCTTCCACCCGCAGCCCACCGCCCCCGCCGGAGCCCCCGCCACCCCCAGCAACTGGCATCAGGGCTCGCTGTGGTGGGACGCCAAATCGGTGCTGGTGACCCGCCCCATCGCCGAGAACTCCCTGGCCACCACCCCGCACCTGGTGGTCCCCGCCGAGTACGGCCGCCTCGCCTTCGTGCTGTCCTCGCACGGCGCCGAAGCCCAGCAGCTCGCCTACAACGGCCGGGTCCTGATCCAGGCCGGCGATTGGCGCGGCCGCCCCGCCCTCGGCTCCCGCCAGCACTACGGCACCGCCCGCATCGTCAACAACCCCTACCTGTCTGCCCAGATCCGCGACGGCCTGCGCATCAAATACGGCGCCCGCACCGCCTTCGCCCGCATGGCCCATCGCCTCGCGCACGGCGCGGTCCCCTACGGTGATCTGGTGGCGCTGGTGGAACTGCACCCGCACCGCCCGCTCATGATCGCGCCCTGATTCGGGTCATTCCCGCGCGAGCTCGGCGACGATCGCCGCCAGCGCGGCGGGTTCGAGCGGACCGGAAATCGTGATCTCCCGCCGATGGTCGACCATGTGCCCGGATATCAGGTCATAGGTTCGAACGACATCCGCCCGATTGATCGTCGGCCACCGTACGAAATCGCTCGCGGTGGCACGATCATCGGCGACGGCTTTGCTGCGAGCCGCCAGTACCCGCATCGCCAGCACCTTGCCCGATAGTCCGGAGCTATACGTCTCGGTACACGCGGTGATGCCGGTCGGCACATGGGTGAGGTAGACGTAATTGTTCGGTCCGCCCCAGCAGTTGTAGCGGCGGCACCAGGTGTCGACCCGGATTTCGGACTCGGGCAGCAATATTCGGTTCACGCGCGCGGGTTCGGGGTAAGCCAGGACCTCCGCGACCGCCTCCACCGGCCGGCCGCATGCCTCGTCGAGCGGAAACCGCCGCACACGGTGCAGACCGGTCTCGAACGCGAACGCCGGCCAGGTCCCACCCCGCCCGGTGATCAGCAAGGTCGCCGGGCGATCGGCGCTGCACATTTCCGACGGTGCGGTGGCGACCACCTCGACTCGCCAACCCCGCTCCCGCGCGTAGTCGCGGTACGTGCGAGCCAGTTCGCCGGCGAACGCCTCGGAGACCGGATCATTGCGCACCGCCCGAATGTCGAGCAGCGTGTTGTCGCGTGCACACGGATCGCGCGGCTGCAGCAGTTCGGCCAGCTCTCCCGCCAGTTCACCGACCCGCTCCCGCAAGGCCGGAACTTCGACCTCGAACGACCGCTCCTCCGCAGCCAATTCCAGACCCGCCGCCAGATCTTCCTCCGCCCGCCGCAGTCAGGTGTAAACGCCCATGGCCGGCCCCAACTCCCCCAGCCGCTCACACACCCGCCGCAACTCCCCCGGGTCCGCCCTCAGCGCGGGATCGGCCAGCCGAGCCTCCAATGCCCGATACTCCGCAAGGAACTCCCCGACAACCGCTTCGTTCGTATACATGAGCCCCCCCTCCCTCCACCCCGAACCTCCCACGCCCCAACCACATCCGTCAATCACAAAAGGCCCCCCATGATCGAACTCCAACTCCTCACCCCCGACGACTGGCCCCTCTGGCGCACCCTCCGCCACCAAGCCCTCACCGAATCCGCCGCCGCCTTCAGCTCCACCCTCGCCGACTGGTCCGGCCCCGGCGACACCGAACCCCGCTGGCGCGCCCGCCTCGCCCAGGTCCCCGTCAATATCGTGCTCCGCCTGGATGATTCGCCGGCCGGCATGGTGAGCGGAAACCTCACCGACGGTGGCGTGGCCGAACTCCTGTCGCTGTGGGTCGCCCCGTTCGCCCGCGGGCGCGGCGTAGGCGATGCTGCCGTGCACGCCGTCCTCGACTGGGCCGGACCACGCCCCGTCGAACTCTCGGTCAAGTCCGAGAACACGGCGGCCATCGCCCTGTACGTGCGCCACGGTTTCACCGACGCGGGCGTCTCCCCCGACGACCTCGGCGAACGCCTGATGCGCCGCCGGTAGGTTGCCCACCACCGGCGGACACGCCCTGAACATCGATGACCCCCTGGTGATTCGACGCACGGGCGCGAACTCGGGGGAGGCGAGCCCGGCACCACCCAGACCGGATCTTGGCCGGGCGGCCGGCACATCGGTGCGGTCAGGACGCGAACAAAGGCATGTCGCGGGTGAGGTGGCGTTCGGCGAGGACGTCTTGGAGTGGGTCGGAGAGGGCGGCGAGGGATTTCGTGGCTTCGCGGGCGGTGGCGTCGCAGAGGTCGGAGAGGCGGATGGTGCAGGTGGCGACGGCGGCGGGGTCTAGGGCGAGGAGGCGTTGGGCGGCGGTCGCGGCGCCGGTCATGGTGGTGTAGACGACTACGGCGGCGATTTCTTCGGGGGCGGAGCCGGAGACGGCGCCTACTACGCCGAAGACGGTGGAGAGGTGGGGGCGGGGGGCCAGGTCGCGCCAGTCGGATTGGGGCCAGACCTGTTTGGCGAGGCGGAGCAGGCCGCGGCCTTGGGCTCGGGAGGCGGTGCGGGCCGATGGGGAGGGGGTGCGGGCGTCGGCTTCCAGGTCGGCTCGGGTGGGGTCGAGGGTGCCGGCGGTGATGGCGGCGGCCAGGGAGGCGGCGACGAGGCCGGAGGTGCGGATGCGGCGGCGCAGGTAGAGCTCGACCGAGGCGACGTCACGCAATACGCCGGAGGTTATCGCTTCTTCCACGCCGCCGGAGTGGACGTGGCCGCCGATGGGGAGGCGGGAGTCGGCGAGGGTGAGCAGGGTTGCCAGGCTCATGGGCGCGCATCCGGGTAGAGCATCGGTCGATCGTAATACCGGGTGGCGGGCGTGGTCCGGGCGGTTGTGTGGTCATTCGCGGCACGGCGGGTGGTTGCGCCGTAGGTCAGCGGCGGAAGCTGCGCTCCATGAAGCGTTGCGCCGCGCCGCGGCGGAGTTCGGACCAGGCTTGGATCGGCCCGGCCCACCAGGGGGAGATTTCGAGGGGGCGGGAGACGACGGCGTGGCAGAGCAGGTCGGCGGCTTCGTCGGCGGTGAGGCCGGGGACGCCGGAGAAGTCGCTGGGGGCGCTCATGCGGGTGTGGACGAGGGGCAGATAGACCGAGGTGGTGGTGATACCGTCGGCGGCTATCTCGGTGGCCACGGTGCGAAGCCAGACGTCGAAGGCGGATTTGGACGCGCCGTAGGCGGCCCAGCGGGGAGCCGGGGGCATGCGCAGACCCCAGGTGGACACGTTGACGATGTGGCCTTCGCGGCGGTCGCACATGCTGGGTAGCAGGGTCAGGAGCAGGCGGACGGGGCCGAGGTAGTTGACGTCGATGGTGCGGGTGAAATCGTGGAAGCGGTCGTAGGATTCGCGCAGGGGGCGGCGAATCGACTTGCCCGCGTTATTGATCACGACGTCGATGTGGTCGTGTTCGGCGAGCAGGGTGCGGCCGAGTTCCTCGACGGCGGTCATATCGCTGATGTCGGCCTGATAGACGTGGGCGATGCCGTCGGCGGCGCGGATATCGGCGGCCACCTGTTCCAGATCGTCACGGGTGCGGGCCACCAGCAGCACGGTCGCGCCGGCCGCGCCGAGCTTCTTGGCCGTGGCCTTGCCGATGCCGTGCGAGGCCCCGGTGATCAGGATGACGCGCCCGGAAACGGCCTCGCGCAAGGATTTCTCGCGCGGCCGGGAGGTCGGATAGAACAGCCTGGTCGCCACCCGCTCGGCCAGTGGTCTGCCATTGGATTCCGGATTCGGGCCGCCATGGGCCGAATTCTCAGTCACGCTGACGACTGTATCGCCCGAGTCGTTCCCCGTTCACGAACTGAGTGGAAATACGCTGGGTGCGAAGCCCTTTCTCGATCAGGATGGATCCCGGTGCACGGGGAAGGGATACGAACATGGTGACACCGAATCCGGATCAGGCTACGCCGGAGCGGGTTTCGATAGCGGGCTGGATCGGCCGGGCGATCGCGATGGTGATCTTCGTGCCGCCGCGCCTGGTGTGGGAGGGGTTGAAGCTGCTAGGCCGCATGGTGCGGGCGGCGCTGCGGTACTTCGTCGAGGAGTTGCTGGCTCCGGCGGCGAAACTGTCCTGGTACTGGGTGATTCGGCCGGTCTGGACGTTCGTGAAGAACTATTTGTGGGGCTTGCTCATTCAGCAATTGCTGTGGGGCGCGGTGCTCACGCCACTGGGTGCGTTCCTGCTCGATTTCCTGCTGCGGCCGTTGAAGAAAGCCGTCGAGGAATGGGTGTGGCGGCGGCTGCTGCTCCCCGCGCTGCGCGGACTGGCCTGGGTATTCGTGCAGATCGCGAAAGGCCTGGCATTCCTGGGCTATTGGCTGATCGTGGTGCCGATGGTGTGGTTGTGGCGCAAGGTGCTGCGGCCCGCCCTCGAGGCCTTGGCCGTCGCCTTCGAATTCCTGGGCCGCTGGGTCATCGCCTGGCCGCTGCGCATGCTGTGGCGCTGGGTGCTGCGCCCGCTCCTGCTGGCCCTGATCGCCATCGTGGTCTTCGGCTGGCAGGTGGCCACCACCGTGGTGAACTTCCTGGTGGTGACCCCGTGCCGCTGGCTCTACCGCACCGTCGCGCACCCGTTGCTACGCCTGCTGGCCGTGGTCTGGGCGGCCTGCGTGACGCGGCCGATCCGCTGGGTGCACCAGCGGATCGTCACGCCCTTGAACAAATGGGCCGCCGAGATCATGGCCTCGGTATTCGGCAACTGACCTTCAGTGCACCAGCTGGGCGGGCGCTTCGGCGGGCTCGGTCCTGCCGGTCCGCGCGACCGCCGCGACGATCGCCATGGCCGCCAGCAGCACCGCGCCCGCGGTGGTCGCCACGTGCATGCCGTCGACGAACGAGGCCCGCGCCGCATCGATCAGCGCGGTGTCGCCGCCGGCGTGCGCGATGGTCTCCCCGAGCGTGGACCCGAAATCCCCGCCGTTGCGGAACACCAGCGCCGCGAGCGAACCCAGCAGCGCCAGCCCCAGACCGTTGCCGAGCTCGAAACTGGTCTCGGAGATCCCGACCGCCGACCCGGCCCGCTCGGCCGGCACCGACGACACCGCGACCTCGGACACCAGCGTGAACGCCGTGCCGAGCCCCGCGCCCGCGACCACGGAACCGGCGATGTACCAGCCGATTCCACCGTCCACGCCGACACCGAGCAGCAGCAGGTTACCGACCGCGGCCATACCCAGCGCCAGCACGAACGCGCCCCGGGTGCCCAGCAGCCGGCCGATCCGCGCCCCGCTCATGGAGGTCACGAACACCACCACCGCCATCGGAATGCCCAGCAGCGCCGCCTGCAAGGCGTCACGCCCGGTCACCGATTGCAGATAGGTACTGGTCAGGAAGCTCATCCCGGCCAATGCCAGCATGCCCACGGTGCTGGAACCGATTGCCACCGAGAACAATCCGCGCTTGAACAAGCTCAGATCCAGCAGCGGTTCGTCCAGCACCCGCTGCCGCCGTACGAACAGCACCAGCAGCAGCACGCCGATCAGCCCGATCCCGATCACCGGCAGATCGAATCCCTCCGCCGCGAAATGCTTGACCGCGTACACGATCGGCAGGATGCCGCCGATGGACAGCACCACGCTCAGCAGATCCAGCGGCCCGCGCCCCGCCGCCTTGTGCTCGGGCAGCAGGATCGGCCCGAAGACCAGCAGCACCAGCAGCACCGGCGTATTGATCAGGAACACCGAACCCCACCAGAAGTGGTGCAGCAGTACGCCGCCGATGATCGGCCCGACCGCCGAGCCGCCCGCGAAGAACGCCGTCCAGATGCCGATGGCGGTCGCTCGCGCCCGCGCCTCGGGGAACATGGTGGAGATCAAGGCCAGGCTGGAGGGCAGCAGCGTCGCGCCGCCCACGCCCATCAGCGCCCGCGCCGCGATCAGCACCGCCGCGTTGGGCGCGAAGGCCGCGAGGATCGAGGCCAGCCCGAACACCGTCGCACCGGCGAGCAGAATATTGCGCCGCCCGATCCGGTCACCCACATTGCCCATGGTGATGAGCAGCCCGGCGATCATGAACCCGTAGATGTCGAGGATCCACAACTGCTCGGTGGCGGACGGATCCAGGCTCCCGGTGAGCGTCGGCATGGCCAGATACAGCACCGACATGTCCATCGACACCAGCAGCACGGGCAGCAGCAGGACCGCCAGACCGAGCCAGGCGCGACGCGAGGTGGTGGTGTCTGGGCGTACGAGGGTGCTCGGCATCACTTATCCTTCCGGGCGAGCTTCGAAATGTGGAGGCCGCCCGATCCGAGCGACGCGTACGACGTACGCAACAGCGGGGTACAGTGTACGCATTCCCGGTACCGGAAGGAAACGAGTTATCCGATGAGCGAGGCCAAGCTCACCCGGGCCGCCATTGTCGACACCGCCATCTCGCTGGCCGACGAAGCCGGTCTCGACGCGCTGTCCATGCGCCGGATCGCCGATCGCCTCGGCGTCGGAGCCATGTCGCTGTATCGGCACGTGCCCAACAAGGACTCCCTGCTGGCCGCCATGACCGACGAGGTGTCGCGGCGCAATCCGTACCCGCCCGCCGAGGGGCAGGACTGGACCTGGCGGGACCGGGTGCGCATCGCCGCTGAGGTGGATTGGCGTCTCTATCAGGAACATCCGTGGGTGCTGTTCACCTTCGCGGTGCCGCGCTACAACTTCGGTGAACACAGTCTGATCGTGCTGGCCTGGCTGGTGGAGGGCTTCCATGAACTCGGCGTCGACACCCGCGAGGGCACCCGGATGGCGCTGTCGGTGTGGAGTTACATTGCGGGCGTGGCACTTCAGCAGGTGAGCGCGCTGCTGCTACCCAAACGCGACACCGATGCCGACGAGGAACGTTCCGGGCTGACCGCGCTGCTGGACGGCGTGCCGCGCTGGCCCACGCCGCCGGCGCTGACGGCATTGCACGGCACCGGCGGCTCGGATCTGCTGGATCCGGAGAGCCTGCTGGATTCCGGGCTGCGCGCGATGTGCGACGGATTCGAGTCGGCGGCGCGCGGTTAGTCGGTGATATCGCCGTCCAGGTACACCCACGCGCCTTGATCGCGGCGGAAGCGGCTGTTCTCGTGCAGGTCCCCGGGTGCGCCGTGGGCGCGGTAGTGGGCGCGGAATTCGACGGTGCCCTCGGTGTGGAACGGCCCGCCGCCGGTGGAGCCGAGGATCTCGAGGCGGTCCCAGCGCAGTCCGGGATCGAAATCGACGTCGGCGGGCCGGGTTTCGGGATCCCAGCTGCGCAGTAGATACGCCTCGTCGTGGACGGCGAAGGCGCTGAAGCGCGACCGCATCAACTGTTCGGCGGTGCTCGCCTTCACCTCACCGCGATGCAGCCGACCGCAGCAGTCCGCATAGGCGGCGGGCAGTCCGCACGGGCAATTCGCGGGCTCCGGGCGGGCATTGCGACGCTTCGACATGCCGCCTATTCAACCGTGTCAGGAGGATGCCGCGGGCACGGCGGTGGCCGTGGCGCTGACGATCGGCGGCACCTGGACTTCGCCGATGCGTGCCGAGGCCGGATGGTCGGCCTGCCACATGATGGCCACCAGCACGCCGACCACGACCGCCAAGGTGGCGACCGGGGCGGCCATCATCGCGAATCCGCCCAGCCCCTGGCGTTCCCCGGAATCGGGTCCGGGCTCCTGCGGCGCCATGAATGCGGGCGGAGGGAAGGTCGGCCCATACGGATCGCTCATGGCTAGAACCGTATTGACAAGCCCTTCAGCAAACAACCTGCAAACATTTGATGGTGCTCACATTCGGTGATCGGAGCCGGAAACGCCCAGGTCACCGAATGCGGGTGAGCTGCACCACCGTTCAGTCCTCGTCGAGCACCACGGCATAGGCGAACCCGTCCCAGCCCTTGCTGCCCACGGTCTGCAACACGGTCGCGTCCAATCGCGGTTCGGCGGCGAACAATTCGATCACCTCGCGGCTCGCCCGGACGGCGGCGTCCGTGGAGCCGGCATCGGCGATCCCGCCCTGCCGCACCACATTGTCGACGATGATCACCGACCCCGGCCGGGTGAGCTTCAGCGCCCAGCGCACATAGTTGGAGTTGTTGACCTTGTCGGCATCGATGAACACCAGGTCGAACGGCTCCGGCCGCTCCGCCTCGAGCACGGGCAGGCTGTCCAGGGCGGCCCCGACGCGGATCTCCACCCGCTCCCCCACGCCGGCCCGATCCAGGTTCTCGCGCGCGACCCGCGCGTGCTTGTCCTCGAACTCGAGCGTGACGACCTGCCCGGACTTCCCGGCGGCGCGCGCCAGCCAGGTGGTGCTGTAGCCGCCCAGCGTGCCGATCTCCAGAACCCGCTGCGCGCGAATCGATTTGGCGAGCAGATACAGGAACTTGCCCTGCGGCGGCGACACGTCGATGGCGGGCAATCCGGCCTCGGCGTTCGCCCGCAGGGTCGGCTCGTCCGCCTCCCCCACGAGGGTGTCCACGAGGTAGCGATCGACTGCGGCCCAATCGGATGACGTCATGACCGCAGTCTGCCCCGCCGCCCGGCGCGGTTCCAGCATTAAGCGCACCGGGAGAGAATTCGCACAGCGTCAGAAGAGGAAATACCGCTGCGCCATGGGCAATTCGCGTGCCGGTTCCTCCGCCCACACCTCGCCGTCGATGCGCACCGTGAAGGTGTCGGGATCGACCTCGATGCGGGGCATGGCCTCGTTCCGGGGCAGATCGGCCTTGCCGCGCTTGCGGACGTTCGCGACCGGCACCAGCTTGCGGTGCACGCGCAGGCGCGAGGCCAGACCGTCCTCGATGGCGGCCTCGGACACGAAATGCAGGGAGGTCCCGGCCGCCACCACCGGGGACGCGCCGAACATGGGGCGCGGCAGCACCGGCTGCGGGGTCGGGATGGAGGCGTTGGCATCGCCCATGGCGGCCCAGGCGATGGCGCCGCCCTTGATCACCGCGTGCGGGCGGACACCGAAGAAGGCGGGCTCCCACAGCACCAGGTCGGCCAGCTTGCCGACCTCGATCGAGCCGATCTCGGCGTCGAGACCGTGCGTAACCGCCGGGCAGATGGTGTATTTCGCGACATAGCGCTGCACGCGATTGTTGTCGGCCGCGCCGTCGCCGGGCAGGGCGCCACGGCGGCGCTTCATGACGTGCGCGGTCTGCCAGGTGCGCATCACCACCTCGCCGATACGGCCCATGGCCTGGGCGTCACTGCCGATCATGGAGATGGCGCCGAGATCGTGCAGCAGGTCCTCGGCGGCGATGGTCGAGGGCCGGATGCGGCTCTCGGCGAAGGCCAGATCCTCCGGGATCGACGGGCTCAGGTGATGGCACACCATGAGCATGTCCAGGTGCTCGTCGAGGGTGTTGACCGTGTGCGGCCGGGTCGGATTGGTGGAACTGGGCATCACGTTCGCGTACGAGGCGACGGTGATGATGTCGGGCGCGTGCCCGCCGCCGGCGCCTTCGGTGTGATACGAGTGGATGGCCCGCCCGCGAATCGCCGCGAGGGTATCCTCCACGAACCCGGCCTCGTTCAAAGTGTCCGAGTGCAGGGCCACCTGCACGCCGGAGGCGTCGGCCACGGTGAGGCAGGCGTCGATGGCCGCCGGGGTGGTGCCCCAGTCCTCGTGCAGTTTGAAACCGCCCGCGCCGCCGCGCAATTGCTCCCACATGGCCTCGGCGCGCACCGTATTGCCCTTGCCGAGCAGCAGGATGTTCACCGGCCAGGAGTCGGTGGCCTCGAGCATGCGGCCCAGATGCCACGCGCCGGGCGTGACGGTGGTGGCCTTGGAACCCTCCGCGGGCCCGGTGCCGCCGCCGACCAGGGTGGTGATGCCGCCCGCCATGGCCTCGTCCAGGATCTGCGGGCAGATGAAATGCACATGGCAGTCGATGGCGCCCGCGGTGACGATGCGGCCGTTGCCCGCGATGATCTCGGTCGAGGGGCCCACCACCAGATCCGGGTGCACCCCGGTCATGGTGTCGGGGTTACCGGCCTTGCCGATGGCGCAGATGCGGCCGTCGCGAATGCCGATGTCGGCCTTGATGATTCCCCAGTAGTCGACGATCACCACCCCGGTGATGACGGTGTCGGGGGTGCCCTCGGCCCGGGTGGCGCGCGCCTGGCCCATGGATTCGCGCAGCACCTTGCCGCCGCCGAACACCGCCTCGTCTCCGGCGAGTCCCGGTCCGCCGCTGCGGTCCTCGGTGATCTCGATGAGCAGATCGGTGTCGGCCAGCCGGATCCGGTCGCCGGTGGTGGGCCCGAAGAGCTCGGCGTATCGGGCGCGGGAGAGTTCCATCAGGCATCCAGCTTTCCGGGTGGCGTGAGGCTGATTCCGTGCACTTCGCGGGTGCCGCCCAGCGGGACCAGGGAAACCCGCTGTCCCAGACCGGGTTCGAACCGCACCGCGGTACCGGCGGGGATGTCGAGGCGGCGGCCGTGCGCGGCCTCGCGATCGAAGCGCAGCGCCGAATTGGCCTGCGGGAAGTGCACGTGCGAACCGACCTGGACCGGCCGGTCACCGGTATTGACCACATCCAGTTCGATGCGGTCCGCGCCCGGATTGAGCTCGATAGTGCCTTCGGCGCACAGATATTCGCCAGGCACGAGCGGAGCCTGCTTTGGATTCAGCATGTCGTCATCCGATCGGGTGGTGCACGGTGACGAGCTTGGTGCCGTCCGGGAAGGTGGCCTCCACCTGCACGTCGTGGATCATCTCGGGCACGCCGTCCATGACGTCCTCGCGCCGCAGCACGGTGCGACCGCTGGCCATCAACTCCGCGACGGTGCGCCCGTCCCGCGCGCCCTCCAGCACATGATCGGTGATCATCGCGATCGCCTCGGGGTGGTTCAGTTTCAACCCCCGGGCCTGCCGCCGCCGGGCCAGCTCGGCCGCATAACTCAGCAGCAGGCGTTCCTGCTCGTGCGGCGTCAGACGCATTCGGGCTCCTCACCGAGGTCGCGGGGCGGGTCGTCGGTCATTCTGGCACGCCCCGCGTTACCTCCATGTTTCGTCGCGACCCGCGCGCCGAAATCAGCTCTGAGCAGCCAGATTCTGCAACCGGACCTGCCCGCGCGCCACCGTGCGGCCCTGCTCGTCGGTGATCACCACGACCCACAGCTGCTGCGAGCGACCGCGATGAATCGGCGTCGCCTCCCCGCGCAGCACGCCCTCGCGCACCGCCCGCAGGAAGTCGGTGTTGTTGTTGACGCCCACCACGGTCCCGCGATTGCCGAACCAGCAGCTGCCCGCCACGCTCGCCAGGGTCTCGATGACGGTGCAGTACACCCCGCCGTTCACGATGCCCGCCGGCTGGAACAACTGCGGCGTGACGACCCATTCACCGGCCACCTTGTCCGGCCCCATCTCGGTGAACTTCAACCCGATGAGATCGGTGAAAGTGCCCTCGCTGAACTGGTTCATCAGCTCGGGTGTCACGTCGGCCATCGACTTGATCGACGAGAAATCTTGATCTGCCATGAGATCCACACTGGCACGCGCCCGCCACGCAAACGCGCCGGACCCCCGCAACACGCGAGCGCCGCCCCCGATCCGGCCCGCGCTATTGCAAGTTAGGTAAGCCTGACCTATACTAAATTCGGCGCTTGGATCGAGCGAGGCCCGGAGGGCTGCCGCGGCCTCGATCTCCTGCCGGGCGGTGGGTTCCCTGACTCAGTGGAACCCACCGCCTTTCACTATTCGCGCTCGGCGCGCGCCGGGCACAATCGATGAGACAATCACGGCGTGAACCCGATTCGCCGACTCAGCCGGGTTCTCGTGGCGTTCCTGCTCGTGATGGCGGCCGGCACCGAGGGTTATCGCCTGCTCGGGTTCGGCTATCTGGACGCGCTCTATCAGACCGTCACCACGATCACCACGGTCGGATTCCGCGAAGTACACCCACTGAGCGCGACCGGGCAAGTGTTCACCATGGCGCTCATCCTGTTCGGCGCCGGGACCGTCTTCTACATGTTCGGCGTCCTGCTCGAGGCGCTGATCGACGGCCACGTCCATCAACATTGGGAGCGACGCCGGATGAACAACCGGATACAGCGCATGCGCGGGCACGTCATCGTGTGCGGCTGGGGGCGGGTCGGCCGTTCGACCGCGCAGTACCTGGCCGGGCTCGGCAAAGAGATCGTGGTCGTCGATCGCGACCCGCAACGGCTGGCCGAGCTCGAATTCCCCGGAGTGCTGGGCGATGTCACCGATGACAGCGTGCTGGAGGCCGCCGGGATCCAGCACGCCGACGCGCTGATCGCCGCGCTCGACGGCGATGCCGACAATGTCTATGTGACCCTGTCGAGCCGCGCCATCCGCGCCGATCTGGTGATCATCGCCAGGGCACGGACCGAAGGCTCGAAATCGAAATTGCTTCGGGCGGGTGCGAATCGGGCGGTCAATCCGCAATTGATCGGCGGCCGGCGGATGGCGGCCTTCGCGCTGCAACCCAATGTCGCGGAATTCCTCGATGTCGTCATGCACGACGAGACACTGGAATTCCGTATCGAGGAGATCGGCATCGGGCCCGGTTCGGCGGCGCCGGACCGCACCGTCGCCGATGCGGAGCTGCGGCGGACCACCGGTGCGCTGGTACTGGCCCTGCGCACCGTCGACGCGCTTCATCGCGAATCCCAACGGGGGCATCCGATTGCAGGCCGGCATGGTCCTGATCGCGCTCGGCACGCCGCCGCAGCTCGAGGCCCTGCGCGCCGCCGTGGCCGTCACACCTCGAAGCTCTCCTCGGCATCCTTGAGGCGGTGCCGGGCCAAGGCGAGATTGCCCCGGGACCGGTCCAGCGCGAGATACAGGAACAGGCCCCGGGCGCCGCGCCCGCGCAGCGGCCGCACCAGATGGTATTGGGTCCCGAGGGTGATCAGCACGTCGTCGATGGTCTCGCCGAGGCCGAGCTGTTCGATGGTGCGCATCTTGGCGCGCACCACCTCGGTATTGCCCGCGGCGGCGATATCCAGATCCAGGGATCGCGAACCGCCGAGCGTGCCGAGCGCCATGCCGCTGTCGTAGTCCACGACGGCGGCGCCCAGCGCTCCGTCGAGGAGCATCAGTTCCTTCAGTACGACATCCATATTCGCCATGGGGGTTGTCCTCTCACTTGCCGTTCGGCTCGATGCCGCGAGGACGCTACCGAGCGGCCATACCCGGCTTTCATGGATTGCTGAAGAATTCTGGAAGGTATGCAATTTTCAATTTCTGCAATCAGTGAATAGCGTTGAACGCTTCGGCTGTCACCAGCGGCAACGGCGTGGCGAGCCGTACCCGGTGCTGTCAACCCCGATGAACGAAAGTGCAACGCGCAGAGCGAAATCGAACTGACCGGTAACAGCCGAACTAGGCGGTGTGCTCGAGCGCCTCGGCCTGGCCCGCCACCACGCCGGTGAGAATCGCCCGGGCCGCGGCCAGCAGCGACGCGACATCGGGGGTGGTGAGTTCGTAGACGACCGAAAGTCCCTCGCGCCGTGAGGTAACGAGCCCCGCCCGGCGCAGAATCGACAGCTGTTGCGAAAGATTCGCCGGTTCCACCCCGACCTCGGCGAGCATCTCCGAGACGGCATGCTCGCGCTGGCTGAGCAATTCGAGAATCCGAATCCGCACCGGATGCCCCAGCGTCTTGAAGAAATCCGCCTTCATTTGATAGAGCGGCCGTTGCGTTCCCGGCATGCGTGCCACTCCCTTCCGCGGACAGCCATCTCAGGCAATAGACGCTACCCCACCGGTCGCCACCGCCTCGGTGAACGAGCGAACAGACCAGCGGGTAGCGCCCGGGCCGGCCGCGCGTTCGGGAACCCGGCGGTTTCGCTCGCGCCCGGGGCATCGTTGGTAACGTGACCGATACCGGCTGAATCTCTTGTGTGACAGCGGTTTCCATCCGGCAGGCCGATCCCGGCCTGCCCCGCGAAAGGCCCGCCGATGCCGACGGAACAGACCCACCCGCCCGCCGTCTGCCCGATACCGACCGGTACGGCTGAGCGGTTGGAGATCGAACCCGAACTCGTCCGGCTGCGCGACGGCGACGGGCTGGCGCGAGTGTCCATGCTGTTCGGCGGCGATGCCTGGCTGGCGGCGCGGCACGCGGATGTGAAGGTGTCGCTGGCGGACCCCCGCTTCAGCCGGGCGGCCGCGCTCGGCGCCGATATCCCGCGCTCGATTCCCTTGCCGCCGAACGACACCAGCCTGGTGCTGATGGACGGCGCCGAGCACGCGCGGCTGCGGCGGCTGGCAGCCGGGGCGTTCACCAACCGGCGGATGGAGCAGCTGCGGCCCCGGGTACAGGAGGTGGTCGACGGGCTGCTGGATCGGATGATCGAGCGCGGACCCGACGGCGATCTGGTGCGTGATCTCGCGGTGCCGCTGCCGATCACGATGATCTGCGAGCTGCTGGGTGTGCCGTACGAGGATCGAGAGCGCTTCGGGGCGTGGACCGATGCGGCGCTCGCGCTGTCGGCCTACCCGCCGGAGGAGATCGTGCACGCGCGGGAGGCGCTCAAGGCTTACCTGGAGGGGTTGGTGGCGAAATGCCGGGAGCAGCCCACCGACGATGTGCTGGGTGCGCTGGTGCAGGCACGCGACGAACAGGACGCGCTCAGCGAGGACGAGCTGGTGCAGTTCGGGGTGACGTTGCTGATGGCGGGGTTCGAGACCACCGTCAATCAGATCGGCAATTTCGTCTACACCCTGCTGACCCACCCGCGGCAACTCGAGCTGCTCCGCGCGGACCCGGCGCTGCTCCCCCGCGCCATCGAGGAACTGCTGCGCTTCACCCCGGCCGCGATCAGCCCGCTGTTGAGCCGAATCGTGGTCGAGGACATCGAATTGGGCGGCACCTCGCTGCGTGCCGGTGATGCGGTGGTCGCACACAATCCCGCCGCGAACCGGGACCCGGCGGTATTCGACAATCCCGACCAACTCGACCTGACCCGCCTCGAAAACCCGCACCTGGCTTTCGGATACGGCCCGCACCATTGCCTCGGCGCTCATCTGGCCCGCATCGAACTCCAGGTCGCCATCGGCACGCTCTTCCAGCGCCTCCCTACCTTGGCGTTCGCCGTCCCCGTCGAGGAGATCCCGTTCCGGCAGGGGCGGATGTTCCGAGGCTTGGAGCGACTGCCGGTCACCTGGTAGCGCACCCGATATGCGGACCGGGACAAGACGACCCGGCCCGCACAACGGTCCATCCGGTTCGGGATCGCCTACCTGAGGCAGGCCCGGCGCACCGGCAGGCCACGATCGGCCAGCGCGGCCAGCATGTCCTGACCGCGCTTGGCGCCCTGCGCCGAGGAGGTATTGGCCAGGGCCGGAACATAAGTCGCGGCGCCGACCACCGACTCCGCGACCAGCGACCAGAACCGGCGCGCGCCCAGGCCCGCGCAGCGGCCCAGCGCTTCCTGGATCAGCACCAGGGCGGGTTCGCAGCGAGCGGCGAGCCAGACGTAGAGCGCGGCCTCGCACGGCAGCGCGACCACACCGGGTTCGCCGGTGAGCAGGTCGCCGTCGATCACGCGAATCGTGGTGTCCGCCAGACCGGCCCAATCGATGCCGCCGTCGTTGTCGGTGTGCAGCCAGAGGTTCTCCAGGCCCGGATCCCAGGCGCGGCCCTCGGAGACGACCATGGCCAGCACCCGGCCGACGACGGCGTGGATGAGCGCGGTGGCGACCACTTCGGCGGCGATATCGGCATTGCTCATCTCGGCGGCGTGCCGCCGGTACATCAACTCGATGCGTCCCTCACGTACGCCGTCGGCCAGCCGCCACCAACGGCGCTTGCCCTGTTCGGACATGGCCGCGACGGCATACACGCGGGGGTGCTCGGGTTGCAGTGCGCGCAGCCGGGTGCAGGCGCGGGCGAACGAGATCCGGGAATCGCGCGGCGGGCAAACGGTCACGGGTTCGGGCACACGAACCTCCTCAATCTGTGGCTATCCGGCCGAATCGGTAGATAAGGTTAGGCTTACTTATCTTTCTGGGCAATGTGCGAAGAACAACCTGGAGTGATTCGGTGCCGTACCGGCCGGGGGCTCAGTGTGAAGATTTCCGGGCTTCCGGAAGCTAGGTTAGGCTTACCAGACCTATTGGTTCAGGTCAGGAGTAGTTCGTCGCCGTGCCAGCCGCCCTCACCCCCAGACGGCGACGTCTGATCGGACTCCTCGTCTTGCTCGTGCTCCTGCTGGCAGCGGTCGCCGCCAGCATCGCGCTGGGGTCCCGGGCCATCCCGCTGCGCGGCGTGTACGACGCATTGACCTGCCCCGACGGGTGGCCGCTGACCTGTGCGGCGGACGGATCCACCGCGCAGATCGTGCGTGAATTGCGGCTGCCGCGAACCGGACTGGCGTTGGTGTGCGGGCTCGCGCTCGGCATGGCCGGGGCGCTCATCCAGGGGTATACCCGAAACCCGTTGGCGGATGCGGGCTTGCTGGGCATCAATGCCGGGGCGGCATTCCTGGCGGCGCTGAGCATCCATCTGCTCGCGCTCACCACGCCCGCGCAATACATCTGGTTCGCGTTCGCGGGCGCGCTACTGGCGGGCGTCGCAGTCTTCGGCGTCTCGTCCGTCGGCGGCGGGAAGGCGAGCCCGCTCAGCCTGGTCCTCGCGGGCGCGGCGATCACCGCGTTCCTGCAGGCCATGACCAATGTCGTGGTGCTGCTGGACGGTACCGCGCTCAATACCTACCGCTACTGGGTGGTCGGCGACGTGGCCGGACACGACCCCTCGGTCTTCCAGCAGGTCCTGCCCTTCCTGATCATCGGCCTGCTGCTGGCCCTGGCCGCCGGGCCCGGCCTGAACCTGCTGGGCCTCGGCGACGACGTGGCGCGCGGACTCGGCGTGAACATCGCCCGCAATCGCGCCCTGGGCCTGGCCGCCATCGTGCTACTGGCCGGCGCCGCCACCGCCGCCGTCGGCCCGATCGCCTTCCTGGGCTTGATAGTTCCCCACCTGGCCCGCGCCTGGACCGGTCCGGATTATCGCTGGCTGCTCCCCTATTCGGGCTTGGTCGGCGCGATCACTCTGCTGATCGCCGACACGCTCGGCCGCCTGATCGCCCGCCCCGGAGAACTCCAAGCCGGCGTCACCCTCGCCGCGATCGGCGCCCCCTTCTTCATCCTGCTGGTCCGCCGCCGGAAGCTGGTGAGCCTGTGAGCGATTCGAACACCCGCACCGAGACCCAGCCCGGCCCGCTCGGGCACGATCCGCAGGAAAAACGCACGGCGGCCAATGAATCGGACCGCGGTATTCCCGACGCGACAGGCGAATACGAGACCTCCGCCGGGCCACGCTCCCGGACTCCTGGCGGGCCGGATGGAAACACCGACTCCGGCGCAGCGGACTTGAAATCCGCCACGCTGACCAACGGCAAAGGCGGGCACAACGCTTCGCTGACCAATCGACGGGCAGTACGAATCGGCGGGCTTTCCGCCGTGCTGCGGGTGCGGGTGCTGGTGATCTCGCTCGTCCTCGCGGGGCTGCTGCTGGGGTTGTTCGCGCTCGATATCGCGGTGGGCGACTTCAATATTCCGATTGCGAAGGTGCTGGATGTGCTGGGCGGCGGGGGAACTCGGGCGCAGCGGTTCGTGATCATGGATTCGCGGTTGCCGCGGGCGATGACGGCGATTGTGGCGGGGGCGGCGCTCGGGCTGGCGGGGGCGGTGGCGCAGTCGATTCTGCACAATCCGCTGGCCAGTCCGGACATGCTCGGCATCACGTCCGGAGCCAGCTGCGGGGCGGTGGCGGTGATCGTCGGCGCGGGCGGGGCGGTGACGGGAACGGTTGCGTCGGTGGGTGTTCCGCTGGCGGCGCTGACCGGCGGGCTGGCGACCGCGGTGCTCATCTATGTGCTCACGTGGCGTCGGTCGGTGAGCGGCGATAGTGGAGTGATGGGATTCCGGTTGGTGCTCATCGGCATCGGCGTCAATGCGGCGCTGCTGTCGGTGGTGAGCTGGCTGCTCACCCGGGCGACGCTCACCGACGCGGCGCACGCGCAGCAGTGGCTGACCGGTTCGCTCAACAATGCCGACTGGTCCACTCTGGTGCCCGCCGCCGTCGGCCTCGCGGTCGCGCTCCTGGTGATCGCCGGGTCCGCTCGCGCCTTGGCGGCCATGCGATTCGGCGCCGACACCACCCGCGTGCTCGGCGTACGCATCCAGACCCAGCAGGCGATCCTGCTCGGCGCCGCCGTCACCTGCACCGCCCTCGCCACCGCCGCCGTCGGCCCGCTCGGCTTCGTCGGCCTGGCCGCCCCGCAGATCGCACGCCGCCTGCTGCGCACCCCCGGCGAACCGATCCTCGCCTCCGCCCTCACCGGCGCGATCGCCGTGGTGGGCGCGGATCTGGCTGCCCGCACCGTCTTTCCCGTCGACCTGCCCGTGGGCGTGGTGACCGCCGCGCTCGGCGGGCCGTTCCTGCTCTATCTGCTCGTTCGCGCCAATCGGAAGGCCACGCTATGACGATCTCCGCGGAGCACCCGGCCGACATTCACCGCCTCGCCGCCGAGAACGTCACGCTCGGCTACGGCGACCGCGTCATCGTCGACGGCCTGTCGATCGACATCGAACCCGGCTTGATCACCACCGTCATCGGCCCCAACGGCTGCGGCAAATCCACCCTGCTGCGCTCCCTCGGCCGCCTGCTGCGCCCCCGCGACGGCCGAATAGTCCTGGACGGCAAGGCGATCAGCACCCTCAAGACCCGCGACATCGCCCGCATCGTCGGAATGCTGCCCCAAACCCCCGTCGCCCCCGAAGGTCTCACCGTCGCCGACCTGGTCGCCCGCGGCCGCCACCCCCACCAATCCTGGCTCCGCCAATGGTCTTCCGACGACGAATCCGAAGTCCTGCGCGCCCTGGAACACACCGGCATCACCGACCTGGCCGACCGCACCCTCGACGAACTCTCCGGCGGCCAGCGCCAACGCGCCTGGATCTCCATGGCCCTGGCCCAAGGCACCGACATCCTCCTCCTGGACGAGCCCACCACCTACCTCGACCTCGCCCACTCCCTCGAAGTCCTCGACCTGGTCGACCGCCTGCACGACGACTTCGGCCGCACCGTGGTCATGGTCCTGCACGACCTCAACCTGGCCATCCGCTACAGCGACCGCCTCATCGTCATGAACTCCGGCCGCATCGTCGCCCAAGGCACCCCCGCCGACATCATCGACGCCGACCTCCTCCAAGAAGTCTTCAACCTCAAAGCCGAAGTCCAGGATTGCCCCGTCTCCGGCCGCCCCATGATCGTCCCCATCGGCACCCGCCACGTTCTCCCCTGACCACTCGAACCCCGAGAGTTCGAGCGCGGCCCCCGAGGTCCCGCGTTTTCACAGCGCAGACGCGCGATGCCCAAAGCTCACCCGCGCGAACGCTCGAAGCCCTGAAGCTCACCCGCGCGAAGCCTCAAATTTCGCGGACGCAAACTCGCGGAACCCTGTAGTTCGCCCACGGCGTACTCCCGAAGTCTCGAGAGTTCGTCGGCCACAGATCGCCCGGCAGACGAGGGGGTTCGGGGGCGAAGCCCCTGAGAGTCACGAGAGTTGTAACCAATCACACAGTAGCTAACCCCCGGTTACGACGACCTGTAGTACGCATTTCTGTCGGAGTCTCCGTAAGCTTATGGAATGGCAGGTCTTGGTGAACTCGAGAAAGCGGTCATGGACCAGTTGTGGTCGGCCGACGAACCTCAAACCGTCCGGCAGGTCCATGAAGCCCTCGCTGAGCGTCGCGAACTCGCGTACACCACGGTGATGACCGTTCTGCAGCGACTGGCGAAGAAGAACCTGGTGGTCCAGCAGCGCGACGACCGCGCACACCGCTACGCACCCGTGCACACCCGCGACGAACTCGTCGCCTCCCTCATGGTGGACGCGCTCCAGCAAGCCGACGAAGTCGGCAGCCGCCGCGCCGCGCTCGTGCACTTCGTCGAACAGGTGGGAGCCGATGAGGCTGCCGCATTGCGGGACGCACTCGCTAAGCTCGAAGCCACCGAGGCAGCGCGCAAGAAGTCCGGAGACTCCAAGCAGCCGTAGCCTCGCCCTGGCCGACACAACGCAGTGAGCTGAGGTATGGACGCAACAGCGCTGGTATTCGCCGGTCTCGCCTTGCTTTTGGCGGGACCGGTCCCGGCGCTGCTCAGCCGAGCCAAGTGGCCGTACCGCAGTCCGCGGGCGGCGCTGGTGCTGTGGCAGGCGGTGGCGCTGGCAGCGGTGCTGTCGGCGTTCGGTTCCGGGCTGGCCATCGCGAGCCGGCTGCTGGTGCCCGGCGAGGACGGGCGGCCCACCACCTCCCCCACCCGTGAGATCGATGCGCTCGGCCTGCCGTTGTGGCTGGCCTATGTCACCGTTTTCGCGCTCACCCTGCTCATCGGCGGGCGGTTGATCTGGTCGGTCGTGCGCGTGGGCATCCACACCCGCCGTCGCCGCGCCCGCCACCGCATGCTGGTCGACCTGCTCGATCAATCCGGTGTGCACCGCCAGGCCGCCGATATCCGGGTGCTCGCCGCCACCGAACCCATCGCCTACTGCCTGCCCGGCTTGCGACAGCGCGTGGTGCTGAGCCAGGGCACCGTCACCAGCCTGTCCGATGCGGAGCTCACCGCCATCGTCAGCCACGAACGCTCGCATCTGCGCGCGCGGCACGATCTCGTGCTGGAGGCGTTCACCGCCGCCCACGAGGCGTTCCCGCGGGTGGTGCGGTCGAAGTCGGCGCTGGATTCGGTGAAGCTGCTGATCGAACTGCTCGCCGACGATTCCGCGGTCAAGGTGACGGGGCCGACGCCGCTCGCTCGCGCCCTGGTGGCCTGCTCCAATTCGCCTGCCCCGCAAGGAGCCATGGCCGTCGGCGGACCGACCACGCTGATTCGTATTCAGCGGCTGGCGGGCCCGATCGGCGATTACAAGATCGCCACGGTCGCCTATCTCGCCTCCGCCGCGATCCTCATCGTGCCCACCATGGCCGTCGCCATTCCCTGGCTGCAAGAACTGAGCCGATTGCTCAGCCGTGCCTGATCCCTGCGGCCCTGCCCGCGAATCCGCCCCCGGCGGATCGGAATCCGCCATGCCCGCCGTCGGCATGCCCACCCCCAGCGAGGAATCCACCATCTCCGCATCTCCGCAGTCCGCCGGCCGTTCGACCGTCACCCGCGAGGGCGACCTCCGCTTCGCCGACCTCGGCCTGCCGCCGGTGCTGGTGCACGCGCTGCGCCGCGACGGCATCGACCGGCCGTTCCCCATCCAGGCCGCCGCAATCCCGGACATTATCGCGGGCCGGGATGTGCTGGGCCGCGCGGCAACCGGATCGGGCAAGACCCTGGCATTCGGATTGCCCCTGCTGGTGCGGCTTTTCGGCGCGCCCAGCACGCCGCGCCACCCGCGCGGGCTGATCCTCGCTCCCACCCGCGAACTCGCGATCCAGATCGAGACCGCCCTCGACGAGCCCGCGCTCTCCCTGGGCCTGCGCCTGGCCACGGCGGTCGGCGGCCTGCCGATCAAGAAGCAGGAAGAACGCCTGGCCCGCGGCGTGGACATCGTGATCGCCACCCCCGGCCGCCTCACCGACCTACTCGGCCGGAAAGCCGTGCGGCTCTCCGCGATTCAGGTCGTCACCGTCGACGAAGCCGACCACATGGCCGAACTCGGCTTCATGCCGCAGCTCACCGCCCTGCTGAACAAGGTGCCCGCAGCATCGCAGAAGCTGCTGTTCTCGGCGACCTTGGACGAGACCATCGACGGATTGGTGCAGAAGTACCTGCGCGATCCCGTCGAACACGCGGTGAGCGCGCCGGCTGGTCGAGACGCGGCCGAGGGGCGCTCAGACTCGACCTCTCGCGACACAGCGAACCTGGCCACGGTCGATGTGGCCAACTCCGGTGCGGGCGCAGCAACTGGCGCGAACTCGGCCACTAGCGGCACAGCGCACTCGGCCACCGGCGACACCGCGAACTCGACTGCCACTACCACTACCACTGCATCCGCAGGCGCGGCTGGCGCGAATTCGGACGCGACTACCACCAAATCCGCGGGCGCGGCCGGCGCAACCACCGCGAATTCGGACGCGACTACCACCACATCCACGGACTCGGCCGGCACGAGCACCGCGAATTCGGACGCGACTATCACCGCGTCTGCGGACGCGGCCGGCGAAAGCGGCGCGAATTCGGCTGCGGATCGGCCGGTTTCGGGCGCGACCCCCGCAGCCGTGCCCGATATCTCCCACTACGCCCTGCACATCCGCCGCACCGACAAGCGCGCGGTGGTCACCGAAATCGCTGCGCGCCAAGGCCGCACGCTGCTGTTCGTCCGCACCCAGCACGGTGCCGACAAACTGGCCCGCCGCCTACGCGAGGCCGGCATCGGCGCGGTCGCCCTGCACGGCGGCAAGCTCCAGAACCAGCGCTCGCGCACCCTCGCGGCCTTCGCCGACGGCACCGCCCCGGTCCTGGTCGCGACCGACGTCGCCGCCCGCGGCCTGCACATCGACGACGTCTCACTGGTCGTGCACGTGGACCCGCCCGAAGACCCCAAGGACTACCTGCACCGCACCGGCCGCACCGCCCGCGCCGGCGCATCCGGCACCGTGGTCACCATCGTCACCCCCGACGATCGCGACGCCGCCGAGCAACTGGCGCGCCGAGCGGGCGTCACGGTCACCGTCGTCGAAGTTCGCTCCGGCGACCGCCAGCTGGCCGAACTCACCGGCGCCCGCCGCCCCTCAGGACGCGCGGTCGCAGATCCTGCCGCCGGACCGGCCGCCCAGGCGAAGGAGATCGCTAGGGATCCACGCTGGGCCCCCAAGCGCGCTAAGGGCGAGAGCCGCCCGCACAACAAGAAGCGCAAGCCCGGCGCGGCCAAACGCTCGGCGCGCTGAGCCCAGCCGAATAAAGCGACGTCGGCAGACCCGTCGCACGTCGCCCCGCCGCTACGCCAGGGTCCGACCTGGCGGCCGTGGCAGCCCGCCGGCCGTAGCGACCCGGCACCCGTAGCGACCCGGCACCCGTAGCGACCCGGCGCCTGTCGCGACCCGGCGCCCGTAGCGGCCCGGCGGTAGCGACCCGGCGCCCGTAGTGGGCCTACGGCCGTAGCGGGCCGACGGTCGTGCGGTGCGCCGTTGGGGGTCGTCCTCGTCATCGACCGACTTGCCTACCGTCGGTTGCACAGTGCCACAGCCGGTTTCACACAAGGCGGGCTGGTATCACCGGGCCAACTCAGGGACGCGCGCGGGATTCGGCCGACACGCCGACCGGATCCACGCGCGAATCCGTGGTTGCAATTCTGTGGCTAACTCAGGTGAGGTCGGCGTTGCCGTCGATCAGTTTGAGTTGGTACTCGAAACGGTCGATGCGCCAACCCTTCTCGGTGCGCTGGAAGCCGAGGGCGTAGCTGCCGACGAACCAGCGGGTCTTGCCTTGGGTGGCGTCGTTCTTCAGGTGCACGGCGATGGCATCCGCGTGTGCCTGGGCGGTGTCGCCGGTGATCTCGATCAGGTGGTTTCCGGCCTGGTGGTGCACGGCGTCCAGGGCGCCGAGCCCTTCGGCCCAGTCGTTGGTGATATCGATGCCGGGGCGGGTGCCGACCGGTCCGCCGAAACCGTTGTCGAAGTAAACCTGCTCGGCGAGCACGCTTTCCGAGAGATCACCCCAGCGCGCCTGATCGCAGTAGACGAAGAGCTTGGTGATGAGATCACCGATTTCGAGCCGGTCGGCGAGTGCCGCAATGTCAGTCACGACGGCGAACCTAGGGCACACCGGCACCGCCGACAACCGCAAATACGGCCCGCTACCGACCGGCATCCGCACCGCATCCGGGCCGATGGCTATACTGGACAGCTGCATGTGTGACATCAGGTGTCGATGGGCTCGTCCCATCCGCCTGCCTCCGTAGCATGGCCACCACGAAAACCCCACGTCAATCCCATGAGGCGGCTAACCAACGTGCAGTTCCTTCCCGGGCAGCATCCCCCGTACGACCTGACCTACGACGATGTCTTCCTCGTCCCCAACCGGACGGATGTGGCGTCGCGTTTCGATGTCGACCTGTCCACCTCGGACGGCACCGGCACCACCATCCCGCTCGTCGTCGCGAACATGACCGCTGTCGCCGGTCGCCGCATGGCCGAGACCGTGGCGCGCCGCGGTGGCCTGGTGGTTCTCCCGCAGGACCTTCCGTTGAAGGCCGCGGCGGAGACCATCGCCTTCGTCAAGAGCCGGTCGCTGACCGCCGATACCCCGGTCACTCTCGATCCCGACCAGTCGGTGTCTGACGCGCTGGCGCTCATCCACAAGCGCGCGCACGGCGCGGTCGTCGTGGTCGAGAACGGCAAGCCGGTCGGCGTGGTCACCGAATCGTCCTGCGCGGACGTGGACCGCTTCGCGCGGCTGAGCACGGTCGCCGACACCGATTTCGTCACCGCCCCGGCCGACACCTCGCCGCGTGACATCTTCGATCTGCTCGAGGCCAAGCACCACAACATCGCGGTGCTGGTGAACGCCGACGGCACCCTCGCGGGCGTGATGACCCGCACCGGCGCCATCCGCGCGGGCATCTACCAGCCCGCCGTCGACGCGCGCGGCCAGCTGCGCATCGCCACCGCGGTCGGCATCAACGGCGACGTCCCGGCCAAGGCCAAGGCGCTCGTCGACGCCGGCGCCGACGTGCTGGTCATGGACACCGCGCACGGCCATCAGCAGAAGATGCTGGAAGCTCTGGCCTCCGTCGCCGCCCTGGATCTGGGCGTGCCGCTGGTCGCGGGCAATGTGGTCTCGGCCGCGGGCACCCGCGATCTGATCGAGGCCGGCGCGGACATCATCAAGGTCGGCGTGGGCCCCGGCGCCATGTGCACCACCCGCATGATGACCGGCGTGGGTCGCCCGCAGTTCTCCGCGGTCGCCGAATGCTCCGCCGCCGCAGCCGAATTCGGCAAGCACGTGTGGGCCGACGGTGGCGTGCGCCATCCGCGCGACGTGGCGCTGGCGCTGGCCGCCGGCGCCGCCAATGTGATGATCGGTTCCTGGTTCGCGGGCACCTACGAGTCGCCCGGCGACCTGCGCGCCGACCGCGACGGCAATCGCTACAAGGAATCCTTCGGCATGGCGTCCAAGCGCGCCGTGGCCGCCCGCACCGCCCAGGACTCCACCTTCGACCGCGCCCGCAAGGCGCTGTTCGAGGAGGGCATCTCGTCCTCGCGCATGCGCCTGGATCCCGAGCGCCCGGGCGTCGAGGACCTGATCGACCACATCACCTCCGGTGTGCGCAGCTCCTGCACCTACGCCGGCGCCCGCACCATCGCCGAGTTCCACGAGCGCGCCGTGCTGGGCGTGCAGTCGGCCGCCGGCTTCGCCGAAGGCCGCCCGCTGCCGTCCGGCTGGTGAGCCGCTAGCTCAGCAAACCCGGCGGGTCCCGCAGCGACCCGCCGGGTTTTTCCACTCCGCCATCCACTTACACCGGCAACGACGGCGTGTCGCCCGAGACCCGGCGGCGATCGTGTCGCGTGACGCGCGTCGCGAAATCGGGCGGACCCGTCGTGCGCGGCCGCACGGGTCTTGCCGGTACCATGGGCGCATGCCGGACCGCGACACCGCGTGTCGCCAGGTCCGGCCGGTGCTTATATATCGCGTCGTTGTCACCCTGCGAAAGGAACCAGTTGTCACCCGCGTCCAAGGGCGCTTCCCAGGAGGGCTCCTCTACCGAGCCGGGTGACAAACCCGGCGTCCCCATCTCCTTCCCAGCCGCAGCGACAGCCGGGTGGTGCTGACCGTGTCGGCCCTGCTCACCATTGCTTCGCTGCTCGGATTCATCGCATTGACCGCCGGTACCGCGTTGTTCGTGGCCGCGGAATTCTCGCTCACCGCCTTGGAACGCTCCACCGTGGAGGCGCACGCCCGTGAGGGCGACCGCCGCGCGCGGCAGGTGCGGCAGGCGCATCGCACACTCTCGTTCCAGCTTTCCGGCGCGCAGCTGGGAATCACCATCACCACGCTGATCACCGGCTATATCGCCGAGCCGGTGCTGGCCCGGCTGCTGGAGCCGATCTTCGACGCGTTCGGGGTGAGTTCCGGTACCTCCCACGGCATTTCGCTGGCGCTGGCGCTGATCCTGGCCACCTCGCTGTCGATGATCTACGGCGAGCTGGTGCCCAAGAACATCGCCATCGCGGCGCCGCTGTCCACCGCGCGCCTCACCGCCGGGCCGATGATCTGGTTCTCCACCATGTTCCGGTGGATGATCAATTTCCTGAACGGGACCGCCAACTGGGCGGTGCGGCGGCTGGGCGTGGAGCCCGCCGAGGAGCTGCGTTCGGCGCGTTCCCCGCAGGAACTCGGTTCGCTGGTGCGGACTTCCGCGCTGCACGGCGTGCTGGATCAGCGCACCGCGCAGGTGGTGGATCGGTCGCTGCAGTTCGGTGAGCGCAGCGCGGAGGAGCTCATGACCCCGCGCGTGAAGATCACGTCCCTGGACCGCGATTGCACCATCGCCGATCTCATCGACGCGGCCCGCGATACCGGGTATTCCCGGTTCCCGGTGATCGACGGCGATCTGGACAACACGCTCGGCGTCGTGCACATCAAGCAGGCGTTCCTGCATCCGGTGAAGGCGCGGCGCACGGTGAAGCTGGAGTCCATCGCGCAGCCGGTGCCGATCGTGCCCGCCAGTCTGGACGGTGACGAGGTCCTGGAGCGGGTGCGCGCCGACGGTATGCAGGTGGCGCTGGTCGTGGACGAATACGGCGGCACCGCGGGCATCGTCACCATGGAGGATCTGATCGAGGAGATCCTCGGTGACGTCCGCGACGAGCACGACGAGGAAGAGGCCGATGTCCGCCGGACCCCGGTGGGCTGGAACTGTTCCGGGCTCATGCGCGTCGACGAGGTTTCGCGCACCACCGGTTACGACGCGCCCGAAGGCGAATACGAGACGCTGGGCGGGCTGGTGCTGGAGCGGCTCGGCCGCATTCCGGTGACGGGTGATGAAGTGCTGCTGCCGCATCCGGGCAATGGGCACCATGCCGAACCGCATACCCGCGGCGGGTGGATCGCCAAGGTGGAGCGAATGGACGGCCGACGCATCGACCGGGTGCTGCTGCGCCCGGTGGACGCCGACGCCCTGGCGATCTGGGAGCACAGCCATGGGTGATTGGGGCGCCGTCCTACTGACATTGTTCCTGCTCTTGGGCAACGCGTTCTTCGTGGGCGCGGAGTTCGCGCTCATTTCCGCGCGTCGCGACCGGCTGGAAGCTCTTGCCGCACAAGGTAAACGGTCCGCCAATACGGTGATCGAAGCGGCCCAGAACCTGTCGATGATGCTGGCGGCCGCGCAGTTGGGCATCACCATCTGCTCGATTCTGCTGGGCCGCGTCGGCGAACCGGCCGTCGCGCATCTGATCGAGGCGCCGCTGGAGCTGATCGGCATTCCGGATCAGCTGCTGCATCCGATCGCGTTCGCGCTGGCTTTGACCATCGTGGTGATCCTGCACATTCTGCTCGGCGAGATGATCCCCAAGAACATCGCGCTGGCCGGGCCGGAACGTTCGGCGCTGCTGCTGGTTCCGGCGCATCTGATGTGGCTGCGGCTGGCTCGTCCGCTCATCTACGTCTACAACCTGGCGGCCAACCTCACGCTGCGCATGCTGCGGATCGAACCGAAAGACGAACTGGATTCCACGGTGTCGTCGGTGGAGCTCGCCGAGATGTTCGGCGAGTCCCGGTCCGAGGGTCTGCTCGACGAGGAGGAGCACCGCCGCCTCACCCAGGCGCTCGGCTCCAGCGATCTCATCGTCGCCGACGTCATGGTGCCCCTGGCGAAAACGCGTTCGGTCCCGTTGCGCGGCGACGGCACCACTCTCGGCGATATCGAAACCGCCGTCGCCGAAACCGGTTTCTCCCGCTACCCCGTCCGCGCCACCGACGGCTCCCTGGTCGGCTACCTGCACGTCAAGGACGTCCTCGACCTGGTGGCCGACGACGAAGCGGGCCCCGGCACCCCCATCCCGCGCACCGATATCCGCCCGCTGCCGACGGTCAGCATGGGCACCACCCTCTTCGAGGCTCTGGCCCGCCTGCGCCGCACCAACTCCCATCTCGGCCGCGTGGTCGACAGCCGCGGCAATACCGTCGGCATCGTCGCCCTCGAGGATCTGGTCGAGGAGTTCGTCGGCACCGTCCGCGACGCCACCCACCGCATCGCGGAGTAATCGTGAACGTGGTCGATCTCCAAGTGCTGTCCGGGTCCGAATGGCGGGCCCGGGCGAGCGCGCACCGCGACCGCGTCGACGCCCTCGTCGGCCCGTACCTGCGGGCCCGGGCCGACGGCACCAAACACCCGGTGATCGACTTCCTGTTCACCTACTACGGCCACAAACCCGCCCAGCTCAAACGCTGGCACCCCGGCTTCGGCGTCGCTCTAGCCGAAGCCGGGGACTACGCGGGATTCCGCGGCTACCACGAGGTTTCCGGCGTCCACACCGCCGACCCCGCCTTCCTGGCCAAACGCCGCGACACCATCGAATTCGTCGCCGGCCTGCTGGCCGCCACCGCCGCCCGCCCCGCCCAACTGTCCTGTTTCGGCCTGCACGAGTGGGCCATGGTGTACCGCACCGACGACGTCCGCCACCAGCAGGTCCCCCTCCGCCTCGGCAGCGCCGGCACCGACGCCGTCGTCGAATCCATGCAACTCCGCTGCACCCACTTCGACGCTTTCCGCTTCTTCACCCCCGCCGCCGTCCCCCTCAACATCGAACCCCTCACCCGCGAAAACCAGGTCCACCGCGAACAACCCGGCTGCCTCCACGCCAACATGGACCTCTACAAATGGGGCTTCAAACTCACCCCCCTCATCGACTCCGACCTCCTCTTCGCCTGCTTCGAACTCGCCTGCGCCGCCCGCGAACTCGACATGAAGGCCAGCCCCTACGACCTCCTGCACCTGGGCTACGAGCCGATCCGCATCGAAACCCCCTCCGGCCGAGCCGAATATGTCCGCGCGCAAGCCGATATAGCCACCCGCGCCGAAGCCCTCCGCACGCGACTACTGGCCGCCTGCCGAACCCTCCTCGACAACCGCTGAACCCGCACGGTATTCGATGGACCGAATACCTGGATGATTCGTAGGATGCGTGCGGAAGATGTTCTGGCGCAATGGGTAAGGAGACGCGTTGATGCGTGGGGTGGGGATCGCGGCGATGGCCGGGACGGTCGCGGCGGCCGCGATGGTCGGGGTGGCGGGGAATTCGGTTGCCAAGGGGGCGGATGGGGCGGCGGCGGATGGGTGTGTCGCCGAGCGGAGTGCGGTGGTGAGTTCGGGGACCGAACCGGGTGGTACTAGCAGTGGGCCGGATGCGATCTTTGCGTTCGAGTACGCCTATTACGTGTTGCGGTCGGGGGTGGCCGCGCGGGCGGTGGTGGCGGCGGATTCGGTGAATGTCGCTCCGGCCGAATGGATTCAGGATGGGATCGATCAGCATCCGAGTGGGAGTCGGTACTGTGTGCGGATCGCGCCCATCCGGAGTGGTGGCGGGTCCGAGGTGTGGGATGTGATGGTGACGCAGCAGTATCCGGATGGGCGTGTTACCGAGTACGCGCAGGAGATCACCACGCGGCGTGGGGAGACGGGGCATCTGATCACCCGGGTCGACAGCAAGTAACAGGGGCGAGTTGCTACTTTCGCCAGAGGAAGTGGTGTACGACTCCGCTCGGGCTGGGGATCTGTTCCAGGTGGTAGCGGTCGGTGACCTCTTCGGGGCCGGTCCACAGGCGTTCGCCGTGGCCGAATTCGACTGGGGCGACGGCGAAGTGCATGGTGTCGATGAGGTCGGCTTCGAGGAAGGCGCGGACGGTGGCCACGCCGCCGCCGATGCGCACGTCCTTGCCGTCGGCGGCTGACAGGGCCTGCTCGAGCGCCTCCTTGGGTGTGGCGTTCAGGAAGTGGAATGTGGTGGCGCCCCGGGTGATCGAGGGGCGGACGTGGTGGGTGAGTACGAACACCGGGGTGCCGAAGGGGGGTTCGTCGCCCCACCAGCCTTCCCATTCGTAGTTCTCCCACGGCCCGCGCTGCGGCCCGAACTTGTTGCGCCCCATGATCTCCGCGCCGATATTGCGATGCCATTCCCGGGTGCAGTAGTCGTCGAGTCCGTAACTGCCGCCGGGTTCGGTGCGGGTGGGCGCGTGCGCGGTAGCACCGGACCAGGAGAACAGCGCGGTGGCGTCGAGATCCCCGAATGGCCGCTCGAAACTCTGATTCGCACCGGCTCCGTAGCCGTCGCTGGACAGATTGAAGTTGTGAACCCGAACCAGTTGCGTCATCGACTACCCCTTCTGGTTGCACTTTGCAATCACTTTCGACCGTACTGAGACTGCCCCGGAAGCGCAACCCGCTGTTGTCCGAAAGTCCCGAATCCGCTAGCCGATCGATAGCGGTCCCCTGGGTAATGTTCTGGATGACAACAGGTCTCACAGGAAGGGGTTCGGCTCGGTGAGCAGGACTTGGTTCATTACGGGCGGGAATCGCGGGATGGGGCGGGCATTCGTGCTGGCCGCGCTGGAGACCGGGGATCGGGTGGTGGCGACGGCGCGGCAGCCGGAGACCATGGCGGACTTGGCCGATGAGCGGTTGCTGGTGTTGCCGCTGGATGTTCGCGATCGGGAGGCCGCGATCGCCGCGGTGGACAAGGCGTTCGCGGCGATGGGGACGATCGATGTGATCGTCAACAATGCCGGGTACGGCCTGGTCGGCGCGATCGAGGAGCTGACCGAGGCGCAGATCCGGGATCAGATGGATACGAACTTCTATGGCGCGCTGTGGGTTTCACAGGCCGCCGTACCGCATCTGCGGGCGCAGGGGTCGGGACACATCGTGCAGATCTCCACGGTCGGGGCCGTCGGGAGTTTGCCGTTGTTCGGGATGTACAACGCGAGCAAGTGGGCCCTGGAAGGCTTCAGCGCCTCCCTGGCGGATGAGCTGCGGCCGTTCGGCATTCACGTGACCATGGCGCAACTGGGCGGGTTCGACACCGATTGGGCCAAGTCGAGCATGAAGTTCGCGACCGGGCTGCCCGCCTATGCCGAACAGCGGTCGGCGATTCTGGGCATGCCGGAGTATCCGACGCCGGCCGATATCGAAGCCGTGTCGGCCGCCGCCGAGGCGACACCCGAGGGCGAGAACGAGTGGGCCGAACCGGCCCCGGAGGTGGGGGCGGCGGAGTTGCTGGCGCTGGTGAACCTGCCGAACCCGCCGGTGCGCAAGGTGATCGGTCCGGGCGCGGCCCAGATGGTGACCATGGCCCTCGACCAGCGTCGCCAGGACTATCTCACCGATCCGGAATTCACCTGGCCGTCCTGACCACTGCGCCGCCCGGCACCCGGTTCAGCAGAACTCCGGACCAACCCGCACGGGCACCGGCCCACAGCACGGTCCGCCAACCTTTCCAGACTCCCTACCGGTCGGTCAGTTCTTGAGTTAGCGTTCCCGAGATGTAACCGCGGCCACGGTCGGTGCCCGCATGTGGGCGCTGTCACGGCCTGACAGCTCGAACGGAACGGGGGTACCGCGGTGCGGCGGTTCTCTGGCATACGGCGGTCCAAACCCGCGGCGGCGGTGACCGCGGCCCTGCTGGCGGCGGCGATGCTGCCGATCGGCGGGGCCTCGGCGGATCTGCAATCCGATCTCACCGACGCGGTGCAGGAATTCTTCGAGGTGGGACGGACTTCCGTGCCCCGGGCCGAATGCGCGGGCGACGCGCTGCCGGAAAGCGGTATGCAGGGCGATGTTCCGGCCGACGATCGCAACAGCGGGCGCAGCACCCTCGGATACCGGTGCAATATCTCGTATGTCGGCGGCTACGTCGGACGCGGAGCCGGCATCACCTCGACCACCTTCGAGCACTGCTCGTACACCGGCACACTGTTCCCGGGCAGCGTGCTGGGACCGTCGCAGGGCGTGACGGTCCTCGATGTCTCGGATCCGGCGAACCCGGTACCCACCGCCACCCTCACCGAACCCGCCATGCTGGCCGGCACCTGGGAATCGCTGAAGGTCAATACCGCGCGAAAACTGCTGGTGGGCACCGGTGTCCCGGTCGGCGAGGGCGCGGGCTACCTGTCGGTCTACGACATCTCCGATTGCGCGCACCCGCGGCTGCTGAACACCGGCGCGGGCACCAACCTGCTGATGCCGCTGCCCATCACCACGCACGAGGGCGGGTTCTCCCCCGACGGCCGCACCTATTGGGCCTCGGGCATCGCGCCCGGTTTCGTGAGCGCGGTCGATCTCACCGATCCCGCCAACCCGCACGTCATCTGGCAGGGCCTGACCGGTATCGAAGCGCACGGCTTCGGCATCAGCCCGGACGGCAATCGCATGTACCTGTCGGCGCTGGGCGGTTTCACCGTCCTGGACATCAGCGCGGTGCAGCGCCGCGACCCGAATCCGCAAGTGCCGCATCTGGGCCGGACCTTCTGGATCGACGGCTTCGCCACCCAGCACAGCATCCCGGTCACCTATGCCGGCAAGCCGTACCTGTTCACCGCGGACGAGGGCGGCGCGGGCGGGGTGAAGCTGATCGATATCGCCGACGAGACCCGGCCCAAGGTGGTCAACAAGATCAAGCTGGAGATCAACCTGCTGGAGAACCAGGATTCGGCGCTGGCCTCGTCCATGGGCGGTTCGGTGTTCTCCTACGACGCCCACTACTGCGCCGCCGACCGCCCGAACGATCCGACCGCGCTGGCCTGCGGCTGGGAGGAATCGGGGATCCGGGTGTTCGACGTGCGGGATCCGTTCGACGTCAAGGAGATCGCCTACTTCAATCCCCCGGCACTCAAGGGCCGCAATCTGGAACTGTGGAACTCCCCGCACGCGCTGGCCTCGCTGATCGGCATCCCGGGCCTGGAGTTCACGTCGGTGGCGCGGGCGATCCTGGAGGGCAAATTCGATCCTTCGCAGGCGCTTTCCTCGCGCAGCGGCATGGTGGCGCTGGGCGATCTGTCCAGCGACTGGTGCTTCGCGCCGCCGGAATGGCACGGCAACCAGCTCTGGACCACCTGCAACGACAACGGATTCATGGTCCTGGAGCTGTCCGGCGAGGTCTACACCCCGCCGGCCGATCAACGCTCCGTGGTGGGTTCGTGACCCGGGCGCGCTGGGCCCGGGCGGCGGGCCTGACGACGCTCGCCGCGCTGCTGGTGCTCGCCGGATTCGTGCTGCGCCCGGCGCTGGTGCCCGAGAGTCACAGCGCGCCTTCGGTTCTCACACCGACCGAGATCGGCTTCGCGGAGGATATGACGGCGCACCACGAACAGGCGCTGCTCATGACGCAGCGCCTGGACGCCGGTGTGGATCCGGCGATCCGGCGGCTGGCCCAGCAGATCGCCGACACCCAGCGCTTGGAGATCGGCACCATGCTGGGCTGGCTGCGGCTGGCCAATGCCTCCCCCACCAACCCGCATCCGATGAACTGGATGCATACCGCGAGCACCACCCACGACCACGCGTCGATGACCACGGCCGCCGCCGAATCCACCCTCATGCCCGGCATGGCCACCCTCGCCGAACTCGACGCGCTGTCGGCGGCGCGGGGCGCGGACGCGGAAACCCAGTTCCTGCAGCTCATGCAACGCCATCATCGCGGCGGCGTCGCCATGGCGCAGGCGGTGGACAAGCTGGTCGAATCGGGCGCGGTGAAGGAAGCGGCGCGCGGCATGATCAGCGGGCAATCCCAGGAAGCGGGCATCATGACCTTGCTGCTGGCCCAGCGCGGTGTGCAGCCGCTGTCCTGAAGTGGGATATCCCACCGGCCCGGATCCGCGCCCGCTGGGTATCGTCGATTGATCGGACCGTGTGGGGAGAGGTTGACGCACAGCATGATCGCGACGGAATCGCTGACCATTCCGGATCACATCCACGGCTACCCGCAGGTGGCCTTCGGTGGTTATGTGGCCGGGGTGCTCGCCGCCCGCACCGGCGCCGAGGCGGTGCGTGTCGATTTCCGGCGCGCGGTCCCGGTCGAAACCCCGTTGCTGCTGTCCGGTTCCACGATCACCGCCGAAGACGGCACGCTCCTCACCGAGGCGGCCCCCGCGGTCCTCGATATCACCGCTCCGCCGCTGCCGTCCTGGTCGGATGCCAAGCGCGCCACCGAAACCGCGCTCTCCTCCCCCGACCGCCGGGTCACCGACTGCTACGGCTGCGGCGTGCGATGCGCACCCGGCCGCGGCCTGCGCCTGTTCCCGTGGCGGGTCCCGCACAGCGATCTCATGGCCGCCGCCTGGACCCCCGACGCGGGCCTGGCCGACGAGAACGGCGAACTCCCGCCCGGCGTGGTGTGGTCGGCGCTGGACTGCCCCGGCGGCATCGCGGCCTGGGCCTTCCAGGGCATGGGCCTCGGCGCGTTCACCGCCGCGCTGACGGCATCGCAATACCGCCCGGTCCTGGCCGGGGCCGAGCACATCGCACACGCCTGGCCGATTCGCCACGAGGGCCGCAAATACACCGTGGGCGTGGCGCTTTCGACCGCCGACGGCGAACTGTGCGCCCTCGCCGAAGCGCTGTGGATCGAACCACGCACCGCCTGAGCACAGCGCGGCGTTCAACGACGTCCTAGAACACCCACCCCGTCATCACTGATCGCGCGGTTGCAATCCCTGCGTCAGCCGGGTGACCGTCTCGTCGAGTAGTTCGTCGATCCCCTCGGGCGGGATCAGTCCCGCCGTGGCGAAGCTGGCGAGGCCCTGGAGTGCGACCGCGACGGTCCAGCCGATGCGCATCGGATCGCCCGCGACGATTTCGCCGCGCTCCTGGGCTTCGGCAGTGAGCCGCACCGGGACCGCGAAGGCTTCCGCCACCGCTGTCGCCATGGCCTCGCCGCCGGTGGGACTGTGCTTGCGCGCGAACATCAGGGTCAGCAGGGCCGAATTGTCCACGGCGAAGCGGAGATACACGCGCGCCAGCTCGCGGAAGCGATCTTCGAACGGCTGCTCGCCGGCGACCGCGCCCCGGAACGCTTCGCCGATCCGCTGGAAACCGTTCAGCGCCAACGCGTCCAGCAGCGCCTGTTTGTCCGGGAAATGGCGACTGGGCGCATTGTGGGTGACCCCGACCTCGCGCGCGAGTTTCCGCAGCGAGAGTTGCTCGACGCCCTGTTCGCGCAATGCCTGTTCGGCGCGTTCGAGGAGTTGTCCACGCAGGTCGCCGTGGTGGTAGGGGCGGTCGGCACACATAGTGCGATCAGCCTAGCAGCATGTGGGCATTGACCACTTTGTGGGCAGTGTCTACATTGGGGAGCATGACGAATTCCCGATGGACAGCACGAGATCTTCCCCGCATGGACGGCCAGACCGTCATCGTGACCGGCGCGAACAGCGGCCTCGGCCTGGTCACCACGCGTGAATTGGCTCGCGTCGGCGCGCACGTGGTGCTCGCGGTGCGGGATGTCCGGCGCGGCGAGGCGGCCGCGCGCGAGGTCGAGGGCAGTACCGAGGTGCGTGAGCTCGATCTGGCGGATCTGGCCTCGATCCGCGCCTTCGCCGAGGGCTGGACCGAGCCGGTCGCCGCGCTGGTCAACAACGCGGGCATCATGATGGTTCCGCACGGGCACACCGCCGATGGTTTCGAGCGCCAGTTCGGCACCAACCATCTCGGGCATTTCGCCCTGACCAATCTGCTGCTGCCGCGGATCACCGATCGGGTGGTCACGGTGTCGTCGCAGGCGCATCGGCGCGGGAGCATCGACCTGAACGACCTGAACTGGAAAGCGCGGCCGTACAACACGGTTGCCGCCTACGGTCAGTCCAAGCTGGCGAATCTGCTGTTCACCCTCGAACTGAGCCGCCGTCTCGAGGCCGCTGGTTCCAAGGTGCGCGCCACGGCCGCCCATCCCGGCTGGTCGGCCACGAATCTGCAGAGCCACACCGAGAATCGCGTGGCGGACCTGGCCATGCGGATCGGCAACCTGGTCCTCGCGCAGCGGCCCGAGGCGGGCGCGCGGCCGACGCTGTACGCGCTCAGCCGGGACATCCCGTCCGACAGCTATGTCGGACCGGACGGGTTCTACGAATACCGTGGACATCCCAAGCTGGTGGGCCGTTCCGCCGCCGCATCCGACGCCGCGACCGCCCGGAAACTGTGGGAGGCTTCCGAAGAACTGACCGGCATCCGGTTCCCGCTGCCCGCGAACTGATTTCGCCAGGCCGGGCCTAGGCGGCGCGCAGTTCCGCCGCCCCGAACGACACATTGAATCGATCGCACCAGATCGAAAGACTGTGCAGCGCTGTCAGATCGGTATCGACGGGAATATCGTAGTTCTGATTCCCCTTGTTGCCCTTGAGCTTCCCCAGATCCAGGTGCTGCCCGTCGTCGAAGACGCCCCACCCGTCCTTGCCCGCGAGCACCGCGGCATCGCTCAGAAACACGTGCAACGCCGGACCGTCCGAGGTGTCGAGGTTCTCGAGCCGCAGCACCCGGGTGCGGTCGGCGAGTTCCAGCACCGACACCGTTCCGGTCGTCTCGTGCTCATGCGAGATCAGGGTTCCCGTGTAGAGCGTCCGCGGGTAGCTGACCGCCGGCGCACCCGCGGGCGCGGCCGTCGTCGTGACCGCGACCGTCGGCAGCGCTTCATCGACCGTGGTGCTGGTGAACAACCGCCACGGCTGGAACAGCGCCAGCCCGATGACCACGGCGACCACCGCCAGCCCGGTCAGCGTCCACACGACCGGCTTGGGTGCGATCCTTCGGAGGGGAGCCATGCTCGAATATTCGCAGCTCCGAACCCCTCCGGCCAGGGGATCGCACCCATGGTCAGGCTTTCGTCAGAGGTTGCCGACGGTGTGTTCGAGCCGCTCGGCCACCAGTTCGCGCGCCTTCTCCCGCAGGAAGGGACGGAATCCGCTGGGGTACACCGGGTCGCCGGGCGCGTAGGTCTTGAGCACCTCCTTGGCGAGGGTGATCTTGTGGACCTCGGTGGGCCCATCCGCGATGGCCATGACCTGCGCGTAGTTCATCATGTCCACGAACGGCAGATCGGTACTGACGCCGATGGCGCCGTGCAGGTGCATGGCGCGCTGGGCGATATCGTGCATGACCTTCGGCATGGCCACCTTGATGGCGGCGATATCGTGGCGCACCTTGCGGTAGTCCTGTTCCTTGTCGATGCGCCAGGCGGTGCGCAGCACCAGCAGCCGGAACTGCTCCATCTCGATCCAGGCTTCGGCGATCTTCTCCTGGGTCATCTGCAGCCCGCCGAGCACGCCCTTGCGCATGGGCCGGGAGACGGCGCGCTCGCACATCATGTCGAAGGCCTTGCGCACCATGGCGACCGTGCGCATGGCGTGGTGCACGCGACCGCCGCCGAGGCGGGTCTGGGCGACGATGAACCCGAGACCCTCCGCGCCCAGCAGGGCATCGGCGGGTACGCGGACATCGGTGAAGCGCAGGTGCCCTTCGTTCTCGCTGAAGCCCGGAACGGTGAAGTTCCGGACGATCTCGAGACCGGGCGCGTCGGCGGGCACGATGAACATCGACAGCCGCTTGTGCGGTTCGGCGTCCGGGTCGGTGACCACCATGACGATGTGGAAGCTGGCGAACTCGGCCGCCGAGTTGAACCACTTCTCCCCGTTGATGACCCAGTCGTCGCCGTCGCGCACGGCCCGGGTCTTGAACGCGGTCGGATCGGAACCGCCGGTCGGCTCGGTCATGACGTAGCAGGAGCCGATCTCACCGTCGAGCAAGGGCTGCAGGTATTTCGCCTTCTGCTCCGGGGTGCCGAAGTGGGCGAGGATCTCGGCATTGCCGGAATCCGGCGCCTGACAGCCGAAGACGAGCGGCGCCCACTTGGAGGTGCCGATGACCTCGTTCAGCAGCGCCAGCTTGACCTGCCCGTATCCGGGACCTCCCAGTTCGGGGCCGAGGTGGCAGGCCCACAGCCCCTGCTCTTTCACCTTCTCCTGCAACGGCTTCATCAGCGCCCGGATCTCCGGGTTCTTGCGGTCGTAGGGTTCCGGGTAGAGCAGGTCCAGGGGTTCCACCTCGGTGCGGACGAACTCCGCGACCCAGTCCAGCTTCCGCTGGTATTCCGGATCGGTTTCGAAATCCCAAGCCATGGTCAGCCTTTCACTTGTTCGGGGTCGTGGCGACGCCGTCGAGGATGGTGGTGATGAGAATGCCGGCGATCTGTTCGGGGGTGTGCTCGCCGTCGGGGCGATACCAGCGGCTGACCATGTTCAGCATGGCCACGATGCTGTTGGTGACGACGTGATCGCCGGTGCGCAGCACGCCGGCGGCGACGCCCTCGTCGAAGACGCGCTGCCAGGTCCGCTGAATGCCGTCGCGCAGCACCTGCAGATCGGCTTCGCGTTCGGCGGTGAGCGCCCCGGCGTCGCGCAGCGCGATGGTGACCTCGTGCTGATGCTCGAGAATCAGCCGGACGTGATCGCGAATCAGGGTGCGCAGCTTGGCCATCGGCTCGGCGTCGCTGTCGGCGACCGCGGCGGCGGCATCGAACATGATCTGCGTGTAGTTGCGCCGGATCTGGAAGAGCAGTTCTTCCTTGGAGCCGATGTGGTAGTACAGCGCGCCGCGCTGGATGCCCGCCCGGTCGCCGATGTCCGCGACGCTGGTGGCGTGAAATCCCTTCTCCGCGAACAGTTCCATGGCCGCGCGCACGATGCGTTCGCGGGTCTCCCCGGGATTCACCTCCGAGGCGGGCGGACGGCCGCGCCGCCGCACGGGTTGCGCGGTCACCGCCAGCCGCCGTCGAGGGCGAGGGTGGAGCCGGTGCAGAACGCGGAGGCGTCGGAGGCGAAGAACAGTGCGGCCCCGACGATGTCGGCGGGCTGGCCGATGCGCCGCAGCGCATTGCCGTTCGCGAGGAACTGCCGCATCTCCTCCGGCCAGGCCTTGGCGATATCGGTGTCGAAGGCCCCGCAGCGAATGGTGTTGACCCGCACCGCCGGCCCGTAGGTCTGCGCGAGCCCGCCGCTCAGCGTTTCCAGCGCCGCCTTGGCCGCCGCGTAGGGCACGGCGAGGGGTTCGGGCCGCACGGCTTCGATGGAGGAGATATTGATGATCGATCCGCCGCCGGCCGCCGCCATCCGGGCTCCGATGAGCGCCGAGAGCCGGAACGGTCCCTTCAGGTTGGTGGCGACGATCTTGTCGAACATGGACTCGGTGACCTGATCCAGGCTCGGGTACAGCAGCGACATCCCGGCATTGTTGACCAGCACGTCGACCCGCCCGAATTCCGTGTAAGCGGCCTCGGCCAGCTGATCGCACTGCTCCCAGACCCCGACATTGCAGGCCACCGGCAGCGCGCGCCGCCCGAACTTCTCCCGCACTTCCGCGGCCAGTTCCGCGCAGCTGTCCAGCTTGCGGCTGGCGATGACCACGTCCGCGCCGGAGGCCGCGAAGGCCAGGACCATCTCGCGCCCGAGCCCGCGACTGCCGCCGGTGACCACAACGACCTTGCCGGACAACACATCTGCCATGACTGGCTCCTCGCCACCGCTCCGCACGCTTAATGTTCCACGCAGTACATTAAATGTACCGCACGGAACATTCAAGGGTCCGAGCCCGAATGGCGTGGGTCACTCGAGCCGGGTGCCGTGACAGCCCACCTGGTACCCGCGAGTAACATGACAGGCGTACTTTTTCCACCCGGCTTCTCGAAATGAGGCATGTAGATGACAGAGCGGATCCAGGTCGGCGGGCTTCAGGTTGCCAAGGTGCTTCACGATTTCGTGGAGAACGAGGCCCTTCCCGGCACCGGCGTAGATTCCGCCGCGTTCTGGTCGGGTGCCGAGGCTGTTATCAACGACCTCGCCCCCCGCAACCGCGCACTGCTGGCGGAACGCGACGACATCCAGGCCAAGATCGACGAGTGGCACCGTGCCAACCCCGGCACCGGCTACGACAAGGCTGCCTACAAGCAGTTCCTGTCCGAGATCGGCTACCTGCGCCCCGAACCGGCCGACTTCCAGATCGGTACCGAGAACGTGGACGCCGAAATCGCCACCCAGGCCGGCCCGCAGCTGGTCGTGCCGGTCATGAACGCCCGCTTCGCGATCAATGCCGCGAACGCCCGCTGGGGTTCGCTGTACGACGCGCTGTACGGCACCGACGCCATCTCCGAGGCGGGCGGCGCCGAGAAGGGCAAGGGCTACAACAAGGTCCGCGGTGACAAGGTCATCGAATGGGCGCGCAACTTCCTCGACGACGCGGTGCCGCTGATCACCGGCTCGCACGTCGGCTCCACCAAGTACTCGATCGAGGACGGCGAGCTCGTGGTCGGGCTCGAGGACGGCACCGAGATCGGCCTGGCCGACAATGACGCGCTCGTCGGCTACCTGGGCGATCCGGCGAACCCGACCTCGATCCTGCTCAAGCACAACGGTCTTCACATCGAGATCCAGATCGATCCGTCCTCCCCCATCGGCTCCACCGACACCGCCGGCGTCAAGGACCTGGTGCTCGAGTCCGCGGTCACCACCATCATGGACTTCGAGGACTCGGTCGCGGCCGTGGACGCCGAGGACAAGGTGCTCTGCTACCACAACTGGCTGGGCCTGATGAAGGGCGATCTGGCCGAAGAGGTCGCCAAGGGCGGCAAGACCTTCACCCGCACCATGAACCCGGACCGCGTCTACACCGCGCTCGACGGTTCCGACCTGGTGCTGCACGGCCGTTCGCTGCTGTTCGTGCGCAATGTGGGTCACCTGATGACCTCCGACGCCATCATCGACGCCGAGGGCAACGAGGTGCCCGAGGGCATCATGGACGGCCTGATCACCGTCCTGATCGCCAAGCACGCGCTCAACGGCGACACCAAGCTCAAGAACACCCGCACCGGCTCCATCTACATCGTGAAGCCGAAGATGCACGGCCCCGACGAAGTCGCCTTCACCAACGAGCTGTTCGGCCGCATCGAGCAGGCGCTCGACCTGCCGGTCAACACGCTCAAGGTCGGCATCATGGACGAGGAGCGCCGCACCACCGTCAACCTGAAGGCGTCCATCCACGCCGCCAAGGACCGCGTGGTGTTCATCAACACCGGCTTCCTCGACCGCACCGGCGACGAGATCCACACCTCCATGGAGGCCGGGCCCATGGTCCGCAAGGCCGAGATGAAGTCGCAGCAGTGGATCAAGTCCTACGAGGACTTCAATGTCGACACCGGCATCGCCACCGGCCTGCCCGGCAAGGCGCAGATCGGCAAGGGCATGTGGGCCATGCCCGACCTGATGGCCGAGATGCTGGTCCAGAAGATCGGCCACCCCAAGGCCGGCGCCAACACCGCCTGGGTGCCCTCGCCCACCGCCGCCACCCTGCACGCCACCCACTACCACCTGGTGGACGTGTTCAAGCGGCAGGCCGAGATCGCCAAGGCCGGTCCCCGCGCCACCGTCGACGAGATCCTCGAGATCCCGCTGGCCCAGGACACAAACTGGACCGCCGAGGAGAAGCAGCAGGAGCTGGACAACAACTCCCAGGGCATCCTCGGCTACGTGGTGCGCTGGATCGACCAGGGCGTCGGCTGCTCCAAGGTGCCCGACATCAAGGACATCGGCCTGATGGAAGACCGTGCCACCCTGCGCATCTCGTCGCAGCTGGTCGCCAACTGGCTGCGCCACGGCGTCGTCACCGAGGACGAGGTCATCGCCTCGCTGCAGCGCATGGCCCCCGTGGTGGACCGCCAGAACGCCGGAGACGCGAGCTACTTCGCGATGGCTCCGAACTTCGACGCCTCCATCGCCTTCCAGGCCGCCAAGGAGCTGGTGCTCGAGGGCACCAAGCAGCCCAACGGTTACACCGAGCCGATCCTGCACCGCCGCCGCCGCGAGGCCAAGGCGCTCAAGTGCCTGTGAGGCACGCCGGATAGGTTGCGCTACACGGGAATCCCCGGTCGATATGAATTCGACCGGGGATTCCCCTTTCGGGGAGGATGACACACGTGAGTTACTACCCAGCGCCCGGCACACAGCCGGTCCGGCGGATTCCCAAGACCTGGCTGACGTTCATGATCGCGACCACCGGGCTGTTCGGGCTGTGCTGTCTCGGCGTGCTGTGGGGATTCGCGGCCAAGGGCGGCAACGACGTTCTGGTGCTCGTGTACAGCGGCGGCGGCATCGTGGTGCTCGGCATCGCCTGGCTGGCGCTGGCGATCACCGGGATCGCCGCCTATCGCCGTTTCGTGCTCGCGACCATCGTGCCCGCGATGCTGGTCATGGTGGGCGCGCTGGTGCTGCTGGGCATTCCCGGCAAGGTCGGCTGGGCGCTCACCAAACCGGCGTTGGAACGCGCGGCGGCGAGCTGCGCCAAGACCGACCACGCCGGGCGAATCGGGTTGTACACCTTCAACTATGTGCGACCCGAGGGCGACGGCGGCTGCTCGTTCACCCTCGACGGCGCACTGCTGGGCCCCGACGGTTACGCCCTGTTCCCCGGCACGCCGCCACAGAGTGCCAAAGCCGGCGCCGGGTCGGGCACCGACTACACCCGGTACGACGGCAACTGGTTCACCTTCGACAACTTCGTCGAATCCTGGGTGTGAAACGAACCTGCTCCGCTACTCTGCCGGGCGATAGCCACCCCGCAAGTGAGGATTTCCCATGGGTTCTACCGCCCTCGATGTCGTCAACCTGATCGTCGCCCGCGTCAACGCCGCCTGGTCCTGGGCGTCCACCGGATCGTCCGGGTCGATACCGCTCTGATCGGCACGCCGGACAGGTTGCCGGACAAGGGGATCCCCGGTCGAATAAGCACTCGACCGGGGATTCCCGTATCGGCAGGATGGCGGGGGTGAGCTATCGTCCGCCGCCTTATGCCGCCCCGGCTCGACGCCCGGCGCCACCGGGCTGGATTGCGGCGATGGCCGTCACCAGCGGGTTCATCGTGTTGTGCTGCCTGTGGTTGTTGTGGGCGTTCAGTTCGAACGACAATCGGGCGGGCGCGTTCTTCCTGGGTGGGTTCGGGGCGGTTGTATTGGGCGTGGGCTGGGTGGTGCTGGCCGCGATCGGCATCGACAGATACCGCGCGTTCATGCTCGCGGCAATCGTGCCCGGGGTGGTGGTGACGACGCTGATCCTGTTGCTCTCGGGTCTCGCGGGCAAGATCGGATGGGCGTTCAGCAAGCCGGCGATGGACCGGGCTGCCGTGCACTGCAGCGTCACCGCCGACGCCGGGCGGATCGGGCTGTTCGATATCGGTGCCGTGCACCCGGTCGGTGACGGCGGCTGCTCCTTTGCATTGAGGAATCAGGGATTCGGCCATGACGGCTACGCGTATTTCCCGCGGGCGGCTCCGGCGAATCCCGGTCGTGGCGAACCGGGTACCCGATACAAGCGCTACGACGGCAACTGGTTCACCTACGACGACACCTTCGAAAGCTGGGTGTGAAACCAGGTTCCGAATTGTCAGGAGACCGCGATGGCGATCTTGCCCTGCGGCCGGCCGGTGACCAGATAGTCGATGGCGGCGGCCGCGTCGGCCAGAGGGTAGGTGCGGTCGATGACCGGTAGCACCGCGCCCGCCTCCGCGACTTCAGCAAGCAGGGCGAGGATTTCGGGATCTGCCAGGGACAGCAGGGCGCGTAGATGCTGGCGGACAAAAGGATTCAGGAGTACCGCGCGTAGGGAGCGGTCGGTGCCGCCCATCCAGCGGCCGCCGTCCTCGCCGCCGCCCAGCACCAAGGTGCCGGTGGGGGTCAGCAGGGCGCGGACCTCGGACAGGGGGCGGTTGCCTGCCATATCGAGGACGAGATCGTAAGTGCCGGTGAGGGGTTCACGGGTGTAGTCGATGACGGTGTCCGCGCCTAGCTTCCGTACGAACTCCACTTTGCCGGTGCTGCAGACGCCGGTGACGTGCGCGCCGTAGTACTTGGCCAGTTGCACGGCGAGGTGGCCGACGCCGCCGCCCGCGCCGATGATCAGCACGCGCTGGCCGGCCTGGATTCGCCCGCTGTCGCGTAGCCCCGCCACCGCGGTCATGCCGGAGGTCGGTAAGGTCGCTGCCTGTTCGAAGCTCACGTTCTCCGGTTTCGCGTGCAGGTTCTTCTCTGCCGCACAGGCGAATTCGGCGAAAGAGCCGGGGACCGTGCCGAATACGGCATCGCCCGGCTGGAATCGGGTCACGCCCTCCCCTACCGCCTCGACGATGCCCGCCGCATCCCAGCCCCGAATTTTCAAGCGCGGCTTGCGAATACCGAGTGCCAGCCGTCCGACCAGCGGCAGACCGGTCATGAGATGCCAGACGCTGGGGTCCATCCCGGCGACTCGCACCCGCACCAGTACTTCGCCCTTGCCCGGCGCCGGAGTCGGCACCTCGGCATAGGACAGTGCGGCGGTAGTTCCGTACGCGGACTGCACGATAGCCTTCATCACTCTTCTACTTCCGGATACTCGAATACGTCATCCAGCGGCACACGGAACACCCGCGCGATCTGGAACGCCATCTCCAGCGACGGCGAATACTTGCCCTGTTCGATGGCGTTCACGGTCTGCCGGGTGACTCCGAGCCGATCGGCCAGCTCGGCCTGCGTCATCTCGCCGTGCGAGAACCGCAGCGCCCGAATGTTATTGGTGACATTCGTCGGTTTCACCACGGCCAGAACCCGCGCTGATATGCGGCGATCTTGGTCATCGCGGCGAACACGGCGGAGAGCGTGAAGCCCAGGTACAGCACGTTCGCGATCCAGAAACTGCCCCGATCGGCCAGGGCGAGCGCGAGCGCGCCCAGCGCCCCGATCACCACGAACGCGTTCCCGACCCGCTCGCCTTCCTTGTCGATCTGCCGATCCCGCTGATCCCGGCGATCGCCGTCCCGCGACGCGATCGACACCACGATGGCGCCCACGATCGACACCGCGATGGAGACCCCCACCGCCCACAACATCGGTGCCACATAGGCAACCTCGGTCAGCGCCGAATCTCGCGCCCGCACAAGCACTATCGCGATGTAGACGGCGTAGGACACCATCGCCACGATCCCGAGAATCCAGGTTCGCTTCTCCTCGTAGGACATGCCATCAGAGTAAAGAAAACAAGACATGAAGTAAATAATCTTTTACATCCAGCGGGTCCCCGATCCACTGATCCGCGGACAACGGGGACCGCGCACCCTTCCGGCTTCTACCTCCCCTGCAGCGGGGAGTTGATGGTGGTGAAGTACTGTGCCGCAGCCAGAATCGCTACCGGTGCGGTGATGAACAGCTGACCCGCGAGGGTGCCCAGGAACCCGATGACGCTGAGCCCGGCGATGCATCCGGCGATCGCGCCCGGCAGCGCGCCGAACATCGCGGAGAGCGCACCCGTCAGCACCGCCCCGGTCGCCCCGCCGAGCAGACAGCCGACGCCCGCACCGGTGATCCCGCCGACCAGGGTGCCGATGGTCGCACCGGTACTGATGGTGGTGGCCATGCGATTCCAGGCGGCCTGCTCACGCTCGTACTCGGACTTCCAGGGCGCTTGGTTCTCGTACGGCAGGGCGATGGGCCGGTACGTGGCGTGCGCCGGCTCGAACCGCGGGGTCAGGGTGGCGGTCCGGCCGGAGATATCGGCGGCGATCGGAAAGACGAAATCGTCCACCCGGAAAGACAATTCGGCGCCCGCGAGCACCGTCCCGTCGGCCGCCTCGATCCGGAACACACCGTCCCGCACCCGCAGGGCCCCGGCGTCGGTGTGGATGATCATCGAGCTCTCGGTATCGGTCGCGGTGTAGTGCACCGCTTCCGCGGCGGCCCCGGCCGGACCGGCGGTCGCCACGGCGCCGCCGAGCGCGGCGGCGAGCAGTACGGACGTCGCTGCAAGGTTCCTCATCGCGCTTCTCTCTCGTCGTGGCTCCGCGGTGGAGCCCCGGGAATCGACGCAGCAACCCTGGCCCGCCGGCCGCGCGCCGACGGCGAGCAGTGAAGAGTCGATTCGACCGATCGACACGGACTATCGCCCTGTGGCGTGCGTCAACCCGGGAACAATCCGGCGTGGTGGCTCGTTGTCACCTAGTCCCCGAAAAAAATGACCCGACAACGGCATGTCCGTTGTGTCACCATGAGTTTCGACGATGATCAACCGACCGTATCGGTCGTGACCAGCAGGAAGGAGGAGACGGCAGTGAATCCGGTGAACCCAGTACAGCATCCGATGTCGATGGGACGGCGCGCACTTCTCGCCAGCGGTATCGAGCGCGGCGAACGCGACTGCGACCGGTTCGACGACCGTCTCCAGGCGCTCGCGTAAGCCGCGCACCTTCTGTTCCTTTCTGCTTCTCTTCTCACGAAACATGGTGAATCCCATGCAGTTCCGTCATGCCGAAGACCCGGAGATACACAACGACAACTGGATGAACCTCGGGGTGCTGGTGCTCAACGCCTCCTACGAGGCGCTGACCGAGATCCGGGCCGAACGCGCGGTGGTGCTGCTGCTCAGCGGCGGGGCCGAGCCGGTCACCGATCGGCAGCCGTACTTCCCGATCCGTTCCAAGCGGCTCGAGCTGGCGCTGCCGGAAACCATTCGGCTCACCCGCTACGTATACCTCGAGCACCGGATCCTGACGCACGACGACAACAGTCGCGCCACCCTCGCCGCGGTGCTGCGGCGTGATCGATACCGCTGTGGGTATTGCAGCGGCTGGGCGCGCACCGTGGACCACATTCGGCCGCGTTCGCGGGGTGGGCCGAATACCTGGGCCAACCTGATCGCGGCCTGCGGGCCGTGCAATACCACCAAGGCGGACCGGACTCCCGAGGAGGCCGGGATGCGCCTGCTGTGGGAGCCCAAGGCGCCCAATGACAGAGAGAAGAAGCAGCGGCAGATCTGGAAGGAACTCGCCGCGTCCTGACACCCCTCCCATCACCTGCGTGATCGGACACGAAAGGAGTTAGATCCGATGACGAACATTGCACTGCGGGAGCCGACCCTGGCGGATCTGCTCCCCATCTCCGACTCGAAGGATTACTGGCAGCACGCCGCGTGCAAGGGCGATCCGAACCACGAGGCGTGGTTCCCGTACCCCTCGCAGGATTTCGACTACGCGCGAAACATCTGCGCCGGCTGCCCGATTCGCCGCGAATGCGGTGAATTCGCGACTCGGACCAGCCAGTCCGGCGTGTGGGGCGGGCACGAATACGACCGCGGCAAGCTGATCCGCGACTGAACAGAGCCGGCCGGTGGTGTCCGAGAGTTCGGACATCCCGGTCGGCTTTCGCGTTACTCCCTGGTACAGGTGGGTCGCACCGCCTCCCCATAAACTGGTCGATCGTGGGTACTCATCGCGCCGCGGGCGGGTCACGAGGTGTCAGCAAAGGACCGGTTATCGCGATTGTCGCGGTCATCGTCCTAGCGCTCGCCGTCGTCGGCTGGGCCTGGCTGCAAGAACGTTCGAAGGATCGTGACAACGCGGCCGCCGCGGCCTGCGTAGAAGGCACCGCCACCCTGAATGTCACCGTCGATCCCGATATCGCCGGCCCGGTGAAGTCAGCCGCCGACCGCTTCAACGACACCAAGCCGCACGTGCGCGATCATTGCGCCCAGGTCGTGGTGAACGCCCAGCCAACCGCCGCCATGATCACCACCTTCACCGCGAACAAGTGGGATCCGGCCCTGGGCGCCCAGCCCGGCCTCTGGATTCCGGAATCCTCGCGCTCGATCGAGCTCATGCGGGTGCCCGGTCTCATCGCCGGCACCCCGGCCCCGATCGCCTCCAGCCCGATCGCCCTGGCCGTCCCCGACGATCTGCGCCGCGCCCTCGAGGCCGCCCAGGTGCACTGGGCCGATCTGCCGAAATTCCAGCAGGGCTCGCTCGCCGACATCGGCCTGGCCCCCTGGGGCAAACTCCGCCTGGCCCTGCCCGCCGGCGATGCCACTCTCGCGGTGACGAGCGCGGTCGGCTCGGGCGTCTCGGGCACCGACCCCCTGGACGAGAACGCCGCCAAATCCGGCCAGGTCATCTCCGCGATCTCGAATCTCGCGGCGGGCGCGCCCGCGGTCAAGGACGCCGCCACCGCCCTGACCGATCTGGCCACCGCCGCCGACCAGGCCACCGCCCCGGTGCACGCGGTCCCCGACACCGAGCAGCAGATCCGTTCCCGCAACGGCCTGACCGCCTTCCGCCCGGCCGGCAACGGCCCGGTCGCCGATTTCCCGGCCGCCCAGCTCACCGGCTCCTGGGTCGACGCCACCCAGAACCTGGTCGCGGGCCTGTTCGCCGACTTCCTGCGCGCCCCGGAACAGTCGAAGTTGTTCACCGACAGCGGTTTCGGTGCCGCTCCCCCGGCCGCCGCCACCGTCCCCGGCAAGGCCGCGCTCACCCAGGTGCAGCAGGTGCTGAGCAATCCGGTGCTGGGCGTGAATTCCACGGTGCTGCTGGATATCTCGTCGTCGATGGGCACCCAGGACGGCATCATGACCCGCCTCGCCAATTCCCTCGCGGCCCTGCAATCCACCATGACGGTGATGCCGGCCGACTTCGGCATGGGCGTGTGGACGTATGCCAAGAACGTGGACGGCGCCAACCCCTACCGTGTGCTCGCCCCGACCGCGCCGCTCACCACCGACCAGCGCAATACTCTCGGCCAGGCGCTGTCCACGGTCACCCCGTCGCCGTCCAAGACCGACCGCACCTATCCGACGCTGGAGGCCGCCTACCAGGCAGCGGTCGCCGGTTACGCCTCGGCGCGCACCAATTCGGTGCTGCTCATCACCGACGGACCGGATGACGATTCCACCATCACCGGCGATCAGCTGCTCGCCGATATCGCCGCCGCGGGCGACCCGGCGCGCCCGGTGAAGGTGAACGTCATCGTGATCGGCGGCGGCGGCACCCAAACCCTGCAAACCCTGGCCCAGCGCACCGGCGGCACCTTCACCAAGGTCTCCACCACGGACGATCTGGCCTACGGCACCGCGGTCAACAAGGCGTTGACCACACCCTGACAACGGCTCGGCGACACGAGCATTACGGTGTCACCGCGAGTCAGCAAACTCGTGGCATATTCGGCGAATGGCACATTCAGGACCCGAATCCTCCGTCAAGCAAGGGTTCGCCGCCGGTACGTCGATCGCGGCGGCGATCATCCTGACCGTGATCGGCGTGCTGTCGATCCTGCAGGGCATCTCGGCCGTCGCCGCGGATGACCTGCTGGTCGTCGGATACGACTACATCTACAAGTTCAACACCACCACCTGGGGCTGGATCCACATCATCCTCGGCGTGATCGAACTGATCGTGGCCTTCGGCCTGTTCACCGGCTCCACCTGGGGCCGCACCGCGGCGATGGTGCTCGCCGCCATCTCCATCATCGAGAACTTCCTATCGATTCCCTACTACCCGGCCTGGTCCCTGCTCATCATCGCGCTGGACATCGTGGTGATCTGGGCCATCGCCACCTGGAAGCCCAGCAACGCCTGACCAGGCCTGCGGCACAACGGAAAGCGCCCCACCGGTTGCGAGAACCGGTGGGGCGCTTTCGGTATCGGATCAGTCCTGGTAGCTGTCCATGGGCGGGCAGGAGCAGACCAGGTTGCGGTCGCCGTAGGCGCCGTCGATGCGGCGCACGGACGGCCACACCTTGGCCCGGCCGCTCGCCAGACCCTGCGGGTAGACGGCGGTTTCGCGGCTGTAGGGGTGGTTCCAGTCGCCGACCAGGCACTGGGCGGTGTGCGGGGCGCCGCGCAGCGGATTGTCCTCCACCGGCCATACGCCCGCCTCGACCTGATCGATCTCACCCTTGATGGCGATCATGGCGTCGATGAAAGCGTCCAGCTCTTCCAGGTTCTCGCTCTCGGTGGGCTCCACCATGAGGGTGCCGGCGACCGGGAAGCTCATGGTCGGGGCGTGGAACCCGTAGTCCGCCAGGCGCTTGGCCACATCGTCGACGGTGACGCCGGTGCGCTTGGTGATCTCGCGCAGGTCCAGGATGCACTCGTGGGCGACCATGCCGTTGTCGCCGGTGTAGAGCACCGGGAAGTGCGGATCGAGCTTGCGCGCAATGTAATTGGCGGACGCGATGGCGGTCAGGGTGGCGCGGCGCAGGCCGTCGGCGCCCATCATGCGAATGTAGGACCAGGTGATCGGCAGGATCGACGCGGAGCCGTACTTGGCCGCCGACACCGCGTGCGAACCGGCTTCCAGGGGATCGCCCGGCAGGTACTTCGCCAGGTGCTCGCGCACCGCGACGGGACCCACGCCCGGACCGCCGCCGCCGTGCGGGATGCAGAAGGTCTTGTGCAGGTTCAGGTGGCTGACGTCACCGCCGAACTTGCCCGGACGGGCCAGTCCGACAAGGGCGTTCAGGTTCGCGCCGTCCACGTACACCTGGCCGCCGGCATCGTGCACCAGCCCGCACAGCTCGGCCACCTCGTGCTCGTACACGCCATGCGTGGACGGGTAGGTGATCATGATGCAGGCCAGCCGCTCGGCGTGGTCGGCGATCTTGGCGCGCAGGTCGTCCAGGTCGATGTCGCCGTTGGGGCGGGTCTTCACGACCTCCACCCGCATGCCCACCATGGCGGCCGAGGCGGCATTGGTGCCGTGCGCCGAGGACGGGATCAGGCAGGTGTCGCGGTGCGAGTCACCGCGATCCAGGTGGTACCGGCGAATCGCCAGCAAGCCCGCGTACTCGCCCTGCGATCCGGCATTGGGCTGCAAGGAGACCCGGTCGTAGCCGGTCACCGCGGACAGCCAGCCCTCGAGGTCCTGGACCAGCTGGATCAGGCCCGGCGCGTCGGCCTCGGGGGCGTACGGGTGCACCCGGTTGAAGCCCGGCCAGGTGATGGATTCCATCTCGGCCGCGGCATTGAGCTTCATGGTGCAGGAACCGAGCGGAATCATGCTGCGGTCCAAGGCGATGTCCTTGTCCGACAGCCCGCGCAGGTACCGCAGCATGGCGGTCTCGGTGCGGTAGCGGGTGAACGCCGGATGGGTCAGGAACTCCGAGGCGCGGACCTCGATGTGCGGGCGCGGCTTGCCGTGGAAGAGCGCGCCTTCCGGCCCGACCGGCACCTCCGCTCCGAAGCAGTCGAGGACCGCCACCACGTGCGCGTCGGTGGTGGCCTCGTCGCAGGCGATGCCCACATGGTCGGCGTCGACGAGCCGCAGGTTGATCCCCGCGCCCTTCGCCTTGGCCACAATGGCTTCCGCGCCGCCGGGCACGTTCACCAGCACGGTGTCGAAGAAGCTCTGGTGCACCACCGCGTCGCCGAGCCCGGCCGCCAGCCACTGCGCGTGCCCGTGCACTCGCCGCGCGATCGACTTGAGGCCGTCGGCACCGTGGTACGAGGCGTACATGGCGGCCACGATGGCCAGCAGCACCTGCGCGGTGCAGATGTTCGAGGTCGCCTTCTCGCGGCGAATGTGCTGCTCACGGGTCTGCAGCGCGAGCCGGTAGGCGGTATTGCCGTCCGCGTCCACGGACACGCCGACCAATCGGCCCGGCAGCTGCCGCGCATGCGGGGTGCGCACGGCCAGGTAACCGGCGTGCGGGCCGCCGAAGCCCAGCGGTACGCCGAAGCGCTGCGTGGTGCCGAAACAGCAGTCCGCGCCCTGTTCCCCAGGCGGCGTAATCAGTGTCATGGCAAGCAGATCCGCGCCGACGGCGACGAGCGCCTTACGCTCGTGCGCGGCCGCGATGACCGGCGTCCAGTCCACGATCTTGCCGGAGGCGCCCGGCTGCTGCACCAGCACGCCGAAGAAGTCGCCCTCGGGCAGTTCGCCGCCGGACAGATCCGCCTCGACGATCTCGATCCCGAGCGGCTCGGCGCGGGTGAACAGCACCGTGCGGGTCTGCGGGAACAGATCGGAGTCGATGAGCAGCCGGTTGGACTTGGATCCGCGATTGGCCCGCTGCAGCAAGGTCATCGCCTCGGCCGCGGCGGTCGCCTCGTCGAGCATGGAAGCGTTCGCCACGTCCATGCCGGTCAGATCGCTGACCATGGTCTGGAAGTTGAGCAGCGCCTCGAGACGCCCCTGGGAGATCTCCGGCTGGTACGGGGTGTACGCGGTGTACCAGGCCGGGTTCTCGATCAGATTGCGCACCAGCACCGGCGGGGTGAGGGTGTCGTAGTAGCCGAGCCCGATCATGGAGGTGGCGACGGTGTTCGAATTCGCCAGCGCCGCAAGCTCGGTCAGCACCTCGTGCTCGTTCACCGCGGCGGGCAGCACGCCCAGGCCATTGGTGTCGGGGGTGTCCAGAATGCTGGCGGGCACCGCACGCGCGGCCAGCTCGTCCAGCGATTCGACGCCCACGACGGCCAGGATGCGTTCGAGTTCGCCGCTGTCGGGTCCGATATGACGATCGGCGAAGGATCGAGTCCAAATCACGGAAGCTCTCCAAAGGGTGGGCGGGGGTCGATCGGGCGATCGACGGGTCGTGCCCTCCCCCTCTGTCCTTTGCGCCTGAGAGATTCGGACTCAGCCGGTGGCCGTGGTCCTTTCACCATGGGCGGATGGCTCGGGGGCCATCGCTTTCCAGAGGCGTCGAAACTCCGCACGGTCCCTTGTGCCTGAGAGATTGACGGGGAGGTGCTGCTCCTTCGGCGTCCGAGGATTTCCCGGAACTCTCCCGCACGGCTGCGACGCAACCCCAAGTCTAAAGGGGCCCAAGTTACGGCAATGTTGCCTGGGTTCCGTTTCACACCGGCAGGTCGGGAAATTCATGATCGGCTTCGGGCGCGCCCACCGGGAAAAGCCGAGAGCGCGCTGCCGGGGCAGCGCGCTCTCGCTCAGCTCTGGACCGGACTAACCGGTCTTGCTCATCCGGGCCTTGCGACGGAAGGCCAGTTCGTCCTCCGGGCGATCCGAGGCGGTCGCGACTTCGGCCCGCTCGGCCGGGAAGTTGGCGATGGCCCCGGTCAGCTCGCGCATGGCGCCGCTGACGGCGATGCCGAACACGCCCTGTCCGCCCTGCAGTAAATCGACCACCTCTTCCGGCGAGGAGCATTCGTAGACCGAAGTCCCGTCGGAGAAGAGCGTGATCCCGGCCAGATCCTCGACGCCCCGGCTGCGCAGATGATCCACGGCGATGCGGATGTTCTGCAACGAGATGCCGGCGTCGAGCAGCCGCTTGACGATCTTGAGAACCAGGATGTCCTTGAAGGAGTACAGACGCTGGCTGCCCGATCCGGACGCGGAGCGAATGGACGGGACGACAAGTCCGGTGCGTGCCCAGTAGTCCAGCTGACGGTAGGTGATGCCGGCCACCTGACAGGCGGAGGGCACCCGGTAACCGACTAGTTCGTCCGGCACCGTGTCATCGGGGAACAGCCCTGGCTGCACCACATCCTGCGGTTGCGGTTGATCTCCCACTGACTACTCCCTACTGCTGGCCTATCAAGGGCGGGGCTCGTGTCATCGACCTGGAGCGTGGCCTAACAATCGAGGCTACTCCCCTGATTGTCTCGGGAGTAAGGGCACCTACCAAGCCTGACGGACCGCGTGTTTCTCGACCTAAACCTCAGGTCGAGACACGATTCCGCATCGACGGCGGCGATCAGCTGTCGGTGGCCTTGAAGTCGTCGGGCGAGACCGACTCCAGGAATTCCTTGAACTTCTCGACTTCGTCTTCCTTCTCGTCCGGCATGACGAGTCCGGCTTCCTCGAGCACCGGTTCCTCGGCATAGATCGGACAGCCCACCCGCAGGGCGATGGCGACGGAATCCGACGGGCGCGCCGAAACGCGGAGATCGTTCTCGAAGACCAGATCGGCGTAGAAGGTGCCCTCCTGCAAATCCACGATGCGCACCTCTTTCAAGGTGTGACCGAGGTCCTTGATGAGGATCTTGATCAGATCGTGGGTCAGCGGCCGGATGGGCGTGACGCCCTCTTGCTCGAGCACGATCGCGGTGGCCTCGGCCTGCCCGATCCAAATGGGTAGATACCGGTCGCCCGACACCTCGCGGAGCAACAGCACGGGCTGATTCTGTGGCTGTTCGACACGGATGCCGATCACACGCATTTCGCTCATCGCCGTGCCTCGCTAGCGCTCGCCACGACGATGCGCGAACGCGCGCTGTGCTTGCTGATTCGCTCGCTTCGCTCACTCATGGCACTGCCTCCCGAATACTCGCCGGCCGCCCCGCGCGGGAACAGCGGGGCCGACCGTATTACCGAGTCTAGGCGAAGATTTCAGCCCCCGAGGGAAGCGCGCACAGAGGTCTTCACCAGGCATGTGTGCAGGGTCAGCGACAACGCCGCCAACTCGCGCACGGTCTCTTCGGCACGCGCGCGGGCATCCGCGTCACGGCTTTTCGCGATGGGTGCGGCGATCTGCGCGACCATCGCCGCCTCCCGGTCCGCGGCCAGTTTGAAGGCGCGCAAATGCCTTGCCTCCAAACCGAATTCACTCAACGCCTTGGCGGTGCGCGCCAGCGTGACGGCGTCGGCGTCGAAGTACCCGGCGGCGCCGGGGGTGATCAGGTTGGCCCGGATCAGTTCGGTCAGGAACTTCTCGTCGATGCCGGCCTTGTCGAGCAGATCCGCCCGGGTGATTCGGATTTCGTGATCGAACCGAAGCTCCTCGGGCGACACCTCACCGGGCACGACGCCCAGCCGGCGCAGCCGGCCGCCCCCGTTGGTCTCCATGGCTTCCGCTCCCACGGCTCCCACGGCCGAAGCCCGGCGCGCGCGAGCCTCGCGCACACCGAGCGTCGCCGCCCCGCTGTCGATCGCTTCGAGCTGTTCCTTGATGACCTTCAAGGGGAGGTACTGATCCCGCTGCGCCGTGAGCACGAACCGCAGGCGCTCCACATCGGCGATGTGGAACCTGCGGTACCCCGACGGGGTGCGCTCCGGCATGATCAGCCCCTCGGATTCGAGGAACCGGATCTTGGAGATGGTGATGTCCGGAAAATCCGGACGCAGCAAATCCAGCACGGAGCCGATCGACATGCCTCCGCGTGCCCACTGCGCTGCGCCTGTCATTCCGGTTCGCCCTATAGTGCGCCCGCCGCCGATTCACTCGACGCGGGGCGCGGACCGGTCAGGAATACCAGGCGGAACTTGCCGATCTGAACCTCGTCACCGTTCTGCAGTTCGGAGGAATCCACCGGCTCGCGGTTGACGTAGGTGCCGTTCAGGCTGCCCACATCGACCACCTGGAAGGTGTCGTCGTCCTGGCGGAATTCCGCGTGACGACGGCTGACGGTGACATCGTCCAGGAAGATGTCGCTGTCGGGATGGCGTCCCGCGGAGGTGGTGGGCTGGTCGAGCAGGAATCGCGACCCGGCATTCGGGCCACGCTTGACCACCAGCAGGGCCGCGCCCGCGGGCAGGCCCTCCACTCCCTGCACCGGCTGCTCGCCGGTCTGCTCGGTGCGCGACGTGTCGACCTCGTTCAGGAAATCAGCGCGGAACACCGAAGTGGTCTCTGCTGCCGTCTCCTGGTAACCCGGGTCCTTGTTCTCGCTCACCCTTGCTCTCCTCCTCGAACCGAATAATCCATGCAAGCAGTTGATGCCCTCAGCGTCGCGGCCGCCGGCCACTTCCCCACTGTCGGGTAGGTCCGAGAACCCGGGCACCGGCTGCCGCACAACTGTTGGCATTGACCGTACCCTGCCGGGGCTTCCCCGTGCAGGTAGAACTGTGAAGGCTGCTTCAGCCTCCGATAACTCCTTGATAACCTGCGGCGTCCAGCAGCTTTTCGAGCTCGGCGTCGAGGGCGGCGGCATCGGCCACCTCCAGCTCGAACAACCAGCCGTCACCGTAGGGATCGGAGTTGAGGGTTTCCGGCTCCGAGTCCAGAAGCTCGTTCACCGCAACGACTTTCGCGGCCAGCGGAGCGTAGATGTCGGAAACGCTCTTGGTGGACTCGACTTCGGCGATGCTCTCGCCCGCGGCGGCATCGGAATCGACGCCCGGCAACTGCACGAACACGACGTCACCGAGCTGTGACTGCGCGTAGTCGGTGATGCCCACCCGTACCCGGGTCGGCCCCAGCTTGCGCACCCATTCGTGTTCCTCGGTGTAGCGCAGGTCCTCGGGTAGTGCGGTCACAGGTGTCCTTTCACTGGGCGTCCTCTCGCGGCAAAGCACATCAAAGCAGCCGGGGCTGACATTCGATGCGTCGGGCACACCCTATCGGTTAGGGATTACGGTGCGGCGCGGCCGGTATGGCGCGTGCCACCGCGATGGCCTTACCGAGGTAGAGAATGCCGGTCCACACGTAGACCGCCGTGCCCCAGACCAAGAATGCCCCACCGAAGGCCCGGCTGAAACCCGCAGCGGCCCAGTCCATCTGCCCGGCGAGCCACCAGGGCAGCGCCGACATGAGTGCGAAGGTGGCGGCTTTGCCCAGGTAGATCACGTCGGGCGGGGGTAGTTCGCGGCGTTTGTAGATGCCCAGGGTGAGGGTCAGGATGGCGTCGCGGCCGACCAGGATGAGCACCAGCCACCAGGGCAGGATGCCGCGAATCAGGAAGCCGCCCAGGGTCGCGATCAGGTAGAGGCGGTCCACCAGCGGGTCCAGGATGGCCCCGAGCCTGGACGACTGATCAAGCAGGCGTGCGAGTTTGCCGTCCAGGAAGTCGGTGAAACCGCTGACCACCAGCAGGGCGAAGGCCCAGCCGTCGGCTTCCCGCACCAGCAGCAGCCACAGGAAGACCGGGACGCCGATCAGCCGGATCACGCTGAGCGCGTTGGGCACGGTGAGGATGCGGTCGCTGTACACCGGTTCGGCGTTCCGCTCGGTAGTCACAGACCGGTCTTACCGCAATCGCTCCCGAGTCACCATCCGGCCACGCCGCTTCGCCCCGGCCGCGACTAACCGATATGGTCTCCGCCATAGCCGATGGATGACAGAATGATATGACATCTTTCTCATCCATTGAGGCAAGTGGTCCGGGTGCACGGCGAGAGGAAACACCATGCCCGACTTCGACTACGACGTCGTTGTGATCGGCTCCGGGTTCGGGGGGAGCGTGAGCGCGCTGCGCCTGACCGAGAAGGGCTACCGGGTGGCCGTGCTGGAATCCGGCCGCCGCTGGAATGCCGAGGACATTCCCAAGACGAACTGGAATGTGCGCAAGGCGATCTGGGCTCCGCGCCTGGGCCTGACCGGCACGCAGCGGATCAGCGTGCTGGGCAAGTGCGCGGTGTTCTCCGCCTCCGGGGTGGGCGGCGGTTCGCTGATCTACGGGAACACGCTGTACGAGCCGCTGCCGGCCTTCTACACCGATAAGCAGTGGGCGCACATCACCGACTGGCGCAGCGAGCTCGCGCCCTACTACGACCAGGCCCAGCGCATGCTCGGGGTGGCGCAGAATCCGCGAATGACGCCCGCCGACGAGGTGATTCGCGCGGTCGCCGAGGACCTGGGCGTGGCCGACACCTTCCACGCCACCAATGTGGGCGTGTTCTTCAACGAGGCCGATCCGGGCACCGAGGTCGACGACCCGTACTTCGGCGGGGCGGGCCCGCGGCGCAGCGGCTGCATCCACTGCGCGCGCTGTTTCACCGGCTGCCCGCACAATGCCAAGAACACCACCCCGAAGAACTACCTGTACCTGGCCGAACAGGCCGGGGCGCAGGTGTTCGAGCTGACCACCGCGACCGAGGTGCGGCCGATCCTGGGCGGCGGGTACGCCATCGAGACGGTGCGCTCGGATCGCTGGGTTCGCAAGCAGCGCAAGGTCTTCACCGCCGAACAGGTGGTGTTCGCGGCGGCGGCATTGGGCACCCAGAAGCTGCTGCACAAGATGCGCGACGAGGGCGTGCTGCCGGAGCTGTCGCCGCGCCTCGGCGAGCTGACCCGGTCCAATTCCGAGGCCATCCTGAACGTGGTGAGCAAGGCGCGCGACGATTTCGCCGAGGGCATCGCCATCACCTCCTCGATCCATCCCGAACCCGATACGCACGTCGAGGTCTGCCACTACGGCAAGGGACAGAACGGCCTGTTCCCGCTCTCGGTGCCGCTGGTGGACGGCGGCGCGTTCCGGTTCCTGCGCTTCCTGCTGGCGATCCTGCTGCATCCGGTGGTGTTCGCGCGCAGCCTCAATGCCCACCGCGCCTCCGAGAAATCGGTGATCCTGCTGGTCATGCAGTCGCTGGACAATTCGCTGACCTCGTTCCGGCGCTGGGGGCAGCTCAAGACGAAACAGGGCACGGGCAAGCCGAATCCGACCTGGATTCCGCTCGCCCACGAGGTCGGGCGCAAGTTCGCGGGACATGTGGACGGCGATGTGCAGATGCTGGCCATGGATGTGTTCAATATCCCGGCGACCGCGCACTACATCGGCGGCTGCGTGATCGGCGAGGGGCCGGAATCCGGTGTGGTGGACCCATATCAGCGCGTCTACGGATACCCGGGACTGCACGTGGCGGACGGGTCGGCGGTGACCGCGAACCTGGGCGTGAACCCGTCGCTGACCATCACCGCGCAGGCCGAGCGGGCGATGGCGTTCTGGCCCAACCGGCACGAGGCCGATCCACGGCCCGAGCTGGGCGCGGCCTACCGGCGCATTCAGCCGGTCGCGCCCAAGGCGCCGACGGTGCCCGACTTCGCGCCCGGCGCACTGCGACTGCCGCTGTTCCCGGCGCACTGACCAGCGTCTTCCCGGTCCGTCCGGCGGGCCCGCGGGCTCGCTGAGCGGACCGGTGAGCGCGCCGGTAAGTTGGAATGTTGTGTGCTCCAATGTGATCGACTTCCGTACCCCCGTCTCGGCCGAGGAGGTACGGGCCCGGGGACGGGCGCTGCGGGAGAAGACCCCCGTGCAATCCCGGGATCGGGCGGCGCTGGGAGCATCCCGGCCCGAGGTGCTCGAATTCATCGAGGCCAGCAATCGCGGGCGGCTGGAGCGGCTGATCCCACTGCGGATCGGGCGGATGGCGGCCTCGCCGTACTCGTTCTTCCGGGGCGCGGCCGGTTTGATGGCGGCCGATCTGGCGCAGGGCCCGGTGAGCGGGCTGCGCGCCCAGCTGTGCGGTGACGCGCACGCCGCCAATTTCGGTCTCTACGGCTCGCCGCGCGGCGAAATCGTCATGGACATCAATGATTTCGACGAGACCGTGCGCGGGCCGTGGGAATGGGATGTGGAGCGGCTGGCGGCCAGCCTGGTGCTGGCGGGCCGTGAAGGCGGGGCTTCGGAGGAGGAGTGCCGGGCCGCGGCGCGTGATGCGGCGCGCTCCTACCGGCTCACCGTGGCCGGTCTGGCCGAGGAACCGTTCCTGTCGTCGTGGACCGCGCTGTCGGCCGAATCGATGATCGACAAGGTGAGTGCCGAACCTTTGCTGGACGCCTTCAAGAAGGCCGCGAAGAAGGCGCGCAAGAACACCAGCGCCAAGGTCGCCCGCAAGTGGACCGAGCATCTCGAAGATCACCAGACCGGTGTCGCCAAGCGGAAATTCGTCGCCGATCCGCCGATCTTGACACCGGTGGACGGCGGCGTCGCCGAGGCCGTCATCGACGGGCTCACCGAATACGTGGGGACGCTGCGCGAATCGCGCCGGCGGCTGATCACCCGATTCACGGTGTCGGATGTGGCATTCCGGATCGTCGGCACCGGCAGCGTGGGCCTGCACTCGTATATCGCGCTGCTGCACGGCAATGGTGACGAGCCGCTGGTGCTGCAGATCAAACAGGCCGCGCCGTCCGCGCTCACCCCCTACGTGACCGCCCAGCCGTCCCGGCACGAGGGCGAGCGAATCGTGCAGGGCGCGCGGGCGGTTCAGTCCGAGACCGACATCCTGCTGGGCTGGACCACGCTGCGCCTGGACGGGGCCGAACTGCCGTTCATCGTGCGGCAGTTCCGCAATCTCAAGGGCGGCATCGAAGTGGCGGAACTGGATTCCGCGCATCTCGACGACTACGGGCGGCTGGCGGGCGCGCTGCTGGGCCGGGCGCACACCCGGTCGGTGGATCCGCGGCTGGTCGCCGGATATCTCGAGGACGGCGAGGTCTTCGACGATGCCGTGGCCGCCTTCGCCGTCCGCTACGCCGACCGCACCGAAGGCGATCACGCCGAGCTGGTCGCCGCCGTCAAGGACGGGCGGCTGGCAGCGGAAACCGACTGATCGGCACCGACACACGACCGAGCCGTAAATCTGTGCCGTGACGACCACCCGTCCGTACCATTTCACCTATCTATCGACGAGAAAGGTGTGAGCGCCGATGCTCGTTCGAGTACAGAACCCCGCGGGCACGCATGCCGAGAGGGTCCTCATCGACTGGCTGCGCACCTGGAAGGGCAGCGGAGACCCGCACGGCGTCGCCACCGTCAATTGCAGTCTGTTCCACGGTGATCGGCTGTATCCCTTCGACGCGGTGGTGTGGACGCCGACCAGCTGCGTGGTGATCGAGGCCGAGGCGCTGTCCGAGCGGATGGACGGCGAACTGGAAGTGCCGATCAACGGGCCGTGGCGGGTGGCGGACCGCATCATCAACTTCGACGGCGGGGACAAGCGCACGCCGCTGGACAAATCCCGCGATCACACCTTCGCGCTGCAGACCTGGCTGGCCGAGCGCGGACTCGGGCAGCGCGTGGTGCACGGGGTGGTGCTGGTGGTGCCGCCCCCGGGTTCGCAACTGCAGGTGCAGCAGTTGTGGAGCGATCCGAGTTTCCAGGTGCTGCTGGGCGAGGACCCGAACCGGCTGCGCGAGTACTTCGCGCAACTGTCGTCGCGCGGGCGGCCGCAGTGGTCGGCCAATGACGTGGCGTGGGCCTTCCGCGGGCTGGGCATCCTGCCGTATCTGCCCGGGCCGCAGGATCTGATCAACGAGGGTTTCCTGGGGCCGGTGGACATCACGCTCTGGCACGGCGGGCCGCAGCAGGCCCAGGCCGAGGCCTATGCCGAGGAACAGGCGCAACTCGAGGCCGATGCGGCGCGGGCGGGCGGGCGGTTCGCGGTGCACGCGCCGTGGTTCGCGCCGAGCCGGTTGTATCCGCGCGAATCCAACGATATCGATCTCGGGCGCGGGGTCATGCGGGTGCTGCTGACCATCGGCATGGTGGTGGCGCTGCTGTGGGTGGTGTGGATCGTCATCGCGGGAGTGGTCGCGTACGGGTGATCCGGGGGCGGATCGGGAGGTAGAGCGCGGTCACCACGGCGATGGCGGCGGCCGCGCCGCCGATCACGTCGGTGGGGTGGTGGTAGCCCTTGCCGACCATCCCCACCAGTACGGCGGGCAGGACGACGGCCATGATCACCACGATGGTGACGCGGACGCGGGCCGATTCGCTGACCAGTGCGACCGCGGTGACGACGGCCACCAGGTGCACGGTGTGGCCGCTCGGATAGGCCAGGTAGTGGTGCAGGGGGCGGTCCCAAAGTGGTTTGAGCACCAGTGAATTCAGGGCGATGGTGAACTCCGGAGCCAGTAGCACGAACCAGGCCTGCCACCACAGGCGCTGATACGCGAACCAGCCGGCGGCGGCCAGCAGCAGCGGGATCACCACGTAGGCGTTGCTCGGGAAGACCAGTGCCGCATAGAGGCCGGGATGGCCGCCCAGCGAGGAATGGATGTGCTCGCCCAGGTTGCGGTCGAAGCCGGTGGGGCCGCCGTCGGCCGGAAAGGTCAGCGGTACAACGACGGTCACCAGCAGCGCCGCCACCACGACGGCGGGCAGTGCGGCCCGCCGCGCCCAGGTCTCGGCCGGCGTCCGCACCGGCGTACTGGTTGAACTCACGTCCACAACATAGCCGCGCCCAAGCCCGCGCCAAGCCCCCGGCAAGTGCCCGCAGGTGTGCTGAGCGCATGAACGCCCCCGATCTGCCGGCCTTCACGGTCGCGCACCGCGCCATGCGCACCGATATCCGCCGCCTCGCCGCCCTGGGGCCCGGACCGTTCCCGCCGTCGCGTGAAACCGCATTCCGCTATTACCTCGGCCGGGTGCTGACCGAGATCCACCATCACCACATGCTGCAGGAAGCCCTGCTGTGGCCGGTCATCGCCCGCTCCGCCGGGGCCGTCATCGACCTCGCGCCCCTCACCGACGACCATGCCGCCCTCGACGCCCTGCTGCTCGCCGTCCGCCTGCGCACCGGCAGCGCCCGCACCCGGCTCCTGACCCAGCTGGCCGACCTGCTGGAGGAGCATCTCCTCGAAGAGGAGAGCCTCGTCTTCCCGATCCTCGCCGACTATGTCCCCCGCGCCGATATCGAAGCGGCCGAACGCAAATTCCGCGGCGCACCCACCTGGTCCCGTCTCGGCTTCACCGCCCCCTGGCTCCTGTCCCACGCCGAGCCCGCCGAACGCGAATACCTCCTCGGCCACGCGGGCCTCACGACCCGCGTGATCGTCCACCTCGGCACGCCAGGTTTCATTCGCCTGTCCGACAAGGTATTCGCGTGAATGCGCGCGGACGCGGCACATCCTCGCGTCGTCCCGGGGTGTCCCTTCGCGATTCCCGGTGCGGCCGTCCTCTCCGTTGCACCAGCGCGACCGTCCTTGCGGCACTACGGCGCGACCTCCCTCGCGTCATTACGGCGCGGCCGGAGGGCGGGTGCCCGCGCGGACGACTATCGGTGCGGGGCGTCGGCGTGGGCAGGGAGTTGGCGGATGCGGCGCCGGGCCGTGGTTTCCCAGTGGGGTGCGCCTGCTCGGCGGGCGACGGTGGCGGCGTGGCGGTAGTGGGCGGCCGGGTCGTCGCGGCGCAAGAGGGCGGCGAGGTCGCCGAGTACGAGCGATACCGGGCACAGGGCGAGGGCGGCGGTCATGGTGCCGGCGAATCTGTCGGCGTACGGGAGGAGTTCGTCGTAGACCGGGCTCGCGAGGACGGGGTCGGCGAGGCCGGCGGCGACCAGGCCGCGCAGGGACAGGTGCAGGTCGCGGTGGAAGTCGGCGCGGACGCGGCCGGGGCCGTCGGGGCCGGTGACTTCGCGCATGGCGGCCGCGGCGTCGGCGGGGCGGCCGGCCTCCAGGAGGGCGAGGGCGTACATGTCGGCGGTGCCGGACAGGCGGCCCAGGGTTTCGTGCAGGCGCAGGGTGTCGTCGACCATTTCACCGAGGCGGCCCTGGGCGTAGCGGATGGTGTAGAGGCCGACCCAGGCGGTGGCGACCTCGCCGCCGAAGCTGCTGCCCTTGCGGATCTTGGCGGCGGTGTCGAGGTATTTGGCTTCGGCGGCTTCGAAACGGCCGGAGAGGGTGTGGCGCATGCACTCTCCCCAATCGCCGATCTTGCCGAGCAACGGGAGATCCATCTCAAGGGCCAGGCGCGTACCCGTGGACCAGTGGTCGGCGGCGGCGGGCAGGTCCAGCTGGGCCGAGGTGATCTGTTGCAGCAGCAGGTGTCCCAGGACTTGATAGAGACCGAGGCCGTGCACGGTGGCCAGGGCGAGGATCTCGTTGGCCACCCGCTGCTGAGCGGGCAGCAGGTCGGCGCTGTGATACAGGTTCAGGTATTGACCGTTGAGGGCGTGCACCAGCAGTTCGGGGCGACCCAAGGTGCGAGCCAAAGCCACTGCCTCCGCGGCGGTTTCGCGCCCGCGCGGGCCCGGCTCGCTGTCGAGTTGCATGGCCAGGCTGGTGAGCAGGCGGACCCGCAGTTCGGGGTCGGTGACGGCGGGCAGGGCGGCTTCGGCGGCATCGATGACGGCGCTCTCTCGGGTGCCGTACATGCGGTTCACCCACAGCGTCGGCACATCGAAGCCGGTGATGACGCGAGCGGACAGGATCGGGTCGCCGATGCGCAGGGCGGCGGACAGGGCACGGTCACGCAAGACCCTGGCCTTGATGATGTCCCCGGACAGGGCGCGGCTGCGAATGTGCGCTATTTCCAGCTCGATTCGCTGCCGAGCTTGGTCGGCGCGCCGTTCTGCCACACCGGTCTCGCTCTTGTCGAATGCGGCCAGTGCCTGCTCCCACAGTCCGGCGGCGGTGCGATGCGCGAACCGGGACTCGGCGAGTTCGGCTGCCCGGCAGGAGTATTCGACGACATCGGTGAGCCGCTCCACCTCCCCGGAAGCGACACAATGCTGCGCCAGCCGAGCCGGATCCGAGGCGGGTCGACGACCCAGCACATCGGCCACCCGGCCGTGGATGCGGGCGCGCCGCAACCGGGAAACACTGTCGTACAGAGTGTCCCGGATCAGCACATGCGTGAACCGAACACCCCACACCTGCCCGATCTCATCGGTGTCCTCGACCAGCAGCCCGGTCAGCACACCCGCCTCCAGGGCGTCCAGCACCGTGTCCTCGGACTCCCCGGTGATCGCGGCCACCAGATCCACATCCACGTCCCGCCCGGCCACCGCCGCATACTTCAACACGGTCTGCGCCACGGCGGGCAGCCGGGAGATCCTGCGCCGCAGCACATCCGCCACCCCACTCGGCACCGCTTGCAGCGCCGCTTCCGGTCCCGCGGCGGCGAGCAGCCGCGCCGTCTCCCGCACGAAGAACGGATTCCCGCCCGTCCGTTCACAAATCGCGGCCACGACGCTCTCCCCCACCTCGCCCGCGCAGCACGCACGCACCAGCTCCCCCACCGCCGTATCCGGCAGCCCGCCCAGTTCGACCCGCACCGGCTCCAAGGCCGCCAATTCCCCCAGCATCACCCCGAATGCCTCCGGCAGCTCCCCCGGCCGATACGTCCCCACCATCGCCACCCCCGGAACCCGTTGCGGCAGTGCCTTCAGCAACGCGATCGTCTCCTCATCGGCCCGATGCAGATCCTCCAGCACCAGTAACAGCGGCCCCTTCGCCGCCGCCCCCGCCAGATACCCCGCCAGCGCCCGATGCGTCCGGAATCGCGCCGAAGCCGGATCCCCACCGACCGCCTGCCCGCCCTCGCCCGCCAGCATGGCCCGCAACAACGGATCCGCCACCGGCCACCGACCATCCAGCTGCCGCAATATCTCCACCCACGCCCACCCTGCGGGCGCGGCCTCCGTCTCCGGCGTCAGCCCCCACACCCGCACCCACTCCGGCAGCTCCGCCGCCACCCGTTCGACCAGCGCGGTCTTCCCCATCCCCGGCTCCCCGGCGATCAACGCCACCCGGCCGCCCCGCCGGATCGCCCCGGCCACCGCCGCGACTTCGCTTTCCCGCCCGAAGAATTCGCCATCCCCGAACTTCGGCGAGGGCCACCGCACACCCGCACCACCCGAGTTCCCCCACCCGGCAGGCTTCCCACCGGATCCATTCCCCCGCCCACCCGAGGTCCCTGCCGCACCACTCACCGGCCTACCGGACGTACCTTCCGCACCGCTATTGCCACCGGCCGAGTCGTCTGCCGGTGCAGCACCACCACCGGCCAAGTCGCCTACCGCCCCAACACCGCCACGGGCCAAGTCGCCTACCGCTTCACCACCGGCCGAATCGCTTTCCGCACCCCCACCGTGCCCCGCCGAGATCGCTTTCACGCCACTTCCGCGCACCGGCGCGGGCTCAGAGCGGACGGCCTCAGCAGCCGGGAACACCGGTGGCGCACCGTCCGCCACGGCCGGCTCCGTATCCGTACGGGATACGCGGTGCTGCGGTCCGGACCCGATAACCGGGTCGTGATCCCCGAAGCTGGGCGCGGGACCGCCGGAGGCGGGCGGGCCGGCGGCCGGTGGTGCGTCCAAATGTGGTGCGTGCGCGAGGATGTCGGCTTCCAGGGCGCGCAGGGGCGGGCCGGGGTCGACGCCGAGTTCTTCGGCGAGGAGGTCGCGGATGCGGCGCAGGGCGGACAGGGCATCGGCTTGGCGGCCGGTGCGGTAGAGGGCCAACGCCAGGAGGCGCCAGGACTCCTCGCGTAACGGGTGGGCGGCTAGGTGGGCTTCGAGTTCGGCGACGATCGGTGTGGGCGTGCCGGTTTCGAGGCGGGCGGCGGCGCGGCGTTCGACGGCGGTCAGGCGCAGCTCGGTCAGGCGGGCGGCTTCCGTGGCGGCCCAGCGGAGTTCGCCGAATTCGGCGTAGGCGGGGCCGCGCCACAGGGACAGGGCGGTGTCGAGGAGGGCGGTGCGGTCGGTGGGTGCGGTGGTGCGGGCGGCACGGTCGAGGAGGTCTTCGAAGCGCCAGGCGTCGACGGCGTCGGCGGGCAGGCGCAGGGCGTATCCCGGTGCGGCGGTGACCAGGACGCGGGCGGGGGTGCGCGGGGCGCGGCCGGGTTCGACGGCGCGGCGAAGGTGGGAGATGAAGACCTGAACGCCGGCCAGGGCGCGCGGCGGGGGTTCGTCGGCCCACAGGTCGTCGATGAGCCGGTCCACCGGGACCATTTCGCCGCGCGCCGCCACCAGCCGCGCCAGCACGGCCCGCTGCCGGGTGCCCCCGAGATCCGCGGGAGTTCCCGCGACCGTCAGGCCGAACGCGCCCAGCACATTGATTTCCACCACGGCGCTGTTATCGCGCAGATCACCATGAAACGCAACCGTTGTATCCGCACGGCGAAACCGCCTGCACCGCAACCGGCCACGGACGCTGCTCGGACCCGTCGGCCGCACCGAGGCGGGTAGCGCCGCTCCCGCTGGCGCGAAAAGGGTTCTCGCGCACGGGAGCACGACCGTGGGCGGAGCTTGCCGACGCACCCCTGCTCGCGGCGGTCAGTTCGCCAGCTCACGCCCGTGCGCCGCGCCGGATAATTCGCCACCGCACGCCCCTTGCGCCGCGTCAGGCGAATCATTCGCGCACGGAGACCTTCTCCAGCAGCGGGCGGGTCCGGGCCGGAACCCACCAGTTGGCAGTGCCCATGGCGCGCATGAAGGCGGGCACCAGGATCATGCGGACCAGGGTGGCATCGACCAGCACGGCGACGGCACAACCCAAACCGAGCATCCGGTTCATGGTGACGGCGCTGACGCAGATACCGGCGAAGACCACGGCCATGAGCAGGGCCGCGGCGGTGACTATGGGGCCGGAGCGGGCGATGCCCAGGGCCACCGCATTGTCGTTGTCGGCGCGGGTCTTGCCGGAACTCTCCCATTCCTCGGTGAAACGGGCGAGCAGGAACACCTCGTAATCCATGGAGAGGCCGAAGGATACGCAGAACAGCAGCACCGGCAGCGTGGCGATGGTGTAGCCGGTGGCGAAGGTACCGAGGCCCGACAGGTGACCGTCCTGGAAGATCCACACCATCGCGCCGAAGGTGGCCGACAGGGACAAAACGTTGAGCACCAAGGCCTTCAACGGCAGCACCGCACTCCCGGTGAGCAGAAGCAGCAGCACGAAGGTGATGATCGCGATCCAGGCGGCCGCGTACGGGAAGCCCTGGGCGATACCGGAAGCCGAATCCGCCGTCTGCTGGGCGAGCCCGCCGAACAGCACCGGCGAGCCCGGTCCTGCCACGGCGCGCAGGGCTTCCAGCTGACGCTGACCGTCCTGCGAGTACGGATCCAGATGACTCACGATGGTCAGGTGCGCGCTCCCGGCGCGCTGCCCGTCCGGGTCCGCCACCCCGAGCGGCTGCCCCTTCGACCAGGTCCCCGCCGGTCCGGTGACCGCCTGCACCTCGGCCACATTCGACAGCGCCTGCTCATAACCGCTCAGATCGCCGACCGTATCGCTCCCCGCGCCGGGCAGCACGATCACGTGCACCTGCCCGGTGGCATTGTTGTCGAAGCGATCCCGCAGCAGATCCCCCACCTGCCGCGAATCCAGACTCGTCGGCAGCACCCGGTCATCGGGCAGCCCCATCTTCAACCCGAACACCGGTGCGCCCAGCACCAGCAGCAACGCCACCACCGGCAGCGCGCACAACGCCGGCCGCCGCTGCACGGTCCGCGCCACCCGGTACAGCAGGCTGTGCTGCACCGGTTTGGCTTCCCGCAACGGTTTCCGGTTGATCCGCTCCCCGAGCAGGGCCAGCAGCGCGGGCACCAGCGTCAGCGCCAGCACCACCGACAGCGCCACCACCGCGAGCCCGGCGAAGGCCAGCGAACGCAGGAAGGCCATCGGGAAGAACGACATTCCGATGAGCGCGATACCGACCGTGATGCCGGAGAACGCCACCGCCCGCCCGCCGCGCTTCATGGCCAGGGTGAGCGCGTCGGTGCGGTCGCGTCCGGCCGCGATCTCCTCCCGGTACCGCCCGATGATGAGCAGCGAGTAATCCACCGCCAGCGCCAGCCCGATCGCGGTGGTGATATTGAGCGCGAAGATCGACAGCTCCACCACGAAGGTGAGCAGATACAGCACCGCCGTCGTCCCGACAATGGCCACCACCCCGGTCACGAACGGAATCGCCGCCGCCACCAGGCTTCTCAGGAACCACACCAGCAGAATGAACGTCAACGGCAGCGCCACCGCCTCGGCCAGCCCGAGGTCCCGCTGCGTCTGCTGCGCCGTCTCGTTCCAGATGATGGCCTGCCCGCCCGCCAGCACCCGCACCCCGTCGCGTTCCCCGGCGTATTCGTCGGCGAGCTCGCGCGCCACCCCGGGCGCACTGTCCTCGTCGCCGCGCACGGTCGCGACCACCAGCCCGATCCCCCGATCCCGGCTGGTGAGCACCGAGCTCAATTGCGGATCGGTCCACGGCGAAACCGCCCGCGACACTCGCGAATCCGATTTCAGCGCCTGCGCGATCTCTTGCCCGCGCGCCTTGATCTCCCCGCCCCGCGATTCCACGGTCAGCACGAGCTGCATGCCCGACATCCCGTAGTCCCGCTCCAGGATCTCCCCGACCCGCGCGGATTCCGAACTGGTGGACACGAATCCGCCATTGGACAGCTTGCTCGCGACCTGCGACCCCATCGCCCCGCACAGCAGGAACGCGATGCCCACCACCACGAGCACCAATTTCGGTGCGCGCACGGCGATTCCGGCCAGTCGTGCGATCACGGCCTCCCCCTTACCGATCTGTTCTCCCCCGCCCTCCGGGGCGGTCGGAAGTCATCCTGAACTTCCGCCCGCCCCGGTGGTCCGGTGTGTGGTCAACCTCTCACGAACGCGTCCCTTCGGGCTCCTGCGCCAGCATCGCGGCGTGCAGTGATTTCTCGGGTACGCCGAGGCCCGCTATCAGCGTAAGGGCTTGCGGGCGTAGCCGGTCCACCAGTTCGTTGACTCCGCGCCGGACGGCCTTGGCGCGTTCCACCGACATGAACCGGTGCATGATGAACCAGGCCTGGTTCTCCTCGATGATCGTGTACACGAACAGGTCGCACACGGTGTCGGCGAGGGCGCGCGCCTCGGGGTCCTCGATATCGGCGATGGCGTCGATGAAGGCCTCCAGGGTGAGGCGTTCGATATGCGCGGTGCCGGCGGCGAGAATGTGGTCCTGGGCGTTGTTGAACGCTTCGAAGGGGCCGGTTTCCTTTGCGCGAGCGCGCAATCGGTGCGCGGCGGTGCGGGTGAGATAGTCCTCGCGGTCGGCGAAGAGCTGCAGTTGCACCGAGCGGCGGGACAGGTCGCCTTCGTCGACGGTTTCGTCGGAGCGGTCGCGCAGGCGCTGGATCATCTGGCGCACGCCGGAGCGTTCGCGGACCACATCGCGGGCCATGGTGGAGGCGAAGCGGACCCAGCCCAGGGCGTCGAGATCGCGGACCTCGTCGGAGTAGGCGGTCAGGAGTTCCTTGGCGACCAGCTGGGTGAGCACGACATTGTCGCCTTCGAAGGTGGTGAAGACGTCGGTGTCGGCTTTCAGGGTGACCAGGCGGTTCTCGGTGAGATAGCCCGCGCCGCCGCACGCTTCCCGGCATTCCTGGATGGCGCGGGTGGCGTGCCGGGACTGGGCGACCTTGAGGCCGGCGGCCCGCTTCTCCAGGGCGCGTTGCGCATTCGGGTCCAGGTCCTGGCCGGTCTGCACCAGGTGCATGCGGCGCACCAGGTCGTTCTGGGCGAAGGCCAGCGCGTAGGAGCGGGCGATCAAGGGCAGCAGCCGGCGTTGATGGCTGCGGTAGTCCATGAGGACGGTTTCCTCGCCGGTGTCGGGATCGGCGAACTGGCGGCGCTGTTCGGCGTATCGGACGGCGATGCTCAACGCCACCCGGGCCGCCGCGGCCGCCGCTCCGCCGACGCTGACCCGCCCGCGCACCAGGGTGCCGAGGGTGGTGAAGAAGCGCCGGCTCGGGTTCTCGATCTCGGAGCTGTAGGTGCCGTCCTCGGCCACGTCGGCGTACCGGTTGAGCAGGTTCTCGCGCGGAATTCGCACCTGGTCGAACATGATTCGGCCGTTGTCGACGCCGGGCAGGCCGCCCTTGAGCCCGCAGTCGGAGGTGGTGACGCCGGGCAGGTCGTTACCTTCCTCGTCGCGGATCGGCACCAGGAAGCAGTGCACGCCCTGCGACTGCCCGCCGGTGATCAACTGCGCGAAAACCGCTGCCATGCGGGCATGTTCGGCCGCGCCGCCGATGTAGTCCTTGCGCGCGGACGGAGTCGGGCTGTGCACCACGAACTCCCGGGTGCCCGGGTCGTAGGTCGCGGTGGTCTCGAGGTTCGCCACGTCACTGCCGTGACCGGTTTCGGTCATGGCGAAACAGCCCAGCAGGTCCAGGGAGATGAGCCGGGTGACGTATTCGCGATGCCGTTCGGTGCCCAGGTTCTCCACCGCGCCGCCGAAAAGTCCCCACTGCACACCGCTTTTCACCCACAGCGACAGGTCGGTGTAGGCCAGCATCTCGAGTGCCGTGACCGCGCCGCCGGGGTCACCCATACCCCCGTTCTCGTGCCGGAAACCTCTTTCCACCCAGCCGAATGAGGACACCAGTCGCATTTGTTCCAGCACGCGGGTGCGCGCCGCCTTGAAGTCGAGGTAGGGATCGCCGAAAAGGCGATCGTCGTCGAGGTGTTGCCGGGCTTGTTCGCGCACGTCACGCCAAGATCCGTCCAGTGCCGCGCGTAGGGTTTCCGCTATCGATTCGCCACCGCTTGCCATACTCCAAAACACTACTGCCCTCGGCACGCTCACCCCGGTGATCTATGGCACCCGTGTACGTTTCTCTTGTGAGCAATGAGCTGGCAACCGAGCAGTCAATCGGTGCGGCGAGCGCTCCCGGCCGGTGGCAGCGCTGGCTGAGCCGGGCCGTCGACCGGGTGCTGGGCGAGCGCCGCGCCACCGCGGACGCCGTGGTCGAGGCGCCCGCGCCGCTGCAGCCGATCGATCTGACCGACGATGCCGAAGTGACCCGCGTGCTGGATCTGGCCGAACGGGTCGGGGAGGTGGTGCTGGCCTCGGGCACCGCGGTCACCGACACCACCACCCAGATCGAATTCATCGCCGCCACCTACGGCTTGGCGCAGGTCGATATCGACGTCACCTACAACTCGATCCGCATCTCCGCCGATCGCGGTCCGCGACTACCGCCCGCCTCGACCATGCGGGTGGTGCATTATCGGTCCCTCGACTTCACCCGGCTGGCCGCCGTGGACCGGCTGACCCGCCGCATCCGCCGGGAATTGCCGCCGCCGGAAGAGGCTCTCGAAGCGCTCGACGAGACACCACGGCGCCGCACCCGTATCACCGCTGGGTGGCGACCTTCGGGTGGGCGCTGATGGCCGCGGCGGTGGCGCTGCTGCTGAACGGCGGCTGGTTGATCGCCCTGCTCAGTTTCGCGACCACCACCGCCATCGACCGCACCAATCGCCGCCTGAACCGGCGCGGCCTGCCGTTCTTCTTCCAGCACATGGCCGGTGGCGTCATCGCCGCCATTCCCGCGGTGCTGGTCAGTTCCTATGTCAGCACCCTGCACCTGGATCCGGCTTTGATCATCGCCGCCGGCATCGCGGTTCTGCTGGCCGGTCTGCAATTGGTCGGTGCGGTCGAGGACGCCATCACCGGCGCCCCCATCACCGCCGCCGCCCGCATGCTAGAGGTGATCATGATGACCGGCGGCATCATCGCCGGCATCGTCCTCACCCTCCGCGTAGCCGAACTCCTCAATCTCTCGGTCCCGTCGGTCGACATGGCCCCCGCCCGCGACCTCACCAACCTCCCCCTCAAACTTCTCGCCGGCGGCCTGACCTCCATGGCCTTCGCCCTGGCCTGCTACGCCGAACGCCGCGCCCTCGCCGTCGCCGCCTTCAGCGGCGCGGCCGCCATCATCGTGTACCTGCTGGCCGAACAACTCGGCTTCGGCCCCATCGTCTCCTCCGGCGTAGCCGCCGTAATCGTCGGCCTATCCGGCGGCCTCCTGGCCCGCCGAGCCCTCACTCCCCCGCTGGTCGTAGCCATCGCAGGCATCACCCCCCTGCTCCCCGGCCTCCGCGTCTACCGCGGCCTCTACGCCCTCCTCAACGACGAACAACTCATCGGCCTCAACCAACTCCTGAGCGCCTTCGCCGTCGGCCTGGCCCTCGCCGCCGGCGTAACCCTCGGCGAGTGGATAGCCCGAGACCTCCGCCGCCCCCGCATCCTCCAACGCTTCGGCACCCTCCGCCGCCCCCGCTTCACCGCCCGCTGACCGGCAGCCTCTCGGCCACCACCATCCGCTCCGGATCGAACGTCGTGGACAGCGGAGCGCGCCCCTCCCGCTCGGTAATGGCGATCGTGTTGCCCTCGGCGAATGCCACGCCCGCAGGACAATTCGCCTCGATCCGCTTCCACACCAGGGCCCGCCTGGCGAACAGCCCATCGCGCTCCCGCAGCCAGACCCGGCACGACGGATCGATCATATTGGTGAAGTACTCGGTCACCAGCTCATGCCGCCCATCCGCACTGACCCGCACGGCAACCACCTCGCTGTCATCCGAAATCAGCGCCGACGCGATCAGCATCAACACCCACAGCGAAACGGTCACCACCGCCAGCGGAACCGCCCCCACCACCCACACCCACGTCCGCCGCACGAGCTTCCCCGCGAACGCCCCATAAACCACCAGCCCCGCAGCCCAACACACCGGCCACAACCAAATCGAAACCACATCGAACCGGTAATACAGCTCCGACAACCCCTCCGCATACATCACCCCGAGCCCCGCCCCATACAGCCCAAGCACCCCGGCCACCCACCCGATCCGCCGCCACCGCAACGCCGTCCCGGCCACGGAACCGCGCTCCCACTCCTGTCCGGCCAATGCCCCGCCCTCCAACACAATTCGCTTCCGCCTCCGCCCATCCTGCACCCCTCCGGCGCCATCCGCAGGCTTCATCCACCCTTCGGTTGAGCGTCGAACGGGTGCTGAGGCGGCGTCAGCCGACCGGGCCGAGGCCGATGCTGCGGCCGATGTCGGCGAGGGTGGAGTCGAAGAGGGCGTCGGGGTTGGTGATGGGGATGGGGTAGTTGCCGAAGACTTCGAGGGTTACGTGGCCGTAGAGGCGGGCCCAGAATTGGATCATGACGTAGCTGACGCCGAGGTCGAGTTTTTCGGCGGGGAACTTCTGGCCGGATTCGGCCAGGACGCGCAGGAGGTCCGATTGGAAGCGGATCAGGTCGTCGCGGAGTTCGGGGGGGATGAGTTCGGTTGGGGGAGTTACGACGTCGTAGTCGGTGAGGAGGCGGCCGGCGGCGCCGAGGAAGAGGCGGCCGACCGGTTCACCGAATTGCTGCATGGCGCTGTTGATTCCGGAGGTCGTCGGGGAGGCGAAGACCAGGGTGAATTCGCGGGAGTGGGTCAGGGCCCACTGGCGGAAGCCGCGGCAGACGGCGAAGAAGTGCACGGCCGCGTCGTCGGGGAGATCGGCGAGGGCGGCGGCGAGATCGATGGCCAGGTCGGCGCAGACGTCCATGCGGACGGCGGTGACCAGATCGTCGCGGGATTCGTAATAGCGGTAGAGCGCGGGGGCGGTGATGCCGAGTTCGCGGGCGATGGCGCGCAGGGTGACCGCTTCGGGGCCCTGCGCCACCAAGAGCGACCTAGCGACGCGACGAATGTCGGCATCGCTTACCGCAGGCATCCGCCCGCGTCGCTTGGTCGTCTCTGTCATTCGTACTTGACCTGCCAGCTCTTGATGCCGTTCAGCCAGCCCGAGCGCAGCCGGACCGGGTCGGAAACCTGGCTCAGGTTCGGCATCACATCGGCGATGGCGTTGAACATGAGGTCGATCTCCAGGCGAGCGAGGTTGGCGCCCACGCAGAAGTGGGTGCCCGTGCCGCCGAAGCCTACATGGGGATTCGGGTTCCGGAGGACGTTGAACTCGAAAGGCTTGTCGAAGACTTCCTCGTCGAAGTTGGCGGCGGAGTAGAACATTCCGACCCGCTGCCCGGTCTTGAGCTCCTGGCCGCCGAGCACGGTGTCCTGCAGCACGGTGCGCTGGAAGGCGATGACCGGGGTGGCCCAGCGGACGATCTCGTCCGGAGCGGTGCGCGGACGCTGCTCGCGGTAGATCTCCCACTGCTCCGGATTGTCGACGAACGCCTTCATGCCGTGGGTGATGGCATTACGGGTGGTCTCGTTGCCGGCGACCGCCAAAAGGATGACGAACCAGGCGAATTCCTCGGAGTTCAGCGCTTCGCCGTCGACGTCGGCGTTCAGCAGCGTGGACATGATGTCCTCGGCCTGGCCGTGATCGACGGGGCAGCCGCGCTTCTGCTCGGCCAGATTCCACGAGTAGCCCATGACCTCGGCGGTGGCGACCTTGTGGTCGCCCTCGAAGTCGGGATCGTCGTAGGAGATCATCTGATTGGTCCAGTCGAAGATCTTGCCGCGATCTTCCTGCGGGACGCCGATCAGCTCGGCGATGGCCTGCAGCGGCAGCTCGCACGCGACGTCCTTGACGAAGTCGCCGGAGCCGTTCTTCTTGGCCTCGTGCACGATTCGCTCGGCGCGGTCGCGCAGCGCGTTGCGCAGCGACTCGACCGCGCGGGGGGTGAAGCCCTTGGAGACGATGCGGCGCAGCTTGGTGTGGCGCGGCGGATCCTGGTTCAGCAGCAGGAACCGCTGGACCTCGATCTCCTCGCGCATGATGTCGTCGTAGAAGCGGATGACCGCGGTGTTCTCCTCGGAGGAGTACACCTCCGGAGTCTTCGAGATCTCCTTGATGTCATCCATCTTGGTGACGGCCCAGTAGCCGTCGTCCTTGAACCCGCTGCCGGCCTGGGGAACCCAGGCGACGGGGGTGGTGCGGCGGAGCGCGGCGAATTCCTCGACGGGAAGACGCTGGGCGAGCAGGTCCGGATCGGTGAAATCGAACGGGGTGGGAATGGACGGCGCGGACACGGGTACCTCCTTTGGAACACGTTCGCCGACGAGTGAACCACACCACACCCCACTTTGTGAACACCTATTAGTAAATCCTGTTCACTTGATGCGTCAGCACCGCGGCAGGGCCCGCCGCGACACTGCGGCGGGCCCTGTTCTCCGAGGCGCAAAGCAGTCTCAGTAAGCCCCTTCACCCCTGGTCACGGCCCCGATCGTCTTGGCGATCAAGAGCAGATCGAGCACCATGGACCAGTTCTCGACATAGGACAGGTCCAGCCGCATCGCATCCTCCGGCGTCAGATCCGAACGGCCACTCACCTGCCACAGCCCCGTCACGCCCGGCTTCACCAGCAGCCGCCGCCGCATCACGCCGTCGTAGGAATCGACCTCCCGCTGCACCTGCGGGCGCGGCCCGACGATGCTCATCTCCCCGCGCAGCACATTGAAGAACTGCGGCAGTTCGTCGAGCGAGTACTTGCGGATCACCCGCCCCACCGGCGTCACCCGCGGATCGTCGCGCATCTTGAAGAACAGCGGGTTCCCGCCGTTGCTGTCGATGAGCGCGTTGATGTGCGCGTCGGCGTCGGCGAACATGCTGCGGAACTTGATCATCCGGAACGGCTGCCCGTCCCGTCCGATTCGTTCCGATCGATAGAACACCGGCCCCCGGCTGCTCACCTTCACCGCGAGGGCGATGGCGCACAGCACGGGCGCGATGGCCGCCACTGCGAAGAATGCGAAGCAGAAGTCGAAGAGCGCCTTCCGAATCGACTTGGCGCGGTCGTATTGCGGCTTTTCCACGTGCAGCATGGGCATATCGGCCAGCAGCCGGTGGGTCAGCCGGGTGCCGGCGATGTCCACCAGCCCGGGGGCGACGATGAGCTCCACCCCCAGCGGATCCAATTCCCAAGCCATGCGCCGGAAGTCGGCCGGCCCGAGATTGTCGGTGGCGGTGACCGCGACCGTATCGGCCCCGCTGCGCTGCACGGCCTCGATGACGCCGCGGTCGCTGCCCACGATGGGAATCACCTTCTCCCCCACCGCGAGACCGCGCTCGGCCAGCTCGCCCTCCTCACGGGTGCACACCCCGATGACCTGGTACCCGCCTTCGGGATCGCGGGAGAACGCGCCGACCATGGCGCGGGCCGCGTCCGGACTGCCGACCACCAGCACGGCCGTGCGGTATTCGCCGCGGGCGCGACGCTGCGCCACCCAGCCCCGCCACACGCGCCGTTCCAGCATCAGCCCCAGCATGCCCAGCGGCAGCGCGAAGGCCAGATAGCCGCGGGCGATGTCCACCCGCAGCAGCAGCGAGACGATGGCGATGCCGCCGAACAGCTTCAGCGACGCCGCCACGATCCGCCGGTATTCCTCTGTGCCACTGCCGATTACGCGAACGGAGCGGGTGCCGGCGAGCGCCAGGGCGAGCGCCCAGGCCACCGCCAGCACGGCCGACACCACGGTGTAGCGCACTTCCAGCGGCAGGGTGGAGGCCAATGGCGGATCGGCGGGTCCGCCGAAGCGGATCCATTGCGCCGAGCCGACCACCAGCACCACCACGAATAGGTCGCTGAAAAATAGCCTGCGCGCGTAATCCGCTTGCCAGCGCTCCCGATCCGACCGTGGTTCCGGTCGCGGCAGCCGATTCACGCGCACGGCGCGACCGGCTGAAACCTCGTAACTCATGAAACGAACGCACCTCCCCCACGGGAGAACTCGGTTCCGATCCCCACTGATCAGTTCCACAGAACTTGCAGATCGCCGGTCCCCAAGGGCTTTCCGGACCATGACAAAACCGATTGGGGCTGCCGACTTCTTCGGCGGCCCGCTGCCGAGTGTTACACACCCGGGGTGACGCGACGTGCCAATCTTGCGATGGGCCAGTGTATCCCGGAAATAGCGGGTTCCGTCACGACCGGTTTCGTTTTTGTTTCCCCCTATTTCCCCTATTCGCAAGTTCGCAGGTGCCGACCCCCTGGACAACCGGTCTGACCTGGGCGTAAGCCTTGGGTTGCAAGCCTCGGAGGTTAGCCGATCAAACGCCCAGTTCTGCGGGTCGCAGAAATCCGCTTCCCGAACCCGGGCCGGCCTCCGCCGGAGCACGGCGAGGCACGCCAATCCTGTTGTAACGTAAGGCCCGACCGAGCCGACCTGAAGTTCAGCCGGGCGTAATAGCCGGCGCCGGGTTCGGTGAAAGGTGGGGAATCTGCGTGCAATGCCGTCTATGTGACTCCAAGCAATTGATCAGCGTGCTCGATCTCGGGGCGACCCCGCCGTGCGAGAAATTCCTCACGGCCGCCGAACTCGATCTGCCCGAGCCGACCTACCCGCTCCACCTGCGCCTGTGCGAAAACTGTCTGCTGCTACAGATTCCGGCCTTGATCACCCCGGCGGACACCTTTTCGGAATACGCGTATTTCTCTTCATATTCCGACAGCTGGGTCCGGCACGCGAAACTCTTCGTGCACGATGCCATTGCCCGTTTCGGCCTGGATTCGGACTCCCTCGTCGTCGAAGTCGCCAGCAATGACGGCTATCTGCTGCAGCACGCGGTGGCCGCGGGCATCCCGTGCGTGGGCATCGAACCCTCGGTGAACGTCGGCGCGGCGGCCCGCGAGCAGGGCGTGCCGACCGTGACGGCGTTCCTCGACGAGGAGCTCGCGGCCCGGGTGCGCGCGGAACACGGACCGGCGAATCTGTTGGTGGCCAACAATGTCTACGCCCACATCCCGGATCTGCGCGGCTTCACCCGCGCCCTGCGCGGCCTGCTCGCCGACGACGGCTGGCTGTCCATCGAGGTGCATCACGCGCTGAACCTGGTCACCCTCGGCCAGTTCGACACCATCTATCACGAGCACTTCCAGTACTACACGGCGCTCTCCGCACAGCGTGCCCTCGCCACCGCGGGCCTCACCCTGGTGGACGTGGAACTGCTTGGCACACATGGTGGTTCACTGCGGCTGTGGGCGCAACCGGAGGCCGTGGCCGCACCGACCGAGCGGGTCGCCGAAGTGTTGCGGATGGAGGCCGAGGCGGGCCTGCACGAGGTCGGCGGCTACCTGCGACTGCGCCCGCGCACCGAACGCGTGCGCCAGGAACTGCTGCGATTCCTGTTGGACGCCAAGGCCGCCGGCAAACGCGTGGTCGGCTACGGGGCCCCCGGCAAGGGCAACACGCTGCTCAACTACTGCGGCATCCGCGCCGACCTGCTCGAGTACACCGTCGACCGGAACCCTTACAAGCACGGCCGTTTCACCCCGGGCGCCCGGATTCCAATCCATGCCCCGGACCGCATCGACGCGGACAAACCCGACGTGGTCGTGGTGCTGCCCTGGAATCTCGAAGCCGAGATCACCGCGCAGCTCGCGCCCGTCCTGGACCGGGGCGGCGAGATCGTCTATCCCCTACCCGCACTTCATCACGCGGAAAGGCAACCGAAGTGAAGGTCGTACTCTTCTGCGGCGGCTACGGCATGCGCATGCGCAACGGCACCGAGGACATGATCCCCAAGCCCATGCAGATGGTGGGCCCGCGCCCGCTCATCTGGCACGTCATGCGCTACTACGCCCATTTCGGCCACAAGGACTTCATCCTGTGCCTGGGCTACGGCGCGGCGCACATCAAGAACTTCTTCCTCACCTATCAGGAGTCGGTGTCCAACGACTTCGTGATCCGCGACGGCAAGGTCGAACTGCTGCAATCCGATATCAGCGACTGGACCATCACCTTCGTCGACACCGGCGTGGAATCCCCGATCGGGGAACGCCTGCGCCGGGTGCGCGGGCACCTCGAGGGCGAACGGTACTTCCTGGCCAATTACGCCGATGTGCTCACCGACGCCCCGCTCGACGAGATGATCTCGCGGTTCCGCGATTCCGGGGCCGCGGCCTCGATGATGATCGTGCCGCCGCAGTCCTCCTTCCACTGTGTGGACGTGAACTCCGCCGGTGAGGTCAAGAACATCACCCCGGTCTCGCAACTGCCCATCTGGGAGAACGGCGGCTATTTCGTGCTCACCCCGGAGGTGTTCGAGCATCTGCCGGCGGGCGGCGATCTGGTGGAGGACGCCTGCGGGGCGCTCGCGGCGCAGGGCCGGCTGTACGGCTATCAGCACCACGGATTCTGGAAGCCGGCCGACACCTTCAAGGAGCGCGCCGAACTCGACACCGGCTATCAGCAGGGCGATCGCCCGTGGATGGTGTGGGAGACAGCCGACGCATGATCCGACTCGATACCGGCGGGGTCCGCGAGCTCGCGCTGCTGGGCGCGCACTGCGACGACCTCGCCATCGGCCTGGGCGGCACGCTGCTGACATTGTCGAATGCCGTTCCGGGACTGCGTATCCGGGCGCTGGTGCTGTCCGGCGCGGGCACCGAGCGCGCGTTCGAGGAGCAGGCCGCGCTGGAGGCCTTCTGCCCCGGAGCCGATCTCGATCTGCGCATCCTGGACGTGCCGGACGGGTACGCGCCCGCGCATTGGGAACGGGTCAAGGACGCGGTCGGCGCATTGCGGCGCGGATCGCACGCCCAGGTGGTGTTCGCGCCGCAACGCCGTGACGCGCATCAGGACCATCGGCTGCTGGCCGAGCTGACGCCGACCGAGTTCCGCGATCACCTGGTGCTGGGCTACGAGATCCTCAAGTGGGAGAACGACACCCCGCAGCCCACCGTGTTCCATCCGCTGCCCGCCGCGCTGGCCGAGGCGAAGGCCGCGCTGCTGCTGAAACACTATCCCTCGCAACGCAATCGGGACTGGTTCGACGAGCAGTCCTTCCTGGCCCTGTCCCGGCTGCGCGGAGTGCAGTGCCGCGCCCCGCACGCCGAGGCCTTCCTGCTGGACAAGGCCACCATCACTTTCGGAGGTGCGTGATCATGCATGTGCTCGTCACCGGACATCAGGGTTATCTGGGCACCGTCATGGTGCCGGTGCTGGAGGCGGCCGGTCACCGGGTGACCGGTTTGGACAGCGGCTTCTTCGCCGAATGCGTACTGGGCGAGGCGCCGCCCGCCCCGCCGGCGCTGAGCGTGGATCTGCGCGAGGTGACGGCCGAACAGCTGGCCGGCTTCGACGCGGTGGTGCATCTGGCGGCGCTGTCGAACGATCCGCTCGGCGCGCTGGCCCCGCGCATCACCTACGACATCAATCATCACGCCTCGGTGCGGCTGGCCCGCCTCGCCAAGGAGGCGGGGGTGCGCCGATTCCTCTACGCCTCCACCTGTTCGGTGTACGGCGCGGCCGGGGACGGCCTGGTCACCGAGGACGCCCCGCTGCGGCCGCTCACCCCGTACGCGGAATCCAAGGTGCGGGTCGAGGACGATGTGGCCGCGCTCGCCGACTCCGGGTTCGTCCCGGTATTCCTGCGCAATGCCACCGCTTTCGGCTTCTCGCCGCGCCTGCGCGCCGATATCGTGCTCAACAATCTGGTCGGGTACGCGGTGCTCACCGGCGAGGTGAAGGTGCTCTCCGACGGCACCCCGTGGCGGCCGCTGGTGCACGCGCAGGACATCGCGCGCGCTTTCGCGGTCTGCCTGGACGCGCCCGCCGAGCTGATCTCCTGCCGGGCCTACAACGTCGGCACCGAGACCAACAACCTCACCGTGGCCGAGATCGCGCGCGCGGTGGTCAACGCCGTGCCGGATTCGACGCTGGTGATCACCGGGGAGAGCGGGGCCGACCCGCGTTCCTACCGGGTCGATTTCGCCCGCGCCCGAACGGAATTGGGGTTCGAGGCCGCTTGGACCATCCCCGCCGGCGCGGCCGAGCTGCATCGCGAGTACACCGCGCGCGGCCTCACCGCCGACGGCTTCTTCCAGCGCTTCACCCGGCTGGCCCACCTGAGGTCGCTGCAGGAATCCGGGGTGCTCGACGACGAGCTGCGCCGGATCAGGATCGAGGCTTGAGGTGCCCCAGCGCGGCCAGCAGCTGCCGCCACGAACCCGCCCCCGCATCGCGATCGGAGACCACGGTCACCGGCTGCGGCCAGGCGATGGCCAGGTCCGGATCGTCGTAGGCGACGCCCAGGTCCTCGGCCGCGTCGTGCGGGCGGTCGATGCGGTAGCAGACATCGGCGACCGGGCTCAGCGCCTGGAAGCCGTGCAGGAACCCGGGCGGCACGTACAGGTGCCGGAAGTCGTTGTCGTCCAGCAGGAATGCCCGCTGCTGCCCGAAGGTGGGCGAGGCGGGGCGGATATCGACGAGCACGTCGTGTACCGCGCCGTGCGCGCAGCGCACCAGCTTGGCCTCGCCGCGCCCGGAGCGGCCGTGCATGCCGCGCACCACGCCCCGATAGGAGCGGGACTGCGAATCCTGCACGAACGCCGCCGACAGTCCGGGTTTGCCGAAGTGGTCGTCGAATTCGGTGGCGTCGAAGGTGCGGGTGAACAGGCCCCGGCCGTCGCGGAACGGTTCCGGGGTCAGCACCAGTACGTCGGCCAGCTCGGTGGTTTCGATGCGCACGAGGTCATGGTGCCATGAGTATCGGACCGGCGCGGGGATGTCGAGGATGTGGTTCCGGATCGCTGATCCGGGTGCTGGATCTCGGGAAAATGCCTGCTGCAGACGACTTTCCGGAAGCGGGACCGGTCCGCCCGGGCGGGGACGCGGCCCATCCGCTCGCCATGGACCTATGCCGGGCCTGCGGGCTCGCGCAGCTGGCCGAGGACGATACCGTCACGGCCGAACCGCGCGGGGTGGAACCGCAGGCGCTGCGCGATCAGGCGGCGGACGCGCTCGCGCGGGTGGCCGCGGACGGCTGGCTGTCCGGGCGCACGGTGCGGGAATTCGGTTCGCCGCACGGCGGCAGCTGGCTACCCCTGCTGGCCGCACGCGGTTTCACCGAAGCCACCGAACCCGCCGACGTGGTCATCGACTGCTTCGGCATCATGCACGAACCCGATCAACGCGCCGCTTTCGCGGCCCGGGCCGCGGCCACCGCGCCCGGCGGCGTGCTGCTGCTGCAGTTCCATTCCCTGCACGCCATCCTCGCCCAGGGCCAATGGAATGCGCTGCGGCACGGGCATTTCGCCTACTACTCCCTCACCGCCCTGATCCGGCTCGTCACGGCCGCCGGGATGAGCGTGGCCACCGCCTGGGAATTCGACCTCTACGGCGGCACCGTCCTGATCGCCGCCGTCCATCCGCCGATGGCCGCCGACGCCGCGATCCAGCGCATACTCGCCGCGGAATCGGCTGCGACGGAACCGGATTCGGTGCGCGGCCTGCAACAGGAGGCCGACCGCCAGGCGCACGCGCTGCGCACCTGGCTGGAAGCGGAGGCCGCGGCCGGACGCCGGGTGTACGCCTACGGCGCGGCCTCGCGCGCGGTCGCGCTGTTCCATCTCGCCGGCGCGCACCGCGGCCTGCTGACGGCGGTGGCCGACGCCTCCCCCGCCAAGCACGGCCGTCGCATGCCCGGCACCGACATACCCATCATCGATCCGGCGGAACTGCTTGCCGCGCAACCGGATCGGGTGCTGCTGACCCTGCCGGACCTCCTTCCGGAGGTCGAACGCAGTCTGCCGGAGCTGCAGGGGAAGTGGGTGATCGACACAGTCGTGTGAAGTACGGGATGCCGAACATCCCGGTGATAGTGGGCAAATTCTCTACCCGCGTACTCATTACGCGCCGCAGCACCTGATGAGGGAATGGGGAAATCATGAACAGTTCGACCTCGCGCGCCACCGTGCGCACCGCGGCCGTCGCCGCCGCGCTGACCTTGGGCCTGGCCCTGAGCACCAGCATGTCGGCGGCCGCGATCGACAGCAGCAATTCGATCGTGGACCGGCAGAATCGCACGGTCGAGGCCATCCAATCCGATACCAAGATAAGTTTCGTCGCGCCGCTGGACGGCAATCCGCTGACCCGGGAGTGGTTCCACGACGGCCGGGCCTCCTTCAAGATCTCCGGCGCCAAGGCCGAGGACTGGTCCGGGAAGATCACCATGGGCTACCAGGTCGGCTACCCGGCCACCCTGGACGGCAAGATCCGCTTCCAGTGGTGGAGTCCGAGCATCGGCGTGGAAGTCGGCGAAGATCCGAAAATCACCCTCGGCAGCCTGATTCCGCAGCTCGGGCTGGAGATCGCGGTGGGATTCGGACCCGGCATCCAGACCATCGAGGCGGCCGGCGCGTCGATCTCGGGGGTGGACGGCTACATCCAGATGTCGGGGTTCCACGGCACGGTCACCGGTGTACTCGGGCAGGTCACCATCCGGCCGTGGGTCAGCATCGTCACCGGCAACGGCGACACCGTCGTCACCTACGGTCCGCTCTGGACCAATTGACCCCGGGCGAAAAGCACGGCGGTCCGGCCATTTCCGGCCGGGCCGCCGTTTCACTATCCGGCTCCGATGCTCAGTGCAACAGTTCGGGACGGCGCAACGCGGTGGCCGTGGCGCGCACCCGCACCCGGTCCGCGGCCGCCCGCGCCAGCCGCATATCCCCCGCCAGCACCGCGCTCTTGCCGACCAGTTGCGGATACTCCGAACCCAGCCGGTGATGAAAGCGCAGCATCTCGGTCAGCTTGCTGACGGTCGAGGTGTTGCTGCACAGGTTGAAACTCGAATTGCGCCAGGCGGCAAGGATATCGGGGAGGCCGTAGAACAATCCGAAGGCGCTGACCCGGGCGAACAGATCCACGTCCATGGGGAACACCAGGTCCCCGCGGAACCCGCCGACGCGGTCGAAATCGGCGCGGCGGAAGACGGCGGCGGCGGTGGGCCCGAAGTCGGCGGGACCGCGCCGCACGATGACGCGCATGAGGGTGCGGGCATCGCGCGGGCCGAGCAGGTCCGGCAGGCCGAGATCGGTTTCCTCGACCGCGCCGGTCTCGTCGATGACCTGGAATTTCGACGAGCAGATGGCGACGCCGTTGTCGCCCATCACCTCCAGCTGTTTGGCCAGGGCGCCCGGCAGCAGGATGTCGTCGGCGCACACCACCTTCACCAGGCGGCCGGTGGCGTGCCAGACCACCTTGTTCCAGTTCTCGCCGATCGGCAGCGTCTCCTCGTTGCGGAAGACCTTGACCCGGGGATCACCGAAGGATCTGGCGATGGCGCCGGTGTCGTCGACGCTGGCATTGTCCAGCACCACGACCTCGCAGTCGGTGTCCTGGTCCAGGATCGAGCGCATGGTGGTAGCCAGGGTGCGCCCGGAGTTGTAGGCCGGGACGCATACCGACAGTACTGTCATCATTCCCCCTGAGCTGGTACGACGGTGTCGGCGGGCCGGTCTCCTTCCCGTCCGCCCACGAGCCGGAATACCCGATCCAGGCCCGCACGACCGGCATCGATCTGCTCAACCGCCTTCTGCTGCAGCGTATCCCGCAGTTCCGGCGCCGACTCCCACAATTCCCGAACGGCACGTGTCAGTTCGGTGTCGAGGTCGCCGGTCGCCAGCGGCACCACCCGCAATCCGGCGCCGAACATATCGGCCAATCCATTGAATTTGTCGTCGTAGTACCGGGAGGCCGTTACAGCGACGGCCGGAATGCCCTGGGAGAGCGCGAAAACCGCCAGGTGGTAGGCGCTGGTGACGAGAATGCGGCAGCGCGAGACCTGCCGGGCGCAGTCCTGCGCGGAACCGGCCCGGCTCAGCACCGGCCGCACCTTGGGCGCGTGCGCCAGCAGCGGCAGCGTGAAACGCCGGTCCTCGTCGTCGTATTCGGAGATGATGAGCGGGGCCAGATGGGTGTCGAGCGCGACGGCCTGCGCGCGCATCACCTCGCCCAGGGTGTCGCGGGCGGTGTCGCTGACTTTCGAATAGTCCGAGATGCGCAGGCACAGGCCGAGATCGGTGCCGATCTCCGGGCGGCGCAGGCGATAGGAGAATTCGACCGCGTCGTCACCGGTGACCAGGACACGGTCGGCGGCGACGCCGAGGTCGGCCAGCAGCTTGGGGCCCTGCAGTCCCTCGCGCAGGCCGATGTAGTCCACGCCCGGCAGCACTTCGGCGCAGCGGCGCAGCAGTTCCGGATCGGTCATGGGTCCCAGGCCCTGGCCCAGCATGACGTTCGGAATGCCTTGGCGCTGAGCAGCTTCCAGCAGATTGAGGGTGCGGTGCGCCTGGTACAGGTCGACGTCGGTCATGTACCCGCCGCCCTGGGCGATGACCAGGTCCGCCTCCGGCAGCGCGGCCGGCACCGGCGGCAGCTCCGGAATGCCGCCGCTCGCCGGGGGTTCCGGCGGGGTGGCGCCACGCAGCGTGCGTACCTGGTCGCGCAGCTGGTTGCGCACCCCGCGCAGGTGATGCTTGGGCACTTCGGTGGCCGCGCGCCAGTGCAGGGCGGCGGGTCCGGTCACCCGGGCGCCGGTCTGCTGGTCCACCCAGCCCGCCAAACCGCTTCTGCCCCAATGCCCGCCGGCGGTGGCGAACAGCGGTTCGGCGTCCGGCAGCAGCGCCCGCATGACGAGCGGCTGATCGGTGAGCATGCCGACGCGCGCGCGGGGCCAGTGTTCGCGTATTCGGTTCACGGTTATGACCATCATGGCCAGATCACCGCGATTTCGTAACCAGTACTCGCCGTTGTCGACCAGTACTCGGAATTCCCCGGCACTTTCCCCCGCGCCAGACTTCCCCACCAGTGTTGTCCTTCCGGAGCCCGGCCCTGTTGTCCGCAGCGAATCTTACGCACAGAGCGCGGCATCCACCACCGCGTCCAGGTCGATATTCCGTGAGCGCGCGGCCAGGATGTCGGGAATCTGGTTCATGCTCACCGTGACCGAGCGGGTGGTGGTGGCGCCGCCGTAGACGAAGGTGCCGTGCATGGTGCCGCCGTGGCCCCAGGCGTCCAGGCCGCAGGAGGTGACCCAGTGGAAAAGGCCCAGGCCGAAGTCCTCCGAGCGGCGGAAATCGCCGCTCGGCACGGTGCGCCGCATCTCGGCGAGCTGGGCCGGAGCGACCACGCGACCGGCGAGCAGGGCGGCGAAGTACCGGTCCAGGTCCGCGCCGGTGGACACCATGGCGCCGTCGGGCAGGCCCCAGCCGGGGTCGATATCGGTGACATCGATTCGCTCGCCGCCGAATTCGTGGTATGCACGTGGATGAGGCTGGCGTATCACATTTTCTACGGGATACAACGGCCAGTAGGTGCCGCTGAGTCCCAGCGGTACGAGAATCCTTGTGGTGACTTCAATACCGACCGGCATCCCTGTTACTTGGCGGACGAGTTCGCCCGCGATCAGATAATTCGTATTGGAATATGTCGATTTCTCGCCGGGCGTGAATTCCGAGTTCTTGGCCATGCCCAAGCCGATCAGGTCGCCGATCGGGCGGGAGGACTGCAAGCCCGCCACCGAGTTCAGATCCAGCTCGGTGAGGTAGTCGGGGATCCCGCTGGTGTGCTGCAGCAGATTTCGCACGGTGATCAGATTGCCGTCGCCGCCGGGGGCGTGCACCACCCCGGGCAGGTAGCGCTCGATGGGGGCATCGAGTTCGATGCGGCCCTCCCCCACCAGTTGCAGCACCACGGCGGCCACGAACGACTTGGTATTGCTGGCGATCCGGACCTGAGCGCGATCGGGGAAGACCGCGCCGTTGCCGAGATCGCTTACGCCGCTATTGATCTGGATCTCGGTATCGCCGTCCAGGAGGATCAGCTGCGCGCCGGGCACATCGCTGCCGGCGACGGTGTCGTCCAGGCCGATCTGCAGACGCTGGGCCAGCGCTGAAGGCTGGGCGGTGGTGGCGGGAATGGAACCGGTCAGCACCGCGGCGGTGGCGGTGGCGAGGATCCCCAGGGTGAGGGCACGTCGACGCACCTGGGGCCATACGCGGCGTACCCGGTTCCGGTTCGACGGCTCCGGAATGGTTCAGGTCGGGAACAGCGGGCTGGACCACTTGCCGCACAGCCATTTACCGTCCACGTAGTCCATCGACATGGTGATGTTCTGCTGCTCGGTGGTGTCGGCCTTGCCCTTGGTCGAGTTGACCACGGTGATGTCGGCGGTCAGTTCGTAGTGGGTGGTGTTCCCCGAGGTGATGACGCATTTCGCGTCGGTGCCGCGGCTGTGCTCGGAATCGGCTTCCAGCAGTAGCCGGATGGCGGGCAGCAGCTGCTGCGATTGGGTCTTCCAGGTGCCGGTGGCGCCGGCCACGACCTTGGTCTGCCAGCCGTCGCCGTCGTTGTAGTCGTAGGTGGTCATGAGCAGGCCGTAATCGCAAGCCGCCTTGATGGCGGCGTCGCGGGACGGGTCGGTGGCGGTCAGGCCGGGCGCGCCGCCGGTGAAGGTGAAACGCAGTGCGCCGGAGCCGAATCCGACGCCGATGCCGCCCGCCAGCACGGCGGCGACGATCAGCCCGGCCAGGATGAGGCGTTTGCGGCCGCGTCGGGCCGGCGGCGTCTCGGGCTGGGTGGGGTGACCGAGCTGGGTCGCGATACCGGCCTGGGTGGTCGGTCCGGGTTGCGGCAGGTGGCCCGGCCCGGTGGTGGCCACCGGGGCGCGCCGCGGTCCGGTGGTCACCGGGGCCGGTGCGTCCTGCGGACGGGTGGTGACACCGGAGCCGTACACCGGCAGCGGGGCGAACGCCGGGCGCGGACCGAGGTCCTGCCACGGCGATCCGGTATGGGCCGGCGTGCCCAGCGCCTGTTCCGCGGCCGCCGCGAGTTCACCGCAGCTGCCGTACCGGTCGCCCGGTTGCTTGGCGAGCGCCCGCGCGATCACCTGGTCGAAAGCCGTTGGCACACCGGGCCGCCGCACGCTGGGGTGCGGAATCTCACCGTGCAGATGCCCGGCGACCAGCTGCGCGGTGGTCTGGCCGGGGAAGGGCAGTTCGCCGGTGAGCATGTGGAAGAGCGTGCAGCCCAGCGCGTACACGTCGGCGCGCTGATCGAGGTCCGCGCGCAGTTCGAACTGTTCGGGCGAGGCGTACTGGAAGCTCGCGTACATCTCCCCGGTGCGGGTGAGCGCGCCGGTCTGATCGAGAGCCTTGGCGATGCCGAAGTCCGCCAGGAACACGCGCTGCTCCGGACCCCAGGCCAGCAGGATATTGGCGGGCTTCACATCCCGGTGCAGGACGCCCGCGCGATGCGCGTGATCCAGGGCCCTGGCGGTCTCGCCGAGGATCCGCACCGCGTGCTCCGGCCGCAGCGGTCCCTGCGCCAGCACCTCGGCCACATCGGTGCCCTCGATGTACTGCATGGCCATCCACAGGCGGTGGTCGTCGTTGCCGCGCGCGTACACCGCGACGATATTCGGATGCGACAGCCGGGCCGCGGTATCGGCCTCGCGCAGGAACCGCGCGCGCACCTCCGGATCGTCGGATTTGCCCGGGGCCAGCAGTTTCAGGGCGACCGGGCGCGGCAGATCGCGGTCGCGGGCCAGGTACACCTCGCCCATGCCGCCGACCCCGAGCAGCCGTTCCACGAGATAGCCCGCGAATACCTGCCCGCGCTCGAGTGTCCGCCCCAAGACCGCTCTTCCTCCGATGACGTCCCGTTCCCGCTCACCGTAACCCACTCTTCGGCAAAGCCGTACGGCCGGTTGTTAGCCCGGCGATAGCCCGCCCAGCTGCACGGATTGGCATACACTTGCGCTGCAAGGGCGTTCGGGTGTGCGATCGCGGCTCGAGCGTGGCTGACCGACCCGGGGGTGAGGGTGTTGGCACGACCGGTGCGGGTGTATATGACCGGGTCAGAGTGGTTCGGAGCGGCTCCCGGGGGGCTGAACAGATACTTTACGGACCTGTCCGCCGCGCTGGCGGCGAGCGGGGAAATCGACGTCACGGCAAAGGCTTTCGGGGATGCGCCGGCGGGCGGCGGCAGCTGGGGGCCGACGGGCGGTTCCACGCTGACGCGGGCACGCGCGGCATTCCTGGATCGCGAGGCGCTGCGGCCGGGGACGGTGCTGGACCGGCATTTCTGCCTGTACGGTCCCGCGCCGTTGGGACGACATCCCTTGGTGGTGCATTTTCACGGGCCGTGGGCGGCCGAGAGCCGGATGGCGGGCGAGAGCGCCTGGCCGGTGCGCGCGAAGTACCTGGTGGAGCGGCTGCGGTATCTGCGGGCGGATCGATTCATCGTGCTGTCCCAGCATTTTCGGCGATTGCTCGTGGAGGACTACCGGGTGCCGGAGCCGAAGGTGCGGGTGATCGCGCCGGGCGTGGACCTGGAGCGTTTCCCCTCCCCCGAACCCGCCACCGAGAACGGCGTGGTGCTGTGCGTGCGGCGGCTGGAGAAGCGGATGGGCATCGATGTGCTCATTCGCGCGTGGACGGGGGTGCGGGCCGAGCATCCGCATGCGCGGCTGGTCATCGTCGGAACCGGTACGGCCGAACCGGAATTGCGGGCGCTGGCGCGGCGGGACGACTCCGTTCTCTTCACCGGCGCGGTCAGTGACGAGCAGCTCACCGAACTCTATGTGCGGTCGGAACTGACCGTGGTGCCGTCGCTGGCTCTGGAAGGATTCGGGCTCATCGCGCTGGAATCGCTGGCGGCCGGGCGGGCGCCGATCGTCTCCGACTGCGGTGGATTGCCCGATTCGGTGCGGGAATTGGACGCCTCACTCATCGTGCCGCCCGGTAGTGCCGAGGCCCTCGCGGCGCGCATCAATGCCGGGCTGGTCGGAGTGCGGCCCGACGCGAAACAGTGCCGCGCGCACGCGGAAACGTTCTCCTGGGCGGTCGCGGCCCGGCGGCATCACGAGGTGTACGCCGAGCTGGCCGGAGGGCGCGCATGAAAGCGATCTTCCTGGCGCACACGGCGGCTCCGTCCGGGGCGGAACTGGCCACGCTGCGCCTGGTCTCGGCCATGCCCGCCGCCAGCACGGCGGTGGTGTACACCGAGGACGGGCCGATGCTGCGGCGCATGGCCGAGCGCGGCATCGAAACCCGCACGGTCACCGGCGATTTCGACACCCGCGCGCTGACCATCGACAAGGCGGGGGTACGCACCCTGCTCACCGGATGCGCGCAGCTCCTCCGGCTCGGCTGGCGGCTCGGCGAGACCGTGCGGGAACTAGACGGAACCGTGGTGGTGGCGGGCAGCTCGAAAGCACTCCTCATGGGCGCGGTCGCGGCACGCCGGGCCCGCGTCCCACTGATCTGGCATGTGCACGACCGGATTTCGGCCGACTACTTCGGCCGCTGGCTAGCCCTCGCACTGCGCTTGCTGGGCTGGATCGTGGCCCACGGATACATCGCGAACAGCCGCGGCACCCTGGCATCGCTGAGCACACGGGGACGACGGACGCTGGTGGCCTACCCGGGCGTCGAGTTCGACAACCAGCCGCAGTATCGGTGCGGCAACGCCATCCCGGGACTGGTGGACGACGACGAAACGGCAAGCGACGACGAAACCGAGCGCAACGCAACCGATCACGACACGTTCTCGCTGATCAGCGATCCGCAGCGACCCGCGGCGAAGACCATCGTCGTGGTGGTCGGGCGGCTCGCACCGTGGAAGGGCCAGGATCTGTTCCTGCGCGCACTGGCCGATGTCGAGATCCAGCCCGCGAGCGTCTATCTGGTCGGCGGCACCTTCTTCGACGAGGAGCCCTACCGCGCCGAGCTCGAAATGCACGCCACCGCATTGAATCTGCCCGTGGTGTTCACCGGGCACGTGGACGACCCGGAGTCGTATCTGCACTACGCCGACATTCAAGTGCACTGCTCCGTGCTGCCCGAACCGTTCGGCCAGGTGGTGGTGGAAGGCATGGCCGCCGGATGCGCGGTGATCGCGACCCGGCCCGGCGGTCCGGAGGAGATCGTCGAACCCGGCGTGAACGGCCTCCTGGTGGACGCCGGCGATCGCGCCCAGCTGACGCGCGCCCTCGACCGGTTGATCGCCGACCAGGAACTGCGCGCCAAACTCGCCGACGCCGCCCGAATCCGGGCCCGCGACTTCGACGTCGCGGTATCCGCCCGCGCCGTCACCACCTTCCTGACCGGTCTGCCCGGAAGACGCTGACGCCGTGGACGATCCGACCGAGCGTCTACCGCGCTACGACCCACCCACCACACCCCTGCGCACCCTCGACCGCCTGCGCCGCCGCCGCACCATGCGCCACGGCCTCGCCGACCCCGACCCCCACCCCAACGCCTTCGACGGCCACAACGCCGCCTACTTCGCCGCACCGAATACCAGTCCCATGGGCTTCCCCGTCGCCAACACCCTCCCGCGCCCCGCAGCACCCGCCCCGCTGCGCGACGCCACCGGCGCATACGCACCTTCGGACGAAAGTCCCGACCCGCGACGCGGTCAGCACGGCGGGTACCGCCCCGCCCCGCAAGGCCGGACCACCGCAGCCGATCCCGACGACGGTTATGCGCTGCCCACCGAAACTCCCAGCGCCGCATACGAGCCGACCCGCGCGGACCCGGGAGTCACGGAAAACCCTGGCTCGGAACACAATCCGCGCGGCCGGTACGCGCCGCCCGGATATTCCGAATCCGCGCGACATCCACAGGGCGGGTACCCGGCCCCGTCCGGAAGCCCCGAGTCCACACAAAAACCGCACGGCACGTACGCAGTTCCTCCCGGTGGCACGGGATATGCACCCGGTACGGCCGGCGACAGCGGTGGCGACCACGCGTTCGTTCCGGAAACTCTTGATCCGTACGGCGCGTGGGCACCGGTGGCGGGACTTTCCGGCGGGCAGCGGGATTCGGTGGGTGCGCGCGATGGGGCAGCGGAGGATGCCGGGCAGCAGCCGGGTGTGGCGGAGGTCGGTAGTGGGGAGGCGGAGCGGGTTTCGCCGGGGCGGGGGCGGCATCGGAAGCAGGCCGGGCATGGGATGGGTGGGGTCGGGGGGATTCTGCGGGATATCGCGTTGGTGACGTTCGGGAAGTATGGGCAGTACGTCATTACGTTGGTGACGGTGCCGTTGCTGGCTCGGACGTTGGGGCCGCACGGGACGGGGTTGCTGGCGATCGGGATGTCGTCGTATTTCATCGGGTCGTTGCTGGTGGACTTGGGGATCACACAGTTTCTGGCGGCTCGGGTGCACGAGTCGGAACTCGGGCGGGCGGAGATCAATCGGCTGCGCGGGAGTTATCTGGCTATTCGGCTGGGGACGCTCGCGGTGATCGGGGCGACGCTGCTGGGGAGTTTGGCGGCGGGGGCGGCGCCGCCGTTGCATATGGTGCTGCTCGGGTTGTTCGCGGGCGGGTTCTGGTCGGTGTCGGAGGATTGGCTGCTGATCGGGCAGGGGCGGTTCGGGTCGTCGACCGGGTATCAGGGGGTCGGGCGGATCGTTTATCTGGTGCTGCTCATAGTGCTGCTGCCGCACTATCCGACGGCCACGACGGCCGTACTGTGCCTGCTGATTTCGTCGGCCCCGACGGTCGGGCTGACCTGGTGGGATTCGGTGCGCAATTACGGCCCGCCCGCCAAGCCGTACGGGGTGCGGGCCATGGTGCGGATGGCGGCACCGGTTTTCACCTCGCGCATGCTGGTCACCGGATACGGGCAGGGGTCGGCCGCCGTATACAGCGCGGTGCTGGACGCGGCGTCGCTGGGCTTGTACTCGGCGGGCGATCGGCTGGTGCGCGCCATCCAATCGAGTTTGGACCCCATCGGTTTCGCACTGCTGCCGCGCATGGCCAGGCGCAGCACCCATGATCGCTTCTGGCGCAATTCGATTCAGGCACTCGTCGCGGTGGTCACGGTGGCGACCGTCGCCACGGTGAGCGTCTGGGTGCTCGCGCCGACGCTCATCCACCTCATCTACAGCCACGACTTCGACGGCGCGATCGGCCTGCTGCGCCTGGAAGTGCTCATCCTCCCTGCCACCACCATCACCTCGTATGTGACCACCGCGATCCTGCCGGTCAAGAGCGACACCATGGGCGTGCTCATCGGCGCCATCATCGGCACCTGTATCGCGGGGATCGCGCTGGCCTACGCGGTGCGCACGCAATCGGTCTGGACGCTCGTCTACGGCTCCGTTTCCGCGGAAATCGGTGTCGCGCTGTGGTACATCATCCGGGTGCGGTGGCTCATCGTGCGGGAACGATCGGTACGCAGTGGGGCGTCCGGATCCGATCCCGCCACCGTACTCATGGGCAAGGGAGACCCCGCATGAGAATCCTGTTCGTCGGCGACGACTGGGTGGGCAGTAACGCGCGCTCGCTCGCCGACGGCTTCCGGCAGGCGGGCCACGAGGTGGTGGTGGTCGACACCACCGCGGTCACGCTGCCGGCGCGACTGTCGCCGCCGTGGGTGTACTCGAAGTTCGCGCACCGGCGCGCGCCCTGGGATGTGACCGCCCTGCACGACGAGATCGAAAGCGCCGCCGCGGCTTTCACCCCGGATGTGCTGTTCGCCTTCAAATCCGTGCATCTGGACCAGCGGCGGCTGCTGACCACACCGGCCGGTCTGCGCGTGCACTACAGCCCGGACGACGTGTCGAATCCGTACAACACCTCCCCGGACTACCTCGCGCACGAAGCGGCGTGGGACCTCATCGTCACCACCAAATGGCACAACGTCCCCGAACTGACCGCCCGCGGCGCACAACACGTGAAATTCGTTCGCAGCGCATACGATCCGGCCTGGCACCACCGCACCGCCCGGCGCGGCGTCCGGCGTTTCCTGCTCGGTTTCATCGGCGCGGTCCGCCCCGACCGCCGCGACCTGCTCATCGCCCTGGCCCGGGAATACCGGGGCGACATGCTCTTACGCGGCCCCGGCTGGCGGCGGGTACGCCCGCTCTGGCAGACCGGCGCCGAGATCGGCGGCGCGGTCTACGGCGAGCACTTCTCCGCCGCGATCGCCGCCACCACCGCCAACCTGGTCCTGCTGAACTCCGACAATCGCGACACCCATACCTGCCGCACCTTCGAAGTGCCCGCCGCCGGCGGCCTTTTCGTGGGCGAACGCACCGACGAGCACGCCGAGCTGCTGCAGGACGGATCCGAATGCTTCCTGTTCTCCGGCCCCGCCGAACTGCGCGAGATCATCGACCGCTGCCGCCGCTACCCGGATCAGGTGGCCAAGGTCGCCGAGGCCGGATACCACCGCATCACCGGCGGCGGCCACGCCTATGTGGACCGGGCCCGCGAGATCGTCGACGCCCTGGAATGACCGGCGACACTCGCGGTGCGCGACGCGGCCGCCGATCGGGTAACGACCGGGCGGCGCGCGCGGACATAGGGGTGAGGGAGGACGCGTGATGGCCCCTGCGCAAACCGAAGTGGTGCTCGTCGCCGCCGCGCTGGCGACGATCGTGGTCTCGGCGATGTATCTGCCCGGCGTGGCCCGGGTGTTCCTGATCGCGCAGACCGCGCACTGGTCGCTGTCCTATGTGGCCCGGCCGGTGGCGCTGCTGTGGGTGAAACCCGAACCGCACTACGGGGACAATGTGCCGGATCCACGGCTGTACCAGTACGGGTACGACGAGGGCATCGCCATGGTCCTGAAGCCGGTGGTGTTCGGGCTGTGGGTGTACGCGGGCCTGGTGCTGGCGTACACGGTGTGGACCCGCGCCCGTGCGGTGCGACCGGCAGGTACCGAAAACCCGCCGCGCGTACCGTATTTCGCGACCGACCCGACCTTCATCACCACCCTGATCGCGCTCTACGGCCTCGGCACCCTGGGGCGCCTGGCCGCCGTCGCGACTGGCAGCGTCGGCAAGGCCGGTGAACTCGAGAGCCCCAATCCGGTGATCAACCTGATCACCATTCTGGCCACCCTCGGCGCGGTCGGCCTGATCGTGTTCTACCGCAACGACAACGGGCGCACCACCGCCCTGGTGCTGGGTGCGCTCACCTGCGGCGAACTGCTGTGGACGGCCACCGTGCAATCCAAGACCCCGGTGATGGGCGCGGCGCTGGCCATCGCGGTGCGCTTCGCCATGATCGGCTGGACCCGGACCAAGGTGGTCGGGGTGTTCGCCATCACCGGCCTGGCCATCGGCGGCTTCGGCTGGCTGCAATCGCTCAAGACCGACGCCGACGCCAAAGCCGAAGCCGCACAGGTGGATGCGCAGTACCCGACCGTGGTGCAGCCGTTCCTGAGCCTGCTGCGCCGCTTCGATCTGCTGGAAGCCGCCACCGACGCCTGGTTCGCCGGACCGAACTCCTGGCTGACGCCGGGCGAGGTGGCGACGCACGCCGTGCAGAGTCTCGTCCCGACCCAGCTGCTCGGGGCCGAGAAGTTCCGCTCCGGCGCGGCCTGGGCCGAACAGGTGCGCGGCGGTTCGGTCGACATGTCCACGGTGTCGGTGTCGCTGGCCGAGGGCAATATCAACGAAGGCTATGTGCTGGGCGGCTATTTCGGGGTGGCGCTCGGGGTGAGCATCACCTTCGCGCTGCTGCTGGTGTGGATCCACTCGCTCTACGCGCGGTCGTTCCCGCTGCCGGTGTTCGGCCTGGCCCTGATCGAAGTGCCGGTGCTGTTCGAGCGCGGCGTGCTGGGCACCGTCGAAACGCTCGGCAAATACCTCCAGGCCGCCGTGCTGGCCTGGTTGACCTATCTCATTGTCGGGGAATACCGCAGACGGGTGGACCAGCTGGCGCGGGCGCCGATCCGCCCCGGCGTCGCATCGGGTCCATCCGGGAAAAAGAGGACAGCGCAATGGGTTTGATCGACTACTGGCGGCTGCTGCGGCGGCGCTGGCTGATCCTGGTGGCCACGGTGGCGGTGTGCGCCGCGGCGGCGGCCGGATACGCGAGCACGCTGCCGACCACCTATACGGCATCGAGTTCGGTGTACGTCTCCATGGCCACCGGCACCTCGGTCAACGACTCCTATCAGGGCGGGCTGGCCGCCCAGCAGCGGGTGCGGTCGTATGTGGACCTGGTCACCAGCGTCACGGTCGCCACCTATGTGAAAAACCAGTTGGCGCTGAACGTCTCGGTGGACGATCTGCGCAGCCGGATCACCGCGGTGTCGCCACCGGCCACCACCATAATCGTGGTGTCGGTGACCGATGCCACCCCGGCGGGCGCGCGCACCCTCACCGACGAAGTGGTGTCGCAGTTCCGGGCGCTGGTGTCGCGGCTCGAGGTCATCCAATCCGATGCCGCGCCCGCCGCCCGCGCCGAGGTGATCGACAAAGCGCAGACCCCGACCTCGCCGACCTCGCCGCAGAAGAAGCGGTACTACCTGCTGGGCGTGCTGGCCGGGCTGGTGCTGGGGCTCGGGGCGGCGCTGGTGCGGGACAGGCTGGACAAGCGGCTGCGCACCTCGATGGATGTGGAAGCCATTGTGCCGGTGCCGATCCTGGGCATCGTCGACGAGGGCCGGCCCGGGGCGGCGGGGGAACTGCGCCGGCTGCGCACCCGGCTCACCGAGGATCCGGATCGCACCGTCGTACTGTTCACCTCGCTCGGCGCCCGGTCCGAACCGGATGTGGCGATCGGGCTGGCGCGCACCTTCGCCGATACCGGCGCGCGCGTGCTGCTGGTGGACGCCGACACCAGCGGGCAGGGCTCCAGCAGCGCCGTCCCGGCCCGCACCGGGCTGGCGGAACTGCTGCGCACCAATGCTTCCCCGTTCGACGCGGTGGCGAGCTGGCCGGAGGCGGGCATCAGCGTCATGCCGCTGGGCGGGCAGGATTTCCGCACACCGGACATGCTCGGTTCGGAGCGCTTCACCGAGATCATGGCCAAGCTGCGCGGTGAATTCGATTACCTGATCGTGGAAGCCGCGCCGGTGACCGCGGCGGCGGACGCCATCACCCTGGCGCGGTCCTGCGACGCCACCGTCGGGGTGATCGAACTCGGCAGCACCTCCGATCAGCTGCGCGGGGCGCTGGCCACCTTCGGGCTGGACAACGAGCGGCTGATCGGCGCGGTGGTGTTCTCGCGACCACCGGGCGGCCTGCGCGAACTCGTGCACAAGCCACTCGATCTGGTGAAGCGGTGAGTGGAGCGTCCGGGGGGAACGACGCGGAACGCCTGCGACGGCGGCGGCTGCTCGCGACCGGATTGGGGGCGGCCGCGGTGCTGCCGCTCGCGGCGTGCGGGTCCGGGGATTCCGCGGGTACCGAGTTCCGGTCGCCGCATGTGAGCGATCAGCCGTCGGCGCGGAATGTGAAGGACTTCGGGGCCGTCGGCGACGGGCACACCGATGACACGGCCGCTTTCGCCGCCGCCGTGGCGGTGGGCGACAAGCCGCTGGTGCTGTACATCCCGGCCGGGCAGTATCTGCTGAAATCCTTTCCGGCGCTGCCGGATTACGCGTCCGTGCTCGGCGACGGCGGGGATGTCACGACCCTGTACTACGAGGGCGACGGGACGCTCGTCGAGTTGAAGCGCAAACAGCGGGTCCGGTTCTCGCGCCTGGGCTTCTATCTCACCGGGTCCAAGGCCACGGCGGTACGGCTGTCGGAGTGCTTCCGCTGCACCTTCGACTCGGTGGTGCTGCGCGGCAATCACATCAGCGAGAACTCGCCCAAGTTCGCCGGGCAGCGGGGGCTGGTGCTGGATCAGAACACCGGCGGCACCGCCGTGATCAACTGCGATATCAACAACTTCGGGTACGGGATCGTCACCTCGTGCATCCAGAACTATGTGACGTCCTCGAAGCTGACCAACAATCTGGTCGGGGTGCTGGGCACCGGCGGCGACCACAATGCCGGATTGGCGTTCACCAACGTCGAATTCGTCTCCGACTCCGATCCGCGCACCACCGAGAAACACATCATGATCGACGGGGCGGCTAATGACTGGTGGCTGACCAATGTGTGGTTCGAAGGGGCCGACACCGCGCTGTCCATCGGTTCGCCCAGCGGCGGGCCCGCGCAGTTCGGCATGGTCAACTGCAAGGTGGCGGCGCGCAAGGTGTGCCTGGACCTGATCTATTGCCGGCAGCCGTATCTGGCCAATGTGCAATTCGATCCGGATCTGAACGCGCCGCCGATCGAGGTGCGCATCGACGAGAAGGGCGCTCCGGAGGGCACGGCCGTCAATCTCATCTCCGGCAACTACGACGATGTGGATCCGCGGGCGTTCCCGGAGGGCTGGCATGTGATCGGGCGCGGGCGGGTGCACGGGGCCCGCTTCTCCGGCACCATGGTGGCGCAGGCGGGGCGGATCGACAGCGACATCGTGCAGGCGCAGGACCGCGACGGCGGCGTGCTGTCGGCCGTATTGTCCAGCGGCGCTTTTCTATCCGATCGCAGCGAGGGGGGCATCGTGCTACGGGATCAGGCCGGAACGTATTGGCGGCTGTCGGTGGGCACCGACGGCGCGGTGAAGACCTCGTCGCTGGGCAAGCAGCGGCCCACCGCGTGAGCGCCGGGCTCACGGGCGTGCGGCTGGGCCCGGTGCGGTTGCCCGCCGGCACCCTGGTGCTGCGCGCACCGCGGTTCGCCGATTACGCGCAATGGCGGCGGCTGCGGTTGCGCGACCGGGCGCTCATCGAACCGTTCTGGCACAGTTCGCCCCTGGACTGGCAGCGGCGGCACTCGGAAAGACGCTGGGTGCGCGAATGCCTGGAGGCCGCGACCTATGCCCGGACCGGGCGGCGGCTGACCACGGTGATCGAGATCGACGAACGATTCGCCGGACAGGTGGAGATCGGGAATATCGATCCGGTAGCGCGGCAGGGGGAAATGGGCATCTGGATCGATGCCGAACTGGCGCGGCACGGGTTCGGAGGGCTGGCGGCGGCCCTGATCCTGGACTTCGGGTTCGAGGTGCTCGGGCTGGAGCGGGTGATCGCGCCGATCTCGCCGGAGAACACGGCGGCGGCGCACGGGGCGGCGCAGGTCGGGTATCTGCGGGAGGCCCGGATGGCCCTGCATTTCGATGTCGGCGGAAAGCGCTCCGATCATGATCTGTGGGCGCTGACGCGGGCCGACAAACCGCCGAAAGGGTTCACCGACACCTGGATCGAGCGGGTGCTGGCGCGGCGCAGCGGGACCGTGCCGGTGGTGTTGCCGGCCGCGGACCGGGTGCCGGGGGTGCTGACGGTGGCGGTGGTTTCGACGCGGTACCGGCTGGCACAGGCGTGGCGGGTGGCCGAACGGCTGCTGCCCGCCCGGCCGCTGACGCTGGCGCTGCCCGGCCGTCCGGTGGTGGTGCTGCGCAGCCCGCGCCTGGGCGATGCCGTGCGCGGCGGGCGGACGCGACGTAGTCTCGAGAGCGGTTGCCGATGGCGTGAATTCGTCAGCGGGACAACGGGTATGCGCAACCCGCGGGGGCTGCTGCTGATCGTCGAGGTGGACGGGCGGCCCGCCGGGCGGGCCCGGCTGTTCGATATCGATATGTTCGACCGCAATGCCCGGATCCATATCCGTCTCGATCCCGCTCACGCCGACGACGAGGTCCGCCTGGCGGCAACCCGTGCACTGCTGGACCACGCGTTCGGCGCTGCCGGACTGTACCGGGTGACCACGGAGATCGAATCCGGGGACACCGCAACGGCCGCGGTCGCCGCGCGAGCGGGACTGCGCAAGGAGGGTGTCATGCGCGGTTTCATCGGACCGGACGGACGGCGCGCCGACCACGAACTGTGGGCCGTCACGGCGGGCGGAGCCGGTGATGCGTGAATTCGGGCGCAGCAATGCGATTCAGGAGCGGCTGCACCAGCTCGTACCGGGCGGGGCGCACACCTATGCGCGCGGCGCCGACCAATATCCCGACGGAATGGCGCCGGTCCTGGTGCGCGGGGCAGGCGCGCGGGTCTGGGATGCCGACGGGAACTCCTACGTCGAATACGGCATGGGATTGCGCTCGGTCACGCTCGGGCACGGGTACGCGCCGGTGGTCGCGGCCGTGGCGGCGACCATCGCCGACGGGGTGAACTTCTCACGGCCCACCGAACTGGAAATGCTTGCCGCCGAGGACTTCCTGAGCGTGGTGCCGGGCGCGGACATGGTGAAGTTCGCCAAGAACGGGTCCGATACCACCACCGCGGCGGTGCGGCTGGCGCGGGCGGTGACCGGGCGGGAGACCGTGGCGGTGTGCGATCAGCCGTTCTTCTCCACCGACGACTGGTTCATCGGGACCACCGAGATGGATGCGGGGATACCGGCGGTCGGGACGGTGAGGTTCCGGTACAACTCCCTGGAATCGGTTGCCGCGGTGTTGGAGTCGGGCGCCGTCGCGTGCGTGATCCTCGAACAGGCGACCGCGGTGGCCGAACCCGCGCCCGGATTCCTCGAAGGCGTTCGGGCACTGTGCGATCGGCACGGCACGCTGCTCGTGTTCGACGAGATGATCACCGGCTTCCGGTGGGCGCTGGGCGGGGCGCAATCGATCTACGGCGTGATCCCGGACCTGTCCTGCTGGGGCAAGGCCATGGGCAATGGTTTTCCCATCTCCGCGTTGGCGGGCAAACGCGAGTTCATGGAACGCGGCGGTCTGCGCACCGACGCCGACCGGGTGTTCCTGCTCTCCACCACCCACGGCCCGGAAACCGGTGCGCTGGCGGCCTTCCGGGCCGTCGTCGAGGCCTACCGCACCACCGACCCCGTCGCCCGGATGGAAGCCGCCGGCGCCCGGCTGGCCGACGGCGTCGCCGCCCTCACCGCCGAGCTCGGCCTCGGCGAGCACCTCCAGGTGATCGGCCGCCCCTCCTGCCTCGTCTACGCCACCCGTGACGCCGCGGGCCGACCGTCCCAGCCCTTCCGCACGCTCTTCCTCCAGGAACTCCTCGAACGCGGTGTCCTCGGCCAATCCTTCGTCACCTCCGCCGCCCACACCGGCGCCGATATCGACCACACCCTCGACGCCGTCCGCGACGCCGCCGCCGTGTATCGCAAAGCCCTGGACCAGGGTTCGGTCGACGGCCTGCTCAACGGCCGCCCCGTCGCCCCCGCCCTGCGCCGCCACGCCGCCCCGCGGCGGGCCTGACCACCCGAACGACAGGACGGCCATGACGGCACCGCGCATCGCGATCGTGCACGAACGACTCACCGAATACGGCGGCTCCGAAGCCGTGGTGGCCGAGTTCATGAAGACCTGGCCGGACGCCCCGGTCTTCGCGCCGATCGCCGAACCACAATGCACGCGAACACTTCTCGCGGCAGCGGGGCGACACACGGACGCCACCGCCGACCCAGGCGCCGGAGAGCCCCGTCCGATGCCGGTCCGACCCGGTGCGGCCGGTATTTCGAGTCCGATTTCCGCCTTCGGTCCGGGCGCGTTCCCCGGCCCGGCGCAGCCGCGCGAGCCGATCGCGAACCACGATCGGGCGGCGATCGCCGGCCTCGACGGGATGCGGGACCGTGCGGCCGAATCCAGTTCCGGCGATGCCCGATTCCCGGCGGTGGGGCGCGTGCACGACACCTGGCTCTCGCGCGTACACGTCGGGGCCGCGCGCCGGGCGCATGCGCCGCTGTTGCCGTTCGTGCCGCGGGTGCTGCGCGGATTGCCGCTGCACGACGGATACGACGCGGTGGTGATCAGCCATCACGCGTTCGCGACGCAGGCGGCGCTGGCCACCTCCGCACCCGTCATCGCGTATGTGCACAGTCCGGCGCGGTGGGCGTGGGACAAGGGGTTTCGGCGGCAGGAAGGCGGTGGACGGGCGGGGCAGGCGGCGCTCATGGCGCTGGGTGCGCTGGCGCGGCGGAGTGAGCTGCGGGCGGCGCCGCGATTGGCCCACGTGGTCGCCAACTCGCAGGCAGTGGCGGCGCGGGTGCGGGATTGGTGGGGATTGCCGGCTTCGGTGGTGAATCCGCCGGTGCGGGTGGAGCGGTTCGCGCCCGATCCCGCGGTGGTGCGCGAGGATTTCTTTCTCGTCGCGGGGCGGCTGGTGCCGTACAAGCGGCCCGATCTGGCCATCCGGGCGGCGCGGCGGGCCGGGGCGCGGCTGATCGTCTTGGGCGACGGGCGGTTTCGGCGGCAGCTCGAGGCGATCGCGGGGCCGGAGACGACGTTTCTCGGGTCGGCTTCCGACGAGGTGCTCCTGGATATGTATCGCCGGTGCCGGGCCCTGCTCATGCCGGGCGTGGAGGACTTCGGCATCGTGCCCGTGGAGGCCATGGCGTGCGGAACGCCGGTGCTGGCGGTGGGGGCGGGCGGGGCCCTGGATTCGGTGCTGCCGGGGGTGTCGGGGGCACACGTCGAGTACGGCTCCGACGAGCACGTGATCGCCGGATTCGCGGAGGCGCTGCGCGATTTCGATCCGGGCCGGTACGACGCGGCGGCGATCCGCGCGCACGCATCGACGTTCGCGCCGGAGGCTTTCCGCAAACGGATTGCGGACATTGTGTCGCAAAACATCCGCTGACCGACTATTCATGGAATCCGAAGGGATTCATGGACGGCGGAACGGATGGGGCAGTGGGTGGATCCGGCAACGTCTCCGGCGCACTGGTGACCGGCGGCGGGGGTGATATCGGGCGCGCGGTGGCGCGGCGGCTGGTGGCCGCGGGGCGGACGGTCACGCTCGCGGATATCGATCTGGCCGCCGCCGAACAGGCCGCGGACCAGCTCGGGGCGCACGCCACCGCGGTGCGTTTGGATCTGACCGACCCGAACAGCATTGCGGCCGTGGCCGATACGGTGCGGGACTCGGTCTCCGCCGTGGTGCAGTGCGCGAGGACCGCCATTGTCGAACCGTTCGTGGACAGCAGTCCCGGGCACTGGGATCTCATGCACCAGGTGAACCTGCGCGGACCCATGCTGCTCACCCAGCGGCTGCTGCCCGCCCTGCAGCAAAGCGACTGCGCGCGGCTGGTTTTCGTGTCCTCGGACGGGGCGCGCGCCGGCGCCGCCGGTGAAGCCGCCTACGCCGCCTCCAAATCCGGTCTCTTCGGCTTCGCCAAATCCCTGGCCCGTGAGGTCGCCCGGCACGAACTGACGGTCAATGTGGTCTGCCCGGGACCCATCGCCGGGCAACTGGTCGACCGCACCATGCGCGACCATCCGGGCGCCCTGGCCGCCCTCGAAAAGGCCATCCCGCTCAAACGTCTGGGCCAGCCGGACGAAGTCGCCGCCCTCATCGCATGGCTGGCGAGCCCGGAAGCCAGCTACGTCACCGGCCAGCTGATCAGTGTCAGCGGCGGCATCACCATGCACTGAGGAGACGCCACAATGCCCACCCATCCCATCGTCGACGCCCACATACACCTGTGGGATACCGGCGCGCACCCCTGGTATCCCCGCCTGCCCGAATTCGCCGCCGCCCTGGGCGAACCCGGGCTGGCGGGGAACTTCCTGCCCGCGGACTACGACAAGGCGACGGCCGGGGTGACCGTCAACGGGCTGGTGCACGTCTCGGCGACCACCGCCCGGCACGCCTACCTCGCCGAGACCGCGTGGGTGGACGGCCTCGCCCCGAGCTTGGACCGACCGGTCGCCATCATAGGCACGGTAGACCCCACGCTCCCGGTCCCCGAGCTCCTCGCCCACCTCGAAACCCAATCCGCCGCAACGCGTTTCCGCGGCATCCGCGTCTTCCAGGGCCTCTCCCCCAACTCCCCCGCCGCCGATGCGATAGCGAGCTGGCTCCAGGACCGTGACGCCGTCTTCGACCTCGTAGCCCACCCCGGCAATATGCTCGACTGGATCGACTTCCTGGCCGGCTACCCCGACCTGCGCGTGGTGCTCGAACACCTCGGCCTGCCCGAGAGCACCGCCCCCGACCATCGCACCGCCTGGTCCAACGCCCTGTCGCTGGCCGCCAAGGAAACCCCCTGGCTCTGCAAACTCTCCGGCCTCGGCATGATCTGCCCCGACCTCACCTGGCCCACCCTCGAATACTGGCTCGAGACCAGCGTCCAACTCTGGGGCTGGCACCGCCTGGTTTTCGCCTCCAACATGCCCGTCGACTCCGCCGCCGGCACCTACACCGACCTGCTCACCACCATCGACCGCGCCGTCACCGCCGACGCCACCGACCACGAAGCCGAACTCTTCTACACCGCAACGGCATCCACCACCTACGCCCTGAGCCCCCTCGCCTAGCGCCCGGCCGCGCCCCGCTACCCTGCCCCTATAGAAACCGACCGGTTCTATTCGGTTGAGCAGTGGGGAATCCGAGCGCCATGACCGCATGTCGAGTCCTGATCATCGCAGCACTGGCCGCGATCGCGACGGCCGCCACGACCGGCTGCGCCCATGACGACCCCGCCAAATCCCCTGCCACGGGCAGACTTTCGATGAGCGACCTGCTGCTGACCTCCGAGGAAATCCCCGGAATCGTCTTCACTCTGCCCTGGGGTGCCGACGCCGCCAGGCAAAGCGCCATCTCCGTACGTTTCGCCGGCGAAACCCCGCAGTGCCGGACCAGAGATTCCGCCACCACCCTGGTAACCGACGACACGTCCGCGGGCACGATTCAGCAGCTCGAATCGGCGGACGGCGTACCGCGACACGATGTCCGGCTGGCGGTCCTCGACCACACCGTGGACCCCGCCGCCATGTCGGCGACCATCCGAGCCTGTCCGGCCTGGTCCAGGATATCCACGTACCCGTTCGACGGCACCCCACCGGTCTCCTTCGGCGGCGAATCACCCAGCACCGCCGACATTCCCGGCATCGGCCCCGTCATCGAACTGGCTGTCGTACGCGACGGCGCGTCCACGCCCGCGAACGGTTTCTTCCCCACCGCCACCCTGGTCCGATTCGTCACCGTCGGCGATCGGACGGTCGTGGAGTACCTGGACGCGGACCGCTCGACGCTCCGAATCCCGGTCGAAACCCGAGCTTTCGGCGATCGTCTCCTGCGCGCACAGGTCGATAAGGTACGGTCCGCCCAGCCCTGATGATCTCGGCGAGCTCGTATTACGACCCCGAAGCCACGGACCAGGGTGTGCGGCGCGGGATCCAGGCGGGGACGTTGCGGCGGTAGGTCTCGTATTCGGCGCCGAATTGTTTCAGGAGGGTGGGTTCTTCGTAGAGGTGGACGAAGGCGGCTTGGGTGAGGGCGATTATGGCGGCGTACCAGAGGAGGGGGGATTGGCTCAGGAGGAGGGCTTGGCCGAGGATGAGGGAGACTACGGCGAGGTACATGGGGTTGCGGACGTAGCGGTTGGGGCCGCCTACTACGAGGTGTGCGGTGGGGGCGATGGGGGCGGGGGTGCCGCGGCCCTCGGTGGCGAAACGGCGGATGGCGGCCAGCAGGATGGGGAGACCGGCGAAGAAGAGGAACAGGCCCAGGAAACGCAGGGGCGTGGCGGGGGTCAGGTCGGAGCGGCGGTGCCAGCCGGTGAGCAGGATGGGGATGAGGATGGCGACGGTGCCTGGGACCAGGATCGTGAAGATGAGGCTGCCCCAGACCGCTTTTCGGGTCACAGGTCGAGGGTACGGTTTCGGGGATCGGGGGAAGCCGGATATGGGGCGGTCGGTATTTCTGGTTCCGGTGGGCAGTCGGGGGCGGCGTGCTCAGTCCGGGAGCGGGGGTAGTTCGAGATTGTCGCGGAAGGTCGCGCCGCGGTAGTCGTCGCCGACTATGCGGCGGCGGCGGAGTTCGGGGAGCAGGCCGTTGAGCAGGAAGTCGCGGGTGCGCGGGTCGGTCAGGCCGCCGAGGGAGATGACGTCCAGAACCCCGGCTTCGTAGCGTTCGGCGATGGCGTCGGCGAGTTGTTCGGGGGTGCCCGCGGCGGCCCAGTGACCGGTGTCCTTGGCGGCGATGATGAGTTCGCGCAGCGTTTTGCCGGAGCGGGCGAAGGCGTTGAAGATTTCGACGCGGCCGCGACGGCGGTGAACCGAGTGCACGTCGGGGAGCAGCGATTCGGGGATGGGGCGATCCAGCGGGAGATCGGAGAGGTCGATGCCGCCGCCGAGCATATCGGCGAGGGCGAGGCGGCCGGCGTGGAAATCGGTGGCCTCGTCGCGTTCGCGGACCAGGCGGCGCACCTCGGCCTCGGTGGCGCCGTAGGTGGCGTGGAAGGAGCTCATGATGAGTGGGAGCTGCTCGGCGCGGCCCAATTCCGTTGCACGAGTGCGGATTCGCTTGGTGTAGGTGACCGCGTCCTCGAGGGTGGGGAGCGAGGTGAAGACGACCTCGGCGAAGCGCGCCCCGAGTTCGATGCCCGCATCGGATTGACCGGCCTGGAACTGGACCGGGCGGCGTTGCGGCAGCGGCGGGATATTGAGCGGCCCGCGCACGGTGAAATGCTTGCCCGCGTGCTCGATCGGGCGGACCAGGCTCGGATCCAGCACCGCGCCGCCGCGACCGTCCGGGGTCAGCGCGCCCGGACCCCAGCTGTCGAACAGGGCGTTCACGATCTCGAGCGATTCGGCCGCACGCTCGTACCGCTCCTCCGGCGACGGCAGATCACCGTCGCCGTAGTTCTCCTCACCGACCGAGGAGGTGACCGCGTTCCACGCGGCCCGCCCATTGCTCACATGATCGAGCGTGCCGAACAGCCGAGCCAGGTTATAGGGGTGATGGAAGGTCGTGGTCACGGTCGCGATCAATCCGACATGGCTGGTCACGGCACTGAGCGCGGCCAGCACGATGAGCGGCTCCTGCGCCCCGATCGCCCCCTGCGCCCCGAAACTCAGCAGGTCCGCCGCGAAGAGCGCGTCGAACTTGTGCGCCTCGGCGAGCTTCGCGATCTCCAGGGCCTCGGTCAGCGTGGACCGCCCCGGATCCACTGCGGCGGCGTACACATCCGCCGAACCACTCACTCCCGTAACGGTTTTCAACAGTCGCCGCGTATCGCCCATCCCGCCGACACTAGAAGCCCGCCCCGGCCGCGACGATGGTTAGCTTCGCCGTGAACGAAACCCGCTCAGCCCGGCCGCAGTTCCGACACCAGCCGCGAACCGGTGAGTTTGTATTCCGCGCCCTGCAACTCGTACATGGACACGAACCCGTCCAGATCCTCGGCGGCGGTATCGCCCCGGATGATCCAGCAGTGCGGAATCCGCAGCTGGGCGTACACGCGCAATTTCTCGATGGCGTCGCGCACCTGTCCCTCCGACGCCACGGCTTCGATGACCGCGAACAGCGCGGCGGGCGCGTGCACGGTGGTGTGCTTGGCGGGCAGATGGCCGGGCTGGAACACCACCGCGTCGGCCACGAAATTGTGGTGCCCGATGCCGCCGCGCGCGAACCCGGAGTCCGCCACGTACTGATCGGCGGCGATCTCGTACCCGTGGTTGCGCCAGAACTCGAGGACGCCGAACAGGATCCGGGAGTACCAGAACGTCACGGGCATGAGGCTGAGCTCCAATCGGCCGGCGCGCAGTTCCCAGGCCCAGCCGCGCGGGACGGACGGCAGGGCTTCGAATTCGGCGCGGGTGCGGATTCCGGTCAGGGGTAGGTCGAGCTGGTGGGGCACGGACTCCCTCCGGTGGTGAATGCGCCGACAAGACTGGAACACCTTAACGTCAGATTGCTCCGGCCAGGGCGTTCACCAGCAGGTTTGCCGCTCGGCGTGGCGATTCGGGCAAATCGGATATCCAAGATCGCCGGGAACTAGCGGAGCGCGAACCGGTAAGCCCGCGCTTAGGACACTTGACCAGTAGCTGACAAATTGCCAGCTGCGTCCGAGAGTTACACGAAAACGCTTGTTACACACAACAACTCGAATAGCCCCGAGGTGACCATTCACACATGCCCCGAAGGCCCGTTTAGGTTGATACGACTTTTTCTGGGCCGTAAAGTTACTCACCAGTTAGGCACGAAGGTGTTCCTACCTCGGCCCGACATTCGGTAAGGGGGCCGATTCAATCCACGTCCGCATCCACCGACGCATGTCGGACGAACACTGTTGGCTACCAACTGGTTCGTAATTTAAGGAGGGGGCGATGGTTTCCTACATCGTCACAGGCGGGACCGGATTCCTCGGACGGCGCGTGGTCGCCGGACTGCTGCAGCGTGATCCGCAGGCCGTGGTGCACGCGCTGGTGCGCGAGGCGTCGATCGCCAAACTGCGCGAGATGGCCGCGGGCTGGGGCGCGGAAGATCGAGTGTTCCCGCTGGTCGGGGACCTGACCGCAGCGGGCCTCGGGCTCACCGACGAGGCGCCGCACGCCGACCACGTGGTGCACCTGGGCGCGGTCTACGACATGACCGCCGACGCCGACGTCACCTACGCCGCGAACGTGCGCGGCACGCAGTCGGTCATCGCGCTGGCTCGCGAGCTGGACGCAGTACTGCACCATGTGTCCTCGGTCGCGGTGGCCGGCGATCACAAGGGCAAGTTCTTCGAAGACGACTTCGATCTCGGGCAGAACCTGAATTCGCCTTATCACCGCACCAAATTCGAGGCCGAGAAGCAGGTCCGCGAGGCCGAGGGGCTGCGCTGGCGGGTGTATCGCCCGGCCATTGTGGTCGGCGATTCCCGCACCGGCGAAATGGACAAGATCGACGGCCCGTATTACTTCTTCCCGGCCATCGCCGGATTGGCCGCACTGCCCGCCGATCTCCCGATGCCATTGCCGGATCTGGGCGCGACCAATATCGTCCCGGTCGATTTCGTGGCCGCCGCCATGGTGGAACTGATCGGCAAGCCCGGACTGGTCGGCCGTACCTTCCATCTCACCAATCCGGAACCGCAGCCGTTCGGCGATATCTATGCCGCGCTGGCCCGGGCCGCGGGTGCGCCCACCGGTATCGGCCCGCTGCCCGGCAGCCATACCGCGCTCCATGCGCTCGGCGTCATTCCCGGCGTGCCGGCGGTGCGCGATTTCCTGCTGGAGCGCTTCGGCATTCCCGCCGAGGTCGCCCCGCACACCGCCTTCGAATCGGAATTCGTCTCCGAATCGACGCAGGCCATCCTGCGCGCGGCGGGTATCGAGGTCCCGGCGTTCGAGGACTACGCGGACACGCTGTGGAACTACTGGGCCGATCATCTGGACCCGGATCGCGCCCGCCGCGGCGACGGTGACGGACTGGCCGGTCGCATCGTCCTGGTCACCGGTGCGTCGTCGGGTATCGGCCTGGCCACCGCGCACGCCGTCGCCAAGCGCGGCGCGACCGTGCTCATGGTGGCGCGCACCCCCGAGGACATCGAGGCGGCCGCCGCCCAGGTGCGCGCCGAAAGCGGTGCGGCCCAGGCCTACACCTGCGACATCACCGACGAGAAGTCGGTGGAGCTGCTGGTCAAGCAGATGCTGGCCGACCACGGGCACGTGGACTACGTGGTCAACAATGCCGGCCGCTCCATCCGCCGCTCGGTGCTCAACTCCACCGACCGCATGCACGATTTCGAGCGCACCATGGCCGTCAACTACTTCGGCGCGGTGCGGTTGATCCTGGCGCTGCTGCCCTCCATGCGCGAACGGCGCTTCGGGCATTTCGTCAATATCTCCTCGATCGCGGTGCAGACCAAACTGCCCCGGTTCGCGGCGTACGTGGCGAGCAAGTCGGCGCTGGACAATTTCAGCGAGATCGCCGCGGTCGAGAACGCCGATGCCGGAATCACCTTCACCTCGGTGCGCATGCCGCTGGTCCGCACCCCGATGATCGCCCCGACCGACCTCTACAAGTCGATCCCGGTGCACACCCCGGAGCAGGCCGCGGGCATCGTGGTGCGCGCCCTGGAACACCGCCCGAACCGCATCGACACCCCGATCGGCACCTTCGCCCAGCTGGTGGACACCGTCATGCCGTCCGTCAAGCGAGCCATCCTCGCCCAGGGCTTCCGCATGTTCGGCGAATCCAAGGCCGCCCACGGCAAACCCGCCGACCCGGCCCCCGAGAAGTCCGAATCCCGCAGTCCCCTACTGGTTTTGGCCCCGATCGTCCAACCCCTGATGGGCATGCCCTCCCCCGCCGCCCGCATCGCCAACAAGATCCCGGGCCTGCACTGGTAACCCGCGGATCGGCCCGATGGGCCGGGTGGTGCCCATCGGGCCGCGCCCCGGGATTGCGGCGAGTGCCCCTGTGAAAATCTCGCCGCGCCTCGGGATTCGGGTGGTTTACCGGGTTCAGAGGCGGTAGGCCGCGAAGTTGGCCGCGGCCACCAGGCTGTCGCCGTAGGAGACGTGGGCGTAGGCGTTCGAGCCCGCGCCGCAGATGGGATCCCCACTGGTGCACCAGGTTCCGGTGCGAGCCAGGTACGGGTCGGGGACGCTCCAGCCCATGGCCTCCATCGGGTCGCCGAAGAGCAGGATGGCGGACACGTGGTCGGCGAGGTAGGGCGGGAGTTGCGCGCGGTTGGGGTACCAGGACACCGCACCGGTGCCGAGGGCCGCGTGGACGACCGCCGCACCCTGTGAGTAGCCGACGAGCACGAAGGACTGGGCGGGGCAGGCGGCGACCTGAGAGGTCAAGTGCGACACCAGGTCCGAGGATCCCCAGCCGAGATTGAAGCTGTAGTCGGCGGGATAGGCGACCGAGTACGCGGTGGTGGTGCGGGGCAGGCGATCCTGCAGATAGCCGTAGAGCTGATTGCCGACCACGTCGCCGAGCCAGCCGGGTTCGCCGGTGCCGCGCGCCACCACCACATCCACGTCGGCACACCAGTTCGCGTGTGCCGTCCCGGGTTGGAGCGGGATCAACGCGGCCACGATCAGCAGCAGGATCGCGAAACCCCAAGCGCTACGCCATGTACCAGGCAGCAAAACCTTCCGGTCGCCCATGTTCCTCACCTCACGCCGTTGTGAGAAGCCGGGCGACTCTTGTCAGTGACAAGTGACACTCGCCCGGCTATGTGACCCAAGGTACGAATGGGGCGCGCTGGCGGAAACGAATTCTATTGGAGAGATACCCAATCGCGGCCCAACCGTATCGGTATGAAACTTGTTATCTACAAGCTACTTCGAGGCAACGGAACGGGCTCCAACCGGTCAACCCGGGTGCAGCGATCGGTGCGCAAAATGGAACTGGTTCCCATATCGTCTTGTTATGGAACGACTTACCGGGCTGGACGCCAGCTTCCTCTATCTCGAAACAGACACTCAACTGCTGCACGTGTGCGCATTGCTCATAGTCGACCCGGCCGCCGACGGCGTCGAGTTCGACTTCGAGACCTTCAAGGCCGAACTCGGCCGGCGCCTGCACCTGATCCCGGCCATGACCAGCCGCCTGCATCCGGTGCCGTTCAACCTCGATCATCCGCTGTGGGAACGGGATCCGGATTTCGATCTCGGCTACCACGTCCGCCGCGCCGCGCTCCCCGCCCCGGGCGGCCGGCGCGAATTGGCCGACATCACCGCCGATATCGCCGGCCGGCCGCTGGATCGCCGCCGCCCGCTGTGGGAGATGTGGGTGGTGGAAGGGCTGCCGCACGGCAAGGTCGCGGTGGTGTCGAAGTACCATCACGCCATCGTGGACGGCATCACCGGCACGAACATGATGATGCACCTGTGCGATCTGGAACCGGGCGTGAGCTACACCCCGCCCGCCGAAATCCCGGCCGCCGAACCGAAACCCGACGATCTGCGCCTGGCCGGTGAAGCGCTGCTGAAACTTCCGGGCCGGCTCGGACTGGTCGGCCTGGTGCCCAAGACCGTCGGCATTCTGGGCGGTCTGGTGCAACGGCGGCGCGGCGCCGGCAGTCGCGGTATGCCGCTGCCGTTCACCGCGCCGCGCACCCCGTTCAATCGAGCGATCACCCAGCATCGCGCCGTCTCCTTCATCCAGTCGGACCTGGCCGATATCAAGGAGATAAAGACCGCGTTCGGCGTGAAGGTCAACGATGTGGTGCTCGCCGTCTGCGGCGGCGTGCTGCGCGCGTACCTGGAGAACCGGGACGAACTGCCCGAAACCTCGCTCATCGCTTCGGTTCCGGTGTCGGTGCACGACACCACCAGTCACGAGGGCGGCGCGAATCAGGTCTCCACCATCTTCGCCCGGCTCTACACCGATATCGCCGATCCGGTGGCGCGCGTGCTGGCCATCGCCGAGGACAATCGCGGAGCCAAGGAAGAGCACAATCTGATCGGCGCCGACTTCCTGCAGGATTGGGCACAGTACGCCCCGCCCAACACCTTCCAGCTGGCGGCGCGCGCCTACTCCTCGTTCAAGCTGGCCGAGCATCACCCGGTGGTGCACAACCTGGTCATCTCGAATGTGCCCGGACCCAACTTCCCCATGTACTTCCTGGGCGTGCGGGTGGCGTCGATGTATCCGTTCGGACCGGTCTTCCACGGCGCGGGCCTGACCGTCACGGTCATCTCCACCAACGGCAATCTCGACTTCGGATTCATCGCCGACCGCGAACTCGTGCCCGATGTCGACCAGCTCGCCGACGCTGTGCCCGAAGTCATCACCGAACTGCTGAAAGCCGCCCGCGAAAAGCATTAGCCCCCGGCGCTATTGCCTTTCCACCACCGAAGCGACGGCCTCGAGGAACACCGGGACAAAGACGTCCGCCTCGAGTGCGCAGGCCGCATGACCGGCCTTCGCGAGGAAAATCTCCGCTCCCGGAATCATTTTCGCCATTTCCAGCTGACGGCCCACCGGCAAGGCCCGGTCCCGTGTGGTGATCACCACCGCCGTCGGCGTTTTCAGGCTCGGCAGCCATTCCGAGGAATCGAACCGCCCCAGCGCCACCAGTGATTGCGCCAGCGCCCAGCCGCTCGTACTGCGCATCTCCGACATGGCCCAGCGATCCATCCGGCCCACCGGCCACGAGTACTCCGGCAATTCGGCGAGTTTGTCGCGGCGCAGCTCGGCGCGGCGGAACGACCATTCGCTGAACGAGGTGACGATGGCCGCCCAGCTGCGATGGAAGGCGCGCTCGCGAAACTTCTCCTGGAATTTGTAGGTGGTGGCCGCGAGCACGATGCCGCCCACCCGGTCTGGATGCCGGTGCGCCGCCAGCTGCGCGACCAGGCCGCCCATCGAATAGCCCGCGAGCACCGGACGATCCACCCCGAGCGCGTCGGCGACCGCGATCACGTCGTCGGCCAGATCATCGAGATCGAAACGCTCGGAACGGATTCCGCGGCCGTGCCAGCGCTGATCGAACAGGATCACCCGGTAGTGCTCGCCGAGTTCCTTCAGGCACGGGAACCAGTTCAGCATGGCGGTGGTGGACGCGCCGTGCAGCAGGATCACCGCCGGGGAGTCCGCGGCCGGGCCGGGCAGGTCCACCACGTAGGTGCGGCCGCGGCCGGGCAGCTCGACCATGGCGCCCTGGGGCACCTCGGTCAATCGTGAGATCCGGGGGGACAGGCGGCGGCCGCGGCGGGGTTCTCCGGTGGATCCGTTCGCGGCCTGCGCCAAGCTGGGGTTCGTCATCGAAATGCCTCCCGACGTGCTGCTTCAATAGGCGAAAATGAAACACGTTTCACCTGATGATGCCATAGGTCGGCGGAATGCTCGCGGTTGCTTCGATCACGGTTTACACGTGTGCGGGCCGCTCACCACGGTGGTGACCACCACCGGGGCCGGCGGGGGCGGGGTTTCGGTGACCGGGATCGCGCCGGGCATGTCGTAGAGCCGAATCCCGGTGTAGCGCAACTGCCCCGGATCGACGGCGACGCCGGGAATCAGCACCTCGTGGTCGTATTCGTCGATCACCAGGGCGGTGAACGGGCCGGGGCCCAGGCCCGAGAGCGACCAGGTGTTGTCGTAGCCGCGGCGCAGCGAGACCCAGTCGCCGCCGGACTCCGGGCGCAAGGCCACCTGACGCAGGGGGTTTCCGCTGCCGCCGAAGAGCAGGCCCAGCCAGTCGGCATTGGAGCCCGGCTGGACCCGGTAGTAGATCTCGGGGGCGGGACTGGGGTCGCGGACCTTGGTGATGCGGATCTGCGCGACGCCGTCCTTGGTATTGGCGATGGCCTCGAAAGCCGTTCTGCTCAAATCGTATTGGCCGGCCGCGCAGCCGGGGCAGCGGTCCACGATCTGGGCGCGCACGCTGCCGAGCGGGCCGTCGATGTCGACGTAGGAGCCGCACGGCGCGGAGCCCCCGTACTCGGCGGTCGGGATACCCACGTAATAGCCGTCCAGCGGCAGGTCCGGCAGCGAGCAGGCCACGCCCTGACTGAAGGCGTAGTACCGCGCTTCGCCCCGCACCGGCGCGGGCGGCGGCTGGGTCGTCGGAAGCTGCTGTGCGGCAACCGGTGTCGGCGTGGTGGTGGCGGGCAGGGTGATCACGGTGGTGGTCGGCGCGGCGGTGGTGCAGGACGCCGGTACCGGCCGCATCATCCAGCTCACCGTGGCCACCACGGCTACGCCGGTCAGTGCCGTCCACAGCCAGGGCCTGCCATTTCGGACCTCTTCGTGTCCCGTGCGGTGCATGGCCGCTCCCCAACCTCCGAATTGATGTTTGCTGCAACGATGCTGACTGCTATCAGGAAACCAGCCGGACGGGTCGTGCCGGACTCGAATCGGAAACTCGAAAGGCAGGAATCGGCGTGTCACCGGCGTGTCCTGGATCGAACGCAATCGCCCCGAACTGCGTATAACCGGGTACCTGCCCCCTCAGGAAAGCCCCCGACATGACTCAGCTCGCGCCGTTCTATCGACAAGTCCAATCCCACTACGACCTGTGCGACGAGTTCTACGCGCTGTTCCTCGACCCCTCGATGACCTACAGCTGCGCCTACTTCAGCAGCGACGAGCTGACCTTGGAACAGGCCCAGCTCGCCAAGATCGACCTGGCGCTCGGCAAACTGCGCCTGCAACCCGGCATGACGCTGCTGGACATCGGCTGCGGCTGGGGCGCGACCATGCTGCGCGCCGCCCAGCGGTACGACATCCAGGTCATCGGCCTGACCCTGAGCCGTAACCAGTACGAGCACACCCGCGCCCGCATCGCCGCCCTCGGCCTCACCAATGCCGAAGTACGCCTACAGGGTTGGGAGGAATTCGACGGCACCGCCGACCGCATCGTCAGCATCGGCGCCTTCGAGCACTTCCGCAAGGAGCGCTACACCGAATTCGTCACCCGCTGCCACCGCATGATGCCCGCCGACGGCCGCCTGCTGCTGCACACCATCGTCGGCCGCAGCCTCGCCGAACTCCGTGCCGCGAACATCCCGGTGACCCGCGAGGACGCCCTCTTCCACATCTTCATCAAGCGTGAGATCTTCCCCGGCGGCCAACTCCCCCAAGCCCCCGAAGTCCCCCGCCTGGCCGCCACCGCCGGCTTCCACCTCCAGCGCATCCACTCCCTGCAACCCCACTACGCCCGCACCCTCGACCACTGGGCCGCCGCCCTGGAACAGAACCGGGACCGCGCCATCGCCCTCACCTCCGAAGAGGTCTACAACCGCTACCGCCGCTACCTCACCGGCTGCGCCGACTACTTCCGCACCGGCCACCTCGACGTAGTCCAATTCACCCTCGTCAAGTAGCCCGCGAATGCCAGGAATTCGCGGGCTCCGCGACACACGGGTATCCGGGCTACCCACGCCTCGGTCGATGAACGATCCGCGCTGGAATACCGTGTTGACGGCACAGGGCGAGCAACCCGCTGCCGTCGATCAGGTCAAGTCGCTTACCGTTGGCGAAGTTATAGCTGTCGGGGCCGTACCCCGAAGTGGTGATCATGATCCCCTTCGTTGCACCCTCATGGTTCACGGTCCCCCACAGATCGCGCACATGGGTAGGCCTGACCGTCTTGGTGAAGAGCTTCGCCTGCACGATGTACTTCCCACCTACCATCGGACGGGTGTCGTACGCAACACAATCGACGCCACCGCCCGCACTGGGACCGAAGAGTTTGGTTTCGAACCCTATCTTGGCAAAGAGATTATGGACGAACTCCTCGAACTCGGTAGGGGTGTAATCCAAAAGATTGGGCCGCTTGTCGATCTCGGACAGGATATCGACGGGATCGACTATACGCGGGTCCGCCATGTCGAAAGTCATGACAGGGTCCACGGCCATCAATTCGTCAGGATGCGGGGAAACGTTGGCGTAGAAGTGCTTACGCACACAATCGACCGGATTGAACTTTGGCTCGTCCAGAACCAACGGCGTGAACTGCTCGCGAGTCGCGCGCATGCTGATGAGATAAGGTGCGATCTGCTGGCCAGTGACTGGATCGACCCCACGAACCCTGCCCATGAACGCCACCGTGCTGATGAGCTCGGGGGAAGACGCCGCGAAAGCCTCATGAACCGAACGCAGAGCTATCTGCGCGATCAGCCGCTGATAAATGTCCCGAATCTCCTTGAGCGGCCGAGCAACCGGTTCGATCGCCTTCCGTGTCTTGATATGGCGGAAAGATTTGAAGGCTGGAACAACCTCCACGGAGGGCAGGAAACACTCGATGGCGAGGAGCGAAGATTCCGGAACGTAGCCGGCATGATGCGCGACCGGAACATCGTAATAGGGAGATTCTTCGAGCACCATTTCGATGTACTCGCTGACCGCGTAGCGATCAGCCTCTGCCAGCCCACGAATCAGACCGTCGAGTCGTTGATTTTCCTTGTTTGCAGTCCGCTCGGCTTCCTCGGCCCGGCGTAGATGTTCCTGGCGAGCCTGAGCGACGTGCTGCTGCCGTGCAAGCTCTCGCCGCTGATACTCCGCGAGGGCGAACGCGTACCGTTGCTCCTCCAGCAGAAGTTCTTCCTCGTAACGTTTGCTGCCACCGAGAAGTCGCCGTAGCGGTCGCGGCTCGGCCGGGGTAAATCGTTCCGGCACAGGGTAAGGCCGCTCAAGGGTACCTAGGTTGAAAGGCGGGACATCGGCGCTGCGACGCCGTCCGACCAGATCGATTGCCGGATTTCTCGCTAACGACGAGCGCAGCAGGCTCTCCAGCTCCGACGTTCTTCTGCCGACATCTTCGGTCTTCGCTGCTGCCTGCCGATCCCTCGCATCGGCCGCCGCCTGAGCTCGCTCACGCTCCAACTGTCGTGCGGTAGGCCGATCCGGTTGCGAGTATGGACCATAGGAACCGTAGGTCATGGGCACCCCTCTGGCCAGCCGTCAACGTCCCGTATCTGACGGTAGCTCTCGTCATCAATCCACGACAAGCGTTGACTCACAGTCAGATTGGACACGCAGTGTCGGGTCGACCTGCTATCCTCGGTTCGCGGCATACCGTTTCGCAACGGATGGGGACCGAGTCATGACACGTCGAGGCATACGCGTTCTTGTCGAGAGCGGTCACGATCAAGAGCAGAAGCTAATCTCCTTACGCCACTGGCTAGCAGCCGAAGACGAGTTCCGTGGCCATGTCGAATTCGAAGAGACGGATATCGATGTCGGCGAGATGGGCTCCTTCGCAGAAGCGCTCATCGTGGCGGTTGGCAGTGGTGGCGCATTGACCGTCTTGTCGAACTCCATCCAAACTTGGCTCCAACAGCAGCGCTCGGCGGTGGCCATCAAGATGTCCAATTCGAACGGTGACTGCGTGGAGATCACCGCAGAAGGACCTGCAGCCGACGTCGTGATCGCGCATCTCGAAGAATGAGGCTCGCCGATCCGAACCGATCACGAGCAGTTCTGGTCGGAGTAGGCGAATATCGACATATGCCGAAGCTGCCGGCAACGATGAACAATATCGACGACCTCGCAGTGTGCCTTCGCGATGAAAAGCTCTGGGGGCTACCCCAGTCACATTGCGCCCTTGTCCGAAATCCGGGTTCACGAGAAACTGTGATGTACAATCTGCACGACGCAGCCGACCAGGCTGAGGACGCACTCATCGTGTACTTCACCGGCCACGGGCTGCGCGACCCTGACACAGGGGAACTCCTGCTAGGCATCACCGACTCGGTTCCCGGTCGCACATATACAGCCTTACCCTATGACTACATACGACGGTTGTTACGTGATGCACAGGCTCCTCGTCGGGTAGTTGTGCTCGATTGTTGCTACAGCGGCCAGGCGATCGCGGGGATGTCCAACCCTGTTACGACCGTAGTCGACGAGATGAGCACCGAAGGAACCTTCGTGCTCGCTTCTGCACCGGAGAACAAACAGGCACTCTCACCAGTAGGAGAGCGACACACAGCCTTCACGGGTGAACTAATTCGACTGCTGCGCGAAGGAATTCCCGGCGGGCCGGAGTTCATCTCGCTCCAGCAAGTGTTTACCCATACGCTTGGCGAGCTGATCGCGAAGTCCCGACCACGCCCGCAGATGCGAACCCGGAACACTATCGGAGACTTGGCAATTGTCCGCAATCCACAATGGAGCCGAGACGGACCGGACGACCATCCCGATCGCGAATCTCCGCCGCGCATTATCCTGCCGAAGACAACGAAGGCACCAGACGCAACCACTCCCAATAGGACCGGGCCCGACGAGGACCATAAACTGGTCCAACGCATTGAGCAATTGGTTGTGTACATGGAGGGGAAAACGCCCGTCACCAAAGCCGGAAATACTAGTGAAATACTCGTTGCGCTCGGCATAGACCGCGAGCCGGCCGCTCGTTTGGCTGAGGCTGTCGACACATCCGTACTTGACATGCTCATCGACGCGATCCGCGTACTGCTCGAACATCAGCACGCGTCCGATATCCGCAAGGCCTTGCTGCTGGGCGACATACAGGACGCTGCCACCTGCCTGGCATTGATTCCCGCGCGTCGGCGAACCGGCCGAGCCGACCCCGGATCCATCTACGATGAGATCGTTGAGGACAATCGCAATATCATCTTCGGACTGGTCACCGAAAATGCCCGATGGATCAATGAGTTTTACGATCCCGTCCAGGCCTGGTACGAGATCACGCGTAGACACTTCCCGCTCGGTGGAATCCAGCAGACCCGCTAAGACGGGGCACCGAGGGCGGTGCGGAGGAAGTCGACGAGTTGGGCTCGGACGCGGTCCTGGGTGAGGCCGTCGGATCCGGCTCGTAAAGCCGACATGAGCGCGGAGACCAATACGGAAAGCAGTACCTCGCCGGCGATATGGGCGTCCAGCGTCGGATCCAGGAAGCCTTCGCGAATGCCGTGATCCACCTTGGCCATCGCTTGATCGCCGTACAGACGAGCATTGTGGATACAGCGGTCGATGACACGGTCGTCTATCGAAGAGGCTTCCAGGAGAAGGAAGTTCACCAGGCCGGGTTCGCCGGCGACCAGGTCGTAGCAGCGGTCTATGACGCGGGCGTAGCGGTCGCAGAAGTCCTCGAGGGAGTCGGCGGTGGATTCGCCTTCGGGACCGAGGAGGCGGTCCTTGATGAGTTCGAAGGCGTGGTCGATGACCGCGTCGAGAATGCTGCGCTTGTTCTCGAAATAGTTGTAGAAGGTGCCGTGGCTGACGCCCGCCGCCACCGCGATGTCGTCCACGCCGACGACGCGGAAACCGCGCGTGGTGATGAGTTCGTAGGCGGCGCGGACCAGGGCGACGCGGCGAGCTTCGGCGCGGGCGGCCCGGCGGGTGGCGGGTTCGGTATCGGTCATCAGGCGACGCCTCGGACGCGCAAGGACTTCTCCAGCAGGACGAGCACGGTGGCGGTGCTGTGGGACCGGATCGCGGGATCGCGAGTGCCGTGCAGCTCGCGCATCATCCACGGGACCACCAGCACGATGATGGTGTGGGCGAGCGCGTCGGCGTCGATGTCGGCGCGGATCCAGCCGGCCGCCATGCCGCGCGCCAGCTCGGCGGCGACCAAACTGGCGGCCATGGCCTCCAGCCCGAACAGCCGCTGCGACAGTTCCGCGTCGATCGCTCCCGCTTCCACCAGCAGCAGCCGCATGAATTGCGGATCGCGGTCGATCAGGTCGTAGACGCGTTCCAGCCCGGCGCGCACGCCGTCGAGGAGCTCGGGAACGCTTTCCGCGGTGCCGACCAGCAGGTCGACCCGCAGTGAGTCCAGGAACTTCTCGACGCCGAAATCGATGACGTGGTCCAGGATTTCGCGTTTGCTGCCGAAGTAGCGGTAGATGGTGCCCTGCCCGACCCCGGCGCGCGCCGCCACCGCGGAAATGGCGGTGGCCCCGTAACCCTGGGCGGTGAACACCTCGTAGGCGGCTTCGATGATCTGCCGGCGCCGCCGCAGCGGAAGCTGTTGCTGCGGCGGCCGGCCGGTGCGCGGGCTTATTTCGCGGCCCCGCCCTTCGTGTCACCGGCGTCCTTCGGGCCGTAGTCCACGACCAGCCACTCGCCGCCGTTCTTGGCGACCGTCACGGTGAGCAGGTTGGGCTTGGTCGCGGCCTCGGCCTGCTGGATGTTCTGGGTGCGCTGGGTGGCGAAGACGGTGACCGCGTACTGGTCGTTGCCCTTGGCTTCCACCGAGGTGCCGAGAACATTGCCGGTGGCGACCACCTGGGCCTCGGTCATGATCTTGGTGAGGGTGTCGTGGACTTCGGTGTAGCGCTTGGTCAGTGCGTCGGAGGTGCCGCGCTGCACATTGTCGAAGAAGGCGGGCAGATTCTTGTAGTCGTAGGTCAGCGACCGCAGCGCGTAGTCCTTGGCGACCTCGGCGGCCCGATCGCGATCGGCCTGGGCGGTGCGGGTGGTGTCGAGATCGCCGGCGGTGCGGAACCAGCCGATGCCGAGCACGATCGCCAGGACCGCGAAGGCGGCGGCGGTCGCCACCAGCACGGGGTAGACGCGATCCCGGAATCCCTTGGTGGGCAGGGATTCCCGCGTCGGCAGAGCGGAGGCCACCGGCACGGTCGCGCTCCCGGCTTCCGGCACGGGGGGCACCGTCACGGCACCGACCTCCGGCACGGCGGACACGGTCCCGGCCTCGACCTGCGGCACGACGGGTTCCGCCTCGGCCTTGTCCAGCACCACGGCGGTGGCGACGGTTTCAGTGACGTCCGGAGTCTGCTCGGTCTCACTCATGATGTGGTCTTCTCTCTATCGAGGAACGTTGATGCCGATATGCGCCGCGCCGTCACCGGGGAACACCGTGGCCAGCAGATCCACGATCGATCCGGCGTCCACGCGCAGCGGTTTGATCGCGACGGTCGACGGCTGCAGGGCGGTGGCGATGAACCCCAGATCGGGCCCCGTCAATTGCAGGTACGAGTCGATCCGGGTGACCAGCGGCCCCAGCGGATCGTCGAAGATGTTCTCGCCGATGTAGGAGTAGTTCTGGAACGCGCCGATGATGTGCAGCAGTTCCGGCAACGCGGTATCGATATCCCCGGCCGCCGCGCTGATGGTCGGCGCGCGCCCGTCGAACCGGTCACCGAGCGTCTGCACGTTCGAGTACAGCCGCGCGATCGCGGCGCGCTTGTCCCGCAACAGATTCGCGGTCGAGGTGAGCGCCTTGGTCAGGTTCGCCACATCCGCGTCGCGCCCCTCGAACCCGGCCGCCACGGTGGTGGCCAGATGCTGGATGCGGCTCGGATCCAGTTGCGCGGTCAGCGCGTCCAGCTTGGCGAGCGCGTCCCCGACGGTGGTGGCGATCTTCACCTGCCGCTGCGGCACGATACTGCCGTCGTGCAGGAACGGCCCCGCCGTCCCGGTCGGCCGGAAGTCGAGGAACTGCTCGCCCGCCGCCGACAGATTGGCGATCTGCACGGTGCTGTCCACCGGAATCCGGTACTTGGCGTCGTATTCCACCCGCACCGCCAAACCCTTTGCGGTGGCGCCGATTTCCCGCACCTTGCCGATCGGCAGCCCGCGCAGCGTCACCTCGGAGGTCTTCATCAGCCCGCCCGAGGAATCGATCAGCACGGTGACCGTGTTCAGGTCGCGGCGCGGGTCCAGATTCAGCACGCCGACGGCCATATAGCTGCCGCACACCAGCGTCAGCACCATGAGCAGGATCAGCGAGACCGGCCCGGAGAGTGAGAGTTTCATGGCACCATCCCGATGGAGCGCAGTGTGGTGACGAGCTGGTCGGCCTGTACGTCGGCGGCGACGCCGCGCACCCGCACATCCGGCGCGTTCAGGAACGGAATCAGCTTCTCGCGCAACAGCGTGTAGAACGCGTCGGTGTTCTCGCGCAGCGTGATGTCCGAGTAGGCGATGGTCAGCGCGGTCGGCGCGAGCACCCGCACGATGGAGTGGAAGTCGCCCACGTGCGGCAGCAGCAGCTCCCCGGCATTGCCGGCCAGCCCGCCGCCGCTGATGATCAGCTTGACCACGTTCAGCAGCACATCCGACAGACCCGCCGCGCGCGCCGGGCCGTAGGTGAGGATGGTGTCCACCGAGCCCCGCCCGGCTTCCAGTTTGGCCGAGATCTGTTGTGCCGAAGCGAGAATGCTGTCCAGCTCGGCGGTGTGCCCGGCCATATCGGCCAGCGCCGCCCGCCCCGCCCGGTTGATCCGGTCCAGTTCGGCCGGATCGGCGGGGAAGGCCGCGTTCACATCGCTGATCAGCTGCTGCATATCGCCCCAGCGCCCGCCGGTGATGATGTTGGACAGCGCCCGCAGGATGTCCTCCACATTGGTGGCGGCCACCGTCTGCGACACCGGAATCACATCGCCGTTGCGCAGGAATCCGGTGTCGGCGTTCTTCGGCGCCTCCAGCGCGATGTGGATATCGCCCAGAATGGTGCTCTGCCGCAGTTCCGCCATGGTGGTCTTGGGCAGTTTGGCATCGCTCTTGATCTGCACGGTGGCGACGGCGGTGCTGCCGATCAGGTCGATGTGGTCGAGCATGCCGACCTCGACGCCGTCGGCGATCACCTTGGCGCGGTCGGGCAGGTTCAGCACCGACCCGAATTCGATACGCACGCTGAATGTTTCACCGCTGGGATAGGTGCCCGGGATCGGAATGTCGGTGGCCTTCACCCCGCACCCGCTGACCAGCAGCGTCACCGCGGTGAGCGCGGGCAGCAGGCGCAGGGCCAGTCGTGTGTGCTTCATCTATCCCCCCGCCTTCGGCAGCTGTGCGGCCAGCGGCGGCAGCACCGCCAGCAGCGCGGCGATATCGCCCTGATGTTCCTGGACGAAGCTGTGCGCCTGCGGCAGCCACAGGTCCAGGAACGCGTACACCTGGGTGTCGTATTTGGCGACATTGCGGGCGATCACCGGCAGGAATTCGACCGCGATATCGACCGCGCCGGCGAATTCGGTGGAGAAGTCGCCGATCAATTGCAGTCCGGCGCGCAGATTGTCGAGCACCTGCGCCATATCCGGCCAGTTGGTCACGAACATGGTGGTGAGGGTGTCGAGGTTCTCCACCAGCCGCCGGAACACCACATCCTTCTGCTCCGGGTCGCCGACGATCGCCGAAAGTCGTTGCAGCAGTTGGTTGAACTGCTGCCCGGTGCCGTCGATGGCCTGGTCGGCGGCGGTCAGGGTCTGGTTCAGCAGCGCGTCGGCGGGCTGTCCCTGCCCGGTGGCGCCGCCGGTCAGGTCAGCGGCGATCTTGCCCATGGCATCGAGCGCCTGGCTGATGCCGATCGGAGTCTTGGTGCGCTCCAGGGGAATACATTTACCGGTATCGAAGCGGTCGCCGCCGGTGTACGGCTTGGTCAGCTCCACGTGCCGGTCGGTCACGATGGAACTCGACATGGTGACCGCCTGGATGTCGGCGGGCAGTTTCACCTTCTTGCCGACGCTCATGGTGACCTTCATGCGGTCGCCCTGCGCCTCGATCTTGGATACGGTGCCGACCTCGACACCGAGCATGGTGACGCTGTTGCCCTCGTACAGCCCGACGGTGTCGGTGAATTCGGCGCAGACGCTCTGTTTCGCGTCGCCCGAGGACTTCGCCCACGTCACCCCGCCGGCGACGGTCGCCGCCACGACGACCGCGGCCCCGGCGGCGAGTGCTGTTCTACCCCAGCTCATGTCAGCACGCCTTGCCTTGGTAGGGAATGCACACCTGCACGCCGGCGGCCGGTTGCGCGACCGAAACCTTGGTGCCCAGTACGCCATTGAGTTTGGTGATCACCTCGCGCAGCCCGTTGATCACGATGTCGAGCCGGTTCGGGTCCTCGAACACCTTGGAGAACAGCTGCTCGAACTGGGTGACGGTGGGCTCGATGCTGTCCCCGTAGGCCATGATCGGCCGGTCCAGCACGATGAGCAGCCGTTTGACCAGGTTGAACAGGCCGACGATATCGTCCTTGCGATTGCCGAGCTTGTCGGCGACCTCCCCGAGCTGTTTCACGAAATCGGCCAGCACCGCCTTGTCGTCGGCGATGGCGGCGATGTACTCGTCCGACACCTGCAACGCCCCGTCGAGCTGGCGGGTGCGGTCGGCCAGCAGTCCGGTCAGCTCATTGGCATTGGTCAGCACGCTGCGCAGGGCATCCGGCTGATCGGTGAGCGCCTGATTCAGCTCGCCGATGGTGGCGCGCATGGTGGTGGCGTCGACCTGGCTGAAGACCGGGGTGCCCTTGTCGAGGATGTCGCTGAGCTCGAACGGGGTGGCGGTGCGTTCGGGCGGAATATGCTTTCCGCCCAGCGCCTTCTCCCCCGCCGGGGCCAGCGCCAGATAATGCCCGCCGATCGGCGTCAGCATCTTCACCTCGACCGCGGACAACTCCCCCACCCGCACATCGGTGCTCACGGTGAAACTGACCTCGACATGGTCATCGACCAGTTCGACGGCCCGGATCTTGCCGACATTGATCCCGGCCACCCGGACCTCGTCCCCGGCCCGGGCCCCGCCGGAGATCTTGAAGTCGGCGATGTAGGTGCTCTGCCCGAACGGGATCACATACAGCGCCCCCGCCGCCAGCAAGAGCACCCCGCACACCGCGACACCCGCGATGCCCCAGCGCAATTGCCGCGGCTGGTCACCGCGCCCGGCCAGCAGTTCGCGAATCAGTTCCCCGAAGTATGTGATCAAGCCCTTCACTTGCACACCACCAGATCTTGGGTCGAGAGCACCGCGCCCACCACGGCCGGCAGCGCGGCTTCGCCATTGGTGCAGGTGATGCGCGGCTGTACGCCATTGCCGGGGACCGCGTTGTTGAGCCCGGTCACCACCTGCGGGGCGATGGCCAGCAGGTCGGTGAGCTGGTTGGTCTGCGGCACCAGGCGGCGGATGAAGCTGTCCATCGGGCCGTAGGCGTAGTCGTAGGCGTCGCGGGCTTCCTCCAGCACCGGAATCAGTGGCCCCAGTACGGCATTCGCCCGGTCGACGGCATCGAGCATGGTCTGTTCCTTGCTGGTGAACTGGCGCAGGATGCCGGCCAGTTGTTGCACCAGATCGCCCACGGCCTGGGACTTGCCGCCGAGGGAATCGGCCACCAGCCCCAGGTTGCGGATGAGCAGGACGATGACGGCTTCGCTGTTGCGGGCCTGTTTGGTGAGCTTGTCCAGGTCCGCGAGCACCGGGCCGATACCGGAGCCGTCACCCTGGATGACGCGCAGCAGGTTGGTGCCGAACTGGTTGAGCTGCCCGGGATCCAGCGTCTCGAACAGCGGTTTGAAACCGTTGAACAGCTTGGACACATCGAAGCTGGCGATGGTGCGCTCCAGCGGAATCGTCGCTCCCACTTTCAGTTTCGTACCGGGCTTGCCTTCGGTGAGCAGCTCGACGTAGCGCTGTCCGATCAGATTCTGGTAGCGCACAGCGGCTTTGGTGTTCTCGTAGACGGGCCGCGATTCGTCCACGGTGAAGTGCACGCGGGCGCGGGTGCCGTCCAGTTCGACGGTTTCCACCTTGCCCACCGCGACGCCGGACATGCGCACCGAATCCCCGGCGAACAGGCCCGAGACATCGGTGAACACCGCGTCGTAGGTGACCTTCTCGCCCGGGATGGGCGTGCGCAGGGCGGTCACGATGAACACCGAGCAGGCGGCCACGATGAGCAGGAACACCGTCAGTTTGACGGCGGATTTGCCGACTTCGTTCATTTCCCCCCTCCCAGCGAATCGGCCAGGTACGGCATGTTCGTCGCGATGAGTTCCACCTGGAGCTGGACGTGACCGTCCACGGTGGGGAACGCCTCGTTCATGGCGCGCAGCAGATTCGGCACCCGGTTGTAGGCCGGGGCCACGGTCCCGATGGAGATCGCGATGGGCACCGCCAGATCCAGCACGCCCGACAGCACCGGTTTCAGGTTCGGGTTGTTGGTGGCCAGCAGCTTCGAGATGCCTTGCAGCACCGCCTCGTCCACGCCTTCGGTGGCTTTGTTGGTGCGCGCCCGGTTCTCGGCCTCGCCGAAGTAGGCGCTCTGTTCCAGCACCGCGAGAATGGCGTGCCCGGCCGACGGCGTCAGGTCCCGGAACGCTCCGGTCATATCCGCGCCGATCTCCAGATAGTGCGACAGCGGGGCCTGCTGACCGTCGGCCAGCATGCGCGCGGTCTCGAAGAACGATTGCAGCACCGGGCCGATGGCGGTGGCGTTGTCGAGCATGAGATCGACCAGCCGCCGCACCGTATCGGAGTCGAGCACCTGGGTGAGCTTGGCCGCACGCCGGAAAACACCCGCCACGGTGGCATTGGTGGCGTTCTCGCCGATGCTGAGGATGCTGTGCTCCTTCAGCTGCGCGCCACCGCTACCGGCCACCAATTCGATGGCGCTGGAACCGAATACGTTCGAAGAGGTGAACCGCGCGGTCACGTCGTCGGTGAGCGCCGACGCCTGATTCCGCTCGATCTCCACCTTGATCCGCTGATGCCCGTAGCCGATGGTCTCCACTTCGCGCACGCTGCCGATGGCATAGCCGCGGAACTTCACCTCCGCGCCCGGCGCGAGACCCTCACCGAGCGTGGCCGCGTCGATGGTCAGCTGGAACCGGTCCGCGAAAGCGCCCTTCGCATAGGAACTCACCACCAGCGTCACCGTCACGATGACCACGGCGATGACGAATCCGCGCGCCCGCAGCGCCCACGGTCCGGCCGCCCGGCCGGAATGATCCTTGAATACCGCCATGACTACCCCGAGATCCGGATGCCGACGTCCAGGCCCCAGATCACGATCGTCAGGATCATGTCCAGGATGACCACCAGCACCAGGCTGGCGCGAATGGCGCGACCGGAGGCCCGGCCCACGCCCTCCGGGCCGCCGCTGGCGTAGAAGCCCTGGTAGCCGTGGATGAGAATGATGGTGACCACGAAGATCGTCGCCTTGATCAGCGAGGCGATCACGTCGCCGGGTTGCAGGAAGGCGTCGAAATAGTGGTAGTAGGTGCCGGAGGACTGCCCGTGCAGCACGTTCACCACGGTCGCGCAGGACAGGTACGACAGGATGAGCGTGAGCAGGTGCAGCGGCACGATGGTGATCACGCCGGCGATGACGCGGGTGGTCACCACGAACGGCATGGGCCGCAGGCCGATCGCCTCCAGGGCGTCGATCTCCTCGGAGATGCGCATGGCCCCGATCTCGGCGGTCATGCGGCAACCCGCCTGCGCGGCGAAGCCGATGGCGGCCACCATGGGGGCCATCTCCCGGGTGTTGGCGTAGGCCGAGACGAAGCCGGTGAGCGGGCCCATGCCGACCATGTTCAGCGCGGTGAAACCCTCCACGCCGATGGAGCCGCCGACCGCGATGCCGAGGAACGCCAGCACCGCCACGGTGCCGCCGCCCACGATGATCGCCCCGGAGCCCCAGGTGATGTCGGACAGGATGAGCATGGTCTGGCGGCGGTACACCCGCAGTGTGTGCGGGACGGCGGCCAGCACCTCGTAGACGAAAGTGGCTTGGTGGCCGAGGGATTCGAAGACGCCCATCGGCGCCTGCACGCTCTTGCCGGCCAGCCGGCCGACCTCGCCGAGCGGTTGATAGCGCGCGGGTACTTGAGTCATCAGCCCACCTGCGTCGGGATGAACATCGAAACCAGCTGGGTGATCACCAGATTCACGCCGAAGGCGGCGATCACGCCGATTACCACGGCCGCGTTCACGGCATTGGCGACGCCCTTCGGACCGGAGGTGGCCTCGAGTCCGCGCTGGCACGAGACGATCAGCACGATCACCCCGAAGATGATGGATTTCACGATGGCCACAGCCAGATCGCTCATTTTCGCGAACGCCGCGAAGGCGCTCAGATAGCTGCCGGGCGTGACGCCCTGGAAGCCGACCGCGATCACGTAGCCGGTGAACACGCCCATGAAGATGATCAGCATGCAGAGCAGCGGCGTGAGCGCGATCATGGCGGCCAGCCGCGGCGCGACGAGCCGCCGGATCGGGTCGATTCCCATGGTGCGCAAGGCATCCACTTCATCGCGGATGGTGCGTGCGCCCAGATCCGAGGCGATGGCCGAACCGGCCGCGCCGCCCAGCAGCAGCGCGGTCACCATGGGCGCGCCCTGCCGGATCACGCCGAGCCCGCCGGCCGCGCCTGAGACAGAGCTCGCGCCGACCTGCTGGGTCAGGCTGCCGACCTGGACGGCGACGATGACGCCGAACGGAACCGCCACCAGCACAGCGGGTATCGCGGTAACGCTGACGATGAACCAGCCCTGTTGTAGCGTCTCACGCCACGGATGCCGCAGTTTCACGATGTCGAGCACCAGGTAGCGGAAGGCCGCCACCGCCAGCTGCAGCGTTCGCCCGAATGTCCGCAGCCCCGAGAGCACGAACTCGACGGCCGGCCGCACATACGGCTCGGGCCCCCGAATGACCTTGTCGACCAATGTCTACCACCCCACGTCCCCACTGTGGTCGAGGTCGTACCGGCGCTCCTGTCCGCCGGTATCGACTGGCCGAGACAGTAATACACATTTCGGACTGACGTGTCAGTCTTCACGAATATTGTTGCTCTGCTTGACCTTGTGAGCGTTTCTGGTGCAAAATGCCCAGCTCAGAGAAATGCGGGTGGCGAAATGCGATGTTTCAGCAAGTGATCGGCAAATGAGAATGCCGCCGAACCGACTGTCTGGTTCGACGGCATTTCAGTTATTGCGAGGGGTTAGCTCGTCAGCTGTCCCAGAGGGATATCGGCAGCGTCCGGCGCGCGCCCGGCGGTGATCGATTCCCGGGCGGCGCGGAAGTCCGCCGGGCAGCCCACGGCGACCGCGCCGACCACCCGATCCGATCGGGCGGCCAGCACCATGAACTTGCCCTCGGCGACCGAACCACGAAGCAGCAGTTCGTCTTCCGGGGCGATGCGGCCCGCGAACTGGAGGTTGACCCCGTACTGCATGGACCAGCCCCACGGCACCTCCAGGGGGCCGGGAGCCAGGCCGAGCATCGACCGCGCGACGGCGGCGCCCTGGGCCTGCGCGCTGTTCCAATGCTCCTCGCGCCGATGGCCGCCCAGCTCCGGGTCGAACCGGGCGGCGACATCGCCCGCGGCGAAGACGCCGGGAGCCGAGGTCCGGAAACGCTCGTCCACGCGGATTCCGTCCGAGACATCCAGACCGGCGGCGACCGCCAGGTCCGTATCCGGGACCGAACCGATGGCGACCAGCGCCGCGTCGGCGGTCCAGGTCCGGCCGTCGACGGCGGTCGCGAGCACGCCCGCGGGGGTGCGCCGGAACGCGTCCACGGGGGCCAGATCGGCGAGCAGGACTTCCGAGTGCAGCTCGACGCCGTTGCGCGCGTGCATGTCTCGATAGAACTCGCCGACCACGGCGGGGGCGACGCGATCCAGCGGACGCCGGGCGGCGTCCAGCATCGTCACCCGGGCGCCGAGGGCGCGGGCGGTGGCGGCGACCTCACAGCCGATAAGCCCGGCGCCGACGATGAGCAGCGACTTGTCCGCCACCGGGGCGTCCGGCGGCGCGTCGCCATGCCCGGCGGAGACATAGCGGCCGGACGTCCGCCCGGTGATCGCGAACCGCAAGGCGTCGGTGTCCGCGCTGCCGCGCAATGTGTGCAGTACGGACCGGCCGTCCGCCACCACGCCGTCCGACTGCCGGGGCAAGGCTCGCGGACGCGCGCCGGTGGCCAGCAACAGGCTGTCGTACCCGAGCTCGGAGCCGTCCGTCAGCCGCACCCGCGCGCCCGCCGCGTCCACGCTCGCCACCGCCGTCGCGGTGCGGATATCGACGGCGTGCGCATGCCAGAAGTCGGCCGTCTGCAACAGCATCCGGCTCTCGGTGGCGGTGCCGGCGAGCAGTTCCTTGGACACCATCGGGCGGCGATACGGCAGCCCGGATTCCGCGCCTAGCAGCACGATCTCGCCGGTGTATCCCTCGGTGCGCAGGGTGCGGGCGGCGGTCGCACCCGCCACGCCCGCCCCCACGATGACGATGCGCTCACTCACGCTGTGTCCTTTCGCGCATGAGCGGAGCGCTCCGTGGTTACGCTTCGCTGCCGCCGCCGCGCCTGACCGCTCATGCGCGGCTGACCTCGACCATCTCGAAATCGACCTTGGCCGCGCCGCAATCGGGGCAGGACCAGTCCTCGGGGATGTCGGCCCAGCGGGTGCCGGGGGCGATGCCGTCCTCGGGCCAGCCGAGTTCCTCGTCGTATTCGAAGCCGCACTGCAGGCAGCGGAAGAGTTTGTAGTCAGTCATGGGGGTGTCCTGTGTCGGCGGAAACGGATTCGAAGTCGAGCTTTTCCCGCACGCCGCAGTCCGGGCAGCACCAGTCGTCCGGAATCGAGGACCAGGGGGTGCCGGGCGGGAAGCCTTCGCGGGGTGCGCCTTTCGCCTCGTCGTAGACGTAATCGCAGACGGGGCAGCGGTATTCGGACATCAGTGGGCTCCGTACCGCGCCAGCACGCGCTCGCGCTTGCCGGGCTGGATGTTCACGCGGGTGATATCGCCGCTGTAATGCTCGAGCACACGGTGATCCATCACCTTGCGCCAGAGTGGCGGGAGGTATGCCAGACCGATCATGGAGGCGTAGCCGCTGGGCAGATTGGGCGCGCCGTCCATACTCCGCAGCGTTTGATACCGACGCGTCGGATTCGCGTGATGATCGCTGTGCCGCTGCAGGTGGTACAGGAAGATATTGGTGACGATGTGGTCGGAGTTCCAGCTGTGCTCGGGCGTGCAGCGCTCGTAGCGGCCGCTCGCCGTCTTCTGCCGCAGCAGGCCGTAGTGCTCGAGGTAGTTCACGGTCTCCAGTAGTGAGAAGCCATAAACCGCTTGCAGCACCAGGAACGGCAGCACCGCCGGCCCGAAGACGGCCGCGAGCACGCCCCACAGCGCCACCGACATGAGCCAGGCGTTCAGCACGTCGTTGTGAATCGTCCACGGGCGCTTGCCCAATCGCTCCAGGCGCTTGGCCTCGAGCTCCCACGAACTGCGCAGGCTGCCCCAGACGCTGCGCGGCAGGAAGCTCCAGAAGGTCTCGGCGAAGCGGGCGCTGGCGGGATCCTCGGGGGTGGCCACCCGCACGTGATGGCCGCGATTGTGCTCGATGTAGAAGTGCCCGTAGAAGGTCTGCGCGAGGGTGATCTTCGACAGCCAGCGCTCGAGTTCGTCCTTCTTGTGGCCGAGTTCGTGCGCGGTATTGATGCCGACGCCGCCCATCACGCCGATGCTGAACGCGAGCCCGATCTTGGAGAGCAGGCTCAGCCCGCCGTCGATGCCGAGCCAGGACAGGTCGCCCGCGGTCCACAGATAGCTCGCGAACACCAGGCTGAGCAGCTGGAACGGAATGTAGACGTAGGTGCAGTACCGGTAGTACTTGTCGTTCTCCAGGTACTCCATCACCTCGTCCGGCGGATTCTGCCCGTCCGGCCCGAAGAAGCGGTCCAGCAGCGGCAGCAGCACGTAGACCAGCAGCGGGCCGATCCACCACCACACCGACGCCAGCGGCGCGCTCCAGCTGAACTGGTTGAACGCCCACACCAGGGCGGCGGCGAGAAATATCGCGGTCGGCGGCACCAGGCCGAACAGCCAGAGGTAGCGCTTGCGGTCACGCCACTGCGGCAGGGCGCGCGACTCTTCGATTCGAGACGTCGTCATTGTCGATCTCCTGAGCGTTTACACTTCTTGTCGAAGTGTATCCAGTAGATACACTTGTCCTCGGAATGTCAACGGACGAGACGAAAGGGCAGCTCATGTACGCTCTTCAGGTGGCCGACACGCCGAACTTCCAAACCGAGATGCGTCAATTGCTGCGCGAGCGAATCATCGAGACCGCCCGCCGCGTGGTCGTCACCGAAGGCTGGGGCGCGGTGAACATGTCCCGCCTCGCCAAGGAAGTCGGCGTCAGCCGCCCGGTCATGTACAAGGAATTCGCCAACAAACACGACCTGGCCGAAGTGGTGATCCGGCAGGAACTCGACGTCTTCCTGATCGGCATCGCGCAATGCCTGGCCGCCCATCCCGCCGATTCGACCGCCGGCATGATCGCGGCGGTCGACTTCACGCTGCGCACCGGCGCCGACAACACCCTCCTCAAAGCCGTCCTCAGCGGCCGCACCGGCGCCGACACCAGCCTGCTCCCCGTCCTGATGACCGAACCCGAACCGGTCCTGGGCCGTGCCATCGAAGCGGTGGCGGCGGCCCTGCGCCTCCAATACGAATTCGTCACCGTCTCCGACACCGACCTCGCGGCAGCCTCGGAAACCCTTGTCCGCCTGGCCCTGAGCCACCTGTTCCAGCCCATCGGCCCCATCGAGCGCGCGGTCGATCAAATCGCCGCCGTCATCAAGGCCGTACTGGCCCCCGCCCTCGGTACTCCACCGGCAGCAGCCTGACCCCTCGCCACTCCAGGTCGAGTAACTCGTCCGGTCTCGTGCACAATGACCTGTGCTCGAATCACAACTGCTCGACGGCGAACCGGGATTGTTCTACGTCTGCGGCCCGGCGGGTAGCGGTAAGACCAGGCTGCTGGAGGAACTGGCGGCACGCACCGCGGATGCGATTCTGGTGGACGCCGCTGGGCGAGACGCGGATTCGGTTGTCGCGGAATTGGTCGAGCGGTATCCGTCGCGGCGCGGCGGGGTCGATCTGATGGATCTGATCAGCGCGGCGCGCAATGACCGGACGAGCCGGACCGTCCTCATCGCGAATGTGCATCGGGCGGGCACGCTGTTGTCGGGCGGCTCACCGGGGTTGCTACGGGGGGTGGTGCGCTGGTTGCGAATCGCCACGCGCGAGGGACGGCTGCGCCTGGTCGTGGAGTCCGAGGTGGCGCCGGATCTCACCGATCCGGTGGAGGCTCGGCGAACCACGGTGGTAGAGCTGCCCCCGGGTATCGAGGCGTCAGCCCGGTCAGTCGATGCCATTGCGGCGGAGGATGTTCCGGCGCTGCGAGCGCTGGCGCACGCACAATTGGCGCGCCTTCCCATCGACGGCTGGGCGCTGCTGTGCCGAGCCGCTGGATTGCCGGTGACCGCCGAACAACTCGCGAAGCGACTGCCAGGCTTCGGGCATCTGGAGCAGGACGGCGACGGGATCGGATTCCGTTCCTTCGCCATGGCGCGCGAGCTGCGCGAGGGCTACGGCAACGGTACCGCCCTGCATGCGCGGATGACGGAAGCGCTGATGGCCGGTGCACTGACCAGCGACTGGGAACGCCGATCGCTGCCCGGGCACGCCGCGGCCGCGGGACTGTTCGACCAGCTCCTCGCCGACGCCCGCGTGCTCGCGCACATCCCTTACGACGCGCTCGTCGAGGGCTTCCGCGCCTGTTATCCCGACGGCATCGAACAGGGCAGTCATGCTGCGGCACTGCACTATCTGACCGGCTACGGGCTGGCCGGAGCCACCCAAGGCGAATGGGTCGCGCACCTGGCGCACGACGCCGTCGCGCGCGGGGACCGGGAACGAGCCCGGGCACTGGCCGAATTCAGTCCGGAGCCACTGCTTTTCCACACGGTCTGGTCACGATTGCGGCTTCCGGGCGATCGAACCGTGCCCGGACCTTGGCATGAGAACGATCTCGAAAACGTTGGCGCCCTGGAATATCGGGGCCGAGCGGCGGTGGCGTCCGAGGACGAGGACGAGGTGGGATTCGTGCTGGCCGCCGACACCGGCGAGCTGCTGGCGGGTCCGGTGCCGGACGCCCTCGAGCATCCCGAACTGAGTGCCGCGTTCGACAAGCACGACCCGGAAGCCGGGCAGCTCGCGATATCCGCGGATTGGCGGCGCACCAGCTTCCGCCGCGACGGCGAACTGCTCGGTATCCTCCACCACCCCGCGGCCGATTACGCGGCGATGACCGCCGACACGGTGGTGCTGATCGGGAAGCAGGGCGCATACGCCGTGCGCGTGGACACCGCCCGGCTGCGCCCCGGCCCCGACAAGGCGCTCCGGCCGATGATCGGCGCGCACGGCCGCATCCTCCCGAAACCCTTCGACCCCGCCCTGTTCGCCGATCCCCGCCGCCTGCTCGAGCAAGTCTTCGGCCCCGAGCACATCCACCGCCGCGACGATCCGCCCGCGACCATCACCCACACCCCCACCCGCCAGACGATGACCGGCACCGGCCTCCCCCACATCGAATGGCTGCTCGGCATCACCCTCGACCCGACCGGCGAATTGCCGACGCGCCCTTGGCAATCGATCCCGGAAGCCGCGCAACCCACGGACAGCGGCCCCTTCCACCTACTGGGCGACTGGCTCGGCGTCCCCCTCCTCCTCGACGGCAGCTCCGGCCGGGTACTACGCATGCTCCGCGCGGACTCCCCCGCCTACTTGTTCCCCCGCGACCACCTACTCGGCACCAGCCTCGAACAGTTCGTCCTCATGCTGGCCCTCCTCCAGCACTACCTGCGCATCTACCGAGCGGCGGGCTCGGAACGCGAACAGGTCCTCACCGAATTGCGGGCTCTGCTCCCCGCAGTCGATCCCCTCGCCAACTCCGACTCCTGGCAGCACGTACTGCATTTCGACGAATGGCATTGAGCCGGATCGTTCAGCCCAGCAGAGCCTGGGTGCAGGTGTAACCGAGCAGCGCCGCCCCCAGACCGGCGAACAGGCTGGCGGCGACATTGAGTACGGCGTACAGGTAGGCGCGCTGCTCGGCGAGCCGGACGGTCTCGTAGCTGAAGGTGCTGTAGGTCGTCAGCGCGCCGCAGAACCCGGTGCCCAGCAGGGTGATCCACGGTGTGGAGAGAGCGGCGCCCGTCAGCGCACCGAGGGTCAGGCAACCACAGAGATTGACGATGAACGTGCCCCACGGGAATACGCTGTCGTGCCGGGTTTGGACGGCGCGGTCGGTGAGGTAGCGCAGCGGCGCGCCGACCATGGCGCCGAGGATTACGAGCAGAGCGTTCATCGCACGACTTCCTCTCGGCGCCAAACCTTTCGAGCGACCGCCCGAGTGAGCGCGACGGCGGCGCTGGTCGCGAGCAGCGCGCACAGCAGCGTCGCGGTGAAGTACGCGAACGCCGTCGACGCCGAATCCGGTTGCAGCAGTGCGCGAGTGTCGTTGGCGTAGGTGGAGAACGTGGTGAACCCGCCGAGAATGCCCACCCCGAGGAAAGGCCGCACCAGCGGATGCGCGGCCCCGATCTCGGTGACCACGACCATCAGCACCCCGATCAGAAAACACCCGATCACATTGGTGACGAACGTGGCCCACGGAAACCCGCCCACCGGCGTCGGCCACAACAGCGCGAGCCCGTACCGCCCCAGCGCACCGACCGCACCACCGGCGGAGATAACCGCCAGCACCGCGCCATGCGTCCGCGACAATTCCGCCCGCTGCCCGGGTTCGTGAACATCGATATCGGGGTCGATCGCCCCACCCGCCGGGTTCACCTCACCACTCACAGTCGTCTCCTGATTTCGGATTCGCGGGTCCGGGCGCGCGGCGGGTGCTCGCGGATATCAGTCGGCGGGGAGTTCCTCGCCGGATTCGGCCAGCTTCGTGGCGACTTCGGCGGGGAAGACGTTGCGGAAGAGGAACAGGTCGCGGCCGAGTTTCCAGCCGGGGGCCAGGGCTACGGCGTAGCGCTCGAAGTAGCCGAGTTGCTTGCCCATGAGGATGAGCTGCTGGGGGCCGGAAGCGCCGCGGCGCTTGCCGAATTCGAGGAGGCGGGCGGAGACCACGCCGAGGTCGAGTTTGTCGAGGCTGCCGGACAGGACGGGGCCGAGGGCCACGGCGAGCTGACGGCCGATGGTGGCGTCGTCGCCGCTGTCGTCGGAGACCAGGTCGAGTTTGCGCAGCGCCCGGGCCACGGGGCGGAAGTCGTTGTCGATGGCGCTGGCGTAGAAGAGCGCGCGGACGAACTCGCGCCATTCGGTTTCCATCTTGCCGACGATGCCGAAGTCGAGCATGGCCACGCGGCCGTCGTCGAGCAGCCAGAGATTGCCGGCGTGCACGTCGCCGTGGAAGAGACCGTGCACCGCAACCGATTCCATCCACGCCTTGACCAGGCGGCGGATCAGCAGCTCGGAATCGGGGTGGGCGGCGCGGATGTCGTCGAAGCGGTCCAGGGGCATGCCGCGCATGCGTTCCATGCACAGCACCCGGGGGGCCGTGTAGTCCCAATACACCTCGGGGATGGCCACATTGGTGTTGTCGCCGAACGCCGAGAGGTTCTCGCGGGCGCGCGCCTGATTGTCGGCTTCGATGAGGAAGTTCAGTTCGGCGACCGTGGCCTCGTACAGATCGCGCACCACCGCCTGGGTATTGGCGACCCGGGCGTTCTCCGACCGCTTCTCCAGGGTGCGGGCCAGGCGCATGGCGGCGCGCAGGTCCACGATCATGCGGCGGCCGATCTCCGGGCGCTGCACCTTCACCACCGCGGGCCGCCCGTCGCGCAGCACGCAGGCGTGCACCTGGGCGATGGATGCCGCCGACAGCGGTTCGTCGTCGAACTCCAGGAACAGCTCGGAGATCGGCTTGCCCAGATCCGCCTCGATGATGGCGCGCGCATCGGCCGACGGGAACGGCTGCACATCGTCCAGGCAGCGCAGGCAGGCATCGGCCAGATCGCGCGGGAACGCCCCGGGCGAGGACGCGATGAGCTGACCGAGCTTGACGAACATGGGCCCGAGGGTTTCGAAACCGTTCACCACCCCGTCGGCCGCCGCGCGCTTACGCTTGGACGGGCGCAGCCCGCGGCGCAGCACATTGCCGGTGACGGATCCGCCCAGGACCAGGCCCACTATGGCGGTGCGCTTCCACTCGGAGAAGCCGAACGTGTCCAGGTCAGGCCGGATCACCTCGGGCGTCGACGCCCGCGCTGCGGTCGGTGAGCTCACGGGGCGCAGTGTAGCGCTGCGTGCGCCCGGGAGCCGACTGTGGTGGGCGACACTCGAATCCGCCCAGGTGCCCGGGGCCTTGTTACCCAGGAGTTCAGTGGTTGATCGTGAGCCGCACCAGGTACCGTGCATGGTCGGGCCGCGATCCGGCTCGACAGGGCCGCGCTCGGCTCTCCTGATGAAGGCGGAAAGGCAAGACCTAAGTAATGACGGGTACAGCGGAAAAGCTGGCGGAACTGCGCAAGCTCCTGGAGATCGCCGAAGAGCCCACCGGTGAAAAAGGCATCCAGAAGCGGCTAGCCAAAGGCATCCCCAGCGCCCGAGAACGGGTGCACATGCTGCTGGACCCGGGCAGCTTCGTCGAGATGGGCGCGCTCATGCGCCAGCCCGGCAATTCCAACGCCTACTACGGCGACGGCGTGGTCACCGGCCGCGGCACCATCGACGGCCGCCCGGTCGTGGTCATCTCCCACGATCCGACCGTCTACGGCGGCTCGGTCAGCGAGATCTTCGGCCGCCGCGTGCGCCTGGTCATGGACTTCGCCTACAACAACGCCTGCCCGGTGGTCTGCATCAACGACTCCGGCGGCGCCCGCATTCAGGACGGGGTCACCTCGCTCGCCTGGTACGCCATCATGTGCCGGCTGCAGGAGGACCTGTCCGGTTACGTGCCCATGATCGCGGTCATGCTCGGCAAGTGCGCGGCCGGTTCGGTGTACGGGCCCATCAATATGGACGTCCTGGTCGCCACCGAGGACTCCTACATGTTCGTGACCGGCCCGGAGGTCATCAAGGCGGTCACCGGTTCCGTGGTCACCGCCGACGAGCTGGGCGGCGCGCGGGCGCTCGAGCGCAACGGCACCGTGCATCACGTCGCCAAGACCGAGCAGGCCGCCTTCGACTGGGTCCGCGACTACCTGAGCTTCCTGCCCTCGAGCTGCCTGGAGCAGCCGCCGGTGATCAACCCCGGCCTGGAGCCCGAACTCACCGATTCCGATCGCGAGCTCGACAAGCTCATGCCCGATGCCGACAAGACCGGCTACGACATGCACGAGGTGCTGCTGCGCATCTTCGACGACGGCACCTTCCACGAGGTGAGCGAGAAGTCCTCGGCCAACCTGATCACCGGTTTCGCGCGGGTGGACGGCCTGCCGGTCGGCGTCGTCGCCAACCAGCCGCTGGTACTGGGCGGCGCGCTGGACGCGGCCTGCTCGGACAAGGCCGCGCATTTCATCCGGATCTGCGACGCGTTCAATATCCCGCTGGTCTACGTGGTCGACACCCCGGGCGTGTTGCCGGGTGTGGACGAGGAGCGCAATCACGTGATCAAGCGCGGCGGGCGCATGTTCCGCGCGCTGATCGAGGCCACCGTGCCGATCGTGACCATCGTGACCCGCAAGGCGTACGGCGGCGGTTACGCGGTGATGGGCTGCAAGCAGCTGGGCGCGGACATCAACCTGGCGTGGCCGACCGCCCGGCTCGCGGTCATGGGCGCGGAGTCCATGATCCCGATCGTCGGCAAGCGGCAGCTGGAGGCGACCCCGCCGGAACAGCGAGAGGCGGTGCGGCAGAACATGATCGACTTCTATAACCTCACCGTCGCCACGCCGTGGACGGCCGCCGAGCGCGGGTACATCGACGCGGTCATCGAGCCGTCGGCCACCCGCCTGGAGATCCGCAAGGCGCTGCGGCTGCTGCGCGACAAGGGCGCGGTGCGCAAGCCCAATCCGCGCAAGCACAACCTGTACCCGATGTGATCGGAAACCTGTAGAGCGAGAACGAATCCCGCCCCCGGCCGTGCGGCCGGGGGCGGGGTCGTCGGGTGGGGATGATGACGCCGGCGAGGCAGGCGTTCGGGCGGCGGTTCAGCACTCGTTGGGCGCGGGCACGCCTTGCAGGCGCTGATCGAGCCAGTTCAGGGATTCCGGATATCCGGTGACGGCTCCGATGATGTGCTCGCCGAAGACGCTGCGGTAGACCGCCGTCGCACCCAGCGCGCACTGCTCGGCGTAGAGCTTCTTCGCTCCTTCCGCGGGCACCCACCACTCCTGTTCACCGTTGTAGATGTACAGCGGCACAGCCGATTTGCGCCCCTCGATCCGGCTCAGCCGGTAGATCTCCTCGGCCAGCTCACTGCGCAGCGGGTCCGGGTAGTTCGCGGCGATATCGATGGGCAGTTGCAGCAGGCCCGGCCACGAATACGACGACATGCACAGATCCTTCAAGGCCGAGACCGCGGCCCACTGCGCCAAATGGTTCATGCGGGAGAGGATTTCGGGTCGCTCCCGGCCGATGGCGAAGGTCGCCGCCATGAACACCCCCGAGGCGAGATTGGCGTTCATGCTCCGGGACAGGATCTCGAAGTCGGCCGGGACGCCGCCCAGCGCCGCGCCCACCACCACCTCGGCCAGTTCCGGCGCGTAGTCGTTCATCAGCTTGACCGCGCCGTGGGTGGCGATCGCCCCGCCGGAGTAGCCGACCATCGCGAATCGGCTGTCCCCCAGCTGGATCGGCATATGGTTGCGCACCGCCCGGATGCCGTCCAGAATCGCGTGCCCCGCCACGTACGGTTCGGCGTAGGCCATCCGCGGCCCCTCGTGGTCCACGATCAGCACCGCGTATCCGCGCAGGATCGCCAGCTGGGTGGTCGGCAGCAGATACTCCGCCAGATTCGTCTTGCTGTTGAATCCGCGCGAGAGCGTGTAGCTCGGATTGCAGTCCCGCCCCAGGGCATTGATCGGCAGATTGTTCACCAGCACCGGCCGCCGCCCCGCCCCGGTCCACTCGCCGAACGGAAGCACCAGTGTCGCAACCGCATACGAGGGCAGGTCATGGGAATCGGTGGTGCGGTACTTCAATTGCAGCACCTGCTGCACCGGCGTGATCAGGGTGGGCCCGCCCGTCGCGGTCACATCCCGCCAGGCCACCACGTCACCGGGGGCGAGTTCGTCGAGCCCCGCGGGCCAGTCGTCGACGAACCAGTCACCGATGGCCGCGGGCATGGTGGCGGCGCGGAAAGCCGCCAGGTCCGGGGCGATGCCGCCGGCCGCGACCAGCGGCGCTTGCGAGGCGGGCAGCAGCGGCGGCGCGGGCACCAGCAGGTCGATCCACTGTTGCAGGCCGGGCAGGTCGAGCGCCGGCGGATTCGGCGGCTCCGGCGATTGCCCGCCCGTATCGACCGGCTGCGCCTGCGCCTGTGCCGCGAAACACCCGATCATCAAGGCGGCGAAAAGAATTCGCAGACAGCGAAGCACAGCACCCCCAACAGATCGACGGTTGGACGTCCCCTCATCCTGAACGCGCACGAGCCTAATCGGGCAGCGCGGTGCGACACTCCGTAGTCGTCGGTTCGAGGCCACATCGAGACCGGTCCGTGCCGATAATGCGACTGCCAGGTATTTGCCGACCGCCGGACCGGATGCGGCTTCGGGAATCAGCGAACGCTCGGGCCGCCGGTCCGGCGCGGCGGCCCGGCCCCGGAGCCTGGGCGAGCCGTCGAATACCGCCGTTTTCGCCCGAACGACCAGTCCGAATGTCCGATTCATTGCGGTGAGCCGGTGAAAAACTCCGTGCCCGAACAACTTTTGCAGGATTGCCCGGAAAAAGCGGGGGTATCCGACCAATGTGACCAGGACAAGTCTCCGGGAACTGATCGATCGGCGCGGTCCGTTCGTCTCGGTGTACTTCGACAGTTCGCAGGCTGTCGGAGACACCGCACGGCAGACCGAACTCCGATACCGGTCCGTTCGCGAAAAGCTCAGCGCCGCAGGCGCGTCCGAGCAACAGCTCGGGGCGCTGGGGATCGCGGTGGCGGCGGGTCCGCCGGCACCCGGACGGTCGGGGCGAGCGCTCATCGCCGATCAGCGCACCGTGCTGGTCGACGAGCAGCTGCCCGTCCCGCCGCCCAGCGATATCGTGCGGGTCTCTCCCCTACCGCACCTGCTACCGCTGCTGGAACAGCGCGCACCCGTGATTCCGCACGTGGCGGCCCGGGTCGAACGCGCCGGGGCCCGCCTGTACGCCGTGGACCGGCACGGCGACACGGTGGCGCATATGACCGGTTCGCTCGGTCAGCCGCCATTGCCGGCCCGCGGCGTGCGCGGGCAGCGCGCCATGCGCCGGCGCGGGCCGGACGCCGTCGGCCGCACCCTCGATATCGTGGCCGCGCGCATGCTGGAACTGGCGAACCGGGTGGACGCCATGCTGATCCTGGTGGCCGGCGAGCCCACCGTCCGGGCCGGATTGCGCACCGCGGTGGAGATCCGCCTGGGCGCCGGCACCACCGTGGACGGCGATCCGCCCGACGCGCGCCACCGCCGCCTGGTGGAGATCGACGCGGAGACCGAGACCATTCCCGAGCAGGTCCGCAAGAACGTCACCGAGGCCGCCGAAACCCATTGCGACGCGGTCCTGGAGCGCTATCGCACCCAGCGCGCCCGTTTCGGCGGCCCCACCACCGGCGGCCTCGCCGAGACCGCCGCCGCGCTGCGCGAGGTCCGCGTCTCCTGTCTGCTCATCGACGGCGGCGGCCTGGACGAGCGCCGGGTGCTGGTGGGCGCGAGCCACACCGACGTGGCGACCAGTGCCCACGATCTCGACGGTCCGGCCGAGGTGCGCCGGGCGGACGAAGCGCTACCCGTGGCCGCCTTGGCGGGCGGGAGCGAAATCCTGCCGCTCACCGGGCGGCTCACCCTGCCGGACGGCGTCGGCGCGCTCCTGCGCGAGCACTGACCGCCGCATCGACCGAGGAGGAAAACCATGCGAAACCGCCTTACCGCCACGGAACCCGTTACCCCGCAGCCGGATCCGGCTCCCCAGCCGACGCCGACGCCGCAGCCGAATCCGGGCCCCCAGCCGACGCCGGACCCGCAACCCCATCCGCAACCGGTTCCGACCCCGCAGCCGGGCCCCTTGCCGCATCCGCCGCCGAACCCGATTCCGCCGACGCCGCCGCAGCCGCCGCTCCCGCAGCCCGAGCCGATTCCCGGTCAGCCGCAACCGGAGCCGATTCCCCCGCAGCCGCGCCCGGAACCCGTCCCGCCGATTCCGAGCCCTTCGCCGCCACCGCCGAATCCGGTGTGAGTCAGGAGTTTTCGCGCCGGTCAATCACGCAGTGCCTGCTCGCGCAACCAGCCCAGGGTCTTGGCCAGGATGCGCGAGACATGCATCTGCGAGATGCCGAGTTCGTCGGCGATCTGCGTCTGGGTCTTGGCATCGAAGAATCGCATGATCAGGATGTGCTGTTCGCGCTCGGGCAGTTCGGCCAGGAGCGGTTTGACCGCCATGAACTCGTCCACCCGGTCGTAGCGCGGCTCGACCTCGCCGAGCACCTCCATCAGCGACAGCGGGGTGTTCTCGCTGTCGTCACCGGCGACGGCGTCGAGCGAAGCCAGCTGATAGGCATTGCCCGCGATCAGCGCCTGCGTCACCTCCACCAGGTCCACCTCGAGTTCCGCGGCGATCTCGCGGGCCTTGGGCAGCCGGCCCAGCCGCTGCGCCAGCGTATCGATGGCCCCGCCGATGGAAAGCTGAATCTCCTTGGTACGGCGCGGCACTCGCACCGCCCAGGTATTGTCGCGGAAATGCCGGCGCACCTCGCCCATCACGGTCGGCACCGCGAAGGACAGGAACGACGACCCGCGGGTGACGTCGAAACGATCCACCGCCTGCACCAGCCCGACCCGGGCCACCTGCAGCAGATCGTCGAAGGATTCCCCGCGCCCGGAGAACTTGCGCGCGATATGGTCGGCCAGCGGCATGCAGCGCCCGATCAGCTTCTCCCGCACGCGTTCGTACTGCGGGTCGGCCGGGTCGATGGCGGCCAGCTCCTCGAACATCGGCTCGATATTGTCGTAGCTGTCGCCGCGGCTGCGGGAGCGCGCGGGCGGGCGGGGCTGGGCCTTATCCACCATCGGCGACGCCTCGTAACCGGCTGAATTCGACCAGCACCGGGTACCCGCCGGCGGCCGGATCGAAGGGATGACGATGCGCGGTGAGGTTCTCGGTGATGGTGTCGAGCACGTGCCAGCCGAAACCGTTCTCGTCCAAGGCATCCGCGTCGACCGTGGTGCCGCCCACCCGCACCAGCATGCGCTGCTCGTCGAAGTCGAAATCGCAGGCGATATGGCTGCCCGGCACCGCCGCCACGATGAGCGCGGTCGCGACCTCGTCCAGCGCGACCCGGATATCGGTGACCTCGTCGAGGGCGAAATCGGCGATGAGCGCCACGGTCTCGGCCAGCGCCCGCAGCATGGTCAGTTGCTCGAGTTCGGCAGGTACCCGCAGGCCGACGGTGCTGGTATCGGTGGCCGGCCGGGAAATCCACTCTGTCATGCGCATCTCCGCTAGTCCATTGCCGAGCGACCGTGACGAGATACGCCGCGCCCGGCCGTTGTTGTATCCGTTCGTCCCTCGCATTATCGCCGCGATACCCGCCGCGACGGCTCGGAAACCCCGCAGCCGTCGTGGATTGCCCCGGGCCGGTTACGACTCGAGCCGCTGATGGACCGTCAGCAGCACATGATCGAAACGCGTGCGCAGTTCGACCGCGGTGCCGCCCATGGCGGTCACCTCGGCTACCAGCTGCTGGGCCAGGGTGCGCAGTTTGGTGTTGGTCTCCTGCGAGCGCCAGGTCAGCACCCGGAAGGCCTGTTCGGCATTGATGCCGTAGACGAGCATGAGCGCACCCTTGGCCTGTTCGATCACCGCGCGCGCCCGGTACAGCTCGGGCAGGGTGTCGTCCAAGGTCTCCTGCCGATGTTCGGCGAGAGTGTCGGTCACATCGATGTAGTAGCCGGTCGTGCCGACCACATTGTCTTTTTCGTCAACCATATGGTCACCCACCACGATCACGTGGTGCACGTCGCCATGGGTGTCGATGATCCGGTGCCGGCTGGAGAAGGGATCCCCGTGCTCCACTGCCCGGGCCAGGAAGGTGGCCACCTGCTCTCGATCCTCGGGATGCTTGTGCTCGAGCAGCAGTTCGGTGGTGGGGTGCACGGTGCCGGGCGGGTAACCGTGGATCGCGGCCACTTCGTCGGACCATTCCCAGCGCTGGTCGGCGAACCAGAAACGAAAACTGCCGACGTGCTGTGCGTGCCCGCTGCCGATCACCTGGTCGAAAGCCTGAGCCTCATCCGCCGAGAGCTCACCACCTGTTGTCACCTCACGAGTATCCGCTCCGGAAAGGCGCTCCGGCAGTGGATCGGTGGGACCGGACCCGGTCCGATCCCACCCGACCTCCATCGACAACTATGCCTCCAGCGCGGCCTGAACCGAAGAGTGATAGCGGAACAACGGCCGCACACCGGTCACCTCGAGCACGCGCTCGATTTCCCGGCGGCAGGCCACCACTCGCAGTTCCACGCCGACCGCCTCGGCGGACTCCTTCGCCCCGGCCAGCGCCGAGGCGCCGCCGATGCTCAGGAAACTGGTCTGACGGAAGTCGACGACCACGGCCGCCGAACCGGACGTCATCGCCCGTTCCAGCGCCTCGGTGAATTCGGGCAGAACCGCGGCATCGAGTTCACCCTCCACCCGCACGACGGCGCACGAGTGCGCCGGATCGGTTCGCGGCGGCGAATGCTGTTCTGGGCGATCGCGTTCGGCACCGGAGGCGATGGCGTCGGCTTCGACGCCACGCTGGAGTACGGCAATTGCGGACATGACTACCTCCTGGGGAGGGGATGTCCGGTTCCTGCGCACTGGGGAACCACACCGACGGTGTCGGAAAAATGAGGCGCGACGGCGATACGCCGGAAGGCGATACCACTACCACGCTCGCCGATGCGAGCGATCCCCGGCAAGAACCGGGCGGCTGTAGTCTCAACCTGAAGACATTCTGTCACGGTCCGGTGGATCTGTCACAGACTCCCCGGAACCGGTCTAGATACGCGCCGACACCGCGATATCCAACTGCGCGTTGCTGATCTGCCGGCCGGCATTGGACACCGAGGTCACCATGGCGCTGCCGAAGGATCCGCACCGGTCGAACAGGGTCGCGGTGCCGACCGCCATCCCGCGTTCACTGAAGTGGCTGTCGGCCTCCACCCCGATCTCGTAGCCCTCCGGCATGCGCACCAGGGCCAGCGTCATATCGGTATTGATGAACCCGATCCCGGCATCGCCCCAGTTGGTCATCATGCTGGTGGCCTCGCCGACGATGGCGGCCCGCACGAACGGCGACAGCTCCTCGCCGGTGACGGTGCGAATCGGGTTCTGCCAGGTCCGTTTCCGGCTGTCGTTCTCGTGCTCGGTCGGCAGCGGCGACCACTCGCCCGCGCTGCCGAACAGCGGCACCTTGGGCAGCGCCGACGGGGGCGCGACGGCGAGCGAGGGCGGCTCCGGTTCGCGGTCCCGCCGCCACAGCGCGCCGGGCGGCTGTTCGGAGGGCTGCAGCAGGACCGCCGAGGCCCGCGCGGCGACCTTCCCGCCCTGCACCACGCTCACGTCGGCGACCCGGATCCGCTTGCCGTCGCGCACCCGCACCGTCGGCAGGGTGGTGTGCTCGAAACGGGCCGCGCTGAACATGTCGACGGTCAGCCGCACCGGTACGAAGCCGTCGGTGGCGTGCGCCCGTTCGAGTTCCCGGGCCATCAGCCCGCACAGCGCCGGGCCCACCACCTGCGCCGCGGACCATTGACTGGCCGCGAAGCGAGTCGGCTGGAAACCGCCGTCCACCTCGTCGAAATACGCGGGCACATCCATCACGGTGTACGGCTCCTGTCCGGTGCAGTCGATCGAAACCACTGCTCCCAGAGCTAACACACCGTTGAAACCGGTTACAACATCGAGTCCCGTCCGGGCCGGGTGGCATTTCCCACAACCGGCCCGGAGCCCGCGCGATTCAGCTCTGCTCGCTCTGCCGCCGCCAATCGCGCACGGCGTCACGCACCCGGTCGAAGACGGCCAGCGGCGGGCCGAAGGCCACATTGGACAGCGCGGACTCGCCGCCGACGGTGTGTGGCCGGGTCGGGGCGACGGCCTCGGCGACCCGGACCGCGGTGGCCAGGCTGGCCCGCTGCGCGGCCGAGGAGTGCTGCAGGAGCGGCCCGAACTCCTCCTTCTCCTCCATCTCGGCGTGCTCGACGACCCGCTCGGCGAAAGCCCGGAAGCGCTGATCGAACTCTCGGTGCTCGGGACCCATCTCGAAGAGTTCGGCCAGTTCCCGCTTGGCCTGCTGCTCCTCCTGCAGGCGGGCGTCGACGATCTGATCGTTGACGGCCACCCGGCGCGCGGTCGGATGGATGACCTCCTCCTCGGCGCTCTCGTGCACGGCCAGCAGCCGCACCAATTCCTCGAAGGGTTCGCGTTTGCTCGGCCCGGGCGCGGCCTGCACCTGCTCGAGCAATTGTTTGATCTGATTGTGCTGGGACATCAGGAGTTCGACGACATCCTGATCGTGTGCGCTGCTCATGAAAAGCTGCTCCTGAACGGGCGGAATGCCCGGCGGACCGACCGCCGGGCATTTCCTTGCTATGGATTATCGATTGCCTTCTTGGTAGGCGCGCTGCCGCTTTTCCTCGGCTTCGGCCTTGGCGCGTTCCTTTTCGGCCTGGGCCTCGTGCTTGGCGGCATCGAGCTGGTCCTCCGCGCGCGACTGCTGGACACGGCCCTCGTCACGCAGGTTCTCATTGCCGAAGACGGTGCCGGCGGCTTCCTTGGCCTTACCCTTCGCGCCTTCCACGGTGCCTTCGAAGCCCTCACGGAATCCGCTCTTCTCGTGCTCGGACAAGAGATTCACCTCCACGGTGTCGGTGTTCGACTGACAATGCGGCGATACCCGGCGATTCGGACCCGAAACATGCTGCGGTACTTGGACATCCGAGTTTCCGGGGCGCCAGCGCGGGCTACCGGCACGCCGCCGCCAGGGCAGTACCACCCAGCACAGGGCGAACAGGAAACCCAGCGCGCCGCCCGCGCTCGCGGCCGCGAGCGGACCGGCCACCACATCGAAGATCAGCACCGCCACCATCACCAGCGCCGCCGCCAGCAGCACCAGTCCGGTCATGGCGTAGCGGTGCGCGGAAAGCACCACGGTGTCGATTCGATGGCGGCGGAAAAGAATTCGATGCGCCGATACCGGAGCGACCAGGAAAATGGTGGCGCAGATCGAGGCCAGTACGGTCGCGAGATACAGCCCGCGCTGCCAATCCGACAGCGTCTGAAAACGCGCCTGGAAAGGTACGGTGAGCAGAAATCCGGTGAGCAATTGCACGCCGGTTTGCACCACCCGGGTTTCCTGGATCAGGGTGTTCCAATTCCGGTCGAGCCGTTCGATCTCCGTTTCGTGGCGCGCCGCCATATCCCATTCCCGATCCGCACCCGCCGGCATATCGACCTTCCCTTCCTGGGCACGCCCTACCCGCTCCGCGGCCGATCAATCACGCCCGATTAGCCGGCGTCGGCACGGGTATGCCCCGGGTATGGTCCAGACGATCGACCGCCTCCTCGACACGCTCACCCGCGTGGTGAACACGCTGCTGGACAAGGAGATTCCATTCGCGGTCGGCGGCGGTTGCGCGGTCTACGCCCGCGGCGGGCCGGCCTCGGATCACGATGTGGACATCTTCGTCAAGCCGCGGGACGCGCAGCGGGCCCGGGCCGCGCTGACGGCGTGCGGGCTGCGGCCGGTGGATCCGGCGGAGGACTGGCTGACCAAGGTCTACGACGGGGACACCCTGGTGGACTTGATCTTCCGGCCCAACTACCGGACCGTCACCGACGAACTGCTGGGCCGGGCGGGCTGGTTGCGCATCGGGCCGACCGCCGCGCCGGTGATCAGCGGCACCGATCTGCTGGTGGACAAACTCATGGTGCTCGACCCGCACCGGCTGGACTTCACCCGGCTGCTGCACATCGCGCGGGATCTGCGCGAGCAGGTGGACTGGGCGCGGGTGCGCACCGAAACCGAGATGTCGCCGTACGCGCGGGCCTTCCTGGGCCTGCTCGACGATCTCGGCATCAGCGAGCAACGAGAGGCTGGGGACATGACCGATCCGACCGAGCGGCGGACCGAGGCGATCCTGCCGCAATATCTGGTGGCCAATCTGCGCCGCGCCTTCGCCGAGGATCCGCGCACCGCCGAGCTGGGCGTGCAGGTCACGCTGCGCGGGGATGTGGTGGTGCTCAGCGGCGAGGTGATGGGCACCGCCCGCCGCCGCGAACTGGAGGCGGTGGTGCACGAGCTGGCGCCGAAACTGCGGGTGCACAACGACGTTCGGGTGATCCACGCGAACGCGCCCACCGAGCACGAGGAGCTGAACTGAACGGGGCGGGCGCGGACGGGGCCGGCGCACACCGCGACGGCCCGGGGTCGCCGACGGCCATCGAACCGACCGACCGGGTTCGAATCGCGGCGGTCGGCGATGTGCATCTGGGCGAGGATTCCGGCGGCTCGCTGCGGCCCGCGCTCGAGGAACTGCCCGACTGCGCGGACGTGCTGCTGCTCGCCGGCGATCTGACCCGGCACGGCACCCTGGACGAAGCGCGGGTGGTGGCCCGGGAATTCGCGGAGCTGGCGGTGCCGGTGATCGCGGTGCTGGGCAATCACGACCATCACGGCGACGTGCCGGAGGAGATCACCGCGCTGCTCACCGACCACGGCATCACGGTGCTGGAGGGCTCGGCGGTGACCGTGCCGGTGGCCGGGATCCGGCTCGGCGTGGCCGGGACCAAGGGCTTCGGCGGCGGCTTCGCGGGCAAATGCGCGAGCGTGTTCGGCGAACGGCAGATGCGCGAGTTCGCCGGGCACACCGTCGATCTCGCCGCCGCCCTGCACACCGCGCTGGCCGGTCTGGACACCGAGGTGACGGTCGCGCTCACCCACTACTCCCCCATCGGCGACACGCTGCACGGGGAACCCCTCGAGATCTACCCGTTCCTGGGTTCCTATCTGCTCGGTGAGGCCATCGACGCCTGCCGGCCGCAACTCGCCGTGCACGGGCACGCCCATCACGGCTGCGAGCGCGGCACCACGCCCGGCGGCACCCGGGTGCGCAATGTCGCCCAGCCGGTGATCCGGGCGGCCTTCGCCGTCTACGAACTGCATCCGGCGGTCCTGGCCGGCTGATCCGCCCGTGATTGGGGTGTGCCGGTCCGGGTATGCGCCTGTTATCAGGCTCCGCAGAGAGAGGACAGCGATGATGCCTGCCGCGCACGATGATTCACGCCCCGGAGCACTCCGCTATTCCGCGAACAGCACCGGCGACTACCGCCCCGACGAGCACCGCACCACCCGGCCGCACGCCGGCGAAGCCCTGGAGGACACCCGCAATTGGCCGGGACTGATTCTGTCCGCCCTCGGCATCGTGGCCGTGGCATTGACCTTGACGGCCGCCGGCTACGGATTCGGGGGCTGGGCGGTCATCGGCACGGTGGCCAGCGTGGTGTTGCTGAGCCTGGGAATCACGCAGATGGTGCTCGAACACCGCCGGGTCGAACGCCGGGAAAAGGAGGAGTCATGAGAATTCGAGGCATGGTCGCCGGAGCGCTGCTCGCGGCCGGGCTGCTCACCGGAGCGGCCGCGTGTTCCAACAGCACCGAATCCGGCTCGCCCGGAACCACCACCGGGGAAAACCGCGGACCCGTCTTCACTTCCGAAGGCGCGCCGTCCATTTCGACCGAGGCGGCCCAGCAACTGTGCGAGATGATGAAACCGGAAGTCTCCAAGTGGCGCGATCAGGGTCCGACCATCGGGCGGGTCGCATTCAACGGCACGGTGCACAACTGGGCAATGCGCAATAACGGCATCAATGCCGCCGTTATGCGCGATCGGGCGGTGGTCGACCAGGTGACCACGAGTCAATGCCCGGACGTACGCCAGGACGCCATTGCGGCCCTGGAAATCGACAGCCTGGCCGCCGGCCTGGCCGGGTTCTAGGAGCGGGACGTCATGCGCACTCTTCCCCGGCCCGCGGCGGGGCTCGCGCTCGCCGCCGGACTCGCCGTCGCCGTACTGTCCGGCTGCTCCGAGGCCGAGCAACTCGTGAACAAGGGCGGCGACACACCCTGTAGCGAATTCGTCCAGCAGGACACCGAAAAGCAGCGGGTGACCACCCGCAAATTCCTGGAACAAGAGCAGAGCCGGACCCCCGAACCGGACTCCGACACCGTCGATACGGCCATCGCCACCATAAAACTCATGTGTGAGGCGCAGGCCAACCCGGATACGCCGATCAAGAAGGCGGATCTCACCGGAGTATTCGTTCCGAAATAGCGCTCGCCGCCCCGTCCGTGCAAACTTTTAGCATCCCCAAAACACCCCTCTGCCTGCGTATTCGAGGTTGCAGATGCACTTGCATTTGCGCATAGCACGGTCATAGACTCGTTCCTGCAAGTGCAAGGCATCAATAGGGGACAACCAGAGCGCCGAGCGGTGAATCACCGGCGATTCCTCGCCATCGCTTAGCCGTCGGCCTGGCGTCAGGGGCGTTCGCATGAACCAGCCAATCAACCTCAGCCGACTTGGGTTTGCCGAAAGAAGCACGCCGGCACAATCCTATTCTCGGGAGACGGCAACCGCTTTCGTCATCAGGCAGGTCGAATCCACCGGAGCGGCCACTCGGTACGATTTCGATATCGACCGAATCGTCACGACCGCTCATGCCATGGTGAACGATTGGGATCTGCACATGATGCAGCCCGAGGCATTCTGGCGGATAGCGTCGAGTTTCATTCGGCAATGAGGTCGTAACCACCAGCAGGGGCCCCACCCGGGGCCCCGTTATGCCGTGTTCACCGCCGGCAATGCCAGCCTCCCCCTTGCCAATTCACTTGCATTCACGCAGTCGTATCGCATGGCGCGCGCTTTCGCCCGAAAATTCCGCGCACACGACTGTGCCGCGTCTATCGCCACTCGGGCTCAGACGCGGCTGTTTCCCCCTGCTGCGACCGGTTATTCGGCTGCTGCGGCGGCTTCGGCGGCCAGCTTCTCCATGAGCTGACGCGAACGCTCCGGCGGTTCGGCCTGCACGCTGAGCTGATCCATGACCTGTCGGTAGAGCTCGAGGTCCTGACGGCGATCCAGGTACAGCGAACTCGTCAATTGCTCCAAATACACAATATCGGGCAATTCGGGCTCCGCGAACCGCAGCATGGTGAACGAACTCCCCGCTGCCGCATGGCCACCCGCCGAGAACGGCAGGATCTGAATGGTGACATTGGGCAAGTTCGACACCTTGATCAGCTGATTGATCTGATCGCGCAGCACGCTGTGCCCGCCGATCGGCCGATGCAGGACCGCCTCGTCCAGTACCGCCCAGAAGCTCGGCGCGCCAGGACGTGTCAACAGCTCTTGGCGCCGACGGCGTAGCGATACGCGTCGCTCACCGTCGGCGTCATGGCCGAGCGCCACCATCGAACGGGCGTAGTCCTCGGTCTGCAGCAGGCCGGGGACCAGTTGGCCCTCGTAGGTTCGGATGGACTTGGCCGCATGCTCGAGACCCAGATAGGTCTCGAACCATTGCGGCAGGAGGTCACTGTAGCGATGCCACCAGCCCGGCTCGTTGGCCTTGCGAACCAGATCCATGATCTGGGCGCGCTCGCCGGGATCGTTGACCTCGTAGAGGCTCAACAGATCCCGGATGTCACGCTCCTTGAATCCGGTCCGGCCGAGTTCGAGTCGGCTGATCTTGGCATGGGATCCGCGAATGTGGTCACCCGCGGCTTCCCGGGTGATGTTCTTGGATTCCCGCAACTTCCGCAATTGACTGCCGACCGCGATCCGTACTGCGGTCGGACCGCGTTCGGCGACAGCGGAATCCGCCAGTCCGTGGGCTACGGGTTCTGCGACCATGAGTTTCCACTCCGTTGCTCGGGTTTGCCGGCAGTGGACTCACAACCGCAACGTCGGAACCACCGCGCCGATTGCCAATGCTACCGCTCAGCGTGCCAAGTAGTCGAACTCTCCGCTCTTGGCGCCTTGCAAAAACGCATCGATCTCCGGGCGGGTGTAGACCAGCACCGATCCCAGCGGGTCACGCGAGTTGCGCATGGCCACTTGACCATCGGTGAGTTCCGCCAGTTCCACGCAGTTACCACTGGGATTACTGAAAGTGCTCTTGCGCCACGAGAGTGTCGCCGGATCGATCCGGGTTGCCGATGAATCGGTCATTTCAGACTCCTTGCCAGTACCGCCCGCAGACGGTGGTCCAGTACTTGCAAACGTTCGGTCAAATGTACTTACAGTTGCAACCGCAACAAGAACGATAGCACGCAGATTGCCCGGCAACGATCCCTTGTTTGCCGCACATCCTTTGCAACACAACAGCTTTGATCTTGGAAAACCCCAGGTCCATGCGAAGTTGCGAAGCGAAAACGGCATATCCGACTGGTCGGTTTGATAAATTCCACGGTTCGCCAACCAAGCGCCCGCTGCCCGGCGAACGAATCTTGTACTGTCACTTGACAGACCGGACCTAACACGCGCGCAAGCAGTCGTCGAGGAGTTCCCCTATGCCTGAAACCCATCACCCCGCGATTCGGACCGATGTCCCGCACTCGGCGCGCGTCTGGAACTACTGGATGGGCGGTAAGGACAACTACGAGATCGACCGGATGGTCGGCGATGCCAGTCTCGCCATAGATCCGGACATAACAACCATGGCGGTGGAATCCCGGCGCTTCCTGACCCGCGCGGTCCGCATACTCGCCGGCGAACTCGGCATCACCCAGTTCCTCGATATAGGAACAGGACTGCCCAGTACGGACAACACCCACGAGGTGGCCCAGTCGCTGGCGCCCGCGGCCCGGGTGCTCTATGTCGACAACGATCCGCTCGTGCTGGCGCACGTGCGCGCCCAGACCAGCGGCGCCCAGGGCGTCACCGCCTGCCTGGAGGCCGACTTCCACTCCCCCGGCCGGATTCTCACCGAAGCGCACGCCGTCCTGGATCTCACCCGGCCCGTCGCCGCCATGTTCATGGGCGTGCTCGGGCACGCGGACAGCACCGCCGATTTGCTGCGCATCGTCCGCGAGACCATGGCCGCATTGCCGCCGGGCAGCTATCTGGTCTTCTGGGACGGCACCGTGGACAGCGACGCCTACGTCAAGCTCTGCCTGGAGTACGCCAAGTCCGGCGGCCTCCCCTACCGGCCGCGCCCCGAGGAAGAATTGCGCGCGGTCTTCGACGGCCTGGAATTACTGGAGCCCGGGTTCGTCCCGCTGCCGCGCTGGCGGCCGGTAGTGTCGTCCACATCGGAGTCCACCGCGCCCGTATCGGACATTTCGGCCTATGGCGGCGTGGCGCGTAAACCCTGATGTCACAACAACACCGAATGGGACCCGAAGTCTCCCGACGCGGCTGACCGATCGTGCAGATGTACTTGCATTTGCACGATGCGGACTCCTAAACTCGGATCACTATCCCATCGGCCAGAGGCATCAAATGACCCAGATGCTCGCCCCTTGTACTGATATCTCCGGTGACGATTGCGAAATCGAACCGCGTGGTCTTACTTATCGCTCGGCGCGCGCCATTCTGCGCAAACATGATCAGCATTTCGCCTGCCGGCAGTATCTAGCCGCCATCGCGTACCTGTCCGCGGACAACGACGTCGACTGATCGTCCGAATCCGCTTGCGCAAGTGGGTGAATGGCGGGTACCCCGGATAGGGAACTGCCGTCACACGGAAGAGCGCCGAGATGCTTCTCACCGCTGCCACCACCGCGCACGACCTGTTGGCCCAGGTCTTCGATCCGACCCCCGAGACGCCGCCGGCCGCGGACAAACTGCTGCGGCTGGTCCGTTATTTCACCTGGTTCGTGCTCTTATCCGGCACGCTCGCGATTATTTATGCGGGCGGTCGGTTTGCTTGGGAGAAATGGCAGGGCGGTGCGCTGCAATCACCGAAACAGGTGGCCGGAGCGCTCATCGGGGGAATCGTCGCCACCAGTGCGGGCACCATTATGAATGCCGCCATCGGCGTCTCCTGAGCGCCCACACCCGGGCGCGTGGCGTCTGAGACGAAACCGATCCGTCGGTTATCCCCGGCGGATCATCGAAAACCTCAGGCGGACACCACGTGCGGGAGCACTTCGGCGCCGGCCACGTCCACGCCGACCAGCTCCTCGAAGCGGGCCACCACCTTCTGGTGGTACATGCCGAACAGGTCCTCGAACAGGGCCAGCTGCGCTTCGCTCGGCCCGCCGTCGGATTCCCAAACGGCGACCAGCGCCCGCCACACCAGCACGTGCAGGTCCGGCGATACCGCGAAATAGGCCTGCACCGCCTCGGGCACCTCCAGGACCATTTCACCGATCGAGTTGAGCACCGCCCGCTGCACCGAGAGCCCGAGCGCGGTCAGCAAGCGCCGCAGCAGGCCGAGTTCCAGGCGCAGCATGCGCTCGGGATCCGGATCCGCGCCGCGCGCAAGGGTTTCCAGCTCGTCGATATCGGACTTGAATTCGGCCGGGTCGATCTCGCGGTCACTGCCGGTGTAGGCCAGCAGCGCCTCCAGCGCGATACCGCGTTCCTCGTCCACGATGTGGCCGAACATCTCCGCGGCCGTCTCCGGATCCGGCATGGAGAGCCGGAACAATCGCCGGTACACGTCCACGCCGCCCTCGGCGCGCACATCGCGAATCACGAAACCCTTGCCGCGGTGCGCGTCCACGAAACCGTAGGACTCCAGGCGCCCCAGGATCAGCTGTGCCGTAGCGCGATTCAATTCGAACTCGTCGGCCACCTGACGAACGGACGGCATCAATCCGCCGGGACTGTACTGCCCGGATGCCACGCGACGCGCCAGCTCGTCGGCGACGTCGGCGACTACCGTCCGCTCTCCCATCGTGCACCTCTCCAAACCTTGTTTACGTCCCAGACAGTGTATGTGCTAATTAGGTCAACTGCACAGTTCTTGGCATTCGCCGGACATCGGCTATATCCCCGGCAGCTTCGAAACCGTGACGAAGCGGTACCCGCGCGCGGTCAGTTCGGCCACGATGCGGGGAATGGCGGCGAGCGACGCGGCGCCGGTGTCGTACATGGCGTGCAACAGGATGATGGAACCCGGGCGGACCCGGTCCAGGGTCTCGGCCACGATCTCGTCGGTGCTCGGGCGCTTGCCCGAATCCGGTTCCACATCCCACATGACGGTGATGCGATCGTGCTCGGCCAGATAGCGCGGCAGGGCGATGAGCTTCTTGCCATTGGGCGGGCGGAAGGTGATCGGGCCCTGATAGCCAGTTTTCGCGATCTCGGCGTCGGTGCGCTCGATCTCCTCGCGCACCGTCCCCGGGGTCACGAAGACCATGCGCCGGTGGTGGTAGCTGTGATTGCCGATCTCGTGCCCGGCCGCGGCGATGGCCCGGCCCTGCTCGGGATGGTCGGCCAGTTCGCTGCCGATCAGATAGAAGGTGGCGGGAATCCCGGCGTCCGCCAGGGCTTTCAGAATCTCCGGGGTGTGCCCGGTCGGCCCGTCGTCGAGGGTCAGCGCGACCACTTTGTCCGCGGTGTCCGCCCGCGAGATCAGCCGCCCCGCCACCTGATAGGTGCGCGAGTTCATCAGCATGTACAGGCCGGAGGCGACGACCAGCAGCGCCGCCAGGACGACGGCGGTCCAGGCGAGCGGCCGCCGCAGCCGTCCACGTTTCACAGGCGCTCCCGGGCCCACTGCCACACCGGTTCCAGGGCCGTCGCGAGTTCCCTTCCGGCCGTGGTCAATTCGTACGCCTTGTCCTCGCGTTTGACCAGCACGCCGGCTTCCTGGAGCCGCTGCAACCGCACCGACAGCATGCTCGACGAGCAGTTGTCCATGCGCCGGCGCAGGCCCAGGAATCCCTGCGGTCCCGGCTCCAGCTCCCAGACGATGCGCAGCATCCACCGCTGACCGAGCAGGTCCATGGCCGCGAGCGGCGGCTGAGTTGCGCTTCTCATTTCGAACCACCATATTGGTTCTGAATTAGAAGCGGTCGGGTGGGTAGGAGGAACGGTATGAACGACAGCGGCGCACCGAGGGCGGACCTACGCCGAATCGTGCTGATCACCGGGGCATCTCGCGGGATCGGCGCGGAAACCGCCCGGGTGCTGGCGGCCCGCGGCGACCACGTGATCATCAACTACCGGGAGAAGCGCAAACGCGCCGAAACCCTGGCGGCCGAGATCATCGCGGCGGGCGGGAGCGCGTCGGTGGCGGGCGCGGACATCACCGACCCCGAGGGCGCCCGCGCGCTCGTCGACACCGTGGTCGCCGAATTCGGCCGCCTGGATGTGCTGGTGCTCAACGCCTCCGGCGGCCTCGAGCGCGACGCGGCCCCCGATTACGCCATGTCGATCAACCGCGATGCCCAGGCCCGGCTGGTCGAACTGGCGCTCCCCCATCTCCCTGCCGGCGGGCGGATCGTCTTCGTCACCAGCCACCAGGCCCACTTCTCGGCCACCCGCCCGGTCCCCACCGGCTACGAGCCCATCGCCGCGAGCAAACGCGCGGGCGAGGACGTACTTCGCGGCATGATCCCCGAATTCACCCGGCGTGGAATCGGTTTCGCCGTCGTCTCCGGCGACATGATCGACGGCACCATCATCGTGCGTCTCTTGGAGCGCCGCGACCCGGACGCCGTCACCGCACGCCGTGACGAGGGCGCGCTGCCCACCGTCGAGGAGTTCGCCACCGCGGTAGCCGACGCCACTCGCGACGACCTCGAACCCGGGCACACCGTTTACGTCGGCGGCACGGACTTCCTCACCGCAGGCCGCGCCTGACGCCGATTCAGCGGAAAACCGGTGGTCGGGGCGGCGACGACCATGGCAGCATCGGTGAATGCCGCACTGGGTCCACGTTCTGCCCGCCTTCATGCTCGCGTGTTTGATTCTGGCCGCCATTCCCGGGCCCGCCACCGCCCTGTTTCTGCAGCGCTCGCTGCGGGACGGCCGAACCGCCGGGCTGGCGGCGGTGGCCGGGAACGAGATCGGCGTGTTCGCGTGGACGCTCGCCGGGGGCGCGGGATTGTCGGCGCTGCTGGTGGCGAACCGGATCATGAACCAGGCGGTGCACCTCGTCGGTGCGCTAGTGCTGATCTGGCTGGGGATTCAAGCTTGGCGCGGATCGCGGCGGGATGATGCTTTCGGCGCGGCGCTGACCTCGGCATTGCCCGGTGGTCGCACGCCCGGCGCGGCGTTCCGGGCTTCGCTGATCTCGATCGCCGCGAACCCGAAGGCGGCCGTGTTCGGGCTGACCATCCTGCCGCAATTCCTGCCCGAGTCGGGGCCGGTGCTGGGCACGGTGATCGCACTGGCCGTAGTGCAGCTGGTGATCGACACGGCCTGGTGCGTGGGTGTGGTGCTGGCCGCCGACCGGGCCGGGGAATGGTTGCGGCGCACCGGGATCCGGCAGCGGATCGAGCGGGCGCTGGCGGCGGTGCTGGTGGCGCTGGGATTGGGCCTGGCGGCCGACGCGCGCTGAAACCTGCCTGCCGGTTCGGAACGCGCTGAGCGGGTACTTTCTCGGCGAGGAGGTGTGGCGGGTGTCCAACGACGTGGGCAAGAGCTGGAACGATCCACCGGCGTTCCGCCGGGCGGCGCGCTATGTGCTGAGCATTCTGGCCCTGGCGGCGCTGGTCGCGGTCATCACCCTGGTGTGGGCTTCGGCGCGCTCGCAATGCCTGGACGACACCATGCTGTGCGACACCGCCTCGCGACTGGTCGTGGGTCTCGGACCGGGGCTGGTGCTGCTGTTCGGCGGGATCGGGGCCTTCGTGATGACCTTCCGGGAGTGGCGGGCCGGGCGGACCTGGCCGATCTGGCAGGGCGCGGGCTGGTTCCTGTTCACGCTCATGGTCGTGTACCTGAGCATCGAAGGCGGGTCCGGCGCGTAGGGCCAACGCCGGACCGGGCAGGGCGTGATCAGACCGGGCAGCGCGGCACGCTGTCGGCGGAGACGTCGTGGTGGTCGTAAGGCGTGCCGCGGATGCCGACCCGCCTGGCCAGGAAGCGAGCGACACGGGTGTTGCGCTCCCAGAACGGGTCGATGCGCTCGGCACGACGAGCGCGGCGGCCCCGCGCACCGGGCAGACGATCGTCGATGACCCGCAGGCGCACCGCGGTATCGGCGGCCAATCCGGTGAGCGCGGACCACGGCTGCACCGGAACCGAATGCAAAGGCGTGTCCGCGAGCAATGTTCGAACCAATCCGGGACTGCTGTAGTACGCGAACATGCCGAACAGCGGTGCGGTAGCGGCGATCCGGAGCCGGCCCGCCGCCGTGGCGGCGGTGAAGCGCGCGGTGGCCGCGCCGGTCATGTTCGCCGTCCATTCCGGTGCGACGCCCGCGGTGGCGACCATGTAGTCGGCCATCTCCATCCCCTCGGCCGCCGAATGCGGGATCAGCTCCTCGGCGACGCCGAAGATATAGGCGATGTAGGCCCAGTAGTGCATGACCGCATCCAATTGCGCCGTGGTGGAACGCCTGCCGTGCACATGGTCGAAGCAGATGGGATTGAGCCCGAAGGTGACCGCCGCACCCATGGTGGTGGCGTTCGAGATGGGACTGCCGTGCTGCGCGAAATGCTCGTCACCCCAGCGGCGGCGCAGCATGGCGCGCACCTGCGCGTGCATGAGCCGCACGCGAATAGTGTCGGCGAGAACCGGCGACCACCGCTCCATGGCGCCGGGTGCGGTGACATTGCGGAACCAGACCGCCGATTCGAGGCCGCGGCGGTAGGGATCGCGGACGAACCGGCCCGTCGCCCCGACCGCCGAGGCGACTTCCGCACCCACGAAGGTGCCCATGAAATCCTGCACGCCCATGGCCATCTTCCCGGCGGTGGACACATTGATCCAGCGCCGCCGGCCGTACTCCCACAGCTCCGGGTCGTACCAGTCCGGCGGATTGTCCAGCCGTTCGAACAGCTCCACCAGTTCCGGCGTCGGCGCCGCCACACTGTCGATGCCGTGCGCGAGCGCCTGATTCAGCATGCGCCGCCCGCCCGCCGCACCGAGCTGCCGGAACGAGGCCACCACCCGGTCCATCGGTTCGTCGCCCTGCCACAGATGGTCGGCCATCAACCGGGTGCGCGGCGTCTCGACGGGTTCGCGGCGCACGTCGATCCACGGCGACAACATCGCCCGGCGCGGTTCGAGCCAGAGATCGGAGGCCACGGCCCGGGGCGGCGGCGGCCGCAATGCCATTCCGGGGCGGTAGTAATAGTCGTACTCGTGCATTGTCAGAACCCCGTCAATTGCCGGAATGTGGTGACGGCATCACGGCCGCCGCTCGCGTGCACCGGGCAGTAGTGCTTGGGGTCGTCGCGGTGTTCCGGTGCGGGCCACAGCGATTCGGGCGCTTCCGGCGGCGGCATCCACGCCGGTCGTTTCCCGGTCACCCGCCGGCGCGCCGCCCGCACTCGCGGCAGCGCATAGCGCACCTCGTCGGGCGTCACCCGGTTGAGCGCGGTCAAGGCCCGGCAGATCCGGTCGAACGCCCGCTGATCCCGGGCGGTCCAGGTGAATCCCATGGTGCGCCGGATCGCCGGATCGCACATGCCCACCGTCACGAACTGATAGAACCGCGCCCCCGACGGCCGGATCACCCAGCGCCACAGGGGTTGCGGTAGATGCCGCAGCACCGGGAACGGCGGCACCGGCGCGTTCTCCGCCAGCCGGTACACCTCCCATGCGGCCTTGGTCGGTTCGAGCGTATTGCGGCACATATCGTTCCAGTAGCACTGGAACTCCGCCCAGCTCGCCGGCACCACCCGCATGCTCATGCCGTACAGCTCGTACCACTGGCAGTGCTCCCGCCAGAGCTGTTCGCGCTCTCGGTCATCCAGCCCGCCCATGAACAATTCCGCGGCCCGCACGGTCTGCATGAAGAACACCGCGTGCGCCCAGTAGAACGTCCCCGGGTCCAGCGCGTGATACCTGCGCCCCTGCCCGTCGACCCCCTTGATGGCGCGGTGATATCCCACGATCTCGCGCGCGGTCTGCCGCGCCCGCGGCCCGTCGTACACCACCCCCGCGATGGGATACAGCGACCGCGTCACCCGCTGATAGAACTCGTCCTGGATCTCGGAATGAAACTCGACGCCCGCCCCCAGCCCCGGATGCATGTTCTGCACCATGCCGATGAACAGCCCGGTCGGCGCGTAGAACACCGAACCGAAGATCCGCCACGTCAGCGAGTCCGGGCCGAGCGGCTCCGGATCCGGTCGTGGGTCGCGCGCCATTGCGCTGTATGCCACCATGTTTCCACGCTGACACGAATGATCGCTCGCATTCAATTCGCATTCCGAACCGCCGCTGGACCGCAATGACGCCGCAACGCCGCACCCCGAAATCGCCTGCCACCAGCCGGAAGTCACCGGCTCCGCCGCGCAAGACGCCGCAGCAGGAGCGCTCGCGCGCCATGGTGGCGCGGATCATCGACGCCGGGCAGACGGTGCTCATCGCGCACGGCTACGACGGCGCGTCCACCAACCGCATCGCGGCGGCCGCCGGCATCAGCCCGGGTTCGCTGTACCAGTACTTCCCGGACAAGGATTCGATCATCTCGGCGGTGATCGAACGCTATACCGCCGGGGTCGCCGACCGGGTCCGCGCCCAGGTGCTTGCGAATCTCACCCGACGGCCCGAAGTAGCTGTGCCCGAGACGATCTCCGAACTGCTCGATGCCCTCGGCGACGACCGGGAACTCTTGCGCGCGGTGGTCGAGCAGACCCCGCGGCTGTCCACCGGCGCGACCGTGCTGGCCTTCGAACAGCAGATCGGCGAACTGTCCCTCGCGGCCCTGCGCATGCGCGCCCGCGACGTGCCCGCCGAGGTCGACTTCGATGCCGCCGCCTGGATGTTGGTGCGCGCGGTCGAGCATCTGACCATCCGCTACCTGCTCGACGCCCCGCCGATTCCGCGCGCACGATTCCTGGCGGACATCACGCGCCTGGTGCTCAATTACTTCCGCTGAACGCCCGGTGCGGCCCGCCTCGGCAACTGAATGCCGCGCACGCCCGTCAGCTGTCGTGCGAGCCGAATGCGAGTGCCGGGGCGGGCAATTTCAGGAGCAGGTCGACGGCGCGGGCGGCGCTCTGGGCGGCGCTTTCCATGGTGGCCGACCAGTCGGTGCGGGTCCAGTCGCCCGCCAGCACCAGCGTCGGTACCGAGGTGCGTTGCGGCGGGCGCAGGCCGTCGGTGCCGACGACCTGGGAGAAGGTGGCGCGGGGCATCGGAACCACTTGGGCGTGCAGTACTTTCGCGTCCACGGCTTCGGGGTAATAGCGCCGCAGCAAGGCCATCTGCTCCGCGACCACCACGTCGTGGGGTTTGTGGATCTGCTCGTAGGCGCCGCTGGTGGTCAGGCAGTACAGCCAGCCATTGAGGGTGCCGCGGCCGTGCATGCGCTGGCGGTCGAAGACCTCGTCGATGACGCCCGCGCCGCCGATCAGCGCTTCCATCGCACCCTCGGTGCCGAGCGGACGATCCAGGTACAAGTTGGTGCTGACGATCGGGGTGTAGCCCAATTTGTCGGCGGCCGCATAGATCTCGTCGTGTTCGGGCAGCTGGTCGAGCAGGCCGCCGAGATAGGAATTGGGGACCGCGCACACCACGGCGTCAGCGGGCACCACATCGCCTTCGACCAGGCGAACCCCGGTCACCGTGCCGTTCTCGATCAGAATGCGCCGCGCCACCGCGCGATACTGCACCTCGACGCCGTAGCGTTCGAACACCCGGAGCGCGCCATCTACGAAAAGCGTGTCCAGATCGGTGGTCGGATAGCCGATGCTCACCGGCTGCCGATGCTTGACCCCCAACCGGATTCCGGTGGCCAGCACATCCGCGAACACCTTCGCCGATTCCTGCCGCACCGGTTCGGCGGCGATCCCCAGCGCCAGCCAATCCCACAGCGCCTCACGCGCGGTGGCGGGCATGCCGACACGCTGGAACCACTGCTCGGTGCTGATCTCCGCGAGATCCGCGGGCTGGCGCAGGCATTCGTAACCGAGCCGCGCGGTGGCGGCCGCGGCGCGCAGTTTGTCGCCGAGGCTCGCGTCCGGATGCGCCCCGAACAGGCTGCGCAATGCCCGAATCCCCTTGGTCCCCATGGTCGTGGTACGTCCACCCGGCCAGCGCAGCACGCCCCGATGCGGGAAGGTCACGTACTGCCGCGTGCCGACACTGGTCAGGTACCGGAACAGATGGTCGTACCCGCTGGCGATCACATGCTGGCCGTTGTCCGGAATATCGCGCAGCGACGGCACTTGGAGCGCATGCGTGCGCCCGCCCAGCCGCCCCCGCCGTTCCAGCAGCGTGACCCGCTTCCCCGCCTCGGCCAGCCACACCGCGGACGCCAGGCCCGCGAGCCCGCCCCCGATCACCACATACCGTCGTGGATCGTTCATGCGCGCTCCTGCATCGCTTCCGCGGAGGGCCCGCGCAGCCGAACCCTCTGCAAAGCAAAGTACGCCCGCCGCAATGGCGGGCGTACTCTTTCGCGCGAATCGCGCTGGGCGGCAGGCGGTTACGCCTTCGCGTGCTTACGCGAGAGCAGCGGGTAGCCGATGCACACCAGCACCGCCCACACCACGCCGACCACGATGGCGGTGCGACCGGACTCGTTGAAGAACAGCAGCACCACGACCAGCGCCAGGAACGCCAGCGCCAGCGCGGTGGTGAACGGCGCGCCGGGCAGGCGGTAATCGCTGGCGGGCAGCAGGCCCTTGGCCACACGGGCCCGGTACATGAGGTGGCAGACCAGGATCATGCCCCACACGAAGATGATGCCCATGGTGGACACCGAGGTGACATAGCCGAACGCCTTCTCGGGCGAGAAGTAGTTGACGCCCACGCCGATCACCATGACCGCCGCCGACACCGCGATGCCGGTGGCGGGCACCGACCGCTTGCTCATGGTCGCCAGCCCGGCCGGGGCCTCCTCGCGCTGGGCGAGGCTGCGCAGCATGCGGCCGGTGGAGTAGATGCCGGAGTTGCAGGACGACAGCGCCGCGGTGAGCAGCACGAAATTGATGATGCCGGCCGCGCCCGGAATGCCGATCTGCTCGAACACCTCCACGAACGGGCTGCGCCCGGCATGGAAATTGCGCCAGCTCGACACCGACATGATGACGATCAGCGCGCCGATGTAGAACAGGCCGATGCGGAAAGGCAGCGTATTGATCGCCTTGCGCAGCGTCTGCTTCGGATCGCGCGCCTCTCCGGCCGTGACGCCCACCAATTCGACGCCCACATAGGCGAATACCACGATTTGCAAGGCCAGCAGCGCCTGCCCGAATCCATTGGGGAACACGCCGCCGTCGGCCCACAGGTTGGTGACGGTCGGATTGGCCGCGTGCCCGAAATGGAAGAGCAGCACGCCGATTCCGATCAGGATCATGGCGACAATGGCGGTCACCTTGATGGCGGAGAACCAGAATTCGCCCTCGCCGAACAGCTTCACCGACACCAGGTTGGCGATGAACATGATGCCCAGCACCACCAGCGCGGTCACCCACTGCGGAATGTCGAACCAGTACTGCACGTATTTGCCGGCCACGGTGATCTCGGCCATGCAGGTGCTCACCCACACCGCCCAATAGGTCCAGCCGGTGGCGAAGCCCGCGAAGCGGCCCAGGAATTCGTTCGCGTATTCGGCGAAGCTGCCGGTGACGGGCCGGTAGGTGAGCAGCTCACCGAGTGCCCGCATGATGACGAAGATGGCCAGGCCGGCGGCCAGATAGGCCAGGATGAGTGCGGGGCCGGCCTGCTCGATGGCCCCGCCCGCCCCGTAGAACAGGCCGGTGCCGATGGCCCCGCCGATGGCGATCATCTGAATGGTGCGCGGCGACAGACCCCGGGAGTACCCCTCGTCCTCGGGCGTCGCCGGACCTAGGTCCGGTGCCGTTTGCTGCCTGTCAAAGGCTGTCATGCTGTTCCCTCTCGCGTGCGTACGGCCGCACAGCGTCCGGGCCGTCGTGGGCCGGATACCGGGGCCGCGCCGAGCTTGCCGGCGGATTGCCGAGCTCGGCCCAAGGCGTGTCACGCTACCGGAAGGTATCGGGCGTCACAGTCAGCCCCCGGCGGGTGTCAGCCGCGCACCACCGCCGGTTCAGCTCCAGTCGTCGACCAGTTCCAGCCCGGTCACCACTTCGGTCTCGATCCGGATGACATGGTCGGTCGGGAGTTTGATCCACGGATCCAGCAGCGACTCGTACCGCCGCACCTGGTCCGGATCGTCCACCACGCGCGCCACCCCGGTGACGATCACGCTCCACCCGCGCCGGGTCTTCTCGTCGAATGAATCGACCTCATAAGCCACCACCTGCCCGTCGCCTCGCAATATGCCTGCGCCCAGATGCGCCCGCACCACCACCGCGTCTTCCTCCACAATGTGGTTGACCGGCCGGATTATCGGAGTTCCGCGCCGCGCGTACACAATTCGTCCGTAGTTCGCACTCGCGAGCCGGCGTAGCGAATCGGCAGCCGAGAGCGCGCGCAGCTTTCGAGCCCCATCGCCACCCATTCCTCCGATTGTGGTCGAAACCGTCCGAATTAGCCAATTGTGTTGCCGCAACCCGTGGTTGGCTTGGCCAGCCAATCGTGTTCCAGCCGCCCGAGTTCGGTACGCGGCGCATCGCCGTAGAGCCATTCGCGGGCAATGCGATGCCAGTTCCCGGTGGCGCGCAGCTTTCCGAGCAACGCCAGCGTGCCGTATTCGACGCGGCGGGCGAAGGCGTGTTCGGCCGGGGCGTATTCCTGGCGCAGGCTGTCGAAGTAGCCGCGGCGCGGATCCACGAAGGCGAGCAGCGCGTTGGCGGCGGCGTCCTCGGCGATGCGGATGTCGGCATCGGTGAGCAGCCAGCCCGACACCTCGTGGAACAGGCGCAGGCAGGCGTCGGCGGATGCGGGCGAATCCGGTTCCAGCACACCGTAATCGACCAGCAGGGCGCGCAGGTCCGCGCCGCGGTACTCGGCGGCGGCGCGGGCGCAGCCGGATTCGAAGTCGACCGCGGCCGCGGCCATGTGCTTGAACAGGCCGAAGTCCAGGAACGCCACCTGCCCGCCGGGCGTGAGCAGGATATTGCCCGGGTGCGGGTCGCCGGTGAAGCGGCGCTCCCGCAGTATCGAGCCGACGTAGAAGCGCAACAGGATCTCCCCTGCCCGATTGCGTTCGGCCGCGGGCAGTTCGGTGATCTCCTCGAAGCGCCGGCCCTCGATCAGCTCGGTGACCAGCACCCGCGCGGTGCACCATTCGCTCACCACTTCGGGGATGCGGATGAACGGGTGGCCGCGATAGATGTCGGCGACGATCCGGTGATGCTCGGCCTCGGCGCGATAGTCGGCCTCGTCCGCGAAATGCGTGGTGAGTTCCCGGAACATGGCGTGATCGGCGACGGCCGGGGCGATGGTGCGGGCCATCCGCATGAGCAGCGACAGGTTCTTGAGGTCGGCCCGGATGGCCACGTCGATGCCCGGGTACTGCACCTTGACCGCCACCGCCCGCCCGTCGTGCAGCCGCGCCCGGTAGACCTGGCCGATGGAGGCCGCGCCGATCGGCTCGGCGTCGAATTCGGCGAACACCGCCGCCAGCGGCTGCCCGTGATCGCGTTCGACGACCGCGCGCATCCCGGCGAAGGACACCCGCGGCGCCTGGTCGTAGAGTTCGGCGAGCTTGCGCTGGAAGCGATCCCGCTGCGGCGGCGGCAGCGAGTCGCCGCCGGCCACGGTGAGCGGATCGAACATGGACAGCAGCTGCCCGGCCTTCATGGCCAGGCCCTTCATGCTGCCCAGCACGCTCACGATGTCCTCGGCGGCGTCGGCGAGCGCGCGTTCGGTGCGCGCGAGATGTTCCTCGTCGGTGTCGCGCAGCCCGGACAGCGTCACCCCCGCCCCGCGAACCGCCTGCTGGGCAACGAGTTTGCCCAGCTTCGCCCCGCGGCGCACCCGCGAGGTGGGTATCTGCTCGGCCATCCGGCGACCTCTCCCGCGACGATCGCCCCGAGATTAGCAGACACCGACGTCAGCTATTCCGGATCCGATCCCGGCTGCCACATGCCCGGCCCGAGCACCGCGAGCACCGTCTCGGTGTAGCCGCGCCGCCGAATCGCGTCCTCGCCCTGCAGGGTTCGCATCACCGGCGGGATGGTGAGCGCGAGCAGCATCCAGGCCAGTTCGGTGGTGTCCACATCCGCGCGCAGCACCCCGGCGTCGGCCGCGCGGGCCAGGAAGCGGCCCACCGTGGCCGCGAAAACCCCGCCCAGCCCGATGATCCGGGCATTGAGCTCCTCGTCGATGCCGGGCAGCTCGAACAGCAGCGAATGCATGAGCGCCGGATCCGATTCCGCGATATGGCACATGCGCTCGACCGCGGTGACCCAGGTGGCGACCAGTTGCGCGGCGCTCAGCTCGCGCTGCTCGAGCAGCACGGGTTCGAAGACGTCCCCGGCGATCTCACCGAGCAGCCGGTCCAGCCCGTAGTCGACCACCTCGTCGAGAATGGCGCGCTTGCTGTCGAAGTAGCGGTAGAAGGTGCCGTAGCCGACGCCCACCTCGGCGGCGATATCGGCGGCCGAGGCGGCGGCATAGCCCTTGGTGGTGAACACCCGGTAGGCCGCCGCGATGAGTTCGCGCCGGCGTCGCTCGGTGCGCTGTTCGTCGCGCGGCCGCCCGGGTCCGCGGGCACGCTTGGCTGCTTCGGTCATCCAGCACATCGTAGGCGGGCCGCGCCGCCGGTCCGGACGCGCGGGCGAGCCCGGGCCCACCCTTGCGCTTCTGTCCCAGACACCTTATTTTATGACATACGCGTCACCTAATTGATGGCCGGTCATACCGGTATTCGGCGCGTTCGGCATCGACCGACAAGGGAGTCGTTCCATGGTCCAGTCACCGTTCCCGCCGCACCCTTCCCACTCCACCGGGAAGTGAGCCCGGGATGACCATCCACGCTGAAGCGCCGGTGCGGACCGCCGCACCGGGCAAAGTGCACGTCGAATTGCGCGGGCGCGCGAGCATCCGGCTGCGGCTGGCGCACGCCCTGTTGCGGGTGACCGTCCGGCCGGCGCTCGAGGGGCTGACCGTGGTGGCCGGGCACGGTCCGTGGCGCGGCGCTCCGGCTTTCCGGATCGCCAATCAGGCCGACCGGCTGGCGTTTCCGCTGCTGCCCGCGCGCGGCACCCGGCGCGAAGCCGTGCGTTTCGACGGCTTTCGCGCCGAATGGCTCTGGCACCGGGACGATCCCGGGCCCGACGACACCGGAAACGGGGCGATCCTGTACTTCCACGGCGGGGCGTTCCTGGCCGGCGGGCTGAACAGCCATCGACGGCTGGCCGCGCGGATCGGTCGGGCGGCGGGTGTCGCGCTGCTCAATGTGGACTATCGCCAGCTGCCCGCCGGGCACCTCACCGATACCGTCGCCGATGCGGTCACCGCCTACCGGTATCTCCTGGAGCGCGGATTCGCGCCCGGGCGGGTGGTGTTCGCCGGGGATTCGGCCGGCGGCGGGCTGGCCTTCGCGGCGGCGCTGGCCGCACGCGCGCAAGGGATTCCGGTGCCGGGCGCCATTGCCGCGATCGCGCCGTTCGCCGATTTCGATCCCGCGGTCCGGCGCGATCACCCCAACCAGCCCCGCGATGCGATGCTCCCGGCTCGCGCGCTGGAGCTGCCCGCCCGGCTCGGTTTCGCCCGCGACGGCGTCCTCGACCCCGCCTGGTCGCCGGTCAACCACGACTTCACCGGTATGCCGCCGGTTCTCATTCAGGTCAGCAATACCGAAGTGCTGCTTCCCGATTCGGAGAGCCTGGCGGCGCGCTGCGCCGAGGCGGGCGTGCCGCACACCTTGCAGGTGTGGGACAACGCGATCCACGTCTTCCAGGCCGGCGCGGACCTGCTGCCCGACGCCCGCGCGGCGATCCGCGAAATCGGTTCCTTCATCCGGCGCCATCATCATCGATCCACCACCACGAGGCGGTCATCATGAGCATCACATCGTTCCTGCACACCCAGCACGACGCCGTTCAGCCGGTCGACGACACGGTATTCGACACCGCCGCACTGGTTTTCACCATCGAACGCGCCTTCGACGCGCCCCGGGACGCGGTGTGGACCGCGCTGGACGACGATCATGCCTGGACGTGGTTGCCGTTCCCGCTGCTCGGCGTGCGCTATCCCTCCCCCGCGCGCGGCGTCGGTGTAATCCGCGAGATGGGTTCGGTGTTCGACCCGCTGCGGTTCCTGTGGGTGGAGCGCGAACGGTTCTGGCGGTACGAGCCCGGCCGGCGCATCACCTTCGGCGTGGTGAGCGGGACGCTGGTGCAGTATCTCGCGGTGCGGCAGTACGCGGAGGACATGAAGTTCTCCGATCTCGGGCCGGATCGCAGCAAGCTGGTGTGGACGGTGGCCGTGACTCCGCGACTGCCGCTGCGGTTCTCGACGTGGTTCCCGCCCGCGTGGAAGCTGGCGTATCGGGTCGGGGGTATGGGGCCGCTGCTGACGCGGCGGGTGAACCAGATCGCGCGCACGACCGCGCCGGCTCCGCTCGCGACCGTGACCGCGGAACCGGCGCGGCGGAATGCGGCGGTCCGGGACGGCGCCCGATGAGCCGCGGGACCGCGGGCGCGGCGGGCGGACCGGACCACGAGGTCGTCGTGATCGGCGCGGGCATCGGCGGCATCTGCGCCGGGGTGAAGCTGCGCGAGATCGGCATCGAGGACTTCCTCATCGTCGATCGCGTCGGCGGGCTCGGCGGCACCTGGTACAGCCATCACTATCCGGACGCGGGCTGCGATATCCCCAGCACCACCTACCAGTTCTCGTTCGCCCGCAAACCGGACTGGGACCGGCTCTTCGCCAAACGCGATCAGATCCTGGAATACCTCGAACAGGTGGCCGCCGACCACGATCTGCCGCGCCGAATGCGGTTCCACACCGGCATCGTTCGCGAGGAATGGGACGACGACCGGCAGCTCTGGCGATTGCAGGTCGATTCCGGCGAGGTGATTACCGCGCGGTTCGTGATCAGCGCGATCGGCGCGTACATCAATCCCAAGACCGCGCCGGACATTCCGGGGCTGGCGAGCTACGCCGGGGTGTCGATGTATCCGGCGGACTGGAATCACGACTACGACTTCACCGGCAAGCGGGTCGCCGTCATCGGGGTCGGGGCCAGCACCATGCAGATCGCGCCGAAACTGGCCGAGCGGGCGGCGCGGCTCGACGTGTATCAGCGCACGCCGCAGGTGTATCTGCCGAAACCCGATTTCGTGCTGCGACCGTGGATGCAACGGCTGCTGGCGCTGCCCGGCGGGTCGGCCGCGGCGAACGGGATCGCGCAGGTCGTCGTCGATTCGGCACTGCGGGTCGCGATCTACACGCCCGCCCCGCTGTGGAAGGTCGGGGCGCGGGCGGTCGATGCCGTGGGCGGGCGCGCCTATGCGGGCTGGTTGCGGATCAAGGTGAAGGACAAGGAGACCCGGCGGCGGTTGCGGCCCGGGTTCGGCATCGTCTGCCTGCGCGGCGGCGCGGGCGGCGGCTATCTGCCCATGCTGAATCGCGAGAACGTGGAGCTGATCACCACCGGCATCGCCGAGATCACCCCGGGCGGTATCCGCGACGCCGACGGCGTGCACCGCGAGATCGACGCGCTGGTGCTGGCCACCGGCTACGAGGTGTTCTCCGATCCGGAGAGCTACAAGCCCGGAACGGTGCTGGGCCGCAACGGTTTCGATCTCGGGGTGTTCTACAACACCGAGGAGCTCGAGGCATACTACAGCACTTCGGTCGCCGGAATCCCGAATCGGTTCATCATGATCGGGCCGTACTCCTGGACGGGCACGGCCTTCCACTATTTCGTCGAGAACGCCATGCGGCACATCGCCGCCGTCATCGACGAGACCCGCCGCCGCGGGGCGACCGTGGTGGAGGTCCGCCCGCAAGCTCAGGAACGATTCCACCGCGAGATGCTGCGCAGCGGCCGGAACCTGGCGTACTACCTGGAAACCCGCTGCGAGGGCTCGAACAGCTATTTCGTCAATTCGCAGGGCAAGTCGCCTTACATCCGCCCCTGGTCGCTGCTGAAGACCTATCGCAAGGCGGTCCGCTTCGATCGCGAGGACTACGCCTACCGCTATCCCGTCGAGATCCGCGCCGATTCAGACGAGTCCGTGTTCGAGCAGACTGCGGCCGCAGTCGGTGATCGTGCGGCGGGCGGGGCGCGCCTGCCAGTCCAGTAGTTCGTGGGCTTTGGCGGTGCTGTGCCGGTTCTTCCGGCCCAGCGCCGGGGCCAGTTCGCGCAGGGCGGGAATGCGGCGGGCGGCGAGGCGGATCAGGAAGTCCGGGGCGGGGCGGGTGGAGACGCGGTCGGCGGCCGGGCCGAGTTCGGCGCGCAGGGTCTGGGCGATATCGCGCATCCAGAGGAATTCGCCGGTGCCCAGGAAGCGCTCCCCGGCCGCCGCCGGGGATTCCAGGGCGCGAATGTGCAGGTCGGCCAGGTCGCGGACGTCCACGACCTCCAGGCCGATGCGCGGCACCCAGGGCATGGTGCCGTCGAGCATGCGGGCGATGATCGAAACCGAGCCGACGGCGTCGCCGGAGAGCACCGGGCCGAAGACCGCGCCGGGCAGCACGGTGGTGAGTTCCGGTGCGCCGGGGGTGGTTTCGGCGAATCGCCAGGCGGCTCGTTCGGCGAGGGTTTTGGCGCGGCGGTACGGAATCAGGTCCGGATCGTCCGGATCGGTCCACAGGGTCTCGTCGCTGACGTCCTCGACGGTGTAGGAGGAATGGCTGGCGGCATTGGCGGCGGAGGTCATCACCACGCGGCGGACGCCGGCGCGGGTCGCGGCGGACAGCACCCGGCCGGAGCCGTCGCGGGCGACCTCGAGCAGGCGTCGCGGGTCCTGGTCGTCGGCCAGACTCATCTGCGCCGCGACATGCACCACCAGGTCGACGCCGGCCATGGCCGGATCCCAGCCGTCGTCGGAAAGCAGGTCGGCACGGGCGAATTCGAGGCGGTCGGTATCTCCGGCGATGGGCTGGACGGCGGCGCGCACCCGGTCCGCCTTCGCCGGGTCGCGGACCACGGCGCGGACCTGGTAACCGCGGGCCAGCAGCTGAGCCACGCACCAGCCGCCGACGAACCCGGTGGCGCCGGTGACGAGTACCCGGTCGGGCATGAGCGCGTCCTTTCCGTGCGGCCGAGTTCGCCTGCTAGTCGGGTTCTTTCACCTGGTCGGGGGTCTTGTCGGTGCGCAGGCCCTTCCAGCTCGGCATGCGCAGCCGGGCGCCGGAGTATTCGCGGTACTCGACATCGCCGACCAGGATGGGCTCCACCCAGTGCCAGCCGCCCGCCCGCGCTTCGGGCGGGGGCTGCGCGAAAGGGCAGGCGGGGATGGCGATCTCGTCGAGGGCGGCGCGGATCACGCGCCGGGCGGCGTGGGTGAAACCGGTGCCCGCCAAACCGATGAAGACGAACCGGCCGCTCGCGTCGTGGGCGCCGAGGACCAGCGAGCCGAAGGTGGTGGCGAAGCCGCCCGCGCCCGGGGTCCAGCCCGCCACCACCACTTCGGTGCGATGGCGCAGCGGGGTTTTCACCCACCAGCCCGAGCGGCGGCCGGGCAGGTACACCGAATCCAATCGCTTGGAGACGATCCCTTCCAGACGATGCTCCCCCGCCACTTTCAGCAACTCTCCGGCGTCCACTCCGACCCAGTGCGGCGGGGCGGACAGCGGGGTTTGGAAGGGCAGTTCGGCCAGTGCCGCACGGCGCTCGGCATACGGTTCGCCCGCCAGCTCCCGCGTCCCGATCGCGAGCACGTCGAAGGCGAACATCCGCACCGGCACCTCGGCGATCAACTGCTCGCCCGGCCGCGCCACGTGCATCCGCCGCTGCAACCGCCCGAAGGACGGCGCGCCATCCGGATCCTGCGCGACGATCTCGCCATCCAGTATCAGGGTTTCCTTGCCCGCCAAGGCTTTCAGGCCGGCGACTAGCTCGGGATAGTTGGCGCTGACGTCATTGGCGTTGCGGCTGTAGAGCGAGCACTCCCCGTCCTCGCACGCCGCGATCACCCGCACCCCGTCCCATTTCATCTCCACCGCCCACTCCGGTCCGCCCGGCGGCGCACCGCCGACGGCCAGCATGGGCGCGGGCACCGGGCGGCGCGACGCTGCCACGGTGAGCTACTTCCCCCGCCGACATCCGGGCAATAGGGACATGCCCGAGAGTTTGCCAGCTGGTAGCCATTAATCCGTTCGCGCCACGCCGCCCGGCGGCTATCGCGTCTACTTGGCCGAAATACCCTGCTGTCGAATCGCGTCCAGGACCTCGCCGTAGGTCAGCGAGGAATTGACCGTGATGGTCTCGGAAGCGTTGTCGCGGTTGACATTGGTCACCGAGTCCATCCCGTACAGCGCCCGCTCGGCCAGGTCGGCCTCGCTCGCGTAGTTCGGGAGTTCGTAGGTGTAGGTGCCCATGACGGGTGCCTCCTCGTCTAGAGATGCCGATACCTTTCCGCCATAGACCGGAAGCGGCGAGCCCAAACCCGACGCGCCGTCCCGGGGTTTGACGTCACGAGCAGCGGGAATCGCCTCGATATGTTCATCATCATCGGGCTCATCGCCCTCATCGGCGCCGTAGCCGTGGGGGTGGCCGGCATTCAGGCCAATGCCGGTGACAGCCATACGCTCACCAATGGGTTCACGGTCTTCGACCACACCTATTCCGGTTCGGCGGGACTGTTGTTCGCCTACGGGATCCTGGTCGGCGCGGTGGGGACCTGCGGGCTCATCATGCTGCTCGCCGGCACCTGGACCTCGTCCCGGCGCGGCGTCGCGGCCCGGCGCGAACTGCGGCAATCCAAGAAGGAGATGGCCGCGGCGCGTAAGGAACTCGCCAAACCGCTCCCCGATCCGCCGGCCGCGGGGAAGCAAGCGCCGAAACCCGCTGCGCCGGCCCAGAAACCGACCTGGTCGTTCAACAGATTCATGCATCGACCGGGCGGGTCGGCACCCAAGGCCGAAACCGTCGCCAAGTAGCCGAACAGCTCCACACGCAAGGAATTCGAAATGATCATTCTTGGTCTGATCCTGATAGTCGCCGGGTGGCTGCTCGGCATCCCGCTGCTGACCACCCTCGGCATCATCGCACTGGTGGTCGGTCTGATCCTCATGCTGCTCGGGCAGGTAGGCCGTCCGGTCGGCGGCCGGCGCTGGTATTACTAGCGCCCCCGGCGGCATGACGCGCACGACCGCCGCGGAGCCCATCCGCTAGCGTCGAAGCCATGACGGTGACGGTGCTGGTTCCGGACGACCACGGTTACGCGGCGGTCGAGCGCCTCGAAGGCGCGCGAGCGGTGCGTTTCAAACTGGGAGACCCGCTGCCCGCAGGGGCCGACGAGGCCGAGGTACTCGTACCCGGTTTCCTCGTCGGCCCCGAAGCTGTCCGCATGACCTGGGAGCTGCCGAAACTGCGCCTGGTACAGCTGCTGACCGCCGGCGCCGAGGCATGGGTGGGCAAGCTGCCCGCAGGGGTGCAGCTGGCGATCGCGCGCGGGGCGCACGGGGCCAGCACGGCCGAATGGGCGATCACCGGACTGCTGTCGATGTACCGGGAATTCCCCGGCTTCGCGGACGCGCAGCGCGAGCACCGCTGGACCCAGCATCAGACGGATACCTTGCACGGCAAGCGGATTCTGATCGTGGGGGCGGGCAATCTGGCCGATGAACTGCGCCGCATGCTCGCCCCGTTCGACACCACGGTGACCCTGGTCGGCAGCCGTGCTCGCGCGGGCGTGCACGGGGTGGACGAATTACCGCGATTGCTACCGGATTTCGATGCCGTGGTGCTCATGGTGCCGGTGACTTCCAAGACGATCGGCATGGTGGACGCCGAGTTCCTGTCCCGGATGGCCGATGGCGCGATCCTGGTCAATGCCGCGCGCGGGCCCGTGGTCCGCACCGATGATCTGCTGGCGGAACTGCGAAACCGGCGCCTGCGCGCCGTTCTCGACGTCACCGACCCCGAACCGCTCCCCGCCGGGCATCCGCTCTGGGATGCTCCTGGACTGCTGCTGACGCCCCATGTGGGCGGTAGCAGTCGCGGCAGTATGCAACGCGGCTGGGCCATCGCCGTCGAAGGCATCGAGGATTATCTGGCCGGCAAACCGCCCCGCAATCTCGTCCACGACGAGTACTGACCGCCGCTACAGCGTGTCCTTGCCGATCGGCCGGTTGAGCAACTTCCATTCCCGCTCCCACCGCGCATTGCGCCGCGCATCGAGCACCGTAGCGGTCAGCCACACCGAAGCCGCTGCGGCACACCAGCTCTCGACAAGTATGGCCAGTCCCGTCCCGACTCCCTCGGCCGCCGCCGACCCGGGCCGCGACGGTGCGGCGGCGGGCTTCCCGTCCCGTCCGATCCACAGCGACACCGTGCTCCCCACCGCCTGCGGCCCCGGTACGTCGACGGTGCCCGACCCGCTCTTACCCGCCGAATCCCATTGCACCGCAGCGGTATAGCGCTCTTGATGCGCCCCGTACCGATCCGATTCGTGCAGCCGCTGCGCATCTGCGGTCAGCGTCGCCGCCACCCAGGTCTTCCCCGCGTCCTCCGCCGCGATCCGATCCGCGGCCCCCGTATAACTCACCGTCCCGATCGCCCCCGCCATCGGCACCGCGGCAACCACCACGAGCACGGCGAACGCCCGAACCAGAATCTCGAGCCGATCCGACAATCGCATCAGCGGATTGGTATTCCAAGGCCGCACCTGCCACAGGCGCGACGGCAATGAAGGTGGCATCGACACCTGGACCACCTCTCTCCGCGGCGTCCGCCTTACCGATTACATCGGTAGCAGTACCCAGCTTGATACGCCTTGAACCCGCCGAACGTCAAGGTCAGAGCACGGTCAGTCCGGATCGCAGGTGCTTTCGGCGGGTGGCAGGGTTCCGTCGGCGAGGTAGGCGTTGACCCAGGTGTCGATGCACCGGTTTGCGATGTTGCCGAACAGTCCGTGTACGACCGTGCCGCGGAGGGTGAGTAGCCGGGATGCGGTGAGCGCCTGGTGCATGCCCACGGCGCCGGCATAGGTCGTGCGCGTATCGCCGTCGGCCTGGATGATCAACGCGGGCACCGCATTGGCCACCGCGGTGGCGGGCTCGAGGGGGGAAGGCCAGAAGGCACAGGGATTGATATTGCCGAACAACGGCCCGAATATCGGTTGGGCAGCCCGGCTTTGCTCGATGCCGCGCCAGTATTCGGCCGGATCGCGCGGAGCCGGAGCGTCGCCGCAGGTGATGGCCGTCAGAGCGGAGAGGTCGTGCGGCTGAGCGGTGAGGATGAGTGCCAGTTGCTGTCTCACCCGCGGGTCCGGTTCCACCGATGCCCCGTTCGCGCCGTCGACGAGTTGACGGACCTGCGTGGCGAGGTCCGGATAGCGGCGATAGTCGCCGAGGGCCATGAACAGTACGACGGGCAGGGTGTGGTCGTCGATCAGGAACGGGCCGAAGGGAATCGGTGTCCGCGCGGCGCGGTGGAGCAGCCCCTCGACGAGAGCTCGAACCGCCTCGCCGGTGGTCCCGAGTCCGTATTCGGCGTCGTGGGCGGCGGCCCAGTCGGCCCAGCGGTCGAACGCCGCCTCATTCGGTTCGCCGCGGTCGGCTTGCAGCGCGATCGCGCCGTATGCCCGGGGGTCGAGCGCGCTGTCGAGGACCATCCGGTCGATGTGGCCGGGGAAGAGTTGGGCGTATACCGCGCCGAGATAGGTGCCGTAGGACAGGCCGAGATAGCTGATGTCGGGCTCGCCCAGCGCCGCGCGCACGATATCCATATCGCGTGCGGTATTCCGGGTCGAGATATGCGGCAGCAGATCTCGGTGCCGCGTCCAGCAGCGGGCGGCGAGTTCGGCCTGCCGCGCAACAGATCTCGCGTAGCTGGACACGTCGGCACCGGCCGCCTCCACGCCGAACCCCACGGGCCATCCGCAGTCGATTCCCGAGGATCGGCCGACGCCGCGTGGATCCATGCCGATCAGGTCGTAACCGGCACGCACCGGTGCGGTCATGGCGCCACGCAGCGCCAGGGGAAACTCGAGTCCGGGTTCGCCGGGCCCACCGGGATTCGTCAGCAGCACGCCCCGCCGCCGCTCCGGCGAGGTGGCGGGCACTCGCGAGATCGCTACCGTGATGGTGCGACCATCGGGATCGCCGTAGTCGAGCGGCACCGTGACATCGGCACACTCGGCGAGATCTGTTGCGCCGCAATCCTTCCAGTCCAGCCGCTGACTGTAGAACCGTTCGAGTCCGACCGGTGGGTCGGCGAGAGCCGGGGTCGAGGTGATGGTCACCCCCGCGAGCAGCGCTGTGACGGCGACCAGTACGGCTCCGCGGGCCTGCCGCCGTCCCATGGGAATACTCCTCCGCCTGTCGTTCTCCGGTGCAGCCGACCGTATTCCGACCGTTCATCCCGGGGCATCCAGGACGTCCCCGAAATCCGCGAACCGGGCTCGATCGTGAGGATGACGCCCCATCCGGGTTCGCCCCCAGCCATCAGTGACATCGGACCGGCGGCAATGATTCGGCAAGCACCGGCCGGACCTAGCGGCGATCGCCCGCGCGAGCGGCGATGGCCTGGTGCACGGTGACGAAGAACAGCACGAAACCGATGGTCAGCAGAATGTGACCGCCCCCGGCCAGGTGCGAGAGCAGCTTGTACTCGCCGTATCCCAGGACGGTCCGGGCGCCGATGACGGTCATGCAGGCGACGACCCAGAGCACGCCGATGTTGTAGACGGAAAAGAACCAGCGGTAGGCGCGGGTGTTCGACAGCGCGAGTTGATGTTCGAGCGTCAGGACGATCAGGAAGAACAGTGTCCCCAACGCCAGCAGGTGAGTGTGGACCACGGCGAGTTCGGTCTTACCGGTGAACTGGTGCGCCTTGGTGAGCTCGCGGTAGAGCAGGCCCGAAGGCAGGCCCAGTGCGGTGTAGCCGACAGCGGCCCAGTAGAGCTGTTTCATCGAGTCCTCGTTCTGAAATATATTGCGGACGTGTAGATATCAGGCGAGTTGCGCGGCGGGCGCCGTCGCCGCGGACGCCGAACTGCCGGTCTCGCGGAGAATGAGCAGACCCGTGACCGCGATCAGCGCGGAGGTCAGGCCGTGCACGCCGAACGCGATAGCCGCGGAGCCGTGGTGAGCCAGGACGTTGATCATGTCGCCGAGCGGGGCGACGGCCGTCATCAGCAGAACCCAGCCCAGGGCGCGGCGCTGACCCGTCACCAGCAGAATGCCCGAGCCCAGGCCCATCGCGAGTTCCCGGCAGCCCTTCACGACGAGGAAGCCGCCGCCGTCGCCGGCCGGCCAGGCCGGCAGGCCGAAGCCCGGAGCGGCTGACGCGGGGGCCAGGATGAAGGACGCCGCGAGGTAGAAGGTGAACAGGACGGTGGCGGCGGCCAGGACCGTGTTGAGCTTGCGGTGCGACATGATCGATCTCTCGTGAGGGTCGGACGGTGAACTGTGGTCCGGCAAGGCATCCGGCCCTGCCGCGGGGTGCTGCCCGGCCGGCCGCGCTCTGACGCGAGCCGGCCGGGCAGTGAATCTTGTTGTCAGCGATCGGTATTCACTGCGACAGCGTGTCGCCGGGTCCCAATTCCAAGGTGGGATGGAAGATCATCGGTCGCGCGGTGAGGTCGAGTTCCTCCTGCATTCGCCCGGCCAGCTCCCGCCATTCCGGAGTGCCGAGGGCGGCGCCCAGGGCGGCGCCGCTGTCCCAGTCCCCGACGTTGACGAAAACCGCCTCGGCCGATTGCCCGGCCGCCTGGAACATCCGGGTGCGGCGAAATCCGGGTGCGGCCGCCATGTATTCGGCGCTGTCGCGCCAGCGCCGCAGGAACGCGTCGCGTTGCGCGGCGGGTACCGACATCGTGTTGATCACCGTGACCGGAGCGTCGGAGTCGGGGACGACCGGGTTGCTGGAAGCTGTCATATTGTCACGTTAAGTGACAGTATTGTTCTGTGTCAATCACTTTATGTGACAGTATTCTTCGATTGCTAAAGTGGGGTCATGGTGAACCGTCCGCTGAACTCACGTGGGGTATTCCTGTTGTCGCAGTTGGGCCATCACGTGGCATACCGCTTCACAGAGCGGCTGGCGCGGCTGGATTTGGAGCCGTCGCATTTCGCGGTCCTGAGCCACCTGGCCGACACCGACGGCCGCAGTCAGCAGGAGCTCGCGGATCTGCTGCGAGTCCACCGCAACGCGATGGTCGGCCTGGTCGACGAGCTCGAGCAGCGCGCACTGGTGACTCGGCGCCCGCATCCCGTCGACCGGCGCGCGCACGCGGTCCACCTCACCGATCACGCGCGTGCGGCGCTCGCGACGATCCAATCCGAGGCCGACGCACTGGAATCGGAGATCCTCAGGCCGCTCGACGAGTCCGAGCGTTCGGCGCTCATCCCGCTCCTGCACCGCATCGCCGCGCACGCCGACCTTCCCGCCGGAATCCATCCCGGCCTGCAACGCCGGCGCCGCGCACGCCGAGAACCGCAGTGAGCCAGGCTTGCCGAAGGGCTCTCGGCCTGCGCTGCGCGTAACCCCTCGCACGCCAGGGCGGCCCGGACGCGCGGGATGCGTCCGGGCCGCGGTCGGCTCGCGGCAGGAGAACGCGGGGCGGGTGCGACGCCGGCGGGTCGTGCCGATCGCGACCGGAGGGTGTGGCTCGGGTCGGGCGATCGTGGGGGTGCAGGAACTCCCGCCGGCGTGCCCCGGAGCGCACCGCGTGGTGGCCGGGCCGATACCGGCATCTGCGGGTATGCCGGTATCGGGAGTTTGCCGGGCCGGTCCGGGGCGCGTCCAGCGGCTGCGCGGGTACGGCATGGGTTGTCCAGGTCCCGGCACAACTTGTCGGTCGGTCCGGCGTGGAAGTGCGTCGATCGCCGCCGGTGCGCGGCGATAATCGGCGGATGGGCGCACCGGCTGACACACCACAGGAATTCCCGTCCGCGGCGGCGAACAACGAACCGGCGCCGCGGACGGGTAGCTTCCGGTTCTGGTTCGCCACCCGCCGCTGGGAGTGGTCGCCGGAGGTGTACCGCATGCACGGTTACGCCCCCGGCGAGATCGAACCGACCACCGAACTGCTGCTCGCGCACAAACATCCGGACGATCGTGAGCAGGTCGCCGAGGCGATCGCCCGCTCGGTCGAGCACGGGCAGCCGTTCTCGAGCCGGCACCGGTTCATCGATGTCACCGGCGGCGAGCATCAGGTGATGGTGGTCGCCGACGCCATCGTCGACGACGACGGCCGCACGGTCGGCACCTCGGGGTTCTATATCGACCTCTCCGCCACCCTCGCTGCCGCCGAACAGGACACGCTCAACGAACTGCTGCCCGGCATGATCGAAGCGCGCGCGGTGATCGAACAGGCCAAAGGCGTGCTGATGCGCATGTACCGCATCAACGACGAGCAAGCCTTCCGGGTGCTGCGGTGGCGTTCGCAGGAAACCAACGTCAAACTCCGTGCCCTGGCCGAACAACTCGTCGCCGAGCTACCGATGGTGCCCCCGCCGCCGCCGGAGATCGTGGCCAACTTCGACCACATCCTGCTGACCCTGCACGAACGCGTCCCGGGTGATCAGGGTTCGAGCACGTAGCGGCCGCGCGTCCCGCCCTTGGCCATGGCCCGGTGCGCATCGGCGGCCTCGCTCAGCGGCAGCACCGCGTGCACGCGGGTGGGCAGCCGTCCGGCTGCGGCCTGGGCCAGCAGCTGTCCCAGGCGCGGACCGTCGGACTGGACCATCAGGATGTTCACGGTGATGCCGCGCTCGGGCTCGGGCGTCAGGTTCGGCCGGACGCCGACGAAGGAGCCGCCGTCACGGACCGGCGACAGGCTCCACGTCTGCTGAGAAGTGGTGTCCACGACCGCATCCCAGCCCGGTTCGGCCACGGTGCGGAAGTCGGCGCCGAGCGAGCGGACGAACTGTTCGTCCTCGGCGCGGGCCAGTCCGGTCACCTGCCAGCCGCGGCCGGGGGCGAGCGCGATCACGTTCGCGCCGATCGCGCCGGCCGCGCCCGTCACCAGCAATCGATTGCCCTCGGCGGGCGCGTCGCCGAGCAGGTCGAGGATCTGCGCGGCACTCAATCCGCTGAGCGGCACCGTCGATGCCGCGGCGAAGCCGAGTTCATCGGGCACCACGGCCAGTTCGGCGGCGGGCACCACGAGTTGTTCCGCATAGGTGCCGAAGTCGCGATCGAAACCGAGGACGACACCGGCGACCCGGGTTCCGATGGCCAAGTCCACGCCCGGCCCGGTGGCGGCGACGGTGCCGGCGAAATCCCAGCCCAGCCCGGTGTGGGAGGGCTGGTTGATCATGCCCATCTGGTGGAAGAAGCCGCTCGCGACGCCGAGGTCGGTGGGGTTGACCGGTGCGGCCGCGACCGCGACCCGGACCTGACCGGGTCCGGGCTCGACCACCGGCACCTCGATGATCTCGATGGAATCGGGTCCGCTCGCGTTCCGGACGACCGCGGCCCGGAAAGTGCTGGGGTTGTTCATGTTTCATGCCTCCATCAGTTCGTTTCCGATGGGTTGAACACTGCGCCTCAGGCTTTGGAAGGAACTTGGAGCGAACTTGGAGCAGCGGCGGCACGGGCTCGGGCGTCGGTGGACCAGGCCGGTGCGTTCCATATCCCGGCGATGGCGGCGGCCCGGGCGAAATGCCCGGCGGCCGCGTCGGTGCGGCCCAGGAAGAGCGCGAGTTCACCGAGCGTGTGGGCGACCGGGCGCAGGGCCAGCGACACGCTCTCCGCACCCGCCGGTGGACCGTCCCGGTGCGGAAGCAGCTCCGAATAGCACTGCTCGGCGGCGCCGCGGTCGTTCGAGGCGAGCGCCGCCAGCGCACGCAGGGTGGTCAGGAAGGTGAAGAAGAAGTCGCGACGGATGGGAGCCGGCGCGGTACCGCTCCGGTCCGCCTCCGCGCCGCGGCCCGCCGCATGCAGGGCGAGGGTGAGCAGATCCTCGGCCATCGGGCCGAGTGCCGCGTGCAGTGCCCGCACCTCGTCCAGGTGCTCCCCCAGCGTGCCGTCATTGATCCAGATCGCCGCCAGCGCGAGCCGCAGGAAGCCCGCGGCGTGCACCGATCCGGCGCGTTCCATGCGCTCGGTGGCATCGGCGTACCGGCGCTCGGCCTCGGCGAACCGGCCCGCGATGAGTTGCAGTGTGGCCAGCGAGATCTCGGTGGCGCCGAGCGCTTCGGGCATCCGGTAGGCGCGGGCGAGTTCGTGCGCCTCCTCGGTGACGCGGCGCATGGTCGCCGGATCGTTGGCGGCCGCCGCGTGCGCGGCCTGTTCGAGCAACCCGGTCACGCGGTAGACGGGCAGGTCGTGCTCGACGCCGATCCGCACCAGTTCACGCGAGTACTCCGCCTGCCCGGACTCGCGCGCCAGGACCAGCAGCGCCGCGGCCCGCAGCCATGGCGACGCGGCAAGATCCAGGGCTTCCCGCGCCGCCGCCATCACCGTCGGATCGTGCTCGCCCACCAGTTCGTGGGCGTAGGCGATGAGCAGATGGCAGCGCGTATCGGCAGCGAGATCGGCTCGCCCGAGCAGACTTCGGAGCCGGTCGACGATGGGCCGGTCGACCGTGCCGTACGCGCGGGCCTGCCAGGGCGTGGGTTCGGTCCAGGCGGCGAACGCGGCGATCATCAGATCCGTGCGCCCGATCGACTCGGCGTATTCCACGGCCTGTTCGCGGGTGCGTCTGGCCGCGGCGAACGCCCCGGCTCTGACCTGGGCGCGCAGCAGCCGGCCGAGCAGGCTCACCCGCTCGTCCGGATCGCTGGAGTTGGCGACGGCGTCGCCGAGCAGCGCGGCCGCCACATCGTGGGCGTAGCGCGCCTCGGCCAGTTCGGCGGCCCGCGCGCAATATCCCACGGCCAGTGGCGATCCCGCGCGCGCATAGTGGTGGGCCAGCGCCGCGATATCCCCGGAGCCCTCCAGCGCGGCGGCGATCCGGGCGTGCATCCTGGTGATCCGCATCCGGCTCACACCGGTCATGAGCGTGTCGCGGACCAGCGCGTGCACGAATCGGACCCGCCCCGGCCCGGGCTCCTCCAGCAATCCGGCGATGACACCCGCGTCCAGCGCGTCCAGTACGCCGTCCTCGTCGGTGTCGGCGGCCCGCACGAGCACATCGACCGAGCTTTCCCGGCCCGCGACGGCCGCCAGCCGCAGCACCGACACCCCGCTCTCGGGCAGCCGGGCGAACCTGCGCCGCAATACATCCCGGACGCCCTCGGGCACTTCGGACAGCGCGATCAGCGCGCCCTCGCCGTGTAGCAGCCGGGCGGTCTCGCGCACATAGAACGGATTGCCGCCGGTCCGTTCGGCGATGCCGGCCACCGTCGCGTCGTCGGCCTCGCATTCGGAGCGGACCAGCTCCGCGATGGCGTCGCGATCGAGTCCGGGCAGGTCCAGCCGTAGCGGCGCGATGCGGGCGAGGGACGCGAGTGTCGTTGCCAGGCGCTCGCTTTCGTCCGCGCGGTAGGCGGCGACGATCAGGATCGGGTCCCGGGTGTCGACGCCGGCCAGCAGTTCCAGCGTGGCGGCGTCGGCCCGGTGCAGGTCGTCCAGCAGCACCGCGACCGGACGGTCGGCCGCGATCGCGGACAGCCAGGCCCACACGGCTTGCCGCAGCCGGAAACGGCCGGCCGCCGCGTCGCCGTTCGCGGTCGCCGAGTCCGACAGCAGGGGCGCCAGGCCGTCGGCGAAATCGCCGGGCGGCACACTCGCGGTGAGGTTCCGCAGTACTTCGACCCAGGCCCAGGCGGGCGGGGCGCTGTCCACGTCGGGGCAGCGGCCGGCGGCGACCAGCCACCCGTCGCGTTCGAGTTGCAGGCCGAGGCGCTCGAGCAATTTCGATTTGCCGAGCCCGGCCTCGCCGGTGACGAGCGCGACGCGCACGTTCGCGTGCGCGGTTTCCCGCGCGGTCGCGAGCAGGGCGGCCAGCTCGTTCTCGCGGCCCACGAACGGTACGGTGCAAAGGTTTTCGATGGGCGGCGGCGGGGTCGCCACGAAGCGGGGGGTGTCGGTTGCGGGCGCGGGCACGGCCGCGCGCAGGATATCCGTGCGCTGGGTGAGGATCGCCTCCTCCAGAGCCACCAGGTCCGGGCCCGGGTCCAGGCCCAGTTCGTCGGCGAGGGTGGCGCGGGCGCGGCGGAGCGCGGCGAGGGAGTCGGCTTGGCGGCCGCTGCTCCACAGCGCGAGCGCATGCAGGCGCCAGCCTTCTTCACGCAGGGGATGATCGCGAGTGAAGGTCTCGGTATCGGGCACCACCGCCGCCGGGTCGCCGAGCCGCAGTCCGGCCGCGATGTGCAGTTCGCGTGCGACCAGGCGCAATTCGTCGAGTCGCGCGGTCTCGGCGGCGACCCACGGCTCGTCGGCGACCTCCGCGAACGCGGGCCCGCGCCACAGTGCCAGCGCCTCGCTCAGCCGGGCATGCGCCGCGCGTGGGTCGGCGAGCGTGCGCGCCTCGTCGAGCAGTTCCTCGAAACGCCAGGCGTCCACCGCTTCTCGCGGCAACCGCAACGCGTAGCCGGGCGCGGCGCTCACCAGCACACGAGCCGGAGCCCGGGGCGGGCGGCCGGGTTCGAGCAGGCGGCGCAAGTTGGACACATACGCCTGCAATGACGCCAGGGCCCGCGACGGCGGTTCGCCGCGCCACAGGTCCTCGATCATCCGGTCGACCGGAACCACCTGCCCGCGCGCGGCCACCAGCAGGGCCAATACGCCGCGCTGCCGGGGCCCGCCGAGCGGCAGGGATTCGCTGTCGACCTCGGCCGCGAACGAACCCAGCACACGCACAAAAACCATGACGCGTCACATCGTACGCGAGTCCCGGGTTCGAGGGCTCCAAGCCGGTTCCCAGTCGCTTCCAAATCCCGGACCGCAGGCTCGAGGGCATCGAAACGACCTGAAGGACACCAACAATGAGCGTCGATACCCAGGATATGAAGATCGTCCACCGCGCCTTCCGCCGCGAGTCCCGGCTGCTGATCGAACTCGTCGCGGCGGTCACCCCGGGCGACACCGCGCGCGCCGCGATTCTCGCCGGCCATTACCGGGATTACCGGCTCGGGCTGCGGAACCATCACGAGGGCGAGGACGAATTGCTGTGGCCGCCACTGCTTTCCCGGGTCGATCCGGGCACGGACGTCATCCTGCGCATGCAGGCCCAGCACGAGCGCGTCGAAGCCAACCTGAACAGGCTGGACGGCGCGGTCCCGGCCTGGGAGGCCACGGCCGGCGGCGACGAACGCGACAACCTGGTGGGGCTGCTCGTCGATCACCGGGCGGTCCTGCTCGAGCACCTCGACGACGAGGAGACGGCGCTGCTTCCCCTGGCGGCCGAGTACATCAGCGAGCGGGAATGGGCCGCCCTGGGCGAGCACATGGTGGCCAGTACCCCCAAGCTGACCCTGCTCACGCTGCTCGGGCTCGTCCTGGAGGACGCCGACGGCGGCGAACGCGCCCGGCTCCTAGGCGCTCTCCCCGCACCGGTCCGCGCCGTCTGGCACCTGTTCGGCCGCCCCCGCTACTCCCGCCGTATCCGCCGGGTGCGCGCCGCCTGACCGGAAACACCTGTCCAGCAAAGGAATCCATCATGCAATCGATCATCGGCTATGCCCTCGCCGCGCTCATCGCCCTCGCGGTCTTCGTCATGGGCAGCAGCTTCTTCTGGGCGCCGCAGGGCGCGGCGGGCTTCGGCATCCCCGGCTCCCCCATCCAGGACCCCGCGTTCCGCGCCTGGCTGCGCGTCAAAGGCGTCCGCGATATGGCCTGCGCGGTCGGCATCCTCGTCCCGCTCGCCGCCGGCGCCACCACACTGCTCGGCGGGCTCCTGCTCGCGCTCGCCCTCATTCCCCTCGGCGACGCCGCGATCGTGCTCCGCAGCAAAGGACCCAAGTCGGCCGCCTATGGCGTACATGCCGGTTCGGCGGCCGTGATGCTGGTCGCGGCGGCGCTGCTGCTGACGATCGGGTCCTGAGGAATAACCGGCAACGTTTCGGCGATTCCGGGTATGACCGCCCATGAGGAGATGACTCGATGACCGCACCCGCCGACCAGCTGCAGGTGATCCGTGCCGCGGATCGCGTCCACTGGCGCAACGAATGGCTCTGGTCCAAACAGTCCTTCAACGCCACCGGCAATTTCGACCTCGCCGCCAGCGCCCACGGCATCCTCATGGTCCACAACGAAGACTTCGTCGACCCCGGCGCCGGCTTCGACACCCACCAGCATCAGGACACCGAGATCGTCACCTGGGTGCTGGAAGGCAGTGTGGTGCACCAGGATTCGGCCGGTCACTCCGGAATCGTCCACCCCGGCCTGGCACAGCGCATGAGCGCCGGCACCGGCATCCTGCACTCGGAACGCAACGGGGCCGCCTGGAACGAGAAGCCCGCCCTGCATGTCGTCCAGATGTGGATCCCGTCCGATGAAACCGGCCTCGCACCCTCCTACCAGGAGATGGACGTCGCCGACGCGCTCACCGACGACGCCCTGGTCGCGGTCGCCTCCGGTATGCGCCGCCATCGCGACGAAACGGCCATCACTCTGAACAATCGCTATGCCGCGCTGCACGTCGCCCGTTTGCGCACCGGCGCGGCGGTGCGGATCCCGGACGCACCGTACGGCCATCTGTTCGTCGCTCGGGGCGCCGTCGACCTCGAATCCGCCGGACGCTTGGAGCAGGGCGACGCGGTTCGCCTGACCGCGACGGGCGGACACACCGTCACCGCGCTCGAACCGAGCGAACTGCTGGTCTGGGAAATGCACGCCGGCTTCGCCTGATCCGCGCCGGAGTGTGCCGGTGGAGACTGGCGAGACGACCGTCTGCGGGATCTCGCCAGCCGTGCAACCGTTTTCGCGATGCCCGCTCAGGGGTTGGGGAGCGGGCCCGCAGCGGCCGCCAAGGGCGGGGCGGCCGGAGACGTCGGATGCGGTTCGGTAGCGGTTGCGGGGCTTCCGGTTTGCTCACATCCTTCGTCCACCACCGAATCTAGTCGCGGGCGGGACAGATTCAGGTGTCAAGCCACAGTTTTGGCACAATAGGTGAGTTCCTGGCACGCCACGTCACGTGTTTTCCACAGAATTGCCACACGATCGCTGACACTCGTGCAGAATGCGGAGCGAATGGTCATGTGGCCCCAGGGGATCCGGTCTTCACCTCCCCGGGGGTGTTAGGAGGCACTGATGTTCGTCCACTCCCCAGCGAAGGCGCTCGCCGAAGAAATCCTGGCCCGCTACGGCAGTCTGGACGCGTTCTGCGCCCGCCTGCACACCGCGGTCGAGCCGGTCACCGAAGAACTGCCGATCTGGCAACCACCCGCCGACCCCGCAGGCCGGCATCGATGGCGCGCCGCCTGATCCACCGCGCCGAATCCGCACCGCCGCCGAGCCAGAACGCCTCGGTGGCGGTTCGCTATTCACGAGCATCGGAATATGTCATGCTTGCGCCGTGATTTTCGGTGGGGGCACACGTCGCGATGCTGTGCGGGTTGGTTCGGATTATCTTGGCGCAGAGGGGGATCCACGGTTTCCCTCACCGCGCCGGTTACGCAGCGTGGTGGCGACTATCGCGGATATCGTGCTGATTTTCGCCATCGACGTCGCTGTCATGTGGTGTCTGATGTTCACGCCCGGTCTCAACCACGGCGCGCCGGTGCTGGGCGGATACCTTCTCCTGCTGCTACTGGCGTTCGCCCAGTACTTCCTGCTGCCCAGCCTTATCGGAGCCAGTCTCGGCCAACTGGCCTGCGGGCTCACGCTCATCCGCTGCGCCGACGGTTCCCGCCCGAACATTCGCGATATCGCTCGCGCCGTGCTGCGGCAGCGGGGCGTCCGCTTCCGCGGCATTCACACGCTCGCACCACATCTCGTCGTGGTGCGCCGTCGAGATCTCATGGCGTTCCGCGCCGCCGGTGCCTCGCATCCCGCCGTAGCGCCGCGACCGGAGCCGCCGGAATACCATGGCGCCGAGGGCGATCCGCGGTATCCCTCCCCGCGCGATCTCCGCAAGGCCACGTCCACCGTCATCGACATCCTGCTGATCGTGATCGTCTCCCCCGCCCTCGGCGCGGTAGCCGCCCTGCTCACGCACACCAGTCCCGAACTGGCGATGACCGTCTGCTTCTGGACTCTCGCCCCACTCCAACTGGTGGCGCTCCCGGCCTGGACCGGCGCCACCCTCGGCCAATCACTCTGCGGCCTGACCCAGATCCGCGGCAGCGACGGCCGACCCCCGGCATTCCGCGACGCCCTCGGCATCGGCAAGACCCTCCCGGCCGATATCCGCGCCCGCCGCGACCTCTATGTCACCTTCGCCGGCCTGGTGGTGGTGCGCCGCCGCGATGTGCCGGGCCCGGGACCCGGCGGTCATCCCCTGTCGGAGCGGGACGACCGCCTCGGCCCGGCGCACGGCCTCAGTTCCGGAAAGCGTCTTTGACCTTTTCTCCGGCGTCCTTCAGGTTCGACTTGATCTGGTCGGCTTTGCCCTCGGCCTCGCGGTCCTCGTCGCCGGTCGCCTGACCGAACTTCTCCTTGGCCTTGCCGGCCAGTTCCTCGGCCTTGTTGTTCGCCTTGTCGGTCGCGCTCATATCGATTCCTCCTGTGTAGTCGGTATCGGGGGTCGGTCGACCCAGAGTTCGTCTACCCGGATGAACGGGGGCAAAACAGCGCGGTGGCCGGAATGATCTTCGGTGCATGAACGCGGTAGCGGGCGGGTATGGCCGAGGCAGGTAATCGATCATCAGGTCGAAGGTCGAAGGTCGAAGGACATGGGCAGCGACAACCGCCGGCACGAAACGGAAACCGAACGGCTCGACCGCAACTGGTCCAGCCTGGCGCAGGAGCTGCGTGTGGTGCAGACCGGCGTGCAGTTGCTGACCGGGTTCTTGCTGACCTTGCCGTTCCAGAACCGTTTCGAAATGCTGTCGTACTCGATGCGGCAGTTGTATCTGCTGGTCGTCGCGACGTCGATCGGCGCCACCGTCTGCCTGGTCGCCCCGGTCGCGGCGCATCGGGTGATGTTCCGGCAGCACCGGATCGCGAGCGTGGTCGTCACCGCGCACCGGTACGCGATCGCCGGTCTCGCGCTGCTGGGCATTTCGCTGACCGGCGTCGCGGTGCTGATCTTCGACACGGTGGACGGGGCGACCGCGGCGATCATCGCGGGATGCTTCTTCGGTTCGTTCTTCGCCGCGGTCTGGGTGCTGCACCCGTGGCACCAGCACCGAGGCGATCGACGGTAGTGGTCATGGCGAAAGGATTGAGCATGTCTGGTCACAAATGGACTCGCGGAACCACCTGGGCCGCTTCGGCATTGATCGCGGCGGCACTGGTGCTGACCGGCTGCGACAAGGCCGAGGAGGTCGTCAACAAGGGCGGCGATACGCCCTGCAATGAGTTCATCGCGCAGGATCACGACAAACAGCAGGTCACCGTGCGTAAATACCTGCAGAACGATACGCAGCTGGAGACACCGTCCCCGGAGACGGTCGACGGCGCCATCACCACGATCGACCTGATGTGCCGGGCGCAATCCAATGCGCAGACACCGATCCGCAATGCCGATCTGACGGGGATCCTGGTCCCCAAGAAGTAGCGGCGCCCGCCGCGGGGAGTTGGTTCCGGGCTGGCGCGATCGGCGGCCGCGTGGCGCAATCGTCGCTGTCGCCGAGCGCCCGGGGTTCACCAGGATGGTCAGCGAAGCCGCGGCGGCGATTGCGGACGAGGTACCCGCCGCGCGGGAGGAAGCAATGGTGGAGCGCGGCAACGGAGAAGAGATACACGTCAGCGACGAGCAAGCGGAGGCTCTGACCATACTGTCGGAGCTCCAGACCCTGCTCGAACGGCTGCCCGAGCAGGACCCGGCCTATCGCGACCTGCTCGACCGCCGGTTGGTCGCGGCGGCGGAGGCGTTGAACCTCGGGCTGGAGGCCCGAACCATCCAGGCCATAGGGCAATTCACCGAGATCGGCATGAAGCAGGTGCGCGCGGTCGCCGAGGAGTTCCGGGCCGACGACGCCGACCTCTGAAGCCGCGGCCGTGCCACCGGGCACCTTTCACTCCTTGCACTCGCCTGTGCTGAGTGCTAGAAAATATCTATGCCGGATGACAGAGGTTATCTGTCGAGCCTCATACAAAACCTCATCCGCCGAAGCACGAGTGAAGGGTGAGCCCGTTCAGCACGGGGCTTGCGGGCTCACCCGCCCCTTTCGATCCCAGCCCCGATGGTGAGAGAGAAACCGTGATGACCACCGATCCGCACACCGACGTGGTGCACTGGCCCGAACCCAGCCCGCTACGACCGTGGTGGGAAGCCGTCATGGCCCCGGCCAGAACCGCCGCCCCGGCGATCCCGCGCTCACCGGTTCCCCGCAATCGCCACGCCCGCAACCCTTTCCGCCACTCGGAACCGCCTACCCGCATCGCCTGCTGAGCTACACGCCGGGGTCGGCCGGGCGGGCGGCCTCGGCGACCATCGCGAGAAACGGTGCGAGCAGCGGGTTCTTGCGGTTCGCCGGCCACATCAGGCCGTAGTCGATCGGCGGTGCGTCGCGGAACGGCACGAAGACCAAGCCCGGGCGGGAATGGAAGCGTTCGGCGCGGGCCGAGACGGTGCTGACGCCTACGCCTTGGCTCACGTGGACCAGTACTTCGGGCCAGAAATTGGTGGCGGGGCCCTGCGGGATCGGGCGGCCGGAGGGGGTGCGGCGCGGGAAGTAGTAGTCCATCCAGTAGCGCGGTATCCGGTCGTCGGCGATGGTGATCAGGGTGGCGTCGGCCAGGTCTTCCAGGGAGACCGAATCGAGGGCGGCGAAGCGGTGTCCTTCGGGCACCATCAGCGATCGCGGTTCGGAGAACAGGATGGGGCCGGTGGTGATGTCGGGTTCGGCGATCGGGAACTCGGTGAGTTGCAGATCGACTGCGCCCGAACGCATTCGGCCCAGCGGGTCGGCCAGCTGGATCTCCTCCACGTGTACGACGCTGCCCGGGTGGCGAATCCGGAACAGGTCGGCGGCCCGCACCATCAGGTTCCCGCACCACGGCGCCGAAAACCCCACCGTGATGGTGGGTTTCACCGTGTTGCCGAGGCTCGCCGCGGTCAGTCCCGCGGTGATCTGGTCGTAGGCCGGTTGCAGGTCCTCGCGCAACTGCTTGCCGATCGCGGTCAGGGTCACCGACCGGCTGTTGCGTTCGAAAAGCGGTGCGCCGATGCGTCGTTCGATCTTGCGAATGATCTGGCTGACCCGGCTGGTCGTCAACCGCAGCCGCTGCGCGGTCCGCCCGAAGTGCAATTCCTCCGCGAGCGTGAGAAATGCCTCCAGCTCGAGTCGTTCCAACATCGATCCTCGTTTCGTGAAATTCCGCTACACGCTGTGGACCGGATTCCGGTCTTGGTCCGCCCGCGCCGCTCACGAAGACTCGCCCCATGAGCAAAGTTGTTGTGGTGATGTACATGTCGATGGACGGCGTGGTCGAGAATCCGGCCTGGACCGGACCGTTCTGGAACGACGAGCACGCCAAGTACCAGCACGGGCAGCTCGCGGAGAGCCGGGCGCTGCTGCTGGGCCGCCGCACCTACGAGGAATTCGCCGCCTCCTGGCCGCACCGCGACGAATCCGACGCCTTCACCGCCCGGATGAACCGCATCCCCAAATACGTCGTGTCTCGCACTCTCGAAGCCCCCGCCTGGAATTCCATCGTCGTCGACGATGCGTTCGCCGAACGGATCGCCGAGCTCAAAGCCGAACCCGGCCGCGATCTCCTCGTCTACGGCAGCATCGACCTGGTCGGGTATCTGCTCGAGCAGGCCCTGGTGGACGAGCTGAAACTGTTCATCCACCCCCTCGTCCTGGGTTCGGGACGCCGCCTGTTCGACGACGGCGCCGTACCGTCCGCCTGGACGCTGGCCGGCACTCAGTCCTTCAGCTCCGGGGCAGCGGTCCTGGACTTCCGCCCGGCCACGGTCTGATCGGCGGTATCCCTTCGGCGGCAATACAAGCCGGTGCGCTGCGATTCATGCCGATCACCCTCGCCGCCGGCGCTGATACGGACCTGACGCCGGCCTGACATCGCGCTGACGCCCGCGCAGGCGACGCCGGATCGCGGATGTCGGGTCACGCATCCCGCACCCCTCGCGCCCGAGGACTAGCGTTAGCGGTCATGACGACCTGGGACATTGTGGTGACGGTCGGCGAGGAAGACCGACTCGTCTTGATGGAAGCGGCCGACGCGGCGGGCATGGGCCTGGAAGCGTATCTGTCCTGGTGCGTCCGAATCCTCGCCATGCAGGCCCGTCCCGGCTCCGGCAAGCAGCACAATCTCCCCGGCCAGGCCCGGCCGGGACGTCCCGCGCCCGAGGACGACGAATCCGAGGCCGCCGCCTGGGCGGAAACCTTCAGCCAGCGGCTGTCGCACCGGGCCGACCGCAAGCCCGAGATCTGATCCGGATCGCCGGGCGGCTGCCGTCGTTCCGCGCGGGATTCCTCGGCGCGTCGTCGACGACTTGCCTTGCCGGGAACAAGATTTCGCGCGCGGTTATTGACCGGGCGGGTGCGTCGCCGGACGATCGAAGCTCATCACAATCGGCACGGACGAAGCGAGAAGCCGATGAGCACCACCAGCTTGAACAGTGGAAATCTGCTGCCGCCCGGCGGCGCGAACAAGGGGTCCGCGCTGGCGGCGGGGAACTATCTCAGGGTAGGTGACTACTTCTTCAAACAGGGGCCGCGGTCGGGGTTCTACGCCGTATTGCAGGGCAATGGGGATCTGCGGTTCTACTTCGCGAAGCCGGGGGCCACCGGGGGCGCTTACGCCGATATCGATCCGAGCCAGCCGTATTACTCGGTGGTGGGTGATGCCGGGTCGGCGCATATCGACAAGAGCTGGAAATTCAATCCGGCGCAGACCAACGGGCAGTACTTCGCGATCATCCAGGCCGACGGCAACTTCGTCATCTATCGCGGAACCGGTCCGGCCGACAATCACGGGCCCTGCTGGGCTACGAATACCTGGCAGCAGGGGCCCGGGCCGAACTATTGGGCGGTGTTCGCGCCGGACGGGAACCTGCAGATCGGTTCGGCTCCGGCGGGAGTGGTGCCGGACAACGGGTTCGATCCGGCGTATATCACCTGGAATTCCAGCCAGAGCTATGCGGCGAATCGGGTCACCGGCGGGAGCAGTCTGCAGGCGGGGCAGTGGATCGCGCGGAACACCGTATTGCCTTCCGCCAATGGCAGATACGGGATCAGCCTGGGCGATACCGGGGCGCTCACCCTGGTGTGCGGGACTCCGCCGGGCAGTGGCATTCAGGCCGGGCGGCAGGCGTATTGGAGCAATCGCATCGCCAAACCAGCGTTCGCGTGCTTCGCGATCATGCAGAGCGATGGCAATCTCTGCGTCTACAAGGGCACCGACCCGGGGCACAATCAGGGCTTGTACTGGGCTATCTCGACCAAGGCCCGGCCGCAGGGCAGCTATGTCGCCACGATCACCGACGAGGGCACCCTCGCCGTGTTCGCCGGGACCGATCCGAATACGGGTGCGGTCTCGCTGTGGAACAACGCCGCGCCCGCGAACCCGACCGCCAATGTGCTCACCATCGTCGCCGGCAACAATCAGACGGTGCACGGCGGCGGTATCGGGATGGACTGGGTTTCGGCCGCGCCGCTGTCGGTGAAATACGGCAAGGGCAATGGTGTTCCCTTCGCCGGCGTGCCGATCTACTTCTCCCCCTACGCCCCCGGCGGCGAGGCGATGCGGATCTCGTTCGACGGTAATTCCGAGCAGGCGTACGCCTCCTACACCACCGACAACAGCGGCATCGCCACCACACCGAAGGTCTGGGTGTTCATCCTCAGCACCGCCGGCACCACCTTCGATATACGGGCGGCGATCGGCGGGTACAACGGGAATCCGTTCACGGACTTCATCATTCACGGTCTCGATCCGTAGATTCCAGCCCTGGATCGCCGTCACCGCCGCCGACAAATCCGAGCGATCGTTTCGAAACCGTCACAGGAACTAGATCACCCTGTTACCTTCCCTCACGAAAGCTATTGAGGGACAGGTGATTCAGTTTGTCACTGCATATTCGGCGTTTCGCCGCACTACTATTCGCGACGATCGCGACGGCCACGCTGGCCGGAACCGGAACTCCCGCCACCGCCGAGCCCGGTGTCGGCGAGGTGGAAATCCAGGATGAGCAGGTGGCGGAACCGTCGGCGGCCTGCTCCACCGCCGACACCGCCGGCAAGCGCATCACCATGCAGACCGACGACGGCCGTCCCTATCTGGTGTACGTGCCCAAGGGATTGACCGGGGCCGCACCGCTGATCGTGGCGGTGCACGGCGGCATGAGCTCACCCGACAAGTTCGCCGGTGAGACCGGATTCGACGGATATGCCGAGAGCAAGAAGTTCATCGTCGCCTACCCGCGCGGTCCCAAGGCGGAAAGCGGCGGCTACGGCGGCTGGGACTGGGCCAAAGGCTCGGCCGATGTGACCTTCCTGCGCAAGGTGATCACCGGTGTGGCGGGCAAGTACTGCGTGAATCCGCGCCGCGTGCACATGGCCGGCCACTCCAACGGCGGCCAGATGACCTCGCGCATGGCCTGCGATTCCGCGGGCACCATCGCCTCCGCGGCCACCTTCGCCTCCTACTTCCCCGGCGGATTCGACTGCTCCCCCAGCCGCGACATCTCCTTCGGCGTCATGCTCGCCGCCAACGACGCCCTGACCTGGCAAGCCGGCGCCGAATCCAATCGCGACATGTGGCGCATGCACAACAGCTGCGGCGCCAAGACCACCGAATCCGGCTATCAGGTCAAGAACGGCGAAAGCTACGCCTGTGCAACCGGTTCCGAAGTCGTCTACCGCCTCTACCAGGACCAGCCGACCCCGGAACAGGCACACAACTGGCCGACCCCGACCGGAAACCAGAACTGGAACGCCGACATCTTCAACCGCATGTGGAAGCTGTTCGTAGACAACCAGCTTTGATCCGTCACCGAAAGTGACGTGTACGCAGCAGGATTCGGGCAGGGCCTGGCGCGCGAGTGTCAGGCCTGTCCTGCGTCAGGCACCCGAGGCGGTATCGATGCGAATGAGCTTGGTGCGCAGGGATGCCGCCCTGATGTCATCGGGATCGGGAAGCCCGTCGGCGCCTCGGCGAACACCGTAATAGCGCGAATCTCCGGGCACCGCATGGAGAAACGCCGACAGGCTTTCGGCGACGGCCGCCGGCTCCGCGACGACGATCGCGCTGCCCACGACCTTCCGACCGGCGACGAGCAGTTCCACGGCGGCGTTGTCGCGCAAGTTGATCCACCATTTGCTGTCGGTGTAGCAGCTGAGCTGATCGCCCTGCCGGACGTATCGGACCACGGCGGTGTACCGATTGCCGGTCTTACGGCCGGTGAACATCAGCAGCATGGTGTTCTTGCTCATCAGCCGATGCGCGCGCGACCGCAGAATCCGCTCGGCCATCCAGTTCACGTAGCCGGGCACGGTGGGCGGAGTAGTGGATGTGCTCATGGTGTGTCCCCCAAGCTATTTCGCACATGTACAACAAGCGAGGCTACCGGCTGTTGTACACGTGTCAAGTAAGTTGGTGTGATGGCCGCACGACGAATGAGCCCCGAGCACAGGCGCAACCAGCTACTCGACGTCGGCGCCGAGCTCTTCGCCGAAAAACCGTACGAGGACGTGCTGATGGAGGACGTCGCCGATCGCGCCGGCGTCACCCGCGGCCTGATGTACCACTATTTCCCGAACAAGCGCGACTTCTACACGGCCATCTTCCAGCGCGCCAGCGACCGCCTGCTCGCCACCGCCGACGTCGACGACGACCGCCCCTTCACCGAACTCCTGGAAGCCGCCGTCGACACCCACATCCAGTACTTCCTCGACAACGCACGCACCGCCGCAACCGTCAATCGTGGCGCACTCTCCGGCGATCCGGCGATCCAAGCCATCATCGCCCGCGAACTCGACACCGTAGGCCAACGCCTCCTCGACAAACTCCAACTAACCGGCCACGCACGCCACCTAGGCGCCCTCGCCATCCAAGGCTGGCTGGTCTTCGGCCGCACCGTATGCGTCGAATGGACACAGTCACAATCGATTTCCCGATCCGAACTAACCCAACTCTGCCTCGCCGCCTTCACCGGAGCAATCGAACCCGCCCTCACCCTCCGCGACCGCAGCGACCATTCTCGAGCTCTTCCGGATATACCGGCGTGATGTGCTGGGGCGGTTCGAGGCGAACGAGTGGCGTTGGCAGGTCGAAGAATTCGAAGGGGTTGCGAAGGTACCAAACGCGGGACGCGGAAACTCCCGGCCGCCGGCGGAATAGCGGGAGCGCACGCCTCGGGTAAGCCGGTATGCGAGACTGGCGCCGTGCAGGCCAAACGTAGGGTTCACTTCGTGGGCAGCTTGCCCGCACAGTTGGACAGTCCTGAGCAGGCTATGGGGTTCGCCGTCGATACGGCCGGTGAGTTCCTCGACGGCATGGTTCCGGGTTGTGAAGCCGACCCGTATCGCGCCCAGTGGTACATCAGACCGATCATCGACCGGCTCGGCGAGATTCCGGCGCTGGCGCCTGTACGCAGTGGTGACTGGTCTTCGCTGCGCTCCCGCGACACCTTTCGGCTGCGGCCGGGCCGATCGCTGGCCGAAGCCGATGTCGATAGCGCGCTCGGCTATGCGAAGGAGACCCGCCGGGCCTTGGACGCGCTGGCCGAACAGCGGCGGACCGATCCCGGACTTCGCTTGCAGGTGGGGATCCCGACACCGTTCGTCGTCGGTTTCATCGCGTTCGAGGCGCGCATGCTCCGGTGGCGCGGCGGCTTCCCCTACTACCGCCCGATCCTCGACGCCACCGTCAGGGAGATCGTCCGCATCCAGGAAGCGTTGCAGGACAATGTCGTATTCCAACTCGAATTGGCCGCCGAGACCCTGCTCTGCGCGGCCGCGCCCCCGGGGCTGCGGCACGGCGCGGCCACGGCGGCCGGCCGGGCGATCGCACGCCTGGTCGCACGCGCCCCGCACGATTCCCGATTCGGCGTGCACCTGTGCTTCGGCAGCCTCGACGACAAACCCGCCATCCGGCCGAGGTCGACCGCCCCGGTTGTCGCACTGGCCAACGCGATAGCGCACCACTGGCCCGCGGGCAGGCACCTCGATTTCATCCACATGCCCATCGGCGACGGCAAACAGGCGCCGGTCCGCCCGCGGTACTACGCACCGCTGGCGCGCCTGGAAGTACCGGCCGGCACGCGCGTGGTCGCCGGGCTCGCCCACCCGGAACAACCGCTCGCGCAGGCCCGCCAGGCGCTGGCGATGGCGGAGTCGGCCTACGGCGGCCCCGTGGATGTCGCGGCCCCGTGCGGCCTGGGCCGATACGCGACCGTCGACCGCGCGCGGTCCGCGGTGGCACACGCGGTCGCGTTGGCTGAGACAGTTCCGAGCCCGACCCACGGCAGCGGTGGAGAATAGGTATCCGTCGGCCTGCCGGGGCGCGTCGAATCACGTTGCGCCGGAACGCGGTACACCCGCGACCCGACCGGGGCGGCAATTCGCGCACACCCGGCGTGGCGGTCGGCTACGGTTAGTCTGTGGCCGAAGGTGCAGATGGACCTGCCGCGTCGGAGCTTAGACGGAAACCGGACTCGCTCAATCCCGAAGAGGTGAGCGCCGCCCGGGTGTACGACTACTTGCTGGGCGGGAAGGACAATTACGAGACCGACCGGGAGATGGCCGGCCGGATGCTCTCGCAGGTGCCCGAAATCAAGACTTTGGTCTGGTTCACCCGGGGTTTCCTACTGAAAGCGGTCGAGATGGCCGCCGATGCCGGTATCCGTCAGTTCCTCGATCTCGGTTCCGGGATCCCGGTCTCGCCCAGCGTGCACGAGGCGGCTCGGGAGATCCAGCCGTCGGCACAGGTGGTGTACGTCGACTACGACCCGGTCGTGGTCACCCATTGCGACGCGCTGCTAGCCGGGCCGCCCGGAGTCACCGCACTGCTGGGCGATATTCGTTGTCCCGGTGAAATTCTCGAGCAACTGCGCGAACGCGAGCTGATCGATTTCAACGAGCCGGTCGCCGTCATACTCTCCGGTGTGCTGCATTACGTGATGGACGACGAACGCCCCGCCGACATCGTCGCCACCTTCCGTGATCAGCTGGCACCGGGCAGCTACCTGGCGATGAGTCATGGCTCCTCCGACTCCGACCCCGAGATACTGCGGGTCCTGACCGGCACCAACAACACTCCGTCCCAGGTCAAATTCCGGTCCACACCGGAGACACAGGCATTCATGGACGGATTCGACCTGTTCGAACCCGGCGTAGTGCCGGTACAGCAGTGGCTCCGCCCCGGCTTGCCGACCACCCGGATGATCATGCTCGGCGCTATCGGGCGCAAACCCTGAGGAAGCGGCCACGAGCACGAGTATCCTTTGATGCGCCAATTTCGTTGATGGCTCCCTTCACATTCGAGCGTGCATCATGCGCTGTCCCAGTTGATCAGAGGATGAAGAGATGAAGTCCTTCAATATCGTCGCTGGTGTCGTGTCGTCGATCATGACGGTCGCCGTGGCCTCGACCGGCGCCTCGATTGTCAATGCCCCAGCCGCCTCCGCCGCCCCCGGCGGGTTCCTCATCACCAAAGACGTTCCCACCGTGGACGATCTCCACGACCAGGTCGTGTTCCTGATCGAAACGCCCGGCGTCTCCGACGAAGCCAAAGCGGCCAATATGGAAGGCGGTATGGGCGCGGTCGCGGTCGCGAACGCCCTCTACAACACCGGCCTGTTCCGCGCACCGTACGGTTCGAACGAGATCTCCGGTCCGGAAACCCACGACGGCAACGTGCACACCGCTATGCTGCGCACCAAGTCGGTCGGACGACCGGATATCACCGCGCGCGTGGTCTGGAAACGGATCGACGGCGTCTGGAAACTCTCCAACAGCTCTGTGTGCGAGGGCATTCAGGCCGTAGGACTGTCGATGTCCTGCGACTTCTGACCGGCTCCGGGCACCGTGATCGATATTCGTGACCTCACCCTGAGCTACCCGGGCGTGACCGTCCTCGAAGTCCCGGAACTCACCGTGGCGGACGGGACGGTCACCTACCTGATCGGTCTCAACGGCACCGGCAAGACCTCGCTGCTGCGGTGCATCTGCGGCCTCGTCACGCCTGCCACCGGGACCGTCCGGGTCGACGACACCCTGGTGCGAGCCCATCACACCGCCCCCGCCACACTCGGAATGCACCTGGACTACCGGGCTTTCGACCCACGCCACACCGCGCGCCGGCATCTGCGCTGGATCGCTCGTGCCCGTGGCCTGTCGACCGGCCGGGTCGGCGAGGTGCTCGAGCTCGTCGACCTGGTCCGGGTCGCCGATCGCAGGCTGGGGCACTATTCGCTGGGCATGCTCCAGCGCGTCGGCATCGCCGCCGCACTGCTCGGCGAGCCGCGGACCTTGCTGCTGGACGAACCGCTCAACGGCCTCGACGTCGCGGGCATCCGCTGGATCCGTGAACTGCTGCGCGATCTGGCCGCGGCCGGGACCTGCGTCCTGGTCGCCACGCATCTGCTCGACGAGGTCGAACGCAATGCCGACCACATCGTCATCCTCGGCAACGGGGGCGTGCTGACCGACCAGCCCTTCACCCAGCTGATGAGCACGCTGGAGCCCGGCGAGACCAGCCTGGAAGACGCCTACGTGCGCATCGCCGGCCTGCCCACCCGTGTCGTGTCCGGCGCGGCCTCATGAACGGTCCCGGTCCGGCCACCCTCATCGGCCGCGGCGTCACCGCCGAATGGACCCGCACCACCGGACGCAGTTTCCTGTGGACGGTCGCCGTCCCGCTCACCTTCGCCCTGCCGCTCGCCGTCACCTTCGGAATCGCCGCTGTGGCAGAACGACTCGCCACCCTCCCGGGACAGCGTTTCGTGTCCCCGGTGTCCACCGTGAACTCCGTGTACTGGGTGATGACCTTTTCCGTGTCGATCATGATGGTCACCGCCGCCTACGCCCACGGCACCCAACGACGCGGCCCGACAAACGATCTCAACACCTTCCTGTTCCCCCGGCTGTGGACGGCCGCGCTGGCCCGCTGGATCTACTACGGCGCCATCGCGGCCGTATCGACGCTGGTGCTGCTCGTCGTCGTCATGGTCACGCTCCCCCACCAGTTCCCGGAACTGTATGGGGCCGTTGACATCACCGATTCGGCCGGTGTCCGGTTCCTCTGGACCGTCCCGGTGTACGCGTTCGCCGCGTGCGGAGTGGGCATCGCGGTCGGGTCGCTGATCCGCGCGCCGTCCGCCGCCGTCGCCGTCCTCCTGTTCTGGGTGTATGTGGCCGAGGCCGCCATGAACCTGCTTCCGCACGGCTTCACCCTGCAGGCCTACGCCCCGTTCCTCAATGCCGTCGCCGCGACCGGTCAGCAGGTCGCGTTCGTACCCCGCTTCGGGCGCACCGGGTCGTTGCTCTACTTCATCCTGGTCGCCGTCGCCCTGTTCGCCGCCGCGGCCGTGCTGCCCGTCCTCCTGCGCCGGATGTCCGGATATCGCAGGGCGACGCTCACCAAATCACGCAAGACCTAGCCGAGGTTCACCGGCTCGGTGGTCGCGATCGCTCTTGCCACGGCGGGGCGGACCTCCAGCGGAAGCGATCGCATGCCGGGGATCGGACCGAAGGCCCGCCCGTGCTTCTTGGTCACGACCGGGTGGAACTCCCACTTCGACAGCAGGCTGTGGAGCGTGGCCTGCAGTACCACCCAGGCGAGGTTGCGACCGACGCACATTTGATTGCCGATGCTGAACGGGACGAAGCCCCGGACCTTCGATCCGGAGTCCGACCACCGATACGGGTCGAAGGTGTTGGGCTCGGCGAAGATTCGCGGGTCGCGGTGGACCGCCGCGATGCTGTATCCGATATCGGTTCCGGCGGGGAAGGTGAATCCGCCGAGTTCGACGGTGGTGACGCTGCGCCTGGTCTGCAGGATCGGCGAATGGAATCGCGTGACCTCGTTCAGGAAACAGTTCAGGTAGTCGAGCTGATCGAGTTTCCGGGGGTCGAGCCCTTGCGTATCGGCGATCTCCTGCCGCAGTTTCGCAGCCACCTCCGGACGCTGCGACAGCTCATACAGCGACCAGGTCAGGGTGGCGGTCAAGGCGTCCATCCCACCGAACAGGATCGTCACGGCCTGCTCCGACAAGAACTTGTCGCTACGGTGTTCGGCGCCAGGGGAATTCAGCAGGACGTCGATCAGATCGCTCCGGCGCTCACCGCTGCGCCGGCGCGCCACGAGCAGGTCCTGGCAGAAGTCCCGCAGTCGCGTACCGGCCGACAGGAAATCGCGGTTCACCGGCAGGGGCAGGCTCGCCACGCGCTTCGGCAGCACACTGCCGACGATGGCGCCCGCGCTGATGCTGTCGATCAGTCCCGAGATGAGTTGCAGTTCACCGGCTTCGGGCGCGTGCGAGAACATGGACTCGAGCAGAACGGTGATCACCAAGTCCAACAGCACGGAACGGGCCTCGATGAGCTGGCCCGGCTGCCAGGAGTCCGCCAGCGCATCGGCGTAGCGTTTCGAGATCGGCGCGTAGCCTTCCAGTTCCGTGCGATGGAACGCCGGTTGCACCAGGCGGCGAATCTCCTTGTGCTGCTGGCCATCCGCGACGATCAGCGATTCCTCGAATATGAGGCGGATGCGCTCGAAGAGGAGGCCGCGCTCGTAGGAGTCGGCGTTATCAACCAAGACCTGGTGGAGCAGTCCGAAATCGGTGATGACGTAGACGACGCGGGTGCCGATATCGACACGCACTATTTTCCCGATGCCGGCCAGATCCACCATGAACTGGACCGGATCGCGCCGCAGCCGCCAGCCGTGGCCGACAACCGGCATCCGCCCGGGTCCGCGGGGGACGTCACGAAGGTTCACTGCGGGCTGCCCTTCTTCCGGGAGGCTCGATGCCGAAAAGCGTGTTCTTCACTGCCCGAGTCACCACCGTCGCCGCGCGACCACCGACCGGTCGGGTCGTTCATGGCCAACTCCTGGATCAGCGTGTCGGAAACGAGCTCCTGGCAACTCTCGCCAGACCTGCCTGACAGCCGAGCGGGGGCACCGAGGCCTGTCATCCATCAACGCATCACGTTAGTCCGGATCATGGACCGGCCACCACCTTTTGCCGAAACACTTACGACCCGAGTGCCATTCACCGCGTTGTCCGATACCCGCTGGATCGCGCGAGAGGCTGTGCGGACGTCACCCGGGGCAGACAGGTCGCGAGCAGGTGGTTACCCCGTGTTAGACGCCCAGGTTTGGGTAGGCGGTTGACAGAGGCGTTCGGGGCTATCCGGACGTGACCATCGAGCGACAGCGAATCCGGAGGTGATCGCCGTGTCGAGTGTGCAACCGCAGCACATCGGAGCCGGGCCGGCTACCCACAACCCTGACCAGGAGACGGTGGGTGAGCTGGTGCAGCGGGCTTCACAGCAGCTGACCGAGCTGGTGCGCGGGGAGTTGAGGCTGGCACAGGCCGAGATGAAGGAGAAGGGGAAGCGGTACGGGGTCAGCGGCGGGCTGTTCGGCGGTGCGGGCGTGGTCGGGTTCCTGACCTTGCAGGCCTTGGTTTTCACCGCGATCGCGGCGCTGGCCGTGGAATTGCCGGTGTGGGCGTCGGCGCTGATCGTCACCGCGGTGCTCGCCGTGATCACCGCGGTGCTGGCGCTGGTCGGTCGCAAACAGGTCGGTCAGGCCACACCGCCGGCGCCCGAGCAAACGATCGAAACCGTCAAAGCCGATATCGCGCAGATCAAGGAGAGCGCACAGCGATGAACAAGCCGGACCCGGAACAGCAGACCGCGGCAACCGTCGACGAACTGCGTGAGCAGGTCGAGAACACCCGCGAAGAACTCGCGCAGACCGTCGAAGCGCTTTCGGCCAAGACCGATGTGAAAGCCCGCGCGCACGACAAGGCCGAGGCGGCCAAGCAGCAGGCCGCCGCCAAGGTCAATCAGTTGAAGGACAAGACCGCCGACGCCGCCGAACAGGCTCGTGCCCGGACCGCGCAGGTCGGTCGTACCGTGCGGGACAAGACGCCGGAACCGGTGCGGCACAGGACATCCCAGCCCGCCGACCAGGCCCGTGATCACCGCGGCCTGGTGCTCGCGGGCGCCGGTGCGGCGGGCCTGGTGACGACGGTGTGGGTGGTGCGCCGCCGCCGGAACGGATGAACCCATGAAAGCCACCAAAATCGCCTACAAACCGGTCGGCCTGATGCTGGGCATGATCAGCGGCCTGCTCGCCGGCGCGGCATTCAAGCAGGCCTGGAAGCTGCTCGGCCACGACGAAACCGCACCCGAGGCCACCGACGAGGAGCGCAGCTGGCAAGAAGTCCTCCTCGCCGCCGTCATCCAGGGCGCGATCTTCGCCGGCGTCAAAGCCGCCGTCGACCGCGCCGGCGCCACCGCCACCCGCCGCCTCACCGGCACCTGGCCCAACTGAATCGCACTGATGGGTATCAGCCCGGCGTCCAACTGACCGGCGGCGCCGCAACCGGCTAGGCTGCGGGGAAAGTCGGCCTAGGGGAACCACAGTGACGAATTTGATCCTGGTGCTGGCGGTCCTGGATATCGTGGCGATGACGGTACTGGTGATCGTCCATCGCATCCCGCCCTTGTACCGACGACTGCAGACAGCGCTTGTCGCACAAGGGTATTGGCGATCGACGTGGCCCTCGACCCGGACGATGATCCCGCCGCTGCTGCTCGCCCTGGTGGGCGTACTGTGGGGACTCGTACTCCTGTTGTGACGAAGATGGAGGATCGCTTGTACCGTCAAATGCTGAATGTCATTGCCGGCGGCGCGTTTACCGTCACGCTCGCCCTGCAACCCGGAATCGCCGCTGCGGCAACCGACGAACTGCCGGCCGCACCCTCGACCACTACCGCGACTCCGATCACCGCACCGTTCGACCCGATCTGCCCACTGTGCTTCATCCGCGAATTCCTCGAAAGCGGTTCCGGGCGCTGACAATCCGCGCGGCGGGACCGGCGCGAGCCCGCGACCTATTCGCGGATGCGCCAGAGGGTCGTCGTCCGTCTGCCGGTTTCCCACAGGACGGCCGCGAACAGGTCCGAGGACAGGGGCGCCACGCTCTCGACGAATCCTTCCGGTCCCGCCCAGCTCTCGAGGTCCACCAGGTCGAGGATCTGCGCGTCGGTGAGGGCGCCGCTGGTCAGCACGGGAGCTTGCTCGGTGCCCAAGAGCAGCACGCGATCATCGCGCAGATAGCCGCCGTAAGTGTCGAATCCCATCGTGAGACCGATGGATTCGGCATCGAGGGCCCCGAGTATCTCCAGGCTCGGCCAATTCGTCACCACCACATGGGACGGATCAGTGGGGTAGGCGCCGAGCAGCAGCCGCTCACCGGTCGAGTCGAACGCAAGGCTGAGGTAATCGTCGCCGCGAAAGATCTCCCGAACCACGAGCTCGTCTCCGTCCGCGCGGATGACGGTCAGCACGTTGCCGTTTTGGCCCATCGTGAAATCGCCGACCACCGCGGGCTCAGTGGGGTGGCGGAGCAGGCGCGGTGCGGCGTCGTCGACTTCGACGAGCGTCTCGGCGAGAATTTCACCGGCGAGGTCGGTCAGCAGTACCCGGTGAGATTCGGTGAATCGCCGTCCCGTTCGCGGGGCGCTGGGCGCGGTCACGAGTAGTCGATCCGGGGCGATGAAGGCCGCACTGTCGGCGGGAACGGGCACCCGGAGCGGCTCCGCGCCCGCAAAAGCCTGAATCCACAAACAGTCCGGGGTGGCCGCGGCGATCACATTCGACCCCGCGTCGACATCCAGCAGTCGAGCCGCACCCGGCAGCGATGTCGGCCGGCACTCGATCGGCGTCAGCGTCGCGCCCCAGAGGGTCAGCACGCCATCGGTGAGTGTCGTTGCGAGCCGGGAGATGGAGCGCGTGAACGGCAACCTTCCGTCGAGTTCTTCGATGATTTCAACCAGTTCGGCTCTCCATGGCACACCGCGACGGTAATCGGGTTGTGGTGCCCTGATCGAATCGACCGTGATTACTCACTTTGCGCGTGGTCAGGGCGTGCGCCGAGAATACTGTGCTGAGCCGCTTGTGGGCTGGAATCGGCGGCAGCGGTGCGTGCGGCCGCGATGGCGGCGGTGAATGCGGAGCGGAGTTCGTGGGCCGGTTCGCCGAGGACGATGCCACTGAGGATCAGTTCGATCATGACGCGGTCGTAGTCGTCGGTCATGCGCCGGTGGTGTTCGGGATCGGTCTCGACGGTTGCCGAGGTTATTTTTCGGCTGTCGACGTCGATCGGGGAGAAGTGCACCTGGTATATCCCGTAACCGGTCCAACTGCGGTGCATGAAGACCGTGTCGCCTTCGGTGAAGACGTCCCACTTCTCGTCCATGCTCGGCGCCTTATAGCCCATTCGGATGCGGTCCCAGTCGCTCGCAGTCCAGACACGGGCAGGCAGTTGTGCAAGCTGCAGCGGGGCGACGATCGGATGTAGCTTGCGGAAGGAACTTCTCGTCAGTGGCGCGTCACGATCCATCGCCCGATCGTAGGTCCACCGCGGGACGAGGTCGGGCGCTGCGGGGGCTGGGAGGGCGGTTGTGGGTGGCATAGGCTCGAGGGGTGGACAAGCCGCCGTTGTATCGGAAGGACAACACCACCGCGCGGGGGTCGCGACCGCGCGGGGGTGAGTACCGGCATCGGCGCAATACGAAGCGGGTGGCGAATTCCGATGTGACGCAGGAGGGTATGGGGCGGGTGGAGCGGCGGGGGCGTGATTACACGCCGCTCTTTCGGTTTTTGTTGTCGAAGGTGGGCTCGGATTGGGAGGGCACGTATGCCGAAGCTCAGTCCCGGCTCGATCGGATTGAACCTATTTTCTGGCTGGTGGCGATGCGGGAAGCTGACCGCCGGGACTATGTGCGGGTCAGTGAGTCGACCTATTACAGCGGGCTCTACGTCGCCGATGACGGAACACTGCAGGTTGTGAACCCCGGTATCGATGCATCGAGCCTGGAGCCTCGGTGTGGGTGCTGCACCCACACGTTCAACGGCGTGCGGTTCACCAGGCCGGCTCCGTCGGGTTCGTCACCGAGCTAGCAACAAGCCCGGGGTATCGGATCCCGCGTTGGGGCGCTTGTGTTTTCAGACGGCGATGATGGCGGGCGCGTCCTCCCCGCGCCGGTATTGGCCGGGCGCGAGACCGTATTCGCGTTTGAACGCCTTCGCGAAGGCGAATTCGCTCTGGTAGCCGACTTTGCGGGCGACGCCGGACAGTGGGGTGTCGGTGTCGCGGAGCAGGCGCGCGGCGGTGAGCATGCGCCAGCGGGTGAGGTAGGACAGGGGTGGTTCGCCGACCGTGGCGGTGAAACGGCGGGTCAGGGTGGCTCGGCTCACGCCGGCGACGGCGCTGAGGTCGGGTACCGTCCAGGCCCGTTCGGGGGCGTCGTGGATGGCGCGCAGTACGGCCAGGACGTCCGGATCGGTGAAGGCTGCGGCCCAGCCGGTCGGGGTGGCTTGGTTTTCGAACCAGGTGCGCAGGGCGAACAGCAGCAGGGTTTCCAGCAGCGCGGGGATGGCGGCATCGGTGCCGGCGCGTGGTTGCGTGAGTTCGGCGGCCAGGATGTCCAGGAGGCCGCGCAGGCGCGGATCGGTGCCGGAGCGGATGTGCACGAATTCGGGCAGCTCGTCGAGTAGCGGGTGACTGCGCTGACGGCCGAGTGCGTAAGCGCCACACATCAATTCGCTGCGCGGGCCGGGGCCGGTGAGCTCGCGGGGTTCGCCGATGTGAGCCTGTTCGGTCACGGGGCTGTCGAGGCTGTCGACGAGTACGTGGTCGGAACCGCGCGGCATGAGGATCACGTCCCCGGCGCCCAGCGCGATCGGTGCGCCGGTGGGCGGCACCAGCCAGCACGAACCGGCGAGCACGACATGGAATCCGGTGCCCGGCACCACGGGGTAGCCACGGCCCCACGGGGCATGGCGAATGAACATTCCGCAGGTAGGAGCACCTGTACAAATGGCGGTGATGGTTTCACTGAGCACGTCCACGCCGCCAATCTAGTGACCGGCCGGCCGGTGAGTCATTCGGGCATCGAGCTGAGCCGTTGAGCCATTCAATCGCGGCGAGCCGCGCCATAACTTCGTTCTCATGACGAACACCGCGAAGCATTCGAACCCGCAGCACCCCACCGTCGCCGTCTACGGAGCCACCGGTCACACCGGCGGTTACGCCCTGCACGAGCTCCGCCGCCGTGGCATCACGCCGGTTCTGGTGGGCCGCAACGACACCCGGCTGCGCGCCGCCGCGACCGCCGCGGGCATGCCGGACGCCGAGATCCGGATCGCCGATCTGGACGACCCGGCCGCCCTGACCGCCGCGTTCGCCGACGCCGACGTGGTGATCAGCACGCTGCCCGCCTACGTCACCTTCGGCGAACCGGTGCTGGCCGCCGCCATCGCGGCCGGCGCGCACTACACCGACACCTCCGGCGAGCAGTTGTTCCTGAAGAAGGCGTTCTACGAGTACGGCCCGCGAGCCGCGGCCGCGGGGGTGACCATCCTGGCGGGCATCACCAACAGCAACCTGCCCGGCGACCTGCTCGCCCATTCGGCCGCTCGGCAGGTGCCCGGACCGGCCGAGATCGTGATGAGCCTGGTGACCCGCGGCACCGGGTCGGGGTCGCGGGGCAGCGCGGAAACCGTGCTGGCCGGGCTGGACTGGTTCCGGGCGGGCGGTTGGCACTACGAGAGCGGCGAGCTGCGCACCGGTCCGATCGATCGGCATACGCTGATGACCTTCCCGGGCGACGCGGAGCCGACCGCGGTCGCCAAATTCCAGCAGCCGCCGGTGCTCACCATCCCGCGCCACACCGACGTGTCCTTCGTGGCGGGCGTCGTCGAAGCCGAAATGCTCACGCAGCTGGCCGGTTTCACGCCCGAGCTGCTCGAATCGCTGCCCGAGCCGAGCACCGATCTGCGGTACGAGCTGGTGCTCGACGCCATCGGATCCGACGGCACCGCGGTCCGCGGCGTGCTCACCGGGCCGGACGCGTACCGGGACACCGCGATCATGGCGGTGGAGGCGGCGGTTCGCCTGGCGGGCGGCGGGACCGAACCCGGCGCCCTCGCGCCCGCCGAGGCCTTCGAGCCTGCCGAGTTCCTGAATTCCCTTGCACTGCTGGGCATCACCTGGACGATCGAGCGTGTGCGGTGATCAGTCCTTGCGAACCCAGGCGGGCACGACCTGCACCTCGCTGAGCCGCCAGCCCGATGCCGTCCGGGTCGCCGTGCAGACCTGCCGGAGACCGGCGGTCTGGTGCGGCGGCTGACCGTCCCGGTAGTAGAACACCAGCGAGTTGCCTTGGGCGGCAGCGTGATCGCCGTCGACGGTTACCAGCAGGTCGGTGGTCGTGTGCTGGCTGCGTTCCCCATCTACTTCGCCCTGGCGCATGAAGGCGACGACCTTGTCGATGCCCTGGACTTGCACCCGGGGCGAGTTGACCCGCACGTCTGCGGCGAAGACGGTGTGGGCGTCGTCCCAGCGCCGCTCGTCCAGGAGGAGCGCGAAGCGGGCGAACAGGTCGCTGATCTCGATGCGGTCGGCGGTCAAGGTGGACATGGCTTCCTCTTTCGTTGGCGTGGTGGGTGTTCCGGCTTCAGGCGCGGGCCAGTTCCTCGGACATGCGGGCGGTGATGGTGGTCAGGACGCGCGCCGCGACGGCCAGGTCCTCGGGGTCGATCGCACCGTAGGCAGCCTGCACGATCGCGCCGGACGCGGCGCGGACCTGGGCGGTCAGGGCGGCGCCCGCGGCGGTCACCTCCAGCCGCTCTCCGGATGCGACATCCAGCAGTCCTGCCGCCAGCAGCGCCGTCACGGCATGGTCGACGTCCGCCGGATTCCATTGCGTCATACCGGCGATGCGAGTGACGTGCACGGTCCGTTCGATCGGCCCATCCGCGGCGACCGCCTGGTTGAGGGTGATCCACTGCTTCTCATCGAGCGTGGTGCCGGCCAGGGCGCGGGCCAGGACCGCGGTGTGATGCTTCTCGGCCTGGCCGATGATCGACGGGTTCAGGGTGGTCGAGGCGGTGGCACTCATGGCGATCTCCTGCATCAGGGGTGTTCGTTGACGACTCCAATTCTGACACTCAGTTCCACTCGTGCGCAAGTCCCAATTAAAACTTGGTTTCTTTAGATTCCAAGGTTCACGAGGCGCTAGGATCACGGCATGGCCACCACCGACGCCCTGCCGCTACGCGAACGCAAACGAATCCGCACCCGCCGCGCACTCGCCGACACGGCACTGCGGTTGTTCACCGAAAAGGGTTTCGCCGCAACGACAGTGCAGGAGGTGGTGGACGCCGCCGAGGTCTCGCGCAGCACCTTCTTCCGCGCCTTCCCCACCAAGGAGGATGTGGCGATCGAGTCCGAAACCGAGCTCTGGACAAGCTTTCTCGACGCCCTCACCGCACGAAAACTCGACGGCCCGGTCCTGGCCGCGCTGCACGACGTACTCGCCGATTCGGTCCACACACTCCCGGAAGACTGGGACAGGCGCTACATCGCCACCCGGCGACTGATCCTCACCGCCCCCAGCCTGCTCGGCCACGTCGGCTACACCCGAACCGGCGTACAGAAACAAATCGCGGACCAGCTCACCGCAACCCTCACCCTCCCCGCCGGGGATCTACGCCCCCGCATTCTCGCCGAAACGACCACCACCGCCTGGAGCATCGCCGGCCGAGACTGGGTCGCCACCGACGGAACCGGCGGCCGGACCGCCCTGCTCGACCGATTGCGCGCAACATTCGACGCCGTCCCCACCGCCCTGAACCTGTCGGCCTAGGGCACGCCTGACGCCGAGGCGGTGCGGGATGGGGCCGATCGGTTCTATGGCGAATTGCGGTGGCCGAGAAGGTCGCGGCGCTTGCGCCTGACGACGGCGATTAGTTTCGGGGGGTTGGGTCGTCATCCAGATATCGGGATCGTTCGAGTCGGAGGTGGCGTATGACGGGGCGGCTGTTGGAGTCGGCGGTGCTGGTGGAGGGGTTGGCGCTGGGTGAGTCGCCGCGGTGGCACGGGGGGCGGTTGTGGTTGTCGGATTGGATGGCGGGGGAAGTGCTCAGCGTGGATTCGGCGGGGCGGGTTGCGGTGGAGTTTCGGATGAAGGGGTTGCCCTTCTGTTTCGATTGGCTGCCCGATGGGCGAATGGTGATCGTGGACAACAGTGCCGGGCGGAAGGTGTTGTGCCGGGAGGGCGGGGATGGGCTGGTGACGTATGCGGATCTGGCGGGGGTCGACGAACATCCGTGGAACGAGATCGTGGTCGATGGGCAAGGGAACGCCTACGTCAACGGGATCGGGTTCGACATGATGGCCGGGGAGGAACCGTCGACGGGGGTCATCGCGCTGGTGACGCCGGAGGGGACGGTTCGGCAGGTGGCCGATGAACTGTATTTCCCCAACGGGATGGTGATCACCGCGGACGGCTCGACCTTGATCGTGTCCGAGTCGCACGCGAAACGATTGACCGCCTTCGATATCCGGCCGGACGGCAGCCTGGGCCGGCGCCGGGTCTGGGCCGAGGTCGATGGCCATCCGGACGGAATCTGCCTGGATGCGGCCGGGTCGGTGTGGTGCGCGGCGATGACCGGGTGCCTGCTGATCGCGGAGGGCGGGGCGGTGCTCGCGGAGGTTCCGCTCGATCGCAGCCCGTTCGCCTGCGCGCTCGGTGGGCCCGACGGCTCGACGCTGTACATCGTCGCGGCTCGGTGGGAAGGAACCGAGGGCATGGACGTGCGGCGGCGGACCGGGCAGGTGCTCACCGCGCGGGCGCCGGCGCCGCGACCCTGACGGCGCCGCCGCGGGATTACACCAGTTCGGGGACCCGCAGGTGCGCGAGTGCCAGTTCGAATTCGCAGACTTCGACCACGCTGACACCGGTCTGGCGGGTGGTCTGGTCGCGGAGGGCGGTGGCCTGGGCGCGGTTCTGTTTCAAGGCGTCGGCGGAATCGTAGGTGGCGCACGAGACGGCATAACCGGATTCGCGGTCGACCAGCAGGCTTGCGCTGCAGAATCCTTCGAGCGCTTCCATGCCCGGCAGCGACATGACTTTGTAGCCTTCGATGGCGGCGTCGAGGCGATCCGGTTCGGTCTTGACCCAGACCGCGCGGACGCAGGCGCCGGACGGGGTGTGATGGTTGCGGTGCAGGACCGCGATCTCCCATTCCTCGACCTGGGGACTGCCGCCGAACATGGTGGCGGCCTGGTCACGCATGGAACGGACGCGGGCCGCACTGGCGCGCATCAGTTCCTCTGACTCCCATGCGGTCGTCACGATGCAGCGGCCGGTCTGCTGCCGATCGATCAGCAGGGACAGCCCCACGAAACCTTCGAAGGATTCCAGGGCGGGCAGGATTTCGTCGCGGACATGCGCGGTACCGGCGTCGATCGCGGACAGCCGCGCGTGAATGGTGGTAGAGCGTGCGAACACGACCCACCTCCTCGGTGCTCAGGGCAGCACCCCGGCGGCGCCACCGGTGCACCTCACACTGCTCCTTCGCGATGCCGGTGACAAGGGACTCAGAGCGCCGAATAATTCCGGAGCGCGTCGAGGACGAGCAGTGCGCCGCAGAGCAGGAAGACGATGCGAACCGACAGCGGACCGTACCGGTTCAGGCCCCGCACGAGAGCGCGGTAGCCGCGCTGGGCCCGGGGTGAGCGACTGGTCGCGGTGATCAGCACCAGCAGCGGCGGCAGCAGTGCGATCAGGCAGTAGGCGACGACGATCAGCGGCCACAGCGCGGGCCGCGGCTCACGGACGGTGAGCATGGCCAGCGCCGCGAGGTAGGGCACCGCGGTCGGCGCCTGCCCGAGCCCGATGCCCGCGCCGAGCAGGCCGAGCCACAGCGGACGGCGGCGCGCTTCGATCGCCCAAGACGGCATCGACCCCATCGCCCCGCCCGACAAACGGACCCCGCCGAGCAGCAGCAGGATCGCGCCGACCACCAGTTCCGCCCAGTATCGGACGGTGGGCGTGATGTCGAACTGGATCAGGTCCGTCAGGAAGCTCAGACCCAGCACCGTGACGATGCCGAATGTGGTTGTGACCGCGAATATCCCGGTGATGAAACTCAAGGCCCCGGGCACGGGCGAGCGCCGGCCCAGGCGCGAGTCGACCACTACCGCGGCGGTGATCCCGATGTTCAGGACGTGCAGTGAGTCCAGGAGGGCGAACCCCGCGAGCGCTAGTAAGAAGGTCAACATGGCCCTACCGACCATACGGTAGGGAACGCGGTCAGCCGCCCTGCAGGCGGACCTCGGAGTCGAGCAGGGCCGCGTATTCGACGAGCGCGGATTCCTCCGGGTCCGGTCCGAGCCGGGCCTCCACCTGGGCGCGGTCGATCAGGATCATGCCGGGCGCGTCGCCGGCGGGGACGACTTGCGTGCGGCCTTCGGCCAGCACCAGACAGGCATCAGGGTTCGCTGCGGCCAACAGTCTCCGCAGATCCGAGGCGGTGACGGTATCCATGGTCATATTCTGCGCGCCGCCGGACCGCGCCGCGGCGGCGCCCCGCCGAACGTCAATGTCGGGACCGCGGGGCGGCATCGTTTGCATAACGCTTCGCACTCCGGCCGTTTCGTGCTTCAGCAAACTCGGGCGAACGTCCTGTTCAGCGTGATCGATCGGCGTTCGCGCGCGCGGCCGAGGTCATCGAGCGCCGCGAAGTGGACCTCGGACCGACTTCGAGTGATCTCTGAAGTCGTTATGCCGCAGGGCAGTTCGGCACATTTGGTCAGGAGATACCCACCGGTTGCTCGCCATCGACCGGTATCTCCGGATATGATCGACAGTAGGGCAGCTGTCACCTCCGGGTTCGCGAACTCCTCGCAACCCATTGAGTCCCAAGGGATTCGGCGAATTCGGAGCAACGGTATCCGCGAGAGATCCGCCCCTGGTCGTTACGCCTTCGATAGCCCGTTACCGCCCCTGACGAACGTAGCTGGGAAACAATGGATTTCTCGGCGGACGATCAGGGACGGACGGTCCGGCGACTCAGGACCGCGCGGCGCCGGCTGCTTCTTCTGATAGCTGCCACGCATGCGGAGGAAGTCTGATGAAATCACAGCGCCAGATGAAGGAAATCATGGCGGCGGTCGAGCGCCTGCCCCATGAGGAAGTATTCCCGAGCCCCCACGTCGATCATGTCCGGAAACAAGTGCTGCGCTGGGCCCGGCGGCACGGCCTCGACGGCGGCGGGCATTTCGAGCGAACCTGTTGCTGGAGTTGCGCCGCGTACGCACTCCCGGACGCGCCGGTCCAGGTGATCGAGCTGGCGGCCAAGCTGATCGGCTGGATGTTCCTGTTCGACGACGTCTACGGGGAAGGCACGGATCCGACCGCGGCCATCGAGGTCTTCGATGCCTGCGAGCGGGTGCTGCGCGGCGAGCAGCCGCGATCCGACAATCGATACCTGGTGGCGCTCAGCGATTTCCGCGAGCAGTGCGCCCGTTTCGCCGGGGAGGCGTGGCTGGATCAGTTCGCCACCGATATGCGGATGTTCTTCCACGGTTGCCTGTTCGAGATGCCGTACCGGCAGATGGATCTGATGCCGTCACCCGGCGCGTACCGATACCTACGTACTTTCAGTATCGGCCTGTTCCCGCCCTTCGACCTGATCGAGCTGGCCTACGGCGAGATCGCCCCCGCGCACCTGCGCCTGTTCCGCGATGTCCGCCAGACCAGCGCCGTGCTGTGCGCCATCGTCAACGACCTGTACTCCACCGTCAAGGAAGACGATTCGCTCAACTACGTGACCGTGCTGCGCGCCGATACGAATCTGACTGTCGCGCTGGACGACATCGTCGAGCTCTACACCGAACTGCTCGACGAGCAGGCCGCCCAGATCGCCGCCCTGACGGCGCTGCCGGAATTGAGTCCGGCGGAACGAAGAGTCGCGCGCAGCCTGCGGGCCTGGGTGCACGGCAATTACGCGTGGACCAAACTCTGCAGCCGCTATCACCCGCCGGCGATCGCCGTTTGAATCACCCGATTGCTTCTCGGCCGCGCTCATCGACTCGAGCGCGGCCGAAAAAGTGTTCCGGGCACTAGGTTTCGATCCGTGTCGCGGGCGTAGCCGCGGCCGTGTAGCGGCGGGCCAGGCGGGCGCACGCGGACGTGAGTTCCGGCGGGGCGAGCACGTCGAACTCGGCGTCGAACCTGCCGATCATGGTGGCCAGGCTGATCCACGACCAGGAGCCGAGAAGCAGGCGGGTGCGATCCGGGGCGAGTTCCTCGGCGACTTCGTCGCGCAGGTAGGGCGTGATCTCGGCGATGGGCAGGTGCAGGATCACTTCACCGCGGCAGGGCCAGCCGGCGCCCGCCTCCGCGCCTCGGAAGCGGCCGGTGAGGAAATTGTTCAGGTCGCCGCCGGGGAGCTCGCGGGGGACGAAGCGCGGACCGGCGGGGGTGCGCGGGGTGATGCGGTCGGCGCGGAAGACGCGCCAATCGGCGCGCTCGAGATCCCAGGCCACCAGATACCAGCGCGCGGCGCGGACGACGAGATGGTGCGGCTCCACGCGGCGCGGCGGACCCGGTGCACGGTCTGCCGTACCGGGCGGGGAGGCGTAGTCGAACCGCAGCACCTCGCACGCGTGCACGGCGGCGCCGATCGCCTCGAGGACTTTGCCGCTCACCGGTGAATCCCGCTGCGTCGTAGGTCTTTCGACGGTGGAGATCGTGAGGCGGTCGACACGGTTGCGCAGGCGCGCGGGCATGACCTGGCGCACGGTGGCCAGCGCCCGCGCCGCATCCTCGGCGATGCCCGCGCCGGAACCGCCCGCCGTCCGCAACGCCACGGCGAGCGCGACCGCCTGTTCGTCGTCGAAAAGCAATGGCGGCAGGCGGGTTCCGGCCTCGAGCCGGTAGCCGCCGTCTGGGCCTTTGAAAGCCGCTATGGGATACCCGAGTTCGCGCAACCGGTCCACATCGCGGCGCACGGTGCGCGGGCTCACCGCCAGGCGTTCGGCCAGCAGCACGCCCGGCCAGTCGCGGCGCGCCTGCAACAGCGACAGCAACGCCAGCAATCTCGCGGAGGTCTTGGGCACGAGCTCGAGTCTGCCAGCAGTAGCGGACACATCCTGTCCGCTACCGCTGCGAGGGTCGTCTCGTACCCGGAGAACGGGACGATCCGGCGGCGACGAGCCGCGCATCCGAAAGGTGAACCGCATGTCGATCCAGACCACCACCCACCTGAACTTCCGGGGCGATGCGCGTGAGGCGCTGGAGTTCTACCGGAAGGTCTTCGGCGGCGACCTGGTCGCCGTCACCTACGCCGATACCGGGAACGTCCCGGACGCGACCACGCCCGAGCACGTGATGTGGGGACAGGTGCTCGCGCCCAACGGTTTCCATGTGATGGCCTACGACGTGCCGAGGCCGCTCCCCCATCGGCCGGGCGAGAATTCCTTCTTCGTCTCCGTGCGCGGGGAAACCGCGGAGGAGATCGCGGGCTACTGGGACGCCCTGTCCGAGGGCGCGGCCGTCCGCGTCCCGCTGGGTCCGTCGGGCTGGACGCCGGCCTACGGGATGCTGCGGGACCGTTTCGGCGTGATCTGGGTATTGGACGTCGCCGTCCGGTAGTCGCGTCCGTCGATCCCGCCGGAATCGCCGGAATCGAGGCAAGATCGATAACGGCGGCCGGCGGCTCGCCCGGGCCGCAACCCGAAGCCTTCGAAGGAGATCGTGATGACGGAAGCGTATGTGCTCGGCGGGGTCCGGACCCCGTTCGCCCGCTACGGTGGCTCGCTGTCGCATATTCGGACCGACGATCTGCTGGGCATGACCATGAAGGGCGCGTGCGAGCGGGTCGGGGTGGGCCTGGATCAGATCGAGGACATCGTCGCGGGGTGTGTGAATCCGGCGCACGAGGGCATGGGCGATGTGGCGCGGTGGGGCGCGCTGGCGGCGGGGTTCCCGGACAGCGTGGCCGGAGTGACGATCAACCGGTTCTGCGGATCGTCGCTGAGCGCCGCCATCAATGTCGCGCATGCCATCAAGGCCGGGGATCTGGGCGTCGGGATCGCCTGCGGCGTCGAGTCCATGTCGCGGTCGGGGTGGGCGTACATGAAGGGCGATTCCCCGTTCGGACCGCGCGGTCCGGTCATCCTGCTCGACACCATGTGGGCGGGTGCGGGCGGTCCGGCCAATCCGGCGCTGCTGGCCCGCAACGCGTACATCGGCATGATCGAGACGGCGCAGAACGTGGCCGACCGGTATGGGCTGACCCGGGAGGAGATCGACGCGTTCGCGCTGCGCACCCAGCGGAATGCCAAGGCGGCCAGGGATTCCGGGCGGCTGGCCAAGGAGATCATGCCGGTCGAGATCGCCGGGAACCGCAAGACGCCCGCGCGGCTGTTCGAGCACGACGAGTTCATCCGGGACGACACCACGGCCGAACGGCTGGCGGCGCTGCCCCCGCAGCCGGGGACCACGCAGATGACCGCCGGCAACTCGACGCCGCTGACCGACGGGGCCGCCGCGCTGGTGCTGGCCTCGGGTGAGCGGGCCGCCGAACTCGGGGTCGAACCTCTCGCGCGGGTGGTGTCGTCGGCGGTGTACGGCATCGATCCGCTCTTCATGGGCCTGGCTCCGGCGTGGGCGCTCCCCCTCGCCATCCAGCGCGCCGGGCTCACGCCCGAGCAGATCGACGTGTGGGAGGTGCACGAGGCCTTCAGCGCCCAGGCGCTCGGCGTGCTGCGCGAATTGCCCAATCAGCTGGGCGGATTCACCATCCCCGACGAGAAGCTGACCCCGAACGGCGGCGCGGTGGCGATCGGCCATCCCTTCGGCGCCACCGGGGCCCGCTACGTCCTCACCCTGGCCACCGAACTGCGCGAACGCAATGCCCGCTACGGCGCGATCGGCGTGTGCATCGGCTCCGGCCAGGGCGTGGCCATCGTCCTGGAGAATCCTGCCGCAGCCTGAACGCGGTATTGACTGTCCCGTTGCTGGAGGGTTCAGAATCGCTCCCATGGACACGCTGAACCTCCGGACCGAGTACCGGCAGCTCTACGCCCCACGACCGGAGCCCCTCCTGCTCACGGTCCCCGAGCTGCCGTTCCTCATGATCGACGGTAAGGGTGACCCCGACGGCCCGGAATACGCCGCGGCCGTCAGCGCCCTGTACGCGGTCGCCTACGGCATCCGCGCCCTGCTGAAATCAGCTGGCACAGTGCTCTATTCGGTCCCCCCGCTACAAGGCCAATGGGACGGCGGCCCCAGCGCCGACCGCAGCGACTGGACCTGGACCATGATGATTCAGCAACCGCCGCAAGCGGATCCGGACACGGTAACCGAAGCCTTCGCGATAACCCGCAAGAAGAAACCGAACCTACCCGTGGACCAGGTCCGCTGGGAACTGTTCGACGAGGGCGAGTGCGCCCAGATCCTCCACATCGGACCGTATGCCACCGAACCCCCGACCCGAGCCCACCTGATGGCTTTCCTCACCGACGAAGGCCGCACCCTCCGAGGCCGCCACCACGAGATCTATCTGTCCGCCCCGGGCCGGGTCGCACCGGAGTCGATGAAGACCCTCATCCGCTACCCGGTCATGCCCCGACCCAACTGACCTACCCCGTTCGCCCGCACCACGATTCCCGGTATCGTCGGCGCGGGATCGAATGGGGAGGGACCGTTGAGCGGACAGCTCCGGCCGGGTGTCGTCTTCGCGGACTACCGGATCGTGCGACTGCTGGGCTCCGGCGGGATGGGCGAGGTGTATTCGGCCCACGACCACAATCTCCCCCGGCTCGTCGCCTTGAAGGTGCTCAATCGCCGAGCCGCCGCCGACGAGGTGATGCGGCGGCGTTTCCAGCGGGAGGCGAACACCATTGCGCGCCTGTCCCATCCGCATATCGTGCCGATCTTCGCGCGCGGTGAGGAAGACGGGCAGTTGTGGATCGCGATGGCCCACATCGACGGATCGGACCTCGCCGGACAGATCGCCCGGGGGCCGATGGATCCCCGGCGCGCGCTGACCATCATCGCCGATGTCGCCGCGGCGCTGGACCATGCCCACGACCGCGGCGTGCTGCACCGGGATGTGAAGCCCGCCAATATCCTGCTGACCGCGAAACCGCGGGAATGGGCGCTGCTCACCGATTTCGGCATCGCCACGTCGATGCACGATCGGCGCGGGCTCACCGAGACCGGGCAGTTCCTCGCCAGCTTCCGCTATTCCGCGCCGGAGCGGTTCCGCCGCGAGTCAGAACTCGACCGGCGGACCGATGTGTATTCGTTCGGTTGCACGGTGTTCGAAATGCTCACCGGCAGACCGCCGTTCCACGGCGAGGATCCGCTGCAACTGATCTACAGCCATCTCGAGGAGCCGCCGCCCGCGCCCAGTGCGCTGCGGCCGGACCTGCCACCCGCGCTGGATCCGGTGCTCGCCCGCGCGATGGCCAAGCAACCTGCGGACCGGTTCGCGACCTGCGCCGAATTCTCGGATGCGGTTGCGGCGGCCCTCGGTGCGCAGCGCGCCACGAAAGCGGGCCGCCGCACACCGATCGCCCGGCTGGGCCGTGGTGTTCGTACCGGCACGCGGTGGCGTGGGCCGGCGGTCCTCGCGGTGGCCGGGCTGCTGATCACAGCCGGTGTGACGGTGGCGCTGGTGGGGATGCCGTTCGCGGAGGACAACGCCCGACCGCCGGCGACCACCGGCCCCTCGATGCTCTATTGCCCCCAGCATCGCGGTCCCGAGGTGTTGTCGGGGACCGGTCCCGGCAGCACAGCCAGCGGGCCGGATGTGGTCCTGGCGTTCCAGTACGCCTACTACACACTGCGTTCCGGTGCGGCGGCGCGCGAGGTGGTCGCCGAGGACGCAACGAACATCTCGCCGGCCGAGAAGATCCAGAGCGCGATCGACGTCATGCCCGAGGGAACCCAGTATTGCGTCCAGATCACTCCGGTCAGCGGGAGCACCGACAGATGGACGGCTCGTGTCACCGAGCAGCGCCCTGATTCCCTGCCGGAGACCTACTGGCAGACCGTCACCACCCGGACGGTCGGTGATCGCACGCTCATCACCCGCATCGACGCCAACTAGCGACCCGCGATGCGGTGGTCGTTCACAGCGTCGGCCGCTAATCTGCGGCGGTGAACACCGCAGAGTTCGTGGAACGGGGCAGTTCGATCTGGGAGCGGGTGACGGGGACGCAGACTCCGCCGCCGTGGCAGTTGGTGGTGGGGACGGGGGTGGTGGCGCTGGTGCTGGTGGCGTTCCGGCCCACCTGGCGGCTATTGCGGAATATCGTGACCATCGCGCACGAAGGTGGGCATGCGTTCACGGCGTTGCTGACGGGGCGGCGGTTGAACAGTATTCGGCTGCATTCGGATACCAGCGGGCTGACGGTGTCGAGCGGGAAACCCTATGGGCCGGGGATGATTCTGACCACGGCGGCGGGGTATCCGGCGCCGGCGTTGGTGGGGCTGGGGTACGCGGCGCTGCTGGGGGCGCATCGGATCACGTTGATGCTGTGGCTGACGATCGTGCTGCTGCTGATCATTCTGCTCAAGGTGCGCAATGTGTACGGGGCGCTGTCGGTGCTGATCACGGGTGGGATCGTGTTCGCGGTGTCATGGTTCGGGACCGATACGGCGCAGGCGGCGCTGGCGTATCTGGCGGCCTGGTTCCTGCTGCTGGCGGCGGCGCGGCCGGTGGTGGAGCTGCAGCGCAACCGGGCGCACGAACCGAATTCCGATGCCTTCCAGCTGGCCCGGCTGACCCGCATCCCGGGCATCCTGTGGGTGCTGGTGTTCGGAGCGATCGCGGTGGGTTCGCTGCTGTTGGGCGGACGGCTGCTGCTGGCCGATGTTCGGGACCTCCCCTGGAACGAGAACGGTATCGCTGCAAGCGTTCTGGAGAACGGCGGCTAACATCTGGACTGCACCGTCCGGATGATCGGGAACGCGGGATCGGCCGGATCGATTGCGGGCCCGCCTCCCGAGACAGTCGGCCGGGTTCGATTCGTTGTCGCAGGAGGGTTTCGGATGGAAAGACCGGCGTGGGCCCCGGAGGGCGTGGACATGACTCAGGCGAGTCCGGCGCGGATGTACGACGCGCTATTGGGGGGCTCGCACAATTTCGAGGTCGATCGCCAGGCCGCGGAAATGGCCAAGAAACTGGTGCCGGATCTGCCGCGGGTGGCGCTGAGCAATCGCGCGTTCCTGCGCCGGGCGGTGCGGTTCCTGGTGGATTCGGGGGTGCGGCAGTTCCTGGACATCGGCTCCGGGATTCCCACCGCGGGCAATGTACACGAGATCGCGCAGGAGCTGGATCCGCAGTGCCGGGTGCTCTACGCCGATATCGATCCGGTGGCGGTGGCGCACGCGCGCACCATTCTGAGCGGCAACGACCGCGCCGACGCCTTCGAAGCCGATCTGCGCAAGCCGGCCGATCTGCTCGAACGTGCCAAGGCCACCGGCCTCATCGACGTAGACCAACCGGTCGGCGTCCTGCTGGTGGCGGTCCTGCACCTGGTCGCCGACGAGGAACGCCCCGGCGAACTCGTCTCGGCCCTGCACGACGCCGTCCCGCCCGGCAGCTTCGTCGCCATCTCCCACCTCACCTCCGCCACCCGCCCGGAGGACGCGGCGAAACTGGGCAACAATGCCGCCCAGCAGAACAAGATCGGTATTCACTTCCGTTCCCGCCCCGACATCACCGCCTTCTTCGATGCCTGGACCCTGGTCGAGCCCGGCGTGGTGGAATTGCCGCAATGGCGTCCCGAATCCGACCGGGACCAGCACGAGACACCGGGCCGCTCGCTCGGTTTGGCGGGCGTCGGCCGGAAAGACTGAGCAGGCGAATCGAGTTCGCGGCAAAGGGGGTGAGACCGGTGGGAGCACACGAGCTGGCGGTGCGCTGGGCCGACATGCTGGACGGCGCGGTCGCGCCGACCTTGACCCGGGACCAGGTCGAGGAGCTGCTCACCGGTTTCGCCCCGCGCCTGCTGGCGGCGGTGCGCGGCGCCGAGGGCATGTCCGCCGCCCGTGAAGCCGCCGCCGCCCTGGTGGCCGCCAACTATCGCGATCCGCTCGCCGTGCACCGCTCGGTGCTGGTGCTGTGCAAGGACCTGGTCACCGCCGCCTGCCCGGACCAGGACTGCGCCGACTACTGGCCGGTGCGCGAGCGGGCCATCGAACTGGCCGCCGAATTCGCCGCCGAGTTCAGCGCGGGCCTGCGCAGCGCGGCGCTGGCCGAGCACGAGACCACTCTGACCGCCGCGCTCACCGCGGTCCGCGAGGCCGAGGCGCGAAGGCAGTTGTCCGAGGCCCGATTCCAGGCCATCTTCGAGGGCGCGTCGGTCGGCATCGGCACCATCGACGTCACCACCGGGCTGGTGGTGGACGTCAATCAGGCGATGGCGGACGCGCTGGGCCGGCCCGCCGCCGATATGCCGGGCCGCTCGGTCGCCGACATTCTCGGCCCGCAGAACCTCACCGCCGCCTTCGAGCAATTCCAGCGCCTGCTGGCCGGTTCCATCGACCGCTTCCGGATCGAGACCGAGCACGCCCGCCCCGACGGCGCCAAGACCGTGGTGGACCTGTCCATGACCGTGGTCCGTGACAGCGCCGGCGCACCCCGCTTCCTGATCGGCGTCACCGTCGATGTCACCGAGCGCAAACAGCTGGCCGATCAGCTCTGGCACGACGCCCACCACGATTCGCTGACCGGCCTGCCCAACCGCCTGCTCTTCTTCGATCGCCTGCACGCCGCCAGCGGTCAGGTCGGCGTCTGCTACCTGGATCTGGACGGCTTCAAGGAGATCAACGATCAGCGCGGCCACACCGCGGGCGATCAGGTGCTCTGCGATGTGGCGGCCCGGCTGCGCGCCACCCTCCCGGACAAGGCGGTGGTGGCCCGCCTCGGCGGCGACGAGTTCATCGTGCTGATCGAGAACTGCTCCGGCCCAGCCGAACTGGACGATGTGGTGGAGCGGCTGTTGAGCGCGCTGCGGCACCCGTTCGATGTGGCCGGGCTGGCGGTGACGGTCGGCGCGAGCATCGGCACCGCCCTGGTCGATACCGATGCCACCGCCATCGACGAGCTCATGCACGCCGTGGACAGCGCCATGTACCGGGACAAGGCGCTGCGGCACGGTCGTTAGATCACGAACGGCACCAGGGCTTTTCGATCGGCCGGGTAGTCGGGGAACTTCTCCTGGTACCACTTGTGCGTGGCGAAGGCGCGCGGCACCAGATTGCCGAAGGTGATCAGGAAGATGATCACGCCCGGCAGTGCCCAGGTCAGCAGCGCGAACCCGGCCCAGGCCAGCAGCTCGCCGAGATAGGTGGGGCTGGTGACGAACTTGTACCCGAGCCCGAACGGGATCTTGTATTCCGCTGCGCCCGGGTTGTTCTTGTCACGCAGGTTCCGCACGATCGCCTCGGAACTGGTCAGCAGGGCGAATCCACCGAGGTAGACGACCAGGCCGACCAGGAATCGCGGATCGGTCAGCCACTCGGTTCCATACTGTCCGAAGTAGTCGTGGCTGAAGAGCGCACCGTTCAGATACCCGTGCAGCGAGGTGACGAGCATGCCCATGCCGAGTACGGATACATTGAAACTGCTTCGTTTTCCGGGTACTTGGCGAATGGAGAGGGGGAAGAACCATCCGCGATTGGCGTAGTGCAGAATCCAGATGGCCGCCAGCACCAGCGATGTCGGCTCGAATCGGTTGGGCCCGGTCAGGTACGCGACGGCGAACACCACGGTGGCCGGAATCTCCATGAGCCACCAGCCGAGCTTCGGATTGAGGTTCAAACCGAGCTTGGCGGTGGCGAAGCGGCCGTACGGGCTTTGCGCGAACAGTCCGCCCACCAGCACGAACGCGGTGAACGCGAGCGCGATCGTGAGCACGGTGTCGTAGACGGTATTGCCGGTGTACCAGTGCATTCGTGGTCCTTCGTCGTAAAAACTAGAACAGGTTCTACCATGGCGGCGGCCTCGTCCGATACCCGTGGCCGGGCATGGGCCAGAACCGACGGGTAGGTTGGCTAGAACCCGGAGGGAGGCGTTAGTGGGTGCAGAGGGTTGGGAACTGCTGCTGAAGTCGATGCCGAATTTCCTGGAGGAGGACGTCGAGACCGGTGAGCCCGGCCTCGAATGGAACCCCCGTTTCATCCAGGTCCGCGACGAACACAGCGGACGGCACGTGCATTTCGCGCAGCAGGGCAATGACATCGACGTCATCATCGCGGTGCCCGACGACGCCGCGGACGCCGAGCAGCTGCTGGCGATCCTGCAATCGGAACCGGACGGGGTGTGGGATCCGGTACCGCTGCCGTTGGAATCCGATTCCACCGCACCGGATCCGCAATGGCGGGCCGTGCAACGGGTCCGGCAGCAGCCGCGACTGGCGCGCGAATGGGGCACCGGATGGCGGCGCGGCGCGCCCCTGGAGCACCGGCGGCGGATCGCCGATTCGGTGGTGACGGTGCTGCGCGAGGGCATGAGCGTAGGCGCGGACTCGCTGCGGCTGTGCGCCTGGAATCTGGACGCCCCCGAACCCGGCGGGCACGGCCTGGCCTCGGACCGGCCGAGCGAACGCGGCGCGCCCGTATCCTGCACGGACTGGGCCGATTTCGAGGCCCGGCTGAGCTGGGCGCTGACCACGCTGCCCTGGGACGGCGTGATCAATCTGAGCACCCCGCATCCCGGACCGGACCCGTGTTTCATCCAATTCCTGCACGGGCGGCAGCTGTTCAACGAGGCCAGCGGCTGGGATGTGGCCGGGTTGGGCGCGGGCGAATTCGACCGGCGCATGCGGGATCTGGGCTGGAGCTTCGCCCCGCACAGCGTGCCGGGCGGCGCGGCGCTGATCTGGGAGGGGCCGCTCGCCCAGGCCGGTTACAACCCGCAGTTGCGCGGCGCGCCCCGGCGCACGGTCACCACCTTCCGGGAGGTGTTCGCGGTGGGCCATCCGCAGGATCTGGTGTTCCGGGCCTTCCGCAACGGCCGCCGCCGCGATCCCGAGCTGCGCTATCTGGATGTGGAGCTGGGCATTCCGCGCGATGTGCGGTGATCAGATCCGTTCCAGCCGGACGGGCAGGCCGTCACCGGGTTTCGGCCCGGTGCCGGCCACCAGCGGCACCCGGTACCCGTCGGGAACGCTCCAGCGGTAACCCAGCAGCATGCGGTGCAGCACCGCCTTGACGGTCATGCCGCCGAAGTAGCGCCCGATGCACTTGTGCGCGCCGCCGCCGAACGCCGGCCAGGCGAAGCGATGCGATTTGTCCTCGGCGCGAGCGGGTTCGAAGCGGCCCGGGTCGAAAACGTCCGGGTCGTGCCAATACTCGGCGGAGCGCATCAGGGTGTGCGGCCCGGCCATGAGCAGCGTGCCCTTCGGAATGTAGTGTCCCTGGATCTCGGTGTCCGCGATGGCCTGCCGCACCAGCTGTCCCACCGGTGCGTGCATGCGCAGAATCTCCCGGAAGGCCAGGTCCAGTCCGGGCAGCCGGTCCAGGTCGGCATAGTCGAGCGCGGGTTTCCCGAGGGCGCGCGACTCCGCGCGCAGGCGGTCCTGCCATTCCGGCGCGCGGGCGAGTTCGTAGCCGAGCATCGAGATGGCGATGGTGCTGGTGTCGTGCGCGGCCATCATCACGAAGATCATGTGATCGATGATGTCCGCGTCGCCGAACGAGTCCCCGTCGTCGGTCTCGGCACGGCAGAGCACGCTGAACAGGTCGTCGCCGTCCCCGGCGCGCTTGGTGCCGATCTCGCGCCGGAAGTACTCCTCGAGCACCCGCCGCCCGCGCAGCCCCCGATGCCACACTCCCCCGGGCAGATTGGTGCGCACGATGGCCTGCCCGCCGTGCACCGCGGCTTCGAAGGCCGCGGAGAGCCGGGTGCCTTCCGGCCCCAGTTCCGCTCCCGCGAACACCACGGTGGCCTGTTCCAGCAGCAATTCCTTGACCCGGTCGTAGAGCAGGAATCCGGAACCCGGCTCCCAGGCGTCGATCCCGCGCACGATGCGCGGCGTGGTCAGATCGAGATAGCCGATGAGCCGGGTGCGGGTGAACGCCTGCTGCAGGATCCGGCGGTGGTAGGCGTGTTCGTCGAAGTCCCGCAACAGGATTCCGCCCTTGAAGAACGGGCCGATCAGGAATTCCCAGCCCTGCTGCGCGGAGAACACGTGGTTGCGATCCAGCAGCAGGTCCTCGACGGCGGCGGGGCTGAGCAGGCCGACGATGGGGCGGCCGAATCCGCCCATCCATTGCACCGGGCCGTAACGCGCGGTGCGTTCGCGCGCGAAACCGATCGGGTCGGCGAGATTACCGAGAATGTGGCCGATGCCGGGCGGTCCGAAATCGCCCATGACGGGCCGTAATCCACTGCCCGGCGGCGGGTCGGCGAGCGCGCGCGGCGGCGACGGATAGCGTTCGAGCAGCCGGTGCGCGCGTTTCTGGATCCGATGGTTCAACCGCGCACGCGCGTGCGGGTCACGCAACGGCGCGGGCAACCGGAAATCCGAGGGCACAAGGAGATTCATCGTCGGTCTCCCTTCGGGACACCATTCCACGGTATCGGAAACAAGTGTTTCCGTAAACGGTTGTTTCCGGACTTCTGTGTCAAGCTGGGTGGGTGACGCGCGCTTTTCAGGGGACCTATCGCGGCACCTCCACCGACGAACGCCGGGAGCAACGCCGCCGGCGGCTGCTGGACGCGGCCCTGGAGATCGTCGGCACGCAGGGGCTGGCCGCGCTGACCGTGCGCGGGGTGTGCGAGCAGGCGCGGGTGGGGCCGCGGTTCTTCTACGAATCCTTCCCGGATCTGGACACTCTGGCGGGCACTTTGCTCGACGAAGTACAGGAGGCGGCCCTGGAACAGGCGCGCTCCACCATGGCGGCCACGCCCGGCGATCCGGCGACCAAGATCCGCGCGGGGGTGGCGGCGCTCATCGTCGCGGTCACCGACGATCCGCGGCGGGCCAATATCGCCTTCGCGCAGGCCTACGGCAGCGCCGAGCTGATGCGCCGCCGGTTCGAGGGCATGCGCAAGGTCGCGCAGGTCATCATCGAGCAGACCCGGCTGCTGCTGGACATTCCCGAGGGCGACGACACCGCCATCACCGCCCTGGCGCAACTCATCACGGGCGGCGCGGCGGAATTGATCCTGGTGTGGCTGGACGGTGGGCTGAAGGTGGAGCGGCCGGTGCTGATCGAGATCGTGGCGGACTACGTGGTGGCCATGGTGGAACGGCTTCCCGGCATGGCCGAGAAGCTGTCCTAGCCATCGCGATTCAGGAACCCGCCACCGCGATTCCGGGTCCGCCGGCGCGGCGATGGATCTCCTCCGCCACCAGCCGCGCCGTTTCGGCGCAGGCGCTGGTGCCGCCGTCGGTGTATTCCTTCACCGCGTCGCCGACATTCCACAGGTTCGGGATCGGCGTCTCGCGCGGCAGGTCGTAGCCGGGGACGGCGCGCTGGGGCGGCCAGTCGTCCCGGGTGACATTGATCGACAGGATGCGCGCGGCATCGAATCCGGGTAGTTGTTCGCGCAGATCCTGTAGCACCAGCGCGGTTTCGGCGTCGGCGTCGAAGTCGCCCACCGACGGTTTGGGCACCCCGCTGCCCACGTAGAGGTGCCAGCCGTCGGGCGCCATCTCCGGGCAGGTGGCGGTGAAATTCGCGACGTAGCAGAGCCTGCGGGTGCGCGCGAAGCCGAGCAGGCCCGGCGCGGTCACCAGGGGTTCGCGGCTGGCGAAGTTCACCGAGATCATGGCGCTGGGCAGGTCCCGTTGCAGCACCGTGCCGACGTAGTCCGCCGGGAAGTGCTCGAGCCCGACCAGGTCCAGGGTGGCCGACGGCCCGATATCGCTGACCGCGAAACGGCAGGCGATGTCACTGATCTCGGTGCCCTTCCGGATCCTTGCCCCGACGATCCGGCCGTCCTCGACCAGTAACCGCTGCACTTCGCTGTCCAGCCACACCGCGCCGCCGTCCCGCTCCACCGCCTCGGCCAGCGCCCGCCACACCCCGATGGTGCCCTGCGGGCAGAAGCCGAACTTCTCCAGCGCCGGTTTGTGCGTGAAGTAGTTCAGGAACACCCTCGCGGGCAGTTCCTCGGAGCCGACGGCGAAGACCGAACCGCACATATTGCGGAAGATCCCCAGCACCGCTTCGTTCCTGGTGTACCGCCGCACCCATTCGGCGGTGGAGAGTTCCCGGCCCGGCTCGTCGCCGGCGTGCGCGGCGTCGAGCTCGTCGAGCAGTTGCGCGCCCTGCCGGGCCAATTGCGCCAGCAGCAGGCCCCAGCCGCCACTGGTGACATCCACATCGCGGCCGCCGATCCGGTACAGGATCGGCGGGTCCGCCGGTCGCACTTCGAATTTCGCGCCCACCTCCGCGAAGGTTTGCTCGGTCACGCCGCCGAGCTCGATGACGATAGCGCCGTTGTTGACTGTGAAACCGTCGATCAGGTCGGTGGAGGCGCGTCCCCCGACCCGGTCCAGACGTTCGGCCACCAGGGTGCGGTAGCCCAGGTGCGCGAGCCTGGCGGCGGCGCACAAACCGCCCGCCCCGGCTCCGACAACAACTGCGTCCCAACTGTTCTCGCTCATGGCGAGGCTCCTCGAGATTGCTCAGCCCACGGGGTTCGCCCCGGGCTGTGCGTCGGACATATCGGTGATGCGACTCCAATTCTCCCGCACCTCTTCCACCGTGGGCACCTCCGGAAACAACACCGGTTTGCCCGCGAACAACTGCACCCGCTGCACGGTGCCGCCGCCCACGATGAGCACCAGCCCGGTGTCCTCGCACTCCTCGCTGACCAGGTATCCGACCACCGGGGCGACGTGGGCGGGCGGGAGCTTGCGCAGCAGATCGGCGGGGGCGATATCGGCGGTCATGCGGGTGGCGGCCATGGGGGCCACGGCATTGACCGTGATGTCGTATTTGCGGCCCTCGATGGCGAGGGTGTTCATCAGCCCGACCAGTCCGAGTTTGGCGGCGCCGTAGTTGGCCTGGCCGAAATTGCCGAACAGGCCGGAGGTGGAGGTGGCCATCACGACCCGGCCGAAGCCCTGCTCGCGGAAGTACCCCCAGGCGGCCTGGGTGACGTGATAGGCCCCGTACAGGTGCACGCGCAGCACGTCGTCCCACTGCTCCGGGCTCATCTTCGCGAAACTGGTGTCGCGCAGGATGCCGGCGTTGTTGACGATGCCGTGCACCGCACCGAATTCGCGCACCGCGGCGTCCACCAGTGCGCGCGCACCGTCGACGGTGGCCACGCTGTCGTAATTCGCCACGGCCGTACCGTCTTCGGCGCGGATCTCGTCCACCACCGTGTCGGCCATATCGGTGCCGAACCCGGTGCCGTCGCGTTCGCCGCCGAGATCGTTGACCACCACCTGCGCGCCCTCGCGCGCCAGCAGACGCGCGTAGGCGCGGCCCAGGCCGCCGCCCGCTCCGGTGACGATGACGACTCGATCGGTCACGCCAGGCATGATTCTCCCTGCGATAGAGTGGGTTTCGGGAGGGCCGAACGACACGCCGGGACAAGGGATTTCGGGCGATGCGGGTATGCGGGACCGGTTCCGCGGTGCTGACACGCGGTAACCGTGGTTTCGTCGCTGCCGACCACCAGTCCGTGCACGGCGGTCACCTTCCTTCGATTCCACGGTACGCGTTCCGGAATGGCGACTCGCCGGTTATGCGTGGCGAATTGCCTTGTACCGCCGGACACTCCGGGACGGGAGCGCGGTAACCAGCGCGAGGTGCGGCGAGAGGGCGGGTCAGCAGCGCACGCCGGTGAGCGCGAAGCGTTCCACCTCCTGTAGATGGCCGCCGGTGGACACGGCGATGGTCAGTGCGCCCGGGCAGGTCGCCGCGAACGGCACCGTCGCCGTCCACGGGCTGTCCTGGCCGCCCGCCGGAATGCCACCGGCCTCGCCGGCCGGCCGGGTTGCGTTCAGTTGCAGCACCTGGACGCGCAGGCTCTCGTCGACGCCGGTGATGCGACCGGCAACCGCCACGGGCGCGGTGATCTGGGCACCGTACTTCGGGGCGGTCAGGGTGAGCGTGCGATCCTCGGTACCGACGACCTCCCACGGCGCGTCGTCACCGGCGCCCAGCTTGGCCAGGTGCAGCACGGCCGCCGGGACGGGTACGGCGTTGGGATTGTCGAAACCGACTGTTACCCAGGCCTCGTCACCGCGCACGGTGGTTTGCAGGACCTTGTCGACATCGGTGTAGCCGAGGTAGCCGGTCGTGAAACTCTGTGCCGTGGCCGCGGCATCCAGGTGCCAGGGCTGATGCCCGCCGTCCCGGTAGGACCGCTGCCATTCGGCCGCCGCCGCGACATCGGCGAAAGGCCAGAGCGGTTGGTAGGCGAAGGTTTTCGGGCCGGACGTGGGTGCGGTGCTCGCTCCCGGATTCGTCGCCGACGTGGCGGGACCGGCGGTGCCCGGCGCTGACGTACCGGCGCCGGACGCGAAAGTTCCGGGCGCGGGTCCGGTGCCCGAGGTGGTGACGGTGCGGTCGGCCTGGCCGGTGGTGGCCGTGCCGGTCGACTCGTCGCCGCTGTCGCGGATCACCGCGAAATACAGCGTGACCGCGAGGGCCAGTACCACCGCCGTCGCGGCGATCACCAGCCCCGATATCGCCGGCGGCCGGCGGCCGGGCGGCGGGGAATTCGTGCTCATGATCCAGCATGCCCCCGTTCCGTCCCGGACGCTCGTCACGGAACTGGACAGTCGATATGTTGAAGTGGTGACGCCGTATCTACATCAGCTCCACCCAGCGCTCGCGGACACCCTCCCGCATCTCGCGCTGAATGCCGAACCCACCCCGGTGCGGCGGCTGACCTCGCTCGATCCCGCCGGATCCGAACTCTGGATCAAGGACGACAGCGCCTTCGGCGACGGCGGCTGGGGCGGCAACAAGGTGCGAAAACTGGAGTGGCTGCTGCCGGATGCCCGGCGGCGCGGGCGGCGGACCATCGTCACGGTGGGCGGGCTGGGCACCAATTGGGGCCTGGCGTGCGCGCTCTACGGCCGCGAACAGGGCTTGAAAACCGTACTGGCGCTGGTCGATCAACCGGTGGACGACCATGTCCGCCATCAGCTGGAGCGGCTGCGGGCCTCCGGCGCGAAGCTGTGTTTCACCCACTCCAAACTGCGGACCGTACTGGCCGCGCCCTACATCTTGGCGCGTGGTTTCTCCGGCCGCACCCCGCCCTATCTGCTGCCCGCGGGCGGCTCCTCCCCCGTCGGCGCGCTCGGATACGTCGAGGGCGCTTTGGAACTCGCGGCGCAGATCCGGGCGGGCGAGCTGCCCGAGCCATCGCATATCGTCACCGCGGTGGGTTCCGGCGGCACGGTGGCGGGGCTGTCGCTGGGGTTGCGGCTGGCCGGGCTGTCCACGCGCGTGGTCGGCGTGGTCGTCAACGACACGCTGCGGCTGGACGCGCCGACGTTGACCAAGCTGGCGAATCGCACCGCGGATCTGCTGCGGGCGCGCGGTGCGGCGATTCCCGAAAGCGTCACCGCCGCAGACAATCTCGAGATCGTCACCGACTGGCTGGGTCCCGGCTACGGGCAGCCGACGCCCGAAGCCGCTACCGCCCAGACGCTTTCCGCCGATCTGGAGCATCTCACCCTGGAGCCGGTGTACACCGCGAAGGCCATGGCGGCACTGCTCGATCTCGATGCCCATCGGCGGCTGACGCCCGGGCCCGTCGTCTACCTCAATACCAACGGGCCCCGCTGAGCGGCGATCAGACGGTGACGGCGAGCTTGCCGGCCAGGAACTCTTCCCAAGTGCGCACGCCGACAGCGCGATCCAGGTTGAGGTTGCCGCCCTCCTTGTAGGCGCGCGCGGCCTTACCCGGCGTCTTGACGGTGACGATCGGCTTGCGCTTGCCCAGTGCGTCCAGGTAGCCGCGCAGCAGTTCCTTCATGGTGTACACCTTCGGGCCCGCGATATCCGGGACCAGTCCGGCGGGCTCGCCGAGCGTCAGCTCGACCAGACGCGCTGCCACCTCACCGGTTTCGATGGGCTGGAAGCGGAAGTCGAAGGCGGGCACCACGGGCAGCTTGCCGAGTGCCTGCGCCATGGTGAACAGCAGATCGTGGAACTGGGTGGCGCGCAGGATGGTCCACGGCAGGCCGGACTGCTCGACCACGAGTTCGGCGTCCCGCTTGGAGGACATGTAGCCGAGCATGGCCTTGTCCAAGGCGCTTTCGACGGGAACCCGCTCCGCGCCGACCACCGAGATGTAGATCAGGTGCGGGGCCGCGCCGGTGGCCCGGATGGCCTCGACCAGGGTGCGGGCCTTGTCGCCGTCGCCCTTCTGGGTGCCGGCCAGGTGCAGGACGGTGTCCACCCCGGCCACCGCGGCCGCGACGCCCGCACCGGTCTCGAGATCGCCCGACACGTATTCGATGCCGTCGGCGGTGCGCGCGGTGCGGCTCAGCACGCGCACCGTCACGCCCGCGTCCAGCAGCAGCGGGGTCACGTGCTTGCCCAGTGTGCCCGTGCCGCCGGTGACCAGAACCGTCTTCGCCATGATGATCAACTCCCTTGTCGCCGAGTCCGCGACGCCGTGTTCCGGCGTCCTGTCTGGTTGACGACGTGGGGGCCGGGAGTGTGACACGGTGTGACGGGCCACACAGTGGGCCCGGTTTCGTACCCTGTTGTCATGCCGGTCGCCGTTCTCTCCTCCGATCTTCACCGCGCGCGGGAGTTGCTCGCGGGCCGTCGTATCGCGGTGCTCACCGGGGCGGGCATTTCCACCGACAGCGGTATTCCGGATTACCGCAGCCCGGGGACGAAACCGCGCACGCCGATGACGTATCAGCAGTTCGCGGGGGATCCGGTGTTCCGGCAACGGTATTGGGCGCGCAACCATGTGGGCTGGCGGTACATGGACGCGGCCCGGCCGAACCTCGGGCATCGAGCGCTGGCGAGGCTGGAGCGGGCGGGCGGGCTCACGGGTTTGATCACCCAGAACGTGGATTTGCTGCACACCAAGGCGGGACATCGCGCGGTCATCGATCTGCACGGCGTCTACCTCCGCATTCGCTGCCTGTCCTGTCATGATCTGACCTCGCGAATGGCGTTGGCCGACCGGCTCGAGGCCGCGAATCCGGGCTTCGCCGCAGCCCACCCCATCGACGGCCTCGAAGTCGCGCCGGACGCCGACGCGGTGGTCGCCGACACCTCGGCCTTCCGCATGGTCGATTGCCTCCGGTGCGGCGGACTGCTCAAACCGGACATCGTCTACTTCGGCGAGCCCGTGCCGAAGCCGCGCGTCGAAGCGGCGTACGCGATGGTCGACGCCGCCGACGCGCTGCTGGTGGCCGGTTCCTCACTGACGGTCATGTCGGGCCTGCGCTTCGCCCGCCACGCCGCCAAAACCGGCCGCCCCGTGGTGATAATCAATCGCGGCCCCACCCGGGCCGATGAATTGGCGGCGCTCACCATCGACGCCGGGTGCGCCCCGACTCTCGACGCCCTCGCCGACGCCCTCACCCCCATTACCGCTGCGGCGCCCGAATATTCCAAGTAGTCCCCCGGCCCCGCTCCAACCGCGAGTCCGGTAATCATCTTCGAGCCCCGCATCTGGGACGCCTTCAACGCCTCGGTGCGAAACGGGTTGTTCGATCGGCCCTGATCGCTACGCGCCCGCCTCGGTGCCGAGGTACACGACGAGATCGCGGGGCAGGCCGTGGGTGTCGTGGAGATACCGATAGTCGTTGTCGCTCAACGGTCCCCGGAAGCGCGGGCGGGTGAGGACCTGCCGTCCGCGGCGCAGTAGCTGCTCGAATCTGCGTTCCTCGTCGAGCAGCACCGTGCGTATCTCCTGCGGGTCGCGCGGTTGCCGGAAGTGCTCGAGGGTGTGTTCGATCAGTTCCGGCGGCAGATCGGACAACGATCGGGTCGGATCGTCGCGCCACAGGGTGGTCAGCGCCCGGCGGATCAATCGGCGCAGGACATAGCCGCGGCCGGTATTGGAAGGCGTTGTGCCATCGCCGATTACGACGATGCCGGATCGCAGGTGATCGGTCAGCACGCGCCCGGAGTGCTCGTCCAGCTGCCCCCACAGTCGCGGCAGTGTCGTCATCCACGGCCGGAAGACGTCGATTCCGAACACGGACTGCTCGTTCTGCAATATCCGCACCAGGCGTTCCAGCCCCAGGCCGGTATCGATGCCCGGCCGCTCGAGCGGTTGCAGACTGCCGTCCGCATGCCGGACGTACCGCATCATGACGTGATTCCACACCTCCACCCATCGGTCATCGGTGGTCGGCGTGCCGCGCGGCGTCCCCTCCCCGGTCCACACGAAGATCTCCGAATCCGGGCCGCAGAGCCCGACCGGTCCGTTGTCCCACCAGTTCTCGCCCACGGTCGGCTCGACCGGCACCCCGAGCTCGCCCCAGGTCTCCCAGGACTCGACATCGGGCCCGACGTGTTCGTCCCCACCGAACACGGTGACGTGCATCCTGCCGACCTCGATGCCGAACCCGTCCCGCAACAGCTCGAATCCCCATCGCAAACTCTGTGATCCGCCATAGTCTCCGAGCGACCAGGACCCGAGCATCTCGAATACGGTCAGATGCGTGTCATCGCCCACCTCGTCCAGGTCGGTGGTGCGCAGGCAGCGCTGCACATTGGTCAGCCGCCGCCCCAGCGGATGCGGCTGCCCTCTCAGGTAGGGCGTCAGCGGGTGCATTCCGGAGGTGGTGAACAGCACCGGATCGCCCGGGGGCGGTATCAGCGTCTCCCCCGGCACCGGCTGGTGCCCGCGTTCGCGGAAGAACTCCACGAACGTACTCACGGTCTGATCTGTGGTGATCATGTCGACTCCATCGATTGAATCGACCGAAGACGACCGCGAATGCCAAGTCCCGCAAGCGAACCCGCACCGGCGCACCGTCTCCGGTCGCCGGCAAGGAAGCAGAGGTCAAGCGGCAGCGACCGGCGAGCACAGAGCTCGCGCGGCCGCGGCGGCAATACGGGAAGAGACCTCCATACCCCGACCGTAGCAATCACGCCCCACCGCCCACGACCGAATTTCCCGCCCCTGGCAGAGTGAACCGGGCCCGCCCCACCGCAAGGAGGAACCGACCATGACCGGACGCACCCCCAGCCAGTGGGAAGAACTCACCGCCGCCGACCCCGCGCACTCCACCTGGTACGTGGAACGTTTCCGCACCCTGGCCGCCGAAGGCACCGATATCGTCGGCGAGGCCCGCCTGATCGACGCCATGCTCCCGCGCGGCAGCCGCATCCTCGACGCCGGCTGCGGCCCGGGCCGGATCGGCGGCTACCTGCACCGCGCCGGGCACACCGTGATCGGCGTCGATGTCGATCCGGTCCTCATCGCCGCAGCCGAACACGACTATCCCGGCCCCACCTGGCTCGTCGGCGACCTGGCCGAACTCGATCTGCCCGCTCGCGGACTCCCCGCCGGCTTCGACGTCATCGTCTGCGCCGGAAACGTCATGACCTTCCTGGCCCCCACCACCCGAATCCCGGTCCTACAGGCCTTCACCCGCCACCTCTCCCCCACCGGCCGCCTGGTCACCGGTTTCGGCGCCGACCGCGGCTACGACTTCCCCCGATTCCTCGCCGACGCCGAATCCACCGGCCTCACAATCGATCTGAAGCTCTCCACCTGGGACCTGCGCCCCTTCACCCCCGGCTCCGACTACCTGGTCACCGTCTTCTCCCACCCCGCCCCCTGAACGCGCCCTCGACCTTTCTGCGTTCGGAGCACCTCTCGCACCATTGGCAAACGCTGCACACTGCCGGTCTGAACATTGTGCGCGCGCATAAACAAGCAGTTCATGGCCTACACTTCGGCGATGGACGCCACATTTCCGGCTACAAATACAGACGTCCGGCGAATAATCGGCGAACTCATCGACTCGGTCGATGCGCTCGCCGAGACCCTCACCGATCGCGTCGTGGCCGTGGAGTTGCCCTATCTCGCCGACACTCCCGAGAGCCGCCGGTATCTCTACGACTCGAGTCGCGCCAATCTGATCGCGATCCTCCAGCATCTCGACGGCAGCCGCCCATTGCGCCTCGAATCCGCCCGCGCCACCGGCAGTTCCCGTGCCGAGCAGGGCATTCCGCTGGCGACCGTACTGCGCTGCTATCGATTCGCGGTCCAGGTGATCTGGGAGGAGCTGGCCGCCCGCTCGGTGCCGCGCGCCGAACTGGTCGCCTTCACCACCGAGAGCTGGGCGGTCGTGGATCTGATGTCGGATGCCATCGCCACCGCCTACCGCGACACCGAACACCGGCTGGTGCACGCCGACGCCGAGGCTCACGCCCGCCTGGCCCGCGATCTGTTCGACGCGCGCGCCGAGAGCCCGGGGCGCACCCTGGAAACCTTTCGCGCACTGCGCCTTCCGGAGCGGGGCAGCTTCGCCGTCCTGGTCGCCGAGACCGCGGACCCGACCTCCGATCCGGCGGACGAGGCCGCACGACTGCTCCGCCGGCTCGGCCTCACCTCGGCGTGGGACCTGCGCGACGGGAGCCATCTGGGGCTGATCTGCGCACCGCCGCAAGCGGATCTGGATGCCGCTCTGGCCGGCGCGGCACAGCTGTTCGCCCGTCGCGTCGGCGTCAGCCGCACCTTCGCCGCGCCGACCGCCTTGCCCGACGCCCTGACCGAGGCCCGCCTCGCGTTGCGGTGCAGTCCGCCGGGCGAACCCGCCCTGACACGCTTCGGGTCCGCCCCCATCCCACTACTGCTGGTGCATCTGCCCGATGCCGCCGGGCGCGCCGCCGCCCAGATCTTCGGGCCACTGCTGGAACTGCCCGATGCGGCCCGCGCGGAACTGCTTGCCACCCTGCACATGTGGTTCGACTGCGACGGATCCACGACCAAGACCGCGAGCCGGATGCACTGCCATCGCAATACGATTCTCTACCGCCTGCACAAGATCCGGGACCTCACCGGGCGCGATTGCGACAACCCCGCACAGGCAGCCGAACTCTACGTGGCGATGGAGGCGAACCGACTGCTCGGCTCTAGTAGCTGAAATAGCCTTTGAGCAGCGCTTTTATGCCACCGCCCAAGAACGCCGGGGCGCTCGGGATCAGCAGGTGCTGGGGGCGGGCCGGTCGGCGAGGCGGTCATCGAGCCAAGGGAGGGCGTTCTCGAGTTGGAAGGCTACGGAATCGAGGCCGTGGCCGAGGATCGTGCCCGGCAGTAGCGTCGGGATGTGGTCGAGGGTGAGTAGCTGCACGGGAGTTCCCTGAGCGCACCATCGTTCGGCCAGTGCCCGGACACCGGAGGCGGGAACGATGTCGTCGGCGGGCCCGGTGAGCAGCAGGACCGGTGCGGTGGGCCGGCGGTTGCCGAGGCGTTGGTCGTCGAGGGCGCGCAAGGTGCGGGGGTCGGATGCGATGACGTCGGGGAACAGGGGGCGACCGTCGGCGGTCCAGCTCGATGTGTGCTGGAACGCGTAGCGCAGCACTGTTTCCCCGGCGCATTGGCCGGCAGTGTCGGCCAGTACCGCTCTGCCGTGACCGTTGAGGGCGGCGTCGAGGACGGGGATCGTATCGGGGTAGACGGTGCGCATCGAATTGAGCAGGTAGCCGAACGCGCCGGACAAAGCGGTGCCATCGGCATAGGACCCGAATTCCATGAGATCGCCCGGCACTGCACCGACGTAGCTGGCACGGAGGTCGAGTTCGGGTGCGTAGGTGCCGACACGTTCGGCCGCCGCTCCGGCGGCATGCCCGCCTTGCGAGAAGCCCCAGAACAGGACCGGTCCGGCGGCGGGAATGCCGGTGCCGGGCAGGCGCTGGGCCGCACGGGCGGCGTCGATGACCGCATGGGCTTCGGCTTCGGCGTTGAGGAAGGTATGGGTGCCCGGTGTTCCCAGACCCTGATAGTCGGTGACCACGACCGCGGCGCCGCGGGCGAGGAGTTCGCCGACGGCGGTGATCTCGTATTCAGCCATCAGATCCAGCGGCGGGGTGTAGTGCACCAGTTGCCCGAACAAGCGCGAGGGCGCGCATTGATCGCCCTGCCCCTGGGTGCCGGCCGAGAAACTGACCAGCGGACGTTCCCCGGGGCCCGACCATGCCGCGACAGGATCGAACACGATCCCGCTCACCGCGACCGCCGCGCCGGCCGGGTCGATGCTGCGGTAGAGGACACGGGTGGCGCGCGCGGGGAACGGAACCGCCACTTCGGCGGGCTCGGCGCGGATCACATCGCCCGGATTTCCGGTCGGGAGCGGGCTTGGCGGGTTGTAGAAATCGGTGGCGGCGACGGGTTCCGCGTGCGCGGGCGCGAGGGTGGTCAGGGCGGCACAGCACAGCGCGAGGATCGAGAGCGAGCGAGTGAGCATGCGCGGAGCCTACAGTTCAGATTCCGGTAGTTTCTGGAAACTGGCAGTTTTTCGATGGAATCCGCGGTGTCGGCGCAACCCTGCGGCGGTTGGACTTCGCGGCGGAATCGCGGATCCGGTTACGGAGTCTTTCGGTCGCCGAGCAGAGCGACCAAGCCGATGAGGCTGTCCGCGGGGATGCTGGGGTCGATCGCGCGGAACACTCCGAGCCCGACGCCGAGCGCGAGCAGCGCGGTCGCGGTTTCGCGGGCGGGCAGCGGGGATTCGGGGCCGCCGAGTTCGCTTGCGGCGGCGGCGATGGTGTTCAGCAGGGTGTCCAGGCGGGCGGCGAGCTCGGCGCGCTGCGTGGGGTCGCGGCGGGCATGAACAGCGAATTCGGCTTCCAGCGTGGTCCAGCCGGGGTCACCGACAATAGTTTCGGCCCACTCGCGGAACCGGGCGGTCCGAGCGGGGCCGTCGCCGGCACCGAGTGCCGCGATGGCTTCGCCGAGGCGTTCGGCTCGCACGTCGTCGAGGACCGCGACGCAGAGTTCGTCCTTGTTGCGGAAATTCGAATACACCGCACCTTTGGAGTAGCCCGCAGCTTCGGCGACTTTTTCCAGCGAGGTCGGGTGATAGCCGTCTTCGAAGAACAGCCGCCGGGCGGTGATCAGCAGTTGCGCCCGGGTCTGCGCGTGGCTTTCCGTCCGGCTGAGTCGAGACATGCGCTCAGGCTATCGCATTGACATACCCATAGATCTCAAATACCGACAGATTTCGAATACCGACGGCATCCAACGAGGAGGTTGGCCATGGTCAAGAGGTATCCGGAGCTCACGCTGGAAGGCGCAGTCGTGGCGATCACCGGCGGGTCGCGCGGGATCGGCCGGGCCACCGCCGATCTGTTCGCCGCGCGCGGGGCCACGGTGATTCTGGGAGATCTCGACGGCGCGCCCGAGGCAGCGGCCGAGATCGGCGGCGCCGCCCGCGGCTTCGCCCTCGACGTCACCGATCCGGCGTCGTTCACTGCCTTCGTGGCCGCGGCGCTGGAAACCGCGGGCCGCATCGACGTGCTGGTGAACAATGCGGGCGTGATGCCGCTGGGTGACTTCCTGGCCGAGGACGAGAGCATCGGCCGTACCACCATGGATGTGAACGCGTGGGGTCCCATCCACGGCATGCGAGCGGTGTTGCCGCACATGATCTCTCGGGGCAGCGGACACATCGTCAATGTGGCCTCGATGGCCGGCAAGCTCCCGATTCCCGGTATGGCGATCTACAACGCCAGCAAGTTCGCGGCGGTCGGCGTGAGCGCGGCGGTGCGGGAGGAGTACGCCCACACCGGGGTGAGTGCGCACGCGGCGCGCGGAAACCACCGTTCCCGGCTACCTCGCCGCCATGGGCGTGGTCCAAGGTGTAGTGCCGGAGCCGCTCATGCGTGCGGCGCGCTCGCTGGCGGGCGGTCGGCGGGCACTCACCTCGGTGAACCACGAGGTGCGCGGGGACTACGAGCGCGCTATCGAGCAGCAGGCCCGGACCCGTCGGGACGACACGGCGGCATCCACGACGCCGATTTCGTGATCACCGCGACCAGTGTCCCGGCACCAGCTCAGGCGCAGAGGGATCGGGTGGCGGGGACCACCTCGTTGATCCAGCGGCGGAGCTGGGTTTCGTCCTGTGATTCGGGCCAGTAGACGAAGGATTCGAAACCGGTTTCCAGGGCCAGGCCGGCGAGGACGCGGGCCCAGCCGGCGGCGTCGGTGCGGATGGGTTCCTCGCCGCGCAGGGTGACATTGCCGGGGGTGTCGGTGATGGTGCCGACCAGCTGCGCCATCCGGGTGATGTCGGTGGGTTTACGGCCCGCGTCGATGGCGGCGGCGGAGATGATGTCCTGCGTCGCTTGCCATTTCTCGTACGGCAGGTAGTGCGGGATCGGGGCGGCCCAGCCGTCGGCGATGCGACCGGTGAGGGCATTGGCCTTGGGGCCCACGCTGCCGAACCAGATGCCGACGGGATGCGCGGGCGCGGGGCCGGACTGCACGCCGTGCACGGTGTAGTGGGTGCCGTGGACCTTGGCTTTGGTGCCGGGCAGCCACATGGCGCGAATGATGGCGGTGGCTTCCTCGAGGGCTTGCAGCGCTTCGGGATTCGAGCGCACCGGCCCGCCCATGGCCCCGATGGCGGGCCAGAACGCGCCCGCGCCGAGCGCTAGTTCGAAGCGGCCGCCACTGAGCAGGTCGAGGGTGGCGGCCTGCTTGCCGAGCATGGCGGGGCCGCGCAGCGGGAGGCTGGCGACATCCGGGAAGACCCGCAGGCGTTCGGTTTCCGCGAGCACGGTGGCGATCACCGCGAAGGTATCGGCCAGGCCGCCGGAGTACGGGTGATCCTGGATGCCGAGCAGGTCCAGGCCCTCCCGGTCGGCGACCTTGGCCATGGCGCGCAGCTGCGGCAGCTCGGATGCCGTCGGCGCCAACTGAATACCGAATTGTAGGTTCACATTGTGATCATGCCAGCCGGGTCGTGCGTCCCACCGCGTCGAGGTGCGTGAGGGCTTGCACGTACGAGTCCAGCAGCGTGGTTTCGGCGTACGGGACGCCGATTTCCGCGCAATAGCGCTGGACGATGGGCTGGGCGTCGCGCAGCGCCGGGCGGGGCATCGAGGGGAAGAGGTGGTGTTCGATCTGATAGTTGAGGCCGCCCAGGGCGGTGTCGATCAGGAAGCTGCCGCGCACATTTCGTGAAGTGAGCACCTGGCGGCGCAGGAAGTCGGTGTTGTCGCCCTCCGACAGCACGGTCATGCCCTTGTGATTGGGCGCGAAGGTGCAGCCCATGTAGAAGCCGAACAGGCCCTGCTGGACCGCGATGAACACCAGCGCCTTGACCGGCGAGAGCACCAGGAAGACCGCCGCCAGATAGCCGATGGCGTGCGCGGCCAGGAACGCCCCCTCGCGCGCCCGATGCGGGATCGGCCAGGTCAGCACCGCGCGCACACTGGAGTAGTGCAGGCTGCCCGCTTCCAGCAGCAGCATGGGGAAGAACAACCAGGCCTGGTACCGGAAGACGAACCGCCGCCAGCCTTTTCCGGTCAGGGCGCGCTCACCCGAATGCGCCAGAATGCCCGACACGTCCGGATCCGCGCCCTCGGTGTTCGGGTGCGCGTGATGCCGGTTGTGATTGCTGGTCCACCACCCGATGCTCACGCCGGTCGCGAGATTCCCGACCAGCAACCCGTACAGGTGATTGGCCGGCCGCGTAGCGAAGATCTGCCGATGCCCCGCATCGTGCCCGAGAAAGGCCAGCTGCGCGAACACCCCCGCCAGCAGCACCGCGGGCGCCAGCGCCCACCACGAATCCCCGATCACCCATAATCCGGCCCAGCCGGCCCCGAAAAGCGCTGCCGTGACAGCGGTTTTCCATCCGTAATACCGCAACCTCCGGTCGAGCAGTCCGGCCTGTCGCACCCGCCGCATCAGGGTCGCGTAGTCACTGCCCCGCATCGGCACGGCCGTGGCCGTCCCCGCCGCGGGCAGCGGCTTCGTCCTGACCGTCGACTGCCGTGGCGCCGTCTCAATTACCAAGGGGTCTGCACATCCTGCGCTAGAGGGTTGGGGGTCGCCGTCACCATAGTGTCCCCGCGCCCCGACCGGCAGGTGAACGGCCGCCGGGCGATGGCCGTCGAATCGCAACCAGCGGGATGAACAGCCGTCGAATCATAACGAGGCGTTCCAGGTTCATGCCGAATCGGTCTTTCTTTCCGAGACGACCGGCGACTGGCATTCGGTTGTGACCGAACAAGGTCCGAAGATCGCACCCACGCGGTCGACATTCACCGTGGCTACTCGACCGCAGGCACCGGGCAGGTCGACACCACTTCGGCATTGGTGTGGCATTTCGATGCCGACGGCAAAGTCGACCGGGTGGTGAACCTGTCGGCCGATCAGCATCAGATGGACAACTGCATCTGGCAGAACTACACCCTCGCTCCCCTGCCGGATCGGCTGAGCGACAAGGTCGGCGGCTGGGGTTCGCCGGCGGTGCCGCCCGCTCGCCGGGCACGTGGGTGTGGTGTTTCAGGCTCGCGAACCGGCGGCGATTCTCGATGAGCTGGTCTGACGCGCCCGGCTACTCCGACAGGCGGGCGAGCAGGTCAGCGACCGGGCCCAAGCTCACCAGGCCGGTGCCCGCGCCCGCGAGTTCGCCTGCGGCGGATTGCAATCGGTCGCGGGTACGGCGGATCACCTCGCTGTCGTCGAGTGTGAGCGCGGCATGCGCGATCAGTGCGAGCCGGAGTTCCAGGAGCAGGTCGGGAGGGGGTTCCGGGAGGGCGCGCAGTGCTGCCGACGCCTCGGCTTCGCGCTGCTCCTCGAGGAGGAGCAGTGGGCGAACCCAGGGTTCGTGTGGGCCCCAATCGGTTTCGGCGTCGAACGCGAGGGGGCGGCCCTGGCGGAGGCGGATGCAGAGGAGGGCGAGGGGAAGCAGGCCCCGCTCCAGGCCCGGCATGGCGCCGGGGAGAGCGGCGGCGGCCGAGCGGTAGGCGGCTTCGGTGTGCGCCTGGTCTTGCGGGTTCGGCGAAAAAGATTGGCGCAGGGCGCGATACCAGCGGGTGAACACGGCGACCAGCGGGAGGTCGTAGCGGTCGGCCAGGGCGTCGGCAGCGATGGCGTGGCGGTCGGCGGCTTCGAAATTCGCGGTGGCGCTGTAAGACTGGATCGCGATGAGGTGGCCGGTCACCTCGAAGGTGACGAGTTGGTGTGCCTGGGACAGGGCGATGATCTCCGCACCTATTTCGCCCCGCTCGCGGGCTAGTCCGGGCCGGTAGCAGGTGTGGATGTAGCGGGCGTTCAAGGCGAAGGCCAGCAGGGCCGGATCGTCCGAGGCCCGCGCGAGGGACTCGGCCTCCGCGGCGGCGCTCCGGCCCCTGCCGGTGTCCGTGGCGCGCAGTTCTAGGGCGATGGTGGCGAGCAGCCGGGTGCGGAGTTCGATTTCCGTGTCCGGGAGCGCGTTCAGGGTGCGTTCGGCCGCGGCCGCGATGGCGGCGGCCAGTTCGGGGTCGTCCGATTCGGTCCAGACGGTCGGAATATCGAAGGCGGCGATCACCCGGGCGGTCAGGTGCGGGTCACCTGATCGCTCAGCGGCGGTGATGCTCTCGGCACGGTGTGCCCGCGCCTCCGGCAGACGTCCGATGACCGCGAGAGCCCGCATCAGACCTATGACCGCCTCCAGCCGTTCGATAGCGGTCCGTTCGGACGGCGCGGGCGAGCGCCCCTTCACCGCAGCCGCTTCGGACGTGTCGTGCGCATGCGCGGCCGAGTATTCTTCAGCCACAGCTTCTTCGGACGAGCGGTGCGCATGCGCATCCGAGCATCCTTTAGCCGCAGAGGCTTCGGACGAACGGCCCGCATCCACGGCCGAGTTTCCCTTAGTCGCAGACGCTTCGGATGCGTGGTGCGCGTGCGTGGCCGAGTGTGCTCTAGCCGCAGGCGCTTCCTGCGCGCGGTGCGCAGGCACCGCGGTGGCCGGCTGATCGGGTCCCATGGGCGGTCCGGCTGCGAGGCCGGGCCTGCCGGGCGTCGGGTGCGGGTCCGCGGCGCTGGCGGGTAGCAAGCGATCGTAGGCGGTCAGAGTGGCGGCCCAGAAGCGGGCGGATTCGTGGGGGGCGAATTCTCTCTCGGCGTCCAGGGCTGCGAGCCGGGCGTAGGCGGCTGCGCGCGGAGCGGTGGCGCGGGTGGCGGCGCGGCCGAAATGGTGGGCGAGGGTTGCGGGTTCGGCGTGGCCGGAGTTCTCGAGCAGGTCACCGATGGTGGCGTGCCAGGCGGCGCGGCGGGCGGCGGGGATGTCGTGGTAGACGACTTCGCGCACCAGGGCGTGCGTGAATGCGGTTCCGGTGGGCCCGGATTCGTCGAGGAAGCCCGCGCGGGTGGCGGCGTCGAGGGCATCGAGGACCGGCTCCAGTTCCCCGGCGAGCGCCACCAGCAGATCGGGGTCGATCTCCAGGCCTGTCACGGCGGCCTGGCGCAGCACGGTTCGCTCGCGCTCCGCCAGCCGAGTCAGCCGGTGCCGCACCACATCCCGCACTCCTGCCGGTATCTCCGCCAACGCGGATTCGCCTTCGTCGCGTAGCAGCCGGGCCAATTCGCTCGCATAGAACGGATTTCCCGCACTGCGCTGCCGGATCTGCCGGACCACTCGCGAACCGGCGCCGTCGCCCGCGATCCCTCGCACCAATTCCGCGATATCCGGCTCAGCGAGCCCACCGAGCTGCACCCGAACCGGATTCACCCGGGCGATACGCGCCAGCGCCGCCGTCAATTCGGGCCGCATGTCGGTCATCCGATACGCGGCCAGCAGCAGCACCGGCCCCGCCTCCCCGGCGGTCGCCAGCGCGGTCAGCAGTTCGAGCGTCTCCGCTCCGGCCCAATGAATGTCGTCGAACACGAGCAGCAACGGCCCCTCCGCCGCCGCACCCCGCAGGTATTCGATCGCCGCCCGCTGCGCCAGAAACCGGGCGACCGCCGCATCCTCGGCATCGCCGTCCGCCACCGCCTCCGGCACCCCGCGTCCCGCCGCCGCCAACCCGGCGACCATCCGCCGCCACGGCCAATTGGGCGGCGCCCCACCATCCTCCGGACTCCCGCCCCAAGCCACCACCCACCCTCGCCCGGCCAACTCAGCGGCCAGCACCTCGGCCACAGCGGTTTTCCCAGCGCCCTCCACCCCGGAAACCAACGCCGTACCCACCATCGCGCGCTCGGCACACTCCGCCGCCACCCGCCGCAGCCGCTCCAACTCCCCCGCCCGTCCCACGAACCCGGCACCGTGCCGAGCTTCCGGCGGTGCCGCGATATCGGCTACCCGGTCGGCGACTTCGCTCGGACTGTCCGATTCGGCATTTCGAGCGGCAGGAGACAGCTCCTCGGCGGCAGACTCACCGGCCGCCGAAACCAGCTTGCCCGCAATCGGACTCCGGCTCGGTCCTCCGGACCGCAACCCCGGCCTACCCGACCAAGTGGACGCCCCGCCCGCGCGAGACGACCGGGCAGGCCCCGCGGCCGCGGGATCACGCGGATCCGAATCAGGGTCGAGGCCCAGCTCACCCCCACTCGAGCCACGCGAGTCGTCCGGAGGCCGAGCAGGTCCCGCGACCGCCCGAACACTCGGATCCGAGCCAGGGTCGAGGCCCGGCTCGCCCCGAACCGGGTCACGCTGCTCGATAGGCGGTCGTGCAGAAGTCGATGACGCTGAGCCGGGCGAGAGCGAGCCCGGCGAGGTTCGCTCCGCCAGCAGAGACGGAGCGTGGGCGAGCACCGCGGTTTCGAGGTCTCGCAGGGCGGGGCCGGGGTCGATGCCCAGTTCGTCGCGCAGGTGCTCGCGGACGGTGCGCAGGGCGGCCAGGGCGTCGGCTTGGCGGCCGGTGCGGTAGAGGGCCAAAGCGTAGGTGTGCCAGGGGTTCTCACGGAGGGGATGGTCTCGGAGGTGGGTTTCGAGGGCTGCGGCGGCTTCGGCGGGGCGGTCGGCGGTGAGGAGGGCTCGGGCGCGTAGTTCTATTGCGGCGGAGTGGAGTTCGTCCAGCCGGGTGATTTCGGCTTGCACCCAGGGCTCGTCCGCGAATTCGGCGTAGGCGGGACCGTGCCAGAGCGCCAGCGCAGCATCCAGATCGGCGAGGGCGGGTTCGATTCCGCTTGCGGCAGTACCGATCTCGATTGCGCCGGACCCGGCAGGCAAGGTGCCCGGCGCACCCGCATCGCGCTCGCCGAGGCGACTGCGCGCGGCACGCACCAGTTCCTCGAAACGATCGGCGTCGAGCTGCCCGGGCTGGAGCCGCAGCGCGTAGCCGGGAGCCGCCGTGACGAGGACGCGGGCGGGGCTGCGGGGCGGCCGGTCGGGTTCGAGGGCGCGGCGGAGGTCGGCGATGAAGGTGTGCAGCGTGCCGACGGGGTTGCGGGGCGGGTCGTCCCAGAGGTCGTCGATGAGGCGAGCGACGGGCACGACGCCACCATGGGCGATGAGCAGCCGAGCCAGGACCGCGTGATGGCGGGGACCTTTGAGGGCGATCGGGCCGTGGTCGGTGGCGGCCCACAGCGGGCCGAGGACGCCGATGCGCAGGCTCACCTCGTCACCAGTCCGCTCACGGGTATCGATGCTAGCGCTGAGTCGATGCTGATCGGTTGCTCAGTGGGTGGGCGCAGGCTCGTGGCGTCGGTTGACAGTTCGAAAGGGAGATCATGGTTTCGGGTATTTCCGGATTCGATTATCAGCGGGTGACCGTCGCGGACGGCGTGGCGCTGAATGTTGCGGTGGCCGGGGCGGGCAGCCCGATCGTGCTGCTGCACGGGCTGCCGCAGACGCATCTGATGTGGCGGCACGTGGCCGCGGAGCTGGCGGCCGATCACACCGTCATCTGCCCGGATCTGCGCGGGTACGGGGCGAGCGACAAGCCCGTCGACACCGATGGGGAGACGTATGCCAAGCGCACCATGGGCAACGATATCGTCGCGCTGGCAAAGGCTTTCGGGCACGAGCGGTTCGCCCTGGCGGGCCATGACCGGGGCGCGCTGGTGGCGATCCGCACCGCGCTCGACCACCCCGAGCGGGTGACACACCTGGCCTCGCTCGACGTGCTGCCGACGCTGGACAGCTGGGAGGTGATGCGCGGCGTCACGGCCGCGGTCGGTTTCCACCTGTTCCTGATGGCCCAGCCGCCGGGCCTGCCCGAGCAGATGATCGGGGCGAGCGCGGACGCGTTCTTCGGCTATCTGCTCGATCAGTGGACCCGGGACCCGGAGGCGATCCCGGCGGACGTGCGCGCGGCCTACCTGGCGGCGTCCCGCGATGCGGTGCCCTCGATCGTGGCCGACTGCCGGGCCTCGGCGCACATCGACCTCGTCCATGATCAGGTCGATCGCGCCGCCGGCAACACCCTGCACATGCCGGTGACGGTGCTGCAACAGGATTGGGGCGCCGCGCTCGGCTTCGACGCGCAAGCGCTCTGGCGCGCCTGGGCTCCGGACCTGAAGCACGAGACGGTCGGCTGCGGCCACTTCATGGCCGAGGAGGCCCCCGCCGAAGTGGTCCGCGCCCTGCGGGAACTGCTGACCCGCTAGGCCCGCACCTCCAGCCGCCGCACCAGCGCGACCAGCGCCGCCCGCAGGGCTTCGGGTGCCTCGGTGTCCGCACCGAGGATCATCCGGACCACCTGCGGCGCGGCGAACCACCAGGCCGCGAGCGCCGCGACCGCGTACAGCAGATACCCGGGCGCGACGTCATCGGCCAGTTTCCCGGCCCGCTGGGCGGCGGCCAGCGCCGCCACCTTGTCCGCGTAATGCGAGGCCCGCGCGGATTCCGCGGGCAGTTCACCGCCGCCGTGCTGGAGCCCTTCCCAGTACATGAGCCGCAGGAATTGCGGATGCGTCTGATGGAAGTCGAACACGTGCCCGGCGTACTCGGCGAGATCGCCGGCGCTGTCGGCGGTGAGCGGGCTGGCCGCCGCGAGCTGTTCGAGCTGATCGGTGAGCACGGCTTCGAACAGCCCGTTCTTGTCCCCGAAGTACTGGTAGATGCGTTCCTTGTTGATTCCCGCCCGGGTGGCGATGGCCGCGACCCGCGCACCGTCGGGCCCGCGTTCGGCGAATTCGTGCACCGCCGCTTCCAGCAGTCGCCGTTTGGTGCCCTCGGTATCCCACGCCATGGCCCCCATCCAACCATCTCCAACCGCACGGTTGCGGATTGCCCCGCCGATATGCCAGACTCCAACCGTGCGGTTGCAACTGCACGGTTGGAGTTTCGAGTTCGAGGAGGTGGCATCGTGCCCGCATTGCGTTCCCGCACGGTCACGCACGGTCGGAATATGGCGGGGGCTCGCGCGCTCATGCGTGCCAGCGGCGTTCCGTCGGCGGATATCGGGCGCAAGCCGGTCATCGCCATCGCCAACAGCTTCACCGAGTTCGTGCCCGGTCACACCCATCTGCAACCCGTCGGCCGGATCGTCTCCGAGGCGGTGCGGGAGGCCGGCGGTATCGCCCGCGAGTTCAACACCATCGCCGTGGACGACGGAATCGCCATGGGGCACAGCGGAATGCTCTATTCGCTGCCGTCACGCGATCTGATCGCCGATTCCATCGAGTACATGGTGAACGCGCACTGCGCCGACGCGCTGGTGTGTATCTCCAACTGCGACAAGATCACCCCGGGCATGCTGATGGCGGCGATGCGCTTGAACATCCCCACGGTGTTCGTCTCCGGCGGGCCGATGGAGGGCGGCAAGGCGGTGCTGGTCGACGGCACCGTGCGCAGCCGCTTGGATCTCATCGTCACCATGGCCGCGGCCGTCTCGCCCGAGGTCTCCGATGCCGATATGGCGCTCATCGAGGAGAACGCCTGCCCCACCTGCGGCTCCTGCTCGGGCATGTTCACCGCCAATTCCATGAACTGTCTCACCGAGGCGCTGGGCCTGGCGCTGCCCGGCAATGGCAGCACCCTGGCCACCCACACCGCGCGCAAGGCGCTCTACGAGTCGGCCGGGCACACCGTCATGGAGCTGACCCGCCGCTACTACGAGCAGGACGACGACCGGGTGCTGCCGCGCAATATCGCCACCCGCGAGGCCTTCGACAATGCGATGGCCCTGGACCTGGCCATGGGCGGCTCCACCAATACCGTGCTGCACCTGCTGGCCGCCGCGCAGGAGGCGGGCCTGGACTACACGCTCACCGATATCGAGAAGATGTCCCCGCAGATCCCCTGCCTGTGCAAGGTGGCGCCGAACGGCGACTATCTGATGGAGGACGTGCATCGCGCGGGCGGCATGCCCGCCATCCTGGGCGAACTGCATCGCGCGGGCCTGCTGCATCGCAATGTGCATGCGGTGCACTCGGATTCGCTCGACGACTGGCTGGCCGAATGGGATGTGCGCGCCGAAAACCCCTCCGCCACGGCGACCGAACTGTTCCATGCCGCTCCGGGCGGTAAGCGTTCGGCCACCGCGTTCTCGCAGTCCGAACGCTGGCACACCTTGGATCTGGATGCCGCCGAAGGCTGTATCCGCGATCTCGCGCACGCGCATTCCCGCGATGGCGGCCTGGCGGTGCTGCGCGGCAACCTGGCCCCCGACGGCGCGGTCGTGAAGTCGGCCGGCGTGGCCGAGCACATGCACACCTTCACCGGCCCGGCCGTGGTGGTCGATTCCCAGGAGGAGGCGGTGGACGCGGTGCTCTCCGGTCGCGTCACGCCCGGCGATGTGCTGGTCATCCGCTACGAGGGTCCGCGCGGCGGCCCGGGCATGCAGGAAATGCTGTATCCCACTTCGTATCTGAAGGGCCGCGGCCTGGCCGGTCAGTGCGCGGTGATCACCGACGGCCGGTTCTCCGGCGGCTCCTCGGGCCTGTCCATCGGGCACGTCTCCCCCGAGGCCGCGGCCGGTGGGCCGATCGCACTGGTCCGCGACGGCGACATGGTCAGCATCGACATCCCTTCGCGCGGCATGACCTTGGACGTCGACGACGCGGAACTGGCGGCGCGCCGCACCGAACTGGAGGCCGCGGGCGGCTACCGGCCGCGCCAGCGCAACCGCCCACTGTCCGTGGCATTGCGCACCTACGCCATGCTCGCCACCTCCGCCGATCGCGGAGCGGTCCGCGATGCCTCCAAACTGCCCGACTGACAGCCTATTTCGCGCCGAGGTACACGGGCAGCCGCCGGTGACCGTTGGAGATGAAGCTGGGCACGGTGCCCAGCTCATCCGGTTCGACCGCCAGGGATAGTTCCGGGAATCGCCGGAACAGCGCGGGCAGGGCCACGCCCGCTTCCAGCCGGGCCAGGGGCGCGCCGAGGCAGTGGTGCGCCCCGTACCCGAAGGCGAGGTGTTCCTTGTTCTCCCGGCTTGGATCGAACTCGTTCGCACTGGCGCCGTGCAGCTTCGGGTCCCGGTTGGCGGCGGCGTAGGAGGCGAGTATCGCCTCACCCTTGGCGATGTGGACGCCGTCGATATCGAGATCCTCCACCGCATACCGCAACGGCAGTTGCGCGACCGGCGCTTCGTAGCGCAGCGATTCCTCGACCACGCTTTCCCAGTCGGCTGCTTCCGCAGCGAGTTTCGCCAGTTCTCCGGGATGGGTGAGCAGTGTGAACACCGCCTGGTCGAGCAGGTTGACGGTGGTTTCGTGCCCGGCGCTGATGACCAGCATCAGGGTGTCCATGAGTTCGGAGTCGGTGAGGGTGGACCCGTCGTCCTCGTCGCGGGCGGCGATCAGCACGCTGATCATGTCGTCCCCGGGCTGCCGCTGCCGGCGCGCGACGAGTTCGGCCATCAGCCCGTACATCTCGCCGTACTTGGTGATGGACTCCCCCGGCGTGAGGGTGGTGTCGAAGAAGGCGTCCACACACGACCGCAGCGCCGGATTCAGTTCCTCGGGTACGCCCAGCAGTTCGGAGATGACCTGAATCGGCAGCGGATAGGCGAAACTCTCACGCAGATCCACCGATTCACCGTCCGGCGTCTTCGCCAGCCCATCCAGCAGGTCGGTGGTGATGCGTTCGATGCGCGGCTGCATGGCTGCGGTGCGCCGGTGGGTGAACGCGGGCGCGACCAGCTTCCGCAGCCTCCGATGGTCGACGCCGTACGCGGTGAACATGCTCGACACCGCCACCCACGGGTACAGCGCCCAGTCCTGCGGCACTTCACCATTGATGAACGCGGGCCAATGCTGTCTGGCCGACTTGGACACGCGCGGATCGGTGAGCAGGTTCTTGAGCAGCGCCGCGTCCGGGACCGACCAGGCGCGAATACCGCCGGGCAGCTCCACCAGGGTGACCGGACCGCGTGCCCGCAGGCGCGCGGCTTCGGCTTGAATATCGACACCGGTGGGATCGAGGATGAGAGGTTCGTTGTCCGACAAGGGATCTCCTGACGTAGGCCTCAGTCGGCGGCCACCATGAAACTCGCGACGGTGGTCACGCTGCCGCCGATGTTCACCGTAGCGACCCGGCGCGCATCCGGGATCTGAATCTCGCCGGCCTGGCCGGTGACTTGCCGGTGTGCGTCCAGGAGCATGCGCACCCCGGTGGCTCCGACCGGATGGCCGATACCGATCAGGCCGCCGCCCGGATTGACGGGAAGCCTTCCAGCCCTGCCGATTTCGCCGGATTCGATGGCCTTCCAGCTTTCGCCGGGGGCGGTGATGCCGAGGTGATCGAGGGCCACGTATTCCGACATGGAGAAGCAGTCGTGGACTTCGACCGCGTCGACGGCGTCGATGGCGGGAAGCTGGGCGCGGTCGAGGGCGTCGCGGACCGCACGGCGCAGGTGCGGGAAGACGTACGGGTCCTCGGCGGAATGGCGCAGCTTGGCCTCGAGGGAGAGCGCGGCGGTGCGGTGGCCCCATCCGGCGATCGTCGAACGGGTATCTGGCCGAATGGTGTTGCGCCGCTCCAGGAACCGGTCGGAGACCAGCACGACCGCCGCCGCGCCGTCGGTCATCTGACTGCAATCCTGGCGGCGCAGGACGCCGGCCACGGGCGGATTCGATGCGTCGTCGGCGCCGAAACTGTCCGGGGAGTATTTCCAGTCCCGGGTTTGGGCGAGCGGATTCGACCGTGCGTTGGCGATGTTCAGTTCGCTGACGGCGCGCAGGTGGGCGGCGTCGAGTCCGTAGCGGCGGTCGTATTCGTCGGCGATGGCGGCGAACATGCTCGGCCACACCAGATCCGTGTCCCGCGCCTCGTGCCCGGCCCAGGCGGCGGCGCCCATGAAGCGGGCCGCCTGTCCGCCGGGGACGGTCTTCTCCAGTTCCGCGCCGATCACCAGCGCGCAGTCGTAGCGTCCCGACTCCAGGTCGGCCATGGCGGCGAGCACGGCCATACTGCCGGAAGCGCAGGCCGCTTCGTGCCGGGTGGCGGGTACGCCCCAGAATTCGGGGCGCACCGTGGCGGGCATGCCGCCCAATTGTCCTTGCCCGGTGAACAACTGCCCGAAGGCATTGCCGACGTGGATAACGCCGATATCGGCCGCGTTCACCCGGGCGGCTTGCAGGGCGCCGTCGATCACCTCGCCGAGCAAGGCATCGAATTCGAGTCCGGCGCGCTGCCAGTTGACGGCGAAATCGGTTTGGCTGCCGCCCAGAATATGCACGGACACAACAACTCCTGGAATTCTCGGATCAGAGACGCGCGCGCAATTCGCGGCGCAATAGTTTTCCGACCGGATTGCGCGGCAGGCTCGCCGCGGTCTCCAGCCGTTCCGGCAGTTTGAACGATGCCACTTCGCGGGACCGCAGATGCGCGACCAGATCCTCGAGGGTGACGGTGGCGTCCGGCGCGGGAACCACGAAGGCACAGCACTTCTCGCCGAGCACGGCGTCCGGGTAGCCGACGATGGCCACCTCCGCGATCCCCGGATGGTCGGCCAGGAGTCCTTCGATCTCGGCGGGGGCGATATTCATGCCGCCCCGGATGATGATCTCCTTGACCCGGTCCACGAACCGCAGATACCTGCCGCCGTCGCCGCACAGCTCGAAAACGTCACCGCTGCACAGGTATCCGTCCGCGTCGAACGGTGACGCGGCAGCGGTTCCTTCCAGGTATCCGCCGAACACCGCCGGTCCTCGCATGCGCAGCTCGCCGCGACCGCCGATCTCGCTCACCTGGTCCCCGGTGACCACGTCGACCAGTTTCACCGCGGTGCTCGCGGCCAATCGCGTCGCCCAGCCAACCCCCTTCGCTCCGTAGTGCGGCAGGTGCTGGGCGCGCACGGTCGGATCCGGGATATCGCCGGGTGCACCCAGCAGGCTCACGCCCTCGTTCGACCCGAAGAAGTTCACGACCGCGATGCCCAGCTCCTCCTGCCACCGCCGCACCACGGGCGGCGGTAGGGGCGCGCCGCCGGAGCCGACCGTGTCGAGGGAGCTCAAATCCACTCGTGCGCGCAGGGATTCGTTCTGCAACAGCATGGTCAGCAGGGCGGGAGGCATACAGGTGTAGGTCACGCGATGCCGCGCGATCTGCCCGAGGAACACCGGCAGATCCAGCGGATGATGCTGCACCAGGTGGCCGCCGGTGAGCAGCCAGGGCAGCAGTGTGCCCGCGAACCCGGCCATGTTGACCATGGGAAAAGGGTTCAGCACCACCGATTCCGAGGTCAGCGTCAGCCCGTCCTGTACGCCGCGCGCGACCGCCAGCCAGTCGCCGTGACAGCGCGGGACACCCTTGGGCGCGGCTTCGGTGCCGCTGGTCCAGCACACCGTGATGCGGTCGTTCACCGAGACCGTGAGTCCGGATTCATAGTCGCGCACGAGTTTTCGGGCTTCGCCGCTCGCAGGCCCGCCGATTTCGACGGCTTGCTCCGGCACCTGGGGACCGAAGGCGAACACCGTGCGCCGCCCGTCCGCGACGCTCGCGGCCTCCAGCGCGAGTTCCCGATCCCCGAGCACGCCCGTCGTGATCAGCGCACCGGCATCGGTGGCCGCCACAATGCCCGAGATCTCGTACCGCCGATACGACACCGGCATGGGCGTCGCCACCGCACCGAGCCGCCACAGGGCCAGATAGGTCGCGGTCAAGGCGATCGAGTTCGGCAGCAGTACCGCCACCGTCGAGCCCTGCCGAATACCGTTGGCCCACAGCACCGCCGCGATGTCAGCGACCTGGTCGTCGAGTTCCTGCCAGGTGAGCGTGCGCGGCTCGGCGCCGGTCAGCGCGGCCAGGTTCGCCGGATCACTGACGGCGGGCGCGTTCGGTGCTTCCGTCACGCGCCGCCGGAAGATGTCCGGGATGGTGTCGGCCTCCCACCACCCGCGATCGAGATACTCGCGCACCCGGCCCTCCGGGTGGCAGGTGCGCACTCCCGGTCGATCAGCGGAAGCCGCCGGGGCGAAGGTTGATTCGGCCATGAAAACTCCTGAGGCTAGTCGTGCTCGAAATGCGAGGTGGTTGGGCCGCTCCGGCAGGCAACGCATGGACGACCCGGCCCACAGGCGGCGTCCACTGCGCGGTTCACCGGAGCCGTCGTAGTACCACCGCCGATCCGAGCCCCAGCGCGGCGGGAATCGCGACGAGCGCATGCTCGCCGTCCGTCCGCTCGAGCGCGTCCAGGGCCTGCGCGATGAGAATGCCGCCGGTCGCGCCCAGCGGATGCCCGACCGCGAGCGCGCCGCCGTCCGGATTCACCCGTTCCGGATCCAGCCCCAGTTCCCGCGTGACCAATAGTGGTGTGACAGCGAAGGATTCGTTGACGACCGCCACGTCCAGCGCGTCCGCTCCGATACCGGCGCACCGCAGCGCCCGCCGCGCGGCCGATACCGGCGCGGTCAGCAATGGCGACCGCTCCGCCGTCTGCGCGGTCCCCGCGATCACAGCACGCGGCGCACGCCCCAGTGACCGTTCCGCTCGCGCACTCCCCAGCAGTACCGCCGAGGCGCCATCCGCGAGCTGCGGCGCGGTGGCCAGGGTGTGCAACCCTGCGGCGGGCCGTGGCGCTTCCGGCAGGCGACGAGCGACCCGCTCCCACGCGGGGTCCTCCCCGAAAAGGGCGGGCAGCGCCGCGAACTTCTCGGGACTCGCATCGCCCCGCGCCCCTTCATCCGCGCCGAGCAGCAGGGTGCCGCCCTTCCGTACTGGCACCATCGACTCCGAAACCGCTGCCCTGGAAGCATTCCGATGCGACCGCACCGCGTAGGCGTCCAGCTCGGTCCGCCCGATCCCGTGCACGGCCGCCGTCAGATCCGCCGACACGCCGATGGTCACGAACCCGGCCCGCTCCCCCAGATCCGGGTCGGTGGCGATCCCGGGCCGATCCGACAGCATCGGCACTCGTGACATGGATTCGACCCCGCCCGCGACGACCACGTCCGCGTACCCCGCCGCCACCCGGGCCGCAGCGCCCTCCACCGCGTCGAGTCCGGAACAACACAGCCGCGACACCACCCCACCCGGCACCGAATCCGGCCATCCCGCCCACAATCCTGCCGCCCGCCCCAGATCCCCACCCTGCTCCCCCGCCACGGTGCTGATCCCGAGGATCACATCGTCCACCACCTCCGGCGGACAAGACCGCTGCTCCAACGCCGTCAGCAACTGCCCGAACAACTCATACGGCGGCACCTCCGCAAGCGTCCCGCCACCTTTCCGAACCCGTCCGCGCGGCAGCCGGACCGCGTCGTACACATACGCCTCAGCCACAATTCGCTCCGTTCGGAACCACAGAAGGAGGAGTCGCCGCCCGCCCCTCGCCGCCGAAGCAGCTCACCACGCCGGCAAATGATCGCGGTCGTGCCGCCGACCGCGCCCGCGCGTTGAAGCTCTCGGCCACAACGACCGATTCACCCGACAAAGCCGTTCGAGGCCAACCGCCTCCGCGAATCGTGAAGCCACCGGACCCAACCGTGCCGAACAGCTCGGAATCAGCCACGATCGACCTCCATCAGCGTCTCGAGGGTGTATGCCCCACCGGGATCCTCGGCGCTGGTCACCGGCACCACGACGACTTCGTCGGCGCCGGCTTCGCGGTAGGCGGCCAGGCGCGCCGCCAGTTCGGTTCGGTCGCCGAACATGCCGACGACGGCTGCCAATTCGTCCGGGATGGCGGCCAGTACCGCTCGGGGGCGGGCTCCACTGTGCGCCAGTCCCACGATCTCGCCGAAGCCGGCTTCGGTGAACATGGCGTCGTAGCCGGGCGCGCGGAGGTATCCCACGACGCCGCGGCGCAGGGTGGCCAGCATGTCGGGTGAGGGGTCGGCGGCGGCGGTCACCCAGACCGAGATCGGCGGGGTTTCGCGGCCCGCGCGTTCGGCGAATTCCTCGACCAGGGCGGCACATCGGGCCACCTGGACGGGGGTGACCAGGTTCAGGACGACCCGGTCTGCCACCCGTGCCGCCGCCGCGAGCGCGCCCGTGCCGAAGGCCGCCAGCACCAGTTCGGGTCGATGCGGGTCCGGGCCGTCGTCGGCGAGGGCGGTCTCGTCCGCGCGCGGGCCGCGGTGCGCGTGCGAGTCCCCGCCGAGGGGCGTCGGAAGCCGGAGGCGGAAACCGTTGACCTGTTCGGTGACGCCTTCGTACTCCACGCGCTCGCCCGAGAGCAGCGCGCGCACGATGCGGGCTGTTTCCTCCAGATGTCTTGCGGTCCTGCGGCGTTCGCGCCCGTGCCAGTCGCGTACGACCACGGTGCTGGAGGTGCCGAGGGCCACGTCCACGTCACGGGAGGTGAGCGCGGCGACGCTGGCGGCGCCCATGGCGATGCCCGCCGGGGTGCGGACGTTCACGGCCAGGGGGCCGATGCACAGGGACAGGCGGCCCGGGGTCGCGCCGATCGCGGTGGCGAGGGCGAAGGCGTCGAAGGTCGCCATTTCGCCGATCCAGAGGCGGTCGTAGCCGAGCTTCTCGGCGGTTTCGGCGACGGCGAGGGCGTCCAGGGGGTCGCGGTCCTGCCAGTACGGCAGGCTGACGCTGAGAGCTGGGTGGGGCACGGGCACAACCTTTTTCAGGCGATGGGGGTGGCGGCGGCGCGCATACGGTCGCCGCTGACCCAGGTGGCGTGGAAGCCGAGGGGGACGCGGACGGGCAGGGCGAGCCGGCAGATGGGTCCGTCGGTGAGGGTGGCGGCGTCGTAGATCCACACTTCGGACAGGCCGGTGTGGTTGTTGTGAGCGAACATGGTCAGGTACGCGTCGTCCTCGGATTTCGCACCGGGACGCGGGACGACGGTGAGTTCACTGCCGTAGATACCGTCGCCGAAGGGCGCGGTTTCCTTTGCGCCGGTGCGGATGTCGTATTTGAGGATGGCGTCGAAGATCATGGTGCGGTCGACCGAGAGGCGCATCTGATACGAGTAGCGGCCCGGGCGCCCCGTGAGTCCCTGGTCTATGGCGGGGAATTCGGTATTGACGTCGTCCAGCGGTTCCTCGATGGTGACGCCGGTGCGCAGGTTGAACCGATAGCGGTGCAGTTTGGCTTCGGGGCGCAGGTAGGCCAGCAACTGGGCGAGCGGGTGGGCGCGGTCGGAGACGGGGCTGGGTTCGGTGACGCGGCAGACCACCAGGATCAGCTCGTCGCCTTCTTCCCACGAATTGACGGTGTGGTAGATGTAGCCGGGTTCGGCTTCGAACCATTTCGCTTGCGCCCCATCGCCGTAACGCGGCAGCACGGCGAACCGGCTGGGCAGCGTGCGATCGAAGAAGATCTTGAACCGGCCGGCCGCGGCGGCGCGCGGATCGTTGTAGAGCGGCAGGTCCATGAGCACCGAATGGTTCTCCGTGATGGCCATATCGTGCGGCAGGCGCGGGCCGGGCAGTTCCAGTCCGGTGTAGTGGGTGACGGTCCCGTCCGCATCGGCCACGCCGTAGCGCAGGTACGGCGCGTTGATGCCGTAGTCGAAGAAGAGCAGTTCCTCGGTCCGCTCGTCCACCTTGGCGTGCGCCGAAACCTCGCCCCGCAGTGTGCCGTTGAAGTCGTCCACGCCGCGCGTCTCGAGGCTGATCGGGTCCAGCGCGTACGGCTTGCCCGCCCGGTACCAGAGGGCGAGGAGGTTCCCGTGATGGAACACCACATCGGTATTGGCGGAATTGCGTTCCCGCCGATCCCCCGCCGGATTCCCGTCCCACGGCTCGATCACCCCGCGCCACAGCGCCGTTCCCGCCGCCCGCTCGGCCTCGAACTCGCCGGTGCGCACGAACCGATTCCGGTACGTGGCCTTGCCGTTCTCGAAGTGCACCGCGTGCAGCATCCCGTCCCCGTCGAACCAGTGGTACCGGCCCAGCGGCGCGAACTGCGGATTCGGCCCGTTGCGCACGTACACCCCGTCCAGATCGGCGGGCAATTCCCCGTGCAGCACGGTCAGATTCGTGGCGGTGACCTCGTCCGCGGTCGCCGTGTACGGCCCTTCCAGATACGGATTGGTCAGCGCGGCAGCGGCCGGCGCGATGAGTTCTTCATTGAGCGGCATGAGAAGCCTCCAGCGTCCGGACCGCCAGGCCCGGCAGATTTCACTACAGTTAATGAAGTGATACGCGTCTCAGGCCGCGGCTGTCAAGGTCGTTCGAAGCGGACATCGGTGCGGCCCAGCTCGGCCTCGCAGCCCCGGCAGCGCAGCGCGGGCCGCAGCGCCGCGCCGCAGTCCCGGTGCCGGATCAGCAATCCCGGCTCCGGCGCGCCCGGATACGCCCGCTCCGACCAGGCCAGCAGGAACGCGAAGACCCCGAACAGCGCCCGCCCGCGCGGCGTCAACCGGTATTCACGCCCACCCGTCTCCGGCCGCAGCAGGATCCCGGCGTCGACGAGCCGGTTCAAGCGTTCGGTCAAGGTGGTCGGCGAAAGGTTCAGTGCCGCCCGGAATTCCGAGAATCGCCGCACTCCGGCCAGCGCCAGCCCGGTGACCGAGGCGCTCCAGCGGTCCCCGATCGCCTCCATGATCTCGTCGAAGCGCGCGTCCCCCCGCGCCGGCCCGGCCGCCCCGCGCCCGGAGCGGCGCCGCCCGGAGGTGATGTGCCACAGCGCTTCCCGATCCAGTTCCACATCGGTCTCGTGCGCGGTCACCGTCCGCCCGCAGCCCCGGCACGACAGCACCGGCGGCCCCCGATGCCCGCACGCGGTGTGCACCAGCTCCGGCAGCAACGCCCACTCGTCCGTCCATTCCCGCTGCCACGACCACACGCACACCAGGATTTCCCAAGTCCCCAGACCCAATTCGGTGAGCCGGTACTCCCCCCGGTCCCCCGCCCCGGCCTGCCGGGTCAGCACCCCGGCCTCGACCAGCGCATTGAGCCGCGCCGTCAGCACCGCCGGCGGCGCGCCCGTGCATTCGATCCACTGATTGAACCGCCGCGCCCGGGATACGAAGGCGTGCCGCAGGATCGTCAGCGTCAGCCGGTCGCCCAGCAGATCGAAGGTCGCGGCGACACTGTTGACAGCCGGGGCGGCAGGGGTAGATTGCACTTCAATAACTGTAGTAGATGACTGGGCCCGGCGGCGCATCGACGCCACCGAGCCCAGCCCCCGACCTCACTTGGTCATATCCGCCAGTTCCCGATCGACGGCCTGGTCGTGCTCGGCCGCGGCTTCCTCGGCCTTCTTCGGGCTCCAGTATCCGGACATGATGAACACGAACGGAATGAAGGCGATCTGCGCGATCAGGCAGATCCACCACCACCGCTTCCACTGCGCCGGCCCGTCGATGGCAGCCTGCTGCGCGTCCTTGCCGTGCGCGGCCAGGTAGTCGCGATCCTCGGCCGGAATCTTGGCCACCGCCAGCAGCTGCGTGCTCGCGGTCGCGATGGACGGCCCGGCCGCCGACACCACGACGAGATCGTTCACCGGAATCGCCTTGGCGGCCTGGATGCGCGCGGCCGCCGCTTCGGGCGTGATGCTGAACTTCTTCGCGACCTGCCCGACCGCCGTGGCCGCCGCCTCGGTGTCATTGGGATTGGTCATCAGTTTGGTCAGCACCCCGGAATCGATGGCCTGCAAGGTGGCCAGCTCCTCCGGATACTTGGCGTTCACGCTCAAGGTCGTCTGCACATCCGCCGCCGACTGCCCCGACAGCGTGGTCAGCGCCTTCACCTGCGCGGCCGCGTCCCCGGGATTCTTGCTCAGGGCGGTCAGCGTATCCGCGCCCACCTTGTTGATGGTCTCGATCTCGCTGTGGTACTTGGCTTGGATCTCTTGCAGTTTGGGCCCGTAGTTGACCAGCGTCCCCGCCGCGGTCACCACGATCAGCAACCCGAACAGCACCCCGGTCACCACGGTGCGCAGCATGCCGCCCCACACCGCCAGCCCGACCGCGGTGGCCGCCGGATTCCGCTTCTCCACGGTCTCGGTGAAGCTGGCCATCCAGGTCGAGTACGAAATCCCGGTCCCGATGGCGATGAAGCTCAGCACCATCGCGAAGGTGTAGTAGTCGGTGCCGGGTTTATCGGTGTAGCCGAGGAAGACGTAGATGCCGATGATCGAGATGATCGCCCCGAAGATCATGAACGGCTTGCGCACCTTCAGGTAGTCCGACACGATCCCGGTCAGCACCAGCGACAGCGCGCTCGCGATCCAGTACCAGTTGCCCAGCGCATTGGCCTGTGCCGCGCTGAACCCGAAGTTGGTCGCCATGTACACCGGCAGGAACGAGACGATGGTGTAGAAGAAGGCAAGGAAGATGGAGATGCCCAGCGCCGACCCGACGATGTCCAGGCGCATCATCTGCTTCCACTGATCCCGTTCCAGCGCACCGACATCCAGCCCGCGCGCCCGCGCCTCGATCAGCGCCCGGTCCCGCAGCGACACCATGATCTGATCGCGCAGCGCCGGGCTCAGCTCCCGCAGCCCGACCACGCCGAGAATCGAGATGATCAGGCAGATGATGCCGCACAGCCGGTAGTGGAACTGCCAGTCCGGATGCGCGTCCAGGGTCTGGGTGGAGATCTCGGTGGTCACCAGCGCGCCCAGCACCGGCCCCAGCGTCCAGAACCCCATGGCCGAGGCCCGCCCGAGCTGCGGCGAGAAGTCGCGCACCAGCGCCGGGGTCGCCACCAGCACCGCGCCTTCCACAATGCTGATCAGGCAGTACACGATCAGGTACGCCTCTTTGGTGGTGGTCTGCGGCACCGCGAACAGGGTCAGCGCCGAGCAGATGACCGTGCCGTAGGCGACGATGTTCGCCCGCCCCCACCGATCGATGATGCCGGTGATCACCGAGGCCACCGCGCCGAAGGCCGCGCCCGCGATGAAGATGCCGACGAAGTACCGGAAGGTGAGGTGGAAGTAGGCGATCAGCTCGTTGCCCACCGCGCCGGCCACGAACAGCTGGTAGTACAGCGCGATCGAGACCACCACGACCAGGAACAGATACCAGGACCTGGCGGGCGTATCCGGATAGTGCGGTAGCTTCCGCTGCCAGAGGCCGGTGACCAGAGTGGGCGGACGGAGATCGGGGGCGGCGGGAGGGACGGCCGTCGGAGTCGTGCTCATGATCGAGTTGCCTTTCTGCCCACGGCAACTCGTTACCCTTCGTAATGCAGCGCGAGCGCCGGGTGAGAACAGGGTAGCGGGCAGGAGTGATCTACATCACGGCAATTCGAAATGAATACTGGACAGTGCTGCTGAACGGGGCTGGGACTATTCGGCGGCGTCGCGGAAGTAGAGAATGTTCGATCCGTGCGCGGCGAGCGGTCCGGCTTCGGCGGCTTGGCGAATACCGCTGCCCGGAAGTTTCGTGAGCTTGGTGAACATAGTCGTGTTCCCGAATGCCGCGCGCACCTGGGTTTCGGAGGCGTAATCCGCGCCGTAATCGGCGAGCGCCTTGAAATCCAAGGGGGCGAGCGGTTTTTCGAGCGGTATCTGCCCGGCGGGCAGGCCGAGCGCGGCGTACTGGGTGGCGGTGCCGCCTTCGTACAGGCACAGCTCGTAGGAGATCTGCTCGGTGGTGGTGACGCTGACCACCGGCCATTCCTGGGAAAGGCGCAGGGCCAGTGGATGTCTGCCGACGGGTGCCACTTCCCAGTTGAGGGATTTGACCGACACCCAGTGTTCGGAGATCTTCTCGATGATGACGACGTCCTCGCCGAGGCGTTCGGCCGCGTTCACCTCGGGTTCGGGTGTGCTCCAGTGCTTTTCCTCGACCCCGAGGTAGGCCGAGCTGGGCACCGGCTCCGCGCCGTCCGCGACATAGGCGGCCAGCAGGGCGGCGCGCACCAGGGTGACGGCATTGCGGGAGGAGCAGCGCACGCTGAGCGCGCCGAAGGAGGTGCTGATCTCGACCGGTTTGGACGGCGGATCCGGGAGCGCGCCGGCGGCGAGGGGTTTGAGGCCGACCAGCGCGAGCTGCCAGTTGACCTCTTCGATGGTGGCCAGGTCGCCGGAGGTCTGGTACAGGATCTGCTGCTGGGTGAGATACCCGGCGCGTTCGAGGGTGGCGCATTCCAGTTTGGCCAGCGCGGTGACGGTCTTGGAGGTGAATCCGAGTTCGTCGATGCGGATTTCGCGCAAGCCCTGGGTCATGGCCGGGGAGGTGACGGCGGCATAGCGTTCGCGGTACATGGACAGCGCCTGTTTGCGCTGCCGGCCGACCATGAGCGTGCGGAGCAGGGTATTGAGCGTGGCCAGGTAGCGGTTGGCCTGGTCGGGGTCGGCGGCGTACATGGCGGCGCGAATGCGGACCGCATCCTCGCTGGCGGCGACGGCCGCGTTCGGGTCCAGGCGGCACAGCCAGACGCCGCATTTGGACAGCGCGTCCGCGCACACGCCCGAGGCCTGCGGGTAGGTCTGCGCGACATGGCGATACGCGTTGCACGCGTTGCGGATGGTGGAGGTGGCCAGTTCCCGATGCCCGATGGTGCGCGCCGCCTGCTCGAACAGTCGCAGCGCCTCCTGCACCTCATTGGCGAAGACGGCGGTCACGTGTCCGGCGGTGAGCCAGCGCAGGCGGATGAGCACCGCTTCCTGCGCGGGCTCGAGGGCGGCGGGCGAGCGATCGCGTTGCGACGGATCGGTCTTGGTGGCGATGAGTCCGCGGGCGAATTCGCACAGGGTGGTCGCCAGCGCCAGCTCGGCTGCCGCGGACCGGTCCCGCGCAGCCCCTCGATCCGTTGCCACCTGGCGCTCGATGGCGCTGAGATCCATTGCGACCTTCAAACTCCCGCATCACCCGTGCGCGAGCCGGGCTGGGATCGCAGGAGGGCAACCCTCCACCTTCACCGGTTCACGCGTTTGCGCCGAGTCTGCCACAAATTCCCGGCGCGGGTGCGCCATCGGCCGCGATGCCCGGTTTGCCCGGCAGCCACTGGGCGCGGCGGAGATCAGCCGCGCCCGATGTACCGCACTTGTCCCGGTTTCGCGGCGTCGTAGGCGGCACGGCCCGAGAGGTGTTGCGGCACACCTACTTCCCACCAGGCCCCGGCCTCGGTCCAGTCGGCCGGGCGGGTGCGGACCACGACCACCGCCGGGCGCTGTTCGGCCAGTGCGGCGGTGCGTGCCCGGGAGTAGCCGTCGCGGAATTCCATCGGATCGCTGGCGGTGAACACGGCGCAGCCGAGCGCGCGGGCGTGGGCGGCGAAATCGACCCGCGGCGGTTCCGCGTGCCGAGTCCGGCAGTCGGCGAGGAAGTTGTTGTACGGCTCGCCGCCCTGACCTTCCTGCAACCGCGCGATGACCGCGAAACCGTCGTTGTCGCAGACCACCGCGACCATGGGATGCCCGGCGAAGGCGGCGGAGAACAGTTCCGAGTTCAGCATGAGATACGAGCCGTCGCCGAGCAACGTGGTGACCAGCCCGTCCGCGTCGGTCTCGCGCTTCAGCAGCGCGGCGCCCCAGGCTCCGGCGAGTTCGTATCCCATGCACGAGAACCCGTATTCGACATCCATGGTGGGCGCACCGCCGGCGGCTCGCCACCCGCCGATGACCTCGCCCGGCAAGCCGCCCGACGCCGTCATCACATAGTCGGCGGGACCGCTGAGTTCGTTCACCACGCCCACGATCTGCGCGTAACTCGGCGTGCCCGCACCGGCAGCGCGCAGCTTGTCGATATGCGCATCCCACTCGGCGCGCTCGGCAACAGCGCGAGCAGACCAGGCCGGTTCGGCGCGCCAGCCCTGATCGGCGGGCCGTGCGGTCGTGGCGACCAGCGGCGCAAGCTCTTCCAGCGCGGCGGCGGCATCGGCTACGACCGCGAGGCCGCCGTGCTTCACGGCATCGAATCGGGCGGCGTTGATGTGGACCAGCCGGACGTCCGGGGCGAAAACCGTCCACGAGGCGGTGGTGAAATCCTGCAGCCGGGTGCCGACGGCGAGCACCAGATCCGCTTCGGCGGCAAGGGCATTCGCGGAGGCCGCGCCGGTGACGCCGAGTGGACCGGCGTAGAGCGGGTGGTCGTGGGGGACGAGGGTGCGGCCCGCGGTGGTCTCCGTCACCGGAATGCCGTGCCGTTCAGCGAATTCCAGCGCCTGGTCGGCGGCTCCCGAGTAGCGCACGCCGCCACCGAGGACGAGCAGCGGGCGTCGCGATGAACGGAGCGCTTCGGCGGCGGCGCGCAGGTCACGGAGGTCGGGGCGGGGGCGCGGGATGCGGTGTGCGACGGGCTCGAACAGCGAGTCCGGGTAGTCGTAGGTCTCGGCCTGCACGTCCTGCGGCAGTGCGAGGGTGACCGGCCCGGTGTCGGCGGGGTCGGTGAGCACGCGGGCTACCTGGGGCAGGGTGGCGAGGAGTTGTTCGGGCCGGGTGATGCGATCGAAGAAGCGGCTCACCGGACGGAAGGCATCGTTGACGGTGATGGTCGGGTCACCGTAGTGCTCGACCTGTTGCAGGACCGGATCGGGCGCGCGGCTGACGAAGGTATCGCCCGGCAGCAGGAGCAGCGGCAGCCGATTGGCGTGCGCCACACCGGCGGCGGTCACCATGTTCAGTGCGCCGGGGCCGATCGACGAGGTGGCGACACCCACTTGGCGGCGGTGCGCCGCCTTGGCCAGCCCGACGGCCGCGAGGGCCATTCCTTCTTCGGTCTGCCCGCGCCAGAGCGGGATCTCCTCGCGCCGTTCCTGCAAGGCGGTCCCGAGTCCCAGCACGTTCCCATGCCCGAAGATCCCGAATACCGCTGGAAACAAGGGCACTTCGACCCCGTCGAGGTTTTCCGACCATTGCGCGATCAGCCACGCCACCAGGGCTTGCGCGGTGGTGAGTTTCATCCGACTCGTCCTTCACTGGAGGTGATCGGGCAGCGCGGGTCCAGCCGCGCACCGGCCCAGCTGTCCCGCACCCAGGCGTGCGCCGGGTCGTCGCAGAAGGCCATGGAACGCTCGGTGGCCGGCCCGGCCAGCACATTCAGGTAATACATGGGATAGCCCGGCGCGGCTATGCACGGCCCGTGGTACCCATGCGGGATCAGGAACACGTCCCCGTCCCGCACCGCCACGTTCTCGTCCAGCGCGCCGTCGGCCGTATAGGTGCGATGCATCCCGAATCCCCTGTCCGACGGCATGATCGACCCCGTCTCCCCGATCCGGAAGTAATAGATCTCCTCGTTCACGACCTCGCAGTCGCTCACGGCGTCATGCTTGTGCGGCGGATACGAGGACCAGTTCCCGTCCGGCGTCAGCAGCTCGCACGCGTTCAACTTGTCCGCGTGGTCCCACACCCCGGGCACCCCGAAGTTGGTGACCTGCCGCGTCGCCGATCCCGCGCCCCGCACTTCGACCGGAACCCGCTCCGCCGGACCGTATTTCGGTTCCAGCCGCCGGGCGCAGCGCGCCATGGGCAGCGCCACCTCGAGCGGCCCGTCCGCCACCAGTTCGACCTCGGCGTCCCGCGGCACGTACGCGAAATCCGTCACCCGATCGAACACCGAACGCCGACCGGCGATTTCGAACTCCAGCCCGTCCACTCGCACCGAACAACCGCCCGACAGCGGCAAGACGAACGCCTCGAACTCACCCGTCAGCACCCGCCGGGATTCTCCCGCGCCCAGTTTCAGCACCCGCAGCCCGCTGTAACTCCACCCAGCGTCCGCGGGCAGCAGCCGGACCGGATCGACACCGTGGCGCAATGTTCCGTGCGCGTGATGCAGTTTGCTCATCCCTGTCCCCGGCTCCCGCGGCTCGCCACCGGCCGGATCAGCGCCGTCCCGCCCTGTTCACCGGCGGGACCGAGCCGCATGTACCGGCGCAGCCGCCCGCCGGATCGATGCCGCCGGAAATTGCGCTGCGCGAGGCAATGCCGGACCGTGTCCGCCGCGCTCATCACGCCGCCGCCAGTACTCGGGCGGCGGCGTCGACCGCGCCCGCTACGTCGCCGTCCGGCGGGTAGAGCAGGCTGCGGCCGACGACGAGGCCGCGGGCCACTTCGTGGCGGAGCGCAGCACCCCAGGATTGCAGGTCGGCTTCAGGGTCGCCCGACGGAGCGCCGCCGAGTACCACTACCGGCAGAGTGGTGGCGTCGAGGACCGAGATGTCTTCGGGGGCCGGGATTTTCAGCCAGGTGTAGGCGGAGGTGCAGCCGAGGCCGGAGGCGACGGTGACGGCGCGTTGCAGGGAGGCGGCGTCTTTGTGCATGACCAGGGAGCCGTCGGGTTCGCGGGCGTAGGGCAGGGGTTCGACCATGGCCATCAGGCCGTGTTCGGCGAGTTCGGAGACGGCGCGGGCGCAGGCTTCCAAGGTCGGGATGGTGCCGGGGTCGGAATCGACCAGGCGGAGCAGCATTTTGCCGCCGTCCAGGCGGTATTTCACCAGGGATTCGGCGTCGTAGCCGGTGAAGCGGTCGTCGATTTCCCAGTCGGCGCCGGCCAGGCCGCCGCGGTTCATGGAGCCGATGACGATCTTCTCGTGGACCGCGTCCAGCAGGAGCAGCTCCTCCACGATGTCGGGGGAACCGAGTACACCGTCCACGGCCGGATTGGCCAGGGCAATGAGGAGGCGTTCCAGCAGGGTGCGGCGATCGGCCATGGCGGTGCGATCCGCTCCCACGCCCAGCGCTCCGCGGGCGGGATGGTCGGCGGCCACCAGGAACAGGGTTCCGGTGTCGGACAACAAGTTCGGCCGCCGGCGGCGGTCGGCGTAGGCACGCTGGATCGCCTCGGGTTCGGTGGCGCGCAGGCGCAGCAGCTCCTGCCAGCGGGCGTCGGTCAGGTGCACAGCATCTCCTCGATCTCGGCATCGGTCGGCATGGCGTCGGCGCAGGCCAGGCGGGAAGCCACCAGCGCGCCCGCCGCATTGGCGTAGGAGGCGATGCGGTGCGGGTTCCAGCCGGCCAGCAGGCCGTGGGCGAGGGCGCCGCCGAAGCCGTCGCCGGCGCCGAGGCCGCACACCACCTCCACGGGGCAGGGTGGCACGGTCCAGCGTTCGGTCTCGGTGGCGATGAGCACGCCTTCCGCGCCGCGTTTGATCACCGCCAGCCGGACGCCGCGCTCCAGCAGCCGGTCGGCTGCCGCGTCCGGGTCGGCGGTGCCGACCGCCACTTCCGCTTCGGCGCGGTTGCCCACCACCACGTTCACGTGATCGAGCATCCAGCCGATCTCGGCGCGCGCGGTCTCGACGTCCGGCCAGAACATGGGCCGGTAGTCGAGGTCCAGGACGGTGTGCCCGCGGCGGGCGCGCCGTTCCAGGATCGCCCGCTGGGTGGTGCGGCCCGGTTCGGCGCTCACGCCGGTGCCGGTCACCCACAGCAGCGGGACGGAATCGACTACATCCCAGGGGATTTCGTCGGGAGAGAGGGTGAGGTCCGGCGCGATGGGCAGGCGATAGAACAGCAGCGGCGGATCCGCGGGCGGGTTCAGTTCGCAGAACACCACCGGCGTCAGCAGGTCCGGCGCGGTGCCGACGTACCGCGCCGATACGCCGAAGTCCTCCAGGGCCTTCCGCACGAACGGCCCGAAGCCGTCCGCGCCGACCTTGGTGAGCACCGCGGAGCGGCGGCCCAGCCGGGCCGCCGCCACCGCCACATTGGTGGCCGTGCCGCCGAGGAACTTGGCGAAGGTGGTGACCTCCGCCAGCGGAACCCCGCTCTGCTCCGGGTACAGGTCCACCCCGACCCGGCCGATGGTCAGCACGTCGAGGTCGGTCACGACACCACCCGCTCCAATTCGTGCTGCAGCGCTTCGAGTTCGGCGCCGCCGGCCATCTGCCGGGTGAGCTCGGACAGGTCGATCTCGGACTTCTCGTAGCTGCCCAGCTGGGTGCCGCGTTTGAGCAGCAGGAACCGGTCGCCGACGGGGTAGGCGTGGTGCGGGTTGTGGGTGATGAGCACGACGCCCAGCCCGCGATCACGCGCCTGCACCACGTACCGCAGCACCACACCGGCCTGCTTCACGCCCAGTGCGGCGGTGGGTTCGTCGAGGATCAGCACCTTCGCCCCGTAGTGCACGGCGCGGGCGATGGCGATGCACTGCCGCTGCCCGCCGGACAGCGTGCCCACCGGCTGTTCCAGGTCGGGGATGTCGATTCCCATGTCCACCAGCGCTTTTCGCGTGATGTCCTTGGCCTCGGTGCGGTCGAGCAACTTCAGCGGACCGTAGCTCTTGACCGGTTCGGAGCCGAGCACGAAATTGCGCCACACGCTCATCAGCGGCACCACCGCCAGATCCTGGTACACGGTCGCGATGCCGCGATCCAGCGCCGCGCGCGGAGAAGCCAATCGGGTGGTCTCGCCCTCGATCCGCAGTTCCCCGCTGTCGTGCTGATGCACCCCGGCCAGGATCTTGATCAAGGTCGATTTGCCCGCGCCGTTGTCGCCGAGCACGCAGGTGACCTCACCCGCGTTCACCACCGTGGAGACGTCCCGCAGCGCGACCACGCCGCCGTAACTCTTTCCGATGCCGATGGTTTCGATGAGTGGGGTCATCGCCGTACCCTTTCCGCCCGCTTCTTGAACGCGTTGTTGACCAGCACCGCCGACAGCAGCAGCACGCCCAGGAACAACATGAACCAGTCGTCGTTCCACCCGGCGAGCACGATGCCCTGCCGCGCCATGCCGAAGATGAGCGCGCCCAGCGCCGCCCCGATCACCGAACCGAAACCGCCGGTGAGCAGACAGCCGCCGACCACGGCCGCGATGATGTACTGGAACTCCAGCCCGATGCCCTGATTGGCCTGAACACTGGTGAAGCGCAACAGGTTACAGGCCCCGACCACCCAGCCCGCGAAGGCCGTGGTCATGAACAGCAGGATCTTGGTGCGCGCCGCCGGGACGCCCACGGCCCGCGCGCTGGGCAGCGAGCCGCCCACCGCGAACACCCAGTTGCCGAAGCGGGTGCGCAGCAGGATGAGCGCCCCGACCGCGGCGAACACGATCCACCACACCACCGACGCCTGGATGCGGGCATCGCCGATATCGGTGGTGGAGGCGAACACCCAGCCCGCCGACTCGTAACCGTCCGCGCGGCGAATGCCGGTCACCTGGACATTGTCGGTGACCGCGCGGGTGACACCGAGATTCAAGCCCTGCAAGGCCAGGAAGGTGCCCAGGGTGACGATGAAGCTCGGCAGCCCCGTGCGCATCACCACCCAGCCGTTGAGGAAGCCGACCGCGAGCGCGAACACCAGCGAAACCGCCAGCGCCAGCCACACATTCCAGCCCGCGTGCACCGCGAGCAGCGCGGTGACCAGCGCCGTGGAGGCGGTCATCACACCGGCCGAGAGATCGAACTCGCCGCCGATCATGAGCAGCGCCACCGCGACCGCCATGATGCCGAGCGTGGAGGCGTCGTCCAGCCAGTTCGAAATGCCCTGCGGGCTCAGGAACTTGCTGGTGACGACGGAGAAGAACACGAACACGACGATCGCGCCGAGCAGCGCCCCGATCTCCGGTCGCTGGATCAGCCGGTTCACCAGCGGCGGATTCTCGGTCTGCGATACCGCGGTATCGGTTGTGGTTGTGGCAGTAGTCATTTCGCTCACTCCCGGCTCACCGCGTGCCCTGGGCGACCAGCGCCGCCACGGCATCGACATTGGACTTGTCCACGAACGCGGGGCCCGTCTGCACCGGGCGGCCGCCGCCGACGGTGTCGAGATTGGACTTGTACAGCTTCAGCAGCACGATGGGCAGATACCCCTGCTCGTACTGCTGCTGATCCACCGCGAACAGCAGCGTCCCGGCCTGGATGGCGGTCACCACATCGCTGTTCAGATCGAAGGTGGCCACGGTGGCCTTGGACTTGGATTCCTTGACCGCGTCCACCGCGCGGGCGGCGATCTGCGAGTTCAGGGTGAGCACCGCGTCGATGGCCGGATCCGCTTCCAGCGCGCCGCGAATCCGCGATTGCGCGTCGGTCGGATTGTTGATGTCGACCTGGAGGGTGACCGCGCCGCCGAAGCCCTGGGTGGCGCCGGCGCAGCGCTCGGCAGCACCCACATTGCCCGCTTCGTGGATCACGCAGAGCAGCTTGCGTTTTCCGGCGTCCTTCAACCGCTTCCCGGCCGATTCACCGGCCAGCCGCTCGCTCTGCCCGACATGCCCGATGGCCCCGTAGCCGGCGCTCTCGGCCTCACCGGAATTGATGGTGACCACCGGAATGCCCGCCGCCACCGCCTTTTCCACCGAGGTGCGCAGCGCGTCCGGATTGGCCATGGAGACCACCAGGCCGTCCACGCCCTTGGCCACCGCATTGTCGATGAGCTTGGCCTGCTGCCCGGGATCGCCGGCCGAGTTGTAGTCGACGCGCACGCCCAGCTGGTCACCGGCGGCTTCCGCGCCGTTCTTGACCACGTTCCAGAAGGAGTCGCCGGGCGAGCCGTGGGTGACCACCGCGACCGATTTCAGTTCGCCGACCGCCACCGGGGCCTGGGCGGTGTCCCCGGCGGTGTCGCCGCCGGGTCCGCTACAGGCCGCCAGGACCGCCGCCGCGGCCAGCCACGGGGTCAATCGCCGCCACCGCCGTAGCCGGGAGGGAGTTGATATGGACATCATCGTCTTCACCTCCCTACTAAATCCGCGCCGAGGCCAGTGCGGAGCCGATTTCGGTCAGGTGTCGCAGACTTTGTCGCGCATCCCGCGTCGAGTGTTCGGCGGTATCACCCGGGGCGAGGGCGGTGTCCTGTTCGATGACGTACCAGCCGTCATAGCCCGCGCCGTGCACCGCGCGCACCAGCGCCTCGATATCCACATCGCCCGCACCGAGCGGGGTGTAGAGGCCGTGCCGGACCGCGTCGCTGTATTCCCTGCGCCCGGAACGCACTTCGTCCGCCATGGCGAGCCGGACGTCCTTGAGATGGATGTGCCCGATGCGATCGGCGTACCGCTGAGCCAGCCGGACCGGGTCGGTGCCGCCGATGGCCAGATGCCCGGTGTCGAGGCACAGGTCCAGTTCCGAGTCGGCGAGGAAGCGTTCCACCTCGGCCTCGGTCTCCACGTGGGTGCCGACGTGCGGGTGCACCGTGACCCGCAGCCCGTGTTCGGCGGCGATATCGGCGACGGTGGCGGCGGTGTCCAGGAGGGTCCGCCATTCGTAATCACTGAGCGCGGAACGCGAGTCGTAGCCGTCCTGCCCGGTGGCGGCGGCCAGGATCAGCATCTCGGCGCCGGTGGCGGCGAACAGCGCGGCGGTCTCGCGGGCGGCGGTGAGCGCCCTGCCCGGTTCCTTGTGCAGGGCGAGGGCGAGGAAGCCGCCGAGCGCGGTCAGCCCGTATTCGCCGAGCGTCGTGCGTAGCGCGAGGGGGTCTGCCGGTAGATAGCCGGGCGGGCCGAATTCGGTGGCGGTCAGTCCGAGCGCCGCCATTTCGGCGAGGACCGTGGCGGGTTCGAGAACGTGCCCCCAGCCGGGCACTTCGCAGACTCCCCAGGAGATCGGCGCGGCCGCGATACGCAGCGGCGCGGGGGAGATTCGCGGTGGATGGAGCGGTTCGGTCATCGGCATATCCAGACCTGTCGGTAAGCCATCGAAGGGAGGCTCGCTATTGGAGCGCTCCAACAATGTAACCTGGATCACTCAGGTGTCAAGGGTCCGACATCAGCCGAAATCCGCTCTGCCACCTGAAGAAACGCACGATTCCTGGGCAAACGACCATTCACCGGGCCGCCCGAATTTTCCCGTTAGAGCGCTCTATTGCCGAGAACGGGGCCAGCGGGTAGCGTGCGTCACACACCGATCCGCGAGCACGGAGGCAGTTTTGACGCGACCGACCATGGAAGATGTCGCCGCCCGCGCCGGCGTCTCCCGCGCACTGGTCTCGCTCGTCATGCGCAACTCCCCCAAGGTGAGTGAGCACCGCCGCCGCGCGGTGCTCACCGCCGCCGCGGAACTCGGTTACCAGCCGCATGCCATGGCCCGTTCGCTGGCCAGCCGGACCTCCAATATCGTCGGGGTGATGGTGTCGGATCTGCGCAACGCGTTCTTCGCCGACGTCATCGAAGGCATGGACGAGGCCGCGCAGGAAGCCGGGCTGGAGCTCATCCTGAACACCGGGCGGCGCAGCGCTTCCCGGGAACAGACGGCCCTGGACGGGCTGCTCGCCTTCCGGCCCGGCGGGGTCATCCTGCTGTCGCCGGTGCTGCCCGCGAGCGCCATTCGCGATGCGGCCGGGCGCACCCCGGTGGTGCTGGTGTCGCGCACCTCCACCATCGCCGGGGTGGACACCGTCAACGACGACGGCGAGCTGGGCGCCGCGCTGGCGGTGGATCATCTTGCGGCACTGGGGCATCGGCGCATCGTGCACCTCGACGGCGGCGCCGCGTTCGCCGCCGCGCCGCGCCGCAAGGGCTACACCGCCGCGATGGAACGGCACGGGCTGGAGCCCATGGTGGTGGCCAGCGAGCACACCGACGACGCGGGCGCGCGGGCGGTGCGCAAACTGCTGAACCTCTTCTCGCCCGAGAATTTCCCCACCGCGCTGGTCTGCGGCAACGACTTCAATGCGGTCGGCGCCATGTCGGCGCTCGAGGAAGCCGGGCTGCGCGTCCCCGGCGACGTGTCGGTGGTCGGCTACGACAATTCCTCGCTCGCCGCGCTGCGGCACGTCTCGCTCACCACCATCGATCAGCCGCGCGCCGGTATCGGGCGGCTGGCGGTGGAAGCGCTCACCGAACGCCTGCACGAGCAGCGCACCGAACCGGTGCGCAAACGCCTGGAACCGTCGCTGGTCGTCCGCGCCACGACGGCCGCGCCCCGAACCTGACCGGGCCGCAACCCCTTTCACCGCAACTCACCTCCGAGGAGCAGCTATGACTTCCCTCCGTGTGGGCCTGGCCGGCACCGGCCGCATCGGCACCTCGCACGCCGAGACCCTGAAAACCCTGCCCGGCGTGGAGTCGGTGATCGTCACCGATGCCGACGCCGCCCGCGCCCGCACCGCCGCCGACAAACTCGACGTGGAGTACGCGGCGGATCTGGAGGCGCTGTTCGCCGCCGGGATCGGCGCGCTCGTCGTCACCACCGCCACCGACTCGCATCCCGAGCTGATCACCGCGGCGGTCGAGCGCGGGGTGCCGGTGTTCTGCGAGAAGCCGATCGCCGCCGATATCGCGGGCACCCTGGAAGTGGTGCGCCGGGTCGCGGATTCGACGACGCCGGTGCAGATCGGGTTCCAGCGCCGCTTCGACGCCGGGTACCGGGCGGCTCGCAGCGCGGTGGCCTCCGGCGAACTGGGCTGGGTGCACACGCTGCGCGCCACCACCCTCGATCCGGCGCCGCCGCCCGCGGAGTACATTCCGCGCTCGGGCGGCATCTTCCGCGATTGCGGGGTACACGATTTCGACATCATCCGGTGGGTGACCGGGCGCGAGGTGACCGAGGTGTACGCCACCGGCGGCAATCGCGGGGAGAAGTTCTTCGCCGACGCCGGCGATGTGGACACCGCGGCGGTGGTGCTGCGGCTGGACGACGGTGCGCTGGCGACGGTTTCACTGAGCCGGTACAACGGGGCGGGGTACGACGTGCGCCTGGAAGTGCTCGGGTCACAGGGCAATGCCATTGTGGGACTTGATGATCGGGCCCCACTGCATTCGGTGGAGCCCGATTATCCGCCGTCCCCGCTGCCCGCCTATCCGGGATTCATGGACCGGTTCCGGGGCGCGTACACCGAGGAGCTGGCCACCTTCGTGGGCGTGGCCACCGGTCAGCTGATCAATCCGTGCCCGCCCGCGGATGCCCTCGAGGCGTTCTATATCGCCGAGGCGTGCGAACTCTCGCGCCGCGAGGGCCGTCCGGTGCCGGTGTCGGCGGTGCGCTAGCTGACCAGCAGGCCGATCGCCAGGCCCGTCATGACGAGGGCGATGCCGGAATCCAGGACCCGCCAGGCCATCGGCTTGGCGAAGACCGGGGCCAGCAGCCGGGCGCCGAAACCCAATCCGGTGAACCAGATGACGCTGCCCAGCATGGCGCCCGCCGCCAGGAACCAGCGATCCGGTGTCGCGTAGGTGCTGGCGAAGGAACCCAGCAGCACCATGGTGTCGAGATAGGCGTGCGGGTTGAGCCAGGTGACGGCCAGGCAGGTGGCGATGGCCGCGCCCAGTGCGATCGGCGCGCCGCCGCCCGCGGTCAGCGCCGACGCCGAGAACGCCCGCTTGGCGGCGAGGAAGGCGTAGCCGAGCAGGAAGGCCACGCCCGCGTACTTGGCCGCGGTCAGCAGTGCGGGCGCGGTCTCGGTGACGAAACCGAAGCCCGCCACACCGAGGGTCATGAGCACCACATCCGACAGCGCGCACACCGCCACCACCGGCAGGACGTGCTCGCCGCGGATGCCCTGGCGCAGGATGAAGGCGTTCTGCGCGCCGATCGCCACGATGAGGGAGAGTCCGAAGCCGAGTCCTGAGATGGCCGCCAGGGCCGCCGATGATGCGTTCACCATTCGAAAGTAGGGCGGGCGTCCAGGACCAGTCCAGCTAAAGATTTTTACGTACCATTAGCATCTCTTATATGGATCTGCAGCTGGACCAGCTTCGCGCACTGGACGCGGTGATCAGCGAGGGCACCTTCGAGGCGGCCGCGCGGCGGCTCAGCGTCACCGCTTCGGCTATCAGCCAGCGCATCAAAGCCCTGGAGGACTCGGCGGGGCGGATCCTGGTGCAGCGGACCAAACCGGTGCAGCCCACCGAATCGGGGCTGGCGGTGCTGCGGCTGGCCCGGCAGATCGAACTGCTCACCGGTGACACCGCGCTGGAACTGGGCGATGAGCAGCAACCCGCGCACCGGCCGGTGCGGATACCGATCGCGGTGAACGCCGACTCGTTGCAGACCTGGGTGATGCCGGCGCTCGGACTGGCCGCGGCGGGGGTGAACTACGAGGTCTATCGCGAGGACGAGGAGCACACCACGCGCTATCTGCGTGACGGCACCGTCATGGCGGCCATCACCTCGACCGCCGCGCCCGTACAGGGTTGCACCGTGCGGAGATTGGGAGCCATGCGCTATCGGGCCATGGCGGTGCCGGAGTTCGTGCGCGCCTGGTTCCCGGACGGGCCGACCGCCAAAGCCTTCGACGCGGCGCCGGTGATCCTGTTCGACCGCAAGGACGATCTGCAATTCCGGCTGGTGCGGCACTACACCCGCAAGCCCGTGGATCCGCCGCGGCACTACATTCCGTCCTCAGCCGGATTCGTGGAGGCCATCCGGCTGGGACTGGGCTGGGGCATGGTGCCGGATCTGCAACGGCGGCCGGGCGACAAGCTGATTCCCTTGGACGACAAGATGTTCATCGATGTGCCGCTGTACTGGCAGCAGTGGAAACTCGACTCGCCGGCGCTCGGGCGGCTGGCCGCCACCATCGCCGATGCGGCGGCGGAGGCGCTGCTCTGAGCCGGAATCCGGTTGGGAGGGATCGCCGATCCCTCGCTACTTGCCGGGCCGGGATGCCATAGTCGAAAAGGGTTGTGCCGAACAGGAAGGAACCAATGTCCCAGATCGTGCGGGGCGTCATTGCGCGCTCGAAGAATGCTCCGGTCGAAGTCACCGAGATCGTGATCCCCGATCCCGGTCCCGGCGAGGCCGTGGTGAAGGTGCAGGCGTGCGGGGTGTGCCACACCGATCTGCACTACCGCGAGGGCGGCATCAACGACGAATTCCCGTTCCTGCTGGGGCACGAGGCCGCGGGCATCGTGGAAGCGGTCGGCGAGGGCGTCACCGATGTGGAGCCGGGCGATTTCGTCATTCTGAACTGGCGGGCCGTGTGCGGTTCCTGTCGCGCCTGCCGCAAGGGCAAGCCGTGGTACTGCTTCTCGACCTTCAATGCGGCCCAGCCCATGACGCTGACCGACGGCACCCCGCTCACCCCCGCGCTGGGTATCGGCGCGTTCGCCGAGAAGACCCTGGTGCACGCCGGGCAGTGCACCAAGGTGGATCCGAGCGTGTCCCCCGCCGCTGCGGGCCTGCTGGGCTGCGGCGTGATGGCCGGGCTGGGCGCGGCCATCAATACCGGTGCGGTGAGCCGCGGTGACAGCGTGGCCGTGATCGGTTGCGGCGGGGTCGGGAACGCGGCCGTCGCCGGGGCGCGGCTGGCCGGGGCAACCACCATCATCGCGGTCGATATCGACGAGCGGAAGCTGGAGTGGGCCACCGGATTCGGCGCCACCCACACCGTGAACGCCGCCAAAGAGGATGCGGTGGAACGGATTCAGGAGCTCACCGATTCCTTCGGCGCGGACGTGGTCATCGACGCGGTGGGGCGGCCGGAGACCTGGAAGCAGGCGTTCTACGCCCGCGATCTGGCGGGCACCGTGGTGCTGGTCGGCGTGCCCACCCCCGATATGAAGCTGGAGATGCCGCTCATCGACTTCTTCTCCCGCGGCGGCTCGCTCAAGTCCTCCTGGTACGGCGACTGCCTGCCCTCCCGGGACTTCCCGTACCTGATCGAGCTGTACAAGCAGGGCCGCTTCGACCTGGACGCCTTTGTCACCGAGACGATTTCGCTCGACGACATCGAGGCCGCGTTCACCAAGATGCATCACGGCGAGGTACTGCGCTCGGTGGTGACCCTGTAGTGGCGCACATCGATCACGCGGTCACCTCCGGCACGTTCAGCCTGGACGGCGAGACCTTCGACGTCGACAACAATGTCTGGCTGGTAGGCGACGACGCCGAATGCGTCATCATCGACGCCCCCCACAATGTGCAAGCCATCCTCGACCTGGTCGACGGCCGCACCGTGAAGGCCATCCTGGCCACCCACGCCCACGACGACCACATCCGCGTCGCCCCCGAATTGGCCGCCGCCACAGGCGCTCCCATCCTCCTGCACCCCGACGACCTGGTGCTGTGGCAACTCACCCACCCGGACATCGCCCCCGACGGCGAGCTGTCCGACAAACAGCTCATCGAAGTAGGCGGCACCACCCTGCACGTCCTGCACACCCCCGGCCACGCCCCCGGCGCCTGCTGCTTCCACTCCCCCGACCTGGGCGCCGTCTTCACCGGCGACACCCTCTTCCACGGCGGCCCCGGCGCCACCGGCCGCTCCTACTCCGACTACCCCACCATCGTCACCTCCATCGCCGACCGCCTGCTGTCCCTGCCCCCGGAAACCCTGGTCCACACCGGCCACGGCGAATCCACCACCATCGGCGCGGAAGCCGAACACCTGGAGGAATGGCGCGCCCGCGCCAACTGATCACCCGAATTCCATAGCGCGGCCCCGGTCGCGGTCCCCGTGACCGCCCGGGGCCGTACTCGTCCCCGAGCCGTGTTTGAATACTGCGGTTCTACAGTTCGCACCGGGGGGATGGCCCAGCTTTGTCCACAACAGAATCGATGTCCGGCTCCGTGCCCGTTTCGGAGCCGAATGGCGTGTATTGCCAATATTGCGGGGGCACGCCGGCGCTCGATGTCACCTTTCGGGCACATCGCGGATTGGTGCTGGTCATGCAGTTCCGGAAGTTGCCGGGGCCCTATTGCAAGACTTGCGGATTGGCCTCGTTCCGGCAGATGACCGCGGAGAGTTTGGTCGAGGGGTGGTGGGGGCCGATCTCGTTCGTGCTCTGCAATCCGGTCACCATTCTGGTCAATCTGGTGAATCGGGCGTGGTTGAACGGGCTCGGGGAGCCGATTCCGGGGCAGCCGAGGTTGCCGTTGAATCCGGGTAAGCCGTTGACTCGGCGGTGGCAGGTTGCCGGGTTCTTGATTCCGTTACTGCTCGTCGTGGCGTTCGCGGTGGCGGCGGGTAGTGATTCATCGGGCAAGTCGTCCGCGTTCGCGGGGTTCTCCTCCGGCTCCGCCGCGCGGGATGCGAAGGTCGGGGACTGCGTGCGGGACAAGCACAAGGGGCAGGGCGGCGATCCCGAACTGGTAATCGTGCCGTGCTCGGACACTCGCGCGGAGGCGACGGTGGTGGGTGTGGTGACCGAGGCCGGACTGGCCGATATTCAGTGCGGGAGAAAGTATCCGGAGTCGGATCAGGTGTACAGCGAGTCGACGAAGGGCAGTGGGAAGTACGGGGTTTCGGAGTTCGCGCTGTGCTTGAAGAAGAAGTAGGGGTCAGCGGCAGGCGTGGAGGGTGGCTTCGGCGAGTTCGGTTACTACGTCGGTGATTTCGCCGCGGAGGCGGAAGGCGGTGAGTTGGCGGCGGGCGCCGTTGCCGCGCGCCAGGAGTGAGCGGACGGTGGAGGTTACGAAGTCCAGGTCGCCCAGATCGTCCAGGGCGGTGTGGAGGCGGCCGATGAGGTCGTCGAGGAGTTCTTCGACGGGGAGGGTGCGGCCGTCGAGGGGGTTGATGGCTGGGCCGTCTATGCCTTCGTGGGCTGCTTTCCAGTAGGCGGCGTGGAGCGTTTCTTCGGAGACTATGGGGACCCGGGTGGCGTGGCGGGCGGTCATGACGGCGGCACGCACCAAGGTGGCGAGCAGGGCGCTTTCCTCGGCGGTGGCGGGGACGTCGCTGACGCGGACTTCTACGGTGGGGAACGTAATCGACGGGCGCACATCCCAATAGACCATTTTGCGGTCCAGGATTACGCCTAAGGAGAGCATGGATTCGACCCGGGTGTCGTAGTCGTCCAGGGAGTCGAAGTGCGGGGGTGGGCCGGCGCTGGGCCAGCGGCGCCAAAGGATGTTTCGCCAACTGGCGTAACCGGTTTCGCCGCCGCGGTAGATGGCGGAGTTGGCGGTGAGGGCCAGCAGGAGGGGGAGCCAGGGGCGGAGGAAATTGCTGACCTGAAGGGCCACTTCGCGATTCGGGACGGCGACGTGGACGTGGGCGCCGCACAGGCCCTGGTCGTAGGCCAGGCGGCCGAAGTTCTCGGCGATGCGGTGATAGCGGGGGGTGCTGGTGATGGACAGGTCGTCGGGGCCGCTCGGGGGGACGGCGGCGGCCAGCAGGAGGGCGTCGTTCTTCTCGGCGCAGGCGGCGGCTCCACGCCGCAGTTCGCGCAGTTCACGCAAGAGATCCCCGGTGCTGGTGTGGACCCTGGTGCTGGTCTCCACCTGGCAGCGGGTGATCTCCAATTGCAGTTCGATGCCGAGATCGGCGGCGGTGCGGGCGACGTCGGCGTTCCGGCCGACGGGCGCACCGGTGCGCGGATCCACGAGGAGAAACTCCTCTTCGACACCTACCGTCGGCGGTGCTTCCACCTCACCTGTGTACCTCATCCCGCACCGCCTGACACCTGCCGGAACGGTCTCTTTTGCCCGGATATCCCGGCCCGCCCGCCGGAAATTGTCGGTGGCCGGGGTCACAATGCGGAGATGGCATATGACGAGCAGCTGGCCGAGCGGATCCGCGATGCCCTGGGACCCGCGCGCGGCCTGACGGTGGAGAAGAAAATGTTCGGCGGGCTGGCCTTCCTGATCGGCGGCAATATGGCGGTGGCCGCGAGCGGGCAGGGCGGGCTGCTGGTGCGCACCGATCCGGACACCTCGGTCGAGCTGGCGCGACGCGACGCGGTGGAACTCATGGTCATGCGCGGGCGCGAGATGAAGGGCTGGCTGCGCGTCACCGCCGCCGCGGTCGACGATGACGACGCCCTCGACGAGTGGGTGGGCCGCGGCGTCGCCTACGCCCGCTCGCTACCACCGAAATAGGCGCGACCACCGCCACCGGACGGCGTGGCGCGTACGCAAACGGTGTGTTACCCGGCACACTCGGCGAATTGCTGTGCGGCACACCACCTATCCGGCCGGTAGCACCGCGATTTGTCACTCCTTCTTTACAGCCGGGCACAGCGGTGAAATCTCGTTCACCGAATCTGGTGAACATGAGGCAAACCGAAGTGCATGCGCTGGCCTGCGAAGTGTGCGGTCGCCTGCCCCATCCGCGACGTACCCGCTTGGCGCTGGCCAAACTGGCCGCTGTCTTCCCCGTCGAACTCGCCCTGCACGCCCTCGTCATCCACTACGAACTGCCCTACCTGCTGACCGTCACGCTGCTCGCGGTCACCACCACCATCCTGGTCATCTGGGTGGTCGAACCCGGAGCCATGCGCTATTTCGCGCGCTGGCTGCACGGCCCGGAACTGCGCCATCGCCGCAATCTGGACAGCGCCGAACGACTCTGGCGAATCCGGGTGCGGGTGGACAACAAGCCCGGCCGGCTGGAGGCGCTGGCCAAACACCTGGCCGACCGCCGCGCCAATATTCTCGCCGTGCACGTCCACCATCTCGAGGACGGCGTCCTGGACGAACTCGTGGTCTCCACCCCGGCCGATCTCACCCCGCAGCGCCTGGCCAACGCGGTCACCCGCTCGGGCGGCGCACCGGTCGGCATCTGGCCCGCATCGGCGCTCACCCTGGTCGACGGCCAGACCAAGGCGCTGGGCCTGGCCGCCCGCGTCGCACTGGATCCGGGCGAGCTGCCGCTGGTCATCGCCGAACTGCTGGGCGCGCAATATGTTTCGGCCGCGGAGCCGTCGCCCGCACCCGGCACGGTCCTCGAGATCGCGGTCGCCGAGCTCGAACCCATGACCTTCATCCGCTCCGGCGAACCGTTCACCCCCGCCGAGATCGCCCGCGCGCACCGCCTGACCGACCTCGCGAAACTGTCTGCCCGCCAGGCATGATCATCCGGGCGGAACGCCGAGATCCCCGCCCGATCCCACCATCCGGGAAAACGTACCGCCGGTACGCGATTTGGTACCGCACAGTCTCATAACCTGGCAGACTGGTCCCCGCGCAGTGGCCGAGCGCGCTCGAGGGGATGATCGATGAGTTTTCGACGGACCGGCACCGCACGGGGGACGCGGGACGCGGGCGGTAATCCGCCCGCCCGCAAGGTCGTTCGCTCCGCCAAACTCGCCGCCCTGCCGGTCGCCTTCGCGGGCCGCCGGATGGCCGGCGCGAGCAAGAAGGCGCTGGGCCGTCCCGCCCGCGAAGTGGATCACGATATCCGGCTGCGCACCGCCGAGCACATGTTCGAGGTACTCGGCGAACTCAAGGGCTGCGCCGCCAAACTCGGCCAATTGCTCGCCGTCTACGAGCTGGCGCTGCCACCGGATCTCGCCGAACCCTATCGGAATGCCTTGAGCCGCTTGCAGGATGCCGCGCCGCCCATGCTGCCCGCTACCGTGCACGCCGTGCTCGCCGCCTCGCTCGGACCGGACTGGCGAACGAACTTCCGCGAGTTCGACGACCGGCGCGCGGCCTCGGCCACCATCGGGCAGGTGCATCGCGCGGTCTGGCAGGACGGCCGCCGGGTCGCGGTGAAGATCATGTACCCGGGCGCGCGGGATGCCGTGCTCAGCGATCTGGATCAGCTGCGCGGCCTGTCCTGGCTGGCCCCGGTCTTCCTGCCGAACACCGATGTGCCCGCGGCGCTCGCGGCCCTGTCCGATTGTGTGCGAGCCGAACTGGACTACGCGGCCGAGGCGGCGAACCAGCGCGCCTTCGCCGCCGCCTATGCTGACGATCCCGATTTCCACGTGCCGGCGGTCATCGCCCAGCGCGGCGATGTGATCGTCGGCGAATGGCTCGACGGCGTCCCCCTGACCCGCCTGGTCACCGCCGGCGCGCAGACCGAACGCGATCGGGTCGGCATGCTGGCCATCCGTTTCGTGCTGTCCTCGGCCGATCGCTGCGGACTGCTCTACGGCGACCCCCATCCGGGCAATTTCCGGGTGCTGCCCGACGGCCGCCTGGGCGTGGTGGACTTCGGCGCCTGTTCGCCCTGGCCCCCACCGCAATTCCAGCCGATGGTGCACGATCTCTTCGACGCCCTGGTCAACGGCACCCCCGCCGATCTCGATGCGGCCGCCCGCACCCACGGCCTGGCCAGCGGCCCGCTCGATGCCCGTGCCCTGGCCACCGAGCTGATGCCCTTCACGGAGCTGCTGCGCCACCCCACTTTTCGCCTGGACACCGGCTGGCTGCGCGAGCGGGTGCTGGCCGCCGCGAATCCCAGCCTCACCAATGTCTACCGCCAGCTCGGCGCGCCCGCCTACATCACCCCGTTCCAGCGCGCCCTGCTGGGCCTGGTCGGGCTGGCCTGCCAGCTGGGCACCACCGGCCCCATCCGGGACGAAATCCTGCGCTGGTCACCGGAACTCACCACCGTCATGACCCGCTATGCCGAACGCGCCGACCGCCCGGCCGATCTGACCCTGCACCGGTTGCGCCGCGGCGGCGACCGTACTCGCGGCGCCGCGGCGGGCTAGCTATCCGGCCAGGAATCCGGTGAGAGCGGTACGCACCGTCTCCGGATCCTCGAGCTGCGGCCAGTGCCCGACCGCGGGCGCGTCGTCGAGCACCCGGATCTCCGCCCCGGGCAGGCGTTCCCGGAACCGTTCGATCTGCCCGCCGCTGATCGGATCGGCCGGACCCCAGAGGAACAGCGTCGGCCCGGCATAGGTCTCCAGCGCCCGCTGCCACCGGTTGGCATTGGCGTGCCGTTCGTCGTGATAGCGATTGAGCTGCCATTGAATCCGGGTGCCGCCGTCGCGCGCGGTCGCCAGCCACATCTCGTGCAGCACGTCCTCGGCCAGCGGCCGCCCGGCCGTCCGCTTGACGGAGGCCCGGTAGCTGGTCTCGGACATCAACGGCCCCAGCAGCTTCCCCACCGGCGAGATCATCAGTTTCTGAATCGCCATGGGCCGGTACAGATCTATGTACAACCCGCCGTTCAGCCATGCCATCCGCGTGATCCGCCCCGGATCCCGGGCCAGCAACTCCTGTGCGACGCTGACCCCGTAATCGTGTGCCACCAGCGCGGTTTCACCGATTCCGAGGTGCTTCCACAGCTCCTCGACAAGATCGGCCTGCTCGACCATCCGATAGTCGTGCGCCCGCGGCTTGGCACTGGCCCCGAATCCCAGGAAATCCAAAGTAGTCACCCGGCAGCCCGATTCGGCCAGCGCCGGCACGATCCCGCTCCAATCGTGCGAGGAGGTCGGATACCCGTGCAGCAGCGTCACCGCCCGGCCGTCCGCCGGCCCGTCCTGCCGGTAGAACACCCGATGCCCGCCCACCTCCAGCCACGACCCCGCGGCGATCCATTCCTCCAGCGACGGTTGCATGGGTTTCCCTTCCAGGCTCGGCCCTTCCCAGACTCTAACCCCGTGTCAGTACCCGTTGCAGGACTCCCGCGACCGATGCAACCAGCGCGCCGATTTGACGCTTGATCACTGTCCCAGACAGATCTACTCTGGTGGGACACGAGTAGCCCGCAGCGAAAGGCCGAGGCACGTGGGCACAGTAATGAAGCGCAATGGCGCACTTCGAGATTCGGCCGGTCGGCAAGGAATCTCCAGCCCATGATCGAACTACCGAAATCGGTCCGGATCGCGCTGGGCGCGGCGAGTTACGGCATCAGCGAGCGGCGGCTCGCGCCCGCGGTCACCGGGAAGGTGATCCTGGTGACCGGGGCGTCCTCGGGCGTCGGTCGCGCTACCGCGCACCGGCTGGCACGCAATGGCGCGAGCGTCATCGCCGTTGCCCGCCGCGCGCGGCTGCTCGAGGAATTGCGTGACGAATCGGCGGGCGCGCCCGGCTCGATTCATCCGTACCCGACCGATCTCACCGATATGGACGCGTGCGCGGAGCTGGTCGAGCGTGTGCTTGCCGAGCACGGCCACGTCGATGTGTTCGTCAACAATGCGGGCAAGTCCATTCGGCGCTGGCTCTCCGATTCCCTGGATCGCTGGGACAATTTCGACGACACCAATCGCATCAACTATCTCGGCCCGATTCGCCTGGTACTGAGCCTGTTACCGGGCATGCGAGCGCGCCGAGCGGGCCATATCGTGAATATCAGCACCGCGGGCGTACATATGCCCGCCGTCGGCTGGACCGCGTATATCGCCAGCAAAGCGGCGTTCAATTCCTGGATGCGCGGCGCTGGACCGGAATTGCGCGCCGACGGCATCACCTGCACGGCGGTGCATCTGCAATTGGTGCGCTCGGAAATGCTCGGCCCCTATCGCATCTACCGCTACACCCCGAGCATGTCCACCGACGAGGCCGCGAGCCTGGTGTGCCGCGCGATCGTGGACCGGCCCTTGGCGATTCGGCCCTGGTGGGAGCGGGCCGCCGCGCCCATGTCCTATGCGCTGGATTCCTCGCCGCTGGCCCAGCGGCTGATGACCCGCTATGTGCAGGCCGGGAACTGGAACAACCGCCCGGTCGATCTGGCCGGACCGCTGGGCCGGATGGAAGCCGCGGCGAACCTCCTCGACGACGCCGTCACCCTGGCGGGGCGCATTCCGGCCGCCGGGGCGCTGAACCTGCTGCCGCCCAGCCGGATTCCGCACACGGCGGCGGCGTTGCGCGGCGGCGTCAGCCTGGCCACCACCCTGGCATTGTTCGCGGCGCGGTTCCCCGACCGCCCCGCCATGATCGACGACTACGGCCCGATCTCTGCCGCGGACCTGCACGAACAGGTCGAACGACTGGCCGCGGCGATGCGGGAGCGCTGGAATATCCGGCGCGGCAGCAAGGTCGGCGTACTGTGCCGCAATCATCGCGGGTTCGTGGTGGCCGCCTATGCCGCCGCCCGGCTCTCGGCCGATCTGGTGCCGCTGAACTACGGTTTCGCGGGCCCGCAGATCGGTGAGGTGCTGCACCGCGAGGGCATCGACCTGCTCTGCTACGACGGCGAATTCCACGGCGAGATCACGCGATCCGGCTATACCGGTCGCCGCCTGGTGGTGCGCGGCGTGGCGGGCGGGCTGCCGACGGTGGCCGAATTGGTCGCCGCGGGCGGTGCGCCGGTGCGCGAACCCGCGCGGGGCGGGTCGATCATCCTGCTCACCGGCGGCACCACCGGGGTGCCCAAGGGCGTGGCCCGGGGCGGCAGCAGCCGGGACGTGCTGCCCATGCTGGCCGCCCTGCACCCGCGCATGCTGACCGCGATCACCGATTTCGCCCGCTTCGAACCGATTCCGCGCCTGGGGCACCCGATGATCGTCGCCCCGCCGCTGCATCACACCTTCGGTTTCGTCGCGCTGCCGGCCGCGTTCCTGCTGGGTTCGACCGCTATCGTGCACGAACGCTTCGACGCGGAAACGGTATTGGCCGATATCGAACGCCACGACGTGCGCATCGCCTGTCTGGTGCCGACCATGCTGGGCCGGATCATGGCGCTGCCGGAGGCCGATCGGCGCGACTACCGCACCGACGGCCTGCAGATGGTGCTGTGCGGCGCGGCCCCGCTCTCGCCCTGGCTGGCAGCGGCTTTCATGGACGAGTTCGGTGACGTGCTGTTCAACGGGTACGCCTCGACCGAGACCGGCGCGGGGGCCGTCGCCACGCCCGCGGATCTGCGGGCCGCGCCGGGCACCGTGGGCAAACCGCCGAGCGGCCTGGTCGATATCCGCATCGTGGACGAGCGGGGCCGCGAGGTGCCGACCGGTTATACCGGCCGCATCGTCAATCGCAATCCGGCCATGTCCCGCGGCTACACCGACGGCCGCGCCAAGACCATGGTCGGCCGGCACATGGACTCCGGCGATCTCGGCCATTTCGACGCGCAGGGCCGCCTGTTCATCGACGGCCGCTCCGACGACATGATCGTCTCCGGCGGCGAGAACGTCTTCCCGCAGGAGGTCGAGGCCGCCCTGGCCGCCCATCCGGCCGTCGCCGACGCGGGCGCGATCGGCTTGCCGGACACCGAATTCGGGCAGCGCCTGGCCGCGGTCGTGGTCCTGGAACCGGGCGCGCAGGTCACCGCCGACGCGCTGCGCGCACACATCAAATCCACCCTCGCCAATTACAAGGTGCCGCGCGACATCGTGTTCGCGGCGGAACTCCCCCGCACCACCGCGGGCAAGCTGCGGCGGCAGCAGCTGCCGGAAGTCATCGCCGCGGCGTACGCAACCACCCTCACCGAGAACACGAGGTCTCAACGATGAGCACCACCAACGGCTCCCCCATCACCCCCGAATACGAGGTCGTCGTCATCGGCGCGGGCCTCGGCGGGATCGGCGCGGGCGTGGCCCTGCGCAAGGCCGGGATCGAGAATTTCGTCATCATCGACAAATGGTCCAAGGTCGGCGGCACCTGGCTGGCCAATACCTATCCCGGTGTGGCCGTGGACATTCCGTCGCCGGTCTACAATTTCTCGTTCCAGCCGCGCTCGCGCTGGTCGCGGTTCTTCGCGCCGGGCGAGGAATTGCAGCGCTACGCCGAGGAAGTGGTGGATCGGCAGGGGTTGCGATCGAAGCTGCGGCTGGGTTCGGGTGCGGTGCGCGGGTCCTTCGACGAGCACAATGATCTGTGGCGGATCGGCCTGGAGAACGGCGCCGAGATCACCGCCCGCTACACCATCGGGGCGGTGGGCGGGCTGGAGCAGCCGCACACCCCCGAGATCGCGGGCATCGACGAATACACCGGCAAGATCATGCACAGTTCGCGCTGGGATCACTCCTACGATTTCAGTGGCAAACGAGTCGCGGTGATCGGCACCGGCGCGACCGCGCTGCAGGTGATTCCCGAACTGGCCAAGACGGTTTCGCAATTGACGGTGTATCAGCGCCGGGCCATCTGGATCGGGCCCAAGGTCGATTTCACGATGGGTCCGGTGCTCAATGCGCTGCTCGGGTTGGCGCCGGTGCAGAAGACGGTGCGTTTCGTCGGCAATGTGGGCGTCAATGCCGGATTGGGCGCGGGCCTGGCCATCTCGAACTATCCGCGCGTCACCTCGGCCGGCATCATGCTCGGCGAGGCCGCCATGAAGGGCTACCTGTACAGCCAGGTGCGCGATCCGGAACTGCGCCGCAAGCTCACCCCCGACTACCGGTTGGGCTGCAAGCGGCCGTCCATCTCCAACAACTATTTCCAGACCTTCACGCGACCGCACGTGGATCTGGTCACCGACGCGATCGAGCATTTCACCCCGACCGGCATCGTCAGCGCGGACGGGTGGGAACGCGAATTCGATATGGTGCTGTGCGCCACCGGATTCAAGGTGATGGAGAAGGGCTACACCCCGCCCTATCCGATCTACGGCTGCGGTGGGCTGGAGCTCGGCGAATTCTGGGACCGCAATCGCTTCCAGGCGTATCAGGGCGTCTCGGTGCCCCGTTTCCCCAATGCGTTCCTGATCGTCGGGCCCTACGCGTACGCGCCCGGCTCGTACATTCCGCTCATCGAATCCACCTCCGCGCACGCCGCCCGGGTCATCAAGGAGGCCCGCCGCCGCCGGGCCACCCGGGTGGAGGTCCGGCAGGAGCCGCACGACCGCTACTTCGAGCGCATGGACCGGCGCGCCAAGCGCACGCACCTGTTCACCCAGGGCTGCGTCACCTCGAACACCTACTACATCAACTATCAGGGTGACGGAGCGGCGTTCCGGCCGTCCACACAGCTGGAAATGTATTGGGAGAACCGGCATTTCCCGATGGACGACTATCGCTTCACGGTGACCCGTCCGGTGACCGTGACCGCGAACGGACGGCGCGCGGTGTCGGTGAACTGACCGCCCGCACCCCCGCGCCGGTGGCGGTGATTCTGGGGGCAGGGACGATCGGGGCACCAACTTTGCCGGATACGCCCGCCGCACCGCTTGCCATAACGTTCACGCCCGCAAGGAGTTCGCTGCGTGGATCGGTGAGGGGTAATCAGTGGTGGCAACGGTCGCGGCCGAAGAGGAACGCCGGGAGGCAGCAGCACCGACGGCCGAACCATGGCATCCGCTGGTGCGCATAGCCTTCCGGTTCGGCTTCGTGTTCGTCGGCATCGGGATGGCGGCCCCGTGGGTGGCCCGATCGCTGCTGCGTTCGTTCGGGTTGCCGACGGATATGGTGCTCGGTTTCGCGAAATGGTCGGCGCTGCATCCGCTCACCGACTGGGTGGGCGAGCAGCTGTTCGATACCCGCGCCGACTACTCGGCTTCCGGCAGCAGTGATACTGCCACGCAATGGATCTGGCTGTTCACGCTGCTGATGGTCAGCGCCTTGGCGACCGTCGTCTGGTCGGTGCTCGATCGCAAGCGCCCGGAGTACGTGCGGCTCTACGGCTGGTTCCGGCTGCTGCTGCGCGCGGTGCTGGTGGCCGCGCTGCTGCTGTACGGCATGGTGAAGGTGCTGCCGTCGCAGATGACCTTCAGCCTGGAGCGGCTGATCGAGCCGTTCGGTGACATGAGTCCGATGTCGATCCTGTGGGCCTCGACCGCGATGTCCGAACCCTACGAAATGGCGTTGGGCGCAGCGGAAATCACCGCCGCACTGCTGCTGGTGCTACCGCGCACCGCCGGGCTGGGCGCGGTGCTGGCGTTCGTGGTGTCACTCCAGGTCGCTCTGCTCAATCTCACCTTCGACGTACCGGTGAAACTGTTCGCGCTGCAACTGGTCGTGTACTCGGCCATCCTGGCGGCACCGGATATCGCGCGGATCGTGAAGGCGCTCACCGGACATGCCGTCCCCGCCCCGGACGCGCCTCCGCTGGTCGCCGGCCGGCGCGGGCAGCGGATCCTGCTGGCCACACAGGTGGTCTTCGGTGTGTGGCTGCTGATCACCGCGATCATCGAGGGCCACGACGCGTGGAGCTCCTACGGCAACGGCCGGGCCAAATCCCCGCTGTACGGCATCTGGAACGTCACCGAATACACCGTCGCCGGGCAAACCCTGCCGCCCCTGATCGACTACAGCGGCAAACAGCACAATTCCCAAATGCTCAGCGCGAACGAGCGCTTCCGCCGCATCATCTTCGACAGCACGATCGGCGTCACCGCGCAGCGCATGGACGATTCCATGGTGTCCTTCCCCGGCGAGGTCGACACCGAGACCCACACGGTCGTCCTCGCGAAGGACCTCGCGCACCAGTGGAAGATCGCGACATTCACCTACGAGCAGCCCGAGCCGGACGAGCTGATCCTGGAAGGCCAGCTCGGCGGCAAGCCCGTGCGCATGCGACTGCAGCGCATCGACCTGGACCGGTTCGAATCCGTCTCACGCGGCTTCCGCTGGGTGCAGCCCGCACCCTACTTCCGCTGAGCGCGGCGGCTCACCCGGCGGCTTCCCGGGTTCCGGCGAAACCCGGGATCCACTGTTCGGCCAAGCTCAGGAACGGTCCCCGGGCATCGAGTTGCGCGCAGATACCCACCACGCCGCCCAGCACCCGCCCGAACATGGCGTATTCGGGCCGGTCGGCGGGAGCTTTCATGGCGCGGGCATTGACCAGGGAGATGTTCTCCGGATCCAGCGCCCGGGCCACGTCCTCCTGCAACATGGCGCGGCTGAAATGGAAATCCTGTCCGTCGATCTGCGCGACGATCGGTTCGATCCGCCGGCGGATGGGAGCCATTTCTATTGCGGCTCCGGGCTTCACGAAGCCCTCCTCGCGCAGCACTCGCTCCAGCGCGTCGTAGTCCCCCGCCAGCGCGCAGCTCGCCATGCGCCCGGCGGCCTCGGGCAGACCGCGCGGGGTCTCCGCACACGCCCCGAAATCGATGACGCCCAGCCGCCCGTCCGGCCGCAATTGGAAATTGCCGGGATGCGGATCGCTGTGCAGGAGGCCGACCCGGCTCGGCGAGCACAGCGCGAATTCGGCGAGCAGCAGCCCGGCGCGGTCACGGTCGGCCCGGGAGCCATCGGCGATGATGCGAGACAACGGGGTGCCGTTCATCCATTCGCTGACCAGCACCTTGGGCGCGGCCGCCACCACCCGCGGCACGAAGAAGCGCGCGTCCCCGGCGAAGGCCTTGGCGAAGCGGCGCTGATAGGCCGCCTCGATGCGGTAGTCCAGTTCGTCCTCGGTGCGGGCCAGGAACTCCTCGATGAGCTGCCGGGCATTGGTGCCGGCCATGAACGTGTTGAACGCACCCGAAACCATTTGCAGCATCATCAGATCCGAGCGCAGCGATTCCTCGGCCTCGGGATACTGCACCTTCACCGCGACCGGGCGGCCGTCGTGCCAGACCGCCTTGTGCACCTGCCCGATGCTCGCGGCCGCGATCGGCTGATCCTCGAAGTGCGCGAACCGTTTCCGCCACGCCGTGCCCAATTGCACATCAAGCATGCGATGGGTGTCCGCGACCGGCATGGGCGGGGCTTCCTGCTGCAAGCGGGTCAGCGCTTCACGGAAGTGCTCGGCGAAGCGCGGCGGCACCGCGGCCTCGGCGACGCTGAGCGCCTGCCCGAGCTTCATGGCGCCGCCCTTGAGTTCGCCGAGCACCGCGAAGACCTGGTCGGCGGCATTGTCGAGCATTTCGTCGGTGATGCTGCCGCGTTCGGCGCCCGCCATGAGCCCCCGCCCGGTGGCGGCGACCCGCTGGGCCAGCAGGGTGGCGGGAATGCTCGCCACCTTCGCCATGCGGGTGATGCCTTTTCTCCTGAGTCCGGCCACGTTGCCGTTCCTTTCCTCGCCACGAGCACCTGCCGACGCTCCTGTCTCAGACAGTGTAGGCCGGATTTGAGACAGGGTCGATCACGCGGCGGACTCGGCCACGGCGATCAACTCGGCCGCAGGCGGTCGACTCAGTCGAAGGCGATGGTGGCGCGCACGGCGCGGTGGTCGGGGCCCGGCGTGTGCAGGACCGCGGCGGAGCCGATGACGCCGCCGCGCACCAGCACATGATCGAGGCGGACCAGCGGGAAGGCCGACGGCCAGGTGAATCCGGGACCGGAAGCATTGGCGGACAACGCATCTCGATAGCCGGGAGCGAATCCGGTCCAGCGCCGGTCGGTAGTCGCGGTGTTGAAATCGCCCGCCACCACCACTCGTTCGGCCCGATCGGCGGCGAGCTGGCGGGAGAGCACCGTCAGGCCGCGATCACGCACCGCGGTCTCCCCGGGGCGGATCGAGGGCAGGTGCACGACGTAGACGACGAGCGCCCCGCCGGGCGCGGCGATCCGGGTGCGCAGGCCGCGCGTCCAGCCGATGCCGACATCGGCGATCTCGGTATCGGAGGTCGGGAACCGGCTCCACAGCGCGACCGTGCCGAGCTCCTCGCGGTAGGGGTAGGCGGTGTCGAGAATACGTTGCACCGGTGCGCGATTCGAGCCCGCGAACTCCTGGACCGCGATCAGGTCGGCATCGGCGGCAAGCAGCGCCCGGGCGGTCGCCACCGGAGAACCGTTGGCCGCGAACAGATTCTGCGACACGATGGTCAGCCCGCCGCCCGGGGTGGCGGCCCCGGGATGCGGGGCCCACCACGAACCGAAGGCGTACGCCCAGGCCAGCAACGGGACGAGCATGGTGACCGCGCCCGCCGGACTGCGCAGCAGGATCGCGAGCACCGCGAGCAGCGGGACGAGCAGGCCGAGCCACGGGGCGGCCGCGTCCAGGAGCATGCCGGACCCGGCGATATCCGGAATCCATTCGTGGCCGATCAACAGCACGGTGAGAACCGCTGCGGCACTGCCGAATACGAGCGCCTTGTGCGCCGAGCGCACGCCGGTCACCGCGCCGGGCACAGTCGCCGCGGCGTTTCGTCGCCCGCGAGCTGTGCGTCCACGCAACCGCCGGGGAGCCCGTCGCGGTCCTGGGTGCCGAAGTTCGCGGTCACGGTGAGCTTGCCATCGCCGAAGACGCTGCGCTGTACCAGACGGTCGTCGGTGAGCCACCGGAAGTCGGTCATAGCCAGGGTGCCCGCCGCTTCGTGCAGGGGCGCGAAGAACTGTTGCAGCCGTGCGATTTCCGCACCGTGCGCGCCGATGGTCGCCCGGTCCAGCGCGAAGTTCAGCGGGGTGTTGTTCAGGATTGCCGTGAGCGCCCGCATCGTCCGCTGTTGCGGCAGTTTGTAATACGACAGCTCCCACCGGTCGGCATTGACCAGGGAATCGTGGAGCACGGTTTCGTACAGCGGCACCCGGTACACCGGATCGAACATGGCCTTCACCAGGTCGGCGGGCAGGTCCACGGGCTGGAAGAACGCCTTGGGCGCCTGCGCCGGGTAGTAGGCGCCCCAGGTCTGCTTGTCGCGCTGGAGTTTCCAGAGCCGATCCGAGATCGGGTTCTGGGCGCCGTGATCGAAGGCCAGCACCGGCGCGGACCAGGCCCCGGCGGATTCCGAGCCGAGCACGGTCTTGCGGTCGGAGGCCAGCCAGCGCATGCGTTCCAGGCGGTTCGCCCGGTCCCGGGTCTGGGTCATGGGGTGCCCGGCGCTGTAGTCGTCGAAGAATTCTCCGGCGGCGTCCACGTCGAGGAAGTAGCTGTCCGCGCCGTTGGCGGTCATGGCGGCGTAGCGGTCCCGGTAGAGCTGCGGGTCCTGTTGCAGCACCTCGGTGCTCAGATAGCAACCGCGCCCGCCGAATCCGGTCTCCGGTGTGCCGTCGGCATCGTGCACGCAGCCTTCGGGCCACAGCCGGCCGGGCCAGCGCGACGAGGGATTGTCGGCGGTGGCGGGGTCCTGGGCATTGTCGAACGAGTCGTACGGGCCCACCAGGTATCCGGCCTGTCCGGCTTCCCGGACCGCGTCCGCCGACATCGGATCCCCGTCGGCGTCGTAGCCCAGCCACATGCGATCGATGCCCAGCTTGCGCAGCTGCGCAACGGCTTCCGGACCGCGGCCGTCGCCCCACAGGTAGGCGTGGAACGCGCCGAGCAGTTTGCCGACCGCCGGATTCTCCGCGATCTTGTCCGTCAGCGAGCGGAACTCACCGTGCCGCAGCAGCCAGTCCCGGTAGTCCCGCGCCGCCGCGACCGGGGAGGCGTCGGTGAGCGCGAAATCGACGCGGTACGCACCGGTGCCGCGCCCGGGGGCGAAGTCGTGTTCACCCCGCGCCAGCAGCCGGCCGTCCTCGGATCGCACGGTCACGCTGCTGCCGATATCGGTGGGCACCACGTAGCTGACCCCGCGCTCACCGATCCGGTAACCCCAGAACGGCATGGTCAATCCCGCAGTGAGGGACAGGCTTTCACCGACGAGACCGGTGTCCGGACCGTTCCAGAAGGTGTCGCGCACCGGCAGCGAGAGTCCCTCACCGCGCGGCAGTTGCAGCGATCGCGCGTCCCGGTCGCCGCCGGTGACCGGCCACACCAGTTTCCCGTCCCGCTCGCCGCTCACCTCGATACGCAGCCGCCCGTCGGCCGCATCGGCCCGCACCGCGAGCCCGCGCTCGGGATAGCTCCAGGTCGCCGCCGCCCCTTCGACCCGCACCGGTCCGGGCGCGCCGAGTCCGCCGTCCGCCGGGCCGGACAATTCCATCCGCTGCCCCGAAGCGGTCGCCCCCACGGCCAGCGAGGTGGTGTCCACCTCGGCCATACCGCCGTCGATCGGGATAACCACCTGGTTGCCCTCGAGGCGTGGCGCGGCCGAAACCGGTTCGTTCCCACACGCGGCGAGACCGGTCGCGGCGACCCCCGCAATGGCGATGACCGCCCCGGCCCGGCGCAGTTTCCGATGTTCCATACCGGTCACCCTGGACAGCCGACATGAGAGCCGGATGAGAATGCCCAGGTGCCGTCGATCCGTATATTCGTGGGGTGCGCGTATTGGTGGTGGACGACGAGCCCGCGGTGCGGGACGCGCTGGTGCGCGCCCTCGGCAGCGAAGGCTACGAAACCCGGGCCGCCGGCGACGGCGCCACCGCGCTCACCGAGGTTGCCAGATGGCAGCCGGAAGTGGTGGTGCTGGATGTGCTCATGCCCTTCATGGATGGTTTGACCACCTGCCGCACGCTGCGCGGGCGCGGCGACCGCACCCCGATCCTCATGCTCACCGCCCGCGACGCGGTGGCCGATCGCATCGCGGGCCTGGACGCCGGTGCGGACGACTATCTGGTGAAGCCGTTCGATCTGGACGAACTGCTGGCGCGGGTGCGCGCATTGGTGCGCCGCACCTATCCGGAGGACGGCGCGGTGCTGTCCGCGGGCAATCTGGTGATGGACACCGCCGCGCACACCGTGCGCCGCGCCGGGACCGAAATCGAGCTGAGCCGAACCGAATTCGCGCTGCTGGAGGTGCTGCTGCGCAATGCCGGGCAGGCGCTGCCGCGCGAAACCCTGATCGATCGGGTGTGGGGGCACCGGACGTCGAATTCGCTGGAGGTCTATATCCGCTATCTGCGCCGCAAACTCGACGCCGGGGACCGCCCGCCGCTCATCCACACCGTGCGCGGCGTCGGCTACCGGCTGGGACCGGCATGACCCGGCTCGGATTGCGCGGCCGGATCGCCGTATTCTTCGTGCTCGCAATGGCTTTGGCGCTGGCGGGTATGGCGGCCGCCGCGTACGTGGTGGTGGGGCACGAGTTCAACAGCACCCTGGATCTGAATCTGCGCCGCCAGGCCACCCGCATCGAACGGCAGTTCCCGGCCGAACCGTCCCTGGCCACCATTTCCGGGCCGTGCCGGTATCTGGCCGCGCCCAGCTGCGTGCAGGTGGTGGCCGCCGACGGCGGCATCGAATCCGAGCACGATCCGGAGCAGAGCCTGCCGGTGGACGCCGGAACCCGCGCGGTGGCAGCGGGATCGGCCGGCGCGCACTTCAGTGACGTCACCGTGGACGGCTATCCCCTGCGGATGTACACCGCACCGCTGCGACCCGGCAGCGCGGTGCAGATCGCGCAACGCTCGGACACCATCGACACCGGATTGCGGAGAGTCGGTTCGGCGCTGCTGGTGGCGGCGCTGGCCGGCACGCTGCTGGCGGCCGGGATCGGCATCCTGCTGGCCCGCCGCGCGCTCGCACCGGTGGCCACCCTCACCGCCGCCGCCGAACGGGTGGCCCGCACCCGGGATCCGGGCGAGCACATCGCGGTGACCGGCTCCGACGAACTCGCCCGCTTGGCCGCCAGCATCAACACCATGCTGGCCGAACTCGATGCCGCGCTGTCCGCCGAACGCGATTCCCGTGCGGCACAACAACGCCTGATCGCCGACGCCTCGCACGAACTGCGCACCCCGCTCACCGCCCTGCGCACCGATATCGACCTGCTGCGCCGCGCCGACCGGCTGAGCCCCGGGCAATTGACCGAGACCGCCGCCGCGCTGCGCAATCGCGCCGAGGAATTGTCCGGCCTGGTCACCGATCTCATCGATCTGGCGCGTGCCGACGATCCCGACGCCGTCCCGGAACGCTTCGAAGACCTGCGCCTGGACACCCTCGTGGCCGACCGTCTCGAGATCGCCCGCAGGCATTGGCCCGCAATCACTTTCACGACCGACCTGGAACCCACCACCGTCACCGGCAGCGCCGCCCGCCTGGGCCGGGCCCTCACCAACCTCCTGGACAATGCCGCCAAATTCAGCCCGTCCGGCGCGAAAGTCCAAGTGGCACTGCATGACCGGACCCTGACCGTCCGCGATACCGGTCCCGGCATCGCCGCCGCCGACCTGCCGCACGTCTTCGATCGCTTCTACCGCTCCCCCACCGCCCGCGCCACCCCCGGCCACGGTCTCGGCCTGGCGATCGTGGCCCAGGTGGCCGACACCCATGCCGCCACGGTCTCGGTCGAGTCCGAACCGGGTCGCGGCGCCGAGTTCCGTATGCGATTTCCCGCCCAGTGACAGCCGAACGATCAGGAGGATCAATGCGTTTGCCCGTCGCCCTCGCCACCGCGCTCCTACTCACCGCCGCGGTGACCGGCTGCGGTTCCGGCGACGACTCGACCGCCACGTCGTCCGCGTCCACCCCGGCCGCGCTCCCGCAGATGAAGAACTGCGTCTCCGAACCCGAGATCCGGCCCTCGCAGATCACCATCACCTGTGCCGACGGCAATCTGTCGGTCTCCGGACTGACCTGGACGGACTGGACCGCGGACGCCGCACACGGCCGCGGCATCGAGAACAGCAACACTTGCGAACCCAGTTGCGCCGACGGCCGCCGCGACACCACGCCCGCCGCGGTGACCCTGTCCAAGCCCGTCGACGGATACTTCACCCAGCTCACGGTCATGGCCGAGGGCATGCCGCAGCAGGCGTACCCGCTACCCAAGTGACCGGCTCGGCCGAGAACCGGTAGGTATGCTGCGAATTCATCGCAAATCGTCACGTAACAGCGATCCTGCGTGTCCCCGATGGCCCGGCATGAGCACCCAAGCAGTTCTGTTCGTGCCGGTCTTCGCCGTATCGTTCGGTGTCGGAGTGTGGCTCGGGGTGCGTTCAGCGGCTAGCGTTCCTGACCATGAGCAGCAATTCGACCCGCACCGTGGTGGTCACCGGCGCTTCGTCCGGCATCGGCAGAGCGACCGCGGCGGCTTTCGCGGCCGCTGGCCACAAGGTGATCGGCACCAGCCGCAATCCTGATTCGATCGCCGCTGCCGACCGGCTGCCCGGGGTGGACTACCGGGCGCTGGATCTCACCGACGCCGGCTCGATCGACCGTTTCGTGGCGGCGCTGGGCGCGGTGGACGTGCTGGTCAACAATGCGGGCGAGAGCCAGGCCGGGCCGCTGGCCGAACTGCCCGCGGCGGCGGTCGAGCGACTGTTCCAGCTCAATGTGCTGGGTCCGGTCACCCTCACCCAGCGGCTGCTGCCGGGTATGCGCGAGCGCGGGTACGGGCGGATCGTCATGGTGGGCTCCATGATCGGCAGTTTCCCGATGCCGTACCGGTCCTCCTACGCCGCGACCAAGGCGGCCGTGCGCGCCTTCGCGACGGCGGCCCGGTTCGAGGAGTCGCCGTTCGGGGTGTGGCTGACCACCGTCGAACCCGGGCAGATCGATACCGGCCTGAGCGAGCGGCGCACCAAGTACCTCGACGAAGGTTCGCCGCACACGACCGATTTCACCAAGTTCATGGCGACCCTGGACGAGAAGATGTCCAAAGGCATTGCGCCGGAACAGGTCGCGAAGACCATCGTGGCCGCCGCCGCGGCCGATCGGCCGAAACCGCTGTACGCCGTGGGCAGTAACGCGCCGCTCATGTTCGCGGTGCGCCGGCTGGTGCCGCGCACGGTCATGGAGCGCCTCATCGCCGCCGGCCATGGCTTGAAGCGCTGACCGCTAGCGTTCGGTCAGTTTCAGGTCGCGGCCGATGATCTCGCGCATGATCTCCGACGTCCCGCCGTACACCCGCGTCACCCGGGCGTCGGCGGCGGCGCGGGCGATCGGGTATTCGCGCATGTAGCCGTAGCCGCCGAACAGCTGCTGACAGCGGTCCAGGCAGCGGAATTCGGTTTCCGAGGCCCACAGTTTGGCCTTGGCCGCGTCGGCGGGCGTGAGACGGCCGGCGTTCAATTCCAGGACGCATTTGTCGATGAACGCCTCGGTCACCGCGACCTCGGTGGCCACGTCGGCCAGGGTGAACTTGGTGTGCTGGAAGCCGCCGATGGGCTGCCCGAAAGCCGTTCGGCCGCCGACGTATTCGATGGTCCAGCGCAGTCCGGCGCGCGCCCGCGCCAGGCAGGCGACGGCGATCTGCATGCGTTCCTGGGGCAGGTTGCGCATCAGGTATTCGAAACCGCGGCCGGGTTCGCCGAGCACATTGGCCTTGGGCACCCGCACGTCGGTGAAACTCAGCTCGGCCGTGTCCTGCGAGTGCAGGCCCAGCTTGTCGAGATTGCGGCCGCGCGCGAAACCGTCCATGCCGCTTTCGATCACCAGCAGGGTGAGCCCGCGATGCCGTTCCGGTGAGGTCCGCACCGCGGTGATGACCAGGTCGGCGTTGATGCCATTGGTGATGAAGGTCTTCGCACCGTTGACCAGGTAGTGGTCGCCACAATCCGCAGCGGCCGTGCGAATGCCGGCGACGTCGGAGCCCGCGCCCGGTTCGGTCATGCCGATGGCGGCGATGCGGGTGCCCGCGACGAAGCCCGGCAGCCAGCGTTCGCGTTGTTCTTCGGTGGTGAACTGCAGCAGGTACGGGGTGCAGATGTCGTTGTGCAGGGCGAAGTTCAGGCCCACGCCCGCACAGTCGGCCTCCATGAACTCCTCGATGAGGATCTGGTTGAACCGGAAGTCGGCCACACCCAGCCCGCCGCAACTCCGCGGCACCGCGAAACCGAGCAGCCCGAGTTCACCCGCCCGCGCGAACACCGCACGCGGCACGATCCCGGCGTCCTCGTACTCCGCATAGCGCGGCGCGACCTCTTTGCGCGCGAACCCGCGCGCCAGTTCCGCGAATGCCAGGTGGTCGTCGCCGTAATGTCCGCGTTCCATGGCACCCATGGTCCGCGATGCCCGCGCCGCCGGGGCAGAGAATTCCGGCCGGAGTCAGTGCCGCGGCGGGTTCTTCAGCAGGTACGCGGCGACGACTTTGCCGAGCGTGTAGGCGTTCTCGCAGGCGAGTTCGAAGCCGCCGGTCGAACTGTCCAGGTGCTGCACCACGGTCTGGCCCGGATACGGCTGATCGAAATTGCTCATGGTGCGCAGCGACAGGTAGCGGTTCAGGTAGCCGTGCACCCGCAACGCGGTGGCGGTGGCATTGTCTTCCATCTGCGTGGTGCAGTAGACGCCCTGGCCCTTGGTGCGCAGGTCCATGATGTAGCGGGCGGTGTCGGAAAGCGGTTTGCCGGAGTAGAAGTCGTCGCCGGTCATGGTGTCGCACTTCATGACCGCGGGCTTGCGGCCCTCCTGGCCCGGGTATTGCGCACGGGCGGCGGCTACTTCGGGGGTGTCGGCGAGCTGCACGCCTTGTGACAGCTCGAATGCCTTGTCCACCAACGCTTCATCGAGGCGGTAGGCGGCGGTGTTGTAGTCCTCGACCGGGCGGTATCCGTAGGGGACCTCGGGAGCCTCGGCCGGATCGAGGTGATTGCCCAGATCGAAATCCACCACCCAGCGGGCCCACGCGGCCGCACCGAGCGTGCCCTGATCCGGCGGGGTGCCCGCGATTCCGGCGGTGAGGAAGTAGGCGCCGGAGAAGTCGAACCTGTCGCTGCCGAGAATCGCCATCATGGTGGTGGCGGCATTGGCCTTGCCCTGACCGGTTTCGGCCACGCACAGTTTGTCCGCATTGCAGCGCACCGGTTTGTACGCGCCGGGCACCTCGACCGTGGTGGGCAATTGCTCCCTGTCGAGCCACACCTTGTTCTCGGGATCGAACATGGTGATGACCAGCACCCCGACATCGATCTTGTCCGAGCTCTCGGACTTCGACCCGCTCGAGCATCCGGCGAGCGCGACGGCGGCCACGCCCACGGCGGCGGCGAACTTCTGGCAATGGGTGGTCATTGCGCCAGACTAGGAGACACGCCGAGTGAAACACCGATTTGAGCGACCGTATCGGTGTGTCGGGGGAATGGTCCCGGTCCCGAGCACACAGCTCGGAACCGGGACCTGCGGCCGGGGTCAGCCGTCGACGGCGAGCACCGTCCCGGCCGCCACCGTCAGGTTGCCCTCACGGACGGCGAAGCCCAGGCCGGGCTCGAGCGGGACCGCACGATCCAGGGTCACCGTCATCTCGACGGTCTCCCCCGGCACCGCGCGCCCCTGCGGCAGCACCACCTGCCCCGACACATCGCCGGTGCGCAGGAAGAACTGCGGGCGGTACCCCGAGGCGATCGGGGTGCGCCGGCCGCCCTGCGCGGCGCTGAGCAGCCGCACCCGGGCGGTGAAGCCGCGGTGCACGGCAATGCTGCCGATGGCCGCGACCACCTGCCCGCGCTGCACCTGCCCGCGCTGGACCCCGCGCAGCAGCAGCGCGACATTGTCGCCCGCCTCCGCCGATTCCATGGTGCGCCCGAAGGTTTCGACGCCGGTCACCACCGATTCGATGGTCTCGCCGAAGCCGAGAACGGTGACCCGGTCGCCCATCCGGACCTGCCCGCGCTCCACCGCGCCGGTGACCACCGTGCCGCGCCCGGTGATGGTGAGCACGTTCTCCACCGGCATCAGGAACGGCGCGTCGGTGTAGCGCACCGGCAGCGGGATGTACTCGTCGATGACGTCCAGCAGCCGCAGCAGCTCCCGCGACCAGTGCTCGTCGCCTTCGAGCGCCTTCAGCCCCGATACCGGCACCACCGGCAGCTCGTCGCCGTCGTATCCGTTGGCGGACAGCAGTTCCCGCACCTCGAGCTCGACCAGCTCGAGCAGGTCGGCGTCCGCGCCGTCGGCCTTGTTGACCGCGACCACGATGTGCTCGACCCCGACCTGCCGGGCCAGCACCACGTGCTCGGCGGTCTGCGGCATGATGCCGTCCAGCGCCGACACCACCAGGATCGCGCCGTCCAGCTGCGCCGCCCCCGTGATCATGTTCTTCACGAAGTCGGCGTGGCCGGGCATGTCCACGTGGGCGTAATGCCGGGTGGCCGTCTCGTATTCGACGTGCGCGATATTGATGGTGATGCCGCGCTCGATCTCCTCCGGGGCCCGGTCGATGCGATCGAACGGCACGAACTTCCCGCCGTCGCGCTCCGCGAGCACCTTGGTGATGGCGGCCGTCAGCGTGGTCTTGCCGTGGTCGACGTGACCCATGGTGCCGATGTTCAGGTGCGGCTTGTTACGAATGTAGGCCTGCTTGGCCATGACGAATCTCCGTCCGGGAGTCCAGGTTTCGAGGGGACCTCAAGCAACGAGCCGACCTTCCCCGTCTGAGGTCCCGGGACGTCCCGGAGAAGGTCAGCTTCGTGCGCCGTCGAATGCGGACTGTGCCCGGACAGCAGCCATCGCACCCGCGACTGCGGGGTATGCGGCGATGGACTGCGAGAACATGGGGACGATCATGACGCGTGGACGGGGCTGCGCGCCAGCGATTTTCAGGACAGGGGGTAGAGGATGAAGTTCGAGCGGATGAGACGGCCCGGCGTATCGCCGACTTCGGCTATGGCGGAACGGATTTCACGCAGCACCGCCGGGGTCATCTCCAGCGGCGGCTCGTCGGGCTGATAGGTGGTGCGCACCGGATAGTCCACGCCGGGTGTCGTGGTCATCTCGATGTGACAGCCCAGCACGTAGGTGACCGGTCGCTCGCCGGCGAATTCGATCAACCGGTCGATGCTGCGCGAGAACGCCGCCCAATCCTTGATGTAGAGCCGGCCCGGATAGACCGTGTCGCCCGTGAACAGGAAGCCGGTGCGCGGGTCGTAATAGGTGACCGCCGCCTCGTGATGCCCCGGCGTCGCCAGCACCTCCAGCACCCGGTCACCCAGGTCGACCGTCGCCACCGCATCGGGCTTCTCGTCGAATCCGAAGTACCGCCAGGCGGTTCGGAGATCACCGGAGATCACGGTGGTGTCCGGGCGATCGGCGAACTGCGCGTCACCGGCGACATGATCACCGTGCGGGTGCGTGTGCAGCACCAGCAGCTCGTAGCCCGGCCGGGGATTGCGCGCCCGCCACCCCTCGACCAGCTCGTCGACCACCCGGCGCAGCGGGAAGAACTCCGCCGCGGCGGTCGCCCCGGTATCGATCAGCACCGCACGCTCGGAGCCGAACAGCAGGAACAGGAACGGCGCTTCGTAATCGATCGCCATGTTCTGCCGCAGGATCACGGTGTGCTCGTCGTAGGCGTACACCTGGATATCCGGATCGGTATTGTGCTTGGCCGATGGCGACCCGTGAATCCACCGCACGTCCAGCCCAGCACCCATACCGCCTCCTCGAGTCAGCGCCGCTGCCAGCTTACGGATTGCGCTCCAGCAGCAGGTTCAGGACGCTCGGGTACCGGTCGGGGAAATCCATCGGCACGATGCCGAAGTGGCCGGGCTGTTCACGATGTTCGGCCAGGTAGTTCTCGACCTTCGGCAGAATGGCGGCGGCATTGTCCTTGGGCCAGGCGCGGTCGGCATAGCTGGTGAAGTTGATGTACAGGAGCGTATTGGCGGAATCGGCGGCGGCTTTGTCGAAGCAGGCGCGGACATAGTCGAACTTGTCGCCGCCGGAGGAGCCGGTTCCGGACGAGCCCGCCGAGGTGCCGGAGTCCAGGCCCATCAGACCTCGGCCCTGGTATCGATCCTGCACGTAGAAGGTCGAATTGGAGACATTGCCATTGTCGCCGCCGGGCCAGCGCAGCGCCGGCAGCTGGTTGGCGAACTGGGTGATCAGCACGACCTTGCCGCGCGCCTCGCCCAGCGCGGGGATGCGCTCGCCGATCCAGAACAGCGAACGGTAGCCCTTCACGTCCAGGTAGCCGTCGAAGATCCGGGCGAAGTCGGTGCCGACGTCATTGCCGGTGCCGTCCTCCTTCTTCACCCGCATGATCAGGACCTCACCGGGGTTGCGGGACAAGAAATCCCGGCACTGGTTCAGGACCTGGTCGAAGGTGATCCCTTGATACGCTGGCCCGTGGTAGATGCCGAACGAATCCTTGACGTGATCCTGCAAGCCATTGCAGCGGATATCGAGGAAGCGGATGCCGTGCGCGAATTGCTCCGGCAGCGACCAGTTCTGGGTGTGCGCCCATTCGGTGCCGTTCGCGGGGTCGGTGCAGCAGGAATCGTGAGTGCCCGGAATCGTGAGTCGCAGTAGCGAAGTGCTGTCGGCCAGACCCGTCATCCAGGTCTGTGGCGTCTCGGCCGCCCGGCGCACCGGGGCCGCCCACGCCGGGCTCGTCCCGGCTCCGGCGACCAGCGCCGCGCCCACCGCCGCCCGCAGCAGCTCTCTACGACTCGTCCTCATCCACGCCTCAACTCTTGCCGAATCCTCGCAATGCGATCTTGCGCATTCGCGCCGCGAGCCTAGCTGGACATTGGACCAACCGTCCGGGTTTTGCCGTGGCCGGATCGAAACCCGTTGTTCACCAAGGAATTCGGACATATCGGATCACAGCTACCTGCCAGGAATCGGCCCACGCCGCCGTGCAAAACTCCTTCGCGATGCTCACTTACTTCGAAGCGACTGTCATCGGCTCGGTGCAGGGATTCACCGAACTCTTCCCCGTCTCCAGCCTGGGTCATTCCGTCCTGGTCGCGGCCTGGCTCGGCGGCGATTGGGCACGGCTCACCGAAGACGAATCGAGCGGGGGCACACCGTATCTGGCGTTCGTGGTAGCGCTGCACGTGGCGACGGCGGTGGCGCTGCTGGCGCACTATCGCCACGATTGGCTGGCCATCGGCGGCGGATTCCTGGGCACGCTGCGCACCCGGCGGATCGATACCGTCCCGCAGCGGCTGGCCTGGCTGCTGGTGCTGGGCACGCTGCCGGTCGCGATACTCGGTCCGCTGCTGGAACATTCACTGCACGCGCTGTTCTCCGCGCCGATCTACGCGGCCGTGTTCCTCACCCTCAACGGCGTGGTGCTGATCATCGGGGAGGGTCTGCGCCGCCGCAACGAACCCACCCTCGCGCAGTACGGCCGGCGCTTCGCCCTGCATCGCACCCGGACCGCCGATACCCGCGCGCTGCGCCAGACCGATCGGCCCCTGGCCGCCCTCAGCGCCACCGACGCGGTCGGCATCGGCTGCGCGCAGGCGGGTGCGCTGATCACCGGATTCAGCCGGGCCGGATTGAGCATGGTCGGCGGGCTGTGGCGGGGCCTGGAACACGAGCACGCCGCCAAATTCGCCTTCCTGCTCGCCACCCCCGCGATTCTGGGCGCGGGGGTGCTGGAACTGCCCGAACTCGTCGGCCCGGACACCGCCGGGTTTCGCGGGCCGATCCTGCTCGGCGCGCTGGTGTCCGGACTGTCGTCGTGGGTCGCCGTGCGGTTCCTGGAGCGGTTCTTCCAGACCCGCACGCTGCTCCTGTTCGCGCTCTACTGCCTGATCGCCGGCCCGGTGTCGGTACTGCACTTCTGGTGAATCAGCCGGCGAGCACCTCTTTCATGCCCGGCTTCAGCACGCCGCTCAGTGCCGACCAGTCGATGGTCACGTCGACCACACCGGCCACGGGCGGCGCGGCCTGGCCCTGATCGAAATACAGGTGCATGCCCTCGGGAGTGGCCGTCCAGTACTGGAAGTGATCACGAGTCGGGGTCAGGCCGTCGGTGTCGATGACGCTCGCGTACTTGCCCTTCTTCAGCTTCTCGGTGGCCAGCGTGGACAGTTTGGCCAGCCCGTCCCCTTCGGTGCCGAACAGATCCGCGATCCGGATCTGCTTGGCGGTGTCCAGGTTCGTCACATGGGTGGCCAGCACCGCGATCGGATGCGCGCCGCCGAAATCGAGGGTGAGCCACATGATGCCGGACGCGACCTTCGTGCCGAGATGCTCGACCTTGTTCTCATCGGTGACCCCGGTCAGCTTCACCGCATCGGACCGCGCGGCAATGATGCTCTGCAAGGTGGTCCGCATACCGTCGTTGAATTCCTTGACGGCGGCGTCCCTGCCGGTGCCCTCCAGCTGCGGCACCTCGACGTCGTAGGTGAGCGTCCCCTGTTTGCCGTTGACCCGCACGGTCGTCGCGGTGATTACCGAGGCGTCGCTGGGCGGTGACGATTCCACGGTCTGCACGACGGTGGGGCGGCCGGTGCTGGGCACCGTGGACGTTCCGTCGGTGGCACAACCCGTTACCGCCACGGCCAGCGTGGCGGCGGTGATCAGGCCGACTGTGGTGATGCGCACGATCCCTCCCGATATTCCGGCACCGCCTCTGCCCGGTGCTCACCATAAGGATCGGCCGGTTCGCTCCGGATGTACCAATGGATGACCAATGGCCCGGTGATTCGCTCCCGACGCGCCGCCGAGCGGGGGTTTGCCGGGTTCGCCAGTGGGCACTGCCTGGTCGGAAAGGAATCCGAACATGCTGATTCGACGAATCGCCCGTCCACTGCTGGCGTCCGCGTTCATCGCCGACGGGCTCACCACCCTCGCCAACCCCGAGCCCCGCACCAAGATGGCCGCCACGCTCGTCCAGCACGGAGAGCGGCGGCTGCCCGAGCAGTACGCCGCCAAACTCCCCTCCGATCCCGGCCAGGTGGTCCGGGTCAATGCCATGGTCCAGGTCGGCGCCGCCGCCCTGCTCGCCTTCGGCCGCGTGCCCCGCATCGCGTCCACGGTGCTGGCCGCCACCCTCGTCCCCGCCACCGCCATCGAACACAATTTCTGGGACGAACCGGACCCCGAGCGCCGGGCCGTCAAACGGCTGGGGTTCATCAAGGACGTCAGCCTGCTCGGCGGCCTCATGATCGCGGCCTCCGACACCGCGGGCAAACCGTCCCTCGCCTGGCGCGGAAAACGCGCCGCCGCAAAGGTTTCCGCGAGCCTGCCGCTCACCCACGCCTCCGACGACAGCTACGCCGCCGTGCGCAAGGGCCTGGAGGAAGCCCTCGCCCACACCCGGGTGGCGGCCGGGCACACCAAGGAACGCATCGCCGAACTGGCCGACACCGTCCAGTCCGAAGCCCCGCACTGGGCCGAGACCGCCAAGGAACAGGGCGCGGACCTGGCCGAAACGGTCGGCGACCGCAGCCGCGAATTCGCCGATATCGCCAAACGCCGCGGCGGGCATCTGGTCGAGGTAGCCAAAGTCCGCGGGGCGGACCTCGCCGAAACCGCACGCGAACGCGGCGCGGACCTGGCCGAGACCGCCCGTGAGCGCGGCGCGGACTTCGCCGGAACCGCACGCGAACGCGGCGCGGACTTCGCCGATACCGCCCGCGGGCGGGGTGTGGAGCTGGCCGAAGCCGCCCGGGAACGCGGGGCCGATCTGGCCGATACCGCGCGGGATCGGGGCGCACAGGTCGCCGAGACCGCGCGTGAGCGGCGGCAGCGGGCTGCGGACGCCGCGCACGATCGGGGTGTGCGGGCCGCGCGGACCGCGCGCGGGCGGCGGCGTCAGGCTGCCAGGCTCGCGCGTGATCGCAGTGCGAGCGTTGCCGAGACGGCACGGGATCGTGGCGCGCGGCTCGCCGGGGACGCCCTGGATCGTGGCGCGGTACTGGCCGAGAACGTGCTCGATCGCGGGGCGCGGGCGGCGGAATCGGCGCGCGATCGAATCGAGGAGCGGCGCGGCTGATTCCGGTCAGGGGACGGTGACGGGGGCGGTGGTCCGGGCGGGCCGCAGGGTCAGGCACAGCGGCGCCGCGGCCAGCAGGACCACGGCCTCCACCCGGTAGAGCTCGTGCACGGCATCGAGCAGATGAATGCCGTGCGCGGAGACCAGCGCGGCCAGAATCGCGATCCCGAAACCGCCCCCGACCTGCCGGACCGTGAAATTCATGCCGAGCCCGGCCGCGAACTCGTCCTCCGGGATGGCGGCCGACGCGGCGATTCCCAAGGCGGCGAACGACAATCCGATACCGAGGCCGATGACCGCGGCGGCCGGGGCCCAGACCGTCCACAGGCGTTCGGCGGCGGTGAGCGCGTGCGTGCCGAGCAGGGTCGCGCCCGCCGCGAACAGCAGTGCGCCCAGGGCTGCCAGGCGGCCCGCATTGTGCGGGGTGCCGATCCTGCCCACCACGATCGAGGTGAGCATGGCGCCGACGGCCGCGATGGTGAGCACGAACGAGGCTTTGACCACGGAGTAGTGCCAGATCTCGGCCAGGAAGATCGGGCCGATGAGCATGTGCGCGAACAGCGCCAGGCCGATCACCGCCGACGCCAGGCTGGTGCGGGCGAACAAGCCGTTGCGCCACAGTCCGAGATCGACGGCGGGGCTGCGGTGGGTGCGGGCGCGAAGCAAAGCCAGCAGCAGCAGAACCAGACCGCCCAGCAGCAGGGACACGGTGAGCGGCGCGGTCCAGCCCCAATCCTGGCCGCGGGTGATCGCGGCGACGATGGACCCGGTGCCGGTCGCGAAGAGCAACGCGCCCAGGGCATCCGGCAGCGGGGCGCGGGCCCGGGGGCGATCCATCGGCACGAAGCGCAGACCGATGACCACCAGCACCAGCCCGATCGGGATATTGATGGCGAAGATCCCCCGCCACCCGAACTGATCCACCAGCAATCCGCCCAGCACCGGCCCGAGCACCGCACCCAATCCATTGGTGGCCGTCCAGGTTCCGATGGCCCCCGGCCGCCGCTCCGGCGCGACCACCCCCAGCAGCAATCCCACCGACGCGGGCACCACCACCGCCGCCGTCACCCCTTGCAGCAGCCGCGCCGCGATGAGCGCTGCCGCCGACGGCGCGAGCGCGCAGGCGAGGGAGGTGAGCACGAATCCGGCCAGCCCGAGCAGGAACAACCGACCCCGCCCGATCACATCGGCCAGCCGCCCGGCGGGCGCGAGCCCGGCCGCGAAGGTCACGCTGTACCCGCTCACCACCCAGGTGAGCACGGATTGCCCTGTCCCGCTGAAGGATCGGGCGATGCTCGGAAACGCGATATTCACCACCGACACGTCCAGAAACGTCAGGAACGACGCCGCGCACACCACCGCCGATACCGCTCGCGCCCCGATGCCTCCGGCCTCCCCGGATACCCGATGAGCCATCTTCCCTCCCCCGGTTTGTCACCGAACCCGTCGAGCGGGCCGATATTCCACGATGGGGGGCCGTGATCGGTGTTGAATAGTCGCCGGATCAACGAGCCAGGCGACCATTACACTGCCCGAACGGGGAGGTCGGTTTGTTGAAGTTCGCGGTATTGGGCGAGGTCCGGGCTTGGCGTGGAGACACGCCCTTGGACCTGGGCCCGCCACAACGGCGCGCCGTGCTGGTGGCACTGCTGCTGCGCGAGGGCAAGGCGGTGACGGCCGCCGAACTCGTCGAAGGCATCTGGGGCGACGACCCGGTGCTGCGCGCGGTCCCGGCGCTGCGCACCCACGTGGCCAAGCTCCGCCGCGAACTCGAACCCGAGCGCACCATGCGCGGGCCGTCGAGCCTGCTGGTCTCGGTCGGCGACGGCTACGCCCTGCGCGTTCCGGCCGGCTGCACCGATATCGACACCGTCGTCGACCGGGTCACCGCCGCCGGGCAATTGCGCGACGACGACCCGGTCAAAGCTCGCGACACCCTCGAGGCGGCGCTGGCGCAATGGCAGGGCGCGCCCCTGAGCGGACTGCCCGGACCGTACGCCGAACGCCAGCGGGCGCGGCTCGAACAATGGCGGCTGGCCATTCTCGAGGACCGGCTCAGCCTGGACATCGAAACCGGCCGCAGCGCCGACGCGGTCACCGAACTGGGCCCGCTCATCGACGAGCATCCGCTGCGGGAACGATTCCGGGCGCTGCTGATGACCGCGCTCTATCACTGCGGCCGGCAGGCGGACGCGCTCGAGGAGTACGGGCGCGCGCGGCGGGCGCTGGTGGAGGGCATCGGCGTGGAGCCCGGACCGGAGCTGAGCGCCGTGCACACCCGCATCCTGCGCGCCGATCTGCCGCCGGTGCTGCGCGCCCCGCGTCCGGCGCCCGCCCCGGCCCAATTGCCGCCCGACATAGCCGATTTCACCGGGCGCTCCCGGGTCACCGAGGAGATCGCGGCCGAACTCACCGGCGACGGCAGCACCGTGGTGATCTCGGCGGTCGGCGGTATGGGCGGGGTCGGCAAGACCGCGCTCGCCCTGCACGTCGCCCACCGGGTGCGCGATCGGTTCCCGGACGGGCAGCTGTATGTGAACCTGCGCGGGGTCGATCCCGAACCGGTCTCGCCCGGGGAAGCCCTGGGCGGGTTCCTGCGCGGGCTCGGCGTCGCGGAAGGCGATATCCCCTCCACCGTCGACGACCGCGCCGCGCAATTGCGAACCCTGTTGTGCGACAAGCGCGTTCTGGTGGTGCTCGACAATGCCCGCGACAGCGCCCAGGTGGCTCCGCTGCTGCCCGGCACGCCCGGCACCGCCGTGCTGGTCACCAGCCGCTCGGTGCTCACCGAACTGCCCGCGCTGCGCCGCACCCGCCTCGACGTGCTGGAGACCGCGGAGGCGATGACGCTGCTGACCCGCATTCTCGGCGCGGAACGCGTTGCGGCCGAACGGGATGCGGCGCATACAGTGATCGCGCTGTGCGCGCGGCTGCCGCTCGCGGTCCGGATCGTCGGGGCCCGGCTGGCGGTGCGCCCGCAGTGGACCCTCGCCGCCCTGGCCGATCGCCTGGCCGACGCGAACCAGCGCCTGGACGTGCTGCAAACCGGCGAACTGGCCGTCGAGGCCGCGTTCCAGCTCGGCTACGGGCAGTTGAACGACCAGCAGGCCAGGGCATTTCGCATGCTGGCCCGCAATGACGTCCCGGACTTCCCCGCCGACGGAGCCGCCGCGGTGCTCGGGGTGCCGGTGGCGCGAGCCGAGCAGCTGTGCGAATCCCTGGTGGATCTGAACCTGCTGGAGACCACCGCGCCCGGCCGCTACCGCTTCCACGATCTGCTGCGCCTGTTCGCGGCCCGCCTGGCCGCCGCGCACGACCCGGACGGGACCTGCGGGGAGGACGAGTCCGCGATTCTGGTGCGGCTGCTCGACTACTACCTGGCCAGCGCCAAGAATCTGCTCAGCGCCATCGATTACAGCAATACCACCCGGCTGCTGGTGCCGACCAAAGTGCCCGGCCGCACTTTCGCCAATGGGGCGGAAGGTCAGTGCTGGAACGATATCGAACGTCCCGTCGTGATCGCCCTGCACCGGCAGGCCGCGCGTATCGGCGGTCCGGCAGTCGCGGTGGCCGCCGATCTGGCCTGGGTGATGGCCGAACTCATGGACGCGGGTACTCGCGCCCGCGAACTCGCCGACGCGTTGAAAGCCCTGTTGCACACCGCGATCCGGGAAGATCACGCCACCCCCGCCCGGCGTCTGCGGGTGGCCATCGGCGCGCTGCTGCAGGTCGGCCTGGGCGAGATCGAGGCGAGTATGGAGTTCCTGCAACCGATTTCGCCGCCGTCGGATGCCGCGGACCGTCGCTTGCAGATCCTGACCGAGGTCCTGCTGGGTGTGGCCGACCGCCGCATGGGCAATACCAAGGATTCGCACCGCCACTACGCCAATGCCCTGGCCCTGACCCGCGCCGAAGGCGATCGCTCCATGGAGGCCTGGATTCTCGCCCTGGCCACCCGAACCCTGTGCGAATCCGGGCAATACGACGAGGCCGTGGCGGTGGCCGACCGCGCCATCACCCTGGCCCGGGAAGCCTCCAACCCCGTCGCGCTCGGCTGGGCCACCCACGAACTGGCCGCCACCCGCTCCATGCTCGGCGAGCACGAGCGCGCCCGCGAACTCGGCGACGAGGCGGTGGCCATCGCCCGCCGCAATGGCGTCCGCCTCTGGGAAGGCTGGGCCCGCACCCGCCTGGCCCAGATCCACCTGCGCGCCGGCCGTGTCCCCGCCGCCGAATCCGAAGCCACCCACGCCCTGGACCTCTTCGCCGAAGCCGCCGACCCCCTCGACCGCGCCCGCGCCATGGCCCTGCGCGCCGCCGCCCGCGCCGCCCGCGGCGACACCGCCGCCGCCGAATCCGAACTCCACGACGCCGCCGAGATCTTCCGCCGCGCGGGCCTCCCCGCCCCCACCCCCGCAGCCCTGTTCGGCCCGCCGCCACAACCCTGAACCGCCCCTGCCACCCGGCTGCCCGGCGCCTCCGCCGGGCAGCCGGCCTTCCGCCCCACCCAATAGAGAACGTTTATTCGCTTTTTATCCGGGCCTGGCAGGGTTTCCCTCACGCCACCACCGATGAAAAGGGAGGTCACGGTGACGGCGAACGCGACGGCCATGGCCGCGTGGGCACGAGGGGTGCGCATGCGGTGGACACATGCCCGGATCACCACGGCACGCCTGGGCGGCAGCACCGCCGAGGCCTGGACCGCGGCGGGCGACCGCCTGGTCCTGGGCCGCGCCCGCATCACCTGGTGGGCCGGCCTGCTCGCCGACCGCGTGATCGCGCCTCAGGCGTCCGCGGGCTCGGCGGCCAAGAGCATGCCGAGCCCGCGCAGCTGGGAAACCGCGGAACCGGACTCGAATTCCGCGCGCTTGGCGGCCAGGAAATAACGCTGCATCGGATAGTCCCGGTAGATCCCGGTACTGGCGTGCACGTGCACGGCCGTATGCGCCACCCGGTGCCCGGCTTCGGCCGCCCAGAACTTGGCCACGGCGATTTCGGAATCGGCGGGCAGGCCCCGGGATTCACGCCACGCCGCCTGCCACAGCGTGAGCCGGACGGCTTCGACATCGATGAAGGCATCGGCGAGGCGCTGCCGAACGGCTTGAAAAGCGCCGATCGGCTTGTCGAATTGCTTTCTGGTGCGGGCGTACTCGCAGGTCAGTTCGAGGGCGCGGGTCAGCACGCCGAGCTGATATGCGCAGGTGGCGATGGTCGCCCGGCGACGCGCCCAGGCGGCGGCTCCCGGAGCGCTGAGCGCGTGCGCCGGGCCGACGACGACATCACGCAATTCCAGCAGTGCCGCGTCACGACCGTCGACGACATGTTGCGCGGTGACGCTCACCCCGTCGGTGTCGCGATCCACCAGCAGCAGCAGCGAATCCGCGCCCGCTCGCGCCTCGACCAGGAACGCTCCGGCGAACGCGCCCGCGGCGACCACCTGCTGCGCGCCCTCGATACGCCAGAGTTCGCCCTGCCGTTCGGCTTCGAACGCGACCACGCCGCGCGCCAGTGCCGGTGCGATGGTCGCCTCCCCGCTGAGCACCGGCCCCACCCAGCGCCGTACCTGCCCCTCGTTCCCGAAGCGCGCGATGGTCGCCGCCGCCACCGCGATACCGGTCGTGTACGGCGCGGGTGCGAGCGCGCGGCCGAGTTCGATCAGGATCGCGCACTGCTCCAGCACGTCGAACCCGGCGCCCCCGGCGGATTCGGGCAGCGCGGCATCGAGCAGACCGGCGGCGGCCAGGGCGCGCCAGAGTTCCGGGTCGAATCCGGTGGCGTTCCAGGCCCGTTCGGCGCACAGGTCGCGGGCCAGCCCGGACAGGTCCCGCTGCGCTTCGGTGTATTCGAAATCCATTACCGTACTCCTTCTTTCAGCGGGTGACCGGCAGCGCGAGGGCGGTCTTGGCGATGATGTCGCGCTGCACCTCGTTGACCCCGCCGCCGAAGGTGAGAATCAGCGAGGACCGGTGGAAGCGTTCGATGCGCCCGCGCAGCAGCGCCCCGGGCGCGTCCTCCCGCAGCATCGATTCCGCACCCAGCACCTCCATGAGCAATCGGTAACCCTCCGTGGCGAATTCGGTGCCGAACACCTTGGTCGCCGACGCCTCCGCGGGCCCGGGCTCCCCCGCATCGGCAGCCGCCGCCGTCCGCCAGTTACGCAACTTCAAGTATTCGGCGTGCGCGTGCACCCGGGCCAGATGCAGGCGCACCCATTCGGCGTCGATGACCCGCCCGCCGTCCGGGGCTACGGTCCGCTGCGCCCACGCCCGCACCTGCCGCAACGATTCCCGCAGTGGCGCAGCCGAACTCAACGCCACCCGTTCGTGATTGAGCTGATTGGTGATCAACGCCCAGCCCCGATTCACGCCCCCGACCACATTCTCCACCGGCACCCGCACCCCCGAGTAGTAGGTCGCGCTCGTCCCGACCCCGGCCATCGTGTGCACCTTCGTCCACGAAAACCCTTGCGCCCCGGTGGGAACCACCAGAATCGACAGCCCCGAGCTGCCGCACCACCTCCCGGTAGACCGCGCCGTCGCCGTGCTCCCCGCCCGGCCCGCGCCGCAACCCCGCCCGGCGTTCGGGTGTCATCAGCTCCGCGAAGTACTCGCGCAATTGTTTCCGCAGCTGCCGCTGCTCGTTGGTGAAATCGATGTGCATGCACCGACGCTAGGAACCGGCGCGCCCCGGGCGCGGGCCGTGGCAGGAAGCTGCCACCACCGTTGACAGCGGCGAACCGCGGGCCGTAATGATGAGGTGAACCGAGAGGCACGAGCATGACGCGGGACGCGAGGCCGGCGCGCGGCGGGATCGTCCGCTTCAGCCAGGACGGGCATTGGGACGACGATGTCCAGCGCCTGCTGTCACGCGCCGAACGCGAAGCGGTGGTGGCGGTCTCGAATCCCACCCGTTCGCCCACGCATTACCGGCTCGGCCAGGTGGTGGTCGGTGACCTGCTGGCCGCCGGGAAACTGGTGCGGCTGCTGTACTCCCCCGACTATCTCGATGCCCGCGACCGCCAACCGCTGCTGCGGCATTCGTCGCTGGGCGCGCAGATCCGGATCACCGGCAACGACTTCCACAACGCGCTCATCATCGACCGGCGGCTGGCGGTGCTGTGGAGCGGTGCGGGCGCGGCGCACCCGTACGCCTATCTGATCCGGGAACCGGCGCTGCTGCGCGCCCTGGACCAATTCGCCCGCCTGGCCTGGGAATCGGCGGCGGGCCTGGCCACTGCGCTGGACCCGGTCCGCCCCGAGATCGACGAAGTCCTGCGCGCCGTGCTGCACGCCCTCGCGCTGGGCCTCAAGGACGAGACCGCCGCTCGCCGCCTGGGCGTGTCGCTGCGCACCTATCGCCGGCATGTCGCCGATCTGATGGCGCGTCTCGGTGTCGCCACGCGGTTCCAGATCGGTGTCCGCGCGGCCGAACTGGGTCTGTTGCGCACCCCCGGTTAGTATTGCCCGCAGTTTCGCCGAGTGTTTGCTGTGCACCGAACTTTTTGTCCGTGATCGGCAATGAAGGCGGGTTCGTGGGCGTACTGCGTGAGCACAAGACCTTGATCTCCAATCTCAGCCTGGTGGGCATCCTGCTGGTCGGCGCCGGATATCTGGCGGTGGACGTGGCGCGGGTGCGGCTGCCGGGCGGAACCTATGCCGTCACAGTGCATCTCGATCGCTCGGGCGGGCTACAGGCCGGCAATGACGTGACGTGGCGGGGGTATCGCGTCGGGCAAGTGCGGGCGGTCGACATCATCGACGGCGGGGCGGGTATCGCCGCGACCGCGGACATCGACGACAAGTACAAGATTCCGGCCGATACCGCCATCGCGGTGGGGGCGTTGTCGGGCGCCGGCGAGCAGTACCTGGACTTCCGGCCGCACACCGATGCCGCGCCGTACCTGCACGACGGGGACGTGATCCGCTTCGACCCCGAGCAGATCAGCACGCCGACGCCGGTCTGGGCGGCGCTCGCCAGCACGAACGACCTGATCTCCCAGATCGATCCGGACAAATACGCCGTCATCCTGGACGAGCTCGACACCGCGCTCAGCGGCGGCAAGGAACAGCTGCGGGCGCTGATCGACGGCGTCAGCCTGGCCACCCACGGCCTGGACAATCTGCTGCCGCAGACCGTCAACCTGATCGCGAGCCTGCGCACCATCGCCTCGACCACCTCGCAGGCGCAACCGGATCTGGGCACCCTGACCCGTAATTCGCGCACGCTGATCGATCAGGCCGACGCCGCCAACGCCGAATTGCGCACGCTGCTCGACCGCGCGCCCGGGCAGCTGGCCGTGGCGGTGGAAACCCTGGACCGCAATGACGATCCGATCCAGCGGCTGGTGGTCACCATGACCGCCATCGTCCGGGCGGCGCAGCTGCGCATTCCCGCGCTGCGCGCGCTGTTCCCCGCGCTGGTGCCCGGGACGCAGGCCATGGGAGTTCCGGCGCACGACAACGAGTTCTACACCATCGTGGATATCTGGATGCGGCCGTGGTGCCAGTATTCGACCAAGCCCAGCCCGCACTACGTGGTGCAGGACGGCACCCTCGGCCGCTGGAACTATTGCGACAATCCGCCGCCCGATCAGCAGATCCGCGGCTCGGTCAACGCGCCCCGCCCGAATGTCCCCGACAATGGCGCGCACAGGCCCGCCGGCGCCGACCCGAACGAACGCACCCTGCCGCCGATCCGCTGATCACCGGCGCGTCCACCCCCGCAGGCTCGCGTGTCGGCGCGTCCGTGGCGGTTTGTCCCACGAATCCCGCTCGGCACGGTTAAGAATGATCAGCGGTACCTCCCACGGTCCCATGCTTGTCCCAACGTGATGTCCCTTCGCCCTCGCAGGCGGAACCAGCAAGGGTGGCGGGCAAGGCTAGAGAGGTCTGAATCTCGATGATGAGCAAGCGTTCTCTCGGCGCGATGGCGCGCTCCGCGGTACTGGTCGGTGTCGCCACCGCCGGTCTCGCGACCGCGCCCGCCCACGCCGACCCGTTATGGCCGGGCGGACCGGATGTCCCGGGTGTTCCATCGATCATCCCGGACACCGCTCCCGCACCGGTCGTAGCTCCGTGCAGCGGCGCCGCGCGCGCCTGCCTGCGCCTCAGCACCAACGAGGCCTGGTTGATGGACAACGGCAAGGTCGTCTTCGGCCCCACCCCCATCTCGCACGGTATGCCCGGCTACGAAACCCCGCCGGGCGTCTTCAAGGTCTTCCTCAAGAAGCCCTTCCACTGGAGCACCATGCACAACGCCCCGATGGAATACGCCATGTTCTTCAACGGCGACATCGCGTTCCACATCGGACCGGTGGAAAAACAGTCCCACGGCTGCATCCGCATGACCCCCGACGGGGCCCGCGAGTTCTTCAACTACATGAACGTCGGCGACGTCGTAGAGGTCGTCACGTAACCGGCACCACCGCAAGTATTCCCAAGGCTCCCTCCTGTAAACCAGGAGGGAGCCTTGCTCTTCCCCCGCCGATCCGGTTCCATCAGCCGGTGCTGCGTATTCGATTCGACCTCACCCCGATCGACCGGGTGAGTCCGTGGGGACGGGATCGAACCTTCCATTGGTTCGGGCTCACCGATGGCCGGTACTGTCTCGAAGCGGACGGGATCGAACTCCTGCGGTATGCCGCGCAGACGATCGAGCGCTCGGATACCGAAGGCCGCCGGGAAGGCGAGCCCTGGGTGGACTATTACGTGGTCCGGCTCTGGGAAGACCTGCTCGTGGCACTCCCGAGCATCCTCGAACCGGTGCCCGCGGACATTGCGGGAGTGCTGCCGGGCGGGCTGAGCGGCTGGACCGATCTGGGCGATTCCGAGATCGCCGACAGTCCGATGGTCGACGCGGCTCACAGCGCGTTCTACGACCGTTGCGTGGACACGCATTACCTTCGGTTCGGACCTGCCTTCCTCTTCGTCCGCACCGTGGAGCCCACCGATTCGATAACTCTCAGCTGGCGTTTCCACCGGGATCCTGACGGTGAGATCCTGTTCACCGCACCGGCGACCGGCACCGCGACCTTCTCCACCGACGAGTTCCTCGCTGAGATAACCGGTTTCCACGATCGGCTGATCGCGGCGATGCAGGCGCGGGTCGATCACCTGACCGCGTCCGGTGCGCCGCCGTCGGTGGAACTCGATCTGCCCGGGCTCGTTCGTGAACACGCCGACCGCGGCACGTGGCTGGCCCGGGCATTGCAGCGGTCGGTCGACACCGATTGGAAGGCGGTGCGTGCCGTACTGCCGTTGCTGCTGGGTTCAGCCGATCGCCGCGAGGATCACGCCGCCGAACAGGGCTAGGCCGAAGGCCGCGGAGACGGCGAGGGCCAGTGAGCGGAGCAGGCCCGGGCCGAATCGGCGGGCGATGAAATAGCCTGCGGTGCCGCCCAGTCCGGCCAGGATGACGCCTTCGCCCCAGATCAGGTAGAAGACCGAGGCCATGATCGCGTTCAGGATGTCCTCGAGGCCGCGGGCGGGCTCGCCGAAGGGGATGGGAAAGCGGAAGAGCACCCCGACCAGGCCGGCGGCGAACGGCGCGGTCAGCACGGCGGCGATCGCGCCCCAGGCGGCGACCGCCCACAGGACGAGGCGGCTCGTGCGGTCTTCCTCGATCGGCATACACACCCCTTCCGTGCCGATGAGCCTTTTGCTCCACTTTTACAGGGTTTCGGGTGGTTTCCTCGTATCCGGTGGGAAAAGTGGAGCAAAAGGCTCTGGGATAACGGGTCGAGCGGGACGGGGCCGGTCTGGTAGATCAGGGCTATGGAGCGGTTTCTGGTTACCGGGAGTGCGGGGCATCTCGGGGAGGCGCTGGTTCGGGTGTTGCGGGAGCGTGGGGAGGAGGTGATCGGGCTCGATGTGCTCGGGTCGGAATTCACGACCGTCATCGGGTCCGTTGCCGATCGGGATGTGGTGCGGCGGGCGCTCGATGGGGTGACGCGGGTGCTGCACACCGCCACCCTGCACAAACCGCATGTGGGCTCGCACCGCCGGCAGGACTTCGTCGACACCAATGTGACCGGCACCCTCACCCTGCTCGAGGCGGCCGCGGCGGCCGGGGTGCGAAGTTTCGTGTTCACCAGCAGCACCAGTGCATTCGGCCGCGCCTTGACCCCTGCTCCGGGTGCGCCCGCCGCATGGATCACCGAGGACGTGCACCCGGTGGTGCGCAATATCTACGGCGCAACCAAGATCGCGGCCGAGGATCTCTGCGAACTGGCCGCCCGCGACTCCGGCCTGCCCGTCCTGATCCTGCGCACCGCACGCTTCTTCCCCGAAGCGGACGACCGCGACGACGTCCGCGCCCGCTACGACGACGCCAACCTCAAGACCAACGAATTCCTGTACCGCCGGATCGATATAGCCGACGTGGTAGACGCCCACCTCCTGGCCGCCGAGCAGGCGCCCACCCTCGGCTTCGGCCGCTACATCCTCAGCGCCACAACCCCGTTCACCCCGGCCGACCTCCCCGAACTAGCCGTGAACGCACCCGCGGTAGTGGCCCGCCTCTACCCCGAGATCGCCGCCGACTACCGAACCCGGGGCTGGCACATGTTCCCCACCCTGGACCGCGTCTACGTCAACGCCCGCGCCCGCCGAGACCTGCACTGGACCCCGCGCTACGACTTCCCCACCATCGCCGGCCTGGTCCGCGCGGGCCGAAAGCCGTGCAGCCCACTCGCACTCACCATCGGCGCCAAGGGCTACCACGCCACCCCCACCGGCGTATACACCCAACGCTGACGCCCCGTCACTCCGCCCGCGCGGGCTTCCGACGCAGATGCCCGCTCAAATCACCGGTCATCCGAATATCCACCTCCCGCTCCAGAAACCGCCACTCCCCCGCCACCCGCCCGAACCGATCCCGGTAACGCCCGGTCACAATCGCCTGCAACGGCAGATCCGGAAGCGCCTGAAACACCGTGAAATACGACCGAGCCGCAGCCTCGTCCCCCTCGAACTCCACCGCGATATTCGTCGTCACATGATGCGTCCGTGGCGTCCCGTCCTCATACACGATCACCATCACCCGCAACATCCGCTCCACATCCTCCCCACCGACCACCCCACCCCCTCCTTTGAACACCCCACCGGCAAACAACGCCCCCACACCCCCGAAGTCCCCGTCATCGACCAACTCCGCATACTTCGCGATCAGGTTCGTGATCGCGGTCGTGTCACCGGCAGCACTCATACCATCCGAGGCTAGGTCAACAGCCGCCGCAACGACGCATAACCGGGCGGCCCCCAAGTGGCTTTGCCTCCCGGCCGCCCCTGGATCCCGGCCTCCCCGATCAGAATCCCACTGAGCGCCTTCAGCACCGCACACCCGCGCGCCCGGCGCAGCATCGCATCATCCACCGCATGCCGGTAGCCGGCGTGAAACACATCAGCCACCCCGTCCGGCAGCAAGATCCACGCGGCGGCGAGATCGTACGCGGGATCGCCCACACAAAGATCACCGAAATCTATTACGCCACAGATAGTTCCGTCGGATGTCAGCACATTGGCCGGGTGCAGGTCGGCATGCAGCCAGACCGCGCGCCCCTGCCACTCCGGCGCGGCGACGGCATCCTCCCACGCCTCGCGCACGGCATCGGGATCCGGTATCGCGCCGAATTCGACGGCCGCGGCGAGCATTTGCGCGAACCCCTCGGCATGGGCCGCCAACGGACCACCCCGATTCCGGCCTCTCGGAGCATCCTCCGGTGCAGGTTGATGAAGATCGGTGAGGAACTCCGCCAGCGCGATCGCGCCTTCGCGGCCGCGCGTGACCGGTGCGATATCAGCGGGCGAACCGGGTACCCAAGTGGTCACGATCCACGGTCGCGGGAACCGCTCCGAGGGTTCGCCGAACCGCTGCGGCACCGGCACCGGTAACGGCAGCCGCGGAGCGAGCCCGGGCAGCCACGCGAACTCCTTGCGCAACAGCGCATCCGCGGAATCCGTCGCCCACGGCAGACGCACCGCCAGGTCGTCGCCGATCCGCCAGAGCTGGTTGTCCCATCCCCGGGCGCCGAGCCGAATCGGATACTCCGCCAGATCCGGGTGCTGATCGCGCAGTAGATCCCGCACCAGCTCCGCGGTGACCTCGATGTCGGTGTGCGTCACGGGAATCAACGGTAGCCGGAGCCGGGCAAGGTTCAGGATTCCGTGAGCGGGGTCAGGATGACGACCGGGATCTCGCGTTCGGTCCAGGCCTGGTAGGTGGCGAAATCGGCGTAGGTGTCGAGGAGCAGGGGCCAGAGGCGGGCGCGTTGGGCGGGGTCGGCGACAGTGGCGCGGACCGGGTAGCGGCGGGGGCCGACCTGGATGCGGGTGTCGGGGTGGGCGCGCAGGTTGTGGTACCACTGCGGGTGTTTGGGGAGGCCGCCCTGGGAGGCGACGATGACGGTGTCGGCGCCGTCGGCCAGGTAGAGCAGGGGGGTGGTGTAGGTAATTCCGGATTTGCGGCCGCGGTGTTCGAGCAGCAGGGTCGGGACGGGTTTGCGGAATCCGGCGCCGATCCGCCATTTGCCGCCGATCCGGCCATTGGTGCGCCGGTAGAGCCAAACCTGGGCTTTGCCAACGTATTTGAAGATCTTCGGCAGCATCGGTGAATCGAGTTGGGCGGGGCGGGGCGGGTGGGTCGTCATGCGCTCTCCAGGTTCGACGTCAGGACATGACCATACACATCTACAGACATGTATGGTCAAGAGGTGACGGGCAAACGCCGCTCTCGGTAGGGTCACCGCGAACCACCCGACACCCGAGGAGCACCCCATGCGCACGCACGGCTGGTCGGGCACCGCCCCGGCCGACGACACCGAGGCCGTCGAGCGCATCCTGACGGCCGCGCGCACCGCGATCCAGCGCGCGGGCGCGGACTTCACCATGGCCGAGATCGCCCGGGAGCTGGGCGTCACCCGCCAGACGGTGTACCGCTACTTTCCCAATGCCGATGCCCTGCTGGCCGCAACGGCTTTGGCCGAAGCGGGCGCTTTCCTCGACGTCCTGGCCGCGCACCTGTCCGCCTTTCGCGATCCCGCCGGAGCCGTGGTCGAAGGCATCGCCTACGCCCTGGAGCGCATCCCGGAAGACCCGTACATCAGTCTCCTGCTCACCCCCGGCCGCGCCGGCACCTTCTCCGCCGGCGTCACCTCCGACGGCGCTCTCGCCTTCAGCCGAGCCATGCTCGAACGCTTCGCCGTCGACTGGAACGCAGCCGGCGTCGACAGCGCCCATCTGGACGAACTCGCCGAGCACATGCTCCGCACCGTCCAATCCTTCGTCCTCGACCCGGGCCGCCCACCCCGCCGGGGCGCTGACCTCCGCGCCTACCTCACCACCTGGATCGCACCGGCCCTGCGCGCCCTGCGCCCCGAATCAGCCTCCGGCACAGCGCCTTCGAGGTGAACCGCTACCAGCTGCCGGCGAACAGGGCCGCGAGGGCCGGGGGCGAGTCGGCGGCGCTGGTGACGTTCGCGTACACCACGACCAGCGCGGTGAGCGAAAGCAGTGCCGAGAGGATGGCGGAGACGGCCAGCAGCCGTCGGGGTCGGCGATCTGCGGAATCGGTTGCCGCGTAACGCTTCCAGAGCAGAACGCTCACTGCGATGAAGGCGATGGCCACCGTGGCGGCGATGATGGCCATGGCCACGTGATACCGAGCGAAATCGCTGATCATCACATCCAGGGCGGGCGGGGTGCCGTTGGCGGGGTAATCGGTGAGGTATTGCGTGATTTGCGCTCGGACCGTGGCGGTTTCGGGATCGGAGGGCCCGCTGGTGAGCATGGGGAGCAGGGAGGCGAAGGGCGCGATCATGCCCTGGATATTGGCCATCAGCAGGACCGTGGAGAACAGGGACAGCAGCGTGGTGACGGTCGCCCCGGCGGCGAGCGCCGTGGTGCCGCCGGTGCCGGGGGACGCGGCGAGGAACGAGCGCCACAGCAGCAGCGCGAGTCTGGCCAATACGGCCAGCAGGATCGCGGCGACTACCGCTTTGACCAGGTGGTAGCGAAACCAATAGTCGACGATCTGCTGGAGCGCGGGGGTGTAGTCCCGTTTCCCGGAGCGCCAGTAGTCGGCGAACGCGGCGCGAAAAGCGGTGCGCAGGTCGCTTTCATCGGCGAAGTCGCCGGTGGATCCGCGCGCCGCCAACCTGGCCGGGGCCAGCACGAAGGCCACGGCGAGGCCGACCGCGAGGCCGGCCAGCAGGCGAGCGGCATTGTCCGCGGATCTCGGGCGAGTGGTGGCACCGGTCACGGGGGCTCCTTCGGCTCGAACGAGCGGCACCCGGGCCGCAGGTTCGTTCGCGAGCGTACAGAGTTCGTGATCAGTGCAGGTAGGAGGCGCCGTTCACGTCCAGGACCGCACCGGAGCTCCATTGCGCTTCCGGGGAGGCGAGATAGCGGACGGCGGCGGCGATTTCGGCGGGTGCGGCGACGCGGCCGAAGGGGCTTTGCGCGCGAACCTGGTCGGTGACCCGGTCGGCCACGCGTTCGGTGGCGACGAAACCGGGTGCGACCGAGGCGACCGCGATGCCGTGTGGTGCGAGGCCGGCCGCGAGGGACTGGCCCAGGGCGTGTACCGCCGCCTTGGTCGCACCGTAGGCGGGATGGTCGGGTTCGCCACGGAATGCGCCGCGGGAGCCGATATTGACGATCCGTCCCGGAATGCCGCGCTCGATCATGTGTTTGGCGACCCGGAAACTGACATTGGCGGTGCCGAGCAGGTTGACGTCGACGGTCTGCCGCCAAACCCGTTGCCATTCTTCGTAATCCGTCGACGCCACTGGACTGGGCAGGTTGACCGCCGCATTGTTCACCAGCACGTGCACGGTCCCGAGCGACGCGACGGCGGTATCGACCACCGCCGCCGCCCCCGCCGGATCGGCGATATCGCCGCCGATGAGCACATGCCCCTCCCCCGGCAGCCCGTGCAGCGTCTCCTCGGCCGCTTCCCGCCGCGACGAGTAGTGCACGGCGACCTGATCACCGAGTTCGGCGAACATGGTCGCGATGGCTCGCCCGATCCCCCGTGACGCGCCCGTCACCAGCACGCCCCGGCTCATTTCAAGATCACCATGCACTCAGCTTGCCACGTACCGCTGTTCAACCGTCCAGCAACCCGTTCGCATAGGCGAAAGCCGCCGCCTCGGTCCGTGTCGCGACCCCCAGCTTGCCCAGAATCCTCGACACGTGCACGCCCGCGGTATTGGCGCTGATGAACAGCTCCCCCGCCACGGCGCGATTACTCATCCCCCGCGCGACCAGCCGCAGCACCTCCAGCTCGCGTGCGGTGAGACGGAGATGATCGGGCGTGGACGCGGTCGCTTTCGGAGCAGCCGGATCCACGACCAGCCGGGCGCGCCGGGCCAGTCGATCGACAGCATCGAGCAATGGTTGCGCACCCAGCCGTCCCGCCAGCTCGATCACCTGCCGTGCGGCGGCCGTCGCGAATTCTCGATCACCCTGCGCGACCGCACATTCCGCCGCGGCATGCAAGCTGATCGCTTCCTCGTACGGCTGCCCCAGGTCCTGCCATGCCCGTGCGGCGGCGGCCCAATGCTCGCTCGTGGCCGCGGAGTATGCCTCGTACGTAGCCCGCTGCGCCGCATCCACCGGTGAACTCACCGGCAGCGTCGAGGCGGCCGCTGTAAGCGCCGCGGGCGGCTGTTCTACCCGTGCCGATAGCACCGCCAGCGCCCAAGCCTCGTGCGGATGTGCCGACAGCGTCGCGGCTCTCACGTTCTCGCCGTCACTCAGGATTCGGCTCGCTCGCATCGAGTCACCCGTTTCCAGCGCGAGGCGGCTTTCCAGTGCCAGATACCGAAGGCGATACGGAGCAGCCCAAGCCCCGTCGCCGAGCAGGTGACCGATCATCACCGCCTGCGCGCGAGCCGAGGTGTAATCGCCTCTCGCCAAGCCTATTTCGCCATAGCAGAGCAGCAGTGCCGCACGAGTCAACGGTGGCAGCCGATCGAACTCGGCCGGATCCACGGCAGCACACGCTTCATCCCAACGCCCCAGCGCCACCAGTGATTGCGTCCACCGGATAAGCAGAATGGGAGCCGAACGGAACGAGGCGTGCGCCGCACGCAGACCGCGATGAACGGCAGCGACAGCGTCGGCATAGCGCCCGTGCGCCTGCAGTACCGCGGCTTCCCACGTCGCGATCTCGAGCACGACGGCAGGATCGCCGCCGACAGGCCCCACTCCTGCCACAGGTTTCGGCCCGACAGCGGGCTTCGCGACACCGGCGGACCGCGCACCCGCACCCACTTCCGCAGCGGCTGCAGACGTAACCGAGCGCGCGGCCGCCGTACCGTCCGCGAGCGCAACATCGTGCGCGGTCCTCGCACCGGTCGCGCCGTTCGAAGCCGCGGCCGCAGCGGCATACGCGGAGGCGAAATGCTCCAGGGCGGTGTCGATTCGGTCTGCGTAGGCCAGGGCGAGGTAGGCGTGGTTTCGCGCGACGAGGTCGGTCGCGCCGAACTGTTCGGCGATTTCGAGGGCCGCGGTGGCGTCCTCGGCTACGCCGGCCGCGTCGCCGTTGAAGGCGCGGGTGGCTGCGGAGAGCGATAGTACTTCGGCGCGTTCGAGGCCGAAGGGTTGCCGCGCCGAGAGCTCCAAGGCTCGAGACAGATCCGAGCCCGGGCCGAGCGCCGTGTAGCCGCGCAGGGTTGCGCGCCGACGATACAATGCCCCGAGCCGGTGCGGATGGAGATCGGGCACGGGGCCGTGTTCGGCCAGTTGGAGAGCCGCGTCGGCGGCGGCGAGGCCCTGCGCGGTTGCACCCGAGGCAATCGCGTCTTCCAGAATGTCTTCCAGGAGTCGCGATTTCGTGATGCCGGTCAGCGCTTCCGCTGCGGGGACCGCATCCCAGAGTTCTCGTACTTGTTCGAGGAGGTGCAGGCGTTCCGGGTGGGCGGTGACGGCTCGGGCCGCTGCCCAGTAGGCGGTGAGGGCTTGCTCGGTGCCGCCGGCGGCGGCCGCGTGGCGAGCGAGTTCCGTTCGGCCGGTGGCTGATTCGTCGTCGGCCAGGCAGTCGGCCAGGCGGGCGTGGATCTGGGTGCGTTCAGCGGGCAGCAGGTCCTCGTAGATTGCCCGGCGGATCAGCGCGTGCCGGAATTCGTAACCGGTTTCGGTGGTGAGGAGCAGTTGGCGGTCGACGGTTCGACGGATAGCGGCATTGAGCTGGATAGCAGGGAGTTCCGTTGCGACGGTGAGCAGTTCGTGGCGGATCGGGGATCCGATGACGGCGGCTGTGCGCAGTACGGTCCGGGCGTCTTCGGAGACGCCGGACAGGAATCCGAGGAGGAGATCGCTGATGTCGACCGGCATTCGGTCCGGATCGGCTCCCAAGGCTTCGACGAAGAGCGGGTTGCCGCCACTGCGTTCGAAAACCGTTGTGATGAGCGATGGTTCGGGCTCACGCTCGAACAGCGCCGCGAGCTGACGTCCCACTTCGTGCCGCGTCAGGGTCACCAGTTCGACGACGCGGACACCGGGGTTGCGGCGCATCTCGCCCACCAGTCCGCGAAACGGCCCGGCCGCTTCCGGCCGATACGTCCCGACCAGCACCCCGTCCTCGCCGGAGAGATTGGCCACCAGGAAGGTCAGCAGATCGCGGGTGGCGTCGTCGGCCCAGTGCAGGTCCTCCAGCACCAGGACCGCGGGCCGGGTCGCGGCGAGGTGTTCCAGCACGGTCAGGATTTCACCGAACAGGCGCACGCGATCGAACGCTCCGGTCCCGCCGGTTCGCAGCGCCAACCGCGGCAACCAGTTCGCCAGTGCGGGGCGCGGCGGCAGCAGCGCGGCCAGGCCATCGACCCCGAGTTCCCGCAGCAGGGCGCGCATGAGGGCGAGGAAGGGCGCGAAGGGCACGCCCGCCGAGCCGAATTCGGGGCAGCGCCCGGTCAGGACCAGCGGCCGCGCACCGAGCCGCGCGGTGAACTCGGCGACCAGCCGCGATTTCCCGATTCCGGCCTCCCCGGCCACCAGCACGGCCGACACGCCGGGATCGCCGACGGCGTCGAGCAGCACCGCCACTTCCGGGGCTCGGCCGATCAGAACGCTACTGCCGGGACGCTTCACCACCTTGCGATCATGCCCGACCGCGGCTTCGCCCGTGCGCAAGCCGCGTCCGGCCCGCACCCGGCGTACGGTTTGAGAATGAACGCTGACCAGTCCGTTTCTGGCGCGGACACACCTCCCGGCCGCGCCTACACCGCTCCCGCCGTCACCGTCTATTACGACGCCACCCGCTGCGTGCATTTCGCGGAATGCGTGCGCGGCCTGCCCGAGGTGTTCGATACCGCCAAGCGGCCGTGGATCCAGCCGGAGCAGGCCACCGCGGACCAGGTGGCCGAGGTGATCCGGCGCTGCCCCAGCGGGGCGCTGCACTACGTCCAGGAATCCGGCCCGGCAGAGCAGCCCGATACGGTGACGACCGTGGTGCCGTGGCCGGGCGGCCCTCTGCTGCTACGCGGTGACCTGCGGCTTTCCCTGTCCGACAAGGATTCCGAGGGTGCGCCCCGTTTCGTCCGCGAGACTCGGATGGCGGCCTGCCGCTGCGGGCGAACCGCCAATACCCCCTTCTGTGACGGGAGCTGCGACCTGCACAAGTGATCTTTTCGGTTGATTGCCACCCGGATTCGCCCCCACTACAGTTACGCTCCAGTAGGAACGCAGTCGTTCCCTGAAATTGTGTAGTGGAGTCGATATGAGCGCACCTATGTATTCCGGATCAGCCCAGCTCACCAGCGAGCCCGCGGTTCAGGCCATTTCGACTCCCCTGCACGATGTCCGGGGCTTGTCGCGGCAACTGGTGGACCATTTCGCCGCCCATGTCGCCCCCTGCGGCACCCTGCCCGGCGATGCCCTGCGCGGCGAGGTGACGGTGGTGACCCGGACCTGCCTCGAACTGGCCACGGGTGTGCTGGAGGGCCGGGACGTCACCGCCAAGATCGAGCGTTTGCAGCGCGCCGGCGCGGACTGGGCGCGCGAGGGCATCCCGATCGGCACCATTCACCGCGCGGTGCACGACGGTTTCGCGCGCGGCTTCGACCTGATCCTGGGCACCGCCACCCCGGACGACTATGCGCGCGTGGCGGTTACGGCCCGGCGGCTGCTCGAAGTGCTCGCCACCATCGATTCGGCGTTCGCCGTCGCCTATGTCCGCGAGCACCGCGCGGTGGCGGCCGAACACCACAGCGCCGTGCACACGGTGACCTCGGCGCTGCTGGCCGGGCATTCCACCTCGACCATGGCGCGGGCGGGCGGCGTGCAGATCGACGGCGCGTATCACGTACTGGCCCTGAGCATTCCGGCACATCCCGGCGAGAGCGACGCCAGCGTGGACGGCAGCGTGGTAGCCCGGCGCAAGCTGCGGCGGATCCAATCGGAACTGGCCCGGCGCAGCGCGGGTCGCGCCCTGTCGCTATTGGGCTCGGACGGCGGCACCGTGCTACTACCCGATTCGGACCCGGCCGCCACCGACCTGGAAGCCTTCCTCGACGGATTGTCCACCGCCGCACAGGTTTCCATCACCGCCACCGTCATGCACACCGAGACCGCCGGCATCCCCGACGGCGCGGAGCGGGCGCACGAACTGCTGGACATGGTGCACCGCCTGGAGTGCACGCCGGGCCTGTACCGGTTCGACGATCTCGCCATGGAATACCAGCTCACCCGTCCCGGCCCCGGCCGCGAATACCTGGGCTCACTGCTGGACCCGCTGGACGAGTACCCGGAACTGCTGGAGACCCTGCGCCGCCACATCGGCCACGATCTCAACCGCCGCCGCACGGCACGCGCCCTGAGCGTGCACATCAATACGGTCGACTACCGGCTGAAACGGATCGGCCAGCTCACCGGCTTCGATCCGTCCCAGCCCTCGGGCCTGTGGTATCTACGTTCGGCGCTGGTGGCCCGCACGTACCGGAACGCGCTGCCCGGCAAGCACTTCGAGCCGCTGTTCACCTGAAATGCCAGCCGGGCGCGGGCCGTTCGCGAATCGGACGCCCCGCGAGCATCCGGCCGAACAGCCCCAGCAGCGGCGCCCGCCCCGATCGATCCAAGGCCACCGACCACACCGTGCGCGTCCCCGCGGGCGTGGGCGGCCGGTCGTCGAAGCGGTCGGCCAGCCAGCCCGCCATCGCCGGAATCCCGATGAACTGCAAGGGCAGATGCATGCTGAGCCGGTCCCGCACATAGGTGACGTGCACGCCCTGGGACAGGTACCGGCCCACGTGCGCGTCGATATCGCCGACCGCGATCACCTCGTCGTACACGCCCTGCAACACCAGCATCGGCATGGCCGGCGCGCGATGCCCGGGCCGGATCTGGTCCAGCACCGTCACCACATCGGGGTGGGTGAGGAAGTCGGTCAGCCCACCGCGCAGATGCCGGTCCGCGTCCCGCCCCACGAATCGCGCCAGCAGGGGGAATGTCGCCGTGTTCTCGGCCCGCGCGAGCAATTTCAGATAGTCGGCGGACAGCTGGCACCGCAGCACCTTGTCCAGTCGCGGATAGGCGCGCCGCAGCCCGGCGGTGAACACCATGGCGAACCCCGCGAACGGGGAACCGTTGAGCCGCACGAACGCCGCCGCCGGATCCCCCACCGGCGACCCCGTGACCGCGCCGACGATATCGAGTTCGGGCGCGTATTCCGCCGCCAGTTCGGCCGCCCACGCGGTGGCCAGTCCCCCGCCCGAATATCCCCACAAGCCCACGCGCGTACGGGGATTCAGCCCGAGCGGCGCGAATCGCAACGCCGCCCGCACCCCGTCCAGTGCGCGATACCCGGGTTCCAGGGCCGCGCCGAACCGCCCGCCGAGCCCGCCGTGATCCGGGATGGACACCGCCCAGCCCCGGGCCAGCGCCGCCGCGACCAGGGGCCATTCCAGTTGCGGGATCGCCCCCAACGCACGAGCCCGATACCGTAAAGCGTAGGACGGCAAGCACATCGGCGCGACCGCGTCGATGGCGCACTGGAACGACACCAGCGGCCGCGACTGCCCCGGATCCGCACCCCACGGCAGCACCACCGTGGTCACCGCCACCTCGGGCGCACCGTGCAGATCGGCGGTGCGGTACAGCAACTGCCAGGCCTCGACGCGCTGCGGCACGATCCCGAACAGCCCCAGCCGGACGCGGCGCGAGCGCAGTACCGTCCCGGGCGGCACCCGCCCCGGGTCCAGCGGCGACACGTAGAACGGATCGTCCGGCGGCAGCAGCGGCCGCCCGTCGGGTGCGTCGAATTCGTCTCCGGGACTGGGCAGTTCGACCGCGTCGCCGAGGGTCATGGTGGTCCTTTCCGGGGCCGGACGGCTACAGCTTGCCGCCGCCGCCGATCATCCAGGGGTTGAAGGTGCAGACCAGCTCCGGCTGCGTCGCGGGGTCGAGCGCCCGCAGCGCGATGGACACCGCGCGCGGGGAGTACATGAGGGTGAGATGGTCGGACAGGTCCTGTTCACAGCCCTGTTGCAGCGTGATGTTGTCCACCGTGGCGTCGGGCCCGGCGGTCAGGAAGGTCCACTCGTACGGGTTGGAGATCTCGTCGTGCGTGGTGCCGATGGCGGTGTAGCTGACGCCCGGCACGGTGTCCCCGTCCCGGTTCAAGGTGGCGTAGAACTGCGATCCGACCGCCTGCTGGACATTGGCCTGCCCGATGAACGGTTCGTAGAACCCGAGAATATCGATGCCCAGATTGGTGATGATGCGCCCGAGCGTCGCCATCCCGAGCAGCGAGGTGCCGTGATTGGTCGCGCCGAAGGTGACGACCTTGCCGACCTTCCCCTGCCCGCCTTCGAACTTCAGGTACCGGCTGGCCACCGGCCCGCCCTGGGAGTGCCCGATGATGTCGACCATGGGCGCGCCGGTCGCGGTCCGCACCCGCTCCACGAAGGCGGCGAGCTGGCGCGCGGAATCCTCCATCGGCCCGACCCCGTAGCGCCCGGGCAGGATCGGCCCGAGCCCGCCGCCTTCCAGCACGCCTTCGCGCCCGAAATTGAAGGCGAATACACAGAATCCGGCGCGTGCGATGCGCGGTGACAGGTAGGCGAAACTGTCGTAGGTATTGAGCCAGGTCCCGTGTACCAGCACGACCGGCCGCGGATGTTCGGCGCTGGGTGTGCAATTCCAGTTATTGGATCCCGGCGGCGCGGCATCGGGATGGGTGAGCCCGTATCCGAAGGCGGCCAGGAATGCCGTCATCTCCGGCCCTTCGCCGATCGCGTCGGAAGCGGTGCTGGCGGCGGCCGATCCGGAACTGCTGCCCGTTCCCGCAATGGCTTTCGGCTGCCGTCCGTCGGCGGCGCGATTCAATCCCTGACTGATGTAATCCGCCAATCCCTGTGTGGTGGCGGGGATTTCCGGTTGGGCCTGCGATGCCCCGCTCGACAATGCCACCGCCATGGCGGTGGCGCTCGCGAATACGGCGCTGCCCAGCACCCGGAATCCTGGTCTCATGAAAATCTCCTACCGCATGGAACCGAACTCGATGTGATTCGAATTCGATTGCGACGGTAGGGCGCGGCTGTGGCCCGTGTCACGATCGCTGTGCCGAGTGACAAACCCCGGCCGGAGCGCGCTTGTGGTGCGCGACAGCGTGCCGATTCAGAAGTGCGGCGCGCTGGCCAGTGCGATGGCGGTGTGGGTGAACAGCGGCGCGAGTTCCGGCAGTGCCGCGGCGCCGCGTTCGTGCAGGCAGGCGCGCACCCGGTCGTCGATGCCGCCGAGCAGCATGTCGATCATGCGCGGGTCCGGGTCGGCGGGCAGATCGCCTTCGCGCACCCCGATCCGCGCCACCGCCAGAATGTATTCCGCGAAGCGCTCGTGCACGCGCAGCCGATGCGTCACCAGCGCGGGCCCGGCGGCCAGGGTTTCCACATACAGCGCCCGCGCCGCCCCGGGTTGCGCGGCCAGTACATTCAGGAAGATCTCGAACGAGATCCGGGCGCGGTCGGCGAAAGTCACGCCCTGCATTCCGGTGACGGTTTCCTGCAATTGATCCAGGGCCGCGAATACCGCGAGATCGTAGGCGGCGGCGAAGCATTCGTCCTTGCCGCCGAATACCGAATAGAAGGTGCGGCGCGCCACCTGCGCGCGGCTCACGATATCGGCGACCGTGGTGGCCGCGTACCCCAGCTCCCCGACCGCTTCCAGTACCGCGGTGCACAGCCGGCGATATTGCGAGTCCACCACTTCCTCGCGGCTCAGCCCGTGCCGTCCCTTCGGCAACGGTCCCTGCGACCCCACAGCTTCCACACTCACCCTCACAGCTTATTGCGCCCGGCGATTTCGCGATGCCCGGCCGGTGTCCGGGCGTTGCGCGCCGATAGCTCAGGCCGGCGGGGTCCGCGGCCGCGCCCGCTTCCATTCGAGATATCGTTCGCGCAGGCAGACCGCGCAGGGCCGGTATCCGGCGGCGATGGCGGTCTGTTCATCGGCGAAGAACACGCGCTGGGCGGCGTAGGTGTGGCCGCGGGCGAGGGCGCGCAGGGCGGCGGGACAGTCCAGGCGTCCGTAGATGCGCAGGCGGCGATGACCGCCCAGCGCACCCGGGGCCGGGCTCGGGTACGGCATCCGGGTGCTGTCGAGCAAGGTGTACGGCATCGGTCAGGCCTCGTGGAATACCAGGCCCAGGGTGTGGCGGCGGCCGGAGCGAACCAGGCTGACGCCGTGCCGGAGCGGGGCCGCCGACCAGCCCCGGGCGGAGCGGACCGGGCGGTCGCGGGTGGTGAAGATGAGGCCGTGACCTTGGGGCAGGGCTACTGCGGTGCCGCGGGATTGAGCGCGGGCTCGTTGTTCGACCATGAGGAATTCGCCGCCGGTGTAGTCCAGCTGCGGCCGATCCAGGCCGATGACGACCTGCAACGGGAAGATGAGGTCGCCGAACAGGTCCCGGTGCAGGGCGTTCCAGTCACCGGGGCCGTAGCGCAGCAGGATCTGCGACGATTTGCCCTGACCGGCGTTGTGGCACTGGCGGATCCACTCCTCCAGATCGGCCGGCCAGGTGCCGGGGCGGGACAGGCGGGCAGCCCAGTCGCGTGCGATGGGCAGCAGGCGCGGGTAGAACGCCGCCCGCAATTCCCGCACCGGGTCGGGCAGGTCGTGGGTGAAGTACCGGTATTCGCCGGAGCCGAACCGGTGCCGCGCCATGTCGATGGTGGACCGGAAGTGCTCCTTCTTCTCGTAAAGCGCTGCGAGCGAGCGGCATTCGGCGGCGGTGAGCAGCGGGCCGGTCAGCGCGTGGCCGTGCTCGTCGAGAGCATCGGCCAGCGCCGCCCAGTCCTGCTCCCGCACCCGCGCCGCCGGATCGGCGAGGGTCCGGGCGGGCGCGCTCATGCCGCGAGCAGTACGTGTTCGAGGGTCAGCAGCTGCTGCTTGCGCGGCAGCCCGCCGGCGTACCCGGTCAGCGAACCGTTCGCGCCGATCACCCGATGGCAGGGGCGCACGATGAGCAGCGGGTTCGCGCCGATGGCCGCGCCGACCGCGCGAATCGCCGCGCGCGGGGCGCCGATCCGGGCCGCGATCTCACCGTAGGTGACGGTGGTGCCGTAGGGGATCTCGTCCAGCGCCCGCCACACCTGATCCTGGAATTCGCTGCCGCTGCTCGACATTTCGAGGTCGAACCCGGTGCGCTCACCGGCGAAGTAGGCCTCCAGCTGCTCTATCACGGTGGTGAACGCGGCCCGGTCCGCGATCCAGTCCGGCCGGATCACCGCGGCTTTGGCTCCGTTCATCGACACCGTGGTGAGCACCACGCCGCCGCCCGACGGCGTACCCGCCAGCAGCAGTTCGCCGAGTGGGCTGTCGATGGTCGCGTACACGGTCATTACTGGTCCTTCCGTCGCGGTCGTCGTCTTCCACTGACCAATCTGCCGAATCCCGGAGGTGAGTACCGGCGGGAATCAGACACGGCATCCGGCTGTCCGCGCAGCGGCCCCGCTCCTCGAATGTAGACAGGCAAACTTGCAAGTTTTACTGCCGTGATGCATGGTGGAGATCATGAGCGCACATTCCGGCCGCCGAGCGAGCACCGGGCGGACACCGGACGAACTGACGGCCGCGGCAGCCGAATTGCGGGTCCTGACCAGCCGATTGCTGCGGCAGCTACGCACCGCCCGCGCCGGCCTGGAGATCACGCCGTCCCAGGCGGTGGCCATGAGCCGGCTCGGCACGGACGGGCCGAGCACCGTCGCCGAACTGGCGCGTGCCGAGCAGGTGCGCCCGCAATCCATGCGCCTCACCCTCGGCGTCCTCGAGGAGCGCGGCTTGATCACCCGTGCACCGCACCCGACCGATCAGCGTCAGAACCTGCTGTCGCTGACCCCGGCGGGCGCGCGGCTCCTGGAATCGGCGCACGCCGCCAAGGAGGATTGGCTGGCCACGGCCATCGCCACCAAACTCGCACCCGCCGAACAGGATTCGCTGCTGGCCGCGATCCCGCTGCTGGCCCGCCTGGTGGAATCCTGAACCGCCGCCCCGGATCGGACCCGAATCCCCCGCCACCGCAAGGAGTCTCGTTGACAACCGACCTACTCGACCCGCGCACCGCCCTGGTGATCATCGACCTGCAACGCGGCATCGTCGCCGCGCCGACCGTCCCGCACAGCACCGACGATGTGATCGGCCGCTCGGCCGAACTCGCTCGCGTCTTCCGCGCCCGCGACCTCCCGGTCTTCCCGGTGCGCGTCTCCTTCGCCCCCGATCACGCCGATGCCGCGCCCGGCCGCACCGAACGCCCGCTCACCGGCACTCCCCCGCAAGGCTGGGACGAACTCGTGGCCGAACTGGACGTGCAGCCCACCGATATCCGCATCACGAAACGTCATTGGGGCGCGTTCCACGGCACCGACCTGGACCTGCAACTCCGCCGCCGGGGTATCACCGCGATCGTCCTGACCGGCATCGCCACCAGCATCGGCGTGGAATCCACCGCCCGCGCGGCCCACGAACACGGCTACACCGTCATCGTCGCCACCGACGCGATCGCCGACCGCGACACCGCCTCCCACGATCACTCGATCACCAAGATCTTCCCCCGCCTCGGTCTCACCGCCACCACCAAGCAACTCCTGGACGAACTCGCCGCACCACCGGCCTGAGTCTTCCCGCGGACCTCAGGATTCGCCGCGGGGCGACCGGGTGTTGCCGCGCTCCGCTCAGCGACTGCGTGTGCCCGCCGCGGCCCGCGACCAAAGTCCTTGCCAGCCGCCGGTATTCAGCCAGGCTGCCGGAACCAGCAGGCCGGTGTCGGCGATCCGGTCCCAGAACCGTTCCTTCTCCGCGCCGAGGGTGACGGCCTCCGGCCACGCGAGTTGCCATGGTCCGGCGGGGTCCGAAAGCGAGGACGCGGGGAAGCCCGGGACGGTCGCCGCGCGCGGTTCGGACACCGCGACGGTGCGCTCCGGGTAGTCGTAGGCGCAGGTGATCGCCTGGGCCAGTGCGCACACGGTGGCGGTGTCGGGGTGGGCGACCAGCGCACGGGTGAGGGCGGGGTGGGCATCGCCGCACAACCGGGCGAGTACGGCGCGCAGGCGGTGGGCGAGGATTTCCTGGGAGCGGGCGGTCGCCATCCCGGGTTCTTTGACGAAGGCGCGCAGCGTTTTCGACGGCAGTGGCGCGTCTTCGGACAGGCTCAGCAGCCGGGGGTAGCGGGCCGGTACCGCCGGGTCGAGGCTCGCCACCGCCGCGGTGAGGGGGTGGGTTCCGGTCGCCGCGAACAGCTGCGGGAGGGTGACGCGGCCGGTGTCCAGGGCGTCGACGGTGTGGCGGGTGAGCCTGTCGATACTCGAACGGCGCAGGCCGGTCAGGGTTTTCGGGTCCCCGCCGGGATCGCCCGCCACGGCGGCGAGCACGCGCAGCGCCGGTTGCGCGGCGGCGAGGGCGATCCGGGTGGCCGCGTACAGGTCGGGGGCGATCTCGCGCACGGGGTTCGGACGGGACCGGCGCACCCGGCCGGCCTCCTCCGAAACCACCGGTTCCGGCTCCGATTCCGGCTCGGCGGCACGCAGCGTCAGCGCCCAGCGCTGGACGGCCTTCTTCAGTTCCGGATCGGGTTCGGCGTTGAACCGGCCTTTGATCTCATCCACGAACCAGCCGTGACCGGTGCGGCGCAGTTCGGCATTGACCACGATCACGTTCTCGGCGTCGCGCAGGGCGACCAGCACACTGCGCCCCCGCGCCGCTTCGTCCTGATACCACTGGCCCGCAATGCAATTGCCCATGTACGCCGACCATTCGGCCAGGTGACCGCCATTGCGCGCGAGCTCGATGCGGACAGCGCTGTCCGGCAGTCCGGCCCCGTCCCAGGCGATCACCGCTTCGGGCACCTGGAATTCGCTGGTTAGCGCCGCCGCGATGGTCCCGCTCGTCAGCAGCCCCGCGCACAGGCTCGCCCAGTCGCGGCAGCGCGGCGGGGCGCTCGCGCCCAGCGACAGCAGCTGCGCGGCTCCGGCCACCGCCAGCGGCACCGAATCGGCGCGCGGGACGAGCGGATCGGGCCGCGGCGGTTCCGGATTCGGTTCGAAATGCGGAAAGCCGTACTCGAACCGGATCTCGGCGCGCTCGAATCCGCGCATCCGCAGCATGGCGTCGGCGAGCTCGGCGTACCACAACATATCGCTCGGCTGGTCCACGGCGGCGGGATCGGCCGCTCGCCGCCGGGCCAGGCAGTCGTCGTCGGTGGCGCCACGCAGTACGGGCACCTGCCGCCAATGGTCCGGCGGCCGAATCTCGGTGTAGCCCACCTTGTCCCGCCAGGCGGTCAGAGCCGCGGAGGTCCAGCGCTCGGGCAGGTCGTCGCGCGGCATCTGATTGCACAGCGCCTCATGACAGGCCGTGTCGATGATCGCGGCATAGACGGATGCATAGTGCAGCCGGGCGCGCAGGAACGGTTCGAACGCCGCGTTCATCGGCTGCCGCCGCAGCCAGGATTCGATCTCCCGCACGTAACAGCCGGGCCGCGCGGGCAATTCGATATCGCCCGGCTCCTGGCGGCGCGCCCGCTTCAGATCGGAATTGCTCATCAACGCCGAGGCCGCCGCGAACTGCTCGCGCATACGGGAAACCCCCTCGGCCACACCGTACTCGTGCACGGCGAACGCGGTCCGCAACAGCACGGTGACGGCGATGGCGTCCTCGATCAGCCATTCCGCCCGGTGCTTCCACATGTTCTCCCAGGTGGGCACGAAGCAGAGCGCGTCGAACATCGACAGCGGGTACTTGTCGTTGCGCTGCGCCAGCCGCACCAGGCGTTCCTCGGCGTGCTTGCGGTAGCGCGCGGACAGCCGCGACTCCACCTCGAAATCCTGCCCCGCCAGCAGTTCCCGCCGCCGGCGCGCCTCGGACTGCCGATCGCACACCCGCTGCCACAGATCCGCCAGCAGCGCCGAGCGCCGGGTGCGGGAGTACTGCCCGAGCAGGGTCCGCAGATTCACCGCCAGCGCCGAGACCGCCGCACCGGGAATCGGATCGATTCCCGCCGGCACGTCGAACCCCAGCACCTGTTCGAGTTGTTCGGGCCCGAGCACATCCGCCGCGGCGGAAGCCAAAGCCAGCGCGGCCCAGCGTTCTTCGGCAATGGCGCGTTCGGCCGCCGCCCCGACGGGTTTGGTCGCGGTCACGCCGAACAATGCGACGAGGGTGGCCGCGCGTTCACCCAATCGTGGCGCCCCGGCCATACCCAGTACCCGCAATGCCGCCAATACCGCATCGCGCCGATCACCGCCCGCACCGGCCAGTCGCGCGGAGATAAACCCATTGCCCAAATCAATTCCGGCTCCGGCGATCACCACCCCGCCCGCGGCCACGAGCCGATTCAGTTCCGCGCGCGCGGCATCGATATGCGGGAATTCGCTGTCCCGCGGCCCCAGTACCACCGCCGCGCCTTCGGAAAGATCCTGTGCGCGTGGATCGATCGGTTCCCCGCTTTCGGCCACCCAGGCCTTCCGATCCCGCTCCGCTACTACACCCCAGGCCAGCCGTACCGCCAAACTCCGTACTCCCGTTTACCGCGTAACTCGATTCGGCCCGGCCGAACCCCTCCTCGGGCCGACCTTACGAGTGCGGGGCGCATCGTGCCAACGGATTTTCGTCCCGAGTGCAATACTTCGAATTGCGTGATACACCAATTCAATCCAACTGGTTGGAACGCGATCGACACAACCGGACACCTCCCGTACCATCGCCGTACGGGGAGCAGGCCGGTCGAACGGGGGAACGGTGCGAAGTCGTCTACCGGCGGCCACTCGCGATGCAGCGGAGTGGGTGCGCCGTTTCGCGCGGACCGCGCCGGGCGTGCTCGGAGCGGTCACCGCGATCCTGGTGATCGCCTGCCTGATATCGGGTCTGGTGTGCGCGAATCAGCTCAATGCCAAGATCGATCGGCGCGATACCGTGCTCGGGCACACCGAGCCATTGGCCGACGCGGCACAGCGTTTGTACGTGGCCCTGTCCGCGGCGGACGCGGCGGCCTCCAGCGCTTTCCTTTCCGGCGGTATCGAGTCCCCGGAGGTGCGCACCCGCTACCGGCAGGCGCTGACCGATGCGGCGGTGGCGCTGTCCGAGGCCACCACCGGCGCTTCCGATGCGAAGACCCGCGAGATCGTGGCCCGCATCTCCTCCGAACTGCCCACCTACACCGGCCTGGTCGAGGCGGCGCGCGCCAACAATCGCCAGCAGTTGCCGGTCGGCGCGGCCTATCTGCGGCAGGCGTCCGCGCTCATGCAGACCTCGGTGCTGAAGAACGCCGAAGAGCTGGAACAGAATCGGCTGGCGCGGCTGCGCGCCGACCAGGACGACATCACCGCGCTGCCCGGCACCGGCCTGCTGACCCTGCTGATCGTGGCCGCGCTGTGCGGGTATCTGTCATGGGTGCTGTTGCGCCGCACCAACCGCCGGGTGAATGCCGGGGTGCTCACCGCGCTCGGCCTGACCGTGCTGGCGCTGCTGTGGATCTGCGTGGCCGCCGTCGCCGCCACCCAGTCGATCGACGCCGGCGCGCACGGGGCCACCACGCGTTTCGAAACCCTGGCCAGGGCACGGATTCTCGCCCAGCAGGCGCGCACCGAGGAAACCCTGCAATTGGTCACCCGCGGCGATCTGACCGAGAGCGAGAAGCGTTTCGAGGCCCGCACCGGTGACCTGAAGTCCGCGGTCACCGCCGCCGCGGGCGCGGATTCGCCGGCGATGCTGGCGCTGACCAGCTGGCAGGACGGGCACAAGCTGGAAGTCGCCGCCTATCAGGGCAATGATTACAAGGGTGCGGTCGCCCAGTCCATCGGCACCGGGGCCGGCACCTCCGCCACCAAGTTCGGCGTCCTCGACGACACCCTGCGCGGTGAATTGGAGGCGGCGCGCACCGATGTCCGCGACGGCGTGGACGCCGCGGGCGATGCGCTGACGCTCAGCCCGTGGGGTGTGCTGGCGCTGCTGCTGGCGGCGGCGGCCGCCCTGGTGATCGGCGTGTGGCCGCGGTTGAAGGAGTTCCTGTGAGCGTGCGCGGTCGAATCACGGTGCTGGCCTTGGCCGCCGTGCTGCTGGGCGGTTGTGGGACCGCCGGGCCGGGCGATCCGTCGCTGAAATTGCCCGCCGGTGATCCGCTGCCGTCGGGTGCCGTCGAGGTGACTGAGGCGCCGAATCAGCGCGGCGATATGAGCTGCGATCCCACCGCCAGCCTGCGGCCGGGCAATCAACCGCGCGCGGGGGCGATGCCCGCGGGTTCGAGCATGGCGGCCATCGTGCAGCGCGGTAAGTTGCGGGTCGGGGTGGATCAGAACCAATACCTGTTCGGGTTCCGCAATCCGGTGACCGGTCAGCTCGAGGGTTTCGATATCGATATCGCCCGCGAGGTGGCGCAGGATCTGTTCGGCGATCCGGAGAAGATCGAGCTGCATCCCATCGATGCCGCGCACCGGGTGCCCGCGCTCACCGGCGACGAAGTCGATATCGTGGTGCAGAATTTCACCGCCACCTGTGTGCGGCGGCAGGATATCCAGTTCTCCACCACCTATTTCGTGACCGATCAGCGCATCCTGACCACCAAGGGTTCCAGTATCCGGAACTCCGGCGATCTGGCCGGGAAACGGGTGTGCGCGGTATTCCGCACCACCACCATGGACGCCATCTTCGCGCTGAACCCGCGGCCGACGGTGATCGGCATGTCGAATTGGCTGGACTGCCTGACCGCAATGCAGCAGGGTCAGGTGGATGCGGTCAGCACCGATCTGCCGATTCTGTACGGGCTCGAGGAACAGGATCCTAATCTCGAAATCGTCGGCGAGGCCATGGCATTCGACTCCTACGCGATCGGGGTGCAGAAGAAGTCCACGGATATGGTGCGTTTCGTGAACGGCGTGCTGGAACGCATTCGCGGCGACGGCACCTGGACGCGGCTCTACAATGCCCGCCTCACCGTGCTCGGTCCCGCGCCCGGCCCGCCCGCCGCCAAGTATTCCGAGTGACCGTCATGCAGGGGAATTCCGGATACATTCTCACCGTCGCCGAGATCAATCGCGAAATCGCCGAGCGGGAACGCGAAATCGAGGCGGTAGCCGCCACTCTGGTGGAATTGGACAAACATCCGGGCCTGCTCCTGCTGCGCCGTTTCCCGCCGACCGGCAAGACCGCCGTGCACTGGGCCCCGGCCCAGCGGAACCTGGACCTGCTCTGGGAGGACTTCGGCCGCCTGCGCACCATCCTGGATCAGGTCCGCACCGCCCGCGCCCGCCGCCGCCTGGACGCCCTGGACCGCGAGGAACTCACCGCCCTGCTGCGCGGCCGGCCCCTGGAAGTCTCCCGCGACGCCATCCCCCTGTCCCGCCGCTCCCTGACCGGCCCCAGCCACCAGATCACCCGCGTCGGCTTCGCCGACACCCTCGACCGCATGCGCGCCCTCTTCCCCACCCTCATCGAAATCCTCGACGCGGTGGACACCGTCAATACCCGCGTCCTGGCCGAAATCACCCCGCTGCAAACCCAACTCGCCAAGATCGGCGCTACCCGCACCGCCCGGCCACCCGCCAGGAGCGCCGGACTCGCGGAGGGCGCGGGCACCTCCGATGGGAGACGGTCGGCCGACCGGATGTGGGAGGCGGCCGGCCATCCCGCTTCGGCCGACCCGCCACGAAACACGAGCGTCGGCCCGGATGCGGCCGGTCCACCGGACAACGCGGGCGGCGGTGCGAGCGCGCGTTTCGACGCGGCCGGCTTCCCCGAATTGCGCGAGCTGGCCCACGATCTCGCCGAGCTGGCCACCCGTGCCGCCACCGACCCGTTGTCGCTGCCGCCCGCTGAGATCGATCGCCGTCTCGCGGACCTGCGGGGCCGGATGCACAGCGCCGCAACCCTGATCGCCGAGCTCGATGCCATTGCCGCGCAATGGGATGACGCGGTGGAACGGATGCGCGGGCGGATCGAGGCGCTGCACCGCACCTATGAACGGGCCGATCAGGCGCGAGGTGCGGCCGAACGCACGATCGCGACGGCCGCGCTGCCGGTGCGCGGCGACGACAGTGCGATGTTCGGTGCGGAACTGACCGCGCTGGAGGCGGGTTCGCCCGATCCGGCCGCGCTGTGGGAGCTGGGTCGCCGCCTCGCCGAGGCGCAGGCCGCGGCCACGCGCAATGAGGAACTCGCGCAGGGTTTGCTCGATCGCCGGCAGGAGCTGAGCGGGCGGCTGGCCGCCTATCGGGCGAAAGCCGCGCGGCTGGGCGTCAGCGAGGATCGGGAAGTCCTCGCCGCCAGTAGCAATGCCGCCGGGCTGCTGTCGCGCCGGCCGTGCGATCTGGGCGCGGTCACCCGCGCCGTATCGGACTATCGCCAATTGATCGCGATGAAATCGGGGAGGGGATTGTGAACTGCACCGAGCCCGGGTGCACCGGAGTCGTAGAGGACGGTTACTGCAACGTGTGCGGTGCCGCCCCGCCGCCGCCCGGCACCATGAGCGCGGCCACAGGAGCCGGTGGTGCACCGGGGTCTGCGTCCGCCGGTCACTCCGCTGGAGCCGCTGGGGCGCAGGGGAATCCGGCCGCCCGCTACTCCGCCGCCGGAGCCGGTGGGTCGCCCGGGAATTCGCCGACCGCCGCCGATATCTGTGCCGAACCGGGGTGTGGCGGGAAGATCAGCGACGGTTACTGCGAGGTGTGCGGTACCGCGCCCGGGCCGGTCGGGACTGCCGCTTTTGCTCCGTCGGCGACCACCCAGACCGGTGGTTCGAGCGCGAGCACCGGCAGCCGCTCGGGGCGCGCGAGCGGCCGGTCGGTCCGCACCGGCCGGGGGTCCTCGGGTGCGACCCGCGGCCGGCTGGGCGCGGGCATGGTGAATGTCCCACGCGTGCCGCGGATTCAGCCGGTGTCGGCGGTGCTCGAGAACGCGCAGGTGCCGGAGCATCAGCGCTATTGCGGGAAGTGCGACCGGCCGGTCGGGCGCGGACGCGAAGGGCAGCCGGGGCGCGCGGAGGGTTTCTGCGGCCATTGCGGCACGCGGTTCTCCTTCACTCCCAAGCTGTCCCGCGGCCAGGCGGTCGGTCAGTACGAGGTGCTGGGCCCGCTCGCGCACGGCGGGCTCGGCTGGATCTATCTGGCCGTCGACCACAAGGTGAACGATCGCCCGGTGGTGCTCAAGGGCCTGCTCAATACCGGCGACGCCGACGCCATGCGCGCCGCGGTGGCCGAGCGCCGCTTCCTGGCGCAGGTCGATCACCCGAACATCGTGCGCATCTACAACTTCGCGGAGGAGACCGGACCGGATGGGGAACCGGTCGGCTACATCGTGATGGAGTACGTCGGCGGCACCTCGCTCAAGCAGCTGCTGCGCCGGCATCGCGAGACCGAGGGCACGCATCTGCCGCCCGCCCGCGCCATCGCCTACGTGCTCGAAATGCTGCCCGCCCTGGGCTATCTGCATTCCTACGGCTGGGCCTACTGCGATTTCAAGCCCGACAACGTGATGCAGACCGAGGAACAGCTCAAGCTCATCGACCTGGGCGCGGTCATCGCCATGAACGACGAGCACAGCGCCATCTACGGCACCGCCGGCTATCAGGCCCCGGAGATCGCCGAGACCGGCCCGACCATCGCCACCGAGGTGTACACGGTCGGCCGCACCCTGGCGGTGCTGCTGATGAGCCTGCCGACCGAGAACGGCCGCCTGGGCCCGCTGCCCACCCCCGACACCGAACCGGTGCTGGCCCGCCACGAATCGCTGTACCGATTCCTGTTGCGCGCCACCGATCCCGACCCGGAGGCCCGGTTCAGCTCCATGGAGGAGATGGCCGACCAGCTGACCGGCGTGCTGCGCGAGGTGCTCGCCACCGACGACGGCCTGCCCCGGCCCGGCCTGTCCGCCCGCTTCGGCCCCTCGCGCGGCGTCTTCGGCGTGGGCGACGAGCTGCCGGACGATCCGGCGAAACTCGTTGCCGCCCTGCCGGTCCCGCTGGTTGACCCGAACGACACCGGTGCGGCGCTGCTGGCCTCGACCAGCGCGGTCGAGCCGGAGATCCTGGAACGCGAACTCGCCGCCGGCCTGCGCTCGGTGGTGACCGGCCAGGCCGAATCGGTGGAAATCCCGCTCCGATTGGTCCGCGCCGCACTGGAATTCGGCGCCGTCGACGACGCGCTGCGCCGCCTGGACGAACTGGAGGATCCCCTGACCGGCGATTGGCGCCTCACCTGGTATCGCGGCCTGGCCCGGCTGCTGCAACGCGACTGGACTTCCGCCGCTGCCGAATTCGACGCGCTGTACACCGCGCTGCCCGGCGAGGCCGCGCCGAAACTGGCGCTGGCGGTCACCGCGGAGAACCTGGGCAATCACGGCAACGGCACCGATCCGGAGCCCGCCCGCCGTCGCGCCATCACCTATTACGAGGCGGTGTGGCGCACCGATCGCGGTTACACCAGTGCGGCTTTCGGCCTGGCCCGCCTGCGCCGCCTGGCCCAGGACCGCACCGGCGCCATCACCGTGCTGGATCAGGTCGATCGCGCCTCGGCCGTGCACACCGAGGCCGGTATCGCCGCGGTCGACATCCTCCTCGATGTCGACCGTGACGGCCAGCTCACCGAGACTCTGCTGCGCGACGCGGGCGGCCGCGTCGAAGGACTCCGCCTGGATTCCAAACGCGTTGCCGCCCAAGCTCGTCTGCGCGTCCTGGACGCCGCCCTGCACTGGCTCACGCTGGGCCGCGTCCCCACCGGGCAGGCCCCGCTGCTGGGCAGCCCGCTCGATCAGCCGGGCGTGCGCACCGGCCTGGAACGCTGCTACCGCGATCTGGCCCGCGAAGCCGACGATATGTGGGAGCGCATCGCCCTGGTCGAACAGGCCAATTCGGTGCGCCCCAGGACCACGCTGTGACCGCCCGCTGCCCGGCCTGCGGCGCGCTCGCGGCCGATACCGACCATTTCTGCGAGGCCTGCGGCCACCGGCTGAGCACCCGCCGCGTCGCACTGCCGCCGCAACCCGCCGATCTCGCACAGTCCACGGAGGATCAGACCTTGCCCGAACTCACCGCAGCCCCGGCCCTGGCGACCGCGCTCAGCGGCGCCATCCCGCCGTTCACCGGCACCACCATGTCCTACGACTCGGGTGTCACCGCGTGTGAAGCCTGCGGCGGCAAGCATTTCGACACCGACGGCTATTGCGTGGACTGCGGTCAGCTCAGCGTGCGCCGGGACCGCTTCGAAGCCGATCTGGCCGCCACCGTGCTCATCACCGATCGCGGGATCCTGCACGAGCACAATGAGGATTCGGTCGCGGCGGCGGTGCTGGAGAACGCCGGCACCGTGGTGATCTCGGTCTGCGACGGCGTCTCGACCTCCGAGGATCCGCAGGCCGCGTCGGGTGCGGCGGCGCGCGCGGGCGTGGACGCCTGCCTGGCCGCGCTGACCATGGGCCGCCCGCCCGAGGAGGCGGTGCTGGCCGGATTGGACGCGGCCGCGCAGGCGGTGCGCGAGATCGGCACTCCGGAGGGCAAATCCCCGTCCTGCACCTATGTGTCGGCCGTCGCCCAGTTCGCCCCGGACGGCAGCGCCCAGCTCACCGTGGTCAATATCGGTGACTCCCGGGCCTATTGGCTGCGCCCAGACTTCGCCGAGTCCACCCGCCTCACCCGCGACGATTCCCTGGCCCAGGCACTGGTGGACACCGGCGTGATGGACGAGGACGCCGCCATGGACGCTCCGCACGCGCATGTGCTGACCCGCTGGCTGGGCGCGGACAGCGAACGCAAACCCTGGCCCGCCGATTGCGTGCGCAGCGTGCGCGTCACCGATCCCGGCGTGCTGCTGCTGTGCACGGACGGCCTGTGGAACTACCTTCCCGAGGCCGCCGCGCTGGCCCGCATCGCCACCGCGTATCCGGCGCTGCCCGCCGCCCGGGCGCTGGTCGATCACGCGTTGCACGCGGGCGGCAAGGACAACATCAGTGTGGCGCTGGTTCCGGTGCCCAACCCGGTACAGGCAGGAGATGCCCGATGAGTTCCGTTACCGCAGCAGGCATTTCAGTCGCCGTCGATCAGAACGAATATCTGGCCGAGGGCGCCCGCACGGTGGACGCCATCGTCACCGTGGAGACCACCGACGAGCTGACGGTGGCCGCCCCGCCGCAGCAGCGGGTGGAGATCCTGATCATCGACTGTTCCGGTTCGATGGGCGGCCACGACAAGTTCGGCGGCGCCCGCCGCGCCACCCTGGCCGCGCTGGACGTGCTCGCCGACGGCACCCGGTTCGCCATCGTGGCCGGTACCGACAAGGCCGAGGTGGTGTTCCCGAAGGACGGGGCGTCCGCGGTGGCCGACCGGCACACCCGCGCCGCCGCGCGGCACGCGCTGGACAAGCTGCGGCCCTCCGGCGGCACCGCCATCGGCACCTGGCTGGGGTTGTCGCGCATCATCGCCCAGCATCATCCGGGGGCGATGGCGCACGCCATCCTGCTCACCGACGGCCAGAACGAGCACGAGACGCCCGAGCAGCTGGCCCGTGAGATCCAGGCGTCGGAGGGCGTGTTCACCTGCGATTGCCGCGGCGTCGGAACCGATTGGCGGGTGGACGAATTGCGATCCATCGCCTCCGCGCTGCACGGCACCGTGGACCTGATCAAGACCCCGGATCTGCTCGCCGCCGACTTCGCCGCCATGATGCAGAGCTCGATGGCCAAGTCGATTCCCGAACTGACGCTGCGGCTCTGGACGCCGGTGGGGGCGCAGATCCGGTTCGTGAAGCAGGTCGCGCCGACCATCGAGGTGCTCACCGATCGCCGCAATCAGGTGGGGCCGCAGGTGGGTGAGTATCCGCTGGGTTCGTGGGGCGCGGAGGAACGCGACTATCACGTGCAGCTGGAGGTGGAACCGGCCGCGCCCGGTCGCGAGAAGCTGGCCGCCCGGATCAGCGTGGTGCTGGGCGACGAGGTGGTGGGCCAGGGTCTGGTGAAGGCGGTGTGGACCACCGACACCGATCTGTCGGCGCGGATCAGCCGCCGGGTGGCGCATTACACCGGGCAGGCCGAACTGGCGCAGGCGGTGCAGGAGGGGCTGGCCGCGCGCAAGGCGGGCGATCTCACCACCGCCACCGCGAAACTCCAGCGCGCGGTGCAGCTGGCCGCCGAATCCGGCAACGACAACACCGCCAAACTCCTTGCGGCGGTGGTGGAAGTCGATGACCGGACCGGTACGGTGCGGCTGCGTTCGGCCATCGATCCGGCCGACGAGATGGCCCTGGATGTGCGTTCCACCAAGACCGCCCGGGTGCGAAAGGACGACTGATGCCCGCCTGCCCCGAAGGCCACCCGTCCACGGCGACCGACTACTGCGATGTGTGCGGATCGCCGATGGGCGCGGCCGCGCCGCCCGCCGCCGCGCTCGCGCCGCCGTGCCCGCAGTGCCAGTCGCCCCTGGAGGGCCGGTTCTGCGAGTACTGCGGTTACGATTCCGCGCTGGGCGCCGCGCCCCGGATCGCCGCTCCCCCACCGGAATCCGTGGCGGAGACGACCGGCGACCATGGCATCGCCGCGGGCACCGTGCTGTGGGTGGCCACGGTGACCGCGGATCAGGCGCACTATCAGCGCATGATCGCGCTCAAGGGCCCGGACCTGGATCGCGTCGACTTCCCCGTCTACTACCCGGAGCGCCGGATTCCCCTGCACGACACCGACATTCTGATCGGCAAGCGCAGCGAATCGCAGGGCGTGCACCCGCACATCGACCTGTCCATCGCCCCGGCGGATGTGGCGGTCTCACGCTCGCACGCCATCCTGCACGTCGACGGCGACAGCATCGCGGTGACGGATCTGGGTTCGACCAACGGCACCTGCGTCAACGAGAGTTCCACGCCCATCCCGCCGCGCCGGCCGCTGCCATTGCAATCCGGCGACCGGATTCACGTCGGCGGCTGGACCACCATCACGCTGACCGCCGAACGGTGCTGACTCAGCGCACCGAGCGGATCGGGGCGACCGCGAGCGCGCCGAGCACCGAGAGCAGGCCGCCGAACAGGAACAGCGGGGTGTAACCGCCGAGGCCGACCACCGCCGAGGCCACGAACGGGCCGAGGATCTGCGGTCCGGCATTGGCGATGTTCAGCACGCCCATATCGCGGGCGGCGTCCTCGGCCTTGGGCAGCACCATGGTGACCAGGGCGGTGTCCACGGCCATGAAACAGCCGAAGGCGAAACCGTTCACGGTGGCGAAGACCAGCATGCCGGGCCAGGTGGGGCTGAGGGCGGGGATGAGCTGGGCACAGGCGGCAAGCCCGGCGGAGATGCCGACGAACAGTTTGCGGCGGTTCAGGCGGTCGGACAGGACGCCGCCGATCACGGTGGAGATCGCCATGCCGACGGCGGCGATGGGGGTCAGGATCGCCACGGCGTCGGCGGGTTCCAGGTTCCCGGGCAGCCGGATGTGGTCTTGCAGGATGTAGAGCTGGTAGCCGCTGACGGCGAAGTAGCCGAGCACGATCAGCGCGCGGCCGATGAACGCCCAGCGGAAGTCGTGCTCGCGCAGTACACCCAGGAACGTGGCGACCTGATCCCGCAGTGGCGCAGCCTGTTTCGGCGGCAGTCGCTGTTCCCTGGCACGCGTGGTGAACACCACCGCGGCCAGCGCGACCAGCGCACCCAGCGCGAGATATCCGGTGCGGTAATGGCCGGAGAAGCCGGATGCCAGCAGCACGCCGATGATCGATCCCACCGGCAGGCCCAAACCCACCGCCGCCGAGGCCGTTCCGCGCCGATCCAACGGCACCCGGTCCGGCACCACCGAGGTGATCGCGGCCTGGTAGATGTTCATGACGGCCTGCCCGAGGCACCAGCAAACGGCCACCAGCAGCACGGTATTCACGCTGCCGAGCAGCCCCAGGACGACGATCGCCGCCAGCCCGCCGCCCAGGATCCACGGATTGCGCCGCCCGGACCGATCCGACAGCGCGCCCGCGACCGGATTGAAGACGGTCGCGAAGATGGCCGCCACGCCCGCCACCACACCCAGGTTCGCCACCTTGTGCACCGGATCGATGTGCTCGATCTGCAAGGGCAGCAACACCGATCCGACGCCCACGTACACCGCGTACATGGCCGCATTGCCCAGGAACAGCAGGGGCAGCAGCCCGCGGCCCGGAGCGGCCACGGGTGGTTCGCCGACAACGGCGTCGATATCGGCCACGGTGAATCCCAAACGAAGAGAAGCGGAAGCGAGATTTCCGGCCCCGAGCGGGCCGGGCGGCAGGCCGTCTGCGCGGCCCGCTCCGAGCGGCCGGTCCCGCACGCGGCACGGGACCGGCCGCGGCTCAGCCGATGTCGGCGGTGAGCGGTAGCTCCATGACGGAGGTGCCGATATGGAGTGTGAAGCCGCCGGGCTCGACGGCCCAGCCGGTGTCGGTCCAGTGCTCGAACGCGCGCCGCGGCAATTCGATGGTGGCGGTGACGGTTTCACCCGCACCGGCCTCGACCAGCGCGAAGCCGGCCAGCCAGCGCACCGGGCGATCGACGGCGCTGTGCTCGCGGGACAGGTACGCCTGCACCACCTGACGCCCGGCACGATCGCCGGTATTGCGCACCGTGACGGTCGCGGTGCGCCCCGACACCGTGAGCCCCGACAGCTCCCAGCTGGTGTAGCCGAGCCCGTGCCCGAACGGATAGGCCGGGGCCACACCGGATTTCAGCCATGCCCGGTAACCGATGTGAATGCCCTCGTCGTAGGGCAGGGTGTTGTCCGGGTTCGGTTTGGTGTTCAGCACCGGTACGTCGGCCATGGTCTTGGGCCAGGTGGTGGGCAACCGGCCGCCGGGTTCGGCCGCGCCGGTGAGCACATCGGCCAGCGCCGCGCCGAATTCCTGTCCCGGGAACCAGGCCAGCAGCACCGCCGCCACGTCGTCGCGCCACGGCATCTCCACGGGCGAACCGGAATTCACCACCACAATGGTGCGCGGGTTGACCGCCGCCACCGCCGCGACCAGTTCGTCCTGGCGGCCGGGCAGGGCGAGATCGGTGCGGTCGAAGCCCTCGGATTCGATCTGCTCGGTGGTGCCGACCACGATCACCGCGACATCGGAGTTGCGCGCCAATTCGACCGCGGCGGCGAACTCTTCGTCGTCGGCGCGACGCGGGCGGCCGATGGCGTAGGTGATGCCCATGGCCGGGAAGCCGCCGCCGGGCGTCAGGCGGATCAGCACATCCACCTCCTCGCCCTCGGCGAGGGTGCGGGTGACGAAGCGCTGCGGCGGATTCAGCAGCATCTCCACCGGGTCGCCGCCGTCGGGCATGACGGTGTCCTCGAGCACGGTCTCGCCGTCGATGCTCAGGCTCAGCGCGCCGACGCCCGCGAGCCCGATCCGCCATTCCCCGGCGGCATCGGCGCGCAAGCGCCCGCGCAGCTCGATGGCCTTGGCGGCCATGGCATTCGGATTGCCGAACAGCATGAGGCTGCCGGCCGTGCGATGTTCGGCCTCGAGCACCTCGTCGCCGTCGAGATAGCGCAGCGACAGCCCCGGCGTCCCGGTCTCGGGATCGGTGACCAGGGCAAGCGGGACCGGAATCAGGTTCTCGCTCAAGTGCACACCGGGCGTGTAGGTCACCGGCAGCGCCGCCGACAGCCCCTCCAGGGGTGAGGTGGTGTGCGCTGGAATGACCGTGGCGCTGCCGCCGCCCATGAAACGCGGTTCGGCGGCGGCGGATCCGAGCAGCGCCACCCGCGCGGGCTTGTCCAGGGGCAGCGTGCCGTCATTGGCGACCAGCACCATGGCCTTGGCGGCGGCCGCGCGCACCAGCTGCTGTGCGGCGGCGTCGGTGAACGGCGCGACCGCCTTGGGCTCGCCGTTCAACCCGCCGACCCGTTCGGCGAAACGCAGGATGCGCCGGACCTTCTCGTCGATGGCGGACTCGGGTACCTGGCCCTTGCGCACGGCCTCTTCCAGGGGCGCGCCCCAGGCCTCCCACGGTCCGGGCATGGCGATGTCGTTGCTCTTGGCCGCGCCGGTGGTGGAGCGCACCGCGGTCCAGTCCGACACCACCACGCCGTCGAAACCCCACTCGCCTTTCAGGGGCTCGTCGAGCAGGGCGTTCTCGGTCATGGTGACGCCGTCGACCGAGTTGTAGGCGGCCATGACCATCCACGCGCCGGCGGCCACCGACCGTTCGAACGGGTACAGGTACAGCTCGCGCAGGGTCCGTTCGGAGGCGATCACGTCGGTGGTGAAGCGCTCGGTCTCGGAATCGTTGGCCACGTAATGCTTCGGGCAGGCGCTCACCCCGTGCTCCTGCACCGAGCGCACGTACGCGTCCGCGATCTCGCCGGTCAGCACCGGATCCTCGGAGAAGCATTCGAAATGCCTGCCGCCCAACGGCGATCGATGCAGGTTGATGGTCGGGCCCAGCACCGCGTACACGTCCTTGCGGCGCGCCTCGGCCGCGATCAGCGCCCCGATCTCGGTGAGCAGCTCCCGATCCCAGGTGGCGGCCAGCGCCGTGCCCGAGGGCAGGCTCACCGACGGATCGCGCTCGTCCCACTGTTCGCCGCGCACCCCGGACGGCCCGTCCGAGACCGGCATCTCGGCCAGCCCGATGCTCGGCTCCCCCGCGAACCGGAAGAACCCGGCCCCGGAGATCAGTCTGATCTTGGCGGGCAGGTCCAGCTTGCCGAGCAGATCCTCGATGCGGTCGCTCATGCCAGTTCCTTCCAGAAGTCGACCAGATCGGCCGTAACCTGTTCGGGCACATCCTCGTTCGGCACATGGCCGTGACCGTGATACACGGCGGTCTTCGCACCCAGCGCGGCGGCGAACTTCTCGTGCACGGCCGGGGCCCACAGATCATTGGTATCGCCGTAGGCGACCAATAGCGGCACGCCGGTCTCGCGCAGTTCGGCCGGATCCTTGACCGGCGGCTCCTCCATCACCTTCAGAATGCCGAGGATGTTCGCCTGTTCGGTGGCGAGGATCCGCTCGTGCAGGAACTCGGCGCGACCGGGCGCGAAGGTGGTCCCCGCGGCGGTCATGGCGGCGTTCATCTGCTGCCAGATGGCTTCGCGCCCACCGGCTTCCACCATTTGCGCGACCAGCTGCGGCGGCGGGAAGTCGATGTCCTCGATCGAGGAGGGCCCGGAGGCCAGCAGGGTGAAGCTGCGGAAGCGCTGCGGCGCGGCGATGACCGCGACCCGTGAGACGTAACCGCCGAAGGAATGCCCGACCAGGTGCACCGGTTCGGCGGGCGACACCTGATCGATCACGCCGAGCAGGTCGCCGACGAAATCGGCCATGGCATAGCCGGACACCTCGTCCGGCCCGTCGGACTGATACTGCCCGCGCTGGTCGTAGGCCACCGCGCGATACCCGGCCGCCGCCAGCAGCGGGAGCATGTACTCGAAGTCTTCCTTGGATCCGGTGAAGCCCGGCACCAGCACCACCGTGCCGCGCGGCTCGGCTCCGGCGGCCGGCGGAATCTCCCAGGCGGCGAGCGCTCCGGCTCCCCCTCGCAGGGTGATGGGCGTGATCGCCTCGCTGCTCCGACTCATCCCGGCTTCCCTTCCTCGCACGTCCCTGTACGGCTGGCACGAGTGTGCCAGCGGAGCACCCAGTTTACCGAGTGCCCACTCGGTACTGTTACCGTTTCGTTATTCGAGAAGGATTTTGCCTGATCAACGCACTTGGTTAGTGTGCCTGGTCATGAGCGAGAACCCGCAACGACGCTCCCGGGGCGAGGCCCGGCGCGAGCAGATCATCGACGAGGCGCTGCGGGCGTTCGCCGACAACGGCTATCGCGGGGCCTCCATCGCCGAGATCGCCGAGCGGTGCGGACTGTCGCAGCCGGGCCTGCTGCACTACTTCCCGAGCAAAGCGGCGCTGCTGGCGGCGGTGCTGGAACAGCGCGACCGGCTCGACTACGACCGCATGTCCGCGGGCCGCCCGCTGAGCGGCAAGGACGCGCTCATGCGGCTGGTGCAGCTGGTGGAGTACAACGAGCATGTGCCCGGGCTGGTGCGGTTGTTCACGGTGCTCACCAGCGAGGCCGTCACCGCGGACCATCCGGCGCACGAGTGGGCGGTGCGGCGGTACCGGAAATTCGGCGAGTATCTGGCGCAGGCGCTGGCGGAAGGCCAGGCGGACGGGACGATTCGCGCCGAGGTGGATACCGTCGCGGTGGCCCGGCAGATCTCCGCCATGATGGACGGCCTGCAGCTGCAATGGCTGCTGGATCCGGAGCGGGTGGATATGCCGGGGCTGTTCCGCGCCTATATCGAAGAGCTCATCGCCGGGCTGTCGTAGCCGGGCGCTGGGCGGCGAACCAGGACAACAACTCCGGAGCGTCGACGGCGGAGGGGTCCACCACCTGCGCCGGATCCGCGCCCTGGAGCAGGCGTTTGAGCGGGACTTCGAGCTTCTTGCCGGTGCGGGTGTGGGGAATGCCTGGGGCGCAACGGATTTCGTCGGGGACGTGCCGGGGCGAGAGTTCGATGCGGATGACGGCGGCGATGCGCTGCTCCAGGATCGGGGTCAGCTCGTGCCCCGGCGCGGGGACGATGAACAACGGCATCCAGTACCCGCCGTGCGGCTCCTCGATACCGAGCACCAGCGCCTCGGCCACCTCGGGCAATGCTTCGACGGCCTGGTAGATATCGGCGCTGCCCATGCGAATTCCATTGCGGTTCAAGGTGGAATCCGAACGGCCGTGCACGATGACGCCGCCGTGCGCGGTGCGGGTGATCCAGTCGCCGTGCCGCCACACCCCGGGGAAGGCGTCGAAATAGGCGTCACGGTAGCGGGACCCGTCGGCATCGTTCCAGAAGCCGATGGGCATGGACGGCATGGGCGCGGTGACCACCAGTTCGCCGACCTCGCCGTACACCGGGACGCCGGCCTCGTTCCACGCCTCCAGCGCGACGCCGAGATACGGGGCCGACAGTTCGCCGGGCCGGACCAGGACCGTGCGCACGCCACCGGCGAAGGCCGACACCACATCGGTGCCGCCGCTGATCGAGGACACCGGAATGTGTTCGCCCACGGCGTCGCGCAGCCACAGCGACGAGGCCGGCGGGAGCGCGGATCCGGTGATGCCGACCAGCCGCAGCGCGCTCAGGTCATGTGCGAGCGCCGGGATGACGCCGGCTTTCTCGCACGACAGCACATAGCCGGGACTGGTGCCCAGCACGGTGGCGCGGGTACGGGCGGCCAACCCCCACAGCGCGTCCGGGCAGGAATAGGAGGGGCTGCCGTCGTAGCAGACGATGGTCGCGCCCACGAGCAGGCCGGCCACCTGGTAGTTCCACATCATCCAGCTGGGGCTGGTGTACCAGAAGAACGTGTCGTCGGATCCGATATCCGATTGCAGGGCAAGGACTTTGAGGTGTTCCAGCAGCACTCCGCCGTGACCGTGCACGATGCCCTTGGGCTTGCCGGTGGTGCCGGAGGAGTACAGCACCCACAGCGGGTGATCGAAAGCCACCGGTTCGACGGCCGGCAACGCGCCGCTGTGCCCGGGATCCTCGGTGGCGTCCTCCCAGCTCAGCGCGGCGGGCACGGTGAGCCCGAGCCGCGAGATCGCCACCGTCGCACGCAGACTCGGCAACCCGGCCCGCAGTTCGGCGATCTCCGCGCGCTTGTCGTGCGCCTTGCCGCCGTAGCGGTAACCGTCGGCGGTGACCAGCACGGTCGGCTCCAGCTGCCCGAGCCGGTCCAGCGCCGCCTTGGCCGTGTAGTCCTGCCCGCACGCACTCCAGGTCGCCCCCAGGCTAGCGGTGGCCAGGAACGCGATGACCGCCTCCGGAATATTGGGCAGGTACCCGGCGACCCGGTCCCCCGGCCGCACCCCGAGCTCACGCAACGACTGCGCGAGAACAGCGGTGCGGGAAAGCATGTCGCCCCAGGACAGCTCACGCGGTGGCGTGTCCTCGCCCAGTCCGATAATGGCGGGCCGGTCGGTACGCGCCTGCCGCACCACCTGCTCGACATAGTTGAGCCGGACGCCGGGGAACCACCGCGCCCCCGGCATGGCGGTGTCGGCCAGCACCTCGCCCGGGATCGCCCCGAGCTCGAAGTACTCCCACAGCGCCCGCCAGAACCCGGGGATATCCCCGACCGACCATTGCCACAGCGCACGGTAGTCGCCGGTCCGCACCCCATACCGCCGCTCCACGAAGCGGGCGAAGTCGGTAATGCGCGCCTCGTCTATATCAGCCTTGCCCGGAACCCATTGCGGCACGTTCTCATTCGCCCCGGTCGCGCTAGGCGCGCTCCCATTCGCCGCAGTCGCACTCGCAGCGGTCACACTCGCGGCGGTCGCCTCAGACCTATCCGGCGCGGTCACGCTCGGCGCGGCCGTACTCGCGGCGGTCGCGCTAGGCGCGCTCGCGCTCGCCGCAGTCGCGCTCGCGACGATCGCCGCAGACATATCCGGCGCGGTCATGCTCGGCGCGGTGGCGTTCTCGGTGCGGTTCATCGCGCGCTCCATCCGCCGTCCATGGTGTAGGACGCGCCCGTCACCATCCGCGCCTGGTCCGTGGCCAGCCACGCCACCAGGGAGGCCACTTCCTCCGGTTCCACCAGGTGTTTGACGGCGTTCTCGGTCAGCATGATCCGTTCCACCACTTCCTGCTCCGGGATGCCGTGCGCCTTGGCCTGATCGGCGATCTGCTTGTCCACCAGCGGGGTTCGCACGTAGCCGGGATTGACGCAGTTGCTGGTCACCCCGTGCGGGCCGCCTTCCAGCGCAGTCACCTTCGACAACCCTTCCAGGGCGTGTTTGGCGGTGACGTACGCGGATTTGAAGGCCGAGGCCCGCAATCCGTGCACCGAGGACACATTCACGATGCGACCGAACCCCCGCGCGTACATGTGCGGCAGGGCGGCGCGGGTGAGCAGGAACGGGGCCTCCACCATGAGCGCCAGCATTTCGCGGAAGCGCTGCGGCGGGAACTCGGTGATCGGGCTGACCGTCTGCACCCCGGCATTGTTGACCAGGATGTCGGCGTCCAGCCGCAGCTCCTCCAGCGCGGTCACGTCCAGCAGATCCACTTCCCAAGCGCTGCCGCCGATCTCGGCCGCGACCTGCTTGGCGCCGAGCCCGTCGATATCGGCCACGGTGACGGCCGCCCCGCACGCGGCCAGCTCCCGCGCACAGGCCGCGCCGATCCCGCTCGCGCCGCCGGTCACCAGCGCCGTCCGCCCGCTCAAGTCTCCGCGTAGGGGTCCGGTCGTCCCGCTCATGCCACCCGCACCTTCGAATTCGATTCCGCCGCCAGCATTTCCGCATCCGCCCGGTCCACCTCGGCCAGGTCCGCGCCCTTGGTCTCGCGGGCGAAGAACACCGCCACCACGGTGATGGCGCAGGCGCCCGCCAGGTAGAAGGCGATCGGCACCGAGGAGTGGTAGGTGTCCAGGAGCTTCACCGCGATGATCGGCGCCAGCGAGCCGGCCACGATGGAGGTCACCTGATACCCCAGGGACACACCGGAATACCGCATGCGGGTCGGGAACATCTCGGCCATGATGGCCGGCTGCGCGGCGTACATGAACGCGTGGAACACCAGGCCGATGATGATGGCCGACAGGATCACCGCATTGTGTTTGGAGTCCATCATGGGGAAGGCGAAGAAGCCCCAGGTGCCCGCGGCGAGCGCGCCGATCAGGTAGACGGGCCGCCGCCCGTAGCGGTCACTGAGCCGTCCCACCACCGGGATCACGAGGAAGTGCACGGTGTGCGCGGCCAGCAGCCACCACAGGATCACCTTGGTGTTCGCGCCCACATGGACTTTCAGGTAGGTGATGGAGAAGGTGACGATCAGGTAGTAGCTGATGTTCTCGCCGAACCGCAGGCCCATGGCGGTGAGCACGCCGCGCGGATACCGCTTGAGCACCTCGAGCGCACTGAACGAGGCGGCCTTCTCCTGTTCCGCGAGCTGTTGCGCGGCAACGAAGATCGGCGCGTCGGTGATCTGCCGGCGCACGTAGTAGCCGACCAGCACCACCACCGCCGACAGCCAGAACGCCACCCGCCAGCCCCAGGACAGGAAGGCCGCGTCCGACAACGTGGAGGTCAGCGCCAGCAGCACGACGGTGGCGAGCATATTGCCCACCGGCACCGCCGCCTGCGGCCAGGAGGCCCAGAACGCGCGGCTCTTGCTCGGACTGTGTTCGGCGACAAGAAGAACCGCGCCGCCCCACTCTCCGCCGACCGCGAAGCCCTGGATGAAGCGCAGGGCGACCAGCAGCGCCGGGGCGAGATAGCCGACCTGCCCGAAGGTCGGCAGGCACCCCATCAGGAAGGTGGAGGCGCCGACCAGGATCAGGCTCAGCTGCAACAGTTTCTTGCGCCCGTACTTGTCGCCGAAGTGCCCGAACACCACCCCGCCCAGCGGCCGGGCCGCGAATCCGACGGCATAGGTGATGAACGCCGCCAGGATGGCGTCCAGATCGCTGGTGCCCTTGGCGAAGAACACCTTGTTGAACACCAGCGTCGCCGCCGTGCCGTACAGGAAGAACTCGTACCACTCGACGACGGTCCCCGCCATCGAGGCGGCCACTACTCGCCGTAATCCGGCGAGCGCCGACCCCGGCTCCGGTTCCGAAACCCGGACGCTCATCGCGCACTCCTTCACGCTCGGGCCGTCACACCCTCATCGTGTGACGGGGCCCACAAACTTCGATGCCAAGGAGTATTCGTGCACATCGGAGGGCGAAGCAATGACCAGTTCCGCAACCACAATCTGCAGATTCGCAGATAAGGCCGTGACCTGCGCCACTTCGTACCCACCCCCTGGATGAATCAAACCGAAAGGTCGCGATTCGATATCGGACGGGCCGCGCCTGCACGGGACCGGGCCGGATGCGTCGTAACGTCGCGAGTCATGACGGAGAAAAAGCTCATCGGCCTGCTCGTCGGTGCGTTTGTTTGTGCCGCCGTATTCACCTTCAACCCCACCCCCGCCGGTGCCTCCGGTGATGTCGGAACACCCGGGGGACCCGTTCCCAGCAATGCTCCACACGGCTCCACCCCCGCCGGCGCGCTGCCGGTTCCGGAAAGGCCCGTGCCCGCACCGGAAAAGATTCTCCCCGCCAGCCCGCCCGGTGGAGGTTTCCTCTGCCCGACACCCTGATCAGTACCGGACGTTGTTCCGAACCGCGAAACTATGGGCCCCTCCGGCCTGGCCGGAGGGGCTTTTTCGCGCCCGGACGCAGGGATAGGTAACCCGCGGCGAGCATGATCAGCACCGCCCCGGTGACGACGGCGGGCGTCAGGGCGATGGGATAGAACGCGGCGGAATAGACCAGGGTGAGCACCGGGCTGATGGTCCGGACGGCATTGGCCTCGTTCGACGGAATGCGTTTGAGCGCCTCGTAGAACAGGATCAGGCCCAGGAAGCCGTTGAGGAAGGACGCCAGGCAGATCCAGCCCGTGCCGCCATTGACCGGCAGAGCGCCTTCCGAGAGCAGAGCCGCGGGTAGCAGCGGAATCAGCGTGCAGACATTGATCGTGAACAGAGTGTCGTTCGAATCTTGTTCGGGGGCGAGGCGTTTGATCAGGACATTGGTCAACGCGAAGAACGCGGCGTAGGCGAGCACGGCCAGCACCCCGAAAGCCGGTGCGGTCGCCGAGCCGGAACCCATGAACAGCAGGCCGCCGCACACGATGACCAGCAGGCAGGCGCCGCCGATGGCGGAAACGCGTTCGGCCAGCAGCCAATAGGAGAAGGCGGTCGCGAACAAGATGTAGGAGCGGCTGTAGAAGCCGACCTGAGCGGGCGCCAGCCAGACCGCGGACAGATAGAGCAGGGTCAAGCCCGCGGCGTTCGCAGCGGCGATCAGCAGCATGGGGGCGGTGGGAATCAGCACCGGGCGGCGCTTGCGGATCAGGCCGAATGCCAGGCATCCGGCCGATCCGATGGCGGCGCTCAATACCGATCCCCACAGCGGCCCCACGCCCGCGGCGACGCCGAACTTGTTGAACAACGGAGCCGATGCCATGATCGCCACCGATAGCAGTTGCATGAGGTGGCCGGGCCGGACCCCTACTCGTTCAGCCAGAAATAGGACAGTCCGTCGCCGGGATGCGCCGCCATGTGCGCCAAGGCGTTTCGCACGTACGGCACCACCGGTTCGGGTAACGCGTTCGGCGGAAAGAATCCCAGGTCGTCGCATTTATCGCGCTCCAGGTTCACGGCTCGCTGGTCCGGGGGCAGGGTCGCGGTGAAGAACACGTCGAAGCGTTCCTGGCGGTCGGTGTCGCGCTTGTGTTGCAGCAGCGCGTATTCCAGATCGCCCGGTTTCAGCAGCACCGAGGTCTCCTCCGCCAGTTCGCGCACCGCCGCGTCGTGCAGTTGCTCGCCGAACTCCACGTGCCCGGCCGGCACCGTCCAGCATCCGTCCGCGTAGCCGGTGTTCGCGCGCCGCAGCATGGCGATGGCTCCGTCCGCGCGGGCCAGCACCACATGGACCGCGACGTGATAGCTCGCATGCGTCACCGCTCGTCTCCGTTCTCCCGTAGGCAACCGTCCCGGAACACCGACAACCCTTTCAGACCGAGCGAGCGCGCCCGGTCGAACAGCGCCGCGACATCGTCGACCGTTGCCTCGGCGGGCAGGTTGATGGTCTTCGAGGCGGAATCGTCGGCGAATCCGGAGAACGCGGCATGGATGCGCAGATGGGTGTCCGGGGTGAGCTGTCGCGCGCACGCCAGCAGATGCGATTCCCCGATCCCCGGCAGCTGCCCGGCGGAATCCAGGCTTTCGATGCCGATGCCGTGCCGGCGCACCTCCGGTGGCACCGTGTTCTCGAACCGGCTCGCGACGCCGGTCTGCCCGAGCAGCGAGAAGTGCGGTTCGTAGGAACGCGAGACGCCGAGCATCTCCGCCACCACCCCGGTCGGCGGAAACGCCACCGCGCTGGCATTCCGAATACCGTGCCGGACAATGCGTTCCTCGAGCTTCCGCCATTCCGCGGGCCGGACCGCACCGGCCCGCAGCGCCCGTTTGCGCCCCACCCAGGCGCGATCGGCCCACCGGGAGGTGTGAAAGGCGGGGAAGGGCCCGCGTTCCTCCGCCAGCCGCTGACTTTCCCGATGACAGCCGTAGGTCAGGAATTCCGCCAGCCGCCGGGCTGTGCGCACACTGCGCGAATACGGGATGCCGAGCATGAGCAGGCTGGTGTGGAATCCGCAGAAACCCACGCCCACACGCCGTTTGGCGAGCACCACGTCCTCGGCGTCGTGCGCCGCGATATCCACCGCGTTGTCGGCGGTACGCATGCACAGCGCGATACTGTGCTCCAGCTCGAGCCAGTCGTAATCGCCCTCCCCGACATGCGCGGCCAGATTGATCGAGACGAATACGCACCGCTCCCCCTCCGCCAGGAACACCTCGGCGCACGGTGCGGTGGAGCGGATTTCGTATTCGGGCGTCGGATTGTCCGCCTCGGCGGCGCGCTGGAACAGCACACCGGGTTCGCCATTGGCGTGCGCCGCCGCCGCGAGCACCGGGCGCAGGCGCTCCCATTCCAGATCGCCGCCCGAGACCCGCAACGAGATATTGGCGACCCAATCACCGAAATCCGCACCGCTTTTCACGGTCGCGAACTCGGCACTGCGCGGATGCCGGGAATCGCAGGTCAGCATGAGCGCCGGTGGCCGCAACCGCCGGGCCCGCAGTTCCCGGTTCAAGCGCGCGGTCGCCGCGTTGATCAGGCGCGCGCCCCGCGCCGGATCCGCGAAGTCGGACAGGTCCACCCCGCAGCCGAGCCCGCGCCGCGATCCGGCCTCGATCAGCACGACCGCGCGTGCCAGCCGGTCGGCATCGGTCGGGCCCGCCACCGGCAGCACCGTGCACGAAGCGGCGGTCCCCTGCCCGCCGAGCGCGGCCAGCAGTTGGCTGGCGGGCGCGATGCCGCCGGTGGCCAGCGCATGCCGCAGCGCCTCCCGATATCCGCCATCCGCACCGTATTTCGCGTCGGCGGCGGCGATCCGCTCCACGAACACCCGGTGCGCGTCCGCGATCGTCGACGCATCGCCGATCACCCCTCGTTGCCGCGCGATCCGGTCCGCGGCCCCGCCGGGCGCGAAATCCGGTGTGTACCGCCCACCGGCACAGGTCTCTTCCCGCAACATCATGTCGATCCCCCCTGGTTCGATCCGGTTTCGATCGAACGACCGGGACCATCCCCTCCCTGCCCCGGCCGCCCGCCCTGCCGCATCGATGGTGCGGGCGCGGACCATTGCGCAACCAGCCTGCTTCCATCCGTGAAATACCGCTTGACCAGCGTTATAGCCTGGTGCTATGGCGCGTTCGGGCGTTCCACCGGTGCAGGCACGATCGCTTTCCGACATCGCGGAATCGAACCTGTTGTCGATGGCGGACCTGGCGTTCCTATCGCAGGTTCCGGTGAGCACGCTCTCGCGGCTGTGGCAGGACGAGGCCTGGCTGGACCGGGTGTCGGGGCCGACCCTGCAACTGCTGCTCGGGACGCTGCCGGGCCTGGCCGAGCACCTTGCGCGCCGCGGCTGCGCGGCACGGCTGGAGGGCGCGGTGCGCAAGTGCCGGGACGCGGGGCTGGAATTGCGCCCGGGCGCAATGGCCCGATTTCTCGCGGATGTCCGGTTGATTCCGCATCTGGCGACGGCCTTGTCGGCGGCCGCCGGGGTGGCGCGGCTGGAGCCTTGGGAGGCGACGGCCTATCTGGCCCGATGCTGGGGCAGCAGACAGGATCTCGCGCTGGACGCGGCGTTCTCGGCCGGGCCGGACCGGCTGCTGGCCGATCCGGCGGGGCTGCTGGCGCAAGCGCGTGATCTGGTCGGGCGGGTGGAGGTGGGCAACAATGCGCTGCATCCGACGGTGGCGTACGGGATTCTGGTCCACAAGATCGCCAAGGCGACGGGGACGCCGCCGGTGCTGCATCGGCCGGACACGCCGGAGCGGCACTCGGCGTTCGCCTATCGCAGCGGCGTCATCGGGGTGCTGCTGCACACCGACGATCTCGAGACCTCCATCGCGTATCAGCGTGCGCTGGAGCGGAATCCGCTGCTGCGGCGCAACGAGCTGTGGTCGCTGTCCAGCTATTGCGCCGATATCCAGCAGACTCCCCAGTTCACCGTCGCGATGACGCGGGGACTGCGCCGGACGGCGGGCGAGGTCATCCGGGATGTGGGTCTGCGCAATGAAACCTATCTGCATTACCTGGTGAACACGGCGATACCGGTTCTACTGGAACGAGATCCGGGGTTCGGCGGGCAGCAGGCCGAACTGCGCCGGAGCTTGCACGAACGGCTGACCACCGGCATTTCCGCGCCGATCGTGCGGACGGCGGCGGCGCAACTGATCCGCAAGACCCGCTGAATTGCCCAGAGGAGCGAATGTGCTTGGTGACGAACGCGTTTCGACCGCGTACGCGCGGAATGCCGAATTCTGGATCGATATCGTCCGGGATCGGCTGGATCCGTATCAGACCCAGCTCACCGATCCGGCATTGCTCGCGGCGGTGGGCGACTGCACCGGATCGGACGTGCTGGATGCCGGATGCGGGGAGGGGTATCTCACCCGGGAGCTGGTACGGCGTGGGGCCGGGCGGGTGCACGGGGTGGACACCTGCGCCGAATTCGTCACGGCCGCACGCACACACCCGGAGCACAGGGCCGACACCGCGACCTTCCATCATGCCGATGTCGCCGAGCTGCCACTGCCGGACCGCAGTATCGACCTGGTCATCGCCAATCGCCTGCCGAATGGAATCACCGATCCGCAGGGGCGTTTTCGCGAGTTCGCCCGGGTGCTGCGGCCCGACGGCCGCCTGCTCACCCTGGGCATGCATCCCTGTTTCTATGCCGCCCGCGCCGAACGTGATTCCACGACAATGCAATTCGATATCGACGACTACTTCGGCACTCGGACGGTGGAGCAGCGGTTTCAGGTCGCCGGCCGCACTTCCCCCGCCGCGTCCGTCCAGAGCTTCTTCTCCCTCGAAGCCTCCACAGCCATGATCACCGAGGCGGGATTCGCCATCACCGCACTGCGGGAACCCCGGCCCACCGCCGAGCAACGCCGCGAAAACCCGTGGTGGGATCAGCATTTCCAGCGTCCACTGTTCCTGCTGCTCGAAGCCAGGCCCTGGCCACGGCCGGGACGACGAAAGCGGGAGGTGGCCGATGCCGCCTCCCACTTTCCCGCCTCGTGACTCGCGCGCCTTCCTTCGATCCGCTCAGGCCGCGAGTGCGAGCTGCCGTTCCGCCCGGTCCGTCGGCCAGCGCCGGTGCTCGGCGTCGATCACATACACGTGGGTGTGTTCGTACAGCCCCTCACCCACCAGCTCCGCATCCGCGAGCCGCTCCGGAGCGATGCTGCCCGCCGCGTGCACGTGGGTCAGCTCGGCCGGGTCGTAGGCGGGCCAGACCCGCAGCGCCACCACGATTCCCGCACCCGCCAGCACCGTCAGCGTCACCCAGGTGGCGGTGAACCCCGCGGCGGTGGTCAGCCAGCCCGCGATCGGGTAGGTGACCAGCCAGGCCAGGTGCGACAGCGAGAACTGAGCCGCGAACAGGGCCGGGCGATCGGCGGCCCGCGAGGAACGCCGCAGCACCTGACCGGTCGGGGTGAGAATGGCCGCGGTGCCCGCACCGACGGTGGCCCACACCGCGATGGCGGCGATCCAGCGCCAGTCCCCGGCGGTGGCCAGCGACAGCGCGATACCCGAGGCGAGGCCGGTCACCAGCGTGGCCGCACCGGTCAGCATGACCGGCCGCGCACCCACCCGATCCAGCACCCGTGGCAGCGTCAGCGCGATGACCATGGTGCCGAAACCGTTGGCGGCCAGCAGCATCGCCACACCCGACTGGGTGCCACCGAGAGTGTCACGGACGTAATTGACGGTATTGACCATGATCACCGAACCGGCGGCGGCGACCACCAGGTTCAGGCCCAGCAGCCCGCGCAGTCGCGGTGTGGCGGCGAAGATGCGCATACCCACCGCGATGCGTTCGCGGAAGCTGTCCTGCGCGGCGGCGGTGGCGTCCGGGATGCGGGTGCTCACCACCAGCAGCGCCGAGATCACGAACCCGATGGCGGTGCCGACGAACAGCCAGTGGAAGCTGATCACGGCCAGCGCGGCGGCGGCCAGCATCGGGCTCAGCAGGGTCTCCATGGTGGCGGCCAGCTGGGCGGCCGACAACGCCCGGGTGTAGTCCCGCTCCTCCGGCAGGATGTCCGGAATCACCGCCTGATAGGTGGGAGTGAAAGCGGCCGAAGCGGTTTGCAGCACGGCGATCAGCACGTAGATCTGCCAGACCTGGTCGATGAACGGCAGCGCCAGCACCACCGCCGCGCGAATCGCGTTGAGCGACACCAGGAACAGCCGGCGCGGGAAGCGATCGGCGTAGGCGCCGACGATGGGCGCGACGGTCACGTACACCAGCATCTTGATGGTCAGCGCGGTGCCGAGCACCGCCGCCGCGTTCCCGCCGGCCAGTTCGTAGGCGAGCAGGCCGAGGGCGACGGTGGTCAGGCCGGTGCCGAAGAGGGCGGACACCTGAGCGGTGAACAGGCGCAGGTAGTCGCGGTTGCTGAAGAGTGAGGAGATCATCGGAAAGTCCTGTGGCTAGGGCTCGGTGGAAGGTTCCACTTCGCTCGTCGAGCTGATGACGGGGTCGGCGTGGTCCGCGCAACAGCTACAGGTCGTTCCGGTCACGGCAACGGTGATGGCGCTCATCGCAAGTCCCTTCTCGGTGCCGCTCGATCGGCAACACCGGGAACCATACCCCCAGGGGGTATATTCCGCAAGGTGGTGTGACGGCTGGATTCAGCGTTGTGGCGGTTCCCACTCCAGCACCGGGGCCAAGCCGTCGAGCAGCGCCTTGGCCGGGGTCAGACGCACGATCAGGTCGCGCAGCGCGGCCGCCGGCGGGAAACTCCAGTGCGCCACCGCGCCGATGCGATGCGAGCGGGTCGCGATCTGCTGGGTCCGGGGCCGGCGCTGCTTGTCGTAGGCCGCCAGCGCCGCGCCGATTCCCGCATGGGTGTCGAGCAGCGCGGCCAGGGTCACGGCATCCTCGAGGGCCTGGTTCGCGCCCTGGCCCATATTCGGCGTCATGGCGTGGGCCGCATCGCCGAGCAGGGCCACCCGGGTGGAGACGAAGGTGTCGAGGGCGGGGAGTTCGAAGATGTCGTGCCGCAGGATCGCGTCCTCCTCGGCGGCGGCGAGCAGTTCCGGAATGGGCAGGTGCCAATGGCCGAAGCGCCGCCGCAGTTCGGCCAGTTCGCCGTCGGCGCTGCGCTGTCCCGCCGGTACGCTCGCCACCCCGAACAGGTACACCCGGCCATCGGGCAACGGCCCCAATCCGATTCGCTCGCCGCGCCCCCAGGTCTCCCCGCCCGCCGTCAGAGGCCGCTCCGGCCGCACCACCACCCGCCAGGTGGTGTATCCGGCGTACTTCGGCTGCACCTCGCCCCAGATCGCGTGGCGCACCGTGCTGCGAATCCCGTCCGCGCCCACCACCAGGTCCGCGCGCGAAACCCCGTGCGAATGCACCACTTCCACCTGCTCCCCCACCACCCGGACGTCCTTCACCTCGGTGGCCAGGTGCAGCAGATCGGCGTCCACCGCGGCGCGCATGATCTCCAGCAGCTCGGCGCGATGCACCACCACCAGCGGACCGAATCGCCGCGTCAATTCCTCGGTGTCGGTCCGCGACAGCCAGCGCCCGGACACATCGCGAATCCCGGCCTGGGTGTCGGCCATGGCGCGCTCGCGCACCGCGTCGCCGAGCCCCAGCTCGTCGAGCGCGCGAATACCGTTGGGCCACAGCGAGAGCCCCGCGCCGACCTCACCGAAGGCCTTCGCCTTCTCCAGCACCTCGACAGCCCAGCCGCTCCGGGTCAACGCCCGCGCAGCCGCCAGCCCGCCGATGCCGCCACCGACCACTATCGCTTTCCGCGCCATAACCCACTCCGATCTCGTGCCTGCGCAATTGCGAGCACGATATTTTCCGGGCGGTGACGGCAGGTATCGGATGAATGCCTGAAGTTGCGTGCCTTATAAGAGGGTCAGGGTGCGGGCCTGCTGATACGGGCAGTGGGCGGCTTCGAACGCGGCGGCGGTGGCCCGCACGCCGTCCGGATCGTGGTCGTGAAGCGCTGCGGCCCGGTCGACGATGGCGGCGGCGATCGGGTTGCCGGACACCGCGGTTCGCGCCGTCTCCAGGTACTCGGGCGCCTTGGGGTCGCCGGCCAGGACGGCGGCTTCGGCGCGCAGGGCCAGGTACCAGTGGCTCCAGACCCACAGGGTCCGTTCGTCCAGATCGGCGGGGTCGGTGGCCAGTTCGGCGAGCGCTTCGGCGGGGCGGTCGTGGTGCAGCAGGACCAGGGCGTTGAAGACGGCGTTGTAGGCGGCCTTGTGGTCGGGGGTGACGCCCAGGGCGTCGACGATCGCGAGCCAGTCCTTGCGGGCTTGTTCGTCGCCGCTCAGGCCGTGGGTGAGGGCCACCGCGGCGGCGGCCGTGGCGAGGTTTGGGGCGTGCGGGCGGCCGGTGAGCGTCCACGCGTCGAGAAAACGCTCGCTGGCGGTGCGGACTTCGTCGGCATTGCCGGCCAGGGCGTCGGCGACGAGGAGGCGGGAGGTGGCGAAATCGCCGCGTTCGGCCAGCAGGGGGAAATCGCGGAGCCGGGTGGCCCAGCGGCGGGCATTCTCCAGATCGCCGGTGCCGATGGCTGTTTCGGCCGCTTCGGCCAGGGCGCTGACCTGTTCGAGGGCGATGGCGGGGCTGGCCGGGGCCGCGTCGAGGAGTTCGACTCGGCGACGGATGGTTTCGGTGGTGGCGAACGCGCCGCCGGTCCAGATCTGGGCGGCCGCGAGGGCGTCGAGGGCGGCGCTGCGCGCCAGCGGGTCACCGGTGCGGTCGGCGAGGTCCACCGCGCGCTGGGCGCGCGCAATGGCCTGGTGCGCAGCGGTTTCCGGCTCGAGGGCATCGGCATCGGCGGTGTTGGACTGGACGCCGCATTCGGCCAGGGCGACGGCGGCCAGCGCCGCCGGGTCGTCACCGGCGAGCGCGCGGGCCTCCTCCAGCAGTGCGGCGGCCTCACCGAACGGGGGCGGGGTGGAGAAGGCATCGGACATGCGGTAGACGGTGATGGCGGCCGTGGCGAGATCGCGTGCGGCCCTTGCCTTCCGATCAGCGCCGCGCGCGACGTCGGCGGCGGCGCGATACAGGCGGTACATGTCCTCGCCGCGCATATGGCAGCCCGCGACCTCGGCGGCGCGGCGCAGGGCGCCGGCCGCCGCGTCCGGGTCGTCGGTGAGCGTGGCCGCCTGCTCGAAGCGGGACTGGGACTCGCTGACGAGATTTCGCCCGAATGCCAAGTGCGCCAGGGACATCGCCAGCTCGTGTGCCGCCGCGCGATGCTGGGGCTCGGAGGCCGCCCACGCCAGGGCGGCCCGGATATCGTCGGCGGCCGCATCGAATCCGGCGCGCCACTCCCCGGCGTCGGAGGTGACGGCACCGGAGCGCTTTCCGACGGCGGCCGGTAGTTCCCGTTCCAGCTTCGCGGCAGTCGCGGTGCACCAATGCAGATGCCGGACAAGCACTTCGGTAAGTTCACCGTTGACGCCGAGCTGCTCGCGCGCGTACTGCCGCACCGCCTCCAGCGCCCGGTAGCGTGTGCCGCGCACGGAAGGCGTCACGGTCAGCAGGCTCTGTTCGACCAGGCCCGCCAGTCCGAGCGCCACCGCGCCGGCATCCAGCGGCGCGTAACCGGCCAGCGCCGCGGCATCGGCGGCCGTGAACGGGGCCACGAATACCGAGATGCGTTGCAGCAGAGTGCGATCGGCGGGCGTCAGCAGCGCCTGACTCCAGTCCAGCATGGCGCGCACCGATTGATGCCGTTCATCGGCCCGGCGACCGCCGACCAGCAACCGCAGCGGATCGGCCAGGCTCGCGCCGAGGCCGTCCAGGCCCAGGGTGGGCAGCCGGGCGGCGGCGAGCTCGATGGCCAGCGCCAGTCCGTCGAGCCGCTGGCACACCTCGCTGACCTGATCCAGCTGCTTCGCGTCCACCGGCCAGCCGAGCGCGGCGGCCCGGTCCTGGAACAGGGCGATGGCATCGGCGGCATCGTCGCCGAGGGACATCGGCGGCACGGTGTAGACCTGCTCGAACGGCACCATGAGCCGGGCGCGGCTGGTGGCCAGCACGGTCACCCGCGGGCAGCGCGCCAGCAGCCGTTCGATGAACGGAGCCACGCCATCGCGGAGATGTTCGCAGTTGTCGAGCACGAGCAGCACGTGCCGGTCGGCGAGCGCGGTCAGCACGGCATCGTCGAGGCTGCGGCCCGGCTGTTCGCCCAGTCCGAGCGCCCGGGCCACGGCCGCGCCCGCCATCTCCGGATCGGTGACCGGCACCAGGTCCACGAACCAGGCGCCGTCGGCGAATTCGCCCGCCAGGTCGGCGGCCACCGCCAGCGCCAGCCGCGTCTTGCCCACCCCGCCCGGGCCCAAAGCCGTGACGTGCCGGTTCTTCTCGACGGCCGCCCGCAGCGCCGCCCGCTCGGCCGCGCGCCCGACGAACGAGGTCAGCGGTGACGGCAGCACGGCCGTCGTCTCGGTCGCCGGCGCTTCACCGGTGAGTTCACCGGCGCGTTCGGCGAGCGCACGCCGATCCGGCACCCCCACCTTGCGCAGCAGCGACGACACGTGCGTCTCCACCGTCCGCACCGAGATGAACAGCTGCGCCGCTATCTCGGCATTACTGCGGTGTTGTCCCACCAGGGTGAGAACTTCCGCCTCCCGGCCCGAGATTCCGGCGGCGACCTTCTGCTTCGACACGCCCCCATTCTCACGCACGGAACCGGAAAGCCCGATACGTACCGATTACGTGGTGGGTTCCGTGGTCAGCACGGATGTCCGGGCCCCTGCCCCGGCCATACCGTAATTCCCATAGCGACAACGCATCCCGAACCACCGGAACCGAAGGAGGGGCCGTGACCGCCAAGGGCATCAAGACGGTGCTGCATCCCGTATCCGACCTGGCCGCAGCCAAGACCATGTACACCGCCCTGTTCGGCTTCCCGCCCCAGGTGGACGGCACGTACTACGTCGGTTTCGAACTCGACGGCCAGCACATCGGCCTGGTCCCCGGCGGCGGCCCGCAGGGCATGACCTCCCCCGTCACGTACTGGCAGGTCACCGACCTCGAGTCCACCCTCGACGAGATCATCACCGCCGGCGCCACCCTCGCCGAGCCCATCCGCGAGGTCGGCGGCGGCCGCCGCGTGGCCACCGTCACCGATCCCGCCGGCAACGTCATCGGCCTGCTGCAAGACCGCTGACCCCCCATTCCCGCCAATCCCCGAGGAGGCACCCCAAATGTCCACCACCACCAAAACCACCGTCGGCTTCTCCGCCGAAGAGCGCGCCGCCATGAAGGCCCACGCCGCCGAACTCAAGACCGCCGCCCGCCGCGGCGCCAAGGCCACCAAAGCGGACGGCGAAGCCGACGTCATCGCCAAGATCGCCGAAATGTCCCCCGCCGACCGCGCCCTCGCCGAGCGCATCCACGCCATCGTCAAATCCGCCGCCCCGGCCCTCACCCCCAAACTCTGGTACGGCATGCCCTCCTACGCCCGCGACGGCAAGGTCGTCTGCTTCTTCCAGTCCGCCGAAAAGTTCAAGGCCCGCTACGCCACCCTCGGCTTCAACGACACCGCCCACCTCGACGAAGGCACCCTGTGGCCCACCGCCTTCGCCCTCACCCACCTCACCCCCGCCGACGAATCCCGCATCGCCGCCCTCATCGCGAAGGCCGCGGGCTGACCATCAACCACTGCTTCGAGCCGGCCGGGTGATCCCAACGCCGCGATCACCCACCGTGCAAGGCCTCCCACCCGCAACGCCGCGGGCCGGAGACCCCCTCGACACGGTGCCGCAAGATACGACCATGACCATCTGGCTGGGTATCCGCTTCGCTGTCGACGACGAAGCGCTCTCACGACTGCATGCCGAGGCTTTCGGGGAGGGCTATGAGCTCGTCCCGTGGGGAGCGCGGCTGGAACGGCACAGTAGATCGTGGGTGGGGGCGTTCGACGGTGAGGTGATCGTCGGGTTTGTTCATGCGGTGTGGGATGGCGGGCGTCATGCGTTTCTGCTCGACACGATGGTCGGTGCCGGGTACCGGCGGCAGGGCATCGGGGTCCGGCTGGTGGCTGCGCTCGCGGATGATCTCCGGGAGCTCGGAATCGATTGGCTCCATGTCGATTACGAGCCGCATCTGGACAGGTTCTATCGCGATGGTTGCGGATTCGGCATGACGGCGGCTGGATTGTTGCGGCTCAGCTGAATCGGAGGCTGGGTGACGTCAGGCGGGTGGCAGCAGGTCGCTTTCACTGACGGTGTAGGTCAGGGTGGGGTAGGTGAAGTCTGTTTCGTTGTTCTCGCGTCGTCGTAGCTGGTAGAACTCGCGCTGCTGGTCTTCGTCCGCTGCGGTGAGGCGTACGCCCTGAGGGAGGTGGGGGTGTCCGTCGCGGAAGTGGATGAGTGTCTTCGAGGTTCGGAAGGTCACGCCTAGCCATTCGTTCTCCACCGCGCGGGCCTCGAGCACGATCTTGTGTTTGAGGCGTCGGTTTGCGTCGATAGAGAACACGACGAAACCGTTGTGGGTGAGGGGTATCTCGTATTGCTCTCTGGAGATCTTCGATTCGACGATCAGTTTCCGCGATGGGGTGGGCTCGGGGTTTCGGTAGCAGGAGAAGACTGCGATGAACGATTCGTCGGCGAGGTCGAGGGCCTGGTCCGAATGGCTGCCCATGGTGGCGTAGGCGTTCGTATAGGTCTCGATGAGTGCGTTGTCGAAGCCGGTCGAGAGCGCTGCCTGGGCTTGAATCGACTGTGCCAGGCGGTCGTGGACCGGATGGAAGTGCTGCGCCGGGTTCGTATATCGCGCGGTGGTTCGCACCAGCGGTACGCCACCGGTGGCATCGACCTTGGTGAGAATGGCGCCGCGGCGGCCTTTTCCTGCGTCTTCGAGTACGGCTGACGCGGAGAGTTCCGTGAAGAGATCCTCCTCGGTCGGCCACGCGTACGAGGCGATCTCGTCGGCGATCCTAGGCGCGGGGCGCAACATAGTCTCCCGTATTCATGCTGAACAGAAACTGGTCCCCGTAGTCGATGAACGACGAGGTCCGGTTCTCCTGTGCGTAGAGTCCGCGCAACTCGTCCATGCCCTCCGGAGTGGGCGGCTCCAACGGAACCAGATCGCCCGCCTTGTCGAGGTACGTCCGCCCGTTCTTGTGTACGGCTTCGGTCTTCGAGCAGCGCACCACGTATCCCAGGCGGGTCGGAAGTAATTCGGCGTCCAGCATCGACGGCCGGATCTCGTGCGTGTACAGGCGATTGGTCGACAGCGGCATGAAGAAGACGGAGCCCGGATACAGCGTCAAGCTGAACTGCGCGGGGAGCGAGCCTCTTTCGCTCTCCTCCACCGAATCCTTGAGGCGGAACCGAAGTTTGGTCAGCCCGCTGACACCCTTCACGCCATAGTCGAAAACGTCATCTTCCAGCGGCTGCAGCTTGTCGAGCCCGTCATAGAAAGTGCAGAAAGCCATGATGCCGTTGACGGGCATGTCCTTGGTCTTGTCGGCATGCGAGGAGATCTTGGCCTTCGATTGCTTCCGATCGGCCGTGGCCAGAGTGTTGTGATAAACCTGCGCGAGCACATGATTGAGCGCCGCATGACCCCGAAAGATCGCGTCGGCCTCACGATTCAAGGCTTCGACGATGCTCGTGTCGGTCGCCCGGAAGTTCTCGGTCGGTCCCGAAAGGTTCGTGGAGCACCGAAGCAGACGAAACCGCAGCTCGTCCCGATCGCGGGTGACAGGAGTCAGGTAGATCCCGCTGCGATGCGCCGACCCCGGCTTGGTGGATTCGGTCAGCGATTGAAACTCGTGCTCCGCGCGTATCCGCCCGAAATGATCGTCCGCGAGATCGAAAAACCGACGGTAGAACACTCCGGCATCGTGAACCCGAAAAGGCACCCGCCCCGCACCCGAGGCAAGCGTCTCCGCCGTGCCCGACGAATCGAAGAAGTCCCCGAAGTTGTTGTCGCCCAGCACCGCGGGCACAACCACGTCTTCAGCGCAGGTTTCAGTTGTATCCAACGCCCGCCCCCTCACTCCCGATCTCTGACGATACCCACCCGCTACGACGTTCTCGCGAGGAAAGTTGATCTACCCGACCACGGTTCATGCTAGGACAGAACCCATGATGCGAAGCATGCTCAGGTTTGCGGCAGTATCCGCCCTGCCGGTCATCGCGTTCGGAACGTCAGTCGGCCCAGCGTCCGCGGACACGTCGTCCTTCGACCCCGTACACGTCGACGCCGGATCGGGCTGCGTCGGCACGGTCAGTGCGTCGGCGTCCCCGCAGCAGGGCCAGCAGGGCGGCGACCACGCGACCTTCTTCGACAGCTCGGTGCAGGTCAAGGTGGGCTTCAAAGCCGACGCCGACAGCACCCCATCCGGTTCGACATCCCCCTCCCCCACCGCGGGCACCGACTGCTCGATCCCCGCGACCGTCACCGTCACCAATCTCGACACCGGCGTCACCGCGACCGACACCCAATCCACCCACTACGACAGCCATTACGGCTGGAACGCCGCCTGGTTCCACTTCCCCGGCTCCGGCCGAGTGAGCATCCAGGTCAGCACGAATCCCACCCCCACCGAACTGATCGTGGACGTACCCGCCCCACGCTGACCCGAGCCCACCCGCTCACCCGAACCATCCCCACCGAACGCGGCATGCCGGCGCCGCCCATTACCGTGACCGCATGATCACGACGGCTCGAGCCGCCTCCGCACCGAGGGCGTTACCTCACACGTAATCGACGAGATGTGCGGTCGCCGAAAGGATGTCGGACATGAACGAAGTCGGAACGAGCTCCACCCGCACGGTCGTCGAGGAATTGCTGCGCCGTATCGGTGCCGGTGACACGGAGGCTATCGCCTCGATGTACGCCGAGGTCAGTGACTGGAAGCTGAATTGGCCCGAGTATGAGCACGATCGACCTGCCACCCCGTGGATTCGCCACCGCGCCACACGTGCCGATGCCGCCGCGCATTTCGAGGGGATTGCCCGGCATCATCTACCAGAGGAAGCCGGAACCGTGGTCGAGCGCATTCTCGTCGACGGGCCGGATGCGGTGGTACTGGGCGAGATTCGCCAGACGGCCCGCCGCACCGGGCGCGCGTATCGCTCGCGATTCGCACTGCATCTGACCGTCGAGCACGGACTCGTCACCCGCCACCACGTCTATGAGGACAGTCTCGCCGTCGCGCAGGCATTCGACGACCAGCCCGGCGCGGCCTGCGAGGTGCGCAATGTGTAGATCAGAGCGCGAGTTCGGTGAGCAGTTCGCGGATGTGGGTTTCGATCTGATCGCGGATGGCGCGGACGGCGTCGATGTTCTGGCCGGCGGGGTCGTCGAGTTTCCAGTCGCGGTAGGAGATTCCGGGGAAGTAGGGGCAGGTGTCGCCGCAGCCCATGGTGATCACGACTGTGGAGGTTTCGACGGTGTCGGCGGTGAGGACCTTCGGGGTTTGGGCGGTGATGTCGATGCCGAGTTCGGCCATTGCCTGGACCGCGACGGGGTTGATGGTGTCGGCGGGGGCGGTGCCGGCGGAGCGGACTTCGACTCGGTCACCGGCGAGGTGGGTGAGGAAGCCGTGGGCCATTTGGGAGCGGCCGGCGTTGTGGACGCAGACGAACAACACGCTGGGGCGGACCGATGTCATTGCGGCAGGGGGCCTTTCAGCGCGTCGGGGTGTGGGAGGACGATGTCGTCGGCTGCAGTGGAGGGTGGAAGACCGAGACCGCACCGAGTCCCAGCAGTGCGCCCAGGAGTTGGGCGGCGATGAATCCGGGTGCGGCGGTGGGGGCGAAGCCGAGGACGGTTGCGGTGGAGTTCTGCAGCAGTTGCAAGCCGGTGTCGTTCGGCGACCGCTGCTGGGTGGCGATGCCGGACCCGACTACCACCGCGACCAGCATGGCGGTTCCGACCGCCTCGGCGGCCAGTCGGCGCGCCAGCGGCGGCGTACCCATCGCGCTTATGCCGAGGCGGGGACGGTCAGCCCGGCCGGGGCGAGGATATCGGAAAGACGTTGCAGCGCAGCGGGAACAATCCGGTAGTACACCCAGGTCGCGCGCCGCTGGGAGGTCAACAGCCCGGCCTCGCGCAACACCTTCAGATGATGAGAGATCGTCGGCTGCGACAGGTCGAACGCGGGCGTGAGCTCACAGACACAGACCTCGTCCCCGCCTGCGGCCGCGATCATCGACAACAGCCGCAGCCGCACCGGATCCCCGAGCGCCTTGAACGCCGCCGCCAGATCGACCGCGGTCTCGGCATCAAGAGGCGTTCCGAGGGTGGTGCAGCAGTCAGTGGAGGCGATCACCGGCAGTTCCTGTTTCGACACTCATCAATATTGACAGATATCGAATCAGCGCGCCAGACTGTATATCGACAATCGTCAATACAGGCCGATCAGCCGGGTACGAACCGGCCCCGGGCGGCCTCCAAGAGGAGTGATTCCCATGCCAGAAGCCGACGCCCTGCGCGAGACAGTGCGCGACCGATACGCGGCGGCCGCCATCGCGGTCACCGACGGCAAATCCGCCGAAGACTGCTGCGGCACCACCTGCTGCGGGACCGGAGAAGCCGACATCGACCAGAACTTCGGCGCCGGCCTCTACGCCTCCGCCGACCGCGACGCACTACCCATCCAGGCCGTCGCCGCCTCCCTCGGCTGCGGCAACCCCACCGCCGTCGCCGACCTCCGCACCGGCGAAACCGTCCTCGACCTCGGCTCCGGCGGCGGCATCGACGTCCTGCTCTCCGCCCGCCGAGTCGGACCGACCGGCAAGGCATTCGGACTCGACATGACCGACGAAATGCTCACCCTCGCCCGAGCCAACGCCACCAAAGCCGAGGCCACCAACGTCGAGTTCATCAAAGGCACCATCGAATCAATCCCCCTCCCCGACAACACCATCGACGCAGTGATCTCCAACTGCGTAATCAACCTCTCCACCGACAAACCCGCAGTATTCGCCGAAATCGCCCGCGTCCTCACCCCCGGCGGCCGAATCGGCATAGCCGACGTCCTCGCCGACGACGCCCTCTCCCCCACCGCCCGAGCCGAACGCGGCGACTACGTCGGCTGCATAGCAGGCGCACTCTCCTTCACCGAATACCGAACCCTCCTGCAATCAGCCGGATTCGAACAAATCGAAATCACCCCCACCCATCCCGTAGCCGACGGCATGCACTCCGCAATCATCAAAGCCGTCCAACCCGCACAACGCGGCGAGCGCTCATGCTGCGGCACAGACTGCTGTTCATAGCTCCCGAACGACGTTTCGTTGATAGAGACTCGTCGGCCATCGGGTGCCCGGCGGGTCTGCGACATGTTCGAAGCCGGCTTGTTCGTAGTACCGGCGTAGTCGGGGGTTGTCGCTCGAGGTGGCCAGTCGTACGTATCGACGGCGATCGGCGGCGGCGCGGGCGGTGATCCAGTCCAGGATGCGGTAGCCGAGGCCGGCGCCTGCTGCGCGGCGCGCGATGGCCAGGCGGGAGATGTAGTAGGCGGGAGGGTCATCTGTTTCCCAGAATTCGGTGTTGCGGTCGGTGACTGCGATGGTGGCGATCGGGGTTCCTGCTTCGAGTACCAGCAAGGATTCGCCTCGGGCGATTTGCTGCTGCACCGAGGCCGAGGGAAAGCGTTGCGGCCATTGGTCGATGCCTCGGCTTCGTAACCAGGCCGAGGCCTCGGTCAGCAAGTCGAGGATGATGTCCGCCTCGTCGGGTTGTGCGGGTCGGATGGTGAGTTCACCGATGGGCGTTTCCCGGTGGATGACTGCCACATAAGCCACGGTAAATGTCGAACGTCCCGTGTGGGTGGGACATCACGGAGCATCGTCGCGTCCCCGGCGATCCGGGTCGATCGCGCTGGCCGGAGCGGTCGAGTACGGTTGTCTGGTTGCGAATGGTGCAGAGGCACAGAGCTGCTAGGGGCGTTCATGTCGGCGCTGGGACGACCGGGCTGGGTGCTGGGTGGCCGGTATCGGTTGATCGAGAAGCTGGGTAGTGGCGGGTTCGGGACCGTGTGGAAGGCGCGGGACGAGCGGTCGCGGGTGGATGTCGCGGTGAAGGAAGTGCTGTTGCCGCAGGCGGAGTCGGATGCGGAGCATGCCGAGCGGGTCGCGCGGGCCGAGCGGGAGGCTCGGAATGCGGTGCGGCTGCGGGATCACCCGAATATCGTGAGTGTGCTGGATGTGGTCACCGATGGCGGGACGCCGTGGATCGTGATGGATCTGGTGGCTGGGCGGTCGCTCAAACAGCGGGTCGATGCCGAGGGGCCGGTGGGGGTGGCGGATGCCGGCGCTATCGCGGACGCGATGCTGCGGGCGCTGCGGGCCGCGCACGATGCCGGGGTCGTGCATCGTGACGTGAAGCCGGGCAATATTCTGCTCGGCGCCGGCGGAGAAGTGCTGCTGACGGATTTCGGTACCGCCCGCCATCATTCCGATCACACGCTGACCGCCAAAGAGACCATCATCGGGTCGTTCGAGTACATGGCGCCCGAACGCATCGACGGCGACGACACCCCCGCGGGCGACCTGTATTCCCTCGGCGTCACCCTGTACCAGGCGGTGGAAGGCGTTTCGCCGTTTCGCCGCGACACCATCCAGGGAACCATGAAAGCGGTGATGTTCGCGGCCGCTCCCCTACCCGCACGCGCCGGCCAGCTCGCCCGCCTCATCACCCGGCTGATGGACAAACAACCGGAACTACGCCCTTCCATCAGCGAAGCACTGCTGCTGCTCACCGAGCGCACGCCTCCCGCCCCCAAACAGCTGGTCCCCCCGACCAATTCGCGATCCCCCGAAAGCGGCCGCAAACGCGGCGAGGTCGGCCAGCTGCTGGCCCGCGCCCGCGAATACCAGCAGCGCGGCAACATCCGCGAAGCCGAACGCCTACTCCGCCAGGCCGCCTCCTCCAACGATGCCTTGGCCATGTCCTTCCTGGCCCGACTACTCGAAAACCGCGGCGCCCGAACCGAAGCCGAACGTTGGTACCGCCGAGCCGCCGAAAGCGGCGAAACCCTCTCGATGCTCACCCTCGGCCACATGTGCCTGCAATCCGGCGACCTCAACCAGGCCGCCTACTGGTACCGCCGCTACGTAGACCACGGCCACGTCCTGGGCAAGGTCCACCTCGCAGCCGTCCACGAAGCCCGCGGCGAAACCGACCGAGCCGAACTCCTCTACCGCGAGGTAGAGCAAGACAGCGACATGGTCGCCCTCAAAGCCCTCGGCGACCAATGGAAATCCCTGGGCCGCACCGACGCCGCCAAACGCGCCTACCGCAAGTCCGCCCAAGCCGGCTACGCCCCCGCCAAAGCGGCCCTGGAAAGCCTCCCCCGCTCATAACCCCCCGTCGTCGGCGTGGACAGTGCCGGTGGTTGTCGCGGGTCAGCGGGTGGGGAGGCGGGCTACTGCGGCTCGGAGGATTACTTCGGCCATGGGGCAGTTCATTTCTCGGGTGCTGTCTATCCAGCTGATGATTACGGCGAGGGTTTCGGTGTTGGTGGTGGGGTCTAGGTATTCGCGGGTGCAGGTGGTGGTGACGTCGGGGGTGTCGAGGTACATGCGGACGCCTTCGACGATTTTGGTTTCGGCGGGGGTGGGGGTGTAGGTGCCGGTGCGAGAGAGGCGGATGGTGGCTTCTACGCCGCCGTCCCATACGCAGGAGTGGGCGTCGGAGATGGAGGGTTGGAGGGGGGTGGGGCCGATGGTTTTGGTGACTGCTTCGCGGGTGACGAGGGAGCAGGGGGTGAGGGTGGCGAAGGAGGTGGTGGGGCGGGGTGAGGTGGGGGCGGTGGTTAGGGTGCGGGCGAGGGTGGTGGCTATGGGATCTATTGGGGTGCAGTTCTTCACGGTGGCGGGCTGGCGGAGTTCGAGGGTGATGCCGGAGGTGGTGTCGGGTGCGGCGGCGGCGATGGAGCGGGAGCAGCGGGGGGCGGCGCCGGTGCGGACGGCGATACCGTCGACGAAGGATTGCTGCGGGGTGAAGCCGGTGAGGTGCTGGCCGAGGGTGAGTTCCAGTTCGTAGCCGGAGGAGGCGGCCAGGCAGCCCCAGCTGGGGGTTTCGGCGAGCTTCCAGGCGGATTTGGGGAGCGTGGCTGGCGATGCCGGGAAGGAATCGCCGAGGGCGGTGGTGAGCCAGGCGCAGGCATCGGTTCGGCGCAACTGGTCGAGGGAGATGCCCGGGACCGGAGCGGGTTCGGTGCTGGGGGCCGGGTCGTCCCGGGTTACCGCGATGGCCGTGGCGGTGGCGGCGAGCAGGATCAGCGCCGCGACGCCGGCGGCTATGCGGATCAGGGGTCTGGTGCGGGACAGCCGCCTGCGCATGGACCGGACCCCGGCGGTTCCGGATTCCGTTGTGCGACTGAGCGCTTCGGACAGGCGTACGCCCACGGCGGGCGCGGCGCCGGCGGTGGTGACGGTGGGCTGGGCGGCGACGAGCTGGTGAACTTGCTGTTCTTGTTCGTCGATGGCGTTCAGGACCGAGGTAGGCCACGAGACGGCCGTGGGATTACCGAGACCGCGCAGGATCTGGGCGGGGGTCGGACGGGCGCCCGGGTCGGGCCGCAGACAGGCGGCGATCAGATCGTGCAGCGGCGCGGGAACCGATCGCAGGTCAGCAGCAGGCGATTCGCCGGTGGCGGCGTAGACGAGCACCGCACCGAGCGAGTACACATCGGCCGCAGGCGCCGGGTCATAGCCGTGCCGCTGTTCGGGCGCCAGATAAGGGGTGTCGAGCGGCGGCATCCCCGGCGGCGGCGGGATGCCGATCTCGGCCAATCGCACACTGTCACGGGTCAATCCGACGGTGTCGGGACGGACGCGCCGATGCACCAGCCCGGCCGCGTGCACACTGTCGAGCGCGGCCGCCAGCCCGGCGGCGAGGGCTCGAACGGCGGGCACGGGCAGCGCCCGATGTCGGGCGACAATGCTGTCCAGGCTGATGGCAGGCACGAATACCGACGAGCGCCAAGGGTTTTCATCCTCGGAGTCGACGTCGATGACCGTGGGATTCCCCGGCCCGCCGACCCGCATGGAAGCCACTGCGTTCGCCCGCCACCGCGCCCGGAAATCCGGTTCGGACAGCAGCGGCGCACCCACGCGTTGCAGTACGTACACGCCCCCGTCCGGCCCGACACCGAGAAAGGTGCGGAACCCGGGCCCGGTGCCGAGCACGCCCAGCAGGCGGTACGGCCCGATGCGCGGCGGATCCTCCGGGGTGATGGATTCGATGCTCATAATCTCGGCAGCTTCTTCAGAATGGGAGCGGCGATGGCGTCGGCGAGCTCACACGCGTCCTTCTCGGGCACCCGCCGCGAAAGATAGTCCACGGCAACGATTTCCCCATTGCGCCCGGTGGTCGGCTGGGCGAGCACGATGTAGGAGCACCGCTGCGGCGAGCGATCCATATTGTAGGCATTCCGGCTGTCGACCGAGCGATACCCGCGCCCGCGCGCACCGGACCACGCGGGCCGCAGCCGTTCGTCGAAACTGAGCGTGAGTTCCCCGTCCCGGCCCGACAGCAGACAGCCGTGCGGCCCGGACGTGGTGTAGACGGCGGGATCCCCGATCCCCGCCGGGGTGGTTCCGCGCTCGAACAACGTGCAAGGATCCAGGGCCAGTACGGAATTCGCGGGCAGCGCACGCAACGGCGGATTCACCGACAGCCGATGCACGATCGCGCGCAGCGCCTTCTCCGCGGCCACGCACCCGTCCCCGCTCGCCACCCGAACCCGCAGATTCACCGACAGCGGCAGCCCGCTCTGGGTGATGACATAGCGATCACAGGTGGCGGCGGTGGCGGCCGGCCCCAGCACCGGCATCCACGCGATGGTGCTCCCGGTAGGCTCGTTCCGCGCCCGCACCGTCCCCACCGGATTGGCCACGGACAGCGTGTATTCCAGCTTCCGCCCGGCGGTATCGGTCATCCCGGTCGCGCACGCCATCGCCCCGTCCGCGGTCAGCTCGTCGACATAGGTGCCGAATTCCCCCAGCACCGCCGGTCCGAGCAGCTCGCATACGTCCAGACCGCGAATCTCCTTGTCCGTCAGCACGAGCGGCGGATCACCCATGGCGATGGCATGCCCCGGCACCGTCGTATCCACCAGCAGGCTCGCCGCCAGCACCGCCACCGAACCCACCGCCACACCCACCACGATCCGGCGATACCACGGCCGCAGCCGTTTCCAGGGCCCGGCCGATTCGGCCGGCCCGTCGGCCCACCGCACCGCCTCCATCCGGAATTCCTCGATCCGCCGCCGCACCGGCCCCGGCCACACCGGATCGGCCGGAATCCGCTCGGCCGCGTCCAGCACCTGTGCGGGTGTCGGCCGCAGCGCCGCATCGGGATTCAGGCAGGCGGCGATCAGCTCGCGCATCTCCGCCGGCACCGCACCCAGATCCGCCGTACCGTGCAACGGTCCCGCCGACCCGAACGGAATCGACCCGGTCGCCGCCATCACCAGCACCGACCCGAGCGAGAACACATCCGACGCCATGGTCAGCGACTGCCCGCCCGCCTGTTCGGGCGACATGTACGCGGGCGACCCGATCCGCACCCCCGCCATGGTCAGCGCCACATCGGTTTCCAGCGCCAGCGCGATCCCGAAGTCGATGACGCGCGGCCCCTCGGCGGTGAGCAGCACATTGCTCGGTTTGAGATCGCGATGCACCAGCTCGGTGCGATGGATCTCCAGCAGCGCCGACGCCAGCCCGACCGCCAGTAGCTTCAACCCCGGCAACGGCAGTTTGCCGTAGCTGTCGAGCATCTCCTGCAAGGTCGGACCGGCGATGAATTCCGTTGCCAGCCATGGCCGATCGCAGTCGATGTCGTACCCGACCACACCCGCCGTGTACGCCCCGGTGACCCGTTTGGACGCTTCGATCTCCCGCCGGAACCGCGCATGGAACGTCACGTCACCCGCGAGCTCGCGGTGGATCAGCTTGATGGCCACCAACCGCCCGTCCGGTCCCCGCCCCAGCAGCACCTCCCCCATGGCCCCGTGCCCGATCACCGCCAGCACCCGGTAGCGGCCCAGTTGCTTCGGCACGTGCCGACCCCGGGGTTTCATCGTCGCGCCTCCCTCGCCGATGTCATCGATTCTCCCTCGAGAGCGCCGCCTGCGCCGCCGCCATCTGCCGCACGGGCACTTCCTGATTGCCGTTGATCCGCCATACGTACGCCCCGTGCCGCAGCAGGCAGGCGTAGTGCCGGGCGTCGATGACGCGGGCGTCGGGTTGCGTGGCCCGGTAGCAGGGCACGCCGGTGACGCCCGCGCCCGCGTCCATGCTCTCGTAACCCGTTGCCTTCAGCTCGCTTTCGATGGCGTGCTGCAACGAGTCGGCGGCATCGCCGTCCTCGGCGCGAAAGAGCTGGTTGTTGTGCGCCACCGCCACCGCGTCGACTTTGAATTCCCTGTACTCCGACAGCCGCTGCGACGGCCGGTCCAGCAGCAGGGCGTAGGCGCGCGGCCCGTACACCGCGAATTCCAGCTTGTCCGGGGTGTTCGTCCCGGTCCGCACCAGATCGGTGAGCAGTTCGTCCGGATCCATCTTCAGGTTCGGCAGGTCGGCCGAGCGCGTGGGCATGAACCCGGACAGGCCGCTCACCTGTTCCTTGACGGTCCGGTCCAGCATGTCGACGAGCTGGCTGGCGCGCGCGTTCTCGAACTTGGCATTGACGACCAGCACCAGGGATTTCCACGTGGTCCAGGCGGTCGCGATCTTCACTCGCGATTGCCAGTACCCTTGCGCGGCAAGAACATTGGGAATGGCCAGCATACTGTTCCCGGCCTCGGACCCGAAGTCGGCCGCCGCCATGGCCTGCGCCGCCGCCACCGCCAGCTCGTCACTGGGCAGCGCCAGCACGGTGACGGTCAGCGACTTCCCGGGCTGCTGTCCGAGCTGCGCGGAATTCCCGGCCACGGCGCTGTACCCGCCCAGCACCTCGAACGGCTGCAGGGCAGTCCGGGCGGCGGGCGAGAGCGGGCCGGACGCGCCGGCATGATCCACGATCACCCCGCCGCCGCGCCCATGGGTGAGGTCGGAGTCGATCTGCTGCGCGAACACCAGGCGCTCGCCGATCCGCAACGACTCCACCAGGATCCCGCGTGCGGCGCTCGCCTTGCCGTCGTAATCGGCCGCCGCCCGGGCCGTCGAATAGGGTCCGAGATCCGGTGCGGGCGTGGCTTCCCCGCACCCGCTCACCCCGAGCACCAGGCTGGTCAGCACCGCCAGTCCGCGCGCGCGATATCGCCGCCCCCGCATACCGTTCATGCTATTTCTTCGGCAGCCGCGCAATGGCGGCGGTGAGCACCGAGGTCGCCGTAGCGCATTGCGATCCGTCCTGTTTGTCCGAAATAACCAGGGCTGTCACGGTTTCCACATAGGTTTCGTCGATGGCCCGGAACCGATAGAGCCGCTGGCAATGCATGGCCGAATCGAAACTGTTCGGTTGTTCGATGACAATGCCGTTGTCCAGCTCCACCACATCGCCGCGAGTGACCACATCCACTTGACGCGGCAGCTCCAATTGCAATTCCACCGACGTCGCACCCCGCCACACGCAGCCGTGCGCTTCCGGGATACCGGGTCCGGCCGCGCCCGCCGTGGCGATCTCCGAATCGGTGAGCAGCGCACAGGGATCGACCACGGCCAGCGATCGAGCGTCGGCGGCGGCCGGTCGCGCGGACAGCGTCGCGGTGAGCCGATCGAGGATATGCCGGGCCAGCAGGCACTCACCGCTGCCCGAGGTCACGACCGTGATGCCCCAACGCTGCTCCGTGCCCCCATTGGCCACCGCGAACGCACATTCGGTGCCGCGCCGGATCAGCTCGAACCCATTGACTTCGGCGCCGGTGGCGGCGAACCGGTCCACGCTCTGCCCGATTTCGACCGCGAATTGATCGCCACCGGAGGTGCCGATGCACCCCCACGTCACCGTCGGCCCCCACCGCCACGCCGCGATATCGCGTTTGGCCCCGGAGGAAGCCGTCACCACTTCCGCGGGCAAGACCGGGCCGAGCGCCTGCTTCAACCAGCCGCACATATCCGTGGACCGCAGCTCGGCCAGCGCGGGCAGGGCGCCGCTCGTGCCGTCCCCGGCCGGACCGTCGCGCAGGAACACCACCACCCCGCCGATCACCGCGATCACCACCGCCGCCAGCGCCCCCAGCACCAGTCCCCGCCGTCGGCGCGGGGTGATCGTGCCGCCGTGGGCGGCCGCCGGGAGCAACGGCGCGGGCACCGCGGGCACGATCACCCCGGTCGCGTCGGGATCGGTGGTGAAGGCGCGCAAGCGCTGCGCCTGTTCCTCGATGGCGCGATGGATCAGCGGCGGCCACGGCTGCGATCGCACCGACAGCACCCCGAGGTGGTCGAGGATCTGCGCCGGCGTCGGCCGCGCCGCCGGATCCTTGCGCAGGCAGGCCCCGACCAGATCCCGCAGTTCCACCGGCACCCGTTCCAGCCGCGGTTTGTCATTGACCACATTGGCCAGAATCTGCGCCGGCAGCGAGGCCGCGAACGGATTCACCCCGGTGGCAGCGCAATACAGCAGCGTGCCGAGGGAGAAGATATCGCTGGCCGAGGTGATCTGCTGGCGGGTCGCCTGCTCCGGCGACATGTACGACACGCTGCCCACCACACCGACGCCGGTCAGCTCCCCCGCGTCGCCCACCATCTGCGCGATGCCGAAGTCGATGACGCGCGGACCGTCGGCGGCCAGAATCACATTGGCGGGCTTGAGATCCCGGTGCACCAGTCCGGCGTCGTGAATCGAATGCAACGCGGACGCCAGCCCCGAGGCGAGCGTGCGCAGCGCCGAGACCGGGAGCGGGCCGAAATTCTCGACGGCTTTGTCGAGTGCGACGCCCGGAATGAAAACCGATGCGAGCCAGGGCGTGTCCCCGGCCGTGGAATAGTCGATGACGGCCGCCGCGAAGGCCCCGGAGACGCGCGCGGAAATGGTGACCTCATTGGCGAACCGGTCCCGGTATTCCTGATTGCCGAGCAAATGCGCGTGAATCTGTTTGATGGCGACGAAACGCCCGTCTGGGCCGATGCCGAGCAGCACCCGGCCCATTCCGCCCCTGCCGAGGACACCCAGTATCCGATAGCGACCGACCTGGGCCGGTTCATCTGCCGCCAGCGGCTCGAGCAATTACCCATCTCCCCGACACGCGTCGCACCCGTCCCACCGGCGAAACGACCGCTTACCCGGGGTATTCGACCGCTTACAACGAGTCCGATGGAAAATCTAACATCAACGATCCTCCGGCACACCCGGATTGCAATGGCCTCGTTCAGGGCCGGTCACGGCGCCGAGCGGGTGACGGCCGCCAGCGCCGCGGTGATCTCGTGCGGCCCGCGATTGCGCAGGCGCGCCGCGATATGCCCGTCCGGCCGCACCAGCAGCGCTTCCTCCGGTTCGAGTTCGTAGCTGATCGCGTGCGCGCCGGGCAGCGTCTCGACGTGCAATGGCCATGGCGCGCCGGCGGTTTGCGTCCAGCGGGCCGGTTCGGGCGCGAGCAGGGTGAACCATTCGCCGAGGGTGTCGAGGGTGGAGCGGCCGGGGCCCAGCCAGCGGTGCGGCAGCCGGTCGCCGGGCCCGGCGGTGGGCAGGTAGTCGGTGCCGGGATCGGGCGCGGCGCCGGTCACGCCGAGCACCGCGGCCGAGCGATAGCTGACGCCGAGCACCAGGCCGAGCTGGGCGAAAAACCGTTCCGACCAAGGCAGTTCGACGTGTTCGGGGGTCGGTTCCCGGCTGCGCAACTGTTCGCCCCGCTTGTCCTGGACGTCGAAGGCCAGCCGGGCGTTGGCGACCGCCTGCCGCAGCGTCCGCTGGGCGACCGGTAGTCGTTCCGGCTCATAGGTTTCCAGCAATTCCGGTCCCGCCCAGCCGCGCAGTATGCCCGCGAGCTTCCAGCACAGGTTGTGCACGTCGGCGATGCCCGCGTTCATGCCCATCCCGCCGGTGACCGGAACGGCGTGCGCGGCATCGCCGGCCAGCAGGATGCGCCCGTGCCGGAACCGCTCGGCCACGAAGGCGTTCATCACCCAGTGCTGTACGCGCAGCACTTCGACCTTCGTGTCGATGCGCGGCCCGAGCGCCCGCAGCACATGCGCGGCCCAGTCCGTTCGCAGCGGGTGCGCCGGGGTCCGCCCGAACCAGGCCCAGCCGCCCTCGGGATACAGCGGCGCGACGGTGCCGTACGCGGTGAAATACAACCCGGCCGGATGCGCGGCGCAGCAGTCGCGCAGATCGGCATCGAACACGACGGTGGTCAGCTCGGCCATGGCGCCGGGACCGGTCGTGCCGATATCGAGTCCTTGCCGCACAGTGGAATTCGCCCCGTCGGCGGCGAGCAGGTAGCGCGCCCGCACCTGGGTCCGGATCCCGGCCCGGCGCTCGATCAGCCCCGCGGTCACCCCGTCGTCGTCCACCGCCAGTTCCACCAGTTCGACCCCGAACCGCACCGGCGTGCGCGCGGCCGCGATGAGCGTCGGCTCCAGCCGATCCTGCGAGGTGATGGCCCCGATGACCGGGCTCTCCGCGATCGGCGCGTCGATCCCCACCATGGCCGCTGCCGCGAAATCCTGCTCGCACAGGGTGTCCCGGAACCGGATGCGCCCGTACTCGCGCGCGAACCCGCGCTCGCTCACGGTCGCGGCGATGCCGAGTTGCCGGAAGATCTCCATCGAGCGCACATTCACCAGCCGCGACCGCGGAAAGGGCGATAGCTCAGTATGTTTCTCGATCAACAGCACTCGCACACCCCAGCGCTCCAAGAGCGCCCGCGCCGTCAACCCGACCGGCCCGCCACCGACGATCAATACCTCTACCTCGACGTTCGCTGCGGCCATGCCGAGCTCCTCGCGGTCGATACGCCCCGTCCGAAGCTCCAGTTTCGCACTTCACCCCGGCCGCGGCGAAGGCATTTCGGCAGATCGCCCCGGGTTCACCGGCCGCGCGCCGGGAACATTTCCTGCGCCTTGGTTTTCACGCCCTGCGCCACCAGATGCCAGCCGCCCGGATCCCCGCGCAGCACCGCCTCGGTCACCGCCTTCAGCTGGTCCCAGGTGGCGTGCGGCGGAATCGGCGGCACCTCCGGATCGGTGTGGAAGTCCAGCACCACCGGATGATCGGCGGCGAGCGCGGCATCCCAGGCCGGGCCGATCTGATCGGGGTGGTCGATGGTGAACCCGCCCAGCCCGGCACTGCGCGCGAATTCGGCGTAGTCGATATCCGGAAGCGTTTGCGATTCCTCGAATTTCGGCGCGCCGCCCATGGCGCGCAGCTCCCAGGTGACCTGGTTGAGGTCGTTGTTGTGGAAGACGCACACGATCAGGCGCGGATCGGACCAGCGCTGCCGGTAGCGGTGCACGGTGAGCAGTTCGGCCATCCCGTTCATCTGCATGGCGCCGTCCCCGACCAGCGCGATGGCCGGCCGATCGGGATGGGCGAATTTCGCGCCGATGGCGTACGGCACGCCGCAGCCCATGCTGGCCAGGGTGCCCGACAGCGATCCGCGCATCGCGCCCCGGAACCGCAGGAAACGCGCGTACCAGTTGGTGGAGGAACCGGAATCCGCGGTCACGATGGCATCCTCGGGCAGCCGCCGCGACAGCTCCCACACCACCCGCATCGGATTGACCGGCTTGGCCTCGAGCATGGCCTGCCGTTCCAGGGTCTGCCACCAGCGCGCCACGCTCTCCTCGAGCTCGTTGCGCCAGGCCCGGTCCGGCCGGGGCGTGAGCAGCGGAATCAGGCGCGCCAGGGTGGGCTTGGCGGCGCCGACCAGGTTCACCTCGGTCGGATACCGCATCCCGATCATGGTGCCGTCGATATCGATCTGCACGGCCCGCGCCTGCCCGAACTCGGGCAGGAACTGGCTGTAGGGGAAGTTCGAGCCGACGATGAGCAGGGTGTCGCATTCATGCATGAGCTCGTAGCTGGGCCGGCTGCCGAGCAGTCCGATCGGACCGGTCACGAAGGACAGGTCGTCGGAGAGAATATCCTTGCCCAGCAAGGCTTTCGCCACCCCCGCACCGGTGAGTTCGGCGACCGCGATGAGTTCGTCCACCGCGTCGCGCGCCCCCTGCCCGATCAGGATGGCCACCCGCGAGCCCGCGTTCAGGATCTCCGCGGCCCGCCGGATCTCGCTCTCGGGCGCGATGACCAGCGGGGCCGCCAGTTCGCCCGGCGGACTCGAGGGCACCTGCCGGAAGGCGTGCTCGGGCGGGGAGTAGGTCTCTTCCTGCAGATCGGCGGGCAGGATCACCGCGGTCGGCGCCCGCCGCGTCCACGCCGTCCGGAACGCCCGGTCGACGGCATTGGGCAGCTGGCTCGGAACATTGACCTCCACCAGGTATTCCGAGGCCACGTCCTCGAGCAGCACCCGCAGGTTCACCTCCTGCTGATAGCTGCCGCCGACCGCGCCGCGCGCGGTCTGCCCGACGATCGCCACCACCGGCACATGGTCCAGCTTGGCGTCGTAGAGCCCGTTCAGCAGATGGATCGCGCCCGGCCCCGAGGTCGCCGTGCACACGCCCACCGCGCCGCTGAACTTCGCGTAGCCGGTGGCCGCGAACGCGGCCATCTCCTCATGCCTGGTCTGCACGAACGCGGGCCGGTCGCCCGCTCGACCGAAGGCGGCGATGAGACCGTTGATGCCGTCGCCGGGATAACCGAAGACCTGTTCGACGCCCCACTCCCGTAGTCGCGCCACGACATGATCGCCGACCTGCTCGCTCATGGTCTCTCCCAGCTGTGGTGTCCTCGTCGCCTCCCGGTCGCTGCCGCGATACCCGCGCAGCCACCACCGCAAACGCCCGCGGGATCGGTGTGCGGGTGCGGCGAACGGGTAGAGCCCGGGACAGGAGGTAAAGGAAAAATGGTGGAAATGCCAGGGAATCCGGGATCCAAGGGATCCCCGGTGTCCAATCTGACCGGGCTGGGCGTCGACCAGTTGCGGGCGGTCGTGCGTGAGCAGACCGAGCGCGCGATGCGCGAAACCATCGGGCGCATGCCGCAATTCGGGGCGCGAGCCAAACTGAACGCCACGGCCGCACTGCTCGGGCTGTACGGCGGCGGCGCGGTGGTCGCGGCGGTGATCCTGCTGCTGGCGCTGGCCCTGCCGGACTGGGTGGCGGCGGTGCTGGTCGGCATCGTGCTGCTGGTCGCGGCGGCCGTGGTCCGGGCGCAGGCGAAAGCGAAGACTAGCGGGGCAGCAGCGGACCCAGCGGACCCAGATCGATATTCAAATCCGCTGGGCTGAGCCCGAAATGGGCGCTCAGGTCGTCCATGGCCGCGGCCAGCCGCATCAGGGTCGTGCCGATCTGTTCGATCTGCTGATCGGACAGATCGCCGACCTCGACGCGCCGCAGGGCCTGCCGTTCCATCAGCTGCCGCAGCAGTTCGACGATGGTGAGCACCAGGGTGGCCAGACCGCGCTCCACGGTGGCCGGATCCAGTTCGATGCGTTCGCTCGGAGTGGCCGGTTCGGGCATGGTCAACCTTCCAGGAGGTTCGCGACGGAGGTGATCAGCGTGCGCAGCGAGATGTGGACCAGCTCCACGTCGGCGATGGAGAGGGTGATATCGCCGGAGATCACCACCCCGCCCGCCAGCACGCGATCGAGCAGGTCGATGAGCGCGATCTCCCGATCGCGGTAGTGCGCGAGGCCGGAATCGCCCGGCCCGGGCGTGATCCGGTGCGGTTCGCTCATCACAGATCGCCCGCGCCGGCGACGAACGAATACGGCAGCCACGGCCCGGTCTGCTCCACGATCAGCAGCGGATGGTCCGCCAATCTGTTCACCGCGCCCCGGAATTCACCGATTCGCGCGTGATCGACCAGATATGCGGCATTGAGCAGCATCGGGGTGTCGCGGCCGGTGAGCGCGCGATCGGTGACGGGCCGGCGACGGGCGGCCACCGCGTACGGGCACAGCTCGCGGAACAGTTCGGCGGCGGCCAGGTCGGCGGCATCGCGCTCGGTGCGGTCGCGGTGCAGCGATTCGCGGCGCAGCTTCAGGTATTCGGCACCGGAGGTGGCCCGCGGCATGCGGTCCGGATCGCCGCGGTGGGCTTGAAAGGCTTTGACTCCCAATTCGATTCGGCCCTCGACCAGCGACAGCGCGCGGTCGAGATCGTCCCGCCGGTCGCTCAGCAGCCGGCGCACGCCCTCGTCGTCGCCGCACAGCACCGCGAGCCGCACCGGCACGACGGCCCGGCCGTCGGCCACCGCTTCGATGACGGCGTTATGGGCGTCGGCGGTGGCGGCCAGCCAATCGAAGTCGTTCAGGTTGCGCTGTAAGGCTTCCGCGCCGAAACGGTCCACCGGCACGGTGCCCACCACCGCGGTCAGGCCCGCGGCCGTGACGCCCCGGGTCGCCTCGCCGCCCACCCCGGCGGGTGTGCGCGCGACATCGTCCCCGCGCTGCACCGCGTACACCCACACCACGCGCTCACTTCCCATCGCCTTCCTCCAGTTCGGCCAGGCGCTGCCGCAAAAGCTCGTTCTCCGAACGCAATTCGTCCAGTGCCGCGGCGTCCGGACGCGGTGTCACCGCCCGGTCCCCGCGCAGCCACGGATCGCGCTCCCACCAGTCGATGCCGACCTCGCGCGCCGTCTCCAGCGACGCCACCACCAAGCGCAGCTTGATGGTAAGCAGTTCGATATCCAGCAGGTTCACCCGGATGTCCCCCGCGATGACCAGGCCCTTGTCGAGCACCCTTTCCAGAATGTCGCCGAGATTCGCCGGTTCGGAACCGCCGCGCGCCTGATTCGCCGGGTAGCGGCCGGAAGACAGGGTCATCGCCGATCGTCTCCGATCACGCAGCGCTTGCCGCGCCGGATCCGGCGGTAGGACAACAGATTTCCGCTCGCGTCCAGGTCCACCTGATACAGCGCGAGGATGTCCTCCGACGACGGGATGTGGGTGTCCTCCAGCACTTCCACCTCCACCTGCCAGCCGTCATCGGCGGGCTGCACGCCGGTGGCGCCCAGGATCTCCTTGCCGGTCAGTTCGGCGATGTGCCGCACCCCGGCCCCGGCGGCCGCGGCGGCGGACAGCCGTTCCCGGGAACCCGATTCAGTGGCCACCGCCGCTTCCCTTCCGATTGAGCAGCCGGCTCAGCACCTCCTGCTCGGCGCGCTGGTATTCCGCTTCGTCGAGCTGTCCGGCGGCCCGTGCCCGCTCCAGTTCGTCGAGCTGCCGCCGGATGGCGGTCATGCCGTACAGCTCCTTGTCGACCTCCTCGGCCAGCATCCGGGCCAGCGCCACCACGCCGCGCACGGGCAGCAGCGGCAGGCCGAGCAGGGTGCCGATCACGATGCGTCCGGCCCCTCGGCGGCCACGAAATCCCAAGCGGCGAGCGGGCCCACGACCCGCAGGTCGACGCGGCCGCGCCACTGCTCGGCCAGATCGCCGACCAGTCGCATGAGTTCGTCCTGTTTCGCCACCGGCACCAGCACCGCGATATCGGCGACTTCCTCCTCGTGGGTGGGCGGCCGGAGCGCCAGATGTTCGGTGAACGCCTGCAACGCCTGCACCAGCACCTCACCGTCCACCTGTCGCTTGTATTCCAGTGCGGCATTGATGGTTTCGCCCAGTGCGATGCGGGCGTCGCGGCTCAGTTCGGGCGGGGCGGTGCGAATGGTCTCGCGCAGTTCGGCGGCCTGCCGGTTCTCGGCGAGGATCTCGCGCAGCACCGCGTCCTCGACGTACTGGCCCTTCACCAGATATTCGGCGAGGCCGGACAATTCGTCCAGGGCGCGCCGGAAGCGATCGGCATTGGGTTCGAGCAGTTCCCGCTCCACCTCCTCGGCGGCGCTCAGCGCCGCGCCGAAACGCACCGGAATGACCGGCATCTCGGCGACCAGGCTGTCGACCACCCGGGAGAAGGCCTGCAGATCCTCGGCGCGGTCCAGCGGCTGATCGGCCGGGACCTCGCTCACCAGCGCCGCGATCCGGCCGTGTTTGACGGTGCGCACCGGTGCGGGCGTGCGTCCGATGCCGTCCACCTCCGGTTCCACGTCCGCGGGCACGATGCCGTAGATCAGCAGCGCGGTATTCGGATCGGCTTGATTACCAGTGTTTTCGGCGGTGCTCATGATTGGGTCTTCCGGCGGGTCGTGGTCCTGGGCTTGGCCTGTTCCTTCTCTTTGTCCTCGTCCTTACCGGAGCCGAGCGCGCCGAGAATCTGCTGCCCGGCGGCCTCCAGCAATTCCTTCGCGTCGCCCTTGTTGTCCTGCAACGCTCCCGACAGCTGCTTGGTCACCGATTCCACGGTTTCCTTGGCGGTGGAGGCTTTTCCGCCCGACGCCACATCCTTGACCACGTCCGGCAAGCCGGGTTTCTGGTCCTGCGCGGCGATATCGAGCCGATTCACCGCCTCCGCGAAGCGCAGATAGGTATCGACGCTGGCCACCACCACGCGCGCGTCGATGGTCAGGATCTCGATGCCGACCAGCGAAACACGCACATACGCGTCGATCACGAGGCCCTTGTCCAGGATCGTGTCGAGCACCTCGGCCAGGCTGCTGGCGTTCGGCCTGCCGACGCCGCCACCTCCGCCGCGGGGTTGAAGTGCGGTTGTCATTTGTATCCAACTCCTTGTTCGTTCTCTATCGGCCGCCTACCCGCTCCGGCCGCGGCTATGCCCCAATTGCCAGGTTTCTCAGCTCGTTTCGGGCCGGATGTGACGGGTAGGTCGAGCAACGGACCGTCCGTGGTCCACCGAGTAGGAGGAATGACATGAGTGCCACCGACAAGGCCAAGAACAAGGCCGAGGAAGTCAAGGGCAAGGCCAAGGAGAAGCTCGGCCACCTCACCGGCGATGCCGATCAGGAGCAGCGCGGCCGGACCGATCAGACCAAGTCCGATGTCAAGGACGCCGGCGAGAAGGTCAAGGACGCTTTCAAGCACTGACCGCCGAATGGACGTGATGCCGGGGCGCCGTAGCGGCGCCCCGGCTCATTCGTGATGGGCGGCCGCTAGTGGACGGACCAGTCGGGTCGGTTTCAGGCGGCCGCGCAAGGTCACCGATTCACCCGCCGCCCAATGCATTCGCTCGCGCGGGCCGGCCGCCGCGACCGTGGCGGCCGAGGTCAGTACCCGATCGGGTTCGGCCTTGGCGAGTTCGCACAGGCGGGCGGCCTCATTGACGGCATCGCCGATCACGGTGAACTCGTAGCGCTGATGCGCACCCACATTGCCCGCCACCACCCGGCCCGCGGCGACGCCGATGCTCGCGTCGATTTCGATTGCGCCGGTGGACAATCGGCGGCGGATGCGGCGGGCGGCGGTCAGGGCCGCACCGGCGGCATCCAGCAGCGGTGCGGGGGTGCCGAACACGGCGAGCGCGGCATCGCCTTCGAATTTGTTGAGCAGCCCGCCCTGCCGTTCCACCTCGTCGACGACGATGCCGAAGAATTCGTTGAGCAGCGCCACGATCTCGGTGGCGGGCCGGGTCGCGGTCATGGTGGTGGAGCCGATGATGTCGATGAACAGTGCGGCCGCGTCGGTTTCGATGCCGGTGAGTTCGGGCGGGCCGGCGAGGGCGGCCTCGGCGACATCGTGGCCGACATGGCGGCCGAACAGGTCCCGGACGCGTTCGCGCTCACGCAATCCCGCGACGGTGTGGTTGAAACCGCTTTGCAGTTCGCCCAGTTCGGTGCCGTCGTAGACGGTGACGGCCACTTCGAGGTCGCCGTCCTCGACGCGGCGCAGGGCATTGCGGACGCCGCGGATCGGGGCGACGGTGGCGGCGAGCGTCTGGACCTGCAACAGCAGGCCGAAGACCAGCGTGGCGCCGCCCAGGGCCAATACGCACACCGCGAGGCGGGCGGTGCTGACGTCGGCATCGGTGAGGGCGAGCACGCCGACCGCCATGAGCAGGGCGATCGGGGTGCCGGATCCGACCAGCCAGACCAGCACCGAGCGGCCGAAGACGCCGATGCCCCGGCGGCGGCGGGCGGTGCCGGCTTCCAGCACCCGGGCGGTCACCGGGCGCAGCGCGAATTCCGCGATCAGGTAGCTGTAGGCGCACACCACGATGGCGCTGAAACCCATGCCCAGCACGATCTTCGCGACGAAGGCCAGATCGTGGCGGGCGTAGAGCGGGGTGAGCACGGCCAGTCCGCCCAGCCACAGCGCGGCCTGCAGGAAGGTGAGCCGCCGGGGCACCGCGGTCGCGGCGGCCTGTTCGGCGGGGGTGGGAATGCGATCGGGATCGGTGGACCAGCGCAGCGTGCGCAGCGCCCACGCGGTGCCGATGGCCAGTCCGGCCAGGCTGGCGACCAGACCGTAGACGGGCGCGGCCACGAAGTTCAACAGCACCAGTTCCCGGGTCAGCACGCTCGGGCCGGGCAGCACGAAGGCGATCAGCACGCTCGCCACCGCGACGCCGATCATGTTCGCCACCACCACCGGAACGGTCAGCAGCACCTGCACCCGCACCCGCCGGCGCAGCGCGCCCTCGTCCGCGGGTCCGAGCCAGCGCGAACCCCACGGCTCGGGGCCCAGGGCTGCTGAGGTCACCTCGCTGTCGGCCACCTCAGCAGCGTAGGCCAGCGATCTTGGTCAATGCCGGTGGCTGGCCGGGCTGCGATGCGCCGGGCCGTGCGAGTCCTCGCAGTGCGCGTCGGCCGCATCCCCGACCTGCAGCAATTCGGGCGTCGCGTGATCGACCTGAAGGGTGGCGTGCTCGATGTGGAACTCGTCGTCCAGGAGTTTCGCCAGTTCGGTCCGGGCCTTGTGGCAGTCGCGGCCGGGTTCGACCAGCACGTGCGCGGACAAAGCCGGTGAGCCCGAGGTGATTTCCCAGATGTGCAGGTCGTGCACCTCGACGATGGAATCGACCGCCGCCATGGCCGCGCCGACCTCGGCCGGATCCAGATTCGCGGGGGCGGCCTCGAGGAAGATGCGGCTGGAGGCGCGGACCAGTTCGATGCCGGCCTTGACCATCAGCACGACCACTACCAGCGTCGCGATGCCGTCCGCCCGGGCGAAACCGGTGAGCAGGATGATCACGCCCGCCACCGCGGTGGCGATGAAGGCGAACAGATCGTTGAGGATGTGCTGGTAGGCGCCTTCGACATTGAGGCTGGTGCGGTTGGCGCGGCTGATCATCCAGCTGGCCGCCACGTTCACCACGATGCCGATCAGCGCGGTCACCAGCACCAGGCCGCCGGTCACCTCGGGCGGATCGATCAGGCGGCGGATGGCCTCGTAGGTGAGCCAGGCCGCCAGCAAGAGCAGCGTGAGGCCGTTGGCCTGGGCGGACAGGATCTCCGCGCGCTTCCAGCCGTAGGTCATGCGCCCGGCTGCGGGACGGGCGGCGAGCCGGATGGCCCACAGCGCCAGCACGATCGAAGCCGCGTCGGTGAGCATGTGCGCGGCGTCCGACAGCAGGGCCAGGGAGCTGGCCATGATGCCGACCACGACCTCGCCGAGCATGAAGACCACGATCAGCGCGAGCGCGCCCGACAGCCAGCGCTTGTCGCTGTCGGCGGTCGCGCCGTGTGAGTGCCCGCCGTGGCCACCGTGGCCGTGCTCGTGCGAATGTCCCGCGCCCATCCCTCGTCTCCTTCGTCAGACCGACGACCACCATATGCACGGATTGCTATCTATGCAATAGTTTGCCAGGGTACGAGCCGAGCGGCCGTTCCCGGCACGGGTAGGGTCGCCGACGTCGCTGTCCATAGCCGGCGGGCCCGCCCGTCACCGTTCGAAAGACTCGTGTCCATTGTCCCCGCATGCCTCCGATCCCACCCGTCGCGCCGTTCTGGGCGGCGCCGCCGGTCTCACCGTCGCGGCGATCGCGGGGTGCGGCCCCGGTCAGGCGGCCGAGCAGACCGACGAGGGCCCGTTCACGGTCGCGGCCGCGGATATCCCGGTGGGCGGCGGCAAGGTCTTCAAGGACCGGGCGACCGTGGTCACCCAGCCGAATCCCGGTGAGTTCCATGCTTTTTCGGCCAAATGCACGCATCGTGGCTGCCTGGTTCGCGATATCGCCAAGGGCAAGATCCTGTGCCCCTGCCACGGTAGCGCATTCGCCGTGGCCGATGGCTCGGTCGTGCTCGGACCGGCCGAACAGCCGCTCGCGGCCCGGACGGTGACGGTCGCGGGCGCGGAGCTGCGGATCTCCTGACAGCTCCGCCCCGCGCGCGGGGTCAGCGCAGTCGATGCCGGCCGCCGGGAGGGGTCTCCCCCGGCCAGACGCTGGGCACCGGCAATTCGAGGGTGGGGTGGTCCAGGACGCCCTTCAGATGCTCGAAGAAGGCGTCCACCGTGCCGTACCGAGCGAAGATCTCGCTCAGCAGTCGTTCCACATTCGAGGTCATGACCAGCTCGTCCACTGTAACCCCTTCTCCCGGAACCGATTCGGTAGAGACATCCAGTTCTTGCCCACGCCAGGATCACGTCCCGGTACCCGGGACCGCCGATCACTGTAACCAGGCGGACCCGATACTCCCCGGCACCACTCATGACGAATAGTGCCAACCATTCGGTTACAAAGAATCAGATCAGGGCGCGCTGCTTGTGCAGGCGGCGGCGCACGTCGGCCATCATCGACCGGGTGCCCGCGTTCCGGAGGAAACGCGGGATGAAGCGGTTCACGAATCCGACGAACAGGAAGAGGTTCTCGAACCGGCGCTGATCGAGAGCGCTCCACTCCACGCCCAGCTGCTGCCGGAAGTACGGCGGCAGGTAGCCCGCGGTGAGGAAGCGCAGCAGTCCGCCGAACACCACGCGCAGATACCAGTGGATCATGCGCAGATGCAGCAGGTCGTCGATGAAGGCCCGGATCTTGGCGTCGGCGGTCACTTCCCGGCACGCCCGGTTCCAGTACACGTCGAAGTCGGCGCGGGTGGCCGGCCACATCTGCTCGGTCACCTGCAAGGTGGTGCCCAGGGTCGAGGAGGTCGAATAGAACGCCTCGGCCTGTTCGGCGTTCATCTTGCCGTTGAGCAGCTGATAGGAATCCTCGAAGCCGATGTACAGGCAGGCCGCGACCCACAGCTGCAAGTCACGGTCGAAGGCGTTGTACTTCACCGCCGCGCCCGGCTCGGACCGCACCTGCCGGTGCGCCACGTTCACCGCTTCCCGGAACGCCAGCTTCTCCTCGGGCGTACCGAGAATGGCGACCGCGAGATAGGAAGCGGTGGTGCGCAGGCGCTTCCAGGGGTGCACCATGAGCGCCCCGGATTCCACCTTGCTGTCCGCGACCCCGTGCCCGACGCCCGGACGGGCCATCTGCATGGCCACATTCGCCGCCGCCCCGGAGAACTGCCAGAAGTCCAGGGCGTCTTCGAGTTTCGGGAGCCTTTTCGTGCCGGTGCGATGAATGCCCGGAATGTGGATGCGCGTCTGCTCGAGGGTCAGCGGCGGGTGCCCGCCGGGCCCGGACGAATCGATGGGCTGCGCTGCCGCCGATGTCATGTGGATCCTTTCTCAGGGTGGCCATCGGCTATGTTACTCAAGATTCTCGCTCTTCAGAACCCATTTCCGGGGAAAACAATGCGAAAGTCGGCGCCTGCGCCGGGGCGGTCGAGGAGTTGGATCCGGGCGTCGTGGGCGGTGAGCACGGCGGCCACGATGGCCAGGCCCAGGCCGGAACCGCCGGTGCGCGAGCGGGCTTCGTCGGCGCGGTAGAAGCGGTCGAAGACGTGCGGGGCCTTGTCCGGGGGAATGCCGGGGCCGTCGTCGGACACCTCGATGAGGACGCAGTCGGAACCGGCGGGGAGGTCCGCGCCGGTTTCGGCCATCACTTCGGCGGGCGGCGGTTGCGGGGCGCGGGTGACGCGCACGTCGATGCGCGCGGTCGCGGGGGTGTGGACCAGGCCGTTGCCGACGAGATTGGTCAGCACCTGCCGCATGCGGTTCTCGTCGCCGACGACGTAGACCGGACCCTCCGGAATATGCACGCGGACACTGCGTTCCGGATGCCTGGCCAGGGCGTCGCGCACCACTTCGTCGGCGACGGCGGCGATATCGAACTCGGTCAGATCCAGGGGTCGCTGCTCGTCCAGGCGGGCCAGCAGCAGCAGGTCCTCGACCAGCACGCCCATCCGGATGGCCTCGTTCTCGATACGGCGCATCATCATGGCCACCGCGTCCGGGTCGGCCGCGCCGCCGTGCCGATACAGTTCGGCGTAGCCGCGGATCGAGGTCAGCGGGGTGCGCAGTTCGTGCGAGGCGTCGGCGACGAAAAGCCGCAGCCGCGACTCGGATTCCGCGAGCCGGCCCATGGTGGTGGACAGTCGTTCCAGCATCACGTTGAAGGCGGTGCCGAGTTTGCCGACCTCGGTGTGGTTGTCGGTCTGCTCGACCCGGCGATCCAGCTCCCCGGCGGCGATGGCGTCGGCGGTGTGCTCGATGCGCGAGAGCGGGCGCAGCCCCACCCGCACCAGCCAGGCCGCCACCGCGACCATGAGCACCAGCAGCCCGGCGCCCGCGGCCAATTCGATGGTGCGCAGTTCCCGGATGGTCGCGTAGTAGCCGTCCAAGGGCATGATCACCGCCGCGGTGCCGCCCTCGGGCTGGAAGTCGTTGGCGGGCTGGGTGAAAGTGCGCACCCGCCAACGGGATTCGCTGCCGGTCTCGCCGACAGTGAGCAGTTCATCGCCCCGGTCGGTCACCGATGCCCGGTCCATGGGCGGTATTTGCACCGGTGCGGTGCCGATGCCCAGGCGGCCCAGTTGCTTTCCGGCATTGTCGAAGAACAGGATTCGGAAGGTCGAGGGCAGACCGGCCTCGTCGTCGCCGGAGCTCGGGGGCGGCACCGGCGGGCGATCGGTCACCGACAGGTCGCGGGCCACCACGTTCAGCTGCCCGTCGATGCGGGACATTTCCGAGCGGGCCAGCATGGCGATGCCGAGCACCCCGAATCCGATCAGCCCGGCGACGGTGATGGCCAGCACCGCGACCAGCAGCCGGGTGCGTAAGGTCCAGCGCCGCAATCTCATCGGGACTCGTCGGGCGCGCGCAGGGTGTAGCCGACGCCGCGCACGGTGTGGATCAGCGGCGGGCGATCGGCGTCGAGTTTGCGACGCACCTGGCTGATGAACGATTCCACCGCCCGGTCACTGCGGGCCTCGGTGGCCGAACCCCACACCCGGTCCAGGATCTGCGCCTTGCTGACCACCGTGCCCGCATTGACCAGGAGGTAGCGCAACAGGCTGAATTCGGTGGCGGACAGCACGATCGGCGTGCCGGCCCGGTGCACGGTGTGGGCGCCGGCGTCGAGCACTACATCGGCGTAACGCAGCACGTCGGCGGGTTCGGCTTCCGAGCCTTTCGTTCGGCGCAGGATGCCCCGCAGACGCAGGATCACCTCCTCGAGGCTGAACGGTTTGCTGACGTAATCGTCGCCCCCGGCATTCAGGCCGGCTATCCGGTCCTGCACCGCATCCCGGGCGGTCAAGAACAGCACCGGCACATTATTGCCCGAATCCCGCAGCCGCCGCGCGACCGCGAAACCATCCATATCCGGCAGCATCACGTCCAGCACCACCACGTCCGGCCCGTGCGCGGCCGCCGCCAGCGCCGAGCGCCCGTCCACCGCGGTGCGCACCTCGAAGCCGTTCATCCGCAGCGCGGAGGTGAGCAGATCCAGGATGTAGGGCTCGTCATCGACCACCAGAACGGTCGGCGCGGCGGCTGGGCGATCGATCACGGACCTCACCATAGACACACCGGGCCATGGCTTGCCTGGAGGTAGCTGGGCGCGCCCGCGGTCGATCCGGCGCAGTGCGTCGAGGACGCCGCCGCTGCCCCGGTCAGCGGGGCAGACTCACTGTGAAGGTGGCGCCCTTGCCGGGTTCACTGTGTGCGGCGACCGTGCCGCGGTGCGCGGCCACCAGGGCGGCGACGATGGACAGGCCCAGGCCGGTGCCGCCGCTGGCTCGGGTGCGGGAGGCGTCGCCGCGGTAGAAGCGTTCGAACACCCGGCTCGCGTCCGCCGGTAGCCCTGGGCCTTCGTCGGCGACCTCGATCCGGACATGATCGGGAAAAGGGGTCAGCCGCACCGTGATCGACGCCTCGGCGGGGGTGTGGGTGAGGGCGTTGCCCACCAGGTTGGCCAGGATCTGGCGGAGGCGGGCTTCGTCGCCGGGGATCTGGAGCGAGCCCTCACCCGCGCGGACCTCGAGTTCGATGGAGCGTTCCGGGCCGGTGTCCGAGTCGTCGCGGTGGGCCGCGAGCGCGCGGGCGTTGTGCACGGCGTCGCCGGCGATCGCCAAGAGGTCCACCGGTTTTCGATCGAGCGGGCGCTGGGCGTCGAGGCGCGCGAGCATGAGCAGATCCTCGACCAGCACACCCATCCGGGCGGCCTCGCCCTCGATGCGTGCCAGTACCGACGCGGCATCGGTGCTCGCGCCCTGCCGGTACAGCTCGGCGAAACCGCGAATGGTGGTGAGCGGGGTGCGCAGTTCGTGGCTGGCGTCGGCGACGAATTGCCGCATGGTCTGCTCGGATCGGCGCGCGGCTTCCTCCGAGGCCTCGGTCGCGGCCACCCCGTGCTGGATGCGCGTGAGCATTTCGTTGAGCGAACGCGCCAGATGATCGACCTCGGTATCGACCCCGCGCACCGGTACCCGCCGATGCAGATCCCCGCCCGCGATGGCGGCGGCGGTGTCCTCCACCTCGCGCAGCGGGCGCAGGGTATGCCGCACCACCAGGTACCCACCGACCGCCAGGATCAGCAGAGCCGTTGCGCCGGTGCCGAGTTCGAAGTAGATGAGCCGCGACACCGTCTGCTGGTTCTCCGACAGCGGCAGCCCGATGGTGGTCGCGCCGTACTCGTTGGTGGTGGTCAGCACCCGCCATTTGGTGCTGCCGCCGATCGAGTCCACGGTCGTCGGCGCCGGCGAGCCGTGCCCGGCCAGATCGGGCAGCGATCCGCTCTTGTTGCCCGGAATCTCCGAATACGTCTGCCCGCCAGGGCCTTTGCGCAGTTCGTAGAAGCGCCGCGGCTGATCCGAGGCCGACTTCACCAGATCCGGGGGCGTCGGCGCGTCCGCCGGCACCCAGAAGGTCCGCCCGTCGTCGGCGGTCAACTGTTTCATCTGCCGCGGCTGCGCCCAGGTGCGGGCGGCATCGTAGAGCTGCTCGTCGGTGCGCTCGGTCAGCGACCGCGACAGCGCCGAGGTCAGCGCGACGCCGGAGGCCAGCAGCACCACGGTGGCCAGCGCCACCATCGCCACCACCAGTGCGATGCGCAGCGGCATTGCCGAAATCCGGCGCGCCACCGCGGATTTCACGGTCACGGACGACCCGGCCGCGGCGGGCGCAGCGTGTAACCGACACCGCGCAACGTGTGCAACAGCTTGGGCTCCCCGGTGTCGATCTTGCGGCGCAGATACGACACATAGGATTCGACCACCCCGGCATCGCCGCCGAAGTCGTAGTGCCACACGTGATCCAGGATCTTGCGCTTGCTGAGCACCTTGCCCGCGTTCAGCATGAAGTAGCGCAGCAGCGTGAACTCGGTGGGCGACAGGGAGACCGGCTGCCCGGCCTTCCAGACCTCACGGCTGTCGTCGTCCAATTCGATATCACCGACGCACAGGCGCGGGGAGCCGCCCGGCTCGGCGACGCCGTGTGCGCGCCGCAGCACCGCGCGCAGCCGGGCGATCACCTCTTCCAGGCTGAACGGTTTGGCCACATAGTCGTCCGCGCCGAGCGAGAGCCCGGTGAGCCGGTCGTCGACGTCGTCGCGCGCGGTGAGGAACAGCACCGGCACGTCGACGCCGTCCGAGCGCAGCCGGCGCAGCATGCCGAACCCGTCCATGCCCGGCATCATGACATCCGCGATCAGCGCGTCGGGGCGGAAGCCGCGCACCTTGTCCAGCCCGTCGGCCCCGGACACCGCGGTCGCGACCTCGAAGCCCTGGAATCGCAGGCTCGCCGCCAGCAGGTCCACGATCATCGGTTCGTCGTCCACGACGAGGATGCGCGCCTCCGGATTTTCATTGCCCATACCACCATGGTGAGCGGCCGACACCCCGCGCCACCTCCGAGCCGGCTGGGCGTTTGCTGTGAACCGGCCGGGCGCGCGGCGGGCGGATCGGCATGGCGTAGGCCATAATTCGACATCTTCGTGAGCCGGCTCATAGTATTTCGAAACACAACTGGTTCACTATCGAGGTTCTCATGCGACGACGCCGCCTGCTCGCCACCCTGAGTGCCCTGGCCACGGTCCTGGGCACCGCGACCATTTTCGCCTCGGCGCCCAGCCGTGCCGAAACCGATTGTCCCGCACTGTTCGTCGTGGCCATTCCCGGTACCTGGGAGACCAGTATGGACGGTCACACGCATGCGACGCCGGGCATGCTGTCGTTCGTCACCCGCGGCCTGCCGGACTCCATCCGGACCAACTACGTGAACTATCCGGCGACCGCCTTTCCGTGGGAGACGGGCGTGTACGGGCGGTCCAAGGCGGAGGCGATCGGCAATGCCCGGGCCATGATCGCGTCCATCGCCGACTCCTGCGCGGAGACCAAGATCGCGCTGCTGGGGTACAGCCAGGGCGCCGACGCGGCGGGCGATCTCGCGGCCGAGATCGGGACCGGCGAGGGCGTGGTGCCGCCGGACCGCATCGCCGCGGTGGGGCTGATGTCGGATCCGCGCCGCTCCCCCACCGATATTCAGATCGGACCGGAGACGCCCGGCGCGGGCGCGGGCGGCGCGCGTCCCGGCGGATTCGGGCTGCTGGCCGATCGGGCGCGCACCATCTGCGCGGTCGGCGATCTCTATTGCGCCACCGCCACCGATGATTTCGTGACCCGCTTCGCCGGATTCGTCGCCCAGCTCTCGGATCCGACGCTCACCGAGCTCTGGCGCTACGAGATGGAGGCGGGCACCCTGATCACCGACCTGCGCAATGGCGGCGGCATCGTGCGGATGTTGCAGACGCAGTTCTCGGCCGAGGCCAATCAGGAACGCATCGCGATGTTCGAGGAGTTCTACAGCTCCCGCGTGCACACCAACTACCCCAGCTACGACGTCGGCGGCGAGACCGCGACGAAGTGGCTGCACAACTGGTTCGCGGGACTGGCGGTGTGCCTCGAACCCAGCATTCCGACCGAACCCAGCGAGCCGAGCGAACCTACGGAGCCGAGCGAACGCACCGCCCTCAGCGGGTCGTGCGGGTGAGGAATTCCTGAGCGAGGGCGCGGTATTGGTCCGCGCCCGAGGAGCGCGGCGCCCAGGTGGTGATGGGCTCCCCCGCGATGGTGGCGTCCGGGAACCGGACCGTGCGGGAGATGGCGGTCTCGTAGACGGCGTCGCCGAACACCTCGATCGCCCGGTCGCGGACCTGACGCGAATGCAGCAGCCGCCCGTCGTACATGGTGACGACGATGCCGTACAGCGCCAGCTTCGGATTGAGGCGATCGCGGACCTTGTCCATGGTGTCGGTCAGCAACGCCAGCCCGCGCAGTGAGAAGAACTCGCATTCCATCGGAATGATGACGCCGTCGGCGCAGGCCAGCGCATTGATGGTGAGCAGGCTCAGCGACGGCTGGCAGTCGATGAGGATGTAGTCGTAGCGCTCGCGCACCGGTTCCAGCACCCGGCGCAGCGACTGTTCCCGGCCGACCTCGTTGACCAGCTGGATCTCGGCGGCCGAGAGGTCGATATTGCTGGGCAGCAGGTCCATTCCGGGCACCGAGGTTTTCATCAGCACCTCGTCGATGCCGGGCGCGGCGGGACCGAGCAGGTCGTAGATGGTCAGGTTGAGGTCGTTGACCGCCACCCCGAGCCCGGCCGAGAGCGCGCCCTGCGGATCGATGTCGACGAGCAGGACCCGCTGGCCGGATTCCGCAAGCGCGGCACCGAGATTGATGGTCGAAGTAGTTTTTCCGACGCCGCCCTTCTGGTTGCAGAGTGCGACGATCTGCGCTTCGCCATTGTTTGCCGACATGTCGCCAGAGTAGTCGCATGACACGCCAGCCTTGCGACACGCCGGTTGGGGTGTCGCTCACGAGATCGGCGTGGCGGCGGCGCGTTCCGCCGGAGTGGGTCCGGTGTGAACTTCTGTAAAGATGGCCACATGGTTGCCACCATGCTCTCGATCGCCGTCGCCCTCATCGCCTGGGCATTGCTCGCGGCCAAGCTCGACGCCTGGCGCATCAGTCCGCCGATGGTGGCGGTCGCGGTCGGAGTGATCGTGGGCCTGACCGCGCGGGAGAGCATCGGCGAGACCCTCGATACCGAGGTGATGTTGCACGCCGCCGAAATCGTGCTCGCGGTACTGCTGTTCGTCGATGCCACCGAGGTGCGCGGCGGGCTGCTCGGGCGAAATCCGAACGCGACGCTGCGGCTGCTGCTGCTCGCCCTGCCGTTGAGCCTGGCGGCCGCGGTCGGGGTCGGCCTGTGGCTGCTGCCCGGATTCGGCTGGGCGGTGCTGCTGGTGGTGGCGTGCGTGGTCATACCCATCGATTTCGCGCCGGCCGCGGCGGTGCTGCGGGACAGGCGGATTCCGGTGCGGGTGCGCAATATCCTGAATGTGGAGAGCGGCTACAACGACGGCATCGTCTCCCCCATCATCATTTTCGCGCTCATCCTCGCGGGCGATCTGACCCAGGATCAGACGCCGCTGAGCGCCCTGGGCACCGCGGGACCGGCGGCCCTGAAGGCGATTCTGGTCGGCGCGGGCCTCGGTGCGGCACTGGCGTTTCTGGTCAATCGCGCCGATTCCGCAAGACTGATGACCGCGCAGGCCAAGCGGGTCGTCCTGGTCGCCGCACCGCTCGGCTCGTTCGCGCTCTCATCCGGCCTGGGCGGCAACGGCTTCGTGGCGGCGTTCGTGTGCGGGCTGGTGTTCCGGCGGGTCCGGCGCGAGGAGGCGCACCTGCGCGAACTCGAACTCATCGACGATGTGGGCTTCCTGCTCACCATGATGATGTGGTTCGTCTTCGGCACCGTGGTGGTCTACACGCTGTGGCTGGGCGCGCCGTGGCGGATCTGGGTGTTCTGCGCCCTCGTGCTGACCGTGCTGCGCTTCGTACCGGTCGTGCTGTCGCTCATCGGCACCAGGCTGACCTGGGTGGAGGACGCGCTGATCGGCTGGCTCGGCCCGCGCGGCACCACCTCGATCGTGTTCGGGCTGCTGGCCTTCAACAAGCTCCAGCGCGACAATGCCGAACTGGCCATCACCGCCATGGTGATCACCGTGCTGGGCAGCGTGGTCATGCACGGCATCGGCGCGCCGCTGGCGGTGCGCGGCTATCGCCGCCGGATCGCGACCCGGACCTGAGCGGCTGACAAGGGATATTCACAGCGCGGCGGGGTATGGCGGCAACAACACCGACAGACCCCGGGCGGATCCGATCCCGCCGGGCCGGAGGAACAGCCATGTACCGCACCATGATCGCCGCGGGTCTCGCCGCGCTGGCGCTGTCGCTCGGGGCGTGCGACTACACCGGCGGCAAGACCGGACCGTCGCCGGAAGCCACCTCGACCAGTCCGGCCGACCCCTCGTACACCACGTCGAAGAATATTGTGCCGCCGGAGAATTCACGTTCGGTATCCGCGCCCTCGGCCATCGCGCCCGCGGTGCTGCGGCACGAGACGTGCGAGAAATACCTGCCGCGCTTCGAGACCATCCGCAAGGACACCGGTCAGGTCGGCGTGGATCGCGCCGTCTCCGACGCGCTGAACGAATTCCCGGACACCCCCGACTGGCAGGTGTTCACCGAGGAGCAACGGCAGGCCGCGATCCAGGGCGCCCGAGACGCCGGAACGGGCAAATGCGACTAGCCTCCGGGGTTTTGGCTGCCGAATCGTGACCTGTTCACAGGATATTCATGGCTGATTCTGGCAATACCGCATGGTCTGACACGGTTGACTGTCAGCAGTGCTGAGGGGCAGCACGGGCACATCAGTCCTAGGAGCCGCGCCGTGGACACAGCTGGGGCCAGCGCCATCCCGCCGACCGCTTCATCCGCCACGATCAAGGCCGCCTCGGCGACCCGGCGCGGCGGGCGATCGCTCAATGCCGACGCCGTCGCCTCGCATGCCGAACCCGGCAGCGGGCGGATCGCTTTCGCCGTCGCGGACGGCATCGGCGATCAACTGCTGGCGGCGCGCGCGGCCCGGGCCATTGCCGCGGTCGCCGCGCGCGAAGCGGCACAGCACGGCGCGCACGCCGGCATCCTGGCGGCCCAGCGGGAGCTGCTGCGCGAATTCCCGCAGCCGGAAGCCGATGCGGTGGTGGTGGTCGCGGTGCTGCCGGATTCCGGGCAGCCGGACGATCAGATCGATATCGCGTGGGTGGGCGACTGTCGCGCCTACCGCTGGAACGGGCGCATCCTGCACCAGATCACCACCGATCACACGGTCGCGGAATATCTGACCAGCCGGGGGCTGGCGCCGACCGCGCGCATGAGCCATCTGGTCACCACCTCGGTGCGCACGGTCGCGCCGGACGCCATCGGGCACGCGCTCACCGGGCGCGCCCGCGGCCGACTATTGCTGTGCAGCGACGGCGTGCACAAGCCGCTCGAGATGGCCGCGCTGAAACTGCTGCTGGCCACCGGGGAATCCCTCTCCGGCACCGCGAACGACTTGGTGGACAAGGCTTTACAGGCCGGCGGGCGCGACAATGCCACCGCGTTCGTGATCGAGCGCCGCTAGCCGGTTGGACGGCCGCCCACCCGATGAGGATGATCACTCGTGAGACGGGGTAACCGAATCGCGAGCCCTCATGCGGAAGGAGACGGCGGATGGCGGGACAGGATCTGGCCGGCAAGACGGTAGTGGTGACCGGCGCGAGTTCCGGAATCGGCGCGGCCGCGGCGGCGCGGCTGGCCGAACGCGGCGCGACGGTCGCGGTGGTGGGGCGTTCACCGGAGCGCACCGCGGCGGTGGCCGAAAAGGTCGGGGGCGCGGCGTTCACCGCCGATTTCGCGAATTTCGAACAGGTGCGGGCGCTGGCCGCGCAACTGCTGGAGCGGTATCCGCGCATCGATGTGCTGGCCAACAATGCCGGCGGCGCGTGGGCGGAGCGGACGGTCACCGTGGACGGCAACGAACTGACCTTCCAGGCCAATCACCTCTCGCCGTTCCTGCTCACCAATCTGCTGCTGGAGCGGCTGCTGGCCTCGGACGCGCGAGTGATCAACACCTCCAGCACCACCTATCGCATGGCCCGGCTCGACCTCGGCACCGTGAACGCCTCGACCGGCTCGTTCAATCAGCTCGCCGCCTACGCGCAGTCGAAACTGGTGAACCTGATCTTCACCCGCGAACTGGCGCGTCGCACCGCCGGTACCGGCCTGCGCACCGCCGCATTCCATCCGGGCGCGGTCGCGACCCACGTCTACGACAACGCGCCGCTGGGTCTGGGCGCGCTCATCCGCTCGCCGCTCGGCCGCCTGGTCTTCCTCTCCCCCGAGCGCGGAGCCGAGCCCCTGGTGCACCTGGCGACCACCGCCGAGGACATCGGCGGCAAGTACTTCCACCGGCTGAAGGTGGAGCAGCCCAAGAACAAGCAGGCCCTGGATACCGCGCTGGCGCAGGAACTCTGGACGCTGTCGGAGAAGCTGACCGGCGTCACCTCGGCCGCGAGCTGAGGCCGATCGTGTCCGGGGAGCACGCCGATCCGGTCGCGGTACTGCGGCGCTGGGAGTCCTCGGGCGCGATCTGGCGGGTGCTGGCCCGGCGCGCGGACCGGGTCACCGTCGGGCTCTACTCCTGCACCGGCGGTGAGGAGATGGATCGATTCAGCTCTGGCGATCCGGAACTGTTGCGGTTCATCGGGGATCGGCTCGGCAGCGACGAGTGAGTCACTCCGCCGCGGCGAGCGCCGCCAAAGCCAGCACCGAGGCGTGGATGATCTCCCGCTGCGGGGCGAGGCGGGCGGCCTCGGCGTCGGGGAGTTCGACGTGCACGTGGATATCGGTCTGCGTGCCGCTCGCATCGGGTTCCAGCCGCCATTCGAAACACAGGTCCGAGATCAGGCAGGAGATCGTCACCCGGCGCCCGGCGCGGTCGGTGCGCAGGGCCTGCGGCATCGGGAAGTCCGGATAGCCTTCCGGATACATGGTGTAACCGTCCGTGCCGGTGGCCGCCGCGGGTGCGACGCTGCCGATTCCGGCCCACCACTCCGGGAATCGGCTCGGGTCGTAGAGCAGCTTCCACACCTCCTCGGGCGCGGCCGGGCTGTGTGCGTGATCATCGAAGCTCGGCATGTCCGTTCCCGTCCTGTTCGATGGCGGCGAGTTCGGCCAGTACCCGATCGAGTTCCCGGGCCGGTTCGACCAGGGCCGCCAGTGGCGGGCGGCCCAGATCGACCAGTGCGGCCGAATAGTTCTCGCCGGTCGGCGCGCCGACGGTCACCCGGCGCCGCCACACCCGCGCCGACTGCCGCAAGCGGGTGACGGCGAGGTCGTCGTCCCGGCGGGCGTGCGCGATCAGCCCTTGGATGCGCTGCATCCTGGCCACCAGGGTGTCCGGGAAGTCGCCCGCCGCAACGGGTTCCAGTGCGGCTGCGCGCAGCTCCGCCTCCGCGGCTTCGAGTTGCCCGGCGCGGGTGAGTGATTCGGCGCGATGGAGTCTGGTCAGGGCACGGCTGACCGGCGGGTCGGCGGCCAGGGCCAGACGGAATTGCTCTGCGGCGGCGGCGTTTTCCCCTCGGGCGTGGGCGAGCAGTCCGCGATCGTGGTGCACCAGCGCTTCCAGGTCGGCGCTGCCCAGCCGCTCCGCCGCGCCGGCGGCGGCGTCGAGGGCGGTCTGGGCTTCGGCGAGCCGATCCAGTCTGCGCAGCAGGGCGCAGCGCCCGGATTGGGTGTAGACGATCAGGCGGAGCAACCCGTTCGGCACCACCAGGGACAGGCAGCGATCGGCGAAATCCACACTGCGCGTGAACTCTCCGGCGCAGGCCGCCGCGCTGGCCGCATTGATCAAGCAGCTGTAGGCGAGGTCGGGCCGCCGGGCGCGCTGCGCGGCATCGGCGGCCGACACCAGCGGCGCGTAGCTCTCGGTGAACCGCCCGGCGCGCAGGAGCGCGTGCGCGCGAGCCACTTCCAGGTCGTGGGCCAGCAGGTCACCGACCGGTCCGTCCGCTGTCAGGACTGCGGCCTGCTCCAGCAGTTCCGCGACCGCGCCGGGCTCTCCGGCAACCGATTCCGCCCAGGCCAGCCCCGCCAGGACCTCGGCCCGGATCATCGGATCGGAATCCGGTTCGCGCTCCAGCAGATCCAGTGCCGCACGATACGAACGACGCGATTCGCGTGGATGACACACGCCGCCCCGCAACCACATGCCCCGGCGCAGCCAGGCCGCGATCAGCGCGCCGGTGTCCTGCGGCGAGATCAGTTCCAAGGCCCGGTCGAAGGCGTCGTCGGCGGCTTCCAGCCGTCCGCGCCAGGCTTCCACTTCACCGAGTTCGAGCAGTGTTCCGGGATGATCGGGCTCGATCTCGAGTGCTTCCCGCAGGAACCCCGCGGCTTCCGCGAGCGCCGCCACCGCCCGGGCGTCGGCCGCGGCCCGGATCAGCTGTCCCACCGCGAGATCGTCCCGGCCCGCGCGCCGGAGATGATCGGCGATCTCCGCGGCCCGCCGGGTAGCCCGGCCGTCCCGCGCACTCAGCTCCGTGGCCAGCGCCTCGTGCAGATGGGCCCGCACCGGTTCGGCGATATCGTCGTACACCGCCGCGCGCAGCAGCGCGTGCCGGAATCCGATCGCGCCCTCCCGAATTCGCAACAGCCCGGCCCCCAGCGCCTCGGTGGCGGCGCGATCGGGATCGGTCAGCAGCGGCAGCCGCACGATATCCGCGCGCCCCAGATCGTGCCCGGCGACAGCGGCCAATTCCACGAAAAGCCGTGCCTGCCCCGACAATCGGCCGAGTTCGGCGCGGGTCGCAACCCGCAGATCCTCCACCGGATCGGCGTGCCCCAGCGCGAATTGCCGGGCCGCGGTGACGGTCAGCAGCGGACTCCCGCCCGCCACCGACACGATCCGCTCCAATTGCGCGGCGGTCAGGTCGGCCGTACACCGCGCCAGCTCACGCACCTCCCCCACATTCAAAGGCCCCAAGTCCATCTCGGCCGCCAGCACTCCCTTCGCCCGCAAGGCCGCGAGCACGGCATCCGCGCGCCGCCCGGGCGGCAGCCGGCGCCGGGTGAGCACGAGCAACACCGGCAGCCGCCCGATCCGCCGCCCCACATAGCCGAGCAGGTCCAGACTGGACGCGTCGGCGAGGTGCAGATCCTCCAGCACCAGCACCAGTGGCCCCCGCGCCGACAGCCGAACCAGCAGTTGAACCACCGCCTCGAACAACCGAATTCGATCATGCTCGGGCGCTCCGGCCGATCCGCGCGGCGCGACGGCGGGCACCAAGCGCGCCAGATCAGCCACCCAGGTGGCGTCGGCCGGCAGCGGCTCGGCACCGGCGAGCACCTCGGCCAGCGCCTCGGACCACACCCCGAAAGGCATCCCGCCCGGCCCGCCGGCCGCACCGCTCCCACTGCGAATCCCACGGCGCCCTACCAGATCCAGCAGTTCCTCGGCCAGCGCCGTCTTCCCGATCCCGCCCTCCCCATTGATCATGACAACACATCCCCGCCCGATATCCATGCGCGCCAGGCAATTTCGTAACTGCGCCAGCTCCGACACCCGGCCGATCAAAGAGACAGGTGCCCTACCGAGCCAACCGCCCGTCGCCGGTGGTCCGGCATTCCGCACCCGGCCCACCGGTGCCTCGATCTCACCGGGCAGTTCGGCGGAGTGAACTGCCCATTGCGACCGCTGCCCAACCGAATCGAAGCCCGCGACCGGTTCCGCCGGGCGCGACGGCGGCACCACGGACTCGAACCCCGCGAGCGGTTCGGCCGAGCGGATCCGATGAATGAGGGCGACGGTTTCGGGTGCGGGGGCCACGTCGAGTTCGGACTGGAGTGTGCGGCGCAGGCGGGCGTAGCTGGAGAGCGCGGCGTCGTGGTCACCGGTGGCGGCGAGGAGCCGGATCAGTTCGCGCGCGGCGACTTCGTCAACGGGATCGAGGTCGGCTCGGCGGCGGGCCCAGGTCAGGGCGGCGGTGTGGTCGCCTTCGGTTTCGGCGGCGGTGGCGGCGAGTGCCAGTACCCGGGCGAGGCGGCGGGCGTGGTCGGCGCGAATCGGCGGCAACCAGTCTTCCTGCCAGCCGGTGAGGAGTTCGCCGCGGCAGAGAGACAGGGCGGCGGCGGTTGCTCCGGCGCTGGCGAGGCGATCGAATTCGGTCAGGTCCACCTGGACTTCGGGACTCAGGGCGATGGTTTCGCGGGCGGTGGTGAGGCTGGGCGCGGCGGGGCCGAGAGCGGTGCGGAGCGACCAGATCGCACTGCGGAGGCTGGCCCGGGCATTGGCGGCGGGAGCATCGGGCCAGAGTTCGGCGGCCACGGTGGAGCGATGGTGCGGGCCGGGGTGGACGGCCAGCCAGGCCAGCAGGGCGCACACGCGTTGGTTTCGATCCGGCAGCCGCACCGGTTGTCCGTCGAGTTCGGCCCGGAGCGGGCCGAGTACCTGTATTCGCAGCATCGCGCGTGCCTCTCCGCGAGGATCTCCGAGTCTCGTCGTATGGCAGTCGCCTGGCAACCCCTCGCGGCGGCGGCGCTTGACGCGCGTTTGACGGAGGCCGCGCAGACTTCCCAGGGGCCGGGAAACCAGGGAGAAGGGCACGTCATGAGCACCACCGATACCGGGTTCGATCTGCGCGAGTTCCGCCGCGGGATCGAGGAGCGCGATGCGGCGGCGTTGCGCGCCATGTACGCCGAGGACGCCGAAGTTCGCATGATCGATCAGGACAATCCGCCGAGTCATCCGCGGGTATTGCGCGGGCGCGATCAGATCGGCGCATATCTGGCCGATGTGTGCGGGCGCGAAATGACGCACGAGATCCAGCACGCCGTCACCGACGGGGTCACGGTGAACTTCTTCGAAGCCTGCCGGTATCCCGACGGCACCCGGGTGCTGTGCGCGGTGACCATGGACCTGTCCGACGGCCGCATCGTCCGGGAGACCGGCGTGCAGGCGTGGGATCGGTGATCGCCATGGGTACCGAGCACCGGGATTTCGCCACGCCCGACGAGGTGCGGGCCTTCGATCGCGGCCGCGCCGAGATCCTGAAGGTCGGCGACAGCGATATCGGCCGGCTGGTCCTGCATCCCGGGTGGCGCTGGTCGCAGGACGTGAAACCGGTCGCGGGCACCGAATGGTGCGAGGCCCCGCATTTCCAGTATCACGTGGCGGGCACCCTGCACATTCTGATGGCCGACGGCACCGAATTCGATGCCACGCCCGGCCAGGTCACCTCCCTGCCGTCCGGGCACGACGCCTGGGTGGTGGGCGACGAGGACGTAGTGGTCGTGGATTGGTGGGGCGCAAGCCATTACGCCAAGTGACGGGGGCGGTTGTGCCGCGGGGCCCGGGAGGCGGGCTGCCGCGGCGCGGCTACGACGGGGGCGGGCGGATTGGGAAGGGTGAGTTCACCCTCCAATACCCGTGCTTCACCGTGGTGCGTCAGCCGGACCGGTTCACCGGTCAGCAGCCGGTAGGTGGTGTTCGCGGCGGTGATCTCCACGCGGATTCGGCTGTCGCGCCACAGGATTCGGAAGGCCAGCCGATCGATCGGCGCGGGCAGCCGGGGCGCGAACGCGGGCAGGCCGTCCTGGTCGCGCAGCCCGCCGAACCCGCCGACACAGCTGATCCAGGTACCGGCCAGGGCCGCGATGTGCAGTCCGGCGGACACATTGTGGTGCAGATCGTGCAGATCGGTGAAGGCCGCCTCGGCGAAATAGTCGAAAGCCAGTGACAGATGGCCGACTTCGGCGGCGAGCACGGCTTGCACGCTGGCCGACAGCGACGAGTCGCGCACCGTCAGCGCCTCGTAGTAGTCGAAGTTCCGGGTCTTCTGTCCCAGGTCGAAAGCATTGGGGCACAGGTACATCGCCAGAATCAGATCGGCCTGTTTGACGACCTGCTGCCGGTAGAGATCGAAGTACGGGTAGTGCAACAGCAGCGGATAGTTCTCGGCCGGCGTCGCCGCGAAATCCCATGGCGCGTAACGGGTGAACCCCTCCGATTGCTCGTGCACCCCCAGTTCGTGGTTGTAGGGCAGCAGTATGGCCGCCGCGCACTCGCGCCAATGCGCGAGCTCGTCGGCGTCGACCCCCAGCCGGTCGGCCACCTCGGGCTGCCGCTCGCACGCCGCGGCCGCTTCCTCGAGATTCCGGCGGGCGAGCAGATTCGTGTACAGGTTGTTGTCGGCGAGCGCCGAGTACTCGTCGGGTCCGGTGACACCGTCGATGCGGAAGAGTCCGGCGGTGTCGTAATGCCCGAGACTCACCCACAGCCGAGCGGTCTCGGCCAGAAGCTCTACCCCGCAGTCGATTTCGAACTTCTCGTCACCGGTGGCGGCCAGATACCGCGCGGTGGCGTCGGCGATATCGGCATTGACGTGCACCGCCGCGGTGGCGGTCGGCCAATATCCGGACGCTTCCTCGCCGTCGATGGACCGCCACGGGAACATGGCCCCCGACTGCCCGAGTTCCCGCGCCCGCCGCCGGGCCTGATCGAGGGTGGCATGCCGCCAGCGCAGCGCGTCCCCGGCCGCCCCCGGCATGGTGTAGGTGAGCACCGGCAGCACGAAGGTCTCGGTGTCCCAGAACGCGTGCCCGTCGTAGCCGGGGCCGGTGAGGCCCTTGGCCGGAATGGCCCGGGCCTCACCGCGCGCACCCGCCTGCAGGACATGGAACAGCGCGAACCGAACAGCCTGCTGCAATGCCGGATCACCGTCGAGTTCGATATCGGCCTGCGCCCAGAACTCGTCGAGGTAGGCGCGCTGCCGGGCCAGCAGCTCCTCCCAGCCGGTGTCCAGCCCCGCCGCGAGCGCCGCCTCCACCTGTGCGCGCAGGGCGGGCGCCGAGCGGCGCGCCGACCAGCCGTACGCGAGATACTTGGTGAGGCAGAGCTTTTCGCCGAACGGCACATCGGCGGCGAAGGTCACCCGCGCCAGATCGTCCTCGGCGTGCACCCCGCAGCGCGCCGAACCCGGCACCGCGAGTTCGTGATCCATTCCGGCCGCCATCCGCAATCCGGAACTGCGCGTGTGGTGCACGAGCACGGCGGCGAGCTCGCGCGCCGCGACTTCGTCGGCGATCAAGGGCCGGTCCAGGGCCGCGGCCAGCCGGGGATCCCCGCGGGTGGCGGTGATCGGTTCGTTGACGAGCAGATCGGACTGCACCACCAGTTCGATATCGCCGTCGAGGGGCTCGACCTCGTAACGCACCGCGGCGATCGTGCGTTCGGTGAACGACACCAGCCGTTCCGAGCGAATCCGCACGGTCCGCCCGGTCGGCGAGGTCCATTCGGTGTCCCGGCGCAGCGTCCCGGACCGGAAGTCCAGCACCCGATTGTGCGCCCGGGTGTCCCCGTAGCGCAGATCCATCGGCTCGTCCTCCACCAGCAGCCGGATGATCTTGCCGTCGGTCACGTTGACCACGGTCTGCCCGTGCTCCGGATACCCGTAGCCGACTTCGGCGTACGGCAGCGGCCGGGATTCATAGAAGCCGTTCAAATAGGTGCCGGGCAGCCCGACCGGCTCGCCTTCCTCGAGGGTGCCGCGCAGTCCCAGATGCCCGTTGGACAGCGCGAAGATCGATTCGGTGCGGTGCAGCGCCTCGAGATCCAGTCCGCACCAGCGCAATTCCCACGGCGAGATCTCGAAACCGGGATCGCTCATCGGGTTCCGCCCAGGTCCGCGAGATCACCGACGATCACATCCGCCCCGGCTCGGCGCAGGGCTTCGGCATGGGCCGGGGTCCCGGTGCGTTCCACCCCGACGACGTACCCGAAATCGCCGCCGCGCCCGGCCGCGACCCCGGCGACGGCATCCTCGAACACCGCCGCCGCATCGGGGCGCACCCCCAGCTCGTCCGCGGCGGTGAGGAATCCGTCCGGCGCGGGTTTGCCCCGCAGCCCCTGCGCGGCGAAACTCTTGCCGTCGATCCGGACTTCGACGAACCGCGCCAGGCCGGCCGCCGCGAGCACCGCCTCGGCATTGGCCGAGGACGACACCACCGCGATCCGTAATCCGGCCTCCCGCACGGCCGACAGATATTCCACCGTCCCGGGGTAGACGTGCACGCCGTCGTGTTCGATCAGCGACAGCAGTAGCTCGTTCTTCCGATTCCCGATCCCGTGCACCGTCGACTCGGTCGCCGGATCGTCCGGCTTCCCTTCCGGCACAGTGATATTCCGCGCTCTCAGGAACTCGCGCACCCCGTCGAACCGTGGTCTGCCGTCGACGTATTCCTGATAGTCCCGCGCGGAGAAGGGCTCGAATCCCGTCCCGCACCGCGCTTCCAGGAACTCGTCGAAGACCTGCCGCCAGGCGCGCTCGTGCACGGCGGCGGTATCGGTCAGCACCCCGTCCAGGTCGAACAGCGTCGCCGCGATCGCATCCGGCAGGCCCAGGCGCATGGTGTTCTCCTGATCGTCGCTCCGACGCCGTGCCATCCCGGCGTCGCGAATCGCCTACCCGGCGTGCGGCGCGTCAAACGACCCACCGGCGTGGCGGTTTCGGGCCGCCGGGCGCGGGTAGTCCCGGCCTATGCTGCCCGTGACGGAAGGCAGGCTCGGCGGTGGTCTGCCGCACCTGACCATGGGGAACGGCCCGTCCCTGGTGGTGTTCTCCGGTTTCACTCCGCTGCACGGCAATCCGGCCGGCGCGACGCGGCGAATGCTGCTGGCGCAGTTGCGAACCCTGTCGCGACGACGGCGGGTCCATCTGATCGGCAGGCGCGTCGGGGTGCCGCCGGGTGCGTCGGTCGCGGATTTCGCGGACGACTACGCCGCGGCGCTGGCCGCGAATTTCACCGCGCCCGTGGATATCGCGGGCCTGTCCACCGGCGGCGCGATGGCATTGCAACTGGCCGCCGACCATCCCGCACTGGTGCGCCGGCTGATCGTCGCCGGGGCCGGGCACACCTGGTCGGCGTACGGGCAGCGGGCACTGCTCGATTGGGCGCTGCGGGCGCGGGCCGGGCGGCCGCCCATGCGGACGTTCACCCGCATGGTGACGCCCTCGCCCGGCCTGCGTCCGGCGGCGTCGCTGCTCATGTGGTGCAACGACCGCGGGCTGCGCGGCCGGGACCTGTCCGACGGGATCGTGATGGCCACCGCCCTGGCCGCTTTCGACTGCCGGGAGCGGCTGGGCGACATCACCGCGCCGCTGCTGCTCGTGGCCGGGGACCGGGATCCGCTGCTGACGGCGGACATCATCGGCCGGACGGTGCGCGGGGCGGCGGGCGCGCAACTCGCGCTGTATCCGCGGCGCGGGCATTACGGAATCTTCCTCGGCGGCAGGCTGTCCCGGGAGATCGAGCATTTCCTCGGCGGCGATCGCCCCGGGCCCGGCTAAGGGGTACGGGCGGGTTCTCCCCCATCGGCGGTACGCCGCAGGGATGACCGCGAATGGGCCATCGGGGCGATGCCACCCGGTCCGGCGCACGGCTACCGTCCAGCTCATGACATCCCCGGCGACCGAATCCGCTTCGACCGCACGCCCCGGCCTGCTCCGCTTCGCCCCCTTGGCTGCCGTCGCGGTGCTGGCGGGCACGGTCGCCGCCTGCACCTCCGATCCGGCCCGGCCGCCGCACGGCCCGCTGTCCGATAGTTCGCGCACCGCCGTGCAGCAGACCCTCGACGCGGCCGTGGCCGCCGGGATTCCCGGGGTGCAGGTGGTGGTCACCGCCGACGGCCTGGATTGGACCGCCGCCTCCGGGGTCGGCGATATCGCCGCCCGCACCCCCTTCCCCGAGGGCGCGCACGCTCGTTTCGGCAGCAATACCAAGGCGTTCGTCGCGACCGTGCTCATGCAATTGGTGGCGGCGGGTTCGGTCGACCTGGACGCACCGATCGAGCGGTATCTGCCGGGCGTGGTGCGGGGCGAGGGCATCGACGGCAATCGCATCACCGTGCGAAATCTCATGCAGCACACCAGCGGTCTGCCCGAGTATCTCGAACTGCCGGAGTTGCAGGATGATTCGGACGAGCTGCTGACCAAGCATTTCGACGCTGCCGCGCTGGTTCGCTCCGCGATGGCCATGCCGCCGCATTTCCAGCCCGGCGAGCGCGCCGAGTACAGCAATACCAACTTCCTCATCGCCGGCCTGCTGGTCGAACGCGTGACCGGCCGGCCCCTCGCCGATGAGGTCGAGGGCCGCATCACCGGTCCCCTGCACCTGCGCGAGACCTACTTCCCGGCCGCGGGCGACACCGATATCCGCACCCCGCACCCGCGGGGTTACGAGTCCGTCGACGGAAAGCCCACGGACTATACGCGTTTCGATCCGTCCTGGGCCGGCGCGGCCGGTGAGATCGTCTCCACCGGCTCGGACGCGAACCGCTTCTTCACCGCGTTGATCACCGGAAACCTGCTTCCCACCGCGCAATCCACCGCCATGCGCGCAGACCCGCGACCGCTCACCAATCGTCCCGGCTACTCCTACGGCCTGGGCCTGACCCAGGCCACGGCCCCCTGCGACCTCACCGTCTGGGGTCACGGCGGCTCCATCCCCGGCTTCCGCACCTACAACGGCGTCACCCCGACCGGCCGCGCCGTCACGGTGATCGCCAACCTGCGCCCGGCCGATGCCGCCGCCACCGCCGCACTGCAGAAGGTCTTCGACACGGCCGTGTGCGCGGCGGACTGACCCTTGACTTTCCTACCAGGAAAGTGGGAGCCTTACTTTCCAGGTAGGAAAGTGAGGAATCGCCATGGAGTACATCGCTCCCGATCAAGCTCGCGCCGCCCTCGAAGCGGCCGCACGCGCCGAACGCCAGGTGGCCGCCGAAGTCGGCCTCCCCCGCGCCTATTGGTGGGGCATGGCCGCCGGCTGGCTGATACTCGGCATCGTCGGCGACCTGGGCCCGCAATGGCTCGTCATCGCCGCCACGCTGGCCTTCGGCATCGGCCACTCCACCATCGCCTCCCGGCTACTGGACGGCCGCAGCCGCACCGGCCAGGTCCGGGTCAGCGCCGAAACCGCCGGCCGCCGGGTGCCCTTGGTAGTGATCGGAATGCTGCTCGGCCTGGTCGCGGTCACCATCGGAGCAGCCTTCGCCCTGAACGCCGACGGCGCCCGGCACCCCGCCATCTGGTCGGCCGTGTTCGTCGCCGCCATCGTCGGCTTCGGCGGCCCGGAGATCCTGCGCACCCTGCGCGCCTGGGCGCGGGCATGACCAACGCCCGGTTCGACGAACTCATCCACCCCAGCACCCGGCTGTCGCTGGTCGCCACCCTGGCGGCAGCCGACTGGGCCGAGTTCGCCTACCTCAAAGACCGCCTGGCCCTCTCGGATTCGGCCCTGTCCAAACAGCTCGCGACTCTCGAGGACGCCGGTTACGTCACCACCGAACGCCGCCTCGACGGCGCCCGCCGCAAACTCCGCGCCCGCCTGACCGACACCGGCCGCACCGCGTTCCACGGTCATATCGCCGCCCTGCAGGAAATCGTGGCGAGCGCGACACCGCCCCCGGACTGAGCCCGGTCAGCGGCGTACGGCAATGGCATCGACCTCGAATTGCATACCGGGCAGGGCGAGTGCGGCGACCCCGGTCAGGGTTTGAGCCGGTGGGCGATCGCCCCAGAGCAAGGCGATGCGCCGGCCCAGCACGGACAGCTTGTCGAGGTCGTGGTCGACGATATGGGTGCGCAACTGGGCGACGTCGGCGAAATCCAGGCCGACCGAGCGCAGCGCGACCCCGAGATTATGGAAGGCGCGCTCCACCTGTCCAGCGAAGTCCGTCGTGGTGATGTGACCGATCGCGTCGGAATCATATTGGCCCGCAATGAAAACCAGTTCACCCCTGGCTGGGTGGCCGCGCGCGCCGTGGCAGCGGATCCCGATCGCGGGTACCCGGCGGCGCGGTCCAGGCCCCGGCGGATTCTGCATGATCTGCAACCGAGTTCGCCCAATGCCGCCGACTTCCCCCGCACCGATTGGGCGGCTTCGACGCGTCGCGCCTTGGCGGCCGCTCCGAATGACGCGTTCGGCGTGGGCGATCCGCGCGGGCGGCCGGAATTACGCCGCAGCCTCGCCGAATATCTGAGCCGGGCGCGCGGTGTGCGAGCCGATCCGGAACGGATCATCGTCTGCTCGGGTTTCGCCCACGGCCTGCAACTGCTCGCCCAGGTGCTGGACGGCCCGGTGGGGATGGAGGCGTACTGCCTGGACTTCCACCGGGACATCCTGCAGGACAGCGGCCTTCCGACTGTGCCGATCCCGGTGGACGACCGGGGCGCCAGGGTTTCCGAACTGCCGGGCACCGACGCCCGCGCGGTCCTGCTGACGCCGGCGCACCAGTACCCCACCGGCGGACCGCTGCATCCCGAACGCCGTGCGGCAGTGGTGGATTGGATTCGCTCCACCGGTGCGCTGCTGCTCGAGGACGACTACGACGGCGAGTTCCGCTACGACCGCCAGCCGGTCGGGGCGTTGCAGAGCCTGGACCCGGACCGGGTCGTCTATCTGGGATCGGCGAGCAAGAGCCTCTCCCCCGCCCTGCGCCTGGGCTGGATGGTACTGCCCGAACCATGGCTGCCGAAGGTGCTGTCCGCCAAAGGCTCTCGCGAAATGTGGGTGAGCACGGTCGAGCAGCTGACCCTGGCGGACTTCCTGGCGTCGGGTTCGTACGACCGGCACCTGCGCCGCACTCGCGCCACCTATCGCCGCCGCCGGGATCTCCTCGTCCGGACGCTCGCGCGGCACGCTCCGCACATCCGGATCAGTGGGATCGCGGCGGGCTTGCACGCGGTGCTCGAATTACCGGACGGCACCGAGGAATCCACCCTCCGCGCGGCGCGGCGCGAGTGCCTCGCGCTGGACGGCCTGCGCCCCTACCGGCATCCCGGCAGCGCCATGCCGCCGCGCGACGGCCTGGTCATCGGCTACGGCACACCCGCCGACCACGCCTTCGGCCCGGCCCTGGAAGCCCTGTGCCGGGTGCTGCCAGGGCCGTGACGCGGCCGGTCAGCCGCCGGACCGCAGTCGCGATTCCAGTAGGGGTGCGATCTCGGCGGCCTTGTCCGCGTTCAGCATTCCGGTGTGCCATTCGTCGATGGCGATCTGATCGATGCGGCCGGTGATGTGGCTGCGCCAGGTGTCGGCCAGGCGGTCGCGTCCGGATTCGCGGCCGGCGGTGAAGAGCACCGCGTCGCCGGCGAATCGGCCGGGGAGGTAGGGCAGCGGGTTGGAGAAGCTCTCCAGTACGCGCTGGACCTGTTGCGGGGCCAGGATTCCCGCGCGGCCGATGCGTTCGGCGATCAGGGTGTAGAAGTCGTCCAGGTCGCCGATCTCCGGGATCTCGTCCAGTTCGAGGATGTCGCGCCAGCCGCCGAGAATGCGGGAGACGGCTTCGGTCACTTCCTTTCGCGTCGGTTCGGCGGTTTCACCGGCGCCCGATTCCGGGGTGGCGTCGACCAGGGCGAGCAGTCCGACCGGGCGGCCGAGCTCTTGCAGCCGCACCGCCATGGCGTGTGCGATCTGCCCGCCGAGGGACCAGCCGAGCAGGTTGTAGGTGGCGTCGGGGCAGCGTTCCAGGATCTCGCGCACGTACCGGTCGGCGTAGGCGTCGACCGAATCCAGTCGGGATTCGCCGGCGACGATGTACGGGTCCTGCAAGCCGTACACCGGACGGTCGGGTGCGAGGTGCCCGACCAGCGCGCCGTACACCCAGGCCAGGCCGCCGCCGGGGTGCACGCAGAACAGCGGTGAGCGATCGCCGGAGGAGCGCAGCGGCGTCAGGACGCCGAGCGAGATGTTCATCGGATCGGCGCCGCGGTCCAGGGCTCGGGCCAGCGATGCCGGGGTGGCGTCGGAGAACAGCTCGTTGTATTGCAATTGCGCTCCGCTGCGGGCGAGCACCAGGGAAACGACCTGCACCGCGGACAGCGAGTTGCCGCCCAGGGCGAAGAAGTCGTCGTCCGCGCCGACCGGCTGCACGCCGAGGACTTCGGCGAAGACGTCGGCGATGAGCTGTTCGTTCGGCGTCGACGGCGCCCGGAAAGCCCGCACCGGCAGTCCGGGATCCGGGAGCGCCTTGCGGTCGATCTTGCCGGTGGCGGTCATCGGCATGGCGTCGAGGACCATCACCAGGTCGGGGACCATATAGGCGGGCAGGTGCTGGGCGGCCGCGCTCCGGATGGCCTCCGGGTCGGCTTGCCGTCCGGGTGCGGCCACCACGTAGCCCACCAAACGAGCGGTGGCACTGCCGTTTTCACTTTCCTTCGCGTCCCGGATCATGGCGACGGCCTGTTCCACGCCCGGCACGGCGACCAGCGCCGCTTCGACTTCGCCCAGTTCCAGGCGCTGGCCGCGCACCTTCACCTGGAAGTCGGAGCGGCCCACGAATACCAGTGCGCCCGAACCGGATTCGTCGGCGGCCCAGCGCACCAGATCGCCGGTGCGGTAGAGGCGGTCGCCGGGTGCGCCGTACGGATCGGCGACGAAGCGCTCGGCGGTCAGTCCGGCCCGGCCGCGATATCCGCGCGCCACACCGGGTCCCGCGAGGTACAGCTCACCCACCACGCCGACCGGCACCGGGCGCAGCCAGGCGTCGAGTACCGCCACCGACATGCCCGTGATCGGTTCGCCGATGACCGGCGGCTGCTCCGGGAGCAGTTCCGCGCCGGTCACCCAGATGGTGGCTTCGGCCGGGCCGTAGAGGTTGTGCACCCGGCGTGAGCCCGCGCTGTCGGTGCGCGACCAGCGTGTCGCCAGCTGGGCGGTTGCGCGGTCGCCACCGGTGAGCAGGACTCGAAGGTCGTCGAGCGCTTCGGGTTCCAGGGTGGCCGCCACGGCGGGCGTCAGGAACGCGTGGCTGATGCGATGGGCTCGCATGAGCTCGGTGAGCGGCTGACCGCCGTACACCTCGGCGGGCGCGACAACCAGTGTCGCGCTCGCCGAGACCGACAGCAGCAATTCCAGGATGGCGGCGTCGAAGGTCCGTGCGGCGACCGCGAGTACCCTTGCGGTCGAATCGATTTCGCAGCGGCGCAGATGATCGGCCACCGCGGCGGCGAATCCGGCGTGCGTGACCTCCACGCCCTTGGGGCGACCGGTGGAACCCGAGGTGTACACCACATAGGCGGTGCTCGCGGGCCGCACCACACCACGCCGATCGGCATCGGACAGGGCATCGGCCGCATAGCGTTCGAACTCCGCGGGGTCATCGGCCAGGAGCCACGCGACCCCGTCCTCCGGAACAGACTCGACATACTGCCGCGATGTAATACCCAGCCGCACAACAGAATCGGTGCAAACGAACCGATTCCGTTCGATGGGATGGGCCGGATCCACCGACAGGAATGCCGCGCCCGTCTTGGCGACCGCCCACACGCCGAGGACCCATTCCAGCGACCTCGGCACGGCCACGGCGACCACGGCTTCCGGTCCGGCGCCCTGTTCGATGAGCCTGCGCGCCAACCGGTTCGACCGCTCGTCGAGTTCCCGGTAGGTCAGCGTGCGGTCACCATCCCGCAGCGCCGTCCCGTCCGGGTTCGCGGTCACGGCGGCCGCGAGCAGCTCCGGCAGTGTCACCACGTCCGCGGCAGCGCGATCATTGCGGCCCCAGACGTTGAGCAACTGCTCCCGCTCGGGCACCGACAGGGTATCGATCTCGCGCACCGGAACGCCCGGATCGGCGGCCAGGGCGGCGAGTACGGTACGCAATCGCCACGCCAGCGCCGCCATCGTGACGGCGTCGAAAAGGTCGGTGGCGTAGCTCATTCCGACCGGGATAGCGCCCGCCGCATCGGGGGCGTCGGTGAGGGTGAAGGTCAGATCGAACCGCTCGATGCCGGTGTCCGCGCCGGTGACGGTCGCTTCGACCCCGGGCAGCGAGAATCCGGCCGCGTCGAGATTGTGGAAGCCGAGCATCACCTGGAACAGCGGATGCCGGGCCTGGCTGCGCGGCGGGTCGAGGGCCTCCACGACCTGTTCGAACGGAATCTCGGCGTGCGCGAGGGCATCCAGGTCGGTGTCGCGGACCGCGGCGAGCAGTTCGCGGCCCGGCATCGACTCGTCGACGCGGGTGCGCAGCACGACGGTATTGACGAACATGCCCACCAGATTGTCCAATTCGGCCGATCCGCGCCCGGCCACCGGGGTGCCGACGGCGATGTCGGCGCTGCCGGACAGCCGCGCCAGCACCACGGTCAGCGCGGCGTGGAAGAGCATGAACAGGGTGACCCCGGTGTCCTGGGCGAGGCGTTGCAGCCCGGCCACCAGTTCCGGTTCGAGGACGAACTCGTGCCGGGCCCCGCGATGGGATGCCACCGCCGGGCGCGGCCGATCGGACGGCAGCTCCAGGGCCTCCGGCAGTCCGGCGAGCCGGTCGCGCCAGTAGCCGAGTTGTTGTGCGAGCACGGATTCCGCGTCTTCGGCGGCGCCGAGCAGTTCCCGCTGCCAGAGCGTGTAGTCGGCGTACTGCACCGGCAGCGGCGACCACTGCGGCTCCCGTCCGACGCTCCTGGCCGTGTACGCGGTGGCCAGGTCGCGGGCGAGCGGGGTCATGGAGAACCCGTCGGCGGCGATGTGATGCACCACGAGCACCAGGACGTATTCCTCCGCGCCCTCCGCCAGCAGCCGCGCGCGCAGCGGAATCCGTTCGGCCACATCGAATCCCATCGAGACGATATCGGCCACCACGCCTTCGATCTCGTGCTCGCGCACCGCCCGTGCGGTGAGGTCGACGTCCACGGCCTCCCGCAGCCGCGCGACCGGGGTCACCACCTGGTAGGGCACGCCGTCCGCGTCCGGGTACCTGGTGCGCAGTACCTCGTGGCGGGCCAGCACATCCCACAGCGCCGTCGCCAGCGCGGCCGTGTCCACCGCGCCGGACAGGCGCAGCACCAGCGGAATGCTGTAGGCCATGGATTTGGGTGCGAACCGGTTCACGAACCACATGCGCTGCTGCGCGAACGACAGCGGCACGCGTTCCGGGCGCACCCGGGGGCGCAGGCGCGGCCGTTCGAGTCCGCTCGCATCGGTCATCCGGGTCGCCAGCCGCGCGGCCAGGTCGCCGACGATCGAGGTCTCGAAGACGTCCCGCACCGCCACCGGGGCGCCGACGCCGTCGGCCAGTCGCGCCGCCAATCGGGTGGCCGACAGCGAATTCCCGCCGAGGGCGAAGAAGTCGTCGTCGAGGCCGACCCGGTCCACGCCGAGCACCTCGGTGAACACCGCGGCCACCCGCCGTTCCACCGCTGTCGCCGGGGCCCGGAATTCCGTGACTTCGATGACCGGCCGCGGCAGCGCCTTGCGATCGACCTTGCCGCTGGTGTTCAACGGCAGCGCGTCGAGCACCGTCACCACATCGGGCACCATGAACCGCGGCAGCCGCTCCCCCACCGCCTTGCGCACCGATTCGGCGACCACCACCCGCCCCGGCCCGGCCACCACATAGGCAGCCAATCGCGCACCGGCGGAACCGTTCTCGCCGGGTACGTGCACGACGACGGCCTGCGCGATACCGTCCAGATCACACAGCGCCGCCTCGATCTCACCGAGCTCCAGCCGCTGCCCGCGCACCTTGACCTGGAAGTCGGAGCGGCCCAGATACTGCAATTCCAGCCCGTCCGCGATGGAGTCGGCGGGGGCATCGGACACCCACCTCACGAGGTCGCCGGTGCGGTACAGCCGTTGTCCGGGCGACCCGTACGGGTCGGCGACGAAGCGTGCGGCGGTGAGGTCCGCGCGGCCGCGATATCCGCGCGCCACACCGGGTCCCGCGACATACAGCTCACCCACCACGCCCACCGGTACGGGCCGCAGCCAGGCGTCCAGGACCAGCAGGCGCAGTCCCGCGATGCCCGCACCCATGGTGACCGGCTCGCCGGCCCGCAGTTCGCGGCTGACCGTGGTGATGATGGTGGCCTCGGTCGGGCCGTAGGAGTTGAACATGCGCCGGGTTCCGGCGCGGTCGGTGTGTGCCCAGCGGGCCACCAGCTGCGGCGTGAAGTGCTCGCCGCCGACCCATACGATGCGCAGTTCGTCGAGTTGGTCCGGGTCGAGCGAACCGGCCACCGACGGGGTCAGCCAGGCGTGCGTAATGCGTTCGTCGCGCATCAGCTCGGTCAGCGGGGGTCCGCTGTACACGTCGTCGGGCGCCATCACCAGCACGGCTCCGGCGGACACGGCGAGCAGGAATTCCAGCACGACCACGTCGAAAGTCCGTGCGCCCACGCCCAGGACGCGGGAGCCGGCGTGCACCGCGTACCGCTGCCGGTGGGCGGCGGCGAGGGCGCCGAGCCCGGCGTGGGTGACCTCGACGCCCTTCGGCCGTCCGGTCGATCCCGAGGTGTAGACGACGTAGACCGCATTGCCGGGACGTACCGCCGCGCGCCGATCGCTGTCGGTCACGGGGCCGTCCGGGCATTGTGCGATGGCCGTGGCCACGCTCGCGTCGTCCAGTACGAGCCATTCGGGTCCGTCGTCCGGCAGTGCCCGGCGATGGCGTTCGGTGGTAATACCCACCCGCACACCGGAATCCGCGCAGACGAAACGATTCCGGTCCTCGGGATGGGCGGGGTCCACCGACAGGAATGCCGCCCCGGTCTTGGCGATCGCCCACACCGCGAGCACCCATTCCAGCGAGCGTGAGACGCCGATCGCGACCACGGACTCCGGGCCGATGCCCTGCCCGATCAAGTACCGGGCCAATCGATTCGACTGTTCGTCCAGCTCTCGATAGGTCATCCGCCGGCCACGTTCCAGTACGGCCGCTCCATCAGGATTGGCGGCGACCACTGCCGCGAGCAGGCCCGGCAGGGTCACCCCGGCGGGGTCGGCTTCCTCGAGCAGCCGGGCGTCGGCGTCGGGAATCGGCAGGTGCAGCAGGCGATCTCGTTCCGCCGCACCGAGCAGCTCCAGGTCTCGCACCGGCACGGCCGGGTCCGCGCCGATCGTGCCCAGCAGCAGCGCCAGCCGCTCCCCCAGCGCCGCGACCGCGCCCGCGTCGATCAGCTCGGGCCGGTATTGCAGGCGGATGCGCAGCTCGTCCTGGTGAATCACGGTGCAGGACAGTGCGAAATGCGTGGAGTCGGTGCCAGTCACACCGGTGAGCTCAAGTCCACCCAGGTCGGTCACCTGGCGCAGTCCGCGTGCGTCCACGGGATACGACTCGAGCACCATGGCGGTGTCGAACAACAGGTCGTTGCCGGTGAGCGCGTGAATATCCGGCAGCCCCAGATGGTGATGGTCGAGCAGGCCGGCCTGTTCGGCGTGGATGCGAGTCCACAGCGCGGTCACGGTTTCGGCGGGGTCGAGCCGGACGCGGGCCGGGATCGTATTGATGAACAGGCCGATGGTGTGCTGTGCGGCCGGCAGTTCGGCGGGCCGCCCGGAAACGGTGGCGCCGAACACGATATCGGTGTGCCCGACGGCCTGGGCCATGATCATCGCCCAGGCCGATTGCAGCACGGTATTGAGCGTCACGCCCGCGTCGGCGGCGGCGTTCAGCAGCGCCCGGGTCGCGGCGGCGTCGATCACGAGCGCGTGATCGGCGGCCGCGCCGGTGGCGGCGGTGGCGTGATCGGCGATGAGCGCGGGTTCGAGGCCGTCGAGAGCCGCGGACCAGGCGGTCAGGGCGGCATCGCGATCACGAGTTCCCAACCACGCCAGGAAGTCTCGATACGAGCCCGCGGGCAAGGCCGATTCGTCGCCGCCCGCGTAGTGGGTGAACAGATCCGTGACCAGCAGCGGCCAGGACCAGCCGTCGAGGATGACGTGATGGTCGGTCAGGATCACCGCCCACCGATCGGCGCCCAGCTTCACCACCGTGGCGCGCAGCAGCGGCGCCACGGCGAGATCGAAGCGCCGGGCCTGCTCGGATGCGGCGAGCCCGGTCAGGCTCGCTTCGGGATCCGGTTCACTGCTCAGATCGACTACCTGCCACGGCAATTCGACGTCGTCGCACACTACGGCCACGCTCGTCCCACCGGCGGTGGCCGTGAATGCCGTGCGCAAGCTCGGGTGGCGCTCCAGCAGGGCTCCGGCGGCGCGGTGCAGCCGGTCCAGATCGAGCGGACCGGACAGGCGCAGCGTCACCTGGGCGGCATAGACGTCGACGCCCGTGCCGTGATCGGCCAGGTGGGCGTGGAACAGCAGCCCGGCTTGCAACGGCGTCACCGGCCACACATCCGACAGCGACGGATATGCCTGCTCGAGTGCGGTGACATCGTTCTGCGTCAAGGCGACCAGTGGGAAGTCCGAGGGTGAATGCCCGCCCGCGCCCGGCGTTTCGGCGTGCGCGGCGATCGCGGTCAGCACCTCGGTCCACAAACTCGCGAGCTCTTCGATGTCGGCGCTGTCCAGGAGGGTGCGCGGGAAGCGGAAGTCGGCGCGCAAGCGGTCTTCGAGCACGATCGCGCTCACGTCCACCGCGACGGTCACCGGCATCGCCGGATCCGGTGCGACCGTGGGTTCACCCAATCCGCCGTCGATGCCGTCCGTGCCGGACACCCGGCCCAGATAGTTGAACCCGATCCCGCCCGGCATCCGATCCGGCAGTCGCGCCGCGGTTTCCGCATTGAGATACCGCAGCAGGCCGTAACCGATGCCCTTGTCCGGGATCGAGCGCAGGGTTTCCTTCACCGCCAGCACCGCCGCCGCGACCGCGTCGCCGCCGGTGGTGACGGCCTCGGCGTCGATGCCGGTGAGGTCGAGCCGCACCGGGAACATGGTGGTGAACCAGCCGACGGTGCGGGACAGATCCGCTCCGGGCACGACCTGTTCTTCGCGGCCGTGGCCCTCCAAGCGCACCGAGATCGACGGCTCGCCGATACCGCGGCGAGTACGCCAGATACGAACGGCTACAGCCAGACCCGCCAGCAGTCCGTCATTGACGCCGCCGTGGAAGGCCGCCGGTACCCGCGTCAGCAAGGTCTGCGTCACCGCCTCGGGCAGCTCCACACATACCTGTTCGAGGGTCGCGGCGGTATCGATCGCCGGATCCAGTGCCCGGCCGCCCCAGTTCGGATCGGCGCCCGCGGCCATGTGCTGCCACAGTTCGAGCTCGGCGATCCGTGCGGGTTCGGTTGCGGCACTGGCGAGTCCGTGCGCCCACCGGCGCATCGAGGTGCCGACGGGCTCCAGCGCCGGGACCGCACCCGCCTGTGCCTGCGCGATGGCCGACAGCAGATCCGGGGCCAGTACCCGCCAGGAGACGCCGTCGATGACGAGGTGGTGCGCCACCACCAGCAGCCACCCGGCCGCACCGTCCGCGGGTGCGAGGTGAACGAACTGGACCATGACCCCGGCATCGGGGCGCAACCGGTCCAAGGCCGCATTCAGCTGTGCCGCAGCGGTTTCGGTGGCGAGCCGCCGTCCGGCCTCGGTCTCGACGTCTGCCTCGATCACGCAGCCGCGCAATACCGCCGCGGCCTCGATGTCCGCGGGCGGTGCGACGATCAGCGACCAGTCTCCGGAGTCGCCGCGGTGCAGCCGCGAGCGCAGCAGGTCGTGCCGTTCGAGCACGGTCTCGACGGCGGCGACCACATCCGCTTCGGCAGCGCCCGCGGGCAGTCGCAACACCACGTGCTGATCGAAGCGGTCGTATCCCTTGCCCCACTCCACCATCCACTGCGCCACGGGCAACAGCGGCATCTCTCCGACACCGCCGCCGGCCAGTTCGGCGAGGCCGGTCGGGGCCGAACCGTCGAGCACGCGTGCGCATTTCGCCAAGCGCGCCGGTGTCCGCTGCTCGAACACATCGCGCGGACCGAACGCGACACCCTGGGCGCGCGCCTGTGCCACCACCTGGATGGAGACGATCGAATCGCCGCCGAGCGTGAAGAAGTCGTCATCGACGCCGACTCGTTCCAGCCCGAGTACTTCGGCGAAGATCCGGGCGAGGATCTCTTCGGCCGGTGTGGCCGGGGCACGGAATGCCCGGGGCGCGAAGACCGGTTCCGGCAATGCACGCCGGTCGATCTTGCCGCTGCCGGTCAGCGGCAGTTCGGCCAGCACCATCACCAGGTCGGGCACCAGGTACGCGGGCAGGTGTTCCCCCACCGCCTGCCTGACCTGCTCGGCATCCACCACGATGCCCGGTTCGGGCACGACGTATGCCACCAGATGCGCACCGCCGCCGTTGTTTTCGCCCGAGCCGTGTACGAGCGCCACGGCCTGCGCGATGCCTGGTACGGCGGTCAGCGCGGCTTCGACCTCGCCCGGTTCCAGCCGTTGGCCGCGCACCTTCACCTGGAAGTCGGAGCGTCCGACGAATTGCAGTATGGCGGTGCCGGATTCGCCGGCCCAGCGCACCAGGTCGCCGGTCCGGTACAACCGTTGTCCGGACGCACCGAACGGATTTGGCACGAACCGCGCCGCCGTCAGTCCGGCCCGCCCGAGGTAGCCGCGCGCCAATCCCGCGCCCGCCACATACAATTCGCCGACCACCCCCGCCGGCACCGGCCGCAGCCACGCGTCCAGTACGAGCGCGCCCGCACCGGCGATCGGACCGCCGATGCCCGGGGTGCGGTCCGGGGTCAGTTCGGCGCCGGTCACCCAGATCGTCGCCTCGGCCGGTCCGTACAGGTTGTGCACCCGGCGCAGTCCCGCCGCATCGGTACCCGACCAGCGCGATACCAGCTGCTGCGGGCACCGGTCACCGCCGGTGGCCACCAATCGCAGGTCGTCGAGCCCGGCGGCATCCAGCGACAGCGCCACCGACGGGGTGAGGAAGGCGTGCGTGATCCGCTGTGCGGCCAGCAATTCCCGCAGCGGCTGCCCACCGTAGGCGTCCGTGGGCGCGATCACCAGCGGCGCGCCGCCGGAGACCGCCAGCAAGAGTTCGAGAATCGCCGCGTCGAAGGTCCGCGCGGCCACGGCCAGCACCCGGGAGCCCGGATCGACGGCGCAGCGTCGCACGTGGTCGGACACCACGGCCGCCAAACCGGCGTGCGTGACCTCGACCCCCTTCGGGCGGCCGGTCGACCCCGACGTGTACACCACGTAGGCGGTATTCTCCGGGCGCACGTTCGCGCGCCGGTCCGCATCCGTCATGGCCGCGCCGGACCAGTGCGACAGGTCGACGCGATCGATGTCCACCGTCTCCAGCCCGGCGGCTTCGAATCCCGGATCGCCTTGCGCCAGCACACAACTCGCCCCGGCATCGACGCAGACGAACCGGTTCCGGTCCAGCGGATGCGCCGGATCCAGGGACAGGAACGCCGCGCCGGCCTTGGCGATCGCCCAGACCGCGAGCACCCACGCCGCCGAGCGCGGGGCGGCGATCGCCACCACCTGCTCGGGTCCGATGCCCTGCGCGATCAGTGCGCGTGCCAGGCGATTCGAACGATCATCCAGTTCGCGGTAGGAGATGCGCTGTGCGCCTTCGACTATCGCGTCACCGTCCGGCGCGAGCGCCACCGCCGCCGCGAGCACCTCGGGCAGGGTGGTCCCGGCGGCCGGGTATCCGGTGTCGTCGAGCCCGTCCAGGGCGGCCAGGTCGAGGTCGCAGGTGCCGATCCGGCCCCATTCGTGCACGAGCTGATAGCGCTGGGATGCGGAGAGCGCCTTCACATCTCGCAGCCGGACCGCCGGGTCGCGGGCGATGGTGCGCAGTACCCGCCGCAGCCCTGCGGCGAACGATTCGATCTCGGCCGGGTCGAACAGCTCGGGCCGGTATTGGAGCCGGATCCGCAGGTCGTCCTGGAGCCGTGCGGTGCAGGACAGCGGATAGTGGGTGCCGTCGGCGGCGTCGACACCGGTGATCGCCAGCTCGCCGCTGCCGACCGCGTGCTCGATATCGCCCATGTCGACCGGATACGACTCGAGCACCATCAAAGTGTCGAAGAGGCTGTCGTGACCGGTGAGCGCGTGGATGTCCCGCAGTCCCAGGTGCTGGTGTTCCAGCAGCGCGGCCTGTTCGCCGTGCAGGCGCGTCCACAGGCCGGTCACGGTCTCGTCGGGGCGCAGCCGCACCCGGGTCGGGATCGTATTGATGAACAGGCCGATGGTGCGCCCGGCGGCGGGCAGTTCACCGGGCCGCCCGGACACCGTCGCGCCGAAGACCACGTCGGGGCGGCCGACGGCCTGGGCCATCATGATCGCCCAGGCGGATTGCAGGACGGTGTTCGCGGTGACGCCGGCGGAGGCGGCGGCGGCCACCAGTTCCCGGGTTTCGGCGCGGTCGATGACGATCGACTGCTCGGCCACGGCGCCGGCGGTGGTGCGCGGCGGGCCCGCGAGCAGGGTCGGTTCGGCTCCGTCGAGCGCCCGCGACCAGGCGGTGCGGGCGGCGTCGCGATCGCGAGTCGTCAACCACGCCAGGTAATCCCGATACGAGCCGGCGTTCCAGGCCGGCTGCGCACCGGCGTATTCGGTGAACAGTTCGGTGATCAGCAGCGGGTAGGACCAGCCGTCGAGGATGACGTGATGGCTGGTGAGGATCAGCGCCCAGCGATCGGCCGCTACGGCAGCCAGGGTGAATCGCAGCAGCGGTGGGGCGGCGAGATCGAAGGGGCGGGCCAGCTCGGCCGCCGCCAGCGCGGTGAGCCCGGCCTCCGGATCGGCATCCCGGGTGAGATCGACTACTTGCCAGGGCAATTCGACGTCATCACAGACCACCGCCACACTGCGGCCGTCGGCGGTGGCGGTGAAAGCAGTCCGCAGTCCATCATGGCGGCGCACCACGGTAGCGGCGGCGGCGCGCAGTCGTCGCGGGTCCAGCTGCCCGGTCAGCCGCAGGGTCAGCTGTGCGACATAGGCATCCGTTTCGGCGTCGGCTCCGGCCAGTTCGGCGTGGAACAGCAGACCGGTCTGGAGCGGCGTCAGCGGCCAGACGTCGGCGAGCGCGGGATAGGCGCGTTCCAGGGCCGCGATATCCGGTTGAGCGAGGTCCACCAGGCCGAAGTCCGAGGGGGAATGCCCACCCGCACCGGGTGTTTGCGCGTACTCGGTGATCGTCGTCAGCGCCTGCGACCACAGGTCCGCCAATTCCCGGACCTGCGCCCGATCGAGCAGACTGGACGGGAAGCGGAACACCGCCCGCAGCCGGTCCTCCACGACGATGACGCTCACATCGACGGCGACCGTCACGGGCATGTCCGGGTGCGGCGATCCGCTCAGCTCGCCCAGGCCGCCGTGCAGGCCACCGCTCCCGATATCGGCGGCCGAGATCCGGCCCAGATAGTTGAAACCGATCCGGCCCGGCATCCGATCCGGCAGCAGCGCCGCGGTTTCCGGATTGAGATAGCGCAGCAGACCGTACCCGATGCCCTTGTCGGGAATCGAGCGCAGTGTCTCCTTGACCTCTCGCACCGCAACCGCGAGCGCGTCCCCATCCGCTGCGGCCCCGGCGTCGATGCTGGTGAGGTCGAAGCGGGCCGGGAACATGGAGGTGAACCAGCCGACCGTGCGCGAGAGGTCCGCGCCCGCGACCACCTGCTCCTCGCGGCCGTGCCCCTCCAGGCGGATCAGCACCGAGGGGTCGTCGCCGCCGTGGCGGGCACGCCAGATGCGCACCGCCACCACCAGACCCGCGATCAGGGCGTCATCGACGTTGCCGTGGAACACGGCGGGCACCCTGGACAGCAGGGACCGGGTCACCGATTCGGGCAGTCGCAGTTCGAGCTGTTCGAGCGTGGCGGCGGTATCGATCGCGGGGTCGAGTTCCCGGCCGCCGACGACCGGATCGGCGCCCGCCGTCAGCCGTCGCCAATAGTCCAGTTCCGCCGTGCGCGCCGGGTCCGTGGCCGCGTCCCGCAGCCCGTAGGACCAGCGCCGTATGGACGTGCCGACCGGTTCCAGCTCGGGATTCCGGCCCGCCACAGCTTGTTCGAGCGCCGACATCAGGTCCGGGACCAGTACGCGCCAGGACACCCCGTCGACCACCAGGTGATGCGCCACCACCAGCAGCCAGCCCGGGGTGCCGTCCTGCGGGTCGAGCCAGACGAATCGCACCATCTCACCGTCTGCCGGGCGCAAACGTCGGATGGCCGAATCCAGTTCCGCCGCAGCGATATCGGCGACGGCGATTCGGCCCGCCTCGCTGTCCTCGACGGCTTCGAGGGCTCGGCGATGCAGCACGGATGCCGCGTCGGGCGTGCCAGCCGGAGCCACCACCAGCGCCCAGCTACCGGTCCGATCGGACCGCAGGCGGGAGCGCAGCATGTCGTGCCGCGCGAGGACCGCGTCGAGCGCCACGGTCAAGCATCGGTGGTCGACCCGGGCCGGCAGGCGCAGCACCACGTGCTGTTCGAAGCGGTCGAATCCCTTGCCCCACTCCACCATCCACTGCGCCACCGGCAGCAGGGGCATTTCACCGATGCCGCCGCCGTCCAGTTCGGCCAGCGTCTCGGCGGCCCCGGTCGCGGCGCAGGCGGCCAGCCGGGCGGGGGTGCGCTGTTCGAAAACGTCGCGCGGGCCGAACAGCACGCCGCGGGCGCGCGCCTTGGACACCACTTGGATGGAGACGATGGAATCGCCGCCGAGTGCGAAGAAGTCGTCGTCCACGCCGACCTGTTCGATCCCGAGCACCTCGCCGAACACCTCGGCGACGATCTCTTCGAGCGGGGTGGCGGGCGCCCGGAATCGCGGTGCGGTGATCACCGGTTCGGGCAGCGCGCGCCGATCCACCTTGCCGGTGACGGTCAAAGGCAGTGCGCCGAGAACCATCACCACATCCGGCACCAGGTAGCCGGGCAGCCGCTCGGCGGCAGCCTGCCGGACCCCAGCGGGATCGATCTCGTATCCGGCGCGCGGGACCACGTACGCCACCAGGCGAGCCACGGCGTCGGCGGTGTGCACGAGCACCACCGCCTGCCCGATGCCGTCCAGTTCGCACAGTGCGGCCTCGACCTCGCCGGGTTCGAGACGCTGACCGCGCAGCTTCACCTGGAAGTCGGCGCGGCCGACGAAAGTCAGTACGCCGGTACCGGATTCGGAAGTCTTCCAGCGCACGAGGTCACCGGTGCGGTAGAGCCGGTTGCCCGCCGGACCGTAGGGGTCGGCCACGAATCGGTCGGCGGTGAGGCCGGGACGGCCGAGGTATCCGCGCGCCAGGCCGGCTCCGGACAGGTAGAGCTCACCCACCACACCGACCGGCACCGGGCGCAGCGCGGCGTCCAGTACCCGCACGCCCATGCCCGGGATGCCCGCGCCCAAATCGATCGGAGCACCGGCGCGCAGTTCGCCGCTGATGGACATGATGATGCTGGCTTCGGTCGGGCCGTAGGTATTGAAGAACCGCCGCTGGGCCTCCGCATCCGTGCGGGACCAGCGTTCGACCAGCCGGGACGAATAGCTTTCGCCGCCGACGGTCAGCATGCGCAGTGTGTCGAGCCCGGCGGGTTCCAGTGAGGCCACCACCGACGGGGTCAGGAAGGCGTGGGTGACGCCCAGGTCGTGGATCAGTTCGGTGAGCGGTTGCCCGCCGTACACGTCCTCGGGGGCGATGACCAGAGTCGCGCCGGCCGGGACGGCGAGCAGTAGTTCGAGCATGGCGGCGTCGAAAGTGCGTGCGGAGACCGCCAATACACGGGATTCGGCTGCGACCGCGTAGTCGAGGCGTTGCGCGGCGGCGACCGCGGCCAGGCCCGCATGGGTGACGGCGACGCCCTTCGGCCGTCCGGTGGAGCCGGAGGTGTAGATGACGTACGCCGTGTTGCCGGGACGCAGCGCCCCGCGCCGGTCGGCATCGGTGACGGCGGCGGGCGGGCACTGCTCGAGTTGCGCCGTCACGGCCGGGTCGTCCAGGCACAGCCAGGAGACACCGTCCGAGGGCAGCGCGGCGGTGTGGCGTTCGACCGTGATTCCCAGGCGCACAGCGGTATCGGCGCACATGTACCGGTTGCGTTCGAGCGGATAGGCGGGATCCAGGGACAGGAAGCCGGCACCGGTCTTGGTGATCGCCCACACGGCGAGCAACCATTCGAGGGAACGCGGCAGCGCGATCGCGACCACCGATTCGGGACCGATATCGCGTCCGATCAGCAAGCGGGCCAACGCGTTCGAGCGCTCGTCCAGCTCTCGGTAGGAGATGCTGCGGTAAGCGTCCACCACCGCGTCACCGTCCGGGTTCGCCGCCACCGCGGCGGCCAGCAGGACAGGCAGCGTGACGGCGTCGGTGGCGAATGCGCCGAGCGCGGGAGTTCCGGTGCGGCCCCACTCCTCGACCAACAGGTGGCGTTCGTCAGGCGACAACACATCGATATCACGGACCGCGACGGCGGCGTCGGTGGTGATCGCGCCGAACACTCGTTGCAGGCGATCGGCCAGGGTGGCGATCGTCGAAGGGTCGAAAAGGTCTGTCGCGTAACCGATATCGACGGGAATAGCGCCGTCCGTATTCGGCGTATCGGTGAGGGTGAAGGTCAGGTCGAAGCGTTCGACACCGGTTTCGGCACGGATCGGCGTCACCTCGAGGCCGGGCAGTGCGAGGCTCTCCCGGTCGAGGTTGTGGAAGGCGAGCAGCACCTGGAACAGCGGATTGTGGGCTTGGCTGCGGGGCGGGTCGACGGCTTCCACGACCTGTTCGAACGGGATTTCCGCGTGTGCGAAAGCATCCAGGTCGACCTCGCGCACCTGGGTGAGGAGGTCGGCGAACGACGCCGAATCGTCCACGCGGGTGCGCAATACGACGGTATTGACGAACATGCCCACCAAGTCGTCCAGCTGGGCCGATCCGCGCCCCGACACCGGTGAGCCGATGGCGATGTCCGCGCTGCCGGACAGCCGGGACAGCACCACGGCCAGGGCGGCGTGGAACATCATGAACAGGGTGACGCCCTGTGCCGCAGCCAGTTCCCGCAGCCCGGCCACCACCGCCGGGTCCATCGTGAAGCCGTGGGTGGCTCCGCGATGGGACGCCACCGCCGGGCGTGGGCGGTCGGCCGGCAGCTCCAGGACCTCGGGCAGATCACGCAATCGCTCGATCCAATAGCCCTGCTGCCGCGCGAGCAATGATTCCGGATCGTCTGCGGCACCGAGCAATTCGCGCTGCCACAGCGCGTAATCCGCGTACTGCACCGGCAGCGGCGACCACTCGGGTCGCCGACCGGCGGACCTGGCCGCGTATGCCGCGGCGAGATCCCGCGCCAGGGGGCCCATCGAGAATCCGTCGGCGGCGATGTGATGCACCACGAGCACCAGCACCTGCTCGGCGGGACCGAGCGCGAGCAGCCGGGCACGGACCGGAACCCGCTCGGCCACATCGAAGTTCGCGGTGACCGACTCGGCGATCACCTGCGGGAGATCGGCTGCGCGCACGGTCCGCGGCGCGAGTTCGATATCGACCACGCCGTCGAGTTCGGCTTCCGGCACCACGTCTTGACGCGGTACGCCCGCGGTATCGGGGTATCGGGTGCGCAGTACCTCGTGCCGGCCGAGCACGTCCCGCAACGCCGCCGACAGCGCCTCGGCATCGAGCGCGCCCGACAGGCGCAGCACCATCGGAATGCTGTAGGCCACCGAATCGGGTGCGAACCGGTTCACGAACCACATGCGTTGCTGCGCATACGACAACGGCACCCGTTCCGGTCGCGGCCGCGGTGTCAAAGGCGGCGCATCGTGGCGGGGCGCTGTCGCTCGCACCTCCAGCAGTGCGGCCAGGTCCCCCACCACCGGGGCTTCGAACACCTCGCGTACGCCGACCGTGCCGCCCACGGCTTCGGACAGGCGCGCCGAAAGCCGGGTCGCCGACAGCGAATTGCCGCCCAGTGCGAAGAAGTCGTCGTCGAGACCGACCTGTTCGACCGCGAGCACCTCGCCGATCACGCGCGCCACGGCGTTCTCGGTCGCGGTGCGCGGGGCCCGGTAGCCGGCGCGGGCCGCCACCGGTTCGGGCAGGCTCGACGTGTCCACCTTGCCGTTCACGGTGAGCGGCAGGGACACCACCGGCAGGACGACATCGGGCACCATGAAGCCCGGCAGCCGCTGTGCCGCCGCCCGCCGCACCCGGGCCGGGTCCACCGCGCAGCCGGTGCGCGCGACCACGTAGGCCACCAGCCGTGCCCCCGTGCCGGAGGCGTGCACGAGCGCGACGGCCTGATCGATGCCGTCCAGGGCGCTCAGGGCGGCTTCGACCTCGCCCAGTTCCAGGCGCTGGCCGCGCACCTTCACCTGGAAGTCGGCGCGCCCGGCGAAGCTCAATACGCCGGTGCCGTCCTCGGATTCGAGCCAGCGCACCAGATCGCCGGTGCGATACCAGCGCTCGCCCGATCCGGCCGGATCGGCGATGAAGCGGGCCGCCGTCAAGCCCGGACGGCCGCGATAACCCTGGGCCACGCCGGGTCCCGACACGTACAACTCGCCGATGACTCCGGCGGGAACCGGCCGCAGCCAGGCGTCGAGGACCTGCGCGGACATGCCGCCGATGACCGAGCCCATGGTGACCGGATCGCCCGCGCGCAACGCGTCGCTGCCCGTCACCCAGATGGTGGCCTCGGCCGGGCCGTACAGGTTGTGGACCCGCCGGCGGCGCGCGGTATCGGTGCGCGACCAGCGCGCGACGAGCGCGGGCGGGCAGGCTTCACCCGCCGCGATCAGCACCTCGAGATCGTCCAGGCCGGACGGGTCGAGTGCGACTGCCACGCTGGGGGTGAGGACGGCGTGGGTGACGCGTTCGGTGCGCAGCAGCGTGGCCAGGGCCGGTCCGGCGTAGACGTCGGGCGGTGCGATCACCAGGGTGGCGCTGCCGGAAACCATCAGCAGCAGTTCGAAGATCGCGGCATCGAAGGTGCGGGCCGCGACGCTCAATACCCGCGAGTCCGAACCGGTGCCGAAGCGCCGATGCTGCGCGGCGCGGACACCCGCCAGACCGGCGTGGGTGATCTCGACGCCCTTGGGACGTCCCGTCGAGCCCGAGGTGTAGACCACGTATGCGGTCGTGGCGGGGTGCAATTCGGAACGGCGGTCGGCAGCGCTGATCGGCGAGGCCGGGAGCTGTTCGAGGCGCGCGGCGACGGCGGGGTCGTCGACTGTCAGCCAGGCCGGGCCGTCCGAGGGCAGGTCTTCGATGTAGCGACCGATCGTAATACCTACTCGCGCACCGGAATCAGCGCACATGAACCGGTTCCGCTCCAGCGGATGCGCGGGGTCGAGGGACAGGAAGGCCGCGCCGGTCTGCGCGATCGCCCACACCGCTTGCACCCATTCCAGTGAGCGCGGCATTCCCACCGCGACCACGGAGCCGGGTCCCGCGCCGCGTTCGATCAGCAAGCGCGCCAACCGGTTCGAGTGTTCGGCGAGTTCGCGATAGGTGACGCGCCGCTCCCCGTCCACCACCGCGCACCCGTCCGGGTTGGCCGCTACCGCCTGTGCGAGCAGGGCCGGCAGGGTCGGTTCGGTGTCCGTGTCCGGGGTTTCGAGGTCGAGTGCGTTGCCGTGACCCCAGCGGTGCAACCGCGCCAGTTCGGCCGCAGGGAGCGCGTCCAGGTCGCGCACCGCCATCGACGGATCGGCGGTGACGGCGCTCAGCACCTGTCGCAGCCGGGCCGCGAGCGCGGTGATCGTCGCCGCGTCGAACACCTCGGGCCGGTATTGCAGCCGGATGCGCAGCCCGTCCTGGACGGTGACGCTGCAGGTGAGCGGGTAGTGGGTGGAGTCGGCGGCGTCGACGCCGGTGACTTCCAGGTCGCCGTGCGCGGTGAGCCGCCGGATGCCCTGCGCGTCAACGGGATACGACTCGACCACCATCACGGTGTCGAAGAGGGTGTCGTAGCCGGTGCGGGCATGGATATCGGTCAGGCCCAGGTGGTGATGCTCGAGCAGCGCCGCTTGTTCCCCTTGGAGGCGAGCCCACAGCCGGGTGAGGGGCTCGGCGGGCCGCAACCGCACCCGGGTGGGCACGGTGTTGACGAAGAGGCCGAGAGCGCTGTCCGCGCCGGGCAATTCGGCGGGCCGACCGGATACCGTCACACCGAACACCACATCCGTGCGACCGCTCAGCTGGGCCAGCAGCATCGCCCACACCGATTGCAGGACGGTATTGACCGTGACGCCCGCGTCGGCGGCCGTTGCGGTCAGGGCGCGGCCCGCCGCCTCATCGAGGGTGAGCCATTCCTCTTCCACCGCACCGTGATTCGGCGCATTGCCCGCGACGAGTGTGGGTTCGGCGCCGTCCAGGGCCGCCGTCCACGCTTCCAGCGCGGCCTCGTGATCGCGAGTCGTCAACCACGACAGGAAGTCCCGATACGACCCCGCGGGCCGGGTGGCGTCGTCGAGGTAGCGGGTGAACAGTTCGGTGACGAGCAGCGGGTAGGACCAGCCGTCGAGGATGAGGTGATGGTTCGTGAGCAGCAGTGCCCAGCGATCGACGCCCAGCCGCGCCACCGTGCAGCGCAGCAGCGGTGCGGTCGCGGGATCGAAGCGCTCGGCCCGCTCCGCCGCCATGAGCGCGGTGAAGGCGGCCTCGGGATCGGCAGTATTCGTGAGATCGACCGATTGCCAAGGCAATTCGACGTCCTCGGTCACCACGGCGACACTCGTCCCGCCGCCGGTGGTCGTGAACGCGGCACGCAAGCCCGGATGCGCGGCGAGCAGACCGCGCGCGGCCTCCCGGAGTCGTTCGGGGCGCAGTTCGCCCCGCAGCCGCAGCGCCAGTTGTGCGACATAGGCATCCGGCTCGGCGGTGCCGGTGAGTCCGGTGTGGAACAGCAAGCCGGCTTGCAGCGGCGTCACCGGCCAGACATCGGCCAGCCCCGGATACGCCCGATCGAGCGCGATGACTTCGGGCTGGGTCAGCTTCACCAGTTCGAAGTCGGACGGGGAATGTCCACCGGCGTCCGGGGTTTCGGCGTGCGCGGCGATGGCGATAAGCGTCTCGGCCCACAGTTCGGCCAGTTCCTCCACGTCCGCGCGGTCCAGGAGGGTGCGCGGGAAGCGGAATCCGGCCCGGAGCCGGTCGTCGATCACGATCGCGTTCACGTCGAGGGCGATGGTGACCGGCTGCCGCGGGTCGGCGGCGACCGGCTGTTCGGCCTGCCCGCCGGCGACCTGACCGAGGTAGTTGAATCCGATGCCGCCCGGCATCCGATCCGGCAGCAGCGCGGCGGTTTCCGGATTGAGGTAGCGCAGCAGGCCGTAGCCGATGCCCTTGTCCGGGATCGCGCGCAGCGTGTCCTTGACCGACCAGACGGCCGCCGCGACCGCGTCGCCGTGTTCGACATCGATGCCGGTCAGGTCGAGCCGGACCGGGAACACCGTGGTGAACCAGCCGACGGTCCGGGACAGGTCCGCGCCCGGAACCACCTGTTCCTCACGCCCGTGGCCTTCGAGCCGGACCAGCAGCGTCGGTTCGTCGAGCCGCCGCCGTGACCGCCAGATACGCACGGCCACCGCCAGACCCGCGAGCAGGCCGTCGTTGACGCCGCCGTGGAACACCGCCGGGACGCGCCCCAGCAGCGCCCGGGTCACCGCCTCGGGCAGCGTCACCTCGACTTCGTCCAGGGTGGCCGCGGTGTCGACGGCGGGGTCCAGGGCGCGTTCGCCCCAGCTCGGGTCCGGGCCGGTCACCATGGATTGCCAGAGCGGAAGTTCTTCCAGCCGTGCGGGTTCGGCGGCCGCGTCCGCCAAGCCGTGCGCCCAGCGCCGCATCGACGTGCCGACCGGTTCCAGCACCGGAATCCGGCCCGCCGCGATCTGCTCGAAGGCCGAGAGCAGGTCCGGCACCAGCACCCGCCAGGACACGCCGTCCACCGCCAGGTGATGGGCCACCACCAGCAGCAGCCCCGGGGTCTCGCCATCGTTGTCGAGCCAGACGAACCGGACCATGACGCCGCGCTCGGGGTCCAGGCGGTCGGTGGCCGAGTTCAGCTGTGCGGCAACGGCATCGGCTTCCGCGTCCGGTCCCGCCGGTATGCGGTGGCGATGCAGTACCGCAGCGGCGGGCACGCTCCCCTCCGGTTCCACCAGCAGTGACCACCCGCCGGCCGGTTCCCGCCGCAATCGTGAGCGCAGCATGTCGTGGTGATCGAGAAGTGCGGTGATCGCCGCGAGCACGGCGGTCTCGTCGATACCGGCCGGGAGCCGCAGCGCCATGTGCTGTTCGAAGCGCTCGAATCCGTTGTCCCACTCCATCATCCACCGCGCGACCGGCAGCAACGGCAGCTCGCCGACGCCGCCGCCGGGCAGCTCCGCGAGCACGCCGGTGTGCACGGTGCCGGCGGCGCACGCGTTCGCGGCGAGCCGCGCCGGGGTGCGCTGTTCGAATACGTCGCGGGGCCCGAACCCCACGCCGCGCGCTCGCGCTTTCGCCACCACCTGTATCGAGACGATGGAATCCCCGCCGAGGGCGAAGAAGTCGTCATCGACGCCGACCCGGTCCAGACCCAGTACTTCGGCGATCACCTCGGTGATGATCTGCTCGAACGGCGTGGCGGGCGCACGGAATTCCCGGGTTTCGGCCGCGGGCTCCGGCAGGCTCCGGCGATCGACCTTGCCGCTGCTGGTCAGCGGCAGCTCGTCCAGGGCCATGACCACATCCGGCACCAGATAGCCAGGCAGCAGCTCGCCGACCGCGTGCAGCACCGTGTCCGGGTCCACCGTGCGACCCGGCTCGGGCACGACGTAGCCGACCAATCGGCCGCCGCCGGACGTGGGGTGCACGACGGCGATGGCCTGGGCCACGCCATCGACGGCGGCCAGTGCGGCTTCGATCTCGCCGGGTTCCAGGCGTTGCCCGCGCACCTTGACCTGGAAGTCCGAGCGCCCCACGAAAACCAGGGCGGCCGTATCGAATTCGCCGGTCACCCAGCGCACCAGGTCACCGGTGCGATACAGGCGCTGCCCGGGTGCGCCGAACGGATCGGCCACGAAACGACCGGCGGTGAGCCCGGGCCGGTCCCGATAGCCGCGCGCCACCCCGGGCCCCGCCACGTACAGTTCACCGACCACGCCCGCGGGCACCGGCCGCAGCCAGGCGTCCAGCACCACCGCGGACATTCCCGTGATGGGTGTGCCGATCGCGGGCGTCCGGCCGGGCAGCAGTTCCGCAGCGGTCACCCAGATGGTCGCCTCGGCCGGGCCGTACAGGTTGTGCACGCGGCGTGCGCCCGCCGCATCGGTGCCCGCCCAGCGCGCCGCCGGCTGCGGCCCGCACCGATCGCCGCCGGTGAGCACCACCCGCAGGTCGTCGAGTCCGGCCGGTTCCAGCGACAGCGCCACCGACGGCGTCAGGAACGCATGGCTCACCCGCTGGGCTCGCAGCAGCTCCCGCAGCTGCTCGCCGCCGTATACGTCCGGCGGTGCGACCACCAGTGTCGCGCTGCCCGAGAGGGCCAGCAGGAGTTCGAGAATCGCCGCGTCGAAGGTCCGGGCGGCCACCGCCAGCACCCGCGCGCCGGCGTCGGCGGCACAGCGGCGGGCGTGGTCGGCGCGCACGGCCGCGAGACCGGCGTGCGTGACCTCGACACCCTTCGGGCGTCCGGTCGAACCGGAGGTGTAGATGACATATGCGGTGCCGTGCGGGTGCACGAGCCCGCGGCGATCCGCGTCGGTCAGCGCATCGGCGCTGAATTCCGCCGCCTCGAGCACCCCCAGGTCGATCACTTCGGCTTCGGGCGCCGCGAATCCGAGATCGCCGCACGAGAGCACCCAGCCGACGCCGGAGTCCGTGCACAACAGCCGGTTTCGCTCCGCCGGATGCGCGGGGTCCAGCGACAGGAACGCCGCCCCGGTCTTGGCGACGGCCCACACCGCCAGCACCCAGTGCAGGGACCGTTCGATCCCGACCGCCACCGTGGATTCGGGGCCGGCGCCGCGTCCGATCAGCAGGCGCGCCAGTCGATTCGATCGCTCGTCGAGCTCGCGATAGGACATGCGCAGCTCGCCGTCGATCACCGCGACACCGTCGGGGTTCGCCGCGACCGCCGCGGCCAGCAGCGCCGGGAGGGTCGGATGCTCCGTCAGTTCGTCGGGGATTCCATGGCGTCCCCAGTCCCGGACGAGCCGCTGCCGTTCGGGGTCGGACAGCACCTCGATATCCCGCACCCGCACCGCAGGATCGGCGGTCACGGCACGCAGCACCGCGCGCAGGCGATCGACCAGGTTGGCGATGGTGCTCGGCTCGAAAAGGTCGGTGGCGTAACCGAGTTCCACCGGGATCGCCCCGCGCCCGTCGGGGGCGTCGGTCATGGTGAAGGTCAGGTCGAACCGTTCGATGCCGGTGTCCGCGCCGGCGGCCGTCACCACCACATCGGGAAGTTCGAGCACCGCCTGGTCGAGATTGTGGAAGGCGAGCATGACCTGGAACAGCGGGTGATGCGCTTGGCTGCGCGGCGGGTCCAGAGCCTCCACGACCTGTTCGAACGGGACCTCCGACTGGGCGAACGCATCCAGGTCCACGCCGCGGACCTGGGCGAGCAGGTCGGTGAACGGCTGCGCTTCGTCCACGCGGGTGCGCAGCACCACCGTATTGACGAACATGCCGATCAGATCGTCCAATTCGGCCGCGCCGCGCCCGGAAACCGGTGAGCCGATGGCGATATCGGTACTGCCGGACAGCCGCGACAGCACCACCGCGAGCGCGGCGTGGAACAGCATGAACACCGTGACGCCCCGAGTCTGCGCCAGGTCGCGCAATCCCGCGACCAGCGCCGGTTCCAGGACGAAGGCGTGGGTCGCGCCCCGATGCGAAGCGACCGCCGGACGCGGGCGATCCCAGGGCAGTTCCAGCACTTCGGGCAGTTCCCGCAATTGCTCCGACCAGTAGGCGAGCTGTCGCGACTGTGAGGACTCCGGATCGTCGGCGGCGCCGAGCAGTTCCCGTTGCCACAGTGCGTAATCCGCGTATTGCACCGGCAGCGCGGGCCAATCGGGTTGCCGCCCATGGCGCCTGGCGGTGTAGGCGATGGCGAGGTCGCGCGCCAGCGGCCCCATGGAGAAGCCGTCGGCATTGATGTGATGCACCACCAGCACGAGCACGAACTCATCGGCGCCCACCGCCAGCAGCCGGGCCCGCAACGGAACCCGCTGGGCCACATCGAAACCCACCGAGACCAGTGCCGCGAGTTCGGCGTCTGCCCCGGCCGCGTCGACCGGAAGCGCGGTCAGGTCGATATCCGCCGCCCGCTGCAGCTCGGCCATCGGCACCACCGCCTGGTACGGCACCCCGGCCACGTCCGGATAGCGGGTGCGCAGCACCTCGTGCCGGGCGAGCACATCCAGTACCGCTGCGGCCAAGGCGAATTCGTTCACCGCGCCGGACAGCCGGATGACCATCGGGATGTTGTAGGCCGCCGACTCCGGATCGAACCGGTTGACGAACCACATCCGCTGCTGCGCATACGACAACGGCACCCGTTCGGGCCGCCGGCCGCGCCGCAAGCGCGGGACCGCGTCGCGATGCGCGGTGTGCTCCACCCGCCCGGCCAGCAGCGCGGCCAGATCCTCGGCCACCGACGCGTCGAACACATCGCGCACCGTCACCGCGACGCCGACGCCTTCGGACAGGCGCGCCGACAGCCGGGTCGCCGACAGTGAATTGCCGCCGAGGGCGAAGAAGTCGTCATCGAGGCCGACCTGTTCCATCCCGAGCACTTCGGCGAACACCGTGGCCACGATCTCTTCGGTCACGGTGCGCGGCGCCCGGTAGTAGGCGCGCGCCGCGACCGGTTCCGGCAGCGCCGCCTTGTCCACCTTGCCGTTCACGGTCAGCGGCAGCGCGTCCAGGACCATCGCCACATCCGGGACCATGTAGGCGGGCAGTTGCGCGCCGAGCCGTTCGCGCAGCAGCTTGCCGAGTGCGGCTGGGGCGCACCATTTCTCGTCCGGGGTCAGGAAGTCCGGTCGCGCGCTGTCGACGTCGGGGTCCGGGCCGACGGTGGCGCGGTAGGCGTAGACGATGTGCAGGTCGGTGCCGACCACGTTCGGCGACACCCGGGCGGCGGCCACGAATCCGTGCTCGTGCAGCAGGTTCTCGATGCGGGCGAGCCGGCCTTCGACATCGTGGACCTCGATGACCATGCGGTCGATGAGCGGCCAGTGTTCGGCTGCGATACCGCGCAAGGCGTCCAGTTCGCTGCCTTCGACATCGAGTTTGAGCAGGTCGATCCGGTCGATGCCGTATTCGGTGATGATGTGCGACAGCGTCCGGACCGAGACGTCGACGCGTTCGAAATCCAGGCGGTCCTCGATCAGCTGATCGACGTAGCTCTCCCCCAGATCCGCGCTCTCGGCGGCGTATTCGTGATGCAGGAACGATTCGAGAATGTCGTGCTGCACGCGGCTGTCGGTGCCGCGCCCGGACATGACCGACATTTCCGGGTAGTAGGTGAAGGTGTCGGTGGTGGCTTCCGCGCCGATCGCGTACGGCACCACGGTGGCGTCGAGGCCGTGCAGCCGCGAGTTGGCTTCGTACATGCGCCGCAGTTCCGGCATGGGTTCGACCGCGAACAGCTTGACCTGCGGCGAGGTGCGTTTGGCGTAGACCGAGAACATGCCGACGTGCGCGCCGATATCCACGATGCAGCCGGTGGCGGGGATGGCGATGCCGTCGTGGCAGTATTCGCCGTTCTCGAAGATCTCCTCGTACAGGAATTCGACATTGGAGCGGTTGCGGCCGACGATCGGCATGCCATTGGGCATTTCGTGCAGTTCGCCCGGCGCGATCACGCCGTCGCGTTGCAGCTCCAGGCATGTCGAGGCCACCGGGGCGAAACGCGGGTCCGGGACCAGATAGGCGACCAGCTGGGTGTCCGGCGCGGCCTCGGGCGCGGCGGGTGCGGCGGTGTGGGTGGTGACGACGGCGCGGCCGACCGCGGGCTGATCGGCGAGCACGGCTTCGACCTCGCCCAGTTCGATGCGATAGCCGCGGATCTTCACCTGTTCGTCGGCGCGCCCGAGGTATTCGAGCACCCCGTCCGCCGTCCAGCGGACCACGTCCCCGCTGCGATACAGGCGACCGCCCGCCGGGTCGAACGGGTCGGCGACGAAACGCGCGGCGGTCAGCGCCGCCCGGCCGCGATAGCCGCGCGCGACCTGATTGCCCGCCACGTACAGTTCCCCGGCGACGCCCACCGGGACCGGCCGCAGCCAGGCGTCGAGCACATAGACGCGCAGGTTCGCCAGCGGCACGCCGATCGGGCTGCTGCCGAGGTCGCCGTTCCAATGTTGTTCCGTCAGCGGCTGTTCGGTGACATGCACCGTGGTCTCGGTGATGCCGTACATGTTCACCAGCGCCGGCCCGCCGGGCGCACCGGCCGGCTTCCAGCGCGCCAGCCGCTTGGGGTCCAGGGCTTCACCGCCGAACACCACCATGCGCAGCGCCGAATCCTCCAGCGCGGCAGTGCGTGTGGATTCGATCAAGGCGTAGAAGGCGGACGGGGTCTGGTTGAGGATGGTCACGCGCTGCGCGACGATCAGCTCCCACAGCTCCGCCGGGGAGTACGCGATCTCGCGCGGCACCACGACCACGCGCCCGCCGTGCAGCAGCGCGCCCCAGATCTCCCACACCGAGAAGTCGAAAGCCTGTGAGTGGCACCAGGTCCAGACGTCATCGGGACCGAAATCGCACCAGGGCGCGGTGCTCTCGAACAGCGACGCCGCGTTGGCGTGCGTGACGGCCACGCCCTTGGGTTTTCCCGTGGTGCCCGAGGTGTAGATGACGTAGGCGATATTGCCCGGCCGCGGCGGTCGCGGCGCGGCGGCCGGCGCCCGATCCTCGATGGCGTCGTCGGTGATGACCAGGGCGGGCGCGGCGTCGGCGAGAATGTAGGCGAGCCGATCAGGTGGCGAGGTCGGGTCCAGCGGCAGGTAGGCCGCGCCCGCTTCGAGCACCCCGAGCATTGCCGTGATCAGCGGAATGCCCTTGGGAAGAGCAATGGCCACAACGCTTTCCGGCCCCACGCCCTGCGCGGCCAGCGTGGCCGCCAATCGGTTCGCGCGCGCTTGCAGCTCGGCGTAGGTGATCTCCGCACCGCCCGAGACGACGGCGACGGCATCGGGTGTCGCCGCGGCCTGCCGCTGGAACAGTTCGGTGAGCGTCGCGCCATCGTCGATGGGTAGGCCGGTGTTGTTCCACTCCCCCAGCACCCGCGCTCGTTCCTCGGCGTGCAGCAGCTCGATGGCGCGGACCGGCGTCCCGGCGTCGGCCTGGCACGTGCGGAGGAACTCGCGGAAGAACCGGATGAACCGATCATGGTGCCGCGCAAGCTCTTCCGGTGTGTACAGGTCATGGTTGGCGACGAAGTCCACGCGCGTGCCGCCCGAGGCCGCATCGGAGTAGACGCTGACCGACAGATCCGAGACCAGTCCCGGGGTCAGCACCTCGAGCTGTCCCACGATGGGCCCCAGCACCACATCGGTGTCGAACATCATGAGGTCCACGTACGGCCCGAAGACCTGCGTCTGCGGGGTGAGACGCCCGATATCGCGGAACATGTCCTCCTGCCGGTACCGCTGCCGACGCAGGACGTCGATCAACCGCTGCTGGGTCGCCGCGATCAGCTCGCCCGCGGTGATGAACGGGCTCAACGTGATTCGGAACGGCAGGGTGTTGGCGAGCATGCCGCCGGACCGCAGCGCCGCCGTGGTGACGCGCGCGGACACCGGCAGGCTGAGCACGATATCGTCACCGCCGGTCATGCGGCCCAGGAACGCCCCGAAGGCGGCCAGGATCGGCACGGCCGGGTTGGTGGAGGTCGCCTTGACCACCGCGGCCAGCCGCTCACCGGTTTCCGCGGGCAGTACCGCGCCCACCGAGATCGGGTGCGCGTCCGCCTGCCCGCTCTTCCCGGCCAGGCTCACCGGCGCGGGCAGCCCGGCGAGCTGCTCGCGCCAGAACTCGCGGTCGGCCGCGAAACGTTCGGATTCCCGGTACTTTTCGTCCTCGGCCACCAGTTCGGCGAGACCTTTGACCTTGGAGGCGGACGGCTCCCGGCCCTCGACCGCGGCTGTGTACACCTCGCCGATACGGGCCAGCAGCGTCATGGCCGCCAGCCCGTCCATCGCGATGTGATGGGCGCGCAGATACCAGAACCAGCGCGACTCCTCCACCCGCAGCACCGCGGTGGTGATCAGCCGGTCCCGGTGCAGATCGACCGGGCGACTGTATTCGGCGCGCATCCACTCCCGCGCCGCGCCGATCGGGTCCTCGGCCGTCCGCAGATCCAGGCATTCGATGCCCTCGCCCAGCGGCCGGTCCACCACCTGCCGCGGAATGCCGTTCTCCTCGAGCACCCGCAGCCGCCCGGCCTCGAACTCGCCCGCCACCCGCCAGAACGCCGCCGCCAGCACTCCGATATCCAGTGCGCCGCGCAGGTCGATGCACAGCGCATTGGTGAACGGCGTGGCGCCGGTCAACTGTTGCGCGTACCAAATCCCCTGCTGGGCAGCCGATAACGGAAAAGAGTGCGAACGTGCGCCGGTCAAATCTGCTCCTGCTTCTCGAGGCGTCGGGAAGGTGCGCTACGCGGATCGGGTCAGCTGCTCCAGGGCGGCCAGCGACTCCAGACCGGTCAGCACCTCGGCGTCCGGAATACCGAAGTCGATCAGGCAGGCGATCTCGTCCACCCCGATCGCCCGCAGCCGCTCGACCATGGCCGCCGCACCGGCGGGGGTGCCGAACAAGCCGTTATTGCGGTAGTAGCGCTCGAATGCGAAGTCCAGCACCCTGTTCCGGGTCTTCTCGTCCAGGCTGTCCAGGGCCTCGGAGCCGCGCCGCCACAGGTCGACCGAATCCTCGAGGTAGCTCTTGAACGGGCCCTCGACGGTCTTGCGCACCCGGGCCTCGTCCGCGCCCACGAAGGTGTGCAGCATGACGGTCACGATGCCCGCTTCCGCGCCGTGCCCGTGCTCGGCGCGCGCCTTGCGATAGGCGGCCAGCTTCTCGGCCAGCTCGTCGACTTCCTGGAACAGCAAGGCGGTCAGGATGTTCGCGCCCACCGCGCCCGCCATCTCGAAGCGTTCGATGCCGCCGCTGCAGGTCAGCCAGGTGGGCAGCGCCGGCTGCACCGGGGCCGGGAAGATGCGCACCGCACGCTCTTCGCCGGCGCCGTTGGCCAGCGCCACGGTCTCGCCGCGCCACAGCCGCTGCACGGTATCCATTCCGGCCCTGGTGATTTCGACGCGGTCGGCGTAGTTGCCGCCCGCGAGCACGAAGTCGTCCACGTTCCAGCCGGTGGCGAAGGCGACGTCGACGCGGCCGCCGGACAGGTTGTCCACCACCGACCAGTCCTCGGCCACCCGGACCGGATTGTGCAGTGGCAGCACCACACTGCCCGCGCGAATCCGCACCCGTTCGGTGCCGGCCGCCAGTGCCGCGCCGAGCACCGCCGGGTTCGGGTACAGTCCGCCGAACTTGTGGAAGTGCCGCTCGGGAATCCAGATGGCCTCGAAGCCGTGCGTATCGGCGAAGCGGGCGCTCTCCAGCAGCAGCCGGTAGCGGTCGTCCGCCTGCCGCTGCGCGTCACTGGAGAAGAACAGCAGGCTGAATCGCATACGGTCCGAGGGCGTCTCACCGCCGGAACCGGCTTCGCCGTTGCCGGTGCGCGCGGTCGCCATGGCCGCCACATCGGCGAGGCTGAGGCCGTCGAAGATGTCCTCGGCGGTGATCTCGGTCTGGTACCGGTCCTCCAGGATGTTCATCAGCTCCGCAGCTTTCACGGAGTCCAGCCCCAGTGAGGTGAGTGGCGAGTACGGGTCCACCGTGTCTCGTTCCAGCCGTGCGGCGGCCCACTCCACGAAGAAGTCCAGCACTGGTGTCGTATCCGGCGATCTGCTCAATTCCGTCCTTTCCTAGCGTGCCGCTGTCGTCGAGTACGTCTCCCGGAGAAGCTGTCGCTGAATCTTTCCGCTGGTCGTCTTGGGCACCTCGCCCTTGCCGACGAATACGACCCGGTGCACGCCGATGCCGTGCACGCGGCTCACGATGTCGCGAATCGAACCCGCCAGCGCCGGCGCGTCGCCGGTCTGCGCGTCGGTGAGTTCCTGCACCACCATGACGCGGTCCTCGTCGTCGATGCGCGCGGTGAAGACCGCGCAGCCGCCGGGCCGCAGCGCCGGATGCTCGGCCAGGATGGTGCGCTCCACGTCCTGCGGAAAGATATTGCGGCCGTGCACGATCATCAGTTCCTTGCTGCGGCCGGAGATGTACAGCTCGCCGGCGGCCACGAAACCGAGGTCGCCGGTGCGCAGGTACGGCGTGCCGTCGCCGTCGGTGAGGGTGGCGTGGAAGGCGCGTTCGGTCTCGGCCGGCTTGTGCCAGTACCCGGCGGCGATGCTGTCGCCGCGCAGCCAGATCTCGCCGATCCGGTGTTCGGCGCAGCGCTGCCCGGTGTCGCGGTCCACCACCGCGATACGGTCCGGCGCCATCGGTCCGACGCTGATCAGCTCGCGCCCAGGGGTTTTCGGCTCGGCTACGCCGCGATCGAGGTCGATGATCGAGAAGGTGCGGGAGCGCGCGCCGTCGCCCGGCCGGCCGCCGCTGACATACAGCGTCGATTCCGCCAATCCGTACATCGGCACGAAGCTCGCGCCGCGAAAGCCGCTGGCGGCGAACAGGTCCGTGAATTTGCGCAGAATGTTCGGGTCGACCGGTTCCGCGCCGACGAAGGCGATGTCCCAGCCGCTCAGATCGAGCCCGGCCGCATCGGCCTCGGACACCCGTTTGGCGCAGAGCCCGTACGCCAGGTTCGGGCCGCCCGCGACCACGTGCTCACGCGCGGCGATGGCGCGCAGCCAGATGAGCGGATCGCGCAGGAACGTCATGGGCGAGAGCAGGACGCTCGGGAAGCCGACGAACATGGGCAGCAGCGCACCCTGGATCAGCCCCATATCGTGGTACGGCGGCAGCCACGAGACAATCGAATTGTCCGGTGTGAGAAGGTTTTCGGACTGGATGAGCCCGAGGTTCGCCATCAGATTCCGGTGCCGGACCATGACGCCCTTGGGGGATCCGGTCGAGCCGGAGGTGTACTGCAGGAAGGCGATGTCCTCCGGGTCCGGGCGGGTGGCCTCGAAACCCGTTCCGGCGCTCGCGCCGTCGGTGTCGATGACCCGAATGTCCGGTCCCAGTTGCCCGTCCCCGATCGGCACCGTCGCCAGCGGCGCGATGGCCGCGGTGGCGCCGCAATCGCGCACGATGGCGGTGAGCGCGACCAGCTGATGCGCCGATGCCGCCAGGTGCACCGGCACCGCGATGCGCCCGGACAGCAGGCAGGCGAAGAAGGCGTAGACGAATTCCGGTCCGGGCGGGCACATCAGCAGCACCCGGTCACCCGGCGCGGTGACTTCGGCTACGCGCGCGGCCAATCCGCCGGCCCGGTCCCACAGGGCGCGGTGATCGACGACGGTGTCGGCTTGCCGATGGTTCGAGAAGATGTACGCGGAACGCTGCGGGGTCTTCGTCACCCGCATCGACAGGATGTCGACCAAAGTGCGAGGTTCACGCGCTGATTGCCCGACATTCATCCGCCTGGCTCCTCCCGGAGTATGAGCAGCTGAAAAGAACAGTCCAAAGGCCCATCCTGGCAGAGCCGGACGGGTGTGAAGCCATGTAGCGGCTCATCGCCAGCGTGTCGCTCGTGATCAGCCGACCAGTAGTTGCGTGTGGTGCATCCGTCCAGGTCCGGGACGCGTGTCCCTGCACCGCATCACACGGGCGGGGTGGCATCATCGTCGCGTTCGAGCCACGGTCGGAGCGATATTCCCGGCACCCGGGAGGAAAGCGAGGGGGCGCCAGCATGTCGAGCGTTGCCACGGATGTGCTAGATCGCGAAAAGGATAGCACCCCCGTCGATTTCACACCCGCTTTCTGGAAACCGTTGACCAGAATCGCGTTCCGCTTCTGTTTCGCCTATTTCGGATTGCTCTGCCTGCTGTTCGCCCAACTGGTGCTGGTCTTCACCGGACCGCTGTTCGTCTATCTGGCGGCGAGCGCGGCCGGCGGCCAGATGGACTCGATCGACGATTTCGTCCGCACGGTCAGCACCACCGTGTTCGGTACCGAGGTGGCCCCGCTGCGCAAGTCCTACAGCGGCGATCAGGCCCCGCTCTGGGTGCTGATCTTCTGCGTCTTCGGCGCCGCGGTCGCGATCACCCTCGTGTGGTCGGTGCTGGACCGCCGCCGGACGGCCTACGTGAGACTGCACGCCTGGTTCCTCACCGCCATCCGCCTGTGCCTCGGCGGGCAGATGCTGTTCTACGGCATGGCCAAGGTGATCCCGTTGCAGATGCCGCGGCCCACGCTGATCACCCTGTTGCAGCCGTACGGGGATTTCAGCGCCACCGGCGTGCTGTGGAATCAGGTCGGGTCCGCGCCGGTGTACGAAATGCTGCTGGGCACAGCCGAAGTGCTGGGCGGGCTGCTGCTGTTCCTGCCCCGCACCGCGACCCTGGGCGCATTGCTGAGCCTGGTGAATCTGGCCCAGGTGTTCGTGCTGAACATGACCTTCGACGTGCCGGTCAAGCTGCTGTCGTTCCATCTGCTGCTGATGTGCCTGTTCGTGCTGGCGCCGCAGGCCGGACGGCTGGCGAATGTGCTTGTGCTGGAGCGGCGTTCCGGCCCGATGACGCAACCGCCGCTGTTCCGCGGCGCGCGGGCGAACCGGATCGCCACCGTGGCGATGGCGGCGCTGGGTGTATGGGTGCTGGCCGGTGGGGCGCGGATGGCCGCCGAGGGGTACCGGGTACAGGGCGACGGCGTGCCCCAGCCGCCGCTGTACGGCATCTGGAACGTCACCGAGTTCACCCTGGACGGCCGGCCGCTGCCGCCGCTCACCACCGACGAGACCCGCTGGCGGCGGCTGGTTCTCGACACCAGGAAAGCCGCCTACCAGAAAATGGACGATTCCTTCGTGGCCGCCGTCGCGACCGTGGACACCGGGACCAATACCCTCACCTTGACCGGGCCGCCGCTGGACGAACAGGCCCCGCCGAGTGAAATGCCGCCGTTCACCTACACTTTCGCCTTCGAACAGCCGGCCGCGGATCAGCTGGTGCTGCGCGGGGACTACGACGGGCGGCCCGCGACCCTGACCATGACCGCGCTGGATCCGGATACGTTTCCGCTGCGCGACGGCGACTTCCATTGGATCCAGGAGTATCCCGACCTCGGCAAGCTGATCCGCTGAAGCTTGCGCGCGAGCGGCGTCAGGCGAGCGTGGACTTGTGCTTGCTGTCGTCGTAGGGCACCAGTTCGCCGATCCGCCCGCCGCGGATCAGCTCGACGAAATCCGGATTGGCCAGTACCGCACGCCCGACCGCGGCGATATCGAACTCGCCGCGGTCCAAACGCCGCCGCAGTCGTTCGAGCGAGATCACCTCGGCGGGTCCGCCCGTCGCGGCGGCGTCCTTGGCCAGCCCGATCGATCCGACGATGACGGCGGGCCGCCCGGTCACCTTCTTGGTCCAGCCCGCCAGGCTCAATTGCCCGCTCGGCCCGGCGATTCCGGGAAATTCGGGCTCGTCGAAGCGCCGGGTCGAGGGATGGAAGGCGGCCACCCCGGCCTCGGCGAGCGGCCACAGCAGTTCCTCCAGCTCGGCCGGTCCCGCCGCCGCGCGAGTGTCGTACCGCCCGGCCCGCCATTGCGAAAACCGGTAGGTGACCGGCATTTCCGGCCCCAGCTCGGCCCGGACCGCACCGACCAGTTCGGCCGCGAGCACGGGCCGGATGGGCAGCATGCCGTGCGCGCCATGGATTTCGACGCCGTCGAATCCGGCTCGCCGGGCCTGCCGCGCCGCCTGGGCGTAACTCGCGATGATCCGGTCCGCCTCGACGCCCCAGCGCACCCGGTCCGGTTCGCCGACGTACATCAACTGCGCGAAGATCGGCACCCCCTCGGCGTGCACGGCGGACACGATCGCGGTCCAGGCCCGCAGCGCCGACGGCTGCCGGATCGCGGCGATACCCGAGCCCGCCGGGCTCGCGCCGACGGATATGCCCTCGCTGATGATCAACCCGAAGCCGCCGGCCGCGCGCCGCCGATAGAAGGCCCCGAGTTCGGCGGCCGGCACCCCGCAGCGCGCGGCGTAGCGTGAGAGCGGGGCCATGGCGAACCGGTTCCGCACGCGCAGCGGGCCGATCGCAGCCGGCGTGAACAGTCCCGATAGGTCGATAGCGTCGAGCGCGTTCCGCATGGCCTCCCACTCCCGTTTCCGATGTGGTGTACAGCCCGTCCCTGGTCGGAACCGTCCGTATTGTAAGCACGCGATCGCGAACGGAATCGGATTCGATCGCGATAACAGGGCACAGGCAACTCCGGCAGCGCGTAAACCACCCGGTCTACCGCACTGCCCATATCGGGCCCAAATCGGTGTTTTTCATGACCGCAGCGAGAAATTTTGCAGGATACGTGCCGGTAACCCCGTCGCGCGGTGTACCTGAACGCGCCCGGCGGGGCATAGTACGCGGAAAGAGCAGTGGCAATACTGTTCGCCTGTTCGCCCGACCGGGCCGGAATCGTGGAATGGAAGGAGCTGGCGAGTGTTCAGCCGCATCGCCATCGTGAACCGGGGAGAGGCCGCTATGCGCCTCATCCATGCCGCCCGCGACCTGGCGGCAGAGACCGGGCAATCGATCGAAACCGTCGCGCTTCACACCGATGTCGATCGGAACGCGACATTCGTGCGCGAGGCGGATATCGCCTACGACCTCGGTCCGGCCGCCGCGCGCCCGTATCTGGATCTCAAGCTGCTCGAGCGCGCGCTGCGCGAGACCGGCGCCGACTCCGCCTGGGTGGGTTGGGGTTTCGTCGCCGAGGATCCCGCCTTCGCGGAACTGTGTGAGCAGATCGGGGTCACCTTCATCGGCCCCAGCCCCGACGCCATGCGCAAACTGGGCGACAAGATCGGCGCCAAGCTGATCGCCGAAGAGGTCGGGGTGCCGGTCGCGCCGTGGAGCCGCGGCCCGGTCGAGACCATCGACGAGGCCAAGGAAGCCGCCGAGCGCATCGGCTACCCGCTCATGCTCAAGGCCACCGCGGGCGGCGGCGGGCGCGGTATCCGCGTCATCACCGGCCCGGAGGAGCTGGAGGATGCCTACGAGCGCACCCGGCAGGAAGCCGCCCGCGCCTTCGGCAGCGGCGTCGTGTTCCTCGAGCGCCTGGTCACCGGCGCCCGCCACGTCGAGGTGCAGGTCATCGCCGACGGGCAGGGCACGGCGTGGGCGCTGGGCGTGCGCGACTGCTCGGTGCAGCGGCGCAATCAGAAGATCATCGAGGAGTCGGCCTCGCCGGTGCTGCGGCCCGAGCAGGCGGCCGAGCTCAAGGCCTCGGCCGAGCGGCTGGCCGTCGCGGTCGGGTACTGCGGCGCGGCCACCGTCGAATTCCTCTACCACCCCGGCGACGAGCTGTTCGCGTTCCTCGAGGTCAATACCCGCCTGCAGGTGGAACATCCGATCACCGAGTCCACCACCGGCTTCGACCTGGTGCGTGCGCAGCTGCACGTCGCGGCCGGCAACAAGCTCGAGGGTGAGCCGCCGGTCGAGCGCGGGCACGCCATCGAGGCGCGGCTCAATGCCGAGGATCCCGATCGCGACTTCGCGCCCGCGCCGGGCCGCATCGCGCGCCTGGATCTGCCGGCCGGACCGGGCATCCGGGTCGACACCGGCGTCAGCCAGGGCGACACCATCCCGGCTGACTTCGACTCCATGATCGCCAAGATCATCGCCTACGGCCGCAATCGCGAAGAGGCGCTGGGCCGGCTGCGGCGCGCGGTCACCCAGACCCGCGTGGTCATCGAGGGCGGCGCGACCAACAAGAGCTTCGTGCTCGATCTGCTGATCCAGCCCGAGGTGCTCGACGGCAGCGCCGACACCGGCTGGATCGACCGGGTGCGGCCCGAAGGCCGCCTGGTCTCGCATCGCCACTCCACCATCGCGCTGGCCGCCGCGGCCATCGACGCGTACGAGGAGGAGGAGCGGGTCGAGCGGAATCGCCTGCTGTCCACCGCATCCGGCGGGCGGCCGCAGGTGCAGCACGAGAGCGGGCGGCCGCGCGATCTGAAGCTGCGCGGCGTCGGCTACCGGGTGCGGGTCGCCCGCATCGGCGCGCATCGCTTCCGGGTCGGGGTCGAGGCCGGCGGCGAAACCCGCACGGCCGACGTCGATCTGGAGCGTTTCGACGATCACACCGGGCAGGTCGTGGTCAACGGCGCCCGCTACCGCCTGACCACCGGCACCCACGGGCCCGTGCACGTGGTGGACGTGGACGGGGTCACCCACCGCATCAGCCGCGACGAGGGCGGCGTGGTCCGCTCCCCCGCGCCCGCGCTGGTGGTCGCCACCCCGCTGGCCGTCGGCGACGAGGTCGAGGCCGGGGCGCCGGTGCTGGTATTGGAATCCATGAAGATGGAAACCGTACTGCGCGCGCCGTTCCGGGCGCGGTTGAAGGAATGCGCGGTCTCGGTCGGCACCCAGGTGGAGACCGGTGCGCCGCTGCTGCGCCTGGAGCCCATCGCCTCCGAAGACGATGCGGACGCCGAGGCCGCCGCCACCGGCACCGCCACCCTGGATCTGCCCGATCAGGCCGCGCCGGTGCGCCCGCACGAGCGGCTGACCCGCGGGCTGCAGGATCTGCGCAGCCTGCTGCTGGGCTTCGACGTGGATCCGCACGACGAGGGCCGCGTCATCGCGGACTACCTGGACGTGCGCCGTACCGTGGTCTCCGATCACCGCCGGCCGCTGGCCGAAGAGCTCGAATTGATCGAGGTGTTCACCGATCTCGCCGAGCTGAGCCACAACCGGTCGTGGGACGACGAGGGCGTGCAGAGCCATGTGCACAGTGCGCGTGAGCATTTCCACACCTACCTGCAGAGCCTCGATGTGGAGCGGGCCGGGCTGCCGGACTCGTACCAGGCCAAGCTGGTCAAGGCGCTCGGGCATTACGGCGTGACCGAACTGGACCGCACCCCGGATCTGGAATCGGCGGTCTTCCGCATCTTCCTGGCCCAGCAGCGGCCTGCCGACACCGTCAATGTCATTACGACGCTGCTGCGTTCGTGGCTGCGGGAGCCGGTGCCGAGCGGATCGCTGTACGAGCCCGCCGGTCTGGCGCTGGAACGGCTCGTCACCGCCACCCAGGTGCGTTTCCCGGTCATCGCCGATCTGACCCGTGGCGTCGTATACGCCTGGTACGGACAGCCTCTGCTGCGCCGCAACCGCGCTCGCGTGTACACCAATGTGCGCAAGAACCTGCGCTACCTGGATCTGCACCCGGAGACCACCGACCGGTCCGAGCGCATCGCCGACATGGTGCGCAGCACCGAACCGCTGGTGCGGCTGCTCGGACAGCGGCTCGTACGCGGCAATATCGACAACACCGCCATGCTCGAGGTGCTGACCCGCCGCTACTACGGCAACAAGGACCTCACCGACGTGCGCACCCGGGAAGCCGGCGGCTGCACCTTCGTGAGCGCCGAACGCCGTGGGCTGACGCTGATTTCGGCCGCCGGCAGCTTCGACGAACTCGGCGCCATCCTGCGCGGGCTGGCCGAACTGGCGCACGCCTCGGCGTCCATAGAGGTCGATATCTACCTCGGCTGGGAGAAGCAGCCCGAGGACTTCGACGCCATGGCCACCGCATTGCAGGAAGTCCTCGACGGGCAAGCGCTGCCCAACCAGGTGCACCGCATCACCGCCACCGTCGCGGGCAGCGGCGGCGCGGTCATGCACCACCACTTCACCTTCCGGCCCTCGGCCACCGGGATGAGCGAAGAGCGGCTGATTCGCGGCCTGCACCCGTTCATCGCCCAGCGCATGCAGATGAAGCGGCTGCGCAAGTTCGACCTCACCCGCTTGCCGTCCTCGGACGACGAAGAGGTGTACCTGTTCCGGGCCATCGCCAAGGACAATCCGTCGGACGAGCGGCTCATCTCCTTCGCGCAGGTGCGTGACCTGGCGGCGCTGCGCGACCACGACGGACGGCTGCTGGCGCTGCCGACCGCCGAGATCGCCATCGCCACCTGCCTGGACTCGATTCGCCGGGCGCAGGCGCAGCGGCCGTCGGCCAAGCGGTTCAACACCAATCGCGTGATCATGTACATCTGGCCCGAGGTCGATGTGACGCGCGAGGAGCTGGAGAAGGTGCTCGGCGGGCACGTGCTGCCGCTGACCGCGGGTGCCGGGCTGGAGGAGATCCTGCTCATCGCCCGCCAGCGGGATCCGCAGACCGGGGAGCTGGCCAAGATCGCGGTGCGGATCGCGTTCGACGCCACCGGCGGTGCGGAGGTCAGCATCGGCGAGCGCACCGAAGAGGTCGTGGAGCCGCTGGACGAGTACCGGCAGAAGGTGCTGCGCGCCAGCAGCCGCAATACCGTGTACCCCTACGAATTGACCAGTCTGCTGGGCGATTTCACGGAATACGATCTGGATGCCGCGCACACGCTGGTGCCGGTGGATCGGCCCAAGGGCAATAACAAGGCGGCGATCGTGGCGGGCGTGGTGAAGACCGCGACCCCGTCGTACCCCGAGGGCATCACGCGCGTGCTGCTGCTCGGCGATCCCACCAAATCGCTCGGTGCGCTGTCGGAGCCGGAATGCCGGCGGGTCATCGCCGCGCTGGATCTGGCCGAGCAGTTGCAGGTTCCGCTGGAGTGGTACGCGCTGTCCTCCGGTGCGCGCATCTCCATGAAGTCGGGCACCGAGAACATGGACTGGGTGGCGGCCGCGCTCAAGCGGATCGTCGAATTCACCCAGGACGGCGGCGAGATCAATATCGTGGTCTCGGGCATCAATGTCGGCGCCCAGCCGTACTGGAACGCCGAAGCCACCATGCTCATGCACACCAAGGGCATTCTGGTGATGACGCCGGATTCGGCCATGGTGCTCACCGGTAAGCAGGCGCTGGACTTCTCCGGCGGGGTGTCGGCCGAGGACAACTTCGGTATCGGCGGCTACGACCGTGTCATGGGCCCCAACGGTCAGGCGCAGTACTGGGCGCCGAACCTGAACGCGGCGCGCGGCGTGCTCATGTCCCACTACGAGCACACCTACATCGCGCCCGGCGAGGCCATGCCGCGCCGCACCGAGACCAGCGACCCCATCGACCGTGACGTCTCCGACTTCCCGCATGTGGTGGCCGGCAGCGATTTCACCACCGTCGGCGAGATCTTCTCCGCGACCGCCAACCCGGATCGCAAGAAGCCCTTCGACATTCGCACCGTCATGCGCGCCGTGGCCGACCAGGACCATCCGGTGCTGGAGCGCTGGGCGGGCATGGCCGACGCCGAAACCGCGGTCGTCCAGGACGCTCGTCTCGGCGGTATCCCGGTGTGCCTGTTGGGCATCGAGTCCCGGGGCGTGTCGCGTCGCGGCTATCCGTCCACGGACGGTCCCGACACCTACACCGCCGGCACCCTGTTCCCGCAGTCGTCGAAGAAGGCGGCCCGCGCCATCAATACCGCCAGCGGCAATCGCCCGCTGGTCGTGCTGGCCAACCTGTCCGGCTTCGACGGCTCCCCCGAGTCGATGCGCAAGCTCCAGCTGGAGTACGGCGCCGAAATCGGCCGCGCCATCGTCAATTTCGAGGGCCCGATCGTCTTCTGCGTCATCTCCCGCTACCACGGCGGCGCGTTCGTGGTCTTCTCCAAGGCCCTGAACCCGAACATGACGGTCCTGGCCCTGGAAGGCTCCTTCGCCTCCGTCCTCGGCGGCGCCCCCGCCGCCGCCGTCGTCTTCGCCGGTGAAGTCAGCGCCCGCACCGCGGCCGATCAGCGAGTCCGCGAACTCGCCGAACGCGCCGCCAGCACGGCCACCGCCGACCGCGCCACCCTCACCGCCGAACTCGACGAAATCCGCTCCTCCGTCCGCACCGAGAAACTCGGCGAGGTAGCAGCCGAATTCGACCGCGTCCACAACATCCAACGCGCCGTCGAAGTCGGCTCGGTAGACGCCATCATCCGGGCCGCGGACCTCCGCCCCCGCATCATCGCGGCCATCGAATCCAAACTCCCGGGTGCCGCCACAACCGAATAACCCGCCCCACGAATGACCAGGGCCCAACCCCAAAAGGGTTGGGCCCTGGTCATTTCCAACCCACTACCCCAACCAGGGCACCTCTCGTCGTTCCCGATGATGTCCCAACCGCAACCGCACCGTCGGATGCACCGGCATCCCCTCGAGCTCCTCCAACGACACGAACCGAACCTCGCTGGATTCCTCCGAAACCCGAATCTCACCCCCGACGACCCGCCCGTAATACACGATCGCGAACTCCTGCCGAACCTCCCCATCCTCATAAACAATCACATGCTCCGGATCCGTATAAATCCCCAACAACCCACTGATCTCAATATCCACCCCCGTCTCCTCCCGCGTCTCCCGAACCACGCACTCCCCCAACGTCTCCCCCACCTCCATAACCCCACCCGGCAACGACCAGTTCCCCGAATCCCCCCGCCTCTGCATCAACACCCGCCCAGCTTCATCCACCACCAGCGCCGAACCACCAGGCTTCAACGAGTTCGGCTTGGGTGCATCCGGATCCTTGTAATAGTCACGCCGACTGCCCACGGATTCCCTCTCATGCTCGGTGCATCGCCAGTGCCGTTCGAATCAATTGCCGCGCCTCATCCCCATAGAGCGCCTGCTCCGCGAGGATGTCGAAAGTCTTCAAGTGCAACGCAATCCCCTCCGCGTCCTTGACGACGATCTCTCCACCGACCGCCTCGGCCGAGGCCTCCGACTCATCATGAACGACGAATCCTGCGGCGGGCACACGATAGTCCGCGTCCAACGGCACGATTCCAAGACCGATCCGAGGACTCGCCATCACCTCCAGCAGGTGGGTCAGTTGATCCACCATCACCGCGTGACTTCCGACCGTCCGGCGCATAACCCACTCACCGATCAGAAACCGGAACTCGTGCCCGTCCTGATCGAGAATCCGCTGCCGCCGCATCCGCGTCGCTACGACGTCATCGAGATCGCTCGGTACACCGAGCACACTGATACAGGCCCGCAGAATCGCCCGGGCATACGCTTCGGTTTGCAGTAATCCGATCATCACGTCCGGCTGCCAGGTCCGGATCAGCCGCGTCCGCGCTTCCTCATCAAGGATCAACCGCTGCAGCGGCGCCAATCCAGTGGAACAGGTCTGCTGCCAAGGGCTGTACTGCATCCGTCCTACCTCGCGTGAGTGCCGCTCGTGCAGTAAGTCTCCCCGGGATACACCGTGATCACCGCGAGTTGCCGCATCAGCGAGTCCGGAGCCTGACTGTCTTCGAAGTGTGTGAGGTCGGGGACGATGACTGCTTCGGCGTCCAGGCGGGTGGCTTGGGACCTCAAGCGGGCCAACGGAGGTCGGCCCGAGGTCGGGTCGTAGACGACCATCCCGGAGAAGTCGTAGCCGAGCTTCGTCGCGATCTTGCGAATCTGACTTTCGTCCCAGAGTTGCGCGATTCCGGAAACATCGGTGCGGAGGTATCCCAGCGCCGATGGCTTGTAGCGCATGCCCGTCCCTTCCGTCGGTTCGTGATCACTGTCGATTCCGCTCGTTCCACGAAGTTCCAGGTAGAAGCCCGGGTAGTCCGCAGAGTCGTCTGCTGCATCGTGAAGTTCCAGAACACCTCCGGGAAACCCGAAGGATCGTGTACGCCAGGTCATCTCGGCCGCCTGTTCCATCGTTGGTGGGAGCCAGCATGGCGATCAGGCCCGGGACCTCGTAACCACGTTCGAATTCGAGCCGTAGACGTCCTGGGACGTTTTCGGCGTCCCACGGCGATTTCCTTGTCGCAGATTCGGGGATCGGATTTCATGGAGTCTGTGAACATCCGGCTGCAAAGCGTGCTGCTGCAACGCGGTATCCGCGTGGAGTCACTGGCCGAGGTATGCGAGGTGGATCCGAAGACTGTCAGTCGGTGGCTGGGCGGCCGGGTGCCGCATCCGAAGCATCGCCGGAGCGTGGCCGAGCACCTGCACATCGAGGAGGAGTTTCTCTGGCCGCCGGTACCCGAGGCGACACCGGTTCCCAGGAATGCCGAGTTGGTTGCCACGTACCCGAACCGCGCCGAGGTGCCCCGGGACCTTTGGTTGTCGCTGTTGCGCGGCGCCACCGAACAGATCGACATCTTGGTGTTCTCGGGAACCTTCCTCGTCCAATCGAACCCGATGATCGTGAAGATGCTGACCGAACAGGCAGCCACCGGCACGACGATTCGCCTGTGCTTCGGTGACCCCGGTGGGCTGGCGGTTACCGCCCGCGGCCATGAAGAGGGCATCGGCGACACGCTCTCCGCGAAAATCCGTGCGTCCCTGAGCTATTACCGGCCGATCCTGTCTGCCGATCGCTGCGGAGTCCGGCTGCACGACACGACGCTCTACAGTTCACTGTTCCGATACGACGATAATCTGCTGGTGAACCCGCATATCTGGGGCCAGCCCGCCAGCGCGAACCCCGTATTCCAGCTCAAACGGGTCAACGGCGCCGCCTGGTTCGACAGCTACACCGAGAGTTTCGAAACCATCTGGGCCGGCGCCCAGCCTTGGACACCCTGACGAAAGGCTGATCATGGGCAGGATCGAGTACTACAACGACCCGAGGGCGCCTAAGCCGAATTCGCTTGTGGTGGCTTGTAATCTGCTCGTCACCGATGAATCCGGGGCGATTCTGTTGCAGCGGCGGCGCGATACGGGGCAGTGGGCGTTGCCCGGCGGGGCGATGGATTTGGGTGAGACGGCGGCGCAGTGTGCGATTCGGGAATGTGAGGAGGAGACCGGGATTCTGGCTGAGATCACGGGATTCCTTGGGGTGTATAGCAATCCGAATCACATTGTCGCGTATACCGACGGTGAGATCCGGCAGCAGTACGAGAACTGCTACATCGGGCGGCCGGTCTCGGGGGAACCGAGCGTCAATGACGAGGCGGACGGGGTGGAATTCGTTCGGCCGGAGGAGTTGGGCCGGTATGACATTCATCCGAGTATGCGGCAGCAGATCGGAGACTTCCTGTCCGGGGACTATCCGTATCTTGGTTGACCGCCGGTGGCGTCTTGGATTCGGGAGACTGCGGACTGGATTTCCGGTGCTGCTCGTTGAATGAATCTGCCCACCAATGTGTCCGGGCCGTAGCGGGCCACGATCTCGTTCACACGGGCAGTTGCCGTGGTGGGGGTGCCGTCCGGCGAGGTGGTCATGTCGCAGTAGATCAGGGCGTCGACCAGGAGCGGGTCATCGAGGAGCGGAAACTCCGATTCCAGCTCGTCTCGTAAGCCGCGCTCTTCCGCTTCCAGCAGGGCGAAACTGTGATTGGCCACCAAACGCGTGAGCCGGTCGCCGGCATGATGCTCCTCCCGGAGGAAGCGGGCGCCGTCGAGCGGGTGGAAGCCTGTTGCGGCAATATTCGGTGCATAACCAACGTCGTGCAGAATCGCGGCATCGATGAGTAGGTCCCGATCGCAATCCAGCCGTGCTGCCAGATCGATCGCCGCGGCCGCCACGCCCTGAGAGTGCGCCCAGCGGCGTGGCAGCGGCAACTCGAGTTCGTCGCGGGCCAAACGCCGTGCCCAGGACGACATATGACCAGCCATTGCTCAATGCTACGAGAGGCGATGATCGGCGTATGGACGGATTGCTGGTCTTGGTGAATGGGCTTCCCGGTGCGGGCAAGACGACTTTGGGCGCTGCGCTGGCGCCGTCGATGGATGCCTGGTTCTTGTCCAAGGACGCGGTGAAAGAGGCGTTGGCCGGTTGCCTCGAAGGCGCGGGGGGTGTGCCGGAACTCGGTGGGGTCGCAATGGATACGGTTTGGGCGCTCGCGGCGGAGGCGACGGTGGACGTCGTCATCGATTCCTGGTGGTTCAGGCCGCGAGATCTGAGGTTCGCTCGTGCTGGGATCGAGCGGACCGGGGCTCGCCGGGTCGTGGAGGTGTGGTGCGACATCCCTGCCGAGGTCGCCAGGGCCCGGTACGCGGCACGGACGCGTGCGGCTGTGCACCGCGACCGGGAACGACTGGCCGCCAATTGGAACGACTGGGCCGCTCATGCCGCGCCGCTCGGGCTGACTCCGGTCGTCGTGGTCGACACCTCCCGGCCTGTCGACCACGCGGACCTCGCCCTGCGGATCCAGGCGGTACCCGACGCTCGAGATCAATGAGCGATCCCTGTTGCCCAGTCGGGTAGTGGTTCTCTCCACGCGAGCCAGTCCTGTGGCAGGCCGTCGAGAGTTGTTCGGGCACCGGGATTCCGCCGATGATCGCGCAAGTGGTGTCCAAGTCACCACCTGCCGCAGCCGCTGTCCAGCATGCCTCTTTGAAATCATGGCCGTGATTGGCGGCAACCCAGAGGCTGAAGGGGACGGTGTCGGCTGCGGCGGTGTCGTGGCCGACACCCAATTTCGCAGCAGCGGTACCGGGATCGCCGATCGATGCCGCTTGCACGATCTTGTCCTGCACCGGTCCCGCCGGAGTGCAGGCTGCGGTCATTTCGAGGAGCGATCCGGGGCGGGTGCCCGGTTCGACGGCGGACAGGGCGGCGGCGACCGCTACTGCGACAGCACCTGCCACCGCATCCGGATGGGTATGAGTTATTTCCGCCGATGCGGCAGCTTCGGCGACAACCCGGTCCAGGTCGTCGGCGAACCAAGCGCCCAACGGTGCGACCCGCATCGAAGCGCCATTACCCCAGGATCCTTGGCCATCCCGTGCCTGCTGGGCGAGTTCCCGCCAGTGGTAACCCTTTTGGCGGATCAGCCGCAGGATCCGACTCGTCCCCGGACCGTATCGCCGGTAGATGTCGTAGTGCTGCGCGAACGACCCCGCCAGTGCGTCCTGATCGATCCGCCCGCGCTCAGCCAGCACGGCGAAGATGGAGCACGCCATCTGCGTGTCATCGGTCCACAACCACGGCCCCGGCAGGACCCGGCGTTCGCGCAGCGCAGCTTGATTCATCGCATCCTCGTAGCAAGACCCGAACGCATCTCCCAGCGCCAAGCCCTGCAATGACGCGTATGCCCGCGACCGGCCGTCCCAGCTCATCCGACCAGTCTGGCAGGAACTGCGAGATTCTCTCCTGCCGATCGAGTTCGGCGCTCCGCACCGTCAGCACCTCCGACCAGCGACGACGGCACGTTATGGTGGATATGGTGCGCACATCGATACGAGCGAGTACGGCGTTGTTGCTCACCGGAATTGCGGTGTACGTCGCCGCCCTGGTGGTCCTGACAGTCAGCGGCGAAACCTCGGTCCGCTTCTCAGCCGACACAGCAGAATCCCGCCCGATCTGGCTCCTGTGGCTACCGGTCGCCGCCGGCTTCCTCATCGCAGCGGCGCTCCCACCCCGCGCACCCGCCTCCGACCCGTTCACCGCCATCGATTCGCGACAGCTCACCCGCGACACCTGGATGCTGGTCGGCGCAGCAGTCACCTTCGCAATCGGATTGCACCTGGCCCAAGGCGACAACCTCTGGTTCCTCATCCTCAAAAGCGTTCTGCTACTGGCATTCCCACTCCTGGTCTGCCACGTCACCTGGACCGAATGGGCACGCCTGAATGTCCGTGGCCGCTGGCTACGCCCCGCCCTCGCGATCACCGCCTACATCGTCACCACCCTCGTCATAGACCCCGGCTGGGAAGGCACCGCCCCCGACATCATCACCGTCCTAGCCGTATTCCTCATCAACGCAGTCCTAGAGGAAGTCTTCTACCGCTTCTGGCTCCAAACCCGCCTCGAATCCCGCTACGGCCGCTGGCCCGCCATCATCCTCACCAGCCTCCTGTGGGCAGCCTGGCATTCCGCAATCCACGGCGGCAACGGCCTACTCATCGATTCCGCCGCCGCAATCCTCAACATCGGCGTAACCGGCCTGTTCCTGGGCTACCTCTGGTCCCTCCACCGCAACCCCTGGCTATTGATCGCCGTACACGGTTTCATGAACGCCCCACCGGCCATGCTCGCCGCAATGGTGTGAGCAGACCATTGACAGGTCATCAGCCGCACCTCCATTAACCTCGGCAATCATGCCCACGACATTCGCTCCGATCGACCCGTACGCCGAAGGTCTGCTCGAGGTCGGCGACCGGAATCAGGTGTATTGGTGCACCAGTGGCAATCCGGACGGGCGGCCGGTGCTGGTGGTGCACGGCGGGCCGGGTAGCGGGAGCAGTCCGGGACCGCGGAAGTCGTTCGATCCGAATATCTTCCGGATCGTGCAGTTCGATCAGCGGGGATGTGGGCGCAGCATTCCGAGCGCGGCTGAGCCGGACACCGATATGACGGTGAATACCACCGAGCATCTGATCGCTGATATGGAGCGGCTGCGCATTCATCTCTGGATCGATCGCTGGCTGTTGTATGGCGGATCGTGGGGTTCAACGCTGATCCTCGCGTATGCGCAGCGATATCCGGAGCGGGTGACCGGGATCGTGATGGTCGGCATCACCACTACGCGGCGGCGTGAGATCGACTGGCTGTATCGGGGTGTCGGGCGTCTGCTGCCCGCCGAGTGGGAGCGGTTCCGGGCTGTGGTTCCCGGCGATATTGACGTGGTCGAGGGTTATCGGCAGTTGCTCGAACACCCGGATGCGCAGGTGCGCCATAATGCCGCGATCGAGTGGTGCTGCTGGGAGGACGCGGTCATCGCCCACGAATCCCTCGGTAGCCCAGGGCAATACAGCGCCAAGCCGAACGCCCCCATGCTCGCGTTCGTCCGAATCTGCACGCATTATTTCGCGCACGCGGCATGGCTCGAGGAAGGCGCACTACTGCGCGACGCCGATCGACTTGCCGGAATCCCTGGCGAGCTGATCCACGGCCGTCTCGACCTCAGCGCCCCACTCGAAACCGCCTGGGCACTAGCCAAATCCTGGCCCGACGCCCGCCTGCACGTCATCGACGACTCCGGCCACACCGGCAGCCCCGCCCTCGCCGAACAACTCGCCCACTCCATCGCCCGCTTCGCCCATCCCTGCCACAGTCGAGTTTCACGTCCATGCTGACCATGCGCAATGGAGGCGGCAGTCAGGCGAAAACGGCTTGGAGGACGGACTCGTCACCCTCGATCTCGACCAGGCCGGCGGCACGGGCGTCGGAGAGGGTGATGGCGCCGGCGGCGAGGCCGAGGATGTAGCCGGGTTCGGCGCGGACGGTGGCGTCGAGTGGGTGGCCGTCGTGTAGGCCGACCTCGAATCCCGCTGGCGTGGCGCGGAGTTGGAAGGGGGAGTCGCCGATTTCGAGGCCGATGGTTGCGGTGGGGCGGTGCTGGATCCGCGTGTTGAGCAGCGCCGGGACGGCGAGGGCGAGCCATTCGGGGCGGAAGGTATCGCCGTCGGGGCCGCGGAGCATGAGTGGGGTGGACCAGCGGATCAGGCTCTCGATCGGCTCGCGGAGCTCGGCGCCCCACGGGGTGAGCGCGTATTCGACGATGCTGCCTTTGCCCGATAGTCGACGCTCGACCACGCCCGCCGCTTCGAGGTCCCGGAGCCGGTCGGCCAGCAGGTTGGTGGCGATGCCGGGCAGCCCTTCGATCAAGTTCCGGTAGCGCGCGGGAGCGATGAGGAGCTGGCGCACGATCAGCAGATTCCACCGGTCGCCGATGACTTCGAGGGACCGGGAGAGCCCGCAGTACTGTCCGTAGCTTCTCATCATTTCCTTCTATCACTTGATGTTCTCAAGTACGCTTGAGAACATCAAGCATACGTTGCTGCCGAGCCCGGAGGGGGCCACCATGGCCGATACCACCAGCAGTGTGCGACCCAGCTGGGTCGATGACGATTTGTTCCCGTTCGAGAGCCGCTTCATTGATATCGACGGTCACACCGTGCACTACGTCGACGAGGGGTCGGGCCCCACATTGCTGCTGCTACACGGCAATCCGACCTGGTCGTTCCTCTTCCGGGACGTGATCACCGCATTGCGCAGCGACTTCCGTTGCATCGCAATGGATTACCCCGGCTTCGGTCTGTCGACCCCGAAACCGGGCTATCGCTTCCTTCCCGAAGAACACGCCGACGTGGTCACCGGTTTCGTAGACGCGCTGGAACTGGAGAAGATCGGCCTGGTAGGCCAGGACTGGGGCGGCCTGATCGGCATGGCGGTAGCGCAGCGGCGACCAGGCGTCTTCGATCGATTGATCCTCGCCAACACCTGGGCTTGGCCGTTGAACGGCATCCTGCACTTCGAAGCCTTCTCACACGTCATCGGAAACCCCGTGAGCCGCTTCCTGGTTCGACGATTCAACCTCGTCGTCAACGGCTTCATCCCCACCGGCCATCGCAGGCGGAAACCGACCCAGGCCGAAATGACCCACTACCGTCAGGCCCTGGGCACCCCCGAACGCCGGCACGCCTCTGCCATGTTCCCCAACCGAGTCCTCGCCAGCCGAGCCTTCTTCGCGGAGGTCGAAGCCGCACTTCCCGATATCGCCGACCTGCCGACCCTGATCATCTGGGGCGACGCCGACATCGCCTTCCGCCCGCAGGAGCGCGAACGCCTGGAAGCGACATTCACCAACCACAAGACCGTCATCATCGAAGGCGCCGGCACCTACGTGGAATCCGACGCCCCCGAGGAATTCGTCGCCGCCATCCGCAATTGGGACGGGAAATAGCGAAAGGTCAAGGCGCAGCGGATACGCGCCCGACCACCCGTTTTAAGAGTCCTTCAAGTGATGGACAGGTCCCGCTTCCTAGTGTCGTCGCTGTCATGTTCAGCCTGCTGAATGTGGCGTGGGTGGCGGCCTTGTGAAGGTGGGGACTGAGGATGAGCGTTCGAACCGCCGAGCCTGGCTCCGATATCGAGCCGGAGCGGCAGGAGCGGTGGCGGCCGATCACCAGGATGCTGGTTCGGTTCGGTCTGGTGTATTTCGGGCTGTTCGCGTTGCTGACCCAGGTGATCCTGGAGTTTCCGGGGCTGGCGGTGTGGTGGCGGCCGATCGCTGTGGAATGGCCGCAGCCGGTGGTCGCGTGGGTGGGGCGCACGGTTTTCGGTGTCGAGGTCGTGCGCCGGGATTCGGGCAGCGGTGATACGGCGTATGACTGGGTGCTGTTGTTCTGCATTCTCGTGATCGGGGTGACCGTGACGGCGGTGTGGAGCGTCCTGGACCGCCGACGTACCGAATATCGCGCGGCGGCAGGCTGGTTGCTGGTGCTGCTGCGGGTGTGCGCGGCGGGGACGATGCTGAGTTACGGCTTCGCCAAAGCCTTCCCCCTCCAGATGCCGTCGCCGTCGCTGACCCGGCTCCTGGAGCCGCTCGGTGATTTGACACCGATGAGCGTGCTGTGGAGCCAGGTCGGGGTGTCGCCGGTATACGAGATCATGCTCGGGGTCGCGGAAATACTCTGCGGCGTATTGCTTCTGGTGCCACGTACGGCTCTGGTGGGCGCACTCCTGACCGTGGTATGCGCGGCGCAGGTGTGGGTTCTGAACATGACCTACGACGTGCCGGTGAAGATTCTGTCGTTCCACGTACTGCTGATGGCACTGGTATTGGTGGCACCCGAAGCGCGGCGTATCACGGCAGTACTGCTGGGCAATGCAGCTGGACCGTCAACGGCACCGAAACCCTTCCGGACCTCCCACGAACGGCGCGTTCTCGCGCGCATTCAAATGGCGCTGCTGGTTTGGCTAATCGTCGCGGGCGCAGTCAATGGCATCGTGTCCTGGCAACAGCGCGAGTCCAAATCGGAGCTGTACGGGATCTGGGAAGTGAGCAGGTTCATCCGAGACGGCCAACCGGTGCAACCCACGCTCGGCGATGAAACCCGTTGGCGTCGAATCGTATTCGACCAGCGCGAGTCCACGACCATCCAAACGATGGATGATCAGTTCCGACCCGAACGGGCGGAGCTCAACGCCGACTCCAAACAGCTCATACTGCGTTCGTGGACAGATTCGGAATCCGCCACACCCTGGGCAACCCTCACGGTCGAGCGCCCCACACCGAATCAGCTGCGGCTCACCGGCGATCTGGACGGTCACCCGGTCACGATGGAACTAACCCTCTACCAGGCAGAACGCTTCACACTGCGCCAGAGCGGATTCCATTGGGTCACCGAATTCCCGAACAACAGCTGCGTTTCGGGCCGGCCAGCATGCCCCACACCCTCGGAATCATCGACGAGATAAAGATGTTCGCCCCGCCGGGACGGTCGGCTCCTTGGGTAGCCTGCAACCGTGGGAACGGGTCCGAACGCCGACGACTGGCTCAATGACACGCGAAGGTCTTACGACACCGTCGCGGTTACCTATGCCGACCTCACACGTCACCTTCTCGACGAAACGCCCGAAGAGCGTTCGGCCCTGGCATCTTTCGCCGACATAGTGCACGCGCAGGGCGGCGGCCCAGTTGCCGATGTGGGCTGCGGAGCGGGAAGAATCACCGCCCACCTGCACGAACTGGATGTCGATGCCTTCGGAATCGACTTGTCGCCCAGAATGATCGAGGTAGCCCGCCACGACCACCCCGGCCTCCGATTCGAAGTCGGCTCGATGACAACCCTCCCCCTCGCAGACGCCTCGATCGCCGGCCTGGTCGCCTGGTACTCGCTGATCCACATCCCCGATGACGAGCTGCCACACGTGTTCGCCCACTTCAACCGAGCGCTCCGCCCAGGCGGACCTCTACTGCTCACATTCCATATCGGAGAAGACTCCCAGCTGAAAACCCAAGGCTACGGCGGACACCCGATGCGCTTGCACGTCCACCGCCGCCAGCACAGCCAAATGCGCGACTGTCTCGACGATGCAGGTTTCATCATCGAGACAGAGCACACCTTGACCTCGGCCGAAAGCCCGCTCGGCGGGATAATCCTCGCCCGCCGCAAGCTCTCGGACATAGGGGATCAGTTCGAGGCGGGCACCTCGAACAGCTGCTCCTGAGGCGGCCCGGCCAGCAGCTCAGCTCCCGCCGCGAACGCCTCCTGCAGGTGCGGGCTGTTCAGGTGCGCTTCGAAGGCCGCTCGGCTGTCCCAGGATTCGATGACAACCCAGCTTCCAGGCTGGGTCGGGTGCTGGTAGGGCTGGTAGCTGAGGCAACCGGGCTCGGCGAGCGACGGCTCGATGAGGGACAGCGCCTGCGCTTGCACCAGGTCTTCCTTGCCCGGGCGAGCCTGCAGGGTGGAGATTGCGGTGATCGTCATGGACGGGGTCAACCTTTCACGATCGAAATCTCTTCCCCGTGATGGAGCTGCCGCACTTTCTCCTGGTGGCTGCTGGTGAAGTCCGGATCGACGTAGATGTGTACCGCACTGATGAGGGTGCCGCGGAAGGTGAAGACGTTGCAGAAGCGGCCCGTCGATACGCGCTGGTCGGGCCAGCGGCGGCCGTCGGCGGTGGTGCCCCGTTCCCGGCCTTCGACGATGATCCTGTCGCCGGCGACCATGTAGTCCAGGCCGTCGATGTCGTGTTCGATGGAGGACAGGTCGAGCCACAGGCGGCGGGCGAACTCGGCCATATCCTGTTTGCCCTGTCCGACGCCGAATTTCGGGAAGAACAGCTCCACATCATCGGTGTAGAGGTCGAGCAGGGCAGGGTCCCCCGCGTCGATGAGTTCGAAGGCGCGGCGGATGATCGCGATGCGGTGGGTGGTGAGATCGGCTTCTGAGGTCATTGATGATCTCCGTATCTTTTGTGCGTGAATCGTTGTTGTGTATTTCATAGTCCAAAACTAGGGCATCGTTAATGCGTTGAAAGACAACATATTTCGCGAACTAGGCGAAGAGGGGCTGCAGCCCGAGAGTGAAGACCTGCCGCAACCGGCCGGGCCCCACAGCCTGTGCACTGACCCGGAGCCCGGAGACCACGGTGACCACATGCAGCGCGCCATCGTCGGCATCGACATCACCTCGCAGACTCCCATCGACCTGGCCGACGCGAATCGCCTGCGCCAGAAGCGACAGACGGCGCTCCAGAGACGCATCCAACGCGCGAGCGATCCGCGAATCACGCTCGCGCAGTCCAGGACTCATGTAGGTGTTCACGACCATACAACCGGCCGCATGCCCCTGCTCGGCCGCCACTCGCTCCTCCTCCAGTATCGCCTCGGCGAGAGCCTCCAGCCGCTCACGACCGCTACGACTTTCGTCGCAGAGAATCGCCTCCTGCGCCTCGTCCACAACCGACAGGTACCGCTCCAACGCCGAGACGAACAGCTCATCCTTGGACACGAACGCGTTGTACAAACTGCTCCGCCGCACCCCGGCGACCTCACACAACCGCTCGGTCGAACTGCCCTCGAACCCGAACACCCGAAACTGCCCCGCCGCCGCGTCCAGAACCGTCAACTCATCGAACGCCCGTGGCCTACCCATGAACTCGAACCTAGCATAGTTCTGTATTCAAGAGTCCAAAACAGCAGCCCGGTACATTCGTGAACAGACGCCAATGGGGAGGGATCTTGGCCCGCAAGCCTGTCACCACGCTGTACGACTACCAACTAGCGATGCTGCACCCGATGCACAAGAGCGCTCCAGCCCAGGCCGCAGCGCTTCTCGATCGCATCGGCGCTACCCGGATCGATACCGCGATCTCCGAGAAGCGGTGGTTCTATGGTGAGGCGGTCAACAACTTCAAGTCGATCGATGAATACGTAACAGCCTGGGGTGCACCGACTTCGGAGCGAATCGAACAGGTCGAGAGTGGCCACAAGGTGCGCTATGCGGCATGGAATCTCACATTCTGGCCCGAACTACAGGTCGAGTTCATGGAGATCCGCCGCGGACACCACATATTCAAGAATCTGCTCCGCCGACCGGAACTCCCGAGGCCGCCAATCGAATCCGTCGCCGACCTGACACCCTGGTCGTGCACCTACAGCGAACTACAAGAATCCAGCCTAGCCCCGATCGACCACGTGGACGGATTCGGCGCAGTCGGCGACGTGGTCGCTTTCGCCGCGACCGACCCCGACACAGGGCGTCAGCAGCACTACTTCGCCTACATCGATTGGGCGCTTCTCCAGTCGGTCGAACCGGCACCGGGCTGGTACTCACCCAACAACGACTCACCTACCTGATCAGTTCGCCCCAGCGGCATCAACGCTCGACCTCACCCGCAATAGTCGAGCCACCACCATCCCCCCGTCAGCTCCATGGTGGGGCAGATCTGTGCGCCGAAGCCGTCGTAGGGACCCGGGTCGGGTTTGCCGATGAAATGGCCGTAGCCGAAGGCGTCGTCGGGGATGCCGACGTAGTCGGGGACGAAGCGGACCGGGTGGCCTGCGCTGGTGCCGATGACGGCTACTTTGCACATTGCCGAGACGAAACATAGTTGGGCGGGTAGGTCGGTGCCGTAGTAGTCGCCTTGGCCGTAGGGGGGCACTTCCATGTCGGCGATGGCGGCGAAGGCGGGGCGTTCCAGCCAGAAGCGGGTCCAGGCGGAGGCTTCGAGGTGGGTGGCGAGGAAGGCGGGGCCGGCTATCCCGAGGACGGTGAGCGTGGACGTTATCGCCAATGGCAAGCGGCTCGGGTGACGGCCGGCCCGCCAGACCGCGACGATGAAGAGGGTGATGAGCACGAAGGCGATGGCCAGGAGCAATGGCAGGGCCAGCAGCCACAACTTGGTGACTATCCAACCGCGATGCAGAACGACACCGTAGGCGATCAGTGCCAGAAGCAGCGCCGACGCCGGGGCACGAAAGGTGTTGACGGACACAGGCGCAACCTACGGCAGTCGCGCGTAGGAACGACGTGGGAAATGTGGGGATTGTGTGTCGGGCGGGTCCTGACCGCACTTTCGGTCAGGACCCGCTTATCGCCTCCGGGGATTCCAGGAGGCTTGGGGTCAGTCGACGGCCGTTGCCTCGAGCTCGACCAGCTGGCCGGGGATCGCGAGGCGGGTGACGCCGAGCATCGTGGTGGCCGGCGCCACTCCGGCAGCGCCCAATCGCGCGGCGAGTATGCCGTAGTGCTCGAAGAGCTGGTCGACGTCGGTGGTGTAGACGTTGAGCCGCACGACGTTCGCCAGCGACATACCGGCCTCCGCGAGAACGGCTTCCACGTTCTCCACGCTCGATGCGAGCTGTGCGGCGATATCACCGAAATGCTCGGGCTCACCGTCGCTGTTCATCGCGGTCTGCCCGGAGCAGAACAGGGTCCGGGTGTGCCCGCTGACGAGCTCGCCCTGGTTGAATCCCATTTCCACCGACCAGGTCACCGGGTTGACCGCCGTACGTTGCGTTGCCACATCAGCTCCATTCGATTCGTTGAAACGCCCGCCTCCCGCGCAAGCCGGAGGCGGACGGGATTGCGGCGGTTTGCCGCAACGTCACGGGTCGCGTCAGGCGGCGACCAGGCGGCGACGGCGGCTCGGCAGCAGCAGGGTGGGGTGCTTGATGCTCCAGCCCGCGACAGAGCAGATGAACTCCTTCTTGCGGGCGCCCTTGCGTCCCAGCGTGACCTTCGAGGTCGGCTCGTCCTCGTCGGTCACGTCCTGCACGATGCCGTCGCCGCGGCCGAGGCTGATGCACTGGCTGTTGTAGCCGATCAGCGCGTCGGGGGCCGTCCGTCCGGTCAGGTGGGCGGCAATGGCGTCGGCGCCCTGCCATGCCATGGGATAGGCGGTGGCGCAACCCATTCGAAGCGCCTTGCCGCCGTAGCCCTCCACGTGAGCGGCGTCGCCGACGGCGTACACGTCGGGGTGCGAGACCGAGCGCAGGGTGGCGTCGACGACGATCCGCCCGGCATCGGAGACGGTGAGCGTGCTGGCGCCCGCGATCGGGTGCGCGGCGAAACCCGCTGTCCAGATGGTGGTTCCGGCGAGCAGCTCGGCACCCGAACGCGTCGTCACACCGTCCTGGGTGACCCGCACGACGTCGGCGTGCTCGTGCACGGTGATGCCGAGACGTTCGAGAGCCCCGGCCAGGTGGGTCCGCGCCTGCTGGTCGAGCCAGTCGCCGACACCGCCGCGTGCGGCCATCACGACCTTCAGATCCGGTCGCGCCTCGGCGATCTCGGTCGCGGTCTCGATACTGGTCAGACCGCCGCCGACGATCAGCACGGTCTCGCCCGCCGCCAGCCCGTTCAGGCGTTCCCGCAACCGCAGCGCGGCCTGCTTACCCGCCACATTGTGGGCGTACTCGGCGACGCCGGGCACCCCGAAATCGGCGACGGTGCTGCCCAGCGCATAGACGAGGGTGTCGTAATCCAGTGTCTCCGTGCCGTTTTCACCGATCACCTCGACGGATTTGCGGTCCGCGTCGACCGATTCGACCCGTCCGATGCGCACCTGAACACCGGTGCCCGCGAACACCTTGCGCAGCGGGAGCACCGGCAGCTCCTGTCCGGCGGCGAGCTGGTGCAGGCGGATCCGCTCTACGAAATCGGGATCGGCGTTGACGACGGTGATCTCGACGTCGGCGCGGCGCAGGCGCTTGGCCAGCCGCCCGGCGGTGGTCGCCCCGGCGTATCCGGCTCCGAGGACGACGATGCGGTGCTTCATGACTGACTCCTGTCTCGGTGGGTTCGGTACTTGAACCGGGCAGGGTCACGAATGCTGACAGTGCTCGACTGTGATGTGGGTCACCGCGCTAGAGTCGATCCCGCACTGAGACTTACGGCGGATGCGGGGGGATGCGGTGGCGCTGACCAGCGAGCAACAGGAAGAACTGCTCGGCGAGATCGAGCGAGTTCTGCGCTCCGGGCTGCCTGCGGGCGGGCGAGGGGTGTTCACCTGGTCGTCGGTGGGCGATGGGGGCTCTGAGGCCGGATTCTCGGTGGTCGGCGGTGATGGCAAGCCCGTGGCGCGCAGCCATCCCGGGGGGCTGGCGGAGCTGTGCTGGCGGTTGAAGACCGGTATGAAACGGCCCGCGATCGGGACCTGGTTCACCGTGCGGTGCGAGATCGACGAAAGCGGTTCTTTCCGTGCCGATTTCGACTATGACGGCGAGCCCGGGCTGGGGGCGATTCCTGAGCACTATGCCCGGGAGCTGGAGTGGTTTCCGCGTGACGCCGCGCATACGCCCGATTGGCTGACCGCGATCCTGGCGCGAGTTCCCAACGTCTACATGGGAATTCGTGCCGAGCCGGGCGAGCAGTACGAGGATGAGATCGGCCCGCATCTGGGTGAGGTCGCCGCCGTATTCGACCGGGCCGGGTGGGAAGTACGGCGCGGTGATTTCGGTGAGCTCGACCTCAGCATCGCGTGGGGGAAGCTGGAATCGCTGTCCAGCTATGGGCATATCCGTCTCGCGGGCAAGATCGATGCCGAGCGGTGGGCCGAACTCGTCGAACTGATGACAGCACAGGGCTGGGATGCCGGTGGTGAACTCTACGACGGCGGCGAGATCACGGCCGAATTCCGCAGGGCGGCCACGACGACCGACGAGTCTAGCGACCTGCCACCGTCGTAGGCAGGTGGACGAAATCCGGCGGGCAGTCAGAGCCGTGTTGCGGTATTGACAAGGTCGGCAACGGCTTTGGATCTGCTGTGCGGAGGCCACGCGATGACCGTCGTGACGGGCGGTGCGTCGGATACCGGAACGACGGCGTGATCGTCGCGGAGCTGTGCCCGCAGGGATTCCGGCACGATCGCGCACGCGAGCCCGAGCGCGATCAGCTGGAAAAGCTGAGTGTGGTCGCGTACCTGCGGACCAGGACCGTCCCGATAGGTGCCGTCCCGTCCGGGCCAGCGCGGCAGGGGCAGGTTCGCCAGCGTGCCGACTTCGGCCAGCGACACCTGCGACCGGGTCGCGAGGGGATGCCCTGCGGGTAGGACCACGACCTGGGATTCGGTGTGCAGGTCCTCGGTGTCGAATCCGGCTGTCGTGTCGTAAGGCCGGTGCAGCAGAGCGACATCGGCAATCCCATTGCGCAACAGGGTTTCCGGTTGGCCCGGCCCGGCCAGCATCACCTCGACCGCCACGGCGCCCGGTTCGGCGGCGTAGGCGTGCAGCAGCTTCGACAGCAGTTCACTGGCGGCGCCGGACTTGGTGGCCAGCACTATTCCGGGCTGGTCGGCGGCGGCGCGGCGGGTGCGGCGTTCGGCGGCTTCGATCGCTTCCAGGGCGAGGCGAGACTCGCGCAGCAGCACCGAACCGGCATCGGTCAAGGCGATCGCGCGAGTACCGCGGTGCAGCAGCGTGACTCCGAGGCGGCGTTCCAGTTGCTGGATCGCCCGCGACAACGGTGGTTGCGCCATCGCGAGTCGCTGCGCCGCTCGCCCGAAGTGCAATTCCTCGGCGACGGCGACGAAATATCGCATCTCCCGCGTCTCCACCGCGACATGGTATCCGGTGATGACCTCGGCCGATACCTGTGCGGTATCGGCGGCTACCCGATCGGTCTTGGACGGGGCGGGTGCGACCGCAGCAGGATCGGCGTTGTGAGTGAACAGACGATCGCGCTGGTGACCGGCGCTAACAAGGGAATCGGATACGAGATCGCCGCGGGTCTGGGGGCGCTCGGCTGGCGGGTCGGTGTGGGGGGCGCGCGATCGGCTGCGGCGGGAGACCGCGGTGGAGAAGCTGCGTGCGGCCGGGGTCGATGCCTTCGGGGTGCCGCTGGACGTCACCGATGACGAAAGCGTCTCCGCGGCAGCCGAATTGATCGCCGAACAGGCCGGTGGGCTGGATGTGCTGGTCAACAACGCGGCCATCACCGGCGGTATGCCGCAGACGCCGTCCACGGTCGCACCGGAGACCGTACGAATCGTCATGGAAACCAACGTGATCGGAGTCATCCGGGTCACCAACGCGATGCTGCCGATGCTGCGTGCCGCCGCCGCGCCGCGGATCGTCAATATGTCCAGCAGCGTCGGCTCGCTCAGCCTGCAAACCACACCCGGCGTCGATATGGGCCCGGTGCCCACCGCCTATCTGGCTTCGAAGACCTTCCTCAATGCCCTCACCATCCAATACGCGAAAGAATTGGCCGGCACCAATATCCTGATCAACTCCGGCTGCCCCGGACTCACCGCCACCGACCTCAGCGGCTTTCGGGGCAACCGCACTCCGGAACAGGGCGCGGCCATCGCGATTCGCCTCGCGACCCTGCCCGCGTACGGGCCGACCGGCGAATTCTTCGACGACGCCGGAGCGGTGCCGTGGTGACCGGCGTGACTATTACATGGCGGCCGAAGCGGTTTCGGCATCGTTGACGGTATTGGCGTGGTCGATTTCGGCCATATGATCCTCGGCCCAGGTACGCAAGGCGGCCAATGGCACTTCCAGGGACAAGCCCAATTCGGTGAGCCGATAGTGCACGCGCGGCGGCACCGTCGGTTCCACCCGGCGCACGACCAGACCGTCGCGGACCAGATTTTGCAGGGTCACCGACAGCATCTTCTGCGATACCCCGGCGCTTGTGGCGTGGTCATTCTCGGTCATCGCGCATCTCCGTGGTTGGTCCAGCGGATATTGACCAGCGTGTTGCCGGCGGGGCTGTCGCGGCGGCGATGAGGCCGTCTACTGCGGCCAGGGAGGAGAAGGGGTCGCTGTAGGTCAGGGATGGGTCGTGGTCGGACCACGCTATGTAGGCGGCGCTGGTCGGTGACCATCGGACGTGGATGGACGACAACGAGATCGGCAGGGAGGGCGTATCGCCCATCGGACTCTCCTTTCTGGGATCGGTATGGAAATCATTGTCGGCAAAAGGGGCTTGCGGGTGCCGCTGAAATTTGGCGGGAAACGGTCGGAATGTGCCGTTTTCGCAGGTGAGTGGGGCCGGGCGCGTTCAGGGGTCTTACCGGAATCACTCACCTGGTGAGAGCTTTCGACAGCGGCAGCGGCGCGGGGGCGGAGGTTGCGGTGTGCAGGCTCAGGGCGAGCAGGGCCAGGGCTGTGGTGGCGAGGCCGGCTCCGACCCAGCCGAGGGATCCGGATCCCCAGTGTTGCAGGGTGATTCCGCCGATCGCGCCGCCGAGGGCGATGCCGGAGTATTGGGCCGAGGCGTTTAGTCCGATCAGGAGCGGGGTGTGCTGGGGCGACAGCTCCATGAGGCGATGTTGTTGCGCCACAGCCCAGATCCAGCCGGGGATGGCGAAGGCGGCCGACCAGATCACGGCGGTGGCGAAGGAATGGCTCGCCGCGCCGACCGTCGCGAGGACCGCGATGACGCCGAGCAGTGCGACGGGTTGGATGCGGCGCGAACCGATCCGGTCGACCAGATGTCCGCCGGCGGTGCTGCCGATCACGGCCACCACGCCGTAGATCCAGAGCAGGATCGAGAAGCGGCCGCTGCTGCCGCCGGTGGCGTGGTGGAGGGCGGACGCCAGGTAGGTGTAGACGGTGAACATGCCGCCGAACAGTGCGAGCGCTTGCAAGAGGGTGGAGGCGATCGTGGTGTCGCGCAACAGGTTCAGGCGTTCGCGCAGGCCGGCGGGGGCGGGCAGGCGCACGTCCGGCACCAGCTTGGCCACGCTCGCCAGCGCCAGGAGGCCGAGGACGGCGACCATCACCATGGTGGCGCGCCAGCTCAGCGCGCCGCCGATCCACGAACCCAAGGGCACGCCGATGGCGCTGGCCACGGTCAGCCCGCCGGTCACCACCGCGATGGCCCGCCCGCGTCGTTCCGGCGGCGCGATGGCTCCGGCCACCGCCGCGGCATTCGGGGTGTACATGGCCGCGCCCGCTGCCGCGAGTATCCGGGAGGCCAGGACCAGCCAGAACCATCCGGCCACGGCGGTGATGACATTGCCCGCGACGAACAGGGCCAAGCCGCTCATGAGGATGGTGCGGCGGGAAATGTGCGCGGTGGCGGCCGCGAGAATCGGCGAGAACAGGGCGTACGCCAGCGCGAACACCGTCACCAGCTGTCCGGCCGCCGCGGTCGAGACGTGTAGATCCGCGGCGACCGGACCGAGCAGGCCGGCTGTCACGAACGCGTCGATGCCGATCGCGAAGGTGCCCAGCGCCAAGGTGACCAATCGTGAATTCACCCGAAGCTCCTAGAGGGAGGGAGAGTGCGGGAACCCGCATTAGTTTGACGAACGTCATACTATGAAGACAGTTTGATAGATGTCAAACAATCAAACTGTTTCGGTAGAGTGGTCGTCATGCGGTACCTGCCCCAACCGGCCGTCGAGGAGATCCGGTTCGTCACGCTCATGCACGCACTGTCCGACCCGGTGCGGTTGCGGATGCTGGCCGAGCTGGCCGATGACGCCGAGCACTCGTGCCAGGCCGCCACGGACGGCATCGAAGTGCACAAATCGACTGCGTCCCACCACTTTCGGGTGTTGCGCGAGGCGGGTCTCATCTCTACTCGCCAGGACGGGCGCAACCGGCTGGTCCAGTTGCGCCGCGACGAGGTGAACGCGCGCTTCCCCGGGGTGCTGGATGCCGCGCTCGAGGCGGGCGCGGCGCACGCGGCCGAAGCGTGATGGCGTCTACGCGACCGGGTAGTCGATGACGATCACACCGCCCGTGGCGTAGTTGGCGACATCGGCGGCCAGCCGGCGGCCCTGCTCGGAGGCGCGCGCCGCGGCCAAGGCGGCGGCGTCGGCGAAATCGGCTTCGAAGACGGCGAAATACGGTGCTTCGCCGTTGCTCGACGCTATGTCGAAGCTGTAGCGCCAGGCCAGGACGCCGGGCCAATCCCGGACCAGTGGAAGGTGTTTGGTCACGTAGTAGTCGCGGAAGTGGTCGGGGTCGATGGGCTTGGGATACAGGACCAGCGTCTTATGCATGACGGGCTCCGTCCAGGTCTCCCGTGCGTGAGTGTGCGGTTTCGGTCGTATGAATCGTCATATCCGCAGGTTATGGCTCGATACGGGGTCGAGGGAAAGACCGGAACGGGATAGGCTCAGAACGGATCGTTATCAATCGACGGGGAGGGCTGGTGGCGCCGGATACGGTGAGCCTGCGGTACTTTCTGGTGCTGGCGCAGGAGTTGAACTTCACCCGGGCGGCCGCGCGGATCGGTATCGCGCAACCCGCGCTCAGTGCCCGGATACGCCGGCTCGAGACCGAACTCGGCACGAGCCTGCTGGTTCGGAGCACGCGCAGCGTCGTATTGACCACGGCCGGTGCGGCTTTGGCGGAATCCGCGCCACCCGCGCTGGCCGCGCTGGACCGGGCCTGGGACACCGCCCGGAACGCGGGAGCGGGCGAGTTGGGCACCCTGCGGATCGGATACAGCCTGTCCACGGGAGCCGAGACCGCACCGGCGCTGGTGGACAGGCTGCTTCGCAGCAGCCCCGGCCTCGAGGTCAGCGCGGTACCGATGACCACGCCGGAGATCTCCCCCGCGGTGGCCGACGGCCGCATCGACGCCGGAATCACCCGCGGTGAACAGCCTGGTCGCGGCGTACGCCGGTTCCTGCTGCGGCGTGAGCGCGTCGGAGTCCAACTGGCACAACATCATCCGCTGGCCGCACACCCGGAGATCGAGATCGCCGCCGCGGCCGCCTATCCGCTGCGACTCCCCATCCGCAGCGCCAACCCCGTGATCCACGATCAACTATCGTCCCTGTTCCGCGACACCCACCCGTCCCCCCGATTCCACACGCCCGCAGTATCTTTCGACCTGTCCCAACGCGACCTGCTCGACGGGCTCACTCTCGCCCCAGCCGGAGAAGTCGCGATCACGACACAACCGGCCGGTCTCACCTGGCGGCCATTACAGGGCTCCCCCACCCTGACAATCCACCTGGTCCTCCCCCGCGTGCAATCACCACTGCACCGCCGCCTCCGCTCCGTCGCCAAAGCCCTAGCGCACGAACTGCATTGGCTGCCGGACTGACGAGGGGGAAGTCAACGCTGCGCACGACTCGGATACCGAGCGGTGGCCTTCTCCAATGCGGAGGCCACGGACGCGAGGTGCGACCGCTGTAGCAGGGCGAGGAAGCAGCAGCGAACCCGTGTTCCGCAGAGCCTCGACCCGCTGCACAGCTTCGGCGTACTCGTTGTCCGGCAACACGGACATATGAGCGCGTATCGCCTGGGCTGCCTCGCTGTGCAGGCCCCACCAGGGCTCGTCCTGCGGTCGCAAGGACAGAACGTCGAACCACTGGTAGTAACTCACCCGACGCCATGGCGTCCAACCGGCGGGGTCCTGATGACGCCGGACCATTACCAATCGTCCGGTGTGGGCGAGTACATCGACGGCGAAGGCGACCCCCGCCCGCGGCAACCGGTGAGGATAGTGGCCACCGCTGCCGCGCCGAGTGCGGTAGGCGTTGTCCGACCGTGCGAATCGAGGTATTCCAGCCACAACAGGCCGGCATCGGCGATCTCGGCGTTCCCCTCGTTGCGCGCGTTGGCGAGGGTTCCGATGGTCCGCTCCCGTAGCCGCTCGACTACCCGCGTCAACGGCGCGGTGGGCGCCGGCTCGATCGGCCGGTGTCCCGGCGGTTCGTCGAGGACGCGCCGAAATCGCGTGTCCACGTGGAGAAATGTCTTTCGTGCCCGGGCGGGTGAGGGGGCGCGGATACTGGGTGGGAGCTTGGAGGAGGGGTTATGGATCTTCGGGCACCCGTGTGCGTGGTGGGCGCTGGGCAGAGTGGGATTCTCGTGGCGGCGAAGTTGCGGGAGTTGGGGTTCGAGCGGGTCGATGTGTTCGAGGCGCGGGCTCGGATGGGGGGTTATTGCGAGACGGCGACGGTGGCGGGTGAGGTTTACGACTTTCAGGCGCATCTGGTGATTCAGCAGGATTTCGGGGAGGGGTTCGCGGGGACGGCGATTCACGGGTTGCTGGAGCGGTATCCGGTCGAGATGCAGACCGAGGCTTTGTATTTCGTGGGGCGGTCGCGGTCAGGGAAACCGCGGATGGGGATGCCGCCGCATTTCGTGCCGTTGTTCGCGGCCTTGACACCGGAACAGGTGGCGGATCAGATCAGCGAGGCGTGGACGATTATCGAAGGAGCGGTGCGGGATCGGCGCGGGCCGGGGATGAACGGGCTGGCGTTCGATCGGCGGGCCGGGGAGACATGGGAGACGTATCGGGCTCGGCACGCGCCGCTGGTGGGGGAAGTGCTGCAGGGGCTGACGCTGTATGCGAATATGCGGCGGCCACGGCAGCCGGCCGAGAGCGTCATCAATATCAATGCGCATATCTCGGGGCATGTTTCGCAGTTGGCGAAGATGATGCTGTCGGCGTATCCGGGGCAGCGGCGGGAACTGTTGAAGCGTCTGCCTGAATCACTTGTCGCGCAGATTAATTCGACTCGGCCGGTAACGCTCGGTTTCCGGCGAGGGTTCATCGATTTGCTTCGGCGGATCGTCGCGGACAATCGAATCGAGGTGATGGTCGATACTCCGGTGACGCGGATCGAATCGCTCGGCGCGGAAGGAGTTCGCGTCAGTTATCGACGCGCAGGAGTGGATCGCACCGCGATGTATTCCAAGGTAGTCGTCACGACGCGACCCACACAGATTCGGCAGATGTTCCCGACCGGCGAGATACGCGAACTTTTCGACGAACAGAACTGCCCGCGCACCTGGACTCGCAGTTACCTCATCCGAGTTCGCAACGAGCTCATTGCGTTCCCACGTGCAGTCGACACCCCCGAACCGCTGGGCTTCTGGGTGATCGACCCGTATGGCAGCTACACCGACACCGATCCGGATCAAGCCCTCCATCGAATAACCGCTGCCAACAAGCAACACCCGGGACCGTACTGGGTGTGCTTCAGCAATTCGGACAGATCGGTGTCCGACGCGCGAGCCTGGGAACTGGCGAAGGAAAGCCTCTTCCTGTTCGAGAACCCGGAACTGATCACCGAGACCATAGCCGAATGGCCCGCGTACCCGAGCGCCGCGGCGATCCGCGAGGGCTGGCTCGACCGGGTGGAAGCCATACAGGGACGCGAAGGCATTCACTTCGCCGGCGAGATTTTGTCCGGCCCGACCATCGAGTGCATCAGTTCCTTTGTACAAGACACGATTCCGCAATGGTTCGGCCCTGGGAATTGACCCCGGTGCGGAATACTCCTACGGCATGACCTTCACGGATGCCGAAGTCGCGTACCTCCGGTCGCAGCCGCTGGCTCGGTTCGCCACCAATGACGGAGACGGACAGCCCGATGTGGTGCCGGTTGCTATCGAATTCGATGGCACGTACTTCTGGGTGGGCGGCGGCGCGACCGTTCCGCGCACGCGCAAAGCCCGCAATGTCGCGGCGGGCCAGGCCGCGGTGGCGCTCGTCGTCGATGATCTGGTCTCACTCGATCCGTTCATCGCGCGTGGACTGCGGGTTTACGGACATGCCGAACCGGCCGTCGAACGCACGGGCATCGTGGGCCCCGGCTATTACCTGCGAATCACTCCCGTTCAGTCCTGGAGCTGGAATCTGGAAGGTGAGCCCGCAGGTGATCAGTGGTACGAGACTCGCCACGCGTGGCATTGACCGGTACAGGTCGGCGGGCGGGGAGCTGGCGCGTCAGTCGGTCAGCAGGGACTGGAGAGCGGCGGCGCCGATGCGGCGCAGAGCGGCGCGGGGGCGACCGGCGGCGGCTTGGACCGCTATGCCGTCGGTGAGGGTGTGGAGTAGGGCGGCCAGGGTGGCCGGGGTGAGGTGGGGTGGAAGGTCGGGGGCCTGTTCGAGGCGTTTACGGAGGGCAGCTTCACCGGCTTGACGGGCTTTCACGGCTGCGGCGCGGGAAGGTTGAGCGTCGGGGGCGTGGGCTTGGGCGGTTTTGACGCATAGGCAGCCCTCGGGGGTTTCGGGGCCGGTGGTCAGGGTGATGGCGCCCTGGATGAGTTGTTCCAGGACCTCGCGGGTTGTCGGGGCTTCCAGGGCGGTGGTGGCGTAGGCGCCGGGGCCGGTGAGGTAGCGGGACAGGACCTTGGCGAAGAGGTCTTGTTTGTTGCCGAAGGCGGCGTACAGGCTCGGCTTGTTGATGCCCATCGCGGTGGTGAGGTCGGCGAGGGAGGTGGCCTCGTAACCATTGCGCCAGAACACTTCCAGGGCCTGATCCAAGGCGGTGTCGGGGTCGAAGGAGCGTGGGCGGCCGCCTGGCATGTGATCCCTCCGGGCTTCGTCGCAGTTCTTTACCTATCGGTACATTACCGCTTGCGGCTCCCGTCCTGCGGCCTTAGTTTCTTACCGATAGGTACATAACTGAAGGAGTCGTTCATGATTCGGGTCGGTGTGGTCGGGGCCAGCGGGTGGGCGGATGGGTCGCATCTGCGGGCGCTCGCGGCGCTGGAGGAGTTCGAGGTGACCGCGGTGGCGACCACCAATCAGGCCAGCGCGGATCGAGCGGCGGCCGCACACGGGGTGCGGTATGCCTTCGCTGACGCGCGGGAGCTGGTCCGGCATGCCGAGGTCGATCTGGTTGTGGTGTCGGTCAAGGCATCCGGGCATGCGGCGGTGATCCGGGCCGCGCTGGAGCAGGGGAAACATGTGGTGTCGGAATGGCCGTTGGGTGTGGACGAGAGCGAGGCGCAGGCGCTGACCGAAGCGGCTATCGCCGCCGGGGTCGTGCACGCGGTGGTTCTACAGGGTCATCACTCACCGAGTGCGCGGTTCGCCGCGGATCTGGTGGCGGAGGGCCGGATCGGCGCGCTCGAATCGGTGGCGCTTATGGCGGACGGCGCGCCCTGGGGCGGGAGCCGGCTGCCGGCGGAGCTGGTGTTCGGGCTCGATCCCGCCGAAGGGACCAACATTCTGAGCATTATGGCCGGGCACTTCCTGGCCACGATCGAGCGCGTGGCGGGGCCGCTGGTAGAAGTCACCGCGCGGCTGCCTCGCACGCACGACCGCGTGCTCATCACGGGGACCGATCGGACGGTGCCCAACGGGACCCCGAGTCATGTGCTGCTACACGGGCTGATGGACTGCGGGGCAACGGCTTCCGTCGTCGTGCACGGCGGCAACGGGCCCGCACGCGAGGGGTTCCGGCTCACCCTCATCGGCAGCGAAGGGACGCTGACCGCCACGCCCACCGTGCCGGGGACATTCATCCACTGGGGCGATTGGGATATCCGCATCGGTGACGAAGCACTGACCGTGCCGGACACCTATCGAACCGTTCCGGCAGCCATCCAGGTCGGCCCACCGGCCAATATCGCGGCGTTCTACCAGGAGGTCGCTCACGCGATAACCGAAGGGCGGCAACCACATCCCAGTTTCGAGACCGCTCTGCGCCACCATCGGCTGCTCGCCGCCATCGCGCAATCCGCCGCCGAGGACACCGGCCGCCGGGTCGCGTGACCGACCGGGCAGCGGGGGCCGGGTGCAGCGAGGGAGGCTTCGTGCCAGACTGCGGCTATGAGCGAATCTGCGGGCGGGGCGCCGACTATCACGTGCGGAAGTCGGCGGCGGATACAGGCCGAATCCCATGAGCGCGCGGGCCGGCTGGCCGCGGCGTTCGTGGCGGCCGGTATTCGAGGCGGCGACCGGGTTGCGGTGATGGCGCGCAACGACATCGAGTTCCTGGAGACGTCGCTGGCGGCGGCGACCTGTGGAGCCAATCCGGTGCCGGTCAATACCCGGTGGCGGGCTCCCGAAGTCGCGCATCTGCTCTCGGATGCGGGAGTCCGGCTGGTCATCGCGCATACCGAGTTCGTCGGGACGGTGGAAGCGGCGCTGGCGTCGATCGGCTCGGACGCGGCGATCCTGGAGATCCCCATGTCGGCGGAACTCATCCGGGAAGCGCGCCTGCACCCCGAGCTCGAGCAGACCACCGGCCGGCACGAGTTGTTCGACGATTGGATCGACCGGCAGCCACAGGGGCTCGGGCACGTCGAAGGCGCGATCGCCGATTCGATGGGTTTGATCTATACCTCGGGAACCACCGGCCGGCCGAAAGGCGTACTGCGGGAACGGATGACGCCGCAGCAACTACTGTCCATCGCAGGAGCCACAGCGCAGCGTATGGGCCTGGCACCGGGCGGGCAGATGCTGGTGGCGGGGCCGCTCTATCACACCAGCCCCAATGCGGTTGCGGTACTGGCATTGCGGATGGGAACCAACATCACGATCATGCCGCGATGGGATGCGGAGCGATTCCTCCAGCTGGTGCAAGAGCATCGAATCCAGCACGCGAAGGTGGTGCCCACCATGCTGTCCCGGCTGCTGTCCTTGCCACCGGAAACCCGTGCACGGTACGACATTTCGAGCCTGACGCATCTGATCCACTCGGCAGCGCCGTGCCCGCCCGCCGTCAAGCGCGCCGCCATCGACTGGTTCGGCGACGCGTTGTGGGAGTTCTACGGCTGCAGCGAGGCGGGCGCGATCAGCTGGATCGATGCCGCCGACTGGCAGAAGCATCCGGGATCGGTCGGACGGCCCCTCGACGGAGCCGGCGTCACCATCCTCGACGAGCACGGAAACACCGTGCCCACGGGAGAGACGGGCCGCGTGTTCATCAAACGCGCCGACTACTGGCCGGATTTCGGATATCTCAACCGGAACGACACTCCCCCGGCCACCCCGATGATCACCGTCGGCGATCTCGGCTACCTCGATGAAGAGGGCTATCTGTACCTGACCGGCCGTGACAGCGAGGTCGTCATCTCCGGCGGAGTCAATATCTACCCGGCCGAGATCGAAACGGCGATCAGCGAACTGGCCGAGGTGGAGGATGTCGCGGTGTTCAGTGTCCCCGACCGCGGCGACCTGGGCGAACGCATTGCGGCACATATCATTCCCCGCCCCGGAGCCACACTCACCGAGGATGACGTCCGCGCCGCTCTCGAGGGCAAACTGGCCGCCTACAAGCTGCCCACCGTCATTCGCATCGTCGGCGAACTCCCCCGCGACGACTCCGGAAAGGTCTACAAACGCCAGCTCCGGGAGCTCTATCCGGCGTCCTGACCGCGAGCCGTCTCAGCGCAGCAACCGGAATTCGCTCGGCGTCATACCCTTCTCGACGCGGAAGGCGCGGTAGAACTGCCGCTCGACCTGGAACCCGGAGGCACGCGCCACCGCCGCGAGAGGCATCCCGGGGCGGTTCTGAATGAGCGTGCAGGCGTGTTGGACACGCAGACCGCGCAGGATGGCGGCCGGACCGCCGTCGAAACCGTCGAAGACGCGGTAGACGGTGCGGCGGGAGATGGCGCAACCCTCGGCGATTCGATCGACGGTGAGGTCCGGATCGGTGCAGTGGGCGCGCATGTACTCCATGACCCGGCGGGCGGCGAGGCTGCGCACGGCGTCGCTGGGCAGCGCCTGGCGGCGGGTCAGCGAGATCGCGCTGGTCAGCAGGTCGACCGCCGAATCCGCCAGCGCCCGAGCCTGTTCGGGCGCCCGGGATTGCAGGTCGGTCAGTTCCCGGAAGTAGTCCGCGACCAGGCCGGCGGGGGTGCCGGGGGCGATGGTGAGAGCGGTGGGAATCTCGCGCAGGGTCAGGCCGAGGCGCTCGTGCAGGGTGGCGGCGGGCACCTGAACGGCGGCCATCTCCCAGTCCGAGTCGAATTCCCAATGGTACGGGCGGGTGCTGTCGTAGAAGACCATGGCGCCCGGCCCGACATCGGCGACGCGACCGTCCTGGTGCAGGCGGCCCCACCCGGCGATCTGAATGCTGGTGTGCAGGAACTCCCCCGCAGTCCGTGCGATCAACCGGTCGGTTCGATGCACCCGCTGCCGGGTCGAACCGAGTGTCGACAATTCGACCCCGTCGTAGCGGCCGTGCTCGATCCAGGCCCGGAACTCACCGGTGCCGGACGGCGAAATCGCCAGCGGCACATAGGCTTCGCTCAGCTCGGCTTCCCACCGATCGAAAACCTGTGTCGCGGTACTATCGCCGGTGGACCGTAGATCGACGCGCCGGATCTCCGGCCGCTCGCCCGCCATCAACCCACCTCAACCCAGAATCCCGAACCGCCGGCCTGTCACCAGCCGCACCGGAATCCTTCCATGCCAGCTCCGGCAGCGCCCGCCGGACCCAGTCGCACGGCGCGATCACCCCTTGTGATCGAGCGGCCGAATCGTCCTTGTACAACGTGCCGTACAGCTTCCGGATCAACGTGTGCTGCCCGGCCAGATAGGCGGCGGTGCGCACCGCGCTCAGCCCGCTGCGTACATCGGAGGCGGCCCGCCAGTGCCGATCGGCGTCGGCCACCGGAACCGTCAGGCAGCCGCGCAGCCAGGTCGCCTCGGACAGCAGCACGGCTTCCGGCCGGCCGTGATTCAGCACCAGCAGGGCGGACAGCTCGGTATTGACCCGCACGAGCCGCTCTCGCCACTCCGCCCGCAGAGTCGCGGTATCAATGCTCTCCAAGATGTGAGACCTCCATGTGGTGCGCCGCTCCCGTGCGCGATACCAACGGGAGCTGTGGAGATTCGATGCGACAACGCATTTTTCGGCAACGACTTTGTGGCGTGTCACAAGCCGCACAATCATCCGCGCCGGGTTTTGTGCCTGGCCACAAGACCGGCGATCGCACGCGCGACGGCGGCGATCTGATCAGTGCGCCTCGAAACGGGCTCTCCGACAGGTAGTCTCGATGCGATGGGACAACGTGCACTGTTCACACTGGCATGTATCGTTCTGACTAGCTGCATGCTCACTTCACCCGGCTCCGCAACCGCCGAGGTACCGGCGGTGGGCGGCGATTTCCGCTGGGGCGTTTCCAGTTCCGGCTTCCAGAGCGAGGGATTCGCGCCCGACAGCAACTGGAGCCGCTACGCCCGCTCGGGGCAGGCCGAGGACTATCGCAACTCCGTCGACTTCCTGCATCGCTACGACGAGGATATCCGGAACGCCGCCGACCTGGGCGTCGGCGTGTTCCGGGTCAGCGTGGAATGGGCTCGGGTGCAACCGAATCCGGGCGAATGGGACTTTTCCTTCTACGACGCCATGATCGGGCGGATTCGCGCGGCCGGTATGCAGCCGATGATCACCCTGGACCACTGGGTGTTCCCGGGCTGGGCGGTCGACCGCGGCGGATGGCGCAGCGCGGGCATGGTGGACGACTGGCTGACCAACGCCCGCGCCGTGGTGGACCGGTACGCGAGCTACGACCCGCTGTGGGTGACCTTCAACGAACCGCTCGCCTACGTGGGCAAGGAACAGCAGATCGGCGGGGTCGGCACCCTCGATGTGGCGGGCATGCTGGACCGGATGGTGGCCGCGCATCGCGCCATCTACGACCACATTCACGCCCGGCAGGGCGGCGCGATGGTCACCAGCAATATCGCCTACTCGGCCATCGGCACCGCGCAGGCCGAGGCGTCGTTCGTGGACCGGATCGCCGACAAGCTCGACTACATCGGCATCGACTACTACTACGGCGGATCGCTGAGCAAGCCGCCGAATCTGGTCGCGCTGCTGACCAATCAGTCCTCGAGCCTGATACTCGAACCCGACGGCATCTACTACGCGCTGCGCCGCTACTCGCAGAAGTTCCCGGGCCGCCCGCTCTACATCGTCGAGACCGGCATGCCCACCGACAACGGCTCCCCCACCACCGACGGCATGACCCGCGTCGACAATCTGCGCGACACCGTCTACTGGGTGCAGCGGGCCAAGGCCGACGGCATGAACGTCATGGGGTTCAACTACTGGAGCATCACCGACAACTACGAATGGGGCAGCTACTCACCGCGATTCGGGCTCTACACCGTGGACGTCACCACCGACCCGTCGCTCGGGCGGCGGCCCACCGCCGCGGTCGGGGCCTACCGCGACATCACCGGGGCGGGCGGCGTGCCCGCGGGCTATCTGCCCACCCGGTCCCCGGCGCTGTGTTCCATCCAGGATCTGCCGTCGAGCTGCTTCAACCCGGTCACCGTCCCGGGACGGTGACCGGCCGCGAGCGAATCAGACGTGCTCGCCGATATTGCCGAACACGCTGTTGAGCTTGGCCTGACCGTCGGCCAGGTTGTAGGTGACGCAGGCGATGGCGCATTCGCCGGCCATGACGCGCTGGGAGATGGTGGTCGAGCGCTGCAGCAGCTGCCGCGCGGTCTCCTCGACATGGCGGCCCTCGAGTTCGTCGACCGTCTCGAGGCCCTCGCGGCGGCCGAGCAGGATGGACGGGGTCACCCGCTCCACCACGCTGCGAATGAATCCGCCGGGCACCGCGCCGGTATCGAGGGCGTCGATGGTGGCGCGCACCGCACCGCAGCTGTCGTGGCCGAGCACCACGATGAGCGGCACGTTCAGCACCTGCACGCCGTATTCGATGGAGCCGAGCACCGAGCTGTCCACCACGTGACCGGCGGTGCGGACCACGAACATATCGCCGAGGCCACGATCGAAGATGATCTCCGCGGCGACCCGGGAATCACCGCACCCGAACAGGATGGCCGAGGGTTGCTGGCCGCCGGCGAGTTTCGCGCGGTCGGCAGCGCCCTGGCTGGGGTGCAGCGTCTCGCCCTTTACGAAGCGCTCGTTTCCCTCGCGCAGCGATTTCCAGGCACTGATCGGATTCGAATGGGGCATGCAATCCATCATGCACACAAATCGGACATTGCCGAGTTCGGGGGGTCAGGATGCGGGATGGACGACCATCACCGGGCACTCGGCATCCTGCACCAGGGCATTGCTGGTGGAGCCGAGCAACATTCCGGTGAAGCCGCCGCGGCCGCGACTGCCGACCACCAGCAGGCGCGCCGACTTCGACCAGGTCAGCAGGTGATCGCGGGGGTCGGCGAGGCGCACCTCGACGCTCACCTCGACATCGGGATAGCGCTCACGCCACCCGGCGAGTTGCTCGGCCAGCCGCAGTCGTTCGCCCTCGGCGGTCTCCGCGGCCTCGATCTCGGTGTCGATGATGCCGGAGAACTGCGCGAGATAGAGATCACTCCAGACGTGCACCGCCTGCAGCGGGGCGCCGCGCAGTGACGCCTCCCGGAAGGCCGCGGCGACCGCGGCATCGCTGATCGGGCTGCCGTCCACGCCGACCACCACGGGACCCGTTGTGCGGGCCGGGTTTTCGGCATCGCCGCGCACCACGACCACCGCGCCGCGGCTGTGACTGGACACCGACAGCAGGATGGAACCGATGCGCCCCAGGCCGCGCTTGTGCGGCGGACCGCCGATGACCATCAGGTGCGCGTGCGCGGACTGTTCGATCAGCAGCCGCGACGGATGCGCGGGCGACACCTCGGTGCGGATCCGCAGGCCCGGCGCGGCCGCCGCGGCGAGTTCGCGGCCCTCGGCCACCAGTTCTTCGCCGTAGCGCGAAATCGGGTCCACCACATCGCGTTCGACGAACGAGTAGGTGCCCAGCAGCGCCCGCGTCATCTCCAGATTGGTGCCGTGCACGATGACCAGCTCGCGTTCGCGCGCCGCCGCGGTGGTGGCGGCCCAGACCACCGCCGCCCGGGATTCGGGCGCGCCGTCCACGCCCACCACGATGGGCGCGGACGCGAGCAGATGCGAATCCCGCGCATCCGATTCGGCCTGGTGGGCGTGGTCGCTCATTGCTGCCTCCGCACTGATCGCGTCTCGAGCTCTGGTGAACCTTCAGCTATCTGCGATTCCGACCCTAGCAGCGCACCGTTCCCGCCCGATCGCGCCACCATCCGAGGGGTTGAGTGTTACATATTGTTACGTATACTTGCGCTTGGTCGGGCCGGTCACCGCGGTGGCGGGCCCCTGCACTCAACGAGGAGGCACGAAATGGCCCTGCCCATGTCGGAACGCGCGGACCACTTCGGACGCGACTACCGGGACCTGCTGGCGACCCTGTCGGACGGGTCGGTGCACCGGAATTTCGACCCCTACCTCGATATCGACTGGGATGCGCCGGAGTTCGCGATCGATCCCGCGGATCCGCGCTGGGTACTGCCGGATTTCGATCCGCTCGGGGCCACCGCGTGGTACCGGGAGCTGCCGCTGGAACGGCAGATCGAGATCGGGCGGTGGCGGATCGCCAACAGCATCAAGGTCGGTGCGGCGTTCGAGAGCATGCTCATTCGCGGGCTCATGCAATACATCATGAAGCTGCCCAACGGTTCCCCCGAGTTCCGCTACTGCCTGCACGAGATGACCGAGGAGTGCAATCACATCCAGATGTTCCAGGAGCTGATCAATCGGATCGGCGTGGACGTGCCGGGGATGCGGCCGTGGTTCCGGCGGCTCTCGCCGTTCGTCGGCGTCGCGGGCGGCTACCTGCCGGTGGGGCTGTTCATCGGCATCCTCGGCGGCGAGGAACCCATCGACCACTACCAGAAGTCGATCCTGCGCGAAGGCGCGAACCTGCCGCCGGCGGTGGTGCGCTGCATGGAGATTCACGTGGCCGAGGAGGCGCGGCACATCTCGTTCGCGAACGAGTTCTTGAAAGTGCGTGCGGGCAGGATGAGCGCGCGGCAGAAGACGCTGTCGGGCATCGTGTTCCCGATCGTCATGCGCTGGCTGGCCGGGGAGATCATGACCCCGCCGCGCTCGTTCGCCACCGAGTTCGGCATCCCTGAAGACGTTTTCCGCCAAGCCTTCTGGCACTCTCCCGAATCGAAGCGGATCCTCGCGAGCTACTTCGGCGATATGCGCCGGCTCAACGAGGAACTGGGCATGATGACGCCGCTCTCACGCCGGGTATGGAGCGCGCTCGGCATCTCTGGGCCCGCGTCCCGGTATCGCAGCGAGCCCGGACGCCGCTCGGCGCGCGCGGTCGCCTGAGCTGTGCCGCCGGGATCAGTGCCGGTTGCCCGCGGTGACCGCTTCCTTCGGGTCCACCGGCGCCGGGGCGGCGCGCAAGGCGTCCAGAGCTCCGGACAGGATGCGGCGCTGGGACCCCGCTATGCGCTCGTCGGTGCCGAGCAAGCCGTTGCGGCGCAGCAGTTCCCGCAGGCGCGCTTGCTGCCGCAGGCCGACGATCATCGGGTGATCGCGGGCGGGTTCGGCCTCGGGGTCCACGAAAGTGGTCACTATGCGCCCGGTGGTACCCCAGACCAGGCGTGACACCAGGGGCCGGAGCAGCGGCGCGGTGCGGGCGTGAAAGCGTTGCGGGAGTATGCGTTCGGCGCGGATGCCGCCGGTCGGCAGCGCCTCGGTGAGGACCTCGGTGTCGTGATCGGGCGGGGCGAAGACCAGGGTCGCGGCGCGGTTCAGGGCGCCGGCGTCCTCGATCGAATGCGGGAGCAGTTCGTCGGGCACGCCCAGCACATACGCTATCCAGCACCACAATTGGCGCACGGATTCGATCTCGTCCGGGGTCATGCGGATATCGAGCAGCTGGTACATGGTCAGCGGGATCAGCAGGAACGCCTGTGCGGTGGTGGCCATGCCGGTGGTGTGGATCGGCTCGCCCCACGCCCGGGTGTTCCAGCCGCCGCTCTGGCGCAGGTGGCGGCGAACCATGGCGTGGACGAACCGGATTCGGACGGTGGCGTCGAAACCGCTGCCGCCCGGGACCATCGTGCCCGGATCGGTGGCGGCCAGCACCCAGCGGGAGGTCTCCTCGTAGCGGCGGGCGGCCATGGTGGCCGAGCGGGAGTTCATGGCCTGCGGCTTGTTCAGATCGCCGAAGGCGTACGCGGTGAGCAGGGTGCCGCCGAGGCCGACGATGACGGCGGGCGCGTATCGCCACCAGAGTTGCGCGCCGTGGCTTACGCGGTCCGGATCGAACCAAGCCGGTGGGGTCAGCAGGGGGTCGAGTAGTTCGCGCAGCGAGTCGGGTGCGCCCGGCTGATTCGAATCGCGTTGGCGCAGTGCGTCGTCGAGGAGCCGCCAGCCCCGGCCGCGCCCCAGGGTCTCGAAATCGGCCACCGCCGCGTCGATGCGGTCATCGGTGCGGAAGAGGCCGCGCACGACGCGGTCCACCGCATCGCCGGGGACATGACGACGGGCGGCGGCAATGCGGTCCGCCCGGTCCGGGTCGTACGGAATGGAGGAGGTCGTCATCTGCGGTCCTGGTGCGTCGAAGTGATGGATTCGACGTTAGGAAAGGGGGATTCACGCCGACAGGTGACAGCCCGACCGGCATTTGTTAGTTTCCGCCACATGGGGGGACGCGGGGCGACCTGGGCGATGGCAGATCGAGCGGCCGGCGGTGTCGACCCGGCTGCTGCTCGATACCGGACGCGGCCACGGGCTGTCGGCGGCCGACTGCCTGGACGGGACCGGGCTCACCGCGGCGCAGCTGGAGCATCCGCAGGCGCTCGTACTGCCCGAACTCGAACTGCGCGTCATCCGCAATCTGTTCGCCTGCGGAGCGGATCCGCGTGCGCTAGGGCTGGAAACAGGGCTGCGGTACTCGCTGACCAGTTCGGGCATGCTCGGTTACGCGATGCTGTCGAGTTCGACCGTGCGCGAGGCGATCGGGCTGTTGCAGCGGTTCACCGAACTCACCTCCGACTACTTCGACGTCACCTACACCGAGTACCCGGACGGGCTGCTCGTGGTGGTCGGCGACGTGCCCGCCGATGTGCGTTCGTTCCTGCTCGTCCGTGACCTGGTGGCGGGGTTCCGCATCGCCTCGCTGTTGCTGTCCCCCACCGTCCGCGAACTCATGGCCGCCATGGATCGCCCGATTCACCTCGAGCTCACCGATACCACCATGCTCGACGAGTACGCCCTGATCGCGCAGGCGCTGGTCGAGCCGTACGGCATCGCCATCACGGTCGATTTCGCGGCGCCCAGAAACGCTTTCACCATCCCGCGGTCGCTGCTCGATCAGCCGACCCCGGCGCCCGATCCGCAAACCTCGGCGCTGTGCGTGCGGCAGTGCGAGGAACTGCTCGACGAACGACGCCGCTTCACCGGCCTCGCCGCACGTATCCGGCACCTGGTGCTGCGCGATCCGGTCACCATGTCCGCGCTGCCCGCTGTCGCTCGCGAACTGGGTCTGTCCGAGCGCACCCTGCACCGCCGGCTCGCCGCCGAGCGCACCACTTTCCGGACCGTGCTCAATCAGGTCCGGGAACTCCTGGCCGGGGAACTCCTCGACCAGGGGCTCACCGTGGAGGCGGTGGGGCGGCGGCTCGGGAACTCCGACACCGCCGCCTTCACCCATGCCTACCGGCGCTGGCACGGTCATCCGCCCAGCCGGCGGCCCGGCCGTGTTCCGTAGCGGCTACCGGGAGCGGCCGCGGTCGGCAGCCGCCCGCACCGCGCGCAGCTCGTCACCGCGCGGATCGGCGGCATCGTGGGACTGCGGTGCGTCGAACACGCGCACCTGGCGGGTGCCCGGTTCGTAGCGGGACCAGCCCGGGTCGCCGTGGGTGGCGAAACGCACCCAGGCGGCGTGCATTTCGGCGGCCAGTTGCGCGGGTGGGTTCGGGCCGGTCAGGCGGTGGGCGGTGGAGAGGTTGTCGAAGACGAACGGCAGTTCCAGGACGTGGCAGGAGCCGAGGTCGGGAATGCCGGAGCGCCAGGCGAATTCGTAGACGTAGGACGTGTTGCCGGCGGTCGCGGCGGCTTCGGCCAGGTTCAGGACGTCGTCGCGGAAGATGCCGTCGGTGAGGATGGCGGCGAAGATGTCGGCGGGCGAGGCATCGGGGCGATTGGCTCGGTACACCCCGGTGACGTCGGGATCGATTCCGAAGCGGCCCAGCATGATCGGCAGCGTTTGCTCGGTGATCGCCGCTGCCAGGCCGGAGGGGATGGTGTAGAAGCGGAACTCCTCGGCGTTCGCCCCCACCAGCAGCGGCACCATGCGATCGGGCCGCGCGGAGAGGATCTCGCTCGGCACACCGGTGATGGTTTCGCCGTCGATCGCGGGGAACAGGCTCATGATCCCGCCGCCCCGTTCGATCACCGTCGCGCCCCATCGCGCCGGATCCGGATCGCTGAGCAATGCCAGCCCGACCGCGTCCTGCGCCGTTCGAATCCGCTCGGGATCGAGTTCGCCGAAAGCCGCTGCGGTGGGCTCGATTCCGAGAATCCCGGCGATCTCGACGGCGACCCGCTCGGCGTCCTCCGCCGCCGCCACCGCGAGCCCGTTGGCGCTCTGTACGATCGCGCGCTGGAAGAGCCCGTCCGCCAATGGGGTGGCCATCAAATTCAGCACGCTCATGCCACCTGCGGACTCGCCGAACACCGTGACCCGCCCCGGATCCCCGCCGAACGCGGCGATGTTCTCCTGCACCCACCGCAACGCGCAAAGCTGGTCGTGCATACCGCGATTTAACGGCGCACCCGGCACCGCCGCGAACCCGGAAATACCCAGCCGGTAGTTGATCGACACCAGCACCACGCCGTCACGCGCGAACGCCGCCCCGTCGTAGATCGGCTTCGAGTTCGCCCCGCGCGTGAACGCGCCCCCGTGAATCCACACCATCACCGGCAGCCCGGACCCACCCGGATCCGGCGTCCACACATTCACATTCAGATAGTCGTCGCCGGGAATGTGGTCATACCCCAGCATCGCGTCCAGCCCCGGCGCATACGGCGTCTGCACACAAGTGGGCCCGGACACGGTGGCATCCCGCAACCCCGACCACGCGGCCGGCGGTCGCGGCAGCTCGAATCGCGCAGGTCCCACCGGCGCGGCCGCATACGGAATACCGAGAAAGGCCACCACGCCGTTCTCGAAACGGCCCCGGATCTTGCCTCCGGTCACGGACACGATCGCTTCCACGGGAACTCCTTCGTCACCGACACTGTTCTCGGACAGTCAACATCATGGGAGGGGACCCAGATGGCACATCCAGCTTCCACACCGGCGCCCGCTACGGAATCCGAAGGGCTGCTGCGGCATTACGCGGGTGATTGGCGTTCGATACTCGAGGGGACCGCGGCGGGGGTATTGCAGTTGATGTACCCGCCGTTGGGGACGGCGGTGGCGGAGCAGTCGGAGTTCTTCGATGATCCGTTCGGGCGGATCTATCGGTCGATTCCGCAGATCTGGGCGACCATCTTCGCGGAGGATCACGCGGTGCGGGGGTTGCGGATCCGGGATCTGCATCGGGGGATCAAGGGCGAACTCGATGGTGGGGAGCGGTATCACGCGCTGGATCCGGAGACCTTCTGGTGGGCACATGCGACGTTCACGTGGTTGATCTTCCGGTCCGTCGAATTGTATTACCCGCCTGGTGAATTGGATGACGGCGGGCGGGAGCGGTTGTATGCCGAGACGGTGGCGTGGTACCGGGGGTACGGGGTGAGCATGCGGCCGGCGCCTGGGACGTATGCGGAGTTCCGGGTGGTGTTCACGCGGTTCTGCGTGGAAAAGCTGGAATTGACGGTCGCGGCGCGGCGGTCGCTGGATATCGCCGATATCAGCGAGCCGAGTGCGGTGCCGCTGTTGCCCGCGGTGGTGGTACGGGGGACGCGGCGACTGTTGCGGCCGTGGTCGCGGGGCGCCGTGGTCGGCGGGCTGCCGGTGGAGGTGCGCGAGCGGTTCGGGCTGGCGTGGAGCCGCGGTGATTCGCGACGGGATCGGTTCACCACGGCGGTGGTTCGGATCGGGTTTCGGATGGTGCCCGAGCGGGTGAATCGGGCGAGCTTCGCGTGGGCGCTGCGGTGGCTTGGAGCACGTACCCGTCCGGGGCGATTCCAGCCCTGAGCTGCATATACCCACTCGAAGAAAAATGCAGTTTCTGAATTTTTGCAGTTTCTGCTATTTTTTTGGCATGACGGAGGCGGAGCGGGGAGAGCCGGAGCTCGGACTGCGGGAACGCAAGAAGCGGCAGACTCGGATCGACCTGTGCATGGCGGCCCGGCGGCTCACCGTGGAGCGCGGACTCGATGCGACGACCACCGACGACATCGCGAAAGCGGTGGGGGTGTCGCCGCGGACGTTCTTCAACTACTACGACACCAAGCTGGACGCGGTGGTGGGGCCGGTCACCGAGATCGGGACGCCGGCCGCGCGCAGCGAGTTCGTGGCGGGCGGGCCGAGCGGGGTGCTCCTGGACGATGTGGTCTGGCTGTACGCCTCGGGGTACGAGCCGGATGACGAAGTGCGAGAGAGTATTTCGCTGGTCGCGGAGATCATCCAGACCGAGCCGCGGGTGCTCGCCGGGTTCATCGCGGCGGGGACGCAACATGAGGCCGCGATGGCGGAGTTGCTGAGCGCGCGGGCCGGTGCGGAGGTTTCGGCCGAATTCGCCGCGCTCACCGCCGCGCTCATGTCGACGCTGTCCACCCGGGGCGCCATGTCGCTGGCCGCTCATCCCGAACGCTCCGTCGCCGATGCGCTGCGCGCGCAATGCGAGCTGGCGCTCGAACTGTTCCACCGACCTGACAAGAGATGAAGGAGAAGCGCCGATGACCACGACGGCTACCGCGCCGCCGGCCCCGATCGTCCTGACCCAGAAGCGGATCTGGCTCATCTTCTCCGCGCTGATCGCGGGCATGTTCCTGGCCAGCCTCGATCAGACCATCGTCGGCACCGCCATGCCGACCATCGTGGGCGAGCTCGGCGGCGTCTCCAATATGGCCTGGACCGCCACCTCGTATCTGCTCGCCACCACCATCGTGATGCCCATCTACGGCAAGTTCGGCGACCTGTTCGGGCGGCGCTGGCTGTTCCTGTTCGCCATCGGCGTCTTCACCGCCGCCTCGGTGGGTGCGGCGCTCTCCACCGGATTCTGGGAGTTCATCGCCTTCCGCGGCCTGCAGGGCGTGGGCGGCGGCGGTCTGATGATCCTGGCGCAGGCCATCATCGCCGATGTGGTGCCGGCCAAGGATCGCGGCAAGTACATGGCCCCGATGGGCGCCATCTTCGGCCTCACCTCGGTGGCCGGTCCGCTGCTGGGCGGCTTCTTCGCCGATCACACCGGCTGGCGCTGGTGCTTCTGGATCAATGTGCCGATCGGTATCGCGGCGCTGGTGATCGCGTTCAAGTACCTGAGCATTCCCTCGCATCGGCCCAAGACGAAGCCGGATTACCTGGGCGTGCTGCTGATGACTTCGGCGACCACGCTGCTGATCCTGGTGACCGACTGGGGCGGTAAGCGTTACGCGTGGGATTCGTCGGTGATCCTGTCCATGATCGCGGCGCTGGTGGTCGTGGTGGCGGCATTCATCGTCGTCGAATCGCGGGCCGAGGAGCCCATGCTGCCGCTGTGGCTGTTCCGCAATCGCACCTTCGTGCTCACCTCCGCCATCGGCCTGGTGGTCGGACTGGTCATGTTCGCGGCGCTCGCCTTCATCCCGACCTATCTCCAGATGGCCACCGGCGCTTCGGCTTCCGTATCGGGCCTGCTGTTGATCCCGATGGTGGTCGGCATGATGGCGACCCTCATCACCTCGATGACGGCCATCACCAAGACCGGCCGCTACCGGATCTATCCGCCGCTGGGCGCGCTCGTGATGGGTGCGGGCATGCTGTGGCTGACCCAGTTGAGCGCGGCCACTTCGATGTTCGTGGTGTCGGCCATGCTGTTCGTGATGGGCGCGGGCCTGGGCCTGATCATGCAGATCATCGTGCTGGTCGTGCAGAACTCGGTGACGCCCGATCAGATCGGCACCGCCACCAGCGCCAACAACTACTTCCGGGAGATGGGCGGCGCGATCGGCGTCGCGGTGTTCGGGTCGATCTTCACCAACCGGCTCACCGAGGGCCTGACCGATGCCTTCCGCGCCAATTGGCAGGAGGCGGCGGCTTCGGGGGTCGATCCGACCGCGCTGGTGCCGTCGGTGGTGAAGCATCTGCCCACACAGTTGCACGATGCGATCGTCGGCGCGTACGTCGATGCGCTGGTGCCGGGGTTCTGGTATCTGATTCCCGGTGTGGCGGTGGCTTTCCTGCTGGCGCTGTTCATTCCGCAGCTGAAGCTGTCGGATGAGGCGGGCATGGTCGCGCGTGGTGAGGCGGTGCTGGAGGAGGAGCTACCGAAGGCAGATGCTGAGAAGGCCGACGCGCACTGAGCGCTGGGAAAGGCCGCGAGTCCCCCGGGCTCGCGGCCTTTCGCCGTTTGGTTCGCGGCCGTCGCCGACTATCCGGCCGCGGTGACGCCGAGCGATTCGACCGCGGTGCGCGCCGCGGCGGCGACCAGGGCATTGTCCGGTTCGGCCTGCTGCTCGGACTTGGTGGTGAGCACCGCGATGACGATCGGCGCGCGGTTCGGCGGCCAGGCGACGGCGACATCGAGCGCCGAACCATAGGCGGGGCTGCCGGTCTTGTTGCCGACGGTCCAGCCGGCGGGCAGCCCGGCGCGGATGCGATTGCCGCCGGTGGTGCTGGCGACCAGCCACGATTTCAGTTGTGCGCGTTCGGCTTCGGGGAGTTCGGTGCCGACCGTGAGCGCACGGTAGTCGGCGGCGAGCACGCCTGGTGCGGTGGTGTCGCGTTCGTCGCCGGGGATGGCGGTATTGAGCTCGGTTTCCCAGCGGTCCAGCCGCGAAGTCGCATCGCCGAGGGTGCGCAGGTAGGCGGTGAGACCGGCGGGGCCGTCCAGGAGTTTCAGCAGCTGATTCCCGGCGGTGTTGTCGGACAGGGTGATCGCGGCCTTGCACAGTTCGGCGACGGTCATACCGGTGTCGACGTGCTTCTCGGTTTCGGGCGAGTAGTCCACCAGATCTGTTGCGGGATAATGGATCACCTGGTCGAAGTAGCCCGAGGACAGCGGATGCTCGTCCAGCAGCGCTCCGCAGGCCAGGCCCTTGAAGGTGGAGGCCATCGGGAAGCGTTCGCCCTCGCGGTAGCCGACGGTGCGGCCGTTCCCGGTGTCGATGGCGTAAACCCCGAGCCGGGCACCGTGTTTCGACTCCAGGTCGGCGAAAGCCGTGGTCGCGGCGGGGTTCGCCGACGTGGTCGGGGTGGTGCCGCCGGAGTCGGTGCCGCATGCTGCGGTGACCGTGAGGGCGCAGGCCGTCAAGGCGGCGGCGAGGAACCGGTGGCGGCGGGTCGGGTGGGGGCCGGTTGAGAACGTCACCGCCGCAGCACACCATCGGCAACGCGCAGATCGCCAATATCGGACCGTCGCGGGGGCGAGTCGATCTCGATATCGTCGCAGTTCAGACGGCATGCCGACCCGTTCATACCGGCCTCGCGCACCCGAGCGGGCAGGCTACTGCGGCGATGCTGGTTCAATGACCTCATGGACCTGATCCGCCATCTCCGCTATTTCGTCTCCGTGGCGGACGAGGGACATTTCGGCCGGGCCGCCGGCGCCCTGCACATGACCCAGCCGCCGCTGTCGCAGGGAATCCAAAGGCTGGAAAAGCATTTGGGGGTCGAGCTGCTGCATCGCACCCGGCAGGGCGCGGTGCTCACCGCCGCCGGGGTGCGCCTGCTCCCCCGTGCCCGGCTGCTGGTCGATGACGCCCAGCAGCTGCTGGCCGAAGCCCAGCGGCTGGCGCAGGCGCGCGGCGCCGTGCACTGGGGTGCGGTGAGCGGGCTGTCCGATGCCCTGGTCACCGCTGGTGTGAGCGCGCTGCGGACCGCGATCGGGCCGGGCGCGACGGTGTCCACCACCATGGGTTCGACCGTGGATCTGGTCGCCGAGGTGCGGGCGGGACTGTGCGATCTGGCGGTGATCGAACATCCCGCGCTGGTCGACGGGGTGGAGGCCGGTCCGGTGACCAAGCTGCCGCGCTGGCTGGTCGTGCCCGCGGATCATCCGAGCGCCGCCGCCGAACGGCCCACGTTTCCCCTGCTGACCGGACTGGCGTTCGCGCATTCCCCGCGCGCGGCCAATCCACCCGCCTTCGACACGCTCGTGGATCTGTTCCGGGAACGCGGTGTGGACCCGCGCGTCACACCGATCGCCGATGATCGATCGATGTTCGCCGCCGTGGCCTCGGGAGCGGCGTTCGGGCTCACCACCACGCCGCCCGCGACGACCCCGGGCGTCACCTGGCTCCGGCTGGCTCCGCAGGCGATCGCGCTGCGCGTTCGGGTCATTCGCCGCCCGGGAGCCGAATCGCACGCCGAGGCGCTCGAAGCCCGGCTGTACCGGGAGCGGCTCCGATGAGCACCGAAGCCCGCCGCCACGCCGTGGATCGCATCGATCCCGCTGTCGGCGACGCCATTTCCGCTGCGGCGCAACACATCAGCGCCGTCTTCGCCGATGCCGGCTGCACCGGATGGCTGCACGCCCGGCGCTGCGACGACTCCCCCGCCGAGATCAGCGTCGACGGCCGCGCCCGCGTGGTCACAGCCTCGGTCTACAAACTCGCCCTGTTCCTGGCGTTCTGCCGTGATATCGACAGCGGGCGGCTGGACCCCACCACCCGGCTCACCGTGGACCCCACCACCTGCACCCCCGGGCCGACCGGGCTGGCCGCGCTGCGCGATCCGGTCACCTTGAGCCTGCGCGATCTGGCCGCCTCCATGATGACGGTCTCCGACAGCGCGGCCGCCGATATCCTGCTCGGCGAAATCGGGCTGCCCACCATCGATTCCCTGCTCACCGGCCTCGGTCTCACCGAAACCCGGGTGATCGGCGGCACCGCCGACATGCATCGCACGCTGGTCCGCGACACCGACACCCACGCCACCGCGGAAGCCTTCGCCGCTCTCGCCGACAATGACGAAGCCTGGACCATTTCCGCTTACGATCCGGCCTACACCAGCGCGACCACTCCGGAGGAGATGACCCGGCTGCTGCACGCGCTGTGGACCGGTTCGGTGCTGTCTCCCGAGCGCACCGAGTTCGCGAAATCAGTGATGCGGCAGCAGGTTTGGCAGCATCGCATCGCTGCCGGTTTCCCGCACGGCAATGTGTCGGTGGCGGGCAAGACCGGCACCATCGGCATCATTCGCAACGAGGTCGCCGTGGTGGAGTTCCCCGGTGAATTCCCGGTCGCCGTAGCGGTATTCACCCGGGCAGCGCGCGCGGACCCGATCCTGCCGGCGGTGGACGCCGCGATCGCCGAAGTGGCCCGCATCGCGGTCACGGCCCTGCGCCGTCCGTTGCCGGAGTGAACGACGCTGTGTGTCAGCGGCGTTCGACCCGGCCCACCGGTGCGTCGACGGTGCCGCGAGCGGACAGGTAGGACTGGAGGGCGTCCAGGTCCAGCGGGCCGGGGGTGACGTTCTTGCCCTGGGTGAAGACGCTGAATCCGTCGCCGCCGGTGGACAGGAAGTTGTTGGTCGCGATCTGGTATTCGGCGGCGGGATCCAGCGCGGTCCCGCCGATCCGGACGCTGCCGGCAATCACCTTCTGCCCCTTCGGCGCGGTGGCGGAATAGGCGTAGGTGATGCCCGCGGGCGCGAGCACCGCGGTCTTGCTGACGTTATCCCATTGCTGTTCCAGGAGTTTCAGGATCTGCTCGCCGGTGAGGGTGAGCGCGACGATCGTATTGCCGAACGGCTGAGCGGTATAGAGCTGCTGATAGGTGATCGCCCCCGCGCCCACACCGGCGCGCACCCCGCCCGGGTTCATGAACGCCGCCACCACCGGCCCGAATGAGTTCACCGCGAGCATGGAATCGGCGATGACATCACCCATCGGGGAGTCTCCGGCGGCGGTGGCCTCACCGGGCAGCGCCGCGGCGGCGTTGCCGACCACCCGTTCGGCGAGCGGCTTCGCCTGTGCCGCATAGAAATTCACCAGTTGCGTGGCGGCCGTATCGGCCGGGATATCGCGGGTGACGAGGCGGTTCACGGCCGAGGCGTCCACGGTGCCGTCGTGGAAGCGCAGCGTCACATCGGTGATGATCCGCCCGAACGAGGCCGCCTGGGTGACCACCTTGCCGTCGATCGTGCAGTTGTAGGCCTGATGGCTGTGCGCGGTGAGGATCACCTTGACCGCGTCGTCGACCTGCTCGGCCAGCGCGGTGACATTCGGGGTGATATCGGCGCATCCGTTGTAGTCCACCGGCCCGCCCTGCGTGCGCTGCGCGCCACCGTCGTGGACCATGACGACCACGGCTTCCGCCCCGGCCGACTTCGCCTCGGGCACATACTTGTTGACGGCGTCCGCCTCGGCCCCGAACGTGTAGCCCCGGATCCCCTCGGGCAGCACGATATTGCCGGTATCCGGGGTGACCGTCCCGATCGCGGCGATCTTGTGCCCACCGACGGTCAGCATCGTCCACGCCTTCAGCCCCGGTGGCAGCTGCCCGTTCCCATCGGTCACATTGGCGGCCAGATACGGAAACGCCGCCCCCGTGAACGACTCCCCCGGCGTACATCCGTCCGAAGCACACCCGCCCTGCTGCAACCGCCGCAATTCCGCCACACCGTGGTCGAATTCGTGATTCCCCACCGAGGACGCCGCCACCCCCACCGAATTCAGGAACCGGATCGTCGGCTCGTCATGAAACAACGCCGACACCAGCGGACTGGCCCCCACCATGTCCCCGGCCGCCAGCACCGCACTGTCCGGATGCTCGGCCTTCAGTTTCGCCAGATGCGCGGCGAGATAGGCCGCGCCACCGGCAGTCTCGGTGCCGACCTTGCCGTTCGACCCCTCGGGCGGCTGCAAATGCCCGTGCAGATCGTTCAGCCCGAACAAATGCACCTCGGCAGCCCGCGGCTCACCCGTCGTAGCACTGCTCCCGCACCCGGCGACCAACAGCGCACACACCAGCGCCGCGCCCGCCCCGAGCACCCGTCCACCGCTCACCATGACGGTCAACTCTGGCAGATCCGGCTGACCGGAGAATCACACGGAGATGAATTCTCGCGCGCACCGCGGGTAAATCGCTGCCCAGGGTGCGTCTTTCGGGGCGGTTCCTGGGTTACGGTGCTGTTCGAAATGCCCACGTTGCGATCGAATTCGATGCGTTTGCCAGAGGGAGAGACGTTTTCGGTGACTTGGTACTCGGTGTGGCGGTCGGCCGCCGTGCTCGGCGCGGTGATGGCGATCCAGGGTGGCGCGGTGGTGGCGAACGCGGATCCGGGTGCGGGGACGCGGCCGCTGGGCTGCGTGCCCGCCATCAGCACGTTGCAGGTGCTACCGCCGCTGCCGGGGCTGCTGCTGCCGCTGCCGAGTATCAAGGGCGTTTCGGAGTTCGATGATCTGCCGGCCGCGCCCGCGCAGGTGAGTTTCCCGGCGAGTATCGAATTGCGGGACAACACGCAGGGGTTCAACGATTTCGCCGAAGTGGTGCTGCGCGATGGGGTGTTGTACGCGCGGCCGCGGTTGTCCGGTGGGGTGTGGCGGCAGGTGCCTACGCCCGAATGCTTGAACGGGCAGATCGCCGCGGTGTCGGTGGACGGGAACATGCTGGTCGCGGCGGATCGCAATGGCTGGGTGTATTCGATGGACAATCTGCTGTCGGGGCCGCTGCTGTGGAATTGGACCTATTCCTATGGCGGGCCGATCTGGTTGTGGCCGGGTGAGCAGGTGCCGGGGATCGGGGATGGGCCGATCGCTTCGAGCCGGTGGGCGATCAGTCATCGGATGTCGAAGAGTTTCGAGGATGCGAAGGGGTATACGCATCCGACGACGGCCGGGTTGGTCGAATTGGTGGCGTTGTCGCAGGACGGGTCTCGGATCACCTATCAGGATCCGTGGCTGCCGGCGGATTTGAGCTATGAGATCGGCGGCCCGATGGGTGGGCGGTTCGTGTCCGAGGCGTTGTCGGTATCGGGTTCGGTGACGTTCGTGATGAATCGCTACGGGGACATGTTCACGCGCAAATACGACTTGGATATGGCGGGGTCCAATCACATTCCGGGCCGCTACACCTGGCAGGACCAGGGGCCGTTGCCGTCGGCTCCGGACCAGCTGACCGAACGGGTGAATCCGGCCTACGCCGCCATCTCGCTGCCCGCCGAGGACTGGCAGCGGCAGCCCAAGATCCCCGGCGAAATCACCTCGCGTATATCGATTCACGTCTCCGGCGATACCGCGGAGAATCGGGAACTGCGGGTCGAAGGTCGCCGGGACGGCCGAACGGGCTACTGGCACAAGGATCTTCGCGCCGCGAGCTGGGAATTCACCGCCGGCGATCAACCGCTCACCGGCGCCCCCATCGTGAACTCGGCGAACGACAGATCCACGCAGACGCTGGTAGCCCCGACCGGCATGACCTTCCAGGGCGCGCTCCCGGGCGGCTGGAACCTCCGATTCGACGACTTCGACTGGGCGCAAACCGAACACCCCGCGACCCTCACCGCACCGTCCGGCCGCGCCTACGCCGTCGAGCTCTACACCACCGACGGCCTGCGACTACTCCCGCGCGCAGCCGGCCTGGACGACAATCCCCGTGAACTCGAAGGTGCACTGGATGTGCGCGCGGCCGACGTGACCGCCGACCCGGAGCTCCTCGACTTCGTCGATACCCAGCTGGCCGGAAAACCGGTCTACGAAGTCACCGTCCGAGCCACCCGATCTCAGCTGGTCCTCGCCGCCTTGGGCGCCACTTTGCCGCGCGCCTGAACACTGGCCTCCCATTCCGCTGTCGCACAGCCGATTTCGGTCACCGGGGGTTCGTGGTAGAGCCATTCGCGGGCGAGGCGATGCCAGTTGGCGGTGGTGTGGAGCTGGCCGAGGGTGGCGAAGGTGAGGAGGTCGGCGCGGCGGGAGAAGACGTGTTCGGGTGGGAGGAGTTGGCTGCGGAGGCCGCGGAATTCGGTGGTGCGGGGGTCCACGGCCATGATGACGGCGGCGGTGGCCAGTTCGGGGGTGATGGTCAGGGGTTCGTCGAGGAAGTGCCAGCCCGTTGCGGCCCAGACGTAGTCGAGGCAGTCCTGGGGGGTGACGTCCGCGGCGGGGTCGAGGATGCCGCGGGCGGCCCAGTGCCGGTGCAGGTCGTCGGCGCGGAGTTCGCAGGCGGTGCGCAGGCCGGTGCGTTCGAATTCGACGTCGGCGGGGGCCATGTGGTTGTAGAGGCCGAAGTCGACGAAAGCCACTCGGCCGTCGGCGGCGAGCAGGATATTGCCGGGGTGCGGGTCGCCGCAGAATTCGTAATGGGTGAACAGCGGGGTGATGTAGAAGCGGTAGATGATCTCGCCGATGCGGTCGCGGTCGGCGGCGGGCAGGGTGCGGATGTCGTCGAAGGGGCGGCCGTCGACGTAATCGGTGACCAGTACGTGCGGTGAGCAGTGTTCGAGGACGCTGCCGGGCACGGTGAGGAACGGGTGGCCGCGATAGCGCGCCGCTATCCGGTGCTGGGTGGCCGCCTCCCCGAGATAGTCGAGCTCACCGCCGATATTGCGGGAGATCTCCGCCAGCACGGAATGGTCACCGGCACTGGGCAGGAACGCGCGCAGCAGTCCGCTCATCATCTCCAGGTTCCGCATATCGGCGCGCACGGCCGCGTCCACGCCCGGATACTTCACCTTGACCGCGACCATCCGGCCGTCCCGCAATCGCGCCCGATACACCTGGCCGATGGAGGCCGCCGCCACCGGAGTCTCGTCGAAATCGGCGAAAACCCGTGCCAGCGGCCCCAGATCGGCCTCGATCACCCGCCGCATATCCGCGAACTCCACCGCCGGCGCCCGATCGCGGAGCTCGGCGAGCTTCTCCCGGAACATGGCGCGATGCTCCTCGGGCACCAGATCCAGATCCAGCACGGACAGCATCTGCCCGAGCTTCATGGCCGCGCCCTTCATGCTCCCCAGCACCGCCACCAGCTGTTGCGCCGCCTGCATGGCCGACCGCTGGGCGAGCCGGCGCCGCGCCTCCTCGGTGCGCCCGATCATGGCCAAGCGGGCCCCAGCCCCGCGCACCGCCTGCCCGGCGGCCAAGCGGCCCAATCGCGCACCGCGCACCACGCGGCCCTCGGGAACTCGCCCCGCCATGGGCACCTCCTGCGATCTTGTCGCGCAACAAGATACCGCACACGTGACGCCCGTCACCGCTAAACTGAGCATCGCTCATTTCTCACGGCAAGGAGGCTGTGGTGCCGTCGAAATCCGTCCGCCCGCGTCGCCGCCCCATTCAGGATCGGTCGAAAGCGACCCGGGAACACATCCTCGACACCGCCGCCCGCCTGTTCGGCGAGCGGGGCATCGCCGGCACCTCCACCAATCGCATCGCCGCCGAAGCCGAGGTCAGCATCGGCACCCTGTACCGGTACTTCTCCGATCGCGGCGTCATCGTCGACGAACTGCTGGGCCGCATGCTCGCGAATATGGAACGTGACTTCACGCATTGGGTTTCGGGCCTGTCCCGGTACTCCGGGACCGAGTCGATGCCCGCGACCCGGCAGATCATCATCGAACTGCTGGAGGTGTTCACCACCGAACTCGTCGCCAACGCGAAACTGGTGCGGGCGCTGGTGGCGGGCGTGCAGTTCTACAGCAGCGGCCTGCCCGAATTCGAACCGCGGCTGCGGCTGCTGGTGAAGGTGCTGCTCATCCAGATGCTGGGCCCCGGCAACGATCACCGCTACGACGTGATGACCTTCGTGCTGGTCAATACCGGGTTCGCGAGCGTGCTGCGGGCCTCGGCGCTCGAGGTCGGCAGCCAGGAACGGCAGGAAGCCATCGAGACGACCGCCCAGATGATCAGCGCCTGGATCGAGGCCGAGGCCCGCGCGGCGAACTAGAGCGAACCGCCGCCGCCCACCAGCCAGGGATTGAAATTGCATTGCAGCTGCGGGTATTTCACCGGATCGAGGGCCCGCAGCGCGATGGACAGCGCCCGCGGCGAATACATCATGGTGAGGTGGTCGGAGACGTCCTGTTCGCACCCGTCCTGCAGCAGGATGTTGGTCACGTGCGCGCCCGGGCCCGCTTTCAGGAAGGTCAGGTCGACCGGATTGGTGACCTCGTCGTAGCGGGTGCCGACAATCGTGTAGTCGATGCCGGGGACGGTGTCGCCCTTGGCATTGAGCTCGTTGACGAAATCCGAGCCGATGGTCTGCTGAATGCCCGCGTGCCCCACGAAGATCTCGACCAGTCCGAGCACGTCGATGCCGAGATTGTTGATGGCCCGCCCGAGCGCGCCGATCCCGTCGAGCGAGGTGCCGTGATTGGTGGCCCCGAAGGTGATCATGTTGTGCACCTTGGCCGCACCGCCCTCGAACTTGGTGTACCAGCCCGACATGGGGCCGCCCTGCGAGTGCGCCACGATATCGACCTGGGTGGAGCCGGTGGCGGCGAGCACGCGATCCACGAAGGCGGACAACTGTTTCGCCGAATCCTGGATGTAGCCGGTGCCCATGGTGCCGGGCAGGATCGATCCCAGCCCGCCGCCCTGGATCAGGTCCGAGCGCCCGTAGTTGAGGGTGAAGGTGCAGAACCCGGCGTCCTTGATGGGCTGGCCCATATAGGCGAAACCGTTGTAGGCGTTCATCCAGGTGCCGTGCACCAGCACCACCGGGCGCGGGTGTTCGGCGGTCGGCTTGCAGTTCCAGTCGTTCGCGCCGGGCGGTGTGGCATCCGGGTTCGCCAGGCCGTAGCCGAAGGCCGCCACCCACGAGGTCATGACCGGTCCGTACCCCTTGGTGTCGGTGGCGCGGCCACCCGAGGAGCCGGAGCTGGAACCGGAACCGCCGTAGCAGTCCCCCGAACCGTTGCCGGATCCGGCGCCGCTGCCGGAGGTGCAGGCCGAACCGGTGCCGGCGGCGATGTATTCGGCCAGTTGCTGTTCGGTGGGCGCGGATCCGGGCGCCGCGTCCGCGCCGACGCCGACGCAGCCGAACGCCAGCAGGGACGCCCCGGCCAGGACGGCGGCCCGTACCGTCGCGCGGCGGGTACTTCTTCTCATTGCGTGATTCCTTTCGCTGGTGCGAATCCGCGCTCACGCTAGGCCGGGCGCGACGGCGGAATCGGCGTCGATATCGATCTCTGGAGGACCTCACCAACGGCCGCGGCGCGCTCGGTGAAACGTGACAACTCGAAGTCCAGGAACACGATTCACAAATTCCGGCACCGGATCACGGTGAAATATCCAGAGATCGCGCTCATTTCGCCGCACTCGCCGCCGGTTGTTGAATTATCGATTTCAGGCGCCGCTGCTGGACCGCCCCCGTCGTCCCAGCGGCGCCGTAGCTTTCGAGAGGAATCACCGTGGTCAATGGAATCCTGGGCGCGGATCAGGCGCAGGCGCTGATCGGTCACCGCTATCGATGCGCGCGGCCGTTCCGGGTGGAGCGCGCGGGCATTCGTGAATTCGCCCGCGCGGTACAGGCATTCCATCCGGCGCATTGGGAGGAGGCGGCCGCGGCCCGGCTGGGGTACGACGCGGTGATCGCGCCGCCGACCTTCGCGGCGCTGGTGTGGCAGCGGGCGCGGCGCGAGATTCTGGACCGGTTGATCACCGGGTACCGGGTGGATCGGGTGGTGCATGTGGACCAGACCCTCGATATCGGGCGGCCGCTGCTCGCCGGTGACGAGCTGACCTGCGATATCTCCTTCGAATCGTTCCGGCAGTTCCGGACTTTCGATGTCATCACCGTGACCGGGGTGCTCAGTGATCGGCACGGGACGCCGGTGCAGACGGTGTCCACGGCGCTGCTGGCCAGTACCGGCGCGCCGCCGGTGAACGCACCGGTCGGTCCCGCCGGGCCCGGGCTGCCGGCCGGCGTGGTGCGCCGGCTTCGGCGACCGTATCCGCGACCGGAGGTGAACCCGCTGGTCGAGGGGGCCGAACTACCCCTGGCGCGGGCCACGGTGAGCACCCGGGATCTCACCGATTACGCCCGCGTCGTGGGTGATTCGCCGGCCGAGGGCCGGCCCGGCCGGGATCATCCGGGCGATCGGCCCACCCTGATCGCGCCGGGCATGCTGATCCTGGCGCTGGCCGCCGGCTACGTCACCTCCTGGACGCAGGATCCGGCCGCGGTCACCAAGTACCGGGCCGAATTCGCCCATCAGGTGCACTATCTGGCGGTGCCGCACAGCACATCGGCCGAAATCGAGTTCCGGGGGCGCATTCTCGCCTGCGATCGGGCCGCGCGGACCGCGACCGTCGCCGTCGACGCCCGGTCGCAGGGCCGCAAATTGTTCGGCTACGCCAGCGCGGAAGTCGCTTTCGCACCGCTTCCGCATCCGGCCGAATCAAGGTGAGTATTGCCGTATTTCAGGCCGGATCGCGGCGTTCGCTGAAGGTGCGGGCGATGAGCGCCGAACGCAGCTGCCACAATCCGGTAATCACCGTCGGATCGAATCCGGTGAGCTGGCCGATCTTCTTCAGCCGGTAGTCCACGGTATTGGTGTGGATATGCATGAGACGTGCGGTCCGCTGCCGGTTCAGGTTATTGCCGATATGGGTTTGCAGGGTCTGCAACAGCTCGGGATGCCCGTCGAGCGGTTCCAGTAGCGCGCCCAGGGTTTCCCGCCCCGGACCCGGCCGGGTGAGCTGGTATTCCAGGGCCATATCCGCGAATCGGTACAGTCCGGCAACGCATTCCAGCCGCTGCACCATATCCAGGAGTTCGTGGGCGCGATCGGCCGCGTCCGGCACGGCGTCCGGCGGCGCGATGACCACCGCGGCCGTGATCGGCACCCGCGCCGCCTCCGACAGCCGCGCCAGCAGCGCGTCCAGTTCGCCATCGGCCACCACGGCGGTCGGCACCAGCATGGTGCCGCCGTCCACGCTCAGCAGCGCCAGCGCGGATTCGCCGCAGCGGGTGGCCAATTCGGCCTGGACCCGCCGCAGTTTCCGGCGCGCCACCACTTTCCCGTCCAGCCGTGGATGCCGTTCGTCCGGATGCTCCGGAATAGCCATCGCCAGCACGGCGTACTCGGCGGCGATATCGATTCCGCACTCGCGCGCCATGGTCGAGGTCGAATGTCCGCCCAGCAGCGCCGAAGTGAGCGTGTGCACGGCGGTGTGATGCTCCCCCACCACCGCCTTGAACTCGCGCACATAGGCGCGCGCGACGGTGGCATTGATCGTGTCCAGCAGCGTCACCACGAGTTTCGCGCCGCCGATGAGACTGTCGTAGTCCCGCATGGTCGCATCCGACACCACCCGGTCCAGGCCGATCTTGAACCCCTCGTGGATCGAATGCAGGACGGTGTCGATGGGCACGCCCTCGCGCGCCCAGCCCGCCGCCGCCTCGGCCAGCCGCCCCGTCTTCTCCGGCAGGTCCCGCCCGTCCAGCATGCCCACGGCCAGTTCCAGGCAGACCCGGGTGACCGCCGTGACGTCCCCGGAGATCACATCCCCGGGCAGGGTCCCGCACGGGATGACCTTGTCGACGAAATGCCCCACCAGCTGCCGGGACAATCCCCGCACATCCTGCAGCGGCGTGGACATCGGCCTGCCGGAGACGGTCAGGCCGACTCGCAGTGCTCCGTCGGTCGTCATCGTCGACTCCTTCCGATTCATCGCACCAATCGGTGGAGTACGAACTCTAAGTTGGTCGTTCACTCACCTTCTACTCGCTTCCGGCCATTCCCCGCCTGCGCCCGGGCGCGGCCCGGTCACCTGGGAATACCGGTGCGCGGACCGCCGACAGGCGAGTACGCGGCGAGCAGTACGAGAGATCGACTCACTTTTGCTCGACGGCCAATCCGCCGAGCAGGTCGTGCACGAGACTTTCGGCTTGGACGCGAGCCTGTTCCGGATCGTGGTTCTCGGTGATGAGCAGGGCGAGTTCGGTGAGCGCGCCGTAGAACGCGCCCGCGACGAGTTCGGCGGGGTGGGGTCGAATCAGGCGCGCCTGCAACAGGTTTCGCACCGCTTCGACGATCAGGCCGCCGAGGTGACGCTGGTCGAGTTCGCGCCAGCGCTGCCAGCCCAGGCCGATCGGGCCCTGCAGCAGGACGATATGGCGGTAGTCGGGTTCGGCGCAGACGTCCAGGAACTCGGCCACGCCGCGGTCGACGCGTTCGAAAGGCGCGGAGACCGAGTCGATGGCGGTGCGGATGCGTTGTGCCGCACGGTTCTCCAGGTCGTCCACGACCGCGTCGAAAAGTCCGCGCTTGCCGTCGAAATGGTGGTAGAGCGCGCCCCGGGTCAGGCCCGCGGCCCGGACCAGTTCTTCGGCGGACAGGTCCGCGTAATCGCGTTCGGCGAACAGGCGGGCGGCCGTCTCCAGCAGCGCCTGCCTGGTGTTCTCCGCGTACTTTCCGCGAAAGGATTCCATACAGAATGAATATCACATACAGTCTGTATGTCAGATACACACTGTATGAAGGCTGGGTTCGATGGAACGAACGGTGGACGTCGTGGTCGTCGGTGCGGGGATCGCGGGGCTCGTCGCCGCGCGTGATCTGGTGCGGAGCGGAGCCGAAGTGCTCGTTCTCGAAGCGAGGGACTGGGTGGGCGGGCGGCTGGCGAATGAGGAGTTGCCCGGCGGCGCGGCCATCGAGGTCGGCGGGCAATGGGTCGGGCCGGGACAGGATCGGATTCTCGACCTGATCGACGAGCTCGGGCTGAAGACCTTTCCCACCTATGACGAGGGCCGCCATATCGCCGAAATCGGCGGCGGGCGTTCGGAATACGTCGGGCGCATTCCGAAACTGAACCCCTTGGCGCTGGCCGATATCGCGCAGTTGCAGTGGCGATTGGATCGCCTGGCCCGCCGGGTTCCGGTGGACGCGCCGTGGCGGGCCGGGCGGGCAGCGGAATGGGATTCCCAGACCGTCGCCACCTGGCTGCAACGCGCCGGGCGCACCACCGGCGGGCGCGGGTTCCTGCGGGTGATCACCGAAGCCGTCTTCTCCGCCGAGCCGGAAGACCTCTCCGTGCTGTGGGCCGCGTTCTACATCAATGCCGCGGGCGGGCTCGACGCGCTCATCAACACCACGGGCGGCGCACAGCAGGATCGCATCGCCGGCGGTTCCCAGACCATCGCGCTGCGCCTGGCCGAAGAACTGGGGGATCGCGTCGTCCTGAATTCACCCGTCACCGAAATCGACTGGGACACAGCGGGTGTGCGCGTCACCGCCGGATCCATCACCGTTCGCGCCCGCCGTGCCGTCGTCGCCGTCCCACCGCCCCTGGCGGCCCGCATCCACTACACGCCCGGCCTGCCCGGCGACCGCGACCAGCTCGTCCAGCGGATGCCCATGGGCCGGGTCATCAAATTCAATGTCGTCTACGACGAACCCTTCTGGCGCCGAGCCGGTTTCAGCGGCCAGGCCAACAGCGACAAACGCGCCCTCGGCACCGTCTTCGACAACACCCTCCCCGACCACTCCCCCGGCGTCCTGGTCGGCTTCTTCGAAGGCCGCCACGCCGACCTGGGCGCACGCCTGAGCCCCGCTGACCGCCGCGCCCAGGTGATCGACGACCTCACCGGCTACTTCGGCCCCCAGGCCCGCGACCCCATCGCCTTCATCGAACGCGATTGGGCCGAAGAGGAATACAGTCGCGGATGCTACGGCGCCTTCACCGCCCCCGGCACCCTCACCCGCTTCGGCCCCGCCCTGCGCGCCCCGATCGGCCCGCTGCACTGGGCAGGCACCGAAACCGCCACCCGCTGGGCCGGCTACATGGACGGCGCGGCCGAATCGGGCCACCGCGTCGCTCGTGAGATCGCGGTGAATTTGCATTTTCAATGACGGAATCGAGTACATGCGATTCCATCCATTCAACGAGAGGCCTTTGCGTAATTAACTTTCCAGGCTGAATATTTAATAGCGGATAAATACATACCGAACTGCCCGGTAGCAGGCATTATGACCTGCGTCTTTCTTTTCGATTTCAGCCCATAGCCAGATGTGAACAGGTTACATTTTAGACCCCTCGCGGTGCGGCACGGCATTACGGGTCGCACCGTTGCTTCACATATTGGAGATAGTTATGCGATCGATCGCTTCCGGGCTGGTTCGTGTCGGTGTCGTCGCCCCGATGGCCCTTGCCACCGTGTTCGCGCTGGCCGCTCCCGCGAATGCCGCGGGCGTCAGCATGAACTGGAGTTGCCAGGGCACCATCTTCGGCATCGGCCAGACCTCGAGCATGAGCACCTCGGTGGACGGGACCGCGCCGAGTTCGGCGGCCGCCGGGTCCGCGGTGGCCATCACCCTCACGCCGGGCGCGTCCTCGGTGCCCAGTTCGGCTTCCGGGTTCACGGTGCAGAACATCAGCAACCTGAAGATGACCTGGCCCGCGCCGACCAATTCGACCGTGGTGTCCGCCAGCGTTTCCGGCGGCACCGTGGCCGGGACCGTGAGTACGGCGGGCGGGAACATCACGCTGACCGTGCCGGGTCCGATCGCCGGCGGCAGCAGCTTCACGCCGCCCGCGGTCACCATCAATGTCACGGCCGGTGCGGCGGGCACGCCCATCACCACCAAGTACGCGGGCACCAGCTACGCCAGCCCGGGCATGACCATGACGACCAAGGTGGCGTTCGTGGGCAATGTGGCGACCGCCTGCTACCCGAACCCGTCCCCGACCCTGACCACCACCAACGTCGTCTAGCACCGGCGCGCACCGAACGATCCCGGACTGGGCCGTTGCCGCCGGCCCAGTCCGGGATCGTGGTGCACACTATCCTATCGCCCACGCACCGCAGGCGAGATCCATTGCGAGGTTTCATGTTTCAAGCGTTCGAGGTTGGGAGCCCATGCGTCCGATGTCAACCGAACCCGATCGGATCGCCGTCGAACTCAAACGAGCCCTGGAGTTCTACCACGGCACCCTCGAAGATCTCGCCCGCGAAATCATCCGGTTACTGGGAGTGAACGAAACCGACAGGCGCGCACTGGAAATCGTGCTGCTCGGCGACGATCAGTCCACCACCCCCGGCACGCTCGCCGAACGGCTGAACCTCACGCCCGCGGGCGCCACCATCCTGCTCAACCGGCTGGAGAAACAGGGCTACATCACCCGCGCCCTGCATCCCACCGACCGCCGCCGCGTCATCGTCGTCGCCACCGACCTGGCCGCCCGCCGCGTTCACGAACTCGTCTCGGCCCTGGTCGACGAGGGCTACAAGATGATGCTCAACTGGTACGACCCCGCCGAACTCGAACTCATCGCGACCTTTCTCAATCGCGCGGGCGAACTCCAGCGCATTCACCGTGAGCGGCTGCGCGATATCGAGCCCTATCCGCGGCGCGGGATCTAGGCGGGCCGGAAGCCCGCGCCGATACCGTTGCGCGCGTTGATCTCTCCGAGTACCACGTTGATATCGGTGGCCATATCGGGTTCGTGGACCGGGTTGGCGGGGTTGGTGCAGGAGGGCAGGCCGGCGGTGACGCTACCGAGGATGTACGGGTCGCCGGAGACGATCATGCCGACCAGGCGGTCGCCCACCAGGACCGGGGAGCCGGAGTCGCCGTAGTCGGCGCAGACGTGGCTGGAGAAGCCGCCGCTCAGGTTCTCCCAGACCGGGCCGCAGGAGAATCCGGTGGTGCGGCCGTTCTTACAGACCGTTTGCAGGACGCCCGGGCGGGCGCCGACACCGGCGATGACGGCGGGGCCGACGGCGCGGACGAGATTCACCTTGGCCGGGTCGAATTCGATGACCGCCCAGTCCCAGTAGTAGTCGGTGTCGGCGATGCGGCCGACCTCGCCGGCGCCCAAGGCGGTCTCGGCGCGGATGCGGTCGCCGGGGTCGCCGCAGTGTCCGGCGGTGATGCCGACCGGGCGGCCCGCGCGGTCGTAGCCGACGGCGGTCAGGGTGCACAGCCACAGGCCGGCCGGATCGTCCTCGCCGATCGCGATGCCGGAGCCGCCCCCGAGGACGACCCCGCCGCGCGCCCGGACCTGGCCGGTACCGGCGATAGTCAGTACCGCCACCAGCGCGCCGATCACACCGATGACACTCAGGACACGACCGCGCACCATGCACCTCCGCGTCCCCCGCGGACCTCGACGCCCTCCCTGGCGATCATTGGGCAACACCGGCTACCAGTGAAGCACTCTCAATGGCGACACAGTCAGAAACCACGCAAATCGCCCATTCACAGGGCGGTTCATCAGGAATCGAAGCAGCCGAAGACCCACTTCATCCAAAACGGATGATGGCTCGACCCACCTAAGAGGAGAGCATCTACAGGATTCGGCAACCAATCAGACAACTCATCGGCGGACCGTTGACCTCACCCACCCGCATCCTGCACGGCCCGCTCTTCCCCCGTCGCACTCCACTGGATCGAGCGAACGCGGCCAGTCGCATCAGCGCCTACGTCTACGGCAATATCCTCATCCTCGCCGCCCTGATTCCGGTGACCACCACCGCAGAACACGTCGGAATCCTCATCGTCCTGGGCGCCGCGGTCTCGACCTTCATCGCCCACACCTTCGCCGAGGCCGTCGGACACTCCGTGCGCGACAACCGAACCCCCGATCTCCGGGACCGCCTCACCACCCTCCGCGACGCCGTCCCCATCCTCACCTCCGCCCTCCTCCCCTGCGCCATCCTCGCCTCCGCCGCGTTCGGCTGGCTCACCCCGCGCACCGCCCAGATCGCCGCCGAAGCCGCCATGCTGGTCCGCATCGGCGGCATCGTCCTCGTCATCGAACGCCTCAAAGGCACCCGCCCCGGCCGCTCCACCCTCATCGCGGCCCTGCTCCTGACCGCCGCCGCCACCACGGTCGTCCTCGTCAAGATCGTCCTCACGCATTGACGCCCGCGACGCGCCCCGTGCGGGTGACGCCGGACTTCGAAAGCGAAACAGGCACAATCAGGTCATGTCCTCCCGTTCGACGCCCGCTCCGGATCAGGCCGGCTACTCGGTCCGCACCGTGGCCGAGCGGCTCGGCATTCCGACGGCGACGCTGCGCAGCTGGAATCGGCGGTACGGGATCGGGCCGCGGCAGGATCGGCCGGGGCGGCATCGGCTCTACAGCGAGGCCGATGTGATGGTGCTGGAGCGGATGACCGAGCTGATTCGGGCGGGATCGACGCCGGCGGGGGCGGCGGTGGCTGCTCGGGGGCCGGCATTGTCGTTCGGGGATCGGGATGCGTTGCTGGCGGCGGCGTTCACGCTCGATACCGCGGTGGTGTGCGAGCTGCTGGAGAAGCATCTGCACGCGTACGGGGTGGTGGAGACGTGGGATCGGTTGTGCCGTCCGGCTTTCGCGGAGGTGGTGGCGCGGCAGCTCGGCGGCGAGGGGTGCGTCGATGTCGAGCATCTGCTGTCGTGGTGCATTACCGCGGTGCTGCATCGCGGGGTGCCGCCGGTGGCGAGCGGCGGCGCCCTGGTGATGGCCTGCACCAGCGGGGAAACCCATGCGCTGCCGCTGGAGGTGTTGCGGGCAGCGCTGGCCGAGCGCGGGGTGGGAGCGCGCATGCTCGGGCCGAACGTGCCCGGCGACGCCCTCGCCGACACTTTGGCCCGTATCCCGGCTCCGGCGACCGTCATGCTGTGGTCACAGCAGGAATCGACGGCGCTGACCTCGGCGATCCGCGCGTGCCTGGATGCCGGTGCCCGGGTGTTCGTGGGCGGTCCGGGCTGGGACAGTCTGATTCTGCCCACGGCGGTGGTGCCGATCGCCTCGCTCACCGACGCGATCGAACAGCTCGCCGGAGCCGGCGGGGAGTAGCGGCGACCGTCCGGACAGAGCAGCGATGCGGACCCGGCAAGCTGCCGGTGCGGCGACTGCTCGTGCGCAGCAACGGGTTCGGGCGAGCAGCGGTCATGCAGGGCCCGTCAGTGCGGTCACCGCCTCTTCCAGGGAGCTGAGCAACTGCCGGCCGGAAGCGGCGTGTGAGTGGTTCCAGCCGGGACCGGCGAGCCAGACGGGGCCGGGGCCGGCGGCGGTGGCGGCCTCGGGGTGCGCCGTGCCGGGGGTTTGTGACCACAGCACCACCCCGGCGTGGGGGCCGCGGCGCGAGAGGGATTGCGCGAGAGCGGTGGCGGGGACGTCGGCTCCGAGTAACAGTGCGGCGCGGCCTTGTTCGGCGAGGGCGGCGCGCAGGATTTCCAGGGGCAGGACGTGGCGTTCGCCGGGAGCGCAGGCGAGTACGAGACCACGGGCGCCCGCGGGTTCGGCCAGGCGGGGGACGCAGCGGTGCAGGCTGGTGGTCAATGCCCAGGACAGGAGGTGTTCGACGTCGATGTAGCCTTCGCCGGCGTCCTGGCGAGTGACTATGTGCGCGAAGGCCGGACGGCACAGGGTGTTCCAGGTGGCGGTGACGCCGTGGTGGGTGAGGTGGGCGGAGAGCAGGTCGAGCAGCCTGGTCACGTCCATGCGTTCGGTGGCCGCGAGCACGGGTTCGAGCGCGCCGGGTTCCGGTGCGGGAGTGAGCAGTACGCGTGCCGCCTGCGCCGCGCTGGCGGGGGTGGCGCCGGCGCGGACCAGTTCGACCATCCGGGCCAGGACGGCCAGATCGGCGAGCGTGTAGTAGCGGTGGCGGCCCGGGAGGTGTTGCTGGGGGCCGAGACCGTAGCGCTGATTCCAGCTGCGCAGGGTGGCGACCGGGATGCCCAGCCGCCGCGCGGCGGTGCCGACGGTGAATTCCGTGACGGTGTCCGGTCCCCGTTCCGCGGCCGTCATGGTCGCCGGACACCCGCCGCCGCACGGCCTCCCCGATGGGATCCGCCCTGATATTCGTACACCGCGGCCGCCGCGGACAGCAGCCCCCAGATCGTGGTTACCGCAAGGGCTTTCGGGCGTTCGGCGCGGCCGGCGAGAGCGTGGGCGAACACCGCGGTGTCGGCGGCATCGGAGGCGATGCGCACGGCGACCGCGGCGGTACGCGCGGGGCGGTTCCGGGCCACGGCCAGCGCCAGGCCGGAGGCGAGATCGCGGAGCGCGACCATGCGGGCGAGCGCGCGGAGCTCCGGCTCGGCGCCGATGCCCAATCCCGCGGGGCGCAACAGGATTTCGGGCCGGACGGCGACCGCCGCACCGTATGCGGCGGTCGCGACGCCCAGTACACGCAGCGGGACGGAGGGATTCATCGCGTCACCGCCGTCCCGGTGCGCTCGGGGCGGCTGTCCCGGTGATGCAGGACCAGTTGCAGCGCATCGAGGTATCCCGCCCGGAATCCGGCCTCGGAATAGGTGAGATACAGCCGCCACATGCGCCGGAAGATCTCGTCGAAACCGAGGGCGTCGACTTCCCGTTCGGCGGAAGCGAAGCGCGCTTCCCACAGGCGCAGCGTGTGCGCGTAGTGGAGGCCGAGCGACAGCCGGTCGGCGATCTCGAGCCCGGTGTGCCGGGAAAGCAGTTGCCGCAGCAGGGTTTCCGATGGCAGGAAGCCGCCCGGGAAGATGTACTTCTGTACCCAGGTGTGGGTATCGCGGCTGGCAAGCATCCGGTCGTGCGGCATGGTGATGGCTTGGAGCGCGATCCGCCCGCCCGGCGCGAGCACTCGTTCGAGGGTGGTGAGATAGCCGGGCAGGTAGCTGTAGCCGACGGCTTCGATCATCTCCACCGAGACGACCGCGTCGTATCGCCCCTCGACATCGCGATAGTCGAGCAGATCGATGGTCACCCGGTCGGCGACGCCCGCCGCGGCCACGCGCTCTCGTGCCAGCCGCTGCTGCTGCGCGGAGAGCGTGATGGAGCGGACGGTCGCTCCGCGCTGAGCGGCTCGAATGGCGAGTTCGCCCCAGCCGGTGCCGATTTCGAGCACGGTGCTGCCCGGGCCGACCGCCGCGCCGTCGAGCAGGCGATCGACCTTGTTGCGCTGGGCCCGCGCCAGATCGTCCCAGACCGGCGCCGGTTCGAGCCGGTCGAACAGAGCGGCGGAGTAGGTCATGGTTTCGTCCAGGAACAGCGCGAAGAAGTCGTTGGACAGGTCGTAGTGATAGGCCGCGTTGCCGCGCGCACCATCCGGAGTGGCGCGAGTCCGGCGCGGCCGGCCCGGCAGCAGCAGCGACCGGAAGACCTGCAGCGGAACGGGAATCAACCGGCCGAGGTCCGTGGCCAGCACGGTGAGCACGGCGGCCGGATCCGGGGCCGACCATTCGCCGAGCATGTAGGACTCGCCGAAGCCGATGAGCCCGCTGACGGCGATCCGGGCCGCGAACGCGTCCGGGTCGTGCAGCACCATGTGCGGAGCCGCCGGATCGTGGACGCCGCCGCCGATCGAGCTGCGGCCTGGCAACTCGACCCGGAGCGGAAGTCGTCGCACCGCACGCTCGAACAACGCCATGACCACGGGGCGGCCGACGGCGGCGCGCACACCACGCGGTACTGGCCATCGCGCTGACTGCGGATCGGGCGGGGTGGGCGGCGCGGGATCGGCCGTGGCGCGGGGTGCGGTATCGGCCGCGCACGAAATGGTGGTCATGACAGAGCCTCCTGGGACAGGGACCGGGTGCGGGGGAAGATCGGCAGGCCGCGAGCGCGCAACCGCACGCCCTGCCAGCGGATGAGAGCGGCGATCCGCCAGGTCTCGAGCGGATGCGCGCACAGGACGCGGAGCACGGTCCGTGGATGCGCGGGGTGCACCTGCCCGTGGACGGTGGCGGCGAATCGGGTGGCGCCGTCCGGCGCCTCGAGCACGATCGCCAGCCGCAGGCGGGTATCGGGCACGGGCAGGCGCAATCGGTAGCGACCGGCGACGGGGTTGAACGGCGAGACGTAGAACTGTTTGCCGACCACGGCATTCGCGTCCGGCACCAGGTAGCGATGCCTGCCGCCGTAGGTGTTGTGCACCTCCGCGACCACGCAGCGCAGCGCGCCGGTGCCGTCGTGACACCAGTACACGGTGAGCGGGTTGAACACGTAGCCCAGCACCCGGGCATTGGTGAGCATCAGGATGCGGCCGCCATCGAGTTCGATGCCCTCGCCCGCGAGGTAGCTGGTGATGTTCTCGCGCACGGTCGCCTCGGGGTCGCCGAGATGATCCCGGGCCTGGAATCCGGCGAACATGCGCAGTGGCCATGGGAGAGAGGGCAGTTCGTCGACATCCACCAGCCAGCTGTAACTGCGGTAGGCGAAGGCGTGCCGCAGCGGTTCGCGGCGACCGTGACGAATCACGGTGCGCACCAGGCGAGCCCGGGTCACGGCACTTCCTGTGCGGACGGCAGCGAGATGGTCGGCCGGGTGCTCCACCGGCCGCCGATGCGTTCGGCGGCGCGCAATCCCGACAGCGCCCCGTCCTCGTGGAAGCCCCAGCCGTGATACGCACCGGCGAAAGCGACGATGTGGTCACCGATTTCGGGCAGCCGCCGCCGGGCTGCCATCGATTCGGGCGTGTACTGCGGATGCTCGTAGGTCATGGTGGCCAGCTCCGCGTCCGGTGCGACCTGATCGCCGTCGCCGAGGGTGACCAGGAACCGGCGGCCGGTGACGGGCAGCCTTTGCAGGCGGGTCAGGTCGTAGCTGACCAGCACCCGATCCGGGGCGGCCGTGCAATGCGGGAGCCGGTAGTTCCACGACGCCCGCGCACCGCTACGCCGGGGCAGTACCGACACGTCCGTGTGCAGGACGGTCCGATTGGTCGAATAGGGCAGTGCGGCAAGCAGTTCGGATTCGGCGGCGGTCGGGGCATCCAGCATGCGCAGCGCCTGAGCGGGGTGGGTGGCGATCACGGCGGCGTCGAAGAAGTCCACGTGATCGGCGTCGTCGCGGACGGCCACCGTGCGGGCGGCGCGATGCACCGTCCGCACCGGCACCCCGGACCGCACCTCACGCACCCCCGCCGCGACGGCCCGCACATAGGTCCCGGAGCCGCCGGACACGGTGCGCCAGGCCGGTGAACCGAACACGGTGAGCATGCCGTGATGCTCGAGGAAGGTGAACAGGTAGCGGGCCGGGTAGCGCAGTGCGAGTCGGGGCGGGCACGACCACACCGCGGCCACCACCGGCACCATGAAATGGGCGGTGAAATAGGCGGAAAATGCCCCGGCACTGAGGAATTCGCCCAGGGTGCGGTGTTCGTCGCCGGGTGCGTCGAGTTCGGCGCGGGCCAGGCGATGGAATCGGATGATCTCGCCGAGCATGCGCAGATACGGGCCGCGGGTGAGCGTGCTCGGCTCCGGGAACAGTCCCCGCGCGCCTTTCGCCCCGGCGTATTCGAGGCCGCAGCCATCACACCGAATCGACATCGACATATCGGATTCCTGGGTGCGGACGCCCAATTCACCGAACAGGCGCAGCAGCGTCGGATAGGTGCGGTCGTTGTGCACGATGAACCCGGAGTCCAGGCCCAGCAACTCACCCGTGCCGTCGGCGTGCGCGGGCACGCAGTGCGTGTGCGCATGCCCGCCGAGCCGCGAATCCGCTTCGTAGAGCACGACTTCGCAATCGCGGGCCAGCACCCAGGCGGCGGTCAGCCCGGCCACTCCGCTGCCGATCACCGCGACCCGGCGGCGCTCTCCCGTCAGCGCGCGCACAGCGGCTCGATCCCCTCGAAGCCGCCGGTGACCGGGGAGGTGAGCAGCAGGCAGGAGTCGACGCCGGCCGCGTCCAGCCCGGACCGGATGGCGGCCCATTGCGCGGCATCGGGATCCGGGGTGCGCGAGAGCACGAATCCGGCCGTGCGCTCGGGGTTCACGACGACCGCCCACCCGTAGCCGGGGTCCAGGGCGGTGACGATGTAGTTGGTGGCGGGTGCGGTTTCGCCCCGGAAGGACACGCCCAGTTGGGCATTGGTTTCCGGATCGTTGACGCGGGCGGTGCCGGTGAGTTCGTCGCGGGCGCCCAGCCAGGTGGTGCACGAATTGCGCACGGTCAATCCCGTGGGCGCGGGCTCGTAGACGGCACGGGTGTCACGGGCGCACAGCAGGTTGAACGGTTGCGGGATCGCGGCCAGTTGCAGCCAGGTGCCCAGATAGCGCTGGGTGTCCAGGTTCGGCACGGGGGCCGGGGGTGCGGCGGTGGCGGTGCCGCCGGCCGCGAAGGAGAGGGCGGCGGCCGCGATGACGGCCGTCCCGATGCGGGCAAGGGATGAGGGGGTGGTCATGGTGTCCTCCGCCGGTTCGGCGATCCGGTGGGCTGTCCGGGTCGCGACTACGACGCTATCATGCAATCGATGCACAAACGATGCAACGTTTTGGTGAAACGAACTCACCGGTCGCCGCATCGCCCCGTCCCATCGCAGGAGAAGCGCGCCATGGCCGATTTGCCCACCGTCGTCGACACCGTCCTGGACCGCACCGTGGCGCTCGGCTACGGACGCCTCGGATTCCAGATCCGGAATCGCTGGTGGACGCCGCTGCCGCCGGACGCCTTGCGCGGCCGGACCGCGCTGGTCACCGGTGCGAACTCCGGGATCGGCAAGGCGATCGCCACGGGATTGGCAGGTCTTGGCGCGGCGGTGACCATGGCGGTCCGGGATCCGGCGCGCGGCGCGCTCGCGGCGGCGGACATCGTCGCCGCGGTACCGGATGCCCGGCTGACCGTCGAACTGTGTGACGTGTCCGATCTTTCGGACGTCTGGCGGTTCGCGGTCGATCAGCTCGATGCGGGTGATCGGCTCGACCTGCTGATCCACAATGCCGGGGTGCTGCCCGCCGCGCGCACGGAGAGCCCGCAGGGGCACGAAAGCTGTTTGGCCACCCACATTCTCGGCCCCGTACTGCTCACCGAGCTGCTCGCTCCGGCGCTGGCCCGCGCCGAGAACGGTCGCGTCATCACGGTGTCGTCGGGCGGTATGTACACTCAGCGGCTGCCGGTCGACGACTTCGAATACCGCGGCGGGGACTATCGCGGTGCGACCGCGTACGCACGCACCAAGCGCATGCAGGTGGCGTTGACCCCGGTGCTGGCCGAACGCTATGCCGGACAGGGGATCTCGGTGCACTGCATGCATCCGGGCTGGGTCGACACCCCGGGGGTCGCGGCCTCGCTGCCGAGGTTCCGGGCGCTGACGGGCCCGCTGCTGCGCACCCCGGCCGAAGGCGCGGACACCGCGCTCTGGCTGGCCGCCACCGACGTGCCTTCGGGCCGCTTCTGGCACGATCGCCGGGCCCGGCCCGAGCACTACCTGCCCTGGACCCGAGAAACGCGGGCCGACCGCGAGCGGCTGTGGCGCTGGTGCGCTGCCGCGGCCGGGGTCCCGGTGGGCTGAACGCCGTTCGAATTCCGTTGTGGCCGCTCGGTTCTCACATACCGTTGAATTCGACGATCGGCGGCGGATAGTCACCGCTCAGCATGCCCGCCCGCCACGGCCGGTGGATCTCCGCGCCCGGCAGCCCGGCGAGCTCCGGCAGCCAGCGCCGTACGTAATCGCCGTCCGGATCGAAGCGTTCGGCCTGCCGCAGCGGATTGAGCACCCGGCTGGAGCGGGTGTCGGTGCCGGTGCCGGCCATCCACTGCCAGTTCATCCGATTGTTGGCGATATCGCCGTCCACCAGCCAGCGTTCGAAATGCCGGGCGCCGATACGCCAATCGATGCGCAGGGTCTTGACCAGGAAGCTGGCCGCGATCAACCGCGCCCGTCCCGGCATCCAGCCCTGCTCCGTGAGTTGGCGCATGCCCGCGTCGACCATGGGCAGGCCGGTGCGGCCCGCTTTCCAGGCGGCGACCGCGTGCGGATCGCGCTGCCACGGTTCGAACGCGGGCCGGTAGTCCTCGACGGCGACTTCGGGGCGATCGGCCAGGACCTGGTGATAGAAGTCGCGCCAGGCGATCTGCCGGACGAAGGCGAGCCCGCCCGGATCGGCAGCGTCGGTGCGGTGGACGATCTCCGCGGCGGACAGGCAGCCGAAGTGCAGGTAGGGCGACAGACCGGAGGTGCCGTCGTGCGCGGGCAGGTCCTTGGTCGCCTCGTACTGCCGCACGGGACCGGACAGCCACTGCGCGAGCAGTTTCCGGCCGGTGGTCTCGCCGCCGACGGCCAGCGACGGGGAACCGGGATCGGCGCACAGTTCGCCGGGAGCGGGGATCTCCACGCTCTCGACAGCCGGCACGGTCAGCGCTTTCGGGGCGGCGAGCGGCCGGCGCATGGGCGTATCGAGCCAGCGGCGGAAGTACGGGGTGAAGATCGCGTAATGGGTGCGGCCGGTGTCCGGACGGAGCGCGGTCGCATCGACCGCGGTGATCGATGCCGGGTGCGGGCGCAGGTCGCAGCGGATCTCGGCGAGCCGGTCCCGCAGCGCCGCCGAGCGTTCCACGCTGTAGCTGGTGACGTCGGCCGCCAGGTGCACCCGGTGCGCTCGCACCTCGCGCGCGACCTGGGCGACCACCTCGGCGATCCGGCCGCGCCGCACGATCAGCCGCCCGCCGCGCGACCGCAGTTCGGCATCGAGTTCGGACAGGGCGGCGACGAGGAATCGCATCCGGTTCGGCGCGTGGCGGACCTTGTCGAGCAGTTCGGTATCGAGCACGAACAGCGGCACCACCGCGTCACCGTCCGCGCAGGCGGCCGTCAGCGCCGGGTTGTCGTGCACGCGCAGGTCTCGGGTGAACAGTGCGATGGATGCGGTCATACACCACCATAAACACATATCGATTCACAATCGATGCAATGTCGGGTATGTCGCACCCGCTTCTCACACCGGCCGCGGGTCGGCATTCAAACCGCCGCCGTTTCAAACACGCTGCGGCGCAAGTGCTCCGAACCGGCGGAACGGGTCCAGCCACCACTGTTGGCCCATGTTCGAGCTTTACCACCCATCGAATCCACCATTACACTCTCTTTAAGCTCCCCCTCCGGCCGGTTCGACTCGGCAGCGGAATGCTCTGGTGCGCAACCCCTTGGAAGCAGTTCGACGCGCAGGAATGGAGACGGTGATGAGCGTGACCACGGCGATCGACTCCCCCACGACCCCGGCGGTTGTCCGCGAACGAGTGGACGCGGCGCTGCACGAATTCCTGGATCGCAAAGCCGAATCCGCCGCCGCCCGCCGCCTGCCCAGAGACCTGGTCGACACCGTGCGATCGTTCCTGTTCGCCGCCGGGGCGCGCCGGCACGCCCTGTTCTGCGTACTCGGCTGGCAGGCGGGCGGCGGCGCCGGACTCCCCGAGCGGGTGGTGCGCGGCGCCGCGGCTGTCGAATTGCTGCAGGCCGCGACCCGCATCCAGGACGACATGCTGCAGGGCGTCGGCATCCGCAATGGGCGGCCGACCGTGCACCACACCGTGGCCGACCGTTGCCGGGGCACCCGCGGCTGGACGCCGCCGGAGCGGTTGGGTGCGCGCGCCGCGGTCATCATCGGTGACTGCGGCCTGGCATGGGCGCAGGAGTTGTTGCACAGCGCCGGGGCCGAGGACGGCGGTGCGGCAGCGGTGTTCGATGCCATGCGCACCGACTTCGGCTATGCGCGCTATCTCGAATTGCTGACCACCGGCCGGCCGTCCGCCGATCTCGAACAGGCTTGGGAGATCATCCATTTCCGGCAGGTCGCGTGCGGGGTCGAGCATCCGCTGCACCTGGGCGCGCGGCTGGCCGGGGCCGATCGCGAGGTGCTGACGGCGCTGTCGGACTATGCCCGGCCGGTCGGCGAAGCGTTCGGGTTGCGCGCCGAACTCGACGGTGTTTTCGGGCACCCGGATACCGGTTCGGGCGATCTGCGGGATGGGAAACACACCGTGCTGCTGGCGCTGACGCTGCGGCAGGCCGAGCCGGTGCAGCAGGATCGGCTGCGCGGTCTGGCCGGAAACCCGCGCCTGGACGAGCACGATTCCGCGGACTGTCGCGAAATCATCTCGGCGACAGCGCTTTCCACGGTGCAGGAGTTGATAGGCGACCGCCGGTCGGCGGCCGCGGCGGTGCTGGCGGGCGCGCCGTTTCCACCGTCCACGACGGCGGCGCTGCGTGAAATCGCCACCGCCGTTCCGGATTTCCGGCAGCGTCTGCCCTGACGGCCGATCGCCGCTAGGCCGAGCCGCCCGCGCGCGCCAATCGCACGCCGGCGAGCCCCGTCCAGCACAGTCCGGCGGTCGTGGCGACGGCGTCGGGCTTGGGCAGGGGCTTGCCGGTGATCGCCCAGTGCCGAGCACAGGACTGCGCGATGGCCACCACCTCCGCCGCGATCAGCCAGCCGTGCTCGGCGCGCGCCAAAGGCTGCGCCGCCGAGGCTTGCAGCAGCGCCCCCGTGCAGATCGTGGTGGCCTGGCGGGCCATGCGCTGGGCCGAAGGTTCCTCGGCCACCGCGGCATCGGCCAGCAGAGCGGCGCTGCGCGGATGGGCGTCGGCGAAATCGAAGATGGCGGCCACCATCGCCTCGGTGACCGCCTGCATGCCCTCGGCGGACACCAGCGCGGCGGCGAGCGTCTCCTCCAGCACCTGCACGGCCTCGTGCAGCACCGCCAGATACAGCTCCAGCTTGCTCGAGAACGACTTGTACAAAACCGGTTTGCTGATCCCCGCGCGGCAGGCGATCTCGTCCATGCTGGCGGCGCGATAACCGCAGGCAGCGAACAATCCGGCCGCTGCGGACAGGATCACCCGCTGACGCTCCCGATTAGCTCGGGCCCTCGGCCTGTTCACCACGAGACCACCTCCTCGGCCCCTCACAGTACAGTCGGCCGGCTCACGACGTGCCGGCCGCGGACCGCATCAACCACACCCTGGGGCCTTTGCCCGGTAAATCCAGTACCCCGCTCACCTCGAATCCGAACCGCTCGAAGTACGGGACGTCGCCCGCGTTCGCCGTTTCCAGATGCGCGGCCACGCCTTCGTTCCGGCAGCGCTCCAGCCCGTACTCGACGAGCGCGGCCCCGTATCCGCGGCCTCGCGCGTGCTCGGCGGTGCCGACCGCCAGCAAATGCCAGTGCGGCTCCTCCACATTCGCCTGCCAGATCAATGTCGTGGCCTTCATGGCCCGGCGCACTCGAACCCCATAGGCCACTCGGGTGTTCACCCGGTCCAACCAGCTGGCCCGCGGCGGTAGTCGATGCGGATTGGCCCACAGCGCACCCGCGACCAACTGGCCGGTCGCCTCGGAAACCACATCGACACCATCGCCCGCGGCTCGTATCCCTCGCGCCGAAGCCCCGAACACCCTCCGCAACTGCCACTCCCGCACCCGCTCTCCCGGGTGCGTCCACTGCGCCAGCCCATCGCCTTCGAACGCCGCCCCCAGCAATCGTGCGATCCCCGCGAAATCCCCCGGCTCGCCACGCCGCACAACGCTCCCACATCGCTGCCCGAATTCACTCACCCGGCAATGCTATTGCCTGCCAACACACTCGGCGGTACGGATCGCGAGAGCTGGTCCAGAGGCTGCGGGGTCAGGCCGCCGGAACCGGTTCCTCGGGGCGGCCGGCAGTGCGGCGCGGGTGCGCGAGGAAGGCCGCGATCGGCGCCACCACCGCCGCGACGAAGCCTGCGGCAAACCCGTTGCCGTACAGGTTGAGTCCGGCCACCAGGGCGCCGGTCACCTGGGCGGTGGAGGCGTGGAAGAAACCGGCCACCACGCCCCAGTGCGGGCCGAATCGGCCGGCGATCGGCGCCAGGCAGGTGCCGTACAGCGCGGCCCAGATCAGCCCCGGGTCGGTCAGTTCGAAAGGCTTCAGCAAGCCCGCGAGCACGACGCCCGCGACGATCGGCACGATATTGAGCGCGTGCTTGCCGCAGGCGCCGAACCCCATGACGCTCAGGATCCCCGCCACCACAGGGCCGTTCAGGTGTGCGCCGATGACGAATACGTACCCGGTTGCCAGTGCGCCGATCACCGCCATGTTGAGCAGTACGGCGGCCGCGCCATCGCCGGTGAGGAAGTCCGAAGGGGCGCGACCGTCGCGACGCAGCAATTGCCGGTAGGCGCGCCAGGGCGACCGATCGCACAGGAACGCGGAAATCAGTGTGGCGCCGAGGATCACCATCAACAGGATCGCCAGCGGCCCGTCGTTGCCCGAGGTCCACACCATTTCCGGTTGCGGGCGCAGCCCGAAGGCCCGGTACACCGACACCACCACCGCCCCGACCACGCCGGCGACGAATCCCATGTTGTAGAGACTGAATCCGGCATGCGTATGGAAAAGCCGCTGCGCCACCGCCGGCACCACGAACCCGATCAGCACCGAGGTGCCCACCCCGAGCACCAGTCCCACCCACGTCGGCAACCTGGTGGTGAAAGCCAGCACCGAGAAGATCGGCGACAGTGCCGTGGCGAAGAACGCCGTCGACACATGATCGGCGAGCCGATCACCACGCACCCACGCATACAGGGCAACTCCCAGCAGCACGGGCCAGATATTGAACAGAGTCTTGCCGTACAGCGCAGTCCCGAGCACCAGCAATAGGCACGCCACCGCCGCACCGTCCACGACGGCCCCGGTAACCCGATAAATCGCGCAAGCCACCAACGCCACCACCCCGGCCTGCACGAACGCTCCCCCGAGCCCACCGACCCCCACGAAATCGGTGATCACCTGATCCCGGGCGAACACGATATCGCCGATCCCATGCAGCACATCATCAGGAGCATCGACGACAAACCCGAAAACCACGAACGCCATCGACATCCCCACAATGAGCACAAACAGCGCCCGATGACCATTCCGGTCCTCGATACTCGCCAACGTTCCCCTTCCTCCGCCCGGACGGGTGATAACGCATTCCCGGCCATCTTCGCCGCTGCACCCGCACCGATTGCGGATTGAGGCAGCGAAACGCGGCGGACCGTCAACGGTGGAGATGGCCGCCGCCTTTCCCGGCCGCGACCAGTCCGGCATGCGCCTCGGCGATGTCGTCGACGGACCAGAAGACGAGCGGATGACCGACCCACGGCTTCGACGACAAGATGATCCCGCCATCGAATGCGGCGAAATCCGGCCCCTGAAAGGTCGGTGCCGCACCCAGCACAGCGGTGAATGCCGCTGCGCTGGAATCGATGTCGGCGGACAGCCGGACGCGGTAGCGCCTTCAGTGTTGCATGAGGGCGTCTTGTAAGGCGGTTGCCGCGTTGGCCTGCCCCTGTTTCAACAGGCCCTCGATCGCCCGTTCCAGCGGATCGCCGGTGGCTTTGGGCCCGGCATTGAGGATCGCGACGTCGATCAGGCGTTGATCGGCGAATCCGGTGACCCCGCTTTCACCGGACTTGCGCACGTTCACCGGGGGCAAACGCACCGCACTCGGTTTCGCGGCCGCGATGAGCATGTACCCGCCGGTCGAGAATCCGGTCAGGGTGCCCAGGGACCATTCCTCCAGCCGTCCCTGACTCGTCACCTTGATGCCGTGACCGGTCTGCACGCCGGCGTCGGCCTCGGTCGGAACGTCGGTGCGCTCCGGTCCCGGCATGACGCCACCGAAGGTCTGGTAGACCAGGATGTTGATCGCCTGTGTCGGATCGGTGCCGCGGGTGATTATTACGTACTCACCCTTCTCGAGGTTGGCGAGCTGGGCTTCCTGCTTCTGCTGCGCCTGTTTCAAGTTGTTCGCCAGCAGCCGATTCTCGTTGTTCGCCAAGGCCGCCTCACACGCGGCGGCATCGACTTCCCACCTCTGCACCCGCGCCTTGGCCATCCGGACCAGCTTGTTATAGGCATAGGCGACGTCTTGTTCGGTAAAGGTTCTCTCGGCGTCTTCGACGGAGACCTGAGTCACGAGGGTGAGCAACTTGTGTAGCGCCCCGGTCGATTTGGTGGGTGGATCGACTCTGTCCGCCAAGATCTTCGCCCCCTCCCTGAAGTCCTTCTGCGGGAAGGTCTCGGTGCCGCCGGATTTGGTGCGATCCGTAAGAACGAGCATGGCGTACTCCAGTGCCGATTCATGCAGGGACGCAATCAGTTTGCGCCGGGCTCCGAAGGGATACCGTCACTTTGAGCGGGGACGTGCCGCGGGCATGGGGACCGCTGGGTCCGCTCACTTCGAAATGGTCCCTGCCCGTTGATCTTCCGGGTAGAGCGCACGTGTCATCCAGATCGAGGCGCCACGTTCGGGATCGGGGTCTACGCGTCCGCTGTGATCAAAGCCGAGCTTCTCCAGCACCCGTAACGAGGCGGTATTCCATTCCCGCACCGTCGCCCACAGCCGCCGCCGGCCGGTGCGTTCAGCCGCCTCGACAACCGCGCGCGCCGCCTCGGTCGCGTAGCCGAACCCGTGAGCACGCCGGGCCAACTCGTAGGCGATCTCCGGTTCGTCGAAGGAACCCTGCCCGACTATCAAGCCGCAGTAACCGATGAACTCGCCGGTGCTGCGAAGTTCGATGGGAAGCACCCGAGACCGGGGTCGGCACCCATCGGGTTGGCTACCGCCCATGCGCGCATATCCTCGACCGTCGGCCGCCCGGTCGCGTCGATCCGGCGTCGCGCGCGTACATCTCGTTCGATCCACAGTGCACGATGTTCCTCGGCGTCGGATGGAAGCCAAGGTCGCAGCCGCAGCCGCTCGGTCAACAGACTCGCCGGAAACTCCGCGTACCTCGCCACCACCCGAATCTAGAAGATCCGGCCACTGGCAGGCCGGCATTTGCGGGCCGCCGGAAATGATCTCGGCCCGTTGATCGCCCGCTCGAGCAAGTAGGTGCAGATCACATTCAGCGTCCGAAGTGAACAACTCGCGGGTGGCTGTGCGGTCCATCCCATCGCATTGCCCGGGGGCGGTCGAGGAACTTACCCTTCAGTCAGATCCGCTACGCCTAATGACGAAGGGTGGTACACCATGGCAACGGTCATCCTCGCTGGGATTGCGACGGCCGGCGTCTTCGCCTTCTTCCATGACGGGAACAATATGGACTTCCGTGCCCGGGAGATCGCCGAATACCGCAGCCGGAAGTAGGTTGCGGGGTCACCCGGAGGTGCGCACCAGGGTGGTGTACACGATGACGTTGGCGCGGTAGGTGCGCCGGGCGGAATCGAAATCGCCTCCGCAGGTGACCAGTTGGAGTTCCGCGTCGCCGTGGTCGGCGTAGACCGACTGGGCCGGGAAAGCGTCCTTGGGGACGGTTTCGGTGCGAGTGACCACGAAACGGGCGGTGGCGCCGTCGGCGCGAGTCACGGCGACGGCGTCGCCCGCGCGGAGTTCGCCCAGGCGGAAGAAGATCGCGGGGCCGCGGTAGGAATCGACGTGGCCGAGGATCACCGCCGAACCGCGCTCACCCGGGGCGGCTCCGAGGTCGTACCAGGAGGGCCGTTCGAAGGTCACCGGATCCTGCACCGTCCCATCGGGTTTCATGCCGATGTGGTCCAGATCGGCGGTGAGGCCGAGGGCCGGGATGGAGAGGGTGGCTGGTTCGGAGCGCGGGAGGGCGGGGGCTGCGGGCAGTGGCCCGATCGCGTGCGGGCCCGAGTGGGAGAGCGGAGGCGGCTGCCGGGTCGGTCCGGCGGCGTCGATGAGCGCGCCGCCCGCTATCAGCAAGATGGCTGCGGCCATCCAGGCGAGTGGGATTCGGAAGCGGTACTTCGGTGGCATTTCCGTTGCCCTCCAACGGATCAAGACGCATCGGGATCGGAGCGGCGTACGGTACGCGATATCAGCACGCCCGCCCCTGCCAGCGACAGCAGGCCGAAGCACCCGAGCATGGCCTTGTCCGAGGTCATCGCGCCGCCCGCTCCGGTTTCGGGATGTCCGAGCGGAACCGGATAGCCTGCGGCGCTCGAGGTGCTGCCCGTGGACTCGGGGGCCTGCGGCGTCACGCCGGGGTAGGAAGGGCGTCCCGGGACCGGGTGGGCCGTCGGACCGTCGGCGGCCGGCTGACCGGAATGGCCTTGCGCACCGGGGCCGGAATCACCACTGCCGGAACCGATCCCGATCGCCGTGCCACCAGCGGCGCTGCCTGCCGCTGCGCTGCCTGCGGCCGCGCTGCCCACTGCCGCGCTACCCACCGCCGCACTGCCCACCGCCGCACTGCCCACCGCCGCACTGCCCACCGCCGCACTGCCGACGCCCGCAGAACCGATCGCGCCGCTGCCAACCCCACCAGTGCCCACATCGGCGCTGCCCACGCCCGCACTACCCGCACCCGCACTACCCGCATCGGCACTGCCCGCATCGGCACTGCCCACGCCCGCGCTGCCGACCCCCGCACCACCAACATCAGCACTACCGGTGAGCCCGCCGCCCGCGCTCCCCGACCCGATACCGAGAAGTCCGGCCGAACCACCGGATTCGGCCGCCGACCCGGACGCGCTACCCGCCGCACTCCCCGAGTCCTGGGCGGCGGCGCTCCCGGCGGCGAGCGCGTCGCCACTGCCGGAGGCCGACCCCAGCCCGATCGCACCGCTGCCGGAATCGATTCCGCCGGAACCCGACCCGAGCACGCCGCCCAAACCGGCGGATCCGGTATCGATATCCAGCGAAATATCGGCGAATGCCAGGGGGCGCCGAGGGCAAGCATCGAGACCGCGATCGCGGTGACGCCCACCATGCGGGCGCGAGATCCAGTTACCGCTACCGGGCGGCTCTTTCGAATGTCGATCATGAAATTCTCATCTCGTACGAACCGAGAGTGCACACCTGCGGCCGCGCTGCCGGATGGCTCTCCAGTAACCAATGAGCGAATCCAGCTCGATACGAGGTTCCGGGCCCGAGACGGCACAAGTCCAACGCACAGCGGCGATCGGTCTCATCGCCGCGCGCGATAGCACCAGGCCCGCGCACCGATCGTGCGCCGCCGCCGAGATGCCGATCACAGCCGCTAGTCTCGATCCATGGAGCTCCGGCAACTGGAGTACTTCGTCGCGGTCGCCACCGAATCGAGCTTTTCGCGGGGCGCCCAGCGGGTCCATGTGGTGCAGTCCGCCGTCTCCGCGGCCATCGCGAAACTCGAACACGATCTGGGCACGCCGCTCTTCGATCGCTCCCGGCAGCGCATCACGCTCACCCCCGCCGGAGCCGCGCTGCTACCCGAAGCCCGAGCCGTCCTCGCCGCCACCCAGCGCGCCGCCGAATCGGTGACGACTTTTCGCGACCAGCTGGGCGGGAACGTCGACTTCGCGATCCTGGTTTCGAACGGCCCGATTCACCTGCCCGCGTTGCTGTCCCGCTTCCATGCCGCCCACCCGAAGGTCCGGGTGCGGATCACCCATTCGACCGGCGGCCCCGAGGAACGCATGAACGCGGTGGCCGAAGGCGCGCTGGACCTGGCGCTGATGGCGCCCCCGGCGCGCGTGCCGCGCGGTGTGCGGGTCATCCGCCTGCTGTCGGAACCGCTGGTCCTGGTCTGCTCGCCCCGCCATCGCCTCGCCACCCGCGACCACGTGGCGCTCACCGAACTGGCCGGCGAACCGTTCGTCACCTTCCCCCGCTTCTGGATCGTCCAGCGCCTCATCGACAATGCGCTCGCCGTGGACGGCATCGCGGTGGACGTGCGCTACGAGGTCAGCGACCTCGACACCATCGCCGAATTGATCCGCTAAAACCTCGGCGTGGCGATCCTGCCGCAATCCTCGGCCGCCAGGCTCGCGCCGCTGCATTGGACGGCACTGGCCGCGCCCCTCGAATGGGAGCTCTGCCTGGCCGTGCCGCTCGCCAATCCCACCCCGGCGGCCGCGGCCTTCACCGAAGCGCTGCTCGACGAATACCGGCTGACGGGCTCACTGCCGCGCGGCGGCGGCCCGCCGGAGCTGCCAGATGCGGGCCCCACCGGCTAGCGCCATGAGGAGGATGCCCGCGATCGCGGCGAAAAGCAGCGCGACACCGAGCGGCCACTCGAAGTCCCAGCCGAGGAACGAGATCACGACGCGCTGGGTGTTCTGCAGGATGAAGATCAATAAGACGATCAGCATCAGTGCGCCCGAGGCGAGGGCCAGCCAGACCCGGCCGGTTCTGGTGTGTTTGATCGGGGTCCGTGGGCGGGTGGTGGTCGCCGGTGGTGCGGCGGGCGGTGGTGCCGTCACCGGCGGCTCCGTCGGCGGCGTGGGTCTGCCGGGCGGCGTGAACGGTTCCGTGGGCGGACGAGCCGCTCCGGTGGGCGGGGTGTGCGGTGGTTCCGGTGTGTTTGTCATGTACACGACATACCCAGCAAATCCGAGAGCATGGGCGGCGTGCCGGATGGATCAATGCGCCATGGATTCGGCCTTGGAAGCGAATCGGTTTTCGAGTTCGACTCCCTCTATGTCGAGGTCGGGAACGTAGCGGGCGAACCAGCGCGGGTGGTGCCACATGCGGGCGCCGATGAGCGCGGTGATCGCGGGGATGAGGGTGAGGCGGACGATGAAGGCGTCCAGCAGGACACCGATGGCGAGGGTGAACGCCAGTGGACGCACGATCGGGCTGTCGACGGTGGTGAAGGCGACGAAGACGGCGAACATGATCAGCGCGGCTGCCGTCACCACGCGGGCGGAGTGGGCGACGCCGTTCTGAACCGAGGTGATCGCGTCGCCGGTGCGGGTGAACTCCTCCTTGATGCGGGAAACGACGAAGATCTGGTAGTCACTGGACAGGCCGAAGATGATGGCCAGGGTGATGATCGGCAGGAAGCTCAGCGTCTGCCCTTCGGGGAGATTGAAAACGCTTGCGCCCCATCCCCATTGGAAGACCGCCACCTGCACGCCGAGGGAGGCGAAGACCGACAGGACGAATCCGGCGATGGAGGTGAGCGGCACCAGGATGGTGCGGAAGGCGATGGTCAGCAGCACCAGCGCCAAGCCGACGACCACCACCAGGAACACCGGCAGCGCTTCGCCCAGCCGCTTGGAGGTGTCGATATTGGCGGCGGTGGTGCCGCCGACCAGATACGTTGCCCCCGTGCCGTTCTCGATGGCGTCCCGGTCGTCGCGCAGCCGCTTCACCAGGTCATCGGTCGCGGAATCGGCGGGACCGGTCTTGGGCACGACCTGAATCAGCGCCATCCCGTTGTCCGCGGCCGCGGGCTGCACGACCGCGACGCCCGGCTCCTGCTGCAAGCGCCCGATCAATGTCTGCGCCGCATCGGGGGCGGCGTGCGAGAGATCGGCCACCACCAGCAGCGGGCCGTTGAACCCTGCCCCGAACGACTCGCTCACCAGGTCGTAAGCCTTACGCGCGGTGCTCGATTCGGCTTCGGTCGCACCGCTGGGCAATCCGAGATCCATGCGGGTGGCCGGAATGGCCAGCACCGCCAGCACCGCGACGCCGGCCACCAGCAGCGGGACGCGGAATCGGGTGACGAACCGCCCCCAGGCGTGCCCGCAGGTGCGTTCGGGCTCGTAGGCGGCCAGGCGCGCCACCTGTTCGGGCTTGCCCGGCTGCAGCGGCGGGGTGATGAACTTGGCGACCAGACCACCCGCGAACGACAGCAGGGCGGGCAGCAGCGTCAGGGCGACGAGCAGGGCCACCAGCACCGCGCCCGCCGCGGTCAGGCCCATGACGGTGAGGAACGGGATGCCCGCGACCGCCAGTCCGCACAGCGCGATGATGACGGTGACCGCGGCGAAGACCACCGAACTGCCCGCGGTGCCGACGGCCAGCGGAATCGATTCCGCCGCAGTCATTCCCAGCACGATGTGGTGACGGTGCCGGGACAGGATGAACAGTGCGTAGTCGATGCCGCACGACAGGCCCAGCATGAGCGCCAGCGAGGTCGCGGCAGAGGGGACGTCGACGAACGCGGCGATGCCGAGGATACCGGTGAGCCCGATGCCCACGCCGACCAATGCGGTGACGATCGGCAGGCCGGCGGCGACGACCGCGCCGAAGGTGATCAGCAGAATGACGAAGGCCGCGACGATGCCGAGAATCTCAGGGGTGTGCGGGATTTCGGCGGAGAACCCCGGATAGACGGCACCGGCGAACTCCACGCGCAGCCCCGCGTCGCGCGCCGAATCCGCGACCCGGTTCACCGCATCGAGGGTGCTCTGCTCGACCTCGCCGGCCGATACCGCGAACTGCACGCTGCCCAGCGCCACCCGCTGATCCGGTGACACCGCCCGCGACTGGAACGGGTCGACCACCGCCGCGACCTGCGGCAGCCCTTTCAGGCCGGTCATCACCTGTTCGATCTCGGCGCTCACCCGCTGATCGCTCACCTTGACCATGCCCGGCGTGGCGAAGACGACCTGCATCTGCGCGCCGCTGAAGGCGGGCAGCCGCTCCTGCAGCAGCGACACCGCGTCCTGCGATTCGGTGCCGGGGACGGTGAAATTGTCGTTGGTCTTGCCGCCCGTGCTCGCGGCGAACGTGATCGCCCCGATCAGCAGGACGACCCAGACCGCCAGCATCCACCAGCGGCGACGGGCCACGAACCGGCCCAGAGCGAACAGATAGCGAGACATGCGCTTCCTCCTACCCAGACATCGACAAAGGGTCTAGCGGTAGCGATCACGCATAATTTCGCTACCTTAACACTGGCGCTGACGGCATCGTCATCAGTGTCATTCGCATCAATCCGTGGCTTTCGGGGTTGGTCAGCTGGTCACGGGAGTTCCCACAGCGCGGCCACGGGGCACGAGGTGACGGCCGCCCGTGCGGGGGTGAGTTGCTCCGGCGGGATATCGGCGCCTTCGAAGTGGTGGACCAGTACACCGTCGTCGTCCAGTTCGAATATCGCGGGGGCCTGCTGCGTGCACAGGCCGTGTCCTTCGCAGCGGTCGTGGTCGGCGGAGATCTTCACCAGGGTTCCTCCTTTCAGGCCGGGACGAGTTCGATCGGGAGCCGCCCGAGGCGGTGGATGATGTTGTTGCGCACCCATTCGGGTGGCCCCGCCGGTTCGATCCGGTCGACACGAGCCACGAGGGCGCGCAGCATCGCCTGGGTTTCCAGGCGGGCGAGGCCTTGACCGGCGCAGCCGTGCGCGCCGTGGCCGAAACCGAGCTGAGGAGCGGCGTTGCGGCGGATGTCGAAAGTGTCGGGGTCGTCCCACTGCAGCGCGTCGCGATTCGCCGAGGCATAGAGGACGAGGACGCGTACGCCCGCGGGCAGCGCGGCGCCGGCTATTTCGGTGTCGCGCGCGACCTTGCGGCTGAAGGCACGCAATGGGGATTCGAACCGGACGATCTCGTTGACCGCGTTGGGAATCAAGCCGGGTTCGTTCTTGAGGAGCTGCCACTGACCGGGGTGGGTGGCGAACAGGTGCAGGGCGCTCGCGATCGCGCTGAGAGTCGTGTCCAGGGACGGTGCCAGGTAGTCGATCATCAGCGCGGGGCATTCCGCATGGGCGAGTTCGCCTGCGTCGGCCGCGCGCAGCAGGTCGTCGCCCATGCTGCCCGGCAGCACCTTCCGCCGCTTCGCGACGGTGTGCGCGAACCGCAGCATACCCAGACCGGCTGGTATCGACTGCACAGCCTGGCCGTTCAGGGGGCCGAGGGCATCGAAAGTGGCCGCGCCCCAGCGCAACAGGTTCTCCCGCCCCTCCGCCGGCCACCCGACGAGGTCGGGAACTACCGACATGGGCAGGGCGGCCGCGACCTCGACGCCATCGACGGTGCGCTGTTCGATTGCGGCATCGACGATTTCGACCGCCTGGCGTTCCACGACTTCGGTCATCGCGCGCAGTGCCCGGGGCGTGAGCCGGTGGGCGACCCGGGCGCGGCGGGCCGCGTGGTCCTCGCCGTCGCTGTTGAGGGTCGTGCCGCGGGAAAGCCGGTTGGCGACGGGATTGAGCGCGACGCCGTCGCCGGAGACGAAGGTCTTGTCGTCCCGCAGCACGGCCTTGCATTCGGCGTAGCGGGGCAGCGCGTAGACCTTGTGCTGGGGCAACCACACCACTGGGCCGAGTTCACGCAGCTTCGCGTAGTGCGGGTACGGGTCCAGGATCGCTTGCGGCGCATAGATGTCCGGCCGGTACACCGGCACTTCATGACGTGGGCGCATGATCTTTCCTTGTCATGTTCAGCAGGGGCCCGCGGTGAACCCCGGCAGGATCTGGGAGAGGCTGTTGCGCCTTCACCGTGCGGTTTCCGGATCGGGGCGGTGTGGGGGTCGTAGGCGCGGGAACAGCGCTGAAGCGTTGCCGCGGAGCATGAGCCGGCGTTCGGAGGGAGTCAGCAGTGTGGTCGAGGCAAGTGCCTCGGCAAGGCCATGTACCGCCCAGTCGGGGGTGAAGGGGAAGTCGCTACCGTAGAGCAGGCGGTCGGGGGTGACGAGTTGCATCAGGGCGGGTAAGGCGCGGGGTAGCGCGAATCCGGCTACGTCGTAATGCATTCGGCCGAGCGCGGCGAGGACGTCCACCGGTGATGCGGGCGAGTCGAGCACGGCGAAACCGGCGATGCGGTCGGCCAGGACCGGCAGCGCGGCGCCGGCGTGCGGCACGATGAAGCGGATGTTCGGGTAGCGCTCGGTGACGCGGTCGAGGATGAGTTGCGCGACGGTCCGGGTGGTGTCGAAGAGGAACTCGATCATGGGCCGGGGGCGGCCCAGGCTGGTGTGCTGCCAGCAGGCGGGAGAGGTGGGATGCAGGTGGACGACAGCGTGGCGGCTATCCAGTTCCGCCAGTAGCGGGGCGAAGGCGGGGTCGCCGAGATATGTTCCGCCGTAATTAGTTTCGAGAGCGATACCGTCGGCGGACAGTTCGTCGAAGGCGTGCGCGACCTCGGCGACCGCTGCGTCGACGTCGGGCAGCGGTACCGAAGCCAGTAGTCCGAAGCGGGCCGGGTGGTCGTGAACCAGGCGTGCGCCTTCCTCGTTCACGGTCCGCGCGAGGTCGCGGGTTTCGCGCGGGTCCTGCATCAAGACGCCTGGGGAGGACACCGAGAGCAGCGCGACTTCCACGCCTGTGCGATCCATCAACTCGAGTGCCGCGGCGGCACTCCACTCGGGGAGGGCAGGCATCCCGTCGGGTTGAGCGTGCCCGGCGGCCACGAGCGCCTGCCGCAGCCGGGGCGTGAGGAAGTGCGCGTGCACGTCGATAGCACCGGACAGCGGATGGGCCGAGCCTGACGCTACGTTTTCCGACACTCGGAGATCTCCTCTGCGACAGTGGTATTCGAAGGCGACGATCCACAAGCCGGCGACATCGTCACGGGTGTCCCTCGCATCGACCGGCGGCTTTCGGGGTTGGTGAGCCGGCCTGCGCTGGGCGGGTGCTCGGCGCGAAAGTCGGCAGTGACGGCAGCAGATCCGACAGGGTTCTGCCGCAGGTCTGCACGGTGCCGTCGGGGCGGACGAGTACGGCGTCGGTGCGCCCGGCGCGGAGCCAGCGGTGCAGTGCGGTGCCGGGCGTGGCGTGTAGCACCACACCGCCGCGTTGTTCGATGGGTGCGGTCTCGGCCGGTGATGGGGCGGAAGTCGTGATGACGGCGTAGCGACCGGCGATGAGGTCGTCCACGCGGCCGTCGGCTATGTGTTCGTTCGGGACCAGGCGTCCGGCCAGGCCTCGGCGTAGCGGTGGTGCGGCTACTAGTGCGGAGCGGTGTAGTGGCGGGGACTCTCCGCTGATGATCGTCCGGGTCAGTCCGGGCAGGTGGTGCAGGCGCGGAGCGAGCAGACTGCGGAGCCGATTGCCCAGTTCGCCGCCCTCGGTCATGGTGAGGCCGGTGAGTTTGGCCAGGCGGATCATCGTGTGCGCGTGCGGTTTCCGTTCGGTTTCGTAGGTGCCGAGGACTGATTCCGGCAGTTCGCCGCGGAGCACCCCGGCGAGTTTCCAGCTGAGGTTGGCGGCATCGCGCAGGCCCGCGCCCATGCCCTGGCCGATGAACGGCGGGGTGAGGTGGGCGGCGTCGCCGAGCAGGAACACCCGCCCGGTGCGCCAGCGGTCGGCCAATTGCGCGCGGAAGGTGTACTCCGCCACCCTGACCAGTTCCAGACCCGCGTGGTCGGCGTCGGACAGCCAGGGGGTCAGCAGCGGCCACAGGCGGTCGAGATCACCGTAGTCGTCGGCGGATTCGCCTGGCCGCAAACGGAATTCCCATCGATGGCGGGTTGTGCCGATGCGCATGTACGTGGCGGCTCGGCTCGGGTCGCACACCTGATGCACGCCACCCCAATGCCCGGGATCGATCGTGGTCGCGAGGTCGACGACCAGCCAGCGCTGCTCGAATCGCAGGTCCCGCATGTGCGCGCCGATCGCAGTGCGCACCAGGCTGTTCGCGCCGTCGCAACCCAGTACATAGTGGGCGCGTACCGACTCGGTCGCGCCGGTCGCACGGTCGTCGAAATCCACGCGGACACAGTCTTTCTCGACCGTCAGCCCAGTGACTTCCACACCCCCGCGCAGCGAGACGGCCGGATACAACGCCAGATTGGCCCGCAACAGCGCTTCCAGCTCCGGCTGGTCGAACAGGTTGGCTTCGGGGAATCCGTTGCGGCCCCCGGCCGGGTCGCGGTCGAATTGCGCCAGCACCCGGTGCCGTGGATCCACCAGCCGCAGCCCCAGGGCGGGCCGGGTGATCGCGTCGAATCCCGCGCCGATGCCGAGGCGTTCCACGATCCGCCGGATCTCACCGTCGAGGTGGACGGCGCGCGGCTGCGGGTAGACGCCGTCCCATCGCTCGAGGACCAGCGATTCGATGCCGTACTGGGCCAGCAGCGTGGCCGCGGTGAGCCCGGACGGTCCCGCCCCGACGATCACCACCGGAATCGTCGGCGATGTCATCGGGATCCACCGGTGAATGTGGCCACGTAGGCCGCGGCGGCCAGCGCCGTGGCGGCGGCGGGCGCGATTTCGGTTGCGCTGTCGCGGTTTCGGAGATGGCTCGCGACCGCACCGGTCATCATAAGCACCAGCCCGGCCCCGGCCGCCCGGCCGATCGCGGGGCGGATCGGTCCCAGCAGCAATCCACCAGCCGCGACCAGTTCTACCGCGCCGATGCCGCGATAGGCGGTGGTGGAGTATCCGAGATGCGCGGCACGCTCGCGCATCGACGCCACCCCCGCGACCTTGGCTGTGCCGAGCGCCAGGAATTCGGCCGCCAGCACGCCACCGAGTACCTTCGTCACGGTTTTCATTGCCGCACCTCTATTCTCGCGTCGATCGCATAGCGGCCCAGGATCGCCTCGACCGCAGCCCGGTCGGCGGCAGGGGCCAGTACGACGGTGGCGACGATCGCACCGTCCTCCACCGCGGCCGCGACCTGGGCCACACCGGTGGACTCGGCGAGCGCGTCGAGGAGTTCGTGTCGCGTGGCATCGGCGCGCAGGCCCAGCTTGTACGGCTTGCCGACATCGGTGACCGGCAGCGCGTCCAGAACGGTCACGGTTTTGGGCGCGGCGGCGCGCTCGGGTACCCGCTCGGCCGCCCACACCACGAGCTCGTCCTCGGTGACGTCGGCGCCGGCGGTCAGGGCGACATACGCGACCGGAACCTCACCGGCGTGCATGTCCGGGCGGCCGACCGCCCCGACGGCGCTGACCTGCGGGTGGCTCAGCAGTGCGTCCTCGATGCTCGCGGGATCGATATTGTGGCCGCCGCGAATAATGAGATCCTTTGCGCGACCGTGCAAATGGATGAATCCCTCGGCGTCGATATGGGCCAGGTCGCCGGTGCTCAGCCAGCCGTCGACCACGGCGCCCAGTCCGTCGAGGCGGTGGCCGTGTTCGTCGCGGCCGGTCACGTATCCGGCGAAAATCGTTGGGCCGCTGATGACCAGGACACCCTTCTCCCCGGCGGGCAGGGTCTCCCACGCCCCGTCTGCAGTCGTGCGCACGACCGCGACCTCCTGATAGGGCATGCGCTGCCCGACCGCGCCGGGCCGGGGAACATCCGGGAAGCTGCGCGCGGAGGCGCACGTCGCCTCGGTGAGGCCATATCCCTCCACCAGCGTGACTCCGGTATGCAGCTCGAAGTTCTCACGCACCGCTACCGGCAGCGGTGACGCACCGACCATCGCGTAACGCAGGCTCGAGATGTCGGCGCCGATCGGGCATTGCGCCAGCACCGCGTACACCGTCGGCACCGCGCTCATCGTGGCAATCCGATAGTGCGCCACGATATTCCAGAACTCCGCGAAGAGCGTGAAGTCCCGATACCCCAGCGGACCGGCCCACACCACCGGCTGACCGCGGAACAACGGCGCGAGCAGCGTGACAACCAACGCGTTGACATGAAACAGCGGCAGCGCGGCGAAAACCACCGACCCCTCGTCGAGCAGCGAGTTGGCAGCGATCATCCACGCATTGGACACCTCACCGGAATGCCGGTGCGCCGCCAACTTCGGCACCCCCGTCGTACCGCCGGTGTGAAACAGCGCCGCCAAATCCGATGCGGTCGGCAGCACTCCATGAAACTGACTCGAATCCGCTTCGGCGGCAAGAGTATCGAGATAGCCGATCACGACACCTTCGATGCCTGGCAGGGCCAGCGGCCCCACGGCATTCGGTACCGAGTCGGGCGTCGAGTTCGATGCGGCGGCATTCGACGAAACCGCTTTCGGCCTGGCGGAGTTCGGCCTGGCGGAGCTCGGGGCGACAGCGTTCGGCACGGCCGAGTTCGGCGTCGCGGTGTTCGAGGGGACCGCATTCGGCCAGTCGGTCGGCGCGGCCGCGTGCGGCGCGGCGGCGTGCGGCGCGGCGGCGTGCGGCGCGGCGGCGTGCGGCGCGGCGGCGTGCGGCGCGGCGGCGTGCGGCGCGGCGGCGTGCGGCGCGGCGGCTGTCGGGCGCAATACCAGTAGCGCATCCAACAGGCCGCGTGTGGCGAGTACGCTTGCGGTGGTCCAGGTTTCGGGTGCGAGTTCTGGACCGGCGGCGATCAGGACCCGGGCGCCCGAACGGCGCAGTAGTTCGGCGATGTGCTCGGGTGATAGGCCGCCGTTGATCGGCGCGGCGATGCCTGCCAGTTGTGCGGCGAGGGTGGCGGGGATCAGGTCTGCGCAGTTGGGTGCGATCAGGGCGACTGCGTCGGTGCGGCGTACGCCGAGGTCGTGCAGTAGGTTCGCGTACCTGTGGACGTCGGCGAGCAGCTCGGAGTAGGTGCGCTGCAATGGCTTTCGCCACCGGGCCGCATCGGGCAGTACGGTGATCGCGGTGCGGTCGGGCCACCGCGTCGCTGCGCGGACGAGCAGTGCGTAGGTCGATTCGGGTAGGCCGCGCGCCTCGAGCGGTATCGCTTCGATGGCGGCCAGGTCCTCCGGGGCTGTGTACCGGGGCCAGAGCAGGTCCTCGGCTGCGGTCTCGAGGGTGGGGTTGCCGGTCATCGGGCGTACCTCACGACCGTCCGCTGCCGGCCCAGGTCCAGGGCGCCGTCGTCGGTGCCGATCGTGGCCTCGACCACGTCCCCGTCCTTCAGATACTTCGGATTCTTGGCCTGGCCTTGGAAGAACATCTTCCACTTGACCTTCGGCGGCAGCAGCGAGGCGATGATCTCTACCGGCTTGGGCGGGGCGCTGAGCGCGGTGCCGATCGGGGTGCCGGTGAGCAGCAGATCTCCGGCGTCCATGCGCTGGAAGCGGGTCAGCGCGCGCAGCGTCTCGACCGGCCGGTAGATCATGTCCGCGACCGTCATGTCCTGCCGCAGCTGGCCATTGACCCACAGCCGCAGCCGCAGATCACCGAACCGCTTCAGCTCATCGGCGTCGAGCAGCACCAGCGCCGGGCCGACGGGGGTGAAGGTCGGATACGACTTCGCTTCGTAGAACTGGGTTTTCGGCAGCTGCACATCGCGCGCCGAGATGTCATTGGTGACGACCAGGCCCGCGACGTAGTCCGCGAGGTTCTCGGCCGAGATCTCGGAGCCGACCGGCATTTCGCGGCCGAACACGAGGCCGATCTCCACCTCGTAGTCGAGCAGCTGCACATGCGCGGGCCGGATGACATCGTCGTGGGGCCCGCTGATCGATCCGGACGTCTTGCGGAAGAACGTGAGCGGCACCGTCTCCGGATCCATCCCCGAATCCTTCACGTGGGACGCGAAATTCGTCATCTGCGCCACCACCCGGCACGGCGCGGTCACCGGCGAGATCAGCGAAAGGCTCTCCACCGCCACGGTTTCCGCACCGGATGCGGCCGCGTCGATCGCCGCACGATCGGCGAGCAGTTCCCGCGTGGTCGTCGCGGCGGTATCGATGCGGGCGGCGCCGGCGGGGGTCCGCACCCACCAGGCGTCGGCGGTGCGAAGAATGGATGTGCTCATGAATTGGCCACTTTCATCAGGCCGCGCAGGCGGCGGATATCGAATTCGTTGTCCTCGCGCAGCGCGTCGACGATCGAGCGCAACTCGCGCAGCGATTCGGCGCCAGGCTTGATGCCGAGGAAGTCCTTGGTCACCGGCGGACCCCATTGCGCCAGACCGGAAGCGCTCATCGGCGCCCAGCCCGGTTCGAGGGTGCAATCGAACATGTCGCCGTCGCTGAAGTGCTCGACCATGAACCCGTCGGGATCACGCCAGTAGTCGAAGATCTGGCTGCCCTGGATGTGGCGGCCAATCCCCCACGATCGGTGATAGCCCTGCTCGCGCAGGTATTCACCGCCCGCGGCGAGCGCGTCCAGGTCGGCGACCTGATACGCCGAGTGCACATACCGGTTCGATGGGCCGAGGGTCAGCGCGAGCGTGTGATGGTCGGCCGGCACCGAACCCCGGTCGCAGCGAATGAAACTCATGACCGGACCGCGCTCGCGCTGGCCCGGGTAATAGAGGAAGTCGCTGACGATCAGCCCCAGATTCCGCAGATACCAGTCGAGGGTTTCGCGGTATCGGGTCGACTGGATCACCACGTGCCCGAGCCGGCGCACGCGTGCCGGTGCGCGCAGCGGTCGCTGTGTGGCATTCACCCGCGTCATCTCGTCCCCGAAGTTGAACAGGTGCGGCCGCTGCGTCGGTAGGGCTTCCAGTTCGTGGGTCTCGGCGACCACCCGCACCCGCAGGCGGCTCGGATCCACCAGGTCGACGGTCAGCCCGCCCAGCGACTCCGGCAACGGTTCGGCTCGCGTACCGGTCACCCCGGCCAGTCGCAGCAGATCGGTGGAATCGGCGGCGCGAAAGGCCGGACCGACGAAGCGCGAGCGAGCGCCACGCCGGATGAGCACACAGGGTGAGCCCGGATCGGTCCCGCGCAATCGCAGCTCGCCGGGCGTACGCGACGCGGTCGCGAATCCGAAGGCGTGCGCGAAAGTCTCCGCGCGGTCCAGGTCGGGCTTCTCGAACTCCAGCCACGCCAGATCCAGCACCTTGATTACGGGATTGTTCGCCCGGCCCGGATGCTCACCCGCGTGCGCCCCATGTTCGCTGTGCAGACCGCTGTGTACATCGTGATGGCCGCTCATCGACCACTCCCTTCCAAGTACTGACGATATCGTCACTTACGAGTGGTGAGTCAGTCAAGAGCTTTCTGACGATTCCGTCAATATTGAGACGAGCGGCTAGGATGGTGAGTCCGGACAGCAGGAGAGGTGTATCGATGACCGCGAGCAACGGGTCGGGACCCAATCGCCTGGAACGCCGCAAGGCACGTACGCGCGCCGCACTGGTCGGCGCGGCGCAATCACTGCTGGCCGACGGCAAGCTCAACGTGCCGATTCTGGAGATCACGCAGGCCGCCGACGTCGGCATGGGCTCGTTCTACAACCACTTCCAGAGCCGTGAGGAACTGTTCCAGGCCGCCGTCGAGGAAGCGCTCGACCGGCACGGCGCCCTGCTCGATCTGCTGTGCGAGGACATCGACGATCCCGCTCAGGTCTTCGCGCAGAGTTTCCGCCTCACCGGCCGCCTGCACCGCCGGCATCCCACCCTCAGCAAGGTCTTGCTCAATGACGGTCTCCGCCTGGCGAATTCGGACCGCGGGCTCGCACCTCGCGCCCGCCGCGACCTGGAGGCGGCGGCCGCGGCCGGGCGCTTCGACATTCGCGATCCGGAACTGTCCATGACCGTCGTCGCCGGCGCGGCCCTGTGCCTCGGACGCCTGCTGCACGACCATCCCGAACGCGACGACGCCGAGGCCACCGACCAGGTGGCCGAGGATCTGCTGCGCATGTTCGGCCTCTCCGCCGCGGAAGCGCACGAGATCTGCCGGCGCCCGCTGCCCCCGCTGGACCTGCCGCGCACCGATTGACCTACAGCGGGACCTCATCGAAGGACGGCATGCCTCGGCCGGTCGGCCGTTTACCCGTGGCGGACCGGGGCACCACGAGACCAGCCGCGCATCGCGCCGTGTGCATTGCTGAACGAATATCCGAGTGAGGTGAACCGCGATGGCCGCAGATCGCTCGACCCCGACGCCGGCCGGAGCCCGTCCCGACCTGGACGCGGACCGGCCCGAGAGTCCCACCGAATTGTCGAAACCGTCGCTGATCGCGGTGGTGCGGCGCGCGGCGCGGGAATTCAAGCGCGACAACCTGACTGATCTGGCCGCCGCCCTCACCTACTACGGCGTGCTGTCGATCGTGCCCGGCTTGATCGTGCTGGTGTCGCTGCTGGGATTGCTCGGGCCCGACACCGCCGACGACGTGGTGAATCAGGTGCAGCAGATCGCTCCGGGTTCCAGTGCGGAGTTCGTGCACAACCTGGTCACCCAGGCCCAGTCCAGTAAACGCGGGGCGGGGCTCGGGGCGATTCTGGGCCTGGCGATAGCGCTGTGGTCCGCGTCCGGATACGTTGCGGCCTTCATGCGGGCGTCCAATGTGGTGTACGGGATCGGTGAGGGCCGGCCGATCTGGAAGACCGCGCCGATCCGGTTGGGCGTCACCATCGTCGCCGTCATCCTGCTGGTGCTCAGCGCGATCATCGTGGTGGTGAGCGGACCGGTCGCCCGGCAGCTCGGCGATCTGCTCGGCCTCGGCGATACGACGGTGCTGGTATGGAATATCTCCAAGTGGCCGGTGCTGTTCGTCCTGGTGACGGTGCTGCTGGCGATTCTGTTCTGGGCCAGCCCGAATGCCCGGCAGGGCGGCATCAAATGGGTCAGCCCGGGAGGCGTTGTCGCCGTACTGCTCTGGCTGATCGTGTCCGGATTGTTCGCGATCTACGTCGCCAACTTCTCCTCCTACGACAAAACCTACGGTTCGCTCGCGGGCGTGGTCATCTTCCTGGTCTGGTTGTGGCTGAGCAATATCGCCCTGCTGCTGGGCGCGGAGATCAATGCCGAGCTGGACCACGGCAAGGCTATCGCGGAAGGGCTGCCGGAAGAGGTCTCCCCCTTCGCCGAGCCCCGCGATATGCGCAAACTGGATCAGCGAGACCGAGAGGCCGTCGAGCAGGCACGGTCTGCTCGCCACGACTGAATCGGCGCTCCCCGTTCGGAACCGGTATTACGCTGCGGCGAAGGCGGTTCGGAAGGCGGTGCGGGTGGTCTCGCCGGGGGTTCGGTCCAGGATCGCGAAGGTGATCTCGTCGAAGTGGCGGGCGAATCGGCCGCTGCCGGTCAGGAGGGTGCGGAAGACTCCGGCGACCGTGGCGGGGTCGTTGCCGTAGGCGCCGCAACCCCAGGCGCCCAGCACCAAACGGCGGTAGGCACTTGCTGTTTCGAGAATTCGTTCCGCGCGGGAGGCCAGTACCGCGGGGACCCGGTGCGCCTCGGTGGGCTGGTCGCGTTCGATCACATTGGTCCGGGGCGCGGGGGCGGAAATGAAGCCCACCGTGTACGGGGTGTCGAGCAGGGTGCCGGTGTCGTCGCGGAAGACGGGGACCGCGGGCGAGAGGATCACGCGATCGCTGTAGAACGGGTCCGGCGTGCCGCGGTGGTACTCGTAATACTGCGGCACGTTCAGCAGGGTGGTGTACAGCGCCGATGCCCGGCACAAGGCTTCTTCCTGGGTGCGGGCGCCGGCGATGTAATGGCCGCCGGGATTGCGGGCGGACGCGAAATTCAGGACCGCGACCGGCTCCGGATCGGCGTCGACCAGCCGGCGGGCCGCGGCGAGACTGCTTTCCCCGGTCACCTCGATGGTGGTGGCGGCCGTATCGCGGAGGGTGACCGGGACCGGTTCGGGGCCGAACATCCGGGTGCCCTCGACGGCGGCCCGCACCCCGGAAGCCAGCGAGACGTACCGTCCGGCGGCCGTCAGATAACCCCCGGCCGCGATGATCTGCTCATTGTCGGAGGCGATGGCTTGCAGGTCTTCGGTCACGCCGCCCATGCTCTCACGCGCCGCGCGATCCGCCCGATTTCCGAGTTTGCCGACTGTTTGACAGCGCGCGCCACGGGTATGTGCCGAAACGCAGCACCTCACCACCCGGATCGTTTCCCAACGCGGTATTCGCGCAGGGCCCTGCCCTGCGGGAACACCACCGACGAAGAGGAGAGATCATGGCGAGAACAACGCTGGATTCACTGATCGGTTGCACACTGCGCGATTCGGCCGGCGCCGAGATCGGCCGGGTCGAAAGCTTCTATGTCGACGACGAGACGGGCGCGCCCACCTGGGCGGCCGTCGCCGACGACGGCCCCGGCGGGCACACCCTGACGCCGCTGGCGGGCGCCGAATACCGGCCCGAGGACAATTCGCTGCGCGTCAGCGTCGATCGCGAGCTGGTGCGCAGCGCCCCGCATCTCGATCACGGCGGGCGGCTGGATCCCGAGGCCGAACGGGAACTGCTCGCCCACTACGGCGGCGGTCAGCGCCGCGGCATGACCGCCACCGGCCGGCAGCGGGTGCAGCCCGGTCCCGATGAGCCGATGACCTACGGCCGCGCCGACGCCGAATCGATGCTGCGCTCGGAGGAACGCATGGTGGTCGGCACCGAACGCGAGGAGGTCGGGTCGGCCCGGCTGCACAAGTACGTGGTCGAGGAGGAGCAGACCATCACCGTCCCCACCTCCCACGAAGAGGTCCGGCTGGAGCGGGAGCCGATCACCGGCAGCGGCGAGCACCCCGAGATCGGTGAGGAGCATCGCGAGGTCACCCTGCACGCGGACCGGGTGCGGGTGGACACCGAAACCGTTCCGGTGGAACGGGTCCGGCTGGCCGTCGACGAGGTCGAGGATCAGCAGTCCGTCACCGGCACCGTGCGCAAGGAGCGCGTGGAGGCCGAGGGCGTCGATCTCGATCGCCCCGAAAACGACGGGGATGCCTAGCTTTTCGCCACTCGTCCGATCGACGACCAGGAGGAATCATGGAATGGCTGCTGGGTCTGCTCGGGGGATTGGTGGGCGGCGGGATCGGTGGCGCGCGCAGCCCGTTCGGTGTGCTCGTGCACGCGCTCGTCGGTGCGGTAGCCGGTGCTGTCACCGGCGCGATCATCGAGGCCGCCACCGGTAGCGGATTGGATTTCGGCCAGATCCTCGCCCAGGTCGCCGCGGGCGGCGTGGTGGGCGCGATCTGTTCGGCCGCACTGGGATTGGTGACCAGACCGCGAACGGGCGATATCCGCTGACGTCGTCCGCCCCGGCGGACGCTTCTTCTGAGGAGCCTCGTGATGACACATTGGAGGAAATCTCTGTTCAGTGCCACCGTCGTCCTCGGCGTGTGCGGGTCGTGGAGTACGGGTCTGCTGGCCGGCCCCGTCGCGACCGCTCAGCCGGCCGACGCACAGGCGGCCATCGACGCCCACTACCAGGACAAGGGCGGTGCTTCGTCCCCGCTCGGCCAACCGGCCGGGGAGGTCTACGCCTTCGGGCCGGACGGTGCGGCGCGGAATTATCAAGGCGGAGAGATCGTTTACTCGCCCGAGACCGGCGCGCACGTGATGTACGGCGCGATCCTGGACAAGTATCTCGCCCTCGGCGGCCCGGATGCCGGGCTCGGTTATCCGACGAACGACGAGTCGGATGCCGCGGTCGCGGGCACGGCCCGGTTCAGCGAGTTCTCCGCTCCCGATGGCGCGACCATCGAGTGGAGTCCGCAGCACGGCGCCTGGCTGGTTCGCGGTCCGATCCGGGCGGCGTGGTCGAAGCTGGACGCGACCGACGGTCCGATGGGTGCGCCGATGAGCGATACCGCGGTCGCCGACGGGGTCTACAGCCAGACCTTCCGTGGGCAGAACGGTGATCCCGTGCAGATCAGCTGGAGCCGGGACGGCGGATTCGTCACCGTCCCACCGGATCTCGCGGGCCGGATCGGTGATATCGATGTCTCCGCGGCGAGCGAACCGCCTGGATCGGCGGCCGCGGGCAGCGGGGACGGGACCGAATCGGCGAGCAAATGGTGGGCCCTGCCCTTGGGGCTGGCTATCGCCGCCGTCGCGGGCATGATCGCCGCGATGGTGACGAGAACCGGTCGCCGCGAACGGAATTCGCGACCGGACGCGGTGACCCCGGCGTCCGCGGTTGCACCGTCCGCGCCGGACTCGCGGCGGGCAATGCCGTCGGCACCGGACTCGCGGCTGGTGGCGGCGGGCGGTCCGGCGCATCGGGCCGGGGCGCACCTGGCGACACCCGACGAGCGGGCACACCCGCTGACGCTCGGCGGTGCGAGCGGGCAGCGCTTCTGAAGCCCGCACGCGCAATGGGGCGCCCGTTACCTCGGGCGCCCCATTCGTATCGCCCCCGTCAGACGGACTCGATCAATTTGCCGGTCGCGACATCGAAGACGAAGCCGCGCAGCGACGTGGTCTTGGTGATGAACGGACTGTTCTCGATGCGCCGGATCGACTGGCGCACATCCTCATCCAGGTCCGGGAAGGATTCCGCGGACCACGCCGGTTTGACGCCGACTTCATCCTGGATCGAACGTTTGAACTGATCGTCGGTGAAGGTCAGCATGCCGCAGTCGGTGTGGTGAATGAGGATGATCTCCGTTGTGCCGAGCAGCCGCTGACTGATGGCCAGCGACCGGATCTCGTCGTCGGTGATCACCCCGCCCGCATTCCGGATGACGTGCGCCTCACCGTCTTTCAGGCCGAGGATCCGGTACACGTCGAGCCGGGCGTCCATGCAGGCCACGATCGCGACGTGCCTGCTGGGCGGGAGGGGCAGCGGGCCGCTGAACTGGGCGGCGTAGTCGGCATTGTTGGACAGGTATTCGTCGGTGACAGACATGATCGCTCCTTCGCCGAGCCGGGGTGAGGACATGCGAATGTATGCACCGACGGTGACGGCGCACGGCCGCGGCGGGAAGGTATCGGCTCACCGTGAAGTCAACGCTGGCGTCCCCGGCGATTCAGGGGGTGCGGTTCAGCCAGGATCGGAAGGCGTCGAAGGTGAAGGGGCGGCCGAGCAGGTCGGCGGTCAGATCGGCGGCGTCGCGGGAACCGCCGGGAACCAGGACGCGGTCGCGATACCGGTGCGCGGCGGCGGGATCGAGCAGGTCGGCGGGGTCGAAGGCGGAGAAGAGGTCCTTGGCGATGACCAGGCTCCACAGGTAGGTGTAGTAGCCCGAGGTGTAGCCGGACAGGTGGCCGAAGGACGTCTGGAAGTGAGTGTCGGGCACGCGGGCGATGAGGCTGTGCCGGCCCATCGCGGCGGCGACGGCGGCGGTGTGATCGGCGGGGCGGTCGTGGTGCAGTTCGTACGAGATCGCGGCGTAGCCGACCTGGGTGAGGATTCCGAGCGCCTTGCCGAACTCGTGGGCTTCGCGCATGCGCGCGACCAGGTCCGCCGGGATGGGCGCGCCGGTGTCGTCGACGGCGAAGGTGGCCAGCACCGTTGGGTCCCAAGCCCATTCCTCCAGCATCTGCGATGGCGCTTCGACGAAATCCCATTCGGTGGCCACGCCGGAGAATCGGGCCCAGCGTTGGCGGCCGCCGAGGACGTGGTGCAGCAGGTGGCCGAATTCGTGGAAGAGGGTGACCACGTGGTCGTGTTCCATCAGGCCGCGGGAGAAGTTGCAGACCAGGACGCCCTCGGGCAGTTGCCGGTCGGTGACGCCGGCGACGAGGTCGAATTGGGCGGCGTGTTTGTATTTACCCTCGCGCGGATGCAGGTCGAGATAGATCCGGCCGCGGCGCTCGCCGTCGGTGTAGACGTCGTAGGCGGTGACTTCCTCGTGCCAGACCGGCACCTCCACCGGCCGGTATTCGACGCCGAAGAGCCCGCCGGTGACGTCCAGCAGACCGGTGCGGACGCGCTGGAAATCGAAGTAGCGGCGCACTTCCCGGGCATCGACGTCGAAGCGTTCCCGGCGGATCAGTTCGAGGTAGTAGCCGGATTCGGAGCGGTCGACACCGGTGGCTGCGGGGTCGTCGACCTGGCGGCGGGCCAGCAGTTCGCCGAGTTCGCGGCGGCCCGCATCGGCCGCGGCAGCCGAGATCCGTTCCAGGAATTCGGCGATGGCCGCGCCGGTGCCGATCATCTTCACTTCGGCGTCGTAGTCGGGCCAGCCGGAATACCCCAGCAGCCGGGCCTTTTCGTCGCGCAGGTCCAGGATCTCGTGCAGCACATCGTTATTGGCTGGCCAGCCCCGGCTCTCGAACTCGACCGTGAGCGCCCGGCGGGCATCGGCGTCGCGCGCGAAGGTACGAAACGGCAGATAGTCCGGATAGTCGGTACTGACCTCCACCAGCTCGTCCTCCCCCGGCGCATGCGAGTCGACGAAATCGTCCGGCAGCCCGTCGAACACCTCGGGCGCGAACCGCAGCGTACGCACATCCTCGGTAATGGTCCGGCGAAAGTCCTGCTCCAACACAGCAAGCCGCTCCGAGATCGCCCGCAACCGCGCCCGCGTCGCATCGTCACTGTCCACTCCGGCCCGGCGGAAATCCCGCAACACATGCTCGCGCATCCGTACGCCGATCGCATCCAGCCCCGCCGGGTCCGTCCTCACCACCGTCTCGTAAAGCACCCGGTCGAGATCACGATCGGTCTTCACCCGGTCGATATCCTGAACCAGCTTCTCGGCAAGCCCACGCACCTCACCATCCGGATGCACCTCCGCGAACAACCCCGCAGCCGAATCGGCAGCCCGCAACGCGATATCCCCGTCGTTCCAAAGCCCCAGCACCTGCCCGGTATCCACCCCGGCACCGCCCCGCAGCGCCCGCATCGTCTCCCCCACGATCCGCAGCTGCTCGCGAACGTACCCATCGAGCCACTTCGCCCAGTCGGAGGTCGGCAGCGCCAGCGGTTCGAGAGTCATCCCACGACCATAGCGGTGCGTCCGGTCGGGACCGGGTGAACTCTAGCGACCAGTCGGCTCTGATAACCGCAGCCTTGGGCGGCGTCGAGAGAGGCGGGGGCAGGGAGGCGGGTCGGGGATTCCGGCGCGATCACGACCAAGCTTTCGGCTACCGGTTGAGATCAAGGCTGGAATGGGTCATTGTGACCGGCGTCGCATTCGATTTGATTCGGTGGTCGGGGCGACATTTTCGCTGGAGATACACGCCCACTGCGCAACCCGCCGCGATGGCGGCCGCGGCCAGGCAGGGTGCGCAGGTGTGGACGCCGGCCGAAAGTTGTAGCCACTGGGGCGAATACACCGCGCGTCCGAAGTCGCGGCCGCGCATCGCTATCACGACGCTGGGCACGAACAGAAGAGCGGTGGCCACCGCCAGGTTCCGGCCGTCGATGGTTCCGGCGGCCGCGAAAAGGCAGCCGGCGGTGAACGCGAGGGCCAGGGCGGCCGCGATCCTTACGCCGTCGCCGCCGTGACCCAGCGCTTCGGCGCCGGCGACCGCCGCGGCGATCGCGGCTACGCAGACCGGTGCGAGAAGTGTTGCGGTGCGGCGTTTTCCGATTACGAAACCGGCGATCACGGCGAGGATCAAGCCCCAGATCGACCACCACGGCATCGGCACGAAGATCACCGCGCTCGCCGCCGTCGTCAATGCCACGGCGCCGGTGACCAATTCGCCGTCCGGACCGGGCAGCAGCCAGCCGGCCACCACCGCGGCGAGGACGACGACCGCCACGGCCAGCACGACCGCCGCCACATCGACGCGGCCGTCGGCCAGCCAGGACGAACTCCACAGGGTGGCGACGACCACGAGCAGCGCCGAAATCACCGGGCGCAGCGGCACTTCGGTGGGCGCGCCGAACATCACCCGTCGCACCGGAGCCAGCGGGGTGCGGCGATTACGCCAGGCGCACCACACGGCCAGCACCAGGACCGGGCCGACCAGCCACAGCGGCGGCGAATCCAGGAACGGCCACGACTGCGATGCGGTCGGGCGGGGCGCGCGATAGCTGAGCGGAGTCTCGGTCAGGGTGCCGCCCACAATGCTCACCACCGCGCCCAGCACGAACGCGACGCGCACCCCGGGCCGCGCCGGCACCGCCGCGAGCCCGCCGAGGATCACACCGCCCCAGAGCCCGTCGGCGTAGTCCAGCGTCGTCAAAGCGGGGGCGGGCGTCAGCGCCCCGGCGGCCACGTGATCGACCATCACCCCCGCCAGCCCGCACACCACGGCCAACCAGCTCAGCACCGGAATCCCCAGCGCTCCGATCACCACGGCCACCATCACCGCCGTCATCGCGCCCGCCGCGGACGCCTCCGGCATGTTCTGCACCAGCAGTTCGGCTTGCAGTACCGAGGTGCCGTCCGCCCACACCAGCGCGATCGGGCTCACCAGCGCCAGTCCGGCCGCAAGCGCGGCGCCGAACACGACGCACGGCACGAATAGACCTCGCATATCGGACACCTCCCCGGCAAAGCTGAACGGGCGACTCGCCCCGACCTGTCTACCGGCGTGGCATCGCACCCGGAAGAGCCGGAGGGCAATCGTTCAGCAAATGAGACCGGGTGGCCAATTTCACCCGATATACGAAACGGCGATTCTCTTTGCGTATCAATCAGTGCGACAACACTTTTCGCCACCCGCCCAGGCAGAACCGCAGGTCATCCGATTTGCGTGGATCGCGACTTTACGGAATCATTACCAAGCGGGCGCTTCCGCTACTTGACCGGCGCTCCAACTGCATGCGCCTGATCCGAGGCCAACCGAACAGAGAGGGGCTGCCCGTGGCGTTCACGCATCTTGCGTACTCGACAATGCCATACCTCTTTCCGCGATCCTCGCACTCCTGATCGACCCCTTCCAGCCGGGCCGGCCCACACCGAACGAGTTCGCGTCGAACGACATTCGACCGTGGAACCGCGAACCACGGCTGCGCACAGCGACTTCCGTCATCACGACCTCGTTGCTCACGCCCCGCCTGCCGCTACTGCCGCGCCGACGGCCCCCGTCCGCACCGCGCGCCCGCCGGCGCCGCGCCAGCACCTCGACATCGGATGCACCCGAACCCTCCGGCACCCCGCAGCGGCGACTCTCCGAGAGAGCCTCGCCGACCCACGTGTCGATGGCCGGTACAGCGGCGGGCCCGAACGCCCCCGCGAAATCGTGACGGATGGCTGAAAAGTAAATGGTGGCACACGAAACCGCACTCGCGCTGATCCAGCTGGGCGCGGTGTTCTTCGGTTTGGGAATGCTGGGCAGAGCGGCCGCGCGCATCGGGATGTCGCCCATCCCTTTGTATCTCATCGGCGGCCTGGTCTTCGGAAAGGGCGGACTCGTCGCCCTCGGTGAGAATGTCGACGACTTCATTCACCTGGCCAGCGAAATAGGCGTGGTGCTCCTGCTGCTGCTCCTCGGCCTGGAATACACCGCGAGCGAACTGGTGCACGGCCTGCGCGCATCCCGGGCCGCGGGCGTACTCGACCTGGTCCTGAACGCGACTCCCGGTGTGCTGGTGGCACTGTGGCTGGGCTGGGGCGTCACCGGCGCGGTCGCGATGGCCGGCGTCACCTACATCTCCTCCTCCGGAATCGTCGCCAAGGTGCTCGGCGATCTGGGCCGCCTCGGCAATCGCGAAACCCCGACCGTGCTGTCCATCCTGGTGTTCGAGGATCTCGTCATGGCGGCCTATCTGCCGGTCCTGACCGCCGTGCTGGCGGGCGCCGGCTTCCTGGCGGGGCTGCAGACCGTCGGCATCGCGCTGGCCGCCGTCACCGTCGTGCTCGTCATCGCGCTACGCTTCGGCAAATACGTCTCGATGGTCGTCGACAGCGACGTCCGCGAGATCTTCCTGCTCAAACTCCTCGGCGCGGCGCTGCTCGTCGCCGGAATCGCCTCCTCGCTACAGGTCTCGGCCGCGGTCGGGGCGTTCCTGCTCGGCATCGCCATCTCCGGCTCCACCGCACACAACGCCACCAAACTGCTGGAACCATTGCGCGACCTGTTCGCGGCGCTGTTCTTCGTGCTGTTCGGCCTCAGCACCGACCCCCGCAGCATCCCGCCGCTACTCGGCTGGGCCATCGCACTCGCCGTCGTCACCACCATCGCCAAGATCGCGACCGGTTGGTGGGCTGCCCGCCGCGCCGGGGCCTCCCGCTACGGCCGGGCGCGCGCCGGTGCCGCATTGGTCGCGCGCGGCGAATTCTCCATCGTCATCGCCGGCCTGGCCGTGACCGCCGGCGCGGTCCCCGCCGAATTCTCGGCCCTCGCAACAACATACGTCCTGATCATGGCCGTGCTCGGTCCGGTCGCGGCGCGCGTGGTCGAACCGGTGCTGCGCGCCATCGACCGCCGCGGCGCGGTCGATCCGGTCGAACGCCCCGCATAGCCGCTTCCGCCACCAGCTACCCCGGATCCGAATTCACTGGCCGGAAACACAATCGGCAGATCGGACGCAACAGAAGTTCCCGATGCTGTGCGCAATTCCCGTCGGATTTGAGGTAGCTGGTGTGAATTCGGGAGATACGGCGTGGCTGCTGGCGAGCGCGGCCCTGGTCATGTTGATGACGCCGGGATTGGCTTTCTTCTACGGCGGCATGGTCGGCGGCAAGAGCGTGCTGAACATGCTGATGATGAACTTCGTGTGCCTGGGCGTGGTGACCATGCTCTGGGCGCTATACGGGTACAGCGAGGCATTCGGCGCCGATTCCTGGCAGGGTTTGATCGGTTCGACGAAGCACGTGCTGCTGCGCGAAACACAGGGCACGGTATCGGGTCCCGCCGAACATCAGGTTCCGACCATGGCATTCGTCATGTTCCAGTTGATGTTCGCCGTCATCACCACCGCGCTGATATCGGGGGCCATCGCGGGACGAGCCAAGTTCTGGGCGTGGGTGCTGTTCGTGGTGGGCTGGGCGAGCCTGGTGTATTTCCCGGTGGCGCACTGGGTTTTCAGCGTGACCGGGTATACCGCCACCGATGCCTCCGGTAATTCGTTCGACGGGGGCGGCTGGATCACCAACCAGCTCAAGGCATTCGACTTCGCGGGCGGGACGGCGGTGCACATCAATGCCGGCGCGGCGGCGCTGGCCCTGGTGCTGGTGGTCGGCAGGCGGCACGGGTGGCCGCGCAATATCGCCCGGCCGCACAATGTTCCGTTCACCCTGCTGGGGGCGGCGCTGCTGTGGTTCGGCTGGTACGGGTTCAATGCCGGATCCGCTTTGACCGCAGGCGATCTCGCGGCGCTGGCTTTCACCAACACCACCATCGCGGCGGGCGTGGCCTTGCTGGGCTGGATCATCGTCGAGCAGTTCCGTGACGGGAAGCCGACCGCGCTGGGCGCCGCCTCCGGTGCGGTCGCCGGATTGGTGGCCATCACCCCGGCGTGCGGTTTCGTCGGCACGCTCGGCGCGCTGGTCATCGGCTTCACCGCCGGTGCGGTCTGTGCGCTGGCCGTGGGCCTGAAATTCAGCTTCGGCTACGACGATTCGCTCGATGTGGTCGGCGTCCACCTCGGGGGTGGACTGGTGGGCACCCTGCTCACCGGGGTCTTCGCCGACGCGCGAGTAAATCCGGCGGGCGGTGACGGGCTGCTGTCCGGCGGCGGCTGGACCCAGTTGCAGCGCCAGGTGATCGCCGCCTCCGCGGTGCTGGCCTACTCCTTCCTGGTGACGCTCCTGCTGGCCTGGCTCATCGACAAACTCGTCGGATTCCGTATCGACCCGGAAGCCGAGGCCACCGGCATCGACGAGGCCGAGCACGCCGAAACCGCCTACGATCTCGACTCCCCCGAGCCACCGCCGCACCGGCCGGCTCCGCCGCGACGACCGCAGCCCGGTCGGCCCATACCGAGCGGCCACGATTACGGGTGGTGAGCACGCGGTGTCCGGCATTACCCCGGCATCGCACAGGCCGAGCCGATACCGTCACGGGCGTGAATCAAGATCGAACCGAGCTCGACGAGTTGCGGGAGCGCGTGGCGCGAATGGAGACCGTCGAGGCCATCAAGGCGCTCAAGCATCGCTATTGGCGGGCCTGCGACGCCAAGGATCCGCGTGGATTTCGCGACTGCTTCATCGCCGCGGGCGCCTCGATCGACTTCGGTGCGCTGGGCCGGTTCGATGACGCGGACGGGATCGCGAAAGTGTTCGAAACCATTGCGCTGCAACGGGTCGACGGGAAGCCGGTGATTCTCGATATGCACCATGGCGTGCTGCCCGATATCACCGTCACCTCGGCCACGACGGCGGTGGGCGCGTGGACGCTGCGGTTCCGGCAGGTCAACCTGATCAACGGCACCGAAACCGTTTCGACCGGTGAGTACGACGACGAGTACGTCCTCGAGAACGGCTCGTGGAAGATGGCCAAATGCCATTTCCGGCCGTACTGGTCTATCACCCGGCCGATAGCGCCGGACACCGTCGTCACCGTGGTGAACGACGGTTCGTGAGCGGGCCGCCCGGTCGTCCGCGGCATCCGGGCCGATGAGCTGTCAGATGTCGTCGATGTTCTTGCTCGACGGCGGATTGCCGGTGGACAGGTCGGTGTCCTGGCCACGACCACGGAAGCGGCGGCCCGCGACCACGAGCGCTACCAGCACGACGAGGCCGATGATGATGAGAATCTCCATGACCGGCGGATACCCGGTGCCGAGGTAGCTATTCGCCAGCAGCCTCGCCCGCTACGCCTGCTGTGCCTGCCACATCCAATGCAGCTGCTCGAGCCGCGCGGCGATCGCGATGAGCAGGTCCTGGGTGACCGGATCGGCCGTCTCGGTGGCCTCGATATGTCCGCGCAACCGGGTGATGACCGCCCACAGGTTGTCCACCATCGAGGCGATCACCTGGGTGTCGGGCTGCCATCCGTCCTCGACCCCGGCGGCGCTGGACTCCTTGACCACGGTCGCGGCGCGCCCGTCCGGACTGACGCCGATCGCGGTCGCCCGCTCCGCGGCGGCATCGGTGAATTCCCGTGCCGCGGCGACGACTTCGTCGAGTCCCAAGTGCACCGACCGGAAATGCGATCCGACGACGTTCCAATGCGCCTGTTTTGCGATCAGCGACAGGTCGATCAAATCGACGACCGTCTGCTGCAGCGCGTCACCGGTTACCCGCAGCTGTTCGTCAGTGAGTGGGCTCTGGATCGGCTTGGCCGGCATGGCTGTCCTCCTGAGGGTGATCGGAACATTACTTCCACGCTCTACCCACCGGACCGCCATGCAATCGATGACCTTCGTGCACTGTTTCTCCGGTAGCGCGGATCCGACTTGTCAGGGTTCGACCGGCTCGCCAGAATGCCGGGGTGGCACATGCTGATCTGACCTCTGCGCGGTGGCGGGAACTTTCCGATGAGTCGGCAGAGCGGGTCGCTGGTGCGATAGCTCGCGAGAACGATGTGGATTTGGTCGGTGTCTACCAGCACGAGTACGCGGGCCGGCAACACCGCATTGCCCTGTTCGAGCGGGCCGGGGTGCGGTTGTCGCTGCTCCCGGCGGCCCGGGTGCGGCTCGGATACGAGGGCGATCGGTTCGTTCCATCACCACACCAGGCAGCAAGCTACGCCGATAGCGCGGAGGAGTACGGCCTGCCCGCGATCACCGAGTTCGTCGACGCGATGACCTCGCCGGATCGTACGGTCGAGCTGCCCGCGATGCTGGTCGGCGTCGAGGCATTGGAACCGTGCGTCCAGAGTGTGCCGATCGATGATCCGCGGGTCCGGGACCTGGTTGCCGAGTCGGGGCCGCGGATCGGTGGGGAAATCGTGCGCGTGGACCCCGACGGAGGTCTGAAAGTCGAGTTCGACGAACAGGGACAAGCACGCCGCGCCCAAGTGGTCGAACAGGTCTCCTACGAACAAGCATTGCGCAAGACAGCTGCCTTGGGCCTGCGGGCGAGCAGCCCCGACGAGTGGGAATATGCCTGTGGCGCAGAAGCTTCCACGCTCTTCCGATGGGGCGACGACACCCTCGCAGACGGCTACCCATACGACCACCCGGCAGGCCCACATCGAACCCCGAACCTATGGGGCCTGCACATCGGCCAGGACCCGTACCGACACGAGTTCACCACCAATCCGACAATCGTCTGCGGCGGCGACGGCGGCAGCGCCACCTGCGGCGGAAGCGGATTCTTCCTCGGATGGCTCACCCTCGCCACCGCCTACCGCGACAAGGACTTCGGTGCATGGGCCAATTCCGACGACCGCTACGTCACTGAACTCCTCATACGACCGGTCGCCGAGCTGGCATAGCGCGCCGCGTCAGTACCGCTTCGTCATATCCACCTTGCCTGGCAGCACCATCGGAAGATCCTGCCGCAACCGGATCTTCCGCACCTCCGCCCGCACTACTCGACTACCGGCGGCAAGGTCGTGAAGAGCTCGTCGGCCCCTGGCCGGGACGGCGGCGAGGATCAAGCTGATGACGATCGACAGCAGGCCGATGATCGAAATCGCGTTCAACAGACCCGCGTCGGGGTACCGGCCGGCGAAAGACATGAACACGAACGGCAGGAAGATGATCAGCATGCGGGCGATGGCGGGAAGCAACGTGATCCGCGACCGCCGCGGATCCGAGTGCACCACTCGCAGGCCCAGGAGACCCTTTCCGAGAGTCTGACCGTCGCGGCGGACGAGCAGAAACACCTCCAGCCCGACGTAGGCGATGAAATAGCACAGCCAGGCTCCTATCGTCACGGCGATGTCCCGGCGCGACTCGTCGAGGGACAGCTGGATGGGGACGAAGACGATGGAGACCGGGATGGCGACGACGAAAGTCAGCAGGAGGCAGAACGTCAGGTCGAGGATTCTCGCGGCGAGGCGTCGGAAGAACGGCGCTGGTACGTAAGACATGTGACCCCCGCGTTTGTCGCTGATCCCCCGCTGTAGGCGGCTGGAATGGCAGGTCGGACTTCGGTTTCGAGATCCGCACGGTCATCTTCCCTGCCCCATGAGCATTACGACAACGGCCGCCGTGCCGAACTCCGAGCGAACACTATGTGGGCATAGGCGACAGCGAGCGAGCGTTCAACCGTTCATGGCCAGTCACGAACGCAGAATCCCCGGACCCGACCACCCCATCACCATCGAGAAGACAGGGCAGCGTGTCGTCGCACGCGCGGGCGGGCAGGTGGTCGCCGAGACCACCCGGGCGCTGACCCTCCAAGAGGCGAATTATCCGCCGGTTCAATACATCCCGCTCGAGGATGTCGACCGGAGACTGCTCACGCCCAGCGCCACGCAAACGTACTGTCCCTACAAGGGCGACGCGTCCTACTACACCGTCGACCTGCCCGAAGGCCCCCTGACCGACGCGGTATGGGTCTACCACGAGCCCTACGACTCCGTCGCCCCTATCGCCGACCACGTCGCCTTCTACACCGATCGGGTACAAGTCGCCATCGAGAGCTGACAACTACGAGCACTCCGAAGTGAGCACACCTCGTACGGATGTTCTCTCCCTCTTGGTGGTGCCGTCCGCACCCCTGGGTGGACTGTTTCGCGGTTCGCTCTCTCCTACAGTCGATTTCGTAATCAATGGGGAAGGCAAGGGAGGGCCGACCCCGACTCGAGGAGAAACACATGCGTATCAAGACCATCGTGGGGGCCGGTCTGCTGGCGGCGGGAATCGTCGCCGGAAGCTCGGCGGTCGCCAACGCCGCCGTCTATTACGGCACCTACAACACCAAGGCGCAGTGCACCAGCTTCGGCCAGGCGATCGTCGATCTGCCCAATGCCAAGTACCACAACTGGACCTGCAAGATGGATTGGAACTACGACTGGGACCTGTACCTGTCTTGACCGGAAGATCCCGGAAATGACAATGGCCAGAGGCGGAAACCGCCTCTGGCCTTGTCGGGCTGACAGGATTTGAACCTGCGACCACTTGACCCCCAGTCAAGTGCGCTACCAAGCTGCGCCACAGCCCGTTGCACTGGGCTCTCGCTTCGTGCTCGATGAGATTACCCCAGGACCCCCCTGGATCTCCAAATCCGCACGTTAACGGGCGTGTGGGGGGTGGTTGGAGGGGGTGGTGATGATCTTGATCCAGGGTGGGTGGGGGTGAAATGTGGTCGGGGAGAGAGTCAGCCGAAGACTTGGGTGCCGGATATGTAGGTTTGGTCGACTTTGATTTCGGACAGGGTGGTGGGGGTGGTGGTGAACGGGTCTTGGTTCAGGACAACGAGATCGGCGTAGTGGCCGGGGGTGAGGGTGCCGGTGTGGGGGTGGCGGTTCACGTGGGCGGAGCCGGCGGTGTAGGCGGCCAGGGCGGTCATCAGGTCGAGGCGTTGGGTGGGGAGGAAGGGTGGGTTGGTGGTGCCGGGGTGGATGCGGTTGACGGCTACGTGGATGCCGGCGAGGGGGTTGGGGTCGCTGACGGGCCAGTCGCTGCCGCAGGCGAGGGTGGCGCCGGCGTGGAGGAGGTCGGCGAAGGGGTAGTGGCTGGCGCGCAGGGGTTCGGGGAGGAAGGGGAGGGTCAGGTCGTCTAGCTGGGGCTCGTGGGCGGCCCAGAGGGGCTGCAGGTTGGCGATGGCGTTGAGGCGGTGGAAGCGGGGGATGTCGTCGGGGTGGACCACTTGCAGGTGGGCGAGGTGGTGGCGGTTGCCGCGGGGGCCGTTGGCGGTGAGCGCCGCTTCGATGGCGTCGAGGGCTTCGCGGACGGCTCGGTCGCCGAGGGCGTGGAAGTGGATCTGGAAGTCGTGGGCGTCCAGGTCGGTGACGTAGGAACGCAGGGCCGTGGGGTCGACGAAGCTGAGACCGGCGTTGGTGGTGCAGCAGCCGTGGGTGTCGAGGTAGGGGGAGGTCATGGCGGCGGTCCGGTTCTCGGTGATGCCGTCCTGCATGATCTTGACGGTGTCGAGGCGGAAGCGGTCGGCGGCGAATTGCTTGCGGCGCAGCAGCATTGCGGGGATCTGTTCGGCGCCTTGTTCACGGTCCCACCACTGGGCGCCCACCACGCGGGCGGTGAGGAGACCACGTTCGGCGGCCTCGTAATAGGTTGCGGCGGAATCCATGTCGCTGCCGTCGGCCTTGACGATGGCTTCCTGCCAGCCGGTGATGCCGAGCGAGTGGAGCAGGGATTGGGCGCGCAGCAGGCCGGCGAGGCGTTCTTCGGGGGTGACGGGCGGGAGGAGGCGTTCGATGAGATGCATCGCGCCTTCCTGGAGCATTCCCGTCGGAGTGCCGTCGGGTTCGCGTTCGATGCGGCCGTCGGCGGGGTCGGGGGTGTCGCGGGTGATGGCGGCCAGTTCGAGAGCTCGGGTGTTGGCCCAGGCGCCGTGATGGTCACGGTTTACGAGATAGACGGGGCGATCGGGGACGAGAGCGTCGAGCTGGGCGCGGGTGGGGGTGCCGCCGGGGAAGGATTCGAGCGACCAGCCGCTGCCGGTGAGCCAGGGGCGGGTGGGGTGGGCTGCGGCGTAGGCGCTGATGCGGCGGAAGTACTCGGCGAGGGAGGTGGTGCCGGTCAGATCGCATTGGCCCAGTTCGATACCGGCGGCCGCGGCATGGATGTGAGCGTCCTGGAAACCGGGGAGCAGGGCGCGACCGGTCAGATCGACCACTTCGGTACGGGGACCGATGTGGTCCCGGACCTCCGCGTGACCGACGGCGGTGATGCGGTCGCCGGTGACGGCCAGGGCGGTGGCGCGGCTGCGGGCGGAGTCCATGGTGAGGACCGTGCCACCGGTGAAGGCCAGGTCGGCGGGCGTCATTCGGTTGCTCCTGTCATGGTGGCCACGGTAGTGGCCGGGGCGGGTGAAGGGTTGCGATGGAAGTAGGGGGCGCGGCGCACCCATTTGGCGTAGGCGGCCACGACCAGGCCGGACACCACCATGAAGGCGGGGACGGACAGGATGAACCAGCCGTTGTGGGCGTCCACTTCGTAGTGGTCGGCGCCGGACCAGTAGGTCCAGCACAGGTACCCGGCGAGCGTGAACAGAATGAGCGCGCCCACGATGGGGAGCACCACCGCGACCAGGGCGTCGCGGAGCCCGGTGCGCAGCTGGGAACGGAAGCGGGAGGCGGCCGCCAGGGCGGTCGCGCCGTAGTACAGCGCCACCACGATCCCGATGGCGTTGACGGTCGCGTTGATGAGATCGGGAACGGTCGGAATCGCCAGGGCGACAAGGCATACCGCGATCGCCAGCGCCCCCAGCAGGATGGTGCCCGCGGCGGGCGTGCCGTAGCGGGGATGCACCCGGGACCACACCGGCCCCAGGGTGCGATCGCGGCTCATGGCGAACATGCCGCGCACCGTGGGCAGCACGCCGGCTTGCAGCGAGGCCACCGCCGAGAACGTGAGTGCGATCATGGGCAGCAAGGTCAACGGTGAGGTCGCCAGCGCGTCACCGAAGTAGACCAGTCCCTCGGCCCCGTGATCGGCCATCTCGTCCAAGGGCAGCACACGCTGAAATGCGAAGGCGGCCAACAGGAACAGCCCGAGCACCGCGGCGAGGGTGATGATGCCCGACCGCGCCGCGCTGTGGCTGTCGCGCACCTCCTCGGCCATGCTGAAGGCGGCGTCGAAACCCCAGTAGCAGAAGACGGCGGTGACCATCCCCTGGGCGAAGGCCGCCGCGGTGGGGATGTCGAACGGATTCAGCCAGTCGAGGCTGAACGGCTGATCGCCGACGAACAGCCCGTAACCGCAGAAGCCCAGCAGCACAAGGTATTCGAAGATGAGCAGGACCCGCTGGAAGCGAGCCGCGACGTCGACGCCGACGGCCGCGGTGAGCATGGCGGCGACCAGGAGCACCAGGCCGACGAGGGTGGATTGCAGGGTCGATCCGGGCTCGAGCTCCAGCCCGCCGAGGGAGTGCAGGCCGAGCTGGCCGCCCAGGGCGAGCAGGGCGGATCCGGTGACGGTGGTGGTGTACGCGAGGAACAACACCATGCTCACCGTCATCACCCAGCCGCACAGGAACCCCAGCCACGGGTTCAGCGAGCGGCCGACCCAGACATAGGTGTTGCCCGCATTGGGTTCCACGCGATTGAGCCGGATGTACGCGCCCGCGATACAGGCGACCGGCACCAATGCCAGCGCCATCACGATGGGCAGATGCAGGCCGACAATGCCCGCGGTGAGACCGAATCCGATGCCGATGCTGGTGGTGGCCGCGGTGGTGGAGGCAGCGATGACGACATTGTCCAGAACGCCGAGTGACCTACGCATGTGTGTGGTCATGTGCTTCAACTTCCGAAAAGAGCTGTTTGGGTTAGCACATGAGAAATGTCGACGTATCTTTAGGTCAATACTGTTGACATAAGGTGCCGCGCATGACGCAAACCCGAAGTCCCGGAACACCGCGCGTTCGACGCCGTCCCAGCAAACAGGGAGCGGTGCTGTCGGAGCAGTTGATCGTGGAGACCGCGCTGCGGTTGATGACCGTGCACGGGGAGGGCGGATTGTCGGTGCGCCGGCTGGGCGCGGCGATCGGCGCGGACCCCACCGCGCTGTACCGATACTTCAGCGGCACAGACGATTTGCTGCTGGCGGTGGCGGACGAGCTGATCGGGCGATCCATGTCCGGCTGGGAGCCGAGCGGGGACTGGCGGCAGGATCTGCGCTCGATCGGGCACCGGATCCGGGACAGCTATCTCGATTGCCCGCAGGTCGCCATGCTCACCATGTATCGCACCACCGGGCGGCGCAACGAAGCCACCTCGGTCAATGCGATTCTCGGCGTGCTGCGGCGGGCGGGATTCCCGGACGAGGAGGCGGTGCGGCTGTATCACACGCTCGTGGACCAGGGGCTGGCCAGCGCGGCGTTGCAGGCGTGCTGGGCGGCGCTGCCGGCGGCGGCGCAGCAAGCCGAGTGCACGGTGTGGGATTCCACGTATCCGGCGCTGCCGCCGGAGACGTATCCGAATCTGACCGCGCTCGCTCCCCTGCTGCGGCGGGAAATGCGCGGCCACTCTTACGACTACGCGCTCGAGCTGTTCCTCGATGCCGCCGAGGCGAGACTGCGGCTGCTGCGCCCGCGAAAGACGCGGGCGCGCAAGTGATCAGGTTCCGAGACCCAGCGCTTTCCGAGCCGCCGCGGCGACTTCCGCAGGCGGAGGGCCGATTTCGACGGTGACCGAATTCTCGTCCGGTCCGGGCGGCTCCAGCGTCGCGAGCTGGGAATCCAGCAGCGAGGCGGGCATGAAATGCCCGGGGCGTTCGGTCATGCGCTGCAACAGCAACTCGCGCGAACCGGTCAGCAGCACGAAGGTCAGTTCGGCTTCGGGATGCCGAATCATGGGCGCGCGCAGGATGTCTCGATACGAGCGCTTGAGCGCCGAGCAGGTGACGAGCCCGGACTCCCCCGCGTCTGCGCGCTGTGCGATCCAGGCCGCGATGGCCTCCAGCCACGGTTCCCGATCGGCATCGGTGAGCGGGTGACCGGCGGCCATTTTGGCGATATTGGCGGCGGGATGCAGGTCGTCGCCTTCCAGCAGCTCCCAGCCGAGTTGTGCGGCAAGCGCTTCGGCGACGGTGGATTTGCCGGAGCCGGAGACACCCATGATCACGGCGAGGTGCGGGTGCGTTCTTTCGTGGCCTGACATGGGTCCTCGTGGGTTCGGGAGCGGGTGTGCTCGAGGGTAACCCAAATGGCTCCGGAGACGAGGGCGCAGGCGGTGACGGTGGCGCCGGCGATGGTGGCGGCGCTCAGGTCGGGATCGTTGGCGGTGAGCGTCCAGGCCAGGGTGATGACCCCGACCAGGAGCAGGAGCAGGCCGGGGGCATCGAGATCGTCGAGAATGATGGGTTCTCTGGGGCGTTTTTCGAGGGTGGCTTCGGATGAACCGTGATAGGGCGGCACGATGATCCTCCTCGCGAATGCGGGTGTGTCCCTGCATTCGCGTACCCGGAGCGCGCCCGGCGAAAACCCCGTCGAATCCGGCTAACGCTTGCCGGTGACCTTGCCGACGATGAACAGCAAGAGCACCGCGCCGGCCAGGCAGGTGAAGAAGCTGAAGATCAAGCCGCCGCCGTTGACGTCGACGCCGATCAGCTTCAGCAGGAACCCGCCGAGCAGACCGCCGACCACGCCGACGACGATATTCATGAATATGCCCTGCTGGGCATCGGTGCCCATGATCTTGCTGCCGATCCAGCCAGCCAGACCGCCGATAATGATCCATCCGATGATTCCGAGTCCGAGCATCATGTCTCCTGTGCTGAACGGGGGCGTTTCTATTCGCCTGGTGTCCCCATGTTCGCCGGTTCTTTGCTGGATTCCGGATTCTGACACGCCGATTTCGACACGCGAGCGGCAAACAGCAGGTGAACCAGCACGCCGACCACGGCCGCAATAGTGACGCCGCTGCCGAGCAGCAGACGCAGATCGGCGGGGAAGGATCTGTAGAGGGTGGGGGTGAGGATCGGGAGCAGGCCCGCGGTGAGCGCGGCGGTGGCGGTGATCAAGACGCCGTCGGCGGTGAGGTCCAGGCGGTCGAACATGCCGATGCCGGCGACGATGATCATGGCGAAGGCGATGGCCGCGGTGCCGCCGACCACCGGGCCCGGCAGCGAGTTCACCAGCCGGCCGATGGGTGCGAAAAAGGCGGCGACGGCGAGCAATCCGCCCGCCAGCGCGGTGACATAGCGGCTGCGGATGCCGGTGAGCTGGATCAGGCCGATGTTCTCACCGCTGGTGACCATGGTCGCGCCGCCCAGCGGACCGGACAGCAGGGAGGTGACCGCATCGCCGCGGATGGTGCGGGCCACCGTCGGACCCGGGTCGATGGTCTTGCCGACCACCTTGGCGTTGAGCACCGTCTGACCGGTCGCCTCGGCCATCGAACCGATACTGAAGATGATCAGCGGCAGGGCGGCGAGGATATCGAAATGCGGTGTGCCGAAAGGGAACAGCGTCGGCGCCTGCACCAGCGCCGAGCCGGGACGCAGATGGAATTGGCCGATGGCGGCGGCCAGTGCGGTGCCGGCGATCATGCCGATCAGCACCGAGACCCGCCGCCAGCCGGCCGGCAGGAAACGGTGCGCGAGGACGGTCACCAGAATGGTCGCCGCGGCCAGCCCGACCGCCGACACGGGCGGCTGATCCCCGGGTGTGGCGATGAGCCCGCCCGCGACCTTCACCAGGTTCACGCCGATGACCACCACCATGCTCGCGATCACCACGGCGGGAATCCGCGTGACGAGGCGACGGGCGATGGGCACCAGCAGGATTCCGAGCACCGCGGTGAGGATGACCGCGCCCGAGGCCGTGGCCGGATCGGACTCCTGGGCGATCTGCAGGAACAGCACGACCGCCGCGCCGCCGGGCAGCATGATGAACGGCAGCCCGGCGCCGAGCCCGAAACGGCCGATCGATTGCAGGATGGTGCCGATGCCCGAGCACAGCAGGGTGGCGCTGAGCAGGGCGCGGGCGGTGGAATCGTCCAGGTGCAGGCTGCGGGTGACCAGCAGCACCGAGGTGATCGGCATGGCGATCATGACCGCGAGGTGTTGCAGGGCGGCAACGAAAGCCCTACCGGCGGAGGGGATCTCGTCGACGGGGTGAACCGCGGTCACCGCTCCCCCAGCCACGGGATCTCGGACGCGGCGTAACGGTAGGCGCGGAAGATGGCGTTCGAGACGCCCGGAAAGACCTGCGCCGTATCGGGATCCGGGTATTCGGTGAAGGACGGCACCACGTACTCCCAGCAGATGCGGCGGTCCGGGGTGACCTCGAAGATGCGCCCGAACGCCGCCTCGGTGATGAGGGTATTGCCGTTGGCGAGCCGTTGCGCGCCGCCCATGTACGGGGTGAAGAACGCCTCGCGCGGCGAATCCTGGTAGGTCCAGCCGAGTTCGCCGGTGGCCGCGTCGATTTCGATGACCCGGCTGTAGGTCACCGATTCGCCGGTGCGGAAGGTGCCGTTGTCGAAGACCAGCAGCTTGCCGTCGCCGACCGGGGTGGCGTGATGCTGTTGCGCCACGGTGGCGCGATCGGTGAGCGTGGTGGGCTTGCCGGTGCGGAGGTCGATGCGGATGACCGCGGAGACGCTGCGCAGGCTGGCGACCACGGTGTGCTCGTCCAGGGGGTGCACGCTGTTGATCAGCGGCCAGTGTTCGCGCCAATAGTGCGGCTGCAGCACGTGATCCGCGGGATCGAGGTGCACGGCGGCACGCCATTCCCACAGCTGGGTGCCGTCCGGGGCGACCTCGCGGATGACATCGGCCCAGACGGTGCCGTCGGCTTCGGTGCCGGGCACGCCGCCGCGAATCCGCTCCGCCTCCGCACCGGTCAGCGGTTCGACGGCGGTGTAGAGGATGCGGCCGTCGTCGTAGTGGTGGGCGTCGTGATGCTGGTAGTCGTCGCGATGCTCGCATAGCAGCGTGCCGTCGGGGGAGTAGACGCCCATCGAGCCGCCGCTGTATTTGCGCCACATGGCGAACAGCGGCGCGATCTCGAGGGTGGCCCCGTTGTAGGCGAGCGTGCCGTCCGGCAGCAGCCGCGCGTGCCGGCCCGGCCGGTACGGCAGCTCCCAGCGATGCGCCAGGTCACCGTTCAGATCGACCAGGTCCACGCGGCCGCGCCCGGCCAGCGGGGCGTACAGGGTGTAACCGGGGAACGCGAGCTCGGGATCGCTGCCGATCAGACCGATACCCCGCCGCTTGAGCGTGTTCTGCTCCACTGCACCTCCAAATATTCAGCGATAGTGAATATTCAGTAGGATCGACGCGAGCGGAAGCGTTCGAATCCGGCTGAGGCAAACCCTGGGATCCGGGCGCGAGCCGTCGAGAATGGCGCACAGCGGAAGGGGACGAGTGAGCATCACGGCGGAACACGGACGCTGGCAACGACTGGGTCAGGTGGTGCACGCCCGGCGTTTGTCGGCCGGCCTCACCCTCGCGCAATTGGCGGGGCAGGCGGAACTGTCGCAGTCGTTCCTGAGCCAGTTCGAGAACGGGCGCAGCAATACCAGCCTGCGGTCCCTGCAACGGATCGCCGATGCGCTGGGCACCACCGCGACCGAACTCCTGGCGGGCAGCGACGACGCCGACCACTCCCCCGTCGTGCGGGCGGACGAGGACACGCGGCTACCGCAGGCCGAGCCCGCCGATGGGTCGGTGCGGTCGCTGGTGCACGGCGAAAGAGACTTGCGCGCTTTGGAATTCACCGGCGGCGTCAGCCGGGGTGATCGGGAGTTCACGCACGACAACGACGAGATCATCTATGTGGTGCACGGGTCGATCACCGTGGCGGCGGGCGATGAGGAACTGGTGCTGAACGCCGGGGACACCTGCTACTGCACCGCCGGTGTGCGGCATCGATGGTGGGCGCATACCAGCGACACCACCACCCTGGTGCTCGCGGTGGCGGACGGCATGACGGTGCGCCGCCGCCCGCATCAAGCCCGCTGACGAGTTCCGCGCGACGGGCGCGAAAAGTCAGCCGCGCGCGCGAATTTCGAGAATCTGGAGCTGGCGGCCGATCGGGCCCTGCTCGTCGTGCAGCACGGTCGAGCACATGCCGACGCCGTCGGGGCCGATGGAGGTCTGCACGTCCACGCCGATCCACTCGCCGACCGGGAGCCGGAACAGGTCGGCGGTCAGGTCGGTGTTGAGGAAGGTCCAGTGCATCGGGTCCAGCTGTGCGCCAACGCCATTGGCGATATCCGCGACCGAGAACACCCGCACCAGCGGACTGGTCTCCTCGCCTTCGACCACCTCGACGAGCGGCCGGACCCAGCTGGCGCGCCCGCCGGTACCGGCATCGCGAATGTCGACCGAGCGCACGTAGCCGACATCCCAGCCGGGCGGGAAGGCCGACCAGTCGACGACCTCGCGCGCGGGCACGGGCGGCAGCGGCGGGTCGAAAGTCAGTGCCACCTCGCCGGTTTCGCCGGTGGCGATGCGCCAGGCGCGGGCGGTGGCCACCACGCGGCGGGTGCCGTCGGGCTGGGTGGCGGCGATCTCGGCGGCGACCAGCTCGACCCGCTTGCCGGGCCGTTCGATCCAGGCCCGGACGTCGATCTCCGACACCGGGATCGGGCCGAGGATCTCCATGGTGAGGCGGGCGACCCGGGTGCCGGGCCGCGGTTCGCACCGCTCGACCGCGCGGGCCAGCAGTGCCGACGGCGGCGCGCCGTGCTGCATGGTCGGAGCCCACACGCTCACGGTCGATCCGGTCGCGAGGAAACGCTCGTACCCGTCCACCGTGCCGAGGGGAAGGTAGTAGGCCTGAGTAGCCGGGGCATTGCTCATCTCGGCGGCAGTCGGCGCCTCTTCACTCGCTCGGGTCACCAGGCCAACGTATCAACCGGCATTTCGGGCATTACCGGGGGCTTGCGGGACCGTCGCGCGATTCCTCGGCGACCTCAGCGCTCACCGCGCGGCCGCGCCCGCACGTGAGCGCGTTCGCCCTGCTTGCCGAAGAGGCTGAGGAATTCGACGGGTTCGGAATCGGCCGCCCCGAACCAGTGCGGTTCGCGGGTATCGAATTCGGCGGCCTCGCCCGGGCCCAGCACGAGATCGTGTGCGCCGAGGATCATTCGCAGGCGGCCGTTCAGCACGTAGAGCCATTCGTAGCCCTCGTGCACCTGCGGATTCGGTTCGGTGCGACCGGAACTCGCCGGAATGATGATCTTGTAGGCCTGGATGCCGCCGGCTCGGCGCGTGAGCGGCAACATGGTCATGCCGCCGCGTTTGACCGGTTTCAGGTGAACGCGCGGGTCGCCCGTGGCCGGGGCGTCCACGAGTTCGTCGAGGGTTACCCCGTGCGCTCGCGCCAGGGGCAGCAATTGTTCGAGGGTCGGGCGGCGCGCTCCGGACTCCAGCCGCGACAGCGTGCTGACCGAGATTCCGGTCGCGGCGGACAGCTCCGCCAGCGTGGTTTCCCGCGATCGCCGCAGCTCACGCAGGCGCGGGCCGACTCCGTCGAGGGCCCGATCGGTTTCGTCGTCCATGGGCAGAGTTTGCCATATCGGCAACAAAGATTGCCGAATCGGCCGCTCGGGCAGCACCTTGGTCGACAGGAGGTGGTCATGGTGACCGAACAGCTGAACGACAGTTACGACGTGGTGGTTATCGGTGGCGGAGCAGCCGGGCTGAACGGAGCGCTGATGCTCGCTCGCGCGCGCCGCTCGGTGCTGGTGATCGATGCGGGGCAGCCGCGCAACGCACCCGCGGACGGGGTGCACGGCTTGTTCGCGCGCGAAGGCGTGCCGCCCAGCGAGCTGCTGGCGCGCGGCCGGGAGGAAGTGCGGGGATATGGCGGGCACATCATCGACGGCGAAGTCGTAGCGGCCCACCGCGGCGACCGGACCGCCGGGCCACTCGCACACGCCGAGTCCCCGCGGCAGGTCGCGACCGCCGATCACGAATCGGCCGACGCGAGCGCCGGTTTCACCGTGGCGCTGGCCGACGGCCGGACCGTGCGCGCACGACGGCTGCTGGTCACAACGGGCCTGGTGGACGAGTTGCCCGAGATCGACGGGCTGAAAGCGCGGTGGGGCCGCGACGCGATTCACTGCCCCTACTGCCACGGGTGGGAGGTCCGCGACCGCGCGATCGGCGTGATCGGCAACGGGCCCATGGCGATTCACCTGGCGCTGCTGTTCCGGCAGTGGAGCGAGGATGTGGTGTTCTTCCAGCACACCATGTCGCCGCCGACCGCGGAGCAGGCGGAACAGCTTGCGGCGCGGGGCATTCCGGTGATCGCCGGGGCGGTGAGCGCGGTGGAGACCGAGGACGACCGCCTGACCGGAGTTCGGCTGGCCGATGGAACCCGGGTCGCACGCACGGCCCTCGCGGTGCCGACACGGATGGTCGCGCGCGCCGGACTGCTGGCGGGCCTCGGGCTGCATCCCGTCGAACACCCGAGCGGCGCAGGCGAATACATCCCGGCGGAAGCCCTCACCGGCAAAACCGAAGTACCCGGCGTGTGGACCGCGGGCAATGTCACCGACCTGAGCGCACAGGTAGGCAATGCCGCGGCGGCGGGTGCGATGGCCGGGGCGCATATCAATGCCGACCTGGTCAACGAGGAGACCGCCGATGCGGTGGCTGCCTATCGAGCAGCCACCGAACCGGTGGCCGTGCACTGAACCCCGCCCGGAGCTGATCAGCTCAGGTGGGCGTCGGCGTAGATCGCCATGGCGTCGCGGTAGTACTCGGCGAGGCCCTCGGCGATGCGGTCGTAGTTGACCTTGAAGCGTTCGTCGTCGACGTACATCTGACCCATGCAGGTGTACGCCTCACGGGTGGGCTTCCAGCCGATGGCGATCGCCTTGTAGTGCTGGTCGATTTCGGCCTGTACCGCCGGATCGCCGACGTCCACATTGGCGACCATGAGTTCGGCCATGCGGACCATGGCGGCGGTCACCTCGCGTTGCATGCGTTCGATGTCCGCGGGCGTCAGGGTGGCCCAATATGCCTGGGATTGCTCGAATTCCTCGGGCCAGCGTTCGCGGGCTTCGTCGTCGTATTGCGTGTGGTCGAAGCCTTCGAACAGGTTCTCCGGTCGGCTGATCTTGGTCATATCGCTGTTTCCCTCCAGTTCGGCGATGGTGCGCTCGACGGTCCGGGTCACCGCGGCCAGGGATTCGGCTTGGACGCGCAGCCGTTTGTGGTGGTCGCGCAGCGCGTCCAAGGGGTCGCGCTGGGCGGCCAGCACTTCGGCGATCTCGTCCAGGCTCAGGTCCAGGCGGCGTAGCACGAGGATCTGCTGGAGTCGCAGCAGTTGCTCGATCTCGTAATGGCGGTAGCCGTTGGAACCGATCCAGGCCGGTTTCAGTAATCCGATCTCGTCGTAGTGCCGGAGGGTGCGGGAGGTGATGCCCGCCATGCGGGCCACCTGGGTGATGGACCAGGCCATTGCGCATCGCCTCCGTGTTGTCGTTATCCGGCACTTTCACGAACGGTAGGGGTTGCCGTAGCGGCAAGGTCAAGCTTGCGAATCGGGCGGGAGTTCGAATCCGATGGTGCCACCCGGACCGGGTTCGGCGAACACGGTGCCGTGGTGTGCGGCCACGATATCGGCGACGATGGCCAGGCCGAGGCCGGAGCCGGCGGTGCCCTGGGCTTCGCGGGCGCGATGGAAGCGGTCGAATATGGCGGTGACCGAACCGGGTTCGATGCCGGGACCGCGGTCGTGCACCGACAGCCGGGTCCGGTGGATGCGAATCTCGATGGGAGTGCCGGCGGGGCTGAACTTCACCGCATTGCCCAGCAGGTTGTCCACGCAGCGGGCCAGGGCTTTCGGGCGGGCGCGGACGGGGAGCTGCGCCTCGGAAACGACGGTGATGGCGCGTTCGGTGCGATGCCGGCAGCGGCGGGCGCATTCCCCGGCCAGCTCGCTCAGGTCCAGGCGCACCGCTTCCTCGTCGGCGTATTGATCGGTCGCCAGTTCGACCAGTTCCCCGACCAATTCGTCCAGGGCGCGGATCTCCCCGACCAGGGTGGTGAGCACCTTGGTCTCGTCCTCGGCCGGGAGCCGCCCGCGAGCGCGCTGCAGCAGTTCCGCGCTGCCCCGAATGGAGGTGAGCGGGGTGCGCAGTTCGTGACCGGCGTCCTGGACCAGTCGCTGCTGTTGCGCGCGGGATTGCCGCAGCGCGCGCAGCATGGTGTCGAAACTCGTGGTGAGCCTGCCGATTTCGTCGCGCCCGGCGGCGGGCAGTTCGGCGCTGAGGTCCCGGGTAGTGGCGATGTGCTCGGTGGCGGTGAGCAGGCGGCGCACCGGCCGCAGGATCCGGCCGATGGCCAGCCAGGCCAGTAGGGCCGACAGGGCGACCGCGCCGATGGTGACTCCGGCTGTGCGCCACAGGAATTGCTGATCGACACGCGCGGATTCGCGGTAGTGCTGGCCGACCATGACCGCGCCGCCGGAGACCGGTCTGGTGACGATGTCGTAGGGGTCGCCGTACAGTTCGAGATCGGCCACGCGCGCGCTGCCGTCGCCGGTGCGGGCGATATCGCGGTCCGCGTCGGTGACCGGTAGCAGGCGGCCGCCCGGGGTGAGCATCTTGACGCTGCCGTCCGGCCGCACGAGCTGTTCGACGGTGTCGGGGCGCGGCGGCAGCACCGCGCCGCTGTTGAGCCCGGCCACGACGGCGTCGGCGCGATCGCTGAGGCTGCGTTCGAGCTGCTCGATCACCAGTTCACGGGCGTGACGGTAGGAGGTGGCCAGAATGATGGCGATGGCCAGCATGGTGACCGCGACCGCCACCGCAGCGATCCTGGTGCGCAGCATCATGATTCACGCACCGTGTAGCCGACATTGCGGATGGTGTGGATGATGCGGGGTGCGCCGCCCTTCTCGGTCTTGCGGCGCAGATAGCCGATGTAGACGTCGAGGGAACGGGATTCGGTGTCGAAGTCGAAGCCCCAGATGTGTTCGTAGATCTGACTGCGGGACAGCACGATTCGCGCATTGCGGAGCAGGAGTTCCAGGACGTCGAATTCGGTTTTGGTGAGGTCGAGCTCGCGCGTGCCGCGAAAGACCTGACGGGTGGCGGGGTTCAGAGTGAGGTCACCCGTGGTGAGCAGGGCCGGTGCGGCTTCGTATCGGCTGCGGCGGAGCAGGGCGCGCAGGCGGGCCAGGAGTTCTTCGGTGTCGAAGGGTTTGGCGAGGTAGTCATCCGCGCCGGCGTCGAGGCCGGCGACGCGGTCACCGGACTGCTGGCGGGCGGTGAGCACCAGGATGGGCAGGTGGTCGCCGCGGCGGCGCAGTTGCCGGCACAGGGACAGGCCGTCCAGGCGCGGCATCACGACATCGACGATGGCCAGGTCGGGGCGCTGCCGGGCGAGTGCGTCCAGGGCTGCCACGCCGTCGGCGGCCAGCTCCACGCGGTAGCCCTCGAAGCGCAGCAGCATGTCGAGGGTGCTGCGGACGTTCGGATCGTCCTCGACGACCAGGACGGTCGGGGCATCGGCTGCGGTCGGGGTGCTCACGGGTCAATGTTGCCCGCAGGTTGCCTCTATCTCGATGGCGGACCGCGTGATTCGTGACGGGCGTCACCTCGCCGCGCGCGGATCGCGGCGCGATCGGGCATGCGCAAGAGCCGGTGCGGATTCTTACCTTGCTTTGTCACTGCCCTGCCGTCGTCTTGATGTCGACACGGCAATCTTCTGGTTGTCCGGCGAGACCGGTCGAAGATCCTGCGAGAGAGGGCGTTTCGGAATGAAGAAGAAGACGGTGAGGCGGACCGGACTGTTGCTGGCGCTCGCGGTGACCGCAGGATTGATCACCGCGTGCGGTGGGGCGAAGACCGAGGCGGCGACGCCGGAGTGGTGCCCGACCGTGGCGGGGCATCAGGTGGACTGCGGGACCGTGCAGCGCTCGATCGTGGAGGGGCAGCCGGAGCTGGGACAGGTCGATGTCGCCTATGCCCGGATCCAGCACAGCGACGCGAGCAAGGCGACGGCGGGGACCATCACCCCGAATCCGGGTGGGCCGGGCGTGCCGCTCATCTCGCACGCTCCGGAAGCGGTGCAGCTGATCGGGGATCTGCTGTCCGATCACGATCTGCTGCTCATCGATCCGCGTGGGACGGGGCTGTCGGGTCCCCTCGAATGCGGTGGCAGCGAGGCAGATCACCAGTTCGGGAACCGTGAGCAGCAGCGCAGGATGGCCGCCGATTGCGCGACCGCGCTCGGGCCCAAGGCCGCCGGATACACCTCGGCCGCCACCGCCGACGATTTCGACGCGGTGCGCGCGCACCTCGAGATTCCGAAGCTGGTGCTGTACGGCATCTCCTACGGGACCTATCTGACGCCCGTGTACGCGCAGCGTCACCCCGACACCGTGCAGTCGATGGTGCTGACCGGCGCCTACCCCGCCGACGCGGACCGGCTGGCGCGCCCGAACGCCGAGGCGGTATCGCTTGCGCTGCAACGCATCTGCGAGCGCAGCGGGGTGTGCGACGGCAACCAGGCGGTCGCCGACCTGCGCACCGTGGCGGCGCGTCTGCGCACCACGCCGCTCGAGTTCACCAGCCCGCGGCCCTTCGCGCTGACCGAGGCCAAGCTGGCCACCTGGGTGTTCGAGGCCGCGACCTCGAACGTGGGCGCGGATCCCACGGCCATGACCCCGCTGGGCCTGCTGCCCGCGGCGCTGCGCGGTGCGGCGATCGGTGACGACACCGGGCTACGGCAGTGGGCCGAGTTGATCGCCAGGCAGGCCGCGTACGAGAACATCGGCGCGTATCTCACCATCACCTGCAATGACTATCCGACTATCTGGTCCCCGAACGCGGACGCGGCGCAGCGCCGTCAGCAGTACGACGCCGCCATTGCCGCAGCCGGTGAGCTCGGGGCGTTCAGCGCGGCCGGTTTCGCCGCGGGACAGCGTGACGGCGGTGACGCCTGCCTGGACTGGCCCGCCACCACCGCCACGCGACCGCACGACATGACCGAGTCCATGCCGAACGTGCCCGTGCTGGTGCTGTCCGGCGACCTGGACGCGATCACCCCGGACTCCAACGGCAAGCTGGCCGCCGCGCGCTTCCCGCACGCCACGTTCATCTCGGTCCCGAACACCGGCCACGTGCCGGATCTGGAGCCCAGCGGTTGCGTGATCGGTGTGATCGGAAACTTCATCCGCACCGGTGAGCCGGGTGCGACCGAGTGCGTCCGGGCGATCCCGCCGATCGCGGTGGCGCCCGTAGCGCGCTAGTGCAGCGCGACGCGCAACGGATGGGAGGGATCGAAGATGGAACGGGGCGGTCCCTCCCCCGCCGGATGCACCTCGAGTTTCCCGGTGTCGTTGAGCAGGATTCGCCGCCCGGGGTAGGTGCGCTGGGCGATTTCGACATCTCGGGCGTCGAACAGGTCGCGGCCGGTGAAAACGAGTACGCCGAAGTGCAGTTCGGTGGCGTAGACGCTCGCGGGCCAGCGATGCAGCCAGACGTCGAGATCGAAGAGGGTGTTGGGTTTGGGCAGGTCAGTGCCGACCGTCATTCGGCGATACTAGACCCGCGCCCGGCCCGGCCGGAATACCTTCTGTCCCTTTCGCGCGACCCGCCCCGGCGTTTCCCGGACCCGATCGTGGGAACGGCCGGAAGGGGCGACCCGGGGAAGCGGTGCGGAGACCGATCGGCGAGTTCCCGTATCGTGGGCCGCAGCCCGGAAAAGCACGACATCGCAGACATTCCACGCACGAGTCGGACGCGCGAAAGGGTGAGCCGTGAGCACTACGAGCGAGGCCGCGACCAACGGGTCGCAGGACGATACGTCGGCGGACAATATCGGCGGCGCCGGCGGGGACACCATCGCGCCGCGCGGGTATCGGCTGGAATCGGCCGCCGGGCCGCTCACGCCGGGCGAACTCGCCACCCTCGACGCCTGGTGGCGGGCGGCCAACTATCTGGCGGTGGGGCAGATCTATCTGCTGGCCAATCCGCTGCTGCGGGAACCTCTGGCAGCCGAGCACATCAAACCGCGGCTGCTCGGGCATTTCGGCACCGTGCCGGGGCTGAATCTGGTGTGGGCGCATGCCAATCGCGTCATCCGGGCCCGGGATCTGAACGCGGTGTTCGTGGCCGGGCCGGGGCACGGCGGGCCGGGGCCCAATGCCTGCGGATGGCTGGAGGGCACCTATTCGGAGCTCTACAGCCACATTCCACGCGACGGCGAGGGCATGCGGGAGTTGTTCGCGCAGTTCTCCTATCCCGGCGGCGTGCCCAGCCATTGCGCGCCCGAGACGCCGGGGTCCTTCCACGAGGGCGGCGAGCTGGGGTACTCGCTGCTGCACGCTTTCGGTGCGGCCCTGGACAATCCGAGCCTGACCGTCTTCTGCGTGATCGGCGACGGCGAGGCCGAGACCGGGCCGCTGGCGGGCAGCTGGCACGCCAACAAGTTCCTGAACCCGGGCCGGGACGGGGCGGTGATCCCGATCCTGGCGCTCAACGAATACAAAATCGCCAATCCGACTGTGCTGGCGCGGATTCCGGAATCCGAACTGATCTCACTGCTGCGGGGCTACGGGTACGAGCCGATCATCGTGGCGGGCGCGGATCCGAGTGTCGTGCACCAGGATATGGCGCGCGCCATGGACGACTGCCTCGATCGGATCGCCGAGATTCAGCGCGCGGCGCGAGCGGACGGATCGCCGGAGCGGGCCAGCTGGCCGATGATCGTCATGCGCACCCCCAAGGGCTGGACCTGCCCGCCGGTGGTGGACGGCGAACAGGTGGAGGGCACTTTCCGCGCACATCAGGTGCCGCTGCCGTCGGCGCGCGGCAATGCCGAGCATCGCGCGGTGCTGGAGCAGTGGCTGAAATCGTATCGGCCACAGGAACTTTTCGAGGCCGACGGCCGGCCGGTCGCGGAGCTGCGGGACTTCCCGCCCGCCGCCGATCGGCGCATGAGCGCGAATCCCGTCGCCAACGGCGGGCTGCTGCTGCGCGATCTGCGCCTGCCCGACTGGCGCGATTCCGCGGTGGAAGTACTGGTCCCGGGTTCGGTGAAGCACGAGGCCACGCGCGTGCTGGGCGGTTGGCTGCGCGAGGTCACCCGGATCAACCCCGACAATTTCCTCACCTTCGCACCGGATGAGCTGGCCAGCAACCGATTACAGGACATTCTCGAAGTCACCGGCCGTGATTGGCAGGCCGAGATCGGCGAGTACGACGTGAAGCTCGACCGCACCGGCCGGGTCATCGAGGTGCTGTCGGAGCACATGTGCCAGGGGCTGCTGGAAGGCTATCTGCTGACCGGCCGCCACGGCGTGTTCACCTGCTACGAAGCCTTCATCCACATTGTCGACGCCATGTTCAACCAGCACGCCAAATGGCTGGACGCCAGCTCGGCGGTGGCGTGGCGGCGGCCCATCGCGAGCCTGAATTACCTGCTCTCGTCGCATGTCTGGCGGCAGGACCACAATGGGTTCACCCATCAGGATCCCGGCTTCCTGGACGTGGTGCTCAACAAGAAACCCGAGATCGTGCGCGTGTATCTGCCGCCGGACGCCAATACGCTGCTGTCCACCTACGATCACTGCCTGCGTTCGCGGCACTACGTGAACGTGGTGGTGGCGGGCAAACAGCCGCAGGAATCGTGGCTTTCGGCCGAGGACGCCGCCGTGCACTGTGCGCGCGGGATCGGCATCTGGCCGTGGGCGGGCAATAACGACGAGGAAGGCACCACCCCCGATGTGGTGCTGGCGTGCGCGGGCGACGTGCCGACCCTGGAAACCCTGGCGGCGGCCAAGATTCTGCGCGAGCGGCTCCCCGAACTCCGGGTCCGCGTCGTCAATGTCGTCGATCTCATGCGGCTGCTGCCGAGCGAGGAACACCCGCACGGCCTGCCCGACAGCGAATTCGACAATCTGTTCACCCGTGACCGCCCGGTCATCTTCGCCTTCCACGGGTATCCGTGGCTGGTGCACCGGCTCACCTACCGGCGTACCAACCATGACGAGCTGCATGTGCGCGGGTACAAGGAGAAAGGCACCACCACAACGCCTTTCGACATGGTGATGCTGAACGATCTGGACCGGTACCACCTGGTCATGGATGTGATCGACCGGGTGCCCAGCCTGCGCGAGAAAGCGGCGGGGCTGCGGCAGGAGATGGTCGATGCCCGCTGGCAGGCCCGCGCCTGGACTCGCGAGCACGGTGAGGACATTCCGGTGGTGGCGGACTGGAAGTGGACCTGACCGGGCCGCTCAGCGGACGGTGACGACGCGGTTGTGCCAGCCGCTGGCCCCGTTGGGGAACGGGGCGGCGCGGACGTCGGTCTGCGTCGCGCCGGTGCGATCGGTGGCGCGCACCCGCAGGGTGTGGGTGCCGGGCGTGGCCTGCCACACCCACACCCACTGCCGCCAGGTGTCGCTGCTGTACTCCGCAGCGAGAGTGGCCTGCTGCCAGGGTTGTTCGTCGACCTGGACTTCGACGCGGTCGATGCCGCGCCGCTGCGCCCAGGCCACTCCGGCGACGGTGACGGGACCGGCGTCGACGGTGGCGAACGCGGCGGGCACATCGATGCGGGCGGCGGTCTTGATCGGTGCGCGATCGGCCCAGCGGCGCTCGGTCCAATAGGCGCGGGCCCGGTCGAAACGCGTGATCTCCAGGTCCACAACCCATTTCGTGGCCGAGACATAGCCGTAGAGACCGGGTACGACCAAGCGCGCCGGGTAGCCGTGCTCGATCGGCAACGGCTCACCGTTCATGCCGATGGCGAGCAGCGCGTCACGGCCGTCGAGAATCGCGGAAAGCGGTGTGCCCGCGGTGAAACCGTCCGCGCTGCGCGACAGCAGCATATCGGCGTCCGGCTGAATGCCCGCCTCCGACAGCAACTCCGCGAGCGGATAGCCGAGCCACGACGCCGTTCCGGCCAGTTGCCCGCCGACCTCGTTCGACACACAGGTCAGGGTGATCACCCGCTCCACGGGAATGCGCTCGCGCAGCCGGTCGAAATCGAGTTCCACCGTCCGGTCGGTCATCCCGTGAATGCGCAGCGTCCACTCGGAGCTCAGCACGGCGGGCAGATTGAGCGCGGTATCGACCCGGTAGAACTCCCTCGACGCGGTCCGGAACGGCGTAATGCCGTCGACCGGCAATTCCACCCCGGAAACGACCGGCGCTGCCGCGGCCCGGGGCAGGAAGAACCGAGCCCGATCGGCGGCCACGTCGTGTAGCCGGGTCGCCAGCAGCCGCCCGGCCGTGGTCGCCGCGGCCACCGCCACACCGGCTCCGGCCGCCAGCATCAAGAAACCCCGCCGCGACCGCGTCCCACCGGCCTTCGATACTTCACCGGCGCTACGCCCTGCACTGGATATCCACGCCGCGGCGGATTCCCGCGCCTCGGCATCTCCACCTATGAGGATTCGCAGCACCACGAGACCTGAGATCGTGCCCACCAGTGCGGGGACGGCGAAAAGCGGGGTGGCCGTGGGCCGTTGCATGGCGGCCACGGCGGTCACCACGCCCAGCGCCGCCAGAAGGGCGCTGCCCAGTGGCCGCAGCCGTTCGAGCAGGCCGACCACCACCGCACCCGCGAGCATGACGACGGCCATGGATACGAACAGTGCGTCTTTGTCGTGGCTGCCGAATCGGCGGATCGCGGCGTCTTTGAGGGCGTGTGGGGTGTGATCGACCACCGTTGCGCCGAGGGCGTAGAAGGGTGAGGCGGCGGGGTCCACGAAAGCGGCGGCCAGATGGCCGATACCGAGCACCGCGGCCGCTGCCAGGACACCGGCCAGTGCCGCTGCCCAGGGCACGGGCGGTGTGTTCGTCGAATCCTTCTGCGGCACAATCACTCCAGCCATATCGTCGCGGTTCAGTGCGGCCTGCGGCGCCAGGCGATGCAGCGGCGCACGCGCCAGCGGGTCGGCTCTCGGGCACTGCTCGCACCCCGATCCAGTGCCGCGCCGAGCATTCGGTCGATGGCGTGCTGGATCCGGTCCTCCAGCCCGGGCGGCGGCGAAACACGTTCCGCCACAGCGATTTCGGCGAGCGTGTCGAGCAGCGCGGCGACGGTGGCGTCGAACTCCGCTGCCGTGCAGCGGTCGGCGTGGTTGCGGCGCTGCCGGACGGCGGCGCGTTCGGCGGGGGTGAGGGCGTCGAGGGCGTACGGAAACGCGAGTTCTACCAGGTCCGGTTCGGGATGTCCGGCGGCGGTCATCGTAGTTCGCTTCCGTTGAGGCAGACGGCCAAGCGCCGGAGGCCGTCTCGGATACGGGTTTTGACGGTCGAGACCGGGGTGCCGAGCTGATCGGCGATCTCGGCGTAGGTGTGGCCGCCGTAATAGGCGAGCACGACGGCGTCGCGTTGCAGGCGGGTGAGGCGGTCCAGGCAGTGCCGGACGGCGTCTTCGTCCAGTCGCTGTTGCACCGATTCCAGGACCGTGTCGTGGTCGCGAACGGAATGGGTGCGGCTATAAGTGAATTCGCGGTTGGCGGCGGCGCGTTCGGAGCGGATGCGGTCGACGGCACGGCGATGGGTCAGCATGAGCAGCCAGCCCACCGGACCGGACAGGTGCGCGTCGTAGCGGGCGGCCAGCGTCCAGGCCTGGAGATACACCTCCTGGGTGATCTCCTCGGCGGTGCCGCGATTGCGCAGCATGCGCAGGGCCAGGCCGTAGACCCGGTTGCTGGTGAGGCGATACAGCTCGGTGAAGGCGTCACGGTCGCCCGCGCCCACCGCCGCCACCAGGGCGGTGAGCCGGGCGGTCAGCTCCGGACCGTCGGGATTCCCGGTGGGACAAGATGATTCGGCGACCACGCGGGGCAGGGCATCGACGACCATCTCGCGGCTCCTGAACTGTTGCGGGGTATGGGAATCCATGAGGTCCGGGTGCGGGCGGATCAGGCGGGCGGCATCAGCACGGTGTCGATCAGGTAGACGGTGGCATTGGCGGTCTGGACGCCGCCGCAGATCACCGCGGCGTCGGCGACCTTGATGTCGTCGCCGGTTCGGGTCACCTTCACGTCCGCGCCTTCGACGGTCTGGTGGGTACCGGCGATCTTGTCGGGTGCGATGCGGCCGGGCACCACGTGATAGGTGAGGATCTTGGTGAGCGTCGCGGAATCGGTCTTCAGGCCGTCGATGGTGGCGGCCGGGATCTTCGCGAAGGCCGAATCGACCGGCGCGAACACGGTGAACTGCCCGCCGTTCAGGGTGTCGACCAGATTCACCTGCGGGTTCAATTGCCCGGAGACCGCCGACACCAGTGTCTTCAGCAGCGGATTGTTGGAGGCCGCCACCGCGACCGGATCCTGTGCCATACCGGCCACCGAACCCGCACCGGTGGGCACCTGCTCGGCGTAGCTCTTGCAGCCGGGGCCGACCAGGTTCGCGGCGGCCTCGGCCTTGGTGGTCGCGCCGGTGCTCACCGTGGTGGTGACGTCGGTGCCGGATTTGTCGTCCGAGCACGCGGTCAGGCCGAGCACGGCCGCGGTCACCGCGAGTGCGGCCGCGAGCGCGCGGGACGCCGAGGTCCGGACGGTGCGCTGCGTCGAATTCATGTCGTATGTCTCCTTGACGAGGGCGTGCCCGGTCGCACGAGCGGGCGTTTCGGGCATCGGGGAAGGGGCCGCGCACCGGTGGCCGTCGGGTCGGGGATGAACGACCGCCGGTGCGCGGCGGGCAGCAGGAAATCTGCCCGTGCGCTCGGGTACGTATCCGATGAGCGCTGAATGGGTTTCGCGCTGCCCGGGGCGGGGGTTTGGCCGAATCCGGAAGTTTCCGAAGCGGGCGGACGGCCGGAAAAGAATCCGGCGCCGGGGCCAAACCCTGACGGGTGGCGTATCGAAATCGAGGTATGCGCTCAGCACGCCGGGGGGCCGGACCGGGGAATCGGCGCCCATGAACCCGCATCCGCCGCTAGCCTCCGGAGCAGCCGCGCGCTCCGGGCCATCGCCGAGCAACCCCTACCCACGGAGACACACCACCATGGCGGACGAACAACGCGGGTTTCCGGTCGGCCTCGACGCGCCCGCGGACGAGACGACCGGCCCGTCCTGTCCGGCGACCCGGCCCCGGGTGGATCCGGAGGACGCCCGGCGGCTGATCCGGCTGCTGGCCGCGATCGCCGAGGGTGACCGCGATGCCTTCACCGAGTTCTATCGCGCCACCCACCATCGGGTGTTCGGGCTGGCGCTGCGGGTGCTGCGCCGCCCGGCGTCGGCGGAGGAGATCACCCAAGAGGTCTACATCCACGTGTGGAACGCGGCCGGCAGCTACGACGCGGCACTGGCCGGGCCGATGGGCTGGCTCATGATGCTCACCCATCGCCGCTCGGTGGACCGGGTGCGCGTCGAAGCGTCGGCGACCAGCCGCGATCTCGCCTACGGGCACCGGCATCTGGGCCGCGATCACGATATCGTCGCCGAAACCGTCGGCCAGCGCTCCGACGAACGCGCCGTCGTCGACTGCCTCGAAGTCCTGACCGCCACCCAGCGCGAAACCCTGGCCCTGGCCTACTACGGCGGCCGCACCTACGCCGAAGTCGCCGCACACCTGGGCATTCCCCTCAACACCGTCAAAACCAGAATCCGCGACGGCCTCAAACGCTTACAGAACTGCTTGACAGGATCGGTGACCGATGTCTGAACTGCCCGCCGACTCCGACCTGCTCGAGCACGCGTACCCCTACGCCCTCGACGCCCTCACCGCCTCCGACCGCGCCCACCTCGAATCCCTCCTGGACCGAGCCGAACCCGCCCAGGCGGATTCGTTCCGCCGCACCGTCCGCGACATCCGCGACACCCTGGCCGACCTGACCGTGCTCGACGCCCACGACGCGCCACCGGACTTGGAGAGCCGCATCCAGCACGCCCTGGACCGCCAACTGGGCACCACCGCCCCGGCCCCCGTCACTCCCCTTCGCCGGATCCCACCCCGAGCGCTCGGTTTGGCCGCCGCCGCCCTAGTCGCGATACTGGCCTTGGCCGGAGTGGCAGTGATCAACGCTGCGCGGCAACCGGATTCGACCACCATCACCGCCCAGCAGGTCCTCACCCACGGCGATGCCCGCTCCGCGGCAACACCCGTGACGGGCGGCGGCACCGCCTCGCTGGTCTTCTCCCCCGAATTGGACGCCGCCGTAGTAACTTTCGACGCGGTCCCGACCGCACCCCAGGGACAGACCTACCAGCTGTGGCTGATACCCGAAGGCGGACAGCCCCGTTCGGCCGGTGTACTCCCCGCCCTGCCCACCGCCCGCACCCCACTGCTGGTCCCCCTGGATTCGGCCCGCACCCTCGCCCTGTCCGTAGAACCCGACGGCGGCTCCGCGCAACCCACCACCACCCCGATCGCGGCGGTCACGCTGGCCTGACCGCGGTGGCCGCAGGGTGGCGGCCACGCGGTTCCGCACAGCGGCATGCGCCCCGGCCGCGGCAGGAGTTCAGGCGAGGCGGACCAGGGCGGTGGCGCGGCCGAAGATGCGGCGGCCGTGCTGGGCCGCGGTGAGGGAGATGGTGGCGGTGCCGCTGTCGTGGTGGGCGGCGACGACGCGGCCGTTGAATTCCACCGAAGCGGCTGTCCCCGGCTGGATTTCGACCGGGCTCGACAGCCGGACGCTGTACTGGCGGAGGGCGGCCGGGTCGCCCAGCCAGCCGGAGAGGTAGCCGGCGCCGAGGCTCATGACCAGCATGCCGTGGGCGATCACGCCGGGGCCCAGGCCCACCAGCGCGGTCGCGGGTTCGTGCCAGTGGATGGGGTTGGGGTCGCCGGACAGGCCCGCGTAATGGACCAGGTCGCCGAGGGTGAGGTGGTATTCGCGGGGCGGCAGCGGATCGCCGGGCCGCACTTCGGTACGTTTGCGGCCGCGGGGCCGATGGTGCTCGGGTGCGGCGGGATTCGTGCGGGCGGGGGGCATGCGGTCGGCGAGCGGGGGCGGGTCGGTCAGGACGCCGTGCCGTAGGACGGTGGTTTCCAGTTCGCTCAGGTCGGGTCCGGCGCCGGGGCGGGCGATGAAGCTGGTGTGGGCGGTGATCAGGGGTTCGCCGTGCCGGTCGGTGACCTTGTTGCTGACGTCCAGTAGCAGGCCGCCGAACGCCGCGCGGACCGAGTGCACGGAGATGTTGCTGGTCAGGCGGTCGCCGACGACGACGGGGCGGTGGTAGTCGAGTACCTGGCCGGTTTGCACCGCGCTGGTGAGGTCGCAGTCGCCGAGCCGGACGGCCAGGGCCGCCTGGGCGGCGCCGCCGAGCAGGGCCACGAAGGTGGGCGGGGCCAGCAGGCCCGGGTATCCGTGTGCGGCGGCGGCCGATTCGTCCAGGTGCACGGGATGCTCGTTGCGGGTGGCGCGGGCGAATTCGCGGACCTTCTCGCGGCCCACCTCGTAGTGGTCGCGCAGGCGGAAGGTGACGCCGACGAGTTCGCGTAGGGCGCCGAGACCGGTATCCGCGATCGCGTCCGTCGTGCTGGGTTCCACTGCCGTGCCGACATTCACCGGTGGGTCTCCTTCGCGTGTACGAATCGGGATACCAACTAGTCGTGACGGTTTGCCGGATCGACTGGTTCAGCGCCGGATTCGGCGAGGGTGACCCATGTCACACGATGGCGGGCAGTCCTGGAACGAACTCGTGACGACCAACGGAGAACAGCCGATCCGGCACCGACGCCCCGGAGGTCGCATTCATGAGCCGCCACACCCCGTTCTATTCGGACGTGCAAACGCATTACGACCTGTCCGACGATTTCTTCGCACTCTTCCTGGATCCGAGCCGCACCTACAGCTGCGCGTATTGGAAGCATCCCCAATACACCCTGGAGGACGCGCAGCGCGCGAAAATCGATCTGGCACTGGGCAAATGCGAGCTGGAGCCCGGAATGACGCTGCTGGACGTCGGCTGCGGCTGGGGTGCGACGATGCTGCGGGCCCTGGACGCCTACGACGTGAACGTCATCGGTCTCACGCTCAGCCGCAATCAACACGATTACGTCAGCGCACAGCTCGCGCGGCGCGAGAACCACGCCCGGCACGCCGAGGTCCGGTTACAGGGCTGGGAAGAATTCGACGGGCACGTCGATCGCATCGTGAGCATCGGCGCGTTCGAGCACTTCCGGCAGGAGCGCTACGCGGACTTCTTCGATTTCGCGTACACCGCGCTGCCCTCCGACGGCATGATGCTGCTGCACACCATCGTCATGTACGGCCTGGATTACCTGCGCGCCAACGAGATTCCGCTCACCCGGGAAGACATCGCGTTCATGCGGTTCATTCGCGAGGAGATCTTCCCGGGCGGTCAGCTGCCGCTGCCCATGAGCGCGGCTCCGCCGGGCGTACGCGAGTACGCGCGCGAAGCGGGCTTCACCGTCACCCGGATCCACCCGCTCCAGCTGCACTACGCCAAGACCCTCGACTGCTGGGCCGAGAACTTGCGCGCGCATCGCGCCGAGGCGATCGAAATCGCCGGCGCCGCAACCTATGACACCTACATGCGCTATCTCATCGGTTGCGCCGACCATTTCCGCATCGGCCATATCGACGTCATGCAGTTCACCTGTTCGAAGGCCCCGCGCCTGGATATCCAGTGGGCGTGAGAACTAGAGCAGCGGCGTGAAGTCGCGGCTCGCAATGTATTCCGGTCGCGGATAGGGCGCGGAATACGGGTCGAGCAGGGTGTTCTCGACGCTGTTGAACACCAGGAAGATGTTCGAGCGCGGGAACGGGGTGATATTGCCGGCGGAGCCGTGCATGATGTTCGAATCGAACAGCAGGGCCGATCCGGCGCGACCGGTGAACTGGGCGATGCCGTACTTGCCCGCCAGTTCGGCGATATCGGCCTCGGTGGGCACGCCGATTTCCTGCTCGCGCAACGAATCCCGGAAATGATCGTCCGGGGTTTCGCCCTGACAGGGGACGAAGGTGCGGTGCGAGCCGGGCATGACCATCAGACTGCCGTTGTACGGGTAGTTGTCGGTCAGCGCGATCGACAGGCTGACCGCGCGCGGGGCCGGCATCCCGTCCTCGGCGTGCCAGGTCTCGAAATCGGAATGCCAATAGAAGCCGGCGCCGCGAAAGCCGGGCATGTAGTTGACACGGGTCTGGTGCAGGTACACCTCCGAGCCGAGCACCTGCCGCGCCAATCCCGCGATCCGGCTCTCTCGCACCAGATCCGCGACCATGGCGCTGATCCGGTGCACCTCGAACACCGAACGCACCTGGTTGGACGCCTTCTCGATGATCACGCGATCGTCCAGCCGCAGCTCGGGATCACTGGTCAGCCGGTCGATCTCGGCCGCGAAATCGGCGACCTCGAGGGGATCGAGCAGCCCGTCGAGGACGGCGTACCCGTCATTGTCGAAGTTCGCCAGCGCCGGGGTGCCGATGGTCCCCCACACCGTCGGATCGTCGCGGTCGAGATGCGGCGTGCCGACCATGGTGCGGGTGCGGTAGCGATCGATACGGATATTGTCGGACAACGTCATTCGAGCTCCTGACACGCTCAGTCGGCGGCGACGGCGAGGGGGTAGACGCCGTTCTCGTCATGGACCTCCTGTCCCGAGACCGGCGGATTGAACACGCACAGCATGCGCATGCGGGTGCGGGCGAACAGACGATGCCGTTCGTTGCCGTCCAGCAGGTACATCGAGCCGGGGCCGAGTTCGTAGGTGACGCCGCGCTCGAGATCGACCAGCGTGCCCTCACCCTCGGTCAGCCAGACCGCCTCGATGTGATGCTGATAGTGGAATTCGTGGACGGTGGATTCCTCGATGGTGGTCTCGTGGAAGGAGAACCCGACCCCGTCCCCGGCCAGCACGATGCGCTTGCTGCGCCAGCCCGGGCCCGCCACGTCACGTTCGGTGCTGGTGATCTCCGCGGTGGTGCGCACGATCATGGTCAGATCCCCCGCCCGCCGCACACCGCGTCCATGGACGCGGACAGCAACTCCAGTCCGTGATCCAGCTCCGATTCGGTAATGGTCAACGGCGGCAGCAGTTTCACCACCTCGTCCTCGGGACCGGAGGTCTCCACCAGCAGGCCGCGATCGAAGGCCGCCTCGCACACCTTGCTGGCCTGGGAGGCGTCGTCGAACACGATGCCGTGCACCATGCCGCGACCGCGCGCCGAAACCCCGTCGAAGCCCGAGACCAGGCCGGTCAGCGCCCGTTCCACCCGATCGCCCTTGGCCAGCGTGGCGACCTCGAGGGCGTCGTCGGACCAGTAGTGCCGTAGCGCGGTGGTCGCCGTGACGAAGGCCGGGTTGTTGCCCCGGAAGGTGCCGTTGTGCTCGCCCGGCGCCCACTGATCCAGTTCGGGACGGAACAGCACCAGCGCCATGGGCAGGCCGTAACCGCCGATGGACTTCGACAGCGTGACGATGTCCGGGGTGATGCCGGCGTACTCGAAAGAGAAGAACGGCCCGGTGCGCCCGCAACCCATCTGCACATCGTCGACGATGAGCAGAATCTCACGCGCGGAGCACAATCCGGCCAGCTTGCGCAGCCAGCGCGCCCCGGCCAGGTTCACCCCGCCCTCGCCCTGCACCGTCTCCACGATGACGGCGGCGGGCAGGTCCAGGCCGGAGGAGGCGTCGTCGAGCGCGCGTTCCATCCAGACGAACGATTCGTCCTCCGCGCCGTCGAGATAGCCGTCGTAGGGCATCGAGGTGGCGTGCTGCAACGGCACGCCCGCGCCCTTGCGCTTGGCGGCATTGCCGGTCACCGACAGCGCGCCCAGCGTCATGCCGTGAAAGGCATTGGTGAAATTGAGGATCTCGGTGCGGCCGGTGACCTTGCGCGCCAGTTTCAGCGCGGCCTCCACCGCATTGGCCCCGGTCGGTCCGGGGAACTGCACCTTGTAGTCGAGCCCGCGCGGCTGGAACACATTGACGCGCAGCGTTTCCAGCAGTTCCCGCTTGGCGATGGTCGACATGTCCAGGCCGTGCGTGATGCCGTCCCCGGACAGGTATTCCAGGAGCGCGCGCTTGAGCACCGGATTGTTGTGCCCGTAGTTCAACGCACCCGCGCCCGCGAAGAAGTCCAGGTAGTCGCGGCCGGTCTCGTCGCGCAGCCAGGCGCCCGACGCGGTGTCGAACACCGTCGGCCAGGAGCGGCAGTAACCGCGCACGTTCGATTCCATGGTCGCGAATATCGTCATATCGGGGCTGTTCATCGCCATTCCTCCTGGGGGGTGATGGGTGCGATGCGGTACAGGTCTTCCGGTTCGTGCCCGTCGGGGAATACCTCGGGCGCGAACAATTCCGAGCGCGTCATCCGGGCGCCACGGCGGCGGGCCACCGATTCGAACATGGCGATGGACGCCGTGTTGTCCGGTGACACCGTGGTCTCCATGGCGGAAATACCCTGCCGGGCTTGCCTTTCCAGCAACCCGTCCAGCATGGCCACGGCGACGCCGCGCCCGCGGAACGGGTGGTCGACGGCGACCTGCCAGACGAAAAGCGTTTGCGGCGCTTGTGGTCTGCGGTAGCCGGTGATGAAACCGGCCAGCTCGCCGTCGATCTCGGCGACCACCGAGGTGCCGGCGAAATCGCGGCACCAGAGCAGGTAGGCATAACTGGAGTTGGCGTCGAGGACCTTGGAGTCCTTGGCTATGGCCCAGATCCGTCCGCCGTCGGCGATGACGGGTTCGCGGAGCAGGATGGGCGCTTCGGCCGGAAGTTGCGGTGCCATTGCGTCAATATTGCTGATTGTGGTCTGCATGACCAGTTCAGACTGTCAAGCGATCTTTGAGGTCTACCGTACGAACTCATTGCGATCTCTTGACGATCCGATGACTCAGCGGCGCATATCCAGCCGATAACCCAGGCCACGCACGGTCACCACGATGCGCGGATCCGAGGGATCGGTCTCGATCTTGGTGCGCAACCGCCGGACATGGACGTCGACGATCCGCTCGTCACCGAAGAAACCTTCGTCCCACGCCTTTTCCAGCAACACCGCGCGGCTGAGCACCCGCCCGGGGTTGGCCGCCAATTCACACAGCAGCCGGAACTCGGTGATGGTCAGGTGCAGTTCCTCGTCGCCGCGGCGCACCACCCCGCCTTCGGGGGACAGCACCAGCGGCGAACCGTGGTCGGCATCGAGGATCACCTCCATCGGGGGCTCCATCACCGGATCCTCGGGGAGCGCGCCGAGCCGGGGCCGGCGGCGCAGCGCGCGCATGCGCGCGCTCATCTCCTTGAACTCGAACGGCTTGGTGACGAAATCGTCCGCGCCCGCCTCGAGCACCGCCACCACATCGTGGGTGTCGCCGTGTTCGGCCACCACGATGATCGGCACCTCGTGCTCCCGGCGCACTTCGCGAATACAGCTGAAGACGTCCATCTCGCCGACCATCAGGTCCACGATCATCACGTCCGGGGCGCCGTGCACCCGCAGGTGATCCAGCGCGGCCTCGGCCTCGGCGGCCTCGGCCACGTCGTAACCCTCGGCCTCCATCGCGACTCGTAACTCTCCGCGGACCCGGTCGTCGTCTTCCACGATCATCAGGCTCGCGCCCATATCCCATACCCCTCACACATATGCGGACGGTGAGGAATACCCGTGTTCCTTATCAGCAAACCGGCAGCGGGCCGGTTTGTGAGAACCCACACAAATGGGACGGTTACCGGATTCTTTCGCCGAAACGTCCGGTGGCCAGGGCCTTTTCCCGCAAACGATCCGGGAAACCGGGCCCCAGGTGCGCGGACACCTCGGCGTGCCGGAGCGGTTCCCGGCAATGCGCGCACACCACTTCGGCGTGCGTGTCGTGATCGCAGGTGTCGTGGTGCAGGACCACCGGCGCGCCCGATTCGGGGGCCAGCCAGCGGTCGCCCCAGTGCATCATGGCGGCGATGACCGGGAAGAACTCACGACCCTTGTCGGTGAGCAGATACTCGTGCCGGGCCGGGCGCTCCTGGTATTGCACCCGGTCGAGCATGCCTTCCTCGACGAGCCGGGTCAGCCGCTGGGTGAGCACATTGCGGCTGAGCCCCAGGATGCGCTCGAACTCGTCGAACCGCTTCGCGCCGTAGAAGGCTTCGCGCAGGATCAGGGGCGTCCACCAGTCGCCGATCAGGTCCACGGTGCGGGCGACCGTGCAGGGCCAGGTGGCGAAGGTGGTGCGCTTCATGCGGTCACGGTATCCAGGCGGGCGGGGACGTACTTGTGCCAGGGGGTGCCGACCCATTCGTCACGGGAGTCGAATTCGGTCAGCTCGTTGGGGGCGACGCCGGTCTGCACGGGCTTGCCGTTGTCGTCGGCGACCGCGAGCCCGAATCCGTTGGGCAGCGACAGGTGCCCGGGGCGCATGCGGTCGGTGGGTTCGACCGGGACCTCGGTGCTGCCGCGGCGGGTGGTGAGCAGCACCCGGTCCCCCGCGCTCACGCCCAGGCGCTGGGCATCGGATTCGCTCATGCGCAGGGTGCCGCCGCCGTCGCGCTTACGCCATTCCGGGTCGCGGACAATGGTATTGGCGGTGAACGAGCGCCGTTCACCGGCCGACAGCACGAAAGGCCATTCGCCGGAATCGGATTCCAGGTCGGGCAGGGTGGCCACGACCTCCAGGAGGTCGGCCAGATCCAGGCGGACCTTGTTGCCGCGCAGTCGGTTCCAGGTCACCTCGTAATCGTCCTCGGTGATGACGATGCCGTGCGCGCCGGTGAGAATGGCTTCGAACAGGCGCTCGCCCGCTTCCAGACCGGTACCGTAACCGGCGCGTTCGACGCTCTGCGGGAATTTGCGGACGCAGTTGTAGGCCGCCGCCCACAGCATGGACGCGGCCGCCGCGCCGTCGGGCAGCGTCTCGCCGAGCGTGCGATACAGCAGCACCGGAACCAGTTTCGACTTGGCGGGATCGGCGAGAATGCCGAGGAACGCCATGGCGAAGGCTTCCCGCCCCTGAGCCAGCGCGGCGCGCAGGGGTGCGTAATCGTCCTCGCCGAGCACGCCGGCGGCCTCCACCAGGCGGGCGTGGATCTCCGGTTCGGCCAGCACGCCGTCGGGCGCGGGCAGCACCGGGTGGCGCAGGTGGAAGATATTGCGCGGGAAGTCGAAGTTGAAGAACGTGGCTTCGTATTTCTCGAACTGGGTGGGCGCGGGCAGCACGTAGTCGGCCAGGCGGGCGGTCTCGGTCATGGCGACATCCACGACCACCACCAGTTCCAGGGCTTCGAGGGCCTCGCGCATGCGGGCCGAATCCGCCAGGGAATGCACGGGATTGGCCGATTCGATGAACATGGCGCGGTAGCGGGCGGGGTGATCGGTGAGGATCTCCTCGGTGATCACATTGCACGGCACCAGCCCGCTGATGATGGGCGCGCCCACCACCGGGCTCGCGGGCCCCTCCCCCATCGGATGCCCGCGATCGTGGCCGAGGGCGGCGAGGCCGGTGAAAGCGTATTGCGCACCGGGCTTTCCGAGATTGCCGGTCAGCATCCACACCAGTTTCTCGATGTAGGAGACCACGGTGGAGTAGCGGTTCATCTGCACGCCGAGGTCTTCCAGCGCCGCCACCGAGCGGGCCCGCGCCAGGCGGCGGGTGGCGGCGGTGACCAGGTCGAGTTCGACATCGGCGATGGCGCAGTACTTTTCGATCGGGACCGCGCGCAGTACGGCCAGCACCTCGTCCGCGCCGGTGGTGTGCTCGGCCAGCCACTCGGCGTCGATCAGGTTGTCGCGCACCAGGATCGCGGCCATGGCGGTGAGCAGGTACACGTCGGTTCCGGGCCGCAGCTGCAGGTGGAAGTCGGCCAGCTCGGCGGTCTCGGTGCGCACCGGATCCAGCACGATCATCGATCGCTCCGGATCCTTGGCGATCTCCTTCAGCACCGTGCGCGCTCGCGGGAACCCGTGCGACTGATAGGGATTCTTCCCGACGAAGAACGCCACCTCGGCGTGCTCCACATCGGCGCGCACCGGATGCCCGAACATGCGCGCCCCGACCCAGAAGTCACCGGTCTTCTCCTGCGCCAGCGCGCTGGAGCGGTATTTCATGCCGAAGGCGGCCATGGTCGCCGGGGCGTACGCGCCGCCCAGGTGATTGCCCTGCCCGCCGCCGCCGTAATAGAAGATCGACTCCCCGCCGTGCCGCAGTTTGATCTCCAGTAGGCGCGCGGTGATCTCCGCGATGGCGGTGTCCCAGTCGATTTCCTCGAATTCGCCGTCCGGGCACCGGCGCAGCGGCGAACTCAGCCGCCCGACTCGCCCGTTCTGGTAGTGATCCAGCCGCAGCGCCTTGTTGCAGGTGTAGCCCGCCGACGCCGGATGCAGTTTGTCGCCGCGAATCTTCTCGAAGGACCGGCCATCCGGCCCCACCAGCACCTGAATTCCGCAGTTGCACTCGCACAGGATGCAGGCCGTGGGCTTCCACTCCGTCATGCGCACAGCGTAGGACAGTCAGTTCACTAACGCTACCCACTCGGTGAAATCGTCCGGGACACGTGACATAGGGTGGGGCAACACATTGCCTCGACAGCAGGGGAGGTCTCGACGTGGAGACCGCGGTACTACACGAGTGGCAGGCTCGCGCGATTGCGCTGATGTCCGATTTCGCAGCGGGTGAGCCCCCGTACGATCGGCTGCCGAAGTCCATGCTGGACGCGGATTTCGTCCCCGCCGCGCAGCTGAACATCGAGCTGTTCTTCGATTTCCTCGACACCGGCATCGAACCCGCCGAGGATCAATCTCTGCCCCTGGTGCACCGCGTGCTGTCGCTGACCCGCGACGGCATGCCCCTCGCCGAGGCCCTGGCCAACTACCGCGCGGGCACCACCTTCCTGTGGACCCATGTCGCGGTCACCGCCACGCCCGAGCAGGCCGAGCTGAAATCCACTGTGGCCCTGCGCCTCATCGAATACGTGACGCTCATGACGAGCCGCTTCGCCGAGGCGTGCCTGGAGGACGCCCGCCAGATCCGCTACGACCGCGTCGAACGCGCCCGCGAGATCGCCGAGGCCCTGCTCACCGGCCGCGACCCCTACGAATGGGCCGAGGACGCCGCCCTCTCCCTCGCCGATTCCTACCTGGTGGCCGCCATCCGCCTGGACAACCCGCAGCCCGGCATCCTCACCACCCTGCGCCGCCGCATCGGTGAGATGTCCGGCGCTTTCCTGCATCGCGACAGCGGCGGCTGGACCGCCCTGCTCCCCCTGCACGGCGACGCCGACGAGGCGACCGCGCTGCGCGAACTCACCACCATCCTGCTCGGCCGCACCCGCAAAACCCCCGACTCGCTCTGGGTCGGCATCGCGCCGGCGTCCACCCGCGCCCAGGTCCCCGCCGCCTTCGAAGAAGCGAAAGTCCTTGCCGAAACGGGCCGTTCACTACGCCGCCCCGACGCCATCTGCCGCCGTCAGGACATGGTCTTCGAATACGCCATCGCCACCTCCGGCGCCGCCCACACCCTGCGCGCGGCCCTCGACCCGCTGCGCGAGCAACCCGTCCTCGCCGAAACCCTCGACGTCTTCATCGCCCAGGACTGCAATCAGAACGCCGCCGCCCGCGAACTGTGCGTCCACCGCAATACCGTCACCTACCGCCTGACCCGCATCGCCGAACTGACCGGCTACGACCCGCAGACCCCGGCCGGGATCTCCACGCTCATGGGCGCGCGGGTGGCGCGAAAACTGTTCGAGCGCAACTAGTCCCGGCTCGGCGTGCCGACCAGCAGCCGGACGATGGCCTGCACGAAACCCTCGATGCGTTCACGCGGGTAGGCGTCCGGTTCGCTGATGGCGAGGCGGCCCAGCATCTCGGCGATGGTGAGCAGGGAGTTCGTCAGCAGTCCGGAATCCACTTCGGCCCAACGGGAATCGATGGCCAGGCCCATGCGGACGAGGGCTTCGGCCTGGTCGAAGATGCCGGCGCGGGAGCTGCGGATGGCTTCGCGGTATTCGTCGGGGGCGTTGCCGGGGCCGGCGAGGAGCAGGCGCCAGCGGGTGGGGTTCTCGAGGGCGACATTGACGAAGGCTTCGACGGTGGCGGACGCGGCGACGACGGGGTCCGCGCCGAGCAGGTCGGTGGGGAGGGTTTCGGCGACCTCGTCGAGCGCGCGTTCGCGTTCGCGTTCCAGCAGGGCGGCGACGAGATCGGCGCGGGTTTTGAAGACCGTGTAGAGGACCGGTTTGCCGACGCCGGCTTCCTGGGCGACGGCTTCCATGCTGAGTTCGTGCAGTTCGGCCTGCTCGAGGACGGCGTAGGCGGCGTCGAGAAGCTGGGCCCGGCGCTCCTCCGGAGGGAGGCGCGGGGCGTAGCGCCTGCGGGGGCGGTCGGTCGCGCCGGTTTTTGTCACTGCCGTTTCACCTTCATCGGGGTCATTGTGTCATTGGCGAAGCCGGGGTCGTGCAGCCGTCGGACCAAATCCTACGGGACCGTTGTATTGACCGGGAACAATTGCTACGGTTGCGTTGTATTCGATGGGATCGAACCGTGAAGGAGCTCTCAGTGACCTTCGATCCGACCACTCTCCGCCGCGAGGACCTGGGGTTCTTCGGGCCGGATTCGCCGAGCTGGAAGGTGTGGACCGCGCCGACCGCCGTGATCGGGTTCCAGCGTGCGGTGGCGCTCGAGCACTTCGATCCCTTCCTGACCGCCGCGGTCGCCGATACCGCCAAGATCTACTCCGATCCGCGCAGCCGCCTGGATCTGACCTTCGCCTACTTCCTGATCGTGGCGATCGGCGATACCAAGACGGCCACCGAAGCGGCCGAGCATCTGATGACCATTCACGCGAAGGCGACCGGCATCGAGCCGATCAGCGGGCAGCGCTACAGCGCCAACAGCCCCGAGACGCAGCTGTGGATTCACATCACCGGCTGGCATTCGGTGCTCAAGGCCTACGAGATGTTCGGGCCGGGCCTGACCGCCGAGGAGGAGGCACGGTTCTGGCAGGAGTGCCGGATCGCGGCCGAGTTGCAGACCTGCAAGCCGGAGGACGTGCCGGTCACCCGCGAGGGCGTGCGGGAGTATTACGCGAATGTGCGTGCGCGCCTGTGCACTTCGGAGCGGGCGCAGGACGGCATCCATCAGATGCTGTTCACCTCGCCGGGCAACGGCGCGGGCTGGACCTACGCGATCGGTGCGCGGCTGCTGTCCTTCGCGTCCATCGCGACCCTGCCCAAGTGGATGCGCAAACTGGGGCATTTCGATCGGCCGGGAATCGTCGATCTGCTGGTGAAACCCGCTGGGCGCATTCTGGTCTGGCTGTTCACGCTCTTCGACAAGAAGGGCCTGATCCTGGCCGCGCCGATCATCGCGCCGATGGCCGGGCAGATCCTGCAGCAGCACCTGAAGGCCGAACCGCCCAGGGTGTTCGAGACCCGCACCCCCGCCGAGGGCCGCGCCCTGTACGGCACCCGCAACCGCCGCGTCCCCGCCGCGAGCTGAACCATCCGGCGGGCGCGTCTTCCGGGCGCGCCTGCCGGACTCCGCGCCGCCGATCGGGAATCCTGGCAGGCGAATACGCTGCACGGGAACTCTGAGAGGCGGTTTCTTCATGCGCGTGGTGTCGGAAATCCTGGTCGGCCTGCTGGCCGCCCTGCACGTCTACATCCTGGTCCTGGAAATGTTCCTGTGGACCACGCCGCGCGGTCGCGCCGCCTTCGGGACCACCCCCGAATTCGCCGAGCAGACCAAGGCATTGGCCGCGAATCAGGGCCTCTACAACGGCTTTCTGGCTGCCGGGCTGATCTGGGGCCTGATCGCCGCCGATCCGACCGGGTACGCCGCGAAGATCTTCTTCGCCGCCTGCGTCGTGGTCGCCGGCCTGTACGGCGCGGCCACCGCCAGCCGCCGCATCCTGCTGGTCCAGGCCCTGCCGGGCGCGATCACGCTGGCGGCCGTACTGCTCGCCGGATAGCGATCCGGCGAGCGCGGCCGGCGGTCAGGCGAACAAGCGGGCGACGAACGGCACGCTGTCCGGCAGCGACGCCGACACCGTCGCGCTGTGGTCCTTGCCGGGATAGACGTGTACTTCCGGCTGCACCCCGTGCGCGTTCAGATCCACCACCAGCTTGGCGGTCAGCGGCGCGGGCACATCGGTGTCGTTGGTGCCCTGGCCGATGAACAGCGGCCGGTCGTAGCCGGTCATCGGCACATCCATGACCGGGTGCGCGATCGCGGCGAAGTCACCGTCCGAAAGCGGCCGGGCGAACAGCTGATTCAGCGAAACACCCTCGGCGCGCTCGGCCAGCGGCGTGAAGCACAGCGTCTCCGCGTCGGTGGCGAGCTGCTTGCCCTGCGGGGTGAGGTAGCTGTCCATGTCGAAGTCGGGGCGCGCGGCCTTCAGGCCGTTCAGCACATAGGTCGCGTACGCGGTGAGGTGAGAAGACTTGACGGGCACGGTGTTCGGGCCGACGAACATGGCCGCGTCGACGATATTGGAGGCCGGGCCGGTGGCCACCGCGCCGCGGTAATCGAGCTCCGGGGCATACCCGGTGGCCAGGGAGGCGGTGAAGACCGCCGCGCCGCCGCCCTGCGACTGCCCGATGGCCACCCACTTGGCGGCGAGCGAATCGTCGACCGAGCGGGCCGCGCGCACCATGTCGATGGCGGCGTGCGCCTCGGCGCGGCCGTCGAGATAGGCGTGCACGCCGGGCGTGCCCAGCCCGATGTAATCGGTGGCCACCACCGCGTAGCCCTGTTTCATCCAGGTCGCCAGGTAGTTCATATCGCGCTGCGAACGTCCCGCCGTGGACGGCGCGCAATCGTCGCCGATACCGACCGTGCCGTGCTCCCAGGAGACCACCGGCCAGCCGCCGGGCGGCGGGGTCCCGGCCGGGGTGAACACCACGCCGGTCGACAATGCGGGCTGATCGGCGGAGTCTCGGGTCCAATAGGTGAGGCGGCGGGCCGAACCCGTGCCATCGATCCATAGGTCTTCCGATAGCGGTTCATTACCGGTCACGGTGCCGGGCGCGCTCGCGGGCGCGGCCGTCGCGGTCGCCGTCAGCGGCCCGGCCGCCAGCGGGGCAGCCAGCAGCGCGGCCGCCGAGCACAGGGTGATCACGGTACGTCGCGTCATCGAGACGCCTTTCTCTCGAGCTCCCATTGGCTGGTGTCACATTGAGACACTTCGGCCAGACTATCCTGTGAAGTGTCACTTTGTGACAGCAAGGGGTGTGAGCTGAGCTACGAAGGGACGCGATGACCGAGCCGAGCGGCCTGCGGGAACGCGAAAAGGTCAGGGTCCGAAGAGAATTGATCGACGCCGCGCTGCGCCTGTTCGAGAGCCGCGGCTTCGAGCAGACCACGGTGCAGGAGATCGCCGACGCCGCCCAGGTCTCCCGCCGCACCTTCCACCGGCATTTCCCGTCCAAGGCGGCGGTCGTGTTCGCCCACGAGGAAGACGTGATGGCGGCCCTGCTCGCCGCCGTGGAGCGCCGCCCGGCCGAGGAATCGGTGTTCCCCGCGGTGCGCGCGGCCCTGCGCGATTTCATTCTCGATCCGGCCTCGACCACGGAACGAACCGCCCAGGCCGATACCGCCCGCCGCGCCCGCGCACTCCTGCTCTCCCACCCGGAGATCCGCCGCGAGAACTTCACCGGCGCGGTCGGCCGCCGCGACAGCCTGGCCCGGGCCTTCGCGCGCCGAGCGGGACTTCCCGAAGACGACCTGCGCCCGATCCTCACCGCCGCAACCTGTTTCGCGGCCTTCGGCGTCGGCCTGGACGCCTGGGTGCGCGGCCGGGACCATTCCCTGACCGCCCTCTACGAAACCCTCGACGGCACCGTCGCCGCGCTCCAGCACGGCATCGACATCTGAACGGCGGGGTCTAGCGGACCTCGATGCCGAAGGTGTGGGCGAAGACCGGCGCCAGTTCCAGCAGCTGCGTCTGGGTGATGGTCGCCCCGGCCAGCGATTCGATGCCGGCGTACACCCCGAGCATGCGCGCCTCCCGGAAGTCGACCTTCTTCAACTGCGCCTTGCGGAGCGAGAGCGCGTCGATCTGGGTGCCGGGGAAGGTGACCGAGGTCAGTTTGGCCTCGCTGATATCCACGTGCCGCAGTACGCAATCCACGAAGGACACCTCGTTCAGCACCGCGCCGCGCAGGTTGACCGAATCGAACTTGCAGTTGTGGAAGCGAACCCGGCGCAGATTCGCGCCGAACGCCTCGACCCCCGACAGCGCGTCGAGCACGAACTCGGTGTCCAGCCAGGAGGTGTCCGACAGGTCCACACCGGTCCACTGGCTGCCGTGCACCCAGGCGTCATTGAACCGCGCGTGCCGGAAGGAACCGCCGGTGACCGTCAGGCCCGACAGCGCGCATTCGGTGAAATGCGTTCCCACGGCATCGGTTTGCTCGAGGGTCAGACCGTCGAAATGGGCGCAGTCGTACTCGCCCGAGATGTCGATCGACCCCGCCGGTTCCAGATGCCGTGCGAACGGAAGATCCCCCAGCTCCCGTGGTTTCGATGCTGCTCGCATGATGACCAACAGTAGCCGGGGGCTCCGACAGCGAACTCAGATGAGCTTCCACGCCCCGGTCAGGGCGTGGCGCAGCGCCTGTTCCATCTCGTCGAACTGCTGCTGCTCGCAGATCAGCGGCGGGGCCAGCTGGATGACCGGTTCGGCGCGATCGTCGGCGCGGCAGTGCAGGCCGGCTTCGAACAGCGCCTTGGAGACGTGCCCCTTGAGGATGCGGGTGGCGTCGGCGTCGGTGAACTTCTCCTTGGTGGCGCGGTCCTTGACCAGCTCCACCGCCCAGAAGAACCCGTCGCCGCGCACCTCGCCGACGATCGGCAGGCCGTAGAGCTTCTCCAGGGTGGAGCGGAACGCGCCCTCGTTGCGCAGCACGTGACCATAGAGGTCCTCGCGCTCCATGAGATCCAGGTTCGCCATGGCCACCGCGCACGCCACCGGATGCCCGCCGTAGGTGGAGCCGTGCATGAAGGTCGCGCCGTTGCGGAACGGCTCGGCGATGCGGTCGCTCACCAGCACCGCGCCCAGCGGGGCGTAGCCGGAGGTCAAACCCTTTGCGGTGGTGATGATGTCAGGCTGATAGCCGAACTTCTTGGCGCCGAAGTCGAAGCCGAGCCGGCCGAACGCGCAGATGACCTCGTCGGAGACCAGCAGCACGCCGTGGCGGTCGCAGATCTCGCGCACGCGCTGGAAGTAGCCGGGCGGCGGCACGAAACAGCCGCCGGTGTTCTGCACCGGTTCCAGGAACACGGCCGCGACCGTCTCCGGGCCCTCGAACATGATCATTTCTTCGATGCGGTCGGCGGCCCACAGGCCGTAGGCCTCGTAGTCGGTGGGCGCGTGCTCGGGCGCGCGGTAGAAGTTGGTGTTCGGCACCCGCATGGTGCTGGGCACCAGCGGCTCGAAATCGGCCTTGGCGCCGGGGATTCCGGTGATGGACAGCGCGCCCATCGAGGTGCCGTGGTAGGCCATGGACCGGCTGATCACCTTGTGCTTGGTGGGCTGGCCGATCAGCTTGAAGTACTGGCGGATGAGCTTCCACGCGGTTTCGACCGATTCGCCGCCGGAGACCGTGAAGAACACCTTGTTGATATCGCCGGGAGCCTGATGCGCCAGCCGCTCGGCCAGATCGATGGCGGTGGGGTGCGCGTAACCCCACAGCGGGAAGTAGGCCAGCTCCCGGGTCTGGCGGGCAGCGGCCTCGGCCAGCTCCTCACGGCCGTGACCGACCTGCACGGCGAACAGGCCCGCGAGACCGTCCAGGTAGCGCTTGCCCGTGTCGTCGTAGACGTAGGCGCCCTCACCGCGCACGATCACCGGGGTGTCCGCGCCGGACTGCGCGTCCTGCTGGGTGAAGTGCATCCACAGGTTGTCGCGAACGACGCGGGAGGTCTTCGACGCGGCGGTGGTATTGGGCTCGATGGTGGCGGTCATGTGAACTGACTCCTCGACGGGGGATCGGGTGGCTCCGGCGTTGGTTCGCGGGTTTGCCGACATTCCGTTTATCCCACAGCTACCGACCGGTTTGCAACCGATTCAGTTGTTGATAGTTCACTTTACAACCGAAAGTCCATTAAATCTGGGTTACCAGCTTCGGATTTCGTAGCGTCTAGCGTGCGCCCCAGCGATAGGTCTGCTTACGCAGCGCCAGGTACACCAGAATTTCCGCACGTCGTACGCCGGGCAGGGCGCGCAGGCGAGTGGATACCAGCTCCAGCAGCTCGTGGTCGTCGGCGCAGACGGCCTCGCACAGCACGTCGTAGCGGCCGGCGCACTCGACGACATAACTGATCTCGTTCATGCCCACCAGCGCCTCGGTGACCGGACCGGTCGGCCCGTCGACGGTCAGCGCCACCATGGCCTGCCGGACAGCCCGACCTGCAAAGGATCGGAGACGGCGACGATCTGGATGACCCCCGCGTCGGTGAGCGCTCGCACCCGCTGCCGCACGGCGGCCTCGGACAGGCCGATCTCCTTGCCGATGGCGGCGTACGGCTTGCGGCCGTCTTCCTGCAAATGGGCGATGATGCGCTTGGCGGTGTCGTCCAACACGGTCGACCTCCTCTCCGGATCCCGGTTCGACTACTGATAGCAACACTCGAACACGCTACACGCGACGAAATCCGTAGACCTTGCCGGTTGACAGTAATGATTCCGCACTGTTGCGTGCAGGAGTGCCGACTCAGCCTCGGGCCAGAATGGCGAGCAGCAGTTCCGCGCGCACCCGGGCATTGTCGAGATCGCACCCCAGCAGCTCCCCCGCCGTGGCGATCCGCTTGCGCAGCGTATGCCGGTGCACCCCGGTGACCACCGCGGCCGATTCCCACTGCCCGTTGGCCTCCAGAAACGCGCGCAGTGACCCGAGCAGATCGGTGCCGTGCAGCAGGTCGTGCTCGACCAAGGGCGTCAGCGCGGTCCGCGCCATGGCCCCGAGCACCTCGCGGGTGGACTCGAAGGCCAGCAGCGAACTGCCGGAGAACGCGCTGAATTCCATTGCCGCGCCGCCCCGTTCGGCCGCCGACGCGGCGAGCCGCGCACCCGCCACGGCATCCGCCAACTCCCGCACGGCATGCGGGGCGCTGACTCCGAGCCGCACCTGCTTGCGCAGCGCGATCGGGAAACCGATCGTCGAACGTCCCCGCGACGGCGCGTCGGCCGCCCGTGCGGGCAGCGGCTCCACGGACCCGCCGTCGTGCGCATCGATGCCGGAATCCCCGGCGCCACGGGGAAATTCACGCGGAATCGCGGTGTCGGCGGCCAGTACCGCCAGTACCTCCCGGCTGGCGGCGTGCAGGAACAGCGGATCACCGGCCGCGAGAATCACGTCCTCGAGCGCCGTCCGAACCGCCGCCGCCGCGGCATCGGTGTCACAGGCCGCGAGCAGGACCCGGATGCGGCCGTGGGCGTCGGCGGCATCGGCCAGCTGTTCCCAAGCCGGATCCGGATCGGTGTCCGCACCCAGCAGCAGGCCCAGCGCGTGGTTGTTGAGGCGATGCTGGGCGGCGCGCAGGCGGGCGGGTTTCTCGAAGTCGAGCGCCAGGAGCGAGTTGGCGTGACCGAGCAGGATCTGATCGACATGGCCGAGCGGGGTGGCGGTGACCACCACCAGATCGCCGTAATGACTGCGGCCCACGGCGATCCGCTGGTGGGTGACCGAACTGCCCGAGGTCTCGGTGCGTACGCCGCTGGCGGTGCCGCCGGCCACCGCGCCGCGTACCCGGGACAGCAGGGCGGGATCCAATTCGGCTGGGACGCAGTCGATCACCAGACCCGCGGGGTCGAGGACCACCACGGTGGCCGACAGCGACGCGGCCAGTTCCCGCACGATGGCGTGCGCGCCGGATTTGATGAGCGCGCGGGTCATGCGGGGCTGGGCGTGCGAGGCGCGCAGCACGGCGTCGTACTGGAGTTCGGCGCTGCGCGCGCTGACCCGTTTGACGATGGCCGCGAAGGCGGTGGACAGCGGCACTTCTATGAGGGGAATGCCGATCTCGTCCGCGGCGGCGATCAGATCGGGCGGGACTTCGGCGTGGGTCAGCCCCACGCCGAAGCCGAGCGCGGACACCCCGCATTCGGCGAGGCCGCGCACGTACGCGGTCCGCCCCTGGGCATCGGGCGGCAAACGCATGCCGGTGGTCAGGACCAGTTCGCCGCCGGAGAGCCACGGGTACGGGCGCTCCAGCTCGGTGGTGACGACGAGATCGATTTCGCGGTCCACACCGGCCGCGCCGCCGCGCAGCCGAACCGCTAGCTCGGGCTGGGCTAGTACCCAGCCAATGGAAACAGGCATCGAACCGCAGTGTACAGATTGTCGAAATCGGGCCGAGTAGTTCACCAACTCGGCACGAGCGTTCGAGCTGTGTCGCAGCGCACACTGGTGCCGCACCCCGCACACACGGATGGACGGTGAACTCAGGTGACGTCGAAGACGAGTCCTGTGCTCGAGAACTACATCAATGGCGAATTCGTGGCATCCTCCGCCACGCGCACCCTGGACCTGGTGAGCCCGGTCGACGAGAAGGTCGTCGGACACGCCCCGATCTCCAACCGCGCCGATGTCGACGCCGCCATGGCGGCCGCCGAACGCGCCTTCGAAACCTGGGGCAAGACCACCCCGAGCGTGCGGGCCGCCGCACTGCTGAAGCTGGCCGACGCCATCGAGGCGCACAGTGACGAACTGGTGGCCGCGCAGTCCCGCAATACCGGGCAGCTGCACGCCATGGTCGCCGCCGAAGAGGTCGCGGTGGGCGCGGACCAGATCCGGTTCTTCGCGGGCGCGGCGCGGGTGCTGGAAGGCCGGGCGGCCGGTGAGTACATGGAGGGCTTCACCTCGTATGTGCGCCGCGAGCCGATCGGCGTTGTCGCACAGGTGACTCCGTGGAACTACCCGTTCATGATGGCGATCTGGAAGATCGGCCCGGCGCTGGCGGCGGGCAACACCATCGTGCTCAAGCCCAGCGACACCACCCCGGAATCGACCCTGGTGCTGGCGCGGCTGAGCAAGGACATCCTGCCCGACGGGGTGTTCAACGTGGTGCTCGGCGACGCCGGCACCGGCGCGGAACTGGTCGCGCACCCCACCCCCGGCCTGGTGTCCATCACCGGTTCGGTGCGCGCGGGCATGGCGGTGGCCGAATCGGCGTCGCATCAGCTCAAGCGCACCCACCTCGAATTGGGCGGCAAGGCGCCGGTTGTCGTGTTCGCCGACGTGGACATCGAGAAGGCGGCGCTGGGCATCGCGCAGGCCGGGTTCTTCAATGCCGGCCAGGACTGCACCGCCGCCACCCGCGTGCTGGTGCACGAATCCATCCACGACGATTTCGTGGCCGCGCTGACCGCCGCCGCCGACACCCTGCGCCCCGGCCGCCCCGACGACGCGGACGCCTTCTACGGCCCGCTCAACAATGTCAACCACTTCGCCGCCGTCATGGGCAAACTGGCCGCGCTGCCCGCGCACGCCAAGGTGGTCACCGGCGGAAACCGCTGGGGCGAAACGGGTTTCTACGTGGAGCCGACCATCATCACCGGCGTGCGCCAGGACGATCCCATCGTGCAGGAGGAGACCTTCGGCCCGGTGCTGACGGTGCAGTCCTTCGCCGATTCCGACGAGGCCATCGCCCTGGCCAACGGCGTGCGCTACGGCCTGGCCGCCAGCGTCTGGACCAAGGACCACGGCACCGTCGAACGTTTCAGCCGCGCACTGGATTTCGGTGCGGTCTGGGTGAACTGCCACATCCCGCTGGTGGCCGAGATGCCGCACGGCGGGTTCAAGTACTCCGGCTACGGCAAGGACCTGTCGGTGTACAGCGTGGAGGAATACACCCGCGTCAAGCACGTCATGAGCGCACACGAGTAGGCGGACGAGTATGCGGAGACTGATAGTCGGGTATCTGGCCACACCGAGCGGGGAGGACGGTCTGGCCCTCGGGGTCCGGCTGGCCCGGACCCTGGACGCCCAACTGGACATTTGCATGGTGCTCACCCCGGACCGCCTGGTCCCGGGACTGGTGCCCAATGACGGTTACGACGACATGCTCACAGTGCAGGCCCGCCAATGGCTGGCCGACGCGGTGGCCTCGGTGCCCGACGACGTGAAAGCCGAGGGGCACATCAGCTTTCACGAATCATTCGCCGCGGGCCTGATCGACGAAGTCGCTCGCCTGGACGCCCTGGCCATCGTGGTCGGGGCGGCCGGGGACGGACTGCTGGGCCGGCACGCCATCGGCTCGGTGGCGAGCGAACTGCTGCATTCCGCGCCGGTGCCGCTGGCCCTCGCGCCGCGCGGCACCCGCAACTCCCCCGTCGCCACCGTGCGCGAGGTGACCTGCGCGATCGGCGACCGGGTGGGCGCGGATCTGCTGTTCGATCTGGCGGTGCGTGCCAGCGCCGCCGCCGGCACGCCCCTGCGCCTGGTCTCGCTGGTCGCCCTGGACGCGCACGCGCCCCGCCGCAGCGACGACACTCCCGAATCGGTGCGCGACCGCGCCGTCGCGCACGCCGAACTCACCCTGGTGGAGGCGAAAGCCGCGCTCCCCGAAGGATTCCCGGTCACGTCGATGACCGTCGACGGTCCCTCCGTCGAAGCCGCCGTCAATCGCCTGGATTGGCACGACGGCGACCTGATCATGGTCGGCTCCAGCCGCCTCGCCCAACCTCGAAAACTGTTCCTCGGATCCACCGCAGCGAAGATGCTCAGAGTCCTCCAGGTGCCGATGGTCGTGGTCCCCAAGGAGGAAATCGATGAGCGTCACCAGTGAACCGCCCCGAGTAGAGATCGAACCCGTCGCCAAAGGTCTCGCGGCGGGCAAGATCGGCACCTTTTCCGGTGCGGTACTGGGGATTTCGACGGTCGCCCCCGGCTACACGCTGACCGCCAGCATCGGCCTGATCGTGGCCGCGGTCGGGCTGAAGATGCCCGCCATCATCATCGCCGGCTTCGTGCCCATGTTCCTGACCGCCTACGCCTATCGCGAACTCAACTCGCGCATGCCCGATTGCGGGGCGTCGTTCACCTGGTCCACCAAGGCTTTCGGGCCCATGGTCGGCTGGATGTGCGGCTGGGGCATGGTGATGGCGACCATCATCGTGCTGTCCAATCTGGCGGCCATCGCGGTGGAGTTCTTCTACCTGTTCCTCGGCCGGATATTCGGCAGTCCCGGCCTCGCCGAACTGGCCGACAACAAGCTCGTGAACATCGTCACCACACTGGTTTTCGTCGCGATAGCCACGGTGGTGGCCGGCCGCGGCATCACCACCAGCGAACGCGTGCAGTACGTGCTGGTGGGCTTCCAGATGGTCGTGCTGGTGGCCTTCGCCATCACCGCGCTGGTGCACGTGAGCCGCGGCAACGCACCCGCCCAGCTGCATTTCGACCTGGACTGGTTCGATCCGTTCACCGGAATCACCCTGAGCGCCTTCATGATCGGCGTCACCGGCTCCATCTTCGCCTTCTGGGGCTGGGACACCTGCCTGACGCTGGGCGAGGAATCCAAGGACCCCAAGCGGGTGCCGGGCCGCGCCGGACTGCTGTGCGTGCTGTCCATCCTGGCCACCTACCTGCTGGTCACCGTGGCGGTCATGATGTACGCCGGGGTCGGCGACAGCGGCGTGGGCCTGGGCAACGAGGAGAACGCCGACAATGTGTTCGGCGCGCTCGCCGATCCCGTGCTGGGCTGGGCCGGACCGCTGCTGCTGCTCGCCATCCTGGCCTCCTCGGCCGCCAGCCTGCAGACCACCTTCCTGCCCGCCGCCCGCACCATGCTCGCCATGGGCGTGTACGGCGCCTTCCCGAAGAAGTTCGCCGAAGTGAACCCGCGCTTCCTGGTGCCGACCTTCTCCACCGTCGCGGCCGGCGTGGTGACCGGGGTGTTCTACACGGTGGCGTCGCTGCTGTCCGAACGCGTGCTGCTCGACACCGTGGCGGCGCTGGGCATCATGATCTGCTGGTACTACGGCATCACCGCCTTCGCCTGCACCTGGTACTTCCGCCGCGAATTGTTCTCCAGCGTCCGCAATTTCGTGTTCAAGGGCCTGTTCCCGGTACTCGGCGGGCTCATGCTGCTGGCCGTGTTCGTGGTGTCGGTGCGCGAGAGCATGGATCCGGACAACGGCAGCGGCGCGGCCATCGGCGGCATCGGCCTGGTCTTCTACCTCGGCTTCGGCATCCTGCTGCTGGGCGTGGCGCTGATGGCGGTGGCGCGCTGGCGCAATCCGGAGTTCTTCCGCCGCAACACCCTTCCGCTCGTCGCGAGCGATCTCGACACCACCTCATCCATCGACAAGACAGGGAGCAACCTCCGATGACCGCCCTCACCTACCGGCTACCGCAGCAGCGCAAGCTCGTCACCGAGCTGCCGGGGCCGCGTTCGGCGGCGCTGACCGCCCGCCGCAAGGCCGCCGTCGCCGCCGGGGTCGGCTCGTCGGTGCCGGTGTACACGGCCGACGCCGACGGCGGCGTCATCGTGGACGTGGACGGGAATTCGCTCATCGACCTGGGTTCGGGCATCGCGGTCACCAATGTCGGCGCCTCGCATCCGAAGGTCGCGGCGGCGGTGGCCGAACAGGCCGCGCACTTCACTCACACCTGCTTCATGGTCACCCCGTACGAGGGTTATGTGCGGGTGGCCGAGGAGCTGGCCGCGCTCACCCCGGGCGATCACGACAAGCGTTCGGTGCTGTTCAATTCCGGTGCCGAAGCGGTGGAGAACGCGGTCAAGGTGGCCCGCCTGGCCACCGGACGGCAGGCCGTGGTCGCCTTCGATCACGCCTACCACGGCCGCACCAACCTGACCATGGCGCTGACCGCGAAATCCATGCCCTACAAGACGCATTTCGGGCCGTTCGCACCGGAGATCTACCGGATGCCCATGTCCTACCCCTACCGCGACAAAGCCGGGCAGACCGGGGCCGAGGCGGCGCAGCGGGCGATCTCGCAGATCGAAACCCAGATCGGGGCCGACAGCGTCGCCGCGATCATCATCGAGCCGATCCAGGGCGAGGGCGGATTCATCGTCCCCGCACCGGGATTCCTGCCCGCCCTCGCAGCCTGGGCCAAGGACAAGGGCGTGGTGTTCATCGCCGACGAGGTGCAGAGCGGATTCGCCCGCACCGGAGCCTGGTTCGCCAGTGAGCACGAGGGCGTGGTGCCGGACATCATCACCATGGCCAAGGGCATCGCGGGCGGCATGCCCCTGGCGGCCATCACCGGTCGCGCCGATCTGCTGGACGCGGTGCACGCGGGCGGGCTGGGCGGCACCTACGGCGGCAACCCGGTGGCGTGCGCGGCGGCGCTGGCGACCATCGAGGTGATGAAGGAACTGGATCTGCCGGCGCGGGCGCGAGCCATCGAAGCGGCCGTGGTGCCGCAGCTGCGGGCGCTGGCGGAGGAGACCGGCGTGATCGGCGACGTGCGCGGGCGCGGCGCCATGCTGGCGGTGGAGATCGTGCGGCCCGGGACCACGGTGCCGGATCCGGTGCTCACCAAGGCCATTGCGGCGGAAGCGCTTTCGCGTGGCGTGGTACTGCTGACCTGCGGCACCTACGGCAATGTGATCCGTTTGCTGCCGCCGTTGGTGATCGGTGACGAGCTGCTGGCCGACGGTGTGAGCGTGCTGTCGGACGTCGTGCGGACACTCGCGGCCTGACGTGTGGATTCCGGCTGAACGCGGGCCGGAATGACGAAGAACCCTTTGACAACTCGGGAGAGATACAACGATGCGTGACGTGGCCGACCTGCTCGCCAGCGTGCCGACCGGACTGTGGATCGGTGGTGAGCAGCGCACCGCGAGCGGCGGTGGCACTTTCGCGGTGCATGACCCCGCTACCGGTGCGGTGCTGACCGAAGTCGCCGATGCCACCGCCGAGGACGGCAAGCTGGCCCTCGATGCCGCGGTGGCCGCGCAACCGGGCTGGGCGGCCAAACCCGCACGGGAACGCGCCGAGATCCTCCGGCGCGCTTGGGAATTGGTGATGGCGCGGCGTGACGACTTCGCGCTGCTCATGACCCTCGAAATGGGCAAACCCCTCGCCGAGGCGCAGGGCGAGGTCACCTACGGCGGCGAATTCCTGCGCTGGTTCAGCGAGGAAGCGGTGCGGATCAACGGCCGCTACACCCACTCCCCCTCGGGCACCGGGCGCATCCTCGTCACCAAACAGCCCGTCGGCCCGGCGCTGGCCATCACGCCGTGGAACTTCCCCCTCGCCATGGGCACCCGCAAGATCGCGCCCGCGTTCGCCGCCGGCTGCACCATGGTGGTCAAGCCCGCCGCCGAGACGCCGCTGACCATGCTGCTGCTGGGTCAGGTGTTCGCCGACGCCGGCCTGCCCGCGGGCGTGCTGTCCATCCTGCCGACCTCGCGCGCGGCCCAGCTCACCGATCCCATGTTCGCCGACGACCGGCTGCGCAAGGTCACCTTCACCGGATCCACCGGCGTCGGCAAGATCCTGCTCGCGCAATCGGCTTCGAAGGTGCTGCGCACGTCCATGGAACTCGGCGGCAACGCCCCGTTTGTGGTGTTCGACGACGCCGACCTGGACGCCGCGATCGACGGCGCGATGGCCGCCAAGATGCGCAATATCGGCGAAGCCTGCACCGCCGCCAATCGCTTCCATGTCGACAATGCCGTGCGCGAGGAGTTCACGGCGCGGCTGACCGAGCGCATGCGGTCGTTGAAGATCGGCCCCGGCCATCTCGACGGCGTCCAGGTCGGCCCGCTCATCACCGCCGAACAGCGTGCCTCCGTGGCCGAATTGGTGGCCGACGCGGTCGCCAAGGGCGCGAAGATCACCACCGGCGGCGCCGACGTGCCGGGCGCGGGCTATTTCTACGAGCCCACCGTGCTCTCCGACGTCCCCGCCGACGCCCGCATCCTGCGCGAGGAAGTGTTCGGCCCCGTCGCCGCCATCACCGGATTCGACGGCGAGGCAGCGGGCATCGCCGCCGCCAACGACACCGAATTCGGTTTGGCCGCATACATCTACACCCGCGACCTCGACCGCGCGCTGCGCGTGGCCGAAGCCCTCGAATCCGGGATGGTGGGCGTCAACCGCGGCATCATCTCCGACGTCGCCGCACCGTTCGGCGGTGTGAAGGAATCCGGCCTGGGCCGCGAAGCCGGGACCGAGGGCATCGAGGAATACCTCGAGACGAAGTACATCGCACTGCCCTGACCGATCGACCCAGAGAAAGCAGGACCATGACCGTCTCCGTGCGCGCCGCCGGGCGCGCAGCCGTCGAGAACCCTTCCCCCCGTGTGCGTTTCGGGCACGGCGAACTCGGCCTGCGGGCCACCATCGCCTGGCCCGGAGCACCGCGCGTACTCGCCGACGTGTGCGCCATGTTCGAGAGCTTCGGACTGCGGGTGGCCGCTCATCACGAGCTCACGGGCGAGACGGAAACGGTCCACGCTTTCGAATTCGACACCGGACCCGAGGCCTTACCTCCTTCGGTCGCCCCGGCCTGCGCGGCCGCGGCGGCCGGACGGTGGCGGGCGGACCGGTACGCCCGGCTGATCACCACGGCCGGAATCGATTGGCGGGAAACGGTTCTGCTGCGCGCGGCCTGCCGATTCCTGAAGCAGACCCGCTGGGGATACTCCGAGACCTACGTGGTGGATTCGCTGACCCGCAGCCCGGAGTTCGTGCGTGCGATCATCGCCCTGTTCCGTGCCCGCTTCGATCCGGCGGGCGGCGGTGACGAACCGGCCGCGCTGGCGGAGGTCGACGCACTGGTGGAGGGCGCCGACCTGCTCGACGACGATCGCATCCGGCGGGCGCTGCGCGCATTCGTGCTGGCCACGGTGCGCACCAACTGGTTCCAGGTCGATACGGACGGACAGGCCCGGCCGCGACTCGCCTTCAAGATCGATTCCTCACGGCTGGCGACGCCCGGGCCGTGGGTGCCGTATCGCGAGATCTTCGTGCACTCAGAAGAAGTCGAAGGCATTCACATGCGCGCCGGAGCGGTGGCGCGCGGCGGCCTGCGCTGGTCGGATCGCACCGAGGACTTCCGCACCGAAGTGCTCGATCTGGTGAAGACCCAGACCGTGAAGAACGCGCCGATCGTGCCCACGGGAGCCAAGGGCGCGTTCGTGATTCGCGATGCGGCGCTCGAGCCCGCCGACGGGTACCGGGTGTTCGTGCGCGGGCTGCTCGACCTCACCGACACCATCGTCGACGGCGAAGTGCGCCATCCCGAGCACACCGTCTGCCACGACGGGCCCGACCCGTACCTGGTGGTGGCCGCCGACAAGGGCACCGCGCGTTTCTCCGACCTCGCCAATTCCCTTGCCGCCGAATACGACTTCTGGCTCGGCGACGCTTTCGCCTCCGGTGGTTCGGCCGGATACGACCACAAGGCGATGGGCATCACCGCCCGGGGCGCGTGGGTGTCGGTGCGGCGGCACTTCGCCGAAGCCGGACGCGATATCGACGCCGAGCCGTTCACCGTGGCCGGGATCGGCGACATGTCCGGGGACGTCTTCGGCAACGGAATGCTGTTGTCCCGCAATATCGAACTGGTGGCTGCCTTCGACCATCGCCACGTGTTCCTGGACCCCGATCCGGACCCGGAAAGCTCCTACGCCGAACGCCGGCGCCTGTTCGAGCTCCCCCGATCCTCTTGGGCCGATTACGATTCCGCGCTCATCTCCGACGGCGGCGGGGTGTGGCCGCGCACCGCGAAGTCCATCCGGCTCTCCCAGCGGGCGCGCGCTCGGCTCGGCATCGAACAGAGTTCGTGCACCCCGGACGAGCTGATCCGGGCCATCCTGTGCGCGCCGGTCGACCTGCTGTGGAACGGCGGCATCGGAACCTACGTGCGCGCCGATCACGAAACCGATGTGGACGCACAGGATCCCGCGAACGATCGCGTCCGGGTGCCCGCCTCGCGCCTGCGCTGCGCCGTGGTCGGCGAGGGCGGCAACCTCGGCTTCACCCAGCACGCCCGCATCGGCTATGCCCTGCGCGGCGGGCGGATCAATGCCGACTTCATCGACAATGCGGCCGGGGTCGCCACCTCCGACCTGGAGGTCAACCTCAAGATTGCCCTCGATTCCGGCGTGCGCGCGGGCGCTTTGAGCGCCGACAAGCGCAACGCGCTGCTCGCGGAGGTCACCGACGACGTCGCGGCCCGGGTGCTCGAGCGCAGCGACAATCAGGTGCTGGCCATCGGATTGGCGGCCGATCGCGCGAAATACCTGCTGGAGCGCCACATTCGCTTGATCGCGAACCTGCGCGACGAAGCCGGTATGGATCCCGGCGTGGCCGGCCTGCCGTCGGACGCGGAACTGCATCGCCGCACCCAGGCGGGCGAGGGCCTCACCCGGCCGGAAATCGCTGTGCTGCTGGCGCATTCCAAGAATCTCGTCAGCCGCGAGCTCCTGGATTCGACGCTGCCGGACGATCCCGCGTTCGCACCCCGGCTGCGGGACTACTTCCCGGACGCGGTCACCGCCCACGCGGCGGACCTCATCGACGCCCACCCCTTGCGCCGCGAGATCATCGCCACCACCGTGGCCGACGAACTCATCAACCGCATCGGCCCCGGCACCATCTTCCGCCTCCAGGAACGCCTCGGCGTCAGCACCGCCGACGTCGCCCGCGCCTACGAAACCGTCCGCGGCGTCCTCGATCTCGACGCGCTCTGGACCGACTGCCGCAATCGTCCCGGCGCAGAGAGCCAGCGCATCCAAGCCCTCTTCGACCTGCGCGAACTGGTCGAGCACCTGATCTCCTGGGTGCTCCGCAGCAGCCGCGGCGAAACCGGTTCGGACCTGGACCGATTCACCGATTCGGTGCGCCGGCTGGTGACGGCCGGGAAGGAATCCCGCTAGCCGCGAGTGCAGTCGCGCCGGATGCCGGACCGGTGATCGACCAGTTCGGCGAAGGCGCGAGCCAGCGGAGTGAGCGCGTCCCAGCGGCGCACCGCCCAGCCGACCGGGAGCGGCGGCAGGTAGGGCAGGGGGATGAAACGCAGCGGGGAGCTGGAAGCACCGGCCGCCTCGTACGGCAGGTCCGGGACCACGGCGTGACCGATGCCCAGTTCCGTCAGGAGCACGGCGGTATTCCAGTCGGTCACACCGGTTTCCGAAGGGAGATGGACGCCGAGCCGGGTGAGTGCGGCGTCGAGATGCACCCGGGACGCGGAGTTCTCGGGTAGCCGGATGTGGCGCAGTCCGGCCAGATCGGCGGGCGCGATGGTGGGTAGCTCGGCGACCGGATCGTCCGCGCGGACGGCCAGCACCCACGGCAGTTCCAGCACCGGGCGCTGCTCGATCCCGGGCACGGGACCGTGAATGGTCACCCAGGCCAGATCCACCGACCCCGCGGTGAGGGCGTCGAAGCAATCCCGGCTGGAGACGATGGTCCGGAAATCGAGGGTCGCCTGCGGATAGTGGCGGCGGAACTCCGCGACGGCGGTCGACATGAAATGCCGGATCGTGGTCGCACCCGTGGTGATGCGCACCGCACCGGCCTCACCCCGCGCGAACTCCCCCAGCCGCCGGACCGCCAGATCCAGCCCGGCGATGCCGTCACTCGCCGCTGCCAGCAGCACCAGTCCCTCGGGAGTGGGCGTGACACCGTCCGGGCGGCGTTCCAGCAGGCGGACGCCCGTCGCCTTCTCGAGGCGTTTCACGTGCTGGCTCACCGCCGATTGCGTGCAGGACTGGTCGCGGGCCACCGCACTGAGGCTGCCCGCTTGACAGACCGCCATGAATACTCGCAGGTCATCGATAGTCATGCGCACCCTTTCACGGTAGATGGCGGGGGATGCAAGCTCGATCTTGGGGATTGGCAAGGGAAGCCGAGGATTGACCGGGTCCGCGCGTGATGCCGATGATTGAGGCGGGCCCAACGGCGGCAACCCGTCCCCATTTCTCCTCCAGTCCGGGCCCCGGGCGGAGAGACCGGGGCGGGTGTCGACCTCTCCGTTCCGAAAGGACATACCCGTGCACGGCACTGGATTTTCCTCGTATGAAGCTGTTCTCGAACCGGCCACGGTGGCGGTGCTCGGGCCCGGCGGGGTCGGCGGGCTGTTGGCGGCGCTGCTGGCGCGGGCTGGGCATCGCGTGATCTGCGTGGCTGGGGAATCTACCGTTCAAACGCTGCGCGACAAGGGGATTCAGGTGCGCAGCCCGCAGTTCGGAGAGTTCACGGTTGCGGTCGAGGCCGATACCAGACTGCGCGAGGCGGTCGATCTGTGCTTGGTGACCGTGAAGCACACCAATCTCGAAGCGGCACTGGATCGGCTGCCCGCCGAGCATCTGGGTTCCGCGTTGATCGTGCCGCTGCTGAACGGTGTGGAGCACCTGGATCTGCTGCAGGCGCGGTATGGGGGCGAACGCGTTGTTCCCGCGGTCATTCGTGTCGAATCCACCCGAACCGCAGCGGGTTTCATCGAGCACGGCAGTCCGTTCACCGAAATCGACCTCGCCGGATCACCCGAACGCCTGGCAGGGCCGGCGGGGCTGCTCGCCGGGGCGGGGCTCGCGATCCGGGTGCTGCCGGGCGAGAAGTCCGTATTGTGGGACAAGCTCGCGTTCTTGGCGCCGTTCGCGCTGCTCACCACGCATTACCGTGCTCCTATCGGTGTTGTCCGATCGGATCACCGGGATGAGCTCGCGGCGGTCGTCGCCGAGACCACGGAGGTTGCCCGAGCGCATGGTGCGACAACGGAAGTCGAGCAGATCCTTGTTCGATACGACGGGTTTCCCGAGGCCGCCAAGTCGTCGATGCAGCGCGATGCGGAGGCGGGGCGGGCCACGGAGCTCGACGCGATCGGTGGGGCGGTGCTGCGGGGGGCGGTGGCGCACGGTATTTCGGTGCCGCATACGGCTCGGCTGATATCCGAAGTCGCGCAACGGGATCGGATCGAGCGGTTTCTGCGGGGGCATGGGGCGGGGGAGATTCCGCATCCTGGTGGAACGTTGCTGGAGCATTTGGTTCGGGTGGCCGACATGCTTACGGCTTGGGGTGCGAGTCGCGAGATACGTTGTGCGGGAATGTGTCACGCGATGTATGGCACCGATGGGTTCGATCGGGCGCTGTTGGGGTTGGAGAATCGGGGGGCGCTGGTGGAGTTGATCGGGGAGCATGCGGAGGCGCTGGTTTATCAGTACGCGGGGTGCGATCGGGGGGTTGTTTACCCGCGGTTGGATGGGTCGCCGGTGGTGTTCCGGGATCGGTTCAGTGGGCGGGAATACTTGCCTGCTGAGGCGGATTTGCGGGCGTTCGTGGAGATTACGGTGGCGAATGAGCTTGATGTTATGGCGAATAATGCTGGGCTTATGGAGGAGCATGGGGCTGCGCTGGTTCGGTTGTTCGAGCGGTGTCGGGGTTTGATGTCGGCGGTTGCGTGGAGGGCCTGCCGGGCTTGGGCTGTATCTGGCGGTTTAGAGATTCAAAGATGAAAAGATGGAGGTGTGGTTGCGTCGGGTGGCCTGCCGGGCCTTGGCTCACGCGACTTGGGAGCCTCGACCTGCGGTCTTCGACGGTGGTGGCTGCACGCATCACCATTTCGAGATACAAGATTTCAAGATTTCAAGATTTAGAGATCTAAAGATCAACAACTAATGAAAAGGGTTATATCACTTCGTGATTCACGTTCACTTGCGTTGAGGGGGAACGTAGAATGTAGGCATGGGGATGCAGGGGGAATTCATCGACGCGGTGGCGGGCTTCGCCGACGCGGCGGCTTCCCTGTTGACCGCATCGTTGAATCCGCTCACCGATGGTGAAATCACTGCGGTGTTGAAGAGTATCGAGGCTTCCAAGCGGCGGCTCGAAGCGGTGGGGCATCGGCTGGTTATCGAGGTTTCGGATCGGTCTATGCCTGCGCGGGCCGGATGTGCCAATACCGCAGGGTTTCTCGCTGAGACACTGACACTGTCTCGCGCTGAGGCCAAAGCGCGGGTCAACGCGGCCACGCAGGTCGGGGTGTTCCGAGATATGCACGGCGTGGAGCGGGAACCGTTGCTGCCGGTGGCGGCCGCCGCACAGGCCGATGGGGACATCTCGGGCGATCAGGTGCGGGGAATCGTCAAGGTACTCAACCGGATTCCTGCTGCAGCGCCCAGCGGAGCCAAGAGTGAAGCCGAGCAGATCCTGGTCGCTCACGCGCGCTCGGGTGGGTCGCCCGATGACCTGCCGAAGATCGGCGAAGCGATCCTGGCGCGCCTTGATCCCGACGGCGCCCTCACCGACGAACGTGACCGCGCGCGAGTGCGGGACCTGACCCTCGGCAAGCAACGCGTGGACGGAATGTCCACCCTCAAAGGCGAAATCGTTCCCGAACTCCGAGCGCTGCTCGAACCGGTCCTGGCCAAGTACGCCCGCCCGGGCATGTGCAACCCGGCCGACCCCGAAAGCCCTACCGCCGCCGACGCGGACAACACCGTCGACCGCACCGTCCTCGACGCTGCCGCCGCCCGCGACACCCGCACCACCGGCCAGCGCAATCACGACGCCCTGCTCGCCCTGCTGTCCCCGAGCGTGTCCCTCGACGGCCTCGGCACCCACCGCGGGCTCCCCGTCACCACCGTAATCACCATGACCGTCGACCAACTCGAAGCAGCCTCCGGCGTAGCCACCACCGCCACCGGCGGCACCATCCCGGTCGCCCAGGCCGTCAAACTCGCCGCCGCGAAGTCCCCCCGCTTCCTCACCGTCGTCGACCCCGCCGGAATGCCGTTGTACCTCGGCCGTTCTCGCCGCCTGGCCAGCCCCGCCCAACGCATGGCGCTCATCGCCACCGAGAAGGGCTGCACCCGCCCCGGCTGCGATGCCCCCGCCTCACTCTCCGCAGTCCACCACATCACCGAATGGTCCAAAGGCGGCAAAACCGACCTCAACAACCTGACTTTGGCTTGCGATCGCTGTCACGCCCTGATCCATGACGGCCCCGGCGGCTGGAAAACCGTTGTGATGCCGAAAGATTCACGCTACCCCGGACGAACCGGCTGGATAGCCCCCGCCCACATCGACCCCACCGGGACACCGAAGGTGAATCACAGACACCACGCCGGAGAAATGATGGAACACGCCTTGGCGCGCTCCCACCCACGCCCCTTCATCCCGAGATCTTGAAATTCCCGGAATCGGGAAAATCCCCGGAACCGGAAAAGCCCGGAACCGGAAAATCTCTAAAAGGTGATGCGTGCAGCCACTACCGTCGAAAACCGCAGGTAGAGGCTCCCAAGTCGCGTGAGCTAAGGCCCGGCAGGGCACACGACGCAACCACACCTCCATCTTTTGATCTCTTGTCTTTGCACTCCTCCCACACCAGCCCTGACCCACAGATCAGTTCTGAACACCTCCTACCAGCCAAGATCCCCTCAACCACCCACAAACCACACTACATTCTTGACTCAGTTTTCAGATTTTGGTGAGATCAACCCCAGGAGGTACGCCATGACCGAACCAGCTTTCACCCTCAAGACCGCACTCACCCCGCCGGTCTCCCCCGCCCGAGTACACGCCCCAAAGCGCCCACCACTGCGAGTAGCACTCGTACAACACCGCTGGCAGCAGAACCCCGAAGCACTCCAAGCACACCTCACCGAGGGCATCCGCATAGCCGCCGACCAAGGCGCAAAAGCCGTCTTCCTCCCCGAACTCACCCTCTCCCGCTACCCCGCCGACGTACGAGCAAGCGCCAACCCCGGCGCCCAAGCCGAAGACCTGCTCTCCGGCCCCACCTTCACCTTCGCCGCCCAAGCCGCCAAGGCCAACGGCGTCCTGGTCCACGCCTCGCTCTACGAACGCGCCGAAGCCGAAGACGGCCTGGGCCTGAACACCGCCATCCTCGTCTCCCCCACCGGCGAACTCATCGGCCGCACCCGCAAGCTGCACATCCCCGTCACCGCGGGCTACTACGAGGACACCTACTTCCGTCCGGGCCCGGCCGACGATGCCTACCCGATCTACCGTCCGGCCGAAATCGACGGCGCGGCAATCGGTCTCCCGACCTGCTGGGACGAATGGTTCCCCGAGGTCGCACGCATGTACTCGCTCGGCGGCGCGGAAATCCTGGCGTACCCCACCGCCATCGGGTCCGAGCCGTCCTTCCCCGCCTTCGACACGCAGCCGCTCTGGCAGCATGTGATCGTCGGAAACGGCATCACCGCGGGCACTTTCATGGTTGTTCCGAACCGCTTCGGCGACGAAGGCAGCGTGAACTTCTACGGCTCGTCCTTCATCTCCGACCCCTACGGCCGCATCCTGGTCCAGGCCCCGCGTGACGAGGCCGCCGTGCTGGTCGCGGATCTCGATCTGGAACAGCGCCGGGACTGGCTGGAACTGTTCCCCTTCAACACCACTCGCCGGCCCGACACCTACGCCCGGCTCACCGCGCCGGTGGATCGGGCCCACCCCTACGGTTCGGAGGTCTGATGTCCTGGCTGATGCCGTCGGAAACCGTTCGGCAGGAACGCATCTGGATGGCTTTTCCGCCGCAGGGCGGGACCGCGTTCGAGACCGCCGACTCCGCGCACGATGCCCGGGTCGCCTGGTCGGCGGTGGCGCACGCGATTCTGGAGTTCGAACCGGTGACCATGGTGGTGGATCCGGCCGATCGGGAGGTGGCTCGGCGCTATCTGTCCGAGGCGATCGAGATCGTGGAAGCACCGCTGGACGACGCTTGGATGCGGGATATCGGGCCTACCTTCGTGCGGGGCGCGGACGGGCGGCTCGGGGCGGTCGATTGGGTGTTCAACGGGTGGGGTGCGCAGGAGTGGGCCTCCTGGGAACACGATCGGCACATCGGCGCGTTCGTGGGCGGGCTGGCGGGGGCCGAGATCATTTCCTCGCCGCTGGTCAACGAGGGCGGCGGGATCCAGGTGGACGGGCAGGGCACGGTGCTGGTCACCGAGACCGTGCAATTGGATCCGGGGCGCAATCCGGGGCTGGACAAAGCCGCCGTCGAAGCGGAGCTGGCGCGCACCATCGGGGCCGAGCACGTGATCTGGCTGCCGCGCGGACTCACCCGGGACAGCGAACGATTCGGCACTCGCGGGCATGTCGATATCGTGGCGGCGATTCCCTCGCCGGGGCGGCTGCTCGTGCACTCGCAGCGGAACGGCTCGCATCCGGATGCGCTGGTGAGCGCGGAAGTGCTGGCTACGCTGCGGGCTTCGCACGATGTGCACGGAAAGCCCTGGGAGATCGTCGAACTGCCGGCGCCCGAGGTGCTGCGGGACGACGAGGGGTGGGTGGATTACAGCTACATCAATCATCTGGTGGTCAATGACGGTGTAATCGCCTGTAGTTACGGCGATCCCGGCGATGCGACGGCGGCCGCCATCCTGGCCGAGGCCTACCCGGGACGCCGGGTGGTGAGTGTGGACGCACGAGAGATCTTCGCTCGGGGCGGGGGCATCCACTGCATCACTCAGCAGCAACCGGCGCTGGGATAGCATGGCCGTCGAATCGTCGGCGGCAGGAAGGGAGTACCGAGGGTGACCAGCCGCCGCCGGGAAGCGATCCTGCGGGCCAGCGCCACGGCCATTGCCGAGCGCGGGGTGCGGGGACTGCGGGTGAGCGATATCGCCCAGGTGGCGGGGGTGTCTCCGGGTCTGCTCTACTACCACTTCAAGGATCGGGACGGGCTGCTCGCGGCGGCGCTGACCTATATCAACGATCAGGCGCGCGGGTATCGCAATGCGGCCAGCGGGTCGGGGTCCTCGCGCACGCAGCTGGTCGATTACATCCTCGCCGAAATCCAGGACACCCCCGAGGTGCTGGAGAACTCGCTGGCGTGGAACGAGCTGCGGGCCTGCGCGGTGTACGAGCAGCCGTTGCGGGAACCGCTGGCGCGCACGTCCGAACAGTGGACGCGCGAGACCGCGGAAGCCATCCGGGTGGCGCAGGCCGTCGGTGAAGTGCTCGACACCGTGCAGCCCGATCAGGTGGCCGCTGCCATCACCGCACTGACCGAGGGGCTGTCGGCGCGGTGGCTCTCCGGCGAGCTGAGCGCCGAACGCGCGCGTGAACAGTTGCGCGCCGCCGTCGAAGTGCTGATACCCGCGAAAGGCCGCAGCCGGACCCGGAGCTGACCAGGGGTCAGTGCGCCGCGCAGAAGGGCTCGCAGTCGGTGGGGATGCTGGGCGGTGGCGCGGGTTCGTCCTTGAAGTCGGCATTGCCGACCACGACCATGGCCACGATGCCGATCAGGAATACCACCGCGCAGGTGACCACCAGCACCGACCAGTCCAGCGAACGAATGTGGACGAAGCCCGGCGGGTTGCCGGTGTCGGGCCAGGGGCCGGTGCCCGGCGGGGCGATAGCCAGCCGATCCACGTACACCCCGCCCCACTCGTAGTCCGGTTCCGGCACCGCAACTGCGATGCGCTCGTCCACCCGCGATCCAGCCATGACCATGGCGAGCGAGAGTACGCGCGCGCAAGATCGATAACTCTGTATTCACCCTATCCGGGTGAGGTTGTCCGGTTTGCGAGTAACGAGAATGTGGACAAGGGTCATTCCTATTGCCTGATTGGCGTGGGCTGCCGGTTTCGCCAGGGAAACGCATGGAAGGATCGCAGTTGCTGATCGATAGCTCGACCCTGAACGCGGCAGCGAAACCGGACAGGTGGTGATCATGGACAACGAGCAGCGACAACCGGCCGAGCCGGAGCGTGTCGAAATCGACTACCGCTTCACCCTCGCCAACGAGCGCACCTTCCTGGCCTGGATCCGCACCGCGCTGGGGCTGCTGGCCGCGGGCGTGGCGGTGCACACGCTGGTACAGCCGTTCCATCATCTCGGGGTGCGGCGGGCACTGTCGCTGAGCTGCATCGTGCTGGCGGTGATCCTGTCGATCGGGGCGTACACGCACTGGAAGGACGTCGCCGACCGGATGAGTCGCGGTGTGCCGCTGGGCAATACGATTCTGATGCCGATTCTGGCGGGCGGCATCGCCATCGTCGCGGTGTTCGCGGCCGTCGCCACGGTGTGGACATGAGCGCCACCACGCCGAACACCCTCGCGGCCGAGCGCACCGCCCTGGCCTGGCGGCGCACCGCCGTCGCGGCCATGGGTACCGCGGCGCTGTTCGTCAATCACGCCACCCTCAGCGGCTGGCGGGACTCGGCCATCGCGCCATTGTGCGCGGCGGCGGTGCTGATGCTGGTCGCGGGCGTCAGCTTCACCCGCAATCGTTCGCTGCAGCACGGGCATTGGGGACACGGGGCGCAGGTCATCGCCGCGACCGCCGCGGCGGTGGTATCCGTCACCGCCCTCGCCACGATCCTCGCGATCTTTTATCCGATCGCCACATAGCAAGCGCAAGTTGGGTTTTCGCCGACGCCGGTTCGCCGGCAGGTACAGGAGGTCAGTCAGATGAGCGCAGTGACCGAACCGAGCAAGTTGATCGTCGAACAGAACGAACGGGCACTGAAGGAACTGCCCTTCGCGAACACCACGGACCAGCAGGACGCGGATCGCGGGTTCATCGCCAAGCTGGAACCCGGAATCATCAAGGACGACAAGGGCAATACGGTCTGGGACGACGACTCCTACGGCTTCCTGCAGGGCTCGTGCCCCAGCTCGGTGCATCCGAGCCTGTGGCGGCAGAGCGGGCTGGTGGTGAAACAAGGCCTGTACGAGGTGGTTCCGGGGATCTATCAGATTCGCGGGCTGGACCTGTCGAACATGACGATCATCGAGGGTGACACCGGCGTCATCGTGATCGATCCGCTGATCTCGGCGGAGACCGCCAAGGCGGGTATGGAGCTGTACTTCGCGCACCGCGGGAACAAGCCGGTCAAGGGCATGATCTACACCCACTCGCATGTGGACCACTTCGGTGGCGCCATGGGCGTGATGACCACCGAGGACGCGGAATCGGGGAAGATTCCGGTGATCGCGCCGGCCGGGTTCCTGGAGCACGCGGTCGCGGAGAACGTCTTCGCCGGAACCGCCATGGCGCGGCGCGCGGCCTACATGTACGGCGCCGCCCTGCCGCGCGGGCCCAAGGGTCAGGTCGGCGCGGGCCTGGGGCAGACCACCTCGGTCGGCACCGTCACGCTGATCGCGCCGACGCTCGATATCACCCACACCGGGCAGACCGAGACCATCGACGGCGTGGAGATCGCCTTCCAGATCACCCCGGGCACCGAAGCGCCGTCGGAGATGAACTTCTATTTCCCCGGCTTCCGGGCGCTGTGCATGGCCGAGAACTCCACGCACACCCTGCACAATCTGCTGACCCTGCGCGGCGCGCTGGTGCGCGACCCGCACGTGTGGTCGCAGTACCTGACCGAGTCGATCAACCTGTACGGCCGCGACAGCGATGTCGTGTTCGCCTCCCACCACTGGCCCACCTGGGGCACCGAGACGCTGGTGGAATACCTGGAGCTGCAGCGGGACATGTACGCCTACCTGCACGACCAGACGCTGCGGCGGCTGAACCAGGGCTACGTCGGCACCGAGATCGCCGAGATGATGGAAATGCCGCCGGCCCTGGCCGACGCCTGGCACACGCACGGGTACTACGGTTCGGTCAGCCACAATGTGAAGGCCATCTACCAGCGGTACATGGGCTGGTTCGACGGCAACCCGGCGCATCTGTGGGAGCATCCGCCGGTCGAGAACGCCAGGCGCCATGTGGAATTCATGGGCGGCGCGGACGAGGTGCTGCGCAAGGCGCGCCAGTCCTTCGACGAGGGCGACTACCGCTGGGTGGTGCAGGCGGTCAACTATGTGATCTTCGCCGAGCCGGAGAACGAAGCGGCGCAGGAACTTCAGGCCGATGCCTTCGAGCAGCTGGGCTACGGCGCGGAGAACGGGCCGTGGCGCAACTTCTACCTGTCCGGGGCATACGAGCTGCGCAACGGGAAGTTCGGCACGCCCACCGAACCGAATTCGCCGACCGTCATGGCGGCATTGTCCGTCGAGCAGGTCTTCACCGGTATGGCGCTGCGGCTGGATGGGCCGAAGGCGTGGCACGAGAAGGCCACCAGCGATTGGCATTTCACCGACGAGAACCGCACCGTGCGGTTGCAGTTGCGCAATGGCGTTCTGCTGCACTGGGAACGGCGCGAGGGTGACGGGCTGCCGGCGGCCGACGTGTCGTTCACGCTGGATCGGCCGACGCTGATCGGGGTGCTGCTGGCGGGCGAGGATCTGCAGGCGGCGGTGCAGGGCGGGAAGATCAAGATCGAGGGTGATGTGGCGAGCTTCGGCAAGCTGACCACGCTGTTCGACAATCCGGATCCGGACTTCTCGATCGTGACACCGTAACAACTCTCGTAGCTCTCAGGGGTAAGCCCCTGAAACCCCGAATGCGGCACGCGGGCAGACGGGTCTCAGGGACGAAGCCCCGTGAAACGCGGCTCCCGGATCTGTCCGGGAGCCGCGTTCGTGTGTGTCGTGTACCGGGTCATCTCGCCGGGACGCTTACGCTGAGCGCGTTGTTCGGCATGCACTACTGATTCGGTTTCCGGAGAGTAGGAGGTTTGACCGACTTGTCCGATCTACGTGGATCCTCAACCGATTTCCGCAGATCTCGTCGCGCCAGAGTGGCTGTCGCCGCGGCGCTGCTGCTCGTTCCGCTGGGTGCGCTCGCCGCACCCGTCGCGGCGCAACCGCCGCCGCCACCCGGGGCGGACGGGCCACCGCCGCCTCCCCCGCCACCTCCTCCCCCGCCGCCGCCCGGTGCGGGCAGCGTGGAACCCGGGCCGCCGCCTCCCCCGCCTCCGCCACCGCCGCCGCCGAAATGAACGTGCGAAGGGGCTCGACTGAAATCAGCCGAGCCCCTTCGCCGTTCCCGCTCAAAGGAGTTACACCAGGCCGCCGATGCCGTCGCCGATCGACTTGGCCGCCAGCAGCAGGAACAGCACCGACATGATGCCGGCGTGGTTGCGGACGGTCCATTCGCGCCAGCGGTGCAGGGTGCCTTGAGCTTTCGCGCCGCCGAAGAAGTGCACGGTGAGCGGAATGAGAACCCCGAGCGACGCGATGATCAGGAAGATCACCACGGTGAAAACGCGGATGACGTCGCTGGAGTCGGCTTCGGCCACCGTGACCCCGCCCACCGCGATCTGGATGATGTTCTTCGGATTGCTCAGTGCCAGCAGCGCTCCCAGGGCCACGCAGCGAGCGGGCGTGAACTCATCGAAGCGGCGCAGCTGAGGCGGCAGTTCGCCGCCTTCTTCCCAAGCTTGATGAATTCGCAACTGCCGCAAGGCCATCAACAGCAGCAGACAGCCGAAGACGAGATGGAACCACGGCACCCAGCTCGCAGGTTCCCCGTTCTTGTGCGCGCCCGCGGCATCCCCGAGGGTGACCAGGGCGATCAGGGCGGCCGCGATCGCACCGATCCAGCCCAGCCCGAAGGCCAGGGCATTGGTGCGCCCGCGCGGCGCGGCCAGGATCAGGATGATGGCGATCAAGGCAAACGGGCTGATGGCCACGCCGACCGCATGACTGAGGATCTGCCCGAACGCATTGTGCATGACCCTGACCATAGCTATGAATTTGCCAATTTCTGAACTATCGGCGCACTTTCACCCGTTTCGGGTGAGTACATCAGGTGAAGGCACTGATAGCTTGAAAGTCACCAAGGACTCGGTGCCCATCATCCTGGCCGGTAGGGCACCGCCGAAATGCCGGTGTGACGACCCCCTCATCTCGTCACACCGGCATTTCTCTATGCCAGACCGACTTACCTGCCAACGGCAAATTGTCGGCAATCGATCACGCGGGCCTCAGCGGCCGTCCCCGAGCAGCGCCCGCAGCGTCCGGCTGATCGCCTTGGACGCCGCGCGCTCGGACAGCCGGCGGCGGTCCATCAGGTGGTGGCGGTAGGCCCAGCCGGCGGTGGCGTCGATCAGATCGAGGAGTTCCTCGCGGCCGGTGGCGGCGGCCAGTTCGGGGGCGAAAGTCCTGGCCAAGCCCTCGCGAATGCGCTTGTCCGTCAGTCGCATCCGGGCGTCAAGGCCCGGTACGCCCGGTGATTCCAGCAGGCCGATCAGCCGCGGCTCGCGTTGCAGCGCGAAGATGCGCTCGCTCTGGCGCACCACCGCGGTGATGCGCTCGGGCAGCGGGGCCGCCGGATCCACCTGGGCGATCGCCGCCTCGACGGCGTCGGATTGCACCTCCACGGCCGCGACCAGCAGGTCGTTGCGGGTCGGGAAGTGCACGAAGATGCTGCGCTCCGACACGCCCGCGCGTTCGGCGATGGTCTTGGTGGTGGGGTCGAAATCGCCGTCGTGCACCGCCGCCAGCAGGCCGGCGATGATCGCCTTGCGGGTCTGTTCGGGATTGCGCCGCCGTCGGGTGCGCCCCTGGTCGCCGTCGGTCATACCGGAAATCCGATCACATCGGCCGGAACACGTCCCCGTGGGTAGGTCATTTGCCGATCCTATTGCAGTATGACTGCAATAGCGTGTTAGGGTGAGGGAAACGACCTTGATCCACACCGCCCCCTGGCAGAATCACAGCAACTAACTGGTTACTGAGCTCTGCCGTGTGTTCACCAATGTCGAATCGAGACAGGAGCAGACACCGATGTCAGACCAGAACCGCACCCCCGCCGGCGACGATCCGAAGCCGAACGGGTTCACCATGTCCCGGCGCGGGGTGTTCGGCGTCGGCGCCGCGGCTCTGGTCGCCGCCGGCATCGGCGTCACCGCCACCGGCTGCGACAGCAACTCCGACAACGGTTCGGCCGCCGAGAAGAGCTCCAAGGACGCGGTCGACGCCAGCAGCTCGATCATCGATCGGCAGAAATCGGTCCAGTCGTCCATGCCGTTCGGCGACACCACCGACTTCGCCGATACCGACCGGGGCTTCATCGCCAAGCTCGAGCCCGGAATCATCAAGGACGCCAAGGGCAATACCGTCTGGGACGACGACTCCTACGGCTTCCTGCAGGGCTCCTGTCCGAACTCGGTGAACCCGAGCCTGTGGCGGCAGAGCCAGCTGGTGGTGAAACAGGGCCTGTACGAAGTGGTTCCGGGCATCTACCAGATCCGCGGCCTGGACCTGTCGAACATGACCATCATCGAGGGCCGGACCGGCATCATCGTCATCGATCCGCTCATCTCGGTCGAGACCGCCAAGGCGGGGCTGGAGCTGTACCGGTCCAAGCGCGGCGACAAGCCGGTGGTGGGCCTGATCTACACGCATTCGCACGTCGACCATTTCGGCGGGGCCATGGGCGTCACCACCGCGGAAGACGCCGCCTCCGGCAAGGTTCCGGTCATCGCGCCGCAGGGCTTCATGGAACACGCTGTCGCGGAGAACATCTTCGCGGGCACCGCCATGGCGCGGCGGTCGGCCTACATGTACGGCGCGGCGCTACCGCGCGGTGAGAAGGGTCAGGTCGGCGCGGGCCTGGGCATGACCACCTCCACCGGCACGGTCAGCCTCATCGCGCCCACCAAGGACGTCACCCACACCGGGCAGACCGAGAACATCGACGGCGTGGAGATCGTCTTCCAGATCACCCCGGGCACCGAAGCGCCGTCGGAGATGAACTTCTACTTCCCCGGTTTCCGCGCGATGTGCATGGCGGAGAACGCGACTCACACGCTGCACAACATTCTGACGCTGCGCGGCGCGCTGGTGCGCGACGCGCACGTGTGGTCGCAGTACCTGACCGAGACCATCAATATGTTCGCGGCCAAGTCCGATGTCGCCTTCGCCTCGCACCACTGGCCCACCTGGGGCAACGACAAACTCACCGAATGGCTGCAGCTGCAGCGGGATACGTACGGCTACCTGCACGATCAGACGCTGCGCATGCTGAACCAGGGCTACACCGGCATCGAGATCGCGGAGATGATCCAGATGCCGCCGGCCATCGAGGCCAAGTGGTACAACCACGGCTACTACGGCACCGTCAGCCATGACGTGAAGGCCATCTACCAGCGGTACATGGGCTGGTTCGACGGCAATCCGGCGCACCTGTGGGAGCATCCGCCGGTCGAGAACGCCAAGCGGCATGTGGCGGCCATGGGCGGCGCGAGCGGAGTGCTGAAGACCGCGCGCAAGGCGTACTCGGACGGCGATTACCGCTGGGCGGTGCAGGCGCTCAACTATCTGATCTTCGCCGAGCCGGACAACGAGAAGGCGAAGATGTTGCAGGCCAGCGCTTTCGAACAGCTGGGCTACGGGTCCGAGAGCGGGCCGTGGCGCAACTTCTATCTCTCCGGCGCGTACGAGCTGCGCAACGGGAACTTCGGGACGCCGACCAAGGCCAATTCGGTCAGCATGATCAGCGCGCTGAGCGTGGATCAGGTCTTCGATTCGGCGGCGTTCCTGGTGAACGGGCCCAAGGCGTGGGATCTGAAGCTGGTCAACGACTGGGTGATCACCGATCAGAACCAGACCTACCGCACCGAACTGCGCAACGGCGTGCTCATCCACTATGTGAAGCCGGCCGACTTCTCCGGTCCCGCACCGGATGCCACCTTCACGCTGCCGCGCCTGAAGCTGATCGCGGTGATGACCGGGGCTCAGGACATCGTCAAGGAGATCCAGAACGGATCCATCAAGGTCAGCGGTGATCCGGCCAAGCTGGCGCAGCTCAAGAGCGTGCTGGACAAGCCCGACCCGAACTTCAATATCGTTACCCCGTAACGGTATTAACATGCGGCGGCGGAGGTGGTGGTGCACCTCCGCCGCCGGCGTGTCAGCCCACGGTTTCCAGCTTGGGCACCCGCCATTTGCCTTCCAGCACCGATGCTTTCGGGGCGTAGAGGCGCAGGGTGACCGAGAACGGGCCGGAGGCGGGGATGGGGAGCCAGTTGCCGGTGGGCACCGACGAGCCGGGATCCTCGCTCTGGATGGCGATTTCGACCGAACCGTCCGACCCGGCTACCGCGGGGGTGAGATGGCCGACCGAGTAGATGCCGGCCGGATTGTCGATCAGGTAGCTGTGCGCGTCGTAGGCGGTGAGCGACCAGAACGCGCCGACGGGCGGGAGTTCGCCCTTGGGGAAGGTGAGCCGGAAACGCTTGCCGCCGTCGGCATTCGCGTTCACCGTCGGGTACACGGCGTCCTTGGGCAGGTTCGCGCCGAGACCGAGCATGGCGACCTCGGCGCGCAGTGGATAGTCGGTGCCGTAGGTGCCGACGTTCAGGTCGAAGACCCAGCCGTTCTGGTCCTGGCCGTCCGGATCGTGGTAGGCCGGAATCTGTTTGCGCGCCGTGGTCGCCGCCGTGGTGAGCAGGTCGGCCGAGAGCGGATCGATGGTGGCGCCGGGCTTCACGCCGATGGTGGCGAAGCGCTTCATGGCGGGGGCGTCCGCGGCGGCGGGCGGATTCAAGGCCATGACCGCGCACAGGCGATCGAAGAAGGTGGGGCCGTCCATGGCGGCGACGGTGTACGCGGGCGACGGACCGCCGGCGGCCTGCGCACCCGGTCCGCCCTGCACCGCGTTCGGGTCGGCGCTCCACACGCTCAGCGGGGCCAGCTTCAATTGCCGTTGGATCGCACGGACATTCGCGAGATCAGCGGTCCCCTTGTATTCGATGCGGCCCAGCAGCCAGGTGGTTCCGGTGGGCATCGCCAGCTGCGTCATGCCGCCGGGGACCGAGCCCGACCAGTCCGGCCCGGTGATCAGATAGGTGTAGGGCGGATCGGATTTCCCGGGTTTGATCTGCTGATCCATGCTGCTCGGATCGTGCACGGTGTTCGTCCAGGCATCCAGCAACTGCATGAGCCAGTACCGCCCCGATTCGATGGCGGGCACCTGCAACACCATCGGCTCGGCTCGCAGATCCAGCCACGCCTGGGAATACAAGGTGTCCAGATTCAGGCGCACCACCTGCTTCTCCTGCGGGGTCGGCGGATTCTGGTGCACGAACTGGTTGGCCGGTCCCCCGGTCTCGCGCGTGACATCGGTCAGCACCAGCGGATAGCCGAAGACGTAGGCATCGATCGCGATGTCCTTGGGATCGTTCGACGGCGGTGTCGTGCTGGTGGTCGCCGAACTCGAATCACCCGAATCGCCACAGGCGCTCAGCCCGAACGCGGCCGCGGCCGCCATCCCGAGCCCGAATACGGCCCGCCGCGAAATCCCTTCGTCGAGATTCTGACCGAACCGCATCGTCCCAGCTCCTCCATTCGGCAACAGACCATCCGGTAGCCGAGTCTGCCCTAACCGATCGCCCATTTCGGACATCCCGCCCCGCCGGTGTCGCCGCCCGCCATCGACACCGGCCACCGTCGCGCGCGATGATCGGACTACTCATCGGCAAAGGAGCTCGAATGAACACCGCAGCAACCGAATTGGCGGGCCGCGTGGCCCTGGTGACCGGCGGCGGGCGCGGTATCGGCCGCGCCATCAGCCTGGCGCTGGGCGCGCGTGGCGCGAAAGTGGCCGTCAACTACCGCCGGGATGCCGCCTCCGCCGAGGAGACCGTGGAACAACTCCACAAGCTCGGGGTCGAGGCCGTGGCTGTCCAAGCCCCGGTGGACGATCTCCCCGCCGTCACCGCCATGGTCGAGCGAATCACGGCCGACCTGGGCCCGATAGACATCCTGGTACACAACGGCGGCATCGCCAGTCGCGGGCAAACCGTCGCCGATACCGCCTCCGACGAGGTAGAACGGCTGCTCCGCGTCCAGGCGATCGGGCCCCACCATCTCACCCGTCAGGTGCTCCCGGGCATGCGCACCCGCCCGCGCGGCGACATCATCATGATCAGTAGCGTCGCCGCCCACGCGCTGGGCGCCGCCGGGGCTCCGTACAACATGGCCAAAGCCGCCTTGGAAGCCCTGGCCCACACCCTCGCCAAAGAAGAAGCGCCCCATGGCATTCACGTGAACATCGTCGCTCCCGGGCTGGTGGCCACCGAGATGGGCGACCGGCTGACCACCGCCCTGACCGCCGGTGTTTCCCGCCAAGCCGCCGATCTCGACGCGACGGCCCCGTTCGGTCACGTCTGCCGCCCCGAGGAAGTAGCCGAGGTCGTCGCCTTCCTCACCTCCCCGGCCGCCGGCTACCTGACCGGACAGCGCATCATCGTGGACGGCGGCGCCTACCCTCATCGCTCCTGAACCGCGATGCCCAGGGAGGTGAGGAACGCGGTTGCGGCGGGAGTGGTGGATCGACTGCTCCAGACGGCGTATTCGACGCGGGCGGGGGCGTCGGTGATTTCGAGGGCGGCCACGCCGGGGATCTCGGCGGCGTAGGCGGCCGGGAGCATGGCCACGGCCAGATTCGGGGCGACGAGGCGAGCGATGTAGTCGGCCGTGGTGACCTCGAAGGCTACGTCGCGGGTGAGGCCGGCGGCGGCGAAGGCCTGATCGGATTGGATTCGGCCGGCGGTGCCCGCCGGTAGGTCCACGAAGACTTCGGCGGCGAGGGTGCGCAGATCCACCGCCCGGGCCGAGGCGAGGGGGTGGGTCGGCGCCACCACCGCCACCAGGCGGTCGCGCCCCAGTTCCCGGGCGGATACGCCCTTCGGCTCGGTGGTGACGGGCAGGCCGAGGAAGGCCGCGTCCAGCTCGCCCTGTTCGACCCGGGCGATGAGATCGTCGCTGGCGCCCACCCGCAGGGTGATGCGGACCTGCGGGTGACGTTCCCGGAAGTCGCGCAGGGCCGCGGGGATATCGACGGCGGTGACCGTGGGAATCAGGCCCAGGGCCAGGGTGCCCCGGATTTCGCCGATGGCCGCGGCCACTTCGGCGGCGGCGCGCTCGGCGGCGGCGAGGCATTGGCGGGCGGCGGGCAGGAAGGCGGCGCCGGCGGGCGTGAGGCGGACCCGGCGGCTGGTGCGTTCGAAGAGTTTGGCGCCGAGTTCCCTTTCCAGGCGGGCTATTTGGTGACTGAGGGCGGATTGGACCACCAGGCAGCGTTCGGCGGCTCGGGTGAAGCTGTTGGTTTCGGCTACCGCGAGGACGTAGCGCAGTTGCTGGAGTTCCACGGATCAATCTTGAATCACGATCGATGCGGTGACAAACATGTGTTGGACTCATCGATCGGCGCGGGGTGGGATCTACGTATGAGTAGTGAAGTGACACAACGGGTTAGCGAGGGCGCGTGGCGGCCCTGGGTGGGCGTCGGGGTGATCACCGCCAGCCTGTTCACCTTCGTCACCACCGAATTGATGCCGGTCGGGCTGTTGACGGCCGTGGGGTCTAGTTTGGACGTCGCGGTGGGCGTGGCCGGGTTGATGGTGACGCTGTTCGGGGTGTCGGCGGGGCTGGGGGTGCCGTTCCTGGTGGCGTGGACGCGCCGGGTGGATCGGCGGCTGCTGCTGGCGGCATTGCTCGCGGTGCTGGCGGCGGGGAACCTGATTACCGCTGTGGCGCCGAACTTTCCGATCCTGCTGGCCACGCGGCTGGCGATGGGGTTCGCGCACGGGATGTTCTGGGCCATCGGGGTGAGTATGGCCATGCGGCTGGTGCCGGAGCAGCACGCCAACCGGGCGGCGGCGGTGGCCTTGTCGGGGATCTCGATCGCCACCGTGGTGGGGATTCCACTGGGCACGTTGCTCGAGAGTCTTACCGATTGGCGGACAACGTTTTTGATCTGGAGCGCCCTCGCGGCGGTGGTGGGTGTCGCGGTGGCCGCCGTCATACCGTCGCTGCCTTCGGAGAACGCGGTGTCGGTGCGGGAGGTGTTCCGGCTGCCGCTCGACAATCCGCGGCTGCGGGCGGTGATGGTCGCCGTAATGCTGTACGTGCTCGGGCATTTCGGGGCGTACACGTTCATTCGGCCGTTCGCCGAGGAGAATTCGAACGCCTCGGCCGGGTTCGTCACCGGACTGCTGATGGTCTACGGGCTGGGCGGCGCGGCCGGGAACTTCCTCGCCGGGCAGGCCGTCGCCCGGAACCTGCGCGCAACATTCCTCACCGCCGGTGCGGGACTGGTGGTTTCGCTGCTGTTGCTGCTCGCCTTCGGCGATTCCCGCACCGGACTGGTGCTGGCCATGGTGCTGTGGGGCGTCTCGTTCGGCGCGGCCAATCTGTGCCAGATCAATTCGACGCTGGCCGCCGCACCCGACGCCTTCGAGGCCGCCATGTCCATCAACACGCTCGGCTACAACCTGTCGATCGCGTTGGGCGCGTTGTTCGGCGGCCTGCTGGCGGACGGCGCGGGGGTGAACGGAGCCGTCTGGTTCGGGGTGGCGCTGTGCGCGGCATCGCTGTTCGTCACGGCCACCACCCCGGACGGTCAGCGCAGGTCGCGGAAGAATTCGCGAATGTCGGCGACCAGCAGCGCGGGTTCCTCGAGCGCCGCGAAGTGACCGCCGTGGTCGACGTCGGTCCAGCGGACGATGGTGTTCGAGGGTTCGCAGTAGCGGCGGATGCAGACGTCGTGGGCGAAGGCCAGCACGGCGGTGGGCACCCCCGAGTTCGCGGGCCGCTCACCCCAGGAGCCGACGTTCGCGTAGCCGACGTAGGCCGCGGAGCCGGCGGTGCCGGTGAGCCAGTACAGCATGACATTGGTGAGCAGCCGATCGCGGCTGATGATCTTGTCGGGCAGCACGTTCCGGGGGAAGGTCCACTCCCGGAACTTGTCCATGATCCAGGCCAGCTGACCGACCGGGGAATCGACCAGGCCGTAGGCGAGGGCTTGCGGACGGGTGGATTGGATGGCGACATAGCCGAATTCCTCGCGCATGAAATCGTTGATCCGGCGCACCCGGTCGAGTTCCAGTTCGCTCAGGCCCTCGCGTTCACTGTCCGGGAAGGGTACCGGGGGCAGGTTGGTGCCGCCGTTGACGTGCACGCCGATCACGTGATCCGGTGCGGTGCGGGCGACTTCGGGGCTGACCGAGCCGCCGATGTCACCGCCCTGCACGCCGTAGCGCTCGTAGCCGAGACGGTTCATCAGCTCGGCCCAGGTGCGGCCGATGCGGGCCCTGGTCCAGCCGGAATCGTTGATGGGACTGGAGAATCCGAAGCCGGGCAGGGCGGGGATCACCAGGTGGAAGGCGTCGGCGGGGTCGCCGCCGTGCGCGCCCGGATCGGTCAAAGGCCCGATCACGTCGAGGAATTCGGCAATCGAGCCGGGCCAGCCGTGGGTGAGCAGCAGCGGCGTCGCCTCCGGTTCGGCGGAGCGCACGTGCAGGAAATGGATGCGCTGCCCGTCGATTTCGGTGGCGAACTGCGGGTAGCGGTTCAATTCGGCTTCGGCGGCGCGCCAGTCGTATCCGGTGCGCCAGTAGTCGACCATTTCACGCAGCCAGTGCACGGGGACGCCGGTGTCCCAGTCGTCGCCGGGCAGCGGGGCGGGCAGGCGGGCGGCATCCAGTTTGGCGCGCAGATCATCGAGCTGTTCCTGGGCGATTTCGATGCGGAAGGGAAGGATCTCGTTGCTCATGAGAACTACGGTAGGAGCCGGTTAGGACAGGTTCCGCCCTAGGTGTCGGGCAGAATCGGATTCGTGCTGGAAACCTCCGCGCGACTGCTGCGCCTGCTGTCCCTGCTCCAGACTCCGCGCGACTGGACCGGCGCGGAACTGGCCGATCAACTCGAGGTGGATGTGCGCACGGTGCGCCGCGATATCGAGAAACTGCGCACGCTCGGCTATCCCGTGCACGCCAGCGCCGGGTCGGCCGGGTACCGGCTGGGCGCGGGCGCGAAACTGCCGCCGCTGCTGCTGGATGACGAGGAGGCGATCGCCGTCGCCATAGGCTTGCGCACGGCCGCGGGCGGCACCATCGCCGGGATCGAGGAGAGTTCGCTGCGGGCGCTGGCCAAGCTCGAGCAGGTGCTGCCGTCGCGGCTGCGGCATCGCATGACCGCGTTGCAGGCCGCGACGGTCGCGGTGCCCGCGGGCGGCCCGCAGGTGGACCCGGACACCTTGACCGTCATCGCCGCCGCGATCCGCGATCAGCATCGGCTGCGGTTCGACTACCGTACCCACGCCGGCGAATCCGCCCGCCGCACAACCGAACCCCATCGTCTGGTGCACACCGGCCGCCGCTGGTATCTGACCGGCTGGGATGTCGATCGCGAGGACTGGCGCACCTACCGGGTGGATCGGCTCACCCCGCGCATCCCCACCGGTCCGCGCTTCACTCCGCGCGAGGCGCCCGACCCGGCCGAGCTGGTCTCGCACGGCATCACCAGCGCGCCCTACCGGCACCAGGCCCGCATCCTGCTGCACACGCCCGTCGAAACCGCCGCGGACCGCATCGCCCCCACGGTCGGGGTCCTCGAACCCGTGGACGCCGAATCCTGCATCCTGCACACCGGCGGACCATCGCTGGCGGCCATCGCCTTCTACACCGTGTCCTTCGGCTTCGAATTCCGTGTCCTGCACCCGCCCGAACTCGCCGATCACGTCCGTGACCTGGCCGCTCGGCTATCCCGCGCGGCCGGCGGGTGAAAACGCCGCGAATCCGACACGCCAGGCATCGATGCCACCTTCCTCCCCTCCCACTGCATACGCTGCCTGCTCATGAAGGGGATACCGCATATAGAGCCCGAGCAACTCTTCGAGGAGCACGCGCTCCTGACCTTCACCATGCTGGCCACGCAGCTGGCCGATGCCGGGCACAGCCTGGCCGATGCCGAGGTCAGCATCGACGTCACCGAGCGGACCGACGACGAGGTGGCGGCGATTCGCCGGCTGGCCGCCGAACGCGGATTCACCGCGCTACGCCTGGTGGACGATTCGGTCCTGCCGCGGCGCGGGACCGTCACCTCCGAGGCGAACGGCTCGCTGCCGCGCTGATCCGGGTCAGCGCTCGAGCACCTCGCGCAACCGCGACAGGGTGGTCTTCCAGCCGCGTTCCATGGCATTGCGCGCCATCTTCTGCCGCCGGTCCTCGATATCGAAACCGGTCTGGGTCAGCAACAGTCGCGTCCCGCGTCCCTCGGGCTGGATCAGCCAATCCACCACCCAGCGCGCGGGACGCTCGGCGCGCAGATCCACCCAGCTGATGGTGAGCCGCTCCCCCGGGCTGGCCGTCAGCACCTCGCAGGCGATCTCGCCGGGCGGCGTGCCGGGCACCGCGAAGACGAAGCGGGTGCCGACCGCCGCCACGAATCCGCTGGAGCGCAGTTGTAGCCAGCGCTCGACCAGATGCGGTTCGATGAGCGCCTCCCAGAGGGCATCGGGTGGCTGCGGGAAGAACCCGCCGATCTCGACCGCAGCCGGATTCAACTCCGCGTCGGGCAGCATGCCTCCACCATGGCACGAGCGGAGCGGTTCGGCCACGCGACGCGGCGATCTTGTGGGAATCTCCGAAAACGGCAGGTGCGCAATGGAATCGATCCCAGACGGCGTGTCACGGCCGGTCGCGGAGCTTTTCGGCGAAGGCGCGGGCGGCGGCCAGATCGGCCGCGTCTGGGCGGCCCTTGCGGATGCCGCCGACGGCTTTGAAGGGCAGCCAGGTGTCGAGGGCGCGGCAGGCGAAGGTGTCCACCACCTGGTAGCCCTTGCCTTCGAGTTGCTGGACGAGCGGATGCGTGCGGGGCGGGAATCCGCTGGTGACGTAGACGAACGCGCGACGCGGGCGGCCCTCGGGCAGTGAGCGGACGAAGTCGCGCAGACGAGGATGGAAGGCGAGGTTGAAGATGCCGGAGCCGAAACCGACGAGGTCGTAGTCCGCGAGCGCGGCGGGGTCGATCTCCTCGGGCTCGAGGATGGGGGCGTGCAGGATCGGGGCCATCTGCTCGGCGATGCGGCGGGTATTGCCGTGCGAGACCGAGACGCAGACGAGTGCGGTTTTCATGTGACGCTCCTTTTCTGGTGGGTCCGGATATCTCGGAGACACCGGCGGGGGCCGCCGACTCGGGTGAGAACGGCGGGCTGGGCGTTGTAGGCGGCGACCTCGAAATCGGTGTCGGCCAGGTATTTCCGTTGCAGGCCGAGGACGAACTGGGCGACCTTCGCGGCGCCGAGAATGGGATACCGGGCCGCGCTGACCTTGCCGCCGCCGTCGGAGATCTGCACGACGTCGGGTGCGAGCAGCTCCAGCAGCGCGCGGGTGTCGCCGGTGCGGGCGGCCTGCTGCCGACGTAGTCCTCGCGGCGGCGGGAAGTGGTGCGTAAATGGTTGAGCGCCTGCCGGGTGACCGTCCGGGTCAGGTACGCGCGCGGATGTTCCACCGCCGCATGGTCGACGGCGCTCCAGCGCAGATAGCTGTCCTGCAGCACGTCTTCGGCATCGGCCGCGCTGCCCAGGATCTCGTAGGCGAGGGTGAACAGCAGCGGGCGCAGCCGAGCGAACTGGTCAGTTCCCCCGAAGTCCGCCATGCGGACCAAATTATCAGCGCGCGACCGCGAGCACGGCGAGCCGCGAGGTCTGCCGCAGCATCCGGATGGCCGGAATGCTGAAGATGCCGGCCAGCCGGGTGTACGGCCAGATGGCGATGAGCAGCATGACGATGAGCCCGCGCGCCTGATAGAGCGCGGGGGCGTGCGCCATCACCGCGGGCTGCGGGTGCAGCGTCAGCACCGAGCGCGACCAGGTGAAAAGCGTTTCGGCACTGCGGTATCGGCCGTCGCCGGGGGTGGCGTCGAAGGTGACCAGCATGGCCGAGAGCACGGTGGCGACGAGCACCGGCAGGGTGAGCCGGTCCACCGCGGAGACGCGCCGGCGGGCGTCGGCGGCGATCAGCGGGGGCACCAGGATGAGCGCGGCGCCCGTCATGGCGAGCGGGATCGCGACGACCTGCAGCACGATGATGAGGATCCGGATGCCGCCCTCGGGACGCGAATCCGGTCCGGCGGCAAAGACTTCGGTGACGCGGGCGACGAACAGGATGGGCACGCCGATCCGGAAGGCGTGGATGCCGAAGCGTTCGGCGCGGTCGATGTGCGGCCCGTAGAGGTGACCGCGGAACCCGTCGCGGCGGTAGCGCCAGAGATGCCCGATCACGCACGAGAGGATGGCTCCGTAGGGCAGCAGCACCCATAACGCGATCATCATCGTCGATTTCCTTGCCCGCTTCGGATCCGCTCCCGACGCGCACCTTACTGTCGCACGGAACCGGTCGCTGGAAAAGTGCCGAAAGGCTCCTAACCAGTAGAGATTCCGACCGGCCGGCGACCGGTCACCCGGTTTTTCCGGTGCCGCGCCGAGCGCTTTCGAGCGGATTGCCTCAGACAGTCCATTGTGTCGGCGGTCACCACCGGCTACGGTATGTGACACCACACAGTCTCAGTTAGCTACCGGGCCGATCGACCGGCCCCGCCGAGGGGTTTGAAGTCCATGCGTTTGCATCGCACGAGCCGGGCAGCGGCGCTCGGTATCGCCGCCTTCGCGGCCCTGTCCCTGACCGCGGCCCCCGCCCCGGCCGAGCCCGCGGACAGCGGGGCGTGCGCGGAACCGGAGGCGGGCAAGGCCTTCGAACGCCGGGACGCGGGCGCGGCCGGCATGGACGCGGCGGCGGTGACCGATGCCCTGGATTTCGGGCAGCGCGCGGGCGGCTACGCGGTGCAGGTGTACCGGCACGGCTGCCTGATCGGCGACCGCACCCCGACCGCGAATCTGCCGCTGCCCCTGGCCAGCGCCAGCAAGGGGGTGGCGTCGCTGGCGGTCGGGCGCGCGGTCACGCTCGGCTACTTCGGCGTGGACGATCCCCTCATCAGGTTCTTCCCGCAGGCCGATGCCGCGCACGCGAATCTCACCGTGCGCCAGGTGCTCACGCAGTCCACCGGCCTGCACTTCAGCTGGCCCGCCGACATCGCGGGCATCCAGACCGACGAGGTGCTGCAGAGCCTCGCCTCCCCCGCGGAGTACGAGCCGGGCACCACCTTCCAGTACGCGCAGTCGGTGCTGGCGCTGCTGCCGAAGATCATCGAGATCAGCACCGGGCTCGACTATCAGGAGTTCGTGCAGCGAGAACTCATGGGCCCGTTGGGAATCGATCGCGAGAACTGGATCTGGTTGCGCGACCGCAGCGGCAATACCGCGGTCAACGGCGGGCTGGCCATGCGCCCGGCGGATCTGGCCCGCATCGGAACCCTGATGCTGCACAACGGTTCCTGGCGGGGACAGCAGCTGATCGACGCGGGCTACCTGCGCGAGGCCACCACTCCGAGCCCGGCCAATGCCGGGTACGGATTCCTCATGTGGCTCAATGCCGGTGACACCTATCGCGGTGTCGATGTGCCGACCGCGACCCTGTACGAGCATTCGGTGTTCACCGGTTCCCCGCGCGACACCTACGCCTTCTCCGGCGCGCTCGGGCAGTTCGTGGTGGTGGTGCCCAGCCGCGATCTGGTGATCGTGCGGCTCGGTGTGCCCGCCAAGATCGAGATCAATAATCTGCAGGCGCTGCTGACCGGAACCTCCAACCCGGACAACAAGGAACTGTTCCGCCGCCTGTCCGCCGCGGTCACCGATGTGCCCGGCGAACCCTACGACGATCCCTACCGGTATCCGGCGCCGAGCAAGCCGCTGGCCAAGGATCTCAGCGAACTCGCCCGGCTGATCGATCCGGTGAACGCCGCGCAGATCCTGCTGGGCGTCGGACCGTACGCCTCGACCGGCTGCAATCTGCTGTGGTGCAACGGGAAACCGGTGCCGGTGGATGTTTTCGAGCTGCTGCTCGATGTCGGCGGCCAGGTGCTCGCCGCAGCGCAAGGGCTCGGCAATACGCCGCGCTGAACAATTCGAACGACAAGGGGAGGCCCTCGACGATGAGGACGTTCACCACTCTGAAAACCGCTGCGGCCGTGGGGCTGCTGGCCTTCGCGGCGTGCGCGGCGCCCACGTCGGCGTACGCCGACGAACCCGCGCCCGCCGCCACCGCCCAAAGCCTGTACGCCACACCGGGACCCCATCGGGTGGCGACGCCGGTCACCACGAATCCGTGCCAGCAGTCGGTGTACGGCATGATCGCCCACATCACCGTCACCGTGTTCGGCAACGCCTCGGAATTGCAATGCACGCAAGCGTTTCCGGGCGGACTGGAATCGCCGATCGGCGTCAACACCTACTACCCGGCCGATATCGCCGACCTGCCGGAGGCTCCCCTGGTGGTGCTGACGGGCGGCATCCTGTCCGTGCCCGGCAATTACGATCAGCTGGCCCGGCTGTACGCCAGCCACGGGTTCGTCGTGGTCATCCCCTACGACTTCTTCAACTCCACGGTGGATGTGCCGACCCTGGGCCTGGCCGTGGCTATCCTCGCCGATCGCGACGCCGCCTCGCCGCTGCACGACCGGATCGACCTGAGCCGCACCTTCTTCGCGGGACACTCCGGCGGCGGGCAGGCGTCGCTGCAAGCGGGCACCCTCTACCCCGCCATCGCCGCGCTCATCGATCCGTCGCTGCGCATCGCGGGCGTGCTGGCCATCGAACCCGGACCGCTGGCGGTGGGCGCGCTGATCGGCGTCCCCACCCTGTTCCTCACCGGCTACAACGATATCGTCGTCCCCGATTTCGCCTGGGTGCGCTGGTGGCAGTACAACCTCATGTTCAACGCCCCGTCCTGGATCGCCAATGCGCGCGGCGTCACCCATTTCTCACCGGTCGACGCCCCCGAGAACTACCGGGCCGCGGGCACGAGCGTGGCCTGGCTGAAATACCTGGCCTTCGGTGACGAGACCGCCAAACACTATTTCGTCGGCGCGGATTGGCAACTGCCGGCCGACAAGACGTTCTTCAGCGTCGAACGCAATGCGCAGGCGAACGCCTTGAACTGACCGCGAGCGCACGGCAAAAGAAATCAGCGCCCACCGAATTCCGGTGAGCGCTGATTTTCGAGGTTTCGGAAGACCGTCAGATCCCCATGCCGCTGGCCAGCATCGGCCACGACTTGTGCAGCGCCTCTTCCCAGTACGGCCAGTAGTGGGTGCCGACCGGATTGAACTGGTAGGTCGCCGGAATGTTCAGCGAATCCAGCTTGGACTGCAGGTTATGGGTGCAGCCGTTCACCGCGGCCTCGATGATGACGCCGAGGCTCAGGTTGATGGCGCCGGTGACGCCGGGCGCGTTGTCGAGGTAGTACTGCACGTCCTCCAACAGCGGCAGACCGCTGCCGCTGGAGATGTAGAGCTGGGTGCCGCGCAGCTTCTCGGCGTTCACGACCGGATCATTGGCCGCCCACAGCGGGGAATCCGCCGGGCCGTACATGTTCTCGGTATTGCCGCCCGCCCAGGTCTCGGTGGCCAGCTTGAGGAAGCGCTGACCGGCCGGATCGGCGATCTGCGCGCAGCCGCTGTAGGCGGCGACGGTCTTCCACAGGCCCGGCTTGGCCTCGGCCAGCTGCAGCACCGAGGTGCCGGAGGTCGAGAGCCCGGCGAGGGCATTGAGCCCGGTGGACTTGAGTTCCTTGTCCAGCAGCGGCGGCAGTTCCTCGGTGAAGAACGTCTTCCACTTGTTCAGGCCCAGCTTCGGGTCCGGCTTCTCCCAGTCGGTGTAGTAACTGCCGAGACCGCCGATCGGCTGGATGACATTGACCTGCTTGTCGGCCAGCCATTCCAGGGCATTGGTGCGGGCCTTCCAGTTCGCGGTGCCCTCACCGCCGTCCAGGCCGTTGAGCATCCAGAGATTCGGCGCGGATTTGGATTCGTCGGCCGGCCGCTGCACATCGACCAGGATCTCCTTGTCCATGGCCGCCGAATACACCTTCAGATGCCAGTTGCGCCCGTCCTTGGTATTGGCGGTGATGGACGCGGGCTTCTGCGGTTCCGCCGACGTGTTGCCCACGGTCAGGCCCACCGCCAAGGCGATGGCGGCCGCGACAGCGGCGGTCCGCCCGGCGGCGGACTTTCGCGCCGGTACTCGATAACGCACCTAATACTCCCTTTTGTGCCGGGCTCGCTCAGCCCGCGGTCGAGCCGTTCCCCGTCGCTATGTCTTTCGCCGAGGCAAACGTGTTACTCGACAATGTCTTTCAAATGGGAGTGCCCCGTGTCAAGACATGGGAGGCAGGGGCGCGGGCGAAACCTGCGCCAAGCGGTCGCCGAGCTCGTTGATCCGGTCGCGCAGATCGATCAAAGTCTCGATCGGATAGCCGACCGCGTCCATGGTCGACTCGATCATGTCCTGGGCGCGGCGCTGCAATTCCCGGCCGGCGGCGGTGGCGCGCAGATGCACGGTGCGGCGATCGGTTTCGCTGCGCACGCTGTCCACCAGACCGCGGGCCTGCAGGCGCGCGATGATCGGCGAGACCGTGCCGTAGTCCAGGCGCAGGTGCTCGCCGAGCTCCTTCATGGTGATGCCGGGAAACTCCCACAGCGCCAGCAGTGCCAGATACTGCGGATAGGTGACGTCCATGGCGTCCAGGTGCGGGCGGTACGCGGCGGTCATGGCCCGGGAGGTGCTGTACAGGGCGAAGCACAGCTGGGTGCTGAGAGATAGCAATTCGTGATCCACGTCCGCGTCCGAGGCCGGGTGCCCACCGGCTTCGGACCCGGTATGTGGTCGAGCGTCCATTGTCACAGGGTACGCATTACGGGATCGCGGTCCGTACCGCGGTGAGGACGGCGGTGGTGGCCGCGTCGTCGCCGACGGTGACCCGGATGCCCTCCGCATAATCCTTGACCTGGATGCCCGCCTCGGCGAAGGCGTTCCGCAAGCCGAATCCGACCGCTTGGTCAGGGGTGAAGACAAACGCGAAGTTGGCGGAGCTGATCGGCACCGGCAGCCCGAGGGCCCGCAGTCCCGCGCCGAGCCGGGCGCTCTCGGCGCGAATGGCCTCCACCCGCGCGGTGAGCTCGTCCGCGGCGTCGTAACAGGCGCGCACCCCGACCTCGGCGAGCGCGTGCATGGCGAACGGCACCTGCCGGTGCGCCATCCGGCCCATGGTGACCGGCAGGCCGACCGCGTAGCCGATGCGCAACGCGGCCAGCCCGAACGCCTTCGAGAAGGTCCGCACCACCACCAGATTCGGATGCCGGTCGAGCAGGTCCAGGGTGGCCAGGCGCTCGCCGTGCGGGACGAACTCCAGGTACGCCTCGTCCAGCACCGCGGTCACGGCCGGATCGAGAGCCGCCAGGAAATCCGACAGCGCGCCCGGATCGAGGCGGGTGCCGGTCGGATTGTGCGGATTGCAGATCACCACCAGGCGGGTGCGCGCGCCCACCGCAGCGGCCATGGCGCGCAGGTCCTGGCAGCCGCCGGGGGTGAGCGGCACCGCAACCGCGCGGCCGCCCACCATTTCGGTGAGCATGGGGAAACCCTCGAAAGTCGGGGTGGCCATGACGACTTCGTCGCCGGGGCGGACGAATTCCTGCAGCAGGGTCATGAACACGCCCGTCGCGCCCGCACCCACCACCACGCGGTCCGGGGCGACGCCGATCCGCTCGGCGATCAGGCGGGGCAGGCGGCCGGGCCGGAATTCCGGGTAGCGGTTGGCGGCCACCAGCGCGCGTTCGAGGGCCGCGTGCACGGACGGCAATGGGCCGTAAGGGTTCTCGTTGAGCCCGAGCCGATGCCCGAGCTCGATGGTGTGCGTCATGCTCGGTTCCGATCCGTTCAGCGTCCGCCCCAGCGCACCGCGGCCGCGGCGGCGAAGTCACCGGCGTGCGCGAAGCCCGCGAACATGACCAGCGATCCGGCGGGCACCCGGCCCTCGTCCACGGCGCGGTCGAAGGTGACGGGAATGCCCGCGGCGAACAGGTTTCCGCAATCGTCGAAGGTGTCGGGGTGCTTGTCGGCGGGCAGTTGCAGGGCGTCGCGCCAGTTGCGCAGGAAGGCGCGATTGGGCTGATTGGTGACCAGCAGATCGAGATCGGTTGCGGGAACGCCGATCCGGGTGCACACCGCCTGCGCCACCTCGGGCACGATGCGATTGCCGCGCGCCAGCACCCGCACGATCTTGGATTCGGTGAAGCCGACGTGCATCTGGCCGGGGCCGGCCTCCCAGTACTTGCGCGGCGGGTCGGCCAGCACCGTCATCTGGCCGGCGTACTGCGGCAGGTGCCGGGTCTCGATATCGAGGATCGGCGAATCCCCGGATTTCACCAGCAGTCCCGCGCCCGCGCCGTCGCCGGGAATGGCGGCTTGGGGTTTGCCGCGCACCTGTTCCTGGGTGAAAACCTGTCCGGCGCAGTTCTGTACGGTCACGATGAGCGCGGATTTGGCGTCGGTGCTCGCCAGCAGCTGTCGGGCCAGTTTCATCCCGTGCACGAAGGCCGCGCAGCCGCCGTTGTGCAGGTCGATCAACCATTCCGGATTGATGCCCAGCCGCGCCGCCACCTCGCCGCCGTTGCCGACGATGCCGGTCTCGGGCAGCTGGGTGTGCACGATCAGAATGTCGATGTCGCGCAGCACTTCCCGGCCCTGCCGCGCCAGGATCGGGGCGACGGCGCGTTCGGCCATATCGGCGACGGATTCGCCGGGAGCGATATGGCGGCGGAACTTGGGGGCCTTGAACATGACGTTGCCGGTCACATCGTCAGGGTCGGCATGCTGGGCGAAATAGTCGGCGGAGACGATGTTCTCGGGCAGATACCCGGCGACGTCGAGGAGGCTCACGGTGCTCATGGTCAGTTCATCCATTCCGGCTTGATGGGCTGGCCGGCGGCGTGGCGATGCTCGCAGATGGCCTTGAGATTGCGCAGTTCCAGCAGGTGCCCGGCGGCGAAGAGGTGCCAGAAGTCGCCCACCCACACCGGGCGGTCGGCGGGGGCCGTTTCGGGGTAGCCGTTGTCCTCGTAGAACGGATGGCGGCAGTTGGTCCAGGTGATCACCGAACCCGGCTTGTTCAGCACCAGCTGCGCGTCCACCACGCGCATCAGGTAGATCATCCAGAGGTGTTCGCCCTGATCCCAGGAACAGTGGTAATCCACCGTCCGTGCCTGCGGATTGGCGACGGTGCGGGTGTAGATGCGGGTGTGCGAGCCGATGCGGTCGTCCGACACCCACAGGTCCGGTTCGCCGGTGCGCTCGAATCCCCGCATGCTGTAGGTCCATTCGCACAGGCTGCGGGTGTCGGCCAGGTATTCGTACACCTCGTCCGGCGGCGCGGCCACGTACTCGTGAACGGTGCAGTAGTCGCCGAAGATCTCGTCGTGCGGGTACACCGCGCGCGTCATGTCCAGCACCATCGGCATCCCCTCCTTCATGGCGAGGGTCTCGATGCGGTACACCCCGGGCACTCCGACGTCGGGTACTTCGACGGGGGCGATGCGGGCGGCTTCGGTCATGCGGACAACTCCTTCAGGAAGGGGGCGAAGGGCGGAATCTCATCGGGATCGCAACGCAATTCGATGAAGGCGGGCCCGGAGGTGGTACGGGATTCGTCGAGCGCGCGTTCGAACTCTTCGAGCGTGCTCGCGGTGAAAACGGGCAGCTGCGGGAACATGGCGGCCATCGCGGCCCCGATCCGCGCCTGCCCGAACCGGTTGTAGGTGTACTCCCCCGAGTAATAGAGCTGTTCACGCGTCACGCACATGGCGTGCGCGTTGTTGTTGAACACCACGAACGTCACCGGCACGTGATACTCCACGGCCGTGTGCACCTCGTGCCCGTGCATGAAATACGCACCGTCCCCGGCGATCACGACGCTGCGCCGTCCTCGCCCCAGGGCCGCCCCGATACCGGCCCCGAACGCGTACCCCATCCCGCCCATCCCGAGCGCGATCAGGAACCGCCCGTCCTCGGGCACCGGCAGGTAATGCACCACGGCCGCACCGGTATTCCCGGCATCGGCGACCACGGTCGTCCCCGGCTCCAGCCGCTCCCGCAGCGCCAGCACCGCCTCGCGATACCGAACCCCGGGCCCGGTCGCGGGAGGAACCACCAACTCCGGCAACGCCACCCCGGGCGACCTGCCCGGGTCCGTCATCCCGGGCAGAGCCACCGCTTCCGTCGTCCCGACGTGCTGTCGACCGGGATCCACCCCCGGTTCCCGCATTCCGGCCGGCAACCCGCCGGAATGACGAGGTTCGAGCCCGTCGGCCCGACGGGATGCGAGCGCTTCGGAACGACCGGCGGCTTCAGGCAATTGCCCCAGCAGGTCTTGCAGCCGCGCACGCAATTCACCGGGCACCTGCACATCCGCTCGCGCATAAGGTGATTCACCACCGACGCTCACCACGCGAGCGCACGCGAGCAGCGGCTCGTCCAGCCCGGCCCGCGCGGTCATCGGCAGCGTCGCGCCGACCAGCACGCAGACGGCGGCCCGCCCCACCAGCTCAGGCACGTGCGGATGCCCCATGATGCCGGTGATGCCCCCGAATCGCGAATCCCGGTTCGGGAAAGCGTCTTTGGCATCCGGCGTCACCAGCACCGTGGCATCCAGCACCCCCGCCAGCCGCGCGAGTTCCGCCCGCGCACCGGCCCGCCCCACCTCCGGCCCCGCGATGAGCACCACGGGCCCCCGCACCGCCGCCAGCAGCGAACCGACCGCTCGCGCGGCGGCATCGGCATCCGCACGCGCCGAATCGTGTGCGGCAACGCCGGTCTCCGCCACGACGCCGGACGCAGCGGCGGCGGCGTGACCGGACGAGGGGTCTCGGTTGGCGGTCGAGGTGGCACCGTTCGCGGCTCCACCGAAGGGCGACCGGACGGCATCCGCCCCGCGCCCCGCTGGTCGCGGCTGGGCAGTGGCGGACTGAATATCCTTGGGTAGCAACAGAACTGCGGGGCCTCCCGCCACGGCGGCGGCGAGGGCGCGGTCCAGGGCGGCGTCGATTTCGGCCGGCTCGACGACTTTCTCGCAGTGGCGGGCTACCGCCGCGAAGATGCGTTCGGCGTCGAGGAGGCCGGGGCCGCCGCTGGTGTCCTGGAACGCGCCGCGGCCTTCCAGGGTCAGGGGCGGCTGGCCGATGAGGGCCAGGACGGGAATGCGGGAGTCGTAGGACTCGGTCAGTCCGGCAAGGAGATTCATGGCGCCGCCGCCGGAGGTGGCGGCTACGACGCCGAGGCGGCCGGTGGCGCGGAAGTAGCCGTCCGCCATGGTGGCGGCGCCGAATTCGTGTTTGGCGACGATGCCGGTGATGGGGTGGGTGGTGCGGTGCAGAGCGTCGTAGAGGTCTTCGATATTGGCCCCGCCGACGCCGAAGACGTGAGTGGTGCGGGCGGCGAGGCGGGTGACGATCAGGTCGGCGACGGTCGGAAGGTCCGGCCGCGCGGCGGGTTCGGCGGTCGGCGCTGAGATTGATCGTGAGCGATACATCGCCCACAATGTAACTACCCCGAACTGACTCAGACAATGTGTGCCACGTCACACCGCACCACGAAATAATTTGCCGCGCAAAGGGTTTCGAGTGCACGACGGCCCCACCGGCGCGGGCCGGTGGGGCCGTGGGGTCCGGGTCGCGGCGACGCCCGGACGAACCATCTGGGTTACGGGTTATACGAAGCAGCCGTCCCCAGAGTTCGATTCGTTGCTCAGCTGTAGAGCGCGGCGATCTCGGCGGCGTACTTCTGCGCCACCACCGCGCGCTTGAGCGACATCTTCGGGGTCAGTTCGCCGCCCTCCTGGGTCCAGTCGACGCTCAGCACCCGGAACTTCTTGATGCCCTCCGCCTTCGAGACCTTCGCATTGGTCTCGGCGATGGCGGTCTCGAGTTCGGCACGCAGCGCGGGCAATTCGATCACCTGCGCCAGCGGCAGCGCACCGTCCAGGTCGTGGCGGGCCAGCCAGCCGGGCAGCGCTTCGGGATCGAGGGTGATGAGCGCGCCCACGAACGGCTGCGCGTCACCGACCGCCATGCACTGGCTGATCAGCGGATGCGCGCGCAGCGAATCCTCGAGCTGGGCGGGCGAGACGTTCTTGCCGGCCGCGGTCACCAGGATCTCCTTCTTGCGCCCGGTGATCGTCAGATAGCCGTCGGCGTCGAGCGCGCCGAGATCGCCGGTGTGGAACCAGTCCTGCGTGAACGCCTCCGCGGTGGCGGCGTCATTGTGCCAGTACCCGCCGAACACCACCGGTCCGCGCAGCAGCACTTCACCGTCGTCGGCGATCCGGACCGCGTGTCCCTGAATGGGTTTGCCGACCGTGCCCACCCGGATCTCGGCGGGGGTGTTGACGGTGATGGCCGCGCTGGTCTCGGTGAGCCCGTACCCCTCGTAGACCGGAATGCCCGCGCCCCGGTAGAAGTGCCCGAGCCGCGCCCCGAGCGGTCCGCCGCCGGACACCGCGCGCTCACACTTACCGCCCAGTGCCGCACGGAGTTTCCCGTAGACGAGCCGATCGAACAGCGCGTGCTTGAGGTTCAGCAGCAGTCCCGCGCCGCCGTTCTCCTGCGCCTGACTCCACGCGATGGCGGTGTCGGCGGCGGCATCGAAGATCCGGCCCTTGCCGCCGTCGTGGGCGCGCTGCTTGGCCCCGTTGTAGACCTTCTCGAACACCCGCGGCACGGCGAGAATGAAATCGGGCCGATAGGCCGCGAATTGCTGTGGCAGCGTGGACCAGTCGCTGGAGTGCGCGACCGTCACCCGCGAGGCCAGCGCCGCCACCGAGATGGCGCGCGCGAAGACGTGCGCCAGCGGCAGGAACATCAGGGTGCGCCCGCCCGCCACCATGGCATCGGTGAGCGCGAGCTGTCCGGCGGTGGCCTCGGCGAGCAGATTGCGATGGGTGAGCACCACGCCCTTGGGCCGCCCGGTGGTGCCGGAGGTGTAGATGAGCGTCGCGGGCGAGTCCGCGGTGACGGTGGCGCGCCGCGCCTGCAGCTCCGCGTCGTCGACGTCCGCGCCGCGCCGGGTCAGTTCACCGATGGCGTCGCCGTCGAAGCGCAGCAGCTCCCGCAGTTCCGGCGCCTGCACGGTGGCCAGGGTGCGCGCGTGCGCGAGATGCTCGACCACGACCAGTTTGGTGCCGGAGTCGGCGAGAATCCATTCGGCCTGATCGGCGGCCGAGCTGTCGTAGATCGCCACCGTGCACGCGCCCGCCGCCCACACCGCGTAGTCCAGCAGCGCCCACTCGTAGCGGGTGCCGGACATGATGGCCACCCGGTCCCCCGCCTCGATGCCGGAGGCGATGAGCCCCTTGGCCACCGCGGCCACCTCGCCCGCGAACCGCGCGGCGGTGATATCGGTCCAGCCGTCGGCCGCCGGCACCTGGAAGACCACGAATTCCGGCCAGTCACGGGCGTTTCCGGTGACGAGATCCGACAGCGCCGCGTCCTGCGCGATGGTGTAGGACGCGGGCACCGCCAGCTCCCGGGCGGCGGCGACAGTGGTTCCCATGCAGTTCCTCTACGATCCTCGGCGAACAGTGCCGGACGACATAGTCCGGTCGGTCAGCTGACTATCGTGTCGGGATGAGGGCCAGGTCACAATGGACCGGGGCCCAGCGCGGATTGTGCGCATGCACAATCACGGCGGTGCGCGAGGCCCGCTAGCATCTGGTTTCGTGTCCGCCCGTCCCGCCGTGTCCCCCGCCGTCGCGCGGATCAGCGGGCTGCTGCTCGCCGATATCGACGCGCTCTCGGACGCGGTGGCCGATGCCGTCGGCGCGGTGGAACCGGTATGGCTGACCAGCTTCAACTACAAGCGGTTGCGCGAGAACAATCGGCGGCAGCTGACCGCGGTGCTGACCTATCTGGCGGGTGGAACCGATACCGGGCTGCCGATCGCGCGGGCGACCGGGCGGCGGAGCGCGCAAGAAGGCGTGCCGCTGCCCGCGATCCTGCGCACCTACCGGATCGCGGCCCGGGTCACCTGGGATCGGGCCATGGCGCTGACCGGGGACGAACTCGGCGCGGGGCGGGCGCTGCTGGCGACCGCGTCCGAGGTGTGGCAGCTGGTCGACGATTATTCGCAGGCCATGACGCTGGGTTATCAGGAGGTGCTGAGCGAGATCCAGCGGCGCGACAGCCGGCTGCGGGACGCGGCGCTGGACGCCCTGCTGACCGGGCGGGCGGACGGGGCGGACCTGCGCGAGTACGCCGATATCGTGCGACTGCCGCTGCAGGGCGGGTTCGCGGTGGTGGCGGCGGCGTCGGAAACGACCGCGGCCGAACCGCTTCCGGGGGTGGGCGAGACTTTGACCGCGCTGGGCGTGCGGTCGGCGTGGCGGGTGCGGGCGGACACCCAGCTCGGCATCGTGGCGGTCACCGAGAGTTTCACGCTGGACCGGCTGGCCGGGCTGCTGGGTGAGCGGGCCGGTGGCCCGGTCGGCATCAGCTGCGCCTACGGCACGCTCGCCGATACCCCGGCCGCGCTCCGGCAGGCCGAATTGGCTTGTGCCACCGCACCTTCGGGGTCCGGCCGGGTGGTGCGCTACGACCAGGCGCTGATTCCGGTGCTGCTCGCGGGCGCGCCGGAGATCGCCGACGCCCTCACCCAACGGGTGCTGGGTTCCTTGCTGGAGCTGCCCGAGCACGATCGGACCACCTTGCTGGACACCATGTCCGCGTGGTTCGCCTCCGAAGGCGAGGTGGCGGCGGTCGCGGCGGCGCTGTTCTGCCATCGCAATACGGTGCGGTTCCGGCTGAACCGGATCACCGATCTCACCGGCCGCCGTTTCTCGGCACCGGCCGAATCCGCCGAACTGTTCCTGGCCGCGCACGCCTACCGCACCCGGCGCTCCGATCAGCAGCGCGGCGCATGAGCTACCGGTCCGCGTCCAGCAACGCCTTCATCGCCGCGGCCGGACGCGCACTGCTCGCCGATATCGACGGCCTGGTGGCCGAGGTGGCGGCCGCGATCGAGGCGGCGGAACCGGCGTATCCGGAACGGGCCACGCCGGAGGGCCTGCGGCACAACAACCGTCAGCATCTGGTCGCGCTGCTGTCGCATCTGGCCGGGGATCCGGACGCGGGCATCGAGGTGGCGCGGACGAACGGGCGGCTGCGGGCGCAGCAGCGCATTCCGCTGGCGGTGGCGCTGCGGTCCTATCGCATCGGCGCGCGGGTCACCTGGGAGCGGGCGCTGACCTACGCGAACGAGAATCCCGGGGACGAGCGCGCGCTGCTGCGGCTAGCCTCGGACGTGTGGCAGCTGATCGACGACTATTCCGAGGCGCTCACCCTCGGGTATCGCGAGGTCGAGAGCGAGCTGCAGCGGCGGGACGCGCGGGTGCGGGAGGCGGCGCTGGACGCGCTGCTGGCCGGTGACGGCGACCCGCCCCGGCTCGCCGAGTACGCGGACCTGCTGCGGCTGCCGCGCCAGGGCCGGTACGCGGTGATCGCGGCCGCATCGGAATCGGCTGCGGCGGAAGCGCTTCCGGGTATCGGCGAGGCGCTGTCCGCGCTGGGCGTGCGCTCGGCCTGGCAGGTGCGCGCGGACTGTCAGCTCGGCATCGTCGCGGTCACCGACGGTTTCACGGTCGAGCGCCTGGTCAGCGTGCTGACCGCGCGCGTCACCGGTCCGACCGGCGTGAGCACCGTCTACGACGGCCTGGATGCGACCCCGGCGGCGCTGCGCCAGGCCGAATCGGCTTGCGCCGCCGCGCGATGCGAGACCACCCGCGTCACCCGCTACGAACAGGCCCTGGTCCCGGTGCTGCTGGCCGACGCGCCCGAACTGGCCGCGGCCCTGGCGGACCGGGTGCTCGGCCCGCTGCTGGCGCTCCCCGAGCACGACCGCGACAGCTTGCTGGACACCATGACCGCCTGGTTCGCCTCCGACGGCGAGGTGGCGGCCGTGGCGGAAACCCTGTTCTGCCACCGCAATACGGTCCGCTTCCGCCTCAACCGCATCGCCGACCTCACCGGCCGCCGCTGCACCGCCCCGGCCGAATCCGCCGAACTGTATCTGGCCTTACAGGCCTACCGCACGCTGCGCATCCGCTGAGCCCACCGGTCACCGGGGGCGGACACGACAACCGGCCCCGCTCGCGGCGAACGGGGCCGGTTCGCCTTCGGGGGGCGATTTCCCGTGGCGTAACGCTGCCCCGGACCGGGCCGCGACCTTGGGCGGGGAATCGCGGGGCGACGCCGTTGTCGCCACGGTCCGGGGCAGATCCGCCGAACGGCTTGCCGTGGCGCACCGTCTGCTTGCTCGCGCCACGGCCGGATCTGCCGTCGGTGTAATCAGTTTCCACAGTGCGCGATGGATTCGCTGTCCTACTTTGGGACAGTTACGCCTTGACGGCGGGCCGGGTGGCTGCGGACAATCCGAGCATGGCGGCGCGGCCGGCCTTTCGTGGATGATCCGATGCTTTTAGGAGTGCGGTGGACCCGGGTGATGAGGTCGTCCGCGTCGAGCGGGCGCGAGACTCGTTCGTCACCGATGGTGAAGTGCGGCCCGGCGCGGTCTCGGGTCTGGTGCTGGCCTCCTGGCGGCGCTCGCTCGACGCGGGGGTCAGCGATCTGGTGAACGTGCTGGATCGCGGATATCAGGGTGAACTGGACCTGACCACGCGTTTCGTGAACTGCGCGGTACCCGTGATCGAGCGCCTGCAAACGGAATTGGCGGAATTGCCGGTCACCATCGCACTCACCGATCAACGCTCGCGGGTACTGGTGCGGCGCGACAATCAGCGGTTCCTGAGTGAGCTGTTCGACGAGGTGTACTTCGCGCCCGGGTTCGTCTACAGCGAGGATTCGGTGGGCACCAACGGCGTCGGCACCGCGCTGGCGGCCGGCAAACCCGTGTTCATCCAGGGCCCCGAGCATTTCGCGGAGAACATCACGGTGTTCGCGTGCGCGGGCGCGCCGGTGCGCGATCCGCTGACCGGTGCGGTGCAGGGCGTGCTGGATCTGAGCTGCCTGGCGCAGGACGCGAATCCTTTGATGCCGGTGCTGATCCGGGAGGCGGCCCGGCATATCGAAGCCGAATTGCGGGCCACAGGATCCTTGCGCCAGCAGGCGGTGCTGGATCGATTCCTGCGGGTGGCGCGCGCCGGGCGCGGGCCGGTGGTGGCGCTGGGCGGGGACGTGTTCATGACCGACGCGCGCGCGGACGCCGAACTGAGCGCGCACGATCGGGGCCGCCTGCGCGAGGTCGCCGTCGAATTGGCCGGGGCGCGTGAGGGTACCGAGGTGCTGGTGGATCTGCCCACCGGCCGGACCGCGCGGGTGCAGGCCAGCACGGTGCTCGCGGGCGCGGAGGTGGCCGGGGTGGTGTTGCAGGTGGATCTGGCCGTGCCGCAGCCGCGCGCCGAACGCCGCCCCGCCAGAACCGTTGGCATTCCCGAACTTCCGGGCGTCTCGCCGATCTGGCGGGCGGCCGGGGCGGAAGTGCTCGAGGCCGCGCGCGCCAACCGGCCGGTGGTGGTGCACGGCGAATCCGGCACCGGCAAGCTCACCCTGATCACCGCCGCGCACCGGCGGGTGTATCCGACCCGCCCGCTGGTGATCATCGAATGCCGCTCCGGCGCACCACGGTTCGACCGGCAATGGCCGGGCAGCGAACCGGCCACCATCGTGCTGGCGCATGTCGACGAGCTCGATCCGCGGCACGCTCCGGCGCTGGCGGCGCGGCTGCACGGCACCGATCACGGCAAGCATTGGCTGGTGGCGACGGTGACCACCGACGCCGAGGCCGAACGCGCCCGATCGGAGGAAGTGCTGCGGCATTTCGGGCATTCGGTGACGGTGCCCGCGCTGCGGCATCGCCTCGACGATCTGACCCAGCTGGTCCCGCACCTGCTGCGCACGCTGGCCCCGCGACGGGAGGTGGCGTGCGCGCCCGACGCCATGCGGGTGCTGTTCGGTCACGATTGGCCGGGCAATATCGCCGAGTTGCGCGATGCCCTGCACACCGCGCTGACCCGCCGCCCGGCCGGTGCACTGCGCCGCGCCGATCTGCCCGAGACCTGCTTCGTCACCGGCCGGCGCACCCTGTCGCAATTGGAGGCGGCCGAACGCTCGGCCATCGTGCGGGCGCTGACCCAGACCGGCGGCAACCGGCATCGCGCGGCCCAGCAGCTGGGGATCGCGCGCTCCTCGCTCTATCGCAAGATCGAGCTGTACGGCATCAAGCCGATCCGCTGAGCCGGGTCTCGTTTCGATCGACCCGGCGCGATTGCCGAAAGTGTGCCGTACTCTGAAACGGGCCTTGTCGGAGCACTCTATGGAGGATCGCAATGCCCACTCGCGACACCGCTTGGCCGCAGGGAACACCGTGCTGGGTCGATTGTTCCGTCGATGATCCGGCCGCCGCCCGCGACTTCTACGCCCAGCTGCTGGGCTGGGAGATTCTCGATAGCCCACCCGAAGCCGGCGGGTATCTGATGGCCATGATCGATGGCCGGCCCGCCGCCGGGATCGGCCCCAAGATGGGTGATGTCGCCATGCCGTCGGTGTGGACCACCTACCTGGCCGCCGACGATGTGGACGCACTCGCCGGGGTGATCACCGCCGAGGACGGCGCGGTCTTCATGCCGCCCTTCGATGTCATGGACGTCGGCCGCATGTGCATCGCCGCCGACCCGACCGGCGGCGTCTTCGGGCTCTGGCAGGCCAAGGCGCACACCGGGGCCGGCATCTTCAACGAGACCGGCGCGCTGTGCTGGAACGAACTGCACACGCCCGCCTACAGCCGGGCGCAAGGTTTCTACAGTGCGGTGTTCGGCTGGACGTTCACCGAGATCGGCGACGGCGAGAACTTCGTCTATTCGACCTTCGCGCCGGCCGGGACCGAGCGGCCCGCGGGCGGCATGATGGACACCACGCCGATGGGCGGCGATCAGCCGCCGTACTGGCTGACCTGGTTCCAGGTGGACGGCACCGATCAGGCGCTGGCCAAGGCGACCGGGCTCGGGGCGACGGTGCTGATGGGTCCCGACGACAGTCCGTTCGGGCGGATGGGGATTCTGCGCGGCCCACAGGACGAGGTGTTCGGCGTGATCGACACCAATGTCACGATCGAATCCTGAGCGTTAGCAAGGCATCCAGGGCGGCGGCCTGGGTGGCGAAGTTGGGGCGGTCGTCGGCGGCGGCCGCCCCTTGCCAGCGGAAGCCGTATTCGTCGGCGGTGGCCTGGAGTGAATTCGCTTGGCGGGTGAGGAATTCCGGGTTCGCCACGCGGGAAGCGCCGGTGTCCAGGAGTTCCCGGTAGGCGCGGACGAAGACGCCCCGATAGGTTTCGGCGTCGCGGCAGCCGGGGCCGGGGCAGTTCACGGCGCTCGGTTCGGTCAGGACGCCGTCGTCGAGGAAGGGTGAGCCGGAACCGGTTGCGGCGGCGGCGATCCGGTCGGCGGCGGCGAGCGGCTCCGGATTGTTCGTCGCTCGATGCAGGGCGACCAGACCGCTGATCAAGGCGGCTTGGCCGTAGGTCCAGCGGCGGTTCTCATCGACCAGGACGCAGGTGCCGTCGTAGCGGTCCAGGTGGTCGTTGATCAAGCCGGTGGAGTCGAGCAGCGGGCGGCCCGAGCGGGCGGCGAACCAGTCCCAGGTGGTGGCGGCGCGGTCCAGGTAGGTGGTGCGGAGTGCGGGGTCGACGCGGGTCGCGAGGGCGGCCACGGCGGTGAGGTAGAGGCCGTTGGTGATCGAGTTGACCTGTTCCCAGGGGCGCAGTTCGGGGTCGACTCCGGTTCTCGCCCAGGCCAATCCGCCGCCGCAGAACGAGGCCCGCCGATCGTCCATCCGGTCGACGATGCGGCGCGCGGCCTCGAGATAGCGGGCCTCGTGGGTGAGGTCGTAGCCCTCGATCCACGCCAGGGCCCACCACAGCTCGTCGTCGTTGTAGCCGGTGTCACGCGGGATGCCGAGCTCGGCGACCGCGCCGTGCCGGTAGATCTCGTCGAGGTAGCCCAGGTACTGGCGGTCGCCGGTGCGGGTGACGTAGTCGAGCAGGGTGGTGAGTGCGTTGGCGCTCTGCCAGGTGCTGGAGTCGTTCTCCCACAGTCCGGTCCGATGGTCGTAGCGGTCGAGGAGCCGTTCGAGGGCCCGCTCGACCCGATCGGGTGCGGGATCGTCGGCGGAAGTCCAGCGGGTGCAGCGGATTTCGGCGCGGTCACCGGCCTTGCCGCAGGCGCGCAGGCGGTCGCCGCCGTAGCGGTGGGAGTCGGTGCGCGCCGAGGCGCCGTGTTCGGCAACGGCTGCCGTGCCGACGCGGCCCGCCCGGACGCGCAGCTCACCGTCGCCGCGATCGAGCCAGACCGAATCGCCGGGCCCGCCATTGTCGATGGCCGCGGTGGCGCGCCCGTCGGCGGCGGTGAGGGTGATGACGCGCGACCACACCCGCACCGGCGCGGCCACCTCGTGGGCGGGCTCCGGACGGGACAGCACGTGGATCACCGCCGCCAGCACCACGATGCCGGCGAGGGCCCACCAGCGCGCCGCCTTGGATCCGCTCACCTCCGACACGCTACGGCGTCGCCCAGGCGGGTGGCGACGCCGTGCGCGGCTGTGAGCGGGCGGCGGACAGAAACGCTTGGCGGCCGGTGATTTTCACGCGTGGACGGCCGGTCGCGGCGCCGGCGGCGCGTTCGGCGGCGTCGATGGCCCGCCAGCCGGTGCGGTCGATGCGGTCCGGGCAGCGCGCGGACAAAAGTTCGAGCAGTTCGGGGCGGCCGCCGGCGGGGGTGGGCAGGCGTCCGGCCAGAAAGTCGGCGAGCAGGTGCTGCACGGTTTCCTCGGCATCGACGCGGTTGGCGCCGATCACGCCGCGCGGGCCACGTTTGATCCAGCCGGTGACATACATTCCCAGCAGTGGTGCGCCGGCGGCGTCGAGCACCCGGCCTTCGTAGTTGGGGATCACCCCGCGCGCGGGATCGAAGGGCAAGCCCGCCAAGGGTTCTCCGCGATATCCGATGGACCGCAAGACCAGCGAGGTGTCCAGCAGTTCGGTGTGCGTGGTGGGGCGAACCCGCGATTCGGCTCCAGCCATCTCGTTGCGGGCGTACTCGATGCCGGTGACGTGGCGTGAGCCGTGCAGGGCGATCGGCGACGCCAGGTAGCGCAGGTCGATCCGCCGCTGCCGTGGAAGACGTTCGGCCCGTGCGTATTCGACTGCGAGATCCCATTTCAGCCGGGTCGCGGGGCCGCCGCCGTCCAGTTCCGCGCGGCTCGCCGGATCGAGGTCGAGGTCGTGCTCGGCGACGACGATATCGACACCGGTCAGACTGCCCAGCGCCAGGAACTCCGGGCCGGTGTAGGCGGCGTGCACGGGGGTGCGGCGGCCCAGGACGACCACTTCGCGAATTTTGCTGTGCCGCAGGGCCACCAGGGCGTGGTCGGCGATATCGGTGGCGGCCAGTCGCTCCGGGTCGGTGACGAGGACGCGGGCCGCGTCCAGGGCCACATTGCCGTTGCCGACGATCACCGCGCGGTCGCCGGACAGGTCGAACCAGTGGTCAGCGTAGGCCGGATGCCCGTTGTACCAGGCGATGAACTCGGTGGCGGAGTGGCTGCCGGGCAGGGACTCCCCCGGGATGCCGAGGCGCCGGTCCCCGGACGCGCCGACGGCGCAGATCACGGCGTGATGGTGCGCCAGCAGTTCCGGCAGGCCGAGGTCAGCGCCCACCGTCACGTTCAGATGCAACGCGAAAGCCGCGGAGCCGAAGGCGGATTCGAAGGATGCGGTGATCTGCTTGGTGTCGGGATGGTCGGGCGCGACACCGGACCGCACCAATCCCCAAGGCGTGGGCAGTTTCTCGAACATGTCGACTTCGACGTCGGTGTGTTGCAGCAGTGCCCGCGCCGCGTAACAGGCCGCGGGCCCCGATCCCACGATCGCCACCCGCAGCCGCCGGTGCCCCCTGGGCAGGCGCGGCGCGGCGGGCAGCAATCCGGCCGGGTCCGCCTGTAAGGGATGCGCTTCGAAGTACGCGGCATTGATCTCGGTGTATCGCCGCTGCGGCGCGAGCAGGTCCTCCTCGGCGAAGATGGCGTTCACCGGGCAGGCGGGCACACAGCTGCCGCAGTCGATGCAGCCGGCCGGATCGATGTAGAGCTGTTCGGCGGCAGTGAATTCCGGTGTGCCGGGCACCGGCCGGATGCAGTCCACCGGGCATTCCGGGACGCACACGGCATCGTTGCAGCAGGGTTGGGTGATGACGTAGGCCATGACGCGTCTCCCGGGATTTCAGGCCGTTCGGGCGATGACGGCTTCGGCGGCGGCGCGCAGTCCCGCCACGGCGGCGGGCGGCAGCGGCGCGGTGGCCAGCACCGCGCGCACCTGCTGCCAGCGTTCGGCGATCATCCGCTCCACCTCCGGACGTGCGGTGGCGTCCAGGATTTCGCAGCAGACGGCCGCGCCGCGCTCGTCCAGGCCGGGATTGCCGACGAGCTGGTCCAGGTGCGCGCGCTGCCCGGCGGTGGCATGGCGCAGGGCCAGGGCGAGCAGGGCGGTGTGCTTGCCGTCGCGCAGGTCCGAGACCACGGATTTGCCGGTGCGCGCGGGATCGCCGAACACGCCCAGCAGATCGTCCTGCAATTGGAAGGCCTCCCCCAGCGGCCGCCCGTAGTCCGCCAGCGCCCGTTGCACCTCCGCGTCCGCGCCCGCGAGCGCCGCGCCCAATTGCAGCGGCCGGTGCACGGTGTAGGCGGCGGTCTTGTAGCGGATGATCTCCAGGGCCCGTTCGAGGTCGCGGGTGGGCCGCCCGGTGGTGAGCAGATCCAGGTACTGGCCGTAGCTGACCTCGGTGCGCATGGCGTCGAGAACCGGTGTGGCGGCGGCCGATTGCGCCGCCGACAAGCCCGCCGTATGCAGCAGTTCCTGCGACCACACCAGGCCGAAATCGCCGATCAGGATGCCGGCGTGGGCGCCGAAGCGGTCCGCGCCGGCGCCGCGCGCCGAGCGGGCGCGAGCGGCGACGGCGCGGTGCACGGTCGGCTGATCGCGCCGGGTGTCGCTGTCGTCGATGATGTCGTCGTGGATGAGGACGGCGGCGTGGAACAACTCCACCGCCGCCGCGACCCGCACCACCGCGGGCGGCAGCCCGTCGCCGCCGCCGGCGTACCAGCCGAGCACGCAGAACAGCGGCCGGATGCGTTTGCCGCCCGCGAACAGGAACGCGCGCACCGCCTCCACCACCTCGGCGGGCAGCCCGGCGGCCGCGGCGGATTCGGCTTTGGCGGTGAGGAATTCGTACAGCGCGCGCTCCACGTGGGCGCGGATGCCGTCGTGATCCACGGGCGAGACGGTGAGCGTGGGCGTGCTCATGACGCGGACTCCTCTCCATTGCCGTCGGTCAGGGCGAGCGCTTCCTCGAGCAGGGCGTCCACGATCGAGTGCTCGGGCACGGTGCGCACCACGCGGCCGCGGACGAAGATCTGGCCCTTGCCATTGCCGGAGGAGACGCCCAGGTCGGCCTCGCGGGCTTCGCCGGGACCGTTGACGACACAGCCCATGACGGCGACGCGCAAAGGGTGCGGGAACCCCGTGAAGGCGGCTTCGACCTTGGCCGCCAGGTGGTGGATGTCGACCTGTACCCGGCCGCAGCCGGGACAGGACACGATCTCGAGCTGGCGCGGGCGCAGGCCCAGCGATTGCAGAATGTGATTGCCCGCCTTGACCTGTTCCACCGGCGGCGCCGAGATCGAGACCCGGATGGTGTCGCCGATGCCCTCCTCCAGCAGCACCCCGAAGGCGACCGCGGATTTCACCGTGCCCTGAAAGACCGGTCCGGCCTCGGTGACGCCGAGATGGATGGGATAGTCGCAGCGGGCGGCCAGCAGCCGGTTGGCGGCGATCATGGTGCGCGGATCATGGTGCTTCACCGCGATTTTCAGGTCCCCGAAGCCGTGTTCGGCGAACAGCGCCGCTTCGTGCAGCGCCGATTCGACCAGGGCTTCCGGGGTGGCCGCGCCGTGCTTGGCCAGCATGCGCCGATCCAGCGAGCCGGCGTTCACGCCCACCCGGATCGGGATCCCCGCCGCTCCGGCCGCCCGGGCGATCTCGCCGACGCGATCGTCGAATTCCTTGATATTGCCGGGGTTCACCCGCACCGCCGCGCACCCGGCGTCGATGGCCGCGAACACGTACCTGGGCTGGAAGTGGATGTCGGCGATGATCGGCAGCGGGGACCGGCGCACCAGGGCGGGCAGCGCCGCCGCGTCGTCGGGGGTCGGCACCGCGACCCGCACGATATCGCAGCCGGCGGCGGTGACCTCGGCGATCTGGCGCAGGGTGGCGTCGAGATCGGCGGTGCGGGTGGTGGTCATGGTCTGCACCGGGATGGGCGCGCCGCCGCCCACGGGCACCCGGCCGACGTGGATCCGCCGGGTGCGATGCCGCGGCGGTAGCGGGCGCGGCAGCTCCAATTGCGCGATGGTCATGGGGAAACCTCCGACCGATCGGCACCGAGCGCGCACAGCACGGTGTGCACGATCTCGGTGGTGGTGAGCCCGGATTCGGCGAGCAGCGGACCGCGTTCGCCGTGCGGGAGGAAACGATGCGGCAGCGCGAGCCGCCGCACGGGGACGGCGATCCCCTGGTCGGACAACGCTTCCGCGAGCGCGGGCCCGACCCCGCCGCGCCGGGTGCCGTCCTCCACGGTGAGCACCAGGCGGTGCCCGGCGCACAATTCGGTGAGCCGCTCCGCGACGGGCAGCACCCAGCGCGGATCCACCACCGTGGCCTGCACGCCCGCGGCGGCCAGCATCGCGGCCGCCTCGAGACAGACGCCCGCCAGCGGACCGACCGCCACCAGCAGCACATCCGGATGTTCGGCGCGGCGCAGCACATCCAGTCCGGACCAGCGCTCGGCCGCCGGAATATCCTCGCCCACAGTGGCTTTCGGGTACCGCAGCGCCGTCGGCCCGCTCTCGTCCGCCACCGCCTCGGCCAGCAACTCCCGCAGCCGGGCGGCATCACGCGGCGCGGCGACCCGCATCCCGGGCACCCCGGCGAGCATGTCCAGATCCCACATCCCGTGATGGCTCGCCCCGTCCGGCCCGGTGATCCCGGCCCGATCCAGCACGAACGTCACCGGCAGGCGATGCATGGCCACATCGAACAGCACCTGATCGAAGGCGCGGTTCAGGAACGTGGCATAGATCGCCACCACCGGATGCACACCCGCCATGGCCAGCCCGGCCGCACTGACCACCGCGTGCTGCTCGGCGATCCCGACATCGAAACACCGATCCGGGAAGCGGCGCGCGAACTCTCCCAGCCCGGTCGGCCCGGGCATGGCGGCGGTGATCGCCACGACGTCCGCGCGCGCCTCGCCGATCCGCACGATCTCCTCGGTGAACACATCCGTCCACGCCCGGCGTCGTGGACGCTGCTCCGCCGCAGCGTATTTCTGCTCCGCTGCTCGAGCGCGCGAGGCGGCCGATGTCGCATCGGCGTCGAGCGCGCCGGTTCGATCCCGACGCGGTGCGGCCGCCGAGCCGCCGAGCACCGGTCCCGGCGAGTGGCCGGCCGCGCGTTCGGCCGCGGGTATCGGGCCCGTGGTGTGCATTCGTTCCGGGTCGGCGCAGGCGGGTTCGTAGCCGAGGCCCTTGATCGTCAGGGCGTGCACCACGACGGGGCGGCTCAGGCATTTCGCTCGGCGCAGGGCCGATTCCAGGGCGGCACAGTCGTGGCCGTCGACGGGGCCCAGGTAGTCGAAGCCGAGGTGTTGGAAGAGGTTGCGGCTCAGCGGGTTCCGGGTGCCGGGTGCGGCGCGGAGGGCGGCCAGGTGGGCGGCGATCGCGCCGGCGGTGGGCGAGTAGGAGTAACCGTTGTCGTTGAGCACCACCACCACGGGGCGGCGGGCGGCTCCGATATTGTTCAGCGCCTCGTACGCCATACCGCCGGTGAGCGAGCCGTCGCCCACCACCGCCACCACCGCGCGGTCGGATTCCCCGAGCAGCACACGGGCTTTGGCGATCCCGTCCGCGTACCCGAGGGCGGTGGAGGCATGACTGTTCTCGATCACGTCGTGGCCTGATTCGGCGCGGCTGGGATAGCCGGACACCCCGCCCGGCCGGCGCAGGGTCGCGGCGAACTCGGCGCGGCGGCCGGTCAGGATCTTGTGCGCGTAGGCCTGGTGGCCGGTATCGAAAAGCAGTGTGTCCCTGGGTGATCGGAACACCCGGTGCAGGGCGATGGTGAGCTCCACGACGCCCAGGTTGGGGCCGAGGTGCCCGCCCACGTTCAGCACGGTGTCGATGATCAGCGCACGGAGCTGCGCCGCGAGCACGGGCAGTTGTGCGGCGGGCAGGGCGCGCAGCCGTTCGGGGGAATCGATATCACGCAGTGGCGCGGGGAGATTCGCGGCGTCCGAGCCGGTCTCCGGGGGCGTCGTGACGGCCGTGGTTCTCATGACCGTCTCCGCACCGCGGCAGGGGCCGCGAAGAACACGTCCTCGGTGAAGCTGACGTGCTCGCGCACGGTGAGCGGGCCGAAGCGGCGCAAGGCGCGCAGCACCTCGTCCACCAGCCGCCCGGGCGCGGACGCTCCCGCGGACAGTCCGACGGTGGCCGCGGGCACGATCCACTCGGGCCGGATTTCGGTGAAATCGTCGATCAGATACGCCGGAATGCCCTGGCGGCGGGCCACTTCCACCATGCGCTGCGAATTGGAGGAGTTGGCCGAGCCGACCACCAGGAACACCTCGCTGCGTGCGGCCACTTCCTCCACCGCGCGCTGCCGATTCGTGCTGGCGTAGCAGATGTCCGCACTCGCCGGGCCGTGCAAGCGCGGGAAACGCCGGCGCAGCGCGGCCACGGTCTCTGCCGTCTCCTCCACCGACAGCGTGGTCTGGGTGAGATAGGAGACCCGGTCCGCATCTGGCACGGTGAGCGCCAGCGCCGCCGCCGGACTGTCGATGAGCACGGTGGCCTCGGGCGCTTCGCCCGCCGTGCCTTCCACCTCCTCGTGCCCGGCATGCCCGATCAGCACCACGGTGTCGCCGCGCGCGGCGAAACGCCTGGCCTCCGCATGCACTTTGGTCACCAGCGGGCAGGTGGCGTCCACCACGGTGAGCCCGCGCGCGGCCGCGGCCGCGCGCACCGCCGGTGACACGCCGTGCGCGGAGAACACCACGGTCGCCCCGGGCGGCACCTCGTCGAGCTCTGCCACGAAGATCGCCCCGCGTGCCGCCAGGTCCGCCACCACGTGGGTGTTGTGCACGATCTGTTTGCGCACGTACACGGGTTCGACGCGGTCCGGGTCGGCCAGCAGCCGTTCCACGGTGTCGATGGCGCGCTCCACGCCCGCACAGAACGAGCGGGGCGCGGCCAGCAGCACCGTGCGCGGGCGGGGATCGGCAGGCTTGTCCAATAACGCTGTAGCAGGCTGTGCGTCCATGGTGGCTGACTCTCCTTGTATTCGTGCCTTCGTCACTTGTCGCGATGCGCGACCAATTGAGCGAGCGTGATCAGATCCCCGCAGGCGGGCCGATCCGGCAGCGCCGCAACGGCTTTGCGAATGCGCCGCTCGGCTTCACGCTGGGTCCATCGGCGGGCGCCGCATTCCTCGATCAGCCGTGCCGCACAGGCGATCTCGCTGGGGGTCAGGGGCTCCTCGCCCCGGTAGAGCACCGCCAGCTCCCGGCCCGCGTCGGTACCCGATTCCAGGGCGGCCACCACCGGCAGTGATCGTTTCCGCCGCCCCAGATCGCTGGAGGGCTTACCGCTGGCGGCCGGATCGCCCCAGATGCCCAGCAGATCGTCGATGGCCTGGAACGCGATACCCAGCTCGCGCCCGAACCGGTTCAGCCGATCGACCGCATCGGGTTCCGCGTCCGCGCACAGCCCGCCCAGCGCGCAGGCGCACCCGAACAACGATCCGGTCTTTCCGACGGCCATCCGCTCGTATTCGGCGATGGAAGTGCCGCAGCCGATTTCGATGGCGCAATCCTCGTGCTGTCCCCGGCACAATTCGATGACGGTGCGCTCCAGCCGATCCACCGCGATCACGGCGGTGCGCTGCGGCATATGCGTCGCAAGCACTTTGGCGGCCAGCGCGTGCAGGGCATCGCCGAGCAGTATGGCGTCCGCGAGTCCCCATACCCGCCATACGGTGGGCCGCCCGCGCCGGAATTCGTCGCCGTCCATGACATCGTCGTGGACCAGGGTGAAATTGTGAATCAATTCGACCGCGGCCGCCGCGGGGGCCGCCGCGGCCGCGAGCCCGTCGCAGGCGTAGGCCGCCGCCGTCGCCAGCGCCGGGCGCAGCCCCTTGCCGGAGTCGGCGCGCACGGTCCGGCCGTGCGTGTCCCACCAGCCGAAATGATATCCGGCCATGCGGCACAAGGGTTCCGGTAGCGACAGCACCGCCTCGCGTAGTACCGGTTCCAGGACGGCGCGGGCCCCCGCCAGCAGTTCGGCGGGGCGGCGGACGGGCGGGACGAAAGCTGTCACGGTCATGACGGCGCTTCTTTCACGGCATGAGACGGGAGTAGCGGCGGCATTTCGCGGGCCGGCGGGGACCGGTGCGCTATTTCGCGCACCACGAAGACGCCCTGCACCATCCGGACGGAATTGCGGCGCTCCTCTTCGAATTCCGCCCCTTCAGCGGGTGGGGAAATCAGGAAGACGAAACGGATGCATGGCACATCCCCGGGAATAGGCAGAACGGAATATCCTGCACGATAACGAGATACGTCGGGAGGGATTCTGCGACCGATCGGGCTCTCCGGCACGAGAGCGCTGCGAGTTCACAAAGCGTATTGCTCAAAGTCTACGTCCGAATGCAATTTCAGTAAAGGTCTCAACTACCCGGAAACCTGCTGCCGGCTGCGATCCGCAGGCCCGCACCGCTACCGGTCGGTCCCGGTCAGCCGTTGCGCCAGGGAGCTGAGGAACTGTTTGGCGGGGGCCGGAATCCCGATGCGCTCCAAGGCATCCAGGGCCTGTTCGCGGCGGCGCGCCACCATCCGCTCGATCTCCGCGCGCGCTCCGACCTCGATCATGATGTCCCGGCAGATGGTCGCGCCGCGACTGTCCAGGCCCGGATTCCCCAGCAGCGCACGCAATTCCACCGCCGCCCCGCCGCGCGCCCGGCCCAGCGCGGCGGCGACCAGGGCGGTGTGCTTGCCGTCGCGCAGCACGTCCACCCGGGAGCCGTCGGTGGCGCGGTCGCCGAACACATTGTGCAGATCCTCGTTCAGGTGCACGGCCTCGCCCAGGGCCGCGGCGTAGGCGGCCAGGCCCTCCTGGACCAGCGGGTCGGCGCCGGCCAGGCGGGCGCCCAGTTGCAATGGGCGCTCGCAGGTGTAGGCCACGGTGCGGTATCGGATGATCTCGAGGGCGCGGTCCAGGTCGTCGGCGGGGTCGCCGGTGGCCAGCAGGTCGAGGTATTGGCCGTAGATCACCTCGACGCGCATGGCGGTGATCATCGAACCGGCGGCCACGCGCTGGCGGGCGCTGAGATGGGCGGTACCGACCAGTTCGTCCGACCAGGCCAGGGCGAGATCGCCGAGCAGCAGCGCGGCCTGGCGGCCGAAGCGATCGCGATCGGGTTTGTCGGTGTAGCGGGCGGCCAGCGCGCACGGGATGGTGGGATGCCCGCGCCGGGTGATGCGGCGTTCGATCACATCGGTGTGGATGAGCACGGCCGCGTGCAGCATCTCCAAAGCGGCGGCCACCCGGATCACCGCCATCGGCAGGCGTTCGCTGCCGCCGGCCGCGTACCAGCCGAGCACGCACAGCAGCGGGCGCACGCGGCGGCCGCCGGAGAAGACGAAGGAATGCAGCCCGTCGACGAAGTCCGCGGGTAGTCGGGCACGGTCGGAACCGCGCGCCTTGTCGGCCAGGAAGCCCTCCAGCACGATATCGACGCGTTCGCGCACACCGCGCAGATCACCGGGCATTGTGAGCTCACCGTTCACCGGGTCGAACATGTCGTCGCCTCTCCGCAGCACCAGGGAAAGATTTATCGCATTGCGTCCGAAGGAGATTCGTCGCTCAGCTATACCGCGGATCGGTTCCGTGCCCTTCGATGAAGCTCTCGTGCCGACACCGGCAGCAATACTTCCGCATACATGCCCGACCGTTCTCGCCGCATCGCGACCGACCGGTAGTGTCGTCGATCGCGCGGCCCAGCTGACCCGGAAGAATTCTAATACCAGCGCCTAGCAACGGTAAAGCCATCGAAAGTGGGCCAGCTGCCGGACATTTGACCATGAGTGTTTCGGTTGTCTTCGAACTCGTTGCGCGCTACCGGCTTTCGACCGGCTACCCGCAGGCGACAGATTTCCCGCCCGACGCGACTCGCCGTGCGCCGTCGCCGGCGGTCGCGTGGCGCGGTGCGGACACCGGATCGGGTGAGACCGGGCTCACCTCCGCCGCCCGCCGGAATCCGGGCAGATCGGGCCGCGATACGGTTTGCGGCAAAGGACACGAGCAAGGAGAAGACGACGTGCAACGAATCGGTGTGATCGGTGGCGGCACCATGGGTGCGGGAATCGCCGAAGTGGCGGCGCGGGCGGGCGGCGACGTCCTGGTCCTGGAGCGCGATGCCGCCGCGGCGGACGCCGCCGTCGACCGGATCGGCAAGTCCCTGGCCCGGGCGGTCAAGTCAGGCCGGCTCGAGCAGGCCGCCGCGGACGAAGCGCGGGCGCGCATCACCCTCACCGTGAACATCGACGACTTCGCCGACCGCGAACTGGTCATCGAGGCCGCGCCGGAGATCGAGTCGCTCAAGGCCGACTTCTTCGCCAAGCTGGACGCCATCGTCTCCCCGGACGCCATCCTGGCCACCAACACCTCCTCGATCCCGGTCATCCGGATCGCCAACGCCACCTCGAACCCCGGTCGCGTGGTGGGCGTGCACTTCTTCAACCCGGTGCCGGTGCTGCCGCTGGTCGAGATCGTGGTCACGCTCAAGACCGATCGCGCCGTCGCCGACGCGGTCACCGCCTACGCCCGCGACGTGCTGGGCAAGCGCACCATCGAATCCAAGGACCAGGCCGGGTTCATCGTCAATGCGCTGCTGATCCCCTACCTGTGCAACGCGATTCGCATGTTCGAGACCGGCTTCGCCTCCGCCGAGGACATCGACGAGGGCATGGTCAGCGGCTGCGCCCATCCGATGGGCCCGCTGCGCCTGACCGACACCGTCGGCCTGGACGTGACCCTGGCCGTCGCCGAATCGCTCTACGCGGAATTCGGCGAGCCGCAGTACGCCCCGCCGGTCCTGCTGCGCCGCATGGTGGAAGCCGGCTACCTGGGCCGCAAGGCCGGTCGCGGCTTCTACACCTACTGAGCCGCAATACTTTTCGCCGCGCGCGCCATCCGATCGGGTGGCGCGTGCGGCGTCGTTTCAGGGCGCGGGGGTGGTGAGCCGGGTGATCGCCTGGGGTTCAGCCGCGCACGCTCGAGGGGGCGCGTGAGATACGGCCGCCGAGGCGTTCGTTGACGGCGAAGCCGTGGCGGCGGCACCAGTCCGCCAGGCGGGGGACGGCGGAATCGTCGTCGCGGAAGGTCGGCACCAGCTGGCCCACGATATGCAGGTGCTGGGCGTCGGCGGCGCGGCAGAGTTGTTGCAGCGTGGCGGTGCCCAGGCCGGTGCCGCGTAGTTCCGGATTGACGGTGATGCCGTCGAGTTTCACCGTGTCGGCGTAGATCTCGAAGTCGACCTCCACCAGATCGTCGTCCCGGCGCAGGGCTTCGATATCCGCGGGCAAGGGGCGCAGCACGCCGGGGAGGTGATCCGAAAGGCGTTGCCGCGCAGCATCGTCCGGGGCCGTGCGGGTGACCGCCAGGACCTGGTCGGTGAGCTCCTCCACGACCACTCGATCGCCGACGGCGGCCAGCGGGCGGGCTTCCTCGCAGGCGGTGGCGATCACCTTCAATTGCCGCGTCCAATGCGGATGTTCGGGCTCGTACCGAGTGATCAACTCCGCGAGCGTGTTCTCCAAGCAGATCGAGATCCCCCGCGCCCGCAACCGCCCGCCGGACAACACGCCCCACCGATGATCCTCCGCCCCCACCCCGTGCTGCGCCAGCTGCCGCCGCAGCGTGTCCCGCCGCGAAGCCGCGGCCGACACCGGCGCCCCCGGCAGATAATGCAACCACCGCTTCCATCCGGTGAGATTCGCGCGAATCCGCCCCGAGGCCACATCCGCACTGGCCTCGAGATAGTTGCACAACGCTTGCTCACGCCGCTCGACAAGCTCACTGGCCCGCCCGTCGCCCGCCGCTCCCAACCGCGACTCACCCTCGCTCATGCGAACCACGCTAGCGTCCAGTATCCGAACAGCTGGTCATAGGCGCGGCAGAGTTCAAATAGATTCCCGCCCACACCGCCTTCGGGCTCACCGGCAGAGCAACGCCAGAAATTCGCCAACTACCTGACGCAGCCGCCCCAAGTACCCGATCATGCCGCGCCGATCACCCGACCGCGCCGCCCCAATCACCCATTCATGCCGGCCGATCGCCCGTTCATGGTGTGTCGGAAATCCACCGCGACCACCGCTTCTGGACGCGTCGCCCCAGGCCAGGACGGCGGGACCGTAGGAATGCGCGCGCAGCGACCACGCCGCGCCGTATCGCCCCAACAGCGCCGACCCCGGCGGAAGTCAATGCCTGTCGTACGCGGGTTCTGAGCGCGCGCCGCCGCGCGCCAAGACGCCGAGCAGCAGCGCAGCGATCGTGAACAGCGCCGCCACCGCGCACATCACTCCCGCCCAGCCCGCCGCCGCGTAGGCGATGCCCGCGGCGCTGCCGACCACCGCGCTGCCGAGGTAGTAGGCGAACAGGTACAGCGAGGAGGCCGCGCCGCGCTGGACCGCGAGCGCGCCCACCCAGGCGCTGGCCACGGCGTGGGCGGCGAAGAATCCGAAAGTGAACAGCAGCACGCCGGGGATGATCACGATCAGCCGATCCGGAATCGTGCACGCCAGGCCCGCTCCCATCAGCAGGACCGACACGCTCAGCACCCGGTGGTGCCCGCGCCGGTCCGCGAGCCGGCCCGCCAGCGCCGAGGCCGCCGTGCCCGCCAGGTACAGCACGAAAATCGAACCCGCTACGGCCGCAGGCAGATCGAAGGGCCGCTGGGTCAGCCGGTAGCCGAGGAAGTTGTAGACCGAGACGAAGCTGCCCATCAATACGAACGCCAGGCCGAACAACGCCGCCAGCCGTCGATCCCGGAGTTGCGCCGCCAGATCACCGAGCACCGTCCGGAATCCCGCCGGCCGCGCCACGAACCCGCGCGACGGCGGCAGCGTCTTCACGAACCAGATCGCGCACCCGGCCGCCGCGATCGACACCGCCGCCTCGGCCCATCGCCACGACCCCAGTGCCAGGGTGAACGACGGAATCAACCGCCCGGCCAGCCCGCCGACACTCGTGCCCGCCACGTACACCCCCATGGCCGCACCGAGACTCGCACCGCCGATCTCCTCGGCCAGATACGCCATCGCCACCGCGGGCACCCCGGCCAACGCCAACCCCTGCGCCGCCCGCACCGCCAGCAGCGCGTCCAGCGACCCGCACAGCGGCAGCAGCAACCCCAGCCCCGACGCCAGCACCGCCGACCCGATCATCACCCGCGTCCGCCCCACCCGCGAGGACAACGCACTCACCGGCACGATCGCCAGCGCCAGGACCCCCGTCGTCAACGACACCGCCAACGCCGCATGCGCGGGCGTCACCCCGAACGCCGCCGACAAACTCGGCAGCAACGCCTGTGCGCTGTACATACTCGCGAACGTCGTCAATCCCGCCGCGAAGAGCGCTCTGATGATCCGTTGCTCCCGTTGCTCGACGCCACCGGCATCCCGCGCCGTACGCACCCGCTGCTGCGGCGCGGGAAGCGGAACCGCTTGCGGAACAACGGTTTGCGCCGGCGCGGCCTGCGGCGGTACGCCACCACCGGCGCCGGCGGACGGATCAGCGAGCCGACCGCTCAGCGCGGCACCATGGCCGCCACCCGCGCGGTCCCGCGAAAGGCGCGTGACGCCCCTCCGCGCGCCGCCCGGATCAGTAGCGGATTCCGTGTCGGCGAGGCTGCGCGGCGGGACGTTCCCGACCGGTCGGTGGCCATCGGCGGCGGGTTCGGTGGTGGTCATCGGGGCTGCGCATCGTATGTCATATCCCCAGGCTGGGCGACTGGCACTTAGAACGGAAATGCATCATTATCAGCGTTTATATGTTGTAGATGCATATAGCGAGGAGGCGGGGTGCTCGGGGCGGATCTGGAGTGGTTCACGACACTCGCGGAGTTGGAGAACGTCACGGCCGCGGCGGAGCGGTTGCATATCGCGCAGCCGACCCTGTCGCGAATGCTGGGACGGCTCGAGACGCGAGTGGGGGTGCGGCTGTTCGATCGGCAGGGGAAGCGGCTGGCGCTCAACGAGTTCGGGCGGGTGTATTACGAGCATGCGCGGCGGGCGCGGGCGGAATTGCAGGCCGGGGAACAGGCGGTGGCGGATCTGGCGAATCCGGCGAAAGGGGTGGTGCGGCTGGCGTTTCTGCACTCGTTCGGGAGCTGGATGGTGCCGCGGTTGATCGGGGACTTCCGGCGGGAGTCGGGGCGGATCGCGTTCACGCTGTCGCAGGGGGCGGCGGAGGTGATAACCAGGCAGGTGCTGGAGGGGTCGGCGGACCTGGCGATCGTGTCGCCCCGGCCTACCGACACGGGGCTGGGATGGAAGCTCCTGGCGCGGCAGCCGCTCGCATTGGGGGTGCCGGCGGACCATCGGGCGGCGGGACGGCGGCAGGTGCGGTTGAGCGAATTGCGGGATGCCGACTTCATCACCATGGCGCCGGGGTACGGGATGCGGCGGATCTTCGACGAGCTGTGTGCCGCAGCCGAATTGCGTCCCCGGATCGCCTTCGAATCGTCGGATCTGATCACGGTGGCGGGGCTGGTTGCGGCGGGCCTGGGGGTGAGCGTGCTGCCGGCGGAGGAACCGGTGCCGCCGGGGGTGGTGCTGGTTCCGCTCGGCGATGCGGGAGCGGTGCGCGAGGTCGGGCTGATCTGGTCGGCGACGGCCACGCCCGCCGACGCGGTGCGGCGGTTCCGGGATTTCGCCGAGGAGTGGGCGCGGGCACGGCGGAGCCGATGACCGGCGGGCGCATTCACGCCAGCTCGAAAACTACCAAGCGGCTGCTTGATTGGCGGCGGCGTGCCAACCTTGCTGCATGGATGTCGACCTCACCGCTCTCGACCGCTTCGCGCACGGCTTCCCGCACGAGGTCTTCGACATGCTGCGCCGGGAAGCACCGGTGTGGTGGCATCCGCCGACCGTCAATACCCCTGGCGGGGAAGGGTTCTGGGTCCTGAGCCGCTACGCCGACATCGTGGCCGCCGCCGGCGACGGCACCACCTTCTCCTCCACCACCGGCGGCAAACGCACCGGCGGCGGCACCCTCATCGAGGATCTGCCGCCGGAACGCGCGGGCGCACTGCTGAACATGATGGACGACCCCCGGCACGCCCACATCCGGAAACTGCTGATGTCCAGCGTCGCCCCGCGCACCCTGACCCTCATCGAAGCCGAACTGCGCGGGCGCGCCGACCGGATCGTCTCCGCCGCACTGGACCTGGGCGACTGCGACTTCCTGGTCGATCTGGCCGCCGAACTCCCGCTGCAGGCCGTCGCCCAATTGCTCGGCGTCCCACAGGAAGACCGCCACCAGCTCTTCGACTGGGCCACCACCGGCCTGGACTATGACGACCGCGAACTCGGCCAGAGCACCGAACGCACCCTGCGCGCCTCCGCGAACACCTACGCGTACGCCACGAAACTGCTGGCGGACAAGCGCGTCGAGCCCGGCGAGGACCTCATGTCACTGGCCGCCCAGGCCGAGGTGGACGGCGCGCCGCTCTCGGATATGGAGCAGCACATGCTGTTCAGCCTGCTGATCGCGGCGGGCAGCGAGACCACCCGCAATGCCATCGCCATCGGCATGCTCGCGCTCATCGACCGCCCGGAACTGTGGAAGTCCCTGCAGCGCAATCCCGCCCAGCTGGAGACCGCCGTCGAGGAAATGCTGCGCTGGGCCTCCCCCACCCCGTACAACCGGCGCACCGCCACCCACGACTGCATTCTCGGCGGCCGCCGGATCCGGGCCGGGGACAAGGTGACGCTGTGGTGGGCGTCGGCCAATCGGGACGACGAGGTGTTCACCGACCCGCACCGCTTCGACCTCACCCGCCGCCCGAACCCGCACGTGGCGTTCGGGCGCGGCGGGCATTTCTGTCTCGGCGCGGCCCTGGCCCGCATGGAGATGCGGGTGTTCTTCCGGGTGCTGCTGGATCGCGTCGCCGCCGTAACCCGCACCGGCCCGGTCGAATACACCCGCAGCAACAAGCACACCGGGGTCCGGCACATGCCGGTGCGGATCGAAGCGCGCTGACGGCTCTCAGAGCAGGCCGGCCAGCGCCGACAGCGGTCCGGGCAGGCCCTCGGCATGCTTCTTCAGGCCCGTCAGCACCGGATTCGGGGTTTCGGCGCGCAGCCGGTCCAGCTCGGCCTGCATGGTGCCGACCGTCTGCTCGTAGGCGGCGTCCACCAGCACGGTGTCCTCGGGATCGCCGACCTCGGTGGACCAGTCCAGCGCGGGCAGGAAGCTGACGCTCACGTGCGCGGGCAGCGGAATCTGCGGCAGGATGGGCGCGACGCCGAAGGGCAGGCCGACGGTGTACGGAAACACCTTGGCGCGCACCAGCTTGTCGAGCTGCAGCAGTTTCGCGGTGCGTTCACCGCGGCTGAGCACGAAAATGGAGTCGTGGCCGCCGTTCGCCACCGCCGGGATGACCGGCACGCCCAGCTTCATGGCCAGGCGGATGAAACCCTTGCGCCCCGCGAAATCGATCTTGCCGCGGTCGGTCCACGGCCGGCACGCCTCCCAGTCGCCGCCCGGGTAGACCATGACCGCGCCGCCGTCCTTCAGCCCCGCCGAGGCCGCCTCCTGCGAGGCCGCGATGACGCCGAAGTCACGCAGGCTGTCCCCCAACAGCGGTGCGCGCAGAAGGATTTCGTGGGCGACACCGAAGCTGGGCTCGTCCGGGCGGCGCTCCATCATGGACATGAAGGTGATCCACACCTCGGGCGCCCAGTAGATCGAGGAGTGATTGCCGATCACCAGGGCCGGGCCGGACGCGGGCAGATTCTCCAGGCCGCTGACGGTGGGCGTGAAGTAATTGGTGTAGGCCCGGGCCAATGGCAGCAGCGGGTGGTTGGGGTCCGGGCGCTTCATGGTTTCGCTCATGTGTTTGTCCTGTTCTGTCACGATGCGGAGGGCGGGCGGCCCGCGACGACACCCGCCGACGTCCGAATCGACGTCGAGCAGAACAGAATTGCCCCCGGTCACATCCCCATTGATAGAACCCGACTGCCGCGTCCTCGCGGTCCCGTTCGGCGTGTGTGCGCAGATCGCCACCTTGCGATTGGATGCCCCTGCATCGCCCTCCTGCACCTTCAACGTTATCGACCCTAACGCTTGCTTGGTAGAGAGTGTGCGAAACCCAACATTCGCGCATATAGCTCCGGCATCGGCCGATTACCCGCCCTAGGATGCGGAAACCTCCGCCGCCGTTGACAAACCAGACAGACGGTATTTGCGGCCCGATCGCCATCCGCTTTGTTACGGTGTACTCGCGCTAGCTGAGGTGTAACTACGACCGTTCGGAGCCGCGCATGCCGCGGTATCGCACCGCCGTCGAAACTCGATACCGGGACGCCGTCCACGCCGCGGCGGCATTCCTCGCCGCCACCGTCGCGGGCCTGGCGCTCATGGTGCCCTTCGATTTTCGGTGCATCGGCGAATCCGGCTCGCTGCAAACCACACTCCTGATCTTCAATGTGCCGCGGGCCAGCGCCGCCGGCGCGCTGGTCGCCGTCGTCACCGCGGTCATCGTCGGCATGTTCGGGCTGCGCGCGGCATGGGCGACGGCCTTCGGTTCCGCGCTGGTGGTGCTGATCGACCATCTCGTCGTGCACGCGCCCGTCGGCGGATCGCTGGCCTCGGCCAACTTCATCGACTCCATCTTCGCGGGCATACTGCTCGGCGCGGCGGGGGCGGCGGCCTTGAAACGCGGTGAAACCGCCGCCGCCGGAGCGAAACTCACCGTGCCCGCCATCGGGTATCTACTCGGCGGCATCGCCAGTACCCTGCTCGGCAATGTGGTGGAAAACGCTGTCGGGCAGAGCGATTCGAACTCACTGCTGGATCGCGCCTTCGTGGATATGCCGCCGGTGTGGCTGATCGCGGCCACGACGTGCGCGATCGCGGCCAGCCTGCTGCTGTCCGGGGAACGCGCGATCGCGCACCACACCACCGCCGTGGATCTGCCCTTCGGGCCGATCTTCGCCGCCGCCCTGCTCATCACCGCGCTGGCCGGGACCTCCGAATGGCTGGCCCGGCGGGCCGAGGGGCTCGGCGATGTCGCGATCGCGGTCGTGGTGACCGTCGGGGCGGCGTTGATCGCGGCGCTGCTGCTGCCCAGGCGCGACGGCACGCTGGTCTTGCTCATGGTCGCGACCGCGGCGACCGCCACCACCATCACCGCCAATCCCCCGCCGCCGTGGACGCTGCCGCTCGGGCTCGCGGCCGTCGCCGCCGGGTTGTACGCCGGCCGGCGCCGGCCCGCTCCCGTGTACGCGGGGCTGGCGGTCAGTGTGCTCGCGGTGTACGCGGTGTTCACCACCGCGGTGGCGCAGGACAGTTCGGTCATCGCGATCCTCGGTGGGCTGGCGCTGTGCGCGGTGTCCGGGTATTGCTTCGGTTCGGCGCTGCCGTCCATCGCGGCGGGTACCGTGCTGGCGCTGGCCGTGCAGTTCGTGCCGTCGGCGCTGGCGGCGCTGCGGGATCGGCGGATCGGCATTCCGTGGAATTCGGAGCTGTGGTCGTGCGGGGCCGACCGGCCCGCCACCTATGTGCCGGGATGGACGGCGGTGGCCATCGCGCTGGGATGCGTGCTGGCCATCCTGCTGCTGCGACGGAAGCGGCCCGTGCCGGACCGCTGATCGTCGTTGCCGTTCTTTGGACTGCCATGGAATTGCACTGCGGGTTCCGACATTCGCGACATTCATGCCTAGATGCGCATATCGGCGTAATCGAATGCCAGAACCGTTCGTCAATCCCGGCCGCGCCGCTTGTAGACCGCGCCCGCCGCCAGGTAACCGATCAGTCCGATGCTCACCCACCATGCCGTCGCGATCCACGCGCTGTTCCCGATCGGCGTATCCATGAGCAGCCCGCGCAGCGTCTCCGTCACCGAGGTCACCGGCTGATGCTCGGCGAAACCGCGTAGCCAGCTCGGCATGGTCTGCGCCGGTACGAAAGCGCTACTGACATAGGGCAGGAACATGAAGATGAACATGAAACCGTTGGCGGCCTCCGGGTTCGACGCCAGCACGCCCAGCGCGGCGGCCACCCAGGACAGCGCCAGGATGAACAGGGCGAGCACGGCCAGCGCCCCGAGCCAGCGCAGCGGATCGGTGGTGGGCCGGAAACCCAGCGCCACGGCGACCAGGACCACCAGGCCGGTGGTGCACAGATTGCGCACCAGGCTCTCGAGTACGTGACCGGTGAGGATCGCCGAGCGGGAGATCGGCATGGCCCGGAACCGGTCGACAATGCCGTTGTGCAGGTCGGTCGCGACGCTCACCGCCGTGCCGCCCGATCCGAAACCCGCACACAGCAATAGGATTCCGGGCACCACGTAGTCGATGTACGCGCCGTCGACGCGCATGGCGCCACCGAACACGTATACGAACATGAGCAGGATGGTCACCGGGACCGCGAGCGTCATGATCATGGTGTCCGGGCTGCGCAGGGCGTGCCGCAGATTGCGGCCCACCATGGTGGCCGAATCCTCGGCCCCGCGAAGCAGAGTGATCATTACCGTTCACCTTTCGTGGCGGATCCGGTCAGGGCGAAGAAGACATCGTCGAGATCCGGGGTGTGGATGGCGAGTTGGTCGACGGTGACGGCGTGCGCGTCGAAATGGTCCAGTAGCCTGCGCAATTCGGCCATGCTGCCATCGGAGGGCACCTGCAGCGTCAGCTGATCGGTATCCACCTCGGCCACCGGCACCGCGCGCGCCGCGGCCGCCAGTCCCTGTTCGTCGGCGAAGCTGAGCCGGATATGCCCGCCGGGCGCCAGCTTCTTCAGCTCACCGGCGCTGCCCTCGGCCACGATGCGCCCCTCGTCGAGCACCGCGATACGGTCCGCGAGCTGATCCGCCTCCTCCAGGTACTGCGTGGTGAGGAAGATGGTCACCCCCTCCCCCACCAGGCGGCGGATCACCTCCCACAGTTCACGGCGGCTGCGCGGATCCAGGCCGGTGGTGGGCTCGTCCAGGAATACGATGCGCGGATCGCCCATCAAGCTCATGGCCAGATCCAGCCGGCGGCGCATCCCGCCCGAATACGCGCCCGCCCGCTTGCCCGCCGCCTCCACCAGATCGAACTGCTTCAACAACCGCTCGGTACGCACGGCGGTTTCCCGCCCGCCCAGATGCAGCAGCCGGCCCATCAACCGGAGGTTCTCCGCGCCGGTGAGCACCTCGTCCACCGCCGAGAACTGGCCGGTCACGCCGATGAGCCCGCGCACCGCATCCGGTTCGCGCCCCGGATCGCGCCCGCCGACCCGCACCTGCCCGGCGTCCGGCCGCCCGAGCGTGGTCAGAATGCGGACCACGGTGGTCTTGCCCGCCCCGTTCGGCCCGAGTAGCGAGAACACCGTTCCGGCAGGCACTTCCAGGTCGATGCCGCGCAGCACCCGGTGCTCGCCGAACGATTTGGCCAGCCCCGCCACTTCGATGGCAGGGCGGGTTCCGGTTGTCGTCATGAGATCCCCGATTCAGAAACTGTGTATGCAATACACTGTGTTTACAGGCTACACAGTTTCAGGCATGGCGCAAGATGTAAGCAACGAAACAGGAGGCCGGATGGAAAACCGCATGGATGTGCGCGTCCTACCGAAGTCGATGAAGCTGCTCTGGGACCTGGACGGCGCCGGCAGCCGCGGACCCAGACGCGGCCTGAGCCTGGACCAGATCCTGGACGCCGCCATCGCCGTCGCCGACGCGGAAGGCTATGCGGCCCTGTCCATGAGCCGCGTCGCCAAACAACTCGGCTTCACCCCCATGTCGCTGTACCGCTATGTCGACAGCAAGGAAACCCTCGTGGAACTGCTCCTGGACCGCGTCATCGGCCCCGCCCCCGAGCTACCCGCGGGCGACGGCTGGCGGCCCGCCCTGGAGGCCTGGGCCTGGGCGGAATTCCACGCCATCCGCGCCCACGAATGGTGGCTCGACATCCGCATGTCCGGCCCGCCCACCGGCCCCAACAATATGGACTGGCTCGAAACCGGCCTGTCCGCCCTCGCCGACCTCCCCATCCCCGAACCTCAACGCCTCCAACTGATGGTCAACCTCTCCCTCTACGTCATCGGCCGCACCCGCTTCCTGCGCGAAATGACCAAGCGCGCCAAGGAAGAACACGACTACACCGCCGTCCTGCTCCAAGTCCTCGACCCGGCCCGCTACCCCACCGTCAGCCGCGCCCTCCAGAACAACGCCTTCGAAGACGACGGCATGCACTGGGAAGAGGCCGACTTCCGCTTCGCCCTGGACCGCCTCCTCGACGGCTACGAGCGCTACATCGAAACCGCGGCGGCCCCTTGAAACCGGCCGCGGCTCAGCGGTATCCGGATACACGAACGCCCGGCGCACCTGGTGGACCAGGCGGCCGGGCGTTCGGAGAACCGAGCAGCTCGGGTTACTTCTTGCGTTCCCGCTTCTCGCGCACGCGGACGTTCACGCGCACGGGGGAACCGTCGAAGCCGAACTCTTCACGCAGACGGCGTTCGATGAAGCGGCGGTAGCCCGCTTCCAGGAAGCCGGTGGTGAACAGGACGAACGTCGGCGGGCGGGTGGACGCCTGGGTGGCGAACAGGACTCGGGGAAGGCGGCCGCCGCGCATGGGGGGCGGGGTGGCGGCGATGACTTCCTTGAGCCAGTTGTTCAGGCGGCCCGTCGGGATGCGCTTGTCCCAGGATTCCAGAGCGGTTTCCATTGCGGGGACGAGCTTCTGGACGGCGCGGCCCGTCTGAGCGGAGATATTGACGCGCTGGGCCCAGCGAACCTGAACCATTTCGCGGTCGATCTCGCGCTCGAGCATCTCGCGACGGTCCTCGTCGACCAGATCCCACTTGTTGTAGGCGATGACCAGGGCGCGGCCGGTTTCGGCGACCATGGAGATGACGCGCAGGTCCTGCTCGGTGATCGGCTGGGAGGCGTCGATGAGCATGACCGCGACCTCGGCGGATTCGATGGCGCCCTTGGTGCGCAGCGAGGCGTAGAACTCGTGGCCGCTGGCGTTCGAGACCTTGCGGCGCAGGCCGGCGGTATCGACGAAACGCCAAGGCTTGCCGCCCAATTCGACCAGCGAGTCGACCGGGTCGACGGTGGTGCCGACCACATTGTGCACGACCGAGCGTTCCTCGCCGGTCAGCTTGTTCAGCAGCGAGGACTTGCCGACGTTCGGCTTGCCGACCAGCGCTACGCGGCGCGGGCCGCCCGCGACACCCGTACCCTCGCGCGGGGTTTCGGGCAGGACGCGCAGGATCTCGTCCAGCAGATCGCCGGTGCCGCGACCGTGTGCGGCCGAGATCATGTGCGGCTCACCGAGACCCAGCGACCACAGCACCGCCGCGTCGGCTTCCAGCTTCTGATTGTCGACCTTGTTGGCGACCAGCAGCACGGGAGTCTTGGAGCGGCGCAACGTCTTCGCGACCGCCTCGTCGGTGGAGGTCGCGCCGACCGTGGCGTCCACCACCACGACGATGGCGTCCGCGGTGTCCATGGCGACCTGCGCCTGCCGCGCCACCGACTGCTGCAGGCCCTTGGCGTCGGGCTCCCAGCCGCCGGTGTCCTGCACCATGAAACGCCGACCGGCCCAGGTGGCCTCGTAGGAGATGCGGTCCCGGGTCACGCCCGGGATGTCCTCCACCACGGCCTCGCGACGCCCGAGAATACGGTTCACCAGCGTCGACTTGCCCACGTTCGGGCGGCCGACAATGGCCAGCGTGGGCAGCGGAACGTGCTCGGCGTCCTGCTCGCCCTCGAATTCGGCCACATCCCAATCGGATTCGTCCGACCAGATGCCGTCACCCGCGAAGGTGTCCTGGGTCACTGCCCGCCTCCTGCCGAAATACGCTGCGCCACCACGCGATACAGCTCGTCGATGGTCTCGTCCTTGGTCAGCTCGCTGGTGTCGACCAGAATCGCGTCCTCGGCGGGACGCAACGGCGACACCTTGCGGGTCGAGTCCAGATTGTCGCGGCGCTGCACATCGGCCAGCACGCCTTCGTAATCGTCGCCGCGGCCCTCGGCGATGTTCTGCGCGTTCCGGCGGAAGGCACGGGCCTCCGCGGACGCGGTCAGATAGATCTTGACGTCCGCGTCCTGCAGCACCACCGTGCCGATATCGCGGCCCTCGACCACGATCCGGCCGGCGGCGAACGCGATCTCGCGCTGCAGGGCCACCAGCTGCTCGCGCACCTCGGGCACCGCCGACACCGCGGACACGGCCTTGGTCACCGCGTTGCCGCGGATCTCGTCCGACACGTCCTCGCCGTCGAGCTCGATCACCTCGCGGCTCGGATCGGTGCCGATGGTCAGCGGCAGTTCCTTGACGGCCACCACGATCGCGGCGGCATCGTCGAGGTCCACGCCGCTGCGCAGCACGCGCAGGGTCGCGACCCGGTACATGGCGCCGGTATCGAGGTAGCTGGCCCCGAGCCGGGTCGCCAGCAAGCGCGACACGCTCGACTTGCCGGTGCCCGACGGGCCGTCCATGGCGACGACCAGCTGCGCCGAACCGGTCAGCGCGCCGGTCGTGTCGATCAATCCCACACCGTTCACAACGACACCGCCTCGTAAAGCTTCCCGATTTCGTCCCGGCCGAGCACCCGCAGGGTGCCGGGCCGCTGGTCGCCGAGCGCGACCGGGCCGATATGCGTACGGACCAGCGCCTTCACCGGGTGATCGACCGCGGCGAGCAGCCGGCGCACGATGTGCTTGCGGCCCTCGTGCAGTACCACCTTCACCAGGGACTTACCCTGGCCGACCTCGAGCACCACGAACTTGTCCACCTTGGCGGGACCGTCCTCGAGCTCGACGCCGTCCTTGAGCAACTTGGTGACGTAGCGGGTGTTGACCTCGCCGTCGACCGTGGCCAGGTAGGTCTTGGACACCTCGAACGACGGGTGCATCAGGCGGTGCGCCAGATCGCCGTCATTGGTGAGCAGCAGCAGGCCCTCGGTGTCGGCGTCCAGGCGGCCGACGTGGAAAAGGCGCTGACCGGCGGCGATGCGCTCGGCGACAATGTCACCCACGCAGGGGCGGCCGTGCTCGTCGGACATGGTGGACTGCCAGCCCTTGGGCTTGTTCAGCGCCAGGTAGACCTGCTCGTCGCGAACCACGACGCGAATGCCGTCCACCCGCACCACCGCGTTCTCCGGGTCGATGCGCAGACCCTGCTCGCGCACGATCTTGCCGTCGACCTCGATGCGACCGGCCTCGATCATCTCCTCGGCCGCGCGGCGCGAGGCCACACCGGCCTTGGCGAGCACCTTCTGCAGCCGCTCGCCCTCGCCCCACGGGAGCTTCTTCGGGCCCTGCTGCTCGGTGTCCACGTGCTGATGCCGCGCCGGCTTGGCATTGCTGATCAGCACCGGACCCTGCGCCTGCTTCTCCGGCTTCGGCTTCTTCCGCGAAGGCGAAGTGGTCGGGGCCAGCGGGCGTCCGCCGCCGATCCGGCCGCGGCTGGCATTGCGGTCCTGACCGAAACCCGTACGGTCCGAACCGAACCCGGTCCGTCCCTGCCCACCGCGGGCATCGCCGCCGCGAGACTGGTTGTCGCGCGCGGAGTTTCCATACGAGGAACCGCTGCGCATGGCCGCGCCGCCGCGCGAATCGCCGTAACCGGAACCACCACGCGAGCCGGAATTGCCGTAACCGCTTCCGCCGCGCGCACTTCCGCCCGCGCCGGAACCGCCGCGACCGGCATACGAACCCGAGCCGCCACGGGAATCGCCGTAACCGGAACCACCACGGCTGCCGCCGTACGAGCCGGATCCGCCGCGCGAGTCGCTGCCGCCACGGCCACCGCTGTAGCCCGCACCGCCGCGCGAATCGCCGTAACCGGATCCGCCGCGGCTGCCGCCGTACGAGCCGGATCCACCGCGCGAGTCGCTGCCGCCACGGCCGGCGCCGTAGCCCGCGCCACCGCGCGAGCCGGATCCACCGCGGGAATCGCCATATCCGGATCCGCCGCGGCTGCCGCCGTACGAGCCGGATCCACCGCGCGAGTCGCTGCCGCCACGGCCGCCGCCGTAGCCTGCGCCTCCGCGCGAGTCGTTCGAACTTCCACCGCGCGATTGCGCGGACCTCTCGGTCCGGCCGCGGGTGGGTCGCGAGCCGCCCTGCGGCTCGAATCCCCGTTGTCTACGTTCCGGTGTGCCATCTCGGCGAGCGGGAGTATTCACGTTGTCCAATCAATCTTCGGTGCCGAGGTCGATATCCGCCTCGGCGGGCTTTTTGAGCCTGGTGAACCGGGGATCGGTTTCCAAGCTCTCGTTGATCTCGTCGATCAGGTCGACGCCCGGGAGCAGGGGCGCCAACGGCGGCAGATCCGCCAGGGACGCGAGGCCGACCCGTTCCAGGAACAGTTCGGTGGTGCTGTACAAAGTGCCGTTGGTCTCCGGGTCCGTTCCGGCCTCCGTGATCAGCCCTCGCGCCAGCAAGGTCCGGATCACACCATCCACATTCACGCCGCGCACCGCACTTACTCGGGCTCGGGTAACCGGTTGACGGTACGCGATCACCGCCAGTGTTTCCAAAGCGGCCCGGGTCAGTTTCGACCGTGCGCCGTCCAACAGCATACGTTCCACATACGGTGCGTATTCATTCCGTGTGTAGTAACGCCAGCCGTCGCCGACGAATCTGAGATCCATGCCACTGCGGCGGACGTTCAATTCCGCCGACATCTCGCGCAGCACCTGGGTGACGCGGCGCGTGGTGTCGTTCAGCGCCGAGGCCAGCAGCTCCGCCGGGGCGGGCGCGTCCACCACCAGCAGCATGGCCTCGAGCGCCGACCGGAACTCGTCGTCGCCGAGCTGCTCGGACCCCTCGTCCTCGCCGAACCCGGCCGGGGTCTCGGAGCCGCCGGCCGCATCGTCCTCGAAGGCCAGCACGGCCGCCGCGGCGTCGGCATCGGACATGACCGGCGCGTCGTGCGTCACGTCCGGCGCCGCCTCGGGTTCGCGGTCCTGCGGTGTGGCGGCGTCGTGCCCTGCCTCGGTCACCCGTAATCCTCCTCAATCGTCACCGGCGCGGGCGGCTGGTCGTCGAGTTCGCCGATCCAGCTGACCGAGAGCGGGCCCAGCGGGTCGGGCTGCTCGAATTCGATCGTCTTGCCGCGGTACAGCTCCAGCAGCGCCAGGAAGCGCGCCACGATCTGGATCGGCGATTCGCAGTCGGCGCACAGTTCGTGGAAGGTCGTCCAGCCGCCCGCCCCACGGCTTTTCAGCATTTCCAGTACCAGCGCGGCCTGCTCGGCGATCGAAATGGTGTGTTGATGAATGTGATCCACACCCACCCGCGGTGCCGGACGCGGCCGGAACGCCGCCGCGGCCACCTGCGCGAACCCGGCGGCGTCAACTCCCAGCGTAACGTCGGGCAACAGCTCCAGGTAGCGATCTTCCAGGGCGACCGCGCGCGGATACCGTTGCAGCGCCGCCGCCTCGAGTTCGGCGAGCAGTTCGGCCACCTGTTTGAAGGCGCGGTACTGCAGCAGCCGGGCGAAGAGCAGGTCACGGGCTTCGAGGAGTTCCAGGTCCTCCTCGTCGGTGACCTCGCCGGAGGGCAGCAGGCGGGCGGCCTTGAGATCCAGCAGGGTGGCGGCGATGACCAGGAATTCGGTGGTCTGATCCAGGATCTTGTCGGCGCGCAGGCCCTGTTCCTCGGACAGGCTGGCGGTCAAAGCCTTGGTGTAGGCGATGAATTCGTCGGTCACCTTGTGCAGGGCGATCTCGGTGACGTCGAGCCGGCGTGAGCTGATCAGCTGCAGCAGCAGATCGAAGGGGCCCTGAAAGTTGCTGAGCGTCAGATGGAACTTGCCGGATGTGCCCGAATTGTCCGTTGCGGCAGGGGTGTCGACCGCCGGGGTCGCGGGCTCCCCCGCCGCCACCATATCGGCGAGCACGCCGTCCACCGGCGAATCCGGCCCGGGCACGGCGGAATCCGCCTCCGCCGATACAGGCACGGACGCTGCGTCTGGCGAATCGCTCAACGGCCCGACCGGTGAATGACTTCCCGCGCCATGGCGCGATAGGCCTCGGCGCCACCGGATTTCGGAGCCCAGGTGGTAATGGGCTCACCGGCTACGCTGGCGTCCGGGAAACGCACGGTCCGCGAGATCACCGTGTCGTACACGAGGTCGCCGAACACCTCCACCACGCGCGTCATGACCTGACGCGAATGCAGCAAACGGGCATCGAACATGGTGACAACGATGCCGTACAGGGTCAGCTCGGGATTCAACCGGTCCCTGACCTTCTCGACGGTATCGTTCAGCAACGCCAGGCCGCGCAGTGAGAAGTACTCGCATTCCATCGGAATGATGACGCCGTCGGAGCAGGCCAGCGCGTTCACGGTGAGCAGGCCCAGGGACGGCTGGCAGTCGATGAGGATGTAGTCGTAGCGGCTGCGTAGCGGCGCCAGCGCGCGACCGAGCGTCTGTTCCCGCCCCACCTCGTTGACGAGCTGGATCTCCGCGGCGGACAGGTCGATGTTGGACGGCAGCAGGTCCATGTTCTCGACCTTGGTGTTCATCAGCACGTCGTCGACGCGGACCTTGCCGTTGCCGATCAGCAGATTGTGGACGGTCAGGTCGAGATCGTGGTGCGCCACACCGAGACCCGCCGACAGCGCGCCCTGCGGATCGAGATCGACCAGCAGCACCCGCCGCCCGCATTCGGCCAGCGCCGCACCGAGATTGATGGTCGAGGTGGTCTTGCCCACTCCGCCCTTTTGATTGCACATGGCAACGATCAGCGCGTCGCCGGAATGGTCCGGCGCGCCGGGTTCGGGGATCTCACGCAAAGGACGCCCGGTCGGACCGAGTTCCGCGCTGGGGGCCACATCCGCGGCCTCCCACAGGGTTTGCGCGGCGGTTTCGATCCGCTGGCCCGCACCACCGGTAGTCGTCACGTCCGCTGCTCCTTCGACGTTCCTGCCCTTGCCCCGCCCGCAGCTGGTGTGCCGGTGGACGGCGCGCCCGGCCGCGTGTGCGGACCGGTCCCTACTAGACGCTACCGTCTGTTCGCGCAAGACCTATGTTCGGACACGCGCCCTAAACCTGCACTTCAGGGTGGGTGCAGAAGGCCCCTTTCCGGTCTCGTGGCCGGTCGAGGGCATTCTTCGGTTGTGGGACAGCAGGTTACGGGGTACCGACCAGGATTCCAGCAGATCAACCGAGATACATGCGAATCGGCCCGATCGAACCCGGCCATGTCCCCTCCCGCTGCCCGCGAAAAACCGGTAGGACTCCACCATGGAGAATTTGCGATTCTATTTCAAGCTCAGCGATGTTCGCCCCGAACCGGCCGCGGTCATGCGCCGGTACGAGGTGGACGGGATCACTCGTTCGGAGTCCTATCGGTTCAAAATGGGCGGGTGGGCTCCGACCGAATTCTTCTACCGGTACTGGCTCGGCCACAACGACAGCGACTACATCGAGGTGTCGCAGGCCGAGGCCGAGGCGGCCATCGAGACGATCAAACGCCGTGCCGCCGAAGGCTGGCGCTGATCATCGCCTATCGCGCCCGCGGGTGCGCGGTCGCCCAGACCTCGTGCAGCGTACCGACCGTGACGAGCGTGTAGATCTGCGTCGTCGTCACCGAGGCATGACCGAGCAACTCCTGCACCACCCGCACGTCCGCTCCCCCGTCCAGCAGATGCGTGGCGAACGAGTGCCGCAGTGTGTGCGGCGAAACCTGCGCCGCGATCCCCGCCCGCTCGGCCGCGGATTGCAGTATCTGCCAAGCGGTTTGGCGCGATAGTCGCCCCCCGCGATGGTTCAGGAACAGCGCCGGAATCCCCCGCCCGCGCAACGCGAGCGCAGGCCGCCCCCGCACCAGATACGCGTCGACGGCAGCCAGCGCGGGCCGCCCGATCGGCACCATCCGCTGCTTACCGCCCTTGCCCCGCAACACCACTGCTCGCTCATCGGCATCGATGTCATCCACATCCAGCCCGGTGATCTCGGAAATCCGCGCCCCCGTCGAATACAGCAACTCCAGCAACGCCCGATCCCGCAACCCCCGCGGCCCCTCCGACAACTCTCCCCCGGCCGCCTCCAGCAACCGCGAAACCTGCTCATAAGGCAGCGCTTTGGGCAACCGCCGCGCCGGCGCAGGCGGCTTCACCGGATGCGCCACATCCCCCTCGGTAATCCCCTCCGCCGCCGCGAACCGATGCAACCCCCGCACCGCCACCAACGCCCGCGCTGCCGAACTCGCCGCCAACGCCGGATGCTCGCCGTCCCCCGCCCGCAACGCCACCACGAATTCCCCGATATCGGTCTCCGACACCCGGGCCAGCGTCTCGACCCCCCGCCCCGTCAGAAAAGCTCTGTACCGCTCCAGATCCCGCCGATAAGCCGCCAGCGTATTGCGCGCAGCACCCCGCTCGACCGCCAAATGGTCGAGATAAGCATCGATCTGCCGTGTCAGCACGGCGAGCATCCGGGCATGCCGCCCATCATGGCAGTCCCCACCGACAGCCGAGCCGATCGCGATCCACGCGGTGTGTTCGGACAGCGCGACGCGTACGCGCGGCAGTGCGGATTACGCCTGTGCGGCTTTGCGTTCTAGGAAGGCCGTGGGCATGCCCGGCCACGGGGCGTCGGCGGGGCGGAGTTCGGCGCCGGTGGCGCGGGCGGTGGTGAGGGCCAGGACGCCGGCGACGGCGGTGGCGTTGGTGATTTCGCCGGCGAGGGCTCGGCGGACGGCTTCTTCCAGGGGGACGCGGAGGACCTGGAGGTCGGCTTCTTCGCCTTCGGGGGCGGGCTGGTGGGTTTCGTAGAGGTCGGTGGCGTAGTAGACGCGCAGAGCCTCGTCGGTGAACCCGGGCGAGAGTGCGACATCCACCAGGACCGCCCACTCGCGGGCTGCCAGCCCGGTTTCCTCGGCCAATTCGCGCTTCGCGGCTTCGAGGGGGTCCTCGCCTTGTTTGTCGAGGAGGCCGGCGGGGAGTTCGAGGAGGCGGCGTTTGATCGGGTGGCGGTATTGGTTGATGAGGACCAGGTTGCCGTTGTCGTCTACGGCGGCAACGGCAACCGCGCCGTGGTGTTCGATCACTTCGCGTTCGGCGACCTTGCCGCCGGGCATGACGACCTGGTCCAGGCGCAGGGCCAGGATGGCGCCCGAGTAGACGGTGCGGCTGGCGACGGTGTCGAACTCGTGCGAACCGGGCGCGGAATCAACCGATTCCGCGCCCTTATCGCCTTGCGAGGATGTCATTTAGACACTTTCTCACCCTCATCGGCCGGAACCGAAGCGGGGATCTCCACCGGAAGCTGCAGGGCGGCCTGATATTTCAGGGCGGCCTGGATCAGCGCGGCGAAGAGGGGGTGCGGGCGGGTCGGACGCGACTTGAGTTCCGGATGCGCCTGGGTGGCGACGAAGAACGGGTGCTTGTCCTGCGGCAGCTCGACGAACTCGACCAGGTGGCCGTCGGGCGAGGTGCCGGAGAACTTCAGACCGCTCTTAGCGATCTTGTCGCGGAACTTGTTGTTGACCTCGAAGCGATGCCGGTGCCGCTCGGACACCTCGGTCTCGCCGTAGGCCGCCGCGACCACCGAACCCTTCTCCAGCACAGCCGGATACGCGCCGAGCCGCATGGTGCCGCCCAGATCGGCCTCGCCGGCCACGATCTGCTCCTGGTCGGCCATGGTCGAGATGACCGGGTACTTGACGTCCGGTTCGAACTCGGTCGAGTTGGCATCGGTCATGCCGACCGAACGCGCCGCCTCGATGACCACGCACTGCAGGCCCAGGCACAGGCCCAGCAGCGGAATGCCGCGCTCGCGGGCGTACTTGATCGCCCCGACCTTGCCCTCGATGCCGCGAATGCCGAACCCGCCCGGGATCAGCACGCCATCCACATCGGAAAGATGCTGACGCGCACCGGCTTCGGTCTCGCATTCGTCGGACTGCACCCAGCGGATGTTCACCTTGGCCTGGGCGGCGAAACCACCGGCCCGCAGCGCCTCGGTGACCGAGAGGTAGGCGTCGGGCAGATCGACGTACTTGCCGACCAGCGCGACGGTGACCTGTTCGCGCGGGTTGTGCACCCGGTCCAGCAGGTCGCCCCACACGGTCCAGTCCACATCGCGGAAGGGCAGGCCGAGACGGCGCACCACGTAGGCGTCCAGGCCCTCGCGGTGCAGCACCTTCGGAATGTCGTAGATCGACGGCGCGTCGGGCGTCGAGATGCAGGCGTCGACATCGACGTCGCACATCAGCGCGATCTTGTTCTTGAGCCCCTGCGGCACCTCGCGGTCGCAGCGCAGGATGAGCGCGTCGGGCTGGATGCCGATATTGCGCAGCGCCGCCACCGAATGCTGGGTCGGCTTGGTCTTCAGCTCGCCCGAGGGACCCAGGTAGGGCACCAGCGTGACGTGCAGGAAGAAGCAATTGTCCCGGCCCACCTCGTGGCGGATCTGCCGCGCCGCCTCGAGGAACGGCTGCGACTCGATATCGCCGACGGTGCCACCGATCTCGGTGATCACCACATCCGGCACCTGACCGTGCAGGTCCGGCCCCGACATGGCGAGGATGCGGCTCTTGATCTCGTCGGTGATGTGCGGGATCACCTGCACGGTGTCGCCGAGGTATTCGCCCCGGCGCTCCTTGGCGATCACCTTCGAATAGACCTGACCGGTAGTGACATTGGCGTCACCCGATAGATCTCGATCGAGGAAGCGTTCGTAGTGTCCGACATCGAGATCCGTTTCCGCGCCGTCCTCGGTCACGAACACCTCACCGTGCTGGAAGGGGTTCATGGTGCCGGGATCGACGTTCAGGTACGGATCCAACTTCTGCATGGTGACGCGAAGACCGCGTGACGTGAGCAGCTGACCGAGGCTGGAGGCGGTCAGTCCCTTACCGAGTGAAGAGGCGACACCGCCGGAGACGAAGATGTGTTTCGTGGCCGCGCGCGCCGGAATCCGTGATTGACCCACGGGACTTCACGGTAACACGGATTCGGGATGCCGATCGAATGCCACGCACACCGGTTGCTCACGATTGGCTCGATTCCCGCCCCGCCCGGCTACATTTCCGGCCGCTGAGGGTGGATCCGGCGGCGCGGCGTGCGGATTCGCTCAGCGCGGCATGGCCGCGACTGTGAGCGAGGTCGCCTTCGCCCCGGTGCCGTATCGGCCGGTGCCGCCGCTCAACTGCTCGGTGAGCCCGAGCACGGTGGTGATGCGCCCGATCTCGTGGTCGAGATTGTCGACGGTGGTCACCGCGGACAGCCCGGCCTCCGAACGCGCCACCGCGATCGGCCCCGGACCGTCGGCGGCCCCGTAGCGACCCGCCAGCACCACGCCGGCGCTGTGCGAGCGCAATCCGCCGGCGAATCGGGCCAGGATGGTGCCGCGATTGTTCTCCTCGGATTTGGCCCCGTCGCCGACCACCAGCACCGCCAGCTGCGCGGGCTGCAGTTCGGTGAAGTTCAGGAACCCGCCGCCGCGCAGCGTCTCGAGGGCCAGCCCGCGTTCCTGCGCGGTGCCGCGCGGCTGTCCGGCCGGATCGGTCAGCAGGGTCTGGCCGAGCAGGTCGCCCGCCAGGCTGCCCTGATCCGCCGCGTCGATCTTCAGCTGGGCGCCCGCGGGCACCACGTTCACCAGGGCGGTCCGCAGCCGATCGCCCTCGGCGGAATCGGCGAAAGCGCCGGTGAGCCCGACCCGTCCGGTGACGGTGGCCCCGGCATTGGTCAGCGCGGCCGTCACCGCGTCGGCGTCGGCGTTCTCGGCGTCGGGCGCGGTGAACACCAGCACGCTGCGATTGGCGAGGCTGCCCGCCAGCAGTTTGCCCGCCGCCCCCGCCAGGAACGCGTCGGACGCCTTCACCTGTTCGGCGAGCCGGGCGTTCTCGGCGGTCAGGGCGTCCAGCTTCTGCCGGTCCCCCGTGCCCGGGAACAACCCGTCCCCGTGGGTGCGGGTGCCGAGTACCACGCCGAGCGCCAGCGCCAGGAAGACCGCGGCGAGCGATACGGCGTGATGGCGAAACGAGATCATGCGGCCCCTACCTCGGCTTGTCGAGAAGTCCCTGAACCCAGAGCGAGAAACGATCCCAGCTGTGCGCGACCGAGGTGGTCAGCTCACCGCCCATGTGGGTGGCCAGCAAAGCGACCACGATGGCGACCAGCGCGGCCAGCACCACCAGTGCGACGGCCCACCCGGAACCCCGGTGACGGTACAGCGCCGCAACGGCTTTCGCATCCATCAGCCGCGTGCCCAGTTTGAGGCGGGTCAGGAAGGTCGCCGGATTCGAGTCGCGCCGGCCACGATCGAAGAAGTCGTCCAGGGACGCCGCCGCGCCGACGGTCACGATGAGCGAAGCCCCGTGATGCCCGGCCAGCAGCAGCGCCAGATCGGCGGGCGCGCCCGAGGACGGGAAGGTGGTGGCGCCGATGCCCAGATCCTGGATGCGCTCCAAACCCTTTGCGTGCCCGTCGGTATCGGCCGGCAGGATGACTTCCGCGCCGCATTTGAGCGTGGTGGCGGTGATCTCCTCCGGGTCGCCGACGATCAGGTCGGGCCGATATCCGTTGCGCGTCAAGGTATCCGCGCCGCGGCCCACGCCGATCAGGATGGGCGCGTACTCCTTGATGAACGGCTTGATCCGTTTCAGGTCCTCGGCATGGTCGGGCGCGTCGGCGACGATCACGACATGCCGCTTCTTCATGTCGAGTACGACCTCCGGCACCCCGATTCCATCGATCAGCAAGGAACTTTCGGTGCGGATGAACTCGATGGTGTTGCCCGCGAACGCTTCCAGATGATCGGCGAGGCCGTTGCGCGCCTCGATCATGCGTTCCGCGATCCCGGCCTCGGTGAGCTCGATGCCCTCGACGAGCGCCTCGGGTTCCTTCTTGGAGACCTTGTCCGCGTACACCACGCCGTCGGCGACGCGGACCTTGGCGCCGTCCTTGATCTTGGTGAAGACGTCGGAGCTGACCGCGTCGAGCAGCACGATCCCATTGGCCACCAGTACTTCCGGGCCCAGATTGGGATAGCGCCCGGAGATCGACGGCGAGGCGTTCACCACCACCGCCACCCCGGCTTCGACGAGCCGGTCGGCGGTGAGCCGGTCCAGGTCCATCTCGTCGAGGACGACCACGTCGCCGGGTCCGACACGCTGCAGCAAACGCCTGGTATTGCGGTCTACCCGGGCCATCCCGGTCAGACCAGGCAGCGTTTCGGTATTGCGCGACAGCAAGGCCAGCATCTTCATAACGCTCGATGATTGCTCGAAAGTCTCAACCTTTGGTGGAGGCGCGCCGCGCGCGTCCCGCCATTCGTCACAGTGATGCCGGGCGTCCGCGCCCGAATGTCCCTGTTGCGCCGGATTGTCCGACTGCGCCCTGTCGCCTTACCGGCGAGTAAGGATATGCTGCCGACCATGACCAGCACCACTGTCGAGACCGTCCTCTCGGCCCCCCGCGACGTCGTCTTCAAGCTGTTCAGCGAGCGCGACAGCCTCACCCCGTATCTGCCCATCCAGATCTCGCTGAAGAAGCCCGGCGCGGGCGTGCCCTCCGGCGTCGGCGCGCAGTACCACCTGGGCCTGGCCGGTGTCGGCGTCACCGAGGAGACCACCGAACTCGTCCCCGGCGAGAAGATGGTCTACCGGGTCATCGCCGGCGCGCCGGTGAAGCGCCACGTCGGCACCATCACCTTCGCCGACGCCCCCGGCGGCACCAAGATCGTCTACACCATGGAGTCCGAGCCCAGCCTGCCCGTGCCGGGCAAGGTCCTCGAGGTCGGCCTGAAGGGCCTCACGAACGCCCTGATCGGCGGCGTCCGCAAGGCCATCAAGTAATTCTCTACTTCGGCACCACGGTCCAGTTGCCGTAGCCGCCGACGCATTCGTAATCGTTCCACTCGCCGTTCTCGATACCGCGGTTACCGCGGGACAGGCATTCGCTCTCCTGCGTGAACGGCCCCTTGTCGCCGGGCTGCTGGGCGGTCTGCGCACTGCCGGTCCCGGCGATGGGGCCGGCGGTCGCGGCCCCCGCCCCGGCGGTGAGCGCCGCGCCCACGAGTGCGACGGCAGCCAGACGGCGGATTCGATTGCTGGACATGGAAATCCTCCCCGTAAAAGGTGAAATGCGGTTCCGGCCGCCGTGATCCGGACGGCCGTTGCGGTGCGCCCGATCCTCCGTCGAGCCGCACCGCGAAGCAGCCTACTGGGCCGGCGCCAGTTGCTGCATGATGGCGGCGACATCGAGCCAGACGTTCTCGCGGCTCATCCGCCCATCGCGAATCTCGCAGACATGCAGGATCCGGAAGTCCACCGGCCGCCCGCCGCCCGGAACCCCCATGAAATCGCCGACGACCCGGCCGTACCAGTGCGATTCGTCGACGAAGAAGTCCGCGCCGTAGTACCGGTGCACGGTCTCCATCTTGTCCTCGTCGAGGGCGTCGAAGATATCGCGATAGCGTTCGGCGATCGCGGTCTTGTCGCGCAATACCCCTCGCGGATCGCCCACCGCGTCGTGTTCGACGTCGTCGGTCAGCGTGTCCAGAATCGCGCCGATGTCCTTGTCCGCCTCCGCCGCGCAGTGCCGGGCGAAGATTCGATCCATTTCATCCTTGGTCGTCATCACGCATCCTCCCGTGTTTGTGAGACTCTGCTATCTTCGTGAGATGAGTTTCTCACGTCAAGAGAAATTTCTCACGAGTGGCAGACAAAATCAGAAGATGCGCACCCGGGAGGCATTGCTCGACGCCGCCGTCACCCTCGCCAAGGAGGGCCGCTCCCCCACCATCACCGAGGTCGCGGCCGCCGCGCGGGTCTCCCCGGCCACCGCCTACCGGTACTTCCCGAATCCGCAATCGCTGTGGGCCGACCTGGCCACCCGCGAGCTGACGCTGCGGAACGAGTTCTTCAAGGTGCTCGACGAGCTGGAGGGAGACGTCGAGGAACGGGTCGTGGCGCTGGTGCGCAAGACCGCGCACATGCAGCTGGCCGACGAGGTGCTGTGGCGGACCGTGCTGCGCGCCACCCTGGACCGCTGGTTCGATCAGTACGAATTGCCGGAATCGGAACGGGTGCCGATCCGCGGCACCACCCGGCTCGAAATGGCCCGCGCCGCAGTACGACCGGCGGCGGACCGGCTCTCACCCGAGCAACTGGAACGCCTCGCGCAGGCGCTGGCGCTGGTGTTCGGGGTCGAGGCGGTGGTGAGCACGCGCGATACCTGCGGTCTCGATCAGGAGGCCGCGGCCGAGCTCATGGCCTGGTCTTCCCGCGCCATCGTCCGCGCCGCGCTCGCCGAAGCCGCAGCGCCACCGGCCGATTGACGCAGGACACGCCCGCTTCCGGAGTGCTGGGCGCCCATTCCCACGGCGCGCCCGCCTCCGAGCGGCGCGCGATCCAGCCGTAGGGCAGGTTCGCCAGTTCCGCGACGGTCGGATCGCGTTCCACCACTTCCGACAATTCCACCAGCAGGGCATGCGCCAGATCCGGTCCGGCGGTGTGGAACTGCCAGGCGGCGTCGCTGTCGTCGTGCGTCACATAGGCGATCCAGTCACCGTCGCGCAGAATGCGCTGGTCGACGAAGACGGCGACGGTCGGCGGATCGGCGAAGTTCCAGGCTTTTTCGGTCATCGCCGAAGAAGCTACCCTGCCGCCGCGACCTTTTCGGCATGGGCGGTGGTGAGAAGTTCCCAGGCGTGCGCGCGTCCGGTCTCGGTATCGCCCAAACCGGCCAGCATGCGCGCCAATTCGACGACCCGCTCGTCCTGGGTGAGCGCGCGGACACCGGACTTGACACCCTTGCCGTCGTCGACCTTGTCCACCACCAGGTGGGTGTCGGCGAAGGCCGCCACCTGCGGCAGGTGGGTGACCACGATGACCTGGTGGGTACGCGCCAAACGGGCCAGGCGACGGCCGATTTCGACCGCCGCGCGGCCACCGACGCCGGCGTCGACCTCGTCGAAGACCATGGTGGTGCCGTGTTCGGAACTGGCCAGCACCACTTCCAGGGCGAGCATGATGCGCGAGAGTTCACCGCCGGAGGCGCTGCGGCTCAAGGGCAGCGGCTGCGCGCCGGAGTGCGCGGCGAGCCGGAATTCGGCCTCGTCCACCCCGGTTGACCCGGCGTGCAGTTCCTGGCCGTCGATGGTCAGCGGCGCGGAATCCTGGGGGCCCGCGGGCATCGGCTGCACCAGCACCTCCAGACGGGCCCGGCCCATGGCCAGACCGCCCAATTCGGTGCTCACGGCGGACGCGAGCTTGCCCGCGGCCTTCGTGCGCGCGGCGGTCAGCTTCTTGGCGGTCTCGCGGACCTTCTCGGCCGCGGCTTCGACGTCTTTCGCCATGGCGGACAAGGCTTCCTCGGACACGTCCAGGGATTCCAGGCGGGTCCGCGCCTCATCGGCCCATTTGATGACGCCGTCGATATCCGGGGCGTATTTCCTGGTCAGCGTCTTGAGTTCGGCCTGCCGCACCAGCATGGTGTCCAGCGCGCCCGGATCGGACGGCAGATCCGACAGATAGGAGCTGAGTTCGGTGGCCAGATCCACCACCACCGAAATCGCCTCGCCGAGACGGGGACCCAGCACCGCCAGGGCGGGATCCTCGGCTGCTTCGATGCGGGCGCGGGCGGTGCCGAGCAGATCCAGCGCGCCGGAACTCTCGCCGGGCGCGTCGGCGGGTCCGGCCAGGGCGTCGTGAGCGGTGGCGGCGGCCTCGCGCAGCGAATCCAGATCCGACAAACGCCGCACTTCGTCGACCAGGTGCACATCCTCGCCGGGTTGCGGTGCGATGGCGTCGATTTCAGCCAGCGACTGGGTCAGCCGATCGGCTTCCAGGGCCAGTTCGCGGCTGCGCGCGGTGCGTTCCAGCAGTTCGTTGCGGGCGTCGAGCCATTTGCGCCGCGCCTTCTGGTACTTCGACAGCAGCGGGGCCACGGCATCGGCGGCGAACTGGTCCAGCGCGTGCAGCTGCTGGTCCGGGCGCTGCAGGCGCAGCTGATCGTTCTGGCCGTGCACGGTGAGCAGCGGCGTGGTGAAATCCGAGAGCACGGAAGCCGGAATACTGCGCCCGCCCAGGTGCGCCCGCGAGCGCCCGTCGCTGCCGACGGTGCGCACCGCGATGATGCTGCCGTCGTCGTCCTTCTCGGCGGCGGAGGCTTCGAGGACCTCCTCGACCTCGGCGCGGGCGCTGTCGTGCACCTCCTCGACGGTGAAGCGGCCCTCGACCACCGCCCGCGAGGCTCCCAGCCGGACCCGGCCCGCATCGGCGCGCGCCCCGCTGAGCAGGTGCAGGCTGGTGACCACCATGGTCTTGCCCGCACCGGTCTCACCGGTCAGAACGGTCAAACCTTCATGGAATTGCGCGGTGGCGGTGGAAATTACGCCGAGTCCGTCAATCCTGATCTCTGTCAGCACTCGTGCTCTCCGTTCGTGCAGACGGGCGGCCCCGCCAGCCTGTCACGGGCAACTGGAACTTGCGCACCATCCGGTCGGCGAAGGGCGCGGAATCCAAACGCACCCAGCGCACCGGCTCGGTCCCGCGGACCGCCTCGACCCGGCCGCCCCGCGGCAATGCGAGGGTGCGTCGGCCGTCGAGGAAAACTATCGCATCGTGGCCCGTGGCAACGGTTTCCACCGCGATCAGCGACTCCGGGCTGGTGACCAGGGGCCGCGCGAACAGGGCGTGGGCATTGCTCGGGATGACCAGCAGCGCTTCGAGTTCCGGCCACACGATGGGGCCGCCGGCGCTGAAAGCGTAAGCGGTGGAACCGGTCGGCGTGGCGATCAGCACGCCGTCGCAGCCGAAAGCGGACACCGGGCGCGCGTCGACCTCGAGCACCACCTCGAGCACGCCCATGCGGGCGGCGTTCTCGATGCTCGCCTCGTTCAGCGCCCAGCCGCGTTCCACCACCTGATCATCCACGCGCACACTGACATCGATGGTCATGCGCTGTTCGACGGTGTAATCGCGATGCACGACCTGCGCGAGCGCCTCGTCCAGATGTTCGGCCTCGGCCTCGGTCAGGAACCCGATCCGGCCCAGATTGATGCCCAGCACCGGCACCGACGCGCTGCGCGCCAATTCGGCCGCGCGCAGGAACGTGCCGTCCCCGCCGAGCGCCAGCACCATCTCGCAGCCGACGGCCGCGTCCGGTCCGTGCTCCATCACCCGGAACGGGTAGCCGTCCGCTTCGCCCCGATCGTTCAGATCGAAACGCGTGCTGTAGGCCTCGTCCTCGAGCACCCGCAACCCGATGCCCGCGGCGTCGAATATCTTCGCGACGCGATGCGCGGTCTCGATGAGTTCGGGCCGTCCCGGATGCGCGACCAGCAGAATCTCCCTGGTCGTGCTCGCCGCGTTCACTGTGGACCCTCCTGCACCGCCCGATCGATCAGCGCCGCAACCCGCGCCGCCTCGTCAGAATCGTATGTGTAGGAGCCGACGGACGCGCCGTCACGGCGGTCACCGGCGGCCTCGGCGTCGTTCCCGGCCACGCCGGCCGCCTCATCGGAATCCGCCGGGCCGCCCGCTTTGCGCAGCCAGAGGAAGTACTCGACATTGCCGGAGGGACCGGGCAGCGGGCTGGCAGTGGCGCCCATGGTGCGCAGGCCGAGTTTCGCTGCGGCGGCGGCGACTTCGCGCACGGTTTCGGCGCGCAGGGCCGGATCCCGCACCACGCCACCGGAACCCACGCGGTCCTTGCCGACCTCGAACTGCGGCTTGACCATCGGGAGCAGGTCGGCACCCGGGGCGGCGCAGGCGGCCAGGGCGGGCAGCACCAGGGCGAGGGAGATAAAGGAGAGGTCGGTGACGACGAGATCGACTGTGCCGCCGATGAGTTCGGGGGTGAGGGAACGCACATTGGTGCGGTCGTGCACCCGGACGCGATCATCGTTCTGCAGGCGCCAGATCAGCTGGCCGTAGCCGACATCGGCGGCCACCACTTCCTTCGCGCCCTTGGACAGCAGCACATCGGTGAAGCCGCCGGTCGAGGCGCCGGCATCGAGGCAGCGTTTACCGTCGACCGAGACGCCGAGCGGTTCGAACGCCGCCAGGGCGCCGAGGAGTTTGTGCGCGCCGCGCGAAGCCCACTGCACTTCGTCCGGTTCCTCCCGGACCAGCAGCGGCGTCCCCGTCTCGACGCCCGTCGCCGCCTTGGTGGCGACCGTTCCATTGATCAGGACGCGACCCGCCGTGATCAGTTCGACCGCGTGTTCCCGCGACCGCGCCAATCCGCGACGAACCAGTTCCGCGTCCACTCGCGCGCGCCTGGCCACCTCAGATCTTGTCCACCGTGGCCAGGGCCTGCACCAGCACGTCGTGCGCCTGCTCCAGAATCTTGGCGCGCCGCACCAGGTCCGTGCCCGCATCGGCCGAATCCCGTGCGCCCGCCGCCAATTCGGCCAGCAGCGCGTCCACCTCCGCCTGCACTCGCTGCGGGTCGGCGAATTCCTGATTCGCGCCCGGAAGGTGCTGCCCGGGCAGCGGCACCCCGGGGCGGGGTCCCGGCGCGGGCATCGGCGGGCGGGGCGTGGGCATGTTCATCGTGGCGACAACGCTACCCGAACTCCCATTCGAACACACGTACCCGTGCCGCATCCGATCCCGCCGCCGACCCGCCCGCGCCGGCATTCTCACCGCGCGCCGGAAAAGTCTGTTGCGCGGCTGTGCCAGCATGGAGCAAATGGACCGCAACTTCGATGATCTGGTGACCGAAGCCGCCGCGGTATCGGTGGACGGGTGGGACTTCTCCTGGCTCGCCGGGCGTGCGACCGAGGCGCGGCCGTCCTGGGGATATCAGCGGCAGCAGGCGTCGCGACTGGCCGTCGCCCGCGCCGCCCTCGATATCCAGACCGGCGGCGGCGAGGTGCTGGCGGAAGCGCCACTGCTGCCGCCCACCATGGTCGCCACCGAATCCTGGCCGCCCAATCTGGAGAAGGCGACGCGGCTGCTGCATCCGCGCGGCGCGGTGGTGGTGGCCGATCCGGACGAACCGCCACTGCCGTTCGCCGCCAATGCCTTCGATCTGGTCACCAGCCGGCATCCGGCCACCATCTGGTGGGCGGAGATCGTGCGGGTACTGGAACCCGGTGGCGCGTATTTCGCCCAGCATGTCGGACCGGCCAGTGTTTTCGAGCTCGTCGAATACTTCCTCGGGCCGCAGCCGGAAGCGCGATTGCAGCGCGATCCCGAGCGAGAGGCCGCCGATGCCCGGGCCGCCGGGCTCGACATCGTGCAATTGCGCACCGAGCGGCTGCGGATGGAGTTTCACGATATCGGCGCGGTGATCTATTTCCTGCGCAAGGTGATCTGGATGGTGCCCGGATTCACCGTGGAGGAGTACCTGTACCGGCTGCGCATGCTGCACGAGCGGATCAGCGCCGAAGGACCCTTCGTCGCGTACTCCGCTCGCACATTGGTCGAGGCGCGGAAGCCGTTGTAGGCGTACCGGATCAGCCCTGCGCGGCGGGCGGAGCAGCCACGGCGATGGCCCGGCCCGGGTTGGCGCGCAGCAGCTCCGCCAGCCCGTCGGCGATATCCGCGCCGTTCGTCAGGTCCGGCAGCGCCGCCGCGACAGGATGATTGAGGGCGTCGAGGGATTCCCCGACATAGGTGGGCAGCTGGTTGCGCGGCTGGTTGCGCAGATCCGCGAGCGTGCTGACGCCGGTGAGGACCATCAGCGACGGCAGGCCGACCGTGTGCGCGCCATCGATATCGGTGTCCAGGCGGTCGCCGACCACCAGGGCATCGCGTGTCCCGCCCTGGGTGATGGCCTCCTCCAGCAGCGGCGCGAACGGCTTGCCCGCCACGATCGGCTCGCGGCCGGACGCGGTCCGCAGCGCCGCCACCATGGAACCGTTGCCCGGTGCCAGGCCGCGTTCGTTGGGCAGCGTGGCATCGGTGTTCGCGGCCACCCACAGCGCTCCGCCACGCAAAGCGTAGGCGGCCTCGGCGAGATCGGCCCACGCGGTGAGCGGCGAATGCCCCTGCACCACCGCGTCCGGCACCACGCCGTCGAAACGCCGGATCGCCTGCAGCCCTACGTTCTCCACTTCCGCCACGAGATCATCGGTACCCACCACGAGCACCGTGGATCCCGGCCCCAATCGCTTCGCCAGCAGATGCGCGGCGGCCTGAGCGCTCGTCGCCACCTCGTCCTCGGTTGCGGGATAACCCATTTCGCGCAGATGGTGCGCCACCCCCGCGGCCGACCGACTCGCGTTATTGGTCACATACACCAGCCGCTGATCCGCACCGTCCCCCGAAAGCGCCTCGGGCGCACCGGGAATCGGATCATGCCCACGGAACAGCGTGCCGTCCAGATCCAGCAGCAGTGCCCCGAATCGATCCCGTAGCCGCATATGCCGCCCTCTCGCTCTCACCGAACAGATCCACGAGCCCGCCGTCCACCCCGGCGTGCCCGCACCGGCCGCATCCTGCCGCCGCCTGTAATCCTGACCTACCGCACCACCCCACCGGAACAGCGGGTCACGCGGATCCGTACCCGGCCGATGCCGTCGGCTGCGCGCACGGCGCGACGGTGGCATCCCACTCGAGCCGGTCCGGCTGAGGGCACCGCTGGACAGGCTGGGCTTCACTACGGCAGTCCCCCGGCCTGCCGTACCGGCCGCATCCTGCCGCCCGTAGACCCGACCTACACCACCCGCCCAACCGGATCAGCGGATCACGCGGAACCGGGCCGGGCCGATGCCGCCAGCGGCGCGAACAGTGCGACGGTGGCATCCCACTCGAGCCGGTCCCCGCAAAGGGCGCACCGGCGGACGTCCATGTGCGCTGGAACCGGAGCACGCCGGACGTGCGCCTGCTCAGCGAATACAAAACGACCGCGTGGCGGCCCGGTCGGGTTGCCACGCGGTCGTTTTCACCAGCGTTTTACGTCGTTCAGTTCTCCGAGGACTTCTCGGAACGCGCGTCGGTCTCCGGGTCGTCGGTGGCCGAGGCAGGTTGGGTCGCAGGCGCGTCCGCGTCGTCGTCATCGTCGTCGATCACGTCGGCGGCGTCGTCGATGTCTTCGGCGTCGGCCGCGGTCTTCGCGTCCTCGGCCACGGTGCTGCGGCGGGAGTCGGCGGCGGCCGCGTCCTCGTCGAGGGCGGGGGCGGCGTCTTCGTCGGCCAGGTCGCCGTCGTAGTCGTCGTCCTCGTCATCCGAGCCGTCTTCGTCCGAGTCATCGTCTTCGTCGGAGTCGTCGATGTCCCAGGCAGCGCGGTCGCCCGTGTTGCCCTCGGCCAGGTCGGCGGCGCGGTCCTCGGCGTCGGTCTCGCCGTCGAGGTCGGCGGAGGCGGCGTTCATGAACCAGGTGAGCGCTTCCTCGGCGCGGCCGGCGGCGAGGAGGGCCTCGGCGTAGGCGTAGAAGAGGCGGGCCGCAGCGGAACCGGTGCGGGCCGGATCCAGCTCGGCGGTCTGCAGGGTCACCACGGCCTGGTCGTACTGGCCGAGGTCCATTCGGGCGCCGGCGACGACGATGCGCAGTTCGGTCGCTTCGTCACCCTGCAGGGCACGGGCTTCGTCGCTGCGGCCGAGTTCGATGGCACGCTCCGGACGGCCCAGGCCGCGTTCGCAGTCGGCCATGACGGCCAGCAGGCCGGAACCGCCGGACATACGGCGGGCGGTGCGCAGTTCCGAGAGCGCCTCCGCCCATTCACCCGCGTGGTAGGCCGCGACACCGGCGGTCTCGCGCACCACGGCGATGCGGCCGGCGCGCTGGCGGGCCGCGCGGGCGTGTGCGAGCGCCAGTTCCGGATCCTCGTCCAGCAGCTGGGCGACCATCACCAGATGGCGGGCCACCGACTCGGCATTGCTCTTGTCCAGGCTCAGCAGGTCGCGGCGGACGGCCGGTTCCAGATCCGAGGCCTGCACGTCGTCGGGCAGCGTGGGCTCGTCGGGACGACCCGAACGCCGCTCACCCGGACGGCCACCGCCGGCCCGGGCGCCTTCGCCGCCACGCCGCCGATCCTTGCCGCCGTCGTACGACCGCTCCGAACGATCCCGGTCGCCACGCTCCTCGGAACGCTCCGACCGCTCGAAGTCCTTGCCCTCGGCGCGATCGTCGCCGTCCTTCGCGCGATCGTCGCCGAAACCATTGCGCCCGAAGCTCTTCCGCTCCTCGCGATCCCCGCGCTCGGCACGATCCGAACGCTCGGGACGGTCACCGCGATCGCGGCCGAATCCCTTTCCGCCGTCACGGTTTTCGCTGTCACGCCCGCCACGGTTGAAGCCGCCGTCACGGCCTTCACGCTTGTAGCCGCCCTCGCGACCTTCACGGTTGAAGCCGCCCTCGCGACCTTCACGGTTGTAGCCGCCTTCGCGACCCTCGCGATTGAATCCGCCTTCGCGGCGGTCGCGGTTGTAGCCGCCTTCACGGCCTTCGCGATTGAACCCGCCCTCGCGGCCCTCGCGGTTGTAGCCGCCTTCGCGACCCTCGCGGTTGAAGCCGCCGCGGCCTTCGCGGTTGTAACCGCCCTCGCGGTTGCCGCCTTCGCGGTTGAATCCACCGCTGCGGCCCTCACGGTTCGAGCCGCCGCCGCGGTTGAAGCCACCCTCACGGCCCTCACCGCTGCGGTTGAAGCCGCCACGGCCCTCACGGTTGTAACCGCCCTCGCGGCCTTCACGATTCGCGCCGCCGCGGTTGAATCCGCCGTCACGGCCTTCGCCGCCGCGGTTGAACCCGCCGCGACCTTCACGGTTGTAACCGCCTTCGCGGTTCGAGCCGCCGCCACGGTTGAAGCCACCTTCACGGCCTTCACCGCTCCGGTTGAAGCCACCACGGCCCTCACGGTTGTAACCACCCTCGCGGTTGCCGCCTTCACGGTTGAAGCCGCCGCGCCCGGAGTCGTCACGGTTGCCGCGGTAGCCGCCACGGTCGCTGTCGCCGCGGTTGAAGCCGCCGCGATTCTCACGGTTGAAGCCGCCTTCGCGATTGCCGCCGCCGCGGCCTTCGCGGTTGTAGCCGCCTTCGCGGCCCTCGCGGTTGTAGCCACCGCGGTCATCGCCGCCGCGACGGAAGCCGCCCCGGTCGCCGCCCTCGCGATTGAAGCCGCCGCCGCGGTTCTCGCCGCCACGGCCGCCGAAGCCGCGCCCGCCTTCGCGGTTGCCGCCTTCACGGTTGAAACCGCCGCGCCCGGAGTCGTCACGGTTGCCGCGGTAGCCGCCACGGTCACCGCGGTCGCGATCGAAACCACCGTCGCGGCCGGTCCGGCCTTCCCGGCGATCGTCCGCCGCATTGTCGCGCGGCTTGCCGAAACCGCCCTGTCCGGATCCGCCACTGCGGCGGAAGGGTTTGCGGCCGTCGTTCTGCTCCGCCACGGTGATCCCTCTCTAGTCTTGTAGCCTGCGGTACCCGGCCGCGGCGCTGGGGGGCGCGTGAGGAGGGCCGGCGGACTGGTCCGCCAACCTTCAATTCAATCACGTGCCTTCGAGCGTCTTCGCAGCACCGGGTGTTGAAACGCAGAAAGGGGACCCAATAGTGGGTCCCCTTTCGCGAAGGATGTTCCGGCGGTGTCCTACTCTCCCACACCCTGTCGAGTGCAGTACCATCGGCGCAGGTGGCCTTAGCTTCCGGGTTCGGAATGGGACCGGGCGTTTCCCCACCGCTATAGCCGCCGTAACTCTATGAAACTAGACACAGAGAGCCAATCCCGTTACCGGGCTTGTCTTCTCAGGTATCTGTGTGTTGTTTCAGATACCGCACAGTGGACGCGTAGCAGCTTTGTTGGTAAGTCCTCGGCCTATTAGTACCGGTCACCTACACCCGTTACCGGGCTTCCAGTTCCGGCCTATCAACCCAATGGTCTGTTGGGGGCCTTAACCCATCAAGTGGGTGAGAAACCTCATCTTGGAACAGGCTTCCCGCTTAGATGCTTTCAGCGGTTATCCCTTCCGAACGTAGCAAACCAGCCGTGCCCTTGGCAGGACAACTGGCACACCAGAGGTTCGTCCGTCCCGGTCCTCTCGTACTAGGGACAGCCTTCCTCAAGTTTCTGACGCGCGCGGCGGATAGAGACCGAACTGTCTCACGACGTTCTAAACCCAGCTCGCGTGCCGCTTTAATGGGCGAACAGCCCAACCCTTGGGACCTACTCCAGCCCCAGGATGCGACGAGCCGACATCGAGGTGCCAAACCATCCCGTCGATATGGACTCTTGGGGAAGATCAGCCTGTTATCCCCGGGGTACCTTTTATCCGTTGAGCGACACCGCTTCCACTTGCCGGTGCCGGATCACTAGTCCCGACTTTCGTCCCTGCTCGACCTGTCGGTCTCACAGTCAAGCTCCCTTGTGCACTTGCACTCGACACCTGATTGCCAACCAGGCTGAGGGAACCTTTGGGCGCCTCCGTTACATTTTGGGAGGCAACCGCCCCAGTTAAACTACCCACCAGGCACTGTCCCTGAACCCGATCAGGGTCCGAGGTTAGAGGTCCAATACGATCAGAGTGGTATTTCAACGACGACTCCACACACACTGGCGTGCATGTTTCACAGTCTCCCACCTATCCTACACAAACCGTACCGAACACCAATACCAAGCTATAGTGAAGGTCCCGGGGTCTTTTCGTCCTGCCGCGCGTAACGAGCATCTTTACTCGTACTGCAATTTCGCCGAGTCTGTGGTTGAGACAGCTGAGAAGTCGTTACGCCATTCGTGCAGGTCGGAACTTACCCGACAAGGAATTTCGCTACCTTAGGATGGTTATAGTTACCACCGCCGTTTACCGGGGCTTAAATTCTCAGCTTCGCACCGAAGTGCTAACCGGTCCTCTTAACCTTCCGGCACCGGGCAGGCGTCAGTCCGTATACATCGTCTTACGACTTCGCACGGACCTGTGTTTTTAGTAAACAGTCGCTTCTCACTGGTCTCTGCGACCCCTCCTAGCTCCCACCGTAAAGGTGTTCACCGGGCTGGGTCCCCCTTCTCCCGAAGTTACGGGGGCATTTTGCCGAGTTCCTTAACCACAGTTATCTCGATCGCCTTAGTATTCTCTACCTGACCACCTGTGTCGGTTTGGGGTACGGGCCGTGTACCAACTCACTAGAGGCTTTTCTCGGCAGCATAGGATCACTGAATTCGCCTCAATCGGCTACGCATCACGTCTCAGGCTATATGCGGTGCGGATTTGCCTACACCACGCCCTACACGCTTACACCAGGTATTCCATCACCTGGCCCAGCTACCTTCCTGCGTCACCCCATCGCTTACCTACTACACCCAGGGTCTCGTGCAGCCACTTCCGGCTCCCCGAAGGGAGTCCATCCGCTTTTGGACGATTAGCACAGATGATTCGATATTTGGCGCGGATACACGGGTACGGGAATATCAACCCGTTGTCCATCGACTACGCCTGTCGGCCTCGCCTTAGGTCCCGACTCACCCTGGGCGGATTAACCTGGCCCAGGAACCCTTGGTCATTCGGCGGACGAGTTTCTCACTCGTCTTTCGCTACTCATGCCTGCATTCTCACTCGCGCAGCCTCCACGGCTGGATCACTCCGCCGCTTCCCTGGCTACACGACGCTCCCCTACCCATCCACGCTCCTGGCCCGAAGGCGGGATAATGCGTGAATGCCGCGGCTTCGGCGGTGTACTTGAGCCCCGCTACATTGTCGGCGCAGGATCACTTGACCAGTGAGCTATTACGCACTCTTTCAAGGGTGGCTGCTTCTAAGCCAACCTCCTGGTTGTCTTCGCGACCCCACATCCTTTTCCACTTAGTACACGCTTAGGGGCCTTAGCCGGCGATCTGGGCTGTTTCCCTCTCGACTATGAAGCTTATCCCCCACAGTCTCACTGCCGCGCTCTCACTCACCGGCATTCGGAGTTTGGCTGACTTCGGTAAGCTTGTGGGCCCCCTAGGCCATCCAGTAGCTCTACCTCCGGTGAGAAACACGCGACGCTGCACCTAAATGCATTTCGGGGAGAACCAGCTATCACGGAGTTTGATTGGCCTTTCACCCCTACCCACAGCTCATCCCCTCAGTTTTCAACCTAAGTGGGTTCGGGCCTCCACGACGTCTTACCGTCGCTTCACCCTGGCCATGGGTAGATCACTCCGCTTCGGGTCCATAGTGTGCGACTCGTTCGCCCTATTCGGACTCGCTTTCGCTACGGCTCCCCCACACGGGTTAACCTCGCCACACACCGATGACTCGCAGGCTCATTCTTCAAAAGGCACGCCATCACCCCACAAGAGGGCTCTGACGGTTTGTAAGCGCACGGTTTCAGGTACTATTTCACTCCCCTCCCGGGGTACTTTTCACCTTTCCCTCACGGTACTAGTCCGCTATCGGTCACCAGGTAGTATTCAGGCTTATCGGGTGGTCCCGACAGATTCACAGCAGATTTCACGGGCCCGCTGCTACTCGGGTGCTCATTACAAGAGCCAAGATGTTTTCGCTTACGGGATTCTCACCCTCTACGATAGGCCGTCCCAGACCACTTCAGCTAACAACTGGGTTTCTTACTCTTGCTCCTCACGGCAGTGAGAAGAAAATGAGTCCCACAACCCCAGAAACGCAACGCCTGCCGGCTATCACACGCTCCTGGTTTAGCCTCTTCCGCTTTCGCTCGCCACTACTCACGGAATCACATGTTGTTTTCTCTTCCTGTGGGTACTGAGATGTTTCACTTCCCCACGTTCCCTCCACACACCCTATATATTCAGGTGCGGGTGACACGACATCACTCGTGCCGGGTTTCCCCATTCGGAAATCCTCGGATCTCAGCTCGTTTGACAGCTCCCCGAGGCTTATCGCAGCCTACTACGTCCTTCATCGGCTCCTGGTGCCAAGGCATCCACCGTACGCTCTTTATCACTTACTAACAAAGATGCTCGCGTCCACTGTGCAGTTCTCAAACAACACACAAGATTGATTCTGTATCTCAGCACCAGCCCGAGCACGCTCGGCGGTATGACTGAAGAACCAGTCTCGTCGTTTTTTGCCTGGAAAAAATCGCTTCCGCGTGTTCTTTCAGGACCCAATAGTGTGTCGGTATATCAATCGCGGCTCCGGACATGGCCGGCGCCTTGATGCGATGAGTTTGTCAGTGTTCCACCCATGAGCGTCCGCCGGAAAACGTATGTTTCCGAAACGGTCTCTGCCAGAGCGACATTCACCTGTGTGAAGTGCTTCTGGAGAAGTGCTCCTTAGAAAGGAGGTGATCCAGCCGCACCTTCCGGTACGGCTACCTTGTTACGACTTCGTCCCAATCGCCAATCCCACCTTCGACGGCTCCCTCCACAAGGGTTAGGCCACCGGCTTCGGGTGTTACCGACTTTCATGACGTGACGGGCGGTGTGTACAAGGCCCGGGAACGTATTCACCGCAGCGTTGCTGATCTGCGATTACTAGCGACTCCAACTTCACGGGGTCGAGTTGCAGACCCCGATCCGAACTGAGACCGGCTTTAAGGGATTCGCTCCACCTCACGGTATCGCAGCCCTCTGTACCGGCCATTGTAGCATGTGTGAAGCCCTGGACATAAGGGGCATGATGACTTGACGTCGTCCCCACCTTCCTCCGAGTTGACCCCGGCAGTCTCTCACGAGTCCCCGCCATTACGCGCTGGCAACATAAGATAAGGGTTGCGCTCGTTGCGGGACTTAACCCAACATCTCACGACACGAGCTGACGACAGCCATGCACCACCTGTACACCGACCACAAGGGGGGCCATATCTCTATGGCTTTCCGGTGTATGTCAAACCCAGGTAAGGTTCTTCGCGTTGCATCGAATTAATCCACATGCTCCGCCGCTTGTGCGGGCCCCCGTCAATTCCTTTGAGTTTTAGCCTTGCGGCCGTACTCCCCAGGCGGGGCGCTTAATGCGTTAGCTACGGCACGGATCCCGTGGAAGGAAACCCACACCTAGCGCCCACCGTTTACGGCGTGGACTACCAGGGTATCTAATCCTGTTCGCTACCCACGCTTTCGCTTCTCAGCGTCAGTTACTGCCCAGAGACCCGCCTTCGCCACCGGTGTTCCTCCTGATATCTGCGCATTTCACCGCTACACCAGGAATTCCAGTCTCCCCTGCAGTACTCTAGTCTGCCCGTATCGACTGCAAGCTTGCAGTTGAGCTGCAAGTTTTCACAATCGACGCGACAAACCGCCTACAAGCTCTTTACGCCCAGTAATTCCGGACAACGCTCGCACCCTACGTATTACCGCGGCTGCTGGCACGTAGTTGGCCGGTGCTTCTTCTACAGGTACCGTCACTTGCGCTTCGTCCCTGTCAAAAGAGGTTTACAACCCGAAGGCCGTCATCCCTCACGCGGCGTCGCTGCATCAGGCTTTCGCCCATTGTGCAATATTCCCCACTGCTGCCTCCCGTAGGAGTCTGGGCCGTGTCTCAGTCCCAGTGTGGCCGGTCGCCCTCTCAGGCCGGCTACCCGTCGTCGCCTTGGTGAGCCGTTACCTCACCAACAAGCTGATAGGCCGCGGGCCCATCTCGCACCAGTAAACCTTTCCAACAACCCCCATGCAGAGGCTGCTCATATCCGGTATTAGACCCAGTTTCCCAGGCTTATCCCAGAGTGCGAGGCAGATCACCCACGTGTTACTCACCCGTTCGCCGCTCGTGTACCCCGAAGGGCCTTACCGCTCGACTTGCATGTGTTAAGCACGCCGCTAGCGTTCGTCCTGAGCCAGGATCAAACTCTCCGTTGAAGACTCTCGAATCCATCCTTGCGGATGTAATCGGAAGAATTAACCAGAGTCCGAAAACCTTGGCAAAATCAAACGCCAACAAAAAGTATTTGCTGACTAAATGTCCAGCCCCATCACACGGGGGGTGTGAGGCCGGAACCAAATTAAATATTTGGCACTGACATTCATCGACACACTATTGAGTTCTCAAAGAACACACGCACACACCAACATCCCCGGCTTGAACCGGCTAGTCGGTGAGGCTGCTTGTTTCTTGCTGGTGAAGCTTAGCTCAACCCTCGCAGCAGAACCAAATCCGCTGGTCGTTCGAACTATCCTCGATCATCAGGCGCTCGCCGTCCAACCTCGTTTCCCAGTACCTCTCGGCTCCGGGTCGGTGTCCGTGTCGCTCTGACCTGGAATAAGTTACGTGTTGCTACGAAGCAAAGTCAAATCGCGCCTCTACCTGCGTGTTTCGCGGCGATTCCGCGCGCCTCGACGAGATCGAACCCGTCGCGCCCGACACTGACCGTGCTGCGGCGGCAACATTCGCTTGGATGGAGGGTCTGCGTGGATTCGACGGTTGGTGCACAGAGTTCCGGGAGTCAGCGGCATCCGGGGGGTGACAGTCTCGGGTACGTCATCTTCATTACCGCCGCGGCCGCGATGGGCGGGTTCCTGTTCGGATACGACAGCTCGGTCATCAACGGGGCGGTCGAGGCGATCCGGGAGCGGTACGACATCGGGTCGGCGGCCTTGGCCCAGGTGGTCGCGATCGCCTTGATCGGTTGTGCGATCGGCGCGGCCATCGCGGGGCGGATCGCGGACCGGATCGGGCGGATCCTGGTCATGCGGATCGCGGCGGGGTTGTTCACGGTCAGCGCGCTCGGCTCGGCGCTGCCGTTCGCGCTGTGGGATCTGGCCATGTGGCGCGTGCTGGGCGGCATCGCGATCGGTATGGCCTCGGTGATCGGGCCCGCCTATATCGCGGAGGTTTCGCCGCCGGCCTATCGCGGGCGGCTGGCGTCCTTCCAGCAGGCGGCGATCGTCACCGGCATCGCGGTCTCGCAGTTGATCAACTACGGGATTCTGCAGATCGCGGGTGGCGAGCAGCGCGGGAAGATCGCCGGGCTGGAGGCCTGGCAGTGGATGCTCGGTGTGATGGTGGTGCCGGCCATCCTCTACGGCTTGTTCTCGTTCACCATCCCGGAGTCGCCGCGCTATCTGATCTCGGTCGGGAAAATCGACCGCGCGAAGAAGGTGCTGGCGGAGGTCGAAGGCGAGAACGTCGACCTCGACGCTCGGGTCCGGGAGATCGAGCTGGCCATGAGGAGCGAGCACCGGTCCACCTTCCGCGATCTGCTGGGCGGGCGGTTCGGGTTCCTGCCGGTGGTGTGGATCGGCATCGGGTTGTCGGTGTTCCAGCAGTTGGTGGGCATCAACGTGGTCTTCTATTACTCGTCCACGCTGTGGCAGTCCGTCGGCATCGATCCGACCAGTTCGTTCTTCTACTCCTTCACCACCTCGATCATCAATATCTTCGGCACCGTGATCGCCATGACGCTGGTGGACCGGATCGGCCGGAAACCGTTGGCGCTCATCGGTTCCACCGGTATGGCCATCTCGCTGGCGGCGGAAGCCTGGGCGTTCTCGGCCAAGACGATCGATGCCGACGGCGCGGTGCATCTGCCCAATGCCCAGGGCCTCACCGCCCTGATCGCCGCGCACTGCTTCGTGCTGTTCTTCGCCCTGTCCTGGGGCGTCGTGGTGTGGGTGCTGCTCGGCGAGATGTTCCCGAACCGGATCCGCGCGGCGGCGCTGGGCGTGGCGGCGTCGGCGCAGTGGATCGCCAACTGGGTCATCACGGCCAGCTTCCCCAGCCTGTCGGATTGGAACCTGTCGGGGACCTACGTCATCTACACGGCGTTCGCCTTGCTCTCGATTCCGTTCGTGCTCAAGTTCGTGCCCGAGACCAAGGGCAAGGCGCTCGAAGAGATGGGTTGAGCCGGCGGGCGGGCTATTTCACGATCTTGGTGATCTGGCCCGCCCCCACGGTGCGGCCGCCCTCGCGGATGGCGAACTTCAAACCCAGTTCCATGGCGATGGGCTGGATCAGCTTGACGCTCATGGACACGTTGTCCCCGGGCAGCACCATCTCCACCGATTCCGGGAGCGTGACCACGCCGGTGACATCGGTGGTGCGGAAGTAGAACTGCGGCCGGTAGTTGTTGAAGAACGGGGTGTGCCGGCCGCCTTCCTCCTTGGACAGGATGTAGGCCTGGCCCTCGAACTCGGTGTGCGGCGTGACCGAACCGGGCTTGATCACGCACTGCCCGCGCTCCACGTCCTCACGCCGGATACCGCGCAGCAGCAGGCCCACGTTCTCCCCCGCCTGGCCCTCGTCGAGGAGCTTGCGGAACATTTCGATGCCGGTGACAGTGGTCTTGGTGGTCTTCGGGCGGATGCCGACGATCTCCACCTCCGCGTTCACCTTCAGGATCCCGCGCTCGATGCGGCCGGTGACCACGGTGCCGCGGCCGGTGATGGTGAAGACGTCCTCGATGGGCATGAGGAACGGCTTCTCGACCTCGCGCGCGGGGGTGTCGATCCAGTTGTCCACGGCGTCCAGGAGTTCGACGATGCCGGAACCCCAATCGCCGGAAGGGTTTTCGAGCGCCTGGTACGCGGAGATGCGGACCACCGGGGTGCTGTCGCCGTCGAAGTCGTACTCGTTGAGCAGGTCCGCCACCTCCATCTCGACCAGCTCGAGAATCTCCTCGTCGTCGACCATGTCGCACTTGTTCAGCGCCACCACCATTTTCGGGACGCCGACCTGACGCGCCAGGATGACGTGCTCCTTGGTCTGCGGCATCGGGCCGTCGGTGGCGGCGACCACCAGGATCGCGCCGTCCATCTGGGCCGCGCCGGTGATCATGTTCTTGATGTAGTCGGCGTGCCCGGGGCAGTCGACGTGCGCGTAATGACGGTTCTCGGTCTGGTACTCCACATGCGCGATGGAGATGGTGATGCCGCGCTGCCGCTCCTCCGGCGCCTTGTCGATGGCGTCGAACGGCGTGAACGGATTCAGGTCCGGATACTTCTCGTGCAGGACTTTGGTTATGGCCGCGGTGAGCGTGGTTTTGCCGTGGTCGATGTGGCCGATGGTGCCGACATTGACATGCGGCTTGGTGCGCTGGAACTTCGCCTTAGCCACTGGAAACCTCCTGTGCGCCCTGCGATCCGGGGCGGGCATCGGAGGATGGGGACACCGCGGTATATGCCCGACGGCGGTGTCGATTTCAGCGTAGGCACGCGGGGCGGGGAAAGGTCGGGAACGGGGTGAATCGGGCGTCGAGGACCGTTGACGGGTAAACGGGAGTCTCTACAATCCAGCCATGTCGGTTGCGTGGCCATTCACCGGCCGGGAGGCGGAGCTGTCGCAGGTCCGGGGGATCTTGGCGGGCGGCGGGAGCGTGGTGCTCTGCGGTGGGGCGGGGGTCGGGAAGAGCCGGCTCGCGGTCGAGGCGGCGCGGGGTGCGACGCGGATTCGCGCCAATGAGGCGGCGAAGGCCTTGCCGCTGGGGGCCTTCGGGCCGTTGCTGCCGGGTGAGGTGGTCGCGGAGAACCTGCTCGGGTGGGCGGGGCAGGCGGTGCGGGCGGCGGCCGGGCGGGTACTGGTCATCGATGACGCGCATTTGCTCGATGCCGCTTCGGCGGCGCTGACCCAGCAATTGGCCGAGAGCGGGCAGCAGTTGGTGGTGACGGTGCGGAACGGGGAGCCGTGCCCGGAGCCGGTGGTGGCGTTGTGGCGGGAGGGGATCGCTGCGCGGGTCGAGGTGGCGGAGCTGTCGGAGGAGGCGGTGGCGGCGCTGCTGACCGAGGTGCTGGGCGGGGCGGTGGAGTTGGAGAGCGTGCGGCGGTTGCTGCGGCTGAGCCATGGGAATGCCTTGTATTTGCGGGAATTGGTGGACGAGGCGATCGGGCGGGGGACGCTGGCCGAGAGCGGCAGGGTGTGGCGGTGGCAGGGGGCGGTGCCGATGTCGCGGCAGTTGAAGGAGTTGATTTCGGCGCGGATCGGGGAGCTGACCGAGGCCGAGAGTGCGGTGCTGGAACTAGTGGCGCTGGGGGAACCGCTCGGGCTCGGGGCGTTGCTGACCGTGGGCGATGCGGCGGCGGTCGAGACGGCCGAGGAACGGGGTTTGATCGCGGTCACTGCCGAGGACGAGCGGAATGGGTTGCACGGCAGCATTGTTCGGCTCGCTCATCCCCTGTACGGGGAGTCGGTGCGCGCGGGGATGCCACGGCTGCGGACGGTTCGGCGGTACCGGCAACTGGCGGAGCTCGGCATGGAGAGCTCGACCCGTCAGGACGTGCTGCGGCTCGCGCTGTGGCGACTCGAAGCCGGGCTCACCGACCAGCCCGAGCCGCTGCTCGCCGCCCTGCGAATGGCTTGGGCCGCACATGATTACCCGCTAGCCGAGCGCTTCGGCTGGGCGGCCGTCGCGGCCGGGGCGGGGCCGGAAGCGGCGATACTGCTCGCGCCGGTGCTCGGCTACGGCGGCAAGATCGCCGAAGCCGATGCGCTGCTGGAACGGCTGTGGGAGGAGCCGTGCGACGAACGCACCCGGACCTTGATGATCTCCACGCGGTTGAACATTCTCGCGACGCTGGGGCGGGTCGAGGAGGCGATCGCCATCGTCGAGGCGGCGGAGGTGACGCTGACCGCGCCGGAGAATCGGCAGGAACTCATGTTCTGGCAGTCGTCGATCCACTTCGGGCTGGGGCGGTACGACAAGGCGCTCACGCTGGCCGACAGCATCGTGGCGGACCCGGTGAGCGGGCCCATGCGGGCGCAGGGACACGGGCAGCGGGCCTGGATATTGATCTTCATGGGGCGGCCGGTGGATTCGCTCGCCGAAGTGCGGCGGGTACTGGACACCCGGGCGGAATGGGAATCGGCCGTGCCGGTGTATGTGCGTGCGCTGCAAGGGATTCAGCAGTTCGCCGCCTACTATGCCGGGGATCTCGGAGCCGAGGCAGAGGCGGTGGCGTTCGGGGACGTCATCACCGGCGCGGACAGCGACTGGGCGGTGGCGGATGCCGAAAGCGCCTACGCGTTGGGGATATTGGAGCGGCATCGGGGCCGGATACGGACCGCCGCGCGATTGCTCGGCACGCCGTCCGGAGGCGATGCGCTCAGCGATTACCAGACGCCGCGACTCGCCGAATTCGCCATGGCGGCAGCGCTTTCCGGTGATATCGAGACGGCGGAGCGGGCGCTCGAACAAGCCGAAGAGTCGGCCACCGTGGTGGCGATGACATTCAGCGTCGACCTGGCACGGCCGTGGGTGCTGGCGGCCCGCGGCGAACTGACCAAGGCGGCGGACCTCGCCGTCGCCAATGCCGAGCGGATGCGCGAGACCGGGTCGTTCATCCAGGAGGTCTTCGCCTGCCACGATGCGATGCGGCTGGGCAGCGGGGACCGCGTCGCCGCGCGCCTGATCGAGCTCGGCACGCTCTGCCAGGGCGAATTCGCCTCCGCCGCAGCCGAACACGCGGCGGCCGGGAACGACGGAGCAGCATTGCTGGCGGTATCGGAACGCTTCGAGCGGCTCGGGTTCCTACTGCACGCGGCCGATGCCGCCGCCCAGGCCGCGCACGGGTTCGAGAGCGCCGGGCGGAGCGCGTCCGCACGATCCGCCGCAGCCCGCGCCCATGCCCTCGCCACCGCATGCGAAGGGGTTTCGACGCCGGCGCTGGCCCGGCTCACCGCCCCCAACCTCACCCCGCGCGAATCGGAGATCGCCCGGCTGGCGGCGAAAGGGCTGGCCAACAAGGAGATCGCGGAGCGCCTCGTAGTGTCGGTGCGAACGGTGGAGAACCACCTGCACACCGCGTATCAAAAGCTCGGCGTCACCAGCCGCGCCGAACTCGCGCGCGTGCTCGGCAGTGGAAACACCTCGCGTTGAGTCGCGGCGGCCGGGCTTTCGCGGTCACGGATTGGTCGCCGGGTCACCCTCGGCAGTGAATCGGCGGGCGCCCTCGCAGCCGAGCGCCGGCGCGTACACCGGGGGCGCGGGCGTGGGTTGCCGGCCGGACATGGGACGAGGGGTGACGTGCCGGGCTTGGTCGGCGCGGCGCTGGTAGGTGCGGTTTCGGAACAGGAGCCACTGGAACATGGATCGATGGTCTGGCCGTGGCTGCCCGGGCGGCAGAGTGGCGGACCACTCAGATCGGTGGGAGTACCGCCTGCGTAGGCGGCAAGTCGGTATGTGGAGGTTCGGTTGCTTCGGCGGTCCCGGCGGAGGCGGCTTCGCCGGAACCGCCGGGACCTAGCTGGGTGGGGGCAGGGAGCGTCGAGCCCCGGGCGACGTCAGCCGCGGAACCACATGGGGCGCAGGGTGGGGCCGTTTTCGGGGAGTGGGATCAGGTTGCCGGAGATTTCGAAGCCGCAGCGTTGGTAGAGGCGGGCGGAGCGTTCGGTGCTGGCTTCCAGGTAGGCGGGGAGGTTGTCGGCGGTGGCGGCTTTCGCGCGTTCGCTGACGATGGCGTAGCCGGCGCCCTTGCCGCGGTATTCGGGGAGGGTGACGATCATCTGGAGGTAGCGGTAGGGGTAGTCGGTGGGGTGGGTTTCGGCGAGGATGGACGTGAGGGCGGCCATTCGGCGGATGGGTTGCAGGGGCAGGGCTTTCGATAGTTCGGCGGTCTGGGCGGCTTCGGCGGCGGCGCGGTCCGGCGAGGTGAGGGTCTGCCAGAGGGAGACCGCCCAGATGTCGGAGCCGGTGCCCGCCACCCACACTTCGTCCTCGGTGAGGGCGCGCTCGATCATCGCGGGGGCGTGCTCGGTGCGAAATTGCTCGGCGACCTCGGGGTGGCCGTCCATGATCCAGGCCGTCACCACTTCGTCGACGGCGGCGCGGGCGAAGACCCGGGTCACGGCCTCGGCTTCGGCGAGTTCGGCGCGGCGGACCTGCGGCTGGTTCTGCATCTCTCGACCTCCTGTTGCGAACGGTGTTTCATCAGCCAACGTAGGGGCGTGGCTGCGGGATTACGAAGATTTCGTCACACTCGGTGGTGTGATGAAAAGGGATGGGGCGTGTGCGGTGTGCGGGCGGGAGGTCGCGCAATCCGAACGCGGGCGGCGGAAGCGGTACTGCTCGCGGTCCTGTCAGGCACGGGCGTATCGGGCGCGGTTGCGGGCGGTGCCGGTGAAGCGGCGAGTGCGGCCGGAGCGGCTCACCACGGTCGGGATCGTGCGGGCGGCCATCGAGCTGGCGGATCGGGACGGGCTGGACGGGCTGTCGATGCGGCGGCTGGCGACCGAGCTGGGGGTGGCGACTGCGGGGTTGTATCGGCGGTTTCCGGATCGAGCGGCGCTGCTCGCGGAAATGGCGGAATACACGCTCGCGGAAGGGATTCCGGACGAGGCCGAGGGCTGGCGGGCGCGGATGACCGCCGAGGCGCACGCGGAATGGCAGCTGTATCAACGGCATCCGTGGATGCTGCCCGTGCTGGCGCAGACCCGGCCGCCGATCGGGCCCGCGCTGCTGGACGGACTGGAGCGGGTGTTCGCGGCCCTGGACCGCCCGGATCTGAGCCGGGAGACCGTCATGTCGATCTATCTGGCGGTATCGGGACTGGTCCAAGGGCTGGCCTTGCTGCCGGGATCGGAGCGGACGCCGGTGCGGACGGCATCGGGGAATCCGGTCGAATTGATCGGCCCGGACAGTCATCCGACGCTGGCGCGGCATCTCACCGCGGCCGACGCGGGCGGGCTGGTGCTCGACTACGAGCAACTGCTCGATGACGGATTGCAATTGCTGCTCGACGGGGTGGCAGTGCGGCACTTCCCCGACGACCACACCGCGACACCGACGCGCCCAGCCGACTCGCCGACGACGCGCGCAGTAACGTGGGTTCCCATGACAGCTGTTGCAGATCGTTCGCTCGGGCCGGAACTGGTACGCACCGAGAGCATCGGCCAGGCCGATGTGCTCGTCATCGGACTCACCTCGTCGGAGGACGGGCCGGTTATCGCGCCCGCGGACGTGTTCGACGATGTACTGGACGCCGATACGCGGGCGGCACTGCTGAGTTCGCTGCGCGCGGTGGGCGCGAAGGGCAAGGGCGAGGAGCTGACCCGGGTGCCGGCGCCGGCCGGGCTGGGCGTGGACAGTGTGCTGGCGGTGGGGCTGGGTGCGGCGGACAAGGTCGATGCCGAGCAGATCCGCAAGTCGGCGGGTGTCGCCGGGCGATCGCTGACCGGCGTCGGGACCGCGGTGACCACGCTGTCGGGGCTGGATATCGGGGCGGCCGCCGAAGGGTTCTACCTCGGGGCCTACCAGTTCACGCCGTACAAGACGAAGTCGGCGCCGAAGGCGGGCGAGCTACCGGTGCGGCGGATCGAATTCCTGGTTCCGGAAGCGGGATTCGGCGAAGAGGCGCTGTTCCGGGCGCAAGCGGTGGCCGAAGCCGTCGCTACCGCACGGGATTTCGTGAACACGCCGCCGAGCGATCTGTTCCCCGGCGAATTCGCCGACCGGGCAGCGGAATTGGCGAAAGCCGCCGGGTTGCAGGTCGAGGTGCTCGACGAGAAAGAGCTGGAGGCCAAGGGATTCGGCGGAATCATCGGGGTCGGCAAGGGGTCCTCGCGGCCGCCGCGGCTGGTGCGCATCACCTATGCGGGCGGTGACAAGCGGGTCGCGCTGATCGGCAAGGGCATCACCTTCGACACCGGCGGCATCTCCATCAAGCCGGCGGCGAACATGGAGAACATGACCTCCGATATGGGCGGCGCGGCGGCGGTCATCGCCACCACACTGCTGGCGGCGCGGCTCAGCCTGCCCCTCACGGTCACCGCGACCGTGCCGATGGCGGAGAACATGCCGTCCGCGACCGCGCAGCGCCCGGGCGATGTACTGACCCAGTACGGCGGCACCACCGTGGAGGTGCTCAACACCGATGCCGAGGGCCGGCTCATCTTGGCCGATGCCATCGTGCGCGCGGGCGAGGACGATCCGGACTACCTGATCGATGTCGCCACCCTCACCGGCGCCCAGATGGTGGCGCTCGGCACCCGCACCCCGGGCGTGATGGGCACCGACGCCTTCCGCGATCGGGTCGCCAAGATCTCCCAGGGCGTCGGCGAGAACGGCTGGCCGATGCCGTTCCCGGCGGAACTGCGCGCCGACATCAATTCCAAGATCGCGGATCTGGCGAACGTCGCCCCGCACCGCTGGGGCGGCATGCTCTCGGCCGGGATCTTCCTGAAGGAGTTCGTGCCCGAGGACGTGCAGTGGGCGCACCTGGATGTGGCCGGTCCGGCGTACAACACCGGCGGGCCGTTCGGCTATATCGGCAAGGGCGGGACGGGCGTGCCGGTGCGCACGCTCATCGCGACCCTGGAGGACATCGCCGCGGAGTAACCGCGCGAACGAAGGCCCCGGTCACCGAAAGTGACCGGGGCCGTGTGTTGTCCGGGCGATTACTCGGGATTCGCCACGGCGGGCAACCCGAGCACGAACAGCAGCCGGTCGTGATATTCGACCGAATCGACTTGGAACACTTGCAGATCCAGTCGCGATTCCCGGCCCGCCGGATCGCGCAGATGCATTCCGAGGGTGTCACGGCCGAACACCGTTTCGTTGTCGTCCCAGATACGGCGGAAATCGGGATATTCGCTCAATTCCTCGAGCAGCTCGCTCCACCAGTGCGGATTGCTGGAACGCCCGATGAAACCGCGCACCAGGCCGACCGTCAGCCGCGCTTCGTGCTCCCATTCCACCAGCGCCTGTTTGGACCGCTCGTCGGCGAACACCCAGCGCAGGATATTGCCGTTGTCGAGCAGGCCGGTGAAGGTGTTGCGATAGGAATCGTTGCAGGCCAGCACATTCGAGCGGGTGTCGAGATAAGCGGCCGGATTCGGGTCGTGCTGGATCAGGCGGCGGCGCAGATCGGGCGGCAGCATGGCGGACAGGTCGGCCGCCGACGGCGAATCCAGTTCGGCCACCCGGGCCAGGTCGAACAGGTGCCGGCGATCCGCGTCGCCCACCGATTCGACCTGGTCCAAGGCCGCCAGCAGGGCCTCCACCACATTGCGGGTGGGCCGCCGATCGCGATCGTCGGTCTCGATATGCGTCACATAGCTGACGCTCAGATGCGCGCTGCGCGCCAGCCGCTCGCGGGAAATCCCGCGCGCGTCCCGCAGGTGCCGCAGCACGCTACCGAAAGTCGGGAGCTTGAGCGGTCGCTCCCCAGGACCGTTCTTTTCTTCCAACACCGCCCGCTATCCTCACGCATCCCCGTATCACATGGACGCCGGTCCATGGGTTATGCATGTATAGCAGGGCGGCGCCGGTCCGGACCAATAGCAAGACCGCCAATTTGCCCGAGATTAACCTTGCTCTCTGCGACGCAGAATTCGAACCCGGGCGTCGTGGTCGCGCATGCGTTGCGGATAGCCGACCTTGCGCACGTCGTAGACCGGAATGCGCAGCGTCGCGGAAAGCCGTTGCGCGCCACGCTCCCCCACCACGCGCCGCGTCCATTCACCGTCGTGCGCGACCAGCACCACCGACACGTCGTTGACCGTGGTGCGCGGTTCGACGAACGCCTCGACGCCGTGACGGGTACGCGTCCACTCCGCCAGATGCCGCGCGTCGTCCGGATCGACGCCCTTGGTGGCGACGCCACCGCGATTGAGGAAATCCAGGAAACCCATCGGGCAACCTCCGTTCTGCCTCGATACTGCCAGCGCACCGGCACGCCGGACGGTCCCCGGGCCGACTTCGCAGCCAACCGTCAGCCGGTCCTCAGGCCGCGCTCAGGACCGGACCCGGTGCGGCGCATCCCATTCAGCAGCGCTTGGCTATCACCCCAGTTGAGACACGGGCGACCGCGCTCACCATAACGTTTGCGACACTGCGAGGTCGGTCGAACAGCCGCCCTGTGACACGCCGCACGCGCGCAAGTGCAAGGATGGGGAACCGGAACAAGAACCAACACGGATCCCCGGACGCCACAGACTTATCGGTGGCGAGTGGCCCGACACCGCGACCCGCGGTGGAAGACCCGCCGGGGGACGAAGCTGTTTAACCCGACGAGCAGTCAGAGGAGTCAGAGGACTATGGCCTTCTCCGTCCAGATGCCGGCTCTTGGTGAGAGCGTCACCGAGGGCACTGTGACCAGGTGGCTGAAGCAGGAAGGAGACACGGTCGAGGTCGACGAGCCGCTGCTCGAAGTCTCCACCGACAAGGTCGACACCGAGATCCCTTCCCCGGCCGCAGGTGTGCTGGTCAAGATCGTGGCCGGCGAAGACGACGTGGTCGAGGTCGGCGGTGAACTGGGTGTGATCGGTGATGCCGGTGAGGCTCCCGCCCCGGCCGCCGCGCCCGCTCCCGAAGCCGCCACGCCCGCCCCGGCCCCCGAGCCGGAACCGGCTCCCGCCCCGGCCGCGCAGCCCGCCGCCGAAGCCCCGGCCCCCGCGCCCGCCGCCGCCCCCGCCGGCAATGCCTCCGGCACCCCGGTGAAGATGCCCGAGCTCGGCGAATCCGTCACCGAGGGCACCGTCACCCGCTGGCTCAAGCAGGTCGGCGATCAGGTCGCGGTCGACGAGCCGTTGCTCGAGGTCTCCACCGACAAGGTCGACACCGAGATCCCCTCGCCCGTCGCGGGCACCCTGCTGGAGATCTCCGCGAACGAGGACGATGTGATCGCGGTCGGCGGTCAGCTGGGTGTGATCGGCTCCGGTGCGCCGGCTGCCGCTCCGGCCCCCGCGCCCGCCCCGGCCCCGGCTCCCGCGCCCGCCCCCGCTCCGGCTCCGGCCGCCGCGGCTCCGGCGCCCGCCCCGGCCCCGGCCCCGGCCCCCGCGCCCGCCCCGGCTCCCGCGCAGAAGCCCGCCCCGGTTCCGGCCGGCGCGACTCCGGCCGACGAGCCCTCCACCAACGGCGGCGGCCCCTACGTCACCCCGCTGGTGCGAAAGCTGGCTTCGGAGAACGGCGTCGATCTCGCCACCGTCACCGGTTCCGGTGTCGGCGGCCGCATCCGCAAGCAGGATGTGCTCGCCGCCGCGGAGGCCAAGAAGGCCCCGGCCCCGGCCGCCGCCGCTCCGGCCGCTGCTGCCGCTCCGGCCGCCGCGCCCGCCGCCGCTGCCCCGGCTCCGCGTCCGTCGCTGGCGCATCTGCCCGGCACGGTCCAGAAGGCCAGCCGCATCCGGCAGATCACCGCGACCAAGACCCGCGAATCGCTGCAGACCACCGCGCAGCTGACCCAGGTGCACGAGGTCGACATGACCAAGGTGGCCGCCCTGCGCAATCGCGCGAAGGCGGCTTTCAAGCAGCGTGAGGGCGTCAACATCACGTTCCTCCCGTTCTTCGCCAAGGCCGCCATCGAGGCCCTGGCGACGCACCCGAACGTGAACGCCTCGTACAACGAGGACACCAAGGAGATCACCTACCACTCGGTGGTCAACCTGGGCATCGCGGTCGACACCGATCAGGGTCTGCTCTCGCCGGTCATCCACAACGCCAACGACCTGTCGCTGGCCGGACTGGCGCGCGCCATCGCCGATATCGCCAACCGGGCGCGCAACGGCGGGCTGAAGCCGGACGAGCTCTCGGGCGGCACCTTCACGGTCACGAACATCGGCTCGCAGGGCGCGCTGTTCGACACCCCGATCCTGGTTCCGCCGCAGGCGGCCATGCTCGGCACGGGTGCGATCGTCAAGCGCCCCATGGTGATCACCGACGACGGCAACGAGTACATCGGCATCCGCTCGATGGCCTACCTGCCGCTGACCTACGATCACCGCCTCATCGACGGCGCCGACGCGGGCCGCTTCCTGACCACCATCCGTCACCGGCTGGAGGAAGCGGGCTTCGAGGGCGACCTCGGCCTGTAGGCACTCGCAATGAAGGTCGTGGTCGCCGGGTCGTCCGGGCTGATCGGGACGGCGCTCGTCGCGGCACTGCGCCGCGACGGGCACGAAGTCACCCGTCTGGTGCGCCGTCCCGTGCACGCCCGGGACGAATTCACCTGGGACCCGGCCCGCGAGAACCTCGATCTGCGCGCACTGCACGGGGCCGACGCCGTCGTGAACCTGTGCGGTGCGTCGATCGGGCGTAGGCGCTGGAACGGCAGCTACAAGCAGGAGCTGCGGGACAGCCGGATCATCCCGACCGATGTGATCGCCTCCGCCGTCGCCGCCGCGGGAGTGCCGACGCTGGTGAATGCCAGCGGCGTGCACTACTACGGCGGCAGCGGCGGGGATCGCGTGGTCGACGAGAGTTCGCCCGCCGGAACGGGTTTCCTGGCGGGATTGTGCGTGGATTGGGAAGCCGCCACGCAACCGGCCGCCGACGCGGGGGTGCGCACGGTGCTGCTGCGGTCCGCGGTGGTGCTGTCGCGGCACGGCGGCATGCTGGGGATGCTCTATCCCCTCTACTATCTCGGGCTCGGCGGGCGGCTCGGCAACGGGCGCCAGTACGTGCCGTGGATCTCCATCGACGACGAGGTCGGCGCAATCGTGTTCGCGCTCACCCGATCCGGGATTTCCGGGCCGGTCAATATGGTCGGGCCCGCGCCGGTCACCAATGCCGAATTCACGCGGGCGATCGGGCGGGCGCTGCATCGCCCCACGCCCCTGACCGTGCCCGCGTTCGCGCTGAAGCTGGCGGTCGGGGAATTCGCGGACGAGGGAATCCTGCACGGCCCCAGGGCGATTCCGACGGTGCTCGAGGAAGCCGGATATCAGTTCCAGCACCCGACCATCGGCGCGGCCCTCAATGCCACCGTCGGCAAGGATTGAACGCCACCGTCGGCCAGGATTAACGGGCGCGACACAGGTCACACCGGCTGCGCGGATAGCGTGGAACCCGTGACCAACCAATCGTCCGTTCCGGTTCGCGCCGAACTGCTGGTCCGTGACGCGCGGGTGAGCGATCTGCCGGAGATCCTGGCGATCCACAATCTCGCCATCGCCGAGACCACCGCCATCTGGGATATCGAGCCCGCCGATCTGAGCGAGCGACAGGCCTGGTTCGACGCCCGCACCGCCGCCGGCTGCCCCATCCTGGTCGCCGAGATCGACGGCGCGGTCGCCGGATACGCCAGCTACGGGCAGTTCCGGCCGAAGGTGGGATACCGCTTCGCCGTGGAGAATTCGGTGTATGTGGCCGATCGGTTCCACCGCCGCGGGGTGGCCACCACGCTGATGCGGGAACTCATCGACCGGGCGCGAAAAGGCGGCGTGCACACCATGATCGCCGCCATCGAATCGTCCAACACCACCTCCATCGCGCTGCACGAGAAGTTCGGGTTCGCCATCGTGGGGCAAATGCCGGAGGTCGGATTCAAGTTCGATCGCTGGATGGATCTGACGCTCATGCAGATCGTCTTCCGCGATGGCGTAGCGTCGACGTCGTGAGCGAGAGCACTACCGCCGTTCCGAGCACATCGGCCACCACCTCGGCCCGTTTCGACAGCACCCCCCTGCTGGTGGAGGAACTGGGCCTGATCGACTACAACGACGCCTGGGACCGGCAGCGCGCCATCGCCGCCGAACGGGCGGAGGGCATCGGGCAGGATCGCCTGCTGCTGCTGGAGCATCCGTTCGTCTTCACCGCCGGGCGGCGGACCGAAGCGCAGGATCTGCCCGTGGACGGCAGTCCGGTCGTCGAGGTCGATCGCGGCGGGAAGATCACCTGGCACGGGCCGGGGCAATTGGTGGGTTACCCCATCGTCCGGCTGGCCGAACCCGTGGACGTCGTGAAATTCGTTCGGCGACTGGAGGAAGCGCTCATTCACGTGTGCGCGCAGCTCGGTCTGGAAACCGGGCGGGTCGACGGGCGCTCCGGGGTGTGGGTGGCCGCGAGCGAATTCCTGCCCGAGCGCAAGGTCGCCGCCATCGGTGTGCGCGTGCAGCGCGGGGTCACCATGCACGGGGTCTCGATCAACTGCAATTCCTCGCTCGATGGCTTCGATGCCATCGTGCCGTGCGGGATTCGCGATGCCGGGGTCACCACGCTGACCCGCGAACTGGGCCGCGACGTCACCGTCGACGAGGTGCGCCCGCTGCTGGCCGAAGCCATCACGAATGCCCTGAACGGCGACCTCCCCGTCACCGAGCACGTACTTCCGCGCACCGCCCCGGTCGCCGCACCGGTGCCCGCCAAGGCCGAATAATCACGAGCGTAGGGTGGACAAAGTGACCTCCGTCGATACCCCGGCATCGAACAATCCGTCCGCACCCAACGGCCGGAAACTGCTCCGCATCGAGGCTCGTAACGCCGAGACCCCGATCGAGCGCAAACCCAAGTGGATTCGCACCCGCGCCACCATGGGCCCCGAGTACACCGAACTCAAGGGCCTGGTGAAACGCGAAGGGCTGCACACGGTCTGCGAAGAAGCGGGCTGTCCCAATATCTTCGAATGCTGGGAAGACCGCGAGGCCACCTTCCTCATCGGCGGTGAACAGTGCACCCGCCGCTGCGACTTCTGCCAGATCGACACCGGCAAACCCGCCGCGCTCGATCGTGACGAGCCGCGCCGCGTGGCCGAGAGCGTGCAGGCCATGGGGCTGCGCTACTCCACCATCACCGGCGTCGCGCGCGACGATCTCGAGGACGGCGGCGCGTGGCTGTACGCGGAGACCGTGCGGGCCATCAAGCGGATCAACCCGCACACCGGCGTGGAACTGCTGATCCCCGATTTCAACGCGGTGCCCGAGCAGTTGGCCGAGGTGTTCGGTTCGCGGCCGGAGGTGCTGGCGCACAATCTCGAGACGGTGCCGCGGGTGTTCAAGCGCATCCGGCCGGCGTTCCGGTACGAGCGGTCCCTCGCGGTCATCACCGCGGCGCGCGAGGCCGGGCTGGTCACCAAGTCCAATCTGATTCTCGGCATGGGCGAGACCTTCGACGAGGTCACCCAGGCCATGCGGGATCTGCACGACGCGGGCTGCGACATCCTCACCATCACCCAGTACCTGCGGCCCTCGCCGCTGCATCACCCGGTCGATCGCTGGGTGAAGCCGGAGGAGTTCGTCGAGCACTCCAAGGCCGCCGAGGAAATGGGCTTCGCCGGGGTGATGGCCGGGCCGCTGGTCCGCTCCTCCTACCGCGCGGGCCGGCTCTACGCGCAGGCCATGCGGCACCACGGGCGTGCGATCGCTCCGGAAATGGCGCACCTCGCCGATGAGGGCACCGCCTCGCAGGAGGCCACCAGCGTGCTCGCGCGCTACGGCTCCTGAATATCTGTATCGAATGCGGCCCGGACTTTCGAGTCCGGGCCGCATTCGTATTCCGGGACGCATCCGCTGGTGAGCGCGGTGCCGAAATGCCGGTAAACGCCAACTCGGCCGAATCGTGGACGTGATCGGGTGCGCGGTGGGAAGGTTGAGAGACCCGCAGAATCGACCCCGGAGCGAGCCAAATGGTCGAGCGAACAGCGACGTCGAGCGGCGTCAACGGCAAGGTAGTCACGGCCGAGCGGCCGGATGACATACGCAATGTGGTGCTGGTCGGGCACAGCGGATCCGGCAAGACCACGCTGGTGGAGGCCCTCGCGGTCGCGACCGGGGTGGTGCCCCGGGCGGGGCGGGTGGAAGACGGGACCTCGGTCTCGGATTACGACGATATCGAGCAGCGACAACATCGGTCGGTGCAATTGTCCGTGGTGCCGATGGGGTGGGACGGTAGGAAGATCAACCTCCTCGACACTCCCGGATACGCGGATTTCGTCGGGGAACTCAGGGCCGGTCTGCGCGCAGCGGATGCGGCCCTTTTCGTGCTCTCGGCCGCCGCCGGCGTGGAGGGCGTGAGCGGGGCGACCCTGGCGCTGTGGGAAGAATGCGCGTATGTGGGCATGCCGCGGGCCATCGTGCTCACCCATTTGGATACCGCGCGCGCCGATTTCGAGGAGATGACCGAGACCTGCCGGGAGATCCTGGGCGGCGGGCGGTCGGAAAGCATACTGCCCCTGCATCTTCCGGTGTACGGGACGAAAGGGGCCGACGGGCACCGGCCGGTGATCGGGCTGATCGACCTGCTCACCCAGCACGTCTACGACTACGCGACCGGGGAGCGGGTGGAGATGCCGGCCTCCGAGGAACAGCGGGAACAGCTGGAGGAGGCCAGGAATCGGCTCATCGAGGGGATCATCGCGGAAAGCGAGGACGAGACCCTCATGGAGCGGTACATCGGCGGCGAGGAGATCGACCTCGAGACGCTGGTGCCGGATCTGGAGAAAGCGGTGGCGCGCGGGAGTTTTCATCCGGTGCTGATCGCCGCGCCGCCGCCGGAAGGGGCGCGGCAGGGGCTGGGGACGGTGGAGATCCTGGATCTGATCACCGGCGGATTTCCCACGCCCGCAGAGCATCCGCTGTCGGCGACCGGGGCGGGCGGCAAGAGCGAGCCGCTGTGCTGTGATCCGAAAGCGCCGCTGGCCGCGGAGGTCATCCGGACCGCGTCCGATCCGTATGTGGGGCGATTGTCGCTGGTGCGCATGTTCTCCGGGACGTTGAACGCCGACGACACCGTGCACGTGTGCGGGCACGGGCCGGCCGAGACCGACAATCATGATTCCGACGAGCGCATCGGGGCGGTGTCGGCGCCGTTCGGGAAGCAGCAGCGGCCGCTGGGGCAGGCCATCGCCGGGGATATCGTGTGCGTCACCAAGCTCGCGCACGCCGAGACCGGGGATACGCTGTCCGCCAAGGACTCTCCGCTGCTGATCGAGCCCTGGTCGATGCCGGATCCGCTGCTGCCGGTGGCCATCAAGGCGCACAGCAAGGCCGATGAGGACAAGCTGTCGCAGGGGCTGTCGCGGCTGGTGGCCGAGGATCCGACGGTGCGGCTGGAGCAGAATCCCGACACCCATCAGCTGGTGCTGTGGTGCCTGGGCGAAGCGCACCGCGATGTGGCGCTGGAACGCCTGCGCAATCGCTTCGGGGTGCAGGTGGACGTGATCGAGCACCTGGTGGCGCTGCGCGAGACCTTCGCGACCGGGGCGACCGGGCGCGGGCGGCACGTCAAACAGTCCGGCGGGCACGGGCAGTACGCCATCTGCGAGATCGAGGTCGCTCCGCTGCCGGAAGGGTCCGGCATCGAATTCGTGGACAAGGTGGTGGGCGGAGTCGTTCCGCGCCAGTTCATTCCGTCGGTGGAGAAGGGCGTGCGCGCCCAGGCCGCACGCGGCGTGGCCGCCGGATATCCGCTGGTGGACGTGCGCGTGACGCTCTTCGAAGGCAAAGCCCACTCGGTGGATTCCTCCGACGCCGCCTTCCAGATGGCCGGCGCGCTGGCGCTGCGCGAAGCCGCCACCGCCGCCCGCATCAGCCTGCTGGAACCCATTTCCGAAGTGCTGGTGGTGGTTTCCGACAGCTACGTCGGCCCGATCCTCGGCGACCTGTCCAGCCGCCGCGGCCGCGTCCTCGGCACCGAACCGGTCGGCTTGGGCCGCACCGCGATTCGCGCCGAGGTCCCCGAACTGGAACTGAGCCGCTACGCGGTGGACCTACGCTCCCTGGCGCACGGCGCGGCCAGTTTCACCCGCGCCTACGCCCGTCACGAAGCCATGCCGCCCCAGCTCGCGGACAGTATCCAGGCCAAGAGCAAGGGCGGCGGCTGATCCGGCGTCTACTCGCAGGCGATGCCGTCGTTGTCGCGATCCAGACCGGCGCGATAGCCCGGCTCGCCCTTCATGATCGGGGCCGCGCCCGCCGCCCGCGCCTCCGCGCAATTCTTGTAGTAGACGTCGGCGGAGGCGGTCTGCGCACCGGCGACCAGGGCGGTCACGGCGATGGCGGGCACGGCGAACAGGATCGCGAACTTCTTCACTATCGAACTCTCTCTTGGTGTTCCGAACTCAGCAGGCGTCGAGAACGCGGATCATGGCGTCCTTCTCCGCTTGCGTCACCCACAGGTTGTAGGCGGCTTTCACTTCTACCTGCTTGCTGATGTACGTGCAGCGAAACGACTTGTTGGACGGCAGCCACGAGGCGGCGTCGCTGTCGCTCTTCTGCTGATTGGCCGGGCCGTCCACGGCGAGCAGGTTTCTGGGGTCGTTGGCGAGATTGGTGCGGTCGCGGGCGGTGAGTTGTTGCGCGCCCTTCTGCCAGGCGTCGGAGAGGGCGACCACGTGATCGATCTGGACTGCGGTGGAAGTGCCTTGGCCGCGGGTGAAATCGATGACCTTGCCGGTGTAGGGGTCGTTCAATGCGCCGGTGAGCACCACACAGTCGTGCGTGCCCGGTTTGAAGGTCAGGGCGGTCAGATCGCGGGCCAGGATGTCGTTGCGGGTGTCGCAGCCGTTGTGGCCGCCCGCCACATCCACGTCATCGGTCCAACTCTCACCGAATTCGCTGCGCGCATAGCCGGTTTTGGGCGCACGGCCCTTCACCGTCAAGGATTCGACGGCCGCGCGGGCATCGGCGATCGACAGGGTCGGACCGGAGACGGCGCTGCCCTCGGTGGTGCGAGCGGCGGCGTCCGTGCACCCCGCCAGCGCGAAGGTGGTGAGGAGCGCCGCCAGGGCTAGTCGGGTCGAGCGTGCTGTTCTCTTGTTCCGTGCCGGCATTCTCGCGCAGCCCCTTCGTCAGGTCACGTAAGTGGTTCCAGAACAGCAGATTAGAGCGCGCTTGACCAAGCGCGGCGGTGCCATGCCGGGGGGCGATGGAGCTGCTCGCGCGATGAAAAACGGTCGGCGGCAAAGAGGTACGCCGACGACGCCGGAGCCTGTGACTCCGATCGCGACGCATGCTCGACAAGCCGGTTGCGGCGGGGCGTGGATCGCCGCTGAGAGAATGCCGGGATAACCGGCGGCAGCGACAGCTGGGATGACGGGGCGGCGACAGCCGGCCGGGTGGGTGGGTGGGGCGGCGACAGCCGGATGAGAGGGGCGGGCGCGCCATGACCGAGCGGAGCGCCCGCCGGTTCCTATTCTTTCCAGGAGACCGAGTGGTCTGGCTTCAGGGCATCCCGGTGAGCGGGATCGGGAGGGGTCGGTGACCCGGACTACGCGAACCGGCCGGTCCAGTCGCGAACGCGCGGTACCCGGCCACTATTCTGGACGGCATGGCAGCAGGTAAGGGCGGGAACCCGTCGAAGGAAGCGAAGGCCGCGGCGAAGGCCCAGCGCAAGCAGGCGTCCAAGGAACGTCGCCAGCAGTTGTGGCAGGCGTTCCAGATGCAGCGCAAGGAAGACAAGGCGCTGCTGCCGTTGATGGCCGCCGCCCTCGTCGGCGTGACCGTGGTGTTCCTGGTGATCGGGTTCATTTTCGGATTGCAGTGGTTCCTGCTGCCGATCGGTCTGCTGCTGGGCGCGCTGGCCGCGTTCATCATCTTCGGGCGCCGGGTGCAGAAGAACGTGTACGCCAAGGCCGAGGGCCAGGCGGGCGCGGCGGCCTGGGTGCTGGACAACCTGCAGGGCAAGTGGCGGGTGACGCCGGGTGTGGCGGCCACCACCCAGCTCGACGCGGTGCACCGGGTGATCGGCCTGCCGGGCGTGATCCTGGTGGCCGAGGGTTCGCCGTCCCGGGTGAAGTCGCTGCTGGCGCAGGAGAAGAAGAAGGTGTCGCGGCTGGTCGGCGATACCCCGATCTACGACATCGTGATCGGCAACGAGGGCGATCAGGTCGCGATCAAGGATCTGCAGCGGTACCTGACCAAGCTGCCGCGCAATATCGACGCCAAGCGGATGGATCTGATCGAGGGCCGGCTCTCGGCGCTCGCCACCCGCGGCGGTCCCGCGCTGCCGAAGGGCCCGCTGCCCGCCGGGGCGAAGATGCGCGGCGTGCAGCGCAGCATGCGCCGCCGGTAAATCCAACTCTCGGGACTCTCAGGGGCTTCGCCCCCGAACCCCCTCGGGACTCTCAGGGGCTCTGCCCCCGAACCCCCGGGATTCTCGGGGGCTCCGCCCCCGAACCCCGTAACATCGCGAGGCCCGCGTCCTCTGGGACGCGGGCCTTGTGCTTTCCGCACAGCCCACCCCCGTGCCGCGCCGAAACAGCGGCGGGAACCGGCCCGCACCCCATACGGGTGCGGGCCGGTTTGCGTTGCAGCGGCATTCGGGCAGGTCGGAGCGTATTTGGGTGGGGGGCTGGAAAATTCGCGAAAAAAGTTTGGTGGGGCGGGAATGATCCGAGCGGGTCTAACCTTCTATGTATCGATAGCCGGTTAGAGAGTCTGACCGGACGGACGATAGGACCGAGACCATGAGCGCCGTTCACCACCACACCGTGCAGATCCAGGGCCAGGACGTCTTCTACCGCGAGGCCGGTGATCCCGCGAAGCCGACGGTCGTACTGCTGCACGGGTTTCCGACCAGCTCGGCCATGTTCCGCAATCTCATCCCGGCGCTCGCCGCGGACTATCACGTGATCGCGCCCGACCACATCGGGTTCGGGCAGTCCGCCATGCCGCGGGTCGACGAATTCGATTACAGCTTCGAGAAACTCACCGAGATCACCCTCGAACTGCTCGACGCCCTCGGGCTCGACAAGTTCGCGCTCTACATCCAGGACTACGGCGCGCCCATCGGCCTGCGCATCGCCTCGCGCAATCCCGATCGCGTCACCGCGCTGATCACCCAGTCCGGCAATGCGTATCTCGAAGGCTTCACCCCGTTCTGGGAGGTGCTGTTCGCGCATGCCAACGATCGCGCCACCCATGAGCCCGAGGTGCGCAAGCTGCTCGAGCTCGACGCCACGAAATGGCAGTACACCCATGGCGTTCCGGCGGACCGCCTCGACCGGGTCAGCCCGGACACGTGGACCCTGGATCAGCACTACCTGGATCGGCCGGGCAACAAGGAGATCCAGTTGCAGCTCTTCGCCGACTACAAGCTCAACCTCGATGGCTACCCGGCGTTCCAGAAGTACTTCGCCGAGTACCGGGTGCCGACCCTGATCACCTGGGGCGAGCACGACGAGATCTTCGGGGCCGACGGCGCTCGCGCCTACCTGCGCGATCTGCCCGACGCGGAACTGCATCTGCTGAACGCGGGCCACTTCGCGCTGGAAACGCACGGCGACGAAATCGCCGCGCTCATCCTCGAATTCCTCGGCCGCAAGCTCGGCTGAGACCGGGAGATCCGCAGCGCCGGTCGGCTCCCGCTGATACCGGAGGGCGGGAGGCCGGGAGGTTCTCCTACTCCGTAGAGGGCGGGAAGTGCAAGGTGAAGCCCGCGGCGAAGGTGACGCGGCGGCCGCCCGGGGTATCGGCGACCTGGATCAGCACCGCCGTGCAGTGGGCGCAGCGCACCACCACGCCCGGGCAGTTGGTGTAGACGAGCGCCCGGGCGACCGGTTCGACCATGCCGCAGCCGCCGCATCGGCAGGCGAATCCGGTGGGGTCGGCGGCGAAGATCTCGGAAAGCATTCCGCCCAGGGCGTTTCCGTCGAGGTGCGTGCCCTCGGCGGCGTCCGACGCGTAGGTGTACGGGATCGGCATGGCGCTACTTTCCGGTCGGTCCGAAGCGTTCGGTTCTGATCAGGGCCGGATCGTGACCGGCGGAAACCAGTGCGTTCGCGGTGAATTCGACGAAAGGCGTCGGGCCGCAGACGTAGCAGGTGACATCCGGTGACGGGGGCAGGACATGCGCGGCGATCTCGTCGGCGCGCAGGCGAGCGGGTGTGCGCGGATCGCTCGCCGGCGCGGTGCGGGTGTAGGCGACGAATACGTCCACACCCGCATCGCGCCATTCCGCCAGTTCATCGCGGTAGTAGAGCTCATCCGGGGTGCGCACCGAGTAGATGAGACGAAACGGGTTGGTATCACCGGATTTCCGGCGGGCGCGCAGCATGGCCGCCAGGGGCACGATGCCGGAGCCGCCCGCGATCAGCACGGCCGCGCCGCCGGTCTCCGGGGTCCAGACGAACCAGCCGCCGACCGGGCCGCGCACCTCGATCTGCGCGCCGATGGGCAGGGCATCGACCAGATAGCCGGAGACCTCGCCGTCGGCCACGCGCTGCACGGTCAATTCGATGCGATCGCCGTCGGCGGGCGCGGCCAGCGAATAGCTGCGGGAGGCGCGATAGCCGTCCGGGGCGGTGAGGCGGACATCCAGGTGCTGGCCGGGCTTATGGCCGGGCCAGCCGGGGACGCGCAGCACCAGGGTGCGTGCGGTGGGGGTCTCGAACCGGTCGGCGACCAGTTCGGCTGCCTGCCAGCGCATCAGTCGCCCTGGTAGCGCTGCTCGCGCCAGGGATCGCCGTAGCTGTGATAGCCGGCGGCCTCCCAGAATCCGAGCTCGTCGAAGTCCAGCAGGCGAATGCTCTTGACCCACTTGGCCGATTTCCAGAAGTACAGATGCGGCACCAGCAGCCGGGCGGGACCGCCGTGCTCGGGCGTCAGGTCCTGGCCGCCGAAGGTGTGCACGATCCACGCCTGGCCATCCAGGAGATCCTCCAGCGGGAGGTTGGTGGTGTAGCCGCCGTAACTGGAGACGAGCGCGTATTCGGCTTGGGTTTCGACATTTTCGAACAGCTCGTCCAGGGAGACGCCCTGCCAGTCGGTGTCGAGCTTGGACCAGCGGGTCACGCAGTGGATGTCCACGTGCGGGCGCGACTGCGGCAGCGACATGAGCTGCGGCCAGCTCCAGCTGTAGGAGCGACCGGTCTCGTTGGTGATGGTGAACTGCCAGCGATCGAGATCGACCTTGGGCGTCGGGCCCGCCGACAGCACCGGCCAATCGTCGACCAGGTATTGGCCGGGCGGTGTGCGATCACTGGTGGACCGGGGACGGCCTTGGAAACCGGGCGAGAAGGTACTCACGCGATCGCTCCTTCCGGACGGGCGGCGGCAGACCAGGAATCAGCGTACGCCGGACCACCCGGACGAAACGGACGATCAGCCGACGTGGCGGCCGAGGAATCCGACCACGTCGGGAGTGATGGTGCGCCAATATTCTTCGGTGTGACCGCCGGGCGTGACGCGGGCGATCTCCAGCGGGGCGGTGCTCATGAACTGGCGGCAGCCCTGAATGAACTTGTCGCCGTCACCCACCCAGACGCCGGTCGGGGCTGGGCCCAGCTTGTCGATATTGCGCAGCGGATCCAGCCCGGCCCACTCGTCGGCGCTGGTGAAGGCGTTGCGCTTGCTCATCTCCGGCCAGTTGGTGATCAGGCCGGGCGAGATGGCGGCGGTGGCATCGGTGGGGCGGCCGCGTTCGTGGCGGCGGCGCGAATACAGCAGTGCGCCGAAGCCGCCCATGGAGACGCCGGTGCAGGCGAAGGGCTGACCGCCCGGACCGCCGAGACCGCGCGCGGCCAGCCATTGCGGGGCCTCGTCGAGCAGCATGCCCATCGGGTCGTCGGATTGCCGTGGATGCCAATAGTTGTCGCCGCCGTCCACGGCGAGGAAGCCGAACGGGCGGACCAGGCGGGTCGCGACGCCCGCGGCGAGCACCTCGGCCAGGCCGCCGACCGCGGCATCGTGGGCATTGCCGTGCAGGCCGTGCAGCAGCAGCGACATGGGCAGGCCCTCGGTGGGAACGCCGGGCGGCAGGATGGTGACGATGTTCACCTCGCGCCCGCGCGCGGCCGAGTACACCCGCTCGGATCTGATCGCCGGATCGATGCCGAAGACGGCCTTCAGCTCACGGTGCACCTCGCCGGGCGCCGCGTTCACGCCCGCGCTCACCGTAGCTCCGGCGGCGGCCAACCCCAGTAGACCCGTGGTGGCGAACAACGAGCGCCGGCTGAACTTCCGGTAGCCCTCTCCCATCGATCCTCCATCAGCACAACAACAGCAATCTGCCGCGAGCCCAGTTCAGGGCAGTTTCGCGACAGACGGCCGCCACCATACCGATCGAAAGCAACAAGCGGTGAACGTTCGGCTACATCTCGCCTCATACTTTCCCACTGTTACCGGCAGGAACATCCGAACGCCACGGTTTCGGATCAGATGGAACGAAATCGCGCTCGAATCAGCGGCTGTAGGTGAGGGCGGTGCCGGTGGCGCGATCGTGCATGCCGCGGCCGTCGCCGTCGGTGAAGAGCGCGGGCACCACGAAGAGAATGATGAGCTGGCGCACCAGGGCGCGGATGAAACCGACGGGGGCGTCGGCGTCCACGCGGGAGACACGCAGGCGCAGGAAGTACTGGCCCGGGGTGAAGCCGAAGAGGGTGACGGCGACGATGCCCAGCACGAACCAGACCAGCAGGGTCGGGGTGGAGAGCGCGCTCACCACGGCCTCGAAATTGGAGGGCGGGTTCTGACCCGCGGGGATGTCCAGCTGCGCGATGCGCTCGGCGGGGTCGGGCCGGACGATGATGGCGGCCAAGCCCATCGAGATGAACCAGTCGGCCAGGAACGCCAGTATGCGCCGGGTCATGGGAGCCAGTGCGCCGACGCCGGACGGCGGCAGGCCGAGATCCTTGCCCTGATAGTCACCGGGTGTGCCGTCTCCGGATTCGGCGTTCGGTCCGGACAACCACGAGCCGGTGATGCGTGCCATGAGCTCCAGCTTAAAGGCCCCCGCCGAATGACTCGGACCGGCATTCCGTATATGTGTAGCAACGCTAGAGTTACCGGGTAACCGGGTAGCTGCCCGGTTCGTGAGGATTGTCACCACCGGTGGCCGACACACGGCAAGACCCCTATCTTTTCGGAGTCTTAGCGCTGTCCCGGCGCAGGTGGGTGGCAGGATGTCGGTGCTGGTCACGCATTGCTCGACGACTGCCGCGGCGGCTCCGCCAACCCGGGGGCACCGCCGAACCCCCGGCCAGCAGTACGTGTAACACTGGCGAAACACAGCCTTGATTGCAGGGAAACACCGCGTCCATACCGTCTGGTCGCAGTGAACCCATGCAGTCAACAGTGGCTGGGAACCGATCCGTAAGGAGTACTAAGTGGCGTTCAGCACGGCCGACGAGGTCATCAAGTACATCAAGGAGGAGGAGGTCGAATACGTCGACGTTCGGTTCACCGACCTCCCCGGTGTGCAGCAGCACTTCTCGATCCCGGCGAAGGCGTTCACCGCTGATCTCGCCGAAGAGGGCCTGGCGTTCGACGGTTCCTCCGTCCGCGGCTTCCAGTCGATCGACGAGTCGGACATGCTGCTGCTGCCCGACTTCAGCACCGCCCGGATCGACCCCTTCCGTGCCGCGAAGACCCTGAACCTGAACTTCTTCGTGCACGACCCGTTCACCCGCGAGGCGTACTCCCGCGACCCGCGCAACATCGCGCGCAAGGCCGAGGACTACCTGCGTTCCACCGGCATCGCCGACACCTGCTACTTCGGTGCCGAGGCCGAGTTCTACATCTTCGACTCGATCCGTTACGACTCGGCGATGAACGGTGCCTTCTACGAGATCGATTCGATCTCCGGCTCCTGGAACACCGGCGCGGAGTACAACGCCGACGGCACCCCGAACCGTGGCTACAAGGTTCGCAACAAGGGTGGCTACTTCCCGGTCGCCCCGTACGACCACTACGTCGACCTGCGCGACAAGATCTCGACCAACCTGCAGAACGCGGGCTTCGAGCTGGAGCGCGGCCACCACGAGGTCGGCACCGCCGGTCAGGCCGAGATCAACTACCGCTTCAACACCCTGCTGGGCGCCGCTGACGACCTGCAGCTGTTCAAGTACATCGTGAAGAACACCGCGTGGCAGGAGGGTAAGACCGTTACCTTCATGCCGAAGCCGCTGTTCGGCGACAACGGCTCGGGAATGCACGCCCACCAGTCGCTGTGGAAGGACGGCAAGCCGCTGTTCCACGACGAGGCCGGCTACGCGGGCCTGTCGGATCTGGCGCGTCACTACATCGGCGGCATCCTGCACCACGCCCCGTCGCTGCTGGCGTTCACCAACCCGACCGTGAACTCCTACCACCGTCTGGTGCCGGGCTACGAGGCCCCCATCAACCTGGTGTACTCGCAGCGCAACCGCTCGGCTGCCGTGCGTATCCCGGTGACCGGTTCCAACCCGAAGGCCAAGCGCATCGAGTTCCGCGCGCCGGACTCCTCGGGCAACCCGTACCTGGCCTTCGCCGCCATGCTGATGGCCGGCATCGACGGCATCAAGAAGAAGATCGAGCCGCTGGCTCCGGTCGACAAGGACCTCTACGAGCTGCCGCCCGAGGAGGCCAAGAACATCCCGCAGGCCCCCACCTCGCTGGCGTCGGTCATCGACAAGCTCGAGGAAGACCACGACTACCTCACCGAGGGTGGCGTGTTCACCGAGGACCTGATCGAGACCTGGATCGACATCAAGCGCACCCAGGAAATCGCCCCGGTCAACCTGCGCCCGCACCCCTACGAGTTCGAGCTGTACTTCGACGTCTAAATCGCCGAAGCGCCAAGCGTTCTCGTGAAGCCCCATCCGCCATCGGCGGGTGGGGCTTCGCCCTTTCCTCAGGCTTCCCCCGGTCCGAAAGCCCGTCCTTGCTATAGATTTGGCCGGTTGGAAACGCTTTGCTCAGAAGGGAAATCAATGACTCTGCGCCGATCGGTGGGCCGCGGTCTCGGTACGGCTGTGGTGGGAGCGCTTCCCGCCTTGCTGGTTTCGGCTGTGGTCGGCGGTGGGATCGCGCACGCCGAGGCGAAGTTGCCCGGCGTCTGGTGCGGGCTGAAGGTCGGGGACGCGAAGGAGACGGTGCTGGCCGCCATGGGGGCGCCGAACGGGCACAAGGCCGATCCGTGGATCGCCGAGCTGGGTGACGCCGAATTGACCACCGCGGAATGGGACGAGGAGAACTCGATTTTCCTGGCCACGTTCGACAAGAGTGGGCGGGTGGTGAACTTGCAGGCGTACGACGGGGAGGTCGGGCCGAACGGGGCGACGAACATCGGTTGCCAGCCGTTCCGGTCGTCGAACTGACAGCACGCTTCGGGTGCAGCCTCATCTGCCGAGGGCAGGTGGGGCTTCGTCTTTTCACGGGGAGAAGGGGCATCCAAACGGGTGGGGGCGGCGCGGGCCAGTGGGGATCCCGGTGGGCGGGGTGAGGGTTTCGGTGAGTGGGCGAGGTGCCCGGTTGCGGCTCGGGGAGGCGTAAGCACCCCTAGCGTCGCGGCCGTGAGAATCAATTCCATTGTACGTATTAATGTTTCGCTGGTTTCTTTGGCGCTGGTCGCTGCCGGATTGTTCGGGGGTGGGGCGGTGGCGCAGGCCGATCCGGAGGCCGCGGTCGCGGGGGCGAGCGGCGGTCAGATCGTTTTGCAGGGGGCGGTGAATGTCCGGGATATGGGTGGGTTTCGGACGTATGACGGGGCTACCACCAAGTCGGGAAAGGTGATTCGGGCGGATGCGCTCGGAAAACTGACCGATGCGGACGTGGCCAAGCTCGGGACGTTGAAGATTCAGTCGGTGGTGGATTACCGGACCCAGGCCGAGATCGCGGGATTGGGCGCGGATCGGCTGCCGGCCGGAGTTCCGTTGGTGTCCAGGGCCATCGAGGACGGCGGCATGTTCGCCAAGATGTATCAGGCGATTCAGTCCAAGGATCCGGTAAAGCAGCAGGAACTGCTGGGGGACGGCAAAGCCGAGCAGATCATGGGCGATATGTACCGCAATTTCTTCACCGCGGACGCGATGGCGAAGTTCGGGCAGACGGTCAAGGATTTGGCCGCTACCGGCACCGTGACGCTGTTCCATTGCACGGCCGGTAAGGACCGGACGGGGTGGACGGCGTATGTGGTGCTGCGGGCCGTGGGGGTGCCGGAATCGATTGCGCGCCAGGACTATCTGAAGTCGAACGAGTACCGGGCGGCGGCGGACGCGGCGCTGCGGGCGCAATTGAAGCAGGGTGGGATCATGCAGAATCCGGATCTGCTGATTCCGTTGCAGGAGGTGCGTGAGGCGTACCTGGATATCGCGGTGGACCAGGTGACGCAGAAGTACGGGGACTTCGGGAAGTTCCTGACCAACGGTCTCGGCCTGGACGGCGCGACCATCCTGAAGCTGCGGAAGAACCTGGTGAGCTGACCTCAGCCGCGGCGGACCATGGCGCCCAGGGCGCTCAGGTCGATATCGCTGGAGGGTTCCGACCAGCCGGTGGCGCGCAGTTCGTCCGGCGACCCGACGCCGAGCGCGTCGTGCAGGCCGATCGCCACCGAACGAGCGAAATCCTGTAGCCCGCTCAGCGGTATCGGCCACAGCATGGTCCGCCGCCAGTTCTCGATTTCGCGTTGCAGGACCGGCGCGGACCAGCCCGAATCACGCAGCAGCTGGGCGGCGGATTCGGTAATCGGTTCGGCCAGATAGTAATTGCCGGTGAGTTCGGCGGAGAGCCGGATATCGAACTGCTGGAATTGTACGTAGCGATTTCCGGTGGCGGCGATGATCAGGGTGGCTCGGGAGGGCAGATGCGCCAAGCAGCGCGCCAACGCTTGCACGAAGGCGTCCCATTCGGTTGTCACTGGTTGCTCGCTTTGCCCCCGGGTGCCCATCGAGGCCGATCATACGCCGTCAAATCGTCTGGGTCACCGAAAGATTGAGGGAACTCGGCCAGCTGCGGAAACATCCTGCCGACGACGAGAGCCGCGGCCGTGTCGACTGATACGGCCGCGGCTCTCGAATGTTCGGCTACCGCCGGTGAATCGCGGCGGGACCGAGGATTCCGATCGGCGTATAGCCGGCCAGGCGTTCGGCCCGCTGCTCCGCCGTGAGCGTATGGCGAGCCATGAATTTCCGGAATTGGCTTCGCGCACCGGCGAATACCGCGCCGGACCGAGGATGCACAACCACCGCCATCGCGTTCAAACCGCACTCCTCGTTCGTGTTTTCATCGCCTCCGGACGCTTATTCTTCCAACCGGATGCGCTGCGCTGGTTAACCTCTCGTGAATATCACCGCACGGACCAGCGCGGGCGCAAGATTCCAGCGCCCGCATTTACGGTATTCCTCCGGTGACGGTTGCCACCCGGGCGACAAGATGAGAGACTTTGGAAGTATTCCTCTCATCATGTCGGTGCTCGGCGCACCGGCAGCTAGTGGTCAAAGGAGATCACCATGACCGCCGCCGTCGCACCGCTCGAGCCCGCGGACCGGGGAGCCCGGCCCGAACGCCGGCCCTTCCGCCCGGGTACGCGCATGTGGGAGGACACCGGGCTGATCACCTTCTCGCTCACCGCCGGGTCGGCGTTCCTGTTGCAGACCATGGAACCGAGCATCGCGGCCGTGGTGGACGAGCATTCGACCTTCCGCACCGATGCCCTGGGCCGGGCCGCGCGCAGCATCGCCTCGGTCATGATGTGGATCTACGGCGGCGACGAGGCGCTGGCCGAAGCCGACCGGCTGCGGAAGATGCATGCCACGCTCAACAGCACCGATGCGCAGGGCGTGAAGCATCGGGCGCTGTCGTCGGGGCCGTGGGCGTGGGTGCTGCACACCGCGATCTTCGCGTTCACCGAGGGCAACAAGTACTTCTCCAGCGATCCGCTCACCGAGGCGGAGAAGGAGTCGTATTACCAGGAAGTCGTGCAGCTGATGCGCAATTTCATGGTGGCGCCCAAGGAGATTCCGGCCAGTTATGCCGAATGGGTGCCGTGGTTCGAGGATCAGATCGAGAACCATCTGGTGGCCACGAATGTGGCGGACGACTACCTGAAGGTGATCCGGAACATCGCCCCGCCCAAGCAGGTTCCGCACGCGCTGCATCCGGTGTGGCGGGCGGCGACCATGCCGGTCGGGCGGTTGCAGTACTTCTTCACCGTCGGCACCACGCCGGAGGTGATCCGGCGCAAGCTCGACCTGGAGTGGACCGCGAAGGACGAACGCACGCTGCGCGCCCTGGGCCGGCTGATCGGCCGCACCGTGCCGATGCTGCCGGAGCGGGTGCGCTACTTCCCCATCGCGTACGAGGCGCGGAAGCTGGAGCGCGACCGCGCCCGGCTGCGCAAGATCATCAACCTGCGCCCGGTGTAGTCAGCGCAGTTCGCGAATATCGCACAGCAGCACCCGATCCTGCTGTGCGATGGCGACGGTGGCGCCGTCCGGGCCGAACGCGACGGGCGGCGACCACTTGCGGGTGTGCAACTGGCGGCGGGCGTCGATGTCCCAGAGCCGCAGGTCCTTTCGCGTGGTGATGGCCAGCAGCGCGCCGTCCGCGCTGAACGCGACCGCCCGCACCCCGCTGCCGTCGGCGGGCAGCGGGAATTGCAGGGTTTCCCCGGCGCGCATATCCCGCACCAGCACCCGGTCGTGATTGGCGACCGCGAAGCGCGTACCGTCCGGCGCGAAGTCGGCGGCCGCGAAACCCACCATGTCCATGGGCAATTCGACGAGTGCCCGGGCGGTGCGCTTGCGCAGCGCGCTCCGGTAATCCCACAGATACGCCCCGTACCGGGTGATAGCGAGTAGCGCGCTGCCGTCCGGCGCGAACCGCACCAGATCCGTGTCGGGCCGCGCCACCTGCCGCGGCACCCACAACCGCTCCCCCGAGGCGGCGTACAACTCCAGCGCACCCGCGGTGCTCACCACCGCGAACACCTCGCCGTCCGGATCGGCGGCCACCGCGCGCACACTGCCGAACGCGATCTCCGGAAACGCCTGCCCCCGCCCAAGATTCCGCACCCCGGCCCCCTGCCGATCCGACACGATCAGCACCCCGCCGTCCGGCCCGAACTCCGGCCACGCCCGCCGGCTCCCCACCTCGAACGGCTCCCCCACCGCCTCCCCCGTACCCGTATCCCACAGCCGCACCAGGCGATCCCAGCCGGTCGCGGCGAGCACGGTCTCATCCGGCGCGAACGCCAGCCCGCACACCGCGTTCGCCGGCCCGGGCAACACACCCCCGATCGCCGCTCCGGTCCGCGCGTCCCAGATCCGCACCGCCCCGTCCTCCCCACCGGTCGCCACCCGAGCGCCACTCGGACTGAACGCGATCGCCCGCACCTTCCCCCAATGCCCGGACAACTCCACCGCTGCGCGCCGCGCCCGCCTCCCGGCCACACTCGAGGCCGGGTCCACCCCCGTCGCGATTTCGGTGTCCGGTTCGTGGGGCTCCCAGCCCTGCCGGCCGATAGGCCCGTCGAATACCACCGGCACGGAACCGACACCGCCGCCCGGCATTTCGATATCGCGGACGACGAGGCCCGGATCCGCCGTCCCCAAGTTCGGTTGCCGTCCAGCCAGTTCCGTCCACCGGCCGGGACCGTGCGGCGGTTCCGTCTCGGTGACCGGAAGCACCTCGGTGGGTCCGGTCGAGCCGAACAGGCGTGGGCCGGCCGAATTCGCTCCTGCCAGGGTGTCACCGGCGGACCCGGGCACCGAGGAGGCCGGGAAGTCTGTGCCGATCGCCGCTGCTGCCGCGGCGGCGAGGGCTCCACAACTCGGGTAGCGGTCGGCCGGATTCTTGGCGAGGGCGGTCGCGATCACCTCGTCCACGGCGGCGGGTAGGTCGGGGCGCCGGGTCGTCAGCAGTGGGGGCGGGGTGGTGAAGTGCGCGTGCATGAGGGCGTAGACGGTGGGGGCGGGAAACGGAATCTCCCCGGCGAGCAGGTGAAAGAGAGTGCAGCCGAGGGCATAGACATCGGCGCGCTGATCCACGGGCTTGCCGTCGATCTGTTCCGGGGGTGCGTAGGCGAGGGTGGCGCGGGTGGCTCCGGTGACGGTGACGGTGTCGTCGAAGCCGCGGGCGATGCCGAAGTCGCCGATGTGCACGTGCAGGCCGCCGGGGCGGTCGGTGATCAGCAGGTTCGCGGGTTTGACGTCGCGGTGCAGGATGCCGTTGGCGTGCGCGTGGTCGAGTCCGGCCGCGGCCTGGCGGATGATCTCGAGCGCGCGCGGGACCGGGAGCGGGCCTTCCTCCAGTAGCTGGCCGGCGTCCGGGCCGTCGATGAAATCCATGGCGATCCACGGGTTCTCGCCCTCGGTGCCGCAGTCCTGGATGCCGACGATATTCGGATGCCGCAGGGCGGCGGTCAGCCTGGCTTCGCGTTCGAAACGGGCGCGCGTCCTGGGATCGCTGCCCACATTGGCGGCCAGCACCTTCACCGCGACATCGACGCCCAGCCGCGGATGCCGCATCCGATACACCGCGCCCATGCCGCCGGAGCCCGCGTGCGCGATCACGGTGTAGCCGGCGAACAGCGATCCGGGCTCGAGCGCCACCGGTGTCCCCCGCCTCCCCGCCCCCACCGGCGGTATCCATCGAATCTCGTGAGCGGCAATGCTACCGCTCCGGCGCGGCATCGGGCGGCGGCCGGGTCACGGTCACCGGGCGACGCGGTCCCCCGGTTCATGGGGCTGGTGCGAGAACCGCCCACCGACCAAGGTCATGCTGTGCGTATGCGGATGGTGTTGTGGCGGGCGCTGGTCGGCCTGCTGCTGGTGGTGGGTGCGGTCGTGGTGCCGGCGGGCGGAGCGAACGCCGAGGCGGGATATCAGTGGAAGCAGGAGTACATCACCGCACCGGACGGGACGCGCCTGCACGCGGATGTGCTGCGCCCCAAGGGTCTCGCCGACGATCAGCGCACACCGGTGATCATGACGGTCAGCCCGTACCGCGCGCACCTGGCCTATTTGACCGATCCGCGTGTGAAGGGCGGCCCGTCCACCGACAATCTGGAAGCCCAGACCTTCCTCGATGCCGGATACACCTACGTGATCGTCGATCTGCGCGGCTTCGGCGGCTCCAACGGCTGCCCCGACTTCGGCGGCCCGGGCGAACGCTCGGATGTGAAGACCGCGGTGGAATGGGCGGCGGGCCAATCCTGGTCGACCGGCAAGGTCGGCCTGTTCGGGGTGTCGTACGAGGCCTGGACCGGGCTGATGGGCTTGACGGAGCAGCCGGCCGGGCTGGCCGCGGTGGGCGCGTTCGAACCGGTGGTGGACCCGTACTCCTACCTGTACATGCAGGGCGTGGCCTGGAAGTTCTCGGGCAAGCCGGTCACCGAGTCCGGGGTGCGGCCGGGTGATCTGGCGGGGCTGGAGCATCTGCTCATCGCGTCCACGCCCGCGCACTGGGAGGATTCGGCCGAGTACCAGCTGAACGCCACCACCATCGATTCCGCCTGCTACGCACAGTATTTCGCGAACACCACCAACCACGACGGCGGCACCGAGTTCTGGCAGGACCGGGATCTGGTGCGCCGCCTGCGGGGCAATACCATCCCGCTGTTCCTGGGCCAGGGTTTCACCGACTACAACACCAAGGCCGATCGGGTCTTCCAGCTGTGGAACGGGCTCGGCCCCGGCGAGCATCACGCCTGGTTCGGGCAGTGGGGCCATCGCACCTGCCACGACAAATGCGGCGTCACCAATTTCGACGGCGAGCTGCTGGCGTTCTTCGACCGGCATGTGGCGGGCAAGAACGTGACCGTGCCGGGCCCGCGCATCACGGTCAGCCAATCCGATGGCCGCTGGCGTTCGGAAACCCAATGGCCGCCCGCCGATTCGACCATGGTGACCGCCGAGCTGCGCACCGGCGAGTACACCGACCGCGGCCTGTTCGCCGGCGCGGATCGCGATCTGTGGTCGATCAGCCAGCCGCTGCCCACCGCGCAGCATCTGTCCGGCACAGCCACCGCCACCCTGACGTTGGACGGTTCGCCGCAGGCCACGGTCGCGGTCGAGGTGTCCGATATCGCGCCGGACGGCCGCTCCACGGTCATCACCCGCGGTATCGCCCCCGTCTCCGCGACCACCGAAATCCGCATGCTGGCCCAGGATTGGCCGATCGAGGCCGGGCATCGCATCGGCTTCCGCATCACCGACGTGATCGACGACGTCTGGTCGCATACGCCCACCTTCTCCAAGGTGACCGTCCGTTCCGCCCAGGTCCGGTTGCCGCTGCTCACCGCGGCCCGCACCCCGGACCTGCCGGGCGGCCCCACCGAGGGTGTCGGCAAGTGGCGCGCCGAGAAGTCGGCCACCCTGCCGCTGGATCTGCTGAACAATGCAAGGGTGACCGTCGACTTCCCGGCCCGGACCGGCTCCTGATGACCGCAACCACGCCCGCACCCCAGCTCGTGGACGATGCCACCGCCGAGCGGCTGGCCGCGGCCCTGCGCTGCGTGACCATCTCCCATGAGGATCCGGCCGCGGACGACCCGGCCGAATTCGATCGCTTCGTGGCGTTCCTGGAGGAGAGCTTCCCGCTGGTGCACGCCCAGCTGGAGCTGGAGATCTTCGGGCACAGCCGGCTCTATCGCTGGCCGGGCAGCGCCGCACCGGACCGGGTGTCGGCGCTGCTGCTGGCGCATATGGACGTGGTCCCGGTGGACGACGAGAGCGGCTGGACCCATCCCCCGTTCGCGGGCGTGGTGGACGACGAATTCATCTGGGGCCGTGGCGCGATCGACGACAAGAGCCGGGTCGTCGCGATTCTGGAGGCGGTGGAGTCGGCGCTGCGCGACGGTGTGCGGCCCCGGGAGACCGTGTATCTGGCGTTCGGGCACGACGAGGAGGTGAACGGGGTCCGCGGCGCCCAGTCGATGGCGCGCAAACTGCGGGAAGCCGGGATCCGGACCGGGCTGCTGCTCGACGAGGGCGGGGTGATCACCATCGGGGTCGCGGACGGGATCGATGACCCGGTGGCCACCATCATGGTGGGCGAGAAGGGTTTCGCCACCGTACGGCTGTCGGTCACCGACCCGGGCGGGCATTCGTCCATGCCGGGCAAGCAGACCGCGGTCGGGCGGCTGGCGCGCGCGGTGGCGCGGGTGCAGGATCATCCGTTCCCGTTGCGGCTGACCCCGGTGACCGTCGACATGCTCACGCGGCTGCGCGGATTCATGTCCGAACCGCGCCGCACCCTGCTCGGCCTGGCCCGGCTCGCGGGTCCGGCCGTGACGCGCATCCTGGCGGCCCGGCCGCAGACCGAGGCGCTGGTGCGCACCACCACCGCGCCGACCGTCTTCCACGGCGGCGTGAAATCGAACGTGCTGCCGCAGCGCGCCGAGGCGTTCGTGAATTTCCGTATCCTCCCGGGTGATTCGGTCGCCGATGTGCTGGCACACTGCCGCCGCGTCATTCGCGACGATCAGGTGGCGTGCGAGCTCACCGGCATCACCTCCGAGCCCTCCCGCACTCCGTCCGCCGGGCCGGACTTCGAGCTCATCGCCGAACTGGCGCGGGAGGTCGTCCCGGGCATCGCGGTCACGGTCGGCCTGGTGCCCGGCGCCACCGATGCCCGCTACTACGACGATCTCGCCGAAACTCGCTGCAATTTCGCCCCGATCATCCTCACCGCCGCCGACCTGGATCGCATCCACGGCACCGACGAACGCATCTCCCGCCTCAACTACGGCCGCCTGATCACCTTCAACCGCCTCCTGATGGACCGGCTCGCCGCGGACTGACCGGGCGCGATCCCGGATGCGGCGAGCTGTCGGGCGCGGCGTCGGTTGTGGCGGCCCACCACCGCACGGCCGCCGGGCTCGGACCGCGCCACGAAATCCCCGGCCCCCGGACAGGCGGGCGAGGGGTGCGCAACAATGACTGCGCCGGTACCCGACTTTTCGGGCGCACCACCGCGTATCCGTCGCGGTCGCCCTCCGGCAGCGTGTGACCGAACCGAGAGGAGCGATGATGACCCGGAACGAGACCGGTGAATTCCAGGGTGCGGGCGGCAAGATCTTCTGGCAGGGCTGGCTGCCGGACGGCGAGCCGCGAGCGCTGGCCGTGATCGTGCACGGGTACGCCGAGCACTCCGGGCGGTACGCGCATGTGGCGCAGCGGCTGACCGAGGCCGGGTTCGCGGTGTACGCCCTCGACCACACCGGGCACGGTAAGTCGGCGGGTGCGCGCGCGAATGTCGGATCGCTGGACGGTGCGGCCGACAATGTGACCACGCTGCTGAAGCTGGCGAGCGAGAAACACCCGGGGCTGCCCAAGTTCGTGATCGGGCACAGCATGGGCGGGTTGACCAGCGCCTACCTGGCGACGCGCGGACCTCTCGACATCGACGGCCTGGTGCTGTCCGGTCCGGCCGTGGTGATCGACGCCGGCAATGCGGTGGAGCGCGCGGTGGCCCCGCTGCTGTCGCGGGTGCTGCCGAATCTCGGTGTGGTGAAACTGGATTCGAAGCTGGTCAGCCGCGACCCCGAGGTGGTGCGCGCCTACGACGAGGATCCGCTGGTGCATCACGGCGGCGTCCCGGCCCGGACCGCGGTCGAGATGCTGAAGGCGGGCGAGTTCGTCAAGACGCATCTGGACAAGCTGACGGTGCCGCTGCTGGTGCAGCACGGCAAATCCGACGGGCTCGCCAATCCGGCGGGCGCCGACCTGTTCGAGCAGGGGGCGGCGTCGCAGGACAAGACCGTCATCCGCTACGACGGGCTCTACCACGAGATCTACAACGAACCCGAGCAGGACAAGGTGCTCACCGATCTGGTGAATTGGCTGGAAGCGCACCTACCCGCATGAAACCGGCCGGGCCCGTCCGCCATGGACGGGCCCGCTGTCATTTGTAGGTGCTCAGGCAGCTGGTCTCGCCGTCGAGGACACCGGTCCGGAAGGCTTGCAGGCGAACGAATCCGCTGGCCACCACCTTGCCGTCGACATCCGCGGCGGCGATGCCGTCCGACAGCAGGCCGGAGACGGCTTCGTCGAGATCGTCGGCGGAGAGCTGCAAGGAACTGCCCGGCTGGCTGAGCTTGGTGCTGAACGCCCCGGACAGGCAGGCGGTGCGCAGGCCGGCGGTATCGGCTCCGGTGAGGCCGAGCTTCCGATCCTGTTGCACGGCGAGCATGTAGCGGGAGACGAAGACCACGAAGGCGTTGTAGTCGCCTGCCACCATGGACGACAGCAGTTCGGTGTCGTCGTCGCCGCGCGCGCGTTTGGCCAGGGCGGTCACATCGGTGCCGATGGTGTTGGTCGCCGGGCAGTACGAGACCGGTTGCGTCGTAGTCACATTCGAGCACTTCTTGGTGACGCCGTTGTAGTCGAACCTCGGCGCGGACGTCACCGGATAGTTGACGGCCAGGGCCTGAGCCACCTGCTCGAGCGAGCTGCGATCCACGGTCAGCTGCGCACCCTTCTCACCGAACCCGAAACTGGTCGGCAGGGTGCCGCGCCGCTGCTCCAATTCGGCGCGCGTCATGTTCTTGCACTTGGCGGCGCCGTCGGTGTACCCGATCTCGAAGGCGGTGACCCGCTCGAACCCGGTGCCGTGCTCGTTCTCCGAAGCGCCCGGCTCCTGATCCCGCACCGCCACGGCCGCGCCCAGCACGCCATTGAGGCCATCGGTGGTGTTGATCGTGAAATGGCGGGAATTCCCTTCCGCCACATGACGAATGAACACGCCCGCGAAGCAGTCGGCCTGCTGTTCCTTCACCACGGTCGGCGTGAACAGGCCGTTGAGCCGGGCCTGTTCCTGCACCGCGTGCCCGTACTCGTGGGCGAGGACGAACACGACCGACATATCGCCGAACTTCTTGCTCAGTTCCGGCAGCAGGACGCCGCGATCCCATCCGATGCTCTGATCGAGCCCGCAGTACGCGGCATTGATTTCCTGGTAGGTGGATTCGCGGCAGAACTGGACGGACTGATTGCGCCCGGCCCGGGCATCCCAGGAGATGAACCGGCTCACCGGCGTGAACTTGCCCGGAAAGATCTTGGCGTACTCGGTATTCCAGTACTCCTGTACATCTGCGATGGCATTGAGGGCGAGCCGGTCGACCGCGCCGCCGTCGCCGTTCTCCGCGGTGAGCGTGGCGTCCGGCACGCCCGAGCGCGGACCGCTGGGTCCGGTCGAGGATTCGGAACCGTTGAGCTCGAACGGATTTCCGGGATTTCCGGTCACCTGCTGGGAGCCGGATTCCGGTAGTAGATCACAGCCGGTGAGCGCCACCCCGAGCGTCAAAAGCACGACGGCACAACCCGCCCGCAGCCGCGACATCCGCATCTCGCCTCCCGAGTACCGCGACGGGACCCCTCCGATCCCGGGGTACCCGGGACGGCGAAGCTCAGCTCCCGCGTCTTCGAGTATCCACCCTTTGATCGCTCAAAGTCGCAGTACCGCAACCACAGCGCGATGATCCGAGTCCGGGATGGTCAGCGATCGCACCTCGGTGGCGTGCCCGCCCGCCACCAGTACCTTGTCGATGCCGATGTGGGGGCCGCCGTACTCGCGTTCCGGCCAGGTCGGCAGCGCGCCCACGCCGACGAGTTCGCCGGCGTCGGCGTAGCGGCCGCGCAGGATGTCCCGGAAGGGCTTGTGGTCGTAGGTGGCATTGAAGTCGCCGCCGACGATGACCTGGCCGGACTGCTGGTCCAGGACTTCGCGGATGCGCGGCAGTTCCCGGCTCCAGGCGTCGAAGTCGAGATTCGGTGGCATGGGGTGGAATTGGAAGACCTGGACCGGTCCGCGATCCGGGTGCAGCATGGTGGCTTGCACATTGCTCATCAGGAAACCGTCGAGCTTGCGGCCGTCCTGTAGCGGGTAGCGGCTGAAGATGCCGCCGCCGGAACCGCCGCTCGCCGGGGCCGTGTAGGAATACGGGAGTTCGGTCTCGAGTCCGGCCGCGCGCAAACGCGCCAGCGCCTCGGGGGTGAGTTCCTCCAAGGTCAGCACTTCGATGCGGTTGTCCCGCACGGCTTTCACGACCGTGTCCACGTCGGCGTGACCGAACAGCAGATTCGATTGCATGACGGCCACGTCCACGCCGGGCGGGGCGCTGCCGTCGGGCCACAGCATCGGCAGCTGGGCCCACAGACCGGCCGCTATCGGCACCAGAGCGATTGCGGCGCTGCGCCATTGGCGGGCGAGGCCGAAGAGCACCAGCGCGATGACCGCGCCGGCCATGAAGTACGACGCGAACGACGCGGCCAGCGTCAACAGCATCGTCGGCCACGTGAAGTAATGCAGCACCACCCCCGCGCTGCCCGCTGCGAAGGCGATCCACCCCAGCGCCGCCGTCACGGTCCGCACTCGCCTGCGCCACGGCGGAGTCACCGAAATCCGTTCGGTCGGTTCCTCCGTGACCACCTGTCCTTGCACCGGCACCATGCCACCTCCCCTTCGGCGGCCACCCTACCGGAGCATCGAAAAGCCGCTGACCTGCGCGACCCGCCGGTAAATGGGCTGCATTCGGGGCGCCGTTCATGGCACAGTCGAAAGACGTGAGTGAATATCGCCGCCTGAACCAGGCAAATTGGGATCAGCGCGCGCCGCTGCACGCCGCCTCCGCCGACTACGCCATCGAGCATTTCCGGGACGACCCGTCCTATCTCAGCGCCGTGGTGCGCTTCGATCTGCCGCTGCTCGGCGATATCCGCGGGCGGCGGGCGGTCCACCTGCAATGCCACATCGGCACCGATACCCTGTCGCTGGCCCGGCTCGGGGCGACGGTGACCGGGCTGGACTTCTCGCCCGCCTCCATCGCCGAGGCCCGGAAACTGGCCGAGGCCACCGGAACCGCCATCGACTTCGTGGAATCGGATGTGTACGAGGCGGTGAACGCGCTCGGCGCGAACGACTTCGACCTGGTCTACACCGGGGTCGGGGCGCTGTGCTGGCTGCCCGATATCCGGCGCTGGGCCGACACGGTGGCCGGACTGCTGCGGCCCGGCGGACGGCTCTTCATCACCGAAGCGCATCCCGCGCTGTGGTCCATCGACGAATCCCGCCCGGAGGCCCTGATAGTCGGCTTTCCCTACTTCGAAACCGCCGAACCCCTGGTCTGGGACGACGCCACCACCTACGTCGACACCGACGGCGTCCTGACCGCCACCACCACCCACGAATGGAACCACGGCCTCGGCGAGATCATCGGCGCCCTCCTGGCCGCCGACCTCACCCTCACCGGCCTCGTCGAACACCGCAGCATCCCCTGGAACGCCCTGCCCAGCCACATGACCGAACACGACGGCCGCTGGCAACTCGCCGAACACCCCGAACGCCTGCCCCTGTCCTACACCCTGCAGGCCCGTAAACCGTTGTGAGAACGGCCGTCCGCGGTCCGGGGCGCTGACGAATCACCAGCGGCTCGAGGGAACCGCGGGGCGATGGCCCGCGTCCGAGTCGATAGGTGCTCGAGCGAGGGAGGACTCCGATGGATGCGGAGCGGGCGGTGCAGGCGGCGCGGGACAGTCAGGGCGGGGCGGAGCGAGAACAGCTTCGGGTGTCGCACGGGACGGTGGACGCGGATTATGTTCAGCGGCTGGAGCATTTCGAAGGGTGGTCGCACGAAGAGATCTATGCCGCTGTGCGGGAGATGAATCCGGGCGAGATGCATGCCGCCGCGGAGGCCTGGGTGAGTATCGGCAACAATCTCAGCGGCGCAGCGCCCGGCCTGCACATCCAGCTACAGAACATCCTCACCGACGGGTCGGCCGGTCATATCGCGGCTGCTGCCGACCGAGCCGCGCGCGAGTTCGTCCAGCAGGTCCTCGATGTCGCCGAGATCGCGCACAGCACCGGGCACCGCATGACCGCGGCCGCTTTCGGGGCCGAAGCAGTCCGCAAATCCGTTCCCCCACCGCCCGGTACGGGTGCCACCGACGCCGACCTCTCGGAAACCAGCACGACCTTCCTAGGCCTGCTGCTCGGCACCACCGCCCCTGGCGACGCCCAACAGGCCGAGACCTACCGCGAGGAGCAGTACCGGCTCGCTCTCGCGGCGCTGGAAACGAACTATGTGCCGACCTATCCACCGGCCGGTGCGGGCGTGCCGGCCTTTGCCGATATCGAAATGCCAGGCGCTGGTGCGGGTTCCGGCCAGTCGGGAGCAGGCTTCGGCACTCCGGCCGGAGTCTTCACCGGACCTGATGCAGCGGTGCGCTCGGACACGCCGAACGCACACGAAGGCAGCGCGGCATCGTTCCGTACCCCTCCGGAATCAGCTCGGCCGGGCTCCGGATCACCCGTCACCGCGAACCATGGCAACGCAACCGAGTCCGGCGGCGCCGAGGATTCCGCTGGCTCAGAGCAAGATTCCGGATCGGGTACCGCGGCGGCGAGCACCAGCAGCAGTACCGGTGATACCTCACCAGCCGCTGCGAACACGGAGAGAACGGGTACGCCAGGGATCTCGTCCCCCGGCGCACAAATCGTGCCCGCTCTCTCCGGCTCACCAGGTTCCCGAACAAGCGCATCGGCACCGGCAGGCAACCCCGGAAGTCTCGCCCGACCCCCCGGCGCTGCCGGAGCCCCCGGCCTCAGCTACCCAGGCGCACCCACCGGAAAGCCCTCCGCCCCGAACCAACCCGCTACCAGCGCCCGCACCCCATCCCCCGGAGCGGGCTACCTCCCCGGCATGTACGCCCCCGGCGCAGCGTCCGCCGCCAACGCTGAAGGCAGCCACAAGGCTCCGACCTGGCTGACCTGGCATCGCGACGACGAACTCCTCGGCACCCCACCCCCAGCCGTCCCCCCGGTCCTGGGATCCGAAATCCCCTCCGCCCGAACCGACCTCACCTCCGAGGAGCCGGAAACCCCATGAAATGGGAATTCACCCCCGACGAATTCATCCACCTCTGGCAAGAAACCGGCCAAGACCGCTATCCCCCACCCCTCCGCCTCCGCTCCTCCACCCGCTGGCGCGACGATCACGCCCAGCTCACCGCCACCCTGAACACCCGCTTCCCCAAGGGCGCGGACCCGGATTTGACCGCCGCCCTTCGGGTTTCATCCAATCCCGACACCACCCTCACCCTCACCGGCATCCGCAACCACCCCCTCCGCGCCTACGCCGCACTCACCAACGGCGTAGCCGTCACCCTCGTCCAGCGCCCTTCCCCGCGCCCCGAAATCGGCGGCAACATGATCATCGAAGCAGGCGCACCACCCCTGATCCCCTCCGTCTTCACCGCCGTCATGGGCGCGGCACAACCAGGCACCATCCAGCCCGCCGTGACACCCTCACCCTCCACCCCGAAGCCCACGCACGTGACACCCACGCGCCGGAGCATCACCGACACGAGAACCCCCGACCTGGCCCGCATCCTGCGCCTGGCCCACACCCGCCCCAGCGCCCGCGGCGACATAGCCGTCCACCGCAACCTCCGAACCGACCACCCCGCTCCCCCGCGCTACCTGCACTGGTTCGACATCGCCAACGACGGCCGCTATACCGTCGAGCATCGCAAGGGTGAATTGCGCATCTCCCCGTGCTCGCCAGATACCCTGCGTGAGCACATCATCCAGCTACTCGGCCTCCGCGGTTGAACGTGACGCATTGCGGAATTGGAGTTCTGCTCCACCGAACACCCCAGCCGGTCGGGAAACCGACGGTAAGCGCCCCGAACTGGAGCAAAACTCCAATCATTGCCAGCCACACCGCAACACCCCACCTGGCCATTCAGCGAGGCAACCCGGCAACCTCGCGAGACGACTGCCATGGCCGAACGCCACCTTCCCCAACGGCGTGCGACCACGGAAGGCCTGGCTCGCACCACCCCGCGTGACGCCCTGCCAGCGTCGGCATCACCCTCGCGCGACGGTCGACCCGCGTCGGCATCACCGACGCGGCGGGCTGTCAACCGCCGAAGACCCGCTCCACCACCGTCTTGGCGCGGCGGGTGACGCGCATGTAGTGGTCGAGGAATTCGGAGCCGTCGTCGTTGGGCCAGCCGGCGACCTTGGCTACGGCGGACAGGAGGGTGCCGGGGCCGGGGAGTTGGTCGGCGGGTTTGCCTCGGACCAGGACGAGGGCGTTGCGGGCTTTGGTGGCGGTCAGCCAGGCGTCGCGGAGCAGGGCGGCGTCTTCGGGGTCGATGAGGCCGGCGGTTTCGATGGCGGCCAGGGAGTCGAGGGTGGTGGTGTTGTGGAGGGTGGGGTGGGCGCCGGCGTGCTGGAGTTGCAGGAGCTGGACGGTCCATTCGATGTCGGCGAGGCCGCCGCGGCCGAGTTTGGTGTGGGTGGCCGGGTTGGCTCCGCGCGGGAGGCGTTCGGCGTCCACGCGGGCCTTGATGCGGCGGATTTCGCGGACGCCTTCGGGGGACATGCCGCCGGCGGGGTAGCGGATGGGGTCGACGGTGTGCAGGAAGCGGGTGCCCAGGTCGGGGTTGCCGGCGACGAAGCGGGCGCGCAGCAGGGCTTGGACTTCCCAGGATTGGGCCCACTGGGAGTAGTAGGCGGAGTAGGCCGCCAGGGTGCGGACCAGGGCGCCGTTGCGGCCTTCGGGGCGCAGGCCCGCGTCGACTTGGAGCGGCGGGTCGGTGCTGGGGGCCCCGAGCAGGCGCTGGACCTGTTCGGCTACACCGATGGCCCATTTCACGGCGACGGTCTCGTCCTCGCCGGGGCGCGGATCGCAGACGAACAGGACATCCGCGTCGGAGCCGTAGCCGAGTTCCATACCGCCCAGGCGGCCCATGCCGATCACGGCGAAATCGGCGGGGGCCGGTTTGCCGGATTCGACTTCGCCGGCGCGGATCACGGCTTGCAGGGCCGCTTCCAAGGTGGCGATCCAGACCGAGGACAGCGCTTCGCAGACCTGGGGGACGTCGAGCATGCCGAGCACGTCGGCGGACGCGACGCGGGCCAGTTCGTGGCGGCGCAGCGAACGGGCGGTGGCGACGGCGCGCTTGGGGTCGTCGTATCGGCCCGCACCGGAAAGGATTCCGCGTTTCACATCGCTGGGCTGGGTGGCCAGCAGCAACGGCCCGTCGGGACCGTCGGCGTACATGCGAATGGTCTCGGGAGCGTTGATGAGCAGATCGGGCAGGTACGCCGACGAGCCCAGCACGATCATCAGCCGTTGCGCGATCGCCCCCTCGTCGCGCAGTTCGCGCAGGAACCAGATCTCGTTGTCCAGCCCCTCGGAAACCCGCCGGTACGCGAGCAGACCCGCATCGGGATTCGGTGTGTCGCCGAGCCATTCGAGCAGCGTCGGCAGCAGCAGCGCCTGAATGCGCCCCTTGCGCCCCACCTCACCGGTGAGCGCCTTGAGATGCCCGAGCGCGTTCTCCGGCGCCGCGTAACCCAGCGCCGCCAGCTGCCGCACCGCGGCTTGCGGAGACAGCCGCAGCGCGTCCGCGTCCAGGCGCGCAATCGATTCCAGCAGCGGACGGTAGAAGAGCTTGGCGTGCAACCGCCGCACCCGCACCGCATTGCGCTTGATCTCGCTGGTCAGCACGCCCACCGCGTCCTGCCGCCCATCGGGCCGCATATGCGCCGCCCGCGCCAGCCAGCGCATGCCCTCTTCGTCCTCGGGTGCGGGCAGCGTGTGGGTACGCTTGAGTTTCTGCAACTGCAAACGATGTTCGAGCAACCGCAGGAATTCGTAGGAGGCGGTCAGGTTGGCGGCATCGTCACGCCCGACGTACCCGCCCGCCGCCAGCGCGGTCAGCGATTCCACCGTCCCCTGCACATGCAGCGATTCGTCGGCCTTGCCGTGCACCAATTGCAGCAGCTGAACGGCGAATTCGACATCGCGCAGACTGCCGTGCCCGAGCTTCAGTTCACGCTCGCGCAGATCCGCGGGCACCAGGTCCTCGACGCGCCGCCGCATGGCCTGCACATCGGCCACGAAGTCCGGGCGCTCGGAGGCCGCCCACACCATCGGCATCAAGGCGTCGCGGTATTGCGCGCCGAGTTCGAGATCGCCGGTGGCGGGCCGCATCTTGAGCAGCGCCTGGAACTCCCAGGTCCGCGCCCAGCGCTTGTAGTACGCGATATGCGATTCCAGGGTGCGCACCAGCGCCCCCGCCTTGCCCTCCGGCCGCAGTGCCGCGTCCACGTCGAAATACGCCGAACTGCCCACGCTCATCATCTCGGCGGCCAGCCGGGTGGCGGTGGTGTCGGCGGGTTCGGCGACGAAGATGACATCGACGTCGGACACGTAATTCAATTCCCGCGCACCGCATTTGCCCATGGCGATGACCGCCAGCCGCACCGGAACCGGCCGGTCGGCGCAGACCCGGGCCACCGCCACCGCCAGCGCCGCGGTCAACGCCGCGTCGGCGAGATCGGTGAGATGCTGCCCCACCTGCTGGTACGGCAGTACCGGTTCGTTCTCCACGGTGGCCGCCAGATCGATGGCCGCCAGCAACATGAGCTGATCGCGATACCGCTTGCGCAGCAACCCAACCGCTTCCGGCCCGGCGATCGCCGCCCGATACAGCATGGGCCCGGCATTCGGCCCGGTCTCCGGCGTCGCCTGCACGGCATCGAGCAGCGCGGCGAGCACCTCTTTCCGCGATGGCAGTTCCCGCTGACGCAGCAGCTGCCAGGCACCCGGATCGGCCACGAGGTGATCGGCGAAGGCACTGGAGGATCCGATGAGCGCCAGCAGCCGCCCCCGGAACGCCACATCGGTGCGCAGGGCGGAATCGACCGCGGCCCAATCGCTTCCGAGCTGCTCTCGCAACCGGATGAGCGTCAGCAGCGCCAGATCCGCATCGGGCGACCGCGAAAGCGCCCACAGCAACGGCACGCTGTCCACGTTGTCCCACGCCAACTCTCGGAGCGAATCAGCCGCGGAAGGCTCTAGAAGCCCGAGCCGCCCGACACCGGGAACCGCGGAACGAGTAGTCGGTGGCCGCACCATGCCATCAAATTACATGTCACGTAGATCGACGGTTGCGCCGAACCCTCCGATAACCGACAACGTGCCCAATTCGCCCCCGCACCGCGACCGGCGCGAGGGCGAACCGACCTCAGAGGCTCAGGTATTCCTTCAGCTCGTACGGCGTCACCTGGTTGCGGTAGCCCGCCCATTCGCGGCGCTTGTTGCGCAGGAAGAAGTCGAACACGTGCTCGCCCAGGGTCTCGGCGACCAGCTCGGACTTCTCCATGTTCTTCAGCGCCTCGTCGAGGGACGCGGGCAGCTCGCGGAAGCCCATGGCGCGGCGCTCGGCCGACGTCAGCGACCACACGTCGTCCTCGGCCTCCGGCGGCAGCGTGTAGCCCTTCTCGATACCGCGCAGGCCCGCGGCCAGGATCACCGCGAACGCGAGGTACGGGTTGCAGGCCGAATCGGGGCTGCGGACCTCGACGCGGCGCGAGGACGACTTGTTCGGCGTGTACATCGGAACCCGCACCAGCGCGGAACGATTCGAGCGGCCCCACGAGGCGGCGGTCGGCGCTTCACCGCCGTGGATGAGCCGCTTGTAGGAATTGACCCACTGGTTGGTGACGGCGCTGATCTCGTGCGCGTGCTCCAGGATGCCCGCGATGAACGCGCGCGCGGTGCCCGACAGGTTCAGCGGATCGTCCGGATCGGCGAAGGCGTTCTGCTCGCCCTCGAACAGCGACATGTGGGTGTGCATGGCCGAACCGGGGTGATCGGCGAACGGCTTGGGCATGAAGCTGGCCCGCACGCCCTCGTCGATGGCCACTTCCTTGATCAGGTAGCGGAAGGTCATGACGTTGTCGGCCATGGACAGCGCGTCCGCGTAACGCAGATCGATCTCCTGCTGCCCGGGCGCGCCCTCGTGATGCGAGAACTCCACGGAGATACCCATGGACTCCAGCGCGTCGATGGCGTGCCGGCGGAAGTTCGGCGCCTCGTCGTGCACGGCCTGATCGAAGAACCCGCCGTTGTCCACCGGAATCGGGTTGCCGGTGGCGTCCAGCCCGGCGCGGATCAGGAAGAACTCGATCTCCGGGTGCACGTAGCAGCTGAATCCGAGATCGGCCGCCTTGTTCAGCTGCCGCCGCAGCACGTGCCGCGGATCCGCCCAGGACGGCGACCCGTCCGGCATGGCGATATCGCAGAACATGCGCGCGGAATGCTGATGCCCCTTGGAGGTGGACCACGGCAGCACCTGGAAGGTGGAGGGGTCCGGCTTGGCCACCATGTCCGCCTCGGACACCCGGGCAAACCCTTCGATGGCGGACCCGTCGAAGCCGATGCCCTCCTCGAAAGCCCCCTCGAGCTCGGCGGGAGCGATCGCCACCGACTTGAGATAGCCCAGTACATCGGTGAACCAGAGCCGCACGAAGCGAATGTCGCGCTCTTCGAGCGTGCGGAGGACGAATTCCTTCTGACGGTCCATGACCTGGACTGTAGGTGCGCGGAGTTAAATCCGTGTTACATGATTGGCGCGAACTTCAGCATGTAAGACCCGGACTGGGTTCTTTCAGGTCCACGAGGTAGGCGATCACCGGATCGTCGACGCACGCGACGCCCGACAACGACACCGTGTGTTGCGTGCCGCGATAGGTGATGAGCGATCCGCCCAGTTCCCTGGCCAGGTCCACACCCGCCTGATACGGGGTGGCGGGGTCGTCGGTGGTGGAAATCACCACGGTCCTGGGCAGATCGTGAATCGAGAGGGCATGCGGGGTGGAGGTATTGGGCACGGGCCAGACCGCGCACACCTCGAGCGGCGCCGCGCCGGTGCCCTTGCCGTCATCGAGGAACGGGGCGACACGGCGATATTCGGCGTCCTGGCGGGCGGCGACCGCGCGATCGGTGATGGCCGGGTCGTCGACGCAGCGGATGGCGTTGAAGGCGTCGGACTGGTTGTCGTAACTGCCGTCGGTGGCGCGCCCGTTGTAGTTGTCGGCCAGTTGCAGCAGGGTGTCGCCGCGGCCCTCGCGCAGTTCCTTCAGGCCCTGGGTGAGGCGGCCCCACATATTGTTCGAGTACAGCGTCTGTGTCACACCGGTTTTGGCGTCGAGATAGCTCAGGCCGCGCGGGTCCTTGGTCGGGACGATCTTGCCCCAGAGCGGATCCATCAGTTCGCGGTAGCGGGTGACCGATTGCGCCGGATCGGTGCCGAGCGGGCAATCGGCCTGTTTGGCGCAGTCGGCGGCGTAGGCCTCGAACACCTTCTGGAAGCTCGCGGCCTGCAGCACCGATTCCTGGACCGGATCCTGCTGCGGGTTCAGGGCGCCGTCGAGCACCAGGGCGCGCACGTTCTGCGGGAACTTCTCGGCATAGCTGTAGCCCAGGCGTGTGCCGTAGGAGTAGCCGACATAGCTGAGCTTGGGGTCACCGAGCGCGGCCCGGATGACATCCATGTCCTGCACCACTTCCGCGGTGCCGACGTGCGCGAGCAGATCCTTACCGCTGCGCTCGAGGCATTTGCTCGCGTAATCCTTGTTCTCGGCTTCGGAGGCGGCGATTCCGGCGGGCGAATTGTCCTCGGGCGCTTCGGCGCGCTCGGCGTCGTTCTCGGTGGCGGTCAGGCAGGTGATCGCGGGCAGCGAGGCGCCGATGCCGCGCGGGTCGAAACCGATGCGGTCGAACCGTTCCGCGAGCGCGGTGCCCTGGCCCTGCCCGACCATGGACAGCCCGGACACTCCGGGCCCGCCCGGATTGAACAGCAGCGAACCGATCTTCTTACCGCTCGCCTTGACCCGGGACAGGGCGATCTGCGCGGTGGCGCCGTCCGGATTCGCGTAGTCGATGGGAACCGTCACCCGGGTGCACTGCACGACCGGCGGCGCTTCACCGCCGGTGAACTCGTCGCAACTGCCCCAGTCCAGCTGCTGGCCGTAGAACTTCTCCAGCCCCGCCGGGGCCGGTCCGGTCGGATTCCCGTCCACCACGGTGGAACACGCGGCGGCCGTCATCGCCAGCACCGTCGCAAGGAGCGCGGCCCGGCCGGTTCGCATCAACGCCATGCAGGAATGTTGGCATGTGAGGAATTGCATCCTCGAGCGGGGCGTCCGCGATGGCAGACTGAATCCGTCAGCAAAACCCGGGGACCCGATATGGGCCTCGAGGCCACGACGAAAGGGACGATGATGTCCGTATCCGATGCGGAAACCCCTGCTTACGGCGCTGCTCCCGCCGAGAAGAAGCCCAAGCGCAAGGTGCGCGTGCACCATCTGCAGCAGATGAAGGCCGAAGGCGAGCGCTGGTCGATGCTCACCGCGTACGACTATTCGACCGCCCGATTGTTCGAAGAGGCCGGTATCCCGGTCCTGCTGGTCGGCGATTCCGCCGCCAATGTGGTGTACGGCTACGACACCACCGTCCCGATCACCGTCGATGAGCTCATTCCGCTGGTGCGCGGCGTGGTGCGCGGCGCCCCGCACGCCCTGGTGGTGGCGGATCTGCCGTTCGGCACCTACGAGTCCTCGCCCGAGCAGGCCCTCGCGACGGCCGTGCGGTTCATGAAGGAGGGCGGCGCGCACGCGGTCAAGCTGGAGGGCGGCGAGCGGGTGGCCGACACCATCGCCAAGCTGACCGCCGCCGGCATCCCGGTGATGGCGCACATCGGCTTCACCCCGCAGAGCGTGAACACCCTGGGCGGTTTCCGGGTGCAGGGCCGCGGCGACGGCGCCGAGCAGCTCATCGCCGATGCCATCGCGGTGCAGGAGGCCGGGGCCTTCTCGGTCGTGATGGAGATGGTGCCCGCCGAACTGGCCGGCCAGGTGACCCGCAAGCTGACCATTCCGACCATCGGCATCGGCGCGGGCGTGGATTGCGACGCGCAGGTGCTGGTCTGGCAGGACATGGCCGGTTACACCTCCGGCAAGACCGCCAAGTTCGTCAAGCGTTTCGCCGAGGTGGGCGCGCAATTGCGTTCCGCCGCCGCCGATTACGCGGACGAGGTGCGGCGCGGGACCTTCCCCGCCCAGGAGCACAGCTTCTGATCCGCCACACCCCCGACGAGAGTCGATAGCCGATGGCTATCGACTCTCTTTTTCTTGGCCGCCTTCACAGACCCCGGCCAGGTTTTGGTGGCAGACTCGAAGTCCAATGAGCCCGATCGACCAAAGGGATTACATGCACAGCCGTTGGATGAGCAGCCGCCGGCCGGAGTTTTCGAAAGCCCGGCGCGTGCCACTGCTGGCCGCCGCGGTGGCGGCCGTCGCGCTGACCGCCGCCTGCGGGGGGAACTCCACCGACAACACCGGATCGTCACAGCCGCAGGGCTCTTCGACCACCGCACCGGGCAGCAGCTCGGGCAAGCCGACCACCTCCGGCGGCGCGACGAGCAAGCCGAACGGCGGGCAGGTGACGGTGTCCGACGAGGCCGCCAAGAGCCTGTGCGATCTGCTGCGCCCGCAGCTCTCGGACTGGCGGGTACAGGGCCCGACGCTGGGCAAGATCGCGCTCAACGCGACCGCGCACGAGTGGGCGCTGAAGAACGGCGGCATCAATATCCAGATGCTGGGCGACAAGGACGTGCTCGATCGCGTCACCCAGGCGAACTGCTCGGACGTGCGCGATCAGGCGCTGTCGGCATTGCAGATCCAGAGCCTGGCGCAGGGCGTGATCGGCTGATGCGAACCCTGTACCCGCCGATCGAACCTCATGAGCAGGGCGTGCTGGAGGTCGGGGACGGCCAGGGCATCTACTGGGAGGTCAGCGGTAATCCCGAGGGCAAGCCGGTGGTGTTCCTGCACGGTGGGCCGGGCGGCGGGACCGCGCCGTTCCACCGGCAGTTCTTCGATCCGCAGGCGTACCGGATCGTGCTGTTCGATCAGCGCGGGTGCGGGAAGTCGGTGCCGCACATCGCCGACGGAGCGAGCCTCGAGACCAACACCACCTGGCATCTGGTGGCCGATATCGAAAGGCTGCGAACGCATCTGGGCGTGGAGGCCTGGCAGGTGTTCGGCGGTTCCTGGGGTTCGACGCTGGCGCTGGCCTACGCGCAGACCCATCCGGAACGGGTGACCGAACTGGTGCTGCGCGGGATTTTCCTGTTGCGGCGCAAGGAAATCGATTGGTATTACAATGGTGCCGCGGGGTTCGTGTACCCCGATGAGTGGGAGAAGTTCCTGGCGCCGGTGCCGGTGGCCGAACGCGGCGGCGACATGATCCAGATCTATCACCGGCTGCTGCACTCCCCCGACGCAAAGCTCGCCACCGACGCGGCCGTCGCGTGGTCCACCTGGGAGGGCGCCACGAGTTCCCTCATGCCCCAACCGGATCGAGTCGCCGAAACCGCCGATCCGCGGTTCGCGCTGGCGTTCGCCACCATCGAGAACCACTACTTCCATAACTTCGGGTTCCTCGACGAGGGACAGCTGCTGCGCGATATCGACCGCATCGCGCATATTCCCGGGGTCATCGTGCAGGGCCGCCACGACATGGTGTGCCCGGCCGTCAGCGCCTGGGATCTGCATCGGGCCTGGCCGAATTCGGAACTGCACCTGGTGCCCGATGCCGGTCACGCCGCCGCCGAACCAGGCATCACCCACCATCTGGTGGAAGCCACGGACAAGTACAGGAATTAGATGAGCACCACAGCCGGTCCCGCCCTGGTCGAAGCCCTCGCCTCCGACGTGGACCGGCTGTGTGAAGCCGAACCCGCTGTGCGGCAGGATCTTCCGGATTCGGTGCACAGCATGCGGGTCGCCACCCGGCGGCTGCGCAGCGTGCTCAAGTCCTATCGCCGGATCCTGCGGCGCAAGGCGATCGGCGAGACCACCGACGAATTGCGGTGGCTGGCCGGGCTGCTCGGGGTGGCGCGCGATGCCGAGGTGCGGGCGCAGCGGTTCGCGGCGCTGCTGGGCGAACAGGCCACCGCCTTCGACGGCGAGACCGTGCCGCTGGGCGAGAAGTCCACGCCCGAAAAGGATTTCGGCGCGGAACTGGTGGCGGCCGAGCGCCGCTTCTACGCCGGGGCGCATCGCGCGGTGGTGGACGCCTTCGACAGCCGCCGCTACCACCTGATCACCGCACGACTGCACGCGCTCGTCTCGGATCCGCCGCTGCGGGCCGGTCACGCCGAGCAGCCCGCGGCGGACGTCTTCGCCGCGGTGCTGCGCTCGGACTTCCGGGACCTGCGGCGGCTGGTGCGCAACGAACCCCCGCCGGGCGCTCCGGACCGCATCGACCATCTGCACGAGATCCGCAAGGCCGCAAAGCGTTTGCGCTATTCGGCGGAGGCGGCGGTGGCGGTGCTTGGCGATCCGGCCGCCCAGCTGGCGCGCAATGCCAAGAAGCTCCAGGGCGTGCTGGGCGATCATCGCGATGCCGTGGAAGCCTTGGAAACCCTGCGCACCCATGCCGAGCACACCGACGAATCCGGTTTCCAGCGCATGTGCGATGCCGAAGAGGCCGCGGCGGCCAAAGCCCTGGAGCAGTACCCGGCCGCCATCGAATTCCTGCGGCACCACCCGCTCACGGCCGCCTAGTTCAGCTGTGCGCGTTCGCCGTTCGGCGCCGGCGTCAGGTGCACCACGGGTTCGTCCTTGTGCGCGGGCATGATCCGGTCGATCCAGGCCAGCATGACCGCCGACACCACGAAAGTCAGGTGGATGACGACCGGCCACAGGTAGCGGCCGCTGTGCATGCCCGGATCGGCGTCCTGGGTGATGGCGATGAAGGACTTGAGCAGGTGGATCGAGGAGATGCCGACAATCGACATGGCCAGCTTCACCTTGATCACGTTCACGTTCACGTGCTCGAGCCATTCCGGCTGATCCGGATGCCCGTCGATGCGCAGCCGCGATACGAACGTCTCGTAACCGCCCACGATCACCATAATCAGCAGGTTGGAGATCATGACCACGTCGATCAGGCCCAGCACCGCGAGCATGATGGTGGTCTCGGCATTGCCGTGCTCGAACAGCCCGGTCACCAGCACCCACAGCTCGCGCAGGAACTGCCAGACGTACACCGCCTGCGCGACAATGAGTCCCAGGTACAGCGGCAGCTGCAGCCAGCGGCTCAGGAAGATGAAATAGCCGATGCCGCGCGGCTGCGCGGGTACGGCGTGGGAATGCGGAAATGCCATGGGCTCAATGAAGCACGGCGGAAATCACGCGGGCATCAGTCGCGGATCACGGGCCGTCGCGCCGGGCCGTCACATATCCGGAAATGATGTCGACCTGATCCGAAGCTGACCGGGCCGCTGTTGAATTCGGCCCGTGCAACACGCAATGCAGAAGAAGCGCGGCGGACCGTTCTGGACGGTCGTGCTCGTCGTGGTGACCATTGCCGGTCTGGTCGTGGCCCTGTCCACCTACTCCGTCGGCCGCTCCCGGTCCGAGACCGGCCATCTCTTCGGGAACACCGCGACCGAGGACCGGGTGGATCTGGGCATCTGGATCGGCAAGATCGATCCGGCCACCCAGACCGCGACCGTCGAGGTGCTGGCGCAGCCGCGCGGCGCGCTGGCCGACAAGTCCGGGTTCTTCACCAAGGACGCGCTCGTCTACACCTCGGCGCTCAAGGCCGATCCGATCAAAATCAAAGCGGGCGAGCCGATCTCGGCGGCCGAGGTGAAAGTGGTCGTCGAAGGCACCATCACCGACTACCCGTTCGATTCCTACCAGGCGCTCCTGGCCTTCGACGTGTACAGCGACGACCAGCGGCTCCCCGTCGCCGCCACCGTCACCAGCGGCGACACCCTGTTCGAGCTGGCGGAAAGCCCCCAGCCCGGCGTGGAGGCGGGCATCGACATCACCGTGCACGCCACCCGGTCGCTGCCCACGCTGGTGTTCGCGCTCTTCATCATGATGCTCATGCTGGGGCTGGCGCTGGCCGCCGCGACCGCCTGCTTCTACGTGCTGAAGGGCCGGCGCGGGCTGATGTTCCCGGCCTGCTCGATGATGGGCGCGCTGCTGTTCGCGCTGGTGCCGTTGCGCAATGCGGTGCCGGGGAGTCCACCCATCGGTTCGGTCATCGACTTCGCGTCGTTCTTCCTGGCCGAGGGGATCATCTCGGCGGCGCTGGTGGGTTCGGTGGTGATCGGCTACCGGGTGGAGGTGGCCAAGGAGCGAGAAGAGGAACGCAAGCGGGCGCAGGCCGACCTGGAGCGGCAGCAGGCGATGCGGCAGCAGCAGTACGGCGATCCGTACCGGATGCCGACGCACCGGTAGGGACGCTACGCGGATTCCCCGTCCGGATAGGCGAAGGTGACGGTGCGGGTCGCCGGATCCGACACCGCCAGCACGACTTTCACGTGCTGACCCTCCGGCGGATTACCGGTGCATTTGGCCAGCACCGGCGGATCGGCGATGAAGATCTCGGCCGGGCGGCTGCCATTGGCTTCGCGCACCACGATGGCGTCGAACCCGGTGTGCAGGCGCGGGGCGAGCACGGTCGCCTCGGTTAGGTCGATACAGGCGCGTTCCACCTTGTTCGCGACGGCGTCGGTGCGCCGCATGGATTCGGTCACCGGGGCCAGGCCCTCGCGAACCCATTGCGGGACCGGGGTGTTCGCGCAGTGCGCCAGGCAGATCTCGGTGGCGTAGCGATCGGCCAGGCGGCGCAGCGGGGCGGTCACGTGCGCGTACGGCGCGCCGATCCCGCTGTGCTGCACGGTGTCCGGGGCCTGACCGTTGAGGATGGTGTAGCTCGCGCCGCGCAGCAGGCCGGTGGCTTCGGACATGAGCACCAGCGCGGGCGGGGTATTGGGATCCAGGCCCGCCAGCATGCGCCCGGCGGAGACGTCGGCGGGCCAGGCCACCCCGACCGCGGCGGCCGTGCGGCGCATGGATTCGATGGCGGCGGCGGGCGGCGGCGGCATGGTGCGCAGCAGGCCGACATGCTCCTCGCCCGTGCCGTCGAGCATGATTCGCGCCGCGCACATGCCGGTGAGCAGCGATACCTGCTCGTTCCAGTCGTCGGCGGCGGTGCGCGGTTCCAGCACCAGCTGCCAGTGATCGACCCCGCCGGAACCGTTCTCGTCGCGGATCACGCTCTGCGAGGGCAGGCGCAGATTGATCGCCCCGCGCGCCAATCCGGATTCGATACGCAGCCGCCCGAATTCGGGCAGAGCGGCAATGGAGGGATGCAGCCGCCCGGCCTCCGCGTCGGCCTGCACCCCCGCGTAATCGAGCCGCGCCCGGGAACGCACCAGGGCGCGCGTCACCGCATACGTACGCGGTTCGGCCCGCTCGTCCAATTCGATGGTCCACAATGCGGCGGGCCGATCCACTTCGGGCAGCAGGCTGGCGCGATCCTCGGACAGCACGTGCGGATGCAGCGGCACCGTGCCGTCGGGAAAGTAGAAAGTCTGTCCGCGGACCAGGGATTCGCGTGCGAGTGCGCCATCGGTTTTCACGAAGGCGGCGACATCGGCGATCGCGTAATGCAACCGGAAGCCGTCGGGGGTTTTCTCCAGATGCAGCGCCTGGTCCAGATCCATGGCGCCGGGGGGATCGATGGTGACCAGCGGAATATCACGCCGATCGAGCCGAGCGCCCGCGAACTCGTCCACCGCGTCGCGGGCCTCGGAGACCGCCCCGGAGGGATAGTCCGGGGCGAGTCCGAATTCGGTTCGGACGGCGCCGAAATCGACCGGCGCCGAAACGATCCGCTGATGTAGTTCCACGAGTGGAAGCTACTCCTACTGCAGCGCCAGCATGGTGCCGTTCAACGTGTCGAACGGACCATAGACGGTGAAGACGACCCGGCCCTCGGGGTACTGCGACGACAACGCCGCCGCGGAATCCAGCGCCTGTCCGAACGAGGCGGCCGAGGCGTGCGGCAGACCCGCGATCGCCTGCCCGATGTGGGAATTCGCCACCCACTGGGTGTCCGCCGGGGTGAGATCGACCTGCACCCCACCCGGCAGCGGGGTCACCGAGAACGCCGAAGCGGAACCGGCACCCAGCACAACGGAAGCAGCAGCGGCGAGGAGCGCACCCGCTGCCAACTTGCGAGCAATTCGCATTTAGACGAGACCTGCTTTCCGACGATTGTTGAAGCCCTTCGCCCGTTGCCCGTGCGCAACGGAACTTTCCAACGCGCAACACTTTATGACGCCGATCACGTTCGGGGCTAGTTCCGAGTAGATCGCCAGCTCGACACGCCGTGCCGCGCCGATACACGCCAAGTGACGCGCCGCTATTGTCATCCAACCCGGCGGTCTGCGCACACCGGGACGCGAGCGGTGTCGGTCACGCCGCCCGGAATGGCGATAGCTGCTGGTACTACGGTGATGCGTGACCGCTATCGATCGCGCAGGCCGCCCGGGAGCGCGGCGGACAGGAATTTGAGCAGATAGGCGATGGCGAAAAGCACCAGTACCGCCAGGGGCTGGATCAGCAGGGACATCGTCCCGTCCTCATCTTTCGTCGGACTGTTCTTCTTCGAGGGGCGCGGCGGCGGCGCCGGCGTCGCGCGGGTTGTCCAGGAAACGCAGTAGTTCCACCGGGAACGGCAGCACCAGCGTCGAATTCTTTTCCGCCGCAACCTGGACCACGGTTTCCAGGAAGCGCAATTGCAGCGCGGCCGGGGCTTCGGCCATACGCGCGCCCGCCTCGGCGAGCTTCTCCGAGGCCTGGAGTTCGCCTTCGGCTGAGATGACGCGGGCGCGGCGTTCGCGTTCGGCTTCGGCCTGCCGCGACATGGAGCGCTTCATCGAATCCGGTAGCGCCACATCCTTGATCTCGACCCGGTCGATGTGCACGCCCCAGCCGAGTGCGGGGCTGTCGATCATCAATTCCAGGCCCTTGTTGAGCTGTTCGCGATTGGAGAGCAGATCGTCGAGTTCGCTCTTGCCGATGACGGAGCGCAACGAGGTCTGCGCGACCTGACCGACGGCGAACAGATAGTTCTCCACCTCCACCACGGCGCGCACCGGATCGATCACCCGGAAATACACCACGGCGTCCACCCGGACGGTCACATTGTCGCGGGTGATGCCTTCCTGCGCGGGCACCGGCATGGTGACGACCTGCATGGAGACTTTCTCCATCCGGTCCACGCCGGGAATCAGCATGCGCAGTCCCGGATCACGCACGGCGCGCACCCGGCCGAGCCGGAATACCAGTCCGCGTTCGTATTGGGCGACCACCCGAATCGAAGCCAATGTCACCACGCCGGCCGTGACGACGAGAACCGCCAGGACGGCGAGAAGGGCAAACAGAACGTCCATTGTTCGCTCCGCGAATATGCTGCGGCGCCACGGACATCCGTCCATGACCGATATCCATTCTGGCACCGCGGCACCCCCGTGGACAGGGGGCGGACGAGTCGGTCTGTAAGCCGGATCCTGTCCCCGGCCTTCCGGCCGGGTGACGGTCATCCATCTGGACACACCGTTGCCGGGTGCCTCGAGCAGTCCACCCGCAGGCTCGGGCGAGCAGCCCTCGAACGCCTGCGCAGCCGCACTCTCGCGAGTGCGGCCTTCGACCTTGCTCCGGGCGGGGTTTACCTAGCCGCGCCGGTCACCCGGCGCGCTGGTGCGCTCTTACCGCACCGTTTCACCCTTACCCACACATGGCGTGTGGGCGGTTTGTTTTCTGTGGCACTGTCCCGCGGGTCGCCCCGGGTTGCCGTTAGCAACCGCCCTGCTCTGCGGAGTCCGGACTTTCCTCGGCGACGGGCAGCGGTACAGCCGTACCCGTTCCCATCGCCGCGACCGCCCGACCGACTCGTCCGCGGCCACCAAGGTACCGTAATGGGCCATGGAGCGTGTCGAGGTGGGGTTCTCTTCGGGTGGCGAGCAGTGCGCGGGCTGGCTGTATCTCCCGGATGGACCGGCTCGCCCGCGGCCGTTGGTGGTCATGGGGCACGGGCTGGGGGCGGACCGGGAAATGGGGTTGGATCGCTATGCGCGGCGCTTCGCGGCGGCGGGCATGGCGGCGCTGGTCTTCGACTACCGGCATTTCGGGGCCAGTACGGGCGAACCCCGGCAGTTGATCCATATCGGGCGGCAGCGCGAGGACTGGCATGCCGCGATCGCGTACGCGCGCACCGTGCGGGGCATCGACGCCACTCGAATCGCGCTGTGGGGCAGTTCGTTCGGCGGCGGGCACGTGCTGTCGGTGGCGCCGGACGATCACTACATCGCCGCGGTGGTGGCGCAGTGCCCGTTCACCAGCGGGTGGTCCTCGGCCATGGCGAAGGGGCCGATCAGCCTCACCAAGACCGGGGCTATCGCCTTGACCGACAAGGTGTTCGGGTCGCTGTTCGGGCGGCCGATCCAGGCGCGGCTGGCGGGCAAGAAGCACTCCTCGGCGTTGATGAGCGCCGCTGACGTGCCCGACGGATTCGGCCGTCTCGCAGAGGAATCCAGCCAGTATCGGCCGAAAGTGCCTGCCCGCATCGGATTGTCGGCGCTGTTCGACGCTCCCGCGCGCCGGGTCAAGGACATCAAGGCGCCGGTCTTCTACGCCGTGTGCGATCAGGACTCGGTCGCGCCCGCCGGCCCCACATTGAAGGCCGCCGAGCGCACCAAGCACGCGACGGTGCGCCGCTACCCGATCGGGCATTTCGACATCTATTTCGACGACTGGTTCGAGAAAGCCGTCTACGACCAGATCGAGTTCCTCACCGCAACTCTGCGTCCCTGAAATTCACAGGTACGAGGTGTCGTTGACCAGTCGCACCGAGGAACCGCCGTCCGGGTAGAACTCGGCGATGGACAGCGACGCCAGATCCAGGTGCAGGCGGTACAGCAGCGACGGGCCGACACCCAAAGCGAGCTGCAACAGGGTCTTGATCGGCGTCACATGGCTCACCACAAGCACATTCGCGCCCGGGTACAGCGCCACCAGATCGCGCCGTACACCCTCGATCCGCTCCCGCACCTGATCGAAGCTCTCCCCACCCGGCGCGGGCAGCGACGGATCGCCCAGCCATCGCGAATGCAGCTCCGGATCCTGCTGCTGCGCCTCGGCGAACGTAAGCCCTTCCCACGCACCGAAATCCGTCTCGATCAGCCCGTCGAGCACCCGCACCGGCACTCCCAGCGCCCGCCCGGCCGCCTCCGCCGTCTCCCGCGCCCGCCCCAGCGGCGAGCACACGATCGCCGCGATATCCCCCTTGGCCGCAAGGTTTTCCGCCGCCCGCGCCGCCTGCTGCCGCCCGAGCTCGGTCAACGGCGGATTCCCGCGCCCCGAATACCGCCGCTGCACCGACAATTCCGTCTGCCCGTGGCGTAGCAGCAGCAGCCGCGTCGGCCGCCCGATCGCCCCGGTCCAGCCGGGTGCGGAAGTGGTGGACACGGCCGCGGCACCCGGGCCTTCGGTGGCAACCGGATTCGAGGTGGCCGCGCCGACCACCGGATCCTCGCTCGGCAATGGCGACGCCGACGCACCAGCCGGAGTGGCCGACTCCACACGGAGACCGTCAACCCGGGACATCGCATCGGCCGACGTGGTCTCCTCCGCGTGCAGGGCGTCGCGGACCTCCCCGACCACTCCGGCATCGTCCATGGCTTCGTTCGCGAGCCGGTCGGCGTGTGAATTCTGTTTGCGGGGAATCCATTCGAAGGTGACGCGGTCGAAGCCGGCGACCAGCTGCCGGGCGCGTTCCGCTAGGGGGATCATGGCCGGGTGTTTGACCTGCCAGCGGCCGGACATCTGCTCGACGACCAGTTTGGAGTCCATGCGGGCCGCGACTTCGCGGGCGCCGAGTTCGGCGGCGGCTTCCAAACCCGCGATCAGGCCGCGGTATTCGGCGACATTGTTGGTGGCGACGCCGAGGAATTCCTTGCGTTCGGCCAGCACCGCGAGCCGTCCGGCATCCCACACCACCGCGCCGTACCCGGCGGGCCCCGGATTGCCGCGCGATCCGCCGTCGGCTTCGACGATCACCTTGTCCACCGCAGTTACCCTCCAGACATGGAAAACGGCCCGCGGTCGCGGGCCGTCACGTTTCCGGCAATGCCCGCTCAGCGCGCGGGCGGCACTCAGAGCCCCGACTGCTTGGTGCGCACCAGGATCGCACTGCATTCGGGGCAGCGCACCACCACGTCGGGCGCGGTCTGGGTGATGCGGGAGATCTCCCCGCGATCGAGTTCGATGCGGCAGGCGCCGCAGCGGCGGGCCTGCAAAAGCGCCGCGCCCACACCGTAATTGGTGCGCTGCTTGTCGTAGGTGGCGAGCAGGTCGGCCGGGAACAGGCGGGTCAGCGCCTCCCGGTCGGAGACGCAACGCTGCTGTGCCACATCGAGATCGGCGACCGCGGCGTCGCGACGCCGTTCGGCATCGACCAGATCGGTTTCGGCGCGGTCGAGGTTCGCGCCCGCGTGATCGTGGTCGGCGGCCGCGGCCTCGCGCCGCTCCATCACCTCGATCAGATCGTCTTCCAGCACCTTGCGGCGGCGCTCCAGGCTGGCCAGTTCGTGCTGGAGTTCCGAGAGCTGCTTGGCGTTGACCGTACCGGCGGTGAGCAGGCCGCGGTCGCGCTCCTCGCGCTTGCGCACCGCGTCGATCTCGCCTTCCAGCTTGCGGATATCGCGATCCAGATCGTCGATCAGGATCTCGACCTTGACCGCGGCGTCCTTGCGCGTGGTCCGCTCCGCTTCCAGGTCCGTCACCTGCTGCTGCTCCGGCAGCACCTTCCGGCGATGCTCGATCCGCGTCAACTCGGCGTCGACAGCGGCGAGGTCGAGCAGCTTGGCCTGGATCGATGGTTCGGCATTCAACGCGGAAGGTCTCCTGGACGCTATGGACGGTTCAAGACTCCCACCGTACCCGCCTCCGCGCCCCCGATTGCCCAACCCCGGCACAACCAGCGGTTTTACTCACAATCCCGCCCTCGGCCGCCGAATTTCCCGGGCTTTCCCCCGCCGCCGTATGGGATGGTCGGACCATGGCTGAACATGTCTACGAGGTCTCGGTCACCTGGTCCGGCGCGACCACCGGCTATCGCGACTACTCCCGCAACCACCTGCTGCTGACCGCGGGCCCACCCCCCATCGAGGCCAGCGCCGACCCGGTGGTCGGCCGCGGCGACGGCGCCCGCTGGAACCCCGAACAGCTCCTTGTCGCCTCCCTCGCCGACTGCCACATGCTCTGGTACCTGCACCTGTGCGTCGACGCGGGCGTAGTGGTCACCGACTACCGCGACGACGCGGTGGGCGTCATGGACAACATCCGCTTCCAGCACGTCACCCTCCGCCCACGGGTCACGGTCACCGAGGCGAGCATGGTCGCCCCCGCCGAGCAACTGCACGCCGAGGCACACAAGAAGTGCTTCATCGCCAACTCCGTCAACTTCCCGGTCGGGCACGAGCCGGTGATCGTGGTCGGCTAGGGGTGGTGGGCTTTTGCTCCACTTTCCTGCGAATTCGTCGGGTTTCTGCCGAATCCTGCCGATAGTGGAGCAAAAAGCTCATCAACAGTCCGCGGCGCCGATGGTCCACGGGTCGGTGCGCAGCGCGGACACGCGGGTGTCGATGCCGGGGAGGGCGGTGCGCACCACCCCTTCCGCCTGTGCGCACCAAGGGAATTCGGTGGCCCAGTGGGCGGCGTCGATCAAAGCGGGGCCGCCGGCGCGGAGGTGTTCGTCGGCGGGGTGGTGGCGCAGGTCGGAGGTGACGTAGGCGTCGACGCCCAGGCGGGCGACCTTGCCGAGGTAGGAGTCGCCGGCGCCGCCGCAGACCGCGACGGTCTGGATGATGCGGTCGGGGTCGCCTGCCGCGCGGACGCCCCAGGTGGTGGTGGGCAGGCCCTTGCGGACTCGGGCGGTGAACTCGCGCAAGGTTTCCGGGGCGGGGAGTTCGCCGACTCGGCCGATGCCGAGGGTGGAGGGCAGTGGGGCGGGTTCGGTGACGTGGTAGGCGGGGACCTCGTAGGGGTGGGACTCGCGCAGGGCGGTGAGGACCGCGGCGCGGCGGGACGGCGGGGCGACCAGTTCGATGCGGTCTTCGTCGAGTTGCCGCAGTTCGCCGACCGTGCCGAGGGCCGGGTTCGAGCCGTCCAGGGGGCGGTATTGCCCGGTGCCGGATACCTGCCACGAGCTGTCGGAGTAGTTGGCGGCCGATCCGGCGCCGGCGGCGAACAGTGCGGTGAGCACCGTCTCGGTGTGGGTGCGCGGTACCAGCACCACCCAATTGTCCAGCGCGGCCAGGGGTTTGGGGTCCAGGGGGCCGGTGACGGTCAGGCCGATGGCGTGCGCGAGCGCGTCGGAGACGCCGGGGTCGGCGGAATCGGCATTGGTGTGCGCGGTGAACAGCGCGCACCCGGACCGGATCAGCTTGTGCAGCAACGCACCCTTGGGCGTGGACGCGGCGACGGTATCGACTCCGCGCAGCAGCAGCGGGTGATGCACCACCAATGCCTGTGCGCCCCAGCTGATCGCCTCGTCCACCACGGCGGGCGTGGCATCGACCGCGAACAGCACCTTCGACACCGCGTCACCCGGATCGCCGGCCACCAGGCCGACCGAGTCCCACGACTCGGCCAGCCGCGGCGGATACGCCGCGTCCAGCGCCGAGATCAGTTCCGCCAACCGCACCGTCACCGAGCCTCCTCCACAGTGTCGACGGCACCGCTCCCGATGCCCTGCCAGCCCCGTCCCGCTGCCGCCGGACGGGCTCGAGTCCCGCTTCCGGAACCCCGTTCGCACCTATAGCGATGCCCTGCCGTAATCGTCGCCGTCCCGCTGCCGCCGGACGAGCTCGAGTCCCGCATGCGGAACCCCGTTCGCACCTATAGCGATGCCCTGCCGTAATCGTCGCCGTCCCGCTACCGCCGGACGAGCTCAAGTCCCGCATGCGGAACCCCGTTCGCACCTATAGCGATGCCCTGCCGTAATCGTCGCCGTCCCGTTCCCAGTGGACGGCCTCAGGTTCCGCCGCCGGAACCCGTGCGCACCTTCTCATAATCCGACTTCCCGGATCGCGGTGACGAGCAGGTCCACCCGCGCGGGTTCTCGTACCGCCAGCCGCAGGTGACCTGTGTCCGCGCCGGGGAAGGTGTCCCCGCGCCGCACCGCGATCCCTTTGTCCGCGAGCCGCTTCCGCAGCAGTTCGGCATCGGGCACCCGAATCCACAGGTACGGTCCCGCCGCCGGTTCGTGCACCTCGATACCGAGTTCCCGCAGCCGTGGAATCATCGCATCCCGGTGCGCGGCAATGACTTCCGCCTTGCGCTGCGCCTCGGCCACCGCCTGCGGCTCGGTCGTGGCGGCGATCGCCTCCAATTGCAGCGTGCTCAAAGGCCAGTGCGGCCGCCCGTGGTTCAACCGCGCCAGCACCTCCGGCGCGCCCAGCGCATATCCGCACCGCAGCCCGGCCAGCGCCCAGGTCTTGGTGAGGCTCCGGAACACCAGCAGATCCTCGAAGTCCTTGCCGGCCAAGGTCTCCGGCTCCCCCACCACAGCATCGGTGAACGCCTCGTCCACCACCACCAGGCGCCCCGGCCGCCGCAGCGCCAGCAGCGACTCCGCCGGATGCAGCACCGAAGTGGGATTGGTCGGATTCCCCACCACCACCAGATCCGCATCCTCCGGCACCAGCCCGGCATCCAGCAGATACGGTGGCTCCAGCAGCACCCGCGCCACCGGCACCCCGCCTTCCCGCAAGGCAAGCTCCGGTTCGGTGAACGACGGATGGATCACCGCCGCCAGCCGCGCCCCCAACCGCGGCAACATGGCGAACCCCTCGGCCACCCCCGCCAGCAACAGCACTTCCCCGGCCCGCCGCCCGTGCCGCGCAGCCACCAGCTCGCGAACCGCCAGCTCCTCCCCCGCATCCGGGTACCGGCCCAAATCCCCCAGCCGCCGCGCGAGCCGTTCCCGCAACCACTCCGGCGGCGCATCCCCCTGCACGTTCACCGCGAAATCGACCATCCCCGGCCGCGCCTCCGCGTCCCCGTGATGCCGCAACCGCTCCCGGTCGACGTCCGAACTCACACCCTCGATCTCACTATCGCCCGCACCAGATGCGGCGGCGGCCTCGTCGTCCCCGGAAGGCCGCAGCCGCGCACGGTCGACCACCGAACTCACACCCTCGATCTCGCTATCACCCGCACCAGATGCGGCGGCGGCCTCGTCGTCCCCGGAAGGCCGCAGCCGCGCACGGTCGACCACCGAACTCACACCCTCGATCTCACTATCGCCTGTACCGGAAGCCGCGGCGGCCTCGTCGAACCGCGTGGCCACCGTGCCGGACCGATGGCGATCGTTCGCGGCGGCGACGGACCGGAGGCCGGGATCCCCCGTCACTCCGGTAGTCCGGGCCGCCGGCGTCCCGGTGTGGCCGGGCATCTCGGCTCGGGCGAGTCCGTCGTCCGCCAGGTCGCCGGTGACGTCGACTCGGCCCGCGGCTTCGGGAGACCGGCCGTCGAAGGCGACCACCGATTGCGGGCGGCCGCCCGCAACGCCGACATAGTCGGCCGGCATGCCGAGGCCGCTTTCCGCCGCGGGCACGGGTGCGCCGGCGGCGGGTTCGGGGTGGTGGGTGGTGTCCTGCGGCACAGCAGAACACCCTACGTGGCCGGGTTCGGGGGGCACCGGACAGAATGGCTGTCGTGGGCGAGCTGCATGTGACATTCATCTGCACGGGCAATATCTGTCGATCCCCGATGGCCGAGAAGATCTTCGCCGCGGAGCTGGAGCGCGCGGGGCTGGCGGATCGGGTGTGGGTGAGCAGTGCCGGGACCGGTGGCTGGCATGTCGGCGACGAGGCCGATCCGCGGACGACGCGGGAATTGCGGGAGCACGGGTATCCGATCGGGCATACCGCGGCGGTGGTCGGGGACGATCATTTGAGCGCGGATCTGCTGGTCGCCTTGGACGCCGGGCACGAGCGGGAGCTGGCCGAGCTGGGGGTGCCTTCGGAGCGGCGGGTGCTGTTGCGGGATTTCGATCCGCACGCGGACAGCATCAGCGTGCCGGACCCGTACTACGGGGATCAGTCGGATTTCGTGCTGGTGCGCGAGCAGATCGAGGCGGCGGTGCCGGGGCTGTTGAATTGGGTGCGGGAGCAGCTCGGCGAACCGGCCGAGGGCGATCGGGCATGAGCGGCGCGAAAACGTCGCTGCCGCGCCGCCTGACCTTCATGCTGCGGCCGAGCTGGATCATTCTGGCGGTCGTCGTGGCCGGGTTCGCGTACCTGTGTTTCTCCGTGCTCGCGCCGTGGCAGCTCAACAAGAACACCAGCACCTCCGAACGCAATCAGCGCATCTCGGATTCGGTCGATGCCGCCCCCGTCGACGTGACCAGCATGTTCGGCCAGTCCGGTAAGGACACCGAATGGCGGCGGGTGACGGCGAACGGCGAGTATCTGCCCGATTCGACGGTGCTGGTCCGGCTGCGCCATCTGGATTCCGCGCCCGCCTACACCGTGCTCGCGGCCTTCCGGCTCGACGACGGACGCACCGTGCTGGTGGATCGCGGTCAGATCGCGGCGGTGAACGGCACTCGCCCGCCGGTCATTCCCGCGCCTCCGACCGGACCGCAGCACCTGGAAGCCCGGGTGCGCGCCTCGGAGGGCATCGTCGAATCCAAGCCGCCGGTGACCGAAGACGGCTACCGCCAGGTCTATTCGATCGACACCGTCCAGGAATCCACGGTCCTGGACGTCCCGCTCACGCCGATTCCCACGAATGCCCGCGGCGGTTATCTCCAACTCGCCGAGAAGCAGCCCGGCGTCTTCACCCCCGACCCGCTGCCCCAGCTCGACGCCGGTCCGTACCTGTCCTACGGCCTGCAATGGCTGGCCTTCGGCATCATGGCTCCCCTCGGCCTCGGCTACTTCGTGTACGCCGAGATCCGGGCCCGCCGCCGGGAACGGGCCGAAACCGCACCCGCCGAACCGAATCCGCCGGTGACCGAATCCCGGGCAACGGAATCCACCACCGAGCCCGCAACCACCGAGCCCACCGCCGATGCCCCGGCGACCGAACCACAGGCCGAACCGCAGCCTCCGCAACCCAAGCCGGTCTCCAACGAGGCCCGCCTCGCCGACCGCTACGGCGGCACCCGCCGCTGAGCACCGGGTGCCGGGCGGCCCGGGCCCGGTGGCTAACCTCGCGAGGTGGGTAAGAAGACTGCTGCCGCCGCCGGGGTGCTGCTCGGATTCGCGATGGACCGGGTGCTCGGCGATCCGCGCCGCGGGCATCCGGTGGCCGGGTTCGGTTCGGCGGCAATGGCGGTCGAGCAGGTCACCTATCGGGATGCCCGGACCGCCGGCATCGTGCACGAGGTGGTGCTGGTCGGAGCGATTGCCGGGCTGGGGGCCGGGCTCGCGGGCAGTGTGGGCGCGACCGGATCGAGCGGGACGCGGGGTGGGTTCGCACGCTGGGCGGCCGAAGCGGGGCTGACCGCGCTGGCCACCTGGACGGTGCTGGGCGGCACCACCCTCGCCGAGACCGGGCGCGCCATGGCGGATCGCCTCGAGTCCGGCGATATCGACGGCGCGCGAGAGTTGCTGCCGTCCCTGTGCGGTCGCGATCCCGCGGTCCTGGACGCCGACGGACTGGCCCGCGCCGCCCTGGAATCGATCGCCGAGAACACCTCGGATGCGACTGTGGCCCCGCTGTTCTGGGGCGCGGTCGCCGGTGTCCCCGGCCTGCTGGGCTATCGCGCGGTCAACACCCTGGACGCCATGGTCGGGTACCGCAACGAACGCTACGAGAATTTCGGCTGGGCCGCCGCCCGCACCGACGACGTGGCCAATCTGGCTCCGGCTCGCATCGCGGGCGCGTTCACGACCCTGCTCGCCCCACTGGCCGGCGGCCGTCCCGCCGCGGCCTGGCGCGCGTGGCGGCGCGACGCCGGGAAGCATCCCAGCCCGAATGCCGGTGTGGCGGAAGCCTCCATGGCCGGAGCGCTCGGCGTCACCCTCGGCGGTCGCACGCAATACCGCCACGGCACGGAATTCCGGCCCACGCTCGGTGACGGTCCCGCGCCGCAGGTGCCGGATCTGCGCCGCGCCGTACGTCTCTCCGAAGCGGTCCAATTGGCCTCGGCGCTGACCGCCGCGCTGGCCTTGGCGCTGCGCTCCTGATCCCTCCCGTCACCCCTGACCAGCCGAATGTCACAGTTGTCCGAACGGTTTCGTCGTTTCGGTGACCAGCCGGAATGGGCGAGTGGGAACGAACTGTGAGGCGAGAATGAGCGACGAACGGCATGGCGTGCCTGATCAGGCCGAGTTGGCGCGGCAGTTCGAGGAGCACCGCGTATACCTGCGGCGGGTCGCGTACAGCACGCTCGGCAGCCTCAGCGATGCCGACGACGTGGTGCAGGAAGCCTGGCTGCGCCTGCAGCGGTATTACGAAACCAGTCCGGAGGGCGCGGGCATCGAGAACCTGCGCGCCTGGCTGACCACGGTCACCGGCCGGCTGGCCCTGGATCATCTGGGCTCGGCGCGAGCGCGGCGCGAACAGTACGTGGGCGAATGGCTGCCCGAACCCGAGATCACCAATTGGGACGATCCGGCCGACCGCGTCACCCAGGACGAGCGCGTCACCACCGCCCTGCTGGTGGTGCTGGAGTCCCTGTCCCCCGCCGAGCGCACCGCCTTCGTGCTCCAGGACGTGTTCGGCATGACCGGCCCCGAGGTCGCCGAGGTGGTGGGGCGTACCCCGGCCGCAGTGCGGCAGTTGGCTTCCCGCGCCCGCAAGCACGTCGAGCAGGGCACCCCGCGCTTCCCGGCCAGCCCGGACGAGCACGAGAAGGTGGTCTCGGCGTTCGCGCTGGCCTGGCGTTCCGGCGATCTGAGCGCGCTGCTCGGCGTGCTCGACGCAGAGGTCACCTTCACCGCCGACGGCGGCGGCAAGGTCAATGCCTTCCGCATCCCGCTGCACGGCGCGGACACGGTGGCGGCCACGCTGCTCGGTTTCCTGCGGCACGCCGCGGAGATCGGCGGGGCCTGGGGCCGTTCGGTCATGGTCAACGGCCGCCCCGGTCTGGTGGTGTTCGACGGTCAGCACACGGGCGTGTTCTCCTTCACCATCGACGAGGGCCGGATCACCAATATCGATGTGGTGCGCAACCCCGACAAGCTGCGCAATCTACCGACCGACGGCGGGCCGGACTGGCCGCTGGGCGAATCGGAGAACTGAACGGAAGGAAAGGGCCCGCAATCGGATTCCGATCGCGGGCCCTTTCCGCGACCGTAGGTCAGGACGCGGTGCCGTGCAGCATGCGCAGACCGTGCGCGGCCGCGACCTCCGGCGAGTACAGCTCCCCGGCATCCGCGGTAAGTCCTTGCGCCAGGCCGTGATCCGCGTCGCAGGCGGCCCGCCGGCCCAGATCGGCGATGGCTCGCACATACGGCAGCGTGGCATTGGTGAGCGCGACGGTCGAGGTGTGCGGCACCGCGCCCGGCATGTTCGCCACGCAATAGAACACCGAATCCGCCACCCGGAAGGTGGGTTTCGCGTGCGTGGTGGGATGCGAACTCTCGAAGCACCCGCCCTGATCGATGGCGATGTCCACCAGCACCGATCCCGGCCGCATCCCCGCGACCAGGCTGTCGGGCACCAGTTTCGGCGCCCGCGCCCCGGGCACCAGCACCGACCCGATCACCAGATCGGCTGCCAGCACCGATTTCTCGACCTCGTGCGCATTGGAGCCGACGGTGTCGACGCGCCCGCCGAACCGGGCGTCGAGTTCCCGCAGCCGCGCGAGATTGGTGTCCAGCACGGTGACTCGCGCCCCCATCCCGAGCGCCACGGTGGCCGCACTGCTGCCCGCCACCCCGCCGCCGAGCACCACCACATCGGCGGGCCGCACCCCGGGCACCCCGCCCAGCAGTACGCCTTCCCCGCCCTGCGGCGACATCAGGTGATAGGCCCCCACCTGAGACCCGAGCTTCCCCGCCACTTCACTCATCGGCGCGAGCAATGGCAAGGACCCGTCCCGCCCCCGCACCGTCTCGTACGCGATGGCCGTGATCCCCGACCGCAGCACCGCCTCGGTGCACTCCCGCGACGCCGCCAGATGCAGGAACGTGAACAGCGTCTGCCCGGCCCGCATGCGCGGATACTCCACGGCGACAGGCTCTTTCACCTTCAATACCAGTTCCGCCGCCGCCCACACCTCGTCGGCGCTCCCCACCGGCCGCGCCCCGGCGGCCAGGTACTCCTGATCCCCGAACCCGGACCCGGCCCCCGCCCCGGCTTCGATCAGCACCTCGTGACCGTGCCGCACCAGCTCCCCGGCTCCCGCCGGCGTCAGCGCGACCCGAAACTCCTGCTCCTTGACCTCCCGTGGCACCCCAATTCTCATACCCGCCATAGTCACCCACCCCGCCCCGCGCGGCCGCCATCGCCACACCCCTCGAACGCCGGGAAACCGGTGGAGATATCGCCCGGGTGGGCGTCTCCACCGGTTTCCGGTGTGCTCGGAGCCGGGCTCAGGATGCCGCCAGCACCAGCGCTTCGCCCGGGGTCGGGATGCGGAGTACGGCTGCGCGACCGGCGTATTCGAAATTGCGGGTCAGGTAGTCGAGGGTCTCGGAGAAGTGCGCCCAGCCCTCGGCGTGGACGGGGACGATGAGTGCCTCGCCCAGGGCCTGCGAGGCCTTGACCGCGGTGCGGCCGTTCAGGGTCACGTCGGTGTCGCCGTAGCGGCCCGGGTTCGCGGCGCCGACATTCAGGATGGCGATATCGATGCGGCCGATGCGCTCGGCGATCTGCTCGACCAGTTCGACCGAGGCGTTGTCGCCGGAGACGTAGACGGTGGGCAGGCCGTCGGCGGTGAGAACGAACCCGGTGACCACGCCGGACACCGCTTCCGCGCCTTCCGGGCCGTGCAGGGCGGGCACGCCGGTGACGGTGACGTCGCCGATCACCACCGATTCCCAGTTCCGCAGTCCGGTAACGCCTTCCACGCGGGCGGCGGCGTCGGGGGTGGACAGCACCGTGTCCACGCCGGTCAGGAACGCCCGCCCGGAGGTATCCAGATTGTCGGGGTGCTGATCGTGCGACAGCAGCACCACGTCCACCGCGCCGATCCGGTCCGCGGGCACGGCGGGCCCGGTCAGCTTGTGCAGGGTGAGCACACCCAGGTCGTAATCGCCCGGCTCGTCGAACGTGGGATCGGTCAGCCAGGTCAGGTTGCCGTATTCGAAGCGCACCGTGGGTCCGCCGATGTGCAGGAGCTCGAGGGTGGCGGGGGCTGTGGTCTCGATCGTGTTCGTCATGAGAGGAAGCTTGCCCCCGCAAGATCATCGGCAACAGTGGCCCGAAGGCCGGGCTTCGATAAAATCGGGCCATGCATGAAGTGGCGGTGCTGGCGTTCGATCGGATCAGCCCATTCCACCTGTCGGTGCCGACCCTGGTGTTCGGGCGGATCGGCGCGGGGGCGGGCGACCGCACGTCGTATCGCGTGCGGGTGTGCGCCGAACAGGCCGGAATCCTATCCACCCCAGCCGGTTTCGACATCATCGTGCAGCACGGGCTGGAGGCGGTGGAGAACGCCGAGACGGTGGTCGTGCCCAGCTGGGAGCGGCACCGGCCGCTCCCCGACCCGGTCCGCGACGCTCTGCGGGTCGCGCACGAACGCGGCGCGCGCATCGTCGGCCTGTGCCTGGGCGCGTGGGCGATCGCCGCCAGCGGCCTGGCCGACGGGCGCGAGATCACCACGCACTGGTCGGCCGCACCGGAATTGGCCCGCGCCTTCCCCGATGTCATGGTCCGCGCCGACTCGCTGTGGACCGATCACGGCGATCTCATCACCTCCGCGGGCGTGGCCGCCGCCCTGGACTGCTGCCTGCATCTGATCCGCACCGATCACGGCAGCCGTACCGCCACCGAACTGGCCCGCGATCTGGTGCTGGCCCCGCACCGCAGCGGCTCCCAGGCCCAGTACATTCCGGTCGCGGTCCCGGAGGCCCTGGACGACGACCCCATCGAACACGCGATGGTCTGGGCGCGAACCCATCTCGACACCTCCGTCGATCTCGACACCTGGGCCCGCACCGCGCTCATGTCCCGCCGCACCTTCACCCGCCGCTTCCGCGAACGCACCGGTTCCAGCCCGCAGCAGTGGCTGCTGCACCAGCGCGTGGACCGCGCCCGCCTGCTGCTGGAATCCACCGACGACACCATGGAACGCGTGGCGTCAGAGGCCGGACTGGGCACCGCCGTGAACCTGCGCCACCACTTCCACCGCCTGCTCGGCACCACCCCCGCCGCCCATCGCGCCCTCTTCCGCAGGGCCGCCTAGGCGGCCGCCACCCCGCCCACTAGGTTCTCGATCATGAGGATTCAGCTGGGCGAGCACGCGCCGCAGATCGACGAGAGCGCGTGGATCGCGCCGAACGCCACCATCATCGGCCGGGTGCGCCTGGAAGCCGAAGTGAGCATTTGGTATTCGGCGGTGCTGCGCGGCGATATCGAGGACATCAGCGTCGGCGCGCGCTCCAATATCCAGGACGGCTGCGTGCTGCACGCCGATCCGGGCTTCCCGCTCACCGTCGGCTCCGGAGTCTCGGTGGGCCACAATGCGATCCTGCACGGCTGCACCGTGGGCGACGATGTGCTGGTCGGCATGGGCGCCACCGTGCTCAACGGCGCGGTGATCGGCGCGGGCAGCCTGATCGCCGCCAATGCCCTGATTCCCGAGGGCGCGCAGATCCCGCCCGGTTCGCTGGTGGCGGGAGTTCCCGGCAAGGTGCGCCGGGAACTGAGCGAGGCCGAATTGGACCGCATCAAGCTGAATGCCGCGGTGTACCTGCACAACACGAGCCTGCACCGCCAGGGTCAAGAGGGGTGACTGACGGGGGTGGGTGAGATATCCCACACTGAACAAGCGACCATATAAGCCGCTGCTAGCATCGCGTGCAGCGTTCCCGGCGGCCCGGGCATTGCCGCCGCCGCCCGGGTGCACGCATGGGGCTAGCAGGAGGTTTATCCGGTGTCGTACGAGCTCGACGGTATGCACCGACGGCGGATCAGCGTGGCCGATATCGCGGCCCAGCCGGGGGGCATCGAGGCGCTGCAACGCCGGGTCCACGAACTGCGTTCCAATGGAATCGATTTCGCGGCCAATGCCATCGAACGCGAGATGGCCGCACTCGATGTCCACTGACCACACCCAATGTCCAATGACTGGACAGTAGCTTCGCGCCGGGCCCGCGCCGGTAGCAAACTCGATGCGATAATGCGGCTTCATCACCGCAATGTCGCGGGTTGCCAACCGATCCGACTGGAGACTCGATGCCCTCGGTGCCCACCATCCTGCAGCGCATTCTGGAGAAGCCGCGGGCCGAAGGCGAACAGCTCCTGGAGAGCGCGCTGTCGGCCTTCCTCGACTTCGGGATCAAGCGGACCAGTATGGGGGAGATCGCCCGGCGCGCGGGCATCAGCCCGGCCACGCTCTACCGCCGTTTCGAATCCAAGAACGAACTCGTGGAGGCGGTCGGCGTGCGCGAGGCGCAGCTGTTCGTCGCCGAGATCGACCAGCGGGTGATGCTCGCGGCCGGCGACGGCATGTCGCGGGACGAGCAGCTGGTGGAGATCTTCGTCGCCTTCATCACGCTGCTGGCCAATAATCAACTGCTGCAGCGCCTGCTGCGCACCGAGCCCGAGACGGTGCTGCCCCGGCTCACCACCGAGGCCGGGCCGGTGATCGCGGTGGGCCGCACCTATCTGGCCGAGAAGCTGCGCGCGGTGCAGGCCGCCGGCGACGGCCGGGATTTCGACGCCGATCTGGTGGCGGAAGTGCTGGCCCGGCTGGGGCATTCGCTCGCGCTCACTCCGGAAGGGTTGATCCCCTTGGTGGACGAGCAGGCCGCGCGCGAATTCGCCCGCCGCACGGTGCTTCCTATGATCGGGATCCAGCCGGTCTAGTTCCGCGCCCGGCGCAGCGTTTCATGATCGGCGCGTCGACCAGGTGGTAGATGAGCGCGGCCGCCGCGACCGAGGCGAACAGGCTCAGGGCGGCGAAGCCCGCCCAGCCCGGGAAGCCGAAACGCTTGCCGCCGATCAGGGTTCGGGTGATGATCACCATCACCGGGTACTGGATCAGGTAGAAGGCGTAGGAGATATTGCCCAGCCAGACCATGCGCGGATGGGCGTTCAGGCCCCGGACGCCGCGCAGATCCCGCACCGCGAGCGTGGCCACCACCGCGGTCATGGGCGCGACCAGCAGCGCCGACATCTTGTAGTTCACCGGCACCACGAAGGTCGCGGCGTAGGCCAGGCCGAGGGCCAGCAGCGGCGGCGCGAGACGCGTACTGCGCCAGCGGTCTTCGAGCACCATGCGCGCGGCCAGCACGCCGAGCAGGAACTCCGGCAGGCGCGAGGCCGGGAAGGTGTAGCTCAGCCAATACGATGGGGAGACCGGGATATTCGGCTGCGCGAACCAGGCCGGGGAGGCGTGCGCCTCGTAGTACGGCGAGGTGTCGCCCGGGAACAGCCGGGGCGCGAAGGCGTTCGCGATGCCTTTGGGTCCGGGCGTCCACAGATAGTAGGCGGTGTGCAGGGCGAGGATGGCGAGCAGCAGCAGGCCGACGGCGAGCAGCAGGCGCCGCGCGGGGATGCGCCGCAGCAGCGGTAGCAGCAATGGGAAGCTCAGGTAGAACAGCATTTCCGAGGCCAGCGACCAGGACGGGACGTTCAAGCCGCCGACGGTCGTCCAGTTCGGCACCCAGGTGTGGACCAGCAGCAGGTTCGGGACCCAGACGACGGCCCGGGACAGCGGCACGCTCGCCGCGAGAACGAACACGGCCGCCGCGACCAGATGCGTCGGATAGATCTTGAGCACCCGCCGCCGGTAGAACCGCCGCGTCGTCATCCCCGGTTTGAACGACCAGTAGATGATGAAGCCCGACAGCACGAAGAAGAACGTCACCCCGGCCGCGCCGAACTGCATGGGCAGCACCTGGTGAATGTGCCGGAACAGCTCCGACTTCTGGAACGGATACACCGGCAGGAACACCAGGGCGTGCAGGACGAACACCACGAACGCCGCCCACCAGCGCGCACCCGTCAGCGAGGGCAGCGGGGGCCGGTCTCGCGCGGCGCCGCCGGTCGCCGCGCCGGAGTTCGGTTGCTCCGGTTCGGGTTCGCCGCCGGCGGACCGCGCGAGATCGGTGGCGGTCATCGCTGATATCGGGCGTTCAGCGCGTTCGCGACCACGGCGTCACCCACCGTGGAGGGATGGAACGGCAGGCCGTCCAGATCGGTGCGGTAGTCCAGGACGCCGTTCAACCACGGTTGCGCCGAACACAATCCGTGCCCGGTGGTCAGTGCCCGGACATCCAGGAACTCGATGCCCAGGGTTTGCGCGGCTTCCCGTTGCGCGGTGTCGAGGCGGTCCAGGAATTCGGTCAGGGCCGCGCCGCGCGCCTGGATATAGGGGGCGACGCCGAGGATGTTCAGGCAGATCGAGGTCTGCCCGGGCGGGAAGAATTCCGGATAGCCGACCAGGACCACGCGGGCGTTCGGCGCGTAGTACTTGATGTAGGTGACGGCATTGCTGACCCGGCTCGCGTACAGCGATCCGGTGACGGCGTTGTAGTCCGGGATCCGGCCCTGTTCGACCGCATCGGTATCGCAGCCCTGGACCAGGTTGAACACGCACTGCTGCAGGGCGAACAGCAGCGGCAGCTCGTTCACGCCCCAGCGGTCGTTGAGGCCGAATTGCAGTGCCACCAAACGGGTTTGCGGGCCGAAGGCGCCCTGCTGGTCGGCGATCTGGGCTTGTTTGCCGAGGGTGTAGCCGGGCGGGGTGTCGATGGAGGCGCCCGGGCAGGACACGTCCAGGGTGTCCGCGGGCTGGGCCAGGGTGTGCAGCTGCGCGGGCCAGGAGGTGGCCTTGTGGATGCAGCTCTGTTCCCGGCCGAACCAGTCCCAGGCATTGGCGGTGAACGAATCACCCAGGACGACAATGGTTTTGCCGGTCGCGGCGTCACCGGCGGCGGTGCCGGTCAGGCTGACGGCGGCGACGGCGGTGGCGAGTGCGCACAGCCAGCGGACAGCCGTCCGCTTCCAGGGGAGCGTCATGTGCTGTCCTCAGTATCCGGGGCGCGGATCGAACGAGGGCACGTCCAGGGTGGGCGGCGCCTGCGTCTGCGGGGCGACCGTCTGCTGGGGTGCGACCGTCTGTTGTTGTTGCGGCGCAGGAGCATTCGTGACCGGCGGGGCGGCCGGTTCGGTGTATTGCGGTTCCGGCGCGGGCGGTTCGGTGACGGCGGGCGGCGGCGGTTCCACGGTGGTCGTGGTGGGCGGCGGCGTGGTGGCGGGCGTGGTGGTGGTCGAACTCACCGCCGGTGTGATGGTTGGTGTTCCCCCCGATCCCTTGTCGCTTCCGCAGGCGGTGAGGGCGCCCGCGAGAAATAGCGGGCAGATCACCGATACCAGGAGGCGCTGGGCGAAAACTGTTGCGGCACGAGACTTCATCGGACCCTCGAATCAGAACTGCGGTGTTCGCCGACCCAAACGAATTTTACAAACGCAGCCCTGGGGTTCATTGTAATTTCACCCGAATCGGCCCGCACCCGACTTTGCCGCACCGCAAAACAATTCGGACGGTTTGTTCTCTTCGGGCACACTGTCGGCATGCAGATCCGCTCCGCCGCCCGCGCCGTCCGGACCCGGGCCGCCGCCTGGTTTCCGCCGCGCCGCGTCGCGAAGGCTCTGGGCGTGGCCGCCCTGATCGGTTTCGTCGTACTGCTCGGCTGCGACCTGTGGATCCGCTCCAGCACCTCCGACCGGCAGTTCAGTGTCGAATCCGCGCCCAGCTCCGACGTGGCCATCGTGCTGGGCGCCGAGGTCTACGCCTCCGGCGAGCCCTCCCCCTACCTGGCCGCCCGCCTCGACCTGGGCCGCCGCCTGCTGGCCGCCGGGAAGGTCAAAGCCATTCTGGTGACCGGCGACAACGGCCGCCACAGCTACGACGAGCCGACCAGCATGCGCGACTACCTGATCCGCCGCGGCGTCCCCGCCGAGAAGATCGCCCTCGACTACGCGGGTTTCAGCACCTACGAATCCTGCGCCCGCGCCCACGACATCTTCGGCGTCCGCTCCGCCACCGTCCTCACCCAGGACTTCAGCCTCCCCCGCACCATCGCCCTGTGCCGGGCGGTGGGCATCGAGACCGTCGGCGTCGGCGACGACACCCAGCCCCACGAGGGCGTCTACCGCAAGATCTGGCTCCGCGACCAACTCGCCTGCACCAAGGCGGTATACGCCATCGTGTTCAAACCCGCGCCCACCTTCCTGGGCCGTCAGGAGACGACGGTCCGCGACGCCATGGCCGCGGCCCCGCGCTGAGCGATCAGCTCGCCGTCCCGAACAGTTCCGCGCCGCGGCCCGCGTCCCCGGACAATTCGTCCAGTGCGGCGGTGATGCGGCGCTCCTCCCATTGGAAGTGGGATTCGAGAATTGCCGACAGCCCGGCGATCTCGCCGCGCACGGCGGCCAGATTGTCCGCCGTCACCTCGGCGAGCAATCCGGTCATGCGCGTCAGGATGTCGGCGACCAGCCGGTGGTCGGCGCTCAATTCGGCGAGTACCGGGGCCAGTTCCGGAAAGCGCTGGGCGAGCAGCGGAAACGCCGTCTCGTCCTCCTTGGTGTGATGGGCGGTCAAGGCCCGGCAGAAGGCCAGGCAGTGGCCGCGCACTTCACGTACCGGCCGCACATGACCGAGCCGATGGTCGTCGAGTTCGCGTGCGACCCGCTTCAATTCGCCACGCAACCAGTTGTGGACGTCGATCAGTTCGCGCCCGAGAGCTTGGGCGCGGTTGTTCGCAACAGACATGAATGATCTCGATTCGGAGGAAGGTCTGGTCCGTTCCGGCGGGCACGACCGCGGCTTCGACCGGAAACGGTGCGGAAAGTCGAATACGCACCACGACGGGTGCGCGACTCACATCAGCAGGGCGGGCGAAGTGGACCCATAGCTGCCTCCTCGATTCGTTGCCTCCATGCGTACGCCGTCCACCCGGCGCCGGCACGCGACACGAGCCGATCTTAACCCGGGGACTCGGCGGCGAGGCTCTCGCGGCGGAAGGTGTCGGGGGTGGTGCCGGTCCAGCGGTGGAAGGCGCGGCGCAGGGCCCGGGGGTCGGTGTAGCCGAGGCGGGCGGAAATGGAGCGGATGGGCAGGGTGGTGTCGCGGAGGAGGTCGCGGGCGTATTGTTCGCGGGCCGTTTCGACTTCGGCGCGCCAGCTGGTGCCGGATTCCTGCAGGCGACGTTGCAGGGTGCGGGAGCTGATGGCGAGGCGGCGGGCCACGCGGTCGAGGTCGAGTTCGTTGCGGGCCAGGGCGGCGGTGGTGGCGGCGCGGAATTTGTCCAGCCAGCCGAGTTCGGGGCGGGCGGAGGCCAGGGAGAGCTCGGCGTAGTGGCGGAGCATGCGGGCCAGATGGGGGTCGGCACCGGTGGGCTGGGCGCCGAGGTCCAGGAAGGTGATCTCGGAGGCGGGAGCGCCGAACTCCATACGGGCGGTGCCGAATTCGTCGATCAGGTAGGGGCGGCGTTCGGCGGCGTGATGGGTGAAGGCGACGCGGACGGGCACGACGTGGCGGCGGGCCACGGTGCGGACGCGGCGCAGCATCAGGGCGAGGACGAATTCCTCGATGGGCGGCAGAATCAGTTCGGGCTCGATGGTGCTCGCATCGCGGATGGTGAGCAGGCCGCCGTCTTCGACGACCGTCCAGCCGACCGCCGGGTCGGTCACCACGGCGCGTAGCTCGAGGGCGGTGCGGATGCTTTCGGCCACGGTCGCGCCGCTGGTGAACAGGTAGTCCCAAAGACGCGGGCCGCCATCGCGTTCGGCTTGATCGGTGGCGAGCAGACCGGAGCCGGGGCCGGCGACGGCGTCGATCAGTTCCCACATGCGCCACGCCGATTCGGTGGGCACTCGCAGCAGTTCGTCGCTCAGGTCGGCGGTGTCCAGGCCGGACGCGAGGGTGAGTTGCGCGGGTGTGATGCCGACGCGCAAGGCGGTCGCCCGGATCACCGCGGCCGTCCGGGCGGGAAGGGTGCCTTCGATCACCGCCGGAGCCTAACCCGCCGAAAATGCTTCCGAATGGGCGAATTGGCGCGTTCTGTCCTCTCAACGGCGTCCGACGTCCCCGGGCCGGCGTCGCCCGCGGCCATAGATTCAGGAGCGCGAGCGAACCGGCAGCGATCACGGACGGAAATCGGCCCGGCCGGGAATGAATTCGCTCACCCTAACCGTTGTCAGTCATTACAACGGTTATATGCTCGCATCCACACCCCGATCGACAGAGACAGGCAGTCATGACCAGCCACAAGATCCTCGCCATCTCCGGCAGCCTCCGCGCCGCCTCGCACAACACCGCCCTGCTGCGCGCCGCCCAGAAGCACAATGCCGGGCTGGACATCGAGATCTACGACAACCTGCGCGAGATCCCGCCCTACGACCTGGATCTCGACAATCCGGCCGATCGCCCGGCCGCCGTCACCGAGCTGCGCGAGCGCATCGCCGCCGCCGACGGCCTGCTCATCGCCACCCCGGAGTTCAACTACTCCATCCCGGGAGTGCTGAAGAACGCCATCGACTGGGTCTCCACCGACTGGACCAAGACCGAGGGCCTGCCGCTGCACCGCAAGCCGATCGCCATCGCGGGCGCGGCCCCGACCCAGTTCGGTTCCGTGCGTGCGCAACTCGCCCTGCGCCAGGTGTTCGTGTGGACCGAGAGCGATGTGGTGATCAAGCCCGAGGTGATCGCGTTCCGTTCGCACGAGCGCTTCGACGAGGACGGCAATCTCGTCGACGACACCACCATCGAGCTGCTCACCGGCCTGCTCACCGCGCTGAAGGCCAAGATCGACGCCCGCTAGCCGGGAAACACCCACTCCCCGAGAGGAATTCACCATGACCGAGAACCGCCCGCCGCTGCCGCCGTTCACCGCCGAAACCGCCGCCGCGAAGGTGCTGGCCGCCGAGAACGCCTGGAACACCCGCGATCCGCAGCGCGTCGCCCTGGCCTACACGCCGGATTCCTGGTGGCGCAATCGCGATCAGTTCCTGGTCGGGCGCGAGGCCATCGTCGAATTCCTCACCGCCAAATGGGCGAAGGAGCAGGAGTACGCACTGCGCAAGAACCTGTGGTCCTTCACCGACAACCGGATCGCGGTGCGCTTCACCTACGAATGGCACGACGCCGACGGCCAGTGGTGGCGCAGTCACGGCAACGAACTGTGGGAGTTCGACGCCCGCGGGCTGATGGCCCGGCGCGAGGCGAGCATCAACGATCTCAAGATCGATGCCGAGCAGCGCACCATCTTCGGACCGCGCGAAAGCCGTTGAGGTGACCGGGCATTACGCGCAGATCGCGTTCACCGACGCGGTCCGCGCGCACCAGGCGGCGCACGGCAGCCTGCGCGGCTACGAGCGGATGGCGGCGGTTCCGGCCGTCGCCGACCGGCTCGGCCAGCACGAGGCGTGGTTCATCGAGGAGCGGGACAGTTTCTACCTGTCCACGGTGAGCGAGACCGGGTGGCCCTACATCCAGCATCGGGGTGGGCCGCGCGGGTTCCTGAACGTGATCGATGCCGGCACCGTGGGTTTCGCCGACTTCCGGGGCAACAAGCAGTACATCAGCCGGGGCAATCTCGATCATGACGATCGGGTCGCGTTGTTCCTGATGGATTATGCGAGCAAGACCCGGTTGAAGATCTTCGGCCGGGCCCGCGCGGTGGAAGCCGACGCGGATCCGGAACTGGTCGCGTCGCTGGCGGTTCCGGGGTATTCGGGGAAGCCCGAACGCGCGGTGCTGATCACCGTCGAGGCCTTCGACTGGAATTGCAGCCAGCACATCCCCGAGCTGTATCCGCGCGAGGAAGTCCTCGAGGCCGTGCAATCCCTGCGCGACCGCATTGCCGAACTCGAACGACAGAATGCCGAACTACGCGAACTCCGCTCCGGCAGTTGATATCCCGCGCCCTCGGGCGCAGCACAAGTTGGGAGCTGATGACGATGCGACCCGAACGTATCGCCTGGGCGGGGCTCGCGGCCATGACCGTGTCCTTCGGCCTGAACTTCACCATGGGCGTGTTCTTCGCCCCCACCGCCGCCGCGTACGGGGTGAGCGCGACCGCGCTGGCGGTGGCCGCCGCGCTCGGCACCACCGTCACCGGCATCGCCCAATATCCGATCGGCCGGCTGCTCGACAGCATCGGCGCGAAGAACGTGCTGGTGGGCGGGCTCACGCTGATTTCCGCCAGCTACCTGGTGCTTTCGATCGTCACCGAGACCTGGGAGTTCGTCGCCGCCTACATGCTGCTCGGCGGCCTGGGTTTCGCGGCGTCCTCCACGCTCACCGTGACCACGCTGGTCAGCCGGGTGCGCGGGACGAACGCGGGCCCGGATCTGGCGCGCGCCGCGCTGGGCATCAATGTCGGTCAGCTCATCACCCCGTGGGCGGCCACCGCGCTGTTCGATCCGATCGGCGTGCGCGGCGCGTTCGCCCTGCTGGGCGCGATCGGCCTGGCGGTCACCGCCTACCTATGGCTGCGGCTGCCCACCTGCCCCGGCACCGGGCGGCCGGCGGGCGGCGCGGAATCGCTGCGCGGGCGCGGAAAGATCCTGACCGCCTTCGGATTACACGCCGCCACCCTCTACGTGGTGATTCTCATGCTGCCCAAGCACGCGACCGAGATCGGCTGGAATGTCACCAACGCCGGCCGGCTGGTGGCCCTGGCCGCCCTGTCCGCGGGTCTCACCTCGGCGGCGATGGTCCGGCTGCTGCGCACCTATTCCGCCGAAAACCTCTTGCGCACACTGTTCGTGGTGCGGATCGCCGCGCTGGTCCTGGCGGTCTTCGTGCCCGGTCCCGGCGTGCTCATCCCGGTCGCGATACTGTTCGGCGCGGCGTCGTTCCCCATCGTGCCGCTCACCATGGCCGTCATGTCCCGCGGCCTCGACCCCGCGCGGATGGGCCGCACCCTGGCGCCCGCCTGGATCGTGCATCAGCTGTCGGCCGCCGCCGGTCTGGCCGTCGCGAGCCTGATCCATCTGCTGACCGACAGCTACCGTGGCTATTTCGCGCTCGGCCTGCTGTTCAGCGTGGCGTGCGTGGCGCTCATGACCCCGGCGCGCGCACCGCGTCCGGTATTGGCCGCCGCGAATTGACGGGTTCCCGGCCGGGCGCGGCTGTGGTCAGTCGCGCCCGGCCCGGACGATGTGCGAGGTCGCCAGTTTCCGGGCCGCTTCCCCGCCCCCGCCGGTGTAGCGCGTGATCAGCTCGGGGGCGCTCAGATCCTCGATATCGGTGAACCCGAACCGCCCCAGCAGTTCCGCCATGTCTCCGGGACTCAGCGCGGTCAGCCAGGGCTCCCCCACCGCCGCGATCCGCGCGGCCCGGGCATCCAGGGCCCGCTGCTCTTCCGCACTCCCCGCCGGGCACAGATAGTCGATGACCACCTGCACCGCCGCACCGTGTCCGGCAAGGTAACCGAACGTGCCGTCCAGTGCCTCCCGGGTCAGATACATGACGACGCCCAGCCACACGACCACCACCGGCTCCGACCGCGCGAACCCCGCCCCGGCCAAACCATCGGCGAGCGTGCGGGTTTCGAAATCGACCGGCACGAATGTCACCGTCTCGGGCACCTCGATCCCCGTCTCGGCCAGCCGCTCCCGCTTCCATCCCTGGGTATCGGAATGGTCGACCTCGAAAACCCGAAGCCCCGCATGCGGATTCCGGTAGGCGAAGGTATCCAGCCCGGCTCCGAGAATCACCACCTGACGGGTCCCCGCCGCATATGCCGCCGCCACCGTCTCTTCGGCGAACCGCGACCGCGCCGCCAGAAACCAGCGCCGCCGCCGCTGGAACTCTCCGTCATCGACGGTTTCGAGGGTGGCCGTGTCCCGATCCGTCGACTCCGTCACATTCAGCCCGAGTATGCGCGGCGCCAGCGGGTCGGTGAATATTCTGGGCTCGTCGGGGGCGATCTGGTGGTAGGCACGGGCATGGGCGGTGGCCAGTGCGGTGCGGCTGGGCTCTCCGGTGCGCATACCAGCGAACGTAACACTGCACGCGGGGGGATCGACCATGGGTTTCGCCACACCGGCACGGCGGCGAGCGCTAGTCTTGTTGCGCGATCTTTTCGCCGGGGTTCAACGCCGAATCCGGTTGCCCGACACCCGATGTCGGCAATCCTTGCTCGATGACCGCACCGCACCTGGAGAATTCATGCGCACTCGGAAAATCATCGCGGCTCTGAGCGCCATCGCGGCCACCTTGACCGGGGCGGTGCTCGCCGGGAGCGGGCCCGCCGCGGCCGAAACCGGTTGCCCGGGGCTGTATGTCGTCGCCATTCCGGGAACCTGGGAGAACAACGGGTCGACGGTGGGGCCCAGCATGCTGTCGTATGTGACCGATGGGCTGCCGGGAACCGTGCGGACCGATTACGTGGCCTATCCGGCGACCGTTTTCCCCTGGGAGGGACAGGTTTACGGGCGCTCGAAGTCGGTGGCCATCAATTCGGCGCGGGGCATGATCGCCAGTATGGCGGTGCGGTGCGCGGGGACCCGGGTGGCGTTGCTGGGGTACAGCCAGGGCGCCGACGCGGCGGGTGATCTGGCGGCCGAACTGGGGACCGGTGCGGGCGTGATCGCGCCGAATCGGGTTGCGGCCGTGGGGTTGATCTCGGATCCGCGGCGGGCGCCCACCGATATCCTGGTCGGGCCGGCGGTCGCGGGGGCCGGTGCGGGCGGCGGACGGCCGGGTGGGTTCGGGTTCATCTCCGACCGGGTGCGGACCATCTGCGCCATCGGGGATCTCTACTGTTCCACGGTGCCCGAGGATTTCGTGACCCGGTTCGCGGGGCTGATGGCGCAGGTGTCGGAGGCTTCCATCGCCGACGTCACGCTGTATCAGCAGCAGGCCGACGCCATCATGAAGGATCTGATGGCCGGCGGCGGGATCTCGGTGCTGCAGCAGCAGTTCAGTCCCGAGGCGAACGCGCACCGGCAGGCCACCTTCGAGCAGTTCTACAACTCGCAGGTGCACACCGCGTACGCCGGTTACGACGTGGGCGGGGCGTCGGCGACCGCCTGGCTGCACGACTGGCTCTCCGGCATGGCATGAGAAAGCGGGTGCCCCGGAATCCGGAACACCCGCTCCGCCGAACTCTTACGCCTGCACTTCGCTGCGGTCACCGCTCCACAGCGTGTGGTATTTGCCCTCGGCGTCGATGCGCTCGTAGGTGTGCGCGCCGAAGAAGTCACGCTGGCCCTGGGTGAGCGCCGCCGGCAGCCGCTCCGCGCGCAGCGCGTCGTAGTACGACAGCGAGGAGGCGAAGGCGGGCACCGGGATGCCGAGCAGGGTCGCGGTGGCGACCACGCGCCGCCAGGAATCGATGGCGGTCTCGATGGCCTCGCGGAAGTACGGGGCCAGGATCAGCGACGGCAGCTGCGGGTTCTGCTCGTACGCCTCCTTGATCCGGTTCAGGAACCGGGCGCGGATGATGCAGCCGCCGCGCCAGATGGTCGCCATGTCACCGGGATTCAGGTCCCAGTTGTACTCCACCGAACCGGCCGCGATCTGATCGAAGCCCTGCGCGTACGCCACGATCTTGGACGCGTACAGCGCCTGCCGGATGTCCTCGGTGAATTGCGTGACGTCCGTGGGCTTTTCGGCCAGCTGACCGGAAGCCAGGCCGGCGGCCGCCTTGCGCTGGGCGCGCGAACCGGACAGGGCGCGCGCGAACACGGCCTCGGCGATGCCCGTCACCGGGATGCCGAGATCGAGCGCGGACTTGACCGTCCAGCGGCCGGTGCCCTTCTGCTCGGCGGCATCGACGATGACATCGACCAAGGGCTTGCCGGTCTTGGCGTCCACCTGGTTGAGCACCTCGGCGGTGATCTCCACCAGGTAGGACTCCAGATCGCCGGAGTTCCAGTCGGTGAACACGTCCGCGATCTGCTTGGCGTCGAAGCCCAGCGCGTCCCGGAACAGGTGGTAGGCCTCGCCGATGAGCTGCATATCGGCGTACTCGATGCCGTTGTGCACCATCTTCACGAAGTGGCCGGAACCGTCGGGTCCGATGTGGGTGCAGCAGGGGGTGCCGTCGACCTGCGCCGCAATGCTTTCCAGCAGCGGGCCCAGCGACTCGTAGGACTCCTTCGGCCCGCCCGGCATGATGGCCGGGCCGTTGAGCGCGCCCTCCTCGCCACCGGAGATGCCCGCGCCCACGAAGTTCAGGCCGCGCTCGGCCATCGCCTTCTCGCGGCGGATGGTGTCGGTGTAGAGCGCGTTGCCGCCGTCGATGATGATGTCGCCGGGCTCCATGGCGTCGGCGAGCTCCTCGATCACCGCGTCGGTGGCGTCACCCGCCTTCACCATGATCAGCACCCGGCGCGGCTTCTCCAGCGCGGCGACGAATTCCTCGATGGTCTCGGTCCGCACGAAATCGCCGTCGCCGCCGTGCTCGGCCAGCAGCGCGTCGGTCTTGCCGACGCTGCGATTGTGCAGGGCCACGGTGTACCCGTGCCGGGCGAAGTTCCGGGCGATATTGGAACCCATGACCGCCAGGCCGGTAACGCCGATCTGGGCGCGCGCTTCAGAGGTCGCCATGAAACAGCCTCACTCCGTTCGAAGGTGTAGTTGCGTAGCCGCTCGTGACGGCAGCATCCCGGATTCCCTCCACGACGCCTGCACCTTTTCTACCCGGTCACCCGGCACCCCCGAATACCGTCCCGGGGTATCGGCTCCGCCCGCCTACTCCGCGAGCAACATCCCGAACGCCCCGGAGCGGACGAGTTCGACCACCGCCGCGATATCGGGAGCCAGGTGCCGGTCCGGGCCGGGACCGGCCACCCGGGAGCGCACCAGGTCACGGGCGGCCGCGGTGACGGCGGCCGGTTCCAGCGGGGCGCGCAGATCCAGGGCGCGGGCGGCGGTGAGCAGTTCGATGGCCAGCACGGTGGTGAGGCCGTCGACCGCGCGGCGCAGTTTGCGGGCGGCGGACCAGCCCATCGACACGTGGTCTTCCTGCATGGCGCTGGAGGGGATGGAGTCCACGGAGGCCGGGACGGCGAGGCGCTTGAGCTCCGACACCGTGCCCGCCTGGGTGTACTGGGCGATCATGTAGCCCGAGTCCACGCCCGGGTCGTCGGCCAGGAACGGCGGAAGGCCGTGCGAGCGATGCACATCCAGCATGCGGTCGGTGCGGCGTTCGGCGATGCCGGCCACGTCGGCCACGGCGATGGCCAGGAAGTCCAGGACGTAACCGACGGGCGCGCCGTGGAAGTTGCCGTTCGATTCCACGCGCCCGTCGTCGAGCACCACCGGATTGTCGATGGCGGAAGCCAATTCGCGTTCCGCGACCAACTCGGCGTGCGCGAGGGTGTCGCGTGCGGCCCCGTGCACCTGCGGGGCACACCGCAACGAGTACGCGTCCTGGACGCGCGGGCAGTCGTCGCCGCGGTGGCTGGCCATGATCTCCGAACCCGCCAGGGCCGTGCGCATGTGCGAGGCGGAGCGGGCCTGGCCCGGATGCGGGCGCAACGCTTGCAGATCCGCGGCGAACACCCGGTCGGTGCCGAGCAGCGCCTCCACGCTCATGGCCGCGGTGAGGTCGGCGACGTCCAGCAGCGTGTGCAGATCGTCGATGGCCAGCAGCAGCATGGCCAGCATGCCGTCGGTGCCGTTCGTCAGCGCGAGGCCCTCCTTCTCCGCCAGCACCAGCGGCTCCAGGCCGGCGGCGGCGAGCGCCTCGGCGGCCGGGCGGGTGTAGGCGGGCTGCCATCCGATGGCGTCCGGGATCGCCGACACCTGGGCAACCGGGCGGGCGGCGGCGTCGGGACGCGGGCGGCCGGAGTCACCCTGCCGCGGACCGCCGGAGTCACCTGAGCGCAAGCCGCCGGTGGCATCGGGGCGCGGGTCGCGGAGATCCGGGTCCGCGAACAGGCGGGTTGTGGCCGGCGGCAATTGGCCGGGAGCGTCGTCCGAATATGCCGCGGCACTGTCTGTCAGGACCTCGCCCTCGCCCATCAGTGCCAGCGCGACCGCCGCCAACGGGGCGAGATCGCCTGAGCAGCCGAGGGATCCGTACTCGTGGACGACGGGCACGATGCCGTTGTCGAGTAGTCCGGCCAGCGCCTGCGCGGTCTCGACTCGGACCCCGGTGTGCCCGCTCATGAGCGTGCGCAGGCGGAGCAGCATCATGGCGCGCACGACCTCCGGTTCCACGGCGGTACCGGCTCCGGCGGCGTGCGACCGAATCAGCGAGCGCTGCAAGTCGATTCGGCGGTCGGCGGGGATGTGCCGCAGGGCCAGGGCCCCGAACCCGGTCGACACCCCGTACACCGGTTTCGGGCTTTCGGCGAGTTCGTCGATGCGGCCGCGTACCTCGCGCAGGCGGTCCAGGGCGGACTCCTCGAGCGTCACCCCCGCGCCACCGCGCGCGACGGCGACCACCTGCTCACGCCGCAGGGGTGTCGCACCGACCAGCAACCGTTCTTGCCCGATTCGCGTCATCCAGCCATTCCAGCCGTTTCCGGCGCGGAGAGCGAGCAGGCGCGAGGAATTCGTCCCACTTATTTCGAGCGGACGGCCTGGCCCGGGCGTGCGGGTCGAGTAGCGGCTGTCCGCGGGGGGGGCTAGCGGATGGCGGGGATCTCGGCGCAGAAGTGCTGCCGGGCCGCCTCGCGCGAGGCGTAGCCGGTGGCGGCCAGGCTCGGCAGTTGCTCGATCACGCAGTCCTTTTCGGTGACGCGATTGTTGGCGTCGGTGACAGGTGTCCGCTCCGCCACTTCGATGACGGGTACGAGCACGCCGTTCTCGTAGACCATGAAGGTGTAGTTCCACTGGGTCGGCGGGTTCCGTTTCGAAACCAGCGAGTAGCCGTCGGTGGTGGGGGTGAATCCGCTCCCGGTGATGTCGCCGGCCCGGGTGAACTGTCCGTCGTCGCCCGCGCGGTAGACGATGTTCCGAGTCCAGTACGGGCCGAAGGTCACCGGCACGATCAGCTCGTCCCGGCCGTCACCGTCGGTGTCCTGCAGAGTAGGCAGGGTCTGACGCAGTTCTGCGTTCGGCTCGGTGATCCGCTGCACCCGAGCGCCGCTGGGCCCGAGCACATCGATGGTGATCGTCCCGGTCGCGCCGGATCCGCTCTCGCGCCATTCGAAGGTCAGGCCCGAGGCGTCGGCCGGCTTCAGCCGCACCGGCCCGGCCGGCGCCGAACTCGTTGCCGCCGTGGGAGATCCGGCGGGCGGCGGGGCGGCGACCGGCGTCGTGGTGGTGGCGACCGCCGCCGAAGTTCCGGCATCGTGGCGGGAACCGGCATCCTCCACCCCGACGGCGCTGTCACACCCCGCGACCAAGACGGCGGTGGCGGCGAACAGCGAGCTGAGTGCGGATTTCCTCCCCATGCCGGAGATCATAACGACCGCCCGAAAATCCCTGGCCGACCGGTCTCGACCGGCACTACAGTCGCCGCCATGACACGTTTGAATCAGATTGTCGCCGTAGAGAAAGGGATCAAGTCCCGTACCTTCTCCGAACTCACCGAGGCCCATCACCGGCTGGCCAAAAACCCGCTGCTGAGCGGCATTTCGCGCACCTATCGCCCCAAGGACGAAGAGGGCGAGCAGCTTCCGCCGGAATCGACGCGCGTGCAGGTGAAGTCCGAGGAAGTGCTGAAGACCACGGCGGACATTCTGACCAAACTCTTCGATGTGGTGGCGACCAAGGATTGGGCCAACACCACCGCCAAGGCCGACGTGGTGGTCGACGGCCGCACCTTGATCGCCGACGCCCCGGTCACCTACCTGCTGTTCCTGGAGAAGCAGCTGGTGGATCTGCATACCTTCGTGCGCAAGCTGCCGGTGCTCGATGCCGCCGAGCATTGGGAGTACGACGCCTCGGCCGACTGCTACGCCACCGAACCGGTGCAGACGGTGCGCACCAAGAAGATTCCGCGCAATCACGTGAAAGCCGAAGCGACGGAGAAGCATCCGGCGCAGGTCGAGGTGTATCACGAGGACGTGGTGGTGGGTTACTGGCGCACCATCAAGTTCTCCGGCGCGCTGCCGGCCAAGCGCGTGAACGAATTGACCGAGCGCGTCGAAAAGCTCCAGCAGGCAGTGAAGTTCGCGCGTGAGGAGGCGAACAACGCCGAGATCGAGCAGCGCAAGTTCGGCGAGCAGGTCTTCGGATATTTGTTTGGCTGACCGCCCGGCACCGGCTAATGTCGGTGTCGCGCCAGGAGCGCAAGCTGAATCAGAAGTTCAATGTGACAGGCACACCGGTCCAGTGGAGGTTCGAGTCCTCCTCCCGCCATCACCCGGCGGGATAGCCCAACGGTAGAGGCGCCACCGCCGTCAAACTCACGTTATCGCTCCAGTTTCAGCATTCGCCGCCGAACGCCGAATCGAGAGAACCGACTTTTCAACCGGAGGTTGCGGGTTCAACTCCCGCCGGCCCAGCCACTCATTGGGCCGTAGCTTCAAACGTAGAGCGCCGGTCAACTTCATACTGAGTCCGTTCTTAAACGTGTCGGCGTGCCGCAATTGGGCGGCCACCGAAGCCCCGGGGCAGGCTAGTCCCCGGGGTTTCCCCAATCTCACCCCACAGCGGAAGTTTGTCCGGTAAGCGAACTTTGCGTTACCGGCCGCAGCCACACGGCGTTTTCCTGCCAGCAAACGATCAGACCATTCTGTTTCTTTGGTATCTTCGCTGGGACGCGCAACCGATCGTTCAGAAACAAGGGGTGTGGACCTTGTCCTTTCGAACAACGCGATCCTTCAAAACCGCCTGCGGCGCGGTCACCGCGGTCCTGGCGACCGCCGCCGGCATCCTCTCGGCAACCGGAGCGCCACCCGCGGCCGCGGCGCCCGCCGATTGCCCCGGACTCAATGTCATAGCCGTCCCGGGCACCTGGGAAACCTCCCGGGACGATCCCGGCCAGGGCATGCTCGCCCAGGTCACCCGCGGCCTGCCCGGCAAGGTCCGCACCGACTACGTCAGCTACGCGGCCACCGCCCTGCCCTGGGAGGGCGAGGTGTACGGGCGCTCCAAGCGCGAGGCCGTCAACAATGCCCGCGCCATGATCGCGGGCATGGCATCGCGCTGCGCCGCCACGCGTTTCGCGATCATCGGCTACAGCCAGGGCGCGGACGCGGCCGGTGATCTGGCCGCCGAGATCGGCACCGGGCTCGGCGTGGTCAACCCGGATCGGGTGGCCGCCGTCGGCCTGGTCTCTGATCCCCGCCGCTCCCCCACCGACGCCCTGGTCGGCCCGGCCGTCCCCGGCGCGGGCGCGGGCGGCGCGCGGGTCGGCGGCTTCGGCTGGCTGAGCCCGAAGGTCCGCACATTCTGCGCGGAGGGCGATCTCTACTGCTCGGTCCCGAACGACGATCTGGCCGGGCGCTTCGCCGGTTTCGCCACCCAGCTCTCGGCCCCGGATCCGTTGCAGATCCCCAATTACGCCTTCACCCTGCAATCGATCCTGGCCGAGGCGCTCATCCCCGGCAGCAATGCCATCCTGTCCGCCCCGGCCGAGAATCCGGCGGGCGAGCAGTGGGTCAAACAGGTGCAGGATTTCCTCAAATCCGGCATCCATCAGTCCTACCCGCGCTACATCGTCGATCCGAACGGCGCCACCGCCACCGGCTGGCTGCACAACTGGCTGGCCGACGCCGCGAACGAAGCGCCCTGACCCGCAGCGCGATTCAGCCGAGGACCGGCAGCGTCCGTTCCTCGGCCAGCTCGGAGAGATGGCACTGCATACGACCGGTGACGAGCTCGTAGGCCGCGTCGAGATCATCGGGTTCGTGCCCGGCGGCCTCGAGCTCACCCGGCAGATCGATGGGATCGCGGAACTCCACCACCACCTTCGCCGGTAGCGGGATGTGCCCGAACGCGTCCCCGAGATTGAGGCCCCACGGCAGCGCCAGCGAAATCGGGAACACCTTCACCCGCGCCAGCCGATCCAGGCGCAGGGCCCGGGCGATCCGGTCGCCGCGCGTCAGGATGAACAGCGTCTCCTGCCCGCCGATGGTCACCACCGGCACGATCGGCACCCCTTCCTCCAATGCCAAGCGCAGGAACCCCTTCCGCCCCGCGAAGTCGATCCGGTCGGATTCGCTGGTCGGCCGCATCACCTCCCAGTCCCCGCCCGGATACACCAGCACCGCCGCCCCCATCCGCAGGGCGGCCCGGGCGTTCTCGGGCGCGGCGGCGAGGGTCCCGTACTTGCGGGCGAGCGTGCCCACCCCCGGCGCGGACACCACCAGATCGTGCGCGAGCTGATAGAACGCCCGCTCGGGACCGAACTGCCGGAAGAAGGCCAGCGCCGTGATCGGCACCTCCGGCGCGGTGATCCCGCCGGAATGGTTGCCCACCAGCAACACCGGCCCCGACGCCGGCACCTTCTCGATTCCCCTGACCTCCGCCCGGAAGTACACCCGCACCAGCCGCCAGCCGAGATCGACCGTGCGCGCGATGAATTCCGGATCCCGCGCCGCCAGATCCCCGCGCGGTACCAGCCCCCGCATCCACCCCGCCACCGCATCCACCGGCGAAGCCCCCTGCCACGGTGTTCGCATTCGACCGACCTCACTTCCTGCCCGCATGCCGCTGGTTCCGGCACCATCGAGCACCTACCCGCCCTGCGCCGCGGCAAACGGCTTCCGGCCGCGAGTCAGGAGCCGGTGAGTTCCGACCGGGCAGCCTGCTCGCGCCCGGTGGACAGCAGGAGCAGGGCCGAGATCGGGCCGGTGATGACGGCGGGGCCGTCGCCGCCCGACCATTCGATATCGGTGGCCACCAGCCGTTTTCCGGCGAAATGCTTACGGACGTGGAAGGGCGCGCCCATCGTCCAGATGCGCTCGATGGCGGATCGGGCGGCGGGGAGCGGCATTTCGCGGGGGATGCCGAGCGGGATCGCGATGTCCTGACCGTGCACCAGCAGGTCCATCAGTCGGTCGGCGGGGGTGGTGCCGATGACGGTGACCTGTGCGCCGATGCCGTCGCGGAGTTCGGCGAGGAGTTCGCGGGCGGGGGTGCGGGCGGCGAGGCGGATGGCGGTGTCGCGGATGGTGCGGTCCAGATTGCCCCGGGCGCGAATCAGATTGAACAGAATCGAGCCGAAGCTGGGGTTGGTGGAGAGCACGATGTGCGCGACCACCTCCCGCACCCGCCAGCCGTCACACAGCGACGGGTGATTCCATTGCGCTTCGGACAGCGACTCCAGCAGTTCGACCAGGCTGGTGCGTTCCGCCGCGACCGCCTGCCAGGTCCGTTCGATACTGAGTGCGGGGTTCTCGGTCATGCGTAGCTCCTTGTCCCGGTGGGTGTTCCAGTAGGCTAAAAACTCCACCCGGGTGGAGGTTCCAGAGATTGTGACCGAGAACACACTTCGCGCGGCTCGGCTGAGCATCGGCGAACTGTCGCAGCGGACCGGCGTCCCGGTCCGCACGCTCCGTTTCTATTGCGACAACGGCATTCTGGAAGCGCGGCGCAGCGGCGGCGGCCATCGCATGTTCGACGCGGCCGTAGCCGTCGACCAGGTACTGCTGATCCGCCGCCTGCGCGCCCTCGGCCTGAGCCTGCCCGCCATCGTCGAAATCCTCGCGGGCGCACTGACCATCGACGAGGCCGTCACCGCCGAGCGCACCGCCCTCGACGCCGAACTCGGGATGCTCGCCTGGCGGCGGGCCTCGCTCCGCGCCGTCGAGGACGCCCCGCCCGCCGATCGTCCCGCCCGCGTGGAATTACTCGCCGCCGTGCAGGATCGCCACCGCGCCTACGACGAGCTGATCCGGAGCTGGAAGTCGCTGCTGCATCCGCTCCCACCGGCCGTGTTCGACGGCTTCGTCACCATGAACATCCCCCGCCCGCCCGCCGACCCGACGCCCCGCCAAGTGGTGGCCTACGCCGAACTGACCCGCAGCGCCGACCCCACCTGGACCACCGCGACCGCCCGCCAGCTCTGGCGCACCGAGCGCGCCGCCATCCCCGACAAACTCACCCTCGTCACGGGCGTGGCCGCCGCCTGCGAATCCGTCGACGCCCTGTGTGCCGCGGGCGCGCAACCGATTCCGGGCCCCGAACTCGACGGCTTCGTCGCGGCCCATGCCGCCGCCCGCCGCACCCGCGACACCCCCGGCCTGCGCCGCGAACTCCTCGCCGACCGCGCCGCCGACCACCCGGCCATCCACCGCTACTGGCGGCTCACCACCGAAATCACCGGGACCACCACGACCGGGGCCGCCCTGCACTGGCTGCTCCAGGCACTCGAGCGCTGGAGCACCGAGCAGGCCGGCCGGTGAACCGGCGAATCAGCGGGCGGGCGAGGCGGATTCGCCGTCTCAGTGCTTGACCACCTGGGTGCCGCCCGCGAAATTGTCGTGCCAGCCCTGCTTGGTGGAGCTCGCGCTCGCCGTCACCCCGATGGCGATGGCCGCGAAGAACCACAGCATGCCGCCGAACCAGGGAATCAGGTTGAGCAGCATGTACGCATTGCGTTTGGCCGATTCGGCCAGGCTCGGTTTCGCCGCGCCGCCCGCGCCGTGCACGTGCAGGCCGAGCAGCTTCTTGCCCGGTGTGGCGCCGCTGCTCACCTCGAAGAACACGAAGTACAGGAAGCCGAAGCCCGCACCCGGCAGCACCGAGATCCAGCGCGGCGTACCGATCACGACATCCAGCAGCCAGAACAGGATTCCGCCGACGATGAGGGCGATGATCCAATCGATGAACCTGGCGGCAGCGCGACTGCCGATCCCGGCCGGGTTCGCCCCGGCCGTCTGCCCGAAGTAGGGCTCGTAACCACCCGCGGTCATCGTTCCTCCCAAATGCGGAATCGTGCGGTCTTCGACCAGCTTTCACCTCATTCTGCGCTGGTCACAGGCTTGACAGCATCGGGGAACACCCCCAATCCGACCCTGAATCCGGTGCCGCGCACCGGCTCGCGCCGCCGGATCGTGGAATCCTCGAAGGCGGGGGTGCGTCCGATGCCTCCGACAGGCTCCGGCGGAGGGTGAGCGGTGCGAGATCTGGTGGCAGGCGGCGTGCTGGCATTGCCCGGCGGCGTGCTCACCCTGCGGGTGCCGGGGCCGTTCGATCTGTCGGTGGTGATCACCGGCGCGAACGGAAAGGTCTCGGGCGACGCGGATTTCGTGTTCTACAACCAGCCAGCCGCGCCCGGCGTGCGACTGTCCGGCAATACCGTCACCCTGGACCGGGCGCGGCTGCGCCCCGGAGCCGCACGCCTCACCCTGGTCGCCAGTCCCGAGACCGAACACGCTCCATTGGCCCGGCCGACGCTGACGATCACCGGCAACGGCCTGGACCTGCGTTTCACCACACCGGTCCCGGTCCGGGAACGCGCGATGCTGCTGGCCGAGGTCTACCGCCGCGATGCCGAATGGCGGATACGGGCGCTCGGCCAGGGGTACGACGACGGATTAGCGGGTGTGGCACGCGATTTCGGCGTCGTGGTCACCGACCCGGGTGCCTCCGGCCCCGGCACACCCACTCAACGCCCGCCCGATCAAGGCATGCCCGGTGGAAGCACGCCCGCTCGACACGCGCCGGGTCATGGCACGCCTGCCCGGCACACGTCGGTTCAGCGCATATCCGGTCAGGGCACGCCCGCCCCGCCCGCGTCCGGCCGCGGCATGCCCGATCATGTTGCGCCCGACCGGGATATCGCCGACGTCATCGCGCTGACCAACGCCGCGCGCGCCGCCGCGGGACTGCCGCCGCTCACCCACGATCCCCGGCTGAGCGAGGTGGCGCGGGCACACAGCGCCGACATGATCAGGCGTGGGTATTTCGCGCACACCTCCCCCGAGGGCGCGCAGCCGTGGGACCGAACCGCCGCCGCGCACATCGACTTTCGCGGCATCGCCGAGAACATCGCGTGGGGGCAGCGCAGTGCGCGGGAGGTGGTGGACGGCTGGATGAACAGTCCCGGCCATCGCGCCAATATCCTGCTGCCCGATTTCACCCACATAGGGGTAGGCCGCGCCGGCGAGCATTGGACTCAGCTCTTCGGCGCGGCCTGGTGAGACCTCAGCGCGCTCAGGCCGGCGCGGGCACCTCGGCGACCGCACCCAGCTGCGGGTAGGTCGGGTACTCGATGCCCGAGATGTACTGCACGGTCCGCACCACCTGGCAGGAGTAACCGAATTCGTTGTCGTACCAGAGGTAGAGGATCGCGGTGTCGCCGTCGATGATGGCGGCGTTCGCGTCCACGATGGACGCCGCGCGCGAGCCGATGAAGTCGCTCGACACCACATCGGTGGCCGCGGTGTAGTCCAGGTTGCGGCTCAGCGGACCCGACAGCGACACCTGGCGCAGGTACTCGAGCACCTCGGTCCGGGTGGTCTCGCGCTTCAGCTGCAGGTTCAGGATCGCCACCGAAACATCCGGCGTGGGAACGCGAATCGAGCTGCCGGTGATCTTGGCCTGGAAGTCCGGCATGGCCTTCTTCACCGCGGACTGCGCGCCGGTCTCGGTGAGCACCAGGTTGAACGGCGCGGACCGGCCGCGGCGATCGGCCTTGTGGAAGTTGTCGAGGAGGTTCTGGTCGTTGGTGAACGAGTGCACCGTCTCGACGTGCCCGCGCACGATGCCGAACTCGTCGTCCATCGCCTTCAGCGGCGGCACGATCGCATTGGTGGTGCAGGACGCACACGACACGATCTGCTCGGTCTGATCCAGCCCCAGGTGGTTGACGCCGTGCACGATATTCGGCACGTCGCCCTTGCCGGGCGCGGTCAGCAGCACCTTGGCGACGCCCGGGCGCAGGTGCTGGGCCAGGCCCTCGCGGTCGCGCCACTTACCGGTGTTGTCGATCAGGATCGCATTGTCGATCCCGTACTCGGTGTAGTCGATGGTGACAGGGTCGTTGCTGTAGATGAACTTGATGACATTGCCGTTGGCGATGATGGCGCTGTTCTCGGCATCGACCTTGATGGTGCCGTTGAACTGCCCGTGCACCGAATCCCGGCGCAGCAGCGACGCGCGCTTGACCAGGTCGCCCTCGCCGCCCTTGCGCACCACCACGGCGCGCAGGTTCAAGCCGTTGCCGGAACCCGTCTTCTCGATCAGCAGGCGCGCCACCAGGCGGCCGATGCGGCCGAAGCCGTACAGCACCACATCGCGCGGACCCTGCGGCTCGGCCTTGTTGCCGCCGGTGATGCCGGCCAGCACGTCCGCGGTGAACTCGGGGATGGACAGCCCGCGCTCGTCGGCGCGGTAGGCCATCACCAGGCGGCCGAGGTCGATCTTGGACGAGCCGAGGTCCAGCGTGCTGAGCACCTCGAGGAAGGGCAGCGTCTCGTCGATCGACAGCTCTTCGCCCTCGATCTGGCGCGCGAACCGGTGCGTGCGCAGAATGCTGATCACCGACTTGTTCACCAGCGACCGGCTGTGCAGCAGGATCGTCACCCCCTTCTCGCGGTACAGCCGCCCGATGATCGGAATCATCGCCTCCGCGGCAGCCTCGTGAGCGTTCCAGCGGTCAAGATGGTCGTTAGTCAACACAAGTCCTCGGGGTTCCCTTGATCTCTACCGTGATCGATGCTAGTCAGCCCCGCATTTTCACATCCGCCCGGTTCCCCCTTGTGAGCTGGAGCGCGACCCAGGTCACACCGTCAGACCGCGGCGGATCAACAGCGGTTCGATGCGCGGCGGGCGGCCCCGGAAGGCCTCGAACGCGGCGAGCGGATCGACCGATCCACCGCGAGAAAGCAATTCGCGCCGGAACGCGTCGCCCTTCTCGCGCAGCGTCGCGTCGCCCTCGTCGAACCAGCGCACGGTGTCGGCGTCGAGCACCTCGCTCCAGATGTAGGAGTAGTAACCGGCCGCGTAGCCGCCCGCGAAAATGTGCGAGAAGTAGGCGGTGCGATAGCGGGGCGGGATGGCGGCGAGCGCGACGCCGGCCTGGCGCAGCGCTTCGGCTTCGAACTCGGCGGCATCGAGTCCGGCCGCCGCGCCGGCGGGCAGGCGATGCCAGGCCCAGTCCAGCAGGGCGGCGGCGAGGTATTCGACGGTACGGAAGCCTTCGCCGAACCGGCCGGCGGCCAGCATGCGCTCGGCCAGGGCGGCGGGCATGGGCGCGCCGGTCTCGACGTGCCTGGCGTAGTTGGCCAGGATTTCGGGGCGGGCCATCCACATCTCGTTGACCTGCGACGGGAATTCCACGAAATCGCGCGGCACCGCGGTGCCGGAGAAGAACGGGTACCGGACCCGCGAGAACAGGCAGTGCAGGGCGTGCCCGAACTCGTGGAACAGGGTGCGGACGTTCTCCCAGGTCAGCAGTGCCGGTTCAGCTTTCGGCGGTTTCACGATATTGAGATTGTTGACCACCACCGGCTTGGTTCCGAGCAGTTCCGACTGGGTGACCAGCGAGCGATTCCAGGCGCCGCCGCGTTTGGACGGCCGGGCGAAGAAGTCGCCGAGGAACAGGCCCAGACCGGAACCGTCGCGGTCGAAGACCTCGAACACCCGCACTTCGGGGTGATAGCCGACCAGATCCGGGCGCTCTTCGAAGGTGATGCCGTAAACCTGTCCGGCCGCGAAGAATACGCCGTCGCGCAGGACGCGTTCGAGTTCGAAGTAGGGGCGCAGTTCCTCGGCATCGACCGAGAACTGTTCCGCGCGCACCTTTTCCGACCAGAACTGCCAATCCCAGGAGCGCAGTTCGGCATCCGGGTCGCCGGTGGCGGCGCGCAGGACCGCGGTGAGCTCAGCGGCCTCGCGCTCGGCATTGGCGACGGCGGGCGGAACCAGTTGCGCCAGCATCTCTTCCACCGCCGTGACGGTTTTGGCGGTCTGATCCTCGACGGTGTACGCCGCGTGGTCCGGATAGCCGAGCAGGGCGGCGCGTTCGGCGCGCAGTTCCGCCATCCGGACGGCCAGCCGGGCATTGCCGCCCGCCGCGCCGAAACCGCGCTCCAGCGACGCGGTCATCATGCGCTCCCGGACCGACCGGTCGGCAAGCTGCGCCAGCACCGGCTGATTCGACACGTTCTGCAAACTCAGCGCCCACGCACCCTCGTGCCCGAGCGTGCGGGCGTTCTCCGCCGCGGCCGTCACCGCCCCGCCCGCCAGCCCGGCCACCTCGGCTTCGCTATCCAAGACCAAGGTCGCGGCATTGGTATCGGCCAGATTGTTCTGCTTGAACTCCGTTGCCGCCACGGCGAGTTCGGCATTGAGCTCCCGCAACCGCGCCTGCTCCCCCGCGTCCAGCCGCGCCCCCGCCCGCACGAACTGCAACCGGTACTGCTCGACCAACCGCACCTGCTCGGCATCCAGCCCGAGCTCCCCGCGCCGCCCGTACAACGATTCGACCCGCTCGAACAGCGCGCCGTCGAGGTTGACGGCATCCTCGTGCGCCGCCCATCGCGGCGAGATCTCCGCCTCGATCTCCCGGATCCGCACACTCGAATCCGAGGAGGCCACATTGAAGAACGCCCGCGCCACCCGCCGCAGCACGGCCCCCGAACGCTCCAGCGCCTCAACCGTATTCGTGAACGAAGGCGCTTCCGCCGCCCCCGTGATCGCCGCGATCTCCGCCAGCTGCTCAGCCATCCCCCGCTCGAACGCGGGCAGATAATGCTCGTCCTCGATCTCCGCGAACGGCGGAAGCTCATACGGCAGCGCACTGCGCTCGAAGAAGGGATTGCTCGCCATGGAGCAACCCTACGCAACAACGCATTTCACCAGCTCCGGTCTCGCCAGCCCACCGTGGATAACGATCCGGTGAAGTTACCTACCGGTCACTCGGGTCTCTCGTAGGGTCAGCCGCGATTCGGTTCAGCTCCACCACGAGGACGATCTGTGAAACTCGCCCGCCGCCTGCCCTTGGTCGCGATCATCACCGCCGGCGCACTCGCCGGCCTCACCCCGGCCACCGCCGACACCCCCGTCAACTATGTGGCCCTGGGCGATTCGTACGCCGCCGGCGTCGGCATCACCAATATTCTCGACACCGCCTGCTCCCGCTCCGACCGCAACTACGCCCACCTGCTCGCGGCCCGCCGCGGCTACCAGCTCACCGACGTCACCTGCGGCGGCGCCACCACCGAATCCGTGACCAACACCCAGCTTTCGGCCCTCACCCCCGACACCACCCTGGTCACCCTCGGCGTCGGCGGCAACGACATCGGCTTCACCGAAATCGTCACCGACTGCGTGAAGGCGGGCACCATCGGCTCCGGCAGCGCGACCGGCAGCACCAGCGGCAGCGCCGAACTGCTCTTCGGCTGCAAAACCAAATACGGCGACGCCATCCCCACCCGCATCGCCGAAACCTCCGCCAAACTCACCGAACTCATCACCGACATCCGCACCCGCGCACCACGAGCCCGGGTAGTCCTGGTCGGCTACCCCAAAATTCTCCCCGACGACGCCTCCACCTGCGCCGGCGTCCAACCGGTTCTCCCCGCCGACGTCGACTGGGCCCGCGACGCGGTAATCGGCGGCCTCAACACCATGCTCCGCACCCAGGCCAACACCGAATACGTCAGCATCTACGAGCTCTACGACGGCCACGACGTCTGCCGCCCCGAAGCCGACCGCTGGATCAACGGCACCACCGCGGCCGCCGGCGACGGCGCGAAGTTCCATCCGCGCCCAGCCGGTCACGCCGCCGCCGCGCGGCATCTGGCCGCCACCCTCTGACCCGCCGCTACACTATCGGTCGTCCCGTCCGGTGGACGGGACACAGCACGAGTTCGAGAAACGTAGTGGGGGGAAGTGTCACTCCGGGGAGTGGGCCGCACCGTAGCGGCCATGGGTGAGCGCGTGGGTCCGAGTGCTGCTGCCGGGTGAGGAATTCGCCGGGTATCGCATTGTGCGGCAGCTCGGCGCGGGCGGAATGGGCGCGGTGTTCCTGGCCCGGCATCCGCAATTGTCCCGGCCTGTGGCCTTGAAGGTACTGACCGGCGACGGTGATGAAGAAGGCCGGGCGCGATTCCTGCGTGAAGCGGAATTGGCCGCACGGCTGCAACATCCGAATGTGGTCGGCGTCCTGGACCGCGGCGTCTGCGACGAACGACTGTGGATCGCAATGCAGTTCGTGCCCGGCGGCGACGCGGCCGCGGCGGCACGCCAGGGGCTGAGCCCGGAGCGCGCCGTGCACATCGTGACCGAAGCGGCCCGCGGGCTCGATGCCGCGCACGCCGCTGGACTGCTGCACCGCGATGTCAAACCCGCCAATATTCTCGTCTCCGCGCAGGAGGACGGGCCGGATCGCGTGCTGGTCACCGACTTCGGCATCGCGCGGGCGATCGAACAGCACACCGCGCTCACCGCGGAGGGCATGGTGCTGGCCACGCTCGCCTACGCGGCCCCCGAACAGCTCGAAGCCGGGCCGATCGATCACCACGCCGATGTGTACGCGCTCGGCGGCACGCTGTATCACCTGCTGACCCGGTCGATCCCGTTCCCGCACGACGATCCGATCGCGGTGCTGCACGCGCACCTGGAGACACCGCCGCCGCGACCCAGCACGGTGAATCCCGAAGTGCCCCCGGCCTTCGACTCGGTCATCGCCCGGGCCATGGCCAAGGATCCGCGCGACCGCTACCCCAGTTGCGGCGCGCTGGCCGAGGCGGCACGGGCCGCGCTGCGCGGAGAAGCCGAAGCGGTGTTGCCCAATACGCGCCGCCGGCGGCGAAACCTGCTGGTGGGAGCGACGGTGACGCTGGTCGCCGCGCTGGCCGCGACCCTGGTGCTGATCCGCCCGTGGTCGTCCCCGGCGAGCAGCACCGGCGCCACCGCTCCGGTCGCGCCACCGGCGATCGTCACCGACGGCTCCGGCCCGTGGGGCTACTACGGCGCCATCGTGGCCAAGTTCCCGAACCTGCTACCGTCGTTCCCGGCGGCGCTGGGTTACCGGGGAATATATTGCCGTGCGGTCGATTCCAGGGATGTGATGACCAACGTCGCACTGGCCCGCACCCCGGACAAGCTCGCGACGGTCCGCTGCGACGGTGACGGCGACCCGCTCGAGATGGTGGTCATCACCTGCACGGTGGATCGGTCGGCGCGACCGAAGCCGCGCTTTGTCTTCGGCACTCAGCGCGGCGAGGAACGCTGGACCAAGGCCGGCGACACCGGGACGGTCGCGTGGGGCGACGGCGACACCGGGCAGGGCTACTACTACGGCCTGATGGTCGCCTTCGACAGCACGGACCGGAACTCCTGCTACCTCTACTCTTTCGGGCAGCACGAACTCACCGGACAGGATCTGCACGACAGGTGGTGGGCCGATGCGCCGCTCTGAACGCCCGCTCCGGTGGCTGCCGGCGCTGCTGGCCGCCGCACTGCTGGCCGGCTGCGCCTCGACCGTGCCAGGTACGCCCGGTCCCGCGCGCGATCTCGCGAAACTCGATGTCGGCGGCTGGGATACGACTCCCTTGCCGGTCCCGGCCACGAGCAATGTCTCGTACGGCCGGATTCTCGAATCGGTGCGCATGGCGGAGGCGGTGATCGGTCCGGCCGAACTCGACCCCGTTCTGGAATACCCGGTGACCGCCCTCGTCCCGACTCCGCTCGCGACGGTCGGCATCATCGCCGATGTCGCGCGGCCCATCCTCGCCGAATACGGCATGGTGGCCGGATATTCGATGACCGGCGCCGACACCCTCGGAGAGCTGTCCACCATCAACCGCAAGTCCAGCCTGGTCCGGGTGACGGTGATCGGCTTCCCGGATGCGGCCGCCGCCGACTCGGCGGCGCAGCGCATCGAGGAGGCGGACTTCGCGGCGGGCGCCGGCAACGAAGCCGTGGAGATCCCGGGATTCGCGGCGGCACACAGCCATTGGCGTCCCGACGTACCGACCCTGGGCGTGTACGCCGCGCACGGTTCGTTCCTGATCGCGCTCTACATCCGGCTGCCGGAACCGGATCTCACGGCGCTCACCACGCTGGCCGCCGCAGCACTCACCGCGCAGCAGCCCAAGTTGGACGGGTTCACCCCGACCCCGCTCGGCCGGCTCGCGGAGCTGCCCTTGGACGCGGACGATATGTTGCGCCGCATGGTCCCGATGCGGACCGGTCAGTGGAGCTACCCCTCGCTGAGCCGGCGCGAGAACCTGATCGACGAGGTGTCGGTGGCCATCGGCATGCGGATGTCCGGCGGTATCACGCTCGGGCCGGGCGGGATCGCCCACGAACTGCGCGGCAACAAGAACCAGCGGGGCATCGAACGCCGGGCGGTGATCGGCAACGAAGTCCTCTATCGGTTCGCCGACGCGAGCGCCGCCCGCGGCTTCTTCACCATCCTGCGGAATTCGACCGGGGACGCCGCCGGGGACGCGCCGGCCACGGCGAACACCGGCCCCGCCGGGGTGCCCGACGCCTTCTGCTACACCGACGACGCCTCCGGCATCACCCCGTTCGAAACCTGCTTCGTGCTCGACGGCAGGTACGTGGCCACCATCGTCGGACCCGACCGGGCGTTCGCGCACCAGCGCACCGCGGCCGAATACGCCCTGCTGGTCAACACCAGGTAGCACGATGCGCGAATTGGCTTCCGGCACACTCGTCGCCGGGTATCGGATCGAGCGCCGGATCGGCAGCGGCGCGACGGGTGCGGTCTATCTGGCGCGGCACCCGCGGCTCCCCCGCAACGATGCGCTGAAGGTGCGCGCCGGCGGCGATCTCCGCTTCCGGGAGCGCTTCCGGCGTGAGGCCCGGCTGGCCTCGCGTCTCGACCATCCGCACGTGGTGTCCATATACGACAGCGGCGAGTGCGGCGAAACCCTGTGGATCGCCATGCAATTCATCGACGGTTCCGATGCCGGGCAGCTGGTGCGCGCCCACCGGCTGCCCGCCGACCGGGCGATCGACATCGTGCTGCAGGCGGCCCGCGGCCTCGACGCGGCGCACGCCGCCGGTCTACTGCACCGCGATGTGAAACCCGCCAATATCCTCGTCGCGAACGACGGCCGGGCGCTGGTCGCCGATTTCGGCATCGCCCGCGAATCCGGGGACACCGACACCCTGGCGGCCGGAATGCCCGCCGCCACCCTGGCTTACGCCGCGCCGGAACAACTCCGGGGCGGGGGCGCGGACCATCGAGCCGACGTCTACGGTCTCGGCGCGACCCTGTATCACCTGCTCACCGGCCGGGTCCCCTACCCGCGCGAGACCGCTGCCGCCATGGTGCACGCCCAGCTTTCGGCGCCGCCGCCGCGCCCGTGCCGCATCGCTCCCGAGCTGCCGGTGGCACTGGACGCCGTCATCGCCCGCGCCCTGGCCAAGGACCCCACCGAACGCTACGGCAGCTGCGGCGAACTGGCCGAGGCGGCCCGAGCCACCCTGGGCGGCAGAACTTTTCGCCGCACCCGCCGTCTCCGGCTGGCCGCCGGGCTCACCGTCGCGGCCTCGGTGGCCGCGACCGCCACCGCGTTCGCCCGCACCGGTGACTCCGACTCACCCGTCGTCGCCGTCGCGACCACACCCGTCTCCACGATCGTCCCTGCCACCTCCAGCACTCCGGTATCCCCTTGGGGCAGCGCGGCTTTCATCGCCGACACCTTCCCCAACGCGTTCACCGCCAAACCGTCGGCCCGCGGCTATCTCGGACTGACCTGCACCGCCACGGACGATCCGGCCACACCCGCGATCACCTGCAACGGAAGCAATCCCGCGCTCTCGCGCCTCACGGTGACGTGCCGGACCGATCGCGAAACATACGCCTCCGTCTCCTGGGCGGCCGAGGCCGAAGGCTCCGAGAAATCGAGCCACGGAGCCGGCTCCGGCACCGCGGTCTGGCGCACCGTGCCGGACGCCTCCGGCGCATCGATCGGCAATCTCGAAGTGCGCTTCGACAGCCCCGACCGCCATTTCTGTGCCCTGGACGCCTACGGTGCGACCGGCGGCCGCGCTCTCTTCGACGGCTGGTGGCAGTCCGCCCTGATCTGACCTGCCACGATGACCACCATCCCGGCACGATACAGCTCTCCGGAAGCCCCGCGAATGCGGGACCCCGGAGAGCGGATCAGCACATCAGCGCGCGACGATGGTCGCCGAACCGTGGCCGAACAGGCCCTGGTTCACGGCGATGCCGGCGCGGGCGTTCTCGACCTGGCGGCCGTCGGCCTGACCGCGCAGCTGCCAGGTGAGCTCGCAGATCTGGGCGATGGCCTGGGCCGGAATGGCTTCGCCGAAGCAGGCCAGGCCGCCGCTGGGATTGACGGGGATGCGGCCGCCCAATGTGGTTGCGCCACTGCGCAGCAGCTCTTCGGCGCGGCCCTCCTCGCACAGGCCGATGTCCTCGTACCAGTCCAGTTCCAGCGCGGTGGACAGGTCGTAGACCTCGGCGAGGGACAGTTCGTCGGGGCCGAGCCCGGCTTCCTCGTAGGCGGCGTGCGCGATGGCGGAACGGAAAGTGCGCGAGGGGGGTTCGACCGCGACGGCCGAATCGGTCGCGAAATCCGGGAGGTCCAGGACGGTCTTCGGGAAGGTCGGGGTGACCGTCGAGAGCGCCTTGATGCGCACCGGGTCGGCGATGCCGTGCTTGCGCGCGTAGTCCATCGAGGTCAGCACGAGCGCCGCGCCACCGTCGCTGGTCGCGCAGATGTCCAGCAGCCGCAGCGGATCCGAGACGATGGCCGACGCCGCGATCTCCTCCGCCGTCACTTCCTTGCGGTAGCGGGCGTACGGGTTGTTCAGGCCGTGGCGGGCGTTCTTCACCTTGACGGCCGCGAAATCGTCGAGGGTGGCGCCGTGCAGCGCCATCCGGCGACGGGCGTAGAGCGCGAAGTAGATGGGGTTGGTCGCCCCGAGCAGGTGGAAACGCAGCCAGTCCGGATCGTCGCGGCGCTCGCCGCCGACCGGCTGGAAGAACCCCTTGGGCGTGGTGTCCGCGCCGACCACCAGGGCCACATCGGTGAGCCCGGCCAGAATCTGCGCCCGCGCACTCGCGATGGCCTGCGCGCCCGACGCGCACGCGGCATAGCTGCTGGAGATGCGCGCGCCGGACCAGCCCAGCGCCTGCGCGAAGGTCGCGCCCGCCACGAACCCGGGGTAGCCGTTGCGAATGGTGTCCGCGCCGGCGATGTATCCGACCTCGCGATGGTCCACCCCGGCGTCCGCCAGCGCGGCCCGGGCGGCGACCAGACCGTATTCGACGAAGTTGCGCCCCCACTTGCCCCACGGGTGCATGCCCACGCCGAGGACGGCGATATCGCGATTCGTGTCAGTCATTGACCGGCCTCCACATCCACACCGTGTACTCCGCTTCGTCGTCCTCGTAGAGCGTGCCGAGCGTCAGCTCCACCGGCATGCCGACCGCCAGGTCATCGACGGTGAACTCGCGCACCACCTGGCCGAGGATCACCATCTTCTCGACCTCGAGCTCCACGGCCGCGACGACATACGGCTCGAACGGATCCCCGGACACGTACGGGGCGGGCGGCTTGTACCGCGCGTCCGCGTACGACCAGATCCGGCCACGCGTGGAAAACAGGTATTCGACCAGTTCGGAGCCGTCCTTGGACCCGTCGCACTGCGGGTTGCGACAGGCGAGGGTGTTGCGCGGGAAGTACGGCGTACCGCAGTTCTCGCATCGGCTCCCCTTGAGCCGCACCACTCCGTCGTCCGCAGTGAACCAGTCGGCCACGGCGGGGCGTTGTTCTTTCTGCACCACCCGACCGTATAGGAACACGTTCTATTTTGGGGGTGGAATCCCGTCCACCGGTGCCCGGCGCGGAGGTACGGTGAATACCGATCGAGGATGTGCCGACACCCTCGTCTCGATCTGGAGTAGCACTACGCGATGGGCATCGAAGCCATTGACCCGCAGTCGATCCGCAATGTCACGCTCGCCGGCGACCCGGCCGGGATCGCCCCGCTGGCGGACCGGCTGCGCGGGCGCGCCGACCGGACCGGGGCCATCCGCCGCACGACGGACCGGATCGAGCACACCATCCGCATCGCCGAACTGCCCGGCCACCTCCCGGCCGCCGCACTGGAACGCGCCATCCGGGTGGCCGAAGGACTGATCATGGTGGTGGACGCCGCCGGCCCCGGCAGCGCGCGCCTGGAAACCCTGCTGCACGTCGCCGACGACCATCAGGTGGCGCGCTTGTGCCTGGTCACCGGACTCGACCGGCCCACAGCCGATTTCGACCGCTGCGTGGCCACCGTCGCCGCCGCGCGCGGCGCGACCGCCCTGCCGCTGCACTCCCCGATCGATCCCGGGCCCGCCTTCGACGGCGTCATCGACCTGATCCCACTGGGCACCCTGGCCGCACCGGCCGCCGAATTCTACGGCCCGCATTGGCATCTCGCGCAGCGCCGCTACCGCGACCTGGTCGGCGCGGTACTGGATCAGCGCACCGCCGCCGGCCCGCCGGAACTCGAGCCCGAACGCCTGCGGCAGCGCATCCGCCGGCTCACCCGCATCGGCGATATCGTGCCCATCCTGTGCGCTCCGGCACCCGGCGACGATCTCGGATCGCTGCTCGACGCCATCGCCCGCTACCTGCCCTCGCCGCTGGACGTCTGCCAACCCGAACACGCGCTCGACTATTGATAACATCGGGTCGGTCGTCACGGTCCAACAACCGGCCGGGGCGGCCTTTGTGTTGCGCTTCGCGCAATGTAGCGAGGGAGAGCCCGAGCGTTGACGCGCAACGACAATCGTGGTGCCCGTGGCGCCTGATTCCCGAAATCCGGCGCACAGCCAGGTATTTCCGGCCGAGGCGACGGCCGCCGACGTACTGCTCATCGAAGACGATTCCGCCGACGCGCTGCTCGTCGAGGCTCTGGTCGAGGACGGACCCGCGGGCATCCGCCTGCACTGGGTGTCCTCGCTGGCGGAGGCCGCCCACCGGCTGCGCGAGCGCCGGCCGGACTGCGTCCTGCTGGACCTGAACCTCTCCGACGCGCACGGCATGGAGGCGCTGGCCCGGGTCCGCGCCGCCACCGACGCGGCGATCGTGGTGCTCACCGGCCTGGACGAGACGCTGGCCGGAGCGGACGCCATGGCCGCGGGCGCCCAGGACTATCTGGTCAAGGGCCAGGTCACCCCGGATCTGCTGGGCCGCGCCGTGCGCTACGCCATCCAGCGCAAACAAGCCGAGCGCACCAGTGCGGCGCTGCAGGCCAGTCAATTGCGGGCCGCGGAGAACGCGCGCCTGGAACGCGGGCTGCTGCCCACGCCGCTGCTGCGGCCGGACAGCCCGGTCGAGGTGGTCCCCCGCTATCTGCCCGGCCGCGCCCATGCCCTGCTCGGCGGCGATTTCTACGATGTGGTGGAGGCCGCGGACGGGCTGGTGCACGCCGTGGTCGGCGATGTGTCGGGGCACGGACCGGATGCCGCGGCCATCGGGGTGGCGCTGCGATTGGCCTGGCGCACACTGATTCTCGGCGGCGTCACCGGCGCCCGGCAGTTGCGGATCATGGAACAGGTGCTGCTCGCGGAGCGCTCCGACCGCAGCACCTTCGCGACCGCGACCGTGATCACGCTCGCGCCGGACGAGCGCAGCGCCCGGCTGTGGCGGGCCGGACATCCCGGCGTCCTGCTGCGCCGCGGCGCGCACTGGGATTGGGCGGAGGTCGCGGGCGGACCCGCTCTCGGTTTCCGGCCGGGACGCGCGCACTGGCCCGACACCACCGTCGCACTGCCCGGCGATGCCGCGCTGGCGGTGTTCACCGACGGGCTGTTCGAAGGCCGGGCCGGCGCGAACGGCGATCGGCTCGGCGAGGACGGCCTGCTGGCGCTGGCGCGCGCCCTCGGCGCCGATCACCCGCATCGCTTCGTCGATCAACTCATCCACCGGGTCGAGGAACTGGCCGCCGGCTCGGGCGGGCTGGACGACGACCTGGCCATTCTGTACCTGCATTGGAAGGCGGAATCGTGAGCGCGGCAACGCGAACGGCGGCACATGCGCTCACCGGGCTGACCACGCGCGCGTGGTTCCGGGTGATCCTGGGCTCCATTTCCCTGTTGATGGTCGTCGGCGCGTTCGTCGGCGCCCAGGTCATCGCCACCACCGCCGCCGCGACCGACCGGCTGATCGGGCAATCACTCCCGGCGCAGCGCGCGGCGCTGGAACTCCAGACCGCCCTACGGGATCAGGAGACCGGTATCCGCGGCTTCGCCCTCACCGGCGACCGGCGGTTCCTGCAGCCCTACGAGACCGGCCTGGCCGCCGAGCAGGAATCCCTACGGCAACTCCGAAAGGTGCTGGGAGACGGCAATACCCGGTCCTCCGGCGATGCCGACGCGATCGAACGGGCCGCCGCGCAATGGCGCGCCGCCGCCGCCGAACCGCTGCTCGCCATCCCGAATCCCACCCGGGCTCAGGGTGATTCGGTCACCGACGCCGGCAAGCTGCGCTTCGACGAGCTGCGCGCGCTGTTCACCACCCAGAACGAGCATCTGACCGACGCGGTCCGGTCCGACACCGACCATCTCCATCACGCCCGCGCCGTCCGCGACAGCGTGCTCATCGGCTTCCTGATCGCGTTCCTGGCCACCGCGGCCGTGCTCATGGTCGTGGTGCGCCGGCTCGTCGACCGGCCGCTGCGCGACCTCACCGATTCCTCGCGGCGGGTGGCGGCGGGCGATTTCGGCCATCCCATCCAGGTGCGCGGTCCGGCCGACGTCCGGGCGGTCGCGGCGGCGGTGGAGGACATGCGCCGCCATATCGTCGCCGAACTGGACGCCTCGCGCGAGCAGGGGACGCTGCTGCACGAGCAGAAGCTGATCCTCGACGCCCAGACCGTCGAATTGCGGCGCTCCAACGCCGAACTCGAACAGTTCGCCTATGTGGCCTCCCACGATCTGCAGGAGCCGCTGCGCAAGATCGCCTCGTTCTGCCAGCTGCTGGAGAAGCGCTATTCCGGGCAATTGGACGATCGGGCCACCCAGTACATCGCCTACGCGGTGGACGGCGCCAAACGCATGCAGGTGCTGATCAACGATCTGCTCACCTTCTCGCGGGTGGGCCGCATGGGGGACGGCAGCGAGCCGGTGGAGCTCGGGCACACGCTGGATCGGGCGCTGGCCAATCTGTCCGGCGCCATCGAGGACAGCGGGGCCGTCGTCACCCGGCCGCCCGAGCTGCCGCGGCTGGTCGGGCAGCCGGTGCTGCTGACCATGGTGTGGCAGAACCTGATCGGCAATGCCGTCAAATTCCGCGCGCCCGGCCGCACCCCGGAAATCGTGATCGAATGCGAGCCCGCCGCGAACGGCTGGCGATTGGCGGTGCGTGACAATGGAATCGGCATCGAACCCGAATTCGCCGAGAAAGTGTTCGTCATCTTCCAGCGCCTGCACAATCGCACCGAATACGACGGCACCGGAATCGGTTTGGCCCTGACGAAGAAGATCGTCGAACAGCACGGCGGGGAAATCCGGATCGACACCGAATTCAGCGGCGGCACCCGGGTCGAATTCACCCTGATCGGCATACCCGCGACCGACCATGCGGCCGCCGGCCGCGACGACGAAGGAGTTCAGCCATGACGGAATCGGGCCGGCCGGTCGACATCCTCCTGATCGAGGACGATCCCGCGGACGAATTGATGACCCGGGAAGCGTTCGAGGACAACAAGATAGGCAATACCCTGCATGTCTGCCACGACGGCCAGGAAGCGCTGGACTTCCTCTACCGGCAGGGCGTCTACGCCGACGCCTGCCGGCCCGATCTCATCCTGCTGGACCTGAACCTGCCCAAATACGACGGGCGCGAGGTGCTGGCCCGGATCAAGGCCGATCCGGACCTGGCGGCGATCCCGGTGGTGGTGCTCACCACGTCCGCCGCCGAGGAGGACATCCTGCGCAGCTATCAGCTGCACGCCAACGCCTACGTCACCAAACCCGTCGAACTGGATCAGTTCGTGCAGGCCATCAAACAGATCGACGAGTTCTTCGTGCAGATCGTGCGGCTACCCTCGAATCCCTGAGGCTCACGCCGGTTCCGCGGCCAGCGCCGCGTCGGTGGAATCGAACAGATCCAGCGCCTGGTCCAGGCCGGTCACCTCGATCGGCCGGCGCGCCTGCCGCGAAGCCACCACGCGCAACCGCCGCGGCTCCGCCTGCTCCACCGCGGCCAGCAGCATGCTCAGGCCCACCGAGCCCATGAAGTGCACCCCGGACAGGTCGACGATCGTCTCCGCCTGCTCCGCCGCCGCCGCGTCGAGCGCGGTCCGCAGCAGGTCCGCGGAATTGATATCGATCTCGCCCACCGCGGTCACCACCACCGCATCGCCGATCCGGCCCTGCGAAACGGTCAGTAGACGCGAGCTCTCGCTGTCGGTCACGCTCACTCCCTCCACGAAGTCACCGCGAAACGGTACCGAACGCGCCCGCGCACCGTGCGCGGACACGACAGCCGGGCGGCCGGCCCGGCGCTCACCGGCGGCCACCGCGACGCCCGCACCGGCTGAACCGGACCGTCAACGGATAGCCGTCGGATCCGGCGTCGTAGCCCGCGTGGTCGATCTCGATCGCATCGGTGAGGCTGCTCAGCAGATGCCTGCCGAAGTCGTTGAGCTCGAAGGCATCCCGCAACGTCACCACCGACATCGTGACATCCGCGCGGTCCGGGCCGTAGCCGAATTCACAGTCGATGCGCCGGTCCGGCGTCGTCGACAGGATCATGGCGGTGATCACCTCGTCCAGCGCGACCCGCACATCGGTCACCACGTCGATACCGAAATCGGCGGTCAGCAGCACGGTTTCGGCGATGGACCGCAACAGCGGCAACTGCCGGACGTCCGCGGGGATCCACACCCCGACCCGATCGGCGTCGCGCCGCGGCGCCGCCCCGCTGCCGGTCATCTCCCGCCCCCTCGCCCGCAGCGGCCGCACGCCCGGCGTCCGGCCGTCGGCGACCACGGTATCGTCGCGCGTTCCCCGCATCCTGCCACCTCGCTTCCCGCCCCGGTAAATGATCGTCACGCCGCGTACACCCGCTCGTCCTCCAGCGCTCGCTCGCGGATATCGGCCAGCAGCCGGGCGAGCAGACGGGACACGTGCATCTGGGAGACGCCGAGCGCCCGGGCGATCTCGGACTGGGTCTTGTTCTCCCCGTACCGCATCACCAGCAGGCTGCGTTCACGTTCGCTCAGCGACGCCAGCAGCGGACCGGCGGTGACGCTGTCCTCGATCAGCGCGTAACCCGGATCCTCGGCGGCGATGCGATCCAGCGGCGAGAGGGTGCCCTCGCCCTCCCCGCCCGAAGCCGCCGGCGCGTCGATGGAGTCGGTGGTGTAGCAGTTCCCGGCGATGATCGCCTGGGTGACCTCGAACAGATCCACCTCCAGGTGCGCGGCCAGTTCGCGCGCGGTCGGCTGATGTCCGAGCCGCTGGGCCAGCTCCGGAATCACCGAGGTCAGCCGCTGCTGGATCTCCTTGATGCGCCGCGGCACCCGCACCGCCCAGGTGCTGTCCCGGAAGTACCGTTTGACCTCGCCCGTGATCGTCGGGATCGCGTAGGACAGGAAGCTGGCGCCATTGTCCGGGTCGAAACGGTCGACGGACAGCACCACGCCGACCGCCGCGATCTGCGCCAGGTCGTCGACCTCGACGCCGCGGCCGGCATAGCGGCGCGCGATGTGCTCGCCGAGCGGCAGGCAGCGGCGGATGATCTCCTCCCGCAGCCGGGCGTGCTCCTCACCGTCGCGTGGCAGGGCGGCCAGCTGCCGCAGCCACGGCTCGATGTTGTCGTACGAGTCACCGGCGCCTGCGCCGTCGACCGTCTGTCCCGATCGATCCGCGTCACCTGACATTGCGCTACCTCACTGTGGGTTCCGGGGGTTCCGTTGCCGTAATGGCCTCGTACCCGCACCGGCACGTCCGAAACACCTTCGGCGCGATCGGTTTCGATCTTCGATGCCGGGGCATTGCCGGACCGACGTGAGGAGGAGGGCGGAAGCGATGAACACATGCGATGTCTCGACGTAGGGGAGAGCGCAGGTCATGATCGATTGATGGCCGTCCCCCCGTCTGCGCCCGAGGTGCCTCGCCCATGACCGCTGCGACCGCTCCTTTCCGGCATCCCGCGCTGTTCTATCGCGATGCGGACGAGTACCTGGCGGGCACCGTGGAGTTCATCACGACGGGCCTGCGCCGGGGCGAACCGGTGGCCGTGGCCGTGCCGACCTGGAACCTGGAACTGCTGCGCGATGCGCTCGGGACCCAGGCCGGCGCGGTGCGCTTGCTGGACATGACCGTCGAGGGCCGCAATCCCGGCCGGATCATTCCCGGGGTGCTGCGCGCCTTCGCCGACCGGCATCGCACGCGGCGGGTGCGCATCATCGGCGAGCCCATCTGGGCGGGGCGGTCGGCACTGGAGTATCCGGCGTGCGCGCAGCACGAGGCGCTGATCAACGCGGCCTTCGCCGGGCGCGAGGCGACGATCCTGTGCCCGTACGACCTCACCCATCTGCCCCCGCACATGATCGCGGACGCGTACGCGACCCATCCGGTGCTCATCGACCGGGGCGCCGAGACCCGCAGCGCCGCCTATGATCCCGAACACGTCGTCGCCGCCTACAACCGGCCGCTGCCCGAACCGCCCGCCGGGGCGCTGCGCCTGGAATTCGATGCGGCCGACCTGGCCCGGGTCCGGCACGCCGCGGTCGAATTCGCCGGGCGCAGCGGCATGGGCGAGCCCCGCGTGGACGATCTGGAACTGATCGTCGGCGAAGCCACCGCCAATTCGGTGGTGCACGGGGGCGGCGGCAGCGGGACGCTGGCGTTGTGGACCGAGGAGGGCCGCCTGTGCTGCCGGATCAGCGACGCCGGGCACATCACCGATCCGCTCGCGGGCCGGCTGCCCGCGCCCGCCCGGACCGCCGGCGGCCGCGGACTGCTGCTGATCAACCAGCTCGCCGATCTGGTGCGGATACACACCGGGCCGAGCGGCACCACACTGCTGGTGCAGCTGGCGCTCGATTGATTCCGCGCGGCGCCGGCGGCTTTTCCAAGTGCGTCTTTACGAATTCTCTACGGGTGCATGGCGATAACCTGTGACAGACGGTACATAAGGAAACCGGAAATCACAGTCGAAGTTTCCCGAATTGTGTTCTACGTTCGGGTTCTGCACCGAGTTCAATGTCGATCGGTCGCATTCATGCCAACAATTCCGAATGCTCCGGAGGACTCGGTATGTCCAGCAATTCGAATTCGGTTACCACCGTGGCTGTTTCACCACGGCTCGGCGTCGGCGCGCTGCGCGGCCTGCCGCGCGAGGTCACCCGGCCCCCGTTCACCCCCGGCATTCTGGAGACCGGCATCGTGCACCTGGGCTGCGGGGCCTTCCACCGCGCCCATCAGGCGCTGATCACCCAGCATGCCATGACCGCCACCGGCGACCGGCGGTGGGGCATCGCCTCGGTCGCCATGTCCCGGCCCGATGTGGTCGGGGCCCTGCGCGCGCAGGAGAACCTGTACACCACCGTGCTGCGCGATGAGGGCGCAGTGCGGGCGGAAGTGGTGGGCGCGATCACCGCGGCGGTGCACGCGCCCTCGGATCGGATCGGCGTGGTGCGCCGGGTCGCCGATCCGCGGGTGCGCATCGTCACGCTGACCGTCACCACCGGCGGGTATTGCCTCGCACCCGCCACCGGGCGACTGGATTCGGGCAGCGATCCGGTGCGGCACGATCTGCGCTGCGCGGCCAAGCCGTGCACGGCGATCGGCATGCTGGTGGGCGGGCTGGCGGCGGTGCGCCGGCGCGGCGGGCGGCCGCCGGTGGTGATCAGCTGCGACAACCTGACCGCCAACGGGCGTCAATTGCGCAGTGCCGTCCTGGATTTCGCCGCGCTGCGGGACGATCGGCTGGCGGACTGGATCGGGCGCAATGTGCAATTCCCGTGCAGTGTGGTCGATCGGATCGTGGCCTCGGGGGTGGACACGACGCCCGGCGCCCGGCTCGGCGTGGACGACCGGGCGCAGGTCTCCGCCGAACCGTTCATGACCTGGACCATCGAGAACTTCGACGGCGAACGCCCGCGCTGGGACCTCGCCGGGGCGGAATACGTCACCGACGTCACCGCCCACGAACTGGCGAAACTGCGCCTGCTCAACGGAACTCACATGCTGCTGGCCTACCTGGGCGCGCTCGCCGGCCACCCCACCATCGCCGAAGCGGCGGCCGATCCCGGCCTCAGCGCCCTCGCCCGCCAATTCATGCTCCACGAACAAGGCCCCACCCTCGCCCTGTCCGAACTCCAATTGCACCGCACCGTAACCGATCTGCTGCGCCGCTTCCGTAACCCCGCCATCCGCCACGAGATGACCCGGGTCGGCCGCAACGGCTCGGACAAGATGCATCCCCGCGTCACCGCCGCCATGCGCGAGAACCTCGCGAAGGGCCGCCCCACCCCCGCCGCCGCACTCCTGATCGCGGCCTGGATCCGCTGGTTCGACCTGCACGGAACCCCCGGCGGCGCAATCGAACTCATCGATTCCCGGGCCGCCGAACTGGCCCCGCTGGCCGCCATCCCCGACCCGCACCGCCGCGCCCGCGCCTTCCTGGCCCGCACCGACATCTTCGGGACCCTGCCGCACCTCAACCGCGCCCAGCGCGAAGTAGGCGACGCCCTCGCCGAACTCATCCACGACGATATCGCCGCCGTGATCGCCAGACGCCTGCGACCGGACCTCGGGAAAGTAGCGTGACCCTGGCTATGAGCACCGAATCCCCTTTCGAAAAGCCCATCCGCGCAGTCGTTTTCGACATGGACGGCCTACTCCTCGACTCCGAGCGCCTGGCCGTCGAGTCCCTGACACTGTCCGGCGCCCAACTCGGCTACCAACTCTCCGAACGTTTCTGCCACAGCCTCATCGGCATGCCCGCCGACACCTGCCGGGCCCTCACCGCCACCGCCTTCGGCCCCGACTTCCCCCTCGACGACTTCTTCCACACCCACGAAACCACCATCGCCCGCCTGGTCGACGAAGGCCGGCTCACCACCAAACCCGGCGTCCCCGAACTCCTGGACGAACTCGACCACCGCGCCATCCCCCGCGCCATCGCCACCTCCTCCGCCCGCGCCCGCACCCGCCACCACCTCCACGCCACCGGCCTCGCCCACCGCTTCGACGCCATCATCACCCGCCAAGACGTGATCCACGGCAAACCCCACCCCGAGCCCTACCTGACCGCCACCGCAGCCCTCGCCACCGCCCCGGAACACACACTGGCCTGCGAGGATTCCCCCAACGGCCTACGCGCCGCCCACGCCGCGGGCCTGCGCTGCCTACTCATCCCCGACCTGATCCCGGCCACCACCGAGACCACCGGCCTCGCCCACCGCGTCTATCCCGACCTGCTGCACGCCATCGACTACCTGGCCGCCGTCAACGACCGTGTGCATCACCCGCCTGTGCTGTGGTGAGTCATCACCGGCCCGGGTGACCGGGCAACCACTACCGCGTCACCGCCCCGCTGTTTCGCCCGGTACATCGCATCGTCTGCGACGCAGATGATTTCGCGCAGCGGACACCGCTCGCCGCCCGTCTCCGCCGCTGTCAGCCCTTCCGCGACCGCGAGCCCGATGCTCGCCGTCACGGTGACCGCACCGATCGGCTCGGCGATCGCCCGGCGCAGCCGCTGCGCGGTGTCGAAGGCCGCCTCGACCGGCATCCGGACCACCATCGCGAATTCCTCACCGCCGAAACGGGACACCACGCTTCCGGCCGGCGCACCCGCACGCAGCCGATCGGCCGTCCGCATCAATACCTCGTCACCGAACGAATGCCCGTACGTGTCATTGACGGCCTTGAACCGATCGAGATCCACCATCAACACACAGACCGGCACGGGCGTGGCCCGCGCGAACACGTCCGCCGCGTAATAGTCGAGCCCCCGGCGGCTCAGCAGGTTCGTCAACGGATCCGACAGCATCGCCCCCCGCAGCGCGCCGTACCCGAAATGCAACCCCGGCGGCACCACCACCGCCGCGCCCATCCCCAAAATCATGATCACCGCCGACCGCACGTCCCCGCCCCCGAACAGCGGCACCGCCAGCACCACCGCCGACCCGAGCGCCCACAATGTATGCACCGCAAGCACTTTCGGCGTATGAAACGCACTGACATAAACCCCCACCACCAACAGCAGCATCATCCCCACCGACCGCACCGCATACCCCGGGCTCAGTACGCAAACCGCCGTAATACACACATCCGCCACCCCCGCCAGCACCAACGACTCCCGCTCCCCCGGCCACGGCAGCACCCACCACCGCACCGCCCAAACCACCCCCACCGCCACCAGCCCCCACAACGCGATCCGCCCACCCACCCCATGCGGCAATTCCGGTGAAAACACCGTCAACACCGCAATAACCGGCGCCACGAGCCCACACAACCCGATCGCGTTCTTCACCACCCCCAACGCCGACCGCGCCGCGATCGCACCCACCACCCACCGATAGTCCACATCCTCGAACCACCAGTCCCGCAGCATCCGCAGATCAACCCGCATGCACCACCCCTGGGCACCGAAGGAACCTACCTACCGCCTGACCACGCCGTTCACCCCGCCCGGCGCGCTAACGAAGTCTATTCCGGCCGCAATACCGTCCCCACCCGATCTGTGCGACACATCACATACTTTGCGAGCTCCGGGACTCCACTGAAATCCGGAAACACCGGACATTCGCGGCATTCCACACCCCACCTCCTGGGACAGAAGTGGAGTAGTGCGCTACGCACGACGCCCAGCCGATTCGCGCGCACCGTGACGAGATAGTCAACTCTCCCGGAAGGATCGGCCATGACCGAACACACCGCCCGCATCGTGGTGAAGCTGCGTGCGGACGCCCCGCCACCCGCGCGGGGGTCACGACTCAACGACCTGCGGCTCGAGAACTACTTCGATCCGCGTGTGCTGGCGCCGCTCCCGCCCGGGCACGGTGGTCCCGAACGTCCACTGGATCGCTACCGCCGCATCGAAGTGCGCGACCGCGACACCGCCTTGGCACTGGCCGAGGAACTCGCCGCCGACCCGGCCGTCGAGACCGCCTATGTCGAGGGCGGCCCGACACCGCCGCCCGTGCATCCCGCCGACGATCCGCGCAACGCCGCGCAGCATTACCTGGATGCCGCACCGGCCGGAATCGACGCGCGTTGGGCATGGCAGCAATCCATCACCGGTGCGGGTGTGGCCTGTGTCGATCTGGAACAGGGGTGGACGCTGAACCATGAGGATCTCGTGGCCGCGAACATTTCCCTGCTGTCCGGCGTCAACACCGCCTACCACGGGCACGGAACGGCGGTGCTGGGCGAGCTCGGCGCGGTGGACAACACCGTCGGCGGCGTCGGAATCGCCCCGCACGCAACGTTTTCGGTGGTTTCGCAGTATCGAGCCGGGGGTGCCTACAGCACCGCCGAGGCCATTGTGAGCGTCTCCAATGTGCTGGTGCCCGGCAGCGTACTGCTCCTGGAAGCCCAGACCGTCTACTCCACCAGTGGCAGCAGTTACGTCCCGGTAGAGGTGGAAGAGGCTGTGTTCGACGCGATTCGGGCCGCGTGCGACAAGGGCCTGGTTGTCGTGGAGGCGGCCGGTAACGGCTCCTACGATCTGGACACCTTCACCGACACCAAGGGCAAGACCGTATTGAAGCGCGGCAGCGCCGATTTCAAGGATTCCGGCGCGATCATGGTCGGCGCCGCGAGTTCCGCTGTGCCGCACCGGCGTTTGGGGTTCTCCAACTTTGGCAGCCGCGTCGACTGCTTCGGCTGGGGTGAGCACATCGATACGACGGGCGACGGCTGGATGAGCCGGCGCACCGACGACTACACTACCGACTTCGGCGGCACCTCGGGCGCGTCACCCATCGTGGCGGGCGCGGCCGTACTCATCCAGTCCTCGACCAATATTCGAGCCGACTCCGAATACATGCGCGCCCTCCTGACCACCTGGGGCACCGCCAGCGCCGACCCCGCGACAGACCGCATCGGAGTCATGCCCGACGTACGCCGCACCATCCAGGGCCTGCACAACCACCTACTCCGCCCCGAAATCCATGCGGCCCTCGAGTTCATCCTCTTCGGCATCATCAATGACGCCCCCGGCGTAGTCCTCGGCCCCGACGGCCCCCGCCCGGTAGACCCCGGCTGGGGCGCCCGATGGATCACCGTGAACGCCCACCTCCGCAGACAGATCCTCACCGACCTCGCACAGCAATTGGAGGCATTACCGCAACTGCACAGATAGTTTGCCAAGCCATCGAGCCCCAGCCAATCCCTTCCACTGGCCGAAACCTGCTCCGGTCGAATAGATTTCGTATCCATAGACCACACAACCAAGGGCGGTTGGACAACGGATGTCGATCTCGGCGCGCCAACTTCACGCAATAGTGCAGAGCCTCCCTGCGCGACAGCCGATCACCGATGCCTTCGAACAGAATGGGGCCGCATCGAGATGGCCGAGTCAACGCGACCATCTCCTGGGATGGCTAGCCGAGTACAACAGCCCCGGCTACTACGGCCGTAAGACTCCCGGTCGGGATGCCCGTTTCTTCTACAACCACTTCAAGTGCGCACCCGGGTTGCTGTGGCTGGCGGAAGCACTGGGCGAAGAACCGATTCGCCTGCGGGAAGCCGTAGCCCGTGTCGAAGCAGCCGGAGGAAATCTCGCCAGCCAATGCGGCGCGCTCCGCACCGCCATACCTTGGGCACGAATCGAGGAGCTACTGGCCGCACAACCGATCGGTGCCCGTCGGGGGGGTCCACTCAACCGGACTACCCAGGCGTTGGCACGTCTTACGCCAGGGCGCCTTCGACGAACAATTTAGCTACCGTCGCTGCCCGAGTTCTGCCCCACGAATCGGCCCGTGGGGCAGAGAAAACCGGCAGGCACCTGTCGGTACCTGCCGGTTGAAGGGTGGGCGCAGAGGGGATCGAACCCCCGACCGCTGGTGTGTAAAACCAGTACAGCAGGATCACGCATTTCACAGCTCCGACCTGCACGTCTCGTTCACAACATACGAGCAGGACAAGGCCACTCACGGTAGTTCGCATAGGACACAGGTAGACTCTAGAACTCTTGTCTGGACACCTGTCTGCAACATGTTTTGCTACATTCCGGCGCGCTGCTGCTACACGCCTACAACTGCGCCCGCCAGCCAACAGAGCATCTAGACCTCCTGGAAGGGCATCTGGCACACGCCACAGACGATCGGACCGGCCGCCAATGTGCCGGCCGAAGCGCGGATCTTCCGACCGCAATCGCACTCAACGGTCATGCCGTTGTTGTTGGACTTACGTCCGCCACGCCGGTTCGGCTCACGCCGCCGGTAGGCCACCAACGCGAACGCAAGCTCATCCAGCTCATGGCGGTATGCCTGCCGCGTCTGCTCCGGCACGGTGGTGACCGACCAGCCGAGCTTAGGATCATGGGCGAGAGTGAGTCCCAGTTCAGCTCCGAGAGCGTGAAATCGTTCATTGTGCCAACGACCTTGGCGGCTCGTGTCCTTGATCCCGCGCACCGCCGCGGCACCGTGCGCAGCCTCATGCAACAGCGTGCCGAGTACGTCGGCGGCACCACGCTGGAGCCCTTCCCCGCCAACGAACAATTCGTGTAGCTCGTACTCTCCACGCACCCAACGGTTCGCAGCGAAGTGCCCGAGCGTGAGTTCATTACTCCCTATCGACCCCGCGCCCACAGTAAGCACCACGTCAGGCACGTCCGGGTGGCGGGATCGGATAGCGGTCCAGGTGTTTTCCAACGCGGTGACAAGTAGGCCGGTGATGGTGTCGGAGTCGGTCATGATTTCCAGTTCCTTCCGAAGAGCCTTGACACGTACGTGTCAACCTGCGGCCCAGCGGCTTTGACACGTACGTGTCAACGGAAAGTGGATGCCCGCGAGAGCGTGGATTCCCTGGGCGCGCGCCGCGCTCTCGCCGGGGCAGGCCCGCGGCCTGCCCTCAACGCCTGCCCGCCGTGTCGCAGAGGCTCCCGGCCTAGGACGAATTTCCGATCACCCGACCGCCGCAAATCACAGATCCGCCAGCCGGAAAATCGTCCTAGGGCGCGGAGGAGCGGCACGGCTAGCATGCGGCGCACGCCCAGGGAATTCACCAGCCACACAAGACTTCCGAGCAGACTCGGCACCGGGCTGGCAAACGCAACTATTCCCGCCGGACTCGACCACCTCGACGCAACTACACCCGCCGGGCGTCACCACCGCGCCAGCGCTCCGGACCTCACCGCCCTTGCGGCCGTCACGTACGTACCCCACGTCACCGAACGCCACCACCTACTCACAGCAACGCTCATTACCCAACTCAACCAACTACTTCTTACTCAACTCTCCCCCAACACAATCCACTCTGTTTCCCAACTGCTCCCCTCGACCAGATCACCATATGCACACACATTTCTTACTGAACCACCCATTGATGTGTGTATATGGTGATCTGGTCGAGGGGAGCACACATCACCGCAGGTCGCTCTGCGTGTCTGGGGGTGTGAAACTAGTGCCAAACAAGGCGACCCATCTGACCACGTTTGACACACCTTTTTCCGCGATGTGACTCGTACAGCACCGGTTTCGCAGTCGGTGTGACGAGTTTCGCCCGCCTTCGACACGGGTTCCGCTGCGCCGGATTTTCATGATCGACAGCAGATTCCGGGGTGTAGCCCCATCAGCAGGCTCCGGAACAGGGCCGGTCCCGGGTGCCCGCCACGTCCACGGTGGGGTGGGGGCGCGCGATTGTAACGGCGTCGCCCCTCCGCGCCCGAGGACGAATTTCCCGTCGCGGTCGGTGCTCATCGGGCGGTCCGGGGACCGGGAAATTCCTCCTCGGCCGGGAGCCTCTGCGACGCCGAGACGGTCAGGGTGCCGGGCAGGCGGGGCCTGCCCGTCTTGGTCACGCGCCCCCGCCCCACCGCTCCGCAAACATCCTGTATTGCCGAATGGCGGGCGTTTGTTCTGCCGCAATTTCGGGCTTGCACTCGGTACCTAGGTACAGGTTTACCGTGGTTTCATGACGATCAACACTGGCTCCACGGACTGGGTACCGGACTCGTGCACGCTACCGACCGCCGCTCAGCCGATCAGGGTCGCCGAATTCGACGAGTACTTCACCCACGCCGCGCGGACCACCCACCGCCTCGCCCCGGCACGATTGCAAGTGGTCCTCGACCCAGCAACCGAGGCGTCGGCGCGGGACTTGGCCGGGCGTGAGAGCAGCTGCTGCTCGTTCTTCACCTTCGACTTCTCCACCAGCACCGAGGGTTTGATGATGGACGTCGAGGTCCCACCGGCCTATGTGGATGTGCTCGACGCTTTCGCCGCCCGCATAGAGACCGCGATCGGAGCGCGGCAGTGACCTCGTTGCGCACCAGCGAGCTCGCCGCGGCGGCCGGGGTGAACACCCAAACCCTGCGGTACTACGAACGCCGGGGCCTGCTCGCCGAACCAGAACGCACCCTCGGCGGGCACCGGCTGTACCCGCAAGATTCAGTGACGGTGCTGCGAGTGATCAAGGCCGCCCAGCGGCTCGGGTTCACCCTCGACGAGGTCGCCGACCTACTCGAAGGGACCCGAGTCGGCGCGCGACGGCGAGCGGACGCGGGCTTACGCGCGCGGGTGACGGCCAAGCTGACCGAGGTCGACGCCAAACTCGCCGAACTGGCCGCTGTTCGTGGCACCCTGGTCGCCGCGCTCGCTGCAGGATGTGAAGACCTGCTCGCGTGCAGCGAATCCCCCACCTGCCCTGTCCCTTTCGACACCACCACATCACCGTGTGAGGCAGGTCGTTGTGGCTGCTGAACAGACAAGCGCACGCCGCTGGTGGGCGTCGGTCGGGGTCGGAGCGGGACTGTGCGTGGGCTGCTGCCTGGCCCCGCTGCTCATCGCGGCCGGAATCCTTGGCAGCGGCACCTTGCTGGTGAGCCTGTCGTGGCTCGAACCACTCGGGGTCGCCCTCCTCGGACTCGGCACGGCCGGGCTGCTGTGGTCCCGCTGGCGGGCACGCCGACACGGCTGCACCGGCGGTGAGACGGGCAGCCAGTCGTGCGCGGACACCGGTTGCGGGTGTGCGAGCGTGCCGGTCGGTGCACCCGGATCCGGCATTTAGGATCTGCGGCTATGACCGTTCTGCGCTCGATTCTGTTGTTCGTCCTGGCCGCTGTCGCAGAAATCGGTGGGGCTTGGCTGGTGTGGCAAGGCGTGCGCGAACACAAAGGCTGGGCATGGATCGGGGCCGGTGTCATCGCTTTGGGCCTCTACGGGTTCGTCGCCACCCTGCAACCTGACGCCAACTTCGGGCGCATCCTGGCCGCCTACGGCGGGGTGTTCGTTGCCGGGTCACTGTTGTGGGGCATGGCCCTGGACGGCTTCAAACCCGACCGCTGGGACATCACCGGTGCCGCGATCTGCCTGGTTGGTGTCGCGATCATTATGTACGCGCCACGTGGTGCCTGAGCTTCTCACCGATACCGCCCAGAACGCACTCAACTGCCGCTTATCGCTCGGGCCGAACTACCCAGCACGGCACGAGTGTCCTGCGAGCTGGACTTCGAGGTCTGATACAAAGAGGGCGGAGCCCGTGCCTGGTGAAGACAGGCACGGACTCCGCTTTCTCAGTATTCAGTTGTGCCCGGTAGATCAGTTGAACAAGGTCAGCTGATGCTGGTGGGCTCTCCGATCACAGTCGTCCCGGTAGATCTTGGCCAGTCGTTTCACCGTTGCCTGCGACATGTCGTAGTCGACGGCTATCCGAGACCAGTTGTCTCCGTGGTCGTACCGTTCCTGGAACTCCCGACCCAACCGCAACTCGGTGCGTGGGCTGAGCGGCTTCTTGGCCTTCGCCATGATCGACCCCCACGTCAGCAACAATCGTCGTTGTTGTCGTAGGCGTCGGCCCGCTGGCATTCGCCACCGTCGACGTCACAGCCTGCGTCCTCGCAGTCCAGACACAACGGCCAGCCGTTGACCGCCAACCCGATCGAGATGTCGAAGCAATCCCGACACACGCACGGGTAGTAACCCGATCCGCTACTCATGACCGGCCTCTTTCCCGCGGGCAGCGTCGTCGCCATCCCACGGTTCGTAGTGACCGCAGTAGCAGCAGTACATGAGTTGGGTGATCGGCCAGTCCTTCGACGGGGCCGGCACCAGACTCATGCGCTCGTCGCAGCATTCGAGATCGACCTTCATGCCGACACCTCCGGGCTGGTTTCCCAGTGCCAATCCTCGGGCGGGAACCCGCCGTCGGTCAGCCAGCGGTCCAGTCCCTCAACGACTTCGGTGAGGGCATAGAGGACCCGAGCGGCGTCGTTGCCGTCGAGCTGGGGGCGGAGCCGGTCGGCGTCGTAGACGAGATCGCGGATACGGTCCAGAGCCTTGTCCGGGTCCATCACCGTCTCCTTGCCGCGACCTGTGGCGGGCACAGATCGTGCTGCTTCTGGAGCGCACCCAAATCCCATTGCAGGCACTGCACCTGATCGAGCAGGTCCTTGCAGTGGTCCTTGAGTCCGTCGCGTTCCTTGATCAGCTCGGCCACCCACACGCCCTGGGCTTTGAGGTCGGCAACAGCCGGTTCGTCCTCTTCGACCGCGGTACCGGCCTGGATGGCGTCGGTGACCGCTTCGATGAGTTCCCCTGCCCGCGTGCGCGGGAGTTCAGCCGTTACCGACCGGTACTGCCCGCCGAGCGAGTAGAGGAACGTGAACCGGAACTTCGCGCCCGGTTCCATCGTGATCAGCAATCGTCCAAGCCGTTCGGCACGGCCGATCATCTGGCTGGTGTTCATCACGCGACCTCCTCGGCAGCGGCCCGCACGGCCCAGGCCGGGACAGCCCTGTGGTCATCCTCGGGGTACGTGCGGTGCCACCACCGATACGACCCGTTTTCAGCCGCCACGATCGTGTCGTCGCAGACCGCGCACACCATCGCGACCGCAGGTTCGTGGTCGTTGATCGAGTACGGTTCGTGGGTCCACCAGTACTCACTGCCGTTGTGCAGCAGACCGATTCGGCCGTTGCACGTCTGGCAGAAGGTGGGCTCGCCCGGCAGTGTCAGCACGGTGCCGTCCACGTTGACGGTGACCGCGTCGTCGACGTCGTTGTCAGTGACACTGCTACCAGTGGTGCTGAGGAACCTGGTAATCGCCGAGTTCAGGTTGTTCCGCAGGATGCGAGCCTCATCGACGTTGAGGTCGGCAAGCACTCCTTCCCACTCGGGACGCACATGCCAGCGGATCTCGATGTCACCGCGGCTGTCCTCGGCGGGCAGCAACTCGACCGTCGCATCGGGCATGTTGTGCCACACCAAACGCACCGAGCCGCTTCCGCCGCGTCCATACTCGCCGTTGGAAGCCGCTTTCGCTTCCGTGTGCAGGTACGCCATGATCAGATTCCTTCCTTTTTGTGGTGAATGGCGTTGTGGCGCAGGAGGTTGCGCATCAGCACTCCCCCGCCTGCGGCCACGGGCGCCCGAACTCCGGCAGCCGATCGGTGAGCGGATCGGGCAACCAATCCGGTCGCGGGTCCTCGCCGTCATCGAATTCGGCGAACCTGTCCAGCGCATCGTTGAGCGCATCCGCCAGGGCGGAGGCTTCACCGAGACTCAGGAAAGCCTGGATACCGGTCTCGGCATCGGGCTGCCAGGTCAAGGCGATGGACGGATCGGTGATGCTCAGTTGCACCACCATGTGGGTGATCAACTCGTGCCAATGCACGTTCACCTTGTCGCCGTCACCATTGGGGTGATCGAACCGGCTGATGACGCATGCCATGATCACGCCACCTCGTCCTCGGACGGCTGGAAACCGGCGTAGGGGTCATCATTGGCCCCCGCACCGCCGCCGGCCTTCGGAGTCGGCCGCCCACTGCCGCGCGCTTTGGACCGGACTGGTTTGGCCACCGCATATTTCAGGGATGTCCCCACCTCGTCGGCCACCAGTTCCACGACGGTGCGTTTGACGCCTTCACGGTCCTGGTAGTCGCGTTGCTGTAGCTTGCCGACCACGATCACCCGATCCCCCTTGGACAGGGAATTGGCGACGTGCTCGCCCGCTTCGCGCCACTGGGTGCAGCGCATGAACAACGCGGGCCCGTCCTTCCACTGCTTGGTCTTCGAATCGAACACTCGCGGGGTGGAAGCGACCGTGAAGTTGACCACCGCGTCACCGTCGTTGTTGAGGTAACGGATGACGGGGTCGGCGGTCAGGTTGCCGATGATGGTGAGAGAAGTCTCTCCGGACATGTCATACTCCTGAAAGTTGTTGAAATAGTTAGGATTTCCCGAAACATAGGTTCCGGTGAGGTTGTCCAAGCCTCAGAGTCGTAATGCGTGAGCATCACGGGTGTTCAGCGGTCGTATCGGTGACTCCTTTCTGTGTTGTTGTTGAAAAACTCTTGGGGCGCAGGCACATCGGTCACGCCTCGGCTTGCATCTGCGCCGCATTCCCGCCCTCGGGCGGCATGCCCGGACCCTGCTCGGCTTCCGCGGTCGCGGCGTCCTGTTCGGCCTGCTGCTGCGGGCGTGGCGCGTGCCCGTTGGTCGCGGCGGTCGCGGTGACTTGCGCTTGCAGCTGCTCGACCTGCTGCGTGAGCGCACCGTTCTCGGCGGTGAGGGTCTGGACTTGCTGCTGCAGAACAGCATTGGCTTTCAGGAACGCGGTCACGGCCGGTCCGAGCCCGGCCGGGGTGTCCGGTTGCGCGGTGGCGGCTTCGCGGGCGGCACGCTGGTCCTGGTGTTCGATGGTCTCGGCCTCGGACTGTGCGGCCCGGCCGCGGGCGACGGCTTTCTCCTTGCGCGTCATCGGCCCGAACACCCCGTGCTGCATCCGAACCCGCGGATCGGCATCGACAGCGTCCAGGCGCTGCACCACCTGCCCGCGCTGCTCGGGCGTCAACGAGGTGGCGTGGATGGTGGACTCGATCTCGGCCCGCTTGCCCTGCATATAGGCCGTCGCCTTGAGCCGCTCTTCATCCGAGAGAGTGCCGGCGGCCGCCCGGGCTGCGATATCGGCACTCTCACGCTGATAGTCGGCGACCCGCGCCTCATACCAGGCGATCGTGGTCGCCTGCTCGAACTGAGCGAGCCGGATGTGTTCTTCCAGCTGGCGCTGGAACTCCTTGTACTCGGTCCGCGAGAGCTTGAGCCCGCGCGGGAAGTTGTGCTGGTACTGCTGCGAGAGCCGCAGCAGCAACTGCAACAACTGGTAGAAACTGCGGCTGGTCTCATCGACGGTGTTCCCGCCGCCGGAACCACCGGCCTGCTGAGTGTCATTGCCGGAAAACATGTTCGGGCTTCCTCTCTGGGATTCAGGCGGTCTTGACTGCGGTGGCACGGGCGATGCGGTAGGCACGCCACCGTGCCCGCGCTGGGCGAGTTCGGGCGAAGTACGATCGGGACACGAGATGGCTTGCGGCGCTGACGATTCCGGCAATGGCGTGGGCGATGATCGACCAGTCTGGGTGGCCCGCGCTGACCCACACGCCGTAGCCGATCCAGCCCGTCAGCCAGATCAGCAGCGGCACCACCGCCGCGGCGGGTGCACCAGACGAGACGGTTATCCACATCAGCGGCAGCGTGATCACGACCGCCGCCCCGAAAGCCCGGGCACCGAGTGCTCTGCGGCGCCACCGCATCTTCCAGTTCGGGCGAGTGAGTTCGGCGAGTTTGATACCGGAGGACTCCATGAGCGCTTGCAACTCACCGTCCCAATCGATCCCACGCCCGCTGTTGCTGTTGGTGGTCATGACAGAACTCCCTCATGGTTGTCGTGATGATTGGTGTCGAGCGCGGTCAGCCAGTCCGGTCCGAACAGATCCGCGGTGTCCTCGGGGCTGTCCGCATGGCCATCGGTGTCCGCCCCGGAGGACAAGTAACGGCGGACAGTGCGTTTGCTGACTGCGAGTTCGGCCGCGATCCGCGCGTGCGTCCAGCCCAGGGCATGTAGTTCACGGGCACGCTGGCGACGACTGTCCGCCTCGATGCCCTCCCCGCTGTCCGCCCCTTCGGCGGTCGCGTCCGCCTGTGCGGGAGGCATGTCCACCTCGGTGGCCACCCCTTCGGGGTTCTGTCCGGACACCGTGGCCACCACTTCGGCGGGGTGAATGTCGTTCGGCGCGGCCGGTTCCACCTGAACTGTGAGGGGAACCTCGTGCGGGATAGCGGGTTCGGGTTCTCGGATTCGAAACCGCGGCGCCGTCCGGTGGTGTTCGGTGTCGCGACGCGGGGTCATCGACAGCAGCGCGAACCCAGATACGACCATCAGCCCATCGAGGGTGAGCGGCCCGAATTCGGCAGCGGGATGCCCGTAGCCCCAGGCCAACAGCACTTCCCGGACGTGGCCGTAGGAGATGACCGCCGAACCGAGCGCGACCGTGCCCGCCCCGCCGTAGCGGGCGATCGCCCACCAGCCGCCGCTGCGCCAGGCTGCCCGCGAGAGCACCTCGACACTGAGCAGGAGCCCGATCGGCCACACGGCGGCCCCGATCTGCGGGGCGATCCCGGGCGTCCACTCCGGTGGCATCCGGTCGACAGGAAGCCAGGTGTGCAGGACATTGGCCGCGATCGAGGTCAACGACCCGAACACGAATCCCGCCCACGCCACCAGCTGGCCACGCGTCTTCTCTTGGGTGGTAGTCATCGTGTCCACCCCCTGTCCAGCTCGGTGGCCGCGTCCGCGTCGGTGATGTCCGCGCTTCCGATCGGGTTGTCCGCGTGGATGTCCGGGGTGGCCACCTGTCCGGGAACAGGGCGGTCATCACGGTGGTGGTGCCGGTTCTGGGTGGCCACGTAGGCGGCCATCGACCGCAGGTAGTCGGTCATGCGGACTCACCGCCCTCACCGTCGAACCCGAAGTCCGCGCGCCGCGCAGGCCCGGAATCGAGATCCCGCACCGCGCGCAACGGCACCCGCGGCTGGGTGTTGCGTGCCCACCGCTGCGGATGGGGGTCGGCCGGTAGTGGGGTGATCTGGTCCAGATCGACCGGGATCACATGTCCCCATTGAGCTTTGAGCGCGTGTACCCACACCACGTCACCGCGCTGGAATTCGGCGAGCCGGTTGGGGTCGATGAAGAAGGTGTCCCGGTTGCCCAGGGTGCCTTCGTCACCGACTTTGCCGTTCTTGGAGTGCCGCGAGTTCTCGGTGACCGGCCGCGTGCCGGATACCTCCGAGACCTTGCCCGCGCCTTCCAGGCACATGAGCAGTCCGCCCGAGGGGCAGCCTTCCATCAGGCGGCGGCGCTCGTCCGGGGTGGCTCCGAGTCCATATTGGTTCTGGGCGGCGAAGATCGCCACCACTCCCATGCCCAAAAGTCGTTCGGCGATGGTGAATTGGTTGATGCCGCCGGTCTTGTCCGACACCGCCGACATCTCATCAATGATCAAAATGATCTGCCGGTCATGCTCCCCACACGCGAACTGCGAAATCAACGTGGTGATCGCCGCGACCTGGGCGCGGGCGTATTCGCCGCGGATGGTGCCGGGGGTGGTGGCGTAGATGACATCGAAGGAGTCGAGCGGTCGGCCACCTTCGAAGCCTTCGCCGATCGCGTTGAAGATGTTGCGGAACTTGCCCGCCACATCCCCCACCGCGGGCGGCTTGTTCTGCTGAAGATCATCGATCTCCGCCAGGATCGCGTCATGCCCTGCCCACGCATCCTTGAGCCAGTCCAGCGAAAGACGTTGCTGGAAATCATCTTTCGACGCCGGTTTACCGCCGGGTGCCATGACCGCCAGCTGCACCACCCGGATACGGTTCTGCTTGAAATGCTCCGAACCGGCGTCAGTGGCCTGCACCGGGTTGATCATCGACTCCAAGGTGGCGCACTGATCCTCGGCCGACATGTCCCACAGATCCAGGCGATTAGTGATGGGCCACAATGCGATCCGCTCCGGCCGCACTCCCAACCGATGCGCGATCTTCACCACCTGACGACCCGTCGCCAGCCCCGGCTTGCCGCCCTTGCAATCCAGGAAGATCAACAACGGGCGCTTCTCACCGGTCCGCACATACCGGTGCCAATAGGCTTCGAACAAACTCGAGCCCAACCGCACCAACAGTGTGGTCTTGCCTGCCTTCTGGGACTTGCCCAGCAGGTACATGTGCCCGAGCCCCTCGATCGGGATCTCCAACTTCGCCGACCGCTTCTCCACCAGCTGCGTGGTCACCGTCGGCTGGGTCGCGTCCGTGCGTTCGGACAGCGACCCGAGCACCGCCCGCGACTTCAACCAGCCTGTCACCAACGGCGCACCATAACGAGCCGCCCGGCGCGCCGCTGCGGCTTGCCCGTGCTGCTGGCGACGCAGCAGCCGTCGCGTTTTCCAGGGTGAATCGATGCCCTCAGTCCCGAGCCGGGACAGAAACCGCGCCCGATACAGCGCCGCCATAGCCCAGGCCACCGGCAGGCACCCGGCGGTCATCGCCACCAGGGCACCCGAGCCGGGGCCGGCAGTCACCAGGACGTGGGTGCCCTGCCACCACAGGCGCGGCGCGGCGAACCAGGAGTTCGTGATCACCATGGCACCTAGCGGCAACATCAGGGTCCCGAGGGCGTAGTTGCGGACCTGCAGGGCATCCCAGCGCCGCCGGTTCGCGAACCAGTTCATACCGACCGCCAGTGCGATCAGGAATCCCAGCCCGAGCAGCAGCGTGCCCAGGAACGCGAGAACTTCGGTGACGCTGGAGACGTGCAGGCTCCAGTTCGGGGCGTGCCAGCCGTTCGGCAACGTCGGATTGTCGAACAACTGATCTGAATCCGGTTGTGCCGGAACCTCGTTCACCTGAGTGGCGGGCGGCGGTGCGGTGAGCATCGTCGTGGTGGTGGGGACCGGCGGCGCGGTGGTGCCGCAGTCCTCGGGGGTGATCAACGGAACGCAACCGCTCATGACTGCACCTCCGTGTCCGACGAAGGCGAGCCGTTGAGCAGAGCTTCCAAAATCGCGATTCGTTCCTCAGGCGAGTACTCCCACAAGGTCAGCGCGGCGTCCGCACCTCCTGTGCTAAATCTCGCGGCGTTCTGCTCGGTGATCCCGAGTTCGATGAGAATGTCCATGTCAGTGCACTCCCTTGCGCACCAAAGTGGCATCGAGGTCGTGGATTTCGAGATTGGAAAGACGATCGAGATTGCGCTGATGCGCGATCCGCGCCGCCACGCCCTCGACCGCTCGCAAGAGTCCGGCCCCGCGCACGAAATACAGGACGCCGGCCAACTCCTGCCGCTCGGCTGTCTCCAGGGCCGTGGTCACCGCACGCAGCAAGCGGCCCTGACCGAACTTGCGGGACAACTCCACCTCGACCGCCCATACCTTGTCCGGATCGGCGAAATCCCGGAACCAGCCGTCATGAATGTGACCATCGGGACGCCCGGTGTCGGTCTTGAGCTGCCGCCTCAACAACCGCTCACTGGTCCACACCTGCGGATCGGTGTCCAGGCCGGTCAGCGCCAACCGCAACTCCGTGACCGCGGTCAGGTGAGCTGCGGTGGACGCTTTCGGATGCCACTCGCCCGGATCGAATTCAAGGTAACCCCAAGCAATTTCACGGGTCGGGTAGATCCACAACGGGCCGTGCGGGACCAGGTCGGGGGCATCGAAGTTCGGCGAGTTCCGCCACGGCCCCGGCGACCCGTAATCGATCCGCACCACCTGCACGCGACCGGCCTTCTTCAAGCGGCGCGCCAACTTCGAGGCGACCCGCGGCCCCTTCCCCACCACTTTGTTCAAGGTGTCGAAGGACAGGCCGTACTGCTGGGCTGTGAACTCCTCGATCAGGGTCTCCCAGCCCTGCAATCGAATCTCCGGCTCGCTCATGGTGCCACCGCCTCACGCGGGCATTCCTTCGGCCACGCCGCCACCTGCCCGGTTCCGGGCGCCGGGCACACCACCACCGTCGAAGGCAGGGCCTCCCGCGTGCCGAACAGCAGCACACCGAAGTACAGCCCCGCAGCGAATACGAACGCGGCCAGCACCAGCGCTGCAACGGCGGGTGAAGACATCGGCACGGCTACCCGGTCATTGCGTCCGGTGAGTAGGTACTCGTTCATCGCCGACCACCCCGCCCATGGCGATTGAAGGGGCTGAAGTAGCTCCAGGCCAGCCCAGCCACGCTGAGCAGGAACACCGCAATCAAAAGCAGAATCCCGAGCTGGGGTGCGAAGATCGCGACAGCCAGAACGATGGCCAACAGCAGAAAGGTTGTGCGGATCATGCTGCACCGCCAGGGAAGTTCGCCGTTACCGGCTTGGCGACCGCCAACAGCTCGCTACGTTCGACTCGCAACAGCCGCGGCCCCATCCTGTACGCGGCGAGATGGCCGCCGTCGATCCATCGGCGAATGGTCTTGATATCCACGTGGGCCAGCGCAGCGGCCTCTCGCAGGCTCATCAACTGGCCGGTTGGAGCCCGCATGTCCCCGGTTCGTCTCTGTGTCATGAATGTGCCTCCTTTGACGGGCATGGCATGAAATGCCTTGCCACATCAGAAAACTCGTGATGGAGGCGCTGAAACACGGAACATTGGACGGCACACGAAGCTCGGACTGCACACGTAGTCTGAGACTGTGCCGGACGGACAGGACTCGAAGCCGATGATCAGAGATACCCGCGCGGGGTCGTTCCCCGAATCGCTACCGACCTCCCTGTCAGACCGTAGGTCTATCTGCGAAAACGACTGGAATGCTTTTCGCAGTGTTGACCAGATGATCAACCACTGGGGACGGAACGAATGGCCCGCCGGACATGAAATCTACTACTGGTACTTGACATTCCGAGATCCAAAATTGGTTGAAATGACCAAGCAGTGCCGCACCTGCCTGAAACCTGACGGCATTGATTTCGTGCCCCTCGACGGACTACATATTACGGTCCTGGGAATCGGGGGCCGAGACGAGATTGCCGAGCATGATATCCAAGCCGTTGCAAATGATGCCAGGGCCCAGCTCAGGAAAGTTAATCAATTTGATCTGACGGTTGGGCCTCTTGCCGGTTCTCGCGGCGCGCTACGTTTCACAGTTGCTCCGTGGACCGAGCTTTTCCAGCTTCATCAGATCCTTGAAGAATCCACGCGTAAAGTTCTTCCAGACCTTCCGATTGTGAGCACGCAAAGATTTCGACCGCACCTCGGAATCGGTTACAGCAACCAATTACAAGAAGCTGAACCGTTCATAGAGCAAGTAGCAGCACTCCGAGATACGAAGCCCGTCACCGTACGAGTTGACGCCATAAAGCTGGTTCGGCTTCGCCGCGAACCACGCGCCTACCGATGGGACGACGTGGCAACGCTCGACCTGAATCCTAGCTAGCCTTCGCTGGCGAGGAGAACTCGCGAACACGTTCGGACCAATCACGAAGTACCTCTTGGTAGTCACGGGCTTCCGAAGCATCGAACGATTGAGTGGCGGTGCCGAACTCATGGGCGCGCTGCCACACCGATCGGATAGGCCGTTCTTCAGAGAACGTCAGGGCTTCGGCTCCCAAGTGAACAGCCTGCTCAACATCCGGACTTGACGACTTGACCAGCGCGGTGGCGATATCCAGTCGGACCAGCGAACGGCTCCATACCGAATCAGAGCCGTCGACAAGCGATTCCACCTGATGACCGTACTGGAGTGTCTTCTCGTAGTCGCCGGCCGACAAGTACGCCGTCGCGATGTTCGCAGCCAGCCTTGCCTGGCTGTAGGGCTCGAAGGTCAGCGCTGGTGATAACCCATCCGGAACCGGCAGGACCTCCGCGAGGGTGTTCGCGCGCTCCACCGCGGCATGAACCCCACTGAGATCGCCGATCTTGCCCAACGCGCGCGCTAACCCGTTGGACAACAACCGGATTGCCTGCGGACCGTTCGGCGCGAGCTGAAGTCCTTCCGTCGCCAATGCAGCCGCCATGCCATACTTGCCCATGTAGTAGGCGCAAAAACTCTCGGTCCCCTTGACCCAAGCCTGCAATTCCAGATCTTCAATCAACCCTGCGACATGTAGAGCTTCCTCGGCATACATTCTGGCTAGCGGGAATCTCCCCCTGTTCACAGCCATGTAGCTGAGTATGCCGGACAACTTGGCCGCCAACTCATACAGGCGCTCAAGCTGTTTCGGATGCTGCCGCTGCAACGTGAGGTCGTGGATTCTCCGCCTCAAGGCGATGACTTCCGGAGCCAACCTTCCCGGGCCCTCTACCTCATACCGATCGACCACGTCCTCCAAGGCGAAATAGACAATCTCCAAAACCGTGTCATCAACATCGATCTCACCTAGCATTTGAAGCCGCTCGGTTATCATCAACGGACTCTCGAATGATTCGACAAGTGCCAGTGAAGGTTTCCGATCGAGCTTCACTCCCGGAAATCCGATATCCGCTGGGCTGAGATCGCGTTTGACTAACTCACTCAACACATTCAACATCACCGCACACGTTCGCGGCTTAGGCTCGGCGGTCACCCCGGTCCGATACTTCTGAATGTTCGAGTGCGAGGTCTCCAGCACCTCACCACCGTCCAGGCGGCTAGCCTCCTGCATCCGGTTCGCAAGCCCGTGGTTCTTGACGCCGGCCTCCTCCATGACAGCCATCAGCTTCATGTTCGGTTGCACGACTCGCGCCATAGACAGAACACCTCGATCCCCACCGCGAACGGTTCTTCAAGTCAGTATACGTCCTCAAATGTCCACTGAGACACCATTTTTCGATGTCAACTGCGTTGTTGCCGGACGATAATGGGCAACAGGAATCAGCTCCTCCCCACCAACGATCGAACACCTCGAAGGGGGTCTGACATGGGATGGGCACAAAAACTCCCCAGTGGGCGATACAGCGGTCTCTATCGCGACTCCGCGGGCAAGGTTCGCCGAGTACCCGGCACGTTCACCACAAAGGCGATCGCGGAGCGCAAGGCCACCGTGAAGGAGGATGAGGTTCGCGAAAGCAAGTACCGCCCACCAGAAATGATGACGTGGAACGAATGGCGTCCGCGGTGGGCCCTACGACGTGTGGTTGATGAAGGCACCCAGAAGATTGATGACCACCGGATGGACAAGCACCTGGCTCCAAGATGGGGCACCATGATGCTGACCGACATCCTCCAACCCGACGTTCAAGTGTGGGTCGCAAACCTGCGAAAGACATTGGCACCAACCAGCGTTGAGAAGTGTTATCGCCTTCTCAGCGCATCACTGAGGTCAGCATTGAAGGCCAACCTCATCTCAGAGAACCCATGTCACGACATCGAGCTGCCGAAGGCCGGACCGACGCCGGAGCGGTATCTCGAGGATGACGAGTTCGCCGCTCTCCGTGAACCTCTCGATGACTTCGATAGGTTCATCGTTGATGTCCTGATCGGCACTGGCATGCGGATGGGCGAAGCGCAGGGCCTCCATCGCGAACACATCGACCTCAAGCGTAAGACGATCAGCATCGAGTGGGCCTGGGACAAGGCCGCCAAACGTATGAAGTCTCCAAAAGACCATGAGCGACGCGTAATACCCATCGGGGCGAACCTCGCCAAGATACTCACAGTTGCGATCAAGAAGGGCGGACTCGGCGAACCAGCCCCAGTGCGATACGTCAGCGACGGCCGACTGGTACGCAGCGGCCTGTTGCTAGCGCACACCGACAGTCGGCCCTTCGATCAGGACAACTTCAGGGATCGGTTCGCAGCGGCCGCACGTGTGGCTTGGGTCGGTGAAGGTGAAGCTAAGCGTCGGTTAGGTCCGATACGCCCTCACGACCTGCGGCACACGTACGCCGGCCGTCTCGTACGTGCACAGGTCCCACTGCAACAAGTGCAAGCGCTCCTCGGGCATGCGTCACTTCGAACAACTCAGCGTTACGCCAAGCTTGGTGATAGCCAATGGGACCAGGTGCGGCAAGCACTCGGTTAGGACCCATGATCCTTGTTCCACGGAAACCGTGGTGTGGCACCGGCTCCCGACAGGCCCGCCCAGTCATGATCACCATAGGTTTTGACTTCCCCGCAGAGGTCGAAGATCGTCTGAGCGTTGAGCCGAACGGTACGGTCTTCTGTCACGATGGCAGCACGGTTCTTACGCCGGAGCCAGATCAGCACGCCAACGGATACAGCCGCAATCGCGACGCCCGGAATGGCCTGGGGGTATCTACCATTCACAACATTGTTCGCACATGCAGCCACGCCGAACCCGATACCTACTACGGCAGCCACGATTTTTGGAGGATGCATGATCCGATCACGTGTCTTCCGGATAAGGCGTGCTGGCCACTCCTGATGTTGCACCCAAATCAGCAGGAGGCCCAGTGGCACCCACAGGATGAGCAACACGACCCAGATGAGTGTTTGATCTTTCTGGACTGGCTGCGGAACGGCGCGGGGTACGAGTCCGGCCGCCCGGGGCACGGGACGAGCCACTTGCGGCCGCCGTCTCCTACGTCGTCGACGAAACGACGTGCCCGCTGAGAAGGGACCAACACCTACACCGAAACCACGATTGGACACGCCAATCCTGACCCCGAATAGCCCCAGGCCGAAACCAACCCTCACATCATCGTCATCGTCATGGCTGGATCGGCTGCTACAGACATCACTCAGCAAACCACCGCTGCTACACGAGTGCCAACACGAATCGTTGCAAACGTCGAACCTGATACACGAAAACCCAGGCTTGGCCTGGGTTTTCGGTGGTGGGCGCAGAGGGGTTCGAACCCCCGACCGCTGGTGTGTAAAACCAGTGCTCTACCGCTGAGCTATACGCCCGGATAGTCCCGGGGTGCACCCGGGGCCGGTGTCACGCCCGGTCGAAACCGGGGCAACGGGTTATGAATCTAGTGTGGCGAGGGCTTTTTCCCAAGCTGCCTGGTCACGGGGCTCGCCGGGGCCGTTCATTTCGGCGAAGCGGATGATTCCGTCCTTGTCGATGACGAAGGTGCCGCGGTTGGGGTAGCCGGATTTCTCGTTGAAGACGCCGTATTGCTGGGCTACTGCGCCGTGGGGCCAGAAGTCGGAGAGGAGGGGGAAGGTGTAGCCCTGTTCGGCTGCCCAGATCTTGTGGGTGGGCGGGGGGCCTACGGAGATGGCGAGGATTTCGGCGTTGTCGTTCTGGAACTTGGGGAGTTCGTCGCGGACCTTGCAGAGTTCGCCTTGGCAGATGCCGGTGAAGGCCAGGGGGTAGAAAACCAGGAGGACGTTCTTCTTGTCACGGAAGGACGAGAGGGTTACTTCCTGGTTGTTCTGGTCCTTCAGCGTGAAGTCCGGGGCGGGCGTGCCGACCTCGAGTGGCATGCGGTGAACCTCCATCCTGTGCGGGCGAGCCGGTACACACCGGGACGCCGAGCGAGGCGACTCGCTCGGCGGGGTGCGTCGGCTAGAACCTTAGTTAAGGGAAGGGTCAGCGCTGCTTCGAGGGCGTCTTGGGTTGCACCAGGCGGCTGCCGGACCAATCGCCGAGCGAGATCGACGAGGTTTGGGTCAGGCCGGCCGGGGAAGCCGATTCGGCGATTTCAGCAGGATCCACGTGGCCGGAATGGCCGGTTTTCGGGGTCAGGACCCAGACGATGCCGTCATCGGCCAAGGGGGTGATGACGTTGAGGAGCTCGTCGACCAAGTCGCCGTCACCATCCCGCCACCAGAGAAGCACCACGTCGACGACCTCATCGGTGTCCTCGTCGAGCAGCTCGGAGCCAATGGCTTCCTCGATCGCTGCCCGCAGGTCGTCGTCGGTATCCTCGTCCCAGCCCAGTTCCTGAACCACCAACCCGTGTGAGATCCCGAGCTTCTGAGCGTAGTTCTGCGCGTCCGCCGCGGCGACCACGGTGGTGTCCTCCTCAACTCCCGACAGTAGGTACTCGCAAGCGAACATGGTAAACGGCCGTAGCGCAAGCCGATCGGCCGAATTCGCGGTGGAAATGTCGTAACGGTGTCGGGCGGCGCAGCCGGGAAAACCCGATTCGAGGCCCGTGACCTGCACGGAAAACCCGGACAAGTCGGGCGCGAGAGAAACCGCGAGCGGAACTCTCGAGAACACGCCGGTGACGACCGGGTGAAGCGAACCTAGGCCGGACAGGCGCTGCGGGCCGCGTTCAGCGCGTCGTTCACCTTGCGGCTGGCGTCGTTGAGCGGACCCACCAGCGAGGTGGCGGTGGTCTTGCGCACCTCGGCGGCCAGCGCCCGCGCCGCCGTCACATAGTCGGTCAGCTTCTGCGAGATGTCCGCCGGCAGATCCGAACCCGAGGCGTTCACTCCGGTCTCCACCGTGCGCGCGGCGTCCTCGAGCGCATTGGCGGCGGTATCGCGTTTGGTGGATTGGTCGGCCGCGTTCGCGTCGTGCGCGTCCACGAAGTCGTTGTAGCGATCTACAGCCGTGCCCGTCGTCTTGCGGAACGGCGTGCAATTGTCCGAAATCGCCTTGGCCTTCGCGGCCGCCGCCTTCGACGAGGTCGCGGCCGCCGAGGACGAAGCGGCCTCGGCTTTGTACGAGGTGGCCTGCACCTGGTTCGGGGTGGCGGTACCCTCGACCGTGTTGGCGCAACCGGCTAGAACGAGGCCGAATCCGACCGCCGCAGCCGCACATGCCAACCCGAACTTTCGCGGGTTCAGCTTCATCGTCCTCCCCGTTCCACCGCCGGCCGGTTCCCTGGAGAACCGTATCGGATTTCGAGCTGACATGATGACCTGGGACGCACTCTCGACAAGGATGTGAGATGCGCCCCAGAACCAATCGTTACGGGCAGGTGCCCACCACAGTGCCTGCCCGGGGTTTGACGCCATCAGATGTCCCACCCCTGTGTACGAGGAGCAAATGTCTTGACCGACCTGATGCACCCTGTTTCTTCGTCGAGTCCGAACAACGGACCGGCTGGCAAGCGCCCGGCGGGGGGCCGGGTTCGAGTGATTCGCGAGGGGGTGGCGTCATACCTTCCGGACATCGATCCGGAGGAAACCAGCGAATGGCTGGATTCGTTTGACGAGATGCTCGAACGCGAAGGCCCGGGCCGCGCCCGCTACTTGATGCTGCGCATGCTCGAGCGCGCCGGTGAACGCCGTGTCGCCATTCCGGCCCTGACCTCCACCGACTACGTCAACACCATCCCCACCGAGAACGAGCCCTGGTTCCCCGGCGACGAAGAGGTCGAACGGCGCTTCCGGGCCTACATCCGCTGGAATGCCGCGGTCATGGTGCACCGCGCGCAGCGGCCGGGAGTCGGTGTCGGCGGCCATATTTCGACCTACGCGTCCTCGTCGGCGCTCTACGAGGTCGGCTTCAACCACTTCTTCCGCGGCAAGGATCATCCCGGCGGCGGCGACCAGGTCTACATCCAGGGCCACGCCTCCCCCGGCATCTACGCCCGCGCCTTCCTGGAAGGGCGCTTGACGGAAGACCAGATGGACGGCTTCCGTCAGGAGTACTCGCACGGCGGCCCCGGCCACGGCCTGTCCTCCTACCCGCACCCGCGGCTGATGCCGGACTTCTGGGAATTCCCCACGGTCTCCATGGGTCTGGGCCCGATGAACGCCATCTACCAGGCCCGGTTCAACCACTACCTGCACGATCGCGGCATCAAGGACACCTCCGATCAGCATGTGTGGGCGTTCCTGGGCGACGGCGAGATGGACGAGCCGGAATCGCGCGGCTTGATCCAGGTCGCCGCCAACGAGGGCCTGGACAACCTGACCTTCGTCATCAATGCCAACCTGCAGCGCCTGGACGGCCCGGTGCGCGGCAACGGCAAGATCATTCAGGAGCTGGAGTCGTTCTTCCGCGGCGCCGGCTGGAATGTCATCAAGGTGGTCTGGGGCCGCGAGTGGGATTCGCTGCTGCAGGCCGACCGCGACGGCGCGCTGGTGAACCTGATGAACACCACGCCCGACGGCGACTACCAGACCTACAAGGCCAATGACGGCGCGTATGTGCGCGAGCACTTCTTCGGTCGCGATCCGCGCACCAAGGAACTCGTCAAGGGCCTGTCCGACGGCGATATCTGGAACCTCAAGCGCGGCGGCCACGACTACCGCAAGATCTACGCGGCGTACGCGGCGGCCATGGCGCACAAGGGCCAGCCGACGGTCATCATCGCCAAGACCATCAAGGGCTACGGCCTGGGCAAGCACTTCGAGGCCCGCAATGCCACGCACCAGATGAAGAAGATGACCCTCGATGATCTGAAGGCGTTCCGCGACGTGCAGCGCATTCCGATCACCGACGCGGAGCTGGAGAAGAACCCCTACCTGCCGCCGTACTACCACCCCGGCATGGATGCGCCGGAGATCCAGTACATGATGGGCCGCCGCCAGCAGCTGGGCGGTTTCGTCCCCGAAAGGCGTACGGCGGCAAAGCCTCTGCAACTCCCCGGCGATGAGGCCTACCGTTCCATCCGCAAGGGCTCGGGCAAGCAGTCCGTCGCCACCACGATGGCCTTCGTGCGCCTGATGAAGGAACTGTTGCGGGACAAGGAGATCGGCAACCGCATCGTGCCGATCATTCCCGACGAGGCCCGCACCTTCGGTATGGACTCGTGGTTCCCGTCGTTGAAGATCTACAACCGCAACGGCCAGTTGTACACATCGGTCGACGCCGAGTTGATGCTTGCCTACAAAGAGTCGCCGGTCGGCCAGATTCTGCACGAGGGCATCAACGAGGCCGGTTCGACGGCCAGCTTCACCGCGGTGGGCACGTCCTACGCCACCCACGGCGAGCCGATGATCCCGCTCTACATCTTCTACTCGATGTTCGGCTTCCAGCGCACCGGCGACGGAATCTGGGCCGCGGCGGATCAGATGGCGCGCGGTTTCGTGCTCGGAGCAACCGCTGGGCGAACCACGCTGACCGGTGAGGGCCTGCAGCACAACGACGGTCACTCGCTGCTGCTGGCGTCCACCAACCCGGCCTGCGTCCCCTACGATCCGGCGTTCGCGTTCGAGATCGCCCATATCGTGCGGGACGGTATGCGCCGGATGTACGGCGGCGGCGTCGGCATCACCGGTTACCAGGAGGCCCTGCCGGGCACCGATCCCGAGGCGCATTCGGTGCACCACGATTTCGGCGGCGAGGACATCTTCTACTACATCACCCTGTACAACGAGCCGCAGCAGCAGCCGGCCGAGCCGGAGGACCTCGATGTCGAGGGCCTGCTCAAGGGCATCTACCGGTACAAGCCGGGCGCCGCGGGCGACCTGCGCGCCAATATCCTAGTCTCGGGCGTCACCATGCCCGACGGTCTGCGCGCGCAGCAGCTGCTGGCCGAGGACTGGGGCGTGCAGGCCGATGTGTGGTCGGTGACCTCGTGGGGCGAGCTCCGCAAGGACGCGCTCGCCAAGGAGATCGCGAAACTGCGCCACCCGGACCAGGATCCGGGCGAGCCGTACGTGACCCAGGCGCTGTCGATCGCGAAGGGTCAGACCTTCGTGGCCGCCTCCGACTGGATGCGCGCGGTGCCGGATCAGATCCGCCAGTGGGTTCCGGGCGAGTACGTCACGCTCGGCACGGACGGTTTCGGTTTCTCCGACACCCGCCCGGCCGCGCGCCGCGTGTTCAATGTGGACGCCGCCTCGATCGTGGTCGGCGCACTGCAGGGACTCGCAGCTCAGGGCAAGATCGCCCCGTCGACGGTCGCCGAAGCGGCGGCCAAGTATCGCATCGACGACGTGAACGCCGCGCCGACGGCGGCACCGGGTTCCGAGGGCGGCGACGCATAACGGACCATTAATACTGTGGAACGCAAACCGCCGAGGCCGCGCCGGATAAACGAAGAAGGCACCTCCTCCTCGCACGAGGTCTACCTCCCCACCGGCGCGCTCTCCCCGAATCGGCAGACGCGCGATCCGCTTCCGGACACCCTCCTGAAGCGGGTCAAGCAGTTCTCCGGTCGCCTGTCGACCGAGGCTGTGTCGTCCATGCAGGATCGGTTGCCGTTCTTCGCCAATCTGGACGCCGCCCAGCGCGCCGGCGTCCAGATGCTGGTGCAGACGGCGGTGGTCAACTTCCTGGAATGGTTGCAGGACCCGGAGAGCGATATCAGGTTCAGCCTGGACGCTTTCCAGGTCATCCCCGACGATCTGGCGCGGCGGCTCACGCTGCGCCAGACCGTCGACATGGTCCGCGTGGCCATGGAGTTCTTCGAACAGTGGCTGCCCGCGCTGGCGCGCAACGACCGGCAGCTGGTGGCGCTGACCGAGGCGGTGCTGCGATACGGGCGTGAGCTCGGTTTCGCGGCCGCCTCGGTGTACGCCAGCGCCGCCGAATCCCGCGGCGCGTGGGACACCCGCCTGGAAGCCCTCGTCGTCGATGCCATCGTGCGCGGCGATACCGGACCCGAAATGCTCTCCCGCGCAGCGACTCTCAACTGGGATGCCACCGCCCCCGCCACGGTCCTGGTCGGTACCCCGCCCAAAGATCAGGTCGCGGTGGGCAGTTCGGTGCACAGCGTGGCGGCGCGGCACGGCCGCAATGCCCTGGCCGTGGTCCAGGGTTCCCGCCTGGTGATGGTCGTCAGCGGCCATCTCGGCGATCCCTTGTATCCCTCGCCGTTCCTGGCCGATCTGCTCGCCGAGGTCTTCTCCGAGGGCCCCGTAGTAATAGGCCCGACCATGCGCACCCTCTCGGCCGCGCATGTCAGCTCGGTGGAAGCCATGGCCGGTATGGAGGCGGTGGTGGGCTGGCGCGGCGCCCCCCGCCCGGTGCACGCCACCGAACTGCTGCCCGAACGCGCCCTGCTCGGCGACCGCGCGGCGGTGGACGCCCTCAACGAACATCTCGTGCTACCGTTGGCCGCCGCCAGCGCGGACCTCTCGGACACCCTCGATGCCTATCTGGACTGTGGCGGAGCTGTCGAGACCTGCGCCCGCCTGCTGTACGTTCATCCAAATACCGTCCGCTATCGGCTGAAGAAAATCGCCGACATCACGGGGCGGGATCCGATGAATCCGCGCGATGCCTACGTGTTACGTATCGCTGCCACAGTAGGTCGCCTGACTCGAACTCGTAACGAATCACCCTCACCAGCCACAGATGTGACTCCCGTCACAGATCCCGCGGATGGTGTGTAACGCGAATAGCGAATCGGGCGATCGGGACGACCCACTAGGTCTTTTGTGGACTCCTCACAAAACTGCCAACGAAGCTTCATTCGCGCCGACATCTTCGGAGAGCCACCTCACAGTGTTTTCTTAAGGCGTGATCGCATTGCTCGCCCCTGGACAGGGCTCCCAGACACCCGGCATGCTCACCCCTTGGCTCGAACTTCCCGGTGCGGTCGACCGCATCGAGCTGTGGTCGAAGGCCTCGGGGTTGGACCTGCTGCGGCTGGGCACGACTGCGACCGCTGAAGAGATCGTCGATACCGCGGTCACTCAGCCGCTCGTCGTCGCTGCCGCTTTGCTCGCCTTCGCGGAAATCCCGCAGGATTCGGTTCCCGCGGATACCATCGTCGCCGGACACTCGGTCGGCGAATTCGCCGCCGCTGCCGTCGCCGGAGTCCTCTCCGCCGATGACGCGGTGGCACTGGCCGCCATCCGCGGTGCGGAGATGGCCAAAGCTTGCGCACTCGAGCCCACCGGTATGTCGGCGGTGCTCGGCGGTGAGGAAGCCGTCGTGCTCGCCCGGCTCGAGGAACTCGGCCTGATCCCGGCCAACCGCAACGCGGTGGGCCAGATCGTGGCGGCGGGTAAGCTCGAGGCGCTCGAAGCCCTCGCGGCCAACCCGCCCGAAAAGGCGCGCGTGCGCGCCCTGCCGGTCGCCGGCGCCTTCCACACCGCGTTCATGGCCCCGGCCCAGGACGCCGTGGCGGAAGCCATTTCCAAGATCGCGCCCAGTGCGCCGGTGCGGACCCTGCTGTCGAACTTCGACGGCCGGCCGGTCAGCTCCGCGCAGGATGCGATCGATAAGCTCGCGGCTCAGGTCACCCGCCCCGTGCGTTGGGACCTGTGCACCGAAACCGTCCGTGCGGCAGGGGTTTCCGCGGTGGCAGAGCTGCCGCCGGCCGGAACCCTGGTCGGCATCGCCAAGCGGGAGCTCAAGGGCACCCCGAACCTGGCGCTGAAGACCCCCGCGGACCTCCCCGCGTTCGCCGATCTCGTTTCGGCGGGCTAGCTTGGCTCGCGGTCCTGCTTTCCTCAACGGCGTGGAAGCGTCTCGGACCGCAACTGCAATACAAAACAATCCGACCCACTACAGCTAGAAGGGAGCCACTCAAGTGGCCGCTTTGACCCAGGAACAGATCGTCGAAGAGCTTGGCAAGATCATCGAAGAGGTGACCGGTATCGAGCCCTCCGAGGTCACCATCGAGAAGTCCTTCGTCGACGACCTGGACATCGATTCGCTGTCGATGGTCGAGATCGCCGTTCAGACCGAGGACAAGTACGGCGTCAAGATCCCGGACGAGGATCTGGCCAGCCTGAAGACCGTCGGTGACGCCGTCTCCTACATCCAGAAGCTCGAGGCCGAGAACTCCGACGCGGCCGCCGAGCTGAAGAGCAAGTTCGGCGCGGGCGAGTAGGACTCACCGTGACCACTCCTTCCACTTTGAACGGGAACTTCCCCAACGTCGTCGTAACCAGCCTTGCGGCGACCACGTCGATCGCGGGTGACGTCGATGCGACGTGGAAGGGCCTCCTCAACGGTGAGAGCGGCATCGATACCCTCGAGGACGACTTCGTCGCCGAGTACGACCTTCCGGTCCGCATCGGCGGGCACCTGAAGGTCCGCCCCGACACGCTGCTGAGCCGGGTCGAGGCCCGTCGCATGGCGTACGTCGAACAGCTGGCCATGGTGCTCGGCCGCGAAGTGTGGAAGAACGCCGGTACCCCCGAGGTCGACCCGCTGCGGCTGGGTGTGGCCATCGGTACCGGGCTCGGTGGCGGCGACGCCCTCATCGATTCGGTCGACAAGCTGAAGAACGGCGGCTACCGCAAGATCTCGCCGCTGGCCGTTCAGATGGTCATGCCGAACGGTCCTTCCGCTGTCGTCGGCCTCGAACTGCAGGCGCGCGCCGGCGTCATCACTCCCGTGTCGGCGTGCTCGTCGGGTTCGGAGGCCATCGCCAACGCGTGGCGCATGATCGCCATGGGTGACGCGGACATCATGGTCACCGGCGGCGTCGAAGGTTTCATCGATGCGGTGCCGATCGCGGCGTTCTCCATGATGCGCGCCATGTCGACCCGCAACGACAACCCGAAGGGCGCTTCGCGTCCGTTCGACAAGGACCGCGACGGCTTCGTCTTCGGCGAAGCGGGCGCGCTCATGGTCATCGAGACCGAGGAGCACGCCAAGGCTCGTGGCGCCACCATCCACGCTCGTCTGATGGGCGCGGGTATCACCTCCGACGGCTTCCACCTGGTGGCGCCGGATCCGGAGGGCACGGGCGCCGGTCGTGCCATGTCCCGCGCGATGCAGACCGCCGGTCTGACCGCCAAGGACATCACGCACGTCAACGCCCACGCGACCGCCACCCCGATCGGTGACGTCGCGGAGAAGAACGCGATTCACAAGGCCGGCGTCGGCCATGCCTCTGTGTACGCGCCCAAGTCCGCCCTGGGCCACTCGATCGGCGCCGTCGGCGCGCTCGAGTCGGTGCTCACGGTCCTCAGCATCCGGGACGGCATCGTCCCTCCGACGCTGAACCTCGAGAACCAGGATCCGGAGATCGACCTGGATGTCGTGCACGGCGAGGCTCGCCGCCAGGACATCGAGTACGCGATCAACAACTCCTTCGGTTTCGGTGGGCACAATGTCGCGCTCGCCTTCGGCCGGTACTGACGCGCATCTCTAGAAAACCGCGCAGTTCTAGAACCGGTCAGTAAGACAAGTGGTCCCGGCGGGGATCTGGATGGTGATCCCGCACCAGTCCCCCGCCGGGACTTCGACATTTCGCAGCCGCTCTCAGCGACCGCACTTCCCTTTTTCTGAGGAGAGTTCGCGATGACCATAATGGCTCCCGCTCACGCTGACACCACCACCGATCCCCGCGACCCGATGGGTCGCCTGCAGCGTTTCTTCGACCCCGGCACCTTGCTGCCGCTGCACCCGCGCGACAAGTCCGGCGTGCTCGCCGCGATCGGCGAGGTCGATGGTGTCCGCACCGTGGCCTACTGCTCCGATGCCACCGTCATGGGCGGCGCCATGGGCGTCGAGGGTTGCAAGCACATCGTCGATGCGATCGATACCGCCATCGACTCCAAGATTCCCGTTGTCGGCCTCTGGCATTCGGGCGGCGCCCGGCTCGCCGAGGGCGTCGAGGCCCTGCACGCCGTCGGACTGGTCTTCGAGGCCATGGTCCGCGCGTCGGGTCAGGTTCCGCAGATCTCCGTGGTGCTCGGCTTCGCCGCCGGTGGCGCCGCCTACGGTCCCGCGTTGACCGATATCGTGATCATGGCTCCCGAGGGGCGCGTCTTCGTGACCGGCCCGGACATCGTCAAGACGGTGACCGGCGAGAGCGTGGACATGGCGACCCTGGGCGGTCCGATCACGCACGGCAAGAAGTCCGGCGTCTGCCATATCGTCGCCGATGACGAGTCCGATGCCATGCACCGCGCGCGCCGCCTGGTCTCGATGTTCGCCGAACAGGGCGAATTCGATCTGGCCGCCGCCGAGCACGGGGACGTCGATCTCAAGGCCATGATGCCGGAGTCGGCCAAGCGCGCCTACGACGTCAAGCCGATCATCAACGAACTGCTCGACAATGTCGACGGCGAAAGCTCTTTCGAGGAACTGCAGGGCGGGTACGCGCGCTCCATGGTGGTGGGTCTGGGCCGGCTCGGCGGGCGCACCGTCGGCGTGCTGGCCAACAACCCGATCCGCCTGGGCGGCTGCCTGAACTCCGAAAGCGCCGAGAAGGCTTCGCGTTTCGTGCGGCTGTGCAACGCGTTCGGCATTCCGCTGATCGTGGTCACCGACGTCCCGGGTTACCTGCCCGGCGTCTCGCAGGAGTTCGAGGGCGTGGTGCGCCGCGGCGCGAAGTTGTTGCACGCCTTCGCCGAGGCTCGGGTTCCGCGCGTCACCCTGGTGACCCGCAAGATCTACGGCGGCGCCTACATCGCCATGAACGCGCGCTCGCTCGGCGCCACCGCGGTCTACGCGTGGCCCGGGTCCGAGGTCGCGGTCATGGGCGCCAAGGCCGCGGTCGGCATTCTGCACAAGAAGGCCCTGGCCGCGGCGCCGGAATCCGAGCGCGAGGCCATGCTGGAGCGGCTGACCGCCGAGCACGAGGCGATCGCCGGTGGCGTGCAGCGCGCCATGGACATCGGGGTGGTGGACGCGGTCATCGATCCGGCCAAGACCCGGTCCACGATCGCCGCCGCGCTGGCCGCGGCGCCGTCGCGGGCGCAGCACAACAAGAACATTCCGCTGTAAGCGATTGCGGGACAACGCAAACGGGCTGCCTCGGATGAGGCGGCCCGTTTGCTTTCGCGCCCACTCCCCGCCATTCCGGCATGACACGCAGGGCGAGCGCCGGAGGATGTTCCGGCGCGGTCGGTATGGTCGGGTGAGTGCGTACCCCCCTCAGGATTCTCACCTTGTTCGCGGTACCCGTACTGGCGGTGGCCGGTTGCTCGTCGGGTCCGGAGCAGCCGAAATCGGTGGCCGAGCGATTCGCGGACGCCCTGACCGCAGACGATGTCTCGGCCGCGGCGGCGCTCACCGACGATCCGAAGGCGGCTGCCGATGCGCTCGGGCCGCTGTACGACGGGCTGGGCAAGCAGGTGAAGTTCGAATTGCGGGAATCCAAGAAGGACGGCGGGGACGGGACTTTCACCCTGGCCGCCACCTGGAAGCTGGGGCAGGACGGCAAGAACGAGTGGAGTTACACCACGTCGGGGACCGCCAAGGATGCCGACGGGTGGAAGGTGCACTGGAATCCGGCGACGGTCGCGCCCGGACTGGATCAGGGGCCGCTGAGTTACGGGGCGGCGTACGCGAAACCGGCGCGGATTCTCGATTCCGGTGGCGGGGAATTGATGACGCAGCAGGTCGTGACGCTGGTGAATCTGGCCCCGGGCGCCGATACCGGGGCGGCCGCCGCGCTGCTGGGCCCGGTGTCGCCGGGCATCACGGCCGGGTCGCTGGCCGCGGATCTGGCTGGGGCGCAGGGTAAGACGGTCACCGCGATCACGCTCCGCGAGGGCGATATCGCGCCGATCGAACAGCAGCTGGCGGCGGTGCCGGGCGTCACGCTGGTGAAACAGACCCGCCTGCTCACCAATGACCGTGCACTGGCCTCGCCGACCCTGTCGGGCCTGGCCGATCTGTGGCAGCAGCAGGCCGATGCCGCGACCGGCTGGGCGGTTCGGGCCACCACCGCCGACGGCAGCACGATGCGCATCGCGGGACAGGACGCGAAGCCGACCGAGGATATTCGCAGCACCCTCGATATCGGCTGGCAGCGCGCGGCGGAAGCCGCCCTCGCGCCGATCGGCCAGGCGGCGGCGATCGTCGCCCTGCAGCCCTCGACCGGCAATGTGCTTGCCATGGCCCAGAATTCGGCCGCCGACGCGCAGGGCCCGATCGCGCTGACCGGCCTCTATCCGCCCGGTTCGACCTTCAAGACGGTCACGGTGTCGGCAGCGCTGCAAGCCGGCCTGGTCACCCCCGACACCGTGGTGGCCTGCCCGGGCAGCGCGAATATCGAAGGCCGCGTCATCCCGAACGACAACAACTTCGACCTCGGAAACGTCCCCCTGCACACCGCCTTCGCCAAATCCTGCAACACCACCATGGGCAAGCTCGCCGTCCAGCTGCCCGCCGACGGCCTCACGAACGCCGGCCTGCAACTGGGTCTCGGAATCGATTACCTGACACCGGGACTGACCACGGTCACCGGCAAGGTCCCGGCCGCCGACACCCCCGCCGCCCGCGTCGAAGCCGGCATCGGCCAGGGCACCGTGGTGGCGACCCCGTTCGGCATGGCCATGGTCGCGGCCTCCATCGCCCGCGGTTCGGTCCCCGCCCCCACCGTGGTGACCGGCCAACCCGGCAAACCGGACCGGACTCCCCCGGCGCTGCCCGCCGACATCCCCGCCCAGATCAAACCCATGATGCGCGAGACCGTCACCGCCGGCACCGCCACCGCCCTCAACGACATCCCCGACCTGATGGGCAAGACCGGCACCGCCGAATACATCGACGACAAACACGCCCACGGCTGGTTCGTCGGCATCTCCGGCGACCTGGCCTTCGCCGTCTTCATCAACGACGCGGGCAGTTCCGGCCCGGCCGTGGAAGCGGCGGGCCGCATGCTGCGCGCACCGCGCTGAGGTTCGAACCCCTCTTCCGGCGTGCTCGCACGCAGTTGCGGGCCGGTTTCATCCAATTCCTCCGTCATTCCGGCACGCATCGGGCCGGAATCCCGCTGGCTGCCGGTGAGATCCCGGCTGAGAACACGCCGGGATGACACTGGGGACGCGCACACGAGTCAGGGCGGTCGGGCAGGGATGGCGCCTGCCCGCGGCCGCGTCGCTACTTCCCGCTCGGGCGGATGTTCGCGTTGTGGTGGAAGACGTTGTGGGGGTCCCACAATGCTTTGAGGTCGGCGAGACGTGAGTATTTGTCGCCGTAGGTGTCTCGGACGCGTTGCTGGTCGTCGTCGGCGAGGAAATTGATGTAGCCGGCGCCTGACCGGGCGTGGGGGCGGAGGGCGTCCCAGCAGTCGCGGACCCATTGGCGTTCGGCGGCGTATTGGGACGGATCGACGCACAAGGCGCTGATATTGATGCCCCAGCAGGGGCGGCGGGAGCCGCCGAAGGCGGTGGCGGCGTCGGGGGTTTCGGAGTATCTGCCGCGCATCGGGAAGATCGGCATGATCGAGAGCGGGGAGCCGCTGTGCTGGAACTGCTCGATCATGGTGGCGATCACCTCGGTGCTGAGATCGTCGACGTAGAGCGCCTTTTCGTAGGCGGGCAGGCCGCGTGGCGCGCCCTCGTCGAACATCTGCTGGAGCGCGGTGTAGGGCATGGGCGTGACGAGTTCCCAGGCGGGGGCGGGGGTCGCGGCACGCAGCGGTTGCACGACCGCGGCGAGTTCCTCGGGGGTATCGAAGCCGACTATCGCCACCACGAATCCCGGTGTGAAGTGGTATTTCTCGGGGACGAAGGGGGCGGGCGGGGCGTGCACGGCCATGATCGCGGCGCAGTAGCCGGGCGGCAGGGCTTCGACCAGGTCCCGGCCCGCGGCGAAGCCGGCGGCACCGTCCTCGGGGGTCCAGCACAGCAGGGTCGCCTGTGCCAGCGGCGGGAGATCGTGCAGGGCGAAGGTGAATTCGGTGACGATGCCGAAGTTGCCGCCGCCACCGCGCAGTGCCCAGAGCAGGTCCGGGTTCTCGTCCGCCGATGCCGTGACGATGCGGCCGTCGGCGGTGACGACCTCGGCGGAAACCACACTGTCGCAGGACAATCCGTTTCGCAGGGTGAGCCAGCCCATGCCGCCGCCCAGGGTCAGGCCGCCGACGCCGGTGGTGCTGATGAAACCGCCGGTCACCGCCAGGGCATGAGCCGTGGTCGCGCCGTCGACCTGCGCCCAGGTCGCGCCGCCACCGACGCGGGCGAGTCTCGCGGCCGGATCCACCGTGACGGCGTCGAGCCCGCCCAGGTCGATCAGCATGGCGTCGTCGGCGACCGCGTGCCCGGCATAGTTGTGCCCGCCGCCGCGCACGGTCAGGTCCATGCCGTACTGGCGCGCCTGCCGCACCGCCTCCGCTACCCCGGCCGCGCTGTCCGGGCGGACGATGAGCGCCGGCCGGCGATCGATGCCGCCGTTCCAGACCTGGCGCGCCAGGTCGTACTCCGCATCGCCCGGGCCGATCACCGGCCCGCCGATGGCCGCCCGCAGTTTCTCGATATCCACGCCGACAGTGGTCATGGGTCCAGCTCCTTCGATCCTGTTCGCCGCCGGTCGGGGCGAATGCCAGGGTGCGGTGCGGAGCCAGCTCCGTGCATCGGTCGTTCGGCCTATCCGGCGATGTCGGTGTCACTTTCCCGCTACGGCCATACGGAGCCGGCGGGCCGGGAGTTCAACCAGTTCATCGCACGGATCGGTGACCCGTACCGCGTGGCGGGCCCGATGGGAGCGTCGCGGGCGCTACCCCAGCAATCGGACGTCGGCCACGAAATCGACGATCCGGCCGTCCTCGACCAGATACGCGCCCGGGGTGAGGGCGGCAGCGCCGTAGGAGTCGTCTTCGTACATGAGCCCGACCAGATGCTGGAAAACCATGGTCTGTTCGGCGTCCAGTTCGTACGGCACCGCGAGCAGGCAGGTCCGGCGCGGCACGGCGATCCAGAGCCGATTGCGTTCCAGCGCGTCGTGGGCGTGCCGGAGGGCTTGGGCGTCGAGGATCTTCTCGGCCGAGAAGTCGTAACCGGAACAGTTCGCGACCGGCAGTCCGTAGTGGTCGCTCAGTTCCCAATCGTATTGGAGCAGTGCCAGACTCGCGACGGCCGACGGGTAGAGCATGGGATTCTCCAGGGCCTCGGGCGTGAGGTCGGCCATGGCGTAACCGTCGCCGGTGTCGGTGGCGAGCACGGTGATGGGCGCGGTGGGCGCATTCGCGGTGTGCCAGTACGGGATTCGTTCGCGATGCTCCCAATCCGGCGGCTGCAGCACCGGATAGCGGTGCGCGTCCATGCGATACGCCTCGTAAGCGATGTCCGGATCGTGGAACTGGTCGAGATCGTACCGGTGAACGTGCACGCGATCGTCGCGATCCAGCACCAGCAACAGGTATTCGATGTGCAGGTGCTCCGGTACCGCCAGGTCGGGGCGGCCGCGCACGGCGTCACCGAGGTCCGGGTCGGTGGCGATGAGGTACAGGACGTGGGATCGGCTGCCCCGCTCCACGATTCGGCCGTCGACCACATAGGTCGTGGCGGGCAGGACCCCCGTGCCCTCGTAGTCCAGGTACACGTCCAGGAGCAGCAGATGCCCGGGCCCGCCGGAGACGATGAAGTCGGCGGTGCGCTCCCGCACCGGCCAGTCCGCGCCGCCGCCGATGAGGATCTCGAGATCGGGCCGCTGCGCCAGATAGTCACCGCCGACGGTCACCCGGCCGTCATACAGGGCGCGTTGCAGTTCCACCCGGTCCTCGAACTCGACCCGCGCCGTCTGGAGGTGGTCGAGGAGCAGTTTCGGTGCGGCGGTGGCCATCTCGTCCTCGCTGAAACCGTGGGAGCCGAGCAGTCCGGTGTCGAGTTCCGCCCCGTGCAGCAGGCCCTCGGCCGCGAGTTCCAGCGGCGTCGGCAGTCCGGAAGCGTCCTCCAGCACGGCTCCGACCAGTCCCGCCAGGTATTCGAAGTCCTCGTAGCGGGCGGGCCAGGGCAGCCAGCGCTGCCAGCCGCCGTCCGGGTCCATGCTCCAGCCGCCGCGCTGCAATTCCGCTACCCAGTGTTGCGGAAACCTGTGCCGCCCAGGGTAATTCGCATTGGCCGGCAACACGCAGCGCAGGCTCTGGCCGTGCCGGTCGAAGACCACGAAGCGCGCCCCGCGCGCCGACAGTTCGATGCTGCCGCCGGGCGGTAGCGCGAACATCTCCCAGGCCAGCTCGACCGGGAATTCCCGCCAGGCGAGCTCGGCCACCGCTTCCGGCGTCGCGTCCGACCGGTCGCGTCCCAGCCATCCGCCGATCCCCACCCGAAACTCCATCCACTACGAACAACCGGCGCAACTTAGCACGACAATTCGGACATCTGAAGCACCCGAATTCCAGTGTCTGGCCGGAGCATCGTCAGGACAGCAGCCGCACCTTGTCCGCGGATTCGTTCTGGCTCGCGCACTCCTGGTACGGATTCGGATCGCCCTGCCGCTCCCCGCACACCCAGCGCACATTCTCCACGACCACCGCGATATCGCCGCTGGACTGCCCCGCGCGCTGATCCGCGTAGGCGGTCGCGACGGCGGATGCGTTGGGACAGAAGTCATTTCCCTTGGCCGTCGACGCCACCACCGCGAGACCCCAAGGGCCGGTTCCGCATCGCACCAGCTCGTGACCGACCGCGGGAAACGCGGCGGCGGAGGTGGCGGGCACGACGGAGCTCGGGGCGCTACTGGTCGCGGCGGAGGTACCGGAATCGTCGCCGCAGGCCGTCACCCCGCCAGCGAGCGCGATCGTGAAAATTCCGACAGCGATCCTTGCGGCCGTTCCGCGCACGAGCGCCTCCTAGTCGTCTCGACCGAACCCAGGCCCCCTCCCCCGAATTCTGCCCCGCCCCCGCGCGACACGCCGCACGCCACGCGGATCGAGCGATCCCCGCGCCAGCCGACAGCTGGTCGGCCGACCGAATGCGGGCTAGCCGACGTCGCGGCGGAGCCAGGTGACTTCGGCGCCTTCGCCGCCGAGGCGGAAGGGTTCGAGGGCGTCGTCCCAGGAGGTGCCGAGGGCGCGGTCGATTTCGGCGGCGATGTCGTTGGCCGAGCCGCGGCCCTGGGCGCGGGCTTCGGCGACGATGGCGCGCAGCCGCATCTCGCCGACCATGACGTCGCCATTGGCGCTCATGGGCGCGTTCCACAGGCCGAGGCCGGGGACGAAGCTGTAGCGTTCGCCGTCCACGCCTTCGGAGGCGTCCTCGGTGACTTCGAAATAGAGCACGGGCCAATCCCGCAATGCTTTGGCTAATCGGCCACCGGTACCGACCGGGCCGTACCAATCGGTGGTGGCACGCAACTGCCCAGGATCTGCGGGCTGGGCGGTCCATCTGAGTTTGGCGGGAGATTTCAGGGTCGAGGTGAGCGCCCATTCGATATGCGGGCACAGCGCGGCCGGCGACGCATGGATGTAGACGACTCCAGACGTCGCCTCCGCGAACTGGTTCGACGTGCGCACCACTGACACCTCCGGCTCGACGAGGGACGTCTTCCCCAACGACCCGACAGCCGGCGTTGCCCGAGTTTACTGGAGTGCCCGGTGTTACGTGTGTTGCTTTCGGGACGTGTCGCGTGGTGACGCGAACGCGCCGAAGCGCTACTCGAACTCGGCGATGACGGCGTCGCTGAGGGTCGGCCACGCCGCCCGGGCCCAGTCACCGAAATTTTCGTCCGCCAGCGCGAGACACGCCATGCCGACTTCCGGGTCGACCCACAGAAAAGTGCCGGATTGCCCGAAGTGCCCGAAAGTTCGCGGCGAGTTGGCGCCGCCGGTCCAATGCGGGATTTTGTGATCGCGGATTTCGAAACCCAATCCCCAGTCGTTGGGGCGCTGCGACCCGTAGCCGGGAAGTACGCCATTGCGGCCTGGGAATTGCACTGCGGTTGCCTCGGAAAGCAATTCGGCACTCACGATTCGCGGTTCCAGCAATTCTTCGGCGAACCGCAGCAAGTCTGCGACGGAGGAACGTGCGGCATGGCCCGCCGGGCCCGCCAGCACCGACGATGTCATGCCGAGCGGTTCGAAGACGGCCTCGTGCAGGTAGCGGTCGAAGGCGATACCGGTCTGCGCGGCAACGAAATCCGCGAGCACCTCGAACCCCGCGCTGGAGTAGATCCGCCGCGCACCCGGTTCGGCGAGCACCTCGGCGGTGTCGAACGCCAGCCCGGAGGTGTGCGCGAGTAGATGCCGCACCGTGGCGCCGGGCGGTCCGGCGGGCTGCTCCAGCTCCACCGCGCCCTCTTCGATGGCGACCAGAACCGCGTACGCCACAAGCGGTTTCGTCACCGACGCGAGCCTGAACACCCGCTCGGTATCGCCTTCGGCGTCCACCGCGCCCTTACCGCGCAGCACCACCCCGGCCGCCGCATGAGGGACCGGCCACTGTCGAATCTGATCCAGCGCTCGCACTCCCCGAGCCTACGAGCCCGGCCGCGCCGCGTCGCCCCCGGGCCGCGCGGTGGCGAGCTGCTCGGCGGGAGCCCGGTTCAACGCCGAGCGCTTGCGGCCGTAGGTGAAGTAGATGACCAGGCCGACGGCCGACCACAGCGTGAAGGCCAGCCAGGTGACGCCGGGCAGGTGCAGCAGCAGCCAGCCGCACATGGCCACGCCGAGCACCGGCACCAGCGGGACCAGGGTGCGGAAGGTGCGCGGCAGCTCTGGTTTGGTGCGGCGCAGCACCAGCACGCCGATATTCACCAGGCCGAAGGAGACCAGCGTGCCGATATTGGTGGCATTGACCAGCTCGCCCAGCGGGACCAGCGCGGACAGCACCGCGACCACGCCGCCGACGATGAGGGTGTTGACGGTGGGGACACGCTTCCGGCCGACCTTGGACAGCACCGCGGGCATCAGGCCGTCGCGGGACATCGAGACCAGGATGCGGGTCTGGCCGTAGAGCACGGTGAGCACCACCGAGGCGATGGCGATGACCGCGCCGGCCGCGAGAATCGTTGCGGGCCAGCCGCGCCCGGTCACCTGCTCGAGCACGGTGGCCAGGGACGCCCCGGAGCTGCTGACGTCGTCCACGCCGACCGCGCCGACGGCGGTGAGCGCCACCAGCACGTAGACCAGGGTGACGATGCCCAGCGAGATGATGATGGCGCGCGGCAGATCACGCTGCGGGTTCTTGGCTTCCTCGCCCGCGGTGGAGGCCGCGTCGAAGCCGATGAACGAGAAGAACACCATGGACGCCGCCGCGCCGATGCCGGCCACGCCCATCGGGGCGAAGGGGTGCAGGTTGTCGGAGTTGAACGCGGTGACCGCGACGATGACGAAGAACACCAGCACCGCGATCTTGATCATGGTGGTGATGGTGGTGACCCGCGCGCTCTCCCGGACCCCGTCCAGCAGCACGCCCATGGCGATCAGAACCACCACGGCCGCAGGCAGATTCACGACGCCGCCGTCCCCGGGCGGCGCGGACAGCGCTTCCGGAATCCGCCAGCCGATGGTCGACCCCAGAAATTCGTTCAGGTAGGACCCCCACCCCACCGCGACCGCCGCCACCGACACGCCGTACTCCAGCAGCAGGCACCACCCGCACACCCAGGCGATGATCTCGCCGAGCGTGGCATAGGTGTACGAGTACGCCGACCCCGAAACCGGTACCGCCCCCGCGAGTTCCGCGTACGACAGCGCCGAGAACAGCGCCGCCAGCGCCGCGATCACGAACGACACCACCACCGCCGGCCCGGCCAGCGGTGCGGCCTCCCCCAGCACCACGAAGATGCCGGTGCCGAGCGTCGCCCCGACCGACAGCGAGATCAGCGCGACCAGCCCCATGCTCCGCTTCAGCGCGGTGTGTTCGCCGTCCGAGGCGAGCTGCTCGACGGGCTTGGTCCGCAGCAAAGAAGTGGTAATCCGAGATAGTCCGGGCACGTCCGGCGACACTACCTGGTGAGACCCGGCAAACCGACTCGCAGGTCCCGTGTCAAGCGCGCTTTCAAACCCAGGGCTACCCACCGGCTTCCGAACCGATGACGACGGAGGGAGCCCACAGGATGAGGAGGTGGCCGGGCCGGATGACCGGAGACCTCGGCGGTGAGGTCAGAGATAGGTGGCGGTGGAGTCGTAGGGGTTGGCGTGGAGGGCGGACTGCTGCTGGGCGAGGAGGGTGCGGCGGCGGGTGAGGGCGGCTATTTCGTCGTCGAGGCGGGACAGGCCGTCGTGCACGATCTTTCGGGTGCGGTCACAGTGCTGGATGCCCTCGGGCACGACGCACGGGAGGATGGCGCGGATCGCGCGGGTATTGAGACCGGCGTCGAGGAGCTCGCGGATGCGGTGGACGCGGGCGGCGGCCTGGTCGTCGTAGGTGCGATAGCCGTTGGAATCGCGCTGCGGGACAAGAAGTCCCTGCTCCTCGTAGTAGCGGAGCAGGCGCGGGGCGACGCCGGTGGCCTGGGCCAGTTCTCCGATCAGCACTGTGACCTCCGGCACTCGGCGTTGACCTTCACATCCATGTCAATCCCTAACGTCGCCGCCATGACGAACATTTCGCTCTCCACCACCGTTGCCGGATCCGGGCCCGCGATCGTGCTCGCGCACGGGGCGGGCGGTGGCATCGCCGCCAATTTCGGTGGGCTGATTCCGCTGCTCACCGACCGGCACACCGTCATCGGTTCCGATTACCCGGCCGATGACACCCACCTGGATCTGGACGAACTGGCCGACGCCCTGGTGGCGGCGGCGGTCGCGGCGGGGGCGGAGGAGTTCACCATCGTCGGGTACTCGCTCGGCACCGCGGTGGCCGTGCGGGCGGCGGTGCGGCATCCGGACCGGGTGCGCGGGCTGGTGCTGACCGCCGGATTCGCCCGGGCCGACAATCGCACCCGGCTGACCGCGGAACTGTGGCGGCGGCTGCTGGCAGCGGACGATCGGGAAGGTTTCGCACGCATCGTGCTGCTGTCCGGGTTCGACAAGGACTTCGTCAATGCGATTCCGCCGGAGCAGCTTCCGGACCTGCTCGCCATGACCGCCGCGAACATTCCGGGCGGCACCGCCGCGCAGGCCGCACTGGTGATCGCCGCCGATGTCACCGCGGACCTGGCGCGGATCGCGGTGCCGACACTGGTCATCGGGCTCACCGGGGACCTGCTGGTGGATCCGGCCAATGCCCGCGCGCAAGCCGCCGGCATTCCCGGGGCCGAGTACCTCGAGCTGTCCGGCGGGCACGTGGTCATGCTCGAACAGCCCGATCCGTGGCATGCGGCCGTGCTGGAGTTTCTGGAGCGCCGGCCCGCGGTGACGGCCGGCTGACGAGCGGGCACTCCGCGACCGCCGGTTCGCCCCCGGTCGAAACCGACCTGACTCGTCGGTAAGAAATGCGGCTACCATCGGTGGATCATGAATGCGCATGTCACGATCCACGGCGACGTGGAATCCGGATTCGGGCCGGTGGCCGATGCTTTCCGGCGGAATTTCGAACGGCACGGCGAGATCGGCGCGGCGGTGGCCGTGTTCGACGGGAACCGGCCCGTGGTGGACCTGTGGGCGGGTCACCGCGACCGTAAGCGCAAGGTGGCGTGGGAGCGCGACACCATGGCGCCGGTCTGGTCGTCCACCAAGGGCATGACGGCGTTCGTGTTCGCCTCGGCGGTCTCGCGGGGGCTGCTGGACTACGAAGCACCGGTGGCGAAGTACTGGCCGGAGTTCGCGGTGCACGGCAAGGAGGCCATCACCGTCCGGCAGCTGCTGGATCATCAGGCCGGCCTGGCGGCGCTGGACCGGCCGGTGCGGCTGACCGATATGGCGGATCTGGATCGGCTGGCCGGAATCCTCGCCGAGCAGAAGCCGCTGTGGCGGCCGGGAACCCGGCACGGCTATCACCCGATCACGGCGGGCCTGTACCAGGGCGAGCTGATCCGCCGGGTCGATCCGGCGCATCGCACCCTGGGCCGGGTGTTCGCCGAGGACTTCGCCGCGCCGCTCGGCCTCGACTTCTATATCGGCCTGCCGGAAGCGATTCCGCTCGATCGCGTGGCCACCCTCTCGGCCACCGCGGGCCTGGACGTGCTGCGCTACGAGCGAGATCTCCCGCTGCGCATCGGCATTCAGCTCTACACCAAGCAGGGCCTGTCCTTCCGCGCGCTGAACAGCCCGCAGGTCGGCGCGCCCGCCCGCGCCACCCGCCGGGAGTTCCTTTCGGTGGAGAGCCCGGCGGCCGGCGGCGTCGGCACCGCGCGCTCGCTGGCCCGGGTGTACGGCGCGGCGGCCGGCGACACCGGCGAATTGCCGATCGATCGAGAACTGTTGCAGCGCTTGGCCGCCGCCGACACCGCCGACGACGTCCCCGCCGAGGACCTGGTCCTGCTCACCCCGAGCCGCTACCACCTGGGCTTCCGCAAATCGCGCGGCAGTTTCCGGTTCGGCGCCGACAAGCGCGCCTACGGCACCACCGGCTACGGCGGCTCGTTCGGATTCGCCGATCCGGCAACGGGTCTGGGCTTCGGCTACAACATGAATCGGCTCGGCATGGCCGTGCTCGACGATGTGCGTTCCCGCAATCTCCGGGAGGCGCTGCTGCGCTGCCGCTAGGGCCGCAAGTGGATGCCAAGCCCCTCGCAGGCGGGGCGCGTCAGGCTGGGCGCGCTCGGCCCGCGGGGGGCCGTTTCACGGAAAGGGCATGCCATGCGCGTACTCAGGGCAGTTCTGGCCATCGGCTTGACGGCGATCGGGATGATCGGGCCGGCCGGAACGGCGTCAGCCGACGGCGTCGCTCGCGACTACCAGAACTTCGTCTCACCGTCAGGCAATATCGCCTGCTACGTCGGCGGCACCGGAACAGAAGTGCGTTGCGATGCCCTCGAGACGACCTTCACGGCACCCGCCAAGCCGGCCGACTGCAAACGGCCTGGGGCAAGGCCATTCGCTTGAACGCGGACGGCGCGGAGTTCGTCTGCCACGGTGACACCGTGTTCAACACGGGTATTCCGACGCTCGGGTACGGCGAGATCGTCCTGGTGGGCGCCGTCGAATGCGGAATTCACGCCGATATGGGAATGATCTGCACCGCCGGAACCCACGGCTTCCGCCTGTCCCGCGACAGCTACGCGCTGAACTCCTGGTGACCGGCTAGCCGCGCTCGACATCGTGCACGTGGTGCACCAGGTCGTGCGCGAAATACCGCGCCATGGAATCGATGGTGAACGCCGAACCATTGCTGCGCAGCGCCGCCCGGTCGTATTCGGTTTCCGGCACGGATTCGAATGCGGCCGCGGCGATTTCGGCCGCCTCGGCCAGCTGCACGGCGACCTCATCGGCCCGCTGCGCCGCATAGTTCTCGGCCACCGCGGTGACGTCCTGATCCCAGTTGGCGAACATGGGCACCCCGGAGGCGGTCACCGTGACCGTGGTGTCGTACCCGCCGAGCTCCGGGCCGGGCCGCGGGGATGCGGTCCGGGCGATGTCGAGGCGATGGGTGAAGATCCGGCACACGTCCCGCACGTGGGCGGCGTACTCCAGATCCGACCAGGTCGAATCGTCGGGCCGGACAGCGGCTTCCGGGCCTTTCAGCGCCGCGCCCAGCCGGGCGGCGCTGTCGCGGATCAGCCCCGGCACCGTCGCGTACACGGTCGCCTCGGGGTCGAATCCGCATTCGGCGCAGGTGCGTTCCAGCACCCAGGTCCAGTCTTTGGTATCGGCGACGATCGGCATGCCACCCACCGTAGAGTGGCAGAAGATTAACTTCCACCCATATACTGCCAACGATCACCAAGATCGCGACACGTTTGCCGGATGCGATAAATCGGTTTCGCACCCGGCCCGCGTTGACTACCGTCGCAGCCGCAAGATTTCCCTACGAAAGGACACTCCGGTGAACACGCACACGGCTTTCCGCCGACGACTGCGTTCGCTGAGCGCCGCCGTCGCACGCGGCGTGCTGCGGACGATCACTGCATGAGTTGATGCGCCTTCTCGAACAATTCGAGCGTGATGGCGTGCAGGAAGTCACCGACCTGCTTGGGCGCCTTGCCCGCGAACGCGCGGGCGTGCGTCCCCTCCAGCACGATGCCGAGCTTGAAACAGGCCAGCACCGTGTACCAGGTGACATTGCTCAGATCGCGGTCGGAGAACCGGCCGTAGTGCTCGATCATCTCCGCGGGCGTGGGCAGGCCGCCGACCGCGCCGAGTGAACCGACCAGCGCCGCGCCGGTGGTGCCGGGTTCGGGCCGGGTGGCGATCTGCCAGCCGAGGTCCAGCAGCGGATCGCCGATGGTGGACATCTCCCAGTCGACCATGGCCACCACTTCGGGGCCGTCGAAGGAGAACATCATGTTCGCGAGATGGCAATCACCGTGCAGGATGCCGGGTTTCCAGTCGGCGGGGCGATGGCGATCCAGCCATTCCCCCACCCGCTCGACGCCCGGGATCTCCGGCCCGGGGTAGCCCTCGTTGACGCGGTAGGACTCGAGTTCCTTGAGCCAGCGCGGCACCTGGCGTTCCAGGAACCCGGCCGGCTTGCCGTAATCGGCCAGGCCCAGCGCCTCGTGATCGAGCGAGCCGAGCCGCGCGATGGCTTCCACCGCCGACAGGCCCATCCGCCGCCGCACCTCCGGATCGCCGGCGTGCAGTTCGGGCAGTTCGTTCTGCGGGTTGAAGCCGGTGATGGGCTCCATGAGATAGAACGACGCGCCCAGCACCGACTCGTCCGGGCAGGCCGCGATGACCTTGGGCGCGCGAATGCCGGTGCCGTCCAGGGCGCCGAGAATGCGCGATTCGCGGCTGATCACGGTGTTGCTGGCCGCGCGCAGATGCTTGGGCCCGCGCCGCAGCACATAGTCGCGGCCGCCGCGGGTGAAGCGCAGCATGATGTTCTGCGTGCCACCGCCGAGCGGTTTGACGTTCTCGAACTCGCCGCCGGGCAAGCCCTGCTCTTCCATCCATTTGCCGACGATGGCGAAATCGACGACGTCACGATCCACTTCGACCGGCTGCGCTACAGACATGCCACACATTGTGCCGTAGACCACCCAGCGAACTGAAGGCATATGCCAGCAGTAGTGGCGGTGGCCTCGTTCACGCAGGTCGGAGCGCGGTGTCCGGGACGGGTTGGCGTAATGTGCGGGAGGAAATGCGCACCCTGCTGATCGACAACTACGACTCGTTCACCTACAACCTGTATCAGCTGATCAGTGAGGTGAACGGGGTCGAACCCGTGGTCGTGCGCAATGACGAGGTACGCGACCCGGGCGCGCTGGGGCTGGCGGAATTCGACAATGTGGTGATCTCGCCGGGGCCGGGGCGGCCGGATGTGGTGCGGGACTTCGGGATCTCGGCGGCGGTGATCGCGGCGGCGGAGCTGCCGTTGCTGGGCGTGTGCCTGGGGCATCAGGGGATCGTGATCGCGGCCGGGGGCGCGGTGGTGCCGGCGCCGCGGGCGCGGCACGGGTATCCGGATCGGATCACGCACGACGGGCGGGAGCTTTTCGAGGGGGTCCCGCAGGATTTCCCGGCGGTGCGGTATCACTCGCTGTGCGCGGCAATGCCTTTGCCGGACGGCCTGGAAGCGACGGCCACCGCCCCGGACGGGGTGATCATGGGGGTGCGGCATCGGACGCGGCCGCAGTGGGGGGTGCAGTTCCATCCGGAATCCATTGCCAGCGAATACGGTTCGCTGCTGCTGCGCAATTTCGCGCGTCTGACAGCGGATCATCAGCGGCGCATCGGAGTGGATCGCGCGGCGAACAAGGCACTGTCCCAACCGGTTTCGCGGGAGCGGATCGTCCTCGGCGCGAACTCGGCGATCGAATACCGCGTCGAGCGGGCCGTGATCGAACGCGCCGTCGATGCCGAGGCCGTGTTCCTGCGGTTGTACCGGTCCTCGCCGACGGCGTTCTGGCTGGACAGCGAGCATGTGGAGCCGGGGCTGGATCGATTCTCGTTCCTGGGTGATGCGTCCGGGCCGCTGGCCGAGGTGGTGCGCTACCGGGTCGGCGACGGGCAGGTATCGGTCACCTCCGCCGCCGGGGAGCGGGCGGTGCCGGGCACCGTGCTGGACTACCTATCCGGCGAGCTGTCCCGGCGGCGCATCGAATTCCCGGATGTGCCTTTCGATTTCGCCGGCGGGTACGTCGGCTACCTCGGGTACGAGATGAAGGCGGACTGCGGGGCGGCGGCCGCGCATCGCGCCGCTACCCCGGACGCGCAGTGGGTGTTCGCCGATCGGCTCGTCGTGGTGGATCACGAGGCGGGCCGCACCCATCTGCTGGCGCTGGCCGGACCGGACGCGGATTCCCTTGCCGCCGCCCGGGATTGGCTCGACAGCACGCGGGCGGCCGTAGACGCGCTGCGGACCTGGGAGAACCCGCCGGACCTATATCTGCGGGCCGAGGAGAGCGCGGTCGCGCCGCTGCTGACCCGCGGCCGGGAACGCTATCTGGCGGATGTGGCGGCCTGCCGGGCCCAGTTGCACGCGGGCGAATCCTACGAAATCTGCATTACCGACAGCGCGTATCTGCCCGCCGACACCGACGGGCTCAGCGTCTACCGCACCCTGCGCCGCTGCAATCCCGCACCGTACGCGGCATTTCTGCGCTTCGGCGAGACGGAAGTGGCGTGCTCGTCGCCGGAGCGGTTTCTCAAACTGGATCGTTCGCGGACGGTGGAGAGCAAACCCATCAAGGGCACCGCGCCGCGCGGGCAGACCCCGGACGAGGACGAACGCCTGGCCGCGGAGCTCGCGCGCAACCCCAAGACCCGCGCCGAGAACCTGATGATCGTGGACCTGCTCCGCAACGATCTCGGCCGGGTCTGCGAGATCGGCTCCGTGCACGTCCCGAAGCTCATGGCGGTGGAGACGTATACGACACTGCACCAACTGGTTTCGACCGTCCGCGGCACCCTCCGCCCGGAACTGGACGTCATCGACTGCCTGCGCGCCTGCTTCCCCGGCGGTTCCATGACGGGCGCGCCCAAGCTGCGCACCATGGAGATCATCGACGAGCTGGAGACCGAAGCGCGCGGAATCTATTCCGGCGCCATCGGTTTCCTCGGCCTGGGCGGCACCGCGGACCTGAACATCGTCATCCGCACGGCGGTCCGCCACGACGGGCGCTGGCGGGTGGGCGCGGGCGGTGCGGTCGTGCTCGACTCCGACCCCTCGGAGGAATACCACGAGATGGTCTGGAAGGCCGCCGCCGCCTTGCGCGCCCTGCCCGGCGTCGGGGTCGCGCCCCTCCCCTCCCCCTGACCGGTATCCGCTCCCCTGGGCGCTCCGGGTTCACTTTCGCGGTGATCGCCCGCCCTGCCGGCGAGTGGGGTGGCCACGCTTGTCCGCCCCGGCGGCCGTGCCGGCGCCGGCGACGCTACTTGCGGCGGTCGCGGCGGGAGCTCGTGGCGGGGGTTTCCGGGGCGGGCTGGTCGCGGGAGGTGAAGCGGCCCAGGAGTGAAACGCCGGGGAGTTTGTCGAGGCGGGCGAAGACTTCCTCGCCGAGGGCGGTGACGGCCTCCAGGCGGGTGAGCACCTTGTCGTAGGCGACGAAGGCGGGCTCGGCCAGGGCGAGGGTGCGATCGAGGCGGTCGATGGTGGAGTTGAGCCGCTCCACGGCGGTGGTGAGGTTCTGGATGAGGTCGGGGAGCTGCGCCGCCAGCTGGATGGAGGCGGGCGGCAGCCGGACGGCGGTGTCGAAGGCGGTGCTCGCCGTGAACTGGGCGGAGTCCAGGGCCTGACCGGCGGCGTTCTGGGCGGCTTCGACGGCGGCCTGCGCGGCGGCGAGGATATCGCTCGGGCTGGGCACGCGGGGCGGCTGCGGTTTCCCGCGCGCCGGCTCGGGTTTGCGGCTCGGCCCCTTCGGGTTGGTCATGCTTCCACTGTGCCGCAGACCGGCCAGTATGCAACTTCCGCACCGACTCGGACCCATATCGATTCGTGACACCGCTTCGGCTCAGTCTTCCGACGGGCTCGGATGCTCGCGGAATGCTGGTTGTCGGAGGTGCGTGGTATAGGTCGAGCACAATGAAACTCACCAAGGGTGGCCATGCGCCGGTTCCGACATCGCTTCTGACGGTTGTCCTTTCGTGGCAGTCCGATCACGAGGTGGATGCGCACGCCTTGCTGCTGGGCGCGGACGGGAGAGTCCGGTCGGATCGGGACTTCGTGTTCTTCAATGCGCCCCGGCACGTTTCGCAGGCGGTGACCCTGGATCCGGAGCCCGCGCCCGGGACCGCGCGGCTGTCGGTGTCACTGCCGCGCACCGAGGCGGAGGTGGCGCGGATCGCGCTGACCGGGTCGGTGGACGCGGGCGCGTTCGGCAAGGTGGCGGGGCTGGTGCTGACGGTGTTCGATCATCACCGGCCGGTGGCGTGGTTCGAGATCGCCGCCGCGGAAGCGGTGCGGGCCATGCTGTTCGGGGAGTTCTACCGGCGGGACGGAGAGTGGCGGTTCCGGGCGGTCGGGCAGGGCTGGGCGAGTGGGCTGGCCGGAATAGTGACGGAATTCGGCGTCCGGGTGGACGATCCGGGTCCGGGCCCCGCCGGGCCGGGAACCGCCACACGGGGCGGCGACGCGCCGGGATCGGCTGATCGATCGGACACCGCCGCACCGCCGCCGCCCGCCGGGACCGGCTCCGGTGCGGAAGACCCTGCCCGGGGCGGGGATTCCGGCACGCCCCGCCGGCGCGGCGGATTCACACTGGAGCGACCGGGGCACGGCGCCCTCGCCCGCCCCGCGCCGCCCGCCCGGCCCGAATTCGCGGATTGGCACGCCGATCCGGATCAGCCGCAACGGTTGCGCTGGTGGAACGGTACGGAATGGACCCAAGCGACCCGGCCCGCGCCACCGGCCGATGCCCGGCATTGCCCGCGGTGCGGTGCGCCCCGGCGCTGGCGGCTGTTCGGCGGGCCCGCGCTGTGCCGGGACTGCGCGACGGAAATCGAGACGTATCTGGCGGGCTGGCGCGGCCGCGCCGAACGCGTACTGCGGACCGTCGGTGTGCGCGGGGACGATTGGGCCGGACTCTGGACCGCCCTGCGGTATCAGCGCATCGACCGCACCGCCGGGTTGGAGGCGCTGCGGGCGGCCGGGCACGACCATGTCGAGCGCCGCGTGGCCTTCGCGTTCGCGGACGGCGCGATCGAGCAGGCGGAACTGGACGGCTTCGAGGAGACGGTCGCGGAACTGGCGCTCACCGGCCCGCTGATCGAGGATCTGCGCCGGCGAATGTCGCGCGGGCGCATGCTGACTCGCCTGCGCGCGGGCGAACTCCCGGTGCTGCCCACCCCCGGCCTGCATCTGGATCCGGGCGAGCAGGTGCACCTGAACGTGCCCGCCATCCACATCCGCCAGCTGGCGCGCGGCCCCAAGCTCACCGAGGGCCGCCTGATCTGCAGCAATAAGAAACTGCGCTTCACCGGCGCCGACACCGGCACCGAAATGCCTTGGGCGCGTGTGGTTTCGGTGGTCTCCGAGGGCGGCAAGGTGGCGATCGCGGCCACTTCCGCGCGCGGCGGGGCCGTCTTCGAAGTGGCCGACCCCGACCACGTCGCCGCCACCTTGGAAGGCGCGCTGCGGGTCGCCAAACGGCTCGCCCTGAGCCCGGGCCGCCGCGACACCCGCTCCATCTCCCAGGAGATCAAGGCCCAGGTCTGGCAGCGCGACGGCGGCAAATGCGTGGAGTGCGGCGAGAGCCACTACCTGGAATTCGACCACATCATCCCGATCAGCCGGGGCGGGGCCACCAGCGCCGCGAACCTGCAGATCCTCTGCCGCGCCTGCAATCGCGTGAAGGGGGCGCGTATCTGAGGCGCGCTAGCAGGAATCGGGGACGCGCGGTCACCTGCGTAGCCGATGACACAGCATGCGATGAATCATGTTGAGCATCAATGAATGCGGTTCTACCGTCCAGAAAAGCGCATCGGGAAAGGGGCTCGGCATGCAGGTGGCGGTAGTGGGCGGAACGGGAACACTGGGCAGGCCGGTGGTGCGCGAACTGACGGCGCGCGGGCACACCGTGCGCGTGCTCTCCCGCAGCGCGCCCGTCGATCCGGTCGCCGGAACCACCCATCACGCGGTGGATCTGGTCACGGGTAACGGGCTCGACGAAGCCCTGGAAGGCGTCTACGCCGTGGTGAACGCCGCCGGCCATCGCGGCCTGCGCAGCGGAAAGGTACTGGTTTCGGGGGTCCGCACCCTGCTGGCGGCCGAGCAGCGCGCCCGCGTCGGCCATCATGTGGACATCTCCATCGTGGGCTGCGAGCGGGTGCCTTTCTCCTATTACCGCACCAAGACTGCGCAGGAGAACGTGGTCACGCAGGGCCCGATTCCGTGGACCCTGTTGCGCGCCACCCAATTCCACGAACTGCTGGACGAGATCCTGGCGGCCGCGGCCAAGGCGCGGCTGGAACCCCGTGGCGGACTGCGCTTCCAGCCGGTCGACGTGAACGCGGTCGCGGGCAAGCTGGCCGCCGCCGTCGAGGCGGGCCCGTCCGGCCGGGTGCCCGATGTGGGCGGCCCGGCCGTGCACACCCTCACCGAGCTGGCGCGGGCCCGCCGCGCGGTGGTCGGCGAATCGCTGCTGGCGCTGCCGATTCCACCGATCGGCCGGGTGGCCCGACAGTTGCGCGACGCTGCGCTGTGCCTCGGCGACGATGGCGAGGCAGTGTCGTTCGACTACCCGGAGTGGCTGCGGCGGCGGTATGTCCGGCCGGGCAGCTGACCTGTATCCAGCTTGGCCCGGCCGGGCGCGCACAGGTATCCGGAATCACCCCGAGAATCCCCCGGATTCCGGTGGTCAGCGCATCAGACTCAGGACCGAGGGTTCGGCGCAGAAGTGTTCGCGCGCCTGCTCCAGGGTGAGCCCGGAACCGCTCAGCCCGCCGGAATCGGTGACGTCGCACCGGGATCCGGTGACGTGACCGCCCGAGCTGGACAGCGTGACCATGGCTTGGACGACGGGGTGCAGGGTGTCGCCGGCGAAGGTCAGGAAGTCCACGTAGTAGGTGCTGGCGCTGCCGCGGCCCCAGACTGTCAGATACCCCGATTCCGAGCGGTCGATGCCGACCCCGGCGACCTCCCCGGCGCGCTGGAAGACCCGCGCGTCACCGGAGGCGTGATAGATGGCCGACCGGGTATTGGCGGTGGCCAGGTACACCGGCACGATCAGCTCGTCGCGATTGTCGCCGTCCAGATCGCGCAGGATGGGCTGCGACGGTGACCGCGCATCGCGCTCCACGATGGTCTGCAGGTGTGCGCCCTCGGAATCCAGCACCGTGATGGTCGCCGAATAGCCCTGTTCCTTGCTGCCCGTGTACCGCACCTCGAAGGCCAGGCCGAGGCTGTCGCGGGAGGTCAGCACGCACGAGGGCGGCGGTTCCGCGGCGCCGGGCGTACCGCATTCGGGCAGTTCCGAGGCGGGCGCGCCGCCGGGCGGCGCGGTGGTCGGGGTGGCGGTCCCGGGCGGCGCGACGGTCTCACCGATTTCGGTGGGCGCCGCGCTGCCGTGCCGGGCGCAGGCCGAAACGGCCAGTGCCGCTAGTACGGCCGCACCGCGGACCGCGAGGTTCCTCCCCATACCGGCGAAGATAGCAGCGCGACGGCGACCTGCCCGAAACATCCGATACGCGGGTACCGGCCATCATGTGCATACCTGCGCACATGTTGTCCTATAGTGGTGGCGTGATCGACGTCTTGCGCCGGCGCCGCTTCCGGCGGCTGTTCACCGCCCAGGTGGTCGCCCTGATCGGCACCGGCCTGCTCACCGTGGCCCTGGGACTGCTGGCCTACGACCTCGCCGGGGCCGATGCGGGCGTGGTGCTGGGCACCGCGCTCGCCATCAAGATGGTGGCGTATGTGGCTGTGGCGCCGGTGATTTCGGCATTGACCGAGCGGGTGCCGCGCCGGGTGCTGCTGGTGTCGGCGGACGCGGTGCGCGCCGGAATCGCGCTGCTGCTGCCGTTCGTCGGCGCGACCTGGCAGATCTATCTGCTGATCGCGGTATTGCAGTCGGCGTCGGCCACGTTCACCCCGGCCTTCCAGTCGATCATTCCGGCGATCCTGGTGGACGAGGAGCAGTACACGCGCGGGCTGTCGCTGTCCCGGCTGGCCTACGACCTCGAGTCACTGCTCAGCCCCGTCCTGGCGGCGGCCCTGCTCAGCGTCATCAGCTATCACGCGCTGTTCGCCGGTACCGCAATGGGTTTCATGGTCTCGGCCGCACTGGTCGTCACCACCCGGCTACCACGGGTCGAAGCCTCAGAGCGCACCGAACCGCTGTGGCACCGCATCACCCTCGGGGCGCGATCGATGGCCGCGCGACCCACATTGCGCGGCCTGCTCGCCATGAATCTCGTTGTGGCTGCGGCGACTTCGCTGGTGATCGTGAACACCGTGGTGTATGTGCGCGAGCGGCTCGGCGGCTCCAACACGGGTGTGGCGCTGGCGCTCGCCTGTTACGGACTGGGGTCGATGGCCGTCGCGCTCGCGGCGCCACACCTGCTCGCCGTATCGACCTCCCCACGAGCCCATATACCGCCTGCGCGCGCTCCGCTCGCCATGCCGAACACTGTCCGGTCCGTGGTGCTACGTGCGCCGGGTGCGCGGACTGCGGGTGACGACCGGGCTGGATCGATGCCATCGCCCCGGTTCGCGGCGCGGTCGTGGACGGACCGCCGCCTCATGCTGTCAGGTTGCCTCGCATTGCCTTTCGGCCTACTGGCGGCCGCAGTGATCCCGTCGCTGCCTTCGACGGCGGGCGCGGTGGCGCTGGCGGTGACCTGGATGCTGCTGGGCGCGGGCACCTCCACCGTCAACACCCCGGCCGCGCGATTACTGCGGGCGCACACCGGCACCCGTACGCGCACTGCCGTTTTCACCGCCCAGTTCTCGCTGTCGCACGCGTGTTTCCTGGTCACCTACCCGATCGCCGGGATGCTCGGCGCGGCGGCGGGGCTGCCGATCACCGCGATCACGCTGGCGGTCATCGCTACACTGGCGGGTACGACGGCCGCTCACTGGTGGCCGGCCACCGGAGCCTCCGTCCCGGCGGACCCCGAGGTGGTAGCGGCAGGAAGGTGACCCATGGTGAGCAAGGGCAATGCCGAGGCGTTGCACGCGCCCAGCCTCACCCATCCCGCGCAGCCGGATCAGGCCCGGCTGGACGCGGCCACCGAAACTTTCCGCATGCTGTCCGATCCCACCCGCCTGCACATTCTCTGGATGCTCACCGAGGGCGAAGCCGACGTGAGCGCGCTCACCGAAGCCTGCGGGGCCTCCCGCACCGCGGTCAGCCAGCACCTGGCCAAACTGCGCTTCACCGGCTTGGTCGATACCCGGCGGGACGGGCGGCGCATCATCTACAGCATTCGCGACGGGCATCTCGCGCGCCTCGTTCGCGAGGGCCTCAATCACGCGGACCACGTCGTCACCGGCGAACCGCGGCACGGCTAGAGCTGCCGATCACCCCTCCTGGTCAGTGGGACCAACTCTCGCGACCTCACGCATGCGCCTTGACGATATGCCTATTCGAAATATCGCTAGACGAATGTTGAGAGGTCACGCATGAGCACCGGGCAGGACAGTCCCCACGATGTGATCATCATTGGTGCCGGTTTCGCCGGGCTCTACGGCGTCCATCACGCGGCGCGCGCCGGCCTGGACGTGCTCGGCCTGGAGGCGGGCACGGAGGTGGGCGGCACCTGGTACTGGAACAAGTACCCGGGGGCGCGCTGCGATGTGGAGAGCGTCGACTACTCGTACTCGTTCGACGAGGACCTGCAGCAGAGCTGGACCTGGACCGAGCGGTTCGCCGCGCAGCCGGAGATCCTGGCCTACCTGAACCATGTGGCCGACCGGTTCGACCTGCGGGCGCGCTACCGCTTCGGGCAGACCGTCACCGCGGCGCATTTCGACGATGCCGCGTCGATCTGGACGCTGCGCACCGAGCAGGGCGGCGAATACCGTTCCCGCTTCGTGGTTTTCGCCACCGGCTGCCTGTCCGCGCCGATCAAGCCGAATCTGCCGGGCGTGGACAGCTTCGCGGGCGAGGAGATCTTCACCGCGCGGTGGCCCGAAGCGGGGGTGTCGGTGGCCGGTAAGCGGGTCGGCGTGATCGGCACCGGATCCTCCGGCATCCAGGTATCTCCGATTCTGGCCCGGGAAGCGTTGTCGCTCACCGTGTTCCAGCGCTCCCCCAACTTCAGCGTGCCGATCCCGAACCGGCCGTGGACCGATGCCGAGCAGGGCGAGATCCGCGCCACCTACCGGCAGCGGCGCGAGAAGTCCTACTACGCGCCGGCCGCTACCCCGCACGCCTCCCTGCAGACCAAGGCCCTGGAGTTGAGCGCCGCGGAGCGCGAGGCGGCCATGGAGGACCGCTGGAATCAGGGCGGGGTGCTGTTCAACAAGGTGTTCCCGGATCAGAACAGCGATATCACCGCCAATGAGCTGGTGCGGGACTTCGCGGTCGCCAAGATTCGCGCCAAGGTCGAGGACCAGGCGGTCGCGGACGATCTGATTCCGACCGATCACCCCATCGGCACCAAGCGCATCTGCACCGATTCCGGGTACTACGAGATGTTCAACCGGCCCAATGTGTCGCTGGTGAACCTGCGCCGGGAGCCCATCGTCGAGGTGACGCCGACCGGGGTGCGCACCGCGGACAAGTTCATCGAGCTCGACACCCTGGTCTACGCAACGGGATTCGACGCCATGACGGGGGCGCTGCTGCGCATCGACATCCGGGGCGCGCACGACACCCGGCTGGCCGACACCTGGGCCGACGGGCCGGTCACCTACCTGGGCTTCGGCATTCCCGGCTTCCCGAACATGTTCAGCATCAACAGCGTCGGGACCCCGTCGGTGATGGCGAACATGGCGTTGCATTCCGAGCAGCAGCTCGATTGGGTGCTCGCGCTCGTACAGCACTGCCGCGCCAATGGGATTCGCCAGGTGGCGGCGCGGGCGGACGCGGCGGAGAAGTGGACCGATCACCTCATGGAGGTCGCCGAGGGCACGCTGTTCGTCAAGGCGAACTCCTGGTACATGGGCGCGAACGTCGAGGGCAAGAAGCGCGTATTCATGCCCTACATCGGCGGATTCGGCAACTACCGGCGCTTCTGCGACGAGGAGCGCGAGAACGGTTACCCGAGTTTCGAACTCGCGTAGGTGTTCACAACTCTCGTGGGCTCTCAGGGGCGTTGCCCCTGAAACCCCTTGGGCCGGGGGGCTCCCGTTCCAGCCGTGGCTGGCGTTCCGGCCAGGGCTGGCGTTCCAGCCGGGGCTCCCGTTCCAGCCGGGGCTCCCGTTCCAGCCCGGGCTAGCGGGCCAGCCCGGGCTAGTGTTCCAGCCCGGGCTCGGCAGTAGCCGCCCCGGGCCGCCGCAGTTCCGGCGGGCGGTGCGGCCGCTCAGGAGTAACGGCCCGGGTCGGCAACCCCGCCGGCCCGGGCCGTTCCGTACCCGCCTGGATCAGGCGGGTAGGCCCAGGCCGGCCGCCAGTACCGGCCAGGACTTCTTCAGGTCGTCTTCCCAGTAGCCCCAGGAGTGGGTGCCGGTGGGTTCGAAGTCGAAGGTGGCGGGGATGCCGAGCTGGCCGAGCTTGGCGGCGAGGTTGTGGGTGCAGTAGTTGGTGGCGGCTTCCAGGCCGCCGCCGACCACCATCTGATTGGCCAGGCCGGGCGCGCCGGGCAAGGTGTGCGGGCCGTTGAGGGTGTCCCACTGGCCCGGCAGGCCGGAACCGCTGGAGATGAACAGGTTCAGGCCGCGCAGCTGGTCGGCGTGCACGTACGGGTCGTTCTCGGCCCACATGGGATCGCCCTCGGGGCCGTACATATTGTCGACGTCGCCGCCACCGGCCGCGACCACGGTGCGCACGAAGTTGTAGCCGACCGGATCGCTGATCTGCGCGCAGCCGCTGTAGGCCGCCACCGACTTGTACAGGCCGGGTGCGGCGATCGGCAGCTGCAGCACCGAGGTGCCCGCCATCGACAAACCGGCAATGGCATTGAGCCCGTTGCCGTTCAGCGCCTTGTCCATGAGCGGCGGCAGTTCCTCGGTGAGGAAGGTCTTCCATTTGTTCACGCCGAGCGTGGGATCCTCGGCGCGCCAATCGGTGTAGTAGCTCCACGCGCCGCCCACCGGCTGCACCACATTGACGTTCTTGTCCGACAGGAACTTCAGCGCGTCGGTCTGCTTCTGCCAGGTGGCCGAATCGGTGCCGCCGCCCGCGCCATTGAGCAGGTACAGGATCGGGGTGGGCCGCGAAGTGTCTGCGGCGCGCTGCACATCGATCTCGATGTTCTTGTTCATGGCGGCCGAGAAGACGTACAGCTTCATGGTGCGATCGTCGATCGTCTTGGTGGACTGCAGGTAGGAACCGTCCGCCGAGGTACCCGCCGAATTCAGTGCGGGCGCGGCCGACGCGGTGCCGGCCGCGATCGGTAGCAGGACGGTAGCGGTAAGCGCCAGTACCGCGCTGCCCCAGATCTTCTTCGAACGCACGCCGGATCTCCTTAGGCAGTTTGAATCATTCAGCAATAGTCAACGGTTCACCCTGCCGAACCGCTCTGAGCGTTTGCTGGCTCGACGCTGAGGCTGACCTGAGAGAGCATGCTTGACAGCGGTGCGGCTGCGGCGGTGGCGTGGGCCGGGGCATTACCCGGGAGGTAATCGACCGGCGGCCGGGGTTCGGGCAGAGTCGATTACATGACCGAGATCGCCGCGACGCCCACCGGGGCGCAACTGTTCGCCACCATGCCGTTCACCGAGGGGCTGGGGGTGGAGGTCCTCGAATGCGGTCCCGACCTGGTGCGCAGCCGGTTGGCCTGGGAGGAATCCCGGTGCACGCTGGGCGGTTCGATGCACGGCGGCGCGCTCATGTCGCTGGCCGATGCCACCGCCGCGGTGTGCGCCTATCTGAACCTGCCGGAGGGGAAGCTCGGCACCACCACCGTGGAGTCCAAGACCAATTTCGTGCGCGCGTTGCGTTCGGGCCATGCCACCGCGACGGCGCGGCCGCTGCACGCGGGCCGGAGTTTCATCGTGGTGGAGACCGAGATTCGCGATGACGCGGGCAAACTGGTGGCGAAGGTGACGCAGACGCAGGCGGTGCTCTAGGCGTAGAGGTCTCCGACAGAGCTTGTCAGTCGCGGTGCGGGTCCAGCCGCGCCGCTACTTCTCCGGCCAGTTCGATGAACGCCCGGGCCGCGGCACTGCGATAACCGTTCTCGCGCACCAGCAGCACGATCGAGCGTGGCGGCAGCGGCGGATCCAGGGCGATGGGTTCCAGATCGCAGCGGGTGCGGGTGATCGCATCCGGCAGCACGGTGGCCAGGGCGGTCCGCCGCACGATCTCGGTCAGGGCTTGAATCGAATTGGCCTGCACGGCGATTCGCGGCGTCACCGCTTCCCGCGCGAAATAGGCGTCGATATGGACGCGGGTGGCGAAGTCCCCGGTCAGCAGCGCCAAGGGCAATCGTTCCAGCGCCGCCACCGGCATCGGCCGCACCGGGTCCGGTCCGTCCCGTCCCGGCTCGCCGACCACCAGGCTCAGGGTTTCCGAGAACAGCGGCAGCGCGGTCAGACCGGGCGGATGCTGAGCCGCGAAGGCGATGCCGATATCCAATTCGTCTGCCAGCAAGGCGGATTCGATGTGATCCTGGCTCATCTCCCGCACCGTCGCCTCGATGCCCGGATGCCGGTCGTAGAGCTCGGCGGTCAGCGCGCCCACCAGATAGGTGGTGAGGGTCGGCGTGACGCCCCAGCGCAACTGCCCGCGCGACAGGTCGGTGACGTCGTGCACCGCGCGCTCCCCCGCTTCCAGTTCGCGCAGTACGCGACGGGCGGGTTCGAGGTAGGCGCGACCGGCGTCGGTGAGCCGGACCGTGCGGCCCGCGCGGTCCAGGAGCTGGACGCCGACCGTGCGTTCCAGCTGCCGGATCTGCTGCGAGAGGGTGGGCTGCGAAATGTGCAGGCGCTCCGAGGCGCGGGTGAAATTGCCGTGCTCGGCCACGGCGACGAAATAGCGCAGGTGACGGATTTCCGGCAGCACACCGGCAACTATAGATGAGAACAATCATGAGTATCAAAACTGCGTATTGGACTCTATAGCTCCAGCTCCGGCAGGGTGGAAGACGTCAGAGAGAACGACTTCCCGGAGGAACGCCATGCATGACCTTTTCGACGGCATCGCGCATTTCCAGCACTCGGTCTTCCCGGAGAAATCGGAGCTGTTCGCCCGGCTGACCACCGCCCACACCCCGGGCACGCTGTTCATCGGCTGCTCGGATGCCCGCGTGGTGCCGGAGCTGATCACCAGCAGCGAACCGGGCGAACTGTTCGTCATCCGCACCGCCGGCAATCTGGTTCCCGCCTACCGCCCCGATGCCGACGGCGTGGCGGCCAGCATCGAATACGCGGTGGCGGTGCTCGGCGTCGCCCGGATCGTGGTGTGCGGGCATTCGCAGTGCGGCGCCATGACCGCCTTGGCCGAGGGCCGCGATCTGACCGCCGCGCCGCTGGTCGCGAGCTGGCTGCGGCACGCCGATGCCGCCCGCGCTGCCGCCACGAACGGCGATGTGGCGCAACTGATCCGGCACAATGTACGGACCCAGCTGGCCAATCTGGCCACCCATCCCGCCGTGGCGCGCCGCCGCGCCGCGGGCGATCTTTCCCTGCACGGCTGGGTTTTCGATATCGGCTCCGGCCGCGTCGAGGAACTCGCCGCCCCCGCAATCGTTCAGCTCGCCGGCTGACCCTCCCGAAAGGAACACCCATGGTGCACGCCCAGTTCGACCCCACCGCCCGCCAGGCCCTCGCCGAGACCGCCGTGCTCGCCAAGATCCGCAAGGATCTGACCTGGCGGGAGATCGCCGAGGCCGCTGGGCTCTCGGTCGCCTTCGTGACCGCCGCGGTGCTCGGCCAGCACGCGCTCCCCGAACGCTCGGCCCGCGCGGTGGCCGAGCTGCTCGGCCTCGACGACGATGCGGCGCTGCTGCTGCAGACCATTCCGACGCGCGGCTCCATCCCGGGCGGCATCCCCACCGATCCCACCATCTACCGCTTCTACGAAATGCTCCAGGTCTACGGCACCACCCTCAAAGCGCTGGTGCACGAGGAGTTCGGCGACGGCATCATCAGCGCCATCAATTTCAAGCTCGATGTCCGCAAGGTCGCCGATCCGGAGGGCGGCGAACGCGCCGTGATCACCCTCGACGGCAAGTACCTGCCGACGAAGCCTTTCTGAAATCCGCTGCGCGCGAGCGGGTTCGGCCGGAGAACGACGTGGCGGCCGAACCCGTCCCGGGCGCGGCAGCTAGGCCACCGCCCCGATGAATCCGCCGATGGCCGCCCCGATGGCGCAGCCGACGATCGCGCCGACCAGGAAGAACCAGATCCCGATCACGATCCCGACCAGGCAGCCGACCACCGCGCCGGCGAGGATCGCCCCGCCATTGGCATCGACACTGTGAATGAACGGCAGATCCTGCGTGCTGGTAGCCGCGGCAGCGGGTGTCGGCCCGCCGACCGGCGTCAGCGTCAATTGCGTCTCACTGTTGAGAGTCGGTGCGACAGCGAGACTTTGACCCGTCTCGACCCGCAACGTGGTCGGTATGACCCCCACCACCGCCCCGTCGTCGGCGATCATCTGCACCCCGTCGGAGGTCAGCGCGAACCGCCCCGAGTCGAGATTCACGACCGCATACGTATGGTCGGCCGCCAGGGTCGTGGTGTATCCCACCGTCCCGGCCGTCGCCCCGATATCGACATCCGCGAGGCTGCCCTCGCCGTGCGCCGTCGCCATGGTTATTCCGGTGGCCGCGATGGCGAACACTGCCGTCGCCACCAATCTTTTGACAAACATGATCGTTCCATCCGTTCGGGTTTCCTTTGACGTTCCCCCGACGAACGGCACCGGATCTAAGATCATGATGCGCTTGCGCGGTAGTTGCTGTCCATGCCGAATTAGCTGCGCGGGCCGATTTTTCCGATCTCGGGCCCCCACCGCCCGGTGCACCCGGTACTCCGGTGTGAGACCGCGTATTTCCAATATCGCGTCGTACTACGGCACCGAGACCGGTCGGAGGCAGCTCGAGAGCGGGGTGATGATCGAGCAGAGGGCGGGGTCGCGGGTGGGGCGGTAGTCGGCGGGGACGCCGTTCGCGGCGGTGATGGCGCGGAAGGCCGGGACCGCGGTGGTGGGGCGGCGGGTCAGGGTGGGGTCGGTCTGCACGTCCACGGTGTAGAGACCGAAACGCGGTGCGTAGCTTCCCCATTCGTAGTTGTCGGTGAGGCTCCAGTAGTTGTAGCCGATCACGTTCATGCCGTCGGCCTTGGCGCGCTGGATCCAGTAGACGGTGTCGCGCAGGTGATCCCCGCGGTCGTAGCCGTCGCCGCGGGGCAGGCCGGAGTCGGTGGGCATGCCGTTCTCCACCACGTACAGCGGCAGGCCGGGGAACTTCTCGGCGTAGGTGCGCAGGTAGTAGTACATGCCCTCGGGTTCGATGGCGTTCTTCCACAGCTCGTCGCCCACCAGCGCGGTGGTCGGCAGGTTCGTCAGGGACGCACCGTAATAGAAGTCGAGGCCGACGTAGTCGAGCTTGCCGCGCACCCGGTCCGCGAACAGCATGTCGGTCAGGCCCTGGATGATCGGGTACTGCGCGACATTGCTGGTCACCTGCGCGCCGGGCTGCCGGGTGTGGATGTAGTCGTAGATGGCGGTGTGCGCCTCGACCAGGCGATCGAACATGGTCAGGGCGTCGAGCACGCCGATGTCACCGATCTTGATCGATTGCGCGACGTACCCCATCGGCTCGTTGATGGTCACCCACAGCGGGTCGTACGGCGCGTACCGGTCCACCACGCGGCGCATATTCGCCAGCCAATCCGACACCATGTTCTTGCTCTTCCACCCGCCGCGATCCAGCTCCCAGCCCGGGAACACCCAGTGGTCGAGGGTCAGCATCGGCCGCATGCCCGCCGCCCGGATCTTCTGGACCACCGCGTCGTAGAACCGGAAGTCGTTCTCGTCCCAGGTATCCGCGCGCGGCTGCACCCGGGCCCATTCGATACTGAGCCGGTACACCTTCACCCCGAGACCGGCTGCCAAATCGATGTCCTCGGCATACCGGCTGTAGAAGTCCACCGATTCCCCGTACCGGTCGCGCGCCTGGCCGGAGTCGGCGTACCGGCGCCAATTGCTGTCCGGCGCATGGCCTTCCGATTGAAAACCAGCCATGGAAACGCCCCACATGAACCCGGCCCCGAGCGACTGAACGGTGCCGGGCGCACCGGCGCTACCGGAGAACGACCCGGTCCCACTGCCGCTACTCGAACCGGCGCTACCCGATCCGCTACCGCTGGACCCCGCCCCGCTACCGCTCGGCGCGGCCTGCGCCACCACCGAGCCGGCCAACGCAATCGCGATGGCCGACAGGATCGAACAGAGCAGCCGTGTACGTCTCATTCCGGCGTTTCCTCCTACCGAGAGCGCATCCCCGACTCGACGCGCAACGCCCCCGACCATACTGGTCACTCGTCCAAAACGTGCACCATTCGGATTACCCGTTGCACACCCCCCGCCGCACGACGACTTCGGCCGCCGGCCAACGGTCTACGCGCGGGTGCCGCCGCCCCAGCTGGCCGATTGGGCGACCTGTTTCGGGTCGGTGAGGCGGTGCTGGTCGCTGCCGTCGGGGTTCATCAGGTAGATGACGCCGCCGCGGACGAAAGCGATGCGCTTGCCGTCCGGGGAGAACGTGGGCTGGTATCCGCCCTTGTCGTCGAGCGTCACGACGTCGCTGCCGTCGGGATCCATAGTTGCGATCGATCGGCCGGCGACCACGATTCGTGAACCGTCGGGTGCGAAGCTCGGATAGTTCCCTTCCGCGATGCGGGTCACCCCGCCGCCGTCGGGGTTCATGACGAAGATCGACTGCCAGTCGTCGGCGAACGCGATCTTCTCCGGCCACGACGCTCGCTCGGATGGTTTATCGCAACCGGTGATCAGCCCGGCGAGGAGAACCGCGACGGCAAAGCCCAGGACGCCCGATCTTCTCATCGCACAAGGGTATTCGAGTGCCCCGACTATCGATCGGCCGGATGCAGCCGCTCGCGAAGCCTGGTCAGGGCGCGGTGCTGCATGAGACGTACGGCTTCCGGGGCTATCCCCATGGCGTCGGCGGTCCGTTCCACGGTCCAGCCCAACCCGATTCGGACATACAGCACCGTGTGATGGACAGGGCTCAAAGCCTCGCGGATGTCCTTCGCGCACCATTCGGACAGCGCGGGCGATGGGCGGCCGATCGACTGGTTCGGCATGACACTCCTGAACTATCAGCTGAGAACTTCCTCGAAAGCGGTCCCTTTCCACCCTCGGAGGCGTCTGTTCATCAACGGATAGCCGTTGGTTAGGGAATCGATAGACCGCCGCCGGTCCCCCGCTTCCACCCGGACGGTTTGACGTTGGAGGTCCCCTGTACGGCGGATTCTGTCCGCCGGTTACCGCCCGCCGTGGCCGTAGGTTTCGAAGCGGCGGCACGAAGGCCGGGAAAAAATCTTTGCGATCCGGGAATGCCGGACGGTCGCCTAACCTTCTAAGTGTTGATGATCGGTTAGAACGATCGATCGCGGAACACGCTCCACGAGAAGAGGATCCGTCATGTCCCGTCTGCCCTTGATTCAGCCCGACACCGCCAGCGGCAAGGCCTCCGACCTGCTGGCCGGCGTACAGAAGGCGCTCGGCGTCACCCCGAACATGACCAAGGCCATGGTCAACAGCCCGGCCGTGCTCGAGGCCTATCTGGGCTTCTCCGGCGCCCTCGCGGGCGGTGCGCTCACGGCGGCGGTCCGGGAGCGGATCGCGCTGCTGGTCGCCGAGGAAAACGGTTGTGACTACTGCCTTTCCGCGCATTCCTACATCGGCGCGAATATCGCCAAGCTCGACGCCGGCGAGATCGAGGCCAGCCGCCACGGCGCATCCGCCGACCCGAAGGCAGCCGCGGTGCTGGCGTTCGCGACGGCGGTGGTGCGCACGCGCGGCGGCGTCGAGGAAGCCGATATCAAGTCCGCGCGGGAGGCGGGTCTGACCGACGGTGAGATCACCGAGGTCATCGCCAATGTCGCGCTGAACGTATTCACCAACTACCTGAACAAGGCCGTCGACACCGATATCGACTGGCCGGTGGTGCGCCACCACGAACACTGACACGGGTGCGGTGCCGCGCGCGGCGCACACGAGTTGTCCGCTCGGTCAGGACTCCGGGGCGTCGCCGGCCGCCTCGGTCTCCGGGCGGCTGCGCGCGGCCAGGAACTCGTCCACGATCCGGACGTGGTCGTCGTGGGTGGTCCGTGCGGCTCCCACCAACCGGCCGTAGGCGATCGGCCCGACCAATTGCGCGGCCACCGCGGCCACATTGTCCGCACCGAGCACCGCCCGGCCCTCCTCGGTCGCGAACAATTCCTCGAACGGCTGGCGGTAGTGGTAGTTCAACGCCAGCCGGAACATATCGGCCTTGCTCAACTGCGCGCTCAGATCGACCGGAGTGCCACCGGCGAGCCAGGTCAGCGCCACCTTGCGCACCGGTGCGGCATGGATGACCTCGGCTTGGCGGTCGAGCAGCTCGATCAGCCGCTCACGCAGCGGCCCCGCGCCGGGTGCGGGCACCGTGGGCACCAGCGCGCGATGCACCGCCGCCGTCCCCGCCATGACCCCCTTGCCCAGATACTTGTACATGGAATTCTTGGCGGCCTTCTTGCGCTCGCCGTACACATAGATCGCCAGCGGCTTCAAGCCACCCGATTTGATCAGCGTCCCCACCGCACGCAACTGATCGGCCCTCGTCATCGGCGCCTGCGGGGTCTCCGCCGCACGATTGTCTCCGGTGGTCTCGGTGGTCATCAGAATCCTTTTCTCCACAGCCCGCCGTCACTGCTCCGGCAGGAATCACCACCGATATTACGTACGATCGTTTCACTCGCTCCGGCTCGAATCGGCAACGGAGGCAACGGGTGTGGTGGGGCGGGCGGGGCTCGAACCCGCGACCAATGGATTATGAGTCCACGGCTCTAACCGACTGAGCTACCGCCCCGGACCGCGGAGATCTCCGCGGGCCTCGCGATGGTACCGAATTCGGCGGCCTGGTACCTACTCGGGCGCGGGGGAAGCCTACGGTGTCGTAGGGGGTGGCCGAAGGAGGAACTGTGGCGGGCGTGTTCGTGAATGTGCTTCGGGCGCATCAGTGGCTGTACGAGAACAGTGGCGGGGTGGTGGGACATCGGCTGTTGTTCGGGAATCCGACGTTGTTGTTGCGGACGGTCGGGCGGAAGACGGGACAGCAGCGGACGAATGCGCTGACTTACGCGCGGGATGGGAAGGACTTCCTGGTTACCGCGTCCAATGGCGGGTCGCCGCGGCCGCCGGGGTGGCTGGCGAATGTGAAGGCCGACGGGCAGGTGGAGATTCAGGTGGGGACCAAGCGGATTCCGGTGACGGCTACCGCGACGTATCCGGACGATCCCGAGTACGCGCGGCGGTGGGGGCTGGTCGACAAGGTGAATCAGGGCAGGTACACGGAGTATCAGAAGAAGACTTCGCGGCCGATCGCGGTGGTGGTGATGAGTCCCCGGTAGGGGTGCGGATCGGCGTGGGAAGTTGGACAGGTGAGATAAGGGTCGGCTATCCTCGCGGGCAGAGGGGAGTACTTCCCAAGAATCACTCCGGTCAGTACGGATCGCGCCGTCGCGGTCCCCGGATGGTCGCCCATAAGAACGGTGTCTGACTCGAAGACATGGGTGAAGGAGACCTCGGCTGGTTTTCCATGTCCGAGGAGGTCTCATGAGTTCTACCGTGTCGGTTCTTGCTTCTTCTTCCATTCAGTCGGTGGGTACGCCCTGGTTGTGGGCGGGCACGATCATCGTGGTGCTGGCGCTGCTGGTGCTGGATTTCGCGCTCACCCGCAAACCGCACGCGGTGTCCATGCGAGAAGCGTTGGGGTGGACGGCTTTCTACATCGCGCTGCCCATCGCGTTCGGCGTTTTCCTGTGGATCAACAATGGCGGCACCCCCGCCATGGAGTACTTCACCGGCTATCTGCTCGAGAAGTCGCTGTCGGTGGACAACCTGTTCGTGTTCATGCTGCTGCTGTCGGCGTTCGCGGTGCCGGCGGTGCTGGCCCAGCGGGTGCTGCTGTTCGGCATCGCGGGCGCGCTGGTGCTGCGCGGCATATTCATCGCGCTGGGCGCGGCCGCACTGGCCACCCTGGACTGGGCGTTCCTGCTGTTCGGTTTGATCCTGCTGGTCACCGCGGTGAAACTGCTGGCCGATGCGGCGGGCGGGCACGAGCAGGAAGTCGATATCTCGTCCATGCGCTCGGTGCGTGTGCTGCGCCGCTTCTTTCCGGTCACCGATGACTACCGCGGCACCAAGATGGTGGTGCGGGAAGCGGGCAAGCGTGCGCTGACGCCGCTGGCGCTGGTGGTGGCCGCGGTGATGGCGACCGATGTGGTGTTCGCGGTGGACTCGGTACCGGCGGTGTACGGCGTGACCGGTGACCCGTTCCTGGTGTTCGCCACCAACGCGTTCGCGCTGCTGGGTCTGCGAGCGCTGTACTTCGTGCTGCACGCGGCGCTGTCGCGGCTGGTGCACCTGGCCTACGGGCTGGCGGTCATTCTGGCCTTCATCGGCGTGAAGCTGGTGCTGCACTGGGCGCACGGCGTGTGGAGCGGGGTGCCGACCATTCCGACCGCGGCCTCGCTGGTGGTGATCGTGGTGGTGCTGGCGACGGTGACGCTGACCAGCCTGCGCGCCACCCGCGGGCAGCAGCAGCCGGACGAGACCGAGTCGGCCGCCACCTAGCCCCCGAAATCGAGGCCATGCACGCCGTGCCGCGGCCGATCTACCGTGAATCATGCTGCTGCAATACTTCCGGCGTCCGGGTATCGACGAGATGAACCGCGTGGTGGATGCGCTGGAGCTGCCGGAGGCGGTCTTCAAGACCTGCCCCTGGCAGCCCCGGGAACTGGTGGAAACCGGTCTGCGGCAATGGTTGCGCTGCTGCGGCGCCGCCATGCGCGAGGGCCGAGTGATCGGCATGCCCTCGCATGCGGTGGACGAGGCCTGGCATGGACTGATCCTGTGCACACTGCGCTATCAGCGCTTCTGCGAGGCCGCCTACGGCCGGTTCCTGCATCACTTCCCGGACGGCGAAAGCCTCGGCGGCGCAGGTGATCCCATGGCGGCGCAGCTGGGCCGCACGGTGGTGGCCTGGTCGATGGTGGCGCGCCCGGAGGAGCGCTGTGTGCTGTGGAGCCTGGATTCGGTGGTGGGCGTGACCGATCCGTGGGGTCTGCCCACGGATCGGATCCAGCTCATCGAATCGCAGCTGCGTTCGGACGGCTGATCGGATCAGCTGCCGCCCCCGCAGCCTCCGCCCCCGCCGCCGCAACCGCCACCGCCGCAACCACTTCCGCCACCGCAGCCGTGGCCGTGGCCGTGACCCCCGCCCCCGCCGCAACTGCTGCCGCCGCCGAACCACCCGCTATCGGAACCCCCGCTGCCGGTGCCCCCGCCGATCCCCCAGCGCCGGTTCCACCGTCGCCGGTCCCGCCGGTCCAGCCAGACGATCCAGCCGATGATGCCCGCGACGATCAGCACCCCGAAAATGATCGAAACAACCATCGATTTCTCCTCCCCGAGCGAGTTCCGATGGCGGCGTCCTCCACACCACCATCGGAACTTTCGATGCGATAGCCAAAAAGCTACGGCGCTCGATTCGCTCCCGACAGCCCCTTGAATTCGGGTATGCCGGCGAGGATTCAGGGATATGACCGATGGGTACGCATCAATTTATGTGAGCTTCACCCGCGCCGCGAAGAACCGCGCCACGGCCGGCGCGAAACGGTTGAATCGGTATTGCAGCCAGGCTTCCGGCGTCACCGGCACCACATCGCGTCCCTGTTCGACGGCCTTGACGATCTGCGCCGCCACCTTCTCCGGACCGTAGCGCCGCGCGGCGTACAGCTTGTCGAACTTCTGCTGCTTGGCGGCTTCCTCATCGGCGGAGACGCCCGAGAAGCGGGTGGTCGCAACGATATTGGTGTGCACGATGCCGGGGCAGATGGTGTGCACGCCGATGCCCTGGGCGGCCAGTTCGGCCCGCAGGCAGTCGGAGAACATGAATACCGCCGACTTGGAGGTGGAGTAGGCGGCGAATCCGCGCTGCGGCGTATAGGCCGCCATCGAGGACAGGTTGACGATATTGCCGCCCAGTCCGCGTTCGGCCATTGCCTTTCCGAAAGCACGGCAGCCATTGATCACGCCGTGCAGATTGATATTGAGCACGCGATCGAATTCCGCTGCGGACGTGTCGAAGAAATCGCCCGCCGCGCCCACGCCCGCATTGTTGATGAGAATGTCGGGCACCCCGTGCGCCGCGATGACCGTGGCGGCGTGCTCGTCGACGGCGGCCGCGGAGGACACGTCGAGCTGGTAGGCGTGCGCCGTACCGCCCTCGCGCGCAATGAGTTCCGCGGTCTCCTTGGCCGAGTCGAGGTTGATGTCGGAGAGCACGACCTCGGCCCCGAGCCGCGCGAAGGCGAGCGCGGTCTCGCGCCCGATGCCGCTGCCGCCGCCGGTGATGACCAGCAGCTGGTTCTCGAAGGTCCGCTGTTCCCGGCCGACTTCGGCGCGCAGCAGGGTGCGCGGGGCCTCCCCCGTGCGCAGCGAGTCGATGAGTTCGATGGTGGAGGTGGCGAGCAGTTCCGGATGCGAGAACGGCAGCCAGTGCCCGCCGCCGACCTCACGCCGGTACAGGTTCGGCGCGTATTCCTTGGTGTCGCTGTAGCCGGCGGGCCGTACGGCCACGTCCCGGCGCGCGATGATCAGCTGCACCGGCACTTCGGTGCGCCGTTCGCGCGGCCCGGTCATACGGGGCAGGATGTTGGCGCGGTAGATCCGCATGCCGTCGAAGAAGTCGCGCCGGAACTCGGGCCCGAATTTGATGTTCTCGGGCGAGGTCTCGTTCATCAGCCCGACGAATCGCGACCACATCTTCTCGGTGGCGAGGGGCTTGAGCACCACGCGCGGCACGCCCGGCGTCATGAACAGCCCGGTGTAGGCCGAGGACAGCAGCTGGGTGAACGGACCCCACAGCTTGCCCTTGGCGAGGTTGGCCCGCGTCCACGCGCCCAGGTGATCCAGGTTCGGCCCGGACACCGAGGTGAAGGAGGCGACGCGGTCGGCGGCCTGCGGTTCGCACACGGCCTCCCACATCTCCACCGAACCCCAGTCGTGCGCCAGGATGTGCACCGGCTTATCGGGGCTCACCGCGTCGGCGACGGCGAAGAAGTCGGCCGCGAAATGCTCGAGCCGGTAGTCCTCGGTGCGCGCGGTGCGGGTGGAGCGCCCGTGCCCGCGGGTGTCGTAGGTGACCACGTGGAAGCGGTCGGCCAGCAACGGCACCACCCGGTCCCACAGGTGGTTGTCGTCCGGCCAACCATGCACCAGCACAATGGTTTCCGCCGACGGCTCGCCGTATTCGTAGACGGCGAGGTCGAATTCGCCGCTGCGCACGCGGCGCTCGGACGCCGGGATGATGGTCGATTGATCGGTCACGATCTTCTCCTGGGAGACGGGTGCTAGAGGTCCAGCACCAGACGGTCCCCGTCGCAACGGGATACACAGATGAGCATGTCGCCGGCGGCCCGCTCGTCGGCGGTGAGCACGGTGTCACGATGGTCGACGGAGCCTTCCAGCACCCGCACCACGCAGGTGCGGCAGAAGCCCTGCCGGCACGAATACGCGCTGTCCGGACGGACTTTCAGCACTTCCTCCAGCACCGATTTGTCGGCCGGGACGTCGACGGTCTCGCCGCCGCGGGCCAGTTCCACGGCGAAGGCGGTGCCGTTCACCACCGGGGGCGGTGAGAAGCGCTCGGAATACAGTTCCACGCCCGGCATGTCGCGCACGGCGTCGGCGATGACCTGGGTCATGACCACCGGACCGCAGCAGTAGACGGAGGTTTCGGGGCCGACGCCGGGCAGCAACGCGGCCGCGTCGGGGATGCCGTGCTCGTCGTCGGTGCGCACGGTGACGCGATCCCCGAAGCTCTCGACCTCGCTCAGGAACGGGATGGTGTCGCGAGAGCGCCCGGCGTACACCATGGTCCATTCGACGCCGAGGCGCTCGGCCATCCGGATCATCGGCAGAATCGGCGTGATGCCGATGCCGCCCGCTACGAAATGCACACGGGCGGCGGAGGATCCGTATCCGGGCAGCACGAACGGGAAGGCGTTGCGCGGCCCCCGCACGGTCAGTGCGGTGCCTACCTTCAGCTCGTCGTGCACTTCGAGGGAGCCGCCGTTACCGTCCGGAATGCGCCGCACCGCAACGCGATACGCGTGCCGGTCGGCGGGATCCCCGCACAGCGAGTACTGCCGCACCTTGCCCGAGGGCAGTTCCAGATCCAGGTGCGCACCCGGCCTCCACTCCGGGAGAGCGCGCCCGTCCGGTGCGGTCATCAGCAGGCTGATCACATCGGTGTCGTGAGCTTCGACGCGGCGCTCCACCACGACCAGCGGTGTGCGCCGATCGTCCACCCGCGCGACCGGGGCCTTTCGGTTGACGAAAGTGGTCCAGCGCAAACGGGCTTCGGCGATCCGGTCGAGCACCCGGGTGGTGCGATCCTGACGGTTCTTGCCGTACAGGTCGTCCGGCAGCGTCGCCGGAATCGGTCGGACTGCGCTCACGAGGCCATCATCCGGGCGGCCGGCGACTGCGCCAGGTACGCGATGGCCTGAGCGCTGGAGCCGACGGGTTCGGGTGTGTAGGCGGGCTTGAACACCGTCAGCGCGCTGTAGAGCAGCGATGGGATGCCGGGCAGCGCACCGCGCCACATGGCCGCGAAGATGCGCAGGATCAGCATCGGATAGCGGTGGTTGGGCAGGTTCGGATCCTGGTGCGCCAGGTATTTGGTGCCGCGCACCAACAGCGCGATGAAGATGGGGAAGACGACCAGCATGAGCGCGCAGCGCCGCACGTAGCCGACGCTGAAGTATTCCGCGACGTCGTGCGCGACCATCCGGTGCTCGACTTCTTCGGCCCCGTGCCAGCGGAACAGGTCCAGCATCTGCGGGTCGGTGTCGAACCGCTCCAGGTCGGCGTTGAGGATCCAGTCGCCGAGGAAGGCGAAGAAGTGCTCCAGGGTGGCGATGAACCCGAGCCGCTCGACCAGATGCTGCTGGCGCGCCGCCTCGGTGGTGAGGTCGTCGCGCGGGCCGAGGGTCTTGCGGAAGATGTATTCGGTCTGGCGCACATACGGTTCCACGTCGATGCCGTGCGCGGTGAGCACCTCTTCCAGGGCCCCGTTGTGGCTTTCGGCGTGCATGGATTCCTGGCCGATGAAGCCGATCATGGCTTCGCGCAGCTTCTCGTCCTTGACCAGTTCGAGCGCCTCGCCGAACGTCACCAGGAACATGCGCTCGCCTTCGGGCAGCAGCATGCTCAGTGCGTTGAGCACATGCGAGGCAACGGGCTCGTCCTTCATCCAGACCGGTGCGGTCTTGGACCAATCGAACCGCACATTGCGGGCATGCAGGGCCACTTCACCGGGTTCGGTCACCACGCGGCGGCCCAGCTTCGGAAGTAGCTTCATCGATACTCCTGGTTTCGTCGTCCGAGGGCCGCGCTCGACGCACGGCCTCCGCATTGCTACGTGACTGTAGCAACATTCTACCCGTATATGAAACCAGGAGTTACACCTAGAATTATGCCCCTGACCATGCTATTGATCAGCTGTCCACATGCACGTGGGGCCGTTGCGAGCGGCGCGGGACGGCGCGCCGGATGATTTCCCGCGTCACCGGCGCCACCTCGCCCTCGCCGAAGAACATGAAGCGCAGCAGGTTGGTCAGCGGATTGCCCTCGGTCCATTCGAAGTACACGTGCGGCGGGACGCCGGTGCGGTCGCGAATGGCCAGCAGGATGGCGGCGATGCAGTTCGGCACGGCCGCCGCCTCGACCGACAGGATGTGGTACTGCTCCACCTCCACCGCGGTGACCAGCAGTTCGGTGCTGAACTCGGAGGGATCCTTGACGATCACCTCGAGGAAGAGGATGGGATCGCCGTCCGGAATGTGGCTCTCCCGGCGCTGATCGGCTTCCTTCTCCGCGTACTCCGACGGATGCCGGGCGTCGATGTCGTGGGTGACGATGCGGACCTCGCCGCGCGCGGCCAGATCGTCGATCAAAGCGGCTGCCCGGTCGTCGAAGGTGACCGTGATGGCCCGCAATTCGAAGGCGCGGCGGAAGCGCGAGGCGAACGACACCACCAGCGTCGCCAGGATGAACAGCAGCGCCAGTTGCGCGCCCTCGGGCTTCTCGATGACATTGTCGATGGTGGTGTACACGAAGATCGCCGACACCAGCCCGAACAGCAGCACCCGCGAGCGCTGCCGCTGCCGCGCCGCCGACAAGGTCACCGCGACGGCCGCCGAGGTGATGAGCACCAGCACGCCGGTCGCGTAGGCCGCGCCCTGGGCGTCGACGCCGGCATCGAAATACCAGGTGATGCCGAATGCCACCGCCGCGAAAACCAGTACCAGCGGCCGGATCTGGCGCGCCCATTCCGGAGCCATGCCGAAGCGGGGCAGGTAGCGCGGCACCAGATTCAGCAGCCCCGCCATGGCCGACGCGCCCGCGAACCACAGGATCGCGATGGTGCTGATGTCGTACACGGTGCCGAAGGCCGCGCCGAGATGCTCGTGCGCGAGATACGCCAGCGCCCGCCCGTTGGCCGCGCCGCCGGGTTCGAACGCCGCCTCGGGAATCAGGATGGTGGTGATGAAGCTGGAGACGATGAGGAAGCCGCTCATGATGAGCGCCGCGGTGGTGAGCAGCTTGCGCGCGCCGATGATCCGGGCGCGCGGGTACTCCTCGGTGTCCCCGGGCGCGCCCTGGATCTGCGGCATGACCGCGACGCCGGTCTCGAAACCGGACAGGCCCAGCGCGAGTTTCGGGAACACCAGCAGCGCCACCCCGATCATGGCGATGGGGCTGCCGTGCTGCGCGGTGAGCGCATGCCCCCAGTCGGTGACCAGGGAGCCGTGCCGCAGCACCTCGTACACACCGCGTACGGCGACAACGAGATTCAGCGACAGGTAGACCCCGACCAGCACCACCGCGATGCCGATGGCCTCGCTGAACCCCTTGAGGAACACCGCCGCCAGCAAGGCCAGCAGCACCAGCGTGATGAGCAGGTTGTGCCCGTGGAAAGCGTCCGGCACCAAGGGATTCTCGACGATGTGCGCCGCGCCGTCGGCCGCGGACAGCGTCATGGTGATGGTGAAATCGGTGGCCGCGAAGCCGAGCAGCACCAGGATCAGGATCTTGCCCCACCAGTTGGGCAGGAACTTGGCGAGCATGGCGATGGAGCCGCCGCCGTGCGGGCTCTCCTTGGCCACGCGCCGGTACACCGGCAGCGCGCCGAGCAGGGTGAGCGCCACCAGTACCAGGGTGGCCAGCGGGGACAGCACGCCGGCGGCCAGGGCCGCGATGCCGGGCTGGTAGCCGAGGGTGGAGAAATAGTCGACGCCGGTCAGGCACATGACCTTCCACCAGGGATGCTGGCGTTCCTTCGGCGCCCGCTTGGCCATCGGCCCCGGGAGTTGCGAGTGTTCTTCACCCGCGTCTTCCAGCAGCCAGTTCGCGAAGCGCGAACGTGACCGGACTTCGGTCGTGGTCACAAATTCCTCCCCGGAACCCGTTGGCACGGTCTCCCGAAATGTCGGCGATGTCGTGGTCAATCTACTCACGACACGCCGACGGGAGACACAGCCCTGACCGCGAGTCTCGGTGGCTGCCCGGCTAGCCGACGTACCCCGCGACCGCCCCCGCGATTGCCTCGGCCAAACGCGCACGGCCGTCGGCGGATTCGAGTACGGCGATATCGCCCGGATCGCGCATGTTGCCGCATTCCACCAGCGCGGTGGGCCGGTCGGAATGGTTCAGCCCGGCCAGGTCCGAGCGCGGGTTCAGGCCGTCGGAGCCGATATAGGTGGAGGTCTGGAATCCGGAGCGCACCAGGCTGTCCCGGAGTGCGGTGGCCAGCCGCTGCGACGGCTCGCCCTGCGCCTGGTTCAGCGGCGGGGAGGAGTGCGCGACGTGGAAGCCGTGCGCGCCGGCGGGTGCGCCGTCGGCGTGGATGGACACCACGGCCGCCGCCCCGGTCCGATTGCCGAGGGTGCCGCGTTCGTCCACGCACGGACCGGCTCCGGAGTCGCTGTCGCGAGACATGATCACCTGATAGCCGCGCGCGGTGAGCAGATCCCGTACCCGCTGCGCCACATCCCAATTGAACTCGTGCTCGGTGTAGCCGTCGTTCGCGGCGGTGCCGGTGGTGTTGCAGGCCTTGGTGCCGCCGCGGCCGTCGGACACCTGGGAGTTGATCACTTCCGGATGCGCCGCGCCGCCGCCGTTGTGCCCGGGATCGAGCACGATGGTCCGGCCCGCGATCGGAAGCAGCGGCGCCGCCGGGAATTTCGCCACCGGCGCGGCCGTGACCTGTGCGCTTCCCCCGATCAACAGAGCACCGCAGACCGCCGCCATCAGTTTCCACCGTCGCTGTCGCACGGGCCCTACCCTACGACCCGCCGCAACCCCCTGGCGAGCGCCGCGGCGGGATCCGGTCAGTGTTCGAGCTTGCGCAGCAGGTCACGCAGGGTGCGCAAGTCGGCGGCCGGGAGGTCGAGGAGCGGGCGCGGCGCGGGGTCGGGGGTGGCGCGGGCCTCGGCGTAGACCCGGCGGCCCGCATCGGTGAGCGAGACCAGTTTGCTGCGCCGGTTCGCCGGATCGATCTCGCGCAGCACCAGCCCGCGTTCCTCGAGATCGTTGACCACGACGGTGGTGGCGGGGGCGTCCATGGCGGCGGCGTGCGCGAGTTCCTTGACCGTGAGCGGTCCGGGCAGCAGCCGCTTGAGCACCCGAATCCGGCTGAACGGCATACCCGTTCGCTCCACCACGGCCCGTTTGTAGCCGTCGCGGGAATCCATCACCAGATGGGTGAGCAGGTCCCAGACCTCGTCGGGGGTGGGCGTGTCAGCCGGCATGGGTGGGGACTTTCTGTTCGAGCAGTGGTGCGACACGGTCCCGGGAACGGTACGCCCACGGGGTGCTGGCGGCGACTCCGAGCGCGAGCACGGCGACGGTCAGCGCGCTGATGGTCCACCACAAGCCGGCCCCGGAGAGCGCACCGCACAGGGCGACGCCGAGACTCACGCCGACCTGACGGCTGGTGGAGGCGACGGCGGCCGCCGCGCCCGCGCGATCCAGCGGCATTCCGCTCACGGCGGAGGTGGTGATGGGCGCGTTGACCATGCCGAATCCGATACCGAACACGGCGAATACGACGATCAGCTGCCAGACGGGGGTGTCCGGGCGCAGCTGGGTCAGGCCGATCGCGGCGATGGTCATGAGCAGCCCGGACGCCACCAGCGAGGGCCGGGTGCCGTAGCGGCCCACCAGCCGCCCGGAGAGGGGCGAGAAGATCAGCATGCCGATCGCCATGGGCAGGTACAGCAGACCGGTGTGCACGGCCGAGAAGTGCCGTATCCCTTGCAGATACAGCGACATGTCGAACAGGAACGCGCCCAGCGCCGCGAAGGCGGCGACCGCGATCAGGGTGGCGGAGGCGAAGGGGAAGCTGCGGAAGAAGCGCAGATCGATGAACGGCGAGCGGTGCCGCGCCTCGTGCCACACGAAGCCGAGCAGTGCGACGGCGGCGACCGCGAAGAACAGCGGCTTGCCCTCGATGAGACCGAACACCAGCGTGAACAGGGTGAGCATGGCCAGCACCTGGCCGATCGGGTCCATGCCGCGCGGGTTGGCCGACTTCGATTCCGGCACATACAAAGTGGTGAGGACGAAGGCGACGGCCACGATGGGCAGGTTGATCCAGAACACCGACTGCCAGCCCAGGGCGTCGATGAGCCCGCCGCCGACCAGCGGGCCGAGCGCGGTCGAGATGCCCACCACCGCGCCCCAGATGCCGACGGCGCGAGCGCGTTCCACCCTGCCGGTGAACACCGTGGTGATGATCGACATGGCCACCGGGTTCAGCATGGAACCGCCGATGGCCTGCACGAACCGGGCTCCGATCAGGACTTCGATGCTGGGCGCGAGGCTGCACAGCAGCGAGCCGGCGGCGAAGGTGAGCAGGCCGATGCGGAAGACGCGGCGGCGGCCGAAGCGGTCGGCGAGCGCGCCGGAGAGCATGAGCAGGCTCGCCAGGGTGAGGGTGTAGACGTCGACGATCCATTGCAGGCGCGACAGCGGCGCACCGAGATCGGACTGGATGGTGGGGATGGCGACATTGACGATGGTGGCGTCCATGGACGAGATCAGCAGGCTCATACAGCAGGTGATCAGGACGATCGTCTTGCGTCGCGCGCTCAACCCTTCGACAGTTGTGGGCACACAACTATTGTGAGCACACAACTATTGCCCCGCAACCCTTCGCGGTGTGCCGCCCGTCACCGCTGCCGCCGCGACTCCGGCGCGAACAGGCGTTCCAGTTCGGTCCACGGCCAGGCGGATTCGAGGAATTCACCCAGCACCTGGGGCACGACCGAGGTGACATCGTCGGTCTGTTCGGCGGCCGTGCCGTAGGTGTGGGCGCTGACGGTGAAGCCGGGACCGAAGGAGGCCGAGGCGACTTCGGGGATGCCCTGATCGGCCCAGCCCCATTTGGTGCCGGTGACGCGCGGCAGCCGCGCGGTGCCCCAGTCCTGCTTGGTGCCGTCGGCGGCGGTGTCGCTCGCGGCGGCCATCCAGCCGAGGATCGGCGAATCCGGATCGTCCCGGAGTTTGGCGGCCAGGAAATCGGCTACATCGGCGGTGCTGGTCGAGGCCGTGCCCCAGCCGCCGGATCCATGGGTTTCGGTGAGTCCGTACTCTTTTGCCACCGCGTCGATGGCGGCCGGGTACTTGGCGGCCAGGGTGTCGGCGGCGCCGTCGTCGGAGAACCGGATCATGCGCTCCCCCAGCTCGCGATCCTGTGCCGCGCCGTCACCGTGCCGCAGTGCGTAATCCACCACGTACAGCTTGACCACCGACAGCCCGGAGCGGACCTCGTGCTGGTTCGGCGTTCCCCACTTCAGATCCGGCAGGATCGAGCGCACCGAAATGGCGGTGCGGGAGGGCACTTCCACCGTCGGCATGTCCCGCTGCGGCGCCGGGAAGGGCAGCCCGGGGATCGGCAGGGACGGAATCGGCGGCGGCGCAACGGGTTCCGCCGGCGCCGGCGGTCCACCGCACAGTACGCCACCGGCCACGATCGTTCCGGCCACCCGCGTCCGCCAGCCCATCGCTACCTCCGCGCCAGGCCCCCGCGCGCTCCAGCTTGCCGCGCCGCGCCCCCGGGATCCGGGAGCCCGGCGGCGACACGCCGGAGTCCGGTCAGCTCACCAGGATCGGCACCGCCGCCACGTCGTTCTGGGTCAGCACGGGCAGATGCTGGATCTCGTGCTCCGGCACGGCCAGTCGCAGCGCCGGGAAGCGGGCGAAGAGCGCGGGCAGCCCGATCGCGGCTTCGAGGCGGGCCAGCGCCGCGCCCGGGCAGATGTGCGGGCCGTAGCCGAAGGAGATATTGCGGTTGGCGGTCGGCCGCGTGACGTCGAATTCGTCGGCATCGTCGCCGTGAATGGCGGTGTCACGGCCGACGGCGCGGTAGGAGATGACCAGGCCCTCGCCCTTGGCGATGACGGTGTCGCCGACGGTGATGTCCTCGGTGGCGAAGCGCATGAGCAGGTGGGTGACCGGGCCGTCCCAGCGCAGCGTTTCCTCGATGGCCTGCTTCCATTCGATATCCCCGGCCAGCACCTTGCTCAGCTGTTCGGGCCGGGTCAGCAAGGCGCGCACCGCGTTCAGGATCAGGCTGACGGTGGTCTCGTGCCCGGCGGCGACCAGCGCCTTCAGGTTGCCGACCACTTCCTCCTCGGTGAGCGGTTCGCCGCCCTCGTCGGCCAGGATGAGCGCGCTGGTGAGATCGTCGCCGGGGTTCGCGGTCTTCTCGCGCACCATGTTCGTGAAGTACACGTCCATCTCGCCGATGATGCGCAGCCGCTCGTCCTGCGGGGTGAGCATGGAGAAGAACTTCTTGTACCAGTCCAGCAGCATGGGGTGGTCGGCACGCGGCACGCCCATCAGTTCGCTGATCACGCGCATGGGCAGCGGGTAGGCGAACACCTGCTTGAGGTCCACCACCGCGCCGTCGCGGCCCGCGGCCTCGAGATCGTCGAGCAGTTCGGCCACCAGGCGTTCGATATCGGGGCGCAGGGCTTCCAGGCGGCGCGGGGTGAGCGCCTGGGTGGTCTTGATCCGCAGCCGGCGATGCTCGGCCCCGTCCACGGTGAACATGGAGCGCCCGGCATTGATCATGCCGATCAGCGGCCACTCCCAGGTGACCACGCCGGAGGTCCACAGCCCCCAGCTCTCGATGTCCTTGACCAGGCGGGTATCGGTCAGCAGCTGGCGCGCGAGGGTGTGATCGGTGACGGTCCAGGCGGGGACGCCGAGCAGTTCGATGCGGGTGAGGGCGCCGGCGGCGCGCAGGCGGGCGGTCTCGCCGGCCAGATCGGCCACCATCGGATCGATGGCGATGGCGTGCGGGCAAGGGGAACTCACTGGAAACCTCCGACGGCGCGAACTGGGGTGAAAACAACTGGGAGGGAGGACATCCCGCGCAGGAAGGGCGACGGCCGCCGCACCAGGCTGCCGGCCGGGACGGCCAGATCGATATCGGGCAGCCGGTCCAGCAGCACCTCGATACCGGTGCGGGCGATGGTTTCCGCGATCTGCTGCGCCGGGAACGGGCAGCGGTATTCGCCGTGGCTGAACGCGAAATGCGCGCTGTTGCCGGTGTGCACGGCGCTGCCGGGCACCTGCTGGCGCACGTGCGGATCGGTGTTCGCGGCGGCCAGGCCCAGCAGCAGCAGGTCGCCGGCGCGAATCACCTTGTCGCCCAGGCGAGTGTCGCGGGCGGCCCAGCGACCGGCCAGGATCGAGGTGGGCGAATCCTCCCACAGCACTTCGATCATGGCCTCGCCGACGCTGCGCCGGCCGCCGCCCAGGGCGGCGGCGAAACGGTCGTCGGTGAGCATCAGCCGTACCGAGTTGACCAGCCAGTCCGAGGTCGGCAGGTGACCGGCGGCGGTGATGGCCATCAGGTCGTTGACGTATTCCTCGTCGGTGAACGCCTCGGGATAGTCCAGCAGGCGCGAGACCAGGTCGTCGCCGCGTTCGGCCTGTTTGGCGGCGAGCAGGCGCTGCATGTGCTCCATGAAGCGCAGGTGCGCGGATTGCGCGTCGGCGCCGCCGTCGGCCATCACCTTCATGGTTCGGGCCAGGCGCGGGCCCTCGTCGTCGGGAAAGCCCAGCAGCCAGGCCAATACGAGGACCGGGAGCGGTTCGGCGAAGTCGGCGACCAGGTTGGCCTGCCCGCGGCCGCAGAAGCCGTCGATCAGTTTGTCGGCGGAATCCTCGCAGACCCGGCGCAATTCGAACGGGTCGACCGCTTCCAGCGCGGGTTCGACCATGGCCAGGTGGCGGCGGTGCTCGGCGCCGGCGGTGAAGTAGATGGACGGCATGGGCCGCCCGACCATGGGCAGCAGCGGCCAGTCCGGGGGAATGCTGTCCCACTGGTTCCACAGGCTCACATCGCGCGGGAACAGTTCGGGAGACGTTGTCACCTGGTGCATTTCGCGATAGCCGAGCACCAGCCAGGCGGGTACGCCGCCGGGCAGTTCGACCGCCACCACGGAGCCGTGGTCGCGGCGCATCTCCTGGTAGAGACTGTGCGGATCGGTGTGGAAGCGGGGGCCTGCCAGTGGGACGACGCCGGGCCCGGACTGGACCGGGCAGCCGCCGGCGGGTGCGGGCGTGGTCATGCGGTGCGCTCCGGACGGGTGAGGTATTCGACGAGGGTGATCAGCACTTGTTTACAGGACTCGCGGTCGCGGGCATCGCAATCGACCAGGGGCACAAGGGGATCCAGGTCGAGGGCGTCGCGTACCGCCCGCTGGTCCGCGCCCGGCCCGAAGTTGTTGGTGGCCACGATGAACGGGGTGCCCTGGTGTTCGAGCCGGTCGATGGCGTACCAGGAGTCCTCGATGCGGCGCTGATCCACCAGCACGATGGCGCCCAGCGCGCCCGCGAACAGGCGGTCCCACAGGAACCAGAACCGTTCCTGGCCGGGTGCGCCGAACAGGTACAGCACGTGTTCGTCGTCGATGGTGATGCGGCCGAAGTCGAAGGCCACCGTGGTGGTGGTCTTGCCGGGCACGGCGCTGGGATCGTCGACGCCGTAACCGCTTTGGGTCATGGTGGCCTCGGTGTCGAGGGGCCGGATCTCGCTGACCGAGCGCACCATGGTGGTCTTGCCGACCCCGAAGCCGCCGACGATGACGATCTTCAGTCCGTGCCGGGCGTCGGCGTGCAGCGGGGCGTCCGCGCGCGCCGGCCGGGGATCAGAGATTGCGGAGTCCAACGAGCACCTTCTCGAGCGTGGTGGTGTCAGGCAGCGAATTCCATTGCGCGCCAGGGTTGTGCCGTGGATGGCGGACGGTGATGCGGCCCGCGTGCAGCAGATCCGACAGCAGGATGGTGGCGATGCCGACCGGCAGCCGCAGTTCGGCGGCGATCTCCACCACGGCGGTCGGGGCCCGGCACATGGTCAGGATGGCGACGTGCTCGGACTGCATGCCCGGGGTCGGTTCGCATTCGCTGACCACGAGGGTGACGAGATCGAAGGCATCGGAATCCGGGCGGCTGCGGCCGCCGGTGAGGGTGTACAGCCGATCCGGATTCTCGTCGGGGCGGGTCACGACACGCCCGCTCCCCGGACTCGGGCCGGCACGGCCAGGTGTTCGCCCAGCTGTTCCACCAGCTCACGCATATTGTGGCCGACCAGTCCGGCATCGGCGTGCTCGGCGGCGACCACCGCGATGTGCGCGCCCACCCCCGCCTCCACGATGAACAGGATGCCCCCGTAGAACTCGGTCATGGACTGCCGCACCCCGCCGCGCCCGTCCCCGAATTCCACCGACGCCCCGTGCGAAAGGCTCTGCATCCCGGCCGCGATGGCGGCCAGCTGATCGGCGCTGTCCGCCCCCAGGCCGTCGGTATGGCAGATCTTCAGGCCATCCCCCGACAGCAGCAGCGCGTGCCGCGTGTGCGGGGTACGGGTCAGCAGTTGCTCGAGCAACCACCCCAACTGTGTAGCGGATGCCGTCATAGCTCGCTCTCCATGTCCGGGGACGGGGAAGTCGGGGCGCCCCCGGAGTTCTCACGCACCGCTCGCTGAAAGGCCCCCAAAGCCGAAGGCGATCCCGCCGGTCGCACCGGCGCGTCCACCCCCGCTCCCCCCGACAATCCCTGCGGATGCGCCGCGGCGAGGGCCTGCCCGCGCTTCCGTTTCGGCAACCGCATCCCACCCGAGCCCGCCTGCACCTGCACCGCGGGTCCGAACACACCGCCTCCGGCGGTCTCATCCAGCCGCCGAGAGACCGGATCATCAAGCACCACAGGCGTTTCCGGATCCGCCGCGATAACGGAGGCCAAGAGCGAGGAACTGGGTTCCCGGCCGATCGCGGCCACCATCGCCGCGGATTCGCTCGCACCGACGGCAGCGGACTTCGCGTCATCCACGGACATACCGGCATCCGCAGACATCCCGAGAGTCACGGCCTGCCCGGTATCCGCGGGCATACCGACATCCGCGCGGGCCCCGCGGTCGGCGGTCTCGACGTCGACGACGGTCGGCGCGGCCGCGGGGTCGGTGGGCGCGGCAGCGGCGACGAGCGCGGGAGTAGCGGCGGGATCCGGGAGCGCGGGCGCGGCGGCGAGCGCGGGGGTAGCGGGCGGGGCGTCCAGGGCCGCCGCACTCACCGGGCGCAGGCGGGTGGAGGAGGTGGCGGCCAGCGCCGTCGCCAGGGTTGCCGTGTGGGCGGCCGGTTGCGCGCCGGGGGTGCGGTCGAGGCGGGTGGTGAGTTCGCGGGGAACGACCACCACCACCGCGGTGCCGCCGATGGCGGAGGGGCGGTAGGAGACGGTGAGTTCGTGTTTGCGGGCCAGATGGCCGACGACGGCGAGGCCGAGGCGGGTGCCGGAGAGGGAGGCGAGGTCGGCGCCGCTGCCGGTCTGGCCGCAGACGGTGAGTTCGGCTCGGCGCAGGGCGGATTCGCTCATCACCAGGCCGCTGTCCTCGATGGTGATGACCACGCCGGCGGGCACTTCGGCGGCGTAGACGTGCACCTCGGTGGTGGGCGGGGAGAAGTTGCAGGCATTGTCGAGGAGTTCGGCGAGGGCGTGCATGATGCCTTCGGCCGCGTGCCCGGCGATCGCGATCTCGGCGATGGCGCGCAAGCGGATGCGCTGATAGCCCGCGACGCGCCCCATGGCTCCGCGCAGAATCGATTCCATCGCAATGGGTTTGGCCCAGCGCCGCCCGGAGCGCGCCCCGCTGAGCACCGCGATGCTGTCGGCGAGGCGTCCGGCCTGGGCGGTGCGGTGGTCGAGTTCGAGCAGATCGGCCAGCACCTGCGGATCCCCGTGCCGGTGCTCCATTTCGCGCAGTTCGGCCAGCATGCTGGTGCTCATGGCCTGCATGCGCCCGGCCGCGCCCGCGAAGGCCGCCATGGCCGCGGCCCGCCGATGCTCGACTTCCTTTGCGTCCCTGGCCTTCTCGGCCAGCAGGCTTTCCAGCTCGCCGATGCGCTGCCGCGCACCGGCTTCCAGCCGTTCCACCCGCTGCCGCGTGGCCTGTTCGGCTTCCTCGGCCCGCACCCGCGCGGCCTGCTCGGCCTCTTCGATGCGCCGCAGCGCCTCGTTCTCGACCGCCTCGACCCGCAGCCGGGCCTCGGTCTGCACGGCCTCGATATGCTGCCGCGCTTCGTTCTCGATGGCCTCGACGTGCTGGCGCGCTTCGCTTTCCATGGCCTCGACGTGCTGCCGGGCCTCACTGGCGCGGGCGTCGACGAGCAGCTGCGCTTCCATGTCCAGGTTGTCGAATCGCTGCTGCGCCTCGCTGATTCGCGCTTGCGCGTCGGCGAGTGCCCCGGTCATCAGCTCCTCGGCGGCCGCCGCGGCGGCCCGCGCCCGCACCGCCTGCTCGCGGTAGTGGACGGCCGCGGTCACCGCGGCGCACCACAGCATTCCGGCCAGCAACGCCCCGATGGCGAGCGGCACCCGGAACTCCGCGGGCGCGGCGAACACCGCCGCGGCTATCGCGAGTCCCGCGACCAGCGCCGAGATCAGCAAGACCGGATAGGGCAGGCGCGCACCCGAAACGGCTGGCCCCGCACCGCCCGGCGGATTCGATGTTTCCGACAAAGCCCCGCACTTCCGCATCCACGTCCGCCGGGGCAACCCCCGGGCATCCGATTCCGGGCCCACGCCAAATACGCGGACCGGCAACCGGTTTCGAATCTCGGGCAGAAGCATAGGCGTCTGAGAAGGTGCGCGCTACCCGAGCGCGAACGTGCTGCCAAGGCCCGGTTCCGGCCTTCGGGACGATGCGTCCCGGCCATCGGACGGACGGGTGCGCGCCACCGAATGGAAACCCGCGGCTCAACTTTCGGTGCGTGCCGCCGCGGCGGGGTCCAGGGTGCGCACCCGGTAGGTGCCGATGAGCGATCCGAAGGCGAACGCGAAGATCGGCACGCTGACCCACGGCGCCCAGACCTCCACCTGGGCGCCGTCCGGCCGCAGCAGGGTCACCACGCGAACGATGCTGAGCCCCAGGCTGAGTGCGCCGCCGAGCATGAAGAGCCCGAGCGGCAGACGCAATCGCGCGGGAATGGCGGAGATGCTCAGGAATGCCGCCACCAGGATGGCGATGCTGGTCACCACGCCCGCCCCGGCCAGGATCCACTTGTGCGCGTCGATCATCGCCGCGTACGGCTTGGACGGCTCGTAGGTGAGCAGCAGCGCCGCCTCGACGAGGATCAGGAACACGTAGAACGTCTTCTTCGCCGCCGCACTGCCGAACGCGTCGGTGATGGCCACGCCGATCAGCGCACCGGCCGCCACCAGCGACAGGTTGGAGATCAGATCGGGCAGGCTCTCGAGCGTGGTGGCCGAGGTGGCGACATCGGTGGCGGCGGCATTGAGCACGGGCGCGCGCAGCAGCGCGAACAACCCCAGCAGCCCCAATCCGATGGTGAGCGGCCGCGATTCGACGGCCCGCCAGCGCGGCAACCGGCAACCGGCCGCCGCCAGCGCCGCGCACGCGGCCAGCAGGGTGACGATGTCGTTCATCGGAACAGCCTGGCGCCGGCCTCACCGCGCGAGGGTTTGCGCCGCGGTTCGTCTTCTTCCTTGTCCCGGCGCAGCAGTTCGGTGAGCAGTTGCCGGGTGCTGGCTTGGCGGATGGCGCTGCCGGAGCCGGCGCGCTGCGCCTCGGCGTCGGTGATGATGCCCGCCACGACCTGCACTTCGACCGGATTGGCGTTGTAGGCGCGGGCGATTTCGATCAGCGTTTCCACCGGCGGCGTCGCGAGCGCGAGATGCCGGGCGAGCGTGGCCTGCGGAATGCCGGTGACGGCGGCGATGGCCCGGGTGCTCTCACCCCCGGTCAGCTCGTCGATCCACTGTTTCAGCTGATCATGCACGGTCTGATTGTCGCACGCGGTGCGTCTCATTCTCGGGGCGCGGGCAGCGCATGTCCGATACGCACCGCGTGGCATCGCGGCCGGTTCAGCGGGTGCTGCCGGTGCGGACCCCGTCTCGAATCTGATACACCCGCGAGGTGGTGATATCGCCGGCTGCCTTGGCGATGAGGAATACGCGCTCCCCCGCCTGGGTGGCCTGCTTGATCTTGCTGCGCCAGATGCCGTCGGCGGCGAGGGCCGCTTCCTTGGCGGCTTCGCGGGCGCGGGTGGCTTCGCGGATGTCGGCGAGGTACTGCGTGGGCATGGGCGGCTCTCCTTGTGATCGCGGGTGGCGCCGATGGTGCGGGGGCGGTTCGCGGGTCACGCGTCCGGATCCCGCCGCAGAGACTAACGACGGCATGAATCGGAGTCAAGATCGCTTGCCCCGAAAATGAATCATCAGGATCTGCCCACCTGATAGGAAATACCTGGTCAAGTGGATGCAGAACCGGTGTTGTCAAACCCGTCACACTGGTACGTACCAGCGCGCGAGCCCGGCTCGCGCCGTATCAGAAATGGTCTGCCATGCCACCGCGCCTGGGGTCCCGACGTGCCTCCGCACCCGCGGCCGCCTGCCACTGTTCCCGGTTTCGCTCCCCGCGTAACCCGCCCGTCCCGGCTTGACCTCAACAGAACTCGAGGTTCCACGCTGAAGACAGCCAGGTGAGCGAAAACGAAAGGCAGGCAGCGACATGCGTGTGGTGGAAGCGAAGGAATTCGGCGGTCCCGAGGTGCTGACGGTGACCGAGGCCCCCGCCCCGGTTCCCGGTCGGGGCGAAGTGGTGGTCAAGGTGGCGGCGGCCGACGTCATGTTCCTGGACACCCTGATGCGCAGCGGCTGGGCGCGGGACTTCTTCCCCGCCGTGCCGCCGTTCGTGCCCGGCGGCGCGGTCACCGGCGTGGTCGAAGCGGCCGGTCCGGACGTGGACCCGGTCTGGATCGGGCAGCGGGTGGCGACCGATACCGCCGCCAGCGGTATCGGCGGCGGCCTCCCGATCGGGGGGTACGCCGAATTGGCCCTGGCCAAGGCCGAGAGCCTGGTCGCCGTCCCCGACGAGGTGGACCTGCACTCGGCCGCCGGCCTGGTGCACGATGGCCGCACCGCCTTCGCCGTGGCCGACCTCGCCGCCGTGCAGCCCGGCGAATGGGTGCTGATCACCGGCGCGGCGGGCGGTCTCGGCACCCTCCTCGTCCAGCTCGCCCGCGCCGCGGGCGGCCGGGTCGTCGCCGCCGCCAGCTCCCCCGCCAAACGTGAACTCGCCCAACGCCTCGGCGCGCAGGCCGTCGTCGACTACACCGAGCCCGGCTGGGCCGAACGGGTCCGCGAACTCACCGGCGGCGTCCAAGTCGTCTTCGACGGCGCGGGTGGCGAACTCGGCAGCGCCGCCCTCGCCACCGCCACCCCGGGCGCCCGCTTCCTCGGATACGGCAACGCGGCCAGCGGATTCGCCCCGATCGACCCGGAAGCCGCTGCCGCCCAGGGTGTCACCGTGCTCTCCCTGATGGACATCACCCGGGCCGGAATCGACTGGCACGCCACCCTGCGACGCTCCCTCGCCGACGCCGCCGCCGGTCGCCTGGAGGTCGTCATCGGCCAGACCTTCCCCCTGGAGGAAGCCGCCGCCGCCCACGAAGCGATCGCCGCCCGCTCCGCGATCGGCCGCACCCTGCTGACCGTCGGCAGCGCCGACTGACCCGAGCGTCCCCTCGTCATCCCGGGGAGCTGCCGGTCACGACGGGAACGGGTCAGCCGGCGTGGCCGAGGCGACGCGAGATGACGCGCGCGGAAGCTATTGCCTGCTGGGCGATTTCGGGAAACCGTTCCGCCGGCATCCGGTAGGACGGCCCGGAGACGCTGAGGGCCGCGATGATGCGGCCCTCACTGTCGCGGATGGGCGCGGCCACCGCGTTCAGCCCGATCTCGAGTTCTTCCTCGCAGGCCGCCCAGCCCTGTGCGCGCACCCGCTCGAGTTGCGCGCGCAGCACCGGCAGTTCGGTGACGGTGTTGGGCGCGAACGAGTCCAGCCGTTTGGCCAGCCGCCCGCGCAGGTCGGCGGCGGGCAGTTCGGCCAGCAGCGCCTTGCCGCTGGAGGTGGCGTGCACGGGGCAGCTCTGGCCGACCCAGGTGCGCAGGGCGACTCCGGCCGACCCGACCGCCTCCACCACATTGATGATGCGGTCGCTGTCCAGGATGGCGATATTGGTGGTCTCCCCGACCCGCGCCGCCAGTTCGTCGCACACGTCCTGGCTCTGGCGCGGCAGGTCCATGTGCGCGCTGGTGGATCCGGCCAGCCGCACGATGGTGAATCCGAGCCGGTATTTGCCGCGTTCGGAGAGCTGTTCGACATAGCCGCGCGCTTCCAGCACCGCGATCAGCCGCGACACCGTGGACTTGTGCACCCCGAGTTCGGCCGCGATCTCGGTGACCCCGGCCGCGCCCAGTTTGGCCACGATCTCGAGGGCGGTCAGGGCGCGGTCGACCGATTGCACCGCCGCCGCCCCGTCCCGCCGGGTGCCGGACCCTTCGTCAGGTTGCTTCGCCATAACACGTCCAGTGTATGTGCCGCAGGGTTTTCCGCAGGTGGGCGGTCCCGGCGGCTCACCGCGCCGCCGCCTTGACCAGATCCGCGCACTTCTCCCCCATCGCCATGATGGTGATGTTGGGGTTCACGGCGGGCAGTTTCGGCATGGCGGCGGCATCCACGACGCGCAGGTTGCGGACGCCTTTGACGCGCAGGTGCGGATCGAGCACCGCGAGCGGATCGTCCGGCGCGCCCATGCGGGCGGTGGCGGCCGGGTGGTAGACGGTGTTGTGGGTGCGGTGCAGGTAGTCCACGAGTTCGTCGTCGCCGACCGCGTCGGGTCCGGGCGCGAGTTCCCGTGCGGCCCATTCCCGCAGCGCCGGCTGCGCCGCGATCCGCCGGGCGAGCCGGATGCCGTGCAGCATGACCCGCTCGTCGTGCCCGTCCGGATCGCTGAAGTAGCGGGGGTCCACCCGCGGTTTGTCCCGGAAGTCGCGCGAGCGCAGCCGTACGGTGCCGCGCGAACGGCCTTGCGTCACATTGGGGGTGAGGCAGAAGCCGTTGTCGGTGGTCGGATACCCCCAGCGCACGGTGTTCATATCGAACGGCACGCTGCCGTAGTGCATCATCAGATCCGGTTGCGCCAGACCGGGTTCCGTGGTCGCGAAGAGCCCGATCTCCCACCACTGGGTGGAGGTGGTGATCATGGGCCGCGCGGCTTCCCAGAACACCAGTCCTTCGACGTGATCGTCCAGGTTCGACCCGACGCCCGGCGCGTCCACGCGCACCGGAATTCCCATGTCGCGCAGGTGTTCCGCCGGGCCGATGCCGGAGAGCATGAGCAGCTTCGGGGTGTCGATGGCCCCGGTGCTGACGATCACCTCGCGGCGGGCGCGCACGGTGTCGAATCCGGTGAGATCCGGTCGCCGATAGCGGGCGCCGGTGGCGGAATCGGTGTCGTCGAACAGGATTTCGCTCACCCAGCACCCGGTGCGCACCTCGAGATTGGCCCGCTGCCCCATGATCGGATGCAGGTAGGCGTGCGAGGAGGACATGCGGGTGTTCCCGGCATCGGCGTTGATCTGGAACCAGCCCGCGCCGTTGCACACCGTGTCGCCCCGATTGAACTGCACCGTGGGCAATCCCACCGCGGCGGCGGCCTCCAGCACCGCGTACCCGCACGGATCCTTGGGCGGGATATCGCGCAACTCGACCGGCCCGAGCAGTTTGCGCACGTACGGCAGCAGCCCCGCCGCGTCCCATCCGGTCGCGCCCAGGGCCGCCCATTCGTCGAGTCCCTCGGCGGGCGGATGGAAGGCGATACAGGAATTGTGCGAGGAACATCCGCCCAGCACCTTGGCGCGCGCATGCCGCAGGAAGCTGTTCCCGCTGGCCTGCTCCTCCACCGGATAGTCCCAGTCGTAACCGGATTCGAGCAGCAGCATCCAATCCGCCAGCCGCAGGATGCGGTCGTCGCCGACATCGGAGGGCCCGGCCTCGAGCAGGCATACGGTCACGTCCGGGTCCTCGCTGAGCCGCGCGGCCACCACGCAGCCCGCCGAGCCGCCGCCGACGATCACGTAGTCGAAGCTGTCGTTCATGACGCCTCCGCCGGAACCGGTTGCGCGGCATGGGAATCGAGTATCCCGATCACCCGCTGCCCGCGCACCGCGTACCAGATCAGCCCGGCGGCCAGGATCCCGCCGATGTAGAGGAACGCGCCCCAGGTGTTGTACCAGGGCCCGCCGTACACGGCTGCGCGCGGCCAGGCCAGGTTGATCGCCATGCCCAGGCCCCAGACGACCGCGACGATATTCACGGCCATGCCCCAGCGGCCCATGCTGAAGTATCCGTCGGCGGCCAGGTCCGCGGGCGGCCACTCCCCCTTGAACCGCTTCACCAGCATCGGTCCGGTGACCAGCAGATACGCCAGGTAGATCATGATGACCGCGATCGAGGTCAGCACCGTGAACACCTGCGGCTGACCGATATTGATCACCAGGATGAGCGCCGAGAGCACGCCGATCATCACCGCCGGGATCACCGGGGCGCGATGCTTGACGCTCACCCGGGCCAGCTTCTCCCCGAACGGCAGAGCGTTGTCGCGCGCCATGGCGAAGGTGAGCCGGATGCCCGCGGTGTGCACGGCCAGGGAGCACACGATGACCGCGATCACGATGCACACCAGGAACACCTTGCCCAGCGGCCCCCACATGACCTGCTCCACGATGTACTGCAGACCGCCGGAAGCGCTGCCCAGCTGCTCGTCCCGCAGGTTCGGCGCGGCCATGACCGCGAAAACCAGGATGGCCCCGCCGATCACGAAGGACGCCAGCAAGGCCCGCAGGATCGCCTTCGGGGCGGTGCGGCGCGGTTCCACCGTCTCCTCACCCAGTGAGCTGGCGGTGTCGAAGCCGTACATGACGTATCCGGAGGCCAGCGAGGCGACCAGGAACGCGCTCAGGTAGCCGCCGCTTTCCCCCGCACCGTAACCGTTGCTGGAGAAGAACACGCTCGGCCCGCGGGTGATGTGGAAGCCGAGAATGATCGCGATCAGCACCGCCGCGATGAGTTCGATGAACACGCCCGCGCTGTTGATCCGCGACATGAGTTTCACGCCGAAACCATTGACCACCGTGGTGAATACGATGAGCACGGTCCCCAGGATCACCGCATTGGTGGCGTAATCGTGTTCGCCGGTGCCGTCGCCGACGAGCTGGAATCCGTCCCAGAGTTTCGGCAGATTCAATTGCATGGCCAGCGCCACCGCCGACAGGGTGACGATGGACGCGGTCAGCATGAGCCAGCCCGCCGACCAGCCGACCACGCGGCTGCCCAGCTTCTTCGACCAGTTGTACACCGATCCGGCGACCGGGTATTTGGCCGACAGTTCCATGAAGCACAGGCCCACGGCGAGCTGCCCGAGGAAGACCAGCGGCCAGGACCACAGGTAGCCGGGACCGGCGGTGCCGTAACCGAAGTAGAACATCTGGAAGGTGCCGGTGAGAATGGAGATATAGCTGACGCCGGCGGCGAAACTCGAGAATTTCCCGATACTTCGGCTCAGGGATTCCCGGTAGCCGAATTCTGCCATGCCACTGTCGTGGGCCGGACTCGAGGTGGATGCGGGCGGACGGGTCGTCGTCATGACGGACCAACTTTCGGGAAAGCGTCAGAACATATTCAGTTGTGGGTGAACCAGCCGCCCACCGCGGGCGCGGTGTTGTGCCAGATGTGCTTGGTCTCTTGGTATTCCGCCAGTCCGCTGGGACCGAGTTCGCGGCCGATGCCGGAGCGGCCGAAGCCGCCCCATTCGGCGGCGGGGGTGTAGTAGCCGAAGTCGTTGAGCCACACCGTGCCGTGCCGCAGCGCGCGCACCAGGCGTTCGCCGCGGGCGGGATCGGCGGTGCGGACCCCGGCGGCCAGACCGTAGGCGGTGTCGTTGCCGAGCGCCAGCGCCTCGGCTTCGGTGGCGAATCGCTCGACGGTGAGGATGGGCCCGAAGGTCTCCTCCTGCACGATGCGCATCCAGCGCCGGCAGTCGTCGAAAATGGTGGGCAGGTAGTAGCTTCCGGCCCGCAGGGCCGCATCGTCCGGCCGGCGGCCGCCGGTGACGAGCCGGGCGCCTTCGGCAATGCCCAGCGCCACATAGGCTTCCACCTTGGCGCGATGCTGTTCGGACACGAGCGGACCGGTTTCGCTGGCCGGGTCGAGCCCGGGTCCGACCGTGATCCGTTCGGCACGCCGGGCGAGTTCGGCGACGAACTCGTCGGCCATGGATTCGTGCACGATGAGCCGGGTGCCCGCCGAGCACACCTGCCCCGAATGCAGGAACGCGCCGGTGAGCACCGCGTCCACGGCGGCGTCGAAATCGGCATCGGGGAACACGATGTGCGGGTTCTTGCCGCCCAATTCCAGGGCCACCCGGGTGATGTGCGCGGCCGCGGTGCGGGCGATGGTCTCCCCGGTCGCGGCTCCGCCGGTGAAGGAGATGAGATCGACGTCGGGGGTGTCGGTGAGCGCGGAACCCACGGTGGCCCCGCTGCTCTGGATCAGGTTCACCACTCCCGGCGGCACGCCCACCCGGTCGATGAGCCGCACCAGCGCGATGGTGCTCAACGGCGTGACCTCGCTCGGCTTGACCACCATGGTGCAGCCGGCGACCAGCGCGGGCGCGATCTTCCACGACATCTGCAGCAGTGGATAGTTCCAGGGCGCGATGAGCGCGCACACGCCCACCGGTTCCCGCACCACCCGGCTGACGACGGCGGGATTGCCGGTGTCCACCACCCGGTCCGTACCGGCGGCCGCGAGCTGCGCGTAGTACCGGAACACCGAGATCACGTCGTCGACGTCGATATAGCTCTCGCGCAACGTCTTTCCGGTGTCGAGGGTTTCGATGCGGGCGATGGCATCGCGTTCACGCTCCAATTGCCCGGCGATGCGCAGCAAATAGGCGACGCGTTCAGCGAGGGGCGTATGCGGCCAGCCGCCGGTGTCGAAGGCCGCGCGCGCCGCCGCGACCGCGCTCACCGCATCCGCCCGATCGGCCTCGTCCACGGTGATCAGGACCCTGCCGTCGGCGGGGTTCAGAATGTCGCGGGTGCCGCCGCCCAGCGCGGCAGTCCATTTACCGTCGATATACAGCGTTGGGCCGCAACAGAGTTCGTCTTCGCTCAACACGCCGCGCCGCCGATCCGGGTGCGGGCCCAGTCGTGGAATTCGGCGATGTGGTGTTCGGCGGGCACCAGCACCCCGCCCTTGCGGTAGGCCCGCGAGGACATGGCGGGCTGGGTGCGCTCGCAGGCGGCGAAGTCTTGTTCGTTCACCCGATGGAACAGTTCCACGGAATGGTCGAGCACGCCCCCGGATTCGACGACATCGGGTGCGTACAGCCAATCGCATTCCACCACCGTCCGGTCGTGGGCGAGCGGGTACATGCGGTGGAAGATGACGTGATCGGGCACCAGGTTCACGAATACCGTGGGCCGGATGGTGATGGCGAAGTACTTGCGCTCCTGTTCGGGCGCGAGCCCCGGCAGCGGATCGAATCCGGCCCGCCCGTCCACGGTGAAGCCGTCGATGCTCTCGCCGAAGTCCGCGCCGTGCCCCACGAAGTACTGGGCGGCGTAGCCCCCGGCGAATTCCGGCAGCACTTCCACCAGTTCGGGGTGGATGGTGGCGCAGTGGTAGCACTCCATGAAGTTCTCGACGATGAGCTTCCAGTTCGCCGCCACGTCGTAGACCACGCGTTTGCCCACGGTCAGTGCGGCCATGTCGTAGTGGTCGATGGCGGCCGGCTCGCCCAGCCGGGCCGTCACCGCGCCCATCACCTCGGTCTCGAAGGACGGCGGCTCCTCGGCCAGGCAGACCCAGGCGTAGCCGAGCCATTCGCGCAGCGCGACCGGGATCAGGCCGTAGGCCACCCGGTCGATGGGCGAGCCCGAATCATCATGCAGGGAACCGAGATTCGGTGCGGCGACCAATTTCCCGTCCAGTCCGTACGTCCAGGCGTGATACGGACAGCGCAGGTTGCGCTTGACCTGCCCTTCGGATTCGGTGCAGATCATCGCGCCGCGGTGGCGGCAGATATTGAGGAAGGCGCGCAGTGCGCCGTCCTGGCCGCGCACCACCAGCACGCTCTCCCGGCCCACCTGTACGCGCCGGAACGCGCCCGGATCGGCGAGGTCGGCGGCGCGGGCCGCGCAGAACCACATGCGTTCGAAGATGTGTTCCTGTTCGGCGGTGAAAATAGCCGGGTCGCAGTAGTACTCGCCGCCGAGGGTGGGGATCAGGTCCGAGCTCACAGGGATACCAGCCTTTGCGGAGCGAACAGGTCGATGGGGTGCCGGGTGCTTCCGGTCATGGCCAGCTCGGCCAGGATCTCGCCGACCACCGGCACGAATTTGAAGCCGTGCCCGGAGAAGCCGCAGGCCACCGTGACGGCCGAATGCGCGGGGTGGGTGGCGATGACGAAGTGCTGATCGGCGGTGTTGGAGTACATGCAGGTGGCGGCGTGCAGGCAGCGGCCGGCCAGGGCGGGCAGCAATTCGGTGACGCGCGACCGCATTTCGGTGATCTCGCCGGGGTGCACTTCCCGGTCGATGGTGTCCGGGGTGCAGCGGATGCCCTTGCGGAAGAACGCCGTCTTGACGCCGCCGCCGGGTCCGTCGATGGCGGGGAAGCCGTATATCTGTGCGCCCGAGTCGTTCTCGGCGATGTAGATGGGATCGCGCTCGAACTTCGCGGTCCCCACGACGGGGTCGAGCCAGTACATGACCTGGCGTTCGATGGCGATCTCGACGCCCAGGTCGGCGAGCAGGCGCGGCGCCCACGCACCGGGGCAGATCACCAGCCGCCCGGCCGAATACGTGCCGTGCCCGGTCGTGACCGTGACGCCGTCACCGGTCTGCGCCCAGTCCTCGACCTGTTCGCCGTAGCGCAGCGTGGCGCCGGCTTTCGCGGCCAGTTCCAGATGCGCCGCGACCGTGCGTTCGGGGCGGGCGAATCCCGCCTGTTCCTCGAACAGGCCGACGAAATGCGGGCTGGGCGCGAAGTTGGGGAACCTGGCCTTGATCTCACCGGCGGTGAGGATCTCGTGCGGCAGCGACCATTCCCGGCTGGCCCGGATGCTGCCCGCCACCGTGAGACTGTCCTCCGGACCCACATAGAGCCCGCCGGTGAGCCGGTAGACCTCGTCGCCGGAGTCCCGCGCCAGCTGCTCCCATAATTCGTAGGCGCGCAGCAGCAGCGGCACATAGGCGGGGTCCTCGAAATACGACTGCCGGATGATGCGGGAGCCGCCGTGACTGGAGCCCCGGTCGTGGGCGGGCGTGAACTTCTCCAGGCCCAGCACCCGCTGCCCGCGCGCCGCGAGGTGATACGCGGCGGCGCTGCCCATACCGCCGAGGCCGATGACGATGACGTCGTAGGTGTCGGTCACGGGTTACCTCCGGATCAGCGTCATATCGGGGTCCACCACCGGTTCGGTGTGCACGCGGGCGGTGAATCTCTGTGTCAGATAGTCGATTTCGACCTCGTCGCCCGGTTGCACGTCGCTCGGCAGCCAGGCGTAGGCGAGGCAGCGGCCGATGGTGGCGGAGTAGCCGGCGCTGGTGACGTATCCGGCGACGGCCCCGCGCACCGAGACCGGTTCCTTGCCCAGCACCACGGCGTGCGGATCGTCGAGCACCACGGTGCGCAGCGTCTTGCCGGGCGGGGCAGCCGATTCCAGTGCTTGCTTGCCGGTGAAGGACTGCTTGCTCATGCGCACCGCGAATCCCAGTCCAGCCGCTTCAGGCGTGTGCTCGGCGGTCATGTCCGCACCCCAGGAGCGGTAGCCCTTCTCCAGCCGCAGACTGTTGAAGGCGATGCGCCCGGCCGCGATCACCCGGTGTGCCCGCCCGGCTTCCCACAGCAGATCCCACAGTGCCGCACCGTGTTCCGCGCCGGTGTAGATCTCCCAGCCGAGCTCCCCCACGTACGAGACGCGAAGCATGGTGACCGGAATGCTGCCCAGATAGGTGCGCAGCGCCTTGAAGTATCCGAATGCCCGGTGCGAGAGATCGTCCGGGCACAGCGGCTGCACCATGGCTCGCGCGTCCGGCCCCCAGACGCCGAGACAGCAGGTGCCGCCGGTGATATCGCGCAGGATCACACTGCCGTCGCCGGGCAGATGCCTTGCGAACCAGTCGAAATCGAGCGGGCCGTTCGCGCCGACCTGGAAGTGGTGCTCCGACAGGCGCGCGACGGTGAGATCGCTGCGAATGCCGCCGTTGTCGTCGAGCAGCAGCGTGTAGGTGACCGCGCCCGGCTTGCGTCCCACGTCATTGGTAGTCATGCGTTGCAGGAAGTCCGCCGCGCCCCGGCCGCTCACCTCGTAGCGGGTCAGGGGCGTCATGTCGTACAGCGCGACATGCGTTCGCGTCCAACGGGCTTCGGCGATCGAGAGCGGCGAGTAGAAGCGGCTCGACCAGTCGTCGCGGCGCGGGAACTCCAGGCCGTCCGCGGCGAGTTCGGGCAGCAGTGCGCGATTGGCCTCGAACCAGGCCGGGCGTTCCCAGCAGCCGCCCTCGAAGAAGAACGCGCCCAGCTCCCGGTGCCGGTCGAAGAACGGGCTGGTGCGGACATTGCGTGGCGCGCTGCGATATTGATGCGGGTGCAGGATGTCGTACACCTCGACGAACGCCTGCACGCTGGTGCGCCGGATGAACTCCGGGCTGCGGGCCGCGTCCTCGAAGCGGTACAGATCGCATTCGTGCAGGTCGATATCCGGGGTGCCCTCGACGATCCAGTGCGCCACCGCGCGGGCGACGCCCGCCGAATGCGTCACCCAGACCGCCTCGGCCACCCAGCAGCCGGCCAGGTCGCGGTGTTCGCCGAGGATGGGGAAACCGTCGGGGGTGAAGGAGAAGATGCCGTCGAAGGCCTCGTCCACTTTGGTGTCGGCGAGCGCGGGCAGCAGCCGGACGCTTTCGGCCCAGGCCGGTTCGAATTCGGCGGTGGTGAACGGGAGCATGGACGGCATGGGTTCACCGGCGCTGTCCTCGGTGAGGGTGCCGATGTCGACGGGGCGCGGGGTGTGCCCGTAGTAGCCGATGCCGATCCGGTCGCCGTAGGTGCGGTAGTAGAGGTCCGCGTCCTGATGCCGCAGGATCGGCAGGCGGGCGGCGGAATCCAGCGCGGGCACGGCGCCGGTCTTGGCGAATTGATGCGCCATCGGCACCAGGGGCACGGTGAGCCCGACCTTGCGGCCCAGCTCCGCACCCCAGAAACCGGCGGCGCAGACCACGATATCGGCGGGCAGTTCCTGACCGTCCGCCGTGCGCACGCCGGTGACCCGGCCGTCGCTTTCCAGGATCTCCACGACCTCGCAGTAGGCCAGGAAGCGGGCGCCGCGTTCGACCGCGCGCCGCGCCTGCGCTTCGGCGGCCCGCACTGCCAGGGCCAATCCGTCTGTGGGCGTGTGGAATCCGCCGATGATCAGGTCCGGGTCGACCAGCGGGTGCAGTTCGGCGCAGGCCTGCGCGTCCAGCAGCCGTGATTCGATCCCCCAGGCTTTCGCCCACCCGTGCCGCCGGTGCAATTCCACCCAGCGTTCCGGCGTGGTGGCCACCTCCAGCCCGCCGACCGCGTCGAAAGCGTCCAGGGCCCCGAACTTCTCGACCGTATACCGCGCCAGCTCGGCCATGGTCTTGGAGCCATTGGTCTGGAACACCAAACCCGGTGCGTGCGAAGTGGATCCGCCCGTCCGGAAGAGCGGGCCCCGGTCGGCGACCGTGACATCGGTCCAGCCGAGCGCGGTGATTTCGTCAGCCAGGGCGGTGCCCACGATTCCCGCACCGATGATGACAACTCGCGGCTGCGTCACCGCGCCTCCAAAGTGTTGCGTATTGCGCACCAAGTGCCGTAATACGCAACTATGGTCCGCCCGCCCGGAGACGCTGTCAACCGGAACGCCGAAATCCGTATTCCCTTTGTTTCCCCCGTATTTCACGACCGGTTGACGGCTCGGCGCACCGGGTTCACACTGTTGCACATAGCGCATCTAGTAGCGCTATTCGCAACTCGTCACCTCCGGGAGGTCCCATGCCCGCCCAGCTGACCCTGCTCGTCGGCCGGCTCTCCGATCTCCCCGTCGGTGGCGTGCTCACCGTGAATCCGCCGGGACAGCAGGCCATTTCGATCTTTCACACCGAGGACGGGCTGTACGCCGTCGACGACACCTGCACCCATCAGGACGCCTCGCTGGCCGACGGGTGGCTGGAGGGCTGCGTGGTGGAATGCCCGCTGCACGAGTCCTGTTTCGACCTGCGCACCGGCGCGGTCTCCGGGCCGCCCGCCAAGCGCGCGCTGCGCACCCATCGGGTCGACGTCCGTGGTGACGAGATACTGCTGACTCCGAGCGCGGACTCATGAGCGAGTCCATCGCGGTGGTGGGCGCGTCGCTGGCCGGGCTGACCATCGTGCGATCCTTGCGCGCCAGGGGTTTCCGCGGGCGGATCACGCTGATCGGGGCCGAACCGGAGCTGCCCTACGAGCGCCCCACGCTGTCCAAGGAGTTCTTACAAACCGGCGAACCGGTCGGCTTGCTAGAAGGCCACGCCGAGACCCGGAGCCTGGACGCCGAATGGATCCTCGGGCAACGCGCGGTCGGACTGTCCACCGGGCCAACGCATGTCGTGCGTCTCGACGACGGCCGCGACATCTCCGCCGATATCGTCGTGCTGGCCACCGGGGCCCGTCCCCGCCGCCTGCCCGGGCTCGAGAACGCCCACTACCTGCGCGACCTGCGCGACGCCCGGCGCCTGCGCACGGCCCTCGCGAACACCACACGCCTGGCCATTGTCGGCGCGTCCTTCCTCGGCTCGGAAATAGCCGCCACCGCACACGAATCGGGCATCGAGGTGACGCTGATCGAACAGGCTCCGCTGCCGTCGGTCGGGGTGCTGGGCGAAACCGTGGCCGCCGCCTGCACCGGTCTGCACGCTCGCCACGGCGTCCGCCTGCACACCGGCACCAGCGTGCTGGCACACCGCAACGGGGTCCTGGAACTGTCCGACGGCGCCGGCGTCCCTGCCGATACGGTGGTGGTGGCGATCGGCGCGGAACCCGAAACCGAGTGGGCCACCGCCGATCAGACCATCCGATCCGCGACGCACCTGCACGCCGACAACGGCTTCCTCACCGGACCCACCGGCCGCACCACGGTTCCCGGCGTCTACGCCATCGGCGACTGCGCCCGGCCGCTCGACCCGAGTACCGGCCGCCATCGGCGCACCGAGCACTGGCACAACGCCATCGCCCAGGCCCACTTGGCCGCCGCCACCATCACCGGCACCCCCGCGCCCCCGCCCGCCGTCCCCTACTTCTGGTCCCGTCAATACGGCCACCTGCTCCAATTCGCCGGTACGGCACACCCCGCCGCCGTCCCGCACCTCATCGACGGCGACCTGTCCTCCCCCACCTTCACCGTCCGCTACGACCTCGACCACACCCCGGTGGCGGTCTGCGCCCTCGACAACCCGCGCCTGTTCACCCGGCACCGGAAACTTCTGGACCGTTCGATTTGCTCCGCCGAGGGGTCTGAACAGCGCATCGCCGGGTAATCACACATCAGCGGGTGCGAATCCCTCGGGCGCGCTGACGTTTTGCGACACGCTCGGCCGGCGGCTCCCCCCTGCTACCGTCGAAAACGCGACACTCGCAAGGCTAGGAGCACGTCATGGGCATTATCACCATGATCATTATCGGTCTGATCTGCGGCGCCATCGCCCGCCTCCTCGTTCCCGGCAAAGAAGACTTCGGCTGGATCATGACCATCGTCCTGGGCATTGTCGGCGGCTACGTCGGCGGCACCCTCGGCAGCCTCGTCTTCGCCCCCCACGAATTCACCTTCCGCCCACCGGTGGAGCACACCTTCATCGGCGCCATCGTGGGCGCGGTGATCCTGCTGATCATCTACAAGTTCGTGCGCGCGCGGGTGTGACCCGCTACCGCCGGTGCAGGGTCACCGGGAGCGCCGAGGGTGACAGCACGAAATCCTTGTTGGAGGCGCGGACTCGGTAGCCGGGATCCGGGACGGGTCGCCAGCGGGTGAGCAGGGCAGCGGTGGCCAGGGCTATCTCGAGCATGGCGAAATGGTCGCCGAGGCAGCGGCGGCGGCCGACGCCGAAGGAGAGGCTGGCGTGCTTGGCCGCTTCGGTGGCGTTCTCCGGAGACCAGCGGTCGGGGTCGAAGGCGTCCGGGTCCGGGAAGTAGCGGGGGTCGTGCTGGACGCCGTAGGGGCTGAACATGATCGCGCTGCCGTCGGGGATGACGAGATCGCCGATGGGGAGGTCACCGCTGGTGTTGGCGGCGCTGATCCACGGACCCCAGAAGCGGATGGTCTCGGCCACGGTCTGCTTCAGGTACGGCAGGGAGGCGAGGTGGGACGGTCGGATATCGTCGCGGCCGACCACCTCGTCGAGTTCGGCGTAGAGGCGTTCGGCCACCACCGGATTGCGCATGACCTCGTGCCAGAGCCAGCCGGTGAGCGAGGCCATGGAGCCGACGCCGCCGGCCAGCATGAGAATCGCTTCGTCGGTGATGTGCTGATCGGAGAGGGTTTCGCCGGTCTCGGTATCGACGTGGCGGATGAGCGAGGAGACGACGTCGTTGAAATCCTCGTCGCGCCTGCGGTATTCGGCGATGACCGCGCCGACCGCCTGTTGCAGGCTGCGGGATCGGGTGCGCCACCGGTAGTTGGCGATCACGCGCAGGCGGCGGATCTGCGGCGGCAGGGCGGTGCGCAGGATGACCTGGCTGAGCAGCCACGGAATGCTGTCGCGGATCTCGCGGCGGGCGTCATCACCGAAATCGGCGGTGAACAGGGTCGAGGAGACGGTGTCCAGGACCAGGCCGTGGGCTTCGTCCATGAGGTTGACCCCGGCGGGCAGCCCGGCCGCCCATTTGTTGGCGATATCGGCCGCGGCCTCCGAATAATGCGCCAGCCGTGACTGTTTGAGCGCGGGCGCGATCATGCGGCGGCGCTGGCGGTGTTCCGCGCCGCGCAGCACGTTCACCGAGTTCCCGGCGAACTCCTGAATCGCCTCGCGCAGGTCCTCGCGCTCGAATTCGGCATCGCTCAACTGCACTTCGCGCAGCAACTCGGGGGTGGTGAGCACGTAGCCGGTCTTGAACCCGAATTTGATCCGCACGATGGGTCCGAGCGCGGACAGCGAGGTCACGAAGCCGGGTGCGTCGCGCAGCGCGCGCAGGCTGTGGCCGACCACGGGCAGCGCGCCGGGCGCGGTGGGGACTTCCGCCAGGGTGCGGGGCAGGCGTCCCGCGTCCGGGGAGAGGGTCTGTCCGGCCATCCGATATTCCTCCAGAACCATTTCGGTGTAATGAGATTGGCGCACCGAAGCGGAATGAGCGCGCACGACCTCGCGCATCTCGGCGAGCCGGCCGCGATCGGCCGCGAGTTTCGCGAGCGTTTCGGCCAGGGCGGCGGGCGTGGGGTCGGCGCTGCGGATGCCGCCGCCCGCCGGAATCGATTCGGCGAGCGCCGGATCGCAGTACACGATAGGCAGGCCGACGGCGACGGCTTCGAGCAGGGTCATGCCCTGGGTGTCGAAACCGTCGGAAGTGAACAGCAGCGCGTCGGCACTCGCCATGGCACGCAGACATTCGGACTGAGTGACCCTGCCGTGCAGACGGATTCGATCCGCCACCCCGCCCGCGGTGACGAGCGCCGCCACCGACTCCGACAGCTCCCCGTCACCGTAGACATCGAGCCGGCAGCCGGGGGCATGGCGCACCGCTTCGACCGCCTCGGCCAAGCGCTTCTCCGCCGACAACCGTCCACACCAGACCAGTCTCAGCAATGCCGATTCCCGCTGTACCGCCGCATGATGCGCGCCGACCTCCGCCGAGTCGGCCGCTGCCGCATCAGCATCGGGCTCCGCGCCTGGGTATTCCGGCCGCGCCACAGCGGCATTTACCTCCACCGCAGCGAGTTCCGCCCGCGCCTCACCGGGTTCCGGCTGCGCCTCACCGGATTCCGTATGCGCCTCACCGGATTCCGTATGCGCCTCACCGGATTCCGTATGCGCCTCACCTGGTTCCGGCCGCGCCTCAGCGTGTTCCGGCGCGGCGAGGCCCTCCAGCAGCACGTCGTCCACACCGTTGGACACCACCCGCACCGGCCGCGTCACGCCGTGCGCGGCCAGCAGATCGGCGAAATGGCGGGTGGGCGCGAGCACCCGGTCCGCCACCTCCGCCTGCCCGGCGATCGTCCACCAGGCGTGCCGGGCCGCCCGGCTTTCTTCCACCCGCGGCATGTGATGCGCGTGCGGCACATACCGTCCGTGCAGGGCTCGCATCACCAGGGCGACCAGGTATGGCGCGGGCGAGTTCGCGGCGATGAAGGCGTCGTCCCGGCTCTGCGCCGTGTGCACCAGCGGAATCCCGTGCCGCCGGGCCGCTTTCATCCCGCATATAGCGGCCCCGTAGGTGGTGTGCGTATGCACCACGTCGACCGGCCCGCGCGCCGCGAACACGCTGTCGATGAGTTCGGCATTGCGCCGATTCGGCGCCACCACTTCGAAGCCGTTCACCCCCGGCCCCGAAAGCCCGTGCAGCTCCACCACATCCAGATCGGCTTCCGCTCCGGCGGCGGGCGCGGTGAACAGGGTGACCCGATGCCCCGCCCGTTCCAGCCCGCGCCGCAGTGCTGCCACGGCCGTCTGTACCCCGCCCAGCGAACCGGGGTGGTAGTCCATGAACATGGCGATGTGCATCAGCGGCACTGTACGCACACGCCCCACCCTCTGAAACGCCCATATTTCTACGGTCTGGACGTCGCAACGCCCCAGCGCACAGGGTCGAGTGAGATCATCACCAGTGTTGTGCCGATTGTGTCGAAAGAGGCCCCGTGCGAATCGCCATTCCCCTGACCGGAACCCGCGGGGATGTGCATCCCATTGTGGCGCTCGGTCTGGAGCTGCAGCGGCGCGGGCACGATGTCCTCATCGGCGCGCCGCCGAATCTGGTCGATTTCGTCACCGCGGCAGGGCTTGCCGCGCAGCCGTGCGGCCCGGACGTGCAGCAGCTGTACAGCTCCGAGGAGGGCCAGCGGGCGCTGGCGACCGGAAACACGCTGCGCCTGTTGCAGATGGTCGGGCAGCAGATGGCCGGCTACGCGGATCAGATGAACCGCGAGGTGATCGAGGTGTGCGCGGACGCCGACCTGATCGTGGCCACCACCGTCACCGAGGATCGCGCCGGTTCGGTCGCCGAGGCGCTGGGCGTGCCGCTGGTGGCGCTGCACTACTTCCCGTGCCGTTCCAACAGCGCCTATCCGTTCATGGGTTCGCTTCCGGCGCATTGGAATCCGCCGAAAATGGTCAATCTCGCGACCTGGGTGGCGGCGGAGAATGTGCGCCGCCTGGTGTTCCGGCGCTACCTCAACGACCTGCGCGCCCTGCTCGGCCTGCCCAAGACCTGGACCAGCCCGGCGGAAGCCCTGGCCAAGGCTAATATCACCGAGGTCCAGATCTATGATCCCGCCCTGGTGCCCGGCCTGCCGGAGCTGTGGGACGAGCGCCGCCCCTTCACCGGCTTCCTCACCCTGGATCAGGTCACCCGCGCGGCGGTCGGCGAACTGTCCGGCGATCACGCCGACATTCTGGAGTGGATCGCCGCGGGCGAGCCGCCGGTGTTCTTCGGCTTCGGCAGCATGCCGATCAAGGACACGGCCGCGGTGCTCGCCATGGTGGACGCGGTCTCGGCGCGGCTGGGCGTGCGCGCGCTGGTGAGCGCGGGCTGGAGCGATCTGGATGTGGCGCAGGCCCGGGCGGGCAAGCACGTCAAGATCGTCGGCGATTTCGCGCACGATCTGGTCTTCCCGCACTGCCTGGCCGCGGTGCATCACGGCGGCATCGGCACCCTGTTCGAAAGCCTGCGCGCGGGCCTGCCCACGCTGGTGTGCTCGGTGTCGTTCGATCAGCCGCTGTGGGGCGGGCAGGTGGAGAAGCTCGGCCTCGGGGCGCACCTGCCGTTCACCAAGCTCGATGCGGTCCGGATGGAGCAGTCGCTGGCCCCGTTGCTGACCGCGGACGCCCGCGGCCGGGTAGCGGCGTTCGCGCGCACCCTGCGCACCGAGGGCGCGGCCGAGTACGCCGCCGACATCATCGAGGCCGCCGCCAAATGACCGACACCTTCACGGGCCCTCGCCCGCTGCTGCCGCCGGTGATCGCCGATTCGCTGGTCATGTTCCGGCGCTGCGCCCGCCGCACCCTGCGCAGCCCGGACACCCTGGTCATCTCGCTGAGCATGCCGATCGTGATGATGATGCTGTTCACCTACGTGTTCGGCGGCGCGATCGACGTCGGCGGCTCGTACCTGAACTACGTGGTGCCGGGAATCATGCTGCTGTGCACCGGATTCGCGGCCTCGATCACCGCCACCAGCGTGAGCACCGATATGACGCAGGGCAGCATCGACCGCTTCCGCACCCTGCCCATGTACCGGCAGGCGCTGCTCACCGGGCATCTCCTGGAGGGCGTGGCGCGCACCATGGCGGCCATCGCGATCGCCGTGGGAGTGGCCGTGGTGCTGGGTTATCGGCCCGCCGCCGGACCGCTGGGCTGGCTCGGCGCCACCCTGGTGATCCTGTTGTTCGTGGTGGCGGTGGTGTGGTTCGCGGTGGCCATGGGCATGGCGGCGCAGAATCCGGAAGCCGCGGGCGGACTCACCTACGCGATCACGCTGACCCCGTACTTGAGCAGTGCGTTCGTGCGCACCGAGACCATGCCGAGCTGGTTGCGCGGTTTCGCCGACGCACAGCCCGCCACCCCGGTCGCGGAGACGGTGCGCGGACTGCTGGGCGGCGCGCCCGTCGACCGGTGGGTGTCGGCGGTGCTGTGGTGCGTACTGCTGGCCGCTATCGGATTCGGCTGGGCCGGTTACTCTTTCCGGCGCATGTCATACCGCTGACGCCTGCGCGATGAGGGTGGCGTAGAGGGTGATGATGAACAGCATGGCGGGGACCGGCGGGTAATCCGGTTCCGTGGAGGTCCGGAAACGCTGGGCTCCGGCGAGCGGAATCAGCAGGAGCGCCACGGGAATCCAGCCGATCACCGCGACCGCGCCGGTGTAGGTCCAGGGCCGTACCAGCGCCAGATCCACGGTGACCGCGAGGGCCGCCAGCCCCAGCGATACCGCGATGCTCCCGGCGGTTCCCAGCGGGTTGGAGTAGTACATCTCCCCCGGCCGCTCGACTCGCGATGTCTTGCGCGCGAATTCGAATTGCAGGAACGCCCCGGCGAAGACGAGCGCCAGCAGCGCGATCCGGCCACGCCCCGCGACCTCGCCGGTGTCGATCGCCGACAGCAGCACATACGCGGTGATCAGCAATTGCACCGGATAGGTGACGACCAGGTTCAGCAGAATCCGCCCGCGCACCGCCGCCGACGCCTGCTCCAGACCCCACAGCACCAGCCCGTACGCCAGCACCGCGGCGATCATGAGCGCGGAGCGCCCCGACAGCAGCCCGCTGCCGGCGACCGCCCCGGCCGCGATGATCCCCATGGCGGTGCGCAATTCACCCTTGCTCACCGCCCCGGTCACCAAAGGCCGATCCGGATTGTGCACCCGGTCGTACTCCAGGTCCTTCTGTTCGTCGACCATGCGCAGATACAGCAGCACGGCCGCCACCACCACGATCCGCACGGCCGTCGCACCGGTCGGCCGCCAGGACGTATCCGGCTGTGCGACAACGGCGGCGGTGCCTTCCAGCGCCAGCACCCACAGCACCGCGTACAGCAGGTAGTACGGCTTGTACATGACCCTGGTGAACGCGGCTATCCGCGAGGCGGACTCGAAAAGCCCAGGACGCGTAGCGATTTGGGTCATCGCACGTCCTCGTCCGGCCGCTGCCAGCCGTCCCACCCGATCAGTTCGGTCACGGGCGTGCGGCGGCGCACCGGATTCTCGGCCCCGGGCAGCAGATGCGCCACCGGCAGCAGCGCCACCTGTGTCACCTCATCGCACGGGATGCCGAGCAGCTCGCCGATCTCGCGCTCGTAGAACAGGTGCGCCGTGGTCAGCGTGGACCCGAGCCCGCGTTCCCGCAGCGCCAGCATGAAATTCCACACCGCCGGGTACACCGAGCCGTAGAAGCTGGCCAGCCGCCGCGCCGACAGCTCTTCGGGCGGGCGGCCCACCGAGCACACCAGCACCAGCGCCGGCACCTCGTGCATGTGGTCGGCCAGATACTGCCCGGAGTTGATATCGGGCCGCAGCTCCGAGGGGATGGCACGCCCATCGAGGTTGGCGGCGAATCCTTTCCGGTAGTACGCGCCGATCTGCCGCTTCAGCTCCGGATCGGTGACCACCACGAAGCGCCACGGCTGCCGATTGGTGCCGCTCGGCGCGTACGCGGCGACCTCCAGGCAGTCGAGCAGATCCTGGCGCGCGACCGGACGGTTGAGGTCCAGCCGCCGCCGGTAGGAGCGTGTGGCGGTGAGCAGTTCGCGCCCGTTCAAGCGGTCGCTCCCGCCGCCCCGGAAGGCGTTGCCTCGTCGGAGAATTCGAGATCGATGCGGGCGGCCACCACGCCATCCTGGCGGATCTCGCAGCGCACCACGGTGGCGTCCACCCCGGAGTCGCTGAGTTCGGCGAGGCACTCGGTGGGCCGGTCCAGTTCTACGAACTGCTCGAAAGTGCTTGTCACGCCGATCAATCGACGGGAGTAGGGCTGGAGCGCCGCCAGCGCCACCTGCCGCCCGGCTTCGATGAGCAGATTGCCCGGCGCGTGGTCGAGCTCGTGGTCGAACAGGATCGGATGCGAGGTGTCGGCCACCAGGATCGCGTGGGTGCGCCCGTCCTCGGTGCGCGGCGGCCCGATCACCACATTGCGCGCGATCTCCCGGCTCACCAGCGCGGCCGCGGCCCGCTCGCCGACCGGTCCCGCGCCCTGGAATGCCCCGAGCCCCATGCGATTCCGTTGCCCGTTGCGCGCGGCGTCCCACTTCCACGGCGGCACCCACGAATAGTTGAGGTCCACGGTGCCCATGGGGATGCCGTCGCAGCTGATGTCGAACATCAAGTGCAGGCCGCTCAGCTGGTCGTCCCGCTGGAATTTGCGCAGCGCTCGCGCCCGCATCACCAGATCCGCCGGGGCGGAGCCGATCGACCAGAGCGGGGAGTCGGCGACGGTGCCGTTGAAATTGCGCACCAGGAACTGCTGGTCGCCGGGCACCGCGTAGAACTCGTGGGCGATGGCGATACACGCCTGCCGCACCGCCTCCATGACCGCCACCAGATCGTGGCGTTGCGCGGCCGGGCCGGTGTGGTCGCCGTAATGCCCGTGCATGCGCGGCAATTGCGCGCCCACCAGGAAGGTGTCGGGTTCGATCACGTCCAGGGAGGTCACGAAGACCTCGGCGACGGCGCAGCGGTGCGTGAGCATGCGCGGGACGGTGCGCACGTGCGTGGCCGTCACGATTCCGGTCTGTGTCACGGTCGCTCCTCCAACCAGTCTCGGGCGGTCACCTGCGGCAGCGATTGGATACCGGTGCCGGGGGTGCGCATGGGTAGTACGTAGGACCCGAGGACGACGGTCGCCCAGGGGTCGAGATCGCGGCCGGCGTCCCAGGCGGCGTGCAGCCAGGCGGCGCAGTCGGCGTCGGATTCCGGTGCGGGGCCGCCGGATTCGCCGATCAGGGTCGCGATGGCGGCCGCGCGATCGAAGGAGCGGGCGGGGGCTTCGGCGTAGATCTCCTTGGCCAGCACCGCGGCCTCGGCGGCCCGATCGCGGCCCGCGTCCGCCTGTGCGACGACCTCGGCGCGGGTGGGCTCGTCGAAGTAGATGCCGAGTTCGCGCACCACGTCGGCGGGGTCGTCGGGGGTGTGCACCAGGTTCAGCAGGTAGCTGTAGCGGCCGAGCAGGTAGCGCAGCTGGCCCGGCACCCGCTTGCCCGGATCGGTGGGGCCCTTGGCCTGGGTGAGGCGGATCGAAGCCGGCAGCGCCGCATCGGTTTCGCGCACCACCAGCACCATGGCGTCCGACAGGTCCATGAGCAGGGCAGCCAGTCGGCGGCGCTCCAGGGAGGCGATGTTCCAGGCGAAGTACCAGAGCGCGCGGATGACGTGGCGGCTCAGCGTGACCCGGTGGGCGCCGATCACCTCGAAGCCGTTGTCGCGCAGCCATTCCAGGGCGGGTTCCACCGCGCGGGCGGCGATGGCGTCCGGTTTGAACAGCAGCAGCGCGTGATCGTGCGCGAACCGCACCGTGTCGTAGTTCAGTCGTTCCAGCTGTTCGACGGCCTCGAGGACGTAGGTGTCGTCGAGGTAGGCGTCGACCTTCTCGGTCGACGGCGTCAGCCGGGTGAGCAGGGTGCGCAGGGTGTCGCCGGTCAATTGGTGCCGCCTTTCCCGGTGCGCGCCAGCATGTCCGCGATGGACGGCAGCGGTGCACCGAGGTACCCGGATTCCAGGCAGTAGTCGAGCAGGGTTCGCAGATAGTCCTTGCCGGTGGCCGGGGAGGGCCGGCCGAGCAGCTCGTCCGCGCCGGTGGCGTCGAAGGCCAGGCGGCGCTGGAAATAGCTGGTGTAGAGCACGCCGATGCGGCGGAAGTACTCGCGTTCGATCGGCTCGAGATCGTCGGCGTCGAAGGAGGTTTCGGGGACGAAGGTGGCGACCTCGAAGGACGGGTACTCCGCCAGCACGTCCGAGACCTCGCGCAGCGACAGCGTGTCGCGGCCCACGGCGTGCAGGGCGCGGCCCTGGGCGTGCGGGAAATCCAGTGCCGCGGCGGCGATCACCTCCGCCACATGATCGACCGGGGCGAGCGAGAGGGTGGCGTCGTAGCGGCCGGGCAGGGTGCGCAGCTTGCCCTCCACCATGAGTTTCACCACGGTGTAGAGGTTCTTGTAGTCGCGGATGGCGCCGGTGCCGGTCGCGCCGGTGACGATGCCGGGCCGCACGATGCTCCAGCGCAGCCCGCGCGCGCCCGCCGCCCGCACCAGCTGTTCGGCGCGTAATTTGCTGCGCTCGTAGCCGTTTCCGAAGGATTGACCGGCGTCGAGCTCGTCCTCGCCGATGACGCCGCCGCGCATCCCGCACACGTAGGCGGTGCTGACGTGCACCAACGGCACGTTCCAGGCCAGCGCCAGTTCGATCGCGTGCTGCGCGCCGCGCACATTGAGTTCGTCGTAGACGTCCTCGGCGGCGTCGAAGGCGGTGGTGGCCGCACAGTGCACGATCAGGCCGATTTCGTCCGGCAGCTGCGGCGCGTCCACGATCCCGAATCCGGGCAGGCGGATATCGCCGTGCACGCGTGCGTGCGGTTCGAACGGCGTGCCGTCATTGCGGGTGATGGCCGAATTGCTGTGCAGCACAGCGTGAACCGTCTTGCCCGCAGCCGCCAGCTTGGCCGCTACCTCCGCGCCGACCAGGCCGCTCGCGCCGGTCAGCAGGATCGTGTCGCTCACGCGCGCACCTCCAGGGTCCGGGTGACGAGGTCCACCACGGCATCGACCCGCAGCACCCCCATCAACTCCTCCGGCTTGAATCGCGGCAGCTCGAAGGAACGTTCCAGTACCACGGTCAGCTCCATCAGCCGCAGCGAGTCGTAGCCCAGTTCCTCGATGAGCCGATCCGTGCCCGCCATGTCGGCGACCGGCTGCGGCGCCATCGCCGCCACGATCTCCCGAACCCGCTGCGCCACTGCCGCATTCCCTGTCATGACTGCTCGCTTTCCCGCAGATGCGGCTGCTGTCCACCGCTGGCGAGCAGGTCACGCGCCTCGTCCAGCGGTACATCGGTATCCAGATAGCCCGCGAGCCGCAGCCAGTCGTAGCCGATGGCCAGCGTGCGCTGCCATTGCTCGCGAGAGTCGAACGAAGCCGGGAACTCCCCGGTGGAGCGCGGCTCCCCCGCGACCCGCCGCACCAGGGCCACGAAGTCGTCGAGTACCGCCAGTCCTTCGAGGGGGTCCCCCTCCGCGATCAACTCCGAGAACCGCACCCGCCGCACCGATTCCAGCCCGGCCAGCAGTTCCCCTCGCTCCGGCGTATGAGCGGGCAGCAATCGCACCACGGTCCGCCCCGGCGCCACATCCCCCGGCAACGGGCTGACCCCGAACGCGGACAGCAACACCCGCACGCTCATCATCAAAAGCCGGTGCGCCGCAATATCCGCGACCCCGCCCTGCCCGTCCTTGACCGCCCCCACCAGGTCCTCCCTGGCGTTCTCCAGCACAATGTTGGACCACACCAGGTTCAGCCCGCACTCGGTGAACCGCTTGGCCGGCAACGCCGCCAAGGTCGCGATCGCCCCGTCCCGCACCAGCCCGGTCAACCCGAGCCCCGGAGCAGCCGGACTCGCCACCGGCGTCTGCGGCCGCACCGGCTTCAGCATCGCCAGCGCGGGCTCGATGACTTCCGCGCCCCGCCACTGCAACCCGACGAACCCGAGCCTGACGAACTCCGCCAGCTCGGCCCTGATGTCCTGCGAACTTCGCGCGAGCACGTCCCGCACCGAATGCCGGAACACCACCTGCCGCCACGCCCGCGCCGCCTCGTCCGACAGTACGAAAACGTCCTGATCGTCCCGCAATACGTGCAGCCGCCCGCCGATCGCCCAGGTGGTGACTCCCGCCCGCCGCGCGAACACGACCTGATGCGCGTCATCCGCGATCCCGGGCACACCGAGTTCTGCGGCCAGCTCCAGCAGCTGCGTCCAGTAGCGTTGCGCGGCGGCGGTCTCGTCGGCCGATAGCGTGATCGCCGCGGCTGCGAGTTCCTGGAAGCGGTCGATCAGCTCGTGCGCGCCGATTCGGTCGAGCTGGCGGGGTAGCCATTTCGACTCGATGTAGGTCTCGCCCTGGCGGGCCGCCCAGCTCTTCATGCCCTGGCGCAGGCCGTCGGCGGCCCAGTCGAAGGCTTCTTCGTCCTCGCCGAGGGCGCGGAGGGCGATGGCGTAGCGCAGGGCCTGGGCGGCGCGGAGCGCCCACCAATCCGCGGTCTTCGTGCTGAAATCCGGGTAGGGGATCAGGTTGCGGAGACCGTCGATATCGACCTCGCCGGCCTGGACCACCGTGGCGCGGAGGAAGCGCTGGCAGCGGTTCAGGGAGTCCTCGTCGGGGGCTGATGCCACCTGCGCGAACTGCGTGCGGATCTGTGCTGCCGAGCGGCTGCGGACCTCGACGCGGCGGCCGTCGGCGAAAAGCACGGTCGGCATGGTCGGCGCGTCTTCGTCGCCGTCTGTCACCACGAGGAAGTCGATGTCGGATCCGGCATTGCCGAAGCCCTCGGCGAGGGAGCCTTCGAAGAGCACGGCCGCGCCGGACGGGATCGACACCGCTTGGGCGGCGGCTTCGAACAATCGGCGAACGCGCTCGATCGGCATACCGAGGTGGGGCGTGGCCTGCTCTGCCAACTGTGGCGCGCCCTGCTCGGTCGCTTCGGTTACCAGCTTGTCTGTCTCGTGGACGACCGCGCCGGTCAGCTCCCCGTCGCGCAGCAGCTGCCACATGTGGCGGCGGCGGGGTTTTCCGCTGGAGGTGCGGCGGATGAGGCCGCGGGGGCCGGTGACGATCTGGACGGTCTGGGCGGGGCCGAGGTGGCCGCGAATGATTTTGCGGGCCTCGGCGATCCAGTCCCCGGGGGTGGTTTCGGCGAAGAGGGCGACGCCTTGGACACCGGCTTCGGAGATGCCGACGGCGGCGAGTTTGCCCTTGGTGAGGCCGGTTTCCTGGGCTACGCGGGATTCGATGTCTTCCATGAAGACCGAGCGGCCACGCACCTTCAGGCTGGTGCCCATCCGGCCGAGGACGAAAACCTCACCGTTGTAGAGGAATCCGGAGTCTCCGGTGTACACCCGGTCGTCGGCGAAGCGGGTGGTGGAGCCCGGGCCGGGTTCGCCGGAGTAGCCGAGCGCCACGGAATCACCGAGCACGACCATCTCGCCCAGGACGCCGTCGGGCAGCTCGCGGCCTTCGTCGTCGACCACGACGACTTGGGACTCCGGCGTCGAATAGCCGAGGCCGGTAATCCATCCCGCACCTTCGACGCGGTGCTTGTCGTCGAGTATCGCCTGCTCCAGCACCGGAACCGGTTGTCCGAAGCGCAGATTCGGGTTGTCGAGTCGCAGCGCGGTGATCGGCTGCTCGCGACGCGAGGAGCTCACCATCAGCGTCGCTTCGGCCAGTCCGTAGGCGAGCGTATAGGCGTTCATCGAAAAGCCCTGCCGACCGGTGAGTTCCGCGAAGGCTTGCAGGTCCGCCAGCTCGACGGGTTCGGAGCCGATGACCAGCGACCGCCAGCCCGACAGGTCCAGGTCGGCGATCTCCTCCGGCCGCACCCGGTGCGCCGCGTATCCGAGCGCGAACGACGGCGACGGCCCGTGCTGGGCGTGCGCCATGGCCCGCAACCAGCGCGCGGGATCACGCACGAACTGATCGGGCCGCATGATGTACAGCCCGCACTGATTGGTGACGGCGTTCAGGAACGCGCCGATCAGCCCCATATCGTGGTAGAGCGGCAGCCACGACACGATGGTCTCGCCGGGCCGCAGATCGATATGCCGGGTGATCAGCCCGATGTTGTCGGCCAGGTTCCCCCAGCTCACCTTCACCCCGCGCGGCGCACCCGAGGATCCCGAAGTGAATTGCAGCAGTGCGACTTCGGACACCGCACCCAGCTCCCGGACCTCCGGGGCGGGCGGCAGGTTCGCCGCGTCGATCACCAGCGGCTCATCCGTGCGCCCGGCCTCAGCCACCGCCCGCCGCACGAACGATTCGAACTCCGGCGCGGTCACCACCAGTTTCGGCGCGGCCTGCCGCAGAATCCCCGCGATATGCGCCACGATCTGGTCCATGTCCCCGAACATGGGCGGCGCGACCGGCGTGAACACCCCGCCGCACGCCCACACGGCATAGAACGCCGCGAAGCACGGGAACCCGGTCGGCATGATCACGCACGCCCCGTCGCCGCTGCCCAGCCCACCGGCGCGCAGCAGCCCGGCGATCGACCACGCCTGCCCGGCCAGTTCCGGATACCCCCGGTACTCCCAGCCGTCGGCTTCGTCGGCCAGATGGATTCCCGCGTCGGCCGCGGGCGCGGTCAGCCAACCACGCACCGCCGCAACGGGATCGACGCTGTCGTTCACGCGGCATCTCCTTCCGGCAACACGGTCACCGTGCCGCCGGCTCCATCGACTCGTATGCGCATTCCGGTCCGGATGCGCCGGGTCACGTCGGGCACCTGCACCACCGTCGGCACACCCAGTTCGCGGGCCACGATGGCCACGTGGGTGAGCGGGCTGCCCCGCTCGATGACCAGCGCGGACGCCGAGGGCAGCGCTGCCACCCAGCCCGGATCGGTGCGGTAGGCGACGAGGATCCCGCCCGCCACATCGAGGGGTTCGTCCACGACCACCGCCACGCCTTCGACCACTCCGGCGGCCGACGGCGTCCCCGGCAGTACGTCACCGACCGCCGCGGCTTCGGTGCCGGTGATCGGCACCCAGCCCTGCGCGGCCAGTTCGGCGCGACCGAGGCCGGGTCCCACGGTGGTGAAGCGCGCGGGCGCCACCAATCCGGAGTCCCTGGCCCGCAGGCTCTTTCGAGCCGCGACCACTTCCCGCAGCGCCGCGGTGTCGCCGCCTTCGTAGCAGCTGCGCAATTCTTGCACGGTCAGCTGGAAAACGTCGGAGAAGTCATCCAGCACCCCGCGCGCCACCAGGTCCCGGCCCATCACCCGGATCATGCGTTTCACCATGCCGAAGGCGCGGGTGCGGCAGAATCGCAGGCTCTCGCGGTGCGCGGCGGCGCGAGAGGTCTTGGCGCGCACCCGATCGTAGATGCGGCGGCGAATGCCGCTCAGGTTGGCGTCGAGGTATTCGTCGGCCTCGCCGCCGCGTCCGGCGCTCACGGTGTCGCCCACCCGGCTCGACGCGCTGCGCAGCATGATGAACAGGCTGGCCGGATCCTCGTGCAGGTCCGGGGTTTCCAGCTTCAGCTCGTCGAGGCTGCGGTAGCCGTAGCGTTCGATATAGCGATCCACCGCCGCCAGGAACTCGGGGTGATCACCCGCGCGCAGGGCGGCGTAGATCTGTTCCGGCGCGGTCGAATTCACCAGTTCGGTCAGTGCGGCGTCGGCGCGCACCAGGTGCGCCAGTTCGGTCATGGCGCGCGCGGGTTCGGCCGATTCCACATCCGCGCCCGGGCCCATCACCGCGTACATGAACGATTCCGGGGCCTTGGGCAGGAACGCCTTGGTCAGCCCGAACAGCACGCCCATCAGGGTCAGCAGCATGGCGTCCAGCACCATCATCGGACCCCAGCGTTCCACCAGGTCACGATCCACTTCCCGGTAGGCGCGATACGCCTCTTCGCCGGTGAGCGTGGTGTAGTCGAGGGTGTCGTATTCGTCGTAGACGCGATAGAACTCGGCGGCGAACTTCTCCATCATGGCGTCGATGCCGGCGATCCGCCGCAGATAGGTGACGGTGGTGATCGCCCGCGAGCGCAGGCGCGCCGGGGTACTGCGGAAGGTGAAGGGCCGCAGCGTCTTCGCGATATCGTCTGCGAGGGGTTCACCCACGCCGAGCGCGGCTTCCAGGACCTTGCGATTGAGCGGATACCCGGGCGCGATGCCGACCATCCGATACCAGTGCAGCAGGTTGTAGTACACCCGCCCGTGGAAACTGCCCAGCAGCCACGGCGTCCACTCGTCGGTCTGCCGCACCTGTTCGTCCGGCACCCGCAGCGACTGCGCGTAACCGCGATACACCCGGCCGTAGATCTCGGCCGCGACGGTGTAGGTCAGCGGCGAGGTGATGCCGCTGAAGCTCTCGATGATGTTCGAGTTGTCCCAGATACGCACCGCCCCAGCGGGAATCTCCTCGCCCGCCCCGCGCAGTTCGACGCCGGGCAGCGGTTCGGCCAGGGTGGTGATGGGCCGCGCCTGCAACAGCCACACGCCATTGTCATCGATGGCCCATTCGATGTCCTGCGGTGCGCCCCGGTCGATTTCGAGTTTGCGCCCCAGCTCGGTCAGCTCCGCGATCTCGGCGTCGGTCAGCACGGCGGCCCCGCGCCGGCCGGCCTCGACCTCGCGCCGCACCAGTCCTTCGCCGCCGCTGGGATCGAATCGAATGTCCTTGTCCCCCAATATGATTTCGATCACAGCGCCGCCGTCCTTGTCGACGATCACCGTGTCGGCGTCCACCGCCCCCGAAACCAGACCCTCACCCAGCCCGTAGACGGCGCTGATCACCAACTCGTCGCGCGCACCACTGGTCGGATTGGCCGTGAACAGCACGCCGCTGGCCCGCGCCGCGACCAATCGCTGCAACACCACTCCCGGCGCGCCCGCCCTCGGCAGCTCCCGCGCGAACGCGTAACGCACGGCCCGCTCGGCGAAAGCCGAAGCCCAGCAGTCCCGCACGCGCGCGATCACCGAGTCCAGGCCGCGCACATCCAGATGGCTCTCGAACTGCCCGGCGAAGGAATGCTCGTCCCCGTCCTCCGCGCTCACCGACGAGCGCACCGCGATCGGATCGTCTCCGAACCGCTCACACGCGGCGCCGATCAGTTCGCGCACCGCGTCCGGCAGCGGCGCACCGGTCACTTCGGCCCGCAGTTCCGCCGCGTACGCCACGGCCGTGTCCGGATCGTCGATGCGCGCGAATTCCGCTATCGCGGTATCCAATCCGCTCCCGGCCGCGAAGGCATCGAACACGTCGCTACCCAGCGCCACCCACTCCGGCACCTGAAAACCGTTGTCCCGCATCGCATACAAGCCCCGCGCTTTACCACCCCCCAGCGCGCCGAGCTCCGCCTCGTCAGACCATGGACCCAATACCCGCAAAACAGCTCTCCCATCACCCCCGGCCCGCAACCACCGCAGGACACCTCACCCAACGGGAGCTGGACAAGATCGAGGGGTAGTCTCTGAATAACTCCTACTTCACAACGTGACCAGCCCACACTTTTTGGGTCAGCGAATTCCCCGCCCTCGATTTGTGATCCTGCAAATCGGTGCTATCGGAGTGCGCCGCCGGTACCTGGACGATGATGCATCACCCCAGCGAATCCCGCTTGCCGCCAGCGGTATTCACTCTCGGCGCGACGGGTGATCACGACCCATTGACACCCGGGCCGCCGCCTCGATAGCCGATCGGTAACGACATCGGTCCAGGGGCCGATGTCCAAGCAACCGGGCAGGGCTTCAGCACGAGAAAGGACCGGACCGTGAACTTCGTCAACGGCATCGCCAACGCCGCCTACCAGTACGCGATCGGTGCACCTCAGGACGTTTGGATGGGCTGGTTGCTGTACGCGATCGGCATGTGACCGACCGCGCTGGAATCAACCGGGTCCGCCGCCGCGTTGCACACACCCGTATTCGGTCTGGTCGATGCGGTGAGTGCGCTGGTCTCACCGCCGGTGTGTGGGAGGGCGTTGTGAACACCCGGCTCCTGGAGTCGTTTCTGGCGGTCGCCGCGGAGCGGAACATCACTCGTGCGGCCGGAAGGCTGCACATCACCCAGCAGACGCTGTCGGCGCAGATCCGCAATCTGGAACGGGAAATCGGTGCGGCGCTGCTGGTCCGCGACTCGCGCGGCGTACAGCTCACCGCCGCCGGGAAGGTGCTGGCGGCGGGCGCCGGCCGGGTCGTCACCGAATTGTCCGCGCTCACCGAGCAGGTGCGGGCCGCCGACGCGATCGGCGAACCGCTGCGCGTGGTGGCCTGCCCGCGGGCTTCCGCGCTGTTCATGAACCGGGTCGCCGACGCCTTGGAGACCGCGGTGCCTGGCACCCGGGTGGAGCTGGTCGGCGCGCGGACCGTCGCCGACGGGCTGCGCACCCTGGAAGCCGGGCGCGCGGACGCCGGATTCCTGTGGGCGCCGCTGCCGACCGACACCGCGCTACGGCAGGATCCGATCGGGACCGATTCGTGGGTGGCGGCGCTGTCTCCCGGGCACCGGCTCGCCGATCGCGAATCCTTGCTGCTGGCCGATCTGGCGGCGGAACCGCTGGTGCTGCCCGCCATCTTCGTTTCCGACCGGGCCGAACAGTATTGGCGCACCGCGCTGCGCCCGCCTGCCGCGGCCGCGTCGCCCGCGGTGCACGACGTGGAGGACGGACCGATACTGGCGGCTCGCCGGCGCGCCGTCTGGCTGGCGCCCGCGTCCATGGGCCGTCGCTATGTGGACGGCAATCTGCGGGTGATCCCGGTCGCGGACGCCCCGCCCATCGACGTCTCGGTGGTCTCGACGTCGAGCGCCCCGGAGCGGCTGAGCGCGGAGCTGGCGGGCGCGGTCCAGGCCACACTGTCCTGATCGGCACAACCGCGGCCTGTGGCGGGCATCGAAAAGAGTTGTTTTCCAACGCTTCCCGCCGCCCGCAGAATCGCAGGACACCCTTCCCCCACTCCCGAGGATGTCCCATGCCGACCCGCAGCACCGCCGAGGTCATCGACCTCTTCAATCGCGCCTTCCTGGAACAGGCACCCGAACTGCTGACCGATCTGGTCGACGACGGGTGCGTCATGGAATCGGTCCAGCCCGCCCCCACCGGCGAACGCGTCGAAGGGGGTGCGGCCTGCCTGAAGTTCTGGCAGACCCTGGTACTGGATCAGACCTCCCAGTTCACCCCGCAGGAAGTGATCATCGCCGGCGACCGGGCCACCATCCGCTGGCAGTACCGGTTCGGTCCGGGCGCGAACGACTGGGTCGAGGGCGTGAACCTGATGTGGATTCACGACGGGCGCATCATCGAAGCGCTCGGCTACAGCAAATCCACCGGCGACGTGCCCTTGGCCACCGACCAGCACACCCTCACCCTGATCGCCGGCTTCACCGCCGAACCCGGCCAGGAACAAACCCTGCGCGATGCGCTGAACGCGATGGTCGAACCGTCGCTCGCCGAATACGGGTGCCTCGCCTACCACCCGTACACCGATCCGAACCGGCCCGGGCGGATGATCATCGTCGAGGAGTGGACCAGCGAGGCGGCGCTCGAAAACCATTTCTCGCTACCGCATTTCAAGCAGGTCTCCGCGATTCTCGACGAAATCCTCGCCGAGCCCTTCACCCTGCGCCGCCTGACCGATCGCAGCTGATCACGAAGTCGGCACGGGCACGGTGCTGGACCTGACCAGCTTGCCCACTCCGACAGCCACATTCGCGTCCGTGGCGACATCGGAGCCCGCCGCCGGAGTCTGACTGACGATCTTGCCGACCTGGGTGGGATTGGTGACCATCACCTCGGTCTGCTGCGGTTGGCTCTGTATCCCCTTCTCTTTCAGCGCGGCGGCGGCCTGCGCGAGCGTGAGACCCAACAGATCCGGCATCTTGACGGTGATCGCGGCCGGGCCGGTGGAGACCGACACCGTGATCTTCGATCCGGCGGTGGCGGTGGTTCCGGCGGCCGGATCGATGGATACGACAGTCCCTTTCGCGCTCTTGTCCGCGATCTCGGCCTGCACGACGACGAAGCCCAGCTTCTCCAGTTTCGCCTTCGCCTGCGTGAACAGGGTGCCGACGACATCCGGTATCTCGACCTTCTCCGGCTGCGGTGCAACGGATGTCGTCGTGGTCGTCGGCTGCTTCGCGGTTGTTGTGGGCTGTGGTTCGGGGGTGGTGGTCACCGGCTCGGCGGTGGTGGTCAGCGACGGCTGGGTCGTGGAGGGCAGGGGCTGCGGTGTGGTCGTGGCGGCTGTCCCACCGCTGCGGGCCCCGACCTGCTGATAGGCGACGAGCACCAATGCCAGCGCGATGCCGAGCGCCACCACGATCCACCATCGGCGGGGACGGTCGTCGTTGGGCGCACCGGGACTGCCGTGTTCGTCGCGATTCCTGCCGGTCGTGGTCCGTGGCGGGATTGGTGGAACCGGCGCGGTCCACGGCTGTGGAGTCAGTAATCGCGTCTCGGTGACCGGGCGCTGCGGGATGGTTCCCGGTCCCATCGTCGTGGCATTGGGTCCGGTCGGAGGTCGCGCGGTCGTGGCGCGTGGACCGGTCCGCGATCCTGCGATCGCCGGGTTCGGCCCCGTCCGCGGGAGCCGTGTGAAGGCACCGGATCCAGGCAATCGCAGCGATTGTTCCGCTGCCCGCGCGAACTCGCTACACGTCGCGAATCGCCGCTCCGGTTCCTTCGCCATGGCGCGCGCGATCACCTCGTCGAATCCCGTGGGCAGAGCCGGATTCTGCCGAGAAGCCATCGGAACCGGCTGATAGGCATGCCCGTAAACGATCCGCCCAACATTGTCGCCCGGATAAGGCAACTGCCCCGTCACCATGTGAAAGAACGTGCACCCCAGCGAATACACATCCCCGCGATGATCCCCCTGCCCAGCCTTGGTCAACCGCTCCGGCGCCGCATACTGGAAACTCGCCAGCACCTCCCCCTGCCGAGTCAACTGCCGGCTCTCATCCATCGTCTTCGCGATCCCGAAGTCCGTCAGCAGCGCCCGCTCGCCCCGCCCATCGGTGAGCAGAATATTCCCCGGCTTCACATCCCGATGCAGAATCCCCTTCTCATGCGCATGATCCAGCGCCGCCGCCGTCTCCCCCAGAATCCGCACCGCCCGAACCGGATTCATCGCTCCATTCCGCAAAGCGACCGCGACATCACTCCCATCCACGAATGTCATAGCGATCCAAAGCCGCCCCCGCTCCTCCCCCCGCGCATAAACCGTGACGATATTCGGATGCTCCAGCCGCGCAACAGCATCCGCCTCCCGCCGAAACCGCACCCGATGCTCCGGATCCCCATCCTCCGGCACCGTCAACAACTTCAAAGCCACGAATCGCGGCAAATCCCGATCCCGAGCCTGATAAACGGCCCCCATCCCCCCGGCGCCCAGCTTCCTGAGTATCTGATACCCGGCGAACACCTCCCCCGCCCTGAGCACGCTGTTCACCCGCTCCTCCCCCCAAGCGGTCCCGACCATGGCCGTCCTTCGTCGCAGTACACGTACCTGCGTATCGCGCCGCGCCGCAGCCCCCGTTATCCCCGCTCCCGCTCGCTCCAGCCGACTGTTCATCGGCAGGTTTCCGGCGCTACCGCTTCAGGCTCGCCAGCAGCTTGTCCAGGTGATCGTCGTCGGCGAATTGATGGAACTGCGGACCCGCGGCGGTGATCACGAGTACCTGGTTGCGGTCCCAGCCGGGCATCTCGCGAACCTCGACCGGCGACTTCGTCATATCGATGAGGACACCGCGGTAGCGGGCGTCGGCGTACAGCGACCGCAATGCCGACGCCACCGCGCCCACCGAGGCGACCACGAGCAGCGTTGTTATCGGCTCGAAGCCGGCCCGCTTCTTGAGCTCGGCGCCGGCCTCGGTGAGGGCGCGGGCGGTGGAGTCGCGGTGCTCCGGCGAGGTGATCCACACCAATTCCATGGAATCCGTCATTTTCCTTCTCGTTCGGTGCGACGCATCAGGTGCAGGCGTGCTTGGCGTACTTGTTCGTGCATGACGGCGCGGTCCTCGGCCAGTCCGAGATAATGCCGGGCCTCGTCTGTTCGTCCCTGGAGCAGCATGAGATGGCAGGCCTGGGCGTATGCCGGTGTGAACCAGGGAAATTCGGCGATGATGGCATCGAAGAGCTCGTGCGCGAACTCCCCGGCCTGCCGATCGCCCAGCTCGAACAGATCGGCCGAGACCTCGGCTCGATACTGCTGAACGCACAAATACTGTGCGCCCGAGGCTATCTCGTTCAGGAGTGTGAGGCATTCCCGCAAAGCCCGACGCCGCCTATGCCGCGAGCCGGTCGCCGCACGACTGTACATTTCGACGAATCGCACGACGGCAGCCGCGTCATCGTCGGGCGGGGCGAACGCCGATATCGTCTGGCACACGCCGACCATCAGCTCGCCGACATGGTCATCGCCTTGGAACAGGCAGGATTCGGCGAAGGCGTGTTCGAATGCGTCGAGCCAGCGCTGATCGAAAAGCGCCTTGACGCTCAACGCCTGATGCAGGAATTCGACCGGAATGCCGGTGGCCTCCCAATAGGTGGCGGCCACCTCCGCCGCCAGCACGTGCGCCCACAGCCCGTCCTCGTCGCCTTGCCCGATGTCGGTGAGGGATTTGATCAATGCGGACGCGATCGTCGCCGGTACCGCGGTCGCGTCCCGGTCGATCGCGAGAATACGCAGGCTCAGGGCGTCGTCGACGCGTTCGTATTCATCGCACCACGTCGCGAAGTCCAGCAGCGCGGGCACATCCGCCGCCGGACTTTCGGGCGTGAGGCCGGGCAGTATTTCCTCGACGGGTGCGTCCCACAGGACGGGCCGCCGCAGCAATTGATCCGCAGTGAGCGGGATCGGCTGGTGTGCGCTGAAATGGGCGTCGGAGTTGCCGGATTCGACGACTTCTTCCCAGAAATTGCTCAGCTCACGCAGCTCTAATCGCCCCTGCGGCCATCGATCTCGCCAGCCGGGCGGTATTCGCACTCGTTGATCGACGTACTTGGTCAGGGTGACACCCGTATCGGTGTGCTCGATCTGCGTCATCGCGGTGCCCCGGAGCAGGATGAGAACGTTCGCGCCGACCAGTTCCGACGTCGATGCCGGGTCGAGCAGGACGGCTCGCGCATCGACCCACACTCGCGGAATGCGGTCGTATTCGCCCATTGTCGGTGTACCGGCGAACTCCTCGGCAACGCGGGCCTCGATGATCGCACCGTCGAGATCGCTCGCCAGGTAGAGCTCCGCCGGGTGCCGATCGGTGTCGTTCATCGAACCCCACCGAGTCTGCAATGCGCCGAGCAGCCCGTTGATCTCGTCACGGAGCGCCGGGTCCGCCACGGTCATCGCCCGCTGTGCCGCGGTGCCGAGGAGGAGCAGCCGATCCGTGGAATGTGGATGCGTCAGCGCGCTACCGGCCGGCGCCGGGTCGGCATCGTGCATCAACCGGAAGATCCGGAAGGTCGCCCGCAGGTCGACCGAACCTGATGCGGCACAGATGTTCAGCGCGTAGGCATCGGCATCGATCTCGTCGGATCGGGTTGCCGTGGCGGATTCCTCGATGCCGTCGAGGTGGCCCAGCCGGATATGGGCGTACTCGTGACAGAGGGCGAATATCAGGGCGTTGAGGATCAGATGGTGGTGCACCCGCGCGAGGTAGGCCCAGTCCAGCTCGGCTTCGAACATCCAGTCCGGCGCGGAGTCCGCCCACACCCGCTCGGCTCCCCACGTCGACAGCAGTTCGGGGGCAGGCGGCGTGAGTTCTCCGTATGCCGCGCCGGCCATCCCGCGAGCGATCGCCTGCACCAGCCGATCGGGATCCGTTCCACCGGCCGCCGCGCCCACCAGCGTGAGCAGCCTGGTCTCGAATCCCTCCAGCTCGGTCACTTCACGCAGCGGATACTGCGGTTCGAAACACATCTGCCGATACCGGGCCAGATACTGTTTCGCGCAGTCGAGGGACCGCACGCACAGCTCCCGCAGTCGCGGCATCCCCACCGTGATCCGTCCGTCGCTGTCGGCGGACAACACCGGCGCACCCTCGGTAGCGTGCGAGCCGCCGAGAACGACCCCGCCGCCCGAGCGCGGTTCGATCACCTCCGAGAGCCCGTCCCAGGCAAGCCGCACGAGGCCCATCAGATAGACATCGGGATCCGAATTGCCTTGCAGCGCTTCAAGGCATTGCGATCCGAGCCGCTCATACGGCACCGATGCGGCCCAGCTGCCCGACACCTCGCCCCCTACCGCGCGATCGGATTCCAGCTTAGGCCGGTACCACCGGATTTCGCGCCACATCCGGCGATGGCCTGTTCGCGCTGGTGCACTCCTTGCCGTCCGACCGGCCATAGCAGCCGGTGTCGCGTTCTTACAATCGCGGGCGGCGCCGGCAACACAGACTGGGCTGACATCAATGTTGCTACGAGAGAGGGAAGATCCATGGCAGTCGCCACGCTGAAGATGCTCACCCTGGACAGTGCCGACGCGCGGCGAGACGCGGAGTTCTGGGCGGCCGCGCTCGGTTGGAAGGTTGCTCACATGCAGGACGAGTACGCCATGCTGACCGGTCCGGACCACGCATTGGGATTCGGCACGGTCTCGGACTATCAGCCGCCTACCTGGCCGAACGAGAATGGAACCAAGCAATTCCATCTGGATTTGGCGGTCGAAGACCTCGATGTGGCGAGTAAGGACCTGGTCGAGCTGGGAGCTACGGTGCCGGAGTTTCAACCGGGCGAAACCTGGCGGGTGCTGCTCGATCCGAGCGGCCACCCGTTCTGCCTCACCCTCGCTGCCAATTGGGGCTAGCGCGGGTGAGTACGCGGCGACCTCCCGGGGAAATTCACTGGCGGGCGCTCTGACGATTCGCCCGGGCGAATTGCCCCGGCGGCATACCGATTTCGGCGCGGAATACCGCGCCGAACGCCGAGACGCTGGAATATCCGAGGCGGGTGGCCACCGTCTCGACGGTCAATCCGCTGGCCAGCAGTTCCGCGGCGAGTATCCCGGTGATCTCACTGGACAGCGCTCGGAAAGTGGTGTTCTCCTCGGCGAGTCGCCGGCGGAGCGTGCGCAGGCTCAGCCCCAGATCGGCGGCCACAGTGCGCTGATCGGCCACACCGCCTCGGTGCACGAGCAATTGCCGCACCTGACCGCTCAGTCCGTTGAGCTCCTGCCGTCGTCTCAAGGTGTCCGCGCACATGCGTTCGTACTGTTGCATGATGACCGGATTCGCCTGCGGCATCGGTCGATCGAACTCCGAGGCCTCGAGGAACAGGCAGGTCCGCTGCGCGCTGAACAGGATCTCGTCGACTCCGAGGAGCGTGCCGACCGCTTCGTACACCGGGCACTCTTCGTACTCGACTTCCAGACGGCGAACCGCCATATCCCAATCGAGCAGGCCACGCTGCACCATTCGCAGGGTCGCGAGGTCGCGCTCGATGGCGAAGCGGCGCACATCCTCCGGCAGATGTCCGGCATCGAGGCTGAGCCGTACCACCGGTCCTTGATAGTCGAGGCTGTACCGGACGTAGACGAAAGACAATTCGGCATAGTGGACCCACACCTCGACCATCTCGCGCACCGTCGCACAGGTGCTCAGGACAATGGCGAGACTGCCGAGCATGGCCAGATTCGTCTGCAGACCGGCCATGAGTCCGATGCCGCGTTCGTCCTTTTCGCCCGCGAGAATGTTCCGGACGATCTGCATCTCCTGATCGACGCTGATCTCGATGTCGGGGTTGGACAGGTCCGACTCGGAGATCGCCGAGCCCTCCAGCGCCTCGGACCGGGCCATACCGCGCGCCGCTGCGAAATCGACCAGGACCGCGGCACTTACGGTCGAACGCACACTCCTGAAATCACCGTAGATCCCAGGCATCACGAAATCCCCCTGTCAACACTCGTAGGAACGCGCCGCAGACTCGCCCGTCGTCCGTTGCACGAAAGCTGACCTCAACCCTCCATTTTCCGGCCAGGAGGTGAGATTGTCCTGACGATCCAGCAGATCGAGGCCCGGTAGGATGTCGGCCGGCGATTCCAATAGTTTCCGTCGCAAAGGAATTCGCGGCGCCCCATGAGCTCGCGGCCGTGCCGGTCAATGCAAAGTTCCGAGGACGTGGCCGAACACGAATAGTACTGGCCAGAACTCGACATATCCTCATCAGGCATTCGCCGGGGGCGTGTCGCTACAGTCGCCCCGATTCGATTGGTTCCGACGAGAGCGCGGAGCGCGCAGTGCCGATGACGGGCGGGCAACGATTGCCGGCCGAGGTATTGTGCCGAATGAATCAGGCCCCTGACCGGTTTACCGGTCAGGGGCCTGATTGATGCTCCCCCATCTGGACTCGAACCAGAAACCTGCCGATTAACAGTCGGCTGCTCTGCCAATTGAGCTATAGGGGATTGGCACTTGGTGGCTGACCCTTCCGGACCGGCCGGAGAAAACTTTAGCGCATGGGTTGTTCACTTCCCAAATCGCGCTTCTACCTGCGGACATGCCAGTGGGAGGGCGGAGTGACAGGGGGTGGTGGGGTCGGGCAGGATGTAGGGGCGGACGGGCCAACGGGAGGAGCTTCTCGGAATGTTGCGGTTGATCATCGGTGTCGCGGCCGGGTATGTGCTGGGCGCGAAGGCCGGGCGGGCTCGGTACGAGCAGATCAGTAAGACGACCCGTGCGATCAGTGAGAGTCCTGTCACGCGGAAGTTGGTGTCGGCGAGCCGGCAGAAGCTGGCGGACAAACTGAGTACGCAGCCGAAGCTGGAACCGATGGTGCCGATCGACGAGCGGACCACGATCATGGTGCCGCACGATCAGTTGCGGCGGTAGCCGCCGGAGTCGCTGCGGCGGAGGGTCATTCGGTCTGCTTCGGGTGACCGACATGTACGGCGACCACCCAGACGATTCGCTTGTCGGGGTCGGTGCAATACCAAATGCGACCGCCTGCGGTGACTTCGTACTGCCATTGATCCAGGCACGTGCCGCGGATGACGTGACTGGCGAAGTCGCCTCGCAGTCGATGCTGACGGGCCGGATTCTCCGGCGTCGTCGGTCGTTCGGTGAGTACGATCCACGCCTCCCAGGTGTTGGATCGTGCTGTGCGACACAATTCTTCCCATCCGCTGGCAGCGGCATTCGTCGCGAAGCGGGCCTCCCACATCCCCGGTTGCGCGGGCGGGGCTACGCGGTCGCCGCGTTTGGCTGACACCCGTCATTCCCCTATCGGTTCGGGGACTGGGCCGAGGTCATCGTCCGAGGGGCCGGAGAGTTGTTGGGCGAGAGACGGATCGGCGTGGATGGCCGCGGTGGCGCGCCATTCGCGGATCGTTTGGGCGAGGACGGACCATTCGCCGAGCTCTGCCGAGGCTTGGAAGGCGCGGGCGAAGTCGGTGACGAACTTAGCTCGGGAATGCTCGGGAAGTACGTCGACCCAGGGGAATTCGTCGAGGAGTGCGCGGGCGGCGATGTCGTGGGGCAGGTGCACGAGGACGTTGCGGAGGGCGCGGGCGGCGGTGATCGAGCCTTCGGACAGCGCTTCGGCGCGGTCCTCGCGGATCAGGAGGAGGGGGACGCCGTCGCGGCGGCGAACGCGGACGGCGCCTTCGTCGGCCAGGCGGGCGACCTGCTTCGGGTCGCGCTGTAGCTCACTCCACTGGACTTCGGTAACCATCGCGCCGCACCTCTCCTGAGGGGTCCGGGTATGGCCTTTGCCTACCCATCCACCTCATTGTAGGCCGGAGTTCTGAATTTTTTCAGAACTCGACCGGCGAGAGTGGCCGGCTAGGTCGATGCGAAATCGTCGCTGTTGCCCATGGCTTGGGTGAGCAGGCTCTTGCGGTATTGCTCGAGGGCTACCAGGTCGCCGAACAGGGCCATGTAGTCGTCGGTTTGTTCGGTGGAGGAGATGCGCTGGAGTTTGGACTTCAGGGCGGCTATCTGGCGGCCTACCCAGGCTTCCTGGGTGCGGGCCAGGACGCCGGTGACGAAGCGGGGGATGTCGCTGGCGGCTTTGACGGGGAGGGGTTCGGCGGCCAGCTCGGAGACGAGGGCTCGCATGGTGAGGTCGTCCGTGTTGTCGGCTACGAGGGTTACCCATTCGGCGCCGCCCAGGCCCGAGGAGGCGCCGCCGGCTTCGGCGATGGCGGCGCGCATGGTGATGTACGCGGGGTGGGTGAAGGCTTCGGGTTCCAGGGAATCGAAGATGGGGCCGGCGTAGGCGGGGTATTGCAGGGCCGCGGCGATGGCCTGGCGCTGGACCAGGAGGGTGGGGTCGGCGGGGCTGGGGCGGGCTGCCGGCTGGTCGGAAACCGATTGGCGCGCTTCGCGTTCGGGGATGCCGGGTTTGGTGCCGGTGCGGGCGGTTTTGCGGGCTTCCTCGCCGACGCGGCGGACCACCAGCTGGATGTCGTCCCAGCCGACCCAGCCGGCCAGCTTGGTGGCGTAGGCCTTGCGGAGGGCGAAGTCCTTGATTTGAGCCACCACCGGGACGGCGCGGCGCAGAGCTTCGACCTGACCTTCGGGGGCGTCGAGGTTGTGTTCGGCGAGCAGACCGCGGATCACGAACTCGTACAGGGGGACTCGGCGGGCGACCAGGTCGCGGACCGCGCCGTCGCCGTTGCGCTGGCGCAGTTCGCACGGATCCAGGCCGTCGGGCGCGACGGCGATATAGGTCTGGCCCGCGAGCTTCTGGTCGCCGGAGAAGGCTTTCAGGGCCGCCGCCTGGCCCGCTTCGTCACCGTCGAAGGTGTAGATGATCTCGCCGCGCCAGAAGTTGTCGTCCATGAGCAGGCGGCGCAGGATCGCGAGGTGTTCGTCGCCGAAAGCGGTGCCACAGGAGGCGACGGCGGTTTTGACGCCGGCCATGTGCATGGCCATGACGTCGGTGTAGCCCTCCACCACCACGGCCTGATGCCCCTTGGCGATCTCGCGCTTGGCATGGTCGAGCCCGAAGAGCACCTGGGACTTCTTGTACAGCAACGTTTCCGAGGTGTTGATGTACTTGGCGGTCATGGTGTCGTCGTCGTACAACCGGCGCGCGCCGAAGCCGATCACCTCACCGCCGAGATTGCGAATGGGCCACAGCAGGCGGCGGTTGAACCGGTCCATGGGGCCGCGCTGGCCCTGCTTGGACAGACCCGCGGCTTCCAGCTCCTTGAACTCGAAACCCTTGCGCAGCAGGTGTTTCGTCAGCGTGTCCCAGCCGCCGGGAGCGTAGCCGCAGCCGAACTGGTGGGCGGCATTGTGGTCGAAATTGCGGTCCGTCAGGTACTTTCGCGCCGCCTCGGCCTCGTGCTCGCCGAGCTGCGCCATGTAGAACTCGTGCGCCGCGGCATTGGCGGCGACCAGCCGGGCCCGGGTGCCCCGGTCCCGCTGGACCGAGGTGCCGCCACCCTCGTAGTTGATCTTGTAGTTGAGCCGGTCGGCCATCTGCTCGACGGCCTCGACGAACCCGATGTGCTCGATCTTCTGCAGGAAGGCGAAAACGTCCCCGCCCTCACCACATCCGAAGCAATGGAAATGCCCATGATTCGGCCGCACATGGAACGAGGGCGACTTCTCGTCGTGGAAGGGACAGAGCCCCTTCATGGAGTCGGCGCCCGCCCGCTTCAACGCGACGTACTCACCAACCACATCCTCGATCCGAACACGTTCACGAATCGCCGCGATATCGCGGTCAGGAAGTCGGCCGGCCACGCGAGCGAGTCTAGCTGTTCCGCCTCCCCGGGACTTCAGCGCACAACTCGGGATCCGTTCACCGCCGTGCACGCGTGCCGGCGGTCGAGTGCCGACCCGATTTCGGACGTACCCGACGAGTTACCCCCGCCTTGCGAGATCACCGGGTCACGTCTGCCAATATCTACCGGTGCTCAGCCTGTACCACGACGCCCGGACGCCGGTGCATACCGTGCCCGCCGGCGCGAAGCTGCTGGTGCTGGCCGTCACGGGGACCGCGCTGTTTCTCGTGAATTCGATCCCCTGGCTGGCGATCGCCTTCGCCGTGGTGCTCGGGCTGTACGCGCTCGCGCGAATCCCGTTCCGGATGACAGGCAGGCAACTGCTGACCCTCACCCCGGTCCTGCTGCTGATCATGCTGGCCCAGCTGCTGTTCGTCGGCCGCGACAGCGCGATCACCGTCGGCCTGCGCCTGCTCACGCTGATCCTGCTCGCCAACTTGGTGACTTTGACCACCCGCACCGCCGCCATGATCGACACCATCGAACGCGCCCTGCGACCGCTGACACCGCTCGGCGTCCGCCCGGAGCGAGTCGGCCTGCTGGTCGCCATGACCATTCGATTCGTCCCGGTCATCCGCGAACAAGCCGAACTGGTGCGGGCCGCGCAGCGGGCGCGCGGTATCGAGCGCAGCACCGTGTTCCTGGTCCCGCTACTGATCCGCACCCTGCGCATGGCCGATGGGGTCGGCGAGGCCCTGGACGCCCGCGGCCTGGACTGAAACCGATAGTGTTCCCGGGTGCGTAGTAGGGATTTGGCCCAGATCGCGCTGTTCGCGGCGATCATGGTGGTGCTCGGCTTCTTTCCGTTGATCCAATTGCCGGGGACGACGGTGCCGTTCACCTCGCAAACCCTCGGCGTCATTCTGGCGGGCTCGATCCTGGGTGCGAAACGCGGTGCGCTGGCCATCCTGCTCTTCGACGTCCTGGTGTTCGCGGGCCTGCCGGTGCTGCCGGGCGGGCGCGGCGGCATGTCGGTGATCATGGGGGCCACGGGCGGCTTCGTACTGGCCTATCCGCTCGGCGCGCTGGTGATCGGCCTGCTCACCGAACGGCTGTGGAAGCACTACAACCTGCCCGTCGCGGTGCTGATCAACTTCTTCGGCGGCGCGATCGTGCTGTACGCCATCGGAATTCCGTGGATGGCCACGGTGCTGGATCTGCCGCTGTCCAAGGCCATCACCACCTCGGTGGCGTTCCTGCCGGGCGATGTCTTCAAGGCCGTGATCGGTTCGCTGGCCGCGCTCGCGGTGAAACGCGCCTACCCGCTGATGCCGGTCCGGGACACGGCCGCCCGCGCATGATCGAACTCGAGGGCGTCTCCCACCGCTTCGGCGAACGCGAGGTGCTGCGCGAACTCGACCTGGAGCTGACCGAGCACCGCATCGCCGTGATCGGCTCGAACGGTTCCGGCAAATCGACCTTCGCGCGGCTGCTGAACGGCCTGCAGGTGCCGAGCGCGGGCCGGGTGCGGGTGGATGGTCTCGATACCCGCAAGCAGGGCAGGCAGGTGCGCCGCCGGGTCGGGTTCGTCTTCCAGGATCCGGATGTGCAGATCGTCATGCCGACGGTCGCCGAGGATCTGGCGTTCGGGCTCAAGCATCACGGGTTCGGGAAGGCCGAGATCGGCGAGCGGGTGACGGAGGTACTGGCCGAGTACGGTCTCGCCGAATTCCGGGATCATCCCGCGCATCTGCTCAGCGGCGGGCAGAAGCAGATGCTGGCGATCGCCGCCGTGCTGTCGGTGCGGCCGGAGTACGTCATCTTCGACGAACCGACCACTCTGCTGGATCTGCGGAACAAGCGACGAGTCACCAAGCTGCTGGCCGAGCTCCCGCAGCGGCTCGTGGTGATCTCACACGATCTGGATCTGCTCGCCGACTTCGACCGCGTGCTGGTATTCGACGAAGGCCGCATCGTCGCCGATGGCCCGCCCGCGACCAGCATCGCCCACTATCTGGCCCTGCACGACGCGCTCTGACCCGAACGCGCGCCCGCAGCTCGGACCTTCACTCCGTGCGCCCGAAATACCGCCGCCGCACCTGATCGTTGAGCCGCTGCCCCGGCCGCGAATGAAACGCCATACTCACCACCACCCGCGGAATGTTCCCGCGCACCAATGTGATTCGATGCCGCGCCCGCCGCCCCGGATACAACACCAACGCCCCCGGCGCGGTGGCCAGCAACTGCACCGTCCGCCGCCGCACCCCCGGCGGCCCGGCGGGCGGGAAATCCATCGGCAATGGCGAATACTCCAGCACCCCACCCTGTTCCGGCGCCACGATATGCAATTCGACCGTGTACTCCGACATGTCGAAATGCCATTCCTGTCCCGTCCCCGGCGGATCCACCTGCACGGTCATCGCCGCCAGCGTGTCCGCCGACCGATGCACCGGCTCCCCCACCACCCGGGATACGAAGCCCAGCAACGGTTCCCAGCGATACAGCTGTTTCACCGCCGCCGTCCCCGGTATCCGGTCGTAGGCGGTGAGCCGCGGTGCGGAGGCGTCCAGCAGCGCTTCGGCCGCGATGCCGACCACCGCTTCCGGCCGCAGGAACTCCGGCACCACCACCAATCCGGTGGTGGCCAGCTCGTCGCGGGCGTGTTCGATGACCGCGAGCAGGCCGGGCACATCCCGGCAGTCCAGGGGATACCGGTCGAGATCGACCGTCTGCTCCACGCCGTACAGCATTGCCACCCCCGTCTGGCTCGCGACCGCGGTGCGCGACGGTCCCCTGCCGACCGGTTCGCCACCATGCTCAGGGTATCGCCGCGGCGATCCGCTCGAGGCGGCTCTCGGTGAGCGAGGCGATCTGATCCACCACCACCCGCACCCGGGCGGTGTCGTCGGCGGCCTCCTCCCACCAGGGCAGCAGCAGCCGGTCCAGTCCGCGCGGCGCGGCGGCCAGCAGGCGTTCGGCGACCAGCAGGATGCGTTCGCGCTGGGTGACCTGCCGCACCCGGTGGATCGGATCGTCCAGCACGAACCGCAACGCCATGGTCTTGAGCACCGCGACCTCGGCCGCCACCACCGGCGGCACCTCCAGATCGGCTGCGTAACGGGACAATTGGCGTCCGCCCCAGGCCGCCCGGGTGGCCTCCACCGCAGCCGTGGCGAACCGGCCCACCAGATCGCTGGTGAGGCGTTTCAGCGCGACGGAGGCGGTCAGCGAACCGTCGTAGGCGGCGGCAGCGGCCACCACCGGCAGTTCCGAGAGCCGTTGCGCGGCGGCCACCAGCTCATCGGAGCTGAGCGAACGGTGTTGCGCCGCACCGAGTTCCGCGAGGGTGCGGCGTTCGCTCGGAGCGGCGAGGATACGCAGGTCGATGCGCCCGGCGATGACACCGTCCTCGACGTCGTGCACCGAGTACGCGACATCGTCGGCCCAGTCCATGATCTGCGATTCCAGGCATTGCCGGCGGTCCGGCGCGTCCTTGCGCACCCAGGCCAGCCGATCCAGGTCCACGTCGTAGGCGCCGAACTTGGAGCCGGGACCCGTTCTGCCCCACGGGTATTTGATGACCGCGTCCAGCGCCGCCCGGGTCAGGTTGAGCCCGAAGCTGTGCCCGCGCTCGTCGAGCACTTTCGGTTCGAGCCGGGTCAGGATGCGCAGGTTCTGGGCATTGCCCTCGAAACCGCCGTGCCGATCGGCGAATTGGTCCAGGGCCTTCTCGCCGTTGTGCCCGTAGGGCGGGTGCCCGATATCGTGCGCCAGCCCGGCCAGATCCACCAGATCCGGATCACAGCCCAGGCTGTCGGCGATGCTGCGCCCGATCTGCGCCACTTCCAGGGAGTGGGTGAGCCGGGTGCGCGGCGTGTCGCCGTCGCGCGGACCCATCACCTGGGTTTTGTCGGCCAGCCGCCGCAGCGCCGCCGAATGCAGCACCCGGGCGCGGTCCCGGGAGAAATCGCTGCGCCGCGCCGGGCACGGCGACCAGCTCAAGCCGGCGGTGCCGTCGGTTTCCGGTACCAGGCGCTCCCGATCCGCGTCGGAGTACACCCGGTCATAGTCGATGCGCGCGTTCATGACTTCACTGATCCGCCGTGTATTTGAAATCCGCCGAGTAGTGGCTCAACTGGTACCACAGCAGCGCGAAGGTCTCCCGGAAAATACCGTGCGCCTGTGATTCCCGCGTGTAGACGGCGGGCCCGGTGCGGGTGGGCGCGGTCCATGCCGCCAGCCCGGCATCGCGGGCCATGGTGCGGGTGCGCAGCGAATGCCACGGATCGCTGACCAGCACCACCGAGGTCTTGCCGCGCGCCAGTAGCGCTTTGGACACCGCCTCCACGCTCTGCAAAGTGTCCGAACCGGTTTCCACCGCCAGGATCGAATCGCCGGGCACGCCCTGTTCCCGCAGGTAGCTCTTGCCCGAGGCGGCCTCGGTGTAGTTGTCGCCCACCTGTTTGCCGCCGACCGTCACCACCAGCGGTGCGATGCCCTTCTTGAACAGCTTCCCGGCCTGATCCAAGCGGGCCTCGAACACCGAGGACGGGGTGCCGTCGTATTGCGCGGCGCCCAGCACCACTATCGCGTCGGCCTTGGCGTAATCGCTGATCCGGGCCACCTGCCAGACCCGCACGGCGGTGCCGCACACCACCAGCAGGGCCATCAGCAGCGCGCCGGCCAGCAGCCGGCGCGCCCAGCGCAGAGCGCCCGAGACGCAACCGCCGCGGGGCTCCGGCTCGAATTCGCCGGTCATCCAGTCGGGTTCGGGAGCACGGTTCCGGAGCTTCACCAACCGCGCCGCCGCCACTCGGGCAATTGCGGGCGCTCTGTGCCGAGCGTGGTGTCGTCGCCGTGACCCGGGTACACCGCGGTGTCGTCGGGGTAGCGGCCGAACAGCTTCGACTCCACGTCGTCGAGCAGCGAGGTGAACTGCTCCGGGCTGCCGGTTTTGCCGACGCCGCCCGGGAAGAGGGAATCGCCGGTGAACAGGTGGGTGCGGCCGGCGCCGTCGGTGAAGGCGAGCGCGACCGAACCGGGCGTGTGCCCGCGCAGGTGGACGGCCTCGAGCTCGAGGTCGCCGATGCGCAGCTTCTCGCCGTCGGCCAGCAGCCGGTCCGGCGGCACGGGTAGCGGTTCGGCGTCCAGCGGGTGCGCCGCGGTCGGGGCTTTGGTGCCGGTCGCCACGTCCGCCAGCGCCCACCAGTGATCAGGATGCTGATGGGTGGTGACGATGAGCTCGACGCCGGCGGGCGCCTGCTGCCCGATCAGCTCGAGAATCCGGTCCGCTTCGTTGGCGGCGTCGATGAGCAGGGTCGCGCCGGTGTTCGCGCACTGCACCAGATAGGTGTTGTTGTCCATCGCGCCGACCGACATCTTCACGATGCGCGCGCCGGGAACTTCGCGGAGCTGCGCGTTCGAACCGGGGGCGACATGACCCGTGTAGGGGGTTTCGATCGTGATCACGTCTTCGATCGTAGTCATGGCGTCCGACACGGGTGCGCGGAAGAATCTCCGGCGCCCGGTACGGGCGGATAGATTCGTGCCATGCGGCAATCGAAGCGTGCCCTGACGCTGATCGTCACCGGAGTTCTGCTGGCGCTGGCGCTGCTCGGCCTCGGCGCGGGTGCGGCGAGCGCGGACCAGCCACAGCGATTGCCCACCTACGTGACAGACAAGGCCGGGGCGTTGAAAGGCGGGCAGACCGCCGAGCTGCGAGCCGCCATCGACGCGCTGTACGCGAAAGACCATGAGCGGCTGTGGGTTGTGTACGTGCGCGACTTCTCCGGCATGGACGCGCAGGCCTGGGGCGAGCAGACGGCGCGGGCCTCGGGCTTCGGCGATCGCGATGTGCTGCTGTCGGTGGCCACCGAGGATCGGGCCTACGCGTTCACCGGGACCACGCCGGATTCGGTGAGCGACAAGGAAGTCGACGAGCTGCTCATCGACAAGGTGGAGCCGAAGCTGCGGGCCGGAGATTGGGCCGGTGCGGGATTGGCGGCGGCCGACGGGCTCTCCACTGCCATGAACGGGTCCGGCGGCGGGGTGAGTTTTCTGACGCTGCTGGTGATCGCGCTCGTCGTGATCCTGATCGTGGTCGGCATCTGGTTGTGGTCGCGGGGCCGTGCGGCCCGGCGCGCCAAGGCGGAGCTGGCGGCGGCGCGCAAGGTGGATCCGACCGATACCGCGGCGCTGGCGGCGCTCCCGCTGGGCAGCCTGGACAGCTGGTCCAAGGAGGTCCTGGTGGACGCCGACAATGCGATTCGCACCTCCACCGAGGAATTGCGCTTGGCCACCGACGAATTCGGCGCATCCGCCACTTCGCCGTTCACCGCAGCGTTGGAGGCCGCGAAAGCCGCACTCGCCAAGGCCTTCTCGATCCGCCAGGGGCTGGACGACGACATCCCCGAGACCCCGGACGAGCAGCGCCGCATGCTGGTCGAACTGATCAGCACCTGCGGCCGCGCCGATCTCGAACTCGATGCCAAGGTCGCCGAGTTCGACGCCATGCGCAATCTGCTGATCAATGCCGGGCAGCGGCTCGACGCGCTCACCCAGGCCGTGGTGGAGTTGACCACCCGCGCCCCGAATTCCGAGGCCACCCTGGCCGGACTGGTTGCCGCGCAACCGGCGTCGGTGCTGGCGCCCATTCGCGACAATGTGTCCATGGCCCGCGAGCGCATCGCGTTCGCCGAGCGCGGGATCGCCGAGGGCCGGGCCGCCGCGGCCAAACCGGTCGGTCAGCAGGGCGCGGCGGTGGCGGCCATCCGGGGCGCGGAATCGGCCGTGGACGCCGCCCGCAAACTCCTGGACGCGGTGGACACCGCCGCTACCGATATCGATCAGGCGCGGGCCGGATTGCCCGGCATCATCGCCGAATTGGATCGCGATCTCGCCACCGCCGCCACCCTCACCGCGCACGGCGGCCCCGAACTCGCCGCCGCCGCCGAGGCCGCGCGCAAGGCCCGGGAGCAGGCGAGCGCGTCCCGGGCGGCCAATCCGCTCGGCACCTTCCAGCAGGCGGTGGTCGCGGACACCGCCCTGGACAAGGCAATCGCGTCCGCCACCGATCGCAAGCTCGCCGACGACGAACTGCGCCGCCGCCTGGGCCAGGCCATCACCGCGGCGCAGAGCCAGATCAATGCCGCCTCCGATTTCATCGGCACCCGGCGCGGCGGCGTCGACGCCGAACCGCGCACCCGGCTCGCCGAGGCCCAGCGCAATCTCGATCAGGCCAACCAGCTCGCGAATTCCGATCCGGCCCAAGCCCTCCCGTACGCGCAGCGCGCCGCCGAACTCGGCACCCGCGCCCTGCACACCGCGCAGGCCGCCGTCCAGCAATGGCAGGCCGCCCAGTCCACCCCGAACTCCCAGACCGGAGCGATTCTCGGCGGCATCCTCATCGACGGCATGTTGCGCGGCATGGGCGGCGGTTACCGCGGTGGCGGTTACCGCGGTGGCGGCAACTCCGGCGGCGGCTACGCCCCCGGCTCATTCGGCGGCTCGAACGGCTCCCGCCGTATCAGCCGCGGCGGCCGCTTCTAGCCCGTTCGTTCACAGCCAACCGAGGCGTTCGGCCGCCCGCACCGCTTCGGCGCGGGTGCGGGTGCCGGTTTTGCCGATGGCCGCGGAGAGGTGATTACGGACCGTGCCTTCCGACAGGTGCAGGGCTTTGGCGATGGCGCCGGCCGTCGCACCGTCGGCGGCCGCGGCGAGCACTTCGCGTTCGCGGGCGGTCAGGGGTGAGGTTCCGGCGGTGAGGGTTTCGGTGGCCAGGGCGGGGTCGACCACGCGCAGCCCCATGTGGACGCGGCGGACGGCGTCGGCCAGTTCACGGGCCGGAGTGTCCTTGACGACGAAGCCGCTGGCCCCGGCGTCGATGGCGCGGCGCAGGTACCCGGGGCGGCCGAAGGTGGTGACCATGAGAATGCGGACCGCCGGGAACTTCGCATGCACTTCCGCCGCAGCCGAAATGCCGTCCATACCGGGCATTTCCACATCCAGCAACGCCACGTCAGGCGTGCTGCGCTCGACCGCCGCGAGCACTTCGTCGCCGCGCCCCACCTCGGCCACGATCTCCAGATCGGGTTCCAGGCTCAGCAGCGCCGCCAGCGCCCCGCGCACCAGCGCCTGATCGTCGGCGAGCAGCAGTTTGATCATTCGTTCTCCCGTTTCCGATCCGTGGGATAGCTTGCCAGCACCCGCAATCCGCCTTCGGGACGGTTGGCGACGGTGAGCGTGCCGCCGGTGGCGCGGACGCGTTCACGCAGGCCGGAGAGCCCGGAACCGAATTTCGCGCCGTCGCCCAATCCCGTACCGTCGTCGGCGATTTCGATGCTGGTGGGGGTGAGGCGCACGACGGCGCTCCGGGCATCGCTGTGGCGCACGATATTGGTGACCGATTCGCGCAGCACCCAGCCGAACACCACGCTGTTTCGCACCGGCAGATCGTCGGTGTCCGGCAGGTCCGCTTCGATTCCGGCGGCACGCAGGGCGGTTCGCGCATTCGCGAGTTCGCCGGCCAGGGAGACCTCGCGCAGGCCGCCGACGGTGGTGCGCACGCTCGCCAGCGATTCGCGGGCCAGCTTCTCGATATCGGCCAGCTCGGCCTTGGCCCGCTCCGCATCGATATCGATGAGCCGTTGTGCGAGTTCGGTTTTCACCGTGATGACGGTGAGCGAATGACCGAGGATGTCATGCACGTCGCGGCCGACCCGCAGGCGTTCCTCGGCCACCGCCAGCTCGGTCAGCTGTTTGCGCGCCACGTCCAGCTGCTGGCTGCGCAGGATCAGCTGCCGGATGCCGCCGACCGCGAACGAGCCCATGGCCACCTGCTGCATGGCCGAATAGTCCGGTGGCGCACCGGCGATCAGCTGCGGGATCACCGTCGCCGCGAGCAGCAGGACCACCAGCAACGGGACTGCGCGTTTGACCGGCAGGGTGAAAGCGATGAACGAGCCGATGTAGACGGCCAAGCCGGTGGCCTCCCCGCCCAGCGCCACCGCGGCCGCCACGGCCAGCGCGCTCAGGACGAGCACCGGAACGATCACCAGTTTCGGTTCCGGGCTCGGCCAGATCACCCGGTTCACCGGGCCGCGCAACAGCAACCAGAACGAACCGACGTAGCAGATCCCGAAGGCCCCGATGACGGCCAGCGCGTAGATCCGCGCCGACAGGTCCTCCAGCCGCCACGCGTCGTGCAGCAGGCCGTACAGGTACACCGACCAGATCGCGGCGAAAATCCAGCCGACCCGCCGCCGCCGCGCAATTGCCTCCTCGTCCACAACGCGGGACGCTACCTCAGGCGAGAGGCCGGGCAGTCCGCGCCGGAGCCCGGCGACCGGGTCCGCGGCCGATGGGGGCGGCGGCATGTCAGTGCGCGGCGCGGGCGTGCACGGCCCCGCCGTTCGCGGGGCTGGACCCGGTTTCGAACCCGCCGTGCGGCAGTAACCTGCCGCCGACGAGGCATGGTGGGGCGAACACGAAGCGCAGCGGCTGTTGCCCGCCGCCGGTGCGTGTGCCGATCGGGCCGGCTGCGATCTCGCCGATGCCCGCGTGCGCGGTAGGTTTCATGGTTCTACTGTCGGCCTGGTGCGGCGCGGGTGCCTCGGCAGGCCGTCACGACTCGGCCGTGACAGATGTCATGGCCTGTGCGACGTCCGCTTCGGTGAGATTCCGGCCAAGAGCACGCCGGAATGACGGGGGACGGGGGTGGTCGGGGCGCGGCGGTCGGGCGGCGACAGCTGATCGAGGGGGCGAGATGGGAGGCGGCTGGGCGAAGGCGGTCAGGCGTAGAGGGTTACGGAGTGGAAGCCGCCGGGGCCGAGGGGGTAGGGCGGGCGGACGTTGCCGTCCTGGGTTTCGCCGGAGCGGCTGGTGACGCGGGCTTCGATGGTGTGTTCGCCGGGTGAGAGGTCTATGACGGTGCGCCAGCGACGCCAGGCGGCGGGGGCGATCTCGGAGCCGAGTTCGACCGGGAGCCAGTCGGTTTCGTCGACGCGGATCTCGACGGCGGAAACGCCCTGCGGGGGCGCCCAGGCTACGCCCGCCACGGTGCATTTGCCGCCGAATCCCGGTGTCGCGCAGGCGGCTACGTCGATGCGGGCTTGCGGGCGGACCCAGATGGGTTCGCTGGGCCAGCCGCGCCGCCACCAGTAGTCGACGTGACTGTCGTCGGACAGTTCCAGTGCGGCCAGCCATTTCGCGCCGGTGTACTGGCCGTAGAGGCCGGGGACGAAAACCCGTGCGGGGAAGCCGTGTTCGGGCGGAAGCGGTTCGCCGTTCATGCCGATGACCAGGTAGCCGGGCCATTCGCCGGTGCGCAGCGGTTCCAGTGGGAGGGAGATGGTGTAACCGTCGACGGCGCGGGTGACCAGGCGGGTCGCGCCGGGTTCGGGGACGGCGTGGGCGAACAGGGCGGTGAGCGGGACGCCGAGCCAGCGGGCATTGCCGGCGCGGCCGGAGCCCGCAGTGTTGTGCACGCAGACCATGACGGCGTCGAATTCGACCGCCTGCTCGGCGAGGTCGTCGAGGGACAGGCGCAGCGGGTGGGCGACCTTGCCGCCGATGGACAGCCGCCACTGCATCGGGTCGATGCGCGGGGGTCGCGAATTCACGTCCGCCACATAGAATTTGCCCGCGCGGGTGATCAGCGGCGACAGGCCGGGTTCGGTGCCGAAACCGTCCTCGGGGATGGGACTGTGCGAACCCATCGGGCCGATCTTGCGGACCCGGTCGGCATGGCGCTGATCGGCCCGGCGAATCAGTGTCTCCGCGCCCGCGAGCAGTCCGGCGCCCGTTGCGGCCCACAGCAATCCGCCGCCGAACCCGCCGGGTGCGCGCCGCAGCCCGGCCCGCAGCACGCCCGCCGCCGCGATTCCGCCCGCCGCTCCGGCCGCCGAGCGATTGGCCCCGCGCAGCGCCGCCGCCACCGCGCCCGCGCCGAGTCCGGTCACCGCGAGGCCGCGCAATCGATCCGGCAGCGCGGCGATTCCGGCCGTCGCCGCCACCGCGCCCAGCACCACACCGGCCCGGGTGACCTCCTTGTCGTACCGCCCCGCCCGCGCCACGGCCGCTTCGACCATCGGCGTCGGCGCGGTATCCGCCAGCAGCCGCCCGAACCCGTCGATCACGGATCCGCCCTGTGTGGCGGCGATCAGCTCACCCGCGCCGAGCGCGCCCAGCCCCACCGCCGCCGCACCCAGTAACCGCCGCTTCCCGTTGACCGACACAGCCCGACCTTCCGTCACTCCCCGATTTGTCACTGCCATTCTTCCCCAGCGCGCGGGTGTCCCAGCGGGTTTCGTGCGGCGGAAATGCGCCGGTCCGGCTAGTCGCGGTGCAGATAGGCGTCGATCAGCGGGCCGATCTCGGCCCACGCCTCGGGCGTGATCAGGCGATTGTGCTCGTAGGCGAGGCGATGATCGTGGACCGGCCCGCCGATATAGGGCCGCCAGGTGTCCACGTTCGGAACGGATTCGGGATTGCCGGAGGCGGTGAAGAACAGCAGTTCGCCGTCGAAAACCTCGGGGCGATGCGTCGAGAGCTGGCGCAGCAGATGCCGCATATCGCTGTAGAAGTGCTCCAAATCGGTCGCGGTGAGGGAGATGCCGGCCGCGGTGAGCAGTTCGGCGGCGGTGTCGGGGGTGAGGTCGGCGTGCTCGGGCGGTACGTCGATGCCGCCGAATTCGGCGAGCAGCACGGCCAGCGGCGGCAGGTCGCCGTCATCGGTGACCGCGACGTCGGCGCGGGCATCCATCATGATCAGGGATGGGACTTCGGCGCCGCGGCGGCGCAATTCGATCGCCACGGCGTGCGCGATCGGGCCGCCGGCCGAATAGCCGAGCAGATGGTACGGGCCCTGCGGCTGCACGCTCCGGATCTCCTCGGCGTAGCGGACCGCCAGTTCGTGGATGGTGCGGTCGGCGGTGCCGCCGTCCACCACGCCCGGCGATTGCAGGCCGTAGACGGGGCGTTCGCGGTCGATGTGGCGCACCAAACCGCCGTAGCACCAGGCCAATCCGACGGCCGGATGGATGCAGAACAGGCCCGGGTCGCCGCCGCCGGAGCGCATCGGGAGCAGCACCCGGAACGAGGTCTCCGCGCCCGGTTGCGCGACGGCCTCGGTGAGACGGCGCGCCAGGGCGGCGGGGGTCGGGTCGAGGAACATCCATTGCAGGGGCAGCGGTACGCCGGTGCTTTCGCGCACCTGGGAGACCAGTTGCACGGCGGCCATGGAGTTGCCGCCGGCGTCGAAGAAGTTGTCGTCCACGCCGATTCGCGGGTGCTCCAGGACGGTCTCGAACGCGGTGGTGAGGAGGCGTTCGGTTTCGGTGCGCGGGGCGCGGTAGACGTGATGGCGGGGCTCGGGGGCGGGGGCGACCCGGGGTGCGGTGTCCGCGGTGAGGGGCGGCAGGGCGTCCGAGACCGCGATGTCGCCGACGGGAGCGTCGGGGGCGGTGGTGAATGCGGTCAGCAGGGACAGCAGGTTGTCAGCCATGGCTTGCGCTGTGGCGCGGTCGAACAAGTCGGTGGCGAAGGTCAGGGTGCCGGTGATGCCCGCCGGTGTGCCGTCCGGGCCGAACTGTTCGGCCAGCATCCACTCCAGGTCGAATTTCGAACCGGGTGCGGGAGCGGTCAGGGGGCGAATCATCAAGCCGGACAGTTCCGTTGCGGGCATTTCCAGGTTCTGGAATGCCAGCAGGACCTGGAACAGCGGGTGGTGGGCGGTCGAACGGGCGGGGGCGAGCGCTTCCACCAGGCGTTCGAACGGCAGGTCCAGATTGCCGTAGACGGCCAGGTCGTCGGCGCGCACGGCATCCAGGGTGGCGGCGAAATCGGCGGCGGGATCGATGTGGGTGCGCAGGACGACCGTATTGACGAACATGCCGACCAGGTCATCGAATTCGCCGTCGCCGCGACCGGCCACGACGGTGCCGAGAGCGATGTCCGGGGTGCCGGAGAGCCGGGCGAGCAGGACGGACAGGGCCGCGTGCACGACCATGAACGGACTCGCGCCGTGCGTTCTGGCGAGGACCTGCATTTCGTCGTGAACTGTTGCGGGGACGGTGAATTGGATCTGGTCGCCGACACCCGACGGGAGCGTGGGGCGGGGCCGGTCGAGCGGCAGGGCGTGCACCGGCGGCAGGCCGTCCAGGCGGGTGCGCCAGAAGTCCAGTTGCCGGTGGGCGAGGCTCGCGGGGTCGGTGTCATCGCCGAGCAGTTCGCGCTGCCACAGGGCGTAGTCGGCGTATTGCAGCGGCAGTTCGGTCCAGGCCGGTGGTTGTCCCCCGGTGCGGCCGGCGAAGGCGGACAGGATGTCTCGGGCCAGCGGGGCCATCGACCAGCCGTCGGCGGCGATGTGGTGCACGGCCATACCCAGGATGGTGCGTTCGGCGGAGACGTGCAGTACGCACACGCGCAGCGGGGTTTCGCGGGTGACGTCGAAGCCCACCGCGAGCTGTTCGGTGAGGGCTTCGGCGACTTCGCTCTCCGGCACTTCGATTTCGATGACCGGGGGCGGTCCGGCGGGCAGTATCCGCTGATCCGGCAGGCCGTCCGGGCCCGCCGGGTAGATGGTGCGCAGCGTCTCGTGCCGGGCGATGACATCCGAGACGGCCGCGTGGAGCGCCGAGATATCCAGTGCGCCTTCGATTTCGAACGCGCCGGGAATGTTGTAGACCGGTGAGGACGGGTCGTAGCGGTTGAGGAACCACATGCGCTGCTGGGCCGCCGACAGGGGAATGCGCTCGGGGCGGGGACGCGGGCCGGGGCGGGGGCGATCGCTCGCGCCGCCCGCGGCGAGGTAGGCGGCGAGTTCGGCGACGGTCGGGGCGTCGAAGAGGGCTCGGACCGGGATCGCCGTGTCCAGGGCGGCGCCGAGCCGGGCCACCACGCGGGTCGCGATCAGTGAGTTGCCGCCGAGGGCGAAGAAGTCGTCATCACGCCAGACCTGTTCGATGCCGAGCACTTCGGCGAAGACGGCGGCCACGGCCTGCTCGTCGGAGCCGTGCGGGGCCTGCCGGGCCGCGGTGGAGCGTTCCGGGGCGGGCAGGGCTGCGCGGTCCAGCTTGCCGTTGGCGGTGCGCGGCAGCGCGTCCAGCAGCATGATGACCGCGGGGACCAGATAGGACGGAACCCGTTGGGCCACCGCCTTCTTCAGCTCGGCCGGGTCGGGCTTCGCACCCGGTGCGGGCACCGCGTACCCGACGAGCATGCCGCCGCGATCGTCTGCCCGGACCAGCGCCACCGCCTGGGCGATGGCGGGATCGGCGGTCAGCGCGGCCTCCACATCACCGAGTTCGATACGCAGGCCGCGCAGTTTGACCTGGGTGTCGGTGCGGCCCAGATATTCCAGGCCGTTGCCGCGCCGCCGCACCAGGTCGCCGGTGCGGTACATGCGTTCGCCCGGCGCACCGTACGGGTCGGCCAGGAATCGCGCCGAGGTCAGGTCGCTGCGGCCGTGATAGCCGCGCGCCAGGGCGATGCCGGCCAGGTAGAGCTCCCCCACCACGCCGTCGGGGACCGCGCGCAGCCGGTCGTCGAGCACCATGGCCCGCATGCCGGGTGCGGCCGTGCCGATGGTGATCGGGTCGCCGGGCCCGAGGGGGTCGCTGCCGGTGGCCCACACCGTGGTCTCGGTCGGACCGTAGTCGTTGAAATGGTTGCGGCCCGGCACGTTCCACGCGGACACCAGTTCCGGCGGGCAGGGTTCGCCGCCGGTGATGATCATCCGCAGCCGCGTCAGACCGGCCGGGTTCACGGTGGCCAGGGCCGAGGGTGTGATCGCGATGTGCGAAACCCGTTCCCTTGCCAGCAGTTCCGCCAGGTCGGGTCCGGCGAAGACGGTCGGCGGCGCGATCACCAGGGTGGCGCCCGCGCTCACCGCCATCACGAGTTCCAGGACCGAGGCGTCGAAGCTCGGCGAGGCCACGTGCAGTACGCGCGAATCGGCGTCGATGCCGTCGCGATCACGCTGTGCCACCGCGAGATTCGCCAGTCCGGCGTGGGTGACGACCACGCCCTTGGGTGCGCCCGTCGAACCCGATGTGAAGATCACGTAGGCGGGGTTCTCGGGTCGCACCCGGGCCGCGGCCGATCCGGTGGACGCCGGATCACCTGTCGGCTCGTCCACGCAGCGCCAATCCACCGTCCCCGGCAGCCGATCGCGTTCCGCCGTCACCGTCAGGCCGAGCCGGACGCCGGAGACGTCGACGATGCGGGCGATGCGATCGGCCGGGTAGGCGGGGTCCACGGGCACGAAGGCCGCACCGGTCCGGGCAATGGCCCACACCGCCACGATCGATTCGATCGAGCGCGGGATACCCACTGCCACCAGGGTTTCCGGTCCGGCGCCCGCTGATCGCAACCCGTGCGCCAATTGCTCCGCACGCGCATCGAGTTCCCGGTAGGTCAGCCGGCGATCCGCGCACACCACTGCGACGCCGTCCGGATTCGCGACTACGGCATCGCGCATCAATTCCGCCAGCGTGCGCGGCGCGGCCGCGGGGGGATTTCCGGCGCGCAGTACCGCCCGTTCCGCATCGGTCAGAAGATCGATATCACCCACCGGCACAGCGGTTTCCGCGATTACCGCGGTCAGTAGCCGGACCAGCCGTGCACCGAAAGCGACCACCGTGGGCTCGTCGAACAGATCGGTCGCGTAGCACCAGCGCAATTGCAGGCCCTCCGGGTCACCGACCACGGTGAGGCTCAGATCGAAGCGACTGTTGGTCTGCGGCAACTCCAACGGCGTGACGGTGGCGCCCGGCATCTCCAGCCGGGGCATGGCGAGATTCTGGAAGACCAGCATCACCTGTGTGATCGGATGCCGCGCCTCCGAACGCGCGGGCGCGAGCACCTCCACCAGCCGTTCGAACGGTACATCGGCGTGCTCGAATGCCGCCAGGTCGGCATCCCGTACCCGTCCCAGCAGGTCCCCGAACGTTTCCCCGCCTCGAATCCCGGTGCGCAACACCAGCGTATTGACGAACATCCCGACCAGATCATCCAGCTCGCGCACCCCGCGCCCGGCCACCGGCGTGCCGATCACCACGTCGTCGCTGCCGCTCGCACGCGCCAGCAGCACCGCCAGCGCGGCGTGCATCACCATGAACGGCGTGGCCCGATGCTCCCGCGCACACCGTTCCAGCGCGGCGCTCACCTCGCGATCCACCCGCACCACGCACTCCCCGGCGCGATGCGAGGCCCGCGCGGGCCGGGGCCGATCCGACGGCAGATCGACGTGATCCGGCAGCCCCGCCAGCTCACGAGCCCAGAACTCGATCTGCGTGGCCTGCAACGACTCCGGATCATCAGCACTGCCGAGCCGAGCGAGCTGCCAGCGCGCGTAGTCGGCGTACTGCACCGGCAGCGGCTCCCACCGTGGCGTTTCACCCGCCGCACGCGTGGCATACGCGGCCACGACGTCACGGGTCAGCGGCGCCATGGAGAAACCGTCGGTCGCGATGTGATGGGCGACCAGCACGATCACATACTCGTCTCCGCCGGGTGCGGGGCTGTCGAGCTGGAATACGCGCAGCCGCAGGGGTACCGCCGCGGTGACGTCGAAGCCGGTGCCGATCGTTTCCGCGATCGCGGCGGGAAGTTCGGCGGGGGTGATCGGCGTGGGGTCCAGGTCCAGTTCGACGGCCGAGGCATCGAGAATGCGCTGCACGCCTACGCCGTCGATGTCGGGGTAGACCGTGCGGAGGGTTTCGTGGCGGCTGATTACGTCGTAGAGGGCCGAACGCAGGGCCGTGAGGTCCAGGTGGCCGGAAAGGCGCAGGGCGACCGGGACGTTGTAGGCCGGGGAGGATGGGTCGTAGCGGTTGACGAACCACATGCGCTGTTGGGCGGGGGACAGTGGTTCGGTCTGCCGGCGGGGTAGCGGGAGCAGCGCGGGTTCGGTGGTGGCGGTGCCGGAGTTGATGCGGCGGGCCAGCTCGGCGACGGTCGGCGCTTCGAACAGCAGGCGGACGGGTACGGGGGTGTGCAGGTCGGCGGTCAGGCGGGACGCCACGCGGGTGGCGATCAGGGAATCGCCGCCGAGGGCGAAGAAGTCGTCGCGGGCGCCGACCCGGTCGTGGCCGAGGACCTCGGCGAAGGTGGCGGCGATCAGGACCTCGTCGCCTGCCGGTTCGACGTAATCCGCCAGTGCGACAACGGGTTCCGGGAGCGCCCGGGTATCGATCTTGCCGCTGCGGGTGCGGGGCATCTCCGTCAGCACCTGGATGCTCGACGGCACCAGGTACCGGGGTAGGCGCTGCCCGAGCCATGCGGTCAGCTCGCCGATGAGTTCGCCGGCGGACAAATCGGTAACCGGGGTGGTCACGTAGGAGCACAGTGCTGTGGCGCCGGTGGCCGGCCGGTGGGCGATGGTGACGGCGGCGGTCACGTCCGGATGGGTCAGCAGAGCGGCGTCGACCTCGCCGGGTTCGACGCGGATACCGCGGATCTTCACCTGGAAGTCGGAGCGGCCGACGTATTCGAATCCGGCCGGGGTGCAGCGCATCAGGTCGCCGGTGCGGTACAGGCGGGAGCCCGGCGCGAACGGGTCGGCGATGAAACGGGCGGCGGTGAGACCGGGGCGGCTCGCATAGCCCTGGGCTACGCCGGGGCCCCGGACGTACAGTTCGCCGATCGCGCCGACCGGCACGGGGCGCAGCCAGTCGTCCAGCAGCAGGAGCGTCGCGCCGGGCACGGGCGTGCCGATGAGACCGCCGGTTTCGGGGGTCATCGGGTCGCCGAAGCCGGCGGCGATGGTGGTTTCGGCGGGGCCGTAGGAGTTCACCAGGATGCGATCGGCGGACAGGCGGCGGATCAGGGCGGGCGGGCAGGTTTCCGCGCCGGTGACGATGGTCCGGACGGTGTCGAGGGTGTTCGGGTCGAGGGTGGACAGCACGGTGGGCGTGCAGATCAGGTGTGTCGCAGCGCTTTCCAGGATGGCGGCGGACAGTTCCGCGCCCGCATTGGCGTCCGGGGCGGCGAGGACCAGGGTGCCGCCGGCGGCGAAGGTGGACAGCCAGACCAGGATCGCGGCGTCGAAGGCGGGGTTCAGGCAGTGCATGACCTGGGAGTCGCGGGTGAATCGGCAGTTGTGCGCGGTGGCGGCGGCCATATCGGCGAGGCCGTCGTGGGTGACCACCACGCCCTTCGGGGTGCCGGTGGAGCCGGAGGTGAAGACTAGGTAGGCGGCGTGGGCGGGGTGCAAGGGTGTCGGACGGTCGGCGTCGGTCAGCGCGGACGATCGCATCGCGCTGACGGAGGCTTCGAATTCCGGGTCGTCCATGCGCAACCAGCGGAGATTTTCCGGTAGATCTGTTTCGAAGCGATCGGCCGTGATGCCGAGTACCGCAGCGCATTCCGATGCCATGGCAGTGGTCCGGCTCGCCGGTTGCGCAGTGTCTACCGGGACGAATGCGGCACCGGTCTTGGCGACCGCCCACAGGGCGACCATCGATTCGATGGATCTGGGCAGGGCCACCATGACCGCTGTGCCAGGGCCTGCACCATCGCGGATCAATTTGCGCGCCAACCGATTCGATCGGCTGTCCAGCTCTTCGTAGGTCAGCGAGCCGGTGATGCCGCCCGTGGCGACAACCGCCACGGTATCGGGCGTGGCGGTGCCGGTGAGGAGGTCGGGCAGCAGGCGGACGGGTTGTGCGGGCTCGCCCTGCCGGACTGCGGCAGCATCCAGGTCGATGCCGCGCAGGGCGGAGGTCCGGCGGGCCGGGTTCTCGGTGAGCGCCGTCAGCAGCCTGGCGAACCGGGCGCAGATCGATTCGGCCTGTGCCGCAGTGAAATAGCGCGGTGAGCGGGTCAGTTCGAAGCGCAGACCGGTTCCCGCGTAGGTGGCCAGGGACAGCGGGTAGTGGGTGCCGTCGAAGGTCCGGATATCGGTGACGGTCAGATCCGCGCGCCGGGTGGCGGCGGTGAGCGAAGCCGTGTCGACCGGGTAGGACTCGAAGACCGTGGCCGTATCGAACAGTGGTCCGAGGCCGGTGCGGGAATGGATTTCGTCGAGGCCGAGGAACTGGTGCTCGGCGAGAGCGGCCTGTTCGCGCTGCACGCGGGTGAGCAGCTCCGCCACCGGTTCGGCCGGGTCGAGGGCGATGCGGACCGGGACGGTGTTGACCAGCATGCCGATCATGCCTTCCGCGCCGGGCAGTTCCGGCGGGCGGCCGGAGACCGTCGCGCCGAAGACGATATCGGCGGAGCCGGTCAGCTCGGACAGCTGGAGCGCCCAGGCGGCCTGGACGAGGGTGTTGAGGGTGACCTGGCAGGCGGCGGCGGTGGCGCGGAGCTGCTCGACCGTTTCGGTGCGCAACGGGATTTCATGGGCTACCGGGGCGGTCGCGGCATCGGCCCGGGGTGCGGCCGGTGCGACGAGCGTCGGTCCCGGCAGGCCGTTCAAGGCCGCCGACCATGCTTGTACGGCGCGTTCCCGGTCTCGGGTGGACTGCCATTCCAGGTATCGCGTGAAGGGTACCGGTTGGGCGAAACCGCTGTCGTCGCCGCGTGTTTCGTAGAGTCCGACCAGCTCGGCGAACAGGATCGGCATGGACCAGCCGTCGAGAATCAGGTGATGATTGGTGATGACGATCCGGAATCGCCTGTCCCCCAACGCTATGCATAGGAACCGCAGCAACGGGGCTTCTGCGACATCGAAGGGCGTTCGCAGTTCACGGGCCGCGATCTCGTCCAGTTCGGCAGCGGTGGCACCGAAGGATTCCAGGAACGTACAAGGGGCGTGCGCATGCGCCGAAATCACCTGCACCGCACGGTCGCCCGAGGTCACGAACGCGGACCGCAAGACCTGGTGGCGGCGCACCAGCGCGTCGGCGGCGGCCCGCAGGCGATCGGGTTCGAGGTCGGCCTCCACATCGATGACCGCCTGCACCGAATACCCGTCGGACGCGCCGTCCGCCAGCTGCGCCTGGAACCACAGTCCGCGCTGCAACGGCGTCAACGGCAGCACATCGTCGAGTCGCCCGTAATGTCTTTCCCAACTGTTGATCTCGCGCTGCGTGGTGGCCAGCAGCGGCAGATCGGCGGGCGTGAACCCGCCCGCCTTCGGGTCGCTCACCAGCGCGGCGAGCTCCTCGACCACCGTCACCCATTCGCTCGCGAGCGCCCGCGCCTCACCGGTGAACAAGGCGCCGTCGGAGAACTGCCAGATCGCCTTGATCCGCTGCCCCGCAGCAGATTCCAAGGTGACGGCGTCCACGGCCAGCACCGCCGCCAACGGCATCTCCGGATCCGCGTGCCCGCCCAGCCGATCCGCCATCGAGACCGGCAGCCAGTCCCCCTCGGCCTCGACATCCGGAATCTGCCCCAGATAGTTGAACCCGACCTGCGGCTCCGGCAGTTCCGCCAGCACGGCCCCCGTCTCACCGTTCAGATACCGCAACAACCCGAACCCGAGTCCGCCGCGCGGCACCCCGCGCACCTGCTCCTTGACCGTCTTCAAAGCCGTTGCCGCCGAATCGATCACCACCGGCCCCAACCGCATCGGCACCGGCGCGGTGAACCAACCCACTGTCCGCGACAGCTCCGCCCCCGGCACCAGGGACTCGTCCCGCCCGTGCCGCTCCACCATCACCACCACGGCCTCCGCCGCATCGGCCAGCCGCCCCCGCGCCGACCGCCGCCGCGCCAGCGCCACCGTCAACGCGGTGAGCAGCGCCTCCTCCACCCCACACCGGAAAGCCCCCGCGATACCCGCCACCAGCGCCTCCGAGGCAGCAACCGGCACCTCCACCTCGATCCGCCTCGCCGCCCCGTGCGTATCGACCCGCGCATCCAATCGCCGCCGACCCACCAGCGGATCAGCCGCCAACACCCCACGCCAATAGTCGAGTTCCCCTATCGGCCACTCGGCTTCGGCCGCTGAATCCCCGTCTCTGGGTTCGGAAGTGGCGACCCCGCCTTCGAGTGTCGGTGAATCCGTTGCGGGGGTACGTGCTTCCGCCACGGCCTGAAGCGCGTACGCCCACGTCCGCACCGAGGTACCGACGGGCGGCAACTCCGGAACCGCACCGGCCTGCGCCTGCGCCCACGCCGACATCAAGTCCGGCAACAGAATCCGCCACGAGACCGCATCGCAAGCCAGATGATGAACCGCGACCACCAAACGCCCCGGCACCCCCGCACCCGCATCCAGCCAAGCCAGCGCGATCATCCGCCCGGCCCGCGGATCCAGCCGGGCCACCGCATCCGCCAGCGACCGCTCGACGACGTCGTCGGCTGCTACCCCAGCAGCGCTCGGCGTAGTGGGTGCTGCGCTTCCGTTCCCGTTTGTTGTGGAATCACCGGCTACATCCGCAGCTGGTCGGCGCACGGCAGACCTGGCGTCGCCGCCGTCGGAATCGGATCTCGCAGTCGCGGCCGTAGCTTCGGTTGCGGTGCAGTCGATTCGGATGAGGAGCGGCTCGACGTCGGTCAGGCCGATCGGGGGGACTTCCAGTTCGGGGCCGGACTCGCCGTCGACCACTCGGGCGCGCAGCAGGTCGTGGCGGTCGAGGAGGGCCTCGAGGGTGCGGTGCAGGGCGGCGGGTTCGACGCCGATGGGGAGGCGGACGATCATCGATTGGGCGAAGTGCTGCCAGCCGGGGCGGGCCAGCAGCCAGGTGGCGACCGGGGTGAGGGGCAGGCGGCCGATGCCGCCGCCGGGGAGTTCGGGGAGCTGGGCGGGGCGGTCGTCGAGTTGGATGACCACGGCCGCCAGGGCGGCGGGGGTGCGGTGCTCGAAGACATCGCGGGCCGAGAAGGACAGACCGGTGGCGCGAGCACGGGACACCAGGGTGATGGCCATGATCGAATCGCCGCCCAGGGCGAAGAAGGATGCGTCAGGGTCGATGTCGGGCACGCCGAGCGCCTCGGCGAAGAGGGCGCACAGTGCGCGTTCGGTGGCGGTGGACGCCGCACGATGCGATATGTGCTGGGCGGCAGTGGGTTCCGGGAGCGCGCGGCGATCCACTTTGCCGTTGGCGGTGAGCGGGAGCGCGCCGAGCACGGTCACGGTCGCGGGCACCATGTAGGGCGGGAGACGGCGCGCGGCATGGTCGAGCAGGTTCGCTTCGGTGAGCGTCGCGCCCGCGTGCGGGACGACATACGCCGCGAGCAAGGTCGCGCCGCCCCCGGCCGCCGGACGCGCCACCGTCACCGCGATCTCCACATCGGGGTGGGCGTGCAGCGCGGCGTCGATCTCGCCCAGCTCGATCCGCATGCCGCGCAATTTCACCTGGAAGTCGCCGCGGCCCACGTACTCCAGCACACCGGATTCGGTCCAGCGCACCAGATCTCCGGTGCGATACATGCGGCTGCCGGGCGGGCCGGACAGCGCCGGAACGAACCGCTCGGCGGTCAAGGCCGGACGTCCCACATAACCGCGCGCCACGCCCGGCCCGGTCACGTACAGCTCCCCCGCGACCCCGGTCGCCACCGGCCGCAGCCAGCGGTCCAGCACCAGCATCCCCGCGCCGGGTATGGGATCGCCCAGTCCGGCGTTCTCACCGGGCACCAGCCCGGAAGTGTAGGTGACCGCCACCGTGGATTCGCTCGGACCGTACGAGTTCAGCAGAACCCGCCCGATCCCGAAGCGCGCCACGATATCCGGCGGCGTCGGCTCCCCACCGGAGGACACCGCCCGCACCCCGTCGAGTGCATCCGGCTCCAGCGTCGACAGCACCGCGGGCGTGGAACACACCTGCGTGATACCGAAATCCCGTACCAGCCGAGCCAATTCGTCTCCGACCACCGGATCCGCCTCGGCCACGACCAGAGTCGTCCCGGAAGCGAACGCCATCAGCCATTCCAGCACCGACGCATCGAAACTCGGGTTCAAGCACTGCAACACCCGCGCCCCCGGCGCGACCCGATACGCCGCGACGATCGCCGCGGCCAGACCGGACAACCCGGCGTGAGTCACCACAACGCCTTTGGGCACCCCGGTAGACCCGGAGGTGAACACGATGTACGCCGGATTGCCCACCCGCACCGGCCCACGCAATTCAGCCGGCTTCAGCGCCGAGTAATCGTCCAGCCCGGCGGCCTGTTCCGCATCGACCGCCCCGTGCACTCGGCCGGTCGGTCCGGGCGCCGTATTTGGCTCCAGCACATCGGGATCCGGCCCGTATCCGTCCGTCGAAGCCGCGGTTGCCGCGCGCTCGCCACCCGACTTCCGGGCTCCAGGGGTGAGCTCTACTTCGAGGGACTGCTCAGCATGACCTGACACGCCGCGCGTATCCGCGGCCCGCTCACCAGCTGTCCGATCGGGCCGCACTCGTTCGGACAGCACAGTGTCCACCGCGATCCAGTGTACGGAGCCGGGCAGGTCCGCGATCTTCGCTTCGAATGCGAGGCCGAGGCGGGCACCGCATTCGGCGGCGATTCGCTCGACGCGTTCACCGGGCAGGCCGGTGCCGAGCGGTACGAAGGCAGCGCCGGTTTTGGCGATAGCCCACAGCGCCACCATGGCTTCGGCAGAACGGGGCAGGGCCATCAGTACGGCGGATTCCGGGCCCACGCCGATGCTCCCGGAGGGCCCGCCGGAGCTATCGAGCTTGGTGCGCAATAACATTCGCGCCAGGCGGTTCGAGACCGCGTCCAGCTCAGCGTAAGTCAGCCGGCGGTCCCCCGCGACGACCGCGATACCGTCCGCTCCCGCGCGTTCCAGCCCCGCCGCGAGGATCTCGGGCAGCAGCATGGGTTCGGGTGCGGGCGCACCGTGCGCGCCCGCCAGCAGGGCGCGTTCGTCGGCGGTCCAGTAGTCGAGTTCGGCGACAGCCCCTTCCGCGTCCGCCGCCAGCAGGGAGTCCAGCACGGCCAGGAATCGGCGATGGTGGCGGGTGAGCGAATGCTCGTCGTACAGGCGGGGATTCGCGGCGAAGTCGACGTGGATCGGCGCGCCCGCGCCGTGCTGGTAGAAGTTGACGAACAGGTCCTCGATCGGGCCCGAGGTGAGCACGTTCAGGTTGGTCTCCAAGCCCGCGAACCCGATGGGCGCGGGGAACAGCATGATGTTGATGACCGGGCCGACGAAGCCGCGGGAGAGCTCCGCACCGGCGTCCGCGTCCTCGAAGCGCATGTCCTCGTGCCGGAAACGCTGATGCCGCAACGCCCCGGAGGCCGCCACCCGCACCGCGTCCACCACCGCACCCACGGTCCCGTCGCGCGGCACGCGCACCCGCAGCGGCACCACATTGGACACCATGCCGCCGGAGCGGCGCAGCACGGCCGTGGTGCGCCCGGACACCGGCAGGCTCAGCACCACGTCCTCGGTGCCGGTGAGCCGCGCGTAGTACAGCGCGACGGCCGCCATCACCAAGGTGGCGGGGCTGGTGCCGAAGCGCTCGGCGGCGCTCTCCAGGCCCGTGGCCGTCGCCGGGGACAGTTCGGCGCGCGCCTCCCGCCCGAGCGCGCACGCGGGTGCGGTGGCGGCCACCAGGCTGCACCGCCGCGGCATCCCGGCGGTGGTCTCCCGCCAATACCGCTCGTCGCCGGCGAACCGGGTGGAATCCCGGTAGGCCAGCTCCGCCTCGTGCACGTCGAGCAGGGACGCCGCGGTGCCGGGAGGCGCCATCTGCCCGTGCACCGCGGCGTTGTACAGCTCGGCGACCCGGTAGAGCATGGTCACCGAACCGAATCCATCGATGAGGATGTGGTGTGCTCGGGTGTACCACAGGTGATGGTCCTGTCCGACCCGAATGACGGTTGAGATACCGGCTTGTGCCCCTAGCAGGTCGATGGGCGCGGCCGCGTCGGCGCGCATCCAGTCCAGGGCCGCCGCGATCGGATCGGGCCGGTCCCGGAAGTCCAGGAAGCCCACGGCGGGCACCAGATTGGGGTCCACCACCTGGTACGGGCGGCCCTCGATCTCGGCCAATCGCAGCACGCCGGAACCGAATTCGCGCCCCGCGAGCTTGCCCGCGTCACGCAGCGCCGCCAGGTTCAGCGGCCCCCGCATCTCGATGTACTGCGCTTCGGCCAGCGGCACGCTCGGATCCAGTTGCTGCGCAAGCCACATGCCGTGCTGCGCCGGGGACAGCGGGAACACCGTCGCGGTCTGTTCTGCAGCGAGTTCGCGCGTCATGGCCGGTCACCGTCTGCCGGTCGCGCACGAATCGTCCGGCGCCTCGCGATAGGCCGGAACATAGCTGTCCGGGCGAGAAGTCAAGCGCGCCACCATTACCGAACGGACGTGCGCGGGCAGCATCGGTGCGAACTTGCGCACATATGCGTCCATCCATTCGCGGCGATCGACCAGGAAGGGGAAATCCGTTGTCATCATGCTACGCACCACCAACATCGGCATCGGCGCGTCCAACGGCCGAAAGTCCTTGTTCCACAAGCCGGGTTGATCGCATCCCGGGTAGAATTGCCCGAACATCGTTCCGCGCTCGACGAATTTGCTCTTGAATTCGTTGTGCATCTCATCGATCAAGGAATAGTCGGTCAAATTCGGGAAGACCGTCACCAGTCCGCGCAGCACCGACGTGGAACTGCCGTTCCCGGTGGGCAGTTCCGGATACAGCTCCAGTGCGTCCTCGATGATGGCGCGCACCCAGACCCGTCTCGGCGCGGCGGCCGGTACCTGCGCCAACCACAGCAGATCGCGGCGGATAGAAGGACGTACGTACGGACACACGGGCCCGTCGCGTCCCAAATCGTCATGCGGCTGGGTCAGAAACGAATCTGCCCAAGATCGAAATTCCGCTACCGTGGATCGGGCAGCGGGACAAGAGGATCCGGTGTCCCCCAGTGATACCCATTGCAGCCCCGAGCGGGGGCCGATAACACGCTCGCTCATGACTCACCTCGGCAGATCGACAAGCACCAGCGCCCCCGCGCCGTGCTCGTACATATATAAATAGTGCCCTGGTCATGGGTCGTTAACACGAGTAGCGGCCTACCCAATTTCGCTATACCGCCCCAAATTCGGGGGGCACGCGAATAAAGAAAAGACCGGTCAATCTATGACCGGTCTTTCTGAGACAGCTGGAATTACGCGCCGAGCAGGCGAGTAGCCAGGTAGCCCTCTACTTGATCAAGCGCGATCCGCTCCTGCGCCATCGAGTCGCGCTCGCGCACGGTGACCGCGTGATCCTCGAGGGTGTCGAAGTCCACCGTGATGCAGTACGGGGTGCCGATCTCGTCCTGACGGCGGTAGCGGCGGCCGATGGCGCCGGCGTCGTCGAACTCGATGTTCCAGTTCTTGCGCAGCTGCGCCGCCAGATCCTTCGCCTTCGGCGACAGCTCGGCATTGCGCGAGAGCGGCAGCACCGCCGCCTTGACCGGAGCCAGGCGGTGATCCAGGCGCAGCGTGATGCGATCCTCCACGCCGCCCTTGGCCGTCGGCACCTGCTCGACGTGGTACGCGTCGACCAGGAAGGCCATCAGCGATCGGGTCAGACCGGCCGCGGGCTCGATCACGTACGGCGTGAAGCGCTCGCCGGCGGTCTGATCGAAGAAGCTCAGATCCTGGCCCGAATGCTCGGAGTGGGTCTTCAGGTCGAAGTCGGTGCGGTTGGCCACGCCTTCGAGCTCGCCCCACTCGCTGCCCGCGAAGCGGAAGCGGTACTCGATGTCCACCGTGCGGGTGGAGTAGTGGGACAGCTTCTCCTTCGGGTGCTCGTACAGCCGCAGGTTCTCCGGATCGATGCCCAGGTCGGTGTACCAGGCCAGGCGGGTGTCGATCCAGTACTGATGCCACTGCTCGTCTTCACCCGGCTTGACGAAGAACTCCATCTCCATCTGCTCGAACTCGCGGGTGCGGAAGATGAAGTTGCCGGGGGTGATCTCGTTGCGGAACGACTTGCCGATCTGCGCGATGCCGAACGGCGGCTTCTTGCGCGCGGTGGTCTCGACGTTCTTGTAGTTCACGAAGATGCCCTGCGCGGTCTCCGGGCGCAGGTAGTGCATGCCCTCTTCGGATTCGACCGGGCCCAGGTAGGTCTTCAGCATCATGTTGAAGTCCTTGGGCTCGGTCCACTTGCCCACGGTGCCGCAGTCGGGGCACACGATGAGTTCCATGGACACCGAGTCCGGGTCGTCGATCTTGTGCTTCTCGGCGTACGCCTCCTGCAGGTGGTCCTGCCGGTGCCGCTTGTGGCAGTTGAGGCATTCCACCAGCGGATCGTTGAACACCGCGACGTGACCGGAGGCGACCCACACCTGGCGCGGCAGGATGATCGACGAGTCGAGGCCGACCACATCGTCGCGGCTGGTCACCATGGACCGCCACCACTGGCGCTTGATGTTCTCCTTGAGCTCGACACCCAGCGGCCCGTAATCCCACGCCGATCGCGTACCGCCATAGATCTCGCCACTCGGGTACACCAGGCCCCGACGCTTGGCGAGGTTGGCGACGGTGTCCACCTTCGACTTGGGTGCCACTCTGGATATCTCCATCCGGTCCGGAAGATTGCAGGGATGCATCCAGCCTATCTGGCGGGGTCACGTCATTTTTCCCTGGCCCGCCGCAGGAGCGGCGGGCCGGGCATGGCGGGGTGGGCGGCCGATCCCCACCCGCGGGGGTTCGGGGGCGAAGCCCTGAGGGTCAGGGAGTGTCGGATTGACATGCGCACCCTTGCATATAAGAATGGCATCGGTTTCCAATAAGGAGTTGGTACTGATGACCACGGATAGCGGTGCCCCACTGCGGCGCTCGCATGTCGCCACCGAAGCCCCGGCAGCGATCCCGCACGATCCCTATCCTTACCGGTCTCCGATGCCGCCGGCGGTCCCATCGCGGAACATTCTCGATTCCGCGGGCGAGCTGCTGCGCGCACTGGCCGCGCCGGTGCGCATCGCCATCGTCCTCCAGCTCCGTGAATCCCCGAGATGCGTCCACGAACTCGTCGACACCCTCGGGGTGACCCAGCCGTTGATCTCCCAGCACCTGCGGATCCTCAAGTCGGCGGGCGTGGTCCGCGGCGAGCGCACCGGCCGCGAAGTGATCTACGAACTTGTCGACGAGCATCTGGCGCACATCGTCATCGATGCCGTCGCCCACGCCGAGGAAGGGTGATCCGTGGGAACAACCGAGAAGACGGTCGGCGTGCGCAGCACCCGCCAGCGCAGCGCCATCGCCGCCCTGCTGTCGGATATCGACGAATTCCGCTCGGCGCAGGAGTTGCACGACGAGCTGCGCAAGCGCGGTGAGGGCATCGGGCTGACCACCGTCTACCGGACCCTGCAATCACTGGCCGAGGCCGGGCTGGTCGACGTATTGCGCACGGACACCGGGGAATCGGTGTACCGGCAGTGCTCGACCGGGCACCATCACCATCTGGTGTGCCGGCATTGCGGGCGCACCGTCGAGGTCGAGGGCCCGACCGTGGAAGCCTGGGCCGATTCCATCGCGGCCGAACACGGTTTCACCGATATCAGCCACACCATGGAGATCTTCGGCACCTGCCGGGAGTGCTCCGCCGCGCAGGGCTGATACCCGGAAACGAGCGGTGCCCCTTGCGTATCACGCAAGGGGCACTTCGCTTTTCGGGTATGGACCGGCCCGGTCAGGCGGCGGGCACCAACTCCGGTTCCACCACCGCGGGGGCCGGGCGTGTGGTGCGCAGGTATCCGATGCCGAGCAGCGCCGCCCCGGCGACCGCCCACACCAGCAGCACCGCGAGCGGGCCGGCGATCGAAGCCTGATCGAAGTAGGCGACCGAGCGGAACAGGGTGGCGGCGGCCCCCGGCGGCATCAGCTGGCCGATCGTCCCCCACGGCTGCGGCAGCAGTTCCGGCGCGGACGTGGCCGCGGAGAACGGGTTCGCGACCAGCAGCATGGTCAGCGCCGCGATGCCGATGCCCGCCCGGCCGATGGCGGCGGCCAGGCCCACGACCGTACCGGCGACCGCGAAGGAGACCAGTCCCGCGACGGCGGCCAGGGTCAGGTACGAGCCGGGCAGCAGCGACAACCAGCCCTGCACGATGGTCATGCTGAGCAGGCCGCCGGCGATCGCGAAGGTCAGCAGGCCGGCGCCGCGGGCAGCCACGTTCGGGATCAGCAGGGTCAGCAGGACGCCCGCGGCGATGCAGGACATGACCAGGGGCAGCACCATCGCACCGAAACCGGCGCCGCGCGGGTCATCGGAATCGGCCGCGACCACGTCCTGCACGGCGGCCGCCGGAGTGCCCGACAGCTGCTGGGCGATGGCCGAAAGCTGTTGCGCCACCATCGGGCTGGCGGCGGAGGCGACCATTACGCGGGGCTGGCCGTCGCCGGTGACGATGGCGCCGTACACGTCCCGGGACTCGATGGCGGCCTGCGCCGCGGCGGCGTCCGCGACGGTGCGGATGTCGAAGGCGTCCGCGTCCCGCTCGCCGAGCTTCTGGGCGACCACTCCGGCCTGCGGTCCGGCGACCGCGACGGGCAGATCACGCGGCCCCACATTGGCGGCGGGCCAGGCGAAGGCGATCAGCATGATCGCCTGGATGAGGGCGGCCACCAGGCCGAGGGCGGCTGCGCGCTGGGTGATGTTCATCAGGCACTCCCCAAGAAAAGCGAATGTTCGTTCTTTGTTGGGACAACCCTGACATCCAGCTGTCACCTTGTCAAGAACGGATATTCGTTTTACTTTGATGGCATGCCCAGAGTCAGTGAAGAGCACCTGGAACGACGCCGGCAGCAGATCCTCGACGCGGCGCAGTCGTGCTTCGCCCGCAAGGGCCTGCACACCACCACCATGCAGGACGTTTTCACCGAATCCGGGCTCTCGGCGGGCGCGGTGTACCGGTACTTCAAGTCCAAGGACGACATCATCGCGGCGCTCACCACCGAGGCCACCGTCGATCTGCGGGCCGCGCTCACCGAGGCCGTCTACAGCGATCCGCTGCCCACTCCCCCGGAACTCATCCGGACCATCGCCACGACCATCGTCCGATTGAGCGAACCGGACGGACCGGTCCGGCTGATCCCGCAGGCGTGGGCGCTGGCCCTCACCGACCCGAATATCGCCGACTACGTGCGCACCAATATCGGCGGCATCCGGCGGCTGTGGCGGGAGTACGCCGAGCGGATGCGCGAAAGTGGCTGGCTCCCACCGGATACCGATCTCGACGCGGTGGCGATGGCGTTGCTCGGGCTACTACCCGGGTTCATCCTGCAATACCTGATCCTCGGCGACACCGACCCGGAGACCTTCGCGCGCGGCGTCGAACAACTCTTGCCGGGTTACCGGCATGTCGCGGCCACGGCAGGTTGATACTGCTCAGGGGACTGAACTTGGGATGCGGGCGGCGCGGGAATGTGTTCGAATGTCGCCGGTCCCGATAAGGACCGCATCGTCACATTGAACGGGAGGCAATGTGTTCAGCACACGGAACTCGGCCCAGGTGTCCGAGCACCGCCGCATCACACGATTAGCGGCGATCTTGCTGCTCGGCATCGCACCGCTGGTCTTGGCGGCCTGCAACAAGAAGGAAGATCATTCAGCGCACGATCCGGGCGGAACCGCTGCGGCACAACGGAATGTGAGCGCTACCGCCGGTTCCGGGACCGCGAGCGCGGGGCAGTCGGTGGTGCGCGAAATCGGCAAAACGGGCTGGTGGGACGGGTTCACCATCACCGTCAACAAGGCCACCGTGGTGTCCGGCGGACCCAACGAGAACTCCAAGCTGCGCATCGATCTGACCTACAAGAACAACACGGGGAAGGCCACCGCCGTGGACTCCTCGATCGTGTTTCTACAGATCGGCGGCAAGGTCGACAATGTCGCCAACTACGACATCCCCACCGTTCCCGGTAAGGGTTCGGCCGCCGGGACCATCTCCACGACGGTCCCGCAGACCAGCGACTTCGAGCATCTCCTCGATATGGTGAGCGTGGTGTTCGGCCAGGGCCAGGACAATCAGACCAAGTTCCCGCTCGCGGCGTCCGCCAAGGCCGAGAGCATTCAGCCCAAGGCCCTGACCGTGTCCGGAAAGCTGGTGCAGGCGCCGATCACCGTCGAGATCACCGGCGGGGAACTCGCGCCCAGCTACAAGAAGGGCGAGAACGGCAAGATGACCGTCGCGCTGAACTTCAAGCTGACCTGCGGAACCGGTTGCGCGGCAGGCGGATACAACGTGTGGGACGACGACTTCAAACTGGAGACCTCGGCGGGGACCATCGCGGCGGACGACCGCAGCAATGTGAACGAGCTGCTGTCCTCGGAAAGCCGGACCATCGAGGTGCTGACGCCGGTGGTGTTCGTGCTACCCGCGCCGGGGACGGGGACCTACACGCTGAGCTACAACAACAAGGCGCTCGGCAACGGTGGTGCGGCACCGGCCACCCTGGTGATCAACGTCGCCTGAGTGCGCGGCGGGTGTGGGGCACACGCCCCACACCCCGGGGGCGCGAACCCTTTACGGCACCAGCCCCTTGCGCGCGCGGGCGACGCCGGACAGCACGAGCAGCAGCATGGTGGCCAGCGCTTCGTCGTCCAGGCCGGCGGCCGGGAAGGTGTAGCGCAGCATCACATCCGCCTGCTGACCGCGGGTGATGACGGTGATCGAGCCGAACTGCAATTCCGCATTGCGGTCGGCGACCTTCTTGTGCAATTGCGCCTTCAGCGGCCGATCCCAGGCCAGCACGCTGGTCAGGGTCAGCACATCCAGGCCGGGAGCCAGATTCACCCCGCGCAGCGAGCACAGCGCGCCATCGAAGGTGAAGTCCAGCCCGCCGCCTTCGACGCGCACGTTCACGTCGTAATTGGCCAGGACGGCTCCGGCGCGCGCCTGGAGTTCCTCGGCGGAAGTAGGGGCGTCGCTCACTTCACGCCTCCGAACCGGCGATCCCGCTTGGCGTATTCCAGGCAGGCGTCCCACAGGTTGCGGCGATCGAAGTCCGGGAAAAGCGTGTGCTGGTAGACGAATTCGGCGTAGGCGGCCTGCCAGATCAGGAAGTTCGAGCTGCGCAGCTCACCCGAGGGCCGCAGGAACAGATCCACATCCGGCATATCCGGTTCGTCCAGATACTGCGCGAAGGTCGTCTCGTTGATCTTCTCCGGATCCAGCTCCCCCGCCGCCACCCGCCGCGCGATCTCCCGTGCGGCATCGGCGATCTCGGCCCGCCCGCCGTAATTCACGCACATGGTCAAGGTCATCACCGAATTGTCCTTGGTCAGCTCCTCCGCGACCTCCAATTCCTTGATGACGCTGCGCCACAGGCGCGGTCGCCGCCCCGCCCAGCGCACCCGCACCCCCATCTCGTTCATCTCGTCCCGCCGCCGCCGGATGACATCCCGGTTGAACCCCATGAGGAACCGCACCTCATCGGGCGAGCGCCGCCAGTTCTCCGTGGAGAACGCATAGGCGGACAGCCACTTCACCCCGATCTCGATGCACCCCTCCACCGCATCCATGAGCACGGCCTCGCCCCGCTCGTGCCCCGCGGTCCGCGGCAGCCCGCGCTCCTGCGCCCAGCGCCCGTTGCCGTCCATCACCAGCGCCACATGCCTGGGCACGAACTCCGCCGGAATATTGGGCGGCGTGGCCCCCGACGGATGCGGCGACGGCGGGCGCACGGTACGTGTCGCCCCGGCTTCGGACTTGCTGCGGTTACCGATCACGCCCCTATCCTGCCCGACGATGCCGCGCCGTCGATTCGAGGTCCCGCCACCCAGAGCGCCGCGCCGGCCACGATGCCGCAGACGGCCCACGTCCAGCGGAAGTGGAAGAACACCTGCACCAGCGCCCCCGCACCGACCAAGATCAGAAGCGCGAATGTCAGCGCCAGATACAGCTGGGTTTCGCGCACCGAGTACCGGTGTACGTACGGATCCATGCCGGTCTGGCGCTGCACCGCTCGCGAGAGCACCAGCGGAGCCACGGTCAGCAGCAGGACCATGAGCGTTGTCGCGAAGTGGGGAACCAGACTGTGCACCGCGAACGCCGCGCCGACCGTGACGGCCAGACCGGAGTGGTACCACCGGGGGTACGGGCCACCGCCGGGCCGGGGCGAATTCGGGTTCGGGGACGCTGATTCGAAGGTCTCGTTCATGAACTCCACGCTGCGCCTTGGCGCTCCGGAATCCGAACGCTTACCTCACCGGAGCATCGGAAATCCCAGGTGAAGAGCCTTTACCCAATTGTCCGGACCGGACGATCAACCCAGGGCGGCGGCGGATTCGGCGCGTTCGGCCAGTTCGTGCGGGCGGGTGCGCTCGATGAGCGGGAGGGTGCGGAGCTGGCGTTCGAGGTGCCATTGCAGGTGGGCGGCGATGAGGCCGCTGGCCTGGCGGCGGTGGGAGTCGGGGACGGTGTCGACGCCGGACCAGTCGCCGCGGTTCAAGGCGCTCATGTGGTCGAGGACGCCGAGCATCGGGGTGGCCGCGCCGGGCGGACGGCAGTGCACGCAGACCGCGCCGCCCGCCGAGACGTGGAAGGCGCGGTGCGGGCCGGGGGTGGCGCAGCGGGCGCAGTCGTCGAGGGCCGGGGCCCAGCCCGCGAAACCCATGGCGCGCAACAGGAATGCGTCGAGGATGAGTTCGGGCGGCCGGTGCGCCAGCGCGAGCGCACGCAACGCACCGGCGGTGAGCGTGTGCAGCCGGGGCGCGGGCGCGCGTTCCTCGCCCGCCAGCCGTTCGGCGGTCTCGAGCACCGCGCAGGCGGTCGTATAGCGCCCGTAGTCGGCGACGATATCGGCGGCGAAGGCTTCCAGCGTCGATACCTGGGTGATGGTGTCGAGATTGCGTCCGGGGTGCAGCTGCACATCCACATAGGCGAACGGCTCCAGCCGTGCCCCGAACTTGGACCGCGTCCGCCGCACCCCCTTCGCCACGGCTCGCACCAGTCCGTGCTGCCGCGTCAGCAACGTGACGATGCGATCGGCCTCGCCCAGCTTGTGCTGGCGAACCACCACCGCATGATCCCGATACAACCGCACCGCAACAGTCTTGCATGCCGCACCGACCGGGTGACGCCCTGCCGACCGCGAGTTCTCCGATCGGCGGTGGCGGTATCGCGGCGAATGACGGGTCGGCCGCCAGACCTGCCGGCGCAGTGACAACGGCCTGGATCGGGGCCAAGTTGAGGCCGACTCATGTTGGACGTGTGACCAGAATCGCGCTACGTTTTGCTGCGACGGCAGGGAGACGGGACTCACATGACGATGGCGTCGATCAGCGAACTCGGGTTGGCCGGGCTGGCGGAGGCTTTGGCGGCGGGCAAGGTCAGTTCGGTGGCGGCGACCACCGCGGCGTTGGATCGGATCGAGGCCAGTCAGGCGGGACTCAATGCCTTCCGGATCGTGCGGCGGGCCGAGGCGCTGGCCGAGGCGGCGGAGGCGGATCGGAAGCTCGCCGCGGGTGAGCGGGCTCCGCTGCTGGGTGTGCCGCTGGCGATCAAGGACGACACCGATTTGACCGGTACGCCAACGGCTTTCGGGTGTGGCGGGGATTTTCCGGTGAAGACCGAGGACGCCGAGTCGGTGCGGCGGTTGCGGGTCGCCGGTGCGGTGATCGTGGGCAAGACCAATACCTGTGAGCTCGGGCAGTTGCCTTTCACCAGCGGGGATGCTTTCGGGCACACCCGGAATCCGTGGGGTGCGCAGCACACGCCGGGTGGATCGTCGGGTGGATCGGCCGCCGCGGTGGCGGCCGGATTGGTGCCCGCCGCACTGGGTTCCGACGGTGCGGGGTCGGTGCGTATCCCGTCGGCGTGGAACAACCTGGTCGGGATCAAACCGCAGCGCGGGCGGATCTCGACCTGGCCGCTGCCGGAAGCCTTCTACGGCCTGACCGTCAATGGGCCGCTCGCCCGCACCGTCGCCGATGCGGCCCTACTGCTCGATGTCGCCGCCGGACCGCATCCCGGCGACCTGCACACACCGCCGACGGTGAACGCCTCCGCCGCGGTCGGGCGCGATCCGGGCCGCCTGCGCATCGCCCTCTCCCTGCGAATTCCGTTCACCGCCACCAGAACCAAGCTCGATCACGAGGTGGAGGCCCGCGTCCGCGCCACCGCGAACACGCTGCGCGGACTCGGGCACGAGGTCACCGTCGCGGACGTGCACTACGGCGTGCTCGCGGGCGCGACCTTTCTGCCGCGTTCGATGGTCGGCATCAATGAAGCGCTGCAACGGCTTCCGGGCGCGAAGGTCGATCCGCGCACCGACCACAACGCGCTGGTCGGCCGTATCCTCGCCCCGGCGCTGTTCGCCGCACGCCGGGCGGAACCGTTGCTGCACAAGCAGATCGGCGGGATCTTCAAGGATTTCGACGTGGTGCTGGCGCCCACCACCGCCACCCCGCCGCCGCGCGTGCACGAGATCGACGGGATCGGCTCCTGGGCGACGGACGAACTCATCACCGCCGCTTGCCCTTACACCTGGCCGTGGAATGTGCTGGGCTGGCCCGCCGTGAACGTTCCGGCCGGGTTCACTGAAACGGGACTTCCGGTAGGCGCCCAGCTCATGGGCCCCGCCAATTCCGAAGAACTGCTGGTTTCCCTTGCCGCGCAATTGGAATCGGATCAGCAGTGGTACCGCCACCGGCCCGCCGCCTGGTGGAACTGATCGGCGGGTGAGTGGGCGCCGCACCCCGGCGCCCACTCCCCGGCCTCAGAAACCGAGCTTGCCCAGCTGCTTGGGGTCGCGCTGCCAGTCCTTGGCCACCTTCACGTGCAGGTGCAGGTAGATGCGCACACCGAGGATGTGCTCGATCTGCTTGCGCGCGTTGGTGCCGACTTCCTTGAGCCGATTGCCGCCCTTGCCGATGATGATGGCCTTCTGGCTGGGGCGTTCGACGTAGAGCAGCGCGTGGACGTCGAGCATGTCCTCGTTCTCCTCGCGCGGCAGCACCTCCTCGATCACCACGGCGAGCGAGTGCGGCAGCTCGTCGCGCACGCCTTCCAGGGCCGCCTCACGAATGAGCTCGGCCATCAGCGTTTCCTCGGGCTCGTCGGTCAGCTCGCCGTCCGGGTAGAACGCGGGACCTTCGGGCATCTGCGAGGCGATGACGTCGATGAGCGTCTCGACCTGCTCGCCCTTGACCGCCGACACCGGCACCAATTCGGCTTCGGGGCCGAGCAATTGGGACACGGCCATCAACTGGTGCGCCACCTGGTCCCGGCTCACCTTGTCGATCTTGGTGACCACGCCGATGAGCTTGGTCTTGGGCGCCATGGTCTTGATCTGCTCGACGATCCAGCGGTCACCGGGACCGATCTTCTCGTCCGCCGGAATGCAGATGGCGATCACGTCGACCTCGGAATAGGTGTCGCGCACCAGGTCGTTGAGCCGCTGCCCGAGCAGCGTGCGCGGGCGATGCAGACCGGGCGTGTCCACCAGGATCAGCTGCGTGTGCGGACGGTGCACGATGCCGCGGATGGTGTGCCGGGTGGTCTGCGGGCGCGAGGACGTGATCGCGATCTTCTGCCCCACCAGGGCATTGGTCAGCGTCGACTTGCCGGTATTGGGCCGGCCGACGAAACAGACGAAGCCGGAACGGAATTCACCGTCGCCCTTGTTGCCCAGGCCGTCGTTGCTCATTCGAACACCTCCGATTCGGTATCGAGATCGAGTCCGGCCGGAACGTGACGCTCCCCGGCGAGATTGCCGTTTTCGGGTCGCTGCGCGCTGATCGGGTTCTCGACCCCGTATTCCTCCACGGTCTCGAAGACCTTGCCGGTGCGATCGGTGAAGATGACCTTGGCGCCGGCCGTCACCTCGCGCACGGCGAACACGCCCGGATCGGAGAACTTGCCCGCGACCACCACGGCGGCCTCGAAACCCGCGGCGCCACTGGAGATCGCGGCCGCGACCGCCGCCTGCAATGCGGTCAGCCGCAGCGAATCCAGCGTCACCTCACCGGCCGCGTAGGTGCGCCCGTCGGTATCGCGCACCGCCGCACCGCCATTGCCGCCGGTGCGCCCCATGGCGCCGCGCGCCAGCACCAGCAGCTTGTTGTCCTCGGCATCCAGTTCAGTCATCGCCTTCTCCGTCCTCGTGTGCACCGTTGCCCGGCATGTCTTCCGCCGGTTCGGTTTTCGTCTTCTCGGGCAGCGCCTTGCGCACCACGACCGTGTGCACGCGCACCCGGCCGCGGGCGTCCGCGCCGCCCTCCCCCTTCAATTGCAGGCCGTGGATGACCGCCTTCGAGCCGGGCAGCGGCACACGGCCCAGCGCGTGCGCGAGCAGCCCGCCGACGGTGTCGACGTCCTCGTCGTCGATCTCCATGCCGAACAACTCGCCCAGGTCCTCGACCGGAAGTCGCGCCGAGACACGGTATTTCCCGTGCCCGATGTCCTGCACCGGGGCGACCTCGTGGGTGTCGTATTCGTCGGCGATCTCGCCCACGATCTCCTCGAGAATGTCCTCGATGCTGACCAGTCCGGCGATGCCGCCGTATTCGTCCACCAGCAGCGCCAGGTGATTGCGGCGGCGCTGCATCTCGTCGAGCAGATCATCGAGGGGTTTGGAGTCGGGCACGAAGACGGCTGGGCGCATGACATCGCGCACCTTCACCTTCTTGCCCCGATCCGCGTACGGGACAAGGTCTTTCAGGTAGACGACGCCGAGAATGTCGTCCACGTTCTCCCCGACCACGGGAATGCGCGAATGGCCGGAGCGCACGGCCAGGGACATGGCCTGGGCGGCGGTCTTGTCGGCTTCGATCCACACCATCTCGGTGCGCGGCACCATGACCGCGCGGGCGGCGGTGTCGCCGAGTTCGAAAACGCTCTGGATCATGCGGCGTTCCTCATCGGCCACCACGCCGCGTTCGCCGGCCAGGTCGACCACTTCGCGCAGTTCGATCTCGGAGGCGAAGGGGCCGTTGCGGAAGCCTTTACCGGGGGTGATGGCATTACCGATGAGGATGAGCAGCTTGCTGATCGGGCCGAGCAGCCGTCCGATGGCCAGCAGCGGCAGCGACGCGCCCAGGGCCAGGGAGTAGGCGTGCTGGCGGCCGAGGGTGCGCGGTCCGACGCCGATGACCAGGTAGTCGACCAGCACCATGACCGCGGCCGTGATGATCAGCGCGGGGGCTTCGCCGAGCCAGTCCAGCAGCACCGCGGCCAGCAGCACGGTGGCGCTGATCTCGCAGGCCAGGCGCAGCAGCACCATGAGGTTCACATAGCGCGGCCGGTCGGCGATGATGCGCGCCAATCGATTCGCGCCGGTGCGCTCGGCGCGCACCAGATCGTCCACCCGGGCCGGGGAGATGGTGTTGAGCGCGGAATCCAGCGCCGCGAACACCCCGCCCGCGGGCACCAGGAAAACGGCGAGCAGGAGCAGGACGAACGAATTCACGCGGGATCCAACGGATCACCGGAGTCGGTGAATCCGGTCTTGCCCAGCAGCCGCCGATCGCGTTCGGCGAGTTCGGCGCGGCGCTGTGCTTCGCGCAGGCTCTCGTACCAGCCTTCCAGGAGCGAGGCCTGGAGGGCGAACATCTCCTTCTCCTCCTCCGGCTCGGCATGGTCGTAGCCGAGCAGGTGCAGGACGCCGTGCACGGTCAGCAGGGCCAGTTCGTGATCCATGGAATGCCCGGCCTTTTCGGCCTGCTGCGCGGCGAACTCGGGGCAGAGCACGATATCGCCGAGCATGGAGGGGCCGGGTTCGGCGGCGTCGGGCCGCCCGCCGGGCTCCAGCTCGTCCATGGGGAACGACATGACGTCGGTCGGACCGGGCAGGTCCATCCAGCGCTCGTGCAGTTCGGCCATGGTGTCGAGATCGACCAGCACCATGGACAGCTCGGCCGCCGGATGCACATCCATCTGACCGATCGCGAAACGCGCGACGCTGACCAGTTCTTCTTCGGATACCTCGATACCCGACTCGTTGGCGATCTCGATACTCACCCGGTAAGCCTAAACGGCGTTGTCGGGACGGCCGTCCGCAACCCGCGCACGGCCGTCCCGGCGCTCAGTGCCGCGCGGCCCGGCCCGCGGCCCGCCGCTGTGCGCGGTTGCCCGGGTAGTGGACCGCCTGGGGCGCGGATTCGGCCTCGAAGCGGTCGTAGGCGTCGACGATCTCGCCGACCAGGCGGTGCCGCACCACATCGCTGCTGGTGAGGTAGGCGATGTGGATGTCGTCGATATCGGTGAGGATCTCGGTCGCCGCCCGCAGCCCGCTGCGCGAGTTGTTGGGTAGGTCGACCTGGGTGACGTCACCGGTCACCACGATCTTGGAACCGAAGCCGAGGCGGGTGAGGAACATCTTCATCTGCTCGGCCGTGGTGTTCTGCGCCTCGTCGAGAATGATGAACGAATCGTTCAACGTGCGACCGCGCATGTACGCCAGCGGCGCGACCTCGATGACACCCGCGGCCATCAGTTTCGGGATGGCTTCGGGGTCCATCATGTCGTGCAGGGCGTCGTAGAGCGGCCGCAGATACGGGTCGATCTTCTCGTTCAAGGTGCCCGGCAGGAAGCCCAGCCGTTCGCCCGCTTCCACGGCGGGACGGGTCAGGATGATGCGATTGACCTGCTTGGTCTGCAACGCCTGCACGGCCTTGGCCATGGCGAGATAGGTCTTGCCGGTACCGGCCGGACCCACGCCGAAGACGATGGTGTGGGCGTCGATGGCGTCCACGTATCGCTTCTGGTTCAGCGTCTTGGGCCGGATGGTCTTGCCGCGCCGGGACAGGATGTCCAGGCTCAGCACTTCCGCCGGCGAGTCCGAGGACCCCTCGGTGAGCATGGAGTAGGTGTGCCGCACGGCTTCGGGGGTGACCACGCGATTGCGCGCGGTGAGCGCGACCAGCTGCGCCACCACCCGCTCCGCGAGCGCCACTTCGGCGGGCTTGCCGGTCAGCGTGACGGAGTTGCCCCGCACATGGATGTCGGCATCGAGGAGACGCTCGAGTTCACGCAGGTTCTCGTCAGCAGAACCCAGGAATCCGAACACCGACTCCGGTGCCAATTCGATGCTGGAACGAACGGTCCGCCCCGCCGGTCCGGACCCGTCGGCGCCGGCCCCGATGCCGGCGATGGGAGTGTTCTGGTCGCCGATTTCGCCTGGTGTTCTCAAAAGTGGCTATAGCCTGCTTTCCGGTCTCGAGCGGTGCGTTATTGATGAAAGTTTAGCGCCGCACACCGACAGCGCCCAGTGAATATGCCGCTACCAGCTGCGCAAACGCGCCGATGGAACACAACCGCCGCGGGCCCGCCGCCATTCCGTCACACACTTCGCCGACGTCGGAACAGGGGATGTCGCCGGGCGGACCTGACGGCGAGCGGCGAGCCGGAGGGGTGCGCGCAGTGCCGGGCGGCCCGCTCGAGCGCGGGCCTATATCGGACTACCAGCGCGGGGTGAGGGCGCCCAGGGCGCCGAGGGCTACGGCGGCGGCAGTGGAGGTGCGCAGGACGGTGGGGCCGAGGAGGACGATGTCGGCGCCCGCGTCGGCAAGGGCCTTCAGCTCGGAGTCGTCCAGGCCGCCTTCGGGGCCGACGATCAGGACTACTTCGGGGACGGCGGTGAAGTCGAGTTCGGTGAGGCGGGTCGCGCCGGATTCGTGGAGGGCGGCGACGATGGCGCCGTTGGCCTTGGCGGTGCGGACCAGGTCCAGCAGGTCGCGGGTGGAGTGGAGGTCGCCGACGTCGGGGATGTAGGGGCGGCGGGATTGGCGGGCGGCCTGTTTGGCCGCGGCGCGCCATTTCTCGACGCCCTTGCGGGCCTTGGCTTCCCAGTTGGAGACGCAGCGCAGGGCCTGCCAGGGGACAATGGCGTCCGCGCCTGCCTCGGTCATGAGTTCGACCGCCAGTTCGGAGCGGTCGGACTTGGGGAGGGCCTGGACCACGGTCACCTGGGGGGTGACCGGGTCGGCGGTGCGGTGGTTGAGGACCTTCAGGTCCAGGCGGTCCTTCTGGGCCGCGACCACTTCGGAGTCGGCGAGCAGGCCGTGCCCATCGGAGAGGGTGATGGGCTCCCCGACCCGGATGCGGCGGACGGTCGCGGCATGGCGGCCCTCCGGGCCGTCGAGGACGGCCGTGGCTCCCGGTTCGGGGATCTCGTCGAGGTAGAAGACGGTGGCGGCCAAGGGATCAGCGCCCGCTGAAGGAAGCGCGCAGGCGGGCGAACAGGCCGGAGTTGTGCTCGGACTGAGCCGAGAGCACCTCGGTGCGTTCGTTGCCGCGCATCGCCTTGTACTTCTCCAGCAGATCCGATTGCTTGGAGTCGAGCTTGGTCGGCACCACGATGTCGAGGTGCGCGATCAGGTCGCCGCGGGAGGTGGCGCGCAGCTTGGGCATGCCGTGGCCGCGCAGCACCGATGCCTCGCCGGGCTGGGTGCCGGGCGGGATGGTCAGCTCGACGGGGCCGTCGAGGATGGTGTCGACCACGACGGTGGTGCCGAGGGCGGCGTCGACCATCGGCACCCGGATGGTGCAGTGCAGGTCGTCGCCGTCGCGCACGTAGGTGTCGTGCGGCTGTTCGACGATCTCGATGTACAGGTCACCGGCGGGACCGCCGCCGGGGCCGACCTCGCCCTGCGCCGCGAGGCGCACCCGCATGCCGTTGGCCACACCTGCCGGAATCGGCGCGGCGATCTCACGACGGGCGCGCACCCGGCCGTCACCACCGCACTTGCGGCAGGGATCGGGGATGGTCTCGCCCGCGCCGCGGCAGGTGGGGCACGGCCGCGAGGTCATCACCTGGCCGAGGAAGGAACGCTGCACCGTCTGCACTTCGCCTGCGCCGCCACAGGTTTCGCAGCGCACCGGCTTGGAATTGCCGTTGGTGCCCGCGCCCTGGCACAGATCGCAGAGGATGGCGGTGTCGACGGTCAGATGCTTGGTGACGCCGACGGCGCACTCCTGCAACGACAACCGGGTGCGCAGCAGCGAATCCGCGCCGGCCTGCACGCGGCCACGCGGCTTGCGCGAACCGCCGCCCTGGTTCATGCCGCCGAAGAACGCCTCGAACACGTCACCGAGGCCGCCGAAACCGGCGCCGGAGAATCCGCCGCCCATGCCGCCGCCCGATTCGAGCGGGTCGCCGCCGAGGTCCACGATGCGGCGCTTCTCCGGGTCGGACAGCACCTCGTAGGCGCTCGACACCTCCCGGAACTTCTCCTGCGCCGACGGATCGGGGTTGACGTCGGGATGCAGTTCACGTGCCAGCTTGCGATAGGCGCGCTTGATCTCCTGGTCGGTCGCGTTACGTGCGACGCCGAGCAGTGCGTAATAGTCCCGTGCCACTTGCGCTCTCTAGTCCTGTTTCGTCTCTCCGCGGCTCACCGTTCGGCGAGCACTTCACCGATGTATCGGGCCACTGCCGCCACCGAGGCGATGGTTCCCGGGTAGTCCATCCGGGTCGGCCCCAATACCCCCATGCCTCCGAGCACCGTACCGGTCACCCCGTAGCCCGTAGTCACCACGGCCGTTCCGCGCATCTGCTCGAGCTTGGTTTCCTCACCGATCTGCACCGTCACGGTACCGGGTTGCTGGGCGGCGGCCAGCAGCTTCAGCACGATCACCTGTTCTTCGAGTGCCTCGAGTACCGAACGCAGTGAACCCGGGAAACCATTCCCGGCGAAATCACCGGCATTGCGGGTCAGGTTCGCGGTGCCGCCCAGCACCAGGCGCTCTTCCGGATGCTCGACCAGGGTCTCCACCAACACCGTGGACACCCGGATCAATACCTCGCGCAGCCGCGGCGGCGCGTGCTCGGGTAGCTCGGCCACCGACGCCGACGCCAATGCCAGCCGTTTGCCGTCCATCGCCTTGCCCAGCATCCCGCGCAGCGCGGCCAGATCCTCTTCGCTGATCAGATTGCCCAGATCGACCAGGCGCTGATCGACCCGCCCGGTATCGGTGATGACGACCAGCAGCAGCCGCGCCGGATTCAACGCCACCACTTCGATATGCCGCACGGTGGACGCCGACACGGTCGGGTACTGCACCATGGCGACCTGCCGGGTCAGCTGCGCCAGCAATCGCACCCCGCGCCGCAGCACATCGTCGAGGTCGACGCCGCTCTCCAGGAACTCCATGATCGCCCGGCGTTCCGCGTTCGACAGCGGCTTCACCTCGGAGATGTGATCCACGAACTGCCGGTAACCCTTGTCGGTCGGGATCCGCCCGGACGAGGTGTGCGGCTGGGTGATGTACCCCTCGGCTTCCAGCACCGCCATGTCATTGCGGACGGTGGCGCTGGAAACTCCCAGATTGTGCCGTTCCACCAGGGTTTTCGACCCGATCGGCTCTTTCGTCGAGATATAGTCCGCGACGATCGCCCGCAGGACCTCGAGCCGTCGCTGTTCCGTGCTCGACATGGGCCCACCTCCTCGTTCGCCTTCGGGATCCGCCGCGGCCGCCACCGGCTACCGGCACAGGCGTGACCACGCGGATTCCCGGACATCCGAGATCCAGTCTAGTGGCCCGCTTTCCACTTGATACCGCAGCCGATGCTCGGGGTGTGCGGTTCGGGCACCGGCTCGCCGGCCAGCACCAGTTCCACGGCCGCGCGCAGTACCGAACCGTCGGCCGGAAGGCTGTTGCCGGGGCGGGCCTTGTCGAATTCGCCGCGATAGGCCAGCCGGCGCTCGGCGTCGAAGAGGAACAGGTCCGGGGTGCAGGCGGCCCGGTACGCGCGAGCCACCTCCTGGTCCTCGTCGATCAGGTACGGGAAGGTGAATCCGGCCCGCAGCACCTGTTCGCGCAGATGCTCGGCGTCGTCGTCCGGATAGTTGACGGTGTCGTTGCTCGCGATGCCCACCGTGACCAGGCCGCGTTCGCGCAGTTCGGCCGTCACCTCCCCGAGCCCGTGCTCGATGCGCCGGACGTAGGGGCAATGGTTGGACAGGAACACCACCAGCAGGGCCGGAGCCGCGGCGAAATTAGCGAGGCTGACCTTGGTGCCGTCCACCGCTTCTAGTTCGAAGTCGGGGGCGGGGGAACCGATCGGGGCCATGAACGATGCGAGCGCCATGGCTCCGATTGTCCGCGAGAGCGCCTGTCAGGCCATCAGTTCGGCGCAGAATGCGCGAATGTCGGCCACCAGCAGGTCCGGGGTCTGCATGGCGGCGAAATGACCGCCGGAGTCGTAGTCGGTCCAGCGGACGATGGTGTTGAGCTGTTCGGCGAAACGGCGGATGGCCGGGTCGCCCTCGAAATTGGCCACGGCGGTGGGGGTTTTCGAGTGGGTCGGGGTGTGGCGGGAATGCAGGGTCTCGTAATACATCTGCGCGGCGGAGGAGCCGGTGTTGGTGAACCAGTACACCGAGACGTCGGCGAGCATGTGATCGCGGTCGATGCGGTCCGCGAGCGTGCCCGTCGTACCGGTCCAGGCGTGGAACTTCTCGACGACCCAAGCCAGTTGCGCCGCAGGGGAATCCGCGAGACCGAAGCCGAGGGTGTGCGGGCGGGTGCCCTGGATGCGGAAGTATCCGCTGCCGTCGGAGAGGAATTCGCCGAGGCTGGCCAGGCGGCGCTGTTCCAGCGGGGTGAGCGTCGCGGCCACCTCGTCGGGTACCGGGCCGTAGGGGATGAACCCGCCGGTGGCGGCGTTGACGTGCACGCCCAGCACATGTTCCGGGTCGATGCGCCCCAGATCCGGGCCGATGAACGCGCCGTAGTCGCCGCCCTGCACCAGGTAGGCCGGATACCCCAGCCGCCGCATGAGTTCGGCGTAGGCGCGGGCGGTGCGCATGCTGTCCCAGCCGGTATCCGGTGCGGGACCGGAGAATCCGAAGTTCGGATGCGAGGGGATGATCAGATCGAAGGCCTGGCTGCCGTCTTCCGGATCGCTCAGCGGTTCGATCACCTCCAGGAATTCCAGCACCGATCCCGGCCAGCCGTGCAGCATGAGCATCGGGGTCGCGCCTGTGCGGCGAGATCTGATGTGCAGGAAGTGAATTCGCGCTCGATCGATGACGGTCGTGTATTGCGGGTAGGCGTTGAGCCGTTTCTCCCAGCCCCGCCAATCGAACCGGTTGGCCCAGTACAACGCCAGCTCCCGGATATCGTCGACGGGCGCGCCGCGCGTCCATCCGACATCGGGAAGCTGTGTGGGCCAGCGGGTTTCACGCAACCGGCGTTGCAGCTGCTCGAGCTGGGCGGCCGGGATCTCGACCCGGAACGGGACGATGTCATCGTCGAACATGACGACTTCCTCTGGGAGGTGGAGTTTGTCTCCACTATCGTCCGCATCCGGTCGGAAAACTGGCGAACGGCCCCGGTTAGGGGAGCAAAACTCCATTCACCCCAGTAAGTCCCTGACCACGGCGTCGGCCAGCAGCCGCCCGCGATCGGTGAGCACCAGGTTTCCGTGCCGGTTCTCGGCCAGTCCGTCGGCGATCACGGCGTCGACGGCCGGTTTCGCATCCGGCGCGAGGTCGGTGAGCGGCAGCCCCGTACGCAGGCGGGCGGTGAGCATCACGCGCTCCATGTACCGCTCCGACTCGGTCAGCGTCTCCCATCCCGCGACCGGCAAACCCCCGAGCGCCACCCGATCCGCATAGCGCGCAGGATGTTTCATGTTCCACCACCGCACCCCGCCCACATGACTGTGCGCTCCCGGCCCGGCCCCGAGCCAGTCGCCGCCATCCCAGTAACCGAGATTGTGCCGGCACCGAGCGGCATCGTTCGCGGCCCAGTTGGACACCTCGTACCACCCCAGCCCCGCCGCTTCGAGCCGCTGATCGATCCGCTCGTACCGCGCGGCCAGCACATCGTCGTCCGGCGCCGGCAGTTCCCCCCGCCGCACCCGCCGCGCCAGCGCGGTCCCGTCCTCCACGATCAGCGAATACGCCGACACATGATCGACCCCCGCCGACAGCACCGCATCGAGCGAGGCATCCAGATCCGCATCCGTCTCCCCCGGCGTCCCATAGATCAAATCCAGATTGACGTGCTCGAACCCCGCCGCCCGAGCCTCCTTCGCCGCCGCCACCGCCCGCCCCGGCGTATGCGTCCGATCCAGAATTTTCAGCACATGCGCCGCCGCCGACTGCATCCCCAGCGAAATCCGCGTGAACCCACCCGCCAGCAAGGTCTCGAAGAACTCCGGCGAAGTCGACTCGGGATTGGATTCCGTGGTCACTTCAGCCCCGGCCGCCAGCGTGAAGTTCTCCCGCACCGCCCCCAGCACATTCGCCAGCCCGTCCCCACCCAGCAACGACGGCGTCCCCCCACCCACGAAGATCGTCTCGACCTCCGGCGTAGCACTCGGCAGCCCCGCGAATCGCTCAGCGGCCGTGGCCAATTCCCCGCGCAGCGCCTCGAACCACGACTGCGGCGAAGCGGAGGTCCCCAATTCCCCCGCCGTGTAGGTGTTGAAATCGCAGTACCCGCACCGCGTCGCGCAGAACGGCACATGGATGTAGATCCCGAACGGACCACCGCCGAAATCGCGCAGCACCAGCGCCTCGGCGTCGGCCACGGTGGCGGGCGGTGGGGTCGCAGTCATCCCACCAGTTTGAACGGTCGCGCACATCACACCGCAACCGGCACATCCCGGCTGGTCTCGCCGGGTCGCGGGTGTCGGTGCCCGCCGCTAGGGTGCAGCGGGGGCCGGGGTGGGCCGTGAGCGCCGGAACCGAGGACGCGGGGGACGATCACGTATCCGCCGCGGATCCGAATCAATAGGCGCGGCGGTTCGTTTCACGGAGGGCGGGGCTTTGCGCGAGCGCGAGGCGGTACGGGTCGAGCGGCATCGGATCGATTCCGTGCGGGTGGTGGACGCGGGGTCGGTGGCGCCGATCCTGTATCCGATTCCCATGCCGCCGGTGCGGCCGGAGGGGCCGAATTTCGTGCGGTCGATGACGGGATCGGTGCTGGCACAGTGGCTGGCGGGGGCGGATCCACGGGGCGGGAGCGCGTCCACCTGGCGGTCGGCCGCCGATACGGCGAAAGACGTGTGCGGGCGGTATCGGGCCGGGTTGATCAGTACGGGGTTCGACAAGAACGATCGGGTGGTGGGGTGGCGGGCGGCGTTCTGGTGGGCGTTGGTCTCGCGGGATGCGGCTGGTGCGCGGATGCTGGCGGAATATCCGGTGGAGCGGTTGCGGGGGTTCGATGACGGGGGTTTGTTCGACGGGTTTCAGTACGAGTGGGTGGAGGTGTTGCAGGCGGCTTGGTTGCACGGGCCGGAGGCGGCTGGTGCGCGGGCGGCGGGGATACGGACCGAGAGCCGGGTGGGGGCGCAGCGGGCGGTGGATCTGCTGATTCGGCCGAGCATCGAGGTGTTCGTGCGGTTCGCGGAGGGGGATCGGGCCGGGTTCGGCGTGGAGCTGGCGGTCGCGTTGGCGCGGCATCGGGAGTTCTTCGATGACGACACCTGGCGTGGGGATCCGGAGGGGGTGTTCTCGCTGCCGTTGCTGGGGCTGGCGTGCTGGGCGCACGATCTCGGGTTCGAGATCGAGGTCGAATCCGATTATCTGCCTTCCGGTTTGCTGCGGCGGCCGGATTGGGCGCGGTCGGCGGAGGTGGCGGCGGAGCGGAGCAGAACGGACTCCGAGGCGGTCGCGCCCGGGTTGTATCAGCGTATCGGCGCGGTGCTGGCGGCGGCCGCGCCGGCGGATCGGACCATGGCGTGGTTGAGTGCGACGCGGAGCGGGGAGCAGTTGTCGCTCGCACCCCAATATCTGGCCGAGGATGGCGAGCGCTGGCCGTTCGCGCCCGAACCGGATGCGATGCGGGAGCTGGTCACCAGCCTTTCCCGGCTCCGCTCGGACGCGGAGGCCGGCGGCGAGATGTGGCCGCAAACTTGGACTTTGGTGCTCGACGCCGACAGCAATATGGAACTGCTGCGCGGGCTGCCATCCGGGACGCCGATAGGGACGCTCGGCACCCGGTTCGTGCCGCGACATTCCGCCCGCAAGCCCGACCACGCGCCAACCGGCGCGCCACGAGCAGACACAGGGGCAAAGCCGACGGCAAGCGCAAGGCCAGTGGCAGTGACCGCGGCTGGCGCGGCGGCAGTGACAGCGGCTGGGCCAGTAGCAGGGGTTGAGGCGGCAGTTGGGTTTGGGGCTGGGGCTGGGGCTGGGGCTGGGGCTGGGGCTGGGGCTGGGGCTGGGGCTGGGGCTGGGGCTGGGGCTGGGGCTGGGGCTGGGGCTGGGGCTGGGGCTGGGGGCGATGGTACGAGTCACTTGCCTGTCGCGCCTGCGGAACTGCGTGAGCTGATCGAATCTGCTTTCGCTCGAGCCGGATTCGCGACCTTCGAGGACGCGCACGGCCGCACCGATGAGCTGCGCGACGAGATCGACTCCATCGCCAATGCCGCCACGGCTCGTCTCCAGGCCTGCCTCGTTCCGGTCGGCGATCACCCGATCAGCGCTCTGGTCGACGGGGAGCTTCGGCTGGTCGAACCGACGTTATCAGGACGAGCCCCACCTCGACAATGCGGTGGTGGCGGCATTGCGGAAGCATCGGGCGTACTGGTCCGCGCATGCCCCCGAGGATCCGCGGGGGTTCATCGCCTGGCCGATTCTCGCGGCGGTCTGCTACGCCACCGACCGGTACCGGGTTCCCGCCGCCGCCTCCGGATATCTTCCCGCCGCGCTGATTCCCGCCGATTGGACCGAGCTGTCCCGCAAGGACATCGTGCAACGCCCGCGCGTCTCGCACGACGCGGACGGCGATCGGCTCTTCCCGATCCGCCTCGGCCCCGACGGTCGCTGGCAGGTAGTGCGTTTCGCGATCTGACCGGCGGCGAGTGATCGAGGATCGAAGTGAGACAGGGGAACCGAATGGAACGGGTCGAGCGCCATCCGACCGGTATCGTGCGGCCGGAGAACCACGGCCTGCTGGTCGCGCGAACGGCGAGTGCCGTACCCGAGATGCGCTCGGATGTACCGCATTTCGTGGATACGCCGGAGCGCGAGAGGCTGGCGGAGCGCTTGGTGCTGGACGATCCGCACGGGATGGAAACCGGGACCTGGGTGGTGGCGGGCCATCACGCGGGACGGTTGGCGGCGGGATATCTGACCGGGACGCCGGTGTCGGGAGGCGATGCGGCTGACCAGGTTCCGGGGTGGGCGAGCGCCTTCTGGTGGGGGTTGATCGCCCGAGACACCGGAGTATTCGACGAGTTCCAGTTCGAGTGGTTGGAGCTGCTGCAGAACGCCTGGGTAGACGCTGGCATCGCTGCTTCCGGCCGAAAGACGGTGAGTCACAACCGTTCACGCCGTCACCGGACGCGGTGCGCGAGCTGGCCGCCGGATTGTCCCGGCTCTACGCGGATACCAGGGCCGCCGGTGAGCAGTGGCCGCGGAAGTGGCGCTGCGAACTGACCGACGATACCTGGACGATATGGCACGACCGGCTGTCCCAGCGATCGAGTCGCCGGAACACTCGCTTCGTCACACGGCACGTGGGCAAGGTGGAAGCTCCCGGCCGAACAGCGCTCACGAACGATTTCGCAACGACCGACCGCCGAGATCCGGCAGGTACAGCGCGCTCGGGCCAGGCAGCGAATCTCGAGACATCCAGTCGCACAACAGTCCCAGACCATTCCACGGCTGCCGACCCGCAGCGGCCGGGCACTACCCCGTTCCCGAGCCACCCCGCCCGGACGGATACCGTCGAAAAGGCTTACGCGCAAGCAGGGTTCGCCACTCTCAGCGATGCTCACGGACGAACGACGGCGGTGCGGGACGCGATCCGGACGGCGGCGGCAGCCGCGGCGGCGAGACTGGAGGCGAATCAGGCTCCGGCGCACAGGCATTCGCTCACGCCGCCGGTCGGTGAATTCTTCGATGCCCTGTGGCCCGCCGTGATCACTCGCGATCGCCGGCTCACCGACTTGCTGCTGGGCACCCGCGCCCACACCGGATTCCCGCTGGGCGCGGCCGGTGACGATCCCGGAATCCGGTGGGCCGAGGCGTGGAAATCCGTGTGGGCCGAGGGTTTCCGGGCCCAACCGGAGGTCGAGGTCGCGCTCGCGGTCGCGGAGGCGGGCGACGACCATGCCCGGCTGATCGTCGCCCCGGCGCTGCGCGTACTGCACGCCGTGCTGTTCACCTACGGCTCGTTCTACGGTGAACAGCATGTCCTCGACAGCGCTATGGCCGAGGCCCTGGAACAGCACCGCGCCTACTGGTCCACACCCGAACGCCGCGAGGATCCGCGCGGTTTCATCGCCTGGCCGCTGCTGGCCGTCGCCTGCCAGGCCAGTGACCGCTACCGCGCGCTCGCCGTGGCGTCAGGATATCTGCCCGCCACGCTGATCCCCGCCGAATGGACTCGCTGGTACCAGCGGGCCTAGTGGTCGACGACCGGGGTGTTCTGGCAGAAGGTGAGCAGCCAGCGGCCGTCTTCCTTGGTCAGGCCGTAGAGCGGAGAACCCTCGGACTGGAGTTCGCCGTCGTGGTTGAAGTACTGCTGCCGCACCTTCGCCACGGCCACGTCGTCACGAATGAACCGCACGAAGTACGGCGTGTAGGTGGCGTAGCCGTCCTTGGTCGCGCCGGGCATGACCTGCCGCGTGAACGCGGAGATTTCGGGGAGTCCGTTGAGGAATTTGCCGCCGCCGGTGGTCCAGATGGCTTCGGGATGGAACAGCGCCAGGAAGGCATCGGCGTCCTCGGCGCGCTGTGCGGCGTCGACCGCCGCCACGATGGCGTGGATGGCTTCGATTTCCGCGCTCTGAGCGGCTGTTGTGGTTGTCATGATCAAATCTTGGAACCTGAACCGGGGTATAGGTCAAGCGTCCAGGGGCCATCACGTTCCGATCTATGACTCCTGTCACAAACCGGGCTTGCTATCCAGGGGATTTCCCGGAAAAGTCCGGAAAATCTTGTCGGGCGGTCGGAACGACCCTTCTGACGTGGCACAATAAGCTCCATGACTGGACTTGGAGTACGACTCGTGGCGCGGCGCCACGTCGACTTCAAGCGTGTCTGCAGCGCGAGCTGTCTGCCGGGACGCCTCCGGTAGATCGGCTCCCATTCTCTCCGGATACGGCGGACGCACCGCGTCGCCGCACGAGCCGGTTCTGATCTCGGAGGCGTGAGCCAGCCCCTCCCGCCTGCCCGCAAGACCTTCAGGAGCGACCCCCATGACGTCGAGTACCGACGCCACCAGTTCCGATTCCGCTCAGCCCGCCCGGCCCGTCCGACCCGCCTCGGAACGCCGGGTGCGCGCGGACCGTCCGCGTTCGGACGCGCCCGTCGCGCCGCGTGAGCGCACCGGGAAGCCGGTGCGCCGCAAGTCCGAGGGCCAGTGGGCGCTCGGCTACCGCGAGCCGTTGAACGCCAACGAGCAGAGCAAGAAGGACGACAACCCGCTCAATGTGCGGGCGCGCATCGAGAACATCTACTCGAAGGCCGGATTCGACTCCATCGACAAGAGCGATCTGCGCGGGCGCATGCGCTGGTGGGGCCTGTACACCCAGCGCGAACAGGGCTACGACGGCACCTGGACCGGCGACGAGAACATCGACATTCTCGAGGCCAAGTACTTCATGATGCGGGTGCGCTGCGACGCCGGCGCGCTGAACGTGAACCAGCTGCGCACCCTCGGCCAGCTCTCCACCGAGTTCGCCCGCGACACCGCGGATCTGTCCGATCGCGAGAACGTCCAGTACCACTGGATCGAGATCGAGAACGTGCCGGAGATCTGGCGGCGGCTCGAAGCGGTCGGCCTGCAGACCACCGAAGCCTGCGGCGACTGCCCGCGCGTGGTGCTCGGCTCGCCGCTGGCCGGTGAATCGTTCGGCGAGGTGCTGGACCCGACGCCCGCGATCGAGGAGATCGTCAAGCGCTACATCGGCAAGAAGGAATACTCCAACCTGCCGCGCAAGTTCAAGACCGCCATCTCCGGGCAGCAGGACGTGGTGCACGAGATCAACGACGTCGCGTTCATCGGCGTCGAGCATCCGGAACACGGTCCGGGCCTCGACGTCTGGGTCGGCGGCGGCCTGTCCACCAACCCGATGCTGGCGCAGCGCCTCGGCGCGTGGGTGCCCCTCGACGAGGTGCCGGACGTGTGGGAAGCGATCGTCTCGCTCTACCGCGATTACGGTTACCGCCGTCTGCGCACCAAGGCGCGCATCAAGTTCCTGGTCAAGGACTGGGGCATCGAGAAGTTCCGCGAGGTGCTCGAGACCGAGTACCTGAAGCGGAAGCTGATCGACGGCCCCGCGCCCGAGAAGCCGGAGCGCCCCATCGACCACATCGGCGTGCAGAAGCTGCGGAACGGCTTGAACGCCATCGGCTTCTCCCCCATCGCCGGTCGCGTATCGGGCACCATCCTGACCAAGGTCGCCGACATCGTGGAGTCCATCGGCTCGGATCGGGTGCGGTTCACCCCGTACCAGAAGCTGATCGTGCTCGACGTGCCGGACGACAAGGTGGAGTGGCTGATCGAAGAGCTGAAGCCGCTCGGCCTGCACGGCCGCCCGTCGCACTGGCGGCGGAACCTCCTCGCCTGCAGCGGTATCGAGTTCTGCAAGCTGTCGTTCACCGAGACCCGCAAGCGGTCCCAGGTGCTCGCGCCCGAACTCGAGACCCGCCTCGCCGACATCAACGCCGACCTGGATGTGCCGATCACGGTGAACATCAACGGCTGCCCCAACTCCTGCGGCCGGTCCCAGATCGCCGACATCGGCTTCAAGGGCCAGCTCGTCGACGACGGCGACGGGAATCAAGTGGAGGGCTTCCAGGTTCACCTCGGCGGCAGTCTCGGGCTCGACAGCGGTTTCGGCCGCAAGCTGCGCCAGCACAAGGTGACCAGCGAAGAGCTCGGCGACTACATCGAGCGCGTGGTGCGCAACTTCGTCAAGAACCGGGACGGCGGAGAGCGTTTCGCACAGTGGGCGGTTCGCGCCGATGAGGCCGACCTGCGGTAGTTGGAGGAAACAGCAATGACCACAACCAAACTCGCCGAAGCGGAACTGCGGGCCATCGCGGAAAAGGGCGCGGCCGAACTCGGGCCCGACGCCTCCGCGCAGGATCTGCTGAAGTGGACCGAGGAGACCTTCGGGTCCAACTACATCGTCGCGTCGAACATGCAAGACGCCGTGCTGGTGCAGTTGGCCTCCCAGGTGCGCCCGGGCGTCGACGTGCTGTTCCTGGACACCGGCTACCACTTCGCCGAGACCATCGGCACCCGTGACGCGGTGGAGCTGGTGTACGGCGTGAACATCGTGAACGTGACGCCGGAACACACTGTGGCCGAACAGGATCAGCTGCTCGGCAAGGACCTCTTCGCCCGCGATGCCGCCCAGTGCTGCAACCTGCGCAAAGTGGTGCCATTGAAGAAGTCGCTCACCCCGTACAACGCCTGGGTCACCGGCATCCGCCGGGTGGAGGCCCCCACCCGCGCCAACGCTCCCCTCATCTCCTACGACGAAGGCTTCGGCCTGGTGAAGATCAATCCGATCGCCGCCTGGTCGGACGAGGAGATGGCCTCCTACATCGAGGCCAACGGCATCCTCGTCAATCCTCTTGTGGAAGAGGGATATCCGTCCATCGGTTGCGCTCCGTGCACGCGGAAGCCGGAACCGGGATCCGATCCGCGATCCGGCCGCTGGGCCGGGCTCGCCAAGACCGAATGCGGGTTGCACGCCTCATGACTTCAACAGAGACCGAATTCGACACCCTGGCCGCGCTGGAGTCCGAGTCCATCCACATCTTCCGGGAGGTGGCGGGCGAGTTCGAGCGGCCCGTGATCCTCTTCTCCGGCGGCAAGGACTCCACGGTGCTGCTGCACCTGGCGATCAAGGCGTTCTGGCCCGCGCCGCTGCCGTTCGCGCTGCTGCACGTCGACACCGGGCACAACCTGCCCGAGGTGCTGGCGTTCCGCGACAAGGTGGTCGAGAAGTACGGCCTGCGTCTGCATGTCGCGAACGTCGAGGACTACATCGCGGACGGGCGCTTGCAGGAGCGCCCGGACGGGATCCGCAATCCGCTGCAGACCGTGCCGCTGCTGGACGCCATCAACGAGAACCGTTTCGACGCGGTCTTCGGCGGCGGACGGCGCGACGAGGAGCGGTCGCGGGCCAAGGAGCGCATCTTCTCGCTGCGTGACGCGTTCGGTCGCTGGGATCCCAAGCGGCAGCGGCCCGAGCTGTGGAACCTGTACAACGGCAAGCACGCGCCGGGCGAGCACGTGCGCGTGTTCCCCATCTCCAACTGGACCGAGCTGGACATCTGGCGCTACATCGCCCGCGAGGACGTGGAGCTGGCCTCCATCTACTACGCGCACGAGCGCCCTGTGTACCAGCGCGACGGCATGTGGATGACCCCCGGCGTGTGGGGCGGGCCTTCGGATGACGAAGAGCTGCTGATCAAGTCGGTGCGCTACCGCACCGTCGGCGACGGATCCACCACCGGCGCAATCATTTCCGACGCCGCCGACAACGAGGCCATCCTGGCCGAGGTCGCCGCGTCCCGGCTCACCGAACGTGGCGCGACCCGCGGCGACGACCGCGTCTCCGAAGCCGCCATGGAAGACCGCAAGCGAGAGGGTTACTTCTGATGTCCGACCTACTCCGACTAGCCACCGCCGGATCGGTCGACGACGGGAAGTCCACCCTGGTGGGCCGGCTGCTGTACGACACGAAATCCGTGCTGGCCGACCAGATCGACGCCGTCACCCGCGCCTCGGTCGACAAGGGCCTGTCCACCCCGGACCTGTCGCTGCTGGTGGACGGGCTGCGGGCCGAGCGTGAGCAGGGCATCACCATCGATGTGGCGTACCGCTACTTCGCCACGCCCAAGCGCTCTTTCGTGCTCGCCGACACCCCGGGACATGTGCAGTACACCCGGAACACGGTGTCCGGCGCGTCCACCGCGCAGCTGGTGATCCTGCTGGTCGATGCCCGTAAGGGCGTCATCGAGCAGACCCGCCGCCACGCCGCCGTCATGGCGCTGCTGGGCGTGCCGAAGCTGGTGCTGGCCGTCAACAAGATCGACCTGGTCGATGACGCGGCCGGTGTGTTCGACCGGATCCGCACCGAATTCGCCGAGCTCACCGCCAAACTCGGCTGGGCGCCCGAAGACGTGCAGGAGATCCCGGTCTCCGCGCTCAACGGCGACAATGTGGCCTCGCGCTCGGAGAACACCCCGTACTACGACGGGCCGTCGCTCATCGAGCACCTGGAATCCGTTCCGGCGGACGCGGATTCGCACGGCCGCCACGAAATCGGCCTCCGCTTCCCCGTGCAGTACGTGATCCGCCCGCGCACCGCCGAATACCCCGACTACCGCGGCTACGCGGGTCAGGTCGCGGCCGGTGTGGTGAACAAGGGCGACGAGGTCGTGGTGCTGCCGTCCGGCACCCGCACCACCATCGAGCGCATCGACACCCCGGGCGGCGAGCTGGCTTCGGCGCAGCCCGGCCGCTCGGTCACCCTCATCCTGGCCGACAATGTCGACGTCTCCCGCGGCGACGTGATCGCTTCCGCGGCGGGGGCTCCCGAGCCCATCGACACCTTCGACGCCACCGTCTGCTGGCTGGGTGACAAGCCGCTGCGCGCCGGCGCCCGCCTGCTGCTCAAGCACGGCACCCGCACCACCCAGGCCATCGTGGGTGCGCTGGTGGAGCGCTTCGACGAGCAGAACCTGGCCGCCGATCCGAGCCCGGAGTCGCTGTCCCTCAACGACATCGGCCGCATCTCGATCCGGGTCGCCGACCCGATCGTGGCCGACGACTACAGCGTCAACCGCCACACCGGTTCCTTCCTGCTGATCGACCCGGCCGGTGGCAACACCCTGGCCGCCGGGCTGGTCGGCGATGCGCTGACCGCGGTCGAGGTCGGCGCGGAAGTCGGAGTCTGAGGTGAATCCGCCCGGCAACGGCGCAGTTCCGGCCGTCCTGCCGGGCGGAATACGCACCGCCGCAACCACTTCGGCTAGCGCTGACCTCCGCACGGCCGGATTCCGCGCGGACGCCGGGTCGCTGTTCGCGGCGGGACCGCTCGCCGAGACCGGTCCCCGCTCCCCCGCCCTGATCGCGGTAGCTCACGGCAGCCGCGATCCGCGCTCGGCCGCAACCATGTACGCCGTCGTCGAGCAGATCGCCGCTGCTCGCCCGGATCTCGACGTCCGCCTGGCGTTCCTGGACCTGAACGCGCCATCGGTCGATCAGGTCGTGGATTCGGTTGCCGCCGACGGCCATTCCCATGCGGTGGTGGTTCCGCTCCTGCTGGGCAGCGCATTCCACGCCCGCGTGGACCTGCCCGGCATGCTGGACGAGATCCGCGCCCGCCATCCGCGCCTGCGCCTGACCCAGGCCGACGTACTCGGGGCCGATCCGCGTCTGATCACAGCGCTGCGCGATCGCGTCCTGGAAATGCTCGGCGATCCCGTTCGCAAAGCTGCGCGGCGCATAGGCATCGCGGTGGCGGCGGTGGGTTCTTCGTCGGCCGCGGCGAACATCCGTACGGCGGAGGTGGCGCGCGCCCTCACGGACCTCACCGGCTGGGATGCCGAGACCTGCTTCGCCACCACGAATCCGAACCTCCCCGAAGCGATTTCGGCACTCCGAGCCCGTGGCGCGGAACAGGTCATCGTCGCCCCCTGGTTCCTCGCCCCCGGCCTGCTGACCGATCGCCTGATCGCCGCCGCACCCGACGTCATCCACGCACCCACGCTGGGCGCGCATCCCCATCTGTCCGAGGTAGTGCTCGATCGCTACCTCGCGGCCGCGATCGCCCCGCTGCGCCTCTCGGCCTGACCACCCGGCGATCTGAAGCAGCATCCCGGGAAACCCGCTCTTCATTATCAGTGGCACATCAGTGTGGCGACGCGCCGACGGGCCGCACGCTCAGGTGCCACTCATGACCCCGGCACCGGTAGACGGTGACCGGTTCGTGGCCGACTTGCCATCCGCCGGCTTCCATCGATAGTTTAGGCTTCCCTTACCTGATGGAAGGCCAGACATGCTCCACCCCGGCACCGTTCGCCCGAATACGTGGCTGACGCGCGTTCCGCACGATTCGTGGCGGATGCTGATCGCGTACGGGGTGCTCGCCACCGGCACACTGGCGGGAGCGATTTGGGTCGCGGCGCATGCCGCCATCACCCCGGCCGTGCACACCACGGGACTGTTCGTCCACCTCGCCTCACTCGTGCTCGGCTTCGGCGGCGTACTCGTCGCGGACTCGTTCGCATTGCGCTGGCTGACCGGCCGGGCGAGCCTGGGCGATACCCTGCGGATCATCAGCGCTCTGCATGTGCCGATCTGGCTGGGGCTGGCCGGACTCGTCGCCAGCGGATGCGTGCTGGAGCCGAACCTCGCCTCCCCGATGACGCAGACCAAGATGGGGCTGGTGCTGGTGTTGACGCTCAACGGCATTCAGGCCTGGGCGTTGGGGCGGCGACTCGATCGGCGCGGTGATGTCCCGCTCACGCCGAAGCTGCTGACCTGGGGCGTCGCGACCGGGGTCGTCTCGCAGGTGTGCTGGTGGGGCGCGACCGCGATCGGGTTCGTCAACGCCCAGCACTGAGCGGTGATCGCACGGCGGGTCTATACGCTGGGCCGATGATCAAGGCTGTGGTGTTCGATGTGGGCGAGACGCTGATCGACGAGACGCGGATCTGGAATCGGTGGGCGGAGCGGATCGGGGTGCCCGGGTTCGCCCTGCTCGGCGCGATCGGCGGGATGGCGGCGACCGGGCGGCCGTTGACCGAGGCGTTCGAATTGCTGCGGCCCGGAATCGATCTGGCAGCGGAGGACGCGGCCTGGGCGGCCGCCGAACCGGACAGCCTGCGCAATAACTTCGATGCCGACGATCTGTATCCGGATGTGCGGTCCGCGCTGGGTGAGCTGCGGCGGCGGGGGCTGCGGGTGATCATCGCGGGCAATCAACCGCCGCAGGCGAAGTCGGCGCTGGAGCGGATGGAGCTGCCGGTGGATGCCATCTACACCTCGGCGGAATGGGACCTCGAGAAACCGGATCCGAAGTTCTTCGTGCGGGTGGCGGAGGTGGCCGGGGTGGCGGCGGCAGAGATCTGCTACGTCGGGGACCGGGTCGACAATGACGTGCTGCCGGTGCTGGCGGCGGGGATGCGGCCGGTGCTGATCCGGCGTGGGCCCTGGGGTTATCTGAGCTCCGAGCTCCCGGATGCCGCCCGGGCCACCGTGATCGACAGCCTCGACGAGCTGCCGGAGCTGCTCGCACCCGCCTGACTCCGAGGTACTTGATACGTCAAATGTGAAGGCTGATTACCGCCAGCGACACCCCTTGTGTCCGCGTTGAATATGACATGTCAACGAAATCGGATCTACCGCAAGGGGAAACGCAGTCATGGGAAATCGCTTCGAGTCCAAGGTTGTCCTGATCACCGGCGCCACCTCGGGAGTCGGCGTCGCCGTGGCGCGGCGCATTGCCGCCGAGGGCGGTGCGGTGGTGCTCGGCGCACGCAGCAAGGAAGCGGGTGACCGGGTCGCGGAGGAGATCCGCGAGGCGGGCGGCAAGGCGCTGTTCGTGCCCGCCGATGTCACCGTCGAAGCCGATGTGGCACGGCTGACCGCGGCCGCCGTCGAGGAATTCGGCCGCCTGGACGCCGCTTTCAACAATGCCGGTGCGGTGAACGCGTTCGGCAATGTGGAGACCATCGACGAATCCGGGTGGCGCGCCGACCTCGAACTCAACCTCACCGCCGTGTACTACGGTCTGCGGCATCAGGTTCCGGCGCTGGCGGCGTCCGGCGGCGGGGCCATTCTCAACAATGCCTCCAACCTGGGCGTGGTCGGCATGGGGCAGGTCGCGCCGTACGTGGCCGCCAAGCACGGCGTGGTCGGGCTGACCCGGGCCGTGGCGCTGGAGGCCGCGGACCGCGGCATTCGGGTCAACGCGATCGTCTCCGGCGCGGTCGACACCCCGGCGTTCCGTAATTCCATGGGCGCCACCCCCGAAGGCGAGGCCGCCATCGCCGCCCTGCATCCCCTGGGCCGCATCTCCCAGCCCGAGGAGATCGCCTCCTTCTGCGCCTACCTGCTCAGCCCGGAAGCGAGTTTCATCACCGGCGCGGCCCTGGCGATCGACGGCGGCTTCACCGCCCGCTGAATCCCCCACGGCCGGAGGGGTATTGAAGCGACCGGGCCCACCACCGCGCTGGGCACATTAGGCGCGGGGTGGGCCGGTCACTTTCGACGCCGGGCTCGATGGAGGGATCGGCTCCACCACCCGTTCGCCGTCTCAGGGGCCGCGACCGAAGTCACGGCCGATCCGGGAAGTCAACGGCCACCACCGTTCACCGCCCGATCGGGAAGCCGACGGCTACTGTCGTGGTCTGCGATTCGGGTCGCGTACCGCACTGAGCCGTCACCTCCCATTCCGGAAGCCAGCGGCCGCGGGCCGCGACTTCGAGTTCGGAAAGCCAACGGCTGCGGCCGTCACATCCCGCGCGCGGGGCTGACGGGCGCGGCCGCCTCATCCCACGCGCGGGGATAACGACCGAAACCGTCGCTCCCGCAATCGAGTTGCCATCCTGAGCCGAAGCCCCCGCGTTCGGGTGGCCGGCCTGGACCGGCATTCTCGTCTTCGGATTGCCGACCGGGGTCGGCATCCTGCTGTGCGGAGTATTAACGGTGACCACCACCGCCGCCTCCGCCCCCTCCGCCGCCTCCACCGTGCGAACCGCCGGAAGAGGAACCGCCGGAGGAAGATCCACCGGATTTCGAGCCGCCGGCACCGGCGCCGCCCGAGGATGCGCCGCCACCGGAGGAGGCACCGGCGCGGGAACCGCCGCCGGACGCGCCACCGCCTGCGCCGCCTGAAGCACCGCCGCCGCTGGAGGCTCCGCCGCCGGCTGATGCGCCGGCGCCTGCCGAACCTCCGGACGCGCCGCCGGAGCCGCCCGCACCGGAGCCGCCGGAAGCGCCTCCGCCAGTGGCGGATCCGCCGGACGTGCCGCCTGCGCCGCCGCCCGTCGAGCCTCCCGAGGTGCCGCCGCCCGTCGAGCCGCCTGAGGCACCACCTGTGGAACCGCCCGAAGCGCCGCCACCTGTCGCGCCGCCGGACGTGCCACCCCCGGTGCCGCCCGAGGCGCCGCCGGTGCTACCGCCCGTGCCGCCACCCGTCGAACCGCCGGAGCCGCCGCCTGATCCATCCGATGCGCCGCCTCCGGTCGAGCCGCCCGAGGTCCCGCCCGTCGAACCGCCTGACGTGCCACCGCCCGTCGAACCGCCCGAGGTGCCGCCTGTGGAGCCGCCAGACGTACCGCCACCGGTGCTGCCGCCCGTGCCGCCGGTGGAACCGCCGTCGGAAGTTCCTCCGCCGGTGGTTGTTCCACCGGAGCCGCCGCTGGTCGAGCCGCCCGAGGTGCCGCCCGCCGGATCGCCGGTGGTGCCGCCCGGAGTGGTGCCGCCGCCCGTTCCACCGCTCGGTGCCGGTTCGCTGCCGCCCGTGCCACCCGTGCTGCCGCCTGCGGGATCGCCGGTCGTTCCACCGGTCGTCCCGCCCGTGGCGCCACCCGTGGTGCCGCCGGTCCCGCCGGAAGTCGTTCCGCCGCCGGTGGTTCCCCCGGCGGGGTCACCCGTCGTGCCGCCCGTACTCGGCGTGCCGCCCGCCGGATCGGTTCCGGGAGTGGTCGATCCGGGCTGCGTACCGCCCGGGGTGGTGCCGCCGGCGGGTGTGGTCCCGGTTCCCGGCTGGCTGATCGATCCCACGCCGGTGCCGGGCAGGCTCACCGAGGGAATCTGGCCGGGCTGGACGGTGAAGGAGAAGGAGCTGAGGGTGGAGGTGGTGGGGAAGGGCAGGGGGTTGGTGAACTGCGCGGGGTTCGCGTAGGTGAGATTCTCGGTGGGGCTGCGGGTTTCGCAGGTGTTGCCGGTGCGGGCGCGTTCGGTGGCGCTGCCGGGCACGGTGCGCGCGATCATCGGGCCCATACCGTAGGGGCGGACCGCGGCGGCGGTGTTGACGGCGTGCACGCGGCCGCCGGAGGTGCCGGCCACGCCGGGCGCGCCGACTTCGTCGAGGAGCAGGACGTCGCCCGCGCCGCTCGTACCGGGGGCGCCGATATCGGCGGGGCCGGGAGCGGCTTGCAGGCCGGGCGGGATGCCCACGGGGCCGCCCAGCACGGTGGCGGCGGACATGGCGAGTGCGGATGCCACCGCGGCGCCGGAGAACACGGCCGCGCGCGGGGCATAGCGGCCGATGGCCGAACCGGTGTCGGCGCTGCGGTAGGCGGCGATGGCCGCGCCGACCGCCACGGTGTGCGCCGGATCCGGCGACATGATGACGGGGCGGCCGAGATCGGCGAGCACGCGCGCGACTTCGACGGGCCGCGCCGCGCCGCCGATCAGCAGTATTCGGTCGATCTCCCCCATGCCGATGCCGGATCTGTGCACGCAGGCGCGCACCACCCGTAGCGAGTTGCGGATATGCCAGGTGCGCAGCCGGCTGGTGTCGGACGCGGGCACCACGGCCGAAACAGGTTGCGCCGCACCGGGAGCAATACTCCGGGCATAACGGGCAAGAAGGGTACCGAGCGGTCGGCCGCCGTAGTCGTAGGACCGCTCCGCACGGCCCAGAATGCCGCGTTCGTCCCGATCCGCCTCGGTCCGCACCACCGCGATATCGAGACTGTTGCCGCCCAGGTCATAGACCAGCGTCAGCCCGCGATCGGAGATGCCGTACTCGTTGTCGAGCCATTCGACGGCCGCCACCGGTTCCGGCATGAGCAGCACGTCCGCGGCCCCGGACCAGTCCAGCGCGCGCCGCAGGCGGTGAATGTGCTTGTCGGAGTAGCAGGCCGGATAGGTGTTGACGGCCGGCGCTTCGGGGGCGTTGGCATGGATGAGCCCGTTGACCACCGCGGCCACCAGGTCGGCGGGCGACCAGATGCGGCCGCCGATGACGACCGGGTCCGGGTCACCGGTGAGATCGGCGAAGTCGGTGACCACGGGGGCGAAACGGGGAATTCCCCCGATACTCGGTCCCCCCGCCCGATCGAAGGTGATCGCCGTACGGCGGACACGCACGGCCGGACGTGAACGTTCGCCGGTCGTAGTCGCCCATACGGAGTTCACTGTGCCGATGCTCATGCCAAAGCCAGCAGTCATTCGCTATCCCGTCAACGCACCGAGACCACGGCCCCGAGGGCGTCCCAGCCAGGCGGTCGCGGTCGTTTACCAAACAGCGCGTTCAGGTTAACTGGCACATGCCGGACTCGAATATCGATTTGGGAGAAAAGATTTCGCGTCCAGTAGCGAAGTTGGCGAATCTACAGGTCAGGGAACTGCTCGACCAAGATCGAATCGAACTGGACACCAAGACCATTCGCTGAACCAGGGTTTGTAGCTACAGCACAGCGAACGTAGAAGTAATACCAACCGGTATGTGAATGGGCCGCGAAAAAGAAAACCGCAATGTCAGTATGTGCGCGTGGATTACCGATCACTGGTCGGTTGCTGACCCCGAGATCCCAATCCTCGGTGGGTCGCGCCGTCCGTGAGTCGCGGTGTTTTCGGCTCTACTACGCGGGTTGTCGTCGCGAGCAAACGGAGCATTACAACTCGCACAACACATTCCATCGATCGCATACGAGGGGACGCGTACGGGATCTAACCCATTCGCAGCCGACCGGCTTCCGGATAGGTAGTGACACAAACGAAACCGGCGTCGGCAACCGAGTTGCCGACGGCGGAGGGGATGAGCACCCCCGAAAACGAAACCGCCGCCGGCGATCCGCAGGATCGCCGACGGCGGGGATCGGTGCGCGCTGCCGGCACCCCCGGCAGCCCGACCGATCGGTCTGGGGCGCGGATCAGCGGCCGCGCACGAGCAATGGCAGGCGACGGCGAGGCGTCTTGTTCACCGCGCCACCGCGGATGGCGTGGGGCTGACGCTCACCGACCAGTCGGTCGAATTCACCGGCGGAACGGGCGGGACGGTTCAGGCGGCCCGCGTTGAAGTCGTCGACCAGCTGACGCACGGTCTGCTGGGCACAGGACTTGTTGGTGCCGATGAATCCGGTCGGACCACGCTTGATCCAGCCGGTCACGTAGGAGCCCGGGACGACGGCGCCGCCGGATTCCTCCAGCACGCGGCCGTCCAGATTCGGCACCACACCGGCCTTCTCGTCGAACGGCACACCCGGCAGCGCGACGCCGCGGTAGCCGACCGACGTCAGCACCAGGCCCGCGTCCAGGGTCTCGACATCCTCGGTGGCGACCGCGTGCACGACCCCGTTGTCACCGGTGACGAGCTCGTTGCGCACCACCTCGACCCCGGTCACCCGATCCACCCCGGTGAAGGCCACCGGCGAGGACAGGTACCGGAACACGATCCGCTTGCGCCCGCCCACCGGCCGATCGGCCGAGCCGCGCAACAGCTTCAGCTTGTGCTCGACCTTCTGCGACATGCCCGCGACCGGTTCCGGAACCTCGCCTTCGACCACGATGTCCACGTCCGAGCCCAGCAGGCTGACGAACTCCGGCACGGTGAAAGCGGATTCGGCCGGCCCGCGACGGCCCAGGATCACCACTTCCTCGATCTTGCTGCGCCGCAGCGCGGACAGCGCGCGAGCCGAGATATCGGTAGCGGCAAGCTCTTCCGGGTCGGTGGTGAGAATGCGCGCCACGTCCAGCGCCACATTGCCGTTGCCGACGATCACCGCGCGCGGCTGCGACAGATCGAAGAACCGCCCCGCGTGATCGGGATGCCCGTTGTACCAGGCCACGAAATCGGTGGCGGACACGCTGCCCGGCAGGCCCTCGCCCGGCACCCCGAGTTTGCGATCACTGGACGCGCCCACGGCATAGATCACCGCGTGATGCGCAGCCAGCAGCTCGTCGTGCGAAACATGCTCGCCGACAGTCACATTCAGGTACGAACCGAACCCGGTCTGCGCCGAGATGACGTCGAACAGCTCGCCCACCTGCCGCGTCCGGGTATGATCCGGCGCGACGCCGAACCGGGCCAGACCGTAGGGGGTGCTGAGCCGATCGAACACCGTCACCGAAACGTCCGGCTGCGTGAGCAATTCGTCCGCTGCGTACATGGCCGACGGCCCCGAGCCCACGATGGCGACCCGCAGCGGCTCGCGCCCCGGCTTCACCTCGGCGGCCGGAATCGGCTGCGCGAGTAGCGGTCTGGGCCGCGCCTGCCGGTAGAAGTCGGCATTGATCTCGATGAACGGCTGCTGCGCCTCGGTCAGCTTGGTCGAGGACATGATGGCGTCCACCGGGCACGCCGTGGCGCAGGCGCCGCAGTCCACGCACGCCTGCGGGTCCACGTACAGCATCTCGGCCGTCAGGAAGTCGGGCTCATCCGGCGTGGGATGGATGCAGTTGACCGGGCAGGCGTAGACGCAGGAGGCGTCGCTGCAACAGGATTGGGTGACGACGTACGGCACTGTACGTTCCCCTTCTCTACGCGACCTTGCCGGAGCGGATGGGCTCCGAGCGGTACCGGGACTTCGGGCCATCGATGCCGAGCAGCTTCCAGACCCGCTTGGCGATCGGGTTCATCAGGCCGAGTTCCTCGGCGAGCGCGCGCACGTCGATGAAGTAGTCGGCGAAGACCTGCTTGGCTTCCTTCGACCCGTAGAACAGCTCCTTGCGGACCTTCTCCGGGATGTCGAACTCGGCGAAGAACTTCTTCGGCGGCGTCGCGATGGAGCGGCCCAGGATGAACATGACGATCGGCATGGCGATCGAGAGCACGAAGCGGTTGGCCACATTGCCCTCGGGCACATGGTGCTTGAGGAACTCGTGCGCGAAGGAGATGTGGCGGGCTTCCTCGGCGACGTGAATGCTCATGACGCCGCGCATGATCGGGTGCACGTCCTCGCCGGAGCGCAGGATCTGCTTCTGGATGTGGTCGATCGGCTCCTCGCCGGCGAGCACGGCCATGAAGAAGAAGTTGGGGAACAGCACCGCGACGGGCACGCCGAGCAGGCGCAGCTGGCGCACCAGCGGGCCCATGCCGGGGACGTCGATGCCGATGCGGTTGACCATCTCCTGGAACATCAGGGTGTGGTTGAGCTCTTCGCTCATCTCGTGGGTGCAGTACCGGAATTCCGGGTCACCGTTGGGGAGCGTGAACGAGGTGTGGTTGACCATGCCGCTGATCAGGATGGACTCGAACTGCAGGCCGACCTTGGCGACATTCGCCTGGCGGTACTTGCCGACGGCGATCTTCTGCTCGTCGGTGAGGGCCTGGTACCAGGGGTGGCGGCCGAGCGGATCCGCGGATTCGGGCAGGATCCAGCGTTCGGGCTTGGCGTCGGCGTCGAAGTCCGGGTTTTCCCAGTCGATGTCTTCGTAGGGATCGAAGCTCTTGTTGACGGAGCCCTCCGACAGCAGGAGCAGCTTGTTGGCGTACTCCATGGCTTCGGCAACAACCGGATCGTCAACAGGTGTCGTAACCGGGGACATCGTCGTCACCTCTCAGTCAGTGGCGTGTATCTGTGTCCAATGGTTACACCAAACACGAGTTACGTCAATAACTGCTAGCAGCATGCTTGCACGAGTGAGCGGGGACTGTCGTCCCGATCTCGACGAACCCGCCGGTAATAGGAAGAAATCCCGGGGGACAAGTCCCCCGGACCCCCATAAAGGAGAAAGGACTCGAGCCCGGCGATTCTCCGGACATGCGGATCCGCGAACCACGCAGCCGTCCGCGGCGGGGCGACCTCGAACCCGCCGATTCGCGGAGGTGTGCGGATCCACCGACCGACTGGGCGGTCGCGGCGGACGCGCTCGAGCCCGGCGACGTTCGGGGAGTGTGCGGATGTGCGCGGATCCGCGGGCCACGTACGCGGTCGGGGCGGGCGCGCTCGAGCCCGGTAGTTATGCGGGGAGGCATTGGCGGATCGCGTTCGGGGCGCCGGCGGGGGCTGAGGCTCGAGGGGGAGGCTCAGCCCTCGGGGCGGGGGCGGCGCGCGGGGCCTCGAAAGGGGTGCGGGGGATCGGTCCCCGGGTCCCTTTCCTCTCCGAGGGGCGGGCCGCCTTGCTCTTAGATGGCCGCTACTCGGGTTACTCGGCGGAGGAAGCCGGTCAGGGAGTGGTGGCGGTGGGAGGCTGATTCTTGGTCTACCAGGGCTTGGCGGGCGGCTATGGCGGCGCCGTCGGCGATGGTGCGTTCGGGGTCGGCGGCGATGACTATCGGGCGGGCCAGTTGTTTGGCGAGGACCTGGGCTACTTCGGGTGGGCGGGCGGCGCCGCCTACGACGAGGACGCGGTCTACGTCGGCCATGGTGACGTCGGCGATGCGGAGGCATTTCCAGACCAGGGCCAGGGAGCGGCCGATGTGTTCGGCGCGCAGTTCGGACGCGTCGGCGTCGGAGACGGTGCGCGCGACCACGGGGGCGCTGGGTGAGCGCCGGCCGCGGGCGGCGACCAGGCCGCCGAAGGCGCGGCCGCCGTATTCGGCCGAGTGCAGCGGCAATCCGACGATGGGATTGCTCGGCGCGCCCGCGCCGACGCGCACCAGGGTGACGTCCAGGCCGGAGCCGCCGAGGTCGTAGATCAGGGCCAGGCCGGGGGTGAGCGGTCCGCGTTCGGCCTGCAACCAGGTCGTCGCCGCGATGGGTTCGGCCATCAAGGTGGCCTGGCTCAGCCCGCTGGCGTCCAATGCGGAGCGCAGGTCGGCCACCAGTTTCTCGGAGTACCCGGCCGGATGGGTGAGGGCGATGCCGGTGTCGGCGCGCCCCTGCTGTCCCGCCGGAGCCTTCCCCAGCACCTCCTCGAGCACGCTGACGGCAACGGTCGCAACGAGATCCGCGGCCGACAGCGCCCGGTGACCGACCCGCGCGACCGGTGCACCCCGTTGGGTGAGATCGGCGAACTCGGTGATGACACGCCCGTGCCGGGGTATGCGGCCGACGCGGGCGGTGCCGGAACTGTCGAAGGTGAGGGTGGTGCGCCACGTGGTGGGCGGTGAGCTGCCCCGGCGAGCCGCGAACGGGACCCCGCGGCCCGGCGGATACTTTCCGGATCGATCGGCGGCTGTCGCGCACACCGTATTGACCGTGCCGATACTCAAGCCCACGCCGAAAGCCATCACATCCACCTCGATCGACGAGTCGTTGACGTCAGACTTCCTGACCCGACCCGGGATTCATGGAACTCCTGCGCCGGATGCTTGCCAACCACCGGACACGAGGTTGTCCGCACGTGCGCCTGTCCGCCAGGAGAACCTCGCTGTCCAGCGCGGGCGCGGTGCGGAGCCCGGACACCGGCTCGATCGCGGCATGTTTGCCCGACTTCCGTTCTTCGCCGGATCCGGGACAGGTGATGCCGCACGGTACGGAAGACGGCTCTCGTAACTCTCAGCGCGCGGGGCGGCGAAAACGCGAGAAAGCGAGCCCGGATGCGCGAAACTCCGGGTCCCGCAGGGGATCCCGGAGTTTCGCGGCGATGCGGCTACTTGGTGGGCGAGGTCAGGACCGAGGACGACAGCACGGAGACGACGCTGTAGGCCAGGTTGACCAGGTCGGCGGCGACGCCGTTCTGGCCCATGAGCAGCTTGGCGAGCGGGCCCATGAACTGGAGGGCCGTTTGGACCAGGCCGGTCATGGAGTCCAGGTCCAGGTCACCGGTGCCGGTCTTGCTGTTGCCACCGGGTGACTGGGTGCCTTGATTGTTGCGTCCGCCAGGCGATTGCGTGCCCGCGCCCTGGGACGGTGCGCCCGAGTTGGCGCCCGGGGTGCCGGTACCCGGGGATTGCGCGCCCGGCTGAGCGCCGGCGCCCGGGCTTTGGTTGTGCGGGGCCGCAACGGGTTTCACGGCTCCGGGAACGGTCACGGGATGGATCTGTTCCGAGGCGGCCGGTTGCGGGACTTCCGGGACGGCGGGTTGCGCACCCGGCGCGGGTTGCGCCGCGGGCTGACCGGCGGACGGTTGCGGAACCTGCGGCGCCGCAGCCTGTTCCGGTGCAGTCTGTTCCGGCACCGCCTGCTTCGCATCGGCCGGCTGGGTGGCCGGTTGCGGAGCCACCTGCGGCTCATTGCCGGACTTCGGTTGCGTTTGCGGCAGTGGCGATTCCGGCGCCGCCTGCGCCGCTACACCCGGAGCCTGCGCACCGGGCTGCGCGGCGACCTGCGGTTCCACCGGCGCTACCGCACCCGGAACAGCCTGCTGCTCAACCGCATTCGCATCCGGCTGCGTCGGCAGCGCCTGCGGTGCGGCCTGGTACTGCGCGGGCTGCACCGGCGCGGCGGGCGCACCGGCGGCGGCCTGTTCGGAATCACCCGGGATCGGCACGCCCAGCAGGTAGGACACCACCCCGGTGGTGATGGTGACCGCGTGCTGCAACTGCCCCTCGGGCGATTCGAGAATCTTGGCGTCCTCGGCATTGGCCCCATTGCCCATTTCGAGGAAGACGTCCGGCACATGCGTCAGCGCCGGTCCCGCGACATCGTTGCGGGTCTGCAGCCCATCGGCCGCGCCGTTGTAGGTGGCGGCCGGGAAACCGGCCTGCAGGTACGCGTCGCGCATGGCCCGGCTGGCGTTCAGCCCGGCCACCGACTGCACCTCGTTCGCCTTGGCGTCCGGGATCGGCAGCTGCGGCACGATGAGGTGGAATCCGCGCGCCGCCCCGGGCGCACTGTCGGCGTGAATGCTGATGGCGATGTCCGCGCCGGACTGATTGGCGGCGGCCGCCCGTTCGTCGATGCACCCGCCCCAGCCGGTGTCGTCCGGCCGGCTGAACACGACGCGTGCCCCGAGCCCCTCGAGCGAGGTCCGGACCAGTTGCGCCACATTCCAGTTCACGGTGTGCTCGGGCACCCCGTTGAGCGTGGACATGCCGGTGGTCTGGCACGGTTTGGTGCCGCCGCGGCCATCGCTGACCTGCTTGGCGACATCCTGATTGTGATTGGGCCCTTGATGTCCGGGGTCCAGGAAAACGGTCTTGCCCAGCAGGCGCTGGGGCAGTTCGGGCAGTACGGGTGATGCCAGTGCGGCGCCCGGAATCAGTCCGGCCACCGTCGAGAATGCCGCGGCCGTGACGGCGGTGCAGATACCGGCCTTGACCATGCTCGGCTTCATATGCGGACGGCGCCTCCGGGAAGAAGCGCCCCTCCCTTCCCACTAGTAACACCAACCCCAAGTGACCACTCTGGCAACACCAGTTACATTCTGGCAAGCGACGTGATCGAACTGTTATCAGTGGTCAGCGGGAAATCGCACTGGTTCAAGGGTGCCCGACAACCGGCGAGCAACCCGTCATTCGACGGATGACGCGCCGGTCGGCAACCGAAAGCGGAGCGGGGCTCAGGCCGAGAGAATCCGATCCCCGTCCACGGTGATGGCCCTACCGTCCAGCGCCCGCGGCGCGGGCCCGCCCGCGACCGACCCATCGAGCCGGAAGGTGCTGTTGTGGCACGGGCACTTGATCAGCCCGGCGCTCACCTCGCTGACCTTGCAGCCGAGATGGGTGCAGGTGCTGGAGAACGCCTTGTACTCCCCCGCGCTCTCCTGGGTGATCACGGTGTCCCCGCTGATCAGCCCGCCCCCGACCGGCACATCGGCGGTCTTGGCCAGTTCGGCCCCCTGCTTCTGCTCCTTCACCCCGCCCTGCGGTGCGGCGGAAGCCTTCTCCTCGGCCCCGTAGCTGCTGCACGCGGCGACGGTGAGGGCGGTGGCCGCGACACCCGTGGCGGCCAGGGCGGTCCGGCGGTCGAGCCGGAGTCCGGTGGGCTGTTGCTCGGTCATGGATTCACTCCTCTATCGCGACGGACCGCCACGGCCCGCCCTTGCTTTGTTCGACGTGTTCGCCGGGCGCCCGGTTCAGCGTTCCGGCGGATTGCTCAGGCACCGAAGCCCTTGACCCGGAAGAACCACACCGCCGAGCTGAACCAGAGCCCGACGAATCCGGTGAAGAGCAGCCCGCCCGCGACCGGAATCACCCAGCCGGGCAGTCCTTTCCGGGTGAGCAGCAGCATCTTGGTGACGAAGATGCCGTAGACGAGACAGCCGAGCAGCGAATGCACCAGCACCCGGTTGTCGTAGTCGGCGAAGCCGAAGGCGTAGAGGCAGTGCACGGCCACCGGAATGCTGATCAGCACGGCGGCGCGCCCGGACCAGACGTGCCAGCGCCCGGCCCATTGCCCGGGGCGGATCTTCGGCAGCAGCCCGTACATGGCGAGCGCGCTCACGTCCTGGCTCGCGGCCAGCAGCACCACGATGGTGGCCAGCCAGGATTTCACCGCGCCCGGGCTGGAGAATCCGGCCACGCTGATGGCCACGCCGGCCGGGGTGTGCACGCGGCCGTAGATCCCCAGTGCGATGGCCGTGGCCGCACCCGCGCAGACAATCGCCGCCAGGCTCCACGCGGTCGCGCGCCGCGGTTCAGAAATCGTTGTCATCGCCGTGCACCTTCCGTGCGTTGGGGGCCAATTCCGGTGCGGCGGCGGTGCTTCCGTCCGGTTTGCGGCGCACCCCGGTCACCGATCCGTCGGGCGCCACGATCCAGCTGTCCCGCCCCGCGCTGGTATTCGCGATGTACAGCCCCGCCGGGGCTTGCGCGGGCGGCGCGGTGAATTCGTACTTCTGCCCGCCCAGCACCAGTGAGCCGCTGAGGGATTCGCCGGCGAGCTGCGCCTCGACGCGCGAATTGCCGCCGCTCAGCACGGCGTGCCCGACGTCGGCCGCGCCCTTGAGCCAGCTCTCCACCGCCGCGCCGTCGCAGGCGTACCCGACGGCCTTGGCCCCGGTGATGGTGACCGACAGCGTGATCGGCCGCGCGGCGGTCCTGATGACGGTGACGTAATCCGCCTGGTCGGGAAATCCGGGCTGGGTGGTGACCGGCGTGGTCGTGGTGGTGACCGCGGTGCGGGCGGTGGCCGTTTCGCTGCCGCCGTGGGTGGCGGTGTTGGCGATCAGCAGGCCGCCGCCGAGGGCGGCCGCGGCGGCCAGGGTGAGGAGGGGTCCGGCGCGTTTCATGGCGGCTCCTGAGTGGGGCATATCGGGGCAAAAGCAATGGTGGGAGCCGTGAAGATCAGCCGGAGCCGATTCGGCGGATCAGGCGCTGATGGGCAACCGGCGCAGTGAGCGCAGCGCATAGTGCACGCGGGTTTTGACGGTGCCGACCGGTACCCCGAGGTCGGCGGCCACCTCGGTGTAGGCCCGGTCGCGCAGGATGACCTGGACGACCGCGTCGCGCTGCGGCGCGGGTAGCTGTTCGAGCAGTTCGGACACCAGCAGGCAGTCGCTGAGCGCATCGGTGAAATCGGGCCCGCTGCTGCGGCCCTCGGTCTGTTCGCCGAGTTCGTCCCAGTTGGTGTCGCCGGGGCGGGCGGCGCGCACCCGGGCGATATCGGTGAGCACGTTGCGTTCGATGGTCAGCAGCCAGGTGCGGACGCTGCCCCGGGCGGGGTCGTAGGTGGCGCAGGCCCGCCAGGCCCGGATGAGGGTTTCCTGGACGGCGTGTTCGGCGAGTCCGGAATCGCCCAGCCGGCGCACGGCCCGCCAGTGCAGCAGGGCCTTGTCGGCGGCGAGCACGGCGGCGATACCGGTGTCGGTACAGAGCCGGGCGCAGTGGCTGGTGCAGCCGGGCGGGCCGGTGGGGGTGCCGTCCGCGAGGGGTCGAAGTCTTCTCATGCCCTGAATATCGTCGGCGGGCCGGCGAACAGCATCGGTGGTTTCTGCCTATTTCCAACATTCCGGCCAAACCGCTCGGTGTTTTCTGATAGACCCGCTCTCGGGAGATTCGGGGATCTCCGGAACCGTGGTAAGCGTTAACGCCACCACGGCAGGCAGGGAACATAAATAAGGGAGGAAGATCGTGCGGTCACGCGCGTTCGCGATCGCGGGGGCCTGCGCCTCCGCGCTGACATTGACACTCGGCGCCACCGCCGCCGCCGAACCGGCCACCGAGATCACGGTGGACGGTTTGTACCTGGTGAACACCGATATCAGACCGGGTACCTATGTCGCCGACGGGACTCCCGATCCGGCCGTGGGATGTTTCTGGCGGCGCCTGTGGAAGGTGCAGACCGATACCGATTACAACGATCCGAACTACTACATCATCGCCAGCGATTTCACCCGCACCAAACCGGTGCGCGCGGTCATCAAATCCAGCGATGTGGCATTCGAAACCCAGAATTGCGGCGCGTGGCGGCTGGTTCCGGATACCTCCACGGGTTCCTTCGGCGGCTGATTTCGCATTAGGGTGGCGGGCATGACAAGGCGCAGAATTCTTATTACCGGAGCGAGTTCCGGGCTCGGTGCGGGCATGGCGCGTGAATTCGCGCGCCGGGGGCGCGATCTCGCGCTGTGCGCGCGGCGGGTGGGCAACCTCGAGGAGCTGCGCGCCGAACTGCTCGCCGCCCACCCGGGCATCACGGTCGCGGTGCGCGGGCTGGATGTGGACGATCACGCCGCCGTTCCCAAGGTGTTCGCCGAATTGTCCGGCGAGCTGGGCGGTTTGGACCGGGTCATCGTGAATGCCGGTCTGGGCAAGGGCGCGAAGCTCGGCACCGGCCGCGCGGACGCCAATATCGCCACCGCCACCACCAATTTCGTGAGCGCGCTGGCGCAGGCCGAGGCGGCGCTGAGCATCTTCCGGGAGCAGAACGCCGGGCATCTGGTGCTCGTCTCGTCCATGAGCGCCGTGCGCGGACTGCCCGGGAAGAAGGCGGCGTACGCGGCCAGCAAGGCCGGATTGACCGCGCTCGGTGAGGGTCTCGCGATCGAACTGCGGCGCTCGCCGATCCGCGTCACCACCGTGCAGCCCGGATACATCGCCACCGAGATGTCCGATCGCGCCGGGGACGTGAAACTCATGACCCCGCTCGACAAGGGCGTGCACGCCATGGTGGCGGCCATCGAGAAGGAAGCCGTGCGGGCCGACGTACCGCAATGGCCGTGGCGCGTCCTGGGCGCGGTGATGCCGCTACTGCCGCGCGGGATCATGGCCCGGATGAGCTGAACCGGATTTCCCGCGCTAGTACTGGCGGCGGTGCGGCACGAATTCCAGGGTGAGCAGGGCCGCCGCCGCGATGAGCACTTCGCGCCAGCGGATCAGCACGAACCGCTGGTCGCTGAAGGCATTGAACTTGCGCAGGAATCGGTACAGCGATTCCAGCCGGATGAGCGGATCACCCAGTCGCACCGCCACATACACCAGTTGCCCGAGCCGCGACCGGTGCTTGTCGGCGAACAGCTCCGGAAACGCCGCGAACGCCAGCGAGATTCGGGTGACCCCGTGTGCCCGCGCGTACTCGACCAGGTCCACGATCATTCGCTCGTCCAGGCCGTTGGGGGCGTCCTTGCGCCGCCACGGCACGTCGAGGCTCAGTTCCCTTCCGCTGCCGGAGATTCCGTACCGCTGGAACCCCGCCACCTGCCCGTCGGCGTCCCGCGCCAGCACCACCAGCATCCCGGGATTCCGCCCGTCCAGCAGGTGATCGAGGATCATGGAGAACCCGCGCGTCTGCCGCCCGCTCCCCCATTCGTCGACGATGGCCAGCAGCGTCTCGCGCTCCGGTTCGGTCAGCGCGGCTTCCGGCACGATCTCGGTGGTGACCCCGAAATTCTGGGTGCGGCTGACGGCTTGGCGCAGATTGCGGAACCGCCGTCCCACCATGTCGAAGCTGTCGACCTCGAGCACCACGTCCCGCCCCACCGCGACCGGATGCAGCCCGCGATGCTCGAACGCCCGCCGCTGCCAGGTCTGCACCATTTCCGGGCTCGCCCCCAGCACCGCGATCCGCCAGCCGTGATCACTGGCGAAAACCGAGAATTCCGAAATCAATTCGTTGAACGCCCGCCGATCCCCGATGGGATCCCCGGCCACCACCGCGATCCCGAACCGCGCCCGATACGCGATGGCCGCCGAGGCGTCGGCATTGAAGTAATAGCTCTTGGCCGAATGCAATGCGAACGGCGCGAGCGGATCGATATCGGTGCGCCGCACCAGTTCCGCCACCCGCGGCAATTGCTCGGGCTGCGGCTTGCTGCTCTGCGGCAGCATCAGCACCAGCCCGCTCACCGCGAGGAACCCGAACCCGACCCCGGGATGTTCGGCCCGGTAACTGAAGTTGGCCACCACCAGCAGCATGGTCGCCCCGGTGAGATGCGGGAGCGTGACCGGCCGCCGCAGATGCAGTCCCCGCGCCACGAACAACCCGGCGATGGACACCGCCACGAACCACCCGTGATCGGTCCCTTCCCGCGGCGCGCGTTCGGCGGCCCACACCAGCACCAGGCTGCCCAGCACCAATACGCCCATGAGCGGCACCCGGGTGCTCGGTCCGGCGGTGAACGCGGTGTCCCGGTAGGCGGTCAGGCCCGCCCCCCGCACCGCCATGCGCTCGTCAGCCACGTGTCCCCCGTTTCACCGCATTCGGCCCGCTCACCGGTCGTTTCCCCATGGTGACCTCCCTCAGGTCCTCTCGACACACTATGCCGGAGAGACGATTCGGGGCATACGGTTATTCCGGCCACCCCAATCGTGACGTCTCCAGTACCGGATCGGTGATGCCGCCGTGACAGGCCAGATCGTCGGCCTTCCACCCGGCCAGCTGGGCCCCGTCGGAGTAGGCGGATTGGAAGAACCCGATCACGGTCTCGATGGGGTCGGCGGCGGTGCGCGCGGCGTCGTAGGCCAGGTAGGCGTTGTGCCCGGACCCGGATTCGGCCCAGTGCGCGGCGGCCGGGGACAGCGGCAGCGAGGCCAGTCCGGCGGGTTCGGGTGCGGTGTAGGAGTAGAAGGTGGGTTCGGGGACCTTGTCGTCGCCGAACCAGAATCCGGCGCTGATCACCTCGCGCGAGTACGCCTCCCGGGTGACCGGATCCACCGCGTCGGTCATGTCGATCTTGCGGTCGGAGAAGCGCTGCACCGCGAGATCGAAGGTGTGCCAGAACAATTGAACCGGGCTGATCTTGCCCGAGTAGGTGGAGCTGAACCGTTCGAGAATCCGCCCGACCTGGCTGTGCACGTGGAAGGCGCGCAGCGCGGCGGCCGGGTCGTAGTGGTGGTGTTCCTCGTCCTCGTCGAAGGGCCGGCCGTGATCGGGCAGGTCGAACGGCGTGGGATGGGCGATGGTCACGTTCACGCCCAGTTCCTCGAACGCGTTCATGGTCTCGATGTAGAAACTGGCGACGGACTGCCCCGCGAGCGGGACCTCGGCCTGGACGCCGGTGGTGGCCGAGATCCGCAGCACGTGGTCGAAGAAGTCGAATTCGCAGGTGAACACGGGTCCGTCGGTGGCGCTGCCGAGCGGGACGGTGGTCCAGCCGCGGGCGGTGAGCCGGTAGGTCATATGCCACCAGTGATTGCGCCGGATGCCCTTGGCCAGCGCCACCTTGCCGATGATCTGGGCGTAGCGGTGCAGCGTCTCCTTGGTGGGCCGCCAGGCGTCGAGCGGGATGGCGGGCAGTAGGTCCGCGGTGTGCTCGGTCATCTCTCTACCCGCCTTCTTTCGAGGGACTTGCGGCCCTTGTCATGCTACTCAGCTATTACGTGGCTATGACGTCTGTGCGGCGGTTCGCGCCGCCGCGGTCACCGGCGAGGAGCTGTTCGAACGGCACCGGCTGCTCATAGGGATCGAGCTTGGCCGCGCTCGGCCGCATGGCCACCTGATCGGCGAATTCCCCGGCCGCGCGCAGGATCCGGCCGCTCAGCCCGCTGTCCACGCCGCCGCCCGTGCCCCAATCCTCCGAGGCCGCGTACACCGTGGTCGGCACCACGACGGCGCGCAGATAGGCGAACAACGGCCGGACCGCGTGCTCCAGGGCCAGCGAGTGCCGGGCGGTGCCGCCGGTGGCGGCGGCCAGCACCGGTTTGCCGATCAGCGAATCCGGTTCCAGCACATCGAAGAAGGTCTTGAACAGGCCACTGAACGAGGCGTTGAAGATGGGCGTGACGGCGATGATCCCGTCCGCGCCCACCACCTTGTCGATGGCCGCGCGCAGGTCACCGGAGGCGAAGCCGGTGACCAGGTTGTCGGCCAGGCCGTGGGCGTGATCGCGGAGTTCGATCACGTCGAATTCCAGCTCGGTGTCGGGTAGTGCGGCCCGGGTGGCGGCGATCAGGCGATCGGCCAGCAAACGGGTCGAGGAGGGCTGGGAGAGCCCGGCCGACACCACGGCGATGCGGGTCATGCGGTTACCTCGTCCTTCTTCTCGCCGTTCTCGTCGGCGGCGGCACGCGCGGCCACCAGGCTCGCGTGCGTGGGCCCGTCCGGCACGTGCGCCGGGCGCAGCGCGTCGAATTCCTTGCGCAGCACCGGAACCACTTCCTCGCCCAGCAGATCCAGCTGTTCGAGCACGGTCTTCAACGGCAGGCCGGCGTGATCCATCAGGAACAGCTGGCGCTGGTAGTCGCCGAAGTACTCGCGGAAGCTCAGCGTCTTGTCGATGACCTCCTGCGGGCTGCCCACGGTCAGCGGCGTCTGCTCCATGAAGTCCTCGAGCGACGGCCCGTGCCCGTAGACGGGCGCGTTGTCGAAGTAGGGCCGGAATTCCTTGATGGCGTCCTGCGAGTTCTTGCGCATGAACACCTGCCCGCCCAGTCCCACGATGGCCTGGTCGGCGCTGCCGTGCCCGTAGTGCTCGTAGCGCTGCCGGTACAGCCGGATCAGCCGCTGGAAGTGATGCTTGGGCCAGAAGATGTTGTTGGCGAAGAAGCCGTCACCGTAGTAGGCGGCCTGTTCGGCGATCTCGGGGCTGCGGATCGAACCGTGCCACACGAACGGCGCGACGCCGTCGAGCGGGCGCGGGGTGGAGGTGAAGCCCTGCAACGGGGTCCGGTACTTGCCCTCCCAGTCCACCACGTCCTCGCGCCACAGCCGGTGCAGCAGATGGTAGTTCTCGATGGCCAGCGGAATGCCGTCGCGAATGTCCTTGCCGAACCACGGATATACCGGTCCGGTGTTGCCGCGTCCCATCATCAGATCCACGCGCCCGCCCGCCAGATGCTGGAGCATGGCGAAGTCCTCGGCGATCTTCACCGGGTCGTTGGTGGTGATCAGCGTGGTGGCGGTGGACAGGATGATGCGGTCGGTCTTGGCCGCTACGTAGCCGAGCATGGTGGTCGGCGAGGACGGCACGAACGGCGGATTGTGGTGTTCACCGGTCGCGAAGACGTCCAGGCCGACTTCCTCGGCCTTCTGGGCGATGGTCACCATGGCCTGAATGCGCTCGGCCTCGCTCGGGGTCCGGCCGGTGGTCGGGTCCATGGTGACGTCGCCGACGCTGAAAATTCCGAACTGCACGGGGTCCTCCTCGAGAGCCATCCGCCTTTGGTGGATATGTCAACCTCCTGAACATCGTAGGCCGCGCGGGTATTCCGACTTGCCCCAAGGTGACCCGCAACACTGTTGCGGGTGTCACAATTAGTCGCAACCGACCTGGTACAACAGTGAAACGCCCAGTAAGGCAAGATCTTTCGAAGTATCCTGAACATTCCCCGTGCAACGCCGGAGATCTCCGGGCCGGGGAGGCGGCCTCGAGCATGGACAGGGGGTAGGTCCGTATGGCGGACAACACCGTCGGGACGGCATACGCCGTGGTCGTCACCGCGGTCTCCGACCCGATGCAGGTGGAGGGTCTGGAGTGGGAGGACGCCGTCGAGTACCTGCCGAGTATCGACTCGCGCGCCATGCAGAGCTGGGTCCGGTCGCAGGAGGCCAAGGGGCAGGCGCCGCGCACCGGGGTGGTCATTCCGGGTCCGCAGCGGCGGGTCGGGCAGCGCCATCCGTATCGGGAGGTGTGCGTGCCGTCGGCGGAGTATCAGCTCTTCAGCGCGGCGGTGCGGACGCGGCCGCGACCGGCTCCGGAAATCACTCGGACCGAGGACGATTCGCGTCAGCGAGCCGGATTGCTGACGGCATGAGACATTACGAAGCCCCGGTGGAGTCAGGTCTCCACCGGGGCTTTCGGAGTAAGGTACGGGACAGGCGGCCGGCGCGATGGCGGGGCATTGATCTTTCGCTTAGCAGGCGAATTCATTTGCTTCATGTGGAATGAAGTTGGATCCCGTCGTGCCCGGCTCAGTTCCCGTACTGCTATTCAATCTTCGTTTGCGTTGCGGCGCAAGCTATTTAATTCACCACCGCCCGGGCGCCCAGTCGACCGGGAAGATCGAGGCGTAGACCAGGCGCTCGTGCTCGCGCACCAGCTGACCGGTGATGCCCTCGCCGTACACGGTGGACAGCTGCAGATCGAGGTAGCTCTCCTCGTCCTTGCTGTTCAATCCGCTCGCGGGCGGCATCCAGGACAGCACCTCGTCGCGCTGCCGCGCTCGCGAGTTCGCCAGTTCCGCACGCAGCCCGGCGATATCGCCGGCTTCGAGGGCCTGCGTCGCGGGCAGCGGCCGGTGCTCGTGCCAGGCGGAGACGCCGTAGGCGAAGCACACCAGCGGCATCCACATCTCCGCGAAGTACCGCGGATCCGGCGCGATCTCCAGCCCCGCGAAGCGCTCGCCGAGGAAGAACAGCGCACCCAGCTGACCGGGCAGCAATTCCAGGCGATTGCGGAATTGGGTCCAGCACCGCGCGCTCCCGGGTCAGGATCTGCTCCAGATGCCCGCGGGCGGGCAGCCGGTACCGGGCGTTCAGCACCGTGATGTCCTGCCACAGCTTGGAATACCCGGGCTGCCCGCGCAGCGCCAGGGCCTGCGCCCGCAGCTCCAGCGGCAGCACGAAGAACCACTGATCGCGCCCCTCCAGGTAACCGCCCTGCGCCGCCTGCACGCAGCAGGCGTCGTCGAAGCGCCGGGTCTCGCCCGCGCCGAGCAGGGCGGCCGAGCACAGCGCGTGATTCTGCGCGCCCTCCTGGATGTAGCCGATGTGCAGCGGCACGATGGCCACCCCGGCGGGGGCGGGATTGCGCAGCTCGACGCTGCCGTAACCCACCACCTGCTTCAGCTTCAGCCCGGAACGCGGCGGCACGATGCCGGGCCGTTCCGGTCCGTGGATCGGGACCATGGTGAGCACGCCCGCGCGCTGCGGCTCACCCAGCCGGTACCCGGTCAGGTCGACCGGGGCGCGCACGAGGGTATCGAGTCTGGTCATGCGTTCGCTCCTTCCAAGCGAGCGTCGAGGAAGCGCAGCGCCGCGGTCCGGATCCATTCCGCTCCCGACGGCCCGTGCGCGAAAACCCACGGCAGCAGCCCGCCGAAATCGTCCTGGTGCCAGAACCCCTGCCGCGGCAGCTCCGGTGCGGGATTTCGCAGGGTGAGATCGTCGCCGCCGGTGAACATGGCCTGCGCCAGCAGGATCGGCGTCGTGAACTCGAGCCGCCGCAGCGCCGACGCCACCCGCGCCAGATCGCCCGGCATCCGGTTCTCGTAGCCGTCGGTGACGATCACCACGACGTCCGGCGCGTCGCCCGCGTCGTGCCCGGAAACCTTTGCGGTGGAATCGGTTCCGGTCCGCGAGGTCAGCTCCATGGCGTCGAGCAGACCGGTCGCGAGATCGGTGGGCGCGGTCTGGCCGTGGCCGACCTCGATGACGGTGAGCCGCTCGCACAGTTCGGCGAGCACCAGCCGCAGCGCTTCGGCCTGCGACAGCAGCGCCCACTCGCGCTCGCCGTAGCCCCGCATGGACTCCGAGGTGTCCAGCACCAGGGCCACGTGATCGCGATTGCGCGGCAGGTCGCGGGTGGCCGCGGCGACGTAACCGGCCAGCGCGGTGCCCAATTCCGTCCCCGATCCGCCCCGGTAGACGTGCACCAGGGTGGCGGCGATCTGTCCGCGATTGCTCACGGTGACGATCGAGTCGCGCACCGGCGCCGGCTCCAGCGGGACGGCCGGCTCGGTCACCGTGGGCACACCGTGCACGCCGGGCGCGTACAGCTGCGCCACCCGTGCGATGGCCACGGCCGGATCAGCCGTGAACCGCAGCAGCTTTCGTCGCAACCCGGCCGAACCCACATCACCCTCGGCGATCATGCGGGCACATCCGCGCGCCGTCGCCTTGCCGAGCGCGTGCTCGAAGCAGTCGATAAGCGCAGGACGCCGCGCCGGAATCAACAGCTCGGCGTCGGGATGGTCGAGCACGAACGCCAGGACGGCCCGGGTGACGTGCTTGTGGTTGGCCCGCATCCGCCGCAGCGCCAGCAGCACGGTGATCACCAGGTCCGGGCGAACGCCGAAAAGCAGCGCCCGCGTAGCCTTGTCGACGTTCTTCCGCGTCGCCTCGTCCAGTCCCGCGCGGGAGCTCTTCAGCACCTGCAACAGCACGCGGGCCCGTTGCGTCTCCCGCACTCCCGGCACCAGCGCCAGCAGTGCGTAACTCTCCGGGTCGGCGCTGTAGGCCGCTCCGTGGAATTCCGCGTCGTCCCACTTCACGACGCCGGCCCTGGACAGCGTCAGCGCCGTGTCGTGGGTGCGGAGGTGATCGAGGATTCGTGCGGTGTTCATCGACCGAGTGTAGGAATGGTCACACTCGATCGGCCATCGATTTTCCTTGGGGGCCAGCAGGTCTCGCCGCGGCGAGAAACGAGATAGCGGGGTCGCTTCGCCTGCCGTCCCCGGCTGTGGTCCCCCGGCCGGGAGCCGCTATCTCGCTTCCCGGCGTCGTTCCGGCCGTTGTCGCGTTCTCGACCGAAGACGAGTGGCACATGAGTGCGGGGGTTGTCGGCGTGTCACATCATTCATGTGCCGTTGATCATGAAGTGGGCACGTCAGGGGGTGTCCTGGCCGAGGACGATGATCTGACGGACGGCTTTGCCGTCGGCGAGCAGGTCCATTGCCTCGTTGATCTGTTCCAGTTCGATGCGCGCGGAGATCAGGCGCTCGACCGGCAGTCGTCCGTCCCGCCACAGCTGCTCGTAGCGCGGGATGTCGCGGGCCGGGACCGCCGAGCCCAGGTAGCTGCCGACGATGGTGCGGGCTTCGGCGGTCAGGGTCAGTGGTGGCAGGGTCACGGTGGCGTTCGGGGCGGGTAGGCCGACGGTGATCGTCATGCCGCCGGGAGCCGTTGCCGCGTAGGCGGTTTCGAAGGCGGCGGGGTGGCCCGCGCATTCCACCACGTAGCGTGCGCGAATGCCTTCGGCGCGGACCTGTTCGGGCGTGTAGGTCTCGGCGGCTCCGAGTTCCTTGGCCATGGCCAGCTTCTCCGGCATCCGGTCGACGGCGATGACCCGTTGCACGCCGACGGCTTTGGCGGTGAGCAGCGCGGCCATGCCGACGCCGCCGAGGCCCACCACCATCAGGCTGTCCGTGGCGCTCGGGTCGGCCACATTGAGCACCGCGCCGCCGCCGGTGAGGACCGCGCAGCCGAAGAGGGCGGCCACCTCCGCCGGGACGTCGTCGCCGACGGCCACCACCGAGGCCCGGTCCACCACCGCGTGGGTGGCGAAACCGGAGACGCCGAGGTGATGGCGGACGCGGTCGCCGCCGCGGGAGAGATGCCCGGCGTGGTGCAGCAGTTCGCCCGCGGTATTGCTGCGGGTGCCCGCGGAACAGGGCAGTTGCCCGCCCCGATCGCAGGCGTCGCAGTTTTCGCAGCGCGGCAGGAAGGACATGACGACCCGTTGTCCCGCAACGAGATCCGCCACCCGCTCCCCTACCTTCAGCACGGTGCCCGCCGCCTCGTGACCGAGCAGCATGGGCAGTGGCCGGGGGCGATTGCCGTCCACCACGCTGAGGTCGGAGTGGCAGACGCCGGCGGCCTCGATGGCGACCAGGACCTCGGTGGGTCCGGGATCGCCGAGTTCGAGGTCGCAGACCGTGATCGGCACGGTGCCGGCGTAGGGCCGCCCGCGTCCGATCTCCTCCAGCACCGCGCCGCGAATGCGCATCAGATTTCGACCATCTGGTGGTCGGCGACCTGACCGGCGAGGTAGCGCAGGTGATCGCTGGAGTCACCGAGCGTGTGCTCGATGGCGGTCAGCCGCGCGGTGTAATGCCCGACGGGGTATTCGGCGGTCATGCCGATGCCGCCGTGCAGCTGGATGGCCTCCTGGCCGATATGCCTGCCGGAGCGCCCGATTCGCAGCTTGGCGCGCGAGGCGACCAGCGGATCGATCATGCCGTCGGCCAGCGACATCGACGCGTACAGGCTCATGCTGCGGGCCAGTTCGAGCGAGACGTACATATCGGCGGCGCGCTGGGTCAGCGTCTGGAAGGTGCGCAGCGGGACGCCGAACTGCTTGCGGGTCTTCAGGTATTCGGTGGTGAGCCGCAGCGCCTCGGACATGGCGCCGACGGCTTCCGCGCCCAGCGCCGCCTGGGCGTGGATGGCGGTGGCGGCGATGAGGGCCGAGCGGTCCTCGGCGGTGCCGAGCAATTCCGCTGCCGCGCCGTCGAATTCGATATCCGCGCCGCGCTGACCGTCATGGGTGACGAAGGGAGTGCGGCGGACGCCGCTGCCTTCGGGATCGACCAGGAACAGCCCGACGCCGCCCTCCGGCAGTGCCGCGCTGACGATCAGCAGTTCCGCGCAATCACCGTGCGAGACCGGGTTCTTGCGCCCGGCCAGCTGCCAGCCCTCGGCCCGCGCGATGGCCTGGGCGCCGATCTCGGCGGCGGGCCAGCGCAAGCCGGGTTCGTTGTGCGCGAACGCGACTCGCAGTTCGCCCTCGGCGATCCTGGGCAGCAGGTCCTTGCGCTGCGCGTCGGTGCCCGCCTGCCCGATCAGCCCGCCGGGCAGCAGGGCGCAGTCCAGCAGCGGTTCGGGGGCCAGCCCGCGGCCGAGCTCCTCGAGCACCAGCATGGCCTCGATGGGCCCGGCGCCCATGCCGCCGTCCTCCTCGGCGAAAGTCAGCCCGAGCAGGCCGATTTCGGCGAAGGTGGCCCACACCTTCGGATCCCAGCCGAGTTCGGTGGCGATCACCTCGTTGCGGCGTTCGGGGGTGTAGCTGCGGCCGAGCACATCGCGCACGGTGTCACGCAGCATTTCCTGTTCGGTGGAGAGTTCGAAATCCATGGTGTCGCCTCACAATCCGAGGATCGTCGAAGCGATGATGCCGCGCTGCACCTCGTTGGATCCTCCGTAGATCGATGTCTTGCGGTAGTTCAGGTAGGTGGCGGTGCTGCGGTGCGCCCAGTCCGGCCGTGATTCGTCCTCGCGCACCAGCGAATCCGGTCCGGCGATATCGACCAGCAGTTCGGTGACGGCCTGCTGGAGTTCGGTGCCGCGCAGTTTCAGGATCGAGGACACCGGGTTGGGCTTGCCGTCGGCGGAACCGGCGGCGACCCGCAACTGCACGAGTTCCAGTGCCAGCAGCTCGTTTTCGAGTTCGGCCAGGCGGGCGGCGAACATGGGATCGTCGAGCATGGTGCCCGCGCCCAGCCGGGTCTGCCTCGCGTACTCCTTGGCCAGCCACAGCCGCACCTTGGTCTGGCCGACCGCGGCGATGCCGGTGCGTTCGTTGCCGAGCAGGAACTTGGCGTAGGTCCAGCCTTGATTCTCCTCGCCCACCAGCTGATTCACGGGCACCCGGACGTTCTCCAGGAACACCTCGTTGACCTCGTGGCCGCCGTCGATCAGCTTGATCGGCCGCACGGTGACGCCGGGGGTGTCCAGCGGGAACAGCAGCATGGAGATGCCGGCCTGCTTCTTGGGCGCGTTCGGATCGGTGCGCGCCAGGCAGAACATCCAGTCGGCGGACTGGGCGGCGGTGGTCCAGGTCTTCTGGCCGTTGATCACGTACTCGTCGCCGTCGCGCACCGCGACGGTGCGCAGCGAGGCCAGGTCGGAGCCGGCGTCGGGCTCGGAAAAGCCCTGGCACCACCAGATGTCGAGGTTCGCGGTGGCCGGCAGGAAGCGTTCCTTGAGCTCCTGCGAACCGAAGTGCGCGATGACCGGGCCGATCATATTGGTGTTGAAGGTGAGCGGTTCCGGCACCGAGGCCAGCTGCAGCTCGTCGTGCCAGATGTGGCGCTGAATGGGAGTCCAGTCACGACCGCCCCATTCGACCGGCCAGTTCGGCGTCGCCAGCCCGTGCGCATTCAGGATGCGCTGCGCGGTGACGATGTCGTCCTTGCTCAGTTCCTGCCCGTGCCGGGCGCGATTGCGGATCTCGGCCGGGATCTCGCTGCGGAAGAAGGCGCGCAGCTCGTCCCGGAAGGCCAGCTCGTCCTCGGTGAGTGCCAATTGCATGCCGGGTATGATACACAGAGATTCCAATGTCTCAAATGGCATCATGGACGCAGACATCGAAGGGAGGACGGGTGCCCGAGCAGAGCAAGGCCGTCGGGGTGGGCGAGCTGCTGGCCTGGCGGCGGCGCACCGACAGCATGCCCGGCCGCCGTCGCGACGAACACCGATTGGCGCTGGTCATCGAGGGCGGATCGTCACGCGGGGCGTTCTCGCACGGGATGGCGATGGCCATCGAGGAACTGGGACTGCTGCCGAGTTTCGACGCCGTGTACGGGGCGTCGGCGGGTGCGCTCAATGGCGCGTGGCTGCTGTGCGGGCGGGCGCGGGAGTCGCGGCGGGCCTGGAATCCCGAGGTCATCAATCGGGTGATCTCGCCGACCCGGGCGCTGCGCGGCGGGCGCGTGGTGGACACCGACTATCTGGTGCACACCGTGTACGAGCGCATCGTGCCGATGGACTTCCCGGCGATCCTGGCCAATCCGGTCACCTTCCACCCCATCGCCACCGACGCCGATACCGGCGCGGCGGTGGATCTGCATCCCACGCTCACGAATCCCCGTGCGGTACAAGCGTCTCTGCGCGCCTCCACCTGCCTGCCGCTGCTGGCGGGCCGGCCGGTACGCATCGGCGAGCGGCGGTACGTGGATGCCGGGCTCTCCGAATCCGTGCCCATCCGAACGGCTTTGGCGCAGGGCGCGACCCGGGTGCTGGTGTTGCGCACCCGCCGCGACGACGAGATCGCCCGCCCCCCTTCGTCCTTGGAGAACCGCGTGGTGACCCGCTTCCTGGCCAAGCACGCCCCCGGCACGGTCGAACCGTGGCGGGCGCGGGGTTCGCGGCACACCGAGGACGAGCGCGAGTTCGCCGATGATCCGGCGGTCATGCAGATCCGCCCGCCGCGCGGCGCGCCCGATATCGGACGCATCGCCCGCGATCCGGACGTGCTGCAACAGGCCCTGGACCTGGGTCGCGCCGCGACCACGCGGGCCTTGTCGCCGTTCCTGACCCCTATGCTTTCCGCGTGACGCGCGGCGAGGGAACCAGGGCGCCCGGCCGGCCGGCCACGGCCAGCCGGGAGGAAGTGCTGAAAGCGGCCATCGCGGTGTTCCTGGAGGGCAAGCGGCTCGATGTGAACGCCATCGCCGCCCAGCTCGGGGTGGGGCGGGCCAGCATCTACCGCTGGTTCGGGTCGCGGGACGGGCTGCTCGGCGCGGCCATCGCGCGGCAGCTGGATCGCATGATCGCGCATACCGATCGGCGCTCGCGGGCCACCGGCGGCGCCCGTCTGCTGGAGATTCTGGACCACACCATTCACTGGCTGGTCGAAGACGATTCGCTGCGCACCTATTTCGACAACGAGTCGACGGCGGCGCTGCGCTTGATCACCCGCAGTGACGGACCGGTGCACCAGGCGGCGGTGGCCGCGGTGGAGGGGCTGATCGAACGGGCCGAGGAGCAGGGGTATCAGCCGCCGATCGAGCGGGCCACGCTGGCGTACGCACTGGTGCGGTTGTGGGAGGCGTTCCTCTACAACGACGCGGTGGCCGGATTCCGGGGTGATGTGGAACGGCTGCGGCAGGTGCAGACGGCGCTGCTGCGGGTATGACCCCGGCGGTGTGATCCGAAAAACGGCGAACGCCCGCCGGTCCGAACGGACCCGCGGGCGTTTCGTGCGTTCAGGCGCTGAATCAGGCCAGGCCCCACGACTTCAGGATGTAGGTGATGTTCGCGGTGATCGAAGTGACGGTGCTCGCGAGATCCAGAGCGGCGGAACCAAGATTGATGATGGGCATGACGCAACTTTCCGTTCGGTTTCGGGGTTCGAAACCACGGTAGTTATCAGACAGACACCCGGCATCATGAAGATTTTCACGGCTCCGAGCTGCTGTTACCCTCGCCACAACCACACCGGGCAAGCAGCGATGTGAACATCAGTTCTGTTCTGGCAACTTCAGCCGCTTCAGCGATATCGCATTGAGCGCGACGATGATGCTGGACCCGGACATGGAGATGGCGGCCATCTCCGGGCGCAGGGTGAAGCCGAACGCGGGCTCGAACACACCGGCGGCGATGGGCAGGGCGAGGGTGTTGTAGCCGACCGCCCAGGCCAGGTTCTGATGCATCTTGCGCAGCGTGCCGCGGCCGATGCGCAGCGCGGTCGGGATATCGAGGGGGTCCGAGCGCATGAGCACCACATCGGCGGTCTCGATGGCCACGTCGGTGCCCGCGCCGATGGCGATGCCCAGATCGGCCTGGGCGAGCGCGGGGGCGTCGTTGACGCCGTCGCCGACCATGGCGACCCGCTTGCCGCCGGCCTGTAGTTCGGTGATCTTGTCGGCCTTGTCGCCGGGCAGCACCTCGGCGATGACGGTGTCGATGCCGAGTTCGGCGGCGATGCGCTCGGCGGTGGCCTGGTTGTCGCCGGTCAGCATGACCACTTCGATGCCCATATCGTGCAGGTCCGCAACGGCTTTCGCGGAGGTCTCGCGGGGCGCGTCGGCGATGCCGATGACGGCGGCGGGCTTGCCGTCGACGGCGGCCAGCACGGCGGTCCGGCCGGCGCCGGCGATGCGGTCGCGGTCGGCGGCCGAGTCGCCGAGGGGAATGCCCTCGCGCTCGAGCAGTCGCCGGTTGCCGATCACCACGCGGCGGCCGGCGACGGTGGCGATGGCGCCGTGGCCGGGCACGTTCTGGAAATCCTGGGCGCGATTGTCCGGCGCGCCATGCTGTTCCGCGTATCGCACCACGGCTTCGGCGAGCGGATGCTCGGATTCGCGTTCCACGCCCGCCAGCAGCGGCAGCAGTTCGGCTTCGGTGAAGCCGTCGGCGACGGCGATCTCGGTGACTTCCGGTTCGCCCTTGGTCAGGGTGCCGGTCTTGTCCATGACGACGGTCTGGATGCGGGCCGAACTCTCCAGGGCCATGGCGTTCTTGAACAGCACGCCGCGTTTCGCGCCGAGTCCGGTGCCGACCATGATGGCGGTCGGCGTGGCCAGGCCGAGGGCGTCCGGGCAGGTGATGACGACGACGGTGATGGCGAACAGCATGGCTTTGGCGAAGGTGGCACCGGCCAGCAGCCAGACCACCAAAGTCAGTGCGCCGCCGACCAAAGCCACCAGCACCAGCCAGAAGGCCGCGCGGTCGGCCAGTTTCTGGCCCGGGGCCTTCGAATTCTGGGCCTGCTGCACCAGATTCACGATCTGGGCCAGGGCGGTGTCGGAGCCGACCTTGGTGGCGCGGACGCGCAGGGTGCCGTTCTTGTTGAGCGTCGCGCCGATGGCGGTCGCGCCGGGTTCCTTGTGCACCGGCAGGCTTTCGCCGGTCACCATGGATTCGTCGACTTCGCTCTCGCCCTCGACGACCTCGCCGTCGGTGGCGATCTTCGCGCCGGGGCGGACGAGCAGGATATCGCCGACGACCACTTCGGCCGTGGGGATTTCGACTTCCTTGCCGTCGCGGATCACCACGGCCTGCGGCGGGGCGAGATCGAGGAGGGTGCGGATGGCGTCGTTCGCGCCGCCGCGCGCCCGCATCTCGAACCAGTGGCCGAGCAGCACGAAGGTGGCGAGCATGGTGGAGGCTTCGTAGAAGACTTCGCCGCCGCCGGTGAGGGTGATGGCGAGCGAGTACAGCCAGCCCGCGCCGATGCCGACGGCTACCAGCACCATCATGTCGAGGGTGCGGGCTTTGAGCGCCTGTACGGCTCCGGTGAAGAAGATGCTCGACGAATAGAAGATCACCGGCAGGCTGAGGATCAACGCCCAGATGTCCTGGCGTAGCCCGAACGGCGTCGGTAGCTCCAGCCCGAACATGTCCGAGGCCATGGGCGACCACAGCATGACCAGCACCGAGAACACGGCCGCCACCAGGAAGCGATTCCGCATGTCCCGCGCCATGTCGTCCATGGACATGCCCGCGTGGCCCGCATGCCCACCGTGCCCGGCATGCCCCGCCGCGCCGTGGTCCATACCCGCATGCCCCGCGTGATCCGTCCCCGCACGGGCGGCATGGTCCACGCCCTCGTGCGCAGCGTGATCCATGCCTTCGTGCGCGGCATGATCCATGCCTTCGTGCGCAGCGTGATCCATGCCTTCGTGCGCGGCGTGATCCATGCCTTCGTGCGCGGCGTGGTCCATGCCCGCGTGCTGCCGCGCACCGGGCTCCGCCATCGGATCGCAGATGTGGTTGGGCACCGATTGCCCTGCGCAGTGCAGGCCGCATTCGCGCACCCACTCGCGCAGGTCCGCCACCGAGGTGCGCGCCGGATCGAAGGTCACCGTCGCGGTTTCCGATACCGGGTTGGGGTCTACGGAGAGCACCCCGGGCCGCCGTCCCAGCACCGCGCGAATGGTGCTCTGCTGGCTGGCCCAGCGCAATCCGCGCATGTCCAGCACCGCGACGCCGTGCCCGTTGTGCTCGTCCATACCGCGCTCCTCACGTCCACGAGATCCCCATCGAAGATATACCCTTCAGGGGTACCGTGTCTTTCGAGCCGGTCGGCGAGCCGGATGCCTAGCGAATCCCCGGGGTGGCGGGGTCGGAACTCAGGCAGCCGAGAATGAAGCAGCCGGCGGGCCAGTTGGAGAACGGCGACGACATCGGTTTGCCGAGGCATTCCAGCACCCCGCAGCCCGGATACGCCATCGGTCCCAGGCCGAGCGCGGCCAGCGCGCCGTCCGGGTTCGAGATCGACGGATCGCTCACCTGGATGTCCTCGCGCGGGATGAACGGTCCCGGATCGTTCAACTTCGGTGACACGAAAGCCAATTGGATGGCGCGCAGCACGTCGTACGGGAAGCTGACCGAGCTGCCCGGCACCGCCACCCCGGTCCAGCTGACCACCAGGCCGAGGCTGGGCACGATCACATTGTCCTGCCGCCACATTCCCGACATCTGCACCGCGTCCTCCGGCAGCCCGGGGAACACGTCGACGCAGTCGGGGTCGCGGTTGACCACCATCAGGAACCCGTAGCAGGGGTTGGCGGCACGCTGGGAGGCCGTGTTCAGGTAGCTCTGCGAGATGATCCGCTTGCCGCCCCAATCACCCCGGTTGGCCACCAGCAGACCGAGTTTCACGTAGTCGTCGGGCGGCAGCACCAGATGCGCGTGCCCGTAGGTGTTTCCGCTGCGATCGCGGGCCCAGTGGTAGTCGGTGCGCGCAATTCCCAAGGGATCGAACAGTCTTCGTTGCGCGAACGCCTGGATGTCCTCCCCCACCGCCTGCTGGATCACGTACGCCAGCAGGTCCACGCCGCGCTGGCTGTAACCCCATTTCTCGCCCTGCGGGTTCACGATCGGCATGCCCAGCGCCTGCGCCACCACGTTCGGATCGAGGCCGATCAGCCCGGTGATGCCCTCGGAGGCGACCGCGACCTGCATGCCCGAGGTCTCGGTCAGCAGGCTGCGCACGGTGATCGCCCGATGGTCGGCATCGCCCAGGCCCTCGGGCAGGTAGTCGCCGATCGGCGCGTCCAGCCCCAATTTCCCGTCGTCGACGGCGATTCCGGCGAGCAGCGCCACCACGCTCTTGGTGCCGCTCCACAGATTCCACGGCACCCCACCGGCTTTGGCGTTGTTGGGGCCGCCCGCGATGAGGCAGTTGTTCCGGAAGATCTGCAAGGTGAACCGGGTCGGATCGGCGGCGAAGGCCACCGCCTTGTTCAGCAGTTCCGAATCCACGCCCACCTCTTCGGGTTTCGCGGTTTCGGGCTGGCGCCCCGAGCTGACCTGGCATTGTTTGAGCCCGGTGGTCTCGGCGCGCGCCTGCGGGCCGGGTACGCCGACCAGCAGCATGGCCGCCGTAATCATCACCACCACAAGGCTTGTCATCGCCCGAACCGACACCAGGTCTCCTCCTCTGTGCACCTACCCCTGCACATCGGCCCGCTGACCTGCCCGTTATCGGCTCGTGACCCCCGACTTCCCCTGCCCCCATCGTTCGGGGCAGGGGAAATACCGGCCTACGGAACGTCGATCGTGCCCGAGCAGCTGACCGCCGGCACCGGCGCCAGACCGCTGTTCACCACCGTCAGATCGAAGCGCACCGGCCCGCCGCCGATGCCCCAGGCGTCGAAGTTGTTCTGCGCGCCGGTGCCGAACATGGACGACACCGGCGCCGAACCGCTGGCGGTCCCGGTCACGCCGGTGTTCAGATTGGTCCAGGTGATGGTCGGATTGGTGGTGTAACCGCCCCAGATGCTGGCCCCGGTGTGCACCGTCACCGAGGTCCACCCCGGCCGCCCGGCGTTGTACTGCCCCAGGTAGACCTTGCCGGAATAGGGCACGTCCACGATATTCGGGCTCAGCCCGACGCAATTCATCGGCACTTCGGCGGAGAAGTCCGCGGACGCCGTGCCCTGCCCGGCAAGCAAACCCGCCGCGACCACGGCCGAAGCGACCGCTGCCCGGCCGATTACCGAATTCTTCGATGCCTTCTCACGCTGCGGCATAAGTCGACGTCTCCCCTCGTAATCATTGATCTCGATGGATATTCGACGCTAACAGCATTCCCGGCAGCGCAGCGTATTCCCCGCTAGCAATCCCGCTGTGCCGCTATGGCACCGCGCGCCGCTCGCGCGGAACCAGCAGCAGAAGCAGCGAAATCACCAGTCCCCCGCCGACCAGATACAAACCCCAGGCACCCGAGACGAGATCCCGCCACCCGTCCCGCAACTGCTGATCGAACCGTTCATCCAGCCGCCACACCAGCACACCCAAAGCCGCCAGCCCGACCAGCACCCCCACCCATCCCAAAGCCCGCGACCCGATCAACGCCGCCAACAGGATCACCACCGCCACCCCCAGTAAAACCATGATCAACGTGGTAGGAAACGACAGCTCCTCACCCCCGACCTGCCCCAGCGAAAGCCCCGACCCGAACCCGTCCCGCAAATCCACGAACCCCACATTCCGGGCATCCACCGTTCCCACCAACGGCCCGAACGCCCCCACCCCCACGGCGATTGCGCAAGCGAACAACAGCAGGTGCACGAAAGTACGCATACTCCACGGTATTGCGCCCGGCCCGATCTCGCACTCGTCCGGAGCACATGGCGTACGGCCACCGGGCCACGGCTTTGTTACCTTCTGCCGCCGGCCCTCGTCATAGGTGAGACGACCGAATACGCGGTCGCACCGATGCGCGAAGTGGAGAGCAGGATGCTTACCGACATCATGTACACGACGATCTACGTGACCGATCAGGACCGGGCGTTGCGGTTCTACACCGAGGGGCTCGGGCTGGAGAAGCGGATCGATGCGCCTGGGCCGGAAGCGCGGTTTCTGACGGTCGGGGTGCCGGGGAGTGCTGTGGAGATCATTCTGTGGGCGCACGCGGCCGCCGCCGGGCAGCCCGCGCAGGTGGGCGAGATCGCTCCGCCCGGGCCGGTCATTCTCGAATCGGAGGATCTGCGAAAGGATTTCGAGCTCATGCGGGAGCGTGGGGTGCAATTCCTGACGGACGAGCCCGAGGTGTACCCGTTCGGGGTGCGTATCGAAGCGATCGATCCGGATGGGAACCGGATTTCGCTGCGTGAGCAGCGGAAGTCGTGAGCGGGGATCCCACCGGCCTCGTCACCGAGGTGTTCGAAGCCCAGCGCGACCGGTTGCGTGCCGTCGCGTACCGCGTGCTGGGCTCGCACGCCGATGCCGAGGATGTGGTGCAGGAAGCCTGGTTGCGGCTGGTCCGGCAGGACGCCGGAACCATCGCCAATCTGCCGGGCTGGCTGACCACCGTGGTCGGGCGGCTCAGTCTGGATGTGCTGCGCTCCCGGAGCGCGCGTCCCGAAACCGTTTATGGACAGGAGTTTTCACCGCTGGTGGTGATGCCGGACGACGAGCCCACCCCGGATGAGCAAGCGGCCCTGGCCGATTCGATCGGGCTGGCCATGCTGGTCGTGCTCGATTCGCTCGCTCCGGCCGAGCGCCTGGCTTTCGTACTACACGACATGTTCGCGGTACCCTTCGATGAAATCGCCCGGATACTGGGAAAATCCACGGCCGCCACCAAGATGCTCGCCAGCCGCGCCCGCCGGAAAGTTCAGTCGCCGGAGCGCCCGGCCGAACCCGCTCGCGATCACCGCGAGGTCGTGCAAGCCTTCCGCGCCGCCGCCCTGGGCGGCAACTTCGAAGCCCTGCTCCGTGTGCTGGACCCGAATGTCCGGCTGACCGTGGACACCCCGGACGGCATGGTCGTCACGCTCGGAGCCACCGCCGTCGCCTCCGGCGCGCGCATGTTCTCCGGCGAGGTCGCCCGCTACCGCCCCGTCCTGGTGAACGGAATCCCGGGCCAGATGTCCTGGCGTCCCGACGGAACCCCGTTGTCCGTCATCGCATTCCAGGTCACCGGCGAGCGGATCACCGCGATTCACATCGTGGTGGATCCGGCCAAGCTCGCCGCGATCCGGCTATGAGTCGACAGCGGAGAGGAAGGTAGCCCATTCCCCGGCGCTGAAAACGAGCGCCGGGCCGTGCGGGTCCTTCGAATCACGAACTCCGACAGCGTCGTTCGCCAGGAACGCGACCTCGACGCATTGCCCGCCGGATTCGCTGTAGCTGCTCTTGATCCATTGAGCGCTGGACAGATCAATGCTCACCGTCGAACTCCTTCGCCGTCCGCCGCAACAGGTCTCGCGATGCACTCTCGTCGAGTGCGGTGCTCCGGATGTCGGATGCCAGGTCATGGTAGCGCTGAACCTCGGCGGGCTTCTCGATGTACACGTCGCTGCTCGGGCCGCCTTCGAGATAGACGAGCGGTGGCTCGACCGGGCTTTGCGAACCGAAACCGAGGAGGACGAACTGCCCGTGCAGGATGCCCCAGGCCATACCGGCGGTATAAGGGCTGATCCGAATGGTGACGTTGGCGAGCTTGCCCGCTTCGGCGAGATGCCGGAGCTGTACCGACATCACGCGATTGCCGCCGATGACGCGATGCAGGGCCGATTCGTGCAGCAGCACTTCCAATTCGAGCGGAGCCGTCTTGCGGGTGATGATCCGCTGCCGCCGCATCCGCAACTCGACTCGGCGATCGATGTCCTCCGGCGTGCCTTCGCGATAGAAGGCGCTGATCAACTGCCGTGCGTAGTCCCGGGTTTGCAGCAGGCCCGGGACTTGTTCGTGGTAGACGATGAGTTGCCGGGCCGAGGCTTCCAGACCCACATACATATTGAATTCGTCGCTGAACAGGCCGCCGAAGGCGTGGTACCAGCCGTGTGTTCGCGCCTGTACGGCGAGTTCGACCGCCTGCTCGGTGTCCTCCGCGCCGACGTCGTACACCTGGCACAACGCGCGCACATCCTGCTTGCGTACCCGTTGATTGCGGCCCGCCTCGATCCGCTGCAAGGCGGACTTGGACAAATCGGCCAGCTTGGCGGTGGCTTCGATTGTCAGGCCGTTCTTTTCACGCTCCTCGCGCAGGAATCGTCCCAGCTGCCGCCTCGGCAGCGTCGACGCCGAGCCTTCATGATCGTCCGTACCGTCCATCGGAGTCCCCGCCTACTGATTCGAATCAGCTATGGATAGAACGTGGGTCCGTTGTACCGCGATCTCGGGTCGTCTCGTGGGCAAATGGGAGAGTTGATTCCGGGATCCCGTTTCCGCGCTTCCCCACGGTGCGCCGGTGGTCTGCTGACTGCATGGACAGCATGCGCGACACCGAGATTCGCGTTCTGCGCGAAGTCATAGAAGCCGTCGAAAGCCGACTGGTCACCCTCGAATCCGCCGGGGTCACCGTCATCGCCCCGCGGGCTCACATCTACGCGGCGACCATCCAGGCCCTGCTGGCGAGCGCCCGCACCACGGGGCATTACGGGGCGGGCAGTCTCGTGCGAGCCCCGCTGCTCGACGCGATTCTGCCCGGAACCGACGCGGCACCCTGGGACGCCGCGATTTACACACTGCTGCTCGGCAGCGTCCTGGTCGACTGAGCGCCGGTTACCCGGTGAACTCGACGGCGGCGACCATCGCCCGGGCGAGGGTCTCCGGGTCTTCGCCGGCGAAGGACGAATCCACCAGCGCCCCTTCGCGCCAGAGCGAGGCGAAGCCGTGGACCAGGGACCAGGCGGCCAGGGACGCGGCGGGGCGGGAATCGGCGGAGATCTCGAGTCTGCCCACGCCGGAACGGAGTTCGGCGCCGGAGTCGCGGCGGGCGGCGGCCAGGCGTTCGTCGTCGGCGCGCAGCAGATCATGGCGGTACATGACGTCGAAATGGCCGGGGTGGGTGCGGGCGAAGCGAATGTAGGCGAGCGCCACCTCACGGAAATCGCCGGTGGCGGAACGGAGTTCGGCCGCGAGCAGCTCGAAGCCCTGAATGGCCAGCTCGGTGAGCAGCCCCTGGCGATTACCGAAGTGATGGGCGGGAGCGGCGTGCGAGACGCCCACGCGCTGAGCGAGCGCGCGCAGCGAGACGGAGTCGATGCCCTCGGTGGCGATCTGCTCGGCCGCGGCATTCAGCAGGGAGGCTCGCAGGTCGCCGTGGTGGTAGGCGTTCTTGGTCACGGGTCGATCGTCCCGCAGAATCTAGACATTGACAAGTTCCCCGGTCGGACCTAATCTTTCCACTGTCAAGATGCTTGCTCGATCCTCAGGAGCCCCCCATGGCACCGCTCATCGCTCTCTTCGTCGTCACCGCAGTCGCCCGTATCGCGGGCTGGGCGGGCGTGGACTGGCTGGACTCGTGGCCGCATGCCGTGCGCATCGGCCTGGCGGTCATGTTCGCGCTCACCATGCTCGCGCACTTCCAGCAGCCGCGGCGGAACGGGCTCATCGCCATGGTGCCGCCGCAGTTCCCGAATCCGGCGGCCATGGTGACGCTCACCGGCATCCTGGAAGCGGCCGGCGCGATCGGCCTGCTGATCCCGTGGGCCGCCCCGCTCGCCGCCGCCTGCCTCGCCCTGCTGCTGCTGATCATGTTCCCCGCGAACGTCCGCGCCGCCCGCCGGGGCATCGGCATCAAGACGATGCCGCTCCCCGTGCGCACGGTCGTGCAGGTCGTCTTCATCGGCGCATGCGTACTCGCCGCGTTCTAGCCGGTGGTCGGCGGGAACTCCCCGTTCGCCTGGATCTTGGTCCCGTTCAGCGTGAACACCACATCGCTCGGGCCGCCCGAGGGGCAGCACAGCGCATCGTTGGACTTGATCCAGCGATAGCGCAGCGTGACGCTGGTGCGGGTCTTGCCGAGCACCTCGGTGTAGGTGAACGGGTTCAAGCTCGCGGTGCCGAGATACTTGCCGCCGGTGAAGTACAGGACGTGGTAGTACGGGTGGATATTGCCGGAACTGACGTACATGTACGACAGGACGCCATCGCAACCGTCGGCGATGGCGTCGCCGCTACCGCCCTCGACATTCCAGCCGCCGGAAGTCGTTGCCTTCAAAGACTTCACGGCCTCATTGGCCAAACCGGAATTCACGTCGAAGCACAGCCCGTGACCGCTGCCGTTGGGCGCGGCGACCGGGGACGCCGTCTGCTTGGTGGTAGCGGGCGCGCCGCCGGACTGCTCACCCTGGGTCACCGGCGCGGAACCCGAACCATCGGAGCCCGATCCGCCCTGACCGGAACCGGAACCACCTGCGCCGGAACCGCTTCCATCGGATCCGGATCCTCCCTGCGAGCCCCCGCCGACTCCACCCTGCGAACCACCACCGGTCCCGCCCTGGGTCCCGCCGCCGTTCCCGCCGGCCGCGCTGGTCGCCACCACCGAGGTCCCCTTGCCGCCGGCGGAACTCGTCCCGCCCGCCTGCGACGCGGAGTTGTCGCCACAGCCGCTGACCGCCATCACACCGGCCGCGAGCACGGCGAATACCGCTGACTTGCGCTTCATCGAAGACCCCTCGGGTTCTGCCAACCAATCGGATACCGCTGTCCTCCACCGCGAATCCGATCGACAGCGGGACCCCCGTCCCGTGCCTCCGGGAGGACTACCCGGGTATCGCCGACCCGCCGAATAGTTGTTACGGCTAACGACTGCCCCCAAAACCTCGGCTACCGTGGAGCACGTTCATCCGATCCAACCGCGGGGAGGACCCTTGCGCTCCATCACACGCGTACTGCTGGCCGGGCTGGTCATCGTCTGCGCCGCCGTGCTGCTGCCGGTCCGCGCGCACGCCGAAGCGAACATGGACGACGCCACCGCCCGCAAGGTGGACGAGCTCATCGCCCTGCGCGCGGCCGCGGCCGGAGCGAGCAAAGGCGAACTCACCGATCTGCTCTCGGGGCAGTTCCTCGGCACCCCCTACGGCGCGAACATGCTCGTCGGCTCGGCTTCCCAGGCCGAACAGCTGGTCATCGATCTGCGCCGGGTGGACTGCTTCACCTTCCTCGACTACGTGGAGGCGCTGACCCGTTCGAGCGACCGGAACCAGTTCGTGGCGAACCTGATCGACACCCGGTACGCGGGCGGCCAGGTCGACTTCACCCATCGCAAGCATTTCTTCACCGACTGGGCGCAGGTCCCCAAGACCGTGGCCAGCGATATCACCGGCACGCTGACCGGTGCCGCGGTGACCGTCGGCAAGCATCTCAACGCCAAGGCCGACGGCGGCAACTATTTGCCGGGCCTGCCGGTGGTCGACCGCAACATCACCTACATCCCCAGCGCCGCCGTCACCGACCAGGTGATCGGCGGGCTGCGCACCGGCGACTACGTGGGCGCGTACACCGACCAGCCGGGGCTCGACGTCACCCACACCGGGATCATCGTGAAGACCAACAGCGGGACGGTGTTCCGCAACGCCTCGTCGCTGGCGGCCAACAATCAGGTCGTCGACACACCGCTGCGGGAGTACCTGAACACGGTGCCGGGCATCGTGGTGCTGCGGCCCTGAGAATCGGCGTTTCCGCTGGCTGCGGGGACTCACACGGCATGCCATCCTGAACAGCATGGGCAGCGAGCGCGACCGGAGCCGGACCTTCGACCTGCTGGCCGTGGCCGGTGCGATCGCGACTCCGGAGGATGAGCGAGCGGCGGCATTCGACACGCTCGCCCGCACCGAGGACTACCGGAGCATCGAACCGCTGACGGCCATGGTGCTCGATACCCGATTGCCGATCGACGTCCGCACCCGCGCCTCCGAGGTGGTGTCCGGATTCGACGACATCACCACCGGCGAATCGCGCCGAAACTGGTGGGCGAGTGGCGATCCGGTGGTGCGGCGGCACGCGCTGGGCCTCATGCTCCGCGGCGAGGCGGACATCGTGATCCCGGTGGCCGGGGACGACACCCATCCGCTCCAGGCCGCCGCCTTGGCGTCGATGGCTTTCGGGTTCGGCGAGGCCGGATTCATGCCCACCCTGATCCGGGCGCTGCGACACCGGAATCCGGAGATCCGCTGGACCGCGGCGCGCACCCTGCTGTGGGAAGAACCCGTGGCAGCCGAGGACGGGCTCCTCGACACCGCGCACGACGCCGACCACGAGGTGGCGGCCGCGGCGCTCGACACCCTGCGCTACTACCCCACCCGCCGGGCGCTGCGGACGATCGCCGAACTGCGCGGGCACGGTGACGAACGAGTGCGCGCCGCCGCCACCGACTCGTTCGAGGAATTGAGCTGGCATTTCGAAGACGCCGCCGCCAATTCGCAAAAGCTTGCGCCACTGCGCGACTGGCTGCGGCCGACCGACGACCTGATTCACCCGGAACCGGAGGAATCGGACGAGAATCCCGGCACACCCACTCCCCTCACCCGTTCCACGCCGTACACCCTGTCGGAAACCGCGCTACTGGAACTGCTCGACGATCCGGACGGCGATTGGCTCGACCGCGATCGCACCCTGCGCGGCCTCGACTGGAACGCCTTCACTCCAGATGCCCGGCCGCGCTTGACCGTTCGGCTCACCACCCACCCAGATCCGCTGGTCCGCGAGATCGCAGCCACCGCTTTGTCCGATTGGTCCGCTACCGAAGCACTCCTGGAACTGACCCGCGACCGCAGCTTCTCGGTCCGCAAATCGGCCGTCTACCACCTGGCTTCGGTACCGCCGGACCCCGCCGTGGCCGAATGCGCCTGGCGATACCTGTCCACCGCGACCGGCATCTCCGCCCAGGAGGCCCTGCGCACCTACGTCGCGCACACGCCTGGCAACGGTTTGCGGGAGCAACTCGTCGACCTGGCCCGCACCGACAGCCGCGAGGACGTCCGCTACGAAGCCATCCACGACCTGGTAGATCTCCAGGCGGCCAACGAGATTCGCGCCCTCACGCCGATCCTGGACGAGCCGCCCGCCGTCTCCTGGGCCCTGCACCTCGCCCTACTGGACGGTCTCCGAAATCTCGAACTGCCCATCACCCCACCCGCCCACCTCGCCACCGTCGACAACCTGGATCTCGCATACAGTCTCGCCAAACTGACGGTTGCGAGAAATTGACCCGGGCCCGGCGTTTCCCGTAGCGAACAGCACGAAATTGTTACGATCAGCAGGGATATCGAGGGGAGGTGCGGTGTCGGAAGCGAAGCGGGTACCGGTCGGCGTCGACCCCACGAAGCCGAACGCGGCGCGGCTGTACAACTACTTGCTCGGCGGCAAGGACAACTACGAGGTGGACCAGGCGGCCGCGCAGCGCATGCTGCTGGTCGCGCCCGATACCCGCACGCAAGCCTGGTTCAGCCGCAAATTCCTGCTCGGCGCCGTGAAATTCGCTGCGGAGGAAGGGATTCTGCAGTTCATCGATGTCGGTGCGGGCATTCCCATCTCGCCCAATGTGCACGAGGTGGCGCAGGAGATCCAACCGGCGGCGCGGGTGGTGTCCATCGATTACGACCCGGTCGTGCACGTGCACAGCAATGCGCTGCTGTCCGGCACGAAGGGCGTCACCACCATGCTCGCCGACGTGCGCCGCATAGACGAGCTCATCGCGCGGCTGCGCGACGAGGAGCAGATCGACTTCGCACAGCCGGTGGCGATCCTCATTGTCGGCGTACTGCATTTCGTCATGGACGACGAGCATCCCGAGCAGATCTTCGACCGGTTCCTGGAGGTGATGGCGCCGGGCAGTGTGCTGGCCTTCACGCACGCCTCCACCACGACGCAGGACGAGTTCATCGCGCAGTCCAAGACGGATCTGGTGCGCAGTTCCGCGCAGGCGGTGTTCCGGACGCCGGATGTGGTGGCGAGCTTCATCGAAGGGTACGAGCAGGTCGAGCCCGGGCTGGTGAAGGTGCAGGAATGGCTGGGCGACGACCTGCCCGACACCAATCTGGTACTGCTGGCGGCCATTCTGCGCCCCGGCCGGCGGGACCGGCAACCGTAGATCGTTCCGAACGCCTGACCATTCCAAAGGGAGTTCATCGCGTGCAGATATCGGTCCGCGCACTGGCCGCCGCGGCGGCGGCGATCCTGTTTTCCGGCACCCCGCTGACCGTGCAGGCCGCTCCGGCGGCAGCGTCCGGGGGCTGTCAGGACATCGCCATCCAGATCCCGCAGGGCACCATCGCCTCCACCCTGTGCCTGCCCGCGAGCGGGACCGCCGACACCGTGATGGTGCTGGTGTCCGGCTCGAATTACAACGCCACGTATTGGGATTGGTCCTATCAGCCCGAAACCTACAACTTCCGCCAGGCCATGAACCGCGCCGGTTACGCGACCCTCACCGCGGACCGTCTCGGCAACGGCGCGAGCACCCACCCGTTCAGCCTGTCACTGACCGCCGGAGCCACGGCGGAAGCCCAGCACACCATGGTGCAGGGCCTGCGGGCCGGACTCGCGGGCAACAAACCCTTCGCGAAGGTGGTGATCGCCGGCCATTCGCTGAGTTCCAGCACCTCCGTCCAGGAGGCCACCACCTACCACGATGTGGACGGCGTCCTGCTCACCGGCTACTCGCACGCCCTCAGCATCGCCGACGTCCTCGGCGTCATCAGCACCTACCATCAGGCCGTCGAGGACCCGGTCTTCGCGGGCCGCGGTCTCGACGCCGGCTACCTCACCACCCGGCCCGGCACCCGCGAACAGGACTTCTTCGGCGAAGGCAATTTCGATCCCGAAGTGGTGGCTCTCGACGAAGCCACCAAGGAGACCTTCTCCCTCAGCGAATATCCCGACGGCCTCGTCTACACCCTGCCCGGCCCGTCCGCGAACATCACCGCGCCCGTCATGCTGGTCAACGGCAGCAAGGACCGCCTCGCCTGCGGCACCGCCTTCGCCATCTGCACCGACGCCGCCGCCCTCTACACCGCTGAATCCCAGTACTTCTCGCAATCCGCCCGCCTGCGCACCTTCGTCCTGGCTGGTAGCGGTCACGCGATCAACCTGGCCCGCAACACCACCGACTACCAGCAGGCCGTCATCGACTGGATGCGGTCGATCTCGGGCTGATGCCGGAGTTCCGCTCCGGAATTCCGGAGCGGAGGCCGGTTTTCCGGTCCGGAAATCCCTGTCTGCCTGCATGATCCGCGCGAGCGCCGGCGGCCTCGCGCCGAGCGGGCGCGACGCCGCCGGAAAGGTGCGATCATGCTGGTGGGAGACCGTGACCGCACGCTTCGGATTGGGAGGGGCGCTGATGGCGAAACCGGTTCCGACTTCGCGGTTCGCCCGCGGCTCCAAGCTCGGTGCGGCGGTGGCCGCGCAGGCGATGCGCAAGCGGCGCACCAGAATCGCCATGCTGGGGCGGTCTGCGGAGGTACGCGAGCGGCTGGCCGATGAATCGGTGCTGCGGATGGCGCAGGAACTGGTGGGGGTGTTCGGGGAGCTCAAGGGCTTGACCATGAAGCTGGGGCAATTGCTGTCGCTGCTGGATGTGGATCTGGTGCCGCCGGAGCAGCGCGAGGCGTTCCAGCGCACGCTCGCGGTGCTTTTCGATCACGCCCCGGCGGCGGGCTTCGAGGAGATGCGCGGCGTGATCGAGGAGGACCTGGACAAGCCGCTGGCCGAGCTGTTCGCCGAGTTCGAGCCGGAGCCGATCGCCGCCGCATCCATCGGACAGGTTTATCGCGCAAGGCTTTTCGACGGCACCCGGGTGGCGGTCAAGGTGCAGTATCCCGGCATCGATCAGGCGGTCCGGGCAGATCTGCGCAACCTGGGCCTCCTGCGAGTCATGTTGCGGCCCTTGCTGCCCGGGTTCACCACCGCCCTGCTGGAGGAACTGCGCTCGAGCCTGTCGAAGGAACTCGACTACGTGGAGGAAGCGCGCACCCAGCAGGAGGTGGCCCGGCGCTACGCCGACCACCCGTTCATCGCTGTGCCGCAGGCGTTTCCGGAGTTGAGCACGGCCCGGGTGCTGGTGACGGAGTACGCGCCGGGGCTGGACTTCGACGCCATCCGCGAACTGCCCGACGCCGAACGCGATCGGGTCGGCGAGATCATCTACCGCTACTACATGGGTTCGCTGCACGAGTTCGCGGAGTTCTGCGGCGACCCGCACCCCGGCAATGTGCTGCTGCGCGCGGACGGCAAGGTGGTGTTCCTGGATTTCGGCCTGTACAAACGCATGTCGGCCGAGCACATCGCCTTCGAGGCCGAATGCCAGCGCGCCACCGCCGAGGACCGCTCCGACGATCTGTACCGGCTCATGGTCGAGCGCGGCGTGATCAGCGACGCGGACAGCGTCACCCCGCGCGCCTGCTACGAGTACTTCCTCGCCGCCGGCGAATGGTGCCTGATCGACGAGGAATTGGCGCTCGACCCGGAACTGGCGTGCGGGGCGTTCCTGCACGCCATCGATCCCAGGCTCTCGGAGTTCGAGGGCATGCACCGCCAGCTGCTGCCGCCGGAGCACCTGTTCACCCGCCGCACCGACTTCTGGACCTGCGGCACGCTCGGGCAGCTGCGCGCCACCGCGAACTGGCATCGCATCGCCCGCGAGTGGATCTACGGCGACCCGCCGGTCACGGAACTCGGTCGCCTGCACCGGGATTGGCGGCTGGCGCGGCAACCGTGACACTAACGGGTGTCGGGCACCGGCAGATCCCGCCAGACGCGCCGCTTCTTCCACCGCACCTGGATCTCGCGCACCAGCCGGGTGGCATCGATATAGGAGACCACCGCGTCCTGCGGCGAACTGAGATCCCACAGCGCGCTGATCCGCTCGACCATGTCCTCCTGGTCCGGGTCCTCCCCGAGTTCCCGGAAGGCCGCCAGGTACCGGCGCACCAGATCGGCGACGCCCGCGTAATCGCCTGCCTGATAACGCAACAGGCCCAAACCGAGGAACGCGTACGCCTCGCCGAGGCGGTCCCCGATCTCCCGGAAGAGCACCGGCGCCTGCTCGGCGAGCGCCGCCGCACCGACATAGTCCCCGGCCTGATAGCGCAGCAGCCCCAGCCCGATATAGGCGTACCCCTGGCTGACCCGGTCGCCGATGCGCTGGAAGATATCGAGCGCGGTCTCCAATTCCGCGGTGGCGGCGGGATGATCGCCGATGGTGTGCAGCAGGATGGCCAGCCCGGCTCGCGCGAACGCCTGCCCGAACCGGTCCCCGATCTCCTCGTAGATGCCCAGCGCCCGGCGCACCAGCTCCTCGCTGCGCGCGGAATCCCCGGCGGCGAAGCGCAATCGGCTCAGGCTGCTCAGCGCGTACGCCTCCCCGACCCGGTCCCCGATCTCCTGGAAGATGCCCAGCGCCCGCCCCAGGCGTTCCACCGCGACGGTCTGATCGCCCGCCACGAAGCTCAGCCGGCCCAGGCTGCACAGCGCGTACGCCTCCCCGACCCGATCGCCGATGGCCTGGAAGATGTCGAGCGCCCGCGTCATCGGGCCTTCGGCACCCGCGTAATCGCCGCCCGCGTACCGCACCAGCCCCAGCGCGATGAGCGTGTAGGCCTCCCCCGCCCGATCGCCGATTTCCTGAAAGATGGCCAGCCCCTCCTGCATGCGCTCGGCGGCCACCCCGTACGCCCCGGTCGAATGCCGGACCAGGCTCAGATCGTTGAGCACGTACGCCTGCCCCACCCGGTCCCCGATCTCCCGGAAGATGGCCAGCGCCTGCTCCATCCGGTTCGCGGCCCCCGGCAGATCACCGACCGCATGCCCCAGCCGCCCCAGGCTGCCCAGGGCGTACGCCTCGCCCAGCCGGTCCCCGATCTCCCGGTGGATGTCCAGGGCCTGCCCGAGCAGCTCCGCCACCCCGGGATAGTCGCCGGTCGCGAAACGCACCGCCACCAGGTCATTGAGCGCATACGCCTCGGCGAAGCGGTCACCCAGCTCGCGATAGCTCTCCAGCGCCTGCCCCACCAGCACGCCGGCCGTCTCGTAGTCGCCGGTCGCATAGGTGACGACGCCGCGCTCGTGCAGCGCGTACGCCGCCCCGAACCGGTCCCCGATCTCGTCGAAAAGCGCGGCGGCCCGGCGCATCTGGTCACCGGTGCCCGGATAGTCGCCGATGGTGTACCGCACCACGCCCATCCCGATGAGCGCGTACGCCTGCCCGCCGCGGTCGCCGACCTGCTCGTAGATGGCGAGCGCCTGCCGCAGCAGTTCGGCGGTGCCCGGGTAATCGCCTGTCGCGTAACCCAATCGGCCCAGGCTGCTGAGCGCGTGCGCCTGCCCGACCCGGTCGCCGATCTCCTGATAGATGGTCAGGGCCTGCCGCACCAGATCCGCCGTCCCGGGATAGTCACCGGACGCGTACCGCACCAGCCCGAGATCGTTGAGCGCGTCGGCCGTCCCCACCAGATCCCCGCTGTGCTCGGCGATGGTGGCCGCCCGCCGATGCAGCTTGATGGCCAGCGACCACGGTCCGTCCAGCCGCAACAGCCCGGACAGAATGCTGGTCAGCCCGACCACCCGCGCCGATTGATGCCGCGCGGCGGCGTATTCCAGGCAACCGAGCAGGTTGCCGCGCTCGGCCCGCAGCCAGGCCAGGGCCTGGGTGCGGTTCGAGAAATGCGACGCGGCAGCCGGTTCCGCGTCGGCGACGGGTTTGGGATGGGTGTCCCCCGCGAGGTACCGATCCGCCTGTTCCCCGATGTGCTGATAGTGATCCAGCAGCCGATCCACCACGGCGCGGCGCTCGTCGAGCGGATCCGCCCCGGCCAGCGCGAGCGCGAACTCACGCAGCAGATCGTGCATGCGATAGCGGCCGCCCGCGGGTTCGTCCAGCAGGTGATCGGTGAACAGCGCATCCAGTTCACGCCGGGCCGCGCTCACCGGAATATCGTCCAGCACGGCCGTGGCATAGCTGTCGATATCCGGTCCGGGATGCAGGCTCAGCCGCCGGAACAAGCGCTGCCGTTCCGGCGGCAGATCCTGGTACGACATGGTGAACGCGGCATAGACGGCGCGCTCCCCCGCTTCCAGCTCGCCCAGCCGGTCCTGTGCCATGGCCAGATCGTCGGCCATCTGCGCGATGGTCCAGGAGGCGTGATGGGCCAGCCGCCCCGCCAGCAGCACGATGGCCAGCGGCAGATAACCGCACAGCCGGGCGATCTCGGCCACCGCGGCATCGTCACCGGCGCCGAGTGGTCGCCGGGCCAGCGTCCGGAACAGCTCCGCCGCCTTGTCCGGATCGAGGGTGTCCAGGGCGAAGGGCTGCGACCCGTCCAGCGCGACCAGGCGGCGGCGCGAGGTGATCAAGGTCAGGCAGCCGGGCCCGTTCGGCAGCAGCGGCTCGACCTGCGCGTGATCCTGCGCGTCGTCGAGCACCAGCAGAATCCGCTTGCCCGCCACCCGATCTCGCCACAGGCTGCGCCGATTGTCCAGGCTGTCCGGGATATTGCGCGGATCGATGCCCAGATCGGTGAGCAGCCCGCCCAATACGTCGATGGGTTTGGCGGCCGGCTGCCCGGCGGTGTGCGCGTGCAGGTTCACGAAGAAGCGCCCGTCCGGGAACTGGTCCGCGAGCCGGTGCGCGACGCGGGTCGCCAGCGCCGTCTTGCCGATCCCGGGCATGCCGTCGATGGTGTGGATGGACACCACCCGGCCCGCGCCCGCGACCGCGAGAATCCGCTCCAGTTCCGCTTCCCGCCCGATCAGCGTCTCCACATCGCGCGGCAGGGTGTCGGTCAGGGTGGGCCGCGGCGGCATCGGCTCGCGCTCGGCCGGGGCCGGTGCGGCGGGCGCCGTGCTCGGTCCCGCCTCGACCACGGCGGCCTCCCACAGCCGCTGCCACGCAACGACATTCGACAGGCCCGCAGCGATCGGCTCCTTGCGGGCCTGCGCCAGGTAGAACAGCGTCGCCAGCACCGGTTCCAGCGAGCCGAACCGCGCCGGCACGTTCTTACCCGAGCGCCAGTCGCTGATCCGCTGGATGGTCGGCAGTCCCCGGGTGCCGCGCAATCGCGCCTTGGTGGTCCGCACCACCTGATCCAGGGTCGGGTTCCCGGCGGCCTCGAACAATTCGGTCATCCTCTGCGCGAATGCTTCTCGCGCAGAACCACTATTCACTTCATCGCCCCCGAAAGCCGATACCGCCACTAAGACAGGCTAGCCGCGCCGATCCCGTGGAGTGACCTGATAAGCCTTGCCCCAGTGGGGGTTCGGTCGCTCCCTGCCGGTCAGAAGACGGCGACCGGGGCGACCGGCGTCCCCGTCGCCCCGACGAACGGTTCCGGGGTCGCGGTGAGCAGGAACTCGTAGCGGCCCTCCGCCGCGCACACCTGCGACAGCTCCTCCAGATTCCAGTTCTGCCCTTGCAGCATGCCCATTTCCACCAGGTGCAGGGCGTGCACGGCCAGCCAGCCGTTCTCGAGTTCCGCCGGGAAGATCTCGAAGGTGAGGGTGTCGTTGGCGACCGCGGCGACGTCGCGGGCGTGGAACCATTCGGGGCAGCGGACGGACAGGCCGGGGGCGGGCATGGCGTAGGCGGTGCGATCGCCGGCCAGGTAGAGCTGGATCTGGCCGGTGCGGATCAGGACGATGTCACCGGCCCGCACCGGCGTGCCCGCCAATTCCATTGCGGCGTCCAGATCTTCGGGAGTGACGGCGTGATCGGGGGCCAGGCGGTCCACGCCGTGCGCCCGCGCCACGTCCAGCAGCACGCCGCGCGAGACGATATGGCGGGCCTTGTCGATGCCGGAGAACGCCGAACCGCCGTGCGCGGTAATGGAATCGGCGGGGCGGCCGTTGTAGATGACGCCGGAGTGCGAGATATGGGTGAGCGCGTCCCAGTGGGTGCCGGCCTGCAGGCCCATGGTGACGGTGTCATCGCTGGTGGCGATCAGGCCGGGGCCGAACAGTTCCCAGTTGACCGCGACCATGGTGTGCAGCGGGTTGACCCGGCCGCGGATCAGCCCGGTCTGAATGCCGTTCTGATGCAAGGGGACCGCGAGCGGGACCCGCTGCCCGGTGCGGACGGTGGCGGCGGCGGCCCGCACCACCTCGCCGGTGATCAGATTCAGGGTGCCGATCTCGTCCGCGCTGCCCCATCGCCCCCAGTTGTTCACGCGCTTCGCGATTTCCCGGAACTCGGCTGGCAATTCCATTGGTGCGGCCCGTCTGTCGATCGAATACTCCCCGAACCTACCGAGCCCTCAGGCGGCGTGCGCGACGGCGTCCGCTGGGTGGGCGGGCTGCTCGCGGCGCAGCACCACCGCGCTGACCGCCAGGGCCACGGCGAGCAGTCCGGCCGCGACGGCGAAGGCGAGTCGGTAACCGCCGGTCAGGGCGGCGGCCTCGGACGCGCCGGCGGCGAGGCGGGTCCCGGTGCGCGAGGCGGCCAGGGTGGACAGCACCGCGATGCCGATGGCCATCCCGATCTGCTGGGTGGTGTTGAACAGGCCCGACGCCAGCCCGGCGTCATCGGCTTTCGCGCCGGACATGGCGAGCGTGGTCAGCGCGGGCAGCACCAGGCCGCCGCCGGACACCAGCACCATCATCGGCAGCAGATCGACGGCGTAGGAGGCGTGCACGGGCAGGCGGGTCAGCCACAGCATGCCGATCAGCAGCAGGACCAGGCCGGCGATCAGCACATTGCGGGTGCCGATGCGGGCGGCGAGCGGCGCCGAGACGAACAGCGACACCCCGCCGATGGCCACCGCGGCCGGCAGCATCGCCAGACCGGTCTGCAGCGCGGTGTAGCCCAGCACCTGCTGCATGTAGAGCGCGACGATGATCTGGAAGGCGAACATGGCCGAGAGCGTCAGCATCTGCACCGCATTGGCCCCGGACACATTGCGGGAGCGGAAGATTCGCAGCGGCAGCAGCGGCGTGGCGGCCCGGGCCTGCCGGATCAGGAAGGCCGCGAGCAGCGCCGCCGACACCGCGCCCAGCGCCAGCGTGCGCCCGGCCAGCCAGCCGTATTCGGCGACCTGCACGACGGTGTAGATCCCTAGCATCAGGCCCGCGGTCACCAGCACCGCGCCCAGTACGTCGGCTCCGGCGGCCAGCCCGATCCCCCGGTCGTCCGGCAGCGCCCGCACGGCCAGCGCGATGGTGGCCAAGCCGATCGGCACATTGATGAAGAACACCCAGTGCCAGCTGAGCGCGTCGGTGAGCACCCCGCCCAGCACCTGCCCGATGGAAGCGCCCGCCGCCCCGGTGAAGCTGAACACCCCGATGGCCTTGGCGCGCGGCCCGCTCTCGGTGAACAGGGTGACCAGGATGCCCAGCACCACCGCCGCGGCGAGGGCGCTTCCGACCCCCTGGGCGAACCGTGCGGCGATCAACTGCCCCGGGGTCGACGCGAGTCCCGCGCCCAGCGACGCGGCCGTGAAGATCGCGTTCCCGGCCAGGAACAGCCGCTTCTTGCCGATCAGGTCGCCCAGCCGCCCGGCCAGCAGCAGCAGGCCGCCGAAGGCGATCAGGTAGGCGTTCACCGTCCAGCTCAGCCCCGCCGCGCTGAAGCCGAGATCGCGCTGGATCGCGGGCATGGCGACGGTGACGATGCTGCCGTCGAGGATGGTCATCAACATTGCCGCCGAGAGCACCAGGAGCGCGAGGCGTTGCGAAGTAGTCACCTGAGCAACGCTAGGCAGCGCAGGTGAGCGTTCCAATGGCCGAACCACTCACCTCGATGCCCGATACGCTCACCATCCGAGCAATGAACACCGCGACACGCCCGGGACGCGACATGCGACCCCAATGTGCGGTCACGTCTGTCCGTTAGAGTAGATTGGCTCACAATTAGCCATGCGGATAGCGACGAAATCGTCGTAACAAGGCAGTCTGGTCTGCAGAGACCGAGCTATCGAAGTGATCCGCTTGGCTCACCTACAGAAAAGAATGAAGTAAGCAATGGCTCAAGGCAGTGTGAAGTGGTTCAACAGCGAAAAGGGCTTCGGCTTCATCGCGCAGGATGGGGGCGGCCCTGACGTCTTCGTCCATTACTCCGCCGTGTCCGGCTCGGGCTTCAAGTCCCTCGAAGAGGGACAGCGCGTCGAGTTCGAGATCGGCCAGGGGCAGAAGGGCCCGCAGGCCCAGGACGTCCGCGTCATCTAATCGACTCTGAGTCGATCGAGCCTCGCACCCCCGGGTGCGAGGCTTTTGACGTCTTCATAACGGCTGAAACCCGCTGTCCCACAGCGCGATCCGGCCGATGACATGACGAAGGCCCGGTCCGATGGACCGGGCCTTCGTCATACGTACCGTCGAACTACCAAGCCATATTGGCGTAGCTCACCAGGGTGCTCTCGCTCTCCTGCGACAGCTTCCAGGTGCCGCCCACGTTCTTCCAGGTCACCGGAATCGGGAAGGCGTAATCGCCCAGGCGGCTGTTCAGCGTCGCCGACAGGGTGTCGCCGTCCACGGTCACCGGGCCCGAGACATCCCAGCTGTACCCCGGAATCCGGCTGATGACCTGCCCGACGCCGGCCAGGCTGCCGCCGTTCCCCGACTCCAGTTCGGCGCTCGACCCGTTCAGCGCGGCCTGCAACTTGCCCTGCAGTTCCCCGGCGGACGGCGTCGCCGGAGCGGCGACAGCAGCCGGAGCGGTGGCGACGACGACGGCGCCGGCCGGCATCAACAGGGCAGCGGCCGCGGCCGACGCGGCAACGAGCGAGCGAAGCATGAAAGGCTCTCCTTAGATAGGTTAGCCTAAGCATAAACAGAGGCACCGGGTGCTTGGCAAGCCGATCACGGAGCGGGGAACTGTGATTCGAGCCCGGGCGATGCCTTCGGCGCGGGTCAGCCGGGAGCTTGAACCAGGGTCAGCAGCGAGCGCTTGCGGATGGTGAAGCCGAGGGTTTCGTAGAGGCTGATGGCGGTGGTGTTGCGGGCGAGGGCGTGCAGGAACGGGGTCTCGCCGCGCGCCCGGATACCGGCGCCGACCGCGCGGATCAGGCGGGTGGCGAGGCCGCGGCCGCGGAATTCGGCATCGGTGCAGACGGCGCTGATCTCCGTCCAGCCCGGCGGGTGCAGGCGCTCGCCCGCCATGGCGACCAGGCGGCCGTCCACGCGGTAGCCGAGGTAGGTGCCCAGCTCGATGGTGCGGGGCGCGTAGGGGCCGGGGTCGGTGCGGGCGATGAGGTCCAGGATCTCGGGGACGTCGGCGGCGGTCAGCACCTCGAGTTCGGGATCGGGCGCGACTTCCAGTGCGCTGCCGTCCATTTGGACCGAATCGAAGGCGTCGAGCACGGTCCACCCGGGAGGGGGCACGTGGCCCGCGCCGCGCAGGCCGGTGGCGCCGCCGGGGCCGAGCAGGGTGGCCAGGTCGATCCAATCCTGATCGTCGAGGACGGGCGGATGACCGACGAAGCGGGCGACTTCCGGGTGGTAGCGGCCGATCTCCCCGGACCAGTCCGCGAATCGCCGGTGCGCGCCGCGCAACGAAGTCCGGACCGGATCGTCGAGCGGGTGCAGCGCGACATCGATGGTCGATTCAGTGGTCACCATCGCACGTTAGCGAGGGACAGGACCGGCGGACACCGGTTGTGATCACCGCGATTCATGGCACTATCAGTCGATGACCGCGGATTACTACGATCTCGGCAGTTACACGCGACCCGTCACCACCGTTTCCGATACCGCGCGGCTGTGGTTCGACCGGGGGCTGATCTGGACCTACGCCTTCAATCACGAAGAGGCCGTTCGGTGTTTCCGGCAGGCCGCGGCGGCCGATCCGGAATTCGCGATGGCGTACTGGGGCGTGGCATTCGCACTGGGACCGAACTACAACAAGCCGTGGGAATTCTTCGACGCGACCGAGCTGGCGGAGACGGTCGCGAGCACGCACGGCGCGGTGGCGCGGGCGGTGGAACTGGCGGAGGCCGCGTCGCCGGTGGAGCGGGCGCTGGTGCAGGCGCTGACCGCCCGGTATCCGAGCGGGACGCCCGACGACGGTGCGGGCTGGAATCTCGCCTACGCCGAGGCAATGCGCCTGGTGTACAAGCAGTTTCCGGATGATCTCGACGTCGCGGCGCTGTGCGCGGACGCGTTGATGAACCTGACGCCGTGGGCCCTGTGGGATCAGCGCACCGGGGCGGCCGCGGCGGGCGCGCACACCCTGGAGGCGAAGGCGATCCTGGATCGGGCGCTGGAAACCGAAGCGGGGCAGGAGCATCCGGGCCTGCTGCACCTGTACATCCATCTGATGGAGATGTCGGCGACCCCGGAATCCGCACTGACCGTGGCGGATCGGCTGCGCGGGCTGGTGCCCGACGCCGGGCATCTGGAACATATGCCGTCGCATCTGGCGGTGCTGTGCGGCGACTATCGCGGTGTGGTGGCGATGAATTCGGCCGCCATCGCCGCGGACGAGCGGTATGCGCGGCAGGCCGGCGGGATCAACTTCTACACGCTGTACCGGGCGCACAACTACCACTTCAAGATCTACGGGGCGATGTTCCTCGGGCAGTCGGCGACGGCGCTGGAAACCGTTGCGCGACTGGAGCGGTCGATTCCCGAGGAGCTGCTGCGGGTGCCGTCCCCGCCCATGGCCGATTGGCTGGAGAGCTTCCTGTCCATGCGGGTGCACGCCTTCATCCGGTTCGGCAAGTGGGCGGAGATCCTCGACCTGCCGCTGCCGCAGGATCCGGAGCTGTACTGCGTCACCACCGCGATGCTGCACTACGCCAAGGGCGTCGCGTATTCGGCGACCGGCCGTATCGACGAGGCCGAGGAGCAGCAGCGCCTGTTCGAGATCGCCGCCGCTGCCGTCCCCGAATCCAGGACCCTGTTCAACAACACCTGCCGCGATATCCTCGCCATCGCCGCCGCCATGCTGGAGGGCGAACTGCGGTATCGAAAGGGCGAGTACGACAAGGCTTTCGAAGCGCTGCGCCGCTCCATCGAACTCGACGACAACCTGCCCTACGACGAACCCTGGGGCTGGATGCAGCCGACCCGCCACGCCTACGGCGCGCTACTGCTGGAGCAGGGGCACGTCGCCGAGGCCGAGGCCGTCTATCGCGCCGATCTGGGCCTGGACCACACGCTGCCGCGCGCCGCGCAGCATCCCGGCAATGTCTGGAGCCTGCACGGCTATCACGAATGCCTGGTCCGGCTCGGCAAATCCGAGGCCGCCGAGATCATCGCGCAGCAGCTGAAACTCGCCGCCGCCGTGGCGGACGTGCCGATCGAGGCGTCGTGCTACTGCCGGCTGCGCCCGGAGCACTGCTGCCATTGAGCGCGATCGCCAGCCCGTAGGCCAGCGTCGCCGCGTACACGAGCATGTAGGCGTTCTCCAGGACGGGCTCGGAATGCCAGGGCTTCGGCAGCAGGAAAATGCCCACCGAGGCATAGGTTTCGGTCCACTGGTACGCCCACGCGCCGGTGGACACGAACAGCGCGCCCGCCGCCGCCCACCACACCGGCCGGGTCTGCGCGCGATGCACGAGATGAACGAACAAGGGCACGAACCACACCCAATGGTGCCCCCACGAGAACGGCGACACCGCGCACGCGGTCATCCCGGCGATGGTCGCGGACAGCAGGATCTCACCGCACCGGTACAGGCGGATCGTGAGCCGGAAGCTCACCAGCGCAACCAGTCCCGACAGCGCCGCCCACAGCCACAGCGGTGCGGCCCCGGCGGTGAGGTGGGCGAGCACGCCCCGGATCGATTGATTGGCCGGAGCCGTATCGTCGGCGATGCGATCGGATTGGAAGAACGTGGACAGCCAATACCGCCGCGAATCATCGGGCAGCACGATCCACGCCAGCGCGACCGTACCGACGAACACCGCGAGCGCCGTGGCCGCCGAACGCCATTGCCGCAGTGCGAGAAACTGCACGATGAAGAACCCGGGCACCAGTTTGATCCCCGCCGACAGGCCCGTCCCGATCCCCCGCATCGCACTCCCCTCGGCCCGCGCGAAATCCCACAGCACCAGTAGCAGCAACACCAGATTGATCTGGCCGTAGAACAGCGTCGTGCGCACCGGCTCCATGAAAGTGCAGGTCAAGGCGAGCAAGCCGCTGATCACCGCGAGCCGTGGGGTCAGCCGGTATCCGAGCATGCGCCAGCACAGCAGCACGATTCCGTACAGCACACCCAGATTCGCCGGCAGCGCGGTATGCGCCACCCACGCCGCAGGCACCCCGACCGACGGAATGAACGCGATGGCCGAGAACGGCGTGTACGTGTACAGCAGCCCGCCGACGGTGAGGTCGGTGTACAGCGACTGCCCGTGCAGGATCCGCCACGCGCCTTCGCGGTAGATCAGCGCGTCGAGTCCGCCGGCGAGGATGCCGGCCTTCTCGAGCCAGGGGTCGACCGTGGTGAACAGCAGCGTCACCGCGAGCACGGCGCCGGCGGCGAGCACCGGCAGCGTCGATCTCGAGCGTGCAACCTCCATCGACCGCGCCTCGACCACGAACGATCACCCTACGGAATGCGCGGCCGAGATCATGACCCCAACTCCGGGGTGGTCGCCGTGGGGTTGCTCACTGCCCGAACGGCGAACCGTCGATGGGGCAGGTGGTGTCCGCGGCGGGCAGCTGCGCGGAGAACAGGTAATCGCGCTTGACCCGTTCGGCGCAGGCGCTCGGCACGTACATGCTGCTGTGGCCCGCGCCCTCGATCACCACCACCCGGGCCTCGGCGAGCTGGGCCGCGCCCGCGCGCGCACCGGCCAGCGGGGTCGCGGGATCGAATCGGCTGTTCAGCACCAGAATCGGTGCGGCCGTGCGGCGATTCCACGGTCCGGTATAGCGGTCGGCGTCGTGCCCCTGCCAGAAGGCGCAGGCCATGGTGTCGAAGACGCCGATCCGGCCGAAGTACGGCACCCGCTGATCCTCGGTAACCGCGGCGCGGCTGTAGGCGGCGAGGTCGGTGGGGACGGCGCTGTCACTGCATTGGATGGTGTAGAACGCCTCGGTGCGATTGCCCGTGTAGTTCTCACCGCCGGCGATGGGCAGGACGCCGGGCAGCCGGGTGCCCGCGTCGAACAGCGCCTGCAACAGCACCGCCAGGTCCGGATAGGCGGCGGGGCGGGAAAGTTCCGCCGCCGCATTGACGATGGCGGAGTAGGTGTAGGGCTGTCCGTCCAGGCGGATGGGCGCCAAGCGGGCGCGTTCGGTGATCACCTTCCACTTCAGGGCGGGGTCACCGGCGGCGAAGGCGCATTTGTCACCGGCGGCGGCGCACTGTTTCAGGAAGGCGTCGAAGGTCTGGGCGATGCCGGTGGCGACATCCTGGCGGGCATCCAGGGGCAGGGTATCGCCCTGTCCCGCATGGCCGTTCGCGCTGCCTTCGAAATCCATGGAGCCGTCGAAGGCCATGGCGCGGACGCGGCCGGGGAACATATTGGCGTAGGTCGCGCCGACCTGGGTGCCGTAGGAGATGCCGTGATAGGTGAGCCGCGCGTCGCCGACCGCGCGTCGCAGCAGATCCAGATCGCGGGCGGTATTGGCGGTCGAGGCGTGGTGCAGGATCGGTCCGGCGAGCTGGGCGCAGCGGTCGGCGAGTTCGCGATTGCGGGCGAAGAACTCGGCTTCCCCGGCGGGGTCGACGGGCATGTCCGGGATGGAGCCGAGGAACGCCAGCTGTTCCTCGGTGTTGGGGAAGCAGCGGGTGGGCGCGCTGCCGGCGACCGAACGCGGGTCCCAGGAGACGATGTCGAAGCGGGCGCGCAGTTCGTCGGAGAAGAGGAAGGGCCAGCGGGCGCGTTCGCGCAACCGGTCCACGCCGGAAGCGCCGGGGCCGCCGAAGTTCACGAACAGGGTGCCGATGCGGGCGGCCGGATCGCTCGCCGGGAGTTTGATGACCGCCAGGTCGATCTGGTCGGCGTGCGGTTCGTGGTAGTTCAGCGGGACGCGGGCTCGCGCGCACTGGAAGCCGTCGGCGCAATCGTCCCATTGCAGGACGGGGGTGTCGGCTTGCTCCGCGAGTTGATCGAGATAGGGGTCCGGGCCGTCGGCGGCGCGGGCGGGCGCGGGGGCGCCGGCCAGGCCTGCGCCGAGCAGCAGGGCGAAGGCGGCGATCCGGATGCGGCGAAACCTGGTGTGGCCCAAACGCAGATCCAAATCGAGAACCTTCCGCACGCTAACGAACTATCCGCGCCCACCCTGCCATACGGCACCCCGCATCGCGCAAGAGGCAAGGCGAATCGAACCGATCGCCGATTGCGAAAGGGAAGGTTTCAGTCGACGGCCTCCGCACGGGCCTGGATATCTTCCAGGACATTGGTATTGACGCCACGCTCTCCCAGATCCTCGGCGAGGGTGGTGAGTTCCTGGCGGGCCAGTTCCGGATCGCCGTTTCGGATGTGCAGATCGGCGCGCAGGGCGACCAGATTGTTGTAGGGCAGATTGGCGGCAGGCGTGCCGGCCGCGCGCAGCTGTCGCAGGCCCGGTTCGGTAATCGCCAGTGCGGCAGCGGGATCGGCGCGGTGGCGGCGCACCATGCGGTCCACCTCCGGGGTCAGCTCGCGGCCGAAGAAATCGCGGCCCACACTGCGGGCGACCGTGGTGGCGAGCTTGGCGCCGAGCGGTTCGGCGGCGAAACGATCGGCGGCCTCGGTCAGGACGGCCATGCCGGTTGCCAGGTGGGTGGACATGGAACCGCCGAAGCTGAGGGCCAGACCTACTTCCCGGCTGAAGAATTCGGTGGCGAAGCGATCCAGCTCCGGGGTCGCGGGCTGGCCGATACGCACCACCAGGGTGTTCGACACCGCCTGCTGGGTGGCGCTCGCGTACACGGCCCGGACCTGATATTGGCCGGGCTGATCGAAGACGAAGCCGCGGCGGCCGAAGGTCAGCGGGACCAGTTCGCTGTACCGGTCCGGGCCGGGTTCGCCGCCGGCGGGCGCGAGTTGCACGGGTTCGGGGTCGCCGTAGAGGCACATGACGGAGTCGAATTGCACTGTGCTGCCGTCGGGTCGGAGCACGAACACGGTGGTGGCGCCGTACTGGGGGTCCAGGCGGGCGTCCACGGTCTGCGGTTCGGGCAGCTGATTGCGCAGCCGGAATTCGATCTCGACCGGTTCCATGTACGCGAAGTAGGGCTGGGCGCGCAGCAGCAGTTCCAGGGGCTGCTCCGGTCCGGCTTCGGCGGTGCGCCAGGACGGGGATTCCAGATGGCCGCCCGAGGCCCACGGATCGCCGCCCATGATCACCGCGGCGCGATCGCCGTGCCGCAGATGCACCAATTCCTGGTCGTCGAAACGGAATCGGAAGTTGGCCCAGAACTTGTCGGCGCCGTTGAGCTGGTCGTATTTCCAGTCGTAGTTCATCCAGGACAGGGCGTTCGGGCGGGATTTGTCCCAGGAGTGCAGGAAGTTGAAGGCGTGGCCGGCCTCGTGCACCCAGGTGTAGAGGAACTGCCGCATGGCTTGGGCCTGCGCCTGGTTCTGCGGGGCGGTGACCAGATCGGCGAACCAGCTGTGCTTGCGGAAGACCGCGAAACCCTGCCGGTCCGGGGAGCGGCCCGCACCGCCGAAACCGGCCGCCGCGTCGAACATGACGCCGCCGACGGACGCGGAGTCGAAGGTGCCGGCCTGCAGGCCCCACAGGTTCCAGGACGGCCAGGCGCTGGGGAAGCGGCTGAAGGCGGTTTCCATGGCGTCGTGCAGTTCGGCGGGGCTCCAGCGGGCGAAACCCGATGCGCTGTCGTCGATTACGGTGCGGTCCGGGTTGATGGTCACCGCGGCGCCGGCCTCGCGGTAGGCGGATTCGATGGTGAGGGTGCGGCGGCTGATGTCGGCCGGGCGATTGGGGTGGCTGTGCGTATCGTAGGACGGCACATGGGGTTCCACGTTCACCGAGGCGGCGTAGTCGAGTTCGAGCAGGACTTCCCGGAAGGAATCGGAGCGGAAGTCGCACACGTAGGTCGCCGAAACCGTTCCGCCGGTGCCGAATTCGACCGTCGCCGGCCCGACCACCCCTCCTGTGCGCGGCACGGTGATCCGCACCTGCGTCGCCGGATTGGAAGACCGATGCCAGTACCGCACCGCACCCGTAATGGTCACCCGCTCGTCCGCCCAGCTCACCACCGGCGCGTCGACGATCCACGACTCCAGATAGTTCGACGTCCCCGCGGCATCGGCCGGCTGCTGGAAGAAGTCCCCACTCACCCGGTTCAGCACCGGCGAATCGAGCGAATAACGCACATCCACATCGATCCGCAGTTCCAGCACGCTCTGCTGCGCCCCACCGGTCCCCGCCCCCTGGTACCGCCCGCTGACCGCCGCTCCGACCGCCGCCACGTCCCCGGAATCGCTGCCATCAGCCATGATTCGCCTCCCTCGACCGGTTTCAGACCCCCATTATGATCAAGGTAGCTCGACGGGGCCGCGCAATTGGCGAGCGACAGCGGGGAACCAGCCCAGGTCGTAGCGTCCGCCTTCGGCATGGAACGCGTCGCGCAGTTCGTACCAGTGCAGGCCGGGATGGCGGTGGTGCACCCCGTGCAGGTTGAAGCTCAAGGCCAGCCGTTCCATGACGCGCGGCATGCGCAGGTTCATGGCGTCGAGCGGAGCGGCCAGGTCGGTGCCGTAGTGATAGGCGTTGTCGGACAGGGAGATTATGAGCGCGCGGGCCCCCAGCGCGGCCACCAGCATCCAGGCGTGTTCGCCATAGGCGAGGAAAGCCGCCGTATAGAGGACGACGATGGCGAGCGCATCGGTGCGGAACTGCCCCAGCACCTTCGCCTGCGCGAGGCGCTCGAACAACAACCCCGCCACCGAATCCGGAGCTTCCAGGCGCTGCCCGAGCCGGCGGACAGCATCGGCGGGCAACAGGGCCAGCGGCAACGCGACGACTTCGAGCAAATACAACCCGCCGAACAGTCGCAGGTAATACCCCGGCGCGGCCCCCATCCAACCGGTCGTGGCCGGATCGTAGATCTCGGTTCGCTCACGAGTCCGGCTGTACCGATGGTGAAGCAGATGCCCCGCCTTGAGCATCGCGAACGGCGACCCATACAGAATCGCGAGCGCCCGCCCGCAATTGTCGTTCTGCCTGCGCACCGCCAGCAGCGTCCCATGAATGGCCTCATGAATAAGCGACCAGAACGACGTGGTCAGCAACGCGATCCCCGCGAGCGTCCACCCCCACGCCGCAGCCCGCGGCAACAACACCACCGGCAGCACGAACAGCTGAAACGCCCCAACCCCGAACGCCCCCACGATCAACCAACCATTGATCGCCCGCACCGCCCGCCCCCGGGATCGAACCGACCTGTCACGGGTGCGTATTTCGGTCATCTTCCCGCCCTCGTTCACATCGAGCTTCCCCGTTCCCCTCGCCATGGTGCCATTCCCTCCGCCGCCAACCGCACCCCAATTCCCTCATAACCCCAGCTCAGCCAAGGAATGTCACCAAATGTCCGAGCGCCGTTCACCTGCCGTCGGCCCCGCCGGCCGTACGGGGCCGGTCGGGGTCAGTGGTCGCGGTGGGTCATGGCTTGGGCGAGGGTGCGGAGGTCGGTGGTGGCGGGGTGGGTGGGGAGGGCTTGCAGGGCGGTGCGGGTGCGGCGGTGGGTGGCGCGTTCGGCGCCGGTTTTGCCGCCGCAGGCTTCGATGAGGAGTTTGAGGTAGGTGAGGTCGGCGGGGGTGGGGGTGGCGTCGGAGTTGTAGTAGGTGGCCAGTTCTACCGCGGCGGGGGTGCGGGCGGTGAGGGCGATGGCCACGGGGAGGGTGAATTTGCGGCGGGCGAGGTCGTTGCCGACGGGTTTTCCGGTGCGGGCGGGGTTGCCCCAGATGCCGAGGAGGTCGTCGGTGTATTGGAAGGCGAGGCCGAGGTCGCGGCCGAAACGGTCGAGGGCTTCCAGTTCGGAGAGGGGGGCGCCGGCGGCCAGGGCGCCCAGGGCGCAGGCGGTTCCGATGAGGGCGCCGGTTTTGCCCATGGCCATGTGCTCGTAGTCGGTGAGGCCGGCGCGCGGAGTGGATTCCAGGGCGCAGTCTTCGAATTGGCCTTGGCAGACCTCGATCACCGCGGAAGCCAGTCGGGTGATGGCGGGGGCGGAGACCGCGGTGGGGAGGTCGGCGCCCAGGATCTGGATGGCCAGGGCGTGGAGGGTGTCGCCGAGCAGCAGGGCATTCGGGATTCCCCAGATGCGCCAGACGGTTTCGCGGCCGTGGCGGGTGGGGTCGGCGTCGACTATGTCGTCGTGGATGAGGGTGAAGTTGTGGATGAGTTCGAGGGCGGTGGCGATGGGGGTGGCGGATTCGGCCGCTGCGCCGCAGGATCGGGCGGCGGCGTAGGCGAGGGCGGGGCGAAGATATTTGCCCGCGCTCGCTCGCACCGGTGCGCCCGAGGGATCGCACCAGCCGAAGTGGTAGGAGCTCATCAGGCGCAGCGGGGCGGGCAGGGTGGCGACGGCGCGGCGGAGTTCGGGTTCGCAGCGGTCCCGGGCGGCGGTGAGCAGGGTGGCGGCGGGGGCGGGTGGCACGTGCATCGTCGTCATGGCGAATCCTTTCTTCGTGGGCGTCAGGCGCGAGCGGTCAGGCGCAGGCGCAGACCGCCGGGTTGCAGTGCGCCCGCGGCGACCAGCCGGACCGGGCTGGACGGGACCGGATGCACGGAGAACCGGGTGAGAATCCGGGCCAGCACCAGGGTGGCCTCGATGACTGCGAAGGTATCGCCCGCGCATTTGCGGGTGCCTCCGCCGAAGGGGATCAAGGCTTTTCGCGGCACGCTGTGGCCGGGCAGCCAGCGGTCGGGTTCGAAACGCTCGGGGTCCGGGAACAGGTCGGGACGATGGTGGATGAGATAGGGGCTGTAGGCGACCGAGGAACCGGCGGGAACGAGTTCACCGCCCAGCATCGTGTCGGCGGTCGCGACCCGGCTCAGAATCCAGGCGGCCGGGTATTTGCGAAGGGTTTCGGTGAGAACCCGCCCCAGCAGCGGCAATCGGTCCACATGGTGATGAGCGGGCAGCTCCGAGCCGAGGACGGCGTCGAGTTCGTCCTGCACCCGGCGCTGCAGGCGCTGATCGGCCGAAAGTTCGTGCAGCGCCCAGGAAACCGTGGTGGCGCTGGATTCGGTGCCCGCCATCAGCATGAGCGTCAGCTGATCCACCACGCCCGCGCGATGCTCGGAGCGGGCTTCACGCGCCTCCGGATCGGCTTCCAGCAGGGCGGCCATCAGATCGCCACCGGCGCAGCGGCCGTCGCGGACATAGCCGTCGATCAGCTCACCGACCATGTCGCGCAGGCGATTCCGGACCTGGTCGTAGTGCCGGTTGACGGGCATGGGCAGCCGGGTGAGGGCGGGCGGCAGGAACATGCGGACGAAAATGCCCTCGACGTAATGCGTGATATCGGTGATGGTGCGGTCCAGCACCGCCGGGGCGAGCGTGACGCCGAAGACCAGCGCGGCAGCGCACCGCGCGCCGATGCGCAGCATGTCGCGGAAGGCGTCGATCTCCATACCGTCCGACCACCCGTCGGTGACCGCGGCGGTCTGCTCCACCATGGTGCGGGCGTAGCCGGGCATGCGGTGCTTGTGGAAGATCGGCTGCACCTGCCGGCGCTGCGCGGCGTGCACGGCATGCGGGCAGGTGCCGACATTGTCGCCGGTCAGCTCCCGCAGGCGGCTGTAGAAGAAGCCGCCCTTGTCGAAAGCCCGCGGTTCGTGCAGCAATTCGTGCGTGCTCTCCGGCGTGCACGCCACATAACAGGAATTGCCGCCCAGCCGCAGCCGCACCACCTCACCGTGCTCGGGCAGGGAGCGCAAGAGCGCCAAGGGATCCCGGAGCAGGGCGAGGCTGTGGCCGAGCAGCGGCAGTGCGCCCGGGGCGGTGGGAATCGTGGCGCGGGGGCCGGGCGCGAGCAGGGGAAGTGCCATGGTGAACCTCCTGGCGACGAGGAAGAATGGGGGGGTTGGCGAACGCTTCGGGGACTACTCGACGACCATCAGCGTCGGTGTGGTGCACAGCCGGAGGGCATCGGCGCGGCGGTACCGGTCCGAACGCAGCGACCAGTCGAGATTGCCGCGCATCCAGCACTTCATGCCCGCGACATAGACGCGCACGGCCAGTTCGTCACGTTCGCCGAGCCCGCGCCACCCGGCGCACATCCGCGCCAGATCGGCTTCGGCGCAATGGAATTCCTCGATATCGAGCGCGACCCGCCGATACACTTCGGCGATGGCGTCCGGCAGCTCCAGCCGCTGCTCGACGGCCAGCGCGAGCACGCCGTTGGTGACCTCGCCGATCGCCAGCTCCTTGCGCAGCGACAGCACATCGTTGACCCACACCACCACGTCGGCCGCCCGGTCGAACATGCGGCGGAGCGGGTCGCTGCGCTGCACCAGGCCGGGAAGTTCCAGTCCCGCAGCGTATTCCAGCAGGTGCAGGCACGGCGTGATGCCGCCGGAATGCCGGCGCAGCTGCGTGTACGGCAGCACCGCCGGCGTGTGCCGGTCCCGCCGGTTGATCGCCTCGTAGGCGAAGGATTCCAGGAAGGCGGCCATGGAATCGACGAATCGCAGTCGCCAGGGCAGGCTTTGGGCCGCCCGGATCGGCTCCCACACGGCGGCCAGCTGCCGCACCAGCGCGGTCGGGTACGCGGCCGCGCCGGGACCGTCCAGGGGCAGGGCGGTCAGCACCCGCGCCACGGCCGCCTCGTCGGCGCCCGCGGCGGCGCCCGGCCCGTCGTACCAGTCGTCGATGACGAAGGCCCAGGTGAACCAGCCGGCCAGCGCTTCGAGCCGGTCCGGTCGCACGTACGGGTAGGTGCGCATGATCAGGTCGCCCAGCCGGGTGGCCGCCAGCCGCTGCCGCTGGGCCGGGGTCTCCAGCAGCCCGAAATCGTCGGCCCAGGCCAGGATCACCCGTTCCAGATGATCGCGATAGCGCGAGACCCGCACGGGCAGCGCGTAGATGGGGTGATCCACCGGCGGCATGCAGTCGAGACCGGTCAGATTGCTGAAGTATTGCGGTGCACCTGTCGGACACGGCGGTTTCATGGCGATCATTAGCGCCTACGGCTCATAACCGGCACTGAATCCACACTTCATTGCAACGAAAGAGCCGCTAAAGTGCCTGGTCGAACCCGGGATCGAGTACCGGTCGCCAGAAATTAGCCAATGCCGCCGCCGCTCCCGTGCGGTCGGGACGATCAGGGAAATTCGGGCGCGAACAGCACGGAGGTCAGACTCGACAGGCCACTCTCGGCGATATCGGCGCGCACCCGCTCCAGCACCGCCTCCGCCGCCTCGTGATGCGCGACCGCCGCTTCGAAATTCCCCAGCGCCGCGGCGAGCAGCCCGAGAATCCGGTCGGCCGGGCCGAATACGCCCGCCAGCGTCTCGACGCCGATGATCGTCCCCGCGTGCGGCGAGAGCGCGTCGTAGAGCGCCGCCCACTCGTCCTCGAGGTCGAGGGCCAGCGCCACATACGCCCGGCACAGGTACTCCACCGCCGGGTACAGCTCCGGTTCGATGGACGCGTACCGCTCGTAGAGCGCGCGTGCCCGTTCGTGTTCGTCGGTGTACAGCAGCACGTGCGCGAAGATCGGCCCCATCACCTCGGGGGCCTGATGGAAGGCCCGGGCCGCCCGGTAGGCCGCCACCGACATATCCCGTCGCGCCCAGCCCAGCGTGGCGACGGCCCCGACCCGGAGCAGCCCCGCCTCGGTGACGCCGAGCAATTCCATCCGGTCGTCCAGCGCGCGATAGGCGCGTTCGGTCTCGGGCAGATCGTCTTCGATGATGGCGCAGGCCAATTCGAGCCCGCTGGCCGCCAGCACCACCAGCGGCAGTTCGGCTTCCGTCGCGGAGGCGATGAGCTGTTCGATCTGCTTGCGCGCCTCGTACAGGTCGAGATCGGCCAGCGCCCGGCGCAGCAGCACCGCGTGCCCGCAGGTGCGGTAGGCGGTCAAACCGGTGCGGTCGACGATATCGAGCATTTCCCGGGCCAGGTCCGCGTCCTCCGCGTGGCCGAAGCGAATTCCCGTCACCGCGGCGATGCCCGCGCACAGCAGTTCCGGATCGCCGATGCTGCGCGCCAATTCGAGGGCTTCGTCCGCGCAGCGCCGGCTGCGTCCGGGCGCGCGGTAGTCGCTGGCTCCCTCGTAGGCGATCACGGTCAGCAAGCGCACCCGATCGGGCGGCGGAATGTCCTCGGCGAGACAGTCCAGGGCGGCGGTCACCACGATCTGCGCCGGATCGGGCGGCTCCACCGCCGGGTACAGCACCGGCGCGCGCCAGCAGGTGACCGCCTGCACCAGCAGGTCGCGATCGCCCAGTTCGCGGGCCAGGGCGACGGTCCGGGCGCGCGCCGCCCGCGCCTGACTCCAATGCCCCTGGAAGCCAAGCGCATTGACCAGCGCGCAATGCGCTTCGATCACCGCGCCCCGTTCCGCGGGCGAGGCCTGGCCCACCGTATGCCCGGCGAGCTGATGCAGGTCGATCATCGACCGCCACAACCGCTCGGTATCGGCCGCCATGCCCCGATCGGTGCTGCGCCGCGCCGCCTGCCGCACGTATTCGATGGCGCGCAAGGCGGTTTCGGGTCGCGCGCCGAGCGCCGCGTGATGGGCGAGCATATCCGGATCGCCGCCCAGGCCAGGAAACTCGTCGGCGTGCTGCTCCAGCAGTTCCAATGCGGCCCAATGCATCCGGACCCGCCGCAGCCGCGGAATCCCGAAGTAGACGGTGTCGCGGATGAGCGCGTGATCGAAGGTGATCCGCCCGGTGCGATCGGTGCGCACCAGGGCAACGGATTCGGCCTCGGCGATCAGGTCGATGAGTTCGTCCTCGGGGATGGCGGTGGTCAGGCTCAGCATGCGCATATCCACGCCCTCGCCCCAGATGGACAGCCGGGTCAGGGTGGTGCGGGCTTCGGCGGAGAGCCGGTGCAGGCGGGTGGCGATGAGTTCGCGGATGGATTCCGGGATCTCGGCCGGATGCGGCTCGTCCTCCTGTGCCGCGGCCAGTTTCGCGATCTCCCGGATGAAGAGTGGATTGCCGCCGGTGCGCCGGTGCAGCGCCATCAGCGCCGTCGGGGACATCTCGGGCAGTCCGGCCGCGCGGGCGGCCTCGCGGGTGGCGCCGGGGGCCAGGCCGGTGAGCTCCAGCCAGTCCGCGGTGCAGTGGGTGAGCGCCGCGGCGGTGGCGTGCAGGCTCGACCCGGCTTCCGAACCGCGCAGGGTGATCACCAGGAACACCGGTTCGTCGCGCAGCCAGCGCACCAGCTGACGCAGCACCTGCAAGGTGGCGGTGTCGGCGCGATGGGCGTCCTCGACGAGGATGGCGACCGGCCGGTGCGCGGCCCGTTGCGCGCACAGCGCCGCCACCGCCCGCGCGATGGCGAAAGCCTCACCGGAGACCAGGGTTTCGGCCGCGCCCGCGTCCAGCGCGGTGAGCACTTCGGCCCACGCCCAGGCCGGTGGCGCGCCGTCCACCTCCGGGCAGCCGCCGTGCAGCAGCAGCCAGCCCGCCTCGGCCAGTTCGGCGAGCGCGGTCTCGGCCAGCGTGGACTTGCCCGCGCCGGCCTCGCCCGCGATCCACACCACCTGGAGGTGACCGGCGGCGGCGGTCTCGGCGCTGTCGCGCAGGGCAGCCAGTTCGTCGGCGTAACCGCTGTGCGAGAGGGATTTCCGCACCCGGATGGCGGGCAGTGGTTCGGGCGCGGGCGCGGGAACGCCGATGGTGAGCGCTTCGGCGTGGCCCAGAATGGCGGTCTCCAGATCGCGCAGCGCCGGGCTGGGATCGATGCCGTATTCGTCGCCGAGGTAGGCGCGGGAGCGGCGCAGCGTGGCCAGCGCCTGGGCCTGCTGGCCGATGCGGTACTGCGCGGTGGCGAGCAGCCGCGCGATCTCCTCGCGTTCGGGATGCCGGTCGAACAGGGCGCGCAGTTCGATGGCGACCTCGGCCGGGCGATTGAGCTCGAGTTCGATGGCGGCGCGCAATTCCGCGGCGGTCAGGCGCAATTCGGTGAGGCGGGCGGCCTCCTGCTCGGCCCAGCCGAAGGTGGTCAGGCCCTCGAAGGCGGACCCGTTCCAGCAGGCGAGCGCGGCATCCAGCAGGCGGCGGCCGGTGAGCGGATCGTCCGATTCGGTGCGGCGGCGCTGTTCGAATTCGCGGATGCGGGCCTCGAATTGCCAGGCGTCGACCGAATCGACGTCGAAACGCAGTGCGTAACCGGACAATTCGGAAACAAGGTAGCGAGAGGGAGCGCGGCGCGGGCGATCCGGTTCCAGCAACCTGCGCAAGGTGTGAACGTGCACCTGCAGCACCGAGGCGGCGGTGGCGGGCGGAGAGCCCTCCCACAGATCCGCCACCAGACGCTCGGCGGGCACGGCTTTGCCGCCGGCCACCACCAGCCGCGCCAGCACGGCGCGCACCATTGGCGCGTTGAGTGCGACGGGTTTGCCGTCGATGCTGAGTTGCAACGGCCCGAGTACGCTCACCCGCGGTTCGGCCATTTCAGCTATCAACTCCCCGGCGTGCCGAGAGGTCACGGAATGCGCTGCCGGAGTGCATTGATCAATGGTGACACGGTTCCCGGTCGAACGGCGCAAATCCGCTGACATAGCAACTTTCAGGCAAACGTCCACTTTGCCAAACGTCCGACCGGTTTGCGAGACCGTATCCAACCGATGGCGCAATTGTTGCCGTCGTGGCGCATTCGGCACTATTGCGTTCCGCTCCGATAACGGAAGCTGATTACGGACCCGGGACGCGGCTGACCGCCCAACGGCGCGTCCCGGGCCTGCCAAACCAGCGGCCGACGCCGGCGATGGCGGCAAGAACGACACCGCCCAAAGCGACTGTTCGGTCGAATTTCACTGTTTCACAGGCGAGTCCGGCTCGCGGTCCGGTCAGGCGATGCCTCCCGATACCCGCCGGTCGGCGATCATCTCCCAGCGGCGAGCGGCCCGGCGAATCGATTCGGGGCCGGCGTAGCCGAGCAGTTCGGCCTGCCGGGCGCGGCCCAGGTGCTCGCCGGCGCGGTCGGCATTGCGCAGGCGGGCCAGGCGGGCGCGGTCCAGTTCCTGCCGCCAGGTGGTGCCCGCTTCGGTCAGCCTGCGCTGCAAGGTTCTTCGGCTCACCAGCATGCGACGGGCGACGGCGTCCAGTGAGGCGTCACCGGCGGCCAGGGCGGCCGCCAGCGCCGCCGCCACCTGGGCGGCCCACGCGTCACCGAGCGCGGGCGGGGGCGGGACCGTGGCGGCGACCTTCTCCAGAATGCCGAACAGCACCGGGTCGGCGGTGGCCAGCGGCACGTCCATATCGGTGGCGCGCAACGTGATCGAATCCTCCGAGGCGTCGAATTCGATTGCCCGCGTGCCCATCAGGTCGTACATCTCGGTGTAGTTGCGCGGCGCCGGCTGCCGCAGCCGGACGCTCACCGCGTCGAACGCGCCCGCCGCCACCACGCGCGGGCGGCCCAGCAGTGAGCCGACCGCCCACAGGTGGGTGAGGTCGCGGGCCTTGTCGTCGCCTTCGATGATCTCCATCCCGACGGTCAGGTTCCCGTTGTCCTCCTCGGTGAAGGACAGCTGATGATTGGTGCTGACATCGCTGATGTACGGCCCGACGATGCCCAGGCCCGCGCCGATGGTCGCCGACGCCGAGAACAGGTAGTCGCACAGGCCGCCCGCGCCGAGCGCGTACCGGCAGCCGATGCGAGCGGGCACGATGGGGTCGTCGAGGGCTCGCGCCGCCACCTCCCAGAGCCGGATGTAGGAGTCGCTCGGCAATTGGATATCGCCGTCGTCCATGGTCCAGGCGGGAATACGCGCCTCGCGCAGCAGCCATTGCGGATCCAGGCCGTTGGCGGCCAGCTGCGAGATGGCGAACCTGTGCAGCGACAGGCGATATGTGGTCTCCAAGGCTCCTCCGGCCGTGCGCACAGGATCACCGTTGACATCGGAAACCTAGTCCCCTGTCGCGTGTTCGGGGGCAACACCGGACGAATAGCCGGAAAAAGCGGCCGAAATGCCGTCGAGCCCCGATGACGCGCCGGAAGTAGTGCGCGCGGCCGGGGCGCCGTTGCCGAACCGGCCGCACTTGATGCACGCCCTGCGGTGCTGTCGCGACAGCATGGGCGCCCTCCGAGTATCCGCCCGGCCGCACCCGCACCCCGGCGGCCGAATGCGCCACCCTCCGAACAGTCGCGCCAATCTCGCTGAGCGGCGGCGGCTTTCCGAACCCGCCGCCCGGTCCGACCTAGCATCGAGACGCGGAGTCCACACCGGGTGCAGGAAGGGGGTGACGACGTCGGACCACCAGATCGTGCCACGATTCCTGCTCCAGCAGGCCGAACAGGACGGAGTCGATCCGGTCCGGCTGGCCCGTGCGGCCGGCCTGCGGAGCTGGATGCTCGACGCGCCGAACGCGCGCGTCTCCTGCCTGCAGTGCCAGCGCCTGTGGGAGCACGCCGAATACGCCCTCGGCGACCCGGATTTCGCGCTGCGCGCCGCCCTGCGCTACCGGGTGGGCAGTTTCGACCTGCACGACTATCTGTTCGCCACCGCGCCCACCCTCGATATCGCCTACGCCACGGTGAGCCCCTACATCGGCCTGCTCACCACGAATTTCGGCTTCACCCGCACCCTCGAAACCGACCATGAGACCCGCTTCGAGCTGACCATGATCGACGGCGAGGGCCGCGGCCGGGACCTGGCCCTGCAATTCTGCGCAGCCGCCCTGATCACCCGTGCGCGCGTCACCACCGATCTCCCCGTCGCCCCGATTCGCGTCAGCTTCCAGCACTCCGCCCCGAGATCCTCGCGGATGTTTCACACCGCCTTCGGCAGCGCGGCACTGGAATTCGACGCCCCGGCCACGTCGATCACGCTGCGCCGGCGCGACCTGGAGCTGCCCCTGCACACCGCGGACCCGGCCCTGGCCACCATTCTGCTCAATTACGCCGACCGTCTCCCCCTGCCGCTCGGCCCCACCGAATGGCGCGACCGCCTCGCCGAGGTTCTCGAGAGCGCCCTCCGCTCGGGTGCGCCCACCCTGCTGGAAGTCGCCTGCCTGATGGGCATCAGCACCCGCACCTTGCAGCGCAAACTCTCCGAATGCGACACCACCTGGCGCCGCGAACTGGATCGCGCCCGCCGGGGATCCGCGGCGAGCGCGCGGACCGCGCAGCGCATCCCCTGACGCCACCGCTTTCGGAAAACCCAACATTTCAGACTGCGCTCCGACTTAGACTGCGCGCCGTGGAAGTCCACACCCCGTGAGCCAGAAAGGAGCCAGCCGTGGCGCCCCCGAAGAAATACTCGGATTCGCTGCGGGCGCATGCCGTCCGAATGTATAGGGAGGCCGACCCCAAGCCGACCTTCCGCGAAATGGCGGCGGAGCTCGGCGTCCATCACGAAGCGCTGCGCCTGTGGATCCGCAATGCCGAACCCGAGCACAGCACCGCCGGATCGACCGGCTGCGACCCGCTCACCCTGGAGAACAGAAGGCTGCGCAAGCGCGTAGCCGAACTCGAACGCGTCATCGCGATCCTGCGCACGACCAGACCCGTCGCACCCGAACTCGGCCGCGTCTCGATGCGCTGAACCGCCGGACTCCTCGGTCCCGGACCGGGGGCGCCCGTGGTGAGCCCGGCGACGAGCAGCGTTACCGCGATCTCCTGCGTCACGGTGACCTCGGCCGGGCATCCGGCACCCTAGGTGGTGGGCTGCCGCAAATCAATGGCAAGCCGAAATGCGATACGGCACAAAACTAGCCAAGCGTCCATCTCTACCCTCAGGTAAGCTACCGGCCGGTAGTCGATTCAAGTTACGGTCCAGCGTGGGATCGGTGGACGGTCCGGCGGGGAGGTCGGGCGCAGCAAGGCAGGGTAGGGTGCAGGTGTTCATCAGCAGGTTAAGGTTGCCATTCGCCGTGCGGCGCAACGTGTTATCGACGAGCCGCACTGGATACGACTTGAATGTCGTTGCGCGCGTGCCGATGTAATCCGTCGCACAGCGGCAAATCAGCGGGGTACGTTCCCGCACACCACTTCTCGGGGGGATTCGAGTTACCGAGGAGACTCCGTGTCTGACATTTCCACCGCCGTGGACATCCCGGCCGCCCGCCGTGAGCGCCGGCGCCGCCGATCCCGGCTGCTTCGCCGGCCACCGGTCAGGCCCCCTCGCTAGATTCCCAAATCCATTGGTGTAGTAGACATTTCACACCTGCGCGACGCTGAGGCGCGCAGGTGCGTGTTCGTCGTGAGGAAGGTTCTCGAGTGGTGACCCGATCGGATTTCCCCGTAGCTGTCGTTGGTATGGCGTGCCGGCTGCCGGGGGTTGCTGATCTCGACGAATTCTGGCGGCTGCTCGGCGCGGGCCGCGCCACCGTCGGCGCCGCCCCGGTCGCCCGCGCGCACCTCAGCGAACGCGCGAGCTTCCTCGATTCGGTGAGCGATTTCGACGCGGAGTTCTTCGGCATCGCCCCCAACGAGGCCCGCTCGATCGATCCCCAGCAATTGCTGGCCCTGGAGCTGAGCTGGGAGGCCCTCGAGGATGCGGGACTGGCCGACGCCGCGCGCGAATCACGGCGCGGGGGCGTCTTTCTCGGCTGTACCGGCGGTGATTTCGCGGAGCTGGTCACGGCCGCCGAGGGGCCCGGCATCACGCGCCACTCGCTGTGGGGCGCCACGCGCGGCATCATCGCCAACCGGGTTTCCAACTATTTCGGGCTCACCGGTCCCAGCCTCCTGGTCGACAGCGCCCAGGCTTCGTCGCTGGTCGCGGTGCATCTGGCGTGCGAGAGCCTGCGGGCGGGCGAGACCGATATCGCGCTGGCCGGTGGCGTCAATCTGATCCTGTCGCCGACCAGCGGTGAGCGGATCGAGCACTTCGGCGCCCAGTCCGCGCTCGGCCGGTGCTACACCTTCGACTCGCGCGCGGACGGATTCGTGCGCGGCGAAGGCGGCGGCGTGGTCGTGCTGAAACCGCTGGACCGGGCCATCGAGGACGGGGACCGGATCCACGCGGTGATCCGCGGCAGCGCGGTCAATACCGGGAACGAGCGGCGGGTGCTGAGCGCGCCGAGCCGCGACGCGCAGGTCGCCGCGATTCGCGGCGCGCTCGAAGCGGCCGCCGTACCAGCCGATTCCGTGCAGTACGTGGAATTGCACGGCACCGGAACGCCGGCGGGCGATCCGGTCGAGGCCGCCGCCCTCGGCGCGACCTACGGCGCCGATCGCGATCCGGACGCGCCGCTGGCGGTGGGGTCGGTCAAGACGAATGTCGGCCATCTGGAGGGCGCGGCCGGGATCATCGGGCTGATCAAGACCGCGCTGTGCCTGCGGCATCGCGAACTGGTGGCCAGCCTCAACTTCGAGCGGCCCAATCCGGCGATTCCCCTGGACGAGCTGCGATTGCGGGTGGTCGGCGCATCGGAGCGATGGTCCGCGACCACCGTCCGGCGGGCGGGCGTTTCCGCGTTCGGCATGGGCGGTTCGAATGTGCACCTGATCCTGGACGAGGCGCCGCTCCCGGCGATCGCGGCCGTCCGCGAGCCCGAGGACGCGCGCGAGGTGCCGATCGTGCTCTCCGCGCGAGACGAGGACGGCCTGCGCGCACAGGCGGGCCGGCTGCGGGACTGGCTGGTGCGCCACCCGGAACTCGCCCCGGCCGATGTGGCACATTCCCTGCTGACCACCCGCGCCCGGATGGCTTGGCAGGCAAGCTTTCTCGCGTCCGATCGGGCGCAGCTCCTGGCCGGGCTGGAAGCACTTGCCGAACACGGCGGCGGTTCGGAATCGACTGCACCGCTGCCGGATTCGAGTGATTGGGCAACAACCGGCGTCCGGGTAGATCTACCGCCGTATGCGTTTCGCCGGAGGGAAACCGCCGCGGATCGTGCGTCCCTCGAGACGCCGCCGGTAGCGGCCACCCCTTCGGAGCGGACTCCCGATGCCGACATCGAGCATCGCGCCCCATCGGACAGCATCCTGGCCCGGCACCTGGCAACGCTGCCCGAATTCCAGCACCGCGCAACGGTTCTCGCGATGGTCCGCGAGCAGGCCGCCGCGGTCCTGGGGTACGAATCGGCGAGCTCGATTCGTGACGACCTGCCGTTCACCGACCTGGGGTTCGACTCGCTCAGTGGCGTGGAACTCCAGAAACGGCTGACCCGGACAACGGGCGTGGAACTGCCGCCCTCGCTGATCTTCGATCACCCGACCGCCACCGCGGTGGCCGACCTGCTGAGTTCCCGCGCCACCGCGGCCGGTACCCGGCGCGCCCGGGTCACGCGGCGCACCTCGTCCGAAGAACCGATCGCGATCGTCGGCATGGGTGCGCGGTTCCCGGGCGGCATCTCCTCCCCCGCGCAGCTGTGGGAGCTGGTCGCGGCGGGCCGCGACGCCATCGGCGATTTCCCCGCCGATCGCGGCTGGGATCTCGATCGTCTCTACGATCCCGACGCCGACAAGGCGGGCACCGTCTACACCCGCCGGGGTGGATTCCTGGACGGCGCAGGCGATTTCGACCCGGCCTTCTTCGGTATCAGCCCGCGTGAGGCGCTGGCGATGGACCCGCAGCAGCGGGTTTTCCTCGAAACCGCTTGGGAGGCACTCGAAGACGCCGGAATCGACCCGACCACCCTGCGCGGCAGCGATACCGGTGTCTTCGTCGGCGCCTGCGCTTCGGGGTATTCCGGTCTCGTCACCGGTGAGCTGGAGGGCTTCCGGCTGACCGGCACCTCGCACAGCGTCATCTCGGGGCGGCTCGCCTACGTCCTGGGCCTGGAGGGCCCGGCGGTGACGGTGGACACCGCGTGCTCCTCCTCGCTGGTGGCGCTGCATTCGGCGGTTCAGGCGCTGCGCCGGGGTGAGAGTTCCCTCGCGCTCGCGGGCGGCGTGACCATCGCCGCGACTCCGGACCTGTACGTCGATTTCGCCCGGCAGCGCGGCCTTTCGCGCGACGGCCGCTGCAAGGCCTTCTCCGCCGCCGCAGACGGTGTCGGCTGGTCCGAGGGGTCGGGGGTGCTCGTGCTGGAGCGCCTGTCCGATGCGCGCCGGCTCGGGCACCAGGTCTTGGCGGTGGTGCGCGGCAGCGCGGTCAACCAGGACGGCGCGAGCAATGGGCTCACCGCGCCGAATGGGCCGTCGCAGCAGCGCGTGATCGAACAGGCCCTCGCCGACGCCGGAATCACCGCCGCCGAGGTGGATGCCGTCGAGGCGCACGGCACCGGTACGCGGCTGGGCGATCCGATCGAGGCGCAGGCGCTGATCGCCGTCTACGGACAGGATCGCGGCGACCGCGAACCGCTGCGGATCGGTTCGCTCAAATCGAATATCGGTCACACGGTCGCCGCCGCCGGTGTCGCCGGTGTGATCAAGACCGTGCAGGCCATGCGGCACCGGCAGTTGCCGCGCACGCTGCATGCGGAAACGCCTTCCCCGCACGTGGATTGGACCGCCGGTTCGGTTCGGCTGCTGGCCGCGGCCGAACCGTGGGAGCGCGGGGACCGTCCGCGCCGGGCGGGGGTGTCCTCGTTCGGGATCAGCGGCACGAACGCCCACGTGATTCTCGAGGAAGCGCCCGCCGACGCCACGGTATCGGCTGCGCCGCAAGCTGATTCCGGCCTGCCGGGCAATCCGGTACCGCTGGTCGTCTCGGGTAAGGGCGAGGCGGCGCTGCGCGCCCAAGCCGCCCGTTTGCACACGTGGTTGTCGCAGCGCCCGCAGCTGGATGTCGCCGAGGTGGCGACCGCGCTGACTTCGACTCGGGCACAGCTCGATTCGCGTGCGGTAGTGATCGGCCGTGACCGGGATGAGCTGCTCGAACGGTTGCGCGCGCTCGCCGAGGCGGACGGCGCGGCCGATGCGGGCGGCCCCGATATCGTCACCGGCGCCCCCGTCGCGGGCCGGACCGCGTTCCTGTTCACCGGACAGGGCGCCCAGCGCGCCGGTATGGGCGCCGGCCTCTACGACGCCTTCCCCGCTTTCGCGTCCGCGCTGGACGAGGTGTGCGCACACCTCGATCCGCTGCTCGGACAGTCGCTGCGCGCGGTGATGTTCACCGATGCCGCCGGCGTGCTCGATCGCACCGAATGGACGCAGCCCGCGCTCTTCGCCTTCGAAGTCGCGCTGTACCGGCTGCTGGAAGCGTTCGGAACGACGCCGGATGTGCTCGCGGGGCACTCCATCGGCGAACTGGCGGCCGCGCATGTGGCCGGGGTGCTGTCGCTGCCCGACGCCTGTGCGCTGGTGGCGGCCCGGGGCCGGTTGATGGGCGAGCTGCCCGAGGGCGGGGCGATGCTGGCCGTCGCCGTCGACGAGGAACGAGCGCACGAGATCATCGCCGGACACGGCGGCCGCCTGTCGCTGGCCGCGATCAACGCCCCCGCAGCGACCGTGCTCTCCGGTGCCGCCGACGCGATCGACGCTGTCGAGAAAGCGCTGGCAGCCACGGGAATTCAGACCACCCGGCTGCGGGTCAGCCACGCCTTCCATTCGGCGCGAATGGATCCGATGCTGGCGGAATTCCGCACCGTCGCCGAGCGTCTCGCCTACCACCCGCCCCGGGTGGCCATCGTTTCCACCGTCACCGGCGACCTCGCGGACGAGACCATCGCCACCCCGGACTACTGGGTGCGGCAGGTGCGGGACGCGGTCCGCTTCGCCCCCGCGATCGCCACCCTGCTCGCAAGCGGCGTGCGGCGCTTCGTCGAGGTGGGGCCGGATGCCATTCTCAGCGCGGCGACCAACCGGGTACTGGCGGCCGATCCCGCCGTCGAGTCGCCGACCGCCGTGGTGGCCACCTCGCGACGGTCGAATGATCAAGTGCCGCAGCTGCTCTCCGCGCTGGCGCAGCTCCACGTCACCGGCGGACCGGTCGACTGGCGGCCGCTGCTGCCCGCCGCCGAGCGCCGAATCCCATTGCCGACTTACGCGTTCCAGCATCAGCGGTTCTGGCTGCGCCCGGGTCCCGCCGCGAGCACGTCCGGCGATCACCCGATTCTGAGCGGCGTCGTCGGTGTCGCGGGCACTGACGAGTGGCTGATCACCGGCCGGCTGTCCATGCGCGAACATCCGTGGATCAACGACCACGCGGCGCACGGCGTCGTGGTGGTCCCGAGTGCGGTCCTGGTGGAATTCCTGCTCGTCGCGGGTACCCGGATCGACTGCGGGGTACTCGAGGAACTGACGCTGCAGGCGCCGATCGTCCCGGCCGAGAACGACGAGATCGAACTCCAGGTCGCCGTCCGGGCGCTCGAGTCGGGGCGTCGGCATTTCGACTTCTACTTCCGCAAGTCCGCGGCCGATCCGTGGGTGCTCAACGCGACCGGCGCACTCGCGCAGGAGCATTCGGGTGATTCCGCGGCTTTGCGGATGCTCGGCCAGGCTTGGCCGCCCGCAGCGGAGCCGCTCGACGCGGCGAGCATTCCGAGCCAGATGACAGCGGGCTCCGGACTCGAATACGGCCCGGCGTTCAGTGGCGTCCAGGGCGTGTGGCGGCAAGCGGACGCGGTCTTCTCCGAGATCGCATTGCGGATCGAATCGGACAGCGCCGCAGGGACTTTCGGCCTGCATCCGACGCTGGTGGACATGACGGTGCACGCCGGGCTGGCCGAACTGCTGTGGCGCGGGCTCGACCAGGATCCGGACTCCGGGAAACTGCTGTTCCGTTGGGGCGGTGCACGATTGCATCGATCGCCCGCCGACGGTGCGGCACGACCGGCGTCGCTGCGAGTCGCCGCTGTCGCGACGGGGCCGGAGACCATTTCGGTGGCCGCCGTCGACACCGCCGGCCGGCCGGTCCTCTCGGTGGATGCCGTCGTCATGCGCCCGTACGACGCGCGCCGATTCTTCGAAGGGCAGTCCCGGGGCACGGCGGATCTGTATCGGGTGCGCTGGGAGCGCGCGGGCGGCGCAGTCGGCGGCGACCCGGAGCGCATTCCGGCCGCGGTGACCTACCGGCCCGAGGTTCCTGGCGACGCACCGGCCGATATCTATTCCGCAACCCGGCAGGCGGTGAACGAGACTCTCGCTCAACTGAATTCGTGGCTGCGCGACGAGCGATCAACGGATCGGCTGGTCGTCGTCACCACCGGCGGCGTGGGCGTCGCCGACGAAACCCCCGATCTCGTCGCCTCGGCGGTGTGGGGTGTGGTGCGCAGCGCGCAGTCGGAGCATCCGGATCGCTTCGTCCTCGTCGACGAGGACCCGGCGGCACCCCTGGACGCCGACGCGCTCGCCGCCGTATTGCGTACAGAGGAACCGCAGATTGCGGTCCGCGGATCCGACCTGCTGGTACCGCGATTGGTTCGCGCCGAGACGTCCGGCGCCGACGTCGAGTCCGCCCCGTTCGGCGCCGGAACGGTGCTGATCACCGGCGGCACCGGCGGATTGGGCGCACTGTTCGCCCGGCATCTGGTGACCGAATACGGTGTCCGCGATCTGGCGTTGACCTCCCGCCGCGGCCCCGATGCGCCCGGCACGGCGGCCCTGGTCGAGGAATTGGCGGCCCTGGGCGCGCAGGCCCGGATCATCGCCTGCGACATGGCCGATCGCGAATCGGTACGGCAGCTCGTGAGCGGTCTGGCACCGAGCGCGGTGATGCACGCCGCGGGCGTCCTGGACGACGGCACCATCGGCTCCTTGACGGCCGAGCAGGTCGACCGGGTGCTCGCGCCGAAGATCGCGGGCGCATGGCATCTGCACGAAGCGACCGCGGACCTCGACCTCGCCGCCTTCGTGCTGTTCTCCTCGGTCGCGGGTGTGATCGGTTCGGCCGGGCAGGGCAACTACGCCGCCGCGAACAACTTCCTGGACGCCCTCGCCGAGCAGCGCCGCGCCGCCGGACTGGCCGCGACCTCCCTGGCCTGGGGACCGTGGGGCGAAGCGGGCGGTATGACGGGCGAGCTGGACCGCGTCGCCGTCGCACGCTGGGATCGCCTCGGGCTCGGGCAGATCGAGCGCGCGGAGGGACTGCGACTGTTCGATGCCGCACTCGCGAATCGGGCCGCGCGCCTGGTTCCGCTGCGTTTCGATGCCGCCGCTCTGCGGCGCGGATCCGACGGCCGCGCGCTCCCGGCGGTACTGCGCGGCTACGGACGCCCGCGCACCGAGGTCGTGCCGTCCGCCGGTGCGGTTCCGACCCTGGCCGCGCGGCTGGCCGAAGCGGGTTCGGACCGCGGCGCCGACCTGACCTTGGAAACGGTGCGCGCCCAGGTCGCCACCGTCCTCGGACATGATTCCGGCGACTCGATCGACGCCGAGACGCCGTTCCGGGAACTGGGCCTGGATTCCCTGGGCGGTGTGGAGCTGCGCAATCGGCTCGGCAAGGCCACCGGCCTGACGCTGCCCTCGACCCTGGTCTTCGACTATCCGACGCCCGCGGCGGTAGCGAAGCTGGTCCAGTCCAGGATCGCGCCGGCCGCGCCATCGACGGCGCAACCGGCGGCGGCGAGAACCGGCCGCACCGACGAGCCCATCGCGATCGTCGGCATGGCCTGCCGCTACCCGGGCGGCGTCGAATCTCCGGACGCACTCTGGGATCTGGTGTTCACGGGATCGGACGCCACCAGCGACTTCCCCGGCGACCGCGGCTGGGAACTGGACCGGCTCATCGACCCGGACCCCGACCATCCCGGCACCACCTATTCCGGTCGCGGCGGGTTCATCAACGGCGCAGCCGATTTCGACGCGAACTTCTTCGGCATCGGTCCGCGTGAGGCCGTCGCGATGGATCCGCAGCAGCGCCTGCTGCTCGAAGTGAGCTGGGAGGCGCTCGAACACGCGGGCATCGACCCGAACTCGTTGCGCGGCAGCGACACCGGCGTCTACGCGGGCGTGATGTATCAGGATTACGAGGCGCTGACCCGCAATGCCGGTCCGGAGGTCGAGGGCTTCGCGCTCACCGGCTCGCTGGGCAGCGTGGTCTCCGGACGGATCGGCTACGCCTTGGGACTGGCGGGCCCCGCGCTGACGGTGGACACCGCGTGCTCGTCCTCGCTGGTGGCGCTGCATCTGGCCTGCCGCGCGCTGCGGCAGGGCGAAAGCTCCCTGGCCCTGGTCGGCGGGGCCACGGTGATGGCCACGCCAGCGGTCTTCCTCGACTTCTCCAGGCAGCGCGGTCTCGCCTCTGACGGACGCTGCAAATCGTTCTCCGCGGCCGCCGACGGCGTGGCGTGGTCGGAGGGCGCGGCCGTGCTGGTCGTCGAAAGGCTCTCGGACGCACAGCGACTCGGCCACCGCGTGCTGGCGGTGGTGCGCGGCAGCGCGGTTAATCAGGACGGCGCCAGCAATGGCCTGACCGCGCCCAATGGACCGGCCCAGGAGCGGGTGATCGCCGACGCGCTGGCCGACGCCGGGGTGACGCCCGCCGACGTGGACGCCGTCGAGGCGCACGGCACCGGCACCACCCTGGGCGATCCGATCGAGGCCCAGGCGCTGATCGCGGCCTACGGGCAGGCGCGCGGCGACCGCGAACCACTGCGGATCGGCTCGCTCAAATCCAATATCGGGCATGCGCAGGCGGCGGCCGGCGTCGGCGGCATCATCAAGATGGTGCAGGCCATGCGCCACGACGTACTGCCCCGCACCCTGCACGCGGAAGAGCTGTCACCGCACGTCGATTGGTCCGCCGGGGCGGTGCGGGTGCTCACCGGCGCCGAGCCGTGGCCCCGCGGCGAGCGGCCGCGCCGCGCCGGTGTCTCATCCTTCGGCATCAGCGGGACCAACGCGCACGTCATCCTCGAGGAGCCGCCCGTCGCGGCCGAACCCGTTGCCGCCCCGGCGAATCCGAATGTCACCGCTCTGATGCTCTCGGGACGGTCCGAGGTGGCGCTGCGGGCACAGGCGGATCGCCTGCGGCAGTGGATGATCGAACGCCCGGCCCTGGCGGCACCCGACATCGCGGCGGCCCTGACCGGCGCCCGGGCGCGCATGGACTGGCGCGGCGGGGTCATCGGTCACGACCGTGACGAATTGCTCGCCGGGCTGGCGGCCCTCGCGGACGGCCGGGCCACCGCCACCGCGGTCGCGGGGACGGCGACGCCGGGTCGCCTGGCGTTCCTGTTCACCGGGCAGGGTGCGCAGCGCCGCGGCATGGGCGCCGGGCTCTACCGCGACTACCCGGTCTTCGCGGGCGCTCTCGACGAGGTGTGCGCAGAATTCGACGCCATCCTCGGCGGATCGCTCAGGGCGGTCATGTTCGACGCGCCCGAAGGCGGGCTGAACCGGACGGAATTCACCCAGCCCGCGCTGTTCGCTTTCGAAGTCGCGCTGTTCCGGCTGCTGGAGTCCTTCGGCGTGATACCGGATGTGGTCGCCGGACATTCCATCGGTGAGCTCGCCGCGGCCTATGTGGCGGGCGTGTGGTCGCTGCCGGACGCCTGCGCCCTGGTGGCGGCCCGCGGACGCCTGATGGGCGCCCTGCCCGAAGGCGGTGCCATGCTCGCGGTGGCCGTCGCCGCGGCGGACGCGGAAGCCGTGGTGGCCGGCTACGCCGATCGGCTCGCGGTGGCAGCCGTCAACGGTCCGGCCGCCGTGGTGCTTTCCGGCGACGAGGACGCCGTCGACGAGGTCGAGCGGCTGTTCGAGCAGCGCGGTGCCCGCACCGGCCGGCTCCGGGTCAGCCATGCGTTCCATTCCGCGCGGATGGAGCCCATGCTGGACGAATTCCGTGCTGTCGCCGCGGGTTTGAGCTATCGGCAGCCGCTGCTGCCGATCGTTTCGAACGTCACCGGCGCCGAGGCGGGCGACGCCGTCCTGGACCCGGAATACTGGGTGGCGCAGGTGCGGGGCTGCGTGCGGTTCGCGCCGGGCGTGGACACCCTGATCGCGCGCGGGGTGCGCAAGTTCGTGGAGGTCGGCCCGGACGCGGTGCTCACCGCCATGACGTCGGCCTGTTTGGCGCAGCACCCGGAGGTGGAGCCGAAATCCCTTGCGGTGGCGACCGCGCGGCGATCGATGGACGAGGCGGCCGCGTTCGTGACCGCATTGGCGCGGGTGGATGCCGCCGGGATCGCCGTCGACTGGTCGCGGGCGCACTCCCGGCCGTCGGCCCGGATCGAACTGCCCACCTACGCATTCCAGCGGCAGCGCTATTGGGCCCGGCCGGTACGGGTGAACGATGTCCGGCGTTCGGGACTGGAGGACGCCGGGCATCCGATGCTCGGCGCGATCGTCCGGCTGCCCGATGCCGAGCAGGTGGTGTTCACCGGCCGGCTGTCGCTCGGCACGCATCCGTGGCTCGAAGACCATGCGGTCGCGGGCACGGTGCTGTTGCCCGGGGCGGCCTGGGTCGAGCTCGCGCTCCACATCGGAGCGGTGACCGAGCGGCCGCGATTGGCCGAACTGGTGATCGAGGCGCCGCTGCCGATACCGGCGGGCGCGGAGGTCGAACTCCGCCTGGTGACAGCCGCATCCGACGATTCGAACAGTGTTACGGCACAGTTCTATTCGCGGACCGAGCCCGCCGGATCCTCCGGCGACGACGAGCCGCGGTGGGTGCGCCATGCCGTCGCGACCCTCACCGGCGACGCGTTCGCCACCTCGGATCCGGACGGCTCGCCCGAGTGGCCGCCCGTGGACGCCGCCGCGGTCGCCGTCGAGGACGGTTACGCGGCACTGGAGGAACGCGGCTACGGATACGGGCCGGCCTTCCGGGGCGTGCGGGCATTGTGGGCGCGGCCCGGCGAGGCGTTCGCCGATATCGCGCTACCGGATTCGATCCGCGACCAGGCCGGGGAGTTCACGCTGCATCCCGCGCTCCTGGATGCCGCACTGCACACGATCCTGCTCGGCGGATTGATCTCCGTACCGCCGAGTGGTTCGGTGGCCGTGCCGTTCTCCTGGGAACTGGTCGACCTGCACGGCATCGGAGCGAACGCGCTCCGGGTGCACGCCAGGGTTTCCGGCGCCGGTCACGGGACCGAGCGCATCGCCCTGTCCCTCACCGATCAGGCCGGCTCCCCCGTCGGCGAGGTCGGGGCATTGACCTTGCGCACCATCGCGGCGGGCGCGGTCGGCGTCACCGAACATCTTGGCTACCAGGTCGATTGGGTGGCCCAGCCGCCATCGGACGGTGCGGTGCGGGTCGCCTGGGACGACAACGCCTCCGATGCCACCGGGGACTACGAGATCGCCACGATCGACGGCCGCCGGCACCGGGTCGCCCGCATCGAACCGGCGGCCACGAGCGGATCCGTCCCGGATACCGTGCGCGAGACGGTCATCGGCGTCGCCGCGCGAGTACGACATCTGCTCGACGGCGACGATCCCGTCGTGATCGTCACCAGCCGGGCGGTCGCGGCCGAGCCCGGCGAGCACATCGATCCGGCGAGCGCCGCGGTGTGGGGCCTGCTGCGTACCGCGCAAGCCGAGAATCCGGACCGGATCGACCTCGTGGACGTCCGGGGCGACGACTATCGAGCGGGTGTGGAAGCGGCGGCGGCCGTATCCGGCGAATCCCAGCTGGCCGTGCGGGATTCGGCGGTGTACGCCCCGCGGGTCGCCCGCGACTCCGCCGCCCTGACCGCCCCCGGCGCGGCGGCCTGGGCGCTGACACTCCGCGACAAGGGCACTCTGGCCGCGGAGAACTTCAGCCTGGACGAAACCTCCGGTGCGACAGTCGCTCTGGATCCGGGCCAGGTCCGGGTGAGCATGCGGGCGGTGGGCCTGAACTTCCGCGACGTGCTCATGGCACTGGGCACCTATCCGGATCCGCTCGGCCGCATCGGCGGCGAGGGCGCGGGCATCGTGCTCGAGGTCGCGGCCGATGTCACCGAATTCGCCGTCGGGGACCGCGTTTTCGGCTTCACCCCCGGTATGGGCTCGGTGGTCGTGGTGGACCGGCGACTGCTCGCCCCGATGCCGCGGGGCTGGTCGTTCGCGCAGGCCGCCGCGGTGCCGATCGTGTACGCGACCGCCTACTACGGTCTGGTCGACCTCGCCGAGGCCCGCTCCGGTGAGACGCTGCTGCTGCACGCCGCGACCGGCGGCGTCGGCATGGCGGCGGTGCAACTCGCCCGGCACCTGGGGCTGCGCGTCCTGGCCACGGCGAGCAAGCCGAAGTGGAACGTCCTGCGCGACATGGGTTTCGACGATGCGGATATCGCCGATTCCCGGACCCTGGACTTCGAGCGGGAGTTCCTGGCGCGTACCGGCGGCGCGGGCGTGGACATCGTGCTCGATTCGCTGGCGGGCGAATTCGTGGACGCCTCGCTGCGCCTGCTCCCCCGCGGCGGCCGATTCGTCGAAATGGGCATGATCGACCGGCGCGACCCGGCCGCGGTCGGCGCGACGCATCCCGGCGTGCGCTACGCCAGCTTCATGCTGATGGAAGCCGGGCCCGAGCGGCTCCGGGAGATCCTGGCGGCCCTGGTGGAATTGTTCGACCGCGGCGAGCTGCGGCCCTACCCGATCACCGCGTGGGATCTGCGGCGCGCCCCCGAGGCCTTCCGCTACCTCAGCCAGGCCCGGGGCGTCGGCAAGAACGTGCTGACCGTCCCGGCGCCGCCGCACCCCGACGGCACGGTGCTGATCACCGGCGGCACCGGCGGTTTGGGCGTGATCGCCGCACGCCACCTGGTCACCGCGCACGGCGCCCGCCGGCTCGTGCTCGCGAGCCGGCGTGGCACGGACTCGCCCGGCGCGGCGGAGGCGGTCGCCGAACTCACCGCGCTCGGCGCGCACGTGGACGTCGTGGCGTGTGACGCGGCGGATCGGGCGGCGCTCGATCGGCTGCTCGCCGGCATCCCCGCCGAGCACCCGCTGACGATGGTCGTGCACGCGGCGGGCGTGCTGGCCGACGGACTGCTCGCCACCATGACCGACGAGCAGATCGCAAAGGTGCTGCGGCCCAAGGTCGACGCGGCCTGGAACCTGCATGAGGCCACGGCGGGCCTGGACCTGTCGGCGTTCGTGCTCTACTCCTCGATCGCGGGTGTGCTCGGCACCGCGGGCCAGGCCAATTACGCCGCGGCCAATGTCTTCCTCGACGCGCTGGCGCACCAGCGGCGCGCCGCGGGGCTGCCCGCGACCGCCATCGCGTGGGGGCCGTGGCAGCAGAGCAGCGGGATGACCGGCGAGCTCACCGAAGCCGATCTGGCGCGGCTGCGACGAGAAGGCCTGCTGCCGCTGGATTCCCGCGCGGGCATGGAACTCTTCGACGCGGCGACCGCCGCCGGTCGTCCGGTCGCCGTGGCGGTCCGCATCGACCGCGACGCGCTCGGCGCGGGCGATCCGGGGAGTGTACGACCGATCATGCGCGGACTGGCCCGGCCCGCGCCGCGGCGGGGCGCGGCCACCGAAGCGGCGACGGCGGCGGCCGATTCGGGACAGCTGGTCGCCCGCCTGCTCGGGCGTTCGGCCGAGGAACAGCAGCGGGTGCTGCTCGGCGTGATCGGCGTGCACGCCGCGGCCGTGCTCGGGCACACCGGCTCCGACGCCCTGGAGCCGGATAAACCGTTCAGCGCGATCGGGTTCGACTCGCTCGGGGTGATGGAATTCCGCAACCGGTTGAAATCGGCAGCGGGCGTGCAATTGCCGGCCACCGCGATGTTCGACCACCCCACCCCGGCGGCCCTGGCCGATTTCCTCCGCCGGGAGCTGGTGCCCGCCGACGCGGCCGCACGCGCGCTCGCCGCCGAAGTCGACGCGCTCACCAGGAGTTTCGCCGCGGCGGAACTGACCACGTCGGAACGTTCCGACCTGGCCGGGAAATTGTCCGCGCTACTACGCAAGCTCGAGGACGCGGCGGTCGTCCGAACCGATCGCGGCGACAGCGCCGGCGATCTCGAATCCGCCGACGACGACGAGCTTTTCGATTTCATCGACAGCCTCTGAGCTGACAGACCAGGAGTTTCACTGATGGCTGACGACGACGAACTGCGCCGGTACCTCAAGAAGACCGCCAAGGAGCTGTACGACACCAAGCAGCGGCTGCGCACGCTCACCGACCGCATGCGCGAACCCATCGCGATCGTCGGCATGTCGTGCCGGTACCCGGGCGGCGTGCGCTCCCCCGAGCAGCTGTGGCAGCTGACCGCGGACGGCGTCGACGCCATCGGCGGCTATCCGGCCGATCGCGGCTGGGACCTGGCGCGGCTGTTCGACCCGGACCCCGACGCGGCGGGCACCATCTATACCCGCGACGGTGGATTCCTCGACGAGATCGGCGATTTCGACGCCGCCTTCTTCGGCATCGGCCCGCGCGAGGCGGCGGCGATGGACCCGCAGCAGCGGCTCATGCTGGAGGCGGCCTGGGAGGCCCTCGAGGACGCCGGCATCGACCCGAACTCGCTGCGCGGCAGCGAAACCGGGGTGTTCGCCGGGGTCATCCATCAGCACTACGGCCCGCGCATCGGTTCCGCCACCATCGGCGCGGAGACCGAAGGCCATGCCTACCTTGGTGTTTCCAATAGCGTCCTGGCCGGGCGGATCGCCTACACCTTCGGCTTCACCGGTCCGGCGATCGCGGTCGACACCGCCTGTTCGTCCTCGCTGGTGGCCATCCATCTGGCCTGTCAGGCCCTGCGTTCCGGCGATACCGACGTGGCGCTGGCCGGTGGCGTCACCGTCATGTCGGATCCGTCGCTGCTGATCGCCTTCGCCCGGCAGCGGGCCCTGTCCGGCGACGCCCGGTGCAAGGCGTTCGCGGCCGCCGCCGACGGCACCGGCTTCTCCGAGGGCCTCGGAATGCTGGTGCTGGAACGACTTTCGGACGCCCAGCGCGCGGGCCACCACGTGCTGGCGGTGATTCGCGGCAGCGCGGTCAACCAGGACGGCGCGAGCAACGGCCTCACCGCCCCGAACGGCCCGTCCCAGGAGCGGGTCATCGCCCAGGCCCTGGCGGGCGCCGGGCTGGAGCCCGCCGATATCGACGCGGTCGAGGCGCACGGAACCGGCACCATGCTCGGCGACCCGATCGAGGCGCGGGCGCTCATCGGCGTCTACGGCGCGGGGCGGGCGGGCGAGCCGCTGTATCTGGGCTCGCTGAAATCCAATATCGGTCACACCTCCGCCGCGGCGGGCGTCGGCGGCGTGATCAAGATGGTGCAGGCCATGCGCCACGGCGTGCTGCCGAAGACGCTGCACGTGGACGAGCCGACGCCGCACGTGGATTGGTCCGCCGGTACGGTCCGGCTGCTCGAGGACAGCCGGCCCTGGCCGCACGGGGAACGCGTGCGCCGGGCGGGCGTGTCCTCCTTCGGCGCCAGCGGCACGAACGCGCATCTCATTCTCGAGGAAGCGCCGGCCGTGGTGCCCGCGGCACCTTCGGCCGAGGCGGAGACCCCCGCCGCGGCGGATGTCGCGCCGCGCGTCACCGCCGACAGCGTCGCGCTCGTGGTCTCGGCCAAATCCGAGGCCGCGCTGCGTACCCAGGCCGATCGGTTGCGGCAGTGGCTGCTCGAGCGCCCCGAGGTGGACGCGCACGAGCTGGCGCACGCCCTGGCCAGTTCGCGGGCGCTGCTCGATTGGCGCGGCGCGGTCACCGGCCGCGATCGGGACGAACTGCTCGCCGGTTTGGCGGACCTGGCCACGGACGGCCCGAATACCGTTGTGGCGAAGGCGACTTCCGGCGCCACCGCGTTCCTGTTCACCGGTCAGGGTGCGCAGCGCGCCGGGATGGGCGCGGACCTCTACGCCGCGTATCCGGTCTTCGCCGCCGCACTGGACGAGGTGTGCGCCGTACTGGATCGCGCGCTGGGACGGTCGCTGCGCGAGGTGATGTTCACCGACTCCGACGGCCTGCTGGACCGCACCGAATGGACGCAGCCCGCGTTGTTCGCGTTCGAGGTGGCACTGTTCCGGCTGCTGGAATCCTTCGGTGTCACACCGGATGTGCTGGCCGGTCACTCGATCGGCGAGCTGGCGGCGGCACATGTCGCCGGCGTGCTGTCGCTGCCGCACGCCTGCGCCCTGGTGGCGGCCCGGGGCCGGCTGATGGGCGCGCTGCCCGCGGGCGGCGCCATGCTCGCGGTGGCCATCGACGCGGCGCGCGCCGCCGAACTCATTGCGGCAGTGGATGATCGAGTGTCGATCGCCGCGCAGAACGGTCCGGCCTCGACGGTGCTGTCCGGCGATACCGAGGCGATCGTGAGCCTGGAACGCGAACTCGCCGCGACGGGCGTCCGAACCAAGCGGCTGCGGGTGAGCCACGCCTTCCATTCGGCCCTGATGACGCCGATGCTCGACAAATTCCGTTCGCTCGCACAGAAACTCGACTATCGCGCGCCCACCCTGCCGATCGTCTCGACCGTCACCGGGGAGCCGGCCGGTCCGGCGATGACCGACCCCGAGTACTGGGTGCAGCAGGTCCGCGCCACCGTCCGCTTCGCGCCCGCCATCGACGCCCTGCGCGCCGATGGGGTCGGCCGCTTCGTCGAGGTCGGACCCGACGCGGTCCTGACCGCCATGACCCGCGAATGCCTCGGCGAGAACGGCGATCTCGCGGCCGGCCCGGCCACCGTGGCCCTGGCGCGGCGGTCGTCCGGCGAGGTCGCGCAGTTCGTCGCGGGCCTGGCACAGCTCCAGGTCACCGGTGCGCGCGTCGACTGGCGTCCGGCCTTCGCCGGGCGCGGCGCGACCACCCTGGCCCTGCCCAAGTACGCCTTCCAACGTCGCCGCTACTGGCTCGACCCCGATCACGGTGCGGCGGCGGACCTGTCGGATCATCCGATCCTCACCGGCGTGCTCGGCTTGGCCGCCTCGGACGAATGGCTCTTCACCGGCCGGCTGTCCCTGGCGACGCACCCGTGGGTCGCCGACCACCGGTCCTACGGCGTGATGGTGCTGCCGAGCGCCACCCTGATCGAGTTCCTGCTCGTCGCCGGCGGCCGGATCGGTTGCGCGGCGGTCGAGGAGCTCACCCTGCAGGCGCCGATCGTGCCGTCCGAGGGCGACGAGATCGAACTCCAGGTGCTGGTGCAGGCCGCCGACGCGACCGGCCATCGCCCGTTCGAATTCTATTTCCGCACAGCGGCTTCCGAGGAGTGGATCCACAACGCGACGGGTTCGCTCGCCACTTCCGCCGGGCGCGAACCGGAAGTGCTCGCCCGGCTGCGGGCCGAGTCGTGGCCGCCCGCCGACGCGGAACCCTTCGACAGTGCCGGTCTCCCCGCGCAGATCGCCCGGGACGCGGGACTGGAATACGGTCCGGCGTTCCTCGGGGTGCGGCAGGTGTGGGAGCGCGACGACGCCGTCTTCTCCGAGATCGCGCTGAACCCGGATCTCACCGCCGCGGCCTCGAATCCGGTCCGCCACACCCTGCATCCCGCGCTGCTCGACATGGTGATGCACGCGGCGTTCTCGCGCCTGATCTGGCGGGACGGCAACCCCGATCCGAATACCGGCAAACTGCTGTTCCGCTGGGCCGGGGCGAGATTCCACCAGGCCGCGGCCGCGGGCGGCAGACCCGCCGAGGTGTCGGCGTTGCGGGTCATCGCGGTCACGCAGGGGCCGGAGGCGGTGGCGGTCGCGGCCGTCGACAGCGAAGGCAATCCCGTCGTCTCGGTGGACGCCGTGGTGATGCGGCCGTACGACGTCAAGGAATTCCGGGGTGCGCTGGCGGGCGACGACGCCGCGCTGTACGAGGTGCGCTGGGAGGAGGATCCGAACGCGACGGCCGCCGGATCCGCACCCACTCTCGCACTGCTCGCCGAGCTGGAAACAGCCGGCACGGCAGCGGATTTCGAGACCCGATACGCATCGGTCCACGACCTGGTCGCGGCCGACCTCCCCGGGGCGGTGGTCTGGCGCGCCGTATCGGGCACGGCCGCAGGCGATTCCGGCGCGGCACCCGTGGTTCGCGCACGCGTGCACTCGACCTTGGAGCTGGTGCGCTCCTGGCTCGAAGCGCAACAATCGGCCGCCACCCGGCTGGTGGTGGTGACTTCGGGCGGAGCCGGTCTCCACGGGGAGACTCTCGATCCGTCGGCGGCGGCGGTCTGGGGACTGCTGCGCAGCGCGCAATCGGAGCATCCCGATCGATTCGTACTGATCGACGAGGATCCGGCCGCACCCGCGACCGCCGAGCGGATCGCCGCCGTACTGGCCACGGGCGCGACCCAGGTCGCGCTGCGTGACGAGCGCGTGCTGGTCCCTCGACTCCGGCCTGCGGTCGAAACCAGCAGCGCCACCGGGAAACCCGTCGCCGATGCGGCGTCGCTCGACGGGGCGACGGTGCTGATCACCGGCGGCACCGGCGGCCTCGGCGCGCTGTTCGCCCGGCACCTGGCCACCGAATACGGCGTGCGCGAACTCGTTCTGACCTCACGCCGTGGCCCGGACGCACCGGGAGCCGCCGACCTGCTGGCGGAGCTGGCGCGGCTGGGCGCCCGCGCCCGGGTCGTCGCCTGCGATGTCGCCGACCGTGACGCGGTGCGCGAGCTGCTGGCCGGCCTCGGTGACGCTCCGATCGCCGTGGTGCACACCGCCGGCGTGCTCGAGGACGGCACCGTCGCGGCACTGACCGGCGCACAGCTCGACCGCGTCTTCGCGCCGAAGGTCGACGGCGCATGGCATTTGGACGAACTCACCCGCGACCGGGACGTCCGGTCCTTCGTGATGTTCTCCTCGATCGCGGCCGTCCTGGGCACCTCGGGCCAGGCGAACTACGCCGCGGCCAATGCCGCGCTGGACGCCCTGGCCCAGCTCCGTCGCGACGCCGGTCTGGCGGCGACCGCGCTGGCGTGGGGTCCGTGGAATCAGTCCGGCGGGATGACCGGCGGACTGGATCGCGGCGCGCTGGCGCGCTGGGAACGACTGGGGCTCAGCCCAATCGCCGATACCGACGGCCTGCGCCTGTTCGACGCGGCCCTCGCACACGGCTCGGCCCGACTGTCGCCGATCCGCTTCGATGCCGCTGCCCTGCGCACCGGCGCCGAATCCGACGTGCCCGAGGTGCTGCGCGGATTCCTCCCCCGCCGGGCGCGTACCGCCGCCCCGGCCGCCGCAGCGGCGGGAACCCTTGCTGCCCGCCTGGCCGAAGTGCCGGCGGCCCGGCGCGGCGACCTGGTGCTCGAGACCGTGCTGACCGCCGCCGCGGCGGTCCTGGGGCACGACTCCGCGGCCGATATCCGGTCGGATCAGCGCTTCGACGAGATCGGTTTCGATTCGCTCGGCGGCGTGGAGTTCCGCAACCGGCTGGGGAAGGCCACCGGTCTGCAATTGCCGTCGACGCTGGTATTCGATCACCCGACCCCGGCGGCGGTGGCGAAGCTGGTGCTGTCCCGCATCGAACCGGCGACCGCCGAACCCGTGAAGAAGGCGGCGACCCGGGTCCGGGCCGACGAGCCGATCGCCATCGTCGGCATGGCGTGCCGCTTCCCCGGCGGCGTCGAAACACCCGATCAGCTCTGGGATCTCGTCGCCGCCGGGATCGACGCGACCGGCGACTTCCCGGCCGATCGCGGCTGGGATCTGGAACGGCTGTTCGACGCGAATCCGGACAAGCCCGGCACCGTCTACGCGCGGCGCGCCGGATTCCTCGACCGTGCCGGTGATTTCGATCCGGCCTTCTTCGGGATCGGCCCCCGGGAAGCATCCGCCATGGACCCCCAGCAGCGCCTGCTCCTCGAAACGTCCTGGGAGGCCCTGGAAGACGCGGGCATCGACCCGAACTCGCTGCGGGGCACCGACACCGGGGTGTTCGTCGGCGCGGGTGCGTCCGGTTACGTCGACCTGGTGGGCGGTGATCTGGAGGGCTACCGGCTCACCGGGACCACCAGCAGCGTGATGTCCGGGCGGGTGGCCTACGCGCTGGGGCTGGAGGGCCCGACGCTCACCGTGGACACCGCCTGCTCCTCCTCGCTGGTCTCGCTGCACCTGGCCGCCCAGGCCCTGCGCAACGGGGAGAGCTCCCTCGTTATGGCGAGCGGCGTGACGGTCGCGGCCAGCCCGTATCTGTCCGTCGATTTCGCGCGGCAGCGCGGACTCTCGCCCGACGGCCGCTGCAAGGCGTTCGCCGCGGCGGCCGACGGCGTCGCCTTCTCCGAAGGCGTCGGAGTGCTGGTGCTCGAACGGCTCTCGGACGCGAAACGACTGGGGCACCACATCCTGGCGCTGGTGCGCGGCACGGCGATCAACTCCGACGGGGCCAGCAATGGTCTGACCGCGCCGAACGGCCCGTCGCAGGAGCGCGTGATCACGGCGGCGCTGGCGAATGCCGGGCTGTCGCCGTCGGATATCGACGCGGTCGAAGCGCACGGCACCGGTACCCCGCTGGGCGATCCGATCGAGGCGCAGGCGCTGATGGCGGTCTACGGTCGCGACCGCGCGGAGCGTCCGCTGCGGATCGGCTCGCTCAAATCCAATATCGGCCACACCGTGGCCGCCGCGGGCGTCGGCGGCGTCATCAAGATGGTGCAGGCGCTGCGGCACGAAACCCTGCCCCGCACACTGCATGTCGACGCACCGAGCCCGCACGTGGACTGGAGCGCCGACGTCGCGCTGCTGACCGAGCCGCACCCGTGGCCCGCCGGTGACCGGCCGCGCCGCGCCGGGGTGTCGTCGTTCGGTGTCAGCGGCACCAACGCGCACGCCATCATCGAAGAGGCGCCGCGCCAGGTCGTTTCGGCGGCAGCCGATGACCGGTCACTCCGAACGGTGCCCTGGCTGCTGTCGGCCAAGAACGACACGGCGCTGCGGGCGCAGGCGGCGAAACTCCAGCGGTGGCTGACCGAACACCCCGGCGCCGATCCGGCGCAGGTCGCGCACGCGCTCGCCACCACCCGCGCCCACCACGAGACGCGGGCGGCGATCCTGGGCGGCGACCGTGACGAGTTGCTGTCCCGGCTGGCAGCCTTAACCGCCGGAACCACCACCGCCGGAGTGGTTTCCGGCACCGTCTCCGCCGGAAAGACCGCCTTCCTGTGCACCGGCCAGGGCGCGCAGCGGGCCGGAATGGGCGCGGAACTCGCCGCGGCCTTCCCCGTCTTCGCCGCCGCGCTGGACGAGGTGTGCGCGCAGTTCGATCCGCTGCTCGGAATTTCGCTGCGGGAGGTGATGCTCACCGGCGAGCAGATCGATCGCACCCGCTGCACCCAGCCCGCGCTGTTCGCGTTCGAGGTGGCGCTGCATCGGCTGCTGGAGTCCTTCGGCGTGACACCCGATGTCCTGGTGGGCCATTCGATCGGCGAGCTGACCGCGGCGTACCTGGCGGGCGTCTGGTCCCTGGCGGACGCCTGCGCACTGGTCGCGGCCCGCGGCCGGTTGATGGACGCGCTGCCCGAGGGCGGTGCGATGCTCGCGGTCGCCGCGCCCGAGGACGATGTCGCCGCCGCGATCGCCGAGTTCGGTGATCGGATCTCGATCGCGGCGGTGAACGCCCCTGCCGCCGTGGTGATCTCCGGTGACGCCGCTGCCGTCGACCTGCTCGACCGGCGGTTCACCGAACAGGGCCGCCGGACGAATCGGCTGCGGGTGTCGCACGCCTTCCATTCGCACCTCATGGACCCCATGCTGGGCGAGTTCGAGGCCGTCGCCGCCGGCGTCACCTACCATGCCCCGCGAATTCCTCTGGTATCCAATGTCTCCGGCGAGATCGCCGGTGACGAGATCCTGAAGCCCGGCTACTGGGTGGCGCAGGTGCGCGGCGCGGTGCGTTACGCACCCGGCGTGCGGGCGCTGCTGGCCGCGGGGGTGCGCCGCTTCCTGGAAATCGGCCCGGACGCCGTCCTGGCGGCGATGACCCGCCAGACCCTGCCCGCCGAGCTCGAGTCGCGCACGGTGGTCGCGGCGGCGGCGCGCCGGGACCACGACGAGGCCGGGCAATTCGTGACGCTGCTCGCGCAGGCCCACACCGCGGGCGTGGCCGTCGACTGGACGCCCCTGTTCGGCGACCGCCCCGCGCCGCGAATCGCCCTGCCCACCTATGCCTTCCAGCATCAGCGGTATTGGCTCGAACCCGGTCTCGCACAGCGGCGGCCCGACGCCTCGGAACACCCGCTGCTCACCGATGTGGTGCGGGTGGCCGATCGCGACGAGTGGCTGTTCACCGGCCGGTTCTCGCTGCCCACCCACCCGTGGATCACCGACCACACCACCTACGGCGTGGTCGTCGTACCCAGCGCCGCGCTCATGGAAATGCTGCTGGTGGCGGGCCGGCGCATCGGCTGCGAGGTCGTGGACGAACTCATCCTCGAACGGCCGATCCTGCCGCCCGCGGACGGCGCGGTCGAACTCCAGGTGCTGGTGCGGGAACCCGATGCGGCGGGACGCCGGTCCTTCACCTTCCACTACCGCCTCCCCGGCGGCGAGTGGGCGCGCAACGCCAGCGGCGTACTGAGCGGACGGCAGCTGATCGACCTCGGCCTGATGGAGATGCTGCGCAGCACGGCGTGGCCGCCCGTCGGCGCCGAAACGGTTGATACCGAATGGATTCCGGAGCATGCGACCACGGTCGCGGGGCTGGCCTACGGCCCGTCTTTCCGTGGCATCGACGCCGCCTGGCACGACGGCGACACGTCGTTCTCCGAGATCACCCTGAACCCGGACACGCCCGGCGACGGGTTCCACATGCATCCCGGCCTGTTCGACATGGTGATGCACGCCGGGCTGGTCAGCTTGATCTGGTCGGACCTCGACAGCAACCCCACCGAGGGCAAACTCCTGTTCCGCTGGGGCGCCACGCAATTCCACACCGCCGCCCCGATCACCTCCATGCGGGTGATGGCGGTGCGGCGCAGCAGCGAGGCGATCGCCGTGGTGGCCGTGGACCAGGACGGCAACCCGGTGGTGTCCATCGACGAGGTCGTCATGCGTTCCTACGACGTGGACCAGTTCCGCGCCACGCTGTCGGGCGGCGGCGCGGGCCGGTACGGATTGCGGTGGGCGCCGGTCGAAACCCCGGACGCCGCCGCGCTCGGGAGCGCGGCGGTACTCGGTGCGGCGGTCGTCGCCGGGATCGAGGAGCGCTACCCGGATCTGGCGGCGCTGGCCGCGGCCCCGACCGTGCCGGATGTCGTGGTATGGGCCGAAGCCACCGGACCACAGAGTGATTCGGCGCAATCCGCGCGTGCTCGCGTACATGCCGCCTGGGATCTGGTCCGAAACTGGCTGACCGACCAGCGGTTCGGCCGGGCACAGTTAGTCGTGGTGACCGAAGGCGCGGCAACCCTGCCGGATTCGGCACCGGACCCGGCGGCGGCCGCCGTCTCGGGGCTGATTCGCAGCGCGCAGGCCGAATACCCGGATCGAGTCCTCCTCCTCGACCTGGACCGATCCGCTGGTACGCAACACCTTTCGGCCGATCTGATTCAGGCCGCGCTCTCGGCGCGCGAGCCGCAGGTGACGGTGCGAGGCGACCACGTCCTGGCGCCACGCCTCGAACCGCTGACATCCACTGCGGGTGAACCGATCTCCTTCGGCGGGACCGTACTGATCACCGGCGGCACCGGCGGACTGGGCGCGCTGCTGGCCCGGCACCTGGTCACCGCACACGGCGTCGATCAGCTGCTGCTGGTCTCCCGGCGCGGCGAACAGGCCGACGGCGCAACGGAACTCGCGGCGGAGCTGTCCGGGTACGGCGCGCAGGTACGCATCGCCGCCTGCGATGTCACCGACCGCGACGCCCTGCGGGCGCTGCTCGCCTCCCTGCCGGACGAGCACCCGCTCACCGGCGTCGTGCACGCCGCCGGCGTGCTCGCGGACAGCACCTTCGACGGCCTCACCACCGACCGGATCGACCGAGTGTTCGCGCCGAAGGCCGAGGCCGCCTGGCACCTGCACGAGCTGACCCGGGAGCTGAACCTGTCGGCGTTCGTCATGTTCTCCTCGATCGCGGGCCTGATCGGTTCGGCCGGACAGGCGAATTACGTTGCCGCCAACGGCTTCCTGGACGCCCTGGCGCTGCGCCGCCGGGCCGAGGGACTGCCGGGCCTGGCCCTCGCGTGGGGTCCGTGGCGGCAGGACCTCGGCATGACCGGCGCACTGGATCATGCCGCCATGAGCCGGCTGGACCGGCTGGGCCTGACGCCACTGGATCACGAGGACGGCCTGCGCCTGTTCGACGCCGCCCTCACCACGGCGGAGCCGGTGCCGGCATTGCTGCACCTCGACACCGACAAGCTGCGCGTCGAAGCGCACACCGGATCGCTGCCTGCGGTATTGCGCGGCTTCGTGCGCGCGGGCGGCCGGACCCCCGCCAAGGTGAGCGACGGACCGACGCTCGGGGAACGATTGCACGGGGTGGCCGAGGCCAAGCGCCGCGGCGTGGTGCTGGACCTGGTGCGCGAACACGCGGCCACGGTGCTGGGTTACGAGTCGCTCGACGACATCGGTCCCGATCGCGGCTTCGACGAACTGGGCTTCGATTCGCTCGGCGGCGTGGAATTCCGCAACCGGCTCTCCAAGCTGACGGGGCTGTCACTGCCCTCGACGCTGGTCTTCGACTACCCGACTGCCTGGGATCTGGCGGGCTACCTGCTGGAGCAGGCGCTGGCGGAGACGCCCGCACCGGCCGCGGCGCCCACCCCGGCCGCGCCGGTCGCGGCGGCGGCGCCCGAGGTCGCACAGCTCGAGGCCATGGTCGAGCGGATCATCGCCGTCGGGGGCAATACCGACGAGACCATCGCGGCGCTGCGGGGTCTCGCCGACCGGCTGCACGCCCACCTGGGTGACGCGTGGTCCGACGGCGTCTACGACGACCTCGAATCCCATTCCGACGATGAACTTTTTAATCTGATCGACGAGGAGTTCGGCCCAGCATGAGCAATGCCAGCATGAGCAATCCGAGCGGCAGCAACGAGGAACGCCTCAGCCGGTATCTGCGGAAGGTCACCGGGGACCTGCGCACCGCCAACAAGCGCATTCAGCAGCTGGAGGAACAGGCCGGGGAGCCGATCGCGATCGTCGGGATGAGCTGCCGGTATCCGGGCGGCGTCGACACCCCGGACGGGTTGTGGGATCTGGTCGCCGCCGGGACGGACGCCATCGGCCCGTTCCCCACCGACCGCGGCTGGGATCTGGAGCGGCTGTTCGACGCCGACCCGGACGTGCCGGGCACCGTCTACGCCCGGGAGGGCGGATTCCTCGACGCGGCAGGCGATTTCGACGCCGGCTTCTTCGGTCTCGGACCCCGCACCGCAGAGGCGATGGATCCGCAGCAGCGGCTGTTCCTCGAAGCGTCCTGGGAGGCACTGGAAAACGCGGGCATCGATCCGGTGTCGCTGCGGGACAGCGACACCGGCGTCTACGCGGGCGTGATCCACTTCGACTACGGCCGCCGCGTCGGCGCGCCCGGGCACAGCGCCGAATCCGAAGGCAATGCGCACCCGGGGGTTTCGGCCAGCATCCTGTCCGGGCGGGTGTCGTTCAGCCTCGGTTTCAAGGGCCCGGCGCTGTCGGTGGACACCGCGTGCTCGTCGTCGCTGGTCGCCCTGCATCTGGCCTGCCAGGCGCTGCGCCAGGGCGAGACATCGCTGGCCCTGGTCGGCGGCGTCACGGTGATGTCGGATCCGGCCCAGCTCATCAGCTTCGCCCGGCAGCGCGCGCTGTCGCCGGACGGCCGGTGCCGGGCGTTCGGGGCCGGAGCCGACGGGACCGGATTCTCCGATGGTCTCGGCATGCTCGTGGTCGAACGGCTCTCCGACGCGCGCCGCAACGGCCACCCCATCCTCGCGGTGGTGCGCGGCACCGCCGTGAACCAGGATGGCACCAGCAGCCGGTTGACCGCACCGAACGGCCCCGCGCAGGAGAAGGTGATCGCGCAGGCGCTGGCCAATGCCGGTCTGACGCCCGCCGATATCGACGCGGTCGAGGCGCACGGCACCGGCACCCAGCTCGGCGACCCGATCGAGGCGCGGGCCTTGATCGCCACCTACGGCCGCGATCGCGTCGGCGAGCCGCTGCGCATCGGATCGCTCAAATCGAATATCGGGCACACCTCCGCGGCGGCCGGTGTCGGCGGCGTGATCAAGATGGTGCAGGCCATGCGGCACGAAACGCTGCCCGCCACACTGCATGCCGATACCCCGACGCCGCATGTGGACTGGTCCGCGGGCACGGTGCGGCTGCTGACGGCGGCCGAGCCGTGGCCGGCGGGCGAACGGGTGCGGCGGGCCGGTGTGTCGTCCTTCGGCGCGAGCGGCACCAATACGCACGTGATTCTGGAAGAGGCGCCCGCCCCGGTGGAGACCGCGGCCGCTCCGGCGAACGGGACCGGTGCGGATGCCGCCGCCGCGACCGCGACGGTGGCCGCCGATGACACCGCTGTCGTCACCGAGCTGGCCGCGCTGCCGCTCTCTTCGAAGACCGAGGAGGGCGTGCGCGCGCAGGCGGCCAAACTGCTGGCGTGGGTGCGCGAACGCCCGCACCTGGCGGTCGGCGATATCGCCTACTCACTGGTCACCGGCCGCACGCAGATGGAATGGCGGGGCACGGTGGTGGCGGGCGACCGCGACGCCATGCTGGCCGGACTGACGGCGCTCGCCGAGCACGGCACCGAGCCCTCGGAGCACGGTCCGGTGAGCGAAGTCGTCACGGGCCGGGCGGTGACCCGCAAGACCGCCTTCCTGTGCACCGGACAGGGCGCGCAGCGCGCCGGCATGGGTCGCGAACTGTACGAGGCGTTTCCGGTGTTCGCGGCCGCGCTGGACGAGCTCTGCGCGCAGTTCGACCCGCTGCTGGGCACCTCGCTGCGGCAGCTCATGTTCACCGGCCGGGCGGCCGGCGACGGTCCCGAAGACAGCGAGGCGCTGCACCGGACCGAGTTCACCCAGCCCGCGTTGTTCGCCTACGAAGTCGCGCTGTACCGGCTGCTCGAATCCTTCGGCGTGACGCCGGACGCGCTGATCGGGCACTCGATCGGCGAGCTGGCCGCCGCGCACCTCGCCGGGGTGTGGTCGCTGCCGGACGCGTGCCGCCTGGTCGCGGCGCGCGGCCGGCTCATGGGGCAGCTGCCCGCCGGGGGCGCGATGCTCGCCATCGCGGCGAGTGAGGACGCGGTCGCCGCGCTGCTCGCCGACGCGGCACTGAGTATCGCCGCCGTGAATTCGCCGACGGCCGTGGTGGTCTCGGGCGACGCGGACGCGGTGACCGCGCTCGCGCAGCGGTGCGCCGAACGCGGCTGGCAGACCTCGCGGCTGCGGGTGTCGCATGCGTTCCATTCCCACCTGATGGATCCGATGCTGGCCGAATTCGCCACCGTCGCAGGGTCTTTGACCTACCACCGCCCGAACGTTCCGCTGGTGTCAACCCTTTCCGGGCAGCTGGCCGGTGATGAAGTGCTCGACCCCGGCTACTGGGTCCGGCAGGTACGCGAGGCGGTTCGATTCGCCCGCGGCGTGGACACTTTGGTGGCCGCGGGCATGCGCCGATTCCTGGAGATCGGCCCCGACGCGGTGCTGACCGCGATGACCCGGCAGTGCCTGCCGGAGCCGATCGAAGCACAGGCGGCGGTACTGGCCGGAGCCCGCCGCGGGCGGGCCGAGGTCGAACAGTTCGTGACCTGCCTGGCGCAGGCGCATGCCGTCGGCGTCGAGGTCGAATGGACGGCGCTGTACACCGGACGCCCGGTGGCGCGAGTCCCGTTGCCCACCTATGCGTTCCAGCGCCGCCGCTACTGGGTCGACCCGGTCGGCGGCAATGCCGGGGTCGAAGCCGCGGGTCTGGGCGCGGTCCAGCATCCGCTGCTGGGCGCGGTGCTGTCGGCGCCGGAGTCGGGCGAGGTCCTGCTGACCGGCCGGCTCTCGGTCGCGGCCCAGCCGTGGCTCGCCGATCACGTGATCGGGGGCGCGGCACTGTTTCCGGGCACCGGTTTCGCGGAGCTGGTGCTGCGGGCCGGTGTCGAGGTCGGCTGCCCGGTGCTCGAGGAGCTGACCCTGCAGGCGCCGCTGCTGCTGCCCGCGACGGGCGGGGTGCAGATCCAGGTCGTCGTCGGCGCGCCCGAGCCGGAGCAGCGGCCGGTCGCCGTCTACTCCCGGAGCGAGAACGACGATGACGACGCCTGGGTGCTGCACGCGCGGGGCACGCTGACCGTCGCCGATGGTGCGGTCGAAGCCGCGACCGAGGCGTGGCCGCCGAGCGGGGCAACCGAAATCGAGGTCACCGCAGCGTATTCGAATCTGTTCGCCCGTGGTTACGAGTACGGTCCGGCCTTCCAGGGAGTACGGGCGCTGTGGCGGCGCGGCGACGAGGTGTTCGCCGAGATCGCGGCCGATGCGGACACCGGGGTGCGCGCCGAAGGTTTCGGCATCCATCCGGCGCTGCTGGACGCCGCCCTGCACGCGGGCTACCTCGCCGGTGCGTCCGAAGACTCTGCGGGACAACCGGAGTCGCTGTTCACGGTTCCGCCCGGTCAGGTTGCCTTGCCGTTCGCGTGGGACGCTGTCGAACTGCACGCCGCAGAAGCCGCCGTGCTGCGGGTGCGACTGACCCCGGCCGGATCCTCGGTATCGGTCCTCGTGACCGACGAATACGGGCAGCCGGTCCTGTCGGGATCGGTTGCGGCCCGGCCGATGCCACTCGAACAGCTCGTCGCGACCGCATCGGGCGGCGTGAACGATCCGATCCTCGAACTCGTGTGGTCCCCGGACCGCTCGAGCGGGACAGACGATACGACGCAGCTCCCCCCGCCCGAGGTGGGCGGCTGGGACGAGCTGCACGAAATGGCGGAACTGCCGCCGGTGGTGCTCGTCGAAGCCGGCACCGGATGGAACGACACCGGCGACACCGGAGTGGTGACCGCCACCCACGACGAAATCGCCCGCATCCTCACGGTATTGCAGGAAGCACTGACCCAGGAACGGTTCGCGGCGAGCACGCTGCTGATCGCCACCCGCGGCGCGGTCGCCCTGCCCGGCGAGGAGCCCACCGACCTTCCCGGTGCGGCGGTGTGGGGCTTGGTGCGCGCCGCCCAGGCCGAGGAGCCGGGCCGGATCATCCTGGTGGACACCGACTCCCGCGTCGATGCGCAGCTCGCGGCCGCCGTCGTGGCGGTGGGCGAACCGCAGGTGGTCGTGCGCGGCGGCATCACCCACACCGCTCGCCTCGTCCGGCCCGCGCCCGAGCACACGGACGGCGGTGAGGCGGGGTTCGGCACGGGAACCGTGCTGATCACCGGCGGCACCGGCGGTTTGGGCGCGGTGCTGGCCCGGCACGTGGTGGCCGAACACGGCGTGCGGTCGTTGCTGCTGGTCAGCCGCAGCGGCCCCGAGGCCGCGGGAGCGGCAGCCCTGCGCGCCGAACTCGAGCAACTGGGCGCCCACGTGACGGTCGCGGCCTGTGACGTCGCGGACGCCGCGGCGGTCACCGACCTGATCGCCGCCGTACCGGCCGAGCGGCCCCTGACCGGTGTCATCCACGCCGCCGGTGTGCTCGACGACGGGACCATCGCGTCCCTGACCCCGCAGCGGATGAACACGGTGCTGGCGCCGAAGGCCGACGCCGCCTGGTATCTGCACGAGGCGACCGCGGACCTGAATCTGGCCGCGTTCGTGATGTTCTCGTCGGTATCGGGCACCCTCGGCGGCCCCGGGCAGGGCAATTACGCGGCCGCGAACACCTTCCTGGACGCGCTGGCGGCCCAGCGCCGGGCCCGCGGGCTGGCCGGTCAATCGCTGGCGTGGGGTCCGTGGGCCCGTTCGCGCGGCATGACCGCACACCTGCAGGCGTCCGATGTGGCGCGGCTGAGCCGCGGCGGATTCGCCGCGCTCACCGACGAGCGGGCACTCACCGGCTGGGCCGCGGCACTGCGGCGGAATGCCCCGCACACGGTGATCGCGACCCTCGACACCACCGCCCTGCGCGACAGCGCCGAAACCGGGCTGCTCCCCGCCGTACTGCGCGAACTGGCGCCCGCCGCCCGCCGCCGTGCCGTGACGGCCGCGCCGGTTTCCGGTCTGCGGCAGCGGCTTTCGAGCCTGGACCTGGAACGGCAGCGCCAGCTGGTCTTCGAGACCTTGCGCACCCAGATCGCGGCCGTGCGCGGCACCGACGGCGGTTCCGCGCTCGAGCCCGGCCGCACCTTCCAGGACCTGGGTTTCGACTCCCTGAGCGCCGTCGAACTGCGCAACCGTCTCAAGACCGCCACCGGGCTGTCGCTGCCCGCCGCGGTCATCTTCGACTACCCCACCCCGCAGGCGCTCGCCGAGCATCTGGCCGACAAGCTGACCGGCGTCGCGGACGATACCGCGGTCACCGCGAAAGTCGTTGCCGACGAACCGATCGCGATCGTCGGCATGGCGTGCCGGTACCCGGGCGGCGTCACCTCGCCCGAGGAGCTGTGGACCCTGGTCTTCGACGGCGTCGACGCGACCTCACGGTTCCCGGGCAATCGCGGATGGGACACCGAGCGGATCTACGATCCCACCGGCGAGCGGCCGGGCACCACCTACACCCGCGAGGGCGGATTCCTGCATACCGCAGGCGAATTCGATCCGGCGTTCTTCGGCATCAGCCCGAACGAAGCGGCGACGATGGACCCGCAGCAGTTCCTGCTGCTGGAGACCGCGTGGGAGGCCCTGGAACGAGCGGGCATCGATCCGGCCGTGCTGCGGGGCAGTGCCACCGGCGTGTTCGCGGGCATGATGTATCACGACTACCCGGCCAACGCGAACTCGGGATCTATTGCCTCCGGGCGAGTTTCGTATGTGCTCGGGCTGGAAGGCCCGTCGGTCACCGTGGACACAGCGTGCTCGTCGTCGCTGGTGGCCATGCACCTGGCCGGGCAGTCCCTCCGCTCGGGCGAGTCCGATCTGGCTCTCGCGGGCGGTGTGGCCGTGATGGCGACACCGGAGGTCTTCGTCGAATTCAGCCGGCAGAAGGGGCTGGCTCCGGACGGGCGGAGCAAGTCGTTCGCCGATGCCGCCGACGGGGTGGCGTGGTCCGAGGGCGCCGGCGTGCTGGTGCTGGAGCGCTTGTCCGACGCCCGGCGCAACGGGCACGAAGTGCTCGCGGTGATCACCGGTTCGGCGGTGAATCAGGATGGCGCGTCGAATGGTCTGACCGCACCCAACGGTCCCTCGCAGCGGCGGGTGATCCGGCAGGCGCTCGCCAACGCGCGGGTCGCGCCGGGCGAGGTCGACGTGGTGGAGGCGCACGGCACGGGCACCACGCTGGGTGACCCGATCGAGGCCCAAGCGCTGCTCGACACCTACGGGCAGGAACGCGCCGCGGACCGGCCGCTGTGGCTCGGTTCGCTCAAGTCGAACATCGGGCACGCGCAGGCCGCGGCGGGCGTGGGCGGCGTCATCAAGATGGTGATGGCCATGCGGCACGGGCTGCTACCGCGGACGCTGCACGTGGACCGGCCGTCCACCAAGGTCGATTGGTCCGCAGGGCAGGTCGAACTGCTGACCGAACCGGTGGCGTGGCCGCGCACGGACCGGCCGCGCCGCGCCGGGGTGTCGTCCTTCGGCATCAGCGGCACCAATGCGCACGTGGTCATCGAAGAGGCGGCGGCGGAACCCGTTCGGACGCCGGGCGGCGACGCGGACCTGCCGGCTCTCGCGGACGCTCCGGCCGGCCGAGTGCTGCCGTGGGTGGTGTCGGCGCGCAGCGATGCGGCGCTCGCCGAGCAGGCCGCACGGCTGGTCGCGGCCGTGACCGAACAGGAGCTGGATCCGGCGGACGCCGGCTTCTCGCTGGCTTCCACGCGCGGCGTCTTCGAGCATCGCGCGGTAGTCCTCGGGGACAACCGCAGTGCGCTGCTGTCGGGGACCCGGGCGCTCGCCGCGGGCGCGCCGTCCCCGGATGTGGTGTCCGGGCGCGTGGTTCCGGGATCGACCGGGCTGGTGTTCTCCGGTCAGGGCGCGCAGTGGGCCGGGATGGCGAGCGAATTGCGCTCGGCGTATCCGGTGTTCGCCACGCACTTCGACGCGATCGTCGCCGAGTTGGATCCGCTGCTGGGGCAGCCGGATGCGCTGAGCGTCGCATTGGCCTCCGAGGAACTCGTGGATCGGACGGTGTACGCCCAGGCCGGGTTGTTCGCCTTCGAGGTCGCGCTGTACCGCTTGCTCGAATCGTGGGGCGTGCGTGCCGATGTGGTCGCGGGCCACTCGATCGGTGAGGTGGCCGCCGCGCACGTGTCAGGGGTGTTGTCCCTGGCCGACGCGTGTGTACTGGTGGCCGCGCGCGGCCGGTTGATGCAAGCCCTGCCCGGCGGCGGCGCGATGGTCGCCGTCGGTGCGGCGCAGGCCGACGTGACACCGCTGCTGACCGCCGGGGTCGCGATCGCGGCGGTGAACGGGCCGTCGGCGGTAGTGCTGTCCGGTGTCGAGGACGAAGTCCTCGGGGTCATCGAGACGTGCGCCGAACGTGGCTGGCGCACCCATCGCCTGCGGGTCTCGCACGCCTTCCACTCGGCGCTGATGGAACCCATGCTGGCCGAATTCGCCGCTGCGATATCGGGTTTGACCTTCGCCGAGCCGCTGATTCCGCTGGTGTCGACGGTGACCGGTGCGCTGGTCACCGACGAGATGACCGATCCGCGGTACTGGGTGGATCAGGTCCGCGACACGGTGCGCTTCGCCGATGCCGTTGCCACGATGGCGGATTCGGGCGTATCGCGGTTCGCCGAGGTCGGTCCCGACGCGGTACTCACCCCGATGGTCGGCCAGATCACGACGGGCGCGGTGGCGCTGGTACGGCGCAATCGCGCCGATGCCGCCACCCTGCTGACCGGTGTGGCCGGACTGTTCGTGTCCGGTGCCGCGGTGGACTGGGCCGGGTGCTACGCCGGTACCGCCGCGCGGCGAATCGACCTGCCCACCTACGCTTTCCAGCGCGAGCGGTACTGGCTCGACGCCCGGAAGCTGCTCGCGCAATCGTGGATGGGCGCCGAACTGGGCGGCGTGACCGACGCCGGACTCGACACGGTGCAGCACCCGCTACTGGGCGCCGTTGTGCCGCATCCGGATTCGGGTCAGGTGAGCTTCACCGGCCGCTGGTCCCTGGACTCGGTGGAATGGCTCGCCGATCACAGCGTGCACGGCACGGTGCTGCTGCCGGGTACCGGATTCGTGGAACTGGCCGCCCACGTCGGCGGCCTGCTGGGCTGCGACGTGGTCGAGGAACTCGTGCTGCACACCCCGCTGACCCTGCCCGCCACGGGCAGCGTCGCGGTGCAGGTGGTGGTCGCCGACGCGGACGACACCGGTCGCCGGCGGCTGCGCGTGCATTCCCGTGCGGATGCCGATGGGCCGTGGCTGCTGCACGCCGAGGGCAGCCTCGCCGTGGACCCGGAATCTCCTGACGCAGCAGCCGATTTCGACCTGGCCACCTGGCCTCCGGCCGGCGCGCAGCCGCTGGACGTCGACGGCGCTTACGACGATCTGCTGGCACTCGGATACGGGTACGGCCCGTTCTTCCAGGGGCTGCGGGCGGCATGGCAACGCGGCGACGAACTGTTCGCCGAGGTCGCGCTGCCCGATCCCCGGGACGCCGACGGCTTCGGTATCCATCCCGCGCTGTTCGACGCGGCCCTGCACGCCGGGATCCTGCACGGCCGCAAGGCCGGTGAAGCGGTATTGCCGTTCGCCTGGAACCGGGTGGTGGTGCACTCGGCCGGAGCCGCCACCGTGCGGGTGCGCAGCGTGCCCGTGGGCGACGACTTCGCCGTGCGAATCGCCGACGAGCAGGGCCGGCCCGTCGTGTCGGTGGGCGCGTTGGTGTCTCGGCCGGTGCCGGTCGAACGCTTGACGGCCGACCGCGTGCCGGACGCCTTGTTCACCGTGGAATGGGTTGCGGCACCGGTCTCTTCGGAGCAAGTCGAACCGGACCGCATCGCGATGCTCGACAGTGGCCGCGATCTCACGGCCTTGCTCACCGAGCTGGACGCGGCCGAAGATTCGGTAGTCCCCGATCTCGTGCTGCTCGAATGCCCGCGTCACGACGGCTCGCCGGCAGATGCGGCGCGGCAGGTGCTGGGAGGTGTACTCGACACCGTTCAGCGGTGGCTTGCCGAACCTCGCTTCGCCGCCTCGCGTTTGGTCATCGTCACCGAACAAGCTGTGGCAGTGAGCGATTCCGACACCATCGCCCTGGATCAAGCGCCGGTATGGGGTCTCCTGCGTGCCGCACAGGCCGAAAACCCCGGCCGCTTCCAGCTATTGGATGTGGAGCGCGACGGCGGCTCGATCGCCGCGGACGTCCTGGCGGCCATCGCCGGGGAACCCGAAGCCGCGTTGCGCGGCGCGACCGTACTGGTGCCGCGGTTGACCCGCCCGACACCGGGCACGACCGCCGAGCCGAACCGGCCGATCGAGCCCGGCACGGTACTGGTGACCGGCGGCACCGGCGGTCTGGGCGCGGTCATCGCCCGGCATCTGGTGACCGAACACGGTGTGCGCCAACTCCTGCTGACCTCCCGGCGCGGCCTGGACGCTCCCGGTGCCGCCGCCTTGCGTGCCGAACTCGCCGAGCTCGGCGCGGAGGTCACCGTTGCGGCCTGCGACGTGTCGGATCGGTCGGCGCTGACGGCCGTGCTGGCAGGCATCCCCGATGAGCATCCGCTGGTGGGCGTGGTGCACGCGGCGGGCGTCGCCGACAACGGCCTGATCGCGTCGATGTCGGCGGATCGCATCGACGCCGTATTCCGCCCGAAGGCGGAGGCCGCGTGGCATCTGCACGAGCTCACCCGGGACAGGTCGCTGTCGTTGTTCGTGCTGCTGTCCTCCGCGGGCGGTTTGGTACTGGCCGCGGGGCAGGCGAATTACGCTGCGGCGAACGTCTTCCTGGACGCCCTCGCCGCGCATCGGCACACCCTGGGATTGCCCGCGACCGCGCTCGACTACGGCATGTGGGAGCGATCGAGCGGGCTCGGTGCGGAGCTGTCCGAGGACGACTTCGACCGGATGCGCCGGCTGGGCTTCCCGCCGCTGTCCGAGTCCGACGGTCTGGCGCTGTTCGACGCCGCGGTGGCCGCCGGGCATCCGCAAACGGTCGCGCTGCGCATCGATCCGGCGGTGCTGCGCACCCGGGGCGAGCAGATTCCGGCCCTGGTGCGGGGACTCGTCCCGGCGCCGGCGCGCCGCGTCAACCGGACCCCGGCGGGTCAGGCCCTGCTGCAAAAGCTGGCGGGACTCCCGGACGCCGACCGTGCCACCGCGCTGGTCGATTTCGTCCGCACCGTGGCGGCCGGGATCCTCGGCCACGCCACCGCCGACGCCGTCGCACCGCAGCAGGCCTTCCAGCAGCTCGGGTTCGACTCGTTGAGCGCCATCGAATTCCGCAACAAGCTCAATACGGCGACCGGGCTGCAACTACCGGCCACGCTGATCTTCGATTACCCGACGCCGCAGGCCGTCGCCGAATTCCTCGGCACGCAACTCACCGGCACCGCCGCCGTGGCGGAGCGAGCGGTGCGCCGGGTCCGCGCCGATGACGAGCCGATCGCCGTGGTGGCCATGGCCTGTCGCTATCCGGGCGGGGTCGCCTCGCCGGAAGACCTGTGGCGGCTCGTCGTCGAAGGCGGCGACACCGTCGGGGCCATGCCGGTCGATCGCGGCTGGGACCTCGAGGGCATCTACGATCCCGAACCCGGCAAGGCGGGCAAGACCTATACGCGCAGCGGCGGATTCCTCTACTCCGCGGCCGAATTCGATGCCGACTTCTTCGGGATCAGCCCGAACGAGGCCACCATGATGGACCCGCAGCAGCGGTTGCTGCTGGAGGTCTCCTGGGAGGCCGTCGAACGCGCCGGCCTGGATCCGGCGGCGCTGCGCGGCAGTTCGACCGGCGTGTTCACCGGTCTGATGTATCACGACTACGCGCAGGCCACCGGGACCGGCAGCGGCGCCGCGGGCAGTCTGGTCTCGGGCCGGGTGTCGTATGTGTTCGGCCTGGAGGGGCCGTCGGTCACCGTGGACACGGCGTGCTCGTCGTCGCTGGTGGCCCTGCATCTGGCCGGGCAGTCGCTGCGCTCGGGCGAATGCGATCTGGCGCTGGCCGGTGGCGCCGCGGTCATGGGGACGCCGGATATGTTCCTCGAATTCGGCCGCCAGCGCGGATTGTCGCCGGACGGACGGTGTAAGTCGTTCTCCGACACCGCCGACGGAGTGGGCTGGGCCGAAGGCGTCGGCGTGCTGGTGCTGGAGCGGTTGTCCGACGCGCGCCGCAACGGGCACGACATCCTGGCGGTCATCGCCGGGTCGGCGGTGAACCAGGACGGTGCGTCGAACGGCCTGGCCGCACCGAACGGTCCCTCACAGCGGCGGGTGATCCGCCAGGCGCTGGCCAATGCCGGTCTGGCGCCCGTCGACGTCGACGCGGTCGAAGCGCACGGCACCGGAACGACGCTGGGCGATCCGATCGAAGCGCAAGCGCTGCTCGCCACCTACGGACAGGAACGCGCCGCGGACCGGCCGCTGTGGCTGGGCTCGCTGAAGTCGAATATCGGGCACGCGCAGGCGGCGGCGGGCGTGGGCGGCGTCATCAAGATGGTGATGGCCATGCGGCACGGACTGCTGCCGCGGACACTGCACGCGGATCAGCCCAGCACCAAGGTCGATTGGACCGAGGGCAATGTGCGATTGCTGACCGAGGCGGTGCCGTGGCCCGAGGCCGGCCGGGCACGGCGCGCGGGCGTGTCGTCGTTCGGCATCAGCGGCACCAATGCGCACGTCATCATCGAACAGGCTCCCGCGGCCGCGGCGGAACCGGTTGCGACGCCGGTGCTTCCGGCAGGCGGGCTGCTGCCGTGGGTGCTCTCGGCGCGCAGCGGCGCGGCCCTGGCCGGGCAGGCCGCCCGGCTGTCCGCGCAGCTGGATGATCCGGAATCGCCGGTGGCGGCGCACGATCCGATTGATATCGGCTTCTCGCTGGCGTCCACGCGCAGCGTGTTCACCCATCGGGCCGTCATACTGGCCGAGGGACGCGCCGAACTGACGGCCGCCGTACACGCCTTGGCCGCGAGCGCCGACGCGACCGCTGCGGGCACGACCGCGCCCGGTGTGGTGGCGGGTCACGCGATGACGGGCTCGACGGCGCTGGTGTTCTCGGGGCAGGGCGCGCAATGGGCCGGGATGGCGACCGAGTTGCGCAAGGCGTACCCGGTGTTCGCGGACCATTTCGACGCCATCGTGGCGGAACTGGATCCGCTGCTGGCACAGCCGGCTTCGCTGGATGCGGCATTGACCTCCGAGGACCTCGTAGACCGGACGGTATTCGCGCAGGCCGGGTTGTTCGCGTTCGAGGTCGCCTTGTTCCGGCTGCTCGAATCCTGGGGCCTGCGTGCCGATGTGGTGGCCGGTCACTCCATCGGCGAGGTCGCCGCGGCGCATGTGGCCGGGGTGTTGTCGCTGACCGACACGTGCGTGCTGGTGGCCGCACGCGGCCGGTTGATGCAGGCCCTGCCCGCCGCCGGGGCGATGGTCGCGATCGGCGCGGCCGAAACCGCTGTGCTGCCGCTGCTTTCGGGCGAGGTATCGGTGGCGGCGGTGAACGGTCCGTCATCGGTGGTGATCGCCGGCGCCGACGACGCCGTCCAGGCCGTGGCCGACAGCTGCGTCGAGAAGGGCTGGCGCACCACGCGTCTGCGGGTGTCGCACGCCTTCCATTCGGCATTGATGGAACCGATGCTGGCCGAATTCGCCATGGCGATCGAGGGTTTGACGTTCGAACGACCGAGCATCGCCCTGGTGTCGACCGTGACGGGCGCACGGATCGGCGACGAGATGTGCGATCCGTCGTACTGGACCGGTCAGGTCCGGGACACGGTGCGCTTCGCGGATGCCGTTGCCACGATGGCGGATTCAGGTGTTTCCAGGTTCGCCGAGATCGGCCCAGACGCGGTATTGACCCCGATGATCACGCAAACCCTCGACAGCGCGCACCCGGCCGCCACGGTGGTGCCCCTGGCACGCCGCGGCAAAGCCGACGCCGCATCGGTGTCGAGCGGTGCGGCCCGATTGTTCGTCTCCGGCGCGGACCTCGATTGGGTCGCGCTGTACAGCGGCACCGGAGCCCGGCGCATCCCCCTGCCCACCTACGCCTTCCAGCGGCAACGGTATTGGGTCCCCGAGGGCTCCACCGGCAAGGGCGATGCCCGCTCGCTGGGCCTCACCACCACCGGGCACCCGCTGGTACCCACGGTGATCGCCCAGCCGGACACCGGCGGCGTGATCCTGACCGGCCGCCTGTCGCTCCGGACACAACCCTGGCTGGCCGATCACGCCGTGCTCGGCACGGTGCTGTTCCCCGGCGCCGGCCTGGTCGAACTCGCGCTGCGAGCCGGCAACCGAGTGAACCTCTCGACGCTCGCGGACTTCGTCCTGCACGCGCCGCTGGTGCTGCCGGAGACCGGCGGAGTCGCGGTGCGGAGCGTCGTCGGCGCGCAGGACGAGACGGGCCGGCGCCCGGTACGGATCTACTCCGCCCCGGAAGCCGAGAGCGATTCGGCGACCTCGTGGACACTGCATGCCGAAGGCGCGCTCACCGCCGATCCGGAAGCACGCCACCAGTTCGCCGACCTCACCGCCTGGCCGCCGATCGGAGCGCAACCGCTGCCGATCAGCGATGTCTATTCCGGCCTGCGCTCCGGCGGCTACGAATACGGGCCGGCCTTCCAGGGCCTGCGGGCAGCCTGGCGGCGCGGCGACGAGGTATTCGCCGAGGTAGCCCTTCCCGATCCCCGGGAAGCCGCGGCATACGGACTCCACCCCGCACTACTGGACTCCGCCCTCCACGCCCTGCTCATCGGCGACTCCGGTCCTGACGGCTCCGGCCCGGCCTTGCCGTTCGAATGGTCCGGAGTCACCGTGCACGCCCCCGGAGCCGCGGCGCTGCGCGTACGCGCGACCCGCACCGGCGACCGCGCGGTCCGGGTCGAACTCGCGGATCCGACCGGCGCCCCGGTGGCGACGGTGCAGCGCCTGGCCGCCCGGCCGATCGACGCCACACAACTCGCGGCGCTCACCTCCACCGTCGACAACGCGCTGTACCACGTCGAATGGTCACCGATGTCGCTGTCCGACAAGGAGATACGCGCCGTATCGTGGACGGATCTCGGTATAGAGGTTCCAGCCGCTCTCGGTGATGAGGTTCCTGCCGCCGTGGTGCTGGATGTTCCGGCGGGGAATGATCCCGATGCTGTTCGTGCCGCGACTCATGCTGTGCTGCATGTGCTTCGAAGCTGGATCGCGGATCCGCGGTCCGGTCGAGCGGCGCTGGTGATTCGGACCAGCGGCGCGGTTTCCATTGCCGGGGAGGACATCAGCAATCTTGCCGGTGCCGCGGTGGGCGGCTTGGTTCGCTCCGCTCAGGCGGAGAGTGCGGGTCGAATCATTCTGGTGGACAGCGATTCCGACGTCGCCGGGCGGTTGGGCGGGATTCTGGCCTCCGGGGAACCGCAGGTGGCCGTGCGTAGCGGGCGCGTCCACAGCGCACGACTGGTTCGATCGGCGACCACTGTCTCCGCGACTACCGCATCGGGTCTGGGCAGCGTTTTCGGCCCGGACGAGACCGTGCTCATCACCGGCGCGAGTGGTTTCCTGGGCGGATTGTTCGCCCGGCACCTGGTGCGGACCCGTGGTGTGCGGCATCTGCTGTTGCTGAGCCGGCGTGGCGAGTCCGCGCCCGGCGCCGCCGAGCTGGCGGCCGAGCTGCGGGACGCCGGTGCCGAAATCGACTTCGTCGCTTGCGATGTCGCTGATCGGGCCGCACTCGCCGAGGTGCTGTCCGGTATCCCCGCGAGTCGTCCGCTCACCGGGGTGTTCCACACGGCCGGTGTGCTCGACGACGGCGCTATTACCGCGTTGACTCCGGAGCGGATGGATACGGTGTTGCGTCCCAAGGTGGATGCGGCCCTGCACCTGCACGAGCTGACCGCCGAACTGCCGCTGAAGGCGTTCGTGTTGTTCAGCTCGGTGGCCGGAACGCTGGGCAGTCCGGGGCAGGGCAACTATGCCGCGGCCAATGCCTGCCTGGATGCGGTGGCGGCGCACCGCCGGGCCTCCGGACGCAGCGGGCAGTCGCTGATCTGGGGGTTGTGGAGCGGCGACGGCGGCATGGGCGAGGGGCTCGGTGACGTCGAGCGGCAGCGTATGACACGTTCGGGGCTGCTGCCGTTGTCGGCGGAGCAGGGCTTGGCGCTGTTCGACGCCGCCGGCGGAATCGGCACGGCGGCACCGGTTCTCGCCCGGCTCGACCGGGAGGGACTGCGTGGAGCTGGGTTCGCGACGGCGCTGCTGTCCGGGCTCGTCCCCGCGCGCCCGGTGTCGGCCGCCCCGGCCGCATTGCATGCCCGACTGGCGGAGACTCCCGAGAGCGAACGTCTCGGCGTGCTCGTCGATCTGGTTCGCGATCAGGTGGCCACGGTGCTGGGGCATCAGAACGCGAAGGCCATCGCGGCCGACCGGGCGTTCAACGAGCTGGGCTTCGATTCGATCACCGCCATCGAATTCCGCAACGCCCTCAAGGCCGCCACCGGCCTGCCTTTGCCCGCGACGCTGGTCTTCGACTACCCGTCACCGGGCGTGCTGGCCGAATATCTGGCCGGGGAATTCACCTTCGAGAACCACCCCGAAGCGCCGGCGGAGGCGTCCGAGGACGAGATTCGCGATGCGCTCCAGACGATTTCGCTGTCCCGGCTCCGTGAGGCCGGACTGCTGGACGCGCTCATGCAACTGGTGCAGGAGCGCCCAGGCGAGACGACAGCGCACATCGAGACGACAGCGCCCAGCGCCGACGAGTCCATCGACGAACTCGATCTCGACGACTTGATCAATCTGGCTTACAACTCCGAGGACTGATAGCGATATGACGAATACCGAGAGCACCGCAAAACTCGCCGACGCGCTCCGGGCCTCGCTGAAGGAAACCGATCGGCTGCGGGCGCGCAACCGGCAGCTCGACGCCGCGCTGCGGGAGCCGATCGCGATCGTGGGCATGGCCTGCCGCTACCCCGGCGGCGTCGAATCGCCGGAAGACCTGTGGCGCGTGGTGACCGACGGCGTCGACGCCACCACCGACCTGCCCGCCAATCGCGGCTGGGACATCGAACGCATCTACGACCCGACCGGCGAACTGCCCGGCCGCTCCCACACCCGTTCCGGCGGCTTCCTGCACGGCGCGGGCGATTTCGATCCCGCCTTCTTCGGCATCAGCCCGAACGAGGCGGCCTCCATGGATCCGCAGCAGTTCCTGCTGCTGGAAACCTCCTGGGAGGCTTTCGAACGCGCCGGAATCGACCCGGCCACCCTGCGCGGCAGCGCGACCGGCGTCGGGGTCGGCATGATGTACCACGACTATCCGGCCAACGCGAACGCCGGATCCCTCGCCTCGGGCCGGCTCTCCTACACCTTCGGACTACAGGGACCGTCGGTCACCGTCGACACCGCGTGCTCGTCGTCGCTGGTGGCCATGCATTCGGCCGCCGCCGCCCTGCGCGCGGGCGAATGCGAACTGGCGCTGGCGGGCGGGGTGACCGTGATGGCGGGCCCGGACACGCTGGTGGAGTTCAGTCGGCAGCGCGGACTGGCCATCGACGGCCGCTGTAAGTCGTTCTCCGACAGTGCCGACGGCGTCGGCTGGGCGGAAGGCGCCGGCGTGCTGGTGCTGGAACGACTGTCCGACGCACAACGCAAGGGCCACCGGATTCTCGCGGTGCTGACCGGTTCGGCGGTGAATTCCGACGGCGCTTCCAACGGCCTGACCGCCCCCAACGGTCCCGCGCAGCGGCGCGTCATCGAACAGGCGCTGGCCAATGCCGGCATCGCCGCGGACGGCGTCGACGCGGTCGAAGGGCACGGCACCGGAACGACGCTGGGCGACCCGATCGAAGCGCAGGCCCTGCTGGGCACCTACGGGCGCGATCGCGCGCCGGAACGGCCGCTGTGGCTCGGTTCGCTCAAGTCGAACATCGGGCACGCGCAGGCCGCCGCGGGCGTGGGCGGCGTCATCAAGATGGTGATGGCCATGCGGCACGGGCTGCTGCCGCGCACGCTGCACGTGGACCGGCCGTCCACCAAGGTCGACTGGTCCGCGGGCGAGGTGCGGCTGCTGACCGAATCGGTGCCGTGGCCGCCGCTGGATCGCCCACGGCGCGCGGGTGTTTCGTCGTTCGGCATCAGCGGTACCAACGCGCACGTCATCCTCGAAGAGGCACCCGCCGCCGAACCGGCTCCCGACGCAGCGACGCCCCCGGCCGAGCCCGTCGGGGCGGTCCTGCCCTGGGTGCTGTCCGCCGCCAGTGCCCGCGCGCTCGGCGAGCAGGCCGCGCGCTTGGGGCGGCACGTCCGCGAAAACGCCGACGCAGCACACGATATCGGGTATTCCCTGGCCGCCACCCGCGCCACGCTCGGCCATCGAGCGGTGATCCTCGGCACCGATCGGGACGAATTGCTCTCGGGCGTAGAGGCATTGGGTCGCGGCGACTCCGTACCCGGTGTGGTGTCGGGGCGCGCGGTCTCCGGTTCGACGGGGTTCGTCTTCTCCGGTCAGGGCGCACAGTGGGCCGGTATGGCCGACCAGCTGCGCACCAACCCGGTCTTCGCAGAGACCTTCGACAAGATCGTCGCAGAGCTCAATCCGCAACTCGATCAGCCGATTTCACTCGACCAAGCGCTCACCGAGACGGACCAGATCAATCGAACCGTCTTCGCGCAGGCCGGGCTGTTCGCCTTCGAGGTCGCCCTGTATCGCCTGCTCGAGGCGTGGGGCCTGCGCCCGAACCTGGTGGCGGGCCATTCGATCGGCGAGATCGCCGCCGCGCATATCGCCGGTGTGCTGTCGCTGCCGGACGCCTGCACCCTGGTGGCCGCGCGCGGCCGGTTGATGCAGGCGCTCCCCACCGGCGGCGCGATGCTCGCGGTGGGAGCACCGGAATCCGCCGTGGCCCCGCTGCTGACCGACGGCGTATCGATCGCGGCGGTGAACAGCCCCACCTCGGTGGTGATCTCCGGCGTCGAGACCGAAGTCGACGCACTGGCCGGGGTTTTCGCCGAGAAGTCCTGGCGGACCAGCCGTTTGCGGGTATCGCACGCCTTCCATTCCGGATTGATGGACCCGATGTCGGCGGAGTTCGCCGCGGTGGTCGCGGGCTTGTCCTTCGCCCGGCCGGCGATTCCACTGATCTCGACCGTGACCGGCGCCCGGGTGACCGATGAGATGTGCGACCCGGCGTACTGGGTGCGTCAGGTCCGCGCCACGGTGCGCTTCGCCGACGCGGTCACCGCGATGGCGGACGCGGGCGTGGTGCGCTTCGCCGAGATCGGGCCGGACGCGGCCCTCACGCCCATGGTCGCCGGCACCGTGGACGCCGCGGGCATCGTCGCGGTCGCGGCGGCGCGCCGCGAAGCCGCCTCTACCACCACGGTCGCGACCGCGGTCGCGAAGTTGTTCGTGTCCGGTGCGGAGGTGGACTGGACCGCCTTCCACCCCGGTGCGCGGCCGATCGACCTGCCCACCTACGCATTTCAGCGCGAGCGGTTCTGGCTCGACGCGAAACGGCATCTGTCGACCACCTGGCTGGCCGCCGAGGCCGACGCCGCGGGCTTGGACCCCGTCGCCCATCCCCTACTGGCAGTGCTTGTCCCGCAGCCCGATTCGGATGGGGTGAGCTTCGTCGGCCGCTGGTCGCTGGACTCGATCGAATGGCTGGCCGATCACAGCGTCCTCGGCACGGCACTGCTGCCGGGAACCGGTTACGTCGAGCTGGCGACCCATGTGGGCGGCCTGCTCGGTCACCCGCGACTGGACGAGCTGATCCTGCACGCACCGCTGCCATTGCCCGCCCGCGAGGGGGTTTCGATTCAGGTGGTGGTCGGCGGGGCGAACGATGCCGGTCGCCGCCGCATCACGATCCACTCACGCCAGCCCGAGGCCGTCGCCTGGACATTGCACGCGGAGGGCGACCTCACCGCCGAGGCCGTCCGGCCCGATTTCGATCTCGCCGCCTGGCCTCCGGCCGACGCCGAAGCGATCGACGTCACCGGCGTGTACACCGAGATGCTGGATGCCGGATACGGATACGGCCCCTATTTCCAGGGCCTGCGGGCAATGTGGCGGCGCGGCGAGCGCGGCTCCGCGGGTTACGAGCTGTTCGCCGAGGTCGCCCTGCCGGATCCGGAAGCCGCCGACGGCTACGGCCTGCATCCCGCGCTGTTCGATGCGGCCATGCATCCGCTCATCGTGGACGGCATCCGCAACGGCGGCCTCGACGCGCCCGCACTGCCGTTCAGCTGGCGCGGCGTCACCCTGCACACGGCCGGATGCAGTGCCGTCCGAGTACGAATCGCCGTGCAGGACAACCGTTTCCAGCTGTGGCTGGCCGACGGCAACGGCAATCCCGCATTGTCGGTCGACGCGCTGGACACCCGCCAGGTGTCCGCGGACCGGCTGCGCACGGACCGGGTGGCCGACGCCCTGTTCACGGTGGATTGGATCACCGCGCCGGTCGCCGCCGGTGCGGTGGCCCCGGCCCGCACCGCCGTCCTCGGCGCGCCGGGATCGGCGGAGATACCCGGCTATCCGGACCTCACGGCACTCGTCGCCGAACTCGACGCGGCCGCCGAAACCGTTGTCCCCGAACTCGTTCTGCTGCACTGCGCCGATACCGGCGACGCGTCGTCGCACGCCGCCCGTACCGCGGTGCACAGTGTGCTGGCCACCGTCCAACAGTGGCTGGGCGACCCTCGCTTCGCCGACTCCCGCCTGGTGATCCTGACCAGCGACGCCGTCCGCGCCGGCGAGTGGGAGCAGGTACGCCCGGCCCAGGCCCCGGTCTGGGGTCTGGTGCGCGCGGCCCAGGCCGAACACCCGAACCGCTTGCGGCTGTTGGATATCGAAGGCGCGGCCGAACTCGATCCGGCCGCCGTCGCCACCGCTGTCGCGGCCCTGGCGAACGAGCCCGAGGGTGCGCTGCGCGGCCCGAATCTCCTGGTGCCGCGCCTGGTTCCGCATCAGCTCACCGAGGAGAACCGCGAACCGCTCGAACCGCTGGACCCCGGCACCGTGCTGATCACCGGCGGCACCGGCGGGCTGGGCGCGCTGTTCGCCCGGCACCTGGTCACCGAATACGGTGTGCGGCGGCTGATTCTGACGTCCCGGCGCGGGCCGGAAGCACCCGGCGCCGACGCGTTGCGTGACGAGTTGACCGAACTCGGCGCGCAGGTGACCGTGGCCGCCTGCGACGTCTCCGATCGGGACGCGCTGAAGGCACTGCTCGACGGCATCGATTCCGAGCACCCGCTGACCGGTGTCGTGCACGCGGCGGGCATCGCCGACCACGGCCTGATCGAAACGATGACGAGCGATCGCATCGACACCGTGTTCGCGCCCAAGGCCGACGCCGCCTGGCATCTGCACGAGCTCACCAGCGACCTGCCGCTGTCGCTGTTCGTGCTGGTGTCCTCGGCCGGCGGCCTGGTGCTGCCCGCCGGGCAGGGCGGCTACGCGGCGGCCAACGTCTACCTCGACGCCCTCGCCACCTACCGCCGGGCGGCCGGATGGACCGCCACCTCGATCGATTACGGACTGTGGGAACGCGCGACCGGTCTGGGCGCCGAACTGTCGGACGAGGATTTCGAACGGATGCGGCGACAGGGTTTTCCGGCACTGTCCGAAGCCGACGGACTGGCCCTGTTCGATACCGCGGTGGTCTCCGGCGTCGCCCAGCTGGCCGCGGTGCCCCTCGACCGCGCCGTGCTGCGCACCCGGGCCGAGCAGGCGCCCGCCCTGGTGCGCGGGCTGGTACCGCTGACCGCACCGGCCGCGACACCGTCACCGCTGCTGGAACTGGTCGGCCTGCCGTCCGCGCAGCGGCTGCCGCTGCTGGTGGAGTTCGTGCGCAAGCAGGCCGCCGCGACACTCGGCTACGCCGATTTCGAGCTCATCGAGGTCGACAATGTGTTCGGCGAAATGGGATTCGACTCGCTCACCGCGGTCGAATTCCGCAATGCGCTGCGCGACGCCACCGGCGTGCAGCTGCCCGGCACCCTGGTCTTCGACTTCCCGACGCCGCAGATTCTCGCCAAGCAACTGGACGAGCGATTGTCCGAAGGCGCGGGCGCGCTGGCCAGCGCCATCGACGCGGCCGCCCGGCGAGATCGCGAGGAGGGCGTCGCCGACGACTCGCTGTACGGCATGTTCCGCACCGCGGTGGGCCGGGAACAGTTCTCGGTCGCCTTCCTGCTGCTGCACCTGGCCGCGCAGATGCGGGACCTGTTCACCGTCAACGACGAACTGGACGTCGAGCCGGAACTCATCCGGATGACCGAGGGCGTGGCCGCGCCGCGCATCATCTGCATCGCCCCGCCCATGGCGGCGGGCGGGGTGCGCCAATACGCCCGGATGGCAAGCAAACTGCGGACGCCCCGCGACGTGGTCGGCCTCGCGCCGATGGGATCGCACGCGGGCCAGCCGCTGCCCACCGACTACGCCGCGGCGACCAAGGCCCTGATCCGGCCCATCCTCGCCGCCGCCGGGGACCAGCCGTTCATCCTGTTCGGATACTCCTCCGGCGGCGTGCTGGCCTACAGCGTCGCCGAACAGCTGGAAGCACTCGGCGGACCCAAGCCGGCGGGGGTGGTGCTGGTGGACAGCTACCGGGTGGCAGAGGGCGATGCGAGCGAATGGATTCTCAAGCCGGTCGCCGAGAACATGGTGACCAACGAGGCCGCCTTCGACCGCTTCGACCCGGCTCGATTGACCGCCATGGGCCAGTACATCCAGGTGCTGCGCGGCATCGTGCCCGGCAAGATCGCCGCGCCCACCCTGTTCCTGCAGTGCGGTCAGCGGATTCCCGGTGTCCCCGAGGACTTCCCGGATTGGCAGGCCAAGCCGTGGGACGAGAGCCACCGGGTGGTCCAGATCGACGCCAACCACTTCGCCATGCTGCACGAGGGGTCCGATCAGGTCGCCGCGGCGGTCGACGATTGGCTGGACGAGCTGGTGTGATCGATGCGGCAGGGAGGGTGATCGCCCTCCCTGCCGCAGTCTGTCAGGCGCGGGCGTGCGTGAGCCGGACCGCCGCGTACCACGGTATGCGCTTGGCGCCCAATGGCTTCCGGGGGCCGACGGGCGCGAAGGCGAGCGACCACAGCAGCGGGGGCAAGCGGCGGAAGCGGGCCGCCATCCGGAACAGCCCGATTACTTCGTCAGCGGTCCACCCCGCGTCGGCGAAGAAGCGCAGCGGCTCGAGCGGCCCGAACTTCCAGGGTGAGTTCTCGAGCAGGTTCTTGTTCACCCGGTTGAACCGATCGACCACGGGCTTGTTGTTCACATCCATGATCCACCAGGCGATTTCGGACCGCGCCAGATCCGCGGCCAATCCCGAGACCTCGTCTTCGGACAGGTAGTACACCAGCCCTTCGGTCAGGACCAGCGCCCGCTCGGCACCGGCGAGCGCCTGGTTCAGGAATTCTCCGCGCGCCTCCGGATCGGCGAGATCCACTGCGGCGCGGGTGAGTACGCAGCGCGGGGTCTCGCCTTCCAGCAGACGGTTCTTCTCGGCGATCAAATCCGGGAAGTCGGCCTCGATCCAGCGGAGCTCGGCGGGCAGCTCGAGGCGATACGGCCGCGCATCCAGCCCCGCGGCCAGATTGATCACCAGATCGCAGCCCTCGGCGAGGGTTTCGGCGATCAGGTCATCGATGACCTTGGTTCTGGTGACCAAGGGCCAGCCGGCCATCGCGGTCTGCTTTTCATCCGCGACAATGGCCTTGCCGATTTCACCCGCGAGCCGCTCCGCGAGCGGATCGTGAAAAAGCGCATCGGTACGAGCGGATTCGATCGCGCGATACGCGGCCACCCAGTGGGCGGTATCCGAAACATTCGAAACGGGTCCGGCGGTTTCAGCCATGTTTGCAGTCTCTCTGGTCGCGAATCAGTTCGGCCACACCGTGGGAGTTGGCATCGATGTAGAAGTGGCCGCCCGGGAACGAGGTCTGTGTGAAAGGACCGGTGGTATGCGCCTGCCACTCTTTCAGGTCGGCTTCGCCGGTGGCGGGATCGTTGTCGCCGACCAGCGCCACCAGCGGGGTGTCGACGGTGGAATCCGGTGCGCACGAATAGGTTTCGATGGCGCGGTAGTCGCTTCTAGTGACCGACAGGATGAGCGGCCGGAAATCGGGATCCTCCAGCAGCGCAGCGGGGGTGCCGCCGAAGTCCAGCAGGTGCCGGATCAATTCCGGGTCGCTGTAGCGGTGCACGGCGTGAGAAGTCTTCCGCGACGGTGCGATTCGGCCCGAGACGAACAGGGTTCCGGGCGGTGTCACCCCTTCCTGTTCGAGCCGGCGGCAGGTCTCGAACGCCACCGCCGCACCCATACTGTGGCCGAACAGCGAGTAACCCGCGGTCCCCGGGATCGATTCGCGGATTTCCGGTAGCGCACCCTCAACCAGGTCGGCGACGCTGTCCAGCAGCGGTTCGTGCCTGCGATCCTGGCGCCCGGGGTATTGCACGCCGAGCACCCGGAAGCGCGGTCCGAGCGTTCTGGCCAGCGGGCCGAAGGAGATGGCGGATCCGCCCGCATGGGGAAAGCAGATCAGCGTATGCGCGTCCGCTTCCGATCCGGCGGACAAGCTACGCAACCAGCTGACGTTTCCCATGGGACCTCTCGGCGAATCGTGAATCTCATTGCAGCAGAACGGGAACCGACTGGTGACCGTTGGAGACGAAGCTGCCCAGCGGCCGGAGTTCGGCGGGATCCACCGCCAGGCGCATATTCGGGAACCGTTCGAACAGGGCCGGGAGCGCGATCGCGGCCTCGAGCCGGGCCAGCGGCGCGCCGAGACAGTGGTGCGCGCCGTAACCGAAGGCGATGTGCTCCTTGTTCTCCCGGTGCACGTCGAAATCCCCGGCGGTTGCCCCGTGAATCTGCGGGTCCCGGCTCGCGGCCCCGTAGGAGGCGAGAATGGCCTCGCCCGCGGCGATCCGGACGCCCGCGATCTCGATGTCCTCCACCGCGTAGCGCAGCGGCAGATGCGTAATCGGCGGCTGATAGCGCAGCGCTTCCTCGATCACCTCCGACCACGGCACCCGGCCGGCGAGCACATCGGCCCGCTGCCCCGGGTTGGTCAGCAGGGCGACCACGGCCTGGTCGAGCAGGTTGACCGTGGTCTCGTGACCGGCATTGATCACCAGGATCAAGGTGTCGATCACTTCCTTCTGCGTCAACCGGTCCGAGTCCTCGTCGACGGCCGAGATCAGCGCGCTGGTGATGTCGTCGCCGGGATTGCCGCGCCGGTAGAAGATCAGCTGTCCCATCAGCGACACCATCTTCAGGACATTGGCCTTCGCCTGCGCCGGCGTGAAAGAGGTGTCGAAGAACCCGTCGACGCACGCGTTGATCTTGGCGTCCAAATGCTTGGGCACGCCGAGCAATTCACCGATCACCTGGATCGGCACCGGGTACGCGTAGGTGGGCCGCAGGTCGACGACCTCACCCGGGGGAACGCCGTCCAGGCGCTTCAGCAGGCCGTCGACGATGGCTTCGATACCCGGGCGCATCAGGGCGGTGCGGCGCGCGGTGAACGCCGGGGCCACCAGTTTGCGCAGGCGGCGATGCTGGGGGCCGTAGGCGGTGAACATGTTCTCCGCGATGACCCACGGGTGCAAGGGCCAGCGCTGATCGATCTCGCCCTTCTTGAAGGCCGTCCAGTGCTGGCGCGGATCCTTCGACACGCGGGGATCGGCGAGCAGTTCTTTCAGCACCGCCGCATCGGTGACCGACCATGCCGAGACCCCGCCGGGCAACCCCACCGGTGCGATCGGTCCACGCTCGCGGATCCGCTCGTTCTCGGCCTGAACGTCGGCGCCCGTCGGATCCAGCACAATCGCTTCAGTATTCAAGGACCAACTCCCGAGCCACGGGGCGAACCCCGCCCTGCCTCAATCTTGTTCCAGCAGAAGTGATGCGGGCCCCACCCGCCTCGCCGACACCACTTCGATGGGGAGTCGTTCTCGCATTACCTGCGAAACTTACCACCCAGTATCAAAGAGCCTTCAGCCGAACGGGCATGTGTGAGTAACCGCGCAGCGTGGACAGCCGGCGGCGGGTCGGCTCGCCGTCGAGGCGGATATCCGGGAAGCGGTCGAACAGTGCGGGCAATGCCTGCAGGACTTCCAGCCGGGTCAGGCTCGCGCCGATGCAGCCGTGCATGCCGGTGCCGAAGGACAGGTTGTCGCGGGCGTTGGCGCGGGTGACGTCGAAACGGTTCGGGTCCGGGAATTTGACCGGATCCCGGTTGGCGCCGGCCAGGGAGACGACGAGCGACTTTCCCGGCACCAGGGAAACGCCGCCGAATTCCAGGGGTTCCAGCACGCAACGGGCCGTCATCTGGACCGAGGTGTCGTAGCGCAGCAGTTCCTCGATCGCCAGCGGCCAGCGTTCGGGTTCGGCGCGCAGCAGGTCGAGTTGATCGGGATGGGACAGCAGCAGCGGGATGGAATTGCCGAGCAGGTTCATGGTGGTCTCGAAACCCGCGCCCATCAGCACATTCGCGCTGGCCATCAATTCTGTGGTGGTCAGGTCGCTGCCGGTGACCAGTTCGCTGAAGATGCCCTCCCCCGGTGCGCGGCGCAGCTTCTCGATATGGGCGGCAAGGTAATCCCGCATCGCCCCCGTGGCGGCCATGGCGCGGCGGTGGGTCTCCCAGGAGATCCCGACATCCAGCAGCGGGGCGACGTGACTCCCCCAGCGCAGGAACAACGGCCGATCGGCCTTGGGGAAACCCATGATCTCCGCGATGACGGCGATCGGCACCTGCGCCGCGAAATCCGCCATCAGATCCGCGGATTCGTGCTCCGCCATCGCATCGAGCAGCTCGGTGGTGACCTCACGCACCCGATCCCCCAGCCGCGCGACCGCACGCGGCGTGAACGCCGAGGCGACCGGTTTACGCATTCGCGAATGCTCCGGCGGGTTCAGCGCGAACATCGACGGCGGCTCGATCGGATTGGGCGGCACCACAACCCGCTCGGCATACCGCCGCAACGGACCCGGCACCGCCGGATCGATCGGCACCCGCACCCCGAATCGCCTGTCCCGCAATATCTCCCGGCACAAATCGTAATCGAACGCAGCGTACCCGGCCTTCGTGACCAGCACCCCGTTCCCCCGCATCCGATCGATCAGCGAATACGGATCGTCATACCCTTCGTCCCCGCTCATCAGCTGCGCGAACGGATCCCCCGTCGCACGCAGCGCGCGAAACCCCAACCGCGGGAACCCGTGCTCCGCCGCCCACCGCAGCGCGTATCTCGCGTCCATCAAAACCTCTGTGCCATAACGAAACCGAAGCGCCAACACCTGGCCGGTCTCAATATAGGCGGCCGGGCCGGGAACCGCCGTCGAAGCCGGGAGCCAAGATCCGGGTCAGCGGCCCACTCGCAGACCGGATCTGCCCGGGAACCAGCGGTAGATCGAGGCCGCGCCCGCGAGGGACAGCGCACCGAGTGCGAGACCGGCGCCGCCCAGCGCGGTCGCGCCGCCGATCACGCCGACCGCGATCGGCCCGGTGAACATCCCGAAGTCGTGGGTCAGCCGCCAGGCGCCGAGGAATTCGACGCGCTGGGCCGCGGGCGCGATATCGGTCCCGACGGTCATGATGAGGCCGTTGCTCAGCCCGTTGGCGAAGCCGAGCAGCACCGCGACCACGCACAGACCGGCCGCCGTGGAGGTGAGCGGCAGTACCGCATAGCCGATCGCGAACAACACCAGCGCGGGGGTGCCGGTGGCGCGCCGGCCGTAGCGGTCCAGCCAGATGCCGGACGGATAGGACATGAGCACATCGACCGCGCCGGCAATGCCGAAGATCAAACCGATGGTCGCCGCGCTCATCCCGATATGCGCCGCCCACAGCGGCACCAGGGCGGTGCGGGCGGCGCGGGCCGCGCCGGTGGTGAGAGCGCCGAGGCCGAGAGTGCCCAGCGCACGGCGATTTTCGGTCAGCACGGTCCACAGGCCGTACCGAACCGCATCCGGTTCCTCGATATCGCGCACCGACATCATCAGCGCGCCCGCGACCAGCATCGCCACCAATTGCAGCCACAACGTGCCGGTCACATCCATCAGCTGGGCCGCCCCCGCCCCCGCGAACGGCCCCGCGAAGGTACCGAATCGCTGCGACCCGGCGAGCGCCGACAACGCCCGCCCCCGATCCCCCGGCGATACCACCGCCACCAGATAGGTCTGCCTGGCCAATCCCCACAGCGCCGCAGCAGCACCCGTACACAATATTCCGACGGCCAGCACACCGAGATTCGGTGCGAATATCGCCAGCAGAACACCAATCGCCCCACACACCGAACTCCCCGCAATGGCACGTCTTTCGCCGATCCGGGCAATGAGCTGCCCCGCCGGCAAATCCGCCAGAATCATGCCGAACCCCGACAACGCCACCACCAGCCCCGCCGGCCCCGCCGTAGCCCCGAGCTCGAGCGCCCGCAACGGATACATCGGCGCCGCAGCTCCAGCCCCCATCCCGAACACCACGGTCGGCACGAACACCTGCCAGGCCAAGCCCCGCAGCCGCACCGGCCGCGCACTGGTACAGGCGGATTCGGCAATACCGCCGCTCACCGTGCCGGACCGGACAGCAGAAAACACAACGAGCGACTATCGGCCATCCCCGGATTGAAGCAATCGCCACGGCACACCGACACCGTTTACCTTGGCCTGATTCCAATAACGCTTTCGCGCGTCGATTCCGGCCATCGCGCGCTGCCCGAGTTCATGGCACGGCTTCTCGATCACGCGGTAGGTGACGGTCGCGATCACCAGTGCACAGATCACCCAGGTGCCCAAGGTGAGCCAGGCTGCGGGAATACCGGCGACCGACGTACTCCACCGGGGCATCGCTTCGAGTATCAGCCAGTGGACGAGGTAGAGAGAGAAGCTGATCCGGCCCAAGAACAACAGGGGACGCGGGAAGGAATGGCTGCGCAACAGAAGAAAGGCGGCGACGAAGAGGTAGGCGGGAATGATGGTGGTGGGCTGTTTGACCCACGTCACCCAGACACCGCTGCCCGAGTCGAAGAACGGGGGGAGGAAGACACTGGTCGCGAAGATGGCGCAGAGGGCGAGTCCGAACACCGCCCATCCCTGCCTCGGGGTGATCTCGCCCGATGTCATTCGATAAAGGACGGTGCCGACGAACATCGTGGCGAAATACACGAAGGTCAGTACCGATGGTCCCGGCTGGTTGAGAACCAATGGGGCAGTGACGAATACGAGCAGGATCGCGGCGATACCCAGCCGCCGGTCCCCCGCCAGCCGCGCGAACACCACCGCGACCAGGACAGTCACGACCAGGACGGCGCAACGCGTGAGAAAGTTCGCCCCCGCCCCGGTGACCATCGAGGGCGGCAGGAACATCCCCGGGCCGATCAGTGCGATCGCGAGAACCGCCAGTGGCACCGATCGACGATTGAGCCGGCCGATCAGCAGCAGCGACAGGAATAGGTAGAACCCCAGCTCGTAGGACAGCGACCAGGCGGGCAGGACTATCTGAATGTCCGGGTGCCCGATGAAGAGCTGCACCATGGTGAGGTTGGTCAGGAAATTGGTCACCGGGTCGGCAAGGAAAATCGGTTTCAGGTCGTACCGGCCAACCCAGTGCAGAATCATCGCCGCGATTAGGCAGGCCCAGTACAGCGGGTACAGCCGGAAGAACCGGCCCACCCAGAACGCACCGAGGGACCGCCCACGCTCCAGCGACGCCGGAATGATGAACCCACTGACGAGGAAGAAGACGACGACACCGAACTGCCCCACCCCGAAATGCGCTTGCGAGAACCGGAAGTATCCCGGCCAGAGCCGCTCCGACGCGTGCTGAAACACGACCGCCAACGCGGCCAGTCCACGCAGCGCATCCAAGAACTCGTACCGGCCGCCACCACCGCGCGGCACTCGTTCAACCGGTGCGGCAACGGGTCTGTCGACAGTCACCGACCGACACCGTCGAAGCGCTCGGAAAGAAATATCGGCCAGCGGCTCGGGCGAAACACCCGAGATTAGTAGCACGCTGTGTACCACCCCGCAAACGGCCGGCGCCCACCTCCTGGGTCTGCCGCGAAATCAATGCGAGTCGGGACCGGACCTCGCGTCCGTTGCAGCCCAGGCGTTTTCAGGTACAGAGCAACAGTAGAGGCCCGGTCCGCACGGACCGGGCCTCTACCAAGTGGAGCTGACGGACCAGCAAACGAACCGGGCGGTGCTGGTGGACGGCCCGGACGTGATCATCCGGGGCCGTGGGTACCCGATCGGTCACCGGCGGTGGTGCGCGATGACCGGCCACGACGAACACCGGGCTGCGTTTGGATCGGCGGATGGCAGCGCGGATGGATCGGCGTCTGCTCGGCATCCTATAACCGCCGCCCCAAACGCCGACCACGGTATCGGCATCCGCGCCGCTCAACACCACAATCCGAAGGTGTGGTCGAAATCCCGACTCAGTATCAATACCGAGGGTTCATCACGTGGGGGACGGCGACACGGCCGCGGCGCGCGCTGCGGCGGGTATCCCGACGCCGGTCCCTGGTTCCGACTGCTCGAACGTGACCGTCGTCTTCTCTACCTGCTAGCCGAGCACAAGGTGTTGACCACCGACCAGATCGCGGCGCTGGAATTCACCTCGGCCCGCCGCGCCCAAGACCGACTCCGCAAGCTCCGCGAGATGGGCATGCTGTTCGCCTTCCGCGAATCGCTCTACGGCGGCGGCACCAGCCAAACCCGCCACGCCCTCGGCTACTCCGGCGCACGCCTGTTCGCCGCGGCGCGCGCCGAGAAGCCGCCGACCCCGGCCGGGCACGCACTGTCGCTTGAACGGTTGGCCTGCTCGCCGATCCTCGATCACCGTCTGGGTGTCAACGGATTCTTCGCCGCGCTGGCCGCGTACCGCAACCCCGCCCGTCACCCCGGCACTGCGGGGTGCCCCAGCTGACGGACCGCCTCGTGAAGTCGCCTGATAATCAGACGGCGGATTCTTCGCCAGCCCACTGCTTAGCAGTACGCGCCTTTCACCGCGGATCGATTTGCCCGATAACCGTTATCTGGTAATGGCCTCCGTCTGAGGTAGGTCGTCTCCAGTGAGCTAAAGATTATTACATGCGCATATATGAATGTATAATCCGAGAGCTTCGCTTCCCGAAAGACCGAGGCGTTTTTCGGCGCTACTTGCTCTGCTTGTTCGCCTTTGCCAGACGGATCGCGCGCTCGTTCATGCGATCCGACAGCAGAGGCAGAACCGCCACCAAGAGCTCCGTGAGCGGCGGGAGTGCCCGCTTCGCGAAGTAGCCCATGGCGGTCAGCAGAGGCGCAGCACCGAGGAGCACGGAAAGCTCCAAGGCGCCACCTCCCTCTTTCGGGTGGTGAACCCGGACCAGCGAATGGCCGGGTCATGGACCGCAGCGGTTGCTGCGGAGCTTGTGGACGGACATTACGAAGGCCCGCTCGGCGGGCGAGCGAGCCTGGATATGTCAGTCGCGATGGGTCGAACAGTAGGTGTCGGGCTCGTTAACGCACGGTCCGGCGCCCGGCAGTCAGCACGCTTCCTATCGTGAAAACGTGGCCGCCTCGACTTCGCCTTATTGGGACAAGATGACCGCGGGTGACCCAGCTGCGAACCGTCGATGGTGCGACCCCGAGTAGCTTGGCGGCTTCGGCAGTGGTGATAGATCGGTCAAAGTAGTTCGCCGGCACGTTGAGTTGCGGCCGGATGGGCGCCCTGTTCGTTCGGTTTCGTGCTCGCCGGCGGACTGTTTCGAGATCGTCCCGGTTGTAAAGCGCTGCCCTACCGCGATGCCCGGCGATTTGCAGGTAGCCCCGAGAGACCCACTTGCGGATAGTTGCCGGTCTGACATCGAGGTCGGCGCAGGCCTCCCATGCCGTGATCAATTGCGGCTCGTCGTCCAGCATCTGAGAGTCGATAGATGGAGGGGACCAGGCAACGGCGACCGGCCTCGGTGGCAAGGTCGGTGAGCTGGGGCATCCGCCACCGGCTACCGAATCGCGAACACGACGGGCGACGGGTGCTTCGATCGTCGATGATGCTGACTTCACAAACTCGCCTTGCTCCTTGAGCCTTGCAAGCAGGTCTCGACTGGGGATGCCGAGCTCTCTGGCCAACTCGTGCACACGGATCTTGCCGGCCACAGGCATCCCTCACTTCGCTCAAGCTCAAGTGTGACAGTTTGCGTCAAACAAGTGTGACAGTGCGTCACGTGACCACTGATGGTCGATCTCGAAATCGAGGAGCTTCAGAGTAAAAGACCTGCTCAGGGCATAAAAATACCCCCGTGGATTTCGGGGGTGAACTACTTTTGAGCGCAAAAAATCGCCGCATCGCATTATGCGGCAGAGACGGCAGGTTGTCAACTGGCATCCGGCCGTCGTGGGCCGCGTTCCTGGTCGAGGCCATCCGCGACTTGAAGAGCTGAATAGCTTTTCTGGCGGTGCGGGTTCACCTTGTCGGGGCTCAGCCACTGCGGGACGTACTTATTGAGACCATGGTCCAGACCTACTATCTCGCCCGGGCCAACGTTCGTAAGGCCAACGCACTGGTGATCTACCCCGATGCAGCCAAGCTCGTCGGCGACTAGCCTGATTACGCACAGATCCAGGCGGTACCGTTCGGCATGACTTCGGATTCCCCAATCGCCATACCGGTTCTGGCTGTTCGTGTCGGCGACACGATCTTCAACGATCGCGAGACAAAACCGCTGACAGTAGACGAGATCGACTGGGTTCTTGAGCACGAGTACGGCCCGGTCGCGCGGTTCATCGGTGTAGCAGAGGGCAGTGTGCGGCGGACATGGGTGTATCGGCTGTCAGGCGTCATCGGGTGCTTCAACGCGCCAGATGACGAAGCCTTGGAGCTAAGAGAACCCACGCTCCGCAGCGTCGATTTGATAGGTGGCGACTCGTCTCGCGGAGTTGTGTCGCAGTACGAAATCGCTGCAAAGGACCTGACCTGCGACCACCTGGGACTCTTCATCAGCGCCCATTCGGATGACGGCAAGTTCAATGTTCCGGCGCAGATCATCGAAATTCACCAGATTCCCAACCGTGCAACGCACCCCGGCGCAGTCGTCAAGGTGAGAATCGGGGAGACTCCCAGCCAACCGGCCCGTGTTGATGGCGGGTTGTATCCGCCGGATCAGGTATTCGAGATCATTGATCTGTATCAAGAGGGTGATCCGAAATACCGTCACCCGCGTTGTTACGCGAATACCCGTGGGGGTTGCTCAGCCACAATCTCGGGTGAGCACTACGTATCTCACGGGTTGATCAAACTATTCACCTTCGATGACCCGAACGTCACGATCCAGCACAATCACGGAGCGGGGATCGTGCGCCCCGTCAAGCCCAAGAAGTTCGTTGCCAATGTGCTCTGCACCAGCCACAACCACGGACTTCACCCTGCGGATGATGCGGCTATCAGTTTTGCTCGGTTCATTCGGGACATTGCGCTTGAGTGGCGCGGTGGGGCGGGTGATTGGGGAGATGAGACCGAGGTGCATATCTCGGGCAACGATTTCCAGAGGTGGGTCTTGAAGCTCCTCTTGAACCATGCGGCCGCGAACGCATTCACAGGAAACGGCGGCCGCGTGTCTACGCCGATACCCCCGGAGGCAGTAGATATCTTGCTTGGCCATGCCGAGTGGCCGGAGACATGGGGAGTGTGCGTGGCAAGCCAGGTGGACAGCCCCCTCATCTTCGACCCCTTCAGCAACCCTGAGCCGGTACTTTCCGACTGGTGGTCTGCGCAGCCGTTCTTAGCCAACGGGACCAATGCGATTCGCGGAGGTACGGTTCGCCTGGCTGGCGCTGAATTCGGGATCACTCTGTTCAATCAAGGCCGGGAACTAGAGGAGTTCAACGCACCTGAGAATCCAATTCGGGGGTCGATTCAACGTCCCGGTTTCATGCGCTGGGAGTTTGAGGGGGTCGGCAAGACGGTCCACTTCTCGTGGAAGGACGGCTGGGAGCACAAGACCATCACCTACGCGATGCGGCGCTGGCCTATCGGCATGTGAACGCCAGAGTTGGCGCTACGACGGGCCTGTGTGACCGTTTCACCGCATAGCGTGAGTGGGCCAGTGGGCCGACGCGCTCACCGCTCCAAACCGCGACAGCGAGCCACCAATGGGGCCAAGACAGGCACGAACGCGATTCTATGCGGCCATACACTCTGGACATCGCCCTTCGACCGTCAGCGGGTTGGGTTGTGACATGTTAGGACCAGGTAAGGCAATCGCCCCTTGGGGCGCTCGGGTGCGGCGACACCGATCGTTATCGAACCTTTCCGCACGTAAATGTCGAAATCGGGCCCCTCCTTGGCAGTTAACAGGCGCGACACCCCAATATGCCGGAACCCAGAGGATCCCGTGATTGATGCCGAACTTTGATCACGGAACACGCATCAATTCCAGTCCCGAACGCGGATGAACGCGGGTTCTCCTGCCAGTACAGGGTGACGCCACTCCAACCGCCGAACACCCACAGGAGCCCCGATGGAACGTCCCGAACCCGAAACACACGCCCAGGCCGGTACAGAACCCGCCAAGCCGCCTGCTCGTGACCGCGCCCACCAACGCTGGCACATCGACCGAGACGACACCGAAGCGCTCACCGCCACCCAACACGACCACGCCGTCACCCTCCTCGCCGACCTCCTCACCGCATGGACCCACCGCCGCCACACCGACAACGGCGAACGGAACGCCGCATGAAACATCCCAACCGAAATACCCGCCACATCAATACATTCGAAAACCGATCGAGGGACGATAGGAACGGCGACATACCGGAACGAATCCCGAACCCGAATTCCAGTCCGCCAGAGATTGTTTCGGACATCCGCGTTGCGAGAAGCGCGTATCGATGGGGAAGGACCGGCAGCATGGCAGGCACCAAGAAATCCTCAACATCGCGTATCCCCACCAACACTGCCGCATGGGAACAGGACGTGCGGGTAGGGACCTACACCCGCCGCTCCACGACCGAAGACAACCAGCCCTACTCCATCGAGGCCCAAGACGCCCGGCTGGCCTCCTACATCGATTCCCAACCCGGCTGGCGACACACGACGTCGTTCACCGACGACGCTTCCGGCGCGAGCGCCGAACGGCCCGGCCTGCAACGCGCCTTGCAAGCCGCGCGTGCCGGACTCATCGATGTGCTCGTGGTCTACCGGGTCGACCGGTTCTCCCGCAGCCTGCGTGACCTGGTCACCCTGCTCGACGAGCTGGACCGGGCCAAGGTCGTGTTCCGTTCCGCCACAGAACCATTCGACACCTCCACGCCCATGGGGCGCATGCTGGTGCAGATGCTGGGCATGTTCGCCCAATTCGAACGCGACACCATCATCGACCGCGTCATCGCAGGCATGGAACGCAAAGCCGCCAAAGGCAAATGGAAGGGCGGCAAACGGCCCTACGGATACCGGGTCGACAAAACCACACAAACCCTCATCGTGGACGAAGCCGAAGCCGTGGTCGTACGCATGATCTTCGACCTCTACGCCCGCAACCGTCTCGGTGCCCGTGCTGTCGCCGCGGAGCTGAATGCGCGCGGACATCGCGCCAGCACCGGCCGCGAATGGTCCGGGCATCACGTGCTGCGCAGCCGGATCTACCTCGGCGAGTTGACCTTCCGCGGCACCACCGTCACCGACGCGCATCCCGCCATCATCGATACCGCCAACTTCGACCGCGCCCAGTCGGTCCTCGAAGCCCGCGGGGAATCCCATGCGCACCGAGCCGCCAATTCCTCGGACTATCTGCTGACCGGACGTCTGCGCTGCCCACGTTGCGGGCGGGCCATGATCGGCACCCGCGCCACCGGACGCTCCCGCACCTACCGCTATTACACCTGCTTCAACCGTGCCCGCTATGACGCCGACAAGTGCGACTTCACCCGACTCGACGCCGACTCCGTCGACGCGGCCGTTCTGGAAGCCTTGGGCAATTTCTACCGCACCCGGCACGATCTGATCAGCCAAGCCATCACCGCCCAGCAGCGATGCCACCGCGATTCCAGTAGCGAAACCCGCATCGAACTGGACGCCGTCACCGCCGAGCTCGCCAAAGCTCAGCAGGCGATCGACCGGTACCTGAACGCCTTCGAAAACGGCACCCTCGACCCCGAGCTCCTCGCCGGAAGACTCAGCGAATTGCGGGCCAAGACAGGCCAACTCATCACCCGGCGCGACGAACTCGCCGCAGCCCTGGCGAACGAACCCACCGCGCCGAAACCCGCAACGCTCGACGGCATCGCTGACCACATCGCGGAAATCATCGCCACTGGCAGCCGCACCCAAGCCAAGGCGCTGATCGAGACCCTCGTCGCCCAGGTCGCCATCACCGGCCCCGACCGCCTCGTCCCCACCTTCCGCATCCCCCAACCCGGAAACGACATTGGGGCTGGTACCGCTTCCGCGGTACCAGCCTCAATGGAGTCGGTTCGTGCAATGACACGATTGGTGGAGCTAAGGGGACTCGAACCCCTGACCCCCACACTGCCAGTGTGGTGCGCTACCAGCTGCGCCATAGCCCCGGATGGGTGCGGTCGGTTTCCCGAGCGCCTGGAGAAAGGTACACCATTGGTACCCCCGGAGTGCAAATCGTGTGGTGGGGGACGCGTCGGGCGGGGGTGGGTGCGGGATGGGGTGGGGGGCGTTCCAGGATGGCTGAACGGTTGCTGCCTTCGAGTTGGAGCGGCAGCCGGCGGTGTGGCTGGGTTCGGGGGCGTGGTGGGGTTGATTGTCGTTGTGGCGCAGGGGATTCGGCGGGGGCGGGCCGAGCGGGGAGGGGATCGGATAGAGTCCGGCCTGGGTCGGGAGGAGCCCGGCGTGCGTTAGTGGAAGAGGTTGCGGTGGCGGATTTTCAGCCGGGGTCGTTGAAGGTGCTCGAGGTGCGGAATCGGTACCGGTCGTTGGTGATTCGGCAGATTCTGTGGGGGGATCATTTTTCCGAGGTGGAGTTCGGGTATGGGGAGACGTTGCGGTATGAGGTGTTGTATCAGGAGGGGAAGAATCCGGCGTTCGTGGCGGCGGGCGGGTATTTGCGGCAGCTGGATTTGAACAATGGGAAGTCGGCGGATGACATCAACTTTCCGCAGCCGGGGAACAGTGGGGATGACAGCATCGATTACGTGGCGGGGTCCGGTAAGAAGGGGAAGCTGGTGCTGCTGAACGAGGGGGCGGTGGGGGCGGTTGTCGACAATGACGGGATCGCGGGCGGGGCGCCGGGGCAACTGGTGGCCAGCGTCGAGGACGAGACGCTGGTTATCACCCTCAGCATGAAGTAGGGGTCAGGGGCGGGGGCGGCCCGCTCGACGGCTGCGGCGGCGGGGTGGGCTCAGCAGCAGTGGGGTGAGTGGGCCGTCGTAGCCGGAGGCGATGAGTTCCACGGTGGCGGTGAACTTTTCGGTGAAACGTTCGGCGGTGTCGCGGTCGAAGCGGGCCCGGGGGTAGAGGAACGGGCCGTCGATGCCGGCGGGGGCGCCGGTGGGGTCGTAGTGCTCGGTGAGACCGAATTCGAGATCGTGTTTGGCGCGGGTTACGCCGGTGGGGATTTCGGTGACGGCCAGCGGACCGGCGGGGGATGGCGGGGCGGCGTCGGCGCGTTGCAGGATGAGGGTGGCCTGGAACAGCGGGTGCGCGGGGTCCTGGGGCAGGCAGCGCAGCAGGCGAGGGTTCGAGGTGTCGGGGTTGGCGAAGGCGGCCAGGGCGGCGCGGCGCACCTGATCGACGAATTCGGGCACGTCGGCGGCGCGGTCCAGGCGGACGCGCATGAGGACATCGTCGGCGAAATTGCCCACCAGATCGGCCAATTGGGGATCGTCGCGCCCGGAGACCGCCGTCGCCACCGTCACATCGGGGCAGCCGGCGAAGGCGGACAGGCTGATCGCGAAGGCGGTCTGCAACAGCATGAAGACGCTGGAACCGGCACGGCGGGCGCGAGACAGCAGATCGCGGTGGATATCCGGGTCGAATCGAATCCGGATGCTGTCGCCGGCGGCATCACGATGCGCCCCTGGCGCCCGGTCGTAGGGCAGCGCCAGCGGCGTGGGACGCCCGACGAGATTATTGGCCCAGTACCGCAATTGGGCACTGGCCCGGCTGGACGGATCATCGAAATCACCGAGAAACTCGTGCTTCCACAGCGTGTAATCGACGTAATCCACCGGCAGCACCGGCCACACGGGCGCACGCCGCGCGCACCGAGCCGAATAGGCGGTGACGAAATCCCGCATGAGCGGCCCCAGCGACGCCCCATCGAGCGAAATATGGTGCACCACCAACGCCAGCACCACATCCCGCGGCCCGAGCCGCAGCAGGCAGGCGCGCAACGGAATCTCGGTCGCCAAATCGAAGGCATACGAGCAGAACTCGGCCAGCCGCTCCGGCAACTCCCCCGGAAAGCTCTCCACCACCGGCACTTCGACACAGGCGTTGTCGGCGTCCACCACCAGCTGCACGGGCCCGAGCCGCGTCTCCGGATAGCAGGTGCGCAGCGGCGCGTGCCGGCGCACCACATCGGCGACGGCGGCCGCGAGCGCGCCGATATTCACCGTCTCGCCACGAATCCGAAACGCGCGAGCAACATTCCAGTCAGCCGAATAGCCGGCGGCCGCGGCATGCCACATCCGTTCCTGAGCGGGCGCGAGCGGTATGCGCGCGGCACGCGGCATCCGCCGCAAGGGCTGCGCGGGCGCGACGATTCGCAGGAAATCGGTGTCGTAAGCAGGCTTTCGACCCACCGCGGGACCGGTGATGGCGGCAGCCGGTACGAACATTCGACGCCAACCTCTCAGCTGCCTCGAACGCTCAGACACCGCCGACCAAGGTTCCGGCAGCAGTGCGGGACGGCGATTCCGCTCACCGTAGCAATGAGTCGGCTATTCCGCTGACCGCGGAAAGAGAGCCGGATCACCGGGTGACGCCCGCCGTCACCCGGCCCGGATGCGCTTGCGGCTCAGCGCGCCTGCACCGTGGTGGGCAGGCTCGCGAAACCGCGATTGTTGGAGGAGTGAATGCGCTTGGCGCCCGCGGAGTCGACCGCGTAATCGCCGACCCGCGCGGCCAGCTCCTGCAATCCGACGCGCAGTTCCAGCAGCGCCAGATTCGACCCCAGGCAGTGATGGCGTCCGCTGCCGAACACCAGCGACGCCGAGGTATCGCGATCGAGATCGAACCGGTCCGGATCGGCGAACACCTCCGGGTCCCGATTGGCCGACCCGCTGAGCAGCAGCACCTTCGCGCCCGCCGGAATCGTCACTCCGTGCAACTCCACATCGGTGGTGGTGCTGCGCAGCTGCGACTGCGTCGCCGGATCCCAGCGCATGGCCTCGCCGATCCAGTCGTCGATCCGCCCGTCCAGGCTCGCCTTACGCGCGTCGGCGTGCAGCGCGCCCGCGTTCCAGGCATTGCCGAAGGTCAGCATATTGGTTTCGATACCCGCCCCGACCAGCAGAATCAGCACGCCCACGATCTCCTCGGGGGTGAGCCGGTCATCGCCGTCGGCCGCGTCGAGCAGCCCGGACAGCAGATCCTCGCGCCGGTCCTTGGCCCGCTCGATGGTCAGCTCGGTGTAGTACCCGACCAGGACCCCGATGGCCGCCATCGCCTCGGGCCGCAGATCGGTGGACTCCTCCTCGGTGTACATGATCTCCATGCCGAGCTTGCGGATCATCTCCCGATCCGCCTCCGGCACACCGACCAGTTCGGAGATGACATCGGTCGGGAACGGGCCCGCGAAATCCGCCACCAGATCGAATTCGCCGCGTTCGACCAGCGGCTCGATCAGCCCGCGCGCGATCTCCCGCAGCCGCGGTTCCAGCCCCTGCACCCGGTGCGCGGTGAACGCCCGGGTCACCAGCCCGCGCAGCCGGGTGTGCTTGGGCGGATCCATGGCGACGAAGGAGAAGAAGTGCTCGGCCTGCGGTCCCCAGAAGGCCGGCTCCATGCGAATGCCGTTGACGCTGGAGAAGCGCTCGGAGTCGCGCAACGCGTCGCGTACGTCGGAGTACCGGGTCAGCGCCCAGAAGTCCTCGGCCTCGTTACGGTAGACCGGGGCCTCGTTTCGCAACCTGGCATAGTACGGATACGGATCGGCGTGGACGGCGAAGTCGTACGGGCTATAACGCATGATCAGGACACTAGTCGAAAAGGATTGGGGGCGTTGTGGACTCGGATTCCGCTCGGCGGCCGGAACCGGCCGGGGAGCCGGTGACGGCGCGGATCGACACCACCAAGCCGCATCCGGCACGCCGCTACGACTATTGGCTGGGCGGCAAGGACAATTTCGCCGCCGACCGGGAATCGGCCGACGCGGTGTCCGAGGTGTTCCCGACCGTGCAGCTGGCGGCGGTGGAGAATCGCAATTACCTGCGCCGGGTGGTGGCGTATCTGGCCGGTGAGGCGGGCATCCGGCAGTTCCTGGATATCGGCGCGGGGCTGCCGACCACGGGCAATGTGCACGAGATCGCGCAGGACGTCGCGCCGGAATCGCACATCGTGTACGTGGACAACGATCCGATCGTGCTGCTGCACGCGCGCGAACTGCTCAACAGTTCCGCCGCCGGCGCGACCGCCTACCTGGACGCCGATCTGCGCTCGCCGCAGGACATCCTTCGGCATCCCGACCTGTTGAAAACCCTGGATCTGAGCCGCCCCGTGGCGCTGATGCTCGTCGCTGTCCTGCATTTCATCACCGACGACGAGCATCCGTACCGGTTGGTGCGCGAGCTGTGCGATGCCCTGCCCGCCGGCAGCTACCTGGCCATGAGCCACGCCACCAACGACTATCTGGAGGCCGAGGACCTGGCGCGCAACGCGGCCGCCAATCAGCGCAGCGGGGTGCCGTTCCAGCTGCGATCGAGCCAGGAGTTCGCGCGGTTCTTCGAGGGCTACGAGCTGATCAGCCCCGGTATCACCGCGATCACCAACTGGCGGCCGGAGGTGTATCGGCCGCATCCGCGCGCCGAGGCGGTGTCGATGCTCGGCGCGGTGGCACGCATTCCCTAGAGCCGGCCGGTGTCCTTGAGCACCCGGCGGGCCTGCGCGAACAGCATGCCGACATTGACGGTGCGGCGGCAGACCACCACCACGACCACATCGTCGCGGCTCTCGGTGCGGATGAACAGGTGCGTGAGATTCTCGCTGTTCACCAGGATCTCCTGGAAATAGTGGCGGTCCAGGCGTATTCCGCGGCGTTCCTTCCAAATATCCTCGATCATCACCACATTGCGGCCCTGGAAAAGATCCAGCGTCGCCGCGGCGAGCAGATCCAATACCTCCTGCGGATGATTGTCGACGGTTTCCACGGCCAGCAGCATTCCGGTGGACATATCGATCGCGCCGGCGGCCACGCATTCGGGGACTTCGGATCGCAATACCTTGACCAGCACGGCGATCCGATCGGTCAGGCTGCCGGGTCCGTTATTGCTCGACGTGTTCATTGCGTCCTTTCTGATTTCCACCCGAAGGCGGATCTTTGGAAGCCACGGACCGGCTGCGGTGCGCGTGGCGGAATGGTGTCGTTGATGCCGCTGGCGCCGCGGCGGCGGCGCGGCAGCATGGAGCGGGAGCGCACGGGTTCGGGTTCCGGCGGCGGCTCCGGTTCCGCTTCGGCGGGGGCGATGAGCAGCAGTTCGCCGTCGAGCATGCGGGCCACTTCGACGGTCACCGCGTAGAGGCTGCGGCACAGCAGCATGGCGATATCGCGGCAGCTGCGGCGGCCGTTGACCCAGAGCAGGATCTCCTGGCGTTCGCGCGGGCCGGGACCGGCGAGCAGGGTGCGGCCGGAGTCGGTGAGCAGCAGATGATTCCGGTGCGGGGAGACGCGGCCGTGGGCGAGGGCGCGCAGGCGCCGCTCGGTTTCCAGCAGCAGCCAGGCGGGGTCGACGCCGGGGACGGGCGGCAGGGCTTCGGCGGCGGGGCGGTGGCGGCCGCCGGGCGCGTCCTGCCAGAAGCAGCTGCCGATCCAGCCGGAGGTGATGGCGAAAGCGCCCTCCAGGGCGGCCATCAGGGCGACCACGCGCAGATCGGCCAGGCCGCTGGAAGTGCGGCCGGGGCGGGCCAGCAATTGCCGCAGGCCGGGGGCGCCCGGGGATTCCACGGTGATCACCTGGCCGTGCACGATATGCAGATCACCGCCGGGTTCGCCGGCGACGCGGAGAATTCCGGTGCGGGTGGTGGCGGCGGCTTGCGCCAATTCGCCGACCAATTCCCGGGCGGATTCCCGGCCGAGCGCGAGCAACTGTCCCGGCTCGCCGAGCGGCCACGTCGTCATGCTCGAACTCCTGGATCGTTCAGCCTCGAATAGCTGAATATCCTGACAGTCCAGCAGTTTTGGAGCAACAGATTCCGGTGAATTAGCGTCATTGGCCCTTGACAGCATTGAGCAAACCGAAAGTTATTGCGGCGCAATAAGTACCGGCCGGTCGAAATTGTCCATTTCTTGGCAACAACTGATTTCGCAACAGATCGGGTAACTCACCGGGTACCGCCAGAATCGGTTCGGCACTCACCGCCGGCACGCGTGCCCGGCAGACAACGGCACTCGGCCGGGCGCTGAAGACGCGGGGAGGCGGTTAGCGATCGCGGTGAATCGCGCATTCCGCCAATGCGCGCAGATCTCCTGAATTCCGGATATCCGATAGGCAAGCCTCGGCGGCGCGCAGTCGCCGTACCGATTCCGCCTGTGCCCACCGCCGGCCGCCCGCCCGCGCGATCAGCTCGGCGGCATGCGCGGCGGCGGGACGATCCACCGGCCCGCCCGTAGCGTACAGCTCGGCGAACTCCCGCCCCGCCGCGGTATCCGAGGCCAGTGCGACCACCACCGGCAGACTCCGCTTGCGCCGCAACAGATCACTGCCCACCGGTTTGCCGGTCCGCGCCGGATCGCCCCAGATCCCCAGCACGTCATCCACCAGCTGGAAGGCGATCCCCAGCTCCCGCCCGAACCGATCCATCGCCTCCACCGTCTCCTCGTCGGCCTCCGCGCACAGCGCCCCCATCGCGCACGCGCACCCGAACAACGCACTTCCCTTGTGCCCCAGCATCGTCAGGCACTCCTCGAGGCTCACTTCGGCCATGTTCTCGAACGCGCAGTCGTAGTGCTGCCCGAGGCACAGTTCGATCACCGCCCCCTCCACCCGGGCGATCCCGGACAGCGCGGCGGCCGGAGCATCGGCCAGCGTCCAGATGGCCAAGCTGTGCAGGGCATCCCCGACCAGGACGGCGTCATCGGTACCCCACACCCGGTGCACGGCCGGCCGGCCCCGCCGCAGCGCGTCGCCGTCCATCACATCGTCGTGCACCAGCGTGAAGTTGTGCACCAGCTCCACGGCCGCTGCCGCATGCAACGCTTCCGCCGGACGGCAGCCCGCCGAAGCGGCGGCGGCCAGCACCAATGCGGGCCGCAGCCCCTTCCCCGGATCCCCCAGCGCCGCATTGCCTTCCACATCCCACCAGCCCAGGTGATACCCGGCCATATGGCGCAGATCCGCCGGCAACGTATCGACGGCGGCCCGCACCAGCGGCGTGGTCAGCCGCTGCGCCCGCCGCAACGCCCGCGCCCCGCGTTCCTGGAGATCGTTCGCCCGGAACCACGAATCACTCTCCGTCCCAACGCCCCACGGCTCTCCGGCGGCGAGACGGGGACCAGCGTCGAGCCCCTGGCGCGCCTCGAACCTCCGGTCTGCTCCGAACGCCGTATCGGCCCCGAACGCCGGGTCCGCTGCTGACGAGGTACTCATGACAACCTCCGGTGACTTACTGGCGGTGACTTCACCGCTCGTCATTCCGGCGCGCTCTTGGCCGGAATCTCACGTCAAGAGGTGAGATCCCGGCCAAAAGCAAGCCGGGATGACGAGGGCAGAGGGGCTTCCCGATGACGCGAGAGCGAAGCGGCCTCCCAATGACGCGAGAGCGAAGCGGCCTCCCAATGACGCGAGAGCGAAGCGGCCTCCCAATGACGCGAGAGCGAAGCGGCCTCCCAATGACGCGAGAGCGAAGCGGCCTCCCAATGACGCGAGAGCGAAGCGGCTTCCCGATGACGCTAGGGCGGGATGCCTCCCCGATGCCCCTACGGCGAGACGCCTGCTCGGTGGCTCGACTGCGAGACACCTGCCGGGTGGCTCGGGGGCCCGGGCAGCAGCCATCGGCACCGAGGCGAGGTGGCCGTTCATAAGCTCAGGTGGATGGGGTGCGGCTGCGGGTGCGCGGGTTCGCGGCACCGGCGAGCACGCTGGTGAACGGGGTGCTCGGGAGCCGGGTCAGGGGTGGGCGGGGGCGTTGACGGAGGGCGGATTCGGGTAGCGGGGGGTGGCGGTGTGCCACGCGAGATTGCCGGCGAGGTATTCGCGGAGGCGGCGGACGTGATCGAGGATGGCGGCGCGCGTTTCTTCGGGGAGGTGGTAGTCGGTGAAGAAGGCGGGGAGTTCGTCACGGGTGAGGTGCTCGAACTGGTGCAGGCGTTCCTCGGCTAGGTCGGCGACTATGTCGCGGGCGGCTTCTCGGGAGCAGTGCAGGAAGGATTCGGTGAGGTAGACGAGGTTGTGATGCTCGGCGTCGTACTCGATTTCCTTTTGATAGGAGTGCAGGTCGTTGACCAGGGCGGCGTGATCGTAGGCCGAGTGTTCGAGCTGTCGGATCACGCTGGCGTCGGCGATATCGGGGTGGGCGATGCCGGCGGCGGGCCCGAGCGCTGCCAGCACCGCGCCGCCGAAAGCGTGACGGCGGGAGTCGAGGTAGTCGACGGGGTCCGGGATGCGGTGGCGGGTTTCGTTCTCCAGCACCGATTCCCAGGCGGTGATGGTGTTCAGCAGCGCGGAGCGGAGCCGGCGGCGGCCGTGCGCGTCGGTGGCCGATGCGGTCGACCGCCACAGGTCGCGGAGGGCGTGCTCCAAAGGGCTGACGGGCGGGACGGAGCCGTCGGTGAGCTGAGTTCGCAAGCGGCGCAGCTCTTCCCGGCCGCCAACCGGATCCGCACGGAAGACGTGCGTGAGCAGATCACCGGCCAGGAAACCCCAGGCGCACCAGCGGGCGCGGCGGACGAGTTCGCCGACGGTGGCGTCGCTGTCGGTCATGGCGGCCAGCGCGGCGTAATCGTCGCGCTCGACCGATTCCGGGGTCCAGCCCGTGCGCGGGTCGTCTAGCAGACCCATGGCGGACAACCATTCCGGGAGATCGGCGCGCGCCGTGGCCACATGCGGATTGACCGTCACGGGATACGGCATGGAGAGCTTGCCGAGCGGCAGCGGGCCGGGCGTACGCGGCGGCGGCGTCTGCTGGTTGACCAGCATGCGCGCGCCGGGCCGCAGCCGGGCGACGCCGCTGCCGAGCCCGGTCGGACCGCTGGCCAGGCCGCTGTTCATGTAGCGGCTGGAGCGCAGATGCCATTCGTGCCCGCCGGACTGCCAGTCCTGCAGCCCGCGCACGTAGCGCGCCACCGCGAGCTGCTCGGCGGGCGTGGCGCCGTGTTCCAGGAACAGTTGCGGCACAGCGATTCCGGCGGTGTCCTCGTACTGCCGCAGCCGCGAGGTGATCAGGTCGTTGACCAGATCCGCCGCCCGCTGGGTGGGCAGGCCCAGGAACCGTTCCAGCACCAGTACCAGATTGGCGTTCTCCCCCTCCACGCGCACCTCGCGCTCGTAGGAGAACAGATCGTTGCGCAGATGCACCGCGTCGGAGAAGGTTTCGCACAGCACGTGCAGCGGCCGGGTGCCGGCGAACCGGTCCGGCACCTCGGCGTCTGCCGCGAACTCGACCAGATTGGCCGACCACGGCGCACCGCCCACCCGCCTGCGCATTTCGAGGTACTCGATCGGGTTGGCGACCCGCTCGCGGACGATATTGTCCAGCTCCCACAGGGATTCGACCATGAGGTTGTGGGTGCTCAGCCGCATCCGCCGCCGCCAGTCCGCGGTCATGGCGGGCAGCGTGCGCAGCCAGCAGTCGAGCAGTCCGGCCTCGGACGCATTGGCGGGTTCCGGTGCGGTGCAACCGGGTTCGGGCATGAACTCCTCGAGCCGCTCCAGATAGCGGACCGCCTCCACGCGATGCTGCGGATGCTTGAACTCGGCGAGGAAATAGTCGTCGAAGTAGAAGACCCAGATGTACCACTCGGTGACCAGCGCCAGGGTCTCGGCATCGCATTCAGGATGGGTGTAGGCGCACAGCAGGGCGAAGTCCATGCGCGCCAAGGTCTCGACATCCCATACCGGCGCACCGTTCGGCCCGGGCTCGTCGTGCATGCCCAGGCGCTGCGCCCACGCGGCTGCGTGTTCGCGGGCATGGTCGAGATGGGGGTTGAGGCGGGGTGGGTGCGGCAGGTAGAACTCGGGCAATCTGAACGGCTGCATTCCGGGCCCTCTCACCAGCTGCGGCAACGTGATCGGCGTCACACCATGGTAAAGGCCGGTTGCCGGATCGCCAATACTTCGCTGGGGTTCCAACCGACCGGTATTCGGGCCACGACTAACCTGGTCCGAGCGCCATCCCGGACCCGCGACCCGCAGGAGAAAAGCCATGCCACAGCCCGCCCAGGACCGCGCCGCCATTCTGAAGCGGCTCGCCGCACACGGACCGGTCCGCGTCATCGTCGCCGGCGGCGGCACCGGCGGGCACACCTATCCGGCCGTGGCGGCGGTCCGCGCGCTGCGCGATCTGGCCGCCGAGGCCGACGTCACCGCCGAAGTGCTGTGGGTCGGTACGCCCGACAGCCTGGAACAGCGCGTCGCGGCCGAGAACGAGGTGGCCTTCACCGGCATCAAGGCGGGCAAGCTGCGCCGCGACCGCAATCCGCTCAAGATGCTCAATGCCGCCAATGCCAAAGACGCCCTGCGGGTTCCGGCCAGCGTGCTGCGCGCCCAGCGCGTGGTGCGCGATTTCCGGCCGGATGTGGTGCTGTGCACCGGCGGATACGTCTGCGCGCCCATCGGATTGGCGGCGGCGCTGCGGCGCAAGCCCTTGGTGATCCACGAGCAGACCACCGGTATCGGCAAGGCGAATCTGCTGCTGGCCCGGCTGGCCGACCGGATCGCGCTCAGCTCGGAGGCGTCGCGGCAGCTGCTGCCCGGGCGCACCCGCGAGCGGGCCGTGGTGACCGGCAATCCGATCCGTCCGGCGCTCACCACCGGTGACGCGGAAGCCGCTGTGCCGGCGTTGAATTGGACCGGCTACACGCCCGGACTGCCGACCGTGTACATCACCGGCGGCGCGCAGGGCGCGGTGCAGATCAACGATCTGATCGACAGCCTGCTGCCGAACCTGCTCGATCACGCCAATGTGATCCACCAGTGCGGGCGGTTGTCCTACGAGCAGGTCAAGGAGCGCGCCACCACGCTGCCCGGGGAATTGCGCGGCCGGTATCTGGTGCGCGAATTCCTCGGCCCGGAACTCCCGCACGTGCTGGCGCTGGCCGATGTGCTCGTATCCCGTTCCGGCGCGGGCACTCTCGCCGAGATCACCACGCTCGGCAAACCGTCGATCCTCATCCCCTACCCGCATTCGGTGGGCGGCGAGCAGATCCGCAATGCGCGCATCCTGGCCGATCAGGGCGGGGCGCGGGCGCTCATCGGGCCCGAGGCGACCGCGGAGAACCTCAGCAATGCGCTGACCGAACTGCTCGGCCAGCCGGAGACGCGGCGCGCGGTGTCGGCCGCCGCCAAGGCCGTCGGGCATCCCGATGCCGCCGAGCAGTTGGCGCTCACCGTGCTCGGGTTCGCCGCGCCCTGACCCCGGAATGCCGCTGAGAGCCTTCTCACCTGCTGAGAGGGCACTGAGAGGTTGCCCCAACCGGCGCGGAAACGGGTAGGGTCGAGGGTGTCAGCAAGTTCTCGGCAATCCCGAGAGATTGGAGATGCCATGCAAATCCACGTTTTCGCCGACAAGCACATCGGCGGCGGTCCGGCACTCATTCGCGAGGCGGAAGACACCATCACCAGCGCGCTCGATCGCTTCGCCGAGCAACTCACTCGGGTAGAGGCCCACATCACCGACGTCAACGGTCACAAGGGTGGGTCCGAGGACAAGCAGTGCACCCTGGAGGCGCGGCCCAAGGGCCAGCCTCCGGTCGCCACCACCCATCGCGCGGGAACCGCCGAGGACGCCTTCGCGGGCGCCGCCGACAGCATGGCGCATCTGCTGGACAGCCGGTTCGGCCGGCTGCATCACGCCAAGGGCGGCGAATCCATTCGCTATCTCGCGGCCGACTGAGCCGCCCCGCCGGGCCGCCCGCCTAGCCGCCGCTGACCGACAGCAGGTGGAAGGTGGTGCGGCCCGCGCGTCCGAAGTTGTTGTCCGCCACAATGATCAGCGATCGGGAGCCGTCGGGCAGACGCGGTCCCCAGGTCATGCCCTCCACGCATTGCGGGTCGATGCCCGCCGCCCGGAAGTCGAACAGCAGCCGCTTGCTCATGGGCTTGGCGTCCGCCGGGGCGGCTTCCTTGCCGGTCACCGGATCGGCTCCGGCGGTGGAGGTTTCGTAGATTCGGCCGGTGAAGCCCAGCACGGGGATGACGCCGCGCTCCAGCGTGAGATAGCGGTCGCCGCCGAGCGAGAGAATCTCGGAAATGCCTGCGGACGACGCGATTTCGCCGAGACCGACACGCCCGACCGGGTAGATGTATTCGGCGATGTCCTGACCACTGCCGCGGTTCGATTGCACCAAACGGGACCGGCTCTCGGCGTCGGCGGACGCGGCGGGTCCGTCCTGAACCAGGGCGTTCTCGCTCACCGCGACCACGGTCGAACCGCCCTCGGTCAAATCCATGCCCTCGAAGCCGAGATTGTCGCGAATTCCCGAAATCTGTTGCCCCGCAGCGTCGGTACGCGGTGTGAAGGCGTCCGGCACCGGCACTTCCCGGCTGTAGGCCCCGTCCAGGGTCGCCTGCCGCACGAACCCGGCCTGCCCGGTCTTGGCTTCGCCCTCGCTGGTGTACACGAACCCCTGATGGTCCGGCGTCCACCGAATCGCCTCCGGGTCGATGGTGCGCGCCGCGTACGGTGACCCGTCCTTGTCGAGAAGCTCGATGAGACTGCGGAATTCGGGCGCGCCCAGTTTGCCCTCCGGGGTGATCGGCACGCTCAGCGTGTACGCGCGCGCGGGACCTTCCTCACCGCGGTTGTCGCTGATCGCCAGGTAGCTGTCTCCCTCCGGCCAATAGTCCAGACCGGACAGGCCGCCGACGCGATAGCCCCCGAACTGATAGTCGTCGCCCAGCGTGAACTGATCGAGATGCCGGACGGTGAGCGCATCCGGCCCCGCCTCGTTCTCCCCCGTCGCCACACCCGCGGCACCAGCCGTCCCGACAACCACCGCGAAAGCCAAAGCCAAGGCGCGCACACCACTCATGGCTGCGTTCATATCAAGACCGGCCCGCGTCCGTCATCCCGGCGTGCTTCCAGCCGGGATCCATGTGGCGCACCGTGCGGATTCCGGCTAAAGCATGCCGGAGTGACGAGGGGCGAGAGACGGCCGGTGAGGACGCGGGAACGCGGCCTGGGCTACGGGAGGAGGCCGAGGCGGCGGGCGCGGACTACGGCTTCGTGGCGGTTGTGGGCGCCGAGTTTGGTCATGGCGCTGCGGAGGTAGCTTTTGACGGTTTCGGCGCGGAGGGAGAGGCGCTGGGCGGCTTCGGCATTGGTGCAGCCGAGGGCGATCTGGGCCAGGACGTCGAGTTCGCGGGGAGCGAGGGAGACGGCGTGGTCGGGGGCGGCCACGCCGGAGACCAGGCGGGCCAGGCGGGCGGAGACGCCGCGGAGTTGAGTGCGGGCCTGGGCGTCGGAGACCAGCTGGGTGATGCCGCGCAGTTCGGCGTGCAGGTCGCGGAGTTCCTCGGTGACAACGGCGTTCGCGCCGGCGGCCTCGCGGGACAGGTGCAGGCGCACGCGGCGGTCCACTTCGTCGCGGATGGCCAGTTCGAGACTGAGGCGGCGGCCGGCCTGGAGCATCTCGTCGGCGATGCGGTCGCCGATGGGGGCGGGTTCGCGGTTCGCGACATACAGCACCGCGCGCGCCTCGCCCGCGACCACCACCGGCACCGCGACCACCGCCCGCAGGCCCTCGCCGAGCACCGGGCCGTCGTAGTGGTGGGTGATGGTGGAGGCGGAGCGGTAGTCGGCCACCGACCGCGGCTTGCCCGTCGCGACCACGCTGCCGCCCAGGCCGGAGCTCGGCGCCACCGACAGCCCCCGCATGCCGTTGGTGCGGGTGCCGACGAACTCGCTGAGCACCAGCGTGCCGTCCTGCACCGCACCCCCGAAGACCACCGGCATCTTGGAGACGCCGGCCAGCTTGCGCAGCTCGGCCCGCAGGGCATCGCCGTCGCTGGGACGCAGCAGGCCATCGGACGCGGGGGTCATCGGGTACACCCTTCCGGGGGTAGTCGAGGTTCGAGTGTGATGTGGATCCTATCCAAGTGAGCGAGAGCATGGACCGGCTCCGGCCGGTGAGCTATACCCATGGCGCATGGGAGGTGCCGCTGCTCGGCGATACCATCGGCGCCGACCTGGACCGCACGGCCGCCGCGCACCCGGAGCGCGACGCCCTGATCGACCACGCCTCCGGGCTGCGCTGGACCTACCGCGAGTTCGTGGCCGAGGTGGACGCGCTGGCGCTGGGCCTGCTGGCCTCAGGGTTGGGCAAGGGCGACCGGGTGGGCATCTGGGCGCCGAACTGCCCGCAGTGGACCTTGACGCAGTACGCGACGGCCAAGATCGGCGCGGTGCTGGTCAATATCAATCCGGCGTATCGGTCGCACGAGTTGCGGTACGTGCTGCGGCAGGCCGGGATCCGGGCGCTGGTGGCCGCGCCGTCGTTCAAGACCTCCGACTACGCGGCCATGATCGCCGAGGTGCGGCCGGAGTGCCCGGAGCTGGACCGGGTGGTGCTGCTGGATTCCCCCGAGTGGGTCGGGCTGTTCGTCACCGGCCGCGCCGCCGACCCGCGCACCCTGGCGATGGCGCAGTCGGAGCTGTCCGCCGACGACCCCATCAATATCCAATACACCTCGGGCACAACGGGTTTCCCCAAGGGCGCGACGCTCAGCCATCACAATATCCTCAACAACGGATACTTCGTGGGCGAGCTGTGCGGCTACACCGAACAGGACCGCATCTGCATCCCGGTCCCCTTCTACCACTGCTTCGGGATGGTGATGGGCAATCTGGCCGCCACCAGTCACGGCGCCGCCATGGTCATCCCCGCCCCGGCCTTCGATCCGCGCGCCACCCTGGAAGCCGTTGCGGCCGAACGCTGTACCTCGCTGTACGGGGTGCCGACCATGTTCATCGCCGAACTGGCCGAACCCGATTTCGAGAGCTACGACCTGTCCAGCCTGCGCACCGGCATCATGGCCGGCTCGCCGTGCCCGGTGGAGGTGATGAAGCAGGTCATCGAGCGCATGGGCATGCGCGAGGTGAGCATCTGCTACGGCATGACCGAGACCTCGCCGGTGTCCACCCAGACCCGCCGCGACGACAGCCTGACCCAGCGCACCGCCACCGTGGGCCGAGCCGGGCCGCATATCGAGATCAAGATCGTGGATCCGGGCACCGGGCTGACGGTGCCGCGCGGGGAACCCGGCGAACTGTGCACGCGCGGCTATTCGGTCATGCTCGGCTACTGGAACGACGCCGAGAAGACCGCCGAGGCAATCGATTCCGCGCGCTGGATGCACACCGGCGACCTGGCCACCATGGACGAGGACGGCTATGTCGCGATCACCGGCCGCATCAAGGACATGGTGATCCGGGGCGGGGAGAACATCTACCCACGGGAGATAGAGGAGTTCCTCTACACTCACCCCGACATCCTCGACGCCCAGGTGATCGGCGTGCCCGACGCCAAATACGGCGAGGAACTCATGGCTTGGGTCCGGTTGCGAGAGGGCGCGCCGGTATTGACCGCCGAGAGCCTGCGCGCGTATTGCGCCGGGCGGCTCGCCCATTTCAAGATTCCCCGCTACGTGCACATCGTCGATGAATTCCCGATGACCGTGACCGGCAAGATCCGCAAGATCGAGATGCGCGAGCTCGCCGCACGACTGCTCGGCCAGTCCAGCCAGGAGGACGCATGACCGCCAATACCGACGCCTACCGCACCGCGCGCGATCAACTGCTGGCCGTCGCAACCGATTACGACGCCGCGCTGCGCACCTTCGAATGGCCGCGGCTGAGCGGGAAGTTCAACTGGGCGCTGGACTGGTTCGACGCCATCGCGCGCGGCAACGACCGGACCGCGCTGTGGATCGTCGAGGAGGACGGGCGCGAGCAGCGAATCAGCTTCGACGAGATGGCGATTCGCTCGGATCGGGTGGCGGCGTGGCTGGCCGGGCTGGGCGTGGCCAAGGGCGATCGGGTGATGCTCATGCTCGGCAATCAGGCCGAGCTGTGGGAGGCCATGCTGGCGGTGGCCAAGCTGGGCGCGGTCATCATGCCGACCACCGGCGCGCTCGGCCCGGCCGATCTGACCGATCGAATCGAGCGTGGCGGAGCGCGTTTCGTCATCGCCAACACCGCCGACACCGGCAAGTTCGACGAGGTGCCGGGCGATTACACGCGAATCGTGGTGGGCGAGGCGGTATCCGGATGGCGGGACTACGCCGACGCCGCCGATGCCGAACCGACGGGTCCGTTCGAATCCCGGACCGAGGTCGACGACCCCCTGCTCGTCTACTTCACCTCGGGCACCACCAGCAAGCCGAAGATGGTGCAGCACTCGCAGATCAGCTACCCGGTCGGGCATTTGACCACCATGTATTGGCTGGGTGTTCGCCCCGGTGACACCCACCTGGCCATCAGCGCGCCCGGCTGGGCCAAACACGCCTGGAGCTGCTTCTTCACGCCGTGGCTGGCCGAGGCGACCATCTTCGTTTACAACTACGCGCGTTTCGATGCCAGTTCGTTGCTGAATCAACTTCGGCGCGCCGATGTGAATACCTTCTGTGCGCCGCCTACGGTGTGGCGCATGCTGATTCAGGCGGACCTCGGCGAGCGCCCCGCCGGCCTGCGCGAAATCCTCGGCGCGGGTGAGCCACTCAACCCGGATGTGATCGCACAGGTCGAGAAGGCCTGGGGTCTCACCATCCGCGACGGGTTCGGCCAGACGGAAACCACGCTGCAGGTTGGTAATACGCCCGGACAGCCACTCAAGCCCGGTTCCATGGGGCGGCCCGCCCCCGGCGTCCCGGTGGTGCTGGTGGATCCGATCAGCGGGCAGCTCGCCGACGAGGGCGAGATCTGCCTGGACCTGGCGGCCGCGCCGGTGAACCTGATGAGCGGCTACCTCGGCGATCCGGACCGCAATGCCGCGGTCATGGCCGGCGGCTACTACCACACCGGTGACGTGGCCGGCCGCGACGCCGACGGGTACATCACCTATATCGGCCGCACCGACGACGTGTTCAAATCCTCCGACTACAAGGTCTCGCCCTTCGAACTCGAGAGCGTGCTCATCGAGCATCCGGCGGTGGTCGAGGCCGCGGTGGTGCCGCAGCCCGACGACACCCGGCTGGCGGTGCCCAAGGCGTATGTTTCGCTGGCCGCCGGTTGGGAACCCGATGTCGAAACCGCCCGCGCCATCTTCGAATACGCGCGCGATCACCTGGCCCCGTACCTACGGGTGCGCCGAGTCGAGTTCACCGAGCTACCCAAGACCATCTCCGGCAAGATCCGCCGGGTCGATCTGCGCCGGCGCGAGGACGACGCGCACGCCGCCGGCCGGCCCATCCCCACCGAGTTCCGCTACGAGGACGTTCTCACCGAAAAGAAGCCGTAACCCGCCGCAAACCATCCCTACGAGAAATGGAGCCTCCGAGTGCCCCACACGCTGGAAACCGCCACCGCTTTTGTCATCGCCGAGCTGGAAGCCAAGGGCACCGCGTCCGCCGACGACTTCGACGTGCGCGCCATTGTCACCGCAACGCACAACATCACGGAGACATGGGATTTCCACACGGTGGATCGCAGGAGGTTCTGGGGAATCGCGGCGACGTTCCTGCGACCGTGACCGGCGCGGCGCCACCGCGCCGGTGACGGTGGCCGCAGTTCGGTGAATTCCCGGGAATTGCCCGGGATTTCGCCGCAACATAGCTTGATGCACACCTCCGACACAGTCTTGATGCCCCGCTTCATCCTGTCTCGTGCGGCTGCGGCGGGAATCGATCCGAATCGGCTGGCCCGTCAGGCCGGTATGCCCGACTGGTTACTGAGCGATAGCAATGCTCGCGTCCCCAGCCATTACTACCCCCGGCTGTGGGAGCTGCTGGAACACGAACTCGGAGACCCGGATACGACGCTGCGGGTGGTGGGCGGCTACCGGGTCGGCGAGCTCGGCCTGTTCGACTATCTGATCTCCACCGCCGACACCCTCGGCGAGGGGCTGAGCGTGGTGGGGCCCTACGTCGGCGCGGTGAGCACCAATTTCCGGATGGACGCCGGGGAACAGACCGAGACCGAATCCACGTTCAACCTCTACATGATCAATGCCGAGGGGCACGGTCGCGACCTGTCCGTGCAATCCTCGCTCGGCATTCTGGTCTCGCGCATCCGGCAGGTCACCGGGCGGCCCATCGACCCGGTGCGGGTGGCGTTCCAGCAGCGCGCGCCCCGCACCCTGGATGCCTTCCGCGAGCATTTCGGCACGGCGGAACTGGATTTCGGTTCGCCGGTCAACAGCATGACCTACCGGCTCACCGACTTCGAATTGCCGCAGGTCACCGCCGATCCCATGCTGGCGGCGGTGCTGCGGCGCTATGCCGCCACCATGCCGCCGCCCCCGCCGCGCGCCACCGAATGGCCGGACCGGGTGGGCGGGGTGCTGGAAAAGCTGCTGCGCCTGGGCGATCCGGCGCTGGAGGAGGTGGCGCGGCGGCTGTTCACCAGCCCGCGCACCCTGCAACGCCGGCTCACCGAATCCGGGACCACCTGGCGGCTGGAGGTGGAGCGCGCCCGCAAGCGCCATCTCGAACAGCTGGAGTCGGTCGCCGAAGCGCCGTGAACACGTCCGCGGAATGGGCCGACAGCATTCTCATGGCCCGGTTCGTGCTGAACCGGGCCGCCCGGGCGGGCCTGGATCCGGACGCGCTGGCGCGGCTGGCCGGGGTGCCCAATTGGCGGGAGGGCGGCGAGGACACGCGCGTGGCCAACCGGCTCTGCGTGCGGCTGTGGGAGCTGCTGGAGCAGCGGACCGGGGACGCGGAGATCGCGCTGCGCTCGGCCGACGAGAGCACGCCCGGTGAGCTCGGCCTGCTGGAATACCTGTTCCTGTCCGCGGATACGCTCGGCGAGGCGCTGATCGCGTGCATCCGCTACTGCGGGTGCCTGACCACCAGCTACAGCCTGCTGATCGGCGCGCACGACGCCGAGCAGGTGAGCTTCGAACTGCTCACCGTGACCGAGGAGTGCCGGGGGCGGGAACTGTTGGTGCACTCCGCATTCGCGCTGCTGATCAGCCGGAGTCGCTGGGCCACCCGCAATCACGTGGATCCGGTGCGAATCACGCTGCGCCAGAGCGCACCCGCGGAGCTCGGCGCGTTCCGGGAACTCTTCGGCACCGCCGCCATCGAATTCGGGGCAGCCTCGGACGCCATCACCTTTCACACCCGGGATCTGGCGCTGCCCATGAAGACCGCCGATCCCGATCTGACCGCCGTGCTGACCGGTTACGCGGCGGCCATGCCGGCGCCGCTGCGCTTCATGGTGACCTGGGCCGAACGGCTGGCGGCGGCGCTGGACGCGGCGCTCGACGAGAACACCGCCACCCTGGAAGTCGTTGCCCGCCGCTTGCACACCTCGCCGCGTTCGCTGCAACGCCGGCTCGCCGAAGCCGGGACCACCTGGCGGCGCGAGCTCGATCAGGCCCGCCGCCGGCGGCTCGAGGAAGCCACCCATCTGCCTCGCGCGCGGCAGGCCGAACTGCTCGGTTACGCCGACCCCGCGGCCTTGCGCCGGGCCGCGCAGCGCTGGAAGCTCAGCGACAGCACCTGAGCCGATTCCCGCGAGCGCGCCGCCCGCAGTGGCCGGCGCGCGTACGCCGAACGCGAAACCCCTACTCCCAAGGGGTCTTCCGGCTACCGGCGGGCAAAATTTTGGCGTGTTCCCCTGCGCTTTGGCGCTTTCGACTCTCCCCAACCCCCTAATCGGCCCCGACACTGGACGAAACGCCTCTCGACACCCCTCGGCGACCGATCGGAGCTTGGCATGCCACACACCCCGGAAACCGCCACCGCCTACGTGATTACGGCACTCGAGGCCAAAGGTACCGCCACCAGAGACGATTTCGACGTCCCCGGCATCGTCACCGCTACCCACGCGCTCACCCAGTCCTGGGACGTGCATCTGCTGGATCGCCGCATGTTCTGGAATATCGCCGCGTCGTTCCTACGGACGTAGCTCCTCGGCGTGGGAGGCGATGCGCTGCAACAACTCCATGAGCACCGCCTGCTCCGCCGGCGAGACGCATTCCAGCACGCGCGCCCGCAGCTCGCCCGCGACGGCCGAAACGCGTTCGTGGGCACGGCGGCCCGCCGGGGTCAGCGTGACGACCTCCACCGAGGTCAGATCCACCCAGCCGCGGTCGATGAGCCGATCCACGAACGGGCGCATGGTGGGTTCGAACTCGGACCGGAACGCGGACATGGTGTAGTCGAGCTCGCCCAGCGTGATCGCGCCGTAGGAGATGGCGTTGAAGACCTGCCAGGTGCGGGCGTCCAGATCCTCGGCGGCGAGATAGCGGGCCAGCGCCTCCTGGATCGAGCGGTCGATCTGCTTCAACCAGTAGACCAGGGGCCGTTGTTCACGAATAGCGGCGAGCTGGGCGCGGTCGGACATCGGGCTCCTTCGCTGGTCGGATTCCGGGCCACCGCCTCCGGCAGCGGAACCGGCGAGCCCCCGCAGGCCAGGTAACCACGCGGGCCCGGCGCGCCGCATCGGACATCTGCCCCATTTCCGCGGTGAATCAGGCTCCGGGCGTACCGCTTTCGCCGAGGGCCGCCATGAGCTGCGCTTCGGTGATCGGCGGCACCGGCAGCGGATGGGCGGCCGCGGCGCGCAGGCCGTCGAAGGTGAGCGCCAGATGCCGGCGCCAGGCGTCCGGCGCGATCGCGGCGGTGGCCTCCACGATGCGGGTGTGCGCCCAGGTGATGAAGCCGAGATCCTCGAGCACCCAGTCCGCGCGCAGCACCCCGGCACGCTGTGCGCGCGTGACGATTTCGCGCATCTTGGCATGGCCCTGCTCGCGCGCCCGGGCGACCGCGGGACCGGGGGCGGCCCGCACCGCGAGCTCGCTCAGCAGTCGGTCGCTCGCCTGCAGTTCGCACACCCGCTCCACCAGGTAGGTGAAGGAATCCCAGGGATCGTCGATGGTCAGCGCCGCGTCGGCGATGCGCTCACCGGCCTCGAGGCGATCCTCGACGGCGGCGGCGATGAGGTCGTCGCGGGTCGGGAAGCGGTTGTACAGGGTTCCGATGGCCACGCCGGCGCGGGCCGCGATCTCCTTGAGCGGGGCGTCCAGCCCGCGCTCGGTGAACACCTCGCGCGCCGCGCCGACCAGGGCGTCGCGATTGCGGCGCGCGTCGAGGCGCAACGGCTTGTTCGAGGACATGCGCCGATCCTACAAATCCGGGCATCGAATTAAGTTGAGCCTGAGTTCAAGTTAGTGCTAGCGTCGGCGAGGTAACTTGAACCTACGCTCAACTTAATGAGGCAGTCATGGCAAAGACCATCGCCATCTTCGGATTCGGGCCCGGCCTGGGCATGGGAGTCGCCCGCGTCTTCGGGCGCGAGGGGTTCCGGATCGCCGTCGTCGGACGGCGGCCCGGCAAGGCCGAACAGCATGTGCGGGACCTGAAGGCCGAAGGCATCGAAGCCGTCGCGTTCCCCGCCGACGTCACCGATCCGGCACAACTCGATGCGGCCGTGACCGCCATTCGCGGCAGCCTCGGAGAGATCGACGTCGCCCTGCACGGCGCCTCCGCCGAAATGACCGACCGGGCGCCCAGCACCCTCGAACTGGATGTGCCGAGCCTGAGCGTGCCCATCACCCTCAAAGTGCATTCGCCGATCCTGATGACCCGGGCGCTGGCGCCGGACATGATCGCGCGCGGCGCGGGCACACTGCTGTTCTCCTCGGGTTCCTCCCCGGATCTGCCGTTGCCCTACCTGTCCAATTTCGGCGTGGCTCTGGCCGCGCAGCGCGGGTATGTCCAGCAGCTCGCGGCGGAGCTGGAAGGCACGGGCGTGTACGCCGGAGTGCTGAATATCGGCGTGCTCATCGAGGACAGCCGGGCTCAGCTGATGCTGGACGAGCGGCCCGAGCTCGCGCCCGAGGGCATCGAGATCGCGCGTATGTCCGGTGCCGAACTGGGCGAACACTATTGGCGCATGTACCTCGAACGCGATCGGGTCGAGGTGAACGTCGGGTTCTGATCAGAGCGGCAGTTCGAACCGATGGAACCGGGCCGCGATATCGAGACCGGCCAGCTCGAGCGCGGCCCGCACCGGATCGTCGTCGAATTCGAAGACCCGCAGCACCAGCACGTGCGGCATCTCGTCGTGCAGTTCGGTGATGAGCGCGCCGGTCAGGCCCGCCAGTGCCAGCGCGTCGATCTCGCCGTAGGCGAAGCCCTCGCCCACATTGATATAGGCCTCGCTGCCCAGGATCGAGGTGGTGATGGTGGCGACGGGGCCCGCCGATTCCGGATCCAGCAGCGCCACCGCGAGCACATGCCCCGGCGGATCGGAGGATTCGGCCAGGGCCTGCAGGACGCAGTCCAGCGGGGCGGCCTGGGCTATCGCGGCGGGCGCGATCCAGCTGCGCGGTTCCGCGGTCCACAGGCGGGCGTACTCCTCCTCGACCTTCGCGCCGAGCAAGCCGGCGGCCAGGCCCTCGGGACCGGTGTCGCCGCCGCTCCAGCCCAGGGCGGGCAGACCGGCCGCGCGGGCCTGTTCGGCGGCCCCGGTGAGCAGGGCCAGCACCACGGCCTCCTCCTCACCGGTGGCGGTCTCGAAGTCGTAGTGGCCGAGCTGGATCCGCCGGACGTAGCGGGCGGCGTAGAGGACTTCGGCTTCGGCGCTGCCGGATTCGCCGCGATGCAGTTCGGCCCAGCCCACCAGTTCGCCCCCGCGCCGGGCGGCGACGATGCCGATGCGATCCGGGTCGGCGACCGGCTGCTGATCCTCCAGATCGGCCAATCCGGCCATGCCCGCCAGTTCACTCGCCAGGCGCAGCCCGGTACCCGGATGCGTATCCCATTCGAGCGTTATGTCCACACGCGCACCCTAACCGCGAATTCGCGGAAAGTTTGCCAATTGCCCCGGCCGGGCGCGACATCGCAATGTCAGGCCTCGCGCCGTGCCTTCGCCCGGCGTTTGCCCTCATGCATGGCCTGTACTCGGGCCACCGGAATGGTGTGGCCTTCCGCCAGCAGATCGGCGGGCAGGTCCTGCGGTTCGGGCATCTCCTCGGCCCAGGGATCGCTGTCGCCGAGCAGTTTCGGGACGGTGCGCAGGGTGAAGTCGTGCGGGTCGGCATCGGCCAGTTCGGACCAGCGCAGCGGGAAGGAGACGGTCGCGCCCGGGCGCACGCGCGGACTGTAGGCGGCCACCACGGTCGCGCCGCCGGAGCGAGTGGAATCGAGGAAGACCTTGCCGTGCCGGTCCTCCTTGATGAAGGCGGTGGTGGCCAGGGCCGGGTCCAGGCGTTCGGCGCGGGCCGCGATGGCGCGGGTGGCGGCGGCCGCGTCGTCCAGGGAGACCGGGCGGACCGGGACGAAGATGTGCACGCCCTTGGAGCCGCTGGTCTTGACCGCGCCCGCCAGACCGTCGTCCGCGAGGGCCTGGCGGATGAGTTCGGCGGCCCGCACCACCTCGCGGAACGATTGCGCCGGATCGGGATCGATGTCCAGCACCAGATGCGTCTGGCTGCCCGAATAGTCGGCCAAGCCCGCGGCGAGCAGCAGGGTGGTGTGGTATTCGACGGCGCGCTGATTGCCGAACCAGATCAGCGTGCGCACCTCATCGCAATCGGCATAGGAGATTTCACGTTTCGAGCTGCCCGCCCACAGCGTGACGCGGTGCACCCAGTCCGGGGTGTATTTGGGCAGGTTCTTCTGCATGAACGGTTCCTGGCCGGGGCGCACCCGCACCACCGACAGCGGGCGGCCGGCCAGCTGGCGCACCAGGCGCTCGCCGATCACCTCCAGGTAGTCGACGAGATCGCCCTTGGTGGCGTCCGCCCCATCGAACAAAGGACTGTCCAGGCTGCTCAGCTTGATGCCCATCCGGACGTCATCACCCATCAACCCACCCTGCGCCGCGAAGGGGACCGCGTCAACCGGGGCGCGCGTACCGTTGCTTATGGCTTTGTCGCGGCGGGAGTTGTTGAGGTTCGGCGGGGTGGGGGCGTCGGCGGTGCTCGTCGGCGCGGGCGCGGTGAGCAGCGGGCGGTTCGCGGCGCCGCGGCGGATCGGCGGCGATCCGTTCACGCTGGGGGTGGCGTCGGGGGATCCGGCGCCGGACGGGGTGGTGTTGTGGACGCGGCTGGCCCCGGATCCGCTCGCGCCGGACGGGCACGGCGGGATGGCGCTGGCGCCGGTGAGCGTGGATTACGAAGTCGCGCACGACGAGTACTTCCGGCAGGTGGTGGCGCGCGGAACGGTGGTGGCGACGCGGGAGCTCGGGCACAGCGTGCATCCGGAAGTCGGTGGGCTGGAGGCGGATCGGTGGTATTTCTATCGATTCCGGGTGGGGTCGGCGATCTCGCCGGTCGGCCGGACCCGGACCGCGCCCACGGCCGGGCAGGCGGTGTCCCGGTTGCGGTTCGCGTTCGCTTCCTGCCAGTCGTGGCCTTCGGGGTATTTCACGGCGTACGAGCATATGAGTGCCGAGGATCTCGATCTCGTTGTGCACCTGGGGGATTACATCTACGAGCGGGGGTGGCGGTGGGGGCGGCTGGGGACGCCGGTCGATCCCGGGTTCCGGGACGAGGTGTTCGATCTGGCGGGGTATCGGCTGCGGTACGCGCAAGCCAAGAGCGAAGGGCCGTTGCGGGCGGCGCACGCGGCGTTTCCGTGGCTGGTGACCATGGACGATCACGAGGTCGACAACAATTGGGCGGGCGATACCGCCGGGATCGGGATCGATGTCTATCGGGTGCCGGCCATGTTCCGGCGGCGGCGGGCCGCGGCGTTCCAGGCCATGTACGAGCATCAGCCGTTGCGGCGGGCGCAAATGCCTTCGGGGCCGGACATCCTGCTGCACCGGCGGTATCGGTACGGGGATCTGGCCGAGATCACCATGATCGACACCCGGCAGTATCGGAACAAGCCGGCGTGCGAGCCCGGGTTGCTGTGGGGTGGATGCACGGATCCGACCGCCGCGGATCGCACCATACTCGGTGCGCGGCAGCGGGATTGGCTGCTCGATGGGTTCAGCAGCTCGAACGCGCGGTGGCAGGTGATCGGCAATCAGGTCGCCATGGCGCGGTCGGATTACGATCCGGGACCGGGGGTGGATCTGGGGTCGGACGGGTGGGACGGGTATGTGGCCGACCGAAATCGGGTGCTGGGCGGGGCGTCGGCGCGCGGGGTGCGGAATCTCGTCGTGCTCACCGGGGATCGGCATCACAACTACGCGGCGGATCTGCGGCGGGATTACGCCGAGCCCGAATCACCCATCGTGGGAGCGGAATTCACGGGGACGTCGATCACCTCCGGCGGGAACGGGTCGGATATGAACGACACCGGGCGGGATCTGCTGGCGGCCAATCCGGATCTGAAGTTCTTCAACGGGCAGCGCGGGTATGTGCGGGTCGAGGTGGATCATCGCCTGTGGCGCAGTGACTTCCGGGTCGTGCCGTATATCGACCGGCCGGGCGCCGGGGTCGAGACGCGGGCGGGTTACGTCGTCGAGGACGGGGTGCCGGGCGTCACCGCCGCCACCGCGCCGTCGGCACCGGCGGTCACGCCCGCGCATCCACGGTAGCCAGCGCCGCCCACAGCAGCGGGGAATGCTCGATGCTCGATGCGGCCTGCCAGGCGTCGAGCTGCTTGCGCTGCCAATCGTTCAGGGCGACAACCGGATCCGATTCCTCGTGGGCGGCGTCGACGGCGCGGATGGCGTGCTGGAGCGGGCGGCTGCCCGGCGGCGCGCCGCCCAGGCGTTCGAAGGCCAGATCGGTGGGCAGCGGCCAGCGCCCGGCCGTGACCAGCTCCGCGCCGCCGGTGAGCATGGCGGAGATCAAGCCGAACGCCTCCCCGAAGCGCAGATCGCCGCCGCTCTCGCAGGCGATGAGCGCCACCCGGCTGGGAATCGGCCACAGTTCCGGGCCGGTGCGCGGCTCCGGCGCGAGGGTATGGGTGCCGAGCAGCAGATCCCGCGCCGACAGTGGCCGGTGATCCCGCTGCGCCGGAGCGAAACCCACCGCATCCGCAGTACACGCCAGATGCATGGTGGCCGACTCGCTCTGTCCCGACGCGGGCGCGACCGCGGTGACATGCCCGACATAGAGCAGCCGGGACGCCCCCGCCCGCAAGGCCTCCCCCAGCCACTCCCGATCCACATCGGTCCGCCGGAACACCTCCACCGGATCCCCCGTCGCCGGCACCAGCCGTCCCCGCTCCGCCAGCTCCGCCACCAATTCGGCGACCGGCGCATCCGCCGTCATCCGCCCGAGCACGGACCCCAGCACCGAATCCGCCCGGAACCCCGGCACCCGCGGATCCAGCACCGCCACCACCGGCAGCTCCCGAGTCTCGTTCCAGGACTTGGCGATCCGCGCCGGCGCCTGCACGATGCCCGCCGGGGCCAGGACGCTGGTGTCCGCCATATCCAGCAACCGCAGGCCCGGATCGGGAGCCAGCAGCTCCCACGGCAATTGCGCCACCCGCGGCGACGGCTGAATCCGCAGATGCGGCCGCAACCCCTTGCTGTGGAACTCGTGCGTAGCCACGGCGAGGTTGTACGGCAGAAACGCCGCCGAAAGCTCCTGCGCCAGCACATGCTCGGACTCGAACGACGCCAATTCCCCTTCCGTGAGCGCGAATTCGAGCCCGAACGGGTCTCCCGGGGCGGGCAGCGCCGCCGAGAACCGCCGCATGGCCGCCTCGAGCTGCTCGCGCGGCACCACCCCGATCCCAGGCGGAGCCACATCATCTACCCACCGCCAGGTGATGAACAGATCTCCCGCGTCGGCCATGCGCACCAAGGCCGTCGGCCGCGCACCCGTCATCGGGCCACCACCCGCCGAGGCGAAAACGCCGCATGAAATGCCCTGCGGCCAGGTTCCATCCGACCCACTCGGCGACGACCTGGGCTCACCGTCCGCCACACAGCCGATGGCCGGCAGCAGGACCGCACCGGATCCCCGGCATGCCGCATTCGCCCGCCGCGCAGGTTGACGATCTCCTCGTGGTCGAGCGCTTGTCGCGTCACGACGGGCCGTAGCCACCTGCCGCCGAGTCGCGTCATGAGCGGACCAGGCGGTTGTCGCGGAGCGGACGGCCGTAGCGTCCTTCGGCGGCGGCGATCCAGGCGGCGAGAGCGATGTGGCCGTCGGGGCCGACCGCTACGCGGGGTGGCGGGGCAACCGGCAAGCCCGCTGTCGCGGCCACGGCGGCCAGGGCGGTGCCCAGTTGCAAGGCGTCGTCCGTCGGGCCCGAGAGCGCCGGTGGCGGGGTGACCGGGCGGCGCGCTTCGAAGGGGGCGACGGGGGGTGCGGAGAGGCGGGATATGTCCAGGGTGGTTCCGGCGCATTGGGTTTCGATGAGGTCGGCGATCAGGCGGCCGTCGCCGGCCAAGTAAGCGTAGTGGAAGGCGACGCGCATGGCCGGGTCGGCTACGCGGCGGTTCCAGTTCTCGCGTTGGGCGCCGTCGGGGAGTTCGTAACGGACGGCGTCCAAGGCCAGTGCGGCGGGGAGGGCGAGATCGACGGCTCGGGCCAGCAGGCCGGGGACGGATTCCAGGAGCGGGCCGAACAATTCGGCCAGCCAGAAATCCATTTGGGCGCAGTGCAATCCGAGTCCGCGTTCGGCGAAGACCGTGCGAGCGGCGATCACTTCGGCTTCGGCTTCCTGGAAGCGGCCGGCGGCCATGGCGACGGAGGCGAGGCGGGTGCGGACCTCCGCCGCTTCCATGATCGCGCCCGAGGCTTCGAAACTGGCCAGGGCGGCGCGGTATTCGACGTCCGCCGCCGCGTGCTCGCCGCGATGCTCGGCGAGGAAACCCATGAGCTTGCGGCCGACCCCGGCGCGCAGGGTGACACCGGCCGCTTCGAAATACTCCTGTGCGGGCCGCAATACGGGCTCGATGTCGTCGAAGCGCCCGGCCCGGACGAACATCAGCGCCAGATTCAGCTGCGCTTCAGCCACGCCGTCGCGCGCCCCAGCAGCGTCGAACGCCACCAGCGCCTGCCCCGCGAAATCCTCCGCCAGCTCCCATCGACCGGTCTCGAAATGCGCTGCCGCCAAGTTCATCAGCGCATGCCCCGCCCGATCCGGCACGTACCGCACCGCCACCCCCAGCGATTCGTTCGCCAGCTCGATGGCCCGAGACCACTGCTGCCGATACACCGCCAGCGCCGTCGCCGCCACCAGCGCCGCGAACCGCATCTCCCCCGGCGCGCCGTCCTCCGCCACCAGCACCCGCGCCCGCTCCAGCGCGTCCTGCGCCCCGTCCAGATCCCCCAGATGCTGCAACGCCTGCGACAACCCGATCCACGCTCCCGGCCGCATCCGCGGCCCCGGCCCCGTCATCTGGGCCAACGCCGCCCGATACTTCGCCGCCGCCCCCGCATGATCCCCCAGCTGATCCAGCACCGTGGCCACATCCACCATGGCGCACACCCGCAAATCCCCCGTCTCGACCCGCTCCGCCTCCTCGAACGCCCACAGCGCCGCCGCGAACTCCCCCCGCCCCACCAGCTCGGCCCCCGCCCGCAACAACTCCGACTCCCCCTCGCCTTCCGGGGAATCGCCGGTATCGGCTTGCACCATCAGAAGTCCGAATCGTCGGCGGCGGCCGCTATTTCGGCGAGTAGCGGGGCGTCGGCGGCCGCGTCGTCGGCTGGGATACCGCCAGCGAGGCGCAGGCGGGTGGTGGCGAAATCGCGGATTCGGCGGCGCAGTTCGGGGGTCCCGGAATCGTGGAAGACGCCGAAGCCGGGGACTCGGATGTCTACTCGGGCAATCGATTCCGGGACGTGCAGGGCAATGGTTCCGATCCAGGCGTCTCCGGACAGCCGGAGAGCGGTCTCGTCGGATTCGATGGCCGCACGCGGTTGCTCACCGGATTGCGCTCCGCCGGTGCCGTTTCCATTGCCGGACCCGGCCGGGATGATCCTGGCCCAAGGGCGCAGGTGCGCGGGTACGGCGGCGGGGGTGCCCGGGGCGGCGGTCACGCTGACGGTGACCGAATTGGCACCGGCCGCCCGCGTCAGCTGCCAGGAGACGGCGCGTTCGGAGGCGTCGATCAGGCCGGGCGGGCAGTCGCGCCAGTCCCAGCCGTTGGTGCCGCGGGCCAGCGTCAGGGCATCGGGGTGGGGTGGTTCGGAGCCGGCGGCCAGGGCGTAATCGGATGCGCGGGGGAAGGATTCGATCAGCGCGGCGATTTCGGGGGCGATGGCGTCGGCGCCGGCGACGAGGGGGTCGCATTCCTCGGTGAGGGCGGCTATGTCGCGGTCGAGGAGAGCCGGGTCCAGCGCGGCGATGCCGTCGAGGGTGGAGGCGGGCCACCAGCGGGCCGCCCAGTGCGCGTACGCGAGGCGGCGGGCGCTCACTGCCAGCGGCAGTAGGGCGGGGGTAGCGGTTTCCCCGCCGGGGATCGCGGGGTGATCACCCGGGACCGCGAGGTGCACGCCGGGCGCCGTGGGGTTTTCGGCGGGGTGGGCGTCGGCCAGGGCGAGGGCGATCGGTTCGCCGTAGATGGCCCACACCCAGTCCTGGGCGGCGTCCACGTCGTCGATGACGGCGGCGGGCAGGAGCCGGCCGTCGAGCACGTTCCAGGTGAGGTGGCCGCCGGCTACCTCGAGCACCATGGTGCCGGGGGTGGCCGGGCCGTCGAGCACGGTCGGGGCGCCGGGCGGGAGCAGGCCGTAGAGGCCGCCGCCGTAGGGGTGGATCCGCAAGGCCGAGCTGGTCATCCCGCCCTCGATTCCATTGCTTCCGGTTCGTTCACGCTGGTCGCGAGCGCCCGCTTCACGCGGGTGCGGTGGTCGAGAATCACCGATCGGGCGACGCCGTCCAGCACATCCCAGAGTTCACCGGCCGAATAAAGCGGGAACTCCCGGACGTCCCAGCCGTGCAGTCGCGCCCACAATCGTCGCAGATAGGGCCGCCAGGGCACCTGAAGGTCGGCCGCGATGGCCGCCAGCGGGCCGGTGGTCGCGGCCGGGTCCGTCCGAACCGCCAGCCGACGCGCTTGCAGCACATAGGCTTCGCGCTGCCAGCGACCGTTGATCACCCGGGCGGCTGCCGTGTCCGCCCGCTCGCGGGCATCCACACCCGGCCGCTCGCAGCCGTCCGTGCCCATCCGCTCGACGGCGTCCGTTCGGCGCGCACCGTCCGCAGCGCCCGAAGCCCCGGCGCTCGGAGCCCGAACGCCCGTGCCGGCCATCGTGGCCGCGGTTCCGGCGATCTCGTGCACCACCTCGAGTCCGGTGCGCGCGGCGGGCAGGCCCGCGATGGGGCGCAATTCCTGTGCGAGCACCGCGCCGGCGGCGGCCGCCACGCGCAGTGATTCGTCGAGCAGCGCCCAGGGCGCGCAGGCGCGGGCGATCTCGGCGGCCACGAGTTCGGGGATTTCGGGGAGGTCGGCGCGTTCGCTGGAGGCCTGGAGAACGGTGAACACCCGCTCGTGGATGGTGCGGTCGAAGGGCAGGCCGAGGGTGGCGGTGGCGGCGGAGGTTCCGACCATGGGCGGGCGCGGTTGCGGATGCAGGGTGAGGCCGAGTTCCTGTGCCGCGCCGGTGTTTTCGTCGAGCCAGAAGGCGATGCCGGTGTGGGTGCCGGCGAGCGCCGCGACCAGGTCGTCGAGGTCGATATCGGCCGGGTCCTCGCCTAGTCGTTCGGCGGCGCAGGCATCCAGCAGCAGCGCCAACTGCGCGGCGTGGCGAGTCGCGGGGGTGTGCGGGCGGCGACCCCACGCGGTGGCGATCAGGGCCGCCAGGTCCCGTTCCCGGGCCGGGTCGGTGAGGTATTCGCGCAGCGCCTGGGTGGTGCGGCCCGCGGTCAGATCGTGGATTTCCCGCAGCGCGGCTTCGGCGGCGGCCCGGTCCCGGGTGGCGTCGGGCATGCCGGAACGCGTCGCCAGTTCGAAGCAGCGCTGGAAGTACTGGTCCTGGGCATTGCCCTCGGTGATGCGCAGCGCCCGCCGGGTCTGCTTGAGCAGGGTGAACCAGGCCGCGGTGGCGCGCAGGACATCGGAGGCGGCATTGACCCGGGTCGCCAGCAGCACCGCCCCGTCCTCGGTGAGCACCGCCCCCGCGCACAGCGGATTTTGAACCGGGCGAATGACCAGGGGATCGAGGATCAACTTCACGGTGCGGCGCAAAGGCCCCCCGTGCGGTCCGCTCAACGCCTCGACGCCGTCGAGATGCCGCCAGACCTCGTCCAGCACCATGGCCCGCGGTCGTCGCATTCGCCCAGGTTAGCGGAGTGCGGCGCGGATTCGCGCACCGAAAGTTGGGATCGGTAGGGCACGGCCGGATTCCTACTGTTCTGGCAACGGCTCCGCACGAGAGCCGGAAGAACGAGAACAAGGAATCACCATGAACGCCAAATCCTTCCGCCGCACCGCCACCGCGCTCGTCGCCACCGCCGCCGCCATCGCCCTGGTGACCGGCTGTTCCGACGACAAGAGCAGCACCACCGTCACCGAGCGCTCCAGCTCCGCGGCCCCGGTCGCCCCCGGCAACCCGGCCCCGACCGGCGGCAAGTCCACGGCCATCGTGGACGGCAAGGCCATCGACGCCAAGTTCGACACCACCTGCGCCAAGCAGGGCGGCACCCTGGCCCTCGCGCTCACCGACCTGGACAACGCCACCTACGGCAACCTGAGCGTGAGCGCCACCCTCACCGGTGACGACACCGTGCAGGCGGTCGGCATCGCCGGCACCAAGGGCGGCAGCAACGGCTCCCCGTACGCGGTCGGCTACGGCAACGGCGTGCCCGGCGGTTCGGCCAAGGTCACCAAGAGCGGCAACACCTACACCGTCACCGGCGAGGGCGTCGGAGGGGTCGACCTCGCCAATCCGCTTGCCGGACCGAAGAACTCGAAGTTCGAGATCGTCTTCGCCTGCTCCAGCGTCGTCGGCGGGTAATGCTCCACCCCCGCTCATGCCGGATTGGCATGAGCGGGTTAGTTCACCTTTCCCGTTCCCGCACAACACTTCCCGAGGACATCATGACCACGAACATTCGCGTCGCCGCCCTGGCCCTGGGTGGCCTCGCCATCGCCTACTACCTGTGGAACGGGCTCACCTCCGACAGCGTGTTCGGCTGGGTCGGCTGGCAGCTGGCCCTGCCGATCATCGCCTGCACCCTGATCCCCATCGTGTTCGCGTTCACCGGCGAAGGCATCATGTCCGCCTTCACCGGCCTGAACAGTTCCGAATTCCGGGACGGCGAACTCGGCATCGGCACCGTCCGCGCCTTCGCCCAGACCGGCCTGACCGTCAACGACCAGCCGCAGATCCGGCTCGATATGCAGGTCGAGACCCAGGACGGCAAGACCTTCGACTCGCACGCCAAGATGATCATCCCGCTCACCGAGCTGGCCCTGCTGCGCCCCGGCGTGGTGCTGCCGGTGCGCTACCTGCCCGGCCGCACCGATCGCGTCGAGGTCGACCTGTCCGGCGATACGGACGGCGCGCAGGAAGCCATGAACGCCAGCATGATTCGCAAGGGCTTCACCACCGAGGCCAAGCTCGACATCGGCCGCCGCGGCGTCCCCGCCCAAGCCGTGGTGCGCGCCCTGTCGGTGCCGGGCGAGATCCGCGACGGGCACTCCCGCCTGGATCTGACCCTGGTGGTCACCCGCCCCGACGGCAGCACCTTCGAGACCCGGACCGAGAAGTTCCTGCCGCCCTCCAGTGTGGCCCAAGTGCAGGTGGGCCGGGTGGTGCAGGTGCGGTATCTGCCGGAGAACGAGCGCGAGGTGGTGCTGGCGCTGCCGGTGAACACCTGAATTCGGTTCCGGAATCCATTGAGCCGCAGGCATAATGCCTGCGGCTTTCGCTTATCCGGCGACTATTCGTGGTTCATCGGTAGCTGTCAGCATCGCCGGCCGCCACCTTGACCTTCGGCAACAGTCAGGACACCGACGCGGCGCGCGGCGGAATGGCGTTGCTGGCCATCGGTTTGCTGCTGACCGTCCTGCTGCGCCCGGTGGCGGCGATCTGCCAGGCGAGCTGGCTGTCCCGGGCCCGCGCCAATGCCGATCTGTTCGCCCCCGCCGCCGATCATCGCCTCGCGCCCGGCTGGGCCGTCGGCGGCTGGTTCGTGCCGGTGGCGAGCTGGTTCGTGCCCGCCCTGGTGGTCGGCGACGTGGTCCGGGCGAGCGACCCGGCCGGAACCGGTCTGCGGGCGGTGGCGGTGTGGCGGTCCGCCCGGGTCCTCGGCGATCTGGCCTTGCTCATCGGAGTTTTCAGCCTGTTCTCGCTCGGGCGCGACGGGGTGTCCACCCTCGCGCAAGCGTTGATCAGCGCCGCCGTCTCCTATCTGGCGGCCGCCCTGGCGCTGCGCTCGGTCGCCTTCACGGTCGCGGGTTGGCAGGACGGGCGTCGACCGAATCAGTAGGGCCGGGCCTGACCGGACCAGCGGGGCGCGAGTTCGGTGCCCAGCGCCGACGGGAAGGACACGTGCGCCGGGTCGCCGTCGGCGGTGTAGCGCTGCTCCGGGTGGGCGGCCAGCTGGTCGAGCCAGTATCCGGAATCGAACGGGACGTCGCCGCGCCCGGATCGGATGCGCGGAATGCCGTCCGGGTCCAGCGCGCCGAAAGGCGCTGGGGCCGGGTTGGATCCGACCAGCAGCACCCCGTCGAAGGCATAGCCGACGCCGCCCCAGCTGCCCACGCGGGCCAGGGCGCGATCCGATGGCGAGATGCCGAGCGGGAGCGCCATGGTGCGGACGGTGTAGCCGGGCACGGTGGCGCCGATGGCCCGCACGTTCTCGGCGAATTCCTGCTGCACCCCGGCCGCGTCCAGACGGCCCAGGTTGGCGTGACTCGCGGTGTGCGCACCGATTTCGTAGCCGTGCGCGACCAGCCACGGCAGCGCGCGCGGATCGTTGCCGAACGGTTCGTTGTTCACATAGAACGATGCCGTCGCCGGGAAGTCGGGATGGCGGGCCGCGAACTCCTCCAGGATGCCGACCGCGGAATCCGGTGCGACCGCACCGCTGTCGGTGAAGCCGAGCTGACTGCGGGTGGAATCGTCGAAGGTGAGCACCACCGGATGCGTACCGGCGGGCAGGTTCAGATCCCCGGAAAGGTAGCGGGACAAGGTAACCGGGCGATAGCCCTCGCGGTACAGCCGATCGAGTTCGGCGCTGAATTCGGCGGGGGTCTGATCGTATTCGCCGCCCGGCACCGCCACGATCTGGTGATACATCAGCACCGGCACCAGTCCGAGCTCATTGGCCGCGACGGTTGCGGGATCGGGCGGCGGCGCGGTGGTCGAGGCATCGGCGGGAGCCACCACCGCCGCGGCCGGATCGGCGGGCGAACCGCATCCGGCGAGGGCGGCGCACATCAGCCCCGCGGCGACCATCCGGACCACAGATCCCCGCTTCATCGCCGCAACGCTACGCCGCGACAACGGTTTTGGGATGATCTCGGTAAAACCGGCCGCACCGCGTCACCCAGCGGCGATAGTGATGCCAAAACGTCTGTGGAAGTTGGTGTGTGCCTTGCTCATGCGGCTCCGGTCATCCAACCGGCGACGGTTCGCCCTGTTCACGGTCGGCGCGGTGCTGGCCCTGTTACTCGGCGCGATCCTGCTCACCGCCGGGGGCAGGGATCCCTCCCGCGCGGCGGCCGACACCGAACCCCCGGGCCTGGAGGTGATCCAGCCCGATCCCGTTGGCTCCTACCGGGATCCGGTGACGCTGCGCGGCGTCGCGGCGGGCGCGGAACGGGTGTCGGTGGGCGAGCAGTCGACGCAGCCGGGCCCGGACGGGGCGTTCGAGCTGCGGCTGTCCCAGCGCCCGGTGAACGCGACGGTGGTCGCGGTGGACAAGGCCGGAAACCAGACCACCCGGCCGCTGACCGTGAATTTCGCGCTGCCGCGGCTGCGCGCGGTGCACGTGACCGCCTACGGCTGGGCCTACGAGGGCCTGCGCGAACCCGTGCTGGACCTCGCCCGGCAGGGTCTCATCGACACCGTGCAGCTGGATATCAAGGACGAGGACGGCGTCGTCGGCTACGACTCCCAGGTGCCGCTGGCGCGCGAATCCGGTGCGGCGACCACCATCTACGACGCCCGCGCCGCCCTCACCCAGCTGCACGACATGGGCATCCGGGTGGTGGGCCGGATCGTGGCCTTCCGTGATCCCACCATGGCGACCTGGGCCTGGCACAACGGCCGGCCCGACTGGGTCCTGCAGAATCCGTCCGGCGCGCCGTACTCCAGTCACTACGGACCGGTCGCCTTCACGAACTTCGCGAACCCCGAAATCCGGGCCTACAACATCGATCTCGCGGTCGAGGCGGCCAAGCTGGGCTTCGACAGCGTCATGTACGACTACATCCGCCGCCCGGACGGCAGCCTGTCCAGCATGATCTTCCCGGGACTGACCGAGACGCCGTCGGAGTCCATCGCCGGATTCCTGCGGGACAGCAAGGATCCGGTGCACGCGGCCGGAGCCTCGGTGAGCGCCGCCGTCTTCGGCATCGCCGCCACCCGCCCGGACGAGATCGCCCAGGACATTCCGGCCATGGCGCGCCAGGTCGACTACCTCGCGCCCATGCTCTACCCGTCGCACTGGAATTCCGGCGAATACGATGTGGCCAGCCCGAATTCGCAGCCGTACGACATCGTCTTCCGGTCGTTGCAGGACTTCCGTGCGCGGGTGGAGGGCACCGGCGCGACCATCGTGCCGTGGCTGCAGGACTTCAGCCTGGGCGTGTCCTACGGCGACGCCCAGGTGCGCGCGCAGATCGACGCCACCCGGGACGCCGGTTACGACGGGTTCGTGCTGTGGAACCCCGGCTCGACGTATCACGGTGGCGCACTGCGTAATTGAGCGCCACCGCGACCCGGCTACGGCAGCGGCAACGCCGGCGTGGCCGGGAATTCGACCGGCAGCGCGGTCAGCGCCCGGTGGAACGGCCCGGGCCGCCACACCAGCTCGCCGGGCGCGACCGCCAGCCGGATCTCCGGAATCGCGTCCAGCAGTTGATCGATGGCCTCCTGTGCGATCAGATACGCCATCGCGCTGGCCGGGCAGGCGTGCGGTCCCGTGCCCCACGCCAGATGCGATCGATTGCCCACGTGATCGGCGATGCTCACCGCCGGATCCACATTGCAGGCCGCGATGCTGATCACCACCGGCTGATGCGCGGGCAGCCACACGTCCTCCACCAGCGTGGGCTGGCGCGGAAAACTGATGCAGAAGTTGGCCATCGGCGGATTGTCGAACAGCACCTCGTCCAGCGCGTCCCGGGTGGCCAGGCTGCCGCCGACCAGGCTGCCGCCGAAACGTTCCTCGGTGAGGGTGAGCAGCAGCGAGTTCACGATCAGGTTCTGCTGCGGTTCGATGCCCGCGCCGTAGAGGGTGGCCAGCTGGTGCACCATCTCGGCATCGGTGAGCTCGGCGGGATGGCCGAGCAGCCGGCTGGTCAGGTCGTCGCCGGGGGCGGCTCGCTTGTGCGCGGCCAGTTTCGACAGCGCGTCCACGAGCAGCTTGTTGCCGGCTCCCGCGTCGACGCCCTCGAAAATGGCCGCGAATCCGGCCGCCGCCTGCCGCGCGATCTCCTCCGGACAGCCGAGCAGCTCGTTGAGCACCGCGAAGGCCACCGGAAAGGCGTACTCGCGCACCAGATCCGCGCTGCCGCGCGGTCCGAAGGCGTTGATCAGCGGCACCGCCACCCGCGCCACCGTGGCCGGCAGGGCGAAGTGATCGACCTTGTCCAGGCCGGCGGTATTGGCCTGCCGGTAGCGGGCGTGCTCGGCGCCGGAATTGCGCAGGGCGTTGGGCCGCCATTGCATCATGGGCAGCACCGGGCAGTCCTCGGGCACATCGCGCTGCCAGGTGCGCGGATCGGCCGGAAAGCGGTCCGGATCGTTCATGATCCGGACCGCCGTGTAATAGCCGAGCACCAAGGTGGCCGGCACCCCCGGCGCGAGTTCCACGGGCGCCAGCGACCCGTATTTCTCGCGCATCTCGCGATAGACCCGCTGCGGGTCGGCGGCGAACTCCGGGGTGTACATCGGCACCCGGGCGCCGGTGTGTTCGAGCGGGGATCCGTGTGGGGACGCGGATGTGATCATTGCAGGCACTCCAGAGTTCGAGCGGTCGAGCCCCGCGAGCCTAAGCAGCGGACCGTCCGGTCGCACACGGATTCGCGTTTCCGCTCAGCGCCGGGCGGTCACCAGCAGATACTCCCACTCCATCCGGCCGCCGCCGAGATCGTGCCGGGCCGCCAGATCGGCCAGTTCCCGATCGAGTCCGGCGATCCGCTCGGGGTCGCCGGACAGCGATTTGTAGACCGCCACCGTCGGACCGTAGTTGGTCTTGAAGAAATCGCGGAATGCCGCGCCGTCCGGGAAGCAGTCCACCACGGCGTGCTCACGGGTGAATTCGAGCTCGGACACCTTGTCCCCCAGCAGTTTCCGCACATGGTCCGGGTCGCCCCAGAGCGGCGGCGGCTGGGCGCCGGCCGGCGGCGGGGGCGCGTAGGGCTTCATGGTGGCGAACATCTGCCCGATGAATCCGGCCGGGGTCCAATTGATCAGCCCGATGGTGCCGCCCCGCGCGGTCACCCGCACCAGCTCATCGGCCGACTCCTGATGGTGCGGCGCGAACATGAGCCCGACGCAGGACAGCACGATGCCGAATGCGCCGTCCGGGTACGGCAGTCCCTGCGCGTCGCCTTCCTCCCAGGTGACGTCCACTCCGCGCGCGGCGGCCAGCGCCCGGCCCGCCTCGAACAGTTCCGGCGTCAGATCGCTGGCCACCACGTCGGCTCCGGTCGCGGCGGCCGGAATGGCCGCGTTCCCGGAACCGGCGGCGATATCGAGCACCCGGTCACCGGGGCCGACACCGCAGGCCCGGACCAGGCGCGCACCCAGCTCCGGGATCACCGTGGCGGCCACGCTGGGGTAGTCGCCCGAAGCCCATACGGCCCGCTGGCGGGTTTTCACATCGAGAGGCAAGGTCATCGAATACTCCTGATTCGGTAGTGCGTCCCCAACAGCGTCCGATGCGCTCCCCACCCGCGACCAGTTCAACATCTGTACCGGTGCGCCCGCGGGATGCTCTACTGGACCCATGCCTGGTTACGGGGAGTTCTGCCCGGTCGCGAAGGCGATGGATGTGCTGGACGAACGCTGGACGCTGCTGGTGGTTCGCGAATTGCTCTTGGGCAGCAAGCATTTCAACGAACTGCGACGCGGCAATCCGAAGATGTCACCGGCGCTGCTGTCGCGCCGCCTGCGCTCGCTGGAACGCGCCGGCATCCTGCTGCGCGAGGTGGACGACACCGGCCGCACCTCGTATCGGCTCACCGAGGCGGGACGCGAATTGTCGAGCGTCGTCGAGGCTTTGGGCGCGTGGGGCATGCGCTGGATCCCCGACCTCGGCGAAGACGATCTGGACCCCCACCTGCTGCTGTGGGATATGCGCCGCACCATTCCCCTGCACACCTGGCCGCCGGATCGCACCGTACTGGCCCTCGAATTCACCGACCTCGACGGCAAGGCCGCCCGCTGGTGGCTGATGGTGCACCGCGCCGAAGCCCAGCTCTGCGATTACGACCCCGGTTTCGAGGTGGCCGCCACCCTCCGCACCACGCTGCGCACCCTCACCGAGCTGTGGCGCGGCGACCGCACCTGGCCCGCCGCCCTGCGCGAACGCACGGTCGAGATCAATGCCACCGCGCCCGTCCAGCGCGCGGTCCCCACGTGGATCGGCAGCTCCAGCTTCGCGAAGATCCCGCGCGTCGATCAGGGCCGGGCGTAGACGGTACGACCATGCGTCCGTGGGATTTTGGACGGGTGTGGTGTTCGACGAAGGGGATGTCGAACACCAACCCGCATCGACAAGGATAGCCCTCCGCGGGGGCGGCGCAAGTCGTGGCGTTTCGGAATACGGTTTCGCACAGGGGATTTCGATACCCCGGCGGGGTTCATGCGGCCGGGGACTCCAGTCCGGCGCGGACCGCCGCCACCAGCGGCGAGGTGCGGTAGGCGGTGGCCACGGCCACCAGCCAGGCCAGCTCGCCCCGCACGGTGGGCTGGGGTGGATGGCGGAAGGTCTCGCCGCGGTCGATGGCGGGCGCGCCGGTGCCGTGCGCGTACAGGGCGGCCGCGATCCGGGCCGCTTCGACGGCGGCGGGGCGATCGGCGGCGGGGATGCCCAGTTCGGCGGCGAGACGTTCGGCCCGGGCGGTCATTTCGGCGGTGAGGTGCGGTTGCAGGAGCAGCAGGGTGTCGCGGATCTCGATGACCCGGCGGTAGACGCGATCGCGGGTGGGGCGGCGGGTCACCGGGGCGGCATCGGACAGTTCGGGGGCGGCTGCGCGCAGATCCGACCACAGCGGGTGCAGGCGGGGCAGCGCGCGCACCCGGTGCAGCACGCCGGCCGCCTGCGGCAGCAGCGACGGGCACAGGTAGCCGAGCAGCATGACGGCCGCGCCGAGACTGGCGAAGGCGGGGGCGATCTCGGTGTTCAGGCGGAAGGCGTCGATATCCGCCCAGGCGGCGGCGATGGCGGCGACCTTGCCGATGCTGTAGCCGACCGCGATCAGCGAGCCGATGCCGAGCAGGCGCAAACCGATACGCAGCCAAGGCTGTTCGCGGGTCTGCGGCAGCCAGGTGCGGCAGAGCTGGGCGATCCGCAGCAATCCCGCCGTGTAGGCGAGCAGGTAGACGCCGAGGAAGGCGTCGACCGCTCCGGTTCTCGCGTAGTGGTAGTCGAAATCGGTGGCGTGCACGGCGTCGTGCACCGGCGCGAGGGCGAACAAAGCCACCATGAGCGCCACCACGACGGCATTGACCAGCATGACCGTGCGGGCCCGGCTCCACGGCGCGGCCGCCGCCGGACCTTCGGGTTCGACCAGGTACGCCGTCCACACCAGCTGCGACAGCACCGCCGTGGCGATGGAGGAATACACGATCAGCGTCGCCAGGTTCGGCACGCCCGAGACCCGGCCGATCCATTCGTAGATCTGCGGGACGGCCGCTTCGAAACCCGTTGCGGCGCAGGCGATCGACACGGCCACCGCCCAGCGCGCGGGCGCGTGCGGGGCGCGGGCGGCCAGCACCAGCCGCCAGGCGCAGGCCAGCACGGCCAGCGCGCCGATACAGCCGTAGGTGAGCGCGAACTGCACGTGATCAGTCTTCCCCGGGGCCGAGCGTATCGAGCAGATTGCGGATATCGGCGGGCACCGAATCCGGGAGCACCCATTCGGCGTGCGGCGTCCAGCGCGAAATATGGTGCGACATCAGCAGATCGGCGATGTGCTCGGCTTCCTGTTCCTGCTGTTCGGAGGAGCAGGTGCGGCCCAGCATGCGGCGCACCACCGCCGGGTCGATATTCGGGGCGAGCAGGCGCAGCGCGTCCTGGCCGGTGACGGTGACCGTGCGATGCCCGGCCAGCAGGTGCCCCAGTTCGTGGCACACGATGTGATCCTGATGCAGCGGCGACGTATCGCTCTGGTAGGCAATGAAATCGATGTCGCGGGTGACCAGCAGTCCACCCGACAGGCCCGCCACCGGGAACCGTTCGGGCCGCAGCCGCAGCGGCCGCTCCCGGCGTGCCGCCAGCGCCGCGGCCAGCTGGGTCACCGTGAAGCGACCGGTCAGCCCCAAGTGCCGCAGCTCCCGCCGCAGGCCGCGCCGGTCCATCATCGCGTGCTCACCGTCGGAGCCCGCCCAGGCCGCGATTCGCATGGCTCACATATCTCCCCCGCCGTGCTCGGCCTCGATCCGCCGCAATACGTCCAACATCGCCACGATGGCCTCGGCGCGCACGATACCGTGCGCCAGGCCGTCGCGCAGGACGAGTTCCAGCGCCTGTCCGTCGGCTTTTCCCTTGAGCGCGTTGACCAATGCGAGTTCGCGGCCGCGCGCCACCGCCAGCTCCGGATTGGTCAGCGGGTCCAGGCTGTCCAGGCCGAAATACACCCGCAGCGCGTCCAGGGTCTCGAAGGACGGGTTCACGGTCTGGCCGGTGCGCAGCTTCCACAGGTAGTTCGCCGACAGCGCGAAACCGGTGGTGTCGGCGATGTCCTCGGCCAGCGCGCGATGGGTGATCTCCACCTCGCGGCCCGCCACGGTGGCCGGTGGGTGCATGGCATTGATCAGCGTGGTGAGTGCGCTGGTGAACGGATGCTGTTGTGCGGCAACCATTCGAATCGTGTCTCCTGCAGTTGACAGGCGCGGTGAGCGCGATCATATACTCAGTCCGATTTCGCGACCAACCGCCGAACTCGTTGTCCCAGAAGGGGAGGACACCGACGACCGGTGCGGCCGCCGAAGTCAGGATGGGGCGATCGACGCGGCTCGCCCCATTCGGGAAACGGCGACCGGCAAGCTGAGCGGTCCTCGGTGCCGGAACCCCGAACGCCACGGAATCGACTGCGCGTCAACGGCGATGCGCGGTGCGGGCCAGTGGTCGTAGATCGCTTTCAGCACGGCGCCGATAACCGGGCGTACCAGCGCATTGCCCACACAGGCGTGCGCACCGTGCCCGAGTGCGAGCTGCGGATTGGGGTTCCGGCGCACGTTCAATTTGCCTGGGGCGTCGAATATTTCGGGATCGTGGTTGGCGGCGGCCAGGCAGAGCAGTACCGTCTCGCCCGCTCGCACGGTGTGACCGGACAGTTCCAGATCGGTGCGGGCGAAGCGCGGACCGGCCAGGACCTGCGGGGACAGGAAGCGCAGCAGTTCGTCCACCGCCGTGGTGGGGTCGGTCGCGGCGCGCAGGGCGGCGAGTTCGTCCGGGCGGGCGGCGAAGGCGTGCACCGCGCCGGCCAGCACGTCCATCAGCACCTCGTACCAGACGAACAGCAGGTAGAAGAGCAGTCCGGCGGTCTCGCCCGGGTCGCCGGAATGCACCAGGCGGCCGAGCATGGTGGCGTCGCCGTCGGTGCGGCCCTGGGCGAGTGCGCCGGTGATGACGCGCTGCATGATCTGCAAGGTGTCGCGGGCGCGCGGGCGGGCATCGGGGCGCAGGGTGGTGTTCGCCCACTCCGCCAGGGCCGTGCGCTGCGCCGGGGACAAGCCGAGCAGCTCGCCCAGCAGCAGGCCGGGTAGCGGCAGTGCCACGCGGTCGACGAAGTCGAATTCCGGGGCGTCGTCGAGGGTGTGCAGCCAGGGGGCGATGAGCTCACCCGCTCGCTCGCCCCATTCGCCCGCGCGGCGCAATTCCCCGACCACCGCGCCGCGCAATCGGGCCAGCTGGTCGGGTTCGCTGTTCTGGAAGACGTCCAGGGGCGGCGGCACCGCGAAGCCGCGGTAGTCCGTCTCGCCCGCATACCTCAGATTCGTGGACAACCGCTCGTCCAGCAGGCCGGCCCGCACCTCCGGATACCTGGTCACCAGCCAGGCGGGCGGGCCGTCCGGCGTGCTCACCCGGTGCACGCCGCCGTCATCGCGCAACTCCCGCAAGACATCCCACGGATCCCGGGCGAACGCCGCATCGAAGATACTTCGCATCGAGTCATCATCTCCTGTGCGGCCCAGGCCATTTCGCGGACCTCACCGATTCGCCGATATCCGCGACTACCCCGGCGCGGCCTGCGAACGGGACAGCCCCACCGCCGTCACGCACATGACCAGCACCGCGAGGGCCGTGACGAGCAGCCCGAAACCGTGTGCGCGCAGGCGCTCGTCGAGCACCGTGCGGCCCAGGAACGCGGCCGCCAGCGGCTCCGCGATCGTCACCGCCGGCAGCGAAGCGGCAAGCGGGCCCACCTGATACGCGCGCTGCTGCAGATACAGGCCGACCGCGCCCGAGGCGACCAGCGCCCAGGTTTGCCAGCTGCTCAGCACCTCGGCCACGCCGTGCTCGAAAAGGTCGGTCACGTAGGACGTCAGCGCCGCCGCCAAGCCGAAGAGCGCGCCGCCGCCCGCGCCGAGCAACAGCGCCCGCTCCCCCGCGCCGAGCTGCCGGCCACCCTCGGCCCGGCTCGGCAATGTCGCGCGCTCACCCGCACCGAGTAGCCCGCCTCGCCTCCGCAACGTCGCCTGTTCCCCCGCGCCTGCACGCCTTCGGATCTGCGGGGCCTCCGCAGCGGCGACGCTGATTGCCACCGCGCCGAGCAGCACGGCGAGGGGTATCAGCCAATCACGCAGCGGCGCGGTCGAATTGCCCTCGGTGGGGTTGCCGATCACCACGAAACACACCAGCGCGGCGGTCAGCGCCACCGCCATGCCGAGTTCGCGTCCGGTGATCCGCCGCCCGTTCAATCGGGCGGCGAGCGGGAGCGCGAAAACCAGCGCGCTCACCAGGATCGGCTGCACCAGCAGCACCGCGCCCAGGGCCAGCGCCGCGACCTGCATGCCGTAGCCGCCCGCATCGCCGACCATCCCCGCCCACCAGCGCGGATTCCGGATCAGCGACCCGATCAGCGGCTGGTCCGCCGCGACCGACGCCGCGGCCCGCTGTTGCGCGACGGCCGCGATCGCGAACAACAGGGCCGCGAGCAAAGCGCAGGCAATCGCTCCCACCGGATGATTCGGCATCCGGCCAGTCTGCCGCACCGCACCCGTTTTTCCCGGCGATGCCGTCCCCTCCACGGCACCGCCGGAGCGCGGCGCTGCGCTCGTGGCAGGTGTTTGCCGAGAAAGAGTGAAGCGCATGCCATGTCATACGAACAAGCCGAACGACTAACCCTGAATAGGGTCTGCGTGCTTCTGGTCACATGCGCGCCCCCGCGCGCACGACTATTCGCCCGGCTGCATCGGATTCGAGTAAATCCGGCTGGGCGTCACGAACACCAAGGTCCCCCGCTTCTGCCGCATCACTTGCTCATAGGTATCCCAGTCCTGCTCCACCCCCGCCGCCGCGAACACCTCCCGCACCAGCAGCCGCTGCTTCTCACTGTCGATCCCCGCCTCCGGATCATCCGGCCCGATCAACCGAGCCGTCCCCTCCACCGTCATCCACCGCCACCCGCTCCGCACGGTGAGCGCAATCGCCGGATTCCCCCGCAAATTAGCCAGCTTCGCGGTAGCACTCGGCGAAACGAACCCCACCGCCTCCACCCCCGTCACCGGATCCGGCAACACCCCCGCATTCACCACGGTGGCCTGCGGAGTCCCATCCCCCCGCACCGTAACCGCCACACTCAACCCGAAATCCAGCGCAACCAGCTCCGAAAACCCCTTCAGATCACCCACGACACTCCTCCCATTCGACCACCTCGACGGATTCGCCACGAGATTCTGCGCCACCCCCCACCCCTTGCCACAAGCCCCCCACCGCGATATACGTTGAAGAGGGAAGCGAATTCCGCCCCTTCTCCCCACCCCTCCCGCTATCAACAATGCAGGGCACCATCACGACGTTGCCCCGCATCACGATTCGAAGGGGACCCCATGTCCGCGAAACGCTTCCACCTCGCCGCAGCCGTACTCGGTACCGCCCTCCTCCTGACCGCCTGCGAACAAGGCAGCAACTACCGCGACCTCAAAGGCATCCCAGGCCAGGAACCCGACTCGGTAACCATGTACATCAACGTCGACCAACACCCCAACCTCGCCAAAGTCTGCATAGACGGCATAGCCTTCATGACCACCTCCAGACTCAGCGACGACGCCGTAACCCGAGTCCCCGAATGGGACAAAACCTGCCCCACCCCCAAAACCAAGTAGCGACTCAGTCGCCCGCCTGAGCGGGGCTCACCACGGCGATGCACAGGTGGAGGTGGTCGCGGGCGGAGGGGACGGATTGCAGTTGCATGCGGACGGTGACCGGGCCCGCGGCGGTGCGGACGTATTGGGGTTCGTCGACGGAGCGGTCGAAGGAGACTCGGCGTTCGAGCCAGAGGCGGGCGAAGTCGGGGTCGTGCTGTAGGTGGGCTAGTAGTTGGATGCCCACCTGCGGGTTGCCGAAATGGGCGTACATTCCGCGCATTCGGGCGACCACGTTGGCGACCTCGGTGTCCCAGTGGAGCATGGTCTTGCGGCCTTGGGGGCCGAAGAGCCAGAGCATGACGTTGTTCGCGGCGACCCGGCCGGGGAACAGAGTCTCGTAGGCGTCGTTGGCGGCGACTACCTCCCAGGCCAGGTTGCAATATGCGGCGGGGCGGGGCATGAGGTCGTCGAGAAAGGCGCGCTCACCGGGGGTTACATCGGAGCGGAGCTGGGCGGGGAGCCATGGGCGGGGCAGGTGGACGCGGGTCAGATCGTCGAGGTGGCGGCGCTCGTGGTCGGAGGTGAGGCCGAGTGCGTGGGCGAGGGAGAGCTGTGACGCCTCGGTGAGGCCGGTTTGTTCGCCGCGTTCGAGTTTCTGGATGGTGCGGGGGGCGAGAAAAGCGCGCCGGCCCAAGGCTTCCCGGGTCAGGCCGAGACGTTTGCGATGGAATTCGATGTAATCGCCCAGGGACGGCAAGGGGAGAATCAAGTCGTCGGGGGACACGGACACCTCTGAATTACCGCGGGCAACAAGAAAAGGCCCGGCGTCGCCGCCGAGCCTTTTCTTGTTCGAGTGGAGCTAAGGGGACTCGAACCCCTGACCCCCACACTGCCAGTGTGGTGCGCTACCAGCTGCGCCATAGCCCCGTATTCAGTTTGCTCACGGGGCGTGCCCCGCTTGCTTGAACGAAGTTACACGACGGCGGTCGAACAAACCAAATCGCCTGCACAAGAGCTGGCGGGGGCGATCTTCAGGGGGTATGGTCGAACGTATGTTCGACAGCAGAGAGGTGGAGGCGATGGGCGATGAAGAGCTGATCGAGTCGCTGCGACGGGCACATGGGGCGGCGGCTTTCGCGCAGGCGGCGGAGGTTACCGCGGTGCGGGAGGTGTATCGGCGGCATCGGGCCGGGAACGCGGCGCCGGGGCCCGGCGGGGTGCGGGCCGGGGAGTTCGCGGCGGCCGAGGTCGCGGTGGCCGTGCAGGTGTCGGAGGGGGTGGCGGCGGCGCTCATCGATATCGGGCTGGCGCTGGACTCGCTACCGCAGACCAAGCTGGCGTTCGCGGCGGGGCGGATCGACCTGTCGCGGGTGCAGGTGATCGCGGACTGCCTGCGCGGATTGTCGCGGGAGGTGCGAGAGACGTTGGAGCCCAGGCTGATCGAGGTGGCCATGCGGTCGGATCCGGATCGGTTGCGGCAGACCGCGGGACGGTGGGTCATCCGATTCGATCCCGAGGGTGAGCAGCGGCGGCGGGAAGAGCGCGAAGAGGACCGGGATGTGCGGATTCGCGCCATTCAAGAGGGGATGGCGGTGTTCGACGGGATGCTGCCCGCGGCCGGCGCGCAGACCGTGGCCATGCGATTGCGTGAGATGAGCCTGGAAGTGTGCGCCGAGGATCCGCGGTCCATGCCGCAGCGCCGGGCCGATGCCCTGGTGGCGCTGGCCGACGGTTCCGGGCGGCTGACCTGCGCGTGCGGTCGCGGGCGCGCATGCCCCAAGTCGGCGCCGGTGCGTACGCGTCGCCGGCCGCTGATCCAGATCGGGGTGTCGGCGGAAACGCTCATCGGCTTGCGCGACGACCCGGCTTACCTGTCCGGTCACGGGCCCGTCGATCCCGCCTTGGCGCGCAGTCTCGCCGAACACTCGGCCTTCCTGGTCATTCCGGAGCAGCCCACCGAGACCGAAGAACCCCGGAAAGCTGTCGGCGAGAACGCATCTCAGCCCCCGGCCACTCCCGGCGTCCGGCCCGCCACGCCCGGTATCAGCGACGCCCGAATCCCCCGGCCCACCGGCCCGGGCATCGGCGATGCGCGTGTCGCACGCCCGGTGCACGTGGCCCCCACCCCGTACGAACGAGCCTTGCAAGCCTCCATGCGCCGCCACCCGGCCGGACGCTCGACCCGCGAGGTGAAGGCCGCCGACGGTACCTGCCGTTTCCCCGGATGCCCGATGCCCGCCGCCGAAACCGTGCTCGCCCAGGTGCTTCCGATCTCGGCCCGCCAGGTCTTGCGGTCCACCGATTCGACCCGCGCGTCGCTCTGCGGACATCACTACCGCTTGAAGACCATGGCCGACCGCGGCAAGCAGCCGTGGCGGGTCTACCTGGCCGACCCCGATCATCTGCGATGGATCGACCCCACCGGCGAGCCGCACGAAACCGTCCGGGAAGGTGCGCGGTATCTGTTCCCACACACCGATTTCGAAGCCCCCGCTCGCCCCGCGGCCTGCTTCCTGCGCCCGGTCTCCATTCCCCCGGAGCCCCCGGCTGCCCGGCACTCCTACCCGGTGGACCTGGCCTATCCCTTGGAAGATCACGTCCTGATCCATCCACAGCTCTCCCGCTGCACACCGGACAACGATCTCCCCGACGCCACCACCCGCGCCGGAACTCGCTGACCGCCAACAGTTTTCCCGGTATCTGCTACACCCCGCCCGTCAGCCCGGCATGCGCTCGGCCGGGATCTCACCCGATGAAGTGAGATTCCGGCCGCAAGCGCGCCGGAAAGACCGGTTCGGAATACCCGGAAGCCGCCGGCCAGCGCGGCTTCCACTCCCCGATCCACGGAACCGTGTCCGGCACGGTTCCCTGCGAGGGGTGCGGCTCGCCCCGGTTGCCCCCGATGGGCCGCACCCCGCCCAAATCCTCGACTCGAGCGCGCGACAAGCGCCCGGCCACCGTACCCCGGCTCGCCGTCCGGCATAAGGAAGCGAACACCGTCGCTGTGGATGTTCGTCCCTGCCGCGCTCGCCGCCCGGTTGCAAGTCGCCGCCACACTCGCATGCTGGTGGCATGCACCCGGATTCCGCCACCGATCCCCTGCTGCTGGAGCAACGCCGCGCTCTGCTGCGTGAACGCCTGCATGCGATACGCACCGAACTGGCCGCCCTCACCGCGGACTACCGAGCACTGCCACGTTCGGGCCTGCTGCTGGACACCCCGGGCATCGGAGCGCTCACCACGCCCGGTTACTGCGTGGCCGGGGCCGCGGAGGTCTTCGACGAAGCCGCCATCGAACTCGATGCCGCCGACGACGCGCTCGCCCGGGCCGCCGACTACACCACCAGACTCCGCCGAGCCGCCTTGAACGACTGAACCACGATTCCTACGGCGGCCACGGGCAGCTCCCGACAGGCATGCGATGCCCGGACGCCGTGTGCGGGTGGCGATTCACCCGCACGACGCGGAACGGCCGCACCCCGGAAGGTGCGGCCGTCGAACGCGGCTCACTTGGATACGTTCAGCACCCAGCCCTCGTCGTTCACGTCGATCTTCTTCCCGTCCAGGAACACCGACGGCGTAGCCACCCGCCCGTCGGATGCCTTGGACAGCGCCTGCTCGGCCGCCTCGGCATGGTTACGGGCATTGTCGACGCGCTCCCCGGAGGTGATGCACTTGACCGCCTCGTCGGAAGCCCCGGCCGTCTTGGCGATCTCGGCCAGCGCCTTGTTGTCGTGATCGGACCCGCCCTCGGAAGGCTGCTTGCTGGTGAAGAGCAGTTCATGGAACTTCGAGTACGCCGGCCCGTTCCCGGCCTGGGCCACGCACTCGTTGGCCGCCACCGCGCGCGTCGAGTAGTCCTTGCTGCCCGACTGCCCGTCCAGGAAGTTCAGCAGCCGGTACCGCACCGCGAACTTGCCCTCGTCCACCTGCTGCGCGATCTCCTGGCCGTAGATGCGCTCCAGCTGCCCGCACGCCGGGCAGATCGGATCCTCGTAGACGTCAATGGTTTTCGCGACGTTCGGCTTCCCCAGCACGATCGCGCCGTCGGAGTCCATCGCCACCGTGACCGCGGGGTCGTGCGCGGGCCCGTACCCGTCGTTGCGCACCTCGTCGCTGCCGCGATTCCACTGGAACACCGCGAACACGATCAGCGCGACCATCACCACGGCCACCCCCGCCAGCGCATAGGTGGTCTTGCTGGAGACCGGCTGCGGGGTGTGCTTCGACGTCGGTTTGCTCACCCCGCACACTCTGCCCCAACCCGCGACCGGTGCCCAGCCCGGGGTCGCCGCCTAGGACGCGACGACGGCGGGTTCGTTGCGGCGCAAGGTCTCCGGAGCCAGCACCCAGACCGCCGACGCCGAGGCCAGCAGCACACCGGTGGCGGTCAACGCCACGCCGTAGGAGACGTGATCGGCGAGCAGGCCGATGGCGTACGGGCCGAGGAACGTGCCCAGGTCGGCCGACATCTGATAACCCGCCAGCACCGGCCCGCCGCGCGTACCGGGCCCGACGATATCGGCGACCGCGGCCTGCAGCGCCGGGGAGAACATCCCGGACCCGAGCCCCGCGACGAAGGAGGCGGCCAGGAACCACGGCAGCGCGGGCGCGAGCCCCAGCCCGGCGGTGCCGAGCGCGCAGATCAGCGTGCCCGCGATCAGGAACGGCCTGCGGCCCAACTGATCCGACCAGCGCCCGGACAGGAACAGCACCGCGGCATTGCCGGCCGCGAAGACGGTCAGCGCGACACCGGCCATGGCGGCGTCCCGGCCCAGCACCTCGACCACGATGAGCGGCACCAGCGCCATCCGCACACCGAACACCGCCGCGCCATTGCCGAAGTTGGACCACAGCGCCGCCCGGTACGCGGGCCGTTCCAGCCCCTGCCGGAAGGTCATGACGGGCGCGCCCTTGCCCGCCTCGGGCAGCACCAGGGGTGAATCCTTCAGCGCCACATAGACGATCAGGCTGGCGATCAACAGGGCGATGCAATAGATGATGAACGGCGCCCGCAACCCCAGGAACGACAGCGCCCCGCCCACCAGCGGCCCCATGATCGACCCGATCAGGAAACTGGTCGAGTACACCCCGGACACCCGCCCGCGTTCGGCCGGCGGCGACATGCGGATCACCAGGGCCAGCGAGGACACCGTGAACATGGTCGAGCCGATGCCGCCCAGCGATCGCAGAATCAGCAGCTGCCAATAGGTTTGCGCGAAGGCGCAGGCGCCGGTGGAGACCGCGACGATGATCAGGCCGGTGAGGTAGACCGGGCGCTCGCCGAGTTTCTGCATCAGCCGCCCGCTCATGGGGGCGAAGAGCAACCTCATCAGCGCGAAGGCGCTCACGATGAAGGAGGCCGCCGCGACGCCCACGCCGAAGCTGCGGGCGAATTGCGGAAGAGCTGGAGCTACGAGACCGAAACCGATGGCGATGGTGAAGGCCGACCCCACCAGTACCCAGATCTCGACCGGCAGGGATTTGGTCTTACTCACCGGATAGCGCCCGTCCCACCATCTCCTCCGCGGCCGCTTGCACCTGGGTCAGGTGCTCGGGGCCTTGGAACGATTCCGCGTAAATCTTGTACTTGTCCTCGGTGCCCGAGGGCCGCGCGGCGAACCAGGCGTTCTCGGTCACCACCTTCACCCCGCCCAGCGCCGCGCCGTTGCCGCGGGCTCGGGTCTGGATGGCGGTGATGGGTTCCCCGGCTATCTCGGTCGCGGTGATCATGTCCGGCGTCAACGCCGCCAGCTTGGCTTTCTGTTCCGCCGTGGCATTGGCGTCGACCCGCGCGTAGGCCGGTGAGCCGTACCGCTTCTCCAGTTCGGTGTAGCGGGTGGACGGACTCTGCCCGGTCACCGCGGTGATCTCGGCCGCCAGCAGGGCCAGCAGGATGCCGTCCTTGTCGGTGGTCCACACGGTGCCGTCCATGCGCAGGAACGACGCCCCGGCCGATTCCTCGCCGCCGAAAGCCAGGCTGCCGCTGAACAATCCGGGCACGAACCATTTGAACCCGACCGGGACCTCGTAGACGTCGCGGCCCAGCACGCCGACCACGCGATCGATCATGGAGGACGTCACCACCGTCTTGCCGATCTTGGTGAGCGCGTCCCAGCCCATCCGGTTGGCGATCAGGTATTCGATCGCCACCGCCAGGTAGTGGTTCGGATTCATCAGCCCCGCATCGGGAGTCACGATGCCGTGCCGGTCCGCGTCCGCGTCGTTGCCGGTCGAAATGTCGTAATCGTCGCGAATGGCGACGAGCGAGGCCATGGCGTACCGCGACGAGGGATCCATCCGGATCCGCCCGTCGGCGTCGAGGGTCATGAACCGCCAGGTCGGATCGACGAACGGATTGACCACCTCGAGCTCGAGGTCGTACCGCTGCCCGATCTCCTCCCAGTAGTCCACCGACGCCCCGCCCATGGGGTCCGCGCCCAGTCGAATACCCGCGCCCCGAATGGCATCCAGATTCAGGACATTGGGTAGGTCACCGATATAGCGATCCAGATAGTCGTACCGCTCCACCTTGGTGAGCAGGGCGTGCGCCAGCGAAGTCCGCTTCACTTCCGAAAGCCCGTTGCGCAGCAGCTCATTGGCGCGCGCGGCGATGGCGTCGGTGGCGACGGTATCGGCCGGTCCCCCGTGCGGCGGATTGTATTTGAACCCGCCGTCGCGCGGCGGATTGTGCGACGGCGTCACCACGATGCCGTCGGCCTGATGCCGGGTCCCGCCGCGATTGTGCCGCAGCACCGCATGGCTCAAAGCCGGTGTGGGCGTGTACCGATCACGGGCGTCGATGATGGCCGTGACGTCGTTGGCGGCAAGCACCTCGATGGCGGTGGTCCACGCGGGCTCGGACAGCGCGTGCGTATCCCGCGCCAGATACACCGGCCCGGTGATGCCGCGCGTCGCCCGGTACTCCACGATCGCCTGCGTGATCGCGAGAATGTGCGACTCGTTGAAGGCGCAGTCCAGCGAGGAACCCCGATGCCCGGAGGTCCCGAAGCTCACCAGCTGCTCGGGATCCGACGGGTCCGGGATGCGGCTGTAGTACGCCGTCACCAGATGCGCGATGTCCTCGAGGTCCGTGGGGCGCGCGGGTCGACCGGCACGATCGTGCGCCAAGTTCGTGCCTCCCTTCCGTATTGCCTGTGCCCGGCTCGTCATCAGGATCACGGCCGCACCCGCTGCCCGATCGAGGCAACGAGAAAGGCCGCGGCCAGGCTTGCCGCAACGCCGATCACGACGTTCGCCACCGCATAGCTGTAAGCGCCCTCCTCAGCCCATCGAACCGTTTCACACCCGAACGTACTGAACATGATCAGTGCCGCGGGGAACACGGTTCCCACGGTGGCGAGCAGCCGATGGTTTGCTCCCGTTCCGAACGACGCAAACGCCAACGCCGACCCGGTCACGTTCACCAACGATGTGCCCAGTGGGAAGACACTATCGAATCGAGGGGCCCCCGCGCGATCCGCCGGAGCCGGGAAGTGCGCGGCGAACCCGCCGCCGGAGGCCGCCGACGCCACCGTCATCGCCGTTTCACTCATCGCCTGCCCCCAATCCTCGTCGCGCCGTTCCCGATAACCCACCGCGTCTCGCCCGTCCGGGCACCACCGCCGCCTGCGACACCACCACAGTCCCCCCGTGCGATCCGGGCCCGGCTCCCATCCGGCCCCGATCCGAGCAGTCTACGAACTTCCGCGCCGAGAGTGGAGGGGGCGCCGCGGCCGATGACCGGGAGATCGGCGGCGCGGGAACCGGCGGCTCGAGTACCCACCCACCCTCCTCTCCAGTTTGCCAATTCGTAGCTGTTCGGCGTGTTGCTGAGCCTGAACAGACCCCGGGAACTGCGAGGATAGTGCGGCTTGCCCGGAGTTGTCCCATCGGCCTGGAGGAGCGAAGTTGGCGGTGCGCCAAACGATCAGAAGGATGCTGGTCCAGAGCGCGACCATGACCGCGGTGATCATCGCCGCAGTGGCCGGAGCACCGGCCGCACACGCGGGGGCGATCTACCCGGTCGCCGACCCGGACGGGTTCTACTACGGCCCACCGAATCTCGGCGATTTCGCGCCGGGCGACGTGCTGCGCTCGCGGCTCGTCCCCGCCCACCCCTGGCCCGGGTCCACCGTCTGGCAGCTGGCCTTCCGGTCCACCAACTCCGAGGGCGGCCCCATCGCCGCCATGACGACGCTGATCGTGCCCGGCGCCGGACCGCGGCCGCTGGTGTCGTATCAGCCGTTCGTGAATTCACTGGGGCTGCAATGCGCTCCGTCGCACGCCCTGCTGGACGGCGGACTCAAGGAGGCGAGCGCGCTCAACCTGCTGCTGGCGCGCGGCTGGGCGCTCAATGTGCCCGACCACCTGGGGCCGACCAGTGCGTACGGCGCGGCCCGGCTGGGCGGCCAGATCACCCTCGACAGCATTCGCGCCGCCAAGCGGTTCGCCCCCGCCGGGCTCGCGAATTCGCCTGTGGGACTGGCCGGCTACTCCGGCGGCGCCATGGCCACCGGCTTCGCGGCCGCCATCGCGCCGGACTACGCGCCCGAATTGCCGATCGTCGGCGTGGCCCAGGGCGGTGTGCCGGTCAATCCCGGCAAGATCGCCATCGAGGCGGGTGACACGCCGCAGCCGCTGTTCGGGCTCGGGTTCGCGGTCGCGGTCGGGATCCAGCGCGAATACCCGGGGCAATTGCCCCTGGACCAGGCGCTGACGCCGGCCGGGTTCGCGCTGCGGGACCGGATCGCCAATGCCTGTGTGGACGACATCATTTCGGCCGGGGCCAATCACCGGATCAGCGAAATGTTCAATCCCGGTATGGAAAACGACCCGGTCATGATCGCGACCATGCACGACAACGCCCTCGAGATCGTGCCCGAGCTGATCCGCGCGCCCCTCTACGAATGGCACGGCAGCAACGATCAGGTGCCGCTCAACCTGGCGCTCTACACGGCCGGACGGTACTGCGCGGCGGGCACCCCGGTGCAGTTCGACATCATTCCCGGCGCCGACCACGGCACGGCAATGTTCCCGGGCGCCTCGACCGCGATCGGATATCTCTCCGACCGCTTCGCGGGCATCCCCGCACCCTCGAACTGCCGCTGACTCGCAGGCTCGGCGATACGGCCCCGCTCACAGACCGTGAGCGGGGCCGTATCGCATTCCGGCAACCGCCGGCCCCCTGGCACCGAGCAGCCCCGCTCGCGCGTCCGCGAGCGGGGCTGTCGTTTCTCACCTACCGAGCGGGAACGAATCTCAGTGAGCGAGAACGGGTTCGCCCTCGGCGGGCACCGGCACCTTGTTCGGGATGATCAGACCGGTCACCACCGCGCCGACCACGAAGATCGCGGCGGCCCACCAGAAGGTGGTGGTGTAACTCTGCACCGCGGCCTCGGCCAGCACGCCCGGGGTGGGCGGGGTGTGATCGGAGACGTAGTTCTCGAAAGCCGTTGCGGCCAAGGTCGACAGCAGCGCGGTGCCGATGGAACCGCCGACCTGCTGGCTGGTGTTCACCATGGCCGAGGCGACGCCCGCATCGGTGTGATGCACGCCCGAGGTGGCCCCGGTGAACGCGGTCGACATGGCGGTACCGAGACCCACGCCCATCAGCAGCAGGCTGGGCAGGATGTGGCTGGCGTAGGCGGTGTCGACGCCGATCCGGGTCAGCAGGGCCATGCCCAGTGCCGAGAGCAGGAAGCCGACCACCAGGGTGACCTTCGGCCCGACCTTGGGCAGGAAGATCGACGGCACCGTGACCGAGGAGGCCACCATGCCGGCCACCATGGGCAGGAACGCCACACCGGTGACGATCGGCGAGTACCCGAGCTGCTGCTGCATGTAGTAGGTCAGGAACAGGAACATGGCGAACATGCCGATGCCGATGGCGAACACGGTGATGTAGGACGCCCCGCGGGTGCGATCGAGCACCACGCGCATGGGCAGCAGCGGATTGGCTACCCGCAGTTCGATGAACACGAACAGCGCCAGCAGCGCCGCGCCGCCGAGCAGGAACGCCAGGGTGACGCCATTGGTCCAGCCGTCGGATTCGGCGTGCGAGAAGCCGTACACGATGCCGAACAGCGCCGCGGTGACGGTGATGGTGCCCGGCAGGTCCAGCTTGGGCCGCTCGGTGGCGACGTGCTTGGCCAGCAGCATGACCGCGCCGACCAGGGCGACGGCCGCGAACACCAGGTTCACGTACATGACCCAGCGCCACGAGGCCCATTCGGTGAGCGCGCCGCCGAGCAGCAGGCCCAGCGCGCCGCCGGCGCCCGCGATGGCGCCGAAGATGCCGAAAGCCTTTGCCCGCTCGCCCGGTTCGGTGAAGGTCACGGTGAGCAGCGACAGTGCGGCCGGAGCCAGCAGCGCCGCGAACACGCCCTGTGCGACGCGCGCGCCGACCAGGATCTCGAAATTGGCGGCCGCGCCGCCGACCGCGGAGGCCAGCGCGAAGCCGATCAGGCCCACGATGAAGGTGGTCCGGCGGCCGAAGAGATCGGAGAGGCGGCCGCCGAGCAGCAGCAGCGAGCCGAAGGCGAGCGCGTATCCGGTGACCACCCACTGGCGGTCGGCATTGGAGAAGCCGAGGTCGAGCTGGGCTTCGGGCAGTGCGATGTTCACGACGGTCGCGTCGAGCACGACCATCAGCTGGGCGACGCCGAGCACGGCGAGTACCCACCAGCGCATGGCGTGTGAGCCGCGACGGCCGGTGTCGACCGGGGCGCTCACCTCTTTTTCCAGAGCAGTGGTCATGTGGATTTCCTCGTCCCCTAGGATTAACGGAGAACCTATCTCCGTTTCATTGCAATGAAGCTACCAGTCAAACGGAGATAAGTCCTCCACTTAATCCCGTTCCCTGTTAGGATTAGGGTGTGAATCACGTCACCACCGCGCCTCCACCTCGGCGCTTGCGTGCGGATGCGGCACGCAATCAGCAGCGCATCATCGCGGCCGCGCGCGAACTCTTCGCCGATCGCGGACTCGAGGTCACCCTCGACGATGTGGCCGAACGAGCCGGCGTCGGCGTGGGCACGGTCTATCGCCGCTTCGCCAACAAGCAGGAACTCATCTCCGAGGTCTTCGACCACATGGTCCGGGAGATGGGCAATGCCGTGGAGATCGCGCTGGCCCACCCCGACGCCTGGCAGGGCCTCGCGGACCTGTTCGACTACGCCTGCCGCAATATGGCGGGCAATCGCGGCTTCGGCGAGGTGATGCTCGAAATGCACGACAGCATGGAGCGTTTCGACTGCCTCAAGAACCTGATCCGCCCAGGCATGCTGGCGGTCATCCAGCGCGCCAAGGACGCGGGGGCCATTCAGCCCGAGATCGAATCGGGCGACTTCTTCGCCATGGTGAACATGGTGGACGCGGTCGCGGGCTTCGCCCGGCCGGTCAATCCGGATGTGTGGCAGCGCTATATGACGCTGGTCCTCAACGGCATCCGCAGCGACAGCCGCCCGCGCCTGCCGCTGACCATTCCGCCGCTGACCGAGGAAGAGGTGGATGCGGCCAAGGCGGCCGCCTACTCCTGCCGTAAGCGCTGACGCCACAAAAAACGCTTTCAGTAGCGCGGATCACAACCACGGTTTACAGTTGGTCACATGACCAACTCTTGGGTGAATTGGGCTGGAGACCAGAGCTGCACTCCGGCGTCCATCGCCGAACCGGGCACGCCCGAGGAAGTCGCCGCTCTACTGGCTCAGGCCGAGGCCGCCGGCCGCACCGTTCGGGTCGCCGGATCCGGCCATTCCTTCACCGAAACCGTGCTCACCGACGGCACGCTGCTGCGGCTGAACAAGCTGAACAAGATCATCTCAGTGGACCGGGCCAGCGGGCTGGTGCGCGCCGAAGCGGGCATCACGCTCAATGCCGCCAGCAATGCGCTGCACCCGCTCGGGCTGGCGTTCCCCAACCTCGGTGATATCGATGTGCAATCGGTGGCCGGCGCGACCGCAACCGGCACCCACGGCACCGGGGCCAAGCTGCAGAACCTCTCGGCCGCACTGCAATCGGTCGAACTCATGCTGGCCGACGGCAGCCGGGTGGAGCTCAACGAGCAGACCGATCCGGACGGCTGGCGGGCCGCGCGGGTGAACGTGGGCGCGCTCGGCGTGGTCACCGCCGTCACCCTGCAGATGGTGCCGTCGTTCGTGCTCGAAGGCGTGGAAACGCCCGAGCCGGTGGAGGATCTGCTGGCGGATCTCGACACCCATATCGACGGCAACGAGCACTTCGAGTTCTACGTGTTCGCGCACAGCCCGCTCGCGATGACCAAGCGCAACAACACCGTCGAGCTACCGGAACAGCCGCGCGGCAAGGCCGTCGACTGGTTCTCCGACGTGCTCACCACCAATTACGCCTTCGACGCGCTGTGCCGGTTGACCCGGCGCTACCCCGCGACCATCCCGTACGTGCAGCGCGGCGCGGCCTACGCCGGCAGCTACCGGCGGCAGGTGGAGCGGTCCTACCGGGTGTTCGCCAGCCCGCGCCTGTTCCGCTTCACCGAGATGGAATACGCCATCCCGCGCGAGCATTCGGTGGACGCCATCCGCGAGATCAAGGAAGTCGCCCGGCACTACGACACCCCGATGCCCATCGAGGTGCGCTGGGTCGCCCCCGACGACGCCTTCCTCTCCCCCGCCGGCGGCCGCGACACCTGCTACATCGCCGTGCACCAGTACCAGGGCATGGAATACGAGCCCTACTTCCGCGCCTGCGAAGCCGTCTTCGATCGCTACAACGGCCGCCCGCACTGGGGCAAACGCCACTTCCAGACCGCCGAAACCCTCCGCGAGCGCTACCCGCACTGGGACAAGTTCGCCCAGGTCCGCAACCGCTTCGACCCCAAGGGGCGGTTCAGTAACGAGTACATCAATCGCGTACTCGGGCCGGTGGGCTGACACCCCTCCCAGCTACGAATCCGGGTCCCCGGGGCAGTGCCCCGGGGACCCGTTCGCATGGGGGTTCGGGGGCGAAGCCCCTGAGAGCCTCCGAGAGTTGGATATTCCGACTATGCTTGTTTGCTGAAAGATCGCTGCAAAGCGATAGAGCTCGTCGAACTGTCCTGGATACGCGTCCGGCCCACGGGCGCGTCCATACGCGAGGAGGTTCCGATGTCTTCTTTCGGCGACAAGATGGACGAAGCCGGTGACAAGGCCAAGGCCGATATGCAGGGCGCGGCCGACAAGGCGCGCGACGGCATGAACAATGCCATGGGCGATATGAAGAACGCCGCGGACCAGATGGGCGACCGCCTCGAGCACGCCGCCGACGAGATGAAGGAAAAAGTCGGCGGCTTCATGGGCAAGATGAAGGAAAAGCTCGGCGGCGGATCGAAGTAGGCCGGGTATTCACGATGCCGACGAATGACGAAATCGGCGACAACGCCGAACGGCTGGCCGACGATATCGGCAGCACCGCCGGCAATCTGGCCGATCAGGCCGGAGCCGCCGCCGGACAGCTCGCCGAACGTGCCAGCGGCGCCGCCGCCGAACTCGCCGACCGTGCGCAGAGCGCGGCCGCCGAACTCGCCGATATGGCGAAGGCGTTCGCCGACAAGCTCAATACCGAGGATGTGCAAGGCACTCTCGAACAGGTGCGGGCCAATCTCGAACACGCCGCCCAGGACGTGATGGCGGCCGTGAACGAGATCGTCAACACCGTCAAGGACAAGGTCAGCGGCAAGTAGTACCCACGCGACCCCGATCCCGGGCTGTCCGCACGCCCGGGACCGGGGTTGTTCCAACAGCACAGGGGATTTCGTGAGCGCACCGAGCAGCACCTCGCCCGAGCCGGCCGTCCATCACCGGGCCGCGGTGGCGCCCCGGGTCTTCTGGCCCGCGGCCCTCGTGGTGCTGGCCTTCACGGTGTACGCCATCGTCTTCCGCGATACCGCGGCCCGGCAGGCGAAAGCCTTGCAGGACAATGTGATCGGCGGCTTCGGCTGGTATTACATCGTCATCGTCACGCTGTTCGTGGTGTTCGCGATCTGGCTGGGGCTGGGCCGCTACGGCGACATCACCCTCGGCGACGACGGCGAGACCGCCCAATACTCCATGGGCGCATGGCTTTCCATGCTCTTCGCGGCCGGCATGGGCATCGGGCTGGTGTTCTGGGGCGTGGCCGAACCGCTGTTCCACTACGACGATCCGCGTCCCGGCGTCGGCGAGACCCAGGCCCAGCGCGCGGACGCCGCCATGGTGCAGACCTTCCTGCACTGGGGGATTCACCCGTGGGCCATCTACGTGGTGGTGGGGCTGGCCATCGCGTACGCGATCCATCGCAAGGGCCGGCCGGTGTCCATCCGGTGGTCGCTGGAATCGCTGGTGGGCGACAAGATCCGGGGCTGGCGCGGGGACGTCATCGATATCGTGGCGGTGATCGGCACCGTCTTCGGCGTCGCCACCTCGCTCGGCCTGGGCGTGCTGCAGATCTCGGCGGGCCTGAATTATCAAGGCTGGATTCACGAACCGGGCAAGGGCGCACAGGTGGTGCTGATCGTGGCGGTCACCGCACTGGCCACCATTTCCGTGGTGACCGGCGTCGACAAGGGCATCAAGCTGCTGTCGCAGGCGAACATGGGCATCGCGGGACTACTGCTGTTGTTCGTATTGGTCGCGGGGCCGACCCTGTTCATCGTCAACGACCTGGTGCAGAACATCGGCGCGTATATCCAGACGCTGCCGAAGATCAGCCTCTATACCGGGGCCACCGAGGGTCCGACCGGCACCGCCTGGACGCAGCAGTGGACCGTCTTCTATTGGGGCTGGTGGATTTCCTGGGCCCCGTTCGTGGGTGTGTTCATCGCCCGGATTTCCCGCGGGCGCACCGTCCGAGAGTTCGTTGCCGGAGTATTGCTGGTGCCGACCTTGCTGACCTTCGTATGGTTCGCCGTCTTCGGCGGCGCGGGCCTGCACCGCGAGATGTTCGGCGGCGGCGGACTGGTCGGGCCGGACGGACCCGACCGCGACAGCGCCCTGTTCGCCCTGCTGCACACCCTGCCCGGCGGCAGCGTCACCGCCGGCCTGGCCATCCTGGTCATCGTGCTGTTCTTCGTCACCTCCGCCGACTCCGGCGCGCTGGTGGTGAACATGCTGTCCTCCGGCGGCAACCCGGAACCGCCCAACTGGAGCCGGATCTTCTGGACCTGCGCACAGGGCGCGGTCGCCATCGCGCTGCTGGTGGCCAGCGGCACCGGCGCCTCGGCACTGACCACCTTGCAGACCGTGGCCATCCTCATCGCCCTGCCGTTCAGCGTGGTCATGCTGGCCATGTGCGCGGCGCTGGTGCGCACCTTCCGCGCCGAACGCGGCAGCTGATCGGCCTCACGCACCGCCTCCGCGTCCGCTCGGAGTACGTCCTGGACGGTCTGATCGGTGACGGCGGGGGCGGTGGTGGTCATGATGGATTCCTTGGGTGAGGTGGGTTCCTGGACGAGGGAAGGCGTGACTTGCGGCGGCGCGATGCGACGGGTGTGAGCGGCACTATGTGACGTGGGAAACGGGGGTGCGCCGAGTACGAAACGGTGGTGGTTCACCGCTTAGACTTCGGCCCGGAAGATTACGAATTCATCTCGGATTGGATCTGTCAGCGTCATGCTCAAGGGCTTCAAAGATTTCCTGATGAGGGGCAATGTCATCGACCTCGCGGTCGCGGTGGTCATGGGTACCGCCTTCACCGCGATCGTCACCTCGGTCACCAAGGGTTTGATCGAGCCCCTGCTCGCGGTGCTCGGCGGCAACAGCGAGTTCGGTCTGGGATTCCAGATCCTCGCCGGCAAGCCGTCCACCTTCGTGGCGCTCGGGCCGATCATCAGCGCGGCCATCAACTTCATCACCGTCGCCGCGGTCCTCTACTTCGTGCTCATCCTGCCGATGAACACCCTCAAGAACCGGCTCTCGAAGCCGACCGAGGTCAAGGCCGACCCCACCGAACTGGAACTCCTCACCGAGATCCGCGACCTGCTCGCCAAGCAGCAGGGCGATCCGCTGAAGAAGTAGGGCCCAACTCTCGGGACTCTCAGGGGGCTTCGCCCCCGAACCCCCTCGGGCGGGAGAGGTTCTCGGTCTCGCAGCCCTCAGGCAACAGACTCGCCCCGTTTCGCGCAGGCGGGGCGGCTCTCGATCCCGATCCACGCATGGCGGAAATGGCCTCTCCGCGCCGAACTCCGTCGAGTGGCAGGGCACTACCGGGGCGCGCCCTCGAGCTCCCGGAGCCGCGCCATCTAGGCGCTATCGTGCTAGCCAGAATATTGCTATTTCAGCGGCTGCACTGGGCGAGGAGGCGGTGGCGTGGGCGGGATTCCTCCCGGGGAGTTGTCCGAGGCGCGGGTCGGGAGTGCGGGGCGGGCACCAGCTGGGCGGTGGTACATGCTCGCGGTGTTGTGCGCGAGTCTGCTACTGGTCGCGATGGACGCCACGATTCTGAATGTGGCGTTGCCTTCGCTGATCGATGACATGGAACCCAGTCCCATGGAGCAACTGTGGATTGTGGATTTGTACGGGCTGGTGCTGGGTGGGTTGCTCATCACGACCGGGGCCATCGGGGATCGCTATGGGCGGAAGCGGCTGTTCATCGCCGGGTTCGTGTTGTTCGGGCTGGCTTCGGTGGTGGCGGCGACGGCGCATGTGCCGGCACAGTTGATCGCGGGGCGGGCGCTGCTGGGCGTGGGCGGGGCGATGGTGATGCCGTCGACCCTCTCGCTGATTCGCAATATCTTCACCGACGATCGTGAGCGCACCCTCGCCATCGGGATCTGGGCTTCGGTGGCCGGTGCGGGGGCGGCGATCGGACCGTTGGTGGGCGGGCATCTGGTCGAGCATTTCGGATGGTCGGCGGCATTCTGGCTGAACGTGCCGGTGGTCGTGCTCACCGTAGTTGCCGGATTGTGGCTGCTGCCGGAATTCCGGGCTCCGCAAGAGGGCCGGCTGGACTATTTCAGCGCGGTGCTGTCGGTGCTGGGGATCATCGCGCTGGCTTGGGGAATCAAGCATGTGGCCAAGGGCGAACCGGCCGCGGTGGATCTGCTGATCCTGATCGCGGCGTTCGTCCTGCTCGGCCTGTTCGCCTATCGCCAATCGCGGTCGCCGGATCCGCTGCTGGATGTCCGGCTGTTCCGCAATCGCGCCTTCACCGCGGCCGCCCTCGCGACCCTGCTCGCCATGCTGGCCATCGGCGCGGCGCTGTTCCTGATCTCCTTGTGGCTGCAATACATTCACGGCTACACCCCGTCGGAAGCCGGTCTGCGCACACTGCCCGCCGCCATCGCCACCCTGCTCGGTTCGCTGTCGACGCCGTGGCTCATGCGTCATGTCGGGGTCCGGATCCTCATGGGTTGCGCGCTGGGCGCGCTCGCCCTCGGCTTCCTGCTGCTGGCGGCCGTTCCGGACACCACGTATCCACTGGTCGCCCTGGTGCTGGTGTGCCTGGGCATCGGCGACGGCATCGCCATCACCACCGCCGCGGCCGTGCTCGTCTCGGCGGTGCCCGCCGAACGCGCCGGGATGGCGGGCGCGGTGGAAGAGACCAATTACGAACTGGGCATCGGCCTGGGCGTGGCGCTGCTGGGCAGTATTCACGGCCGCCTGTTCGTCTCGCACATGACCGATCTGCCATTGCGGGGCGATCAACTCGACACCGCGCGCGGCTCGGTCGGCGGCGCGGCCTATATCGCCCACGAGATCGGCGGCGCGACCGGCGCACGCGTACTCGAAACCGCCCAGCACGCTTACGATTCCGCCTTGGCCACCACCTCGTGGATCTCCGCGGCCATGGTCGGCGCGGTCGCGGTGCTCACCGTCGTGCTGGTCCCGCGCGGCTTCACCGCCACCAGCTCACACTGAGACCAGCGCCAGCCGCAATTGCGCCAGCCCGGACCGAATCCGGGCCTTCACGGTCGGCAGCCCGATCCCGAGCCGGGCCGCGATCTGCGGATAGGTCAGACCCCCGTAGAACGCCAGCATGACCGATTCCCGCTGCCGCGGCGTGAGCGCCGCCAGCCCCCGGCGAATGGCGCTCTCCTCGTGCCGGCGCACGATCTCCTCGGCCACCACATCGGCGGGCGCCCGATAGTCGCATGCGCCCCAACGATGTTCGTGCCCCGCCGCCGTACATTCACGCCGCACCCGATCCACGGCTTGATGGTGCGCGAGCGTGGTCAGCCAGGTGAGCGCGGCCCCCCGCCGCGGATCGAACCCGCGCGCGCTCCGCCAAACCTGCAGATACACCTCGTGACACGTCTCCTCCGCGTACCCGTGATCGCGCACGATCCCGTGCACCCGGTTGTAGACGAGCTTGCGGGTCTGCCGATAGAGCTCCCCGTACGCGACCCGGTCGCCGGTTCCGATGCGGCGCACCAGATCATCGAAAACTCCGCGATCGGCATCCGCGGCGGTGAACGCGGCCCGCCGCCCGGCGGAAGTGACGCCGCCGTCGGAGCCGAAGTCGCCGCGGCCGGTGGGCCGCGGCGGTGCGGTGCTGGATTGCCGTGGCGCTCGTGACACATTCATGCGGTCCCCAGTCGGGTATCGGTGCGGAACTTGCCGAAACCAGCCGTCGAGGACAGGGACGGGCGGGCGGAGCGCACGGAAACCGGCCGGGGACAGGGGCTTTCGGTTCCGTCGATCGCCCAGGCTACCGGACCGGGCGCAGCCGGCGGGTCAGATCCGCAGTCCCAGTTCGACGATGCCCTGCGCCACGGCGCGCACCGTGACCCGGTTGCGCCGGGCGTGCGAGCGGATCAGCTCGAAGGCGAGGTCGGGCGTGGTGTGATTGGCGTGCGCGATAACGCCTTTGGCCTGTTCGACCACGATCCGGCTGGACAGCGCATGTTGCAACTGGTCGGTCACCTCACGATGCCGCTGCACCAGATTGGCGGTGACGATGTGACCGGTCGCCATCCCCGCGAGCAGCGCCGCGATGGACAGATCCTGCCCGGTCCAGGCCCGCCCGGCGCGCGAATACAGGCTCAGCACACCGGCTTCGGTATCGTCCACCCGCAGCGGCACCGCCGCGACCGACGAGATCCGGTGCCGCCGTGCCAGACTGGTGAATTCCGGCCACATATCGTCGTAGCCGCCGATATCGATGACGGTGACCGGCGCCCCGCAGGCGAATGCCACCGCCCCGGGCCCGCGTGCACTGTCGCGTTGGCAGACTTCGAGTTCCAGCAGATCGGCGGGCCGCGCGGCGAAGAGTTCCGACCGCCCGGGACACAATTGCTCGGCGAGCGCCACCGTCGCGCCCGCCGGTTCCAGCACATCGATCACGCTGCGCAGCAACTCGTCCAGGATCCGCGGCAGTTCGTGCGCCGCCGGTAGCAGCCGCGCGAATCTCGCCAATACCGCCACCAGCAACTCACTGTCGGACACGCCATCACCCCGCATCGGCGAACCCCAGGGGGCGTCCGCCACGAAAGTCCACTGTGCCGCACTAACCGTCAGGTCATGTTATGCCCCGGCAACCGTTCCGGCGGCGCGGTTGCGCTCATTCCGGTTCGATCCGGACCTCCCGGTCCACTACCCGCCGCGCCACCTGCACCAGCGAAAGCCCGTGCGTGAAGGCGTATCCGCGCAGCCGCGCGTAAGCGTCGGCGATATCGATCCCCAATTGCGCGCTGGTCATCCCCGCCGCCTGATGGATCCACCGGCTGGCCGGCGGCTGCGCCCACTGCCGCGCCCCCTCCCCGGACGCCAGCACCAGGCTCGCCGTCACCAGATCGGCGACGTGCAGCGCCCCGGACATGAACCCCGGCCCCGGCCGTCCAGCCCGATCCCGGTACAGATCCACCGCGCCGAGCCGAATCGTGCCCAGCCGCAACGGCACCGCCAGCATCGACCCGTGCAAGGGGGCATCGGCCAGCGCTTCGGCGAATCCGGGCCAGCGTTCGCAGTCCTCGGCGAGGCCGACCACCAGCACCGGCGTCCCTTGCGCCACCGCCGATACCGCCGGTCCCTCCCCCGCCGTCGCCTGCGCACTCTCCACTCGATCCGCGAATTCGTCACTGGCACACCACGGTTGCATGCCCGCGTCGCGTTCCTCCAGCACGATGGCGGCGGCCCGCACCGGCAGCACCCGCACGCAGGCCGCGCACACCGCGCCCAGCCCGCCGCCGGCATCCCGCACCGCCCGCAGGAACTGCCCGGTCAGCTGGTCGAACTGTGACGTTCCCATCGCACGTACCGCCCCGCCCTCATCGCCTCGCGATGTGTTATTCGGTGCCCGGGCCCAGTATCGGCGTCACAGCTCGGCAACGAACAGTGCCGAAAGTCCCTGCGAGCAGCTGCATTTCAGATGTCGCTACGCCGATCCGGCCGGAGCGGACCGGTGCGGCACCCCGAGCCGGTACAGCCCGCGCAGGTCATAGGTGTGGGTGGCGATCGCGCCCAGCAGGACCCCGAGCCCCAGGCCCAGGATGGTCATCCAGATCCCGGTGCCGAGCCCCGCTTCCAGATGCCCGTCGAAGAACAGGATGGCGCGGACCGCCAGATAGATCTGGTGCATGGGTTCGAAGTGGGACAGGAACGCGATGTAGCGCGGGGTCGCCTCGACCGGAATGGTGCCCGAGGACGAGGGCAGGCCGAGGATGACGAACACGATCATATTGATGATCAGCCCCAGCGTTCCGAACGCGGCCAGTACCGACAGCCCGGTGACCGATACGGCGGCGATGGCCAGGGTGCCGTAGAGGTACAGCGGCAGCGCGTGATCGATGGGCATGTCCAGCAGGGTGGCGATGCCGAGGAACACGCCCGAGATGATGGGCGCGGTCACCACCGCGATCCCCCATTTCGCCAGCAGTGTCCGCCACCGGCTGATGGCGATCGGCTCGGTCAGGTGCTTGTACCAGGGGCCGTACTCGGCGGGCAGGTAGCCGAGGGTGTTGTCGACCATCGAGTGGATGATGAGCGCCGCGCTGAAGCCCGAGAACAGCAGGATGAGCGTGTAGAAGAAGGCCGACAGGCCCTGCCCGGTGCCTTCGGGGAGCGGCCGGTACGGGCTGATGGTCACGTCGATGGGCTTGGCGAGTTGCAGTCGCGCCGCGCCGCTGAGCTCGGCGCCCGGCAGCTTGGCCTTGACCTGATCGGTGAGCTGGGTGCCGACGGTGGCATTGACCTGGGCGAGGGCCCGGTCGCCGACCCGGGTCACGATCTGCGAGGCGTAGGTGCCCGCGCGCGGATTGGTGTGCACGCTGATGGCCGGCCGCTCCACATCGCCGGGCACCACCGAGGCCGCCGCCAGGATGGACAGTCGTTTGGAGAAGTCGCTGGGGATGACGATGGCGCCGTAGATCTCGCCGTTCTGCAGTTCGCGGTGCATCTCGTTGATGCCGATGAGCCGCAGGTCGATCTTGTCGGCGGGCACCTTCGAGGTCAGCGCCTCGGAGATCTGATCGCCGATATTCACGGCCTTGCCGTCGACGACGTCCCCGTCGTCCTGATTGACCAGCGCGACCGGGAAGTCGTGCAGGTTCTTCTCCGGATCGGAGGTGTAACCGAGGTACATGACGCCCATGAGCGCGGCCAGCAAGGTGACCACGAGCATCGGGCCGATCCAGCCGCGCAGCGGCACACTGTTTTTCGTCATAGCATTCGCAAATGTAGGCAGTGACTACAAAGTAGTCAACGCCAACATCCCGAGTGTGTCCGATATCCTGCTCTCACCATGTCCATCAAGCACCGAGCCGTGGAGCGGGTCCGCTCCTACCATCACGGGGATCTGCGGGCCGAACTGCTGCGCCGCGCCGAGGCCACACTGCGGCGCGCCGGGGTCGACGGTCTGTCGCTGCGCCAGCTCGCCCGCGATACCGGCGTCAGCCACGCCGCGCCCAGCCGGCATTTCCGGGACAAGCAGGCGCTGCTGGACGAGCTGGTGGTGTCGGGTTTCGACCGGCTGCGCGACGCCTTCGAAGAGGCCGCGGCCACCGAGACCTTCCTGGATCGCCTGCACGGCATGGCCCGCGCCTACCTGCGGTTCGCCATGGACAATCCGGAACTGCTCGCGCTCATGTTCGCCCGCAAGAGCAGACCGGTGCCGGCCATCGAACAGGCCGCCAGCCGCGCCTTCCTGGTGCCGATCACCATGGTCACCGAGGCGCAGCAGCTCGGCGAGGTGGTGCCGGGCGATCCGCGCCGCATCTGCCTGTCCGCGGTGGCGGCGCTGCAGGGCCTGGCCTCCATCGTGGGATCGGGTCTGGTCGCGGCGAGCGAGGCGGACGAGATCTTCGAGGAGACGGTGACCCACATGCGCGACGGGTTGCGGCCGCGAAACTGAACGGCCCCCGGACCCGATACCTTGGTGTGCGTGATGTGCGAGGGCAGACAGTGACGATCGTGGGCGGCGCCTCCCGGCCCGGTGGGCGAGCCGAGGGGGCGTGGTGACCGTCGAGGGCCGCCTGTACGGCGGTCGCGCCGTCACCGAACGCAAAGCCGAACGGCGGCAACGTTTCCTCGACGCCGCCATCGCCATCTTCGGCGAACGCGGGTACGCCGACTGCTCGCTGGCCGATGTGTGCGCCGCCGCCGGGCTGTCCAAGCGGCAGTTCTACGAGGAGTTCGACACCCGCGAGGACGTGCTCATCGCGGCCTACGACCATATTCAGGATCAGGCCGCGACCGCGCTGGCCGCCGCCCTGCGTGATTCCGGGCCCACCCCCGATCCGGTCGTGACGGTGACGCGCGCGCTGTCCGGCTACCTCGGTTCGGTCGGCGCCGACCCGTATCGGGCCAAGGTCGCCTTCGTCGAGGTGGTCGGGGTCAGCGAGCGCATGGAACAGCATCGGCGCGCGCGACGGCACTCGTGGATCGCCATCATCCTGCTGGCGCTGGAACCGCTGGCCGGTCCCGGCGCGCGGATTCGCGGCAATCCCGAGCTCGCCGGTAGCGCCCTGATCGGCGCGATCAACGGTCTCGCCCACGAGTGGCTGCTGTCCGAACCCCGGCCGCCGGTGTCGGAACTGGTGGAACTGCTGGTCCCGGTGGCGGTTTCGCTGATCGTCCAGTCCTAGTTCATGAGTTGCCGTTGCAGGTAGGTGTATTCGAGGGCGGCGGTGCGGGCGCGTTCGTCGATATTCGAGCCCGCGGCGTGACCGCCCTGGGTGGCCTCGTAGAACAGGTACGGGTCACCCAGCTCGGCTAGTCGGGCCGCGAATTTGCGGGCGTGCTGCGGGCCGACCCGGTCGTCCTTGGTGGAGGTCCAGATGAACGGTTCCGGATACTTCACGTCGGCTTTCAGGCGCGCGTACGGCGAAATGGATGCTAGGAAGGCGCGTTCGGCGGGGTTCGCGACGCTGCCGTATTCGCCGGTCCAGGACGCGCCCGCCGCGATGCGCTCGTAGCGGAGCATGTCGAGCAGCGGGATCTGGATGTCGACGGCGTTCCAGAGCTCCGGGTGCTGGGTGAATTCCACGCCCATGAGCAGACCGCCATTGGAGCCGCCCTGGATGCCGAGGTGCCGGGGCGTGGTGACGCCGCGGGCGATGAGATCGTCAGCGACGGCGGTGAAGTCGTCGAAGGCCCGCTGGCGGTTGGTTTTCAGCGCGGCCTCGTGCCAGGCGGGACCGTACTCGCCGCCGCCCCGGATATTGGCGATGACGTAGACGCCGCCGCGCTCCAGCCAGAGTTTGCCCAGCAGGCCGTTGTAGGTGGGCGTGGACACCAGTCCGAAACCGCCGTAGGCGTACAGGATGGTCGGGTTGGTGCCGTCGAATTTCAGGTCGGCGGCCCGCACCACGAAGTAGGGCACCGAGGTGCCGTCGGGCGAGGTCGTCTCGAGCTGCTCGACCACGAAGCGCGACGAATCGAACCGTGCGGGTGCGGTTTTCACCGGTTGCGCCTGCGCGCTGGCGGCATCCAGGGACCAGAGGGCGGCGGGGACGACCGGTGAGCTCACCGAGAGGTACGCGGTATTGCCGAGCCGGTCGGCGGTCACCGGGCTCACGGTCGCATTGTCCGGGAGCACGACCGACCGCGCCGTCCAGCCGCCGTTCGCTTCCGGGGTGTAGACGGTGGCGCGGCCGCGCACGTCGTAAAGCGAAGTGACGACGGCGTAGTCGCGGGTGGTGAGCACCTTGCGCACGGTCTCCTGCGGGCCCGGCGCGTACACCAGGGTGGGGCGCGGCCGGGCTGGGTCGCCGGTCAGATCGTCGGCGTCGAGGGAGATCAGCGCACCGGAGCGGAAGGTGGCGCCGTCCACGGTCCAGTCCTGACGCAAGGCCACCAGCACCCGGTCGGCGACCATGCCTTTCACGTCGGACTTCGCCGGCAGGGCCAGGGGAACAGCGCGTCCCGAGCGCAGCATCTCGAATTCCGACTCGTTGGAATTCAATTCGCGGACCACCAGATTCACCCGGCGACCGGCCCCGTCGGTCAAGGCCAGCGGAGCGGTACCGCCGCCGTCGGCGCTGTCGCCGCGCGCGACCTCGACCGCCTGGTCCAGCGGCTGCCCACGCTGCCAGCGTTTGACGACGTAGGCGTAGCCCGAGGTGGTCTTCTCACCCGGCTCCCATTCCCGCGCGACCAGCAGCGTGTCGGAATTCTCCCAGGCCACGGACTGCTTGCCGCGCCCCAGCTCGAATCCGCCCGGCACGAATTTCCCACCGGCCCGGTCGAATTCGCGCACGGTGACGGCGTCCTCACCGCCTTCGGACAGCCACACCAGACAGTGCGAGCCCCGCACGGGATCGCAGTCGATGCCCTCCCACACCCAGTTCTTGCCTTCCGCGGCGCCCAGCGCGTCCAGATCCAGCACGGTCTTCCACTGCGGTTGCGCCGCTTGATAATCCGCCGCCGACGCCTCCCGGTAGATACCGCGCGGATGTGCACCGTCCTGCCAGAAGTTCCCGATCATCCCGTCCCGGAACTCGGGCATCGGCAACCGGTCCGGCGCGCTCCCCTGCGCCACCGCCTCGGCCAGATTGCCCCCGTATCGCGAATCCTGCTCCAGCACACCGAGCGTGCGTGCGTTCTCCTTCGCCACCCACTCCTGCACCCTGGGACTGTCCAGTTCCTCCAGCCATTGGAACGGGTCTCCGGCGGCATTCGACCCCCCACACGCCGCCGTCACCATCACCACCACCCCGGCGACCCAAACCCGCAACCCTCGACCGATCCCCTGCCCGGCCCGACCCATGACGCCCCCGTCCGATGATCATGCGGCTCTCCACGCTGCCGAGAACACTACCTCGGGGGTCCGACGAATTTGTCGGTGCCGGAAGGCAAGATCAAGGCATGACCCCCGGTGACGTGCGATGAAGTCCGAACCAGCGCGACGCCTCGAAACAGCCATGGTGACCGGCCGGCGCTGGCGCCCCACCGCGTTCCACACCCTCGTCCTGAACGATCCCAACCTCGCCGCACTCGCACGCGAGCTGGTGTGGGCAACCTTCACCGATACGAACACGACGGACGAATCCGCCGAGGACGCGGCCTGGGCGGCAGCAGCCGCTGGCACGAATGCAACCGCGGCGAGCACCGGAGCGACGGTCCGGACAACTGCAGCGAGGCCGGGCGGTACGCCTCGGACGAATGCCGCGAATTCCGAGATTGTCGTGGCGGCCGGGAGCTTCCGGGTGGAGGCCGGATCCGGCGAGCTCGTGGACGTGCGCGGCGAGTGCTTCGAGCTTCGGGAGGATGCGCTGGTGGGTGTGGCGCACCCATTGCATCTCGGTGAGTCGCTACGCCGGTGGCGGCGGGTTTTCGGCGAGCTCGGCGTGCGGCAGCCGTTCGAGCAGCTGCATCGCGAGGTCCACCGGTTCACCGCGGCGGAGACCAAGGCGGATCGGTTGCGCCGCTTCGAGAATCGGCGGATACCGACCGGGCGGCTGTACACCATGCAGCGGCAGGGGTGGGAGCTCGGGCATGACGCGATCTCGCTGCCGGTCGGGGTGCGGCGGCGGGTGCGGGTCGGGCTCGATCCGGGGATTCGGGGCGGTTACCGGTACGAGGCGGAGGAGCAGCGGATCGTGGCGGTGACCATCGAAGGCGGTGAGTTCGGTGCGCTCGACGCGGTCACCGCCTCCGAATTGCTGCGTCAGCTGGCGCGGCCCGCGGCATTGGCGCCCGCGCGGCGGCCGAAGAACGATCCCGCGCCGAGCTGAGTGCCGCTGGCATAGCCCTTGCCGTCCTGGGCCAGGGTGGCCGCGGTGGCTCCGGCCGCGTACAGGCCGGGAATGGGGGAACCGTTGTCCCGCAGCACTTCTCCGTCAGCGGAGGTGCGCAGGCCGCCCAGGGTGAAACCGGCGTAGAGCGCCTTGCCGAGGGTGAGGTCGAACGCTCCCCACGGGCCCCGGTCCTGCGGCTCCAGCCATTCCGCGCCCTTGTGGAAGTCCGGGTCCTCGCCGCGCGCCGCATGCTCGTTGTAGCTGTCCAGGGTGGATTTCAAGGCCGCATAAGGGATTCCGAGCCCCTCCGCCATCTCCTCCACGGTCTCCCAGCCGTCGATGAACGGCGCCAGCGGGAACGCCGGTCGTTCCATGTGCTCGGAGTCGACGATGAGATACGCTGCCGCACCGGGCTGTTCGAGCACGAAGGCCGAAGTCCGGGAGTGGTAGGAATCCTCGGCGACGAACCGCTCACCATTGCGGTTCACCACGATTCCGGTGAGCAACCGTGAGGGGGGATACACCGGCGCGGTCACGAACGCCTGATCCATATTGCGGGTGTCCGCGCCCGCCGACACGCCCAGCCGGATGCCCATGCCGTCGTCATAGGTGGTGCCGAGCACGAACGGCTTCTCGCTCAGCCACGGCACATTGGCCGCCACCATCTCGGCGTTCATGACGAACCCACCGGCCGCCAGCACCACCGATTTCGCCCGCACCGCACCGGTTTCGCCGGGCTTGCGCCAGGCCACGCCGACCACCGCGCCGTCGGGATCGGTGACCAGGTTGGTCACGCCGGTCTCGTAGCGGATCTCGACGCCGAGCGCCGCCGCCCGCTTGACCAGCAGTTCGATCACCATGGCCGCGCCCTGGGTCTCGCCGGGCACCGGCACCTTGTGCCCGCGCGGCGCCGGCACGGCCTGGTCGCGATACGGCCAGACCTTCTCGTTGCCGGTGTACATCAGCCCTTCGGTGCCTGGCTGGATCACCGCCTTCTCGGGGAAGTAGCTGCGTTCGAACTCGAAGCCGAGGCCCTCCAGCCAGTCGAAATGCTCGACGCTGCCGTCGCAGTAGGCGCGGATCTTCTCCGGTTCCGGATCGCGCGACACCGCCATCAGGTAGCGATACATCTCGTCCGCGGAATCCGCCTGCCCCGTGGCCTGCTGGACCGCGGTGCCGCCGCCGAGATAGAAATGCCCGCCCGCCAGCGCGGTGGTGCCGCCGGCCACCGCGGCGCGTTCCAGCACCAGTACCCGGGCGCCGCGCGCCGCCGCTTCCACCGCGGCGCAACCGCCCGCGATCCCGAATCCGGCCACCACCACGTCGAATTCGTCGCCCCATTCGGCGATGGACTCCGCGGCAAGGACTTCCGGCAGCTGTGTGCTCACAACGCACCCTTCTTGATCTGTTCGAAGAACATTCGCATATTGCTGCCGATCTCGGCCAGCTCGAGATACGGCATGCCCGCCGCCGCGCCGTCGAGGTAGGCGAAGCGCATCTGCCCGCCCATATCGCCCTGCTGCAGCACCTCGAGGCCCTGCGCCGCAGCCGTTTTCAGGGCGGCGTCGAAGTCGTCGGGTTCCACGCACACGTGATGCAGGCCGGGCCCGCCGTGCTCCAGGAATTCGCTGTAGATGGAGGTCCCGCGCACCGGCTGGATCAATTCGAGCTGCGTGTCACCGCTGTAAGCCAGCGAGATGTGCGCGGTGAAGTCGGCGGGCACGCCGCGATAGACGCAGTTCGCGGGCGCGAAATGCACGTCCGGCATACGCGTCCATTTGCCCGCGCCCAGGGTCGCGGTCAGGAATTCCTCGCCGCGCGCTATATCCGTGACCACCCAGGCGATCTGGGTGACGGGCCCTTCGGCCACCTTCATCGTTGCTCCGCTCGCCGAACCATCACCCGCAGTTAATCACATTCGCTTAATTCGTCAAGCCCGCGTGCCGGACAGCGGCCGGACCGGCGCATACGACAGCGGCCCGGTCCGTGAAGGACCGGGCCGCTGGGACTCGCGCGCTCACTCCAGGGTGCTGCGCATCGACTTGGCGGTGCGAATGGTGACGACCGTCAGCACCGTGACCGTGCCCGCCATCAGGACGGTGGACAGCCAGGCCATGGTCGAGATCGGGAGCTGGTAGGCCAGCACGACCCGCACCGCGGCCTCGGCGATCAGGCCGACCGCCCACATCACCGACAGCCGGGTGTGGGTGCGGCGCACCATCGCATTGCCCTCGTAGTCCCGCTGGATCTGCGCGGCCCGCGCGGTGCCGGCCAGCGCCTTGCGCACCGCGTGGTAGGTGAGCGGCTTGCCCAGCAGGGTCGCGATCAGGAAGGCCGTGCCCACCGCCGCGGTGCCGAACGAATCCCGCACGATGATCAGCCGGGCGTCACCGCTGATCAGCGAGGCGACCAGGCCGATCGCGAAGCCGCCCAGCACGATTCCCGCGAACAGATCGAAGCTGCGGGCCCGCACCACCCCGGCCACGACGATGATCGCCGATACCACCGCGCCGGCCAGCAGCGCCACGAAATCCGAGTAGCCGAGCGCGTGCAGGGCGTAGTAGGCGGCCATCGGCACCAGCACGTCGCGGGCGATCGGCGCCAGCATCTTGGACATCTCCGGGCGCTGCCGCTCGGCCGGCGCGGTGGTCACGGTGGTTTCGGTGGCGGTCATCTCGGCTGCTCCCCTGTAATCGGCTGGTGCTTACAGGAATTGAATCTACGAGCGCCGATGCCCGCGCAGATCTGCCAACCATCACCACTCCGGCATGACAGTTGTCATGCCTGCGCGGCGGACTCCAGCGAGACGCCCTTGGTCTCCGGCGCACCCCAGATACAGATGCCGAGGCCGACCGCGGTGAGCGCGGCGGCGGCCAGGAAGGTCGGCCCCATGCCGTAGTGCGTCAGCGACCACGGCAGCAGATAGGTGCCCAGCGCCGCGCCGACCCGGCTGATGGAGGTGGCGAAACCGACCGCGGTGGCCCGGATGTGGGTGGGGAACAACTCGTTCGGATACGTCCAGTCCAGCACGTTCGGGCCGCCGCAGAAGAACGCGTACAGGCACAGCATGGTGAAGGCGAGGACGGCGGGCATGCTCGGCCAGATGCCGATGAACAGCACCGGCAGGATCATCAGGCCGAAACACCAGATGATGACGGGGCGGCGGCCGACGGTGTCGATGAGCCGCATGGCGGGCAGGCAGCCGATCAGGAAGACCGAGCTGATCAGGGCGGTGCCGAGGGTGTCCATCCAAGTGCCGGAGGGCATTCCGAAGGCGGCCAGGATCTCCGGACCGAAGGTGAGCATGGCGAACAGCACCGCGACCTGACACAGGAAGAAGCCGCAGCAGAAGACGGTGCGCTTGCGGTATTCGGGGGCGAACAGTTCGCGGATGGAGCCGTGATTGTCCGGGGTCTCACCGGTTTCCAGCATGTCGCGCGGGGCCACCTCGACGTGCAGGAACCGTTTCACCATGGCGGCCGATTCGGCGGCGCGCCCGTGTTGCGCGAGCCAGCGCGGGGATTCCTTGGCCGAGCCCTGGCGGACCATCAGGAAGAACGCGCACAGCACCGCCGAACTCGCCAGCTGCCAGCGCCAGCTGCCATTGCCGCCGAAAGTCAGGAAGAGGTAGCCGACCAGATAGGCGAGGACCGAGCCCGCGTACCAGGCCACGATCTGGAAGCCGAGCAGCCTGCCGCGCATTTTGAGCGGAAGCCATTCACCCAGCAATGAAGTGGCGATCGGATAGTCGGCGGCCACCGCCATGCCGAGCACGAAGCGCAGCACCACGATGAGCCAGGTGCTCTCGACCCAGAACGACAGGATCGAGCAGAGTGCCATGACCACCAGGTCGGCGGTGTACATGACCTCGCGGCCGACCCTGTCGGTGATCACGCCGAACAGGGCGCCGCCGACGAACATGCCGATAAGCGCTGCGGCGCCGATCAATTGGACTTCGCCGGTGCTCAGGTCCAGCTCGGGTTTCATGCCGATGAGCGCGGTGCCGACAATGCTCAGGATGTAGCCGTCCAGCAGTGGGCCGCCGGAGCAGGCGACGGCCAGCCGCTTGTGGAAGGCCGTGAACGGCGCGTCGTCGATTACCGTGCTCATCTCGCCCTCCTAGCCCCCGACCCCGGACTCGCGAATATGCAGCAAACGTGGCGAACCTACCTGGAGCGGCCGGTGGGCGACGGTCCTGACACGCCGCCGCCGGATTTCGATGAGCACTCGCAACCCCGGACCGCGCCGACTGGCATACGATCGACCGTATGGATGCAGTACGGGAGTCCGGGGATCGCCGCCTGCTCCGGGGCGCGCGCTCCCGCAAGGCGGTTACCCGGCGCGCGGTGGATATCGCCTCGTCAGAAGGGCTGTACGGGCTCAGCTTCGGGCGGCTCGCCGAGGAATTGAGCATCAGCAAAGCCGGCATCCAGACGTTGTTCCGGACCAAGGAGCAATTGCAGCTGGCGACGGTCGAAGAGGCGCGCGTGGTGTTCGTCGATGCCGTCATCCGGCCCGCGCTGGCGTCCGCCGCCGGTGGGGATCGGCTGCGGGCGCTGCTCGACAATTGGATCGACTACGCCGCCACGCCGTTGTTCCCCGGCGGCTGTTTCTGGTCGGCCAATCTCGCCGAGTTCGACAGCCGGCCCGGGCCGGTGCGCGATGCATTGCGCGAAACCCGCCAGCAGTGGCTGGATCTGCTGGCCACGCAGTTGATGCGGGCGGTGAACAACGGCGAGATCGCGCCGCTGGACCCGGATCTGGTGGCATTCCAGATCGATGCCGTGCTGAATGCCACCAATATCGCACTGCGCCTGGGTGATCCGGACAGCGTGGGCCGGGTGCGCCGACTGCTCGACGGCCTGCTCACGCCGTCCGGCGTGGCGCGGGGGTGAGGGTCAGAGCACCTCGGATACGCGGTACGCCACGCCGCCTTCGATCAGATAGCCCTTGCCGATGGCCTGGATGCCGTTGAGCCAGGCGTAGTTTCGCGATCCGGTCTCGAACAGCGGGGCGATGCGGAAGTAGTACCGTGACGGGTCCACCAGGTGCCGGGTGGCGGCGAGATCGTCGCGGGCTTCCTCCGGCACCATCCAGCGGCCGCCGTAACTCACATAGATGAGGTCGCCCTCCTCGGTGCGCAAGGTCAGCCGGACATCGATGTCGACGCCGCCGTCCGCACGGTACAGCACCCAATCCCCGCCGCCCGGAACGACTTCCCCGCGCAGCTTGGGGCCTTCGAACGTGCCGCCCGCCGCGCGGTACAGGACCCGTTTCCCGATCGGTCCGGCGCCGAATTTCAGCGGTTCTTCCAAATCGATCGCCACGTCGTAGAGCAGCCGAGTCTCGAGTTCCCCGACGTCCTTGATGCGCGCGTCCATGTTCGTCTCCCTTCGAACCGCCGGCAATCGCCGACTCTTCGAACTATACGGTCGGCCGTATGTATTGTCGATCGCCTTCGGTGGATTCGCGAACCCCGCTGTCCGCCGGTCGTCGTCGCGTCGCGAACAGCAGGGCGACAGCGCTCAATGCCAGCGACAACCAGGCGAACCAGTCACCGAACCGGGCGTACGGGGTGCGCTCGCCGGACAGCGGCACCGTCGCCACCACCGACCGCGTGACCGTGATGTCCGTACGCGCAGAAGCGAGGATCTCGCCGCCGGCATCGCTCAGCACCAGTTCCCCGAGTTGCGGCGCTCGCGCCACCGCGACCCCGGATTCGATGCCGCGCACGACCGCCATCCGGCTGTGCAGCCACGCGTCGTCGGTGAAGTCGAGTGCCGGCACCAGCAGCAGAGTCGCTCCGCGGCGCGCGTTCTCGCAGTCACTCCCGGCGCTGCGAGCGCGGCGATCACCGAGGATCCCAGCAGCACCGCGAAGCTGATCCCCCATACCCCGGTCAGCGCGGCCATCCGCACCACCGGCAGCACGCCGGCCTGGGTGTAGGCCACACTCCACCACGCCCCGAACGGGCCCATCATCGCCAGCAGGTATTCGAAGCTCACCCACACCGCCGGAACCGCCACTGCCGCAAGCCCGGTCCGCCCGCGCACTAGCAATGCCCGCCCCACGAGCACGGCCGCACCGAACACCGCCGCCGAACCGGCCAGCAGCAGCACGGTCACCGCCTGCGGCTGCTCCAGCGTGTCGACGAAATACGGCCACCATCGCAATTCCCCGATCAGCAGCGCCGAGAATGCCGCGACGAACGCCCAGCACGCATCGGTCCTGGGCGCGAGCAGCAACACCGGCAATGCCGCCAGCACAGCGACACCCGGCACCGGATGCAAGCCCCACCCCACCCACCACAGCCCCGCAGAAGCCAGTACGGCGATGACCCCCACCGCGAAACGCTGCATCGGAAAGCACCCTTCGAATCGGCATCACTCCGACCCGATGCTCACTCCGCAAAGCTCAACGTCGCATCACCGAGAAGTACTGTCCCCGAATCACTCTCCCGAGTGAGACGACCAACTCCCTACACCTCGGTGGGTCCGACCTGTCCCATCACGCCTTGCGCAAGGTCCCGGTTATCTCCCCATTCACCTGCGCTCGATACTCCATCGCGCCGTCCGCCGTCAGGACAACGGTCGAGGTACCCCCATCCGCTCCGCATCGGGCTCCGCCGACATTCCTTGCCGCGAAGGTCAATTCGTGCTCCTCGGCCACCACGAGCCGTTCGATCCGCTCGCAGCGCAGCCCGGCGCTTTCCGTCCCGAATGTCGTGCTCGCGACTTCCTCACCGTTCTTCCCCGACTTGACGACCAGCACGATCTCGTACCTGTCCGCCGAGTTCCCGGCCACGCCTTTCCATTCCCCCAGAAAGGCTTTCGGCACCGCCCAGGTTCCCGCCATCGGCGTCGTGTCCTGCGGCCGCGCGACGCTGGAACCGCCGGCGCCTTCGGATGTCCCGTCCCGACCCCACAGCACCGCGAGCACACCCGCGACCGCCACCGTAACGACCGCGAGCACCGCCCATCCGGCCTGCTTACGCCCCGATCGTGATGAACTCACTGCGTCCTCGCGCGTCCAAGCGACCGTCTCCCCAGCTGGCGCTCTCGTAGGCGTCGACCTCGACGGCGTACTCCCCCGCACGGAGTCCATCGGGTACCACCATCGACGCCGACGAACGGCCGTCGATGATCCCGAGATACACCCGCTCCGCTTCATCTCCCAACGGCACCAGGAAGATTCGCGCGCATTCGAACTTCTTCCGCACGCCCGAAGCCGTGGCCGCCGCCCATCGCACCCCGACTTCCCCGCGCCCGCCCGCCGCGAACTCGACGCTGACCGCCAGCGCCGCCACCCCCTCCACTCCGGCGTCGTGCCTCACAACATCCTCCTCGGTTCCGCTCTGCAACCAGGCTGGCACGGTCCACCGCCCGAAGCAACGCACCGTCAGCGGCCCTGACGGCGGGTGGCAGGGTCAGGTTTCGGCGTGCTCGCAGCGGCCCGCGCCGATCACGATGTTCCACTCCCAGGACCACTTCCAGGACCACGACCAAGGCCACTTGAACGACCAGAAGTCATTGCCCGCGGGAGAATCCGGATCGTTCTCGCGGCGACCGGCGCCGACAACTGCCGCGCCGAGGATGGCACCGGCCAATGCGGCCACGAGCGGGACGAGGAGGCCGCGGCCGGGCCTCGGCATCGAATTGTGCTGCGCCGACATGATTCCCCCCGCACGTACGTTCCCCCGCCATCATCCCACTTCGTCAGTAGCGGCGTCCCCACTTGGCGCGCGACCGCCATTGGCCCCCTTTGGGGATACGGGAGCTGAAACCGGCCAGATGCAGGGCCAGGCCGAGCAATCCGGCGATGACGAGCGGCTCGACGGCGGTGGTGGTGCGGTCGACGAGTTCGAGGAGGAGGGCGAGTGCGAACAAAACCGCGGCGACGATGGCGAACATATTCGGGTGATACCCACGTTCCGGCGCGATATGGGGTGGAAGGCGATTGCGGAAGCCCCCGAAAATAGGGGATATCCGGAGGGGCGGCGGCTTCGAATGTCGGGGCGTAGGCATCGATGTACCGGAATGAGGTTCCCTATGGGCATACATCCGCCCGCCCGCTCACCCCGTCAACGCACCGCGGCCCTGCTGCTCGGCGGTGCCCTGTCGTTCTCCCTGCTCGCGGCCACTCCGGCCGTGGCGGAAAGCATTACCGCCGAGTCCGCGCTGCCGGCGGATTCCGAAGGCGTGACACCCGAATCCCCCACCGCCGCCACGGAGAACGTGATCCGCATCGGCAATCTGCAAACCGCCCGGCCGGATTGGATCACGTCGGAGCAGGCCCAGCAGCTCAATGCCGCGGCCACCGATGCGCGATCCGTGCTGGCGCACACGCTCGAGGCCACCGGGCTGTCGCCCGAACGGGCCGATCTCATCGCCGCCGCCATCCTGACCGACGCGACCGTCGGGGCCGCCATCGGCGCTGCGGCGGCCGCTCCCATCGCGGTCACCGGTGCGCTCGTGGGCGCGGTGTCCGGTGTGGTGGCCGGGATACCGTTCGCCCCGGTCGGTCTGGTGGTCGTCCCGGCGGCCGGCGCCGCACTCGGATACGCCATGGTCGCAGCACCTTTCGCCGCGATAGGCGCGGCGGTCGGCGCCGCTGCGGGCGCGGCCGAGGGCTATCTCGCCGCACCCGTCACCGGCTGAACCAGTCCTACACCGCGGTGAGAATCAGCACCGGAAAATCCCAGGACACCTTGGCCTGCAGATCCTTCAGGAACCCCCACCGCTGGATCTGACCGTCCCAGATCCGGTTTCGCTCCTCGCCGGTGGCCTCCGTCGCGCGCACCGACCACGAATCGCTCCCGACCTCCACTTCGGCCCGCGGGTCGGCCATCAGGTCGTGGTACCAGTTCGGTCCCCGCTCGCGGCCGTCGTCACCGGCGAACACGATCAAACGCTCACCGTCGCGCGCATACCCGAGCGGCACCGTCCGCGCTCCGGTGGTCAGCAGCAACACATCGATATTCGCGAACGGCCCGCCGAGCTTCCCGCCATTGCCACGGAACTCCGCGATGATCTCGCGATTCACCCGCTGCGTCTCCTCGTACGACATCCGCCGATGCTATGTGCCCGTCCGCCGCGAACCCACACGAGCACCGATGAATTCGCTCCGCGGCCGCCGTCTACCCCTACAGCCCCCACTCTGTGGACGCCGACAGGAGGACCTCATGAGCACCCCAGCACTCCCGCCCGTCGTGGACGCCGCCACCTGGCAGCACGAACTCGACCAGCTCCGTATCCGCGAGAAAGCCGCCACCCGCGAACTCGACGCCATCGCCGCCCAGCGTCGCCGCCTCCCCATGGTCGAACTGCCCGACTACACCCTGGAAGGCGAAGACGGCCCCATCCGCCTGGCCGATATCTTCGAAGGCAAATCCCAGCTCATCGTCTACAACCACATGTGGTTCCCCGGCGAGCAATGGCAATGCGGCGGCTGCACCGGTTTCACCTCCCAGTACACCCGCCTCGAATTCCTCGACAACTACGACGCCCGCTTCGTCATAGTCACCCAGGGCCCCATCGACGAAGCCCTCGCCTACAAACGCCGCGTAGGCAACAAGATGACCTGGTACTCCACCGCCAACAGCCCCTTCGGCGCCGACGTAGGCGCCCCACCCGACGCCGGCTTCGCCGTCAACGTCTTCCTCCGCCACAACGACACCGTCTACCGCACCTGGCACACCAACGGCCGCGGCACCGAACAACTCAGCCACTCCTTCCCCCTCATCGACCTCCTCCCCTACGGCCGCCAGGAAGAATGGCAAGACTCCCCCACCGGCTGGCCCCAATCCCCCACCTACAGCCGCTGGTCCACCTCCAAAGACATAGCCGCCGCCTACGGCGACCCGAACGCCTGAACCCACAGCGCACCGGGTCCCGTCGCCGGTAGGGCCCCGACACTGCCCGTAAGCCCCGGCGGCTCAGAGCAAGTCGTCGGGCAGCACGCGAAACGCCTTGTGTTCGGTCAGTGGCGTGAGCGCCCGGAAATCCCGGCGATCGAGGGTGAGCACGGCGTCGGTTTCGTATTCGGCAGCGAGAGCGACGAGGACTGCGTCCGCAAGATCCAGATGCAGGTCCGGATACAGGCGACGAACGGCATTCGCCTGGTCCAGTATGTCCGACGTGATCGAGGCGATCTCGAAATGCGGTGTGCGCGCCTGCATTGCGAGGTCCTCGATCATCTCGATCGCAATGCGCCGGCCGAGCACCCGCCGCGCCACGTGATCGATCTCGGCCAGCGCGAGCGGCGAGAGCACCACCAGCCCCGCCTCCTCGAGCACGCGGAAGGCTCCGTCGCTTTCCGGCGAGGAAGTATCGAACGCAGCGATCAATCCCGAGGTGTCGGCGACAACGATCCCGACCCCCTCGACGCCAGGCATCATGGTCGCTCCGAATCGCCGCCGAAGTCGTCGGCCAGGTAGTCATCGACCCGCTCGGCGAGCGTCGGATCACCGCTGGCAAATCGCCTCAGCCGCAACGGCTCCGATCGACGGCGCACCCGCATCGCCGCCAAATGGATGGCATTGCGGATGATCTCGGCCTCACTGACATTGCTCCGCGCGGCCGCATCCTTGATTACCGCTAGATCATCGGCGTCGGCGTAGACCATGGTGCGCTTCAGTGACATATGAGTATTGTGGCATATATGCGCCTTGCTGGCAGCACGATCACCGCCGCCACGCAGGCATATTGATTTGTGTTGCCCGCGGGAAGCGGGTTGGCTGGGTGGGTGGGTCACATTGACGTCAGTGAGGTCGAGTACTTCCTGCCCGATGGGCGGCAGCTGCTGGGTGGGGTGGGGTTTCGGATCGGGGCGGGGGTCAAGGCGGCGTTGATCGGGCCCAATGGGACCGGGAAGACGACGCTTTTGAAGATCATTGCGGGGGATGCGGTCGCGGATGAGGGGGCGGTCACACGGTCGGGGTCGCTGGGGGTGATGCGGCAGTTCATCGGGCAGGTGCGGGATGAGTCGACGGTGCGGGATCTGTTGTTGGAGGTGTCGCCGGCGAATATCAAGGGGGCGGCGCGGGCGTTGGATGACGCCGAGAACGCGTTGATCGAGGATGATTCGGAGCCGGCGCAGTTGAAGTACGCGCATGCGCTGTCGGATTGGGCGGATGTCGGCGGGTACGAGTTCGAGGCGTTCTGGGACAAGGTGACCATGGCGGCGCTGGGGGTGCCGTTCGATCGGGCCAAGTGGCGGGCGGCGAGTGCGCTGAGCGGGGGCGAGCAGAAGCGGATCGTGCTGGAGGCGCTGTTCGCGGGGCCCGACGAGGTGCTGTTGCTGGACGAGCCGGACAACTATCTGGATGTTCCGGGCAAGCAGTGGCTGGAGCGGACCATCGCGGAGTCGAGCAAGTCGGTGCTGTTCGTGAGCCACGACCGGGAGTTGATCGCGAACGCGGCGACCCGGATCGTGACCCTGGAACCGGGCGTCAACGGCGCGACCGCGTGGGTGCACGGCGGCGGGCTGGCGAGCTATCAACAGGCGCGGGAAGATCGCAACGCGCGCCTGGACGAACTGCGCCGGCGCTGGGACGAGGATCGCGCCAAACTCCGCGCCCTGGTGCTGCGCTTGCGCGAGAAAGCCAAGTTCAACGATGGCGTCGCCGCCCGGTACCACGCCGCCCAGACCCGCCTGGCCAAGTTCGAGGAAGCGGGCCCGCCCGAGGCGATCCCGTTGCGGCAGAACGTCACCGTGCGCCTGCACGGCGGCCGCACCGGCAAACGCGCACTGGTCTGCACCCAGCTCGGTCTCACGGGCCTGATGAAACCCTTCGACACCGAGATCTGGTACGGCGATCGCGTCGCGGTGCTCGGCTCCAACGGCTCCGGCAAATCCCACTTCCTGCGGCTGCTCGCGGCCGGCGGAACCGATCCGGGCACCGAACACCTGCCGATCCAGAGCCTGAACCTGGCTCCCGTCCCGCACACCGGCACCGCGGCACTGGGCGCCCGGGTCCGCCCCGGCTATTTCGCCCAAACCCATTCCCGCCCCGACCTTTCCGGCCGCACCCTGCTCGAGATCATGCACATGGGCGACGAGCACCGCGACGGTATGGGCCGCGAAGCCGCCACCCGGGTCCTGGACCGCTACGAGCTCGCCCGCGCCGCCGAACAACGCTACGACGACCTGTCCGGCGGCCAGCAGGCGCGCATGCAGATCCTGCTGCTCGAATTGTCCGGCGCGACAATGCTGCTCCTGGACGAGCCCACCGACAACCTGGACCTGCACTCCGCCGAAGCCCTCGAACACGGCATCGCGGGCTTCGCCGGCACGGTCGTCACCGTCACCCACGACCGCTGGTTCGCCCGCGGCTTCGACCGCTTCCTCGTCTTCGGCTCCGACGGCGCCGTCTACGAAAGCGATACGCCGGTCTGGGACGAGCAGCGCGTGCAGCGCGCCCGCTGAGCCCGAACTTTTCACCCACCGGCCACCCGCAGGTAGGCCCACGCCCGCACCATCGAAGGCATGGGCACCGGAGCAACCGCGGCGGCGGCATTGCTCGCCGCCGCGCTACTCACGGCCGCACCCGCCACCGCCGACGGCCCCGGTCGCGATTTCGACCTGCAAGCACACCGGGGCGGCGCCGCGCTGATGGTCGAGAACACCCTCCCGGCCTTCACGAATGCCCTCGAACTCGGCGTCACCACCCTCGAACTGGACGTCCAGCTCACCTCGGACGGGTACGCGGTAGTCACCCACGACCGAGATCCCAGTCCCGACAAGTGCATCGACACCGCCCCCGCGACGCCCAACGATCCCGACTTCCCCTACCTTCCGGGCACCAAATACATCCGCAACCTGACCCTCGCCCAGGTCCGCACCATCGACTGTGGCTCGAAGTCCCTGGCAGCCTTCCCTGCTCAGCGCACCGCCCCGGGATCCCGAATGCCGCTGCTGTCAGAGGTTTTCGACCTGGTGCGCGCACGCCGCGCCGACGATGTGATGCTCAATGTCGAGACCAAAGTGGAAGCCGCCGCCCCCGAACAGACCGCGTCTCGCGAGCAGTTCGTGAATGTCGTTGCCGACGAAGTCCGGAAAGCGGGAATGACCCGTCAGGTCACCATTCAAAGTTTCGACTGGGCCGCACTCATGCTGATGCGCCGCGTCGCACCGGAACTCCCGCTGGTCGCCCTCACCAGCGGACAGCAGTTTCTCAAGGCAAACGAACCAGGCGCCTCCCCCTGGCTGGGCGGCATAGACATAGACGATTTCCCAGGCTCGCTACAGGAGAAATACGTATCCGCCGCAGCATCTTTCGGCGCCGACGCAGTATCCCCGGTGCATGGCGATCCACAGGACGGCTCCATAGCGGACCCGGGGTATCAGCCGTTCACCACAAAGGAACTCGTCGATGCCGCCCACCGGCACGGAATGCGCGTAGTGCCCTGGACGGTCGATGATCACCCCACCATGACCGCCCTCATCGATCTGGGCGTCGACGGCCTCATCACCAACCGCCCGGACCTGCTGCGGACCATCCTGTCCGAGTACGGCTTCCGGCTACCGCCCTGCCACTGAGCCCGGATCACAACACCACTCGCAGGGCTGCAACTCCACGGGATCGACTGCGTGCCAACTGATCTGGACGATCTCGTGCACGTTCTTCCCCTGCCGGTAGGACTGCCGCTGTCCCTCGAGCAGCCATTTGCACCGCTGATCGTTGTGGTACGCACGTCCACCCCGGGTCCGATAACCGCGAGGCAGCACGCCCGGCGGAAGAGCCTTGCAGTAATCGCACTGGCCGTAGGACAGCTCGTGTCGGCACAGCTCGGCATCCTCCGAGTACGTCCTGGGTTGCGCAACAGCGCTGGGAGCATCGCTGCCGCCGTCGCCGGTTTCGCGTGACGGCTCCTCGCGAACACCGAAGAGATCCGAAGGGTGGTACGGAAGTTCGGTCCTCGGCGACACCGGAGCCGTAGCCGGCAGCTGCGCGGCCTCCTGTGCGCCTCGGACCGCCAGTCGATCGGCTCGTTCATTGTCGACATGACCGTCGTGGCCGCGAACCCACACCCATTCGATGGTGTGCGGTTGCGCCAGCTCGTCCAGCTTCTCCCACAGATCGATGTTCTTGACCGGCTTCTTGCCTTTGGTCAGCCATCCATTGCCGCGCCAAGTCGGCAGCGAGTCTCGCGCCCCCATCACCACGTACTGACTGTCGGACCAGATACGTACCGAAGCCGGCCGTTTCAACGCCTCCAGCGCTCGAATCACCGCCGTCAGTTCCATCCGATTGTTCGTAGTGCCGGGTTCGCTGCCGAAGATCTCCTTTTCGGCCTCGCCATACCGCAGCACCGCGCCCCAGCCGCCGGGCCCCGGATTCCCCGAACATGCCCCATCCGTGAAGATTTCGACGATCCGCTCCCCACCCGTCATGCTCCAACGGTAGGCGTCCGGACTCGACGGCGATGCCCAAATCGAACGCCGCACCCAATTCCAACCCCGGCGCTCCGCCGCTCACGCCCTGTCGGCGAACCGAGCGTAGGCCTCCGAGATGCTGTGCGGCGCGACCTTTCCACGGTCAGGATTGCGATCACCACTCCCCGCGCAACCCGGTCGGTGAGGACCATCTTTCGATCCTAGGACCGATAGGGTGGACCGATGGCCGATGAAAATGAAGTCCCCGCTGAGAATCTCGCGGGCGAAGGTACGGAGTCGCCGGAGGAGGCGACCAGACGGAAGTTCCGGGAAGCACTCGAGCGGAAGAACGGCCACGCGTCGGCAGGCGGTTCGTATCACAATGGCGGGAAGGTCCGCGGCGCGCACACTCAGGCGGGTGGCAAGCGCACCTTCCGTCGCCGGGCCGGCGGGTAAGCGCTAGCGCGAACGACGAAGGCCCGGTCCTGGTGGACCGGGCCTTCTCAGTGGAGCTGCCGGGAATCGAACCCGGGTCCTCCGCCGCATTTTCAGGGCTTCTCCGTGTGCAGTTCGCTATGCCTCTGCTCGGATCTCTCGGTCACGCGAACAAGCCGAGATGACGATCCCAGCCGCTGTTAGATGTCCTGTCCGCCGCCGCGGCCGCGACGGACAGTAAAGCCCTCTAGCTGATGCCAGGGACCGGGTCGAGGGCGAACCCGGGCTGACAGACACGCTTCGTTGCTTAGGCAGCGAGAGCGTAGTCGCGCTGATTGGAATCGGCGCTTATAGGGTTACAGCGACGCTTATACGGTGGTCTCCTGCCTGCACCGACACGCTTCCCCTGAATCAACGTACGCAGTCGAAACCGTTCAGCCCCGAGCTGTTTCACCTGATTCAGATGAACTACCCGGCTCTCACCGGGCCACCCATAGTAACACCGAGCAAACAGCGGATCATCCCATTAACCGCGCATGCCTTTGATGCGGCGGCCGAGCTCGCGGGTGATCTCGCGTTCGGTGGTGCGACGAGCCAGGTCCTGGCGCTTGTCGTGCTCCTGCTTGCCCTTGGCGAGGGCGAGTTCGACCTTGACCTTGCCGTCGGAGAAGTACATGGACAGCGGGACCAGGGTGAGGCTGGACTCCTTGGTCTTGCCGACCAGCTTGTCGATCTCGCGCCGGTGCAGCAGCAGTTTGCGGCTGCGGCGCGGCGTGTGATTGGTCCAGCTGCCGTTGCCGTACTCGGGAATGTGCAGGCCACGCAGCCAGACTTCACCGTCGTCGATGGTGGCGAAGGCGTCGACGAGCGATGCCTTGCCTTCACGCAGGCTCTTGACCTCGGTCCCGACCAGCGCGACTCCCGCCTCGTAGGTGTCCAGGATCGAGTACAGATGCCGCGCCTTGCGGTTGGTCGCGATGGCCTTGCGCCCCTTCTCCTTCATAACGGTCAACATTATCGGTCAGGGCCAGCCATTTATTCCGAGGCCGGGTCAGGCGATGATTTTGAGACCGATCACGCAGGCCACGATGCCGCCGAGCAGCAATATCTTGAGCGCGGAGACCGGCTCGGTCCCGGTGGCCATGGCGTAGGCGACGGTGAGGACCGCGCCGGTGCCGACCCAGACCGCGTAGGCGGTGCCGACCGGCAGGCCGCGCATGGCGTAGGCGAGGCCGGCCATGCTGGCGAGCAGGGCGATACCGAACACGAGCGAGGGGGCGAGGCGGGTGAAACCTTCGGACTTGCCGAGGGCGGTGGCCCATACGGCTTCGAAGACGCCCGAGGCGAGCAGGACGATCCAGTACATGACGAGCCTCCTGAGAGGCCGTCTTGTCGCTGACCGGGTACGGCTCCATCGTCCGGGGTTCCATCGAGGAACCACTTCCACCATTGTAAACGCCCGGCAAGCCGGGCAAATTCCCCGGTGGTGAGTTCGGTCTCCACTCGCGAGAAGTGTTGCGGGAGAACGAGAAAGGCCCCCAACCGAAGTTGGGGGCCTTTCTTGGTAGTCCCGACGGGATTTGAACCCGCGCTACCGCCTTGAGAGGGCGGCGTCCTAGGCCGCTAGACGACGGGACCAGGAGCTTTACTGCGATCCGTGGACCGCGGCAGCTCCGAAAGCTTATCGCGCGAGCGCCCAGCCACCAAATCCGCTGGCTAACGGCCATCCCGAGGTCGATTGCGCACAGCCGCGCAGCCGCTCACGCACCACCCGGCAGTCCACTTACGCGAGTCCGCGTCCGGTTGCGCACAGTCCGGCGGCAGCTCGACTTGCCCGTAGCCGGGCGGCAGCTCGTCTTACGCATAGTCCGGCGGCAGCTCGTCGAAGTCGGGCGGCACTTCATCCGGCCACGGGATGTCATCGGCGGAGAAGCTGGGCGCGGCGGTCGGGGTGGGTCGCGCGGCAGCGGGTGCGGCGGCCGGGCGTGAAGTGGCGGATGCGGCGGCGGGGCGCGGGGCGGGCGCGGCGTCTCCGAAACGCGAAGACTGCCGGGGCGCTGCGGTTTTCACCGCGGCCGGAGCCGGGGCAGCGGGCGGGGCGCCAGCGGAACCCGCACCGCCGCCCGCTTCGGCGATGACCTCGAGCACACCCTCGCCGTACTTGGCGCGCTTGTTCTCGCCGATGCCGGAGATGGTGCCGAGGTCGGCGAGCGAGCCCGGTTTGCGGGCGGCGATTTCGCGCAGGGTGGCGTCGTGGAAGACGACGTAGGCGGGAACGCCCTGTTCCTTGGCGGTGGCCGCACGCCAGGCGCGCAGCTTCTCGAACAGGTCGGAGTCGCCGGGCGCGAGGTCGGCGGCGGGCCGGGAAGCCTTGGCGGACTTGGCGGTCCGGGTGGTCTTGGCGCGTTCGGGTTCGCGGCGGAGCTTGACCTGCCGGCCGTCGAACAGCACCTCGTTGCTGGATTCGGTGAGCGTCAGCACACCGTAATCGCCGTGCACGGCCAGCAGCCCCTGGGCGAGCAACTGCCGCACCACGCCCCGCCATTCGATATCGCGCAGTTCGGTGCCGATGCCGAAGACCTTGAGCTCGTGATGGGCGTGCTGCTCCACCTTGGGGTTTCGCTTGCCGATGAGAATGTCGACGATGTGCCCCGCGCCGAAGCTCTGCCCGCGTTCGCGCTTCAACCGCAGGATGGTGGAGAGCACCTTCTGCGCGGGCACGGTGCCGTCCCAGGCCTCGGGAGCATTGAGACAGGTATCACAGTTCCCGCACGCCTTGCCCTCCTGACCGAAGTAGGCCAGCAGCTGGGTGCGCCGGCATTCCACGGTTTCGCAGAGCGCGAGCATGGCGTCCAGGTGCAGCTGCAGCTGCCGCCGGTGCATGGCGTCGCCCTCGGACATGTCGATCATCTTGCGTTGCTGCACAACGTCGCTGAGGCCGTAGACCATCCAGGCGGTGGAGGGCTGACCGTCACGGCCCGCGCGACCGGTCTCCTGGTAGTAGCCCTCGACGGACTTGGGCAGATCCAGATGTGCGACGAAGCGCACATCCGGTTTGTCGATGCCCATGCCGAAGGCGATGGTGGCGACCACCACCAGTCCGTCCTCCCGCAGGAACCGCGCCTGGTTCGTCGCGCGCACCCGATTGTCGAGCCCGGCGTGATACGGCACGGCCGCCACGCCATTGGCGGACAGGAACGCCGCGGTCTTCTCGACCGAATTGCGCGAGAGGCAGTAGACGATGCCCGCCTCCCCCGCGTGCTCGTTCTGGATGAACGACAGCAGTTGCTGTTCGGGCCGGTTCTTTCCCTCGATCCGGTACTGGATGTTCGGCCGATCGAAGCTGGCCACGAAATGCTTGGCCGACACCAGGTCGAGCCGTTCCGCGATCTCCTTGCGGGTGGCCGCCGTGGCGGTCGCGGTGAGCGCGATGCGCGGCACGTCCGGCCAGCGCTGATGCAGCATGGACAGCGCCAGATAGTCCGGCCGGAAGTCGTGGCCCCACTGCGATACACAGTGCGCCTCGTCGATGGCGAACAGCGAGATCTTGCCCTTGTCCAGCAGCGCCGCCGTGGACTCCAGTCGCAGTCGCTCGGGCGCGAGGTAGAGCAGGTCCAGCTCCCCCGCCACGAATTGCGCCTCCACCGTGCGCCGTTCGTCGGGGAACTGGGTGGAGTTGAGGAATCCGGCCCGCACCCCGACCGCGTTCAGCGCATCGACCTGGTCCTGCATCAACGCGATCAAAGGTGACACGACGACGCCCACGCCGTCGCGCACCAAAGCCGGGATCTGATAGCAGAGCGACTTACCGCCACCGGTCGGCATCAGCACCAGCGCGTCGCCGCCGGAGATCACCTGTTCGACGATCTCCCGCTGCGGCCCGCGAAAACTGTCATAGCCGAACGTCTTACGCAGAACCTGGTGCGCCGCATCACTTTCGGCGGACCCCAGGGTCGCGTTGCGGTTGACGGCCTCGACCTCCGGTGCGCTCACGCCGGCAATCCTACGGACACCGGCAGACACCGATCCAGCCGTTGCCAACTTCGCGCACCGACACGCCGACTCACTCTCGCACGTAGAAGCGCAACGCCAGATAGGCCGTCAACGCCGCGAACCCGATACCCACCGGAGTCACGATCAACGCCACGGTCGCGATGTCGTCCCCGGTGATGCGCGGCAGCACCTGATCGTTGAACAGGCTGCCCAGCGCCCGGTTGATCACCAGCGGCTGCGCCACGAACAACCCGCCCACCGCCAGCACCGCACCGGCCAGCGCGGCCAGCACCGCCTCCAGCAGGAACGGCAGCTGCGTGTACCAGCGGGTCGCGCCGACCAATCGCATGATCGAGACCTCGGTCTTGCGCGCCATGGCGGCCACGTGAACCATATTGGCGATCAACAACAATGCCGCGATGGCCTGCAGAGCCGCCAGCCCGAACGCCGCATTCCGCAGTCCGACAAAGAAACTCACCAGCCGGTCCACGATGTCCATATCGTTGAGCACCGTCATGACGCCCGGCCGCTTGGCGAAGTCGTCGTAGATGGACCGGTACTTGGTGACATCGTCGAGCTTCACCCGGAACGAGGCCGGCAGCCCGTCCTTGCTCACTTCGTCCGCGAGCCCCGGCTGATCCTTGAAGGTGGTCTCCTTGACCTCCTTCACCGCGTCCGCCGAGTTCACGAACTGCACGCTCGCCACATCCGAATGCTTCTTCAGGTCGGCCATGAGCGTCTTGCAGGTATCGGCGGTGCAGTCCGGATCGGTGCGCGAGACCTCGTCGTCCAGGTACAGCCGGATCTCCACCCGCTGTACGTAGTAGTCCTCGATCTTGTCCGCCATGCGCACCGCCAGCAGCCCGCCGCCCAGCATGGTCAGCGAGACCGCCGTGGTCAGGATCATGGCGATGGTCATGGTGATATTGCGGCGCAGGCCGGTGAAGACCTCGCTGAACAGGAATCCGACGCGCATTACCGGCCCACCCCGTACACGCCCATCTCCTCGTCGCGGACCAGGCGGCCGCGATCGAGTTCCACCACGCGCCGGCGCATGGCGTCGACGATGGTGTTGTCGTGGGTGGCCATCACCACCGTGGTGCCGGTCCGATTGATGCGTTCCAGCAGCGTCATGATGTCCTGACTGGTCTCCGGATCGAGGTTGCCGGTCGGTTCGTCGGCCAGCAGCACCAGCGGCCGGTTCACGAAGGCCCGGGCCAACGCGACGCGTTGCTGCTCACCGCCCGACAACTCGCTGGGCAGCCGGTCGGCCTTGCCCGAGAGCCCGACCATGTCGAGCGCCTCGGGCACGGCGCGATTGATGAAGGTCCGCGACTTACCGATCACTTCCAGCGCGAACGCCACATTCTGTTCCACCGACTTCTGCTGCAGCAGCCGGAAGTCCTGGAACACGCAGCCGATGCGCTGACGCAGTTTCGGGACTTTGCGGCCCGGTAGCTTGTCGACTCGAAAATCGGCCACCCAGACTTCTCCGGTGGTCGGCTTCTCGTCTTTGAGCAGCAGACGCATGAAGGTCGACTTGCCGGAGCCGGACGGTCCGATCACGAAAACGAACTCGCCTTTTCCGATGTCGACGGAGACATTGTCCAGCGCGGGCCGCGTCGAGGTCGGGTACGCCTTACTGACACTCCGCAGGCTAATCACGAGGTCCGAGTGTACCGAGACCTGACCGTTACCCGGCCGCGCCGCGCAGACACGCCGTTAGCGGGCGGATGGCTCAGCTGTGCCAGGCAGATGGTTGCTGAGCATGGTGTTGACGATCGGGGTGTAGTCGGTGGTGCTCTGTGTATCGGGCTTGACGAACAGGTACAGCACGAACGTGGCGATCCACACGGTGAGCAGGATCGCCGTGGACTTACGTGTTTTCACTGAGACCCTCCCGGCGTAGTGCAGCGGCGACTCGCACGCGCAGCTCCCGCCCGACTTCGAACTGTTTGCCCGGCAGTGTCCGGGCCACCATCTTGATGTTCATCTGGTTGACGGTGAGATCTTCGACACCCATCACGGTGGGTTCGTCGAGCAGCAGCGTCTTCAACTTGCGATCGGCGAAGGCTTTGGCGCCCACGTCGTGCAGGACTTCGTTGACCTTGTTGATATCGGCGGTCGCGGGGACGGGCACGTCGATTGCCGCACGCGCCCAATCCTTCGACAGATTGGTCACTTTCACGATCTGGCCGTTCGGTACGGTGATCACTTCGCCGTCGGCGCTGCGCAAGGTCGTGATGCGCAACGTGACGTCCTCGACCGTACCCTCCGCGTCCTGAGCCGATCCAGTGACGGCGATGCGCACCACATCGCCGTAGCCGTACTGCCTTTCGGTGATCAGGAAGAATCCGGCGAGCAGATCCTGCACGATGCGCTGGGCGCCGAAACCGAGCGCGGCACCGAGCACCGCGGCGGGCGCGACCAGACCGGTCAGCTGGAATCCCAAGCGCTGCAAGACTTCCAGACCGACCAGGAAGTACACGATGGACAGCACCACCCAGGTGACGACCTGGGCCAGCGCGTGCCGATGCTTGGCCGCCTCCGACCGCACCAGCGAATCGCTGGAGCGGAAGGTGGCGTCGATCTTGCGCGTGATCCGGTCGCGCACAAAGGTTGCCGCGCGGCTGAACAGCATCGCGCCGACGATCAACAGGACGATCTCGAGTCCGCTGGACCGGACCCAATTACCTAGATCGGCTCCGGTGCCGGCGGCGAGAATCGAACTCATAAAGCGTTACCCCTGGGTTGTCTGCTGCTCCCGCATACGCCAGCGGATGCCGCTCTCGATGAAAGCATCGAGATCGCCGTCGAGCACGGCGGTGGGGTTGTTGACCTCGTAGGCGGTACGCAGATCCTTGACCATCTGGTAGGGATGCAAGACGTACGAACGCATCTGGTTGCCCCAGCTCGCGCCCTCGTTGGTCTTGAGCGCGTCCATCTGGGCGCGCTCCTCCTGCCGCTTGCGCTCGAGTAGCTTGGCCTGCAGCACCCGCATGGCCGAAATCTTGTTCTGCAGCTGCGATTTCTCGTTCTGACAGGTGACGACGATGCCGGTCGGAATGTGGGTCAGGCGGACCGCCGAGTCGGTGGTGTTGACGGACTGACCGCCCGGGCCCGACGAGCGGTACACGTCGACGCGGACTTCGTTCTCGTTGATGTCGATGTGGTCGGTGGTCTCGACCACGGGCAGCACCTCGACCTCGGCGAAGGAGGTCTGGCGGCGGCCCTGGTTGTCGAACGGGCTGATGCGCACCAGCCGGTGCGTGCCCATCTCGACCGAGAGGGTGCCGTAGGCGTACGGCACCTTGACGGCGAAGGTGGCGGATTTGATGCCCGCCTCTTCGGCGTAGGAGGTGTCGTAGATCTCGACCGGGTACTTGTGGCGTTCGGCCCAGCGCACGTACATGCGCATGAGCATCTGAGCCCAGTCGGCGGCGTCCACGCCGCCCGCGCCGGAGCGGATGTTGACGAGCGCTTCACGCTTGTCGTACTCGCCCGCGAGCAGGGTGCGGACCTCGACGGCTTCGATGTCGGCGTGCAGCGAAGAACGCTCGGCATCGGCGTCGGCGAGGGCTTGCGTGCGCGCGTCGCCTTCTTCATCCTCGGCCAATTCGTACAGCACCGGCAGGTCCTCGAGACGCTGCCGGAGATCCCGCACGCGGCGCAGCTCCGCTTGCGCGTGCGAGAGCTCGCTGGTCACTTTCTGAGCGTGTTCCTGGTCGTTCCACAGCTCTGGGTCCGCGGCCTGGTGCTCGAGCTCGTCGATACGACGAGCCAGCTCGTCGATGTCGAGCACGGACTCGACAGTCTTCAGAGTCGTGTCGAGTTCAGCCAGGTCAGCAGAGACGTCAGGATGCACGGTGTTCAAGATTACCCCGCCTCTCCGGGACTTCAGCGCGCGGCAAAGTGCTCCCCCGCCTCCCCGAAACTTCAGCGCCCGGCCGAGTGCCGTCTCCCGTCGTCGACGCGTGCCGGCGGTTGAGAGCCGAACCGGTCCCGGCCGTCCCCGGGGAGTTACCCCGATTCTCACCAAATCCCTGGTCCCGAATTCAACCGGCGACGGCGCGCAGTCCGCCGGGACGGCGACCGACTAGTCGGTCCAAGGCCACGGCGGTTGCATCGTCGGCCGGGAGGTAGATCATGACGAACTGGTCGTCATCGGCCGAGAGTTCGAGGGTCTCGTACGCCAGGCGCAAAGGTCCCGCCTCGGGATGGGTGAGCCGCCCGACCCCATTGGTATCGGGCAGGCCCGGAATCGTCTCCATGCGATGGGTGAACTCCTGGCCGACCAGCACGGTCAGTTCGTCGATGAGTTCGCGCACCTGCGGATCGGCGCGGCCCGGCCCCTGCTTCAGGGTCGCGACCACCTTGTCCGCCTTGTGTTCCCAATCGGGGTAGGCGTCGCGCGCCCGCGGATCGGTCAGTACGTAGCGGGCGTAATTGCCCGGCAGGCCATTGTCGAGCAGTCCGATCGGACCGAAGAGCCGCTCGTAACCCGCTGTGCAGACCAGGATTTCGCTGAGCCGGTTCATGAGCGCGGCGGGCGCGGGCTCCAACTGCTCGAGGATCGCCCGCACCGCCGGGCGCACCATACGGTTCGGACCTTGGCCGCCAAGGCAATTGAAGCTGGGATCGGAGGCCTTGCCCAGGCGGAGCAGATGCACGCGCTGAGCGGGCGTCAGCAGCAAGGCGTCGGCGAGGGCGGAGAGCACCTGCGGCGACGGATTGCGGTCACGGCCCTGTTCCAGGCGGGTCAGATATTCGATGCTGACGCCGGCCAGGGTGGCCAATTCCGAACGACGCAAGCCGGGCGTGCGGCGGCGCGCTCCGGCGGACAGCCCGACCTCGGCGGGCCTGACCGCTTCCCGGCCCAATCTCAGGAAGAGTCCCAGCTCGTTGTCGCTCACCATTCGAAGGTAACAAGCCCGGGCAGGCGAAATCAGGGCCGAGGGTATCCCTGTCACTACCACCCTCGAGATGGTCTCCCTCCGTTTCTTCCGGCGCGGCAACGTAGTTCCCGAGCGGCCGGCGGGGCCGCGGTGCACTCTCGAAGGAGCAGTCCCATGAGCAACACTCTTCGTCTCGCGGTGGTCATCGGCAGCGTCCGGGAAGGGCGGTTCGGTCCGGTGGTGGCGAACTGGGCGGCCGAACAGGCCCGCAAGTACGGCGAATTCGACGTCGACGTCATCGATCTGGCCGACTACCCGCTGCCGCACGCGCTGCCCGCGGTGTCGCCGCTGATGGAGCCGAATCCGGTGCGCCCGGCCGGCACCGAGGAGCTTTCGGAGCGCCTGGCGGCGGCCGACGCCTTCATCGTCGTCACCCCGGATATCAACCGGAGTTACCCGGCATCGCTGAAGACGGCTATCGACTGGCACTTCACCCAGTGGAATCACAAGGCCATCGGTTTCGTCGGATACGGCGGCGGCAGCGGCGGCATCCTGGCGATGGAGCATCTGCGGCAGGTGTTCGGCGAGCTGCACGCGCACACCGTGCAGGGGTACGTGGCGTTCCCCCGGTATTTCCTGCTATTCGACCAGGACGGGCAGCCGATCGAGCCGACCGGTCCGGAGGCCGCGGCGCGCGGCATGCTCGAGCAGCTGCACTGGTGGGCGGGCGCCCTCGCGGCCGCCCGTAAGCAGGCCGTTCCCGCCTGAGAAGGCGCGGGATGCCCGGAGTTCGCTGCCGTCACGCAATGTTCACTGACAGGCACTAACGTGTCGGCGGTGAGCGCCTACTCCGAAGATCTCGAACTCGCCCTGCGGCTGGCCGACGCCGCCGACGCCATCACCCGCGACCGGTTCGGCGCGCTCGACCTGAAGATCGACTCCAAGCCGGATCTGACCCCGGTCTCGGATGCCGATCTGGCGGTGGAGCGGGAGATCCGGGACATCCTGAAGTCGGAGCGCCCCGGCGACCTGGTGCTGGGCGAGGAATTCGGCGGCGATGCCGAATTCACCGGCCGCCAGTGGGTGATCGATCCGATCGACGGCACCAAGAACTTCGTGCGCGGCGTGCCGGTCTGGGCCTCGCTCATCTCGCTGCTGGAGGACGGCGTGCCGGTGGTGGGCGTGGTGAGCGCCCCGGCACTGTCGCGGCGCTGGTGGGCGGCGGCTGGCGCGGGCGCCTTCACCAGCTTCGAAAAGGGTGCGGCCAAACCGATTTCGGTCTCGGCGGTGGCGGAGCTGGGCGCGGCCAGCCTGGCCATCTCCAGCCTGTCCGGCTGGCGGGCCATCGGGCGGCGGGAGAAGCTCCTCGTCCTGACCGACGAGGTGTGGCGGGTGCGCGGCTACGGCGACTTCTTCGGCTACACGCTGCTGGCCGAGGGCGCGGTGGACATCACCACCGAACCCGAACTGTCGCTGTGGGATATGGCCGCGCTCGACATTCTGATCCGCGAGGCCGGCGGTACCTTCACCTCCCTGGACGGCGTGCCCGGGCCGCACGGCGGCAGCGCGGTGGCCACCAATTCCCGTTTGCAGGACCAGGTGCTGGCGGCATTGTCCGCCTGATCCACCGGCCTGCCGGTCCGAGATTCCGGTATAACGAGAGAGCACCCCCCGTCGTACACACGGGGGGTGCTCCTTCGTATTCGAGCTCGTTAGGCCGAGCCGGAGCCTCCGCCCGGGCTTCCGATGAGAACACCGACGAGACCACTGAGCAGACTGGTTACCACAGAGACGAGTCCTGACAACATGAGCAATCCTCCTTTCGCCTCGTCGAAAAACGTAGTGGCCCTTGACAGTTGCCGTAACCGTTACGAAATAACCGCATGGAAGTCCTGTTATACAAACTTCACCATGTTGCGAATCACTGTGGAGGACAGCACTTTTGACATGTCATCCTATGAATCCGAGCGTGCACCGTGGCTATCCCAGTCGTCGCAGTCCAGGCCACAATTCAGCCCATGAATCCTTCGGCTGGCTACATAGATACACCGGCGCGTCGTGCTCGTCGGCGTGTATGTCGAACTCATTACGTAGGTGAACGACTAGTTTAAAATCCTTGCAGAACAGTGTGATTCGAGGCTCGTCCATGCCCACCACGAGCACCGGCCGGTTATCCACCGGCGGGCCCCACCACCAGTAGGAGTTGTGCGGGCTGCGCGGTGCAGGCAGACGATATTCGGAGCCGAAGCGCTCCACGGCGCCCGCTTCTCCGTAATTGGCCGTGAGGATTTCAGCGCCGGGGGCGACGCTGGCGCGGGCGTCGGCGAGCTGGCGAACGTACTGCGGCCAGCCGATGGTCTCCCCCGCGTCGTAATTGACGTCGAGCACCGGGGAGCCGGCCAGCGCGGTTTCCGGGAGCACCGGCAGGAAGAGCACCGCGCAGGCCACGGCATTGACCGTGATCACGGAACCCAGTGCGGCGATTCGGATTCGATGTCCCGCCAACCCCGTTTCGAGGCCGGTCGCGGCGGCGGCGAGCAGCAAGGGATACATGCCGCCGAGGTAGTACGCCTTACCGCCGGTGAGCAGGTAGACGGTGAACAGCAGCAGGTAGGCGAGGGTGAAGCCGCGATAGTCACGCCGCCGCCACAGCCACCACAGTCCGAATATCCACAGCGGCACCAGCAATGGACCCATCAGGCCGAACTGCAGCAGGACGAACTCGGCACGGGAACTCGAGGTGCCCGAGGATCCGCCCGCGATGGCGCGGCTCAATTCCCATTGCGGCCAGCCGTTTCGCGCCTGCCACACCAGATAGGGCAGCGCGATCAGCGTCATCAGGCCGACTGCCAGGGGAAAGTATCTGGTGGCGAATATCTTCCGCGGTCCGATCAGCACGAAGGCCAAGGCCAGCAACAGCAATGGGATCGCGGTGAGCGCCTTGATCTGCAAACCGAGTCCCGCCAATGCCCCGATGGCCAGCCACCAGCGCCGATCGGTTTCCGGGCGCAGCAGCCGCAGTACCAGCAGCACGATCAGCGAGAGCACCGCCAGATCGAAAATCGTTGTGCCGAGCAGATGCCCGGCCCCCATCAGCAGAGCGGCCGAGGCCACCGCCGCGGCGGCGAGGGTCCGCGCGAGCCGACCGCCCCCGAATTCGCGTGCCAGCCAGCCGGCGCACAGCACGACCAGTACGGCCGCCGCGATCGCCGGGAGGCGCAGGAGCGTCAAGGAATCCGCGTCCAGGAACGACATGGCGCGGGCGAGCAGCGGAACCACGGGCGGCTGATCCGGATAACCCCAGTCGAGGCGCCGTCCAGCGGCCAGAAAGTACAGCTCGTCGCGGTGATAGCCGTAGCGATCCGCGTAGACCAGCAGGAGAACCGCGAAACTTCCGCCCACCCAGTACATTCCGTCAGCCTGCCGGTTCGCGGTGAACGCCGGGTGCTGCGGCCCCGGCGCGAGGGTGCCCGAGGGCGTCAGCGCGGGGAGACGGAGCCCGAGCCGAGGTAGTAGCGGACCGAGCCGAATTCGAGGTAGGGGCCGCCGGGGGCGGCCGAGCCCACGCCTACCGAGCCGAGGCTGATGGTGGTGTCGGCGGCGGGGCTGCCGTTGGAGCCGAGTTCGATGCCGGCGACCGGTTCCAGCGGGAGGCCGGTGGCGGGTGCGGCGGTGGCGACGGGCATACCGAGCAGGGTGAGGGCCGCGAAGCCGCCGACGCCGATGACTGTCTTCTTCATATGTGCAAGACCTTCGAAAGTGGGGGATGGTGCGCCTGCACGGTAGCCCAGTTCCGGCTCATCTGAATGGAGTTTGTTTCACTATCTCCGAAACGTGGGAAAACCACCGCCTCGACCTGCCGATTCGACAACGCTCGACGGTTCTTCTTACTCTGGAGTAAGATAGTCTTACTCTGGAGTAAGATTGCTGGGCAGGATCACCCTCCACACTCAAGAAAACTGGTGATGATGAGCACTCGAGACACCGCAACGAAGCGGGATACCTCCGCCGTCGGCCTCAACCCGGTCAAGCGCGACTGGATGGGCACGGCCATGCGGGTCATGACGACCATTACCGGGTCGCCGCTCGCGGAGAAGTACAACCTGCGCAAGCCGATCGAACGGCTGACCTACGAAGGCACCAAGACCGGCTTCCGCACCCTCGGCGCGGCCACCCGGGCCTTCGAGAAGGTCTCCGGCGGCGGCGCCCCGAAGCGGCTGCCGGCCAACGAGTCTCGCAAGAAGGACTACTTCGACCTGACCCCGTCCGACGAGCAGCAGATGATCGTCGAGACGGTGCGCGAGTTCGCCGCCGAGATCCTGCGCCCGGCCGCCTACGACGCGGACAATGCCGCCAAGGCGCCGCGCGATCTGCTGGAGCGGGCCGCCGAGCTCGGCATCACCCTGATCAATGTGCCCGAGGAACTGGACGGCGCGGCCTCCGAGCGCGGCGCGGTCACCAATTCGCTGGTGGCCGAGGCCCTCGCGCACGGTGACATGGGTCTGGCGCTGCCGATCCTGGCGCCCTCGGGTGTGGCCGTCGCGCTGTCGCAGTGGGGCACCGACGCGCAGCAGAAGACCTACCTGGGCGCCTTCACCGGTGAGAACGTGCCGCAGTCCTCGGTCGTCATCTCCGAGCCGGGCGCGCTGTTCGATCCGTTCGCGCTGAAGACCAAGGCCACCCGCTCCCCCAGCGGTTTCCGCCTCAATGGCGTGAAGAGCCTGGTGCCAGCCGCGGGTGACGCCGAACTGTTCGTCGTCGCCGCCGAGCTGGACGGCCGCCCCGCGTTCTTCGTGGTCGAGGCCGACACCGAAGGCGTGGTGATCGAAGCCGATCCGTCGATGGGTCTGCGCGCCGCCGGCCTGGGTCGCCTGCTGCTCAACAATGTCGCCGTGCCGGCCAACGCCATCCTGGGCGAGGCCGAGGTCGCGCAGCGCACCGAGGATTACGCCGACGCCGTGCGCCTGGCCCGCCTGGGCTGGTCGTCGCTGGCCATCGGCACCGGGCAGGCCGTGCTCGACTACGTGATCCCCTACGTGAAGGAGCGCGAGGCGTTCGGCGAGCCGATCGCGCACCGTCAGGCGGTCGCGTTCATGGTCGCCAATATGGCCATCGAGCTCGACGGTCTCCGGCTCGTGACCCTGCGGGGTGCGTCACGCGCGGAGCAGGGCCTGTCGTTCGCTCGCGAGGCCGCGCTGGCCAAGAAGCTGGCCACCGACAAGGGCATGCAGATCGGCCTGGACGGCGTGCAGCTGCTGGGCGGCCACGGCTTCACCAAGGAGCACCCGGTCGAGCGCTGGTACCGCGACCTTCGTGCCGTCGGCGTTGCCGAAGGCGTCGTCCTCATCTAGCCCCGACTTCTCAACGGAGAGACCATCATGATCAATCTCGAACTCCCCAAGAAGCTGCGGGCCAGCGCCAACCAGGCCCACCAGGTTGCCGCCGAGATCTTCCGCCCGGCTTCGCGCAAGTACGACCTGGCCGAGCACGAGTACCCGGTCGAGCTGGACACCATGGCCGCCATGGTGGAGGGCCTCTCCGACTCCGGCACCGAGCAGATCTCCGGCGCCACCGGCGGTCGTTCGGTCGACGGCGAGAAGGACGCGCACGCCACCGAGCTGCTGGGTAACACCAACGGCGGCAATATGTCCGCGCTGATGAACGCGCTCGAGACCTCCTGGGGCGACGTCGGCCTGATGCTGTCGATCCCCTACCAGGGTCTCGGCAATGCCGCCATCGCCGCGGTCGCCACCGACGAGCAGCTCTCGCGCTTCGGCAAGGTGTGGGCCGCCATGGCCATCACCGAACCGTCCTTCGGTTCCGACTCGGCCGCCGTCACCACCACCGCCACCCTCGACGGTGACGAGTGGGTGCTCAACGGCACCAAGATCTTCGTGACCGCGGGTTCGCGCGCCACCCACATCGTGGTGTGGGCTTCGGTGGACCGGTCCCTGGGCCGCGCCGCCATCAAGTCCTTCGTGGTGCCGCGGGATGCCAAGGGCCTCACCGTGTCCCGCCTCGAGCACAAGCTCGGCATCAAGGCATCCGACACCGCCGAGATCCGTTTCGAGGACTGCCGCATTCCCAAGGACAACATCCTGGGTTCGCCGGAAGTCAACGTGGAGAAGGGTTTCGCGGGCGTCATGCAGACGTTCGACAACACCCGTCCCCTGGTGGCCGCCATGGCCGTCGGCGTCGGCCGCGCCGCCCTCGAGGAACTCCGCAAGGTCCTCGAGGAGGCGGGCGTCGAGATCTCCTACGACAAGCCCGCCAACAACCAGCACGCCGCCGCCGCGGAATTCCTCCGCATGGAAGCCGACTACGAGGCCGCCTACCTGCTGTCGCTGCGCGCCGCCTGGATGGCCGACAACAAGAAGCCGAACTCCTTGGAAGCCTCCATGTCCAAGGCCAAGGCCGGCCGCATGGGCACCGACGTCACCCTCAAGGCCGTCGAACTGGCCGGCACCACCGGCTACTCCCAGCGCACCCTCCTGGAGAAGTGGAGCCGCGACTCGAAGATCCTGGACATCTTCGAAGGCACCCAGCAGATCCAGCAGCTCATCGTCGCCCGCCGCGTCCTCGGCCTGGGCTCCGACAAGCTGAAGTAAGTTCTGTACCACCGAGAAAACCGGTGCGGCCCGCGGTGGCCGCACCGGTTTTCTCTTGCTCCCGCCCGGTTGGAGCAGGAAGTCGGGTACATACGGGCATCGACCCTGGAAGTGGTGGCGGTCTTCGGGTTGCGGGGGCGCTTAGGATCGGATGGGTGAAGGTGCTGGGAGCTTGCCCGCTGGATTGCCCGGATGGATGTTCGTGGGTGGTGGACGTCGAGGATGGCGTGGCGGTGGGGTTGAGGGGGAACAAGGCGCATCCGATTACGCGGGGGGCGCTTTGTGTGAAGGTGAACCGGTATCTGGAGCAGTTGAACTCCGGGGAGCGGATCACCTATCCGATGCGGCGGGTGGGGGCCAAGGGGGAGGGGAAGTTCGAGCGGATCAGCTGGGACGAGGCGCTGACGGAGATCGCGGGGCGGTTGACGGGGATTGTCGAGGAGCACGGGGCGGAGGCGATCTGGCCGTTTCACGGGACCGGGAGCCTGGGGTATATCCAAGGGCTGGAGGGGTTTTCGGGGCGGCGGTTCTTCAATGCGCTGGGGGCCTCGCTGCATGATCCGACCATCTGCTCGGTCGCGGGCAGCACGGGCCTGAAGTACACGCTGGGCACCTCCGGCGGCATGGATCCGGAGGACTTCGCGAAATCGAAGCTGATTCTGGTGTGGGGCACCAATCCGCTCACCTCGGGGCATCACGGGTGGAAGTTCGTGCAGGACAGTGACGCCTACACCGTGGCGATCGATCCGGTGCGGACGCGGACGGCCGAGCGGTGCGACGAGCATCTGGCTCCCCTGCCCGGTACGGATGCCGCGCTGGCGCTGGGGCTCATCCGGATCGTCGTGTCGATGGGCGCGCAGGACGACGCGTTCCTGGCCGAGCACACCGAGGGCTGGGACGAGTTCCGGGAACGGGTGATGGAGTACACGCCCGAGCGGACGGCGGAGATCACCGGGTTGCCGGTGGAGCGGATCGTGGCACTGGGTGAGCGGATCGCCACCACACGGCCGACGTCGATCCGGGTTTCGCAGGGGATTCAGCGGCATGCGGGCGGCGGCATGGCGTTGCGGACGCTGGCCTGCCTGCCGGGCGTGACCGGGGATTGGGCGATTCCCGGTGGCGGCCTGCACTATTCGACGAGCGGGCACTTCAAGTTCAACCTGTCGGAGCTGGCGCGCTATGACCTGCTGCCGAATCCGGTGCGGACGCTGTCCATGACGCGGATGGGCGAGGCACTGCTGGATATCGACGGTCCGCCGGTCAAGGCGTTGTTCGTGATCGCGGCCAATCCGGTGGCCTCCAACCCCGATCAGCGGCGGGTGCGCGAAGGGCTGGCGCGCGAGGACCTGTTCACGGTGGTGCTGGAGCACTTCCCGACCGACACCGTGGATTACGCCGATATCGTGCTGCCCGCCACCATGCAGCCCGAGCATCTCGACGTCATCGCCGCCTACGGCAACCTCTACATGGTGTGGAACGAGCCCGCGGTCACCCCGCCGGGCGAATGCCTCACCACCACCGAGACTTTCCGGCGGCTGGCCCGGACGATGAACCTCACCGAACCGGCGCTGTACGACTCCGATGAGGAATTGGCACAGCAGTTGCTCAAAGGCCACGATATCGACCGCCTGCGCGCGGAAGGCTTCCTGAAGGTCGAACCACAACCGGTTCCGAACGGAAAACTCCAGTTCGTCTCGTGGCGCGCGGAGCAGGCTGGGCACGACCCGCTCGCCGGCTACACCCCGCCCGCGGATCCGGGCGACGGCCTGGTGCTCATCTCCGCGGCCTCGCACTTCTTCCTCAACACCACTTTCGGCGCGAATGCCGAATTGCGCCGCCGCGCAGGCGAACCCACCGTGACCCTGCACCCGGACGATGCCGCCGCCCTGTCCGTCACCGACGGCGCGGCCATCACCGTCGCGAACGACCGCGGCTCGTTCGAAGCCGTCGCCGCGGTCTCGGACGCGGTGCGCCCGGGTGTCGCCGCCACCACGAAGGGCCGCTGGGCGAAGCTGTCCGGCGGCGCGACCGTGAACGCCACCATCGCCGAACGGGATGCGGATTACGGTGGCGGCGCGGTCTTCCACGACAACCGGGTGCGGATCACGCCCCGTTAGGAGAATTCGACATTGACGCGCGCGCCGGGCGGGATGGCGCGCAGTTGGTCGTGGATCTGGCCGAGGATGTTCACGCCCATGGCCATGGCGGTGAGGTCGACATTGCCGGGTTCGAGTTCGCCGCCCAGCGAGGGCGGGTGGGTGAAGTCGTAGATCTCGTCCTCGCCGGGTACCAGGCCGCGGCGGGCGAGTTCTTCGGCGAGTTCGGACATCAGGTATTTGGCTTGTCCGTCAGCGGTATTCAGCTCGGCTTCGAGCTCGTCGAGGGAATCCCAGACGCGTTCGAATTCGCCGTCGATGGTGTTCAGCCACCAGATTCCGTCGTCGGCGCGCAGGAAGACGTCCCCGAACAGCGAGGTGAACAGGGGTGCTTTGCCGTCGAGGCCGATCCAGGCCCAGGTGTCCAGGGCTTCGGCATATTGGTCCGGCGTGAACCATTTGATCAGTTCCACACGGGCACAGTACAACTCAGGGTGCGCCGCGGGTGAGGACAGCGGCCCCGCCGAGCGACCAGCCGCCGTCGACGGGGATGATCGCGCCGTTGATGTAGGAGGCGTGCGGCGAAGCGAGCCAGAGACAGCATCCGGCGATGTCCTCGGTGGTGCCGTAACGGCCCAGCGGAACGGAATCGGCTACGGCACTGGCGAGTTCGGGTGTGGGCGCGAGCCGGGACATGCCTTCGGTATCGGCGATGGGGCCGGGCACCACGGCATTGACCCGGATCCCGGCGGGCCCCCATTCCAGCGCGCAGACCTTGGTGACCATGTCCACCCCGGCTTTGGCGGCGCAGGCGTGCGCCTGGAAGCTCATCGGAATGGTGGATTGCGGGGCCGAGATATTGATGACGGCGGCCCCCGGTTTGCGCAGATGCGGGTGCGCCGCCCGCAGCACGTTGTAGGTGCCCTTGAGATCGATGTCCACCACCGCCGCGAAGGCGCGCGGCGACATGGAGTCCGCGGGCGCGGGAAAGTTCCCCGCAGCCCCCGAGATCAGCACGTCCAGCTCCCCCAGTTCGGCCTGGGTGGTGGTGAGCGCGGAGTCGACGGCGTCGAAATCACGCACGTCGGCGGCGAAACCCAGTGCGGTGATGCCGTATTCGCCGAGGCGATCGACGGCGGTCTTGACCTTGTCGGGGCGGCGGGACAGCACCGCCACGGAGGCGCCCGCACGGGCGAAGGATTCGGCGATGGCGAAGTTGATGCCGCTGGTGCCACCGGCGACGAAGACGGTCCGGCCGGAATAGTCGAAAAGGTCGTCCATTCAATGATTCTGCGGCGGCGCGGACGACCGGGAGTGCGAATCGTATCGATCAGCTGACCAGGAAAAGCTGCTTCAAGATCAAGCGGCAGCGAACCGCACCGCCAGCTGGGTCCGGCTGGTGCACGAGGTCTCGGCGAGCACCCGGCTCAGATGCTTCTTGACGGTATCCACACCGATGAACAACCGCTCCGCGATCTGCCGATTGGTGAGCCCGTGCGCGGCCAGGTCCGCCACTTCCCATTCCCGCGGCGTGAGCTGCCAATTCGATTGCGCGGCACGGCGTTCCCGATCCCGGTCCAGCTGCTCGATCACCAGCGGCGTCAGATGCCGGCGCAGCGCGTGCAGCAGCGCCAGATCGCGTTCGGGCACCGCGGGCCGATCGCAGACCGCCATGCCGACCGCGAACACCCCGGACGCGCCGCCGTCCACCAGCATGGCCGCCTTGTCGGTGATCCCGTTGGGTCGCAGGAAATCCGCGACGAACACCGAATCCTGCACCAGCTCGCCCAGCCGGACCACCCCGCGCGCGAGCAGCACCTCGGCGAACCGATCGCTGCGGAAGGGATCGTAAGGGGCCCAGCGCTCCTCGTACTCGGCGATGAACTCCGGGGTGTACCCGCCCCGCACCCCGCAGCCCTCGCTGATCGCCTCGGCGAGCGAAGCGCCGTGCATGACCGCCACCCCGGTGAAACCGAACCAGCTCTGCAGCGCACGGACCAGCAGCTCCCGGAATTCGGGCAGGTCACCGGCGCGGTCCACGGATTCCAGCACGCCGACCAGCCGCCGGTAGTCCTCGGCGGAGAGGGATTCCCCCGCCGGCAGCGGGCGGGGTCGGCGAATCGGGTCGGTCAGCGCTCCGGTCACGCAGTCAATATTCCACCTTTGGGCCATACCCGGCGACGGCTGTGCCGGGCAGTCTTACTACCAGCACCCGGGCATACCGCCCGGGCCGGGGCAAGGCCAGGAAGAGAGACAGACATGAGTGCAGCATCCACCCCGCGCCGCTGGCTGATCACCGGAGCCAACTCCGGGTTCGGGGCCGCGTTCACCCGGGCGGCGCTGGCCGCCGGCGACGAGGTCGTGGCGGCGGTGCGACGGCCGGAGAGCATGGCGGAAATCGTTGCCGCGCAACCGGATCGGGTTCAGGTGGTGGCCCTGGATGTGAAGGATCCGGCCGCTGCCGAGCGGGCGGTGAAGGAGGCCGGGCGCATCGACGTGCTGGTGAACAATGCCGGTTTCGGCATTGTCGGCGCGATCGAGGAGACCAGCGACGCCGATCTGCGCGATGCCATGGAGGTCATGTTCCACGGTCCGCTGCGGCTCACCCGGCTGGTGCTGCCGCAGATGCGGGAGCGGCGGTCCGGGGCGATCGTGCAGGTGTCGAGCATGGGCGGCTTCATGTCGTTCGCGGGCGTCGGGGTCTACAGCGCGGCCAAGGGCGCGCTCGAATTGGCCAGTGAGGCTTTGGCCGCCGAGGTGAAACCGCTGGGCATCCAGGTGCTGATCGTGGAGCCCGGGGCTTTCCGGACCGGGTTCGCCAAGCCCGCCGCGCTGACCATCAGCTCCGAGATCGCGGATTACGCGGAGACCGTTGGCGCGATCCGCGATGGCCTGCCCGCCTCCGATCAGCAGCAGGAGGGCGATCCGGACAAGGCCGCCGCGGCGGTGGTGGCGACGGTCGGGCAACCGGACGCGCCGCTGCGCCTGGCGCTGGGACCCGATGCGGTGCAGGCGATCCGGGGCAAGCTGGCCGCCGTCGCCGCCGATCTGGACGCCACCGCGCACCTGGGCCTGACGACCGGGCGCTGAGCGCACGCCGGAAAAACGCCGGCGGCCCGGCGGTGTGCTTACCGCCGGGCCGCCGGATTCCGCGTTTAGGCGCTACCGGCGCTCGCCATGAACATGGCGGACAGCACGTCGGCGAAAACGGAGAGAATTTCCATGCGTAAGACCTCAATCTGATTCGAGTAGGGCGAAGGCAGCTTCGGTCACCCAGATGGCCGGGGCGTGACGCGAAGGTGAAGACCGAGGGTCCACTCGCACACAACCGGCGAATGTCCGGTGTGACCGAATTTGTGTAACAGCGATCACAGTGCGCTGCTACCGTGGCGACAACCCGCCTCCGGCCCCGGGCGGCGGAGTTCATGCACGGAGGTGGGCTGGGATGGCCTCGGTTCTGGAAGCGGCGCAGCAGCGATTGACGCATATCGGCGAGGCCGTCAAGGGTTTACAACGCCTGCGCGAGCGCGGGCTGACCGATCTGCGCGCCCCCGGCGAGACCCTGCGAACCGCCATGGAGGCAAGGGTTTTCGGCCCGCCCGCCACCATCGTCCGGCATACCGCCCGGGTATCGCCGGACCTGCCCGCGCTGGCCGACGAACGCGGTGAGCTGACTTACCGCGAACTCGACGAGCGCTCCGATGCCCTCGCGCGCGGCCTGCAGCGCATGGGCGTGAAGCCCGGCACGGTGGTCGGCGTGCTGGCTCGCGATCATCGCGGATTGCTCTTGACCATGGTCGCGCTCGGCAAGCTCGGCGCCCGCCTGGCATTGATGAACACCGGTTTCGCCAAGCCGCAGTTCGCGGCGGTGTGCGAGCGCGAGAACGTGAAGGCCGTGCTGCACGACAGCGAATTCCTGGGCCTGCTCGACGCCCTGCCGCCGGAGCTGCCGCGCGTGCTGACCTGGGTGGACGACGGCGTCGAAATCCCGGCTGACGCAACGACTCTGGACCGGCTCATCGAGGCGAACGCCCCGACGCCGCTGCCCGCGCCCAAGAAGCCGGGCGGGTTCATCATTCTCACCAGCGGCACCACCGGCCTGCCCAAGGGCGCGCCGCGCGAACGCACCGGGCCGCTGTCCACCGTGCAGATGATCGACCGCATCGATTTCCCCCGGCAGGGGACCATGGTCATCGTCTCGCCCATCTTCCACAGCACCGGGTTCGGCACCTGGCTGACGGGTGTGGCCTTCGGCAACAAGGTGGTGGTCGCCCGCCGCTTCGATGCCGAGCGCACGCTGCGGCTGATCGCCGAGCACAGGGCGGAGATGCTGGTCGCGGTGCCGACCATGCTGCATCGAATGGTGGAGCTGGACAAGGAGATTCGCGACAAGTACGACACGTCCTCGCTGAAGGCCATCGTGATTGCGGGGTCCGCGCTCTCGCCCGAGCTGAGCGTGCGCACCGCCGAGGTGTTCGGGCCGGTGCTCTACAACCTCTACGGTTCCACCGAATGCGCGGTCGCCACGGTGGCCCGGCCGGAGGAACTGGCGATCGCCCCGGGTACGGCGGGACGCGCGCCGACCACCTGCGAGGTGGCGCTGTTCGACGAGGACGGCCGGCGCATCCGGGCCAAGAACGTGACCGGACGGATCTTCATCCGTTCGGGTTCGCCGTTCAAGGGCTACACCGACGGCCGGCACAAGCAGATCATCGACGGCTATATGTCCAGCGGCGATCTCGGCCATTTCGATGACAACGGGCTGCTGTTCGTGGACGGCCGCGATGACGACATGATCGTCTCGGGCGGTGAGAACGTCTTCCCGCAGGAGGTGGAGAACCTGCTGCTGGAACGCAAGGACGTGTTCGACGCGGCGGTGGTCGGCGTCGACGATGTCGAGTTCGGGAAGCGGCTGCGCGCCTTCGTCATCCCCGAGCCCGGTGCGGAGATCACGGCCGAGGAGATCAAGGCGTACGTGAAGAACAACCTCGCGCGCTACAAGGTCCCGCGCGACGTCTTCTTCATCGACGAACTCCCCCGCAATGCCACCGGCAAACTGCTGCGCCGTGTACTCGTCGAGTACGAGGAGCCGTCCGGCGCGCGGTGACCCCTGCGATCCGCGCCACGACCAGGGGGGTCTATGCGATACCGCTGGTCACAGAGACCTCGGCCACAACTCCGCTGCCTGCGCTTGCTAGTGTTAGCACCGCACTGGATCTCGATGTTGCGGTCCGTCCGGCCGACTCGTCCGGCAAGGGGATCGCGGAAGGTTGTACCTATGCCACTTCCATCGGCTGGCTCGGTTCTACGCAAGGCGGGCGACGCGGCGCTGAGCGTCAATGCGATGGTCCGAGGGGGACTGTTCAATCCGCTGCGACCCGATCACGCGCTGCGTTCCGCGGTCAATGTCCTGAAGTTCGGCCCCTTCGCGGGCGCGCTGATCCACGGCGCCAATACCAATCCGCGCGGCGCGGCCATCGTCGACGAACTCGGCGAGATGACCTTCGAGCAGATCGACAAGCAGTCCAGCGCCTTCGCGCGCGGCCTGGCCGCGCAGGGCCTGCAGCCCGGCGACGTGATCGGCGTGCTGGCCCGCGACCATCGCGGCATGGTGCTCTCGCTGGTCGCCGCCGGCAAGCTGGGCGTACGCGCGGTGCTGATGAACACCGGTTTCGCCAAGCCGCAGTTCACCGATGTGGCGGCCCGCGAGAACGTCAAGGCGGTGCTGCACGACAGCGAGTTCTTCGATCTCATGTCGGCCATTCCGGCGGAGATCCCGCGCATCCTGACCTGGGTGGATGCCAAGGACAATGCCGACCCGTCGATTCCGACCATCGATTCGGTCGCGGCCGGGCAGTCCACCGAACCGCTCGATCCGCCGGAGAAGCCGGGCGGCATGGTCATCCTGACCTCCGGCACCACCGGCACCCCCAAGGGCGCGCCGCGCGACAAGGTCAGCCCGTTCATTACCGCGCAGTTCCTGGATCGAATCCCGGTGCCGCGCAACAGCACCGTGGTGATGGCCGCCCCGATCTTCCACGCCACCGGCCTGTCGCAGTTCACGCTGTCGCTGGCGCTGGGCAATCGAGTGGTGTTCCAGCAGCGGCGTTTCGACCCCGAGACCACCCTGGCCAATATCCAGAAGTACCGGGCGCAGGGCCTGACCGTGGTGCCGACCATGCTGCAGCGCATTCTGGATCTGCCCGCCGAGACCCTCGCCAAGTACCAGCCGGGCGAGACGCTGCGGGTGTTGTTCGCCGCCGGATCGGCCATCCCGCCGGACGTGGTCACCCGCACCCTGGACTACTTCGGGGACAGCCTCTACAACGTGTACGGCTCCACCGAGTGCGCGGTCATGACCGTGGCCACCCCGTCCGAGCTGCGTAAGGCGCCGACCACCGCGGGCAAGCCGCCGGTCGGCATCCGGGTCGCGCTCTACGACGAGAACCGCAAGCGCATTCACGCGCCGAACGTGACCGGCACGATCTTCATCGAGAACGGGCACTCGTTCAAGCAGTACACCGACGGGCGCACCAAGGAGTTCGTGGACGGGCTGATGTCCTCGGGCGATGTCGGGCACTTCGATGCCGACGGTTTGCTGTTCATCGACGGCCGCGATGACGACATGATCGTCTCCGGTGGCGAGAACGTCTTCCCGCAGGAGGTCGAGAACCTGCTGTCGAATCGGGCCGATGTGCTCGAGGCCGCGGTGGTCGGCGTCGACGACCGCGATTTCGGGAAGCGGCTGCGCGCCATCGTGGTGCCGGGGCCGGAGTCCAAGCGGGACGCGCAGGAGCTCAAGGATTACGTGAAGGCCAACCTGGCGCGGTACAAGGTGCCGCGTGAGGTGATCTTCCTGGACGAACTGCCGCGCAATGCGACCGGGAAGCTGCTGCGCAAGCCGCTTGTCGAAATGTCGGTTCCCACCGAATGATTCCGGATGGAATTGGAGTAAAGGGCTGTAAAAGCGGGTTCACTTATTCCGCTATCATCAGCGCGTGAGTTCTGAGACCGGTCGCCGCTCGGCGCATATCCGCAGTGATGCTGCGGTGTTGCGCGGTGGGGCGACCGGACTCGTTTCCGGGGCGCTCGCGGTCGCTGCGCACGGCTGGGTTTCGGGGGCCGCGCCCTTGGAATCCGGTCCGTTGTCGCTGCTGGTCGCGGCTTCCGCCGCCGTCGGCGGAGTGGTCGCCGGGGTCGGGGTGTTCCGGAGTACGTGGCTCGGTCTGGTCGTCGCCTTGATCGGCGGGCAGCTGCTCGGGCACTTCAGCATGATGTGGGGTTCGCCGGGGGCGAGCCATCATCAGCATCACAATGCGGGGATGTGGAGTCCGGCCATGCTGGCCGCGCACATCACCGCGGCCATCTTCGCCGCCGTGGTCATCGTCGGCGCGGAAGCCGCCTACCGGATCGGCACCACGGTGCTGTCGTGGGTGCTTCCGGTTCCCATCTCTCTGCCGGTGCTCAGCGGCCCACCCAAGCTGCCCATCGAGCATCGTGATCGCGTCGTCCTGCGCATTTTCGCGGCCGATGTCTTCCGCACGCGCGGACCCCCGACTCTCGTTCGAGTTTGATCCAACTCTCGGCGCTCTCAGGGGCAAGCCCCTGAAACCCCGAGATTCCTGACCCATGCCCGGGCCCTTGCTGCCCGCGCGGTCTCGTCATATCCGCTGTTCCCGTTGAAGGACAGCTGTATTCGGCGTACCCGGGTTTCTCGAACGATCAGAAAGTCCGCTCGTGACAATCACAGAAAGCGGTGTCGATACCTCGGCACCGCCGCCCTCGCCTACCCCCGAACCGGAATCCACGCCGGCATCCGTCAAACGCGGTGCGGGTAATGCCTTTCAGGCGTTGATGCTGCGCCTGCATTTCTACGCGGGCGTTTTCGTCGCCCCGTTCATCCTGATCGCGGCCGTCACCGGTGCGCTCTACGCGATCGCCCCCACCCTCGAGACGTTCACCGAACGCGGCCTGCTGCACACCGATTCGACCGGACCGGTCAAACCGCTCTCCGAGCAGGTGGCCGCCGCGCTCGCGGTGGAGCCGAAGCTGGCGCTGACCGCGGTGGCGCCGGCGCAGAACACCGGCGACACCACGCGGGTGATCTTCAACGATCCGTCGCTGGGCGCTTCCGAACGCCGTGCCGTCTTCGTCGATCCGGTCACCGCGCAGCCGGTGGGCGACAGCGTGGTGTACGGCAGTTCGGGCGCGCTGCCCACCCGCACCTGGATCGACAAGCTGCATCGCGACCTGCACCTGGGCGACTTCGGCCGCTACTACAGCGAGATCGCGGCCTCCTGGCTGTGGGTGATCGCGCTGGCCGGGCTGGTGCTCTGGTATCGCCGGGTGCGGGCGCGCCGGGAACGCCGCTCGGCCGGCTGGCTGCTGCGCCCGGACCGCTCCAAGCCGCGCGCTCGCACGCTGAATTGGCATGCGGCCGTGGGCGTCTGGATTCTGCCGATCCTGCTGCTGCTGTCGGTCACCGGTATGACCTGGTCCAAGTACGCCGGTGAGAACGTCACCAAGCTGCGCCAGGAAATGAGCTGGACCACCCCGGCGGTGAGCGCCAAGCTGCCCGGTTCCAGCATGTCCGGCATGGCCGGCGGCGAGCACGGCGATCACGGTGCGCCGCAGGCGAATCTGCCCGCGCCCGCGCCGAACAAGGCCGCGCTGGTCGACACCGTGTACGGGGTGGCCCGCGCGAACGGCCTGGAAGGACCGCTCGAGATCAGCGTTCCGGCCAAGGACGGCACCGCGTTCGTCGCCAAGGAACTGCGCCGCCCGGGTGTGCTCACCCTGGATTCCGTCGCGGTGAACGGCCAGACCGGCGTGGTCACCGATGTGCTGCGGTACAGCGACTGGCCGTTGATGGCCAAGCTCACCAACTGGGGCATCCAGTTCCATATGGGCCTGATGTTCGGCCTGCTCAACCAGTTGCTCCTGCTGGCCGTGATGATCGGCCTGATCACGGTGATCGTGCGCGGTTACCTGATGTGGTGGCGGCGTCGTCCCGCCAAGGGCGACAGCAAGTTCGGCGCCGGCAAGCCGCCGCGCCGAGGCGCGTTGCGGCAGACCCCGTGGACGGTGCTGCTGCCCTTCGCGGCCGTCGCCGTGGTGGTCGGCTGGTTCGCCCCGATGGTCGGCGGTCCCCTTCTGGGCTTCCTGATCGTCGATGTACTGGTGGGTCTGACCGCCCGCCTGCGCAACCGCACCGCCGCCTGACAGTTCTTCCCACCGCGCGACACGGCCCCTCGGCCGTGCCGCCGGTACCTCATACCCTCGTGCAGATCCTGACCTGCACTGACGCAAGGAATTTCCCTGATGAAGGTCAACAAGCTCGTCGTCACCGCCGCCCTCTCCGCCGCCGTCGTCGGCGTCACCGCGGGCACCGTCCAGGCCGCGCCGGCCGCCGACGCGGGCGTGATCAACTACGCCGCGACGCACGACGAGAACGGCGTCATGGTGATCCGCACCGATGCCGGTTCCCTGGTGGTCGACAATGGCGCGCTGCAGATCAAGGCCGCGGACGGCACCGTCGTCGGCGGCACCGAATTGGCGTTCCGGGTGGACGATTTCGTCTTCCCGATCGCCGCCGAGGTCCAGGGCCGCACCGCCACCCTGACTCCGCAGTTCGATCAGGCGCACGCCACCTACAAGCCGGTCGCCCTTCCCTTCGAGGACAAGGCGCCGTGGAAGTCCGAGTACGACCGTGAGCAGGCCGCTTGGAGCCGCATGACCTCGACCCTGTCCATGGGCGCTTCGATCGGCACCCTGGTCGGCGGCATCGGCGGCGCGGCCATCGGCTGCGTGGCGGGCGCGCTGCTCGGTGCGGTGGCCACCGGCGCGCTGGCCACCCTGTTCGGTCTGGGCCCGCTGGGCGGTTGCATCGCGGGTGCGGCGGCCGTCGGTTTCCTCGGCACCGTGGCCGGACAGATCTTCATTACCGCGCCGTTCGCCATCGCGGCGGCGGTGCAGTACTTCACCACCATCAACCAGCCGTTCACTCCGGCCGGTAAGTAGCGCACCAGGTTTCGTGCCCGCCGGGAGTCGTTCCCGCCCGGCGGGTGCGGGCTACCGGGTGGTCTCCGGCAGCGGCAGGTAGTCGAGTTGCTGGAGCAGATCGGCGGTGGGGAGCACCGCGCCACACCGGCGGGCGGTGTAGTTGAGGGCCATCAGGTGTTCCTCGCGGGAGAAGTCGGCGGTGGCGTCGAGGATCAGGAACGGCTGGATGTCGGCCATGAAAGCCTCGGCGGCGCTGAGCATGCAGCCCATATGGGTGTAGACGCCGGTGATCAGGAGCTGGTCGCGGTGATAGAAGTTGAGCAGTTCGCGCAGGTCGGTGCGCTGGAAGGCGGAGTAGCGCCACTTGGTGACGAGGATGTCGGTGGGGGCCGGATCGAGTTCGGCGACGATGTGGGTGTCGGCACCGTGAGACATGCCGGTGCCCCAGAAATCGGCGAGGATGCCGCGGCGGGACGGATGCTGGTTGCCGGGCTGCGCGGTGTAGATGACGGGAATTCCCAAGTCGTGGCAGCGGTTCCGGAGTTCGGCGATATTGGCCAGCAGGGTGCGGGCGGGTTCCTCGGTGCGGTCGTAAGCCGTCAGGAAGTACTGCTGCATATCGTGGATGAGCAGCGCGGCGCGGGTGGGATCGACCTTCCAGGGGACCTGGTTGGGGACCACCTCGGCGGGCGTGGGCAGGGCGTACGGGGCGATCGGGGGAATCGGCATGCGTCGGCTCTCTGTGTGGGATGTGCTGGCCGGTAATGGAATTCGCGAGCGACGGCGGGTCAGCCGACCGCGACGGGATGGTGCGTGATGCCCAGGGGGCCGAGGATGCGCTGGAATTTGGCGGTGGTTTCGGCCAATTCGGCGGCCGGGTCGGATTGGGCGACGATGCCGCCGCCCGCGTGTGCCAGCAGTGTGTGGCGGTCGGCGGACAGTTCCGCGCACCGAATGCTGACCATCCATTCACCGTCGCCGGTGGCGTCGCACCATCCGACCGCGCCCGCGTAGAACCCGCGATCGCCTTCCAGGGCCTCGATGAGACGTGCGGCCGGGGCGGTGGGGGTGCCGCAGACGGCAGGGGTGGGGTGCAGCGCCACCGCGAGCTCCAGCGCGGACACCCCGGTGACGGGCACGGTGGCGGTGATCGGGGTGCCGAGATGCCACATCTCGGGAGTACTGGTCAGCTCCGGATTGCGTGGGATATCGACGCTTTCGCAACGGCCCCGCAACACGTCGCCGACCTGATCGACGACGTAGCGATGTTCGGTGAGATCCTTCGCCGACGCGAGCAGCGTGCGAGCGGCGATGCGGTCGGCGGCCGCATCGCCCGGGACGCGGCGGGCCGACCCGGCCAGCGGATGGCTCAGCACCTCCGTGCCCGAACGGCGCACCAGTACTTCGGGACTGGAGCCGATGAGATGCCTGCCGCCGTAGGGCTCGCCCGCAACCGATAGGTCGACCAGAAAGCCGTTGCCGAGCGGATCGGTCTCGACCAGACGGCGCAGGATGTCGACGGGTTGCACCTGCCGAGCCGAACGGGCGCGAACCGCCCTGGCTAGCACCACTTTCCGGACAGGATGTTCGCGATCGGCCAGCAGCCGCACCGCAGCGCCGACGCGATGTACATGGGTCTCCGGCGACGGAACAGCCTCCTCGAACTCGAATCGAACCGGCTCGTGGCTGGTCCCGGCCATTCCCGCACGCGGCCTGCCGTACGCGATCCCGGCCTCGGAGACTCGGTCCGGCGTGGAGATCGCGTCGGCGGGCGAAACCGTTCCAGCGTGTGCGGATTCGGCGGCGGGCGCCGCGGCGCGGGGTTCGGTGGCAGCCGGGAAAGGTGACTCGGTGATACGCACCGAGACCGGGGCCCACAGCGCGGCTGGAGCGCCCGGCGCGAACGGCAGCGCCCCGACGATATGAGCAACCTGCCCGGAGCGCAGCGCGGCGGTGGCTTCCGCGGCCGACCGGAACACCCGGGCCACCCCGGTCGCGGTCACCGTGCGGTGCGGCCGAGCCAGGATGAAGCCGGGTGCGGCGGAATCTTCTGTCGCGGCGGCGAATTCGGAAGAGATGGTGATCATCCTCTCGGTCACATGTCTAGCGTGGCCCCGCCGTCCACCCGCAGATCGTGCATGGTGATGTGGCGGGCGTCGTCGGAGACGAGGAAACGGACGGCGGCGGCGATATCGGCCGGAGCGGCGATGCGCCGCAGGGGGATTCCGAGTCGGTAGACCTCGGGATCACCGTCGAGCAGCGCCGCGCGCGCGGCCGCATCGAGCGGCCGGGCCGTCCCGGCGAGCGGCTGAGCCGGGTCGGCGAACATGCCGCGCAGCATGGGGGTGTCGGTGGAGCCGGGCGAGACCAGGTTCACCCGGACTCCCAGCGGGGCGACCTGTAGGGCGAGGGAGCGGGTGAACGCGGTGGCCGCTGCCTTCGCCGCGCCGTAGGCGGCCATGCCGACGCGGGGTGTGGCAGCGGCGTTGGACGAGATCACCACGATCGCACCGCGTCCGGCCGCGACCATCTCGCGGGCCGCGCGCTGAGTCACGTGCACGACACCGGTCGCATTGACGGCCAAGCACTCCGTCCACGCGTCGGGGTCGATTTCCAATGGGCTGCCGGGATACAGCGCACCGGCGGCGTGCACCACCACATCGATGGGGCCGTGGGTCGCGACGAGGTCGTCGAAGGCGGCCGTGACGGCGTTGGCGTCGGTGATGTCCACCTCCGTGGCGGTTACCGATCCCGTTGTGCGGGTTTTGATTTCGACAGCCACCTCGTGCACCCGGGGATCGCGATCCCACAGCGCCACGGCGCGTGCGCCGGGCGCGAGGGCGGCGGCGACGGCCGCCCCTATCCCGCCGGCGGCCCCGGTGACCACGATCATTCGTGCATCCGAATCGATCATGGACATAAGGTTAGCCTAACCTGATATGAAAGTGGGGCGCTCGTTTCCGGCGCAGACTTCCGACCGATGCGGCGACAGGTTCGCCGGAAAGAGGTGTCCCCCAATGCCATCGACCGTTCTGCCTGGTCACACCCCATGGCCGCAGGCCCAAGCCGAGGACTACCGGGCCCGTGGATACTGGTCCGGACAGACCTTCGGCGCACTGCTGGCCGAACGGGCCGCGGCGGCCCCGGACGCGCTCGCCGTGGTGGACGACCGGCATCGCTGGACCTATGCCGAACTCGATCGGCGCGCGCGGGCCCTCGCCACCGGGCTGGGACGGCTCGGAATCGGCAGGCGGGACCGGGTTCTGGTGCAGCTGCCGAATCGGGCCGAGTTCGTGGAGGTGATCTTCGCGCTGTTCCGGCTGGGCGCGCTGCCGGTGTTCTGCCTGCCCGCGCATCGCCGCGCCGAGCTGACGCCGATCGCCGCGGCCAGCGGGGCGGTGGCGATGATCACCTGCACTACGCATCAACGGTTCGACCATGCGGCACTGGCGAATTCGGTGCGTGCGGAGTCGCCATCGCTGCGGCATGTGCTGGTGGTCACCGGCGAGCCAGGCGAGACGTTGCCGGACGGAGTGCTCGATGTCGCCGAGTTCCGGGACGAGCCTGGCGAATTGCCGCAGATCGATGCCGGTGAGGTGGCGTTCCTGCAATTGTCGGGCGGCAGCACCGGAATTCCCAAGCTGATTCCGCGCACGCACGACGATTACCTCTACAGCGTGCGTCGCAGCGCCGAGATCTGCGAACTCGGCCCGGACAGTGTGTATCTCGCGGCGCTGCCGGTCGCGCACAATTTCCCGATGAGTTCGCCGGGCATTCTGGGCGTGCTGTGGGCGGGCGGCGCCATCGCCTTGACGCCCGATCCGACGCCGGCCACCGCGTTCCGGGCGGTCGAGCGGTTCGGGGTGACCATCACCGGCCTGGTGCCGCCGCTGGCCCGGTTGTGGGCCGAGCGCGCGGAAGCCGGTGATACACCCGATCTTTCGAGCCTGCGCGTGGTGCAGGTGGGCGGGGCGCGGTGTCCCGACGAGCTGGCGCGCCGTATCGGTCCCGCATTGGAGGTGACATTGCAGCAGGTGTTCGGCATGGCCGAGGGCCTGGTGTGCTACACCCGCCTGGACGATCCGATCGAGGCGGTGGTGAACACCCAGGGACGGCCGATGTCGGAAGCGGACCGCATCCGGGTGATCGACGATGCGGGCAACGACGTCGAGCCGGGAGCGATCGGCAATCTGATCACCCACGGCCCGTATACGATTCGCGGCTACTACGACAATCCCGAGGCCGATGCGCGCAGCTTCACCGCGGACGGCTGGTACCGCACCGGGGATATGGTCTCGGTGCGCCCCGACGGCAATCTGGTGGTGGCGGGCCGGGCCGGGGATTGGGTGAACCGGGGCGGGGAGAAGGTCTCCGCCGAGGAACTGGAAGCCCATCTGCTGGCGCATCCCGAGGTCCGCGACGCGGTGATCATCGGCACGCCGGATCCCGTACTGGGGCAGCGCATCTGCGCCTTCGTCCAGCCCGCCGACCCCGCCGCCGCACCCACCCTGACCGCCATCCGGTCCTTCGTGCGCGGGCGCGGGGTGGCGGCCTGGAAGATGCCGGACGCGGTGGTCATCGTGCCCGCTTTCCCCGAGACCGGGGTGGGCAAGACCAGTCGCCGCGAGCTGCGGGAGCTGCTCGCGGCGCGCACGCCCGGGAACTGACCGGAAGGGTGGCGCGGCTCCGGCCGCGCCACCGGTCACGACAGCGCTTCCAGCCAGGACCGCAGTACCGGATCTCCGGCGAGGGTGGGGAAGTCGATGTGCTCGTGTCCCGCCGCCCGCCATTTCTCGACGAGGGACATGATGCGGACCGAATCCAGTCCGGCGTCGAGCAGATCGGTGTCGAGGGTCAGTTCGGCCGGGTCGACGCCGAGGGCGGTCGCCACATCGTCGATCGCCCACTGCCCCATCGTGATTGCCTGTTCGTTCGTCATCGTGTCCCTCACTCGTCTCGGTCGTAGTCGGCGACGCCGCGTTTCCAGTACCCGGCGATCAGGTAGTCCTTGGGCCCGATGCCGAGGTCGGTGCGCACGAAGCGGCGCAGCGGCCGCAGCACGCTCGCCTCACCGGCGATCCAGGCGTAAACCCGTTGTCCCTGCGGCACTTCCACCGTGCGCACCGCCTGTTCGAGGGCGTCGCCGGTGCCTGGTTCAACAGCGCCGCGATGCACCCAGCGCACGTCGATGCCCGGCGGGGCGGCCAGGGGGATCTCCTCGTCCGGTCCGGTCACTTCGATGAACGCCCAGCCCGCGGTCTCCGGCGGCAGCCATTCCAGCCAGCGCGCGATGGCGGGCAAGGCGGTGATATCGCCCGCGAACAGGTATCGGTCATAGGTGCGCGGCACCACCACGCCCCCGGGCGGGCCCGCGATGTGCATGGGCGTGCCCGGGGTGGCCGCGAGGGCCCATTCGGAGGCCAGGCCGCCGGGATGAATCGCGAAATCGATATCCAGTTCGGCGTCTTCGGCGCTGTGCCGGCGCACCGTGTACTCCCGGGACACCGGTCGCGGATTGCCCCATTCGAGGGACAGCCCGTCCCGGCTCGGCAGGCGCAGTTCACCGCCTTCGTCCGGAAACACCAGGCGCACATGCTCATCCGGCACATAGCTGTGGAATCCGGCGAGCTCCGGACCGCCGAAGGTGATGCGCAGCAGGCCCGCGCCCACCGGTTCGGAACGCAGCACGCGCACCTCGCACAATCCGATCGGGTAGCCGACCTTGGCGCCGTGCGGGCCGGCCAGCACCTCGGTGATGCGGGTGGCGTAGGCGGCACGATCCATCAGGGCTTCTCCTTTCCCAGCAGTTGCGCGGCGGCCAGAGCCGTGCCCGCGCCCAGAATCAGTACGAACAGCCCGTAGACCACGAGAGCGGTTGCGGGCGTGCAGAATTGGCCGACGAGCGCGGCCAGCATGGAACCCACGGCGGTGCCGGTGACGGCCTGCACCATGAGCAGGCCGGAGACGCGGCCGCGCAGTTCCTCGGGGGCTTCGCGTTGCAGCACCGCATACCGCAGCACCATGTTCACGGCGCGGGCGGTGCCGAAACCGGCCAGGCCGAGGAAGACCAGGGCGGCGTGCGGGGCCAGACCGGCGATGATCACGCCGATCGGCATGCAGGCCAGGGAGATCAGCAGGGCGCGACCGGGGTGGGCGCTGCGGCCGATCCAGCCGCTGGTCAGCGAGCCCAGCACCGCGCCCGCGCCGGGGGCGGCGTAGAGCAGGCCGAGGGTGGTGGCGCCGGCGCCGAGTTCGTCGGCCAGGGCGGGCAGCAGGACCAAGGGTCCGCTCACCAGCATGGCGATCGATCCGGTGAGCAGTGCCGCGCGAATCCTGCGGTGCTGGAACGCGAATCGAATACCGATCGCCAGTTCCCGTAGCGGATGCTGGGTTTCGCGCGCCGGAGCCGGTTGCGGTCCGATCGCGCGGATCAGGCTCACCGTGGCCACGGTGGCGGCGGCGGTGAGGAAGAACGCCGGGCCCACACCGGTTTTCGCGATGAGCAGGCCCGCCAGCGCCGGGGTGATCATGGTGCCGAGGTCGGAGGTCAGCGCCGTCAGAGCGCCCGCGGCGGCGACCTTCTCCCGGCCGACCAGCATCGGCACCAGCGCCATGAGCGCGGATCCGCTGATCCCGCCCGCGAGCCCGTCCACCACGCCCGCCGCGTAGACGACCGGCAGCAGCGGATCGGGCAGCACGGCGTTCACGCCCAGCGCGAGGAATCCCAGACCGGCTGCGCCGCGCGACCATTGGATGACATCGCGCCGGTCGTAGCGGTCCGCGATCACCCCGCCCGCCAGGCTGCCGGTGAACAGGGCGACCGCGGTGACCGCGGTGACGCCGGCGACGTGCAGCGAGGATCCGGTGAGCTGATAGACCTGCACCGGCAGGGCCACCATGAGCAACCCGATCCCCAGCACCGATACCAGCCGGGCGGCGAAGGCGCAGCGGAATTCCCGGCTGGCCCGCAGCGGCGAGACATCGATGAGCAGGCCGCCGACCGCCGTCACCGGAAGTGCTCCGCCAGCAGGTCGAGGGTGCTCATGACATTGCGGTAGTCGGGGCGCTGGCTGGTGGCGGGCAGTTCGTACACCTTGCCGGACTGGAAGGCCGGCAGTTTGGCGAACATGGCGTCGTCCTTCAGCTGGGCGATGGTGCGGCCACCATCGAGCTGAATGACGAACAGGGCGGGGGCATCGGCGACGGTGGTCAGCAGTTCCGGGCTGAACGACACCCAGTCGGCGGCCGCGGCCCGCGCCGGATTACCGGCCTTGGCCTCCACCTTGTCGTCGATGGTGAAGCCGGTCGCGGTCAGCAGCGAGGCCAGCGGCGTGCCCGGCGCGATCAGGGACGGCTTGTTGTCCTTGCGCGACTGGAACACCGACACCGCGCCCGCCGGCGGCTTGATGCTGTCCTTGACCTTCGCGACCTTGGCGTCGTACGCGCTGATCAGGGCGTTCACCTTGACGGACTGATTGACCGCCTCGGCGACCGACTTCAGCTGGTCCTGCCAGTTCACCGCGTTCGACGGCACCAGCACGGTCGGCGCGATGGCGGTGAGCTTGTCGTAGGCGTCGATGGACTGCTGCCCCGGGAAGCCCTGCCCGCCACCGATGATCAGATGCGGACATTCACCGGATGCCCGCTCGCGCACTGGCTTTGAAGCTGGGACTCCTGCCGCAGCAGCCGATCACGCCGGAAGGCATCACCGTCGAAGCGCTGGTGCGGCTGGGCCGCTACCCGCATCAGCGGCTGCTGAGCCCGTGGTCCGCGCGCGACCAGGCGGCGGTCGAAGACGCGTTGCGCCGCACCGGAACCGAGAGCCTGCGCGAACTGCCGGTGGACCAGCTGTCGGGCGGGCAACGCCAGCGCGCCTGGATCGCGGTGGCGCTCACCCAGGACACCGAGGTGCTGCTGCTCGACGAACCGACCACGTTCCTGGACCTGCGGCATCAGCTCGAAGTGCTGGATCTCGTCGCCGATCTGCACGAGGAGGCCGGTCGCACCGTCGTGATGGTGCTGCACGACCTGGGCCAGGCCGCCCGCTACGCCGACCATCTGGTGGTACTGCACGACGGGCGGCTGGCCGCCGCGGGCAAACCCGCCGACGTGCTGGACGCCGACCTGGTGCGCACCGTGTTCGGCGTCGACTGCCTGGTGATTCCCGATCCCGAGACCGGCACCCCGCTGGTCGTTCCGCGAGCGCGCACCGCGCGCCGCCCCGCCCTGTCCGGCGTCGCCCCCGCGGCAGCGTCGCATCGAGAAGAGAAATGAGAACCGCAGCAATGCCCATCCCGCCCCCGCGGCACCGCCGCCGTATCGCGGCCGCGCTGACCGCCGCCGTCCTCGCCGTGTCCGGCCTGGCCGCCTGCGGATCCGATTCCGCCGCAACGAATTCGCCCGCGAGCGCCGCCGACTCGGCGAGTTTCCCGCGCACCCTGGACACGGCGATGGGCCAGGTCACCATCCCCAAGGTCCCGCAGCGGGTGGTCGTCCTCGACACGGGCGAACTGGATTCCGTCACCCTGCTCGGCATCAAACCGGTCGGCGCGGTCATCCCGCACACCAAGACCCACGGCGGCTTCCCCGCCTACCTCGGCGACAAGGCGGACGGCGTCACCGATGTCGGCCCGCTGCTGGAACCCAACCTGGAGCGCATCGCCTCGCTGCGCCCCGATCTGATCCTGTCCTCGAAGATCCGCCACGAGAAGATCTACGCCAAACTCGCGGGCATCGCCCCGACCGTCCTCACCGAAACCACCGGCGGCCCTTGGAAGGAGAACCTCCGCGTCCACGGCCGCGCGCTGGGCCTCGACCAGCAGGTGGCCACCGCCCTGCAAAGCTACGAGACCCAGGCCCGCGCCCTGGGCACAGCGATCACCGAGAAGAACAACGGCGTCCCGCCCACCGTCTCGGTGATCCGCTTCCTCGCCGGACCGACCCGCCTGTACCTCGACAACTCCTACAGCGGCGTGGTCCTCGCCGATATCGGCCTGCGCCGCCCCGCCTCCCAGACCGCCGCCGACACCAAGGCCAAGACCATGCGCGAGGTCAGCCCCGAGCAGATCGATCTGGCCGACGCCGACCTGATCTTCGTGGCCACCATCGACGACCCGGGCAAGACCGAGAAGAACGCCGTCACCACCGGCAAGGTCTGGCAGGACCTCCGAGCGGTCAAGGCGGGCAAGGTCATCGAGGTGAACGACGAGGTCTGGATGTCCGGCATCGGCATCCAGGCCGCCCGGGCCATGCTCGCCGATATCGCCGCCGCCACCGGCGTGGAGCTGCCCGCGCAGTCCTGACCGCGCGGGCGGCGCCGCTATTCGGAAGTGTTGTCCGACAGTTGATCCGGCTGGCGGACGGGGCGCAGCCGGACCCAGGCGAAGAAGACGATGCCGGCGGCGAGCATGCCGATGCCGGCCCAGAGGTTGACGTCGATGCCGCCGGTTTTCATGTGCTGCACGGTGGAGTCGTAGGTGAGGGCTACGACGATGAGGATCACGCCGTAGGCGGCGAGTAGGCCGCCTACGATGGTGCGAATATCGAAAAGCATTGGGCGCCTTTCCTATCCGACGAGGATATTGAGCAGGATTACCAGGAAGAGGGCCAGGCCGGCCAAGGGGGCGGGGCGCTGGTACCAGGGCAGGCCGGCCGCGTCGGCGTCGGTGCGCAGGGACGCGGGGGTTTCGGAGTAGACGAGGCCGACCAGTTCTGCCGGGGGTTTAGGGCGGGAGTTCGAGGTGACCAGGACGCTCACCAGAATGTCCACGGCGAAGGCGACGCCGGCGGCCACGAAACTGGTGCCCTGGCCGGATAGTTCGAAGAATCCGGTCTTGCTGAGGATGAAAATGACGATGGCGGCGGCGGTTCCGGAGACCAGGCCGATCCAGCCGGCGGCGGGGGTCATGCGTTTCCAGAACATGCCGAGAATGAAGGTGGCGAACAGGGGTGCGTTGAAGAAGCTGAAGAGCGTTTGCAGGTAGTCCATGATGTTGGCGAAATTGCCTGCCACGAAGGCGGTTCCGACCGCGATCAGGGTGGCGCCGACGGTGGCGAGCCGGCCGACGCGCAGGTAGTAGGAGTCCTCGCGATCGCGGGCCACATAGCGCTGCCACAGGTCGTAGCTGAAGACGGTGTTGAAGGCCGAGACATTGGCGGCCATCCCGGCCATGAAGGCGGCGAGCAGACCGGCCAGGGCCACGCCGAGCAGGCCGTTGGGGAGGGTGTCCTTCATCAGGTAGAGCAGGGCCTGGTTGTAGGTGACGTCGCCGCTGAAGTCGGGGTCGGCGGTTTCGGCGGCCTTGAAGTCGGCCATCTGCGGCACCAGGACGGCGCTGATCATGCCGGGGATGACGACGATGAAGGGAATGAACATCTTCGGATAGGCGCCGATGATCGGGGTGCGCTGCGCGGCGGCGATGGAATGGGTGGCCAGCGCGCGCTGGACCTCGACGTAGTTGGTGGTCCAGTAGCCGAAGGACAGCACGAAGCCGAGACCGAAGACGATGCCGATCACCGAACCCACATTGCTGGTGAAACCGGTCAGTTCGTTGCCCGGCCAGGCGTGCAATTGCTCGACGCCGCCCGGGCCCTCGATCACCTTGCCGCGCAGCCCCTCCCAGCCGCCGACCCGGTGCAGGCCGACCAGGGTGAGCGGGAGCAGCGCCGCCACGATCACGAAGAACTGCAGCACCTCGTTGTAGATGGCCGCCGACAAACCGCCCAGCGTGATGTACGACAGCACGATGGCCGCCGCCACCAGCACCGACACCCACAGCGGCCAGCCCAGCAGCGCGTTCAGGATGGAACCCAGCAGATAGAGGTTCACCCCCGCGATCAGCACCTGCGCCACCGCGAAGCTGACGGCATTGACCAGATGCGCGCCCGGACCGAAACGCCGCAGCATGAACTCCGGCACGCTGCGCACCTTGGAGCCGTAGTAGAACGGCATCATCACGATGCCCAGGAACAGCATGGCCGGCACGGCGCCGATCCAGAAGTAGTGCATGGTCGGCATGCCGTACTGCGCGCCGTTGGCCGACATGCCCATGATCTCGACCGCGCCCAGATTGGCGGAGATGAAGGCCAGCCCGGTCACCCAGGCGGGCAGCGAACGTCCGGACAGGAAGAAGTCGAGACTGTTCGAAATGCCGCGGCGGGCCAGCAGGCCGATCCCGAGCACCACGGTGAAATACAGTGCGACCAGGGCATAGTCGACAGGATCGGCATCCAGTCGCAGCTGCCCGGCGGCCAGGGCGGCGGCCGATGAGGCGGCGTCGAACGGCATACGGCTTCTCCTGTCGAAACGATCACGAGATGACGCGGGCGCGACTGTGCCGCGCAATAGTAGCGGGGCGCTCGCGGCGCTCCGGGAGGTTCACGACGGGGCTGGGCGTGTCCGGCGCGAGTCACCAGGTCCAGTGCGGGACTTCGCGCAGCGGATGCAGCTCGGCGTCGGTTCGGGCGTGTGAATTCTGCTGGGCGACCTGCGCGCCGAACTCGACGTGCTCGCGCACCGCCGCGCGGAATTTCTCGTCCGCGGGTAGCCCGGCCGCGTCCAGCGATTCCAGGTAGACCTCGACGAAACGCTGCCGCTGGGCATCGGTGATCTTCAGGCCGCGATGCGCGTCGATGATGTAGGCGAAGCCCAGCTCGCGGGTGAAACGGGCGGGACCGCCGAAGGATTCGGCGGTGAACCAGGTCAGATGGTCGACATGGGTGGGTTGCCGGACCGGGAAGACCTCGCGCAGGACGGGGTCGGCGAGCGCCTTGTCGTAGAAGATCTCCTCCAGCCGGTGCAAGGCCTCGTCACCGCCGGCGAACTCGTACAGACTTTCCATGGCTCGCTCATTCCTGGTGTGCGAGTGGATCGTTGCGGGTTCCAGGCTAGGCCGACAACCAGACATTTCGGCAGGCTTTGCGCTATTCGATCCGATGCGCACCGGCGGCCGGCGTGACCGCGAAGCAGCGCGGGGGGTCGAAGTCCTTGGCGGCGAAGGCTTCTCGCACCGTCGCGGTGACGTCGGCGGTACGCGCGCGATCCACCAGGGCGATGGCGCTGCCGCCGAATCCGCCGCCCACCATGCGCGCCCCGTGCGCACCGGCGTCCAGCGCACTGTCCACGGCGGTGTCGAGCTGCGGCGCGGAGACCTCGTAGTCCTCGCGCAGCGAGCGGTGCCCGGCGGTCAGGATCGGTCCGACGGCGCGCGGGTCCGCACCGGTGAGCAGTTGCGTGGCGACCTCCAGGACGCGGGCGTTCTCGGTGACGACGTGCCGGGCGCGCCGGCGCAGCACCGGATCGGCGAGCCGGTCCAGCACCTCCGGTTCGGTGATGTCGCGCAGGTAGGGAACGCCCAATTCGGCAGCGGCGGCGGCGCATTCGGCACGGCGTCGCGCGTATTCCCCGTCCACCAGCCGGTGCGGACTGCCCGTGTCGATCACCAGCAGTTCCAGCTCGAAGCGCTCGAGTTCGAACGGGATCTGCACCCGCCCGCCGCTGCGCACGTCCAGGAACAGCACGTGCCCGGCGGTGCAGAGCATCGAGGCGGACTGGTCCAGCACCCCGGTCGGCACGCCCACGTAGACGTTCTCGGCGGCGCGGGCGATATCGATGATCTCGTCGGCGGACAGATTGGGCGCGAACAGATCCCGCAGCGCGAGGGCCACCGAACAGCACAGCGCGGCCGAGGACGACAGCCCCGCGCCCATCGGAACGGAACCGTCCAGTTCGATTTCCAGGCCGGTGATCTGGTAACCGCGGCGCTCGAATTCGCGGATCACGCCGAGCGGATAGTGCGACCAGCCGGGCAGGTCCGACCAGCCGCCGGCGGTCAGCGCGCCCAGCGTGGTGGGTGCCGCGTCGCACGGCGCCTGCCGCGACAGGACCCGCACCACGTCGTCCGGGCGCGCGCCGACGGTGCAGGTCACACCCAGTGGCACGGCGAGCGGCAGCACGTAGCCGTCGTTGTAATCGGTGTGCTCGCCGATCAGATTGACCCGGCCCGGCGCGTGCCAGCGCCCCGTCGTGGATATCACCGCTGCTCCCGTCCAGACGATCGTGCAGGCCGTACGGTTCGATTCGCAGGCAGCATAGCGAGTCTCGCGAAACGCGAACCTGCGGGATCCGTGAACTCCGCTACGAAATCTCGCGTTTCGTGTCATGATCGACTCGGTTTCCCAGATCTCGACGGCAGCCGTGCTGCCGCCGTCGGCTGGGTCCTATGCTCGTACAGCAACACTCGGTTCGCGATTCACCGGTGTCCTTCTGAGCCGGTCTTCGCGAATACGGTGATATCGGGTGCGCAAGACCGAAGGTGGCACGGTTCCTGGGGATGGAGCGGACAGGGGGGCTGGTAGTGACAGACGTAGAACCGGCCGGTCCGTCTGTGCCGCGATTCCGATTCTGCTGGCGCACCACACTGTTCCTCAGCGGGCTGCTCATCCTCGCCCTGCCCCTGGTGGTCGACAGCCGCGCGCTCGCGCTGGGCACGCTGATCGCCTCGGTTACCATCAGCCTGATCATGATCGGCGTCGGCGTCCGTCAGCACCGGCCGCGCCATCCGCTGCCCTGGTATCTGCTCTCGGCCTCGGCGGTGCAGTTCACCATCGGCACCGCGCTGCGCGATCTCACCGACTGGCAGCATCATCCGTTCGACGATCTGTTCACTCTCAGCGGCTACTGCTGTATCGGCGCGGCCGCGGTGCTCTGGCTGCGACCGCGGCACAACAGCACCGATCACGATCTGCTGCTGGACTCCGGGCTCATCGGCCTGGGCGCGGCGCTGGTCTCCTGGACCTTCCTGATCTCGCCGATCCTGCACAAGGCGGACGGTTTCAACCTGACCACGGTCACCGCCATCACCTATCCCATCGTGGACGCGTTCCTGCTGACCGTGGTGGTGCATTCGGTGGTCACCTCGGCGCGGTCGGAAACCTCGGTGCGGCTGGTGTATCTGGCCATGCTGGTCATCCTGGCCGGGGATATCGGCTACAACCTGGAGACCGCGGGCTCGGCCGATCTGAGCCGGCAGGTACTGCTCATGCCCTTGCAGCTGGCGTACACGCTGGTCGGCGCGGCGGCGGTGCATCCGAGCATGGTGGTGCTGGGCGGGCCGCGCGATATCCACGCGCATCGGTCACGGCAGCGGGCCAGCATCATCGCCATCGTGATGATCGTGGCGGCGCTGGTGCCGGTGGTGGGGTCGAGCCTGGATCTGGTAGACCGCGTGGTGGTTTCGTCGCTGTTCGCGCTACTACTAGCCGGCGTGCTGCTACGCAGCGAACGCGCCATCGAACGCAGCGCCCGCAGCGAACGGCGCGCGCAGTACCAGGCCGATCACGACATGCTGACCGGACTCCTGAACCGCGCCGCCCTGCTGCGGGCGCTGCATCGTAATCGGGAGAAATGGGGTGAGCAGCCGCTCGCGCTGCTGTTCATCGACCTGGACGGGTTCAAGCGGGTCAACGACAATTACGGGCACGCGGTGGGTGACGAGCTGATCGCCAATGCGGCGGCGCGGATCCGGCGCATCATCCGGCGGGACGACGCCGCGGCGCGGTACGGCGGGGACGAATTCGTGGTGCTGGCGCCGCTGGCGCGGCAGCAGGCCATGATGCTGGCGGAGCGGCTGCTGGCGACGCTGGGTGAGCCGTTCGAGCTCAGTGCGGCGGAGGTGCGGATCGCGGCGAGCATCGGAATCGCCTGCAGTGGAGCACGGGGCGGGGACACCACCGTGTACGAGCTACTGCGCGAGGCGGATTCGGCCATGTATCACGCGAAGGAATATTCGCTCGGCTACATCTTCCACGACGATCTGCGGCCGGGGCATCCCAAGAGCGGGTCGCAGACCTGGCATCGCGAATCCGCGGTGTGATCGCGGCCGTATCGAATCGAACGATACGACCGCCATCGGTCGATCTCGTCAGCCCGCGAGTTCGTCGAGTAACTTACGGGCGCTTTCCAATTCGGCCTGCAGCGCCTCCACCTTGGCGCGCTGCGAGGCGCGCACCGACTCCAGCACCCCGTCCACCACTTCGGCGACCTCGGGATGCAGCAGCTTGGCGGCTTGCGACACAGCGGAACTCGGCACCGGCAGACCCTTGGTGCGCTTCTTGCCCGCCACCACCTCGACGGTCCATTCGCCGTCGGCGGTGCCGAGCAGGGTGACCGTCACCTCGGGCGCCTTGGCCTTCTTGGCGGCCGCGGGCGCGGACTTCTTGGCCGGTGCGGGAGCCGCGCCGCCGGCGGGCTTGGCGGCCGGCGCGGGCGCGCTGGAGGGCTGCGGCGCTTCGGCTTTCGGCGCCGGCGGGGAGACCGGCTCGCTCGGCGGAGTAGCAGGCGCGGCTGCGGGCGACGGCATCGTCACGGTGGAGTCCTTCCTGGTTGCCGATTTCGGTTTCACACCGGCGGCCGCGTCCTTGCGGGCCGGTTTGGTCAAGGTCACCTCGGTGGGACCGAAGGACAGTACGTCTTTCGAACCGGTCGGCTTCACCTGCAGGAAATCTCCCTCGGATGGATCACCGAGCGAGATCACCTTTCCGGAACGGCCTTCCGGTACTCCTACGGCCGACGCCGTGAACCACACCATAGGCGGGCGGCCAGCGTCGATCTCGTCGGCTATCTGCCGAATCTCGGTCTCCGACAAGGGCTGTGCTTTGGTGCTACGGGACGACATGGGGCTCTCCGGGCGGACGGCTGGACATCTGCGTGCCAAGAGCATGCACCATGGCACCGACAAATCCACATCCGAAGATTTCGTACCCCCATCGCCGCGCTGGTCAGCGAACGTTCAGCACTTCCGATTCGTGCGGCCCACCGAGCATGGCGGCGGCTCCGATAGTAGGCGCTGACCGTCCCCGCCGCGCAATTTCGCTACAGCTGCTCGACCCCGCGCAGCACGCAGTGCACCGACTGCGGGCGGGTCACCGGATCCAGTTTGGTCTCGGTGGTGAAGTCCTGGGTGGCATTCGGGCCGACGGTCACCTCGGTGCTGGTGCGCTCCAGGGTGGTGGACTCGGGCGTCAGGAAACTGATCACCACCAGATACCGGTGCTCGACCTGATCGCGATTGCTCACCACCGCCGTGGCCTGCCAGCCCGCCGCGGTCCCGTCGCAGGCGGTGACGAACGCGCTGCGCTGCATCTCGGTCATCTCACCGGCGCGAGCCTGGGCTGCCGAGGGTGTCTCACTCGCCTGCGAACAGCCGGTGAGCACCGCCACTCCACCCGACACCACGCCGACCAACCTCAGCAAAGGGGCGATCATCGAATCTCCCTTTCCACCGCGCACTTTCCGCCCCCGCACCACCATTGCCGCTGAATAGCTGCGGGAGGCACACTACCTGAGGGTCGCGGCGTGTCGTCAGATAACGCCGCTCGCGTGTCGGGGACTCGGGGCCGGTGACGGCCCGCCGGAGCTTGGCGTCGGTGTGCCGCACGGCGATCGCTGTCAATCTTGGTTACGCAGTACCTCCAGCACCTTGCTCGCCTGATAGTCCGCGCCGAGCTGGTTGGGATGGAAGGGCACGGCCAGGCCGACCGGGTTGCTGGAGTAGGGCACCAGGCCCTCCACCCAGCGCACGCCCGCGGGCTGGCAGGCGTCGTGGCCGGCGCTGCCGTCGTAGGTGTCGACGAAGTCGACGCCGGTGCCGGCGGCGACGCGGGCGAGCATGTCGTGCAATTCGATGAGCTTGTGGCCCAGCCAGATCGCGTCGGTGTCGGAAATGGGGATCTGCGCGAAGCAGCCGCCGTCCAGGCCGATGCCCTCGAAGTAGTCCAGGAGCAGGATGCGGGCCTGCGGGGAGCGTTCGCGGATGCCCGCGACCACGGTCCGGACCCGGCCTTCGGTGGCGGCGATGGCCTGCGACATCCGATCCTCGCCGTTCACCACCATGCCGGTCACGCACGGTGAGGCGGTGGGATCGTTTGTCACGCAGTTCATCACGGCCGCGGCCAGGCCCGCGTCATTGCCGCCGATCTCGAGGGTGACCAGATCGGTGGTGGGGGTGAGGCGGTCGAACTGGGGAGCGTTGGTGCCGAGCACGGTGGACTGCGGGGCGGTCATGTTCTTGGTCTCGGCACCGCCGCAGGTGGCATCGCGGAAGGTGGGGACGGCGAGGGCGGCCGCCACCTGCTTGGCGTAATTGTTGGCGCTCTGAACGCAATTGAGCGGGGTGAAGGCGGTGGTGATCTGACTCAGGGTGGCATCGGCCGCCCAGGAATCGCCGAGCGCCACGTACTCGGAGTAGACGGGCGATTCGGCGGCGGCGCCGCCGGGCAGGCAGGCCGCCAGGGCGGTGGCGGCGAGTAGTGCGTGCGAGATCTTCATGATGTCTCCCCTCGACCGGTCACCACTGAACTGGACCGGTGTCCGGGTGGGAAATTAACAGTGACAACCGAATTCCGCGCGCCGAACGGGGAAATACGCGGTGTCCCCCCGCCGGACCGGAACGGGCGGGCGAGGGGCAGCGCGCGAGCGTCACAGGCGGTCCGCGGATTCCACCCGTTCGTAGCCGAGCAGCACGTCGTGATCGACCGCGCCGTCGGCCACCGCCACCCGGCTGAAGACCGGCGGATAGCCGCGCGCCATCACCGTGTACCGGCCCTCCTCCAGATCCGGGACGGTGTAGCGGCCGGTGTCGTCGGTGCGGGTGACCGCGATCAGGTCACCGGCCTCGTCCAGCACGGTGATCTGCGCGTCCGGAATCGCCCGGCCCGCATCGGTGAGCGCGGCCCCGGCCAGCACCGGGCGCGGCAGCAATTCCACATCGTGGCGCAGCATTCCGCTCTCCGGCACGGTCAGCGCGACCGCGTTCGGCCGCATGTGCTCGGCCACCGCCACCAGGGTGTAGGTGCCCGCCAGCACGCCCCGGCAGGCGAACGCGCCCTCGGCGGAGGTGACGGCGGAACCGATCACATCGCCGAAGGAGTCGGTGAGCGTCACCGTCGCGTTCGGCAGCGGCACACCCCGGCCCGACGAGCGCACCACGCCGGAGACCTCGCCGGAACCGACCAGCGCGATATCGAGCTCGTGCGGGCGGCGGCCGACGGTCACCGACACCGCGGCGGGCTGGTATCCGGTCGCCGACACGATGAGCACGTACCCGCCCGGATGCGGAACGCCGATCGCGTACACCCCGTCCGGATCGCCCACCGCGCGCGAAACCTGGCGTCCGCGTTGATCGATGAGGGTGAACATGGCGTCGGGGACCACCTGGCCGTCCTCGCGATGCACCACGCCGGCGATGGACAGAATGGTCGGCGCGACGCTCGGGACGTACTCCGGCTCGGGTTCGGGGTCCGGCTCCGGCGCGGCCACCGGCATCGGAACATCCTGGAGCGGCAGCTCTTTCATGAACATGAGCACCACCGCGCCCAGCACCGCGACCGCGGCCGAGACGTAGAAGACCCCGCCCATGGCATTGGTGAAGCCGGTCAGGATGGGGATGCGCAGCTCGTCCGGCAGTGCCGCGAGGCCGGCCGTATCACTCTCCAGCCCGCCCAGTCCCCCGGCGTCGAAGCCGGGCGGCAGGGTGCCGCCGAAGGCGTGCAGGATGCGGCCGGGCAGCAGGTTGAACAGGATGGTCAGGAAGATGGCGACGCCGAGCGTGCCGCCCATCTGCCGGAAGAAGGTGGCGGCGGCGGTCGAGACGCCCATATCCGTGCGGGGCCCGGCGTTCTGGGTGGCGATGACCAGGGTCTGCATACAACCGCCCAGGCCGAAACCGATGACGCCGCAATACAACAGCGGCTGCCACAGCGGGGTGTCGAAGTGGACGAGCGCGAACAGCACCGAGCCGGCGGCGATCACCAGCGAGCCCAGGATGGGCAGGAACTTGTAGCGGCCGGTGTATTTGGTGACCAGCCCGGCCAATTGCGCGCCGATCATGATGCCGATCACCAGCGGCAGCATGAAAAGCCCGGCGCGCGTTGGCGAATAGCCGCGCACCACCTGGAAGTACAAGGGCACCAGCACGATCGCGCCGAACATGGCGACGCCCACGATGAAGCCGCCCAGAATCGCCAGGCTGAAGGTGCCGCTTCGGAAGAGCCGCAACGGAATCAGCGCCGAATCCTTCATCAGGAACTCGACGAGGACGAACAGCACCAGCCCGGCGGCGGCGATGCCGTAGCAGAGCAGGGCGCGATCCGAGCCCCAGCCCCACTCCCGGCCCTCCTGCGCGATGACGAGCAGCGGTACCGTGCCCGCCGCCAGCGTGATCGCGCCCAGCCAGTCGGTGCGATGCCGCTGCCGCGCGAACGGCACGTCCAGCACCTTGGCCACCACCAGCAGCGCCAGCAGGCCGATGGGCACGTTCACCAGGAACACCCAGCGCCAGCCCGCCAGGCCGAGCAGCCGGTCGGCATTGGAGAGCCAGCCGCCCAGCACCGGCCCCAGCACCGTGGCGATGCCGAAGACCATCATGAAATAGCCCTGGTAGCGCACCCTTTCCCGGGCCGGGACGATATCGCCGATAATGGTGAACGCCAGCGACATGAGCCCGCCCGCGCCGATGCCCTGAATCGCCCGGAAGGCCGCCAGCTGGTACATCGACGTGGCGAATGTGCATGCCACCGAACCGATCACGAACACCCCGATCGCGATCAGATACCAGGGTTTGCGGCCGTAGATGTCGGCCAGCTTGCCGTACAGCGGCGTCGCGATGGTGGCGGTGATCAGGTAGGCCGTGGTGGCCCAGGCCTGCTGGTCGAAGCCGTGCAGGCTGTTGGCGATGCGGACGATCGCCACGCTCACGATGTTCTGGTCCAGCGCCGCCAGGAACACTCCCAGCAGCAATCCGGACAGGATGGTCAGGATCTGCCGGTGCGACAGCGCGTCCCCGGCGGGCGGGCGCGGCGGGACGGCCCGCGCCTCGGTGGTATCAAAAGCCTCGGTGGTAACATTCGTCATGTTTGGGGCCCTTGTCGGTTTTCGTCTTCCCTACCTGCGGTACTCCTCGAAAAACCCTCGCCGTTAAGCAATTCGGCGAGCTTACCCGCGCCCTATCAGCCGCTTGAATTGAACCCACCACGGGCGCCGCACGTTTGGCGTAACAGGTGGGCTCGCACCCGCGGGATCGAGCCCTACATCGGATACGGATGGTGAGCGGTGAGCAGGGAACTCGTGGTCCTCTCCCCCCACTTCGACGACGCGCCGCTCGCCGTCGGAGCGCTGATCGGCGCGCCCATGGCGGCGGGCCGGCGGGTGCGGGTGCCGACCGTCCGCCGGTCCCACCGCGCCTGCGGCGGCGAACTCCGGTGGCACCTCTGCCCCGCCCGCCCCAGCGCTCCGGCCCACCGACGATCGGCATCCGCCGCAGCCGCACCGCCGAGTCCCGTGGTCGATCCCGACCGCGAGCTATCCGGGGCGACGAGTGCGGCACCCCGGGCAGGCGGTTTCGGCGGGACCTACGCCGGTACTCCGGCGGGTGCCGAGTGGGTGATCTCGTGAGGGTGATGTTCGTGGCGTCGCCGTTGATCGGGCATCTGTTTCCGATGATGCCGTTGGCGGTGGAGCTACGGCGGCAAGGGAATTCGGTGCTGGTGGCCACGGGCGGGGATGCGGTGGGGGCGGTGGCGGGGCAGGTGCGGGCGGTGGATGTGGGGGCGGCGCACGGGTATGTGCGCGGGGCGGCGCGGGGGCTGGCGGCGCATCCGGTGCTGGCATTGCGGTCGGCGGCGGGGCTGGCCGAACCACGCGGGGCGGCAAGGGTTTTCGCGGGGACGAATGCGGCGATGCGGGAGGAGCTGACGCGTCGGGCGCTCGAGTTCGAGCCGGATGTGGTGGTACACGAGCCGTTCGCGTCGGTGGCGGCGATCGTGGCGGCGCGGCTGGGGGTGCCGGCGGTGCTGCACAATATCGCGCTCGACAACGGGAGCCATATCAGGCTGGAGCTGTTGCGGCTGCTGGGCGGGGCCGAGGTGCCCGCCAGCGTGGTCACGCTGAATATCGCGCCGCCGAGCCTGGTGCGGGCGCCGGGCCGATCCCTGCGCTTCACGCCTTACGCCACAATCGATTCCGTGGTTCCGGAGTTCCTGCGCGAACCCGCGCGGCGGCCGCGCATTCTGGTCACCCGCAGCACCATGCTCGGCGACGGACCCGACGTGATGCTGGCGACGATCCTGCGCGCCGCACCGAAAGTGGATGCCGAGATCGTGATCGTGCGGCCCAATCACCGCATGGATCGCGCGGCGCGGCTGCCCGCGAACGTCCGCACGGTCGGCTGGACCGATCTGCACGCGGTGCTGCCCCACTGCACCGCCATGGTCAATCACGCGGGAGCCGGATCGGTGTACGCCGCCCTGCGCGCGGGCGTGCCCCAGCTCGCCACCCCCGCGCCCGGCGATCGCCGCTGGAACGCCCGCCTGGTGCACCGCCGCGGCGCGGGACTCTCGGTGCCCGCGTGGCGGATTCGCCCGCGGCATCTCGACCGGCTGATCTCCGAACCGAGCCTGGCCGAGTCCGCCCGCGCCGTCGCCGCGGAGATCGCCGCCATGCCTCCGGTCGAGCGGGTGGCCGCCGAATTGACCGCACTGGTCGCCGGCAAGGGTGCGCGATAAGCCACCTCGGCACCCTGCTGCGCACCTGTGACGCCACCGGCGCCTGCCTGGCGGTCCCGCGCCTGCCCTGGGTTCCGGAAGCCCTGGAGAAGGGCAACACGCTCCGAAACAGCCGTGCGTGCACTGGATTCAAGGCCGCGTGGACGGCTGGCTGGACCGCCAGCGCGACGGCGGCTCGACGGTGGTGGGCGTGGAACTCACCGACGAATCCATCCGGCTGGCGGATCTCCCGGTGGCGCGACAGCGCACGGTGATGGTGCTCGGCAACGAACGCGCCGGCATCCCGCCCGAGGGCCTGGAGCGACTCGACCTCGCCGTGGAGATCCCGATGGTGGGCACCGGGGCCAGTCTCAATGTGGCGGTGGCGGGATCGCTGGTGCTCTACAAGCTCGCGGGCCTGTGCTGATCCGCCTCAGCCCTCCACCTGCGCGTAGAGCGGAATTCCGGTGTGGAAGAAGCGGATCAGGCGGCCGATGCGGACGCAGTGGTCGGCGGCGCGGCCGTACTGGTGCGCCAGCATGGCGATATCGATGGCCATGGCCGAGCCGTGCGTCCAGTCCGGCGCGGACGCGGTTTCCAGGATCTGGGCGCGCAGGCGGTCGAGGTTCTCGTCGGGCGGGACCAGCACCCGATCCCGGGGCGGGTTCTGGGCGGCGATCACGCGCACCACGGTGGCCACCAGATCGGCGGCGGCGATCGAGATCTCGGACAGTTGCGCGACCATCGGCGGCGGGGCCACGGCATGGGGGTAGCTGTGCACCACGGTGTCGGCGACCCGGCTCAGCGCGCCGCTCACCGCCAGCAGGTCGTCGGCGATCTGCATGGCGGTCACCACGTGGCGCAGATCGCGGGCCACGGGCGCTTCCAGGGCGAGCAGGATGACCGAACGGTCCTCGCACTTGGCGTGCTCGACCTGGACCTGCTCCTCGAGGGCGAAGACCTCGTAGGCGGCGGTCAGATCACTGCCCGCCAGGGCCGCGGTGGCCCGCTCCGCCGACTCGTGCGTCAGCCGAGCCATATGTGCCAGCTCATCGGTCAATGCCATGAGCTCGATGGAGAATTTCGTCCGCACTCGCATAGTCTGTCCGCCCGCCCGCACAAGTGCACAATATCGTGGCAAAACCGTTCGCCCCGAATGGCTCTCGGTAGTTTCGCCACCAAAGTACCTACCGGTCTGAACTAGACGTATCAACCGGGTGGCGGACTCACCGGTGCGTCGTGCCCGGAATTCGCTGCGTAGTGGCCGACACTGGGTCGGTGGCCGACCCTGCGGATCCGCCGGAACCGGCGGGCGAGTCGCTCGACACCGGCGCCGCCGATCCGGGCGGTCGCATGCCGAGCTGGCTGCCGCGCGCCATGGTGCTCGCGCTGGCGCTGCTCGGCGTCTTCGAACTGGCCAACTGGGCCGCCGGCCGCCTGGTCACCATCGCCGTCATGATGACCGTGGCCTTCTTCGTCGCGCTGGCAATGGAACCCGCCGTCGACGCGCTCGCCGCCCGCGGGCTGCCGCGCGGTGTGGGCACCGCGCTCATCTTCGTGGTGGTGATCGCCTGCGTGGCCGGCTTCACCATCGCGCTGGGCGTGTTGCTGGTCGAGACCATGGGCAATGTGGTGAACGAGCTGCCCCGGCTGCTCGATTCCAGCGTGGACTGGGTGAACCACACCTTCAACCAGCATTTCACCCTGAATCAATTGCGCGACAGGCTGTTCAAGGATTCCGATGTGATCAGCGCGTACGCCGAGCGCGCGGCGAACAACGTGTGGGGCGTGTCCAGCACGGTGCTGGGCGGACTGGCGCAGGTCATCACCATCGCGCTGTTCAGCATCTACATCACGGCCGACGGCCCGAAGCTGCGCCGCTCGGTCTGCTCGCTGCTGCCGCCCGCGAAACAGGGTGCGGTGCTGCACGCCTGGGATCTGGCGATCGAGAAGACCGGCGGCTACCTGTATTCCCGGGCGCTGCTCGCCGTCATCTCCGCGGTCACGCACGGGGCTTTCCTGTGGCTGCTCGGGTTGCCGAACTCGCTGGCGCTGGGCATCTGGTTCGGCGTCATCGCCTCGTTCGTGCCCACCATCGGCACCTATATCGCCGGTGTGCTGCCGATCCTGGTGGCGCTCACCATTCGTCCGCTCGACGCCGTCTGGATCCTCATCTTCGTGGTCGTCTACCAGTGGCTCCAGGACTACGTCCTGCAACCGCGCATCACCGCCCGCACGGTGGACGTGAATCCGGCCGTCGCGCTGCTGTCGGTGCTGATCGGCGGCGCGCTGCTGGGCGCGGTCGGCGCGCTGCTCGCCATCCCGGCGACCGCGACCTTGCAGGCGTTCCTCAGCGAATACGTCAAACGCTATGAGGTGAAAGAGGATCCGCGCATCGAGCGCACGAAACGTTAGGCGGGCGCGGGTTCCTTGATCGCGGCCCTGGCGCGGGCGGTGCCGAGGATCGAGCCGAGGATCACCAGCGGGAAGCCGATCGCCATGCCGGCGGTGAACGGTTCGCCCAGCAGGCTGACGCCGATCACGAGCGCTACGGCGGGGTTGATGTAGGTGATGACGGTGGCGCGGGCGGGGCCCACTTCACCGATGAGCGCGAAGAAGACGACGAACGCCAGCGCGGTGCAGAGCAGGCCCAGGCCGACCACCGACCAGGTGGCATCGGCCGGATAGTGCTCGGGGCGCCGCCAGATCGCGAAGGGCAGGTAGATGACGGCGGCGAGCAGCAGGGAGGCGGTGACGACGCCGGTCGGCGGGAGCCCGGTCAGTTTGCGGTCGATGATGATCGGGCCGACGGCGTAACCGATCACGCTGACCGCGATGGCCAGCAGCGCGCCCAGATCGGACACGTCGATATCCAGGCCGACCAGCGCCGCCACGCCCGTGATGCCGATGACGAGACCGAGGATACGGCGGCGGTCCAGGCGATCGTGACCCAGCCGGGTGACCATGACGACCGCGATCAGCGGGACCGCCGCGATGAGCAGGCCGACGGTGGAACTGGACAGCGACTTCTCGGCTTTGCCGATGAGTAGCCAGGGACCGGTGATCTCGACCAGCGTGTAGGCCAGCACCCACTTCCAGTACTTCAGGACCGGGTAGAAGACCCTGGTGTAGAGGGCGATGGGGAGCAGGACCAGCGCGCCCAGGAAGGTGCGGCCGAACGCCACCACCACCGGGTCGAAATCGGTCACCGCGATGCGGATCATGGCGTAGGGGACGCCCCAGATCACCCCCATGCTGAGGAACAGCACCCAACCGCGCCTACTCATCGCCCGCACCGCCATTGCCACGCATCCCGCACTCCTTCCGAATCACCGGAGCGTATGACACGCCGCCGACAGCCATGACACTCCGCCGGACGGCGACTATTCCGGCCGAAACGTCCGGTAGGCGCCGCCCTGCGAAGTACTGATGGGCACTACGACGCGTTCCGACGCCCGACTGTTCCCGCCTGATGAGGAGAAGAGGTTGCGTTCATTGCGGATTCGAGGCGGGGTGCTGGCGGCGCTGAGCCTGATGCTGGGGGCCACCGCACCGGCGGCGGCCGAACCGCTCGCCGGTTCGCCGGGCGCCTGGCCGGTCTCGGCGTCCTCGACCATCGCGCCCGTGCTGGACTGCGTGCCCGCGGCGGCGCGGCCCGAACCGGTCATCCTGCTGGCCGGGTTCGGCGCGGTCGGGGATATCAGCGCCACCATCGACCGGCAGATGTCGCTGATCACGGGCGGCGTCCGGGCCGAGGGCGGCTGCGCGTATCCATTCGCGTACGGCATTGTCGGGCCGATGCACGCGGCGGCGCCGATCGCCGAATCCGCCGTTCAGGTAGCGGGTTTCGTCGACGAGGTGCTGTCGCGGACCGGTGCGGGGCGGGTGGATATCGTGGCCCATTCGTCCGGCGCGCTGGTCGCCGACTACTACCTGAAATTCCTCGGCGGCGCACCGCACGTCCGCCGCGTCGCGCAATTGGCCCCGGTGACGCACGGAACCACCGCGACCACTCTCACCGCCGGGCTGACGCTTCCCGAATATCCCAGCACACCAGCGGATTTCGTGGAATCGACCGGACTCGCCGGAACGCTCGCCGCCACCGTCCCCGCCGTCCGCGGCGCCCTCGACTGCCTCGCGGGTGCCGCGGTGATCACCCAGATACTCGACGGCGGCGTGACCGTCCCCGGAGTCGAATACTCGGTCCTGGCAACACGCTTCGACCAGGTACTCACCCCACCCGGCACCGCGTCCTTCATCGCCGAACCCGGTGTCCGGAACGACTTCTACGAGGACCTGCACCCCGAGGCCGCACCCGCCTCGCACGCGGCCCTGCCCATGCAGCCGGGCGCGGCGGCCTGGGTGCTGGACCGGCTCTACGGCGAGCAGGTCTCCTAGTCGAACCACTCCTCCTCGCCGGCGTCGATCAGCTCCGATAGCAGTTCGCGGTCCGAGAACGCCTGGCGGAGCAGGGTTCCCAGTTGTCGCAGGGCCGCCGCGTCGTCGCCGTAGGCCACGAAGGTGCCCGCCTCCGGGTCGAAACCCATGCGTCCGCGCAGTTCCGGGGCGCGCAGGCGGACGATCACCTCGGCCACGCCGGTCCAGGAGTAACCGCCGCCCTCGTAGCCGTGCACGGCGAAGACGTCCTCGAGTTCGACCATGTGATTGTCGCTGAGCATCAGGCAGTAGTGGCCGGGCTTGTGGTCGTACTCGAAGAAGACGAGCGGGGCGTAGGTTTCGCGATCTGTCATGCGGCGCACTCTACGAACCCGGTCCGACAGCCGCCCACCGCGCCGCTCAGTCCCGGCGGGCATTGCGCGCGGTACCGCGATGCGCCGCCACCGTCGCCGGATCCTCCGGCCACGCGTGCTTCGGGTAGCGGCCGCGCAGATCCGCGCGCACCTGCGGCCAGCCGTTGACCCAGAACGACGGCAGGTCCGCGGTCACCGCGACGGGTCGCTGCGCGGGCGAAAGCAGATGCAGCAGCAGTCCGGCGCGGCCGTCCGCCAGGCGCGGCGGCTCCCGCCAGCCGAAGATCTCCTGCACCTTGACGGCCAGGATCGGCGGGTCGGCGGAATAGTCCACTCGAATATGGCTGCCGGAGGGCACTTCCAGGCGCTCCGGGGCGAGTTCGTCGAAACGCGCCGCCTCCGGCCAGGGGAGCAGACGCCGCAGGGCTTGGCCGGCATCGATGCGTTCCAGATCGGAACGCCTTCTGGCAGTGGATAATTCGATCCCGAGCCAGCTGTCCGCCGCTGCGATCAACGCGGCGTCGTCCACGGCGGGCCACGGCGCGCCGAGCGTCCGATGCAGGAAATCCAGTCGCTGCCGCAGCGCGACGGCGTCGGCATCCCAGCGCAGCAGGCCCAGCCCCTCGCCGGCGAACCCCTTCCGGAGAGCGGCTTCCACCGCCCCGCGATCCGGATCGCGTAATGGCTTCTCCGACAACACGATCGCGCCCAGCCGTTCCACGCGCCGGGCGACTACGTCACCGCCGAGCCAATCGACCTCGTCGGCGGTGCCGAGCAGATTCGGCGCGACCGCCCGCGCCAAATCCTCATCGGCAATGGCGGCCAGCCGAATCCGCCCTTCCGACTGCCCCGGATCGCGCGAGGCGACCGCCACGGCCACCCATTCGGAATCGCCCAAACCGGAACCCGGCGGCAGCGTCACCGCCGTACCGCCCACCATGAGATAGCTCGCCGAACCCGCCCCGCGCCGCCGTGCGATCCGCTCCGGCTGCGCCAGCGCTACCACATAGGCCACGTCCCCGCGCCGTGCGTCAGCACGACTTCGCGAGGCTCCCTCGTCGCCTTCCACAGCACCGCTGCGCTCCCCACGAGCCGAAAGAGCGGCGGCTTCAGACGATCCCGGGTTCGCTGCCGCACCGCGGGCCCGCCCGACACGTTCAGCAACAGCGTCTGTGGTCTGGCGGCGCTTCCCATGAGCTGAAATAGCAACGGCCCCTATCGACCCCGAGTTCGCTCCCGCACCGGGGGCGGTCCTCGGTACAGACCCGCCGCTTTCGGCAGCGCCATCGGCGAGCAGCCGGAGGAGGCGGTCCACCTCGCGGTGCCAGCGACCCGGCGGTTGATTGCGCAGGGCTCGGATCGCGGCGGGCAGGTCGGCGGTTGTGGCGGCGGCGTCATCGTCGAGGAGAGCCACTACTTCGGCGGCGGTGCGCGCGCCCACTGCCGTCGCGCCATCGAGGAGGGCTCGGGCCAAGCGGGGGTGCAGGCCCAGGGCGGACATGCGTTTGCCGCGATTGGTGGCGGCACCTTCGATATCGGTCGCGCCCAATGCGAGGAGGGCGGCTCGGCCGACCGCGAGGCCGCCGGGCGGAGGCGGGTCCCACCAGGAGAGCGCGGAGCCGTCGGGGGTGCCCCAGCAGGCGAGTTCGAGGGCCAGGCGGGTGAGGTCGGCGGTGCGGATCTCGGGTTCGGGGTAGGGCGGGAGGGTGGCGTGCTCGTATTCGGGCCAGCAGCGCCAGACTCGGCCGGGAGCCTCACGGCCCGCGCGGCCGGCGCGCTGGGCGGCGACGGCGGCCGAAACACGGACGGTGGCCAGGCCGGACAGGCCGCGGCGGTGGTCGATGCGCGGGACGCGGGCCAGACCGGAGTCGACGACGGCGCGGACGCCGGGGACGGTGAGGCTGGATTCGGCTACCGCCGTGGACAATACGATGCGGCGGCGGGCGCCGGGGCGCAGGGCGGTGTCCTGGGCCGCGCTCGCCAGGCGGCCGTGCAGCGGGAGGACGTCCACGTCGTCGAGATCGGAGAGCAGGGCGGCCGTGCGGCGGATCTCGCCCGCGCCGGGGAGGAAGACCAGGACGTCACCGTCGGTGTCCGCCAAGGCGATTCGGGTGGCGCGGGCGACCTGGGCTTCGGTGCGTTCGCGGGGCAGGGCGGGCAGGTACGCGATGTCGACGGGGTGGGTGACGCCGTGCACCTCGAGTACCGGGGCGGGGCCGTCGTCCCCGAGCAGGGCTGAAAGGCGTTCCGCCGCAACGGTTGCCGAGGTGGCGAGCAGGCGCAGGTCCGGGCGCAGGCCGGCGCGCGCATCCAGCAGGAGGGACAGCAGCAGGTCGGCGTCGAGGTGCCGTTCGTGGCATTCGTCGAGGATCACCACATCGGTGCCGGACAGTTCCGGGTCGTTCTGCAAGCGCCGCACCAGCAGGCCCGAGGTCACCACTTCGATGCGGGTGCTCACGCCGACCCGCCGATCGCCGCGCACCGCGTATCCGACCGTCTTGCCGACCGGCTCACCCAGTAGCGCCGCCATGCGGGCCGCCGCGGCGCGCGCGGCCAGCCGCCGGGGTTCGGCCACCACGACGCGGCCGCCGGTGCCCGCCGCCAGGGCCAGCGGGACCAAGGTCGTCTTGCCGGTGCCGGGCGGTGCGACCAGGACGGCGGCGCCGGTGCGGGCCAGGGTCTCGGTGATCTCGCCGAGGGCCGGGCGGACGGGGAGATCGGGCAGGTCGGGGAGTTCCATTGCCGACCAGTCTGCCGTTGCCCGGGATCGGCGGACCGCTCACCCCTGCCGGGTTCAGACCAGGGTGATGGTCCCGGCGGCGGCGCCCAGGGTCGCGATCAGGGCGGGGCGGGCGCCCGCGCCGACGGTGAGGTTCGCGCCGACGGCCCGCAGGCGATCGGTGGCCCCGGCGGGTTCGGGGTGGATCGCCGCCAGGGATCGCAGTTCCACCTCGGGCAGTTCGGCCGACGGGTGTGCGGTCGCGCCCCAGTCGATGAGGAACGGGACGATCTGGGTGGGCTCGCTGAAATCGGGGAAGGTCAATCGCCACTCCAGGATTCGGCCGTCCGGGGTGGCCCGGGACAGATCCGAAGCCGGGCCCGGATCGAATCCGGCGGACCGCGCGGACTCGACGGCGGCATCGATATCGGTGACCCGCACCGCCCAGCCCGCCAGCCGGGCTTCGGTCAAGCTGTCGATGGCGAACGGCCGCGGCTGCTCCGGTTCGGGCTGTTCCGGATCCGGGCCGATGATCTCCAGGTACCCGCCGTTGCCGAGCCCGAGCAGATGATTGCGCGTCCCGCGCCCGGGATGCCGCCCGCCCGCAACCGGTTTCACGCCCAGCGCCCGGGCGACGAGGTCGACGGTGGCGGCCAGATCGGGGGTGGCCAGGACGAGATGGTCGAGTTCGCTCACCCCACCGAAGCTAAGCCGCCCCGCCGGTCTTCAGTAGCGTTCCACTCACCGTGATCCCGAGGAAAGGACATGCACCGTGCGGGTACTCGTCACCGGCGCCGCCGGCTACCTCGGCCGCGCGGTCGTCAGCGCGCTCGCGACCGCGGGCCATCAACCGGTCGCCATGGTGCGAACCCCGGGTGAACCGATCCCCGGCGCCGCCGAGACCCGCACCGCCGACCTCCTCTCCCCCGCCACCCTCGCGTCGGCGCTCGAGGACATCGACGCCGTCTGCCACCTGGCCGGACTCACCCGCGCCCGCGAATCCCTCACCGACCCTCTCCCCTACTTCCGCGTCAACACCGCGGGCGCCATCACCCTGCTGGAAGCCATGCGAGCGGCGGACATTCGGCGCCTGGTGCTGGCCTCCACCTGCGCCATCTACGGCACCCCCGCCCGCCAGCCGATGACCGAACGCACCCCCGACGCACCCCCGCACCCCTACGCCACCAGCAAACTCGCCGCCGAACAAGCCATCACGGCCCAAGCCCACACCGGCGCCCTCACCGCCACCATCCTGCGCCTCCCGAACCTGGCCGGCGGCAACGACACCGACCCCACCCGCCTCATCCCCCGCACCCTCACCGCCGCCGCCACCGGCACCCCCCTCGACATCAACGGCGACGGCACCGCCCTACGCGACTACCTCCACCTCACCGACGCCGCCGCCGCTTTCCCCGCCGCCCTGGCCCACCCCACACCCCCCGTCGCCCGCTACAACCTCGGCACCGGCCAAGGCACCAGCATCCTCGACGTGATCGCCGCCGCCGAACGCGTAACCGGCCACCCCATCCCCACCCGCCACCGCCCCGCCGCCCCCGAACCCCCCGCCCTCATCGTCGACCCCACCCTGGCCACCACCGAACTCTCCTGGACCCCAAACCATTCCGCCCTGGACGCCATCCTCGCCGACACCTGGTCCCACCACCCCTCGAACCCGCTCCGCTAGCTCCACCAGCGGTTCGCCTCGAAAGCGGTATGGTTTGGGAGGTTTTGGTACGAGGGGCCGAATGGTGCGTGTGGGTGAGGTTTTCGCGGGGTTTCTGATCGAGCGCAAGCTCGGCGGAGGCGGCATGGGGGAGGTCTATCTCGCCCGGCATCCACGCTTGCCCCGGCGGATCGCCGTGAAGGTGCTGGCGCGGGAACTCGCGGCGGACCAGCAGACCCGGGCGCGGTTCGAGCGGGAAGCCGAACTGGTGGCCCGGCTGGACCATCCGAATATCGTGACGGTGCACGATCGGGGCGTCGAGGACGAGCGGCTGTGGATCGCCATGCAGTACGTCGACGGCGGCGACGCCTCGGCGTTCGGTCCGGTGACGCTGCCGGTGGGCGATGCGGTGCGGATCATCCGCGAGACGGCCAAGGCGCTGGACTACGCGCATTCGATGGGCGTCATCCATCGTGATGTGAAGCCGGCCAATATTCTGCTGACCCAGGCCGTGCCGGGTCACGAGCGGCGAATCCTGCTCACCGACTTCGGGATCGGGCGGCTGCGCGACGATACGCAGCAGTTGACGCGGACCGGGACGCTGGCCGCGACGCTCGCTTACGCCTCGCCCGAACAGCTTTCCGGGGATCCGATCGATCACAGGTCGGATCAGTATTCCCTGGCCTGCACGTTCTTCCGGTTGCTCAGCGGGGCGACGCCGTTCCACGCCGAGTCGGCGGCCGCGGTGATCGCCGGGCATCTGAGCCATCCAGCGCCGCGGGTCACCGATCGGCGGCCCGAGCTGCCGACCGGCTTGAACGAAGTGTTCGCACGCGGGCTGGCCAAGCGCCCCGAGGACCGGTTCGAGTCCTGCCGCGCGTTCGCCGACGCTGCGGCACAGGCCTTGTCGGCGACGGCCGACACCATGGTCATGTCGCTGCCCCTGGTGAACGAGCCCACCGCGCTCGCTGAACCCGAGCCGCCGGCCGTTGCGGGTGCGTCCCGGACCTCGAAGCGCGGCCGCTGGGTCGCCGCCGGTGTGGGCTCCCTGGTGGTGGCGATCGCGGCCGCCGCCGGAATCGTCTGGGCGGTGGACGATTCCAGCCGGAAGGGCGTGGACCTGGGCATCACCCCGAGCAAATCCCATGCCGCGGTCTATTCCGGCTTCGTGCCCCTGAGCCCCATCGATCTGGCGGGAAAGCCTGTCGCGGCGCCGATCTCGGTACCTAACCCCGCCAACGACGGCCGGTTGCCCTGCCCGCCGACCTCGATCGCCGCCGCGCTACCGCTCTCCGGCAAGGACGCCGACCTGGGTCGGACCGTTCTCGGCGGTATCCAGCTGGCCGTCTCCCAGTTCGTTCGGGGTGGTGACAACGCCTGCTCGGTCACGGTCCGCGAGTTCGACACCGCCGCCGACCAGACCACGGCGGCCCAGGTCGCCGAACGCATCGCCGCCGACGACTCGATAGTCGCCGTGATCGGCCCGGCGCTGTCCGGTGAGGTGATCGCCGCCGGTCGCACGTTCGACGATGCGGGCCTGCCGTTCCTCACCCCGGTGGCGACGAATCCGGTGCTGGCGCAATCCGGCTGGACCAATTTCTTCCGCGGCCTCGCCAACGACAACGCCCAAGGCCCCGCCGTGGCCAGATACCTGGTGGACACCGCCGCATTCAGCCGCGTCTGCGTGGTCCGCGACAACGGCGGCGGCTTCGGCGGCAATCTCGCCGACGCGGTCACCGAGGAACTCGGCTCCGCCGCCGCCTGTACCGCCCGCATCGACCCGACCGGCGATCTCGACCAGGTCGTGCGAGCGGTCGCCGCCGCGACCCCCGACGCCGTCTACTACTCCGGCTACGCGGCCACCGCCGCCAAGCTCCTCACCAAGCTCCGGAATGCCGGGATCACCGCCACCTTCGTCCTGGGCGACGGCGGCTTCGATCCCCTCTTCCGCACCGACGCCGGCCCCGCCGCCACCGGCACCCTGGTGGCCTGCCCCTGCGGCCCCGGCACCGAACGCCTGCTCACCGACTACCGCACCGCCACCGGCCGCCCCGCCTCCCCGCACGCCGTCGAAGCCTACGACCTGACCGCAATCCTGTTGCGCGCCATAGTCTCCGGTCACACCGACCGTGCCGCCATCCGCACCTACCTCCACGCCTACAAGGCCGACGGCATCGCCCACTCCTACGCCTGGTCCCCCACCGGCGAACTCACCGACCCCCGCGTCTGGCTGTACCGCGTGTCCTGACCTACCCGTCGCGCCATCCGGACGAGGCCGCGCAACGAATATTTCGAATGTCGATGGGCAGGATTTCGCGACGGCGACTACTGGGTGCCGCTGCGGCGGCGGGGGCGGTCGCCGGTGGTGCGGGGTTGGCGGGTTGTGGGTCGGCGGCCAGTGAGTACAGCGTGCGGAGTGGGGGTGGGGGGAGTAGTGAGGCGCTGGCGCGGCAGTTGCTGGGGGTTGACGGGAATGGTGAGGATTTCACGCTGGCTTATCTGAAGGTGCTGATCGATACGGGTCTGCCTGTGGCGGAGCGGCGGAAGAAGATCGTTGTGGTGGGGGCGGGGGCGGCGGGGTTGAGTGCCGCGAGGCTGCTGGCGGCGGCCGGGCATCAGGTGACGGTGCTGGAGGCCAATGGGAATCGCACGGGCGGGCGGGTGAAGACCTTGCGGGGTGTGTTCAGCGATCCCGCGCTCTATGCCGAGGCCGGGGCCATGCGATTGTCGAGTGCGCATCCACTGGCGCTGGCGCTGGCGGACCGGCTCGGGCTGCGGCGGCGGCCCTTCTACGGATCGGATGTACTCCCGGACACGCCCACGCCGCCGACTCCGCCGGTGTACTACCGCTCGTTCACCGGCGAGGAGTGGACGAACGGGCCGAAGACCGATTACGTGCCGCCGCCGAGCGCCGGGCGCACCTTGATCGCGGTCAACGGGGCGAGCGTCACCCGAGCCGCGTACGCCGCGAATCCCGCTGCGGTGCACGCCGGTTTCGGGTGTGTGTCGGCGACAGCGGGCAGTGCCGAGCTGGATGCGGCGCTGCGGCAGGTCGTAGCGGCCGGACCGCCCATCGAACGGCAGGTCGAGAGCTGGGCCGCACTGTTGGACAGGTACGAAAACCATTGTCTGCGGCGCTATCTCATGGAAGCGGGCTGGAGCGGGGCCCAGCTGGCGGCGGTGGGGACGCTGGAGAACGTGACGGCCCGGCTGAGGCACAGTGTGATCTTCCCGCTGGTGGATCACAGTCTGGTTCCGTCGGGTGCCTCGTCGTGGGAGCTGGTGGGCGGGATGGCGTCGCTGACGGATGCGCTGGCTCGGCAGCTCGGGGCGTCTGTTCTGATGGGTAAGCGGATGACTCGGCTGGAGCAGACCGAGCATGGTGTGAAGGTTTGGACCACAGCGGAATCCGGGAACGAGAGCAGTGATGGCGGGCCGGTGGGGCCGGTTGAGTCGTTCGAGGCGGATTACGCGATCGTGGCGATACCGTTGACGGCGGCGCGGTTTTGCACGTTCGAGCCGCCGCTGTCGTATGACAAGCGGCGGGCGGTGATCGAGATGCATCATGATGCCGCGACGAAAGTGCTGCTGGAGTTCAAGACTCGGTTCTGGGAGCAGGGGGCGGCGGGGTTCCGGGGTGGGCGATGCATCAGTGATTCGCCGAATCGGTGCACTTATTTCCCTTCGCATACCGAGAACTCGGAGGGTGGGGTGGTGCTGGCCTCCTACACCTTCGCCGATGAGGCGATGCGGTGGGATTCGCTGACCGACGGCGAGCGGATTCACTTCGCGCTCAACGGGATGCGGGAGTTGTTCGGGGCCCGGGTGGATGCGGAGTTCACGGGGGTGGGGATCACGCAGAGCTGGTTGCGGGCGCGGTATGCGCTCGGTGAGGCGGCGATTCCCGCTCCGGGGCAGTTGCACGAACATCACCTCGCCACTCGGTCGGTGGAGGGGCGGGTGCATTTCGCGGGCGATCACACCAGTTTGAATACGGCGTGGATCGAAGGCGCGCTCGAAAGCGGGGTGCGGGCCGCGATCGAGGTGCATCGACGGTGAGTGTTCATGCACAGCCGAGCGTGGGCAATGACCGCTTGCGCCGCTCTTATCTGCAAAGATGCAGAAATGAGCTTGTCCTCCGGCACTCCGCGACCCAACCCGGACGATCTGCTGGTACTGCTGGCGGTCGGCCGGACCGGACGGTACGTGTCGGCGGCGGATGAACTCGGCCTCAACCACACCACCATTTCGCGGCGGATCGCGGCATTGGAGCGGGCCCTCGGCGGGCGGGTGCTGACGCGCGGGGCGGGCGGCTGGGAACTGACGGAACTGGGGCGGACAGCTCTGGGGGCGGCCGAGTCCATCGAATCGGCGGTCAAATCGCTCACCGGAACGGATGGCGAGCACACCCTCGAAGGCGTCGTAAGACTTTCCGCCACAGACGGTTTCAGCGCATATCTGGCCGCCCCCGCGGCCGCCGCGGTACTGCGCCGCCACCCCAGGATGGCCGTCGAGATCGTGGCGACCACGCGCCGGGCTTCCCTGCAACGTTCCGGACTGGACGTCGAAATCGTGGTCGGCCGCCCGCAGGTCCGGCGCGCGGAGGCGATTCCACTGGGCGACTACATCCTCGGCCTCTACGGCGCGCGCGGCTACCTCGAGGAACGCGGCACACCGGCCGCTATCGGCGACCTCGCCCGGCACCCGCTCGTCTACTTCATCGACTCCATGCTCCAGGTGGACGACCTCGACCTGGCCCCCGGATTCGCGCCCAACATGCGCGAATCCGTCTCTTCCACCAACGTTTTCGTCCACGTGGAAGCCACCCGCGCCGGGGCCGGACTCGGACTGCTCCCGGCCTTCATGGCCGACCGCCACCCCGACCTGATCCGTGTGCTCCGCGACGAGGTCGCCGTGAAGCTCACCTACTGGCTGGTGGCCCGCTCCGAAACCCTGCGCCGCCCCGAGGTGGCCGCGGTGGTCGAAGCCTTGAAGGACCAGGTCCGGCTGGCGGGCAGCGCACTGCTCGGCGGCGGAGTGCGCGGCTGAGGGGTGCGCGTTTCGGGCATAGTTCTGAGCCGATCACACATTGGAACGCTCATCCGGCCGCTATACCGTCGATCCCGAAGCAACCACTTGTGAATCGGAGGCAACCCGGTGGCTATTCAGATCGGCGTCTTTCTGCCCACGTCCGGCCCGCATATCGCGGGGTCCGGTGCCGGGGAGCTGCGCGCGAGCGCGCGTACGGCGGAGTCGGCGGGCCTCGAATCCGTATGGGCCAGTGACCATCTCATCGCGTCGCAGCCCATGCTGGACAGCACGGTCGCCCTCGCCACCGCCGCGGCGGTGACCGACCGGCTCCGGATCGGCTACGGGGCGATGCTGCTGGCACTGCGCCCGGCCGCGTGGGCCGCGAAGGAAATCGCCACCCTGCAACAGCTTTCGGACGATCGGCTGCTGCTCGGCGTCGGCACCGGCAACCCCGCGCACGGTGATATCGGCTGGCGCGCGGCGGGAGTGCCGTTCGCCGAACGCGGCGCGCGCACCGATCACACGCTGGCGGTGTTGCCGGATCTGATCGCGGGGAAACCCACGCGGCTGGCCGACGAGCTCGAGGTCGCACTGTCGCCGGGCGCGTCGATGCCGCCGATCCTGATCGCGGGCAACAGCGCCCGGGCCCGCCGCCGGGCCGCCGCCTACGGCGACGCCTGGATGCCGATCAACCCGGGCCTCGACCAGCTGCCCGGCCTGCTGAACGAACTGCGTGAGCTCGCGGCGCGCCACGAACGCCCGGCGCCCGCCGTCACCGTCGTCGCACCGGCCCTTTCCACGGACCCGCGCTCGGCCGCGGCCGAATTGACCGCGTACGAGGCCGCCGGCGTCGATCGGGTCATCCTCGCGCCGACCGGACCGGATTGGCGGCGTGACTATGCCTTCGCCGGTGCGGTCCGCGCCGCGCAGTAGCGACCGCGAAGCCGCCCGCCGCGGCGCCACTTCTCTTTCCGCAGAACGGATTCCGACATGCGCTCTTCCCGTGCCATCACCAGGCTGCTGCGTGCGCTCGCAGCGGCGGTACTGCTCATGCTGCCCGCGATCGTGACGACGGCGGGTGCCACTCCCGCGCCGCCCGGCTGGTCGGCGGCCTGGACCACCGCGCTGTATCGAGCGGACCGCTTCGTCGGCCCGAACTGGGCGGAGCAAGGATTCACGAATCAGACACTGCGCCAAGTTGTTCGAGTGACGCAGGGCGGAGCCGCCGCCCGGATCGTGCTGTCGAATCGCTTCGGCACCACGCCGCTGCGGATCGGCGGCGCGAACGTGGCACGCGGACTGACCGACGCCGGGATCGTTCCGGAAACCCTGCGCACCTTGACATTCGGCAATGCCGTCGCCACGGAGATCCCGCCGGGAGCCGAACTCGCGACCGACCCCGTACTGCTGCCGCTCGCCCCGTTCGACGAGTTGAGCATCACCCTCTACCTCACCGACGCGACGGGGCCGGTCACCCAGCATTCCCAGGCCTTCGAGACCGCCTATCGCGCCGACGGAGACCAGCGCGCCGACACCGGCGGCGCGCCCTTCACCGAGACCACGGCGGCTTGGTACTACCTGTCCCGCGTCGAAGTGGCCGATATCCTGCCGCGCACCGCCGGGATCGTCGCATTCGGCGACTCCATCACCGACGGCGTCGGCTCGACCGTCGACGCCGGCAATCGCTTCCCCGACGAACTCGCCGAACTCCTTGCCGCACAGGGGACTCCGCGCGCCGTCCTCAACCAGGGCATCGGCGGCAACCGGGTGACCGTCGACTCCGGCTGGATGGGCGAGAGCGCCCTGCGCCGCTTCCGGCACGATGTGCTCGACCAGCCCGGCATCGCCACCGTCATCATCCTGGAAGGCATCAATGACATCGGGCTCAGCGTCGGCGCGCCGGAGATCGGCGAACCCGCCGTACCGGTCTCGGCCGAGCAGCTCATCGCCGGATACCGGGAGTTGATCGCGCAGGCCCGGGCCCGGGGTCTGCGGGTGATCGGCGCGACCATGCTCCCCATGGAGGGCTCGCCGTACTATTCGGCCGCCGCCGAAGCCGAACGGGCGGCGGTGAATCAATGGATCCGCGCTTCCGGGGAATACGACGCCGTGATCGATTTCGATGCCGCGCTCGCCGATCCCGCCGCCCCGCGACGCTTGGCCGCGCCCTACGACTCCGGCGATCACCTGCACCCCAGCGATGCCGGTTACACCGCGATGGCCGCCGCGGCCGCCGCCGTCGACCTGGGTTGAGCACGCACTAGGCGGAGAGGTGGACGAACCCGAGGTTGGCCAGCACCACCACGGGGTAGATCAGCGCCGCGTGCCGGTGCCCGAGGCGGTGCAGCGCGATGGCCGCACCGCCGAACACCGCGATCTTGGTGAGCACCGCGAGCACCGGAACGTCGAAGGTCGATTCCGGCGCGGCGAACAGACCCCAGAACAGCATCGCGACCACCGCGGCAGCGATCCCGCACAGCAGTCGCCCCGCCCGGCCGCGACCGCCGCGCGCACCCAGGAAACCGAGCGCGGCGACGGCGACCAGCTCCAGCAGGAACGCGATGAGAAGGTTGGCGCCACGCCAGATTTCCAGGATCATGCCCACTCCGAGATCAGTGCTCTCTATTGCGCCATCACTGTCTCACGAACAATGATCCAAAGCAAGAGCACCGCTCTCAGATGTGCCTGCGGTCAGCGAGTGGGGCGGTCGCCGAGAATCGCGGCACGCTCCATCACGCGGCGCTGCGGGAAGTAGTCGTTGACGGCGTAGTGCTGGGTGGCGCGGTTGTCCCAGAACGCGATCGACCCCGCGGCCCAATGGAATCGGACCTGATACTCGGGAATTCGAGCCTGCTGGAACAGTTCCCGCAGCAGATCCTCACCCTCGGCCGGGTCCAGGCCGACGATGTGGGTGGTGAAGACGGCATTGACGAACAGCGTCTTGCGGCCGGTGCGCGGGTGCGTGCGGACCACCGGGTGCACCACGGGCGGGAATTCGGCTTGGCGGCGGGCGAGTTCGTCGGCATCCAGGAACTGACCGAAGGGCAGGGTGAAGTCGTGCACCGCGTCCAGGTCGTCGATGCGGGCCTTGAGCTCGGGCGACAGATTGTCGTAGGCGGCGGCCATATCGGCGAACATGGTGTCGCCGCCGGCCGCCGGGACCTCCAGCGCACGCAGCACGGAGCCGAGCGCCGGGCGTTCCCGCCAGGTGACATCGGTGTGCCAGGCGTTCTCGACGCCCGGGTTCTGCGCGTCCTTCGAGAAGCGGACGATCTCGGGGACGTCGCCCTGCGGCAGGAACGGGTGCACTTCCAGCTCACCCCACAGGCGCGCGAAGTCGCGATGCTGTGCGCCGGTGAGGTTCTGGTCGCGGAAGAACAGCACCTTCCACTCCAGCAGCGCGCGATCGAGTTCGGCGAACAGTTCCGGGCCGACCGGTTCGCGCAGATCGATGCCGGAGATCTCGGCGCCGATCAGATTCGTGTACGGGGTGAGGGTGAACAGTTCGTACGGCGCGCTGTCGGCGCCGCCGGGCAGCCGGTGCAGGGTGCGCGGGCCGGCGGCCAGGGAACGGCCGATCAGCATCTCGCCGAGCGTGTTGTACGTGGCAGTCATCGTGATCCTTGTTTCGTTGGGTGACTTGCGTTTTCAGGCGGCCATGGGGCGGCGAGCATCGAGGTGGCGGCATCGACGAGTACCTCCAGGCCGAGGTCGGTGAGATGCCCCGGCGGGTCCGGTTCCTGCAAGCGGCGCTCCCGATCCGCCAGTGCGGTGACGACGAGCATCGCGACCAATCGCATTCGCTCGTCGAAGATCTCGGGCGCGAGGCCCTCCAGCTCGCGCCGCAGTCCCGCCACCACCAGCCGGACGCTCTCGGCCTCGGGCCGCCGCATCGTGTTCAGCACCGGATCGAACTGCGGCCGCCACAGGGTCTCGGCGATGAATCGCAGATACCAGCTGGGCTCCCCCGCGCGCTCCGGATCGTGCAGCGTGGCCGCGAGCGGTTCCACCAATGCCCGTACCAGCTCGGACACCCCGGCGTCCCCCAGCTCCCGCAGCCGCCGCAGCCGCTGTGCGTTCACGGTGGTCATCCGCCAGACGTAGATCTCCTCGACCAGCGCCTCCTTGCTCCCGTAGTGGTAGGCCACCGCCGAGGTATTGCGTTGTCCCGCGGCAACTGCGATCTGCCGCAACGACACCGACTCGATCCCGAACTCCGCGAACAACCGCTCCGCCGCCGCCAGGATCCGCGCTTTCGCCGCCATGCCCCCAAGTTAAAGCAACTGCGTTAATCCACGAACCGATTCACTCACCCCGATCTTTATTCGCCGTCGCAACGCGCTCCGCGGCAGGCGCCGGGCACGTAATCGGCGAAAGTGTTGCGGGGGTGCCGTTTCAGTGACTAACTTTGCGTCCACGCTGGCGGGTAGCCAGACCTGCGAGTAGGCGACGATTCGGTGATCAGCAGCAAATTTCTCCATCCGAACCCGGCACGGTGGTCGCGGGTTGTCAGCGTCCGAACCAGAGTGCTTGCCATCGTGCTCATTCCGAGTCTCGCCTTGCTGGCGATCGGGATCGGCGGATCGGCCTATCTGGTGCAGAGCGGGCGGGAGGCCAATCGGTTCGCCGAACTGGCGCGCGGCACCTCGGGGCCGTCGATCAAGATGATCGAGGCGTTCCAGGAGGAGCGGCGACTGTCCCTGTTGTTCCTGGCCGGGGACGATTCGGCGGGGTACGGCTTGCCTGCGGCGCGTAAGCAATCCGATGCGGGGTACGCGGCGGTGGTGGCGCAGGCCAATGCGCTGTCGGAACTTCGGCCCGATCTGAAGGACGGGTTCTTCCGGGTCGGCGTCGGGCAGAAGGTACCCGCGCTGCGGGCCGCCATCGATGCGCGCGCTATTCCGGCGGCGGAGGCGTTCACCGCGTACAGCATGGCGGTCGCCGCCATCATCAACGGCTGGCTGATCTCGGCCGATGTGGCGCCCGAGTCCCATATCGCGGTCGAGCTGTACAAGTCGGTCCATGCGCTGCGGGCCGCCGAATCCATTTCGCGGACCAGCGGTTTGGGCTCCCTGGTGATGCTCAGCGGGCAGCTGTCGCCGGAACTGCTGGTGGAATTGGCCGGATACATCGGCGATGGGCGCGGCGAGGTCGCCTATATCGGGTCGGTGCTGCAGGGGTCGCACCTCGAGCGCTGGAAGGCGATCACCGGCAGCTCGGAATGGCAGCGGCTGCGCGCCATGGAGGACGCGATCCTCGTACGCGGCCCGGTCACGGCCTCCGGAAGCGGCGGCCGCTCCGCCGATTCGCTGCCGTTGACACTGACCGAATGGCAGCAGGTGGCGGGCAAGGTCCGGGGCGATCTGCTGGGGCTGTGGGAAACCCAGAGCGTCGACGCGCATTTCGCGGCGACCGAACAGGGCAACCGGCTCAACCGGAATTCGCTGACCGCCGGGGCGGGCGTGCTCTCGCTCGCGCTGCTGGCCTTCCTCGGTGCGCTGCTGCTGGCCAACAGGTTCATCGCCCGGCTGCGCCGGCTCCGCCGCGACACCCTGGAATTGGCCGATGAGCGGTTGCCGGACACCATCCGGCGGCTCTCGGCCGGTGAGGAACTCGACGAGGACGCCGACCGGCTGGACTTCGGCGCCGACGAAATCGGCCATGTCGCCGATGCTTTCAACCGCGCGCACCGGGCCGCGGTGGCGGCGGCGGTCGCCGAGGCCAAGACCCGGGCGGGTGTGAACGCGGTGTTCGTGAAGATCGCGCACCGGTCCCAGAGCGTGGTGCACCGGCAGCTGGCGCTGCTCGACAAAGCCGAGCGGGAGGAAGCGGATTCGGAGCGGCTGCAGTTGCTCTTCGATCTCGACCATCTGGCGACCCGGGCCCGCCGCAATTCCGAGAACCTCATCGTGCTCGGCGGGGAGCAGCCGGGACGCAAGTGGCGCAATCCGGTTCCGCTGGTCGATGTGGTGCGCGGTGCGGCCGCGGAATCGCTGGACTACCGGAGAATTCACGTCCGCAGGCTGCCGGCGACGCAGATCGTCGGATCCGCCGTCACCGATATCATCCATCTGCTGGCGGAGCTGGCCGACAATGCCACCGCGTTCTCGCCGCCGGAGTCACCCGTGGAGGTGACCGGCGGGACGGTCGGCAAGGGCATCGCAATCGAGATCGCCGATCAGGGTATGGGCATGACCGCCGCGGAGATGGCGGCCCGCAACGCGCTGCTGGCGCAACCGCCGGATTTCAGCGTCGCGACCCTGTCCTCGGATATCCGGCTCGGTTTGTTCGTGGTCGCCAAACTGGCCGCGCGCCACGGTATTACGGTGCGGCTCACGGAATCCGATTACGGCGGCATGAAGGCCATCGTGCTGATTCCGCGCACGCTCACTACCGCCGCTCTGGAGGCGGGTACGGCAGATCCGGTGCGCGAGAACCGAATTACGGCGCAGCCCGAGTACTCATGAGCGATGCACCGGAGTCGTGGTACGACGAGGACGCCGGACCGGTGGTGCGGCTCTACGCGGTGACACGCGGCCGGTCCGAAACCCGGCGCACCGACGTGGACATCCTCACCCGCGTGGTGACGTCGAGGTTCGGCCGGCTGCGCCGCGACGAACCCGAATACGCGGCCATCGTGGAGCTGACTCGGGCTCCGCTCTCGGTCGCGGAGATCGCCGCCCAGCTGCGGCTGCCTATCACCGCGACCAAGATCCTGGTCGGGGATCTCATCGCCGACGGCGTCCTCGATTTCCGCGCACCCGCGGCCGATCAGGGTTCCGCCGACGACCTGGCCGTGCTGCGCGCCGTCCTGAAAGGGATCCGGGCATTGTGACCCGGTTCCGGCCGTCCGACGCCTACCAGGGCGTATCCCAATCCCCTACCGTCCCGGTGGGTTTCAGCGCCGGAACATCCGGCAAGCGGGGAACGCGCCCCACCGGGAGGCCCGCCGCGCGCGCGAGACCCGCGAAGCGGATGGCGTCGAACACCGCCGCACCACCCGGGTCATTGTTGAAGTACACGAAGACGTCCAGTTCCCGATCCCAGGTCTCCTCGATACGGTCCAGCCAGCCGGCCAGCACCGCTTCGTGGTAGCTGGGCGCCGGTTCGCCCGTACCTTCATGGAACCGCAGATAGCCCCAGTCGGCCGTCCGCCACAGCGGCGTCACCGGCCGATCCAGCCGGTCCGCCCAGCACAAAGCCGCATTCTTCGCCTCCAGCACCTCGCGAACCGCAGGGGTCCACCAGCTCTCGTGCCGCGGCTCGACCACGACCCGAAGATCGTCCGGAATCAGCTCCAGCACCGCCCGCAGCCGATCGGGCTCGGCCGGCAGATTCGGCGGCAACTGAATCAGCAGCGGCCCCAGCTTGTCACCGAGTCCCCGCGCCGCCTCCACCGTGCGTTCCAGCGGAATCTCCACATCCGACAGCCGCCGATAATGCGTGATCACCCGACTGGCCTTCACCGCCATCACGAAATCCGCCGGCGTGCGCTCCCGCCACCCTTCGAACGTCGAACGCCGGACCGGCCGATAGAACGCCGCGTTCAACTCCACCGTCCCGAAATGCCGCGCGTAATGCTCCAGCCACCGCCGCTGCCCGACCCCTTCGGGATAGAACACCGCCCGCCAATCCGCATACTGCCAGCCCGAAGTACCGATCGACATCGTCATCCCATGGCGATTCCCCCTCCGCCGCCCCGCAACCTCTCCCGGCGCACCGCGCCGGTGACTCACACGAGGCCGCGCACGTCCCACAACCACACGCCGCCGACCTCCTGGCCGGGGAAGCCCAGCAATTCGTCCATGGTTCGGCGCAGGGTGTCCACACGTCCGGCGGAGGGCGGCAGCACCAGCACATCGGCCTGCCAGTACCGCAGGTCCGCGCGGATCTGATCGCGCATGGTCTCGGTGACGACCGGCGGCGCGTCGAACATGCGGGCCAGGGTGAGCATGATCTCGGTGGGCCGCGCCTCGGCGCCGTAGTGGGACGCCTGGTCCTCGCCGGCCGGGCCGACGAAGTAGCCACCCACCAGCGGGAAGTCGAAGTCGGCGTCGGCCTGCCACCGCAGGGCGACGGAGTCGACCGCACTGGAGGGCGGCACCATCACCACCGAGCCGTCCGAGACGTACTGCCGCACAATGCCATCGGCGAAGAACGCGGGCGGCTGAGTGCGTTCCACCACCGGCAGGATGGTCGGAGCGAGAGGCAGCAGTGCGAACGCCAGCGCGCCGAACCAGGCCACCGGCCGCCACTTGGTAGCGCCGGTGCGCCAGTGGTCGATCGCCCGCTGACTGCCCAGCACCAGCACGATCGCGATGGTCGGAATGGCGGCCATGGCGAAACGTGATTCGACGATCCCGTTCAGCGGCGGCATCCAGCCGAACAGGATCCACGGCATGGGCATCATGGTGAAGCTGCCGGCGAAGGACATCACGATGCCCATCGACAGCGCGATGAACCCCACGGCGACGACCACACAGGCCCGGACGATACGCAGATTGCGCAGGTAGAACGCGGTCCCGATGGCGAGCAGCAACAGCGGCCAGCCGAAGTAGGCATTGTGCTCGGTCGGGTTGATGGCCACATCCGGGCCGAACGAGAACATGCTGCCGAGCGAGTGCGAGGAGAACTGCCACGGCGTCAGGAAGTCGTTGCCCACCCGCCCGTGACCGACGAACCGGTACGACTGGTCGCCACGGAACTGCCACCACAGCGGAATCGCGGTGCAGGCCAGCGTGATCAGCGCCGCGAGCCCTACCGGCTTCGCGATCGCCCGCACGGTACGCCCGATGGCTTTCCGATTGCCCAGGTAGGCCAGGCCGAAGACCGCGAACCCGAAGGAGAAGATCAGCAGCGGCTCTTCGCCCAGCCCGAGCTGCACGGCCACCAGCAGGCCCAGAATGACGGAATCGCGCGGTCGCGGTGGCGCGTCCGGGGCCGCTTCGGCGTGCCGCACCATCTTGATGACCCGCAGCGCGATGAACGGCAGCAGCACCAGCATCACGAAATTCGGGTGGCCGTTGGTGTGGGAGATCATGGCGGGCGCGAACCCACAGAACACACCGCCCACGGCCGCAGCGGTTTTGGAGCTGACCAGCTCGCGCGAGAACACCCAGTACCAGGCGAACGCGGTGCCGGACAAGCCCAGGGTGAGCGCCAGCGCGAAGGTGACGGTGGGCCCGAACAGCAGGGTGACGGGCGTGAACGGGACACCGAAGGAGTACATGAGGGTGTTCGACATCAGGTTCACACCATCGGGGTAGTTCTGCAGCGTCGTGCTGAACGGACTCCCAAGGTGGGTGATCTTGTACGCGGTGATGGAGTAGAACCACTCGTAGAGCGTCTGATCCTGATCACTCTCGATCAGGTAGCCGTCGCGGGGGTGCAGCCACAGCCTGGCGAGTACGAAGATCGCCAGCGCGAGATAGCCGCCGGCGATGACGAGATCGGTGCGCGCCGCACGTACGCGCTGCGCCGACAGCCGGAGCCGAGTGCATTCCGGAGGATCCGCGTCCACGGCATTCTGGTCCGGCCCCTCCCCCGATCGGGCCTTCTCGACCCGATCGGATACCCACCCCAGTGCCACGCGCAAACTCCTCTAGCCTTCACAATCACAAGCAACCGCTCACGGTACGCGAGCGAACCGGAATGCTGTATCGGGCGGCGTATCGGGCGGCGGCCGAATTCGTCTTTGCGATCCGAGGAGTTACGAAAAAAGAGGGTGGTCCTGAATCTTCAGGACCACCCTCGTTTGTAGCGGGGACAGGATTTGAACCTGCGACCTCTGGGTTATGAGCCCAGCGAGCTACCGAGCTGCTCCACCCCGCGTCGGTGAATACAACATTACACACGGAGGGGAGGGGGAACCAAATCGTCTGGTCAGAGCGGGTTTTGCGGTCAGGCGAAGGCGACTTGCCAGTGTTTGATGCCGTTGATCCAGCCGGAGCGGAGGCGTTCGGGTGGGGCGAGCTGGCGCAGGGCCGGCATGGTGTCGGCTATCGCGTTGAAGATGAGGTCGATTTCGAGGCGGGCGAGTTTGGCGCCTATGCAGTAGTGGGTGCCGGTGCCGCCGAAGCCGAGGTGGGGGTTGGGGTTTCGGAGGATGTCGAAGGTGTGGGGGTCGGTGAAGGCGGATTCGTCGAAATTGGCTGAGCTGTAGAACATTCCGAGGCGGTCGCCGGCGGCGATGGGGTGGCCCGCCAGTTCGGTGTCCCGAGTCGCGGTGCGCTGGAAGGCGGTTACCGGGGTCGCCCAGCGGACTATTTCGTCGGGGGCGGTGCGGGGGCGGTCGGTGCGGAACAGTTCCCATTGGGCGGGATGGTCCACGAAAGCCTTCATGCCGTGGGTGATGGCATTGCGGGTGGTTTCGTTGCCTGCGACAGTCAGGAGGATCACGAAGAAGCCGAATTCATCGGAGGCCAGGGCTTCGCCGTCCAGATCGGCGGAGACCAGTTGGCTGACTATGTCGCCGGCGGGGCAGGCGCGGCGTTGTTCGGCCATGTTCCAGGCGTAGCCGAGGATTTCGGCGGAGGCGGTGAGCGGGTCGCCGTATTCGGGGTCGTCGTAGCTGAGCATTTGATTGGACCAGTCGAAGAGGCGGTGGCGATCTTCTTGGGGGACGCCCAGGAGTTCGGCGATCGCCTGCAGCGGAAGTTCACTGGCTATTTGTCGGACGAAATCGCCGCCTCCGGTTTTCCTGGCGTCGTGGACTATTCGCTCGGCGCGTTCGGTGAGGGCGGCGCGGAGACTTTCCACGGCGCGGGGAGTGAAGCCTTTCGAGACGATGCGGCGGGTGCGGGTGTGTTTCGGCGGATCCATGTTGACCAGCGAAGCGCCATTGAGTTCCAGCTGTTCGGGGGTGGTATCGGACGGCATGCGGATGATGGCGCCATTGCGGCTGGAGGAGAAGAGTTCGGGTTGCCGGGATATCTCGCGGATGTCCTCGTGACGGGATACCACCCAGAATCCCTCGTCGCCGAAAGGGGCCGCTTGTTCCGGGGTTTGCGCATTCCACCAGATCGGGGCATTGCGGCGGAGTTCGGCGAATTCCTCGACGGGGGTTCGGGTAGCCCAGAGTTCGGGGTCGGTGAAATCGAATCCGGGTGGTATCAATGAATTCGGCACGGTTGCTCCTGGAGTTCTCGCGATTTCGAAGGATGATGGTTATGACGATGCGGTTCCGCACCTTGCGGCTGGAGGTCGGCGACGGGGTTGCCGTCGTCACGCTGAATCGGCCCGAGCGGCGCAATGCGTTCACCGGGGAAATGGGCGCGGAATTGGCTGCGGCTTATGGCTATTGCGATGGGGCGGACGAGGTCCGGGTGGTGGTGCTGACCGGGGAGCCGCCCGCGTTCTGCGCGGGGGCGGATCTGGGGGCGGGTGATCGGACGTTCAGCGAACCAGGTGCGAAGTTCAGTGCGGCGGGGATCGGTTTGCCCGCCTGGCGGATTCGCAAGCCGGTGATCGCGGCCGTGAACGGGCACGCGCTGGGGATCGGGCTCACCATGGCCCTGCAGGCCGATATCTGCCTGATGGCGCAGGACGCCAAATACGGTGTGCTGCAAGTGCGTCGGGGCATGATCGGCGATGCGTATTCGCATTGGGTACTGCCGCGGCTGGTCGGGGTGTCGCGGGCCGCCTACCTGCTGCTCACGGGCGCCACGTTCGACGGACGGCGCGCCCGCGACATGGGCTTGTGCCTGGAGGCGCTGCCCAATGACGAAGTGCTCGGCGCGGCAATGGAATTGGCGCGAGATATCGCGGTTAACGCGGCTCCGTTGGCAGTGGCCGCGAGCAAGCGGCTGTTGTGGGAGTCGTTCGAGAGCGATGCCGGACGCGTAGGCCAGTTGGAGACCGACCTGCATCTGATGCTGATGGGTCACGAGGACGCCAAGGAGGGCGTGCGCGCGTTCCAGGAGCGCCGTGCCCCGAAGTGGGCGGGCAGCGCGAGCGAGCTTCCGGACGGCGATGGAATCGTTTCCAGCACAGCACATTTCAAGCACCATTCCGCGCCCGGTGCAGAGCCGACACCAGATCACTGAGGTGCTGATCCGGCGGCGTGTATCCGGGAAAGTAGACGCAAACCCGTTCCGCGACATCGCCGAAGCGCCGGTCGATCTGATCGGCGCACTCCTCGGGCGTCCCCCGCACGGCAATGGCTGCCAGCAGCGCGTCATCGATCAGCTCGGTCATCCGATCCACCGCGCCGAGCTTGGACAACTCGTTGAGCCGGGGCTGTAGCCCGGCGCGGCCCTCTTCCTCCAGCACCGGCAGGTACGCGGGCGTCGAACCATAGAAGGCGATGAGCCGACGCACTCCCGCATCGGCTTCCGCACGTTCGGCCGCGGTCCGGCCGACCGCCGCCATGACCTGCGGAATCACCTGGAAATCCGCGTGGTCCCGGCCGGCACGGTCCAGCCCGGCGCGCACGGCGGGCAGCGTGCGCTGCCGGAAGTGCGCCGCACTGTTGAACGGCATCACCAACAGTCCGTCCGCCACCTCCGCAGCCGTGCGCACCATGAGCGGCCCGAGCCCACCCATCAGCACCGGCGGCACCCCAACCGGATTCGGCCCCGGATCGAACGGGGGCGGCATCAAGGTATGCCGGGTGAACTCGCCCCGGAACTCCAGCGGCGTCCCGTCCTGCCACGCGCCCAGGATGGCTTGTACCGCCGCGACGAACTCCCCCATCCGCGCCGCCGGTCGCGACCACGTTGCGCCGTAACGGTTTTCGATATGCGCCCGTACCTGCGAACCGAGCCCCAGCCGGAAGCGCCCGCCGCTCGCCAGGTGCAGATCGTAGGCGGCGTGCGCCACGTGCAGCGGGCTGCGCGGGAAGGCGATCGCCACATTCGTCATGAGGTCGATCGGCACCTTCGGCGCGACCGCCGCCAGCGGCAGGAAGACGTCGTGCCGCCCTTCGAAGGTGAAGAGCCCGTCCACGCCCAGCGCGGCCGCCGCCTCGGCGCGCGGCAGGACCTGATCGGGCCGCCCGTCGAGCTGGATATCCACCTGCATCCCACTGTCCTCCGGCTGCTTCGGTTGCGTGTCCCGCCACCCAAGCACCGGTCCGGCCCGGAATTCCGCCGCCGGTTTCAGCCAGTGGAACTGCTCCGCCCGCACCGGCGCCCGGCTGGATACGGTGGCGCAGGGAGGTTTTCGCCATGCGCATCGACGTGACAGCGACCCGGTCATCCATGATCGAACGAATGACGGAGGTACTCGATGCCTTCGCCGCGGGCCCCGACCACCGCACCCTGGACGAGATCGCCGCGCACACCGATCTCCCCCGGTCGACCGTGTTCCGCATCATCCGGCAGTTGGTCCGGCTGGGCTGGCTCGATCACGATCCGCCCGGATATCGCCTGGGCCCACGGGTATTCGGGCTGGCCGCCCGGCAGCGGGATCGCTCGCAGCTACGCGCCGCCGCCGGTCCGGTGCTGCACACGCTGCACGAGCATCTGGGCGCGGTCACGCATCTGGGGGTGCTGGAGGGCCGGCACATCCGCTATCTCGACAAGGTCGGCGGCCCGAGGGCCGGCGTGCCGTCGGCCGTCGGGCAGCGCACTGCCGCGACGCGGACGGTACTGGGCTGGGCGGTGCTGGCCGCCATGCCGCCCGAGCATGTGGACGCGCTGTTCGCCGTGCCCGCACCGGACTCGGACCTGCTGGATGTGAATCGGCTGCATGCCCGCCTGCACCGGACGCGCGCCGCGCACGGGGTGGCGGTCAGCGCGCCCGAACGCTGTCCGATGGGGATCGCGGGCGCCGCGGCGCCGATCATCGGCGCCGACGGCGGGATCAGTGGTGCCATCTCCGCCGCCGGACGCGGCCTGCATCCGCGCCGGCTCGCACCGCTGGTCGCCGACGCGGCCCGGCGCATCGGCGAACGATTGACCGCCTGACTCGGTGGCCGCATGCGGCGGGATCAGCGCAGTGCGAGCAGCGCGGATTCGACTGCGGCGAGCCGCTTCCGGGTTTCCTCGGGGGCGACGGCGGCCCGCAGTTCGATGGCCAGCCGGTCCTGGAAGGTGGACAGAATGTAGGTGGCGGGCGGGCCGAACGTGGCTTCGGGATCGACCGCGGCTTCGGTCATGACGGTGCGGAAGTCCTCGAATTCGAGGGTGTGTGGCCCGCGCAGCTCCGGCACCACGCCCCAGTTCGTGGAGATGACCCCGATGGGCCGCTCGTCGGCCGGCAACTGCATCACCTGGGCGATTCGCGACCCCATATCGTCGTAGAACCGCAGGCCGGACTGGTGAATCGCCTGACTCTCCAAGTCTTTTCGCAGCTCGTCGATGATGTCGCGGGCGATCGCCGGGGTGTCGGTGAGATCGCCGGTGGCCACGTAGGCGGCGAATCCCAGCGGATCGGTGGCGGCCGTGTTCTCGACCGGCGGGGTGATCCGGGTGCGCAGGTTCACCGGATAGCTGTAGGAGACCCGCTGCGGCGGCACGCCCGCGAATTCGGCTTCCACCCGCAGGATCAGGGCGGAGAGCACGCCATTGAGCGTCGTCTCGTTGCGGCGGGCGTAGGCCAGCAGGTGCGCGGTGGCGGCGGTATCGAGACGGCAGCGCGCCGCCGCGATCTGGAACACGCGCACCCGGTCACCGCGCGGCCGCGGCGGAAACGCAGGGGAATCACCTTCGCCGACGGGTGCGGCGGACTGAATTCCATTGTCCACCTTGGTGATTCCACGCTCCGCCAGCACCTGCTCCAGCGACTCCGGATACCCGTGCACCACGTCATCCACCGGCAGGCCGGCCACTGTATCGGTGTAGAGCGACCACAGCTCCCCGAGCAGCGCGAGCGAGTGATAGCCATCGGCAATGCTGTGATGGGTGAACAGCGTGACCGCGGCCCGGTCACCGTCCTGAACAACCTGCAACCCGGACAGCACCCGGTTCTGATCAGCGCAGATATCGGACAGCACGGCGTCGATATCACCCGCGCCGACAACCACACCCGGCAGTGGTCCCGGCCGCGCCACGATGGCGAATCCGTCCGCCTCGGCCTCCAGCGCCGCCGACAGCACCGGATACCGCCGCCGCAGAGCCGCGAAAGCCGTGGACAGCGCGGCGATATTCAGCTCGCCGCGCACCACCGCGGAGTAGCCGATATACGCATTGGCCATGGCGAAGAATTTCTCACTCGGGTCGAGCGCTCGAATCCGGCCAGCCTGCACTGGTGCTCCTCATCGCCGAAATGTCTTGTGCGGCACCGGGTGGACCGCTACGGCGACCAGGATATAGACGCGTTCGGCGCGCGGCCGCCGGGTGAGATCGATGCCACCCGGCGGTCCGTACCGGCCTAGGTCACCGAGTCCAGCGAGGAGAAGACGACGACATTGGACAGATAGCTCTTGGCGTTCTGGTCGAACTGGCCGCCGCAGGTCACCACCTGCAGGGTCGCGCCGCCGCGGGAACCGTAGACGAGCTGATCCGGGAATTCGGACTTCTGGTACATGCGCACGTCGGTGACCTTGAAGTGCGCGATCTTGCCGTCCGCGCGGGTCACGTCGATCAGATCACCGGGCTTGACCTTCTTGAGCGCGAAGAAGATGCCCTCGCCCTGATAGGAGTCGACGTGGCCGAGGATCACCGCCGAACCCTGCTCGCCCGGGGCGGGGCCCTGCTGGTACCAGCCCGCCTGCCGGTAGTCGGCGGGGACCTGGACGGTGCCGTCGGCATTGAGTCCCAGTGAGATCAGCGAACCCGAGGCGCCGATGGAGGAGATGGTGAACGCCGTGGGCGTCGACCGGCTGATCGCGGGGGCGGTCTGCACCGCCGAGGTGGTGGTGACGGTCGAGGCCGCGGGGGTGCTGTCGGAGGAGCAGCCCGCGGTCAGGACCGAGGTGAGCGCCACCGTCGCGGCGAGAACGCCGAATCGGATTCGCCCGGCGCGCAGGATGTTTCGGCTCACTTCGCGCTCACCTGAGCGGCCATGCCGCCCGCACCGGTTTCGGGTGCGCCCTTGGGAATCACGTAGCCGCCCTGCGGAACCAGGTCGGTGACCGCGGGGCCGCCGGTCATGCCGACGGTCGCGTTCGCGGGAATCGTCATGCCGTACACGGTGTCCGCGCCCGCCGCACCGGATCCGGCGACGACTAGGTCGATGCCGCCCAGGCCGCCGGTCTGCGCACCGCCGCCGACGGTTCCGCCGACACCGACAGTGCCACCGGTCTGGACTCCGCCACCGACAGTGCCGCCCACACCGACATTGCCGCCGGTCTGCGCACCGCCACCGACGGTTCCGCCGACACCGACGTTCCCACCGGTCTGAGCACCGCCACCGACAGTGCCGCCCACACCGACGTTCCCACCGGTCTGCGCGCCACCGCCTACGGTTCCGCCGACACCGACATTGCCGCCGGTCTGGACATCGCCGCCGACGGTTCCGCCGACACCGACGTTCCCACCGGTCTGGGCATCGCCGCCGACGGTCCCGCCGACACCGACATTGCCGCCGGTCTGGGCGCCGCCGCCGACAGTGCCTCCGGCTCCGCCATTTCCGCCGGTCTGGGCGCCGCCGCCGACGGTTCCGCCGACACCGACGTCCCCGCCGGTCTGCGCGCCACCGCCGACAGTGCCACCGGCCCCGGCATTGCCGCCGGTCTGCGCACCGCCGCCGACGGTGCCACCCACACCGCCGTTTCCACCGGTTTGAGCGCCGCCACCGACGGTGCCGCCGACACCGCCGCCGCCACCGGCCTGTACGTCGACGCCGACGTTCACTCCCCCGGTGCCGACGCCCACATCCACCCCCACTCCGAGGCCGGGCGCCGGATTCGTCGTGGTGGCGGGGTCCGCTGCGGCCGATGCCGCACAGAGCGCGACCGCGGTGGCTACGGCCAGCGCGGTGGTGAATGTCCTTGCCGACACTTTTTTATTCGCTTCCAGAAGAGGGGTCCGACACCCCGTTCGTCGGCGCAGCCGTGCCGGTTGTTAGCCGGATTCGGTACCAATCCGAGCAATTGCGGCAAATTGGGAGCATTACAGACTGGACGTTTGTTCAATCCCTATGGGGTACACCGGTACCGCGATGGGTCTACCCGGCGGTTCGCGCCACCACGAAAACCCGGCGGAACGGAAGCCAGGTGGTGCCATCGGGTTGCGGTGGGTACGCGGCGGTCAGCATGGGGGCCAGCTCCGCCCGGAATTCCGCCCATTCGGCAGCGTCGAGGAGTTCGCGGACCGGAGTCAGCGCGGTGCCGGTGACCCATTCCAGCACCGGGTCCGGACCGGTCAGGCGCTGGAGATAGGTCGTCTCCCAGGCATCGACCGCACAGCCCGCCGCGGTCAGCAGCCCGGCATAGCCCACCGGGTCGAGGACCGCGCGGGGTTCCAGCAAGTTCGCGGCGGCCAGCCTTTCGCGCCAGGCCGTGGTCCCCGCGAGCTCGCGGATGGCGAGATGCGATGGCGCGTCGAAGTTCCCGGGCACCTGGAAGGCGATCCACGCACCGGCGGGCAGCTCACCCGCCCAGCGGACCAGCAGATCTTGATGGCCGGGCACCCATTGCAATACCGCGTTGGAAACCACCACATCGGTGTCCGCGCGCGGCCGCCAATCCCGGACATCCTCGAGCTCGGCCTCGATGCCGCGGGCGCGGGCGGCGGCGACCATCTCGGGTGAGGCGTCGGAAGCCTCGATCTCGGCTCCGGGCCAGCGCTCACCGAGCGTCACGGTCAGATTGCCGGGGCCACAGCCCAAATCCACCACCCGGCGCGGGCGGTCGGCGCGCACCCGATCGATCAGATCGAAGAACGGCCGGGCGCGATGATCGTCGAAGGCCAGGTACTGCTTCGGATCCCACATGACCGCCACGCTAGTCGCGCGGGGCGCGGCCGGAGTTCAGGACAGCCAGGGTTCGCCGCGCAACGGCCGGTCGTCGAGGGCGCGGCGTTCGTTGTCGCGCAGACGCGGCTCGTAGTGCGCGAAGAAGACCTTGCCGACCAGATCGCGGCGGCTGCGGACGCCGGTCTTGTCGAAGATGCTCTTGAGATGCTGCTGCACGGTGTACGCGGAAAGCACCAGCTCCGTGGCGATCTGGGAGGTGGACGCGCCCTGCAGCACCAGGCGGGTGACGTCCTTCTCGCGTTCGGTCAGGCCGTAGGCGGACATCAGCAGCGGGTACAGGCGGCCGGGGTGGGCGGGCTCGATGATGACGGCGACGCGCCGGTCGCCGGTCGAATTCAGGCAGGCGCCGTGCAGGACCACCCAGGTCCCGGCATGCGACAGCACCCGGGTCACGGTGATCTCGCCGCGGTCCGGATGGTCGGCGGCACGGAGGGCACGGCCGGCCAGGGTGAGCACGCAGGAGGGCAGGCGTCCCGAATCCTGGTCGCCGTCCGGCAGTTCCGCGAGCCAGCGATCGACGCCGGGCGTACTGGATTCGATATTCCCGTCGCGGTCGAGGATGAGCAGGCCGGGCGCGTCGGCACAGTCGGGTTGCCGGGCCTGGCCCAGCAGCAGGGCGGCGCGGGCGCCTTCGGCGAGCGCGGGCGAGACGGTGCGCACGAAACTCTGCTCGGCGGCGGAGAACAGGGGTTCGCCGGGTGCGCGATACAGCGCGAGCGCGCCCCACACCTCGCCGGATCGTGTCCCCAGGCGGGTGACCATTTCCTGGTCGCCGCCCATCGTCATATTGCGGTGCCAGCGCGGGCTGCTGGACGGGTCGCCGTTCGTGGCCTCGTGCAGGGTGGACAGGCCGGAGGGCGAACGGGCCACGTCCGCAAGCTGATTGACGTCGTCGGCGTAGTACTCGCTGACCAGCCATTCGCCCGGGAACTCGTCCAGGCCGTGATGGAAGTGGCTGGTCATCAGCAGCGATGCCGGATCCAGGGTGTAGAAGCAGGGGGTCCAGTAGTGGGGCACGGCGTCCGCGAGCACCTCGGTCGTCGCCTGCCACAGCGACACCAGATCGCGCGGTTCGGCGCACAGCCGGGTGATCTTGTCCGCTGCGCGCCGGTAGCTATCCGCGCTCATCAACCCACCGTACGACCCGGCGCACCGGCGGGAAATGCCATGTTTCTGGTATTCCGGCGCGGACCGCGGCTTCCTAACGTCATCGCTATCGGACAGGAGGAGATCGCGATGACTACGACAACGAAACCCAAGGTCCGGCTGGCCCCGCCGCCGCCGGCGCTGATGCGCGTGATCAACCCGGCGGTCCGGCGGATCCTCGCCGATCCGCGGCTCGGCCGGCGCTTCCGCCTGCAAGCGCTGCTCGAATTCACCGGGCGCCGCAGCGGGAAGACCCTGCGGGTGCCGATCTGCCTGCACACCATCGACGGGGTGCCGACGGTGTTCACCGAGCGGGCGTGGCGGCTGAACTTCACCGATCCCGCCCCGGTCACGGTCACCCGGCAGGGGCGGGTCCGGCGCGGGCGCGCGGTGCTGCTGCATCCGACGCCGGAGCAGTTGGGCGCGGCCTTGCGGCAGGCGCTCGATCACGGCGCTTCGCCGTTCGAACTCGGGTTGAAGGTGAGCCGCGGGCACGAACCGAGCGCCGCGGAGCTGTCGGCCATCGCACGCGGGATGATCCGCGTCGACTTCGACGAGGAGTGAGATCCCATGGAAATCAACAGGATCGGGCGCGATATCAGTGTGCTCGGCGACTGTCAGCCGGTGCCCGGCATCGGGTTCGTGCCGGTGAATGCCTTCGTATTACACGCGGCCGAGCCGGTGCTCATCGATACCGGGCTGCCCGGGCGGGAATTCCTGGACGCGCTGGGCTCGGTGCTGGATCCGGCCGACCTGGAATGGATTTGGATCACGCACCCGGATCGCGATCACACGGGGGCGCTGCGCGGACTGCTCGACGCCGCCCCGCACGCCCGATTGATCACGACTTTTCTCGGGATGGGACTCATGTCGATGGAGGGTCCGCTGCCGATGGAGCGGATCTACCTGTTGAACCCGGGGCAGTCCCTGGACGTCGGCGACCGCCGGCTGACCGCCTTCCGGCCGCCGTTGTTCGACAATCCTTCGACCACAGGCTGTTACGACGAGCTGACGGGGACCTGCTTCAGTTCGGATTGCTTCGGCGCGCCCATGCCGTCGGCGGAACTCGCGACCTGCCCCGATGTCGGGTATCTCGGCAAGGCGGAATTGTGTGAGCGGCAGACGCTGTGGGCGACCGTGGACAGTCCCTGGGTGCACAGCGTGGATCGGGGCAAGTACCTCGAAACCGTGTACGCGTTGCGGGCATTCGATCCCGGCAGAATTCTCGGCACGCACCTGCCGCCCGCGACCGGGCGCACCGCCGAGTTTCTGGACATGCTCACCGCGGTGCCGGACGCGAGCCCGTTCGTCGGGCCCGACCAGGCCGCGCTCGAGCAACTGCTCGCCACCTTCGAACCGACTGGACCCGCCTGAAACATCTTGCCGTGGTGGGTGTTTCGATCCTAGCTTTGCTCGCGTGCGTTGCCCGCCGCCGCGAGCAGCAGCGGTTTCAGTTCGGCGGCGACCTGCTCCAGGGGTTGCAGCGAACGTTCGACACGGCAGAGGACGATCGCGCCCTCGATCGCCGAAAGGATCAGGTTGGCAAGGCTTTCGGCGCGAGCGAGTGGTACGCCGGCGTCGGTGAGCGAGGCCGTCAGCGCCGTGCGCCAGCGGGCCAGGATGAGCGCGACCTCGGCGTGCAGGGCGCGATCGTCCTCGGTGCCGCCGACCGCGACCGCGAAAGCTGGGCAGACGGCGTGGAAATCACCGGCGGACAGCAGCTTTCGCCAGAATTCGACGAACGCGCGCAGGGTTTCCTGCGGGCCGCCCGGCGCTGATCGCTCGATGAGCGCGGCGATGGCGTCGGCGGACAATTGCAGGCTCTCGCTCAGCAATTGCCTGCGCCCACCGGGGAAGTGGTGGTAGACCGAACCGCGCGGCGCACCGGTCCGGGCCAGCACGGCGTCGATGGTGACGCCCGCCGAACCGCGTTCCCGCAGCAGTTCGACGCCGCCCACCAGCATCTTCCGCTTGGTCTCACCGCGCGCCACTCACGCCTCCGATTCCAGTTCCGCCTTCACCGCGGCCAGGTTGGCGCGCATATTGCGCTCCCACTCCACCAGCCGGTTGGCAACGATGCGCGCCTCCTTCTCGGGCATGGCGGTGATGGCCATGTTCAGGCCCGAGACACCCGGACCCATCCGGCCCCACTGCCGGACGATCACGGCCGAACTTGCCGGATCGATCTCGAAACCCCAAGTGGCGCTGACGCCTTCGGGACCGTGCACCGCCCATACCCAGCGCCGCTCCGGCTCCACCTCGATCACTTCGCATTCGGTGCTCCAGGCGCCCAGCGCATCGTGCTTGCTGGTGCCGCGGAACCGCGCGCCCACCTCGACCCGGTCCGCGCCGTCGAGCCATTCCACCGTCGCCAGTTCCTCGGAGACGCGGGACGGCAGCGTGATGTCGGTGACCAGCGCCCACGCCTGGGCGGGGGTACAGGCGACACGTTCGGAGACCTCGACGGTCGGTTGGTCGCGATAGCGCACGGTGAAACCTTTCGGGGGTTCCCAGCAACAGTTTCTATGATCTATAACATAGTCCATGGTCGCAATGCAGCCCACACGGAAACCGCTTCAGGTCGGCGTCGCCATCGAACCCCGCCTGCCCGGCGCGGCGGACTTCGCGATGGAAGCCGAGAAGCTCGGCGTCACCTCGCTCTGGGTCCCGGAAGTGTGGGGCTACGACGCCCTCACCGGCCTCGCCTATCTCGCGGCCAAGACCACCTCGATCGGGTTGGGCACCTTCGTGGTTCAGCTCGGCTCCCGCTCCCCCGCCCTGCTCGCCACCTCGGCGCTCAGCCTGCAGGAACTCTCGGGCGGGCGCTTCCGGCTGGGCATCGGCGTCTCCGGGCCGCGGGTGATGGAGGGTTGGCACGGGGTGCGGTTCCGGAAACCGGTGAGCACGACCCGGGAAACCATCGAGATCGTGCGGATGATCAGCCGCGGCGAACCCCTCGCCTACGACGGCGAGGTTTACACCCTCCCGCTGCCCGACAGCGCCGGCCGCGCCCTGCGCCCCATGGTCGCGCCCCGCGACGTACCGATCTACGTGGCCTCGATGGGCCCCGCCAACCTGCGCCTCACCGGCGCGGCCGCCGACGGCTGGCTGGGCAATGCCTTCATCCCGGAGGCCGCCGGGGTCTTCCTCGATCCGCTCCGCGAGGGCGCCGAATCCGCGGGGCGCACGCTCGCCGATCTCGACCTGATCGCCCCGGTGGCCGTCGAGTTCGCCGACGACGAAACCGATGCGGCCCAGCGCATTCGCCGCCACGCCGAAGGTTATGCCTTCACCATCGGCGCGATGGGCGCGGCGGGCCGCAACTTCTACAACGAGGCCTTCACCCGCCTCGGCTACGGCCCGGCCGTCGAGCGCGTGGCCGAGCTCTGGCAATCCGGCAATCGTGACGAAGCCCGCCGCGCAGTGCCTTTGGAGCTCGGCAGCCACACCAACCTGGTCGGCACGCCGGAGACCATCGCCGCACGCCTGGCGGGTTACCGGGCCGCCGGGATCTCGACCTTGCTGGCGAAGATGGAAACCCCGTTCGAGGAGCAGCTGGTCACGCTGCGGCGACTCCTCGACCTGATCCGCGCCTGACAGGGCGGTCGCCGACGCAGCTGGACGCGCCATCAGTGCTACATGCTGTAACAGATACCATCGGGTTCGTGGCTAAGCTCAAGGTGTCCGTTGATGTTCCGATTCCGCCCGATCAGGCCTGGGCGCACGCTTCCGACCTGCCCGAACTCGACAAGTGGCTGACCCTGCACGAGGGGTGGCGGGGGCCGGTGCCCGAGGGGCTGACACCCGGCACCCGATTGGTCGGTGTCGCCACCGTCAAGGGGTTCCGGAATCGGGTTACCTGGGTGGTGGAGACGGCCGAGCCGCCGAATCGGCTGGTGCTCAAGGGTGCGGGGATCGGCGGGACCAAGTTCGGGATCGAGTTGCGAGTGGCGGCGAACGGGGCCGGATCGAAGGTGACGGCCGACTTCAACCTGGGCGGGGCACCGTTGTTCGGGCCCATCGGGTCGGCGGTGGCGCGGGCACTGCGGGGCGACGTCGAGCGGTCGCTGGATCGGTTCGTACAGCTCTACGGCTGAGTCTCGGCCAGGCGGTGATCGATAGAAAGGCGAAAGGCCCGGAACCTGATGGTTCCGGGCCTTTCGCTGTAGTAGCGGGGACAGGATTTGAACCTGCGACCTCTGGGTTATGAGCCCAGCGAGCTACCGAGCTGCTCCACCCCGCGTCGGTGAACACAACATTACACACGGGTCGGAGAAGGAACCAAATCGGCTGGTCAAGGGCGGGTTTCGCGGGTGTGACCAGACATTGGAACGCGATCATGGTCGATTCCGGAGGCGCCCGAAAAGGTGAATCGAGGGCGTTTCACGCGCGCGTCGACCAAAAATCGGCCGGAAAACGTGACTGATGTCACATTTTCACAGTGAATCAGGTCACATCACGGGCATATAACAGACCGTTCGGATTATGCAATTACAGCATAGCCAACCTGCATCAACGCTGTTTTTATCATCATTCGCTTCATGCAATTCTGAAGTTATCAAGACGTGATCTGCCGAGATCCAGTCGTTATCGTCAGGAGCGGCCCGGATCAAACCTGTGATGGGCTCCGACTCGAACCGCTGCACGCCGGCAACCCTGTCCCGCGGTCGAGTACCCCGACTCCTGGGGACAGGGACCGGCAGCGAATGCCGAGGTCAGCGGGCACAGGGAGGGACATCGCTATGAAACAGAACCGGAAGTTCAACACCCGCGTCCTCGGCCTCGCCGCCGTCACCGGCGCCCTTGTTGCCGTCCCGTTCGGCTTCTCCGCAACCGCTTCGGCGGCCCCGGCCCACGACTGGGACGGCGTCGCCCAGTGTGAGAGCGGCGGCAACTGGGGCATCAACACCGGCAACGGCTACTACGGCGGCCTGCAGTTCTCGCAGAGCACCTGGGCCGCGAACGGTGGCGCCGGCTCGGCGCACAATGCCAGCAAGGAAGAGCAGATCCGGGTGGCCGAGAACGTGCTCGCCACCCAGGGCGTCGGCGCTTGGCCGGTCTGCGGCCAGTACCTGCGCGCGGGCGTCTCCGAGCCCGAGCCGCAGCCCGAGCCCGTCGCTCCGGCCCCGGTCCAGGTGACCGACCGCCAGGCCATGATCGAGCAGGCCAAGAACGTCGCCGGCGATCTCGCCAACCAGTTCGGCGTCCAGGACCAGTACCAGTCGGTCCTGCAGCAGAACGCCGCTCTCATCGAGTCCTGGGGTCGCTAGCTGTTCCGCCTCTCCGGGACTTCAGCGCACGGCTGAGTGCCGCCTCCCGCTCGGGACGCGTGCCCGCGTTGAGAGCCGAAACTACTTCGGACGTCCCCGGTGAGTTACCCCGAACCTCACGAAATCAGTTGTCGCGCAGGTGACAACAACAAAGGCGCTGCCGTCAACGGAGACGGCAGCGCCTTTCGTTCCACTGGCGGAAGCGGCTATCCGCCGGACTTGTTGTAGGCGTCCACGGCTGTCTGCAACGCCTCCAGGGCCTTGCCGAGCTGGCCCAGGTCACCCGACTTCTGCGCGGCGGTGACCGCCTTCAGCGCATCGTCGAGTTGTTTGACCGCGGCGTCCCGGCCGGTGGTGGCCGGTGGCGTGGTGCCGCCCTGGTTGGGCGGGTTGGCGCCCTGGTTCGCCGGGGGCTGGGTCTGCTGACCCGGCTGATTCGTTGCGGCGCTGCCGGTTCCGGGCAGCACCTTGTTGAGCGCTTCCTCGACCGTCGACCCGTAACCGACCTTGTCGCGATAGCTGGCCAGGACCTTCACCAGCTGCGGGAAGGACGGTGCGTTGGTGCCGGCGGTATTGCGTTCCAGATACCAGGGTTCGATATAGAGGATGCCGCCGTCGCCGACCGGGAGCGTCAGCAGATTGCCGTACTTGATCTTGTTGACATTGCCGCCCGTCAACAGGTTCCGGTCCCTCGACACTTCATCGTTGGTCGTCATCGAGGTCTGCGTCTGGCCCGGTCCCGGTGTCTGCCTGTCGGAATCGGCGGGCAACCTCAAGACCGTCAACTTGCCGTAGTTGTCCGGATCCGAATGCGCCTGGATATAGGCCGACAGGAAGTTGCGCTTGTAACCCACCATGACGCTGGTCAGGTTGAACGCCGCCTTGCCGGTCTTCGGATCGCCGATCAGCTGGTAGTACGGCGGCTGATGCGCACCCGCGGCCGCACCCTCCTGGGTGGGATCGTTCGGCACCGACCAGAAGGCGTTGTTGGTGAAGAACTCTCGCGGATCGTCCACGTGGTACTTCGCCAGCATCTCGCGCTGCACCTTGAACAGGTCCTCCGGGTAGCGGAAGTGCGCCCGCAGGTCATCGCTGATGGCGCTCTCCGGCTGCACCGCGTCCGGGAACACGCCCATCCACGCCTTCAACACCGGATCGGTCTGATCCACCTGGAACAGCTTCACCGTGCCGTCGTAGGCATCGACGGTCGCCTTCACCGAATTGCGGATGTAGGAGACCTCCTTGCGCGGCACCAGCCGGCCGGTGGTCTGGTCGATGCTGTCCTCGACCACGCCGTCCAGCGAGGTGCGCTGGGCGTACGGGTAGCTGTCGAGGGTGGTGTAGGCGTCGACGATCCAGACGATCTTCTTGTCCACCACGGCCGGGTAGACATCGCCGTCGGCGGTCAGCCACGGGGCCACCTGCTGCACGCGCTCACGCGGATTGCGATTGAAGATGATCTTCGAATCGGAACCGATGGCGCCGGAGAACAGGATGTTGCGCTCGGCGTACTTGGCCGCGAACGCGAACCGGTTGAACCAGTTGCCGATCGGCACGCCGCCCGAACCGGTGTAGGTGTACTGCGCGTCCGGCTTGTCGTACTCGCGCGGCGGCTGGTTGTTGCCGCCGACGATGGCGTAGTCGGACTCGCCCTTGGAGATCAGCTCACCGAAGTAGATGCGCGGATTGTCGACCGGGATGGCTTCCTTGTCCTTCGCGGTGAACAGGTCGCTCACCGTGGACAGGTCGCCGACATTGAAGACCGGGTAGCCGAAGCCGCCCTGACCGCCCGAGTCACTGCCCGCCGCCGCCTGCGCCTGCTGGGTGTCCTTGGGCGGAGCCTGATTCACGCGATTGGCGGGGGACGCGACGAAACCGTTGCCGTGCGTGTACACGGTGTGCTGGTTGATCCAGTCCTTCTGGTTGTCGGCCAGGTTCTGCGGCTGGAGTTCGCGCGCGGCCACCACGTAGTCGCCGACCTCGCCGTTGACCGTGTAGCGGTCGATGTCGAGGGGATCGGGGAAGCCGTAGAAGTTCTGCAGCTGCTGGTTGCGCTGAATGAAGGTGGGCGTCAGCAGGTTCGGGTCCAGCACCCGGATGTTCTTGATGGTCTGCTGATCGGCCGGCACCGTCACCGGATCCTTGGTGGCCACGCCCGGATAGTCCACATAGGTGACCTTGTCCGAGGTGATCCCGTAGGCATCGCGCGTGGCCGCGATATTGCGCTCGATATAGGTGGATTCCTTGGTGGCCGCGTTCGGGCGCACCGAGAACTGCTCCACCAGCAGCGGCCACACCGCGCCGACCAGCACCGAGGACAGCACCAGCAGCACCGCCGCCATGGCCGGAATCCGCAAGTCGCGCAGCACGATCCCGGCGAAGAAGGCGATGGCGCAGATCACCGCGATGGACAGCAGGATCAGCTTGGCCGGCAGCACCGCGTTGATATCGGTGTACGAACCGCCGGTGAAGGTCGGCTCCTTGCGCGTACTCGACAGCAGCGCGTACCGGTCGAACCAGTACGCGATCGCCTTGAGCAGCACGAAGAGTCCCGCCAGCACCGCCAGCTGGATGCGCGCCGAATTGCTCAGCGTGCCCTCGCGCCCGGCCAGCCGCAGCCCGCCGAACACGTAGTGCGTCACCAGGTTCGCGAAGAAGGCGATCACCACGGCGACGAACAGCCAGTTCAGGACCATGCGGTAGAAGGGCAGATCGAAGGCGTAGAAGCCGACGTCGATATTGAACTGCGGGTCCTTCACGCCGAACGAGCCGCCGTGCAGGAACATCTGCACCGTGACCCAGCTCGATTGCGCCACCAGGCCCGACAGCACGCCGATCACCAGCGGGATGCCGATGCCGAACAGGCGCAGCCGGCTCATCACGGTGGTGCGGTAGCGGGCGATCGGATCACCCGGACCGCTCACCGGCACGAACACCGGGCGCGAGCGGTAGGCCAGCAACAGCGCCAGCCAGATGATGGCCGCCACCACCACGGTGACGATCAGGAACAACAGGATCCGGGTGAGCAGGACCGTGTGGTAGACACCGCGGAATCCCACCTCCCCGAACCAGAGCCAATTCGTATAGGCGTCGGTGAGCCGAGGCCCGACCAGTAACAGAGCCGCCAACGCCAAGGCCGTCACCAACAGCACACGGCTGCGTCGCGACAACGAAGGTAAGCCGGTCGGGGGGCGCATGCCCACGATGCCACTCTCCCAGGGTCCGGCGACGCCCGCGCCGGGATGACCGGCCGGTGCGCCGCAGTCCGATGATGAGTTCGGTCCCACGGGACCGTTCGCGCCCCACTCTACGTAAAACGCCCGGAATTAGAGCCTAGGGATGGGGAACTCTCCGATCCCCCGGGCGGCCGCGCACTCCGTACAGGGCCGCGGCAACCCGGTCCGGGCGCGATGCGAGGATTGTCGGGTGAACCCTGAGCAGTGGGCGGCGTCGGCCCTGTACCGGTGTATTCGCGAAGTCGCGGAGTATGTGGACGGTGAAGGATGGGACCGGGCGCCGCAGATGTTCGCCCTGGTCCCGACGGCCGACCTGGTCGCCGCCGAGCCGTCCCTGCTGGATCAGCTGGACGCGGAGAACGCGTTGACTCCCATTGCGCAGGAGGCGTTCCCGGACGACGTGGCGGTGGATCGGCACGCCATGGAGGAATACCTGGCTACCACCAGCTGGCCGCCGTCGGTGGAGGGTTGTGTTCTCGTACAGCAGATCGTGGTGCTGCCGCCCGCGGCCGAACAGTCCCTGGACGAGGCCATCGCGCCGCTGCTCGCCGATGACGAAGCCGCCGATCGGGCCGGGCGGCAGGCGGCGGCCGAGCATCCGGAACGCCGGGATGCGCGGCTCTTCGCGGGCGTGCTGCGGGACGGGACTTCGCTGTCGCTGCTGCAGGTTCGGCCGACCGAGGACGAGGAGGATCCCTTCGGCGACCTCGATCTGCGCACCGCGCCCAACCTCGCCCCGAACCTCGTCGAGGCCCTCAAGCACACCCTCGAGAACGACCCCGACGAATTCGCCTGAGCGATCCCCGAACACGGATATGCCCCGCCGCACCGGCAGCGGGGCATATCCGTAGGTACTACTACCCGCAGGTCGGGGCGTCCTTACCGGCGTTGATGTCCTCCAGCGATTGCACTGCGCCGGCGAGGTTTTCGACCTTGACCAGGCGCAGGCCGTCGGGAGTGCGCTGCACGGCCTCGTTGCAATTGGCGGCCGGGACCATGAAGGTCTCGGCGCCGGCCTCGCGCGCGGCGATCATCTTGTACTGGATGCCGCCGATCGGGCCGACCTTGCCCTCCGGATCGATGGTCCCGGTGCCCGCCACGAACTTCCCGCCCGACAGCTCCCCCGGCGTCAGCTTGTCGATCAAAGCCAAGGTGAACATGAGACCCGCTGACGGACCGCCGATTTCGGCCAGGTTGAAGTCCACCTGGATGGGCCCGCTGGCGAACTCGCCCGGCACGATGCCGAGATACCCCTTGTTGGCGTCCTCCGGCTTGGGCGCCAGGGTCACCTCCGCGGTCTGCTCGGCCCCGTCCCGCCGGAACACCACCGGGATGGTCGTCCCCGGCTTCACCGTCGACACCGCCGCCACCACATCCTTGGCGGTCCCGATCGGCTTGCCGTCCACGCTCACCAGATCGTCGCCCTTGCGCAGCACGTCCTTGGCGGGCCCGTCGTCGAGCACCGCGCGCACCCGCACCACGGTCGGCATTTTCAGATAGCGCAATGCCGCGAGTTCGGCATTGTCTTCCGAATCCTTGAACTCCTGCTGATTGTTCTTGTCGATGGTGTCTTTCGGCACACCGGTCGGATACACCTCGGCGCGCGGCACCAGTCCGTGATCACCGTCCAGCCACAGTCCGAACGCCTCGAAGATATTCAGCCCGTCGCGAACGGAGACCGTCGTCATATTCAGATTGCCGGTGGTCGGATCGAGTTGCGCATTCTGCACCTCGACCACCTGTTTTCCGTCGACCGTGCCCAGTGTGTTGAACGTCGGCCCAGGTCCGAGCGCCACGAACGGGACGGTGACGACGCTGCCTGCGATTCCGAGCGCCAAGATCGGGATCAAGGCGGCGAGCAGGGTGAATATCCGACGGTTCACGCGGCCAAGGGTACTGGTGCGGCGGCCGAATGCCGCGTTCCGCTCGGCGGTTCGCTCACTTCCGGGCTCCAGTACCGTGGTCTCTATGACTGACTTCCCGTTCGGATTCTCGAACCGCGACGACGACCCGGAGCGCAAGCCCGGTGACGGGTCGGGCGGTTCCGGTGCGAACAACCCGTTCGGATTCGCGGTGGGCGGTCCGGGTGGCGCGGGCGGATTCGATCCGTCGCAACTCGGTCAGATGCTGAGCCAGCTCGGCGCCATGTTCTCCAGCATGGGCCAGCCGGGCGCGGCGTCCAGCGGTCCGGTGAACTACGACATCGCCAAACGCCTGGCGCGCCAGCAGCTCGGCGCCAGCGTCACGCCGCTCAGCTCGGGGGCGCGCAGTGCCGTCACCGATGCCGCGCATCTGGCGGAACTGTGGCTGGACCCGGTGACCAACTTCCCGGCCGGCGCCACCAAGACCGCGGCTTGGACGGCCAACGACTGGATCGAGGAGACGCTGCCGACCTGGAAGCGGCTCTGCGATCCGGTGGCCGAACAGGTTTCGGGCATGTGGACGGCCACGCTGCCGGCCGAGGCCAAGGAATTCGCGGCCCCGATGTTCGGAATGCTGGGCCAGATGGGCGGACTCGCCTTCGGCTCGCAGCTCGGCTCGGCGCTGGGCCAGCTCGCCAAGGAGGTGCTGACCTCGACCGATATCGGCCTGCCGCTGGGTCCCGACGGCACCGCGGCGTTGATGCCCACGGCCATCTCGGAATTCAGCGCCGGACTGGAACAGCCGGAGAGCGAGATCATGGTGTACCTGGCCGCGCGCGAGGCCGCGCATCAGCGGCTGTTCGCGCATGTGCCGTGGCTGCGCCAGCAGGTGCTGGGCGCGGTCGAGGACTACGCGCGCGGCATCAAGATGGACTTCTCGGCGATCGAACAGGCCGCGGCCGGACTCGATCCCATGCAGCTGGCGCAGGATCCCTCCAAGCTGGAGGAACTGCTGGCGCAGGGCACCTTCGAACCGCAGACCACGCCCGAGCAGAAGGCGGCGCTGGAACGCCTGGAGACGCTGCTCGCGCTGATCGAGGGCTGGGTGGAGACCGTGGTCACCGACGCGGTGTCGGATCGGCTGCCCGGTGCGGGCGCGCTGGCCGAGACGCTGCGCCGCCGCCGCGCCACCGGTGGTCCGGCCGAGCAGACCTTCGCCACCCTGGTCGGGCTGGAACTGCGGCCGCGCAAGGTGCGGGAGGCGGCGGCGCTGTGGCGGCGGCTGACCTCCGATGCCGGGGTGGAGAAGCGGGACGGGGTCTGGGCGCACCCGGACCTGCTGCCCGATTCGAACGATCTGGATTCGCCGGCCGGGTTCATCGATTCGGTACTGGGCGGCGGGACAACGGCTTTCGACGATCCGCTGGCGCAGCTGGCCGAGACCCTGGAGCGGGAGCGGCTGGCCAAGGAAGGCAAGGCGGAGCCGGAAGGCGAGGCCGGGGGGAACTCCGGCAAGCCGGGTGAGGCCGAGGACAACTCCGGCAAGCCGGGCGAGACCGAGGGTGACTCCGGCAAGCCCGGCGACAAGGGCGGCAACGCCTCCTGATTCCTGGACGGCCCGCCGCTACTCGAACCCGGAGCCGCACCACCCGATGACGTGCGGCGGCATCGCTCGGCGAACCTGTGGATAACCCGCGAAAGTGCTGATGAACAAGCGTTTTCGCGGGATTTTCCGTCTCTCGGGCGGCGCACACTGGCGGCATGACCAAGCTCGCCGGGACCCGCGGACCGCTGTTGCATCCTCGAATCACCGTGTTGCACCGGCCGGACGGGGCCGTTCAGCTGGGGTGGGATCCGGGTACCGCCGTGCTGTTGCGGCCGCCGGGTCCACCGCATAGCGGGCCCGCGTTTCTGGCGTTGCTCGACGGGATGCATACCGCGCCCGAAATCTCTTGGCGGGCACACGCATTGGGCATCGATTCCGAGGCGACCCGGGCATTGCTCGCCGCGCTGGACGCGGCGGGGTTATTGGCACATAAGGCGGCCCGTTCGCGGCTGCGGCGGGTGACCGTGCACGGGCGCGGGCCATTGGCAGACCGCATGCTCGACGGGCTGGTTCGAATGGGGTTGCGGCCCCGGCATATTCGCGAGTACCCGATCGAATGCCCGGCGGCGGACCCGCCCGATCTGGTCGTACTGACCGATGCGCTGATGCCGGAACCCGGTCTGATCCGGGACCTGATGCGCGAGCGCGTGCCGCACCTGTCGCTGTGCATTCGTGACGGCCACGGGGTAATCGGCCCGCTGGTGTTGCCGGGCGAGACCAGCTGTCTGCGCTGCGCGGATCTGCACCGCCGCGATCGCGATCCGGACTGGCCGCTGCTGGCCGCGCAATTGCTGGGGCGGGTGGGTTGCGCGCCGCTTCCGGACCTCGACGCGACGGCCGCCGTGGCGCTCAAGGAGATCGACACGATCGCTTACAGCGGCGGCGATCACGCACCCGCGACCCTGGACACCACCCTCGAACTGGACCTCGATTCTCACCGTCTCGAGCGCCGGGCCTGGACTCCGCACCCGCGCTGCGACTTCTGCGCGGAGTGCGATTCGCGGCCACAGCCGGGCCCGGAATCGCACGATGATAGCCGCGAGAGCGGAATGTGATGGATACCACTGGCGTCCATGACCCGCGAGAACGCCCAATTCCCATGGCACTCCGTCTGAGACATCGGCATGATGGGGACGTGTCAGAGATTGTGAGCCGGCGCTCCTCCCGCAATGCCAAGTTGGCCAAGATTCCGCTCGGCATCGCCGGACGAGCGGCCGTGGGATTCGGTCGCAAGCTGGCCGGGGGCGACAAAAAAGAAATCAATGCCGAACTCAACCAGAAGGCCGCCGAACAGCTGTTCGCGGTGCTCGGTGAGCTCAAAGGCGGGGCCATGAAATTCGGCCAGGCGCTGTCGGTGATGGAAGCCGCCGTACCGGAGGAGTTCGGCGAGCACTATCGCGAGGCGCTGACCAAACTGCAGGCCGCCGCGCCGCCCATGCCCGCCGCCGCGGTGCACCGGCAGCTCGACCAGCAGCTGGGAACCGGCTGGCGGCAACGGTTCCGGCACTTCGACGACGAGCCGACCGCGTCGGCCAGCATCGGCCAGGTGCACAAGGCGGAATGGTCCGACGGGCGCATCGTCGCGGTGAAGGTGCAGTACCCGGGCGCGGACGAAGCCCTGCGCGCGGATCTGAAGACCTTGAACCGCATGGCCTCGGTGATCAGTTCGGTGATTCCGGGCCAGGATGTGAAGCCGGTGCTCGCGGAGATCAGCGAGCGCACCGAGGAGGAACTCGACTACCGCATCGAGGCCGGGCATCAGCGCCAGTTCGCCAAGGCTTTCGACGGGCATCCGCGGTTCCTGGTGCCGAAGGTGGTGGCGAGTGCGCCCAAGGTGATCGTCACCGAATGGCTGGACAGCGTCGGCTCGGTGGCCTCGGTCATCAAACAGGGCCAGGAGGATCCCGCGGGCACCGTGGAACTCCGCAATCGCGTCGCCACGCTGATGGGTGAATTCCATTTCAGCTCACCGGCGATCGCGGGCCTGCTGCACGCCGACCCGCACCCCGGTAATTTCATGGTCCTCGAGGACGGCCGCCTCGCGGTCATCGACTACGGGGCCTGCGCTCCACTGCCGAATGGTTTCCCGCCCATTCTCGGTCAGATGGTGGCCCTGGAAGTCGAGCAGCGCTACGACGAACTGGTCGAGCTCATGTACGCCAACGGCTGGGTCATTCCCGGCAAAACGGTGACACACGAAGAAATCCAGAACTACCTGCGCCCCTTCACCGATCCCATCAAGGACCAGACCTTCCACTTCACCCGCAAGTGGATGCAGCGCGTCGCCGGCAAAGCCACCGACATCTCCAACTCCGACATGATGAAAACCGCTCGCGCCCTGCAACTCCCGGCCGAACACATCATGATCTTCCGCGTCCTCGGCGGTTCCGTAGGCATCTGCGCCCAACTCGACGCCGAAGTCCCCTTCATGAAACTCATGGAAGACTGGGTCCCCGGCTACAAGGAATACCGCACCGCCAGCTGAAAGCTCGCGCACATCAGAGTCTTCGGGGGCACAGCCCCGAAACCCCCAGCAGGCGTAGCCCAGTGAGCGGCAAACAAGGGGATTCGGGACGAAACCCGAGCCCACCGGAGGTTCTCCCTCGACCCGCCGCGGGGGTTCGGGGGCGAAGCCCCTGAGGGTTTGGGAGTTGTTCAATTCCCTTGTAACGCAAAACGACCCGCTTACCACTCGGTAAGCGGGTCGTATGCGTGCTATGCCCCCCGATGCGGGGCGGCTCATGCCACCGCGACCTTGCGCGGGCGACCACGCGGGCGCTTGCGGGCGATCACGACACCCTGGTCGAAGATCTCACCGCCCCAAACACCCCAAGGGTCGGCACGATCCAGCGCGGCGGACAGGCAGCCCTTCTGGATCGGGCAGCTGGCGCACAGCGCCTTCGCCTCTTCCAGCTGGGCGGGGGCCTCGGCGAACCACAGGTCCGGGTTGCCGACTCGGCAAGGCAGGGTCATGGTGACTCCCCGGCGAACGCGGGTAGTGGGGGCCACGGTGTTGCGGCATGTCACGCGGTCACGGGTAACCGTGTTGGACACGTCGTGCTCCTTCAGCTCGTGCAGCGGTCTTTGTCTTGTGGAGGACAGCTGTCTTGTCTTCCGCGAAACCGGTGCCGGTGGCTGAGGTGCCGATAAAACTATGGCCACGGTTTCGCTTCGAGGCGATCCGTGGCCAAAAGGTCCGGGAGGTTATCCCTACCTGAGTCGACTTCGGTGTCGACTCTTGATCACGGTCGCTGAGTGGGTACGGGGGCGGGCTGCCAGCAGATGGGCCGGCTCGAAGGCTCCGGCTTCTGCTACGTCGGCGCCGGTGCTCGCATATGCGAACGACGGCTGCCAGCCACCCATGGGCTTGTCCTGCTTCATAACGATCTGCTTGTCCCCTTGGACTTTGCTTGCAAAGACCTGAAGACCAAGATCGCCGCCGAGGCTGGACAGACGAATCCCCTGAATGCGGCTATCGCTGGCCGCGAGGATGCGCCGGGAGGCGGAAACGACGGACATGACGGACGTCGAATTGACATCGCAGACGCGAGCGCCGTTCAACCCGAAGTTCACGGTGCTGTTCATCGTTCTGCCTCCTTCCTCTACTCAATGCCGATGGTGTCTGTGCGCGCCGGGAGTACCCCGGTGCATGTGAACGACTCTAGGTAGTCATACGGATGCGCACAACCTATTTTTGACCAGCGGTTTTATGGTCTTGCGCACGAGTGCGGTATGCGCGCACGCTGTGCCGCGGTGAAGACCACCTCTCGGAGCTCTCGGGGGCTTCGCCACCGAACCCCGGCGAGCGGCGCGACGCCGCGGAGTCGCGACCTCGCGGCAGCAGTACCCGCGCGCGGTGATGCGGAGGGCGACTACGAGGAGTCGCGGAGGCGGGATTTGACGATGGCGAGTACGTCGGCGCCGTAGGTTTGCAGTTTCTTCGCGCCGATGCCGGGGATGGCGACCAGGGCGCGGTCGTCGGTGGGGCGTTGTTCGGCGATGGCGGTCAGGGTGGTGTCGCTGAAGACGACGAAATGCGGGAGGGACAGTTCGTCGGCCTTGTCCTTGCGCCAGTCCTGGAGTGCGCCGAGCAGTTCCTGGTCGACGTCGGAGGGGCAGCGGGAGCAGCGGCCGAGCATGGTGGCGGCGGTGGTGAGCAGCGGGCGGCCGCAGATGCGGCAGCCGGGGAGCACTTTTTTGGGGCCGCGTCGTTCGGTGGTGTGGGCGGCGATGCGGGAGGCGGGCGAGTCGTCGGGGACCAGGCCGATGAGGAAGCGGGAGCGGCGGCGGATCTTGCGGCCGCCGGCCGAACGCGCCAGCGCCCAGGACAGGTGGAGGTGTTCGCGGGCGCGGGTGACGCCGACGTAGAGCAGGCGGCGTTCCTCTTCGAGGGCGGCCTCGTCGGAAACCGTTGCGTCCGGGCCGAGTACGTGCTGGATGGGCATGGTGCCGTCGGCCAGGCCGACCAGGAACACGGCATCCCATTCCAGGCCCTTGGCGGCGTGCAGGGAGGCCAGGGTGACGCCCTGCACGGTCGGTGGGTGCCGGGATTCGGCGCGGGCGGCGAGTTCGCGCAGCAGGCCGGTCAGGTCCAGGTCCGAATCTTGTTCGGCCAGTTCCTCGGTCAGTTCCACCAGGGCGACCAGTGAGTTCCAGCGCTCGCGCGCCTGTACGCCGACGGGTTCTTCCTTGGTGAGGCCGAGTTTGGCCAGGGCCGCGCGGACCAGGGTGACCAGGTTCGCGCCGCGGGCATCGGGCAGGTCGTCGCGGGCGGCGGTCTTGCGGAGTTCCTGGACCGCCTGCCGCACCTCGCCGCGGTTGAAGAAGCCTTCGCCGCCGCGCACCTGGTAGGCGATGCCGGCTTCGGTGAGCGCCTGCTCGTACACCTCGGATTGCGCGTTGATGCGGTAGAGCACCGCGATTTCGGCTGCGGGAACACCCTTTTCGAGCAGTTTCCCGATGGCCTTGGCGACCGCGGCGGCTTCGGCGGGTTCGTCGTCGTATTCGGCGAACACCGGTTCCGGGCCGTCGGCGCGCTGGCCGATCAATTGCAGCCTGGTGCCCGCGATACGGCCGCGGGCGGCCCCGATCACGCGGTTGGCCAGCGAGACGACCTGCGGTGTGGAGCGATAGTCGCGTTCCAGCCGGACCACGGTCGCCTCGGGGAAGCGGCGCGAGAAGTCCAGCAGGTAGGCCGGACTCGCGCCCGTGAAGGAGTAGATGGTCTGGTTGGCGTCACCGACGACGGTCAGATCGTCGCGCTCACCGAGCCAGGCGTCGAGCACGCGCTGCTGGAGCGGCGTGACGTCCTGGTACTCGTCCACCACGAAACACCGGTAGCGCCCGCGGAACTCCTCGGCGACCGAGGTGAAGTCCTCGAGCGCCGCGGCGGTGTGCAGCAGCAGATCGTCGAAATCGAGCAGCAGACCGTCGGGTGTGGTCTTCAAGGACTCGTACCCCGAATAGACGGCCGCGACCTTGGCCGCGTCGTAGGGCGCGTCCCGATGCCGCCGCGCCACCGCCGAGGCGTAATCCTCCGGCGCGATGAGCGAACCCTTGGCCCACTCGATTTCGCTGGTCAGGTCCCGCAGGCTGTCGGTGTCGGTGGACAGCCCCGCCCCGCGCGCCGCCTGCGCCACGATCGGGAACTTGCTGTCGATCAACCGCCACGGCACATCCCCCACCACCTGCGGCCAGAAGTACTTCAACTGCCGCAACGCCGCCGCGTGAAAGGTGCGCGCCTGCACCTGCCCCGCCTCACCGGCCAGCCCCAGCGCCCGCAGCCGATTCCGCAGCTCCCCCGCCGCCCGCGCCGTGAACGTCACCGACAAGACCTGATCGGCTCGCACGTGCCCCGCCGACACCAGATGCGCGATCCGATGCGTAATGGTCCGCGTCTTCCCCGTCCCCGCCCCCGCCAGCACACACACCGGCCCGCGCGGCGCACGCACCGCCGCAGCCTGCTCGGCATCGAGCTCGTCGAGCCGAAGCGTGGAGGTCGTCGCGGCAGTCACGCGCACCATCATGACAGCCGGGTCCGACAGGGCGCCCCCGATCCCACCCCGCCCCCGCGCCACGCCCGGCCGGCCCCGGTGTCATATCGGCATGTCGCGGACCGGAACCGGAGGGCGGTACACACGCCAGGCTGACGGGAAGGCGCGGAGGGGGGTTCGAGGGCCGGAGGCGTACGGGGCCGAGGGGTGCGTGGGATTTCGGGAGGGTGGGTCGGTGTTGCCAACCGGCGAACGGGTGGCGATCGGGTTAGCGTGCGGTCGTGGTGAACGAAACACGGGCCGAGGGCGGCGCGACCCATGAGCGGCATGCGAGCTGGATCGAGTTGTTCTTCGATCTGGTCGCGGTGGCGGGGATCGGGCAGTTGACGCATCTGCTGCACAAGGGGCCGGGGTTGGGGGACTTCGGGTTGTATGTGGTGCTTTATCTGGCGTTTTGGATGGTGTGGGCGTGTATCACGCTGTACGGGAACATCAGCCGGGGGCAGGCTCGGGTGGGGTTGATGCTGGCGGCCATGCTCGGGTTCGGGTTGATGGCGGCGGCGGTGGCGGGGATTCCGGAGCGGCATGCGACGACGTTCGCGGCCGTGTATGTGATCGTGCGGATCGGGTCGGCGCAGGCGTTCGGCCGCGGGCGGTTCGTGGTGGATTGGCCGACCGTGCAGTTCACGGTGGGGGTGCTGCCGTGGATCGCGTCGTTGTGGGTGGGCGAGCCGGGCAAGTACTGGTTGTGGGTGATCGGGCTGGGGCTGGATCTGTGGATCATGTTCGCGATCAGCGGGGAGCGGATGCTGGCGGGGGCGCGGGAGCAGTTCGAACGGCGGCTGGCCAAGCTGCGCAAGTCGCCGCGGTTCGACGAGGGGCGGGTGCCGGAATTCCAAGCGCTGCACGCCGATCCGGCGCATATGGGGGAACGCCTCGGGCTGTACGTGATCATCGTGCTGGGCGAGGGCGTGATCGCGGTGATCGGCGCGGTGGGCGGGGTGCGATGGAATGCGACCGTGCTGGGTCTCGGGTTCGCCGCGTTCGTGATCCTGGCGGGGTTGTGGGCGCTGACCTTGCTGTACGGGTTCATCCCGCGCCTGATGACCGAGCAGGTGGTGCCGGGTGCGGTGCCGTGGCAGCGGATCATGCTCACCCACTGCGCCATCACCGGTGCGCTCGCGACGCTGGCGGCCGGGCTGGGATTGGCCATCGAACACGCCGAGGGTCATCTGACCACCGGTATCGCCTGGTCGTTGTGCGGCGGCGCGGCAGCCTATTTCGTGATCGCGGCGGTGAGCGCGCTGCGCAGCGGGGTGGGCTGGCGCTGGACGCTGGCCTGGCCGATCCCGTGCGCGATCCTGGCGCTCGGATTGGGTGCGATCGGCGCCCACCTCACCGCGCTCCCCCTGGTCTGTGGCGTCGCGGTACTCGTGGTCTGGCCGCTGCTGTGGGAGACCTGGGCCGCGGGCAAGTGGGGCCGGTCGGACCGGCGGCGGCCGAACAGCGGTGCGCCCGCCTGAGAGACACGCGGCGCGAGCCCCGAGCGGCTCGACCGTCGCCGGCTCAGTCGCGGTCGCGCAAGCGCCGGAGGTCCGTGGCGAACCGCGGAATCGCGACTCCCAGGGGTGCGAAGAACTCGCGATCACAGGCTTCGACGGCCGTGATCGCGCGATTGACCAGCGCCGCACCGGTTTCGGTGGGCACCAGCGATTTCGCCCGCCGATCGGTGGGGTGATCGCGCCGTTCGATCAACCCCTTCTGTTCCAGCGCCCGCAGCACCTGCGAGGTCATCATCGGATCGGTGGCCGCGTGCTCGGCCAGATCGCGCTGCATCACCGGCTCCCCGCCCGACCGCCCGGTGTGCCAGGTCAGGGAGGCCAGCAGCACGAATTGCACATGGGTGAGATCGAACGGCGCGAGCGCCGCGCGCTGGGCGGCCTGCCAGCGATTGGTCACCTGCCACAGCAACAGCCCGGGACTCTCGTCGGCGTTCTCGAAATCGGTGTGCAGTCCCTGATTTCCACCGTGCGCCGTCACCGCCCGACCATAGCGCGGGCCGTACTCACGCCCGGACACCCTCGGCGACCTTGATCAGCGCGGCCAGGTCGGGGGCGACGGACTCGGCCAGATCCGCGCCCATGATCTTGTTCCAGAGCCGGCGCAGCGGGCCTTCCATGCTGACGCGGACGGTGACGGTGGTGACCTCGCCGGTGGTCACCTCGTGGGCGAAGACCAGGCGCGCGCCGAGGAGCTTGGACACGTCCACGAATTCGGTGTCGGTGAGTTTCTCCACCACGAACCCGACCTTGGGACCACCCTTGGGCTTGAGGGTGCCGGTCGCGCCCTGCACGAAGGGGCCGTCGAGTCTCACCCATTCGGTGTCCTGATTCCACTCCGGCCAGGACGCCATATCGCCCCAGATGGCGAAGAAGGTCTCGGGCGCGGCGGTCGAGGTGGCGGTGGCTTCGGCGATGATCGTCATGGATTTAGTATGCGCGCATACTATTATCCGGTCAACCCCGGCCGGGGAACATGATCGGAGGGGAGTATGTTGCACAATCCGTGACTGCTACCGACCTGACCATGTACTCGACCACCTGGTGCGGCTACTGCCGCCGGCTGAAGAAGCAGCTGGACGAGGCCGGGATCACCTACGAGGTGATCGATATCGAAGACCACCCCGAAGCCGCCGAGTTCGTCGGCAGCGTCAACAACGGCAACCATGTGGTGCCGACGGTGAAGTACCGGGACGGTTCCACGGCCACCAACCCCACGCTGGTGCAGGTCAAAGAGGCGCTCGCAGCGATCAGCTGAGAGGCCCAGCTCTCGGGGGCCTCGCCCCCGAACCCCTGAAATACCGAGCCGCACGCCCGAGGCGTGCGGCTTGCCCTTGTCGCCGCCCTCGGCGGCGAATCCGGATCAGCTTGCGGCGGCCCAGGATTCGACGATGGTCCGGGCGATCGAGATCGAACCGGGCAGCAGCAGGCGGACATCGGCCTTGGTGCCCCACGCGCCCGCTTCCAGGGCCTCGCGCACCTCGGCGCGGGTGTACCAGTGCGCCTCGGCGATCTCCCCGTCGTGGAAGTTCAACGGCTGGTCCGGATCGGCTTCCGCGGCGAAACCCAGCATGAGCGAACGCGGGAACGGCCACGGCTGGCTGCCCAGGTAGCGGACCGCGCGCACATCGACGCCGACCTCTTCCTTGATCTCACGCTCCACGCAGCGCTCCAGGGACTCCCCCGCCTCCACGAAACCGGCCAGCAGCGAGAACAATCCCTCCGGCCAGGTGTGCTGACGCGCCAGCAGCACGCGGTCGCCGCCATCGTGGATGAGGCAGATGACGGCCGGGTCGATGCGCGGGAATTCTTCGTACCCCGCCTCGTTGGTGCGCGACCAGCCGCCGTTGGTGACCCGGGTGGCGGAACCGTCGACGGCGCTGAAACGCGCCTTGTCGTGCCAGTTCAGCAGGGCGATGGCGGTGGAAAGCAGCCCGGTGCCGAAATCGTCGAGCTCCAGGGTGGTGCCGAAGGCGCGCAGATCGGTCAGCTCGCCGTCGATCTCGTTGTCGCGCACCGCCCACAGGTGCAGGCCGTCGTCGACGCCCAGGAACACCGCCTCGGGGGCCGGTTCGGCGGCCAGCGACACGGCGGCGTCCAGCACCACGGTGCCGTCGATCACGCGCACCTGGCCGCGCTTGTTCATGCGTAGCAATTTCGCTTGCGCCCAGCCCTCTTTCAGGGCCTGCTCATCCGAGCGGAGATCCTCCGCTCGGTCGAGGGCGGAACGGGAAAGCACCGGAACGGCATTCAACTCGAACGAAGACACGGTTCGAGACTAGCCGGGCGGGGTGGCGCGGCGCCGAACGAGCGGCCTCAGTTGTGGACGCGGCGCAGATACAGCAGTTTGTCGCCGGTCTCGAGCGCGTCCACCTCGGGATCGCCGACCCGGATGAGCTCGCCCGCGCGGACCACGCCCATCACGATGTCGCGCAGGTGGCGGGGCGAGCCGCCGATCTCCTCGGGTTCCACGTCCCGCTCGGAAATGGCGAAACCGGCTTCGGGAGTGAGCAGGTCCTCGATCATCTCGACGACGGTGGGGGTGGTGGTGGAGATGCCGAGCAGGCGACCCGCGGTCTCGGAGGACACCACCACCGAATCCGCGCCGGACTGGCGCAGCAGATGGGTGTTCTCGGCCTCGCGGACCGCGGCGGAGATACGGGCCTTGGAATTGATCTCGCGGGCGGTCAGGGTGACCAGCACCGCGGTGTCGTCGCGATTGGCGGCGACCACGACCGCGGCGGCCTGCTGCACCCCGGCCAGGCGCAGCACATCGGATCTGGTGGCGGAGCCGTGCACGGTGACCAGTCCGGCGTTCGCGGCGGTCTCCAGCACCTGCGCGTCGGTGTCGACCACCACGATGTCGGCGGGCTTCACGCCGTCGCCCAGCATGGCGTCGATCGCGGTCCGGCCCTTGGTGCCGTAGCCGACGACCACGGTGTGATTGCGCACGGTGTGCCTCCATCGCTGAATCTTGAACGCCTGCCGGGATCGTTCGGTCAGCACCGACAGGGTGGTGCCGACCAACACGATGAGGAAGAAGATGCGCAGTGGCGTCACCACGAGGATATTGACCAATCGCGCTTCCGGCGTGACCGGTGTGATGTCGCCGTAGCCGGTGGTCGACAGCGATACCGTCGCGTAGTACGCGGCGTCCAGCATCGACATCTCTTCGCGCGCGTTGTCGTGGTAGCCGGAGCGGCCGATATAGACCACGACGGTCGCGATGGCCAGCAGCAACAGCGCCAGGCCGAGCCGCCGCGCCAGCGAGATCCACGGACTGATCTGTTCGGTCGGCACCCGCAGCACGCCCACCAGGGCATGGTCCGGGCGGTCGGTGAGCCTGCCGATACCACGCGACGAATCACCGAACACGGGAATCACCGGCCATTTCGGGGACGTCTAGGTGCGGCACAGGACCGGAGCGTACCGGGCCGCGCCCGAAATCGCGGCCTCGACCGGCGCGCGTCGCGGCTATCGGATCGGGTCGGGTGGCAGGGATTCCGGATCGGGCGGCGGTTCGAAGTCGTCGGGCGGGGCCCAGTCCGGCAGGCCGGGGTGGGCGCGCAGGGAATCCACGTCGAGCGCACGGGATTCCGGGGACGGCGCGGCGCGGCGCACCGGATCCGCGATCGGCGCCGGCTCCTCCCGCTCGGGGGCGTTGGTGCGGATGAGATGTTCGAGTTCGGCCGGGCCGGGCAGATATTCGGGGGCGATGGTGCGGCCGGTGCGAACGTAATGGAAGGCCGCGTCGACCCGGTCCAGCAGCGCCGCCTCGGGCAGGCCGGTGCGCGCCGCCTCCAGCCGCGCCCACGCCAGGCGATACACGGCGAGCTGCACCGACACCGAATCCGCTTCGGCCACAGTGGGTTCCGAGCCGGTCTTCCAGTCGACCACGGTCCATCCGCCGTCCGGTCGCGGGAACACCGCATCCATGCGCCCGCGAATCACGGTGCCCGCCAGTGTGGTTTCGAACGACACCTCGACCTCGACCGGATTGCGATCGGCCCACTGCGAGGCCAGGAACGCCTCCTGCAACCGCATCAGCTCGGCGTCCCGGTCGGAGCCGTCGGCGGCGCCGGGCAATTCGTCGAATGCCAGCAGCCGGCCGGCCCCGAACCAGCGCTGCAACCAGGCATGAAAGGCGGTACCGCGGCGGGTGAACGGGCTCGGCGGATACGGCAGCGGACGACGCAGGCGCGCAGCGAGTTTCGCGGGATCGGACCGCAGATCCACCAGCGAAGTGGCGGCCAGCTGACCGGGCAGCTCCACCTCGCGCACCGCCTGTTCCGCGGCGAGATGCTCGGCGATCAGGGCATCGACGTCGGACCCCCAGCCTTCCGGATCGTCCGCGGTGGCCGGGTCGAACTCCGCCGCAGCATCCTCGTCGGACGGGGGAGCCGAGGGCGCGCCGTCGGCCGCCGGAACGGAGGCGGTCGAGTCGGCGTCGAACGCGGCGGCGGTGGTAGCGCCCCTCGGTGCGGACTTCCGCGCGCGCTTTCTCGAATCCGTTGCGGGAGTTTCGAATTCCGGACCGAAGTCGAATTCGGCTTGTTGCGGGCGGGCGGCCTCGCGGAGGGCGGCAAGGGCGCGTTTGACCAACTCCGCGCCCTCTTCTACGAATTCACGGCGCGCGCCCAAGGGGTCGCGGGGCCATTCGGCGGTGGGCGGGTTGTCGGTGAAGGGGTTGGTGGTGTCGGGGAGGGGTGGATCGTCCCAGCGGTCGATGCGGACGGCGCGGGCCAGGTCGGCGCCGGGGGTTTCGGTGGCCTGTTTCAGGTCGAGGAGGAAGTCGGAGGGGCCCTTGGGTTTCGAGCCGGATTCGGCCCAGTGGTGGGCGGAGACCAGCAGGACGCGTTCGGTGCGGGTGAGGGCGACGTAGAAGAGGCGGCGTTCCTCGTCTATGCGGCGGCGGGCCAGGGCCTTCTTGTGTTCGTCGAGGGCGTGTTCGAGGTCGGCGCGGTCGTAGATGTCGGACAGGTCGAGGACGGGGACGCCTTCGCCCGCGCCGTCGTCCTGCCGGCGATCACCGCGCAGGCCGGTGGGGAGTTCGGCGAGCGCGCCCATCCAGGTGGTGGTGCCGGTGCCGGAGGGGAAGGTGCCGTCGACCACGTGCGGGACGGCGACCACCTCCCATTCCAGGCCCTTGGCGGCGTGCACGGTCAGAACCTGGACGCGGTCGTGGGCCACCTCGACCTCGCCGGGTTCCAGGCCGCCTTCGACTTCCTCGGCGGCGGTGAAGAAGTCGAGCAGGCCGGTGAGGGAGGAGCGGTGGTCGACGGCGTAACCGGCGACGACGTCGGCGAAGGCGTCCAGGTGTTCGCGGCCGGCGGCGGCGTGGGCGCGGCGGGCCTGGGTTTCGACGCCGACTCCGATGGTGCGTTCCACATCGGCGACCAGTTCGGACAGGGGCTGGCCGCTGCGCTCGCGCAGGGCGGTGAGTTCCTGGCCGAGGGCCACGATGCGCGTGTAGCCCTCGGACGAATACTGGTCCACCGCACCGGGATCGGCGATGGCGTCGCCCAGCCCGGCCCGCTCGGACGGTTCGGGTGCGACCTCGCGCAAGGCCTCGTCCAGCGTCGCGGTGTCGCTGATCTCCTGCGCCGGTCCGCCCGGCCGCCGGATGGAGAGCTCCCGGGCCCGCCGCGACAGGGCCGCGATATCCGCCACGCCGATCCGCCACCGGGCTCCGGTGAGAATGCGCACCGCCGCGCTGCCCGCCGCCGGATCGGCGATCAAGCGCAGGGTGGCGACGATATCCGCTACCTCGGGGGTGTGCAGGAGTCCGCCCAGACCGACGATCTCCACCGGTAATCCGTGCTCCCGCAAGGCTTCCGCCAAAGGCGCGGCATCCGCATTGCGGCGCACCAGCACCGCCGAGGTCGGCGCGGGCTCACCGGCGTCGGCCGCCGCCTCCCATTCGGCCGCGATCCGTTCCGCCACCCAATCCCGTTCCTCGGCAACGGTTTCCGCGAGCGCCAGCGCCACCACGCCGGGTGTCGCGTCCGGGCGCGGGCGCAGGGCGTCTACTGTCACCCCGCCGCTCTCGATCGCCTTGCGCCGCAAGGGATCCGCCACCAGGTTCGCCAGATCCAGCGCCTCGGGCGGATTCCGCCAGCTGGTGAGCAGCGGCAGGATCGGCGCGGGTACGCCGGGCGCCACCGGGAAATCGGTGGCGAACCGAGGCAGGTTCGCCGCCGATGCCCCGCGCCAGCCGTAGATCGACTGCATCGGGTCGCCGACCGCGGTCACCGCCAGCGGTTGTCCGGCCGCTCCAGCGGCACCGTCCCCGTTCCCGAGACCGGACCCGATCCGGCCGGAAGTGGCTTCCGGCTGGGCGTTTCGGTCACCGGAGAGGTCCTCGGGCGCACCCGCGCCGGTCGCCTCGCCCAGCGGTTCGCCCGGCCCGGTCGCGCCGAACAGGGAGGAGAGCAGGATGCGCTGCGAATGACCGGTGTCCTGGTACTCGTCGAGCAGGACCAGACGGAACCGGGCGCGTTCGGCCGCACCGACTTCCGGGTGGACGGCGGCGAGCCGAGCGGACAGCGACATCTGCGCGCCGAAATCGAGCGCGCCGCGGCGGCGGAGTTCGTCGGCCAGGCGCTGTACCAGGGGCAGCAGAGTGACGCGTTCGTGCTGGACCTCGAGGAGGTCCAGCAGCGCCTTCTTGGGTCCGCCCTTCTGGCGGGGTCCGGCGGGCAGGGTGTGGACGAGCCGGTCGAGTTCGCGATGGGCGCTGACCAATTGGTGCGGTTCGACGAGATGTTCGGCGAGCTGGCCGGACAGCGCCAGCACGGCTTCGGTCACCGACACCGGACTGCGATCGGTATCGAGGTCACCGTCCCAGGTCGAAACGACGCGATAGGCCAGTTGCCAGAGCTGGGTCTGGGTGAGCAGCGTCGCGGTGGGTTCGACGGGCAGCAGCAGACCGTACTCGGTGAGCAGCCGGCCGGCGTAGGAGTGATAGGTGCTGATCTCCGGTTCCGACCCGGTGAGCAGCGCGCGCAGGTGACCGGTCGGGTCGATGTCCCGCACGATCGGCGCCCCGGCCAGCCGGGCGAGCCGGGTCCGGATACGAGTGGTCAACTGCTGGGCGGCTTTTCGAGTGAAGGTGAGCCCCAGCACCTGCTCCGGCTCGACCAATCCGTTGGCGACCATCCACACCACGCGAGCCGCCATGGTCTCGGTCTTGCCCGCGCCCGCCCCCGCCACGACCAGCGTCGGCCCGGGTTCGGCGGCGATGACGGCAGCCTGTTCGTCGGTCGGCGTCGGCAACCCGAGCGCGGCGGCGAGCTGCTGGGGAGAAATCCGCTCCGTCACCGCGACGACTCCGCGCGGCGGCACGTCGCGAAGGTGCGCCGCGGCCACCCGCCCGCGGCATCCGCGGAGCTGAGCCATGCTGCCGCGACATCCACGGCGTGACCGGCGCCCGCGGCGCAGGGCCGGGGCGACCGGGGGTGGGACGACTTCACTCGTCCGTCACCTGCCGTCCGGTGTCCTGGACGGGGCAGCTGCCGGCGACTTTGCAATGGCGGCAGCCGTCATTGCGCATGGCCAGGTAGCTTGGGCCCTTGGAGGAGTCGGCGGCGTCGTGGATGACGGTGCGCCAGTTGTCGATTCCGTCGGAGTCGAGCGTGGGTTGCAGGCGCTGGGTGGCGCCTTCCTTGGCGCTGGGTTTGGCGACGTAGACCAGGCGGGCGCCGCCGGGGTCGCCTTCGCCCAAGGCGCCGGAGGCGGCGGCCACCTGGTAGGTGGCGAGCTGGGCGTGGTCTTCGGCGGCCTGTTTGGAGATGGGGGTCTTGCCGGTTTTGACGTCGATGATGACGAAGCGGCCCATGGCGTCGCGTTCGACGCGGTCGACGCGGCCGGAGATGCGGACCGGATGGCCATCGGGGGTACGGGGCGGGAGGGTGAGGTCGACGGGGACTTCGACGCCGATGGCGGTGAGTTCGTCGCGGGTATTGCGCAGCCAGGCCAGGAAGGTGTCGACCATGGTTTCGGTGCGGCGCAATTCGGCTCGCGAGTACCAGTTCTCGCCGTCGCGGGCGGTGGGGTCGATCTTCTTCCAGGCCTTGGCGAGGGCCTGTTTGACCTGGGCCTCGTCGACCTGACCGGCGAGGGCCTGGACCAGGGTGTGCACCAGATTGCCCTTGAGGGCGTGCGGATTGTCGCCGTCGCCGCCGCCGTGGCGTTCCAGCGCCCAGCGCAGCGGGCAGGTCTTGAGCTGTTCGACGGTGGACGGGGACAGGGCGATGGCGCCGTCGGTGCTGTCCCACAGCGGGTTCGTGGAGGACAGTTCGGCGGTGCCGTACCAGTCGCCGGGATGTGCGCCGCGCACGCCCGCGTCGGCCAGCCGGGCGAGCTGATGGGCCGCGCGGGTGCGGCGTTCCGGGGTGGTTTCGGGATCGCAAGCCACGGAACGCAATTCGGCGATGAGGGCGTGCATGGCGAGCGCCCGGCCGGGATCGACCGGCGGCGGGATCTTGCCGGGCTGCCCGTCGGCGGCGTCGGCGTCGAGTTCGGCGAGGAAACGCGAGGGCACCAGATCCTGGTCGCCGGTGACGGATTCGACGGCGGTGACCAGCAGCGAGCGTTGCGCGCGGCCGCACGCCACCAGCAGCAATCGCCGCTCTTCGGCGAGCAGCGGGGCGGCACGGCTCACCCGCTCACCGGTATCCCCCACTCCGGCAAGCAGATCCACCAGATCCTCGACGCCGAGCAGGCTGCCGCGCGGCCGCAGGTTCGGCCAGATCCCCTCCTGCACGGCGGCGACCGCCACCGTGTCCCATTCGCGCCCGGCGGCGGCGTGCGCGCTGCAAATGGTGACCGCCGCACCCGGATCGGTATGCGGCGCATTGTCCTGTGGAATCTCCTGCTGCTCCAGGTATTCCACGAAGCCTTCGATGGTGGCGCGCGGCAGCCGGTCCACGTACGCGGCCGCCGCCTCGAAAAGCCCCACCACCGCGTCCAGGTCACGATCGGCCTGCATCCCGACCGCTCCCCCGCGCTCGGACTGCCCCACCCAGCGCCGCTCCAGGGTGGAGCCGGTCCAGATCCCCCACATCACGTCTTCGAGCCCGCCGCCTTCGCGCCGCTTCTTCCGCGCCCGCCCCAGCGCCTTCAACACCCGCCGCAGCGGTGCGGCCTCCACATCGGTGAGCCGCTCCAGAATCACCCGATTCCCATTGCCCACCAGCAGATCCCGCAGAATCTCGGCCGACGATCGATCCAGATCCGCATACCGATCCGCCGTCTCGGCCTCCCCCAGCGTTGCCGAATCCGCCACAACCCGGGCCGCAATGGCCGTATCCCCTTCGGCCGCAGCCGATCCCGGCAGCGGTTCGTCTCCGTCCGCCTCCGTGACCTCCCGCTCCGGATAGCCGAGTTCCAGCACGGTCCGCCGAATACCGCGCCGCAACCGTCGCAGGCTGATCTGATCCGCCCCGCCCAGCGGCCCCGCCAGCAGATCGAGCGCATCGTCCGCGCTGAACTCGATCGGCCGCGGATGCCGTACGGCCGTCGGATCACCCGCCGTGACCGCCCGCAACGCCGACAGCATCCACGCCGCCCCGCGCCGCCGTGCCAGCGGCACCTCGGCCGGCGGCTGCCGCACCGGCACCCCGGCCGCGAGCAGCGCGCGCCGCAGCGGAGCCAGCGACAGCGGCACCGAGCGCACGATCACCGCCATCCGAGACCAGGGCACCCCGTGCGAAAGATGCGCCCGCCGCAGATGATCCGCGATCAGCGCGGCCTCCTTGGCGGGCGTAGTCAGCACCTGCACCCGCACTTCCCCCGCGAAAGACTCTCCCTCCCAATCGATTCGATCCGTCTCTTCCGGCGGTTCCACCCCATCCCCGGGGGCGATATCCGAGCGGAAATCGGTCGTGGCGGGTGGGGTGCGGTGGCGGCCGGCGCCGGGGAGGCGCGCGGTGATGCGGGAGATGACCTCCTGGATGGCCGGGGCGCCGCGATGGTTGTGGCGCAGGGTGATTCGGTGATCGGCGGGGGTGTCCAGGTCGGCGGCGAAGCGGGCGTCGGCGCCGCGGAAGGTGAAGACGGATTGGTCGGGGTCGGCGGCGATGACGGTGGTCGCGCCGCCGCTGCCGAGGGCCCGGACGAGCTGGGCGGCGTGCGGGTCGAGATGCTGGGCGTCGTCGACCAGGAGGGTGTGCAGGCGGTCGCGTTCGGCGATCAGGAGTTCGGGGTCGGCGGCGAGGGCTTCGAGGGCGGCGGTGACGAGTTCGGCGGCGTCCAGGGCGGGGGCGCTGGCTTCGGGCACGTCCATGCCGACCGACCAGCGCAGCAGCTGGATCTGTTCGTAGCGCTCGAAGAAGCGGCCGGCGGCGACCCATTCGGCCCGGCGGTGGGTGCGGCCGAGTTCCACCAGGTCTTCGGGACCGAGGCCGCGTTCGGTGGCGCGCAGCATGAGATCGCGCAGCTGTTCGGCGAACCCGGCGGCGGGCAGCGCGGGATGCAGGCGCTCGGGCCAGTCGGCGGCGCCGTCGAGCAGATCGCCGCGCAGCATCTCGCGAATCACGATGTCCTGTTCGGAACCGGTGAGCAGCCGGGGGGGCGGATTGCCGCGTGCGGTGGCGAAGCCGCGCAGCAGGCCGAAGGCGTAGGAGTGCAGGGTGCGGACCAGCGGGCCGCGGGTGGCGCCGGGCACCCCGCCGAGTTCGGGATCGGTGGCGGCGATGCGGGCGGTGACGGCATTGCGGACGGCGGTGGCGGCGCGCTTGGTGTAGGTGAGCAGCAGCACGGATTCCGGATCGGCCCCGGCCAGGATGCGCGCGGCGGCCAGATCCACCAGCAGCGCGGTCTTGCCGGTCCCGGGCCCGCCGAGCACCTGCCAGGGCCGCCAGCCGGGATCGGGCAGGGTGTCGGCGAACAGCGGCGCGATAGCGGCGTCCCACTCCCGGGGACGGGAGACCGCCTCGGCCCGGCGCACCAATTGCACCGAGCTATCCGATCGCATCACGTCGGCTATTTCAACAGATCGCCCCGACAGGTTTCGTTTGCCATGAGTTGTCCGTGCCGCCGATCACAGGGCAGCGGGTGTTCATGTCCGGCGCAGGCAGCAGAATGGGCGCGTGTCCGATCTTCATATTCATCGCTTCGGTCCTTCGACCGGTCCGGTGGTGCTGGCATTGCACGGGCTGACCGGTCACGGCCGACGCTGGCGGGCGCTGGCCGACGAGTATCTGTCCGACCTGCGGATTATCGCTCCGGATCTGCGGGGGCACGGGAGGTCGCCCGGCGTGCCGCCGTGGGATTTCGAAACCGTCGCCGATGATCTCGCCGAACTGCTGAAAGCCGAGACGAGCGAACCCGCGGTGGTGCTCGGGCATTCGTTCGGCGCGGCCGCAGGGGTGCATCTGGCGCATCGGTATCCGGAGTTGGTGCGCGGGCTGGCGCTGCTGGATCCGGCGATCGGGCTGGACCCGGAATTCATGCTGCACATCGCGAATTCCATGCTGGAGCACCCGGATTACGCCGATGTGGAGCAGGCGCGCCGCGACAAGCTGGAGACCGCGTGGGCGGAGGTGGACCCGGAGCTGCTCGCCGACGAACTGGCCGAGCACCTGGTGCCCACCGCGAACGGCCGCGTGGGCTGGCGGCTGGCCATGCCCGCGATCATCGCCTTCTGGGGTCAGCTGGCCCGTGATTTCGTGCTGCCCCCGGCGCACCTGCCGACGGTGCTGGTGCAGGCCATGCGGGTGGATCCGCCGTTCGTCACGCCCGCGTTCCGGGCCGCGCTCGCCGACCGGCTCAGCGACAATCTGACCGTGCGCGAATTCGATTGCGATCACATGGTCGCCCAATCCCGTCCCGCCCCGACCGCCGCACTGCTGCGCGAACTGCTCGGCGGGCTCTGATGCCGACCTCCGACGCCGATATCGAGCGGGTGCGCGAACTGGTCGCCGCCATTCCACCCGGGCGGGTCGCCACCTACGGCGATATCGCGGCCGCCGCGGGCCTGTCCACGCCGCGTACGGTCGGCTGGATCATGCGCACCGATTCCGCCGATCTGCCCTGGCATCGGGTGCTGCGGGCCGACGGCACTCCGGCGCCGCATCTCGCGCACCGGCAGTTGCGGCAGCTGGCCGAGGAGGGCTGTCCGCTCGCGGGCGATCGCGTCGACTTGCGCAGGGCGCGTTTCGTTTTCGATTGACGCCTACTTCCGGCGGGTGCACTTCCGGCCGATTTCGGCGGGAATCCCGAGGAAGATCTTGATGTGTTCGGAGTGCGCCACCGAATCGACCCGGAACATCTGCGCCACAATGGTGTGCCGCGTCCCGGACTCCGGATCGCGCAGGCGCATCCGCGCCCCTTCCCGCCCGTAGGTGACGATGCCCTCGTCCCAGTATCGGCAGAACAGTTCGTACTGGCCGAGTTCGGCGAGAAACGCGACCGACGAGGCGGTATCGCCGGAACTGGCGATGAGCCCGCGCAGCCAGTGCACGCTGAGCCGGACCTCCTGCTCCCATTCCGGCAGCACCCGCCGGGCCTGGGCATTGCCCAGCAGCCAGTGCAGGACATTGCCGTCGCGGACCTGTCCGGGGAAGGCGCGGGCATAACTTTCGTTGTACGCCAGCAGATTCCAGTGGGTATCGAGATAGGCGGCGAGATTCGGCTCGTGCAGGTGCAGGGCGTCCACCATTTCTTCGGTGATCTCGCCGCGTAACTCGTCGACGCTGGGATAGTCCGGGGCGCCCAAACCGGCCAGATCATTGAGATGCCGGTGTTCGACCGGGGAGAGCGGGCCGACCAGATCCAGGTAGCGGACCAGCGCGCGCAGCACCTCGCGGGTGGGGCGTTCGCGATTGCCGTTCTCCAAATGCGTGATGTAACTGGCGCTTACGCCCGCGTTGAAGGCCAGGCGCTCGCGGGATATCCGGCGGGCGTCGCGCAGTCGGCGCAACTGCCTACCCAAGGTCGGTGGTTGTAGATTTCCGGGTCTTTGGACGCACTCTGCAATCGGTGCCATCGGCGCTCCTCGCTGTCCTGGTTTTCCTACTCGATTTAGGACAAGGTAATTCATTGCGAGCCTATCCATCTCATTGCGGTGACCGCATGGCAAGGGATTGTGACTTCGAACTCCACAGGGGTACAACGGATTACATAGATTGCGCTGAGTTTGCCAAAAGCTCTCCGATCATCTTTCGGATCAAGGTCCCGCAATGGTTACCGAGCGAATCCGCGCCATGAGTTCCGTTGCCGCGGTGCGATATCGAGAAGCTATTGCGGAATTGCCCAGTGCGGCCGCGAGATCGGCGAGGAGTTCGTCGACGGGGCCGAAAACGACAGTTCCGGTCTCGGCTCCGGCGACCGTTCCGGCGTACGGGCGCAGGCGATGGAACAGCGCGCGCAATTCACCGGGTTCGCCCAGGGCCAGGGCGGCGTGCGCACGGAAGACGGTGCCGACCGGGGTCCCACGAGCCGGGTCGAGGGTGCCGCCGATTTCGAAACTTATTGCGGCCCTCGCTATTTCACCGGCGTGCAGGAGCGACATCGTATAGATATGGGTCAGATCGCCGGGTAGTGCCCGGCTCGCTGCGGCGAGTTCGTCCACCCGGCCGGAGAGATCGCCGCGCGCCCAATCCACCGCCACCCGGCCCAGCAGCCGGAACTCGCGCCGATTCGGTGCGCCGAGCGCTCCGGCCTGCTCGTCGCGATCCCGGTAGAGCTGCTCCGCGCCGTCCGGATCGCCGCCCAGCAGCACGGTGGCCGCCGTGAAGGAGTCCAGGGCCGGCGTCAACACCCCCGCCCCGGCCGCGTCGGCGAACGCGGCCGCCAGCCGTTGCTGACGCATCGCTTCGGTCAGATCCGCACCGGCGCAGGCGATCCGCAGGTGCAGATAGTGCGCGAGCGCGAGATAGTCGGTGCGCCCCGCCAGGATGGCCGCGCGCTCCAGCTCCCCCGCCACGTCCGGCAGCTCCGTCCACGCGCCCCGCTCGAGCAATACCGCGGCCAAGGCATTGAGCGCGCCGCAGTGCAGCACCGGATCCCCGGCGGCCCCGCCGACCGCCTCGCGCGCCCACTCCAGGACCGGCTGCGGGCCGAGCGGATCGGCCTCGAAAACCATTGCGGTGCGCAGTGCTACGCGCTCCCACGGGTGCTCCGCCGTCTCGAGTGCGTCGGCGAGCGCGTGCTCGATGGCCGCGTCGGGCCGGAGCCGATCCCGGAGCGGCCAGGCGACCGGCGCGCGCCAACTGGTGAGCGCACGCACGACCAGCTCCCGCTCCCCCAGTTCCACCGCCGATTCGACCGCTTCGGTGCGCGCCCGCCGCGCCGCCTCGCTCCGCCCCGCCCCCGCCAGCGCCGCCACCAGCTCGCAGCGCGCCTCCGAAAGTTCCACCCGCTGGCCGTGTTCCGCGTCCCGCGCCCCGTGCCCCGCCAACTCGTGCAGGTCGATAGCCGTCTGCCACAACCGAATCGAGTCGATCTCCGCACTCGCCCCGATCCCGGTCCGCGCCGCCGCCGCGACATACCCGGCCGCCCGGGCCACGGTCTCCGCGGCGGGGGTCGCGGGCTCGACCAGGCCCGCCGCCGATCCCTGCCCCGAGTCGGCGGCTACCGCCGATTCCGTTCCGGTCCTGGCGATCTCGGCCGATCGGGCCGCCGATTCCGGCCGGGGTTCCGCCGCCGACTCGGGCACACCGATGGTGGACTTCTCCGATTCCGGCATGACCGTGGTCGCTTCCGGTGCGGCGATCTCGGCCGGACCGGTCCCGGCCGGTGGCGAATGTTTCTCGTGCGCAGCGGGTTCCGAGCCGGTCGGCCGCGGTCTTCGACGGCCGGTCGCGAGTGGGAGTGAGTCGGACCGACCGGCGGTCAGGGCGGGATCTTGGTTGAGGATGGCGGATTCCAGCGCCTGGAGGCGGGGACCGGGGTCCACCGCGAGGTCATTGCGCAGGTAGTCACGGGTGCGGCGCAGGGTGGCCAATGCCTCGGTCTGCTGGCCCAGGCGGTATTGGGCGGTGGCCAGCAGACGGGCCGTTTCCTCGCGTTCGGGATGCTCAGCGGCGGTGCGGTGCAAGCCCGTAAGGACTTCGGCCGGGCGCTCCAGATCGAGGGCGGCGTCGGCCCTGAGCTCGGCGGCCAGCAGCCGCAGGTCGGCCAGGCGCGCGGATTCGGCGGCGGCCCAGGGGGCGTCCTCGAAGGCGGCATACGGGCGGCCGTGCCAGCGATCGAGAGCGGCATCCAGCAGACGGCAGCGGGTTTCGGAGTCGGGGGAATTCAGGGTGTCGCGGACCGCCTGCTCGTAATCGTGCAGCAGCGCTTCGAATTCCCAGGCGTCGACCGCCGCGGCGGGCAGGCGCAGGGCGTAGCCGCCGGGCTCGGAGACCAGGACGCCCGCGGGGACGCGCGGCGGGCGGTCGGGTTCCAATACCCGGCGCAGGTTGTGGACCTGGACCTGCAGGACCGCGGCGGCGGTGGCGGGCGGCGCGCCCTCCCAGATGTCGTCCACCAGCCGGCCCGCCGTCACCGGCTGGCCGTGCGCCAGCACCAGGCGGCCCAGCAGGGCGCGGCGGATGCGCCCGCCGGTGCTCGCGGGTCGCCCGTCGACGAATATCTGCAGGGGACCGAGTACTCGAATCGACCATTCGCTCATCACAACTCCGGCGTGTGCCCATTTTTCTCGGGACAGCTGCGAGGCCTCCCATCTCGCTCGATGCTGAATGTTAGCCACCAGCCAGATATTTCGGTGAAACGCCGTCATTGCGTGTCGCCGCAGCTTTACCGATTTCGATGGGCGGATATGAGGCGCATCACACGCCCGCCCCGGTCGTCGCCGTTGCCGGCCGGGCGGGATTCGCGGTGGGATCGGCAAACATCCGACCGTCCACACTTATTCCGAGCGCATCCCGGAAAGGTTTGCGCGGCCTCCGAATTGAGGGCTTGCAAATCGAGTTGCGAGCCGATTGCGAAGTGAAACGTCCACATACGCCGAGGTCGTTACTGTTACCGCACACAAACTGGCAAGCCAGGTCATTGCAAGTTTTCACAAAATGTGCATTGCGGCCGTGGAAATCGCACTGCCCCCGCTCCCCGCCCCGGAATCGAAAGTCGGCGGGAAGTCGCGTTGCGGATGCTACTGGAACCAGCTGAGGGAAGGCGGGCCTCGAATGCAGTACGCGACTCGGACCGACCGCTGGCGGATTGCTCGCGACTCGGACCGACCGCTGGCGGATTGCTCGAAGTCGCATCGGGAACAATTCCGGCGGCAGGGAGCCATTATGCGGAGAACCGGTCTGCTTCGAATCTTTGTCGGTTATCTGGTCCGCCCGGCCGAGGCGGTGGCCCGGGCGATCGATCGCCTGGCCGCCGCCCATCCCCGCGAGCCCATCGCCTGGTTCCGGCCCGATGAGCTCGCGGTGCCGCCCGGCCTCTACCGGGATCGCTGCGGACATCTCTGGGAGCGCACCACCCACGATTGGCGCATGTGGCTGCGCTCCGGCGCCACCATCGACTCGGTGGCGCTGTGGAATTGGAGCCATTACAGCGTCTGCGATCATGCGCCGTTCGTGGTGCTCATGCGGTCCTGACACCGGTCTTCCAGGTGGCGACCGCCCAGATCACCACCACGTCCAGGGTGATGATGGCGAGCGACCACCACGGATAGTGCGGCAGCCACAGGAAATTCGCGATGATCGACAGGGCGGCCAGGAACATGGCCCCGATCCGCCCCCACATGGTGCCCGCCAGCAGTCCCGCGCCGCAGACGCCGAGCAGCGCGCCCAGCACGATATGGGTCCAGCCCCAGGCGGTGGCGTCGAAACTGTAGATGTATTCGGGCCCGACGACATACAGGTCGTCGCCGGCCACGGCGGAGATCCCGGCCAGCACCGACAGCACGCTCACGGTGAGCAGCAGTATCGCCGCCCCGATCGAGGTGCCCGCCGCAATGCCCTGTCGCACCGGATGTTCGGTCATGGTCTGCCCCTGTTCGCTCGGTGGGTGAGATGGACCGACTCTGCGCCGATCCCCCCGGCCCGCCCTCATCCGTCGCGGATGAGCGGGCCCGTACCCGTTCCGTTTCGCACCCGCAGGAGATGCCGACCGTGACCTCCACCCGAATTTCGGACCTGCCCCTGGTCGCCCCGCCGCGCGCCGCCCCGCATCGCGCCCGGCTGCTCGCCGAGATCCGTTCCGCCAGTCCGGAATTGGTGCGGGAGCTGGCGGCGCGCACGGCCGACTGGTACGACGAGAACGGCCAGCCGGTGCTGGCGCTGCCGCATGTGCTCGCGGCGGGCGATCCCGAACGCGTGGCCGATTTCCTGTGCCATCGCGGCATGGCGATGGTGCTGGAGGGCCACGGCGGCCAGATGTTCACCCAGCTGGAGCGGTCCTGCCCGGGCCTGGCCGAGGATCCGTTCGTCTGGGTGCTGCGGGCGGTCGACGCGGTCACCCACGAGGACCCGGAAGCGGCGTGCGCCTTCCTGGATCTGGTCGATTCCCGTGCCGGAGTGACGGATTCGATGGCCCCGCCGGAGTGGCTGACGGTGCTCACCCGGGCGGCCCGGGTGGATGCCGCACCCGACCGCGACGACCTCGGCGACCTGCACGGCACCGGGCAGCCGGATATCGACTGCTATCTGGCGGCGCAGGCGGCGACCGCGACCCTGCTGCGCGGGGACCGGGAGCGCGCCGAGGCGCAATTGCGGCGCGGGCTGGCGCTGGCGGCGGGGGCCGATCGGCCGCGGGCGGCGGTGCGGGCGGTGACCCGGCTGGCGGTCACCGCCGGTTACGGCGGCGCGGTGACGACCATGCGGGAGCGGGCGCGAAAAGCGCTGGTGGTGGCGGAGGATCACGAACTGCGCGGCAGCACCGACGCCCTGCACGCGCGGGCGCTGGCGGCGTTCGGGGCCTATTTGCAGGGTGATTCGTACTCGCCGCGCGATCTGGAACCGCTGGCGCGCACCCGCGAGCACCGGGACGGTTCGGTGCGCCCGGTGGGCGGCTGGGCGGCGCAGGTGATCGGCCGGCTGCTGGCCTTCCGCGCGGGCGAGGACCGCTACGCCGGCGCGGAAGCCCTGCGGCACAGCATGCTTTCGCTGCTGGAGTACGGCGGGCCGTTCCCGGTGAGCGCCGGGGATCTGCTGGCGCACGTGGTGTGGGCGCTGCTGGAGGTGCGGGAGCCGCGCACCGCCCGCCTGCTGATCGGGCGGGCGCGGACCCAGCTGGGTGACACGCCGCAGGTGGAGACGGCCCGGGTCATGCTGGCGGTGAGCACCGAGACCGTCGGCGCCACCCCCGTCGTCGGTGAATTGCTCACGCGCGCGGACGATCTGGGTCCGGTGGAGCGCATCACCGCCTGGCTGCTGCACAGCGCCGTGCACGCCGATCAGCGCCAGCGCAATCCGCACCGGGTGCGCAACGGTTTGGAGCGGGCGCTGGAACTGGCCGCCGATTCCGGGGTGATCCGCCCGTTCCTGGACGTGCCGGGCACCATCGCGCTGCTGGACGAGCGGGTGGGCGGCTTCGGCCATCGCGACGAACTGGTGGCCCGCATCCGCAACCATCCGCAGGCCCGGCGGCGACCGCCGGAGCAGCAGCTGACCGCGACGGAACTGACCGTGCTGCACTATCTTCCGTCCGGGCGCACCGCCCAGCAGATCGCCGCCGAGCTGGGCGTGTCGATCAATACGGTGAAGACGCATCTGCGGGCCATCTACGCCAAGTTCGGGGTCGGCTCCCGCACCGCCGCGCTGGCGCAGGCGCGGCGCGCGGGATTGCTGTGATCAGCGCACCGGAGCGCCGTCCATGGCGGCGTCCAGCACCAGCGCCGCGTCGATCAGCGACAGATGCGTGAACGCCTGCGGGAAATTACCCAATTGCTGTCCGGTGACGTCGATTTCCTCGGCGTACAGGCCGACGTGATTGGCATAGGTGAGCATCTTCTCGAACACCAGCCGGGCCTGCTCCAGCCGTCCGGCGCGGGCCAGCGCGTTGACGTAGTTGAAGGTGCACAGCGAGAAGGTGCCCTCCGAACCGGCCAGGCCGTCCGGGGAGGCGTGCGGGTGATAGCGGTAGACGAGGCTGTCGGTGACCAGTTCCGCGCCGATGGCGTCCAGGGTGGTCAGCCAGTTCGGGTCCCGCGGGGCCACGAATCCGACCTGCGCCATGCGCAGCAGCGAGGAATCCAGCACATCGGTGTCGTAGTGCTGGACGAAGGCCTGCCGACCGGAATGCCAGCCGCGTTCCCACAGCTGGGCGTGAATGGCGTCGCGGGTCTGCCGCCAGTGCGCCACCGGGCCGGGCAGGCTGCGTTCGGTGGCCAGCCGCACCGCCCGGTCGAACGCCACCCAGCTCATCAGGCGTCCGTAACTGAAATCCGCTCGGCCGCCGCGGGTTTCCCAGATGCCCTCCTCGGGCTGGTCCCAGTTGACCGAGAGCCACTCCAGCAGTTCGACGATCTCCTGCCAGCCCTGGTGCCCGATCCGCAGGCCGGCCCGATCGGCCTGATAGATGCTGTCCAGCATTTCCCCGTAGATATCGAGCTGTAATTGCCCGGAGGCGTCGTTGCCGATCCGGACCGGGGCCGAATCCCGGTAGCCCGCGAAGTTCTCCAGCACGTCCTCGGGCAGATCCCAGGACCCGTCCACCCGGTACATGATCTTCAGCGGTCCGCCGTGCGCCCGGTAGCGCTCGCGCAGCCAGCCCGCGAAAGCCGTTGCCTCGTCCCGGAATCCGAGTGACAGCAGCGCCGAGACCGAGAACGAGGCGTCCCGGATCCAGGTGTAGCGATAGTCCCAATTGCGTTCCCCGCCCAGCTGTTCGGGCAGTCCGGCGGTGGGCGCGGCCACGATGCCGCCGGTCGGCGCGTAGGTCATCAGCTTGAGCGTGATCGCCGACCGGTGCACCATCTCCCGCCAGCGCCCGCGGTAGGCGGAGCCCGCCAGCCAGCCGTGCCAGAACGCCACCGTCTCCCGGAACAGGTCCTCGACCTCGGCCGGGCGGATCAGGCGCGGCGGTCCCGGCGCGCCCGATTCCAGCACCACCCCGCGCGTCTGCCCGGCCTCCAGCGTGATGGTCCCGCGCACGTGCCCGCCGCCGACCACCTCGAGCCGCGCCAGCCGGGCCTCGTCGGGTTCGCGCACCGCGTGCACGGTGAGCACCTCGGTGCCGGCGTCGAAGACCGCGCCGTCGGTCAGCACATGGGTGGCGTGCGGCCGCCGCCCGTAGTCGAAGCGTGGGATCAGATCCAGTTCGAAGGTCATCCGGCCACGCACGCAACGCAATTGGCGCACCACCCGGTGCCGGTCGGTGGGCGCGGGATCGGTGATCGGCGGCATGAAGTCGACGATCTCGCCGGTGCCGCTCGCGGTCATGAACCGGGTGATCAGAATGGCGGTGTCCGGGAAGTACATCTGCGTGCTGCGGTACGGCTGCCCGCCGGCCGGCCGGATGCGGCAGTGCCCGCCGCGCTGGGTGTCCAGCAGCGCCGCGAACACGCTGGGGGAATCGAAGCGGGGCAGGCAGAGCCAGTCGATGGTGCCGTCGGTGGCGACCAGCGCGGCGGTTTGCAGGTCACCGATCAGGCCGTGGTCGGCGATCGCGGGTGACGGGTCCACGAAGACCGGCGGGGTGGCTGCCATCGGATTCTCCTCACGGGTAGGGGTCTACCGATCCGGTAGGCCGCCCACCGTAGGAGCGCGGGCCGGGGCGGACCTCACCCGAACGGTGTGAGGGCCCGGGCGTGCTCGCGGCGCACGATCGAGGGCGGTTCCGGCGATCCCGGCCCGCGGCGACCGGCCCGGCGGTTACCGTGGAAGGCATGTCCACGCGCCTGGCTTGTGTGGTATTCGATGCGGCCTCGCCCCGCACCGCCGCCCGTTTCTGGGCCGAACTGCTGGGCTGGGAGGTGACCGTGGACCGGCCCGCCGGGGTGGAGGTGGCCGCGCCCGACCCGGACGGTCCGGATGTGGCGCTCACCTTCCTGCCCGCGCGGGTGGGCAAGACGGCGAAGAACCGGATCCACCTCGATCTGGCCAGCCGGTCGCTGGATCATCAACGGGTGCAGGTGGATCGGGCGCTGTCGCTGGGGGCGCGGCGGCTCGATATCGGGCAGGGGGCGGTGCCCTGGTCGGTGCTGGCCGATCCCGAGGGCAACGAGTTCTGCGTGCTGGAGCCGCGCGAGCACTATGTGGATACCGGCGCGGTGGCCGCGATCGTGGTGGACACCGCGAATCCGCTGCGGCTGGCGGAGTTCTGGTCCACGGCCTCCGGCTGGCCGGTCACGCACGACAGCGCGCGCTACACCGGGATTCGTTCCGCCACCGGACAGGGTCCGTGGCTGGAGTTCCTGCGCACGCCCGCGGCGCTGGACGAGCGCAGCCGCCTGCATCTGGATCTGATCGCCTTCCCCAGCGACGATCCGGCGGCCGAGGCGGCTCGACTACGTGCCGCGGGCGCGCGCCCGGTGGGTCCGGCCGATGAGCCGGTGGTGGTGCTGGCCGACCCCGAGACCAATGAATTCTGTTTACTGCGATCGGCTTCCGATTGACATCCGCGGTAGCGCAGGGCGGATCAGGCCGCGCCGCGGTCGTAGCGCCGCCGTTCGCGCGGGGAGAGCCCACCCCAGATACCGAACCGCTGATCGTGCGAGAGCGCGTAATCCAGGCATTCCTTGCGCACCTCGCAGGAGCCGCAAATCCGTTTGGCCTCACGGGTCGAACCGCCCTTGTCCGGGAAGAACGCCTCCGGATCGGTCTGCGTGCACAGCGCCTGCTGATGCCAGGACTGGGACTCGAAGGAGTCGTCGCGCCGGGCCAGGGTTTCGAACATCGCGTCGAAATTGGTGAACAGCAGCTTCATTTTCCTCATCCCTTCATCGGTGCATAATCCGCGCGGTGACACCCCGTTGCGCACCGCGCGACTGTTTCGTATTACGCGCGAACGATTTACGCGCGGCCCATACCGCAATCGCCGACCGCCGCCAGCCGCTGCTGCTCCATACCGCCGGCGAAGATCCGGCGGGCGTGCACGGCGGCCGGAGTGGTGGACCACGGCGCGAGTGCGGTGGTGAACATCAACTCGCACCACGACAATGCCGGCACCTCGCCGATGGAAAGGGTGTTCAGCAGCGACAATTCGGTGTCGGAGGTATTCCAGGCGGCGAACAACCACGTGGCATCGAGGCGGCCGAGAAATTCTTCGGCGTCCTCCGGAAGGCCGAGCGGCGCATCGACCGCGAGATGCACGACCGCGGAAATCGCGTGCCGCATTCACGCATCGAGACCGACGCCGTCGTGCAGCAGCAAACCTTCCAGCGACTCGCGCAATCCGGCGCCGGGATCAACATGGAAGTCACGGCGGCCGGTGGTGATGTCGAACATTTGATTCCTCCTGACGATTTGCGCTTGTCCCGAAAGCGCCACGGCCTGATTAGAAATGGCGCGAGACCGCGTTGTCCAGTTTTGAGCACATTTAGGGCAAACCCCTAGCAGTACTGACACTGGCCAGTGTGGGTACCCGTCGGGAACAGCACCGAAGGGTGTCCGGCACAACCCCGGCAACCTGCGCAGATCGGGCAGTTCGGACCATTACGGTCGGTGCATGCCTTACGTTCGATCAGGTTCCGCCACCGTTCATTACGTCGCCGGAAACATCGCCGGGCCGACTTTGCTCCTGGCGCACGGATTCTTCATGGACGAATCCATGTTCGATCCCATGCGCGAACCACTGGCAATAGCCGGTATCAATCTCGTCACGATCGACGCACGCGGCCATGGTCGCACGCAGACACCCGATGGCGAACCGTTCAGTTATTGGGATCTCGCCGCCGACGCATTGGCGGTACTGGATGAACTCGGAATCGAGCAAGCGGTCGTGGGCGGTATGAGCCAGGGCGGTTACGCCGCGCTGCGCATGGCCCTGATGGCGCCCGAGCGGGTGCGGGGCCTGGCCCTGATCAGCACCGAATCCGATGCCTGCACCCCCGCCGAGCTGGCCTTCTACCGGACCTTCTTCGAACGCTGGTGCGGCGTCGAGCCTTTGGCGCCGCTGGTCGCGGAATTGGCGCCGCAATTGATCGGCGGTTCCGATCCGCGGCTGTGGCGCACTTGGACCAGCCGCTGGTACGCCTCCGACCGGCAGGCCGTACTGCCCGCCGCGCACTGCCTGATGGATCGCGGTTCGCTGGTGCACCGACTATCGGAGATCACCGCGCCGGCGCTGATTCTCCGGGGCAGCCACGACGGCACCAGCACCGCCCAGAAATCGGATCTGATGGCCGCGGAACTGCCGGGCGCGGACGGTGTGGTCACCATTCCGGGCGCCGGGCACGGGGCCGCGTGGACGCATCCCGAGGTGGTCGCGCCGCTGCTGGCGCAATTGGTGCACAAGGCCACGCTGCCGGCCCCGGCGCCGAGCCGCGATCAGTCGATCGGCGCCTGACCCACCGCTATTGCTCGCAGCTGTCCGGGCATTCCTTCGCCATTCCCAGGAAGATCTGGATCTGATCGGGATACGCGGCGCAGAAGACCCGGAACATCTGCACGGTGATCATGCGGCAACGACCCGTCACGATGTCGCGCAGGTGCATGCCGGGGCGGTCGCCGCCGTAGGTGACCGCGCCTTCGTCCCACAGCCGGCGAAACAGCTCGTACCGGCCGAGTTCGGCGAGGAATTCGGCGGACCAGGCGGTATCACCGGAACTGGCGATCAGCCCGCGCAGCCATTCGACGGTGAGCCGGACCTCGGTCTCCCAGTCGACCATGACTTTCCGGGACGCCTCGTTGCCGAAGAACCAGCGCAGGATATTCACATCTTGTTCCAACCCCGGAAACGCGGCGGCATAACTGCGGTTGCATGCCAGCACATTCCAGCGGGTATCGACATAGGCGGCCATATTGGGCTCGTGGAGTTCGAGCGCCCGGAGCATGTCGGCGGTGATTTCCGCGCGCAGTTGCTCGATGGTCGGGAATTCGGTGACGCCCAGCCCCGCCAGATCGAGCAGATGCCGGCGCTCGACCGCCGACAGCGGGTCGATGCGATCCAGGTAGCGCACCAGGGCATCGACCACTTCGCGGGTGGGACGGTCCCGGTCGCCTTTCTCCAAATGGGAGATATAGCTGGCGCTGACGCCGGCATTGAAGGCCAGTCGCTCGCGTGAGACGCCGCGCGCATCGCGTAATCGGCGCAGCAGCAGACCGAAAGTCGGGGGGCGCAGTTCTTCGAAGTCATTCGGCTTCACGCGCTGTACCACGCCGTATCCCTCTCCACAAACACTCAGCAACCATCCTTCATCGGTCGAGGGCCGCCGCTGCCCCGGCGGCGTGATCCGCCTGACGTCGACCGGCGCGGTCCGGGGAATCGCCGCGTACCCGCCAGTTCTTGTTTCGGATACTGCCATATACGAAAGTGACGGAGTCCGAAACATGGTCATTCCGGTCATGTGTCGCTGCCCACCTTATCGCGGCCGAACCATGGGCAATTGCATAGCAAGCCAACGATTCCTGGGGCGGCGGGCAGCGCGTCGGACCCGCAGCGCCCGGCATCGGGCATGCCGCACCGCCGAGCCACTACGATCGGCAGACATGATCAGCCACGCGCCGGGTTGCGCTTCGTGACGACCGTCGACGCGATCGTGCTGGCCGGTGGCCGCGCCAGCCGCATGGGCGGGGTGGACAAACCGGCCATCGTGGTCGGCGGGCAGTCCATGCTCGATGCCGCGCTCACCGCGGTCGCCGGATGCGATCGCACCGTGGTGGTCGGGCCGCACCGGCCGGAGCTGCCGCCGGAGATCCTGCAGGCGCAGGAGGTGCCGGCCGGTGGCGGACCGGTGGCGGCCATCGCGGCCGGACTGGGAGCGCTCGCGGGCTGCGAGTTCCCGGCCGGGCTGATCGTGGTGCTGGCGGCGGACATGCCGTTCCTGACCGCGGCGGCCATCGGCGAATTGCTCTCGCACGCGCGCGAATCCGGCAGTGACGCGGTGTTCGCGGCGGATGCGTCCGGGCGGCCGCAGTATCTGGTGGGGGTGTGGCGGCGCGGCGCGCTGACCGCGGCCCTGAAGAATCTGGATTCGTTGGTGAACCGGCCGATGAAGGCGCTGGTGCCGGTCGATACCGCCATGGTGGCGCTGGCGGGGGTGGACGACTGCGATACGCCCGAGGACATCCGGCATGCCCGGGTGAGCGCCGGGCGCAGTGCGGCGGCGACCGGATTGGACGAGGCGCGGGAGATCCTGCGCGGGAACATCTCCCGGCTGCCCGCGCATCGGGTCGCGGTGCGGGCGGCGCGGGGTGCGGCGCTGGCCGAACCGCTGGTCGCGGTGGAGGCGCTGCCGCGTTTCGACGTGTCGGCGATGGACGGTTATGCCGTAAGCGGCGACGGCCCTTGGCAATTGCGCCGGGATATCGGGTTCGCGGGCGGGCAGCGGCCGGTGGGGTTGCTGGACGGGGAGGCCGTGCGCATCGCCACCGGGGCGCATGTACCGGAGGGCACCGGCACGGTGGTGCGGGACGAATTCGTCGGCGTCGAGGGGGACGGACTGCTGCATCGCCTGCCCGACAGCCCGATTCGCGATGATGTACGCCGCCGCGGCGAGGACTGGCTGCCCGGGTTCGAGCTCGCGCCCGCCGGAACGCCGGTGACCGCCGCCTTGATCTCGGTCGCGGCCAGCGCCGAGGTGGGCACGGCCGCGGTGCGCGGTCCGGTGCGGGCGCGGATCGTCATGACCGGCGACGAGATCCGCAGCGAAGGACCGCTGCACACCGGCCAGACCCGCGATTCCCTCGGCCCGATCCTGCCCGAGCTGCTGGCCTGGTACGGCGTCACGACCGTGGACCGGGTCCACCTGCGCGACACCGCCAATGCCTTCGACGAGGTGCTGGCCGCCGCCACCGACTGCGACCTGCTGCTGATCGTCGGCGCCACCGGCGGCGGGGCGGCCGATCAGCTGCGCGCCACCCTGGACCGCGCCGAGGCCCGAATCCTGCTGCGCCGCCTGCACCTACGCCCGGGCGGCTCCACCGTGGCCGCCCAATTGGCCTCCGGCCCCGTGGTTCTCGGCCTTCCCGGCAACCCCTTCGCCGCCACCGCCACCCTGCTCGCCCTGCTCCGCGCCACCCTCGAGGGCCTCACCGGCGCGACCCCGGCCCGCCCGCTGCGCGGCCCGCTCCGCAATGCCGCCGAAATCGCCGGTCCCGCACCGCGAATCGTGCCCGCCCGGCACCATCACGACGGCGGGTGGATCGGCGACGGCCACCTCCGCACCGCCCACCTGGCTGGCCTGCTGGACCGAGACGGCCTGGTGATCGTGCCACCGCACGCGGAAAACGACGCCGTCGTCGAGTTCATCCCCTTGCGCGGCTGACCCACCCCCGGCCGGCTCACAGGGCTTCGATGATCATGGCATTGGCCTGGCCGCCGGACTCGCACATGGTTTGCAGGCCGTAGCGGCCGCCGCGTTCGCGCAATGCGTGGACCAGGGTGGCGGTGAGACGGACCCCGCTGGCTCCCAGGGGATGCCCGAGGGAGATGGCCCCGCCGTGGACATTGACCCGCGACAGGTCCGCGCCGGTTTCGTGCGCCCAGGCCAGCACCACGCTGGAGTACGCCTCGTTGACTTCGAACAGGTCCATATCGGACAGCCGCATGCCGGTTTGCCTGAGCGCCTTGGCGGTCGCGGGCACCACGGCGGTGAGCATGAGGTGCGGGTCGTCGCCCACCGCCACGTGACCGAGGATGCGGGCCAAGGGGGTCAGGCCGAGGCGGCGGGCATTGGCGCTGGTGGTGACCATGACCGCGGCGCTGCCGTCGCCGAGCTGGCTGGAATTGCCGGCGGTGACCTGCCAGCCGATCTGCGGGAAGCGGTTCGCCAGCACCCGGTCGCGGTCGAGTTTGGCGAAGGCCGAGGGCAATTCGGCCAGGCTCTCGGCGGTGGCGTGATAGCGGATGCACTCGTCGGTGTGCAGGCCGAAGATCGGCGGGGTGAGTTCGGCGTCGAAGAGCCCGTTCTTGGCGGCGTCGGCGGCCCGGTGATGGCTGCGGAGCGCGTAATCGTCGAGCTGGGCGCGGCCGAATCCCCAACGGGCGGTGATGAGTTCGGCGCTGATGCCCTGCCAGGGCACGCCCTCCGGATAGCGCTCCAGGAAGGCGTCGCCGGTGAGATCGGCGTGTTCGAGCCGATTCAGGCTGGTGCCCATGGGAATTCGGCTCGTCGACTCCACGCCGGTGGCGATCACCACCTCGCAGTCGCCCGCGATCACCGAATGCGCCGCGAAACGCAGCGCCTGCTGACTGGCGCTGCACTGCCGGTCGATGGTGGTGGCGGGCACCGATTCCGGCAGCCCGGCGGCCAGCGTGGCGCGCCGGGTCACATTGGTGGCCTGTTCGCCGACCTGGCTGACCACGCCGCCGATGACCTCGTCGATGAGCGCCGGATCGATGCCGGTCCGCTCCACCACGGCGCGCAGGCTGTGCGCCATCATGTCCACCGGGTGCACCGCGTCCAGCGCCCCGCCGCTCTTACCCCTGCCGATCGGTGTGCGCACCGCTGCGACGATTACCGCGTCCCGCATTTTCCGAACATTTCTGTGAACACTTACCTGACTGAGTAATTCGGCACCGGCAGCGCGTGCACCGCGTGCCGCCGCTCTTTGGCGTCGATGAGTTCGCGATCGATCACCCGGCGTTCGAGCTGATGCACCGAGGTGATCCGGCCGGCCTGTTCCAGCACGATGGTGAACACGAAGCGATAGTCCCCGCGGTCGCCGGGTTCGGCGGATTTCAGGGTGAGCCGCAGTGTCGCCGGCACCGGGTAGAGGAAATTGTGGAATTCGGTTTCCAGCCGGTCGATGGTGGCCAGCCAGCGATCCGGCAGCAGATTCCCGAAATACCGGGCGGCCACGGCGAAGAACATGTGATCGCAGGCCTCGATCGCGAGCAGCCCCGGCACGTGCATGACATCCCGGTCCCGGGTCAGCAGCGCCAGATCGGCCGACAGGCGCAGATCGGCCGAGAATTCGGTATCGGAATCCCGCCGCAAGCCGGAAATCAGGATGTCCTTGGAGTTTTCGATGAGCAGGTCGTCGCAGGACGGCAGCGGGCGTTCCGGCCGCGGCCCCACTTCGATCGAATCGAATCGGTAGCGGCGCACGGCGGCGGAGATGCGCTCGGCATCACCGCGTCCCACGCCCTGCCCCGGCTGCAATATCACCCGGCCGTCCGGGACCGTTCCGGTCTCCAGCGCGGCAATGGCTTCGGCGACCGTCCACGCACCCGTCGCTTCCGCGAAAGCCGCGAATCTGTCGCCGACGACGTGAACTATCTTCGGGTCGAACACTTGACGCTCCACTATCTCTTCTCACCCGCCCCCGCGGTGTGGCTCACGGTGTGATTCCCAGAACGCGCCGCATGGACGCGAGTTTCGCCGAGGTCTCGGCGAATTCGGTCGCCAGGCGGCTGCCCGCGACCACGCCCCCGCCGGCCCGCAGCGTCAGATGTCGCTCGCGGGAATCGAATTCGAGTCCGCGCAGCGCCATATAGAATTCGCAATCCCCGGCGCGGTCGAACCAGCCGACCAGGCCGCCGTAATAGCGCCGCGCCGATTCGTGCGTGGTGATCAGCCGCAGCGCTTCGGCCTGCGGCACCCCGCACACCGCCGGCGAGGGGTGCAATGCCGAAACCAGTTCGGCGATCGGCGTATCCGGATCGCTGAGTCGGCCGGTGATCGGCGTGCCGAGATGCCAGACGCCGGGCGCGGCCACCAGTTCCGGCTGGTCCGGATAGCTCAGCCCGGTACAGAGCGCGGCCAATCCCTTGATCATGAACTCGGCCAGGTGGCCGTGCTCGTCGAGGTATTTGCAGGTGTACAGCTCGGCGCGGGCCTGCGCCCGGTCTTCCTCCTCGGACAGCAGCGGATTGCGCGGCACCGTGCCGGCCAGCGGGGTCATGGAGACCACATCACCGGTCTTGCGCAGGAACAACTCCGGGCTGGCGCCCATGGTGTAGACGCCGGGCGCGTCCAGATGCTCGACGAAATAGCTGTGCACCTGCGGATACAGCTGGGCTATGCGCTCGTACATGCCGAGCGGGTCGACGGCGTCGGTGTAGGAGAAGCGTTCCGAGCGCGCGATGACGATCTTCTCCAGCCCGGAACCGGGGGTGCGCAGCAGCGGCAGCACATGATGGAACAGGTCGATGTACTCGGCGATGGCGGTGTCGTTGAACACCACCTCCGGGCGGAACCCGCCCCACGCGGATGCGGCCGGGCCGCCGGGCATTCCGGTCTCGCGCCGCCCGAGATACAGCGACGGGGCCTCGGTGGCCGGGTCGAAGGGGATGGATCCGGCGACCAGGTCACCGTGGGTGCCGGCCCGCACCGCGGCTTCGGCGGCGGCCAGGCTGCTGAATCCGACCGGGTCGCCGGTGAGCGCGACCGCGCCGCCGGGACCGCCCAGGCGGAATCGAATCGAAGGGGCTTCCACTGGTTTTCAGTCCTTCCCCGCGCCGGTGAGCAGCAGCTCGCGAATGGCCAGGCGATCGATCTTCGAATTCGGCAGCAGCGGGAGTTCGTCCAGCACGACCACGCGTTTGGGAACGGCCGCGCGCCCGAGCCGAGCGCGGATCAATTCCCGCAACGGCTCGGCGTCCACGGCCGCGCCGCCGGGCCGCGGCACCACGCACGCGCTGACCAGCTCGCCCCACTCCGGATCGGGCAGGCCCAGGACCACGGCGCTGTCGATCCAATCGAGTTCGGCGAGTACGGCTTCGATGGCGACGGCCGACACCTTGACCCCACCGGTATTGATCAGGTCGTCCACCCGGCCGGTAGGCGTGATCAGGCCGTCTGTGAACTGTCCCCGATCAGCGGTGGCATACCAGCGACGGCCGTCGGCCGCATAGAAACGCGCGGCCTCCTCCGGAGCAGCCCCGAGATATCCCTCGGCGATACTCGGCCCGCCGAGATGGATGAGCCCGTCCACGATCCGGACCGCGACCCCGTCCAGCGGCACCCCGTCGTACACGCACCCACCGCACGTCTCGGTCATGCCGTAGGTGGTGACCGCGGTGGTGAGCTCACGCAGCCGATCCGCGAGGTTCCGATCCAGCGCCGCCCCGCCCACCAGCACCCGATCCATGCGCGCCAGCGCTTTCCGCCCGTCCGAATCCTCGAGCAACCGCTTGACCTGTGTCGGCACCAGCGAGGTATAGCGACGCCCCGTCCCCATCCGTTCCACCGCGGCGGCGAATCCGGCCGGATCGAACTTGCCGCCGTCCAGCGTGAACACCGTGGTCCCGCCGAGCGCGGCGCGTGCGATCACCTGGAATCCGGCAACGAATCCCGCAGGCAGGCACAACAACCAATCCCCGTCCCCGCCGAGCCGATGCGCGGTCGCCGCGCACGAGGCCCGCAACGCGGCCCCCGACAGCATGGTGCGTTTGGGCGCCCCGCTGGACCCGGAAGTGGACAGCACGACGGCGACCTGCGCGGGCACCGTGGCCGGAATCCCCCGTGCCGCAACCGAATCGGTCACCGGCGCGATAGCCGTCCCGCCGTCCAGCGCCCGCCGGACCTCCCCCGCCAGCAGGTCAGCCGCAGCCGCGGGGTCAGCCGGCAGGACCACCGGCCGCAACGGTATTCGTGGCCCGGCGACGGCCCGGGCAGGAGCGGTCGGATTCATCGGGTGCCCTGGCCCGCGCTGACCAGGCCGGTGACGGCGGCGCCGGAATCCAGTGCCGCGTCGACGCCGCGGCGGGCGGTGCCGTGCAGGTCGCGCAGGCCATTGCGGGCGACCGGGACCTCGAGTACCGCCATGCCGCCGGAGGTTCGGCGCGCTGTCACCGCCGCGCCGAGGCCGGTGACGCCGACTGTCTGATGCGCAACGCCGTAGGCGCCGCAGAGCTGGGCGATGTCCACGTCTTGCGGTGTGCCGTAGATCCTTTCGAAGGTGTCGCCGTAGGGGGCGTCCTTGTAGCGGGGATGGCCCTGTTCGAGGAGTTCGAAGATGCCGCCGCCGGAGTCGTTGGAGACCACGATGATCAGGTTGCCGGGGCGGTGTTCGAGACGGCCGGATTGCAGGCCGGAGGCGTCGTAGGCGAAGGTCAGATCGCCGAGGAGAGCGATGACGGTGCGGTCGGGGGCAGCGAGGGCGGCGCCGATGGCGGCGCTGACATTGCCGTCGATACCGGCCACGCCGCGGTTGGACAGCACCTGCACGCCGGTGGGGAGCACGCCGGTCAGGGAGACGTCGCGGATGGGATTGGAGGCGCCGAGCCAGAGCAGGTCGCCGGGGCGCAGGGCGCCCAGGAGGGTGTCGGCTACGCCCAGGCCGGTGGCGCGGTGCCCGGGTTCGGCGAGCACCGACGCCCATTGGCGGCGCACGGCCGCGTCCAGAATGCGCAGCTCATCGGCCCAGGAGGCGGAGGGGCGGCCGCGGTAGATCGGTTGCGCGGCAAGGATTTCGATATCCGGCGCGGCATAGATCCAGTCGCCGCCGGTATCGGCCAGCACGGTGGTCACGTCCGGGCGGGCGAGCAGTTTGCCGACATTGCGGTGCAGGGTGGGGCGGCCGTAGACGACGACCTGGTGCGGGCGGACGTAGTCCAGGACCCAGGGGTGCAGGCGGGGCCGGGCGCCGACCTCGACGGTCGGTTCGGCCATGCAGGGCACCTCGGGCGGGACGCCGGACAGGTCGGCGCCGTCGCCGGCGATCACCAGGGTGGACAGTGCGAGGTCGATTTCCCAGGCCACGGGCGGCGCGGCGGGTCCGCCGGTCAGGCGGATCCAGGGTGCGCCGGCGGTGCGGCCGGCCGGGAACGGCAGGCGGTCGGCAGCCGGGGGCAGTCCCGAGGCCAGCGGCACGTCGAGCTGGACGGGGCCGGGACGGCCGCCCAGCCGACCGGCGGCGAGCCCGGTGGCGCGGCAGATCTGCGCTCGGACAATGCCATTGGTGTCGGGGCGCACGGTGTCGCCGGACCATACCCGCTGCATGTGCCGCAATTGCGAGCCGAGCAGCGCACCCTGTTCGACGGTCTGCGAAGCGCCGGTGCCGAGCGCTTCGGGCGGGCGGTTGGCGGTGACCAGCACCAGCGGGACGCCCGCGTAGTTGGCCTCGGTGACGGCCGGCAGCAGATTCGAGACGGCGGTGCCGGAGGTGGTCACCACGGCGGCGGGGCGGCCGGTGGACTTGGCGATGCCGAGCGCGACGAAGGCCGCCGAACGCTCGTCCAGCCGCACCTGCAAACGGATCTCGCCGGTGGCGGCCCGCCGGGTGAGTTCGAAGCCGAGCGGCCCGTTACGCGAGCCGGGGCAGTAGATGAACCATTCGACACCGCATCGGATGAGCTCGTCGACGACGATCGCCGCTACCACGGACGGCGCCGACACTGCGAAATTTCCGGGGCTCGATTCTGAAGACACGCTCATTGCACTCCACTACATGGGACGAAACAACCCCACTCGGACGGCGCACGACACTGCGCTTGCGATCGGGGAAGACGACGTAGTCATGTGAGCCGACATGGCCAGCGCCGCTGCGAAGATCGGATCGAAACTGCTGGTCGACCGACCGGCATCCAACTGGCAACAGGCTATCGCCGCGCTTCGAAGGCTGTCAATTCAGAAGCGATCAACGAAACATAAAGCTAGCGAGCACATTTCATCACAATGACCAGTGGTGGCACTAGCCAGTGTGGGCACACGGCAGGGCGCATTCAGGGGTTGAGCCGCCCTCAGCGGTGTGCTAGCGAACTTCCAGGCAACGCCTGGTTCGGATAGCTTCCGGCGAACGCCGGGCGTGCGGGTTCAGACGACCGGCAGCCCGAGGATGGCCAGGATGTGCCCCGGGAAGAGCACGCCGTCCAGCCGGCCGGTCTGGGCATAGAATTTGCGCCGCAATCCGGTCACCGGGTTGCGCAGATGCAGGGTCCAGACGTGCGGCGCGAACTCCACCCCGCCTTCCGCCCAGACCTGCCGGAAGCGCGGGAATTCGCCGAGTTCGTGCAGCAGTTCGGTGAATCCCTCGGTATTGCCGGAGCGGCCGATCAATCCGCGCATCCAGCGCACCACCTGGCGGACATCGGAATCCCAATTCACCAGGACGCGGGTGGCCAGCTCATTGCTGAAGAACCAGCGCAGCATATTGCCGTCCTCGCGGACGCCGGGGAAGGCATCATCCCAATTCTCGTTGCTGGCCAGCAGATTCGCGCGGGTGTCGATGTACGCGGCGAGATTCGGGCGGTGCAGTTCGAGCATGTTCAGCATGCCCGGCGTGACGGCGGCGCGCAGTTCTTCCACGGTCGGGAATTCCGAGGCGGGCAGGCCCGCCAGATCGCTGAGTTGCCGGCGCACCGCGAGCGTCAGCGGTTCCAGCCGATCCAGATATCGGGTGAGCGCCTCGACCACTTCGCGGGTGGGATTGCCGCGCTCACCCTTCTCCAGATGCGTTATGTAGCTGGCGCTCACGCCCGCGTTGAAAGCCAGGCGTTCGCGGGAAAGGCCCCGATCGTCGCGCAGCCGCCGCAGCAGATTCCCGAAACTGGGGGCTTCTATTTCCCGGGAATCACGCCCACACGCCGCATCCGCGACCACCGCAACCTCCTTCACTTCGCCTCGGCCGTATCCGCTTCCGCGGAGATACGGCCGAGTACAGATTCAGAGGGGATGGTTCCACAATTGCGCAGTCGCTTGCGTGCGGATAACTGTCCCTGTTTGTATCACCGGGGAATCCTGTCAGGAAATCCCTACGCGCCCAGTGCGAGTGCGCGCGGCGGATTTTCGCCGCGGCGATGCGCCGGATCGGGCGCCGGGACCGCATCCAGCAATCGCCGAGTGTAGTCCTGCCGGGGCTGCCCGAAAACATCTTCGACCAGGCCGGTTTCCACCATTTCACCCTGTTTCAGGACGACCACGCGATCGGCCACCTGATGCACCACCGCCAGATCATGACTGATGAAAAGGCAGGCGAAACCATATTCGGCGCGCAAGTCGGAAAACAGATCCAGCACCTGCGCCTGCACCGACACGTCGAGCGCGCTGGTGGGCTCGTCGGCCACCAGCAGGCGGGGAGCCAGCGCGAGCGCCCGGGCCAGGGCGACCCGCTGCCGCTGCCCGCCGGAGAGTTCACCGGGCCGGCGGCCGGCGTAATCGCGTGGCAGGCGCACCGATTCGAGCAGCTCGCCCACGCGATTGCGGAGCAGCGCGCCGGAGGCGACCCGGTGCACCAGCAGCGGTTCGCCGATGGAGTCCTCGAGCGTGCGGCGCGGATCCAGCGATGCGGTGACGTCCTGGTGCACCAGGGCCACGTCCTTGCGCAGGCCGCGCAGTTCGCGGGTGGACAGGCCGGTCAGCGGGGTGCCGTGCAGCACCACCTCGCCGGTGGTGGCGGGCACCAGGCCGAGCGCGGTGCGGCCCAGGGTGCTCTTGCCGGAGCCGGATTCGCCGACCAGGCCGATCACCTCGCGCGGCGCGACGGTGAGCGAGAGATCGCGCAGGGCCTGGAAACGCTTGCGGCCCTGGCGATACACCACGGAGACGTGGTTGAGGCGCAGCACCGGTTCCGGCACGGGTTCCGGTGCGCCGGCGGGCCCGACCACGTCGAGGGTCGCCCCGGCGCTGGGCAGCGTCGGCACGGCGGCCAGCAGGGTGCGGGTGTACTCCTCGCGCGGTTCGGCGAAAAGGTCGTGCACCGAACGGGTTTCGACGACCTGCCCGGCGTTCATCACCACCACCCGGTCCGCGATGGCGGCCACCACGCCCAGATTGTGGGTGATGAACAGGATGGCGGTGTCGTTGCGGCGCTGCAGCTCTCGCAGCAGTTCCAGGATCTCCGCCTGCACGGTCACGTCGAGGGCGGTGGTGGGCTCGTCGGCGATGAGCAGATCCGGTTCGCCGGACAGGGCCAGGGCGATGACCACACGCTGCTTCTGACCGCCGGAGAGCTGGTGCGGGTACCAGTCGATGCGCTTCTCCGGCTCGGGAATGTCCACCAGGCCCAGCAGTTCGACGGCGCGCGCCCGCGCCGCCGCCTTGCCGATCGGGCCGTGCGCGCGCAGCGCCTGGGTGATCTGGGTGCCGATCTTCTGCACCGGGTTCAGCGCGGTCTGCGGTTCCTGGAAGACCATGGCGGCGCGGGTGCCGCGCAGCGGGCGCAGTTCGGCGTCGGTGGCGCCGACGATCTCGTTGCCGCCCAGTCGAATCGAACCGGTGGCGTGGGCGCCGTCGGGCAGCAGGCCGAGCACCGCGCGGGCGGTCAGCGATTTGCCCGAACCGGATTCGCCGACCAGCGCCACGGTCTCACCGCGGCCGACGGTCACGCTCACCCCGTCCACCACTGTACGGTCACCGAAACGCACTGTCAGATCCCGGATTTCGAGCAGCGACCGCTGATCGTCCGCCCGGTCGTCCTTGTCGCTCATCCGATCCTCCGGGCACGGCCCAGAGCCTGGGCGATCAACAGGAATCCGAGGGTGAGGCCGGAGACCACCAGCAGGGGTCCGACCGCGTACGCCGGATTGGCGTCCAGATTGTCGATGGAGCCCGCGATGAGCGAGCCCAGCGACGGGTCCGGCGGGCGCACGCCGATGCCGATGAAGCTCATGGCGGCCTCCACGAACACCGCCAGCGACATGGACAGCGCCAGCTGCACCGACAGCGGCTCGATCACATTGGGCAGCACGTGCTTTCGCAGCGTCCACCAGGTGCTCGCCCCGATCACCTCGGCGGCCTCCACGAACGGCTGTTCGCGCACGGCCAGGATGGCGGTGCGGATCTGACGGCCGAAGATGGGGATCTCGGCGGCCACGATCACGATGACCACCGCGTGCGCGCCGGGTCCGGTGACGGCCGAGAGCGCGATGGCGAAGATGAGCGCCGGGAAGGCCAGGATCAGGTCGAAGATGCGCTGGGTGATGACGTCGGCGACGGCGTTCACGCTGGCCAGCAGGCCGGTCAGGGCGCCGACGGCCGCGCCCAGCGGGACCGCCACCAGGCCGATGAGCAGGTTGATGCGAATGCCGTACAGCACGCGGCTGAGGATGTCGCGATTGACATTGTCGGTGCCGAGCCAGTGCTCGCCGCTCGGACCGAGCAGGTTGGCCCCCGGAATCTGTTCCAGCGGACCGTATTTCGTGAGCAAGCCGGCGAAGAGGCCGGCGAGGGCGATGATCCCGACCAGGAGCACCCCGGCCAGACCCTGACCCCGGGTCAGCGCCCGCAGACCCCGGCCGTCGTTCCGGCGGGCCGCCGGGCGGACACTCACCGCCTCGGGTGCGATTCCGGCCAGATCGATGGATTCACTCATGCCCGGCCTCCGATCCGGATACGCGGGTCGAGCCAGGCGTGCACGATATCGGTGGTGAGCTGGATGGCCACGAACACCGCCACCGAGAACAGCAGCAGCGCCTGCACCACCGGATAGTCGCGCCGGTTGATGCCCTGTTCGATGAGCTGCCCGATGCCCGGCCAGGCGAAGGCGGCCTCGACCAGCACCGCGCCGCCGAGCAGCTGCCCGGCCTGGATGCCGAGCGCGGTCAGCATGGTGGGCAGGGCATTTCGCAACGCGCCGCGGGTGACGATCCGCCGATGCGAGATGCCCAGCGCCCGCGCGGTGAGCACATACGGTTTGCGCAGTTCGGTGCGCAGCGATTCGGTGAGGAACCGGGTGAGCGCCGCGGTCACCGGCAGCGCCAGGCAGATCGAGGGCAGCAGCAGGTATTGCACCGTGATGTCCGGGTGCGCGGCGAACCCGTCCGGCGGGACGCCGCCCGCCGGCAGGATCGGGAACACGATGGCGAACACCAGCACCAGCAGCACGCCGGTCACGAAGACCGGCACCGCCACCGCGACCGTATTCGCCGCCGCCACAAGGGCATTCAGCCAGCGCTTGTCCCACAGCACGGCCGAAACGCTGACCGCGAGACTCACCACGACGGCCAGCGCCAGCGCCGAGACGGCGAGCGCCAGGGTATTGGTGAGCCCGCGCCCGACCAGGTCGGAGATCTGGCCGCCGATGATGTAGGACCGGCCCAGATCACCGGTGAACACGCCGTGCAGCCAGGTCAGGTACTGGGCGGGCCAGGACCGGTCCAGGCCGAGCTGATGGCGAATGGCCGCAATGGTTTCCGGGGTGGCGTCCGGGCCGGCCAGGGTGGTGGCCGGATCGCCGGGCACCAGCCGCAGCAGCAGGAAGATCAGCACCGAGGCGCCGAACAGCACCGCCACCGCCGACGGCACCCGGCGCAGCAGATAGGCGATCATGCCAGGAAGGTGTCGGCGAGATTCAGTTCGCGGCGCTTGGTCCAGCCCACCCCGTGCAGCTTCTTGCTGGTGGTGCCCTGGGCCCAGCGCACGCCGATCTCGATCAGGAACAGGCCCTCCAGCAGCTGATCGCTCAGTGCCTGGTACGCCTTGACCGCGTCCGGTCCGGTGCCGGTGGGCCGCTTCCAGGCGGCGTCGGCGGCGGCCACGTAGGCGGGAGATTCGAAGTGGGAGGCGTTCTTCCGCGCATTGAACGGGTAGGCGCTGACCGTCAGGGTCGACGGCACGAACTGCGCCCAGGAGTGGTCGGTGATCCACAGACCCGGGAACTGCGCGCCGATCAGCTGCTTGACGAAGGTGGCGTTCTCGGTGGGCACCAGCTCGGTGTCGATGCCGATCTCGGCCAGGTTGGCCTGCACGATCTGCGCGGTCGCCTCGTAGGTGCCGATGCCGGCATTGAAGGCCAGCGGCAGCTTGGGCGGCTTGGGCAGGCCCGAGAGCAGCTGCTTGGCCTTGTTCACGTCCCGCTTGAACCGGGTGTTGCGGGATTCGTCGAAGGCGGGCGAGTTCTTGGGCCACGGCACGTTCAGGGCGTAGCCCGCGCCCCGGAACACCTCGGCGATGATCCGGTCCCGGTCGATGGCATAGGCGATGGCCTGGCGCACCTTCACATCCGCGAGCGTCGGATCCTGCACGTTCGCACCGACGTACAGCTGCAGTTCCGCGCCCTCGTACGGGATGACCTTGAAACCGTCGGTCTTGGCGAGGTTCTCGTTGTCGCGGTAGGTGATGCCGTCGGCGAAGTGGATCTGGCCCGACTTGAGGGCGTTGAGCTGCGCCTGGCTGTCGGTGATCACGCTGAATTCGACGCGGTCCAGGTACGGGCGCTCGGGCACCCAGTAGTTCGGGTTCTTCTCGAACACCAACTGCGAGTTGGGCACCCGGTTCACGAACTTGAACGGGCCGGTGCCGACGATCTTCTCGCCGGTGCCCAGCTGGTCGATGGATTCGCTGTCCAGGATGGGCGCGGTGTCGAGCAGATCGAAGAGGTTGCCGATCGGGTGCGCGAGCGTCAGCGTGATCTTGTGCGGGTCGGTGGTGTCGTAGCCGGTGATGGCGGCGGCGGTGCTCTTGAGCTGCGCCGACCATTTCGGATCGGCGTAGGTGCGCAGCGAGAACTCCACATCCTTGGAGGTGAAGGCGCGGCCGCTGTGGAACTTCACGTCATCGCGCAATTCCAGGGTGACGGACTGCCCGTCCGGGGCCACCGTCCACTTCTTGGCCAGCAGCGGCTGCGGTTCCAGCTTGTCGTGCGGGTAGCGCACCAGCGTCTCGAAGACCAGGCCGACGACCCACGGGGTGGTGCCGGTATTGGTGAGAATGTTCGCGGGCACCAGGTCGAACAGCACGCCGTACTTGAGCGTGCCGCCCTTGACCGGCGCGGCATTGTCGTCGCCGCCGCCCTTGGCCTGCTCGACCGCCGAGGTGCAGGCCGCGAGCGCGCCGCCGCCGAAGATGGCCAGGGCCGCGACGGCCGAAGAACGCAGGAAACGACGACGATCGAGTCCGCCGGGGGACGAATTCATCTGTAAATCCTCGAGATATGAGCCGCACGACGCGGCGAGGGTGCGTTACGCACCGTGGGGACTGAGAGCAGGAGTGGACGCGCGGGCCGGCGCGTCAGGCACAGAGACGACAACCGGCGCCGGGCGCGCAAAGGTGACTGGTGTGCATGGTGAGCGACGCTAACAGCGGGTGAGCGGGCGATCAGTGGTTGCGCGCAGCCAGAATCAAACCCTGGCGGGGACGGCGGATACGGCCCTTTGCTGAAAGCATGCCTGTCCCCCCGAATGCCCGTGGCTACGAAAACTTCACCGGCGAGATCGGTCGCACCACCGCCGATTCCACACCCGAATGGCTCTACCCTCCGCAGGCCCCGGCGGGTGCGCCCAATATCGTCGTGGTGCTGGTCGACGATATGGGTTACAGCGATATCGGCCCGTTCGGTTCCGAGATCGACACCCCGACACTGGATCGGATCGCTGCGGAGGGGTTGCGGCTCACCAACTTTCACACCACGCCGCTGTGCTCGCCGTCGCGGGCGGCCCTGCTGACCGGGGTGAATTCGCATCGCGCGGGCTTCGGGTTCGTGGCCAATGCCGATCCCGGGTATCCGGGGCTGCGGCTGGAATTGGCCGATGACGTGCTGACGCTGCCGGAGATCCTGCGCGCCAACGGATATGCCACCTATGCGGTCGGGAAATGGCATCTGGTGCGCGATGCCACGCTGCATCCGGCCTCGCATCGCGATTCCTGGCCGACGCAGCGCGGATTCGACCGGTATTACGGGTCATTGGAGGGATTGAATTCCTTCTACCACCCGAATCAGCTCATCTCCGATGCCTCGGCGGTGGATTTCGAGGAGTACCCGGAGGGTTACTACCTCACCGACGATTACACCGATCGTGCCATCGGGTATCTGAAGGAGCTGCGGGCGCACGACGCCGACAAGCCGTTCTTCCTGTACTTCGCGCATACCGCCATGCACGGGCCGTTGCAGGCCAAGCCGGAGGATCTGGCGAAGTACCGCGGTAAGTACAAGGAGGGCTGGGATCGGCTGCGGCAGAGCCGGTTCGCCTCCCAGCTGGCGCAGGGACTGTTCCCCGAGGGCACCCAGCAGAAGCCGCGCAATACCGAGCCGGGATACGAAGCGCAGGAATGGGATTCGCTCACCCCCGAGCAGCAATCGCGTTTCGAGCGGTACATGGAGGTGTACGCGGGCATGGTCGACAGCATCGACCAGAGCCTGGGCCGGATCGTCGAAACCCTGGAGCAGTTCGGCGAACTCGACAACACCATCATCGTGTTCACCTCCGACAACGGCGGCACCGCCGAGGGCGGCCCGGAGGGCACCCGCACCTACTTCGCCCAGTTCGCGCAGGTGGACGAGCCGGATTGGGAGCGCGACGTCCCGCACGACGACGAACTCATCGGCACCGCCAAGCTCGGCGTCCACTATCCGCGCGGCTGGGGGCAGGCCTCCAACACGCCGTTCCGCTTCTACAAGGGGCAGACCTTCGCCGGCGGCGTGCGCGTCCCGTTCCTGCTGTCCTGGCCCAAGGGTCTGCCCCGCGCCGCGGGCGACAACGGCATCCGCCAGGAATACACCTATGTCACCGACCTGGCTCCCACCCTGCTGGAGCTGGCGGGCCTGAATCGTCCGAGCGTTCGAAACGGACTGCCCGCCAAGGACTTCGACGGCGTATCGGCCGCCGAGGTGCTGCACGACGCGAACGCCCCCACCCGCCACACCGAGCAGTACTCGGAGATGACCGGCCACCGCGGCTTCTACCGTGACGGCTGGAAACTCCTGGCCCTGCACGAGCCGGGCCGGGATATCGACGACCCGCACTGGCAGCTCTTCGACGTCCGCACCGACCCCACCGAACTGCACGACGTCTCGGCCGAATTCCCCGAGAAGGCCGCCGAACTGGCCGCCGCCTGGGACGAATCAGCTTGGCACAACACGGTTTTCCCGTTGATCACCCGCAAGGACCTGGCCCGGCGCCGCCCCGAGGAAGCCCGCCTGAAGGACCGCGTCCGCATTCTCCCCGGCACCCCCACCCTCGAGCGCTATCGCTCGCAGCAGCTCATCGCCTACCGCGACTTCACCATCGCCGTGGAACTCGACGGCTTCCAGCCCGGCGACGAAGGCGTGCTGGTGGCCCACGGCGACCCCCAGGGCGGCTACCTCCTCTACATCGAGAACGACCGGCTCCTGTTCGGCTACAACGCCTACGGCCGCTACACCACCGCCGACGCGGGCCCGGTCCCCGCGGGAAGCAAGCACCTCACCGTCTCCGCCACCGTCCGCCCCCACCTGCGCTGGGACTTCTCCCTCGGCATCGACGGCGTCCGCGCCGCCGACCTCCCCGACCAGGTCCAACTGGTAGGCATGGCCCCCTGGACCGGCATCTCCGTCGGCCTCGACGCCCGCGGCCCCGTCGCCTGGGACCTGCGCGAACGCCGCGGCGTCTTCCGCTACACCGGCGCCCTCCACTCGGTCACCTACCGCCCCGGCGCGATCGGCGTGGACGAGGACACCCGCCGCGCCCTCGACACCGAAGCGGAGCTGGTCGCCGAGTAATCGATCCCCCGCCGTCAGCCGGCCGAGACCCGTTCCCCGCCCGTAGCACCGTTCACGAACGCAGGTCGTTCAGGGTTCCGGTGATGCGGCGGGCGCGGGTCTCGGGGCGTTTGGCCGCGGTGACGGCGGCGGCGTATTCGCGGCGGCGGGTGTAACTGAGGGCGTCGAAGGCGGGGCGGAGGCCGGCGGCGGCGAGGGCGGCGGCGAGTTCTTCGGGGACTTCGACGGTGCGTTCAGCGGTATCGCGTTCGAGGGTGACGGTGACGGTGTCGCCGGGGGACTTGGACAGTTCGGTGCGGATGGATTTGAGGATGCCCAGGCAGGGGCCGTCGCCCATGGACGCGATCGAGCCGGTGTAGGGGATGCCGTCGAAGGTGGCGCGGACCGGGATGCGGGCGCCGCCGCCGAGGGCGGTGATGATCTCGGGGGGAATGGGGATATACGCGCCGCCGCCGTTCGCGGGGTGGATTTCGGCCTCGAATCGCTCCATTCGATCACCTTATTCGGTGGGTCCGGGGCGGGGCGTCAAGGAGGGTGGGCGACTTTTTAGCTACCCGGAAAACGTGTTAACAAATGTAAACCGCCGGAGAAGCGGCCGTTTCCAAAGCTTCACCGGTAGGACTCCGAAAGGCCTGGCGGCGGGCGTATTTCGGCGGTTCGCCGGGTATTTAGCCAGGTCAGCGTCAGCCCGCCGAACCGTGGGGGCTACCGTCCAGTGACCGGGAGATTGCGCCGACCTCACAGCTCACAAAGGGGCGGAGCGCATTGTGAGAGAACCGTTTTGCTGCCCAAGTCGACGTCTTTACAGTCGATTCAGCAGCCCGGTTTTTCACACTTTGTTAGGGGCGTCATGGCTACCACGAATACCGCGTCTTCGGCAGCGGATGCCCTGCTTCGGCTCGGAAAATACTTCAATCGCGGTGAGGTTTCCGGCGATCTGCGCACCCTGCACAAGACCGGCGGGCGCGGTGCGGACGAGTTCTACCGGGACCGCTGGGCGCACGACAAGGTGGTGCGGTCCACGCACGGCGTGAACTGCACCGGATCGTGCTCGTGGAAGATCTACGTCTCGGACGGCGTGATCACCTGGGAGTCGCAGCAGACCGACTACCCGTCCGTCGGCGCGGACAAGCCGGAGTACGAACCGCGCGGGTGCCCGCGCGGCGCGTCGTTCTCCTGGTACACCTACTCCCCCGCCCGCATTCGGTATCCGTATGTGCGCGGCGCGCTGCTGGAGCTGTACCGGGCGGCCAAGGAGCGGCTCAAGGATCCGGTGCTGGCCTGGGAGTCCATTGTCGAGGATCCGGCAAAGGCGAAGACCTACAAGCACGCCCGCGGCAAGGGCGGATTCGTGCGCGCGGAATGGTGGGAGGCCGCCGAGATCGCGGCCGCCGCGCACGTGCACACCATCAAGAAGTACGGCCCGGACCGGGTGGCCGGGTTCTCCCCGATTCCCGCCATGTCCATGGTCTCCCATGCCGTCGGCGCGCGGTTCATCTCGCTGATCGGCGGCTCCATGCTGTCGTTCTACGACTGGTACGCCGACCTGCCGGTGGCTTCGCCGCAGGTCTTCGGCGACCAGACCGACGTGCCGGAATCGGCGGACTGGTTCGACGCCGGCTACCTGATCATGTGGGGCTCCAATGTCCCGGTGACGCGAACCCCGGACGCGCACTACATGACCGAGGCGCGCTATCGCGGCCAGAAGGTCGTGGTGGTCTCCCCCGACTACGCCGACAACACCAAATTCGCCGACGAATGGGTGGCCGCGCGCCCGGGCACCGATGCCGCGCTGGCCATGGCCATGGGCCATGTGACGCTGCGAGAGTTCTTCGTGGACAAGGAGACTCCGTACTTCGCCGACTATGTCAAGCGCTACACCGACCTGCCGTACCTCGTCACCCTCGAGGACAAGGACGGCGTCGCGGTGCCCGGCAAATTCCTCACCGCGGCCGATCTCGGCCACACCGGCGAGGGCGTCGCGCATCAGACGGTGCTGCTGGACGCGGACGGAAATCCGCAGGTGCCCAACGGTTCTCTCGGCCATCGCTTCACCGAGGCCGGCAAGGGCAAGTGGAACCTGGACCTGGGGGACGTGGATCCCCTGCTGACTCTGCACGGCCGGACCGATGATGCTGTGGCCGTGCAGTTCCCCCGCTTCGACGTGGGCGGGCGGGATGGGCGCACAGCGGATGTGCTCACCCGCGGCGTGCCGACCACCGTGGTGGCGGGCAAACGGGTGACGACGGTGTTCGATCTCCTGCTGGCGCAATACGGCGTGGCGCGGCCGGGCCTGCCCGGCTCCTGGCCGACGGGCTACGACGATGCGAGCGAGCCCTACACGCCGGCCTGGCAGGAATCGATCACCGGCGTCCCCGCCGAGCAGGCCGAGCGCATCGGCCGCGAATTCGCCGACAACGCCATGCGTTCGGGCGGCCGTTCGATGATCCTGATGGGCGCGGGCACCAACCACTGGTTCCACTCCGATCAGATCTACCGCGCCTTCTTCACCCTGACCCTGCTCACCGGCTGCCAGGGCGTGAACGGCGGCGGCTGGGCGCACTACGTCGGCCAGGAGAAGTGCCGTCCGGTAACCGGCTGGGCCACACTGGCTTTCGCCTCCGACTGGCAGCGTCCGCCGCGCCAGATGCAGGGCACCGTGTTCTGGTACCTGACCAACGACCAGTGGCGCTACGACCCGTTCACCTCAGAAGCGTTCGCCTCGCCGCTGGGCGACGGCCGCTTCGCCGGGCGCACGGCGGCCGACAATATCGCGCTCGCTTCGCGATTGGGCTGGATGCCGTCCTACCCGACGCTGAACCGCAACCCCCTGGACCTGGCCGACGAGGCCGAGGCGGCCGGGAAATCCGCGGCCGACTACGTGGTCGACGGCCTGAAGTCCGGCGACCTGCGCTTCGCCTGCGAGGATCCCGACGCGCCCGAGAACTTCCCGCGCGTGCTCACCGTGTGGCGGGCCAACCTGCTGGGCTCCTCCGGCAAGGGCAACGAGTACTTCCACAAGCACCTCCTGGGCGCGGACTCCAACCTGCAGACCGGCGAGGCCACCGGGGTGCGCCCGCAGGAACTGGAATGGCGGGACGAGGCGGCCACCGGCAAGCTGGATCTGCTGCTGTCCCTCGATTTCCGCATGACCTCCACGACCCTGTTCTCCGACATCGTGTTCCCGGCCGCCACCTGGTACGAGAAGCACGACCTGTCCTCCACCGACATGCACCCGTTCGTGCACGCCTTCACCCCGGCCATCTCCCCGCCGTGGGAGGCCAAGACCGACTTCGAGGCGTTCCATCGCATCGCCCGCGGTTTCTCGTGGCTGGCGGAGAAGCACCTCGGGGTGCGCAAGGACATCGTGGCCGTGCCCCTGCAGCACGATTCCGCCGATGCGCTGGCCCAGGCCGGCGGCAAGGTGCTGGACTGGAAGTACGGCGAATGCGAGCCGATTCCGGGCAGGACCATGCCGAAACTGGTTGTGGTGGAACGTGATTACCCGAGCGTCGCGGAGAAGATGGCCGCACTCGGGCCGCTGGTGGAGCAGCTGGGCGTCACGACCAAGGGTGTCACCACGTTGCCGGACGCGGAGGTCGAGTACCTCAAGGGCGTCAACGGCACCGTGGTTTCCGGTGTGGCACAAGGGCGTCCGTCCCTGGCCAAGGACGTTCACGCGGCCGAGACCATCCTGGCGCTGTCCGGCACCACCAACGGCCGGCTCGCGGTGGAGGGTTTCCACGCCCTCGAGAAGCGCACCGGCACCCAGCTGGCGGACCTCGCCGCCGAGCACGAGGGCAAGAGAATCACGTTCGCGGACACCCAGGCTCGGCCGGTCCCGGTCATCACCTCCCCCGAATGGTCGGGCAGCGAGACCGGTGGCCGCCGGTATTCGCCCTTCACCATCAATGTGGAGCGCAAGAAGCCCTGGCACACGCTGACCGGACGCCAGCACTTCTACCTCGACCACGACTGGATGGCCGAACTCGGTGAGCAGCTGCCCATCTACCGCCCGCCGCTCGATATGACCGCGCTGTTCAGCGAACCGGGCATCGGCAAGGTGACCGAGAACGGCGTCACCGTGCGGTACCTGACGCCGCACTCCAAGTGGTCGATCCACTCGGCCTACCAGGACAACCTGCACATGCTCACGCTGAGCCGCGGCGGCCAGGCCATCTGGATGTCGGATGTTGACGCCGCGAAAATCGGTGTGGCGGACAATGATTGGATCGAGGCGATCAACCGCAACGGCATCGTGGTGGCCCGCGCCATCGTCTCGCACCGCATGCCCGAGGGCACCGTGTTCATGTATCACGCGCAGGACCGCGCCGTGAACGTGCCGCGCATCGAAGGCGCCGCCGACACCAAGGCCGGCAGGGGCAAGCGCGGCGGCATCCACAATGCGCTGACCCGCATCATGATCAAGCCCTCGCACCTGATCGGCGGCTACGCCCAGCAGTCCTTCGCCCTGAACTATCACGGCCCCACCGGAAATCAGCGCGACGAAGTGACCACCATTCGCAAGCGCTCGCAGGAAGTGGAGTACTGATTATGCGCGTCATGGCTCAGCTCGCCATGGTCATGAACCTGGACAAGTGCATCGGCTGCCACACCTGCTCGGTCACCTGCAAGCAGGCCTGGACCAATCGCGGCGGCACCGAGTACGTCTGGTTCAACAATGTGGAAACCCGTCCGGGACAGGGTTATCCGCGGCGTTACGAGGATCAGGAGAAGTGGAAGGGCGGCTGGGTCCGCGACAAGAAGGGCCGGCTGAGCCTGAAGTCCGGGTCGCGGATGAAGCGGCTGCTGAACATCTTCGCCAATCCGGACCTGCCCACCGTGTCGGATTACTACGACCCGTGGAGCTACGACTACGACAATCTGCTGTCGGCCCCGCAGATGGACACCACCCCGGTGGCGCGGCCCAAGTCGCTCATCACCGGTGAGGACACCAAGGTCACCTGGGGCGCGAACTGGGACGACTCGCTGGGCTCCGGACCCGAGCAAATCGGCAAGGATCCCTTGCTGGCCAAGCTGTCCGAGCAGGTGAAGCTGGAGTTCGAAGAGACCTTCATGTTCTACCTGCCGCGCATCTGCGAGCACTGCCTCAATCCGTCCTGTGCGGCGGCCTGCCCCTCCGGCGCGATCTACAAGCGCTCCGAGGACGGCATCGTGCTGGTCGATCAGGACAAGTGCCGCGGCTGGCGGCAGTGCGTGTCGTCGTGCCCGTACAAGAAGATCTACTTCAATCACAAGACCGGCAAAGCGGAGAAGTGCACGTTCTGCTACCCGCGCGTGGAGGTCGGCATTCCGACGGTGTGCTCCGAGACCTGCGTGGGGCGGCTGCGCTACATCGGCGTGATGCTCTACGACGCGGACAAGGTCCTCGAAGCCGCGTCGGTAGAGGAGAACAAGGACCTCTACCCGTCGCAGTTGGGCGTGTTCCTCAATCCGCACGATCCGCGCGTGATCGCCGAGGCCGAACGGGCAGGCATCTCGCCGGAATGGATTCAGGCCGCGCAGGATTCGCCGGTCTACAAGCTCATCGTCGACTACAAGATCGCGCTGCCGCTGCATCCGGAATACCGCACCATGCCGATGGTCTGGTACGTGCCGCCGCTGTCGCCGGTCGTGGATGTGCTCTCGCAGACCGGGCACGACGGGGAGAACCACGGCAATCTGTTCGGGGCCATCGACGCGTTGCGAATTCCGTTGGAGTACCTGGCGGAACTGTTCACCGCCGGTGAGATCGAACCGGTGCGGGACGCGCTGCAACGGCTCGCGGGCATGCGCTCGTTCATGCGCTCGATCAATCTCGGTCAGGAGCCGGACCTTTCGATACCGGAGGCGGTGCACCTGGAGCCTGAGGAGATCGAGGCCATGTACCGGCTGCTGGCCATCGCCAAGTACGAGCACCGGTACGTCATCCCGTCCGGCGCGACTTCCCGGGCGCACGAACTGGATTCGCTCGCGACCGGGTGCTCGCTGGACACCGACGGCGGCCCCGGCATGACCGCCTACGACTATGTCGCCGAGAAGTTCCACCTCTCCGACACCAATGGCGCGGCCCCGGACGAGAAGGCCACCCGCATCAACCTCTTGAACTGGGACGGTAAGAAGACCGACGGACTGCTGCCGACCGGTAACGGCAATGGCAACGGCGCCAAGGGGAATGGCAGCGGCAACGGCGCCGCCGGCCACGCCCCCGCCGACGCCGGATCGGCAGCACCGGAGCCCACCGGGGCGGCGCGATGAGCCTGCTCAAACTGCGGCGCCGGCCGGAACCGGCGGTCGGCATGACCGATCAGCAGCGGCGCGTGATGTGGCGGCTGGCGGCCCTGCTGCTCGACTATCCGGGCGAGCAGACCCTGGCCATCGTGGACGAGCTGGCTGCCGCGGTCGCGGAACTGCCGGAAGCGGTGCGCGCCCAATTGAATCCGATGCTGGATCACCTGCGCCGCACCGCTCCCATCGCGCTGGCGCAGGAGTACGTCGAGACCTTCGACATGCGCCGCCGCGCCAGCCTGCACCTCACCTTCTACGCCTACGGCGACACCCGTAAGCGCGGGATGGCCCTGCTCCGCTTCAAGCACGCCTACCGGCACGCGGGCGTGGAACTCGGCGACGAGGAGCTGCCCGACCACCTGGCGGTGCTGCTGGAATTCGCCGCCACCGTGGATCCCATCGGCGGCGAACGCCTGCTCGGCGAGCACGTCCCGGTGCTGGAGCTGCTGCGGCTCTCCCTGTCGGACAGCGGTTCCGCCTACTCCGGCGTACTGGGCGCGGTGCTGTCCACGCTGCCGCCGGTGACCACCGCGGACCGCCGCCGCATTGCCGAACTCGCCGCCGAGGGGCCGCCGGAGGAAGAGGTCGGGCTCGACCCCTTCGCCATGGACCCCATCGGCTTCACCGGATCGGAAGCCCGTCGATGACCCCCACCCTCTGGTTGATGCTGCCCTACGTGGCCTTCACCTCCTTCGTCCTCGGCCACCTGTGGCGCTATCGCACCGACCAATTCGGCTGGACGACGCGGTCTTCCCAGGTCTACGAATCGCGGCTGCTGCGGCTGGGCAGCCCGCTGTTCCACTTCGGCATGCTCGGCGTGATCGGCGGGCATGTGCTCGGCGTGCTCATCCCGGAGTCGTGGACCGAAGCGGTGGGGATCTCCGAGCACCTCTACCACGTGGTGGCGGTGTCCGCGGGCACGGTCGCGGGCGTCGCGGTGATCGCCGGCATCGGCATCCTGCTGTACCGGCGGGTGACGGTCACGGCGGTGCGCAAGGCCACCACCACCAATGACAAGTTCATGTACGTCCTGCTGGCCGGGGCGCTCGGCACCGGGCTGCTGAACACGGTGGGCAGCAATCTGCTGTGGGGCACCTACAACTACCGGGAGACCGTGTCCCCGTGGTTCCGTTCCCTTTTCACGCTGCATCCGGAGCCGGAGCTGATGGTCGGCACGCCGTGGACGTTCCAGGCGCACGGCATCATCGTGCTGGCGTTGATCGGCGTGTGGCCGTACACCCGTCTGGTGCACATGTTCTCGGCCCCGGTCGGGTATCTGGTGCGGCCGTACGTGGTGTACCGGAGCAAGGAAGTGAACGCGCTCGACAAGCGCCGCTACGCCCGCGCGTGGGACTCCCCGGTACTGCCGCCCCGATGATTCGGGGGTCCGCATCGATTGTGATTCGTCCCTTTTAACCAATTCGTTGCCCCACTGCGGCCGGATACCGCCTAACGTCGCGGGGGCACAACAGTTGGTTGGAAGGTGGCAGTAAGCGTGATCGGTACGCAGGCGAAGCTCGATGAACTACAGAAGATCCTCGAGATCGCCAAGGAACCGGCGGGTGAGGCCGGGATCGCCAAGCGCGAGAAGAAGGGCATTCCCAGTGTCCGGCAGCGGGTGAACATGCTGCTCGATGCGGGCACCTTCGTCGAGACCGGCGCGCTGGCCCGGCAGCCCGGACAGCCGGACGCCCTCTTCGGCGACGGCCTGGTGACCGGGCACGGCATGATCGGCGGCCGGCCGGTGGTGGTGATCTCCCACGATCAGACCGTGTACGGCGGTTCGGTGGGCGTCACCTCGGCCCAGAAGTTCATGCGCGCACTGCGATTGGCGTACGACAATGCCTGCCCGGTGGTGACCATCAACGATTCGGGCGGCGCGCGCATCCAGGACGCGGTGGGCTCCATCGCCTCCTTCGGCGATATCTCGCGGGTGCTGGAGAAGCTGTCCGGCTATGTGCCGCAGGTGTCGATCATTCTCGGCAAGTGCGCGGCCGGTTCGGTGTACGGGCCGATCAATACCGATGTGCTGATCGGCACCAAGGACTCGTACATGTTCGTGACGGGTCCGGACGTGATCAAGGCCGTCAACGGCGAGGACGTCACCGCCGAGGAGCTCGGCGGCGCGGCCGTGCAGGCCCGGCGCGGCACCCTGCACCACGTGGCCGAGACCGAGGAAGCGGCCTACGAGTGGGCGCGCAACTACCTGAGCTACATGCCCACCAGCTGCCTGGAGCAGCCGCCCATCGTGAATCCCGGTCTGGAACCGGAGATCACGGCGAGCGACCTGGAACTCGACAAGATCATCCCGGACTCCGACCGCTCCGGCTACGACATGCACGAGATCCTCTTGCGCCTGTTCGACGACGGCGAATTCCACGAGGTCCGAGCCGCATTCGCACCCAATCTGATCACCGGCTTCGCCCGCGTGGACGGCTACCCGGTGGGCGTGATCGCCAATCAGCCGCTGGTGCTGGGCGGTTCGATCGACGCCGCCTGCTCGGACAAGTCCACGTATTTCATCCGGCTCTGCGACGCCTTCAATATCCCGCTGGTCTTCGTCGCCGACACCCCGGGCGTGCTGCCGGGCCTGTCGGAAGAGGAAGCGGGCGTGATCATTCGCGGCGGCCGCGTCCCCCGCGCCATCATCGAAGCCACCGTGCCCATCATCAACCTGGTGGTCCGCAAGTCCTACGGCGGCGCGTACGGCATGATGGCCGCCCGCCAGGTCGGCGCCGATATGAGCTTCGCCTGGCCCACCGCCCGCATCGCGGTGATCGGCGCGGAGAGCGCGGTCGACCTGCTCGGCAAGCGGCAGCTGGCGGCGGTGGCCGAGGAGCACCGGGCCGCGGCCCGCGAGTTCCTGGTGAACCAGTACAACGAGAACATCGCGACCCCGTGGATCGCCGCCGAGCGCGGTTACATCGACGCGGTCATCGAACCCTCCACCACGCGTTTGGAAATCCGCAAGGCCCTCAAGCTGCTTCGCGACAAGCCCCCGGTGAAGCCGGAGTTCAACCCGCGCAAGCACGCCATCTACCCGATGTGAGACCGGGACCGTGCGGCGCTGACCAGGGTCGGCGCCGCACGGTGCGGACTGTCCGCTAGCGGCCGTACCGGTCGTGAATCGCGCCCGCCACCGCGGCATCACCTTGGCTCGACGGATGGAAGAAGAGGCCGTCGAGGTCGGTGCGGGGGTCGAGGACCCCGTTCACCCAGGGCTGGTCCGAGCAGAGGCCGTGGCCGGTGGTCAGGGAGCGGGCGTCCAGGAAATCGATGCCGAGCATGCGGGCGGCGTCCTGCTGGGCTTGGTCGATGCGCTCGAAGTACTCGACCACGGCTCGGCCCCGGGGCTGGATGTAGGGGGCGATGCCGAAGAAGTTGAGGCACAGCTGTTCCGCGCCGACGGGGAAGAGTTCCTGGTAGCCGACCAGGACTATGCGGGCGTTGGGGGCGTAGTACCGGATGTAGGTGATGGCATTGCGCATGCGGGCGGCCATCGTATTGGCGGAGACGCCGTTGTAGTCGGTCATCCGGCCTTCGGCCACGGCTTCGGGGCCGCAGCCTTCGGTGAGATTGAAGACGCAGGTCTGCAGGGATTTCCAGAGGGTCTGGGAGGACTCGCCCCATTTGTCGTTCAGGCCGAACTGGAGGGTGACCAGTTTCGTGCGCGGACCGAAACCGCCCGCTTTGTCGGCCTTCTGGGCTTCCTGGGCCATGGACCAGCCGGGGCCGCCGTCGATGGAGGCGCCGGGACAGGACACGTCGATCATCCGATCGGTGCCGAAGACGCCCATGAGCTTGCCGAGCTGTGCGGGCCAGGCGGTCTTGCCGCGGCGCATGCACGTGTTGTCGGCATCCATGAAGTCCCAGGCGTTGGCGCTGAACGAATCACCCAGCACCACCAGCTCTTTGCCTTCGGGAGCCGGATCGGCCCCCGCGTTTCCCGCCCCCGTCACCGAGGCCGTGACCGCCATGGCGGCGGCGCACAGCCAGCGTCCACTCTTCCCGAGCACCTGAATATCCCTCGGCCCGCTCAGTATCCGGCGCGGGGTTCGAAGCCGGGCACGTCCAGGGTGGGCGGCGCCTGCTGGGTCTGCGGGGCCTGCTGCTGGGTCTGCGGGGCGGGCTTGGGCGCGGCGGCCGGCTGGGTGGCCACCGGTTCGGGCGCGGCCGGCTGCGGCGCGGCGGGTTCGGCGGCCGCGGGCTGCGGAGCCGGGGCCTCGGTGGTGGGCGCGGGCGCGGCCGAGGTGGGCGCGGCCGACGGGGCCACCACCGAGGTGGTGGGAGTCGTGGTGGTGGCTTCCGATCCGCCGGATGCCTTCTCACCGCCGCAGGCCGCCACCGTACCGAGCAGCAGCACCCCGCCGACCACGGCCGTCATGGCGCGCGCGGCGAACATACCCCGGGAAACAGACATTCTCACTACCTCGAATCAGATTCTGAAGTGTCCACATTTCACTTCAGCGGGGATTGTACAAACCCCATCCCCGTTTCTGCCCCGAATCGGGAAAACCCGAGGTAGCGACCTATGCGAATCAGCCCGCGAGCTTGGCCAGATTCGGGAAGTTGCTGACTTCCCAGCCGCCGTCCACCACCAGTTCGGTGCCGGTGATGTAGGAGGCGTCGTCACTGGCCAGGAACAGGCACGGGCCCGCGACCTGCTCCGGCGCCGCCGCCGCACCCAGCGGAATTCGGTCGAGGAACATCTGTTTCGCGGGATCGTAGCCCATGATCGCGGCCACCAAGGGGGTGTCGACCAGACCCGGGAGCACCGAATTCACCCGGATGCGATGCGGGGCCAGTTCCAGGGCGGCGTTCTTGGAGAACATGACCACGCCCGCTTTGCCGGTGGCGTACGCGCTGCCGCCGGGCATGGGGATGCGGCCGTCCAGCGAGGAGATATTGACGATGGCGCCGCCGTTGCCACTGTCGCGCATCAGCCGGGCCTCGTGCTTGGTGCAGAGGAAGACGCTCTTCTGCACCAGGTCGACGGTGAAATCCCAGTCCTCCACGGCCAGATCGGTGATCGCGCCGATGCGCGAGCCGCCCGCCACGTTGAAGGCGGCGTCCAGGCGGCCGAAACGGCTTGCCGCGGTGGCGATTCCGGCCTCGATCTGATCCTCGGCGGTGACATCGGCGACGACCGGGACGAAGGCGTCGCCGAGTTCGGCGGCCTTCTTACCCAATCCGGCCGCGTCGATATCCAGCCCGACCACATCGGCGCCCTCCGCGATCAGCGCGGCCGCGATGGCCGCGCCGATACCGGAGGCCGCACCGGTCACGACGGCCGTGCGGCCGTCGAATCTACGTGCGTTCACAGTGTTTTCCTTCAGTTTCCGCGCCGGCCGGCGCGCAGGAATTCGCCGGTGCGCTCGGTGCCGAGGGTGTCGGCCCGCTCGCCTTCGCCGAAGACGTAGCGGCCGTTGACCAGCACGGCTGTCACGGTGGCGTCGTTGCGATTCACCATGCGGGACAGGCCGTTGTATTCCGGGACCGGGTTCTCGGCGTAGGTTTCCAGGCTGTCGTCCAGCCGCGCCGGATCCAGCACCAGCACATCGGCGCGATCGCCCACCCGTAGATGCCCGGCGTCCAGGTCGTACCAGTCGGCCAGTTCGCCGGTGACGCGATGCACCGCGTGCTCCACGCTCATGAAGCCCCGGCCGGACTCCTGCGCGCGGTGCACCCGCTTCAGGAACCGCAGCCCGAAGTTGTAGAAGGCCATATTGCGCAGGTGTGCGCCCGCGTCCGAGAAGCCCAGCTGCATACCGGGATCCACCGCCAGCTTGTCCAGCACCTCGGGCCGGTGATTGGAGATGGTGGTGCGCCAGCGCACCTTCGAACCGTGCTCGACCAGCAGATCGAGGAAGGCGTCCACCGGATGCAGGCCGCCGCGATCCACACCGACCTGGCCGAAGGTCTTGCCGATGACCGACGAGTCGGGGCATTCGGTGATCTCGGCGTCGAAGAAGTCGCGGTGCCAGACCCGGGGCCCGTACTTCTTCTCGTAGTCCTTGCGGAACCAGCGCCGGTACTCCTCGTCGGCGAACAGCGCCTGCCGCTTGTCCAATTGATCGGCCAGGTGCAATGCCGCTGCGCCGGAACCGAATTCCTCGAACACCGGCAGGTCGATGCCGTCGGAGTAGACCTCGAACGGCACCGGCAGATGCTGCCAGCGGAAGTCGCCGCCGAGCCGGTTCAGGACCTTGGCGATGAGCGGGAAGATGTAGATGACGCCCGGGATCGCCTTGATATCGGCGGCCGAGAGCAGGCTGACCTTGAGCTTGGGCCGGAAGAAGCCGAGCGTGCTGGCCGCCATCGCCACCAGGCTCTGCGGGCGCGCCACATCGGGCCCACCCTGGAGGGCGCGTTTGCGATCGCGCAGGATCCGGTTCAGCCGCCGCCGTTCCTTGGTGGTGGCGTAGGTGGACGGCAGCGTGCGCGAACGGCAGGTGTCACCGTCGAGCTTGTCGAAAAGCAGCTGCTGCGAGGACATTCCGACGAATCCGGCGTCCAGGGCCTCGGTGAGCTTGTGCTCCATGCCGCGCATGTCGGCCTCCGAGGGCACCTCCTCGGGGCGGGTGGCGCGCTCGAGGCCCATCTGGGCGACCCGGATATCCGAATGCCCGATGAAGGCGGCCAGATTCGCGCCCAGCGGCAGCGATTCCAGCGCCGCCACATAGCTGTGCGCGCTGTTCCAGGACTTGAGCCCGTCCACCGCTTCGACCACGTGCGCCCGCGGGATGGCCTCCACCCGGCCGAACAGGTCACCGGCGTCCGAGCCGCCCACGTGCACGGTGGACAGCGAGCAGGAGCCGAGCAGGATGGTGGTCACCCCGTGCCGCAGCGATTCCGAAAGCGTCGGATCCAGCAGCACTTCCACGTCGTAGTGGGTGTGGATGTCGACCATGCCGGGCAGCACCCAGCGGTCGGTGGCGTCGATGACCCGCCCGCAGCCGGTCTCGTCCAGGGGCTCGGCGCTGACCGCCGCCACCCGGCCGTCCTTGATGCCGAGATTGCGCAGCGCGGACGGGGCGCCGGTGCCGTCGAACCAGCGTCCGTTCTTGATGATGGTGTCGTACAAGGCGATTCACTCCCCCAGCCTGATATCGCGGCGCAGCACCTTGCCGGTGGCATTGCGCGGCAGCGGATCCGCGGTGACCAGCCAGCGGGCCGGCACCTTGAAGTAGGCGAGCCGCTGCGCGACGTGATCGCGCAGTTCGTCCTCGGTGACCGCGGCCGGATCCGCGACCACCACGATGGCGGCCACCTCCTGGCCGAGATCCTCGTGCGGCACGCCGATCACCGCCGATTCCGTCACCGCCGGATGCTCGTCCAGCACGTTCTCGATCTCCTGCGGGTAGACGTTCTCGCCGCCGCGCAGGATCAGGTCCGACCGGCGGCCGGAGATGTAGAGCTTGCCCTCGCGCAGGGTGCCGAAGTCGCCGGTGCGCAGCCAGCGGTTCGCGTCGATGGACGCCTCGGTGGCGGCCTCGTCGTTCCAGTAGCCGAGCATGACGTACGGGCTGCGAATGCAGATCTCGCCCTCTTCGCCGTCCGGCACCGGTTTGCCCTCGGGGTCGCGGACTTCGAGGGAGACGCCGACCACCGCGCGGCCGACGGTCTCGTTGTCGGCGGCCAGCTCGGGCGGGGTCGCCACGGTCGCGGCGGTGCCGGATTCGGTGCAGCCGTAACTGGTGGTCAGGCCTTGCAGCGCGACCGGGAAGTGCTCGCGCAGGCGCTGTACCAGGGCCGGGGAGGCCGGGGCGGAGTTGAGCGAGAACGCGGTCAGCGAGGACAGGTCGTGCTTCGAGATGTCCGCCGCCAGAATGCGACTCGCCAGCGTCGGCACCGCCGCCCAGTTGGTGACCCGCTCCGCCGCGACCAGGGCCAGCAGCGATTCGGCGTCGAACGCGCCCGAGGACGGGAAGACCACGGCGTCGCCGGTGGTGAGGCGCGGAATCGAGAGATTGTGCAGGCTCGCGATGTGGAACAGCGGCATGGTCGCCAGGTAGCGGCGGCCGGCCGGGGAACCGTCCCAGGCCAGCCCGCGGAAGCCGGCGGCCAGGGCGTCCATGAAGCGGTGGTAGTCGGCGACGGCCACCATATTGCGCTGGGTGTGCACCACACCCTTGGGGCGGCCGGTGGTGCCGGAGGTGTAGAGGATGACCGCCGGATCATCCTCGCCCACCGCCGCGGTGGCGGTGCGGCCCGCGTATTCGGTGAGCAGCGCGGGCAGCTCGGTTTCCATGGTGAGCACCGGGATGTCGGTTCCGGTCGCGGTGGCCGCGGCGGCGCGCTTGGCGTCGGCGAGCACCACCTTCGGCGCGGAATGCTCCAGGCCGTAGGCGATTTCGCGCGGGGCCCACCAGGCGTTGTAGCCGACCGGGATGGCGCCCAGCCGCTGCGCCGCCCAGAAGGTCAGCACCCATTCGGGGTTGTTGGCGGACAGGATGCCGATCCGGTCGCCCTTGCCGACGCCGTACTTCCCGGCCAGTGCGGCGGCCAGTGCGCCGGCGGCCGCGTAGTGCTCGGCGAAGGTGTAGCGGGTGCGTTCCGACACCAGGTATTCGCGATCGCCCAGGGCGGCGGAGGCTTCCAGCAGCTCCAGCAGCGAGGCGTGGCGATTGCGGAACACCGGCTGCGGCGCGCCCAGCACCTGCTCCACGGTCATCTCGAACGGCCCGCCCGGACCGGTCAGCTTTCCGGCGATCTGGGCTGCGAAAGCCTGCATGTCAACGGCATTGGTCATGAGTCAAGTCCTCGAATCTCGTTCAGTTGCCGCGGACCGCCGCGAACGTCGCCTTCAGGTAGGCGTCGGCGCGCTCGGACCCGATGAGGCCGGGGGCCATGCGGTTCATGGCGTAGGCGAAGGTGACCCGGTGGTCCAGGTCGTTGACCACGAAGGCCCCACCCAGCCCGGCCCACCAGCACACCCGGCCGTCCGGAACGTGCGGAGCGGTCTGTTGCTGGGGCAGACCGTAACCGATGCCGAAGCGCAGCGGCAGCATGATCGCCAGATCCACGCCGTCGATCTGCTGCTCGAAAATGCGGTCGATGGTCTTGGGCGACAAGAACTCCCGGCCGCTGAGCGTGCCGCCATTGCTGACCAGCGACTGCAATCGCGCGATGGACCGGGCATTGCCGTGCCCGCCCATGCCGCCCAGTTCGGCCGCGCGCCAGGCGGGGGTGCCGACCTCGGCGAAATCCAGCAGCGGCTGGAACAGCGTCTTGAACATGACGCTGTCCTGCGGCAGCAGCGACTGATCGAACTCCGGCAGCTCCGGCGGCACCAGGGTGGCGACGCGATCGAAATCGCTTGCGTCGGTGCCGATGTGGAAGTCCGCGCCGAGCGGGCCGGCCAATTCCTCGGCGAAGAAGCGGCCCAGCGAGCGGCCGTCGATGCGCCGGATCAGCTCGCCGATCAGATGCCCGTAGTTCATGGCGTGATAGCCCGACGCGGTGCCCGGCTCCCACCACGGCGCCTGCCCGGCCAGCCGCGCGGCCGCGGCCTCGGTGTCGTAGATATCGGAGAGCACGATCGGCGCTTCCCACCCGGAGACGCCCGAGGTGTGCGAAAGCAGGTGCCGCACTTCGATATCCGCCTTGCCATTGGCCGCGAACTCGGGCCAGTAGGCGGCCACCTTGGCGTCCGGGTCCAGTTCCCCGCGTTCGACCAGCAGCAGCGCGCACAGCGCCGTCATGGTCTTGGTGATGGAGAAGGTGTTGACCAGGGTGCCGGCCTTCCAGCGCACCGTCTGCTCCAGATCGGCCCAGCCGCCCCAGAGATCGACCACCGGTTCGCCGTCCACCACCACGCACACCGAGGCGCCCAGTTCCGCCCCGGATTCCACCTGTTCGGTGAAAACCGTTCGGAGCTCGGTGAATTCGTCGGCGCAGAATCCAGCCACATTGCTCATCTGCCCGTTCCCCTCTCTCAGACCCGCACGGCGGCGCGGCTCTTGACCGGCAGCTCGTGACCGCAGGCGGCGGCGCGCTTGGCCCCGTCGGCCAGTTCCTTCTTCAATTCGCGCACGTAGACGTCGAAATCGATCTGGATGGTGTGCCGCGGCGAGTTGTAGTACCGCTCGGCGCGCAAGGCCTCGGCCTGCTTGGCGGAGGCCGTCATCTCCGTCTCCGAGGGCAGCCGGTAATTGCCGGTCAGGTAGGCGGCGACCAGCTTGGACTGCTGCTCGGCGAAGTTGACCAGGGTCGGCATCGGCTGGGCCAGACCGAGATAGAAGAGATTGTCGATGCCGGGCTTGACCATCTGCCGCCACAGCGGGATCTTGTTCGCCTCGTCCGGGCGCAGCGCCGGATCGGTGAAGAACGGGAAGCTGATGTGATAGCCGGTGGCGCACACCACCACATCGACCTCCTCCACGCTGCCGTCGGCGAAATGCACGTAACGGCCGTCGAGACGGGTGATGGCGGGCTTGAAATCGATATCGCCGCAACCGACCCGGTGCAGGAACTCCTCGCTCGCCGACGGATGCGCCTCGAACGGCAGGTGATCCGGCTTGGGCAGGCCGTAATCCTCCATGCGGCCGCGGTTCTTGACCACGAAGCGCTGCTTGAGCTTGAGCGCCACCTTCGGCGGCATCCACGCCGGAACCACCTGGGTGTCACCGACTTTGCCGCCCACGTACTTGGGCAGCACCCACACGCCGCGGCGAGCCGAGACCCACAGCTTGGCGGCGATGAACTTCTGCGACAGCTCCGAGGCCACATCCAGGCCCGAGTTGCCCATGCCGACCACCACGATGCGCTTGCCGCGCATATCGATCGGGTCGAAGGGGTCGTTGTAGGCGTGTGAGTGCAGCAGCGTGCCGTCGAACTCGCCCGGATAGTCGGGGGTGCGCGGATCCCAGTGGTGGCCGTTGGCCACGATCAGCGCGTCGAAGGTCTCGACATCGCCGTGCTCGCTGGTGACCAGCCAGCGGCCGTCGGCATCACGTTCGGCGGCAACGACTTTGGTCTCGAAGCGGATGCTCTCGCGAATGCCGAAGTGGTCGACGTAGTCCTTGAAGTACTGGTGCAGCTGGGAGTGGTGCGGGAAATCCGGCCAGTCCTCGGGAGCGGGGAAGTCCTCGAACTGCAGGCGGTACTTCGACGTGTCGATGTGCAGGCTCTGATAGCAAGCCGACATCCCGTTCGGGTTCTTGTAGTACCAGTTGCCGCCCACCTCGTCCGAGGCCTCGTAGCAAACGAAGGGAATGCCGTACTCTGCCAGCCTTTTCGCGGCGGTGATTCCCGACGGACCTGCGCCGATGACGGCGACCCGGGGCAACTCACGTGTATCCAATTGACTCTCCTGCGGGACGTGACGTGGCACACACGGTAGCACTCGCTAGACAGTGTGTCTAGTGAGTGAACGTGCGTCTATCATCAGTGGCGTGACCCGGACATCAGACGACCCCACCACCCGCCGCACCTCGCTGCGCGACGAGCAGAAGCGGCTCACCCGCAGCCGGCTCATCGAAGCGGCCAAACAGCTGTTCACCACCCAGGGCTACGCGCCGGTGCGAGTCGACGACATCGCCGCGGCCGTCGGATGCAGTCGCGCCACCTTCTATCTGCACTTCACCGGGAAGCCGGATGTGCTGCGCGCCATCGCCGCCGAGGGGACGCTGCCCAGCGTCCAGCACTTCTACGAGGATCTGGACCATGTGCTCGACACCGGATCGCGCGCGGAGTTCGCGGACTGGATGAAGCGGGCCATCGAGTGGTTCCAGGAGTACAAGGATCTACTGCCGGCCTGGGACGAGGCGACCACCCTCGAACCCGAATTCCGGGAGGTGGCACGGGAAGGCATCACCTCGCTGCCGAATGTGATGACCTCGTACCTGTCGCGCTGGCCGGCCGAGCGGCAGCAGGAGGCGCGGCTGCGGATCGAATTGCTGGTGGCGCAGCTGGAGCGGTTCTTCACGCGCTGGGCCATGCAGGGGACGATCGACGTGTCCGCGGACGAGGCGGCGGCGGTGCTGACCGACATCTGGTTCCCGGCCCTGCAAACCCCCGGCTCCACATAAAACTAAAACATCCCCTTTCACATTCTCCGGAATGCTGAAAGGGGATGCGGAGTGCGGGCTTTCGAATCTACGGTGCGCTCACGCGGGCGCGTTCCAGTTCCCAGAACGCGCGCAATGCGGTCACCTCGCCCTGCTCGTTCACCCGATAGGTGGCGACCAGATCGACCTCGACCACGCGGCCGGGCTGGGCGCTGACAATGGTGCCGACGAATGCGACTTCGCTGCCGCAGGCGAAGGAATCGGTCCAGCGGAATTCGATATCACTGGGCGCGATGGCCCGATCCCAGAATGCCGCGATGGCCTCCCGGCCCGAATGACCTTCGCCCACCGGATCGTACGGGGACTTGCCGATGGGATCCTCGACCCGGGCATCCGGGGCGAAAAGCGCCAGCCAGTCGGCTTTGCGTTTGGCGCGGACGGCGGCCTGCGAGGCGAATCCGGCTCGTCGCGCGGGATGTTCGGCGGACATGGGCAAATCCTGCCGCTTCGGCGCGCGGCGGCCGCGCGCCGGTTCCGGCCAGCGGGAACACGATTCGGCTCACCGATATCGGACCTTGATCGGGCCGTGAATGGCATATGATCCAGAGCCGGAACGTTGCATTGCGATAGCAAATCGCTAGTAATCGTGATGGAGATCACGGGCAACGAAACAGGCCGGCGCCCGACGGCACCGGCCCGCATCGAATTGTGAAATTCACACGTTTCAGCGAATGACCCCGGTGTAACCGGTCCACGCCTGCCCCTGGAAGGAGGCGCCGACGCCCGGGTGGGTCATGACCTCGGTGCACTGCTCGGGGGTCAGCCCGTAGAACGCGCAAGCGTTCGCCGGGTCGGCTCCGATGATGCCGTCCTCGGCCGAAGCCGTGCCGAAGGTACCGGCGGCGACGGCCGCGAACAGGCCCGCGGTGACAGCGAATTTCTTCAAGATGGGATCCTCCCGATCAATATGGAAATGTCTCTTCCGAGAGTCGCACGTATTCGCGCGACGGCCAAGTCATCGAAGTTTGCGGCGATTCGTTTCATCTTGGGCCCGGGGCTCGAATCCGGGTGCGCCGCAGAGGCATAGCGACCTGCCAGCAAACTTGCGTATCCCGGGGCGGACACGAGACAGGACGGTCTGCACCACCCACCCGAGACACCGGTGCACATGACAGTGGCCCGCCCTTGTCGGGCGGGCCACTGGGAGAGCGGAATTCGCGGGCGCGTCAGGCCACCCGCGCTGTGGCCAGGGTGCCGGCCGCGGCATGGTAGCGGTCGGCGAGGAGCCGGACCACGGCCGGGTGGACGCCGATCGGGTCGGCCACCCCGTCCGCGCCGGCGGTGTGCAGGCGTGCGTGGAAGAGGCCGTGCGCCAGCAGGTATGAAGCCACGAAGACGCGTTGCGCGCCGGCGGCGCGGAGATCGGCCACCACTTCGGGGACTCGGGGTTCACCGGTGGCGATGTAGGCGACCCGGACCGGGGCGCCGATCTGTTCGGCGAGCAGGCCCGCGGCGCGGCGGACGTCGTGGCGGGCGCGGGCGTCCGAGGAACCGGCCGCCGCGAAGACGACGGCATCGCCCGGACGCCAGCCCGCGGCGCGCAGGCGCATCCGCATGACGGCGGCCAGGGCCGGGTCCGGACCCATCGCCCGGGTGACCGCGACCGCCTCGTGGGCACTCGCGGCCACCTCACGGGGCACGTCCTGATACACGTGGTAGCCGGAGGCCAGGAAAGCCGGAACCAGTACGGCCGGAACGTCTCCCAGATCCCGCAGCACCTCGGCGGGCGAGGGCCCCAGTACGTCCACGAACGCGGTGCGCACGCGCGGGCCCTCGATCCCGTTGTCACGCAACGGTGTCGATGCGGCCCCGAACGCCGCACCGGCACCTGTCTCGGGGAATTCCGCGCCGGGACCGAACGCGGGAACCGGCGCACCCAGCTCCCGAGCCACGGCCTCCGCCAGCGCGGCGATCATCTGCACGCCCTTGGCGCTCCTGGTCCCGTGCGCGACCAGCACCAGGGCGGGGGCGCTCACCACGTCCCCGTTCGGGGCGCGGGGCGCGGGAAAGGCTGGGCCGGAATCGGTCCCGTGCGCGGGGCGAGTTCCGGGGTGGCGGGCAGGCCGGTGTTCGCCGACCGGCCCGGCAGGCCCTCCGAGGAGGGGCGGCGGACGGGCGCGGCGGTGGCGGGAGCCGGGCGGGCCATGCCGTTCAGCGGACGTTCGGGGCGCTGCACGGGTTGCGGCCGGGAGTAGTCGGGGCGATTGCCCGAACCGGCGCCGCGGGCCGGGAAGGGATTGCGGCCGTTGAGATTCGGGGCGGGAGTGTGCGACCCGGCCGGATGGGGTGCGGCCGGGTTCGGGAAGGCGGGGCGGATGTCATCGGCGCATTCGGCGGGATCCAGGGCCAGGCGGTAGCCGCGTTTGACGACGGTCTGGATGGCCTTGGGGGTGCCGAGGCCGGCGCGCAGGCGGGCGATGGCGGTTTCGACCGCGTGGGTGTCGTCACCGCCGCCGGGCAGGGCGGACAGCAGGTCCTCGCGGGAGACGACGCGGCCGGGCTGGCGCGCCAGGGAGCGCATCAGAGCCATGGGGGCGGGCGCGAGCTGGCGCACCTCCCCGTCCACGACGACGCAGCCGCCGCGCACGCTGAGGACGTGACCGGCGGCCTGGATTCGATTGGCGCGCCGGGGCAGTTCCTCGGCGACGTGGCGGGCCAGCGCGCCCAGGCGGGCGCGGCCGGGCATGGAGCAGGGGACGCCGAGTTCTTCCAGCGGGGCGGCGGTGATCGGGCCGACGCAGGCGGGCAGCACGCGGGTGCGCAGGGCGTGCAGCACGGCATCCAGCAGGCCGGTTTCCTTGGCGCGCATGAGAAGTGAGGCGACGGCGGGCGCGCTGGTGAAGGTCACGCAGTCCAGCCCGGCGGTGACGATGCCCTCGATCAGGCGGTCCATCGGGGTGCGGTCCGCGGGCGGCACCCAGCGGTAGACCGGAACCGGCACGACATCCGCACCGGCACAACGCAATACCTCACAGAAGTCCGGGACGGGCTCCCATTCGGTGGTGGCCCCGTGCAGCTGCACGGCGATCCGCACGCCCTCGACACCCTGCGCCAGCAGGTGATCCAGGACTTCGGCGGACGATTCGGAGGCGGGCGACCATTCCTCGCGCAGTTCGGCGGCGCGGATGGCGCCCTTGGCCTTCGGGCCGCGCGCCAGCATGCGGTTCTCGCCGAGCGTGGCCCGCAGGTCCTCGGCCAGCCCCCAGCCCTCGGCGGCCTCCATCCAGCCGCGGAAGCCGATTCCGGTGGTGGCCACGGTGATCTGCGCGGGCTCCGCCACCAGCTGGCGCGTCACCCGCTCCAGCTCGTCGTCGTCGGCCAGCGGAATGATCCGGATGGCCGGCGCGGTCACGATGTGCGCGCCGCGCCGGGTGAGCAGCGTGCCGAGTTCGTCGGCGCGGCGGGCGGCGGTGATGCCGACGGTGAAGCCGGCCAGTGGGTTGCCCGAGTCGAGTTCCGTCATGCTCCACCGTCCAGCGCCACGGGCTCGTTGGACACGCCGACCACACCGTCCACCACGCGCACCGCGAACACCGGCACGGCGACCGAATCGTCGTCCAGGCACCGCCCGTCGATCAGCGAGAAGGCCTGCTTGAGCAGCGGCGACGCCACCACCGGAAGGCCCGAGCGATCACCGACCAGACCGCGCGACATGACCGCCGCCCGGCCGAAGGGGTCGATATTGCCGATCGCGTACAGGGTGCCGTCGGGGGTCAGGAACAGGGCGGCCTGCCGGCCACCTTTGAGCAACACCGCCACGCCGCGGCCGGGAATCAGGTAATCCAGCTTGCAGGCCTGGGTCCAACCGGCAGCGGTTGCGGTGGCAGTGCTGGGTGTGTCGATCACGGTCATCGGTAACTCTCCTCCGAACGCCTTAACTATTGGTACCGACGTCCTGTTTCCAGGCGGTTAAGCGGTCATTTCCCCTGAGTGGCGGCGGCCGCCGATTCCGCCACACCGACCGGAATGTCCGGAATTCCGAGCAGTACCGGCACCTTGCGCTCGCCGCTGTCGTCGAACGAGATGGTCGGGTCCGCTGCCTCGGGGGCGTTCACGAAGGACACGAAGCGCGACAGCTTGCCCTCGTCCTCGAGCACGGCGGCCCATTCGTCCTTGTACCCGTCGACGTGCTTGGCCATGGCCGCCTCCAGCTCGTCGGCGATGCCCAGGCTGTCCTCGCAGACCACGGCCTTGAGGTAGTCCAAGCCGCCTTCGAGGGCCTCCTGCCACGGCGCGGTGCGCTGCAGCCGGTCGGCGGTGCGGATGTAGAACATCAGGTAGCGGTCGATGTACTTGATCAGCGTCTCGTCGTCCAGATCACCGGCCAGCAGCACCGCGTGCTTCGGGGTCAGACCGCCGTTGCCGCCCACGTACAGGTTCCAGCCGTGCTCGGTGGCGATGACGCCGACGTCCTTGCCGCGCGCCTCGGCGCATTCCCGGGCGCAACCCGAGACGGCCAGCTTCAGCTTGTGCGGGGAACGCAGACCGCGGTAACGCTTTTCGAGCAGCACGGCCATGCCGACCGAGTCCTGCTGCCCGTACCGGCACCAGGTGGAGCCGACGCAGGACTTCACGGTGCGCAGCGATTTGCCGTACGCGTGCCCGGATTCCATGCCCACGTCGACCAGGCGCTTCCAGATCAGCGGCAGCTGTTCCACGCGCGCGCCGAACAGGTCGATGCGCTGACCGCCAGTGACCTTCACGTACAGGCCGAATTCCTTGGCCACCTCGCCGATGGTGATGAGCTGCTCGGCGGTCACCTCGCCGCCCGGCATGCGCGGCACCACCGAGTAGGTGCCGTTCTTCTGCAGGTTGGCCAGGAAGTGGTCGTTGGTGTCCTGCAGCGACGCCTGCTCGCCCTCGAGAATGTGATCGCTGGAGGTGGAGGCCAGGATGGAGGCGACGGTCGGCTTGCAGATATCGCAGCCGGATCCCTTGCCGTACTTGGCGATCAGCTCCGAGAACTTGCGGATGCCGGTCGACTGCACGATGTGGAACAACTCGGCGCGCGACTGCGCGAAGTGCTCGCAGAGCGACTTGGAGACCGCCACGCCCGACTGCTCCAGCAGCTTCTTGAGCATGGGAACGCAACCGCCGCAAGAGGTTCCGGCATTGGTGCAGCTCTTGATGGCCGGCACGTCGCAGGCCCCGTCCGCGATGGCCCCGCAGATGGAGCCCTTGGAGACGTTGTTGCAGGAGCAGATCTGGGCGTCGTCGGGCAGCGCGTCCGCGCCGAGTTCGGCGCCGGCCGGGGAGATCAGCGCGGCCGGGTCGGCGGGCAGCGGGCGGCCGACCAGCGGGCGCAGCGCCGAGTACTGCGAGGCGTCGCCGACCAGGATGCCGCCGAGCAGCGTCTTGGCGTCGTCGGAGACCACGAGCTTGGCGTAGGTGCCCTTGGCGGCGTCGTGCAGCACCACCGACAGCGCGCCCTCGGTACGGCCGTGCGCGTCACCGAAGCTGGCCACGTCCACGCCGAGCAGCTTCAGCTTGGTGGACATGTCGGCGCCCGGGAACTCGCCCGCGCCGCCGAGCAGCCGGTCCGCCACCACTTCGGCGGTGCTGTAACCCGGGGCCACCAGGCCGTAGCAGACGCCTTCGACCGCGGCGACCTCGCCGATCGCGTAGATGTTCGGGTCCGAGGTGCGCAGGCCCAGGTCGGTGATGACGCCGCCGCGCGGGCCGACGTCCAGGCCGGCGGCCTTGGCGATCTCGTCGCGCGGCCGCACGCCGGCCGCGAAAACGACCAGGGCGGCCCGCAATTCGGTCTCGTCGGAGAAGGTCACTTTCAGCCGCTCGGCGATACCGGCCTCGGCATCGGCCTCGATGGCGGAGGTGCCCACCCCGGTGTGCACCTGCAGCCCGAGATCGCCGACCAGGCTCTGCAGGATCGCGCCGCCGCCCTCGTCGACCTGGGCGGGCATCAGCCAGTTGTTGAACTCGACCACGTGCGGGGTCATGCCCAGCAGGCGCAGCGCGTTGGCCGCTTCCAGGCCGAGCAGACCACCGCCGACCACCAGGCCGACCGCGCCCGGTCCGGCCGCCTCGGCCGCCGCGCGAATGCCGTCCAGGTCTTCCAGGGTGCGGTAGACGAAGCAGCCTTCGGCGTCGTGGCCCGGCACCGGCGGCACCCAGGCGTAGGAGCCGGTGGCCAGAACCAGTGCGTCGTAACCGATCACGTCGCCGGTGGAGGTGGTGACCTTGCGGGCCGCCTTGTCGATGCTGTCGGCCTTCACGCCGAGCCGCACCTCGACCAGGTCGTCGCCCTGGTAGTCGTTGCCGGGCAGCGCGAGCGCCGCGGCCTCCCAGGCGCCGACGTAGGACGAGAGCCCGACGCGGTCGTAGGCGGCCAGCTTCTCCTCGCTGAGCACGATGACCTGCCAGGCGTTCGCCTCGTCCCGGGAGCGCAGCGCCTCCACGAAGCGGTGCCCGACCATGCCGTGGCCGACGACGATCGCGGTCTTGCGTTCGATGCTGTGAGTCATGACAGTCCCTTTCGAGGCTGGGCGAGTCAGGCGCGAGCCGACGAGCTGGACGTGGATTCGGTGGATGCTTCGGCCGCGATCACCAGGGCCTCGGCCTCGACGACGACATCGGAGTCGGTGGCGCGCGGGCTCGGGCGGCGCAGGAAGACCGCCCAGCAGACCACCGCGCAGACCACGTAGAAGGCCAGGAAGACCCAGAAGGCGGTGGTGGCCGACTTGGTGGAGGCGTAGGAGGAGCGCAGCATCAGGTTGATGCCGACGCCGCCCAGCGCGCCGATGGCGCCGACGAAACCGATGAGCGCGCCGGAGGTGTTCTGAGCCCAGGCCGCGCGGGTGGCCGAATCACCGTCCAGGCCACGGGATTTCGCCGCGAACACGGACGGGATGATCTTGGTGACCGCGCCGTTGCCGATACCCGAGATGACGAACAGCGCGGTGAACCCGATGATCAGCGCGACCAGCACGGCGCCGGTCGGACGCCCGGTCCGGTCGCCCAGGGTGGAAGCGCCGACCACCACGATCGAGGCCGCGGTCATGGCCAGGAAGGTGTACAGCGTGACCTTGCTGCCGCCGATGCGATCGGCCCACTTGCCGCCGTAGGGGCGGACCAGCGAACCCAGCAGCGGACCCACCCAGGCGATCTGCGCGGCGTGCAGGGCGGCCGCGGCGGCGGTGGCGCCACCGGCCTTGAAGCTGATCTGCAGCACCTGGCCGAAGGCGAAGCTGTAGCCGATGAAGGAACCGAACGTGCCGATGTACAGGAAGGCGATGGCCCAGGACTGCGGCACCTTCAGCGCCTTGACCATGTAGGACAGGTCGGCCTTCTGGTTCTTGACGTTGTCCATGTACAGCGCCGCGCCGAGCGCCGCCACCACGATCAGCGCCAGGTAGATCAGGCACACCACCGAGGCATTGCCGTAGGCGGCGCCCAGGGTCGCGATCACGCCGAGGCCGATCAGCTGGATGACCGGGACGCCGATATTGCCGCCGCCCGCGTTCAGGCCCAGCGCCCAGCCCTTGAGCCGCTGCGGGTAGAAGACGTTGATGTTCGACATCGACGAGGAGAAGTTGCCGCCGCCCAGGCCGGCGAAGGCCGCGATCACCAGGAAAGTGGTGAACGAGGTGCCGGGCTGATTGATGAAGTACAGGGCGAGCAGCACCGGCGCCAGCAGGGCCAGCGCACTGAAGATGGTCCAGTTCCGCCCGCCGAATCTCGCGGTCGCGACGGTGTAGGGAATCCGCATGAAACCGCCGACCAGGGTCGGCACCGCGCCCAGGAAGAACTTGCCCGCCGGATCGATCCCGAACTGATCGGCGGGCATGAACAGCACCATGACCGACCAGATCGACCACACCGAGAACCCGATGTGCTCGGCGAAGACCGACCAGATCAGATTGCGGCGCGCGATGTCTTTACCACCGGCTTCCCAAGCCTCGACATCTTCGGCATCCCAGTGCTCGATGTCGTGCTTGCGCTTGAGCGTCGTGAACAAGGGCCCTCCTGAAATCTGGATAGGCCCCAAGGTAGGGAACGGGTATTGCGCGAATGCTGCGCGAAATGACCGTCAAATCAACGGTTGCTCACCCGTACCGGGCAAACCCCGTGAGAACTTTCGCTATGTTTCGAGCATGTGACACAACGGTTTCCGTCGATCAAAAAGAGCCGAAAACGCGAAATGCCGAGCGTGAGGTGAGAGCGTTGCCACACAGCATGGGCGATACCTCACCCGTCCGCAACCCGAGCGGTGAAGAAAAACCCGCACCCCGCCACTGATGCGGCGGGGTGCGGGTTTCAGCGTCAGGGGTCAGTTCCAGGTGTCCTCGAGCATGCGCGGCTTGCACGCCAGCCACGCGCCGCCGATCAACACGAAGACCGCGAGAGTCAGGAACGCGAAAGGCAGCACCCAGCCACCGGTCATCGAATGCAACGCCCCGAACAGCACCGGGCCGATGCACGCCACGGCGTAGCCGACGCCCTGCGTGAAGCCCGACAGCGCGGCCGAACCGGCGGCGGTGCGGGTGCGCAGGTTGATCAAGGTGAGCGCCATCGGGAAGGTCGACGGACCCAGGCCCAGCGCCAGCACCCACACCAGCGGCGCGGCCATCGGCGCGATGAGCAGGCCCGCGAACCCGATGAAGAAGAACACCGCGCACCCGATCACCACCGGGAACGGATTGGCCATGCGCCCCACCACGATCGGCGCGGACAGCGCCGCCACCAGGCCGATGAGGGCGAAGATGCCGACCATGCTGCCGCCGAAGGAGGCATCGGCCCCGGCATCGGTGAAGATGGCGGGCATCCAGGTGAACATGGAGTAGGTGGTCAGCGAGGTCATGCCGAACATGAACGCCATCCCCCAGGCCAGCGGCGACTTCCACACCTTGCCGGTGGATTCGCCTGCGCCGGCGGGCATTTCGGTGCTGTCCTCGCGAGCGGCCGCGCGCCGGACCCGCAGCACGCCGATCCACGGCAGCGCGGCCAGCACGGCGAGCGCGGCCCACATGCCCAGCGACAACCGCCAGCCGTGCGCGTCCGCGACCGGGACCGTGATCAGCGCCGGGATCACCGTGCCCAGCTGCACCATGACGATATAGACGGCCGACAGCAGCGCCAGCCGATCCGAGAAGTAGCGCTTGACCAGCGGCGGGATCACCACATTGCCGATGCCCATGCCGGTCAGCGCGAGCGCGGAGAAGGCCAGCAGCTCCCAGGTCTCGGGCACCAGCGCGCGGATGGCGGAACCGGCGGCGGTCATGCCCATGGCGATGAGCGCGGTCTTCTCCAGCCCGAAGCGGCGGGTCAGGATGGGGGTCAGCAGGCCGGCGACCGCGAACATGGCGGTGGGCAGCATGCCGAAGATGCCGATGACGGCGGTGGAGTAACCGATGTCGTCGCCGATCCGGGCGGCGAGCGGGGTGAACGCGGTGACGGCGATGCGCAGGGTGAGCGCGGACATCAGGATGGCGGCCAGCACCAGCAGGCGACCTTCGACCAGACCTCGCTTGGTGACCTTGCGATGCGCTTCGGCCGGGTGGCGTTGGTCGAAGGGCAGATTCCGCCCGGTGGCGGTGGTCTCGGGGAAGGTCGCAGTCACCGACAAATCATAGGATGACCCGATGATGTGATGCAACGAATGTGAGGCACGGTACGCTGTCAGACGTGCAACCAGTCCGGCGCACGAGCCTCATCGCCCAGGTGACAGAGCAGCTTCGTGCCGAAATCCGTTCCGGCCGTTGGCCCGTCGGTTCCCGCATCCCCACCGAGCCGGAACTCACCGAGCTCACCGGCACCGGCCGCAATACCGTCCGCGAGGCCGTGCAGGCGCTCGTGCACGCGGGCATGGTGGAGCGCAGACAGGGCTCCGGGACCTACGTCATCTCCACCTCCACCCTCGGCGGGACGCTCACCGAGTACTTCGCCGACGCCGAGCAGCGCGACATCCTCGAGCTGCGGCGCGCACTCGACACCACCGCCGCCTCGCTCGCCGCGCAACGCCGCGACGATGCCGATGTGGCGGAACTGGAACGGCTGCTCGAGGAACGCCGGCAGTGCTGGGACACCGACTTCGAGGCCGCCATCGACGCGGATGTGCAGTTGCACCGCGCTATCGTGGTGGCCAGTCACAATGCGGTGTACCTCGAGTTCTACGACTCGCTGCTGCCGGTCATCGAGGCCGGGATCCGTTCCCGCAGTGAGAAAGAGGGCGAGGCCTACCACGCCGAGCACACCGAACTGGTGCGGGCGGTCGTGGACGGCGACGCCGAACGCGCGGCGCGCGCCGCGAATTGTTTCCTTGGTTCACTAATTGCCGAATACCCGGACACTCGATAAGAAGTCCAGGTAACCGAGAGGTCACCGCGCGCAACCCCGAGACGTGAGCTGGAATTAGTTCGGCCGTCACTGAAAGCGACGCCGCCGTAACCGTGCCTTCGTACGGTAGATCGCGACCGCAGGGACACATCCGGACCACCATTCAGGTTCCGGTGCTCACGATGAGGGGCGGTCGCCATCTCGAGAGGAACGCGCTCATGGCAACAACGGCCGCGCCGGAAATAAGCAGCTTCACCTACCAGAAACGGGGCCGCTGGCTCCAGACCTGGGAACCCGACGATGCTGAATTCTGGGAAAACGGGGGTAAACAAACAGCCCGCAAGAATCTGATCTTCTCGGTATTCGCCGAGAATCTCGGATTCAGCGTCTGGGTTATCTGGGGCAGCATTGTCACCGCCATGGGCGCGGCCGGATTCGATTTTCTCGCGGGCCTCGGCAAAGGCAATCCGACCGCGGTCAGCAATGCCCTGATCCTCACCTCCACCCCGACCCTGGTCGGTGCGGCCCTGCGCATTCCCTATACCTTCGCCATTCCCAAGTTCGGCGGGCGCGCGTTCACCGTATTCAGCGCCGGCATGCTGCTGGCGCCCACGCTCGGCATCGTGTACTTCATCAACCAGCCCGGCACGCCCATGTGGGTATTCGTGCTGCTGGCCGGTCTCGCGGGCGTCGGCGGCGGTAACTTCTCCTCGTCGATGGCCAATATCAACTTCTTCTTCCCCGAGGGGAAGAAGGGTGCGGCCCTGGGCATCAACGCGGCCGGCGGCAATCTCGGCGTGGCGCAGACCCAGCTGGTGGTGCCGTTGATCATCACCCTCGGCACCCACATCATGGCCAAGGATGCGGCCGGCTACCGCTTCGGCATCACCCTCGCGGTGCTGGTCTGGATCCCGTTCATCCTCGTCGCCATGTTCGGCGCGCTGCGCTTCATGGACTCCATCGAGGGCGCCAAGGCCGACGGCAAGTCCTACAAGCTGGCGCTGACCAACCGCCACACCTGGGTGATGTCGGTGCTCTACATCGGCACCTTCGGTTCCTTCATCGGCTTCTCCTTCGCCTTCCCGACGCTGCTCAAGGCCAACTTCCCGGAGCTCGCCAAGATCGGCTGGATGAGCACCATCGGCAACCTGGCCTTCCTCGGCGCGCTGGTGGGCTCCATGAGCCGGCCCTTCGGCGGCTGGATCTCGGACAGGCTGACCGGCGCCAAGATCACCGTCTACGTCTTCGGCGGCATGTCGGTCGCGACCCTGCTGATCATGGCCGGGCTGGCGGCCAAGAGCTTCCCGCTCTACCTCGCGGCCTTCCTGCTGCTGTTCGTCCTCACCGGTATCGGCAACGGCTCCACCTACCGGATGATCCCGTCCATCTTCGGCGCGGAGGCCAAGCGCTACGCCGCCGAGCACGGACAGGACCTGAGCGAGGCGGCGGCGTCGGCCAAGCGGCAGGCCGGTGCGGCCATCGGCGTCATCGGCGCGGTCGGCGCCTCCGGCGGCTGGGTGGTGCAGCAGGCGCTGCGCCTGTCCAATGTGCACTACCACAGCATGAACCCGGCGTTCTGGGCTTATGCCGCAACGTATCTCGCCATGGCGGGCCTCACCTGGTGGTTCTACCTGCGTTCCTCGTTCGCGATCGGGCGTGCTCCCTCCCTCGCGCACGCGAACGTCTAGAGTCCCACCGCCCCGGGCCCGGGGGTTCCTCCGAAACCCCTGTGCCCCTTCGAAAGGCTGTCGCGCCGAGCAAAAGCTCGGCGCGACAGTCGTTTTCGGGGGTGGATGGCTGACCGCGCCGAAGACCCGGAGTTACCCGCGAGGGTGGCGGCCACGCCGGGGTTCAGGGGTTTACCCCTGAGAGTCACGAGAGTTGTCCTACAGCATCAAGCGGATCATGTCCGTGGTGCGCTGGAGCCCGGGGAAGGCTTCGGGGGTCGAGCGCGGATGCAGGGCATGGACCGCGAGCCGGAACATGACCGCGCGCACCAGCATTTGCGGCCATTCGGGCAGGGATCCCCAGCGTTCGAGGAGCCCGTCGTCGGCCCCGCCCCAGGACAGGGCATCGACCACGATGACGGCCGCGGCCCACGGCACCGGCCGCCAGTACGGGGTGATGTCGGTGAGGCCCGGCGCGAAATTGCCCGAGAACAGGACGGTTCCGAAGAGATCGCCGTGCACCAGCTGCGCGGGCGAGGTCACCGGCTTACGCAGGGTGGACAACTGGGTGATCAAGGTCAGGCTGCGATCGCCGTCCGGCGAGGTGGACGGCAGCATGCCGCCGACCTTCAGGCTGCGCAGCGGCACCGCCTCCCAGGCCGCGCGATCGGCCGCGACGAACACATCCACATCCACCCACGGCGCCACCGGCTGCTGCATCAGGAAGCGTGGACGCTCCAGCCCGGCCGTCACCTGATGCAACCGCAGCGACACCGACACCACCTCGTCGTGCCGGGGTTCCGGCACGCCCTCGAGGTAAGTGTCCGCGCGCCAACCGGATACGACGTATCTACCGTCGGTCGCTCGCACCGGCCGCGCGAGGCGAATACCGTCCACGCGCAGCGTCTCGCGCACCTTGGCCGACCACGCCGCCCGGGCGTGATCGGTCACGGGGCTCAATACGACATCCCCGCATTTCCAGCCGCCGTCCCAGTTCCCCAGCGGAACCGGCGCGACCTCGCGCAACCCGAAGGTCGCACGCACGTGCTCGGGAGGTTCCACAGCAGTAAGGGTCACGCACCGAAACCTACCGCTGGGACCTTTTCCGAAAAGGATGCCGCGCCGGGCGGTCCGGTCAGTAGACCGGCAGGCTCGGGTCGACCTGGTTGGCCCAGGCCACGATTCCGCCTTGCAGGTGGGTGGCGTCGGAGAAGCCCGCGTTCTTCAGTGCCGCGAGGGCTTCGGCGGAACGGATGCCGGTCTTGCAGTACAGCACGATCGGCTTGTTCTGCGGCAGTTCGGAAAGCACCTCGCCGGACAGGATGCGGTCCTTGGGGATCAGGGTCGCGCCCTCGATCTTGACGATCTCCCATTCGACCGGTTCGCGCACATCGATGATGGCGAGATCCTTACCGGCCTCGACCATCTCGTTGAGTTCGCGGGCGGTCAGGGTGGAGCCGATCGCGGCCGCCTGGCCCTCCTCGGACACCACACCGCAGAACGCGTCGTAGTCGATGAGCCCCGTGATGGGCTGACGCTCCGGATCGCGGCGCAGCTTGATGGTGCGGTAGTTCATGTCCAGTGCGTCGTAGACCATGAGCCGGCCCAGCAGCGTCTCGCCGATGCCGGTGATCAGCTTGATCGCCTCGGTCACCATGATCGAGCCGATGGAGGCGCACAGCACGCCCAGCACGCCGCCTTCGGCGCAGGAGGGGACCATGCCCGGCGGCGGGGCCTCGGGGTACAGGTCGCGGTAGTTGATGCCGCGCCCGTCGGGGGCGTCTTCCCAGAAGACCGAGACCTGGCCCTCGAAGCGGTAGATGGAGCCCCACACGTACGGCTTGCCCGCGAGCACGGCGGCGTCGTTGACCAGGTAGCGGGTGGCGAAGTTGTCGGTGCCGTCGACGATCAAGTCGTATTGACGGAAGAGTTCGACCGCATTGTCGGGTTCGAGGCGAATCTTGTGCAGCTCCACCTTGATTCCGGAATTGATCTCCAGAATCGAGTCGCGGGCGCTGTCGGCCTTGGACCGGCCGATATCGGATTCGCCGTGAATGATCTGGCGCTGCAGGTTCGAGGCGTCGACCTCGTCGAACTCGACGATGCCGAGCGTGCCGACACCGGCGGCGGCCAGGTACAGCAGCGCGGGGGAACCGAGACCACCGGCGCCGATCACCAGCACGCGGGCGTTCTTCAAACGCTTCTGACCCGTCACCCCGAGATCCGGGATGATCAGGTGGCGGCTGTAGCGGGCGACCTCGTCCCGGGTCAGCTCCGCGGCCGGTTCGACCAGCGGCGGCAGGGGGGCATGCGATGACACGTCTGGGAACTCCTCAATCGAATTCGCCGATAACTCGCGGCCATAGCTGCAACACCGCGATCCCTAGCGTTCTTCCCAAGGGTAGGGCAGCAGCGGAGACTCCCGGTCTCAGGGGCAAGCCCCGGAAACCCCGGACAGGGGGTCGACCGCGAACCTATCCGCGCGGATACGGCCAGGGGTTGAAGCGGCACTTCTTGCCGTCCATCGGCACCACGCCGGTCGGATCCAGCTTCGCGATGTCGTCGTTCCGGGTCCCGAAGGTCTGCTGCATCATGATCGGCGCCAGCCCGCCGTCGGTATCGCACGGCTGATGCTCGTGATAGCCGATGGCATGCCCGACCTCGTGATTGATCTGGTACTGCCGATACGAACCCACATCGCCCTCGTAGGCCAGCGCCCCGCGCACCCAGCGCGCCTCCGACACCACCACGCGCCCCAGATCCGCGTTGTAACAGGAGGAGTCGATGGGAATCTCGAACCCGCACGCGGTCCGGGTGGTCTGGCGCGAAGTCAGCGAGATCCGGAAATCCGGGTCGCCGGCATCGATGCGCTGGAATCCGAATCGCGAATCATGGGTCCAGCTCTTGGGATTCGACAGCGTGGCGTCGATCATCTTGGCCACCGATTCGTCCCCGCCGATGCCGGCCGTATCGACCCCGTCCTCGATCTCGACGGTGTAGCGGAAGACGTGATCCGAACCGGTCCCGGCCTGCGCGGTACTCCCCCGCACCACATGCCAGGTGCCCGGCCCCGGCCTCGGTGAAGGGCCCGCCGCCGGGCACCGTGCCGGTGGGCAGATCGGCCGCGAACTTGCCGTCCCCCTTGGGCGGCGCACCGTAGATGCCCGTCTTGTCGGTGTGCTGGCTCAGCACCCCGAACCCCGGCACCCCCGCTACGCTGTCGGCCCCGCCGCGCAGCGCGTCCACCGCCACCAGCACGGTCACCACCAGCAGCACCGGTAGCGCGTAGGCGCGCCAGCCGTAGGTGGAGACGAATCGCCCCAGCGCGCTCTGCTTCTTGGTCTCCCGCTCCGGCCGCTGCCGGGACCGGGCGTCCTCCGGCGGCGCGGTCGGATCCCAGCGCGCCCGCAGCGGCTCGTAGGGCTGCGGCAACCGGTCATCGGAAAGGGCGGGCGGGCCCGCCGGGCCGGTCTGCGACGGAGTGTTCTCGGTGTACAGACCGAGCGGGTCGTAGATCGGCCCGCTGGGTCTTCCCCGTCGCTTCGCGCCGGCTCCCCGGGGCGCGACCGCCCCCATCGGGCGGCTCGCGTCGCGCCCGCCGGAGTTACTGCCCCCATGGTCGGTCACGCCCATCAGGTTCTCACAGTGCGGCGGGCGGCACTCGGGGGCGGGGTCGGGGCCCCTATTGCTGCGAGATATCTCACGCAATCGGGATGTAACTCACATACCGGGACACCACTTCCACTCTTGTGACCGGCCTCGCATAATCAACTCGGCGATCCCGTTCGAAACATCGACTCCGAGTACGCCGATTACACACATCGAAATTCAGAACCTGGATCGGCATCAGGCCATCGAGCGAGTATCGTTCGGGGGATACCCCCGGTGACATCCTCCGACCGGGCTGTGTCGCCGAACTGATCGACTGGGAGATTCGGAAAATGACTGACCTCGTGGACCGGATGACCGCACACCGCACGTCATCCGAGGCCATGGCGCCGAGCAAGCGCGGCACCCGTATGCCCCGCGAGGCGCGCCGCGCTCAGCTACTCGCAGCGGCAGGTGAGGTTTTCGTGCTACGCGGCTACCACGCCTCCGGCATGGACGAGATCTCACAGTGCGCGGGCGTCAGCAAACCCGTGCTGTACCAGCACTTCACGAGCAAGCTCGAGCTGTATCTGGCCGTGCTGCAGAACTATGTCGACGCCCTGGTGTCGAGCGTGCGCCAGGCGCTGCGCTCCACCACCGACAACAAGCAGCGCGTACGGGCCGCCGTACAGGCCTATTTCGACTTCGTCGATCACGAAACCCAGGGTTTCCGGCTGGTTTTCGAATCCGATCTGACCAATGAGCCGCAGGTGCAGCGCCGCGTCGAGCAGGCCACCGAGGCGTGCGTGGACGCGGTCTTCGACCTGGTCTCCCACGACTCCGGTTTCGACCCCTACCGGGCGCGCGTCCTGGCCGTGGGCCTGGTGGGCGCGAGCCAGCTCAGCGCCCGCTACTGGCTGGAAGCCGACCGGCCGATCCCCAAGGAAGACGCCGTGGACACCACGGTCATGCTCTGCTGGGGCGGGCTGTCGCACGTGCCGCTGCACCCCATCGACTGAATTTCCCGGTACTTACGAGCACTGCCCCGCCGAATCATTCGGCGGGGCAGTGCTTTTCGGTTCGTCGATCAGACGGCGGCGAAACCGACGCGGCCCGAGGTCGGGGTGCCGATCTCGACGTAGGCGACCTTGGCGGCCTGGATGAGGTACTTGCGGCCCTTCTCGTCGGTCAGCGCGACCACGCCGGCGTCGCCCTGCAGCGCACCGGTAACCAGCGCCTCGACCTCGGCCGGGGTCTGCGAGCTGTTGATGACCAGCTCACGCGGGCTATCCGAAATACCGATCTTGACCTCCACGGCCAACCTCCGAACCTAGAGTCCTGTGCTGTCTCGAATCAGGCTAGTGCAGGGAGCGGCGTACCCGGCAGGGTGCGGGTGCGCTTTCAGCGAAACCCCGGACAGGGAGTCAGCCCAGTCCGAGCACGCGCATGCGCTCGGCGTGACTGTCCTGCATGCGCTCGAAGAGGGTGGCGATGCCGTTGAGATCCCCGGTCGCGATGAGCACCAGTTCGGTCAGCTCGTCCCGCTGCGCCATCACGTACTGCGCCTGGGTGATGGCCTCGCCGAGCAGACGCCGTCCCCACAGCGTGAGGCGGTCACGCTCGGAGCGATTCGCCTCGACCGCACTGCGCACCTCCTCGATCACGAACTCGGAGTGACTGGTCTCGGCCAGCACATCCCGCACCACGTCGGCGACCTCGGGAGCCAGGGCGCCGGCGATCTCGGTGTAGAAGTCCGCGGCGATCCCGTCGCCGACATAGAACTTCACCATCGACTCCAGCCAGGTGGAGGGGTCGGTGGAAGCGTGATAGGCGTCCAGGGCGCGCACGAAAGGAGCCATGGCGTCGAAGACGTCCACGCCGCGCGCGTCCAGGGCGCTTTCCAAGGTTTCGAAATGGCCCATCTCATTGGCGGCCATCTTGGCGACGGCCACCCGGCCGCGCAGGCTCGGCGAGAGTTTCGCCTCTTCGGTCAGCCGGTAGAAGGCGGAAATCTCACCGTAGGCGAGCACGGCGAACAGGTCGGTGACTCCGGGGTGTGCGGCGGCGATGCGGTCGTCGGCAGATTCCGACGCCGCACCCAGCGCGGTAGACGAGTTTGCTCCCATGCGCCCACCCTAGCCCGTGCCGGTGAACCGCATTCGGCCATCGGCGGGCTTATGGGTGGACCATCCGCTAGCGGTTCGTATTCTATTGCGGCACAACGTCTTACCGGCGACGCGGAGCTAGTCCAGGTCGCGCAGGAACTTGTCCAGGTAGGTCCAGGTGGTATCGCGGGCGATGAGGATCCCGAGGTGAGAGCCGGGGGCGGTCTCGTATCGCACATCCGGCGAACCGGTCAGGGTCTCCAGGCCGTGTTCGACCGCCGGGGCCGGGGTGATCACGTCGGCGGGACCGCCGACCAGCAGCACCGGCACGGTCACGGCGGCGAGTTCGACGGTGCGCTCGCCGAAATGCACGACGCCCTTGCCGATGTCGTTGTTGAGCATGAAACGGCCCCACAACTGGTTGTAGAAACGGCCCGGATAACCGGGCAGCGAATTCTGGAATCGGTCGATGGTCTCCATTCGGGCCAGGGTCGCGGTGTCCGCGAGATTGCTCGCAATGAAGAAGGGGCGCTTGAGTTCCCGATCCCAGGCGGTGGCGCGGTAGGCGACGCGGGTCAGGCGCGCGGAAACGCCGCCGACGGCGCGAATCGCGGCGGTTGCGGTGCGGCCGCCGTCGACCCGGGCCAGCGCGCGCAGTTCGCGGACGCCCACCATGTGGTTGTAGCTGAGCGGCGCGCCGACGGCGGTCACCGAACGGATCGGCAGGGTGGGATCGGCCGCGGCGGTCAGCAGCGCCAGCACGCCGCCGATGGACCAGCCGATCAGATCGACCGGCGCGCCGCCGCGATCGGCGGAGACCTGGCGGATCGCCTCGGGCAGGATGTCGTCGATCCAGTCCTCGAAGCCCATGCGGCGGTCCTCGAAGGTGATGTCGCCGTAGTCGACCAGGTACGGGGCGCGGCCGGATTCGAGCAGGAAGCGCGCCATGCTCTGATCGGGGCGCAGATCGAAGCAGAAGGCGGGGGCGGCCAGCGGCGGCACCAGCAGCACGGCGGGGGCGTCGGCATCGGCCCCGTCGTAGCGGCGCAGTTCGCGGTGGGGTGCGTCGGACAGCACGGTCGAAGGGGTGGGTTCGGGGGCTTCGATGCCATCGCCGAATGTCAGTGCCCACGCATTACGGGCTGCGGTCGTCACGGTGTCTGCCAAGCTCACGCGCACAACATCCCACATATGAGCTACAACCTGTAACAGGTATGTGAGCAACCCAACTGGCGCGGGTAGGAAACAGACCGCTCTGTGCGGTCGAATTGTGCTGCGGCGCAATCCTTAACGAAGCTGCGAAGACCCCTATGCGGGTTCATGAAGATCGTCGCCACGGCCCTCACCAGCGTAATAGCGCCGGGCAATTGCGGTGGCGGAAAACGGGGCGAAGACCGTATCACGCTACAATCTCCCCGGACAGCGAAAATTTGCGCCCGATCGAGTTTGCCGGATACACCGCGAACCAGGGCCGCAGCGCTCGTAGTCCACGGAAAATGTGCGCGCACTCCGATCCGGAATAGCTGCGCCGCGCCAGGTAGACGCTCCCGGTCAGACACCGGATACGGCATCCCGCAGCGGCGAATGAGAAACGGATCAGTGGTCGTCGCGGGCCGGCCGGTCCGCCCCACACCTCGTGCGCGCGAGACGCGATAACGAGGAAAGGCAAGAACCTGAGCAAGATCACCGTAGAGCAGGAACCCGGCGTGGCCGACACGCTGTTGACCGCCGAGCTCGACGACACCCACACCGCCCCCACCTTCGCCGAACTCGGCGTGCGCGAGGAGATCGTGCGCGCGCTCGGGGAGAAGGGCATCGAACGCACCTTCGCCATCCAGGAACTCACCCTGCCGCTCGCGCTGGCCGGTGAGGATCTGATCGGGCAGGCCCGCACGGGCATGGGCAAGACCTTCGGCTTCGGCGTGCCGCTGCTGCACCGGGTCGCCACCGCCGCCTCCGGCACCATGCCGCTGGACGGCACCCCGCGCGCGCTGATCATCGTGCCGACCCGCGAACTCTGCGTGCAGGTCACCGAGGATCTGGAGACCGCCGCCAAATACCTGAAGCTCGACTCCGGCAAGGCGCTGAACGTCACCGCCATCTACGGCGGGCGGCCCTACGAATCGCAGATCGAGGCGCTGCGCCGCGGCGTCGACGTCGTCGTCGGAACGCCGGGGCGACTACTGGACCTCGCCAACCAGGGGCATCTGATCCTGGGCAAGGTGCAGGTGCTGGTGCTCGACGAGGCCGACGAAATGCTCGACCTGGGCTTCCTGCCCGATATCGAGCGCATTCTGACGATGGTGCCCGAAGCGCGGCAGACCATGCTGTTCTCGGCCACCATGCCCGGGCCGATCATCACGCTGGCGCGCACGTTCCTGAACCGCCCCACCCATATTCGCGCCGAGGAGCCGCACGACTCCGCGGTGCACGACCGCATCGCGCAGTTCGTCTACCGCGCGCACGCGCTGGACAAGAGCGAACTCGTCGCGCGCATCCTGCAGGCCGAGACCCGCGGCGCCACCATGATCTTCGCGCGCACCAAGCGGACCGCGCAGAAGGTCGCCGACGATCTCGCCGAGCGCGGGTTCGCCGTCGGCGCGGTGCACGGTGATCTGGGCCAGATCGCCCGCGAGAAGGCGCTCAAGAAGTTCCGCGAGGGCAAGATCGACGTCCTGGTCGCCACCGATGTGGCCGCCCGCGGCATCGATATCGACGATGTCACCCACGTGGTCAACTACCAGTGCCCCGAGGACGAGAAGACCTACGTCCACCGCATCGGCCGCACCGGTCGCGCGGGCCGCGCCGGCGTCGCGGTGACCCTGGTCGACTGGGACGAGCTCACCCGCTGGGCCTCCATCAATTCCGCCCTCGACCTCGGCATCCCCGAACCGGTCGAAACCTACTCCCGCTCCCCCCACCTCTACGAGGAACTCGGCATCCCCGAGGGCATCACCGGCACCGTCCGCAAGCGCCCCGCCGCCCGCGACGAAGACGCCGTAGTCGTGGAACGCGAATCCCGCACCCCCCGCAACCGCAACCGCCGCCGTACCCGCGGCGGCCGGGCGGCCGAGGGCGTCGAAACCAATTCGACTGTCACCGAAGACAATTCGGCGATCGAGGGCACCGCGTCCGAGAGCCCGGCAACCGAAGGCGACGCCGAGAAGACCGGCCGTCGCCGTCGCCGCCGCCGCGGCAAGGGCGGAGCCGAAGGCGCGAACACCACCCCCGAATCCACCCCGGAGGCTCCCGAGGCGACCGGCAACCCGGTCGAAACCGCCGACGGCACAACCGATTCCGAATCCCGCTCCCGCCGCCGTCGCCGCAACCGCCGCGGCAAGGGCAACGGCGACCGCCAGGAATCCAACAGCTCGGCCATCACTACCCCGGACTCCGAGATCGACACCGCGGACTCCGAGATCGCGCCTGCGGCAGCCGAAATCGCCACCGCGGCAGCCGAACCCGTGCTCTTCAGCCACTCCGGCCCGGCCGCCGCACCCGCGGCAGCCGAGCCCGCGACCGAAGCGGCCGATCCCGCGAAGGCCAACGGCCGCAAGCGGACTCGCCGCAGGTCCGGCGCGGAATCCACCACCGGACCCGACATCGCATCCGAAGCGACCGCCAAGGCCGCGCCGGAATCGGCGCAGGCCACGGCAGCGCCGGAACCCGCGCAGACCACGGCGGAGCCGACCACGGCAGCCACCACCGCACCGGTCTCCCCCGAGGCGACGGTGGCCGACACGGCCACCGGCACCGCACCGGAACCGGCGAAGTCCACCGCCCGCAAGCGGACCCGCCGCAGCGCCGACCGGACCGCCGACACCGTCGCGGCGACCTCGAAGGTCGACGAAGCGGCATCGGCGGACGATGCGGCCACCAAGCCTGCCCACAAGCGCACCGTCGGCGCCACGGCTGCAGCCGCCACCGACCCGGCAACCGAGAACGCCACGTCGACCACTACGGCGGGCACCTCGGCGACAGCCACTGCCGCCACGGCTACCGACGGCACATCGCCGGTAGCCACAACCTCCACGGGTGCCGCCAACGGCAAGGCGGCCTCGACGGACACCGTGGCTCCGGGGGCGACCAACCCCGCATCGGGTTCGGCGACGTCCAGCGCTGAGTCGGCGGCCGCCCCGGCAGCAACCTCCACCCGCCGCCAGCCGCGCCGCGCCACCCGCGCGGCCGGTGACCCGGCAGCGGTTGCCCCTGTGGCCGATACGCAGGCCGCCCCGGCCCCGGTCGCCGAAGCCCCCGCAGCTCCGGCACGCAGGCAGCCCCGCCGCGCGACCCGCGTCGCCGGTGGCGCAGCCCCGGCAGCGGCCACCGCTCCGGCTGCGGTTCCGTCCGCCGCCGCTTCGGAATCCGCTGCCCCCGCGGTAGCGGCCGAAGCTGCCACCCCGGTTTCGGCCGCCGCCAGCCCGGCCGCAGCCGAGCCCGCGAAGGCTCCCGCCCGCAAGCGCGCCACCAAGGCGGCCCCCAAGGCCGCCGAGGAATCCGCCGACGGCACCGCCGTAGTGGAGGAGGCAAAGGCCCCGGCCCGCAAGCGGACCCGCAAGACCGCCGAAGTCGAAGCGACCACCGAAGCCGCTCCGACCCCCAGCGAGACCGCGGAACCCGTCGCCCCCAAGCGAACCCGCAAGGCCACCAAGGCCACCGCCTCCCCCGCCCCCGAAGCCGATGCCCCCGCATCCGCCGAAGCGGCACCGGAAACGCCCAAGAAGCGGGTCCGCAAGACCAAGACCGAATCGGAACCGGTCATGACCGCCGAGGCCCCGAAAGCACCCGCCCGCAAGCGGACCGCCAAGGCCGCCGAGGCAGCCCCGAAGGTCGAGGAAGCGGCAGCTGCGGACGAGGCGGCCAAGCCCGCCCGCAAGCGCACCACCAAGAAGGCCACCCCGGCCGCCGAGGTGACCGCCACCGCGACGCCCGCCGACGAACCGGCCGCGAAGCCGGCCCGCAAGCGCGCTACCAAAAAGGCCGCCCCGGCCGCCGAGGCAGCAGCACCCGCTGACGAACCGGCCACCAAACCGGCCCGTAAGCGCGCCGCGAAGAAGGCCACCAAGGCAGCAGAACCCGCCGCCGAGGCCGATTCGGATACCGCCGCCAAGCCGGCCAAGTCGCGCCGCAAGAAGGCCGACGCCGCCACCGACATGGTGGTCATCGCCGAAACCGCAGTAGCGGCAATGGCATAACCGAAGCACGAGGGCGCCCGCACCCCGGGCGAGCCGGACCGGTCGATTCGACCGTGACGACTCGCCGGAAGGTGCGGGCGCTCTTGTATCTGCGGCCGCCTGGAAGCAGCTGCCGCAAACCGACGGCCGGCACGGCCATACCGGACGAAGCCACGACAGCTGTTTCATGTCCACTTGTTCACGTGGACGGAGCCTGATCGGCAGGACGGCGGCCGCACGCCGCGCAATACGGGCGGTCGGCCAGGTGGACCGGACTTGCCCGCGATGCGGGGCCGGTGGCCGGGGTGGGGGCGGATGCGGCTGCTGCGGGTTCGGGGTTCGGTGTGGCTGCTTCGCAGGTGGGGGTTGGGATCGTTGTTGCGGGGGTCGGTGGTGGGGTGGGGATCGGATAGTCTCGCTGTCGTGCTCGCACCTGAGCGGCGGACGCGCGCCGATATTCGTGTTGCTGTCGCGATCGCTGTTTTGGTGGCGGTCGTGGCGGGGGTTGTGTGGTGGAAGAGTGAGGCTCGCAAGACCGAGTCGGTGACTGCTGGGCAGACGTTGTCGGCGTTGCCCACGCCGGAGCGGGTGCCGGAGGGGGTGCACGAGTTGTGGTCGCAGGCCGATGGGGCGGCTGCGCGGGCGATCGTGGTGGGGGGTGTGATGGTCACCGGGGATGGGGGGACGGTGACGGGGCGGAATCCGCTGACGGGGGAGCAGGTTTGGAAGTATCAGCGGGATTTGCCGTTGTGCGGGCTGGAGTCGCAGTTCGGGACTGTCGTTGCGACTTACAAGGTCGAGCGAGGGTGTAGTGAGACGACGCTGCTGAATGCGGAGACGGGGCAGCGGCTGACGGCTCGGTCCAGTTATATGGACGATCGGGTGCGGTTGTCGGTGGACGGGACCTACGTGCTCGCCTACGGGGATGATCGGCTGGAGATGTGGCGGTCGGACCTGGTGCGCACCTTGGAGTACGGGTATGTGGACGCGCCGGTGAATCCGCATACGCAGCAGCGGTCGGGGTGCACGCTGGTGTCGGCGGGGTCGGCGCCGAGCCGGCTGGCGGTGCTGGAGCGGTGTCCCGGGGAGAGCACGGATCGGCTGACCGTGCTGAATCCGGCGCCCAAGGACGCGACGGTGCCGGAGGAATACAGTTCGCATCGGATCGAGCTACCGGGCGCGGGGGTGGACGGGGCTCGCGTGCTCGCGGTGTCGGACAGCAGGATTGCCGTCTACTTCAACGGAAGCGGTTCCACCGCACCGGAATTCGTGGTTTTCGATACCTCCGGGAATATCGTCGGCACCCATCCGCTGTCCGCGCCCATGTCCGATCAGGCGATGGTTTCGCGGCTCAGCACTTCGTATTTCGTGTTCACCGGCAACAGCCTGATCGCCTTGAACTCCACCACCTTCGACCCGCTGTGGGGCATTCCGAACGCCCTCGGCACCCCGGCGCTCATGTCGGGCAAGCTGCTGGTGCCGGTCGCCGACGGCCTGAACGTGCTGGACCCGGTCACCGGCGCGCAGACGGGCCGAATCGCGGTGCAGCGCAGCGACTATCACGGCGAGCCGATTTCCCTGGCGGTACTCGGCCCGATCATCGCCGAGCAGCGCGGCGGCAAACTGTACGCACTCGGCACCGGCGCGGCACCCACCGGTTCCTGACGATCCCGCCCGCATCCGGCATGATCGACTCATGGCTGACGAATTCCGGCTGGTACTGCTGCGACACGGCGAGACGGAGTGGTCGCAGGCCCGCCGCCACACCGGCCGCACCGACATCCCGCTGACCCCCACCGGCGAGGCGCAGGCCCGCGCGGCCGGGAAACTCCTGGCCGGCCTGCACCTGCGGAATCCGCTGGTGCTCACCAGCCCCCGGCAGCGCGCCACCCGCACCGCGGCCCTGGCCGGCTTCCCGGACGCCATCCTCGACGACGACCTGGCCGAATGGGATTACGGCGAATACGAGGGCCTCACCACCCCCGAGATCAGGAAGATGGATCCGGGCTGGACCATCTGGACCGGCGCGGTCCCCGAGGGCGAATCCGCCGAACAGGTCCGCAAGCGCGCCGACCACGTATTGGCCACCGTCACACCGGAATTGGCCACCCGCGACGTGCTGCTGGTCGGCCACGGCCATTTCTCCCGCGCGCTGATCGCCCGCTGGGCCGAATTCGACGTCGTCGAGGGGCGGCGATTCTTCATGCTGACCGCCGCGGTTACGTTACTGGGGCACGATCACGACGCCCGAACGGTGCTCGCGCACAATCTCGTTCCACCGCTCGACCAGTAACGAAGGAGCCGCCCCATGATCCGCCGCGCCACCCCCGCCGACGTCCCGGCGCTGGTCGAACTGATCCACGGCTTGGCCGAGTACGAGAAGCTCGCCGAGGAATGCCATGTCACCGCCGAGCAATTGCAGGCCTCGCTGTTCGGCCCGAATCCCGCGGTCTTCGCGCACGTCGCGGAGTCCGATCAGGGCGTGGTCGGCTGCGCCATCTGGTACCTGAGCTTCTCCACCTGGGAGGGCACCCACGGGATCTACCTGGAGGACCTCTACGTCAAGCCGGAAGCCCGCGGCCTGCACCTGGGCCGCGATCTGATGGCGGCGCTGGCCAAGGAGGCCGTCGACAACGGCTATGCCCGGTTCGACTGGGAGGTGCTGGACTGGAACACCCCGTCGATCGACTTCTACAAGGCGCTGGGCGCCCAGCACCGGGCCGAGTGGTTCAGCTATCGCCTCAGCGGCAATGCGCTGACCCGCCTGGCCGCGCACGCCGACGACTGAGGCGCCGATCGGCCCGCTGCGGCATGTACCGCGCGGAGCGGTGAAAGGTCATGGACACCCGACCAGCAAACGCTCTGCGCGGCATTCAGCCGGGTTTACGACCTATTCGGCGTCGCCGTACCCGGCCGCCATCCACCGGCTGGAGGCCGGCGCGAACAACAGCACCAGGCTCGCGATGGCGACCAGCCCGAGCGGCACCCCGAACAGCGGCTGACTCGAGGTGAGCATGTACCAGGCCACCGGCACCAGCAGCAGATTCGCCAGCACCCCGATGGCCCGCGGCCACCGCTTGCCCAGCCACAGCCCGATTCCCGCCGCCAGCACCGCGCCGGACAGGATCGCCAGATAGGCCGCGGTCCCGTACCCGTTCACCACATGCTGGTCGGCCCCGCCGATCGCCCGCACCAGCAGCACGATCGCGACGATCAGCCCGACCGTGCCCTCCAGGGCGACGAGCGCACCGGCTCCGCGCACGGTCCCGGGCACACCACTGTTCTGCTCAGCCACGCGCACAGCCTACGACCGAGCGTCGTTACCCGAATGCCGGGAGCCCGGCGTGACGCGGACCTCAGTACCCTGTTTCGAGTGCGGACGCTGCTGATCGTGAATCCCAATGCCACTTCGACCACCCCCGCCACGCGCGACCTGCTCGCGCACGCATTGGAGAGCCGCACGCAGCTGACCGTGGCGCATACCGAGCACCGCGGGCATGCCGCCGAATTGGCGAAGTGGGCGGCCGACACCCGGATGGATCTGATCGTGGTGCACGGCGGCGACGGCACCGTGAACGAGACCATCAATGGCTTTCTGCCTTTGCCCGGCGAGCCGGAGCGGGAATGGCTACCGCGGCTGGGAATCATTCCGGGTGGTTCGGCGAATGTGTTCGCGCGGTCGCTGGGTATCGAGCCGGATCCGGTGACCGCCACCAATCAGCTCATCGATTTGCTGGCCGACCATGCCGACCGCCGGATCGGGCTGGGATTGACCGAGGATCGCTGGTTCTGCTTCAGCGCGGGCGTCGGCTTGGACGCCGATGTGTGCGAGGCCATCGACGACAAGCGCGCGAACGGCAAAGCCGCCACGCCCGCGCGGTATCTGCGCACCACGGTCAAACAGTTCTTCAAGGCCAAGCGCCGGGATCCCCAGGTGCGCCTGATGATTCCGGGTCACGAACCGGTCACGGAGGTGCATTACGCATTCGTGACCAATGCCAGTCCCTGGACCTACCTCGACAACACGCCGGTGATCACCAACCCGGGGACCGCGTTCGAATCCGGTCTCGGGGTGTTTGCCATGCGCACCATGGCCGTCCTGCCCACCCTGATGATCGCTCGCCAGTTGCTGTCGCCCGAGGCAAACCCCAAGGGACACAATTTGTTTCGCGAGGACGATGTACCCTCGGTACGAATCGAGACCGACGAACCGATCGGGTTGCAAATCGACGGCGACTTCATCGGACGGCGCAACATGGTGAATTTCACAGCCGTCCCGGATATCCTCGATGTGGTCGCGCCGAAGCCTTAGAAGGCCCGACACACCTGAGAAACATCGGTGTTGCGCTGCGAAAACCCGCTCGACAGAGTAGAAAAGACACGGCAGACCCCCCATGTAGGGGTCTTACAGCGTGAGCTTCCCCACGGTGCACCAGGTATCTATTGACATCTACGGTGTTCGTGAAAGCATTCACAAGCAACCGTGCGGAAACATTCGAGTCGCACAAGTGAACGGACCACAAACCCGAGGGGCAGCGCCATGCGCGCCCTAGCAAAGGAGCAGAGGAATGGACTGGCGCCACAAGGCCATCTGTCGCGACGAGGATCCCGAACTGTTTTTCCCGGTGGGTAACAGTGGTCCTGCGCTCGCGCAGATTGCCGATGCCAAGCTGGTCTGCGCTCGCTGCCCTGTCACTGCCGATTGCCTGTCCTGGGCCCTGAAGTCGGGCCAGGATGCCGGCGTGTGGGGTGGTATGAGCGAAGACGAGCGTCGTGCGCTGAAGCGTCGCAACGCGCGCACCCGTACCCGTACCGTCGTCTGACTTTCGCTAGACGACACGGCGTTACGACCGAACCCCAGCCTCGCGGTCGCAACGCAATTCAGCCCGGCACCAATACAGGTGCCGGGCTTCAGTGTTTTATGACCGGAAACATGTCCCGCTGAACGAGATTCGATCTTTCGAACGAATTTTCGGACAGCGACTTCAGCGGGCGGAGCGGCGTCCGAGCGGGACGCGCAAAACGGCGTCGGTGCCGACGTCGGCGCCCGGATGCAATCCGATCGAACCGCCTAGCTCGGCGGTAACCAGAGTCCGGACAATTTGCAGGCCGAGCCGGTCCGACGCTTCCAGGCTGAATCCGTCGGGCAGACCGCGGCCGTCGTCGCTGATGATCACGTCGAGCCAGCGGGCCGACCGCTCGGAACGGATTGTTACCGTACCGTTTTCACCCGAGTCGAAAGCGTGCTCGATCGCGTTCTGCACCAGCTCGGTCAGCACCATGACCAGCGGGGTCGCGCGTTCGGCGGAGAACACGCCGAGCGAACCGGCGCGGCGGACCTTGATCCGCGCGGTGTGCACCGTCGCCACATCCGCCATGATCGGCAGCAGCCGGTCCACCACCTCGTCCAGATCGACTTCCTCGTCAACCGACATGGACAACATTTCGTGCACCGAGGCGATGGAGGTGACGCGCCGGACCGATTCGGTCAAAGCCAGTCGCGCTTCCTCGTTCTCGGTGCGCCGGGCCTGCAATCGCAACAAAGCCGCGACCGTCTGGAGATTGTTCTTCACCCGATGGTGGATCTCGCGAATGGTCGCGTCCTTGGACAAAAGCGCGCGGTCACGGCGCTTCACCTCGGTCACGTCGCGGACCAGCACCGCCGCGCCCTTGAGTTCCCCGTGCGGGCGCAGCACCAGGGTGCGCAGCAGCACGGTCGCGCCGCGCGCCTCGACTTCCATTCGGCGCCCGGCCTTTCCGGCCAGCGCGGCTTGGATATCGCCGACGACTTCCTGCGCGTCGAACGGGTCGGTGATCAGGGAGCGGGTGGTCAGCGCCAGATCCTGGGCGACCAGATCGTTCTGCAACCCCATCCGGTGATAGGCCGAGAGCGCGTTCGGGCTGGCATAGACCACGATGCCCTCGGTATCGAGCCGGATGAAACCGTCACCGGCGCGCGGGCTGGAATGCGATCCGGTGCGGTCCTCGAGCGCGGGCCAGGTGCCGTCGGCGACCATCTGGCACAGGTCGTCGGCGCAGGACATGTACGCGATCTCCAGGCCGGAGCGCATCTTGTGGCGCTGGCCGTCGGTGTCGCGGCCCAGAATGGCGATCACATCGTCGCCGACCCGCACCGGAATGGCCTCGCGAATGGCGTGCCCGGTGTGCGGGTGATAGACGGCGGTCTTCTCCGCGTCCGCGTCCACCCGCACGATCTCGCCGGTGAGCAGGGCTTCGAAGATGTGCGAGTTGGTTTCCTTGCCCGCCAGCGTGCTGACCAGGTCTTCGGGGTGCACGGTGGGCGCGGTGGTGGGCCGGCACTGCGAGACGCAGACGATATCCGCGCCCTCGGCCACCGGGCCGGTACCGACCCAGAGCGTCAGGTCGGCGAACGACAGGTCCGCCAGCAATTGCCAATCCCCGACCACCCGCTGCAGATGATCGACGGCCGCACCCGGTAGATCCGTATGCTCGGCCAGTAGATCGCTCAGTGTCGACACTTAACCCACACTCCTCTGTTCCCACGTCGAGGGTATGTTCCCACGCGTAGCAACCCTCGAGTGGTTCGCGCTGCGGCCGTGGCGGCCGAACCGCTAGGAGATGACGGCGATCAGGTCACCCTGCTGCAGGACGTCACCGGGCTTGACATTGATGGAGGCGACGGTGCCTTCGGCCTCGACGATGACGGGGATCTCCATCTTCATCGACTCCAGCATGATCACCGGCGCGTCGACCGCGACATGGTCGCCGACGGACACCAGGATCTCCAAGACGGTGGAAACCATCTCGGCGCGCACTTCCTCAGCCATGAACACCTCTCACTTCGTGTGACCTGTAGCCCCTGACGGTACAGCCAACCACACATGAAAGAATGTGTCGGACCGAAGGGAGATTTACCAATGGGTAAGCGTGGACGTAAGAAGCGTAGCCGTCGTAAGAACGGCGCCAACCACGGCAAGCGGCCGAACGCCTGAGCCGGAGCTTCAGCTCGAAAACTGCTGAGCGGCACCACTTCCCACCCGGGAAATGGTGCCGCTCAGCTGTTGCGGGGGTGTCTTATTCGACCGGTTCGATGCGGGTCTCGACCGCGGTGAAGGTCGTCCGGATCTCCATGGTCAGCCGCGCCCGGAGCGACTCCGGGGCCTTCTCGCCGCCGCATTTGCGGTTCAGCAGCGACTTCAGCTTCTCCTCCAGGCCGTACGCCTCGATGCACGGCGAGCACCGGTCGATGTGCTCCTTGAGCCGCGCCTTGGCGGTCTCGTCGCACTCGTTGTCCAGGAGCAGCCACACATCGGCGAGCACCGCCGAGCAGTCCAGGTCCATCTCGTCGCTCACTGGGTTACCTCCTGACGCGCATCGCTACCCGAACGGTTGAAGCCGCGTTCCCGCGCCACGTCCGCGAGCAGGCCCTTGAGCTGCTTGCGGCCACGGTGCAGCCGCGACATGACGGTACCGATGGGGGTTCCCATGATCTCGGCGATTTCCTTGTAAGGGAAGCCCTCGACATCGGCGTAGTACACCGCCATCCGGAATTCCTCGGGCAGCTCCTGCAGCGCGTGCTTGATGTCGTCGTCCGGCAGCGCCTCCAGGGCCTCCATCTCGGCCGAGCGCAGACCCGTGGAGGTGTGCTCGGCGGTGGCGGCCAGCTGCCAGTCGGTGATCTCGTCGGTCGGATACTGCGCGGGCTGGCGCTGCTTCTTCCGGTACGAGTTGATGTAGGTGTTGGTGAGGATGCGGTACAGCCAGGCCCGCAGGTTGGTGCCCTCGCGGAAGGACTTGAAGCCCTGGTACGCCTTGGCGAAGGTCTCCTGGACCAGATCCTCGGCGTCGGCCGGATTGCGGGTCATGCGCAGGGCCGCGCCGTAGAGCTGATCGAGCAGCGGCAGCGCGTCGCGCTCGAATCGCTGCGCGAGTTCGGCGGCGGACTCGGCGCTGCGCGCACCGGTTTCGTCGCTTTCGCCCACTTCGTCGGTATCGACCGCTGAATCGTCGCCGGCGTCGATGTCGTCGCTGGTATCCGCGTCGTCATCGCGCAGGCGATCGACCATGTCGTCGTCGCTCGTCACGCTTGTCCCTTCGATCGCCGTAGCAATTGAATCTACCGCGAAGGGGGACCCCGCCTCGAAACCGGCAGGGGGCGCGAACAGCCAGGCCCGGGCTACTGCCGGGGGATCTAGGACCGGAGCGGTCACCGAATTCTCCTTCGATCTTGCTGGACCATTGCGCGCATCGTCTGCAACAGACCGAACGCACACCGTGTTCCCGGACGGCGGAAAACGGGTTGCGGACGCTGCCTAAGGTGAGGTCCATGGCTGCTGCTTCCACACCCGCGATCAAGGCTCTGGTGCAGGCGAAGGTGGATCATCGGGTACACGCGTACGAGCATGATCCGCGCAGCGATTCCTATGGGGCGGAAGCGGTCTCGGCGCTGGCCGCCGAACTGGGCATCGAGGCCGATCAGATCTTCAAGACGCTGGTGATCGAGCTGGGGTCGGGGGCGCTTGCCGTGGCGGTGCTGCCCGTGCCGACCAAGCTGTCGCTGAAAGCCGCGGCCGCCGCACTGGGCGAGGGCAAAGCGGCCATGGCGGACAAGACCAAGGCCGAACGCACCACCGGGTACGTGGTGGGCGGGGTGTCGCCGCTCGGACAGAAGAAGGCATTGCCGACGGTGATCGACGAGACCGCGCTGCTGTGGGATCGGGTGCTGTGCAGTGCGGGTAAGCGCGGGCTGGAGATCGAACTGCGGCCCGAGGACCTGATCGGGCTGACGGGCGCGGTCACCGCGGACGTCGCGGTGAGCTGAACCACTCCCCCGGAAATCACTTGCCAAAGAGCAACTATCTCCACATACTTGCACGGTACAACTAGTTGATTAGTGCAAGCAGTTGCTAGAGGCAAGGAGGTGTACCCGGCCATGACCGAGGACCCGGCGACACCCGTATGCGTGATTCCGGACGACGTCATCGATGCCGTCGCCCTCCAGGTCATCCGCCTGGGCCGGCTGCGCGATCGCACCAATGCGCAGATCGCCGCCGCCACCCAGGGCGAGATCGAACCGGCCGCGTTCGCCATCCTGTTCCAGCTCATCCACAACGGGCCCATGCGCTCGGGAGCCCTGGCCGAGGCGTTGTACTCCGACGCTTCGACCATCAGCCGGCAGGTGGCCGCACTGGTCAAGAAGGGGCTGCTGGAGCGGCGCGCCGATCCGAACGACGGGCGGGTGAGCGTGCTGGCCATCACCGCGATGGGCCGCGAGGTCGCCACCGAGATCCGCGCCCGGCGCAACGAATCGCTGCGCCAGATCTTCGGCGACTGGCACGAGAACGAGCTCGACACCTTCGCGCGGCTGTTCGCGCGCTTCGTCGACGGCTACGAGATCTCGCGTCAGACCATGCTGGCCGAATTGGCCGCCAAAACCCCACTGTTTCCGAAAACCGCAACCGCAGAGAGCAATTCGTGACGACAACAACTCAGACCGAACCGGTCTCCTCGGCCGGGTTCACCCACAAACAGATCATGGCGGTGCTGTCCGGCCTGCTGCTCGGCATGCTGCTGGGCGCGCTGGACCAGACCATCGTCTCCACGTCCATCCGCACCATCGCCGATGACCTGCAGGGTTATTCGATGCAGGCGTGGGTGACCACCGCGTACCTGATCACCGCCACGCTGGCGACGCCGCTGTACGGCAAGCTCTCGGACATGTACGGCCGCAAGCCGTTCTATCTGCTGGCCATCACGCTGTTCGTCACCGGTTCGCTGCTCTGTACGCTCGCGCAGTCGATGTACGAACTCGCCGCGTTCCGGGCCTTCCAGGGTCTGGGCGCGGGCGGTCTGATGTCGCTGGCGCTGACCATCCTCGGCGATATGGTCAGCCCGCGCGAGCGCGCCAAGTACCAGGGCTACTTCCTGGCCGTCTTCGGCACCTCCAGCGTCGTCGGCCCCGTGCTGGGCGGCATCCTGGCCGGTCAGGACCAGATCCTCGGCATCTCCGGCTGGCGCTGGGTGTTCCTGGTGAACGTGCCGCTGGGCCTGATCGCGCTGGTCGTGGTCTCGCGCGTGCTGCGGCTGCCCAAGGTGGAGCGGCCCAAGGTCGCGGTCGACTGGCTGGGCGTGATGACCATGGCGGTCGGCATCGTGCCGCTGCTGGTGGTGGCCGAACAGGGCCGCGAATGGGGTTGGACCAGCGGCAATTCCCTCACCTGCTACATCGTGGGCGCGCTCGGCCTGCTCGGGTTCGTGGCCGTGGAGGCGAAACAGGGTGACGCGGCGCTGATTCCACTGCGCATGTTCAAGAACACCACGTTCGCGCTCGGCGTGCTCATCTCGATCGTGGTGGGCGCGGCCATGTTCGGCGGCATCACGCTGATCCCGCAGTACCTGCAGGTGGTGAAGGGCTCCAGCCCGACCATGGCGGGTCTGCAGATGCTGCCCATGGTGGTGGGCATGATGGTCGCCTCGATCATCTCCGGCCAGACCATCTCGCGGACCGGGCGCTACAAGTGGTTCCCGCCGATCGGCGCGACGCTGATCGTGGTGGGGTTGTTCCTGCTGCACTTCGTCACCGCCGACACCCAGCTGTGGGTGGCCATGGTGTTCATGCTGATCCTCGGCCTAGGGCTGGGCAACCTCATGCAGCCGCTGACGCTGGCGCTGCAGAATGCCTTGCCACCCAAGGACATGGGCGTGTCGACGGCGGCGGCGACCTTCTTCCGGCAGATCGGCGGCACGCTCGGCGTGGCGGTGTTCCTGTCCATCCTGTTCGCGCAGGTCGGGCCGAATATCGGCAACGAACTGCAGGCTTCGGCCTCGCAGCCGGCGTTCCAGCAGGCGGTCGCACAGGGCGTGCACTCGGACAATGCCGCCGAGGCGGCGCTGTCCAAGGGCTTGGTCGCGCACGACACCGCCGCCGCGGGTGAGGTGCTGAAGGACAGCTCGATCATCCAGCAGCTGAATCCGACGCTGGCGCATCCGTTCAAGGTCGGCTTCGCCGATGCCATGGACACGGTGTTCCTGGCGGCGGGCGGCGTGGCGGTGATCGCGTTGCTGCTGGTGCTGTTCTGGAAGGAAGTGCCGCTGCGCACGGCGGGTGGCATTCAGGCCCGCACCGAGAAAGAGGTCGAGGCCGCGGTCGAGGCTATCTAGCCCGGTCCACAGGTCTCGGGTTTGAATAGAGTGATTTCCTGAAATGCGCTCCGGCCGCGATTCCATGGATCGCGGCCGGATCTGTGCGTTACTTGATCACGCCAGGTTCGCTCGACCCGAGGATGTGATCAGGCAATGTCTTCCCATAGGCGTATTCGCTCCATCGTGGTTATCGGTGCCGTCATCGCGGCGCTGGGTGCAGGACCCTTGACGCTCGCCACCGCGACCGCCGCTCCCGGCATCGAGATTCCGGTGAAAGCGCCGGAGTATCCGCTCGGTCCGGAATCGAGCGCGCCGGGAGAGCAGAAGCAGGACAAGAACGCGGAGAAGGCGGAGAAGGTCGGCAGCGGGGTGGCGACCAAGGCCATCGATACGACGGCCGGGCTCATCAAGTGCGGGCTGAATTTCGTACTGCCCTCGGTGAAGTGCAGTATCTGACCGCTTTTCGCAAGTCACCCCTACGGGCCGGGCTCAGATCAGGCTGATCTGCCCGGCCTGTTCGGTGACCTGGCCCAACAGGTCCGGGCCGTTGTTCTTGACGCTGTTCACCAGGGACGGCACCTCGCGGATCACGATGTCGGAAACCGATTGCGGGCTCGGGGTTTCCAACAGCTCCGCCGGGGCGGGGTGATCCGGGTCCAGCCAGGCGTCCCAGTGCGAGCGCGGCATCACCAGGGGCATGCGGTCGTGCACCTTGACCAGGTCGCCGACGGCATCGGTGGTCAGGATGGTGCAGGACAGGATCGGCTGGGCGTTCTCCAGTTCGCGATCGCGCCAGACCGACCAGAGGCCCGCCATGTACAGGCGCTCGCCATCCCCGCGCGACATGAAATACGGGCGCTTGAACGCCTTTCCATTGCCGTCGGTATCGGTGATCCACTCGTACCAGCCGTCCATGGGGACCAGGCAGCGGCGCTTCTTCACGGCATCGCGGAAGGACGCGGTGGTCGCGGCCTTGTCGGCGCGGGCATTGAACAGCGGTTTGCCCTTCACCGGCACGCCGGGCTCGGCGGCCTTGGTCCAGGGCGGGATCAGGCCCCAGCGCATGGCGCGAATGCGGAGCGCCGCCGGGTCCTGCGGATGGTCACGGTCGTGCCGTTCGACCACCGTGAGCACCCGGTTGGTGGGGGCCACGTTGTAGTTCGGGTCGAACCCCTTGTCATCCGTCTCGTCGATGGCGTCGAGTTCGACGGCCAGCTTCGCGGGATTCGTCGTCGTCGCATACCGTCCGCACATAATCCCCATGCTGCCACTGTGTTCAATTTGCCGCTCCTTCGTCGCGGCGTGTTCGCGGCCCCTTTGCCTCGTTCTTCCCTCCCTCCGCTCCTCCGCTGCGCTCCCCCGCTCCGCTCAGTCCAGAACGAGACGGGCCGCGAACGGGTGTGACCCATACATCTGATGGCGATTGACATCAGTTGCGGGGTGTGAGACGTTCGTCCCATCACACTCTCATCAAGGGACTGCCGCCAATCATGACTGCAACCGACGCCGCCGCGCTCGATCAGGCCGACACGCTGACTTCCGTCAACCCTGCCACCGGCGAGGCGATCGCCACCTACCGGATCGACGACGAGGACGCGGTGCGCGCCGCCGTCGCCAAGGCCCGCACCGCCGCCGCCACCTGGGGTGCGCTGACCTACGCCGAACGCAAGAAGCATCTGCTGCGCTGGGGCGCCAAGCTGGTCGAGAAGTCCGACGAGCTGAGCGCGCTCATCCACGCCGAGAACGGCAAGCCGCTCGACGACGCCTTCCTGGAGTTGATGCTGGCGCTCGAGCACATCAAGTGGGCGGCCTCCAATGCCGAGAAGGTGCTCAAGCCCAAGAAGGTCTCCCCCGGTGCGCTGATGGCGAACTTCGCCGCGCATCTGGAGCAGCGGCCGCTGGGCGTGGTCGGGGTGATCGGGCCGTGGAACTACCCGGTGTACACGCCCAACGGGTCCATCGCCTACGCGCTCGCGGCCGGCAATGCGGTGGTGTTCAAGCCCAGTGAATTCTCCACGGGCATCGGCAATTTCGTGGCCAAGGCGTTCGCCGAGGCGAATCCCGAACTCCCCGACGGGGTTTTCGTCACCGTCAACGGATTCGGCGCCACCGGTGCGGCTCTGGTGAAGGCGGGCGTGGACAAGCTGGCGTTCACCGGCTCCACCGCGACCGGTAAGAAGATCATGGCCAGCGCCGCCGACACGCTCACCCCGGTGCTGCTGGAATGCGGCGGCAAGGACGCGGTGATCGTGGCCGCCGACGCCGATATCAAGGCCGCCGCGGATGCCGTGGCGTGGGGCGCGACCGCCAATTCGGGGCAGACCTGCGCGGGCGTGGAGCGCGTGTACGTGGACAAGTCGGTCGCGGAACCGTTCATCGCCGAGGTGAAGCGGATTCTGAGCGAGGTGAAGCCGGGTTCGGATGCCAAGGCGTCCTACGGGCCGATGACCATGCCGAGCCAGATCGACATCGTGCGGCGGCATATCGAGGACGCGCTCAAGAACGGCGGCAAGGCCGTGCTGGGCGGGCCGGAGTCGATCAAGGGTCCGTACATCGAGCCGGTCGTCATCGTGGACGCCGACGAATCCTCGGATGCGGTGTGCGAGGAGACCTTCGGGCCGACCGTCACCATTCGCACGGTGAGCGGCGTGGACGAGGCCGTGGAGCTGGCCAACAAGAGCAAGTACGGGCTCGGATCCGCCGTGTACTCCAAGAAGCAGGGTCTCGAGATCGCTCGCCGCCTGGATGTCGGCTGCACCTCGGTGAACTCGGTGCTGGCCTACGCGGCCATCTCCGGCCTGCCGTTCGGCGGCACCGGCGACTCCGGCATCGGGCGCATCCACGGCGCACAGGGCCTGCTCGAATTCTCGCGCCCGCACTCGATCGCGGTGCAGCGCTTCACGATTCCCGGCATGGCGCTGCTGTCCTACACCCGCACCGAGCGCACCATGAAGCTGCTGCACAAGGTCGTCGGCCTGGTGCACGGGCGCGCGAAGTAGGAGACAACTCTCGTAGCTCTCAGGGGTTCCCCCTGAAACCCCTTGGGGTGGTGAGGTTCCCGGCCCGTGGTTACGGGGGAATCCCGCGCAGCCGCGCAGGCCCGCAGGGTTCCCCCGCCTCACACGGGCGCAGGATTCTCCCGCCTCACAGGGGCGCAGGGTTCTCCCGCCTCACAGGGGCGCAGAGTTCCCCCGCCTCACAAGGGCGCAGGGTTCTCCCGCCTCACAGGGGCGCAGGGTTCTCCCGACACTCACGGGGCCGCAGCGGGTTCTCACGAATCCCGGCGGACAGTTCCTGAAATGCCGGCCGAGTCGAATCGGACCGGCATTTCGCGTTTCAGTCGGTCGGCGGCAGCGGGGTGGGGGCGAAGAATTCTTCGAGGGGGGTCGGGCCGGTGTATCGGCGGCAGTTGCAGGGGACCCAGGCTTTGAGGCCGGCGCCGGTCTTGCGGAAGATCTCCGCGTGGCAGGCGCCGGCCTCGCGGTCGTGCAGGGAGAGGTCGTGGCCGCAGCCGCACAGTGCGGTGGGTTGCGGGGCGGATTTGCGGGACGGGGTGCGGCCGTATCTGCCGAGAATCCAGCCGCTACCCAGGAGCGCGGCACCGGTAACCAAGCTGAGGGGATCGAACACCCATAAAGTATACGTACGCCTATACGCATATTCGAGACGGAACGGACCGACTGATTTCGTAAGCGCGGGGGTAACTCGCCGGGGACGAGCGGCCGCGACCACCCGCAAACGCGAGTCCGCAACGCGGGTGCCTGCGGACTTGCCTATCGGCAATAGGCGCGGAGAGGCGGATTTGCGAGAATGGTGCGGTGACTTTCTGGCCCGCGCCCCATGTCCGAGTTCCCGTGCACGCGACCGTGACCCTTCCGGGGTCCAAATCCATCACCAATCGAGCGTTGATCCTTGCCGCGCTGGCGGATCGGCCGTCGACCCTGACAGGCGCGCTGCGCAGCCGCGACACCAATCTGATGATCGACGCGCTTCGGGCCATGGGCGCACGGATCGAAGGTGACGGCGAGACCCTCGAAGTCACTCCGCCGGGCGAATTCACCAGCGCCATGGTCGATTGCGGGCTCGCGGGCACCGTCATGCGCTTCCTGCCGCCGGTCGCGGCGCTCGCCAACGGCGATGTGGCGTTCGACGGGGACGAACAGGCGCGGGTGCGGCCGCTGGGCACCATCCTGAACGCGCTGCGGGCGCTCGGGCTCGATATCGACGGCGACACACTGCCTTTCGTGGTGCACGGCACCGGAGCGCTGCGGGGCGGGCCGGTCACCATCGACGCCTCGGCGTCCTCGCAGTTCGTCTCCGGGCTGCTGCTCTCGGCGGCGCGCTTCGAACAGGGCGTCACCGTGCACCACAGCGGTTCGGCGCTGCCGTCCATGCCGCACATCGAGATGACCGTGCAGATGCTGCGCGAGGCCGATGTGAAGGTGGACGCGCCCAAGGATCCGCGCCGGGCCCAGACCTGGACCGTCGCGCCGGGACCGATCCGCGCCGTGGACTGGGAGATCGAGCCCGATCTGTCCAATGCCACGCCGTTCCTGGCGGCCGCGGCCGTCACCGGCGGCGAGGTCAGCATTCCGCACTGGCCGCGGCTCACCACCCAGCCGGGTGACGTCATCCGCGAGATCCTGGTGCGGATGGGCGCCGAGGCGCGCATCTTCGACGGTGTGCTGACCGTGCGCGGGCCGGAACGCCTGGCGGGCATCGATATCGATCTGCACGATGTGGGCGAGCTTACGCCGACCGTGGCCGCCCTTGCGGCGCTGGCGGATTCGCCGTCGCGGCTGCGCGGCATCGCGCACCTGCGCGGGCACGAGACCGACCGGCTGGCCGCGCTCGCGACCGAGATCAACCGGCTCGGCGGCAAGGTCGCCGAGACCACCGACGGACTGGAGATCGTGCCGAATCCGCTCACCGGCGGGCGCTGGCACTCCTACGCCGACCATCGGATGGCCACCGCGGGCGCCATCATCGGCCTGGCCGTGCCGGGCGTCGAGATCGAGGACATCGGCACCACCGCCAAGACCCTCCCGAACTTCGTCGCGCTCTGGGACGGGATGCTCGCCGACTCCGGGGTGGAACGCTCCGGCGGGGCGGGAGCGGGACACTGAGGCGGCGCGAGTACGACGAGTCCGATGTCCGGGTCCGCCCGGGCAAGGGCACCCGGCCGCGCACCAAGACCCGCCCGCAGCATCTGGACGCCGAGACGGCCATGGTCGTCTCGGTGGACCGGGGGCGGTGGGGGTGCGTGCTGGACGACGACCCGGAGCGCCGCATCGTCGCCATGCGCGCCCGGGAGCTAGGGCGCACGCCCATCGTGGTCGGGGATCAGGTCGATGTGGTCGGGGATCTGTCCGGGAAGCCGGACAGCCTGGCCCGCATCGTGCGGGTCACCGACCGGCGCACCGTGCTGCGCCGCACCGCCGATGACACCGATCCGTTCGAGCGGATCGTGGTGGCGAACGCGGAGCAGTTGTTCATCGTGGTGGCGCTGGCCGATCCGCCGCCGCGCACCGGGTTCGTGGAGCGGGCCATGGTGGCGGCGTATGTCGGTGGGCTGCAACCGATTCTGTGCCTGACCAAACACGATCTGGCCGCCGAATCCGAATTCGCCGCCGCCTTCGAGGATTTGGATCTCACCATCGTCTACGGCGGGATCGAGGATCCGCTGCAGCCGGTGGTCGATCAGCTGCACGACAAGCTCACCGCGTTCATCGGGCATTCCGGGGTCGGCAAGTCCACGCTGGTGAATCGTCTTGTGCCGGACGCGGAACGGGCCGTCGGCGTGGTCTCCGGCGTCGGCAAGGGCCGCCACACCTCCACCCAATCGGTCGCACTGCCGCTACCCGGCGGGGGCTGGGTCATCGACACCCCCGGCGTGCGCTCGTTCGGCCTGGCGCACATCACCCCCGACGATGTGATCAGCGCCTTCAGCGATCTCGCCGAAGCCATCGAGGACTGCCCGCGCGGCTGCACCCATCTCGGCCCGCCCGCCGACCCGGAATGCGCGCTCGACAATCTGCCCGGCAAGGAACGCCGGGTCGCCGCCATCCGCCTGCTCCTCAATGCCCTCAATTCCAACGACCCGTGGTTCCGTAGCGCGTCGTCGGACTGAAACCCCCTCTCCCGCAACCGCTTCCGCTTCGGGCGGCGATTCATCCTGCGAATAATGAGACTCCGGTCTAGTCTGGCGTACATGGACGCCGAAGTGCCGGACGTTCCGGCTCGCGATTTCTCGCCTCCCGATTACCCACTGCCACGGAAACGAATTCCGCTCCGTGAGCGGCTGCGTAAACGCAGGTCCCGGCGGCCGTCGGCCGCCCGCCCCGGTGAGCACGCGCGCTGGAACCCCCTCCCCAGCATCGGACGGGCGCTGGCCCGCCGCCCGATAGTCATGCGCACCGCCCCCGCCGTGGTCGCACTGGAAAAAGTGACCCGCCGGCTCACCAAGGGCCGCAAGGGAGTTCTGGACCTGGCCGGCCTGCCCGCCCTCCAGCTGACGGTCAACGGCCGCCGCACCGGCCTTCCCCGCACGGTCACCCTCCTCTACGTCCCCGACCTGGAAGACAACAAGGTCTTCCTGCTCATCGGCTCCAACTGGGGCCAGCACCGCCACCCCTCCTGGTCGGCCAACCTCACCACCGCCGACCACGCCGAACTCCACGTGAACGGCGAACACTTCACGGTCAACGTCCGCCAGCTCACCGGCATAGACCGCGAACGCGCCTGGCAACGCGCCCTCACCTTCTGGCCCGGCTACGCCATGGAACAACGCCTCGCCGGCGACCGCCGCTTCCGCCTGTTCGAACTCACCCGAGCCTGATCCGGCTCGCCCAGGGGCGCCCGGCGCCGTGTCCCCCTGCGGCGATCGGCAAGCGGTTCAACCGATTTGTCCGATCGCAATTTTTCTGTGTAACGCTTCCTCGTAGCAGAGCCATACATCGTTCGTACACAGCCGCACCGGCCGGAAATCGCCGGACGCTTACTCGACGCATTGCCTGTCGAACGATGTCGAATATGCCGCACGAATTGATGAATCGGCGGTAATCACTCCGGCTACGCAAGGGAATTTCCACGTCATGAGCAATCCGCAGATGCCGCAATCCTGGCCCAACGGTCAACCTCCGGTCCCGAATTATCCACCGCCGCAGCAGAAACGGGCCGTGTGGCCGTGGGTGCTGGGTGGGTTTCTCGCCTGCGTGGTGCTGCTGTTCGGCGGGTGTGCCGCGCTGATCAGCGGGATCGCCGGTGAGGCCGGCAAACAGGAGGAGAAGCGGACCACCGCGGCGGCGGCCGGGACGGAGGTGCGGGACGGGAAGTTCGGGTTCCTGGTCACGCGCGTCGATCCGCCGGTGAATACGTTGGGGGACAACGAGTTTTTACGTAAGGACGCGCAAGGGGAGTTCGTGCTGGTTTACGTCGATGTCCGGAATACCGGGAATTCGGCGCAGACCTACTTCGGTGACAATCAGAAGCTGGTCGATGATCAGGGGCGGTTGTTCACCAACGACACGGCGGCGGAGATGAACGTCAACAAAGATCTGGTCGCCGCGATAAATCCGGGGAACAAGCTGTCGGTGGTACTGGTTTTCGATGTGCCCAAGGGGACTTCGCCGGCGGCGATCGAATTCCATGACTCGATGTTCTCCGGTGGAGCGCGGGTAGCGGTCAAATAGGCCGGCAGCCGGCGGATATACCCGGGGAAGCGGTGCGGCAGCGTGAATACGCCTGCCGCGCCGTGGGTTTCAGCGGGGGCGGATGATTCGGAGGCCGTTGTCGAAGTCGACTCGGGCCAGTTCGCCGCGGCCGCTGAGGCCTAGTTTTTCGAAGATGCGGGACAGGTGGTGGCCTACGGTGCGGGGGCTGAGGATGAGTTCGGCGCCGATTTCGCGGTTGGTCATGCCTTGGGCGGCCAGCTGGGCGACCTTGAGTTCTTGCATGGTGAGGGGGCTGTCGCCCAGGGCGGCAGGGGTTTTGGGGCGGGGGACGGTGAGTTCCAGTTCGCGGCGGGCGTTGTCGGACCAGGGGGCGGCGTCCATCAGGTCGAAGGCTTCGGCGGCGGTGCGGAGTTGTTCGGCGGCGTCGCGGCGGCGGCGGGCGCGGCGGAGCCATTTGCCGTAGAGGAGCTGGATGCGGGCGCGGGCGAAGGTGTGGTGGCCGGTGGCGTCGACGGCCAGGGCGCGGCGGTAGCAATGGTCGGCGCGGTCGTCCTCGCTGAGCAGGGCGCTGCAGGTGTAGGCGGCGGCGATGGCCCAGGGGGTGCGGGTGCGCAGGGCCCAGGCGCGGATCAGGTCGGTGTAGTCGGCGGCCTCGTCGAAACGGCCGGCGCGGGTGGCGGCTTCGACCAGGTCGACGGCGGCCAGCCGGGCCAGGGTGGGGTGGCGGGCCTCGTGGCCGGCGGTGACCAGGGCCCGCAGGCGCAGATGGGCGGTCTCGGGGTCGCCGACGGTGAGGGCGTGGAAGCCCTGGTGCCAGTAGGAGGCGGCGATCAGGAAGGTAGCATTGCGCGGGCGAGCCAGCAGCTGGGCGTTCTCCGCGCTCTCGGCGACATCGGCGGCATTGCCGCGCAGGGCGGCCAGGCGGGCGCGGATCGTCCAGCATTGAGCCAGGACATTGTCGGTGTCACCGGCGCGGGCCAGGTCGAAAGCCTCGGCGAGCGTGGACTTTCCGGCCTCCCAGCGGCCGGTGGCGAGTTGCAGGATGGCGAGTTGCGGGAGCAGTCCGATCGCACCGGTGTGCGCGCCCGTCACCTGCAATTGCGCCGCCACCCGGGTGTAGGACTCCACCGCCCGATCCGCCAGCCCCCAGGCCATGACCTGCGCGGCGGGCGGCAGCAGTCGAGCCGCCACGGCGGGATGCATTGCCGTATACGCGATTTCGAGCTGACCGGTGATCGGTTCCAGGTCGTCCGCACCGGTCGCCCAGCGCGATCGCGCTGCCAGCAAACGCAATTGGGCCGCCGTCTCCGCATCCACCACCGCGGTATCGCGCAGCAGCATGGTGCCCGCCCGCGCCATATCGCCCGTGATCAACTCCAGCATGCCGGCCAGCCCGCCCCCGGCCGCCGCCACCCGCGCCGCCGAGGTCCGCGTCGCCGCCAGCGCCAGCAACCGCCGCGCCGATTCGATATCCCCACTGTCCCAAGCGAACCGCGCCGCCAGCGACAACCGCACCCCGGCCGCATCGGAATCCGGGGTGATGGCCGCCGCCCGCCGCAGCACCGCCGCCGCGGCCGCCGGACCGTACCGCGCCCGCACCCGCTCGGCCCCGGCCGCGAGTGCGTCCGCCAGCTCTCCATCCGGCCCGTCCGTGGCCATGGAGCTGTGCCAATTCCGCAGATCCACAACGCTTTCGAGCCCGCCGTGCGAAGCGCTCTTCGGCACCTCACTCGAATCGCCCCGACCGGCGGGCGAAATGGTGAACCCCGCCGCGCCACCCGAATCACTTCGACCGCCGGGCACAGTGGTGAACCCCGGCGCGCCACCCGAATCGCCTCGACCGCCGGGCACAGCGGTCAACCCCGCCGCGCCACCCGAATCACCTCGACCGCCGGACACAGCGGTGAACCCCACTGCGCCACCCGGCCCACCGAGGCCGCCCGGAACGACAGCGGAAACGCCCGGCCGGTCGCCGGAATCGGCGCGACCTTCGGAAACTGTGGCGGTGTCCTCCGGGCTGCCGTTCGGGGAGCCACTGCCCGACGGTGCGGCGGGAATGGTCAGGGCGGCGGCGAGGGCCTGGTGGATGGCACGGCGCCGGGCACGCGGGAGGGCGTCATAGGCGGCATTGCAGAGCAGGCGGTGACGTTGTTCGACGCGGCCGTCCCCGAGCGCGAGCAGGCCGGTGGTGAGCGCCTGCTCCCAGTCGGCGGCGGTGACGCCGAGCGCGGTGGCGGCGGTGGTGACGGTGGCGATGATGCCGCGGTCCTCGGCGGCGGCCAGGGCCAGCAGGGTGCGCAGGGTGGCGGGGAGAGCCGCCAGGCGGGGCGCGAAGGCCGAGCGCAGGCGCGGGCCGAGCGGGACCGGACCCCAGGCGATGCCGGCGAATTCCTCGGCGTCCACTGGAAGTTCGCGGAGCGCCAGCGGGTTGCCGGCGGCAACAGCCAGGGCGCGGGCGGTACGAGCGGCTCCGCGAGCGCCGCCGCGACGAGCCAGCAACAAGCGAGCGTCCGGGGCGGACAGGGTGCGCAGCCGATGCGCGGGCAGGGCTTCCCAGGCGGTGCCCGCCGGGTCGTCGGGGAGGGTGACGAACAGGACGACCGGGCTGGCGGCGAGGCGGCGGACGGCGAAGACGAGGGCTTGTGCGGTGGCGCGGTCGATGAAATGCGCGTCGTCGACGATCAGCAGCAGCGGGCGCGCGGCGGCGGTCGCGGGCAGCAGGGTGACCAGTGCGGCGCCGACCAGGAAGCCGTCCGCCGCACCGGGATCTCGGCGCGGGGAAAGGTCCGGCGGCGCATCGGAATCGCGGTCCGGAGCGGCCGCCGACCCGTCGTGACCGTGCAGTCCCAGCGCGGCGCCGAGCGCGGCGGCCTGCGGTTCGGGGAGGGTGTGGAGGCGGTTTTCGAGGGGTAGCAGGAGTTCGTGCAGGGCCGCGTAGGGCAGCCCGGCTTCGGCCGCGGCGCCATTGCAGGTGAGGGTGCGGAAGCCGGTGGCACGGTGTGCGATATCGCGCAGCAACGCGGTGCGGCCGATACCGGGGTCGCCCCACAGCACCTGGGCGCCGCCGCGACCGGCGTGCGCCGCGGTCAGCAGCTGTTCCGTGTCGGTCTGCTCGGCTCCCCGTCCGAGCAGGCCGTGTTCATGCCCTGCCCCGATCACCTCGGCAATCGGCTGGCAATCAATTCCCTCGCCCCAGTTCATCCTGGTCAAATAGATATCACGTGAATATCACATGTCGGTCACATCAGACCGACCGATACAGTGACCGATATAGCCGTCGGCGAGGGTGATGTACGGGCTGATCAGGCTTTCCTCTACATCGTTACCCACCATGTCACGGCGCAAACCTATTGGTGGACAAACCTGTCTCCACCTGGGCAGATTCTCGGCCCACGGCAAGTCGGCGAGCCGTCGACCACAGTGGGATACGCCGCCGTATCCGAGCCTGGTCCGCGAACCCTTCACCACGAAGTCTTCTATTTCGATCCCAAATGCCGGACCGGAAAGTCCGCTGATCGCAATTAAGTCCGCGGCGACTCCGAAAGAAGCACACAAAGACCATTCCGGCCCGGGAATTCGAGCCGCCGAGTCACCCGGAACACCGGGGAGTTATCGGTGCGCATGACCCGCGCGGCCCCGGCGGCCCCGACCGCGACGGCACCCTCCGGCCGTCCCCGCCACCGCCGGCGCCGGTGAAGTTCGCCCGGGATGCGCTCGCCGCCGGAAATCGCTAGCCTTCCGGCGTGGAAGACCATGAGCGCAATGATTTTTCGCCGCTCCTAGACGACGATCTCGGCCCCGGCGCCCCGGTGACGCCCGAAGTGCGCGTCGGCCGCAACGACGACGGGCAGCCACTGCCCGAATGCGTGCGCTGCGGACGGGACGCGGTGCTTTATCTGCGCGCCGTCTGGCTTTCCACCCGCGCCATGCTCGACGGCGACACCGATGTGGACAGCCACATCCACGTGAATTCCTGCGGTCCGTGCGCGGGCAGTGTGGCGGGCATGATTCTGATCAATTGGGATCCGCGCTATTGGGGCGAATCCGTGCAACTCGACTGACGCCGGAAACCCTTGCCACTCAACGCGGGCGGACGATCCGCAGCCCGTTGTCGAAGTCGATGTCGGCGAGTTCGGCGCGCCCGGCCAGACCCAGCTTGCCGAAGATCCGGGACAGGTGATGGCCCACGGTGCGCGGGCTCAGCACCAGTTCCGCGCCGATGGCCCGGTTGGTCAGCCCCTGCGCGGCCAGCCGGGCCACCCGCAATTCCTGGGCGGTGAGCACCGAATCGGTGCTGTGGCCGGTGGTGGGGGCGGGGCGGCGGCCGGTCAGGTCGAGTTCCTGCTGGGCGCGTTCCACCCACGGCGTCGCGCCCATGTACCCGAACGCTTCCCGCGCGGCCACCAGCTGCTCGGCGGCGTCACCGCGCCGGCGGGCCCGGCGCAGCCACTTGCCGTAGAGCAGCCGGATGCGGGCGTGCGAGAGATCGTGGCGGGTGCGCCGCTGCGCCAGCGCCCGGCGGAAGTGATACTCCGCCTGCTGATCCGGGCTCAGCAGCGCGCGGCAGGCGTGCGCGGTGGCGACGGCCCAGTCGGCGCGGGAGCGGATCGCCCAGTCGCGGATGGTCTCGTAGTACTCGGTGGCGTCGGTGAGCCGGCCGACCCGGAAGGCGGCCTCCACCATGTCGAGGGCGGCCAGCCGCGCGTAGGTGGTGTGGCGGGCGTCGTGCCCGGGCTGCGCGAGCGTGCGCAGGCGCAGGTACGCGGTCTCGGGATCGCCGGCCGAGAGGGCGTGGAAGCCGAGATGCCAATGCGAGGACGCGATCAGCGCGTGCGAGCGCACCGGACGCGCCAGCGCCAGCGCCCGATCGAGATTGTCCAGCGCGGTCTCCGAATCTCCGCGCAGCGAAGCGATTTTCGCCTGCATGTTCAAGCATTGCGCCAGCACATTGCCGGCATCACTGGGCCGCGCCAGTTCCAGGCCCTCCGCCACGGTCGCCGTCGCGGAATCCCAGCGCCCGGTAGCGAATTGCACGATCGCCAACTGCGGCAACATGAGCAGCGCCGCGGACCGCGACACTCCGCGCAGATGCGCGGCCGCCGCGGTGTACGGTTCCAGCGCCGCATCCGCCAGCCCCCACAGCAAAACCAAAGGCGCGGGCGGCAATTGATGCACCGCGGTATTCAGGTGCGGCGCCGTCCGGAACACGTCGGCCCCCGCGGGCGCCGGATGCGCGTCCTCGAGCCCTGCCGCCCAGCGCGCCCGCTCCGCCATCTCCCGCAGACTCTCCCCCAAGCCCCCGCCGATCACCGCCGCATCCCGCAACAACAGCGCCCCCGCCCGTTCCGGTTCCCCCGCAACGAATTCCAGCAATCCCGCCATGCCCCCACTCGCGGCCGCCACCCGATCCGCCCCGATCCGCTCCCCCGCCCGCTCCAGCAACCGCCGCGCCGACTCGATATCCCCACCGCCCCAAGCGAACCGAGCCGCCGTAGCCAACCGCTCCCCCGCATCCCCCGCATCCGGCGTAATAGCCGCCGCCCGCCGCAACAACGCCGCCGCCCCCAACGACCCCACCGACAACCGCCCTTCAACCTCCCCGAACCCCCCACACAACATCGACGCAGCCGCACCCCCCGCCCCACCGGCATCCAGGTCCGCCCCGGTATCCAACCGAGCCGAACCGCCGTCCACCTGGGAGTATCCGCCCTCCGACTCAGTGCGGCCGTCATCCGGCTGCGAGTGACAGCCGCCCAACAGTGAATGGCCACCATCCGCCCGCGAGTGTCCGCCATCCAACAGCGAGTAGCTGCCATCCGGCTGCGACTGGCCACTATTCGACAGCAGGTAGCCGCCATCCGACCGCGAGTGACTGCCGTCCGGCAGCGGGTTGCTCCGCGAGCCGACAGCTGGGCCTGGCCGCGATCGAGTCTCCGAATGCGGCAATTCATCTGCCGTGTTCGGCTCGGGCCAGGAGGCCGCGTTGTGGCCGTCGCGCGCCGATTCCATCCGCGAGCCGGCGGCTGCGCCGGGTAGGGATCGAGTCTCCGGGTGCGGCGATTCATCTTCCGGCTCGGGCCTGGTGGACGCGTTGGGGGTGTCGCGGAATGGTCCCAGGAGGGCGGCCGGGGTGCCGCCGAGTTGGTGGGCGGTGTGGGTGAGGGCGGCGGCGGTGGGTTCGTGGGGGGCGTCGAGGGCGGCGGCCTCGTGCCAGTGGCGATGCTCGGGGTGGGTGGCGGCGGCGGCCAGGGCGCGGTGGATGGTGCGGCGCTGGTCGGGGGTGGCGGCGTCGTAGGCGGCGGCGCAGAGGAGGCGGTCGCGCATGTCTACGCGGCCGTCGCCGACGGTGAGCAGGGCGGCGGATTCGGCTTGTTCCCAGGCGGTTTCGGGGAGGCCGAGGGCGGTGGCGGCACGGCTGACCGTGCAGAGGGCGCCGGTGTCCTCGGCGGCCACGGCGACGAGGAGGGTGCGGACGGGATCGGGGAGCGCGGCCAGACGGTCGGCGAAGGCGCGGCGCAGGCGGGGGCCGACGGGCACCGGACCGCGGGCGGTGCCGGCGAATTCCTCCGCGCTGATCGGCAATTCGTGCAGGGCCAGCGGATTGCCCGCGGCGGCGGCCAGGATGCGAGCCGCGCGCAACGCGCCGACCGCGCCGCAGCGCTCGGCCAGCAGGCGGCGGGCTTCCGGTTCGGCGAGACCGGTCAGCTCGAGCGCGGGCAGCCGATGCCACGCCGTGCCGGCGGGGTCCTCGCGCAGGGCGCACAGCAGTGCGACCGGTGCGGCCGCGAGCCGGCGCAGGGCGAACAACAGCGCGTGCACGCTGGCGGCGTCCAGCAGGTGGGCATCGTCGACGATCAGCAGCACCGGAGCGGTGGCCGCCATTTCCGAGAGCAGGGTGACCAGCGCCGCGCCGACCAGAAAGCCGTCGGCGGGACCGGATTCCCGGCCGAACGCGCGCGCCAGGGCGTGCGCCTGCGGCTCGGGCAGACCGGCCGTCGCCCCGGTCAAGGGCAGCAGGAGTTCATGGAGGGCGGCGTAGGGGAAGGGCGATTCGGCGGCGCGACCATGGCATTCGAGAAGCTGGAACCCCGCGGCCCGGGTGACGGCGTCGCGCAGCAGGGCGGATTTTCCGATCCCGGATTCGCCGTACAGGGCGAGGGTGGCGCAGCGGCCGGTGCGGGCCGTTTCCAGCGCCCGCTCGATATGTCGTTGTTCAAGTTCCCGGCCGTACATCCCCAACCCCTCGTTTAGCACGCCCGAAGTATTGCCGGTTAATTACCGGCAATCAAATTCGTCAACACCAACCCCTATGCAGGAAATCACATGTAACGAACCGCGTTCCAGGACGAACACATTCCGCCGACCAGCCGATTCGATGACCGATTTCCGCAAGCCAGCCATCCCCTAGCATCCCTCGCGGCGCAAACCCGGTCCGCCCGAACGCCGGGAAATTCCCCGCGGATCGAGATGCCACAGCGGGGGTGGCATCTCGATATCCCGCCCTTCGCAGACCATTTCGCGAATTCGCGCCGAAAACGCAAGCGCCCCGGGTGTTCCCACCCGGGGCGCTGCGTTCACATCATGTGGTCACCGAATTCAGCGCCGCCGCTTGGACTTCGGCGCCCGGTCCTGCTTGCCCTGCGCGCGCGCCGCTTCCCGGCGCTCCCGCCGGGTGCCGCCGTCACCGTCGCCGTATTCCTCGGCGTCGCTGTGCACGGCCGCGCGCCCGCCTTCGTCCGGTCCGGCCGGACCGGAGTAGGACAGCCCGCGCGGACCCGAGTCGTCGATGCCCTTGGCCCGCAGCGCGGCCGGCGCGCCATTGCCCTGCGGCGCGGCCTGCTGGGTGGGCAGCGGGCGGTTCCCGACCGGCGACTGCAGCCCGGGCGCGACCTGCACCCCGGCGGGCTGCGGCGCCTGCACCTCGACCTGGAGGTTGAACAGGAACCCGACCGACTCTTCCTTCAGGCCCTCGAGCATGGCGGAGAACATGTCGAAGCCCTCGCGCTGGTATTCGACCAGCGGGTCGCGCTGCGCCATGGCCCGCAGGCCGATGCCTTCCTTGAGGTAGTCCATCTCGTAGAGGTGCTCGCGCCACTTGCGGTCCAGCACCGACAGCAGGATCTGGCGTTCCAGATTGCGCATGCTGCCCTCGCCGGCCAGCCCGTCGATCTCGGCTTCGCGGGCCTCGTAGGCGCCGTGCGCGTCGTCGAGAACGGCTTCCAGGAGTTCCTCGCGGGACAGGTCGCCCACCTCGCCGTCGACGTTCTCGCCGGTGAGGTCCTTGTAGTCGATGCCGATGGGGTACAGCGTCTTCAGCGCGCCCCACAGCTTGGCCAGATCCCAGTCCTCGACATAGCCCTCGGCGGTGGCGCCATTGACGTAGGCGGTGATCACGTCGGTGATCATCTCCTGCACCTGGCCCTCCATATCCTCGCCTTCGAGGATGCGGGCGCGCTCGGCGTAGATCACCTTGCGCTGCTGGTTCATGACCTCGTCGTACTTCAGAACGTTCTTGCGGATCTCGAAGTTCTGCTGCTCGACCTGGGTCTGCGCGGACTTGATGGCGCGCGAGACCATCTTGGCCTCGATCGGCACATCGTCGGGCAGGTTCAGCCGCGTCATGATCGATTCCAGCGCCGCGCCGTTGAAGCGCCGCATCAGCTCGTCACCCAGCGACAGGTAGAACCGGGATTCGCCCGGGTCGCCCTGCCGGCCGGAACGACCGCGCAGCTGGTTGTCGATGCGCCGCGATTCGTGGCGTTCGGTGCCCAGCACGTAGAGGCCGCCGGCCTCACGCACCGCCTCGGCGTCCGCCTCGGTCTGCTCCTTCACCCGTTCCAGCGCGGTGTGCCACTGGGCCTCGTACTCGACCGGCGTCTCCACCGGATCCAGGCCCTGCCGGCGCAGCAGCAGGTCGGCGATGATGTCCGGGTTGCCGCCCAGCACGATATCGGTACCGCGACCGGCCATATTGGTGGCGACGGTGACCGCGCCCGGCCGGCCGGCCTCGGCGACGATCTGCGCTTCCTGCTCGTGGAACTTGGCGTTCAGCACCGAGTGCGCGATGCCGCGCTTGGTCAGCAGCTTGGACAGGTACTCCGAGCGCTCGACCGAGGTGGTGCCGACCAGCACCGGCTGGCCCTTCTCGTGCCGTTCGGCGATATCGTCGGCGACGGCGGAGTACTTGGCCTCTTCGGTCTTGTAGATGAGGTCGGACTGGTCGACGCGGACCATCGGCTTGTTGGTCGGGATCGGGACCACGCCGAGGTCGTAGGTCTGATGCAGCTCGGCCGCCTCGGTCTCGGCGGTACCGGTCATACCGGACAGCTTGTCGTAGAGGCGGAAGTAGTTCTGCAGCGTGATGGTCGCCAGGGTCTGGTTCTCCGGCTGGATCTCCACGCCCTCTTTGGCCTCGATGGCCTGGTGCATGCCCTCGTTGTAGCGGCGGCCCACGAGAATACGACCGGTGAACTCGTCGACGATGATCACTTCGCCGTCGCGGACGATGTAATCCTTGTCGCGGGTGTAGAGCTCCTTGGCCTTCACCGCGTTGTTCAGGTAGCTGACCAGCGGCGAGTTCGCGGCCTCGTACAGGTTGTCGATGCCCAGCTGGTCCTCGACGAATTCCACGCCGGCCTCGTGCACGCCGATGGTGCGCTTCTTGATGTCGACCTCGTAGTGCAGGTCCTTCTTCAGCAGCGGCGCGATGCGCGCGAATTCGGCGTACCACTTCGAGGAGGCGTCGGCCGGACCCGAGATGATCAGCGGGGTACGAGCCTCGTCGATGAGGATGGAGTCGACCTCGTCCACGATGGCGAAGTTGTGCCCGCGCTGCACCAGATCGTCCAGCGAGTGCGTCATATTGTCGCGCAGGTAGTCGAAGCCGAACTCGTTGTTGGTGCCGTAGGTGATGTCGGCGGCGTAGGCCACGCGGCGCTCGGCCGGGGTCATGCCGCCCAGGATCACGCCGACCTCGAGCCCGAGGAAGCGGTGCACGCGGCCCATCCACTCGGCGTCGCGCTTGGCCAGGTAGTCGTTGACCGTGACGACGTGCACGCCTTCGCCGGAGATGGCGTTCAGGTAGGCCGGGAGCACACAGGTCAGGGTCTTGCCCTCACCGGTCTTCATCTCCGACACATTGCCGATGTGCAGCGCCGCGCCGCCCATGATCTGCACCTTGTAGTGCTTCTGGTTGAGCACGCGCCAGGACGCCTCGCGGGCGGTGGCGAAGGCCTCGAGCAGCAGTTCGTCGAGGGACTCCCCATCCGCGTAACGCTGCTTGAACTCGTCGGTCTTGGCCTGCAGTTCGGCGTCGGTGAGGGCGGTGAACTCCTCATCCAGGGCGATGACCTCGTCGGCCAGGTTCGCAAGCCGCTTGACGGTGCGACCCTCACCAATCCGTAGCAACCTCGAAAACGTCAGCGCAGGCACGGGTCTTGTAGTCCTCTGGTCGGTGTGTCATTGGCCCCCGCCATGGCGGGAAGGTTCAGCGCGCAGGCACGCAACCACTGCCATGGTAATGCGAGCCCCATCGTAGGCGTTGAAGTGCGAGTGCGGCGGCCGGGGCGCGGGCGGGGTCCCCGGCCGGGCGGGGCGCGGCGGCGAGCGTCGTTCCTTCCGGATGGTATCGATGAGCTGCGGTAATCCGTCAGTGAATCGTTTTGCTGCCGAGGCTGATTCGAGACCCCTGACGTAGGATGTAGACGGCCCGTCGTGTGGAAGCTTGCGCCCGCACACCTGGACGGGGGCGTCGATGCCTGGCAGGGGACGAATGCGGGCTCGATGCGGAGAATCAAGGGAGTAGCGGGCAGCGTGATCACCAGACTGACGCCGCAGGACGCGTCGTTCTATCGACTGGAATCGAGCAGTAATCCGATGCACATCGGTTCGCTCGCCATTCTGCGCAATCCCGCCCCGGGCGGGAATTCCGGACACGCGCCCCTGGACTACGAACGGTTGCTCGCGCTCGTCGAGGCGCGGCTGCCACTGGTGCCGCGGTATCGGAACAAGGTGCGCGAGATCCCGTTCGATCTGGGCCGCCCGGTCTGGGTGGACGACGCGAACTTCGACATCACCTATCACATCCGGCGTTCGGCGCTGCCCGCTCCGGGCACCGACGATCAATTGCTGGACCTGGTCGCGCGGCTGGCGTCGCGGCCGCTGGACAACACCCGCCCGCTCTGGGAGATGTACTTCGTCGAGGGGCTCTCCGGCGGGCGCTGCGCCATCTTCACCAAGACGCATTCGGCGCTGGTGGACGGCGATTCCGCGCTGGAGATCGGGCACGTGATCCTGGACACCTCGGCCGCGCCCCGCGAGGTGGCCGACGACGCCTGGATGCCGCATCGGGAACCGGCCGACGTGGAACTGCTGATCGGCGCGATCCTGCACCTGGCCACCCAGCCGCGTGAGGCCCTGGACGTGGCGCGGCATCACAGCGCGGAGGCGTTCGCGCTGATCGACGCCACCGGCAAGGCGGTCCGCAAGATGGTGTCGATGCTGCGGGCCGCCGCGCTCGGCGCACCGGACAGCCCGCTGAACATCCGCACCTCGCGCAATCGCCGCTTCGAGGTGGTGCGCACGGATCTGGAGGACTACCGCAAGATCCGCAAACGCTTCGACTGCTCCATCAACGACGTCATCCTGGCGGTGGTCACCGGCGCGCTGCGGAACTGGTTGCTCTCGCGTGGCCAGGTCCTCACCGAGGCCGACGCGCTGCGGGCCATCGTGCCCATGTCGGTGTACGCGGACGGGCCCAACGGGGAGCTGAAACCGGCCGGCGAGGTGACCTCGCTGGTGGTGGATCTGCCTGTGGGCGAGCCGAATCCGGTGATCCGCATGTCGCACATCAAGCACGCCACCGAGGCGCACGTGCGGCATCAGCGCGGGGTGCGGGCGCGCACCCTGGTGCACATGGCCGGATTCGCTCCGGCGAGCCTGCATGCCATGAGCGTGCGGTCTGCGAGTACTTTTGCAGAGCACACGTTCAATCTGGTGATCACCAACGCGCCGGGTCCGCAGCAGCCCATGTACATCGGCGGCGCGCGGATGCTGGAGATGTACCCGGTGTCGCCATTGCTGCGCTTTCAAGCTCTGAGCATCGGGCTCACGTCCTATGACGGGCGAGTCTTCTACGGGCTCAACGCCGATCGCGACGCCATGGCCGATATCGCGGTGCTGACCGCTTCGGTGCACGAGTCGATGGAGGAGATGCTCGGTGCCTGCGTCCAGTGAGTCGTCCGCCAAGCTGCGGGTCTATGTCCCGGCCACCGTCCCGATGCTGCGGGAGCTGGTCGCGGACCGGGAGATCCAGGCGATCGGGAACACCGCGTTCGCGGTGACGCCGGCGCTGCGCGAGGCGTACGCCTCCGGGGACGACGAGGAACTCGCCGAGGTCGCGATGGCCGAGGCCGCGCGGGCCTCGCTGCGGCTGCTGGCCGAGGAGCAGGCCTCGGCGGATCTGGGCGGCGAGGACGCCGGGGACGCGGCGGCACCCGCACAGGGGCCGATCTTCCGGCGCGCGGTCATCGCCGCCGATGTCACCGGCGCGACCCTGCGCCCGGATCTCGACGACGCGGTGGTGAAGCTGGCCGGGCCGATCGCCTACGACCGCATCGCCTCGGTGCACGTGGATCTGGCCGAGGCCGAATCCGAGGTGTCCAAGGCGGTCGAGATCATCGACGCCGCCGATCTGGGCGATCCGGACGCCGAGTTCGTGCTCGGCGACGCCGAGGACCACCAGCTGGCCTGGTACGCCACCCAGGAACTCCCGTTCCTGCTGGACCTGCTCTGAAGGTCTTTCCTGTCCGGTCGCAGCGCCGTAACCTACGGTAGCGTAACCTTGCTGTGACCACCGGCGGCGACGACGCCCACGGATGGTTCAGGTCGCGCTCACCAGCGCACACGACGACAGGAAAGCATTCCAGAACATGGCATCGAAAAGTGGGGGCTTCTCCGTGCGAGGGCTGCGGGAATGGCTCGAGGCCCCGGTGGCCGACGGCGGTTCGACCGCGGGCCGCACACCGCTGGACACGCTGCGCGGCGCCGCGGCGCGGATCACCACTCCGCTGTTGCCGGACGACTATCTGCATCTGGTGAACCCGCTGTGGTCGGCGCGCGAGTTGCGCGGCCGGATCGTGGAGGTGCGCAAGGAGACCACCGACTCGGCCACCCTGGTGATCAAGCCGGGCTGGGGCTTCGACTTCAAGTTCGCGCCCGGCCAGTACATCGGCATCGGCGTGCTGGTGGACGGCCGCTGGCACTGGCGCTCGTATTCGCTGACCTGCCCGCCGGATTGGACCGATCCCGGGCACAAGGGCAAGCGGCTCATCTCCATCGCGGTGAAGGCGATGCCGGAGGGTTTCCTGTCCAGCCACCTGGTCAGCGGGGTTCCGGTGGGCGCCATCGTGCGCCTGGCCGCGCCGGCCGGCGGGTTCGTACTGCCGGAGCCGCCCCCGGCCAAGGTGCTGTTCCTGACCGCGGGTTCGGGCATCACGCCGGTGATGGCCATGCTGCGCACCATGGATCGCCGCGACGGCGTCCCGGATGTCATGCACGTGCACTCCGCGCGCACCCCGGACGATGTCATGTTCGGCGACGAACTGCGCGAAATGCACGACAAGCACCCGAGTTTCACCGCCCACCTGCATCTCACCGGCGAGAACGGCAAGTTCGCGCTGGGCGATCTGGACGAGGTGGTACCGGATTGGCGCGAGCGCGAGACCTGGGCCTGCGGTCCGCTGGGCATGCTCGACGAGATCGAGAAGCATTGGGCGGCTGCGGGTATCGAGAACAAGCTGCATGTGGAGCGGTTCGAGATCGAACGCAACGCCAGCGGCGAGGGCGGCAAGGTCACCTTCGCCAAGACCGGCCGCACCGTCGAGGTGGACGGCGCGACCACGCTGCTACAGGCCGGTGAAGGCGCCGGCGTGCAGATGCCGTTCGGCTGCCGGATGGGCATCTGCCAGACCTGTGTGGTGACCATCACCGACGGTCATGTGCGCGATCTGCGCAACGGTAACGAGAAGCGGGCGGGCGAAAAAGTGCAGACCTGCATTTCGGCCGCGGCGGGCGACTGCACCCTCGAGGTGTGACGCGCGGACCGACTGCGGACGAAGGGCCCGGGAACAGCTACCCTCGATAGCAGTCGAGCCTGACGCGGCTCCGTTCGTGCCTCCACGGGAGGCGCCGGAGCCGCGGACCCGCGCAGCGGTGTGAGGCGGATAAACCCACGGAAGGATTTGCCGGTGGCCATCACCGACATCAAAGCGTTCAGCCATCTCTCGGCGTCGGACATCGAGGCCCTCGGCCATGAACTCGATGCCATCCGCCGCGACGTGGAACTGTCGCTCGGTGCGCGCGATGCCAAGTACATCCGCCGCACCATTGCCGCGCAACGGATTATCGAAGCGGCGGGCCGCGCGACCCTCTTCGCGTCCAGGAAGCGCTGGGCCTGGCTCACCGGCACCGCGCTGCTCTCGGTCGCCAAGATCATCGAGAACATGGAGCTCGGGCACAACATCAGCCACGGGCAATGGGATTGGATGAACGATCCCGAAATCCACTCCACCACCTGGGAATGGGATCAGACCGGCACTTCCGAGCAGTGGAAGGCCGCCCACAACTACTCGCATCACATGTACACCAACATCCTCGACATGGACGAGGATCTGGGTTTCGGCATTCTGCGCATGACCCGCGACGAGGAATGGCGGCCCATCAATCTGGCGCAGCCGTTCGCGAATCTGATCCTGGCGGCGCTGTTCGAGTGGGGCATCGCGCTGCATGACCTGTCGGCGCAGAAGCAGCAGCTGGGCATCGACCCCAAGCAGATCTTCTCCGAGCCGAACAAGGCGTTCTGGCGTAAAGCGGGCAAGCAGGTCGCCAAGGATTTCGTCATCTATCCGGCGCTCACCGGTCCGGCCTGGAAGTCCACGCTCAAGGCCAATGCCACCGCGAACCTGGTCCGCAATCTGTGGGCCTACGCGGTCATCTTCTGCGGGCATTTCCCGGACGGCGCGGAGAAGTTCACGGTCGATCAGTTCGAGAACGAGACGCAGGGCGAGTGGTACCTGCGCCAGATGCTGGGCAGCGCGAATTTCGATTCCGGACCGGCCATGGCGTTCATGAGCGGCAATCTCAGCTACCAGATCGAACACCACATGTTCCCGGACCTGCCGTCGAACCGGTATGCCGAGGTCTCGGTGAAGGTGCGTGAACTGTGCGAGAAGTACGACCTGCCGTACACCACCGGTTCGCTGCTCAAGCAATACCTGTTGGCGTTCCGCACCATTCACAAGCTCGCGCTGCCGGACAGCTGGCTCAAGGCGACTTCGGACAATGCGCCGGAAACATCCTCCGAACGCAAGTTCGCGGGCGTCACTTTGCCTTCGCTGCCCTCGCTGAACAGTGAATGGCTGGCCGAACATCAGCCGCAGTGGAGCGTGGATCCGGTGACCGGGCAGCGCCGCGGGCTGCGCTCGGCCATGCAGGAAGCCAAGATCGTGCTCAAGGAGAAGGCCCTGCACGAGCAGCAGGTATTGCGCGAAGCCAAGATCTCGTTGCAGGAAAAGGCAAGGGCGGAAAAGGAACTGCTGCGTTCGAAGGCGGAGCCGCTGCGCACCGAAGCCAAGCGGCGCTGGTCGCTCTCGGGTAAGCTGCGCCGCAAGCGCTAGCAGATACAGATTTCGAACGCAATGCGGCGTTCGACACGCTAGGGATTCAATCGTCCGTAACCTACGGAGCCGTAACCTACGGTACTGTAAGTTGCATGGCGATCTCGGATGTCAAGGAATACGCACACCTCACCCCGGAAGATGTCGAAGCTATCGGCGCGGAACTCGATTCGATTCGCCGTGAGGTGGAATCCATTCGGGGTGAAAAGGATGCGGCCTACATCCGCAAGGTGATCCGCATCCAGCGCGGCCTCGAAATCGGCGGCCGCGCGGTGCTTTTCGCGAGCCTGTTCCCGCCGGCCTGGCTGGCCGGCACCGCTATGCTCGGCGCGGCCAAGATCATCGAGAATATGGAGATCGGCCACAACGTCATGCACGGCCAGTGGGACTGGATGAACGATCCGGAAATCCACTCCACCAAATGGGAATGGGACAACGCCGGTCCCTCCGAGCACTGGAAGATCACCCACAACTTCCTGCACCACAAGTACACCAATGTGCTGGGCATGGACGACGATATCGGCTACGGCCTGCTGCGCGTCACCCGCGATCAGCGCTGGAGCCCGTTCTACCTGGGCCAGCCGGTGTACAACCTGCTGCTGCAGATGTTCTTCGAATACGGCGTCGCCATTCAGCATCTGGAGCTCGGCAAGGTCGCCAAGAAGAAGTGGGCGCCGGGCACCCCCGAACGCATCCAGTTCGAGGAGGACCGCAATCTGGTGCTCAAGAAGATCGGCAAGCAGGCCGCCAAGGACTACCTGATCTTCCCGCTGCTCACCGGCCCCGCCTTCTTCGGCACCCTGACCGCCAACCTGACCGCCAATGTCATCCGCAATGTGTGGACCAACGCGGTCATCTTCTGCGGCCATTTCCCCGACGGCGCCGAGAAATTCACCAAGGCCGATATCGACGGCGAGACCCAGGGCGAGTGGTATCTGCGCCAGATGCTGGGCTCGGCCAATATCTCCGGCGGCCCGCTGCTGCACTTCATGACCGGCAACCTCTCGCACCAGATCGAGCACCACCTGTTCCCCGATCTGCCGTCGAATCATCTGGCGTCCATCGCCGTTCGGGTGCGCGCGCTGTGCGACAAGTACGACCTGCCGTACACGACCGGTTCGCTGCCGGTGCAGTACGCCAAGTCGTGGCGCACCATCATGAAGCTGTCGCTGCCGAACAAGTACCTTTCGCGCAGCACCGACGATGCCCCGGAAACCAAGTCCGAGAAGGTGTTCGGCGGCGCCCCGACCATCGACGCCATGACCGGCCGCCGCCGCGGGCTGCGCACCGCGCTGAAGGAAGGCCGTCGTCGGCTGTCCCGCCGTCAGGACCACGCGCTGGCGGGCTGAATATCCGCCCGCGATCGTGCTGATCGCCGCTGGCACCGAGCGCGCCCCCGCCGATATGGCGGGGGCGCGCTCTGGTTCACTGGGGGCGTGCTTTCCGAAGGTCCTATTGCCGAATCCGAATGTCTGAGCGTCTACGACGCGATCCGATTGCGGCGCGATGTGCGCGCCGAATTCACCGGTGAAGTCGTGGACGATCACACGCTGATGCGGATTCTGGAAGCGGCGCACCGGGCCCCGAGCGTCGGCAATTCCATGCCGTGGGATTTCGTCATGGTGCGTAATCCGGACACGCTGGGCAAGTTCGCCCAACACGTCGCGGACAAGCGGCGCGAATTCCAGGAATCACTCCCGGACGATCGCGCCGAGACCTTCAACCCGATCAAGATCGAAGGAATTGTCGAGTCCGGCACCGGCATCGTGGTGACCCACAGCCAATCGCGCGGCGGCACCCACGTACTCGGCCGCGCCACCATCCCAGAAACCGGCATCTACTCGACCATTCTGGCGATCCAGAACCTGTGGCTGGCCGCCACCGCCGAGGGCGTCGGCGTCGGCTGGGTCAGCTTCTACGACACCCCGTTCCTCACCGAACTCCTCGACCTCCCCGCCGACGTGCGACCGGTGGCCTGGCTCTGCGTCGGCCCGGTCCGCGAATTCCAGACCGTTCCCGACCTGGAACGCTTCGGCTGGCGCAACCGCCGCCCCCTCGAGGCCGCGATCCACTGGGAACGATTCGGCTCCGCGGAACTCGCCCCCGAATAGCCGAAACCCCGACCCGCACCAGCGGATCGGGGTCGGATCACTAACGAATTCAGTGCTGTGGAGCAGTGGCGTAACCGACGCCCGCCCCGATGGCAGCGCCCGCACCGGCTCCGATCAGCGCCCCGCCAGCCGCGCCGACCGCGACCGGAATGGCCTCGCCCGCAGCGAATCCCAGTGCACCGCCGACGACGGTGCCGACGCCGAGGCCCGCTGCCTCACCGGCGGCCGCGCCACCGACCGCACCGGGCACCGCTCCGACCCCGGCTCCGGCCGCAGCGCCCGCGGCGGCTCCCGCCGCGCCGCCGGTCGCGGGACCGACCACGCTGCCGATCCCGTCGCCGATGGCCGCGCCGACCACCGCGCCGGTAATGCCCAGCGGCAGGCCGACGACGCCACCCGCGACACCGCCGGCCACGCCGCCCGCGACCGCGCCGACACCGGCGCCGACGGCAGCGCCCTGGCCCATGCGGTCGAGAGTGTCGACCGGGATTCCGGTGGCGGGATCGCGCGGCACGTCGGCAGCCGGGTCGGCGACCACGGCGGGGGCCGGGTCGGAAGTGACTGCGGCGGAGGCGGATCCGGCTCCGGTGAGCGCGACCGCAGCCGCGACGGGCAGAGCGATGATGGCCGAGTAGGCGACCTTACGAACAAACATGGCTTGACCAGCTTCTTTGTCGACTTCCAGGTTCGACTTCCACGCTATGCCCAACTGGTCAAGCGCCCAAGTGTGGCGGATTCGGTAAACGCCGTGATCCGCGAGACAAAATGAGCGCGCTCCACGACCGGATCGCCCGGTCGAGCCGATGCCGGCGACCCCGAAATGCTCCGTCGGTCACATGTGACGCAGGAGTCGTGACATCCCGATCATGGCGGGTAAGCCACCCACGGGTCGCCCCACGTCTAGGAAGTCGACCCTGACCTCTCCGGGCCGGCCCGACGCGTTCATCTCGGGTAGCGGCACCGCACCAAGCCGCGGGATCTCCTGTGTCGCACCGGCGTCCGGGGACCCGCACGTCCGGCGGCGCGCAGAAGCTGCGCGATGCGAAGTAATCCCGTGCGGGGTGAACGTCAGTAGCGGTGTCCGACTACCCGCACATCTTCGAGGGTGACCTCCGGGTCGCCCGATCCGGCGCGGCCGGTGATCATGATGGTGCCCGCGAATTCGTCGCCCGTGCTGACCTCGCGCATCTTCGGGCCGACCAGTTCGGCGCGTGCGCCGTTCAAGGTGTAGAACTCCGTGGGGCCGCCGGTGATGAACGCCAGAGTCCAGGTGGCGGCGTCGGAATAGACCAGGCCGTGTACCTGGTAGCGCTCACCGGCGTGTGCGCGGTAGTCCTGCAGTACCACCTTCATCTGGTCCTGCGGCGCCGAATCCGCTGCCGCCACACCGGCTCCGGCGAATCCGCATATGGTCGTGGCCACGGCGATCGCCGCGGCGACGGCGCTCCTGCCCGCCATCTCGCACCAACTCCCTCATCGGTTGATGCTCTTGGAATAACTCCGGCCCACCCGATCGAAACCGAATGGGCCGAAATTTTCCCGATCGAGACAGCGGCGTACCGGCCGCCGCGGCGCAATTCGGCCGACGGTCAGACCCGTTCCAGCACCGCCGACGCGCCGATGCCACCGGCCGCGCAGATGCCGAGCAGCGCGGTGGATTTGCCGGTGCGGGCGAGTTCGTTGGCCATGGTGGTGACCATGCGCGCACCGGTCGCGCCGAAAGGATGGCCGAGCGAGACCGAACCGCCGTGCACGTTCAGGATTTCCGGGTCGATCTCGCCGACGGCGGTATCGCGGTCGAGGCGGGTCTTGGCCCAGTCGGCGCTGGCCAGGGCCGACACGACCGAGAGCGTCTGCGCCGCGAAGGCCTCGTGGATATCGACGAAATCGATGTCGGCCAAGGACATTCCGGCCTTGTCGAGCGCGCGCGGCATGGAGATGGCGGGGCCGATGAGCACCTGATCGCGCGGGTCGACGCTGACGAAACTCCAGGAGCGGAAGGCCGCGAGGGGTTCGTAACCGAGCGCGCGCGCCTTCTCCTCGCTCATCAGCAGCACGGCCGACGCGCCGTCGGTGAGCGGGCTGGCATTGCCGGCGGTGACGGTGCCCGGTTCGGCGAAAACCGGTGGCAGCTTGGCCAATTTCGCCATGCTGGTGTCCTTGCGGACCAGGCCGTCGCGGGTGACGCGGGTGCCGTCGGGGGTGGTGACGGTCAGGACTTCGGAGTCGAAGCGCCCGGATTCGATGGCCGCCGCGGCGCGGTGATGCGAGATGACCGCGAACCGGTCCTGCGCGGCGCGGCCGATATTGTGAATGCGCGCCATCTTCTCGGCGGACTCCCCCATCACCTCGCCGGTGGTGCGCTCGGCGATCTTCGGCCGCTTGGGCAGCAGATCGAAGAACGGCGCGAGCTGGGTCGCGGCCGTGAGGTAATCCTTCGGCTTGGGCTTGCCCAGAGCCAGCGGCGCGGCGGCGTGAATGATCTTCTGCGGCAGCTTCACCTCCGCGTTGGAGACCGAATCACTGCCGCCGGCGATCATCACGTCGTATTCGCCGCGCTCGATGGCGGCCGCCGCCGACACCACCGCCTGCAATCCGGACGCGCAGGCGCGGGTCACGGTGTACCCCTCGCAGCCGGGATCCAGGCCGAGGTCGAGCGCGATCTCGCGGGCGATGTTCGGCGCGGCGGCCGGCAGGATCACCCCGCCCCACACGATGGATTGCACGGCCGCACCGGGCAGTCCGGTGCGTTCGAGCAGCCCCCGCACGGCCGCATCGGCCAGGTCGATGGAGTCCATCCGGGTGTAGTCGGTGAAGGCGCGCACGAAGGGGGTACGCGCTCCGGCGACGATGACGGCACGATTCTTACTCACCAGTCATGTGTAACTGATACAGGATGTAACAGCAAGTGTGACGGGCGACAGAGTCAGACGACCGGGGCTCTGAAAAAGCCCCGGTCGGAAATGGGTTCAGCGCGTTCTGACTACGCGAGCCGGATGAGGCCGTAGTCGAAGGCGTGGCGACGATAGACGACCGACGGTCGGTCGGTCTCCTTGTCCATGAACATGAAGAAATCGTGACCGACCAGCTCCATTTGGTAGAGAGCGTCGTCGATCGTCATGGGGATCGCCGGGTGCGTCTTGGTGCGCACCACATGGCCGGGACCGGCTTCGTCCTGTTCATCGGCCCCGTGATCGTGGGCCGAGGCCCCGTTCGAGGCGGCGAACAGGGAGTCGTCGATGAGTCCGGCCGTCGCTTCGGCGACCGAGATCGGCGTCTTGTCGCCGTGATGCACGCGGCGGCGGTCCTTGAGGCGACGCAACCGGCCTTCCAGGCGTTCCACCGCGAGTTCGAGCGCGGCGTAGAAACTGTCCGCACAGGCTTCGGCACGGACAACGGGGCCCTTGCCGCGTGCGGTGATCTCTATCCGCTGGCAGTTCTTGCGCTGACGACGGTTGCGTTCGTGGGTGAGTTCCACGTCGAAGAGATAGATGGTGGGGTCGAAGCGCTCCAAACGAGAGAGCTTGTCCGCCACATGGATTCGGAAATGATCGGGCACTCCACCCTCACCGAGGGTTCGTCCCTTGACCACGACATCGGCACTGGTTGCCCGACCGGATTGCTCGTCGGGAATGAATTCGTCATCCAGCAGCGCGGTGTCTGCGTTCTTCGCTGAAGGTCGTGAAGTAGTCGTCACGCGTACCTCCCGGATCTGGCCGCACAAGCCACTCGTGCGGCGGGATTGAAACGTGTGCCGATCGACTGACTCGCTCGGCACATATGGTCCGAGGCGCCACCTCCAAACTTGCGGTTCGGGTGTCTGATCGCGACGGTAGTACGTCAGCGACCTGTCCGCCAGTGTTCACGCAAATATCGAATAATCAAGCGGAACACGTAACCAGCACGGCACGCACCGGAACTCCGGCGGTAACCAGCGCGCGGGTGGATTCGGACACCGTCGTACCGGTGGTCAGCACGTCATCGACCAGGACTACCTCGGCATTTGCCGGAAAACCGGCGGAATCCGGCCGGGTGGGAGCTACGATGATCCGCCCGCGCAGATTGTGCTGGCGATCGCTCTCCCCGAGCCCCGCCGAGTCCCGCACACCGGCCCCGGAACCCAACATGCGTACCAATCGGCAATCCGGCAGCCAACTCGCGGCGACGGCCGCCGCGCGCACCACCGGGTCACCGCCGCGCCGGCGCGCGGCCGCCGCCCGGCTGGGCGCGGGGACCAGTATCAGCGGCCGCGTGGCGTCCCGCAAATAATCCAGCCCCCTGGCCAGCGCCGCCCCCAAAGGGGCCGCCAGGTCCGTGCGGCGATGCTCCTTGGCGGCCAGCACGGCGCGCCGCGGCGCACCCCGGTAGGGCGCCAGCGCCCAGCATGGCACCCCGGGATCGGCGCGCGGGCGGACGCGCACGGGCGGGCCGGACAGGGCGGCGGAACACCCTGCGCACCACGCGGTTCCGGACCGCCCGCAACCCCCGCAGGCGCGCGGCAGGATCAGCTCCAGCAGCTCCCCCATGCCCTCCAGTGTGCGCCTAGCCGGGCAGCACCGGAATGGCATTGGCGCCCAGACCCGGAACTTCGCGCCAGAAGTATTCGCCGCCTTCGGGATTGCGGGTCAGTTCCAGCACCGCGCGCGAGTCGGCCACGTATTCGTGATCGGGCGCGGCGCTGACCACCCGCACCGGCGGGGTCAGGTTCTGGGTGCTCTGCGGCTGGAATCCGGAGCCGTCGACCAGCACGGTGGCGACCGGATCCACATTGCCCTCGCGGCCGACGATCACCTTCTCGTCGTTCTGCCAGTCCAGCGTGACCGCCGACGTGCTCAACCCGACCGCCAGCGGCAGCGGCGAGGTGAGCGCGTACTTGCCGCCGCCCTGCGGGGTCACCACGGCCACGTACACCTTGCCGTTGGCGATGAGCGCGGCGCGCGCCCCGGACGGCGAGATGCGCAGTTCGGTGATCGGCCCGCGCGGGGCGCTGGCGGCGCTGGCGCCGGAAGCGGCCGGGGGCGTGGTCAATTCGCCGATGGTCACCTCCTGCACCGACACATTGCCGGTGGCCCGGTCGTGCACGGCCCGGATCACCTTGTCGCCGTCCTGCACGGTCCAGGCCGAGCCGCCGTCGGCGGGCCAGGACGGGCGGGTGAAGGTGCCGGCGGTGGCCACCGGGAAGCCCTGGCCGTCATAGGTGCCGATGACCAGGGTGCGCTCGGGTTCGGGTGCGGGACGGCCGGATCCGGCGACGGCGGCCACCAACTGCCCGTCCGGTGACAGTGCCACCGATTGCAGGCCGTGCGTGCTGCCGAAGAAGCCGGGCGCGGCGGTGATGCCGTTCTCGGTGACCGCGACCAGCGAGCCGTCGCGCACCGCGTGCAGTCCGACACGATTGCGCGCCACCGCGTCCGGGCTCATGGCCTCCACGTCGGCGGGATTCCAGCCGATGGTGGCGTAGCGCTCGTCCAGGGGTTTGCCGTCGGCAAGCAGGAAGTACGGTCCGATCACCTCGGCGCCGGCCAGGGTCAGCACGGTCTGGGTGGCCAAGAGCTCCTTGGCTTTCGGATCCAGATTGGACGCCCCGGCGAAATCGATCTGCACGCCGCCCGCGCCGACGCCGACATTGTCGGTCTCGCCATTGGGTTTGCTGACCGGGCCGCGCAGGGTGACGCCGCCGGAGAGCGGATTGCGCACCGCGGCGGTGAGCGCGTTCTGCGGGCCGTCGGCCAGCATGCCCATCAGTTTCTGGGCGAGCTGGTCCTTGCGCGCGGAGATCCAGCGCAGGTCCGGAACCATGGCCGCGCCCGCGACATTCGGGAAGAACAGCGAATAGCGTTTGTAGGACTTGGCGAACGCGGTCTGCTCGACGATGACGCCCGGCGGCAGTTCGTCGACCCGCCACTCGCCGTCCACTTTGACCAGTTCGACCTTTTGCTCGAGGGTGCCTTCCGAGGCCCTGTACGAGCTGTCAGCGGCCAATTCGCCTATCTTGCGGGCTCGGATCACATAGGTGGCGGTATCGGCCGTACGGGACTCACGGAGCGTGTCCGGGCGATCGACGATGGTGGTCCCGGCCGCGTCGTCCCAGCGGATATTGGCCGAGGGCGAGAGGAATTGCCGGGCCGCCTGATGCCGATTGGTGGGATCGGCGGTCGCCTGCAGGAAGTCCCGCAGCAGCTGATCGGGTTCCCGTCCGGAGATGGGCGGGGTGGGACCGGCGCTGGTGGGTTGCCGGTCCAGCGTGCCCAGCGCCTGCGGGGCGGACGAATCCGGCAGGCTGGCACAGGCGGTGAGCCCCACCAGGCAGGCGAGGGCCACGAGCGCCCGGGCCAGGCGCGGGGAGCGTGCGCTCATGGTTTGCCGTCCGTGGCGTCGGCGGCCGCGCCGTCCGGAGCGCCGGCGGTGTCGCCCGCAGCGGGATCGTCGGCGGCGCCGTCGGTGACGGCGCGAGCCGAATCGTGCTGCGGATCAGCGCCGGCCGCGTCGGCGACGGGTCGCGGGGCGGTTCCGGCACCGGCCGGGTCCGCGAGCACGGCGCCGGGCGCGGGGAATTCCGCGTCGATCACGACGGGTTCGGCGGCGGGGTTCTGCGGATCGGCCGGACCTGGTTCGGTGATCACGCCGCCCGCGGGGAGGGTGGCGAATCCCGTGGTGGCGGGGGCGGAATCGGCTTCGGCGGTGTCCGGCTGGGCCGGCACGGCCTCGAGGGCGAGGGTCTCCTCCAGGGGCCGCTTCTTCGGCGGTTCCAGCGAGAGCGGGCTGGGCCCGAGCTTCTTGCCGCGCACCAGCGGCAGGGTGAGCCGGAAGCAGGCGCCGACGCCGAGTTCACCCCAGGCCTCGAGTTTGCCCTCGTGCAGGTTGGCGTCCTCGACGCTGATGGACAGGCCGAGCCCGGTGCCGCCGGAGCGCCGCATGCGCGACGGGTCGGAGCGCCAGAACCGGTTGAACACCAGCTTCTCTTCGCCGGGCCGCAGGCCCACGCCTTGATCGCGCACCACGATCGCGACGGCATTGGCGTCGCCGTCACCGCGCATGCGCATCAGCACCGGTTTGCCCTCGCTGTGGTCGATGGCATTGGCGAGCAGGTTGCGCAGCACGCGTTCCACGCGGAGCGGATCCACTTCCGCCACCAGCGGTTCCTCGGGCATGTCGACCACCAGCTCGACGCCGGATTCCTTGGCCAGATGCCGGACGGTGGACACGGCGGCCCGCGCGCACATGCGCACATCCAGCGATTCCACCTGCAGCTCGGCCACACCCGCGTCGTGGCGGCTGATTTCGAGCAGGTCGTTGAGCAGGCCCTCGAACCGGTCGAGTTCGTTGACGAGCAGTTCGGCGGAGCGCGCCAGCGCCGGATCCAGGTCGTCGCTGGAGCCGTGGATGAGGTCGGCCGCCATACGCACCGTGGTCAACGGCGTGCGCAGCTCGTGGCTGACGTCGGAGGTGAAGCGGCGCTGCAGATTTCCGAACTCCTCGAGTTGGGTGATCTGGTTGGACAGACTCTCGGCCATCTCGTTGAACGACATGGCCAGCCTGGCCATGTCGTCCTCGCCGCGCACCAGCATGCGCTCTTTGAGGCGTCCGTCGGCGAAACGACTCGCGATGCGCGCGGCGGATCGGATGGGCAGCACGACCTGTCGCGTGACGAGCGCGGTGATGGCGGCCAGCAGCACCAGCAGCACGATGCCGCCGATGAGCATGGTGCCGCGCATGAGGCTGAGGCTGTTCTGCTCGTTGGTGAGCGGGAAGATCAGGTAGATCTCCAGCGTGGGGATGTCGGCGGCGGGCGATCCGATGATCAGCGCCGAACCGCGGTACCCATCCGGATCGGAGACCGTGGCGAATTGATAGCTGACCTGTCGTTCCTGCACGAAATGGCGCAGTTCCGCGGGGATTTCCTGGATCGGGCCGGCGTTCAGCTCGGACTGCGAATCGCCGATCATGGCCAGCGCCGAGTCGTAACTGCCTGCCGCGCCGCCGGATTGGGAGCCGCCGCCCCCGGCCAGGGCGCGGCGGGCATCCTCCAAGCGGGCGAGCTGGGTGCTCGAGTCGTGCACGCCGGTCAGCGTGGCCTGCACCGTGTTTCGCGCACGGCCCATCTCCTCGACGGCCGCGTTGATCTTCGCGTCCAACAACCGGTCGGTGATCTGACTCGTGAGCACGACTCCGAGAATCGTGATCACGATCAGCGACAGGGTGAGCGTGGACACGACGACGCGCAATTGCAGCGAACGCCGCCAGACGTGGCCCAGTTGTTCTCCGACATTGCGGAACCAGGCCACCACTACCGCCAGCCACCGCTGAACGCGGTTTCTGGAACCAGCGATCACGGCGGTCCGGCCTTGTAGCCCACACCTCGCACGGTCAGCACGATCTCAGGGTTCTCCGGATCCTTCTCCACCTTGGCGCGCAACCGCTGTACGTGCACATTGACCAGGCGGGTGTCGGCGGCATGCCGGTAACCCCAGACCTGTTCCAGGAGCACTTCGCGGGTGAACACCTGGCGCGGCTTGCGGGCAAGCGCGACCAGCAGATCGAATTCCAAAGGAGTCAGCGAGATCTGCTGACCGCCGCGAGTCACCTTGTGCGCGGGCACATCGATGACGATGTCGGCGATGGAGAGCAGTTCCTGCGGCTCCTCCTCGGTGCGGCGCAGGCGGGCCCGCACGCGAGCAACGAGTTCCTTCGGCTTGAACGGCTTGACGATGTAATCGTCTGCGCCCGACTCCAACCCCAGGACGACGTCGACCGTATCGGTCTTCGCCGTCAGCATCACGATCGGCACTCCCGAGTCGGCTCGCAGCACCCGGCACACGTCGATGCCGTTCATGCCGGGCAGCATGAGATCCAGCAACACGAGATCCGGACGCAGCTCCCGGACCGCGGTCAGCGCCTGCGTGCCGTCACCGACGACGTGAGGGTCGAAACCCTCACCGCGCAAGACGATCGTGAGCATCTCCGCGAGAGCCATATCGTCGTCGACGACCAGAATCTTCGGCTTCATAACTACTATGTTGTCACCTTCCGCGCTCCGATCGGGCCGCCACGCCAACACTCGTGACCTGTCGGCGCACATCCAACCCTATCCAGCAACATTTTCCGCGAGCCGCGCCGCCAGTGTTGCCGGATCGTCACCGCTCCGATGCACCCACCACGGTCCAAACCAGTTGATTTCGGCCAGCTCACGATAGACGTTTCCGGTCCGCCGTTGCAGCCCTCCGTCTTTCTCGTAGGCGTCGAGTGCGCGAGTCGCGTCGGCTTCACCCCGCAGCCGGGCGCGTTCCTCCGCCACATCGACCGGGACATCCAGGAGAATCTGGACATCCGGGACGGGCAGGGCGAACCTTTCGAACTCCAATTGGCCGATCCAGGCGACGGTTTCGCCGCGCGCGTCCTGCTCGGTGCGGGCGGCGGAGTAGGCGGCATTGGATGCCACGTACCGGTCCAGCAGCACAATGTCATTGTCCGCCAGCAGTTTCGCCAATTCGTCGCGGGCGCCGGCGCGGTCGAGCGCGAACAGCAGCGCCATGGCGTTGACCGACTGGGCGGTATCTCCATGGCCACCGCGCAGCGCCTCGGCCGCGAGGTCGGCGTGCACCGACGCGCCGTAGCGCGGGAAGGCGAGCGTCGCGACCCGCAGCCCGCGTGCGGTGAGCGTGGCCACCACGGCATCGGTCAGCGTGCGCTTGCCCGCGCCGTCCAGACCCTCGATGACCACCAACGCACCCATGTCCGCGAGGGTACCTAACGATCGTGGTCGAGCGGCGCTGGGAGGCGGTTTGCGCCGAACATCCGGATTTTAAGTGGCTGAATGATTGCTATAGTCCCGCCCATGACTTCCCTAGGCGTCAAGTCAGTGCAGCTCAAGCGCGCTTTTGCCATCTTCGGAGCAGCGATAGCGGCAGTCGGTTTGGCCGCCTGCGGCAGCTCGGACGACAAGGGTTCGGCCACCACCAGCGCCACCGCCGCCGCGGACGCGACCCGCAAGTTCGATCTGCAAGCCCATCGCGGCGGGCGCGGCATGACCATCGAGGAGTCGCTGCCCGGTTTCGCCAAGGCCATCGAACTGGGGGTCACCACCCTCGAACTCGATATCGTCCTCACCAAGGACAAGGTGCCGCTCATCTGGCACGACCCGGCCATCAAGGCCGAGAAGTGCACGGATACCGCCCCCGCCTTCCCCGACGATCCGCAGTACCCCTATGTCGGCAAACTGGTCCACGATCTGAACTTCGATCAGATCCACACCCTCGACTGCGGCAGGAAGCTGGCCGATTTCCCCGAAGCGCAGGAACTCCCGGGCAACAAGATCGCCAAGCTGCCGGAGCTCTTCGATCTGGTGAAGACCTACCCCGGCGCTTTCGAAGCTCTCCGCTACAACATCGAAACGAAGATCGAAGGCGAGAAGCCCGAACAATCCGCCACCCCCGAGGAATTCGTGGACGTCATCCTCGGCGCGGTCCACGACGCCGGCGCCACCGACAAGGTCGAAATCCAATCCTTCGACTGGCGCAGCCTGCCCTTGGTGAAGGCCCGCGATGCTTCCATCCCCACCGTCGCCCTCTACGACGACTCCACCTTCAAACCGAACAGCCCCTGGCTCCAGCCCATTCGCTACGAGAACCACGTGAACGACCCCCTGGGCGCGATCAAGGCCCTGGGCGCGGACATCTCCTCCCCCAGCTACGTGAACCCGTGGAACAGCGAAGCCAAGTCCGGCGACCCCGGCTTCAAACTCACCACCACCGCCGAATACGTCACCAAGGCACACGATCTCGGCATCAAGGTGATTCCATGGACCGTCAACGACAAGGCGACGATCGGCCTGGTCCTGGATCAGGGCGTGGACGGCATCATCACCGACTACCCGAACCGAGCCCGAGAAGTAATGCAGGAGAAGGGCTATCCCCTCCCACCCGCATTCCACAAGTGACGCACCGGAATTCCCGGTAGCACGACAACCTTCACAATCCTCGAAAACGGGCCGGTCGCAATGAGCGACCGGCCCGTCCCCTTACCCGGGGGCCTATTTTACGCAAATGTCGATGACAGGCAGCCAAGTCCCACCCGTCAAAGTGCAAATAGCGGCATTGATCAACTGACTGGCACTAGACCCCGTCCCCGCGGACCCGGACGGCCCATTCCCCGACAACGAGTCCAGCGACCCCGTACTACCACCCGCAACCGGCGCAGCGGGCTCGAGCGCAACCGGAGCCGCCGAAGCGGTACCCGCAGTGGCGATAGCAGCGGAAACAGCGAACGCGGCCAGGGTCGCCCGCGAGAACTTGCGGGTCACAGCACTTTTCGACATGCACGGCACCCTACAAGAGTTGAACACGTAGCGTTTCAGAATCGCCGATCACTTTTCTCGCCGGGAGCCGCGCCGCGTTCGCTGCGAAATGTGCGGCGATAAGCGTCCGGGGGTACGCCGAGCGTGCGATTGAAATGCCGGCGCAGAGTCGTGGCGGTGCCCATACCGGTCGCCAGTGCGATCGCATCGACGCTGCGATCGGTGGTCTCCAGCATTTCCTGAGCGCGCTGAATGCGCTGGGTCAGCAGCCATCGCAACGGTGTCGTACCGGTGGTGGCGTGGAAATGCCGGGCGAGCGTGCGGGTGCTCATATTGGCGTGCCGCGCCATGTCTTCAACGGTGATCGGTTGATCGAGCCGGCGCATCACCCACGGGAACACCTCGACGAGCGGATGCGCGGGGCGCGGGGCGGGCATCGGCGTTCTGATGAATTGCGCTTGCCCGCCCGCACGATGCGGCGGCACCACCAAGCCGCGCGCCACGGCATTGGCGACCGTGGTGCCGTGGTCGAGGCGCACCAGATGCAGGCACAGATCCATCGCGGCGGCCTTGCCCGCGGACGTCAGCACCCGGCCCTCGTCGATGTACAGGACGTTCGCGTCGATCTCCACCCGCGGAAACCGGGCGGCCAGCGCCGGGGCGTGCAGCCAATGCGTGGTGGCGCGCCGGCCGTCGAGCAGGCCCGCGCAGGCCAGCACGAACGCGCCCGTGCACAGTGACACGATCCGCGCGCCCGCGTCATAGGCCGCCCGCACGGCGTTCAGCAGTTCGGCGGGCGGATCCGATTCCACATCGGCCCAGCCCGGGAGGATCACGGTATCGGCGTGGACGAGGTGGTCGTAGCCGTGATCGGGTTCGATCCGGAACCGATTCTCGACGCGGGCGCCGGTCGGACCGCACACGCTGAACTCGTACCAGGGGTCCACCAGTTCGGACCGATCGACTCCGAAAACCTCGCAAGCCGCAGCGAGTTCGAAATGCAGAACGCCTTCGGTCACGACCAGAGCCACACTCTTCATGTCCGAAACTGTACGTACCGCGGCATTTACGACACTCACACTGGTCGGTCGCCTTTCGGCAGCATCGCTTCCATGGAACAGCCAACCACCAGCCCGGATCGCCGCGGCATCCTCATCTCGGGCGGCAGCATTGCCGGACTGACACTCGCCTACTGGCTGCGCCGCTACGGATTCGACGTGACCGTGGTCGAACGCGCCCCCGCCCCGCGTCCCGGCGGCCAGGCCGTGGATCTGCGTGGCGTCGCCAAGCAGGTAGCCGAGCGCATGGGCGTACTGCCCGCCATCGAACGCGCACGGGTGCGCGAACGCGGCCTGGCCTACGTCGACGCGTCCGGGAAACGCTCGGCGGCCATGCCCGCGGAGCTGTTCGACGGCGAGGGCGCGGTCGCCGAGATCGAGATCCTGCGCGGCGATCTGACCGACATCCTCTACGCGGCAGCACGCTCCGGCGTCGAGTACCTGTTCGGCGACACCGTCACCGCACTACGTGAAACCAGGGACGGCATCGCGGTCTCCTTCCAGCACAACCCATCCCGCGTCTTCGACCTGGTCATCGGAGCCGATGGCCTGCACTCGAACGTGCGCAGGCTGGCCTTCGGACCCGAATCCGAGTTCGTCCACCATCTCGGCGCCTACCTGGCCTACTTCACCGTCCCGGTGGACGGGCTGGAACTCGACGACTGGTTCCTGATGCACAACGCTCCGGGCGGCCTGCTCGCCGCCATCCGCCCGGAGAGCCCGTCGGCCGCCAAGGCGATGTTCGGTTTCAAAGCGGCGGAACTGGTCTACGACCGCCACGACATCGCCGGGCAGCAGCGGATTCTCTCCGAGCGGTTCGCCGAAACAGGCTGGCACACACCGCGACTGCTCGCAGCCATGCACCAGGCCCCGGACTTCTTCTTCGACACCATCAGCCAGACCAGGATGGATCGATGGTCACACGGGCGAGTGGCCCTGGTCGGTGACGCCGGCTACTGCGGTTCGCCGCTTTCCGGCAACGGCACCGCGATGGCCATGGTCGGCGCATACGTCTTGGCAGGCGAGCTCGCGCACGCCCGCAACGACCACGCCACGGCGTTCACCCGATACCAGGAAGTGCTGCGCCCCTACGTAACCGAATGCCAGCAGCTCCCACCCGGCGGCGTCAACGGCTTCCTCCCCGCCGGCCGGGCCGCCATCACCGTGCGCAACCTGTCGGTCCGCCTCATGACCTCCAAGCCCTTCCGCGGCCTGATGGCCAAATCCCTCCAGAAGGCCGACGCCATCACCCTCCCGAACTACCGCGAATCATCCGCCCACACCAACTCGAGGAACTGAAATGACCGTCCTGGTACTGGGTGCCACCGGCAAAACCGGCAGGCCCGTAGTCGACGCCCTGCGCGCCCGCGGCGTGAAAGTACGTGCCGCAAGCCGCAATCCAGCCCCCACGGCAGACGGCGTGGAAGCGATCCACTTCGACTGGGCCGACCGAACCACCTGGCCCTCCGTCCTCACCGGCGTCCACGCCATGTACGTGATCGGCCCCTACGCCGAGCCGAACCCCACCGCCCTCTTCGACGAATTCCTATCCGCCGCAACCCAGGTCAACCGAATAGTCCTCCTCTCGGTCCTGGGCGCCGACCGCCTCCCCGCCGTAGTCCCCATGGCCGACTGGGAATCAAGCCTCCGCGCTACCGGCAAACAGTGGACCATCCTGCGGCCCAACTGGTTTCAGCAAAACTTCGGCGAAGGCGCCTTCACCGAAACCCTCCGCGCCGGGTCCCCCCTTCAACTCCCCGCCGCCGACGCCGCCCTGGCATTCATCGACACCCGCGACATCGCCGAAGTAGCCGCCATCGCCCTCACCGAAGAACCCCACACCGACGAACTCCACACCCTCACCGGCCCAACAGCCCTCACCCACACCCAAGCCCTCGAAATCCTCGGCAAAGCCGCCAACCGCCCCCTGACCTACCTCCCCCTGACCCCCCACGACTTCGCCCAGCAACTACGCACAGCCGGCCTCCCCGAAACCCCCATCATCTGGCAACTAGGCCTGTTCACCCTCATCCGCAACGGCGAAAACGCCCTCGTTACCGACACCGTCGAACGCATCACCGGCCACCCACCCCGCCCCCTCGAAAGCTATGCCCGCGAGCATGCCGACGCGTGGCAGGCGCCACATCCCACTCCGCCGCGGTGACTCCGATAAGCGGTTGTACCGCAGGATGATTCGCGAGATCCCGTAGCCACCCGCGATCTTGGTGACCATAGACCAGACGGGCCGGTCGCATGAGCGACCGGCCCGTTCAGCTTGGGTTACAAGCGGATTCGCTCAGTAGCGGTAGTGCTCCGGCTTGTAGGGGCCCTCCACGTCCACGCCGATGTATTCGGCCTGGTCCTTGGTGAGCTTGGTGAGGGTGCCGCCGAGGGCTTCCACGTGGATGCGGGCGACCTTTTCGTCGAGGTGCTTGGGGAGGCGGTAGACCTCGTTGTCGTATTCCTGGGGCTTGGTCCAGAGTTCGATCTGGGCGATCACCTGGTTGGAGAAGGAGTTCGACATGACGAAGGAGGGGTGGCCGGTCGCGTTGCCGAGGTTGAGGAGGCGGCCCTCGGACAGGACGATGATGGAGCGGCCGGAGTCCGGGAACGTCCAGAGGTCGACCTGGGGCTTGATGTTCAGGCGCGTTGCGCCGGAGCGCTCCAGGGCCGCCATGTCGATCTCGTTGTCGAAGTGGCCGATATTGCCGAGGATGGCCTGGCCCTTCATCGCCTTCATGTGATCGAGGGTGATGATGTCCTTGTTGCCGGTCGAGGTGACGACGATGTCGGCGTCGGCGATGGCCTGCTCGACCGTCACGACGTCGAAGCCGTCCATCAGGGCCTGGAGGGCGTTGATGGGGTCGATCTCGGTGACCTGGACGCGGGCGCCCTGGCCCTTCAGGGATTCGGCGCAGCCCTTGCCGACGTCGCCGTAGCCGCAGATCAGCACCTTCTTGCCGCCGATCAGGACGTCGGTGCCGCGGTTGATGCCGTCGACCAGGGAGTGGCGGGTGCCGTACTTGTTGTCGAACTTGGACTTGGTGACCGAGTCGTTGACATTGATTGCGGGGAAGGACAATTCGCCGGCGGCGGCGAACTGGTACAGGCGCAGGACGCCGGTGGTGGTCTCCTCCGTGACGCCCTTGACGCTCTCGGCGATCTTGCCCCACTTGCCCTTGTCGGCTTCGAGGCTGGCGCGCAACAGGTTCAGGAAGACCTTGTACTCGGCGGAGTGGGTCTCGTCCTCGGGCGGAACGACGCCGGCCTTCTCGAACTGGGCGCCGCGCAGGACGAGCATGGTGGCGTCGCCGCCGTCGTCCAGGATCATGTTGGCGGGTTCGCCCGGCCAGGTGAGCATCTGCTCGGCGGCCCACCAGTACTCCTCCAGGGTCTCGCCCTTCCAGGCGAAGACGGGAGTGCCCTTGGGCTCGTCGACGGTGCCGTGCGGGCCGACGACGACCGCGGCGGCGGCGTGGTCCTGGGTGGAGAAGATATTGCAGGAGGCCCAGCGGACTTCCGCGCCGAGCGCGGTGAGGGTCTCGATGAGGACGGCGGTCTGCACGGTCATGTGCAGGGAGCCGGAAATGCGCGCGCCCTTGAGGGGCTGTACCTCGTGGTATTCGCGGCGGAGCGCCATCAAGCCGGGCATCTCGTGCTCGGCGAGGCGAATCTCCTTGCGGCCGAACTCGGCCTCGGACAGGTCCGCCACCTTGAAGTCGATCCCATTGCGGACGTCAGCGGTCATCATGCTGGACACTGCGGTCGTCATCTGCCTCTCCTGGTCGGCTTGCTTGCCCTAAAGGCTAGACGGTCCGGCCTGGAGGCGGACATGCGGGAAGGCAAGCGTGCGTACACTGTACGCACGCTTGCCCCGGTTTGTCGATTACGCCGCCGTGGCCAGTCCGTGCCGCACCAGGATGCGCTCCCGTTTGCGCGGCTGGATATTGGCCTGGCTGATGTCGCCGCCGTAGTGGGCGAGCACCCGCTGGTCCATGACGAAACGCCAGAGCGGCGGGACGGCGGCCAGCAGGAGCATCGTGGCATATCCCGCGGGGAGTTGCGGCGCCTCCTCGGAAGTCCGGAGAGTCTGGTACCGGCGTCCCGGATTGGCGTGATGGTCGCTGTGCCGCTGCAGGTGGAACAGGAAGATATTGGTGACCAGGCGATCGCTGTTCCAGCTGTCGCGGGGCGAGGTACGGGCCCAGCGGCCGTTGGGGCGGCGACGGCGCAGCAGGCCGTAATGCTCCACGTAGTTGACGGTTTCCAGCAGGCCGACGCCGATGACGGCCTGTAGCAGCAGCCAGGGCAGCAGCGCCCAGCCGAAGATCGCGATCAGGGTGCCGAAGAGCACCAGCGTCATCGACCAGGCTTGCAGGATGTGATTGTGGATGGAGAACCAGCGGTGCCCCTTGCGGCGCAGCCGGTCGCGTTCGATGCCGATGCCGGACCGGAAACCGCCGATCACGCTGCGCGGCAGGAACTCCCACAGCGATTCACCCAGGCGGGCGCTGGCCGGATCGGTCGGGGTGGCCACCCGGGCGTGGTGACCCCGGTTGTGCTCGACGAAGAAATGACCGTAACCCGACTGTGCCAGAGCGATTTTCGACAGCCAGCGCTCCAACTGCTCGGAGCGATGCCCGAGTTCGTGGGCCGCGTTGATGCCGATCCCGCTGACGAAGCCGAGGGTGGCGGCCAGGCCGAGCTTGTCGACCACGGACAGATCCGATCCGGCCCACATCGCGGACGCGATGACCAGGCCGACGAGTTGCACCGGCAGGAACATATAGGTGCACCACCGGTAGTACCGGTCGTTGCTGAGTAGCTCGTAGTCCTCGTCCTTGGGATTGCTGCCGTCTTCGCCGACGACCCAATCCAGGACGGGGATGACTATGAGGACGATGATGGGTCCGATCCACCAGAAGACCTCGAGGTCGGTTCGCAGTACCAACTGTGAAGGCAGCAACGCACTCGCAGGGGCGATGAGCCCCAGGAACCACAAGTGGCGTTTGGAATCCGGCGAACTCGACCGTTTGCCGACGTTTTGCACGTTTGCCCCGCTAATCAGATACCTCTATAACTTCGCAGCTAGATATGTACAGACACTAACGCTGTTACAGAACATTTTGAGTGGCGAAGGTGGCAACCGTTACAACCAGGACGGTCTGTTCCAGAGCACCCGCCCCTGTGGTGTCGGTCACCGCACATCACCTGCAAACCTGCGGTGAGCAACCGCTCAGTGCGACCAGACGTATCGAACCTGTGGCCGCCCGGTCCGACCGTAGTCGGTCCGGCGTTCCAGCACACCGTCTTCGGCCATACGTTCCAGGTATCGCCAAGCGGTAACCCGCGAAACGCCGACGGCACGCCCGACTTCCCCGGCGGACAACCCGCCGGAGTTTGCTCGCACCGCCCGCGCCACCTCGTCCATGGTCTGCGGCGCAATGCCTTTCGGCGAGGTCGCACGATGATCCGACGTTCGCAGCGCCCCGAAGGCGCGGTCGATGTCCTGCTGCGAGACCGCCGCTTCCCCCGCCGGCAGCGCGGCCCGGTAGCGCAGATAGCGATCGAGCTTCTCCCGGAAAGCCGCGAAGGTGAACGGCTTCAACAGATACAGCACCACGCCGTGCGCGACCGCGGCCCGCACCATGGCCAAATCGCGCGCGGAGGTCACCGCGATCACATCGGGCCGCGGTCGCAGCCCGGCCAACGCGGCGGCCACGGCGAGACCGCTCATATCCGGTAAACCGATATCCATCAAGACCAAATCCACCGGATCGCAATCGGTTTGTGACTTCCCGGCGGCTGCGATCGCGTCCTTTCCGGTGTGCACCACCCCCACGACCGTGAAGCCCGGCAACCGCTCCACGTAGGACCGGTGCGCCGCCGCGATTTTCGGATCGTCCTCCACGATCAGCACCCGGATCATCGCTTGCCGTCCCGCGAAAACGTCACCAGCACCGCCGATTCCGGCTCCGACTGCGCCCGCAGCTCCCCGCCCCGCCGCGCCACCAGCCGCCGCACCAGCGCCAGCCCCAATCCCTGATGGTCGGTCTTGGTGGAATAGCCGCGTTCGGTGGCGCGCGTGAACACCTCCTCGGACATGCCCGGACCGCTGTCGGCCACCCGCACATACAGTTCCGCGGCATCGCTGCGCACCGTCACCTCCACCCAGGCGTCCTCGTCGTGGTGCACCGCGTCCACCGCGTTGTCGATGAGATTGCCCAGCAGCGTGACCATCTCGTGCGCGGTGAGCGGTTCCACCGAATCCACCACGGTGTCCCCGGTGACCGTCAATTCCACGCCCTGCTCGGCGGCCTTCTCCACCTTGCCCAGCAGCAGCGCCACCACCGCCGGTTCGGCGACCGCGCTGGTGAGCCGGTCGATGAGGGCTTGGGAGAGTTCGAGTTCGGCGGTCGCGAAGTCCACCGCGTCCTCGGGCCGGCCCAGCTCCACCATGCTGATCACGGTGTGCAGCCGATTGGCCGCCTCGTGCGCCTGTGCGCGCAGCGATTCGGCGAAATCGCGCACCGAATCCAATTCGCCCAGCACGTCCCGCAATTCGGTGTGATCGCGCAGGGTGAGCACGGTGCCGATGCGGCGGCCGTCGTGCTCCACCTCGTCCTGATTCACCACCAGCACCCGGTCCGCGGTCACGTGCATCTCGTCGCGCACCTCCTCGGTTCCCATGCGCTGCAACGAGACCGGCAGATCGGCGCGGGTGATCGGGCCGTCGGGCAGGTCGAGCAGGCGGCGAGCCTCGTCGTTGACCACCTCGGCGTGTTCGCCGTCGCGGCCGAACACCAGCAGGCCCTCGTGCACCGAATGCAGCACCGCGTCGTGATGCTCGTACATGGCGCGCAACTCGGCCGTGCCGAGCCCGTGCGTCTGCCGCAACAGCCTGCGCCGCAACAACAGTGAGCCGAGCGTGACCACCGCCAGCCCGGCCAGCGCCACCGCCAGGATGGTGGGCAGCTGCGCCCGCACCTGATCGCCGATGTGCGCGCGGGTGACGCCCGCCGACACCAGCGCGACGATGCGGCCGTCGGCATCGCGCACCGGCGTCACCGCGCGGATCGAGGGACCCAGTGTGCCGGTGTAGGTTTCGGTGAAGGTCTCCCCCGCCAGCGCGCGATCGATATTGCCGCTGAAGGGCTGGCCGATGCGGGTGGTGTCGGTGTGGGTGTAGCGGGTGCGGTCGGGAGCCATCACCACGATGAAGTCGACTCCGGTCGCCTGGCGAATGCTCTCGGTGACCGGTTGCAGCAGCGTGGTGGGATTCGGGGCGCGCACCCCGGACACCGTGGACGGCGCATGGGCGACGCTGACGGCGATATCGGTGACCTGCACCCGGATGGCGTCGTCCTGGGCGCTGCGTAAGCGCAGCACCGCCAGCGCGGTACCGGTGGCGATCACCACCGCGAGCACCACCAGCTGCACCACGAACACCTGCCCGGCCAGGGTGCGCCCACGCCGGGGCCGCCTGCTCAGACCTGTCACCACGCCTCCGTGAAACCTTCCGCGCGCGGCGGTCCTGCCAATCGCCGCGTGAACATAACTTACGAAACAGTGACCCGCGTCACTGCCCAGGACATCATTCTCTATGCAAGTACGTGAGCGGGCTCACACCATCCGGTACCCGAAGGCTTTCCGAAATTGACTGAATCGACAACTGCGCTATCCCCCGCGGCGGCGCCGAAGAAGCGGGATCGCACGCACTGGCTGTATCTGGCCGTCATCCTGGCGGTGCTCGCGGGCATTCTCGTCGGCTGGCTGGCGCCCGGATTCGGCAAATCGGTGGGCGAACTGGGCACCCTGTTCGTGAACCTGATCAAGATGATGATCTCACCGGTCATCTTCTGCACCATCGTGCTCGGCATCGGCTCGGTGCGGGCCGCGGCCAAGGTCGGCAAGGTCGGCGGGCTGGCCATCGGCTACTTCCTGATCATGTCCACGGCGGCGCTGGCCATCGGCCTGGTGGTCGGCAACCTGCTGCATCCGGGCGACGGGCTGAATGTGGCCGCGCACGCCAAGGAGGTCGCCAAGTACGCCAAGGACGCGCAAAGCGCGGGCGGCACTTGGGATTTCATCAAGGAGATCGTGCCGACCACGCTGGTCTCCGCGCTGACCGCGGGCAAGGTGCTGCAGACGCTGTTCGTGGCGCTGCTGGTGGGCTTCGGCATCCAGGCCATGGGCGCCAAGGGCGAACCGCTGCTGCGCGGCATCGCCCTGGTGCAGCAGCTGGTGTTCCGGATCCTGACCATGATCCTGTGGCTGGCCCCGATCGGCGCGTTCGGCGCCATCGCGAATGTGGTGGCGCGCACCGGACTCGACGCGGTCAAACAGCTGGCGCTGCTGATGGTGGCCTTCTACCTGACCTGCGTGGTGTTCGTCTTCGGCGTGCTGGGCGCGCTGCTGCGGGCGGTGGCCGGGGTGTCGATCTTCAAGCTGTGCCGCTACCTGGCGCGGGAGTACCTGCTCATCGTGGCCACCTCGTCCTCGGAGTCGGCGCTGCCGCGGCTCATCGCCAAGATGGAGCATCTGGGCGTGGAGCGCACCACCGTGGGTGTCGTGGTGCCGACCGGATATTCGTTCAATCTGGACGGCACCGCCATCTACCTGACCATGGCGACCCTCTTCGTCGCCGATGCCATGGGCAAGCCGCTGTCCTGGACCGAGCAGCTGGGCCTGCTGGTGTTTATGATCGTGGCGTCCAAGGGCGCGGCCGGTGTGACAGGTGCCGGCCTGGCCACACTGGCCGGCGGCCTGCAGAGTCACCGCCCGGAACTGCTGGACGGGGTCGGGCTGATCGTGGGCATCGACCGGTTCATGTCCGAAGCCCGTGCGCTGACCAACTTCTCGGGCAATGCCGTCGCCACCGTGCTGGTCGGCACCTGGACCAAGAGCATCGACGCCGAGCGGGTCCGCGCGGTGCTGGACAAGAAGCTGCCCTTCGACGAGACCACCATGGTCGACGAACACCCGGCCGATGCTCCGGCCGACAAGAACCTGGTCCCGGCCTGAACCCAACAACCCACCCTGGGTCTGGACCAGTGAACCGCCCGGCGCGCATTTCCCCCCGTTACGCGCCGGGCGGTTTTCCACTGTCTTACACCTTCAGGTCGATGGCCAGCGTCGCGACGATCGCCTTGGCCAGCTCCGCGCCCTTCACCTCGAAGTGCCGGGCGAAGTACTCCAGATGTTCGGCGTGCTCATGGAAGTGGTGCGGGGTCAGGACGGCCGAGAACACCGGCACATCGGTTTCCAGCTGCACCCGCATGAGCGCGTCCACCACCGTCGAGGCCACGAAATCGTGCCGGTAGATGCCGCCGTCCACCACCAGCGCGCAGCCCGCGACGGCGGCGTACGCGCCGCTGGTCGCCAAACGCTTGGCCTGCAAGGGGATTTCGAAGGCCCCGGGAACCTCGATGACGTCGACCTCGGGAAAACCGCGCTCGGCCAATCCGGTCCGGCAGGCTTCGACCGCCTTGCCGACGATCTCGGAGTGCCAGCCCGCGGCGACGAGTGCGATTCGATTCGTAGTGGGTGACATGGAATTTCCTCCTGTTCGCGATGTCACCCAGGGCAGAAATACGCGAACAGGCCGACCGCGCGGAGCGGACGGGCCGGTGCCGCGTTCTCTTTCATCCGGACTGTGACCGTCGGCTCCGGGATCACACCGGAATCTGCTGACCCACCCTCGCGGGTGGCGCTCGCGGGCTCGTGCAGACGGATCGGTCCGTCTGTCATTACCGCCGGTGGGGAATTTCACCCCGCCCTGAGAACGTGTACGGCTTCGAGATTACGGGAACAACAGGACGTCCGCGTCGGCGGGGAGGGCGTCCACCGGCCACCAGCGGAGGTCGGTAGATTCCGAGCTGCGTACCGGGACGGCGCCGGCCGGGGCCTTGATCTTGAAGAGCAGATCGAGGTGCCGGGTCGGGACGCCCAGCGAGCAGGTGATGGGGTGTGCCTGCGCGCTGTAGAGGCCGGGCTCGAGGATCAGGTCCGGGATGCCCGATTCTTCGGTGGCTTCACGGAACGCCGCCGCACTGACCGAATCGTCGGATTCCTCGCAGTGGCCGCCCAATTGGATCCAGCGGCCGACCCGGGGATGCAGCGTCAGCAGGACTTCCCGCTCGTCGTGCGAGAACACCACCGCCGAGGCCGTGATGTGGCCGGCGGCGTGCTCGCGCAGGCAGCCGCGCGGGGCCGAGCCCAGGAAGGCGAGCATGGATTCGCGGATGGACTGCTCCGGACCCGTTGCCGGGTACCAGGTTTCGAGCAGCTCGACCGCCGACTTGTGCAGCGATTCGGCGCTCACGCCCGCACCTCCGCCGCCGCACCGCGCCGCATCTCCGGACCGCCGCGCATCACAGCTCCACCAGTCCGATGCCCGATTCGCGGGCCTCACGCGGGGCTGATGCCTCGAGGGGGTAGCCGATCGCGATCGCGCCCAAGGGGTTCCAGTCGGCTTCGAGGCCGAGGACGTCGCGGGTGACCTCCGGGGCGAAGATGGTCGAGCCGATCCAGCAGCTGCCTACGCCCTTGACGGCGAGGGAGACCAGCAGGCCCTGCACGGCGGCGCCGACCGCGACGGTGAACATGGTCTTCTCGGCGGCGCGGCGGGTTTCGTCGGGGTAGTCGTGCGCGCCGTCGGGAACGCAGAACGGGATGATCACCTCGGGGGCGTCGAAGAGGATGCGGCCGCGGGCTACTCGGCGTTCCACCGAGTCGGGGTCGCGGCCGTCGCCGGTGAGGTCGGCGCGCCACTTCTCGGCCATGGCCTCCAGGAGCTGATCGCGCAGGCCGCGTTTGCGCAGCCACACGAATCGCACGGGGCGGGTGTGGTGCGGGGCCGGGGCGGTCAGCGCCGCGTTCACGGCCGCCCGGATCACCTCCGGTTCGACGGGGGTGTCGGCGAACTGGCGGACCGAACGGCGCAGCGGCACAGCCTGATTGCGCCCCAGTTCGATGGCCTCCGCACTGCCCAGCCAGAAGAGGTCTTCCTCGCCGCGGCGCAGCAGGTCGGCGGCGGTGGAACCGTCGTCGGTGTATTCGAAGCCGCGCACCACCGCGACCGGGACGCCGCCCAGCTTGCCCTTCACCAGGTCGGCGGCGGCGGCCAGTTCGTCGGCGACGGCGACCAGGGTGACCTGGAGTTCGTGACCCTGGCGGTCGATCGCGCCCTCGTAGTCGTGCAGGACGCGCAGACCGGAGGAACCGATGGCGGCGTCGGTCTGGCCGTTGCGCCAGGCCCGGCCCATGGTGTCGGTGATGACGACGGCGACCTGGACGCCGAGGCGTTCGGCGAGCGCGGTGCGCAGGGCCTTGGCGCTGGCGTCGGGATCGACCGGGAGCAGCACCAGTTCGCCCTGCTCCACATTGGAGCCGTCGATGCCGGAGGCGGCCTGCACGATGCCGAGCTTGTTCTCGGTGATGAGGGTGCGGTTCTTGCGCGCGAGCACGCGCACCGCTTCCCGCGTCACGAGTTCGCGGCGGAAGGCGTCGCGCGCCTCCGGATCGGCGGGGGCCTCGACGATGCGGCCCTCGACCTTCGACACGATCTTGCTGGTCACCACCAGCACATCGCCGTCGCGCAGCCAGGGCGCCTGCGCCGCAAGGGCTTCCGCGAGGTCGTCGCCCGGCCGGAATTCGGGCAGACCGCGCACGGGCAGGATGGTCAGCTCGCCGCCCGCGGCGTGATCGCCCAGCGGGGCGGAGGCGGTGTCGTCCAGTGCGCTCACGGCTTCACTCCCGCGATGTCGAGGGCCTCGCGGACCATATCGGCGGTCGCGGCCGGGTCGCTCATGATCAGGGGGACGCTGCGGACCTCGACGCCGGGGACGTCGGCGGTGTCCGTGCTGTGGATCAGCCAGCCGTCCAATATGCCTGTGGCGGAACGGGATCCGTAGTGATTGCCGACGGCTTCGGCGGTGGTCTCCACGCCGATCACCGAGAGGCATTCGTCGGCCATACCGCGCAGCGGCTTGCCGCCGATCACCGGGGAGAGGCCGACGATCTTGGCCGCGGTGGTGCGCAGCGCGCCCCGAATGCCCGGTACGGCGAGGATCGCGCCGACGCTCACGACGGGGTTGGAAGGGGCCAGCAACACCACGTCAGCGGCCTCTATGATTTCCGTCACACCTGGGCCGGGTTTTGCTTGTTCTGCCCCAATAGTCACGAATCCATGGGTCTCGACGTTCGCTCGATAGCGCACCCACCACTCTTGGAAATGGATCGCGCGACGTTCGCCAGGGTTCTCCGGGTCCCCGATAACTACATGCGTTTCACAGCGGTCGTCGGTTGCCGGAAGCAGTTTCACACCGGGTTGCCACCGATTGCAGAGGGCCTCGGTGACCTGCGAGAGCGGGTAACCCTGACGCAGCATTTCGGAGCGAATGAGATGGGTCGCGATATCGCGGTCGCCCAGTCCGAACCAATCGGGCTGCGCGTTGTATTTCGCCAGCTCCTCCTTGGCGTGCCAGGTCTCGTCGGCATGCCCCCAACCGCGTTCCTGATCGATGCCGCCACCCAGGGTGTACATGCAGGTGTCCAGGTCAGGGCAGATACGCAGGCCGTGCATCCAGACGTCGTCGCCGACATTGACGATGGCCGTGATGTCCGCGCCGGGGAGCAGTTCGCGCACGCCCATCAGGAACCGCGCGCCGCCGACTCCGCCGACCAGTACCGCGATCCGGAGGCCGGTGCCGGGTGCGGTGTCCGCTTGTTCTCGAGTCACATCCGCACAGCCTATGCGTTCTACGCCCGAAGATGCCCCGCTACCCATTTGCTGCGAATTTGCTGTTTGAACTGCGGGAACAGTGGGAAAGGGGGTCGAGGATGGTAACGGAATCGCTTCGGCAGCTTGACCATCGACGCTCCCGGCGTGTCTAATCACAGGCATGTCATTCCGGGTCCGCGTGAGAGTGCAAGGCGCGGACGGGTTTTCGAACAGCTGTTCGCACCGGGGTGGCGAGCTCGGGGATGGCCGCGGGACTACGTCGCGGTGTTGGGCCGTCGGTGGGATCGGCTCCGACGGATTAATCATTCTGCGCTAACACACAGTGAGGAGGCGGAGCGATGGCCGATGAGCTGGCCCCGTCAGGCATTCCGGGCGGTGTATCGCAAACCGATTCCACAGCTGGCGCAGCATCTGACTTCTGCGCCGACGAACGAATCGGGTACGAGGGGGGTGAACCGTTGACGACTGCACGACCGGGGGGTGGGCAGTGGGCGCGAGCCCAGTACCAGCCCGAACCCCCGCGTTTGAGCTTGATCGTCACCGGTGCTGACGAAATGTTCGACAATTTCTCCAGAGGAAGCCGGCTCACCGAAGCCGAACAGTGGCAGGAACGGGCGCTCTGCGCTCAGACCGACCCGGAGGCGTTCTTCCCCGAGAAGGGCGGTTCCACCCGGGAGGCCAAGCGGATCTGCCTCGGTTGCGAGGTCCGCGACGAATGCCTCGAATACGCGCTGCAGAACGACGAACGCTTCGGCATCTGGGGCGGGCTGTCCGAGCGCGAACGCCGTCGCCTCAAGCGCGGCATCATCTAGGGAAAGATGCTGCGCGGGCAGGCGCAGCATCTTGAAAGCTCGGCTGTAGCAACAGCTTTCATGGACCCACTCCCGGGACCCTCAGGGGCTTCGCCCCCGAACCCCCGGATGGGAGGAAGCCCGGATCCCAGGGGCTTCACCCCCGAACGGCAGTGGGCCGAGTCGCCCGGGATTTCCCCCGAACGGGAGGGGTCCTATTCCGGTTCCGGATCGATGACGTCCGGGTCCACACCGAGGTAGGTGGCGATCTGCTGCACCAGGACTTCGCGCAGCAGGTCCACCAGGTCGTCGGGGTCTCCGGCGCGTAGCTCTAATGGCTTGCGGAACAACACGACCCGGGCTCGGGTAGCCATGCCGTAGCGATCCACGCCGGCCGGGATGAGGCGGGAGAGCGGCACCGGGCCGTCGGCTACCACCTCGTCCGGCCATTGCACCGAATCCGGATGCAACGGGCGGATTTTCGGCACATCGTCCACCGCGATATCGAGCTTGGTGAGCTGTTCGTGCCAGCGGCTCTCCAGCGGCGCGAACGCCTCCAGCACCAGGCGGTCGAACTGCTGGCCGCGGGTCCGCCGGGCCGGCACCGTCGGCGGCAGCATCGGCCCGCGCACACCGCGCCCGCGGCGGATCACGGACCGCGCGGTGGGCGGTCGCCGACGACGGGAACGAGTCATACCCCCGAATCTACTGGGTTGCTCACCACTGTGGGTTGCCCCACCTCCCGCGCCGACTCGGACGGTTCACCCAGCGGCTCGGAGGCGACGACTGATCTCGTGCGGCGCGGGTAACTCGCCGGGTACGACCGAAATCGGCGACGCTCCCCCGACCGCCGGCACGGGTTGCCGATGGTCCACGGCAACCGGCCGCCCGCTGAAGACGCGGAGAGGCGGAACAGCGTGTCTGTCCCCGGAGCGGCGCGTTGAGGGTTACCCTGCTTGGCGTGATCCCCATGCGTCGTTGCTGCCGGCCCGGCTGCAAGAACCCGGCCGTCGCGACGCTGACCTATGTGTACTCGGACTCCATGGCCGTGGTCGGTCCGCTCGTGACGGTCGCCGAACCGCACTCCTGGGACCTGTGCGAAACGCACGCTTCCCGGATTACCGCCCCGAAGGGCTGGGAGCTGGTCAAGCACGAGGGCGGGTTCTCCTCCTCGACGCCCGACGACGACGATCTCACCGCGCTGGCCGAAGCCGTCCGCGAAGCCGGATTGCGCCGCCGGACACCGGATCCCGACCCGCGCGGTTACACCGACTACGCACCGGCTCCGCAGCGCCCGACCCGCACGGGGCGCACCGGCCGGAGGGGCCATCTACGTGTCCTACCGGATCCGCCGAACTAGCTCGACGCCTTACGAGCGAATACGGGACATGCAGCGCACCGCCGAATACGACTCGTCGCCGAGAGCTACTAGGGTGTTCCCTATGACAGTCGCCCGGTCCGCCGAGTCCGTTCAAGCAGTCATCAAGGCCTATGACGTTCGAGGAGTAGTCGGCGAACAGATCGACGCGGACTTCGTCCGGGACGTGGCCGGGGCCTTCGCCCGGCTGATGCGCTCCGAGGGCGCGCAGCGCGTGGTCATCGGGCACGATATGCGCGATTCCTCCCCCGCCCTGGCCGAAGCCTTCGCCGACGGCGTGCAGTCGCAGGGCCTGGACGTGGTGCACATCGGGCTGGCCTCCACCGACGAGCTGTACTTCGCCTCCGGCCATTTGGATTGCCCCGGAGCCATGTTCACCGCCTCGCACAATCCGGCCAAGTACAACGGCATCAAGCTGTGCCGCGCCAAGGCGCTGCCGGTCGGTCAGGACACCGGCCTGGCCACCATCTCCGACGAGGTCGTCACGGGCGTCCCGGCCTACGACGGCCCGCGCGGCGCCGCCACCGAGCAGGACCTGCTCGCCGCCTACGCGGCCTTCCTGCACAAGCTGGTCGACCTGAGCGATTCCCGCCCGCTGCGCATCGCGGTGGACGCCGGCAACGGCATGGGCGGGTTCACCGTCCCGGCCGTGCTGGGCACGCTGCCGCAGTACACCATCGAGCCGATGTTCTTCGAACTCGACGGCACCTTCCCCAATCACGAAGCCAATCCACTGGATCCGAAGAACCTGGTGGATCTGCAGGCCTACGTCCGCAAGACCGGCGCCGATATCGGCCTGGCCTTCGACGGCGACGCCGACCGCTGCTTCGTGGTGGACGAGAAGGGCGATCCGGTCTCCCCGTCGGCCGTCACCGCGCTGGTTGCCGAGCGCGAGCTGACCAAGGAGCCGGGCGCGACCATCATCCACAATCTGATCACCTCCAAGGCGGTGCCGGAGCTGGTGACCGAACTCGGCGGCACCCCGGTGCGCACCCGCGTCGGCCACTCGTTCATCAAGCAGCAGATGGCCGCCACCGGCGCCATCTTCGGCGGCGAGCATTCCGCGCACTACTACTTCCGCGACTTCTGGGGCGCCGACTCCGGCATGCTCGCGGCCCTGCACGTGCTGGCGGCGCTCGGCGAGAAGGAGCGCCCGATGTCGGAACTGGCATCGGCCTATTCGACCTACGCCGCGTCCGGGGAGATCAACTCCACGGTCGCCGACGCGCAGGACCGGACCACCGCCGTGCTGGAGGCGTTCGGCAAGCGCGCCAAGTCGGTGGACCGCTTGGACGGAGTCACGGTGCAGTTGCCCGACGGCGCCTGGTTCAACCTGCGCGCCTCCAATACCGAACCGCTGCTTCGGCTCAATGTCGAAGCACGATCGCAGGAGGAAGTAGACGCACTCGTAACCGAGATCCTGAGCATCGTCCGCGCCTGACTGGAATAGTGGAATCACAGAGCTTGGATTCACCAGCGCCTGGTGACCCGATGAGGGGAGGTGGCAACGCCCGATGATCGCTGGGACACCGGTACTCGACCTCGATGACGTCGCCTCGCTGGAGGCGGCCGACACCGGCGGTGGCCTGCGCTCCGCCGCGTCGGGCGGAGCCCTGGTCAGGGCTACCGCCGCGGCCATTTCCGAAGATGCTTTGGCTCGGTTGCAGGACCTGCGGCCGCGCAGTCTGGTACTCGTCTCCGGCGCCGGGCGGGCCGCCCGCGCCGCCGGTCTGCTGATCGCCGCGCTCGGTGATCGCACGAGTATGCCGCTGGTGCCCGCGACCTCGATCCCGCCCTGGGTGGGACCGCTGGACGTGGTGCTGGTGGCCGGTGACGACGCGGGCGATCCGCGCCTCGCCGAAGCCGTGGACCGGGCGCTGCGCCGCGGTGCGGAGGTCATCGTGGCCGCACCCGACGAGGGACCGCTGCGCGCGGCCGCCGCCGGCCGGGCCACCATGTTGCCGCCGCGGCTGCCCGTGCTCGACCACAATCGGCTGCTGCGTTACTTCGCCGTCGGCATGGCGGTGCTGGCCGCCGTCGACCCCAATCGGGTCGGTCCGCTGGTGCCGGATCTGAACGAGCTCGCCGATCTGCTGGACGCCGAGGCGCTGCGCGACGGACCGCAGCACGAGGCCTTCCACAATCCCGCCAAGACCCTCGCCACCCGTATGCAGCAGCGGCCGCGCCTGGTGCTGACCGGCGACAGCGCCGCCACCACCGAGCTGGCCGTGCACGGCTGCGAGGTGCTGCTGGCCGGGGCCGGGAAGATCGCCACCGCCGCGACCCTGGCGGAAAGCATTGCGGCGCACGGCCGTCTGGTCGAGGCGGCCGGCGTATCCGCGCCGGACTTCGATCCGCTGTTCCACGACGAGCAGCTCGACGGGCCCGCGCCCGTTCAGCAGGTGCGGGTGTTCGTGCTGACCACCGGTCCCGACGAATTCGCGGTACGGCGGCGGCTCGGGGTGTTCTCCGCCGATGCCGGGCTGGTGGACGCCGATCTGGTGAACGTGGACGCGGAAGCGGCCGCCACCGCCGGTACGGCCACCACCGGCGCCGAAGGGCAGCCCCTGACGCCCCCGCCCGGCGGCGAACTGGCACAGTTGGCGGTGCTGGCCCTGCGGCTCGAAATGGCCGCCGCCTACCTACGACTACTCGGTTCCCGCCCGGCCGCCGGACCGGGACGCTATGACGGGGGACACTACTAGTGCACGAACTCGTTGGTGCGCTGCGCTCCTATGCCTGGGGATCACGCACCGCGCTCGCTCAGCTGTGCGGACGACCGGTTCCCTCCGCGCATCCGGAGGCCGAACTCTGGTTCGGCGCCCACCCCGCCGATCCGGCGCGGGTGCAGATCAACGGCCACAGCGAATCGCTGCTGGAGTTGGTCAGCGCCGACCCGCAACGCGAATTGGGTCCGGTCGCGGGCGAATTCGGCGGCCGGCTGCCGTTCCTGCTGAAGATCCTGGCCGCCGAGGAACCGCTCTCGCTGCAGGCGCATCCCAGCATCGAACAGGCGCGGGCCGGCTACGCCCGGGAGAACCACGCCGGGGTCGCCCTCGACGCGCCGATGCGGAACTACCGGGACGAGAACCACAAACCCGAACTGGTGGTGGCGCTGAACCGGTTCGAGGCCCTGGCCGGGTTCCGCGAACCGCGCCGGACCGTGCGGCTGCTGACCGCGCTGGACGTGCCGGAACTGACGCCGTACGCGGAACTGCTCGCGGCGCAGCCGGATTCGGCCGGGCTGCGCACGCTGTTCACCACCTGGATCGCGCTGCCGCAGCACGCCCTGGCGAATCTGCTGCCGAAGGTGCTGGACGGGTGCGTGCGGTACCTGTCGGAGCGGGACGCCGGATACGACGGCACGCCCAAGGAATTCACCGCCGAGGTGCGCACCGCGCTGGAACTGGCCGAGGCCTATCCGGGCGATGCCGGGGTGCTGGCGGCGCTGCTGCTCAATCGCATCACCCTGGAACCGGGCGAGGGACTGTTCCTCGCGGCCGGAAATCTGCACGCCTATCTCAGCGGCGTCGGCGTCGAGATCATGGCCAATTCCGACAATGTGCTGCGCGGCGGGCTCACGCCCAAGCACGTGGACGTGCCGGAACTGCTGCGCGTGCTGGACTTCGAACCGCTCGAGCTGCCGATCATCGAAGCCGAGCAGACGGGCGCGGGGACCTACCGGTACGACACGCCGGCGCCCGAATTCGCGCTCAGCCGAATCGAACTCGCGGCGGACGCCGATCCGGTGCCGCTGCACGCCGGACCCGGCATCGCGCTGTGCACGCACGGGAATGTGCGGCTGCTGCAGGGCAAGCACGAACTCATCGTCGAATGCGGCAGCGCGGCTTGGATTTCGGCCGCCGACGGACCGATCCGGGCCGCCGCCGCGGACGGACCGGCCCAATTGTTCTGCGCCACCGCCGGAGCGGACTAGTTCGCCGGCCGCGACCGGGCGACTGATCTCGTAAGATCCGGGTAACTCCTGGGGCACACCCAGAATCTGTTCAGCACCCGGCCGCACCACGCGTGCACGAATCGATACGGCCCCGGGCCGTGCGCTGAAGGCGCGGAGAGGCGGAAATGTCCGGCGGTAAGAAGGCGATCCTGGCGGCGTTGAGCGCCAATGCCGGTATCGCGGCGGCGAAGTTCATCGGCGCGGCGATCACCGGATCGGCGTCGATGCTGGCCGAGGCCGTGCACTCGGTGGCGGACACCTCGAATCAGGGCCTGCTGCTGCTCGGGCAGAAGCGTGCCGAACAGCAGGCCGATCAGCTGCATCCCTTCGGGTACGGGCGGAATCGGTACTTCTATTCGTTCGTGGTCGCCCTGGTGATCTTCGCGCTCGGCTCGCTGTACGCGATCTACGAGGGCATTCACAAGATCCAGCATCCGGAGGAGCTCTCGAACGCCATCGTGGCGATCGTCATCCTCGGTATCGCGATCGCGCTGGAGGGCTTCTCCTTCGTCACCGCCATGCGGGAATCCAAGCCGCTCAAGGGCAATGCCTCCTGGTGGCAGTTCATCCGCACCTCGCGCAATCCGGAACTGCCGGTGGTGCTGCTCGAGGACACCGGGGCGCTCATCGGCCTGCTCATCGCCTTCGTGGCGATCACCTTGACCGTGCTGACCGGGGAGCCGATCTGGGACGGTGTCGGCACGCTGGGCATCGGCGTGCTGCTGGGCATCATCGCGGTCATTCTGATCATCGAGATGCAGAGCCTGCTGATCGGTGAGGGCGCGCTGCCCGCGGACGAGGCGAAGATTCGCGATCGGCTGGTCGACGGGGAGCACATCGACCGGGTCATCCACCTGCGGACCCAGTATCTGGGGCCGGAGGAACTGCTGGTGGCCGCCAAGATCTCGATCGTGCCGGGGCTGGAGATCGACCAGATCGCCGACGCCATCGACGCGGCCGAAGCGCGTGTGCGCGAGGCGGTTCCGGCGGCGCGGGTCATCTACCTGGAGCCCGACCTGTACCGGACCAAGACCGTCGACGCGTAGGGCGTGTAGCGCCGGTTCGGCCGGAAATCGCCGTAGCGTGAACGATATGGCATCCGGTAGTCGCAAAGCGGTGCTGGCGGCATTCTCCGCCGACGCCGGCATCACCCTCGCCAAATTCATCGGTGCGGCGATCACCGGATCGGCGTCCATGCTCGCCGAATCGGTGCACTCGCTGGCCGACACCGCCAATCAGGGCCTGCTGCTGGTGGGCCGGCGGCGGGCCGAGCAGGAAGCCGATCAGCTGCACCAGTTCGGGTACGGGCGGAACCGGTACTTCTATTCGTTCGTGGTCGCACTCGTCATCTTCACCGTGGGGTCGCTGTACGCGATCGACGAGGGCATCCACAAGATCCGGCATCCGGAGCATCTGAGCGATACCTGGGTGGCCATCGCCATCCTGGTCATCGCGATGGCATTGGAGTCCTACAGTCTGCTCACCGCCAAGAAAGCCTCGGCGCCGCTGAAGGGGCGCAAGAGCTGGTGGGCGTTCATCCGGAGCACGCGCAGCGCGGAACTGCCGGTGGTGCTGCTGGAGGATTCCGGGGCGCTGATCGGGCTGGGGCTGGCCTTTCTCGGCGTCGGATTGACCGCGCTCACCGGCGATCCGGTGTGGGACGGGGTCGGGACGGTGGCCATCGGCGTCCTGCTCGGATTCATCGCGGTGGTGCTGATCGTGGAGATGAAGAGCCTGCTCATCGGGGAAGGCGCGCCGGCGGAGGAGGATCGGCGGATTCGGGAGCGGCTGGTCGGCGGGCCCGGGATCGATCGGGTGCTGGATCTCAAGACCCAATACCTCGCGCCCGACGATCTGCTGGTGGCGGCCAAGGTGGCGATGACGCCGGGACTGGACATCGAGGCGGCGGCCATCGCCATCGACGCGGCGGAAGTGCGGGTGCGGCAGGCGGTTCCGGCCGTCCGGCACCTCTATATCGAACCGGATCTCTACCGGTCCGAATCAGCGCGCCAGTAGTTCCAGCGGATCGGTGCGCACGCCGAACTCGCGGCGCAGCGCGTGCCGGGCGGCGTAGTAGCCGTTCATGCCGTGCACGCCCGGGCCCGGCGGGGTCGCCGAGGAGCACAGGTACACGCCCGGCAGCGGCGTCGAATACGGATTCCAGCGCGGGGCGGGGCGTAAGACGGTCTGCCGCAAGGTCATCGCGCCCGCCGAGATATCGCCGCCGATGTAGTTGGGATTGTGCGCGGGCATCTTGGCGGCGGTGCGCACGTGGGTGGCCAGGATCAGATCGCGGAAGCCGGGGGCGAAGCGTTCCACCTGCGCGGTAATGGTTTCGGTGAGATCGCGCGTCGAACCGTTGGGGACGTGGGCGTAGGTGTACAGCGTGTGCTTGCCCGCCGGGGCGCGGGAATCGTCGACCACGCCCGGCTGGATGGCCAGCACGAACGGACGCTCGGCGTGTTGCCCGGCGGCGACGGCCTTTTCGGCCGCGACGGCTTCCGCGCGGGTGCCGACCAGATGCAGGGTGCCCGCGCGGTCGCAGCCCAGCGCCCGCCACGGCACCGGGCCGGACAGTGCGAAGTCGACCTTGCAGGCCGCGCCGCCGTAGTGGAAGTGCCGGAGCGAGAAGTCGTAGCGGGCGGGCAGCGTGGCGATGCGCTGGAATTCGGCCGGGGCGATATCCAGCAGGACCGTCTTCACCTCGGCGAACTCGTCGATGGAATCCACCCGGTGTCCCGTGATGATCCGTCCCCCATGGGCTTTCAGGTCCTCGGCCAGCGCGGCCATGATGGCCTGCGAACCGCCGCGCGGCACCGGCCAGCCGCCCACATGGGCGAGGGCGCCGAGCAGGGCGGCCACGCCCGCCGACGGAATCGAGCGCGGCGGGCGAATGGCATGGGCGGCAATGCCGGTCAGCAGCGCGGGCGCGATCTCTTCGCGGAAACGCAGATTCCACAGCGGTGTGGACTGTTCCAGCAGGCGGCGCGCGAATCGCACCCCGGTGGTCACGTGCAGGGGCGGATGCCGCAGATCCGACATGCCGAGGTCCACCAGTTGTTCCCAGTCGCGCACCAGCGGCCCGAACAACCGCCGCCACGCGCCGCCGTCGCGGCCCAGTCCGTCCACCGTGTGGTCGAGATCGCGCCAGGCCAGCCCGGCGTGCCCGTCGTCCAGTGGATGCGCGTAGGAGACCTGCGGCGCAAGCATTTCCACGCCGTGCTTCGCCAGATCGAAGGCCCGGAAGAACGGGGACGCCACCGCCATGGGGTGCGCGCCCGCGCACAGATCGTGCTCGAACCCCGGCAGCGTCACCTGCGCGGTGCGGCAGCCGCCGCCGAAATCCTCGGCCGCTTCGAATACTTCGACCTCGAGTCCGGCGCGGGCCAGGATCACCGCCGCCGCCAGGCCGTTGGGTCCCGATCCGACCACCACCGCGTCCGCCATGATCTCAGCGTAGGCGCGCCCCGGGCGTTACGGCCGCGACCGTGACGAACCACGCGCTCCGGGCTGGTCAGCGCGGTCCAGGGCGGGGAGCGTCAGGCGGGGCCGATCCATTGGGACACCAGGATTTCCAGTCGTGCAGTGCGAAAGTCGGGCCGCAGCCGACCTCCCCGGTCGAGGGTGGCGAGCCCGTGCAATGCGCTCCAGGCCACCTCGGTGAAGGTCTCGGCGTCGTGCGGGGTGGCGAACGGCGCGAAGGTCTGCAGCAGTTCCACGAAGGCGTCCTGGAGCGGCTGCGGCGCGCCGGGGCCGAATTTCAGTTCGGTGCGCAGCGAGAACATGGCGTCGTAGAGGGCGGGCTTGTCACGAGAGAAATCGAGGTAGCCCTGGGCGACGGCGGTGACCGCGGCCGCCGGGTCGGACGCGGTCTCGCGGGCGCGGCGGGTGGCGGCGGCCAGTTCGGCGAAACCCTCCAGCGCGACCGCGGAGACGATGGCGTCCTTGCCGGCGAAGTGCGAATACAGCACCGGCTGGCTGTATTCGATGCGATCGGCGAGCTTGCGCACGGTCACGGCGTCCCAGCCATCGGTCTCGGCGATCTGCCGCGCGGTATCGATGATGAGCTGGTGCCGGCCGGCGCGCTCACGCTCTTTTCGAGTCTGGATTGCGCTCATGGGAAAACTCTAGCACCGCTAGACAAGCTACCCACGCACGGTATCGATCCCGGGTGTGACGCGCGACACCGTGCGGTGAATTTCCGGAGCACGCGTCGTCCACACTGACGACGACGCAACCACGAAGGAGCGACACCATGGCGACCACCAAGCCGCACGGCCCGGCCTCGTACTTCCCGGCCATCGAGACCAAATACGGTCGCTCGGTGGACGATTGGTTCGCCACGCTGGCCGGCACCGGCATCACCTCGCACAAGGAGCTGGTGAATTGGCTCAAGAGCGAGCACGAGATGGGGCACGGCCATGCCACCGCCCTGGTGCAGTTCCACCTCAACCCCGGCAAGTGGGAACGCTGAACCCCTTCCGGCGCAAACGAAATCGGCCGCTCACCTGGTGAACGGCCGATTCGCTGAATAATCGATCAGACGTCGGTGGAGAAGCGGATGCCGCCGTCCGGGATGTCCACGCCCGGCCAGACGCGCGCGCCCCGTAGTAGTTCGCAACGCGCGCCGACGATCGCGCCGTCGCCGATCACGGCATCGCGGACCAGGGCCCGGGGGCCGATCTTGGCGCCGAAGCCGATGATCGAACGTTCCACGGTGGCACCGGCTTCCACGCACGCGCCGTCGAACAGGACCGCGCCGTCGAGCCGAGCACCGGCGCCGACTTCCGCGCCGCGGCCGACGACCGTGCCGCCGATGAGCAGCGCGCCGGGCGCGACGCCCGCACCGGGATGCACGAGCGATTCGCCGCGCTGCCCCGGCAGGGCCGGGGAGGGCGCGATGCCGCGGACCAGATCGGCCGAGCCGCGCACGAAGTCCTCGGGGGTGCCCATGTCCCGCCAGTACGAGGTGTCCACGTGACCCTGGATGTGCGCGCCCTCGGCGAGCAGGGACGGGAAGGTCTCGCGCTCGACGGAGACCGGACGCCCGGCCGGAATCTTCTCGATGTACTCGCGGCGGAAGACGTAGCAGCCGGCATTGATCTGATCGGTCGGCGGATCCTGGGTCTTCTCCAGGAACGCGGTGACCCGCCCGTTCGCGTCGGTCGGGACGCAGCCGAAGGCGCGCGGATCGCTGACCCGGACCAGGTGCAGCGTCACATCGGCGTTCGAGGAGTGGTGGGTGTCCAGGATCGCGCCCAGATCGGTGCCGCCCAGCACGTCGCCGTTGAACACCATCACCGTGTCGTTGCGCAGCTTGGGCACCACGTTGCGGATGCCGCCGCCGGTCCCCAGCGGCTCGGTCTCGGTGACGTACTCGAGTTCCAGGCCGAGCTCAGAGCCGTCACCGAAGTGCTCCTCGAAAACCTCCGCCTTGTAGGAGGTGCCGAGGACCACGTGGGTGATGCCGGCGTCGGCGATGCGGGCCAGCAGGTGCTGCAGGAAGGGCAGACCCGCGGTGGGCAGCATCGGCTTGGGGGCGGAGAGGGTCAACGGGCGCAGACGGGTGCCCTGTCCCCCGACCAGGATCACCGCATCGGTGGTCCCGGCGCCATTGCCGCTGTTGGCCATCATCTCCCCTGGGTTCGAGTGGTCTGTTCAGGATTGCGCGGCGCGGTCGCGTTCACGCAGTGCGGATCGAACCGCAAGCTTGCAGCGGATCGCAAGTCCGGCCTTCAGAGCGACCCGCAGTGGAGCCTGCCACCAGTGTGGATGCCGGTCCGCCTGGAAGCGGTAGGCGCTGGCGTGGTGCGCCGGGAGCATGGTCTCCGGGTGCTTGCCCGCCGCGTGTCCCTTGGCATGGGTGACCTCGGCGGAGGGCACGAACACATTGTGCCAGCCCGCCTTGCCCATGCGGTCACCGAAGTCCACGTCCTCCATGTACATGAAGTAGCGCGAGTCGAAGCCGTCGATGGAGTCGAAGGCGGCGCGGCGCACCAGCAGGCAGGAGCCGGAGAGCCAGCCGACGGTGCGTTCGGAGATCTGTTCGTTGTCCTGGCGGTACTTCAGCGTCCAGGGATTGCCCGGCCAGATGCTGCCCAGGATGGCGTGGCCGGCGCCGTCGGCGATGCCGGGCACGGCGCGCGCGGACGGGTAGATGGAGCCGTCCGGTTCGAGCACCATCGGGCCCAGCGCGCCGGCGCGCGGCCAGCGGCGGGCGGCTTCCAGGAGCTTGTCGATGGCGTCGGTGCCCCACCGGATGTCCGGGTTGGAGATGACGATGAATTCGATGTCCGGGTCGATTTCGGCGACCGCGCGGTTGATGGCCCCGCCGTAGCCGATATTGCCGCCGGTGCGCAGTAGGCGGACGTGCTCGTTGGCTTCGGCCGCGAGTTCCGGGGAACCGTCGGTGGAACCGTTGTCGGCGAGGATGACCTGGGGCTTCTCACTCGTGGCGGTAGCCAGCGTGCTGATGAAGTGTTCCAGGTGCTCGCCGGGCGAGTAGGTCACCGTGACGACGGCCAGGGTCGGGCGGCCGGCAGAATCCGAGGGGCTCACGAACGCTCAGCCTAGTCGGAGATGGCGCGCAGTGCGTCGCCCAGCGCCGCGTTCCAGTCCCGCAGTGGGGCGAGTCCGGCCGCGGCCCACGATTTGCCCGAAAGGACCGAATACGCCGGGCGCGGAGCGGGTCTGGGGAAATCCGCGGTGCCGCAGGGCCGTACGCGTTCGGGATCGGCGCCGAGACCCGCGAAAACCGCCCGGGCAAGTTCATACCAACTGGCCTGTCCGGCGTTGGTGGCGTGCAGGATTCGCGGTGCGCCGGGCCGCGCGGCGAGCTCCAGCAAACCCGCAGCGAGGTCGGGTGCGTAGGTGGGCGAACCGATCTGGTCGGCCACCACGTTCACCGTGTCGCGCTCGGCTTCCAGGCGGCGCATGGTGGCCACGAAATCGGCGCCGCGGCCGGTGTAGACCCACGCGGTGCGGACGATGGTCGCGTCCGGCGCGAATTCCAGAACCGCTTGTTCCCCAGCCAATTTCGATCGCCCGTAGACGGTGGCCGGTCCGGTCGGATCATCGGTTTCGTAGGGGTGATCGGACTTGCCGGTGAACACGTAATCGGTGGAGAGGTGAATCAGCCGCGCACCCGCCGCGGCGCAGGCCCGGGCCAGCACTTCCGGCCCCGTGGCATTGATTTCGAAGGCCGCGTCCACCTCGGATTCGGCCTGATCCACCGCGGTATACGCGGCACAGTTGAGCACCACGTCACCCGCTTTCAGCACCGCCCGCACCGCCGCCGCGTCGGTGATGTCGAGCTCCGCGCGCCCGAATCCCCGCGCCCCCGGGGCCAGTTCGAGCAGCGCCCGCCCCAGCTGACCCCCGGCGCCGGTGACGACGAGCGGGGCGGCGGTGGTCTTGGTCACGGCGGCGGCAGTCACGGCGGCCAGTCTGACACGGCGGCCGGGTGTTTCGCACATATGCCATCACCTGCGCAAATGCCCGCGCATCCGGCGGCCGGGTGGGCGATCTCGCACGACTCACGGAGCGCCGGCTACGCGGTCCGGCACCCCCGCGCGTCTAGCCTGCATACCGGGGGCATTCCAGCGGTATCACCTCGATCGGCGGGGATGCAGGCCGACCATCGGAAAGGACATGAGGGTTGCCGGAGAGCACTAGGGCATCCGCACCGCTACCGTCGCGCCCGGTCCGGGCGACGGGGCCGCGGCGCTCGAATCCGATGCGGGCGCTGGCCATGGTCGCGGCGGCGCTGGTGCTGGTGGTGACCGGGCTCGGCTGGTATCAGGTGGACCGGTTGGTGTCGTCCATCGAGCGGATCGGCAATCTGGGATTGGGCGGGGGCCGCGACGGCGCGGTGGACATTCTCATGGTGGGCATCGACTCGCGCACCGACGCGCACGGCAATCCGCTGTCCGAGGACGAGCGCGCCATGCTGCACGCGGGCGACGAGGTCGGGCTCAATACCGACACCATCGTGCTGATCCGGGTGCCCAACGACGGCAGTTCGGCCACCGCCATCTCGATTCCGCGCGATGCCTACGTGGACATTCCGGGACTCGGCAAAGGCAAGATCAATTCCGCGTACGGCGTGACCAAGCTGAACGAGCAGCAGAAGCTCCTGGACAAGGGCGTCTCCGAATCCGAGGCCGACAAGCGCTCCACCACGGCAGGACGGCAGGCGCTGATCAAGACGGTCGGCAATCTGACCGGCATCACCGTCGACCACTACGCCGAAGTCGGATTGCTCGGATTCGTGCTGCTCACCGATGCCGTCGGCGGCGTCGAGGTGTGCCTGAACAATGCCGTCTACGAACCGCTCTCGGGCGCGGACTTCCCCGCCGGGCGGCAGAAGCTCAATGGCGCACAGGCTTTGAGTTTCGTGCGCCAGCGCCACGAACTGCCGCGCGGGGATCTGGACCGGATCGTGCGCCAGCAGGTGTACATGGCGCAGCTGGTGCACCAGGTGCTCAGCGCCAAGACGCTCACCAGTCCGGGCCGATTGCAGGAACTCAGCACTGCCGTCGGCCGCACCGTGGTCCTCGACGACGACTGGGACGTCCTGAAATTCCTCGGGCAGTTGCAGGATCTGTCCGGCGGCCAGGTCAAGTTCGAGACCATTCCGGTCAAGGATCTCAACGGCTGGACCGACGACGGCGAATCGGTGGTCAAGGTCGATCCCGAGGCGGTGCGCAAGTACGTCGCCAAGATGGTCGGCGAGGACGGGTCCACCCATGACGAGACGGGCGGCGTCGATCCGGCCACGGTGACCGCCGATGTCTTCAACGCCAGCGGCACCGGCGGCCTGGCCGCGCAGGCCGCGCAGGCGCTGACCGGCAAGGGTTTCCGCACCGGCACGGTGGACAACTGGATCGGCGGCCCGGTGCAGTCGAGCCGGGTGCTCGCGGCCAGTGCGGGCGACCCCAAGGCGCGCGCGGTGGCCAAGGCGCTCGGCGGCCTGCCGGTGCTGTCGGAGGCGGGTCTTCCCGAGGGTTCGGTGCGCGTGGTGCTGGCGAGTGACTACGCTGGTCCCGGTTCGGCGGCGAGCACCAGCACCTCCGTCATGGATTTCTCCGGCAGTTCGACCACGGCGACGCCGGTGCCGCCGGCGCCACCCATCGATGCCGGGCAGAACGGACCGAAATGCGTGAATTAACCGAAACCCTCACCGACGCCGTACTCGAACCCATCCTGGCCCGTGATGCCGCGGGCCCGCGCATCACCTTCTACGACGACGCCACCGGGGCGCGGATCGAATTGTCCGCGCTCACGCTGGCCAATTGGGCGGCCAAGACCGCCAATATGATTCGCGACGAGTTCGGGCTGTCCGCGGGGGCGCGGGTGGCGGTGCTGCTGCCCGCGCACTGGCAGACCGCGGCGGTGCTGCTGGGCTGCTGGTGGGCCGGGGCGGAAGTGGTGTTGCACGCCGATCCGGACGCCGAGCTGGCGCTGGTGACCGCGGACCGGATCGACGAGGCGGGCGATATTCCGGAGATCGCGGCGCTGTCGCTGGATCCGATGGGAATGCCGGTCAAGGATCTGCCGGTCGGGATCACCGATTACGCGACTTCGGTGCGGGTGCACGGGGATCAGTTCCGGCCGGGCGGCGTGGGTTGCGCGCTGGACGGGATGTCGGTGTCGGCGGTGCTTGCCGAGGCGCGGAAATCGGCTGCGCGGCAGGGTTTCACGGCCGAGGACCGGGTGCTGTCCACGACACCCTGGGAGACCCCGACCGAACTGATCGACGGCCTGCTGGCGGTGTTCGCGGCGGGCGCGTCGCTGGTGCAGGTGGCGCATCCGGATCCGGCCGCGCTGGCGCGGCGAGTGGCCGGCGAGCGGGTGACCGCCCAGCGGGGCTGACAGCTCCTACCCGGGTAGGAGCCGCCGTTCCCGCCGTGGGATGTTCCCCCGCCCAGTCGGTTTCCGTACCGTGGAATCATCCGACGACGAGGGAGTCCCGTGATGATGAACCCGCGGTATATGGCGCGCTGGCTGGTGGAACACGGTTCAGCCCGGATGCTCATGCGGGTGCAGGCGCGGCGCGGCAATCCCTTCGCGAAACTGATGGGCACGGCCGCCGGGCTGGCCGATCCGTACCCCTACATCGAGCAGCTGCGCGAGCAGGGGCGGCTGGCGCACAGTCCGATCAGCTGGTCCACCGTGGATTACGAACTCGCCCGGAACCTGCTGCGTGACAATCGGTTCGGGGTGTTCGGCATCGACGGCTTCGAGATCCCGGAGTGGCTGCACCGCACGGTCAAGTCGGCGCAGATCCCGCCCAATCCGGTGGAGCCGCCGTCCATGCTGATCACCGATCCGCCCGAGCACACCCGGCTGCGCAAGTCGGTGTCGGCGGCCTTCACGCCGCGGGCCATCGGGCGGCTGCGGGATCGGGTGGAATCGGTGACCACCGAACTTCTCGACGCGCTGCCCGCCGGCGGATCCGCGGATCTGGTCGGGGATTTCGCGGCGCAGGTGCCGATCGCCATCATCTCCGAGATGCTGGGCTTCCCGGATTCGCGCCGGGAACAATTCCTGGCCTGGGGCGATGTCATGAGCCCGCTGCTGGACTTCGGCATTCCGTGGCGGACCTGGCGCACCGCGATCAGCTCCATGCTGGAGATGGACGCCTACCTCGACGATCACATCGCGCGGCTGCGGGTGGAGCCGGGCGAGGACATTCTGAGCAGCCTGGTCGCCGCCGGGGACCTGGACGACCGGGAATTGAAGGCCACCGCCAGCCTGCTCATGGGCGCGGGGTTCGAGACCACCGTCAACCTGATCGGCAACGGCATCGTGCAATTGCTCTCGCACCGTGAGCAATTGGCGCTGCTGCGCGAGGACGAGGACCTGTGGCCGAACGCGGTGGAGGAGATCCTGCGCTTCGACGCCCCGGTGCAGACCACCGCCCGCGCCGCGCTGTGCGATGTGGAGATCGCGGGCACGGCACTGCGACAGGGCAGCGTGGTGGTGATGTCGCTGGCGGGCGCGAACCGGGATCCGGGCAAGTTCGAATTCCCGGATCGATTCGATATCACCCGCGCGAACGCCCGTGAGCACCTGACCTTCTCCAGCGGCATCCACACCTGCCTGGGCGCGAGCCTGGCGCGCATGGAGGGCGTGTACGCGCTGCGGTCGCTGTTCGAGCGGTTCCCCGATCTCAGCCTGGCCGGTGCGCCGCAACGCCGTCCGCTGCACAACCTGCACGGTTTCGCGCGCATCCCCGCCCAGCTGGGCGAGCGCGCCACGTCCAGGGTTCAGTAGAAGCCGACGACCTCGTCGCCCCAGACCGAATTGCGATCGCCGTCCGGGTCGTCCACGATCCGGTCGACGGCGTCGATGAGCAGTGTGGTGCGGGTGGTTTCGTTGTAGGGCGGCCAATGCTTGGAGCCGTCCAGGGCGGCGGGCACGCCGAATTCGGCGAAGGCCAGCCAGCGGCGCATCATGCGGCCCGAAACCTCCTGTGCCGCTTTGCGTCCGCCCAGCCAGAAGGTGGGGTCGCGGTCGAAGGAACCGAAATTGCCGAAGACATACGGCAATTCGGTGGCGTGGCCCGCGCCGACCCGGGCGGCCTTGAGCATCGGGGTGGCGTGGTCGAAGCGGTACATCCAGGTCGGGGAATGCCGGGAGTGCGCGTCGGCGACCCAGTGCGCGGGCATCCGGAAGGCGGCATCGCCGGACATGGTGAGCGCGCCGCGCGGGGTGCTCAGATCCTCGTAGGCGGAGGCGATTTCGGCGATGCGCTCGGCCGACAGACCCGGATGTTCGGCGGCCACCCCGCGCAGCATCTCGTTCACCGCGTCCGGGGTGACCGGCATGATGGGCGAACGGAAGAGCCGGAACAGCGACGCCTCGTCCTTGTTGGTGCCGATGAGCAGCGGCACCCGATGCGAACGGCCTTCCTGGAAGCGTTCGCTCGGATAGGCGGGCAGCAGATCGCCGTCCACCACCGGGGCGGCGGCCAGGCGGCCGGGTTCGCGCACCGGCACCTCGTCGAGCAGGACGACGGCCGCGGCCATGAAGCGGTCCAGCGGCATATCGAACAGTTCGGCCGCGCGATCCGGCGGCAGTTCCAGCAGGTGCAGGAAGCGTTTGGCCACCACGGCCGCCCGGTCCGCACCGAAAACCGTGGTGGCGGGCGGGGATTGGGCGATGGCGCGATGGAACAGGCCCGCGGCGCGCGGGGAGGTGAGCAGGGCGGTGACGCAGCCCGCGCCGGAGGATTCGCCGAAGAGGGTGACATTGCCGGGGTCGCCGCCGAAGCTCGCGATATTGTCGCGCACCCATTCCAGGGCGGCGATCTGGTCGTGCAGGCCGAGATTGGGGGTGAAGTCGCCGCCCAGCGAGGACAGGTCCAGGAAGCCGAGCGCGCCCAGCCGGTAGTTCACGGTCACCACGAGCACGCCGCCGGTCTCGGCCAGCCGCCGCCCGTCGTAGATGGCCTGCGCGGCGGTGCCCAGGCAGTACGCGCCGCCGTGCAGCCACACCATGACCGGGCGGGGTTCGTCGGTCGGGGCGGTGGGGGCCCACACATTGAGCCAGAGGCAGTCCTCGCCGACGCGCAGCGAACCGTCGACCGGGACGAAGCCGGGAGCCTGCGGGGACATCTCGCCCACCGTGTCGCAATCGCGCACTCCGGCCCAGGGCTGCGGCGGCTGCGGGAGGCGGAAGCGCCGGGGACCGGTCGGGGCGCCGTAGGGGATGCCGCGCCAGACCGCGGTCTGCCCCTCGCGTCGCCCGCGCACCTCGCCGTACGCGGTCCGGGCGACCGGGTCGGTGTCCTCGTTTGTCAGCGTGTCGAAGAGCTGCGTGCCCACACCAACCTCCTCTGTACTCCGTAAATTCGAGGGTACTGGGTGATCGGGAGCGCGGATGGCGATGGCGAGCGGCGCGGCGTGGTCTACCCTCGGGCGCGTGCCGAGTTATGCCTATCGCTGCCGCAGCTGCGGCGACACCTTCGAAATGAACCGCCCGATGGCCGAATCCTCGGATCCGGCGAGCTGCCCGCAGGGGCATGACGACACCGTCAAACTGCTGACCACCTTCGGGACCGTGACGCGCGGCAGTGCGCCGAGCGCGGCGCCGGTCCCGCCCATGGCGTCCGGCGGCGGATGCTGTGGCGGCGGGGGCTGCTGCTAGTCCGCGCGCTTGTCGGCGTGACCGAGCGAGCGATCGGGGGCGACCCGGTCGCGGACGCGCTGTTTGAGGACGGCGATATCGGGAAAACCGCCGTCCGCCTTGCGTTCCCAGATCTGCTCGCCGTCCACCGTGATGCGGAAGACGCCGCCCTCGCCGGGCACCAGCGCCACCTCGGACAGGTCGGTGGCGAAGGTGGTCAGCAATTCCTGGGCCATCCAGCCGGCCCGGAGCAGCCAGCGGCACTGGGTGCAGTATTCGATCGCGACACGCGGCATATCGGGCACCCTACCGGGCGGCGGTCAGCGGTTCGCGGGAGCGCGCGGCGGGCGCAGCGTCGAAGTCGCTGCGAGTTAGCCGAATCGGGCTTCCGCGCATGCCTTTTCACCATGTCCGCCCGCCGCCGATACTTGTCGGTGCCCTCCGATAGAACTTGAGTCGACACGGAAGGGGGAGGCCCGATGGCGATTGCCGGCACACCCGAATCGACCCCGCCACCGGCCGCCGCGGCGTCGCCGCGCGCCGCCACCAGCGCCGAGAAACGCCACGCCCGCGTCACCGCCGGGCTCGCCGACCTGGACATCTGGCTCACCGACCAGGTGCGCACCGGCCTCGCCCAGACCGACCGCTCCTATCTGGCTTTCGACGCCGTGGCCCGCCGCATGGTCGACGCCCAAGCCCCCGGCGTGGCCGGCGCCCTGCGCCGTCTCCCCCTCCTCACCGCAGGCCCCGACTGGCCGCAGCAACTCCTGCGCGAATACGCCCGCCTGCATTTGCTGGCCGTCGCCCACCGCCGCCTCGACGCCCTCTCCCCCGCCCTGCGCGCCAGCATCCGCAGCCACATCGGCTACTCCACGCCCGTCGACTCGGTCCGCGCCCAGCCGCCCGTCCGCGACCAATGGATGGTGCTCTCCACCCGCATCACCTCCGACGAGGCCCTCTACACCCGCCGCACCCTCCTGCTGGGCCGCACCACCACCCGCTGGGCCCTGCTCATCGACCACCACCACGGCTCCCCCACCTTCCCGCCGGACACCCCACCCCCCGGCCACCTGATCGAAGCCGACCTGCATTTCTACCCCGCCGCCGCACCCCTGCGCGCCCTCTGGGGCGCCCGCCACACCCTCCCCGACCCCTTCACCTCCCTCCCCCGCACCGCGCTTCCCGGTGAGCACGATGCGGGCACCATCGAGGCAGCCCTCGGCACCTACGCTCGGGCAGTGGGCGCGGACCCCTTCCTGCGCGCCTGGCCGGTCGTTCTCACCGACGTGGTGCCCGTCTGCCACGAAAACGACTGGCACGTGGTCGAATCCGACGGCACCGCGCTCCCGGTCGCGATCGGCGACGGCGAGCCGTGGCGGCTGCTCGGACTCTCCGGCGGCCACCCGGTCACGGTCATCGGCGAATGGACGGCAGCTGGCTTCGTGCCCCTGTCCGCCTTCACCGCCGGCGAAATCGTGGACGCCGGTGCCGGCGAAGGAAACCCGACCGGCCTGCCGATGAGCCCACCCGCCCCGGACACGACACTCGCGGAACTGGTCTCGACCGCACTGGTCGGAACCGCGCGGCGCGCTACGCACCACACCGAATTGCCCACCCCGGTAGCGACATTGGCGGCGAATCTCGCGTCCCGGCCCACCGCGAACAGCCCAGTCACAGCGGAGCAGCCGGATTCCAGGCCAGCGACCGAGTTGCCCCCTGGTGTGGAGGTAGGCGTCCCTACGAGCGGTCCGGCGACGAAATCACCCCTTCGACCGAGCGCTGACGAAGACTCCGCCGAGACGGCAGCACCCGATTTCACGCGTGCCAGGCCGCCACATTCCACAGTGGCACCGACCGACCGCACGGGAGCAGCGCAGCCGGATTCGGCCGGGGGCGTGTCGGCCGTCGTGCGGGGCATGAGCGAGCCGGTGGGTGACCCGGCCGTGGTCTTACTCGAAACCGTCGGGCTGCAGGACTGTTTCGCGCGCGGGGGCGTGCTGGGTGGCACGGCCGAGTTGGTCGCGGTGGCCGGGGAAGACGGGCGGCGGGTGCTGCCGCGGGCGGCGGCGGGGCGGCTGGCGAAGCTGCTGGCAGCCAATTCGCCGTTTCTGGCGGAGTGGTTCGCCGCGGCGGGGCCGTATGACTATCGGGTGCCGGACGGGCTGGTCAGTGTGGTGCTGGAGCGAGCGAAAGGGATTGCGGCGCATCGGGAACCGCTGTTGCGGATGGCGGGGGCGCGGGGGCGGTGGCTGGCCGGGCTGCATCCGGGGTGGCGGACGCTGGTGCGGGCCGATTTCGACGATCCGGCGGTGTGGTCGCACGGGCGGCCGGCCGAGCGGCGGCAGTGGCTGGCGCAGGTGCGGCGGGAGGATGCGGGGGCGGCACGGGAGGCGCTGGCGGCATCGTGGGATACGGAGTCGGGGGCCGGGAAGGCCGAGCTGCTGGCCATACTCGGGCCCGGGCTTTCGCTCGCGGACGAGGACTTGCTGGAACGCGCGCTCGATGATCGGCGGGCGGAGGTGCGGCGGCTGGCGGCGGATCTGCTTGCGCGGCTGCCGGAATCGGGGTTCGCCGGGCGGATGAAGCAGCGGGCGGCGGCCTGGCTGAATTTCGGGGCGGGGCCGGTGCGGCCGCGGCTCACCACGACCGGGCCCGGCGTGCTGGATGATTCGGCGCGGCGGGACGGTGTCGGGGATTCGTACGGATACACCGGTTATCGGGCGGATGGCGCGCCGGATCTGTCGGGGGAATGGTTGCAGCGGGTGGTGGCGGGGACGCCGTTGCGGCATTGGGAGCGGGTGCTCGGATCGGCGGAGCAGGCGGTGGAGGTCGCGATCGCCGAGGAGATGCGCGGAGCCCTGTTCGCCGGCTGGGCGGATGCGGCGCTGGCGCAACGGAATCCGGAATGGGCGCGGGTGCTGTTCGCGAGCTACGCCGCCACTCCGGCCGGGGCCGCCGACAGTGACAAACTGCGCGAGTTGTTCGCGTTGCAGCCCCTACCGGATCAGATCCGGCATCTGCGCCGGCTGGACAGCAGCTGGCTGGCCGAGATCGAATCGCTGTTGCGGGCGGTGCCGCATCCGTGGCCGGACGCCATGGCCGAACACGTATTACGGCTGCTGCTGGAGCGCGCCCAGCTGTCCGCCGACCGGCCGGGCGGGCCGAGCCTGGTGCCCGGGTCCTATCGCACCCTGTTCCGCGCCGCGTCCGCGCACTTCCCGGTGACCGCGGCGAACCTGGTCACCGCCATCGCCCGCAAATGCGGAGATCCCTACTGGGAGCAGGCTTTCGACCAGCTCGCCCACGACCTCATTCAACGCCAGACGATGCTCGAGGAGCTGCAGTGACCATCATCGAGGAGCCCGGCGCGCTGCTGCGCCCGCACGCCGAACAGGCCTTCGCCGCCGAACTCGCCGCCCTGGCCGCCAATGATGATCGCCCGCGCCCGCCGTCGTGGCGGCTCTCGCCGTGGGCGGTGGTCACCTACCTGCTGGGCGGCACGCTCGCCGACGGCACCGTGATCAGCCCCAAGTACGTGGGCCCGCGCCGGCTCATGGAGGTCGCGGTCGCCACCCTCGCCACCGATCGGGCGCTGCTGCTCATCGGCGTGCCGGGCACCGCCAAAACCTGGGTGTCGGAACATCTCGCGGCGGCCGTGTCGGGACGCTCCACGCTGCTGGTGCAGGGCACTTCGGGCACGGCCGAGGAGTCCATCCGCTACGGCTGGAACTATGCCCGGCTGCTGGCCGAAGGGCCGAGCGACGCGGCGCTGGTGCCCTCGCCGATCATGACCGCCATGCGCGCCGGCGGCATCGCGCGGCTGGAGGAGCTGACCCGCATCCCCTCGGACGTGCAGGACGCGCTCATCACCGTGCTGTCGGAGAAGACGCTGCCGGTGCCCGAACTCGGCACGGAAGTGCAGGCGGCCAAGGGCTTCAACCTGATCGCCACCGCCAACGACCGCGACCGCGGCGTCAACGAACTGTCCTCCGCGCTGCGCCGCCGCTTCAATACCGTGGTGCTGCCGCTGCCCGCCGACGAGGACGAAGAGGTCGCCATCGTCACCCGGCGGGTCGAACAGCTCGGCGCCGCACTGGAATTGCCCGCCGTACCGGCCGCCGCCGAGGAGGTGCGCCGGGTGGTGCGGGTGTTCCGCGAACTGCGTTCGGGCAGTACGGCGGACGGCCGCACCAAACTGAAATCGCCGTCGGGCACGCTGTCCACGGCCGAGGCCATTTCGGTCATCAACAATGGCCTGGCGCTGGCCGCGCATTTCGGGGACGGGGTACTGCGGTCCGCCGATATCGCGGGCGCGGTGCTGGGCGCGGTGGTCAAGGATCCGGTGGCGGACGCGGTGGTGTGGACCGAATACCTGGAGGCCGTGGTGCGCCAGCGCGCCGACTGGGCCGACTTCTACCGGGCCTGCCGCGAGGTGAGCTGATGACGGCCGCGACAAGCGCCGTGGCGGCGGAGACCCGGATCTTCGGCATCCGCCATCACGGGCCGGGTTCGGCGCGTTCGCTGCGGCTGGCGCTCGAGAAGTTCGGTCCGGACGCGATTCTCATCGAAGGCCCGGCCGACGCCGACCCGCTCATCGGCTATGTCACCGCCGAGGGCATGGCACCGCCGGTGGCGCTGCTCGGCTATCACCCGGACGAACCGGCGCGGGCCGCCCTGTGGCCGTTCGCGGTGTTCTCCCCCGAATGGCAGGCGCTCTCGTACGCGGCCGAGAACTCGGTCACCACAGGGTTTTTCGACCTGCCGGCGGCCATGACGCTGGCCATGGCGAGCGAACCCGGCGACCGCACCGACCCGCTCGCCGAACTCGCCGCGGCGGGCGGCTACGACGATGCCGAGCGCTGGTGGGACGCCTTCGTCGAATCCGCTTCGGACGCCGATATTTTCGATGCCGTCAACGAGGCCATGACCGCCTTGCGGGAGACCGCCGACATCGACGAGCACACGCTGCGCCGCGAGGCGTACATGCGGCAGGTGATGCGGAAGACGTTGAAGGACGGCGCGCGACGGCTCGCCATCGTGTGCGGGGCCTGGCACGGTCCGGCGCTGACGGGCAAGCTCGGACCGGCCGCGCCCGACGCCCGGCTGTTGAAGGGCCTGCCCAAAGGCAAAGCCACTTTGACCTGGGTGCCGTGGACGCACGCCCGGCTGTCCAGCTCCTCCGGGTACGGGGCCGGCATCACCTCGCCCGGCTGGTATCACCACCTGTTCACGCAGACCGAGCAGCCGATCGTCCGCTGGCTCACCAAGGTCGCGGGAATGCTGCGCGCACACGATCTTCCGGTGTCGAGCGCGCACGTCATCGAAGCGGTCCGGCTCGCCGACACCCTCGCCACCCTGCGCGAACGGCCGCTGGCCGGGTTGTCGGAGGTCACCGAGGCCACCCGCGCGGTGCTCTGCGACGGGGACGAGACCATGCTGCGGCTGGTCAGCACCGAACTGGTGGTGGGCGAGGCGCTGGGTTCCGTGCCCGCCGACACGCCCACCGTGCCGCTGGAAGCCGACCTGCGCGCCCAGGCCCGGTCGCTGCGCCTCAAGCAGCAGCCGCAGGCGCGCACCGTGGATCTGGATCTGCGCACCGACAGCGGGCTGGCGAAATCCCGCCTGCTGCACCGGCTCCGGCTGCTCGGCATCGAATGGGGGCAGCTCACCGACAGTCAGGTGCGGGCCACCGGGACCTTCCGGGAGACCTGGACCCTGCAATGGCGGCCGGAGCTGGCCATCGCCATCGTGGAGGCGGCGCGCTGGGGTACGACCTTGCGCACCGCCGCCGAGGCGAAGGTGCTCGACAAAGTCGCCTACCCCGATGCCACCGTGGGCGTGGTGGCCACCGCGCTGGAAGCGGCGCTGACGGCGGACCTCACCGGCGCGACCGCACCCCTGGTCACGCGTCTGGAATCCGTTGCGGCACTGGATCACGACGTCACCCACCTGCTGGCGGCACTACCCGGAGTCCTCCGCACCCTGCGCTACGGCGATGTCCGCAAAACCGACACCGTCGCCCTGACCCGCGTCGCCGACAGCCTGCTGCTGCGCTCCTGCACCGGCCTGGCGCGCGCCGCCACCGGCCTGGACACCGATGCCGCGAACGCCCTGCGCGCCCTGATCGACGCGGTCCACCAGGCGCTTTCGACCCGAGCCGACCAATGGGCCGACGCCACCTGGTACACCGCCCTGCGCGATCTCGCCGACCGCGACGATATCCACGGCGGCCTGGCCGGACGCGCCGTCCGCCTGCTCAGCGACGCCGAGCTGATCGACGCCGGCGAATCCGCGCGCCGACTATCCGCCGCGCTGTCGGTGGGCCGCACCCCGATCGACAAAGCCGCCTGGGTCGACGGTTTCCTGGGCGGGCGGGGCCTGCTGCTCGTGCACGACCGAAACCTGCTGTCGCTCATCGACAATTGGCTCAGCGGCCTGGACGAACAGCAGTTCCTGGCCACACTTCCCTTGCTGCGCCGCACTTTCGGCGCGTTCGACACCGGGGAACGGCAGGCGATCGGGCAGGCGGTCCGGCACGGCTCGGCCACCGCGAGCGCGACGAACACCGAATACGACTCCGCCCGTGGCGAACTGGCCCTCCGGGCGGCCGCCGAGATCTTGGGGATCGCCGAGATGAGCACCCCCTCGTCATCCCGGCATGCTTTCGGCCGGGATCTCACCGGCAGCCGTGAGATTCCGGCCAAGGGCACGCCGGAATGACGGGAAAGCCGACCGGCGCGGAATCAAGCCATGCAACCGGGAGGGCGAGATGCGGCGGGGGACATATGAGTCGGAGGAACTGACATGAGCGAGATGGATGAGGGGCGGGAGCGGCGCTGGCGGATGGTGCTGGGAGCCGCCGGTGAATCCGAGTCCGGGGTGGGCGGATTGGGGAATGCCGACGACGCCGCCATGGATCGCGCGTTGGGGGCGCTGTACGACTCGGAGGCGCGCGGCGGGAACGCGGGGAAGAAAGCGGGTGGGCTGGGTGGGTCCGCGCCGCAGGTTTCGCGGTGGCTCGGGGATATCCGGCGGTACTTTCCGTCGAGCGTGGTGGAGGTGATGCAGCGGGACGCGGTGGAGCGGTTGAACTTGACCGAGCTGCTGCTGGAGCCGGAACTATTGGAGGCCGTCGAACCGGATGTGCATCTGGTGGGCACGCTGCTGAGCTTGAACCGGGTGATGCCCGAGACCACCAAGGCGACGGCGCGCACCGTGGTGGAGCAGGTGGTGCGGGAGATCGAGCGGCGGATCGCGGCGCAGACGGTGGCGGCGGTCGGCGGGGCGTTGAACCGGGCGGCCCGGGTGACGCGGCCCAAGCTGCGGGATATCGACTGGGATCGGACTATTCGGAAGAACCTCGCGAATTACCTGCCGGAGCATCGCACCGTGGTGCCGGAGCGGCTGGTGGGGTACGGGCGCAAGGCGCAGGCCGTCAAACGGGACGTGGTGCTGGCCATCGACCAATCCGGGTCGATGGCCCCGAGCGTGGTGTTCGCGTCGGTGTTCGGCGCGGTGCTGGCGTCCATGCGCTCGCTGAAGACCTCCCTGGTCGTGTTCGACACCGCCGTCGTCGATCTCACCGACAAGCTCTCGGATCCGGTGGAGGTGCTGTTCGGCACCCAACTGGGCGGCGGCACGGATATCAATCGCGCCCTCGCGTATTCGCAATCGCTGATCACCCGGCCCGCCGACACCCTCTTCGTGCTCATCTCCGACCTGTACGAGGGCGGCGTGCGCGCGGAGATGCTGAAACGGATGCGCGCCATGAAGGAATCGGGCGTACAGGTGATCGTCCTGCTGGCCCTGTCCGACGAGGGCGCCCCCGCCTACGACCACGACAATGCCGCCGCGCTCGCGGCCCTCGGCATTCCCGCTTTCGCCTGCACCCCGGATCGATTTCCGGAGTTGCTGGCGGTCGCCCTGGATCGCGGAGATGTACCGGCATGGGCACACGCGAACGCAGGTCAGAGCGGCTGATCCGGATACCTGTCGGTTCAGGCGGCACAGGCGGCCGCCCCCGACGCGGTACGCTGCCAGCGGATCTGTCTCGTGGAAACGGGGGCTCGGCTTTGCAGCGTGGTGATGTGTTCGCCGGTTACGTCATCGAACGCGAGCTCGGTCGCGGCGGTATGGGGTCGGTGTATCTGGCCAAGCATCCGCGGTTGCCGCGCATGACGGCGCTCAAGCTCCTGAATCAGGAGATGTTCTCCGATAACGAGATTCGGGCGCGTTTCGTGCGCGAGGCCGATCTGGTCGCGCAGCTCGATCACCCGAATATCGTCACGGTGTACGACCGCGGCACCGAGGGCGAACAGCTGTGGATCTCCATGCAGTACATCGACGGGGTGAACGCCTCGGCCGTCAACCCGGGTTCACTGCCGCCCCTGCGCGCCGCGCAGATCATCACCGAGACCGCCAAGGCCCTGGATTACGCGCACGGCCGCGGCGTCCTGCACCGGGACGTGAAGCCCGCGAACATCCTGCTGGCCCGCTCCTCCAATCGCGCGGGCGCCGGCGGTGAACGGGTCTACCTCACCGATTTCGGCATCGCCCGCCTGCGCGACGACACCGGCCATCTCACCCAGACCGGCACCGTGACCGCGACCCTGGCCTACGCCTCCCCCGAACAGCTGACCGGCGCCACCATGGACGGCCGCTCCGACCAGTACGCACTGGCCTGCACGCTGTTCCAATTGCTCACCGGCGCGGTCCCGTTCGAAGGCACCAGTCCCGCCGCCGTGATTCGCGGCCACCTGCAGCAGCCGCCGCCCCCGGCCTCCCCGCTGCGCCCCGAACTACCCCGGCCCATCGACGGCGTGCTGGGCCGCGCCCTCGCCAAACGCCCGCAGGACCGCTTCCGCTCCTGCGTCGAATTCGCCGCCGCGGTGGAACGCGCTCTGGCCGCCCCGCGCCCGCCGACCCCCGCGCACCCGCAGCCGATCGTCCCCCGCCCGCCTACGCCGATCCGCCCGCAGCCGATCGTGCAGCAGCCCCGCCCGCCGGTCGGGCCGGTCGGGCAGTCGGGTCCGGCCCAGCAGCCTCGCCCGATCCCGCAGCCCGGCCCGAATGTCCCGGTGGGGCAGGGCCAGCCGCTCGGCCCGAGTTCCCCGGTCGGGCAAGGCCAGCCGCTCGGCCCGAATACCCCCATCGGCCCGGGACCGCAGCTGGGCCCCAATCCCCAAGTGAGCCAGGGCTTGCCGCTGAACCCTAATCCGGCCATGGGTGCCGCCCAGGGCGTTTCCTCGGGCCGCGCCCCGCAGGTCGGTCAGGGTCAGCGGGTGAATCCCGGCCCGGTGTATCAGCCGCCGCAGAACTTCCAGCAGCGTCCTCCGGTCGCGAACTATCGTGCCCCGCAACGTAGTTCGAGCCCGGTCGGCTGGATCATCTTCGGCATCGTCGCGGTGATCGTGACCGCCATCATCGTGATCGCGATCATCGTGAACAGCAACAAGTCGTCCTCGCTGGGTCCCGCGACGCCCACGATCACGACACTGTCCCTCCCGGCCGCGGGACCGTACCCGGCCTGAAACGAAAGCAGGGCCCCGCCGGAATGGCGGGGCCCCTGTGTTTCCGAGCGCCTATACCTCGGCGATGGCGGCGAGCGGCGGCGTACGGGCCGCCCGGATCCCCGGCCACAGCGCCGCGAGCACGCCGACCACCGCGGAAGCCAGCACCATGAACACGATCTGCACCCACGGCACCGCGATCTGCGTCAGCCCCAGATCCCGTAGCGTGCGCAGGAATCCGGTTCCCAGGAACAGGCCCAGCACCACGCCGATCAGCGCGCCGAACACCGCGATCAGCATGGATTCCAGATAGATGGTGCGCCGCACCTGCGGCCGCTGCATGCCGACCGCGCGCAGCATGCCGATCTCGCGGCGGCGTTCCACCACCGACAGCGCCAGGGTGTTCACGATGCCGAGGATGGCGATCACCACCGCCAGCGCCAGCAACGCGTACAGGATCACCAGCATGGTGTTGATCTGCTTGCCCTGCGCGCCCTTGAAGTCCTCGCGGTCCATCACCTGGACGATGGCGTAGGAGTCCACCGCCTGCTCCAGCCCCGCGCGCACGGCCGTCTGATCGGCGCCCTGCTCGGTGGTGAGCAGCACCAGCGTATTGGTCTCGAAGGCAACCGATTTCACCTGGTCGTAGAGCGCCATGGGCGCGACCAGCGGCCCGAACAGCTGGGTGTCCTTGTAGATGCCGTCCACCACGACCGGGATCTTCTTCGCCTTGTCGACGCTGGTCAGCTCGACGGTGTCGCCGACCTTCCAGTTCCGGTCGGCGGCTTCGGTTTCCGACACCATGATGCCGTTGTCACCGAGCTGATCGGTGCCCTGCGCCATGTCGTACTTGAGCACCTTGCGGACGTCGCCTTCGGGCACGGTGCCGATGAGCTGGTCGCTGCCGACCTTCACCACGACCGCGTGGAAGGGCACCACATCCTCGACGCCCGGCACCTTGGCCACCGCCGGGCCCGCGCCGAGCGGCACCCCGATGAAGCTGTTCTGCGGGCCGGCCAGGATGTAGTCGGCCTTCACGCCCTTGTCGACCAGCTCGGTGATGCTGGCCTTGGCGGAAGACCCGAGCATGCCGATGGCCGAGACCAGCATGACGCCCAGCGTCAGCGCGAACGCGGTCGCGGCGGTGCGGGTGGGGTTGCGCTTGGCATTGTTGAGCGCCATCCGGCCGACCGGCCCGAACGGTTTGGTCAGCACGCCGAGCGCGCCGACCATCGGCCCGGACAGCGCGGGCCCGACCAGCAGCACCGCGAAAATCAGTGCCAGCGCGCCGATTCCGACGGTGGCCGCGGCATCGCCGCCGGTGGAGCGGGCGCCGGTCACCACCAGCACCAGACCGGCCACGGCCAGCAGTGCGCCGAATCCGGGACGCAGGTACTTCGAGGTGAGCACCGCCCGCAACGCCCGCGCCACACCCGGCAGCCGCAGCTTCTCGAACAGCGTCACCAGCCCGCCGGTGACCGACCCCAGCCGCTTGACCTCGTTGGATGCGCCGAACACCTCGCGCATGGCCTCGATGGGCGGAATGGTGGCCGCCCGCAACGCCGGAACGTAGGCGCTCACCACCGTGACCGTGACGCCGAGCAGCAGCGCCACCAGGACGGTTCGCGGCTCCACCGACATCGATCCCATGGGCAGCCCCGCGCCCTGCGCGTTCATCACCGCCGAAATGCCGTACGCCAGGCCGACGCCGACGAACAATCCGAGCACACTGCCGGCCAGGCCGATGAGCAGCGCCTCCCCCACCACCGAGCGCCCGATCTGACCGCGGCTGGCGCCGACCGCGCGCAGCAGCGCCAGTTCCCGCAGGCGCTGGGCTATCAGCATCGAGAAGGTGTTGTAGATGATGGACGAGCCGACGATGACCGCGATGCCGCCGAAGGCGAGCAGGAAGTAATTGAGGAACTTCAGCTGATCGGCGAGCTGCTTCTTCAGGTCCTCGCGAACCTGGTCACCGTTCTGCACCTTGTAGTCCGGGTACGCCTTCGCGAGCGTGTCGCGCAGATCGTTCGCCGCCACACCGGGTTTGACGGCGATGTCCACGAACGCCACGTGCGTCTTGTCGGTGAACAGCTCGCGCGCCTGGGCGTCGGTGAACTGGATATTGATGAATCCGCCGGAGTTGGCGGCGAAGTCGTAGATGCCGGTGACGGTGACGTCCTTGTTGCCCACCCGCGGGATCAGCACCTTGGTCTTGTCGCCCACGTGCAGTCCGGCCCGGTTCGCGCCGCCCTCGTTGATGGAGATCTCGTCGGTCGCCGTCGGCGGCCCGCCCGCCAGATAGACATCCGGTTTTGCGACCGCCTTGTCCGGCGGCAGATACGAGGTGCCGATGGTCGGCGCGCCGCCGGTCTGCACGGCCTTGCCGTCCGGCTTGAGCAGCACCACGGCCCCGCTCACCGACGGCGCGACGGTGCGCACCTGATCCATGGCGGCGATCTTGTCGACGACCTCGTTCGGAATGCCCAGGGACTGGCGCTCTTTGGGCTCCACCCGCACATCCACGCCGACGGCCTGGTTGGCGAAGATATCGTCGAAGCTGCGCTGCAGGGTATCGGTGAACACGAAAGACCCTGCGATGAAAGCGGTTCCGAGCACCACCGAGAGCAGGGTGAGCGCCAATCGGACCTTGTGCGCGGCGAGATTGCGCAAAGCCACCTTGCGCATCGGGCTGGCCATCAGACGGTCTCCAGCGACTTCATCTTGTCGAGCACGGAATCAGCTGTCGGGGAACGCAATTCGTCCACGATCTGCCCGTCGGCCAGGAATACCACCCGGTCGGCGTAGGACGCGGCGCGCGGATCGTGCGTCACGATCACCACGGTCTGATGGAATTCGTCCACGGCCGCGCGCAGGATCGACAGCACCTCGCCCGAGGACCGGGAATCGAGATTGCCGGTCGGCTCGTCCCCGAAGATGATCTCCGGCTTACCGGCCAGCGCGCGAGCACACGCCACGCGCTGCTGCTGCCCACCCGACAGCTCGCTGGGCCGGTGGCTGAGCCGATCGGTCAGCCCGAGCCGCTTGAGCACGGTGGACAACCATTCCTCGTCGGCCTTGCGCCCCGCGATATCCAGCGGCAGCGTGATGTTCTCCAGCGCGGTCAGCGTGGGCACCAGATTGAAGGCCTGGAAGACGAAGCCGATGCGATCGCGCCGCAGCGCGGTCATCTGCTTGTCGGAGAGCTTGGTCAGATCGGTGTCGCCGATGTGCACCGCCCCCGCGGTGGCCGAGTCGAGACCGGCGAGGCAGTGCATGAGGGTCGATTTGCCGGACCCCGACGGGCCCATGATCGCGGTGAACTCCCCCCTCGCGAAGTCGGCCGACACCCCGGCCAACGCGCGGACCTGCGTATCGCCGGACCCGTAGAGCTTGACGAGGTCGGTGGCCCGGGCGGCTACCCCGGCTGCCCCCTTGTCGAGAGTGACGGATTCCGAGACGTTCGAAGTCATGCTGTCCAGTGTGTAGATGTTCCGGGAGCGACGCCATCCGGGATGACCCGGATACATGCACCCTCATAGACTTCACAAAGAACCACCTGGTCCCGGACGTATCTGCCCCCAGAAGATGGGGGTCAGCCCAGGGGAGCCGAATTCCACCAGGTGAGCAGGTCCTGTTCGTTCGCGATGAACCCGACGCTGTACATCAGCACCTGGCCGCGGCCGGACGCGCCGTCGCCGAAGGCCGTGACCATGCGCGGGCGGTAAGGGTCGCTGCCCTTCAGCACGTAGTTGGTGTAGCTGTGCCCGTTCATGGTGGTGCTGGACTTGGTGTTGGCGGGCAGCCCGGCCAGGACGGCCTGTGCGTCGGTGGAGGCCGGGTACAGGATGAACCGGTAGGTGGCCCGGCTATTGCCGCCGAAGCAGTTCCAGACCGGGAGGGTGTTGCCGAAGGCGGGCTCGTCGGCGGCCAGCGACGGCACCGCGGCATTGGAGGCGTAGGTCATACAGGCCGCGCCCTGGTAGCCGGTGCCGGCATTGAACGACAGCGACGGATTGGCCTCCGGCAGCATGCTCGGGAACAGCTTGCTCAGCAGCTGGGCGTTCGCGCCGATCTCCCCCGAGGGGACGAGATCCGCCGGAGTCTCGGTGGTGGTGGGCGCCTCGGTGGTCGGCTCCGGCTCTTCCTCGGTGGTGGTGATCGGAGCCGGGGCGGGCGTGGTCGGCGTGGTGGAACCGGAATTCGCGACCCGGTCGATCCACACCAGCAGGGCGCCGATGGCCACCAGCGGCACCACGATCAACGCCAGCAGGGTGAGCAGGCAGCCGCGCATCCGCTTCTTCGGCTTCGGCTTGCGCTTCTCCGGCCGCCAGCCCGGGGAATTGGCCGGCCGGTTGCCGGTGGACCGGTAGCCGGTCCGGGTCGGGCTCGGCTGCGAAGCGGTGAAGGCCGGCTGCGGTGCGGTGTAGGCCGGCTGCGGCCGGGGCGGCGTGTGCGCCGGTTGCGGGCGCGGCGGGGTGAAGGCCTGCGCCGGGCTGTAACTCGCCTGCGGCACGCTGTGCCGCGTACTCGGTCCGGTGGCGTACAGCGCCTGCTGGGCGGCGGTGGCGAAGGCGGTGCAGGAGTCGAATCGATCGCGCGGATGCTTGGCCAGCGCCCGCGCCATCACCGCGTCCAGGGCGGGCGGCAGACCCGCGCGCAACCCGCTCACCGGGGGCGGCGGCTGGTTCAGATGCCCCTGCATGACCGCCACCGGATGCTCCGCGGTGAACGGCACGGTGCCGGTGAGCAGCCGGAACAGCGAGCAGGCCAGCGAGTACTGATCGCAGCGACCGTCCAGCGGATGTCCCGAAAGTTGTTCGGGCGCAGCGTAAGCCAGTGTGGCGGTGAAGGATCCGGTCTGGGTGAGCTTGGTCGATTCGTCGCGTAGTCGCGCGATCCCGAAGTCCGCCAGGAAGATTCGCTCTTCCCCGTCGGCCTGCTCCAGCAGGATGTTGGCGGGCTTCACGTCCCGGTGCAGCACGCCCTTGCGGTGCGCGTAGTCGAGGGCCTTGGCCGTCTCGGCGATGATCCGGATCGCCTGCGCCGGAGACAGATCCCCCGCCTGCAGCGAGGCCGCGTCCACCCCGTCGATGAACCGCATGGCGATCCACGACCGCTCGTCGTCGAACCCCCGGTCGAACACCGGCACGATATTCGGATGATCCAAGCGCGCTACGAGATCACCCTCACGTTCGAAGCGCGCTCGAACCTCGCCGTCCCCGAACAATTCCCGATTCAGCAGCTTGAGCGCCACCAGCCGCGGCAAACGCGGATGCCGGGCCAGATACACCGACCCCATCCCGCCGCGGCCGAGTTCGCGTTCGATCTCGTAACCCGCGAACGTCTCACCGCTACGCAGCACTGTGTCTAATCTGCCCTTCGCTTCGCTCCGGGCGTGTTCGCGGCCCGCATGTCTCGTTCTTCCCTCCCTCCGCTCCTCCGCTTCGCTCCCCCGCTCCACTCAGTCCAGAACGAGACGGCCGCGAACCTTGGAGTCGGCGGGCTGCACGAGGCCGGAGTCTAGTTCAGCGGAGCCGAACGCCACCAGCGCAGTACGTCGTCCATGGAGTCGTAGACGCCGTCGGTGTACATGAGGTACTGGCTGCGGTTGGCGTCGCCGGTGAAGGCGGTCACCAGGCGCGGCTGGTTGTTGTCGGTGAACTGGTAGTTGGTGTAGGTCTTGCCGCCATTGGTGTCCTGCGACTTCTTGTCGGCGACCAAGCCGTCGACCACCGCCTGCGCCTTGGCCGAGGACGGGTAGGCGATGAGCCGGTAGAACGGGTCCTTGTAGTCGCCGCCGCCCGAGCAGATCCACTGCACCGACCAGTCGCCGAAATCGGGTTCGCCGTCGGACTTCTCCGGCGGGCTCGACGATTCGTAGAGATAGCAGTTGGCGCTGTTGTAGCCGAGTTCACCGGTCTTGGTGGTCGGCACCATGCGCGGGAATTCCTTGCTCAGCGAGGACCAGTCGACATTCTTGGCGGTGCCCGAGCCGCTGGGCGCGGACGAGCCGGAGCTGCCCGAACCGCTGTCGCTGCCGATGGCGGCCAGGCCGATGAGCGCGACCACGGCCAGCACCAGCACGCCCACCACGATCGCGATGATCAGCCCGGCATTGGACTTCTTGGGCGGCATGGGCGGACGGCCGCCGGCCATCGGGTTGATGCCGGGCGGGCGGGTGCCGGGCGGCACCGGACCGGACGGGCGGGTGTAGGCATTGCCGGGCGGCGTGAACTGCGGGTTGGTGGCGCGGCCGGTGTAGGTGCCGGCCACCGGCTGCGGGGGCGGCGTGGCCGTATTGACCTGCGGGCCGGACTGATACGGCATGGCATTGGCGGTCGGGTTCGGCGGCGCGGTGTGCATGGAACCGGCGGTCGGCATGGGCTGTCCGCCCGTGTGCAGGTGCCCGCCGGTCGGCATGGGCATACCGGTCGGCAGCTGGCCCGCCGTCATCGGACCGGCGGTCGGCCCCTGCCCCATGATCGGCATGGGCGGCGCGGTCCGGCCCACCAGCGGCATGGCGGGGGCGCTCGGAGAGGCCAGCGCGCGGCGGGCGGCGGCCGCGAATTCGCTACAGCTGGGGAAACGTTCGTCGGGCCGCTTGGCCATGGCCTTGGCCAGCACCAGATCCAGCGACGGCGGCAGGCCGGGCCGGGCCGAGCTGAGCGGCGGCGGCGGATTCTGCAGATGCCCCTGGATGACCGCGGCCGGATTGGTGGCCGAGAACGGGCCCGCGCCGGTGAGCAACCAGAACAGCGTGCAGGCCAGGGAGTACTGATCCGAACGCCCGTCCAGCGCCGAACCGGTCAGCTGCTCCGGCGAGGCGTAGGCCAGGGTCGCGGTGAAAGTGCCGGTCTGCGTGAGGTTCTGGCCCTGATCGTCGCGCAGGCGCGCGATGCCGAAGTCGGTGAGGTAGACGCGCTCGCCCTTACCGCCGGTGGACCGCGCGAGCAGGATATTGGCGGGCTTCACATCGCGGTGCAGCACCTCGTTGCGGTGCGCGTAGTCCAGCGCGTCGCCGACCTCGGCGATGATCTGCACGGCCCGCTCCGGCGGCAGCACCAGCGGATTCACGCTCGCGGCATCGACACCGTCGATGTACTGCATGGAGATCCACATCTGGCCGTCTTCGAGCCCGCGGTCGTAGACGGTGACGATATTGTGGTGGTCCAGGCCCGAGACCAGGTCCGCCTCGCGCTCGAAGCGCGCGCGAACCTCCTTGTCGAACACCATTTCCCGGTTCAGCAGCTTGAGCGCCGTCAGCCGGGGCAGCCGCGGATGCTTGGCCAGATACACCGAGCCCATGCCACCGCGCCCGAGCTGCCGCTCGATGACATACTCGGCGAAAACGTCACCGTTGGACAGCATGACTACTTCCCACTTCCCACGTCACGCGCCAGGACCCACCGGCACGCGCCATACCGCAAATGATCGGCGTGATCGAGCTCGGACCGACCCGAGAAAACACGCAAACCATAGCAGGCGTGCAGGTCGGCCGTAGTTTCGTCGATACTTCGGCCGGTGCCATTGGCTGACAAGCGCATTCACCCCCCTGGATCGGGTCGAAAGGACAGATTCCTACCGATCTATCTCCCCACATCGCGCTTACGCAACACTGAAGATTCGCTTGTACCGCCGCGTGATCCCGCGTCCCTGTCGGTGCTCGGCGATACGCTGGCATCCATGCGCCTTGGAGCTCACGTTCGTATGGACAGCGACCCCGTCGGCTTCGGTGAGAAGCTGGGGGCCGACGTCATCCAGATGTTCGTGGTGGACCCGCAGAGCTGGGAGAAGCCGAAGCCGCACCCGCTGACCGAGGAGATCAAGGCCAGCCCCATCGAGGTGGTGGTGCACTCCTCGTATCAGATCAATGTGGCCAGCCTGAACAACCGGCTGCGCATGCCCTCGCGCAATGCGGTGGCATTGCAGGCGCAGGCCGCCGCCGATCTCGGGGCGTTCGGGCTGGTGGTGCACGGCGGGCATGTGCGCAAGGACGACGAGATCGTGGAGGGGATCCTCAACTGGCGCAAGCTGTTCCAGCGCCAGGAGGACAAGGGCGGGTTCGCGGTGCCGATCCTGATCGAGAACACCGCGGGCGGCAATCACGCCATGGCGCGGCACTTCGACGATATCGCCCGGCTGTGGGAGGCCGTCGGCGACTTCGGGGCCGGGTTCTGCCTGGACACCTGTCACGCCTGGGCGGGCGGTGAGGAGCTGCTCGGGGTGGTGGACCGGATCAAGGCCATCACCGGGCGCATCGACCTGGTGCACCTGAACTCCTCGCGCGACGAGTTCGACTCCGGGGCGGACCGGCACGCCAACCTCGCCGACGGGACCATCGATCCGCAGCTGCTGGTCGAGGTGTGCAAGGCGGTGGGGGACGCGCCCATCGTGCTGGAGACGCCGGGCGACGGCGTGGCCGACGACCTGGCCTACCTACGCGAACACGTCGGGTAACGCCTTTCGATCCCGCTGATCCTGAACCTGTTTCAGCGGTGCGCCCGGTGGTGTTCTGGGTACGGCTCAACCGAGCCGGACTCCTCCGGGCGAAAGGCATTGCATGTCCGTCGATTACGCATCCGACACCTCCACCGTCACCGTCGTGAAGCTGGGCAGCAAGATCGGCGCGCGCATCGACGGCGTGAAGCTGGGCGGGGATCTGGACTCGGTGACCGTCCAGGCCATCCAGGACGCGCTGCACCGGCACAAGGTGATCTTCTTCCGCGGCCAGGAGCATCTGACCGAGGACGGGCAGCACGAATTCGCGCAGCTGCTCGGCGCCCCCACCACCCCGCATCCGACCGTCACCTCCAAGGGCGTCAAGTCGCTGCCCATCGATTCGGAGTACGGCCGCGCCAACAGCTGGCACACCGACGTCACCTTCGTGGACCGGATTCCGAAGGCGTCCATCCTGCGCGCGGTGCACCTGCCGCCCTACGGCGGTTCCACCACCTGGGCCTCCACCGTTGCCGCCTACGAAGCGCTGCCGGCTCCGCTCAAGGCGCTGGTGGAGAACCTGCGCGCGCGGCACACCAACGCCTACGACTACGCCGCCGACCGCACCGAGATCGAGCGCGGCGAGAACGATCAGGTGACCGCCAATATCAAGGCGTACCGCGAGGAATTCCAGTCCACCTACTACGAGACCGAGCACCCGGTGGTGCGCGTGCACCCCGTCACCGGCGAACGCGCCCTGCTGCTCGGCCATTTCGTGAAGAACTTCGTGGGCCTGTCCGCCGCCGAATCGCAGGCGCTGTTCCAGCTGCTGCAGCACCGGGTCACCCGCCTGGAGAACACCACCCGCTGGAACTGGCAGCTCGGCGACGTGGCGATCTGGGACAACCGCGCCACCCAGCACTACGCCATCGACGACTACGACGGCCAGCCGCGCCGCCTGACCCGCATCACCCTGGCCGGCGATGTGCCGGTCGGCGTGCACGGCGACGAATCCACCATCATCACCGGCAATGCCGAGCACTACTCGATCATCGAGGAAGTGACCCCGAAGGCGGCCTGACGCCGCGGCCGGACAACGGCATTCACCTCACACGGCCCGGTTCGCGGTTTCTTGCGTGCACCACGAACCGGGCTCCAGGCCGGTGCGACGGGCATCCTCATCGATCTCCCCCGTCGCACCGGCCTGTTAGTGTTCGCGCGCTTTCTCTAAGGTTTGTGACCATGGAGATTCGGCCGCTCGATGGCGTGCGTGTGCTGGAGTTGGGTAACTACGTCGCCGCACCCACGGCGGGCCGGATGCTCGGGGACTTCGGGGCCGAGGTGATCAAGGTCGAGCGGCCGAAAACCGGTGACGAGCTGCGGAATTGGCGGCTGTACGGTGGTGACACCTCTATGCTGTACCGGACCGTTAACCGGAACAAGAAGTCGATCACGCTGGATCTGCGCACCGAGGCGGGGCGGGCGATCGTGCTCGATCTGATCAAGCAGTGCGATGTGCTGCTGGAGAACTTCCGGCCGGGGATGCTGGAGAAGTGGGGGCTGGGGCCGGAGGTCTTGAACGCGGCCAATCCCGATCTGGTGATCACCCGGATTTCGGCGTACGGGCAGACCGGGCCACTGGCGCAGCGGCCGGGGTTCGCGGCGGTGGCCGAGGCCGTGGGCGGCTTGCGGGAGCTGGTCGGGGATCCGGATCGGCCGCCGGTGCGGGTGGGGGTGTCCATCGGGGATTCGATCGCGGGGATCTACGCGGCGTTCGGCACCGTGATGGCGTTGTTCCAGCGCGAGCGCACCGACGGGCGAGTTCCCTTGGACCGGCGCGTCATCGATGTGGCGCTCAATGAATCGATCCTGTCGGTGATGGAGTCGCTGGTGCCCGACTATCTCGCGTACGGGATCGTGCGCGAGCGGGTGGGCGGGCGCATGGAGGGCATCGCGCCCAGCAACGCCTATCCGACCAGCGACGGCTACTCGATCATCATCGGCGGCAACGGCGATGCCATCTTCCAGCGGTACATGCAGGTCATCGAGCGGCCGGACCTGGCAGCCGATCCGGAACTGCAGGACAATGCCGGGCGCTGGCGTAATCGCGACCGGCTCGACGCCGCCATTGCCGACTGGTCGCGGCTGCGCACCCGCGCGGAGGCGCTGAAGGTCCTGGAGGACGCCGCCATTCCGTGCGGGCCCATCTACACCGCCGCCGATATCGTGGCCGACGAGCAATACCGGGCGCGCAATATGATTCAGCCCTTCCGGGTGGACGTGGGCGAACCCGAACCCAAGGAGGTCGGGTTCCCGGGCATCGTGCCGGTGATCGGCGGGCAGTCGCTGCCCATCCGCAATGTCGGGCCCGACCTGGGCGAGCACACCAGCGAGGTACTGTCCGGGCTGCTCGGCCTGTCCGATGCAGAAATCGAAGCGCTGGAGGCGAAATGACCGCGATCCTGCGAGACGTGACGCTGCGCGACGGCTTGCAGCTCACCGGCAAGGTGCTGCCGACCGAGCGCAAGGTGGAGATGGTGCGCGCGCTGCTGGGCGCGGGCGTGCCGGAACTGGAGATCGGATCCATGGCACGGCCGGATCTGGTGCCGCCCATGGCCAATACCCTCGAACTGGTCGCCGCGCTGACCCCGCGGGAGCTGGAACGCTGCTGGCTGTGGGTGGCGACGCCGCGGCACGTGGAGAAGGCCGCGGCGGCCGGGGTGCGGAACTTCCAGTACTGCTTCTCGGTATCGGATTCGCACAACAAGGCCAATATCGGGCGCACCACCGAGGACAGCGTGGCGGCCATGCCGGATGCCGTCCGGATCGCCGAGGCGGCGGGCGGGCGGCTGCAGCTGTGCCTGGCAACGGCTTTCACCTGCCCGTTCGAAGGGCCGGTGGATCCGGCGCGGGTGCTGGGGATCGCGCGTGATCCGCGCACCGCGGGCGCGGCGGACATCGTGCTCGCCGATACGCTCGGGCAGGCGTATCCGGGTCAGGTGTCGGCGCTGGTGGCGGCCGTCGCCGGACAGGGACGATTCGGGCCGGAGGCCGGGCGGCGCATCGTCTTCCACGGGCACGACACCTGGGGCATGGGCGTGGCCAATTCGCTGGCCGCCATCGCCGCCGGCGCGGGCGTGGTGGACGGATCGCTGGGCGGGCTCGGCGGCTGCCCGTTCGCGCCGGGCGCATCCGGCAATACCTCCAGCGAGGATCTGCTCTTCGCCACCCGGCCGCAATGGTTCACGCCGCCGGTATTGGCGACTTTGGTCGATTTGTCGGAAAAGTTGCTGAGCGAACTCGGCGAACCGAATCGTTCCCGCACCGCGGAGGGAAGTCGTTCGAAAGCCGCTGCTTTCGAATGGGTCATTTCCCGATAGGAGATATTTGCGAAAAATTAGCCAGTGGCGTCGGCGCGGAGTTTCAAGAGCACCAATCCGGCGGTGCAGGCGAGAATCAAACCCGCCACGGTAATTTCCACGTGTAGTCCGGCAATGCCGAGAACGGCGCCCGTGATTCCCCCGAGGAAGATCAACCACGCGACGGTGCGGGCCAGGATTGCCGACAACCGCGCCGGCCCGGTGGCCGCGGGTTCCCCGGTCTGCGCGGCGGCGCGCATCGGAGATGTCGAGAATGCACCCATCATCTACTCCTCGATGACGCTCACCCGCGGGTCGCGATTCATCGGCGCGCCTCTCGGCAAATTTCGAGCGTCTCACGTGTAACTTTGGACACACATTACGGCTCCGCAACGAAAAGTCCATGCGACACGTGCGCACAACACGCGGACTTTACTGATTCGATATCTGAATCATCGCTGTTTGAGATGCTGCCGTATCCGGTTAATTCGGGCGCGCCCGTCGAATATTCGTACCGACCACCCGCCTGGCACCGTACTAGCACCTCCGTTAGGGTGAGCCCACTCGACACGAATCAGGAGTGCCCACAATGGACGGCAGCAACGCCGGCGCGGACGCGCGCGACGCCCTACCGTCGCGCCCCCTGCCCAAGCCCGTGGCCTATGCCGCCATCGGCGTGGGCGCGGTCTCCGCGGGCCTCGTTCTCATCGGCGCGTGCGGCCTCGGCGGCCAGGACGTCTATGTGGCGCCGCCGCCCATGAACGCTAATCTCCAAGTGGCGGAGACCGTCTCGTCCGGCACCACCACCCCCGCCGTGATCATCCCGCCGTCCCCCTCCTGGCGCGTCGCCGCCGACCAGCCCCCGCGCCGACCCCGCACCACCGTCTCCGAAACGGACTCCCCCGACGCCGACCCCAGCGGCGACACCACCACCCGCACCACCCCCTCGCGGCCCACCACTTCCCGCACCACCCGGCCGCGTCCCACCACCACCGAACCCGCCCCGCCCACAACGGATCCGGTGCGCCCGACCACCACCGAGGCACCGCCCACGGAACCGGCCGCGAGCACTTCCTCCGCCGCCCGCCCCGCCACCACCGCAGCAGACGACGAGTAAGCCGACACCTCGGTCTGCCCGGCGCTACCCGGGAGGACGGGCCGCCCCCGAATGCGATCGCCGGATTGTGGGAGCGGGGGTGGGCGTGTGAGCATCGGCCGGGTGAAGTACACGCAGGTTCCGCCGCTCGACGTCGTGGCGCTCGGTTCTGCCGTGACGGACGGCGAGGTGGAGTCGTTGCCGGATGCGCGGATCGCGATCCGGACGCCGGGACTGCTGCGGGTATTCGATCGGGAGGAATTCTTCGAAGGCGATGCCGCGGAGCCGATGTCGGAGTTGCGGCTGGGCGAAGGCGAGCGGGGAGCGCCGTTGCCGGATGGCGGATTCGTTGTCGCCGACGGGAATTCGGTGCGGGCGGTGACGCGGGGCGGGAGTACGCGGTGGCGGTTGGCGCATGATCCGTGGCATGGATCCGGTGAGGCGCTGGGGAATCCGGCGGTGAGTGCGGACGGGGCGCTGGTGAGCGTGTTCGTGCCCAATCTGGCCAAGGATTACACCGGAGGCCGGGCTTGGCTGGCCGATGACATCGCGGTGCTGGATGCCGCCACCTGTGCGGTGGTCGAACGGGCTGCGGCGCAGGGGACTTCGCAGCGGGAGGTGCAGCGGTGGCATCCGGAGCGGGCGCGGCTCGCCATATCGATGTGGGTGCCCTGGGGTGGGTGGATGACCTGGTGGGGGCTGGCGCGGGAGGGCGGGTTCCGGTTCGTCGGCGGGGCGCAGTCGCTGGTGCCGGTGGGGTTCTTACCTGGCACCGACCGATTGGTTACTCGGCGCTGGCCGGACTTCCCCGGTGACGAGGAAGACGATTTCGAAGAACTGGCGATCTACGACATCGCCACGGGTGCGCCGATCGCGCAGTTGGACACCACGGAATTGAACGAGAACGCCTGCGCGGACGACTTTCCCGAGGATGCGGTGCTGGACGCCGATCGGGTGCTCACCGTGCTGCGTCCCTCGGAGCCGCACGCCTCCGGCCCGGCTCGGCGCACCCATGTGCACTGGGTGCTGGACAGCGCCGAACTGCGGCCGCTCGGGCAGGTCCACTACCCGGTGCCGGCGGGCGAATCGGTGATCGCGCTCGGCGACGGCACCTGGCTCACCCGCCACGGTGACGAGCTGCACCGCTGGCGACTGACGGCGTGATCGGCCCGGACGTGCTACCGCGAGCGGAAACGACCGTGCCCGTTCCGAATCCGGAACGGGCACGGCAGCAGTCACGAGAGCCGATCAGAACTCGACCAGGCTGTAATCGCCGATCTTGTCGCTGAGCACGCGCAGGTGCTCGAGATCGCTGCCCAGGGTGCGGGCGATGGCGGTGAGGCGCGCGACGTAATGGCTCACCGGATACTCGGTGGTGATGCCGATGCCGCCGTGCATCTGAACCGCCTCCTGCCCGATGTGCCGGGCCGCGCGGCCGACCTGCAGCCGGGCTCGCGAACCCACCACCGGATCGGTGATCCCGTCCGCCAGCGCGGCGGTCGCGTAGTAGCTCATGCTGCGCGCCAGTTCCAGCGACACGTACATGTTCGCCGCCCGCTGGGTGAGGGTCTGGAACTTCGACAGCGTGACCCCGAACTGCTTGCGGGTCTTCAGGTATTCGGTGGTGAGCCGGAGCGACTCCTCCATCGCGCCCAGCGATTCGGCGCACAGGCTCGCCTGAGCCTGTGCGGTGACCGCGTCCAGCGCCGCCGTGGCATCGGCCAGTCCGCCGAGCAGTTCGCCTGCCGCGCCGTCGAATTCGAGTTGCGCGCCGCGGCGCTCGTCGAAGGTGCGGTACGGCGTGCGGGTCACGCCGGCGGCATCGGCGGCGACCAGGAACAGGCCCAGTCCGCCGTCGGGGAGGGTGGCGCTGACCACCAGTTCGTCGGCGCAGTCACCGTGCGGGACCGGGTTCTTGACGCCGGTGAGCGCGTAACCGTCGCCCTGCGCCACCGCCTTGGTGCCGAGTTCGGCCGCGGGCCAGCGGGTTCCGGGCTCGGAGTGGGCGAAGGCCAGCAGTTTCGTGCCCGCCACCAGTTCCGGCAGCACCCGCTGCTTCTGCGCGTCGGTGCCGGCCTGGGCGATCAAGCCGCCCGGCACCAGCACGGCGTCCAGCACCGGTTCGGGCGCATTGCGCCGCCCGATCTCCTCCAGCACGACCATGACCTCGACCGGTCCCGCGCCGACGCCGCCGTCCTCCTCGCTGAAAGCCAGTCCCAGCACGCCGAGTTCGGCGAGCTGGTTCCAGACCTCGCGGCTCCAGCCCAGTTCGGTGTCGGTGACCTTCAGCCGGGTCTCCGGGTCGTAGGCCCGCGCGAGCAGATCGCGGACGGTGTCGCGGAGCATGACCTGTTCATCGGTGAGTTCGAAATCCATGGCGGCGGCTCACAATCCGAGGATGGTGGAGGCGATGATGGTGCGCTGCACCTCGCTGGAGCCTCCGTAGATGGTGGTCTTGCGGTAGTTCAGGTACGCCGGGCCGGTGCGCTGCGCCCAATCGGGCGAGGCGGTGCCGGCGGCCTGGACGGGCAGGGCGTCCGGGCCCGCGATATCCAGCAGCAGTTCGGTGGCCGCCTGCTGCAGTTCCGAACCGCGCAGCTTCAGCACCGAGGACGCCGGATTCGGTTTGCCGTCACTGGAATTGGAGACCACGCGCATGAGGGTGAGCTCCAGCGCCAGCAGTTCGTTCTCCAGTTCCGCGACGCGCGCCGCGAACACCGGATCTTCCAGCAGCGTGCCGGAACCCGACTTGGTCTGTGCCGCGTACTCCTTCGCCACCCCCAGTTTGACCTTGGTGCGGCCGACGCCGGTGATGCCGGTGCGTTCGTTGCCGAGCAGGAACTTGGCGTAGGTCCAGCCCATGTTCTCCTCGCCGACCAGCTGATCGGCGGGGACCCGCACGTTCTCGAAGAAGACCTCGTTGACCTCGTGATGCCCGTCGATCAGCTTGATCGGCCGGATGGTCACGCCCGGGGTCTTCACATCGAAGAGCAGCATCGAGATGCCGGCCTGCTTCTTGGCGTTCGGATCGGTGCGCACCAGGCAGAAGATCCAGTCGGCGTACTGCGCCAGCGTGGTCCAGATCTTCTGGCCGTTCACGATGTAGGAGTCGCCGTCGCGCACCGCGGTGGTGCGCAGCGAGGCCAGGTCGGAGCCGGCGTCGGGCTCGGAAAAGCCCTGGCACCACCAGATGTCGAGATTGGCGGTCGGCGGGAGGAAGCGCTGCTTGAGCTCCTCGGAACCGAACTGCGCGATGACGGGACCGATCATCTGGGCATTGAAGGTGAGCGGTTCCGGGACCGAGGCGAGCTGCATCTCGTCCTCCCAGAGGTGCCGCTGCATGGGGGTCCAGTCCTTGCCGCCCCACGCCACCGGCCACTTCGGGACCGCCAGGCCGTGCTCGTTGAGGATTCGGTGGGTGGTGACGATGTCGTCCTTGGACAGTTCCAAGCCGTACTTCACGCGGTCGCGGATCTCCGCCGGAATCTCGGTCCGGTAGAACTCACGCAGCTCATCCCGGAATTTCACCTCTTCTGGTGAAAGCGAAAGCCTCATTGCCTCTCCCAGTGTCGCCGTGGTTACGCCAACAAACTTACCCCCCGGTAATGGCTGGAATGTCGCTCGGATCACACCGACCGGACGGCTCGACCGCTCGAGCGGCCAAGCCTCCTGGTAGGTTGCCCGAAAACCGGTATCCGAGTTCGCAGGAGCAGTACGAGTGAACCGTAGGACCTTGACCCAGCGCGCCGCGACCACCGTCGCCCTGGCCGCCAGCGCGATCGTCCTCGGCGCGCACACCGCCGCCGCCGAACCGCAGCCCACCCCCGTCGAGCGGGCCATCGCCGATCTCACCACCGCGGCGGGCGACAATGCCGACGCCAAGACGGCGCTCGAAGCCACCGCCAAGACCGCCAAGCTGCTGTCCGCGGTCAAGCTCACCAATGTCGCGGGGGCGGTTCCGGTTTCGTTCGCGCCGTTCAGTTACCAGGCGCCGACCATCGGCTGCGGCAGCAATCTCCCGTTCACCATGACCGCGGCGTCCGCCATCTCCGGCACCGACGGTCCCGACAACGGGTTGAACACCCCGCCCGGCACCCTCCGCTTCCAGGCGGCCCCGGTGCATTCGGGTATGCCCCTGGCCTCCGGCCTGAGCGTGATGTGGCTCAATGTGGCCAACGGGCGCAGTGGGATCAACGCGCTCGACGATATGACCGAATACAACCTGCCGGCGCTGACCAAGACGGTCGATTCCGGGGCGGGCACCATCGTGGCCTCGCTGTGGGGGTCCATCGACTACCCGGCCGCCCGCTGCCTGGTGCTGCCCACCGTCGGCCTGTTCACCGTCGCGGAACTCCCCAAGGATCCGGCGCAGGGCCAGACCTCTTCCGGCTCGGCCGATTCCGGCTCGGGCGGCGCGAGCACCGGTTCGGCCAACTGACCGATCCCGGGACACGAAAAAGGGGTGTGGGGACTCGGTCCCCACACCCCTTCTCGTTGCTAGAAGCGCGGCTTGCGGCGCGGCTCCGGGCGCTTGCCCTCGCGGCGCGGGGCACGGCTCATGGAGCGCATTCCCGGCGGGCCCTGGTCCAGCTGCAGCTGGATCAGCTGACCGCTGATCCGGGTGCGGCTCAATGCGTTGAGCGTCTCCGACGACAGATCGGCGGGCAGCTCGACCAGCGAGTGATCGGGCCGGATGCTGATGTGGCCGAAGTCGCTGCGGCGCAGGCCGCCCTCGTTGGCGATCGCGCCGACGATGGCGCCGGGCGCCACCTTGTGCCGCTTGCCCACCGAGATGCGGTAGGTGACCAGCTCCGCGCCGGACTGGCGGTGCCGCGCCGGACCCGGCTCGCGGCGCTCACGCGGGCCACGCTCGTCGAACGCACGCGGGGTGCGCTCGCGACGCTCGCGCGGGGCGGGCTCCGGATCGGGCTCCATGAAGAAGTTCGCGCCGTCGTAGGACCCGACCGCGAGCGCGGCCGCGATATCCACGAGCGGGATGTTGTGCTCCTGCTCGTAGTCCTCGATCAGCTTGCGGAACAGGGCCAGATTGTCATTGGCCAGGTTCTCGGTGATGGTGTCGCCGAACTTCTGCACGCGCTGCGCGTTCACGTCCTCGACCGACGGCAGCTGCATCTCGGTCAGCGGCTGACGGGTCGCGCGCTCGATGGCATCGAGCAGGCGGCGCTCGCGCGGGGCCACGAACAGCAGCGCGTCGCCATTGCGGCCCGCGCGGCCGGTGCGGCCGATGCGGTGCACGTAGGACTCGGTGTCGTGCGGGATGTCGTAGTTCACGACGTGCGAGATGCGCTCCACGTCCAGACCGCGCGCCGCGACATCGGTGGCGACCAGGATGTCGAGCACGCCCGACTTCAGCTGCCCGATGGTGCGCTCACGCTGCGCCTGCGCGATATCGCCGTTGATGGCGGCCGCGGAATACCCACGCGCGCGCAGCTTTTCGGCCAGCTCCTCGGTGGCCTGCTTGGTGCGCACGAAGATGATCATCGCCTCGAAGGGCTCGACCTCGAGGATGCGGGTCAGCGCGTCCAGCTTGCGCTGATACGACACCGGCACCCAGCGCTGCGTGATGTTGGTGTTGGTGGTGGTCTTGGTCTTGACCGTGATCTCGACCGGATCCTTCAGGTACTGCTTGGAGATCTTGCGGATCGCCGGCGGCATGGTGGCCGAGAACAGCGCCACCTGCTTCTCGTCCGGGGTGTCGCGCAGAATGCGTTCGACGTCGTCCTGGAAGCCCATCTTGAGCATCTCGTCGGCCTCGTCGAGCACCAGGAACTGGAGCTGGGTGAGGTCGAGGGTGCCGCGCTCGAGGTGATCGATGACGCGGCCCGGGGTGCCGACCACCACCTGGGCGCCACGCCGCAGACCGTTGAGCTGGACCGCGTAGTTCTGGCCGCCGTAGATGGGCAGCACGTGCAGGCCGGGCATGTGCACGGCGTACCGGCCGAACGCCTCCGCGACCTGGATGGCGAGCTCGCGGGTGGGGGCCAGCACCAGCGCCTTGGGCGCCTTCCCGGAGGTGTCCAGGTGCTGCAGGATCGGAATCGCGAACGCGGCGGTCTTACCGGTGCCGGTCTGCGCGAGGCCCACCACGTCCGCGCCCTCGAGCAGCGGCGGAATCGTCGCGGCCTGGATAGGCGACGGCGATTCGTAGCCGACATCGGCGATGGCCCGCAGAATGCGGTCATCGATCCCGAGATCGGCGAAGGACGGGCCGGTCGCGTCCCTCTCGTCGTGGCTGGGTTCGCTGTCGGCCGGTGAGGTACTCATTGACCAGGAGTTTACTGCCTGCTAGTAGTCGGCCCGACCATCGGGCCAATACGCTGGATGTCGTGCATCCGGACAACCCGCCCGCGCCCCCGTCCACACCGGCCGTTCGGTCTGCTTCTGGGGAGGTGCACAGCGAACCCGTTCCCGTCCGAAACTACGTGACAGGCGCCGTCGCGGCCACCGAAGCGGGCAGCTCGGGAGCGATGGCGACGCTGGTCCCCGAGCCCGCCGAGACCCCCGCCGGACCCACCGCCGAGACCCCCGCCGGCGCGGTCGACATCGCCGTCCTGCAATTCGCGCCCGGCGACGACACCGTGGCCAATCTCACCGCATTGCGCCAGGAGGTGAAGGCGGCGAGCGAACTCGGAGCGAAGGTGGTGGTGGCCCCCGAGTACGCCATGTTCGCCACCAAACGCCTGGACCCGCGGGTGGTGGAGATCGCCGAACCGCTCACCGGGCCGTTCGTCAGCGGATTGCGCGGCATCGCAGCCGAATTCGGGGTGCACGTGGTGGCGGGCGTCGCCGAAGCGCCCGGCGGCGACGCGCCGGTGGGGCGCATCTACAACACGCTGGTCGCCGCCTCGCCCGATGCCGAGTTCGCCGCGATCTATCGAAAAGTGCATCTCTACGACGCTTTCGGTGCCCGGGAGTCGGAGTTCCTGCTGCCCGGGCCGCTGGACGCGCCGCAGCTGTTCACCGTGGACGGCGTGGTGTTCGGCATGCAGACCTGTTTCGATCTGCGCTTCCCGGAAGGCATTCGCCGGGTCGCGGCGGCGGGCGCGCATGTGCTGCTGCTGCCCGCGCAGTGGATTCCCGGGCCCGGCAAGGTCGATCAGTGGACGACGCTGCTGCGGGCGCGGGCCATCGAGAACACGATTTATGTCGCGGCGGCCAACCAGGCGTCGCCGCTCGGGTCGGGCGCTTCCCTGATCATCTCCCCCACCGGGACCGTGCTGGCCGAACTGGGCGAAGCCCCGGGCATCGCCACCGCGCACCTGGATCTGGGCCACCTCGGCGAGGTCCGCACCACCAATCCCAGCCTGTCGCTGCGGCGTTTCAGCATTCGCGGGGAGTAGCGGCCGCCGCAGAGTTCCGCCCGGGAGTCCCGGGCGGAACTAAAATCGGGGGTGATGATCTATCCGGATCGGGGGGCTGCCGGGCGCGCGCTGGGTGCGGTACTCCTGGACCTGCGGGCGGCGGACCCGCTGGTGCTCGGACTGCCCCGGGGCGGGGTGCCGGTGGCGGTCGCGGTGCGGGAGGTCATCGGCGGGGAGGTCGACGTGCTGCTGGTGCGCAAGCTCGGGGTGCCATGGCAGCCGGAACTCGCGATGGGGGCGATCGGCGAGGACGGGGTGCGGGTGCTCAACGACGACGTGGTGCGGCACACCGGGGTCACCGAGCAGCAGATCGCGGCCGTCGAGCAGCAGGAGCGGGCCGAGCTCGAGCGGCGGCGGCGGATCCTGCGGGCCGAACCGCCGATTCCCTTGAAGGACCGGAATGTGCTGATCGTGGACGACGGGATGGCGACCGGGGCCACCGTGGCGGTCGCCTGCGAGATCGCGCGGCTGCACGAGCCGCGGCTGGTGATCGTTGGGGTGCCGGTGTCGTCCGCCGAAGCGCTGCAACGGATTCGGGCGCTCGCCGACACGGTGGTGTGCCCGCTGGTGCCGCGCTTCCTCGGCGGAGTGGGCGCGGCGTATCGGGATTTCCATCAGCTCGGCGATGCCGAAGTGGTGGCGCTGCTGCATCCGGCCTGACGCGCGGTCAGCGAATCTCGGTGATGCCCTTCAGATGTCGTTGCGCCAGCTCGGCGTAGAAATTCGGGTTGATTTTCACCCACATCTCCGCGGGCGTCCCCGCGAGCGGCTTCTTCACCTGCGCCGGCGACCCCGCGGCCAGCACCCCGTCCGGGATCTCCGCGCCCGGCGGCACCAGCGAATGCGCGGCGATCATGGTGCCGCTGCCGATCTTCGCCATGTCCAGCACGGTGGACCCGTTCCCGACGATCGACTCGGCGCCCAGGGTGGCGCCGTGGAACACCACCGAATGCGCGATCGTCGACCCCGCCCCGATCTCCACGGTCACATCCTGCGGCACATGAATAACCGCGTTGTCCTGCACATTCGCCCGCTCGCGAATGATGATCGGCGCGAGGTCGGCGCGTAGCACCGCCCCGTACCAGACCGAGGCCCCCGCCTCCACCCGCACATCACCGATCAGGGTCGCGGTGGGCGCGATGAACGCCGTCGGATCCACGGTCGGCCGCTTGCCTTCGAACTCGTAAAGTGGCACGCCCCACCGTAACCCCTTGCCACCCCTAACGGTTCGAGATCATCCGCCCGATCCACCCCGCGATATCCGCCGTGACCTCCGCCTGCACCGGCTCGTGCAACAGATCGTGCCCCGCATCCGCATACTCCCGGAACTCCGCCCCGGCCGTCCGCGCCCACTCCCGCACCGGATCGATCGGCGTCCGCCGATCATCCACCCCGTGGACCACCAGCACCGGCAACCCCTCCGGCAGCCGCGGCGCCGCCCCCGTCCACCCCGCGCCCGCTCCCGCCCCGCGCGCCGACTTCGGCGGCTCGCCCCGCAAGATCGTCTGCGGCGTCCCGCAAACCACCAGCCCCGCGGGTACCCCGACCAGCCCCGAATCCAATGCTCCCAACGCCGTAGCCGCCCCCAGCGAATGCCCCATCAAAACCACCGGCACCCTCGCGCCCTCCCGCACCTCGGCCACGAACCCCGCTGCATCACCACACAATTCACGCAACGTCCCCGGCCGTTCCCCCTCCCCCTCACTCAACCCCTGCCCAGCCGTATCCAAAGCCCACAACTCCACCCCCGCCTCCCCCAACCCCTTCGCGAACCGGTGGTAGTGCCCACTGTGCTGCCCGCTCCCCGGCAACAAAGCCACCACCGCCCCCGCCTCCGCGACCGGCCACCGGCGGTAATGCAGCCGCCCACGGCCACTCTCGAAATAAGGCATCCCGCGATTGTGACAAAACCACCCGACCTGGCGCCCCGCTGCCCCTCGCCGGAGACCGGGACCGCTTCGGTACCGGCGGCGGGCGCACGGAGGTGTTCCGGGTGACGAGGTCGGCGGGTGCGGGAACCTCGGGTTCGGCAAGGTTGACGCGGCGATGAGTGGGGCGACACGCCGAATTGGGTGGCGGGGTTTGGTGGTTCGCGGGGGCGGGGAGCGGGTGGGGGTGCGGGAGGTGGGGCGTGAGTCGCGTTGTCCCGCAACATCGCCCGGAAAAGTGGTGTTGACGTGCGGCTGTGCGGGGGGCGGCGGGGCATGGGGTTGGGGCTACCTGGGGGCGCGGGGTGGGGGTGGCAGTCATTACGCTGTTCGCGACTCGGTACGCAGTGACGCGGCGGGCCGGGGCGGGGTGTCGGCGCAGTAGACACAGGAGGGGCGCGATTGATTCTGTTCGGTGATCGTGTCGTGTGCAGCACCGGAGACCTGGTGTCGGCGGCGCGTTGTGAGTTCGCGCTGTTGCGCGCGCTCGACGCCGAACTGGGCCTGGTGCCACCGGTCGAGCGGAGCTCGAGCGGCGCTGACGCGCACCCGGAGTCGAACGCCATCGCACTGTCACCGCTCAGCGACCCGGCCGCCGGGACGCGGTCGTCACTCGCCGACCCGGCTCCCGTGACGCAGTCCGTGCTCGACGCCCCGGCGGTCGGGGTCGCGGCGCCGCTCGGCTTCCCGGCCGGCGGTGACGGGGTGGGGCGCTTCGGTAATGCGGACGCGGGGGTGGCGGTTCGGTGGTCCGGTGGTGGGGCCGGCACGTGGGAGCGGGTGGGCGGGGCGGAACTATCTGCGGCGGAACAGCTTTTGGCGGAGTTGCGGGATCGGCATGGGGACGGTGTGGTGCGGGTGGGGGTGCGCGCCGTCGGTGATGCTTCGAAAATGCTTGCGGCGCTGCGGGATGCGCATGCGGCGACGTTGGGCGCGCTGGCGGCGGGGGTGGAGGCGGTGGCGGGGGCCGTGGTGCTCGATGGGGCGTTCGCGGCGCACAGCGACTTTCTGCTGCGGGACAGTGCGCCGGAGGCGTACGACTATGTGGCGGGGGGCGTGACGCGGCGGCGGGGGGAGATCGCGGCGCTGCTGGCAGCGGCCGGATGTGTGGATGCGTTACAGCGGAACGGGTTACGGGCCGCTTCGCATGCGCGGATCTGGGTCGACGGGGTGGCGGGGGTGCACTCGCTGGCGGATATCTCGGTGGTGTACCGGGCGCGGCGGCAGCGGCTGGAATCGATCGTGGAGGCCAAGCTCGGGGAACTGCTGCCGGTGCAGTGGGGGGATCGGAGATTCCTGGCCTGCGGGCGATGCGACGCCTGTACCGCGGAGCTGGAGGCGCGGCGGGATCTGCTGCTGGTCGCGGGAATGCGGCCGGCGACGCGGGCGCAATTGCGGGACGCGGGGATCACCACGGTGGAGCGGCTGGCGGCGGCGGATGCCACGGTCACCGGTATCCCCGGGCCGGCGTTCACGCCATTGCGGCGGCAGGCCGAATTGCAGATCCTGCGCGAGGAGACCGGGCAACCGGCGCATACGTTGATCGACGCGGCGGCCCTGGCGGCGCTGCCCCGGCCGAACGCGGGGGATCTGTTCGCCAGCTCGGCCACACCCGACGTGATCACGCTGCTGACCAATGCGGCGGCGCCGGGCGCGGACACGGCGGAGGAGCACGACCCCGACGACGCCATGCACCTGCGCTTCACCTTCGCACTGCCGGGCGGACCGGGGCGGGAATCGACGGAATCCACAGGGGCGCAAGGGGTTTACCTGCGGGACGGGACTGGCATCCCGCTGCTGGATTTCCTGGCGGGCTGGCAGCGGGAATTCCCGCACATGCGGATCCACCACTACCGCGGCGGATTGCGCCCGGTACTGAGCACACAGGGCGAGCAGGATCCGGACGGCGAGGACACCGTCGCCGAACTGCTGCCCGCACTGGTGGATCTGTATCCGATCGTGCGCTCGGCCCTGATCGTGGGTGAACGCTCCTACGCCCTGATGGCGCTGCCGCCGAACCGGGAAGCCGGCGGCGACGAACCGGAAGCCGTACTGCGCCTGCGCGATTGGCTGCTGCAGCTGGCGCGCGAGCACGAGGTGACCCCGGCGCGGCGCTGGCTGTACGACTACGCCCAGACCGGCCCGGACGAACTCGAAGCCGCGCTGCGCGAATTCGCCGACTCGGCCCGCGATCACGATGCCGCGCAGGTGGCGGCCGCGTTCACGGCGGCGGCGCTGGGCTATCACCGGCGCGAGCGGCAGCCACTGCGCTGGGCGCACGAGGACCGGCTGGACCATCCCATCGAGGAATGGGCGGACACCCCGGGCGTGCTCATCGCCGACTGGGGCACCGTCGACACCAAATGGCACAGCACCGGAACCCGGCTCATGCGCAGATATCTGACGCTGACCGGCCGGCTCGGGACCGGAAACGCACCACCGCCCGGAACGCCGGTGCTCACCCTCTACGACCGTCCCGTACCGGGCATGACCGCCGAGCCGGGCCGGCGCGCCACCGCCTACGCCACCGTCCTCGGCTGCTCCCTCGACACCAACTTCGAAGACGTGGTGCGCGTGGTGGAGCTGCTGCCGGACGGCTGCGAACCGTACGACGAACTACCCACCGCCATCGCCCCCTGCCCGCCCGGCCGCGACGAACAGCTGGAGGCCGCGCTCGAGGACACCGCGCACCAGCTGCTGGTGACCCTGCCGAACGTCCCGGAGACCGCCGTCTTCGATCTGCTGAGCCGGCGTCCGCCCCGCCTGCGCACCGGCGCCGCGCTCCCGGAGGTGTTCGGCGATCACGCCGCCGCCGTCACCGCCGCCGTGCTCGATCTCGCGAATTCCTATGTGGCCGTGCAGGGTCCGCCCGGCACCGGCAAGACCGACACCACCGCGCGCGTGGTGGAACGCCTCGTCACCCGCTACAAATGGCGGGTCGGCGTGGTGGCCCGCTCACACCAGGTGGTCGAGCACGTCCTCGATGCCGTGGTGCAGGTGGGCGTGCTGCCCGAACTGGTCGCCAAGGCCGACGCGCAGGCGGTCGCGCCGGAATGGCTGCCCATCGAAGCCGATCGCTACGAACGATTCCTCGACAATGCCGTGAACGGCTGCGTGGTCGGCGGCCTGCCGGGCGATTTCACCGACGCCAGCCATATCCCGCGCGACAACCTGGATCTGCTGGTGATCGCGGACGCCGGCAAGTTCCCGCTGGCCGATGCGGTCGCGGTGGGGATCAGCGCCCGGAACCTGCTGCTGGTGGGCGATCCCGCACCGGCGGCGAGCCTGGGCGCGCACGCCGAGCCGATCGCCGAATCCGTGCTGGGCCGGATCGTCGGCGCGCATCGCACACTGCCCGCCGCGTACGGCTACTTCCTGGACCGCACCTGGCGCATGCATCCACGCATGAGCGGACCGGTGTCGCGGCTGCGCTACGACAATCGGTTGCGTTCGAACGAAACCGTCACCCTGGCAAGGGAACTCGAAGGCATCACCCCGGGCGTGCGGACGGTGCCGGTCGAGCATCACGGCAACAGCACCGAATCCGCCGAGGAGGCACGGGAAATCGTGCGGCAGGTGCGCACGCTGCTGGGGCTGTCCTGGCACACCGGCGCGGTGACGCGGCGGCTGCATCCGCACGACATTCTGGTGGTCGCGCCGTATCACGCGCAGGTGGCGCGGATCCGAACCCTGTTGTCGCGGGCCCGGATCGAGGATGTGCTGGTGGGCACGGCCGATCATTTCCAGGGGCGGGAGGCCGCGGTGGTGCTGGTCTCCATGACCACCTCCGCGCCCAAAGACGCCCCGCACGGGGTCGGGAAGCTACTGTCCCGGCACTGGCTGACCAGCGCCATCTCACGCGCCATGTGGGCGGCGATCATCGTGCGATCGCCGCTGCTCACCGAGTATCTGCCCGCGACCGCCACCGAGTTGTCGGATCTCGCGGCGGTATTGCAGCTCGACCGGGTCTAGCCGAAGCACTGCCCTTCGCCGCGGTAGGTGGGCACGGTGGTGCGGGAGCCGTCGCCGTCGACCAGGTGGACCTGGGTGAAACGCTCGCACAGCTCACCGGCTTTGGCATGCCGGAACCACACGCGGTCGCCGATGTGCAGGCCGTCGGCATGGGTGAGCGGGGTCTGCACCTCGCCCGCCCCTTCGGTGCCGATGAGCCGCAAACCCTTGGGCCACACCGGCTTCGGCACCCGCGAGGCGCCCGCCGGACCGGAGGCGATGTAACCGCCGGAGAAGACCGTGGCGATGCCGGGCGCGGGACGGCGCAGCACCGGCATGGCGAAATACATTGCCGGACGCGGGGTTACGGTGCGATACCCGTCGAACAGAGTGGGCAGGTAAAGCCCGGACCCGGCGGTCACCTCGGTGACGTCCGGATCGGAGATACTGAACTCGATGGATCCGGTCCCGCCGGAATTGACGATCTCCAGCTCCCCGGCCTCGCTGCGCACCGCGTCCAGCACCGCGCGCCGCCGCCGCAGGATCTCCGCCCCGGACGCCTTCTTCACCAGGCGCACAGCGAGATTGGTGTCCGGCAGCCCGGCGATCTGCGCCTCGTAGGTCATCACGCCGACCACGTCGAACCCGCGCCGGCGCGCCTCGGCGGCCAGCCGCGCGGCCTGCTCCGGCGTCCGGATCGGCGAGCGCCGCACCCCCAGGTGCAGCGGCCCGATGCGCAGCGACGCGTCCACGTCGATGCACACCCGGGGCGACACCTTGTCGGTGCCTAGGGCGGCGCGGATGAGTTCCAGCTGGTCGACATCGTCGATCATGAGGGTGATGGCGTCCCGCAGCACCGGATCGGCGGCGAGCCGCGCCAGCGACGCCCGGTCGGCGGTGGGATAGCCCAGCAGAATGTCGCGAGCCCCCTCCCCCGCCAGCCAGATCGCTTCGGCGAGTGAGTAACCCATGATGCCCGCGAACCCGCCGTCGGCGGTGAGCTTGGGGCCCAGCACTTCTTCGAGCACCGCGCGGCAGCGCACGGATTTACTGGCCACCCGCACCGGCACTCCGCGCGCACGGCGCACCAGATCGGTGGCATTGGCGCGCAGGGCGGTCAGGTCGACGGCCGCGAGCGGCGGGTCGAGCTCGGCGGTGGCCGCGTGCAGTCCGGCGATCGGCGACGATTCGGTCACCAGTTCATTCGATCACGAACTTGGTCACTCGTCCAGCATTAGTTGCGGGGGAACCCCGAAGGTCCGGGCAGGCTCGGGTGCGCCGGCGGAAATCAGGCGTCGATCGCTTTGGTGGACAGGTAGGACACCAGATCGTCCAGCACGACCAGCGAGGTCTCGTCGTCGCAGTCGGCCAGCCAGCGCAGCACCATGCCCTGGATCACCGCCACCAGATAGGCGGCCAGCGCGTCGGCCGGCTCCAGCCACTGGGTCCCGGACCGCTGGGCGCACAACCCGAGCAGCGAGGACACCTCGGCATCGAGTTCCTTGAAGGCCGCGGTGGCGACCGGATCGGGCACACAGACCGACTGATCCTGGTTCTCCCAGCGCCGCCGCAGCATGGCCAGGGTGTGCTCGTAGGCGCGGATCTGCTTGTCCGGGGTGGACTTCAGGATCGGCCACAGCGTGCTCAGTCCGGCATGCAGCAGTATTCGCAAGGCACGGTTACCGGTGAAGTCGAGAGACGCGGCGGTCTTCTCGATTGCCTCGATCATGGCCGGACGAAGTCCGACCTGGATCATTTCTCCACTAGCGTTCAACGACGACTCCCTTTGAAAGAACTCGCGCACCTCTGCTGCGCGGCTCGCTCAACGGGTTGCAGATCGGCACTGATCCCCTGGGGCAGGACCCGGCGTACCCGTTCACGAGTATCGATGCTACGTCGTTTTCTGGCATCGCGACCAGCTTTGATAGCTGTTTTCGTACCTGAGGATTGTTTCGTTACCTAATCGGAACAGGCTCGCGATCGAATGGGAATCGCCCGAATTCTCGAATCGCCCGGTAAACCCAACATTGGGACCAAGCGGTATTTTACGGATGTGGGTAAGCACATAGATAGCGACTGTGCCGGAACCCACAGGATTCACCCCGCGCCGAGCCCAATTCGATCCTCGCGAACCGCACAATTCACCCCATCTACCGGGCTTGGTTCACCCTGGACCACACGCTCACGGTTAGCCTGAGCCGGTGACTTCTGCGCGCCCCGACCAATTCCTCATCTCCGGCACCTTCAACTTCCGCGATGTGGGCGGAGCCCGCACCACCGGCGGGAACACGGTCCGGGAGGGAGTGCTCCTGCGTTCCGCCCAGCTCAGCCGGCTCGACGCACCCGGTCAGGCCACCCTGCTCGGCCTCGGCGTCACCGACGTGCACGATCTGCGTGGGTACAAGGAGATCGACTTCATCGGCCACGACGCCCTGCCCGAGGGCGTGAACCTGCACGTCACGCCGTTCGATTCGCGGATGGGCGAGACCCCGCCGCACGAGGCCCGGCGCAACGTCACCGCGTCCGCGCACATGCTCGAGGTGTACCGCGAGTTCCCGGCCATGCCCGAAGCACACCTGGCCATCAAGAAGCTGGCCGATTCGGTGCTGACCGGCACCGCGCTGGTGCACTGCGCGGCGGGCAAGGACCGTACCGGCTGGTCCATCGCCACCCTGCTGCGCGCGGTCGACGTCACCGAGGAGGACGTCTACGCCGACTACCTGCTCAGCAATGACGCGGTGCCGACCCTGCGCTCGTTCATGACCTCCGCGCTGGACGAGGAGCTGTCCGACGATCTGCTCGGCGTGAAGCCGGAGTACCTGGAGACGGCCACCAAGTCGATGCTGGACATGTACGGGGACGTGGGCGGCTACCTGAACGAGGTCGGGATCACGCCGGAGCTGCGGGACGCGCTGCGCGCCCGGCTGGTCGGCTGACACCTCACTCCGCTGCGGCGCGACGGACCAGACCGTCCGCATCGATGCTCACCTGATTGCCGGTGTGGAACCACGAGCCGGTGAAACGCGACTCGGTGGTCTGCGGGTCGTTCCAGTAGCGCGGGGCCACATTCGGGCCGCGACAGAGCAATTCACCCTGCCCGGTCGCGGCCTGCGGGCCCCACAACGCCAATTCGGTACCGCCGAAAGCGAATCCGAGCCCGTCCCGCGGACACGCCCCGTCGTCACGGGCCAGGCCGATCCCGCTGGTCTCGGTCGCGCCCCAGACCGACCACTGACGAGCCTCGGGGAAGACCTCGCGCAGCGTGGTGGACACCGACTCGGACACGGCCGGGTCGGCGGCGGCGAGTTCGGCGCGATGGCCCGCGCTGCACACCTGCCGCACCCCTTCCAGCCGCAGCCCGGCCAGGCCCGGCAGCAGGCCGGCGAAGATGCGCGGCGTCGCCGACACCATGTCGATGCGTTCGGCCACAAGGGTTTCCGGCACGGCCGCCGGATCCGGGCTGAGCACCACGGTGCCGCCCACCGCGAAGGTCGGCAGCAGCTGGTCCACGCAACCGCTCGCGTGCGCCAGCGGGGCCAGCACCAGATTGCGCAGGCCCTCGGTGGGCAGATCCAGCGCGCCCACCACCGAGCGAATGGCGGAGAGCAGGTTCTCGTTGGTCAGTTCCACCCCGCGCGGACCCGGTTCCAGCCCGGGGCTGGTGTAGCAGAGCAGCGCCAGCTCACCCAGCGACGCGCCGTCGTCGATGAACGCCGCGCCGTCGGGCAGCGCCGCCGTGTACCCGGCCGCGCGCCCGCCGCCGTCCAGCACGAAGTCGGCGCAGGAATCGCGAATCACCTGCCGCGCCACCGAGTCCGGCAGCCCGTCGGGCACCAGCACCGGCACCGCGCCCGAGAGCAGTGCGCCCAGGAACGCCTGCACCCAGCGCGCGCCGACCGGCATGCGCACGGCCACCCGGTCGCCGTAGCCGATGCCGTGCTCCTGCAGACCGCCCGCGATGCGCGAGGCCGAGTACCAGAGTTCGCGGTAGGTGAGCCGGGGTCCGCCGATCTCCACCACGGCTTCGCGCGCGGCGAAGGTGTGCACCTGGATATCCAATAGCTCGGTGAGCGCGGGGGTCAGATTGCCGTAGCGCAGGACACCGTCCGCGCCGCGCGCAAGCGGGTTGTCGCACCAGGCATTTCGCGTGTGCGGATACTCCACCAGTAACTGCGACATCCTCGTCCCTCCGAGTGCCTCGAGCCCTGCCAGGCATCTGTGACTATATGATGCACATCACACTCGTGGGCGGATTGTCGGCAAACCGATGTCACGCTTTCACACCCCGGAAACACACCTCCGCCCGGTGAAACCGGACTTCCCCGCACCGTTCGCCGGGAAACCCGATGCTCAGCGTGTCGCGAAAGGTTCGCGCGGCGGCATGTTTCCGAATGCTCCGCAAGGGTCGCTCCCCGGCTGCCCGGTGGTTGCGCCGCCGCGGAGCGGAAGCGCAATTGCGGGTGGAGAGCCGCTATTTTCCTGTGTACGTGGCCTTTCCGGGACCGACGTCCAGGAAGCTGCGCACGGCCCCCTTCAAGTCTTCGGTGCCGAACAGTTGCCCGGATACCTCCGGGGTCACCGAATCCGCGTGCGCCACACCGCCGGAACGCCAGGCGCCGATGATCTCCTTGGTCGCGGCGTGCGCCTTGGTCGGGCCGTTGGCGAGCTTGTCCAGCAGCGCGCGGGCCGCGGCGTCGACATCCTCGTGCACCGCGTTCACCACGCCCCATTCGGCCATGGTCGCGGCGTCGTAGAGATCGGCGGTCATGACGAATTCGCGGGCGCGCCCGGAACCCGCGCGCTCGGCCAGCCGCTGCGGGCCGCCCATGGACGGGGTCAGGCCGACCACGGTCTCCACCAGACCGAACTTGGCCTTGGGCGCGGCCAGGATGATGTCGCAGGCCAGCGCGATCTCGAAGGCGGCGGTCAGGGTCAGCGCGTGCGCGGCGAAGATGACCGGGCAGGGCAGCGCCTCGAGGGGATGGATGATGCGCGCGAACAGGTCCTGCCACAGCTGCGCGCCCTCGTCCGGGGTGAGACCGTCGAAGACGTGCACGTCGACGCCGCCGGAGACCAGCTTGCCCTCGGTGCGGTAGAGCAGCGCGCGGGGCGGATTCGCGGCCAGCTCGGCGAGATCGGAGGCGATCGATTCCAGCAGCGCCTTGTCGTAGAGGTTCAGCGGCTGATGGTCGACGGTCAGCACGGCGGCCTCCGCCCCACCGGCGGTGACGATGCGTTCCAGGCGAGTGGGCTTCGAATCAGTCATGAGACACAATGTAGGCGGTGTCCCAAATTAGGGGAAGGGTGGCCTCGCGGACCGCGCGCACCACCGGACCCCGCGGCGGCCGTCTGCAAGACTGGGCGAGTGACCACGTCAAAGTCGGAGCCGGGCACCTACGTCGAGCCGGGCGAGTTCAAGCGGGACACGAACTACATCACCACGCGGATCACCGCGGACGGGCGCGAAGGGTATCCGGTCGAACCCGGACGCTACCGCCTGGTCGCGGCGCGCGCCTGCCCGTGGGCCAACCGGACGCTGATCGTGCGGCGGCTGCTGGGGCTGGAATCGGTGCTGTCGCTGGGCTTGTGCGGGCCGACGCACGACAAGCGCAGCTGGACTTTCGATCTGGATCCGGGCGAGGTGGACCCGGTGCTGGGGATTCATTTCCTGGCCGACGCGTATTTCAAGCGGTATCCGGACTACCCGCGCGGGATCACCGTGCCCGCCATTGTCGACGTGCCGACCGGTCAGGTCGTCACCAATGACTACGCGCAGATGACCCTGGACTTCTCCACCGAGTGGACCGAGTTCCATCGCGAGGGCGCGCCCCAGCTGTACCCGGAAGATCTACGGGCCGAGATCGATTCGGTGAACCGGCGGGTGTACACCGAGGTCAACAATGGCGTGTACCGGTGCGGGTTCGCCGGCGACCAGGCGGCCTACGACGCCGCTTACGACCGGCTGTTCACGGCACTGGACTGGTTGAGCGAGCGGCTGGCGGGTCAGCGCTACCTGGTGGGCGACACCATCACCGAGGCCGATGTGCGGCTGTTCACCACGCTGGTGCGGTTCGATCCGGTGTACCACGGGCATTTCAAGACCAATCGGCAGAAGCTGACCGAGATGCCGGTGCTGTGGGATTACGTGCGCGACCTGTACCAGACCCCCGGGTTCGGCGACACTATCGACTTCCAGCAGATCAAAGAGCACTACTACATCGTGCACACCGACATAAACCCGACGCGGATCGTGCCGAAGGGCCCCGATCTGGGCAACTGGCTCACCCCGCACGGGCGGGAAGCGCTGGGCGGCAACCCGTTCGGCACGGGCACGCCGCCCCCGCCGCCGGTACCCGCCGAACGGGTACCGGCGGGGCATCAGCCCTGATCAGCGCCCCTCGCCGCGATAAGTGCCGAAACTCCAGTAGACGCCCTCGGGGTCGCGGCAGGTGAAACCGCGTGATTCGTAATCGGTTTCGTCGCGCAGTTCGCGGGTGACGGTCGCGCCGGCGGCAAGCGCGCGTTCGTAGAGGGCATCCACCTCGTCGGTGACGATGTAGGCCGAGCCCGCCCCGGGGACCGCGCAGGCCAGCGCGCCCTCGGGGTTGGCGGTGCCGAGCATGATGCCGCCGCCGCCCGGCCAGGCCAGTTCGGCGTGGTGGACATTGCCGGCGTCGTCGCCGTGCCGAGCGGTGGTGACGAAGCCGAAAGCCTGCTCCAGGAAGGCGATCGCTGCGACGGCGTCGCGATAGACGAAAGTCGGCCAGACGATGGCCGCGGTCCGTACCGAAGTTGTCTCTGTCATGGGATCTACGGTGCCGGGGCGGGGGCCGGTTGGTCTTGGACGAATGGGAACTCCTCGCGTTCCCGCCAGACCGAGGGCGGCATACCGGCCAGTTCGCGCCATTCCCGGGCCATATGGGCCTGGTCGTAATACCCGGTCTCGATGGCGACCTCGGCGAGGCTCGGGGCCTGCGGCAGGCGCAGCAGGCCGTGCGAGCGCTCGAAGCGGGTGATCCGGGCGGCGTCCTTGGGGGTGATGCCGAACTCGGCGGCGAATCGATTGCCGAGATGCCTTCGGCTCCAGCCGATCTCGTCGGCGACGGCGGCCACCCGCACCGCCGGGTCCGGAGCGGTCAGCAGTTCCCAGGCGCGGGCCAGTTCCGGGTCCCACGGCACCGGGCGCACCTGCCGCAGCAGGATCTCGTCGAAGACGGCGAAGCGTTCCGGCCAATCGGCGGCGGTGGCCAGGCGCTCCCACAGCTCGCCCGCCCGCGCGCCGAGCACCTCGCGCAGATCCACGATCCAGGAACCCAGGGCCGCGGCCGGGATGCCGAACAGCGCACGGCAGCCCTTCGGGGTCAGCGCCAGCTGAATGCCGTGCTGGAAACCGTGGTGCGCGATCACGGCCGGGCGGACGGTCAGCCCGCTGGCCAGCATGTCCCACTTGGCCCCCGCCTGCTCCGGATGCGAGGACACCGGCACGTCCACCGGCTCGTCGATGGTCACGATCACCGTCAGCGCGGTGCCCGGCATGCCCACGTGCGTGCCCGGTTCGAACCCGCGCAGCAGATAGCCCTCGTACCCGAGGACATACTCGCGCAGCCGCGGATCCGGTGACCCGCTCGCGCCTTCGGACACACCCGCCACCCGTCCACGGTATGCCGATTCCGATCTCCGCGCCGCCGGACCACCCGCCGGCGGCCATGCTTACCCGTGCGCCCTCCGGTTACTCGGGGAGGGAGCACCGGCTCTGCGCGCGGCGGACGGGACACGCGGAGGGCTCGGGGTGCGCAGGAACCGGCATCCGTCGCGAATCGTTGTGCCGGTGCCATAGAGTTTCGGTCGGAGGACCGCACGAAGAATGGGGTGTTGTCGATGTTCAAGACCGGGCTCGAGAAGACTGTCGTTTCGCTGCTCGAGAACGGGTCGCAGATGCAGGCGCCCGCGGTCGCGAAATACGTGAAGAAGCTGCGGGACTCGCATCCGGGCGAGTCGCCCGCGCAGATCATCGCGCGCATCGAGAAGCTCTACCTCACCGCCGTCACCGGCAGCGGGACCGCGGTCGGCGCCACCGCCGCGGTGCCGGGCGTGGGAACCATCGCGTCGGTGGCCGCCATGAGCGCCGAGACCGCGTTCTTCCTGGAAGCGTCCGCCGTGTTCACCCTCGCCGTGGCGGCCGTGCACGGGGTCGCGCCCGAGGACAAGGAGCGCCGCCGGGCCCTGGTGCTGGCGGTGGTCATGGGCGAGAGCGGCATGGAGATCGTGCAGAAGAGCGTCGGCGCTTCGGCCAAGAACTGGGGCACGCTGCTGGCCGGCAAGATTCCGGGCATCAACTCCATGAACGACAACCTCATGAAGAAGTTCCTCATGCAGTTCATCGCCAAGCGCAGCGCGCTCATGTTCGGCAAGGTGCTGCCCGCCGGGATCGGCGCCGCCATCGGCGGTTTCGGCAACCGCGCGCTGGGCCATCGGACGATCGACAACGCCCGCCAGGCTTTCGGCGCGCCGCCCAAGTTCTGGCCGCAGCCCCTGGTCATCGACGCCGACCCGCTGACCGCCGTGGAAGCGCCCAAGCCGCAGGCCACCCAGCAGTGAGCCAGGCCCGGCCGCTCGCCTTCGCCGCCGCGGGACTGAGCAAGAGTTTCGAAACCGTCACCGCGGTGGCGAATGTGAGTTTCGTGGTGCCCGCGGGCAAGGTCGCCGCCCTGGTGGGGCCGATGGGCGCGGGCAAGACCACGGTGCTGCGCATGCTGCTCGGCCAGCTGCGGCCGACCTCCGGGTCGGCCAGCGTGGGCGGGCCCGGGTCCGGGGTGCGGGCGGGGCGGCAGGCGATCGGGGCGGTGCTGTCCCCGCGCGGCCTGCACCCGGCGCGCACGGTGCGCGGTCAGCTTCGCGTATACGCCGCTGCCGCAGGGGTTTCCGACGCCCGGGTCGACGAATTGCTGACGCTGGTGCGCCTGGATCAGGCGGCCGGTGAGCGCATCGCCACCCAATCCCCCGGCGCGCAAACCCGTTTGGCGTTGGCGGCCGCCCTGCTCGGCAATCCGCCGCTGCTCCTGCTCGATGATCCGGCGGCCGGACTGGATGCCGCCGAAACCGCCTGGCTCAACGAGTACCTGCACGGCCACGCCCGGCGCGGCGGCACCGTCCTGCTCACCTCGCGCACCCTCAGCGCGGCCATCCCGGTCGCCGACGAGCTGATCGTCATGGACCACGGCAAGATCGTCTACCAGGGCAGCCCCGCGCGTCTGCGCCGCAGCCATCCCGATCGCATCCTGGTGAAGTCCTCCAGCCAGATCGCCCTCGCCACCGCCCTGGCCGCACGCGGTCACACCGATGCCGTCATGCGCCCCGACGGCCGCCTCGCCGTCGCGGAAACCACCCTGGCGCAACTGGAATCGGCCGCGGCTTCGGCGCGCGTGCAGCTCACCGAGATCGCCTCCGAACACATCCACCCGGACCAGGTGCTGGCCGCCCTCACCCGTCCCGCCACCCCGGCGCACCCTGCCCCGGTCTACCCCACCATGGCGCCCGCGCACGGGATGCCGCGTTGACCACCGGCCTGCGCATGTTCAGACGAAAGGATGCGAGATGAATCTCGTCGCCGTGCCGGAGCCGGTGCTGCGGGTCGCCAATTCCGAAGTGCGGAAGGTGGTTTCGCTGCGGACCAATCGGCTGCTGGGTGGCGGGGTGGCGCTGCTCGGGGTGGTGGCGTTCGCGGCGCTGGGGATTCGGTTCACGCCCGCCGTCGCCACCGACAAGCATCCGGTGCTGGGCGCGGTGGGCACGCCCGCTACCGCGGTGGCGGGGGCGCTGGCGCTGGCCGTGCTCGCGTCGGCGATCTTCGGGGCGCTGGCGGCCGGCGACGAGTACCGGTTCGGGTCGCTGCCGGTGAGCGCGGTGTTCACGCCGGACCGGAATCTGCTGCTGGGGTCGAAACTCGCGGTGGCGGCATGGTTTTCGCTGGTCGTCGTCTTGGCGATGGAAGTGGTCGGGGCCGCTGCGCTGCTGGTGTTCGGGCGCGGCAAGGCGGAGTTCACCGTCGAGCTGCTCGCCGTGCTGGGCGGGGTGGCGCTGGCAGCGGTGTGCTGGGCGGTGATCGGGGCGTCGCTGGGATTCCTTTTGCGCTCGCCGGTACAGGCGATAGCGGTGATCATCGGGGTGCTGGTGCTGGAGCCGCTGGTGTGGATCACCGCGCGCGGCATCGGTTTTCCCGGATTCGCGACCATCCTGCCGGTGGCGGCGACGGTCGGGACGATGAGCGACGGCAGTTACGCCGACAGCGCGTTCATCGCGCCGACGCCCGCGGCGATCGTGGTGCTGCTGCTGTGGACCGCCGGGGCCGGCGCGGCCGCGTGGTGGTACGTGCAGCAGCGCGATCTCTGAACCTGAGCTATTCGCCGCGGCGCGCCGCGAACAGCCGCTGCCAGACGGCGTGATCGGTGCGCGGTCCACCGGGGGTGTCCGCGCCGTAGGCGGCGATCTCGGCATCGATGTCCAGGGGCCGGGTCGGCGCGGTCATGGCCGCCATCTCCGCTTCGACGGCCGCGTCCGGCACCAGCCAGCAGACCTCGAATTCGATGCCGTCGGGATCCGAGGCGTACAGCGCCTTGGTGGACGCGTGATCGGACGCACCGCCCAGCGCCCCCGCCGCCTGCAGCGCATCCTTGATCCGCTGCAACTCGCGCAGCGTATCCACCTCCCACGCCAGGTGATACAGCCCGATCCGCCCCGTCCGATGCGCGATCAACGGATCCGGCGACTGGAACAACCCCAGGTCGTGATCGTTCGCCGACCCCTCGGCCTGTAGGAACACCGCCCCCGGGAACCCACCCGGCAAGCGCCGGAACCCCAGCACCGTGCTGTAGAACTCCGCCGAACGCTCCACATCGGAAACGAACAGCACGGCATGGTTGAGACGCTGGACAGGCATGTGCGCGGCCCCATTTCGACTAGTCGTGAACAACATCCACCCGACCACGGGTACCCGCCCCGCACAACCCGCAGTCCCAGCGACCGCCGACCGAGCCGTCGCTCCCCATAGTGTCACCCAGCCGTCTCGACCCGCAGCAGCCCCGTCTCGCCGTCACGTCCTGGAATATCCCGGTCTCCCAGCATTCTTTCGGCCGGGATCGCGTCCAGCGGCGTGAGATCTCTGCCGAAGCGCGCCGGAACGACGAGTGGAAGCGCAGTTCGCGCGGACACGGCGGAACGCCGAATTGCAGGTGCGCCGAACTGGGGCGGGTCGGAATGTCCGTCTGGGGAAGAAGGCGGGACTGTGCGACATGCCGTTGGGGTCGCGCGAAGGTGGGGTGCGGGAACAAAGGAGGGGTGGGGTTGTCGTTGTCGTACTGGATGATGCGAATGGGCGGACGAGACGACGCGGTGCGGGTCGAGGTGTGCGGCTGCCGGACGGCGGGGGGAGTCGATAGTGAGTGAGGTGCTCGGGGTGCGTGGTGCGGATTCGGAACAAGGTGCGGCGATCGGGGCGGCGATGAACGACAGCCGGACCCGGGGCTGGTTGCGGCGGTTGTGGGAGCGCGCCCGCAAGCATCCGCGGCTGGTGGCGGGCGTGGCCCTGGCCGTGCTGGCGGGTGCGGCGGTCGAGGCGGTCGGGCCACTGCTGGCCAAGCGGGCGCTCGATGGGGCGGTGGTCGGGAACACCGAGATCATCGCGGCCATGGCCGGGTTGATGGCGGCGCTGGCCGGGGCACGGTTCCTGGCGGCGCTGGGGCGGCGGTGGCTGGCGGGGCAGCTTGCGCTGGATGTGCAGCACGAGATCCGGGTGGATCTGCTCGGGGCCTTGCAGCGGCTGGACGGGCGCGGGCAGGACGAGCTGCGGACCGGGCAGGTGGTGTCGCGGTCGATCAGTGATCTGACGCTGGTGCAGGGGCTGCTGGCCATGGGGCCTTGGGCTTTGACGGCCGCGCTGCAGTTCGTGCTGGCGGCGTTGATCATGCTGTGGCTGTCGCCGCCGCTGGCTTTCGCCGCATTGCTGGTGGTGCCGGCACTGGCGTTCGTGGTGTACCGGGTGCGGCCGCGGTTGTACGCCGCGACCTGGTCGGCGCAGCAGCGCGGCGCGGATCTGGCGCAGCACGTGGAGGAGACCATCACCGGGGTGCGGGTGGTGAAGGGTTTCGGCCAGGAAGCCCGGATGGTGGAAATCCTGGAGCGGCAAGGCAAACGGCTGTACGCGGAACGACTGCGGGCCGCGCGCATCGACGCCCGGTTCGCCCCGACCCTGGCCGCGATTCCGCAGGCGGGGCTGGTCGCGGTGATCGCCGTGGGCGGCATCCTCGCGCTGCACGGGACCATCGGCGTGGGAACGTTCCTGGCGTTCACCGCCTATGTCGGCACCATGACCGCCGCCACCCGCACCGTGTCCATGGTGGTCGTGATGGCGCAGCTGACGCGCGCCGCCGCCGAACGCGTGGACGAGGTCATCGACAGCGCGCCCGAACGCACCGATCCCGAACATCCGGTGCCGCTGCCGCCGGGGCCGCTCGGCATCGAAATCGACGGGCTCACCTTCGGTTTCGATCCCGATCGGCCGATCCTGCGCGACTTCGACCTGACCGTCGCGCCCGGCGAGACCGTGGCGATCATCGGCCCGGCCGGCTCCGGCAAGTCCACCCTGGCACTGCTGCTGCCGCGCTTCTACACGCCCACTTCGGGCCGGATCAGCCTGTACGGCAAGGGTTCCCACGCCGATATCGCCGAATTGCGCGCTGCCGACCTGCGTGCGGCGGTGGGCGTGGTGTTCGACGAGGCCTTCCTGCTGTCGGACACCATCACCGCCAATATCGCCCTCGGTCGCCCCGACGCCACCGAAGCCGAGATCCGCGCCGCCGCCGAACAGGCCGCCGCCGACGAGTTCGTCCGGGCCCTCCCCCAGGGCTACGACACGGTGGTCGGCGAACGCGGCCTCACCCTGTCCGGCGGTCAGCGCCAGCGCATCGCCCTGGCCCGCGCCCTGCTCGCCGACCCGCGCATCCTCATCCTCGACGACGCCACCTCCGCCGTCGACGCGGTCACCGAGGCCGCCATCTTCGACGCCCTCCCCACCACCTCCGGCCGCACCACCCTGATCCTCGCCCACCGCGAATCCACCCTCGCCCGCGCCGACCGCGTCATCCGCCTCCCCGGCGCGGCCGCGCTCCTGGGCGACCCCGCCGCGGAAATCGATCCCTTTACCCCGCAACCACTTCCGAATTCCGTCGCACCGCTCGCGCCCGCCGATTCGATCCTCGGCGCGCCGCCGCTGACCGCCCGCGCCGACTCCGTTCCGGCCGGAGCGGGTTTCACCGGCGCGGCCGATGCCACTTCAGGCGCTCCCGGGTTCACCGGCACATCCGATTCCCCAACCGCCGCTGACGAGTTGTCGGGTTCCGATGTGCCGGAGGAAGTTCGGCGCGTGCTGCCGTCCTTGCCTGCCGCGACCGAGCTGCCCGGACTGGATGATCGGGAGCTTTCCGCGCCGGATCCCGGGTTCCGGCTGGCGCGGTTGTTGCGGCCGGTGCGGTGGCTGGTGGCGGGGACCGTGCTGCTGCTGGCGCTGGATGCGCTTGTGGGCGTGGGGTTCCCGTCGATCGTGCAGTACGCGATCGACTCGGGGGTGAGCGAGGACGACGGCGGGGCATTGGTTCGCGCCACCGTGGCGGGCGCGTTGCTGGTCGGGATCGGCTGGGTGGTCGCGGCCACGGCGCTGGTGTGGGGCGTGCGGGCCGGGGAGCGGCTGCTGTACGGGTTGCGGGTGCGCAGTTACGCGCATCTGCAGCGGCTGGGGCTCGACTATTACGAGCGGGAGCTGTCGGGTCGCATCCTCACCCGGATGACCACCGATATCGACGCCATGTCGACCTTCCTGCAGACCGGCGTGCCGGACACCCTGGTGAGCCTGCTGACGGTGGTGGGAATCGCGGTGGCGCTGTTGGTGATCGACGTGAAGCTGGCGCTGGTGGTGCTGGTGACCATCACGCCGCTGGCGCTGGCGACCTGGTGGTTCCGCAAGGTCTCCGATCGCGCGTACAGCGAATCGCGGGAGGACGCCGCCACCGTGAACGCCGACTTCGCCGAGAACGTGGCGGGGCTGCGGGTGGTGCAGGCGCACCGGCACGAGCGGCGCGCCGCGGAACGGTTCACCGAGTACTCGCATCGGTACCGGGTGAGCCGGATGCGGGCGCAGAAGGCCATCTCGGTGTACTTCGCGTTCGTGAGCGCCTGGGCCGATGTGGCTTTGGCGGCCGTGGTGTTCCTCGGCGCGCGGCAGGTCGCCGACGGCAGCACCTCGGCCGGCACCCTGGTCGCCTTCGTGCTGTACCTGCGGTTGCTGACCGGGCCGATCTTCCAGCTGTCACAGCTCTTCGACGGCTATCAGCAGGCGCGAGTCGGGCTGCGGCGCGTCGGCGAACTACTGCGCACCCCGTCCTCGATCACCCCCGACCCCGAACATCCGGTGGCCATCGAGGGAAAACTGAACGGCGAGGTCGTGTTCGACGATGTGCGCTTCCACTACCCCGGCGTCGATACCCCCGCACTGGACGGCGTCACGCTCCGGATTCCGGCGGGCAGCAGCCTGGCACTGGTCGGCGCGACCGGCGCCGGCAAGTCCACCATCGTGAAACTCCTGGCCCGCCTGTATGACATGCCGCGCACCGAAACTGCAGATCACGGGGCTATCAACACGGGCGTGATCCGCGTGGACGGCACCGATATCCGCGACTACGCGCTCACCGACTTCCGAGCGCGCTTGGGAGTTGTTCCACAGGAAGCTCACTTATTCACCGGAGACATCGCCAGCAACATTGCATTTGGCAAACCTTTTGCGAATCCTGCGGAGATCGAGGCCGCGGCCGCCGCGGTGGGCGCGCTGGACACCATCAATGCTTTACCGCACGGAATGCGGCAACCGGTCGGCGAGCGCGGCCGCGGGCTGTCCGCGGGCCAGCGCCAGCTGATCGCGCTGGCCCGCGCCGAACTGGTGCGCCCGGACCTGTTGCTGCTGGATGAGGCCACCGCGGTGCTGGATCCGGCGGCCGAGGCATCGGTGCTGGTGGCGAACGAATCGGTGACGCGCGGACGCACCGCGGTGATCGTCGCGCACCGGCTGGCGACCGCCGCGCAAGCCGACCGGATCGCGGTGGTCGAGCAGGGCAAGATCGCCGAAATCGGCACTCATGAACAACTGCTATCGCAACGCGGCGCTTACTCCCGCTTGTGGGCTGCGGCAGCCGCCGAGGAAGGAATATTCTCGTTCGAGGACGAGTCGTCATTGAGAGACGTGTCCACTCGCTGGTAGTCCAGGGACAGGGACGAACAGGGGTGGGCATATCCTCAGTGGGGGCGCATCGGCGCGCATCCGCCGATTACCCGTGCCGGGCACGTCACAAACGTCGCAGCGCGAAGAACGAAATGAGGCGAACACCTGCTGTGAGCAGCTCAACAGACCAGTTCGGACAGAACCAGTGGCTTGTCGACGAGATGTACCAGAAGTACAAGCAAGACCCCTCGTCCGTCGATGAGAGCTGGCACGAGTTTCTGGCCGACTACACGCCGGAGAACACCGGCGACACCGGTAACAGCAAGCCGGTAGCCGCTGCAGCTCCCCCCGCCCCCGCGCCGGCCGTGGCGCCCGCTCCCGCCCCCGCTCCGCAGCCCGCCCCCGCTGCCGCCGCGCCCGCCCCGGCCCCGGCTCCGGCTCAGGTGCGCGCCCCGCAGACCACTCCGGCCAAGACCTCGAACGCCGCCCCCACCACGGGTGGCCCGAAGCCCGCCGCCGAGGACGAGGCCCAGGTACTACGCGGACCGGCAGCGGCCATCGTGAAGAACATGTCGGCGTCGCTGACCATCCCCACCGCCACCTCGGTGCGTGCGATCCCGGCCAAGCTGATGATCGACAACCGGCTCGTCATCAACAACCATCTGGCCCGCACCCGCGGTGGCAAGATCAGCTTCACCCATCTGCTGGGTTACGCCATCGTGCAGGCCATCAAGTCCTACCCGAACATGAACCGGCACTACGCCGAGATCGACGGCAAGCCGAACGCGGTCACCCCCGCGCACACCAACCTCGGCCTGGCCATCGACCTCAAGGGCAAGGACGGCAAGCGTTCGCTGGCGGTCGCGGCCATCAAGAACACCGAGGACATGAGCTTCGCGCAGTTCCACAATGCGTACGAAGACGTGGTCCGCCGGGCCCGCGACGGCAAGCTCACCAACGACGATTTCGCCGGCGTCACCATCTCGCTGACCAACCCGGGCACCATCGGCACCAACCATTCGGTGCCGCGCTTGATGCAGGGTCAGGGCGCGATCATCGGCGCGGGCGCCATGGAGTACCCGGCCGAGTTCCAGGGCATGGGCGACGAGCAGCTGGCCGAGATCGGCATCGGCAAGCTCATGACGCTGACCTCCACCTACGACCACCGCATCATCCAGGGCGCGGAGTCCGGTGACTTCCTGCGCACCATCCACAACCTGCTGATCTCGGACCAGTTCTACGACGAGATCTTCCACGGCATGGGTGTCCCCTACGAGCCGGTGCGCTGGCGCAAGGACATCAAGGAACGCGGCATCGACAAGTCGACCCGCGTCCAGGAAATGATCAACGCGTACCGCAGCCGCGGCCACCTGATGGCCGACACCGACCCGCTGCGCCTGGTCAAGGACAAGTTCCGCTCGCACCCGGACCTGGATGTCACCCAGCACGGCCTGACCCTGTGGGATCTGGATCGCGAATTCAATGTCGCGGGCTTCCACGGCCAGGAGCGCATGAAGCTGCGCGACGTGCTGTCCATCCTGCGCGACGCCTACTCGCGGCACGTGGGCGTGGAATACACCCACATCCTGGATCCCGAACAGCTGCAATGGATTCAGGAACGCGTCGAGCAGAAGCACGCCAAGCCGACCGTGGCCGAGCAGAAGTACATTCTGTCCCGCCTGAACGCGGCCGAGGCCTTCGAGACCTTCCTGCAGACCAAGTACGTCGGCCAGAAGCGCTTCTCCCTCGAAGGCGCCGAATCGGTCATCCCGATGATGGACGCCGTCATCGACCAGTGCGCCGAGCACGCCCTCGACGAGGTCGTCATCGGTATGCCGCACCGCGGCCGCCTGAACGTGCTCGCCAATATCGTCGGCAAGCCCTACTCGAAGATCTTCACCGAGTTCGAGGGCAATATGAACCCGGCCGCCACCCACGGCTCCGGCGACGTGAAGTACCACCTGGGCGCGCAGGGCACCTACATCCAGATGTTCGGCGACAACGACATTCAGGTGTCGCTGACCGCCAACCCCTCGCACCTCGAGGCCGTCGACCCGGTGCTGGAGGGTCTGGTTCGGGCCAAGCAGGATCTGCTCACCAAGGAAGACATCGTCACCAAGGGCGAGGAGGATCGCTCCTTCTCCGTCGTGCCGCTCATGCTGCACGGTGACGCGGCCTTCGCCGGACAGGGTGTCGTCGCCGAGACGCTGAACCTGTCGGGCCTGCGCGGCTACCGCACCGGCGGCACCGTGCACATCGTGGTGAACAACCAGATCGGCTTCACCACCGCGCCCGAGTACTCGCGGTCCACCGAATACTCCACGGACATCGCGAAGTTCATCGGCGCGCCGATCTTCCACGTGAACGGCGACGACCCGGAAGCCTGCGTGTGGGTGGCCAAGCTGGCCGTCGACTACCGGCAGAAGTTCCGCAAGGACGTCGTCATCGACATGATCTGCTACCGCCGTCGCGGCCACAACGAGGGCGACGACCCGTCGATGACGCAGCCGAACATGTACGACGTGATCGACACCAAGCGTTCGGTGCGTAAGGCGTACACCGAGAGCCTGATCGGCCGTGGCGATATCTCCATGACCGAGGCCGAGGCCGCGCTGCGCGACTACCAGGGTCAGCTGGAGCGGGTCTTCAACGAGGTCCGCGAGCTGGAGAAGTACACCCCGGAGCCGTCCGAATCGGTCGAGGACGAGCAGGTCATGCCGACCGCACTGGTCACCGCCGTGGACAAGACGGTGCTGCAGCGCATCGGCGACGCGTTCGTGAACGTACCCGAGGGCTTCACCGTGCACCCGCGCGTCAAGCCGGTGCTGGAGAAGCGCCGCGAGATGGCCTACGAGGGCAAGATCGACTGGGCCATGGCCGAACTGCTGGCCTTCGGTTCGCTCATCGACGAGGGCAAGGCGGTCCGCCTCACCGGTCAGGACTCCCGCCGCGGCACCTTCTCGCAGCGGCACTCGGTCATCATCGACCGCAAGACCGGCGGCGAGTACACCCCGCTGCACAACATCGGGTCCAAGGCGCCGGGCTGGTTCGCGGTGCACGACTCGGCGCTGTCGGAGTACGCGGCCGTCGGCTTCGAATACGGCTACTCGCTCGGCAACCCCGACGCACTCGTGTTGTGGGAGGCCCAGTTCGGTGACTTCGTCAATGGCGCGCAGACCGTCATCGACGAGTTCATCTCCTCCGGCGAGGCCAAGTGGGGTCAGCTCTCCGAGGTCGTGCTCATGCTGCCGCACGGTCACGAAGGCCAGGGCCCGGACCACACCTCCGGTCGTATCGAGCGCTTCCTGCAGCTGTGCGCCGAGGGTTCGATGACGGTGGCGGTTCCCTCCACGCCCTCGAACTACTTCCACCTGCTGCGCCGGCACGCCCTGGACGGCATCCGCCGCCCGCTGGTGGTCTTCACCCCGAAGTCCATGCTGCGCAACAAGGCTGTGGTGTCCGAGGTCGAGGACTTCACCGACAACAAGTTCCGCACCGTGCTCGAGGAGCCCACCTACGAGTCGGGCAACGGCGACCGCTCGAAGGTCAAGCGCGTGCTGCTGACCTCCGGCAAGATCTACTACGAGCTGGTCGCGGAGAAGCAGAAGCACAACCGCGACGATGTCGCCATCGTCCGCACCGAGCAGCTGTACCCCATCCCGAAGTTCCGCCTCAACGAGGCGCTCGAGGGATACGCGAACGCCACCGACCTGGTGTGGGTCCAGGAAGAACCCGCCAACCAGGGCGCCTGGCCGTTCTTCGGCCTGAACCTCCCGGAAATCCTCCCGGCCCGGTTCGGCAAGCTGCGCCGCATCTCCCGCCGCGCCATGTCGGCCCCGTCCTCGGGTTCGTCCAAGGTGCACGCCGTGGAGCAGCAGGAGATCATCACCGAGGCCTTCGCGCCGACCGTGTAACCCCCTCCGAAACCCCGCGCGGGGCCGGATCTCACACCGAGATCCGGCCCCGCGCCGTTTCCCGGGGCCGGCCAACGCCGAACTCCCGTGTAGGCGCGGGCGCCGGCCTTACTGTTGACCGATGCCGGACGCCCACGAACGTGCAGTCGAACAGATCAACCGCCAGCAGGCGGCGCTTCGTGACCTGTCATCACGCGCTCACAACCCCTTCCTGACCATGGCCGAACTGACGGCCGAGGCCGACGAGCGAACCGAACCGGCCGAACCCGTGCCGGATTGACGACGGCGGACCGTCCACCACAGCGGTGACAGCCGGGGCACGGCGGGTATCGTCTGCGATCGGCGCGCGGGCGAAGGTGCCGGCACGGATGCCAGGGCCGGATCGGGCGGCGGGACAAGGATTTTCACGTGGGTTTCAAGGCGGGCGGGGCGGCGCGGTGGGTGCCGACCGCAGTGGTGGCGGTTTTGTTGATCGCGGTCGTCGTGGTGTCGGGCATGCTGGTTTCGGTGCGCGGGGAGCGGGCTGATATCGCGGCGGATCGGGATCGGATCGCGGCGGAGTTGAGGAAGGCCGAGACCGCGTTGGCGGAGCACGCTACCGCTACGCCGGATGAGCGGCAGGCCGAGGAGATCGCGACCAAGTACGCAATGGGGGCGGCGACGGTCGACTATCGGGACTTGGACGGCTGGGAGGGGCGGATGAAAGCCGGTACCACGCCGCAGCTTTCGGCCGAACTGGATTCGACCAGCTCGAAGCTGCGGGGGATTCTCACTCCGTTGCAATGGGTTTCGACTCCGACGTTGGTGACCTCGAAGGTCGTGAAGGCAGCCGATGGGGTGTTCACGGTGGATGTGTTTCTGGATATCAACACCAGCAATGCGCAGAGTTCGCAGCCGAATCGGAGCACGGTCTACTACATCGTGACCGTCGATCGGGGTGCGCAGTGGCTCATCACCGATGTCAGCGGGACCGGTACGAACCCCTGAGCTACCGGCCCGCGAATAGTTAGCGGGGCTTACGTGTTTATATGAGGTATGACCTCGGGATCGGAGCTGGACGGGGCGCTGCCGGAGGTGGCGCGGGTGCGGTCGTTGCTGTTCGCGGTGCCGTCGGTGCGTAGCAGGGTGGGGGCGGGGGTTCGGTCGGGGGTGGCGTTCGGGGTGCCGGCGGCGGTTGTGGTGGGGATGGGGCATTCGCAGGAGGCGTTGTTCGTCACACTTGGTGCGTTCGCGATCATGTATGGGGATGGGCGGCCCATTCGGACTCGGGGGACGTTCGTGTTCGTGGCGGGTGCGGCATTGCTGGCTGCGGCCTTGGTGGGTGCGGGGGTGGGGCGGGCGGTCATCGGGTTCGGTGGGGCGGCGGTGGTCACCGCCGTATTCATTACCGTGGTCGCCACGATGGCGGTCGCGTTGCTCACTGGATTGCGGGCCGGGCCGCCCGGGGGATTGTTCTTCGCATTGACCGGGTCGGCGGCGATGGTGGCGGCCGAGAGCGGGGTGCCGGTCGCGGTCATCGCGGGATACGCCGCGCTGGGGTGGGTTTCGGCCTTGCTGGTGACGGGCGTGAGCATTGCCGTGGATCGATGGCGTGGGGCCGGTTGGGCGAAGCCGGCGGTGCCGAGTGTGGGATATCGGTTGCGGCGGGCGGCTTCTCCGCATTCGCATACCTGGACGACGACCGCGCGGGTGCTGGTGGCCTGTGGGGTCGCGGGTGGGATCGGGGTGGCGGCGGGGTCGTTGCGGCCGCATTGGGCGGTGATCTCGGCGCTGGTCATTCTGGGCGCGGGTCCCGACCGGGTGCGCGGGCACGCCAAGGCGATTCACCGTATCGCGGGGACGATCGCGGGGTTGGTGCTGTTCGCCGGGTTGTGGCAGTTGCGTCCGTCGGGCTATGTGCTGGTGGTCATGCTGACGGTGCTGATGTTCGCCATCGACTTGTTCATCGCGGGGAATTACGCGCTCGCGGTGACCTTCCTGACGCCGACCGCTATGTTCGCGGGCGGGGCGGGAACTTTGAGCGGCTCGGCGGGACCCATCATGCGGGATCGCTTCCTGGAGACTCTGATCGGTGTGGCGGTGGCCGCCGTGGCGCTGAATGTCGTCGACCGGCACGCACATCGGCGCGGCCTGCGCTGGACCGAGCAGCGAGTACGCACGGCGGCAGCGGAATTGGCCGCGGCGCCCGCCGGCGATCCGGACACGCACCGGCTGCGAGTCCAGCTGGACTTCGAACTGAGCGGCTATCAGAGCGCCGGAATCGACAGTGCCCACAATGATTCCGCGTGGATCGAAGAGCGCTGGGACTCACACACCGAACTGGTGGCTCACGGGCGGAAACTACTGGAGCACGCCCGCTGACCGCGCCGCCCGCAGCCAGTCGGGAAATTCGCCGAGCAGGCGCGAGTAGAGATCGGCATCGGTGAGCCGGTCGATATCGTCGACCGCGAAGAACCCGGCATTGTCGACCACACGACCGTCCATTTCATCCATGCTGCGCAACAGCCCGTAGTTGGCTTCGCCGAGCCCGACGAACTGCCAGAAGGCGGGCAGCGCGGCCGCTTCCCGCATGAGCGCGGCGATTTCGCGTTTCTTGCGGAAGCCGCCGTCGGTGAAGAACAGCACCAGGGTGGGCGGGCCACCCGGCCGCAGCGTCGAGATGATCTCCTGCATGATCGGCTCTTCCCGATTGCTGTTGCCCAGCGGGGTGTAATCGATGCCGCCGTGCGTGCCGGACAGGTGCAGGTAGGTTTCCGCCCATTCGTCCACCGTCGCCACCGTGACATCGGGCAGCCGGGTGTACCCGATGGCGTACAGATAGGGCTCGAGCTTCCCGTCGTCGTCGAGCTGGATGGCCACCGGAATCATGCGCTGCACCACGCGGTGCACCACCTTCTCGTGATAGAGCCTGGACATGCTGCCGGTCTTGTCGATGACCAGCACGACGCGGGCGCGCACCTCGCCCGCACCCTTGGTGAGCAGCACTTTCACGACTTCCCGCTTGCGCAGATCGAGCCGTTCGCGCTTGTCGAGCGACAGCTTCTCCTCGCCCGGGACGGTCCGCACTCCGGGTTCGGCCGCCGGTTCGTCGTCCACGCTCACGCCGTGATCGGTGACGAGCGCGGCGAATCCGCCGGCATAACCCTGCCCGACCGCGCGCAACTTCCAATCCGCCCCGCGCCGATACAGTTCCAGCCCGATCACCACGGATTCACTGGACAGCCCATCGATCACGTACTCGCACAAGGGATTCTCCGAAGCATCCCGCACCAGCAACCGAGGCGGCGCGAACGCTCCGAACGTGGCGGCGGGATCGGACAACGTCAGCACCACCCGCACCTGAGCGATCTCCGCGGGCACGCCCGCGAACGAAACCCGCAGCGCTCCAGGCGTTCCCGGCTCCAACCGCACCCCCGGCCCGCTCGCCTGATTGAAGAAGATGAAGTCGGCGTCGGAGCGCACCTTCCCGTCCGCGGTGACCAGGAGCGCCGAAACATCCACCTCCGCCGCCGAACGCACGGTCACCAGCACCTCCCCCGCGCTGATCGCCGTGTTCTGTCCTTTGACCAGTTCCGTCACGGCCCACTCCCGTTCATCCAGCGAATCCGTGAGCAGCCTACAAACAAGGAGGGTTGTGCGCGCATGTTCCGCGTCGTATATTCCACGTGGAATATTTGGCACGGAAGAGTGGAGGATGCCGTGAGCGGGAAGCAGGCGGGGCCGGTATTGACGCCTTTGGCGATCTCGGTGCTCGCGCTGCTGGAGGAGAACCCGATGCATCCCTACGAGATGTATCAACTGCTGATGAACCGGCACGAGGACGAGCTGGTGAAGATCAAACCCGGCTCGCTCTACCACACCGTGGCGCGCCTGGCCGAGCAGGAACTGGTGGTCGCGGAGGGCACCGATCGGGCCGGTAACCGGCCGGAACGCACCACCTACCGGATCACCGGCACGGGCACGGCGGCACTGCGCGACCGGATCGCCGACATCCTGCGCCGGCCGGTGCAGGAGTACCCGATCTTCCCGGTCGCTCTGGCCGAAGCGCACAATTTGCCGGTGGGCGAGGTGACCACGCTGCTGCGTGAACGCATCACCTGGATCGAAGGCCGGCTCGCGGAGTACGACGCGCTGCGGGAATGGGCCCGGTCCCGGGCCGTGCCGCGCCGCTTCTGGGCGGTCATCGACTACGTGGCCGCGCTCACCGCCACCGAGGCCGAATGGCTGCGCGCCTTCATCGCCGATCTGGACAGCGGCGCGCTGGAGTGGGAGGACTTCGATCCCGCCACCGGCGAACGCACCACCGGCCCCGTCACCCCGCTGGGCCACGACTGGGCCGCCTGCCTCACCCCGGAGGACCTGGAGTCCGTCCGGAGAGGCGGTGCCCGATAAACCCTTCCGCCCCATGCCATTCCGACTACTTCATGCCATCGGCGGCCCCGCGCCTCGCGACCGCCCATTCGGGACAGGAACGTAATCCATGACCACACAACGCAATCCGTGGCTGGCGCTATACGCGCTGGTCGTCGGGTTCTTCATGATCCTGCTGGATATGACCATCGTCGCGGTGGCCAATCCGGCGATCATGGAAGCCTTCGACGCCGATTTCAACAAGGTCATCTGGGTGACCAGCGCCTACCTGCTCACCTACGCGGTGCCGCTGCTGGTGACCGGCCGGCTCGGAGATCGCTACGGCCCCAAGAACATCTACCTGCTCGGCCTGACCGTGTTCACCGCCGCCTCGCTGTGGTGCGCGCTGTCCGGCTCCATCGAGATGCTGATCGCGGCCCGCGCGGTGCAGGGTCTGGGCGCGGCCCTGATGACCCCGCAGACCATGGCCGTCATCACCCGCACCTTCCCGCCGGACAAGCGCGGCGCGGCCATGGGCCTGTGGGGCGGCGTGGCCGGCCTGGCCACCCTGGTCGGCCCGATTCTCGGTGGCGCACTGGTGGATTGGAAGGGCTGGGAGTGGATCTTCTACATCAACGTGCCCGTCGGCATCATCGCCTTCGGTCTCGCGGTGTGGCTGGTGCCGTCGCTGGAAACCCATGAGCACAAGTTCGATCTGGTCGGCGTCGCGCTCTCCGCGGTCGGCATGTTCCTGCTGGTCTTCGGCATTCAGGAAGGCAATACCCGGGATTGGGACGGCGTCATCTGGGGCATGATCGCCGCCGGCCTGGTGGTGCTGGCGCTGTTCGTCTACAACCAGTCCCGCAATACCGGTGAGCCGCTGGTCCCGCTGGGGCTGTTCAAGGATCGCAATTTCGCGCTGTCCAGCCTGGCCATCGCGGCCATGGGCGCGGCGGTGACGGCGACCTTCGTGCCGTTCTACTTCTACCTGCAGCAGGTGCGGGACATGTCGCCGACCAAGTCGGCGCTGGTACTGGCCCCGATGGCCATTCTGACCGGCGTGTTCGCGCCGATCATCGGCAAACTGTCGGACAAGATGCCGCCGCGGGTGCTGCCGACCGCGGGCTTCCTGACCTTCGCGGCCACCATCTTCGGGTTCGCGGTGCTCATGGAGCCGGATTCCTCGATTCCGGTGTACCTGGTGCTGGGCGGTATCGCCGGTATCGCCAACGCCTGCATCTGGGCGCCGCTGGCCTCCATCGCCACCCACAACCTGCCGATTCAGCAGGCGGGCGCGGGTGCGGGCGTGTACAACACCACCCGCCAGGTGGGTTCGGTGCTGGGTTCGGCCGCGGTCGCCGCGCTGCTGTCGGCGCGGATCGCCGCGCAGCAACTGCCCAGCGGTCCGGTCGGCGAGGGCGCCGCGGGCAGTGGCGGGTTGAGCCACCTGCCGCCGGAAGTCAAGGCCAAGGTGCTGGAGAAGCTCAGCACCGCGCTGAGCCAGACCATGTACCTGCCGGCCGCGATCCTGTTGATCGGCGTGGTGGCGTCCGCGCTGTTCATCGGCTTCGACAAGTCCGACAAGGGCGCGCCGGCGCTGCAGAAGGCCGACGCCGGGCACTGACCTTGCGCCGCGGCGTGATGCACAGGCCCCCGTCTCGGCGGGGGCCTGTGCCGTGTCAGTAGACGAGCCCGATCAGCCGGGTCCAGTCCAGGCGGATCTCGATGGGCATATCGATGGTGGTCTCGCCGCTGATCGGGGTCAGGCGCTTGTGCGGGCGATAGTGCCCGAGCACCAGCACGTGAGTCTGGATGGCGCTCACCCGATCTCGATCCATATAGACCAGCCAGTACCAGGGAATCCCGGCGAGGGCGTACTCCGCCTGCTTGTCCGCGGTGTCGACCCGCTCGGTCACCGGCGACACCACCTCGATCGCCACCTTCACCCGGGACGCGGGCAGCGGCCCGACATCCGAGGGCGAACAGGTGAACAGGGCGATATCGGGCCGCCGCAACGTGACTCGCGGCCATTCCCACAGCATGATGTCGGGATCCAGCCCCACCCACAGCCAGCCGTCGTTGTACCGGCTCATATGGGTTTCGGCGGCGGCCTCGAGCATGGAGGCGATGCGTCTGGCCGCATTGCGATGCGGCTGCGGCGGCGCTTCCGCACGCACCACGTCACCGTTCACCACTTCGACCAATCGGCAGAAGTCGCGCGGCAATTTCTTCCAGACGTCGAGGGTCACCGGTTCGGGCTGTAGATTCTCCGCCCGCGCCCAATCCAGCACTCCGGCCATGCACGCTCCCTATCAGTGGGACGACTGCCGCGCCGATCGTAGACCGCGCATCCATACGAAACGGCCGTTCGGCATTTTCGCCACTCCGGAAACCGCGCGGTCGGCGTGTCAGGCGATGCGGACGGTGATGGACGGATACCCCGTCGCACCGTCGGGCACCACGTCCTGGCGCTTGTCGGTCTGGGTTTCGCCGTTGCCGTCGGTGGACCGTGCCCAGACGGTGTGCAGGCCCGGCGTGGCGTCCCAGTCGAAGGCCCACTGCCGCCAGGTGTCCACCGACGGTTCGGTGGCCAGGCGCGCGGGCTGCCATTGGCCCTGATCGATGCGCACCTCGACGCCCTTGATGCCGCGATGCTGCGCCCAGGCCACGCCCGCCAAGGTGACCATGCCGGCGCTCAGGGTGCCGTGACCCGCGGGTGTGTCGATGCGCGTCCCGGTCTTGATCGGGCCGTACTCCGACCAGCCGCGTTTGGTCCAATACGCTTGGGCGCGATCGAATCTGGTGATCTCGATTTCGGTGACCCACTTGGTCGCCGATACATATCCGTACAGGCCCGGGACCACCAGGCGCGCCGGATAGCCGTGCGCGGTGGGGAGCGGTTCGCCGTTCATGCCCACGGCCAGGATGGCGTCGCGGCCGTCGATGAGCACCGACAGCGGGCTGCCCGCGGTGAAGCCGTCGATGCTGCGGGACAGCGCCATATCGGCGTCGGGATGCGGACCAGCTTCGGCGAGCAGGTCTTTCAGCGGATAGCCGAGCCACATGGCGTTGCCGATCAGATCGCCGCCGACCGGATTCGAGACGCAGGTCAGGGTGACGAGGCGCTCCACCGGGGTGCGGGAGGCGAGATCGGCGTAGCTCAAACGGATTTCGCGATCCACCATGCCGTGAATGCGCAGCGACCAATCGGCCTTGCTGACCTGCGGGACGGTCAGCGCGGTGTCGATGCGGTAGAAGTCAGAGTTCGGCGTGACATAGGACGCGAGGCCCGGAATCTTCAGGTCCGCGCCCGGATCCACCGCCACGGCCGGGCCGCTCGGCTCCGGCAATTGCACATCGGCCCGCTCCCCCGACACATCCCGTGACCGCACCCCGATCACCCGGCCGAGCACGCCCGCACCGACGCCCAGCGCGGCGGCGGTGGCGAGCCCGCGCAGCACCTGTCGCCGCTCGATCGCCACATCGTCGGATTCGGTGACGGTCTCGAACTCCCCTATCCGCCGAATCAGGCTGCGCAGCACCGTGATTCCCACGACTACGCCGAGAATCGACGGCAGCGCCCAGGTCCACGCGGCATGCGGCCGGGCCACCGCGGCCACGGCGGCGCACACGCCGAAGACCGCGAAGATCGCCGACCCGACCGGCCGCGACACCCGTTCCGCCAGCCCCGCGACGCCCGCCACGACCAGCGCGACCAAGCCCATGAGCACGAACAGCACCAGCTTGTCGTTGGTGCCGAAGCGGTCGATCACCCACTCGCGCAAGCCATCCGGCGTGTGGTCGACGATCGTCGCCCCGACCGCCTGCAACGGCGTGCTGTCGGCGCTGATCCACACCGCGGCCACTTCGGCCACGCCGAGGATCACCACCCCGGCGGCCACACCACTCGCAATACGAAGTTCGCGCCCGGTCACGAATCCGACCCTACTGCTGGAACGGACCCGTGAGCGGGCGCGAATGATGACGTTACGGTGACGCCGACCCCGGCACTGAATGGGGTTTCAGGGGCTTGCCCCTGAGAGTCACGAGAGTCGTCTAACCCTTCGAGCCGGTGAAGTTGATCATCCACGGCACCGAGTACTTGTCGTTGACCATGGCGAAAGCCTCGGCCCACTCGGTCGGTCCATACGGCATCGTCACCTCACCGCCGGCAGCGAACTCATTGAACAGCCGCTCGGCCTCTTCGGCGGATTCGACCTCCAGCGAAACGGTGAACCCGGCACGCGTGTTGTCGATGTCCTGTCCGGGCGGGCAATCAGAGCCATAGAGAAGATTCGTCTCGCTCAACGGCAAAGCCACGTTCGCGACCCGCGAACCGAACTCCGGCGGCATCTCCCCCGCGCCCTCCATATCGCTGAACCGGGTGATCCGCAGATCCCCGCCCAGCACGGACGCATAGAAGACGAACGCCTCCTCGCAATTGCCATTGAAGATCAGGTACGGGTTGGCAGTCGGCATGGTGTTGCTCCTCGAGTCGTCGGCCTCTGGAGCGGGCCCGCGGCCCACTCACCAGCTACGACGGTACGCCCACCGCAAATTCATCGGCCCCCGGGAAATCCCCGCCGAACGCACGAAAAAGGCGCTGCCGGTGCACAACCGGCAGCGCCTCTTCCAGTTCCCGGGGGCCCGGGGGCTTGCCCCGAAACCCTCCCCCTACAACTAGGAGTTGTTGTAGATCGCGTCCACGTCAGCGGCGTACTGCTTCATCACCACATTGCGCTTCAGCGACATCTTCGGGGTGAGCTCCCCACCCTCCTGCGTCCAATCCACCGGCAGAATGCGAATCTTCTTGATCGCCTCGGCATGCGACACCAGCTTGTTGGTGTTCGCCACCGCCTCGTTGATCTCCGCGACCAGCGCCGGGTTCTCGATCAGATGCTCGATGCTGGTCTCGGCCGGAATATTGTTGCGTTCCTTCCAGCCCGGCAGCGCCTCCGGATCGAGGGTGATGAGCGCGCCGATGAACGGCTGCCCGTCGCCGACCACCATGACCTGGCTGATCAGCGGGTGCTGCCGCAGCGAATCCTCGAGCATGGCCGGCGAGACGTTCTTGCCGCCCGCGGTCACCAGGATTTCCTTCTTGCGCCCGGTGATCGAAATGAAACCCTGCTCGTCGATGGCGCCCAGGTCACCGGTCTTGAACCAGCCGTCGCCGTCGAACGCGTCGGCGGTGGCCTCCGGGTTCTTCCAGTAACCGGCGAACACCACCGGGCCCTTGATCAGCAGTTCGCCGTCTTCGGCGACCTTGGCGCCGTGCCCCGGCAGCGGGCGGCCGACCGAGCCGACCTTGATGTGCTTGGGGGTGTTGACGCTGACCGCCGCGGTGGACTCGGTCAGGCCGTAACCCTCGTAGATGGTGACGCCCGCGCCGCGGAAGTAGTGGCCCAGGCGCGCGCCCAGGGGTCCGCCGCCGGAGACGGCCGACTCGCACTGCCCGCCCATGGCCTCGCGCAGCTTGCTGAACACCAGCTTGTCGAAGACGGTGTGCTTGAGCTTGAGCACCAGGCCGACATTGCCGGTCTGCAACGCCTGGCTGTATTCGATGGCCACCTCGGTGGCGTAGTCGAAGATCTTGCCCTTGCCGCCGTCGTGCGCCTTCTGCTTCGCGCCGTTGAACACCTTCTCGAACACGCGCGGCACCGACAGGATGAAGTTCGGCTTGTACTGCCCGAACTGCTCGACCAGCGTGGACCAGTCGGCGGTGTGCGCGACGGTGACGCCGGCGTCGAAGGCGGCCAGCGCGACGGCGCGCGCGAACACGTGCGCCAGCGGCAGGAACAGCAGCGACTTGCGGCCGGGCCGCAGGAATTCGCTCATGGCGCTGCGGTCGGCGGCCGATTCGGCGTACAGGTTGGCGTGCGAGAGCATGACGCCCTTGGGCCGCCCGGTGGTGCCGGAGGTGTAGATCAGGGTGGCCGGGGAGGCGGCCTTCACCTGGCCGCGGCGCTCGTGCACGACCGAATCATCAAGGCCCGCACCGCGTTCGGTCAGGGTCGCGATGGCGCCCTGGTCGATCTGCAGCACCTCGGCCAGCTCGCCCAGCCCGCCCTCGATCTCGGCGATGGTGGCCCGGTGCTTGTCGTTCTGCACCACGGTGAGCTTGGTGGCGGAGTCCTCGAGGATCCAGCGCGCCTGCTCTGCCGAGGAGGAGTCGTAGATGGCGACGGTGCAACCGCCGGCCGCCCAGATGGCGAAGTCCAGCACGACCCACTCGTAGGAGGTGGCGGCCATGATGGCGACGCGGTCACCGAGCTCGATCCCGGAGGCGACGAGGCCCTTGGCCACACCGGTCACGGTCTTCGCGAACTCGGTCGCCGTGACGTCGTTCCAGCCGCCCTTGCCATTCGGAGTATTGAAAACGACCAGGTCGGGCGTCTTCTCCGCATGCCGGTAGGCGCCATCGGACATATTGGCGTTTTCCGGGATGGTGTAGGTAGCCGGGACTTCGAACTCTCGCATCGCTGCCCTTCCACAAAGTTGATACTGGCGGGTAATTTACGCCACGGTTACCGGCAACGCCCCACGGACCGCCGGATCAGGTGGTACAACACCCGATCCGACGGCCGTCACCTGTGTTTCGTCACTATCCTACGGACCGGGTTTGCGCAGGTCGCAAGGCTTGCCGTAGGAACTCCCCCAGTTCACGCGTGACCGCGGCGGCGGGGGCCACCAGGAACGCCTGCAACTGGGCCACATGCCAGAGGCCGCGGGTCTCGGTGAACTGCACCGGAACACCCGCCGCTTCCAGCTTGGCGGCCAGGCGGACGGCCTGACCGTGCAGCAGCTCGTCGACATCGGCCTGCACGTAGGTGGCGGGCAGTCCGGCCAGGTCGGCGAGCAGCGGCGCGTAACCGGTGTCGTTGCCGTCGCCGTCGCCCAGGTAGGCGGCTGCGCAGGCGCGCGACCACGGCTTGTTGATGACCAGATCGCGCTGGCGGTCCGGGATTTCGTTCGGATCGGTCCACGGGGCGATCAGGCCCAGCGCGGCCGGGACGAAACCGTGCCGGTCGCGCAGCCGCTCGGCCAGCGCCAGCGACAGCCCGCCGCCGGCCGAATCACCGGCCACCGCAATGCGTTCCGGCTTGAAACCGAAGGAGACCAGTTCCAGGAACGCCGCCTCGGCATCGTCGAGAGCCGCCGGGTACGGATGCTCCGGGGCCAGGCGATAGTCCAGAACCTGCACCGCACAACCGGTTTCGCGCGCCAGCAGCCCCGCCAGCCCGCGATGGGTGGCCGGCGAGCCGACCGCGTAACCGCCGCCGTGCAGGTACAGCACGGTGGCCGCGTCCGAGACCGGGCCCACCGTCACCTTCTCGGCGGGACGGCCGCCCAGGCGGACCTTCTCCACATGGATGCCCCGGGGCGCGCCCTGCAGCGGTGCGCCCGCGTTCATCAGCGCCCGCTGCACCGGGAACGGCAGCCGATGGTGCAGCATCACCCGGAAGACCGGGTTCAGCAACGTACGAGCAAGGGGCAGTGGCAGATTCAGTTCTGGCATATCCAAATTCCTACGGCAGGAAGCGCTTCTGCACCACAGCCGAAATCCGCTGATAGTACGAGGCGGTGGTGCGCACGAAGAGGTCGAGAGCCTTGGCCTCCCAGCCGATCAGCACCCGGCCGTGTCCCTTGCGGACGCCTTCGGTGATGACCTGGGCGGCCATTTCGGGGGTGTGCAGGGCCAGCTGCTTGTCGAACAGCGCGGCCAGGTTCTTCTGATCCAGGCCCTCGGCGACGGTGGCATTGCGCGCCACCGCGGTCTTGATGCCGCCCGGGTGCACGCAGGTGACCTGGACCGGACTGCCGTTCATCAGCATTTCCTGGCGCAGCGCCTCGGTGAAGCCGCGCACCGCGAACTTGGCGGCGTTGTAGGCGCTCTGGCCGGGGACCGCGATCAGGCCGAAGAGGCTGGACACGTTCACCACGTGGCCCGAACCGGATTCGATCAGGTACGGCAGGAAAGCCTTGGTGCCGTTGACAACTCCGTAGAAGTCGACGTCCATGATCCGGTCGATGTCCTTGAACGAGGTGTTCAGCACGTCGCCGTGGTGGGCGATACCGGCATTGTTGTAGATCTGGTTGACCTTGCCAAAATGCTTCTTGACCTCGTCGGCGTAGACCAGCACGGCCTCGCGCTCGGCCACGTTCAGGCGATCGGACTTGATCCGCACGCCGTACTTCTCGCAGCGGCGCACGGTCTCGGCGAGACCCTCGGTGTCGATATCGGAGAGCGCGAGATCCGCGCCGCGCTTGGCCAGGTTCTCCGCCAGCGCCCGGCCGATGCCGGAACCCGCGCCGGTGATGACACAGACCTTGCCCTGGAAGTAAGCATCGTTGCTCACGGTTACCACTTTCGGTTGTCGAGGATGGCTTAGACGGCTTGCGCGACGGGCGCGGCGGAGGTGGTCTCGTACGCCGCCACGTCGAACTTCTCCAGCAGGCTACGGAATCGGAAGGTGAAGTCCGGCCACAGCGTGGTGTTGTTGCCGTGCTTGTCGAGGTACCAGGAGGCGCAGCCGCCGGTGCTCCACACCGCGCCCTCGAGCTTGCGCTGGAGTTCGGCGTTGTACTCGTCCTGCACGTCCTTGCGGACCTCGACGGTGCGCAGCTTCAGCTTGTCGAACTGCGCGACGGCGTCGGCGATGTAGTTGATCTGCGATTCGATCATGTACACCATCGAGGTGTGGCCCAGGCCGACGTTCGGGCCGAGCATGAAGAACAGGTTCGGGTAGTTGTGGATGGCCGAGCCCTTGTAGCCCTGCTGGCCGATGGCGTCGAAGACCTCGGCGAGGGTGCGGCCGTCCTTGCCCGAAACCGTCTCGTAGGCAGGCGAATCCGTGACGTGGAAGCCGGTCGCGACGATGATGGCGTCGATCTCGCGCTCGGTGCCGTCCTTGGTGACGATGGAGCCGGCCTTGATCTCCTGGATGCCGTCGGTCACCAGCTCGACATTGTCGCGGCCCAGCGCCGGGTAGTACTCGTTGGAGATCAGCATGCGCTTGCAGCCGATCCGGAAGTCCGGGGTGACCTTCTTGCGCAGTTCCGGATCCCGCACCTCGGCGAAAATCTTTGCCCGGGCGATGGTTTCGAAGATGCGCATGGCGGGCGGGAACTTGGCCAGGCCCACCACCTGGGTCTCGCGGGCGGCGTAGATGGCGGCGCGCGACAGCGCCTGCACGCCCGGGATGTGCTTGAACGCGAAGCGTTCCGGGGCCAGGTAGGGGCGGTCCATGCGCGGCAGCAGCCACGGCGCGGTGCGCTGGTAGACGTCCAGGTGCGCGACCTTGCCCGCGATGGCCGGGACGATCTGGATGGCGGAGGCGCCGGTGCCGATGACGGCCACGCGCTTGCCGTCCAGCCGCGAGTCGTGGTTCCAGCGGGCGGAGTGGAAGATCTCGCCCTGGAAGTCGTTGATGCCCTTGATATCCGGCAGGTTCGGCTCACACAGCGCGCCGATGGCCGAGACCACGATATCGGCGGTGAACGGGCCCTGCGAGGTCTGGATCTCCCAGCGCGCCGCGGCGTCGTTCCACTGCGCGCCGGTCATCTCGCAGTCGAAGATGTGCTTGTCGCGCACGCCGTACTTGTCGGCGACGCCCTGGATGTAGCGCTGGATCTCCGGCTGCTTGGAGAACGAGCGCGACCACTCCGGATTGAGCGCGAAGGAATACGAGTACAGCTGCGACGGCACATCGCAGGCCGCGCCCGGGTAGGTGTTGTCCCGCCAGGTGCCGCCGACATCGTTGCCGCGCTCGAGCACCAGGAAGTCATCACGCCCCTGCTGACTCAGCCGGATGGCGAGCCCCAGCCCGGAGAATCCGCTGCCGACGATGATCACGTGCGCATGCCGGGCTTCCCGGTTGCCGACAGCTTTGTCTGTAACCTTGCGACTCATGTACCTAACCCTAGGTGCTTATTGAGTAGGAGTCAACAGTATTGACTCGCGTTCAGTAGGATAGGCCACGTGAGCAAGGAACGCAGCACCACCAGCGCCGACACCGGGACCAAACGCACCCGCTTGAGCCCCGAGGAACGCCGCCGCCAGCTCATCGCCCTGGGCGTGGAAATGCTCCGGGGCCGTTCCCTGGAAGACGTGTCCATCACCGAGATAGCGGATCAGGCCGGCATCTCCCGCGGCCTGCTCTTCCACTACTTCCCCACCAAACAGGACTTCCACCTGGCGATCATCCAGCACGCCAACGCCGAACTCCTGGAACGCACCGCCCCCGACCCCGACCTGGACCTCTACGCCAAACTCCGCGACTCCATCGAACGCTACGTCGACTACGTAACCGAGAACCGCACCTCCTACCTGGCCCTCCTGCGCGGCCCCGCCAGCGCCAGCCCCGAACTCACCGCCATGGTCGACGCCCACCGCAACGCCCAGGTCGACCGCATCCTCACCGAATCCCCCATCCCCGCCGACGACACCGACCTCCCCCGCCTCACCCTCGCCGTCCGAGGCTGGATCGCCTTCGTAGAAGAAACCACCCTCACCTGGCTCCGCGAAGCCCCCATCACCCGGGAAACCCTCATCGACATGCTCGTAGACTCCCTAACCGCCCTGACCCTGAACCCCCTCCTGGCCACCGCCCTGCGCCCCTGATCGCGGGTGCCGCGCGGTCGCGCCCGACTAGGATGGATGCGTGACGATGCGCGCGAAGATCTGTGGAATCCGCTCCGAGTCCGATCTGCGCATCGCGGTGGCGGCGGGCGCCGATGCGGTCGGATTCATCTGCGGGGTAACGCATTTCAGTGAGGACGCGCTGGACGAGTCGGTCGCGCAGCAGCTTTCGGCGCTGGTGCCGCCATTCGTCAACCGGGTGCTCGTGACGCATCTGGAAGACGCCGAGGCCATTACGAGCCTGGCCGCCCGGATCAATGCCGACACCATTCAGGTGCACGGCCTCGTCACCCCCGAAACCGTGCGCCGCGTCCGGGAGTCGGCCGGGGGGCGGACGATCGTCAAGGCGGTACACGTCACCGGATCGGATGCGATCGAATCCGCGCGGGCGGCCGCCGCGGATTGCCATGCGGTACTGCTGGATTCCCGGACCGCCAGCCGGCTCGGCGGCACCGGCAAGACGCACGACTGGTCCATCAGTGCCGCCATCGTGCGGGCGCTCGCCGAACTCGGCCGACCGGTGATCCTGGCGGGCGGCCTGAACGCCGGCAATGTCGCCGATGCCATCGCCGCGGTGCGGCCGTTCGCCGTCGATGCGAACAGCGGGGTCGAGACCGTCAACGGCGATAAGGATCCGAAGTCGTGTGCGCGGTTCGTCGCGGCGGCTCATCAGAGTTCGGAGTCGATCGAACTTCCAGCCCGATAGCCAGCAGCACCAGCGCCCCCGCCCCGAGTACGGCCGGGGTGAGCTGACTTCCGGTCACCGCCGCGCCCACGATCGACGCGCTGACCGCCTCGTTCAATCCGACGATGCCCGCGGTCGGCGCGTCGACGGTACGCAGCGCCCACCAGTAGCAGACGAAACCGGGGCCCAGAAAGCCTGCGCCGACGGCGATCAGCGCCAGGCTCGCGGGCCCTTCGGGTGGTGCGATGAGCAGCAACGGCAGACCGAGAACCGCAGCGGTCGCCAATTGCAGTCCGGCCGAGGCCACCGAAGCGCGACCCCGCGACGCGCCCGCCACCACGGTGATCAAAGCCGCGACACACGCTGCGCTGCACAGGGACAGCGCGCAGCCCAGCAGCACGCCGGTGCTCGACAGCGTGCCCGGATGCCGGCCCGACACCAGCAGAATCGCCAGCGCCACCAGCGAAAGCTCCACTGCGACAGCAAGACCGAAGGACCGTCGCCGGGTCACCAGCCGGGCGACGATGAGCAGCACCGGCGCGGACAGATGCAGGGCCACCATCATCGGCAATGGGCCGATGCGCAACGCGGCCGTGTAGAGCGCGAGATTGACCGCTTCCAGCACGCCCAAGCGCAGGTACAGCGACCAGTCGTCACGGAAGATCCGCCAGGGCCGGTCACCCCGCAGCACCGCCACACCGAGTACGGCTGTCGCACCCCCCACCGCCACCAGCGCCGCCGAGGTGAACCCGGTGCGCGCCACCGCGGCGATGAGGGCGCTCGATATCCCCCACAGGCTGGTGCCCGCCAGCAGCAACCCGATGGACCGGTAGCCGGTCACGCCAGCAGGAACGACACGATCGGCAGCGCCAGCGCGGTGTAGCCCGCGAAGACGGCCGCGGCGATGCCCCGCTTCGACGCGGCCGGGAATCTCGTCGTCACCGCGGCCAGCGTGCCCAGGGCGAGAAACAGCATGCCCCAGACCACCAGGGCCCGGCTGCCGATCTTGCCCAGCTCGTCGCCGAAACCGACGGCCAGCATGGCGATGGTCAATCCGGCCGCCCCGCCCAGCCCGAACGATGCCGCGCCGGCCAGGCTGTTCATCACGACCGCGCGCCCGCGCAGGGAAACCACCCGCTGCGCGTCGGCGTGATGCCTGCCCTGTTCCTGGCAGATCATGTCGAAAATCCGTGCCGGATTGACGTTCTCGTTCACCACCTGACGGGCGCCGAGCATCGCCTCCAGCGCCTGGGTGGTGGCGAAGGAGGTGACGAAGCCTTCGGGCGAGGTCCGGAATCCACCCCGGTGCGTCCGCAGCGGACCGGTTTCCTGCAGGTCCAGCAGCTGTGTCAGGGCGTTCCGCACCACCGGATCGAAGATCGTCTTCGGTTCCGCCGTCAGCAGCGCCCCGACGGTCAGATGCAGCGCCAGGTGCCGCCAGGTATCGGCGAAATCGCCACGGCGGAAGGGTTCCTCCTCGATCTGCGGATCCCCGTTGCCGAGACCCGCGAGCAGCCGTTGCACCGCCAGATCCCGCGCCCGCTCGACCCGGCGGCCGCCCACCGCCGCGATCTCCGGCCGGGCGAGAGCGGTCGCGACATGCGCACTCGCGTACAGCGGCTGCACTCGCGGATCCTGATCGAGCATCGACTCGACCAGGAATCCGGTGCCGCGCAGCACCGTTCGCGCCACGTTCTCGTCGGACGCCGCGAGCGGCGCCAGGGCCTGAATCGCATTGGCGGTCGAGGTGATCGATACCGGTCCCACGCGATCCGACAGCCGCCACCCGCCGGTGCCGGCATCGGCCTCGGCGATCAGTGCGTCCCGGCCCGCGACGACATCCGCATCCGTCTCCGGCGCGCCTAGACAGTGCAGCGCGCGCAGCCGCCAGGACAGGTCGATCGGGGTCCGGAAAGCCCACTCGCCGCGTTCGTCCCGTTGAATGACCGGCTGCCGCACCAGCGCGGAAACCTCGTCCACCCGCGGGATAGCGCGCCCCGCCCGGGCCAGCGCGCACACCACCTCGGCCGTATTCTGTGGATTGGGCGGCACATCCGAGACCCAGCCCCACCCGGCTCCGCCCCGGCCGTCCGGCAGCTGGCTGCGCTGGAACCATTCGACGGCATCGCCGATTCGTTCGTCCAGATTGGACACGTTCCCTCCCCTGCACGCCGCCCCGCAGCGATCGGCGCCCCCGGAGCGTTATCGACACCATACCCGCAGCGCCCCCGCCGATTCATCGAAAAGCACTGCGATACAACAACTTGACGCGAGCCGGGAGCGATCAGAGGGCGTGGGCGTCGAGCCAGGTGCGGGCTACCGAGGAGGGGAGGGCGTGGTTGTCTCGGATTTGGTGGATCATGTCGGCGAGTTCGGTGGTGGTGAGTTCGCCGGAGACGTAGTTCAACTTGCGGAGTTGATCGGTGGAGAGGGTGTTTTTGCGGAGTAGGGCGAGGGTGTTCGCGGTGCGGAAGGCGTAGTCGGGGTCGGTGAGGGGGGTCAGGTCGGTGGGGCCTTCGGGGAGGAAGGCGGGTGGGCCGGAGAAGACTGCGAGTTGAATTTCGTGGGTGAGGAGGGCTTTTCGGAGGTCGGCGTCGGTGGGGTAGGTGATGGGCTGGGGGAGGTCGCAGTGGTAGGTGGTGCGCAGGGGGGTGAGGACGTCGGGTTGGGGGGCGAGGGGGGCGCGCATGGGGTCGAGGGCGGGGCCGGTGGCTATGCCGACGGTGAGGTCGGGGCAGTGGGGGGCCAGATCCTTCAGGGTGGTGGGGAATTCGGGGGCGCGGGTGGCGGCTATGGCGAGGGTGGGGCGCAGGTCGGTGCCGTCGGCGGGGTCGGAGACGGTGAGGCCTTCGGGGAGGGCTGCGGACAGGGCGGAGGTGACGGCGTCGGGTTTGCGGGCCTGGGCGGAGGAGTCCAGGGCGGTCAGCAGGTCGCCGTTGACGTCGGCGGTCACCGCGATGGTGTTCGAATCGAGTGCGGCGAGTAGGGCTTTGCGGTCGCCCAGGCCGGAGTCGACGGCGGTGCGGGCGCCGGTGCGGGACAGGGCCTGGGCGTAGATCTCGGCGAGCAGGCCGGATTGCACGGAATCACCCGCACCGATGGTGAGTACCGGGCGGGTGTCGGAGCTGCCGCAGGCCGCGGAGGACAGGGCCACGGTCAGGAGCAGGACGGCGGTACGCAACGAGGGCACGGGCAATAGTTTGCCCTCCCGAAGCCGCGGAAACCGGAGCGGGGCACGCACGAAATCCGCGAAACGGACACGGGGAAGGCAGCGGGGCGGAGCCGGACCAGGCAAGATGGACACCCTGGACGGCCCCGGTTCGATCAAGTCACCGGCCGGCGACCGCCACCCGAACTGCCCGGGACGTCGGAAGGACAGCAGTGAAGTCCCTGCTCAGCAAGCGTGGCCGCGGTAGCGGACTACGCCCAGCCCTCAAAGTCGCACAGGTACTCGCCGCCGCGGTCGCCCTCGCCGCCGCCATGGCCTTGTCGGCCTGCGGTGATTCCGATCCGCTCTCCGGCGGGAAAGGCAGCTGCGACACCGACACCAACCAGCTCACGGTCGGGTCGGCCAACTTCCCGGAATCCGAGACCGTGGCCAACGTGTACGCGGAAGCGTTGCGCGCCAACGGCTTCAAAATCGATACCAAGCTGAACATCGGCAGCCGGGAAGCCTACGTGCCCGCGCTACGGCAGTGCTCCATCGCGCTGGTCCCCGATTACACCGGCAACCTGCTGCAATACCTGGACAAGAACGCCACCGCCGCCTCGGCCGCGGACGTGAACGCCGCACTCACCGCCGCCCTCGGCGATCAGCTCGCCATCGGGAAGCCCGCCCCGGGTGAGGATTCCGACGCCGTCGTCGTCACCCGCGCCACCGCGGACCGCTGGAACCTGAAGACCATCGCCGATCTGGCCGCGCATTCGGCCGAGGTGAAGTTCGCCGCGCCCGCCGAATTCCAGGAACGCCCGGGCGGCCTGCCGGGCCTGAAGAAGAACTACAACCTGGACATCTCCAGCGGCAATTTCGTGCCGATCGCCGACGGCGGCGGCCCCGCCACCGTGCGCGCGCTGGTCGAAGGCCAGGTGACCGCGGCCGATATCTTCACCACCTCCCCCGCCATCGCCGCCAACAACCTGGTGGTGCTGGAGGATCCGAAGCACAACTTCCCGGCGCAGAACGTGGTGCCGCTGTTCAACACCGCCAAGAAGAGCGACAAACTGCTCACCGTGCTGAACGCCGTCTCGGCGAAACTCACCACCGCGCAGCTCATCTCGCTCAATACCGCGGTCTCGGGCAGCAGCAAGACCGAACCGGCCGCCGCCGCCAAGAACTGGGTCGCCGCGCAGGGGCTCGACAAGCCGATCGGATAGGAGAAACCCGGTGTCCGATATCGAGTTCAGCGGCGTCACCAAGACCTATCCGGACGGCACCACCGCGGTGGAGCACCTGGATCTGCGCATCGAATCCGGTTCCTTCACCGTGTTCGTCGGCCCGTCCGGCTGCGGTAAGACCACCTCGATGCGCATGATCAACCGGATGATCACCCCGACCTCCGGGACGATCACCGTTGCCGGACAGGATATTTCGAAGGTCGATCCGGTCAAGCTGCGACTCGGTATCGGATACGTGATCCAGAACGCGGGCCTGCTGCCGCATCGCACCGTAGTCGACAATGTGGCGACGGTGCCGATGCTGAAGGGCGCGCGCCGCAAGGAAGCCCGTAGGGCGGCGCTGGAGGTGCTGGACAGGGTCGGCCTGGATCGCGGTCTGGCGGAACGGTATCCGGCGCAATTGTCCGGCGGGCAGCAGCAGCGCGTGGGCGTGGCGCGAGCGCTGGCCGCCGACCCGCCCGTACTGCTGATGGACGAGCCGTTCAGCGCCGTCGACCCGGTGGTGCGGGCCGAATTGCAAACCGAAATGCTCAGGCTGCAAGCGGAATTGCGCAAGACCATCGTCTTCGTCACCCACGATATCGACGAGGCGGTGGCGCTCGGGGAACGCATCGCGGTGTTCGGGCCGGGCGGGCGGTTGCAGCAGTACGACACCCCGCAGCACGTACTGGCCCAGCCCGCCAGCGATTTCGTCGCCGGATTCGTCGGCCGCGATCGCGGTTACCGGGCGCTGTCGTTCCGGACCGCCGATCAGGTGCCCCTGCACCAGATCGCCACCGCCACCGCCGGCGAAATCGATTCGCTGCGACTGGAACTCGGGCAATGGGTGCTGATCGTGGACGAGTCCCGGCATCCGTTCGGATGGATCGACGTCACCGGCGTCGAAGGCCATCGCGCCGGAAAACCCCTGCACGACAGCATGGCCGCCGGCGGTTCACTCTTCCCGCCCGGCGGCGATCTGCGCCTGGCCCTGGACGCCGCCGTCTCCTCGCCCTCGGGAATCGGGGTGGCCGTGGATGATTCGGGCGCGGTGCGCGGCGGCGTGCTCGCCGGTGACGTGCTGGAAGTGCTGGCCCGCCAGCGCGCCGGCGAGGACAACCAGCGCAACCTGCACTTCTTCGAGGAAGAAGCCCGCGAGTGAGGTACCTCCTCGACAATTTCGGTGAGATAGCGGGTTTCACCCGCACCCACCTGGTGCTCGCGCTACTGCCGCTGCTCATCGGCCTGGCCATCGCGATTCCGGTGGGCGCGCTCACCCACCGGCTGCCCTGGCTGCGGCGGGCCACGGTCACGATTTCCGGTATCGCGTACACGATTCCGTCGCTGGCGCTGTTCGTCATCATCCCACCGCTGGTCGGCATCTCCACCATCGATCCGCTGAATGTGGTGATCGCGCTGACCATCTACTCGGTGGCGCTGCTGGTGGTGGCGGTCCCGGCCGCCCTGGACGCGGTGCCCGCCACCGTGCTGGACGCCGCGGACGCCATCGGATACACCCGGTTGCGCCGGGCCCTCACCGTCGAATTCCCGCTCGCCCTACCGGTTTTCATCGCGAACCTGCGCGTGGTGGCGGTCACCAATATCTCCGCGGTCACCGTCGGCGCGCTGATCGGCGTCGGCGGGCTCGGCAAACTGTTCACCCAGGGCTATCAGCGCGACTATCCCGACGAGATCATCGCGGGCATCATCGTGGTGCTGGTGCTCGCGCTCGTCATCGACCGGCTGCTGTACCTGCTGGGCCGGCTGGCCACGCCGTGGCTGCGCACCGCCGAGGCGAAAGGCCCTGCGGCATGAACCTTTTCCTGGATGCCTGGGACTACCTGACCACCGGCTCGAACTGGTCCGGCGACACCGGGATCGGCATGCGCATCGCGCAGCATCTCTGGTACAGCTTCCTGACCGTGGCGCTGTCGGTGGTGATCGCGGTGCCGATCGGCATGATCATCGGGCACACCCGCAAGGGTTCGGCGCTGGTGGTCGGCTTCGCCAATGCCATGCGCGCGCTGCCCACCCTGGGCCTGCTCACCTTCTTCGTGCTGCTCATGGGACTCGGGCTGATCCCGCCGCTGCTGGCGCTGCTCACCGTCGGGATTCCGCCGCTGCTGGCGGGCGCGTACGCCGGCGTGGCGAATGTGGATCCGACCGTGGTGGACGCGTCGCGGGCGATGGGCATGACCGAAACCCAGATCCTGCTGCGCGTCGAACTGCCCAACTCGCTGCCGATCCTGTTGAGCGGCCTGCGCGCCGCGACCCTGCAGGTGGTCGCGACCGCCACCATCGCGGCCTACGTGAATCTGGGCGGGCTGGGACGCTACATCTTCGACGGCATCGGGCTCTACAAATACGACCGGGTATTGGTCGGCGCGATCCTGGTGGCGGCGCTGGCGCTGCTGCTCGACGGCCTGCTCGCGTTCGTGGTGTGGGCCAGCGCGCCCGGCGTGCGGCGCTGGCGCCGTCCCGGCGAACTCACCGCCCGCCCGGTGGTCACCGCGGACTGACGCGGCACGGTCCCGGCCGGTGGGCGTCACATTTGAAACACCCGCATTGACCACCGCCTGTGATCGGGGTCACGATGTTGCGTGGCAAACCCATCCGAATCAGGAGGTTGCAAGTGAAGGCTCGCGACATCATGCACCGGAGTGCGGAATGTATCCCGGCGGACGAAACCCTGGACCGCGCGGCCCAGATGATGCGCAATATGGATGTCGGCGCACTCCCCATCTGCAATGGTGACCAGCTCATCGGCATGCTCACCGATCGCGACATCGTCATTCGATGCGTCGCCGAAGGACACGATCCGAGCCGGGTGCGGGCCGGTGATCTCGCCCAGGGCCGGGTCTGGTCGGTCGATATGGACACCGACGTCAGCGAGGTGCTCGACGTCATGGAGAAGAACCAGATCAAGCGGATGCCGGTGCTGGATATGCGCAAGGGCAATCAGCTCATGGGCATGATCTGCGAATCCGATCTGGCCAAGAACATCAGCGACGCGCAGCTGGCCGAATTCGTCTCGGCCGTGGCGACACCGCACTGAGCCGGGCCGGAGGCGAATCACGCCAGAGAAAAGGCCCCGTCCAGTAGGACGGGGCCCCTCGTTGTTCGCTTGTCGCGCAGCGACGGTCAGCTCACGCCACGCCCTCGGCGCGCGCGGCCGCACCCACGGCCTCGGCCACGGCCGGGGCGACGCGCGGGTCCAGCGGGCTGGGGATGATCTTGTCCACGGCCAGCTCGTTCGCCACCACCCCGAAGATGGCGTCGGCGGCGGCGACCTTCATGCCCTCGGTGATGCGGCGCGCGCCCACGTCCAGCGCACCCTTGAACACGCCGGGGAAGGCGAGCACGTTGTTGATCTGGTTCGGGAAGTCCGAGCGACCGGTCGCCACGATGGCCGCGTACTTGGCCGCCACCTCCGGGTGGATCTCCGGGTTCGGGTTGGACATGGCGAACACGATCGACTCCGGCGCCATCGAGGCGATGAGCTCCTCGGGGATGGTGCCCGCCGACAGGCCCAGGAACACGTCCGCGCCCGCGAGCGCCTCGGCCGGGCCGCCGGTGATATTGCGCGGGTTGCTGCGCTTGGCCAGATCCGCCTTGACGTCGTTCAGGTCGGTGCGGTCCTGCGACACGATGCCCTTGGAGTCGAGCACGATGATGTCCGGCACGCCCGCGGCGAGCAGGATCTCGGTGCACGCCACGCCGGCCGCGCCCGCACCCGACACCACGACCTTGAGGGCCGACATATCCCGATTCTGCAGGGCCGCAGCGCCCTTCAGCGCCGCCAGCACCACGATGGCGGTGCCGTGCTGGTCGTCGTGCATGACCGGGCAGTCCAGGGCCTCGATGACGCGCTTCTCGATCTCGAAGCAGCGCGGCGCGGAGATGTCCTCCAGGTTGACCGCGCCGAAGCTCGGGCGCAGGCGGATCAGGGTCTCGACGATCGCGTCCGGATCCTTGGTGTCGAGCACCAGCGGGATGGAGTCGAGTCCGGCGAACTTCTTGAACAGGGCCGCCTTGCCCTCCATCACCGGCAGCGAGGCGCGCGGGCCGATATCGCCCAGGCCCAGCACGGCGGTGCCGTCGGAGACGACCACGACGAGGCGCTCGGCCCAGGTGTAGGTCTTGGCGAGGGATTCGTCCTCGGCGATGCCGAGGCACACCTTCGCCACGCCCGGGGTGTAGGCGATGGAAAGGTCGCGCTGGGTTTCCAGCGGCGCGGTGAGTTCGACCGAGAGCTTGCCGCCCAAATGACCGGCGAAAATTTCTTCCGTGGTGATGTCGGCCAAATTCCCGGCGGCGGGCGCGGGGGTGGCCTGGGTGGCATTCACTGCTTCAGTCACGGGTGACACGATTTCACTCCTGCTCGATGCGGACTCAACCGTTTGACGGTTACCGTTCGGTAATAGGTAATTGGGTTCTTGTGCTCAAAAGGGAAGTGCGCGGATCACTTCCCGGCAAGCCGTTGCGGACGGAACCTTGCCACTGGATCGGGGCAAGCACCGGTAAGTATTACGGCTTAACGGAAGCGTGTCGCGGCACAATCGTCGAGCGAACCGGACGGGTGGGTCCGGGCGATGCCGGGGTGATCCCGGAAGAACCCGCGAGTTTGCGGATCGTGATCACCGAGTCTCCCGGGCCGGGCGGTGGCTGCGGCCGGGGGTCGACACATTCTGCCAGGAGCCGCGACGACGTGCCAAATCGGCCTCACGGCCCATCGCGGTAGTTCGTCATCACCGAAGAGTAGGAGACCCGGATCACCCCCGGGTTAAGGGAAACTCCCACGTCGGAACCCGATCGCGGAGAAGTGTCACAACGGCGTCGCATACCGTGCGGTGAGGAGTCACGAACCGGTCGCGGACCCGGATGTCAAGCGGGAGTTGCTTGCGGGACGGCATGGTCGAAACCGGTGGCGTCGAGGCGTTCGGGGCGGACCCAGACGTCGCCGACGCCGCCGGAGAGCAGGCGGACACGCCAGTCGTTGGCCGCGCCGGGATGGTCGGTGCGGCGGTGCATGCCGCGGGTTTCGGTGCGGGCCAGGGCGGAGTACTTGGTCCAGCGGGCCACGGCCAGCAGGGCGGCGGCCTGGCGGGCGCGCAGCCGGGCCGCGCCCGCGCCGCCGAGGTCGAACTCCGCTCCGGGCCACATACCGTCGAGTTCGGCGATGCTGTCGCGCAGGCTGCCGTCGCTGCGCCAGTAGGAGCGGCGCAGCGGCAGGGTGTGCTCCTGCACCAGCCCGACGATGGCGCGGGGGTCGATGCGGGCCTTGTCGCCGAGGCCAGCGCCCCGCACCGGGCGGGTCTTGCCGAGGCGGCGGCGGGTGGCGGCGAAACGGGCCGCGGCGGCGCCGGACCAGACTCCGGACGAGATCGCCCAGGCGCCGTTCTGGCCGCCGAAACCGCTGACCGCGCCGGTGATCGGCTCGCGGGTGGTGACGTCCCCGGCGCCGTAGAGGCCCGGGATCGTGGTCGCGCAATCGGGTCCGGCCAGGCGCAGGCCGCCGGTGCCGCGCACGGTGCCTTCCAGCACGGCGCGCAGCGGCACCCGCCCGGACCAGTTGGCGCCGCCCTGCTGCACGAGTTCGGCGCGCAACGGCGCGGGCAGATCGTCGAACGCCGCGTACACCCGGCGGCCGTCGGCGATAGCGGTGAAAACCTGTGCGCGCGAGCCGCATCCGTGACCGAACAGCACTTCCCGCGATTCGTCGTAGAGCGTCGCGAAATGCATCAACTGCCCGGGGGCGAACGGCGCCGAGCCGCCGGCCCAGGCATCGCGGCCGTGCTCGGCCATCACCCCGTCGGCATCGCGGCCGCGCGGGCCCCCGCCGCCGTGGGTCCAGCCGGCCAGCCCCTGCTCGGCCATCGACCCGTCGGAACCCGCACGCGCGGCCGCGGTATCGCAGCGCCGGTCGGTCCGGGCCGGGGCCGCGGCGAAGGCCGGGACCAGGGAATACGCATTGGAGAATTCCATGCCGGACAGGTCTGCTCCGGCCTCCGCCCCCATGAGCAGGCCCTCGCCGGTGTTCACATCGGTGCCCGCGCCGCCGGACAGGAAGGCGCAGCCGCCGGTGGCGAGGACCACGGCCTTGGCGCGCGCGGTCCAGGTGTGGCATTCGCGCAGACCGCCGGAATGGGGCGGATAGGCGATGCCGGCCGCCCCGGAGACGGTGCCGTCGGAGTCGGCGAGCAATTGCAGGACGGGGTGGTGGTCGAGGATCCGCACCCCGGCGATGACCAGGCTGCGCCGCATCCGGCCCAGATAGCGGGCCCCGTCCAGGTAGATCCGCGCGGGCCGGGCGGCATGCTCGCCCTGGAAGCGGAAGCCGCCCTGCACCAGTTGCGCGACCCGCCGGTGGGTCTCGTCCAGCACCCGGTACATCCATTCCGGATCGCCCAGGCCGCCGCCGTGCGCGTAGTTCTGTGCGACGGCCGCGTCGCGGGAGCGGCCGGGCGGGATGTTCCAGAGCGTGACCCCGCCGCGCGCGGTGGGCCCGCTGGCGCCGCAGCGGGCCTTGTCGACCACGATCACCCGAGCTCCGGCGGCAGCGGCCGCCAGGGCGGCCCAAGTCCCCGCGGGACCACCACCCAGCACCAGCACATCGGCGTCGAATTCGGTCATATCGACAAATGTTCGTGGACAGTTCAACTGCCCGCAACCGTTATGCGTATTTCAATTCCACCACTGTGTCCACAGCAGATATCCGGCTACAACGAAAACAACCATAGAACCGGAAAAAGCGGCGAAACCCTGACGCCGATCAGTGAAAATCTGTGCCGCCAAAGCCAATAGCGCGCCCGCCACATGCCAGGCCACCGAGGAGGCTCCGGGGCCCGGAAAACCACGCCGAGCACCGATGATCGCGGCGCCGACGACCACCGCCGCCAGCACCACCACCCCACCCGTCACGACTCCGCTCAGACCCCGGAGCACCTTCATGCGGTGATCACCGGCACCCCGGTGGCTTTGCCCACGATTTCCTCGAATTGCGTTGGGTCGGTGGTGAATTCACCGAGACGAATGGTTTTGTTCGCACCGTGATAGTCGGAGGAACCGGTCGTTACCAGACCGAGTTCGGCGGCCAGGCCGCGAAGAATCTCGCGATCCTCGGCGCTGTGATCGACGTGGTCGATCTCCAGCCCGCCCAGACCCAGCGACGCCAGCTCCCGGATGTGATCGAGCGCGAGCAGCCGCCCGCGCTTGCGCGCCCGCGGATGCGCGACCACCGACACGCCGCCGGCCGCCGCGACCATCTCCACCGCGCGCTGCAACGGCGTGTCGGCCTTCTCGACGTAGTACCGGCCGTGCGGGGCGAGCAGATCCTCGAAGGCCGCGTCCACCGTCGGGACCACCCCGGCGTTCACCAGCGCCCGCGCGAGGTGCGGACGGCCCGCCGACGGACCGGCGGAGGCCATCACCTCGTCCGGATCGACCGGGAGCCCGTCGGCGGCCATGTGCTCGGCGATGGCGCGCAAGCGCACGATGCGCTCGGCGCGCAGGCGTTCGCGCTCCTGCGCGAAGCATTCGTCGGCAGGATCGAACAGGTAGGCCAGCAGGTGCACCGGCACCGGCCAGCCGTCCTCGCCATTGCCCACACACGACATCTCCATGCCGCGCACCAGGGTCAGCCCCGGCGGTAGCGCCTCGACCGCCTCGGCCCACCCGGAGGTGGTGTCGTGGTCGGTGAGCGCCACCACGTCGAGTCCGGCGGCGGCCGCCTTGCCGATCAGCTGCGCCGGGGTGTCGGTGCCGTCGGAGGCGTTGGAATGGGTGTGGAGATCGATACGCACAGGGTCTATCTTGCCTGCGCGATCGCGGAGGTCCCGGGCGGCCGGTCGGTGCGCGGCTAGCATCGTCAGACGTGTCTTCGATTCCGCCGCTGCCGTCCTTCCACTGGCCCGGGCGCTCCGGCGAGCCGCCGGGCAAGCACCCGAAGCCGAAAGTGCCCGCCGACAAGATCATCGACTGCGCGCTCTACCTCGACGGGCACCGGCAGCAGGAGCACTGCACCTATCGGGAGGCGCTGACCGAGGTGCGGGCGCAGGGCAACGGCTTCGTCTGGCTCGGCCTGCTGGAACCCGGCGATGCCCTGATGGCCGATGTGGCAAAGACTTTCGGCCTGCACCAGCTGGCGGTGGAGGACGCCGTCACCGCGCATCAGCGGCCGAAACTGGAGCGCTACGACGATGTGCTGTTCCTGGTGCTGCGCACGGTGCAGTATCACGAGCACGAGCTCAATACGCTCAGCGAGATCGTGGACACCGGCGAGATCATGGTGTTCCTCGGACCGGATTTCGTGATCACGGTGCGGCACGGCGATCACACCGGATTGGCCGGGGTGCGTGGCCGATTGGAGGCCGATTCGGCGCAGTTGAAGCTGGGTCCGGGCGCGGTGCTGCACGCGGTGGCCGACCATGTCGTCGACTCGTATATCGAGGTCACCCAGGCCATGGAGGACGATGTCGCGGCGATGGAGGAGGAAGTCTTCACGCCCGGTAGCAAGATCGTCATCGAGGCGGTTTATCAGCTCAAGCGCGAAGTCGTGGAATTGCGCCGGGCGGTCAAGCCGTTGGCGCTGCCGCTGCAACTGCTCGCCCACGATTCGGCCATGCCGATTCCCAAGGAGATCCGGCGCTACATGCGCGATGTGGCCGATCACCACATGCAGGTGACCGAGCAGATCACCGATTTCGACGAATCACTGAGCGCGTTGATCAATGCCGCGCTGGCCAAGGTGAGCGTCCAGCAGAACACCGATATGCGCAAGATCTCCGCCTACGCGGCCATGGCGGCGGTGCCGACCATGATCGCGGGCGTGTACGGCATGAATTTCGACCACATGCCGGAATTGCGATGGACTTTCGGCTATCCGGTCGTGATCGCGCTCATGGTGCTGCTGTGCGCCGGGCTGTACGCGAACTTCCACCGCAACAACTGGTTGTGAACCCGTTCAGAGGGTCGCGGCGCCGCGATCCGGGTCGCGCACATCGATTTTCGCTTCCGCCCAGGCATCCCGCAGGGCCGAGGCGCCGCGAATTCGCACCCACGCCGCCTCGGTCGCGGTGATGGGCGTGACCGTCAGAAACCGCACGGGCTCAGCGGGTTCCGGCAGCTCCACCGCCGGAATGCCGCTCTCCCCCAGCAGGGCAGCGGTGAAGGAAGCGTTGGCCCACAACGGTTCCCCGAGATCGAGCAGCGCATCGGGTTGCAGCACAACGCCTTCCACCGATGGCGCGGCGACCAGCACGCCGAGCGACCGGGTCAGCCCCGCGCCCGCGCCCACTCCCCCGCGCAGGCTCAGCACCAGTTCCGCGCGCGGCCCGCGCACCGGATCCGCCAGCGCCGCCGCCGGATCCGTCATGGGGTGGCGTGAACCGCCCACCGTCACGTAGTGCACCACCTCGTCGCCCGGGATCCGCAGGATCTCGATGGGCTCCAGGCCCAGGAAGGTCACCGAGGCCGAATCGGCCGAGTCCACCCCGAAATAGCCGAGCGTCGCGGCCCGGACCTTGTCCAGCACATCCATCGAACTAGATCGCCAGCCGGGCGATCAGGTCACGCGCCTGCTCGGCGACCTTCGGGTCGCACAGCACGTCGTAACGGCCGGCCACCAGCTGCATGGTGGAAGCGAAGTCGCGCTGCCCGCGGGTGGCGGCGTACGGGATGGTGGTGGAGATGACGCCGAACACGATGCCGCCGACCAGGCCCACCACCAGCGGGCCGAACACGTGCCCGCCGGTGCCGAACAGGCTCAGCAGCAGGCCGATGAACAGACCCAGCCAGGCGCCCGAAACAATGCCCCCGCCAATGACTTTCCCCCAGGTCAGCCGGTAGAGCACGCGCTCCACCTGCATGAGGTCGACACCGACGATGGTCACGTTCTCGACCGGGAAGGCATTGTCGGCCAGATAGTCGACGGCCCGTTGCGCCTCGGCGTAGGTCGGGTACGAGCCGACCGGCCACCCCGACGGCGGCGTGGGCAGGCCCGGACGGTTCCGGCTCGAGTTCCCCAAGGGATTCGTCATGACTCCATCATGCTATTTCGCATCGTCGGACGGGGGCACGAAACGCGTGGTTCGCGTCATTCCCGCCGCCCGTCCTTTATCGGCTATGACCTGCGCCATTTTCGCGCTGGCCTCATCGATCATCTCATCTCCGAGCATGACCGCGCCGCGCGCGCCGCCGTCGACCGAGGTGTGGAAGGCATAGGCGGCAAGGATCTCCTCCGCGCGGTCGTAGTCGGCCTGGCGCGGGCTGAAGATCTCGTTGCAGGCGGCGACCTGGTCCGGATGCAGCACCCATTTGCCGTCGAAGCCGAGCGCGGCGGTGCGAGATGCGTTGCGGCGGAAGCCATCCACGTCGCGCACCGCCAGGTACGGGCCGTCGATGGCCTGCAACCCGTGCGCCCGCGCGGCGAGCAGAATCGTCATGTAGATGTGGTGGTAGGCGTCGCCGGGCTCGTAGCCCTCGGGCTGTTCGCCGACCACCAGCGTGCGCATATTGATGCTCGCCATGAAGTCCGCGGGCCCGAACACGAGGGTCTGCACGCGCGGCGAAGCGGTGGCGATGGCGTCGATATTGCGCAGGCCGAGCGCGTTTTCGATCTGCGGCTCGATCCCGATCCGCCCGACCTGCAGGCCGTGCGTCTTCTCCAGCTGCGTCAGCAGCAGGTCCAGCGCCTGCACCTGCCCGGCGTCGGTCACCTTGGGCAGCAGGATGGCGTCGATATTCGCGCCCGCGCCCTCCACCACCGAGATCACATCGCTATAGGTCCAGGCCGTGGTCCAGTCGTTGACCCGGACCACCCGGATCTTGCCTTCCCAGCCCGGCTGGTTCAGCGCGGCCACGATATTGGCGCGCGCCGCTTCCTTCGCCGCCGGCGCGACCGCGTCCTCCAGATCCAGGAACACCTCGTCGGCCGCCAGGCCCTTGGCCTTCTCGATCATGCGCGGATTGCTGCCGGGGACGGCGAGCACCGATCGGCGGGATGTCATGGATCACTCCTTCGCTCTGCCAACAGGGCAAAGAACAGTTCGCGCTCGTGGCGCGGACAATTCGGGCAGTCGGTTACCACTAGCCTTGACAACCATGGCAGCGACGAAGGTTTTCGCCGCCCGGCTGGCGGGCCTGGTGGTGCTGGGACCGGACGGGGAGTCTATAGGCCGCATTCGCGACCTGGTGATCTCCATCCGCTATGACCGGCAGCAACCGAGGGTGCTCGGGCTGCTCGTCGAACTGCCCACGCGGAAGCGGATTTTCATGCCGATGCTGCGGGTGACCTCGGTCGAGCCGGGTTCGGTGACCCTGACCACCGGCACCATCAGCGTGCGGCGGTTCCAGCAACGACCGGGTGAAATGCTGGGCATCGCACAGCTGCTCGATTCCACCGTGCGCGTCGACGATCCGGAACTGCCGCAGCTGCAGGGCGTGGACGTGGTGGTGGTCGATCTCGGCATCGAGCAGACCCGCACCCGCGACTGGGTGGTGTCCCGGGTGGCGGTGCGCGAACGGCGGCGCCTCGGCGTGGGTTTCGGACGGCGCGGCGCGGTGCACGTGGTGGACTGGGCGCAGATCCGCGGGCTCACCCAGACCGAGCTGAACCTGCCCGGGCAGGACGTCACCCAGCTGCTCACCCAGTTCGAGGGCATGCGCCCGGCCGACGTCGCGCACCTGCTGCGCGATCTGCCGCGCAAGCGCCGCATCGAGGTGGCGGCGGCCTTCGACGACGAGCGCCTGGCCGACGTGGTGCAGGAGCTGCCGGAGAACGATCAGGTGGAGCTGCTCGAACAGCTCGGCGTGGAACGCGCCGCCGACCTGCTGGAGGCGATGGATCCCGACGACGCGGCCGACCTGCTGGGCGAGCTGCCCGCGGGCGAGGCGGAATCGCTGCTGGCGCTGATGGATCCGGAGGATTCCGAACCGGTGCGCCGGCTGCTCGAGCACGCGCCCTACACCGCCGGTGGTCTGATGACGCCGCGCGCGGTGGTGCTCACCCCGGCCACCACGGTCGCCGAAGCGCTCGCCCGGATCCGGAATCCGGAGCTGACGCCCGCGCTGGCCTCGATGGCGTTCGTGGTGCGCCCGCCGACCGCGACACCGACCGGTCGCTATCTCGGGTGCGTGCACTTCCAGCAACTACTGCGCGAACCCCCGGCGAACCTGGTGGGCGGCATCGTCGACGCCGATCTGGTGCAGCTGCGCCCGGACGCCCCGCTGACCGCCGTCACCCGCTATTTCGCCACCTACAACCTGGTCTGCGGACCCGTGGTGGACGACGAGAACCACCTGCTCGGCGCCGTCACCGTCGACGATGTGCTCGATCACCTGCTCCCCGAGGACTGGCGCGAGCAAGATGAAGACAATCACGACGTACACGGGCTGCCCGTGATCGACGGGACCGGAGGCCGCCCATGACCGACCGCATGGACAAACTGACCGCCCGGCAGCGCCTGGAAACACCCGTGGAGAGCCGATTCCGCGGATTCGACTGGGACGCCGAGGCGCTGGCCCGTTCCAGCGAGAACGTGGCGCGTTTCCTGGGCACCGGGCGCTATCTCGCCATCCAGACCATCGTGGTGATCGTCTGGATTCTGCTGAACGTCTTCGCGGTCTCGCTGCGCTGGGATCCGTACCCGTTCATCCTGCTCAACCTGGCTTTCTCCACCCAGGCCGCCTATGCCGCGCCGCTCATCCTGCTGGCCCAGAACCGGCAGGACAATCGCGACCGGGTGGCCCTGGAGGAGGACCGCACCCGGGCCGCGCAGACCAAGGCCGACACCGAATTCCTGGCGCGCGAGCTCGCCGCGCTGCGACTCGCCGTAGGTGAGGTCGCGACACGCGACTATCTGCGGCGAGAACTGGAAGATGTAAAGGAAACACTGGTCAGGCTGGAAAAATTGGCCTCTGACGACGAGGTCACGCGGGTGAAAAAGGCCAAGAAGAGTACCGATCGAAAGAGGTCCGAGGTACCGATTTCGCCGCGAAAAGATGGCGAGTAACCGCACAAGTTGTACACAACAAGCTGACTGATGGGTAACCTGGATCACGTTGTTCCGAGCGACCGACCCAGACAGCTCCTCCGGGAGACCGTCCTCACTTAGGGCCCGGCCGCACGACTGAGGGGATTGTGTGGTGGCGAAGAGAATATCTGCACCGGTGACAGCGTCGGCGCTCCTGATCGCGGGTCTGGTCACCGCCGGTTCGGCCACCAATACCGCCGTCCACACCCCGGCCCCGCAGGCCGCCCCCGACGCGCTGCTCGCGGCCGCCGCCAGCGACACCGGGGCGGTCGCCGAAGTCCCCGCCGACCAGACCGTCGGCCTGGTCCCGGCCGCCGCCGAGGCGCCCCGCAAACTCAGCGCGCTCACCCCGCCCGCGGACGGCAGCCCGCTCTTCGGCGGCACCGTGCCGCTGCAGAACATCGCCCTGCCCGGCGGCGCCGGCGCGCTCGGCATCCCCGAGATCGTGCTCGCCGCCTACCGCAACGCCGAACTGGCGCTGCAATCCCAGATGCCCGGCTGCGGGCTGCCCTGGAACCTCCTCGCGGGCATCGGGCGCATCGAGTCCGCGCACGCGAGCAATGGCCGCACCGATGCCGCGGGCACCTCCATCACGCCCATCTTCGGCCCGGCGCTGGACGGCACGCTGCCCGGCAACGAGATCATCAAGGCCGCCGACGGCGGCTACGTGCGCGCCGTCGGGCCCATGCAGTTCCTGCCGAGCACCTGGGCCAACTACGCCTCCGACGGCAATGGCGACGGAGTCTCCGACCCGCACAACGTCTTCGACGCCGCGCTGGCCGCGGGCAAGTACCTGTGCTCCGGCGGGCTGGACCTGCGCGACGCCGCGCAGCAGCTGAAAGCCGTACTGCGCTACAACAATTCGATGACCTACGCGGCCCAGGTGCTGAGCTGGTCGAACGCCTACAAGACCGGCGGCGCGCCCGCCCCGGTGGCCATCTCGGCCGAAATGGTGCAGCCGGGCACGCTGGGCAACGGGGTGGACTACAGCGCCGCCAGCGCCACCCTGCCGACCACCACCGAGGCGCCGGTCGCCACCACCACGGTGGCCCCGCAGACGCAGACCCAGGTGATGATCACCATCCCCGGCCTGCCGCCCATCCCGTGCGGCATCTTCTGCCCCGCGCCCGTGCAGCCCGCCAATCCCTGTGAGCAGGCGGCGGTTTCGCAGGACAAGCCGGAGCAGGCGGCCAAGGAGAACGAGGCCGGCCAGACCGAGGGCGCCGCGCAGAACGGCGAGACGCAGGTCTTCGGACCCGACGGCAAGCCGGTCCAGGAACAGGCCAAGTGCACCCCGGCGACCCAGGAACAGCCGGCCCAGCAGCAGGCCCAGCAACCGCAGGAACAGGCCGCGCCCGCGCCGGAGACCACCCAGGAGGCGCAGGCCGCTCCGGCGCCCGAGGCGGCTCCGGTGACGACCACCGAGAACCCCGGCATCACGCTCCCGTTCGGCATCACCATCCCGATGCCCGCCCCGGCGCAGTAACCGCGCGAAACTCTCCGATCCGAAGGCGTGAGGGCTTGTCCCTCACGCCTTTTCGGGCAATTCGGGCAGTTCAGCAGGGCTTTCGAGACCAAACCTGAGAATTAATCACGGATCGGTAACAGGAAGGTCTCGAATGCGGTAACGTAGCTGTCATTGCGAAACCCCGGTCTCATCCGATGGCAATGGAGGGCAACCACACAGTGGGACGTCACCGTAAACCCCCGGTCCCGAAAGTTCGGCGCGGATCGGTCATCGCATTGACCGGACTCATCCCGACCGGGCTCGCCACGGTCACCGGCGCCGCCGACGGATCGCTCGCCGAACAGCTCTCAGCACATGTGGAGCAACGACTTTCGGCCGAATCCGACGACCACCTACCCAGACCGGAGGCGGCCGGCCAGGTCGCCGCCCAGGAGCCGGTACTGCGCGAGGCCAAACAGCTCGCGCCGCCGCCCCCGCCGGTCGTGAAAACCGTCGCCCAGCCCGACGGCCGGGTGCCCGCCGCACTGCCCGCCGGACCGCTCGGCATGCCGGGCATCTCCGAGCAGGCCTACCGGAACGCGGAACGCCTGCTGGCAGCGGACAATCCGACCTGCAATATGCCGTGGACCATGCTGGCCGGCATCGGGCGGGTGGAATCCACGCACGCGTTCGGCGGCAAGGCCGATACCGAGGGCAATCCGCTGGATCCGATCTACGGGCCGGTGCTGGACGGAAGCCTCTACGGCAACAACGTGATTCACGATACCGACGGCGGCGAGCTGGACGGTCTGGCCGGATACGACCGGGCCATCGGGCCGATGCAGTTCCTGCCCGAGACCTGGCGGCACTACGCGGCCGACGGCAACGGCGACGGCATCGCGGATCCGCAGAACCTGTACGACGCGGCCCTCACCGCGGGCAAGTACCTGTGCTCCGGCAATCTCGATATGCGGGACGCGGCCCAGCAGACCCGGGCCATCCTGCGCTACAACAACTCCATGGCCTACGTGGCGAACGTGATGGCCTGGGAGACCGCCTACGGCTCCGGCCTGGCGCCCTCGGCGGCCGCGCTGCCGCGCATCTGACACCCGCCGAGGGGTTGCTCGCGCTCACTCCTAGACTTTCGGTATGCCAGTGGTAACGGAATCGGATGTGCGGGGCGCGCTCGCGAAGGTGGACGACCCGGAGATCCGGAAACCGATCACCGAACTGGGCATGGTGAAAAGCGTCGAGATCGGCGCCGACAGCAGTGTCCATGTCGTGATCTACCTGACGACTTCGGCCTGCCCGATGAAATCGGCCATCCAGGAACGCGTCAGCAAGGCCGTCGCGGACGTGGCGGGGGTCGGGTCCATCACGGTCGGCCTCGATGTCATGAACGACGAGCAGCGCACCGAACTGCGCAAGAAGCTGCGCGGCGATGCGGCCGAACCGGTCATCCCGTTCGCCCAGCCCGGCTCGCTCACCCGCGTCTACGCGGTCGCCTCCGGTAAGGGCGGCGTCGGAAAGTCTTCCGTCACCGTGAATCTCGCCGCCGCCATGGCCGCCAAGGGGCTGTCGGTCGGCGTGCTCGACGCCGATATCTACGGCCATTCGGTGCCCCGCATGCTCGGCACCGATCAGCGCCCGACCCAGGTCGAGCGGATGATCATGCCGCCCATCGCGCACGACGTGAAGGTCATCTCGATCTCCATGTTCACCCAGGGCAACACGCCCGTCGTCTGGCGCGGCCCGATGCTGCACCGCGCGCTGCAGCAGTTCCTGGCCGACGTCTTCTGGGGCGATCTCGACATCCTGCTGCTGGACCTGCCGCCCGGCACCGGCGACGTGGCCATCTCCCTCGCGCAGCTGATCCCGAACGCCGAGATCCTGGTCGTCACCACCCCGCAGCTGGCCGCCGCCGAGGTGGCCGAGCGAGCCGGGTCGATCGCGCTGCAGACCCGCCAGCGCATCGCCGGCGTGGTGGAGAACATGTCCTGGCTGGACCTGCCCGACGGCTCCCGCATGGAGCTCTACGGCTCCGGCGGCGGACAGACCGTGGCGGACAACCTGACCCGCGCCGTCGGCGCCAACGTGCCGCTGCTGGGCCAGATCCCGATCGAGCAGTCGCTGCGCGAGGCCGGCGACGAAGGCACCCCGATCGTCCTGCGCGACCCCGAATCCGCCTCCGGCCAGGCCCTGCTCGGCATCGCCGACAAACTGGCGGTCCGCCGCCGCGGGCTCGCGGGCATGTCCCTGAACATCGACACCACCCGCCACCTGTAGCAAGCACAGGATCGAAGGCCCGCGCCCGTTGCCGAGCAACGGGCGCGGGCCTTCGCCGTTCGCCCGACCGGAACGATCCGAAAGGTGACGACTGATCTCGCGGCGGTCCGGGCAATTCGTCGGGTACCTCCGGAATCGGGTTGGTTCCGTCCGCTGAATACACGGGGAGGCGGTGGGACACACTCGGGGAGGCAGTGGGGCGCTGTGGAATTCGACGGCCGGATTCCGCCAGGGGTGACGGCGGCTTCGCGTGCGGACTCCACCTAAGCTCGGGGGCATGCTCACGCTGTTGCTGTACGTGCTGATCGTCGGGTTGGTCGCCGCGCTGCTGTTCCTGCTGGCGAGCGCGCTGTTCGGCCGGTCGGAGGAGCTGGGCCCGCTGCCCGAGGGGACCACTGCCACCGTGCTGCCGGTGGCGGGGATCAGCGGCAGCGATGTGCGGGCGCTGCGCTTCCAGCAGGTGTTCCGGGGGTACAAGGCGGGCGAGGTCGATTGGGCGCTGGCCCGACTGGCGGGCCGGATCGACGAACTGGAGAACGAGCTGGCCGAGACGCGCGCCTACGTGGCCGCCACCGCGCCGGAGCGGCCGCTCGCGGCCTCGAACCTCACCGCGCCGAATCCCGATGGCAGCGGGGCGGCTCCGAGCCCGGCCGAACCGTCCCCGCCGGACGGCGCCGGGAACGGCGCGACGGGCGCCACGACGCCGCCGCCGCGCCGGGTGCCCGGAGCCACGCCGTTGCCCCGGGTGCTGCCCGGCGATCCGGCTGCCGCCGACACGCCCGGCGCTGGTTCCGGATCGGCCACACCGGTTGCCGGAACCGTCGCCACCGAGGACGCGGGGTCCGCGCCGGGCGGGACGGGCGAAGGCCCGGCGGGCGAACGGAACGGCGAGGCCGAGGCCCGGTGACCGCCGGGGAGATCGCCGCGGACGGCCTGATCCGCTGCGGATGGGCGAAGGGCTCACAGCTCTATCTGGACTACCACGACGGGGAATGGGGCCGGGCGGTGCACGGCGACGACGCCCTGTTCGAGCGGATCTGCCTGGAGGCGTTCCAGTCGGGTCTGGCGTGGATCACCATCCTGCGCAAGCGGGAAGCCTTCCGCGCGGCCTTCGCCGGGTTCGTGATAGAGAAGGTGGCGGCCTTCGGCCCGGCCGATGTGGAACGGCTCATGACGGATCCGGGCATAGTTCGCAATCGCGCCAAGATCGAGGCGAGCGTCCATAATGCGCGTGTCGCCCGGGATCTCGGCGAGAGCCTCGACCGGCTGCTCTGGTCCTTCGCCCCGAGCCCCCGCAAACGCCCCCGCACCCTGTCCGATGTGCCCGCCGTCACAGCCGAATCCACCGCTCTCGCAAAAGAACTCAAGCGGCGCGGATTCAAATTCGTGGGACCCACGACTGCGTACGCACTCATGCAAGCGACGGGCATGGTAGACGACCACATCGCCGATTGCTGGGTGAATGTGGAGACACGCTGAACGCCACAACGGTCGGTTTTTGGAACTCAGGTACCCGCCCCGATCCGCGATAGGGAAGAATGGTCAGGGTGTAGCCCGCCACATGCCGGCGGGCTGCCTGGTTGGTGACAACTGGAGTTCCATGAAAGTGCGCAGTAGACCGCGCAGATCTGGAGGGAGCAGAGGATGGCGGCCATGAAGCCCCGCACCGGGGACGGTCCCCTCGAGGCAACCAAGGAAGGGCGTGGAATCGTCATGCGGGTTCCACTCGAGGGTGGCGGGCGTCTGGTCGTCGAGCTGACTCCGGACGAGGCCGCAGCGCTCGGTGACGAACTCAAGAATGTCACCGGTTAGTACGGACAATCCAACTCTCGGGACTCGCCGTGGAGTCGCAGCCTCCACGCCGTCGGACGCCCGAGGCCACGGTGAATGCCCCCGGATGCCCGGGGGCTTCGCCGTGACACCGGGGAGTTTCGCTCCGACCGTCCGCGTCCGGTGAACACCGGCCCCTTCTCGATCGGCACGGCCGAGGCATCCCCCGCGGATCGCCTCAGCGCCTGCGCCGATCTGCTGGCCTGCCCGGAGTGCGGCGGGCCGCTCGCGGCCGAAGCGCACACCCTGCGCTGCCCGCACGGTCACACCTTCGATATCGCCCGGCAGGGCTATGTCAGCCTGCTCACCGGTGCGTCCACCAAGATGACCGGCGATACCCCGGACATGCTGGACGCGCGGGGCCGATTCCAGGCGGCGGGCCATTTCGAACCGATCGCGACGGCGCTCGCGCGGGCGGCTCGGCGCGGCCATCGGCCCGGTGGTCCGGGCGCCACGGCCACCGCCTTCTCCGCCGGCCGCCTGGCCGGTCTGCTGCTCGCCGCGGACGAGCCTCGATCGCACGGCACGGGGGTGCTGGAGATCGGGGCCGGGACCGGTTACTACCTGGCCGCGGTGCTCGACGCGCTGCCAGGAGCGCGCGGCATCGCCTTGGATGTGTCCAAGCCCGCGGTGAAACGGAGCGCGCGAGCGCACGGCCGCGCGGGCGCGGTGCTCGCCGACGCGTGGCGCGGACTGCCGGTGCGGGACGGGGCGATGGGCGTGGTGCTGTCGGTGTTCGCACCGCGCAATGCGGACGAGGTGGCCCGGGTGCTCACCGGCGACGGCCGATTCATTGTCGTGACCCCGACGGCGCGGCATCTGAGCGAACTCGTGGGCCCGCTGGAAATGGTCCGGGTGGATTCGGCGAAACAGGAGCGGCTCACCGAATCATTGGGCGGCCGTTTCGAATTGCTGGACCGCACCGAGGTCGAATATTCGATGCTGCTCACGCACGCCGATATCGCGGCGGTGGCCGGGATGGGTCCCTCGGCTTTTCACGCCGCAGCGGACCGCTCCGCGCGCATTGCGGCACTGCCGGATCCGCTCCCCGTCACCGCCTCGGTCACGGTGTCGAGCTATCGGCGGCGCTGACCCCGCGATTGGGCAGCAGCGCGAGGAGATTCCGCACCAGCGCGCGATTCTCGTCGGTCCGGTGCGCCGTATAGATGGTGGTGACCGCCGAGGTGCCGGCGAGCGGAATGATCCGCACCGAAGCCGGGGCCGTGAAGGTGGCGCTGCGCGGCGCGATGGTGATGCCCAGCCCCGCCGCCACCAGGTACAGGATGATCGTCCAGTTGGTGGCCTCCTGCACGATGTGCGGCCGGCGGCCGGATTCCAGCATCGGCGACAGGTTCTTGTCGTGGGCCAGTGAGCCCGCCGCGCGCGGAAAGAACACCATCGGGCTGTCGGCGAGCTCCGCCCCGGTGATGGTGTCCCGCCCGGCGAGCGCATGATCGCTGGGCACGATGGCCACGAACGGTTCGGTCATGAGCGGTTCGGTGCTGATGCCAGGCAGCGGATCCGGATCGCGGACGATGGCGGTGTCGAGCGCTCCGGTGGCCAGTTTCTCCATCAGATGGCTCGTATAACCCTCCACCAGATCGACTTCCACCAGCGGGAACCGTTCCCGGAATGCGCGCACCCCGCGCAACGGTTCGAGCGGCAGCACCGAGGGCACGAACCCCAGGTAGAGCGTGCCCTGACTGCCCTGCCCGATGCGCGCGACCTCCGCCAGGTCGCGCGCGGCGTGCCCGAGCAGCGGCCGGGCGCGTTCGCACAGCACCTGCCCGGCCGGGGTGAGCACGACGGTCCTCGAGGTGCGGTCGAAGAGCTTGGCCCCGAGCAGGGTTTCCAGGCGCTGGATCTGCTGGGTGAGCGCGGGCTGGGCGATGTGCAGGCGCGCGGCGGCGCGCCCGAAGTGCAGTTCGTCGGCGACGGCCAGGAAATACCGCAGGTGGCGCAGCTCGACTCCATCAACCATAAGCTGAGCGTATCAATCGCAGCTATCAAGTATTGGACGTTATGGTTCGAGGCTGGGCATGCTGTGCTGGTGACTCAGCAGACCGACGCCCTCGTGATCGAGCCGATGGCCACCCTCGCCGACGCCGCGGCCTTCAAGGAACTCAATCTGGAGTGGATCACCAAGATCTTCGAGGTCGAACCGGCCGATCTGGTGACGCTCGACGACCCGCAGCGCATCGTGACCGACGGCGGGCAGGTGCTGGTGGCCCGCGACGGCGCGGATATCGTCGGCTGCGTGGCGCTGGTCGCGGACCGGCCGGGCGTGTTCGAACTGTCGAAAATGGCGGTGACGCCGCGGGTTCAGGGCCGGGGCGTGGGCCGCCGGCTGCTGGAGACCGCGCTCGGCCTGGCCCGGCGGATGGGCGCCACCGAGGTCTTCCTGGCCAGCAACAGCGCGCTGCAGGACGCGGTGCACCTCTACGAATCGTTCGGCTTCGTGCACGTCCCGCCCGCCGAACTGCCGCCGTTCCACTACGACCGCGCGGATGTGTTCATGCGGTATGTGTTCGCGGACTAGCTCTTTCGCACCAGGTCGTAGATGGCCGCCGTGCGCGCCGCGACTTGTGCCCAGTCGAACTCGCCGATCGCCCGCGCCCGGCCCGCGACGCCCATGGCCGCGGCCGCGACCGGATCGCCGGCGACCTGATTGACCGCGTGCGCCAGCCCGCGCTCGAAAGCCCCGGGCGCGGACTCGTCGTAGTGCACCAGCCGCCCGGTCACGCCTTCGAGCACGACCTCCGGAATACCGCCCACATCCGAGGCCACCACCGCGGTCCCGCAGGCCATCGCCTCCAGGTTCACGATGCCCAGCGGTTCGTACACCGACGGGCAGATGAACACGGTGGCCGCCGCCAGCACCTGCCGCACCAGTTCGGTGGGCAGCATCTGCTTCACCCAGTACACGCCGTCGCGGGTGGCGCTCAGTTCGCGAACCGCCGCCGCCACTTCGGCTTCCATGGCCGGGGTGTCGGCGGCTCCGGCGCACAGCACCAGCTGAATGTCCGGATCCAGGTGCCGGGCCGCCGCCAGCAGATGCCCGACGCCCTTCTGCCGGGTGATGCGCCCGACGAAGGCCGCGATGGGCCGCTCCTGATGCACGCCGAGTTCGGTGAGGATGTCCCGGCTTTCGAGCGCGGGCCCGCCCGGATGCCAGACCCGCGCGTCGATTCCGTTGTGCACCACGTGCACTCGCGCCGGATCGATATCGGGGTAGGCGGCCAGCACATCGGCCCGCATGCCCGCGCTGACCGCGATCACCGCGTCGGCGGAGACCATGGCATTGTGCTCGGACCAGGAGGAGAGCCGGTAGCCGCCGCCGAGCTGCTCGGCCTTCCAGGGCCGGCGCGGTTCCAGCGAATGCGCGGTGAGCACGTGCGGAATCCCGTACAGGGTGGCGGCCAGGTGCCCGGCCAGGCCGGTGTACCAGGTGTGCGAGTGCACCACGTCCATCCCGGCGGCGGCATCGGCCATGCGCAATTGCGCGGACATCATCTGCAGCACCGAATTGGCGGCGTAGAGCATCGGATCTGGTTGGTGCACCACGGCATCGGCGCGCTCGACGCCCATGCAGTGCACGGTCACGTCGCACAGTTCGCGTAGTCGCGGCACCAGTTCGGTGACGTGCACGCCCGCCCCGCCGTACACCTCGGGCGGGTATTCACGAGTCATCATGGCGACGCGCAGATCGCGGCCGCCGTCCGAGCCGGAACTCACCGGTCCAAACTAATCGCTCCCACCCATGGTCACCAATCGCCGGCGCTATCGACACGGAACGTGCTGGCCATTCCAGGTTCGATTAGTACCGGTAGTTTGGCGGGTGTGAGGAGCCAGCCGCACGTACTCGGGATCGTGCTCGCCGGTGGCGAGGGGAAGCGACTGTTTCCCCTCACCAAGGATCGCGCCAAGCCGGCCGTTCCGTTCGGGGGCGCCTACCGGCTCATCGACTTCGTGCTGTCCAACCTCGTCAATGCCGGCTATCTGCGGATCTGCGTTCTCACCCAGTACAAATCGCATTCGCTGGACCGGCACATCTCGCAGACCTGGCGGCTGTCGGGTTTCGGCGGCGAGTACATCACTCCGGTGCCGGCGCAGCAGCGGCTGGGCCCGCGCTGGTACACCGGCAGCGCGGACGCCATCATGCAGTCGCTGAACCTGATCTACGACGAGGATCCCGAATACATCGTGGTGTTCGGCGCGGATCACGTGTACCGGATGGATCCGGAGCAGATGGTGCGGGCGCACATCGAATCCGGGGCGGGGGTGACGGTGGCGGGCATCCGGGTGCCGCGCAGCACCGCGAGCGCGTTCGGCTGCATCGATTCCGACGAGTCCGGCCGGATCGTGAATTTCCTGGAGAAGCCCGCGCATCCGCCCGGCACCCCGGACGATCCGAACTCCACCTTCGCCTCCATGGGCAATTACGTCTTCACCACCAAGGTGCTGGTGGACGCCATTCGCGCGGACGCCGACGACAACGATTCCGATCACGATATGGGCGGCGACATCATTCCGGGCCTGGTTCGTTCGGGCGCAGCCTCGGTCTACGACTTCGCCGAGAACGAGGTGCCGGGCGCGACCGATCGCAGCCGCGGCTACTGGCGCGATGTCGGCACCCTGGACGCCTTCTACGAGGCGCATATGGATCTGGTCTCGGTGGATCCGGTGTTCGATCTGTACAACAAGCACTGGCCGATTCGCGGTGCGGCCGAGAACCTGCCGCCCGCCAAGTTCGGGCGCGGCGGGCTGGCGCAGGAATCGATCGTGGGCGCGGGTTCGATCCTGTCGGCGGCCACCGTCCGCAATTCGGTGCTCTTCTCCAATGTGATGGTCGAGGACGGCGCGACCGTGGAGGGCAGCGTGCTCATGCCCGGGGTGCGGATCGGGCGCGGCGCGGTGGTGCGGCACGCGATTCTGGACAAGAACGTGGTGGTGTCGGAGGGCGAGATCATCGGCGTCGATCTGGACCGGGACCGGGATCGTTTCGCGGTGAGCAATGGCGGCGTGGTGACCGTCGGCAAGGGCATCTGGGTGTGACCCGCCGATAACGGTGGACACCCACCGCTTCCGGGTCCGAAAATCTAGGGGCCGGAGCGCTACCGGCAGGGTGGCGCGGGAGGGAGCATCATGGGCCGCCGCAAGCGCCGGTTCTCGACAGCAACCCGGATCGTCACCGCCGTCACGTGCGTGGCCCTGACCGCCCTGGTGGCGGGGTGCGGCAAACAGGGGCACGCGGTGGCGGGCGAACTCGATGTCCGCACGCTCGACGCCGGGAGCTACCCGGTGAACCGCCACACCTATGTGCAATCGGCCGACGGCAAAGGCGCGGTGCTGGAAGGCATTCGGATGGCCGATGCCGTGGTGCCGGGCGTGCAGGTGGACGAGAGCGTGGGCATCGGCCGCGGCGGCGTGGTGCTGGCCTCGGCCAAGGACGTGATCAGCGTCAGCCATCTGTCCAATACCGCCAAGCCGATCCTGGAGGGCCGCGGTTTCCTGACCGGATTCGCCACCAGCAGTACGGATCTGCGCGAGCAGGCCAATACCGACGAGGCCAATCCGAAGGCCACCACGGTCACCATCCGGGTGCTGCGCATGTCCACCGCCGACAATGCCAAGCTGGCCGCGCGCGAGATCGAGGACGCGGATTTCAATGTGGCGCTGGACCAGAACAAGAAGCTGACCCTGACCGAGTACCCGGACGCGTACATGCACTGGCGGCCGGGCGTGGCGAATATCGGCGCGATCATGGCGCACAAGGATTTCGTGATCTCGCTGTTCATCACCCGGCCCAAGTCCGAACAGGCCGATCTGCTGTCCTGGGTGCGCAAGGCGCTGGACGCGCAGGTGCCGGCGCTGGATTCGTTCCAGGCCACCGCCGCCGATCAGCTGGAAAAGCTGCCGGTGGATCCGGGGCGGATGCTGGCCCGGGTGCTGACCGACAATCGCGACAATCACACGCCCGACCCGGACAATTTCGCGGTGTACGGCCCGAGCATGATGGTGCATCCGGCGGGCGAGCAGGCGCTGCGGCAGCGGCTTGTGAACGACACCGGCATGGACGCGATGGCGATCGTCGGCGACAACTACACCTTCCGGGTGCGCGACGCCAAGGCCGGGGCCGATCTGGTGAGCGGGCTGATCAGCGGGCTGGACGAGACCAATGGCGCTGCGCCGGACAAGGTTCCGGACACCAAGTGCGTGACGCACAAGACCAGCAGCAAGACGATCTACCGCTGTTATGTGGCGTACAAGCGCTATGTCGGCGTGGTGAACGCCGATAACGAAGCCGCATCACACCAGGCTGCGGCGGCGCAATACGCTTTGCTCGCGAACAGCTTGTAGCACAACGTCTTCCGCTGAGGCGCCGCCGGAACGAGCGGTGGCGCGCAACGGGCGGCGGGTATCAGTACCGGACGATATCCGCGTCCAGCGCACGCCAGGCGGCGGGCCGGGAGCCGTGCGCGTGGCGTCGCGGCTCCCGGTCGTCGGCGCACCCGGCGCAGTCGGAAATGCCTGTGGCGGTGTCGCTCTCGCGATGCACCGGCGGATGGGTCCGGCGATCGTGCCCGCGCGGCGGCCGGGCCGGTCCCGGACGGCTGCCCGGCGAACTGTCGTCGCGGAAGCGGTAGTCCCGGAAACCGAACGGCTGCAACAGCGCTCGCAGGAAAGCGGGCCCATCGGCGGGCAGCACGGTGCGGTCCTCGCCGAGCAGGTCGACGCCCTGGTGGTACCAGACGCGCGCGACCAGTCCCTCCACCGGATCCACCGCCCGGAAGGTGGCGTGCCCGTCGGTATTCAGCCGGAACTCGGCGATCCGCCGCCATTCCCCGGACTCGCGCAGATACAAACCGACCACGGACGGAACCCGCTGACTCATGGAAACCTCGATCGTCGAACTCTCCGATGGAGTATCCGCGATGAACCTCCGGTAATCCTCCGATCGCCGGATGATCACCTCATTGCTGGTACACGGGCGACGGCGTCATGCAGAACGGTTCGCACGGTCCGGGCGTGGACGGTACGACATGCGATTGGTCGTCGAAGCGCGCCCCGCTGACCAGCAGCAGGACCAGCAGTCCGGCCGCGAGTATCAGGCCGAAGAAGACCATTGCGGGCCATAGCCAGCCCGTGGGCAAATGCACGCCGAGGACGAGTCCTTCGAGCATCTCCCCCACCTCCTAGCGAAAATCGTTCCCCTATCGGTGGTACCACCCGAAGCGGGCTCGAATCCACCCCTGTGCCCTGCCCGTGCGCTGCCTCGAAGGGCATGGGCAAGGGCGGCAAACGCGCGATGCCACCGGCGGAACCGGTGGCATCACGGGCGAATCCGATGGTCAGCGCAGGTCGCGCCGCCGGAAGGCGATGAGCCCCAAGCCGATCAGCGCCGCGTCGACAACCAGCAGCACCACCAGCGGTGTGGCGGTGAACTCACCCCCGGGCAGCTTGGGCGCGTGCTCGAACGGTTCGAGATCGCGCAACCACTGCGGGGCACCGGAAATCGCGCCGAGCAGGAATACCGCGATGGCGGCGGTCAGCACGCCCCAGGCGACGGGCGTCCAGCGCGGCGCCAGCCCGAACAGCAGCACCGTAACCCCGGTGAACACCCACACCGCCGGCAACTGCACCAGCGCCGCCGCGAGGGTGTCGCCGACCTTGCCGCCGACGTCACCGGCGGCGCGCCCGTAGACGATTCCGCCGAGCAGCGCCGAAACCGTCAGCGCCACCGCCGGTCCGCCGATCGCGTACATCAGATGCGATGCCGCCCAACGGGTTCGCGATACCGCGCCGGTGAGCACGATCTCGGCCCGCTGCGCGCTCTCCTCGGCGTGCAGCCGCAGCGCCGCCGACACCGAGTACGCCGCGGCCGCCACCGCGATCATGGTGAACGCGTAGGTGAGCATGGAGTTCTCCAGCGACTCCGACCCGCCCATGCGCGTGATCAGATCCTTGATGGCCTGACTGCTGCCGAGCTCGTCCCCGATCCCGTGCACCACGCTGCCGATCAGCAATCCGTAGAGCCCGAGCCCGGCGGTCCAGGCCACCAGCGTGCCGCGCTGCAACCGCCAGGCCAGTCCGAACGGACCGCTCAGCGCCGGGCTCGCGGCCGGCGCGCCCAGCCGTTCGGCGATCAGCCCCGCACCCATGTCCCGGTGCCGCAGCAGCGAATACGCGATGACGGTCAGCACCAGCACGGCCGCCAGGTGCAGCAGCAGCACCGCGAAATGATCGCCCGCGTACGGCCGCACCTGCAGCGACCAGCCCTGCGGCGACAACCAGGTGAGCGGACTGGTCGGTCCGTCTCCGGCCCGCGCGTCCCCGATGGCGCGCAGGGTATAGGTGGTCCCCAGCACCGCGAACGCGATACCGCGGGCCAGCCGCGCCCCGGCGCACAGCTGCGCCGCCACCGCCGCGACGGAGGCGAACACCGCGCCGGATCCGGCCAGCGCCAGCCCGAAGGCCAGCGATCCGTCGCGCGGCACGTCGGTGCCGGACAGACTCAGGAAGGCCAGCAGCCCGGTGGCCAGCGCCGCGCCGTAGCCGAGGATCAGCGCCGCGGTGAGGCTCGCGTACCGCCCCACCCGGGTGGCGGCGACGAGTTCCTCACGCCCCGTTTCCTCTTCGGCCCGGGTGTGCCGGATGACGGTGAGAATGGTGGCGATGGCGATCAGGGTGTAGAACATCCCCGCTTTCCAGATGCCGACCGCGCCCAGGCTGGTGTTGTACACCGGCCCGTACATGGCCAGCTGCGCCGGGCTGGCCAGAATCGTGGCCGCGAAACCGGCCCGGTCCGCCTCGCTCGGATACACCGAGGCGATGCTGTCGATGTACACGCTGCCCACCGGCAGTGACAGCAGCAGCACCCACAGCGGCAGCACGATGCGATCGCGTCGCAGGTACAGCCGCAGCAGCTGCCCGGTCCCGGTGAAATCGGCTGTGCGTAAAGATGTTCCGATGGTTCGCGGTGCGGTGATGGCGGTCATTTCGCCACCTTCTCCCGGGTCTCGGTGACCGCCTCGCCCTCGCCGTTCAGCGAATAGTGCCGCAGGAAGAGCTCTTCCAGTGTCGGCGGCTGGCTGACCAGACTGCGCACCCCGGCGTCGCCGAGCACCCGGATGAGCTCCCCCAGATGCTCGCTGTCCACCTGGCAGCGCAGCGTCCGCCCGTCGACGGCGATATCCGACACCCCGGCGATCCGGCTCAGATCCCCTGGGTCCCCGGCCAATTCGGCGGTGATGGAGGTCCGGCTCAGATGCCGCATCTCGGCCAGGGTCCCGGTCTCCACGGTCCGCCCGGCCCGGATGATGGTCACCCGCTCGCACAGCTTCTCCACCTCGGACAGAATGTGGCTGGACAGCAGCACGGTGACCCCGCGCGCGCTCGCCTCGGCCACACATTCCCCGAATACCTGCTCCATCAACGGATCCAGCCCGGAGGTGGGTTCGTCGAGCAGCAGCAGTCGCGCATTGGAGGAGAAGGCCGAAACCAGTGCGACCTTCTGCCGGTTGCCCTTCGAGTAGGTGCGCGCCTTCTTGCGCGGATCCAGTTCGAACCGCTGGATCAGCTCGGCGCGCCGCTCCTGGTCGATGCCGCCGCGCATACGCGCCAGCAGGTCGATGGTCTCCCCGCCCGAGAGCGAGGGCCAGAGCGTGACATCGCCTGGCACATAGGCGATATCGCGATGCAGCGCGACCGCGTCGGTCCACGGATCGCGGCCCAGCAGCCGCGCCTCCCCGGAGGTCTTGGACAGAATGCCGAGCAGGACGCGAATGGTGGTGGATTTCCCGGCGCCGTTGGGCCCCAGGAAGCCGTGCACTTCGCCGTCGCGGACCTCGAGGTCCAGGCCGTCGAGTGCGCGCACCTGCCCGAAGTGCTTGTGCAAGCCCCGGATCTCGATCGCGGGGGTGGCAGGAACGTTCATCGAATCTCCTAGGTAGGAAGACGATTTCGGATTCAGGCCGGTTCTTTGCCGGTCAGTGCGTCCAGGGCGGACGAGTCGGTGAGCAGCCCGTGCGTGTACAGCTCCAGCGCGGGCAGCATCATGCGATCGGCGTAGTCGCGCAGCGCTTTCCGGAAGTCCATGGGTCCCGGGTGCTCGGCCGCGTAGAGCTGCAGGAACATCATCATGCCGCCGCCGTTGGTGATCGCCACGTAGCGGGCGAACGCCTTGACGTCGGGCAGGGGCCGGATGGTGCCGGCGGCGATGCCGGTGGTGAGGTAGACCTCGACGTCTTCCACCATGTGTTCGAAGAACACCTTCATCAACGGCCCGCCGGACTGGAAGCTCCGCAGCATGTAGGCCATGTACGGCGCGAAATCCTCGATCTCGGCGAGTTGCTGCATGAGACTGCCGGGCGACGGATGCTCGATGTACTCGGTCTTGGCCGTGCGCACGACTTCTCGCACCCGGTCGTCGCACGCCTCGCGCAGCCCGTCCTTCGACCCGAAGTGATGGATCACCAGCCCCGGCGAGACGCCCGCCGCGGTCGCGATGGCCCGCACCCCGACCCCGAACCCCTCCGCGCCGAAAGCGGCGATGGCCGCATCGCGAATCCGGGCCCGGGTCGTCAGATCCTCTGCTGAACGCACGTTTAATATGCTAAACAGTCGTTCAACAAGAGCGCAAGAGGTACCTGGATCGCTAGCCCCGCGAAGCGCAGAGCAGCCCGTCACCCACCGGAATCAGCACGCTGGTCAGCTGCGGATCCTCGGCGATGGCCCGGGTCGCGGCCCGCACCGCCATGGTCTGCGGATCCCGCTGCGCCGGATCCGGCACCCGCCCGCCGAGCAGCGCGTTGTGCAGCACGATGGCCCCGCCCTCGCGCAGTAATCGCACCGCCTGCTCCACGTACTGCGGATGCTCCAGCGGCGCGGCATCGATGAACACCAGGTCGTAGGCACCATCGGCCAAGCGCGGCAACACATCCAGGGCCCGGCCGTTGATCAGCCGGGTGCGCGCCGGGGTGATCTCCGCCGACCGGAACGCCTCCCGCGCCGCGCGCTGATGCTCGGGTTCGGAATCGATGGTGGTCAGCGTGCCGTCCTCACGCATGCCGTCGAGCAGCCACAGCCCGCTCACCCCGGCCCCGGTGCCCACCTCGACCACCGCGCGGGCACTCAGCAATTGGGCGTACATGCTCAGCAACGCGCCCACCGCCGGAGGCACCGGGCCCGCCCCCAGTTCCAGGGCGCGCTCGCGCGCGGCGACGAGAATCTCGTCCTCGGCGACCGATTCCTCCACGTAGGCGAGGTTTCGCTGCAGGTTCGTTGCGGCGGCAGGCTGGCTCACGATTCAAAGGCTAATGGCGAACAGGTGCTCAGGCGTGGCGGTGACCGGCCGGTGTGGCGATTTTTTCTCAGGTGTCCCTCAGCCTCCACATACGGCGACCACATGCGGACCGACGAAAGTATTGCCTACGCCAGGCCAGCGACCGGCGGATCCCGGCACCGGGAACAACTCGACCAACCAGGTCGGTTGTACCGGACACCGAGGTTCACGGTCCCGAGTAGGAGGTAACCCCATCCACATGGTCGACGCGGCGCGTGAACACGCCAACACTCTGCACCCGCAGATTCAGCCGCTGGACAGCGACACCACGCTGAACGGCGAGTTCCTATTGTCTTCCGATGGCCTCACCCCCGAGGATACCGACGAACTCCTCAGCGGGACGGCCGCTTTCGACGCCACCGGCGACCGCACCATGATGCCGTCCTGGGACGAGTTGGTCCGCGAGCACGCCGATCGCGTGTACCGCCTGGCCTATCGCCTGACCGGTGATCAGCAGGATGCCGAGGACCTGACCCAGGAAACCTTCATCCGGGTCTTCCGCTCGCTGTCGAACTATCAGCCCGGCACCTTCGAGGGCTGGCTGCACCGCATCACCACCAACCTGTTCCTGGACATGGTCCGCCGGCGCAATCGCATCCGGATGGAGGCGCTGCCCGAGGACTACGACCGGGTGCCGTCCGAGGGTCCCGGCCCGGAGCAGGCCTATCACGACGCCAATCTGGACCCGGACCTGCAGACCGCGCTGGACGCGCTGGCCCCGGAGTTCCGCGCCGCGGTCGTGCTCTGTGACATCGAAGGACTGTCGTACGAGGAGATCGGCGCGACGCTGGGCGTCAAGCTGGGGACCGTGCGCAGCCGCATCCACCGTGGACGTCAGGCACTGCGCGAGCACCTCGAGCATAATGGGATTGAGCGGCGGGTCGCCGCTGCCGAAAACGTCGGGTGACAGTGCGGGCCGCAGTGGTCCGCGCGTCGTTTTCCCCGGTTCCGCCGAGGTCGTCCGGAAGGGTGTGCAGCGCATGAGTGGCGAGGCCAGCGTATGAATGGTCAGGAGAATGCGCCCCGTCGTCCTCGATTCGCTCCGACCGAGCATCTGGCCAGCGAGGCCATCGCCGCCTACGTGGACGGCGAATTGCGGATGAACGCGTATCTGCGCGCCGCCCATCATCTTTCGCTGTGCCACGAGTGCGCGGCCGAGGTGGACGCGCAGCAGCAGGCGCGCATCGCCCTGCAGCAGTCCAAGGACCAGATTTCCGCCCCGCTGCGTTTGCACGACACGCTCAGCCGCATTCCGCTCTCGGAATTGCCGGGCGCCGAGCACAACAATCACCAGCTGCCGAATGCGGCGGAGCAGCATTCCGATCGGAATATGCTCGCGCGCGGCGTGAGTTCCTTCGGCCTGCGCCAAGATTCGTTCGACAGCAGACGGTGGACCTCGTGGTGGCGCAAGTAGAGTTCATCGCGTGACCACCGAATCGAAGAACACGGGCCCGGTTCCGGGTGAGGGGCCCGCGGACAAGATCGCGCCGGCGGCTGCCGCGGCGACTTCGGATTCGGCGGCTGATCGGGGGAACCTGAGGCCGTCGGACGCACCCGTCTTGGGGCCGCGGCCGGTATATCGGCCGCATGTCGACAATCACACCGCCCGCGCTTTCCGCCGCCCCAATGGCCAGCACGGTTCCTTCGCGCCGCATACCGCGGCCGCCGCGGCGGCTGCCGCCAAGGGCTCGCCGGAGCTGGTGAACCGGCCGCCGGACGCGGTGCTGGCCGAGGCGTTCGGCCGTCCGCGGGGTTCCGACGAACTGCTGCAACGGGATCCGGACGCGCCGGGCGAGAAGGCCGCCCCCGCCGCCCCGGCCGATCCGTGGCGCGACCCCTCCACCGGCGCCCGGCTGGGCGCGCCCGCGGTGGAGGCGCCCGCTCCAGCGCCGTCCGCGCCGGGCCGCAAGCTGACCGCGCGCGAGGTGCTCTTCGGCGGCCGGGTGTCGCCGACGGCGCTGGCGGTGCTGGCCTCGGTCGCGCTGGTGATCGGCCTGGCCGGCGGACTGGTGGGGCGGTTGACCGGGGATTCGGTGTCCTCGTTGACCTCGCGCAAGGTGGCGCTGCAATCGGCCGAGGGTTCCGATCAGCCGCACACCCAGATCACCAAGGTGGTCGACGCGGTCATGCCCGCGGTGGTGACCGTGCGCGCCTGGGTCGGCGACAGCGGGTCCTCCGGTTCGGGCGTGGTCATCGACGGCGGCGGCTACATCGTCACCAACAATCACGTGATCTCGCTGGCCGCCAATGACAAGACCGGCAAGGCGCAGCTGCAGGTGGTCTTCTCCGACGGCACCCGGGTACCGACCAAGATCGTCGGCCGGGACACCAAATCCGATCTGGCCGTGCTCAAGGTCGATGTGAAGAACCTGTCGGTGATCCAGCTCGGCAATTCCGACGACGTCCAGGTGGGCGACGAGGTGCTGGCGCTGGGTTCGCCGCTGGGCCTGGAGAAGACCGTCACCTCCGGCATCGTCTCGGCGCTGCACCGGCCGGTGAAGGTCGGCGGCGAGGGCACCGACACCAATGCCACGCTCGACGCCGTGCAGACCGACGCGGCCATCAACCACGGCAACTCCGGTGGCGCGCTGGTGGATATGCAGGGCCGGCTGATCGGCATCAACTCCGCCATCAAGTCCGAGTCGGGCGGTTCGGTGGGCCTGGGTTTCGCCATTCCGATCGATCAGGTCAAGCGGATCTCGCAGGCGCTGATCCGGGACGGCAAGGTGTTCCACGCCTGGCTCGGGGTGAGCGCCAAGACCAAGATCGTCGCCAATGACGTGATGAGCGGCGCCGCCGTGGCCGATGTGCGGGCCGACAGCCCGGCCGCCAAGGCCGGCATCGTCGAGGGCGACGTGATCGTGAAGGTCGGCGACCGGGATGTCACCGGGCCGGAGGAACTGACCGTGGCGGTGCAGTCGCACGAAATCGGCCAGACGGTGAACTTCCGCCTGATTCGCGATGGCCGTGAGGTGGACGTACCGGTCACTCTGGAATCGGACGACAACAAGTAGGCGATGTGTTTTCCCTGCGGGTGCGGCGGCGAAAAAGCCGAAATCGGACACGGGTAACCTAGTCCCGTGTTCAGCAATATCGGCTGGGGCGAGATGTTGATTCTGCTCGTCGCCGCACTCGTCATTCTCGGCCCCGAGCGACTGCCCGGTGCCATTCGCTGGACCGCCACGTCGCTGAAGCAGGCGCGCGACTATGCGACCGGGGCCACGCAGCAGTTGAAGCAGGAGCTGGGTCCGGAGTTCGACGAACTTCGCAAGCCCTTGGAACAGCTGAACGAACTGCGCAGTATGAATCCCAAATCGCTCGTCACCAAACACCTCTTCGACGGCGACGATTCCCTCCTCACGGGTAATTTCGACAAGCCCACTAACGCCTCGAACAGCGGATACGGCAATTTTTCGATGCCCGAGCAACAGAAACCGCTGGAGCGCAACGAACGTCCGCCGGTCGATCCGGACGCCACCTGAGATCAATTACGTTCAGCGGACTTGACACCCAAGGCTGTCCAGCTATCTAGACTGCGGGAATGTCGGCCGACGAGGTGGCGAAGGTGTTCGCGATCGAAGACAAGGTCGAGCGCCTCAAAGCCGCCACCGACGGCGTGGCGGCGGCGCAGCAGACCATCAATGAACTGACCCGGATCCGCCGCGCGGTCATTCGCGAACTACACGCCGAAGGGTGGACCTTCGCGAGAATCGGTGCGGCGGCCGGACTTTCCCGGGCGCGCATCCATCAGGTGAGTACGCAGGGACCGGTGCCGGAGGGGTTGTTCTTCGGGCACGGGCCGCTCACCATCCTGACGCCGGACGTGCGCAGCACCACGCGCGCGCTCGCGCTGGTGGGCGCGCCGGATGCCGCAGCCCCGCACCGGCTGGTGGAATTACTGCGGGAATTGGGTTTCCAGGCGGCTGTACAGCGATTCCTGCCGGGACGGCCGCTCGATCTCGACCGGGACGGGCTGATCGTGCTCGGCGGGCCCGAATTGTCGCCCAGTCTGCGGTATCTCGTGGCGGCGGACCCGCGGCTGCGGCGGACCGTGGCGCGGGCCGGGCGGGTGCGCCGGGGCATCGAGGATCGGGCCGCGCGGCGGGTGTACCGGCCCGGCGGGACCGAGCCCTACGACATCGCCTACCTGGCAAGGCTTCCCCGGCCCGACGGCAAGGGCACGGTGCTCGTCATCGACGGCCTGCACCCGCCCGCCTCGCTCGGTGCCATCCGGCTGCTGGCGACCCGCCTGGCCACCCTGCACGAGCGTGCCGGCACGCATCCGTTCTCCGCCGTCGTCGGCGTGCGCTACGACCGGAACACCGGCGAGCCGATCGAAGCCGACCTGCTCACACCCATTTACCGGCACGACCGTTGAGCCGATAGCACCGAAAAATCAACGCCCCCGCACCTTTACAGATGCGGGGGCGAATTTCGTAATGAGACGGGGCACCGCCTCCGCACCCATAACTGGAGTCCGCCCCGCACCCTTCAAGGGTGCGGGGCGGACTTCCAGGTACCAGCGCCGCCGAAACTCAGGCGGCGGCCCATTCGGGGCGCAGGGTGTTCATCGGAGGGCGGTCCGCCAGGGACACCTCGGTGGCGTGGGCGGTGAATTCGCCGCCCACCAGCGGGAATTGCGTGAGCGCCGCGCCGGAGTCGTTGACCCCGCTGCGGCCCAGCACGGTGCCGAGGATCTGCCTGCTCATCACGCCCAGATCCGACAGCGGCCGGTTGCGGTGCTGGCGCACACCGAGATTCACCTGGCCGATGGCGTTCAGCCCGAGCAGGTCGTAGGTGTCCAGCAGCAGGCCGATCTCCACGCCGTAGCCGGGCGCGAACGGCACCGAGGCGAGCAGTTCGCGGGTGCCCGCGTACTCACCGCCCAAGGGCTGCAGCACATTCGACAGTTCCGGCCGCAGCGCGGACAGCAGCGGCCGGGCCACCAGCTCGGTCACCCGCCCGCCGCCGTGGTGGTCGATGTTCTCGCCCTGCCGCAGCGGCCGGCGGTAATACGCCTTCACCAGGTGCATGCCGTCGACGGTCAGCAGTGGACCCAGCAACTTGGGCACGAACAGCGGATCCGGATCGATCAGATCCGAATCCACGAATGCCACGAGATCGCCGGAGGTGACGGCGAGGGACCGCCACAGGCACTCCCCCTTGCCCGGCACCGGCTCGAGTTCCGGCACCGCCTGTTCCCGGCTCACCACGCGCGCTCCCGCGGCCTGTGCGCGTTCGGCGGTGGCGTCGGTGGACCCGGAGTCCAGAACCACCAGTTCGTCCACCAGCGTGCCCAGCAGCGGCCGGATACTGCCCACCACGGTGGCGACGGTGTCTTCCTCGTTGAGCGCGGGCAGGACGACCGAGACGGTCCGGTCCCCCTTGGCTTCGATGAGTTCCTCGACGGTCCAGTCGGGAGCGTCGAACGTGTTGCGGCGTACCCAATCGATCATGCGAGACCTCGCAGGGTTCGTGCGGGTGGTCGGATCCCCTGAATCGCGGCGATCATGTCCACCACCCGGCGCGTGTGGCCGACCTCGTGCACCCGAAAGACCCGGGCACCCGCGGCGGCCGACCAAGCAGTCGCTGCCAATGTGCCCTCCAATCGTTCGGTCAGGCCGACACCAAGAGTCTCTCCGATGAAATCCTTATTGCTCAGCGCCATCAAGACAGGCCATCCGGTTTTCACAAGAACGTCTATTCCCCGCAACAATTCCAGCCCGTGGTACGTGTTTTTGCCGAAATCGTGGGTGGGATCGATCAGGATCGAATCTTTTGCCACTCCGGCCGCCGCGGCGCGCTCGGCGGCGGCCACCACGGTTTCGGTGACTTCGGCCACCACATCGGCGTAGCGCACCCGGAACGGGCGCGTGCGCGGGATGGCGCCGCCGGTGTGCGAGCACACGATGCCCACGCCCGTTTCGGCCGCCACGCCCACCAAATCCGGGTCGGCCCCGGCCCAGGTGTCGTTGATCAGGTTCGCGCCCTCGGCCACCGCCGCGCGGGCGACATCGGCCCGCCAGGTGTCGATGCTGATCAGCAGATCCGGATAGCGCTCCCGGATGGCGGCCACGAACGGCACCACCCGGCGGGCTTCCTCGACGGCGTCGACCTCCGCGCCCGGCCCGGCCTTCACCCCGCCGATATCGACCAGATCCGCGCCCTCGGCGACCGCCCTGTCGACCGCCGCCATTGCCGCATCGTCGCTGAACGTCGCGCCCCGGTCATAGAACGAGTCCGGCGTCCGGTTCACGATCGCCATGACAAGCGCCCGATCCGTCGCCACCGGCTTCCCGCACAACGTCGGCAACGGCGCACACATGACCTCGACTGTACCGAGTGCAGTATCACGCTTGCTGGGCAGCCGACCGGAATCGGCCGCCCGTCACCGGGCGGTCAGTTGGCCGGTGCGCGGCCCGCCGCGACCTCGGCGGGGTACTCGTCGTAGGCCGGGACGTAACCGTCGGTACGACCTGCCAGCACGTAGAGATCACTGTCGGCGTCGGGGACGAAGCCCTGTTTGCGGAGTTCGACCTTGCGGCTCTTGAAGGTGGAGGTCTGCTCGAGTTCGGGGACGACGCGAATGAACAGGGGCACAGCGTAATTGGGGAGCTGTTCGTAGAGCGCTTTGGCCGCCACCTTGCCGTCGAAGGCCGCGCCCTCGTGCAGCGTCACCGCCGCCATGCCGGCCTTGCCGTCCGCGCCGGGGACGTCGACGCCGTAGACGACCGCCTGGGTGACCGCGTCGATGCCGCCGAACGCGCCCTCGACCTCGGTGGTGGCCACGTTCTCACCCTTCCAGCGGAAGGTGTCGCCGAGCCGGTCCACGAAGGCGATATGCCCCCAGCGCTGGTCGCGGACCAGGTCACCGGTGTCGAACCAGCAGTCCCCGGCCTTGAACCCGTCGCGGACCAGTTTGGCTTCGGTGGCGGACTTGTCGGTGTAGCCGTCGAAGGGCGAGCTGTTCGTCACCTTGGCCAGCAGCAGCCCGACGCCGCCCGCGGGCACCCGGCGCAGCTTGCCGTCCGGACCGCGCAGCGCCTTGCCGGTGGCCTCGTCGTACTCGACGATGGCGAACGGCAGCGGGGTGAAACCGGCGGTCTTGTCGACGCTGAAGGCATTGATGAAAGCGACGTTTCCCTCACTCGCGCCGTAGAACTCGACGATCCGCTTGATGCCGAACCGCTGCCGGAACTCGTCCCACAGCTCCGGGCGCAGGCCGTTGCCGACCGCCAGCCGGACCCGATGGGCGCGGTCGGCGCGCCGGACCGGCTGGTTGAGCAGATACCGGCACAATTCGCCGATGTAGACGAAGGCGGTGGCGTCGTGGGCGATGGCCTCGTCCCAGAACCGCGAAGCCGAGAACTTCTGCCCCAGCGCGAAACTCGCACCCCCGGCGATCACCGAGGACAGCGCCACCGTGAGCGCGTTGTTGTGATAGAGCGGCAGGCAGCAATACAGGGTGTCGTTCGGCCGCAGCCGCACGCCGAGCCCGCCGATCCCGGCCATGGACTTGGTCCAGCGCAGATGGGTCATGACGCTGGCCTTGGGCAGGCCGGTGGTGCCGGAGGTGAAGATCAGGTACGCCCGTTCGCGGGCCGTGATCTCCTCGCACACAGCGGGATTGCCGGAATCGGCGGTCGCGGCGGCGGCCTCCAGTTCGCGGGTCCAGAGCAGGTTCGGCCGCGTCTCGCCGAGTGTCTCCAGCGCCTCGGCGCATTCCTCGCCGATCACATCGACCTTGGAGTTCAGCAGCCCGAAACTGTGCCGCAGCACCACATCTCGCTGATGATGGTTGAGCAGCCCGGCGGTCGCGCCCAGCTTCACGGTGGCCAGCACCGTGAACAGCGCCTCCGGCCGATTGGTGAGCAGGATGCCGACCACGTCCCCGCGCTCGACGCCCCGTCCGGCCAGCACGTGCGCGTACCGGTTCACCAGTTCGTTGGCCTCGCCCCAGCTGTACACGCGCCCTTCGTATTTCAGGAAGGGCCGGTCCGGGTGGATGGCCGCGGCGCGCTGGAAGAACAATCCGATGGATGCCTTGTCCCCGGATTTCACCAGCATGCGCACGGCGTTGCGCAGCATCGAGGGGGCGTCCACGGCCATTCCGGGCAGGCTGCGGGCCAGATCCAGCAGGCCGACGGTCGAACGGGCATCCATATTCACTTCGTTGTGCTCCTCACCAGGTCGTGCTCGGTGGCGCGGTGACGCGACGTTCCCCCTGTACCGGGTATGCCCCATTGCGCCCGATTCCTACCCTGGCGGATGAATGCCGCCTTGTCGAGTGAAACCGACTGGTTTCGCAAAGGCGATTCAGAACCCGGGACGCAGGGCGGCGAAGGCGGACTCCAGATCCGCGGCGCGCACCACCTTCTCCAGCGATTCCCGGCCCACGAACCCGCGCTCGCGCAGCTGACCGATCCAGTCGAACAGGCCGTCGTAGAAGCCGTTCGGGTCCAGCACCACCACCGGCTTGTCGTGCACGCCCAGGTAGGAACCGGTCCAGGTCTCGAAGAACTCTTCGAGCGTCCCGACCCCGCCGGGCAGGGTCAGGAAGGCGTCGGCGCGATCCTCCATGATCTGCTTTCGCTCGCGCATGGAGTCGGTGACGATCAGTTCGTCGGAATCGGTGTCGGCCATCTCGCGGTGCACCAGCTTCTTGGGGATCACGCCGACCGTGTGCGCGCCCGCCGCCCGCGCCGCCGTCGCCACCGCGCCCATCATGGACACGTGCCCGCCGCCGGACACCAATTGCCAACCGCGGCGGCCGATTTCGGCGCCCACCCGGGTCGCCAGTTCCAGCGCCGCCGGATCGGTGGCGCTGGCCGAGCAGTAGACGCAGATCGAATAACCGTCGCCGGACAGGTCGCTCACCACTGATCCTCCACCACGTCCTCGGTCTCGGCGCGCGCTTCGGCGGCCCGCATGACGATCTCCACCACTTCTTCCACGCTGTCGGTGACGTGCACCAGGCTCAGGTCGCCGGGCGCGATCTTGGCCGAGCCGAGCAGCGAATCGCGCATCCAATCCACCAGTCCTGACCAGTATCTGGTGCCGAACAGGATGATCGGGAAGCGGGTGATCTTGCGGGTCTGCACCAGGGTGAGCGCCTCGAACAACTCGTCCAGGGTGCCGAAACCGCCCGGCAGGCAGACGAAGGCCTGCGAATACTTCACGAACATGGTCTTGCGCGCGAAGAAGTACCGGAAGTTGATGCCGAGATCGACCCATTCGTTGAGGTGCTGTTCGAACGGCAGCTCGATGCCCAGGCCGATGGAGTAGCCGCCCGCCTCGGACGCGCCCCGATTGGCCGCCTCCATGGCCCCGGGCCCGCCGCCGGTGATGACCGCGAACCCGGCCCGCGCCAGCGCCCCGCCGATCGCCATGCCCGCCTGATACTCCGGATGCTCCGGGGCGGTCCGCGCCGACCCGAACACCGCCACCGCGGCCGGCACCTCCGCCAAAGCGCCGAAGCCCTCGACGAATTCGGCCTGGATGCGCAGCACCCGCCACGGGTCGGTGTGCACCCAGTCCGCGGGCCCGCGCTCGTCCAGCAGATGCTGATCCGTCGTCCCGATGCCCTTCTTACGATCCCGCCGCAGCATTATCGGCCCACGGAACCTGGGGGTCTTCGACGAACGCGCACCGGAGATTTCACCGTCAGCAGACATGCAGCCAACTGTATTTCATTCAGGCTTTGTCGCCGGTGAGGTAGCTGCGCAGCATGGAGGTGACCTGGGTGATCTGGTCCACCGGCAGGTGTTCGTCGCGCTTGTGCGCCAGGTTCGGGTCGCCGGGGCCGAAGTTCACCGCCGGGATGCCGCGGGCGGCGAAGCGGGAGACGTCGGTCCAGCCGTACTTGGCGCGCACGCCGCCGCTGCCGTGCGCGTGCACGATCTCGATCAGGTCTTTCGCGGCCGGGGCGGACAGGCCGGGCAGCGCGCCGGGGGCGCCGTCGGTGCGTTCGAAACCGAGCTCCAGGCCCGAGAAGACCTCGCGCACATGCTCGGTGGCCTCGTCCAGGGTGCGGTCGGGCGCGAAGCGGAAGTTCACGTCCACCTCGGCGACGTCCGGCACCACATTGCCGGCGACGCCGCCGGACACGCGCACCGCCGACAGGCCCTCGCGGTAGACGCAGCCGTCGATGTCGACCTCGCGGGCCTGGTAGGCAGCGAGGCGTTCCAGGATCGGAGCCAGGCGGTGAATGGCGTTGTCGCCCAGCCAGGCTCGCGCGGTGTGGGCGCGCACGCCGGAGGTGGTGAGCCGGACGCGCAGGGTGCCCTGGCAGCCGGCCTCGATCCAGCCGCCGGAGGGTTCGCCGAGAATGGCGAGGTCGCCTTCCAGCCATTCGGGCAGTTCGCGTTCGATCCGGCCCAGGCCGTTGAATTCGGCGGCGATCTCCTCGGCGTCGTAGAAGATCATGGTCAGGTCGTGCACCGGCTCGGCCACTGTGGCCGCCAGGTGCAGGAAGACCGCGTCACCGGATTTCATGTCGACGCTGCCGCAACCCCACAGCTGGCGTTCGCCGTTCACGCCGACCTCGAAGCGGCTCGGCACATTGTCGGCGATCGGCACGGTGTCCAGGTGCCCGGCCAGAATGACGCGGGTCGGCAGGCCGCGATTGGTGCGGGCCAGCACGGTGTTGCCGTGCCGCACGATCTCGAACCCCGTGGTCTGCTCCTGCAATGCCTTCATCACCAGGTCGGCGATGGCGGCCTCGTCCCGGGAAACGCTCGGGATGTCGACGAGGGCGGCGGCAAGACTGATGGGGTCAGCATGGAGATCGAGGGTCATCTTCTCCACCCTAGGGGAGGATCCGCCTCCGTTCCCTGCATCCCACCTGCGTCGGCACAAACAGACACTATTCGCAACCAACCTCACAGAATCTGCGCGCGCACGGCCCCGGTAACCTGTGCGAACGTGAGCACTCAGGGAGCAGTAGCAGTCGGCCTCGCCACCATCACCGCGAACGGGACGGTGCTGGACACCTGGTACCCGTACCCGCAGCTGGGTGAGTTCGGCGAGACCGGGACGCAGCGGCTGGATGCCTCCGATGTCGAGTACGCCAAGTTCGCGCAGCTGGCGGGCGAGGACGAGGCGCGCCGGGTCGAGGTCGTCGTGGTGCGCACCACCATCGCCGATCTGGCGGCCGCGCCGGTCGACACCCATGACGTCTACCTGCGGCTGCACCTGCTGTCGCATCGCCTGGTGCGCCCACACGGCGCCAACCTGGACGGCATCTTCGGGCTGCTGGCGAACGTGGTGTGGACCAACTTCGGACCCTGCTCCAACGAGGAGTTCGAGCTGACCCGCCTGAAGCTGCGGGCGCGCGGCCCGGTCACCGTGTACGGCGTGGACAAGTTCCCGCGCATGGTCGACTACGTGACCCCCTCGGGCGTGCGCATCGCCGACGCCGACCGCGTGCGCCTGGGCGCGCACCTGGCCGCGGGCACCACCGTCATGCACGAGGGCTTCGTGAACTTCAATGCCGGCACCCTCGGCAACTCCATGGTCGAAGGCCGCATCTCCGCCGGTGTGCTGGTGGGCGACGGCTCCGACGTCGGCGGCGGCGCGTCTATCATGGGCACCCTGTCCGGCGGCGGCAAGCAGGTCATCTCGCTCGGCGAGCGCTGCCTGCTGGGCGCCAACTCGGGGCTGGGCATCTCGCTCGGCGACGATTCGGTGGTCGAGGCGGGCCTGTACGTCACCGCCGGCACCAAGGTGCAGCTGCCGGACGGCGCCATCGTGAAGGCGGCCGAGCTGAGCGGTCAGTCCAACCTGCTGTTCCGCCGCAATTCGCTGACCGGCGCGGTGGAGGTGGTGTCCCGCAAGGGCACCGGCATCGAGCTGAACGCCGCCCTGCACGCCAACTGAGTTGCCGCCGCGGGCTATTCGATCCCGAAGGCGATAACCCGTTCGGGGGTGATCCGGATCAGTTCCGGCGACATCCCCGGACCCCAGGGTTCGACATCCCGCAAAGCCTGTGCGGTGCCCCGGATTTCGAGGCACCGCACAGCCCACGGCTGGATCGACTTCACATCGTCGATCACCAGTGAGACCCGGTCCTCCTTCGCCAGATTCCGGAACTTCTGACTGGCCCCCATCTGATACCCGCCGATATCGATGGTCCCCAGCGCCGCGTTCCAGCGATAGCCGACGGGATTGTTCTGCGGCGAACCGTCCGGCCGCACCGTGGCGAGGCGGCCCAGGCGCTGGCTTTCCAGGTATTCGACCTGCGCGGGCGAGAGCGTTGCGATCATGGCCGTCACGGTAGAACCTCGAGCACGGTCGAGGTCAACCCCACGCCGGGCGGGGCGGCGCCCAGGTCCGGGTCAGTGACTGACGACGCCGCTCAGTTCATTCGGCGATTCCGCGAGAGTGACTGTGGCGGAGATGGTTCCGGCGCCGAGGTCGATACGGTGCACCTGCTTGCGCGCCGGATCCGACACGTAGACGTCACCACCGCGCACGAACAGCGCGGGCCGTGCCTGCTGCCACTTGACCGGTTCCTCCCACGCGCTCAGCACCGGGATCTTGCGGGTGACCGTGCCCGCTTCCGGATCGATCACGTGGATCGCGCCGTCGGTGCCCAGTACCAGCGCCTCGCCCGCCGGCCCGCGTCCCAGCGACCGGAAGGTGTAGCTGGTCCCCAGATCCACGAAGCGCAGTCCTCCGGTGCGGGTGTCGATCAGTGAAACCTGCTGGGGGCGTTCCAGTTCGGCGTCCTTGTCCCGCTTGTAGTCCCCGAGCACGATGGGCGACCGATCCGAGCCGGACTGATTTCCGATGCGCCCGTACGCATCCGGGCTCTCGACCTTGGTGATGACGCCGTCGCGGTAGACGAGCGCGCCGGTCTGGCAGCCCACCACGACGGCTTCCCCGGCGGCCACGGCCTCACCGTGCACGCCCGGGCAGTCCTCGTTGCGCGCGATCTCCTTCCGGTCCCGGTCCAGCACCGCTATGCCGGTGCGCTTCTCCTCGGTCCCGACGGTGACGAGCAACTTCCCGTCGGCCAACTCGACCGCGACGCCGTGATGCGCGGCCGGGGTGCGATAGGTCTGCGTCGGCGGCTTCCCGTCCTCCAACTTCGCCGGATCGAACACGGTCACCTCCCCGGTGCCGTCGGCGAACAGCACCGTCTTCCCCGCATGCCGCACCACGTGACCGGGTTTGACGGCGGGGAACGAGATATCGGTGAGCTCGCCGTGCACGGCGTCCAGCACCCGGAACCCGTCCTGCGTGGACACCATCACATGGTGGTCGTCACCGGCGGGATTGATCCGGTTGAACCCGTCCAGCCGGATCTCCCCGCGCTGCTCCAGGGTCTTGCCGTCCAGGATCCGCATTCCGCCGTCGTAGGTGACCACGATCGGATCGGCGATCGCGGGCTTCGCCGTCTCGCCACCGCCGCATCCGGCGAGAGCGACGGCGACCGCGGTGAGGCCCGCCAATACCGTGGCGCGCGAACGTAACTGCATGTATTGCTCCATTTCTCGTGACAACAGGTGCCGAAGTTCAGGCCGCGCCGAGCCCGCGCACCATGGCGTCGGTATTGGCGCGCATCATTTCCAGGTAGCTCCCCGCGCCCTGCCCCGGCTCGGTGAGCGATTCCGAATACAGCGCGATGACCTGGACCCGCAGCCCGGCCTGCTCCGCCAGCACCCGCGCCAGCCGATCCGGCTGCGAGGAATCGGCGAAGATCGCGCTCACCCCGGCGGCACGCACCGCGCCCGCCAGGTCCGCGAGATCGGCGCTGCTGGGCGAGGCGAGCGTGCTGCCGCCGGGAATCACCGCACCGACCACCTCGAACCCGAAACGCTGTGCGAGATAACCGAAGACGTGATGATTGGTGACCAGCTTCCGCCGCCCCGGATCGATGGTCGCGAAGCGCTCGGTCATCCAGCTCTCGAGCCGCTCGAGTTCGGCGGCATAGCTCGCCGCATTGGCGCGCACGGCGGTGGCGTCGATCCCGTCGACCCGCGCGATCACCGCATCGGCGATCAGCCCGACCGCCCGCCGGACGCGCGCGGGATCGGTCCAGAAATGCGGATCGAGTTTGCCGACCACACCGGACCCGTTGTCCCCGAATCGAATCGGATCGATCCGCTCCCCCACCGCCAGCCCCGGAACCCCCGACTGCTCGGCCGCCGTCACATTGCGCAGCACACCCTCTTCCAGGCCCAGCCCGTTGTGCACGATCAGCCGCGCACGCTCCAGCTGGGCAGCCTGCTTGGCCGACAGGGCGAATTGGTGCGGGTCGGCATTCGCGCTCATCAACACGGTCACGCGTGCGGTGTCGCCGACGACCGCGCGGGTGATGTCGCCGAGAATGTTTGTGGTGACGATGATGTCGGCCCGCTCGTCCCCGGGCTGCGCACAGGCGGCCAGCCCGCAGAGCACGAGCGCGACCACGAACAAGCGACGGGTGGCGCTCATCGGCCGACCTCCACCAGGTAGGTGGGTGCGATGCCCGGCGTGAAAGTCCTTGCCTTGCGCAGATTGTCGCGATAGTCGATCTCGTGGATCACACCGGCTTCGGCGTCGTTCACGTAGGCGCGATCGATGTCGATCTCGATCACCGGCGGCACGGCCCCGTCCGCGACAGGTTTCGCCAGCACGGTGGTGCGCGCCGTCTCCACGCCGGTGGCGGGATCCAGCGCCCGAAGAACGCCATCCCGGCCGAGTACCAGCACGGGCGCCCGCTCCCCCGCCGTATTCACCGCAACCACCGGTCCGGTATCCAGGAAAGTCCAAGTGCGAGCCCGCATATCGAGCAGCCACGCCCCACGGTCCCCCGCCGTGGCGACCAGCCGATCACTACCGGGTCGATAGCGGAATTCCACAGCGCGTTCGTTTTCCGGAACCGGATGCGGATGGTCGATCCGCGAAGCCACGAATCCCGACTCGCCACGCGTGACAACCACCGCGCCGTCGGCGCAAGCGAACACCACCCCGCGCCGCGTCGGCGCGGCCCGCGGTGACCGCGCCCCAGCCCCTGCCGAACAACTCTCGGCAAGCTCCGCGATCACCGGTCCATCCCGGCTGCGCACGGTCATCCGGCCGGAATTCTCCACCACGACAAGGCTTTCGGCGTAGGGAACCGCAGTACCGTCGATGACGCCCCGCTCGGTCACGGTGCCGGCAGCCAAGTCGGCTCGATCCAGCACCGTGGTGCGATCATCCGAAATCACCGCCACCACAGCGGGATCGCTGTGCACTTCGCGCACATCCCGCCCGATACTCCCGACCTCCCGGACCTCGGCCCGGTAGTAGTGCACGTGATCACCATGATCGACGGTCCACGCCCCGCCATCCACGACCCGTGTGGACCCGCCCGTAACCGCATACGCGAACCGATCGTCCCCCTGCAATCGCGCCACCCCCGGCGCCCCACCGATCTCGCTGATCTCCCCGCTCACCAGATCGACCATCCGCATCGCCCCGGACGCCCCATCCGCGACCACCAATCGCCGCTGCTCTTCCGAAACCTCCTGCGCACCTGCGATATACCCATGCGGCACGGGCTCTGATTCATCATTCTGCCCACCGGTCGAGCAAGCCGTCATGGACAGCGCGGCCGTGACGGCCAACAGCAGTGCGCGCGGCTTCAGCCCAGCGGGGCCATCGCCTCGACGTGCGATCCGATCACGCAATCCCGACAGTCCGGCCGAGACGAAGAACAAGCCGACCGCGACGGCCGCGATGGTGGCGCCGGCGGCGGTGCCCGCGTGCCAGGACACCAGCAGTCCGCTCACGGTGGCGAACATGCCGAACAGCGCGGCGAGTGCCATGACGAGGGGAATTCGGTTGGCCCAGTACAGGGCTGCCGCCGGAGGTGCGATGAGCAGGCCGAAGACGAGCAGGGTGCCGACAATGTGGAAGGAGGCGACGATCGCCAGGGTCACCAGGGCGAGCAGGGCGGCTTGGGCGAGGCGGGGTCGCAATCCCAAGGTGGCGGCCTTGCGCGGGTCGAAGGCGAGCGCCACGAAAGCGCGGTGTCCGAGAACCACGATGACCCCGGCGATTCCGAGTGCCACCGCCAGGTAGGCGAGGTCTCGTCCCCTGATGCCGAGGACATCGCCGAACAGGAATCCGGTGACATCGACCGCGAAGGATTGCGACCGCGACACGATGATCACGCCGAGCGCGAGCATCCCCACGAACAGCAATCCGATGCCGGTATCCGCCGAGAAGCGGCGACTGCGCCCCAGGGCCGACACCCCCACCGCCATCGCACCCGCGCTGAATGCCGCGCCCAGCAACAGGTTTCCGCCCAGCAGGGACGCCACGGCGACTCCGGGCAACATCCCGTGTGCCATCGCATCACCCAGAAAAGCCATGCCGCGCACCACAACCCAGGTTCCGGCGAGCGCGCACAAACAGGAAACGAGCAGCCCACCCCACAGGGCCCGCTGTACGAACACGACCTGCAAGGGGTCGAGCAACCACTCCATGGCGAGGCAATCTATAGTGGAAATGATTTTCAATACAAGTAAGGTGAGCTGTTGCACACAAGCGGACTTTCAACGATCGAATTGACCGGCGTCAGCGCCGGATATGCCCGGCATCCCGTCCTGCACGACGTCACGACCGTGATTCCGGGCGGACGCGTCACCGCGATCATCGGGCCGAACGGCTCCGGAAAGTCAACGCTGCTGGGCGTTCTCGCGGGCATCGTGCCCGCCCGTGCGGGAACCGTGAAGTACGTACGGCCCGGCTCGGCGGACACCGTCGAACGCGAGCGGATCAACGACACGACCACACCGATTCGACGCCCCGCACTGGTCGTTCAGCAGAGCGCGATCCCCGAAACGCTCCCGATCACCGTGCGCGAGACCGTCACCATGGGCCGATGGGCCGACCGCGGCCCCTGGCGTCGCCTCACCCGCGCCGACCGCACCCTGATCGACACCTGCATGGAACGCATGGGCGTGGCCGCACTTTCGAACCGCCGCATGACAGCCCTGTCCGGCGGCCAACGCCAGCGCACCCTACTCGCTCAAGCCCTAGCCCAGCAGTCCGACCTGCTCCTCCTGGACGAACCCGCCACCGGCCTGGACCCCGAAGCCCAGCAGGACATCTCGCAACTCCTGCACACCCTGGCAGCCGAAGGCGCAACCATCATCCAAACCACCCACGACCCCCAGGAAGCAAACCGCGCCCACCACCGCCTCCACCTACAATCCGGCCGCCTAACCCCAGAATCCGAAACACCATCCCGGGAAATCACCCCCTCGAAGATCAACGGCACATAACCGAGGCGACACGCCGACGAACCCCCACCACCATGTGCCACTCAACCTCTCCGCGGCCCCACCACCAGGCCCGTAAGACCTAGGCGAGCAGCTTCTTCTGCACCTTGCCCATGGCATTTCGCGGCAGGGAGTCGACGAGCCGCACCTCACGGGGCCGCTTGTGGACCGAAAGCTCCCCCGCCACATGGTCGATGAGCTCCTGGGCGATGGAATCCGTTGCGCCGTCGCGCAGTACGACGTAGGCGACGATGCGCTGACCGAGGTCGGGATCCGGTGCGCCGACCACCGCCACCTCGGCGACGGCGGCGTGGCCGAGGAGAGAGGTTTCGATCTCGCCCGCACCGATGCGGTAGCCACCGGACTTGATGAGATCCACGGATTCCCGGCCGACGATGCGGTGGAAGCCGTCCGGGTCGATGACGGCCACATCGCCGGTCTTGAACCAGCCGTCCTCGGTGAAGTTCTCGGCGGTGACCTCGGGACGGTTGAGGTAGCCGTCGAGGAGCATCGGGCCGCGGACTTGGAGCCCGCCCACGGATTCGCCGTCGTGCGGGACCGGTGCGCCGGATTCGTCGCGCAGACGGGTTTCGACGCCCTGGACCGGGGTGCCGACCCAGCCCGGCCGGCGTTCGCCGTCCGGGCGGGTGGACAGGGTGATCATGGTTTCGCTCATGCCGTACCGCTCGAGCGGAGCGTGGCCGGTGAGGTCGCGGAGGCGTTCGAAGACCGGCACGGGAAGCGGGGCGCTGCCGGAGATGAGGATGCGAGCCTTCGCCAATTCCTTTGCGGCGTCCGGGTCTTCGGCAACGCGGGACCACACTGTCGGCACACCGAAGTACATGGTGCCGTGCGCGTCGGCGTAGGCGCGCGGGGTCGGCTTGCCCGTGTGGATCAACGGACTGCCGACGCGCAGCGGACCGAGCACGCCGAGGATCAGGCCGTGCACATGAAACAGCGGAAGCCCGTGCACCAGTGTGTCTTTCCAGGTCCACTGCCAGGCGTCGGCGAGCGCGTCGAGCCCCGCGGCGATCGCATTGCGGCTGAGCATCACGCCCTTGGGCGCGCCGGTGGTCCCCGAGGTGTAGAGAATGAAAGCCGTTGCACTACCCGCAGGTTCGGAATACACGTGCCAGGACCGGGCATGCTTGCGCACCGGAATGACCGGCAGCTCACTCCCTTCGGGAGCCTTCCCCAGCCACGCCTGCGCCCCCGAATCGTTCAGAATGTGCGCCAGCTCGGCACTCCCCGCATCCGGCGGCACCGGCACCACGGTGACGCCCGCGATCAAACACCCCACCACCGCCAGCACCGTCGTCACCGTAGGCTCGGCCAGCACCGCCAGCCGCTCCGCCCGCGCCACCCGCTCCGCCACCGAGGTGGCGGCTCCGAGCAGATCACTACTGGAGAGCGTCACGCCCTCGATGGTGACGGCGTTCGGGACATCGGCACCGGCGGCCACAGCGGCCGGATTCAGCGAGCGCAACAACACGCGCCCACCGTACTTCGCACCCCGCAGCTGATGCGCGCCCCACCCTGCACCCGGCGGGCCTTCACGATTCAGCCGCGAAGCGGTGGTGGTGGTTGACACGGGGATGAGTGGGTAAGAGAGTAAGTGCACAACCTTCTCATCGAGGATGGGGTCAACGATGACCAGCCCATTGCGAGCGACGACGCCCGAGGTAGAGCCGCCGATCGATATCCGTCGATTCATCGACGGCGCGGCCGGATTCCTGGGCGGCGCGGCGAATGTGATCATGCAGCTCTCGAATCGACCGGTCGGTTATGGCGTGGTCGAGAGTCCCGTTCCGAGCGGGAGCGTGGTGGTCCATCCGATCAAGCGATTGCGCACCACCCTCACGTATCTCTCGGTCGCCATGCTGGGCAACGAAGAGGATCAGATCGCCTACCGCGCAGCCGTGAACGAACAGCACCGCCAGGTTCGCTCCAAGCCCGGCGCGGAGGTGAAGTACAACGCCTTCGACCCGAAACTCCAGCTCTGGGTGGCCGCCTGCCTCTATTGGGGCGCCCGCGATCTCTACGAACGCATGCACGGCCCGATGAACGAGCAGGACGCCGACGCCTTCTACTTCCATTCCGCCCGCTTCGGCACCACCTTGCAGATGCGCCCGGAGATGTGGCCCGCGAATCGCGCGGCGTTCGACCGCTATTGGGACGAGAACCTCGCGAAAACCACCATCGACCCCAAGGTGCACGCCTACTTCGACGATCTCATCGACCTGAAGATGCTGCCCACACCGTTCCAGCTGGCGTTCGGCCGCACCCACCGCTTCTTCGTCACCGGCCTGCTCCCGCAACATCTCCGCGACGAGATGGGCATGACCTGGTCGCCCCGCCAGGATCGCCTGCTGGCCCGCACCATGCGCACGCTCGGCACCGCCGGCGACCTCGCCCCGGCTCCCTTGCGCGCCTTCCCCTTCAACGCCTACCTGCTGGATATGCGCCTGCGCCGCCGCCTGGGCCTGCGCCTGGTGTGATCAGAGAATCCGGAAGCCCGGCACCACGTGCTCGCGCGCGAACTTGCGCAGCGCCGCCTCGTCGTCGAGCGGAATCACCGTCTGCGGCGTCAAGGCCATGGACAGCGAATTGCGGGCGAGCATTTCCGCGAACGGCAGCGGATCGTATTGCGCCAGTTTGCCTTCGGCCTGCAGGCGGGCGATGAATTCGGCCAGATAGTCGCGCCCGAGTTCGATGACCGGCCCGCCCTGCACGGTCAGGTACGGCAGCACCATCTCGGGTTCGGTGCGCAGCAGCCGGTCCAGCAGCTGGTTGCCGCGCAGTCCCGCCAGGAACGCCACGAACAGTTCGACGATCTGATCCTCGGCGGAGGCGTCGGATTCGATCTGCCGCGCCACCACGGCGTCGACGTCTTCGATGAACTGCCGCGCCTGCCGCAGCCCGACGGCCTGGATGAGATCGTTCTTGCCGGCGAAGCGCCGATACAGGGTGGCGAGCGAGAGCCCGCCGCGCCGGGCGACCTCGACCATGCTGGTGCGTTTGATTCCGAAATCCAGGAAGGCCACCAGCGCGGCGTCGAGTACCTTGGCCTGATTGCGGTCCTCGGGCCCGGATTCACGCACGAGCGGGAGGAGTTTGGCCAGCTTGGCCATGGTCCGGACCCTTTCCTCAGACGCCGATACGATGAGGCACTCATCATCGCACATTGACACTCCCGCATTGCGATGAGAAGGTGAGAAGCGAACATTCTCACACTCTCCTCACCGTGGAGGAGTGACTGACGAGGAGTCGTGTCAACGATGACCGCCCCGCTGCGCAAGTTCGATGAGTACCCATCGGTCGACTTCGAGGAGTTGACCCCGGAAACCGTGCGCGAGCACATCGACGGCGTCGCCGCCTTCCTGGGCGGCGCGGCCAATGTGATCATGCAGCTCTCGCTGAAGCCGGTCGGCTACGGCGTCATGGAGAGCGATGTGCACAGCGGCAACATCATGCGGCACCCCATCAAACGCCTGCGCACCACGCTCACCTACATCGCCGTCGCCCTGATGGGTGACGACGCGGACCGGGTGGCCTACCGCGAGGCGGTCAACACCTCGCACCGCACCGTCCGCACCAAGCCCGACAGCCCGGTGAAGTACAACGCCTTCGATCCGAAGCTGCAACTGTGGGTGGCGGCCTGCATCTACTGGGGCATCGACGACATCATCCACCGCATGCGCGGCCCGATGGATCCCGCGACCGCGGAAGCCCTCTACCGCTACAGCGCCCGCCTCGGCACCACCCTGCAGATGCGCGAGGAGATGTGGCCGCCGACCCGGGACGCCTTCTACGCGTACTGGGAGGAGAACCTCGCCGAACGCACCATCGACGACCCGACGCGCACGTACTTCAACGCGCTGGCCGACCTGAAGATGCTGCCCTGGCCCATGCAGGTGCTGTTCGGCGGGCTGCACCGCTTCATCGTGACCGCGCTGCTCCCGCCGCATCTGCGGGCGGAGATGAACATGAGCTGGTCGGCGCGGGACGAGCGCGTCTTCGGCCGCCTGCTGCGTGCACTCTCGACCCTCTGGCGGGTGCTGCCCGGCCCGCTCCGCCTGTTCCCCTACAACTTCTATCTCGCGGATATGCGGCTGCGTCGCCGCCTGGGACGGCCGCTGGTCTAGGGGTGGACCGTGCAGCGGCCGGTGCGGGCGGGCAGGAGAACCGGACTCCTGCCCGCCCGCACTGCATTTCAGCCGCGATCGGCCAGGGCGCGCAGGAAGAAGCCGAGGTTGGCGGGGCGTTCGGCCAAGCGGCGCATGAGATATCCGTACCACTGGTTGCCGTACGGGACGTAGACGCGCAGCGCGTGCCCCTCCGCCACCAGGCGTCGTTGTTCGGCATCGCGAATCCCGTAGAGCATCTGGAATTCGAAATCGCCTGGGCCGCGCTTGTTCTCGGCCGCGAGCCGCAGCGCCGCCTCGATCATGGCCGGATCGTGCGAGGCCACCATGGGGTACCAGCCGCCGCGTAGCAGCACGGCCAGGCAGCGCAGGTAGGAACCGTCCACGTCGGAGCTCTTCTGATACGCGACCGACTCCGGTTCCTGATACGCCCCCTTGCACAACCGGATTCGGGTACCGGACGCCGACAGTTCCCGGGCCCGCACCTCGGCTTGCCGCAGATAGGTCTGCAATGCCACTGCGAGCCAGGGGAATTCGGCCCGCGCCAGCCGCACCGCTTCCAGGGTGTCCTCGGTGGTGGTGTGGTCCTCGGCGTCCACGGTCACCCAGACCCGGGATTCGTCCGCCTTGACGCACAGCTTGTGCAGGTTCTCCGCGGCGATGGCGGGACCGTCCTCGCCGAGCGACTGGCCGAGCGCCGACAGCTTCACCGACACTTCGACCCGCGGCGTCGGCCCGTCCGGCAGGTCCAGTGCCGCCAGGTCGTCGATGAGCGAAACGTATTCCGCCACCGCCGCGTTCGCCATGGCCGGATCGGCGGTGTATTCGCCGAGGAAGTCGACGCTGACCATGCGCCCGCTGTCCAGGAGCTCCCGCACCACGGGAATGAGTTCGGCGCGGGTCTCTCCCGCCACGAACCGCCGCACCACGGCCGCCGTGATCGGCACCTTGGTGACGGCCCGCTTCATGCGCGCCGATCCGGCCGCCGCCAGGATCACCGGCCGCAGCGGATTCACGATTCCCCCATGTGCGGGTACCGGTAATCGGTGGGCGGCACGAAGGTTTCCTTGAGGGTGCGCGGCGCGACCCAGCGCAGCAGGTTCAGATACGAGCCCGCCTTGTCGTCGGTTCCGGAGGCGCGTGCGCCGCCGAACGGCTGCTGTCCGACCACCGCTCCGGTCGGCTTGTCATTGACGTAGAAATTGCCCGCCGTGAATCGCAGTGCGGCCGAGGCTGCCTCGATGGCTTCCCGGTCGCGCGCGAAGATCGCGCCGGTGAGCCCGTACGGCGCGGCGGTGTCGACCAGGCGCAGCACATCCGCGAACCCGTCGGGCCGGCTGTCGTCGTAGATGTACACCGACAGGATCGGCCCGAAGTACTCGGTCCCGAACGATTCGTCGCCCGGATCGTCGCTGAGCAGCACGGTGGGCCGCACGAACCAGCCTTCGCTGTCGTCGTACACCCCGCCCGCCGGAATGGCGATGCCCTTGCCCTTGGCGCGCACGATGGCTTTCACGTTCTTGTCGTAGGCGCGGCTGTCGATCAGCGCGCCGCCGAAATTCGACAGGTCGGACACATCGCCGTAGCTCAGTTCCTCGGTCTGGGTGAGGAATTCGTGCCCCATCTGCCGCCATACCGATTTGGCGATGTAGGCGCGCGAGGCGGCCGAGCACTTCTGGCCCTGATACTCGTAGGCCCCGCGGATCAGGGCGGTGCGCAGCGCATCCGGCTCGGCCGAGGAGTGCGCGACGATGAAGTCCTTGCCGCCGGTCTCGCCGACCAGTCGCGGATAACCCTGGTAGCGGTCGATATTCGCCGCGACCTGCTGCCACAGGTGATGGAAGGTGCGGGTGGATCCGGTGAAGTGGATGCCCGCCAGGCGCGGATCGGCCAGCGCCACCTCCGACAGCTGTGCCCCGTCGCCGGTGACCATATTGATCACCCCGGGCGGCAGGCCCGCCGCCTCCAGCAATCGCATGGTGTAGAACGCCGAAAGCGTCTGCGTCGGTGAGGGTTTCCAGACCACGGTATTTCCCATGAGGGCCGGCGCGGTGGGCAGATTCCCGGCGATGGCGGTGAAATTGAACGGCGTGATGGCGTACACGAACCCTTCCAAGGGCCGGTAGTCCATCCGATTCCACACGCCCGCACTCGATTCCGGCTGCTGCGCCAGGATCTGCCGGGCGAAGGCCACATTGAACCGCCAGAAGTCGACCAGCTCGCAGGGTGCGTCGATCTCGGCCTGCTGCACCGTTTTCGACTGCCCGAGCATGGTGGCCGCGGCGATGGTCTCCCGCCACGGCCCGGCCAGCAGGTCGGCGGCTCTCAGCAGGACGGCCGCGCGTTCCTCGAAGGGCAGCGCCCGCCAGCCCGGTGCGGCGGCGGTGGCGGCGTCGATGGCCGCCTGGGCTTCGGAGTGATTCGTATTGGTGTAGGTCCCCAGAACATGACGGTGCCGGTGCGGCATGACGATATCGAAGCGCTCGCCGCTGCCGGGCTGATGTTTGCCGCCGATGACGAGCGGCACATCCACGGACCCGGAGGAGATTTCGGCGAGCCTGCCGGTGAGCAGTTCACGTTCGCGACTCCCCGGTGCATAGGAATGCACCGGTTCATTGCTCGGAATAGGGACAACCGTGACAGCGTCCATACCCCAGGCTAACGCGGTCCCGCCCTGCTCACCGGGCACGGCGCGCCCCGGCGCTACTTCAGGTCATTGGCCACGATGTTCTCGATATTGCGTTCTGCCAGGGCGGTAATGGTGACGAACGGGTTCACCGTGGTGCTGCCCGGGATCAGTGATCCGTCGATCACGTACAGCCCCTTGTACCCGTTGAGCCGTCCGTAATTGTCGGTGGACTGGTTCAGCACGCAGCCGCCGAGCGGGTGGTAGGCGAAGTCGTCGCCCCAGGTCTTGTACAGCCCGAACAGATCGGTCCGGTAGATCGTCCCCTCCTTGGAGTTGATCTTGTCGAAGACCTTCTTGGCGGAATCGATACTGGTCTGGTTCCACGCGGTCTGCCAGTTCAGATCCACCCCGCCGGTGCCGGAGTTGAAGGTGAACTTGCCGCGATTCGGGTTCTTGGTGATGGCCAGGTACAGGCTGATGAACGTCTCCAGCCCGGCCGGGATCGGCGAGACCTCGGCGAACACCGGCGCGCTGGCATCGGCCCAGTTGTCGATGCCCAGGCAGGGGATGCAGGACTGCAGGCTGCCGGTGTCGTCCCACACGTGGTTGGCCCGCGCCACCATCACGTTGCCGTTGTTGCCCCAGTTCGTCCCCACCGAATCCGCGAGGTCCTTCAGCTTGCCCTGCGCCTTCATGGCCACCAGCAGCTTGGAGGTGCCGACGCTGCCGGCCGCGAAGAACACCCGCTGCGCCGTAACCGCCTTGGTGGCAACGGTATTGCCGCTGGTGTCGATCTGGTTCATCTCGACCTTGTAGCCGCCCTCGGCAGGCGAGACCGCGGTGACCTTGTGCATGGCCGTGATGCCGACCTTGCCGGTGGCGACCGCCTGCGCCAGATAGGTCTTGTCGAGGGAGTTCTTGCCGTAGTTGTTGCCGTAGATGACCTCGGAGTTGAGCGCCGACCGGGTGACGGTATTGGCCTGCTCCTTCTTCATGTACTCGAAGTCGTAGACATTGGGCACGAAGGTCCAGGCGAACCCGGAGCGCTCGGCCTGCTTGCGCCCGACCCGCGCGTACTTGTAGCAGTCGGCGCTGTCGAACCAGCTCTGGTCGATATTGTTCACGCCCAGTGCGGCATTGGCGCGCGGGTAGTAGGTGCTGTACATCTCGCCCGCGTCCACCGAGGGCAGGATGCTCGCGAAGTTCTCGCGCTTGGGCGTGACGGCCATGCCGCCGTTGACCAGCGAGCCGCCGCCCACCCCGCGCCCCTGATAGATCTTGATCCCGCTGAACTGCTCGGAGTCCAGCACGCCGGTGTAGCGCGAGATGTCCTTGTTGTAGTCGCCGCCGGAGAAATGATTAATCGGCTGATCGGTGCGGTTGCGCAGCCAGAACGAGCGCCCGTCCGGTTTCAGCATGCCGCAGAAGATCTTTCCGTCCGAGCCGGGCTGCGACCAGGACATGCCCATCTCCACCACGGCCACGTCGATGCCGGCCTGGGCCAGCCGGAGCGCCGCGACCGCCCCGCCGTAGCCGCTGCCGATCACCAGGGCCGGGACCTTGTCACCATCCGCTAGCTGCTTGGTGGGTAGCGCCTGCGCGGGGGTGCGCCGGGTCAGCGCCGCACCTCCCACTACGAGGCCGGTGGTGGCAAGGAATGCACGGCGGGTCATGCGCATTGAAAGACTCCTCATCGAGTTCCGATGAGAACCTGTTATAGATGTTGTGAAGAGAACACGTGTCAGTTTTCGAGCAAGATCGAAAAAAGTACGGTGGGAACGAGTTCGGCGGGAAACGCAAAAGAGCGCACAGCCGAAGCTGTGCGCTCTCCTACAAGCGACCCTGACGGGACTCGAACCCGCGACCTCCGCCGTGACAGGGCGGCGCGCTAACCAACTGCGCCACAGGGCCTTGCGTGATTGTTCCGGCCACCCGGGCCGTGCAACGTCGTAGACGCTATCACGACCTCCGTGACGAAATGAAATCAGCTGGTCAGACGATCGGCGGCCGTGGCGATGCGCTCGTCCGTGGCGGTCAGCGCGATGCGCACGTGCCGCGCCCCGCGGGGACCGTAGAACTCGCCGGGAGCAGCGAGAATGCCGCGCTCGGCCAGCCGGTCCAGGGTGGTGCGGCCCGGCTCGTCCCGGGTCGACCACAGGTACAGTCCGGCTTCGGAGTTCTCGATCCGGAAACCGGCCGCCTGCAACGCGTTTCGCAATACCTCGCGGCGCGCCCGGTAGCGCTCGCGCTGCTGCGCCTCATGGGTGTCGTCGCCGAGCGCGGCGGTCATGGCCGCCTGGATCGGGAACGGCAGCATCATGCCGGAATGCTTTCGCACCTCCAGCATTTCGGCCACCAGCGCCGGATCGCCGGTCACGAAGCCGGCCCGGTAGCTGGCCAGGTTCGAGGTCTTGGACAGCGAGTGGATGGCCAGCAGCCCGGTGTGATCACCGTCGCACACTTCGGGATCCAGGATGGAGGCCGCGCGGCCTTCCCACACCAGTCCGAGGTAGCACTCGTCCGAGGCCACGATCGCCCCACGCTCCCGGGCGAATTCGACCACCTTGCGCAGATGCTCGACGCCGAGCACCTTGCCGGTCGGGTTCGACGGCGAGTTGAGGTAGATCAGCGCGGGCCGCTCCGGACCCAGCTGGGTCAGCCCGTCGGCGCGCACGATGCGCGAACCGGACAGCAGCGCACCGACTTCGTAGGTCGGGTACGCGACCTCCGGAATCACCACCAGGTCGTCCGCACCCAGCCCCAGCAGCCGCGGCAGCCCGGCGATCAGCTCCTTGGTGCCGATCACCGGCAGCACGGCGGCCGGGTCGACGCCGGTGATGCCGAAGCGCCGCTTCATGGCATCGACCGCGGCCTGCCGTAATTCGGCGGTGCCGTGCGTGGTCGGGTACCCGGGCACCTCCGCCACGGCGGCCAGCGCCGAACGGATCAGTGGATCCACCGGATCGACGGGGGTGCCGACCGACAGGTCCACGATTCCGTCCGGATGCGAAGCGGCCTTCGCCTTGACGGAAGCGATGGTGTCCCAAGGGAAATCGGGTAGGAGACTGCTCACCCGGCCACGTGCGGTCACGCTGGGTTACTCGCCTTCGGCCATCGGCGGTAGCGCGGCGATGAACGGCGGGTCGAAATCGACCTTGCCGACCTTCGTCGCACCGCCCGGCGAACCGAGCTCGTCGAAGAAGTCGACATTGGCGTTGACGTAACCGGCCCACTGATCCGGGGTGTCGTCTTCGTAGAAGATGGCCTCCACCGGGCAGACCGGTTCACATGCACCACAGTCCACGCACTCGTCCGGTTGGATGTACAGCATGCGGCCGCCCTCGTAGATGCAGTCCACGGGGCATTCTTCGATGCACGCCTTGTCCTTCACGTCAACGCACGGTTCAGCGATGATGTACGGCACTGCCGCTCTCCTAGTCTGTCCTCACATGCGGGATACTCCGCCCCGCGAAACAGTATCCCGGTCCGAACACATTACCTCTGGTCAGCCTGCCCTAACTCAGCGAGCACTCAGTTCGCCGCGTTCGGAACGCGACAACTGATCTCGCTGCGCCAGCGGTACCTCGTGGGGGACGTCCAAAATTCAGACACCCACCCGACCGCTAGCGCGGGTGCGCGACTTCAACGGCACCCAAGCCGCCCGCTGAAGCCACGGAGAGGCGGTCCAGCACGCCATAGGTGGTGGTGCGCTGGCGCACCGGACGGCCGATGCCCGACGCGATCTCCGTCAGTTCCGCGACCGTCTTGGCGGATCCGTGTTCGGAACCGGCCATGCGGGAGATGGTCTCCTCCATGAGCGTGCCGCCGAGGTCGTTGGCGCCGCCGTTGAGCATCAACTGGGTGCCCTTGGTTCCCAGTTTCACCCAGCTGGTCTGAATATTGTGAATCCGCCCGTGCAACATGATGCGCGCGAGCGCGTGGGCGGCGCGATTGTCGCGCACCGTGGGACCGGGCCGGGACGCGCCGGCGAGGTAGAGCGGGGCGCTCTGGTGCACGAACGGCAGCAGCACGAATTCGGTGAATCCGCCTGTCTCGTCCTGGATTCCGCGCAGCACATTCAGGTGGCCGACCCAGTGCTTCGGGTTGTCCACATGCCCGTACATCATGGTCGAGCTGGAGCGAATGCCCAGCTTGTGGGCGGTGGTGATGACCTCCACCCAGGCCGAGGTGGGCAGTTTGCCCTTGGTCAGCACCCAGCGCACCTCGTCGTCCAGGATCTCGGCGGCGGTGCCCGGAATACTGTCCAGCCCGGCCTCTTTCAGCGCGGCCAGCCAGTCGTGAATGCTCTGCCCACCTCGAGAAGCCCCATTGACGACTTCCATGGGGCTGAACGCGTGCACGTGCATGGACGGCACCCGCGCCTTGATGGCCCGCACCAGGTCGGCGTACCCGGTCACCGGCAGCTCGGGATCGATGCCGCCCTGCATGCAGATCTCGGTCGCGCCTTCGACGTACGCCTCCCAGGCACGGTCGGCGACCTCGGACGCGCTCAGCGTGAAGGCGTCGGCGTCGCCCTTGCGCTGGGCGAAAGCGCAGAAGCGGCAACCGGTGTAGCAGATATTGGTGAAGTTGATGTTCCGGTTCACGATGTAGGTGACATCGTCGCCGTTGGTGTCGCGGCGCAGCTGATCGGCGAAGGACGTGATCGCTTCCAGCGCCGGGCCGTCCGCGGTGGCCAGCGCCAGGTACTGCTCGTCGGACAGCCCGGCCGGATCCTTCTCGGCGGCGCGCAGGGCGGCCAGCACATCGGAGTCGAAACGCTCCGGCGCGGCGGCGGCCAGCTCGTTCACCTGTTCGCGAATGGTCTCCCAGTCGCCGAACGCGCCCAGGGCATCGTCGACGAGCCCGGAATCGCTGCGGGACTCGGTGTTCCGGCCCTCGGTGTCGATGGCGGTATTGAGATCGACGCGGCCGACCGATTCCCAGTCGTGGTCGGGTTCCTGCCAGGGCAGCCCGGCCGGGTTGACCTCGCGGGCCAGTCCGGTCACCGGATCGGCGAGCGCCGCCACATGCCGGGAGACCCGCGGATCGATCCAAGGATGGCCCGCCAGCACGTATTTCGGGTGCGCGGTCAACCGCTCGGTGAGTACGTAGCCGGCGTCGGCGGTGACCTGCGCCAGCACCTCCAGGTTCGGCCAGGGCCGTTCCGGGTTCACATGGTCGGGAGTCAGCGGCGACACCCCGCCCCAGTCGTCGATGCCCGCGTCGATGAGCGCGCGGCATTCGTCCAGGGACACCAGGTTCGGCGGCGCCTGGATGCGCATCTTGGGGCCGAGCAGCAGGCGCGCCACGGCGATGGTGGCGCGGAACTCCTCGAGATCGGCATCGGAGGTATTGCGCATGGCGGTGTCGTGCTTGGCCAGGAAGTTCTGCACGATCACCTCCTGCACGTGCCCGAAAGCCTTGTGCGCCTTGCGGATCGCCATGATCGACTCGGCGCGTTCGGTGAGGTTCTCGCCGATGCCGACCAGGATGCCGGTGGTGAACGGGACCGAGAGCCGGCCCGCGTCGGTGAGCGCGCGCAGCCGGACCGCCGGATCCTTGTCCGGGCTGCCGTAGTGCGCCTGGCCGGGTTCGGTGAACAGGCGGGTGGAGGTGGTCTCCAGCATCATGCCCATGGACGGCGCGACCGGCTTGAGGCGGGACAGTTCCGCCCAGGTCATCACACCCGGATTCAGGTGCGGCAGCAGGCCGGTCTCCTCCAGCACGCGAATCGACATGGCGCGCACGTAGTCCAGGGTGGAGTCGTAGCCGCGTTCGTCGAGCCACTGGCGGGCCTCGGGCCAGCGTTCCTCGGGACGGTCACCGAGGGTGAAAAGCGCTTCCTTGCAACCCAGTTCGGCGCCCTTGCGGGCGATCTCCAGGACCTCGTCGGGTTCCAGGTACATGCCGCGACCCTCGGCGCGCAGCTTGCCGGGGACGGTGACGAAGGTGCAGTAGTGACACTTGTCGCGGCACAGGTGGGTGAGCGGGATGAAGACCTTGCGCGAATAGGTGATCGGCAGAACGTCACCGGCGTACCCGGTTTCCCGCAATCCGGCATCGCGCACCCGCGCGGCGGACGTCGTCAGATCTTCCAGATGGGCGCCGCGCGCATGCAGCAGCACCACCGCCTCGTCGAGGTTGAGCGTCGCGCCGTCCCGCGCCCGGCGCAAAGCCCGGCGCATCGCCGACTCGCTGGGCGGGTTCGGCGGCAAGCTCGGGTTCGGTAGATCCGTCACGTCCTCGATCATGCGCCATCCATTCGGCCGGTCCGACTCGGGTGCCATAAGAGCTGGCAACCCGGCGCCCAGGCAACCTATTCCGCTGCGAGCGTCGCACAATCCTCCCGCACCACCGATGGATATGCGCGGCGGCAGGCCCTTCGCCGCCAGATTTTCCGTTGAATGATCCGAATGCTTGCGACGGGCGATCGACTCTTCTACGGTGATCGCACTGTGCGATTACTCGCATTCATCGATACGAATATTCGAATCGGGGTCCCGTGCTCTCACGCCTGAGCCGCGCCACCGCGACTGCCGCCCTCGGCGCGTCGCTGCTGCTGACCATTGCCACCACCTCCGCGTCCGCGGCCTTCGGGCCGCTGCCGCCGGCCAATCCTCATCTCGGTCCGCTCGGCACGGCGACCATGCACGGCGACGCCGAATCCTCCGACAGCACACCCCTGGCCGGACCCGGCGCCGGCGATATCAAGGCCGACTTCCACGAACTGGCCGCCGCCTGCCCGACCATCCTGCAAGGCGCGGACGGACTACCGCAGGCGCTGTGCACCAAGATCGTGGACCGGGCCCCGGAAGTACTGCTGCTGGACCCGAATACCGGCAATACCCTGGCGTCCCTCGACCTCACCAAGGGCAGCCTGCTCGGCGGCGTGTACGCCTACCTCGACGATCAGGACCGGATGGTCACCGTGGACGGCAGCGGGAACCTGCTGCGCGTCGGGCATCAGCGCGGGCCGGACGGCGGCTGGAAGCTGAGCATCGCATCGAAGACCGATGTGTCGCAGGCCGTTACCGGGCACTGCGGCGGCGGCAGCTGCGATGCGGTCAGCTCGGTCATGGCCGACTTCGACGGGCGGGTGTGGTTCGCCACCGACAATGCCGCCGCCGGATTCGTCGGGCTGGACGGCGTGGCCAAGTCGATCGTGCTCGGTCCCGGGGAAACCGTGGCCAACAGCATTTCCACTGCGCCGCAGGGCGTCGCGATCGCCACCTCGCACGCGCTGTATCTGGTGGACACCGACGGCAGCGGGAACCCGCGCGTGCTCTGGCGGCAGGCGTACGACCGGGGTCCGGCGCGCAAGCCCGGTCAGCTGAGCTGGGGCACGGGTGCCACGCCCACCTTCTTCGGGCCCGGCAGCGGCACCGAATACCTGGCCATCACCGACAATGCGGCGGGCAAGGAGAACCTGCTCGTCTACGAGACGGGCACCGGGCGCACCGTCTGCTCGGTCCCGGCCATCGACGGCACCGAGAACTCGCCCATCGGCTCGGGCAACAGCCTCTTCGTCGCCAGCACCTACGGCTACCCCTATCCGCAATTGCCCGCGAACGCCGGACCCAGCCAGCCCACCACCGCGTCCTTCACCGGCGGCATGACCCGCATCGACGTCACCGCCTCCGGATGCACGGTGGTGTGGACGAATACGGTCCGCTCCTCCGCGGTGCCGCGACTGTCGGTGGCGGACGGGAAGATCTACACGGTCACCCGGCGCGGACTGCTCGGCACCGGCAGCGCGGACCTGCCCTCCGGCAGCGCGGATTCCGGCAGCGCCGACAGCGGCAGCGGCAGCGGAAGTGCGAGCGGCATCGCCGACACCTACCGCTTCGCCGTAATCGACGCCGCCACCGGCAAACTCGAATCCGAACGTTTCATGGGCGGCACCACCGTGCACGACACGTTGCAGATGGTCGGCACCATCGCACCCGGCCGCGTGCAGTACCAAGGCACGCTGAGCGGACTCTTCCGGATCACTCCGCGTTGAGGCTCAGGACCGAGCGCGACAACTGATCTCGCAAGTTCCGGGTAACTCACCGGGTACGCCCGGAATCGGCTCGGCGGCCGACCGCCGGCACGGAAGCGGGACGGCAAACGGCTCCCTGCCGTCCGCTAAAGACCCGGGGAGGCGGGACAGCTGTGCAAGCATGTGCTCTATGTCCGACCGCACCGCCCCGGGCGGGATTCTGGCCGAACCCGCGCGGCGGCCCAGTCCGCGCGCCAAACTGCTGTGGGCCGTCAGTGCCGCGCTGTCGTGGGTCCTTCCGCTGATCGGCCTGCTGGTCTGGATGGCGCTCGATCCCGACCGGCGGACCGTTCAGCTGAGCATTCTCGGAATCGCCCTGGTACTGGCCGCATTCAGCATCGGGGTGGTGCCGTTGTGGCGGTACGCGGTGCATCGGTGGGAGATCACCGATGAGGCCGTGTACACCCGGACGGGGTGGCTGACCCAGGAGAGCCGGGTCGCGCCAATCACGCGGGTGCAGACGGTGGATACCTATCGCGGGCCGCTGGAGCGATTGCTCGGGCTGGCGACCGTCACCGTCACCACCGCGTCGTCGGCGGGGGCCGTGCACATCAGCGCGTTGCAGTTGGAGGACGCCCGGCAGACCGTCACGCAGCTGACCGAGATCGCCGCCCGGCATCGGGGTGACGCCACGTGAGCGAGCTGACCGACACCTCCGTGGCCGGGGGCTGGCAGCGGCTGGATCGGCGCATGCTGCTGGTGCATCCCATCACCGAGCTGATCCGGTTCATTCCGGTCCTGCTGGCCACCCTCATCGCCGGTGCGCGCAGCGACAATCCGATGTGGAGCCTCGGGGTGGTGGGAATCATCGTCCTGCTCGCGGTGACGCGCTGGTTCACCACCACCTATCGGATCACCCGCGACAATGTCGAGCTGCGCACGGGACTGCTGCAGCGCAAACGGCTTTCGGTGCCGCGCACCCGGGTGCGGTCGGTGGACGTGGAAGCCGATCTGCTGCACCGGGCGCTGGGGCTGGCGGTGCTGTCCATCGGCACCGGGCAGCAGGCCGAGCGCGGGGACCAGTTCAAATTGGATTCCCTGGACGCGCGGCTGGTGCCGGAACTGCGGACGGCGCTGCTGGCGCATACGCAGCAGACGCCGGAATCCGCCGGGGCGCAACCGGTTACGGATACACCGGGCGGCGATACCGGCATCGACCTCACCAAACCCGCTGCGGCACAGCCGGCCAACGGTCACGCACCGGTGGAGATCGCGCACTGGCGGCCGGATTGGGTGCGATTCGCGCCGCTGTCGCTGACCGGATTCGCCATCATCGCGCCGATCGTGGGCCTGGCCTTCCAGTACGGGATCGCCGATCTCATCTTCGAATCCAGCACGGTGCGCGGCGTGGAGGACAGCGGCGCGCGGGCGATCGCCCTGTTCGTCGCACTGCTCATCGTGGCGCTGGTGGTGTTCGTCAGCCTGGTGGCGTGCGCCCGCTACCTGGCCAGCTGGTACGGGCTGCAGGTCGTCGACGACGGCAAGACCCTGCATCTGCGGCACGGCCTGTTCACCACCCGCCAGACCACCCTGGACCTGGCGCGCTTGCGCGGCGCGACGGTCAACGAACCGCTGCTGCTGCGCCTGGCCGGGGCCGCCGAGCTCGAGGCCATCATGACCGGCACCGGTCCGCGGCAGAAGCTGCTCCCCCAGGCTCCGCGCGCGGCGGTCGATCACACGCTCGCGCATCTGCTGGACGACGAGGCGGTGCTCGACGTCGGCCCCGCGCCCGCCGGGCTCGCGCCGCCGCCCCCGGTCACGGTGGAACTGCTCCGGCACGGTCCGGCCGCGCGGCGCCGGCGCTATACCCGCGCGCTCGGCCCGGTCGCGCTGCTCGCGGCGGCGCCCATCGCCATATCGCTTGCCGGAAACCACATTCCGTCCTGGATCTGGGCGCTGCTGGCCGTAATCGCCGCTGCCGCAACGGCACTGGCCTGGGACCGCTACCGCGGCCTGGGCCACGCCGTGATCCCGCCCGCGCCGGGCCATCCGGCCTGGCTGGTCACCCGCAGCGGTTCCCTGGACCGCGATCGCGACTGTCTGGAAGCGCCCGGCGTGATCGGCTGGACGGTGCGCCAGTCCTTCTTCCAGCGCCGCGCCGGCCTGGCCACCGTGGTGGCCGCCTCCGCCGCCGGCAAGAAGCGCTACCACGTCATCGACCTGCCGCTCGAAAGAGCTTGGGAGCTCATCGAATCCGTGACGCCCGGGCAGCTGGGCCGCTAGTCCCCGGAAATGCCCGAAGGCCCCGGTGTGGGGAAACCCACCGGGGCCTTCGGGTTTTCGACCGCTGCGCAAGGAATGTGGAAACTCAGCGGAAGAGGTGGACGTACCACAGGCCGTCGTCGTGCTGCTGGCACTGGTACCACCAGCCCGCGTCACCGGTGATCTGCTGACCGTTGGGGCCCACCCACGAGCCCTTCGAACCGTCGATGTCGCACGCCTCGAGGGTGCCGTAGTTGCCGTTGCCGATCAGCTCCTCGGCGTGCGCGGTACCCATGGACAAACCGGCCAGACCGGCCGAAATGGCGATAACGGCAGCGAACTTCTTCATAAGCTTCCCTTCCTGATCCCGACCGGCCGACCCTCCGGTGACCGGTACGGAGCAATTACAGCGGGGGCACTGTGAACAAATCGTGAACGTGTTCCAGTACGGGTCGATGTAATTGCCAATTCACGTGCCATTCAGGCTCTTTGAGCTGAACAGACCGCTAGAAAGTGAGCGGAGATTCGGCCTACTGTGGTAGAAATCACCGAGCATTGAGAAGGGTGGATTCTTCATGGAGCCTACGGCGCAGCAGCGTGCCGCACTGGGCATGATCTGCGATACGTTCCTGCCGGGTGACGGGCTGACCCTGCCGGCGGCGACCGAACTCGGCGCCGTCGACACCATCTTCCAGATTCTGGGGCGCAACCCCCGGGAAGCGGAGAAGAAGCAGCTGGCCATGTTGCTCGGGCTGTGGGACTCGCGGCTCACCGGACTGCTCACCGGCAGTGGTCCGCGCAAGTTCTCCACCCTGTCGCAGGAGCAGCGGGAGCAGGCACTGCTGCGGCTCGGGGACTCCGGGCTCGCCCCGGTGCGCGCCATCTTCCAGGCGCTCAAGCAGGCGTCGCTGCTGGCGTACAACGTCACCCCCGGGCCCACCGGCACCAATCCGCTGTGGAAGGAGATCGGGTACCCCGCGCCGACGGGGCCGTTGCAGACCGCGCCGAAGCCGGCGCTCGCGCCGCTGCGCTACACCGAATCCACCACGCTCACTTGCGATGTCGTGATCGTCGGCTCCGGCGCGGGCGGCGGCACCGCGGCCGCAGTGCTGGCGGCGGCCGGGCTCGACGTGATCGTGCTGGAACGCGGAAACTATTACGACGACCAGGATTTCGGCGGCGGCGAACTGGCGGGACTGACCTCGCTGTACGCGGCGGGCCCGCCCGGATCCGCCGAGGGGCAGATCACCCTGGTGTCCGGCAGCTGCCTGGGCGGCGGCACCGTCGTCAACTGGAGCACCTCGCTGCCCACCCCGGACCGGGTGCGGCAGGAATGGGCGGAGCTCGGGGCGAAGCAGTTCGCGGAGGACGAGTACGGGGACGCGCTCGCGCAGGTGAGCAAGCGCATCGGGGTCAATGTCGAACGCTCTCCGCTCTCGAAGCGCGACGCCGTGCTCGAGCGGGGCGCGCTGGCGCTGGGCTGGGATCTGGATACCTTGCCGCGCAATGTGTCCGACGCCTGCGACGCGGGCATCGAATGCGGGCGGTGCGGGTACGGGTGCCGGTTGGGCGCCAAGCAGTCGACCACCAAGACCTGGCTCGCCGATGCCGCCGCGAGCGGCGCACGCCTGGTGGTGGATGCCGATGTGCGCAAGATCGAGGTGAAGAACGGCCGGGCGGAGGCGGTTTCGGCGCGCACCGCCGACGGCGCGGAGATCACGGTGCGCGCTCGCGCGGTCGTGGTGGCGGCCGGCGCCATCCAGACGCCGGCGCTGCTGAAGCGATCCGGGTTGCGCAACAAGAACATCGGGCGTTACCTGCGGCTGCATCCGGCCGCCGCGGTGTTCGGCGTCTTCGACGAGGAGATCCGGGGCTGGGAGGGCGGGCTGCAGACCCGGATCAGCCGCGAGCACGCCGACCTGGACGGCAACGGCTACGGCGTGATCTACGAGACCGGGCCGATCCATCCGGGCCTGGCCACCGGGTTCCTGAGCTGGCGCGGGGCGGCGGCGCACCGGGCCACCATGCTGGACTTCGCGCGCTCGGACGCCATCGGGATCATCACCCGGGACCGGGATCCGGGGACCGTGAGCATCGACAAGGCCGGGGAGGCCATCGTCAAGTACAAGCTGTCCGACTACGACGCCGGGCACCTGCACACCGGCATCGTCGGCGCGGCGAAGATCCTGGAAGCCGCGGGCGCGCAACGCATCGTCTCCGGGCATCAGGCCGGGGTGTCCTACGAACCGGGCGTGCGGGGGTCCATCGACGAGTTCGACGCCGCCGCCAAGGCCGCCGGATACGGGCCGGGGCAGTGCGCGATGGGCGCTCTGCACATCATGGGCTCGGCGCGCATGGGCGGTTCACCGGAGCTGTCGGCCACCAACCCGGACGGCGCCACCTGGGATGTCGCCAATATCGTGGTCGCGGACGGTTCCAGCTTCCCGACCGCGCCCGGCGTGAATCCGATGGTGTCCATCGAGGCCATCGCCTATATGAACGCCAAACGCCTGGCCGCGCAGTTGAGTTGAGGTATCGGCGTCCGGATCCCGCTGCGCGAGCGGCGAATCCGAGCGTTCAGAGGGACCGGATGCCTTCCAGCACCGCGTACAGCAGCCCGGTGTCGAAGGCATGGTCGGTGGCGGGCGGCGGCGATCGGAAGACCAGCAGCCCGTCGTCGATCAGATCGCCGACCAGCACCCTGGTCAAGGTGAGCGGCAGCCCCAGGTGCGCCGCCACCTCCGCCACCGACAGCGGGCCCCGGCACAGCCGCAGCAGCGCCGCGTATTCGGGTTCGGGCCGCTTCAGCGCGGAGGCGAAACCGGCGTCCACCACCAGGGTGGTCAGATCCAGATCGGGCCGCTGCGCCCGGCCGCGACCGCGCGTCACGGCGTAGAGACGAACCAGCGGGCCCGCCTCGTCCTCGTACCAGTGCTCGCGCGAATCGCTCATGGTCGGTCGTGGGTCCGCGGGTCCGCGGTCAGATGCGCGCCGACGCGCTGCACCGTCTGATTCACCTCGAACGCCACCAGGCCGAGATCCGCTGTCTCCGAAGCCAATAGCGCCAGGCAGGTATTGGTGCCCGCGGCGGTGACGAACAGCACCGCCTGATCGAGTTCCACCACGGTCTGGCAGACGCCGCCCGCCTTGAAATGCTGTCCGGCGCTGCGGGCCAGGCTGTGCAGCGCGGAGGCCATGGCGCCGAAGCGCTCGGCGTCCGCGCGATCCTGGCCCTGGGAGAAGCCGAGTAGCAGGCCGTCGGTGGACAGCAGCACGGCCGCTTGCGCGTCGGCGAGCCCGTTGACCAATTCGTCGAGCAGCCAGCCGAGGTCGATCCGGTGGGAAGTGGTCATTGTCGCCTTCTCGTCAATCCGTCGGTTTCGAGTCTGTGTCGCTGAGCGGGCGGCGGCCCTGCCGCGAACCCTTCGAGATCGCGCTCATCCGCTTGCGGGCCTCCTCCGCCGAACGCAGGCGCGGCGCGCCGGTCGCCTCCGGCTCGGCCGGATCGGCGTCGCCGAACGCGGCGCGCTGGCGGCGCGGCAGATCCGGGCGCTCGGCCGGAGCCGGCATTCCGGCGGCATAGCGCGCGGCCCGCAGCGCCGGAATGGAATTCGGCAACGGACCGGACAGGGCCGGATCGATATCGATGTCCTGCGCCGGAACGTCCGCGTGCGAATCCCAGATCGGCGGATACGCGTCCGGGAAACGAATCGGCGCGCCCGACACCGGGTCGGAGAAACCCACCGACGTGGACGCGGGGCGATCCGGCTGGAAACGCGTCGGCATGGGCGGGTAGGTATCGGAGGTCGGGGTGAAGAACGGCTCGTCCTCCGCCGGCACATACGGCGCGGGGAAGCGGCGCACCGGAGTCACATCGACTTCCGAGGTGGGAGACGGCCATTCGATGCCGTTCGGAATCCGGACCGTCGGGCTCTCGGGGGCGGGCGCACCCGGGGGCAACGACGCGGACGGCTGCCATGCGGTATCACCGGCGCCGGCCACCGCCGCACCGCCGGCGGCCGACCACGCCTCGTTGGCGGACCAGGCCTCGCCATTGGCGGCGAACGGATCGCCCATGGCGTGTGCGGCGCCGTTGGTAGAGGCGACGCCGACCACGGGCAGGACGGTGGTGACGGGCGAGCCGGGAGCGGGTGGCTGGGCGCCGACGCCGTCACCGATCAGCAGCGACGAGGGGATCAGGGCGACGGCGCGGACGCCGCCGTACACGGATTCGACCAGTTTGACCGAGATACCGTGCCGGGCCGCGAGTTTCGCGACCACGAACAGGCCCAGTCGGGTGTTGCCGGACAATGCGGCGACGCTGAATTCCGGCGGATTCGACAGGGCCGCATTGTGTTCGGCGAATTCGGCGTCCGTCATGCCGAGCCCCTGATCGATCACCTCGACGGCCACCCCGCGCCCGACGATGGTCGCGGTGACCGTGACGGGCGATTCCGGCGGCGAACAGGCGGTGGCATTGTCGGTGAGTTCGGCCAGCAGATGGATGACGTCGGCGACGGCATGGCTGGCGATCCGCACATCGGGAATGCGGCCGGGTTCCAGCCGGGTGTAGTCCAGGCTCTCGGTGATGGCGCCGCGCACCACTTCCAGCAGCGGCACCGGGCTGCGCCAGCGGCGGCCGGGCTGCTCGCCGCCGAGAATGATCAGGTTCTCGGCATTGCGGCGCGCCCGGGTCGCGAGATGGTCGAGCTGGAACAGCAATTCGAGCTGTTCGGCATTGCTCTCCTCGCGTTCGGCGCGATCCAGCAGCGCCAGCTGCCGGTGCACCACCACCTGGCTGCGATGCGCGATATCGAGGAACACGGCCTTGATCCCGGCGCGCGTGCGCGCCTCCCCGGCCGCGGCCGATACCGCCGCCAGGTGCGCGCGGTTGAAAGCATCGGCGACCTGACCGAGTTCGTCGGTGCCGTAGTCCAGGCGCGCGGCCTCGGCGGCGGCATCCACGTTCTCGCCCGCGCCCAGGCGGTTGATCAGTTCCGGCATGCGGTTGTCGGCCAATTCCAGGGTGTCGCGGCGCAATCGGCGCATCCGGCCGATGAACTGATTGGCCAGCACCAGCGCCGCCAGGAAGGCCAGTGCCGCGATCAGCGCGACGACCGCGCCGCCGATGATCGAATCCCGGGTCGCCGCCTCACCCTGCTCACGGGCGATGACGTGCGCGTCGCGGCTCTGGTCCTCCCACAGCTTCTGCAGGGCGGCATTGACCTGACTGGACGCCTCCTGCCATTCGGCCAGCGAAATCGGCAGTGTCACCGCCCGATTCACCGCCTTGCCGCTGCGCGACTTGGGCGTGGTCTCGGCGGCGTCCTCGCCGACCGCGCCGCGCAACAGCACCGCGTCCTGCATGGCGGTCACCTGCTGCCAGGCGGCCCCGCCGGTGATCGCGTTCAGCTGCGCCAGCCGGGTGTCCTTCAGCACCGACGCGGAATACCGCACCTCGCCACGGAATTCACCGACCAGGCGGCCGAACTCCAGCAATTGCGCCGAGGTCAGCTCGCCCGCGGTCAGCGCCACCGCGCCGAGGGTGTCGGCCTGCGACAGCGCTTCGGCGGCGCGCAAAGGCTCGACGCCGTAACCGAGTTCGATCCCGATCCCGGCATCCGGCGCGACCCGGGCGGCCAGCATGGACGCCGAGATGATGGTGCCGATCACCTGCGTGAAGAAGCCGAAGACCTGGTCGGTGGGGGCCTGCCGGGCATCGACACCGTTGCGCAGCGTCGGCACCATGATGAAAAGCTTGTTGTAGGCCTCGATATCGCCGGCCGAGCCGTTCGGATTCAGCTCGCGGGCGGCATCGCCCTTGGCCTTGACCGCCGCGAGGGCCTCGTCCGAACGCTGCCGGGCGGCGGGCAGCAGATGCGCCGCGTCCGGGTCACCGGCCAGGTGCAGCATCGACAGCCGGCGCTCCTCCTCGAAGGCGGAGACCATGAGAATCGCGGGTGAGGTGGTGCTGCTGGCGAGTTCGGCCCACTGCTTGGCTTCGCGGGCCGATTTCACCAGGTAAATGGCCGCGCCGCTACCGATGACGAGCAGGGTGACGCTGGAGATGAGCACGATCGACAGGAGCCGGGCGCGCACACTCACCCAGCCGCGGAAAGCGCCTTTGGTCGAATCAGCCTGACGGTCAAGCGATTCCCGCCGATTCTGGCAAGTGCCCACAGTCGATCTTCCCGCTCAAGCCAACGCGTTCCCCGCCACGTGCCGGGCTGTCGCAAAGAGACGGCTCGGCACGCTTCCCTCCGCGTGAGGGTAACGGAATCATCCCGAATCGCATACGGATTCGCGACAATTGGGAAGAATCGGAAGAAACTTCTAGGGTCGGGGCGGTTCGTCCAGGTCGATCCGAATGGTCATCAGCGCGGTCCCGAAGCGTTCGATGGCCCGCCGCGCCGACTCCTGCGACCAATTGTCGGCCAGCCGGGCGCGCGCGTCATCCTCCGGCAGCAAAGTCGCCGTGGCCGGATACCACTGCCGCCCGAACCGCACCCGGATCCGCGGCTGCGCACCGATATTCGCCACGTATCCGGCCCGGCGGCCGTGCTCGGACACCACCCACAGCGTCCGCCCGTCCGGCTTCACCGACACCACGTTCAACCGCCGCTTGCCGGTCTTGCGCCCGACCGTCTCGAGGATCGCGTGATCGGCCACCAGTCCGGCCGACACCAGCAAGCGCATGGGCGGATTCAGTACATAGCGCTGTAACCGCCGGGTCCACCGGAACCGCCGCGCCACATCCTGAGCCGAACCCGTCATCGCATCTCTCCTTCGTCCCCCGGCCACCAGCATGCCATCGGCGGAGGGCGAACCCGAGCGCGATGCGACGAGCGGCACAGCGGCGAATCAGCGTGCGGGCGAACCGAATCCGGACGTGGCGCGCCAATACAGGTACAGCCCGGCCGGGAAGAGCCCGCACACGAACAGCAGCAGGGTCGGCCAATCGCTCATCAGCATCATGTCGCCGCCCGGCCCGCTGCTGGCCAGCACCAGGAACCCGAGCGTCCAGGCCGTCAGCGGCAGCACCATCACCGAGATCCGCGGCGACACCACCGCCATCCCGGCCACCAGCGCCACATTGATCACCGCCGCCGCCAGCGCCGTGAACGGCAGTGGCACCGCGCCGTCGGCCACGCCCGCTGCCAGCGAGGACGCCGCGGCCAGCAACTGCTGCGGTTCGTTCAGCTTGGATTGCCCCGCGTAGATCGGCAGGAAGAGCACTTCGAGCACCAGCGTCACCAGGGCGTCGAGCACCAGCAGCCCGGCGATGGCGGCATTGAGCCAGCCGCGCAGCGGCGGCGTGTCGAACGGCGACTCGGTGCGCTCGGAGGCGCTGACGGCCGTCGTCACGCGACCGGGGGGAAGCCGAGGAGGGTCAGCAGGTGGCTCTGCATATCGACGAACGCGTACAGCACCGACAGGTACAGCTCGTGTTGCGCCGGGAAGTTGGGCCGCTGGCTCTCGACGAATGCCGCGATCGCATTCTGCAGATCCCAGTTGTACATGCGGTCAGTCTCTCACTTCGGAGCCGAGCCCGGCGAACAGATCGTGTTCGCGGCCGTCGGGACCGGCCGGACCTCGCCGGCCGCGCACCAGAATGTAGTGCTCCTCCGGCAGCACCGGCTGGGCGATGTCGTTGGACAGCGCGAACTCGCGCCCGGAGGGGGCCACCGTCACCTGGGTGGCGTGCGCGCGCAGGGCGGCACGCTTGGCGGCCAGCGCGTCCGACACGTCCACCGTGGTGGTGACGGATTCGGTGGGCACACAGGCCAATTCGCCGTCGTGCGGCAGCCGCCAGCCGCGCGGCAGGGCGCCCGGCAGCTGATCGACGGTGCGGCGTTTGAGCGCCTCGGTGTGCATGCCCAGCACCGCGCCGTCGGTGACGGTCCAATAGACCTTCGGGACCTCCCAGCCCCAGTCGGCGGCGGCGTCCACGGCAGCCATGGTGACCTCGTGGGCGCGAATATGGTCCGGATGGCCGTAACCGCCGCGCGGGTCGTAGCCCACCACCACGTTCGGGCGCAGTTCCAGGATCACCTGGACCAGCGCGTCCACCGCCGCGTCCCCCGAGTTCACGAAGGCGCGCGGATTGCGGGCCGACGGCGTCCCGGCCATCCCGGAATCCCGCCAGCGGCCCGCGCCGCCCAGGAAGCGCGGCGCGGCGCAATCCAATGCGGCCAGCGCTCGGGTCAATTCGAGAATGCGGTAGCCGCCCAGCTGATCGGCCTCGGCGGCGACCAGGTGGGCGTACTCGTCGCCGATCACCTCGCCCTCCTCGCCGAGCGTGCAGGTCACCACGGTTACCGGCACCCCGCGCTTGCGATAGTGCGCGATGGTGCCGCCGGTGGTGATGGATTCGTCGTCGGGGTGCGCGTGCACCAGCAGCAGCCCGCCGGTCGGTGCGGAAGTCGTCACGGGATCCGCCGCCAGTTCGCGGCATCGCCGAAGATGCCGGTCTGGATGGCCCCGCTCAGCGAGGCCCCGTCCACCCGCGGCCCGGCCGCCGCCACCTGGGTGTCCTGCACGATCGGCAGCACGGTGGACAGCTCCCACAGTTTCGGTTCGGCCTCGGCGATCACCTTGGCGGTGTCGATGCCGCGCAGGGCCGCGTCGATGGCGGGTTGCAGGGTCGGATCGCACACGCCGGACAGGTTCGACGGCGCCTTCTTGGCGGCGTCGGCGACGGTCGAATCCCCGTCCGTGCCGGTGGGTTGCACCGGCGGGCAGCCGTAGCGCGAGGCCAGCACGGTGGCCGGATCGGAACCGGCGCGCTCCCAGCCCACCAGGGCATCGATGCCGGCGTCGGTCAGATCCTTGCCGTAGAGCTGGGCGGCGGAAACGCTGCGCACCATGACATCGATTCCGGCGCTGCGCAATTGATCGGCGGCGGTGTTCGCCACCGCGAGCGAGGCGTCGTCACCCTCGACCGCGCCGATCCGGATGGTCAGCGATTTCCCGTTCTTGGCCAGCGGACGCGGTTGCGGCGCGGGCGAAGTCGGCGAACCGGTGCCGGGAGTCTCGGGCGCGCGGCCGAATCCGGCCTCGTTCAACAGCGCGAACGATTCCTCGAGGCTCAGCCGCGGCGGCGCGGTCGGGGTGTATCCGGGATCGGACGGCGTGAGCACCTGGGCCCGCACCGGCTCCACCCAGCTGCCGGTCTGCGCGCCGACGGTGGCCAGCAGCACCGGATCCAGCAGTCCCAGTACGGCTTTGCGCACCCGGATATCGGCCAGATCGCCGCTGCGGCCATTGAGGACGAGTTGCATTTCCCGCGACTGCGCCATGACCGCGGTGCGCACCGACGGGATGGCGGCCAGCTGCGCCTGCAGCGCGACGCCGCCGTGCACCAGCGCCATCTGCGCGTCGCCGACCCGCAGCGACTCGGCCACCTGCGCGTAGGTGCCGCCGCGGCGCATCAGGATCTGGTCCGGCACAGCGGGTTTGCCCCAGTACCGGTCATTGCGTTCGAGCAGGATCTCCTCGCGGCCGCGATCGGCCTGCTTGATCCGGAACTGCCCGCCGGAGATTCGAATGGTTTCCACCAGGCCCTGTTCGAAGCCGGAATCCTTGACCAGATGCTGCGGCAGCAGATCCGCGAACAGTTGCCGCCAGGCCGGATACGGCTCGTTCATGGTGACGGTCACGGTCTTGCCGCCCGCCGACGAACTCACATCCGAGATCAGCCGGTACCCGGCCGGATCCACCACCCCGGGCTGGGTGATCATCTGCTGCCACAGGTAGCGGAAGTCCTCGGCGGCGATGGGCGCGCCATCGGACCAGGAGGCTTCGTTCTTGAGCTGATAGGTGATGGTGAACGGCTCCTGCACGGTCACATCCGCCGACACCATGAGCGAGGGATCCAGCACCCAGTCGGTGCCGCCCGGAATGCCGGGCGTCGGCGCGGGCCGGAAGGGGCTGGGCAGCACCATCGATGCCACCGCCGCCGTCGCGGGCGACTGCTGCGACCGCAGATGCGGATTGAACCCGAGCCCGATGTCGTCGATGGCCACCACGACGGATGTCTTGGTCGGCTTGGCCGCCGTCGTCTTCGGGCTGTCGGTGCTCTCGATCGGCGGCGGCGGATTCGCGGTGCAGCCGGTCGCGACAGCCAGCGTCGTCGCGACCAACACCATCACCGCACGCCACGATGCGCGCCGCCCGAAGGCCCCCATACTCACGTCGCGCACTGTACCGCCTCCCCGAATACTCAGCGCGCAGCTGAGAGCCGTCGTCGTTGGGCACGCGTGCCGGCGGTTGAGAGCCGATCCAATTCTGGTCGTACCCGACGAGTTACCCCGGACCGCGCGAAATCAGTCGTCACCTACCGAAGTCGCCCCGGCCGTCACAACGGCCGGGGCGACTGTTCGATCTACTGCTGTTACTACTGCGCGGCGGCGCGATCGCGCGCCTTGCGGCGCGAGGTCTCACGCTGGCGATCGGTGGCGCTCAGCGTCACCTTGCGCACGCGCACGATCTCCGGGGTCACCTCGACGCACTCGTCGGCGGCACAGAACTCCATGGCGCCTTCGAGATCCAGCTGCAGCGGCTTGGCCAGGGTCTCGAGCACGTCACCGGTGGCGGACCGCATATTGGTCAGCTTCTTCTCGCGGGTGACATTGATGTCGAGGTCCTCGGCGCGCGGGTTGATGCCCACCACGTGGCCCTCGTAGGTGTCGGCGCCCGGCTCCACGAAGAACTGACCGCGGTCGGCCAGCTGGATCATGGCGAACGGGGTGACCGAGCCGTTGCGGTCGGAGACCAGCGAACCGGTGTGGCGGGCGCGGATCTCGCCGGCCCACGGGGCGTAACCGTCGAACACGGCATTGGCGATACCGGTGCCGCGGGTCTCGGTGAGGAAGTCGGTACGGAAGCCGATCAGACCGCGCGAGGGCACGATGAACTCCATGCGCACCCACCCGGCGGAGTGGTTGCTCATCTGGACCATCTTGCCTTTGCGGGCGGCCAGCAGCTGGGTCACGGCGCCCAGGTACTCGTCCGGCGCGTCGATGGTCAGCTCTTCGAACGGCTCGTGCACCTTGCCGTCGACGGTCTTGGTGACCACCTGCGGCTTGCCGACGGTCAGCTCGAAGCCTTCGCGGCGCATCTGCTCGACCAGGATGGCCAGCGCCAGCTCACCACGGCCCTGCACCTCCCAGGCGTCCGGGCGGCCGATGTCGAGCACGCGCAGCGACACATTGCCGACCAGTTCCTTGTCGAGCCGGTCCTTGACCATGCGCGCGGTCAGCTTGTGGCCCGACACCCGGCCGACCAGCGGCGAGGTGTTGGTGCCGATGGTCACCGAGATGGCGGGCTCGTCGACGGTGATGCGCGGCAACGCAACCGGGTTCTCGGGGTCGGCGAGGGTGTCGCCGATCATGATGTCCGGAATGCCCGCGATGGCGACGATGTCACCGGCCACGGCCTCTTCACCCGGCTGACGCTCGACGCCGATGGTCTTGAGCAGCTCGGTGATCTTGACGTTCTTGGTGCCCTCCGGCGTCATCCAGGCCACGTTCTGGCCCTTCTTCAACGTGCCGTTGTGGATGCGCACCAGGCCGATACGACCCAGGAACGGGGAGGCGTCGAGGTTGGTGACGTGCGCCTGCAGCGGCTTGGTGGCATCGCCCTTGGGGGCGGGGACGTACTTCATCAGCACGTCGAACAGCTCGTCGAGGTTCTCGGCGTCCGGCACGGTGCCGTTCTCCGGGCGTGTGGTGGAAGCCACGCCCGCGCGACCCGAGGCGTAGAGCACCGGCAGGTCCAGCGCCAACTCGGCGGCTTCGGAGGCCTCGTCGTCCAGATCGGAGGCCAGATCCAGGAGCAGGTCGTGCGATTCCTCGACGACCTCCTCGATGCGCGCGTCCGGACGGTCGGTCTTGTTGACCACCAGGATCACCGGCAGCGAGGCCGCGAGGGCCTTGCGCAGCACGAAACGGGTCTGCGGCAGCGGGCCTTCGGAGGCGTCCACCAGCAGCACGACGCCGTCGACCATGGACAGACCGCGCTCGACCTCGCCACCGAAGTCGGCGTGGCCGGGGGTGTCGATCACGTTGATGACGGTGACGGAACCGTCCTGGTTGTGGCGGTGCACGGCGGTGTTCTTGGCGAGAATGGTGATGCCCTTCTCGCGCTCGAGGTCACCGGAGTCCATGACCCGGTCCACTACCTCGGCACGCTCACCGAAGACACCGGCCTGCCGCAGCATCGCGTCGACCAGTGTTGTCTTGCCGTGGTCGACGTGCGCCACGATGGCGACGTTGCGGAACTCGACAGACGACACGTTAGATTCCTCCTGCTGCAAAGTTTTGTTGCCGGGACCTGGTAGGTACATGCATGGGGGCACTGTCTTCGATGACATAGCGAACTTCCACCGGGCATGCGGCGAGCTACACATTACCGGGGGTCCCAAGTCACACGTTTAGCGCGTGCGACTTAGGTTAAGCTAACCAACATGGGCAAGGTGAAGGCGAAGGACGTTTCGAGTCTGAAGCCGAAGAAGAAGTGCTGCCGCAAGAAGACGCGGTGCCTCAAATGCCCCGTCGTGATCATGCGGATGAAGAAGCTCGAAGCGTCGGGTTGCTGCGGCAAGAAGGAACTGAAGAAGGGCCTCAAAGCCGCACGCGCGGCGTGAGTCCGGAGTAGACCGGGAGTATGAGCGCACTCCTGTCCGAAGACGAGATCGCCAAGGCCCTCACCGAACTGCCCGAATGGACCCGTACCGGGGACAGCATCGCCCGCACCTACGAAGCCCCGTCATTCCTGGCCGGCATCGAATTGGTACGCCGGGTGGCCGTCGCCGCCGAAGCCGCAAATCACCATCCCGATATCGACATTCGCTGGCGCCGAGTCACTTTCACGCTCTCCACCCATGACGCCGGCGGGCTCACCGCGCTGGATGCGGCGCTGGCTCGGGAGATCGATCGGCTGTTCGTGCAGAGCTGACCCGGCCGGTGCGGATCACCCACAGATAGAACACGACCACCGCGACCGGGCCGGAGATGGCGAGCCACGCCTGCCAGCCCGGGCGGGAGATGGTCCAGATGTCGTGCTGGAAGAACGAGAGCAGATACGGCACACCGATACCGACGGCGAACAGCCAGAAGCCGGCCACCCAGCGCGCGCCGGCCGCGGTGCGCCACGGGCCGTACAGCAGCCAGAGCAGGGCCGGGATCAGCCAGACCCAATGGTGGGACCAGGAGATCGGGGAGACCATCAGCCCGAAGAACTGCACGATGAGCAGCGTCCCCAGCCGGTCGTCCTTTTCCAGGGCCCGCCAGGCCAGGAACGCCAGCACGGCCGTGATCACCACCGTGACCAGCCAGATCGGCCCGGACACCACGTCGTGACCGAGGATGCGGCTGATCGCGCCGCGCAGTGACTGATTCCACACCGTGCCCACCGGCCCGATGCGCGAGGCGTCCCCGAGCAGGTCGAAGAAGTAGTTGCGGGTCTCCCCCGGCACCACCAGGAAACTCAGCGCGATGGTCCCGAAGAACACCGCCGCCGAGCACGCCACGACCAGCCACTGCCGCCGCGCCGCGAAATACAGTCCGGTCACCGCTGGCGTCAGCTTGATCCCGGCGGCCAGGCCGACCAGCGCGCCCGACACCCACCACACCGTGCTGCGCACCGCGAACATGGCCAGCAGCGCCAGGAACAGATTGACCTGGCTGTAGTCGAGGGTGTTGCGCACCGGTTCCAGCCACATGCCCAGCGCGGTCCAGGCCACCGCCGTTGTCCGCCACCGCGATTCCGTCATGGCGGCGGGGCCGAGCAGCAGCTCCAGGGAAATCCACACGATGCCGTAGAGCGCCGCCACCCCCGCCAGCAGCCACAGCACCGCCGTCACCGCGATGGGCAGGAAATGCAGCGGGAAGAAGATGATGGCCGCGAAGGGCGGATAGGTGAACGGGAGCGGGAAATCGGGGGTGTCGACCGCGTAGGTGAAGTCGTAGAGGTGACCGCTGGGCAGTTCGGCCGCGCCGTCCACATAGACGTGCAGGTCGACCAGATTCATGCCGTTTTTCGAGAGCAGCATCCACAGCAGGCGGATCAGTACCGAGATACCGAGTGCCGCGGCAGCCAGGCGGAAGTGTCGGTGCACGGCTCGTACTTTCGGTGTGCGGGCGTGTGGACGCCGGTAAGACTAGTTCAAGCCGGAAATAGTCGTGCAGTGTGCGTAACCGCTGTAACATTTGCATCACTGACCACAGGGGTAACAGTGCAATTGGTCGGTTGTTCGATAGCGTGAGCAAAGTCGAGGACGCCAAGATCACACCGTGGCTGTACAACAAGGCGGCCCGGTCCCTAGAGTGGCGCGGAGCGATGTCTCCATCGCTGCTAGATGTACCCGAGGTAAGGACGGCTACACCAGTGCTTCGCACCCGAGGAACGCGCTTCGCAATGTCCGCGCTGGCCCTGGCGGCCTGCGCCACCATCGTCGTGCCGACCACAGCCGCCGCCGCGCCGGCATCGCCCGCGCCGCAGGCCACCTCGAATATCCCGGTGATCCCCGAGGGTGTTCCGGTCGAGGCGCTGGCCTCGCTGGTTCCGGCCATCATCGGTGCGGCCGCCGGTCCCGCCGATATCGCGGCCGCCGGCCCGCAGGCGGCGATTCTGGATCAGGCCCGCCAGATCCTGACCACCCTGAACCTCCCGCAGTCCATCAAGGACACGCTGAACAAGATCATCACCTTCTTGGACGGCAGTGGCGGTGGCGGCGTGGACATTCCGCAGGACGGTCCCGTCATCTCCCAGTTCCTGTGGCCGACCGTCGGCAAGGGCTGCATCTCCTCCTCCGGCGACTCGGTCGGCACCGCGCTCGCCGTCGGCGGCCCGGCCACCCTGCCGCCGCCCGGACCGGCCGCCGGTCAGACCGGGTTCGTGTTCACCGCGCTGGGCACCAAGCAGCCCACCGCCGTGCAGAACCCGCCGATGACCGTGCAGTGGCTGAACCTGGACACCCGCCAGTCCGGCATCCAGAACCTGACCGACGAGGCCAAGATCAACCCGGATGGCCCGGCCACCCTGTCGGCCATCGTGAACACCGGCTCCGGCCGCGTGGTCGCCGTGGTCTCGGGTTCGCTGACCACCCAGGCCAGCGCCGAGGACCAGCCCATCACCTGCTCGTTCCTCCCGACGGCCGGTTTCTTCACCGTCGCCTGACCGCCTCCCCGAATATTCAGCGCCCAGCTGAGAGCCGTCGACCGTCGGCAACGCGTGCCGGCGGTCGAGTGCCGAAACAATCCTGGACGTCCCCGGCGAGTTACCCGAATCGCGCGAAATCAGTTGTCACGCTGGGAAACCACACCCGGCTGTGGTAGACCGCTAGATATGGCCGCTGTGAAGAATTCTTGGCGTGGCGTGCAATCCCGTCGGTCGATTCTGTCGATCCGCTCGGAGGGATCGACCCTCTCGATCGGCTCGGCCTATTCGATCCTGTCCATCGGCTCGGTCGGCTCGGTGCTGTCGATCGGCTCGGCCGGATCCTTCGGCTCGATCATCTCCTCGGGCTCGTTCGCGAGCCTGGGCTCCCTGTTCTCCGGACTGTCGCGCTGGTCCATGTTCTCGTGGCAGGGCGACCGGCAGGCGTTCAGCGAAGGGCGCGACGAGGACCACGAACCGCGCGCCATCCTGCGCGTGGTCGCGGACGAGCCGGACCTGCGCGATGACCCGACCTGCCACTGCCAGACCTAGACACTCCATTTGTCCTACATAAAAATGTCCCCCGCTGCCGAAAGGCAGCGGGGGACGAGAGTCCCAGAGTTCGGAGTCACCACCATTGCCCGTAGTTCGGGTGCAGCACGGCGTTGACGTCGACTCCGATACCGTCGACGGCGCGCTTGTCGATCTCGAACTGGTGCAGTTGCGCGGCCGGGTGCACGTACCCGGCCGGGGTGCCCCAATTGTGCTGCCAGAACAGCGAACCCAGCCCGGCGTCGCGAATCCAATCGATGGTCGGTGCGTTCGCGTAGACGCCGACACGCTCGCGACCGAGGATCGTTTCCCAGCCCCGCAGGTAGGGCTCGATCATGGTCTCGAACTCTTCCTGGCTCGGCTTGTCGTCGATCGAGGCGTAGATGGGTGCGGAGTCGGGGCCGCCCGCGGCCTTGTGCAGCACGAGTCCCCGTGTGGCGTGCCGGATTCCGGCTTCCAATCCCCCACGCCAGTCGGCGGTCTGCCCCTTCCCGAACTGGTAGCAGGACACGACGGACAGCCCCGCATCGGCGAGCGCGTCGACTTCGCGCGCGAGCAGCGGCTTGCCCTCCATCCACTCCGCGCCCGGCCGGCGGTCGGAGACGTAGCGAATGACGCCCATATGCCCCGCATCGCTGATGGCCGCGGCATCCGGCACGCCGCCCGCATAGTCGAGCAGGGTGCCGAGTGATTGCCGAGCGGATGCTGTCGCGCCGGGAAGAGTGAGTCCCGCGGTGATTCCGGCGGCTGCTGCGGCCGCCCCGGCTAGGAAGTCACGACGGCTGACATGGCCACGGGCAGAACGCATCAAGGAACTCCTTCGCACACTCGCCGATCGAACTTGCCGGTCGTTTGCGCGAATTCACGCGAAGACCGGTGGAACCAAAAGCGGCGTGCCCGGCGCACCTTCCCCGATGATGAGCAAGATCATCATCTGCGCGCCGGGGAGCCCGGATGAACGTCCCTCATTTCACCATATTCACATTGGAATCGCCAGGCGCACACGGCTCACTGGCACCATACGTCTCACATGTGCGCAATCGGTCACATGCGAAAACCCGCTCAGACGCGGGTTCCGTTCAGCCGCGCCGCCACGTCGATGGTCCGGCGCGAGGTGTCCGCGACCTCGGCCCGCACCACCGCGGCCACCTGCGCGGCGACCTGCTTGCGCATCCCGGCCAGCTTGCCCAGGGTGGCGGCGCGCCAGCCGGTTGCCTTCATCTCCAGATCGATGTCCTCCGCGCGCGGCGGGGCGGCATCGATGACGATGAGCAACGGGTCGGCGGCACGGGCGGTCAGCGCCACCGGCACCAGCACCTCGGCGCGATAGTGGTTGGACTGCAGCACATCCACGGTGATGTCGAGCGAGACCGGGATGGTCAGCTCGAAGTTGATCAGCGCCGGATCGTGCTCGTCCGGCGCCGGCTCCTCGACCTCGAGTTTCGGCAGTTCCGCGATGCGCGGCTCGGTCCGCGGCGACTCGCCCGCCGCGGATTTCTCCGCCACCCGCGGCACCCGCACCGTGCCCTTGACCGCCACCTGGGCCTTGTTGCCCGGCCCGGCACGCAGCGGACCGACCTCGATCGGCTTGCCCGCCATGGCTTCCACCACGTCGCGCACCCGTTCGGCGGTCACGATGCGTTCGAAGAAGCGGTGCCCGAACTCGCCGTAGTCGATCCACTCGTGGGCCGGGCTGCCACGATATGGCGATTTCACGCCGTTGAGAATGGCTTCCACGTCGAAGGTGCGCCCGCGCTGGGCGTCCGGGTCGGCCAGAATGCCGTTGATCCGATTGGCGACCTCGCGCTGCACCAGCTTCGCGATCGGGTCCAGCAGCACCTCCCACGCTGTCCCGATGGCCTGGGCGCGCATGACGAAGCTGACGTCCCGGCTGGTCACCGGCGGTATGTCGATGACCACCAGCAGCGGGTCGGCGGTGCGGGCGTGCATGCTGAGATCGATCTCGACCACGGCTTCGACGCGTAGTCGCTGCCCGCCGAGGGTGACGTCGACCCGGAGTTTCACCGGCAGCATGACGTCGAAGTGCACATGCGGTCCGCGGCGCACGATGGTGGGTTTGCCGACGCTGCCCTTGGCCACGAAGCTGGCGAGCCCGGCGGGACCGATTCCGAAGGGGCCGATGGTCATTCCGCGTCCGGCCGTCCCGGCCACCGCCGCTTCGATGCGGGATTCCGTCACCGCCGCCGCCACGAAACGTTCGCCGAATTCGGCGTAATCGATCCAAGTCGGTTCAGGGGACGGCGTCATCCATGCACTTTCGTCGGGCGGGGGACCCCTGTCCTGCCGATGAGGGGGCAGCAGGACAGGGATCTAACGGCGACGCTGCCGGGCGCCGCCGTCCACCATCGTAGGCGGTTAATCCGTGGAGTCCTACCCTCCGTCTCCGGCGTTTCCAATATGTGGAACCGGCGTGTTCACAATCGGCCGTAACCGACCAGTCCGGAAATCAGGCTCGGGTTGTAGCGGTGGATGGTGATCTGGCCGAATTCATTGCCGCCCACCGTGGTGATGGTGCCGGCCGCGGGATCGGCGGCGATCACGATATTCGTGTGTTGCTGGAAGGCGCTGGTCTCGCTGTACATGACCACGTCACCGGCCTTGGGCAGATAATTCGCGGCTTCGAAACGCTGCTGCCCCCGGTAGTAGTCCTCCAGGGTGTAAACGCCCGGAATGCGCCAGGATCCGGAATTCGGATTGGCCAGCGGGCGCCCGGCTTCGCGCATCACCCAGCTCACGAAATCCGCGCACCAGGGTTCGTCCACACCCTCGGAATACTTGGTGCCGGCGTGCTGCGCGTCGAATTCGCCCGTCAGCACATCCACGATGCGGCCCTGCGTTTCGTCGAATCCGCTGCGATCCACGTCCGGGAAACTGCGCAGCCGTTCGCCTGCCAGCACCGGGGCGTCACCGCGCCGATGCCACAGCCCGACCCCGACCACGCCGCCGACGGCCAGCGCCACGATGACCGCCAGCACGCCGACGGATATCGCCCAGCGGCGCGGGGCTCGCTTCTTCGCGTCCACCCGGTTCTCCTCTCCCCTGGCCGGATCCGGCCACTCCCCTATTCCGACGCGCGCGACGCCGCCCGGGTTCCCGAATCGCTTGCGTCACGCCACTTCCGCACAATTTCTCCACAGGAATCGCACAGCGTGGCGGGAACGCAACGCACGGCTACCCGTGATTGCGGTGAACGCCGGACCGGTCAGCCCCGGGCGCGTCCCATGCGCATGGCCGGCAGCATGCCGGTGCCCTCGGCCGCGAGCTGGTCCAGATCGGCGCGAATGGCGGCTTGCAGGCGGGCGGCGTCGGCGCGGTGCGCGTCGGCGCGGGCGCGGTCACCGAGCACGGCGGCCAGGTCGGCGAGCACATCGTCCATGGGTCCGAGCACGGACGCCCCGGTTTCCAGCCCGGCCACCGTGCCCGCGAACGGCAGTAGCAGGTCGTAGAGCTCGCGTGCGGTATCCAGATCACCGAGGGCGATGGCGATCCGCGCCCGCACCGCGGTGAAGCTGTTCCAGAAGTGCGGTCCGATCGGCGGTTCGGTGGCCAGCACCGCACGCACCTCGTCCTCGCGCCCGGCGTGCAGCAGCGCCAGCGCGTACCCGTAGCTGAACAGTTCGGGTTTGACCGCGCTGCGTTCGCGCAGTTCCTCCAGGTAGTCGGAGAGATTCCCGCGCATCCAGCCGATGGCGACCGCGATGCCGATGTGCAGCGCGTTCGGATCCCGCGAGTGCCCGTCGATCACATTCTCGGCCCACGTACCCGAATCCGATTCGGCCGCAGGCGCTTCCGTCATGGCTTGCAGCACCCCCGCCACATTCCCGCGCATGAGTTCCAGCAGCACCCCGAACGGCGCGATGGCATCGAGCAGATGCCGCAACTGCCCGTCCGTCGCGTACTCCCCCGCACTGCGCGCATGCCCCGCCGCCACCACCAGCCGCGCATCGGCGAGCTCCGCCCGGAACAGCAGATAGTGCGCGAGCGCGCTGAATTCGGTGAGGTGAGCCGCCTCGGCGATCCGAAGCATCCGCGCCGCATGGCCTTTCAGCTCGTGCGCCCGCAGGAAGGTCCCCGACGCGAACGCCACGAACGCCTGCGCGTTGATCACCGTGCACAACAGCTCCGGATCATCGAGCGGCTCCGCCAGCCGCACCGCATCCGCGGCCGCCTCCCGCGCACCTTCGGGATCCTCCAGCGCCTGATCGAAAACACTGGTGACCAGCAGCAGAATTCGCGTCGTGACCGGCAGCCCCGGTGCGCGCAGTGCCGCCCGCAGCGGCCCCCGCAATCGCGGATCCGGCGTATGCCAATCGACCACCGACCAGATCAGCGGCGTCGGCCAGCAGGTCACCGCCCGCGCCACGAATTCCACACCCCCGATCGACTCCGCCGACGCGAGCGCCGCCTCCCGCTCCTCCCGCGCCGCCAGATGCTGCCCGTCGTAAGCCAGCGCCGTCACCAGCTCACATCTGGCCTCCAGCAACCCGATCCGGTCCGCCCGGCTCGCCCCACCCGCCCCATGCCCCGCCAGCTCGTGCAACGCCAGCACCGCCCGCCACCGCCGCACCGCATCGGCCCGCATCCGCCGCTCCACACACCGCCGCGCCGCCGCCACCCCGAATTCCAAAGCCAGCGCCGCGTTTTCAGCCCCGGCGCCCAGCGCCGCATGATGCGCCAGCGCATCGATATCCCGTCCCCGCAGCGACTCTGCCAGAGGTCCCGCCGAATCCGATTCCAGCGCAGCCGATCCCGCTTGTTCGGCTGCGGCGCCGTTCGGCCCGGCGGTTTCGTGGAGGCGCGGGCTGCTGCCCGATTCGCCGTTGGCGGCGAGCGGCGCGGGACAGCTGTCGGCTCCGGGTCGATTGCGGAGGGATTCGAAAGCGGCCCAGTGCATTCGGGCCCGGCGCAGGATCGGGATGTCGTGGTAAACGGTCTCGCGAATGAGGGCGTGGTCGAAGGTGAGTCGGCCGGAGCGTTCGGTGCGGACGAGACGGGCGGCTTCGGCCGTCGCCAGCAGGTCGATCACGGTGTCGGTGGGGTGGCCGGTGTACGCGGCGAGGGTGGTGATGTCGGATTCCTCGCCCCAGACCGACAGGTGGCGCAGCAGTTCGGTGACATCGGCGGGGAGTTGGGCGATGCGGCGGCCGAGCAGGTCGCGGACGGTGTCGGGAAGGCCGTCGGTCGAGCCCTGGGCCGCAACCAGTTTGGCCAGCTCGCGGACGAACAGCGGGTTGCCGCCGGTGCGGTGACGCAACACGCGGACGGTGTGGTCGTCGAGTGCGATGAGACCCGCGGCCTGGGCGGCGCGGCGAGTACCGGCCAGATCGAGTCCGTCGAGTTCGATGCGGCCGGCGGTGAACAGCGCCAGGGCGGCGGCCGTATCCCGCACGCCGGGACCGGATTCGGTGCCGCGCAGGGTGGCGACGATGAGGATGGGGCGGTCGCGCAGCCAATTGACCACCTGGCGCAGCACCTGCAGCGTGGCGGTGTCGGCGCCGTGCACATCCTCCAGGACGATGGCGACGGGTCCGTATCCGGTGCGTTCCCGGCAGGACCGCACCACCCGGCGCGCGAGCGTGAAAGCGTCCACGGCGGTGAAGGTTTCGGGTTCGGCGGCATCCATTCCGGTGAGCACTTCGGCCCACGCCCAGGCGGGCGGCGCGCCTTCCACTTCCGGGCAGCGCCCGAACACCGTCGTCCAGCCCTGTTCGGCCAGGCGCGCGGCGACGCCGGTGGCTAGGGTGGTCTTGCCCGCGCCGGCCTCACCGGCCAGCCAGACCAGCCGCACCTGCCCGCCCGCGGCGTCCGCGGCGGCGGCCAGCACGGCGCCGCGCTGTTCCCCGTAACCGCTGTCCGCCAATGGTTCCGGCGACGGCGCCGGTTCCGGCGTCACCGGTCGCACGGCAATGGTCGGCACCGGGGCCTCGGTATCGACGGAATGGGTGAGGATGGCCCGCTCCAGCTCCCGCAATCCCGGCCCGGGATCGACCCCGAATTCCAGGGTCAGGAATTCCCGGCTGCGCCGCACCGTGCCGAGCGCGTCCAGGGACTGCCCCAGCCGGTACTGCGCGAGCGCCAGCAGCCGCGCGCATTCCTCACGCCCGGGATATTCCTCGAACACCGGCCGCAGCGTCATAACCACTTCCGCGGGCCGGTTGGTGTCGAGCGCCACCTGCGCGCGCAGCTCCAGCGCCGTGAGCCGCAGAGCCGCCAGCCGCGCGGCTTCCTGCGCGGCCCAGGGCATTCCGGTGAACGATTCGAACGCGGCCCCGTGCCAGCAGGCCAACGCGGCATCGAGCACCCGGCTCTGCTCGAGCGGGTCGGGCCGTCCGGCGGGGTCGCGCATGGCGGCCTCGTGCCCGTGCAGCAGCTGCTCGAACTGCCAGGAATCCACCTGCGCCGGTTCCAGATTCAGCGCGTAACCGTGCGATTCGCTCACGATGACCCGGGAGCGGGCCCGCCGCGGCCGGTCGGGTTCGAAGATGCGCCGCAGATTGTGGATGTAGACCTGCAGCGCGGCAACGGCTTTGGCGGGCGGATCCCCGGCCCACAGATCGTCGATGAGGCGTTCGGTCGGCACCACCCGGCCGCCCGCGGCGACCAATCGGCCCAGCACCGCGCACTGCATGGGCGCGCCGGGCGGTACCCGCCGGCCGTCGACGCTGATGTGCAACGGGCCGAGCACCCCGATTCGTGTCACCACCATGGTGCCGACCGACCCCCATACACAGACCAGAACAAACCAAACAGAAGGTCTTCAATATGGCAGAAATTCTGCGACAGTACCCAGTCTTGTGATGGGGCTTAACCCGGCACGAAGAAGATCATTAGAGGGTTACCGCACACTGCCTTGGTGTTCGACCCCTCCCGGCCACCGCCCGCCGATCTCGCGGTGCTGCACAGCTTTCCGCATCCGGCGTGCCTGCACGATGCCGCGTTCGACCTGGTGGAAGTGAACGACGCCTTCCTAGCGACCTTCCCGGGCGCCGGCCGGGGCGCGAACCTGCTCACCGCGATCCTGCTGGATCCGATGGCCCGCACCCGGCTCGGCAGCTGGGAATCGGAAGCGAGCCTGATGGTGTCGGCGTTCAAGCGACTGGCCCCGAAGCTGATCGATCCGGCGCGCATCGACGAGATCCGCAATATGTGCCGGCGGATCCCGGAGTGGGATCGGCTCTGGAACGGCGCCGACGACGCCCTCCCGGTTCCGGAGCAGCGCACGGTGCGCATGGTGGAGCCCAGCGCCGGTCGCGAGCGCGAGCACTATGTGCAGAGCTTCCAGTTCCAGACGCCGGCCCGGCCGTGGTGGCTGCTGACCGTGGTGCCGTTCGGCTGATCAGGCCTGCGCCGCGGGTACCTCGAACCAGCCGTCCTCGGCCGCGGCATAGCCGTGGTACAGCAACGGTATTCGCCGATCGACGCCGAAATGGCGATAGACGGCGAGCATGGCGCTGCGCACCGCGCGATCGTGGAAGTCGTCGATGCGCCGGGGTCCCAGGTCGTGCTCGGGGAGCAGCGACAGCCGGGTGAGTTCGGCCTGATCCGCCAGATCCAGTCCGATGGGCGGCTCCGGATCGGCGATGAAGTGGTCGTGCAGGACGGAATGCACCCGGCGCGGGTCGGCCCGGCCGGGGGTGAAGGCAACGAATCGGGTCCGGATGGCCGGGGTGCGATGCCCCTGCAACCAGTCGATGAGCGTGGGATTGGGCCGGGGGACGCGGCCGGTGAGCGGCGTCTGTTCCAGCAGGTGCAGGATGCTGGCGCCCGGTACGCGGGGTTCGGGGACCAGGAAGAGGGTGAGAACCGGGTCGCCGGTCCGGCGATCCGCCAGGCAGACCTTGGTGTGCATCGGGTCGGGCATGCGCTTCTCCTTCGAGAACGAGGGGGACGACATGCGACCCCGCGCCGGTTGCTGGCTTGGTGGTGCGACACCGAAAGTATAGTCGCCGAATACGAATGCGACCGATCGGTTTCCGATCGGTCGCATTCCTCGCTAACCCCCGGCTAGGCGTCGATCAACCGGCCGTTCGAGGCCCGCCCGCCGAACTTGTTCGCCGACTGCGCCAGCTGCTCCTCGATGGTGGCCCGGACAGTCGGCCACTCCTCGTCCAGAATCGAATAGAAGGCGGTACTGCGCACCGCCCCGTCCAGCCCGCGCGAATGCGCCCGCCGGACCCCGTCGCTGGTCGCGCCCAGTCGCTCGATCGCCAAGCGGGAGCGCAGGTTCCGCACATCGGCCCGCATGGCGATGCGCTTGACCCGCCAGACGTCGAAAGCGTGCTGCAGGAGCAGCTGCTTGGACTCCAGATTGATGCCGGTGCCGCGCGCCTCGGGCGAGAGCCAGGTATTGCCGATCTCCGCCGCGTCGGGCACCGCCAGCAGCGGATCCCCTTGCGGCGCACCGTGCACCTGCGGCCAGACCAGCGGCCCCTGCCAATAGTCGAAGCGGGTGAAACGAGTGGATCCGAGCACCCGGCCACTGGCTATCGCGATGATGGCGAAAGCCAGCGACGTGCCGGACGCATGCCCCGACAGGGCGGCGGCCACATATTCCAAGGCCTCCTCCGCACCGTGTGGGACGGGCGTGAACGCATAGTCGTCACGACTCCCGGCGGCCGCCTCCGATAAACCCGAGGCATGCTGCGGCGCAAGGGGTTCCAGCCGTACCAGACGGCCGGCAAGAGTTACGGGTACAGGCACGTTCCCTCGATCTTTCGGACATGGTCGGGGGCTCGCGTCAGGCCTTGCCGCACCGGCCACACTCTCCGGATGAGACGAACCAGCCCTGGCGCGCCAGTAGCAGCATGAAATAGTTGGATGAACGATAGCGGAACACGGGCGCACAGCAATGTAGGCGGCACAAGAATTTCCGCGCCCGCCACGCGTGTCGCGTCGAGTGCATTTCGTGCCCCCGACCCCGGCCTTTGACGGGTCGGCCCAGACAGCGCGGCCGCCGGTTTTTGATACCGTGCTGGCGAGGTAACGAGGCGAAAGGCAACCGTGGCGCGACTGAGCAGACAGCAGACACAGGCGCGCACGCGCGAAGAGCTGTTGACCGTGGCCACGCGCCATTTCCTGGAGCACGGATACGCCGCCGCGTCGCTGGAGCAGATCGCCGAGGAGGCCGGTTACTCCAAGGGCGCGGTGTACTCCAACTTCGCCAACAAGGACGGGCTCTGCCTGGAGGTGCTGAACCAGATCCGGCTGTCCAAGGTCGGGGAAGTGGTGGCGGCGATCGCGGCCGCCGAATCGGTGGACGACATCCTGGAACTGTTCCGCGAATGGGCCGAGCGAACTATCGGCGACCAGAACTGGACGCTGCTGGAGATCGAGTTCTCCACCCGCTCGCGGCACAGCGAGAGTGTGCGCACCGATATCGCCGACGGCGCCAGCCAGGTGCGGACGGCGCTCGCGGCCGCCCTGCAATTGATCAGTGATCGTTTCGGGCTCGCGCCCGCCATGCCCGCCGAGGCGGCTGCGCTGATATTGCTGAGCAGCGGCGTGGGGCTCGGTCTACAGCGCGCGGTCGACCCCGGCGTCTCGGTGGAACCGCTCATCGACCTGCTGCGCATCGCCACCGGGTCGGCCGCCTGACCCGGGGCGGGGCCATTTCGTCATTACGGGCGATCGCGACGGCGGGTCGGCTTACCATCGGGGTTCGCATTCCATCGGCAGTCCCCCCGGAGTTTCAGCGATGCACGCTCACCTGCGGCGGGTTCGACGCCTGACCGCCACCGTCCTGCTCTCGGCGGGTGCGGTGCTCGGATCGGTTCACACCGCGCATGCCGATGCGGCGGATTTCTACCTGCCGCCGAATACCTTGCCCGGCACGGTGAATGGGGAGCTGCTGCGCAGTGAGCCGTTCTCGGCGGCGGAATTCACGCGGCTGGCATTGCTGATGCCTGTCAGCTCCGCCACCCGCGTCATGTACCGGAGTTCCGATGCGCGGGGCGCGGCGGTCGCGGTCACCGGCACGGTGCTCACGCCTGCGGCGGCTTGGAACGGGCCCGGGCCGCGGCCGTTGATCACCTATGCCATCGGGACGCACGGCAGTGGAGATGCCTGCGCCCCTTCGAAATTGCTCGCCGACACCATCGAGCTGGATGCCACCGGCATGCCGATGCTCGAATACGATCTCGTCGATCTCTGGTTGCTGCTGAACCGCGGATTCAGCGTCGCGGTGACCGACTATCAGGGGCTCGGGACGCCCGGCGGGCACCCGTACATGCAGCCGTTGCCGGCGGCGCACAATGTGCTCGACGCGGCTCGGGCCGCCATCCGGCTCGGGGTCGCCGATGCGGCCGCGCCGATCGGGATCTGGGGTTATTCGCAGGGTGGCGGGGCGGCCGCGGCTGCCGCCGAACAGGCTCCCGAGTATGCGCCGGAACTGGACCTGCGCGGCGTGGTGGCCGGTGCGGCGACGGCCGATCCCGCGGAAACGTTGCGGTACAACGATTCCAACTTGATGACCATCCTCAACGGGTTCTTCGTGGCGGGGCTGATCGAGACCGATCCGGAGCTCGCGCCGCGCGTCGAAGCCCTGCTCAGTCCGGCGGGACTGCAAATGGTGCAACGGGTTTCGCAGCAATGTGTGCCGGGCGGCACGCTCACCGCGGCCTATCACTCCACCACCGAATACACCGCCACCGGCGAGACCTTGATGGACGCGCTGTCCGCCGATCCGGAGATCCGTTGCGCCCTGGACAGTTTCGTGCTCGGCACGCGCGCGCCCGCCGTTCCGGCGATGGTGACGGTGAACGTCAACGACGACACCGTCCCCGTCTCGGTGGTCTACGCCCTGCGTGATCGCTGGCGGGCGCACGGGGCCGACGTCAGCGAACTGAGCGTGGACACACCGGCGCTGCCCGCGCTGCTGAGCAGCCTGGGAACCGGGCACATCACCGCGAGTGTGCTGTCCGGTTCCCCGGCCGTCTCCTGGCTGGCGGACCGGCTGGCCCGCTAGCGGATTCAGGCGATATCGGCGGGCGCGGACAGCGCCGCCTGCATGGCCACGCCATCGATGTAGGTGTGTTTCTCCGATACCGCGCCGTCGCGCACCAGCACCATGTCCGCGATGTCGATATCGACCGGGCTACCGGTGATCGAGGTTCCCGACAGTTTCCACTGCACCGCCCAGAAGTCGTCTCCCACACGGAGATTCACCAAATTGAAGGTCAGATCCGGCACCAGCGCGAAGTTCTCCGCGGCGGCCGCGCGAATCGCCTCCCGGCCGCGCGCGGGCTCGCGGCCCGAATGCAGATGGAAGATCGAATCCGGCGTGTGCATGGCGGCGATCCGTTCCGGGTCACGATCCGCCCAGCAGGCGTGATACCGCTCGAACAGGTCTCTGATGGCATCCGACATGATCAGAATCCTTCACAAGAAACAAACAGTGTGTCTGTATGTAATAGGCTTCAGGGTACCCACCGCCCCGGCGAATCCGCCTCGAATCCGGAAACTTCCGGCCCTCCCCTACACTTCGATCTCGCCATGAACGCCGACCGCCGCACCCAAGCCGAACGCTCCGCCACCACTCGCGCCGCGGTGATTCGCGCGGCCCGGAACCTGTTCGGCCAGAACGGCTACAACGCCGTCAGCACCATCGCGGTAGCCGAATCGGCGGGCGTCAGCCGCGGCGCCCTCTACCATCAGTTCGCCGACAAGCGTGAACTCTTCGAAGCCGTCTTCGAGGACCTCGAACAATCCCTGGTCACCGTGATCGGCACCGCGGTCCGCAACGCCTACTCCCCCGACCCCATTGCCAATCTCATTGTCGGCTGCCTGGCCTGGCTCGATGCCTCCACCACCCCCGAGGTCCGCCGCATCGCCCTCCTCGACGCCCCCGCCGTCCTCGGCTGGTCGCGCTGGCGTGAAATAGAACTCCGCCACACCATCGGCCTCGTCGAGAACGCCCTCGCCGAGGCGATCACCGCGGACCGCATCCGCCCTCAGCCGGTCCGCCCCCTGGCCCTCCTGATCGTCGGCTCTCTCGACGAAGCCGCCCAATACCTGGCCAACTGCGCGGACCCCACCGCCGAAACCCCCGTCATCCACGCGGTAATCGAACAACTCATCACCGGCCTGGCCACCGACTCCTGACCCGCCCGACCGCGCCCCGCCGATGATTTCCACCGCCGAGCCCCGTCGAAGCCGATAGCCGACAAAGGAGATCGCATGCCCGACGCCGTCTGGAAACTGGTCCACCAAGAACGCGCCGCCCTGATCGAAGACCTCTCCCACCTGACCGACGCCCAATGGCAACACCCCTCCCTCTGCGCCGAATGGACAATCCACGACGTAGCCGCCCACCTGGTAGACACCCACCGCACCACCCGCCTCGGCTTCATCACGGCCCTGGCCCTGGCCCGCTTCGACTTCGACCGCCAGAACACCCGAGGCATGCTCCGCCACCGCGCCCCCACCCCCACCGAAACCCTCCAACGCCTACGCGATTCGGCCACCCGAACCTCCACCCCACCGGCCCCGCTGGACAGCCGCCTCGTCGAAGAAATAGTCCACGGCGAAGACATCCGCCGCCCCCTCAACCTGACCCGCACCTACCCCCGAGAAGCCGTAACCCGCGCCCTACTCCTCCAAACCCGAACCCCCGCAGCCTTCGGCGGCGCAAAGGAACTACTCACCCAAATCCACCTGACCGCAACAGATTCCAACCTCTCCCTAGGCTCAGGCCCCCACCTCCAAGGCCCCACCCTCGACCTACTCCTAGCCATCTCCGGCCGCCCCATCGCCCTGACCAACCTCACCGGCCCCGGCCTGGCCGCCTTCGACTGAATCCCACCGCGAACGCGCGACACTGCGATTCGGCGAGATGTTCCTGAAGATCGACGCCGATCAGGCGCGAGCCGACACCGAACTCCAGGCGATGGCGCTGGCCCCGATCCGACTCCGATCCGAGGCAGGTGGTCGCTACGCAGCCTGCGGGGTGTCCGCTGGCTGTCGGAGCACGGCTTCGACCCGGCCAGGCCGGGTGGGGAGATCGACGTGCTCCGATCGGTTGCCGAAAGTTCTTCCGGCCGTTAGACGTTGAAGCGGAATTCGACTACGTCGCCGTCGGCCATGACGTAGTCCTTGCCTTCCATGCGGACCTTGCCGGCGGCTTTGGCGGCGGCCATGGAGCCGGCGGCTACCAGGTCGTCGAAGGCTACGATTTCGGCCTTGATGAAGCCGCGTTCGAAGTCGGTGTGGATGACGCCGGCGGCTTTGGGGGCGGTGTCGCCCTGGTGGATGGTCCAGGCGCGGGATTCTTTGGGGCCGGCGGTGAGGTAGGTCTGGAGGCCGAGGGTGTGGAAGCCGGCGCGGGCGAGGGCGTGCAGGCCGGGTTCGGATTGGCCGATGGACTCGAGGAGTTCGAGGGCCGATTCGTCGTCGAGTTCGATGAGTTCGGATTCGATCTTGGCGTCCAGGAAGACGGCGTCGGCGGGGGCGACGGCGGCCTTGAGTTCGGCCTTCTTGGCCTCGTCGGTGAGGACGGCTTCGTCGGCGTTGAAGACGTAGAGGAACGGCTTGATGGTGAGGAGGGAGAGTTCCTTGAGGAGCTCTACGTCCAGTTCCTTCTGGGCGGCGAAAAGGGTGCGGCCGGAGTTCAGGATCTCCTGGGCCTGCTTGGCGGCATCGGCGACCGGCTTGCGGTCCTTCTTGATGCGGGCTTCCTTCTCGAGGCGGACGACCGCCTTCTCCAGGGTCTGCATATCGGCCAGGATCAGCTCGGTCTCGATGACCTCGATATCGGCCAGCGGATCGACCTTGCCGTCCACGTGCACCACATCGTCATCGGCGAACACCCGCACGACCTGGCAGATGGCGTCGGCCTCGCGAATATTGGCGAGGAACTTGTTGCCCAGGCCCTCGCCCTCGGACGCGCCCTTCACGATGCCCGCGATATCGACGAAGGTCACCACGGCGGGCAGCTGGCGCTCGGAGCCGAAGATCTCGGCGAGCTTGGCGAGCCTCGGATCCGGCAGCGGCACCACACCGGTATTCGGCTCGATGGTGGCGAACGGGTAGTTCGCGGCCAGCACGTCGTTGCGGGTCAGCGCATTGAACAGCGTGGACTTTCCGACATTGGGCAGGCCGACGATTCCGAGGGTGAGACTCACGAGAACGAGAGTTTACCTGCGGACATCCGGGGCGGACGATCCGGGCGGCGTCAGTCCAGCCGGGTCGTCCGCCACCGGGCCACCACGCCCCGTGCGGTGGCGCAGGACCTGCGCCGCCTATCCGGTCAGAGCGCCGCCACCACGGCGTCCGCCAAGGCCGCGTACCCGGCGTCGCTCGGGTGCAGATGATCGCCGACGTCGTAGCCGGGCAGCAGCCGGGCGCGGTCGGCGGGATCGGCGAGGGTGGTGTCCAGGTCGACCACAGCGTCGTATTCACCGGAGGTGCGGATCCACGCGTTCACCTGTGCGCGAACGGCTTCCCGGTCGGCGGTGTAGTAATCGGAGCCGCCGAACGGCAACAGGGTCGCGCCGATCACCCGCAGCCCGGCCGCGTGCGCCTGCGCGATGAGCGCGCGGTGGCCGTCGATCAGCTGCTGTGCCGATACCACCGGGAACGGTGCGCCCAGGGGGATGCCGCCGCCGCTGAGACCGATGTCGTTGATGCCTTCGAGGACCACCACGGTGCCGATACCGGGCTGCCCCACCACATCGCGCTGGAAGCGGTGCAGAGCGCTCTCCCCCATCCACGCCGAATCGACGGTCACGCGATTGCCGCCGATCCCGAGGTTCAGCACGGCACGCGATTGTCCTTGCGCCGCAAGCCGTTCGGCGACCTCGTCGGGGTAGGTATTGCGCCCGTCGTTGGTGGCGCCGTAGCCGTCGGTAATGGAATCCCCGAACAGCGCCACGCCCGCCCGATGCGGGACGAGGTCGGCGGTCTCCACGGCGGACAGGTAATAGAACGAGGTGCTGGTCTCGCCGAACGCATCGCCGGCGATATCGGCGCGATGGTCACCCGCGGCGAGATAGCTGCTGCCCAGCGCTTGTGCGTGATACGTCGCCGGACCGGTCGGGGCAGCGAAATACAGTGTGATGGTGAGGGATTCGAGCGGCGACACCGGCAGCAGCACCGGATCGGTGGCGAGTTCCGCTCCGGGCGCGATGCGGAACGATCCGCTCAGCCCGGAAGTCAAGGGCCGCACCGAATCCGGAACGACACCAGCTCCGGCGGCGGTCCGCGCGATGGTCGCCCCGCTCACCTCCAGCGGCTGCGTGCCGTAAGCATTGGACAGCCGGACCCGCAGCGCCGATCCCCCGTCGCTGACCCGAATCACCTGCCGCACGGACTGATCGGCGAATCCGGCCTGCGACCAGTTCGGAGCGAAGCTCACGTTCGGCGTGTGCATCGCGGTCGCCCACACCGCTTCCCAGCCGGGTAACGCGTTCGGCGCGGCCTGAGCGGGCGCGGCGAAGCCCAGGAAAGCGACGAGTATCGCGGCTACGGCGGTGACGACACGCACGGATGGTTCCCTTCAGCAGTGTGCGGACCGCCTCGCGACGGTCCGCACATCCGCAACTCCATGCGTGAGCATGCAATTCCCACTCCCGGAAATTCGCCGGTGGGCACCGGTTCACGCCCGCGGGTCGCGCCCCAGGTAACCCAGCAGTTCGTCGGTGACGGGAGTGGCGCTCGCGGAATCGGTTTCGATGACGGCCGCGTAGACGCCGTAGTCCCGCAACGGTTCCACCAGCCCCCGCGAGGCGGTGAGCAGATGCCCGGACAGCTCCTCGGTCAGCGGCGACGGCTGCCCGGTGGCGATGGCGATATCCCAGGCGTGCACGGCCGCGTCGAGCGCGCAGAATACGGCGGCGACCGGGGTCGGCAGGTCGCCGAAGGGCAGCGGGGTGGGCACGGTCGCGGTGTCGTCGGAGACGGTCGCCCAGGCCGCGGCGGTCTGCTCGATGGCATCGGCGACCAGCGCGGCGGCGGTGCCGTCGAGGCTGCCGGAGGGGTCGAAGGGGTTGTAGGCCGGGCCGTCGCCGATGCCGAGCACCTTGGCGTAGGCCAGCTGGTCGCCGGCGGCGTGCTGGATGACCTTGGTGACCGACCATTCCGAGCACGGGGTGGCCAGCTCGAACTGGTCATCCTCGACCCCGGCGACCACGTCGGCGAGCGCGCGGTGCGAATCGGCGAGCACGGTGCGCCACACCGGGGCGAGGAGGTCGGCGGGGGTGGCGGTCTGCTGGTTCTCGCTCATTGTTCTTGCCTTTCAGGTGGTTTCGATCCGTTGAGATAAAGGTATGGCCCGATTAGGCTGGTTTTCTTCCTAATAAAACCAGCCCGGGAAAGATCGAATGTGACCTCCACCACAACCCGCCTGCTGCGCCTGCTGTCGCTCCTGCAGAACGGCACCCACACCGGCCGTGACCTGGCCGAACGCCTCGCCGTCACCGATCGCACCCTGCGCCAGGACATCGCCCGCCTGCGCGAACTCGGCTATCCGGTGGCCGCCGCCCGCGGTCCCATCGGCGGCTACCGGCTGGGCCAGGGCGCCACCATGCCGCCCCTGCTGCTCGACGACGACGAAGCGGTCGCGGTGGCGGTGGCCATGGGCCTGGCCGAGAACGGCAGCACCGGCATCGCCGATATCGACGCCAGCCTCACCCGCGCCCTCGCCAAACTCCAGCGCATCCTGCCGAAACGCCTGCAACGCAAGGTCACCGCGCTGCGCACCAGCACCGACGTCGGCCCCGCCGTCACCGGCTCCCGCGAACCCGAGGCCCCCGTCCCCGCCGAAACCCTGGCCACCATCGCCTCCGCCATCCGCGGCACCACCACCATCACCGCCGACGCCCACGAGTTGGAGCCGTATCGCCTCATCTCCTGGCAACGCCGCTGGTTCCTGGTCGCCTACGCCCTCGACACCCACACCTGGCAGGCCCTCCCCGTCGCAAACCTCAGCGAAGTCGGTTCAGCCGGAAGATATTTCGCGCCCCGCCCCCTCCCCGAGGAGAACCTGGTCGCCTTCGTCCTCCGCGAAATAGCCACCGCCGGTTGGAAAGTCCACGCCCGCGTCACCGTCCTCGCCCCCGCCGAAACCGTCATCGCCCGCATCAACCCGACCGTCGGCGTCGTCGAACCCCTGGACGCCCACTCCTGCCTCCTGCTGACCGGCGCCGACACCTTGGAGACCATCGCCATCTACCTGAGCATGCTGATGATGGACTTCCGCGTGGACGGCCCACCCGAACTCGTGGCGCACATCCGCACCCTGGCCCGGCGGTACACCTCAGCGACCCCCGAGCCCGCTCATGGCGATGCCGCGCACGAAGGCGCGCTGGGTGACGGCGTAGAGGAGCAGCAGGGGCAGGAGCAGTAGCGTCGCGGCGGCCATGAGGAGGGGCCAGTCGGTGGTGTATTGGCCTTGCAGGCGGACCAGGCCGAGGGTGACGGTGGCGTATTCGTTGCGCTGGATCATGATCAGGGGCCAGAGGAAGTCGTTCCAGACGGTGATCCAGGTGAGGACCGCCAGGACCATGAGGGCGGGGCGGGTGTGCGGGAGCAGGACGCGCCAGTAGATCTGCCAGGGGGTGCAGCCGTCGAGGATGGCGGCTTCTTCCAATTCGATCGGGAGGGTGCGGAAGAACTGGCGCATGAGGTAGGTGCCGAAGGCGCTGCCGAACAGGCCGGGGACGATCATGGCCCAGGGGGTGTCCATCCAGCCGAGGGCGCGCATGAGCAGGAATTGGGGGATGACGGTGACGGTGAGCGGGACCATGAGGGTGGCGAGGTAGCCGAGGAAGAGGGCTTCGCGGCCGGGGAAACGCAGGCGGGCGAAGGCATAGCCGGCCAGGGAGCAGAAGAAGACCTGACCGGCGGTGACGCAGGCGGCGTAGACGACGGTGTTGAGGAACATGCGGGCGACCGGCATCTGGGCGAAGACTTCGCCGTAGTTGGACCATTGGGGTGAGGATGGGAGCGGGGACGGATCGCTCAGGGCGCCTTCGGATTTCAGGGAACCGGACAGCGCCCACAGCATGGGAGTGAGCGCGCACCAGGCGACGACTATGAGCGCCAGATAGACCAGCAGCCCCTGGATCAGCCGCCGGTTCACTGCTCCGCCTCGGCGCGGCGGGACAGCCGCAACTGGATCAGGGTGAGCAGCAGCAGGATCGCGAAGATCACCCAGGCCAGAGCGGAGGCGTAGCCGACCTCATAGAAGCGGAAGGCGTTCTGGAACAGCATGATTCCGAGAACGTAGGTGCCGGTCTCGGGCCCGCCGTTGCCGCCGGTCAGGGCGTACGCCTGATCGAACGCCTGGACGGAATTGATTATGGTGATGACGAAGACGAACGAGAGCGCCCCGCGAATCAGCGGCACCGTGATGGACACGAACCGGCGGAGCGGCCCCGCACCGTCTATTTCGGCTGCTTCGTAAAGGTTTTCGGGAATACCCTGCATGGCGGCGAGCAGAATGACGGTGGCGAACGGAACGCTCTTCCACACCGTCACCAGGCTGAGCGAGACCAGCGCCCAGTCCGGATCGGTCAACCACGGCACCGGCCCGAGCCCGGCCCAGCCGAGCAGCAGGTTGGCCAAGCCATCGTCGCTGGCGAACAGGAACCGGAAGACCACCGCCATCGCCACCGTGGACGCCACCAGCGGCAGGAAGGCGATGGTTCGAAAGATCCCTATCCCCTTCAGTTTCCGATTCAGCAGCCCCGCCACCGCCAGACTGATCACCACGGTCGGCAGCAACGTGAACAGCGTGAACACAGCGGTATTGCGCAGCGCGATATAGAACAGCGGATCCGAACCAAGCAAGCGCCGATAGTTGTCCACCCCGACGAACCGCGGCGGACTGAACAGATCCCACGAATGAAAGCTCAGATACAGCGAAAACCCCAGTGGGAACAGCAGAAACACCAGCACCGCAGCCAGATTCGGCGCGATGAACACCGCCCCCGCCCGCGCCCGCCGCCGCGCCAGCGCCGACCGCTCGCTCATACCGCCGTCCGCAACAGCTCGTCGATATCGGCGGTGGTCTGCCCGCCCAGCGAATCCGCTTGCGCCGCACCGCGCAACACCCGATTACAGCCGCGCTCCAGCAGCGATTCCACCTTGCCCCACAGCGGCGTCACCGCCATCCCCCGCGAATGCGCGGGCCCCTCGGTGAACACGTCGAGATTGCGAATCCCCCGATGCGCCGCCGCGAATCCCGGTGAGCGCATGGCGGATTCCAGCACCGGCACGAACAACCCGGACTCCGCGATGATCGCCTGTCCCTCCGGCCCGGTCGCGAACTTCACGAATTCCCAAGCCTGTTCCCGCCGCGGACTGGCAGCCGCGATGGCCAGCCCCGTACTCCCCACATCCGTCACCGCCCCCGGTCCCCCGTCCGGCCCCACCGGCAGCACCGTCACATCGAAATCCAGCTCGTCCCGCCCGGTGAATTCCGAATACAGCCAATGCCCGCCCAGCAGCATGGCGGCCTTCCCGCTCCGGAACAGGTCCTGCGCCGAAACCGACTGCCGGTCACCCACACTCGGCGCGACCCGGTGCCGCACCGCCAGATCCGCGTAGAACTGCAGGCCCGCCGCGAACCGCGGATCCCCGAGATTGGTGCGCGCGGGCCGCACCGCCGGACTGAACCATTCCGCGCCATTGTTCATCCCGAAGCAGGCCGCCGAGAAGTACGGCACCCAGGCGTCGACGAACCCCCACTGCCGGGTGCGCCCGTCCGCGTCCCGCCGGGTCAGCGCGCGGGCGGCGGCCAGGAAGTCCCCGAAACTCCATGCCTGCGACCACCGCGCGGGCGCCCGAATCCCGGCCTCGTCGAACAGCTTCCGGTTGTAGTAGAGGAACACCCCCGACCACTGCTCGGGCAGCGCGTACTGCCCGCCGTTCCACACGAAGGTGTCCCGCAAGGTCGGATACCCGTCCGCCCACAACCGCTCGCGGTACCCCGGATCCCGGTCCAAGAACTCCCGCAGATCCACCAGCACCCCGCGATCGGCCAGCCCCGCGTACAACAGTTCCCACGCCATCAGCACGTCCGGGCATTTCCCGCCCGCGCAGTAGGTCAGCATCTGCTGCAACGGATCCGGCCCCGACATGATGGTCCGGATCTTGATGTCCGGCCGCCGCCGCTGAAACTCCTCGATGATGCGCAGCCGGGTCCGCGCCTCCTCGGGCCGCGCCTGGAAGAAGAAGGTGACCGCGTCCTCGTCGCCCCCGCCGCAGCCGGCCGCGGCGAGCACCGCCCCGGCCGCCGCCGACCGGAGCAGTGTGCGGCGGTCGAACGGCATCGGCATCGCGGGTCTCCTCCGGTCACGCGGCGGTTCCAGCTGATCAGAGCCCGAGGTCGGCGCGCGGAAAAGATATATATGTGACCGGGGTGGCGCAGATCTCAGACCAGCATGGCAGCATACGGGTAGCTACCTGCGACGCGCGGAAAACACGCGAAGTCGCGGGAACCAGAAAACCGGACCGCACCACCCTTGCTTCTTCCGGCGTAGCGTCCGCCGGGCCACCCGTACCCGCCGGTATGTCTACAGGTGAACGACTGGCGAAAGCTGGTCCGCGCCTGTGTCTCTTCAGCTACGTTTGTCCTCATTTCAGCTGGAAACCGCAGTACCGCACGGGAGGGTCAGTCGCATGGCGACCATCGAATACCTCCGGACGGACCCCGACCTACCCCCGGTAGGCGTGGTCGATCGGACCCCCTTGTCGGCGGCGAAGAAGGGCATCTTCCTCGCCGTCGCCGTCCTCGGCGCCATCGCCTGGGCCATCGTCGGATTCGTCCGCGGTGAGAACGTGAACGCCGTCTGGATCGTGGTGGCGGCCGTCTGTACCTACGTACTGGCGTTCCAGTTCTACGCCCGGCTCATCGAATGGAAGATCACCAAGCCGAGCGACGACGTCGCCACTCCGGCCGAGGCCATGGAGAACGGCAAGGACTACATGCCGATGGACCGGCGGGTGCTGTTCGGGCACCACTTCGCCGCCATCGCCGGCGCGGGCCCGCTGGTCGGCCCGGTCCTCGCGGCGCAGATGGGCTATCTGCCCGGCACCATCTGGATCATCGTCGGCGTGGTGCTGGCGGGCGCGGTCCAGGACTACCTGGTGCTGTGGGCGTCGGTGAAACGCCGCGGCCGTTCGCTGGGTCAGATGGCCCGCGACGAACTGGGCGTGGTCGGCGGCATCGCCGCCATCGTGGCCGTGCTGGTCATCATGATGATCCTGCTGGCCGTGCTCGGCATCGTCGTCGTCAATGCCCTGGCCGCCACCAAGGGCGCGGACGGGCAGCTGCACGGCGGCAGCCCGTGGGGCGTGTTCTCCATCAGCATGACCATTCCGATCGCCCTGTTCATGGGCTTGTACCTGCGCTTCTTCCGCCCGGGCAAGGTCGGCGAGGTGTCGATCATCGGCTTCCTGCTCCTGCTGCTGGCCATCATCTCCGGTAACTGGGTGGCCGAATCCGCTTGGGGCCAGGACTGGTTCACGCTGTCGGGCACCACCATCGCCTGGGGCCTGATCATCTACGGCTTCATCGCCTCGGTGCTGCCGGTGTGGCTGCTGCTCGCCCCGCGCGACTACCTGTCGACCTTCATGAAGATCGGCACCATCACCCTGCTGGCGGTCGGCGTGGTCGTCACCATGCCGGTGCTCAAGGCCCCCGCGGTGTCGGAGTTCGCGTCCAACAGCAAGGGCCCGTCCTTCGCGGGCAGCCTGTTCCCGTTCCTGTTCATCACCATCGCGTGCGGCGCGCTGTCCGGATTCCACGCGCTGGTGTCCTCGGGCACCACGCCGAAGCTGCTCGAGAAGCAGTCGCAGGCCCGCATGATCGGCTACGGCGGCATGCTCATGGAATCGTTCGTGGCGGTCATGGCCATGATCACCGCGAGCATCATCGACCAGCACCTGTACTTCGCCATGAACGCCGGTGCGGGCCTCACCGGCGGCACCGCCGACAAGGCCGCGACCTACGTGAACAGCCTTGGACTGAAGGGTGATCCGATCACCGCGGCCCAGCTGAACCAGACGGCCGCGGACATCGGCGAGAAGTCGATCGTGTCCCGCACCGGCGGCGCGCCCACCCTCGCGGTCGGCATGTCCGAGGTCATGCACAAGTTCATCGGCGGCACCAGCATGAAGGCGTTCTGGTACCACTTCGCCATCATGTTCGAGGCGCTGTTCATCCTCACCACCATCGACGCCGGCACCCGCGTCGCGCGGTTCATGCTCTCCGATTCCCTCGGCAACCTGCCCGGGGCCAAGAAGTTCAAGGATCCGTCGTGGTGGCCGGGCGTGTTCGTGTGCTCCGGCATCGTGGTGCTGGCCTGGGGTTCGGTGCTGCTCATGGGCGTGACCGATCCGCTGGGCGGCATCTACACGCTGTATCCGCTGTTCGGCATCTCCAACCAGCTGCTGGCGGCCGTGGCATTGACCGTGGTGCTGGTGATCGTGGTGAAGAAGGGCCTGCTGAAATGGGCGTGGATTCCGGCGATTCCGCTGGTGTGGGACCTCATCGTGACCATGACCGCGTCCTGGCAGAAGATCTTCTCCGGGGACAAGAACATCGGTTACTGGACCCAGCACCACAACTACAGCGTGGCCCGCGACGCCGGGAAGATCCTCGCGCCCGCCAAGACCATGGACGATATGGACAAGGTGGTCCGCAATACCTTCATCCAGGGCACGCTGTCGATCGTGTTCGCGGTGCTGGTGCTGATCGTGGCGATCGTCGGGTTGCTGGTGGTGCTCAAGGCCATTCGCAATGGCGGCGGCGAGACCACCGAGACGCCGGAGGAGCCGTCGAAGATCTTCGGGCCGAGCTCGTTCCTGGCGACTCCGGCCGAGAAGGAAGTGCAGAAGGAATGGGACGCCCTGATCGCCGAAGGCAAGGTCAGAGCACCCGGCGCCGCAGTGCATTGACCCGCATCGCGGTAGATTGACAGTCATGAGTGAAACGACCGCCCCGCCCTCCGCAGGACCCCTGCGGGCGGCGGGGCGCGCCGTTCTCCGGGCTCTCAAAGCCTTTGCCTGGTGGTTCAACTCGATCCTCGGCGGCAACGACTACCAGCGCTACGTACAGCACCAGCGCCTGCACCACCCCGGCTGCGAGATCCCCTCCGAACGCCAATATTGGCGCGATCGGCACGAAGCGGCCACACGTAACCCAGGAAACCGCTGCTGCTGAGGATTCCGAACGTGACAACTGATCTCGTGAGGATCCGGGTAACTCACCGGGGACGCCCAGAATCCGTCCCGCGCGGCCGCCGGTCCGCGACGGACCGGAGCACCGCCCCACCGGTCGGCAGAAGGCGCGGAGAGGCGGCGGAGTCGGATTTCCGCCATGTGATGGCGGATATCCGCTAGCACCGGTTCGTCGGGGCTGACATTGTGGAACCCGTGAGTGCGAACGATCTGGATTTCGAGCGTTGCTACCGTGCCGTGGCAACCCGGGATGCCCGGTTCGACGGGCAATTCTTCACGGCGGTCCGCACTACCGGAATCTATTGCCGCCCTTCGTGTCCTGCCATCACCCCGAAACGGGCCAACGTCACCTTCCTGCCCACGGCCGCCGCCGCCCAGCAGTCCGGGTTCCGGGCCTGCCGGCGCTGCCTGCCCGACGCGGCGCCCGGTTCGCCGCTCTGGAACACCCGCGCCGACCTGGCGTCGCGGGCCATGCGGTTGATCGCCGATGGGGTGATCGAACGCGGTGGGGTGCCCGCGCTGGCCGACGCCCTCGGCTACTCCCAGCGCCAGCTCACCCGGGTGCTCACCGGGGAACTCGGGGCGGGGCCGCTGGCCCTGGCGCGGGCGCACCGGGCGCACACCGCACGCCTGCTGATCCAGACCACCCGGCTGCCCATGTCCGATATCGCCTTCGCGGCGGGTTTCGCCAGCATCCGGCAGTTCAACGACACCGTGCGGGAGGTGTTCGCGGTCAGCCCGACCACGCTGCGCGAGGAATCGCGGCGGCGCAACGGCGATACCCTGCCGACCAGCAACGGGCTGCTCACGCTGCGGCTGCCGTACCGGGAACCCCTGGACAAGACCTGGCTGGAATGGTTCCTGGCGGCGCACACCGTGCCGGGGCTGGAGACCTTCGAGGACGGGCGGTACACGCGTAGTCTGCGAACCCCGCACGGGCACACCACGATTCGACTATCGGTGCAGCCCGGGCATGTGCGCGCCTCGCTGGCGCTACAGGACATGCGCGATCTCGCGCCCACGGTGGCGCGACTACGGCATTTCCTGGATCTGGACGCCGACCCGATCGGCATCGACGAAGCGCTGGCCGCGGGCATGTCCGGGGGCGAGGTGCGGCCGTTCGGCGAGGTGCACGCGGACCCCGCCATCACCCGCAACGGCCTGGTACTGCCGCCGGGCATCCGGGTGCCGGGCAGTCTGGACGGCTCGGAACTGCTGCTGCGCACCATGATCGGACAGCAGATCTCGGTGGCGGCGGCCAATACCCATACCGCACGGCTGGTGCAGCAGCTCGGCGAATCCATTCCGGGACCGATCCCGCATCTGTTCCCCACCGCCGCCGCCATCGCCGAGCACGGGGCCGAGGTGCTGACCGGGCCCTCCCGCCGCGTCGAGGCGATCGTCGGCGTGGCGCGGGCCCTGGCCAATGGCGAGCTGGTACTGCACTCCGCCCGCACCCCCGCGGAATTGCGGCGCGACCTGCTCGCCCTGGACGGCGTCGGGCCGTGGACCGCCGACTACGTGACCATGCGATTGCTCGCCGATCCGGACATCCTGCTGCACACCGACCTGATCGTGCGGCGCGGCGCCGCCCTGCTCGGCATCGATCTCGCCGATACGGCGCGCTGGGCCCCCTGGCGCTCGTATCTGTCCATGCACATGTGGAAGCACGCCCTGGCTCATCCCACCCCCGCCCCCGATGGCGCGAACGGCGCCCGGAAAGCGAGAACCACCCCCTGATGATCCTCGAATCCCGCACCCCCACCGCCGATTTCGCCATCGCCGACACCCCCATCGGCCCGTTCACCGCGCTGGTGGACGCCGACGGCGCGGTGCTCGCCTCCGGCTGGACGGCCGATGCCGAGAACCTGCGCGATCTGATCCACCCCACCCTGCGTCCCGCCATACTGCGGCAACGGGATTCGCTCGGCGCGGTGTCGAAAGCGGTGCGCGACTACCATTCCGGTGATCTGGCCGCCATCGACGGCGTCACCGTGCGGCAGCAGTCCGGGCCGTTCCTGGTGCACGCCTGGGAGGTGCTGCGCAAGATCCCGGCCGGCGCCCCCGTCACCTATACCGAGTACGCCGGCCTCTCGGGCCGCCCCGCCGCGACCCGGGCCGCCGCCAATGCGTGTGCCCGCAATGCCGCCGCCCTGTTCGTCCCCTGCCATCGAGTGCTGCGCACCGACGGCACCCTGGGCGGCTTCCGCTGGGGGTTGCCCGCCAAGCGGTGGCTGCTGGATCACGAAGCGGACTGATCAGTCTTTTTGGTCGGCCGCCGCGCGTACCCTCGAATTCATGTGCCGCAATATCAAAACCCTGCACAATTTCGAGCCCCCCGCCACCCCCGACGAGGTACACGCCGCGGCCGTCCAATACGTCCGCAAGATCAGTGGTTCGACCAAGCCCTCGCACGCCAATCAGGAGGCGTTCGACCTGGCGGTGGCCGAGGTGACCGCGGCCACCACCAAGTTGCTGAACTCCCTCACCACCACCGCTCCCCCCAAGGATCGTGAGGTGGAGGCCGCCAAAGCGCGCGCCCGGGCCGAAATCCGCTTCACCCCCCGCTGACGCCTCAGTTCAGGGTCAGCACCCAGGAACCGTTGCAGCCCTTGCTGTTGTTGCGGTCCCACTCGTAGTTCCAGCTGTCGTCGACCTGCACATTGGTGTGCGTCTTCCAGTAGCCGCCCGGCGTGGTCACCACCACGTCGTGATTGGTGAGCACCGAAACCTCGCCCGGGCTGAAGGTCCACACGCCCTTGCGGGCCGGGTACTCCAGGGTCACCTCGACGGTCCGCCCCGAGTAGTTCTGCACGACCAGGCACGCGCCCGGGTAGGTCTCGGCATGCGCCGGCGCTGCCGCCACGACCGCGCCGAGGGAGATGGCGGCCGTAGCCGCGGTGGTCAGTACGCCGGTGATGACTTTCCGCATTGCCCTGTCCTTGAAGTCGATCTCGTCTTGCTGTTGTCAAGGACGGTATTTCCCGCCCCCTGGGATCCTCTTATAAAAATCTTGTGATGCCTAAAGCCGGCTCTCAGCTAAAGCTCAGCACCCGAGCTGCGTTGGGGACATGACGAGGTCGGGCACCGACGGCGGGTTTCCGGGGCGTGCCGGCTTCAGGCGCCGACCGTGGTTTCCAAGTGGGAGCCGGTGCGGCCGCGGATGACGTGCAGGCGGCTGGGGATGCGCTGGCGCATTTCGTCGACATGGCTGACCACGCCGACCACGCGGCCGCCGGAGCGGAGTTCGTCGAGGACGCCCATGACGGCGTCGAGGGTGTCGGCGTCGAGGCTGCCGAAGCCTTCGTCGATGAAGAGGGTGTCGAGGACGAGGCCGCCGGATTCGGCCGCTACGACGTCGGCCAGGCCCAGGGCCATGGCGAGGGAGGCCATGAAGGTTTCGCCGCCGGAGAGGGTTTTGGCGGGGCGGATGGCGCCGGTGTAGTCGTCGCGGATATCCAGGCCGAGGCCGCCGCGACGGCCGCGGGGGCCGGCGGCGTCGGTGTGGACGAATTCGTAACGGCCGCCGGACATTCGGCGCAGGCGGACGGAACCGGCCAGGGCTACTTCTTCCAGGCGGGCGGCCAGGACGTAGGAGCGCAGGGACATGCGGCGGTTGTTCTCGCCGCGGCCCGCTACCACGTCGGCCAGGGAGGAGAGTTCCTCGTGCGCGCGCTGGATGGGGGCGATGCGGTCCACTGCGGCCCAGAGCTGGGAGCAGAGGTCTTCGAGCTGTTCGACCCTGCGGATGGCTTCGGCATTGGCGGCAACCGCCGCGGTGAGGTCCGAGTCCGCCTGTGCGACAGAGGCTTCCAACTGTTCGAGGTCGCCGAGTGCGGCGTCGGCGGCGGCTTGGATCTCGGGTTCGGCGAGTACCGCCTCCGCGTGGGCGCGGGCGTTCTCGGCTGCCAGTAGTTCGGCTTCGATATCGGCCTGCTGGCGTTCGGTGCGGGAGGCGGCGTCCACGGCGCGGCCGTAGACGGCCAGAGCCATGTAGTCCGGACCGCTCTCACCCATGACCGGCGGTGCCGATTCCACCAAACCGGCTTCGTACGAAAGCTTTTCGACCCGTACCGCCAGCACGGCGACCTGTTCCCGGGCACTCGCGGTCTCCGCGCGCGCATCCCGCACGGCGGTGGCATCCGCGACGAGCGCTTCCAGGCGCGCACGGCGACGATCCACCGTCCCGTCGGATCCCGCCGCCGCGCGCAGCCGCTCGGTCAGCTCGGCCAATCGGCGATCGGCCGCCACGACCCGTTCCAAGGTCGCGCTGGCCTGGCTCTGGCACTCACGCAACTCCCCCTGCAATTTCGCCTCGTCGGCCCGCAGCCGGTTCAGCTCGGCGGTCAGCTCCGCGACCAGCGCGGCCATCCGCTTCGCCTCGTTGTGCCGCGCACTCGATTCCGACAGCGCCGCGGCCAGTTCTGCCTTGTCGACCGCCCCGCCGCGCTCGGTCAGCACCTCGATGGCGCGCTCCAGCTCGGCCACCAATTGCCCGGCCCGCTCCCGGCGCGCCTCGGCGGCCCGCTCCGCCGCGAGCGCGGCGTCCTCCGCCTCCTTGGACACCGCCTGTTCGGTGGCCCGCGCCGGATGCGGATGCTCCCCCGACCCGCACACCGCACACGGCTCGCCGTCGACCAGCACCCCCGCCAGCTCGGCCGCCATCCCCGCCAGCCGCAACTCCCGCAGTTCCTGAGTTCGTTCCCGGGCATCCAGATGCGCGGCCCGAGCATCCTCGAACCCCCGCTTGGCCGCCACCAGCTCCCCCTGGCGCTGCTCCAACTCCACAGCGGCCCGGGCAGCCACCTTCAACCGCTCGACCTCGGCCTCCAACCCGGCAAGCCCGGCCGCCGCGTCGCCTGCGGTGCGCAGCCGAACCTCCACCCCCGCAATGGTTCCCGGCAACTCTTCCTGCCGCCGCCCCAGTTTCGCCGCCCGCGCAGCGATGTCATCCTGCGCGGCCCGCAACTGCGCCAGCTCCCGCGTCAGCCGGGTAGCCGACTCCGCGTCGGCCCGCACCTCGTCCAGGGCCCCGATATGCGCGCTCCAACGCTGCACAGCGGCTTCCAACCCCGAGCCCGCCGCCTGCGAACCGTCTCCTGCTGCGGGACCGCTCCCTCCCCGAACGGCGCCGGCCGGTGGTTCGAGGTAGGTGAGGTCTTCCGCCAGGTCGGTGTCGTGGAGTTCGGCGGCGGCCAGATCGGCTGCGGCCCAGGTGGTTCCGGGGAGTTCGGCGGTGGCCGGTTGGAGGAGGCGGTCGGCGAGTTGTTCGGCGGCGCGGGTGGATTCGGTTTCGCGGCGGCGGAGGGTTTTGGCGGCGGCGCGGGCTTCTTCGAGAGCGGCGGCCACCGGGTCGGCGCGGCGGGCATGGTCGAGTTCGAGCCGGCGGGCGGCGCGCTGGTCGGCGGCGGCGGTGTAGGCGGCGAGCTGGGTGCGGGCGGTGGTGAGGCGGCGGTGGCGTTCGTGCAGGGCGCGCTGGGCTTCGGCTTGTAGGCGCAGGGCGGCCGAATGCTGTTGCTGCCGGGCGAGTTCCAGGGCCCGCTGGTCGCGGGCGGTGCGGGCGGTGGCGAGCAGGCGCTGGGACCAGTCGACGGATTCCAGCGGGCCGGCGGTTTCGGTGGCGGCCAGGCCCGCCGCCACGCCGACCTGGGCGATGAGGCGGTCGATGCTCTGCTTGCGGGCGTCGAGGTCGGCGGCGCTGGCGCGGCGCTTGTCGATCAGCCATTGTTCGGCGGTCGCGAAACGTTCGGTGTCGAAGAGCTTTTCGAGAAGTTTCTCGCGCTCTTCGTTGTCGGCGCGCAGGAAACGCGCGAAATCGCCCTGCGGCAGCAGCACCACCTGGAAGAACTGGTCGGCGCTCATCCCGAGCAATCGCAGAATCTCGTCGCCGATATCGGGAATCCGCGACAGATTCTCACCGCGCCCGTCCAGCCATTCCAAAGTGGCGGAGGCGTTTTCCTTCACCATGCCGGATTTGGCCCGCTTGCTCGGCCGCTGGAATTCCGGCGTGCGATTCAACCGCAGCCGCCGCCCGCCGACCGTCGCCTCCAGAATCACCCGCGGCGGCGTCTGCTCATCCGCGTGATCGGAATGCAGCCGCTTGCTCTCCCCCCGCGCCCCCGGCACGCTCCCGTACAACGCGAACGCGATCGCGTCCAGCACCGTCGTCTTCCCCGCCCCGGTCTGCCCGTGCAGCAGAAACAGCCCGTCGGCGCCCAATTCGTCGAAATCCACCACGGTGGGTTCCGCGAACGGCCCGAAGGCGGTCAATTCCAGCCGATGCAGGCGCACGCGCCGACCCCTTCCCACTCCGCCACGCACCATCCAACATCCCGCCGGCCGCGCACCCCCGCAGGACACGCCGCACGGCGGCAACGGTTTTCGCTCACGCGGTCATCCCGCTCGCGGAATTCCCCGCGCCCGAACCGGATTCGGGAACGTCGAACAACCCCACAACCTCGCCCACCGCACCCTCGGATAGCTCACCCTCCCCGTCTCCACCGACCAACCCGCCTGCCGCATCGGCGGCGCTGCTGGAAGACACCCCGGCGTCCTCGACCCCCGCGTCCGCCGCCGCGGCGATGTGCTCTTTGCCGCCTGCCGCATCGGAAGGCCGGCGAGCCGGTTTCTCCGTCCCCTGGATTCCTCCGTCCGGCGCCACGACAGCATTGCCGAGGTCCGCGGAATCCACCTCGCCCGAAGCAGAATGACGGAGCGCGACCGCTGGATGGTTCGCGGCGCCGAATTCGGCATCGGCGGCAACGAATTCGCGCCGGGAGCCGGCCGCTCCTCTACCAGCCTCGGATGCCTGGCGGGCTGGACCGGTCGCACGAGTGGGCACGTCTCGCTCGCGAACGGCGGCGGCGAGAGCGCGTTCGACCCAGGTCATCTCGCCCGGCGTCGGGGCGCCGCGGACGTCGGTGAGGAAGCTGTGGGCGACTTCGGTGTCGCGGCGGCCGTGGACGCGTTCGCGGTAGCGCAGTTCCGGGTTGCCTTCGGGGCGCAGCCATTCCACGTGGACGGCGTGCGGGAAGCGGTCGCGCAGGCGGCGCAGGGCGTCCACGGGGCGGGCGGTGTCGGTGAGAGTGGCCGAGACGTAGTCGTTTTCGGCGGGGGCGTGCTCGGGCGCGGTGAGCAGGGCCTCCAGGGTGCCGGTGAGCTGGCTGAGGCCGCGGATCAGCGGGAGGTCGCGGCGTTCGACCGTGGCCAGGCCGGAGGCGTCCAGGTCGATGATCCAGACCGCCTTGCGATGCGAGCGTTCGCCGAACGAATAGGGCAGCGGGGACCCGGAATAGCGAACGGATTCGGACAGCGTCTGCGGGGAGTGCAGGTGGCCGAGCGCCACGTAGTCGATGCCGTCGAAGGCGGACATGGGCACGGTTTCGACGCCGCCGACGGAGATGGACCGCTCGGATCCGGTGGCTTCCCCGCCGACCACGAAGGCGTGCGCGAGCACCACCGAACGGGTCGCGGGGCGCGCCGCGAGATCGGTCCGGATCAGCCCCATCGCCGCGTCCAGGATCTCGGCGTGCGAGCGCGCCTGCGGCACACCCAGTTCCGCGCGCGTGATGTCCGGCTCCAGGTACGGGATCCCGTAGAACGCCACCGCGCCGTGCTCGTCGGCCAGCAGCACCGGTCGCGCCACCTCCGCGATGGTGCACCGCAGATGCAGCCCGCCCGCCGCCGCGAAACTCCCCAGCGCCCCCAGCCGCGTCGGCGAATCATGGTTGCCGGACGTCGCCACGATGGTTGCCCCGGCGGCGCGGATCGCCTCGAACCCCCTATTGCACACCGCGATCGCGTCCGCACTCGGAATGGACCGGTCGTACACATCCCCCGGCACCACCACCACATCCACCCGCTCCGCCGCCACCAGCTCGGCGATGGCGCGCAGCGAACACTCCTGGTCGCCCAGCAGATCGACGCCGTGGAACGTGCGCCCGATATGCCAGTCGGAGGTGTGTAGGATCCGCATGCCCCGAGACCGTAGGCGATGCCCCCGACAGGTTTCGCACTACCCACACGGTCTGTCGGAAACACGCCGATGTATAGCTGTCCCGCCACCCCGCGACTTCGGCGGACCGCGGAGTGCCGTTGCCAGGAATGCACCCGTGCCTGCCGCCGCGTGCCGAAACATCTTCGGACGTACCCGGTGAGTTACCCCGACCGTCGCGAAAGGCTGTCGTGGACTTGGCATACGCGAGCTCGGCGTGTCGGGCCGGACCGAACACGTGTCGAAACTGCGCGGTTGCTCAATTCACTTTCTTGTCGGTGGAATCTGCCACTATCTGCACTCATGACCGCACCGATGCTGTTTGCGCTGCTGTTGGTGTTCGCCGCCGGGGTCGCCCTGGGCTGGTACGGGCATGCCGCCCGTGCGGGCCAGCGCGCGGCGGTGGCCGAAGCACGGCTGTCGGCTATGCAGGACAACGAGCGGCTATTGCGGCAGTCACTGGGGGCGGCCAGTGAGGACGCGGCGCGGCGGCAGTCCTATGCGATCGGGCATCTCGTCGAACCGCTGCGGGAAGCCGTCGGGACGCTGAACCGGCAGATCCAGGAAGTCGAGCACAATCGGATCAACGCGTATTCCGGTCTGCGCGAACAGGTCGCGGGCATGCAGCGCACCTCGCATCAGTTGTCCACGCAGACGGGGCAATTGGTGGCGGCGCTGCGGGCCCCGCAGGTGCGCGGGCGCTGGGGCGAGATCCAGCTGGAGCGGGTGGTGGAACTGGCCGGCATGGCCAGGCACTGCGATTTCGACACCCAGGTCACCCGGCGCGGCGACACCGTGGTGCGCCCGGACATGGTGGTGCGGCTGGCGGGCGGCCGGCAGATCGTGGTGGACGCCAAGGTGCCGTGCACCGCCTACCTGGACGCCGCCGCCACCGAGGACCCGCGCGAACGCGAAGCGCATCTGGCCCGGCACGCCAAGCACCTGCGCAACCACGTGGAGCAATTGGCCGCCAAGGAATACTGGGCCGCCTTCGACCCGTGCCCGGAATTCGTGATCCTGTTCGTGCCCGGCGACCCCTTCCTCGACGCCGCCCTCACCACCGACTCGGGTCTGCTCGAATACGCCTTCGGCCGCAATGTCGTACTGGCCACCCCCACCACCCTCATGGCCCTGCTGCGCACCGTCGCTCTGGGCTGGCGGCAGGAGGCCATCTCCGCGGATCTGGCGGTGGTGCAGCAACTCGGCCGTGAGCTCTACACCCGGCTCGGCACCACCGGCCGGCACCTGGACCGCCTGGGCGCGCAGCTGGGCAAGGCCGTGGACGCCTTCAACCACACCGTCTCCTCGGTGGAATCACGTGTGATGGTCACCGCCCGCAAGCTGCACGATCTGGAGGTGTCCGACGCCCCGGTACCCGAATTGCACCGGGTCGAGTCCTGGCCGCGTGCAGTGGGTTTCGCCGACTCGGAAGGCTGAGCCGGAGCCGCTATCGATCACCGTGCCGGGTATGCGAGCTATGTGCCCGGCAAGCTCGCGAGATGTCACCGACCTCGTGAGATGACTCGATGCTTTAGTGTGCAGATCGTGGCAGTTACCCCAAGCGAGCGCGCAGAGGTGCCCCCGTCGCACCGTTCGATTGTGCCGTCGGTTCCCGGCGTGCCTTCCGGTGCGGCGGTTCTGATCGCGGTGACCTGCACGTTCATCGGATTCTTCATCGATGCTCGCGGCGGCGGTAACGAGCTCACCGGCACTTTCGCGACGCTGTACGTGGTCGGCTGCGTGCTGGCCGTGCTGGTGGTGCGGTTCAAGGGCGTGTTCACCACCATGGTGCTGCCGCCGCTCCTATTGTTCGTCACGGTGCCGCTGGCCTATCAGCAGATGCTGGGCAGTTCGGGCGGTCTCAAGGACGTGCTGCTGAACCTGGCCATCCCGCTGGTGAGCCGGTTCCCGACGATGGCGCTGGCCACCGTGCTGGTGCTGGTGATCGGCGGCGTCCGTATCTATCTGCATCGCCGCGAGCACGAGAGCGAGGCCGATGCCGGGCTGCCCAGGCCGCGCGCCCGCAGCACCCGCCCGGGTGGTTCCCCGCGTGCCCAGCGCACCCGGCCCGCCGATTCCAAGGACCCCGCCAGACGTCGCTCCCGCGCCGCCGCCGAACCCGATGCCGCCGCGGAATCCGGCAGCACCGCCCGCCCGTCCCGCCGCCCCGCGGGCCGGGTAGCCGCGACCCCGCCGCGCGTGGGTTCCGGCCAGTCCGGCGATCGCGCCCGCACCAACGGCCGCCAGCCCGCGGACCGCACCCGCACCAACGGCCGTCAGCCGGGCGGTCGTGCCCGCGCCGACCGCCAGCCGGGCACCGACCGTCAGCCGGGTGCGGAACGCCAGCCGGGTGCGGAACGCTCCCGCGCCGACCGTCAGCCGCCCGCCGATCGCCAGCCCGCACCCGCTCCGGCCCCCGGCGAAGGCCGGCGCCGCGCCAAGCCGCCGGCCGACCGCAACCCGGCCGCGGGCGAACCCCGCCGCCGCGCCCAGAACCCGGACGTGCCCCCGCACCCGCGCCCGAATGTGCGCTACCGCGAACGCGATTCCGGCCGCATCGAACGCTGACGGGGAAACAACCCCGAATACGACTCGCGCCCCTTACCGAATCGGTAAGGGGCGCGAGTGTTTTCGCTGGGGGAACTCAGGCGCGGGCGGCGCGCAGTTCGCGGGGCAGCGAGAAGACCAGGGTCTCGTTGGCGGTGGTCACCGGCTGCACTTCACCGAAACCGTGCTGCGCCAGCAATTCCAGCACGCCCTCGACCAGGATCTCCGGCACCGAGGCGCCGGAGGTGACGCCGATGGTGCGCACGCCCTCCAGCCACGCCGGATCCACTTCGCGGGCGTAGTCGACCAGGTGCGCGGCCCCGGCCCCGGCGGTCAGCGCGACCTCGACCAAGCGCACCGAGTTGGAGGAGTTGCGCGAGCCGACCACGATCACCAGATCGCATTCGGGCGCCATCGCCTTCACCGCGGTCTGCCGGTTGGAGGTGGCGTAGCAGATGTCGTCGCTCGGCGGATCCTGCAGATTCGGGAACTTGGCCCGCAACCGGTGCACCGTCTCCATGGTCTCGTCCACCGAGAGCGTGGTCTGCGACAGCCAGATCACCTTGTTCTCGTCGCGGACGGTGATGTTGTCGACCGCGTCCGGCCCGTCGACCAGCTGCACGTGGTCGGGCGCCTCACCCGCGGTGCCCTCGACCTCCTCGTGCCCTTCGTGACCGATGAGCAGAATGTCGAAGTCGTCGCGCGCGAACCGCTTGGCCTCCTGGTGCACCTTGGTGACCAGCGGGCAGGTGGCGTCGATGGTGTGCAGGTTGCGTTCGGCCGCGGACTCGTGCACCGCCGGGGACACCCCGTGCGCCGAGAACACCACGACCGCGCCCTCCGGCACCTCGTCGGTTTCGTCGACGAAGATCACACCGCGGTCCCGCAGCGTTTCCACCACGTGCCGGTTGTGCACGATTTCCTTGCGCACATACAGCGGCGCACCGTGCTTTTCGAGAGCTTTCTCGACGGTCACCACCGCGCGATCGACACCGGCGCAATAGCCGCGCGGTTCGGCGAGCAGTACTCGCTTCGGACCGTCGGCGGCACCCGACGGCGACCGGACGATTCCGACGTTCAAAGGGATAGCCGAGGACATGCCCCACAGAATACGTGTGCGGGGTGACGCGCATTCGATCGGAGGTCGCGGGCAAAATCACTTTTCGTGCGTTCTCACCTTTGCATCACACGGCGTTTCGGGCAGGCTATGGGCATGTTCCGACCTCCGTTCCTGGCCCGGGTCGCCGCCGGGGCTGCCGTCTATGCTCTCGAGGAAACTCGTCGGCTACCGACGACCGCAATCAATTTCCCGATCACCGCGATCAGCCAGATGCTGCAAACCACCATGCACTTCCAGCAGTTCGTGACCAGCCTCGCTCTCAAAGGCGATGCCGTTTTCGACCGTTTGGTCAACCAACCGGAAGAACAGCCCGCGTGGGCCACTTTCGATGAGGACGAAGACCTCGAGCAAACACCGAGCTTCGGCTCGGAATCGGTACGCAAGAGCCGTTTCGACCTCTTTACACCCGAGGAATCCGCACCCGCGGAACCCGTCGCGGAGATCACCGAACCGGTGGTGACCGAATCGGCCGCCGCCGAAACCGAATCCGCGCCGGCTTCGGATCCGATCGTGGCCGAGCCCGAGCCGGTCGCCGCAGAGTCGGCCGCGCAGGAGGCCGCCGAACCTGAGGCTGCCGAAACCGAGGCCCCCGCAACGGCTTCCGTCGCTTCGACCAACGGCCACAATGGCAGCGCGCCGGCCGCCCCCGAGGTGGCGTCGCGTTTCAACTACGACGAGATGACCATCGCGCAGCTGCGCGCCCGGCTGCGCCAGCTGTCGGTCGAGGACCTATCCACGCTGCTGGCGTACGAGCAGGGCACGCGCGATCGCGCCCCGTTCGTCACCATGCTGACCAACCGCATCGCGACCGTTCAGGCCAAGTGAGCCGTTCCCGGCGAGCGCCGATCACCCGAGCCGACCGGCGCGGGCGGTCGGCGTCTGTCGTTGGGGGCGACTCTCGTAACTCTCAGGGGCTTCGCCCCCGAACCCCCTCGAAGCGCGAGCGACTCGAACCCGTTGGATGTGAGTGAGCACACCGTCGCGCTGAGCACCACGGGCCGCAGGTGGAGTGGGCACCACCTGCGGCCCGTTTCTGTTCCTCACCCCCCGCCGTGGCCACCGGGTTCCACGTGTCGATGGGCGTCTTGCCGTCGTAGTCGGTGGGCACTGACAGAATCGGTGCTGTGACGTCCGCACAGCCCGAGCAGCCCGCACCGCCGGCCAAGGCGAGCAGTACCGCCGAGAACCCGATGCCGGTGCGCACCATCGCCGTCAAGGTGGCGCAGTGGATCGACCGGTTGGGGGCGATCTGGGTCGAGGGACAGATCACGCAGATCAATATGCGGCCGGGGACGCGGACCGCGTTTCTCGTATTGCGGGACACCGCAGCCGATATGTCGCTTTCGGTGACTTGTGATCCGGAGCTGCTGCGCAATTCGGCCGTGCCGCTGCAAGAGGGCAGCCGGGTCGTGGTCTACGGCAAGCTCCAGTTCTTCACCGGGCGCGGCACGGTGTCCTTGCGCATCACCGAGATTCGGCCGGTCGGCATCGGGGAACTGCTCGCGCGGATCGAACGGCTGAAGGCGCTGCTGGCGGCCGAAGGGCTCTTCGATCCCCGGCTGAAGCGGCCGATTCCGTTCCTGCCCAATCGCATCGGGCTGATCACCGGTCGCGCCAGCGCCGCCGAGCACGATGTGGTGACGGTGGCGACGCAGCGCTGGCCCGCCGTGCAATTCGAGATTCGCAATACCGCCGTACAGGGAGCGACGGCGGTGCCGCAGATCCTGGAGGCCATCGCGGCGCTGGACGCCGATCCCCGGGTGGATGTGATCGTGCTGGCGCGCGGCGGCGGCAGTGTGGAGGATCTGCTGCCGTTCTCCGACGAGACGCTGTGCCGGGCAATCGTTTCCGCGACCACGCCGATCGTCAGCGCCATCGGGCACGAGCCGGACAATCCACTCTCGGATTATGTGGCGGACCTGCGCGCCGCCACGCCGACCGACGCCGCCAAACGCATCGTGCCCGACGCCGCGGCGGAAATGGCGCTGCTGCGCGAACTGCGCGAACGGTCCGCGGCCGCGCTGCGCGGCTGGGTGGATCGCGAATCGCGCGCGCTGGCGCAGATGCGTTCGCGCCCGGTGCTCGCCGAACCGCTGCGGCTGCTGGATCAGCGGCACGACGAAATCGAGCGCTTGCGCACCGCCGCGCGGCGCGCCGTCGACCACCTGCTCTCGGGTGAATCGACCGCCACCCGGCATCTACGTGAAAAACTCACCGCCGTCGGCCCGGCCGCCACGCTGTCCCGGGGTTACGCCGTGGTGCAACGGGTTTCGGGCAAGGACCGCCACGTCATCCGTTCCATCGAAGACGCCCCGCCCGGCACCCAGCTCCGCATCCGGGTGGCCGACGGCGCGATTTCCGCCGCCGGGCTCGGCGCCGTACCGCTGGGTTCCCGTCCCCCTCGAAAGGATTCGTAAAAATATGACCGACGCCGATCGCGCCGAGATCGCCACCTTCGGCTACGAACGCGCCCGCGACGAGCTGGTCAATGTGGTGAAGATGCTGGAGCAGGGCGGCATGGACCTCGACGATTCGCTCGCCCTGTGGGAACGCGGCGAAGCCCTGGCCGCGCGCTGCGAGGAACACCTGGCGGGCGCCCGCAAACGCGTGGAAGACGCGCTCGCGCACCGCGATCAGGAAAACTGACCCTTCGTCATCCCGGCATGTTTTCAGCCGGGATCCACACGGTGCCGCTATGGATTCCCGCTAAGGGCATGCCGGAATGACTGGGTGCTACTTCTTGGGCAGCGGCTGCGCGTTGCCAAGCGCGGTGGCCAGCGTGATGAACGCGCCCTTGTTGCCCGCGCCCTTGATCAGAATCCGCACATCGCCGTAGTCGGAGATCCAGGCGGGTTCGGTGTCGGCCTCGCCGTACACCACCCACTTGCGATCGCCGATCTGCTCGGTCCCGGTGGCGTACCGGCTGCCCACGATCTGCGCCGCCAGCTTGTCCTCGGTGGCGTCGCTCTGGGTGAGCTGCATGTACGCGCCGTGGTTGGTGATGTACCCGACCGTCGCCAGCTTCCCGCCGCCGGTCACATCGGCGCGCGAACCCGAGTTGGGCGTCCAGTCAGCGGGGACGGCGGGTTCCCGTATGGGAAACGGCAGTTCACGCGCCGCGACCGTCAGGGAATCGTGAATCTTGAATTCCGGGATCTGTCCCTGCTTCGGCCCGCCCGTCTGGAAACTGCATTGCGCGGCGATGCCCGCGATCACCAGGCAGATCAGCAGCAGCGGCAGCAACGACCAGATCAGGTCCTTGTAATCGTGCTGGGTGCGGGGCTTCTGGTACGACACGGCACCCAGTATCCACGGGCCCCGACTGCGACCGAGCACACAGTCCGCCCGAAACCCGCGTGTCCCGGCATGTTTCCGGACGAACGAGACGGCTGCCGCCGGTCAGCCCGAGATCAGCCCGGTGACCTGCGCTGTGATCGGTACGAGAGTGCAATACGAGTACTTGCTCGGGCCTCCGATGCTCAATGCGACAATTTGGGCAGCTTGTAGACAACCAAGGAGGCACCGTAATGACGGCACCCACGCCCGCACCCCGCCGCGAGGCTCCGGATCGCAACCTCGCGCTGGAGCTGGTCCGGGTCACCGAGGCCGGGGCCATGGCCGCGGGCCGCTGGGTCGGCCGGGGCGACAAGGAGGGCGGCGACGGTGCGGCCGTGGACGCGATGCGGCAGCTGGTCGCGACCGTCTCGATGCGCGGCATCGTGGTGATCGGCGAGGGCGAGAAGGACGAAGCGCCCATGCTGTACAACGGTGAGCTGGTCGGCGACGGCACCGGCGCGGAGCTGGACTTCGCGGTGGATCCGATCGACGGCACCACCCTGATGTCGAAGGGTTCGCCGGGCGCCATCTCCGTGCTGGCGGTCGCCGAGCGCGGCGCCATGTTCGATCCCTCCGCCGTGTTCTACATGGAGAAGATCGCCGTCGGTCCCGAGGCCGCCGATGTCATCGATCTGGGCGCGCCGATCGCGGAGAACCTACGCCGCGTCGCCAAGGCCAAGAACTCCTCGGTCTCCGACCTGACCGTCTGCATCCTGGACCGTCCCCGCCACGCCCCGCACATGCAGGAAGTGCGTGAGGCCGGCGCCCGCATCCGCCTCATCTCCGACGGCGACGTGGCCGGCGCCATCGCGTGCGCCCGCCCGGATTCCGGCGTGGACATGCTGATCGGCATCGGCGGCACCCCCGAGGGCATCATCGCCGCGGCGGCTATGCGCTGTATGGGCGGCGCGCTGCAGGGCAAGCTGGCCCCGAAGGACGACGCCGAGCGGCAGAAGGCCATCGACGCGGGCCACGATCTGGATCGCATTCTCTCCACCGAGGACCTGGTCTCCGGTGAGGATGTCTTCTTCTGCGCCACCGGCGTCACCGACGGCGATCTGCTGCGCGGCGTCCGCTACTACGGCGGCGGCGCGTCCACCCAGTCGATCGTCATGCGCGCCAAGTCCGGCACCGTGCGCATGGTCGACGCCTACCACCGCCTGTCGAAGCTGCGCGAGTACTCCTCGGTGGACTTCGACGGCGACGAGCACGCCGCTCCCCCGATGCCCTGAGTCGCGAACGGCGCGGCGGCTATTCCCGCCGCGCCGTGTGCGGTTTCCCTCAGGCGTGGCACCCCCACCGGCCTCGGGCCGGGCATAGGGTCGATGTCATGACCGACGACACCCAGTACCGCATCGAACACGACACCATGGGCGAGGTCCGCGTTCCCGTCGACGCGTTGTGGCGGGCGCAGACCCAGCGCGCGGTGGAGAACTTCCCGATCAGCGGCCGCGGCCTCGAGCGCGCCCAGATCCGCGCGCTCGGCCTGCTGAAAGCCGCTACCGCCGTGGTGAATCGGGAGCTGGGCCTGCTGGACGCGAGCAAGGCCGACGCCATCGTCGCCGCCGCGACCGAGATCGCCGACGGCGAGCACGACGACCAGTTCCCGATCGACGTCTTCCAGACCGGTTCCGGCACCAGCTCGAATATGAACGCCAACGAGGTGATCGCGAGCATCGCGGCCCGGGGCGGCGTCACCGTGCACCCCAACGACGACGTCAACATGTCGCAGTCGTCCAACGACACCTTCCCCACCGCAACGCATCTCGCGGCCACCGAGGCCGTGGTCAAGGATCTGGTGCCGGCGCTGGAACATCTGCGGCTGGCGCTGCTGGACAAGTCCCAGGAGTGGCGGTACGTGGTGAAATCCGGCCGCACCCATCTGATGGACGCGGTGCCGGTCACCCTGGGCCAGGAATTCGGCGGCTACACAAGGCAAGTGAGCGCGGGCATCGAACGCCTGCTGGCCACCCTGCCGCGCGTCGGCGAGCTCGCCATCGGCGGCACCGCGGTCGGCACCGGCCTCAACGCGCCCGCCGGCTTCGGCGCGAAAGTGGTTGCGGAACTGGCGAAGTCGACCGGCCTGGACGCGCTGTCGGAAGCCCAGGACCACTTCGAGGCGCAGGCCGCCCGGGACGCCCTGGTCGAGTTGTCCGGCGCGCTGCGCACGGTCGCCATCAGTCTCACCAAGATTGCCAACGATATTCGCTGGATGGGTTCCGGCCCGCTCACCGGTCTCGGCGAACTCCAGCTGCCCGATTTGCAGCCCGGTTCCTCGATTATGCCCGGCAAGGTCAATCCCGTTCTCCCGGAAGCCGTTACCCAGGTGGCCGCGCAGGTCATCGGAAATGACGCGGCAATCGCCTGGGGCGGCGGCAACGGCCATTTCGAATTGAATGTCTATATTCCCGTGATGGCGCGGAATGTGCTCGAATCGATTCGCCTGCTGTCCAATGTTTCCCGATTGTTCGCCGACCGCTGCATCGTGGGTCTGGTGGCGAACGAGGAACATTTGCGGCAGCTCGCGGAATCCTCCCCCTCGATCGTCACGCCGCTGAATTCGGCGATCGGCTACGAGGAGGCCGCGGCGGTGGCCAAGGAGGCGCTCAAGGAGCGCAAGACCATCCGCCAGACGGTCATCGATCGGGGTCTGATCAGCGAGAATCTCACCGAAGCCGAGCTGGATCGGCGGCTCGACGTGCTGGGCATGAGCCGGGTCGACGAGCGCAAATAAACAAACCGCCGGTCATCGAGCGACTTTCCTTTTTCGGATGGAAGTGTGAAACACACCACGCTTTGCCATCGATTAGCTGAGTATCCGCGTCCTGCGGATGCTCCACGAAAGGAAAGAAACCATGTTGATCGGACTCGCCGTTACGTTGGCCGCCCTGGGCTTTGCCGGAGTGGTCGCATTCCTGACCACCCTCGGCGTCATCATTTGAATATCGCGGTCGGTGGGTATGGCGACGTGAGTCGCCATACCCACGCCCGCCGTCAGAGCGCATCGAAAAGCTCGGGATAGTTCTTCAGGTCGATATCGTTCGCAGCATCGTCTCCATACTTCAGCATGAGACCGAATGCCCGTGAACCCAGGAACCAATTGCGGAACCGAACCCCCAGGGCCGTCTTCGGCGCGAGGAACGGGCCGGGCTGCGCCCCCTTCGCCTTCTTCGTGTAGCGCTTCATAATCTCTTCGTAGCGTTCGAACGCTACGGTGTGATCCCCTGCGGCCAAGGCCAATTCACCGGCCAGCACATACGCGCCGACCACCGCCAGCCCGGTGCCGAAACCGGCGAGGGTGTGCCCGTAGGCCGAATCCCCCACCAGCGCAACGCGTCCCTTGACGAAGGTCTTCATGCTGACCTTGCTGATCGAGTCGAGGTAGAAACCGCCGAGCTGCGGCAGCGCGGCCAGCATGTCGGGCACCCGCCCGCCCATGCCGTCGAACACCCGCGCCACGATCCCGCGCTGCTCGGCGTAATCGTCCCGGGAGTAGTCGAGTTCCTTCGAGGCGAACATGTACAGCTGCGCCGCCTTGGACCCGCCGTCCACCGCCAGCCGCCCCGGTGCGTGCCAGGCCAGGGACCGGGCGCGCTCCCGCTCTCCCGTGGCGTCGTTCAGCCAATGCGATTGCCCCGCAATGCAGTAGTAGTAGCCCTCGTGGGCGACGAAGTCCTTCTCGGGCCCGAAGGCCAGCTTGCGGACCCGCGAGTGGATGCCGTCGCAGCCGAAGACCAGGTCGAAGGTGCGGGCGGGCGCGTGTTCGAATTCCACGTGCACGCCGTCGGCGGTCTCGGTGAGCGCGGTGACGGTGTCGCCGAAGAGGTATTCGCAGGCTTCGGCGGTGCGCTTGTACATGACCTCGGCCAGGTCGCCGCGCAGGATCTCGATATCGCCGCCGGTGAAGTCGCCGGAGATGACCGCTTTCTCCCGGCCCGCCTCGTCGACCAGCACCATGTCGGTCTTGCCGGTCTGCCGGTCCAGCAGGTCCCGCACGATGCCCATGCGCTCGATGACCGTCATATGCGTCTGCCCCTTGAAGTCGATGGCCTGGCCGCCTTCCCGCAGCGCGGGGGACTTCTCCACGACGGTGACGTCGAAGCCGTACCGGTGCAGCCAGTAGGCGAGGGCGGGGCCGGCGACGCTGGCGCCGGAGATGAGAACGGTGGTGTTGCGCATGTCGTGCTCCCTGTTCGAGAAACTGTGTCCGTCGGACGCTGTTGTTGATTAGCGTACGATGGACGCAGTTAGCCGTCAAGCGGTGCATGCGGAAGGATGACGTTCATGGCCGGACCCACCACCCTCGAATTGCTCTGGGGCCTTCGGGAAGATCGCCCCAAGCGCGGGCCGAAACCCTCGCTGACCCTGGCTCGAATCGTCGCCGAGGCGATCGCGCTGGCGGACGCCGAAGGATTGGCCAATCTGTCCATGGCACGGCTGGCCGAGCGGCTGGGCTGCGCGAAGATGGCGCTGTACCGGTATGTCCCGGGCCGCACCGAACTCCTCGCGCTGATGGCCGAAGTCGCGCTCGGGCCCGCGCCCGAGGTCCCGGCCGGCTGCGCGGACACCCCGGACGGCTGGCGCGATTACCTGCGGGAATGGACCGAAACCGTCTTCCGGCGCTATTACGCCCACCCGTGGGGACTCGAGGTCGCGACCGGGGTGCGCCCGTCCGGCCCCAATGAATTGAGCTGGCCGGAAACGGCTCTCACCGTACTGAAGGACAAGGGGCTGACCGCGTCGGAGCAATTGGACGCCGTGGTGCTGCTGCTCGGTCACGCCCGCAGCCTGGTGCAGCAGGTCGCCGTGCCCGCGGACACCGCCGAGGGCGTGGAGGAGCTGCTCGCCAAGGAGATCGCGGGCGTGCTCGCGGTGCACGGCGAACGCTATCCGCACCTGACCGCGATCATGGCCGAGCAGGCCGCGCAGCCGCCCGCCGAGAACGGGCGCGACGACGCGCTGCGCTTCGGCATCGACCGGATTCTGGACGGTCTCGGCGTGCTCATGGCGGCGCGAAAGTAGGCCGGGCGGCGCGGAATCGGCCTACGCTCGGCTCATGTCCGACATACCGGAGTTGCAGCAGGACGCCGTCACCACGGTCCGCGAGTTCTTCGCCGCCCTGGAGATGAAGATCATCGACGAAGCCCTGGACCTGGCCGACCCGGGCCTGGTCTGGAAGAACACCTCACTGCCGGATGTGCGCGGCCTGGACCGGGTGCGCTGGGTGCTGAAGCAATTGCAGAACCCGCGCTTCGGTTTCCGGGTCGATATCCATCACATCGCGGCCGACGGCGAGCATGTCGTACTCACCGAGCGCACCGACTACCTGCGCTTCGGCCCGGTCGAGATCGCCTTCTGGGTGTGCGGGACATTCGAGCTGAAAGACGGCCGAATCGTGCTCTGGCACGACCACTTTTCGTGGGAGAACTTCTTGCGCGGCAGCGTGCTCGGCGTGTTCCGGGCGATTCGCCCGCGGTGAGCGAACAGCACGCCCTTCGGGCGTGAAGAGAGTGGGGGTTTGGGGGCATGCCCCCAAACCCCCGATGTGCAAGGGGCGCTCGGGCGCGGAACGGACGCGCGCTGAAGCCCCGGGCGCGTCAGCGGCGCAGGTGCGCGAGTTCGGCGCGGGCCTTCTCGCCTTCTTCGCCGAAGTCGGTACGGGTGAAGATGTTCCAGCGCTCGAGTAGCGGGGCGAAGACCAGTTCGCCTTCGCGCGCCCGGTCGTAGATGCCGGCCTCGGCCAGCACCTCGTCGCTGGTGCGACCGTCCGCCAGCTGCACCACCGGGACGTGGAAGGCCGCGACCTGATCCGCGATGGCGCGGACGGTCTGGTCCGGGGTGAGGTCCAGCGCCGCCGCGATCAGGTTCCCGAAGAACTCGGCCTGCAGTTCGTCGTCCACCGCGATGCGCTCGGAAATCATGGTGACGATGGGGTTTTCGTCCAGCGCCGCGGTATTGCGATGCCGCACCGCCGCCGCGGCCTCCTCGAAGGCCGAGGCCGCGAGCACGTCGAGCAGGTGCAGCGCGGGCCGCCGGAAGCCGGCGGTCATGTGCGCCATGCGCATGCGCTCGAGTTCGATGGGGTCGACCGCGCGGGTCACCATCAGGTAGTTGCGGATCAGGATCTCGTGCCGGTTCTCCTCGGCGGTCCAGCGCCCGACCCAGCGCCACCACGGCCCGGTGCGCAGGTACTTGCCGATCTCGCGATGGTAGGACGGCAGATTGTCGGCAATCAGCACGCTCACGGTCAGCGCCAGCTTGGCGGTGTCGCCGAGCTCGGATTGCGCGGGGTCCCAGTCGGTCCCGCCCAGGAAGGCGAAGTTGCGGCCATCGGCCCAGGGCACGTAGTCGTGCGGCTGCCATTCGGCGGCCGCCTCGATATGCCGGGTCAGGTTGGATTCCACCGCTGCCGCGAGCGTCTCGAGCAGCTCACGGTCGGCCAAAACGTTCTGCACCAGCACAACCTAGCGGCTCCACGGCAAACATGGGGATCTTCGCCGGGTATTTGTGACGGCTATGAACAGCGAAACGGCGGGATCGTGATCGATCCCGCCGTTTCGCGATCCGGTGCTCAGTTGGTGGTGACGGTGGTCTGGTTGTCCACCCAGGTGATGGTGCCGCCGGTGAAGGTGCTCTGCTTACCGCCCGCGATATCGGTCTCGTCGCTGGTCGGGTAGCCGAGTTTGCCGCCGGGGCCGCCGTTTTCGTCGTACGCCTTGCGGATCTCGCCCCACACCACATGGGCCGGTCCGCCCGGGGCCACATAGATCGCGCCGCCGGTGAATTCCTGCAGCACGCCGCCGCCCGCGGCTTCCTGCTGCGCCCCGATCGGCTCGCCGAGCGGTCCGGTGGCGCCGCCCGCCGCGGTGTACTTGGCGAGAACGTCTCCGCTGACCGCGATTTCGCCGCCGTTGCGGGTGGCGATCTTGGTTTCGGTGGCGCCGCTGTGCTCACCGTGTTCGGTGGCCGTAGTGGTGGTGACGGTGGTGGTCGAGCCGGAGCTCGTGTCCTTCTTGTCGTCCTTGTCGCACCCCGCGGCGAATGCGGTGACGACCGCGAGCGCCGCGACAATGCCAGCCGTGCGTCGAGCGAAGTGGTGCATTTCCATCCTCTCGAGATTTCAGGCCGACCTCGGCAATCTCCTAGCGATCCAGACGTGGATCATGGAAATGATTGACGAGCAGGTATTTCAGCGGAATATACCCGGCATCTCGAAGGGTGAAACGTATTCCGGAAGGTTGCCCGATCGGGCGGCGCGTGCCGCCCGATCGGAACCGCCTCAACGCTTACGCGTTGGGCCCGTACTCCTCCAGCATCTCGGTGACCAGCGCCGCGATCGGCGACCGCTCACTACGGGTCAGGGTGACATGCGCGAACAGCGGATGCCCCTTGAGCTTCTCGATCACCGCGGCCACGCCGTCGTGCCGCCCGACGCGCAGATTGTCGCGCTGGGCCACATCGTGGGTGAGCACCACCCGGGAACCGCTGCCCAGCCGCGAGAGCACGGTGAGCAGCACATTGCGTTCCAGCGACTGCGCCTCGTCCACGATCACGAAGGAATCGTGCAGCGAACGACCGCGAATATGGGTGAGCGGCAGCACTTCCAGCATGCCGCGCGCCTGTACCTCCTCCATCACCTCCGGGCTCGCCAGCCCTTCCAGGGTGTCGAAGACGGCCTGCGCCCACGGCCCCATCTTGTCGGCCTCGCTGCCGGGCAGGTAGCCCAGCTCCTGGCCGCCGACCGCGTACAGCGGACGGAACACCACCACCTTGCGATGGGTCCGGCGCTCCAGCACGGCTTCCAGGCCGGCGGTCAAGGCCAGCGCGGATTTACCGGTACCGGCGCGCCCGCCCAGCGACACGATGCCCACGCTCTCGTCGAGCAGCAGATCGAGTGCGATGCGCTGTTCGGCGGACCGGCCGTGCAGCCCGAACGCCTCCCGATCGCCGCGCACCAGCTGCAGCCGCTTGTCCGGGCTGACCCGGGCCAGCGCGCTGCCGCGCGTGCCGAGCAGCCGAACCCCGGTGTGGCAGGGCAGTTCTCGCGCTTCGTCGAGATCGATGACGGACTCGGCGTAGAGCTTGTCCACCAGTTCGGAGCCGACCTCGAGCTCCACCATGCCGGTCCACCCGGAGGTGACGACATCCTGGGCGTGATACTCGTCGGCTTGCAGGCCGACCGCACTCGCTTTCACTCGCAGCGGAATGTCCTTGGATACCAGCACCACCCGCTTGCCCTCGGCCGCGAAGTTGAGCGCGCAGGCGAGAATGCGGGAATCGTTTGTGTCGGTGCGGAATCCGACGGGCAGCACATTCGGATCCGTGTGGTTCAGCTCCACCTGGAGCGTGCCACCGGCGGTGCCGACCGGCACCTGCTGATCGAGCCGACCGTGCGCCAGACGAAGATCGTCCAGCATGCGCAGCGCCTCCCGGGCGAACCAGCCCAGTTCGTGGTGGTGGCGTTTGGCCTCGAGTTCACTGATCACCACCAGCGGCAGCACCACGTGGTGCTCGCCGAAGCGGGTCAATGCCCAAGGATCAGACAGCAACACCGACGTATCCACGACGAAGGTTTTCTGTCCGGAATCGGACGACTGCGAGGCGCGATCTCCCTGCCCTTTGGTGCCGGTGCCCCGGTTGGAGGCGGCAACGCTGGTGGGAGCGTTAGCGGAGCGTGCATCAGTCACGGTGGGCTCCTTTGCCACTCGCGCGACACCGCGCGAGCGTTCTCGCTGGGCCGGTCAGCTCTGGGGTCGTACGACCCGAGGGCCAGGTGCCGGCCCTCTCGCACTGAGTTGCTCAGACACGATCAGGACCTCCCGTACGAGTCACACCTACGCGGCTCGCACCACCGACGCTACCGCCGTTTCGCATTTCCGGCCCGCCGGTTTTCAGGCGTGTTGGTGAAGATCCCGTTAACGCGCGTCCGCTGTGGGTGTTTCGCCCAATTCCGCGAGGAGTACCGGAACATGGCTGTGCTCGGGGTCCTTGGTTGCCGTGATCAGGGTCAACGGTCCCGCGGCGGCCTGTTCGCGCAGGCGGGCCAGGCCCTCCCGGGCGTCGTCGGCGGCGAGTTCGGATCGATACTTCCGTTCGAACTCGGCTCGGCGTGTCTGCGGATCGGCGTGGTACCACTTCCGCAGCTCGCCGGAAGGCGTTACCGCCTTGGCCCATTCATCGATATGCGCCGTTTCTTTGCTGACCCCGCGCGGCCAGAGCCGATCCACCAGCACCCGCAGGCCGTCCGCCGCCTCGGCCTCGTCGTACACGCGCTTCACCCGGTACCGCGGTCGCTGCGTCATGCCCTCCATTACAGTCGATGGCATGGCCGAAACTCAGGATCTCGAGACGCTGTCCACCAAGGAATTGCACGACCGGGCCGTGAAGCTGGCGGTTCGCCGGGGTGACGTCAAATTCCTGTGGGAGCTGCTGAAGTCCATTCCCGCCGCCGAGGCCGCCGCCGGTGACATCGGCGAGAGCGAAGCCGACATCAAGTACGTGCTGCCCATGCTGGACGATTACGCGCACGCCGGCGAAGGCGAGATCGGCGAGGTCCTGCGGCCCATGTACGTGGACTACCTGGCCAAACACGCCTGAGCTCAGAGCTCGCGCAGGCCGATCAGCACGGCCCGCACGAAAGGCAGGAACCCCTGCGGTCCCGACCCGAAATCCTTCATATGCACCGTGGTGGAGTCGCTGGACTCGAACACCTCACGCACAATGCTGAGACGTAGCTCGAGATCCAGCCCCGCTCCCATGATGACGTGATCGATTCGCGTCTCCGCGAACACCTTCCGCAGATCCTCGAGACTCGTCCCCGAGTAGATCTCGACTTCCGGCAACTCCAGCTGAGCGTGGGCGTCATCCACCACGATCGCCGTCCGGCCGAGCAGCAGCACATTCGTCGACATGGCCACCTCCGATCCCCTTGCAGCATAGGCGTTCCAGCCCGTTTTGGCCGGTCATAACCATGCGGAATACCACGGCCCGGCCGCTTGTTGGTTGACTTGTCACCTAAATTTCCGGGCCATCCGGGCCGGACGAGAGGAGCAGGTATGACCACACCCGTCACGGTGGCGCGGCATGTCGATCGCGTCCGGACCAAGGCCATGGGCGGGCCGACCGAGCAGGTCGACAAGAACGCGCTGATCATCGCGCCCGACGACGTCCGCAAGACCGATCCGTTCCTGCTGATGGCGGAGGACTGGTTCTCCGAACCCGGGTTCGAATGGCATCCGCATCGCGGGATCGAGACCGTGACCGTGGTGCTGGACGGCGTCCTGGAACACGGGGACAGTCTCGGGCACGCGGGCGCGCTGGAACCCGGGGACATCCAGTGGATGACGGCCGGCAGCGGGATCATCCACCGGGAACTGGCTTTCCGGAACGAGCACGCGCACACCTTGCAGCTGTGGCTGAACCTGCCGACCGACAAGCGGATGGTGCAGACGCGGTATCAGGATATGCGGCAGGAGAATCAGGCGAAGATCGAAGCGCCGGGCGTACTGGTGCGCGTGGTGTCCGGCGCCGCCGGGGAGGTCTCCGGTCCGGCCGAAAACCATTGGCCCATCACGGGTCTCATGGTGACGCTGGAGCCCGGCAGCACGTATGCGCCGGTCCTCGCACCGGAGGATCGCGCCTTCGCCTACGTCATCGAGGGCAAGGCCACCATTGCCGGGCAGCCGGTGACGGCCGGTCAGGTGGCGTGGTCGGATCCGATGGACGTCACCGAACCCACCAGCCTGGAGCTGACGGGCTCGGACCCGGAGCAGCGCACCACGGTAATGGTGTTCTCCGGTAAGCCGATTCGCGAATCGATCGTGTTCGGCGGGCCGTTCGTGATGAGCACCCGGGCCGAGGTCGAGCAGGCCTACGTCGATTTCCGGCGCGGCAAGTTCGGTCCCATCCCCCGCCTCGCGCGACTGTAACGGCGCGGGACCGCACTACCCGACCGGCCGAAACAGCGAGCCCGCCGCGATCCCAGATCGCGGCGGGCTCGCTTGCTACCCGAGGTTTCTCGGCGCTCAGCCGAGCAGACGCCAGTCCTCCAGGCCCTCGTACAGCGGGAACGACTGCGCGAGCTTGGAAACCCGTTGCCGCAGCGAATCCAGATCGGCGGAACCGGTCAGCGCGGCCGCGATGATCTCGGCGACCTCGGTGAACTCGGTGTCGCCGAAGCCGCGGGTGGCCAGCGCCGGGGTGCCGATGCGCAGACCCGAGGTGACCATCGGCGGGCGCGGGTCGAACGGAACGGCATTGCGGTTCACGGTGATTCCGATTTCGTGTAGCAGGTCTTCGCCCTGCTGGCCGTCGAGCTGCGAGTTGCGCAGGTCGACCAGCACCAGGTGCACATCGGTGCCGCCGGTGAGCACGGTGATGCCCTTGTCCTTGGCGTCGGCGGCGGTCAGGCGCTCGGCGATGATCTTCGCGCCGGACAGGGTGCGCTCCTGGCGCTCCTTGAACTCGGCCGAACCGGCGATCTTGAACGACACGGCCTTGGCGGCGATGGCGTGCATGAGCGGACCGCCCTGCTGACCCGGGAACACCGCGGAGTTCAGCTTCTTGGCGAACTCCTCCTTGGCCAGGATCAGACCGGAGCGCGGACCGCCGAGGGTCTTGTGCACGGTGGAGGACACCACGTGGGCGTGCGGCACCGGCGACGGGTGCAGCCCGGCGGCGACCAGACCGGCGAAGTGCGCCATATCGACCCACAGGTACGCCCCGACCTCGTCGGCGATCTCGCGGAAGGCCGCGAAATCCAGGTGCCGCGGGTAGGCGGACCAGCCGGCCACGATCACCTTCGGGCGGGTCTCCTTGGCGAGCTTGCGCACCTCGTCCATATCGACGCGATGGTCTTCCTTGGACACGCCGTAGGCGTGCACCTCGTACAGCTTGCCCGAGAAGTTCAGGCGCATGCCGTGGGTGAGGTGGCCACCGTGCGCGAGATCCAGGCCGAGCAGCTTCTCGCCGGGGGTCATGAGCGCGTGCAGCACGGCCGCATTGGCCTGCGCACCCGAATGCGGCTGCACATTGGCGTACTCCGCGCCGAACAGCTCGGTCACGCGGGCGCGGGCGAGATCCTCGACGATGTCGACGTTCTCGCAGCCGCCGTAGTAGCGGCGGCCCGGGTAGCCCTCGGCGTACTTGTTGGTGAGCACGCTGCCCTGCGCCTGAAGCACCGCGCGCGGCACGAAGTTCTCCGAGGCGATCATCTCGAGGGTGTCGCGCTGGCGAGCGAGCTCCCCGCCCATCGCGGCAGCGACCTCGGGATCGAGCTCGTTGAGGGACTGGGAATTCACAGAGTTCGTCGGCGTCACGCGGCCGAGTCTATTGTCCGTCGCCGGAGTGTCGGCCAGAGGGTTCATCGTGTCGTCTTGCATCGCAACCTCCGTCATCCGGGTATGCCCCAGGGCTGGTTGTCCAGTACCCAGGCGCGCGGTGCGGGACATCGGTGCTTCCCGGTGGTTGCTTCCACCTCGAGTGCGCCAGTCGCGATGCCGCCCATCCTATCGGGCCTGCTCGCGATCACATACGGCGGATCGCACCCGGGGTCAGCGGCTCGTCGAGCAGGCGGCGGAAGCGGTCCGAACGCTCGTCGGCGTCGGCGGCCCGGTCCAGCCAGCCGCCGAGCAGCCGGTAGCCCTCGACGTAGGTGGAGATGTAGGCACGCCACAGCGGCGAGGACAGGAAGCGCAGCGACTGCCGGGCGCGTTCCGGGGTGACCAGGCTCCAGCGTTCCAGGAACGCCGACACCTCGTTCTCGTCCTTGCGCTTGTCGTGCAGCAGCAGGGCGGCGTCCTGGCGCACGCTCAGCAGGTTCGCCGATGCGGTCGAAATGCGTTCGGCGCGTTCGCCGTCGAAGCGCAGGCCCAGGTCGGCGTAGATCTCCTGCGCCCATTTGCCCCAGCCCGGGCCGACGATCGACTTCAGCGCAAGGTCGGCCAGGCCCTCCGCCATCAGGCACTGCGGGGTGTTGACCACGAACAGGGTCTGCTCGTCCTGCCCCGCCGCGACCAGTCCGGCCTCTTTCCGGCAGTGCTCGGTGTGATGCCCCGGGTACGCCTCGTGGGCGATCAGCGCGGGCAGATGCGCCATGTGCTGCTTGAGATCGGAGTTGATGGCCACCTTGGATTTGAAATCACCCAGGTAATAGTTGAACCCCGACCACGGCTTGTCGCCCACCACTTCGTATTCCACGGTCTCGGTATCGGGCAGCGGATACCGCTGCCGCACCAGATCCCGCAGCGCGCTGGAGAACGCGTCCACGCATTCCCGCAATCGCTCGGCCGGCAGTTCGTCATTGCGCCGATGCGCCGTCACCCGATCCAGCAGCGCGCCCTCCCCCGGCAGCACCTCGTCCAACTGCCGGTGCGCCTCCCGGTACTCCTCTTCACTGCCGGGCGCGATATCGACATCGAAGTACGCCTTCACCTCGTCGATGAAATTGATGTCGTCCCCCGCGAACTTGCGCCCCGAGCATTCCAGCGCCCGCAGATGCGCCTCCAGGAATTCCACCCGCTCCGCACTCAACCCGGCGTCGGGCAGTTCCTTACGCAGCGCCGCAGCCGTGTTCGCGAGTTCCCGGGGTTCCGGAGCGGGCGCGTTCTCCACTTCCCGCCGTAGCGCGGGATCACCGGTATAGGCATCGACGAACCCTTCCTCCAGCCGATCGAAGGCGAGTCCGAGCCGCAGATATTCGGTGACGAGTGGATGCGCTCCCATATCCCCGACCCTATTGGATTGCGTCGATCGATGTGCTCGATGCCGGGTTGACGCCGCCCGGTAGCGAGCGGCGTCAACCCTGGTCCCAAAGTCGAGCCGCGAGGAGCCTCGCCCCCGCCCAGAGGGGGTTCGGGGGCGAAGCCCCTGAGAGCCACGAGAGTTATCCCTCTCTCTACCCGAGGGGGTTCGGGGGCGAAGCCCCTGAGAGTTTTCGAGAGTTGCGCGTGGCCTATCTCACGCGTGTTACTCGCCAGTAGGCATACCTGGTGTTCATGCCCTCGTTGCCCGCGAGCACAATTCGGTCATGCGTGGCTGTTGTTCGCCGACCCGAGGACGTGGGTAAGTGGCACGGATGAGTGAACCCAGTCCGTATGTCGAGTTCGATCGCAAGCAGTGGCGGACGCTGCGCAAGTCGACACCGCTGGTGCTGACCGAAGAGGAACTCACCGGTCTGCGCGGTTTGGGTGAGCAGATCGACCTGGAAGAGGTCGCCGAGGTCTACCTGCCGCTGGCGCGGCTCATCCATTTGCAGGTAGCCGCCCGGCAGCGCTTGTTCGCCGCCACCCCGACCTTCCTCGGGGAGACCCATCCGGATCGCCAGGTGCCGTTCGTCATCGGCGTGGCGGGCTCGGTGGCGGTTGGCAAGTCGACCACCGCGCGCGTGCTGCAGGCGCTGCTGGCGCGCTGGGACCATCATCCGCGGGTGGACCTGATCACCACGGACGGATTCCTCTACCCGACAGCCGAACTCACCCGGCGCGGCATCATGCATCGCAAGGGCTTCCCCGAGTCCTACGACCGCCGCAAGCTGCTGCGTTTCGTCACCGAGGTGAAATCGGGCGCGACCGAGGTGTGCGCGCCGGTGTACTCGCACATCGCCTACGACATCGTGCCCGGCCAGTTCCACTGCGTGCGCCAGCCCGACATCCTGATCGTGGAGGGCCTGAACGTCCTGCAGACCGGCCCCCGGCTCATGGTCAGCGACCTGTTCGACTTCTCCATCTACGTCGACGCCCGCATCGAGGACATCGAGAACTGGTACGTGCAGCGCTTCCTGGCGCTGCGCAAAACCGCCTTCGCCGATCCGAATTCGCATTTCCATCACTACGCGAAGTTCAACGATTCCGAGGCGACCAGCGCGGCCAAGGAGATCTGGAACAACACCAACCGGCCGAACCTGGTGGAGAACATCCTGCCGACCCGCCCGCGCGCGACGCTGGTGCTGCGCAAGGATTCCGACCACACCATCAACCGGCTGCGGTTGCGCAAGCTCTAGCGGCTCACAGTTTCCACGCGGCATCCAGCCGTCCCGCCACATCGATATCGGTGGCGGCTTGGATATTCGGCTTACAGATCTCGGCGGCGATGTATTTCGAGACGAACCGCCGGATCTCGGTATCGACGCTGGCCAGGATGCGCAGCAGTTCACCGCGCCGGGACGCGCTCGCCACATTGATGCGCACATTGCTGGGCTGCGGTTCGTCGATTTCGATGATGACCCGCAGCGGTTCTGCTGTCCGCACGGTCAGATGCAGATGGATGGTCCCGTCCACATGGAAGGGGTACCGGTCGACGGACAGATCGATGAGCAGATCCACATCGAGCGGTATCACCAGATCGAACGAAATATGCTGCTCGACTTCACGATTCAACCGCGGCTGACCTAGTCGCACGGTGGCGGAGAGTTTCGCGATCCGCCCCGGCCCGACCCCTATCGGACCGAAATCGAAGGCTTCCCCCGTGAGTTTCTCGAACGCCCCGAGTATGCGTTCGGTGGACGCCGCGTATTCGAGGAATCTGCGACCGAACTCCTCGTAGGTGATGTAGTCGCCATCGACTGCCCGCAGCTCACTCATGCAATCCGACGGTACGGGAGCGACGTTCCCGCGAACACGGAAGCCGTTGCACTGCAACTCAATTGTTTACAGCTTGTGGCCGAACCTCGCGACCCTGTCGCGAGGTTCGAGATCCCGGAGTTGGGAGCTCTACACCCCGAAGCGGCGGTGCCGGGCGGCGTAATCGCGCAATGCCCGGAGGAAATCGACGCGGCGGAACTCGGGCCAGTAGGCCTCGGTGAACCAGATCTCGGAATAGGCGCTCTGCCACAGGAGGAATCCGGAGAGACGCTGTTCGCCGGAGGTACGGATCACGAGGTCGGGATCGGGTTGTCCCGAGGTGTAGAGATGCTGGCCGATGGCATCGACGGTAATCGCCTGGACCAGATCCTCGCCCGTCTCGCCCGCCTCCATCTCCTGGCGGACCAGCGACCGCACCGCGTCGGTGATCTCCTGGCGGCCGCCGTAGCCGATGGCCACGTTCACGTGCACGCCATTGCGGCCTTCGGTCCGTTTGGCCGCTTCTCTCAAACGTCTGGCCATGTCGTCGGGCAGTTGATCGAGCGCGCCGACGATGCGGACGCTCCAATCCTGTTCCGGCGCGGACAGTTCGTCGACCACATCGGTGATGACCTCGAACAACGTCTCGAGCTCATCGGAATCGCGATTCAGGTTCTCGGTGGAGAGCAGGTAGAGCGTGACCATCTCGATCCCGGCCTCACCGCACCACCCGACCAGTTCGGCGATCTTGAGCGCGCCCACCCGATGCCCGTGACTGAGATCGGCGAACCCGTTCTCCTTGGCCCAGCGGCGATTCCCGTCACACATCACGGCCACATGGCGAGGGTGCTGTCGACCGGCCAGCTGCTTGGACAGCCGAGCCTCGTAGATGCGATAAGGGAGTCCCCGCAGCTGAACCGCAAGCTTCACAAGCGGCAACCCTACGCTCCCCCGCCTCTACGCGACTCTTGCCGGTCGCAAGTGCCGTCGAACGTCCTGGACCGGACCGGCGGACGGGTGCGAAACCGATTCTGGGCGTCCCCGACGAGTTACCCACCTCTCACGAAATCAGTCGCCAACCTACGGTACCGTAGGTTACTCAGGAGGTAAGTCGTGTCCGACACTGTGCAGCCCTCCGCCCCGGTGGCGGACGCCCTCGAAACCGTTCGCGAAGAGCTGGCAACCGTCAAGGAAGAACTCGCGCTACTCAAGCCGCGCATGCGCGGGATCATCCACGCCTGGGCCGTGGGTGTGGCGGCCATCGGCGTGATCGCGCTGGTCGCCGTCGCGAGCACCATCTCGGCCACCGCGACCTGGGCGACACTCGTCTACGGGCTGACCGTGTGCGGGGTGTTCGGCGTCAGCGCCACCTATCACCGGGTCAACTGGAAGACCGATCGCGCGCGCATGTGGATGAAGCGCGCCGACCATTCGATGATCTTCCTTTTCATTGCGGGCAGCTACACCCCGTTCGCGCTGCTCGGGGTGCGCGGTACCGCCGGAACCGTGCTGCTCGCGGCGGTCTGGGCGGGTGCGATCGCCGGCGTCACGCTGAAGATGCTGTGGCCCACCGCACCTCGCTGGGTCGGCGTCCCGCTGTATCTGCTGCTGGGCTGGGCCATCGTTCCGGTCGCCGGCACGTTGATCGGCAATGTCGGCTGGACCCCCGTGCTGCTGCTGCTCGCGGGTGGGATTGCTTACAGCGTCGGCGGCATTCTCTACGCCTCCCGCTGGCCCGATCCGTGGCCGGAAGTGTTCGGCCATCACGAGTTCTTCCATGCCGCAACGGTCGTGGCCGCGCTCTGCCACTACATCGCGGTGTGGCTGGTACTCTTCCGCCTCCCCGAGACTCTTGCGCACGGCTGAGAGCCGCTGACCGCCGGCAACGCGTGCCGGCGGTCAGCGGTCAATTCGATTTCGGGCGTGCCCGGGGAGTTACCCGGATCCAACCGAGATCAGTCGGCAGGTCCGATTCCTCACAATGAGCCGATCTTCGTAGCTGGAAAGGTGCGAATTCTGGCGCAAGGTCTCTAAAGTCGGCTGCAAAGAGACGGACGACACCGAGGCACGAACGACGCTATGACCGACCCCACACTCACGACCCGGCCGACGTGATCAGCAAGCTCATCTATTGGGCGCTGCGCGCGCGGTGGGGCCTGTCGGCGGTCGTCATGGCCTGCAATCTCAGCGGCCTCGCGGTAATCACTACCGAACTGTGGCTCAGCGGCTTCTTCACCCGGCTCGGCGATCAGTGGGTGACCACGTTCATTCTGGTGGCGATCTATCCGACGCTGGGCGCGAGCATCGGGATCGTGCTGGCGGTGCGCGATCGCACCCACTATTTCGGCTGGCTGGATCAGCATCGCCCGCCCGCCGAATCCGAGGCGCGGCGGCTGTTGAAGCTGCCCATGGATATCACCTTGCGCGCCTTGGCGATCTGGCTGCCGGGCGTGATCATCGCGGCGGCCATCTTCGCGCACGCCACCCCGCAGAACGATTTCGCGGTGGTGCTGTCGATGTTCACGCTCGGCGGCCTGGAGTCGGCGGCGCTCACCTATCTCATCGTGGATCGCCTGATCCGCCCGACCATTCCGGTGGTCGCGGAGGTCACCGACGGCACCGCGCACTGGAGTTCCACCGTGCTGGTGCGGGTGCTGGTCACCTTCGCGGTGGCGGGCGCGGTCCCGCTGTTCATGCTGATCACGGTGCTCGCCGATCCGTCCTCGGCGCCCAACGAGCGCATTCGCACCGGCATCTATCTGGCGCTGGTCGGCCTGTCCGCGGGTGCGGTCGCCACCGCCGCGCTGTCCCGCGCGGTGGCCTCGCCCATGCACACCCTGCGTGATGCGCTGGACCGCATCGCGCGCGGTGATCTGGACGTGAACATTCCGATCGGCAGCACCAGCGAGATCGGCCGGCTGGAGCATTCGGTCAACGAACTGGCCACGAATCTGCGTGAGCGCGAACGCATGCGCTCGGTTTTCGATCGGCACGTCGGCACCGAGGTGGCGGCGCGGGCCCTGGCCGGCACGCCCGATCTGACCGGTGATCTGCTGGTCGTCACGGCGCTGTTCGTCGACGTCACCGGTTCGGTGGCGCTGTCCACCGAACTCGCTCCGCGCGATTTCGTGGCCAAGCTCAATCGCCTGCTCGCCATCGTGGTGGCGGCCACCGAGGACAATCACGGCCTGGTCAACAAGTTCGAAGGCGATGCGGCCCTCTGCATTTTCGGCGCCCCCGTCGAATTGGAGAACAATGCCACCCCCGCCCTGCGCGCCGCCCGCCGCATCCGCGACGAGGTAGCTGCGCTGGGCGAACTCGACGTCGGCATCGGCCTGGCGCGCGGCCTGGTCTTCGCCGGTGACGTCGGCGCCGACACCCGCCTGGAATTCACCGTCATCGGCGACGCCGTCAACGAAGCCGCCCGCCTGACCACCGAGGCCAAACAGGTCCCCCGCCGCATCCTGGCCTCGCAATCGGTCATCGATGCCGCTTCCGAAGCCGAGCGCGATAGGTGGCAGCTGCACGACATCCTGCACCTCCGCGGTCGCAAACAACCCACTCCGGGCTGGACCGACACACCGTCCGCGCCGAAAGCCCACCGCAACGGCACCGCCCCGCAGGCCGAGACTCCGCCGGCCGCAACCCCGGCCCCCGTCGCCGACCAGACCGCCGATCGCTAGTCATTCCACCCGCACCGTTCGTGCCGCCCACCGGGCATCCGCCGGGTGCAACCGGTCCGCCGGTACGCAGGATCGGGCCAGCACGGTGAACACCTGATCCGGATCGCAGCCGTAAACGCCTGCGCCCCAAGCGCTATTGGCTTCCACCACCGCCCAGCCGCGGTCCGCGATCAGCCCGACATCGAGCACGACGGCGGGCGGGACGGGGACTTCCGCGAGGACGCTCTCGGCATAGGCGTGCACCGCCGCGGATTCGTCCGGGGTCATGGGCCAGCTGCCGTCCGCGGCGATGGCGAGTTCGCCGGCGCGCAGATACGGCGACACCGTCACCACCGCGCCGTCGGCGACGAAGCAGCGGTACTCGGCCACCCAGCTCACCGGGTCCGCGATCAGGACCGGGGTGTCGTCCGGATGCGCCTCGGCCGGGGGCAGTCCGAGGCCGCCGCGCGCGTACACCCGGCCCTCGAATCCTTTGCGGCCGTCGGCCGGTTTCACGAAGGCCGCGTATTCGGCGGTGCGCGCCTCGCCCAGGGTCGACAGCCGGATATTTCGCCGTCGATGATGTTCGGGTAAGTCCGGCAGCCAGTCCGGTGGGACGTCCATCAGGGTCAGGCCGAGCTGGCTCGCTATCGCTTCGGCGAATGTCACTTCGCCGTAGATCGCCGATGCTTGCCCCGCGAGTTCCTCGGGAGCCCGCCGGCCACCCAGCCGCAGGACGCTCCAGCCGGCTCGGATGGCGGCACCGCGCATGATCCGGGAATCCGCCGAATACCTGGGCGACAAAATCAAGGTAGACACCACCCCGGGACTGTAGAACCGGCCGAATCCGGCGGCAACGAAATATCGCGGCCGCTCGGCCGCTAGCTCCGGGGTAGTGGGTGTGCGGGGTCGGGTGCTACTTACGGCCGATTCGGGTGGGGGCGGCGGGGGTGCACATTCGAGGTATGAGCGTTCCTGTCAGCCGAACCGCCCCCGCTCCGAAAACCCCGGCCGCCTCGCTGCTTTCGCTGGCCTTCCGCGCGATCGTCATCGCGCTCGCGGCGGGTGCGAGCGAAGCCGTCATCCAAGCCGCCCGCTATCTCGACCGCCCGGCCGCGGAGATCGGGGATCTGCTGCCGGGGCTCATGGTGCGGGCCACCCTCTATCTGGCCGTACTGGCGGTGGCCTATCGCATGGCGGACGGGTCGCGATGGGCCCGGAACACCCTGGTCGCCGGGCTGGGCATCGTGGGCCTGGCGTCATTGATCGTCGAACCGATCACCGCTGCCTTGGACGCCGACGGTCTCGGTGACCTGGTCTCCGGCTGGACGGTGGAGTCCTGGCTCATCGCACTGTGCCGCATCACGCATATCGCCGCGGTGCTGGTAGCCGTCCCGGCCATGCTGCGCGCGGGATGGTCCGGCCGCGAACGATCCACGCGTTGACGCTGCGGCACAGCGGGTTCCGGCACGTCACGGCGGTTCCCACAAGCTCGGCCATCGGACCGGCTATGCCGGAATCGGCGGCAGCAGTGCGCTTTTCAGTTCCTCGACGGTGGTGACCGGGAGGTCGCAGACCGAGCCTCGGCAGACATAAGCCGCGGGATCGCCGTGCACCGGCGGGCGATCGAGCAGGAGCGGGCCGGAATCGACCGTGCCGGAGACCACCACCGAGCCGCCCGGAGCGGCCGCGTGGGCGGTTGTCCTCAGGTCGGTGTCCGGCTCGGTGTCGATGGCGATCGCGACCTGGATGGGTCCGCGCAGGGCGGCCTCGGCCACCGCCAGCCATTGGCCGGCGGAGCGGGGTGCGCGGGCCAGCAGTACCGCGGCGCGGCCGAGGGTCTGGTCGGCGAGTTCGCGGTAGCGGATGGCACGGTCTGCTTCGCTCAGGGCGGAGGCCGTGAGCAGGGCTTCGGCCAGGGCGGAAGTGCCCGCCGGGGTCGCGCCGTCCATGGGATCGCGGGGGCGGGTGAGCAGGGTTTCGGCGTCGTCGGCGGTGTCGAACCAGCTGCCGGGGGCGGCCGGATCGGCGAAATGCGTGAGTGCGGCATCGAGGATGCGGTGGGCGTGGGCGAGCCAGTCACCGTCGCCGGTCGCCTGGTAGAGGGCGAGGAAACCCGTTGTGAGCCAGGCATAGTCCTCGAGCACGCCCGGCGCGGAACCGGGCAGCCCGCCGAGCGAGGCGCGAATGACGCGGTCGCCGGTGACGTGCACGTCGAGCAGGAATCGGGCGCAGCGTTCGGCGGCGGCGATCCATTCCGGCTGCCCGAGACCCATACCCGCTTCGGCGAGCGCGGTGACGGCCATCCCGTTCCAGGCCGTGACCACCTTGTCGTCGCGCTCGGGCTGCGGGCGGCGATCCCGCGCCTCCCGCATCAGTCCGCGAATCCGTTCCAGCCGTTCGGCTTCCGCTTCGCGCGCCGGGGCATCGTGCGCGCCGGGCTCGGAATACCGGGTGAGCACCGAGGTCCCGTGCTCGAACGTCCCGGCCGTGGTGACGCCGAAGAACTCTGCGGCCCAAGCCCCGTCGATAGCTCCCAGCAGCCCGTTGAGTTCCGCCGGCGTCCAGACATAGGTGGCGCCTTCGACTCCCGGACTGCCCGGCTCCACATGGGTGTCGGCATCCAGCGCGGACGCGAACGCCCCCTGCTCGGTGCCGAGATCGTCGACGAGGAATCCCACCGTCTCCCGGGTCACCCGCACCGCCGTGTACTCCAGCGCTCCGAGCACGGAACCCATTGCCCCCGAACGACTCCCGGCATCACTGCCCAGCCGCCGCCCCAAATGCGCGTACCCCCGCAGCAGCAACGCATTGTCGTACAGCATCTTCTCGAAATGCGGCACCACCCACGCCGCATCCACCGAATACCGCGCGAACCCGCCACGCAACTGGTCGTAGATCCCACCCCGCGCCATGGCGTCCGCGGTCTCGGCGACCGCGCTCAGCACCGCCTCGCTCCCCGTCCGCTCATAACTCCGCAACAACCCCTCCAACAGGGCGGACGGCGGAAACTTCGGCGCCCCGCCGAATCCCCCGTTCTCCTTGTCCACATCCTGTAGCACCGCCGCCACCGCATGATCCAGCAGCTCGCTCCCGAGCCCGATCTCATGCTCCGGCAACCCCGCCGTCTGCTGCCGCAACGCCTCCCCCACCTGCCCCGCCGCCTTGTCCACCTCGTCCCGCCGATTCCGCCACGTCTCCCCCACCGCGGTCAGCAACTGCGTGAACGAGGGCATCCCGTGCCGAGGCGTCTTCGGGTAATACGTCCCGCAATAGAACGGCTCCCCCGCCGGCGTCAGAAAACACGTCATCGGCCATCCACCCTGCCCCGTCATGGCCACGGTCGCGCTCATATACACCGCATCCAGATCGGGCCGCTCCTCCCGATCCACCTTGATGCACACGAAATTCGCGTTCATCAGCGCCGCGGTGTCCTCGTCCTCGAACGACTCGTGCGCCATCACATGGCACCAGTGGCAGCTGGCGTACCCGATGGACAGCAGGATCGGCACATCCCGCGCGGCCGCTTCGGCCAGCGCCTGCGCATCCCACTCCCGCCAGGCAACCGGATTATCCGCGTGCTGACGCAGGTAAGGCGATGTCGCACTTGCCAATTGGTTCACTGTTCAACCTCCCGTGCCGACCGAGCACACCGTGCGCCCTGGCAGTGCGCCATCACATTGGACTACCCGCATCCTCCCACTCCGGGCGCACCGCCGACGGCGTCCCCTGCCGGATTCGGCTGATGCGCGGGCGACGGTCAGGAACAGATGCTGGGCGCGGGGGCCGCGGTCAGGCGGGCGCGGACCCAGTCGAGCACGACGGTGGGGTAGGCGGTGATCAGATTGAGCGAGTGACCGATGACGAGGCCCGGGCCGAGCGTGGGGATTCCGGTGTCGAACAGCTGGACCGCAGCGCCGGAACCGCACCAGCGGGCGGCCAGTTCCCGCACCGAATCGGCCGGCAGGTCGTCGTTGTCGCCGGTGTAGAGCAGGACGGGAACGCCGGGAGTCCGGTTGCCGAGCGTCAGGCGCTGGATGGCCGCGTGCACGATCGGGTGCTCGTCGAGGACTTCGAGCAGGGGGCGGCCGTCGATGCTCCAGATTGCCGAATCCTGGAAACCGAAGCGGAGTATGGATTCCGCGGCGCATTGCCCGGTGGACTCGCGCATCAGCGTGTGCCCGGCGGGTGAGAGCAAGCCGGAGATCGCCCGTGCGGTTTCGGGAGACTGCGCGGCGAGGGTGTTCAGGAGGTAGCCGAAAATGCCGCCGAGCGCCGCACCCGAGGCCGCGGTGCGCAGGGCCGGGATATCGATCGGAACCGAACCGGCCGCCACGCCCCGCAGGTCGAGTTCGGGTGCGTACGCGGGCTGTTCCTCGGCCACCCCGGCGGCGGCATTACCGCCCTGCGAGTAACCGGTGACCACCACCGGGCCGTGGGCGGGGATCGCCGGATCGCCGAGGCGCTGCGCGGCGCGGATGGCGTCCAGGGCCGTCCGTGATTCCGCGATCGGGTCGAGCGCCGAGGGGTTGCCGCCGGCGCCCAGCCCGGGATAGTCGGGCACGACGACCGCGAAACCCTGCGCGAGCAGCAGATACAGGAACGGCAGCTCGTACTCGGCCATCACGTCCAGCGGTGGCGTGTATTGGATCAGACCGGGTATCTGGATGGACGGCGCGCACTGCCTGCCCATGCCGTGGACGCCGTTGAGATACGCGATGAGCGGCTGCGGGCCGGGTCCGGACCACGCCGCCGCGGGCTTCAGCACGATGCCGCTGGACAGCGCCGGATCGCCGTGAGTGTCCCTGGTATGGAACATGATTCGGGTCGCGGTGCCCGGCAGCGGACCGGCCTGCCCGGGCACCGCGAGAGTCAACGCCACCGGTTCGCTGCGCACCAGCTCACCGGCGGCGCCCGCCGGTAGCGGCGTGGGTGGGTCGTAGAACGCCGGAACGCCGGGGTCGGCGGTGGCGACGCCGGTGAGAATGGCTGTCGGGAGGACGAGCGCGGTCGCGCACAGCACGCCGAAAACAGTGCGTCGCAGCATCATTGCCGATTTCCTTGCACAGGGGGGAGAGTGGGTTCAGTGGTCGGCCGAGGCGCGCCGGACCCGGCTGTCGTAGGCCGCACGGGCAGCCGTGTCGAGCCGGTGCAGCACGCGATCTCGGGTGAGGCGGCCGCGGACCGCGGCGAGCAGCCGATCCGGCAGCACCGCCGCCGCGAACTCGTAGCCGCGCATCCAGCCCGGTACCGCCACCAGAGTGCGCCGGTGCCGGCACGAGGCGACTACGGCGTTCGCGATCCGTTCCGGATCCACGGTGGGCAACACCCCGCCGAGCTGCACTCCCGCGACCAGATCGGTGCGCACCGCCGAGGGCAGCACGGCGGTGACGGTGACCCCGGTGCCGTGCAGTTCGTCGCGCAGCGATTCGGTGAATCCGATGACCGTGTGCTTGGACGCGCAATAGGAGGCCAGCCCGGCGGCGGGGACTTCCCCCAGATACGAAGCGACATTGACGATATGGCCGCCGCCGCGTTCCAGCATGCCGGGCAGGGCGAGCTTGGTGCCGGTCAGCACGCCTTTGACATTGATGTCGAAGATGGCGTCGGTGATGAGGTCGTCCTCGTCGGCGAAGCGGCCCATCGGCATGATGCCGGCATTGTTGACCAGCACCTCGAGCGGGCCGTCGACGGCGGCGAGGAACGCGGCGAACGACTCGCGCGAGCGCACGTCCACGCCGAGCCCGGTGGCGCCGATCTCGGCTGCGGCCCCCTGCGCCGCAGCTTCGTCGATGTCACCGATGTAGACCCGGGCGCCCTGTGCGACAAAGGCTTTCGCGGTGGCGAGCCCGATCCCCCGCGCTCCGCCGGTGATCGCGACATTCATCCAGCGCAACCGCGGCGCCGTCACCGCCGGCCCTCGGTGGTCGCGACGGTCTCGTACCAGTGCGCGATGACCGTGTAGCCGCCGCCGTTGTTCCAGGTCTTGCGGGCCAGATGCACCCCCGGCACGAGCTGCACTACCTCGTCACGAATATTGCGGCCCAGCTTGGGATTCGAGGCGATCGCCGAGAAATCCAGGATCAGCGCATTGGTACCGGGTGCGGAGTACGCGCCCTCCACGTAGGTGATCATGTCCAGGCCCTCGTACAGACCGCCGGTCCGCTTCAGCACACCCGGAAACACGAATCGGGCGATATTGCCGAACAGCGGCGTCCACTCGTTGGTGCTGTTTCCCTGCGGGCTGTACTTCTTGCCCAGCCAGAACGCCGACGACCCGAAGGCCGCGCACAGCGCCTTGACGAAGGTGAACAGCGCCCGCCCGGCCGGGTCCAGACCGTCCCAGTCGCCCCAGCCGATCACATGCCCGCGCGACGGGCCGACCGGATGCGGCGGGGTGCCCAGCGCGAAGAGTTCGTCGATTTCGGCCGCGGTTCCGGGCAGCCCGAAATCCCGGGTCAAGCGAGTGAGCCAGCCGATCGCGGCATCCTGCGCGGCCTGCGCGTCGGTGTCCGCCAGCCCGCGCAGGGCGGCGAGCCGCGTCTCTACCTGGGATGTCGCGGAGATGGTGTTACGTGCCATACCGAAATGAAACGCCAAAATGAACGGAGAGTCAATAACTGACTGATGAATCATTTTCTGACTCGACTACCATCATGGCCATGGCTCAGCCCCTGTCCCGCGTGGAACGCCGCAAGCAGGAGACCCGCCGCGACATCCTCGACGCGGCCTTCGAGTGTTTCGCCGAGCGCGGATATCACGCGACCTCGATCGCGCACATCGTCAAGAAGGTGGGCGTCGCGCAGGGCACCTTCTACCTGTACTTCCAGTCCAAGCGCGACATCATCGACCAGGTCCTCGACGATCTGGTGGCGCGGATGACCGAGGCGCTCGCCTCGACACCGCCCGAAACGCCCGCCGATCTCGACGACTACCGCCGCCAGGCCGAACGCATCACCGACAACCTGACCCGGGTTTTCACCGAGGACCCCCGCGCCACCCGGTTGTTGCTGCTGCAGGCCGCGGCCGTCGACGACGAGATGGCCGAACGGGTACTGGCCCTGCACGAACTGGCCGCGTCCTGGCAAGCCGGATACCTGCGACACGGCGTGGAGGCCGGCTACTTCCGCGCGGATCTCGATGTCGAATCGGCCGCCCGCGCGGTCAACGGCATGATCTTCGCCGCGGCGATGTATCAATTGCGCAGCCCGGCGCAGGCCGACCTCGACCGCCTCTCCCGAACCATCCGGGAGATGATCTATCACGGCCTAGCCGGCGAAATCACGCCTCGGCCTTGATCGTTCGCGGTGTGGCCGCCCCGTGAAAGTGATGCCCATCACTGCCATCTACCATTTGAACCTGCACTTTGTGCCACCGCTCAACGACCGATCCGATATTGCGATGCGATTGCCCATAGGGATTCGTTTGAACCGACCGCAGCATTGAAGCGTCCGGAACAACCGACGACAGGGGATCGAATGACAGTCGATCGTGTCATCGACCCCAGCAACCCGATTACCGAACGGGACGGGCGGACGGTCATGCTGACCGTCCCGGTGCGCGGACAGGACGGCGGGCGGCGCTCGCCGATGCGCTACTGGAGCGATGACCCCGACGCGGCCGCCGACGTGGTTTCGCTCATCACTGCCGCCGGATTCGAACCGGTTCACGGCGGCGGTCTGGCCGCCTCGAAGAATGCGGGTGAATCATGAGCACCGCACCTGCGAACTGAGCGCCGACTGCCCCTCATCCCAGGAAACGGAGCAAGCCATGACAAAGGTTCTGATGGTTGTGACCAGCAACGACCGGCTCGGCGATTCGAATCTGAAGACCGGACTGTGGGCCAGCGAGCTGACCCATGCCTATGAGGTTTTCGAGAAGGCCGGCTACGGCATCACCCTGGCCAGCATCAAGGGCGGCCGCCCGCCGCTCGACCCGTTCAGCGAACCGGACAGCGACGTCAGCGTCGAGAAGGAGGACCAGGTCAGTCGCGACTTCTTCGCCGACCCGGTCAAAAACGCCGCTTTCGGTTCGACGGCCAAGCTCGCCGATCTGAACCCCGACGACTACGACGTGATCTTCTACACCGGCGGTACCGGAACCATGTGGGATTTCCCCGACGACCCTGATGTGCAACGATTCGCACGCCGCCTCTGGGACAACGGCAAGATCGTCTCCGCGGTCTGCCACGGCTCCTCGGCGCTGACCAACGTCACCCTGGCCGACGGCAGCTACCTGGTCGCCGGGCGCCGGGTCACCGGATTCTCCGACGCCGAGGAGAAGGTCGCCGAGGACAATCTGACCAAGCTCGGATACAAATTCGTGCCGTGGTACGTACAAGACCGCCTGATCGAGCGCGGCGGTATCTACGACGAGGGCGCGCCCTACTCCGTACACGTCGTCGCCGACGGCAACCTCATCACCGGTCAGCAGAATTCATCCGGTGGGGCGCTGGCCGAGGCCATCGTCGAAAAGCTCTCAGCCTGAACGGAATCGACGACGCGGCCTCTCGGCTGGGCCGCTACGAACCCTGTGCGCCCTCGCCCGCCGCCTCGCCGGCCCCCGAAAGATCCACTCCCCCAAGGCAGGACCCGCCGATGTCGCCGGATGGGCGATCGAATCGATCGCGGGATGGGGGCGACAGGAGGGAGTCGGCGTTGGCGGCGGCGATCATTGCGGCACATACCGATGGCAGCGCGGTGAACATGATGGCGCTCCTAGAACCCGACGGACCCGGTTCGGGTCACCCTTCAGGACTCTGAAGAGGCTACCCCGGTGGGGGCTTCGCGAAACCAGGTCGAGGGCTGAATACCGGGCGCGCAGGCAGGTTCGACGCTAGCCGATGCCCGCGAGAATCCGTTCGGCGACGCGGGTCGTGCCTACCAGGTTCGGGTGGTACGACCCGCTCAGCCGCTGGACCGGACCCGTATCGGTATCGGGAAGCAGACCGGACACCCACGGTTCGCCGGCGCACGGACCGTGCAGATCGGCATCGGAGACGGAGATCGCCTGCGCGCCAGTCCGTTCGGCCGCCCGCGCGGTGAGGGCGATGAGATTGTCGTAGACCAAGCGCGCGCGAGCCGCCTGATCACGATCCATCGGCGCGGCGGGGCATATGGCGGCGTCCTGCGCGACCGGGGGCAGGTACTGCACGAGCAGCACTTCGGCCGACGGCGCTCGGACATGCACCGCGTCGACCACGGCGATCAACGCCCGTTCCACGCGGTCGTAATCGGCGGCGGTGGGTTGCTTTGCGCCCGTGAGCGATTCGCAGAGCTGCCCCGCCCCGCCGAGCACGGCGGCACAACCGCTCGCCGCGATGATCGAGCCGACCAGGTTCAGATCATTGCCGCCGATGGTCACCGTCACCAGCCGCGCCTCCGCGGTGACGGCCTCGAGTTGCGGCGGCCGCGAATCACCCGCGGACTGCGGCGTATCGAGAATGTTCGCGGTCGTGGCGCCCGAGCAGGTCACATCGACCAGATCCAGCCCGGCGGCCGCCGCGACCTGATGCGGGTAGTTCCGGGCCGAGCGCGCACAGCCGCCGTCGATGGTGTCGGGGAGCCCGGGCCCCGCGGCGTACGAACTACCCAGGGCGACATACCGACCGCCCGACGGAATCGGCGCGGCCGACACCGGCGCGGCGGTGACCAAGCCCATCGCGACGGTCGCGATCAGAACACGCGGAACAACCGACATGTGTGCCCTCCGGTCTCCAACTGGGTGCGCGGGCACATGGTATCGACCGCTGTTCGCAGGCCCGGACCCCAGGTGATCCAGATCACTGCCCGCCCTGTCAGGAAGTCGGGACCTGTCTCGTTCAAGAGGCACGCGAACCAGACAGGAGCGAATCATGAAGCACCGCATCGTCGTTTTGGGCGCCGGATACGCCGGGGCCGTCTCCGCCGGATTCCTGGCGCGCCAGCTGCATGCCGACGACTTCGAGATCACCGTCGTGAATGCCGAACCGGACTTCGTCGAACGGTTGCGGCTGCACCAGCTCGCGGCCGGGTACGACCTGCGGCACCGGCCGTTGGCGGAGATGTTCGCGGGCACCGGGATCCAGCTGCGGGTGGCGCGGGTGCTCGAGGTCGACGCCGGCCGGCGCAACGTCACGATCGCCGGGGACGGCGGCATCGACCAGCTCGAATACGACACTCTCCTGTACGCCCTGGGCAGCACCATCGCCGATCACGGCGTTCCGGGAGTCGAGGAGTTCGGCTTCCATGTGGCGTCGCGCCCGGCCGCGCTGCGCCTGCGCGCTCGCCTGGACGAACTGGGCGAGGGCGCGGAAGTGCTGGTGGTCGGCGGCAACCTGACCGCCATCGAAGCCGCCACCGAGATCGCCGAATCCCATCCGGGACTGCAGGTCAGCCTCGTCACCCGCGGTGAACTCGGCGGCTGGCTGGGCCCGAAGGCGCGCCGGCACCTGCTGCGCGCCTTCGACCGGTTCGGTATCGCGATCTACGAGAACACGACCGTCACGCGCGTCGAGCAGCACACGGTGAGCACCGGCGACGGCTCCGTCTTCACTTCCGATGCGACGGTCTGGACCGCCGGGTTCGCCGCGCATCCGATCGCCGCAGCGGCAGGGCTCGCGGTGGCGGCCGACGGCCGCATCACCGTCGACCGGCAACTGCGCTCGGTCTCGCACCCCGATATCTACGTGGCCGGCGACAGCGCGTTCGTCATCGGCGACAACGGCCGGGAGCTGCCCATGTCGTGTGCGTCGGCCGGGTTCACCAGCACGCAGGCGACGGCCTCCATCATCGGCGACCTGACCGGCCGCGAGATCGCGGCGGCCGCGCTGCCCTACGTCGGCAACCACATCAGCCTCGGCCGCCGGGACGGAATCCTGCAATTGGTCGACGGTGAGGCGCGTTCCAGGCGCGGAGCCGTCTGCGGTCGCCCGGCCGCGCGCGTGAAGTCGGCGATCGTGGGACTCAGCGGCTGGGCCGTCGGCCGCCCCAATTTCGGCAAACTGCGCCACCACTACCGCGCGGTTCGGGAAACCTCAACCGAACTGGTCGCCCGATAGTGTCGATGCTCATGGACACTGCCACCGTGGCGAGTTTCGAGGCCAGCCGGGATCGGCTGTCCGCGATCGCCTACCGCATGCTCGGCTCGGCCGCCGATGCCGAGGACACGGTGCAGGACGCGTTCCTGCGGTGGCAGGCCACCGACCGCCGGTACGTGGAGGTGCCGGAAGCCTGGCTGACCAAAACCGTCACCAATCTGGCGATCGACCGCCTCCGCTCGGCGCACACCCGGCACGAACGCGCGGTCGGCGCGTGGCTGCCCGAACCGCTGCTGAGCGGCGACCCGATGCTCGGCCCGGCCGACACCGTCGTGCAGCGCGAATCGGTGACCTTGGCGGTGCTGCTGCTCATGGAGCAGTTGTCGCCCATCGAACGCGCCGTTTATGTACTGCGCGAAGCTTTTTCGTACGGTCACGCCGAAATCGCGCGGATGCTCGACATCACCGAATCGGCGAGCCAGCAGCACACCCATCGGGCTCGCCGGCGCATCACGCCCATCGCCGGCGACACCGGCATCGCTCCCGCCGACGCCCGCCGCATCGTCCAGGCCTTCGTCGATGCCGCCGCCTCGGGCCGCACGGACCAGCTGGTGGCATTGCTGACCGTGGACGCGGTCGGTACCTCGGACGGCCTCGGCGGCCTGGCCAAGCGCGTGATCAGCTACACGAACCCCGCTCGGCTCGCCACCGCGATCCGCTCCGGCTTCAAACCCACTGCCGCCAAACGCGATCTGGTGGGTGGCTCGCCCACCCTGCATGCAGCCATGGTCAACGGATGCCCGGCCATGGTCGGCACCCTCGGCGACCAAGTCGTCGGCGTGGCGATCCTGGAAGTTCGCGGGGAGAAGATCGCGGCCATCCGCAGCATCGCCGCCCCGGCCCGGCTGGCTCGGATCAACGCGGAATGGCAAGGGCGGCAGCACGATGCCCCACTGATCGAATCCTGGTAACTCGCAGCGGGCACGATGCGGCCGGGCGGGACCGGCCCGGGCGAGCGGGTCGCGCACGGCGCTGTCAGTTCGAGGGGCCGAGGGCGAGGGGTTCGTATTCGACGGTGTCGCCGGTGGTTTCGCCGGCCACCGGGGAGACCGCGCTGCCCGCGCCGAGTGCGGCGCTGCCGGAGGCGATGAGGGTGGCGAGGCCGGTGCCGGCGGCCACGGGCCCCATGAAGTCGATCACATCACTCACGATCGAAAGCACCACTGCTGACGCCGTCGGTGAACACATCCCAAGCCGCGGGCGTGAACATCAGCGCCGGGCCCCCGGCATCCTTCGAATCCCGCACCCCGACCACGTCGCCGAGGAACGCGACCTCGACGCATTCACCGCCGGCCTGGCTGTAGCTGCTCTTGAACCATTCTGCGTTCTCCATGTTGACCTTCACTCTGCGTACTCCTTCGCTATCCGTCTCAATAGTTTTCGCGAATCGACCTCGTCCAGCGCAGCCTCGCGCAGTCTGCGGTGGGCAGACTTGTAAACCTGCACGTCGTCCTGATCCTCAAGGTACATACTGCCGACTGTCCCCTCCAGATAGACGACAGGCGGCTCTGTGGGCTCGCCACGGGGCGGGACTCCGAAGTCGAGAATCACGAATGGCAGCATCGATACCCCGCCTGGGAAGCCCGCCTCGAACGGCAGCACGCGAAGCGAAACATTCTCGCGTGTAGAAGAATCCGCGAGATGCCGCAGTTGTGCTGCCATTACTACGGGCTTACCGACCGGACGATGCAGGGCCCCCTGTCCGATGACAACATCGAGCTCGAGCGGCCGGTACTTGCGCGTAATCGCCACCTGTCGATGCTGCTTGATCCGCGCCCGCCGATCGCGTTCACTCGCAGTCTCATTCGGCCATCTCGCGCTGAGTAGTGCGCGATCGTAGCCTTCCGTCTGGAGCAGGCCGGGGATCAGCTCCGGCTGGTAGGTGACGCATTCGGTAGCGGCCGCTTCCAGCCCGACATACACATCAAGATGCTTCGGCATGAGGTCGGAGTACGAGTGCCACCAGTTCTTCACCTTGGCCTGCTGCGCGAGCCGCACCATGCCTTCCGCCGTATCGGCTGGCACCCCGTAGATTTCGCAGGCTTCCTTGATGACGCCGGTCCTGACCCGCGTGATTTCCGCCTTCTCGATGCGCGCGAGACTGGTGGCACCCATTTCGAGTAGCTCCGCCGCATGCACTTGGCTCAAACCGGACCGGTTTCTCCATTCGAGCATCAGCCGCCCGAGCTGCCGCAGCGGCACCGTCGAGCCGACCCCCACATCAGGCATGGTTACGTCCTCCGCTTCGAGTGGTCACGTACACCCCACTTCGGACACTGCTACTTCACCGCTTCGGTGCAAGGATCCCACCGGATACGGGGGCTGTGCAGGGTATTCGCCGAAACCGATCCGGAGTAACCGCTTTGGCATACACCGCTCCCATCCCGAGGCGTTCCCTGAATGCGCGTCCGGCGGAGAGCGCACCCACTCCGGCACTCCCGCCGGGCGCGTCCCACTCGCATTGACGGGGAGGATCGCCATGAATCTGCTTGATTGCGAGACGGATCCCGGGCCGTTGATCCGGGAGCACGCGCTGCTGGCCTGGCGGGTGCATCGCTACTGCGAACGCACTGCCTGCCGGGTGCGGCAGCGGGCGCGGACCGCGCTTCAGGAATTCGCCTGCCGCTCGGCGGGAATCGAGGTGGATCTGCCATGACCGCCACCGATCCGGTCTCGTGGGTCGACGACCATTGCGGCAATGGGCGGATCGTGCCGATCACCCGCGAACGCGCCGGTGGCATTCTGGCATTGCACGAGAGCTGCGAACCGCCGTGTCCGCGGCGGATCAGTGCTCGCGAATATCTGGGCGTTCCGCCCGAGTCATCCCGGCCGCAGCGGTAACCGCTCGGACAGCAGCGAGAGGCCCGGCATGTTCATCGAAATCTGTTTACTCACCGTTGTTTCCGTGCTCAGCGCGGCTTTTGCCGCACGGCAGCACGCGGTCCGGCACCCCAGCACGGCCCGGCACCGCCGTGACCGGTACTCGGTCGCGGCGATCCGGGCACGCGTCGAACGCGAGAATCAGCTGCGGCCGGCTTGCTCATGACGGGTAGTCGCGAACGGGCGCGGCTGTTCACCGTCACGGGTGCATCCAGCCGCACCGCTGCACATCCCGATCGACCGCTAGTGTCGGAATCGTGCTCAATCCACCGGAGGGTTTTCGCGAGGACGATCTGGAGGCGGTGCTGCGCGCGGGCTGGGGTCTCGCGGTGCGGAGCCTCGAATACCGGCCGGTGGGGTTCGGCAGCCATCATTGGGATCTGTTCGACGACCGTGGCGAGCACTGGTTCGTCACCGTGGACGAGGCGCGCTCGACGCTGGAGCCGGCGCTCGGCACCGCACTCCGGTTGCGGGACAGCGGGTTCGAGTTCGTGATAGCGCCGGCGCCGACGCTCGGCGGTCGTGCGACGGCCGCGCTGGGCGCCGGGTACGCGGTCTCGCTCTATCCGCACTTGAAGGGCGAGAGCTTCGCCTTCGGGGAGTATCAGGACGACGATCATTCGGACGCCGTGCTGGATATGCTCATCGCGCTGCACACCGCGGCCCCCGCGCTATGGTCGGCCGCACCGCTCGACACATTCGAGATCGACCGCCGCGCAGAACTCGAACGAGCAATCGACAAGCCCAGCGCCCCAACCGAAATCACCGGCCCCTATACCCTGCGCGCCGGGCAGCTCGTCGCCGAGCACGGAGAACAACTCCGGGCTGCGCTGGCCCGCTACGACACGCTGGCGACGATCGCGCGATCGCATCCCGAACGCGCCGTCCTCACCCATGGCGAACCGCACGCCGCCAACACCATGCGCACCCCCGCGGGTTACGTTCTCATCGACTGGGAATCCGCCCGCATCGCCCCACCCGAACGCGATCTCTGGGATCTGTCCGATCCGACCGCCCTACAGCACTACACGGAACGCACCGGCCACCCGCTACTCCCCGAACTGCTCGACTTCTACCGCCTGCGCTGGGATCTCACCGAAGTCGCCCTCTACTCGCACGGTTTCCGAATCCCGCACGGCGACAGCGAGAACGACCGGATGAGCTGGCAGGGACTGCTCGAGTCGATCGGCGTACTCGGCTCGCGGTAATGCCGATCGGACCGCAATACATGCCGGGAGTGTTCGACGCCGAACCCGCGTTGCGCCGTGGTAACCAGCGCAGGTAGCCCAGGCGGCCGGTGTGCAACCGACCGTCGGGTACTTTCAGGATCGGCCGGGGAACTCCGCGCACGCACTGATCGAAGGACCGGTGCCCGGCATCGCCGCGAAGTTCCGACGACCGAACCGGATCGGTGCGAAAGTGAGGGCGGTATGCGGGTTTTCGTGGCAGGAGCCAGCGGCGCGATCGGCGGATTCCTGATTCCGGAGCTGCTGGCGGCCGGGCACGAGGTGGTCGGAACCTCCTCCCGGACCAGCGGAGCCGAGCGGGTACGGGCGCTGGGCGCCGAGAGCGTGCTCCTGGACGTGTTCGACGCGGCAGCGGTGGAACGCGCTGTCGCCACGGCCGCGCCCGATGCGATCATCCACCAGCTGACCGCGCTGGGCGGCGGCTCACCGGTCGACAATGCGCGCATCCGCCGGGTCGGCACTCGCCATCTGGTCGACGCGGCCCGCCGCGCCGGGGTGGAACGCATGGTGGCACAGTCGATTTCGTGGGCGTACGAGCCGGGCACGGGTCCGGCCACGGAATCGACCCCGCTCGATCTGCAAGCGCCGGAACCTCGTTCGATCTCGGTCGAGGGGATCCGGCAGCTGGAGGAGACCGTCGCCGAGATGCCGCAGCACGTGGTGCTGCGCTACGGCATGTTCTACGGCCCCGGGACCTGGTACCGCCGGGGCGGAGTGGCCGATCGGGTATTGCGCGGCGACAACAGCGATCCGGCCGCCGCAGGACTCGCCGGACTACCCGCCAATTCCGGGATCCGCTCGTTCCTGCACGTGCAGGATGCCGCACGGGCCGCGGTCGCGGCGCTGCACTGGCCGAACGGGCCCGTCAATATCGTCGACGACGAACCCGCGCCCGCGAGCGAATGGGTGCCCGTGCTGGCCGCCGCGTTCGGCGCGCCGATCCCCGAAGCGGTGCCGGGCGGTGCGGCATGGGAGCGCGGCGCGAGCAATGCCCGCGCTCGCGCCTTGGGCTGGAAGCCGATGCACGCTTCCTGGCGCACCGGCTTCAGCGCCTGATCAGGATTTGCGAGCCATCGCCGCGACGATGAGCTCCTCCCAGCTGGTGAGTTCCTTCTCCGCGGTGGTGGGCATATCGGCGTCCATATGCCATTGCCGGCAGGGCAGCAGACCTTCGTCGACCAGGTCGAGGCCGCCGAAGAAGGAAAGGATTTCCGCGTCGGAGCGGAAGCGGCCGCCGAAGGCCTCGCGGATCTTGCCTTCGGTGGCGGCGGCCTCGCGGGTCTGGCCGGGCCGGAAGTGGGAGATGTAGACGAAGCTGCCCGGAGCGAGGCGGTCGGCCCAGAAACGGACCACGCCGGCCGGGTCCTCGTCGTTCTCGACGAAGCTGAGCACCGCGCTGAACAACAGCCCGACCGGTTGGTCGAAGTCGATCAGCCGCTCCACATCCGGCTGCGCGAGAATCTGCTGCGGGCGGCGCACATCGGCCTCGAGCATGGCGATGCGGTCGTCGATGGCGAGCAGGGCGCGACCGTGCGGGGCCACGAACGGATCGTTGTCGATGTACACGATGCGGGCCTCGGGCTGATACTGCCGGGCGACATCATGCACGTTCGGTTCGGCGGGGAGCCCGCAGCCCATATCGATCAGCTGCCGCACACCGGACTGGGCCATGATGCGCACTGCCCGGAGCACCGCCGCTCGGTTCGTGATCGCCAGCTGTTCGGAACCGGGCAGGTCCTGTTTGAAGGAGTCGCCGAGATCCTTGTCGGCTCCGTAATTGTCCCGGCCGCCGAGAATATAGCTGTACGTACGAGCGACGCTCGGCCGAGATTGCCGTGCGCGCATGGCGTTGATATTCACCTGTCACCCATACCTTTCGGTGCACCAGCGGTCGGTGATCGCGCGGGGCCGTGCCCACGGTCCGGGCGATCACGATGGAAGGCTATTCCAGATCGCTCCGGAGCGTGGATTGTTCTCACGACGATACCGTCATCGGCACAGCGAACGGAACGGGTTGGTATCACGTGGTGACGCGTAATCGCAGCCCGTGGGGTGCGACGGTGGTGCCGATGCGCGGGCGCAGCGGGCGATCGGTGATCGTGCTCAGTTCCCAGCGCGCCGCGACGGCCTGCAGGGCCGCGGTGAGCTCGAGCATCGCGAAGCGGGAGCCGATGCACACCCGCGGGCCCTCGCCGAACGGGATGAAAGTGCATGGCGCCTGGGCTGTTTGCGGGTTCCAGCGCTCCGGATCGAAAGTGTCCGGATTAGGGTAGATGTCCGGGTTTCGATGTTGGACGTACGCGCTGTAGGCGACCGCGGTGCCGGCCGGGATGTGATGCTCGCCCAGCATGGTGTCGACGGTGGTGACCCGGGTGAGAATCCACGGCGGGGTGTACATGCGCAGCGATTCCTGCACGATGCGATGGCACAGCGCCGCCGCCTCGTCGGCGGTATCGGTCAAGGAGGGGTGCTCGGACGCCGCGACCACCTCGCGAAGTTGCCGCTGGATCTTCGGATGCACCGCCAGCAGATACATGGCCCAGGCCAGCGTGGTGGCGCTGGTCTCGGTGCCGGTGGCCACGAAAGTGACTGCCTGATCGGTGAGTTCGTCGTCGGTGAGCCAGCCGTCCTCGTCGTCGTGCGCGAGGATCATGCTGGCCAGCAGGTCCGATTCCTCGGTGGTGCCCTGCCGCCGGCGCTCTTCGATGATCTTGTCCATGGCGTCGCGCAAACCCGCGATGGTGTTCCGCCACTTGCGGTTGCTGGGCAGTGGGAGCCGGGCCAGCCAATCCGGGGTGAGCATGCGCCGGGGCACCGCGGCCACGAAATCGTCCAGGTCGGCCAGCGCCCCGTCCAATAGTTCCTCGGTCAGCGACGCGGAGAACAGCGTCCGGAACGCTATCCGACCGGTGTAGGCCATGGTGGTCTTGCAGACGTCGAAATCCTCGCCCGCACTCCACGATTCGGCCATGCGCGTGGCTTCGTCCCGCATCACCTCCTGATAGCGCAGCATCTGCCCGGGCCGGAACGCGGGCTGCACCAGCCGCCGCAGCCGCCGGTGTTTGGACTGCGGGCAGGTGCCCACCCCGTCCCCGAACAGGTCGGACAGCTTGTCGAAGAACGGACCTCCTTTGTCGAAGGTGCGGTCGTCCTTGAGGACCCGATAGGTGAGCTCCGGATCGCAGAGCATGACCATCGGCATCGGCCCCAACCGCAACCACACCAGATCGCCGCGTGCGGGCAGCCCGGCCAGAAAACCGACCGGATCCCGCAACAACGGCCACGCATCGCCAAGAATGGGAAGAGTGCGGGACATCGATCCCACCCCCCTTGTATTCGAGCGGTTCGACGGAACCCTGATTATCCCGCCGCACCCCGCCTACCCGGGAGTTCGCAACCGGATCGCTACTCGTGATCTCGCTTAACCTGCCGACACGGACGCGCTGATCACCCACCCGCGCAGGGCGATACGCGAGACTGAACTAATGACCCATAGGCAACCCGACGGCAACCGGCTCCGCTCCGTGCCGCGCGCCATCTGGTCCTACGTTCGCAGCGCCCCCGGCACCTACATCTGGCTGGCCATCCTCCTGATGAGCACGATGGTCGTGCACCGGCTCTCCCCCGAAGCCGCCCGTGAACTGCTGGGCAACCGTTCCACCAACCTGCACCACCTGGCCGAGGACCCGATCCATGTTCTCATCAGCAGCGCCTTCTGGATCGACGGCAGCCGCTGGGTCCCATACGCCGTGCTGTACACCATCTTTCACGCCCAGGCCGAACGCTGGCTGGGCACTCTCCGCTGGCTGGCCGTCCTCGTTCTCGCCCACGTCGGCGCCACCTACCTCAGCGAAGGCGCCCTCTACTGGGCCATCCGTCACGGAAACGCCTCCCCCGACGCCGTTTTCACCCTCGACGTAGGCGTCAGTTACGCCCTCGCCGGCATCGTCGCGGTCCTCGCCTACCGCATCGCCCTCCCCTGGCGCCTGCTGTACATCCTCGGCGTGGCAATCGTTTACACCGCCCCGCTCATCTCCGAACGCACCTTCACCTCGCTCGGCCATTTCAGCGCCATGCTGATCGGCTTCGCCTGCTACCCGTTCACCCGTGGCCGCCCCGGGCCTTGGAATCCGCTCACGGCGCTGCGATCACTCGGCAGAACTGAAACATCGCCGGAGACAGCGCGGCCGAGCGGCAAGCCTCTTCACGATGACTGACCAGCGCCTCGTCCCACCAATAGCTCGCGAGCAACTGCTCGCGCTCGATCAGCACCTGGTGGCCGGCGCGGCGGGGCTTCCCGATCCAACACCGAGACCCCTGAAGCCCCTTCCTCCGCAAGCCAGTCCAGCACGTAGGCGTCCTCCAGCCGATAATCCAGCACGGCATTGCCTGTGCCGATCATGCTGACGACCGCACAGGGCGAGTCCTGCCAATCGGCGGACCATTCGCTCTCGCGCACCGTGATTTCCCGCCGTACCGGGTCCCAATCGATGAACCACTCGTCGCGGGAAAAGAACGGTGTGGACGAACTCGCTGCCGGCGGACGGAGATCCGGACTCACGGCCCCGGCAGCCTGCGGTATGGTCAGCGCGAGCTCTTCGTGCCCGCCCCAGGCGTAGCGGACCTCCCATCCGGCCCACAGTGGCTGTGCCCCGAAACGAGCCGCGTAGCTGTCGAAATACGTCGCGCCCTGGCCCTCACCGCAAACATAGAGATAGCAACGCTTTTCGAGCAGATCCAGCGCGAATCCGTTGCAGTGATATCGGCCCAAGAAGTCGGAGCTCGCCCGTTCCGCGGGCACGCCCACCTGCCGAATGGTCGTCAGCGCCTCGGCCAGGTGCTCGGCGCGCGTGAGGTCCCACCAGCTCTGCTTCTGCCCCATCAGCAGGCAACGACCGTCGGCATCGCGCAGGACAAAGGCTGTGCTGCAACTCATCTCGCGAGCCTATCCATCGAAGATCGGGACAGGACTGGACACACGAAACAATCGCCGCGATGAACCGCTGTTCGTACTGGACACGATCTGCACCTCGAACGCGGGGGGACACCGGGTCAGGAGAAGGCGGCGGCCATCAGGGCGCGGCAGCGCACATCGCCGTTGATGGTGAGGCCCAGGCGGTTCGGCGTGTAACCGAAGCCGAAACCGGTGGCGGGATCGGCGAAACCGAGCGCACCGCCGAGTCCCGGGGTGCCGTAGGCGCGATGGTCGGGGGAACCGAAGGCGAAGCGGTCGCAGGAGCGGCGGAAACCGGCGTGATAGCGGGTGGGCACCCGGAGCACCGCGTCGGATTCGGCGGCCAGGCCGGGCTCGGCCAGATGCCGCAGGATCGCCTCGCCGACAGGCAGTTTCGGGGATCCGCCGACCGCCGCGCCGTAGACGCGAGCCAGGGAGCGGGCATTGCCGATGCCATTGCTGCCGCAGACTTCCACCGCGAGCAGCTCGGGCCGATCGAAGTGTTCGGGCATGCCGAGGTCGGGGCTGATGGTGCTGCGGTAGAAGTCGCCGCGGCGCACCAGCAGCTCGATCCCCAACTGCCAGGCCGGATCTCGCTCGTAGCGGATCGCCAGGCCGCCGGTGCGAACCAGCTTCGCCAAGCGGTCCAGCCGCCGGGGATCGGCCGAACCGATGCTGAAGTCGAGATCGAGCGGCGCGGCGATGTCCTCGGCCAGCACCTGTCCGATGCTGCGCCCGCCCGGGTCGGCCCGGCGGACCAGTTCGTTGACATACAGCCCGAACGAGATGGTGTGGTAACCCTGCCGAAGCCCGGGCGCCCAGGCGGGACGTTGCGCGGCCAGCACCTCCGCGACACGATCCAGATCGGCCAGATCGGCGACGGTCAGTGGCGGACCGCTCAGCGCGTGCAACGCGGCGCGATGATCGATCAGTTCACGCACCGTGACCGCGTCCTTGCCGTGCGCGGCGAATTCCGGCCAATAGCGCGCCACCGGCTGGTCGTAATCCAGGTGTCCGGCCGACACCAGAGCCGCGACGACGAGCGCGGCGACGCCTTTGGTGCAGGAGTAGACCGGCACGATGGTGTCCCGCTCCCACTCCAGTCGCCGCCGCCGATCCCGGTATCCGGCCCACAGGTCGACCACCGCGCGGTCGCCGTCGTACAGCGCGACCGCCGCGCCGATCTCGCCACGGTGGGTGAAGTTGCGCCGGAAAGCGTCGGCGACCTTGCCATAGCCGTCGTCCGCGTGCCCGTGTAGTTCGATCTCGCTCATCGGGGATCGAGCCTACGGGCCCGCCGGGGGCGCGGCCGGAAGTGGCAAGGACTTGGCGGCGAAAGCCGACAGCGCCCGGATCAGGGCCGGGTCGCGCGGTCGGCGGGCTGGAACAGTTCGATCAGGTTGCCCGCCGGATCGGCGATCAGGATCTGCTGTCCACCGGGGCCGCTGATCGGATCGCTGCGGAATTCCACGTCGGTCGCACGCAGCCGTTCGATCTCGGCATCGAGGTCGTCGACGATGAGATGGATGCGATTGCCGCCCGGTTCGGCGGCATCGGCCGGGGTCGCCCGCGCGCCGGAGCTCGCCGGACCGGACAGCAGCAGCCGCAGCGGCCCGCGCACCACGTCCGCGAAGGCGGGCGCGGCGCTGGTGTGCAGGGTGAAGCCGAGCCGGGTGGTGTAGAAGTCGACGGCGGCCTGTACGTCGTCGACGAGGTAGCGGACGCCGGCGTATTCGGTGGAGGTTGTCATCGGACTCTCCTGTTCGTGGAGTCGAGAAGATTCAGGGTCGGCAGCAGATACCGGATCCGGCTGTCGATCTCGGCGGCTGTGGCCCGGAATCCGGGGTAGCCGCCGGTGTTCGCGGCGCTCGGGGCCGCCGGATCGCGAATGCTCCAGTGGATCCGGCGGACGTCGCCGCCGAATTCGGGACAGCGTTCACGGGCCTTGTCGCACAGCGTGATCACCAGATCGAACCGCTGCCCGGCGAGGCTGTCGAGGTGGCGGGGACATCGACCGGCGAGGTCGATATCGAACTCCGCGCGCAGCACCCGCACGGTATCGGGGTGCAGGGCCGGCTTCGGATCCGTTCCGGCACTGAACACTTCGAGCCGCCCGCCGGTGTGCCGGCGCAAGAGCGCCTCCGCGATCACGGAGCGGGCGCTGTTGCCGGTGCACACGAACAAGACCACCGGCGGCGCCGCGGTCTCGAATTCCGTTGCGGCGGGCGTCATCCGGAGTCCCGGATGCAGCGCCGCCCCCGCACCCCCGAGCAGTTCGGCGCTGCGATCCAGATCCAGGTGGTAGTAGCTGTCCCGTCCGTCGTGACTGCTGCGGGTCGTGGTGACCAGGCCGCCGTCACGCAGCAGGCGCAGGTGGTAGGACACCAGATTCTGCGGCTCGCCCACCAGCGCCACCAGTTCGCGCACACGCTGGTCGCCGCTCGACAATGCCGTCAGCAGCCGCCACCGCACCGGATGTGCGGCGAGTTGGACGAACGGCGGGAGCTCGTGCCGGGTGGACGCCATGCACCCAGCCTAGCACCCAATGCATCAAATGAATTTGATGTAATTCGGACCGCGCTCGCTCAGGCCGGGTTCGTGGCCAGGTGGTAGAACGCCGTGTCTAGGGGCACGTCGACGGCGTACCAGGCGGCGGAGGGGTCGCCCGCGCGGGAGCACCAGGCGGTGGCGACGCACAGGCGGAGCGCTTCACCTACCGCCAGGCCGGGCAGGTGCCAGGCGAGGCGAGCCGGATTCGTGTAGCGGACACCGTATTCGGAGGCGCTGTCGTCGCCGTCTGGGGGCAGCACGTCCGCCCAGTCGGCGGGCAGCAGGCGGCCGTCGGCGGCCTGCATGGCCAGCAGTTCGGTGTCGGGGCCGCCGATCGAGACGACGAAGTTCTCGTCCTCGAGGCTGACCGCCGCCAGCCATTCGCCGGGGTCGCCGCCGCCGTCCGCTCCGGCGGGCCGGTCCGTCAGTTCCGCCGCCACGGTCAGGCCCGGCACCGGGGCGTCCGCCACCACCTGCCAGATGGCGGCCCAGGTCGGGATGCGCTCACCGCTCTCCGGGGCGGGCACGTCGATACTGCCCAGCAGCAGATCGACCGTGGCGGCGCGGGTGCGCCAGCGGTGCAGGCGGGCGCCGTTCGGCAAGCGCCACACGGTATCCGGCACCTGCGACAGCGTGTCCGAACCCAGTGCGACGGTGAACTCGACGGTGCCGAGCGGGGTGACGATCACGGCGGGCACGCGGTCCGCCTGCGCGAGCTGGTCGGTGGAAAGCATCCGCCTATCATGCCCCCGAACGAATTCGGACGTCATCGCACGTCACCGCTGACGGAAACGCCGGGAGGTGGCATCCTGCAGAAGGCTCACGCACGCCGCCGCACCCGATCCCGACACAGGAGGCACCATGCCCGGGTTCGCCCGTATCCGCCATGTCAAACTGCCGGTGAGCGATCTGGCGCGCAGCGTCGCCTGGTATTGCGATCTGCTCGGGCTGGAATTGGCCGGCGAATTCCGGGAACAGGGTGTGCTGCGCGGCGCTCAGCTCATGCATCCCTCCGGATTCGGCATCGCGCTGCGGGAACGCGAATACTGCGTGGGCAAGCCCGATCTGGGCGGATTCGACGTATTCGCGCTGGAGGTCGATTCCGTGGACGATCTGCACGCGCTGGCCGCCCTCGCCGACGAATTGGAATGCACGCGCGGCGAGGTCTACGACCGCGGGGAATACGGGGCGGCGCTGGACATCATCGATCCCGACAATCTGGTGGTGCGATTCCTGGCCCACAATCCGTTCCGGGCCGGAAGGTTCCTCGGCGTGGACACCGACGGCAAGGGCGGTTTCTCGCTCTACGAAACGCCCACGCTGGGTTGAGGATTCAGCACCAGCTGCCGATCCGCCCCGCGCTGGAATTCGTAGGCGACGGTCGGTCGCAGCGCGCTGCCGACGCCGCGGGCGCGCAATTCCGCCCGCACCCAGGCCACCAACTCGGCGAGGTCCTCCCCGGAATGGTCCAGCAGCGGGTACAGCCGCACTTCGCCCCGGCTCACCCGCGCCAGTTCGAGCAGCGCGGCGAGATGGAAGTCCGCGTTCAACCTGTCCGCGTAGGTGAAGAGCAGATGCGAGGACAGGACCAGGTCGAAGGTGTTGTCGGAGAAGGGTAATGCGGGCAGCGCGGCGGCGATGTAGCGACCCGGATGTTCGCTCAGGTCGGCGGTGAACCGGCGCACCGCATCGTGCCGCATACGGCGGTGCACGGCCGGATCGCCGCCGTACCAATCCCAGCTGTACAGACCGGTGTGCGCGGCGGACCAGGCATTTCCGCGATCGGTATCGGCCAGCGCGATCTCCCGCAATTCCCCGGCCGGCTGCGCGTAGCACGGGTCCACGGCGATCACCTCGGCCCCGAATTCCACTGCCTCGCAAGCGAAACTGGCCGCACCGCCCGGGCAGTCGAGAATCCGGCCGCGCAGCTCGTCCGCACCGAGCGCGAACATGGCCCGATACTCGGCCAGCGAGCGCGCGGTGAGCAGGAATTCTCCGGCGATCTCGGAATCCAGTCGATCGGTCACCGTTCCAGCCTCACACAGCGCCCGGCCGCACACCAGGACATTTCCGGGGGCGTAATTCGGTTGCGGCGGTGAATCGGCCGGGCGTACTTTTCTTTTCGCACCCGGTGCGCCGGTGACAGTTACTTCGGGTTCAATTCCTGGTCGCTCCACTCATGGGGCGACGGCTCGCTTCGGGAGCGGTATTTCCACTGTCGCCACAATTATCTCGGGGGCATGGTGTGCACCGGCCCGGTGCGCAGACAACGGTTACTTCACATCTGATTCGGGTTCAGGCGGCGTCGGTTCGATTCCGGCCCGTACGCGTGTCACCGCGTGCGGTGGTGTAGTGGTAGCTCAACGGTACCGTCGTCGCTTTGTTCTCGGGCCGGTCACACCCCTGCCACCCCGCACGAATCAGGGGAAATCCCATGGCCAAGTTCAATATCGCACGCCTGCGCGGCCTGATCGCGCCGCCCACCGCCACCGCCACCTCGCCCATCCGCGGCGAGCAGCTGCCGTCCGCGCGCACCCACGAGGGCGCGCCCGGCTACCGGCGCACGGTGCAGGGTGATCTGTTCCTGCTCGCGGTATCGAACCTGGTGGGAGAGAACACTTTCTACGAAGCCGCCGGCGCGCGGGACCAGCGCTACGCCGCACTGGTCCGCGAGGCCACTGTCGCCGATCCCGAATGGACCGCGCGCTTCCTGCGCTGGCTGCGCGCCGACGCCGCCATGCGCACCGCCGCCCTGGTCGGCGCGGCCGAGTTCACCAAGACACGGCTGGATGCTGGTGCCCCCGGAATGTCGCGCCAGGTCATCGATTCCGTGCTGCTGCGCGCCGACGAACCGGGCGAGCTCATCGCCTACTGGCACGCCGTCTACGGGCGGGCGCTGCCCAAGCCGGTCAAGCGCGGTATCGGCGATGCGGTGCGGCGGCTGTACGGGGAACGCGCGCTGGCCAAGTGGGACGGCGACGCGCACAGCTTCCGGTTCGGTGACGTGCTGGAGCTGACGCATCCCGCCGCGGCGGCCGACAAGCCTTGGCAGGGAGCGCTTTTCGCGCATGCCATCGATCGCCGGCACAATCGGGACAATCCTATTCCGGAGGAGCTGCGGGTGCTGCGGGCCCGGGCGGGACTGCTCGCGACTCCCGTCGAACAGCGGCGCGCGCTCTTCGAGGATGCCGAAACCGCCCGCACCACACTGCGTTCCGCGGGCATGACGTGGGAGGCGGTCGGCGGCTGGCTGCAGGGCCCGATGGACGCCGCCGTGTGGGAAGCCCTGATCCCGGCCATGGGTTACACGGCGCTGCTGCGGAACCTCCGCAATTTCGACCTGGCGGGGGTCTCGGATGCGGTGGCGGCGGAAGTCGCCGCGCGGCTGGCGGATCCGGAGCAGGTGCGGGCCTCGCGCCAGCTGCCCATGCGCTTCCTGTCCGCCTACCGCGCGGCCCCGTCCCTGCGCTGGGGTCACGCCCTGGAGCAGGCGCTGAACCATTCGCTGACCTCGATCCCGGTGCTGCCCGGTCGCACCCTGGTGCTGATCGACACCTCCGGTTCGATGACGGCGAACTTCGCCAAGGACGGCACCCTGCGCTACTGGGACGCGGCAGCCCTGTTCGGCCTCGCCCTCGCCTCGCGCTGCGCACACGCCGACGTGGTGTCCTACTCGGGCGCCTGGGGCTCGGACGGCGGCATCGGCCCGCACACCATCCCCTTCCCCACCCGGGCCGGGGAACCGGTACTGCGCGCGGTCGAACGCTGGAAGTCCGACGGCTACTTCATCAACGGCGGCACCGACACCGCGGGCGCGGTACGCAAGCACTTCGCGAACCACGACCGCGTGGTCATCCTCACCGATGAACAGGCCACCGGCCACAACGTGCACACGGCCCTGCCCGCCACGGTCCCGCTCTACACCTGGAACCTGGTGGGCTACCGCCCCGGCCACGCCCCCACCGGCTCCCACAACCGCCACGCCTTCGGCGGCCTGTCCGACGCCGCGTTCACGATGATCCCCCTCATCGAAGCGGGCAAGCACGCGAACTGGCCCTTCTGACAACCGAAGTCACTCACCCGGGGCTCCGGCCCGATCGGGACGAGTACGCGGGGCGGCCCACGCCAATCGGTGCGGGCCGCCCCGCCACCAGTACGAGCCACCACCCCATCCGCGCACGCCACCCTGTCTGTGCAGGCGGCCCGTCCGTGCACGCCACCCATCCGTGCGGACCGGCATCGCGCGGCCCTCATAAACACCACGGCCCCGGTCCGTCAGGACCGGGGCCGTGTATTGCTTTTGCGCCGACGCCTCAGGCGGTGCTCCCGTTCGACGCCTCCGGCTTCGACTGCTCCGCTTCGCGGGCGGCGACGCCGTGCTCGGTGCCCTCGTCGGCTTCCTGATCCGGCTCCGGGTGTTCCGGGGAGAAGGTCGCGGGCAGGCCCTTGATGTGCTTGTTCATATTGCGGATGAGCAGCACGGTGCCGGCCAGCAGGATCAGGACGATGACGAGTCCAAGGGGTGACGCCTTGCCGAACTCGGGTCCGGTGGGCGTATTTCCTTGGGCGAGCAGGGTCAGGATCATCGGTCGGGGTCCTCGGTGTCGGCGTCGTCGATTCCCGCGAACAGGTCGGTTTCGGGGATGGCGGTCTGCACCCGGGTCTTGGCCAACTCGAATTCCTCGGTGGGCCACAGCTTCTGCTGCAGCTCGGTCGGGATGGCGAAGAAGGCGCCGTTCGGGTCGATCTGGGTGGCGTGCGCGCGCAGGGCGTCATCGCGCGCCGGGAAGTACTTGGCGCATTCGACCTGGGTGGTGACCCGACCCATGATATCGCCGCGCTCGGCGGCGTATTTCCGCATCCGGTCCATCCACTCCTGCATGGGGAACGGTTCGCCGCGCCGCGCGTACTCGTCGGCGAAGATCTCCAGGCGGGACAGGCTGAACCCGTGGTTGTAGTACAGCTTCAACGGCGTCCACGGCGCGCCCGCGTCCGGGAACTTCTCCGGATCGCCGGCGGCCTCGTAGGCCGCCACCGACACCTTGTGGCACATGATGTGGTCGGGGTGCGGGTAGCCGCCCATTTCGTCGTAGGTGGTGATGACGTGCGGCTTGAACTCGCGCACCACTTTCACCAGCGCTTCGGTGGCCTCGTCGAGGGGCACCAGCGCGAAACTGCCCTCGGGCAGCGGGGGTAGCGGATCCCCTTCGGGCAGACCGGAATCCACGAAGCCCAGCCAGGTCTGCTCGACCCCGAGCGCCTCGGCCGCCGCCGCCATCTCCTCGCGCCGCACCTCGGCGATGCGATCCTTGATGCCGGGGGTGTCCATGGCCGGATTGAGAATGTCACCGCGCTCGCCGCCGGTCAGCGTGACGACCAGCACCTCGTTGCCTTCGGCGGCATAGCGCGCGGTCGTCGCCGCGCCCTTGCTGGATTCGTCGTCGGGGTGCGCGTGTACCGCCATGAGGCGAAGACCACTCACTTCTCGTTCACCTCACCGATCACAATGCTCATCTCATCGCTTCCGCCGGAGTCCCAGGCCGTGTCCGATCTCTATTCCCTATAGTTCCATCCGATCGTTATTTGTTCCGACCTACCCCCCGGGAGTGCGCGTCATGACCGAAAGACCGGCCGACCGGTACGGGATTGCGCCGCGCAAGACCCGCCGCTGGCTCCCGTTCGCCCTGGGCGCGGTGGTCATCCTGGCCGGACTCGGGGTGGCCTGGATGGGGTACAAGACTTACGGACCCAAGGACATCGAGCCGGAACGCCTGGGCTACACCGTGTTCGACGATTCCACCGTGGAAGTCGATTTCAAGGTGACGCGCAAGGACCCGAGCCAACCGGTGGTCTGCTACATCCGCGCCATGGACCCCGACAGCCTCGAGGTCGGCCGGCGCGAGGTCCTGGTGCCCGGCTCCGACAGCGGAACCGTCCGGCTCACCACCACGTTGAAGACCACCGCGCGGGCCGGCGCGGCCAATATCTACGCCTGCGACGACAAGGTGCCCGCATATCTTCGTGCCGGGTGAAAAGTCCGGTCCGCGACCCGCTTTGACGCTTCTACCTGCGCCTTTATAAAACGTGCTAGAATGACGCGATACACGGTTCCGGGGTTCGGAGCCGTGTTTGCTTGCATTGGCGGCAGGTGCGCTCGGGTATCTCCCCCAGGAACGCTCTGGCCGTCCAACCTCGTCATGCCTGGCCCCGGCTGGGTATGTCGGGATCAGGGAATCCCGGCCTGCCGGGGACAACTACTAGGGAGTGATCGAGATGACTGAGAACGTGACCTGGCTGACACCGGAGTCGCACGAGAGGCTTACGAGCGAACTCGCCGCGCTCATCGCCAACCGTCCGGTCATCGCGGCCGAAATCAACGAGCGTCGTGAAGAAGGCGATCTCAAGGAGAACGGTGGCTACCACGCCGCGCGTGAGGAGCAGGGTCAGCAGGAGGCGCGCATTCGCCAGCTGCAGGAACTGCTGAACAACGCCAAGGTGGGCGTGGCCCCGTCGCAGTCCGGGATCGCGCTGCCCGGCTCCGTCGTCAAGGTGTACTACGACGGCGACGAGAGCGACACCGAGACCTTCCTCATCGCTACCCGCGAAGAGGGCCTGGGGTCCGCGGACCTGGAGACCTACTCCCCCAACTCCCCGTTGGGTGGCGCGCTGATCGATGCCAAGGTCGGCGAGACTCGCGAATACACCCTTCCCAACGGCAGCACCATGAAGGTGACCCTCGTATCGGCTGAGCCCTACCACAGCTAGCCCGCCTCTCCGCGACTTCAGCGGGCGGCAGAGTGCCGTAGACACTTTCGCATCCGTGCCGGCGGTCCGGAGACAACCGATTCTGGGCGTCCCCGGGGAGTTACCCCGACCTTGCGAAATCAGTGGCCGCGATCCGAACGAAAACGCGGCGCTGCACCAACCCTGGTGCAGCGCCGCGTTTTTCGGCATATCAGGCCAGTGCCTGTTCGATGTCGGCGAGCAGGTCACCGATGTCTTCGATGCCGACCGAGAGGCGGACCAGGTCGGCCGGGACCTCGAGGGCGGAGCCCGCGGTGGAGGCGTGGGTCATGGCGCCCGGGTGCTCGATGAGGGATTCGACGCCGCCGAGGGATTCGGCCAGGGTGAAGATCTTGGTGCGGGCGCAGAAGTCGAGCGCCGCTTCCTTGCCGCCGTGCACGCGGACCGAGATCATGCCGCCGAAGCGCTTCATCTGCTTCTGGGCGACGGTGTGGCCCGGGTGCTCGGGCAGGCCGGGGTAGATGACCTCGGCGATCTTCGGGTGGTTGGACAGGAACTCGGCGATGGTCTCGGCGTTGTCGCAGTGCCGATCCATGCGGACCGCGAGGGTCTTGATGCCGCGCATGGTGAGGAACGCGTCCATCGGCCCGGGCACCGCGCCCGCGCCGTTCTGCAGGAACGCGAACTTGGCGTCCAGCTCCTGATCGTTGGTGATGAGCGCGCCGCCGACCACGTCGGAATGCCCGCCCAGGTACTTGGTGGTCGAGTGGATCACGATGTCCGCGCCCAGCTGCAACGGCTGCTGCAGGTACGGCGAGGCGAAGGTGTTGTCCACCACCAGCTTCGCGCCGCCGGCGTGCGCCACCGCCGCCAGCGCGGCGATATCGCCGATGTTCAGCAACGGATTGGTGGGCGTCTCGATCCAGACCAGCTTGGTGTTCGGCTTCATGACCGCCGCCACCGCGTCCGGATCCGACACCGCGGCCACGTCGTAGGTGATCCCCCACTGGGTGAACACCTTGTCGATCAACCGGAAGGTGCCGCCGTAGGCATCGTTCGGAATGACCAGGTGATCGCCGGGCCGCAGGTTCGCCCGCAGCGCACAGTCGGTGGCCGCCATCCCGGACGCGAACGCCCGCCCGTAGGTGCCCGACTCCAGCGCCGCCAGATTGGCTTCGAGCGCCGTCCGCGTCGGATTACCGGTGCGCGCGTACTCGTACCCGCCGCGCATCCCGCCCACGCCGTCCTGGGCGAAGGTCGAGCTGGCATAGATCGGCACGTTCACCGCACCGGTCTGGGGGTCCGGATCGAACCCGGCATGCACGGCCCGCGTGGAGAAACCCAGCTGATCACTCATGGCCCCAGCCTAGGTCGCGCAGAATTCGCGCCCGCTCCGGGGCGGGTTCTATCAGATCGCGAGCGGACTAAACAGGCAAACGGCCTGATTTCCGGCGCAGACACGGGCGAACCCGCCGGAATGTCTCGTATCGGCGCTCCGCCGTGTCTCCCGCAGGCGGGGCCGGTGGGCGGCGGGTGCGGCGGAGAGTGTCTCGAGGGTGCGCCGGAAGGTGTCTCGGGGAGCGGCTTATTCGCAGGTGGGAACCGGGGTGGGGCGGGATTGTGAGGGGGGCTCGGCGGTTCTAGGGTGGGGCGCATGGTGACCGTTGACGAACTCTTCGCTATCGATTCGCTGCTGGACGACGAGGAGCGGCAGATCCGCGCTACCGTGCGGGATTTCGCGGCCGAGCGGTTGCGGCCGCATATCGCGGAATGGTTCGAGGCGGGGACGTTCCCGGTGCGGGAGCTGGCGCCGGAACTCGGCAAGCTCGGGCTGCTGGGCATGCATCTCGAGGGCTACGGATGCGCGGGCACCTCGGCCACCGCGTACGGGCTGGCCTGCCTGGAGCTCGAAGCGGTGGATTCCGGTGTGCGGAGCCTGGTTTCGGTACAGGGATCGCTCGCCATGACGGCGATTCACAAGTACGGGTCGGAGGAGCAGAAGCAGCGGTGGCTGCCGGGCATGGCGGCCGGGCAGGTGATCGGATGCTTCGGGCTGACCGAACCCGACTTCGGGTCCAATCCGGGCGGCATGCGGACCCGGGCGCGGCGCGACGGGGACGACTGGATTCTGGACGGGTCCAAGATGTGGATCACCAACGGGTCGGTGGCCGATGTCGCGATCGTCTGGGCGCAGTCGCGCGAAGGCGAACGGGATGTGGTGCGCGGGTTCGTGGTGCCCACGGACACACCGGGATTCAGCGCGCGGGAGATGAAGCACAAGCTGTCGCTGCGGGCCTCGCTCACCGCCGAGCTGTCCCTCGACGGAGTCCGGCTGCCCGCCGACGCGCAGTTGCCGCAGGCGCGCGGGCTGGCCTCGCCGCTGGGCTGCCTGTCCGAGGCGCGGTTCGGCATCGTGTTCGGCGCGCTCGGCGCGGCCCGCGACTGCCTTTCCGCCGCAATCGATTACGCCCGCACCCGGGAGGTGTTCGACAAGCCGCTCGCCGCCTACCAGCTGACCCAGGCCAAGCTGGCCGATATGGCCCTCGAACTCGGCAAGGGACAGTTGCTGGCGCTGCACCTGGGCCGGCTCAAGGACCGGCACGCGGTCACCAACGAGCAGATCAGCGCGGGCAAGCTGAACAGCACCCGCGAGGCCATCGCCATCGCGCGCGAATGCCGGACCATTCTCGGCGCGAACGGCATCACCCTGGAATACCCGGTGCTGCGGCATGCCAACAACCTGGAATCCGTGCTCACCTACGAGGGCACCGCGGAGGTGCATCAGCTGGTGCTCGGCGAGGCTTTGACCGGTTCCAAAGCCTTCCGCTGAACCACATTCCGGACGTTCGGGGAGCAACTGCGCGATATCTCACAGCCCCATCCGAGAATGCTCCCCGATTGCTAGCATGACGGCGTGTTTTTGCCCGGCTCCGCCCTGCTCGTCGTCTCGGCGCGTAAGACCCTGAACCGACTGCAGCGCACGCACGGAGCCCCGGCCATGCTGGCCGCCCGCGAACTCCCCGGTGTGTGTGCCGCGGTGGATCAGCACGCCGCCGCGGTCCGCGACATCCTGGAGCTCGGGGTGGAGAACTCGGCCACCGTGCCGGTGAGCGTGCTGCTCGCCGGATACGCGCGCGGACTCCTGGAAGACCTGCGCGAATCCGGCATCGGACTGCCGATCGTGCCGGAGGACTGGCAGCACGCCGACTGGGTGCACCTGCGCCTGGCGGGCGTCTGCGCCCTGGCGCGCGGCGACTGAACACCTGGACAGACGAGAACGGCCCGCGCACTACGAGTGCGCGGGCCGTTCGCATATTCACTTGCGCGTCAACGCATTCCGGAATCATCTTCCGGGTCGTAGCCGCTCCGGCCGGGCTGACCCGGCATCTGACCGCCCGGCATGGGCTGCTGCTGCGCTCCATAGCCACCCTGCCGGCCATAGTTCTGCGCACCGTAGTCCTGTTGCCCGTACCGCTGCTGGCCGTAGCCCTGCTGGCCGTAACCTTGCTGCCCCGCACCGGGAGCGGTGCCGACGGGTTGCTCGGCCCACTTGCCGGGCGGCATCTGCTGACCGCCGCTCATGCCCTGCTGCATCATGGCCTGCTGCTGCCGCGCCGCCTCGCGCGCCCGGGCGGCATCCTCGCGGCCCCGCTGGTACGCCTGCGCGTGACCCTTGAGCTCCGGCATCTCGCCTTCGACATTGTTCAGCCAGCGATCCCAGCGCTGCTGCATGGGCCGGATGAGCCCGCCGCCGAACCCGACGATCACCACGCCGGCGATGGTCGCCAGCACCGTCACGAGAATCGGCATGGTCACCGAGGTGCCGACGCCGATCTGGTTCAGCGCCGCGATAATGCCTATGCCCCAGATGAATACGGCCGCGATGCGCCCGAGCATGGCGCCGTACTCCAGGCCCGAGAGCATGTTCGCGATCATGTCCATGACCACCTTGGCGATCGCGCCCGCGATGCACACGATGACCAGTGCGACGGCCAGCCGCGGCAGCCAGGCCACGATCCCGTTCAGCATGGTGCTCACCGGATTCGGCCCGAAGACGCCGAAGCCGAGCTGCAGGGTGATCAGCAGGATCGCGTAGTAGGCGAGCCGCGCCATGATCTGCGTCGCGTCGTAGCGCGAGTTCGCCAGCATGTCCTTGATGCCGCCGCGCTCCACCAGCCGGTCGAAGCCGACCCGGTGCAGCACTCGAACCACCAGGCGCTCAATGATTTTCGCCACGAACCAGCCGATGAGGAGAATGGCCAGGAACCCGACGAATTTCGGTACGAACGTGGCCACCGAACTCCACGCGTCCGACAACCCCTGCTGGATATCGATAGCCAAACTCGAGGTGTACATGGGTACCCCGTTCCTCGTCGCTATCCGGCCCCGGCCGGATGCCGGGACTTGCTCCAAGGGCGGTTATACCCCCAGTTGATCTTCGCAATACGTTGTTTGCGAAAAAGTTGCCGAAAAGGATGCCTACGATTTGCCGATCGGCTCCCGAACGACGAAAACGCCGGAGCCCTCCCCTCATCGGGGGGCTCCGGCGTGCTCGCGATCAGCCGGGCGACCGGCAGGAATCGAGCAGCGGGATCAGTACGCGCTGTTGACGTTGTCCATCGAGCCGTAGCGGTGGGCGGCGTAGTTGCAGGCCGCCACGATGTTCGCGACCGGATCCCAGACATTGAACTCGGTGCCGGGCACGTGGTACGCCGCGAAGGTCGGGTCGATCACCTGCAGCAGACCCTTGGACGGGATGCCCATGGCCGCATTGGAGTCGTAGAGGTTGATGGCCTGCGGGTTGCCGCTCGACTCGCGCAGGATGTTGCGCATGATGCCGTCGTAGCTGCCCGGAATGTTGTTGGCGGCCATGATGTCCAGCGCGTGCCGGATCCAGCCGTCGAGGTTGTCGGCGTAGACCGGGGCCGGCGGCAGCGGCGCGGGGGCCGGCGCGGCGACCTCGGGGGCCGGCATGGGCGCGGGGGCCGGGGCGGGAGCGGCGTCGAGCTTGCCCGGGGCGGCCTGCATGGCGGGAGCGGTCGCTGCGAGGGTTTCCTTCAGCGCGACGGGCTCGACCTCACCCTGCGCGGAGCCCGCGGCGGTGATGATGGATCCGAAGACCCCGAGGGCCAGGGCGGCGGTGCCGGCGGTACGGGCGGCGGCAACCACCTTGCTACGTCTGGCGGGGCATTTCAGAGCGGTCATAGGATTCGTGGGCATGGCGAAGTGGGATTCCTGTTCGGTTTCGGCCTCGCTGGGCCTCGAGTGGCAGCACGCGGCCACGCGAGCACCCATGGGGGTGCTCACCACGCACTACCGGTGTTTGTTATTTCTGTTGTGAGACCCGTTACGGGCCAGGGAAATCGACGCTGAAATGGAGGTCAGCGGTGTCAGCGACGGCCGCTCGGGCCGAGGTGCCTCATCGCACCGTTGTCGTGATCACGTTCCGCATGTTTTCGACATCTCCTTGCGCCTAGCAGACTTGTGGTCTGTTTCCGACAAGGTCACAGCTTGATTGCGCTAGATGAACACAGCCTGAACCAAACATGAACAGACGGTGAACCGGTCCGGGTGGCAACCTCGGGACCTGCATTAATACAAGCGCTGACCAGGTGATTCAATTCAAACCACAGAGTGTTTCAGATCACAGATAAATTTAGTCCCGATATTGCGATAAAGCATGAATCGCACCATTTGTCGGCGTTTCGCGTGCCATTCGGCGAACTTTCGGCGACCTTCCGGACGCCAATCACCGGCCGATCACGAACGCATTCACCACCGTCAACGCCATGCACGCGCGCACACCGCGGATTAGGGTCGATCCATGGCATCCATCCGGGTCACCGAGGTGCTGGCGGCTCTTTCGCTCACCACCGATCTCGCGACCGGAATGCCGTTCGAGAAGGGCCTGTCGGTATGCCTGGTGGCCGATGCCGTGGCCGGACAACTCGGCCTGGACGAGCCCGATCGGCGCGTGGTGTTCCACGCCGCCCTGCTCGGCGCGGTCGGGTGCACCAGCCGGGCCTCGGAGAACGCCGCGTCCTACGCCGACGACATCGCCTTCCAGCAGGCGTATCACACCCTCGACCCGGGTGATCCGGGCGTTTTCGCCGATCAGATGCGCGACTTCGGATCCTGGTCGCCGCTGACCCAGGCCGCTATGCGTGACCGTTTCGTGACCCAGGCGCCACAGGGAGCGCCGATCGCGGTCCGATCGGTCTGCGAGGTCAGCCGGGCGCTGGGACCGCGCCTGGGGCTGCCCGAGGCGGCCGTACGCGCACTCACCGAGGTCAAGGAGCGCTGGGACGGTCTGGGCGCGCCCGACCGGCTGTCCGGCGAGGACCTGTCGCTGCCCGGCCGCATCCTGCATCTGGCCGAACAGGCGGTGCTGGCGCTCGGCACCCGGGACCGCGTGGCCGCCGTGACCGAATTGCGGCGGCGCGCGGGCGGGCATCTGGATCCGGATCTGGTGGCGGCGTTCGCGGCGGAACCGGACGCGGTCTGGAGCGTGCTGGATCAGCCCGATCTGCTCACCGCCGTGGTGGCGGCCGAACCCGGATTGCCCACCGTCATCCGGCCCGAGGACCGCGACCACCTGTGCACCGCCATGGCCGTGATCGTCGACCTGAAAGGCCGTTACCTGCTTGGACATTCGGGCCACGTAGCCGAATTGTCGAATGCCGCAGCCGAATTGGCGGGGATGAACGCCACCGATCGCGCCGCCCTGCGCGCCGCCGCGCTGCTGCACGACATCGGGCGGGCGGCGGTCTCCAGCGCGGTCTGGGATCGCCCCGGGCCGCTCGGCCCCGGCGACTGGGAAAGGGTTCGGCTACACTGCTATTGGACCGATCGCATCCTGCGCCGCTGCCCCAGCCTGACCGATCTGGCCGAGGTCGCCTCCGGGCATCACGAACGCCTCGACGGCAGCGGCTACCACCGCGGCGTGCGAGTGCACGATCTCTCGCAGTCGGCCCGGCTGCTCGCCGCCGCCGACGTCTTCGCCGCCATGACCGAACCGCGCCCGCACCGGCCCGCCCACAAACCCAGCGAGGCCGCCGCGCACCTGTCCGCCGAAGCCGCGGCGGGCCGGCTCGATCGCGAGGCCTGCGCCGCGGTGGTGGAGGCGGCGGGCCTGCGCCCGGCGCGCACCGAATATCCGTGCGGCCTGACCGAACGCGAGGTGGACGTGCTGCGCCTGGCCGCCCGCGGCCTCTCCAATCGCCAGATCGCGGCCGACCTGGTGGTGTCCGAGCGCACCGTCGGCCACCATCTGGCCCACATCTACGACAAGACCGGCCGCCGCACCCGGGCCGGCGCGGCCGTGTTCGCCATGGAGTACGGGCTGCTGCCCGGCTGAGCTGCGGCGTTCACCGACCGGGCCGGAGGCGGCGCCGGGGCTCGTAGGCTGGAAAGGGCAATCCGTTCGGCAAACCCATCCGCGCGCACGGAAGGATCACTCATGGGTGAGATCGAGAACGCGCTGAACAAGCTCATCGCGCACGCACAGACGGAGCTGGCGGTCCGGCACCGCCGCGATCGGGAGCAGGCCCACCCAGGCGACGGCCGCAGCCGGTCCAAACTGGTGATCAATGCCGACCAGCTCGACCAGGCCGCGCGCGAAGTACTGCGCCTGCACGAGCGGGAAATGCCGAACCTGCGCACCGGATAGGCCGATCGACCGAGGTGAGCGGACCGGCTCCCGGGATCCGCGCTACCGCAAGCCGATCCGCTTCACACCGGGGTGGGCACGGGTGGCGCTGCGGCGGTTCCGGAACTGCGGCTTCGCGCATCGAAACGGCGGATGGCGCGCATGAGCAGCGGCAGCAACGCCATCATCAGCAGCAGGCGGATGGTCTGCACGCTGGTGATGAGGGGCAGGTTGGCGTTCATCTTGTCGGCGGTGGCCAGCACCGCGTTGATGCCGCCGGGGGTGGTGGCCAGATACAGGTCCGACATCTCCAGGTCGACGAGATAGGCCAGGCCCAATGCGAGCGCTGCCACCAGGCCGGACAGGGCCAGTACCGCCGTCATCATGGCGGGGATCATGCGCGCCATCTCCCGCACCACCTCGCGGGTGAAGCGGGTGCCGACCTCGAAACCGACCAGAACGAAAAGCAGGTCCTTGAACAGGTGGGTCGGCGCGTAGCCGTGGCTGATGCCCGCGGCGGTGAGGATCGCGGTCAGCAGCATCGGGCCCAGGAGCGCGGCATTCGGCAGGCCGATGCGGCGACCGGCCCAGGTTCCGATGAGGCACAACATGATTGCGGTGGACAGGCCCGCGACCTGATCGCCGCGGCCGACGATCATCCAGAACGGCAGGTCCGGATCGGTGACCGCGCCGCCGAGCGTGACCGGGCCGTAGGAGATGCCCTCCGCGTCGTCGAGAATCGCGGCGACGGCGGGCGCGCTCAGGGCGACCAGCGCGACCCGAAGGTATTGCATGAACGCCACCCGGCGTGGATCGGCGTCCAATTCCTCGGCGGCCGAGACCACCGCGGCCGAGCCGCCGGCCAGCAGGCCCAGCGTCGAGGTCGGGACGTCCACCTTGGCGGCGCGCGCGAAAACCAGTGCGACACCGACGCTCAGCAGTACGGTCGCGGCCGTCACCACGAGCACGGGGATGAGCGCGAGGCCCAGCGTGGTCAGCAGCGAGATCTGCAGGTAGCTGCCCATGACCACGCCCAGCATGCCCTGCACGGCCGTATTCACCTGGCGCGGTAGCGGTTCCGGCAGCCGCCCGGTCATGGCCAGGCCCGCGCCCACCACGATGGCGAGGATCATCTGCGGCGCGGGGAATCCGATGCGATCCAGCAGCGCCGCGCCGCCCAGTACGGCGGCCGCGAGAGCCACCCAGGCGACCGCGTGTCTCGGCTTCATACGAAACGATCCTGCTCGCCGACCGTTAACGGTCAGTAACGCCGCAGTTATCGCGACGCTCCGGTTCGATGTGATCTCCGATGCACCCGAATTACCTTGTGAATCAGGGTAAATCACAGCCCTGGAATTAGAACGCCCGCCGGACCGGGGTGGCGGTCACGGCGGGCGGCAATTGTGCGGCGCGTTACCCCAGCGCGCCGGTGGACAGGAAGCCCAGCAGATCGTGCCGGGTGATCACGCCGACCGGCTTGCCGTCTTCGACCACCATGAGGGCGTCGGTCTCTTCGAGCGACTTGCGGGCGGCCGAGAGCGGTTCGCCGGAACCGATCAGCGGGAAGCCCGGGCTCATGTGCTTGGAGACCGGATCGGTCAGCTGCGCGCGGCCCTCGAAAACGGCTGACAGCAAATCGCGTTCGGTCACGCTGCCCGCGACCTCGCCCGCCATGATCGGCGGCTCGGCGCCGACCACCGGCATCTGCGAGACGTTGTACTCGCGCAGGATCTCGATGGCGTCGCGCAGGGTTTCCGACGGGTGGGTGTGCACCAGATCGGGCAGGCTGCCGGACTTGCCGCGCAGGATCTCCCCGACCAGCGGTTCGGCGTGGGTGCCGTCCTGCTTGAGGAAGCCGTAGGACTGCATCCACTGATCGTTGAAGATCTTGGACAGGTAGCCGCGGCCGCCGTCCGGAAGCAGCACCACCACAACGGCATCCGGATCGCGCTCGGCGACCTTGAGCGCCGCCACCACGGCCATACCGCAGGAGCCGCCGACCAGCAGGCCCTCCTCACGGGCCAGGCGGCGGGTCATCTCGAAGGAGTCGGCATCGGAGACGGCGATGATCTCGTCGGGGATGGCCGGGTCGTAAGCGGTCGGCCAGAAATCCTCGCCGACACCCTCGACCAGGTACGGGCGACCGGTGCCGCCGGAGTACACCGAGCCTTCCGGATCCGCGCCGATGATCTTGACCTTGCCGCCCGAGATCTCCTTCAGGTAGCGGCCGGTGCCGGTGATGGTGCCACCGGTGCCCACGCCCGCCACGAAATGCGTGATCTTGCCTTCGGTATCGCGCCAGATCTCCGGACCGGTGGTCTCGTAGTGCGATTCCGGGCCGCCCGGGTTGGAGTACTGGTTCGGCTTCCACGCGCCCGGGATCTCGCGCACGAGACGATCGGAGACGTTGTAGTAGCTCTGCGGATCCTCCGGCGCGACGGCGGTCGGGCACACCACGACCTCGGCGCCGTACGCACGCAGCACGTTCCGCTTGTCCTCGCTGACCTTGTCCGGGCAGACGAACACGCACTTGTAGCCGCGCTGCTGCGCGACCAGGGCCAGACCAACGCCGGTGTTACCGGAGGTCGGCTCGACGATCGTGCCGCCGGGCTTCAGCAGCCCGTCCTGCTCGGCGGCGTCGATCATCTTGACGGCGATGCGGTCCTTGGAACTGCCGCCGGGATTGAGGTACTCGACCTTCGCGGCCACCAGTCCCGAGTCCGGACCCACCACGGAGTTCAGGCGAACGAGCGGGGTGTTTCCGATCAGATCGACGACATGGTTAGCGATGCGCATACCCATCATCGTTGCAGAAAGGAGATCCGGGCCTTCGCGCACGTCGGGGATATCACGGTCGCGGGAAACTAGCATCGGCCGCATGCGGACGCCGAAACGGGTTGCCACCGGCCTGCTGCTCGCCTGCCTCGCCGGTGCGGGGCCGATCTTGCCGGCTCCGGCGGCGCAGGCCCGGAGCATCGAATTCCCGCAAGTCACTTCGCTGTTCCGGGACGCGCTGTGCTTCGGGCGCATCCGGTCCTGGGTGGAAACCGACCCGGTCTACGCGGGCCGGGCGATCTTCAATATCCAGGCGCTGCCCATCACCGGGTTCGGCGAGGGGCCATACAATTTCGCGCCGCTCTGCGAGACCGTCACCACCATGGCGTGGCGGAATACCGGCACCGGCGCGGCCGGCGAATTCCGGGTGACCGTGGTGGCCGGGATCTACGGGAGCATCCAGTACGCGCTGTTCCAGGACACCGGGCCGGGCCGCGTCGAGGTCAATGTCTTCACCGATATGCCCGGCACGCCGCAACGCGGGTCCTTCGAAGTGCCCGCGCCCGTTGCCGCGCCGGCCGATCCGCACCCCGCGCTGCCCGCGCCGGACGAGCCTGAACTCGACGATTAGCGCCGCTCGCGCGCGGGGCAGTGATGTATCTCCCAGTTCATCCACTGGGATACCGGCATACCGGATGTTTGGCCCGGATCACGCTCGTCGTAAATTCGATGGAGGTTCCACCCCCGCAATTAAGGAGTCCTCATGGCTGAGGCCGTCATCGTTTCGTACGCCCGCTCGCCCATCGGCCGCGCAGGCAAGGGTTCCCTGGTGAGCATGCGCCCGGACGACCTCGCCGCGCAGATGGTGCAGGCCGCCCTGGACAAGGTCCCCGGGCTCGCCGTCTCCGACATCGACGACCTGCACCTGGGCTGCGGCCAGCCCGCCGGTGAGGCCGGTTTCAATATGGCGCGCGCCGTGGCCGTGCAGCTCGGCTACGACTACCTGCCGGGCGTCACCGTCAACCGGTACTGCTCCTCCTCGCTGCAGACCACCCGGATGGCCTTCCACGCCATCAAGGCGGGCGAGGGTGACGTGTTCATCTCCGCCGGCGTCGAGACCGTCTCGCGCTTCCCCAAGGGCACCGCCGACGGCTGGCCGGACTCGCACAACCTGCGTTTCGCCGATGCCGAGGCCCGCACCAAGGAGACCGCGGCCAGCAACGCCACCTGGACCGACCCGCGCGAGAACGACCTGCTCCCGGACGTTTACATCGCGATGGGCCAGACCGCCGAGAACGTCGCCACCTACACCGGCATCTCGCGTGAGGACCAGGACCACTGGGGCGTGCGCTCGCAGCAGCGCGCCGAGGAGGCCATCAAGGCCGGGTTCTTCGAGCGCGAGATCACCCCGGTGACCCTGCCCGACGGCACCATCGTCACCACCGACGACGGGCCGCGCGCCGGCACCACCTACGAGAAGATCTCGCAGCTGAAGCCGGTGTTCCGCGAGAACGGCACCATCACCGCCGGTAACGCCTGTCCGCTGAACGACGGTGCGGCCGCGCTGGTCGTCATGAGCGACACCAAGGCCAAGGCGCTGGGGCTGACCCCCCTCGCCCGCATCGTGGCCACCGGTGTTTCCGGGCTGTCGCCGGAGATCATGGGCCTGGGTCCGATCGAGGCCGTGCGCAACACGCTGAAGACCGCGGGCATGAGCATCAACGACCTGGATCTGTACGAGATCAACGAGGCGTTCGCGGTGCAGGTGCTGGGTTCGGCTCGGGAGCTGGGCATGGACCACGACAAGCTGAACGTGTCCGGCGGCGCCATCGCGCTGGGCCACCCGTTCGGTATGACCGGTGCGCGCATCACCGCCACGCTGATCAACAACCTGCAGACCCACGACAAGCAGTTCGGTCTGGAGACCATGTGCGTCGGCGGCGGCCAGGGCATGGCGATGATCATCGAGCGTCTGAGCTGACCGCCTCTCCGCGACTTCAGCGGACGGTGAGAGCCGGGAGACCACCGTTGCGGCCTGCCGGTTGAGAGCCGGACCGGCTTCTGGGCGTACCCCAGGAGTTACCCGGAGCCTCACGAAATCAGTTGGACGGCTCCCCATCTAAAGATGGGGAGCCGTTCTTCGTTATTATCTGGCAGGTAATCGACTTCGTTCCCGGGGCGGGGAAGTATCAAGGGCAACAACGAAGTACCTCTTCAGGAGCTCGAAATGCCCGGATACGCCATCGCTCATCTGCACGACGTGAACGTCAACGCCGACATCGTCGAATACCTCGAGCGCATCGAGAGCACCTTCGAGCCGTACGGCGGAAAGTTCATCGTCCACGGCGGGCGGCAGACCATCAAGGAGGGTCCGGCCAACTCGAACGTGGTGGTCGTCGAATTCCCCAGCTACAAGGAAGCTTTGGAGTGGTACGACTCCCCCGCCTACCAGGCGATCCTGCCGTTGCGCACGGAGAACTCGGTCGGCGTCGCCGTCATCGCCGAGGACTGCGGCGAGGACCACGTGTCCACCGATGTGCTGAAGGGGGTGACCGCCTAACGACGGAAGCTGCTCCGATCGATTGGCTACGGAGCCGGGCGGGTACCTGGTGGGCCCGCCCCGCTCGCCGACCGGCAACTATCGCGGCGATGTCAATGTTGCTGCGAACAGCTGATTTTCATCCCGTGTCCAGAACCCAGCTATCGCCCAGCTGATCTAGTCTCGGCAGGTGCTGAGAATCCGGGTGAGCTGTCCCGTGGAATCGACCGCGCGGGTCCTGAGCCTGCTCGCCGCCGACTCCGGCGTCACCCGCGTCAGCCTGACCGCGGGCGGCAGCGTCACCCCGCCGGGCGATCTGGTCGAAGCCGATGTGGCGCGCACGGCCGCCGACGACGTGTTCGACGGACTGATCGCGCTCGGCGTGACCCGCACCGGCGCGCTCACCTTTCAACCCGCCGAGTATCAGGTCGCCGCGCGGCTACCGCGGTCCGGTGCGGACGACGATGCCCTGGTCTGGCAGGAGACCCTGCAAAAGGCGTGGCGCGGAGCCGAACCCGGGCCGGTCTATCTGACGCTGCTCACCATCGCTTTGCTGCTGGCGGTCGTCGGCGTGGCCACCGCCTCACCGATCACCATTGTCGGAGCCATGGTCGTCGGCCCCGAATACGGTCCGCTGGCCGCCATCGCGGTCGGGCTGGTGCGGCGCGAACGCAAACTGACCCGCCGCGGACTGCTGGCGCTGGCCGTGGGTTTCCCGCTCGCCATGCTGATCACGGCGGCGGCCACCTGGGTGTGGATCCGCCTCGGCTGGATCGATGTCGGCGGGGTCGACAATGCCCGCCAATTCGACTTCATCTACGAAGTCGGCCCGTTCTCCCTGGTGGTGGCGCTGCTCGCGGGCGCGGCCGGCATGCTCGCCCAGATCACCGCCCGCTCTTCGGCTCTCGTGGGCGTGTTCATCTCCGTCACCACGGTGCCCGCGGCAGGACTGGCGGTAGCGGCCGCCTTCGCCGGAATATGGCATGTCACGGCCACCTCACTGATTCAGTTGGCGGTCAACCTGATCGGCATCGTGGTCGCGGGCGTGGTGGTGCTGGCCATCCGGCCCGGCACCGAACGCGAAGGCGGACCGCTCACCCGCATCCGCCGCCGGCACGCGCGGACGAGGTCAGGACCGCACGGCGGCAATGCCTTTGGCCAGTAGCGGGAACAGCAGCACCGTGGTGGCGCCCGCTGCCACCAGGATCGACGCCAATTGCGGGCTCATCAGCTCGGCCGCGGTGGCGACCTGGGTGACGGCCACGATGATCGGCAGCCCGGTGGCGGCGTAGAGCGCCAGCTGCACCCGGTCCTGCCGCTCGGTCAGATTCTCGCCGTGCGGGACGAACCGCTCGCTGATCCACACCGGCAGGCCCCGCGCGAGCGCGATGGCGGCCACGAACACCACCCAGGCCAGCGGATCGTCCGCCACGGCGCGCGGGTCGATGCCCATCCCCGACACCACGAAGAAGACCGGGATGAACAGGCCGAATCCGATGGTCTCCAAGGCGGATTCGAGTTCCGGATGCTCCTCGGCGATCAGGAAGCGCAGGATGAGGCCCGCGGCGAAGGCGCCCAGCACCACGTCCAGGTCGAACACTTCGGCCACGGCCATCAGCACGAGCAGCAGCAACAGCACCACCCGCACCGGCAATTGCTCGGTGCCGCCGGCGAGTTCGCCAATCAGCCGCTCCACGCCCGGCACCCGGTCCAGCAGCCGCCGCGGCACCCACGCCACGATCAGCGCGGCGATCCCGAACAGGGCCAGCACGATCACCGCGGCGGTGACGCTGCGGGTGGTGAGCAGCACCGACATGGCGACGACCGGACCCAGCTCGCCGACCGCGCCGTGCGCCAATACCGCGCGCCCCAGCGGCTGTTCGAGCAGCCCGTCCTGTTTCAGAATCGGCAGCAGGGTGCCGAGCGCGGTCGAAGTGAGCGCGATGGCGACCGCGATCTGCGCGGTGAACCCGGCGTCCCCGGCGGCGACCATCACCAAACCCAATGCCAGCGCCAGCGATACCAGCCAGGTCACCCACGCCACCCGGCCCGGCTTACCGCCCAGCAGTTTCGGATCCAGCTCGTACCCCGCCAGCAGGAACAACATCCCCAGCCCGAGCTCACTGAGCAGATCCACCCCGCCCTCGGACCCCGCCCACCCGATCCCGTGCGGCCCCAGCAACATCCCGCACACCAGCAGGATCACCACACTGGGCACATACCCGCGCAACACCCGCGCGACCAGCGGCGCGGCCACCGCCACCACCGAAATCCAGCACAGCGAGGTGATCGCCGAGGGCGCGACGGCCGCGGCGGCCTGGACCGAGGACACCATCACCCGATCCTCACACGCGACATGCCCACGCCCCGGCCAGGACACGGACCGATCGCGCGGCGCGGTCACACAACAGCTGCGGGATGGGAAGGGAAGAGTTTGGGTCGGGACGGTCCCGGGTCACGACAGGTCCGGGCCGAGGTCCGGGCCGGGACGGGTCGACAGGTCCGGGCCGGGACTGGTCGACAGGGCCGGGACGGGACGGGCCCGGGTCTCGACGGGCCCGAAACAGAAGGGCGGGCACCGAATACGGTGCCCGCCCTTGGAAATCGGGGGTTCGGGGGCTGGCCCCCGAATGGGGTCCGGGGCTTTGCCCCGCTACCCCCTCCCAGCCGCGAAGCGGCTTACTACCGGTCCTGGAAGTACGACAGCAGTCGCAGGATCTCGACGTACAGCCACACCAGCGTCACGGTGAGGCCGAAGGCAACGCCCCACGCCGCCTTCTCCGGCGCCTGCGCGCGGATCAGCTGATCGGCGGCGTCGAAGTCCAGCAGGAAGCTGAACGCCGCGATACCGATCACCACGAGGCTGAAGATGATCGACAGCGTGCCGCCGTCACGCAGCCCGAGCCCGCCGCTGGTGAAGAAGCTGGCGACCAGGTTGCCGAGCATGAGCACCAGGATGCCGATCATGGCGGCCACGATCATGCGGGTGAAGCGCGGAGTGACCCGGATCGCGCCGGTCTTGTAAACCACCAGCATGCCGAAGAACACGCCGAAGGTGCCGAGCACCGCCTGCGCGATCAGCCCGGATCCGCCGGCCCCGCCGAACTGGATATTGGTGAACATGAACGACAGCGCACCGAGGAACAGGCCCTCGAAGGCCGCGTAGCTCAGCACGATCGCCGGGTTGTCCTGCTTGCGGCCGAAGCTCGCGACCATGGCCAGCGCGAAACCGGCCAGGCCGCCGACGATCACGAACAGCGAGGCGAGGTTGTTGTTGGCGGCGGTCAGCGCGTAGGAGATGATCGCGGCGACGGTCACCACACCGAGCGTGATGCCGGTCTTGGTGACCACATCGTCGATGGTCATCGGGCGGGTGGTCGGCACCGCGGGCTGGTAGCCCTGCGGCGGGTAGCCCGGCTGCTGGCCGTACTGGTGAGCGAACTGTCCGGCTCCAGCGGCCGCAGAGCCGAAGCCGGCGTAACCGCCGCCCTGCTGTTGCTGCTGCGTCAGGTTCCGGAAAACCGGGTTGGATGTGGAGCGCACAGTGCGTCCCTTTCTGGAGTCGCGGCGCACGTCGGTCGTGGCGCGGGTTCTGTCTCGTCCAACGAGCCGGGCATGTGTCTAGTTCCCGGATCAGACCAACCGGACTTTACCCGACCTTTACCAGGGGTGCCGAGATGTTGTCGCGCCTGCGGCACAAAAGCAGGAGATTCGGGGGCAAGCCCCCGAACCCCCTGGTCGGCAGAGATCGGGTCGAGCCCGCCGCCGGTCACCCGAGTTGCGACATGACCCGGTCGGCGATGAGGGCGAGGTGATCAAGGTCTCCGAGATCGAGGATCTGGAGGTAGATGCGGGTGGTGCCGGTGGTTTCGGCGTAGTGGGCGATCTTGGCTACCACTTCGTCGGGGGTGCCGGCCAGGCCGTTGGTCTTCAGTTCGTCTACTTCGCGGCCGATGGCGGCAGCGCGGCGGGCGATTTCGGCGTCGGTGGCGCCGACGCAGGCGACCAGGGCGTTGGAGAAGGTGATCTCCTCCGGGGCGCGGCCGATGTCCTTGGCGGCGCGGCGGACTCGCTCGAACTGCTCGGCGGAGGCTTCGGCGGATTGGAAGGGGACGTTGAATTCGGTGGCGTAGCGCGCCGCGAGGCGCGGGGTGCGCTTGGCGCCCATGCCGCCGATGATCACGGGGATGCGGGGCTGGTGCGGCTTGGGGAGCGCCGGGGAGTCGGTGAGGGTGTAGTGAGCGCCGTTGTGGGAGAAGGTTTCTCCGGCGGGAGTGGACCACAGGCCGGTGAGGATGGCGAGCTGTTCCTCGTAGCGGGGGAACTTGTCGGCGGGGAAGGGAATGCCGTACGCGGTGTGCTCGGCTTCGTACCAGCCTGCGCCGAGCCCGAATTCGACGCGGCCCGCGGACATATTGTCGACCTGAGCGACCTGGATGGCGAGCACGCCGGGGTGCCGGAAGGTGGCGGCGGTGACCAGGGTGCCCAGGCGAATGCGGGAGGTCTCGCGGGCCAGGCCGGCCAGGGTGATCCAGGCGTCGGTCGGGCCGGGCAGGCCGTCGGCGTCACCCATGGCCAGGTAGTGGTCGGAGCGGAAGAACGCGTCGTAGCCGAGGTCTTCGGAGGCCTTGGCCACGCGGAGGAGGGTGTCGTAGCTCGCGCCCTGCTGCGGTTCGGTGAAAATGCGCAGATCGATTCGTCCCATGACCAATATTGTGCTGGTCGGTCGCTCAATGGTTTCGGCCGCCCTGTTCCGGACGGCCGCCACTCATTCCCGGACGTCGTGCAGCCCGCGCACCGAACGCGTCACCGTGAATTTCCGATTCCGGCCCATCACATCGGTTTTCCCGACCATGCGCTCCATGACGCCGCGGTAATTCAAATGCGTGTTGTAAACCGTCCACAGTTCCCCGCCGGGCCGCAGCACCCGCCCCGCCTGCTGGAACATCTTGATGGCCGATCCGGTGTGCACCGCCGCCCCGACATGGAACGGCGGATTGCACAGCACCAGATCCGCGCTGTTGTCGGGCGCGCCGGACATGGCGTCGTCGCGCAGCACGGTGACCCGGTCGGCGACGGCATTGAGCTCGGCGGTAGCCCGTGTCGAGGCCACCGCCGCCGCGGACTGGTCGGTCGCGGTCACCCGGATGCCCGGCCGGGACTGCGCCAGCGCCACCGCGAGAATGCCGGTCCCGCAACCCAAGTCGATGGCGTCCCGGGCATCGGGCTTCATCCGTTTCAGGTAGTCGAGCAGGAATCGCGTCCCGATATCCAGCCGCGGCCCGGAGAACGCGGCCCCGTGCGCCACCACCTCGAGCTCCCGATCGTCCAGTTTGTTCCGCATCGGAAACCGCGGCTCCCCCACCGGTTTCGGCTCGGTAGCCAGCAGGATGCGCGACTTCTGCCGTCCCCGGCTGGCCCGCACCGATCCGAAGGATTCGGCCAGCACCTCGTTCATCGCCGGGGTCAGGTACTTGTCCCGCCCGCCCGCGAACACCTCCACGTCGGGAGCGGCGAAACGCGCGATCGCATCGGCGGTTTCGGCGAGTCCGGAGAGCGCGCGCGGCAGGCGCCACAGCACCACCCGCACGTCCTCGAGCAGCCCGCGTCCCAGCTCGTGCACGCCGTAGCGATCCGTCAGCCCGGCCGCGCGCGCATTGTTGGCCAGCGCCAATTCGCCGGTGAGCAGGTCCTGGTGCACCCGCACCCCGTGCAGGTCGTGCGCGGCGACGGTGCCCAGGGTGAGCGCCCCGTAGCCGTCGTCGATCACCGCCACCCGGCCGTCGCCGGCGGCGGCCAGGGAATCGGCGGCCACATCGAGCAGCAGTCGATCGGCGGCATCCACCGCGTAGAGGTTCACCGCCTCCACGTCGGGATACCGCCGCAATCGTCCGAACAACTCCTCGACCTCAACCACACCTACAGTGTGCTAGATCATTGCCGCCGCGTCGCATTCGGCCGGGTTAAATGCGAAAGGCAACCTATTCGACCCCGGTGTTATTCTGCGGGCCCGCAATTCACATGCTGATCTTGCTTTTCGCCGAATACTCGAAATTCACCGGGGCGCGCGGCGCGGCATCATGGCCGAGGCCCCGATCATGACGGCGGCCATCACCGCCACGCCGATGAAGACCAGGTGCACCGCGTCCGACAGCGCCTCGGGCGCGGGATGGTCGGTATTGCCGATGCGGGAGTTGACCATCGCGCCGAAGACCGCGACGCCGACCGAACTGCCCAGGTTGCGGGCGAACATATTGGTCGAGGTGACCACGCCGCGCTCGGACCATTCGGCGCTGTCCTGGGCGGCGATCAGGGTGGGACTCGCGACCAGGCCCATCCCGGTGCCGACGATGAAACACCCGAAGGCCACCTGTAGGAGCGTGCTGTGCGCGCCGACCAGCAGCAGCGAGGCCGCGCCGACGGTGGCCAGGGTGCTGCCGATCAGCGCGGTGTAGCGGAATCCGATGCGCAGGTACACCTTTCCGGACTGCGAGGCCGACAGCGGCCAGCCCAGGGTGAGCGCGCCGACGGTGAGCCCGGCGATCAGCGCGCTGGTGCCGAGCACGCCCTGGGCGAAAGTCGGTACGTACGAGGTCAATCCGAGCAGCACCGCGCCGACCAGCAGCGACACCAGCGAGCTGGCGACCAGGATGCGCCGGGTGAAAACCCACAGCGGCAGAATCGGATTCACCGCGCGCCGTTCGACCAGGCCGAAGATCACCAGCACCAGCGCGCCGCCCGCGAACAGCCCCAGGCTGATCGGCGAGGTCCACGACCAGGCCTGGCCGCCCTCCAGCAGCGCGAGGATCAGCCCGCCCGCGCCGACCGTCAGCAGCGCCGCCCCGAGATAGTCGATGCGATGGCTCTGCCGCGGCGCGACCTCGGTGAACTTGCGCACGATCATCCAGGCGGCGAGCGCGGCCAGCGGCAGGTTGACCAGGAAAATCCAACGCCAGCTGAGGTATTCGGAGAACACGCCGCCCAGCAGCGGCCCGAGCACCGAGGAGGTGGCCCAGACCGCGGCCAGGTACGCCTGCACCTTGGCGCGTTCGGCGAGGGTGTAGATATCGCCGGCGATGGTGATGGACATGGGCCCGACCGCGCCCGCGCCGATGCCCTGCACCGCCCGGAAGGCGATGAGCGCGGGCATGCTGGTGGCGAGCCCGCAGAGCAGCGAACCGAGGGCGAAGACCGCGATGCCGAACAGCATGACGGGTTTGCGCCCGAGCATGTCGGCGAGCTTGCCGTAGATCGGGACGGTAACCGCCTGCGCCAGTAGGTAAATGCTGAACAGCCACGGGAACTGCGAGAACCCGCCGAGCTGATCGGTGATGGTGAGCACGGCGGTGGCGATGATCGTGGAGTCCAGCGCCACCAGCGAGGTAGCCAGCATCAGCGCCGCGAGCATCGGCCCGCGCTCCGACCGCAGCCCGATCGACGCCCCCACTTCCGTGTCCGTCACCGGCAAACCCTTTCGTTAGCCCAACTCACTAAGTGAATCGAACACCACCCACGGTCCGCTATTCCATTTCCCCTGAAAAAGAAGGCAAGGCCGGGTCGCCGCAGTAGCGGCGACCCGGCCGGGCAGGAGGGCAAGAGGCTCCGCCAACGCCTACACCACCGGACGTCGCCGCTGCGGCAGCAGCACCGGGTAGAACTCCACCAACACCACCGGAGAATGCCGCCGCAAAACGCACTGCCGAGGCAGGAATTCCGCCGCAACGGCACCACCAGGCGAGAACTCCGCCGCAGCCGCACCACCGGCCGGAACCCCGCCAACACCACCGGACAATGCCGCCGCAACCGCACCGCCGAGGCAGGAATTCCGCCGCGGCCGCACCACCAGGCTGGAACCCCGCCAACGTCACAACTGCGGCGAATGTCCCACGTTCGCACGGCGTCGGGGGGCTCGGTTGCTTACAGTCCGGCGACCAGTTCGCGGAGTACCGGGAGGCTTACCGAGCCGGAGCCCAGCACCACGTCGTGGAAGTTCTTGATGTCGAAAGCGTTTCCGAGGCGGGCGGTGGCGGCGGCGCGCTGGCGGCGGATTTCCAGCTGGCCGACCTTGTAGGCGACGGCCTGGCCGGGCATGGCGATGTAGCGGTCCACCTCGATCCGGATCTCCTCCAGGCCGACGGGAGCGTTCGCGACCATGAAGTCGATGGCCTGCTGGCGGGACCAGCCCTTGGCGTGCAGGCCGGTGTCCACCACCAGGCGGCAGGAGCGCCAGGAGTCGGCGGCGAGCATGCCGATGCGGGTGAGATCGTCGGCGTACAAACCCATTTCGTCGGCCAGCCGCTCGGTGTAGAGAGCCCAGCCTTCCACGAAAGCGGTGTTGGAGAAGGACATGCGCTGGAAGCGAGGCAGTTGTTCCAGCTCGTTGGCGATGGTCAACTGGAGGTGATGCCCCGGGATCGCCTCGTGGTAGGCCACCGCGGCGGTCTCGTAGCGGTTCTTGCCCTTCGGCTCGTGCAGGCTGACGTAATACGCGCCCGGCCGGGACCCATCGGCCGCGGGCGGGAAGTAGTAGGCGGCAGGCGCGTCGGCGGCCAGGAACTCCGGCACCGGCAGAATGTCGCAGGACTGCTTCGGGAGCCGACCGAACCAGTTTCCCATTTCCGCCTGTGCCGCAGCGAGATACCGACGCGCGTCGGCCATGATCTCCTCGCCGTCGGCATAGCGCAGCGTAGGGTCCTCGCGCAGCCGGGTGAAGATCTCCCCGAGCTCGGTCCGCCCGAACAACCGCCCGCCGACCTCGGCGTATTCACTGCGCAACCCCTCGAGTTCATCGAGCCCGAGCTGATGGATCTGCTCCGCGCCCAGATCCGGCAGGGTGGTGTGATGCCGCAGCAGCCGCTGGTAGACGTCCGCGCCGTCGTCACCCAGCCAGCACAGCCCGGGCTGGTCGTCGGGGCGCGCGGCGGGCAGCAGTTCCTCGGCGAGGGCAGTCCGGTACGCGGCGAAGGCCGGGCGGATGACATCCCGGGTCACCTCGGAAAGGTCAGCGCGCCAGGCCTTTTCACCGTCCCAGTCCGCCGGCCCCGGAAACGTGACGAACGGATCCGCGGCGACATCCGACCCCAGGTACCCGTCGAGCTGATTGAGCGAACGTTCGATGGTGATCCGCGCCGGCCGCCGCCCCGCCGCCAGCCCGGCCCGGAACCGCGCGACGGCCTGCTCCATCAACGCCCTGAACTGCCGATACCGCTGCACCAGCTGCTCGGCGTGCACCGGCTCCGGCGCGTTCAACTGCGGCGCCATGGTCAGCATCCCGGCATGCACCCCGGTCATCTGGTCCGACGCCATCTCCACCGGCCGCCATTCCAGATGCGATGCGGCGGAAGCGAGTTCGGTCCGCAACAGGCTCCGGGTGATCCGGTCCTGCGCGTCGAGCCGTTCCGGATCCAGCGCGTCCACCTCGGCCAGCAGCCCCCGCCAGGTGCTCAGCAGCCGCTGCTCTGCATCCTCCGACAGGTCTTCGATGCGATCGTCGAAACGCCTGTCCCCCAACAGCGTTGCCTCACTGGGCGCGGACTCCAGCATGGCGTCCCAGTATCGATCCGCGAGAGAGATGAGTTCGTCGTGCGCTGTGTTCAATTTGTCCTCCGCTTCGCTACGGACCGGGTTCGCGGCCTTTATGTCTCATTCTTCCCTCCCTCCGCTCCTCCGCTTCGCTCCCCCGCTCCACTCAGTCCAGAACGAGACGGCCGCGAACCATCATGAACCTCGATCACCGAAGATCTCGGCCGAGAACATCAGCGCCGGGCCGGAACCGGAATTCGCATGAGGTCTTCCGCGACCACGATCTCCCCGTCGAACTGCGCGCGGGCATCGGCCAGATGCTGGTCCAGGGTGCGGTAGCGCTGCGAGAAGTGGGTGAGCACGAGCAGCCGCGCGCCCGCCTTGGCCGCCACCGAGGCCGCCTGCCCGGCGGTGAGATGCCCGTATTCGACGGCGAGTTCCTCGTCGGCATCGCTGAAAGTGGCCTCGATGACCAGCATGTCCACGTTCTGCGCCAGGTCGTACACGCCGTCGCAGAGCCGGGTGTCCATGATGAACGCGAAGCTCTGTCCGGGCCGGGGTTCGCTGACCTCGTCGAGAGTGATTACCCGCCCGTCGATTTCGACTCGGCCGTCCCGCTGCAGCTTGCCCACCACCGGCCCGGCCAGCCCCAGTTCGCGCAGCCGTTCCGGAATGAATCGAATGCCGTCGGGTTCGTCGAGCCGGTAGCCGAACGCTTCGACGGGATGCGACAGCCGCGCCGCCCGCAGGCTGAAATCGGCTCCGGGCGCAGGCAGTTCACCGTTCTCGGTGATCGGATGCGGCAGCAATTCGACCCGGCGATTGTGCGCGGAGGAGTCGACCAGCCGTTCGTAGAAGATCTCCCCCGAGGCCGGGAAATACACGTCGACCGGATGCAGGGCCCCATCCAGATTGATGCGCCCGAGCACGCCCGGCAGCCCGAAACAGTGGTCGCCGTGGAAATGCGTGATCCCGATCCGGGTGATCCCGCTGGCCGCCACGCCGGCGAAACTCATCTGCCGCTGGGTGCCCTCACCCGGATCGAAGAGGAGACCCTCCCGATCCCAGCGCAGCAGATAACCATTGTGATTGCGCTGCTTGGTCGGTACTTGGCTGGCTGTCCCGAGGATGACCAGTTCGCGCTGTGACACGGCCGCCAGGCTACCGCCCGGTCGGCCGATCCTCGCGGCGGCGCAGCCCGGGCGCGTCACCGCCGATACCAGGCAGGGGTATCGAAACAGCGGACGGCACGACCACTAGACTGGCCCCGTGGTCGAACAGCAGGCACGTGACACCCGGTATATCCGGGCGTTCGGGCTGTTCACCCTCCTGGCCGGGATCGTGGCGATGCACGCCGTGGTCTTCGGCATGTCGCACGCCGAGTCCGGTCATTCCGGCGGCTCCCACGCGGCGGTGACGGTCGCTGCCGTGCCCCAAGAGCACGCCGCCATGCCGCAGGAGCACGCCGCGACCACCATGCCCGGCTGCGGCGGCGACTGCGACAGCGGGCACGCCGGTATGCACGGCTGCCTGTTCGTCCTCGCGGCCCTGCTGCTCGGACTGGGCTTGGCCCTGCTCGGCTGGGTCGGTCTACGCGACCGGGAAACCACCACCGCGCGGGTGCGCCGGCCGCGCGCGCACCGTGCCCGTCCCCCACCCTGGACGGTGCTCACCCTGGCCGATTTGGCGATTCTGCGGATCTGATGGGCCGCCGCTGCCGCGTATCCCCTACGCGGACGCGGGTTTTCGCATGCCCTATTCCGGATTCACCGGCACTCACCGCAATCGCCAAGGAGTACAACCATGTTCAGCACCCGTATCAAGCTCGCCCTCGTCGCTGTTGCTACAGCCGTCGCCCTGCTCGCCGCCGGCTGTAGCAACAGCGACGACAAGGACGGTTCCATGCCCGGCATGGATCACGGCGCGAGTTCCAGCAGCGCCCCGGCCGCGAGCAGCTCGGCCCCGGCCGCCCGCACCGATTTCAACGCCGCCGACATCACCTTCCTGCAGATGATGTACCCGCATCACGCGCAGGCGGTGGAGATGGCCGAGCTGGTCCCGTCGCGTTCGCAGAACCAGGAATTGATCACCCTGGCCAAGAGCGTCGAACAGGCCCAGTCCCCGGAGATGCAGCAGATCAGCACCCTGCTGCAGGCGTTCGGCAAGCCCGCCCCGAGCGCGACCATGGGCGGCCATCAGGGCATGTCCGGCATGATGACCGACGATCAGATGAAGCAGCTCGAGAAGCTGTCCGGCGCCGAATTCGACAAGATGTGGATGCGCATGATGATCGAGCACCATCAGGGCGCGATCGCCATGGCCAGTACCGAGCTGGCGACCGGTCAGAACGCCGACGCCAAGGCCCTGGCGCAGGCCATCACGGGCGCGCAGCAGGGTGAGATCGATCAGATGAACCGCATGCTCGCCCAGAGCTAGTCCAGCGAAAAGGCAACGGGTGCGCCGGATCCGGCGCACCCGTGGTGGCTAACTGCCGATGACCGCGTTCATGATGGTCCCGGCGCTGGTGGCGGTGGCGCCGCCGATCATGGCGCCCGCCACCATCTTCGGTGATTCCAGGCCGCCGCCGCTCCACTTCTCCCAGGCGAAGCGGCCGCCGCCGTAGGTGATGGCGGTGACGCCGGAGAGCATGGTGAACCAGGTGAAGTAGCGGACCAGCTTCATCAGCTTGTCAGCCACCGGCGGGGTTTCCGGGGTCGGATTGCCGATCTGCGCGACGACGGTGGTGTACGTGTCGTGCACGGCGGCGAGGAGCATGCTCACGATCGGTTCCTCTCGGATGCTGAGACGGTGCTGGCGGGGCGGAACTTGTGGCACAACTCTCATTAGTCGAGACAATTGAACCGCATCCGCCAGGTCGTCCGTGGGACGACACACCACCGGCACCGAACTCGAGCAGCCGATCAGCTACCGATTTTGCTGCTCTCCAGCCGCTTGCCGAGCAGCGAGTGCTTGCGGCTGTAGGCGAAGTAGACGATCAGGCCGAGCGCCATCCAGACGATGAACCGCAGCCAGGTCTCCACCGACAGGTTGAACATCAGCCAGGCGCAGGCCACCACCGACAGGATCGGGATCAGCGGCACCAGCGGCACGCGGAAGCCGCGCGGCAGGTCGGGGCGGGTCTTGCGGAGCACCAGCACGCCCAGCGACACCAGCACGAACGCGAAGAGCGTGCCGATATTGACCATTTCCTCCAGCGTGCCGAAGTCCACGAACCCGGCCAGCAGCGCGCACACCACGCCGACGATGGCGGTGATCCGGACCGGGGTGCCCTTGGGGCCGGTGCGGGCCAGCGAGCGCGGCATCAGGCCGTCGCGGGACATGGCGAACAGCACCCGGGTCTGGCCCAGGAACAGCACCATGACCACGGTGGTCAGACCGGCCAGCGCGCCGATCGAGATGATGTTCTTGGCCCAGGTCACGCCGTTGATGGCGAAAGCGCTTGCCAGCGTGGCATTGTCGCCCTGCAGTTCGGTGTAGGGCACCATGCCGGTGAGGATGAGCGACACCGCGACGTACAGCACGGTGACGATGGCGAGCGAGCCGAGGATGCCGCGCGGCACATTGCGCTGCGGGTCCTTGGTCTCCTCGGCAGCGGTGGCGACCACGTCGAAACCGATGAAGGCGAAGAACACGATGGAGGCCGCCGCCAGCAGGCCGTACCAGCCGTAGGTGGTGCCGCCGCCACCGGTGACCAGCGCGAACAGCGTCTGGCGCAAGCCGGAGGTGTCATCGGCGACCGGCTGCGAGGCCGGGATGAACGGCTTCAGGTTGTCCAGCTTGAAGTAGGTCGCGCCGACCACCACGACGAGTGCGATGACGGCCAGCTTGATGGCGACCGCGACCGCGGACACCCGCGAGGACAGCTTGGTGCCCAGCGCCAGCAGCACGCCGAGGATGGCGATCAGCAGCACGGCGCCCCAGTCGAAGGTGACCGAGCCGAAGTGCCAGATCGGCATGTGCCCGCCCATGACCGTGCCCAGGTACTGCGACCAGCCCTTGGCCACGACCGAGGTGCCGAGCGCGAATTCCAGGATGAGGTCCCAGCCGATGATCCAGGCGGCGAGTTCGCCGAAGGTGGCGTAGGAGAAGGTGTACGCGCTGCCCGCGACCGGAACGGTGGAGGCGAATTCCGCGTAGCAGACCGCGGCCAGGCCGCAGGCGATGGCGGCGAAGACGAAGGCCAGCGAGACCGCGGGCCCGGCGTGATTGCCGGCGGTGCGTGCGGTGAGGGTGAAGATGCCCGCGCCGACCACCACGGCGACACCGAAGACGGTGAGGTCCCAGGAGGTCAGGTCCTTGCGGAGTTTGGCGTCGGGTTCGTCGGTGTCGCGAATGGACTGTTCGACCGTCTTGGTGCGGAACAAACCGGTGGTGCGGGTGGCCGCGGGGCCGACCGCATCAGGCTGAGGGTCCGGAGTCGCCACTGTCTCTCCTATATCTGGGCTTCTCGGCAACTGTGCAGTTCACGCCTCTTCCCGGGTCCTTGCTCTCGATCCCGGGGCGAGACCTGAGTTGTCGGCGTCACAGCGAACCGTATCACCCACTGGTACGAACCAGTTCAGCAACTGGTTGGACAACATTTACCGAATTACACCTGACGATTACCCACTTCCGACGCTCCCCAGCGACCGGCCGGTCCCGATAGGGTTAGCTATGCGGTCCGGCGGCAAGTTCGAAGGCGGGGATCCGCAGGCGCTGGATCGGATCCTCGCCGGCGCGCAGCGGGTGCGGGTGCGGGAGTTGCGCGGCGATCCGGACCCTTTGCTGGAGGAACGCGATCCGATTGCGATGCAGGCGCTCCGCGAGTCGTTGCGCATCGCCGATCTGCCCGGATTCATCTGCCGCTGCCTGGGCGATGTGGCCCTGGAATTCCTCGACGCGGCCGACGCCACCCTGGCCACGGTGACCCTGCATCACGGGAATTCGGTGCGCTGGGAGGGCTGGCCCGAGCACGCGCCGCTGGCCGACGGGGTGCGGATGCTGGAGTGGCTGGCGGTGCGCGGGGTGCCGGGGCCGCTGCGCGAGTACCGGGCGGCCGAGGAATGATCGAGGGCATGGTCGAGTTTCCCGAGCACAATGTGGGTCCGAAGTGGAAGGGCAAGCGGATCGGGTACTTCCGCGAGACCGCAGGGTACAAGCGGTATCGAGCGGCGTATCTCGACGGCTTCGCCCAGCTGCCCGCCGTCCGCGAATCCGTGGATGTGCCAACGAGTTTCGGGACCGTGCGGGCCTATCGTTTCGGCGACGGCCCGGCCACGCCGCTGGTCCTGCTGCCGGGACGGCAGGCCGCGACCCCGATGTGGGCGGCGAACCTGCCCGGCCTCACCGCCCTGCGCCCGGTGCTGACCCTGGATCTGCTGGGCGAACCCGGCGCGAGCGTGCAGACCAAGCCCCTGCAGGACGATGCCGATCAGGCCGGATGGCTGGCCGAGGCGCTCGCGGCGCTGGAGCCGCGGCCGGTGCACGTGCTCGGGGTGTCCATCGGCGGCTGGTCGGCGGTGAATCTGGCCGTGCACCATCCCGAGCGGGTGGCCGCGCTGATCACCTTCGACGCACCGTTCGTCTTCGGCGGCGTGACCTGGAAAATGATCATGGTGTCGCTGGGCTCGGTCCTGCCTGGCATGCCGGACAAATGGCGTAATCGCCTGCTGAGCTGGATCTCCGGGGGCGTGCAGGCGCCGCAGGACCTGCCCGAGGGGCGGCTCATCGCCTCGGGCATGAAGGATTTCGCCGCCTACCTGCCGATGGTGAAACAGCCTTCGAAGGAACAGCTTTCGGGTCTCGAGATCCCGTTCCTCGGGATCTTCGCCGGGCGCAGCATCGTGCACAAGTCCAAGAAGCTGGCCGCGAAGGCGCGCAAACTGCTGCCGGCCGGGCAGTTCGAAGTGTGGCCGGAAGCATCGCACGCCATCAACGGCGAATTCCCCGAGGAGATCGCGGCGCGGGTGAAAACCTTTCTCGCCGAGGTCGATCCGAGCGCGGACTAGGGCACCAGCACCGCGCGGCCGCGGATCAGGCCCTTGTCCAGGCGCTGGAACGCGTCCGGCCCCTCGGCCAGATCGAAGCGCTCCACCTCCATGTGCAGCTTCCCGGCCTGCGCCAGCGCCACGCAGGCGTGCAGGTCGGATCTGGTGCCGCCCAGCGACTTCCGCACGGTCGCGCCCCACGGCAGTCCGGGACCACCGGCGGGTCCGGCGGTGATTCCCGGATTGCCGTCGCCGATGCCGACCATGCGATACGCGCCGTTGGGGGCCACCGTCTCGACGGCCAGCTTGGCGGTGCTGTCGACGCCGACGAAGTCGAACACCGCTTCCGCGCCGCGGCCGTCGGTCAGGTCCAGGATCTGCTTGGCGGTGTCGTCCGCGGCCAGAATGCTCACGTCCGCACCGCAGGCCGCGGCCAGTTCCAGCTTCTCCGGCGCGGAATCGACGGCGATCACGCGCACCCCGCTGATCGCGTGCAGGATCTGCAGGGCCGCGTGCCCGAGCCCGCCGATGCCGATGGCCACCGCGGTGCCGCCCGGCCGCAGCACGTCCTTGGTCCCGCGAATCGCGTGGTAGGCGGTCAGCGCCGCGTCGGCGACCGGCGCGGCCTGGATGAAGTCCAGATCGCCGATGGGCACGAAGGTGCCGGCCGGAATGCGCACGTACTCCGCCATTCCGCCTTCCATGGTGAGGCCCGGGCAGGGCGGCATGGCGACGCGGCCCGCCGCGAGGCACACGTTCTCGTTGCCGCTCACGCACTCCCGGCACACGCCGCAGGTCCAGAACAGGTACACCACGCCGCGCTCGCCGATCTCGCGGCCGGTCACGTCCGAACCGATGGCCTCGATGGTGCCGGCGATCTCGTGGCCGAGGGTCAGCGGATCCTCGCGCAGCTGGATCGGGAAGTTGACCAGGGTCAGGTCGGAGTGGCATACGCCCGCCGCGCCGACCCGGATGAGCAGGTCGTTGGGTCCGATATCGGGGACCGGAATGTCGTTGACTACCACCGTTTCCGGGCCGGTCCACTGGAGTGCTCGCATGGTGCTTCCTCTGTGTTTCTCACGAGTGACGCCGCGTTTTCTCGCGTGTGATCTGGCGCACAAGGTAGCACTCGCTTTACACTGTGTCTAGCGAATGACGGAATGTCTAATGGTGTTCGCCAAAACGCTCCCGGGGAATGAGACTCCTGTCTAGGCTGCCGTCCCATGAAGCAACCGCGGATCGCCATCGTGGGGGCCGGCATCTCCGGCATCTGCATGGGCGTCGCTCTACAGCGGGCCGGATTCACCGATTTCACCATCTTCGAGAAGGCTGCCGATTACGGCGGGACCTGGCGCGACAACACCTATCCCGGACTGGTGTGCGATGTGCCGTCGCGGTATTACCAGTTCCGGTTCGCCATGAATCCCGAATGGACGCAACTGTATTCGGCCGGTCCGGAGATCAAGGATTATCTCGCCGGGGTCGCGCGCGAGCACGGCCTGCCCGCACACACCCGGTTCGGTGCGGAAGTGATCTCGGCCGAATACGACGCGGAGGGCTGGCTGGTCGGCGCCGCCGACGGGACGACCGCGCGCTTCGACTTCGTCATGTGCGCAACGGGTTTCCTGCACCACCCGAACCGGCCCGACATCCCCGGACTGACCGAATTCGCCGGGCCCGTGATGCATTCGTCGCGGTGGGATCACGAGGTGGAGCTGGCCGGCAAGCGGATCGGGGTGATCGGCACCGGATCGACCGGCACCCAGCTGGTGAGCGCACTCGCCGGGCAGGTACCGAAAGTGGTGCTCTTCCAGCGCACTCCGCAGTGGATCCTGCCGACCGTCAATCGCGCCTACACGCCGATCTCGAAGACGATCTACCGGCGGGTGCCGGCCTTGAACACGCTGGTCTACGGCATGCACCGGATGATCTTCGCGGCGTTCTCGCAGGGGCTGGTGCACCCCGGCCGCATCCGGCGCTTCATCCAGTGGGTGGTGGCGCGAAACCTGCGGTCGGTCAAGGATCCCGAACTGCGTGCCAAGCTGACCCCCGACTATCAGGCAATGTGCAAGCGGCTGGTGGTGTCGGACCGCTTCTACGCGGCGGTGCAGCGGCCGGATGTGGAACTGGTGACCAGCGGTATCGAACAGGTGAAGCCGGACGGGGTGGTGACCGCCGACGGCGTGCTGCACGAGCTCGACATGCTGGTGCTGGCAACCGGATTCGACTCGCACGCCTTCATGCGGCCGATGGCGATCACCGGCACCGGCGGACGCACCCTGGACCAGGCCTGGGCGGACGGGCCGCGCGCTTTCGAGGGCGTCATGATGCCCGACTTCCCGAACCTGTTCATGCTCATCGGCCCGCACAGCCCGTTCGCCAACCATCCGCTCACCGCGGTCGCCGAAGCGCAGTCCGCGCGCATCGTCGGCTGGCTGCAGCGCTGGCAGGCAGGCGAATTCGGCGCGCTGGCCCCCACCCACGCCGCCACCGACCGGTACAACGCGCGCCTCAGAGCCGCCGCTCCCAGCACCGTGTGGACCACCGGCTGCCGGAGCTGGTATCTCGGCAAGGACGGACTGCCCGAACTGTGGCCGTGGAGCCCCGGCCGCTACGAGAAACTGATTCGCAGCGCCCCCGATCCGGTCGACTACCGGCTGGAACGCGCCGGCGCCCGAAAGTGAGCGGGCCCGTGCCGGTTTCCTCGATGCGTGGTCTGTCGCGACTGATCGGCCGGTGGTCGTTCGGCCCCGCCCCGGACTGGGACCGGGTCCGGCGGCGACTGGTCGCGGGCACCCGTTTCGTCAAAGCGCCCGCGGGCGTGACGGTGACGACCGGCTCGCTCGGCGGCGCCCCGGCCGAAATCCTCACGCCCCGTTACGCTCCCGCCGACGCGGCCATCCTGTATCTGCACGGCGGCGGGTTCGTCAGCGGGGCCCCCGCCATGCTCCGGCCGCTCACCGGCCCCCTGGCGGCGGCCACCGGCACCACCGTTTACGCCCTGGACTACCGCCTCGCCCCGGAGCATCCGTATCCCGCCGCGATCGACGATGTGCTCGCCGCGTACCGCGCCCTGCTCGCACGCGGCGTGCCCGCGAAACAGATTGCCGTCGCGGGCGATTCGGCCGGCGGCACGCTCACCCTGGATCTCGCCGAGCGGCTGCGCGCCAAGGGCTGGCCACCGCCCGCGCTACTCGCCATGATCTGCCCGGTGCTCGACTACAGCACCGAATCAGCGGCGTTCCAGGGCGATTCGCCCCGGGAACCGCTGCTCACCGGTTCGCTCATGCGCGACTGCATCGACGCCTACCTGCCCGGCGTTCCCGAGGCGGAACGGCGCGCGATGTCACCGGTGCACCGCGACATCACCGGACTGCCGCCCATCGTGCTGCAATCGGCGGGCGACGACCTGCTCGCCGGGGACGCCCGCCGATTCGCCGCGCACGCCGCGAAAACCGGTGCGCCGCTGCGGCATCGGGAGTATCGCGGCCTGTGGCACGTCTTTCACGCCATGCCCATGAAAGCCTCCCGCGAAGCCATCGCGGACCTGGCGAAGCCCCTCACCGAAGCCCTGTACGGCCATCACACCGGCTACCGCTCGGGAGAATGATCGATGGCGCGCTCGCTCACCGCTCAGGGCAGCAGGCGATGCGCGGCCCCGATCGCCATGTCGCGCACCAGCTTCGCGGGTTGTTCGAGCAGGCAGAGGCTGGTGAGGGCGGCCAGCATGAGCTGGCCGAGCAGGTAGGACATGTCCGCGCGCTCCTCGGCGGAGAGATCGTCGCCCATGATCTGATCGAAACGCTCCAGCATGATCGCGTAGAGCGCCCGGCGTTCCCGGTCGGCGGTGCGGTCCCCGGAGATGATGGCCGACACCATGGCCGACATGAGCGGCAGTTCGGCGGCGGAATGGTCGATCACGGCCGCCATGAGTTCCGCCATCTGCTCCGCGGCCGAGCCCCCGGCCAGCCGAATCCCGCCCCGCGCTTGCTCTTCGGCGATCTCGCGCGCCCATTCCACCCCGGCGGCGGTGAGCAGCTGATCCTTGCTGCCGAAATACCGGTATACCGTGGCCCTGGCCAGCCGGGCGTGGTCGGCCACCGCGTGCATGGTCACCGCCCCGTACCCGCCCTGCCCCGCCAGTTCGCGCGCCGCGACCAGCAGGCGCTGCCGCCGTTCCCGCTGACTGCTCGAAAGCGGGTGCACGGTGGTGAAAGTGGCCGAAAGGGCACGCGATGACATGGCCTCATTGTGGCGCACCGCGCGCCGCGCTCTCACCGGCCACCCGCCGGACCATCGGCGGGCAGTAGCGCGGTTCAGGCGAAGGCGTGGACGAGGATCGGTGCGACGAATTCGGTCAGCATGGCGCGTTCCTCGCCGGCGTCGCGGCCGGGCGCGGCCAGCAGCGAGACGATGATGCGGGTCAGCCAGCGCGCCAGCCGCCCGCGTTCCGGATCGCCCAGCCCGTTCGGGGTGAACAGGCTGGTCGCCAGCGATTCGATGACCGCGGAATCCTGGCTGATCTCGCCCGCCGGGCCCGCCTCGCCGGCCCGGAACCAGGCGATGAGCATGGGGTCGGCGCGCACCTCGCGCACCGCGGCCAGCATGGCCTCGATGATCCGCTCGGTGGGGTCTTCCACCGCGCCGACCTCGGCCGCCACCCGCGCCGCGATCCGGCGGCTCTCGCGATGCACGAAAGCCAGCCGCACCGCCTGCCGATTGTCGAAATACCGGTACAGGGTGGCCCGCGAACAGCCCGCCGCCTTGGCGATATCGCCCATGCCGACACTGGTCACGCCGCGTGCGGCGAACAGTTCGGCGGCGGCGTCGAGAATCCGCTCGGCCGCCAGGTCGGCCCGGTCGGTTGCCAGCCAATCGCGGCTCATGCGCTGTCCCTTCGGTATTCGCGGTCACCCGCCCGCACGGCTCAGGCGGTCACATGGAACGGGACCGACATGGGCCAGCGGACGTAATTTCCGTTGGACCAGACTACGTCGGGGATATCCACGGTGAACTCCGGGCAGCGGGCCAGTAGTTCCTCCAGCGCCACCCGGGCCTGCATGCGCGCGGCGGCCGCGCCCAGGCAGTGGTGATGGCCGTGGCTGAAGGTCATGATCTGCTTGGGGTTGCGCAGTACGTCGAGTTGTTCCGCGGTGGGACCGTATTCGCGTTCGTCGTGATTGGCCGAGGCGTAGAGCAGCAGGACGCGGCGGCCGGCCGGGATGACGGTGTCGTGCAGTTCGACATCGCGGGTGGCGGTGCGCGCCAGGCCCTGCACGGGTGAGGTCATGCGCAGGAATTCCTCGACCGCGACGGTGATGCGGCTCGGGTCCTCGACCAGCAGGCGGCGCTGCTCGGGGTTGGCGCTGAGCAATTGCACCGCGCCGCCGAGGTTTCCGGTGGTGGTGTCATTGCCGCCGGTGATCATGGTGAAGGCGAAGCCGAGCATGGCGAGCAGGCCGTCGGTGTCGCCGTCCGCGCCGATGCCGGAGGCCAGCATGTGCGAGATGGTGTCGTCGCCGGGTTCGGTGCGGCGGCGATCGATCAATTGCGTGAAATACCCGGCCATTTCGCCGATCACGGCCATGACGTCGCCGCTGGCCTTGCTGATATCGCCGCTGGAGATCGCGCCGCCGACGATCGCGAAGGTCCATTCGTCGAACTTGGCGCGATCGGCCTCCGGGACGCCGAGATAGTGCGCGACGACCATGGTCGGCAGCGGTTTGAAGAGTTCGGCGACGATATCGCCGCCGCCCGCGGCCTTCAGCTTCTCGACGCGTTCAATGACGAACCGGCGCACCGCCGGTTCCACCGAATTCACCTGTCGCGGCGTGAATCCTGGGGAGACGCGGCGGCGGAAGTCGGTGTGCTCCGGCGGGTCCATGAAGACGAAGGGCCGCAGCACGCCGCCGCCGATGGCATCCATGCCGACGTAATCGAGGGTCAGGCCCGAGGCCGAGGAGAAGGTCTGCGGGTCGCGGGCGGCCGCGTACACGTCGGCGTGCCGGGACAGTACGTAGTAGTCGTCGGATTCGCGGCCTTCGGGCACGACGTGGTGCACCGGATCGTGTTCGCGCAGTGCGGAATACATGGGCCAGGGGTCACGCCAGGTTTCGCCCGAGCGCGGTTCGAACCTGGCCGCATGACACGACGTTGAACTCATGCATCGACGGTAAGACAAATACTCGATTCTGTCTAGAACCGGTTTCAGTCTTGCTCCCGGACCAGCTGGAAGGTGAACTCGCTGTCGCCGATCCGCACCGTCGCGTTATTGGCCAGAATCGCGCTGTCCACCACCCGGATTCCGTCCACGAACACGCCGTTCGAGGAGCTCAGATCCTTGACCACATAGGTGAGGCCGTTGTCGATGACCAGGGCGTGATGGCGGCTGACCCGGCCGTCGGGCAGCGCGATGTCATTGTCGGAGAGCCGGCCGATCCGGGTCACGGTGCCGACGATGGGGAACACCTGGCCGTCGCGGCCGCGCAGGATCGCCTGCGGCTCGTGCCAGCTGCGATCCACGATGGTGGTGGCGCGGGTCGCCGAGGCGGCGGCCACCGCGCGCACGCTCAGCGATTCCTGGCGCAGGATACGGGCTTCCAGCTCCCGGATGCGCGGGCCGGGATCGATGCCGAGTTCGTCGGCGAGCACGGTGCGCAGGCGGCGGGCGGCATCGAGGGCGTCGGACTGGCGGCCGGCCAGGTAGAGCGCGGTGATCAGCTGCTCCCAGAGTGATTCCCGCAGTGGATGATCGCGCACCAGCAGGGTGAGTTCGGAGACCACGGCATCGGCGCGGCCCTGGGCGATATCGGCTTCGGCGCGGGCCTCGATGACGCCGATGCGCTCATCGTCCAGGGCCACCGCGTAGGCGTCGGCGAAACCGAGACCGCGCAGATCGGACAGGACCGGGCCGCGCCATTGCGCGAGGGCGTCGGAGAGGGCCTCACTGGCGGCGGAGAAACGGCCGGCAGCCAGGGCGCGCAGGCCGTTCTCGCGGCGGATGCGGAAGCGGAAGACATCGCAAGCGGCGTCGTCCACCACGATGCGGTAGCCGGTTCCCATGTGCTGCAACATGTTCCGGGCGTCGATGCCGCCGTCGCGCAGGGGCTTGCGGAGGTTGGACACGATGGCGTGCAGGCTGACGCGGACGTCGGGGGGCTGGTTCTCCTCCCAGACGGCGGCGGCCAGGGCATCGACCGAAACCGGGCGGTTGGCATGAATTACCAGGTAGGCCAGCACCGCTCGCTGTTTCGGACCGCCCAGCTGTTGCGCCACCCCATCGATGGTGAGCTCGACCGGACCCAGCACCCCCACCTGCGCCCGCACCTGCGCCATCGGCAACTCCTCACCATCGCCCCCGGTCAGACTCCCGCCACTGTAACTTCCCGGCCCGCCTCACGCCCCCCGGTTTCACGGCAGCAGCCGCTGCTCCTTCGCCACCGCCACCGCCGCGGCGCGGGTCTCCACCTCGAGTTTGTCGTAGATGCGGGCCAGATGGGTTTTCACGGTGGCCTCGCTGATGTGCAGGGCGCGGGCGATCTCGCGATTGCCGAGACCGTGCGCGAGCTGGGCGAGGATGTCGAGTTCGCGGGGCGTGAGGGTGGGGCGCGGGCGGCGCATCTGCGTCATGACACGATCGGCCACCGGCGGGGACAGCGCGGTACGGCCCTGGGCGGCGGCGTGCACGGCGGCGAAGAGCTCCTCCGGGCGCTCCGCCTTCAACAGGTAACCGGTGGCGCCGGCGGCGATCGCGCGGGTGACGTCGGCGTCGGTGTCGAAAGTGGTCAGCACCAGCACGTACGGCGGGTTCGGGAGCGCGCAGATGCGCCGCGTCGCCTCGATGCCGTCCATATCCGCGCCGAGTTGCAGGTCCATCAGCACCACGTCCGGGTGCACGGCCGCGGCCAGCGTCACCGCCTCGGTCCCGCTGCCCGCCTCCCCCACCACCTCGATATCCGGCGCGCTGGCCAGCAAGGCCAGCAGACCGGCGCGCACCACCGCGTGGTCGTCGCAGATCAGCAGCCGGACAACGGTTTTCACAGCATCCACGGGGCCTCCCACCGACGACTGGTAAAAGCGCGACTGGCGCACGGGTCCGACCCGCGTGTCTTCATCCGGCAGCCAGCGGTACGACGGCCGATAGTACGGTCCCTTCGCCCGGCGCCGATTCGACCGTGAGCGTGCCGCCCAATTGCCGCAGCCGGGCGCGCATGGCGGGCAGGCCGTGACCGCGCTGCTCGCCGCTGACCGGAGCCGCCGGGTCGAAACCCGTTCCGTCATCGGCGATATCGAGGACCACCTGATCGCCCAGGTAAGTGACGGTGAGCGTCACCGTACTCGCGGCGGCATGCTCGCGGGCATTGGCGAGCGCGCCCTGGGCGATACGGAGCAGCGCCGCCTCCACCTGCCCGGGCAGGGCGGCGGGCTCGCCGTCCACCTGTACCCGCACCGTCAGCGCGCGCGGCGAATCCGAGGAAAGACCAGGGGCGTTCAGGCCGATCGGCCCCTCCCGTTCAGCCAGGGCGCGCAGGGCTGCAACCAGTGATCCGCCGGCGGCGAGGTCGGCGGGGGCGAGGTCGTCGACGAAACGGCGTGCCTCGGTGAGGTTTTGCTCGGCGACGGCGGCGGCGGTGCGAATGTGGGTGCGGGCGCGGTCCGGATCGGTTTCCCAGATCCGGTCGGCGGCCTGCAACAACATGCGCTGACTGGACAAGCCCTGCGCGAGCGTGTCATGGATTTCCATGGCCAGCCGCTGCCGTTCGGCCAGCGTGCCTTCCCGGCGCTCGGTGGCGGCCAGCTCCCGTCGCGTAGCCCGCAGATCGGCGATCAACGCGGCCTGCTGCTCGGTGTGCCGCCGCATCCCGACGAACAACGCGGTACTGATCGCCGCCACCGCCGGCGGGGCCAGCAGCAGATTCGGATCCGCCCACCCGGCCAGCTTCACCTGCGCGATGACGATCAACGCCGTCAACGCCGTCACCAGCACCAACGCGGCCCGCAGCGGCAGGATCCGCAACCCCGTGTACAGCAACGCCACCGCGCACCAGGCGAAACTCGGCGCCAGCAACACCAGCACCACCCAGGTGCCCACCAGCAGCGCGAACCACAGAATCCGCCGCGACTCCCGCAACTCGCTCACCACATACAGCACCGCCAGCACCGCGGCCAACGCGAAAACCCAAGGCGCCCGCGGACTGTCGTGATGCTTCAGGAAATACCGCAGCACCGAAGCAGCCAGCAACACGTAGAACGCGCAATGCACGATGGTCCCGAGCAACCGCGAATCGGCGCGCTCTCGCTCTTTCACTGTCACCCGGTCCACCTCCTCCACGACGCCGATCTGCGCAAACACCCTAATTCTGCCGCCCGTTCGGCCCGCCCGTATCAACCGATCGGCTGACACCCGGGTCACCCACACCGCGCGCCGCGACCACCCGGTGAGCCGATGGCAAACCGCACGCTCCACACCAGGATCGATAGTGCACGGGTTGCCGCACGGCACCCGATCCGGCGCGCCGGGCATCCGGAGCGCGCAACCAGGTACAGGAGCGATCGCCATGACCGAAACCAAGCAGACCAAGTCCACCCGCACCCGGCTCATCATCGGCGGCGCGGCCGCGGCCGTGGTCGCCGCCGGCGCGATCGGCGTGGTCTCGGTGAACGCCCAGAACCCCGATCCCGGCGCCCGCACGCCCGTCGTCGTCGATGCCGCCGACGCCAACCTGACCACCAGCAGCCATCTCTCGATCGCCGCCGCCACCAAGGCCGCCCAGGCCGCCCTCGACGCCGCCGTCAAGGAAAACCAGCACGTCACCGTGGCCGTGGTCGACCGCAACGGCAATACCGTCGTCGTCCTGCGCGGCGACGGCGCGGGCCCCCAGTCCTACGACTCCGCCCAGCAGAAGGCCTTCACCGCCGTCTCCTGGAACGCCACCACCTCCACCCTCGCCAAGCGCCTAGACTCGGCCCCGCATCTCGCCGATATCCCCGGCACCCTCTTCCTCGCCGGCGGCGCTCCGGTCGATGCCAAGGGCGGCGCTCCGATCGCCGGCATCGGCGTGGCGGGCGCGCCCAGCGGCGACCTGGACGAGAAGTTCGCCCAGGCAGGCGTGGCCGCCCTCGCCAACTGAGCCGATCCGGTTACCGGGCCAGGCGATAGACGGACATGTTGCCGATCGTGGTTTCGGGATAGTTCGCCTTGACCCAGGCGGTGATCTCGGCCGAGGTCGATTGATCCGGCTCGCGGCGTTGGGCGTTCGGGGCGGTGGGGTTGGCCTGCTGCCCTTCGCTGTTCCCGGCCTGTTCGCCCTGCTGGCTCTGCTGGCGTTGGCGAACCAGGTAGTAGGCGATCTGATGGTCGGCTACGTATTGCTGGAATTGTTCGAGGGTCGGGAAATCGTCTCGGCCACTGAAGCCGCCGACTGCGAGTAGCGGTGTGCCGGTTTGCAGCTCGAGGGTGCTGACGTCGGACGCACCGACTGCGGCTGCGGCCCAGCGGGTTCCGGCGGTGGTGATCAGCTCGGCGATCTGCGGATCGAGTTGGTTGTTGCCTCGTGCGGGCCCGCGGCTGTTGCGCGGCGGTCCAGCCACCGGGCTGCCGCCGGAGTGTGGTTGGGCGACGGTTTCCACCGCGTAGGCGGTCGGAGCCACAAGCATGGAAAGCAGTGCAGCGACGGCGATTACGCGGGTTGTGCGGTGGGAGCGGGCAGGCAGGAGCAGGAATGCCGCGACGACGATCGCAGCCGCCAGGACCGCCCAGCGGAAGGACGGCAGCCAGTCGGGGGTGCGGCGGAGTAGCACGAAAGCCCAGGCTCCGGTGACGGCGACGGCCGCGGCCAAGGTGCCACGAGCGGCCGGATGGGTTCGGCGGGACCACAATTGGGTCGCGCCCACCGCTATGAGAGCGGCAATCGCGGGAGCCAAAGCAATCGAATAGTAGGAGTGGAAACTGCGGCTCATGGTGCTGAGCACCGCGGCAGTGACCAGCAGCCAACCGCCCCAAAGAAGCAGGGCGGCACGGACGCGGTCGGTGCGCGGAGCACGGCGGGTGAGCCAGAGTCCGGCGATCAGGGCAATGAGGGCGGCGGGCAGCAGCCAGGAGAATTCGGTCCCGAGTTCTCCGGTGAACAGGCGGGTGATACCGGGCTCACTGCCGAATCCGGCCATGCCACGGGGAAATTGGCCGCCGGGCTGCGGGGTTGGGATCGTGGCCACGCCGGTGCCGCCGGAGGGGCGGTAGTTCGGCATGCCGCCGCGGTTGTTGCCGAAGATGCGGCCGAGGCCGTTGTAGTCGACCGCGAGTTCCCACAGGCTGTTGGTGGTGGAGCCGCCGATGTAGGGGCGGGAGCCGGCGGGCCACAGGGCTACCAGGGCGACGTACCAGCCGGAGGACACCACCACTGCGGCCGCGGCGGTCAGCAATTGCTTTATGCGCAAACCGATTCCGCCCGCACCTGCCACCAGCACCACCAGGGCGAGGCCCGGCAGCACCAGGAACGCCTGCATCATCTTGGTGAGGAAGCCGAAGCCCATGAGCACGCCGGCCGCGACCAGCCAGCCGGTACTCGCCGACCACCATTTCGCCGACTCGGCATCGACGGCGCGGACGGTGCAGTACGCGGCCGCGACGAGCAGCAGCATGAGCATGGCGTCGGGGTTGTCGTAGCGGAACATCAAGGCCGCCACCGGGGTTACGGCGAACGCGAAGCCCGCCAGCAGCCCGGCGGCGGGACCGGCCCAGCGGCGTACGCAGGCCGCCAGCAGTCCTACCGCGGCGACACCCATGAGCGCTTCGGGCACCAGCATCGACCACGAGCTGAACCCGAAAACGCGGCCGGACAATCCCATCACCCACATGGCGACGGGCGGCTTGTCGACGGTGATGGCGTTCTGTGAGTCCAGGGACGCGAACAGCAGCGCCTTCCAACTCTGTGTCCCGGCCTGCACCGCCGCCGCGTAGTACTGGTTGGTCCAACCGGCCCCGCCGAGCCCCCACAGATAGAGCACGGCGGTACTCACCAGCAGCGCGAGCGTCCCAGGCCGCTCCCAGCGCGGACGATCCGGAGCCCCGCCGAACCATCTCGCCCAATGCGCGATCCCCTTCGCCCGCCCCGGCACCACCGCACCGGTCACACCGGTCATCGCCGTCATCCACAACCCTTCCGCTGACCCACTCCGCTCGACCAGCGGAGCCTAGGACCGCCGATTGCGATCTTCCTGCGCCTCGGCTGGGAGTTCCCTGGGAGCGCCCGCGCAGCCGGAACACCTCGCAAGACCAGCGCACAATGACATCCGCCCCCGGGTGGAGCAACCGCCGGTGCGACCGAACAGGAAACGCCGCGACGAGCGTCGGCTCGTCGCGGCGGTGAAATCCGTTGCGGGACAGGTCAGGCGGTGGCCAGGGTGAAGGCGGCGGTGCGGACCACGTCGCCGTGCTTGAAATCGAGGAAGAGGCGGTAGACGCCCGGGCCGGGGACCACGGTGTGGAAGGCGATGTCGGGGCCGGGGGCGGTGACGCCGTCGCCGGGCTCGCCGTTCGGGTGCACGTGGATGTAGGCGAGGTCGCCGGCGCGCAGGATCACCAGGTGGCCGAAGGCGGCCAGGTAGGGCTGGAGGTCGGTGACGGGCGCGCCGTCCTTGCGCACGGTCAGGGTGATCATGCGGCCTTCGCCCGCAACGAGATCCCCGTCCAGGGCGACCTCGTAACCGTCCACCACGGTGGTGCGTGCGGCCGCGGGTACCGGCTGCGGGGCGTAGTCGCCGGGGATGGCGAAGTCCGCGCCGAGGGTGATGGTGCGGCCGAGCGCGGTCGGGGCGATATCGGTGAACGCGCGGTACGCGCCCGCCGCCGGAAGATTCAGCTTCACCTGCCAGGTGCCGTCGGCCGCGAGCTCCGGGTGAACGTGCCAGAAGCCGGTGAGTTCACGCTGCACGACGATGAGGTGCAGGCGGCGATCGTGAATGTCGTCGTACGCGGTGACGGCCTCACCGTCCGGGCCGAGAATCCGGAAGCGAAAGTCGATTTCACCCGCAGCGGTGATGGTTTCGGCCAAGTCGAGGGTGTACCCGTCCTGGGTGACCTGCAACCCACCGGGCAGCCCGCCGCCGTGCGCGTCATGACCGGCATGGGCGTCGTGACCGGCGTGAGCGTCATGACCGGCATGGGCGTCGTGACCGGCGTGAGCGTCATGACCAGCGTGAGCATCATGGCCGACGTGGGCCGCGTGGGCACCGTGGGTGGTGTGCGCGGTGTGGTCGCCGTGGGCGTCAGCCGGGGTGGCGGTGTGGGTGGTGTGCGCGTTGGTGGTCATTGCCCCAGCCTCTTTCGTGATCTACTTCGTTGTCCGACAGAAAGAAAGTTAATACCCCCTGGGGGTATCTGCAATACCCGGGGCGGTGATCCACGTCACCCGGGTTCGGATCACGCTGACGGCAACCGTGGCCGCGGCCAATCCGTTCGATGAACATCGAACCCATGGCGAGCGAGAGCGATTACCGGACAAGCCTGTTCGCGGTGGGCATCGAACTCGACGGGGACGGTTTCCACCCCGCCGACGTATTGCGAAAACGCGTGAATGCCGCGGAGAACGCGGGTTTCACCTTCGCGACCTTCGATGATTCCCTCGCGCCGGAGCGGCCGGTGCCGGGCGGGCGCATCGATGCCGTCACCCGGGCCGCCTTCGTCGCGCCCCGCACCAGCACGCTCGGTTTGGTGCCGGTGGTGGCGGCCACCTATGCCGAACCGTTCCACCTCTCCTCGCAGCTGGCGACCCTGGATTACGCCTCGCGCGGCCGGGCGGGCTGGCTGGCCGCCGACGATCCGGCCACCGCGCGTGCTTGGGGCGCGACAGAATTGCGCACCGAAGCCGAAATCAGCAGGGAGCGCGTCGATTCCATCGAGGTCGCGCGCCGGCTGTGGGATTCGTGGGAGGACGACGCGGTGGTGCGCGACTTCGCCGCCGGGAAGTTCCTGAACCGCGACAAGCTGCACTACGCCGACTTCACGGGCGCCACCTTCTCGGTGAAGGGCCCGGCCATCGTGCCCCGCCCGCCGCAGGGTCAGGTGGTCGTGTTCGCCTACGAGACAACGGGTTCCGACGGCGTCGACGTCGCACTGGTGAGCGGCGCGACCGTGCCCGACGCGCTGGCGGCGGTCGACCAGGCCCGTACCTCCGGCGTCCCGCGCGTCCTGGTCGATCTCGAGATCGCGCTGGGCGCCGAGCCGAGCCGCACCTCCAGCACGAATTCCCCGGCCCGCCTGCACTTCTCGGGCTCGACCGCCGACCTCACCGTCCTGCTCACCGACCTGGCCGCCCGCGCCGACGGCGTCCGCCTGCACCCGGCCTCGATCGACGCAGACCTTCCCGCCCTGTCCCGCCACGTGCTGCCCGCCCTGCTGCGCTCGGGCCACGCGCACCGCCCGGTCCCCGGTTCCACTTTGCGCGCGAACCTCGGCCTGCCCCGCCCCGTCAATCGTTTCGCCAAGGAGCTCAACCGATGACCGAGGTCCCGTTCCCCGACGCCCAGGTGCATTTCGGCGTCTTCTTCCAGGGCGTCAATCACAGCACCATCTGGTCGGATCCGAGCAGCGGTTCGCAGATCGACTTCGAGACCTTCCGCCACGTCGCCACCACCGCCGAGCGCGGGCTCTTCGACGCGTTCTTCCTGGGCGAGGGCCTGCGCCTGCGCGAACAGGACGGACAGCTCCTGGATACCGATATCGCGGGCCGCCCGGACGCCATCACCCAATTGGCGGCGCTGGCGAGCATCACCTCCCGGATCGGGCTGGTGGCCACCCAGAACACCACCTACAACGAGCCCGCCGACCTGGCCCGGCGATTGGCTTCCCTGGACGTGCTCTCCGGTGGCCGCGCCGGCTGGAATGCCGTCACCACCGACAATGCCTGGACCGGCGAGAATTTCCGGCGCGGCGGGTTCCTGGATCACGCCCTGCGTTACGAGCGCGCCGCCGAATTCCTCAGCGCGGCAAGAGAACTCTGGGACGCCTGGGACGACAGCGCACCCCGCACCGTGGAGCGCGATACCGCGCACTTCCGCTTCGCCGCCACCCCCACCGTCCCGCGCAGCGCCCAGGGCCATCCGGTGATCTTCCAGGCGGGCGTCTCCCCCGCCGGCCGGGATTTCGCGGCCGCGCACGCCGAAGTCATCTTCTCCCCCTTCGGCACCCATTTCGAGCCCGCCCGCGAGTTCGCCACCGATATCCGCGCCCGCCTGGTCGCCGCCGGCCGCCCCGCCGACGACATCCGCATCCTGCCGGGCACCCAGATCGTGCTGGCGGAAAGCGAATCCGAGGTGGCGGAGAAGAAGCGCTGGGTGCTCGAGCAGCAGATCACCGGCGCGACCGCGCTGTCGCTGGCCGGGCAGGTGTGGGGCAAGGACCTCTCGCACCTGGACCCGAACGGCCCGTTGCCGGCCGAAGACCCTGAGCAGAGCACGATTTCGGGCACTCGCGGCGCCCAGCGCGACGGCCAGGATCGCACCGCCATCGTGGCGCAGTGGCGGGAGCTGGCCGAGACCAAGGGACTCTCGTTGCGCCAGGTCGCCATCGAGACCACCGCCCGCTTCGGTTTCGCGGGCACCCCGGGTCAGGTCGCCGACGAACTCACCCGCTGGGTCCGGCACGGCGCGAGCGACGGGTTCAATATCACCCCGTATCTGGTGCCGACCGGTTTGGACGACATCGTGGATTGGCTGATTCCCGAACTGCAGGAACGTGGTTCGTACCGCACCAGCTACACCGGCGCGACCCTGCGCGAACACCTGGACCTACGCCCACCCCTCACCCGCCGCTGAGCTCGGGGAGCTCACCGGTGGCGTATCGGGCGTAGGTCTGCACCGGCGTCACGGTGATGACGTCCGCGACCGCGACCAGTTCGGCGGGCACCATGCCGTGCTCGAAATGCTCGACGCTGGGCACGATCACTGCTTCCAGGGCCAGCCGCGAGACAAGCATGCGCAGCCGGTGCAGCGGGCGATCGGTGCACGGACCGAACACCACCGTCTTGCGCAGGTCGTAGCCGAGCCGCTGCGCGACGCCGCGGATCTGCGCCTCGTCCCATTCCTGCCGAGCCCCGGATACGTCACTCCGCAACCATCCGATGGCATTCGGTTCCGTTGTCATGGCTATCCCTCGAGGAGGTCTACGGCCGAAGTCGGTCGCCGACTTCAACGTTCATCCATGCCGCGCGATCGATCGACGGCGTGCGGTGGGGAAATTAGTGGGCAATCGAGGGTCATGGCGGCACGGCAAATCCGTGGAAAGCCTATTCTCGGGATAGGTCCAGCACGAGGAGCCGCATGCCGTGACCGGTCGCAATGAGCTGCTCCTGGCAGCTCGGCTGCACATGGAGTCACCCGGATCGCCCGGCCGATCGATGACGCGCCGGGAGTTGGCGGACGCCGTCAACGACCATGTCCTGCGCGCCACCGGCAAGCGCGGAGCGGTCGACGAACGGCATGTCGGCAAATGGGAGCGAGGCGAAACGACATGGCCCAGAAGGCATTACCGGGCCGCACTGCGCGCGGTGCTGAACGTCACCACCGATGCCGATCTCGGCTTCGGCACCGGGCATCCGGCGGCGGATGACGCGAGCGTGAACCGCAAGCAATTCCTCTCCAGCGCACTCGTGGTGACCACGGGCGCGGTACTGGCCAATACCGCGCCCACCGAGACCGAACTGATCGACACCCTGGCGGGGCCGACCGCCAACTACCGGCGGATGGAATCCTCGGTGCCGTCGGATCGGCTGGCGCCGGTGGTGGACGCGCACCTGAATCTGGTGTCGGGGGTGGTGCGCGACCGGCTGCGGACTTCGGGCGGGTTCCGGGTGCTGTCCGAAATCGCCGGGCTGGCAGCGTGGCTGGCGGCCGATCGCGGGGACGACGCGGCGGCGCGGCGGCGGTACGTGGAGGCCATCCGGCATGCGGAGCGGACGCACCATCCGCTGCTGGTGTCGTATATGACGGCCAGCCTGGGGCATTACGCGGTGGAGATGGGTGACGGGCGGGCCGGACTGGTGCTGTTGCGTACGGCGGCGGGGCAATTGGGGCGCGACGCGCCCGACAGTGCGATGGCGTGGCTGACCTCGCTGCTGGCCATCGCCCATGCCGCCACCGGGGAACGGCAGCACGCCCTGACGGCATTGCGGCGGGCCGAGCGGCTGGTGGAGCGGCAGCGCGGAGAACCGCAGTGGCCGTGGGTGTTCGCGTTCGATGCCCCGAAAGCGGCGCGGTATCAGGCCAGCGCTTTGACCCGGCTCGGCGATAATCGCGCGGCGCACGCGGCATTCCAGCTGGCCGACAGCGCCCTGACCGCCGAGAAGCCGCGGGCGCTGGCCAAGGTGGAGCACGCGCAGGTGCTGGCGCGCAGCGGCGATATCGAGGCCGGATGCGCGCTGGCGGCCGAGGCGCTGCTGGTCGGGTTGACCTATCACAGCGAGCGGATCACCCGCACCGCCAGGGCATTCCGGGCCGGGCTGCCCGCGCGTACCGTCGAGGCCAGGGCGCTGGACGAAGCCCTTGCCACGCTGTACGGACGAGATGAACAATGACGCGCATCGCCATCACCGGGCATCGCGGCCTGTCCACGCCGACGCTGGCGCTGGTCGGGGCCGCGCTGCGGGACGCGGTGGCCGGGCGGAGTGGTGACCTGGTGGGCGTGAGTTGCCTTGCGGACGGGCCGGATTCGCTGTTCGCGGACGCGGTGCTGGACGCGGGCGGGCGGCTCGAAGTGGTGATTCCGGCGCACGAGTACCGCGAGAGCCTGCCGGTCGAACACCATCGCACCTACGACCGGCTGCTCGCGGCGGCGAGTTCGGTGACGCGACTGGACTTCCGGGAATCGGCGCCCGAGGCGCACCAGGCCGCGAGCTTGCGCATGCTCGACGATGCGGACGAACTGCTCGCGGTCTGGGACGGCGAACCGGCGCGTGGATTCGGCGGCACGGCCGATGCGGTGGCGGCGGCGATCCGGCGCGGCAGCCCGGTAACCCGCGTCTGGCCGTCTGGCGCGCAGCGAGATTGAGCCTGCGGGCCGCACGCCGGACAGTTTCGCGCGGCGAGGTCAGCGGCGGGCGGGAGTGCGGCTGCCGGGCTGGAAGGCGGCCGCGCCGGGGCCGAAGAAGGCGATGAGCAGGAGGCCGACACCGAAGGCCGATGCCGCCTGGCCGCCATTGCGGTACGCGTTCCACCAATGGTCGGGGTGGTCGGCCGCGTGCACGAAAATGTAGGCGTAGGCCATCATTCCCGCGCCGAACAGGCCCGCGGCGAAGGTGTACGTGCCCAGGATCAGCAGTACGCCGACCACCAGTTCGAACAATCCGGCCCACCACCACGGCCATTCACCGGGGGTCGCCTGGGGTGCGGTATTCGGCCACCCGGCCAGCGCGGACGTGCCCGAGAATACGAAGTTCACGCCGAGCACCAGCCGCGCCAGCAGCAGTACATACGGCCGGAGTTCCTGTGCGTGACCATCATTGCCCGCCATGGGCTACCTCCCAGCGTCGCGGTTTCCACCTAGCTTTGCGCATGCAGACCTAACGAATCGCGATTGTCGCAATCCTGCCGCAAATCACGGGTGAGGACGCGGTAACGTGCGAGTAGGTGTGAGCCATCCCCCACCGACTTGACCTCGACTTCGGTTGAGGAACCAGGATGAGGGAACCCGCGGCCCCGCCCAGCCACGTACACCCCGAGGGCGGGGTCGCGGGATTTCCTCCCCGACAGCAGGAGGACCCAGCATGACGAGTGCGCCCATCATCGTCGCCATCGACGAATCCGCCGGATCCGCGGTGGGCTGGGCGGCGCGGACCGCCGCACTGCATCACGCACCCCTGCACCTGCTGCGCGTGCTCGAGGTGACCGCCGCCGAAGGCCTCGGCCTGGGCTCGGTCCTCACCGAATCCGATTACGAACGCCTGGAGGAGCACGGCCGCTGGCTGCTGGAGGCCGCCGCGCTCGAAGCCGCCACCGCCTCCGCCGAGATCGCCATCACCACCGAACTCACCCCCGGCATGGTGGCCCCCACCCTGATGGATCGCTCCGAGAAGGCCCGCATGCTGGTCACCGGGGCGCGCCCCGCCGGTACCCTGCGCCGTGCCCTGCTCGGCTCGGTCAGCTCCGCGCTGGCCCGCCGCGCCCACTGCCCCGTGACCGTGATCCGCGACGGCGTGGTGTTCCCGCCCGACACGCGCACCCGTCCCGTTCTGGTCGGCGTGGACGGGACCGCCGTCAGCGAACCCGCACTGGCCGCCGCGATGGACGAGGCCGCCGCCAGGGGTGTCGACCTCATCGCCCTGCACGCTCACGACAACAGCGCGGAGGATCCCGGCACCGACGATTACGTCCTGGCCGAAAGCCTCGCGGGCTGGCAGGAGCGCTACCCGGAGGTCCGCATCCAGCGCGAGGTGGCGAACGACCGCCCCGAACGCTCGCTGCTCGAATGGTCCACCGGCGCACAGCTGCTCGTGGTCGGCACGCGCGGTCGTGGCGGATTCACCAGCAGGGTCTTCGGTTCCACCAGCCAGTCGCTGTTGTTGTCGGTGGAGTGCCCGATCATGGTGGTGGGCGGGGAGTAGGGCGGTCAGTGCGCGGCGGTCAGCGTGAACTCGGCGAGCACCGCCGCGGCCGCCGCGCTGCCCTGGATGCCGGGAAAGGCATTGATATCCACGATCAATGGCCGCCCCTCGACCTCGAGCAGGTCCACGCCGAAGATGCGCAGGCCGAAGACTTCACCGGTGCGCAGTGCCAGCTCGCTCCACGGATGGACGCCGGCGAGCGGCACGTCCGGAACCTTCGGTCCCGTGGCGAGTTCGGACCGGCGGCGGGCGGCGAACACCTGGTCCGCGACCACCCACAGTTTGTGATCCCAGCCGTCGCCGGGGGCGAAATCCTGTAGTACGACGGGTTCTTCGGGCCAGGCGGCCGTGAGGGTGCGCAGGCCGGCGGGGTCGTCGAGGCGGGCGACCAGGTCGTCGCGGCGGCTGTGCCTGCTCTTCACCACCAGCGGGCGCTCGATGCTGGTGAGTTCACGCAGGGTGGGCAGGGCGGTGGTCGCCGGAAACGGCAGGCCGGATGCTGCGGCCAAGTGCGCCATGCTGATTCGGTCCTGGCAGAACTCGGTGGCCGCGGCCGAGTTGAGGACGGGGACGCCGCGACGTTCCAGGTCGCGCGCCAACGAGATCGCCTGCGGGGTGCGGGCTTTCAGCAGATAGACATCGGCGGGATCGGCGGGGATGGCGGACGCGTCCGGAGCCAGGTGTTCGACCCGATGCCCGCCGCCGCGCCAGATCTCCGTCGCGGCGGCCAGCAGCGCATGCGCCGGATCACCGGTCAGCAGGCCGATTCTCACAGCGCCCGGCTCGCCAGCTGTTCGGCCGCCGGCCATTCCGAACCGGTCCCGGCCAGTTCGACGATCGCCTGCGCGACGGTGGCGACGGCATCGGGCACCTGCCGGAAGCTCGGAAAGTCGTTGACGTCCACCACGACCGGGCCGTCGGGGCCGATCACGATGTCGACCCCGAACAGGTCCAGTCCGAAGACCTCGCCCACGCGGGCGGCGATCTTGCGCACCTCCCGGCTCAAACGCACCGGACGGTCGGCCGAACCGTCGCCCGCCAGCGGCGAGGTCCGTTCGGTGCCGAACAATTGCCCGCGCACGCTGTAAACCTTCAGATCCACACCGGAATTCGGCACATAGGGCTGTGCGATGTGCACGCCGTCCGGCCCTTCGCCGATCATCACGTCCAATTGCTCCGGTCGCCTGATCAATCGCACCCCGCGCCCCGAACTGCCGTCGGCGGGCTTCACGACCAGCGGATACCGCGATCCGGGCACCCGCGCCAGATCCCGCAGCCGCGCCGCCGCCCAAGTGGCCGGGACCGGCAGCCCGCTGTCGGCGGCGATCATGGCCGCCTGCACCTTGTCCCGAACGCCCCGAATGGATCTCGCGTCGTTCACGGTGGTCAGCCCCGCCGCCGCGGCCGCTTCCAGCAGGCCCAGCCCGGGGCCGCCGGACACCGTCTTCAGCACCCAGGCGTCGTGCCGTCCGCGCCGTACCAGGCTGTTGAGGTCCAGCAGCTCCGCGCCCGGCCGCACCACATCCACCCGATGCCCCCAGCCGATGAGCTGCCGCGCCACGTCCAACGGCATTCCATCGTGGCGATACTGCTCCTCCACCAGAAAGCAGAATCTCATCCGCGCGGCCATCACATCTCCCCGTCCCCGCCGGGTAGTTCACCCCCTGCGGCCCAACACTTTTGCCGATAGATCTGCCAAGATCATCCGTTCTACCGCGGAAAGCGCAACACGGCGCGGGCCGGCGTACCCGGGGCGGCCGGAAAATCGAGTGATTTCTGTCGGACCCTCCAGGAATACTTGCGGCAACCCGATGAGTTGAGCGAACCGAACCCGTCTGTCCTTGTGTGGCCTTCCGGCGGCGGAGTCGGTGACTCGCCGTTGGCCACCCGACGCCCGACCCCACACCTGTACCGGAGGTTTCCGAATGCCCGCCGATCTATCCGTGCGCTCACCAGGGCGGACGCCTACGGTAATCCGATTATTGGTGCTCGCGACGTTCGTGGTGATCCTGAACGAGACCATCATGATCAATGCGATCCCGCGGCTCATCACGGATCTGAAGGTCACCGAGAGCGCCGCCCAATGGGTTTCCACCGCGTTCATGCTCACCATGGCGGCGGTCATCCCGGTCACCGGCTGGTTCCTGCAGCGGGTCACCACGCGGCGGGCGTACGCCATCGCCATGGGCGTGTTCATCGCCGGTACCGCGCTGTCGGCGGTCGCGCCGTCCTTCGCGGTGCTGCTGATCGGGCGCGTGGTGCAGGCCGGCGGCACCGCGGTCATGATGCCGCTGCTGATGACCACGCTGATGACGGTGGTGCCGGAGTCCGATCGCGGCAAGGTGATGGGCAATGTGACGCTGGCCATTTCGGTGGCGCCGGCCATGGGTCCGGTGATTTCCGGGCTGGTGCTCCAGGTGGGTTCCTGGCGCTGGCTGTTCGTGCTGGTGCTGCCGATCGCGGCCGCGGTGACCTGGCTGGGGCTGCGCAAGCTGGAAGATATCGGTGAACCGCAGACCGGTTCGATCGACTGGCTCAGTGTGGCGTTCGCGGCGTTCGGTTTCGGCGGGCTGGTCTACGGGCTGAGCAAGTTCGAATCCGGTGGCGCGGTGGTGCCCGCCCTGCTGGTCGCGGGCGGCGCGGTGCTGATCGCGGTGTTCGCGGCCCGGCAGATCCGGTTGCAGCGCAACGGTTCTCCGCTGCTGGACCTGCGCATCCTGCTCTCCGGCACCTATACCAAGGCGCTGGTGCTGATGTCGGTGGCGTTCCTGGCCATGCTCGGCTCGATGATCCTGCTGCCGCTGTACCTGCAGATCCTGCGCCATCTGTCCCCGCTGCAGACCGGCCTGCTGATCATGCCCGGCGGTCTGGCCATGGGCCTGCTCGGACCCACCGTCGGCAAGGTCTTCGACCGTTTCGGCGGCCGGGTGCTGGTGATTCCCGGTTCCATCGGCATCACCCTCGCCCTGGCCGGTTTCACCCAGATCTCGCTGTCCATGCCGTACTGGCAGCTGCTGGCCCTGCACATCCTGCTGATGGTCTCCCTGGCCGCCGCCTTCACCCCCGTCTTCACCCTCGGCCTGGGCGCCCTGCCCCCGCACCTGTACTCCCACGGCAGCTCCATGCTCGGCACCCTCCAGCAGGTGGCCGCCGCCTTCGGCACCGCCCTGGTGGTAACCGTGATGTCCACCCGCCGTACCCAATTGATCGAATCCGGAACGGACGAGGTACAAGCCCACCTCGACGGCATGAAACTGGCCTTCGCCGTCTCCGCCGCCCTCTCCCTCCTGGTGATCGTCATGGCGGTCCTGCTCCCCAACCGCTCCTCCGGCGACCCCCACGGCACACCCGTCCCCGACGAAGAGGAACTCCGCACCCCGGAACTGGTCAAGGACTGACCATCCCCTGAGTACCCGAGGCGGATCCGCACCAGCGGATCCGCCTCGCTCGCTATTCCGACCCCGCCCGTCAATCGAGATCGACTCGCACCGTCATCAAGTCCGTGCCCACCGCCCGCACCGCCGTGCTGTTGGCCCGCGGCAGCGTGCGCAAACGTGCCACCGGATCATCGTCGAGGACCAAATGAGCGGTCCCGGTATACCAGCGGCCGCGAATACGCAGGCGGACCTTGTTGTCGGCCTTGATGTTCCGGATGTATTGGGAGCGGTCGCCGAATTCGGAAACGAACCAGAAGGAGGTACCGGTGCGGCGGCCGCCGATGGGGGTGATACGGGGTTTGCCGGTGGTGCGGCCGGTGGTTTCCAGGAGGGTTTGGATGGGGAGGCGAGAGAGGATGGGGTTGCCTATGCGGCGTTGGAGGGTGGTTACGACGGCATGCTGGAGATCGGCGCGGGTCACCATGGTGCGACGCTAACAGGGGGTGGTGGATCGGGTGAAGGTGTCGCTGTTGGTGAGGACGGCGTGGGCCCAGGGGAGGGTGAGGAGTTCGGGGGGAGCGCCGGGGTGCGGGGGTTTGATGGCTTGGTCGGCGACCAGGTGCCAGGCGGCGTGGAGTTCGCCGTCGCGCAGGAGGCCGGTGAAGGAGCAGATGGCGGGGATGTCGCCGGCGGCCACGAAGGCGAATTGGGCGCAGGGGCCGGAGTGCAGGCCTTGGATGGGGACCTGGGTGCCGGCGAAGGCGCTGTCGCCGAGGGCGGTTTCGAAGGTGCCGGTCAGGGTGCCGTCCGAGTCGTCGGTGATGGTGAGGCGCGAACCGTACTCGTTGCGCCAGAGACCTTTCCAGTCGGTATCAGCCATGGGGAGCGGGTACCCAGAAAACGCGAACGGAGTCGCCCCTGATCGAAAGGGGCGACTCCGGACCGGACTCAGTGCGTGGGGCGGGTGGTGGCGCGGGAATCGCGCCAGTGGCCGAGGTCGAAGTAGAGGGTGGTCCAGGTGTCCCACAGCTGCGGCCACTCGAGCTTCGGGCCCTTGCACTTCCAGACCGCGACCATGCGGTCGATGCCGGGAGTGCCCATGGGATCGTCGAGCTCGACTACCCGTTCCACTTCGGCGAAGCGGGATTTCAGGTCGGCTTCGGCGGTGTTGAGGCCGACGAAGACGATCGTGGTGGTGTCATTCGGCGGGGGGCCGAAGAATCCGAAGCCGCGGCTGGGGCTGAAAGTGGCGGGCAGGTCGTACTTGCCGCCGAACTGTTCGACGGCGCCGCCCTGCCAGTAGCCCTGGGTGATGATGGCGGAGTGCGCCTGCTCCTCGGGCGTCAGGGTCCGGTAGCCGGTGTCGACGGCGGCGACCATGCGCGACCAATTGGTGGTTCCCCACAGGGCCGAACGGATGCCGAGATCGATGGGAGTCACGGTCTGGCTGCGCCAGCTGGGCGGCAACGGCACCAGGACGAGCGTGCCGATGAAGGCCGCCGCGGTGATCGCGATGAGCGGAATGGTGGCCAGGTTCATCCAGCGTTTCCGGTCGAACTGCCAGAAGGCGACCGCACCGAGCGCGAACATGGCGGGGAAGAAGCCCGTGGGATAGTAGGGCCGGCCGTGCGTGGCCACCACGAACACGGTCATGAGCAACATCGCGATCGCGATGAACCGGTACGGGCGCAACGACTCCTGTTTGAAGACGCCCCAGAATCCGAAGGCGATCAGCGGGACGCCCAGGAAGCCCGCGAGCACGAGCCACTGCGGGAAGAATCCGAGCGGACCGTAACCGGTGGCGTCCTGCTCGGCGCCGATAATGCTGCCCATGGCCAGCTGCGGCCAGTTGTGCTGCGACTGCCAGTACAGAATCGGGACCGCCGAGAGGGCGAGGATGCCGGTGGCCACCCACAGCGCCCGCCGCCGCAGGATCTCGCGCGGACCACACAGGACGACCGCCACGCCGAGGCAAGCCCACACCAACGGGACCATCCACTTGACCTGCATGTCCAGCGCGGCGACCAAGCCGGCCGCGATGATCAGCCGGTCCTGGCGGGTGCGCACCCAGCGGATCAGCAGCCAGGTGATGACGGCGGTGAGGGTGGCATCGAAGGAGAACGTGCTCAAGGCGCACTGGGTCACCAGCAGGTTGGACGTCGCATAGGTGAACGCGGCGAGCAACTGGATCCGGCGGCCGGCGCGGAGTTCGTAGGCGATCAGCGCCGACAGCACGATGGCGCCGACGCCCATCACCACGGCCGGAACCCGCACCGCCGTCACCGATCCCGGCGCCAGCACATCCGCGATATGCGCGAAGAAGGCCACCACGACGCCCTGGTCCGCGTACGTGTAGTCGAGTCGCCGTCCGGCGGAAAGGAAGTAGAGCTCGTCGCCGAAGAACTCGTAGCGCCCCGCGGCAACCGTCAGCACGACCAAGGAGATCGCGGACATCAGCGCCACACCCCGGAATGCGAACGGCGGATGGGCATCGGTAATGGCTTCCGGTTCGGTCCGAACCGTGACGACCGCTGTCATTAATTGTCCCCGACTAACTTTCCCGATAGATACGCGACGATCCCACGCCCGGTGGTGACGTCACATCTGTTCGCTGACGAACCGATTCCTCCCCGGCAGCGAACTCGATGGGCACGAACGCCCGCAGTCTGCTCGGATTTTGCAATTTTGCGAAACGTTAATGCGTCGGACTGACATTCGCAAATGCTACGGACAGCGATAGCCATCCGCTTTCAATTTGAAACACCAGGTCAGGGCGATGACACTGACACAGCGTGCCAAAACGACCGATTCAATGACCGATTCGGTGCGCGATATAGGAACGGATCAGCACAGGGCGATAGCCCAGCCAACCCAATAGAATTCGGGGCTTGCCGACAACCCGATCACAAAATGTGGCGTAGCTCGCATCAACTAATACCACCAGTCCCCCACCTTGTCCGGAGATGCCTTCTCGCACTCCGAATTCCGATGCTGTTTGCCGTCTGTTCGCCTACCGATACGCTGACCGATCCGTCGTCCGCCCGGCCCGTGATATGCGTGTGTTCGCCAGAAAAAGATCCATGCAATACCAGCCAGTAAGGAACACATACCAGATGGAAATCCTCGGAGTCCTCTTCTCGCTCTTCGGAAAAGGCGTCGGAGTGCTGAGCTCCGGATCCGACTACATGGCCAATCGCCGCTGACACCCGGGTCGGCCGTATCGGCCGGCGCAGTGCTCCCGGGGGTAGCACTGCGCCCCGGCGCCACCGATGGTGCCGGTGACATCCGGGGCGCGAAAGGAAGGATCAGCCGAGGTCCGGGTGGCCGACCCACTCGGTGATCGTCCAGCCCTTCTTCGGGTTGCCCTTGAGGATGACGTGGCCGCCGTTGCGCATCGGGTCGCTGCCCAGCTTGCTCTTGTCGGCATTGTCGGCGTTCATCATGGCCCAGAACATGATGGTGCCGCCGTGCGAGAAGATCACCGGGTTGGAGCAGCCGCGACGCTGCACGTCGAGCAGCGCCTGATCGACGCGGCCGTCGAATTCATTGCCGTCGATGGAGCCCGGAATGCGCGCGCTCAGATCGCCGGAAAGCCATTTGATCGGCGCCTGCAGGTACCCGGACATCGCCTCGGCTTCCGGGGTGCCCTCGTACTGGCCCGCCTCGATCTCCCGGAATCCGGGCTGCACCTCGAGGCTCAGGTTCTTCTTCGCCACGGTCGGCGCCGCGGTCTGCGAGGTACGCACCATATTCGAGGCGAACGCGCAGTCGTACTTCTTGTCGGCCAGCTGGGTGGCCAGCTTGTCCGCCTGCGCCTTGCCGCGAGCGGTCAGGTCGGGCCCGGGCACCTTGGTGTCGATCAGACCGGAGGTGTTGCCGGCGGACTCGGCATGGCGCACCAGGGTGATGACCATGTCGCCGCTGCTGAGGGAGCTGCTGCCGGAGTTGCCCCCCGAGCTGCCGAAGTCGATGTCGGCAGACGCGACGCCGGTGGTGGTGGTTGCGACCGCGGTCGCCAGCACAGCGATGGACAGGCGAATGGATCGGATTCGCATAGGTGGGAATGCCTTTCATCAGGGGAACGCCAATTCAGGTATGCCAACACCGGAATTGGAGTGTCGCCCATCACAAAAGCAGCTATTTTCCCGAATCGGCCGTGGGGTCCCGTTCATCGGGATCAGCGGCAATGTGCCCCCGGTGGGGCACGTACAGCATCTACAACATCGCGAACCCGCCGTGAGCTGCGGATTTCCGCCGATATGCCGATTGTTCGGCGGGTTCATCGCCGGTCGTTGTAGCTGCTGGCTCCAGCTGCCCCTCGAGAGAATCAGCGACTTCGCGATCGCCGGCGCACCCGGTGGCTGGGCGGGCCGGAGATCGTTTTCGGTCAGATGTGCGCGACTGATACCTGATTCGGCTGTCCATCGCGTGCCGCCGATTTCGGGATCAGGGTGGTAGCGATCAAGCCGAGCAGGACGAATCCTGCTGCGAGATAGCCGCCCAGCTCGATGCCGTCGGTCATCGCAGTACGGCCCGCCTCCGCGATCGGCTCGGTCTGTGGTTGGGCCGCATACCCGGCGATTGCCGCGCCCGCGCTGTTGGTGATCGCGTGCGCGTGCTGTTCAGCTTGGACGGTGGGTATGCCGTCCGCGGTGAGGTGGTCGGTGACCTGCGATCCGAGCGTGGTGAAGAAGACCGTGGTCAGGACCGCGATCCCGAGCGCGGAGCCGAGTTGGCGGAAGGCACTCTGGATGCCGGAGGCTTGGCCGTTGTCGTTGTCCGGGATGTCGGCCAGGACGACATTGGTGACCTGGGCGGTCGCGAAGCCGACACCGATGCCGTACAGGCACAGGATCAGCGCCAGCGACCACCATGAGTTGTCCGGTGAGGCGAACAGTGCCAGCGCACCCAGCCCGATGACCTCGAAGGCCAGGCCGAGGCGGACCAGGTTGACAGGCGAGACATTCTTGTCGGCCAGGCCGAAGCTGGCGCCGCTGGCGATGAAGCTGCCGATGGCGATCGGCACCAGGGCCAGACCTGCCTGCACCGCGCTGTAGCCGAGAGTGAACTGCAGCCACAGCGGCAGCACCGCGACGATGCCGAACTCCCCGAGTCCGATGATCAGTGTGGCGATATTGCCGTTGCGGAACGACGCCAGCTGGAACAGGCTCAGGTCCATCAGCGCCTTATCGGCGTCGCCGGCCCGGCGCAGGGCCACCTGCCGCCCCAGGAATCCGGCGAGCGCGACCACGCTCAGAACGAGCGCGACCAGCACCGGCGACGGGCCGCTGTCCCAGGTGAAGCCACCGATCTCCAGCGTGTGATTGGCGGTGATCCAGCCGTAGACACGGCCCTCGACCAACCCGAAGGCCAGCAGGCCCAGGCCCAGCACCGACAACACCGAACCGAGGATGTCGAGCCGTCCCGGCATCCGGGGCGAACGCTCGATGCACGCCATCACACCGATCACGATCACCACGGCGAGCGGGACATTGATGCCGAAAGCCCAGCGCCACGACACATGCTCGGCGAGCCAGCCGCCCAGCAGCGGGCCCAGCGCGGCCGCCGCACCGATCGTGGAACCCCAGACGGCGAACGCCTGACCACGAGCTTTACCGGTGAATGTGGCATTGAGCAGCGCCAACGAGGTCGGCAGGATCATCGCCGCACCCGCGCCCTGCAGGAACCGCGCGACGACCAGCAGTCCACCACCGGGTGCGAGTCCCGCCAGGATGCTGGTAACGCCGAAGACAACCACACCGGCGACGAATACCCGCCTCGCGCCGATGATGTCGGCGACGCGGCCGACCACCAGCAGCAGCGCCGCGAAAACGATCGCGTAGGACTCCTGAATCCATTGCGCCTCAGTGGAACCCGTGTTCAGGTCCTCGATGATCGACGGGATGATCACGTTCACGATCGTGGTGTCGACCACGATCAGCGCGACACCGAGGGCGATGGCGAGCAAGCCGAGCCAGTGCAGCAGTGGTGTCTTCGCCTCCGGCTGCGTCTCGCCTGTTTCCATCTCGTCCACCGGACACCTACTTCCATCATAGAATAATTCCATGGCGAAAGTACATACGAGCGGAGTAGGTTGTCAAACGGTGTCACCGGTGTCGCTCCGGTGCGAGAAAGGTGGGCAGGGGCAGATGAACCACCCGGTTGCGCGGGATCAGCAGGATCAGCTGACCGAGGGTCTGCGCGCCTACGGCGCGAACTATCGGGAATTCAGCCGACGGTTCGCGGCGTGGCTGGGTCTGCATTCCACCGATGCCGAAGCGCTCATCGAGATCCTCGGTGCGGAAGAACGTGGCGCGGCTTTGTCGCCCGCCCGCCTGAGCGAACGCATCTCGTTGTCCCAGCCCGCCACGACGGCGCTGTTGAATCGGCTCGAACAGGCCGGCCATGTGATGCGCACGCGCGAGCACAACGACCGGCGCGTCATCACCTTGCGCGGCAGTTCGGAGGTGCACGAGCTTGCCGACGAGTTCTTCCGTCCGCTCGGCGAGCAGGTCGCCGCCGTCATTGCCCGGCACTCCCCCGAGCAGCTCCGGCTGTTCGAGAACTTCCTGATCGAACTTACGAGCGCGATGAACAGTCGTCTCGCCCAGCCGCTTCCGCCCTCACCGTTACGAGATGCTCAGAGCGGCTGAGGATTACGGACTCGACATGCGGGTGATCCAGGCGATCAGGTCGGCTTCCACCTCGTCGCGGTTGATCTCGTTGAGGATCTCGTGCCTAGCGCCCGGGTAGACACGGTAGGTGATGTCGGTCAGCCCAGCCTCGCGATATCGGTCGATCAGCAGGTCGCTCAACCGCAGATTATCGTTGAGCGGATCCCGATCACCCACCATCACGTAGACAGGTAGATCGGTGGGAACGGTTGTCGGCTTCGAAAGCCGTTCGGCGGCAACCGTTGCCAAGAGCGTCATGTTCGCCGGGTCGAGATCGAACCCGCACCACGGATGCGCCACATACGCGTCGACCTGCGCCTCGTCACGGCTGAGCCAGTCCGCCGTCGTGCGCGTGGGCTGGAATCGAGCATTGAACAGCCCCAGCAGATCTCCATCGGCCTCGGCGATCATGGCGAACAGCTGGTCGACCGCGGTGGTACCGCACAGCACGACATCGTCGACGAGGCCCGAGTGTTCGAGAATGTACTGCTGAACCGCGAAGGATCCAAGGCTGTGCCCGAACAGGATGACGGGAATCCCGGTGTGCTTGGCGCGCAACAGCCCCGTAAGCGTCACAAGGTCCTCGACCAGCAGGTTCCATCCGTTCTCACCGAGGTCGCCGGGCGTGCCCGCGATGCTGTGGCCGTGCCCGCGATGGTCCGGGGCGTAGACGGCGTATCCGGCGTCGGCGAGGCGCTCGGCGAGATGACTGTAGCGAGCGGCGTATTCGCCCATCCCGTGCGCGATCTGCACGATCCCGGCCGGCTCCCGGTCGGCTGGCAGCCATTCCCGGACATGGATGACAGTGCCGTCGCTGCTGGTGAAGGTGGACATGGGAGATGCTCCTGCGACTTCGAGGGATGAAATATGAAGAGTGGCGGCGTGTTTCATGGCCTCACGATGGCGCGTTTGAGGATCTTGCCGCTGGGGCCGGTGGGCAGTTCGTCGAGCAGCCACACCTGGCGGGGGTATTTGTAGGCAGCGACGCGTTCGCGCACGAAGCGCTGCAATTCTTCTCCGGTGGTGTTCGCTTCCGCGCTCAGGACGATGGCGGCGACGATTTCCTCCCCCAGGTGATCGTCGGCGATGCCGAAGACGGCGGCCTGCACGACATCGGGGTGTTCGTAGAGCAGCTCCTCGATTTCGCGCGGATAGATGTTGTACCCGCCGCGAATGATCATGTCCTTCTTGCGGTCGACGATGTAGTAGTAGCCGTCGTCGTCGCGCCGGGCGAGGTCGCCGGTGCGGAACCAGCCGTCAGGAATCGCGGCCTCGGTCGCCTCGGGCCGATTCCAGTAGCCGGACATGACATTCGGGCCGCGGACCGCGATCTCGCCGATCCCGTCGATCACATCGACCAAATCGACCTCGACGTCACGGATCGGCACACCGATCGAGCCGGGTTTGCGGGGCCGCCCGGCGTGGTTGAACGTGACCACGGGGCTGGTCTCCGACAGACCGTAGCCCTCCAGGATTTCGCAGCCGAAGGTCTTCTCGAAGGCGGTGAGCAGTTCCACCGGAAGCGACGCACCGCCGGATACACAGCGCCGCAACGACGTGACGTCCGCTGTCGTCGCATCCGCGTCGTGCAGCAGCGCGGAGTACATGGTCGGCACACCCGCGAAGACAGTGACCCGGTCGCGGGCGATCGCCTCGAATACCGTGGCCGGCTCGAAGCGTGGAACCAGCGTCAGCGCGGCCCCGCTATAGATCGCGGCATTGAGTGCGCAGGTCTGCCCGAAGGTGTGGAACAACGGCAGGCAGCCCAGGATCACATCGTCGTGGTGGAGTTCCTGCACGGTCGAGGCGTACACCTCGGCGTTGTGCGCGAGCCCGGCGAGCGTCAACGCCGCTCCCTTGGGTTGGCCGGTGGTCCCCGAGGTGTAGAGGATCACCGCCACCTGATCCAATTCCACCTCTGGACTGTCATAGCGTGGCGCGTGCCGCGCCAGCAGGGCGGCAAACGACGTCGGATCGATCGTCCGGACCATGGTCCCGCTCGCCGCCGCCCCTTGCGGGCCCTCCCCTGGACCGCCCCTCCAATCGAACAGCACTCGTGCACCGCAATCGGTCAGGTGGTAGGCGACCTCACGGGCCTTCAGCAACGGATTCATCGGCACCACAACGCATCCCGCGCGCAGGATCCCGTAGTAGAGAACCACGAACTCCGGCACGTTGGGCAGCATCAGAGCCACCCGGCACCCTGGAGTCACGCCCTCGGCGCGCAGCATGGAGGCGACCCGCGCGGTCTGCTCCTCGAGCTGCGCGTAGGTCAGGACCGTATCGCCCGATCGCACCGCGGCCCGGTCCGGGACGCGCAGGGCCGACTGCAGCAGATTCACGGTCAAGGAGCGCATCGTCAACTTTCCGGTAGTGCCGAAAACATCGCCGAAATCGTCGCATCGATGTGATCGCTCTCCCATGGATGCAGGGACAACATCACCGGTCCGCCAACTGTTCCCCGCAACAATCACGAACCGGTAACCTGCGGAAATGCCCCGTACAACGCCGCCGGAAGCAATCGTCGAAGTAGCCGGGCTCCTACTGGAGACCATCGACGACCTCGGACTGCGGCTGGCCCGGCGCTTCCTCGCCGAACTCGACACCTACCGCAACGAGGCGCAGGTCCCCTTCGGCACCATTCGCACCTCCTGCACCCGCAATCTCACTCTGATGCTGCGACACTTCACCACCACCGCACCGGTGGACCCGGAACCGCCCAAGGAGACCGGGCGACTACGTGCACAACAAGGTGTGCCCCTGGCCGAAACCTTGCACGCCTTCCGCATCGGATTCGAATTCCTGTGGTCCGAACTGGTTTCCGCCTCACGACGCCACCCCGAGGTCACCGACGCAATGCTCGTCGCCCTCGCCGCAGAGGTCTGGGCACTATCGGGTGAATACGCTGTCGCTGTCGCGGCCGCCTACCGAGAAACCACCACCGAACTGGTACTGCAACGTGAACATGAACGCTCCGTCCTGGTCGAGGCCCTGTTCACCGGCATGATCGCCGACCCGACCACCCTCGGCGAAGCAACCCGAATCCTCGGCCTGCCACCGACTGGCCGCTACGTCGTCGTCGCCGCCGAAGCACCCGCCACCGGCCGTGAGGCCCTACCCGGCATCGAAATAGCCTTACGCACAGCACAAATCACCTCCGCCTGGCGATTGCTGCCCGACCAGCAGATCGGCGTACTCGCTCTGCCTGAACCCCGAGAACCATCAGCACTGAAGGCACTACGCGCCCATCACACCCGCGTGGGCATCAGCCCGCCCTACAACGCCCTGCCCGAGACACCGCAGGCACTGCACTTCGCCCGACTCGCCCTCACCGGGCTACGCGACCGCCCCCGCGGCGTCGCCCGCTTCGACGACGACCCCCTCGCCATGCTGATCGCGGCAGCACCGGTCGAAGCCGAACGGATGACCCGAGTTTCACTCGGTCCACTACTGGCCCTGCCCTACGAAGAACGCGAACGGCTACTGCAAACCCTCCACACCTGGTACGCCGAAAACGGCTCCGCCGCCGACACCGGCCGCAAACTCTTCCTACACCCCAACTCCGTCCGCTACCGCCTGCGCCGCATCGAGGAAGTCACCGGCCGTTCCCTCACCGACCCCCAAGCAGTCCTCGAACTCGGAGCCGCCCTGCGTGCATTGCACCGCCCGAATCCCAGCCTGTGACAGATCCATCCGCCCAGGTCAACTGCCCCTCGATCGCTCGAGGTCGCGGGCTGACACGAAACTGTGATCCTGTCGAATGCCGAAAAACACCCCTCGCCAAGCAACTTGTACAAGGGGTGCCGTCGGTTGTGCCCCCGGTGGGGCACGTACAGCATCTACAACAATGCAGCCCCGTCGTGAGCTGCGAATTTCCGCCGATATGACGGTGGCGCGGCGTATCCACCGCCGATCCGGCAATGATTGACCGCCGCCTGTGGCCAAGCCATCGGAGTGGCAGCAGGTTGAAAGGCACTCCCGCCGCTACCCCGGCGAGTTCGGCCAGAATCTGCACGTGATTCGCATCCGCAAGATCGATTGAGTGTGGTGTAGCCGCGCGGTTATGCGCACGTAGCGGGGAGATCTCCTACGATCAAGATTCATGATCATCATGACGACGGAGTTCGAAATCGATCCCCTCCGGCATGACGAAGCGGTCGCCGCCTCCCTCGAGATGCAGGAGGCGCTGGCCGATTTCCCGGGTGCGATCAGCCTGCGGTTCTTCATCACGATCGAAAATCCGAACGTGTTCTTCCTGTACGAGGTCTGGCGCGACCACGACGCCTACGAGGCCCATCTGAAACATCCCGCATTGCACAAGGTCCAGAAGGCCAGCAAGAACTACGTCGTGCGCCGCATCCGTTCCTCATCCTTCGACGCGACGCGACGTCACTGAGTATCGGCCGATCGGCCGGTGGCGTATTCGTAAGCCGCGCCGACAATCTGTTCCACGATCTTCAGTTCGTCCGCGGTGCGCGGCGCGTAGACGAGCACCGCATCGACACTGTGGCTGCCTCGGTGTTGTCCGTAGTACGGATGTGGTTCACCCCAATGCTTTTCGAGGATTTCCGCAACATCGTCGGGGGGCAGGATCACGTGGACGCTGCCGTCCGGGTGCAGGTGGACGAACTCCGAATCCCACTGCGGTGGCATCAGATCCACGCCGGGACGGGCGGCGACACGCTCGAGGAAGACACCCATCGATCCCGGGATCGACACCTCGCTCTGCCCGGTTCCGATGCCGGGCAGGCTCGCCAACCACGCTCGATAGGCATCCCGGATCGGTCCCGGGCTCACGTCGGACAGCTGGATGTGCGGTAGCCACGGTGTGGTCTCGGGCTTCGATCCAGCGCGAGGTGGAATCGTCAAGGTCATGTGAACGTCACAGACATGGCCGCGGTGCCTGCGTGGATATCGATACGACCCATGACGCCTCCTTATCTCGGGGAAATGTGGCGACGATGACCGCGCGAGCCAGGGCGGTGGCGAAAGAGGTGGCGGGGGTGTCAGAACATCCCGCTCGCCTGGGCCATCACATTCACTTCGATCAGGTGCGGGCCGGGCTCGTCGAACGCCTTGCGCAGGGCGATCGCGGCGGCGTCGGCATCTGACACCCGTTCGGCGGCGACGCCGTAACCGGAGGCCAAGCCCAGGAAGTCGATGTCGCGCAGCTTGATGTCGGGCAGTTGCGCGTCGAGCATGGCGGCACAGTCCTCGAGCACCTGGTAGGTGCCGTTGCGCAGCACGATGAAGGTGATGTCACATTGATGCTGGGCGGCGGTCCACAGTCCGGCGATGATGATCAGGGGCGCGCCGTTCTCGTAGGCGTTTGTCAACGCCCCCATCCCGGTGGCCAGTCCGGCCGCCGAATGCACCGACACCACAACGGGTTTCCCGGACGCCTGCGCGTACCCGTCGGCGATGGAGATCACCGACCCCTCCTGCAGCCCGAGCGCGAACTGGAAATCCGCGGGCAGTCGGTCCAGGAACGGCAGCTCGTTCGAACCGGGATTCGCCACGATGGTCGTCGCGCCGAACGACCGCAGCACGTCATAGGCCACTTCGCGAACTGTTTCCACTTCGACTCCCTCAGCCATTGGGGAAAGGTGATCATGCAGTCCGAACCGAGCACCGGTCACATTACCGACACCCGTCCGGCACGACCGGACCCCGCAGACCTCGATGCCGAGCTGTGACCACGTTCGAACCAGGTCGAGTCGATCCACCTGTCCATCAATTGGGGGGGATCAGCTCAGGAGTAGGTGGACTTGGAGTTCGCCGACGAGGAAGCCGAGGATGGCGCCGACGAGGACGATTTTCCATTCGTCTTGTTTGAAGGCGGGGCGGAGAAGGTCCTCGTATTCCTCGTTGGTCAAGAGGCGCATTTTTTCGATGATCATGGTGGAGACGCCGAGGGCTTCCGTGGTGTAGTCCTCGAGCTGTTTGGCGCTTTCGGGGAGGCGGTCGCGCACGGTGCGCAGGAGGTCTTCGTGGAGGGCTTCGAGGCGGCCGCCGCCGAAGGCGAATTCCACCACGGGTTTCGCGCGGCCGAGTTGTTGGTCGAGGATGGCGCGGATCTCGTATTCGATGAGGGAGAACAGGCGATCGGATTGGGGGCCGGCGAGCATGGCGTGCATGATGTTGTCCGGTGTGACGATCTCGGCGGCGATGAGGCCGCCGTAGTCGACGGCCACCTCGTCGCGGCGGGCGTGGAACATGCCCTGCCAGCGGAAGATTCCGAGGAAGCGGCGGGGTTGGATGGGGCGGAAGATCATCTGCAGGGCCAGCCAGTCGGTGAAGTAGCCGACGAACGCGCCGAACAGGGGCATGATCAGCGTGGATTGGGTCAGCGCCCAGGTGATCGCTTGGGCCACACCGAGTATGGAGCCGAACAGCAGGCCGGAGCGGACGATGAAGCGCATCTCCGGCGCGGCGACCTCACGGATCAGCCGCACGGTCAGTGCTTTGTCGCGCAGCAGGGCGTCGATGGCCATGGTGCGCAGGTCGAAGACGAGGTCGATATTGACCTTGAGGTCGTCCATCATCTGGCCGATCAGCCGGGGTGCGTCGGCGTGGATGCGCCGGATCAGCATGCGCCGCACCGCATCCGGGAGCAGTACCCATAACGCGGGCTGGTGGCGCATCATGAGTTCGTCGACGACCTCCTCGATGGTCTCGAGCATCGGGGCGCGCAGGTGTTCGGCCAGTGCCTCGGGGTCGATGCGGTCGATGATCTCCTGCGGGTCGACCAGGCGCGACAGCATCAGGTCCACCGCGACGGTGGCCATGCGGGCCGCATAGCGCGGAATCAGGCCCTGCCAGCCGAGGTAGGGCGGGATGCCCTTGAATTCCAGTGGCTTGAACAGCATTTCGACCGCGACGAGTTTGGTCAGGTACCCGATCAGTGCCGCGAAGACCGGCATCAGAGCGTAGGTGAGCCAGTGTTCGTGCACGTCGGCGAGAATGCCGGACCAGGTCATCGCCGGTGTCCCCCTCTTTCGTTTTCGGTCCTTCTGGACGCCACCCCGGATGGTTGAGGCTCATCGGCGTTGGCGCGGCGGCTATTTCAGGGGTAGCGCGCCGTCCAGGCCGCCGACGTCGGTTACCTTCCAGTCGTTTCCGGAGTCGACGGTGACGTTGTAGGTCACCGTGGTCTGGCCTCCGTCCGGGGTTTGGGCGTTGGTCGAGGAGACGTTGAGGAAGACGTTCACCTTGTAGATGCCGCTGTTCTCGGCGGCGACCACCGCACTGATGGGGGTGGCGCTGGAGGTCCATTTCAGGGGGAGCAGGATTTCCTGGAGTTTGGGTGCGGTGGCGTCGAACTTGTTGGCCAGTTGGGGGCTGGTGTTGTTCTTGAGTTTGGCGACCCAGGCGTTGTAGTCCTGGAAGTTGATGGTGGACGCGCCGACGGCGTAGTCGGTGGCGACCTGTTCGGCGTGGCGCTGGTCGGCGAGCTGGGCGTCGCGGTCGCTGAGGTCGCCGCGCGCGGAGATCCACAGCGTCGCGAAAGTGCCTGCGGCGGCGACCAGTACGGTTCCGGCCGCGCCGAGTGCGATGGTGGACACCGGCAGTGAGACGGTTCGCTTCGTGGTCTCTTCGATCATGTTCGTTCTCCTGAAAAGCTGGTCTGAGGTTTCGGGGTCACTTGACGGTGATCTGCAAACGCACCACCCCGTCCCCGGTGGCCGCGAGGGCTTGGGTGATGAGCGCGCTCAGGTCGATGCTTTGCAGAGCGCTGGTCGCGATGGCCGACAACGGTTTCAGCACCGGCACCAGCTTCGCCAGGTCCGGCCCCAGCTGATCGAGTGTCGAGGTGAGTTCCTGGGTGAACGGGACCAGGCCGGTGCCGGTGGTGTACATCTCGGGCACGTTCCCGATGCGCACGATCTGTGCAATGGCTTCGGCGGCATTGTCGAAGGAACCGCCCAGGGCGGACCAGCCGGGCGCGGCGGCGGACAGCGCGGGTCCGGTCCAATCCATCTGCACACCAAGGGTTTGCAGGTCGGTGAGCATGGTGTGCAGCGCGCCGGAGCGCGCCAGCAGGGTGGCGGCCAGCAGATCGGTCGAGCGCGCCAGCTGCGGCACGATCGTTTCGGTGCCGGCCAGGCCCTGGGTGAAGGTGTCGACGAGGTGCGCGATGGCCGTCGGATCGAGCTGGTTCATCAGATGCGTGAGCTGCCGCGCCACCTCGGGGATGGAGGTGGGCGCGCGGGTCGCGGCGGTGTCGATCCGCTGACCGTCGCGCAGGTACGGCGCACCGGCCGCCTTGGCGGGGGTGAACTGCACGTACGGTTCACCCAGTGCCGAGAGGTTTTCGACCGTCACCGTGCTGGAGAGCGGAATCCGGTAGTCGTCGCGGATCCGGAAGTCCACCTGCACCCCGGCGCTGCCATTGCGCACCGAGGTGATCTCCCCGACCCGCACTCCGGACAGCAGTACCGGTGACTTCGGACCCAGGCTGCCCGAATTGCTCAGCGTCATGGTGAGTTTCGTATAGCCGGTGAACCAGTCGACGCCGGTGACGCCGAAGGCCAGATAGGCGGAGCCGAAGACCAGCACGGCGGCAATGGCGGTCAGGGACAGGGTGGGGCCGAGCGCACGGGCCTTCATCGCACCATTCCGATCATGCGCAGGGTGGCGACGATGCGGTCCACCTGTTCGTCGCGGGGCAGGCTCGCCCCGGTGTCGATGCCGGTGACATCGACCTTCGGCCCGTGCTCGACGAAGGGAATGACCTTGTCGCGCAACAGCTCCACCAGCTTGTTGAGGTTCGATGGTGCGCGCAGGTCCAGCGGCCGGTCGGTGAACAGCAACGGCACCAGCGCTTTCGCGGCCGCATCCCCGGATCGCACCAGCGGGATCGCCCATTCCAGTGCGTGGGCGATGCCGCCGATGGCTCCGGCGACGCCGAGCACCATGATCAGCGATCGGACCGCGTCGGTGACATGTGTCGCGCCCTGCTGGGTCAGCAGCTCGCTCAGTGCCGGGCCGCGATCGACCAGCGCGGCGGCGTTGGCCTGCATGGCGTCCAGGAATCCGCCGACCTGGTCCAGATGCTCTGCGACATCGGTGAAGTCGGCGCCGAGCACCTGTGCCATGCGGGCGGTGTCGGCGGGGTCGGCGGGCAGTGCCGTGTTCATCCGGTCGACCAGATCCTGGAACTGGTGGAACGCGCCGCCTTGCACGAAGGTGGCCAGCCCGGCGAGCACGTCCTCGACCTGTACGGCGGGCTCGGTCTGCGTCACCGGAATGGTGCCGCCGTCCGCGAGGACGGATTCGAATCCCGTTGTCGGCGTCGTGATCTCGATGAACACATCGCCGAGGATGGTGTTCTGCCGCAGTTGGGCGGTGCTGGACCTGGGCAATCGGACGGGCCGGTCGACGTCGATGTCGGCGCGCACGTGCCCGGGCACGGTGGCGGCCGGGTCGACGACGGTGACGCGGGCGAGCTGCCCGACCTGGACGCCGTTGGCCATCACCTTGGCGCGCGCGGGCAGGTTGAGGGCATTGGCGAACTCGATGTGCACGCGGTAGGTGTCGCCCCCGGACCCCGGCAGCTGGACGGCGTTGGGGTCGAACGCGCAGCCCGCCAAGGTCGAGGCCGCCACGGCGGCGGTGGCCAGTCGGATCGTGAATCTCACTGCACACCTGCCATTCCCAGCACCACCGGCACCAGATCCAGCTCGGCCAATCCCGCGCCGGCGCTGCGGCAGCGACCGGGCGCGGCCGTGTTGAGCGCGGCGCAGATCTGCTCCGCATCCGGTTGTGCCAGTGCAATTCTCGGTGCGGCGTAACCGAGCACCGGAGCTCCCGTTGCCGGGTCCGTGGACCGCTGGAAGGAATCGGCCAGTGTCGGGATCATGGACAGAATCTGTTCGAGCGAGCCGACATTCGCCCCGACCCACCGCGCAAGCGGCACCGACGCGTGCAGCAGGTTCAGGATGGGTCGGCCGAAGGTGGAGGTGATGTCGTTGAACCAGGGCAGGATCACCCGCAGGTCGTCGATGACGCCGATGACCGGTGGAAACACCTCGTTGTTGACCTGATCCAGGACATCGTCCATGCGGGTGAGCATCGTCTGGAGGTCACCCCAGTGGTCCTTCAGCACCGCGCTCAGCCGGGCGACAGCGTCGATGAGCTGACCGATGCGTCCGATGGCGGCATCGGGTGCCCGCAATGCGTCGGCGAGCTTGGTCACCAGCGCGTTGAAGGCCGGACCGGTACCGGAGGTGGCCCGATCCAGCGCCGCCAAGCCGCCCGCGACCTGACCTGCAGCGGCCGGCTCGTCGGTCGCGCCCATCTCGGCGGCGAGCTTCCGCAGCGCGTCCAGGGTCTGGCTCATGCTCTTGGGGGTCAGCGCCCGGGTGATGCAGCGGGCCGAATCCCATTGTGCCGCAGGGGCCGCCGCCGACAGCATGGCCAGATTGCGGTCCGCGACCAGGGTGTCGGAGACGGTCACCGCCGCGACATCGCCGCGCAGCGGGTGGGCGGCGTCCACCTCGAATTCGACGCGGACGCCATCGCCGTCGGGGCGGATGCCGGTGACCGAGCCCACGGGCATGCCCAGCATGGTGACGTGGCTGCCGGTGTAGAGGCCGACGGTATCGGGCAGGACCGCACAGTAGGAGCGGGTGGCTCTGGTTGCGTCGCCGAGGACGGCATAGGCCGCGGCGCACACCAGGACCACCACGAGAACGCTGGTCACGGAGACGAATCCGCGCGAGGCGAGGAGGCGGTGCACGGTCAGCACCCCTGTCCCGGTACGGGCACGCACAACCGCTGCGCGCTCACGGTCACACCGGACTGATCCACGGTCGGCCCCTCGGGTGCTCCGGTGATCTGCCGCAACTTCTCTCCGATGCCCTGCACACTGTTCACGACCTGGTCCAGGCGACCGGTCAGCGATTCGAGCTGCGGAACCGCCTCGGCGATCTTGTCCAGCAGCGGTTTCAGGGTTTCGGCGTATGCGGGTTCGACGGCGGCGACCCGTGACAGCACCGAATGCAGCAGGTTCAGCGACACCCGCAGCTCGGACCGTTTGCCGCTGAGGATGTCTTCCACCAGGGTCAGTTCCCGGTTGAGTGCGCCGTACACCGCCGTCGATTCGCTGATCGCGGTCAGGTACTCCTGCGAAATCGCCAGTGCCCGTGACACATCCGCGTTCTGCCGGTCGAGAATGCTCACCAGCGAATCCATCGCCCCGCCCATGCGGCGCAGGCCGTCGGGGCTGTCGGTGATGGCGGTCTGCAACTGGGCCAGGTTTTCTCGCAGGGTCTGCCCGTTCACCTGCCGCACCGGGGTGACGGCATCCTGGAACGACTGCCCCAGCGAGTACGGCAGGCGCACGCGGTCACGCGGAATCACGCTGCCGCCCAATGGTTTGTCACCCGCGGAGGTGATCGCCAGGTAGTGGCCGCCCGCGATGGTCAGCATGCGCACGTCCAGGCTCGACTGGTCGCCGACGAATATGCCGTCCTCGACGGTGAACCGCAGCCGCACCCGATCGTCGTGCAGCTCCAGCGATTTCACGGTGCCGACGTTGATGCCCGCCATCCGCACGTCCTCACCCACTCGCAACGACCCGGCCTCGGCCATGTCGGCGGTGTATTCGGCCTGCCCCAGCGGCAGCACGTAGAGCACCCCGCAGGCGGCCAGCAGCACGACCACACCGCCCGCGCCGAGCAGCCCCTGCCGCAGCTCGCGGCGTCGGCTCGCGGCGGCATCGGCCACCGGACGATCGCCAGGCAGGCGAAATCGCTTGCGGTACAGTGTTTTCAGCGTTGGCATAGCGCGATCCTCTGTCCGCCGATGAAGACCCGCAGTTCCTGCGGCACCGGCGCGGTTCCGTTCGTACAGGTGGTGTCGACCCCGGTCCCGGTGGCCGGGAGCAGCGAGTCGAGGGCCTGGAGCAGGCCGGGTAGTTTCCCGAGGGTGTCGAGCGCGGCCTGCGGATCGGGGAAGGCGGCGCGCAGGAGTCCGGCGAGGTCGGAATTGCTGCCCGCGGTCAGGCCGAAAGTGGCCAGCAGGTCGTCGAGCGGCTCCAGCAGCGGCGGTGCGGACAGCGCGAAGTCGACCAGGCCCTTCAACTTGTCCTCCAGCACGGCGAACAGGTTGGTGAGTCCCTGGATGAGGGTTTCCAAGTGTGGTGAGCGGCCGCCGATCCGGTCGTCGATGGCCTTGAGGTTGCTCACCAGTGTGGAGATCACGAACTGCTGGTCGGTCACGTAGCTGCTCAACCGCGCCACCGCGTCCAGCGCCGGGCCGAGGCCGCTGCCATTGCCCTCCACGATGGCCAGCACGCTTTCGGCGAGCTGGTTCAGCGCGCTCGGCGAGAACTCCCCGAGCACCGGTTGCAGGCCGTTGAACAGCGTGGTGATGTCGAAGGACGGCACCGTGTGCTCGATCCCGATGGTCGCGCCCGCGGGCAAAGCCGCACCGGGAGCCGCGGGTTGGCGGATGTCGATGTACCGCTGCCCGGTGAGGGTCTGATAGCGGATGGCGAAGGTGCTGGCATCGTAGACCGGGTGCTCGCGCTGCACGTTCACCTGCACCACCGCGCGTCCGTGGTCGAGCGAGATGTCACCGACCTTGCCGACCTGGACTCCGAACATGCGCACGTCTTCACCGGTCTTGAGGCCGTTGGCGTCGGTGAACTCGGCCCGGAAGTCGGCGGTGTCGCCGGAGACGGGTCGTTTGATCGCCATCACGACGCCGGCCAGCAGTACCAGCATCACGGCGGCGAACGCGGTCAGCCGGAGTGCTTCTCGCACAGTTGTTCTCATCGTTCACCGCCCGCCGGAGCGCCGGACGGACCCGCGACGGACGCTACGCTCCCGCCGAGCGCCGCCAGCAGCGGCACGCCGACGGCGGGCACCCCGCGCAGGGCGACCTCGAGTCGCAGTACGGGTCCGTCCGGGGTGTTCACGAACGATCGGTCCACACGTTCGAGCAGCTCTCGCAGTTCGGCGCTGGACTGCGCCGGGGTGGGCACCAGCTGGGCCATCGCGTCCAGCAGCGGCACCAGCAGGTCCGAGTAGCCGGTGAGGTGTCGTTGCCCGGCTTGGCCGACGCCGCTGATGGCCGGGAAGAATCCGTTGGCGATCAGGTCCACGCCGGCGTCGAAGAGCGGCTGCTGGGTGCGCAGCACCTCGATCTTGTTCAGCCGGTCGAGCAGATCGATCGTGGATCCGGTGAAGTCGGCGGCCCCGCGCAGGGTCGAGGCGTACTGCCCGATCAGATACGACGGGGCGTAAACCTGCGTATCGGCCACGGTGCGCCCGAGCATGACCAGGGCCTGCATGATCGGCGCGAAAGCCTTGGCGTCGGTGGCCAATTGGGTCAGCACCTCGGTCAGGCGCGGGCTCAGGACTTCGTTGGTGGTCTGTCCCACGGCGCGAATGAGCGCGCCCATGGTGGCGTCGGTGACCCGGGTGGCGTTGCCTCCGGTGAGGTCCACGGTCGCGCCATCGCGCAGCGGCCGGCCGCCGTCGCCGCGCCGCAGGGCCACCTCGCCGATGCCGAACAGGTTCGACGGCGCGTAATCCACCGACAGCGCGTCGGTGAGGCCCGGCAGCTGGGAGGCGTCCAGCCGCAGGGTGATTCGCTGCTGTCCCCCGCCCGCGCTCTCGATCCCGGTGACATCGCCGACCTGCACGCCGTCGAGCCGGACATGGGTGCCGGTCAGCACGCCGTCACCGATGCGTTCGGTCCGCAGCACCACCTGCATCCGGTCGTCGGAGCGCAGCGCGGCGGCGCCCGCCCCAGCCGAGGCCAGCACTCCGAGTGCGGCGACCAGGGCCACACCCGTTCTGCGCGAGGTCTTCTTGGTCGTCGCCACCCCTGGCAATCCGTATTTCGGCATCTCCCCGCCTATCCGGTGAAGGTGACCGGCGAGCTGAAACCCCACAGCAGCAGGGTCAGCGCCATGTCGAGTGCGATGATGGCGATGAAGCTGGCGCGCACCGCGCGACCGGAGGCGATGCCCACGCCCTCGGGCCCGCCGGTGGCGAAAAAGCCCTGATAGCTGTGGATCAGGATGACCGCGACGCCGAACACCAGCACCTTGAGCACCGCGGCCGCGATATCCGGGCCGCGCACGAACTGGTCGAAATAGTGGTCGTAGACGCCGGATGCCTGACCGTGCAAGGTCACCACGATCGCCATGCAGGACAGGTAGGACAGGATCAACGTGATCAGGAACGTGGGCACGATGGCGACCGCACCGGCGATCACGCGCGTGGTCACCACGAACGGAATCGACCGCAGCCCAAGGCATTCGATGGCATCGATCTCCTCAGAGATGCGCATGGACCCGATCTCGGCGGTCATGCGGCAGCCCGCCTGAGCCGCGAACCCGATGGCCGCGATGATCGGCGCGAGCTCGCGGGTATTGGCGAACGCGGACACGATGCCGGTGAGCGGACCCAGTCCGATCAGGTTCAGGGTCCCGTACGCCTCGATGCCCACGCCCGCGCCCAGTACCAGGCCGAGCACGATCAGCATCGGCACGGTGCCGCCGCCGACGATGAGCGAGCCTCTGCCCCAGGTCATATCGCTGATGGTGCGCAGGGTCTGGGCTCGATAGTGCTTGAGCGTCAACGGGATCGCCGACAGCACATGCCAGCAGAAGGCCAGCGCGAATCCGGCGGAGTCGACGGGCGCGAACACCTTCCCGCGCGAACGAACCAGTCGGTACGCCCAATGCAGATACTTCGGCGAATACTCGGAGGCCGCCATGTCAGGCCAGCCTGGTCGGCGCGAACATCTGCACCAGCTGGGTGATCACCAGATTCACGATCAGGATCGACACCACCGCCAGCACCACCGAGGAATTCACCCCGTCGGCGACACCGCGCGGCCCGCCCTTGGCCTCCAGTCCGCGCTGGCACGCGATCACCACCACCAGGAACCCGAACAGCACCGCCTTCACCAGCGAGATCCCCACATCGGTGACCGTGGTGAAGGAACCGAAAGTGGCCCAATAGCTTCCGGAGGTGACGCCCTGCGCGCAGATGGCCACCACGTACCCGGCCAGCACGCCGGTGAAGATGACGAGGATATTGAGCAGCGGCGCGATCAGCACCATCGCCACCAGGCGCGGAATGACCAGCCGGTGAATCGGGCTGATGCCCATCACCCGCAGCGCGTCCACCTCGTCGCGAATCGTGCGCGCACCGAGATCCGCCGCGATGGCCGCGGCCCCCGCGCCGCCCAGCAGCAGCCCGGTGGTGATCGGCGCGCCCTGCTTGATGACGCCCAGCCCGCTCGCCGCGCCCAGCAGCGAATCGCCGCCGAGCTCACGAATCAGATTGCCGATCTGAACCGAGACGATGATGCCGAACGGCACCGCCATCAGAATCGCCGGAAACGCGGTGACGGTCACCAGATACCAGGCTTGATGCAGCATCTCCCGCCATTGGAAACGCCGCCGCACCATATCGGTGACGGCCCCGCCCACCGCCTCCCGTGCGATATCGACCGTCCGGCCGAAGGTCCGCAACCCCGACCCCACCGTGTCGGAGTAATTCGCTCGCACTACCCGGAGCGCGGAGCGATCTCGCTGCCGTGCCACGAAGACGTCGGGTCCCGTTGCCAAGAGAGGACTGCCTTTACTGTTCGCTGATGCCGGCCCGCGTGCCCCTGCTGCCGACTGTGTCGCCGACCACAAAGACCGGTGTGGAACACACTCTGGCGGGCGGTGATCACCGCTGTCTTGGCTCAGCGGAACAGTTCGCCGCTCGATCTTTGGGCTCGCGCCCAGTCGAAACGGCCGCGGGTCAGTTCGTGGGGGTCAGGACCCGGTCGCCGTAGGCGGCGGCCAGCCGCAGAGCGATTTCGAGCTGCAACTTCCGCTCGTCGATGCCGTGGCCGAGCAGTTCCTCGGCCTGCTGCATGCGGTAGAGGACCGTGTTCTTGTGCACCCCGAGAATTTCGGCGGCTCGGGGGCTGCTGGCGTGCTCGAGGTAGAGCAGCACTGTCTCGCGCAGCCGGGCCGTGGCGTTGCCCGGTGCGGCCAGACCGCCGAGCTCCCGGGCGACCATGGCGCGCATGGCGGTGGGGTTGGCGGCCATGCAGCTGAGCAGTTCCACATCCCGGTAGAAGGTCACCGCGGCGGTGCCGCCGGTGTCCATCGCCAGGGCTTGCGCCGACACCGCCTCGGTGTGGCTGGAGCGGAAACCATTGGGGCCCACGGCCGGAACCCCGACCGCGGCATGGACGCCGGGGTGTTCGCGGGCGGTAGCCGCCAGGGCTGCCACCAGATCGGTGCCGCGATCGGTGGCCAGCCACACCCACAGGGTGCTGGGGCCCGAAGCCAGGGTCAGCGGGCGCGCGGTGCGCGCGGCGCTGGCGAGGTCGCGGGCGAAGGTCTCGAGTTCGGGCACCGCGTCGGCCTGCTGTGCGTCCGTCCACACCACCAGCGCGGTCTGCTCGCCGTGCAGATTGTGGCCGAGCCGAACGCTGGCGGCCTCGGTGTCCACGGGATCGCCGCGCAGGACGGCGTGCACGGTGTCGATGCGCCGGGCGAGCGCTCCCTGCATCCGCTGCTGGATTTCCTCGAAGTAGGTCGCGACGGCCTGCTCGGACCAGGCGCCGAGCAGTCGGCTCACGTAGTCCCACATGCGGTTCAGGATGGGACGCACCAATATCGGATCGGTGGGTTGATCGAAGACCGCGTCCATGACGGTCTGCCATGCGGCATGTTGTCCGGCCGGGAAGATGCGTAGCAGCTCGATGACGTCATGGCCGCGCTGTGCCAGCGCACGGAACAGGTCACGGCTGGCCGGTGGGATCGGGATGGCGGTGCCGGTCTCCGCGGACAACTGGCGGACATAGCCGCTCAGCGCATCGCGGGTGCTGGCATGCAGATCCCGCCGCAGTGCCGCGTCGTCGGCGAGGATCGGGAGATCGGTGCTTATCTCGGCATTCAGCCGGTCGACGAAGGCGTTCAAGCGGTCCGGTTCGAGCATGCTTTTCGCGAAGTCGGCTATCCACGCGGTCACTTCCGCATCGAGATCCCGGCGGCTCACTGCTCTCCTTCGCTGCGTTCGATACCCGGCCGTGGACAGCGGGTTGGTCCGCAGCCTATTTCATGGCCTGGAAATTGGACCGGCGCTACAAGCGCGGTCGCCGTGTCGGCCGACACCCTGGAATCGCGATTCCCTCCGGTCACCGGGGCGAATCTCGAATCTCTTCACGCAGCGAAGCGTGAGCACGAGCAGGATTGGAAAACGAATGAGCGGATATTCGCTGTCGGGCGCGGTGGTCGCGGTCACCGGCGGGGCGCGTGGCATCGGCCGTGCCACCGCGGAGGCGTTCGCGCGAGCCGGGGCCAAGGTCGCCATCGGTGACATCGACGCCGAGCTGGCGAAGGCGACCGCGAGCGAGCTCGCCGCGGCGGTCGGCGGCGAGGTCGTGGGCCTGCCCTTGGACGTCACCGACCCCGATGTCTTCGCGGTGTTCCTCGACGCGGCCGAGGCGAACCTGGGACCGCTCGATGTCCTGGTGAACAACGCGGGCATCATGCCGACCGGCCAATTCCTCGATGAGGCACCGCAACTGACCGATCGGCAGATCGACATCAATGTGCGCGGTGTGCTCACCGGCTCCCGGCTCGCGGGACGCCGCTTCACTGCTCGCGGCCGCGGGCACATCGTCAATATCGCCTCGCTCGCGGGCATGACCGCCGAGCCGGAACTGGCAACCTATTGCGGCACCAAGCATTTCGTCGTCGGCTTCAGTGAGGCGTTGTGGCGGGAGCTGCATCCCCAAGGCATCGGCGTCACGATGGTGTTGCCGGGCTTCATCAATACCGAACTGGCCTCCGGCGCCAACGTCCCGAACTGGGCACGCAAGATCGCCGTGCGCGACCCTGAGGACGTCGCGGCCGCCATCGTCGGCGCGGTCCGGGCCGACTCGCGTGCCGTCATCGTCCCGAATTCCCTTGGGCTGGTGCTGAAGTTCAAGAACCTGCTACCCGGCAAGATCCGCTACGCGGTGGTGGACGCACTCGGCTTCGGGCGCATCTTCACCGACACCGACCCGAATCAGCGCGCCGCCTACCACCGGCGAGTGGAGGGGCACCTGCGATGACCACCACCGAAAAGCACACCACGCCAGCCTCCTTCGAGGTGCGTTCCCCGATCGATGGCAGCCTGGTGCAGACCGTGGCCGAACAATCCGCGGAGCAGGTCGCGGCCGCCGTGCGCACCCTGCGCCAGTATCAGCCCGCCTGGGAAGCACTGGGCCCCAAGGGCCGCGCCGAATGGCTGTGCCGACTGCGCGACTGGCTCTTCGACCACGCCGACGAGGTCGCCGATGTCATCCAGTCCGAATCGGGCAAGACGCGCGCCGAGGCACTCATGGAGGTGCCGCTGACCGCCGGGGTCATCAACTACTACACCGATAATGCCGAGAAGTTCCTCGCGCCCGAACATCCCGGCTCCGCGAGCGCCCTCACCGTGGCCAAGCGGTACACGGTGGAATTCCGGCCGTACGCGGTGGTCGGCGTCATCACGCCCTGGAACTATCCGCTCGCCACGCCCGGTTTCGACGTACCGCCCGCACTCATCGCGGGTGCCGCGGTGCTGTTGAAACCCTCCGAGGTCACCCCGCTCAGCGCCCTGCTCATGGCGCGCGCCTGGCGCGAGATCGGCGCTCCCCCGGTCTTCGCCGTGGTGACCGGCCACGGCGAAACCGGTGCGGCCCTGGTCGATTCGGTGGACTACGTCCAGTTCACCGGCTCCACCCGCACCGGCCAACTGGTCGCCCACCGCGCCGTGGACCGGCTCATCCCCTACAGCCTCGAACTCGGCGGCAAGGATCCCGCCATCGTCCTGGCCGACGCCGACCTCGATCGCGCCGCCGCCGGCATCACCTGGGGCGCGCTGTTCAACTCCGGTCAGGTCTGTGTCTCCATCGAGCGGGTCTACGTCGAAGCGCCCGTCTACGACGAGTTCGTCGCGAAACTGACCGCGAACGTCGAAGCTCTCCGACAGGGCGGCGGCGACACCGACTTCCGCTACGACGTGGGCGCGATGGCGACCGCGGCGCAACGCGACCTCGTCGAACGCCATGTCACAGAGGCGATCTCCGCAGGAGCCTGCGCACTGACCGGCGGAAAGCCCACGGGCACCGGAACTTTCTTCGAGCCGACGGTACTCGTGGATGTCGACCACACCATGTCCTGCATTCGCGAGGAGACCTTCGGCCCCACCATCCCGGTGATCCGCGTGGCCGACGCCGACGAGGCGATCCGCCTGGCCAACGACTCCGTCTACGGCCTGTCCGCCACCGTCTGGACCGGCGACCGCGACCGCGGCCTGGCCATCGCCCGCCGCATCGAGGCCGGAGCCGTCAACATCAACGACGTCTTCTACAACCTCATGTCCCCCACCGCCCCACACGGCGGCTGGAAGGCATCGGGCACCGGCACCCGCTTCGGCGGCGCGCATGGCGTTCGCAAATACACCCGCGAGCAGGTCCTCACCGCCCCGCGCCTGCCCGAACCGACACACGAACCACTCTGGTTCCCCTACGCCCCCACCCGAATGCGCGTCGTCCACCGCGCCCTCCGCCTGATCACCGCCCGCGACCTCCGCCGCCGCCTCGGCCTCTGACCCTCCCACCGATAACGCCGGAGCCGCAGGTCTATGACCTGCGGCTCCGTTGCAGATGCTGTGATGCGCCCCGGCCACGCGCGGCGGCCCACAGGATTGCGGTCAAAGGGCGCGGGAGATGATTTCCTTCATGATTTCGCTGGTGCCGCCATAGATGCGGTTCGGGCGCGAGGCCGCGTACATCTGCGCGATCGGATAATCCATCATGTAGCCGTAGCCGCCGAAGATTTGCAGGCACCTGTCGACGATCTTGTCCGATTGCTCGGCGGCGTAAAGCTTGGCCATGGACGCCGAAACGGCGTCATTGTCACCGTCTATGTATTGCTGGACGCAGTTGTCCACCAGGCTGCGGATGGCGAACGCTTCGGTCTTGCATTCGGCAAGAACGAATTTCGTGTTCTGGAATTTGATCAGCGGACGCCCGAACGCCTCGCGCTGCTTGGCGTAGTCGACGGCCGCCAGCACGGCCGTCTCGGCCAGCGCGGCGCACGCGATCGCCGCGGTCAGACGCTCACGGCCCAGCTGTTCCATGAGTTGGTAGAAGCCCATGCCTTCCTGCCCGCCGAGCAGATTGACGACCGGCACCCGCATATCGGAGAAGAACAGTTCCCGGGTGTCCTGTCCGGGCTGGCCCAGCTTCTTTAGTACCCGGCCGCGCTCGAAGCCGGGCAGATCGTTCACCTCGGCGACGATGAGCGACACTCCCGCCGCGCCCTGGCTCGGGTCGGTCTTGGCCACGATCACCAGCAGGTCGCAGTGGGTTCCATTGGAGATGAACGTCTTCGAGCCATTGATGACGTAGTGGTCGCCCTCGCGACGGGCAGTGGTCGTGATCGCTTGCAGGTCTGATCCGGTGCCCGGTTCGGTCATGGCGATGGCGAGCACCAAATCACCGCTGATGATGCCCGGCAACCAGCGCTCGCGCTGTTCGGTAGTGCCGTAGCTCTGGATGTAGTGCGAGACGATCGGCGCGTGCACCGAGAAGCCGAGTGCCGTGTTGAGGACGTGGATCAGCTCCTCCTGCACGACCATCTGCAGTCCGAAATCGCCTCCGGCGCCACCGAATTCCTCGGGCAGATCAAGTCCGAGCAGGCCGGCGTCGCCGGCCTTGTTCCAGAATTCGCGGTCGACCATGTGCTGCTCGTCCCAGCGTTCCTGATTCGGCACCGATTCCTTGCGCAAGAATTCCGCCGCGTGCCTGCGTAGTTCACGATGCTGCTCGGTTTCCCAGCTGGGGCGGTATTTGGGGAAGAGTTCGGACATCGTCGTCCTCCGGGTCCTGGGTACGGGCGGGCGCGAGCAGGACCTCTTCAGCTGACGTCGCGGGACCCGCGCAGAGCGTCGGTCGCGGCGGCGCGTTCGATCTCGGCGGTGATGGTTTCGGGTTCTTCGACGGTGGTGCAGTGGCCGCGGCCGGGGAGTTCCAGATAGCGGTGTGGGGTGCCAGCTGCCCGCAGGTGGGCGGCGATCGACAGGGAGGCGCTGACCGGGGTCAGGCGGTCGAGGGAGCCGACGATGACGGTGGTGGGAACGGTGAGGTTGGCCAGGCCCGCGGTGACGTCGAGGTCGCGCAGGACGCGCATGGAACGAGTGCGGAAGGGGTTGGGGCAGCTGCCCACCACCGCGACGGTGAATTCGGTGGCGGCCCGGGAGGCCGTCGGGGTGAGGCCACGGTTGCGGAGTTGGTTGCCCAGCAGACGGGGGTGGGGCATGGGGAGACGGCCGAGCAGAGCGTTGAGCACGCGTTCGCGCAGCCCGCGCTCCCAGCGCGGCCACGGGACGATCTCGGTGTGGGCGGTGATGCGTTCGGCGCAGGTGTCGATGAGCAGCACCTCGCGGGCATGACGCCGTACCTGCTCGGGATGTCGTGCGGCCCACGCCATGACGGCGATACCGCCGAGACTGTGGCCGGTGATCACCGCCCGCTGATCGGCACGCACCGTCGCCGCCAGGACCGTCGCGAGATCGTCGCCTAGGGCGTCGGGGGTGAATTCCCGTGTGCCGAGGGTGCTGCGGGCGTATCCACGCTGGTCGTAGGCGATGACGCGATGGCGTTCGGCAAGCCGGTTGATCTGCGGATTCCAGTACTCGACGCGGCAGGCGAACCCGTGGACCAGCACGATGGGAATGCCGTCACGCGGACCGAACTCGCGGACGTGCAGCCGAGCACCGTCGGGGGTCTCGACGGTGCTCGCTTCGAAGGTGCGCGTATTGCGTAGCAATCCGGGTGCGGTCTCGCCGTATTCGAAGACCTCGGCGGCGCCGGATTCCGGTCGGCGGCAGTCGCGAAGCATGCGGGCTAGGCCACCGTCCACGCCGAATTGGGCGAGGAGATTGCGCTGGTTCATCTGAGTACGCTCCGTTGCGTAGGTGGTGCTGGGTGATCCGCCGTGGTGTGCTGCGCTCAGAGCGTGCGAGCGATGATTTCCTTCATGATTTCGCTGGTGCCGCCGTAGATGCGGTTCACCCGGGAATCGACGTACATCCGCGCTATGGGGTATTCCATCATGTAGCCGTAACCGCCGAAGATCTGCAGGCATTTGTCCACGATCCGGTCGGCGCGCTCGGCCGCGAAGAGCTTGGCCATAGAAGCGGTCATGGGGTCGTTGTTGCCGTCCAGGTACTGCTGGATCGCGTAGTCGACCAGCGTCCGGATCGCCAGCGCCTCGGTCTTGCATTCCGCGAGCACGAATTTCGTGTGCTGCAGCTTGATCAGCGGGCGTCCGAACGCCTCGCGCTCCTTGGCGTAGTCCAGTGCCTGCAGCACGGCCGCCTCGGCCAGCGCCGCGCAGATGGCCCCGACCGCGAGGCGTTCGCGGGAGAGCTGCTCCATGAGCTGGTAGAAGCCCAGACCCTCCTGCGCGCCGAGCAGATTGGCGACGGGCACCCGCATATCGGAGAAGAACAGCTCGCGCGTGTCCTGGCCGTGCAGACCCATCTTCTCCAGCACCCGGCCGCGTTCGAAGCCGGGCAGGTCCTTGGTTTCGGCGACGATCAGCGATACGCCTGCCGCACCCTTGTCGGGGTCGGTCTTGGCGACGATGACCAGCAGATCGCACAGCGTGGCATTGGAGATGAACGTCTTCGAGCCATTGATGACGTAATGATCGCCCTCGCGACGGGCGGTGGTCTTGACCGATTGCAGATCCGAACCCGTGCCGGGCTCGGTCATGGCGATGGCCAGCACGAGCTCGCCACTGCTGATGCCGGGCAGCCAGCGCCGCCGCTGGTCCTCGTTGCCGTACTGGTAGATGTAGTGCGACACGATCGGCGAGTGCACGGTGAAACCGAACGCGCTGTTGTGGGCGTACATCAGTTCCTGCTGCACGGCCATCTGCATACCGAAATCGCCGCCCGCGCCGCCGAATTCCTCGGGCAGGTCCAGACCCAGCAGCCCCGCGTCGCCGGCCTTGGTCCAGAACTCGCGGTCCACCACGTGCTCGCGCGCCCACCGTTCGTGATGCGGGACGGATTCCTTGCGCAGGAATTCCGCTGTGTGCCTGCGCAGTTCGCGATGCTGCTCGGTTTCCCAGGTGGGCCGGTAGTCAGGGAAGAGTGTGGACATCGGTGTCCTCCAGGGTCTCGGTCGGTGCGTAGAGGGCCTCGATCTCCGCGGCGTACTTGGCGGCCAGCGGTTTGCGTTTGAGGCTCATCTTCGGGGTGAGTTCGGTGCCGCCGGGCTCCCAGGCGACCGGCAGGATCGTGAAGCGTTTGATTTGTTCCACGCGGGCCAGCGTCGCGTTGGCGGCCGCGATACCCTCCTCGATCTCCTTGCGGACCAGGGGATCTCGCGCGAGATCGGCCAGACCGCGCGGGGCCAGGCCGAGCCGCTGCACGAAGGCCGCCGCGGCGTCCGGGTCGAGGGTGACGAGCAGGGTGTTGTAGACGCGACCCTCGCCGATCACCGCCACCGGTCCGGCGAGCGAGCAGTGGGCGGCGACCGCGTTCTCGATCTTGGTCGGCGACATGTTCTTGCCCGCCTGATTGATGATGATTTCCTTCTTGCGGTCGATGATCCGCAAGTAGCCGTCCTGATCGAACGCGCCGACATCGCCGGTGTGCAGCCAGCCGGCGGCGTCGACGGTGTCTCTGGTCTGCTCCGGATCCTTGCGGTAGCCGCGCATGACCGAGGCGCTGCGGGCGAGCACCTCACCGTCGTCGGCGAGCCGGACCTCCACGCCCGGGGCGGCGGTGCCGACGGTTCCGGGCCGCGTGCGGCCCTTGCGGTTCACGGTGATGACCGCGGTGGCTTCGCTCTGCCCGTAGGCCTCGTACAGTTCGATGCCCAGGGCGAGCACGAATTCGTGCACCTCCGTCGGGATGGGTGCGGCCCCCGTCACCGCGATCCGGACCCGATCCATCCCGAGTCGCTCGCGAATCCCGTCCAGCACCGCGCGTTTCGCGATCCGATAACGCACCGAGTCGGCCCGGCTCGGTGCGTGCCCGGCCGCCTCGGCCCGCGCCCGCTGGACTCCGACCCGTAACGCCCACTGCGCCACAGCGCGTTTCACCGGATTCGACTCGGCGGCCACCGCGCCGTAGATCCCGGCGCGGGCCTTGGTCCATACTCTCGGCACGCCGAGGAACAGGGTCGGCCGCACCTCGGTGAGGGCGGCGAGCACGCCCTTGGCATCGTCGAGGGTGGTGATCTGAACCCCGTGCCGCAGATTCAGCCAGTGCGCGAACCACCGGTTCGCACCGTGCGCGTCGGGCAGGTAGGAGATCACTCGATCGGCCGAGCCGACCGCGCCGAATTCGGCTATGACGCCCAGGTTTTCGAGCACATTGCGATGGGTTATCTCGACCCCTTTGGGATCGCCGGTCGTGCCGGAGGTGTAGATGACGGTGAGTACGTCGTCGGGGCGGACCGCCAACCCGACGGCGTCCGCATCGAACCCGGGTGACGGCGCGGCTTCCACGGCCTCGAGCGACAGCGCCCCCTTGGCCACACCGTCGACACACACGACGTGCTCGACCTTGCCGCCCAGCCGCATGGCGTCGAAAATCACCGGCAAGAACTGCTTTTCGCAGATGACCACCCGGTTATCGGCGTTGTCGAACAGGAACGCGATTGTCTCGGCCGGATTGGTGTTGTAGATCGAGAACGGCGTCGCCCCGACATGCAGTACCGCGGTGTCGCACAAATGGAACTCGGGTCGGTTGGTGAGCATGAGGGCGACCGTGTCACCCGCACCGACGCCCAGTCCGGCCAGTCCGGACGCGATGGTGCGCACCCGTTCGGCGTACTCCCGCCAGGTGATGGTGACCGCGTTCCCGGGCGTGCGCAGGGCGATCGCGTCGGGCTCGGCGGCCGCGGTGGCCCGGAAGGCTTCGGTGAGAGTTCGTGGAGTAGTGGTCCGGGGCGGGATCATCGTCGATCCGGAACCTTTCGCTAGTCGGTGCTCAGCTCGCAACTCGGTGCTCAGCGTGGAATCCACGCCGACGGGATGACGCCCTGCCGTCGGCCGAGGAGTGCGGCATCCCGGGGCGCTCTGGCGCGAGAGTCCCCGGGATGCCGCACATTTCACGCCCAGCCGTCGAGTTCGGCCGCGACGTTGTCGATGGTCCACTCGCCGTCGGAGGTGTGTTCCTTGGCCGCGGTCCAGCTCTGCAGCTGCTCGATGCTGCCACCGCTGACGGTGAACACGTGCCCGGTGTGCGGGCACTTCTCGGTGGACAGGTAGGCCACCAGCGGTGCGATGTTCGCGGGGCTGAACCCGTCGAACCCGCCCGCGTCCCGCGCGGCGATCATCATCGCGCCCAGGCCCGGGGTGGCCTCGGTGAGCCGGGTCCGTGCCACGGGGGCGATGGCGTTGGCCCGCACCCCGAACTGGCCGAGCTCCTCGGCGGCCACCCGGGTCATCCACGCGATGCCCGCCTTGGCCGCGCCGTAGTTGAACTGGCCCGCATTGGGCACCAGGGTGCCCGAGGCCGATGCGGTGTTCACGATGGCACCGGCCACGCCGCGTCCGGCCTTGGCCTCGGCCTTCCAGTAGGCCGCGGCGTGCCGCATGAGGTTGAAATGCCCCTTGAGGTGCACGGCGATGACCACGTCGAACTGGTCCTCGGCCATCGAGGCGAGGAATCCGTCGCGCAGGATGCCCGCGTTGTTGACCACGACATCGAGTCGCCCGAACTCCGAAACCGCTTGATCCACCAGGTTTTTCATGGCGTTGAAGTCGGCCACGCTGTCGGTGTTGGCGATGGCCTTGCCGCCCAGGGCGCGGATCTCGGCCGCCACCTGCTCGGCGGGGCCGGTGTCTCGGCCCTCGCCGTATCCGCTGTCGCCGAGGTCGTTGACCACGACGCTCGCGCCCTCACGGGCGAACAGCAGCGCGTGCTCGCGCCCGATTCCGTTGCCCGCGCCGGTGATGACCGCGACCCGGCCGTCCAGTGCTCCCATTGTCGTTCTCCTGCAGTCGATGTCAGTCGGTGATCTCGGCCAGGCCGTCGCGGATGACGACCTCACCGTCCACGGTGGTCTCGAAGACGTAGGTGGTGACGCCGTCGGCGGCACCGGCCTTCCAGATGGTGGTGGTGATGTCCTGGCCGGGCAGGACCGGTTTGTTGAAGCGCAGCGCGAACCGCTTCAGGCGCTCGGTACGGCTGTCGGCGACCTCGGTGAGCAGCGCCCAGGAGATGAACGCCTGGGTGCACAGGCCGTGGATGATGATGCCGGGCAGCCCGGCGGCCTTGGCGGCTTCCTCCTCGGTGTGCTGCGGCATCGGGTCGCCGGCGGCCGGGCCGTAGCGGAAGGTCTGATCCTCGTCCATGTGCGCGGTCACCACGGCCACCGGTTCGGTGTCGCGCAGGGCCTCGTCGAAGGCGTGCCCGGGTGCGGTCTCGCCGACGCTCTCGCCCGCGTCGACCCGGTTGATGAACATCGTCAGGTACTGCTCGTTGACGAGTTCGCCTGCGGCGTCGCGACATTCGATATAGAACGGGGCGGCGGTGCCGTTGGGCTTGCCGGTGAATCCGATCGGCTTCATGCGCGTGGTGATCACGTCGCCGGGCACGATCGGCCGCACGTAGCGGAAGTCCTGCATGCCGTGCAGCGCGTTGATGGCCACGTCGAACGGCGCGACCATGAACGCCGCCTGGAACAGCGCGGGCATGACCGGCACGATGGCGAACACCGGCGGCGCGACCTCACCGGACAGATGCGCGGGAATCGGGTCGTTGCTGGCCTCGGCGTAGGCGCTGATGCGTTCCTGGGTGACCTCGAAGGTTTCGGTGTCGCCCCAGACACCGACGGCATCGGTGTCGAACTTCGCGACCCGCGAAGCGGCTCTGGTCATCTCAGGCCGCCAGTTCCGCGAGCCGGGAGAACGATTCGTTGATGTCGACCGTGACCGCCTGCTCCACGGCCCGGGCCAGCGCACCGGTGATCATGGCGCCGGTGAACTCGCCGTCCATGGTGAGGGTGGAACCGGACTCGGCGGGAACCACCGTGATGGTGAGATTCACCTTGACTCCGGCCATGCCGGTCGCCGACAGCTCGTAGGAGCGCGGGGCTTCCACGTTCTCGACGGTCCACACGAAGGTGTTGGGCATATTGATCAACGACACCGTCGCGGGCGGCAGTTGCGCGCCCTGGGTCAGGCTGCTGGGCGGATCGCCCTTCCACTGCTTGTGCATGCCGAGCCATTCGCCGTACCGCGATGGATCGGACAGGATCGCCCACAGCTTCTCCACCCCGGCGGGGAAGTCCTGGGAAAGCGCAACTCGCGCCATGATGTCACTCCTTTGTGAGAGGGAAGGAAAAGTGTTGTGCCGCTTCAGCGTTCAGCCGGGCGGTAGGCGGTAACGACGGCCGCGCCGCCGAGACCGATGTTGTGCTGCAGCGCCACACCGGATTTCGTGGCCGCGGAGGCGACCTGGCGCTTGTCGGACAGACCGCGCAGCTGCCAGTTCAGCTCGGCGCACTGGGCCAGACCGGTCGCGCCGAGAGGGTGGCCCTTGGAGATGAGGCCGCCCGAGGGGTTCACGACCCATTTGCCGCCATAGGTGGTGGCCTCGGTGTCGATGAGCTTGCCCGCCTCACCCTCACCACAGAACCCGAGCGCCTCGTAGACGATGACCTCCATGCTGGAGAAGCAGTCGTGCAGCTCCACCACATCGATGTCGTCGGGGCCGATCTGGGCCTGCTCGTAGACGGAATCGATGGCGGCCTTGGTCATGTGGTAGCCGACCAACGCGCGCACGCTGCCGTCGAAGGTGTCGGCGCGGTCGGTGACCATCCGCTGTCCGACGATCTCGACCGCCTGCCCGGCCAGTCCGTGACGGTCCACGAAATCCTCGCTGGCGAGAATGGCCGCGCCCGAACCGTCCGAGGTGGGCGAGCACTGCAACCGGGTCAGCGGGTCCAGGATCTGCTTCGAGGCCAGAATGTCGTCGAGGCTGTACTCGTCCTGGAACTGGCTGTACGGGTTGTTGACCGAATGCTTGTGGTTCTTGTACCCGATCCATGCCAGCTGCTCGGCGGTCAGACCGTAGCGGGACATGTAGTCACGGGCGGTGGCGGCGAACATCCAGGCCGCGGGCGGCATCTCCCACGGGTACTGCTCGGCCAGCGCGTTCAGCAACGGCATGAGCGGCGTTTCCCGGTCGGTGAACTTGGATCCGAGCGAGCCCTTCTCCATCTTCTCGAAGCCCAGGGCCATGGCGCATTCGGCCTGACCCGAGCGGATCGCGCTCGCCGCGCCGTACAGCGCGGTCGACCCGGTCGAGCAGTTGCTGCTGACATTGAAGATGGGAATTCCGGTGTGCCCCAACTCGTACAAAGCACGATGGCCGCAGCAGGAGTCGCCGTAGACATTGCCGACATAGGCGAGCTCGACCTGTTCGTAGCGGATCCCCGCGTCCTCGAGCGCCTTGGTACCGGCCTCCTTGGCCATCTGCGGGTAGTCCCAGTCCGGGCGGCTGCCGGGCTTCTCGAACTTCGTCATGCCGACGCCGATGACGAATACGCGTTTGCTCAACTCTGAACCTCCTGATCGCACCGCCGGGCGGCGTCATCCGATGAGGTAAAAGTTAGGAACCGCAACGGCTCGAGGACATGACCTGCGGAGTCGATATCATTGGCATCCGCGCTCACCGACGCCGCGCGCTCGACCAGGAAGGCCGCATGCAGCCCCAGACCGTCCCGATCGCCGCCGTGCAGGCGATCGTGCAGACCGCGCGGGAGAACGGGATCGACGATCAGGCCCTCGACGCCTGGCTGCACACGGCCGGAATCTCCCCCGACCTGCTCGCGCAGGGGCGCTCCCGGGTCACGGCCGATCAGGCGGGCCGGTTGGTGAAACAGCTCTCGCGCATCTCGGGCGACGAGCTGTTCGGGCTGGGTCCGTATCCGGTGCCGCTGGGCACCTTCCGGCTCATCGCCACCGCCCTGATCACCGCCGGTGACCTACGCGAGGTCTTGCGCCGATGGAGCGGTTTCGGCCAAGCCCTGCCCGGCATGCCGCGCATCGACACAGAGATCGGGCCCGACCGGGTACGCATCCGGCTCGACTTCACGAACTGGACCGAAACACCCGCGGTGGCAATCGATTTCATTCTCATGTCGATGCATCGCTACCTGAGCTGGATGATCGGGCGACGACTGCCGCTGCTGGCCGTCGAACTGTCACACCCGGCCCCCGCCGGTTTCTCCCACGACGAAATCTTCGGCAGGCCGGCCGAATACGACACCTCCGACGCCGCCATCAGCTTCGCGGCCGAGCTGCTCGACGCCTCGATCGTGCGCGACGAGCGCGAACTGGCGAAGTTCCTGGCCGAGACACCGGTCAACGTCATCGTCCGCCGCGATTTCGGCACCAGCGAAACCGACCGTGTCCGTGCGGTATTGGCGCGCGGGCTACAGGGCGGGGACTGGCCGACACCGGAGGAGATCGCGGTGCGACTGACCACCAGCGTCTCCACCCTGCGGCGAAAGCTCGCCGACGAAGGCACCTCCTTCAGCATCATCAAAGAGGAGCTGCGGCGCGACGCCGCCATCACCTCGCTGGTGCGGGGCGAGGAATCGGTCGCGGATCTATCTGTGCGGCTCGGATTCGCCGAACCGAGCACCTTCCATCGCGCGTTCCGTCGCTGGACCGGTAGTGCGCCGGGCGCTTACCGTGCGGCCCAGCACGGTACGGACCCATCGCCCTGACCGACCTGGCAGTCGAAGGCCGGTGCGCTCGAAAGTCAAGGAATTCGGTCCACAAGGTCATTCAGCACGAGCGGCGAATTTCCTATGTTCGACGGAACCCTGCGGCCTCTGGCCGCCGAATCACCGTCGATCAGGAGATCCCGATGCGCCCGCTCGAAGACGTCAATATCGTCTCCCTCGCCACCAATCTGCCCGGCCCCCTGGCCGTTTCCCGGCTGGCCGATCTCGGCGCGACGGTGACCAAGGTCGAACCGCCCACCGGCGACCTGCTCGCGGTGTGCGCCCCGGACTGGTACCGCAAGCTCATCGCCAACCAGAAGGTCGTAGTGCTGGATGCGAAAGCGCCCGCCGACCGAGCCGAACTGGACCGCCTGCTCTCCGAAGCGGACCTGCTCGTCACGGCCATGCGCCCCTCGGCCCTGGCCCGCCTGGGCCTGTCCGACCCGCACCTGATCCACCCCCGCCTGTCCCTGATCGAAATCGTCGGCGAGGACGGCGACGCCGCCGAGCGCCCCGGCCACGACCTCAACTACCAGGCCCTGCACGGCACCCTCACCCCACCCAACCTGCCCACGGTCCCGCTCGCCGACATCCTCGGCGCCGAACGCGCCGTCTCCGCCGCCCAATCAGCCCTGCTACTGCGCGCGAAAACCGGTGTAGGACAGACACACCGCGTCGTCCTCGCCGAAGCCGCCGCCCGCGCCGCCGACTCCATCCGCTACAACCTCACCGCCCCCGGCGCCCTCCTCGGCGGCGCCTACCCCGCCTACGGCATCTACGCCACCGCCGACGGCTACGTCGCCCTCGGCGCCGGCGAACCTCACTTCTGGCAACGCACCATGGAAATCTTCGCCCTCGACGGCACCCACGAAAGTGTCGCCACCGCCTTCGCCACCCACACCACCGCCGAACTCGAAGCCATCGCCACCCGCGACGACCTCCCCCTCACCCGAGTCCACCAACTCGGCACCACCGCGGCATAGCGGCGGCCCTGAACCTATTGGCCAGGACCGCCTTCCGGCAGTAGCGGGACAGGATATGAACCCGTGAGCCAGGCCCAGCAAGCTACCAGGAATGCAACGCGATCGTGACCACCCCTCATGTCGCATTGGTGCCCCCGGTGGGGCACGTACAGCATCTACAACATCGCGAACCCGCCATGAGCTGCGAATTTCGGCCGATGTCCAGGTGGCACGCCGGATCTATCGGCGGTCGCCGTCGTAGGTCCCATTGAAGTGGTGACTACAACTCCCACGGGTGTCGAACCGGTTGCCCTCGTGCGACATCGGACCCGGCCACCGGCTGATCCAGCGATGTGTGGAGTGCTCGGCAGTACGTCAAGCAATCAGTCGTCGATCAGGAACTTCAGCCGGTCGTCGGTTTGGCTCACCGCGATCTCGATGATCTTGGCCGTAACGACGCCGGCGGCGACGAAGGGGTCGTCGGCGACACGCTGCTGGAGGTCTTCGGCGGTGGTGTTGTGAGCGAGCACCGCCCCACCGATACCGGGTTTGATGCTGCCGACCAGCAGGAACACCTCGTCGTCGAAACCGCGTTGGATCCATTGCTGATGGCCGGTCAGGTGCTGTGGGGCCTGGGCTTTGTTGGTGGAGAATTCGAGCCGTACTACGAACATCGTTGTCTCGCTTCTGTTTTCGTCAGGATTGTTCGAGGGTGGTGTCGAGCCAGTCGTGCAGGCGCTGTACTTCGCGGTGGATGAAGGCTTCGTCGTGGAAGGCGTTGGCCAGGGTGGCGACGCCTTGGCTGGCGGCCAGGACGTGCATGGCGAGTTCGTCGGCGTCGTCTTTTCGTCCGAGGTGGGTGAATTGGTCGGCGAGCCACTCCCGGAACAGGGTGAACAGGCCGCTGGCGGCGTCGAGGGCGGTGTGGTCGAGTTTGGCCAGTTCGGTGGTCAGGGTGCCGACGGGGCAGCCGTGGTCTTGGATGTCGGCGCGGTTGACCAGCAGGATGTCGATGAACTTGCCGATCCGCGCGGCGGGGTCGGGTGTCTCGGCTTCCCACTGGGCCAGCATGTCCCGGGTGTAGGCGAGGCGGGCGATGATGACGGCGTCGAGCAGGTCGTCCTTGGCTTTGAAGTGGTAGTAGAAGTTGCCGCGCGAGAGACGCACGGCTTCGGCGATGGAGGCGAAGGAGGTGTGTTCGAATCCGTGGTGGTAGAACAGTTCGTCCGCGGCGGCAACGATGTGTTCACGAGTCGTCCTGCCGCTCACCGTATTGCCGGTGCCGGGTCGTGTAGTCCGAGGGTCAGGCACTGAGGGCCTCCTCGTGCGGATGGAACGGGTAGTCGATGTAGCCGGTGTCGCCGCCGGTGTAGAAGGTGTTGCGATCGGGTACCGCCAGGGGCAGGCCCTCGCGGTAGCGGCGCACCAGGTCCGGGTTGGCCACGAACGGGGTCCCGAACGCGACCAGGTCGGCGTGCCCGGCGGCGATTGCCTGTTGGGCGCGCGCGAGGTCGTAGCCGTTGTTGGCGATGTAGGTGCCCGCGAACGCCGCGCGCAGCGCCGGGTAGTCGACGGCGCGGGTGGTGGTGCTCATGTCGCCTTCCAGGACGTGCAGGTAGGCCAGACCGCGTGAACTCAGTTGGGCGGCAAAGTATTCGAAGTGTGCCTGCGGGTCCGAATCGGTCATGGAGTTGAACGTGTTCTCCGGTGTCACGCGCACACCCACCCGCCCCGTCGGCCAGAGGGTGCACACCGCGTCGAGGACCTCGTTCAGCAACCGCATCCGGCTGGCGATGCCACCTCCGTAGGAGTCAGTGCGGTGATTGGTTCCGTCGCGCAGGAACTGATCGAGCAGATAGCCGTTGCCCGCGTGCACCTCGACACCGTCGAACCCGGCCCGCTTGGCCTGCCGGGCGGCGTCGCGGAACTGCGCCACGATCGCCGGAATCTCCTTCGCCTCCAACGGGCGCGGGGTCAGGAAGTCCTGCATCCCTGAATAGGTCACCGCCTGCCCGTCCGGCCGCACAGCCGAGGGCGCGACCGGCAGGGCGTCGCCGGGCTGCAGGCTCGGATGCGAGATCCGCCCGCAATGCTGCAACTGCGCGACGATCCGGCCGCCTGCGGCGTGCACCAGATCGGTCACCCGCCGCCAGCTCACCGCCTGCGCGTCAGCGTAGAGACCGGGGGTGAACGGATAGCCCACACCCTGGGGCGAGACCGGAACCGATTCCGACACGATCAATCCCGCGCTCGCTCGCTGCCCGTAGTGGACCGCCATCACCGAGGGCACCGTGCCGTCGGCCTGCGCGCGGTTGCGAGTCAGTGGCGCCATCACCATCCGATTCGCCAAGGTCATCTCACCCACACGGAACGGGCCGAACAAATCAGCGGACACGCCATCCTCCGGAAGCTCAACGCACACCACCTGTAGGTCATGCGTCCTAGACGGGACGCTAGGACATGCGACCTAGAGAGTCAAGGCGTCCCGCATCGCGGGTGGTGATAGTCCTGGTAGAGCTCCGGCAAACGCGGCCTCCGGTCGGCGTGTCGGTCGTCTGCGGCGGTTGATCTGCCGCGGGTCTCTCGCGGTGTTTCCGTCTGGATGGTTCGGCGTGCGCGGTCCCCCTCGCGACGCGTTCCGTCCCCCGATCGATGCCCAGGCGGGTCGTAGGTTTCAAGCAGCGGCGCGAGGGACCGGAAAAATCTTCGCGATCCGGGAATGTCCGGCCGCTGCCTAACCTTCTATATGTCGATGATCGGTTAGAACGAATCGGTCATGGAATATGCTCTACGAGAACAGGATCGACTCATGTCCCGTCTGCCCTTGATCCAGCCCGACACCGCCAGCGGCAAGGCCGCCGACCTGCTGGCCGGCGTCCAGAAGGCGCTCGGTGTCACCCCGAACATGACCAAGGCCATGGTCAACAGCCCCGCTGTGCTCGAGGCGTACCTGGGCTTCTCCGGCGCACTCGGCTCCGGTGCGCTCTCGGCGGGAATCCGGGAGCGCATCGCGCTGCTGGTCGCCGAGGAAAACGGTTGTGACTACTGCCTGTCCGCGCACTCCTACATCGGCGCGAACATTGCCAAGCTGAGTGTCGAGGAGATCGAGGCCAGCCGCCACGGCGATTCGGTCGATCCGAAGGCGGCTGCGGTGCTGGCGTTCGCGACCGCGGTCGTGCGCACTCGCGGCGGCGTCGAGGAAGCCGATATCAAGACCGCGCAAGACGCGGGCCTGACCGATGGTGAGATCACCGAGGTCATCGCCAATGTCGCGCTGAACGTATTCACCAACTACCTGAACAAGGCCGTCGACACCGATATCGACTGGCCGGTGGTGCGCCACCACGAGCACTGATCGCGCACCCGCGAACGAGGCCCGGCCATTCATCTCTTGCGAGGGAGGGCCGGGCTTCGCTCATGCGAAATGCGGTGAACCAGCGCGAGACTCGCGCCCGCTTCGCTGCTCAGGCCGGGATGGGCGACCCCGTCAGCGGCGTCACCAGCGGCCACTCGACATCGACCGCGAGTGCCTCGTTGATGTAGTTGGTGAAGATGTTGCGCACGACATTCGCGATGACCTCGACGATCTCTTCCTCGCTGAGCCCGGCCTGGCGTGCGGCGGCGAATTGGGTGTCGTCCAGGTGCGCACGGGTGAAGAGGATGGCAGTTACCAGTCGCAGGACAGCGGCACTCTTCGGGTCTTCGCTGCGCCCCTGGCGGGCGGCGAGGATCTCCTCGTCGGAGAGTTTGGCGGCGTTGCGGGCGACCTGGGAATGCGCCGACAGGCAGTAGGTGCAGCCGTTGGCCTCGGCCACGGCCAAGGCGATGCGCTCCTGATCGCCGGTGCCGAGTGCACCGGACTTCAACGCCGCGAACATGCCCAGGAACCCTTCGAGCGCGGCCGGACTGTGGGCCAGCGCCTTGGCCATGTTCGGGATCACTCCGAGGGTCGATTTGGTGCGGGCGAGCAGGTCGGCGGTCACGCCCGTAGCGGTGGCGGGATCGATCAACGACACACGAGACATTGGAGATAACCTCACGTCAGAAGCGAAATCGAACCGAACTGTTCTGTTCGATGCGGGAGACGTTAAGGCCGTCACGCGCGAGTTGTCAAACAGAACTGTTCGTTCGATACTGGGCTGGTGACCACCACGACCGCCCGGCGCTCCGTCCGTGAAGTGCTGATCGAGACCGCCGATCGCCTGTTCTACGCCGAGGGCATCCGCGCAGTCGGGATCGATCGCGTGATCGCTGAGAGCGGCGTGTCCAAATCGACGATGTATGTGCACTTCCGCACCAAGGAAGACCTCGTCGAGGCATACCTGCGCCGCCGCACCGACACCTGGCGCGCCCACGTCGAAGCCGAAATCGCCCGCCGCGGAGGTGATCCGCGCGAACGCGCGTTGGGTGTGTTCGACGTCTTCGACCAGACCTTCCGCAAACGCGGCTATCGCGGCTGCCCGTTCATGAACGCGGCAGCGGAATACCCGCTCCACGACGGCATCCGCGCCACCATCGCCTACCACCGCGAGTGGCTGACCGGCCTGTTCCCCACCATCCTCGGCGAGCACTGCACTCCCGACCTGGGCGCGGCGCTGGTGCAACTCATCGACGGTGCCGTCAGCGCCGCCCACCTCGACCACGACCGCACCGCCGCCCGCCGCGCCCGCGCGACCGCCGAACTACTGCTGTGACTTATCCGGCCGTGCCGGAAGGAACTTCGGTCGTCCTCACGGCGAGCGGCGGCAGGCAGAGGCAGAACGGATGCCCCGCCGGATCGAACAGGACGCGGCACCTGCTCGGCGCGGACTGATGATCGGCAACCCGGGCACCGAGCTCGACCGCACGCTGCTGTGCCTCGTCGAGATCGGTCACCGCGAGATCGAGATGAATCTGCTTGGGAACGCTCTCATCCGGCCAGGACGGTGGCCGGTAGTCCGGCACGCGAATCGCGGTGAGGACCAGATGCGGGAGTTTGACGCTCACGAACTTCTCCGTGCCGGCTGTGATCTCACCGCCCAGCAGCTCGGCCCAGAAGGTCGCCAGCTCGGTCGGATCACCGCAGTCGAGAGTGATCGATCCCAGATGCGCTACAGCCACCCTCGAATCTTAGAACGCGTTGCAGTGACGCGTGATTCGCGACGCACTCATCTGCCACATGGCGCGCTGACCGAACCGGCCAGTGCGCGCGGAGCGAAGGTCAACGGGCCGAGCTGATGTGGCGCCTGGCCGACACACCATCATGCCTGCGGGCTCAGGCGGTCACCACAACCCGCGCACTCGAACTGTCGAGTCCAGGATGGCCATCGCTTCAACAACTCACGCTGACACCCAACTGTGATCTCGCGGAATGTCGAAAACCACCCCTGCGCATGCAACCTACGGAGGGGGGACTCTGTAGGTAGTGCCCCCGGTCGGGCTCGAACCGACACTTGGCGGATTTTAAGTCCGCTGCCTCTGCCAATTGGGCTACGGGGGCGTCTGGGCCAGACTACCGAGCCGTACGGTCGTGCTGGAATCACCCTCGGGGGTGATTTTGCGGGCCCGGGGGTCCGGGCCCGCGCGGGTCAGCGGGTGGCGCGGGGCGCGCCGGGGCCGGGGTCGATGCGGGTGGGGCCGGCGGCGGTGGGGGCGAGCGGGAAATCGAAGATGGCGGTGGGGAGGTAGACGGTGGCGCAGGAGTTGGGGATGTCCACCACGCCGGAGAAGCGGCCTTCGATGGGGGCGGCGCCGAGCAGCAGGTAGGCCTGTTCGCGGGAGTAGCCGAAGGTGGTGAGGTAGTCGATGGCGTGCAGGCAGGCGCGTTCGAAGGCGAGCTGGGAGTCCAGGTAGCGCTGTTCGCCGTCGAGGGTCACCGACGTGCCGGAGAAGGCGAGGTATTCGGAGTAGACGGGGCCTTCGTTGCCGGGGAGGAAGACGGCGTTCTCGGTGACGTTGTAGAGCTGCATCCCGTTCTTGATGATGTCCACGCGCAAATCGATGAAACCGCCCATTTCGATTGCGCCGCAGAAGGTTATCTCCCCGTCGCCTTGCGAGAAGTGCAGGTCGCCGACGGAGAGATTGGCGCCGGGGACGAAGACCGGATAGAAGACTCGGCTGCCCCGGGTGAGGTTCTTGATGTCCTGATTGCCGCCGTTCTCGCGCGGCGGGGCGGTGCGGGCGGCCTCGGCGGCGACCCGGTCGTAGTCCGCGCCGGCCAGCGTGCCCAGGATGGCGTCGCGGGGTTCGGGTGGAAGCGCCAGCGGCGGAACACGTTCGGGGTCGGTGGCGATGAGCGCGGCCTCGCGGGTGTTCCAGGTGGACAGCAGGCCCGGCGAGGGCGCGGTGCCCATCAGCCCGGGATGCATGATGCCGGTGAACTTCACGTGCGGGATGTGCCGGGAGGTGGTGGTGTGGCCGCTGAAATCCCAGATCGCCTTGTAGGCGTCGGGGAAGTGCTCGGTGAGGAAGCCGCCGCCGTTGTCGGTCGGGAAGATGCCGGTGTACCCCCAGCCCTGCCCGGCCAGCGGACCCGAATCCTCCTGCGGGATGGGCCCGATGTCGAGAATGTCGACGATGAGCAGATCGCCCGGCTCCGCGCCCTGCACCGCGAACGGGCCGGACAGGCAGTGCACGGTGGTCAGCGGCGCGTCGCGGACGTCCTCGGCGGAGTCGTCGTTGCGAATGGCCCCGTCGAACCACTCCCGCACGTGCACCCGGAATTCGGTGCCCGGCGCGAGCGTCGCGACCGGCGGGATATCGGGATGCCAGCGATTGTGGCCGACGAGCTTCTGATCGGTGAACCGCTTGGTGGAATCCAGCGGAAAGATCAATTCAGGCATGGGTTCTCCAGTTCTCAGGGCCGGGGCAGTTGCCGGTGCAGGGGATTCCGGGTGACGCGGGCGCGCCCGCCCGGCGCCGGGGCCGACACCACCGCGGGCTCGGACGCCGTGCGGGCGGTGGCGTCGAGCAGGCGCATGGCGCTCGTCCCGCCGTGCAGCAGCGCCCCGCCGCCGATCCGCCGCCGCGCGGGGGCGGCGCAGGTCGGGCACGGGGCGGCCGCCGGCACCTCGGCCATCGGATGGGAGCGTTCGAAACTGCCGCAGGCGCGACAGGCGAACTCGTAGCTGGGCACGCGATACCTCCGGTCGGCCGGGGCCGACAACCCCGGCGGTTTGTTTTCATTTGAAGCTATTTCAGTTGACCACGATACGAACGACGCTTCGTCTCGGCGGCGAAACCACTGGATTAAGTGAGAGTTACGGAGATCAGACCCGGTATCCAGCCTGTAAATTTTCATATGCATTATATTCATCTGAAAATATTGACTCTATGGTCCTTCTCGTTGAGTCCCGGGGCCCCAGCACGGCCTCGACAGCGAGGAGAACGACACCATGAGCACGACAAGGTGGCAGCGGTTCCAGACCTGGGCCGCCCGCGACACCATCGAGGACTACTCCCTGCGCTACGCGCCCAAATCCTTCCGGCGCTGGAGCCCGATGGCCTGTGCGGTGGCCGCACTCGGCGGCATCGCCTATCTGGCCGACTACTCCATCGGCGCGTCCATCGCCGTCACGCACGGTTCGGCCAGCGCGGTCATCGCCATCCTGGTCGCGGCGGTCACCATCTTCCTGACCGGCGTGCCCATCGCCTATTACGCCGCCAAGTACAACCTGGACATGGATCTGCTCACCCGCGGTGCGGGTTTCGGCTACTTCGGGTCCACCCTCACCAGCCTGATCTACGCCAGTTTCTGTTTCATCTTCTTCGCGCTGGAGGGCGCGATCATGGCGCAGGCCATGAAGCTGGCCTTCCATATTCCGCTGCCGATCGGCTACATCATCGGTTCACTGATCATCATTCCGCTGGTCCTGTACGGGATGTCGGCGCTGGCCAAGTTCCAGGTCTGGACCCAGCCGCTGTGGCTGATCCTGTTCGCCGCGCCGCTGGTCACCATCGCGGTCGGCGATCCGTCCGGTTTCGAGGGCTTCCTGTCCTGGGCGGGTGACGGCGGCACCGCCAATGTGACCGCGGTCGGCGTCGGAGCCGGTGCGGGCGTTGCGCTTTCGCTCATCGCGCAGATCGGCGAGCAGGTCGACTACCTGCGTTTCATGCCGGAGAAGTCGGAGACTCCGGCCTGGCGCTGGTGGTCGGCGGTGCTGGCGGCCGGTCCGGGCTGGGTGATCCTGGGTGCGGCCAAGCAGCTGTGCGGCGCGTTCCTGGCGTTCTATGTCGCGGGGCAGGTCGGCTTCACCCGGGCCACCGAACCGATCGAGGAGTTCCTGGGCGGTTACGGCGCGCTGATTCACAATCACGCGGTCGCGCTGACCATCGCGACGGTCATGGTGCTGCTCTCGCAGGTGAAGATCAATGTCACCAATGCCTATTCGGGTTCGCTGTCGTGGTCGAACTTCTTCAGCCGGGTGCTGCACGTCCATCCCGGGCGGGTGGTGTGGCTGGCGCTGCACATCGCCATCGCGCTGGCGCTCATGCTGGGCAATATGTTCACGGTGCTGAACAGCATCCTGGGGTTCTACTCGAACGTGGCGATCGCCTGGGTGGGCGCCATCGTGGCGGATCTGGTGATCAACAAAGGCATTCTGAAGATCAGCCCGCCGTACGTGGAGTTCAAGCGCGCCTACCTGTACCCGATCAATCCGGTCGGCTTCGTGTCCATGCTCGCGGGCTCGGCGCTGTCCATCGTGGCCTATTTCGGGGCGTTCGGCGAGTTCCTGCAAGCCTGGTCGCCGTACCTGGCGCTGGCCGTCGCCATGACCCTCACCCCGTTGATCGCGCTGGCCACCGGCGGCAAATACTATCTGGCGCGGCCGAATCCGCTGCGCGAGGAGATCGAGAAGGAACCACTGTGGGCGGGTCAGACCCTGCTCGACGTGGTGGACGGCAAACGCTACGAACTCCCGGACATGGTGCACGACTGCCCGTTCCACGGCGGCCCGGTGTCCTCGCTGACCTGCACGCTCACCAAACACTGTGGCGAGCAGTGCCAGTCGGCGGCCTACACCGATTCGGTGGTCGCCGCGGATCTGCCGCTGGCGCCCGCGCGAGCGCTGGACTGAAAACCGTTGGTGGCGGGCCGGATTCGCCCGGCCCGCCATCGATCATCCGGTCAGTTGCGCGTGCACCTCGAACTGGAGCAGATCCGCGCCCGCGACGTAGACCGGCTGGGTGGTGTGCGCGCCGCGGACGCTCACCTCGCCGCGCGGGCCGTGGTAGCTGACCTGCGATGCGGTGCGTTCGATGGCGCGCAATTCCAGGCTGCGGGCGCGCTGGGCCATGGAGGCGAACAGCAGCAAGCCCTCGTAACAGGATTCGCCGATATTGTTCAGCGCCGGGGCGGAACGGCCGTACCGCGCGGCGTAGCGGCCCCCGAACGCCATGCTCGCCGGCGACACCACGCTCTCGAAATAGCCTGAGGCGGTGAACAATCCGCGCGCGCTGTCGACGCCGCCCGCGAGCAGCACGTCCTCGCCGATCATCATGCTCAGCCGCACCCGCCGCTCGTCCAGGCCCGCCGCGGCGAAGGCGGCGTTGAAGGCGGCGCAGTCCGCACCCACCATGAACAGCAGCACCCCCTGCGCGGTGGAGGTGCGGATCAATTCGAGGGCGGCGCGAAAATCCCGGCTGCCCAGCGGCACGAAGGCCGCGCCGACCACGTCGATATCGGTGGTGCGCGCGTATTCGACGGTGGCCCCGGCGGTTTCGCGCGGCCACACGTAATCGTTGCCGATCACGCACCAGCGCCGGATGCCGAATTCCGCGCGCATCCAGCGCAAGGCCGGAAACAGTTGCTGCTCGGGGGTTTCCCCGACCATGTACACACCGTCGGAATCCTCGCCGCCCTCGTAGAAGGTGGTGTACACGTACGGCACCCGGCCGGCGGTGCGCGGCGTGATGACCTTGCGGGCATTGGACAGATGCCAGCCCACCACCCCGTCGACCACCCCGCGCCCGACCATCTCGTCGATGCGAGCCGCCAAGCGCGGCAAGGGCGCTCCGGCGTCGACCACGTGCAGCCGCACCGGGCGTTCCAGAATGCCGCCCGCGGCATTGATGTCCTCGACCGCGAGATCGGCGCAGGCCTCCGCGGACGGCCCGAACAGCCCGGCGGGGCCGCCCAGCGGCACCACCAGCGCGATGTCCACCGTGTCACGACGAGATTCGGGGACTACCACGGAAGCCACCACCGTAGTGCTTGCAAGTGAAAATAATTCATACGGCGCTGTACAGTGCTGAGGTGGACGATAGCACCGCGCTGGCCGCCTTGGACGATCTCACTCGCCTGGTGCGGCGCGCGTCACAGGAAATGGACCGGGCGATCGCGACCTGTCTGGGCGAAAGCTCGGTCAGCCGTTGGCATGTGCTCAACGCCGTCGCCGCCGGCGAGGGCGTCTCCATGTCGCAATTGGTCGATGCCACCCTGCTCAATTCCGCCACCCTCACCCGGTTGATCGACGCGATGATCGCCGACAATCTGGTGCACCGCAAGGTGGACGACGCCGATCGCCGCCGGGTGCTGGTGTTCCCGACCCGGCGCGGGCAGCTCACCCGCAAGGTGATGAATCAGGCGCTGGCCACCAGCGGCCTGGCCGATATCGCCGCCACCGCCACCGCGACCTCCGCCGTGAAAACACTGACGGCGCTGGCCGATCGCATGGCCGCGACCGAACCAGCGCCGTTGTAGCTCAGCGCTGCCGGGCGGTCAGTGCACGCCTTCCATGTGCTTGGAGACCCACGGCGAGATCGCCCACACGACCACGCCCACCGCCATGGCGATGAGGCCGGTCAGGCCGAAGTAGGCGAGTTCGTGCGAGGGGTCGTAGAACTTGGAGAGCACGCCCGACATGGAGGTGCCGATGCCCACCGAGAAGAAGTACAGGGCCATCATCTGAGCCCGGAAAGCGTTGGGCGCCAGCTTGGTCGTGACGGCCAGGCCGATCGGCGACAGCAGCAGTTCGGAGATGGCGAAGCCGCCCAGCACCACGAACACGAACAGGATCGGGACCGTCTTGCCCTCAGAACCGGAGAACAGGGCGAAGAGCAGGAAGGCCGCGCCCATGCCGATCACGCCGAGGGAGAACTTGCGAGGGGTGGAGGGGGCGCGGTTGCCCAGGCGCGTCCACATGATGGCGAACAGCGGGGACAGGGCGATGATCCAGACCGGTTCCATGGAGCCGATCCAGTTGGGCGGGGCGTCCCAGCCGAAGACGTTCCAGTTGATGCGCTCGTCGGAGTAGACCGCCAGCACGGTGAAGATCTGCTGGAACAGCGACCAGAAGACGGCGTTGGCGATGAAGAGCGGAATGTAGGCGCGCACCCGGGTGCGTTCGGTGGCATCGACCTTCGCGCTGGTCAGCATGATGGCGAAGTAGGCGATGGAGGCCACGACGATGGCGCCGGTGGTGACGTCGGGCAGGTTGTCCAGGGTCAGCAGGCCGGTCACCCAGGCGATGACCACCACGGCGACGAATCCGGCCACGAACGCCACCGATTTCGGAATCGCGGTGCGCGGCAACGGGTTCGGGATCTCCCGGCCGTGATCGCCGAGATTGCGGCGGAAGACCACGTATTGGGTCAGGCCCAGCGCCATGCCGACCGCGGCCGCGCCGAAGCCCCAGTGGAAGCCGACATGCGACTGCAGCAGTCCGGTGATCAGCGGCCCCGCGAACGCGCCCAGATTGATGCCCAGATAGAAGAGGGTGAAGCCGCCGTCCGCGCGCGGGTCGCCCTTGGCGTACAGGGTGCCCAGCAGCGAGGAAGCGTTTGCCTTGAGCGCGCCCGAGCCCAATGCCACCAGGATCAGACCGACCGCGACGCCCGCCAGATCGGGAATGACGGCCAGTGCGATATGGCCCGCCATGACCACCACACCGCCGTAGAACACGGTGCGCTCCATACCCAGCACCCGGTCGGCAAGCCAGCCGCCCAGCACCGTGGACAGGTAGACCAGACCGCCGTACGCGCCGACGATGCCGGTGGCGGTGGCCTTCTCCATGCCCAGGCCGCCGTCGGTCACCGAGTAGTACAGGTAGTAGCCGAGAATCGTGAGCATGCCGTAGAACGAGAATCGTTCCCACAGCTCGACGCCGAACAGATTCGCGAGGCCGATGGGGTGGCCGAACAGGGTGCGTTCGGTGACCGGTTTCGCGGGGTGCGCTACCTCTGACATGAATCAGACCTTCCCATATTGGGCAATCTGACAGCAACCTCATCGGTTGACTCACGTCACATTTACCCGGAAAAGCCCTGATGAAACTCGGCTCTACAAGCGCTATGAATAGCTGGACGATCGCCAATCAGGCGATGGACAGCGCGATTCCGTCTAGGATGTCGTGCTCGCTCACGATGAGTTCGGTGATGCCCGCGCGGCGGGCCAGTTCGTCGGCCAGCACCTCGGTGATGACCGCGCCGCCGCCGATGACGTCGACCCGGCCGGGGTGCATGGGGCCCAGGGCGGCGCGCTCATCGTGATTCATGCCGATCAGGCGATCGCAGACCTGGCGGACCTCGGACAGCGGCAGACGGGTGAGATGCACCTTGTCCGAATCGTATTCGGGGAGGTCCAGGGCGACGGCGGCCAGGGTAGTCATGGTGCCGGCGACGCCGACCCAGGTGTGGGCGCGTTCCACCGGGACCACGCCGAAGGCCTGAGCGAGGCGTTCGGAGGCGAAGAAGCGGGCGGCGGCGACCTCTTCGCGGGTGGGCGGATTGCCGTGCAGGCAGCGTTCGGTGATGCGCACGCAGCCGATATCGGCGGAGTAGGCGGAGGCGACTCCGGAACTGTCGCCCAGCACCACCTCGGTGGAGCCGCCGCCGAGGTCCACGACCACGAAAGGCCCGGCGTCGGCGGCCAATTCGCCGACCGCGCCGGCGAACGACAGGCGGGCTTCCTCGTCGCCGGTGATCACCTCGGCGACCGCGCCGGGGACCACGCGGCCCAGTTCGGCGGCGGTCATGGTGAAGAAGTCGTCGCGGTTGGACGCGTCGCGGGTGGCGGAGGTGGCGACCATGCGGACCTTGGTGACGCCGTGCTGTTCCATCAGGTTCACGTAGTCGTGCAGGGCGACCCGGGTGCGTTCGATGGCTTCCGGATTCAGCGCGCCGGTGGCGTCCACGCCCTGACCGAGGCGCACGATCCGCATCTCGCGGTGCACATCGGTGAGATGCGGTGCGGCGTCGGTGTTCTCGCGCGCCACATCGGCGATCAGAAGGCGAATGGAGTTGGTGCCGCAGTCGATCGCGGCGATCCGCTCGGTCATGCTGAATCCTTTCGGCCCGGCCGGTTCACGCTCCGGCCGGTCATGACTAGTCTTCCGGCTGCGCCTGGCGCGGTTCGTATTTCGGCCAATCCGCGGGAATCGCGGTGCCGCGCAGGCCGTTGTCGGCGGCGGCGGCCACGGCTTCGTCGCCGAGCGGGTTCAGGCCGGGGCCCTTGGCCAGCGAGTGCGCGATCAGCACGTGCAGGCATTTCACGCGGTCGGGCATGCCGCCGCCGGCGAAATCGGTGCCGAGGTCCTCGATGGCATTGCGCTCGGCCAGGTAGCTGTCGTACGCGGCGCGGTAGGCGGCGGCGAGTTCGGCGTCCTGGGTGAGGCGGTGGCTCATCTCGCGCATCATGCCGGTGGTTTCCAGGCGGCTGGCCTCGGCGGTGAGGCGGGGGTCCGTCAGGTAGTACAGGGTCGGGAAGGGGGTGCCGTCCGGGAGTTTCGGGGCGGTCTTCACGACTGCGGGCACGCCGTCCGGGGTGCGGTAGGCGATCTCCAGAACGCCGCGGGGTTCCCGGCCGAGTTGTTTGGCGACGACCTCGAGATCCTGCTCGGATGGGCGGTTCTCGGCTGCGGTCACCTGGGTTTTCCTTCCTCGGTAGGGACTGTTGCGGGCGCTGGCTGCGCCGGATCGGGTTGTGCGGCAGCGGCTTGCGGCGACGAGATGGAGCGCCACAATTCCGTGTACCAGGGGTCGGGTTCCCGCGTCTTGGCGGCGGGGATCGGCACGGCCGGCTGTTCGATGCCGGCCACCTGCACGATGTAGGGGGTCTCACCGGGCATGACCAGGCGGAGGCGATCCTTGGCCTCGGCCTTGATGTAGCTCGGATCCTGTTGCTGCGCACGGCGATCGCGCAGCTTGGCCACGTCCTCTTCCAATTGCGCACGCTGGGAAGCCAATTGGGTTGCCTCCGCACGTTGCGCGAAATAGGTGCGCAGCGGAACCGCGAGCGTCAGTGCCAAACCGCACAACACCGCGGCCAGCAGCACCGCGCGGCCCGTGGAAAGCCCGAGGATCTTGTGATCGGAGCGCCCGGCCTTCGCCTTCTGCCGTCGCGCCACCGCCCGCTGCCCGGCGGTCGTGCGCGAAGTGGTCCGGCCGCGGGGGCTCTTCGCCGCCCCGCTCCCGGACCTCGACTCCGATGTGGTGCCGCGCGCCGCATCGGCCCGCTTACCACCGGTGCGTGATTTGGCGGACCGCGACGGGCGGCGGTCACCCCGTCCGGCCGGACTGGTGCCGCGTGCCCGTCGCTCCGTCATCTCACACCTCGAATATCAGTCGGTATTCCCAACTCTCGGACTCTCAGGGGCAAGCCCCTGAAACCCCACAAGCCTCATGTCGCCGGGCCTCCGGAGCAAACCCTGAAACCCCACAAGCCTCATGTCGCCGGGCCTCCAGAGCGAACCCTGAAACCCCACAAGCCTCATGTCGCCGGGCCTCCAGAGCGAACCCTGAAACCCCACAAGCCTCATGTCGCCGGGCCTCCAGAGCGAACCCTGAAACCCCACAAGTCTTGTCTAGCTGGGGTTTCAGGGGTGTCAACCCCTGAAACCCCCTATCACTAACCTTCGAACGCGAAACGCGGGAACGCGACGTCGCCCGCGTAGCGAGCCGAGTCACCGAGGGCGTCCTCGATGCGCAGCAGCTGGTTGTACTTGGCGACGCGCTCGGAACGGGCCGGGGCGCCGGTCTTGATCTGGCCGGAGCCGACCGCCACCGCCAGGTCGGCGATGGTGGTGTCCTCGGTCTCGCCGGAACGGTGCGACATCATGGTCTTGTAACCGTTGCGGTGAGCGAGATCGACCGCGTCCAGGGTCTCGGTCAGGGTGCCGATCTGGTTGACCTTCACCAGCAGTGCGTTGGCCGCACCCTTGGCGATGCCCTCCTCCAGGCGCTCCGGGTTGGTGACGAACAGGTCGTCGCCGACCAGCTGCACCTTGTCGCCGATCGAGTCGGTGAGCGAAACCCAGCCGTCCCAGTCGTCCTCCGACAGCGGGTCCTCGATGGACACAATCGGGTAAGACGCCAGCAGTTCGGCGTAGAAGGCGTTCATCTCGGCGGCCGAGCGCACCTGGCCCTCGAACTTGTAACCCGAACCGGCGGTGTAGAACTCGGTGGCGGCGACGTCGAGCGCCAGCGCCACATCGGTGCCCAGCTTGTAGCCGGCCTTGTCGATGGCGACGGCGATCAGGTCCAGCGCGGCCTTGGTGCCCGCGACGTCCGGCGCGAAGCCGCCCTCGTCACCCAGACCGGTGGACAGGCCCTGGGCCTTCAGCACCGACTTGAGCGAGTGGTAGATCTCGGCGCCCCAGCGCAGCGATTCCTTGAAGGTCGCGGCGCCGATCGGGGCGATCATGAATTCCTGCACGTCCACACCGGTGTCGGCGTGCGCGCCACCGTTGAGGATGTTCATCATGGGAACCGGCAGGACGTGAGCGTTCGGGCCGCCGACGTAGCGGAACAGCTCCAGGCCCGAGGACTCGGCGGCCGCGCGGGCCACCGCGAGCGAAACGCCCAGCAGGGCGTTGGCGCCCAGGCGCGACTTGTCCGGGGTGCCGTCCAGATCCAGCAGGGTCTGGTCGACGGTGCGCTGTTCGACGGCGTCGAGACCGATGACGGCGGGGGCGATCTCGTCGAGGACACCCTCGACGGCCTTCAGCACACCCTTGCCGTTGTAGCGGTCGCCACCGTCACGCAGCTCGACGGCTTCGTGCTCACCGGTGGAGGCGCCGGAGGGCACCGCCGCACGGGTGAGGGTGCCGTCGTCGAGAGCGATCTCGACCTCGACAGTGGGATTGCCACGCGAATCCAGGATCTCGCGAGCTCCGACCTGTTCGATGATGGCCACGAAACGACACTCCTTCGGCTGCTGACTCGGCAGGTCGCACGGGTAGTCCGTGCGGGTCCGAGCCTAACGTGCGCACGCGCTCCTGTGACAACGCCCCGTCGGCGTGGTGGTCACTCCCCGGGTGGGGGAGGGGAATTCCGGGGGTTTCACCCCCGGACCCCCAGATAGCAGAAAATGGCGGTCACCCGGGGCGGGTAGGGGGTGGCCACCCGGGGGGTTGACCCCCGGACCCCTGATGACGAAGAGGCAGCGGCTCCGCACGTGGGAATCAGCGACCACTGATTTCGCGCGGATGAGGGTAACTCACCGGGTACCCCGAAATCGGGTCGGCACCCGACCGCCGGCACGCGTGTCCGGCGGTACGCGGCTCCCGAGCCGCGCGCAAAAGTCCCGGGGAGGCGGAACAGCTCAGGCTTTGCGGCCGACGCTGTAGGCGGCGGCGCGGTCGCGGACTTTCTTCATGTAGGCGGTGGACTGGTTGTAGGTGAGGAGGGCTTTTTCCCAGCCGGGGGCGGCGGTGAGGTCGCCGCCCATGGCGCAGAGGTAGCGGGCGGTGGTGAGGGCGGCGTCGTCGATATTGTCCGGGTCGGCGACGCTGTCGCCGTTGGCGTCGACGCCCCAGCGCTGCCAGGTTTCGGGAATGAACTGCATGGGGCCGAGGGCGCGGTCGTAGACGGGGTCGCCATCCAACTTGCCGCCGTCGGTGTCCTTTATGAGAGCTACGCCTGGAGAGCCGTCCAATGCGATGCCGCGGATGGGCGGGGTGACCTTGCCGTCGGCGGCCACGTCGGCGCCCTTGTGGGTGCCGTGTTTGCTTTCGACGGAAGCGATTCCGGCGATGGTGGTCCACCCGATCCCGCAGTCGGGACGCGAGCGCGCCATGACGGCCGCGGCGTAGCCGTAGGCCTCGAGCGACGTCGACGGGATCCCCATACCGGAGTTCTCCTCGGCCCAGGCGGCGAGCTGCGTCGCGCTGCGCCCGGGCGCATCGAGGTCGATGAGGGGCAGGGGCGCGCCGAGACCCGGTGGGGTGCCGTCGGGAATCGGCGTGAGATCGACTGAGCCGCAACCGGTCAGCAGCACGAGAGCACACACCGAGCCCAGCAGGCCGGCGCGAAAGTGAGCGGCGCGGACACCGGCCTTCATGAAACGCACCCCATTCATCATCCAGATGGATCGGTACTTCTTCCAACTTCGTGAACGCCGATGAGACGAGTCGCGCGCATCGATGCCGTTCGGTTACCCTCCCGCTTGCCGTTTGATGCATCACAGCTATTTGTCACGACACGCTTTAGGTAAGCCTTGCCAAATCTTCTAGATGGGAATACCTTTCCCCACCGGGCCTGAAAACACCACGTCACCTCCCAGTCAGGAAGGTACTCCCCTTGGTGAAAAGCGTTCTCTCCGAACGTAAGACGCTTCACCCCACGGAACTCGAACGACGCGACCTGCCGGAATCCGCCGCGCGCGCGGTGCGCTATCTCGCGGCTGAGATTGCCGCCACACTGACGCCCGATCCCGAGACAACCGCCACGCTCGCCGATCCGATCCTGCTCGGCCACATCGACGCCCGCTACGGCCGGCTCCCCGACGCGGTGCACGAGGCCATGCGCCCGCCCGCCACCGACGCGGGTGTCACGGTGATCGGCCGGCTACCGCTGGGCGACGCCGAACTCGGGCAGACGCCGCACGATTGGCGGGAGGCCGCCGCCTGGGCCGGTGATCCCGAACGCCGCGCCGCCTCCTTCGAACTCGATATCGCCATGCTGCTGCTGGCGCGTTGCGCGGGCGAGCCTTTCGGCTGGCAGGGCCAGCAGGGCGGGCGGCTGGTGAACAATATTCTGCCGACGCCGGGCCACGAGCACGAGCAGTCGGGGGCGTCGAGTACGACGCTGCTGAGTCCGCACACCGAGGACGCCTTTCATCCGGGCCGGGCCAATCTGCTGATGCTGGGCTGCCTGCGGAATCCGGACGGGGTGGGGACCACGGTCTCGTGCGTGCGCCGCGCCGAACTCGATGGGGCGCAACGCGAACGGCTCGGGCAGGCCGCGCTGCCGATCCTGCCGGACGTGTCCTACGGCAGCGATTTTCCCGCCGCGCACACCCCGGCGGTGGTGACCTTGCACGAGGAGAACGGCCAGGCCACACTGCGTTTCGATCCGGCGTATACCCCACTCGACGATGCCGACGCCGAATTCCGGGCCGCCTACGACCGGCTCGCCGCGGAGCTCGAAAGGGTCTGTGTGACGGCCGCTTTGACCCCCGGCGAGATCCTGCTGGTGGACAATGACGTGGTGGTGCACGGACGGGTGCCGTTCACGCCCCGCTACGACGGCACCGACCGCTGGCTCAAGCGGGTCAATATCCGGCTGCCACAGCGCCAGCGCGCCGCCTACGAGGCCGCCGAGGACGGCTACGGGCAGTGCGTGGTGGCTCCGTTCCGCACTAGTCGAGGACCCGCGAAGTGAACAGCAGACCCACCCCGCTACGTGTGCTCAGCCGTAGCGACCTAGCCGACGTCCCGATCGCCCCGGCCGAGGTGGTGCGCGCCGTCGAGGAGGCGTATCTGGCCCTGGCATCGGGAGATTCGGACAATCCACGCAAGCTCAGCGTCGCCCATCCGGAGGGCTGGTCGGTCGCCTACGCCATGCTCGGCCGCGACGGCCGGCGCCGGGTGGTGGCCATGAAGACCTCCTACAAGTTCGATCCGCATCACGATCGCAGCACCAAGCGCTACTACACGACGATCACGCTCTACGACGACGCCACCGGCATGCCCATCGCCATGATGGACTGCTCGCGCATCGGCGCCCTGCGCACGCCCGCGGTCTCCGCGCTGCTGGTCCGCGAGACCGCGCGTCCGGGCGCCCGCAGCGTGCTGCTGATCGGCACCGGCACCCAGGGCCGCAACGCCCTCCCCCATCTGCTGGCGGCCAACCCGCACCTGAACCGCCTGATGCTCTACGGCACCCATCCCGAGGGCCTGGAGTCGGTGTATCGCCAACTGCTGCACCATCATCCGCAAGCCGAGCTGGAGATCGTAAGCGATCCGGTGGCCGCCGCCCGCACCGCCGACGTGGTGTTGGCCACCGCCGGCCCGGGCACCAAGGTGGCCCTGGACGCCAAGGATCTCGCTCCCGGCGCGACGGTGGTGCTGGTCGGATACGGTCTAGCCCCCTCGACACTGACCGAGGCCGATCGCGTCATCGCGACCAGCGCCGAGCAGATGTCGCTCACCGGAACCGATATGGCCGGTCCGGACGGCCGGCTACGCCGGGTCGATGCCGAACTCCCGCAAATTCTCGCGCGTCGCGCGGTGGGACGTATTACCGACGGGGAACGCATTTTCGTGTACAACAGTGGCCTGGTGCTCACCGATATCGCGGTCGCGCACGCACTGGCCGAGCGCGCGATCGCGGAGGGCCGGGGGACAGAGGTGCCGCTGTGGGACTGAGAAATACCCGATTCGCAGACGAGAGGGGACAGTTCTGACGACCGCCGCGAAAACCTTGGACTTTTCACCCGATTCATCCGAAATCACCGCTTTGCCGATGCCGGCCCATCGTGACGAATGGGAACAGCGACTGCTCGCGGACCGGAAAATGCTCGAGGTCTTCGCCACCGCGATCGGCGGGCCGTTCCACGTCATGTATCCCGCCCGGGTGGTCCGCAATATCCGGGCATTCCAGGCGGTGTTCCAGCGCACCGGCGTCCCCGGCACCATCTACTACGGCAAGAAGGCCAACAAGGCCGCGTGCGTGGTGGCGGCCTGCGTGCAAGCCGGTGCGGGCGTTGATGTTTCCAGCCTCGGGGAGCTGGAGGCCGCGCTGGCCGGCGGGGTGCGCGGCGCCGATCTGGTCGTCACCGGACCGGCCAAATCCGAGGAACTGCTGGGCGCGGCGGTGCGGCGCGATGCCCTCGTCGCCGTCGACGCGCCGGACGAGCTGGACCGGCTGGCGGGCACCGGCGCGCGGGTGCTGCTGCGGGTGCTGCCGCCGCATTCCGACAGCCGTTTCGGCCTCACCGCCGGCGAGGTCGAGCAGGCGCTCGCCACCCTCGACCGCGACGCGATTCGCTTGGAAGGCTTCAGCTTTCACCTCGGCGGCTACGAGGCCGCGCCGCGCGCCGAGCTGGCGCTGCGCCTGATCGAATACTGCCGCGAGGCGCGGTATCTGGGGCATCCGGCCGACACCATCTCCATCGGCGGCGGCTTCGGCGTGGACTACGTGCCCGCCGAGCACTGGCGGTCCTTCCTGCGCGGCCTGAATCCGCTGTGGTTCCACCGGGATCGGGCGCCGAAGCCGGAATCCTTCTACCCCTATCACTGCCCCGCCCCGGGTCCGGCCATGCTGGAAACCATTCTGGCGCACCGGCAACTGGGCGCCCGGCTGCGCGCCGCCGATATCCGGCTGGCCATCGAGCCCGGCCGCGCCCTGGTGGATCGCGCGGGCAGCACGGTTTTCGCGGTGCAGGGCGTCAAAACCCGTACCGCACACGGTCATCCGTATTCCATCCTGACCGTGAACGGCTCCAGCCTGAGCCTGTCGGAGCAGTGGTTCGACACCGAATACCTGCCCGATCCGGCGCTGTGGCCACCTCGCCCGGGCCGCGTCACCCCCGCCTGTGTCGGCGGGGCCAGCTGCCTGGAGGACGACATGATCAGCTGGCGGCGCATTCCGCTCCCCCGCGCCGCCCGTCCGGGCGATCTGCTGATTTACCCGAATACCGCCGGTTATCAGATGGACAGCAACGAATCGACGTTTCACGAATTGCCGATTCCCCCCAAGGTCGTCCTGCGTGACGCCGAGGGTGCAAAATTCGATTGGACCCTCGACGGGACAACGGCGCTCCGCTGACCGGCCGCACCAACTCATCCGCGCACATTTCACCCGCAAGGAGATACGGACATGCAGGTTGTCACCACCCGCGTGACAGACCTCATCGGGCAGACGCCGCTATTCGAGCTGGCCGCCACCGAAACCGGTACGCGATTGTTCCTCAAGCTCGAACATATGAATCCCACCGGGACGGCGAAAATTCGAATGGCCCGCGCCATGGTGGACGACGCCGAACGCCGCGGCCTGCTGGCAACCGGCGGGCATATCATCGAGTCCACTTCCGGAAATACCGGACTCGGACTGGCGGTTGTGGCGGCCGAACGCGGGTATCGCTTCACCGCGGTCGTCGATCACCACGCCTGCAAGGACAAACTGCGAGCAATGAAAGCCATGGGCGCACAGCTGGTCTACGTCGATGACGGCGGCGACTCCGACAGCCTGGCGACCTCGGCCCGCGAGGATCTGGCCGAACGGCTGGCCCGCGAGGAGTGCGCGGCGGCGCGCGCGGCCGGGCGCACCCCCAATACCTACTTCACCGAACAGCACAACAACGACGCCAACGCGCTGGGCTACTACGCGCTGGCGGACGAACTGCTGGAGACGCTGGGCTGCGTGGACGTGCTCATCTCCGCGGTCGGCACCGGCGGATCCATGTTCGGGACGGCCCGGCGGCTGCGCGATCTGGGGCACGAACCGCTGCTGTACGGAGTGGAACCGGTGGGCTCCATCGCCTTCGGCGGTCCGGCCGGGCCGTACTGGCAGTCCGGCACCGGTACGCCCGAGGGCGCGGATCCGGGCAAGATCGTGGCCGAGGATCTGGGGCTGCTCAAGGAGGGCGTCAAGGTCTCCGATGTGGACGCCTTCGCCGCGGCCCGGGTGGTGGCCGCGAAACTCGGCCTGATGATCGGCGGCTCGGCGGGCGGCTCGGTGTGCGCGGCGCTGGAGCGCATGGACGAATTCCCGGCCGGGTCGACCGTGGTCAGCATCGTCTGCGACGGCGGCGAGAAGTACCTCGACACCGTCTTCGACGACGACTGGATGAGCGATCGCGATCTGATCGACGCCGATACCGAGAGCCGGATCGCCGCGCTGCTGGATCGCTACCGGCCGCGGCACCGGAACCAGCCGCACCGGCCGTCCTACGCCCACACCATTCTCGTGCCCGCCGGACAGCAGGACGGGGTCGTGGCCGAATGAACCTCGGCCTCCGGCAGTCCGACGGGCGCCAGCTCACCGCGCTGGCCACGCCCATCGCGCTGACGCAGCTCGCGCAGGTGGCGGTGTCGACCACCAATATCGCGCTGATGGGCACGCTCGGCGTGCGGCAGGTGGCGGCGGGCGGGCTGGCGCTGGTGCTGTTCAACCAGATTCGCACCATGTGCGTCGGATTGATCACCGGCACCGGCAATCAGGTGGCGACGGTGGTCAGCCGCGCCGAGAAGCGCGGGCGCACCGCCGACGCCGAGGTGCGGGAGGTGGTGCGCTCGAGTTTCCTGATCGCCACCTTCGCCGGAATCGTCGGCGGCGCACTGCTGATCGGCCTGGGCTGGGCGCTGCGCTGGCTCGGGCAGGACGCCGCGGTGCTGGCCGAGGCCCGGCCCATGATGGTGGCGCTCGCCCCGGGCCTGCTGCCCTGCCTGTGGTTCCAGGTGCTGCGCCAGTACACCGTCGGTATGCAGCGCCCGCAGGCGCTGCTGCTGGTGACGCTGGGTTCGGTGGCGCTGAACGTGGTGCTCGCGCTGGCGCTCATGCACGGCTGGTTCTTCCTGCCCGAACTCGGCCTGACCGGTATCGGCGTGGCCACCTCGCTGGTCTTCCTGATCACCTTCGGGGTGTTCTGGGCGATGGTGCGCCGGGACGCGAAACTCGGCGCGACGCTGCCGATCCGGATGTGGCCGGTACACGCCGGAACGGTGAAAGCCGAACTGCGCCTGGGCTTTCCCATCGCGCTCACCTACGGCTCCGAGGCCGGCATGTTCTCGGTGCTGGCACTGGTCATGGGCAGTATCGGGGCCGCCGCGCTGGCCGCGCACAATGTCGTCTACCAGATCGTCTACATCGTTTTCCAAGTGGCGATCGGACTTTCGCACGGCGCGTCCATCCTGGTCAGCAAGGCGGTCGCGAAAGACGAGTTCCCGCATGCCCGTTCGGTGGCGTGGCTGGCGCTGCGCTACGCGGCGGCGGTGGCGGCGCTCACCGGCATCGTCTACGTGGCGGCCCCGGACTGGGTGCTGCGGCCGTTCCTGGACGACACCGACGCCGATACCGTCGCGCTGGCGCACACGCTGCTGCTCATCGCCATCGTGCTGCAGTTCTTCGACGCCGCCCAGAACATCGGCGTCGGCCTGCTGCGCGGCTTGAAGGACACCAAGGCCGGGTTCCGGTTGTCCCTGGTCGGGTACTGGGCTGTGGGATTGCCCACCGCATTGCTACTTGCGTTTCCGGCGCATCTGGGTGCGGCCGGGGTGTGGTGGGGCTTGACCGCGGGGCTCGCCACCACCGCTGTGCTGATGCTGCGCCGCTACTTCACCCTGTTGCACGAACGTGAGCAGGAACATCCGCGGGTGCTGGCCGGTAGCCTCGGGCATTGAGCCGACACGTAAAACTCACCTTCTCGCAAGCATGCCGTCACTGGCCACGGGCACGCTGGAAGAAAGGGCTTCGCTATTCTGGCGAACTGAATCGGCAAGCCAGAGGCGCACACCCAGAGCCGGGGAGGATCCGTGCACATCTCGAGAGTCGCCGAGTACCCGAAGGCCGACCACGTGCTGTTCCATTTCAGCGACACCCACCTGATCGCGCCGGACGAAGACCTGTACGGCGATGTGGACGCCGTGGCGCGGTTGCGGGACCTGCTGGGGCAGGCCGAGCACAGCGGGATCCGGCCGACGGCCATCGTCTTCACCGGTGATCTCACCGATCGCGGCGAGCCCGGCGCGTACCGCAAGCTGCGGGAGCTGGTGGAGCCGTGGGCCGCCCGCATCGGCGCGCCGCTGGTGTGGGTGGCGGGCAATCACGACAATCGCGCCGAGCTACGCCAGCATCTGCTCGACGAAAAGCGTGCTGTCACACCGCTGGACAGCGTGCACATGTTCGACGGGCTGCGGGTCGTCGCGCTCGACACCACGGTGCCCGGGCAGCATTGGGGCGCGGTCACCGACAAGCAGCTGGAATGGCTGCGCGACGTGCTGGCCGAACCGGCGCCCTTCGGCACCGTGCTGGCCATGCACCATCCGCCCATCCCGTGCGTGCTGGATCTGGCGGTCACCGTGGAGCTGCGCGATCAGCGCCGGCTGGCCGATGTGCTGGACGGCACCGATGTGCGCGCGATTCTGGCCGGGCACCTGCACTTCTCCACCAGCGCCACCTTCGCCGGCATCCCGGTCTCGGTCGCCTCGGCCACCTGCTACACCCAGGATCTGGCCGTGGAGACCGGCGGCCTGCGCGGGCGCGACGGGGCGCAGGGCTTCAACTACGTGCACATCTACCCGGACACCATCGTGCATTCGGTGGTGCCGATCGGGGCCGGTCCGACGGTCGGCGAACCGGCCACGCCCGAGCAGGCGGCCAAGCGGCTCGCCGACGCCGGGATCGTGATCCCGCCCGCCGGCGGCATTCCGCACGTGCTGCGCCGCCGCGCCGCCGCCACCGAAGCCGACGGCGAGACCGTCGGCTAGCGGTTCCGGCCGGCGCGGTGAATCCCGTTCAGGCCGCGCCGGATTCGAAGGCGGCGAGGCCACCCGCGACGGTGTCGGGCTTCTCCCACGGCGCCGGTTCCGGGAAATAGGTCTCCAGGAACTCCGACACCGCGCGCACCCGTTCCACCTCGGGGACTTCCGGGAAACTGCCGTCGTTGAGGCAGAAGAAGTCCACATTGCGGCGCTTGGCGAGCCCGTCGAGATGCGCCAGGCCGGTGTAGAGCGTGGTGTCCACGTACCGCACCTTGGCCGCCTCCTGCGGCACCGCGCGGCCGGTGAGCAGCGCGTAGTAGTGATACAGCGAATTGGTCACCGAGATATCGGTGGCGGCGCGGAAACGGCTGGCGCGAGTGCGGGCGAAATCCTCCGGGAATGCCGCCTCCATCTCGTGCAGCACGCTGCGCCGCAACGGCACCGGGGTGTGCTCCAGATGCCGGATGATGATGTGGCCGAAGCGATCCGCCAGCAGGCGGCGGTTCACCCGGGCCGCGTTCTCGAAACCGCTGCGCCGTTCGTTGTTGGCGCCCGGGCCGATTCGGGTGCCCGCCTCGATATAGCGGCTGATCCCGGCCGGGGTGAAGAACATCGACGGCCGCACCGGGCGGGCGAAGAACATATCGTCGTTGGAGTACAGGAAATGCTCCGACAGGCCCTCGATGTGCTGCAGCTGGCATTCCACCGCATGGGAATTGAAGACCGGCAGCGCGGACAGATCGGAGAAGTGATCCGCCGCGCGCACGATGGTCACCTTCGGATCCTCGGCCAGCCAGTCCGGCACCCGGGAATCGGTGCAGATGAAGATGCGGCGGATCCACGGCGCGTTCTTGTGCACCGAACGCAACGCGTACCGCAGTTCGTCGATCTGCCGGATGCGGGCATCGGCGTCATCGCCCTCCCCGACCACCACTTGCGCGAGCATTCCCGCACGGCGCGCGCGGAATTCGGGATCGGTGCCGTCCACCCAGGAGAACACCAGATCGATATCGAAGCCGACATCGGTGGGATGCGGCGCGAACATGCCGGCCAGGGTGGGCCAGCCGACGTCGTAGAGCAGCACCGTGGTGTGCTCGACATCGGCGACGTCGAAGACATTGCGGGTCAACGCGTTCGGCCGCGGGCATTCCACGGTGTCGCCGTGGTGATCCCACAGTTCGAGCTCCACGTGATGCGCCGGATCCAGGTCACGACCCAGCCGGAACACATTGTGCTGCTTCTCGTTACAGGAGAAGCCCGCCACCATCGCCGCGCCCAGCACCCGGCGCAGGGCGGCGCGATGCGTACTGTCGACCGCCAGCACCAGCCGATGATCGGCATCGCGGACCAGCAGGAAGGACACCTCGGCCGCGGTCAATTCGGCTCGCAGATAACGCAAGTCGTCGATCACCGCCGCCGACACCACCAGATTCGCCACCGTGGCACTCGACACCATCTCCACCGCACCCGGTACCGGCTGCTGCCCCGAACCCATATCCACCATCACCGTCTCCGCTCTGTTGTTGCGCTGCTACACCTCACGACCGATCACCACGTGGCCGCGGCCCGCGCCGGTCCCGGAAGACCCGGAACCGGCGCTCGCCACGAAACCCGGTGTGCGCATTCAGAAGAACGGTGCGGAGAGCGTGACGCCCGAGGTAGCGGGCAACTGATCTGGATCGGTCCGGAACATCATTCGGGTTCACCTCTCTCACTCGATGGACGCGGGCGCGTCACCTTCGCATTGCTGGTTTGCGTTCGTCTCCGCCGAGAACTGGACGGACGATCTTCACCGGGCGGTCATCGGCCGGTTACTCGCAAGGCCCCGACTGGACGGGGGACTGTAACGAATGATGCAGCCGTTATCGCTTCTCGTCAATCCATTACCCCGCAGGTCCGGCCGTGTTTTCACACTCGTAACCGGCGAGTCGCGCCGGACGCGCCTGGCAGCCACTCGATTCGGACCCCAGCACGGTACGGCGGCAACGACATACACTCGTGACAGCACAGTCCAGCCCGCTGTGCGAAACCGATGGTGAGGTGACGCGGATGGTAGCCGAAGCGCGGGAACGTCAGGAGCCCTCGACGCATATGCACCCGGACCACCCCGAACTCGACACCCTGCCGGAGTGGCCCCAGGACACCATCGCGGTGCTGGTGACCACCGATCCGGCGCCGCACGCGATTCCGGTCTCGTGGCCGGTGCGCGCGGGTGACCGGCGGGTGCTGCTCAGCTTGAAATCCGATCGCGGGTCACTGGCCCGGCTGCGGGAGCGGCCGGAGGTGGCGCTGTTGATTCTCGGCGGCGGGAACGTGGCCCTGTGCGCGCGCGGCCGGGCGCGGGTGCTCGCCGATCCGATGCCCGGGACCGCGGACTACGCGGCGGTCGCCATCGACGTGGAGGTGATCGACGATCACCGGCAGTCCGCGTTCGCGGTACTCACCGGCATTCAGCGCACGGTGCTCGACCCCGCCGAACTGAAGTACCTGGAATCGCGGGTGGCGACGCTGCAGGAAATGGCGGCCGGACGGCGTAATTGAACGTGCGCGAGGGGTCCCCGCATCGACCATAATCGGGTGGGGATGCGGTGTGACGGCACCGCGGGGAAGGAGAACTGTGAGCGTCAGTCTGGCCAAGGGCGGAAATGTTTCGCTGTCCAAGCAGGCCCCCAATCTGACCAAGGTCGCGGTCGGCCTGGGCTGGGATGTGCGGACCACCACCGGGGCGGATTACGACCTGGACGCGAGCGCGCTGGCCTGTGGAGCGAATATGCGGGTGCTGTCGGACGCGCATTTCGTGTTCTACAACAACCTGCGCTCGCCGGAAGGCACCATCGAGCACACCGGTGACAATCTCACCGGCGCGGGCGAGGGCGACGACGAGACCATCAATGTCGATCTCGCGGGTATGCCGCCGCACATCACGAATATCTTCTTCCCGGTCTCGATTCACGAGGCCGAGATCCGGCGGCAGTCCTTCGGCCAGATCCGCAATGCCTACATTCGCGTGGTCGACGCCATGACGGGCGCCGAGCTGGCGCGGTTCGATCTCACCGAGGACGCCTCCACCGAGACCGCCATGGTGTTCGGGGAGCTGTACCGGCACGGCAACGAGTGGAAGTTCCGGGCCATCGGGCAGGGGTACGCGTCCGGGCTGGCGGGGATCGCCCGCGACTACGGGGTCAACGTCTGAGAGCCGGCGTGACATCGCCGAGCGGCGGCGCGGGCAGGGTCCGCGCCGCCGCTGCTCATTGCGGACCGGCCGGCGATCCGGAGCACCCCTCGAGCCCCAGTACCGCGTTGCGTACGAATGCCTTTCGGGTGGTCGGGGACAGACTTGTACTCACGGTAGCGACCGAACGCAACGACCGAATCCGCCGAATTACTCATCCGCTACTCATCGCAATCCGGTGACCCAGGCGGCGATTCGGCTGCGGCTGCCGAAACCGAGTTTGGTGAGAATGTGCTGCACATGGTTCTGGGCCGTGCGTTCGGAGATCACCAGTTCGCGGGCGATGGCGCGGTTGGTCGCGCCCGCCGCCACCAGCACCGCCACCTGCCACTCTCGTTCCGACAGTGGGGCCGCCGCGGGCGGGGGCGCGTCGGCGGCGCGCAGCCGCGCCACCGGTTGCGGCGGTTCCAGGACGGCGCACAGGCGTTCGGCCCACGGGATCATGCCGAGAGCGTGGGCGGCGCTGACCGCCGGTTCGGCGAAAGCCGTTGCGGCCGTGTGGTCTCCGGACCCGCGGGCGACCTCGGCTTGCAGGCAGGCGATCTCGACGGCGTAACCGGCCGCGCCGCTGCCGACGCAGGCCGTCGCGGCGGCGGTGAGTTCGGCGGCGGCCTTGTCCCCTTCGCCGAGCGCGATGGCGCAGACGGCGAGGGTCAATTCGACCGGCCCGAGACTGCCCGCGGTGCAGGTGATGTGGCGGCCGCGCCACGGGCTCAGCCGGCCGTGAAAGAAACGGACGGCATCGAGATCGCCGATCGCGGCGGCGATCCGGGCGCCGACGGCGTAGTAGGCCAGCCGGAGATCATCCGGAACATCCCACGCGGCAGGCGGTCCCGCGCGGCGGAACAGATGCTCGGCCACCTCGACGCGACCCTGATCGGCGGCGATCCAGGCGGGTGCGAGCAGTACGAACAACTCCGCCCGCACCTCGCCTTCGGCCCGGGTCAGCAACTCCCCCACGAACTCCGGCCGATGCCCATAATGATGACCCACCATCGTCAGCAGCCCCGCATAGGCGAGCACCCGCGGATACCCACCGGGTTCCAGCGTCTCGAACGCCTCCCTCCCGAGCCGCAGCGCCGCCTCGAATTCCCCACGCGCCTGCGCCATCCCGGCCCGCGCCCGCAGCAACTGCCACCGCGCCACCGGCCCGCCCACTCGTTCCACACACCACCCCATCCGGATGATCTCCCGATCCATCCGATCCAGCCGCCCCCGCTGCCCGTACACCTCCACCGCCCATAATCGCCCCCGCAACTCCACCTCCGGCCGATGCTCCGCCACCCCGATCTCGATCAACCGCCCCGCCAGCCGCGCCCCCTCCTCCACGAACTCCGGTCCCCCACAGGCACACTGCCGCGACCGCAGCGCATCCACCACCGCCTCGCCCCCAGCCCGATCCGCCGCGATCAACGCCGCCGCCGACATCACCTCCGCATCCCCGCCCGCCCCGCAATAGACCGCCGCCTCGGTCCGCCGCGCCACCAACCGCGCCCGCAACTCCCCTATCGTCGGTCGATCGTCACTGGCTGCGAGCACTTCCACCATCGACGTGCGATCCGGACCGGACAGCGGGAGGGCGGCGAGGGCGGCATCACACCAGTCTCGAAGGTCGCGGTCCCAGTCCAGGCGGCCGATCGGTTCCAGGGTGAGGGCGGCGGTCGCCAGGAGCAGCGGGTCGCCGGCGCGACGGGCGGCGAGAACGACATCGCGGCAGCATTGGCGGGCGGCAGGGAGCCGGCCGGCTCGGAACGCGGCGTCGGCCTTCGCCAGGGCCAGGTGACCGCGCGCGGTGAGCGGCAGGGATTCCGCGGCGGTCGCCGAGGCCAGGTCGTACAGGCGTTGCGCTTCGTCGAAATCGAGTTGCGACAGAGCGTATTCGGCGGCGCGGGTGCACCAGGCAACGGCGGTCGGGCGGTCGCCCGTCACCGCCACCGTCGACCAATGGTGGGCCAGTTCGGCGAGGTGGGCGTCCAGGCAGTCCCGGTACAGCGCTTCGATCGCCACCGCGGCGCGGTGATGGAGTTCGGTGCGGCGGTGCAGCGACAGGCCGGACATCAGGACCGAACGCACCAGACCGTGCACGAATTCGACGCGGCCCGGCGGCGCGGTCTCGGCCAGCACACCGGCGTGGACCGCTTCATCCACCTCGGGCAGGCATTGCGCCGGGGTCCGCTCGACCAGTCGCGCCGCCACCGCCAGGTCGAACTCCTGGCCGAGAATCGCTGCGGCGCGCAGGAATTCCTGGGTCGCCGGGGACAGTATCGAGATGCGGACGGTCACGATATCGGTCAGGCGGGGCGGAACGTCGAGGCCGGCGGTCTCGGAGATCTCGTCGTCGCCGGGGCGCAGCGGCGGATCCTGTTCGAGGGCGGCGGGCACCGTGAAGGTGAACGGCGCCGGGTCGCTGCGGCGGGACGCGTGCGGTTCCGAAGTGAGCTGCGGGAGCATCGGATTCGGGGTGGGATGGCGCAGGCCGCGGGCGAGTTCGCGGATGTAGAAGGGGTTTCCGGCGGTGAGCGCGTGGGCTTGCCGCACGAGCGGCACGGGTAGTTCGCGGCCCGATTCGCGGCGCAGGTAGGCGGCGGTGTCGGGGTGTGAGAGTCCTTGCAGCAGGACCGTTTCGACATCGGCTTCGGGGAGCAGGCGGGGGCGGACGGCGCGCCAGCCGGGTAATACCGTGTCGGCGGCGGTGCGTTCGGCGGCGCAGATCAGCAGGCGATGGCGGCGCAGCGAGCGGACCAGGTGCAGCAGCGCGTCCAGGGAGGGTTCGTCGGCCCATTGGATGTCGTCGACGATGAGCAGCGCGCCGTGCGCGGCGGTGAGCTCGTCCAGCCAGGCGGCGATGCGCTCGAAGAGCAGGGCGCGCTCGGCGGCGTCACCGGCTTCGGAAAGCGTGTCGGCCACGCCGGATTCGCCCATCATCTGCCGCCACAACCAGAACGGCGGGGAATCGTGGAGTTCGACCGAGCGCGCCCACAGCACCGGGACCGCGGCATCGGCGGCCTCGCGGGCCAGTGCGCCGAGCAGCCGGGTCTTGCCGATGCCCGCTTCCCCCGAGCACAGCACCATGCGAGAGCGCCCGGCCAGCGCCGCCGCGAGTTCGACCCGCAGCAGCCCGAGTTCCGCGTCCCGGCCGATCAATTCACCCTCGCCGGACATGGCGGAAGGGGTGGGAGTGACGCGGGACACATGGTCTGGGCACAACCTGCTAATCAGCGCCGATGCCGCCGGTGTTAGCCGCTCCCGCAAAGTCGACCGGAATGTCCGGTACGTGAAAGTCAGTGCTGTTGTTTGATCTTCGCCGCGATTTTGTCGGCGATGATCGCGGCGGTGCGGGCGTCCGCGGTGGCGCAGCTGGCCGTCTCGATCACCGCATTGCCCACCGTGCGAATGGTGTTCGAGCAGAACCATTTGTTCGACTTCGAGGTCAGCACCCAGTCCACCGACACCGCCGACGGATCGGAATTGTGCTGGATCGCCGTCACCCGCGTGGTGTTGGACTTACCGGTCTCGGTCGAGGTGTTGGTGACATCGCTGTCCTTGCAACTCGCCAGGAAAGCGCGATACTTCGCCACCAGATCCTCGGCCACCACGAAATTCTTGTAGGTGGTGACGGCCTGGAAAATATTGTGGTCGTAGTCGTCCCCCGGTTCCTGATACGACCGCAGCCGGTACCCGGTCCAGGTGTCGCCGTAGCTGCGCTTGTCCCCGCTGTAGAGCAGCGAACCGCAGTCCGGCGGACTGTAGGTGTACTTCGGGACGGTCGGCACCGTGTTCTCGAATTTCTGCACCAGCTTGCTCGACGCCACGATCTTGCCCGTCTCGTCGGGCGTCAGCAGCATGTCCGGGATCTTGTCCGCGGTCAGCTTCGGCAGCTTCACCACCGCCGGATCCGGTGCCGCCGTACCGTTCACGACCCCGCCGCAACCGGTCACCAGAAACAGCAGCGCCAGCCCCATGGCGATACCGCGCCCCCGCATATGCCCTCCTCGCGCCGCGGTCAACCCGAGCATAGCGGCGAACGGGTCGAGCGGCCGAACGTCCGGTGCGGACAGGTCCGGCATCCGGCGCGCCGGGCGTTTCAGGCGATGCGCTCCCGCATCCACTGCGGGATCTCGTCTCCGGCGCGCGGGAAGGCGGCCAGTTCGCGGCGGCACTGATCCGGTTCCGGGACCGGCACCCACTCCGGAATCTCCTTGCGCGACAACTGGAATTGCACGCCGTCGGCATCGACCTTGGTGGCCACCCGGCCGCTCAGCCAGGTGCCGGTCATCTGGTCGTAGGACAGCTCCTTGTGCCGGCCCAGCAGGGCCAGCAGCTCCTCGGCCAGCACCATGTCCTCGTCGGTCTCGTCGGCCAGCTTCACATTGCGCACCGATTCGTCGGCCAGCTGCACCTGGATGCCGGCGTGCCCCTCCTCGCCGACCAGCACGAACCACAGCACCGCGAACGCCCAGCCGGGCGGGAGCATATCGGTGAGCACGCCGACCAGCGCGGCCTCGACCATCTCCAGATCGGCGGACAGGTCGCCGGAGCGCGCCATCGGGGCCTCGTCGCCGTCGGCCAGCACCAGCGGCGGATAGTGCGCCACCATGGCCTCGACCGCCTCGGCCACCGGCACGGGTAGTCGCTCGGGCAGGATGTACAGCGGGCGATCCGGATCGCGGCGTTTGCGCACATCGCCCAAAGCCACTACCCGGGACCGGAATTCGATGGGATCGCGCAGGATCACCTCGGCGAAACGCTCCTCGTGGCCGCCGCGCCGCAACCGCCCCACCCGCAACCGCAGCCGCTCCACCTCGTGCCAGCCGACATGCGGAAATCCCCGATAGGTGAAGCCCGCGTCGGTGATCACCAAGGTCGGCTGCGGTCTGAACAGCTCGTGCAGCATGCCGTACACGCCGAAACCGAAGAGCGCCACGGTCACCAGCCCGCCCAGCCGCATCGCCGGATGCTCGGCGCTGTCCAGCACGACCGGCAACGGCAGGACGGTCAGCACCAGGAAGAACAGCAGCGCGCCGACGGTACCCGCCCGGGACGGGTAGAACTCGGTGACAGATCCACGCTCCTCGTCACTCACCCCAGTGACGCTAGCTGCTCCGCCTCCCCGGGACTAGAGCGCCCGGCCAAGTGCCGCTAACTCTTCGCAACGCGTGCAGGCGGCCAGGAGCCGAAACCATTTTGGGCGTACCCGGGGAGTTACCCCGATTCCCGCGAGATCAGTTGTCACCTTGGGCTGGGCCTTTCGGCCAATATTCGACCCAATCCTCGGCGGTGAGGGGGGCGCGTTCGCCGCGGGCGGATTCGGCGGCGTCTTCGGCGGTGCGGATGGCGGTGGCGAAGGTGAGGGTGGCTTTGCGGAGGCGTTCTTCGGCGCTGTCGGGGCCGCCGAGTTCCACGGTGCGGAGGGCGGTGGGGATCAGGGTGGCGGGGAGGCCGGCTTTGGCGCTGCGGGAGCGGACCTTCTCGGCGAGGGCCAGGGCGGGCTGGGCCATGGCGATGCCGTCCAGGCAGGAGCGGCGGGCCTTCTCGGCGGATTTGCGGATTTCCCAGGCGGATTCCTGGGCGGCGATCTTCTCCGCCAGAGGCGCGGCGGGGTCGATGGCCTGATCGCTGAGGTGGGGGCTGCGATTGACCAGTTTGGCGACCAGGGCCGCCGCCACGTCGGCGACGGTGAATTCGCCTGCGGCCTCGGCTATCCGGGAGTGGAACAGGACCTGCAGCAGCAGGTCGCCGAGTTCCTCGCGGATGGTGTCGGCGTCGGCCTCCTGGATGGCGTCGAGGAGTTCGTAGGTCTCCTCCAGCAGGTACGGGCGCAGCGAATCGTGGGTCTGGGTGACCTCCCAGCCGCCGAAATTCCACAGCCGGTCCATCACCTCGACCGCTTCGCCGAGCGCCTCGGTCATCCGGGCGGTCCCGAGCGCGGCGGTCATGGCCGCATCGCCGGTGCGGTCCGGGCTCACCGCGCCGCCGTGGCCTCGGTCGCGACCCGCACGTCGACCGCGCCCGGGGCCTTGCCGTCCAAGGCCAGCAGCAGGTCGGCGACGAATTGCAGCACCTGCACATCGCGCACCCGCTCCGCGCCCACACTGTCCTCCACCCGCGGCAGCGGCAACTGCACGATGCCGGTGGTCGGGCGGTAGGTGGCGTTCGGGTAGAGCCGCTTGAGCCGCAACTGCTTGGAGTCGGGCAGCTGCATGGGCGACACCTTGAGAGTGGTTCCGGTGACGCCGATCTCGGCGATCGAGTACTCGCGCGCCAGCAGCCGCAGCTTGGCCACCGACACCAGCCGGCCCACCTCCACGGGCAGCGGGCCGTAACGGTCCACCAGTTCCTCGACCACGGCCGCCAGCCCGGAATCGTCCTGGGCGGCGGCGAGTTTGCGATACGCCTCCAGACGCAGGCGGTCGGAGCCGATGTAGTCGGGCGGGATGTGCGCGTCCACCGGCAGGTCGATGCGGACCTCCTTGACCTCCTCGTCCACGGTGATGGGCCGGCCGTCGGCGGCGGCACGGTACGCCTCCACCGCCTCGCCGACCAGGCGCACGTAGAGGTCGAAGCCGACGCCCGCCACGTGACCGGACTGTTCCGCGCCGAGCACATTGCCCGCGCCGCGAATCTCCAAGTCCTTCATGGCGACCGCCATACCCGCGCCCAGATCCGAGTTCTGCGAGATGGTGGCCAGGCGGTCGTAGGCGGTCTCGGTGAGCGGCTTCTCCGGCGGGTACAGGAAGTAGGCGTACCCGCGCTCGCGGGACCGGCCGACGCGGCCGCGCAGCTGGTGCAGCTGCGAAAGGCCCAGCGCGTCAGCGCGTTCCACGATCAGGGTGTTGGCATTGCTGATGTCCAAACCGGTTTCGATGATGGTGGTGCACACCAGCACGTCGAACTCGCGCTCCCAGAAGCCCTGCACGGTCTTCTCCAGCATGTCCTCGTTCATCTGGCCGTGCGCCACCACGACCCGCGCCTCCGGCACCAGATCGCGAATCCGCTTGGCCGCCTTGTCGATCGAGGCGACCCGGTTGTGCACGTAGAACACCTGGCCGTCGCGCAGCAGTTCGCGGCGCACCGCGGCGGCCACCTGCTTGTCGTTGTACGCGCCGACATAGGTGAGCACCGGGTGGCGTTCCTCGGGCGGGGTGAGGATGGTCGACATCTCGCGAATGCCGGCGAGGGACATTTCCAGGGTGCGCGGAATCGGCGTGGCGGACATGGTGAGCACGTCCACGTGCGTGCGCAGCGCCTTGATGTGCTCCTTGTGCTCGACGCCGAAACGCTGTTCCTCGTCGATGATGACCAGGCCGAGGTCCTTCCACCGCACACCGGTCTGCAGCAGCCGGTGGGTGCCGACCACGATATCGACGTCCTTGGTGGTCATGCCCTCCAGGATTTCCCGGGATTCGGCGGTATCGGTGAAGCGGGACAGGCCCTTCACCACCACCGGGAATCCGGCCATGCGCTCGGTGAAGGTCTGCAGATGCTGTTGCGCCAGCAACGTGGTCGGCACCAGCACGGCGACCTGTTTGCCGTCCTGCACCGCCTTGAAGGCCGCGCGCACCGCGATCTCGGTCTTGCCGTAGCCGACGTCACCGCAGATGACGCGGTCCATCGGCACCGACTTCTCCATATCCGATTTCACTTCGGCGATGGCGGAGAGCTGGTCCTGGGTCTCGGTGAACGCGAACGCGTCCTCCATCTCCTGCTGCCACGGGGTGTCCGGGGCGAAGGCGTGACCGGGGGCGGCCTGGCGGGCGGCGTAGAGCTGCACCAGTTCGGTGGCGATCTCGCGAACCGCCTTGCGGGCCTTGCGTTTCGTGTTCTGCCAGTCCGAGCCGCCCAGCTTGGACAGCGACGGCATCTCGCCGCCGACGTAGCGGGAGAGCTGGTCCAGGGAGTCCATCGGGACGAAGAGGCGGTCGCCGGGCTGGCCGCGCTTGCTGGGCGCGTATTCGATGACCAGGTATTCGCGGCGGGCGCCGGCGATGGTGCGCTCGATCATCTCCACGAAGCGGCCGATGCCGTGCTGGTCGTGCACCACCATGTCACCGGCGGTGAGGGCCAGCGGATCGACCTGGTTGCGGCGTTTGGCGGGCAGTTTCTTGCCCTCGCCGGGTGCGGTGACGCGATTGCCGGTGAGGTCGGATTCGGCGACGACGACCAGTTTGGCGTCGTCGAAGACCACGCCGTCGTGCAGCGAACCGCACAGCACGCCGACCAGTCCGCGCACCGGTTCGGCGCCCGCGGCCAGGGGTGCGGCGGGGACCTCGGCGTCGGCCAGGCGTTCCTGAATGCGTTGCGCCGTACCGTGTCCCGCCACCACGATTACGGCGCGGCCGCCGGTGGAGACGTGGGCGCGCAGCGAGGCGAAGATGGTGGCGACGAGTTCCTCGGAACCGCGCGCGGACGGGGCGGCCAGCACCGCGAGCACGATCTCGTCCGGGTGGTCGGCGGCGAGCGGGCTCAGCGTCCACCAGGGCAGGCCGTGCCGGTCCGCGTCGGCGTGCACTTCGTCCAGGCCGCGGTAGGAGGACGCGGCGAGGTCCAGGCCGTACGCGCCGAGCGGGGCCGCGCCGCCGAAGGACGCGGCCGTCCAGGAGGCTTCCAGGAACTCCTGACCGGTGCGGACCAGGTCGGCGGCGCGGGTGCGGATCTTCTCCGGATCGCACAGCAGCACATGGGTTTGCGCGGGCAGCACGTCGGTGAGCAATTGCAGTTCGCCCGGCTGCAGCACCGGCAGCAGCGCTTCCATGCCCTCGACCGGTACGCCCGAGGAAAGCTTGTCGAGCATTTCCACCAGGGCGGCGTCGGCCGGGTTCTCGGTGGCGACTTCGGCGGCGCGGGCTCGCAGCTCGTCGGTCAGCAGCAGTTCGCGGCAGGGCTGCGCGACCACCATGTCGACCGGATCATCGTGCAGCGACCGCTGGTCGGCAACCGCGAAGGAGCGCAGCTCCGACACCTCGTCGCCCCAGAACTCCACGCGCACCGGATGATCGGCGGTCGGCGGGAAGATATCCAGGATGCCGCCGCGCACCGCGAACTCGCCGCGCTTGCCGACCATGTCGACCCGCTCGTAGGCGAATTCCACCAGCCGCGTGAGCAATTCGTCGAAATCGAACTCGGTGCCGCGCCGCAGCACCACCGGCTCGATATCGCCCAGCCCGTGCGCCATCGGCTGCATGAGCGAACGCACCGTCGTCACGATCACCCGCAGCGGGGCGCCGTAGATCCCCTCGTCCGGATGCGCCAGCCGCCGCAGCACCTGCATCCGCTTGCCGACGGTGTCCGCTCCCGGTGACAGCCGCTCGTGCGGCAGCGTCTCCCAGGACGGGAACAACGCGACGCTGTCCCCGAGTATCTCCGCCAGCTCCGCCGCCAGATCGTCGGCCTCCCGCCCGGTGGCGGTGACCACCACCAGCGGCCGCTCCCCGGCAATGGTGGCGGCCACGAACGGCCGCACCGCCGAGGGCGCCACCAGCATGGCCGAGTCGCGCCCGATCAGGTCTCTGACCTGCTGGAGAGCGGCATCGGCACCAGCCACCGCGGCCAGTCCCGCCAAAGGTGGACGATGCTCGGGCATAAGGAGACTCCTGGGCGCAGATCAGCGTTTCAGCACGACCAACCCACTCTAGTCGCCCACCCCGACACCCCCGTCAACCAACTCTCGGAGCTCTCAGGGGCAAGCCCCTGAGGACCCCAGGAGTGGGTTTACTGCACGTAGCGGCGGAGGCGGCGGGCGGCGAATTCGCGGAAGTAGGCGACCTTCTCGTCCGGGACGATGGAAGGGAGGAGGAAGAACCAGGCGCGTTCCATGCGGGTCGCCATCTGGTCGATGGATTCGGTGCTGACGGCGACGATGTGGACGCCGGTGGTCATCTCCTGCAGCAACAGGCCGATGGTCTCCGGGTCCAGGTCCGGCTTCAGGTCGCCCTGCTGGATGGCGCGTTCGGCGAGCAAACGGTGCGTCTCGCCCCAGGTCTTGGCGATATTGTCACCGGCCGCGCCGCGGTAGTCGCCGATCTGATGGGTGAGCTTGAGCATCGCGCCGACCATCGGATCGTTCATGGTCAGATCCGCCACCACGTAGGTGATTCCGATGCAGGCCTCGAGCGCCGGCACGCGGGGATCGAAGAAACCCTGGCAGGCGCTGACCAGTCGCTCGTTGCCCTGATCGACGACGGCGCGCGCGAGTTCTTCCTTGGAGCCGAAGTGAAAGTACAAGGCGCCCTTGGTCACATTCGACTGCGCGATGATCTCGGACAGGGACGCGTTCGCGTAACCCAGCCGCAGAAAGACATCGGCCGCGCCCGCGAGCACGGAATCGCGAGTGATCTCCGCACGCGCTTGCCTAGCCATCAGATCCGCCTGTCATCAAACCAGCCATCCTGAAGTAGACCGACATCCCGAAGTTGACCGACATCACAGTTCGAACAGCACTCGAAGGATGGGTGAACCGTACCACCCGGCTGCGCGATGCCAGCCGATTCGAGCATTCGGCCCGTCCTCCTTCGCAATTCGCTGGTTAACTGTCCAGTTCTACCGCCCGACAACGGACGTATCAGACCGTTGGGTTCTTTAAACCTTTGCCGCTCGGCCATTCCGAGGCGAGTTTCGGTTCCGACTCCAGATGGGTCAGACCGTTCCAGCACAGGTTCACCAGATGCGCGGCAACCACTTCCTTGGAGGGTTGCCGTTCGTCGAGCCACCAGGTGGCCGCCGTCGCGACCATCCCGACCAGCGCCTGCGCGTAGAGCGTGGCAAGCGAGGTGTCGAACCCGCGGCGCTCGAAATCCCCGGCGAGAATGTGCGCCACCTGATTCACCGCCTCGTTCAGCAGCGAGGAGTACGTGCCCTCGGCCGCCGACACCGGTTGATCCCGCATCAGAATCCGGAACCCGTCGGTGCGCTCCTCCATATAGGTGAGCAACGCCAGCGCCACCTGCTCCAGCCGCACCCGCGACCGGTTCTGCGTCAGCGATTCCCGGATCATCTCGAGCAAGGTAGACATCTCGCGATCGACCACGACCGCGTACAACCCTTCCTTGCCCCCGAAGTGCTCGTACACCACCGGTTTCGACACCTGCGCCCGCTGCGCGATCTCCTCTATCGAAGTCGCGTCGTACCCACGCTCCGCGAACAGCGCCCGCCCGATCTCGATGAGCTGCTGCCGCCGTTGGGTTCCGGTCATGCGCGGGCGGGACACGCGGCCCCCCTCACCCGAACTCATCGCTCCGCCTCCCTGCACATTCCGTACGTCCGTCCTGCTAACTGTTCCAGACACTCGCAGTCAAAGCATCGTGGGGACCGCCTGCGAGCTCCTCGAGACTTCGCAAACCTAACAACTGATCACGCAAGATCCGGGTAACTCACCGGGGACGAGCCGAGTCGGGCACGTTCTGAACAGGGACTCCGCGACGAGACCGGACACGGCACTTGCCCGTCGGCAAAAATTCCCGGAGAGGCGGGGGAGTAAAAATTCGCGGAGAGGCGGGGGAGCATGCGAGTATCTACATCGCAATGCCAGTCATGCAGCCGCGCGAACCGTACGGTCCGCGGGGTGATTGATCCGCCGTAGTGTAATGGCAGCACCACTGATTTTGGTTCAGTTAGTCCAGGTTCGAGTCCTGGCGGCGGAGCTCTCGAGCGGGGGCACTATCGTTGCCCCGGCACATAGCCGACACAGCAAAACTGTGGGCGGCGCAACCAAGAACTCAGCACGATGACCGGCAGCCGAGGGAGATCCATGCCACAGCAGACCGCCGTCGTCGTTCTCGCAGCCGGTGCCGGAACTCGAATGCGGTCCAAGACCCCCAAGGTATTGCACCCGCTGGCCGGCCGCAGCATGCTCGCACACGCGCTGCACGCGGCGAACGAGATCGACCCGACGTACCTCATCACGGTGGTGGGACACGACCGCGAAGCGGTCGGCGCCGCCGTCACCGAGGTGGCCGCAGAACTCGGCCGTGACATCGACCGCGCGGTCCAGGAAGAACAGCTCGGCACCGGCCACGCCGTGCAGTGCGCGCTCACCGAGATCCCGGAGGATTTCGACGGCGACCTGCTCGTCACCTACGCCGATGTGCCGCTGCTGGACGGACATACGCTCTCCGCCCTGCTCGACGAGCACCGCAGCTACTCCGACGGTTCGGCCGCCACCGTGCTGACCTTCGAACCCGAGGACGCCAACGGTTACGGCCGCATCGTGCGCGATGCCGAGGGCCGGGTGCTGGAGATCGTCGAACACGCCGACGCCACCCCGGAACAGGCCGCCCTCACCGAAGTCAATTCCGGCGTATACGTTTTCGACGCCCGGGTGCTGCGGGTGATGCTCTCCCAGATCACCACCGCCAACGCCCGCCACGAGCTCTACCTCACCGATGTGCTGAAGCTGGCCCGCGAGGCCGGGCACGCCGTTCACGGTGCGCGCCTGCTGGATTCGGCCAAGGTCACCGGCGTCAACGACCGGGTGCAGCTGGCCGACGCGGGCCGCACGCTCAATCGCTACATCGTGGAACGGCACATGCGCGCCGGGGTCACCATCGTGGATCCGGCCAGCACCTGGATCGACGGGAATGTGCAGATCGGCCGGGACGCGGTCATCCGGCCGGGCGTACAACTGCTGGGCCACACCGTGATCGGCGAGGACGCCGAGATCGGCCCGGACTCCACCCTGACCGACGTGGTGGTCGGCGACGGCGCGAAAGTCGTTCGCGCGCACGGCGAGAAGTCCACCATCGGCGCCGGCTGCAATGTCGGCCCCTTCACCTACCTGCGGCCCGGCACCGTCATCGGCGAGGACGGCAAGCTGGGCGCGTTCGTGGAGACCAAGAACGCCACCATCGGCGCGCACTCCAAGGTCCCGCACCTCACCTATGTCGGCGACGCCACCATCGGCGAGCACAGCAATATTGGCGCGTCGAGCGTGTTCGTCAATTACGACGGGGTCAAGAAGCATCACACCGTGGTCGGTTCGCATGTTCGCACCGGCAGCGACACCATGTTCGTCGCACCTGTGACAGTGGGTGACGGAGCGTATACCGCAGCAGGTACTGTGCTGCGTAGAAATGTTCCACCGGGGGCTCTCGCGGTGTCGGGTGGAGCACAGCGCAATCTCGAAGGCTGGGTGCAGCGCAATCGCCCCGGCACCGACGCGGCCAAGGCAGCGGAAGCGGCACTGGCGGCCAACGAAATTTCCAACGAGCAAAAGGATGGCGAACGTCCGTGACCGCGTTCTCTACCGACAACCAGAAGAACCTGATGCTGTTCTCGGGACGCGCTCATCCCGAGCTGGCGGAAGAGGTGGCGAAGGAACTCAATGTTCACATCACCCCTCAGACCGCCCGGGATTTCGCCAATGGCGAGACCTTCGTCCGGTTCGAGGAATCGGTTCGCGGTTCTGATGCCTTCGTGCTGCAGAGCTTCCCGGCCCCGCTGAACCAGTGGGTCATGGAGCACCTGATCATGATCGACGCACTCAAGCGCGGTTCGGCCAAGCGCATCACCTCGGTACTGCCGTTCTACCCGTACGCGCGCCAGGACAAGAAGCACCGCGGTCGTGAGCCCATCTCGGCTCGCCTGATCGCCGACCTGCTGAAGACCGCGGGCGCGGACCGCATCATCACCGTCGACCTGCACACCGATCAGATCCAGGGCTTCTTCGACGGGCCGGTCGATCACATGCACGCCATGGTGCAGCTGGTCGAGTACATCCGGAACAACTACGCGCTCGACAATATCGCCGTGGTGTCCCCGGACGCCGGTCGCGTGAAGGTCGCCGAGAAGTGGGCGAACGCGCTGGGCGACGCGCCGCTGTCGTTCATCCACAAGACCCGCGACCCGCTGGTGCCGAACCAGATCACCGCCAACCGCGTGGTCGGTGAGGTCGAGGGCCGCATCTGCATCCTGATCGACGACATGATCGACACCGGTGGCACCATCGCCGGCGCCGTCAAGGTGCTCAAGGAAGCCGGCGCGCTCGACGTGGTCATCGTGACCACCCACGGCGTGCTCTCGCACCCGGCCGCCGAGCGCCTCGCCAACTGCGGCGCCAAGGAAGTCGTGGTCACCAACACGCTGCCGATCAGCGAGGACAAGCGCTTCCCGCAGCTGACCGTGCTCTCGATCGCCCCGCTGCTGGCGCAGACCATCCGCGAGGTCTTCGAAAACGGCTCCGTCACCGGCCTTTTCAACGGGTCGGCGTAGAGACAACTCTCGTAACTCTCAGGGGCTACGCCCCCGAACCCCCAGATCGACAGCGCCGCCGTGCCAGTAGGTACGGCGGCGCTTCGTTGTGTGGTGGAGGAGGAACGCCTCCGCACCGGGCACATCGCCGCGGCACTGCCCCACCACCACGGGCCTCCCACGGCGGCGCTCGGCTCCAGACCTCGCGCGGCGCTTCGACCCTCCCTCTACCCGATCCTCACGCCCGCCGTGCCGCCAAGGCACGGCGGGCGTTTTCGTTTTCTGCTCACCGGGCACTTTGGTATCGAGCGGGTGCCAATCGACACCTGTGCCGGGGCGCGGCGGTAGCGTTGAGCGCGAACTCGGCGGTTTGCTACTGGTGCGCTGATGCGCGGAGAGGTGAGGCCGTATGGACGACCGGCGCAACGATGACGAGGACCAGTTGATGGACGAGGTCTTCGACACCGACGACGTCGAGGACCTCGACTACGACCTGGGTGACGATGATCAGGCCGATGAGGTTCGCGAGTACGAGCGGTACATCACCGACCCGCCCGAGGATCTGGTGATCCGCAATCGCGAGAGCGACGACGACGGCCGGTTGGGCATCGGCGAGGAACTCGATCAGGAATGGACCCGGCGCCGGCGGCGCGAGGAGTACCGGTCCGAGGACGACCGGCCCGCCGAGGTCGCCGCCATGGACATCATCGACGAACCCGGCGACTGAGGCTCCACTGTTTCGTTTCGGGCGCCCGGCTGTGATAACCATGGGGGGCTGTTCACACCACATCGAGGAGGGCGCGACATGAGCACGCCGCCGAATGAACCGCAATCCGACTCCGGCTCGGGTGAGCTCTTCAAGAAGAAGGACGCCCCCGAGGCCGCCGAATCCGCACCGGCGCCGAGCTCCGAAGCCGCCACGGGCTCCGAACCCACACCGGGCACCACGTCCACGCCTGGCTCCGAATCCGCGCCGGGCCCGCGTGCCGAACCCGTTCCGGGTATCCCGCAGCCGCAGGACGACATCACCATGCACTACCGGCCCGGCGCGGCGCCCGATGCGGGGTATCCGCCGTACCCGGGCAGCACTCCCCCGCCTCCGCCGGGCGGACAGCAGCAGGGGTATCCGGCGGGCGGTCAGTACGGCTACCCGCCCATGGGTTCCCAGCCCGGGGGTTATCCACAACCGGGATACGGACAGCAGGGATACGGGCAGCAGCCGGGCGCGGCGGGGCAGCCGGGTGGATTCCCGGCCTATCCGCAGCAGCCCTACGGTCAGCAGCCGTACGGCCAGGGCTATCAGCCCTACGGCCAGCCGCCGCAGCAGCACACCGGCCCGCAGGTGTTCTCCATCATCGGATTCATCTGCGCCGCCATCGCATTGATCTTCTGCCCGCCGGGGTTCGGCATCGCCGGCATCGTGCTCGGCATCGTCGGCCACAACAAGGGCGAGGCGCTGGGCAAGTGGGCGGCCATCGCGGCGGGCGTGTGCATGGTGCTGGGTTTGGTGATCGGTTTCTTGATCATCGACAGCGGAATGATCCCGACCGACAGCTGATATGACGCGATTCGACGGATTCCCGCTCGCCGGGCTCGATTTCTACGAGGACTTGGAAGCCGACAATTCCAAGGCCTTCTGGAATGCCAACAAGAAGGTCTGGGAGGAGTCGGTCCGGGACCCGATGAAAGCCCTTGCCGCCGAACTGGAAAGCGATTTCGGCACGGCCAAGATCTTCCGGCCGTACCGGGACGTGCGGTTCGCGGCGGACAAGACGCCGTACAAGAACCATCAGGGCGCGATCGTGCACACCGCGCAGTTCGGCGGCTGGTACGTGCAGATCAGCGCGGCCGGGCTGTTCGTGGCGGGCGGGATCTACGCCGCGCCGCCCGCCCAGCTGGCGGCGCTGCGCATCGCCATCGCCGATGACGTGCGCGGGCCGGAGCTGGAGGGCATACTGGCGCGGCTGATCTCGGCCGGCTACGAGATCGGCGGCGACAAGCTCAAGACCAAACCCAAGGGTTACGAGCTCGACCATCCGCGCATCGATTTGCTGCGGCACAAATCCCTCACCGCCGGAAAGCAATTCGGCGCGCCGAAATGGCTGACCACGCCGCGCGCCCGGGACGAGATCCGGAAAGCGTGGGAAAAACTGCGGCCGCTCAACGATTGGCTGGCGGCGGTCACCGAGCAGAAGTAGCTCAGTCCGGTCCGTCCTCGCGCGCTTCGCGCCGGATGGACCGGACGCTGAGCCCGATCGTCATCAGGGCGCTCGCCGCGATCAGCGCGGCAACCTGGGTGCGCGCCAGGCGATTCCGGCGGCACGGGACCACGAAGTCGGGTCCGGTGCAGCCGGGATCGCGGCAGATGGCGGGTCCGGTCCATTCGTGCCGGGGCGCGACCACCGAACCGCAGTCCACATCACCGGCCGGATGCGGGAGCGGGAGCAACAGCAGCGCACCCGCGCCGGCGAGCAGCAGCAAACCCGCCACCAGCCACAACCGGGCCCGGCGCCAGCCCAGCAACGACGGCAGAGCTACGCAAAAGGCGGCGACTCCGAGGACGAGGCCGAAAATCTCCCACGGCTTCACTGTCCCCGATCCTAGATCGGGGACAGGTCAACCACCGCCGGAATTGCCGGTTTACTACCGGCGCTCGGCCAGCAAAAGCGCGAACCGCTCATCCGGATCGGTCCACACCCGCTCGGTCGCGAAACCCGCTGCGCGCAACTCGGATTCGAGTCCCGCACGCTGAAACTTCGCGGAGATCTCGGTGCGCATCTGCTCGCCCGCCGCGAACTCCACGGTCATGTCGAGCTCCGGAATGCGCACGGTCATATCGGCCGTCGCCTCCAGCCGCATCTCGATCCACTCGTTCTCGGCATCCCATAGTGCGATGTGCCGGAAGCGTTCCGGATCGAAGTCCGCGCCCAGCCGCGCGTTGAGCACATGCAGCACATTGCGATTGAACTCCGCGGTCACGCCGGCCGCATCGTCGTAGGCCGGCACCAGCACCGCCGGGTCGATCACCAGCCCCGCACCCAGCAGCAACTGTTCCCCCGGCTCCAGCACCTGGTGAATCCCGCCCAGGAACTCGGCCCGCTCCTGCGGCACCAGATTCCCGATGGTCCCGCCCAGGAACGCGATCATGCGCCGCCCGCCGCGCGGCAGGTTCTCCAGCGTGGCCGTGAAGTCGCTGACCACCCCGTGCACGCTCAGCCCCGGGAACTCCGCCGCCACCTCGTCCGCCGAAGCGGTCAGCGCCGCCACCGAAACATCCTGCGGCACATACTTCTTCAACGGCCCTTCGGCGGTGAGCGCCTCGAGCAGCAGCCGCGTCTTGGCCGCCGACCCCGCCCCCAGCTCCACCAGCACCTCGGCCTGCGCGATCCGCGCGATCTGCCCGACCACCCGCTCCAGCAGCGCCCGCTCGGTCCGGGTCGGGTAGTACTCCGGCAGTTCGGTGATCTGCTCGAACAGTTCGCTGCCCCGAGCATCGTAGAACCACTTCGGCGGCAACGATTTCGGCGAAGCGCTCAGTCCCTGGCGCACATCGGCCCGCAGCGCCGCGGTCATATCGTCGTCGGTCAGATGAATCTCCAGCGTCGCCGAGGTCATGAACCAGCCCTTTCGTCATCGGTTTCGAGCGATTCGACGGTCAGCGACCCTGGCCGGACGACCACCAGCTGCCGGTCCGCAAGGGACCGCCAGCGGGCATCGTCGTCATACGGCTCCGAGGCCACCACCGCGAATTCATCGGTGACCAGCACCGCCAAAGAGTGGTGCCACGTTGTGGCCCACACCGTTTCCCCATCCCCCAGCAATAAGTTCAATCGCGCCTGCGGCGACCGAGCCAGCACCGCCCGAACCACTTCCCGCAGCACGGTTCCCGGTGTCGTCTCCCCGGCTGCCGATTCCGGCGCGTCCGCGCGGGTGAGCAGGCCGTGCAGGATCACCCACAGCGTGGCGGAATCGGTGAGCGATTCCGCCTCCAGCAGCGACGGCGCACCGAATTGCGCCGCGACATCGGTCAGGGTCCGGCGCCAATCCGGAATCGCCCCGTTGTGGCTGAAAGCCCAGTGGCCGTGCGTGAACGGCGCACAGGCGCCACGTTCGACCGGCATGCCGACCGTCGCCGATCGAATCGCCGCCAGTACGGCGGTGGATCGAAGTTGCGGCAGCACTTCCTCGACCGCCGGATCGGTCCAGATCGGCGCGGCATTGCGGTAGCGGCTCACCGTCGCCGCGCGATCCACCGCGGTATCGCGGGGATCGCCGGTCGCGCCGCCGTGCCAGGTGACGCCGGCGCCGTGGTCGGCGGGCGCCGCATCGGCGGGCAGCCACCAGGCGACGCCGAAACCGTCGGCATTGATGGTGCCGCCATCCCGCATTTCACGCGGCGCCCAGGACTGGGTACGCAGGGAATGCGTGCCGCGGGTGAGCAGTTCGCCGACCGCTGTCGGCGGGCCCAGGTAGGCCAGGTGACGGCACATCAGTATTCGTCCGGGCGTAGGTCTCTGGCCAAGCGGAAGCCGGAGAAGATCTGGCGGCGGATGGGGTGATCCCAATTGCGGAAGGTGCCGCGGACCGCCACCTGATCGGCGGCGAAGGAACCGCCGCGCAGCATCTTGTAGTCGCCGCCGAAGAAGACATCGGAGTATTCGGCGTAGGGGAAGGCGCGGAAACCGGGGTAGGGGTCGAAACCCGAAGCGGTCCACTCCCAGACGTCGCCGATGAGGTGGTGCACGCCGGACGGGGAAGCGCCTTCCGGATACGCGCCGATGTCGGACGGTTCCAGGTGGCGCTGGCCGAGATTGGCGGTGGCCGCGGTGGGATCGGCGTCGCCCCAGGGGTAGCGGCGGGTGCGGCCCGACGCGGGGTCGAAGCGGGCGGCCTTCTCCCATTCGGCTTCGGTGGGCAGGCGCTTGCCCGCCCAATTGGCGTAGGCCTCGGCTTCGAACCAGCAGACGTGCACCACCGGCTGATGCGGGCGGACCGGCTGCATGGTGCCGAAAACCCGCCGCCACCACTGGCCGCCCGCGTCCCGCTCCCAGAATTGCGGGGCGGTGAGGTTCGCTTCGAGGCGGTGCGCCCAGCCGCGCTCGGACCAGAGTTCGGGGCGGTCGTAGCCGCCGTCGGCGAGGAAGGCCAGGTACTGCTCGTTGGTGATCGGCGCCGCGTCGATGGCGAAGGCGGGCACGTGGACCGGGTGCGCGGGGCGTTCGTTGTCCAGGGCCCACGGGTCGGTGTCGGTGCCCATGACGAATTCGCCCGCGGGGATGATCACCTCGCCGGAGACGTGCACCCGGGACGGCGGCGGGGCGGGCGCCGACAGCACCGCCTCGCCGGTGCGGAGCTGATGCGTGGCCAGCATGGTTTCGTCGTGCTGCTGCTCGTGCTGGGCGATCATGCCGAAGGCGAACCCGCGGTTCACCAGCTCATCGCCGCGTAACGGACTGTGCTCCAGCACATCCAGCACCTTGTCGCGGACGGTGCCCACATAGGTGCGCGCCTCCACCGGGTTCAGCAGCGGCAGCGCGGGGCGATCCGCGCGCGCGTGCTTGAAGGCGTCGTAGAGGTGATCGATATCAGCGCGCACGGGTTCCCGGCCGCCGACATCCCGCACCAGCCACAGCTCTTCCTGATTGCCGATATGCGCGAGATCCCACACCAGCGGGCTCATGATCCGCGAATGCTGGGCCACCAGTTCGGCTTCGTCCACGCACTCGGTGAGACCGGCGGTGCGGCGGCGGGCGCGATCCAGGGTGTCGGCGATCTTGGTGCGGAGCTGTTCGGTCTCGGCGCGATCCGCGCCCGGGAGGTGAATGGTCATGAGAGAACTCCGAATTCGGTCATCGAGGTCGGGACGGCGGCATCCTCGGCACGGCGGCGCGGCGCGGGACGGCCCGGCGCGGGCAGCCCGGCCTGACGGTGGCGCGGTGGCGCGGTGCGGGTGCCGATCACGAGTGGTCCTCGGTCGGGGTGCGGCCACTGCGACATCGCTCCGCCGCGGCGGTCAGTTCGGCTGCCGCCGTTTCGGTTTCGGCGTGCGCGGCGGCCAGGTCGAACAGATCCACCGCGGCGGCGCGCAATTCGGGATCGGCCAGGCCGTATCGAGCCGCGTCGGTCCATCGGTCGGCGGTGGGCTTGGCCAGGGTGGTCGCCTCGGCGACGAGCTCCGGGCGAGACAACAGCGCGTCGAAGACGTGGATCGGCACCGTCCAGGTGTCGCCCGGCTGCGCGTCCAGGTAGCGGACCTCGAGGTGCCCCGAGGCCCGGACCGGCGGAAACAGCGTGGTCAGGTGGTAGTCGAGGTCGGCGCGGGTGGGCCGGCGGCCGAGTTCGTCGTCCAGCGCACCGCACAACCAGTCCGCGAAGGTGGCGCCCGGCGGAGCCGTCCAGTCCACGTCCTGGTCGCAGCGCACGCACAGCAGCGGAACGTCCAGGGCCCAGTGCGCGTACCCCGCGATCGGATCGGCCCAATCCTGTACGGAGGGCCGGGTGCGCAGCGGATCGAGCCGCATCCAGGCCCGCATGCGCTGCGAGGCCCACTCCCCCGGCGGCGCGCCCGCCAGCACCGGTGAGCAGGCGAAACCGGCCAGCAGCGCCGGTCCGACGCTGTAGAGCAGGGTCCAGCGCGCCGCCACTTCGGCGGCATCGGCCCCGGCGTCCACGCTGACCTGGGTGGCGGCGGTATTGCACATCATGAGCGCGCCGAACGGCCCGATACCGGCGAAGGACCGTTCCATGGCGCGATAGCGCGGTAGCCGCAGCACACGCTGCGCGGTCCGACTCGCGTCGGCGGCGGCGGAAAAGGTTCGAATGCCCCGGGATTCGAGCAACTCCCGCAGGCGGGAGGCATCGGCGCGCAGACTCGCGGCGAGCTCGGCGGCGGAGGCGAAAGGGGCGCTGGATAATTCGATCTGACCACCCGGTTCGATGGTCACCCGACTGCCACCCGGCAGCGCCACGGCCGGGGAATCGGGCGAGATGGACTGTGGCGTATGGATTCCCAGCGCGTCCGCCAGCACAGTCAGGTCCGGACGCGGATCCGATACCGAACTCCCACCCTGGGCGGTGAGCCATTCCAGTTCGGCCCCGATCAGGCTCGGTGGGCCCACCTTGAAGCAGACGCCGCCGATATACGCCTCGGCGGCCGCGCGGGAGGAGAACCCGACATCGGGCGACTGTTCGGTGCGGGATTCGGGCATCACCGTCACTGCCATGCCAACCTCCACTCCTCGGGCCGGCGGTCAGCCGACCCAAACCAGGGTAGCGACGGACTCCGACAACAAATCTGACGTTTTGGAGAACACACCACCCGTTATGGTCGATTCCATGGTGAACATCGCGCGGTTGCGCGCCGATACCCCGGGCTGCGAGAACCAGGTGTTCCTGGACAGCGCCGGTTCCTCCCTGCCCCCGCGGATCGTCGTCGACACCACCGTCGCCCACCTGCGCCGCGAGGCCGAGATCGGCGGTTACCGGGCCGCCAGCGAGCGCCTGGAGGACCTGCACGGCGTCAAGGTAGCCATCGGTGAACTGATCAATGCCGGGCCCGAAGCCATCGCGCTGAGCGACAGCGCCAGCCGGTCCTGGACCGACTTCTTCTACTCGATTCCGCTGGGCCCCGGCGACCGGATCCTGATCTCCGGCGCCGACTACGCCAGCAATGCCATCGCCGCCCTGCAGCGCGCCCGGCACAGCGGCGCGGTGGTGGAGGCCATCCCCAGCGACGGCAGCGGGCAGCTGGATCTCGACGCGCTGGCGGGCATGCTCGACGAACGCGTGAAAATCGTGTCGCTGGTGCATGTTCCGACCAACGGCGGCCTGGTGAACCCGGTCGCCGAGGCGGCCCGCATCGCGCACGGGGTGGGCGCGCTGGTACTGCTGGACGCCTGCCAGTCCGCCGGTCAGCTACCCCTGGACGTGGCCGAACTGGAGGTGGACGCGCTCTCGGCCACCGGCCGCAAATGGCTGCGCGGGCCGCGCGGCACCGGTTTCCTGTACGTCCGGCCCGAGCTGGCCGCCACCATGGAACCGGGCCGGCTGGACCTGCACAGCGCCGCCTGGACCGGTCCGGACGAGTACACCCTGGCCCCCGACGCCGGTCGTTTCGAGTTCTGGGAATGCGATGTGGCGGCCCGGCTCGGTCTCGGGGCGGCAGTGCGCTATCTGCTCGACCTCGGCCCCGCCGCGGTGTACGCGGCCATCGCCGAGCGCGCGGAGTACCTGCGCAAGACCCTGCAGGAGATCTCCGGCGTCACCGTGCGGGATCGCGGCACCCAGCACGCGGGCATCGTGTCGTTCACCGTGGACGGGCTGGAACCGATCGCGGTGCGCGACCGCCTGGCGGGCGAATCGATCACGGTGACGGTCAGCCATCGCGGTTCCACGCTGCTGGACATGACCGATCGCGGGCTCGGCTCGGTGGTCCGCGCCTCCCCGCACTGCTTCGTGAGCTTCGAGGATCTCGACCGATTCGCCGGAGTTCTCACGAATCTCACCGCCTGAACACGTACCGACCTCCCCGAAACGGTTAACAGGGTCCGCCGGCAGCGGGATAGTTAGAGATATCCCGGCCGGAATCTGCGTTGAGGGAGTTGGACCATGAGCCGGTTCACCGACGAGATGTACGCGACGGCCCAGCACTCTGCGCGCGGCTTGGTGACCGGCGAGCCGGACGCACCACTCCGGCAGACCTGGGGCGAAATCCACGGCATCGCACGGGCAATGGCGGGCGGACTGGCCGCGGCGGGCATCGGGCGGGGCGACGCCGTCGGCGTACTGGCCGGTATGCCAGTCGATATCGCGCCCGCCTGCCAGGCGGTCTGGATGCGCGGCGCGTCGATCACCATGCTGCATCAGCCCACTCCGCGCACCGATCTCCAGATGTGGGCCCACGACACCGAAACCGTGCTGAACATGATCGAAGCGCGCGCGGTGATCCTGGGCGCGCCGTTCGAGATCGCCGAGCCGCTGCTGCGCGAACGCGGCATCAATGTGGTGACCATCGGCGCCATGCGGGCGGGTGAACCCATCGACCCGCTGCCCACCGGCGAATCCGATATCGCCCTGCAGCAGTTGACTTCCGGATCGACCGGTTCACCGAAAGCGGTCCGCATCACGCACGGCAATTTCTTCGTCAATGCCTACGCCATGTTCGACCGCGTGAAATTCCAGCTGGACGACGACGTCATGGTGAGCTGGCTGCCGCTCTTCCACGATATGGGCATGGTCGGATTCCTCAGCGTCCCCATGCAATTCGGCGCGGAAGTGGTGTGCGTGACGCCCCTGGACTTCCTGGCCCGGCCCATCCTGTGGGCGGAACTGATCTCGAAATATCGCGGCACCGTCACCGCCGCACCGAATTTCGCGTATTCGCTGCTCGCGCGCCGGTTGCGCAACGCCCCCGACGGCGCGGTGGATCTGAGCAGTGTGCGCTACATGTGGAACGGCGCGGAACCGGTGGACGCCGACACCATGGACGCGCTCGCCGACGCCGGAAAACGGTTCGGGCTCAATCCCATGGCGCTCACCCCGGTGTACGGCATGGCCGAAACCACCCTGGCGGTGTCCATCCCGGATCCAGGGCTGGGCCAGGTCCTGGACGTGGTGGACGCCGACCTGCTGGAAGCGCTCGGCAAAGCGGTCCCGGTCCGGCATCCCGAACACCACCACGGCGGCATCCGGCGACTGCCCACCCTCGGCTATCTGGTCGACAATCTGGAGGGCCGGGTGGTGGACGCCGACCGGCAACCGCTCCCGGTGCGCAGCGTGGGCCTGATCGAATTGCGCGGCCCCGCGGTGACTTCCGGCTATGTCACCACCGCGGGCTTCCGCCCGGCACAGGACGCCGACGGCTGGCTCGACACCGGCGATATCGGCTATTTCACCGAGGACGGGCTGGTGGTGGTCTGCGGGCGCGTCAAAGACGTCATCATCATGGGCGGCCGCAATATCTATCCCACCGATATCGAGCGAGCGGCCTTGCGCGTCAAGGGAGTTCGCCCCGGCAATGCCGTCGCCGTGCGCCTGGACGCGGGCCAGAAACGCGAAAGTTTCGCGGTGGTGGTGGAATCCAACGACCACCAGAACCCGGACGAGGTCAAACGCATCGAGCACGAGATCGTGCACGCGGTGTTCTCGGAAGTGGGAGTACGCCCGCGCAGCGTGACCGTGCTCGGCCCCGGCGCGCTCCCGAAAACCTCGTCGGGCAAACTCCGTCGCTCCGCGACGGCAACGGCCTTACGTGACAACTGATTTCGCGACACTCAGCCGCGCGCTGAAGTCGCGGAGAGGCGGGGGCGCTCAGTGCAATTGGTTCTGCGCGGCTTCCAAGCCGACGCGGAGCAGCAATTCCACGGCGTCGGCGGCCTGCTCGACGATGACCGGGACTTCCTTGCGCTCCGGCGCGGAGAAGGGCTTGAGCACGTAATCGGCGGGATCCTGCCGGCCCGGCGGACGGCCGATGCCGAAGCGGACCCGCAGATAATCCTTGGTGGTGATGGCCTGCGAAATGGAGCGCAGGCCATTGTGCCCGCCCTCGCCGCCGCCCAGCTTGAGCCGGACCGCGCCGAAGGGCAGATCCAGCTCGTCGTGCACGACGATGATGTCGGACGCGGGCACATTGAAGAACTTCGCCAGCCCGGCGACCGGGCGGCCGGAGAGGTTCATATAGGTGCGCGGCTTGGCCAGCAGCACCTTGCGACCGTCCAGGCGCGCTTCCAAGAGGTCCGCACCGGACTTCTTGTGCACACCGAAACGGCCGCCGACGCGCTCCGCGAGCACATCGGCGACCATGAAACCGACATTGTGCCGGGTGCGCTCGTACTCGGGTCCGGGATTACCCAGTCCGACCACGAGCGCGGGCCCGGCCGTTGCCTCAGTCATAGGACAGCTGTCGCCTCAGTCCGGAAACCGTTGGGAGACGGAATTACTCGGCGGCTTCCTCGGCGGGAGCCTCGGCCTCTTCCTCGGCGGCGGCGGCCGGGGCGGCGATGATGTTGACGATCAGGGCCTCGGCATCGCCGGCCAGGGTGACGCCCTTCGGCAGCGCGATGGAGCCGGCGAGGATCTGGGTGCCGGCCTCGGCGCCCTCGATCGAAACCTCGATGGACTCGGGGATGTGCAGAGCCTCGGCCTCGATGGAGAGGGTGGTGGTCTCCTGGGTGACCAGGGTGCCGGAGGCGGCATCGCCGGTCAGGGCGACGTGCACGTCGGCGGTGACCTTCTCGCCACGACGCACGATCAGCAGATCGGCGTGCTCGATGTAGCGGCGGATCGGGTGCACGACGACCGACTTGGTCAGCGCCAGCTGCTTCTTGCCCGCGATGTCCAGGTTCAGCACGGCGTTGGTGCCGTGCTCACGCAGGATGGCGGCGAAATCGCGCGCGTTGATCGACAGGTGCTGCGGCTCTTCGTTGTGGCCGTAGAGCACGGCGGGCACATTGCCGTCACGACGGGTGCGGCGGGCAGCGCCCTTGCCGAACTCGGTGCGTACAGAGGCTGCGAGAAGGCTGGCGTCGGACATGATTGTCTACTCCTACGGCTCGTCCGGGCTGTAATGTCAGCTGTCGCCAGGGGACGGTGCACCCTGACTGTGTTCGTCTGCTTCGTCATCGGCGAAGAACGAACGGGGACGGCTGAAGTGGCCGAGCCGCGTCGATCACGGTGGGCAGCTAGTGCCACACCCTCGCCGAGACAACCTGAGAACTCTAACATGCAGAAATTCCCTCTTTGCAGCGGGGGGCTCCGCCCCCGGCCCCCCGAAAGAATTAGGGGATTCGGGGGCGGCCCCCGAACCCCCGTCCCGGGTCGGTACGTCCGCTATGCGGCGGATCTCTTGAAAGAGGCGGCGTAGCAATCGACGTAGGGGCGGCCGGAGCGGCGGACCAGTTCGGCCATGAGTTCGTCGGTGGCGGTGCGCACCCCCTGCTGGTCCGCGGGGAGGAAGTAGCGGGGGCGGCCGAAGGAGACTCGGACCTTCGCGAAGCGCAGGAGTTTGCGATTGCGCGGGTTGACCTTGTCGGTTCCGGAGAGGACGACCGGTACGACGGGAGCGCCGGTTTCCATCGCGACCCGGATGACACCGGTGCGGCCCCTATAGATACGGCCGTCGGGCGAGCGCGTGCCTTCGGGATGAATCCCCCAGATGCCGCCGCCTTCGAGAATGCGGGTGGCCGCGGCGAGGGAAGCGGATCCGGCGGTGCCGCCGGTGCGATCGACGGGAACCTGACCGGTCGCTTTCATCACCCAGCGATTGATCCGGCCGCGCACGCCTTCACCGGTGAAGTACTCCTGCTTGGCGATGAAGGTGACCGGCCGATCCAGCACCAGGCACAGGTAGAGCGAATCGACCACCGCCAGATGGTTGGCCGCGATGATCACCGGCCCGTCCTTCGGAACATGGTGCAGCCCTTCGACCTTCGGCCGCCCGACCAGCCGCAGCAGCGGACCCACCAGCACGTGTTTCAACAGCCAGTACCACATGATTACCTCCCCGGATGAGCTTGTAGACACTGTCTACCATCGGATAGACAGTGTCTACAACACTTTCGGGGAGGTTGCGATGAGAATGACCGGCATGGGAGTCGAGGAACCACTGCGCGAACGATTGGTCAGCGCCGGCGTCGACCTGCTCGAGCAGGTGGGCGCGGGACAACTCGGCCTGCGCGCCATCGCCCGCGAAACCGGCGTCTCGCACGGCGCGCCCCGCCGCTACTTCCCCACCCACAATGCGCTGCTGGCCGCCGTCGCGGTGCGCGGCTACGCCGATCTGAAGTCCAGACTCGAAGCGGCGCAAGGGAATACGGCCATCGAACGGGTGGAACGCGCCTGCCGAGCCTACCTCGATTTCGCCGTCGAGCGCCCCGAGATGTTCACCCTCATGTTCCGCCACGACCTCCTCGAAGGCGCGGGCGCGGACCTGCGCCGCACCACCACGCTCCCCATGTTCCGCTGGTGGCGCGAGCTCGTCGCCGCCTGCGCCGACGACCCCACCGGCGAGCGCGCGCTCAACCTGTGGACCAACCTGCACGGCATCGCGACCGTGGTGGTCAACCGCAGTATCGAGGCCGTCGCCCCGGGCGCGGACCCCGGACGCCTGGTGGCCGGGGCGGTCGCGAAACATCTGGCCTAGTACCCTGGACCGGTTGCCTCGTCCGCACAAAAGGAGTCCCCCGTGAGTTCCCCGACCTCCAGCGCGCCCGCATCGTCTTCCGGGCGGCTGGCCGACGAGGCGGCACGGCGGCGCACCTTCGCGGTCATCTCGCATCCGGACGCCGGTAAATCCACGCTCACCGAAGCGCTGGCGTTGCACGCCAAGATGATTTCCGAGGCGGGCGCCATCCACGGCAAGGCGGGCCGCAAGGCCACCGTCTCGGACTGGATGGAAATGGAGAAGGCGCGCGGCATCTCGGTCTCCTCCACCGCGCTGCAGTTCGAATACGGCGACTGCGTGATCAACCTGGTCGACACCCCCGGCCACTCCGACTTCTCCGAGGACACCTACCGGGTGCTCACCGCGGTCGACGCCGCGGTCATGCTGATCGACGCCGCCAAGGGCCTGGAACCGCAGACGCTCAAGCTCTTCCAGGTCGCGCGCGATCGCGGCATCCCGGTCATCACCGTCATCAACAAGTGGGACCGCCCGGGTCAGGCGCCGCTGGAACTGCTCGACGAGATCATCGAGCGGATCGGCCTCACCCCCACCCCGCTGTTCCTGCCGGTCGGCATCGCGGGCGACTTCCGGGGCCTGCTGCGCCGCGGCGAAGAGGGCGCGCCCACCGAGTACATCCACTTCACCCGGACCGCGGGCGGCGCGACCATCGCGCCCGAGGAGCACTACACGCCCGAGCAGGCCGCCGAGCGCGAAGGCGACGTCTGGCTCAATGCCGCCGAGGAGAGCGAACTGCTCTCCGCCGCCGGTCAGGACCACGATCAGGAACTGTTCCTGGCCGGGCACACCTCGCCGGTCATCTACGCCTCGGCCATGCTGAATTTCGGTGTGCGCCAGCTCCTCGACACGCTCGTCGAACTCGCGCCGCCGCCGCGCGCCCGCAAGGACGTGAACGGCAATCCGCGCGAGACCACGCAGCCCTTCAGCGCCGTCATCTTCAAGGTGCAGGCCGGGATGGACACCGCGCACCGCGACCGGCTGGCCTTCATGCGCATCGTGTCCGGCGAATTCGAGCGCGGGATGGTGGTGACGCACGCGCAGACCGGGCGGCCGTTCGCCACCAAGTACGCGCTCACCGTGTTCGGCCGCGAGCGCACCACCGTCGACACCGCTTACCCGGGTGACGTGGTGGGTCTGGTGAACGCCACCGCGCTCGCGCCCGGGCACACGCTGTACGTGGACAAGAAGGTGGAATTCCCGCCGATCCCGTCCTTCGCGCCCGAGCATTTCGCGGTGCTGCGCGCCCAGTCGGCGGGCAAGTACAAGCAGTTCCGCAAGGCCATCGACCAGCTCGATTCCGAGGGCGTGGTGCAGGTGCTGCGCAACGACGTGCGCGGCGACGCCTCGCCGGTGCTGGCGGCCGTCGGTCCCATGCAGTTCGAGGTGATGACCGCCCGCATGCTGGGCGAGTACAACGTCGAGACGCAGCTGGACAATCTGCCGTACCAGCTGGCCCGCAAGACCGATGCCGCGTCGGCGGAGGAATTGCATCGCCAGCGCGGCGTCGAGGTGTTCACCCGGACCGACGGGGTGCTGCTGGCGCTGTTCTCGGACAAGTGGCGGTTGCAGTACATCGCCAAGGAGATGCCGGAGCTGACCCTCGAATTGCTGGTCGCCGGAACCGAATAAGGCTCAGCCGAGCGTTCCCGAGCCATCCGGATTGGATGGTTCGGTGCGCGGGGCGTCCGCCGGATCGCGGGCGATCAGGCCCCAGCGGCTGGAGGTCAGGCGCAGGCTGGGCAGATCCGACAGCGACAGCACCACCTCGTAGGTGCGCTCGTATCCGGTGTGCGCGATCCGCCATTTGCCGTCTTCGCAACGTACGTACTGGTCGGAATAGAAGGCCGCGCCGCGCAGCAGCATATTGTGGCCCGGAATGAGCACGGTGTCGGCCAGATACCAGGTCCCGGTGGCAGTATCCCCGTCCACATCGATTTCCGGGTGGTCACAGCGGTGTTCGGTGATCACGTGCGGGCCGAGCGTATTGCGCATGAAGGCGAGGAAGGCATCGCGCGATTCGAACTGGAGGTATTCGCTGTAGGTAGCGGTGGCCTCCGGGATCATCGTGTCCGCGAACTCCTCCCACGCCTTGGTGTCCAGGGCGCGGAGGTACCGGAACTTCAACCGGCTGATAGCGGCGACGGCCTCGGAGTCCATACCTCCCACAATCCCATCAGGGATGCGGAACCTTCGCCGATTGCGGCAGATCTGTACCGGATTGCTATCAGAGCGCCACGTACGGAAGGGGGTTCGAGGGCCCGATCCCCACGAGCCCCCCGCCGGATCCGGATCCGCTCAGTTGCCGATGCTGAAGCAGGTGTTGCAGAAATCCTCGCCGAACTCGGTCAGCCGCAGGCTCTTTCGGACGATCTTGGGGACCCGGCCGGCCTTCTTCAGGGCGGTCTCCACCACCGGCTGCACCTCGAGCACCATGTAGCGCGACAGCACCACCGGATCCTCGGAGGTCATGGTCAGCCCGAGCCGGCTCAGGTTGATCAGATAGTGCCGCGCCCGGTCCGGATACCGGACTCCCGCCTGCTCGGGCACCGAAGTCAGATCGCCCTGGACCAGTTCCGAACCGATGCCGAGCGGCCGATTGGTTCGCACATCCACCGACGGCTGCGGCCCGTTCAAGGCCATGAACCGCAGGATGCGCGCCTCATCGGGGGCGAGCTGATCGAGAATCCGGTCGTAGGCCGGGTGCACGTCCTCGGTGAAATACACGTCCGCGGACCGCGCCAGCAGCGCGTCCCCGCGACGGCGCAGTTCGTCCCCGCTCCCGGACCGCACCAGCCCGCCATTGATCGACGGCGGCGGCGCGCCCATGGGAGTCGGCACGTAGCTGACGATCTCGCGGACCGACCCCTCGGTCACGCCCAGCGCGCTGCGCGCGATCGAACGCAGCGCATTGCCCGTGCGTTCGGCGATATCCTGCGATGATTCCCCGTCGAGCGCGGCCTGGGTCAGTTGTTTGGTGATCTCGAGGCTGGTTCCGACCGCCCATTGACTACCGCGCACCGCGGTACCGGCGGCGAGACCCGCCGCCCGGAACACCCCGCGAATCAGTCTGGCCTCGTTACTGATAGCCCGCTGCTCCACATCGGCACTGCGTTCCACGGCACGGGAACCCGGACGGACCACTTCGCCGGTCCTGTCGTCTGCCACGTCCATCTCCGAATATCGCCAGGTGAACTAGATCGTTCACAGATTATTGCCGTCGCGGGACCCCCAGGCACCCCGAACCTGGCGAACCATGCGAAGGCTACCGCCTTCATGTCCGGCGTACCCCGCCGACCATGACCCCCAACACCCCCAAAGCACAGGCGATATGGATGTGGTCAGGGCCATTCTCGTGGTCTCATCTGAGGTAGGGAACATCGGGGCCCGACACTGTGACCGAGATCTCCGACCCAGACACTCCGTCACTGGACTCGATTCCTAAAGAACCAGTAAGGTCCGAATCGGCCGATGGGGTTGATGCGCCGGCGGCGGTTCCGGTGTGCGGGTCGGCAGGAGGGTGTCGTGCTAGAGAGTGTTTTCGGAGTTCATCCGACAATTCTGCTGGAATTGATCACGATCCCCTTGTTCACCGGTGTGATCGGTTACATCACCAACTGGACCGGCGTGCTCATGCTGTTCAAGCCGATCGCGTTCCACGGTTTCCGGATGCCCGGTCTGGCGGCGCTGTTTCCCTACTTGCCCAAGCGGATTCAGGTGCTGCCGCTACTGCAGTACGACGGGCGAATGGGCTGGCAGGGGATCGTTCCGTCACGCGCGGACAAGATGGCGTCCATCGCCGTCGACAAAGGGCTGGCGAAACTCGGGAATGTCGGCGACTTCTATCGGGAACTGGAACCCGACAAGCTTGCTGAACATTTGACCGAAATTGCAGAACTTCAGATCCGCGACATCGTCGAAGAGATCTTGAAACGCGAACATCCGCAACTTTGGTACAACCTGCCCAATGGCGTGCGCGAGATGGTGCACGCCCGGGTGCGCGAGCAACTGCCGAGCATTCTGCGCGAACTCACCGACGAACTCGGCAACAACATCGATCAGCTGCTCGACGTCAAGTCGATGGTCATTCGCTATTTCCAGGCCCGCCCGCAGATGCTGAACTCGGTGTTCCAGGTGCTGGGGGCCAAGGAACTGCGGTTCATGCAGAACTTCGGGTTCTACTTCGGCGCGCCCATGGGCCTGGTGCTGGTCGCCATCCTGCACCTGACCGGCTGGTCGGCGCTGCTGGTGCTGCCGCTGGGCGGGGTGATCATCGGCTGGGTGGTGAACTGGATCGGCATCAATATGATCTTCGCCCCGGCCTATCCGAAGTGGTGGTGCCCGTGGCGGCAGGGGCTGCTCATCAAGCGGCAGGGGGAGATCACCGAGGGCTATGCCGATCTGGTGGCCAGCGAGGTCATGACGTTCGCCAATATCGGCGACGAACTGCTCAACGGCCCGCGCTCCGACCGCACCATGCAGATGCTCGAGGACACCCTCAAACCGGCGGCCGACCGGGCGCTGGGACCGGCGCGTTCGGTGGTGAAGTTCGCGCTCGGCAGCCGCGAGTACGACTCGCTGCAGGCCAGCATCACCTCCGAGACCATGCAGATCGCGCCCGTCGCGTTCGCGGACCCGGCCTTCAATGTCAAGCAGGGTAAGCAGGTTCAGGAGTACATCGCCAAACAAATGTCGGCGCTGCCCCCGCCCGAGTTCGTGGACATGCTGCGTTCGGCCATCAAACAAGACGAATGGCTTTTGTTCGTCCATGGCGGCGCGCTGGGGCTGCTGGCCGGATACGCTCATCTCCTGATCTTCGGAACGGGAGTGGCTACCACATGGGTATGAGCGAATCCGGCTCGGGCGAGGACGATCCCGCGGATTTCGGCGTGGACGGCGCGGACACCTCCACCGAGATCGTGCTGCGCGCCAGCGCGCAGCTGCCGGTGCCGGTGGAACCGCGCGCGCCGTCGGCGGGGCCGGTCCGGGCCACCACCAGCGTTGTGCGCGTGGCCGTGTCGGCCGCGGTCGAGGCGAGCGTATGGAGTCTGAGCACGGCGCTCGGGGTCACCTCGGTGGTGCTGCGCGGCAGTATGGCGGGGCAGGCGCCGCGCGAGATTCTCTCCGAAGCCGGTGCGCAGGTACGCCATTCGGTGCGGCAGGCGCTGGGCGTGCCCGCTCCCGCCGTCCCCGATCTCGGGGCGGCCGAGCCGGTGGGCGAGGCCGGGCACTCCCCCGCCACCGCACTGCGGGCGCGCGGGGCCGAATTGCTGCGCCGCTCGGCGGATTTCCACGAGGAGGACGACTCCTGTCATCCGGCCTACGCGCGGATTCTCGGTGAGCTGGCGCCCGACGAAGCGCGCATCGTGCGTTTCCTCTACCTCGACGGTCCGCAGCCCGCGCTGGCGGTGCGAACCGGACGTACTTCCGGCAGAGCCGAATTCACGCTGCTCGGCGAGGACGCGGGGCTGCGCTACCCGAACCGGGTCGAGGAGTACCTGACCAATCTGGATCGGCTCGGGCTGATCGACGTCTCGCGTGAACCGCTCGGCAATCCGAACCGGTATCAGCTGCTGGAGGCGCTGCCCGAGGTGCGCAAGCTGTTGAAGCGCACCAGTTTCGGGACCAAGGTGCTGTATCGCACCGTCGAATTGACCTCTTTCGGCGCCGGTTTCGTCCGCACCTGCCTGCCGGTGCCGGTGCTGGATCAGCAGCTCGAACAGCACGGCTAGCGGAACAGTTCCGGAACCGCGGCGGGGAGCAGCGGCAGCCGTACGTTCGGGGTCGAGATGCGGCCCTGTGCGTGTAGTACGGCTTTGATCACGGTCGGATTGGGTTCGGCGAAAAGGGCTTCCGCGGGGGCCACCAGGCGATTGCCGAGTTCGCGCGCGGCCGGAACATCGCCGTCGCGCCACAGCCGGTGCAGTTCGGCGAGCTCGGCCGGGAAGATGTTCGCGGTGGCCAGGATGCCGCCCGCGGCGCCCATCGCCAGTAGTGGTGAGACCAGCGTGTCCTCGCCCGCGAGCACCGAGAACGAGGCGTCCCCGAGGTGCGCGAAGAGCTGAGCGGTGTCGGCGTCCACGGAGCCGACGGCCTGTTTGATGCCCACGATGCGCGGGTGCGCCGCCAGCCGGACGATGGCCTCCCAGCCCAGGACGCGGCCGGTGCGATAGGGAACGTTGTAGAGCACCAAGGGAAGTGGGCCGTGGTCGGCGGCGTATTCGAAGTGCGCGACGATGCCGGCTTCGGAGGGACGGGTGTAGTACGGGACCACCGTCAGGGCGGCCGTCACCTCGGCTTCGGCGGCCAGTGCGGTGAGCGCCCGCACGGTGCCGGCGGTGTCGTTGGACCCCGCGCCCACGAGCAGCGGGAGATCGTGTTCCCGGCAGACCTTTCCGCAGATACGCACCACTTCGCGGCGCTCCTCGGCGGTGAGGGCGGCGGCCTCGGCGGTGGTGCCCAGGGCGACCAGTCCGGCCGCGCCCGCTTCGATCACGCTGTGCGCGAGGCGTTCCAGGTCGGCGGTGGCGAGTTCGCCGCTGTCGGTGAAGGGGGTGATCAGCGGGGCGAAAATGCCGGTGGGGTGGAAGGTCATGGGCCAAGTCTGGGCGGCTCGCTAGTGAAGATCCAGTTACTCTTTTCGATGCCATCCGTAAGCTGAACTGATGCTCGACATCCGCAAACTCCGGCTGCTCCGCGAACTCGCCCATCGCGGCACCATCGCGGCGGTCGCGGAAGCGCTGTCCTACACCCCTTCCGCGGTGTCACAGCAGATCGCGGCCCTCGAACGCGAGGCGGGCCGGGCGCTGCTGACCCGCACCGGACGCCGGGTCACGCTCACCCCGGCCGGGACGCTGCTGGTCGAGCACACCGAAGCCGTGCTCGCCGAACTGGAACGAGCCGAAGCGGCGCTGGTGGCCGGGACCGCCCTGTCCGGCTCGATCCGCCTGGGCGCGTTCCCCACCGCCCTCCCCACGATCGTGCTGCCCGCACTCCTGGAAATCGGCCGCACCGAAAAGGATCTGGAGCTGACGGTCACCGAGGTCGACCCCGCCGAGGTACCGGACCTCCTACGCAGCGACCGGCTCGATATGGCTCTGGTGCACGAGTACGACAACGTTCCCTCCGCCATGGGCTCCGGCATCGAACTCGAACCGCTCCTGGACGAAGTGGTGTACCTGGCCTCCGACACGCCCCCGGACGTGCCGGGGGACCAGGTGATCCGCAGCCACGCCGAAAGCCGCTGGATCGTCGGCAATCACGGCACCCTCTGCCATTCGATGGCCATGCGCACCTGCCACTCACAGGGTTTCGAGCCGCGCATCGCGCATCGCATCGACGACTTCGCCACCGTGCTGCGCCTCGTCGCCGCCGGGGGTGGGGTGGCGGTGGTGCCACAGCTCGCTGCGATCGATGTGCCCGAGGGAGTGGTGCTCACTCCGCTCCCGATCGGCCGGCGCACGCGCATCGCCTACCGGCGCGGCAGCCGGAACCAGCCGGCCTTCGCGGCGGTGAGCGCTGGACTTCATTCCGCCGCAGCGCAGTTCGGCAACGCGAGCGCACGAGATTAGTGGAGTCGCCTCGCCTGCCGTCCCCGGCTGTGGTCCCCCAGCAATGGCCGTTCCCTCGCCTTCCGGCGTCGTTCCGGCCGTTGTCGCCATTTCGAACGGAGAGATCCGGATGAGTGGCACATGAGTGTTGGGGCCTGTCGGCGTGTCACCGCACTCATGTGCCGTTGATCATGGTGGGAAGGGTTTCCCGGGGTGGTGTTTCGGATTGGTCAGGCGTTGTCGGCTAGTTCTAGCCAGCGTTCTTCGGTGGCTTCCTTTTCGGATTGGACTTGCTTGAGTTCGGCACCGAGGGTGACCAGTTTGTCGGGGTCGGTGGCGGCTTCGGCCAGGGCGGTGTGGAGTTTGGCTTCGCGGTCGGTGAGCTTTTCCAAGGAGCGCTCGAGTTTGGCGAGTTCCTTGCGAGCGGCGCGGTAGGCGGCCGAATCCGTTGCGGGGGCGGCGGTATTCGATGCCGAGGCGGGGGCGGCGGCGGGTTTGGCGGGGGCGGTTTTGCCGACGGCGAGGGCGGCGCGCTTCTTCAGGTATTCCTCGATGCCGCCGGGGAGGTTGGTGAGTTTGCCGTCGCCGAAGAGGGCCCAAGTGGTGTCGCAGACTCGTTCGATGAGGTAGCGGTCGTGGGAGATGACGACCATGGTGCCGGGCCAGCCGTCGAGCATGTCTTCCAGCTGCTGGAGGGTGTCGATGTCCAGGTCGTTGGTGGGCTCGTCGAGAAGCAGAACATTGGGTTCGCTCATCAGGATTCGGGTCAATTGCAGGCGGCGGCGTTCGCCGCCGGACAGGTCGCCGACGGGGGTGCGCTGTTTGGCGGGGGTGAAGCCGAGGCGTTCGGCCAGCTGGCCGGCGCTGATCTCCTTGTCGCCGAGCATGGTTCGCATGGCGACGTCCTGCACCGCTTCCAGGACGCGCATGTCCAGGGGGAGGTCGTCGAGTTCCTGGCGCAGCCAGCCGATCTTGACGGTTTGGCCTTGGATTCGCTTGCCGGACTTCAGTTCCTGCTCGCCCGCGAGCGCGCGCAGCAGCGTGGTCTTGCCGGAGCCGTTCACGCCGACCAGGCCGACGCGTTCGCCGGGGGCCAGCCGCCAGGTGAGGTCGCCGACCAATTCGCGGCCGTCGGGGGTGGCGAGGGTGGCGTCCTCGAGTTCGATCACGACGCGGCCCAGGCGCTTCCGGGCGAAGGAGGCGAGTTCGACGCTGTCGCGCGGCGCGGGAACGTCGGCGATCAGGGCCTCGGCGGCCTCCACGCGATAGCGCGGCTTCGAGGTGCGGGCGGGAGCGCCGCGGCGCAGCCAGGCGAGTTCCTTGCGGGCCAGATTGCGGCGGCGGGCCTCGGTGGCGTCGGCCTGGCGAACGCGTTCGGCGCGCGCGAAGATCCAGTCGTTGTAGCCGCCCTCGTAGGTTTCGACGGCGCCGCCCTGCACTTCCCAGGTGCGGGTGGCCACGGTGTCGAGGAACCAGCGGTCGTGGGTGACGACGATGAGGGCGCTGCGGCGGGAGACGAGATGCTCGGCCAGCCATTGGACGCCTTCGACATCCAGGTGGTTGGTGGGCTCGTCGAGGACCAGCAGATCGAGATCGCGGACCAGGGCGGCGGCCAGCGCGGTGCGGCGGCGTTCACCACCGGAGAGGTTGGCGACCGGGGTGTCCATACCGAGGTCGGCGATGCCGATGCCCTCGACGACCGAACGGATGCGGGTGTTGGAGGCCCACTCGTGCTCGGCCACGCCATCGGTCATCTGGTCTTCGGCCAGACCCGCGAGCACCACCTCGCCGACGGTCGCGCCCTCGGGCAGCACGCCGCGCTGGGTGACCACGGCCATGCGCACGTCGGAGCGCTTGCTCACCCGGCCGCTGTCCGGCTCCTCGATCCCGGTCAGCACCTCGAGCAGGGTGGTCTTGCCGCCACCGTTCAGACCCACGACACCGATGCGTTCCCCCTCCTGAACTCCGAGGGAGACATTGTCGAGCAGCGGCTTGATGCCGAAGCTCTTGTTGACTTGTTCCAGGTTGATGAGGTTGGCCATGGGTCCTCTGTGTCGTGCGAACGGCGAATTGCCCTCGGCCAGCCTACCGAGGTGGACCCACGGGTTTTCTCAGCGCTTTGCGGTATCGGCCGGATCGGCGATCACGCGGGCTCCGGGGACCGGGCCGTGGGCGGTGCGAACGCTGCGGCAGACGCCCGCGCCGGAGAGTTCGGCGGCGACCGCGACGGCCGTTTCCTCGTCTTCGCAGAGGAAGGCGCAGGTGGGGCCGGAGCCGGAGACGATACCCGCGAGCGCGCCCGCCGCCACGCCGCCGCGCAGGGTGCGGCGTAGTTCGGGCTTCAGGGACAGGGCCGCGGCTTGCAGGTCGTTGCCGAGGAGCGGGGCCAGCTGTTTTGCATCGCCAGAGGCCAGGGCTTGGAGGAGTTCCTCCGGCTGGCCGAGGCGGGGCGGGTCGCCGACTTCGCGGAGGCGATCGAGTTCGCGGAAGACGGCGGGGGTGGACAGGCCGCCCTTGGCCAGGGCGAGCACCCAGTGGAAGGTGTTGCGGGACAGCACCGGGAGCAGTTTCTCGCCGCGACCGTGACCGAGGGCGGTACCGCCGTGCAGGGCGAACGGGACATCACTGCCGAGTTCGGCTGCGATTTCGGACAATTCGGTCCGGCCGAGGCCCAGTTCCCAGAGTTCGTTCAGGCCGACCAGGGCCGCGGCGCAATCGGCGCTGCCGCCCGCCATGCCGCCGGCCACCGGAATGCCTTTGGAAATCCCGATTTCCACCAGCGGCGCGCGGCCCGCCTGCTCGGCCAGCCGCACGGCCGCCTTCCACACCAGGTTGGAGCTGTCGGTCGGGACCTCGTCCGCGCCCTCGCCGGTCACCCGGACCCGCATGGCGGAGGCGGACGAGATCTCCAGATCGTCACCGAGCGAAAGGGCTTGGAACACCGTGGTGAGATCGTGATAGCCGTCATCGCGGAGATCGCCCACGCCGAGGTGCAGATTCACCTTCGATGGGGCGCGCACGATCACGGGACTCGGCACAACAGACAGCACGGGGCAAGCCTAATCGCCCTCAGAGCAGCGCACCGCCCGTGGCGTCGATCCACTGGCCGGTCACCCAGCGCGAGTCGTCGGAGGCCAGGAAGCCGACGATATCCGCGACGTCGGCGGGCTGGCCCACCCGATTCAGCGGCGAGAGCGCGGCGGTCGCGGACTGGCCCTCGGGGGTGCGCAACCAGTCGGCGTTCATATCGGTGTCGATGGCCCCCGGCGCGACCGCATTGACGGTGATGCCGCGCGCGCCGAGTTCCTTGGCCAGGATCGAGGTCAGCGAATCGATGGCGGATTTGGTCATGGTGTACGCGATCAGCGAGGTCATGTGCCCGCCCTTGGTCAGGCCGGTGGACACGTTCACGATGCGGCCGCCGTCGCGCAGCCGGTCCAGGCCGAGCTTGGTGACGAAGAACGGGGCCTTGGTATTGATCGCGAAGACGCGGTCGAAGGACTCCTCGTCGGTACCCCCGATGGGTTCCCGGATGCCGTCGGTGCCGGCGTTGTTGACCAGGATGTCCAGGCCGTCGGCGTGTGCGTCGAAAGCCGCCCAGAGGGCTTCGGCGTCACCCGGCACGCCGAGCGGGGCCGCGAACGCGAAGGCCTGGCCACCCGCCGCCTCGACGGCCGCGACGGTTTCCTCGGCCGCCGCGTCGTTCCCGTTGTAGTGCACGCCGACTCGCGCGCCGTCCCGGCCGAGTCGTTCCGCGATGGCCCGCCCGATACCCCGCCCGCTGCCGGTGACCAGTGCCGTCTTGCCGGTGAGTGCGCCCATTGACCTGCTCCTTCATCCGTCGATCGATTTATATAGCGATCGTTACAGAAAGGACCGTAACACATTGTTTAGCGAGCGCTATAAAATTGCCGCATGGCCATCCACACCCGGGGCCGGCCCCGGTCCTTCGATCGCGCAGCCGCGCTGGACAAAGCGCTTCGCCTGTTCTGGGAACGCGGCTACGAAGCGACCTCGGTCAGCGATCTGACCAAGGAACTCGGCATCGGCACCCCCAGCCTGTACGCGGCGTTCGGGGACAAGCAGAAGCTGTTCAACGAGGCCCTCGAGGCGTACGGCGAGCGGTACGGCGGGTTCGCGGCGCGCGCGTTCGCGGAGGAACCGACCGCCCGGGCGGCGGCGGAGCGGACCCTGCGCGAGGCGGCCGTCATCTACACCACGCCGGAGCAACCGCCCGGGTGCATGGTCATCCACGCGGGCATCAACACCACGAATGCCGAGATCCGCGACCTGCTGACCGGGCTGCGCAATGGCAATGTCGAGGCGTTCGAACAGCGGATTCGCGCGGACATGGCGGCCGGGCTGCTGCCCGCGGACACTGATGCGCGCGCGCTGGCCCGCTTCACCGGGGGGATGCTGAACGGCATGTCGCAGGCATCCCGCGATGGCGCCGACCGGTCGGAACTCGAGCGAATGGCAGCCTTGGCCATGCTGAGCTGGCCCGATGCGCCGGAGCCGGACGAGGCCTGAATCACTTCGGCGAAGCACTTGCGCCAGGTACCCATGGGGGGTATGTTTCTCGGTGTCGGGGATACCCCCTCACCGTATGAAAGCGCGAGCGAAGGAGTCGAACAATGGCCACCAGCACCTACACCGTCACCGGAATGACCTGCGGCCACTGCGTCGGATCGGTCAAGAAGGAGATCGGCAAGATCGACGGCGTGACCAGTGTCGACGTGGACCTCGCCTCCGGCCTGGTCAAGGTCGAGTCGAGCGCTCCCCTCGTGGACGCCGATGTGGTCGCGGCCGTGGACGAAGCCGGTTACGAGGTGGCGAGCTGAGATGAACGATCGACTCAAGTTCGCGGCCTTCGGTGGCGGACTGGTCGTTCTCTTCGGGGCCGCGCTCGGAATCGGGGCCCTGGTGGGCGACCCGTCCGGGCCGGCCTCCACCGCGAGTGACCACAGCCGGCACGCGAGCGAGGCGGCGCCGGGCCTGCTGGACAACGAATCCGGCTACGCGCTCGGCGAGATCAACGCTCCGGCCGCACCGAATCAGCAAGGGACCCTGAGCTTCCGGATCACCGGACCGCAGGGGGCCGTCACCCAGTACAACACCCTGCACGAGCAGAACCTGCACCTCATCGTGGTCCGCTCGGACGCGACGCAGTTCCGGCACGTGCATCCCAACCTCGCCGCCGACGGCACCTGGTCCCTGGATTGGAAGTGGGCCGAACCCGGCAACTACCGGGTCTTCGCCGACTTCTCCCCCGCGGGCGGGCCGGGCGAGCTGACGCTGAGCCGGGTCGTGAACGTCACCGGCGACGCCAAGCTCCAGCCGCTGCCGGCGCCGTCCAAAACCGCCAAGGTGGACGGTTACGAAGTCACCCTCACCGGTGACATGTCCACCGCCGGAAGCGAATTGAAGTTCACCGTCAAGCGCGACGGCAAGCCGGTCACCGACCTGCAGCCCTATCTGGGTGCCTACGCGCACCTGGTCGCACTGCGGGCGAGCGACCTCGCCTACCTGCACGTGCACCCCGAAGGCGAAGTCGGCAAGACGCCGCCCGGACCCGACGTGGCCTTCCACGCCCAGGCCCCGAGCGCCGGCGACTACCGCCTGTACCTCGACTTCAAACACGGCGGCGTCGTCCGCACCGCCGAATTCACCGATGCCACCGGCACCGGTGCAACCACCACTGCCGCAACCGAATCGGGTGCGCATACGCAACACGGAGGAGGTCACTGATGAGCGCCCCAGCCCCGGAGCGGTCGATCGAGCTCGATATCGGCGGAATGACCTGCGCCTCCTGCGCGTCCCGCATCGAGAAGAAGCTCAATCGCCTCGACGGCGTCACCGCGACCGTCAACTACGCCACCGAAAAAGCCAAGGTCAGCTTCCCGGAGTCGGTGACCCCGGACAAGCTCATCGAAACCGTGGTGGACACCGGCTACACCGCCGCCGTCCACCACAACGAACCGGTGAAAACCGCGGAATCCGATGGTGATTCGCCGCGCACCGCCACCCAGGAACTACGGCACCGGCTGCTGGTCAGCCTGGCGCTGGGCCTGCCCGTGGTGGCCATGGCGATGATCCCGGCGCTGCAGTTCACCAACTGGCAGTGGTTGTCGCTCACGCTGACCGCGCCGATCGTGTTCTGGGGCGGGGCGCAATTCCATCGGGCCGCCTGGGTGAACGCCAAGCACGGCGCGGCCACCATGGACACCTTGATCTCGCTGGGCACGCTGGCCGCCTTCGGCTGGTCGGTGTACGCGCTGTTCTGGGGCGACGCCGGCATGGCGGGCATGAAACATCCGTTCAGCCTTGCCATTTCGCGTGGCGATTCGTCCTCGGCGCTGTACTTCGAAGTGGCGGCGACGCTGATCGTGGCCATTCTCGCGGGCCGGTACTTCGAGACCAGGTCCAAGGAGAAGGCCGGGTCCGCGCTGCGCGCCCTGCTGGAACTCGGTGCGAAGGACGTCGCGGTCCTGCGTGACGGCGTCGAAATCCGGATTCCCGTGGGCGATTTGAAGGTCGGCGAGGAATTCCTGGTCCGGCCGGGCGAGAAGGTCGCCACCGACGGTGTTGTGGTGAGCGGTAATTCGGCGCTCGACATGAGCATGCTGACCGGTGAATCGGTGCCGGTCGAGGTCGGGCCCGAGGATGCCGTGGTCGGCGCGACGGTGAACGCGGGCGGGCTGCTGACCGTGCGCGCCACCCGGGTCGGCGCGGACACCCAGCTGGCGCAGATGGCCTCGCTGGTGGAGGAAGCACAGAACGGCAAGGCCCCCGTGCAGCGGCTGGCCGACCGGGTGGCGGGCGTGTTCGTCCCGATCGTGATCGCCATCTCGGTTGCGGCGCTGGGCTTCTGGCTCGGCACCGGCGCGGCGGTGGCGACCGCTTTCGGCGCGGCGGTGGCGGTGCTGATCATCGCCTGCCCGTGCGCCCTGGGCCTGGCCACCCCGACCGCGCTGCTGGTCGGCACCGGGCGCGGCGCACAGCTGGGCATTCTGATCAAGGGCCCGCAGGTGCTGGAGTCCACCCGGCGCATCGACACCGTGGTGCTGGACAAGACCGGCACCGTGACCACCGGCAGAATGACCCTCGCCGAAGCGATTCCGGCGGCGGGCCAGGAGGTCGACGAGCTGATCTCGATCGCCGCGGCGGTCGAGCACGGTTCCGAGCACCCGGTCGCCAAGGCCGTGGTGAGCGGCGCCAAGGAGCGCGGGCTGGACACCGAACGGGTGGAGCAGTTCGTGAGCCACGGCGGCAAGGGCGTGCAGGGTCTGGTGGGTGAACGGGCGGTCGTCATCGGCCGCACCGAACTCCTCGCGGATTGGTCGGTCGAACTGCCGGAAGCCTTGGCGGACGCCAAGACTCGGGCGGAACGCGCCGGGAACACCGCAATTCTGGTGGCGTGGGACGGTAAGGCGCGCGGCGTGCTGGTCATCGCCGACGCGGTCAAACCGACCAGCGCCCAAGCCATTTCGGAGATGCGGGCGCTCGGGCTCACCCCCGTGCTGCTCACCGGCGACAATGCCGCCACCGCCCGCACCGTCGCGGACCAGGTCGGCATCGAGCAGGTCATCGCCGAGGTGCTGCCCAGCGACAAGCTGGACGTGGTCAAGAAATTGCAGGCCGAAGGCAAGGTCGTGGCCATGGTCGGCGACGGCGTCAACGATGCGGCCGCCCTGGCCCAGGCCGATCTCGGCCTGGCCATGGGCACCGGCACCGATGTCGCCATCGAAGCCGCCGACCTGACCCTGGTCCGGGACGACCTGCGCGCGGTGCCCACCGCGATCAAGCTGTCCCGCGCCACCCTGCGCACCATCAAGGGCAATCTGTTCTGGGCTTTCGGTTACAACGTTGCGGCGATTCCGCTCGCCGCGGCCGGGCTGCTGAACCCGATGCTCGCCGGTGCGGCGATGGCACTGTCCAGTGTGTTCGTAGTCAGCAACTCGCTGCGGTTGCGGCGGTTCCGCGGTTGAACCGCTCGCACGGGAACCTGTTGCCCGGCGGGGCCGTTCGGATCTCGGATCCGGACGGCCCTTTCGCATTCCGGGATCAGACGCCCACCGGAGCCTCGTTCCCCGCGAAGGCGGCGAGCAAGGTCCGGGCCTCGAGGACCAATCGTCCGGAGCCGCGGCGTTGCGCCAGTTCCACCACGGCCGGATAGTCGGCCACCGCGCCACAGCGCCGGGCGCAATCGGCGGCCACCGCGAGGACGTCCGCGAGACCGGTTGTCTTCTCGCGGGCCAGCAATGGCGGCAGCAGGACGTCGATGACCGGCCAGGCGCGGTGCGCGCCCAGAGCCAGCACGGCGTCGCGGAGCGAACCCGCCAGGCGCTTCCCGGAAGTCCATTCGGGCAGCTCCAGCAGGTCCGGTTGCAGCTGCGCGGTGGCGGCCAGCGTGACCAGGGCATCGACGCCGGCGGTTCGGGCCCGCGCGTCCTCGGCGACCAGGGCCCACATGACGCGGCGGTGGACCCCCGGGCCCTTGACGCCCGGGAGCTCCGCCAGCACCACCGCCGGGTGGATGTCCCGTGGTTCCCAGTCCTGCCAGCGGGCCAGCACCTCCGGGTTCGGGAAGTCGACGGCTTCCACCGGCATCCAGCCCCATTCGTGGTCGGGGCCGCGCTGCACGCCGTCCAGGATCGCGGGGAGATCGGCGGGCGGTTCACCGTTCAGGACGGCGGCCAGCCGGAATCCTTCCGGCATGCCCAAAGCGGCTGCCGCCATGGCTGTTTCGGCATCCGCTTCCGGAGCGACCCGCGCCAGCGCCTGACCGAATTCGAGATGTCCGGGACGCACCCCCGCCTCGCGATACCGGCGCAGGCGATCCACCAGTTCGGCGGCGGCGATCTGACCGTTCTCGAAGGTGGGGGTGGCCAGCGCGCAGGGCGGTAGCGGGGCGCCGGTCAGCGCGTACTCGCCCCATTCGATCATGCGCAGGGTCACCATGTCCGAATGTGAACTGCCCTGCGGGCGATCCTGGAGCAGGCCGGTGGCGACGGCGGCGACGGTCAGTTGTTCCCAGCCGCGGTTCTTCCACCATTTGTCCTGCCACCACGCGGTTCCGGCGGAATTCACGACGGCCAGGTCGGCTTCCACCAGTGGGCGCAGGGCCGCGGTCAGTCCGGGACGGTCGGTGGCGGCGAATCGGATGAGGCCGTCGAGGAAGCGTGCGCCGTAGAACTCTTCCTCGTCGTCGGCGGCCTTCAGCCAGCGGTACAGCTCGGCCGTATCCGCCGGGGTCTCAGGCAGACCCGTGAGGACGGCAGGCGCCGGGGGGAGCGGCAGCGGGAATTCCTCCTCCAATTCCGGCGCGGCTTCGACCGCCAGATCCATGCGGGTGTCGTCGTCCGCCTTGGGCAGGTAGCGGGCGATCAGCTTCTCGATGCGGGCGCGCAGGGCCGCGTCCTCGAGCGTCGCGAGGGCGGCCGACCAACTCCGGATCGCGGCCGAAGCGTGTGCGGGCTCGGCGCGCACTATCCGTTCCATCCAGCTCAATTGGGCGCGAACGAGTTTCTTCTCGGTCCGGGCGAGCGCCTCATCGGACAGCGCCAGCGCCTCGTCGTCGGACAGCAGGCCCGCGCCGTGCAATCCGATCAGGACCTCCTGGGCGTGCCCGGCGACCGTCGAGCGGCCTTCGGCGAGCAGCCGCGCGTAAGCGTCGGTGCGGCCGGCACATTCGCTCGGCTCGGCATGCAGGGCGGTGAGCACGCCGAGCCGGTTGGTCGCGTCCAAGGGGCGGCCGTCATTGCGCAGCAGGGCGTTCAGGGTGCTGGTGTGCAATAGGTCCCGATCGACTACGCCTTCCCGGGACAGCACGTCGAGGGTGTGCGGCCAGGAATCATCCGGGAGGTGGGGATTGTCGTTGAGGAACAGGCCGGTCACCTCCACCACGCGGCGGGCCAAGGCGGGCAGGAAGGGGTCGATGCGCAAGCGCGCCACCAGGTTCGGGCCGGACGGCAGCTGATGCGCCCGCCACGGGTCCGGCAACCCGTCCTGGCCGAAGCGGCTCCGCATCCAGGCTCTGACGAACTCGTCGGTGGTGGGAACCGGTGCGCCCGAGGTGCGGATCAGGTGCACGATCAGCGGGAAGTACGGCAGGCCCTGCCAGCGTTCGGCCCGGCCGGCGGCCAGCTGTGCGGCCAGTTCGGCGCGCCAGGCATTGTCGCGGTCGCCCGCTTCCAGGCAGGCCAGCAGGACTTCCGGGCTGGTGTCCGGTAGCCGGGTGACGCCGACGGACAGCCAGCGGGCGACGGAGGTCGGCGTCGACAGGCAGCCGAGACCCCAGAGTTGGACCGCCACATGCTTTTTGGATGGTTCTTCCCACCAGTCGCGGCGGGGCAGCGCGGAGCGTGCCTGCTTCAGCGCGGACGCCATGGTCTTGCGCTCCGCGGCCGTCATCCGGGCGAGCCGGTCGGGAATGTGCGCCGGTTCGATCTGCAGCAGACGATCGGCGTCGATCGTATCGGTCATGAATTCACCTCGGGGTCAGAGCTTTTCGACTATCAGAGCAAAACGGGCGTGGCACGGCGGACGATCCGCACCGCGAGGGCGTGCCGACACGGCCCCCGATTGCCGCGGGTTTCCGCCCACCAATCACAGGTGCAGACGAAGGTGCCGTCCGAGCCCGATCGAACCCGGTGGGTGTACCCGCCGGACACCACGTCCGCCAGTGCGGGATCACGTGCATCCAACCGCACCGCGTCGGCGGCGACCAGCTCGCGGGCCGCTTTCAGGCGCGGATTGTGCCGCTCGACTCGCCCTGCGGCATAAGGCAGTTCGCGATGGTAGTACGCCGCCTCGGCCATGTCGTAGCCGATGCGGCCATCGACGCCGAGCCGGGTCAGCGCCGCGCGCACCCGTTCCGGCGTGAGCCCGGACCGCTCCGCCAGCTCACCGATCTCGATGCGCGGATCCCAGGCCAGCAGCACAGACAGCAGTTCCGCGTCCGATTCGGCGTCCGCATCGGCGAGGCCGTCCAAAACCGTTCCCTCGCCGGAGAATCCCCGCCCCGCCTCCGGGGAAAGGGTGAGCGTGAGCCGCATGCCGGGCAGCCCGATCTCCCAGGCGGAGGCCAGCAGCGGGCTGTCTCCGGCGGCTTGCGGACCGTAGATCCGCAGCGAATCCGCATGGCGCAGCACTCGTTGCAGCGCACCCAGTCGCTGCGGTCCCGGCAGGCACACGGCCCCCGGCACCGGCCGCGAGGTGATCCGCAACCGCCCGCCGGCGGCCACCACCCACTGTCCGCCCCGTGAGGCATTGGTTCCCGAGCGCGGCAGGCCGCGCAGGAACCGCACCGCCTCGGTGGCCGAAACCTCCGCTCGCACATCGAATCCCGCCGTGATCACCTGCGTCTCGGCGAACCCGCGCAGCCACCGGTCCGGCAGCGGCACCTTCTTCTCCACCACCCGATCCCCGATGGTCGCCACCGCCAGCTCGTCCGGCCCGACGGTCAAATGCAGGGGATCGCCCGCCCCCACCCCGTTCAACGCGTCCCGCAACGGCGTGTTCACATCGACATTCGTTGTGCCGTAGCCGATATCGCCGTCGATTCCGTTGTCCAGCACGTCGAGTCGCGCATGCACTCCGCAGCAGGCCGAGAACGACTCGAACCGCAACCGATCCCCGTTGGCCGTCACCACCGGATCCAGCGAAGCCGCCCGAGTCTGCCGCGGATCGTAATACCGCGCACCCGCCACATCCGCCACCGCGAGCAACCCGCCCGCCGCCACCTCCGGCCGGGTGACGAACCCCCGGAAGAACGTCGGATTGGCCACCGCCCCACCGGGCGTACTCCCCCCACTGGTCTGCAACCCGAGCAGATCCCGTCCCCCGGACCGCTCCAGCCCCGAAGGCCGGAGATACGTAAGCGAATGCACCGCAGTCGAACTCATGCCCCGCACCGTAAATCCGCCCACCGACAGACCGGAAGCCCCCGCCGCCCCCGCACCCCGATGTCACCACCCCCGACTACCCTGGCCCCCACCCGGATTGGAGCCCGCCATCGCCACCGTCACCGCCGAAACAACAATCGCCGCCACCCCCGCCCAGGTATGGGACGCCCTCCGCGACACCGCCAACGTCCACACCCGCCTACTCCCCGGCTACGTCATGGACACCCGCATAGACGGCGACACCCGCTACCTGACCATGCCCACCGGCAACATAATCCGCGAACTCATCATCACCGTCGACGACGAAACCCGCCGCCTGGCCTACTCCGCCATCGAAGGCTTCCAACTCCCCCTCACCCACCACCACGCCTCCTTCCAAGTCCTCGACACCCCCACCGGCCAAGCCCGCCTCCTCTGGATAACCGACGTCCTCCCCCACCCCGCCGCAACCGAAGCCCGCCTCCGCATAAACCGTGGCATCCAAGTGATGCGCGAAACCATCGAACGCGCCACGACCTCCTGACCTGCGACAACCCATCGCCCCGCAATTGCCACAAATTAGCTCGATCGGTACTGTCACTGCTCGAAGTGACAGGTAGAGCAGCCCGCGCCCACCGTGCGCGGCTGCGGGGCAAAGGGGGACGCGGTGGCATTCGAAGTGAATCCGGAGGGCCTCCGCATGGCGGCGGGCGCGCTCGCGCTGCTGCCCAAGGACATCGATGACGCGCCCCATCTGGGGGCGGAACCCGTCGCGAAGGGGCTGGTCGGATCGGCTGCCGGGGCGGCGCTCGGGACGGCCGATCCAGCCAGCGGGACGGCAAAGGATGTGCTGAAAGCACGGTTCAACGAGTTCTCGTGCCTGCTGGCGCTGTGTGCCGACCAGTATCACGGGACCGATCTGGACGCGGCGCGACGGCTGGCAGCGATCACCGATCTCAATTCCGGCGACCCGCACGCGGAGAAGTAGCGGAATGCCGACGCCTGCCGAAGTGCGGAACTGGTCCGTCGACGGGCTGTCCGAGGTCGGTGCTGCCGCCACGAAAATCGCGGACGCCGTACTGCAAGCCTCCGATTCCATGTACACGGCCATTCACGACGGCTTGGCCTGGCAGGGCGAAGCCAAGACGGCGGCCGACGCCAAGTCCGAAACCGAACGCACCCAGATGCGCGCCATCGTCACCGCCTACGACGATCTCGGCACCGCCTGCACCACCGCGTTCGGCGCGATGGAACACCCGCTCGCGGAGATCAAGACCATCCTGAAAACCTATGTGGTCGCGCCGGTTTCGATTTCGGACGACTGGACCATCACCGGTGTCGAGGACTGGGATTCGGAGGCCGGGCTGCAACTGGCGCGGATTCCCGAACTGCTGTCGACCCTGCTGGCCGCCGACGCCACCGCCGGTGCGCAGATCACCGCGGCCGTCGGCGAACTCGATCGGATGGCCCCGCCGTCCGCGCTGGCCACGCTCACCGCCGAGATCCAGAAGATCAAGGCGCAGGACCCGAACGCCGTCCCCGATGCCATCGCGACCTCACCGGCTTCGTTCTGGGCGCCCGACATCCCCGCGACCACCGCCAACACGATCATCGGGGTGATGACCGATGTCACGCGCGACGGGCTGGAGACCTCGGCGCAGGCCGCGGGGCGAACCGGCGTGCTGCGCTGGGTCGAGAACTGGGGCAAGCTCGGCTCCTCGGGTCGCTTCACCTCGGGCCTGAGCCATTTCGGCATCGTCGGAAATGCCGTCGGCACCGTCCCAGCGATCGTGAACGACGTGAACGGCGGGATGAGCAAGCCCGAAGCCATCGTGAGCGAGAGCGCGGGCACGGTGGTCGGAATGGGGCTGGGCGGGCTGGCCGGTGCGGCGGTGAGCGGCGGAACCATCGGCGCCACGCTCGGGTCGATCGTGCCCGGAGCGGGGACGGCGGCCGGTTTCGTCGTCGGCGCCGCGGTCGGCGCGGGTGCGTCCTATCTGACTTCCAAACTGATTCAGAGGTGGTGGTGATGGCAAGCGACTCGGTATTCCCAACGGTGCCTTCAACATCGGTTTGGCCGGAGCGCCGATCATCCCGGCGCACAAAGGTAATCGGCGCGACCCTGGCGGCGATACCGGCCGTAGGCGCAGTGCTGTGGGTGATCGCGGTGCTCGGCGCCGAACCGAAGACTTTCGCGAATGTGCTGGGTGCGATAGGTGGCGCGCTGCTCGCGCTGGGAGCGGCGTTCCTGATCGTCAGCGTCGCTGGGCTACTACGCGGCCGGGACGTCGCCGCACGCGCGCAGGTCGATCCGGTGCGCGGCGCGGGTGTCGAATTGACCATGCGGCGGACCGACTTCCCGATCCTGATGCTGCTGGCCGGCTGTGCGCTGTACGGGTTCGCCGCCTGGCTCGGTTGGCGGGTAGGACAGGGCAGCGTGCTGCTCCCGCTGTCCAAGGACAATTCGACCGGCGCGACCTTCGCTTTGATCTTCGGTCTCGGCAGCGCGCTCGTACTGGTGCTGCTGGCGGTGGTGCTGCGCTGGAAGGTCTCGGTGACGGTGTATCCGGCCGGGATCCTGCGCCGCGTTCCACTGCCGTGGCAAGCCGTGAAGGAACAGTTGGTCGCGTGGGACGACATCGAGTCGATCACGCCGTCTCAGGTCCGGCCGTCCGCACAGTCCGGTTCGATGCCGTTGATCGCGTTGGGCATCGGCGACACACCGATTGTGGTGCCCCACAAGCTGTTCGACGAATCAGGCGCATTCGGAATCCCCGTGTACCTGATGACGGGTGAGCCCAATACGGCGCTGGCCGTGCTGCGCTTCCTGCATTCCCATCCCGAATCTCGGCAGCTTCTCGCCCGGCCCGACGCGGCCGACTGGTTCGCCACGGCGGGCGCGGACCGATGACCACGGCCGGAACGCCGCAGACCCTCGCCGAGCAGCTCACTGCCGCGGGCGTCGTCCTCACTCCGATCCATCCCGATTCGGTTGGAGCGCCGGAGGTTTCGGTCCCGATACCGGACGAGTGGTTACCCCTCGAGCCCTCTCTCGTGCCGGGCGCCTACCGGGTCTGGGCGCAACCGCCGGCAGACGCGGTGCCGTGGGCCGACAATGCGGTTCTTCTCGTGGGCGGCCTGTCGACCGGAGTGGACTGGTCGAACATTGCCGGTAGCGCCTTCACCGATTCGCAAAAGCTACCCGGCTGGGCCGATATTCGAACCGGCAGCGATCCGTATCGGGGATTTCCGTCGGCGGCGATCACCGGCACCTACACGGTGGACGAGCTCATGCTGTGGGCGCACACCCGATATGTGCTGTGCGAGTTCGGCGCAACGCAGTACTTGGTCCAGCTCACCGTGACGGTGCGCGCCGAGCGGGCGAACGCTGCCGTGCAGGAAATCTGCGACGGCCTCACCATTACCGATCCGGCAGCCGAGTCCTATCGCCCGTTCGAGCTGTCCTGAGCGCCCTGGTGCGGGGGCGCGGCGGTAGGGTTCACCCCGCCGTCCTGGTACGGGATGGCCGACCGCTGCCTGAGGAGGAAAGCTGATGACGTCTGTCAATCCGGCCGATGCGCATCCGAGCATTGCCGAGTATCTGGCCGGGGCCGGGGTGGAGGCCGCGCCGGTGGCGGCGGGGACGCCCGGGGCGCCGGTGGTGACCATCGCGGTGCCGGCGGGGTGGCAGCAGGTGCCGGCGCAGTTGTTCCCGGGGGCCTACGGGGTGTGGACGCAGGCGCCCGAGGGCGGGTGGGCCGATAACGCGGTCGTGCTGGTGGTGAAGTTCTCGCAGGCCGTGGATGCGAAGGAGCTGTTGAGTTACGCGTTCGGGGATGCGCGGCGGCTGCCGGAGTGGCGGGACAGTGAGACCGATGTCGCGGACTTCGGGGGTTTCCCGTCGGCGGGGATCACGGGGAGCTACAAGGTCGAGCCGTTCCAGTTGTGGACGTATCACCGGTATGTGGTGGTGGAGAACGGGGATGACCAGTTCTTGGTGCAGCTGACCGTCACCATTCGGGATGATCACGACGGGGCGGACGCGGCGACCGTGATCGAAGGGTTGAGCGTTTCGCTCTGACGCCGGTGGGTCCGGCTCGCTCAGTTCTGTGCGGCGAGCCGGACGAAAGCGGCGGTGTCGAGGGTTTCACCGCGGGCGGTCGGGGCGATTCCCGCTGCGGTGAGTCGCTTTTCGGCTTCGGCGGGGGAACCGGCCCAGCCCGCGAGGGCGGCGCGGAGGGTTTTGCGGCGCTGCGCGAAGGCGGCGTCCACGACGGCATACACCTTGCGGCGGAACTCCTCGTCCTGCGGCCAGGGGGAATCCTCGAAGCGGTCGATGCGGACGAGCCCGGATTCGACTTGCGGTACGGGCCAGAAGATCTGGCGGCCGACGGTGCCGGCGCGGCGGACGGTGCCGAAGAAACCGGCCTTCACACTGGGGACGCCGTAGATGCGGCCGCCGGGGGTGGCGGCGAGGCGGTCGGCCACTTCCAGCTGCACCATCACCAGAGTCGTTCGGATACTGGGCAATTCGGCCAGCAGGTGGAGCAGGACGGGGACCGCCACGTTGTAGGGCAGGTTCGCGACCAGCGCGGTGGGCTCGGCGGGCAGGTCGGCGCGGGTCACCTTCATGGCGTCCATGCCGACCACCGTCAGCCGGTCGGCCAGCTCGGGCGCGCGATCGCGGACCGTTTTCGGCAGATGCTTCGCCAGGGTCGGATCGATCTCCACGGCGATCACCCGATCGGCCACGTCGAGTGCGGCCAGGGTCAGCGAACCCAGCCCCGGCCCGACCTCGAGCACCACATCGTCACGCCCGACCCCGGCGGTCGCCACGATCCGGCGCATGGTGTTGGCATCGTGCACGAAGTTCTGCCCGAGCTGCTTGGTCGGGCGGACGCCGAATCGCTCGGCCAGCTCGCGGACTTCGGCGGGGCCGAGCAGAGCGGCTTTCCCGCGGCCGGCGTTCTCGGGTTCGGACATTCCGGTAAACCTATCAACCCGCCAGCTCAGGACACGGTCGGGGTGGCGAGGACACGCGTGGTGAAGGCGTCGATGGCCGCCCACATCGCCGGATTCAACTGGCAGTGCTTGCCGGTGCCGACCACGGTCGAGAAGTCCACGCCGTTGGCCGCGAACTGGGTGGCGAGCAGTGCGTGCAGCGGCGACGGGACGGTGGTGTCGGTGGCATTGGCCAGCAGCAGAATCGGCTGGTCATAGCCGCGCACCGGCACCGCCATGTAATCGTTCAGCACCGCGGGCAGCGGTCCTTGCGACAGCGGCCGCGACAGCAGTGCGCCGATCGACGCGGCCTGCATGCGCCGGGTGATCTCCGGCTGGCACACGTCCCCGATGCTGTCCAGCAGCTGCCGCCCGGTATCGGTCAGGTAGCTGTCCACCTGCGCGTCCGGCCGCGCGGCCCGCAGGCCGGCCAGGATCCCGGCGATGAATCCGTCTATCCCGGAACCGGATTCGCCCGGCAGCGCCGGCACCCACGGCCCGGCCACGGGCAGGAACTTCTCCACATCCGACGCCGGATCGATGGCGATGGTGCCCCGGAAGTCCAGCTCCGGCGCGGCGCTCACCTGCAGGTTCGAGGTGCCGAGCGCCGCCTGCCCGCCCTGCGAGGCCCCGGTGACGGCCCAGGTCCGCGACAGCGCCGGCTCGGCCGCCCGCGCCGCCCGCACCAGATCGATGGTGGCGGTCGCCTCGCTGCGCAGTTCCAGATACGGATGCGGCCCGGTCTCGAACAGCCCCAGCCCCAGATAGTCGGGCGCGACGACCGCGAAGCCACGGCTCACGAAGTACCGCATGATCTCGTCTTCGTTGGCACGTTCGGTGGGCCAGGGCGCGGTGGCGGGATCGGATTGCCCACCGCATCCGGCGCCGAGCCCGGTGGTGCCGTGGTCGTAGGCCATGATCGGCCAGCCGCCCGCCGGCGCCTGCCCCTCGGGCAGGAAGAGCGCCCCGCTGGCCCGCACCGGCTCGCCATTGGACCGGGTCGTCCAGTACGTCACCACCGACCCATTGGGAATGTCGTGAAAGCTCGACGGCTGTGCGGTTGCCGAAATCAGGCTTCCCGCCGGATCGGCCTGCGCGACCGTCGCGGGCAGCGTGAACAACACCCCGGCCGCGACCGCCGCAGCCATCGAACTTTTCACAAAACCACTGGTGAACAAGACAATTCCTCCATCAGCCCCGCCCGCAGCATCCGTCAGATCAGTTCAGAGCTTAACGAATCGGGAGTTTGCCGATGAATTGCCTTGCTGGTCAAGCCGATCTCAGGAAACCGCCGGGGTAGCCAGGATCCGATCGCTGAACGCCCCGATGGCATCCCACATCTGCGGGTTCAGCTGGGTGTGCGAACCGGTGCCGACGACGGTCTGGAAATCCACCCCGTTGGCGGCGAACTGCGCGGCCAGCGCGGCGTGCAGCGGCGAGGGCACGGTGATGTCATTGGTGTTCAGCAGCAACAGGATCGGCGCGTCGTAACCGCTGGTCGGCACGGTCATGTACGAATCGATGGCAGTCCGGAAGCGCTCGTCGTTCAACGGCTTGTTCACCAGCTCGCCGAGGCTCATACCCTGCACCGAGCTCATGATGTCGCGGAAGCACAGCCCCGAGATCCGATCCAGGGTCTGCTGTCCGACCGGCGTCAGGTAGCTGTCGAAGTCCAGCTCCGGATGGGTGGCGCGCAACCCGGCCATGATGCTGACCACGAATCCGTTGACGGCCGTACCGGCATCGCCCGGAATCGCCGGGACGTACGGCCCGACGAAGGGCGCGACCTTCTCGATATCGGAGGCCGGGTCGGAGGCGATGACGCCGCGGAAGTCCAGGTCCGGGGCTTCGGTGCGCTGCAGGTGGCCCGCGCCGAGCGCGGCGTGACCGCCCTGCGAGAACCCGATGGCGGCCCAGGTGCGCGAGAGCCGCGAGTCGCTGCTGCGCGCCGCCTTCACCAGGTCGATGGTGGCGGTGGCCTCGGTCCGGATCTCCAGGTACGGGTGCGGCCCGGTCTCGAACCGACCCAGCCCGACATAGTCCGGCGCGACGACGGCGAAGCCCTTGTTCACGAAGTACTGGATGACCCGATCCTCGATGGGCCGGCTGAATTTGGTGCTGGTCTGCCCGCCGCATCCGGGACCCATCCCGGAGGTGCCGTGGTCGTAGGCCATGATCGGCCACCCGCCCGCCGGCGCCGGACCGTCGGGGACGAAGAGCGCGCCGCTGGCCTGCACCGCTTCCCCGTTCGACCGGGTGGTCCAGTAGTCGACGATGGTGCCGTTGGCGAGTCCGCGGAAGCCGTCCGGCGCGGCGACGGTTTCGATCACGCTGCCCGGTGCGGCCGCCTGTGCCGGTACGCCCGGCAGCACCAGCAACGCACCCGTGGACGCCACGGCCGCGGTGAAAATCCGCGTCCGCCAACCGAACAACCGCATGAAACCCTCCATCAGCCCCGACCCATGATCAACAAACCCGATCGAGCCTAAACGATTTGAACAACGGACCAGTTTAAAAACTCTCTGGCAATTCGCTTTCCCCGCAAGCATTGACGCCACCTGAAACTTGTTCTAATTTCTCGCCATGTCGAGCAGATTTGATGGACGTCGGGTACTCGTCACCGGAGCCGGGTCCGGCATCGGCCAGGGCATCGCCCTGCGCCTGCTGGCCGAGGGCGCGCAGCTGGTGGCGGCGGATGTGAGCGAAAACGGCCTGGCCGCAACGGTGGAAGCGGTGCCGGCGGACCAGCGGGATAAATTGAAGACGGTCGTCCTGGACGTGGCCGATCCGGAATCGGTGGCCGCCGCCACCGCGACGGCCTTCGAATTCCTCGGCGGTTTGGACGTTCTCGTGAACGCGGCGGGCATCATGCGCGCCGGGCACACCCACGAATTGCCCCTGGAGACCTGGAACAAGGTGCTCGCGGTGAACCTCACCGGAACCTTCCTCATGGTGCAGGCGGGCATTCCGCGATTGCTCGATTCGCCGCACGGCGGGGTGATCGTGAACTTCTCCTCCACGTCGGCATTCGGCGCGGCGCCGTACATGGCGGCCTACACCGCGTCCAAGGCCGGTATCAACGCCCTGACCCACACCATCGCCCTCGAATACGTGAAGAAGGGCCTGCGCGCGGTGAACATCGTGCCGGGCGGTATCGGCACCAGCCTGACCGCGGGCCTCGATCTTCCGGCCGATGCCGATTGGAGCCTGATGGCCCGGCTCCCCGGCTGGCTGGAGGGCGGCACGCTGGGCAAGCCCGAGGACATCGCGGGCGTGGTGGCCATGGTGGCCTCGGACGACGGCCGCTACATGACCGGCACCGAACTCCGCATCGACGGCGGAGCACTGATGTAGTCGAGAAGAAGAGGGGGCGTGGGGTTGAACCCCACGCCCCCTTCTCGTTTCAGCTGATACCGAGCCGGCTGGTGCAGGCGGGCCAGGCGCCCCACCCCTGCCGCGCCCGCGTCACCTCGGCGATGGCGATCTGCTCTTCCCGGGTGGCGAGATCGGCGCGCGGCGCGTACCGCGTCCCGCCCTGACGCTCCCAGGTGGACTGGTCGAACTGGATCCCGCCGTAGTACCCGTTGCCGGTATTGATGGCCCAGTTGCCGTTCGATTCGCACTTGGCCAGCGCGTCCCAGGTGGTCCCGTCGCGCACTTCCGGCACCTCGGTCCCGGGCTTGGCGCCCTTGCGAATGGTCTTGGGCGCGGCCGGGGTGACCACGGTGGCCTTCACCGGATCCTTGCCCGCCTCTTTGCCGTTCACGATGGACACCGCGAAGGTCACGTCCTGCACGCCCGGAATCCCGGGGTTCTCCACCACGGTCCGGCTCATATTGAGCGTCGGGTCCTCGATGATGTTCTCGGTCGGTTCCAGCGGCACCCGCTCGGTGCGGTTCTGCACGATCTTGCGGGTGACGGTGATCTTCATGCCGTCACGCAGCGCGGTATCGGCCGACGGCTCCACGAAGTCCTGATTGATCAGCGGCCGGCCCTGCAGCTCCAGCAGCTGCCCGACGGTCGGCGCGGCCAGCCGCACCAGCGAATGCGCGCCGCCGTTGTCGGCCAGCTCGACCGTGCGCGGATTGGTGATCAGCAGCTGCGCGCCTTCCAGGGGCAGCGGCGTGGGCCGGGCGGGCGAGGTGAATACGTCACCGGGCAGGTTCAGTTTCACCACGGCCTCGGCCACGGTGAGCGCGGTGGTCCACGCCTTGGAGGGCGATCCGTCCACGATGAGCGCGACCTCGCGGGCCCGGTTCAGCGTGATGGTGGACCCGTCCGCGACTTTCGAAGCGGCCGAAGGGGATACGTCGTCGCGTTCGGAGATGCCGAACCCGGCGTCCTTGAGCACGCCGCGCACGTCACCGAACATGGTGTGCTGCACGACCCGCTGACCGTCCACCACGACCGTGACGGTCTTCTTGTTCATGATGGCCAGGCCCGCGCCCACGGTGAGCGTGACGAGCATCGCCGCGATGGCTCCGTACAGGAGCGGCGATCGCGACGAGTTGATCTTCGTCAGTGCGTTCATCGGAAATCCCGGCATGGTCACAGTACGATAACGACGGCTTTGGCGATTGACAACCGATCCGCGCCGACCAGCGAAATCCAAGATCACGAGAAGATATCGCTCAGCAGGCAAATCACGATCGCGACACAGCATAGTGAGCTATCCCACACGGCGCTAATCGGGCAGGGCGTTTCGCACCGAAGATACGAAACGCGAAAAAAGCTGCGAGCGGCCGTATTCCGCCGGGCGGCGCGCTAGATGCCGTAGACCCTGCGCGCATTGGCGGTGGTGATCTTGGCGAGCTGCGCCGGATCCTGTTCGCGCAACTCCGCCAGCGCCCGCACCGTGTACGGCAACACGTACGACTCGTTCTGCGCACCCCGGAACGGATGCGGGGTCAGGAACGGCGCGTCCGTTTCGACCAGAATGTGATCGTCGGGAACGAGTTTCGCGGCTTCCCGCAATTCGTGGGCATTCTTGAAACTCACCGTGCCGGAGAAACTCAGCACATACCCCTGCTCCACGCAGGCGAGGGCCATGTTCGCGTCCGACGAGAAGCAATGGAAGATCACCTCTTCCGGCGCGCCCTCATCCAGCAGCACCGCCAGCAGATCGTGATCGGCCTCCCGGTTGTGGATCATGAGCGGTTTGCCGAGACGCTTGGCGAGATCGATGTGCCAGCGGAAACCCTCCACCTGGGTCTCGATATCCGCGCAGCCGTCGAGCTTGCCGGGCCAGTAGTAGTCGAGCCCGGTCTCGCCGACCGCGACCACGCGCGGGTCCGCGGCGAGCTGTTCCAGTTCGATCTTGGCGGCTTCGTCGAGCGCGTTGGCGCGGGTGGGATGCAGCGCCACCGCCGCGTACACCCGGTCGTCCCAATGGGCGGCGCGCACCGCGAACCGGGCGGCTTCCAGATCGTCGGCCACGGTGACGATCTCCCGCACGCCCACCGCGCGGGCCCGATCGACCAGGGCGGCAACCGCTTCCGGCGTGGTCGCGCCGCACGCGTCGATATGGGTGTGGGCGTCGATGAGCGGCGACAGCGGCTCGGGCGGTTCGGGCGCAGGTCGGCGGCTGCTCTTTGCGGACACGCCGTTTAGAGTAGACAGCACCATGAGCGCATCCGAACGCCCCGCCTTCTACCTCACCACGGCTATCGCGTACCCGAACGGCGCGCCCCACATCGGGCACGCCTATGAGTACATCTCCACCGATGCCCTGGCCCGCTTCAAGCGGCTGGACGGGTTCGACGTGTTCTTCATGACCGGCACCGACGAGCACGGCCAGAAGGTGCAGCAGGCCGCCAAGGCCGCGGGCAAGCCGGAGCGGGAGTACGTCTCCGGCAACTCGGATGTGTTCGAGCGCATGGACCAGGCCCTCGACGTCTCCTTCGACCGGTTCATCCGCACCACCGACGCCGACCATCACGCCGCGGCCATCGCCATCTGGGAGAAGATGGCCGCCAACGGGGACATCTACCTCGACACCTACGCGGGCTGGTATTCGGTGCGCGACGAGGCGTTCTACACCGACGAGGAGACCACCGTCCTCGAGGACGGCACCCGCATCTCCACCGACACCAAGACCCCGGTGGAGTGGACCGAGGAGTCGAACTACTTCTTCCGGCTGTCCAACTATCAGGACAAGCTGCTGGAGCTGTACGAGACGCATCCGGAATTCATCGCGCCCGGCACCCGCCGCAACGAGATCGTCTCGTATGTGAAGGCGGGGCTGAAGGATCTGTCCATCTCCCGCACCACGTTCGACTGGGGCGTGCCGGTGCCGGGTGATCCGGCGCACGTCATGTACGTGTGGGTGGACGCGCTCACCAACTACCTGACCGGCGCGGGTTTCCCGGACGTCGAGTCCGAGCAGTTCCGCAAGTTCTGGCCAGCCGATCTGCACATCATCGGCAAGGACATCACCCGCTTCCACACCGTCTACTGGCCGGCGTTCCTGATGTCGGCCGGAATCGAGCTGCCCAAGCGCGTTTTCGTGCACGGGTTCCTCTACAACAAGGGCGAGAAGATGTCGAAGTCGGTCGGCAATGTCGTCGACCCGATGGAGCTGGTGGACACCTACGGGCTGGACGCGGTGCGGTTCTTCCTGCTGCGCGAGATCTCCTACGGGCAGGACGGGTCCTACAGCCACGAAGGCATTGTGGGGCGGATCAATTCGGATCTGGCCAACGAGTACGGCAATCTGGCGCAGCGCTGCCTGAAGATGGTCGGGCGTGATTTCGGCGGGGTGCTGCCGACGCCGGGCGCGTTCACCGCCGACGATCAGGCGCTGCTGGATCGCGCGGGCGGGCTGCTGGAGAAGGTGCGGGCCGAATTCGACCAGCAGCAGATCCATTTGGGGCTGGAGCAGTTGTGGCTGACCCTGGGTGAGACGAATC